>NZ_JBJGEE020000001.1:0-4800000 GCF_045764065.1 Pseudomonas sp. Pseu.R1 | reverse complement strand
GTGGTGCAGGCGCAGACGCCGCCGCAGGCACTTTCCATCTCGATATGGTGCTCATGCGCCAGTTCAAGGATCGACGTGCCTGGCTCGGCCTCAACCACCAGGCCCTCCGGGCAGAACTCGTGGTGGGGCAGAAAAATCACCTGCGGCATCAGTTATTCCTCAATCTCATTCAGGTTGCGTCCTGCCAGAGCGGCTTTCACCGTCGAGTCCAGACGACGGGCGGCGAACGCGTCGGTCACCTGCGACAGACGCTTGGTCTGCTGCTCGATAGCTGCACCGTCGGTGCCCTTGATCAATTCACGGAGTTCATCGACCTGCATGTCGATGACCATGCGCTCTTCGGCGTCGAGCAAACGCTCGCCATCAGCCTGCAAGGCCCCCTCGACAGCTTCGATCAGGCGCTGGGCATCGACCTGCTGCTCACGCAGCACGCGGGCCACTTTGTCATCACCGGCATACTGGAACGAATCCTTGAGCATGCGTGCGATCTCGCCATCGGTCAGGCCATAGGACGGCTTGACCTGAATGCTGGATTCGACGCCAGAGGCCAGTTCGCGAGCGGAAACGCTCAGCAGACCATCGGCATCGACCTGGAACGTCACGCGAATCTTCGCCGCACCCGCCACCATCGCAGGGATGCCGCGCAGGTCGAAACGCGCCAGCGAACGGCAGTCACTGATCAACTCACGCTCGCCCTGCAGGACGTGAATCATCATGGCGGACTGGCCATCTTTATAAGTGGTGAATTCCTGCGCACGCGCCACCGGAATCGTGGTGTTGCGCGGAATCACTTTCTCCATCAAGCCACCCATGGTTTCCAGCCCCAGGGACAGCGGAATGACGTCCAGCAACAACAGCTCGCCGCCGTCGCGCTTGTTACCTGCCAAGGTATCGGCCTGGATCGCTGCACCAATGGCAACCACTTGATCCGGGTCAATGGAGGTCAGCGGCTGACGACCGAACAGCTCGCCGACCGCTTCACGCACGCGAGGCACGCGAGTCGAACCGCCGACCATGACGACGGCTTCAACCTCGTCCAACTCAATACCGCAATCGCGCACGGCACGACGACAGGCCTTTAGGCTGCGAGCGATCATCGGCTCGATGAGCTCATTGAAACCCGCGCGCGTCAGCACGCCAGTCCAGGCGCCATGGACGACTTCAACCGATTCAGCATCGGTCAGCGCCTCTTTGGCGGCACAGGCCGTTTGCATAAGGCTGCGCTGCGCAGCCGGGTCCAGATCATCGGACAGCCCAGCCTCAGCGATGATCCAACTGGCGACGGCGTGGTCGAAATCGTCGCCACCCAGCGCGCTGTCGCCGCCCGTGGCCAAGACTTCGAAAACGCCGCCGGTCAGGCGCAGGATCGAGATATCGAACGTCCCGCCGCCCAGATCGTAGATTGCCACGACACCTTCGGCTTTCTGATCGAGACCATACGCCACGGCCGCAGCAGTCGGCTCATTGAGCAGGCGCAACACGGTCAGACCGGCCAGTTTGGCCGCATCTTTGGTGGCCTGGCGCTGAGCGTCGTCGAAATACGCAGGCACCGTGATGACAGCACCCACCAGATCGCCACCCAACGTGGCTTCTGCACGCTGGCGCAGCACCTTGAGGATGTCGGCAGACACCTCGACCGGGCTTTTCGCACCCTGCACGGTTTCGATGAACGGCATGTGTGATTCGCCACCGATGAAGCGGTAAGGCAGTTGCTCGCCCAAATGCTTCACATCGGCGATACCACGCCCCATCAGGCGCTTGACCGAAATAATGGTGTTCAGAGGATCAGTGGCCGCGGCGTCCTTGGCGGACTGGCCCACTTCAACGCGGTCAGCGTGGTAGCGGACAGCCGACGGCAGGATCACCTGACCACTGGCGTCGGGCAGCGGCTCACTGATACCGCTGCGCAGGGCGGCGACCAGCGAGTTGGTGGTGCCGAGATCGATCCCGACGGCCAGACGGCGCTGATGAGGTTTTGGACTTTGGCCGGGTTCGGCGATCTGCAGTAGAGCCATTGCTGTTCTGATATCACTGGCGCGCCGCCCAGAGGCGGCGCGGGGTTAATCGTCGAGGCGCTCTTCCAGCTGGCGCACTTCGTAGGAGAGCTTGTCGAGGAACTGCATGCGGCGCATCAGGCGCTCCGCCTGCTCACGCTGTGCAGCATCATCCCAACAAGCCGCGAAGCTCTCGTTCAGTTCTTCCTGAGCCGCCTTGAGACGACGCTTGAATACCGCCACACCATCCAGATCCGCCTCATCCTGCAAGTCCTCGAGTTCCTCGCGCCATTGCATCTGCTGCATCAGGAAGTCAGGATCGTGCACCGTGACCTCAAGGGGCACTTCCCCCTTGAGCGCCAATAGATAACGCGCACGCTTGGGCGCGCTTTTCAGCGTCTGGTAGGCGTCGTTCAAGCTCGCCGAGCGCTCCAGCGCAACACGTTGCTCACGCTCGGGAGCGTCAGCGAAACGGTCGGGGTGCACGCTACGGGCAAGTTCACGATAACGCGAGGCCAGCAAGTCGAGATCCAGCAGGAAACCCGGCTGCAGGTCGAACAGAGCGAAATGACAAGGAGTACCCACGATAAGCCTCAGACGTTGAAGCTTTCGCCGCAGCCACACTCACCGCGCGAGTTGGGGTTGTTGAACTTGAAGCCTTCGTTCAACCCTTCCTTGACGAAATCGAGCTCGGTGCCGTCGAGATAAACCAGGCTCTTGGGATCGATGATCACCTTGACGCCGTGTTGCTCGAAGACCGTATCTTCGCTTTCCGGCTCGTCGACGAACTCAAGTACGTACGCCAGGCCAGAGCAGCCTGTGGTGCGAACGCCCAGACGAATGCCATCACCCTTGCCGCGCCCCTCAAGGGAACGACGCACGTGGTTGGCGGCAGCTTCGGTCATGCTGATAGCCATCGTGACTCCTTACTGTTGCCAGCGGTGTAAAGACTGCTTAGAGCAGGCCTTTCTTCTGCTTGTAGTCGCGAACGGCAGCCTTGATGGCGTCCTCTGCGAGTACGGAGCAGTGGATTTTCACCGGCGGCAGCGCCAGTTCTTCGGCCAACTGAGTGTTTTTGATGGTTTCTGCCTCGTCCAGCGTCTTACCCTTCATCCACTCGGTGGCCAGGGAGCTGGAAGCGATGGCCGAACCGCAGCCGTAAGTCTTGAACTTGGCGTCTTCGATGATGCCTTGCTCGTTGACCTTGATTTGCAGGCGCATGACGTCGCCACACGCCGGAGCGCCAACCATGCCGGTGCCGACATCAGGATCTTCCGCGTTCATCTTGCCGACGTTGCGCGGGTTCTCGTAGTGGTCAATGACCTTTTCGCTGTAAGCCATGATGCAATCCTCATCAGTTTGCCGCTCTCACGGCACTTCAAAAACCCTGTTTTTAAAGCGCCGCGTTGGGTGGCGACTTTAAATTAGTGTGCAGCCCACTCGATCTTCGAGATGTCGACGCCGTCCTTGAACATGTCCCACAGCGGCGACAGAGCGCGCAGCTTGGTCACGGCTTCGCAGACTTTCTGCGCGGCGTAGTCGATTTCTTCTTCAGTGGTGAAGCGACCGAACGTGAAACGGATCGAGCTGTGTGCCAGTTCGTCGTTGCGGCCCAAGGCGCGCAGCACGTACGAAGGCTCCAGAGAGGCCGAGGTGCACGCGGAACCCGAAGAAACGGCGAGGTCCTTGAGCGCCATGATCAGCGACTCACCTTCGACGTAGTTGAAGCTCAGGTTCAGGTTGTGCGGCACGCGAGCGGTCAGGCTGCCGTTGACGTACAGTTCTTCAAGGTGCTCGACCTGCTTGTAGAAGCGATCGCTGAGTGCCTTGATGCGCACGTTTTCAGCGACCATGTCTTCCTTCGCGATGCGGAACGCTTCACCCATGCCGACGATCTGGTGAGTGGCCAGGGTGCCGGAGCGCATGCCACGCTCGTGACCGCCACCGTGCATGGTGGCTTCAATGCGCACGCGAGGCTTGCGGCTGACGTACAGCGCGCCGATGCCTTTAGGGCCGTAGGTCTTGTGAGCCGAGAAAGACATCATGTCGACTTTCAGCTTCGACAGGTCGATGTCCACCTTGCCGGTGGACTGAGCAGCATCGACATGGAACAGCACGCCGCGCGAACGGGTCAGTTCACCAATTGCAGCGATGTCGTTGACGGTGCCGATTTCGTTATTGACGTGCATGACCGAGACCAGAATGGTGTCGTCGCGCAGTGCGGCTTCGACCATCGCCGGAGTGATCAGACCGTCTTCGGTCGGCTCAAGGTAGGTGACTTCGAAACCTTCGCGCTCCAGTTGGCGCATGGTATCGAGAACCGCTTTGTGTTCGATCTTGCTGGTGATCAGGTGCTTGCCTTTGGTGGCATAGAAATGCGCTGCGCCTTTGATCGCCAGGTTGTCGGACTCGGTGGCACCGGAGGTCCAGACGATTTCGCGCGGATCGGCATTGACCAGATCAGCCACTTGACGACGAGCATTCTCGACCGCCTCTTCCGCTTTCCAGCCGAAAACGTGGGAACGCGACGCCGGGTTACCGAAGTTGCCATCCACCAGCAGGCAATCGCTCATTTTCTGCGCAACACGCGGATCGACCGGGGTCGTCGCGGAATAATCGAGGTAAATCGGCAATCTCATTGAATATCTCCTATCGGGCAGGCGCGCCGCGCGTTCATCTGCGTTCACTCAACGGCGGATGTTTCAATCTTGTCCAGCATCTGCGTTTTGTTACCGCAACGACGCAGATCCTGACGTTGGGCGACTTCCTGCACTTCACGGCGAGTGACGAGGTCGGCCAGGCTGATACCGCTTAGAAATTCGTGAATCTGCTGGCTGAGGTCGCACCACAAATGGTGGGTCAGACAGGTATCGCCAGCATGACAATCACCGAGCCCCTGGCAGCGTGTTGCGTCGACCGATTCGTTGACCGCATCGATCACCTGCGCCACTTGAATCCCCTGCATGTTGCGGGACAGCTGGTAGCCACCGCCCGGCCCACGCACGCTGGAGACCAGATTGCTGCGGCGCAGCTTGGCGAACAGTTGCTCGAGGTAGGAAAGGGAAATGCCTTGCCGCTCGGAGATATCGGCCAGAGACACCGGCCCATGCTGCGCGTGCAACGCCAGATCCAGCATGGCAGTGACGGCGTATCGGCCCTTTGTAGTCAGTCGCATGACGTGTACCGCGGAGGTTCGGAATGAGAGCGAGTATGCTATTCCCGAGTATTTAAGTCAACTATAAGACCTAGTGAAACAGTCGGGATTACCCGCAAAGAGCGGGCGGCATAATAGCAAAACCGCAAGTCAAATAGTACGTTTCGACGACCCTTTTAGAGCCGTTTGCGTCAAATACCTTGACCGACCTTGGTCTCGTTGCGCTCCTTGATGCAATCGAATACTTCCTGGTGCAACTCCGGCAACTCTTTTTCCCGGTACTCACAACCCAGGCTTTTCAGGGCCTTGCCCATGTCTTCCATGCGCACATCGACGGCCTGCAAGTGATCGAGCAACTGGCCGATCGCACGGGCGACGGGATCCGGCATGTCCTCGCCAACACCGTAGGCATCGAAGCCGATTTTCTCGGCCATGGCCTTGCGTTTGGCTTCGGCGTCACTTTCATCGGTCTTGACGATGATTCGGCCCGGAATGCCCACAACGGTTGCGCCTGCTGGCACCGGCTTGGTCACCACGGCGTTCGATCCCACTTTCGCACCCGCACCGACGGTGAACGGACCGAGTACCTTGGCACCCGCCCCCACTACCACACCGGATTCCAGCGTCGGATGGCGCTTACCTTTGTTCCAACTGGTGCCGCCCAGGGTCACGCCCTGATACAGCGTCACGTCATCACCGATTTCGGCGGTCTCGCCGATGACGATGCCCATGCCGTGGTCGATAAAGAAGCGTCGACCGACCTTGGCGCCGGGATGAATTTCGATTCCGGTCAACCAGCGACCGAAATTCGACACCATGCGCGCAGGCCACTTGAAATCCTTGTTCCACAACCAGCCAGACAACCGATGCAGCCAGATCGCGTGCATACCGGGGTAGCAGGTCAACACCTCGAAAGCGTTACGGGCCGCCGGGTCACGGTGAAACACACTTTGAATATCTTCTCGCAGACGCTCGAACATCACTGATCCTTCCGCTTGTAGGGCTCACCGTTGGCCGCTTTTTGGGTTTCGGTGAGGATGCCACGCAAAATGCTCATTTCGGATCGGTCGATTTCCGAGCGACCGTACAGGCGACGCAGTCTGGCCATCAGATGGCGCGGCTTGTCCGGATCGAGGAAACCAATGTTCACCAGAGTGGCCTCCAGATGCTCATAGAATTTTTCCATGTCATCCATTGTCACTCGCTCGGCAGTCGGCTCGACCTTCTCGACTTTGCTCACCTGCCCTTCCGTTGCCAGCCAGGCTACGCGCGTTTCGTAGCTGAGCACCTGCACCGCCGCCGCCAGATTCAATGAGCTGAAGTCAGGGTTTGACGGAATGTGGACGTGGTAATGACAACGCTGTAACTCGTCGTTGGTCAGGCCTGCGTATTCACGCCCGAACACCAGCGCGATCTCTTCGCCCTGCGCAGCGTGTTCAACACTCATGACGCCCGCTTCGCGGGGGTCGAGCATCGGCCAGGGGATCTTGCGGTCACGCGCACTGGTGCCCATGACCAACGTGCAGCCGACCAGCGCGTCTTCAAGGGTCGACACCACCTGCGCGGTTTCGAGGATATCGGTGGCACCTGACGCGCGCGCATCGGCATCGGCGTGGGGGAAATGAGCCGGATCGACCAGCACCAGCCGCGAAAGCCCCATGTTTTTCATGGCACGGGCCGCGCCACCGATATTGCCCGGATGACTGGTGCCGACCAGAACCACACGAATGTTTTGCAGCACGGCTGAAGTCTCGCTTGCAGGGGATAAAGGGGGACGAATCTTACAGAAGCACCGGCCCCAAGGCTATGAACCGCTGCTCCAAGGCCTTTACATACACCTTCCGGCGACGCACATCCACTCCCTCTGAGGCGACCGGACGCATGGGAAACGCAGCACTCGCGCTGGAAATCATCGACGAGAACCCCTAGAATGCCCGGCTCTCTTTAACGACCTAGGTGATTTATCCATGCAGCCCATGCTGAATATCGCGCTGCGCGCCGCACGCAGTGCCAGCGAACTGATTTTCCGCTCCATCGAGCGCCTGGATAGCATCAAGGTCGATGAAAAAGACGCGAAAGACTACGTAACCGAGATCGACCGTGCCGCCGAGAAGACCATCATCGATGCGTTGCTCAAGGCGTACCCGACCCACGGCATCCTGGGCGAAGAAAGCGGCCTGAAAGAAGGCACTGGCGAAGGCGCCGACTACCTGTGGATCATCGATCCGCTGGATGGCACCACCAACTTCGTACGTGGCGTACCTCACTTCGCCGTCAGCATTGCCTGTAAATACCGTGGCCGTCTGGAACACGCTGTCGTGCTGGACCCGGTTCGCCAGGAAGAATTCACCGCCACTCGCGGTCGCGGTGCACAGCTGAACGGTCGTCGTCTGCGCGTCAGCCCTCGCAAGAGCCTGGAAGGCGCCCTGCTCGGCACCGGCTTCCCGTTCCGTGAAAACCAGATGGATAATCTGGAAAACTACCTGAACATGTTCCGCTCGCTAGTCGGCCAGACCGCAGGCATCCGTCGCGCAGGCGCGGCCAGCCTGGACCTGGCTTATGTGGCTGCCGGTCGTTTCGACGCATTCTGGGAGTCGGGCCTGTCCGAATGGGACATGGCAGCAGGCGCTCTGCTGATTCAGGAAGCAGGCGGCCTGGTCAGCGACTTCAACGGTGGTCACGACTTCCTTGAAAAGGGTCACATCGTTGCGGGCAACACCAAGTGTTTCAAAGCGGTACTGACCTCGATCGCCCCGTTCGTACCTGCATCGCTGAAGCGCTAAGCTTCGCGATATCAAAAGAACCGGCCCTGTGCCGGTTTTTTTGTGCCTGCTCATCTGACAGCACAAAATCCTGTGGGAGATTCTATGGTGGCTGGCCAACCTTTTGCGCCACCCAGTTGGTTTCCACAAAGATCGTGCCGAATCCAAATTTGGTGTTGGACGCCAAACCTGTGGGAGCCGGCTTGCTGGCGAAAGCGATGGGTCAGTCACCGCTGCGATGTCAGATCTGACGCCTTCGCCAGCAAGCCGGCTCCCACCGGTTCACGCACGGCGATAATCTTGCGCACGTTTTCTCCCGCTCAATTCGCGGGACAGGTCAATAAAGTTCTGCAATGGCGGCAGTTGGTTGAAGCTGCGACACACCAGCGTAATCGGCGCATGCAACCGAGGCTTGGCTCCGGCGATCGGGCAGTAAACGACGCTTTCTTTGTGCACATCCCGCATGGACGCCGGGACAATGGAAATACCCGCCCCCGCCGCCACCAGGCTGACGTTGGTGAGCATTCGCTCGACCTCGAACGCGATCTTCAGGTTGAACCCTGCGTGCTGGCAGGCCGTGATCAGGTTGGCGTACATGCCCGGCGCACCCGGACGCCGGACCAGAATGAATTGCTCTTCGGCCAAATCCTGCAAGGCAATCGACGGCGCCTCCCCCGCCCCATCAAATCCTGCCAGCAAGCGATGCCCCACCGGTAGCGTCAGCAGCATTTCCTCGTTCAGCAAGCGATGAAACTCGATGCTCTGGTGACGACTCACCGGCGCCCGCAGAATCCCTACATCGACACTGCCATCGATGGTCGCTTCGGTGAGTTGCTGCGCGCTGCCTTCTTTCAGCGACACGGCTACAGCGGGAAAGCGCTCCCGATATGCCCGAATGATGCGCGGAATCAGCGGGTGTGCGGCCGCCGAACTGGTGAAGCCGACACTCAATTGTCCCTCGATGCCATGGGCCGCACGGGACGCTTTTTGCGAACCCTCTTTGACCCGAGCCAGAATGTCCTGAGCCTCTTGCAAAAACACCTGGCCGCCCGCCGTCAGATCCACGCCTTTGGGATGACGCTTGAACAGATCGAAACCCAGCTCCTCTTCAAGCGCACGAATCTGCTGACTCAGCGGCGGCTGTTGCATGTTCAAACGCGCTGCCGCACGGGTGAAATGACGCTCTTCGGCCACCATGACGAAATAACGCAGATGACGAAGCTCCATGGTGGTCTATCCCGCAACGAGGTTTTATGATTGCCGCCCGATCGATGCGACAGTGGTCGGCAAGCGTGCCCAATCCCCAAGAGGCTGACAAGGCGCGCTCATAACAATAAATACGCCAGTTCCGGAATGCCGATGCTCATCAGGCTTTTCAGCAGCACCACCTTGCAACTGCTCGTCGCTATCATCTGCGGCGCGCTGCTGGGCGTGCTCGATCCTTATCTCGCAATCAATATGAAGCCATTGAGCGATGGGTTTATTCGCGTGATCGGCTGGTTGATGCCGTTCATGATGTTTCTGCTGATCGCATCGGGTGTCGCCGGTCTGCCTACTCGACAGAAAGGGCTGGCTGGCAGGATTCTGGTGTATTTCCAGAGCATGGCGCTGGTGTCACTGTTGCTGGGTGGCGTCATTGCCGAACTGACACATCCAGGCATCGGGGCGGTCACGCCTCATTTCTCGGCTCGCACCGTCGATGATGTTTTTTCCTGGCACGCAGCAGGTTCTGTGCTGGAGCGCGCCCTCACACAAAATCCCATCCTGCACGTCATGCTCGCGGGGCTTTTGACCGGCGTCGTCATGGGGCGATTCGGCAGCCATCCTCACGTTGAAGCCCTGCACAGGGTTCTGGAAAAGGCCGTCGAATGGCTGTTCAATGGGCTGCGATTGATCCTGAGATTCGCCCCCCTCGCTGCCTTTGGCGCTATCGCCTTCACCATCGGTAAATTCGGCCTGGCGTCAGCGCTCCCGCTGCTCAAGTTCGTGGCCGTGATGTATCTGGCGAGCGCAGCGTTCGTCATCCTGGTGCTGGCGCCAATGGCCCACCTTTCGGGCATACCCCTGTGGTCGCTCGTCAAACACATCAAGGATGAACTGCTGCTCGTGACCTTTACCGGCTCATCGGTAGCCGCCTTGCCCGGCCTGATCGAGAAAATGCAAACGCTTGGCTGCGACCGTCAGCTCACACGACTGGTGCTGACCACGGGTTATACCTTCAACCTCAGCGGCTCGAATATCTACCTGATCACGGCAGTGGTGTTTTTGGCGCAGATGTCGGGCATCGAGCTGACGGGCGCAGAATGGCTGACGCTGCTGCTGATTTCGCTGGTGACCTCACTGGGGTCGACGAGCATGGCGGGGTCTGCGTTCTTCACCCTGATCGCGACACTCAATCTGCTGCACATCGTGCCGGTGGAAGGCGTCGGATTACTGCTAGGGGTCGAACGGCTGATGAAGTGCCGGGTGCTGACCAACGTGCTTGGCAACTGCGTGGCCTGCCTTGCGATTGCCCGTTGGCAGAATGCAGTACACCTGTGGGAGCGAATTCATTCGCAAGACGATGATGCCGGCGATAAATCTTCTGTGCCTGAACTACCGAATCGCGAATGAATTCGCTCCCACAGGGATATCGATCTATAGACCTCAGCCCTTGGAAGACAACAACTTCTCAAACGCCTGATCCAGCTTGCCTTCCGCCTGCGTCAGCTTTTCCCGACGTTCATGCAGCCAGGTCTGGTCGGCGTCCAGCGTCTTGTGCGCTTCGGCCAGCATGCGCTTGACCTCCTCGGGCTGCGGACCGCCAGTGCCTTTTCGGGTCTTGACCATATTTTCCGGCGACAGCGCCGCACGGAAGGTCGCCTCATCCAGCGGCAAAGTGTTCTGCCTCCACTGGTACTTGTCAGCGGCTTTGGTGAACAACTTCTGCGCGTCGGCATACGGGAAGGTCTTCGGCGTCAGGCCTTGATCCCGCGCCTGCTCGACGATCAGCGAAGCAAAGCTGTGGCCGATGCGAAACGGTACTTTCTGTGTACGTTCCAGGGTATCGGCCAGCTCCATGGACGTGGTCCACTCGTTCTCCAGCTCTTCGCGAGCGCGCTGCGGATTGACCTGCAAGGCGTCAAGCACCGCGTCCATCGCACCGAACATCTCTTTGGTCGAATCGAACACCCCCAACGAATCAAACGCGAACTTGTAATCGGTCATGCCAGTGGTGACGTTGTGGGCGCGCAAGGTCACGGTCTGGGCCAGTCCCACCACATCGGACGCTGATTCGCGAGCACGCATCAACAGACCCGGATTGCGCTTCTGCGGCATGGCGCTGCTGGTGTAGGTCTTTTCTTCGTCTAGCAGGAGCCACGGGCGAATCTGGTGGTACTGGGTGTGAATGTCGCCGATCAGAGCACCGATGCGAATGGCCGACGATGAAGCGATGTTTGCCGCCTCGATCGGGATGTCGTAAGTCGAGACCTGGCTGGAGTCCAGCGAGTTCTCACGCACGCCATCGAAGCCCAACAGCTCGGCCATACGCTCGCGGTTCAGCGGGTACGCCGAGTTGGCCAGCACGGCAGTGCCCATCGGGCTGAGATTCAGGCGCTGATACAACTCGCGAACGCGCTGCCCGTCACGATCAAATGCAGCCTCGAACGCCAGCAAGTAGTGGGCATAAGTGATCGGCATCGCCTGCACGCCATTGGTGTAGGCCGGGATCAGCGTATCGACGTTCTTGTCCGCCAGTTCCAACAGGCGCTTGCGGGTGGCGTTCAACGCTTCGCTGTAAGCGAGCACATCGGAACGCAGCTTCGCGAGGCGGTAGGTCGCGAGCATGTCCTGACGACTGCGCCCCGAGTGAATCAGCGAGGCTTCGGGGCCGATCTTGTCGGTCATGATCTGCTCAAGTTGCAGCACATCGCTGGGGCGCTTGCCGTTGGGCTGGTCGGCCTGATCAATGGCATACCGCACGCCAGTGGCGATCTTCTGACCCATGTCGGGTTTGACGATGCCTTCCTCGGTAAGCATGACGATCGAGGCTTTGTTGATCCGGTTCAGCCAGGAAAACTGGCTCTCGGTCTTGCTGCCTTTGGTTTTGGACTTGTCGACAGTCGCGCCGATTTTCGCGGCCTGAGCGGCGCATTGCTCAGTGGTCGCACACGGCAACTCGGCGGTGTTGGCCGCATAGGCGCCATAGCTGTTGAACAGTGCAAAAGCGACGGCCAGATGAATGAGTGTTTTTCGTGCAGGCATTTCAGGCTCCGTTGCGGCAATGGCCGAGGGTGAGCGTTGTCGGGAAAAGGTTGAACCGGGCGCGACTCATAACAACGGCAGTGTGTAGCTGACGATGACGCGGTTCTGGTCGATGTTGTTGCCGCCGTTGCTGCGGTAGGTGCCGTTGCGCCATTTCAATTCGAGGTTCTTGAGCAGGCCGCTCTGGAACACATAGGCGATGTCGGTGTTGCGTTCCCACTCGGTGCCCTCTTTATTACCACGGGAGAAGTTGTCGCCTTGTAGATAGCGGGTCATGAAGGTCAGACCGGGCAACCCAATGGCGGCGAAGTCGTAGTCGTAGCGCGCCTGCCACGAGCGCTCTTCGGGGTTGGCAAAGTCGGGAGAAATCATCACGTAGTTGACGAGAAAGGAGTCGGTGCCCGCCAGGTGCGGAAATCCGGTTTCCCCGCTCATTTTCTGGTAGGCCACGCCAAAACCGTGCCCGCTGATGTTGTAGGTAAAGCGCGCGCCCACGGCGGTGTTGTCGACGTTGGTGTTGCCGTCCTTGAGCGAGCGCGCATAGCGCAGATCACTCTTGATCGACTGGGACTCACCCAGTGGAAAACTGTGCAGCAGCGTCACGATGTGCTGCTTGTAGTTGTTCTCCAGACCGCCGTAGTTGTAAGAAGTGGTCAGGCCTTTGGTCCAGTTGTAGCTGGCGCTGGCAAAATCGAACTTGTCGCTGGGACGCCCGCCTTTGATGCCTTTGCCTTCCGCTTCGATGTCTTCATGGCCACTGTCGTTGCGCTCGGTATTGCTGGTCAGCCGACCGACATTGAGGGTCATGTCGGTGATGTCTTTGGAGGTCACCTGTGCGCCGCGAAACGTCTGCGGCAGCAAGCGCCCGTCGTTGGGCAGCACGGTAGGCAGCCTGGGCATGAGAGTGCCGACGCGTAGCACGCTCTTCGAAATCCTGGCCTTGGCCGTCACACCGGAGCGACCGTAATCGTCCGGCGCTTTCTCGTCGCCTACCGGAAGCAAACCGGTGTTGCGCCGCTCAGGCCCCGAATCCAGCTTCAAGCCGAACAGGCCGATGGCATCCACGCCGAAGCCAACCGTACCTTCAGTGAATCCGGATTCGTAATTGAGGATCAGGCCTTGTGCCCACTCGTCACGTTTGGACTGACTGGCGCCGTCCTGACGGTAATCGCTGTTGAAATAGAAATTGCGAAATTCGAGATCAGCCTTGCTGTCCTCGAAGAAGTCGGCTTCGGCAAAGCCGGGAAAGGTCAGGCTCAGTCCGAGGGCAGCCGCAGACGTGAGACCAAGAGATACAGGGCTCTTATGCATTTTTATTCCCGCATGGCGTGGCGTTTTTTATTGGATTTATTCAGGTGGCCGGATCAGGGAAAGGCCCCCGTCGACCACGAGCAAAAGCTTACGCGGCGGGAATTCAAATAAAAAATATATAGTTAATACCTATTCAAGATTTTTTAGATATTGAAATTTCCGTAGCAGTCCGGCTTGTCGGCGGTGGCGCCTTCGAGAGCGTCACCGCCGGCAAGCCGGGCTGCTACAGATCATTGGTTTTCCTCAGACAAAAAAATACCCCTGCGAGAGGGGTATTTTTTTACAACCGACTTACTGAGCCGCCTGGCTCAACTCCAGTTGGCCGTCTTTGTTGACCGGGATTTGACTGCCCGGATCACGGTCCATACGTACCTGACCCACCTTGTCGTTCAGCTTGTACTTCACGTTGTAGCCCACGACTTTGTCGCTGATGTCATTGACGGTGTTGCAGCGGGTTTCGGTCGTGGTGTAAGTATCGCGGTTCTGCATGCCTTCCTGAACCTTGTTACCCGCATAACCACCGCCGACCGCACCGGCAACGGTCGCGATTTTCTTGCCGTTACCGCCACCGACCTGGTTGCCGAGCAGGCCACCTGCCAAGGCACCGACGACTGTACCGACGATTTGATGCTGATCCTTCACCGGAGCGCGGTGAGTCACGGCAACGTCCTTGCACACCTCACGTGGGGTCTTGATCTGTTCTTTGACAGGCTCGACGGCGAGCACGTCGGCGTACTCCGGACCGTTGTTTTTAACGAGGCTGTAGGTGGCCAAAGCACCACCGGCAGTCACACCGACAGCACCCAATACAGCACCAACGAGCAACGACTTGTTCACGATGAACCTCCTGACCATATTCAGCGTGATTGCTCACGCTACTCCCAGCCTTGGAGCACAAAAAAAGGCGCGAGTTCATACTCGCGCCTTTTAACGTGATGACCGGTCAGAACGGTTGGTTATGGACGGTCGTCAGCCTTCTCCGTGCTCACAGGTGGCAGCAGGTCTTCGGAACGCAGGTTCAGCCAGATCAACACCACGTTGGCGATGTAGATCGAGGAGTACGTACCCGCCAGAACACCGATGAACAATGCCACCGAGAAACCGTGCAGGCTGTCGCCGCCGAAGATCCAAAGCGCGATGATCGCCAGCAACGTGGAAATCGAGGTCGCCAGGGTCCGCAGCAGAGTCTGGGTTGTCGAGATGTTGATGTTCTCGATCAGCGAAGCCTTGCGCAGCAGTCGGAAGTTCTCACGCACCCGGTCGAACACGACGATGGTGTCGTTGAGCGAGTAACCGATGATCGCCAGCACCGCCGCCAACACCGTCAGGTCGAAGGTGATCTGGAAGAACGACAGGATACCCATGGTCACGACCACGTCGTGGATCAGGGAGATGATCGCACCGACCGCGAACTTCCACTGGAAGCGAAAGGCTACGTAGATCAGAACGCCGCCCAGTGCCAGCAACATGCCAATGCCGCCCTGGTCGCGCAGTTCTTCACCCACCTGCGGACCGACGAACTCGACGCGCTTCACGGTGGCCGGGTTATCGGCACCGGTCTTGCGCAGCGCTTCGGCGACTTGAGCTCCCAGCTGTGGATCCTCGCCCGGCATACGCACCAGCAGGTCGGTGGTTGCACCGAAGCTCTGCACGATGGCTTCGTGATAACCGGCACTGGCCAGCTCTTCACGCACCTTGCCCAGATCGGCAGGACGCTCGTAGGTCAGCTCGATCAGCGTACCGCCAGTGAAGTCCAGACCGAAGTTCAGCCCTTTATGGAACCAGCTGAACAACGCCAGAACGGTAAGGAGCATCGTAAGGGCGAACGCAACGTTGCGCACGCCCATGAAGTTGATCGTACGTTTCATGGCAGCCCCTTAAATCCACAGCTTCTTGAAGTCACGGCCGCCGTAAATCAGGTTGACCATTGCGCGGGTCACCATGATGGCTGTGAACATCGAGGTAAAGATACCGAGGGACATGGTCACGGCGAAGCCTTTGACCGGGCC
Source organism: Pseudomonas sp. Pseu.R1 (assembly GCF_045764065.1). Lineage (NCBI taxonomy): Bacteria > Pseudomonadati > Pseudomonadota > Gammaproteobacteria > Pseudomonadales > Pseudomonadaceae > Pseudomonas > Pseudomonas sp. Pseu.R1. The sequence goes on along the minus strand of NZ_JBJGEE020000001.1, from coordinate 4,784,525 downwards.
GGTGCCCATGGCGTAGAGAATGCCGCCGACCAGCAGCGAGGTCAGGTTGGCGTCGAGAATCGCGGTGTAGGCGCGATCGAAACCTTCGTTGATCGCACGCTGCACGCTCATGCCGTTGGCCAGTTCTTCACGAATCCGCGAGAAGATCAGTACGTTGGCGTCCACCGCCATCCCCATCGTCAACACGATACCCGCGATACCCGGCAAGGTCAGCGTCGCGCCCAGAATCGACATCAGGGCCAGCAGCATGACCATGTTGAAGGCCAGTGCCACAGTCGCAATCAGACCGAAGAAGCGGTAGATGGCAATGATGAACAGCGAGACGAAGAGCATGCCCCACAGGGACGCGTCGATACCCTTGGTGATGTTGTCGGCACCCAGGCTCGGGCCAATGGTGCGTTCTTCAGCGAAGTACATCGGTGCAGCCAGGCCACCGGCACGCAGCAGCAGCGCGAGTTCGGACGACTCACCCTGACCGTTCAGGCCGGTGATGCGGAACTGGCTACCCAGTGGCGACTGGATGGTCGCCAGGCTGATGATCTTCTTGTCTTCCTTGAAGGTCTGGACCGGCACTTCTTTCTCGACGCCGTCGACCGTCTGCTTCACGTAAGTCGTGATCGGACGCTGTTCGATGAAAATCACCGCCATGCTGCGACCCACGTTCGAACGGGTGGCACGGCTCATCAAGTCACCGCCGTGGCCATCAAGCTTGATGTTCACTTGAGGACGACCATGTTCGTCGTAGCTGGCCTGCGCGTCGGTGACCTGGTCACCGGTGATGATCAGACCACGCTCGACCGCCGCCGCCGGACGACCGCCTTCGCGGAACTCGAACATCTCGGTGGTGGCCTTGGAATCATCCGGGCCTGCGCCCAGACGGAACTCCAGGTTGGCAGTCTTGCCGAGAATACGCTTGGCTTCGGCAGTGTCTTGCACGCCAGGCAACTCGACCACGATGCGGTTGGCGCCCTGGCGCTGAACCAGCGGCTCGGCCACGCCCAGCTCGTTGACCCGGTTACGTACGGTGGTCAAGTTCTGCTTGATGGAATATTCGCGGATCTCGGTGATCTTGGCCGGGGTCATGGCCAGACGCAGGATCGGCATTTCGCCACGATCGCTGGTGGTGATTTCGAAATCGCTGTAATCCTTGCGAATCAAGGCACGGGCTTGCTCGCGGGAATCGGTGTCGCTGAAGCCCAACTGGATGGCGCCATTGTCTTGCGGCAGGCTGCGATAACGCAGTTTTTCCTTGCGCAGCAGGCTCTTCACTTCGCCTTCATAGACATTCAGACGGGCGCTCAGCGCCTTGTCCATGTCGACTTCCAGCAGAAAGTGCACACCGCCGGAAAGGTCCAGACCCAGTTTCATCGGACGGGCGCCGATGTTGTGCAGCCACTTCGGTGTGGTCTGCGCCAGGTTCAGAGCCACGACATAGTCGTCGCCCAACGCTTTACGCGCGACATCCTTGGCCGGGAGCTGGTCTTCCTGTTTGGTCAGACGCAACAAACCGCCCTTGCCATTCTCGGCCAGAGACGCGCCCTTGACCGCGATGCCAGCATCGGTAAGCGCCTTGCTTACGCGATCCAGATCTGCCTGAGAAACCTGCAGCGCCGTGCTGGTGCCACTGACCTGAATGGCCGGGTCGTCAGGATAGAGATTGGGTGCGGAATAAATAAAACCGACCGCCAGCACTGCCAGGATCAGGATGTATTTCCACAGAGGGTATTTGTTCAACATCACGCCGCCTGCTTAGAACGCGGGGCGCCTTGCGCGCCCCGACGATGGAAAAAAAACTGAAATCAGATGGCCTTCAGAGTGCCTTTAGGCAGGGTGGCAGCGATCGCGCCCTTCTGGATTTTCAGTTCTACGGTGTCCGACACTTCAATCACGACGAAGTCATCGGTCACTTTGTTGATCTTGCCCGCGATACCGCCGGAAGTAACGACTTCGTCACCCTTCTGCAAGTTGTTCAGCAAGTTCTTCTGTTCCTTGGCACGTTTGGCCTGTGGGCGCCAGATCATCAGATAGAAGATGACCAGGAAACCGACCAGGAAAATCCACTCAAAGCCCGAACCCGCTGGGCCTGCCGCAGCAGGTGCAGCCGCGTCGGCCATGGCGTTGGAAATGAAAAAGCTCATTTAACACTCCAGTTGCATATTTTTAATAATAAGAAGCGGTAAGACCGGCTGTCTTTCAATCCAGTGGCGGCACAGGAAGCCCGCGTTTGGCATAGAAGGTTTCGACAAAGGCGGCCAATGTACCCTGTTGAATAGCCTCGCGCAAACCAGCCATAAGCAGCTGGTAATGCCGCAAATTGTGGATCGTATTGAGCATGCTCCCCAACATTTCACCGCACTTGTCCAAGTGATGCAGATAAGCGCGAGAGAAGTTCTTGCAGGTGTAGCAATCACAGGTTGGATCCAGCGGCGAATCATCGTGGCGATGAAACGCATTACGAATCTTCAGCACACCGGTGTCGATGAACAGATGACCGTTGCGAGCATTGCGCGTCGGCATGACGCAGTCGAGCATGTCGACTCCGCGGCGCACACCTTCAACGAGGTCTTCCGGCTTGCCTACCCCCATAAGGTAACGAGGTTTGTCAGCGGGCATACGACCCGGCAGATAGTCCAGCACCTTGATCATTTCGTGCTTGGGCTCCCCCACCGACAGACCGCCGATCGCCAGACCATCGAAGTCCAGCTCGTTCAGGCCCTCCAGCGAGCGCATGCGCAGATTTTCATGCATGCCACCTTGCACGATACCGAACAGCGCCGCCGTGTTGTCGCCGTGGGCGACCTTGGAACGCTTGGCCCAACGCAGCGACAGCTCCATCGAAGTACGTGCCACGTCTTCACTGGCCGGATATGGGGTGCACTCGTCGAAAATCATCACGATGTCCGAGCCCAGGTCACGCTGGACCTGCATCGACTCTTCCGGCCCCATGAACACCTTGGCGCCATCAACCGGAGAAGCAAAGGTCACGCCCTCCTCCTTGATCTTGCGCATAGCGCCCAGGCTGAACACCTGAAATCCGCCGGAATCCGTCAGGATCGGGCCTTTCCACTGCATGAAATCGTGCAGGTCACCATGGGCCTTGATTACTTCGGTGCCAGGACGCAGCCACAAGTGAAAGGTGTTGCCCAGAATGATCTCAGCGCCAATAGCCTCGATATCACGCGGCAACATCCCCTTGACCGTGCCATAGGTGCCCACAGGCATGAACGCCGGGGTCTCGACCGTGCCACGGGGAAAGGTCAAACGACCACGACGAGCCTTGCCATCAGTGGCAAGCAGCTCGAACGACATACGACAGGTGCGACTCATGCTTGATCCTCGGGGGCCGCATCTGATCCCAGAGGTGCAGTCGGCGCCGGATTGCGGGTGATGAACATGGCATCCCCGTAACTGAAGAAGCGGTAACCGTTTTCCACCGCAGCTTTATAGGCCGCCATGGTTTCCGGGTAACCGGCGAAGGCCGAAACCAGCATCAACAGCGTGGATTCAGGCAAATGAAAGTTGGTGACCAGGGCATCGATTACATGAAACGGCCGCCCCGGATAAATGAAGATGTCGGTGTCGCCACTGAACGGCTTGAGCACGCCGTCACGGGCCGCGCTCTCCAGCGAACGCACGCTGGTCGTTCCCACCGCAATGACCCGACCGCCCCGCGCACGGCACGCAGCCACGGCGTCGACCACCTCTTGAGTGACTTCCAGCCACTCGTTGTGCATATGGTGATCTTCGACCCGTTCCACACGCACCGGCTGGAAGGTCCCGGCCCCCACGTGCAGCGTGACGAAGGCCGTTTCGACGCCCTTCTCGGCGATCGCCTGCATCATTGGCTCATCAAAATGCAGCCCCGCCGTTGGCGCCGCCACCGCACCGGCACGCTGGGCGTACACGGTCTGGTAGCGCTCGCGATCAGCGTCCTCATCCGGACGGTCGATGTAAGGCGGCAGCGGCATATGTCCCACGCGCTCCAGCAACGGCAGCACCGGCTCGGCAAAACGCAGCTCGAACAACGCGTCATGGCGCGCGACCATCTCGGCTTCACCACCGCCATCGATCAGGATCGACGAACCCGACTTCGGCGACTTGCTCGACCGCACATGGGCCAGCACCGAATGCTGATCCAGCACCCGCTCCACCAGAATCTCCAGCTTGCCGCCCGAGGCTTTCTGCCCGAACAGCCGCGCCGGAATCACCCGGGTATTGTTGAAAACCATGAGATCGCCGGGGCGCAAATGCTCCAGCAAATCAGTGAATTGGCGATGCGCCAGCGCACCGGTTGGCCCGTCGAGGGTCAGCAAACGGCTGCCACGACGCTCCGCCAACGGGTGGCGAGCGATCAGGGCATCAGGGAGGTCGAAGGTAAAGTCAGCAACGCGCATGATGGGGTTCGTCTAGCAGGGCCGGGAAGTTTAGCGGAGAAAGTGAAAATTGACCATGAAACGTGATTGACCAACGGTAGGGACGTCTCTATACTCCGCCGCCACAAGCCCTGATGGCGGAATTGGTAGACGCGGCGGATTCAAAATCCGTTTTCGAAAGGAGTGGGAGTTCGAGTCTCCCTCGGGGCACCAAACAGCAGTACCTTCAAGGGGTTACGCCTCTTGGGGATGAAAGAAACCGGCCATGTTTGAGCCGGTTTTTTTTTGGGTGAAATTCATCGGCTCTGTGTTCCAAGTGACGCTGAGCGTCAATCAATGCGTTACCACGCGGAGCGTGGGAACGATCAAAAACGATCAGACAGCGGCTGCATCATTCCTGCCTGGACCTCATGAAGCGGCACATGGCGTGCACGGGCTTTGAAACACTCGCCAGCCATCCTTTCAACGCTTGATCACTTCCCTCGCTCCAGAGAGCACCAGTACCAGCTGCGCCATGTCTAATACGCAGCGCTGGCAAGACCTCATGAGTCAGCCACTGCCGCAAAGCCCGGTTTTCCGGGACGTAATGGTGAACCAGCAGCGCGAACAGCGCCGACTCGCTAATCAGGAATTGTTTGCTCCAGCGGCCATCGCTGTTGAGCCAGGCAACGCGGTGTTGATCAGGGTCGAGTTTGCGAAGGGCGCGTTCGTCGAGGGCTTTGCCCATGAGGCGGGCGGTGTCTGCAAGGCAGAACCAGGCTTGGTGATCGAGTTGCAGAGCTCGGAGTTGGCGGTGGTGGCGGATGAAGATTTGGGGTTCGAAGCAGTCGATCATTGCCTTGTCCTCTGCTCAATGGGAATCAAGCCGGACCGAAGGAGGGTGAGATGCGATGCCTGCATAGAGGGAAGCTCCTTTAGGTAGAACCACCTCCCAATGGCGTCAAACATTAAAGGTGGCGACTGTACGACGGTTGACGAACCGGCCCCAAAGACACCGGCAGACCCAGAGATCTCCGACGCACAGCCGCCATAACGCAGGCTTCAAGCTCTGAGCTTAACGCATGGTATGAAGGCTAACGCTCTTCGGGGTATCGGATCGTCAAATCCGGTCGCAGATCACAACGACGGCCGGAAGACTAGCGTGGGTGTTTTAGGGGAACAAGACAGCAAGAGAAATTCGGAAAGCTCCTACAAATGCGAGATGCTCCTACGACCTTCGTTCACAATCAAGAGCAGACCAGGTTGATTAGCAGAACATTGAATGAACTGTGGGAGTGAGCTTGCTCACGAAAGCATTGTGTCAGTCACCTAAAGTGGCGCTGATACAACCATTCGTGAGCAAGCTCACTCCCAGAAGGGCCGTTTTTCAATTTCATTATCGGGATGCTGCGGTAAGCCATACCTGCCGCAACACTCCCTTCAGCCTTAGAAATCCTGCGAAGTCGGGCGCAGCACAATTTCGTTGATATCGACATCACTCGGTTGCTCAATGGCATAAGCAATCGCCCGCGCCACGGACTCAGCCGGAATGGCCTGCTTGTAGAACTCTTTCACGACATCCGCACTTGGCTGATGACCACTGCCCAATTTCAGCTCGGAATCCACAGCGCCCGGTTCGATGGTGGTGGTGCGGATCTTGCCGCCGACTTCGTGACGCAAGCCGTCGGAGATCGCGCGTACGGCGTATTTTGTGCCGCTGTAGACCGAGCCGCCCGGGCTGAAGACTTTGATCCCGGCCACCGACGAGATGTTGATGAAGTGGCCAAAACCCTGGGCTTCGAACTTGGGCAGTGCAGCGGCAATGCCGTAGAGAACGCCTTTGACGTTGATGTCAATCATCCGGTCCCACTCATCGACACGCCGTTCGGAGATCGGAGCGATAGCCATCAAACCTGCGTTGTTGATCATGACGTCGACTTTGCCGAAGTCCTGAACCGCGTGGGCGACCAGCGCTTCGAGGTCTTCACGACGGGTGACGTCGACGGTGTAGGCCGATGCCTCTCCGCCTGCGGCTTTAATCTCCTGGACGATGATGTCCATACGTTCCTGACGACGGGCGCCGAGAACGACTTTGGCGCCGAGTTTTGCCAAATGACGGGCAGTGGACTCGCCCAGACCGCTGCTTGCACCAGTGATGACGACGACTTTGCCTTGGATGCCATTGCTCATGATCGATCTCCTACGCATTTGAGGGGGTGGTGAGGTGTTGAGAGCAAGTTTGCAGTGGATATTCGCTTCATAAAATGGAAGAGTTTGGCTTTGAGAATTCCAATTTATGGAACATGCTTTCGAAGAGGAGCCATTCAATGCTCAACCGCATGGAGATGCTGCGGGTCTTTCTGGTGGCAGCGGAAGCACCGAGCTTTCGTGAAGCGGCGAACCGGCTGGGGACATCACCGCAGAAAGTGACACGGGCGGTACAGGAACTGGAACGCTTGTTCGCCGAGCCACTGTTTCATCGCAGCACACGGCAGGCGCAGCTCACGGCCTTCGGCGCCGAGATCGCCCAGCAGGCGCGAGAGACATTGGGCCGGTTTGACCGATTGTTCACCTCCCACACCCGGCAGCCAAGCGAGGGCATCGCGGGACGGGTCGGCATCACCGCCCCCCATGCCATCGGCAAACTGTATCTGGCATGTTTTCTTAAACCGCTGATGCAGGCCAATCCGGGGCTGCGCATTGAATTGAGTCTGGATGACGAACTGACGGATGCCGTGGCGTCGCGGATCGATATTGGCATACGTGTGGGGGCCGTCAGAGACCGACGTTACATCGCGCGCTCGGCCTGTCCGGTGCGATTGAAGATCGTCGCAGCACCTTCGCTGATCGAATCAACCGGCGTACCGTCCAGCCTGGAAACGCTGAAGCAATTGCCGCTGTCGGTGCTGATCGACCGCAATAACGGCAGGCCCTGGCCGTGGTTCTTCGCCAACAGTCAGACCTATCTGCCACCCTCCCCTGCGTTCTGTTGCGACGATCCGGAAACCGAGCTGGAGTTCGTGCTGGCAGGGCTTGCGATTGGGCAGATGCCCACCTATCTGGCCGAGCCGGGTTTGAGCAACGGATCACTGCTAGAAATCTTGCCAGACATCGCGCCGCCGCCGATTGATCTGATGATTTACCGCACGCAATCAGGCCCTGTCCCGCCTCGTGTGCGATTGGTCTACGACCACCTGATGAAATGCTTGGGGGACGCGCAGATGTTCCCCCGATAAGCGGCGAACTTGTGTCAGGTTATTTCGTCCCTTTCCCCACACATCTCAAGGTTATCAACTAGCCTGAAAATTGACTGATCCAAAGCGAATGGACCAAACGTTTAACCTCGCTGATCGGATAAAAACAACAATGAAAGATCCCTACGCGTTCGGTTTCTACTGTGCCCTTTTCGCGCTTGCCGCGATGACAGGGTCTGTCTTCTACGAGTCCTACACAGGTGCCGGTGCCTCAGGTTCGGCCCGCGCGTACGACGTCATCAACTCCTGCTCTTCGCTGGTACAGGCTCTCGCAGCCATAGGTCTGGTGGGCCTGGCATTCAAAGCCTATCGCGCCTGGAAGAACGAGATCATCCACAACAAGGCGCTGGGCATCATCTGGGACGCCAATGTGGCGTTTCGCGAGATCGAACTGAGCTTCAACGAATGGTTTTTTGGACCAAATGCCGTGGACAAGGCCAACAGCGAAGGGGCGCGCATTACCTCGCTACTGGCCGCCAGCCCGTTCGGCGTGAGCCTGCGTAGTTTCAAGAAGCAGTGCATTCTCATCGACAAGGTGGTGATCAAGGACAACTGGCAGTGGGTCAATCACGCCACCGAGCTGGACATGTTGGCCCGCGTGCTGAGCATGGACGCCTTTCGTCCGACCACCAAGGCCAAGGAAACCGCCAACGTTATCGACTTTTTGTATTCCCGCGAAGGCGAAGCGCTGAAACGGACACAGGCCGAGTGGGAAATGTTGATGAAGGTGATCGAGAAAGACCTCGCAGCGCTGGAAGCCGAATACAGCGAATGAGCTTTCCAAGGCAGTGCGAAACAGGATAGAACTGTTCGCCGACGTATTGGGTCGAACGGTATGCCTGCGCCGGACCATCCTGCGGCCGCCCCTTGCCTTGAGACCGCTGTTGCCCATGTTCGAACATATCGACGTCACTTCCCTGTTGGTCAATTACGGTTATTGGGCAGTCTTCATCGGCTGTCTGCTGGAAGGCGAAACCATTCTGATCCTCGGCGGCCTGGCGGCGCATCAGACGTCTCTGCGTCTGCTGGACGTGATCGCCGTCGCTACGCTCGGCGGGATGATTGGTGATCAGATCCTGTTCTGGGCCGGTCGCTACTTCGGCCCCCGCATCCTGCCACGCCTGCACCGCCAGAAAGCGGCGATTGATCGCGTTTCCGGACTGATCGAGCGTTACCCTACAGCGTCGATTTTTTCGGTGCGCTTTCTGTACGGCATGCGCCTTGTCGGGCCGCTGGTGATTGGCGCCAGCCGCCTGTCACCCATCCGTTTCTCGCTGATCAACCTGCTGGGTGCGGCGGTCTGGGCGACCCTGTTCGTCATGGCCGGGTACTGGGCAGGTGAGGCCTTGGAAAACCTGCTGGGCAACCTGAAGCCTTATCGTCTGCCAATATTCATCGGCGTGGTGGTCATTGCTGCGGGGGTGGCGTTGTATCGACATCATCGGGCGAAGGTTCGGGCGGGGCGGTAGCTCACACAGGCACTTCCCATCCCAGACCCCTTCCCTCTATAACCACGGATTGCAAGCCGACCCACAGGGAACGACACGATGAAGAAAACCATCACCTGCGCACTCTTTTTTGGCCTGTCTGGCCTCACTCAAGCACAAGCGGCTGAGGCAGTTTCGCATCTGGACACTGTATTGCAAAAAGGCGAATTGGCCGTTTGCACCACCGGGGATTACAAGCCGTACACCTTTCATAACGCGGACGGCTCATACGAAGGAATCGACATTGAGATGGGTCAGTCGCTCGCGCAGAGTCTCGGGGTGAAACTGGCGTGGGTGCCGACGACCTGGAAGACGCTGATGCCGGACCTCACAGCGGGCAAGTGTGATATCGCGATGGGCGGGATTTCAGTGACGTTGGAACGGCAGAAAAAGGCCTTTTTCAGCAACACGCTGGATGTCGACGGCAAGATTCCGCTGGTGCGCTGCGAAGACGAATCGAAGTACCAGACGATCGCACAAATCAACCAGCCGAACGTGCGTCTGATCGAGCCGCAGGGCGGTACCAACGAAGCGTTCGCACGAGCCTTTCTGCCCAACGCCAAGCTCGATTTTCACGATAACAAGACCATTTTCCAGCAACTGCTGGACAAGAAAGCCGACGTGATGATCACGGATGCCTCGGAAGCGCTGTACCAGCAAAAGCGCATGCCGGGCCTCTGTGCGGTGAACCCGACGCGCTACATGCAATACGGCGAGAAAGCGTATCTTTTGCCTCGCGACGATGTGAGCTGGAAGGCCTATGTCGATCAGTGGCTTCACTTGTCCAAGGCGACCGGCGCCTATCAAAAGGTGGTGGGTGAGTGGCTCGCGGTGCCGGGAGAATGATTCCCCTGGAAACACGACAAATGACCATTGGATGAATCGGCGCGCCCACAGAGGTGTCCTGCCTCGTCAGCGTATCAAGGCTTGTGCAAAACTCTGGCGATTAAGCATCATGGCATCATGATTCTTCGCCAGAGGACCCGGCCGCTTCATGAAGACCAGCAGGAGTATCACTCGCGCGTTCTGCGTGGAGTTGCAGCAGGAATTGTCGATCGTCGCGGCACGTCGGGAGTATTTCTCCCAGGAGCCTCCACGTGTCCGGTTCAATTTTCTGTGTTCGACTGAGGCCTGTCGCGCTCAGGGAGTGAAGATCACCGGGGTGCGTTATGACGTGAAACCTCAGGAAAACCCTACCTTTGTCGCGGCGCATTTTCGAGCCAATCCCAATTATGAACATCACCCGGACTGTGAGTGGGTCGACGAAGCTGACGCTACGGAGCAAACACCTGTCGTCGACGAGTCTGATTCACAAGCAGCGCTGCGCAAGGCCAAGCGCAAGCTGGACGACTACATTGACGTGTTCGATCCCACGCTCAGAGAACGAGCGAAGGCAGAATCTACAGAGAACAAGCCTGACAAGGCGCTCGATGAAAAGCCTGCCCTTGCCGCGCCGCCGTCTGACGCTCCGAAAGTCAAACAGACGACCGAAACCCGCACGAACAATCTGGAGCGACTGGTCGACAGCTTCCGTCAGGCTCAGGCCCAGCTTACCAAGGAAGAATTCGCGCTGCTGACACTGCGCATCCCTGGCCAGGGTGAAATGTCACTGCGCGCGTACTTTCGCCACATCAAATACGCTCAGCCAGGCGATGAAAAGCGCGTGCTGTATGGCGGCGGCCTGGTGGAACGTTATGGCACGGGGTTCAAGTTCAAGTTCTTCGATCGACTACAGGGCAAGCTCGTCACCCTCTACGTGTCGCCCGCACAAATGCAGGCGTATCGCTCCAGCCGTTACATCAGCGAATTGCTGAGCCATGCTGACGAGGTGCGATTTTTCACCGTGTTCGCGCTGGGGACTGTTGTCGCAAGCCCTTCGGGTAAGAGTTTCAGTGTGGAGATTGAGGACCTGCGCCATTTGGCCATTGTGCTGGGACCATCGAAGGAGCCGGTATCCCCCTGACATCTGACGCATGGTCACTGCCCTCACACGCTCTTGCGTGAACGCGCGTACTCCAGAAACGCATCGAGATCGGGCCCGGACAACGTGCGGGCAACAGACTTCACTTCAGCCATCGGCCAATCCCACCAGGCGGTCTCCAGTAATCGCTCGCGTGTTGTTTCGTCAAAGCGCCAGCGAATGAACTTGCACGGATTGCCCCCCACCACCGCGTAGGGAGGCACATCCCGAGTGACCACTGCCCCTGCAGCCACAACTGCCCCGTGACCGATAGTGACCCCAGACAGAATCGTGGCGTTGGTGCAGATCCAGCAATCGCTACCGATGACCACGTCCCCCTTGCTCGGAGCGTAGTCCGGAATGTCTTTGAGCTCCTTCATCATCGCAGGAAACGGGTAGGAGCTGATCCAGTCAATACGATGCCCGCCACCCAAGAGAATCTTCACGCCGCCAGCAATTGAGGTGTAGGAGCCAATTCGCAGTGTCGTTTCATCATCGAATTCGACGACCTCAGGAATGCCATAGGTACCCGTGCCGACGGTATAGCCGGGATAGCGCAACCGGATTTTTTCGGGGCCGCGTTCAAGCTTGTCCAAGCGGCGCAAACGCCTCTTGGTTTTCATTTCTTTGAGCAGTTCGAATAAATTCATGCAGAAGTCCGGGGAGCAAATACTCAACAGTGACTGATCAATTGCCCTGCCGGTGCAAGATCAGCCGCTTGAAGCGGCGGAAGGTCGTTCTGTTTATCTGACGGAACGGAATTGAACGCAGAAGCGTCCAGGCATACTTCTTGTCGTTGACGACGGCGTACTTCAACGCCTTGTTAATGATCGCGGTCAGCCCTTTGTCGTAAGCCGGATGCCAACGGTAAGGCGCGATGGTGCGCATATCGGCATCGAGCAACACTTTGTAGCGACGCGAGAGGTTGTTGGGATGACGGCGATAGCGGGTGACGCTGACAGGCAGCACATGGACTTCATAGCCCTTGCTGGCGATCTTAAGGGTCATCTGGAAATCCTGAACCCGGATATCAGGGTCATAAAATTCCACAGCCCTCAGCGCATCCATCCGGTATAGCGAAACAGGCGCGCCGACCACCACTGCGTCGGCCAGGATCTCATCGAAGCTCAGTTTCTGGATCACCGACAGCTTTTGCGCCTTGGTGTCATTGCCATCCGAGTCCATGTAGATGATCAGCGCCCCCACGCAACCGACCTCCGGATGCTGATCCAGGTAATCCGCACGCACCCGGACCGATGAAGGCAACATGATGTCGTCCAGATCCGGCGTGCAGACATATTGGCCGCGGGCGTACTTCAACCCATGGTTCAGCGCAGCACTGACGCCCTGATTGACCTGAGAATAGAGCTGAAAGTCGTAGGTGCTCTGCAACGCCTGAAGCATCGCCACACTGTTATCACTCGACCCATCATCAACAATGATGACTTCGAAATTCGGATAGTCCTGCGCGAAGATGCTGGCCATTGCAACGTGCAGATACTTCTCTGCGTTGTAGCAAGGAGCAATGATCGATACGAGTGGCATCGAGTTGCGCGATGGGCGGTCTTCTGGCTTGATCTGCTCAGTCATAATTCCGATTGCTGCTCTACGGCTGGATCGTAAAGGTTTGGCTACGATCCCTGTACAAAACCCAAACATGATGCGGCAAAGCAGTGCGCTTTGTCATGGACTGATTGGGGACTTACGTACCAGTTGAACTGATTTGGCCTACAGCAAAGAGTAACTACAGCGTACGAACATTGAGATCGGCCAATAAAAAACCCCGTCGTTCTCGCGAACGACGGGGTTTTTTAAGTTTCTTTCAGATGATCAAGGGGCCGCGTAAGTAACCAACAGTTCCTTGGTGACCTGAAAGTCCAGCGACATCGCCACGCTCAACGCCGTGATGGTGAAGATGGAGAACACGAACAGCTTGCGTGCCCAAACGGTGTCATCCTTCGCCTTGTAGCCTGTCCAGGCCATGTACAGCCAGTACATGCCCATTGCAGCGGCAACGGCCAGATAGTTGAGCCCTGCTGCGCCGCAGAACGTCAGCATCAGGGTCGCGACCAGGAAGGCCAGGATGTAGACCAGAATGTGCAGCTTGGCGACCCGGATACCACGCTTGACCGGCAGAACCGGAATCGAGGCAGCCAGGTAGTCATTGAAACGGAAAATCGCGATGGCATACGAGTGAGGCATCTGCCACAGGCTGAACATGACCAGCAAGGTCAGCGCTGCGAGATCGAAGCTGTTGGTGACTGCGACGTAACCGATGACCGGCGGCATCGCACCCGACAAGCTACCAACCAGCGTGCCGTGAACGGATTTGCGCTTCAGGTACAGGCTGTAGAAGCCTACGTAGATCACGAAGCCGATGACTGCGAACAGAGCGGCGAGCGGCGTGGCTTTGTAGTACAGCATGCCAACACCGACCACACCCAGCACCGTGGCGTAGGCCAAGGCCAGTTTCACCGAAACCAGCCCCTGAACCAACACTCGATTACGGGTGCGCTCCATCTTCAGATCGATATCGCGATCGATGCAGTTGTTGAAGACACAACCAGAAGCGACGACCAGCGAAGTGCCGATCATCGCAATCAGGAACAGGCCGAAATCGACATGCCCCTTGGACGCCAGAAAAAAGCCACCCGCCACCGAAAGCACGTTACCGAAAATGATCCCCGGTTTGGTGATTTGGATAAAGTGCTTCAGCGACATCAGGGTTTCCTCACTTCGCCATCATGACGGTGTGAATGCTGAACATGATCCAGACAGACAGGCCGACCAGCAGGACGATAACCAGCGAAGCGAACGCGAAGGTGATCACGTTGTTGCGCTGAGCGATCGAACGGTCTAGGTGCAGGAAGTACACCAGGTGAACCAGAACCTGCACGACGGCGAAGATCAGTACGATCCACAGAGTGGCGACTTTCGACAGCGTCGGGAACATCACCAGACCGAACGGAATCGCGGTCAGGATGATCGACAGTACGAAACCGACCATGTACGACTTGAAGCTGCCGTGGCTGGAATCGTCATGGGAGTGATGCGAATTAGCCATTTAAATGGTCCCCATCAGGTAGACAACGGTGAACACACAGATCCAGACCACGTCCAGGAAGTGCCAGAACAGGCTGAGCATGCTCAGGCGGGTCTGGTTGGTCGAAGTCAGGCCGTTCTTGCTGACCTGATACATCAGGATCGCCATCCAGATCAGACCGCTGGTCACGTGCACACCGTGGGTACCGACCAGCGTGAAGAACGCCGACAGGAAGCCGCTGCGGTTAGGGCCGTAGCCTTCGGAGATCAGCAGATGGAATTCGTTGACTTCCATGCCGATAAAGCCCAGGCCGAACAGGAAGGTTACGAACAACCAGCCCAGAACGCCGGATTTGTTGCCTTTGTGCATCGCCAGCATGGCGAAGCCGTAGGTGATCGAGCTGAGCAACAGGCAGGCGGTTTCGCCCAGCACGTATGGCAGTTCGAAGATGTCGTGGCCCGAAGGACCACCTGCAACGTTGTTAACCAGTACGGCATAGATAGCGAAGATCGACGCAAACAGGATGCAGTCGGTCATCAGGTAGATCCAGAAGCCGTAGATTTTCATCTCGCCGGCATCGTGATGATCATGGGCGTGGTCATGATCGTGATCGTGACCTTTCGCCCCTTCGAATACTAAGTTGGACATTGTTTATGCCTGCTCCAGCTTGTTGACAGGAGTGTTTGCCTGGGCAGCACGTGCCGAAGCCAGGATCTTGTGGTGTTCGCCTTCGATGCGCGCTACTTCGGATGCAGGAACCATGTAGCCCTGATCGTCACGGGAAGCGTGGATCACGAAGTAGACGACAGTACCGATCAGGCTTGCAGCTGCCAGCCACCAGATGTGCCAGATCATCGCGAAACCGAAGACGGTCAGCAGGCCGCCCATGATCAGGCCGGTCGCAGTGTTGTTCGGCATGTGGATGTCGTGGTACTTGGCCGGAACCTTGTACGCCTCACCGTCACGCTTGGCTGCGTAGAACGCGTCGATTTCTTCCGCTTTCGGCAGTTCTGCGAAGTTGTAGAACGGCGGTGGCGAAGAGGTGGACCACTCCAGGGTGTGGCCATTCCATGGATCGCCAGTGACGTCCAGGTTCTGCTTGCGATCACGAATACTCACGTAGATCTGGATCAACTGGCAGGCAATACCGATCATGATCAGCGCCGCGCCCCAGAAAGCGACGTGCAAGTATGGCGTCCAGTCAGGGTTGTCAGTGGTGTTCAGACGACGGGTCATGCCCATGAAGCCCAGAGCGTAGAGCGGCATGAATGCCACATAGAAGCCCGAGATCCAGAACCAGAACGCTGCCTTGCCCCACTTCTCGTTCAGTTTGAAGCCGAACGCTTTAGGGAACCAGAACGCGAAGCCCGCGATGTAACCGAATACAGCACCACCGATGATCACGTTGTGGAAGTGCGCGATCACGAACAGGCTGTTGTGCAGAACGAAGTCAGCACCCGGGATAGCCAGCAGAACGCCGGTCATACCACCGATGGAGAAGGTAATCATGAAGCCCAGGGTCCAGCACACTGGCGCGGTGAAACGCAGACGGCCCTGATAGATCGTGAACAACCAGTTGAACAGCTTCACACCCGTCGGGATGGAGATCAGCATCGTCGCCAGACCGAAGAAGGCGTTGACGCTGGCGCCCGAACCCATGGTGAAGAAGTGGTGCAGCCAAACCATGAAGCCCAGTACGGAAATCGCGCCCGATGCGTAAATCATCGAGTGGTGACCGAACAGACGCTTGCCGGTGAAGGTCGAGATGACTTCGGAGAAGACACCGAACGCCGGCAGAATCAGGATGTAAACCTCAGGGTGACCCCATGCCCAGAACAGGTTCACGTACATCATTGGGTTACCACCCAATTCGTTGGTGAAGATGTGGAAGTCCAGGTAACGGTCGAGGGTCAGGAACGCCAGGGTGCCGGTCAGGATCGGGAAGGAAGCCACGATCAGGACGTTGGCCCAGGTGCAGGTCCAGGTGAAGATCGGCATGTCCATCAGTTTCATGCCAGGGGTGCGCATCTTCAGAACGGTAACCAGGAAGTTAACGCCCGTCAGTGTCGTACCCAGGCCCGACAGCTGCAGTGCCCAGATGTAGTAGTCCACACCCACGCCCGGGCTGTAGCCCAGTTCAGACAGCGGCGGATAGGCAACCCAACCGGTACGTGCGAACTCGCCGACGCCCAGGGACACGTTCACCAGCACCACGCCAGAGATCAGCAGGTACAGGGACAGGGAGTTCAAGAACGGGAAGGCAACGTCGCGAGCGCCGATCTGCAGAGGCAGAACGATGTTCATCAGACCGGTGAAGAACGGCATCGCCATGAAGATGATCATGATCACACCGTGAGCGGTGAAGATCTGGTCATAGTGTTCAGGCGGCAGGTAGCCGGGCGAACCCTCAGTGGCCAGAGCCAGCTGGGAACGCATCATGATGGCGTCAGCGAAACCACGCAGCAGCATGACCATGGCGATGATGATGTACATCACACCGATTTTCTTGTGGTCAACCGAAGTCAGCCACTCGGTCCACAGGTAGGTCCACTTTTTGAAATACGTGATCAGACCGAGAACCGCCGCACCGCCGATAGCGATCATCGCGAGCGTGATCATGACTATCGGTTCGTGAAACGGAACCGCGTCAAGCGTTAATTTACCAAACATCGTTTACTCCTCTGCCTGCGCAGCTGAATTCTTACCCATGTCCATCCCTTCCATACCGGCCACTTCTTTCTTCTCGTGGACAATCTTGCCCGGCTTCATACCTTCATACTTGTCGATGATGATCTGGAACAGGTTCGGAGTGACCGTGGAGTAGAGTTCAACCGGGTTACGTTCGCTAGGCTTGGCCAGAGCGGCGTATTCGTCGGTTGCCAGTTGTTTCGGAGAATTCTTGACCTCGGCGACCCAGGCGTCGAAACCAGCCTGATCGGTGGCCGTTGCCTTGAACTTCATACCGGTGAAGCCTGCGCCGCTGTAGTTCGCGGAGATCCCGTCGAACTCGCCGTTTTCGTTGGCGATCAGGTGAAGCTTGGTCGTCATGCCGGCCATTGCGTAAATCTGGCCGCCCAGTGCAGGAATGAAGAACGAGTTCATGACCGAATCGGAAGTGATGCGGAAATTGATCGGGGTATGAGCCGGGAAGACGATCTTGTTGACGGTGGCGATACCCTGTTCCGGGTAGATGAACAGCCATTTCCAGTCAAGTGCGACCACTTCGATGGTCACAGGCTTCACGTCGGACTCAAGCGGACGGTAAGGGTCCAGCGCGTGGGTGGACTTGTAGGTCACGTAGCCCAGCACGATGATGATGGCCAGAGGCACCAGCCAGACAACCAGTTCGATCTTGGTCGAATGCGCCCAGTCAGGAGTGTAGGTTGCGCTCTTGTTCGAGGCGCGGTATTTCCAGGCGAAGATGATGGTCATGAAAATGACCGGCACCACGACCAGCAGCATGAGCAAGGTTGCCGTGACGATCAGGTCACGTTCCTGCATGCCGATGTGGCCCTTGGGATCCAGCAGGGTGTAATCGCACCCGCTGAGCAGGAGCATGCTGAAAAGGGCCAAGAAGCCAAAAAACCTGGGGTACCTTTTTTTACTCATCTCACGACCTCTAAAAGCAGCTTTCGCATCGCAGTTGGGTTTCGACCGCCAACACTTCACCCTGCCAGGTGCTGGCAAATTTTTGGATTGAACAGGGGCCTGTCAGGAAGCTTGTGGCCTCGTAACAAATCCGGTTTTGCTGTGGTTTCTTATTCGAATGGTGGCAACCGCCAACGCGGCCCAAATCCCTTGGCGCAGACATTCAGAATTTGACGCAAGAGGCCATCCAAACGGTGTCTACAAAGGCGTAAAAACGCTTTCTGACCTCGATTTCCGCCGCCCTTCAAGTGATGGGGGCGTTAAGTGGGGGCGATTGTAGATACGTAAAGTTTTATTGACTATGAGTTTCTGCGCAACAATTAATTTCCAAATCTGTAAGAATGCGCGCATATGACGCACCAGAAAAACCCTGGAAGGCCCCAAATTTCCTAAGGATTTTGGGGCACTTTTTTACGCAACACTTTGTAATCAACGCGCTTTCATTCGGTTCCGGATGATGCCCGCCGGTACCAGAATTACAGTGAGAACAAAAGCGATCAATGCCCATTGCGCGAGCGAAAGTCCGAAAACTGGCGGATATGGCGTCTCGCAGAAGCCTGCAACCTGAAAACCGAGGGGAAACAGATCGGCCAGTGGCAGCCCGTCCACGATGGGCTGAAGCACATCGATACCGCAACTCTCGGTCGGGTGGCTCTGAATCCAGACATGACGCCCCGCTGCAACAATCCCGCCCACGGCGCTGAGCGTGACCAGCGCTTCGCACACCGTCAGGCTGCGTCGGCCGGGCATCCCCGCACCGATGAATGCGAAGACAGCGATGAACAGCAACGCGTAACGCTGCAGTATGCACAACGGGCATGGCGCCTCGCCCAATACGACCTGCATGTACAGCGCCCCACCGATCAACGCCAGGCAGATGATGCCCAGCAGAACCAGGAACTGCTTTTCGCGTCGCAGGTAAATCATCTCGTCAGTCATTCACATACCCTTTGAATGTGGTGTCCATCCAGATCGGCCGATCTGTGCAGTGCGTGCCCGGCAAGGCCCGGAAAGCCGACAATTCTACCATCGTCGCAGCGTCACGCCGGGCAGATAGTGAACACGTCGGCATTACCCGAACATTAAGCAAAACACGCAACAATCCATGGTCACCCTTCTCAATCTCTTCCTTATATATAGAAGAGTGCGACGCTATGCCGCAGGGACCGTTCGCCGCACCCTTCCTTATATATAGAAGGATGCGTCTTTATGTCGCAGGCCGGTTCACTCCAGCGCCGAAGCTGGGCCGAAGAATTCGTACCGAGCCTGTGCATCCGGCACACCCGCCGCCTTCAGTTGACGCTTGACCGCCGCCATGAAGCCTTTAGGCCCCAGGAAGTAGGCATCCAGATCACGATCCGCGGGCAGCCACTGCTCCAGACGCGCTTGATCGAGCAACCCTACGCCGTCTGCCGCAGGGCTCACGCCGTCATCCTCGCCGTACAGGTAGAAACGCTTTAGTTGAGGGTGTTTGGCAGCCAGACCATCGACCCACTCACGGAACGCATGCACTGAACCATTGCGCGCGCAGTGGATGAAGTGAATTGGACGTAAAGTCCCCAGCGCCGCTTCCAACATTGCCAAAGTAGGCGTGATGCCCACCCCGCCGCTGATCAGCACCAGCGGTTTATCGTTGTCGACCAAGGTAAACTCACCCGACGGTGCAAACAGGTTGATGCTGTCGCCGACGCTCATCTGATCATGCAGGTGATTGGAGGCCCGACCGCCTGGTTCACGCTTGACGCTGATGCGGTACTGGTTGTTGCCCGCCAGGGCAGACAGCGAGTAATTGCGACGGATTTCTTCCCCCCCCACGAAAAGCTGCATACCGATGTACTGGCCCGCTGCAAAATCGAGAATCGGCTGACCATCGGCGGGCGCGAAGTAGAACGAGGTGATTTCCGCACTTTCAGCCACCTTGGCCACAACCTTGAATTCACGAGCGCCACGCCAGCCACCTGGGGCCTGCTCCTTTTCTTCGTAGATCTGTTCTTCCGCGCCGATGAGAATCTGCGCCAGTTGGCCGTAAGCCCGCCCCCAGGCGGCGATAACTTCATCCGTCGCAACTTCAGCGCCCAGCACCTCACGAATGGCTTCCAGCAAACACTCCCCCACCAGTGGGTAGTGCTCGGGGAGAATTTGCAGGGCAACGTGTTTGTTGATGATTTTGGCGACCAGACCGCCCAGTTGCTCAAGCTGATCGATGTGTTTGGCGTACATCAATACACCGTTGGCCAAGGCGCGAGGCTGATCACCGCTGGCCTGGTGCGCCTGGTTGAACAACGGGCGAACCTGCGGGTAGCGGCTGAGCAGTTTCTTGTAGAAGTGAGTGGTCAGCGCTTCACCGCCGCTTTCCAGCAGAGGAACGGTGGACTTGACGATGGCACGATCCGAAGCATTCAACATGATGAACTCCTGTGACGCGATGAGTAAGGGACTGACTCATGTATTACAGAATGCGTGCCATATTTTATTTTCAATAATTTCAACGACTTAAAATACTTTTGTCATTTTGACTACGCCGTAAAAAGAGTCCTTATGACTACACAAAGTCATTTCGACAACACCACAGCACAGCCGCCGGGGCTGCTCAAACATCATTAGCGCTAAAGCCTCCGTGCAGCGAGTCGATAAACCGTCATCGACAGCTGTTTGCGCATTCAGACGCACGCAGCCACCGCAAGACAGAAGGTCCACATGTCCAAAAACGTCCGCGCAGATTCACTCTCGCTTCTGCTGTTCACGTTACGCAGCGGCAAGCTGATGGCGATCAACCTGCTCAAAGTCAGCGAAATCATCCCCTGCCCTCCCCTGACACGGCTGCCTGAATCGCACCCGCACGTCAAAGGCGTGGCCACGCTGCGTGGTAACTCGTTATCGGTCATCGACCTCAGCCGTGCCATTGGCGAACGTCCGTTGCTCGATCCTGACGGCGGATGCCTGATCGTCACCGATGTCAGCCGCTCCAAGCAGGGTCTGCACGTGCAGGCGGTGAGCAAGATTGTTCATTGCCTGACCACGGACATTCGTCCACCGCCCTTCGGCTCAGGCAATAAATCGTTCATCACCGGGGTCACTCAGGTGGATGGCACGTTGGTTCAGGTACTGGACATCGAGAAGGTGATTCACGGTATTTCCCCCGTGCAGATCGAACCGGCTCCCGCCGAGTTGTCACCCGAAGAAGCTGAAGTGCTGGCCAAGGCCCGCATTTTGGTCGTCGACGACAGCCAGGTTGCACTTCAGCAATCCGTGATAACGCTGCGCAATCTGGGCATCGAGTGCCACACCGCGCGCAGTGCCCGGGAAGCCATCGATCAATTGCTCGACCTGCAAGGCACGGCCCAACAAATCAACGTGGTGGTGTCCGACATCGAGATGTCGGAAATGGACGGCTATGCTTTTACCCGCACGTTGCGTGAAACGCCTGATTTTCAGCAGCTCTACGTACTGCTGCACACCTCGCTAGACAGTGCGATGAACGCTGAAAAGGCCAAGCTGGCCGGTGCCAACGCCGTCCTGACCAAATTTTCGTCCCCCGAACTGACGCGATGCCTGATCGAAGCTGCACGAACCGTCGAAGCCCAGGGGATCTGAAACCCGGTCCTGACGACGCATCGACATGCCATTACTGGTTGATGCGTCGTCGCCTCGACCCGCCTGAAGCGCCTGTCTTATGGCCGATGCCACTGCGCTATGTGCCTTTCGAATGCGAAAACGCAGAAGCCGTGCACCGACTTCTTGCGTTGGGGACAACCCTCGGTGGTGGTCACGTTCCGGATTTCGACACGTGGCTCACCGGCTTCAAAAACGATCCCGAGTTTGACCCGACATTGTGCTTTGTCGTCGTCGACGCTCAGGACGTCATCGCCGTCGCCCAATGTTGGACCAGTGCGTTCATCCGCAATCTGGTGGTCCATCCCCGCGGTCAGCGCCAAGGCATCGGTGAGCGGCTGTTGAGTCAGGTGTTTTCTGCCTTTGCCGGGCGCGAGGAAGGGCAGGTCGATCTCAAGGTCATGGAGAGTAATCTCACGGCCCGCCGCCTGTATGAGCGCGCAGGCATGCACTATGTGCAGCGCTGCGAACTCGACCTGCCTGAACCACTCTAAGTCGCTGTCACACCTCGTGATACCGATAAAAGAGGGAGATTCACATGAAAACGACCACCCTGCTCCTGCTTGCATTGACCGCCGTTGCGGGCCAGGCCAGCGCGTCGAGCACCGAAGCATGGAACGCGTTCGACAAGAAGTTGGTCGAGAGCTGCATCGCCGCCAGTTCCCTGAAAAACGCCAAACCGGCGGGCACATCAGCGATGTTCGATGACAGCGTGGGCTACAGCGCGTTGCTCATCAAAGGCCAGTACAAGCAGGCGTTCATGAAAAACAAGACCGGCACCGAACTGTGCCTGTACGACCGTAAGAACCAGAAAGCAGTGATCACCGAGTGGGATAACGTCACCACACTGCCGAAGAAATGAGCTATATGTTCATCCCTTTGCAGGGTGTCTGAGGCTCGTCGATGAGAAGCGTTGCGATCGTGCTGTTTCCCCATGTCCAGTCACTGGATGTTGCCGGGCCTCTGGATGTCTTCGCGGAAGCCAATCGCTTCGTCGCCGAGGGTGACGGCTACACGATCACAACCATTGGCGCAGCGCCCTACCCCATCATCGCGTCCAACGGCATGCCCTTGGGTGCTCGGCACGAACTCGATGACGCCCCCAAAGCGTTCGATATCCTGCTGATACCCGGGGGGCCCCTGTTGCCCGAAAGCCCTGAAATGCCCCACATCACCGCTTGGCTACACGACGTCACGCCGCTGGCCGGACGCTACGGTTCGATTTGTACCGGTGCGTTCATCCTCGGCCATGCCGGTCTATTGGACGACAAGCAGGCCGCCACCCACTGGAGCCACGCCCATCAATTGGCCGAACTTTTTCCAAAAGCACAGGTTGAGCCCGACCGGATCTACGTGCGCGACGGAAAGCTGATGACCTCCGCCGGAGTGACGGCGGGTATCGATATGGCCCTTTCGCTGGTGGCCGAGGATCACGGGCCGGCCATTGCGCTGGCAGTGGCCAAACGGTTGCTGGTGGTCGCACAGCGCCAGGGCGGGCAATCGCAGTTCAGCCCTTACCTCAACACGTCGGCGGATGATGACTCTCCCGTGGCAAAGATTCAGCGTTACGTCCTGGAGCACATCAGTGAGCCGTTTTCGGTGGAACGTCTGGCCGAAGTCGTCGCCATGAGCCCGCGCAGTTTCGCTCGGGTGTTCGCGCGGGACGCCAAAGTCACCCCGGCCGAGTTCGTGCAGCGAGCGAGGATCGACGCTGCACGACGTTTGCTGGAAGGCAGCGAAAAAGCGATCAAGGCCGTGGCCTATGAATGCGGGTTTGGCAGCGCAGCACGCATGCGACTGATCTTCACCCAACGGCTGGGCGTCACGCCGACGCAGTACCGCGACAGTTTCCGCAAGGACAGCTAAGCGCCCCCTGACCTGCTGGCCTACTTGTAGAACAGGTCCACCATCACCTCCGCAGAAAACGGACCGGGTTTCGGCGTATCAGTCTGCCAGAGCAATTCGGCGTTGAAATCCGCCGTGGCCGAATAGTTTTCGCCCTGTAGATCCGTCACATGAAAGGGTTCGTGATAACGCACGGGAACGTTATTGCGCGCATTGGTGATACGAATGCCGACGCTGTCGTTGTTCACCGGCACCAGCACATCCCCGGACAGCACGCCGGACACGGGTGTGAAGCGTGCATTCAGACTGAAGGGCGAATCACAGATGCGGCTGGTTGCCAGGGCAAATCGCTGGAAGGTCGCCACTTCGCCCACCCTGACGTTCTTGATCGCTACATCACCGAACTCGACCGTTTCCGGCATCACACGCAGCTCGGCGTTACACGCGACGAAGCGCAGCCCGGTGAGGTTATTGATCACGTAGTTAAGGTTGTTGTGCGGCACCGGATTCATGCCTTTCGTGCTGTCGATCTGAAACAGTCGATAATCGAGCAGGTCGCTGGCGACACCCGAGGGGGGTGTGGGACCGAACTTCTGGATGAACACTGAAAACGGCAGGCTAAAACTCACCTTGGGGCAGGCAGCCAGATTGTCAGCAGGCTCGCTGCACGCAGGCAACGTTTGCTGTGCAGGAATTTGCCCGCTGCTTTGCAGGTAATCGATGCCATTCAAGGTCAGCCCTGCGCGAATGCCTTGGCCGATCTGGAGGTTTTCGGGATTCAGATAAAGGGCGACAGACTCCGCGGGGCCGGGTTGATCCCGAACACATTCGACACCGATATTCAGGCGCTCGGAACGCCAGACCACGCTGGCATCCGGCAAGGTGGCGGGGATGGCGACGCTACTGCTCAGATCCGCGCGAATCACCGCCTCTCCCGAGCCTTGCGTTTTACACGACATGGCCAGGCCCGTGGCGGGTGCCATGAGCGCGATACAAAACGTTGAGCACCAACGTGAGAATGAGAAAGTCGTCATGATCAGCATTTCCCTATGGAGAGTGGGGTTCCCGGTGTCCGTAACCGGGCATGGAACGGTGCGCGATCCTTGGGCTGTGCGCAGAAATCTCGCTGACCGCCGTAATCGGTCAGCGCTTTGAACGTCAGGGTATCGACCCCGGACCGGTGGCCGAGCGATGCGGGTAAACGAAAGGTGAACGTCGAGAACGGCCCGAGCAGCAGGTCCTCACTGACCTCGACATCGCCCACCCTGATGTTGTGCAGCGACACATGAAAAGGGGTCGGGTTGGACAGGTTCAATAGCAGCGGATCATCCGGGCTGCGTTGCCAGGACAGCGCCTCCGGCGCCAGGGCCGGATCACCAACCAAAGCCTGTGGCCGATAGAACACGTTGATCCGCTGGCGTACCGCCAGGCTCAGTTGCTGGTTTGCAGCACTGCGCCAAGGCACCTCCAATACGTAGAGATGCAGCAGGGATTCCCGATCTCGCGGTAGCCCCACCCCTTCATACAGCACCCGCAGCGTCTGCCTGCCCTGTGGGGGCAACTGAGCGAGCGGCGGGGTGACCACAAAAGGCAGGTTTGCCCGATCGTCCTCAACCGGCTCGACGCTTTCAAGCCACGTCTGAATCAGCACATCGCGGACACCGGGATTGCTGAGCTCGAAAGCGACCTCATGGAAGCGGCCATCGAAGATCAGTCGGGTGCCGCTCAGTGCGACGACGGCTTGAACGTCGCAACTGAACAGCGCAACAGCGAGGCAGACAGCACGCTCCCACCTCATTGGCAGACCACCTTGATACGATCGTAGGTCCGTTGCGGATCTCTGGGGGGTAAATGGTATTGCGCCTGGCACTGTTGATCGGACCATCTGGCAATCAGCGTGCCGCTGTCCTTCTCACTCAGTATCAGCGCACGACCCGTTGGATCGACAGCCCCCAACATCTTGCCCTGTTCATCGTCGACCATCGCCCCCAGCGGTAAATGGGTGCCGTCAGGCAGGGTCAGTTCGAGCTGCACCCGTCGCCCGACTTGCGCCTTGAAGCTGACCACAGGTACGGCGCCACGACGGGGAACGACCTGAGTCACGGCACTTTCCAGCTCGACATCAGCCCCTAGACCGCGCGTGTCGAGGCTGACCCAATTGGTGCGATAGGGTTGGGCGTACGGAAGCACGGCATAGCCGTTATCTGCGGTTTCGACGTTACTAAAGTTGGTCAGGCGTGCCCCCTGAACATTTTCAACCTCGACCAAGGCGAACGTTTCTCCCAACGGTTGCCCGACATTGACGCCCCCCGCGTGCGCGACGACAGATCCCGATGCCCCGATGCTAAACGCACGATAATCGGCGCCTTGGCCGTAACCGGCATCGAAGCGACCGTAAGGCTTCGTGGTGCTGAGTTTGCCGAAGCCCGAGGACCCGGACCGGTTATCACGCCCGGCCTGCAAGGAGTAAAACGTGTTGCGATCATCGAACACTTGTCCATTCAAACCGGCCTGCATGTTGTAGTCGCCACCGCTGTCGCGCACCGCGTTGAGGAACACGCGGGAGCTGCCGGGGCTGTCACCCAACGGAATACTCAGGGTCAGGGCAAAGCGGTTATCGCTTTGACGCTGACCATCGCGCTCGAAGGTCTGATTACGCTCGACTGACAGGCTGTAACTGAGGCTGCGCCACGCTGCATTCCAGGACACATGCAACTGCCGCGTCTTGCTGGTGTTGTCCCAATACCGCTGTTCGGAGCCGGTAATGCTCAACGACGCAGATTGCTCCGACAGCGATTGGGTCAGGCTGAACTCCACACGGTCCTTGGCCCTGCCGGTACCTGCCAGCGTGCGAAGCTCCCGCTCTTCAACGTGCTCATCAAGCGTTCGGTACTGGTCGGTGGAATAGCGATATCCGGCCACGGCAAGTGTGGTGTTAGTCACTTCCAGCGTGTTGGCGTAGCGCAATCGCAGGCTTTGGCCGCTGTAGGTCTTTTGTGGTTGCTGGCTGTTCGACTGAGTGACGTCCAGCGAAACAGCGCCCAGCCCGGTGTTGACGCCTGCCCCGATATTCCCCGCCTGATAGTCTTCAGACACCTGAGCGCCACCGGCGAGTGTCACGCGGTCGGTCAGGCCGTAGATCAGGGTCATGCTGCCCAGCGCGGGTGACTGGCCGCCATCCTCATAACTGTCGTACCGGCCTGCCGCGATGCTGTAGCGCAACGCCCCTTTTGGCACCATGATGGGCAGCGAGGCGTAGGCCTGAATAAAAACACGCCTGCGACCGTCCGCCTCCACCACCGTCACTTCCAGATCACCGTTCGAACCGCTGGGGTAGATATCGGAAATTTCGAACGGCCCCGGTGAAACGTTGCCACTGAACAGCGTGAAGCCGTTTTGCCGGACCTCTACGGTGGCGTTGGTTTCTGCAATGCCACGAATGATCGGCGCGTAAATCCGCTCGTTGTCCGGCAGCATGCCGTCATCGGACGAAAGCATCGCACCGACAAAGCGGACGCTGTCGAAGACTTGGGCGTCGGTGAAGGTTTCACCCAGCGTCAGTTGGCTCTTGAGCGCCGTGATATCCCGCTGAGCAAAGGTCCGGTTGCTGCGAAACCGGTAAGGCTGACTGTCGCCATACACCAGCGACGATTCGTTACGCAGCCGCCACGCCCCGAGGTTCAAGCCATTGCGCAGGCCCAGGTAATATTGGTCCTGAGTCTGATGATTTCGCTCGCGACGCGCGCCGCTGAAGCTGTAATTCACAAACCCCGCGGAAGCCCCCTCATCCCAGAGCTCCGGAGCGACATACCCCCGCACGCTGCGCTGCATCATGGCTTGAGGAAGACTGATACTGAGCCGCAACCGGGTAGGTTCATACTCGACATGCGCGAACTCGACGTTCGCGGCCAGATCGAAGCACCCGCTGGACGAAGTAGCGTTATCTTTCAGGTCAGAAATGTTCATCCCCAACTGCCCCAGCATCTCCAGCGTCAGACACGCCTCAATCGCGCCCGTACGAGGATTGGCCACAAAGATGATGTCGCGTCGACCGCTCAATGCGCGGTTGACGTAAATGTCCACCCGATAGGTCCCAGGCAGCACACTGTTGCCTTGCAGGAAGGTGTTGAGGTCTGCAGGTTGATCCGTTCCTTGAATGAATGCGGTGTTGAACTTCACCCCAGCCGTGGTGGAGGGCGGCCCGGTATCGTGGCCGGAGCCGTCTGTCATCGCCAACGCACACGGCCCGGTCATCCACACGGCACTCACCGCGATCCAGAATGACCATGACTGGCGTTTGAGCGTTCTGCGCGGTCTCGATGAGCGTTGGCTGCTGCTCGGCAGGGTTACCCTCGACTGACTTCCTTTGCTGTTTTTGTCTCGCCGTTCCATTAGCTGTTTTCACTCGTGTCCTGAGTGTCGATGCACTGCCGAGTCCCTTCATGCAGGCGTGCGACGCAAAGCCGGAAACGCGTCCGACTTTAAAAAATGGGTCAACGGAAAAACCCTGAAGGGCGTGTTTTCTGCCTTCAGGGTGAGCGATCGGCCTTGTTGGCCTGTGTCGTCCGGTCTGCTGTCACGGTGGCGCGATATGGCTCCTGGGCACCAAAATCGTTAATGCTGATAAAGGCCAGGTCCACTGAACCACGCCCGCCTGACGCGAGAGGCAGCCGACGCCGTTCACCAGGCGCCAGCATCCTGCTGCCCTCCTGGATTACCACCCGCCCGTTTTGCCGCCCTTCCAGCTTGATCATCGAGACGTGGTAGTGACTCGTGTTAACCACTTCGATCTGACCATCGCGCACCTGCCATTGCAGTGCTTCGGCGGCTTTCAACGGATCGCCGATCAAGCCTTGTGGCCGATAGAACAATTTGATGCGCTGGCGAATGGCGATCTGCAATTCGTTGTCGCGGGCCGTCTGGGGGATTTCCTGAACGCTCAACCAGAGCACCGATTCGCGATCACCGGGCAGACCTTCACCCGAATACATGATCCTGATCAGTTGTCGGGCGTCACCGGGCATTCGCGCCAGCGCGGGTGTGATCGCGAACGGCGGTATGCTCAACCCAGCACCATTCGGGTCGCTCTCGATCCAGGACTGCGCGAGAATTTCAGATGCCCCGGTGTTGTGCACCTGCAGGCTGACTTCTTTGTCGGCTCCGGAATAAATGACACGCGTGGTATTCAGCACCACGCCTGCCTGGGCTTGAGCAGCCAGCGTCACGGCCAGTCCCGAGCACAGCCAGAGGGCCGACTTGCGGATAATCTTCGAAAACATGGGGGTGATTCCGGACAGGAAAGTGGCGAGATGAGCACTGCTCACCTCGCCAGGTGCATCACTTGTAATCCATCACAAACGGCAGGAAACCATCGGCGTTACCTGGATTGGTCGGAGTGCCGTTAAGCACGTATACAGCACCGAGATTGATCTCGGCCGTTGCGGTATCGCCGTCCTTGACCAGATCGGTGACGATCGTTTCGGCGCCGCTCAGGTCCATCAGGCGATTGGACGAGTTCAGCAGACCGATACCCACACCATCAGCCGCACCAGTGGTGCGCAACAGTTTTTGATCGTTGTTGTCCAGGCCGCTACCCTGGCGGGCAATGAAGCGCATGTCTACCGAGTCGTAGGCCGTGGCGCCACCGGTGCAGTTCACCAGCAACTGGATCGGCGACGCCGTCTCCAGTTTGGCTTGTGCGTAAGTCCCGATATCGGCGAACGATACGTTGCCCATATCAACGTTGATTTCACCGGGGTTAGAGCCTGGGCTCGCACCGGTTCCTGCATTGATGTCACACGTAATGTTGGTGAGCGTCCCGCTCAGGATCAATTTTCCGTTGTTCGCTGCGTTTGCAGTCCCAGCCATGCCCAGCCCCATTGCAGCCAAAATAGCGAGAGAAAGAGAGATCTTTTTCATGTTAACGACATTCCTTGTGTCAGTTCGTGTGTGCCCAGAGCACGGGTCGAACTATAAGCGGGCCGCTCAAGGCCGGATGTCAGGTTATCTACCTTGTACTTGCAGAAACGACAGTGAGACGTGAAGGAAATTTCCGTAGTCTCTGGGTGCAAATAGCCACACCCCGCGTAACTCCTGACGCTGCGCATCATCATCAAAAAATAATAATGAGCCGATGTTTGTCGATACGCTGTAAGGGTGTACATCGATTCCGAGTGGAATGCATAAAAAAACCGCCTTGGCGAGGGAGGCCAAGGCGGCTTTTATTGACGAGATGTTTGAAGAATCGGCGTCACTGATAAGTCAGTGTCACGACGCCGTTATGAACCCCGGTCTCGATGGACGTCTGCTCGACATAAGCCGTGGAGACAGGCACGGTAGCGCCTTCGCAGGCATCATCATGAACAACCAGCCCGACGGTAACGTGTGCGTTGACCCTTATCGACTTCGGTTGATCCCGCTGAGCGCTGACATCCAGCACTCTGGCTTCACACCCCGCGTTGACGAGTTGACCGTGGAACGACAGTGCACCTTGCTGCGACGGGGCTGCTGACACCGCCTGAGCAAAAGCCCCGACAAACGCGATCGAAAAAAACATCGAAACTGTCTTTTTACTGTTCATCGCCACACTCCGGAGTGAAGACTCACGTGGATCAGTTAAGTCGAGCCAGGAACAATCGACCAGAGAACGCAGACATTTGTGTAGGAATTGTCGTGCTCTCTATCCATCTATCGCCCCATTACTTCTTTTCTTTATGCCCCTTCATCCTCCCCCCATCACCACCTGACAATATTGACAGGTAGCAGTCATTTTGCTGACCGGGTGCAGGAGGTATAAAGGAGGCTCTCAATTATCTGCCCTCCATTTTTTGCTGGCGTTATATCTGTATGCACAAAAAGAAAAAATCTGTGTTAGCGGCTGTAACCGTTCTCGCAGTATCGCTGGCAGTGGGTGCCTGGACGTTGACCCGCCCGGCCCCCAAGAAAACCACTGCGTCCATCGCCGTTCCAGTGCAAGTGATCAATGTGGTCCGGGAAGATGTGCCGCGTTACGTCACGGGTATCGGCTCGGTGCTTTCGCTGCAAAGCGTGGTGATCCGCACGCAGGTGGACGGCATTCTGACCAGGCTGATGGTGAAGGAAGGCCAGCAGGTCAAAATCGGGGATTTGTTGGCGACCATTGACGACCGCTCGATTCGTGCGGCCCTCGAACAGGCCAAGGCGCAGTTGAGCCAGAGCCAGGCCCAACTCGATGTGGCGGAAGTCGATCTCAAGCGCTACAAACTGCTGACTGTGGACAACAGTATTTCCAAGCAGCAGTTCGACCAGCAACAGGCGTTGGTCAATCAACTCAAGGCGACCGTGCTGGGCAATCAGGCGTCGATCAATGCCTCTCAAGTGCAGCTTTCCTACACCCAAATTCGTTCTCCGGTGACAGGCCGCGTCGGCATTCGTAATGTCGATGAGGGCAACTTTCTGCGCGTCACGGACGCCAATGGACTGTTCTCCGTAACGCAGATAGATCCCGTCTCCGTTGAGTTCTCACTGCCGCAGCAGATGCTTCCAACCCTGCATGACCTGCTCGCATCTCCTACACCCGCAAAGGTCAACGCCTATATGGGCGATGGCGTAACCGGCACCTTGCTGGGCGAAGGCAAACTGACCCTGATCGACAATCAGGTCGCTGCCACCACGGGCACCATTCGCGCCAAGGCCATTTTCGACAATACCGCTGAAAAACTGTGGCCTGGCCAGTTGGTCAGCGTGCGCATCCAGACCGCCATCGAACGCGATGCGTTGAAAGTCCCGCCGCAGGTAGTCCAGCGCGGCATCGAGCAGCATTATGTGTTTCGGGTCATCGGCGACAAGGTTGAAGTGGTCCCTGTCAAAGTGCTTTACCAGAACAGTGATCTGGTGCTGATCAGCGGCGTGAGTGCCAATGACGTGCTGGTCAGCGACGGCCAGTCGCGCCTTAAGGACGGTGCGCACATTGAGGTGGTCAAGGCGGACCCAGCGGCCACTCTGGCGGATGCAGGAGGAACCGCGAAATGAAAGGCCACGGTTCGATTTCCGCATGGTGCGTGAATCACCCTATCGCCACCGTACTGCTGACATTCGCGCTGGTTTTGCTGGGTTGCATCGCTTTTCCGCGCCTGCCCGTCGCGCCGCTGCCAGAAGCTGAATTCCCCACGATTCAGGTGTCCGCCACACTGCCCGGCGCCAGTCCGCAAACCATGGCCTCCTCGGTCGCTACGCCCCTCGAAGTGCAGTTCAGCGCCATCCCCGGCATGACGCAGATGACCTCCAGCAGCGCCTTGGGTTCGACCAACCTGACCCTGCAATTCGTGCTGAACAAGAGCATCGACACTGCTGCGCAGGAAGTGCAGGCCGCGATCAACACCGCTTCGGGACGCCTGCCAGCTGACCTGCCAACGGCCCCCACCTGGCGCAAGGTCAACCCTGCCGACAGCCCGGTGCTGATCTTGAGCGTCAGTTCCAATCTGATGCCCAGCACCGAGCTGAGCGATGTCACCGAATCCCTGTTGGCCCGTCAGTTGAGCCAGATCAATGGCGTAGGCCAAGTCGCGATCACCGGCCAGCGGCGTCCGGCCATTCGCGTACAGGCCGCGCCGGAAAAGCTCGCGTCCATCGGGCTGACGTTGGGCGATTTGCGCACGAGCCTGCAACAAACCAGCCTCAACCTCGCCAAAGGTGCGTTGTATGGCAAGGACAGCGTGTCGACGCTGGCCTCCAACGACCAGTTGTTCCAGGCCAAGGACTACGACCAGTTGATCGTGTCCTACAAGGACGGCGCTCCGGTTCACCTGCGTGATGTAGCGAAAGTCATCGACGGTTCGGAAAACGCTTACGTCAATGCCTGGTCTGGCGATCAGCAAGGCGTGAACATCGTGGTCTTCCGTCAGCCCGGCGCCAACATCGTCGAGACCGTGGACCGCGTGCTCGGCGAGCTGCCTCGTTTGCAGGAAATGCTCCCGGCGTCCGTGGACGTTTCGGTGCTCAGCGACCGGACCAAGACCATTCGCGCGTCCCTGCATGAAGTGGAAATGACCCTGCTGATCGCCATCGTGCTGGTGATCGCGGTGATGGCACTGTTCCTGCGCCAGGTCTCTGCAACACTGATCGTGACCGCCGTACTCGGTGTCTCGCTGGTGGCCAGCTTTGCCCTGATGTACGTGCTCGGTTTCAGCCTCAACAACCTGACGCTGGTGGCCATTGTGGTGGCGGTCGGCTTCGTGGTCGACGATGCCATCGTGGTGGTGGAAAACATCCACCGCCATCTCGAAGCCGGTGAAAGCATGCGCGATGCCGCGATCAAGGGCGCGGGCGAGATCGGCTTCACAGTGGTGTCGATCAGCTTCTCGCTGATTGCAGCGTTCATCCCATTGCTGTTCATGGGCGGCGTGGTCGGACGCTTGTTCAAGGAATTTGCGCTGACGGCGACGTCAACCATTCTGATTTCGGTAATGGTCTCGCTGACCTTGGCGCCGACACTGGCCGCACTGTTCATGCGCGCGCCGAAACACGACGCCCATGCCAACCCCGGTTTTGGCGAAAAACTGCTGGCGCGCTACGCCCGTGGCGTGCGCTTCGCCCTCGCCCATCAACGCATGATGATGAGCATCTTTGGCCTGACACTGGTGCTGGCAGTGGTCGGTTACGTACTGATCCCCAAAGGCTTCTTTCCGGTTCAGGACACCGGTATGGTGCTCGGCACCAGTGAAGCGGCGGCGGACATTTCTTACCCGGACATGGTGGCCAAGCACAAGCAACTGGCGAAAATCATCGGCGAAGACCCTGCCGTCAAAGCCTTCTCCCATTCAGTGGGTGTTAGTGGCAGCAACCAGACCATCGCCAACGGCCGCGTGTGGATTGCGCTGAAGGACCGGGGTGATCGCGATGTTTCCGCCAGCGAGTTCATCGACCGGATCCGTCCGAAACTGGCGAAGATTCCCGGCATTGTCCTCTACCTGCGCGCAGGCCAGGACATCAACCTGAGTTCCGGCCCGAGCCGTGCCCAGTACCAATACGTACTCAAGAGCAACAACGGCGCTTTACTGAACGAGTGGACGCAGAAGCTCACTGAAAAACTCAAGACCATTCCGGCATTTCGTGACCTGTCCAACGACCTGCAACTGGGCGGCAGCGTCACGCACCTGGACATCGACCGCAGCGCCGCCGCGCGCTTCGGCCTGACCACCGCGGACGTCGATCAGGCACTGTACGACGCCTTCGGCCAGCGGCAGATCAACGAATACCAGACCGACATCAACCAGTACAAAGTCATCCTGGAACTTGATCCGTCCCAGCGCGGCAAGGCCGAGAGCCTGAACTATTTCTACCTGCGCTCGCCATTGACCAACGAGATGGTGCCACTGTCGGCGTTGGCCAAAGTGGGGGCGCCAAAAATGGGGCCGTTGTCGATCAGTCACGACGGGATGTTCCCCGCTGCGAACCTGTCATTCAACCTGTCAGCGGGCGTGGCGTTGGGCGATGCGGTGCAACTGCTGGATCAGGCCAAGAACGAAATCGGCATGCCTGCTTCAATCATCGGTAATTTTCAGGGCGCGGCCCAGGCATTCCAAAGCTCATTGGCCAACCAGCCGTGGCTGATTCTGGCGGCGCTGGTGGCGGTGTACATCATCCTAGGCGTGCTTTACGAGAGTTTCGTGCACCCGTTGACGATCATCTCGACACTGCCTTCGGCGGGCATCGGCGCACTGCTGTTGCTGTGGTTGATGGGCCAGGATTTCTCGATCATGGGCCTGATCGGTATCGTGCTGCTGATCGGCATCGTCAAGAAGAACGGTATCCTGTTGGTGGACTTTGCGCTGGAAGGCCAGCGTGATCGCGGGCTGTCGCCAGAAGAGGCGATTTACCAGGCCTGCGTCACCCGTTTCCGGCCAATCATCATGACCACGTTGGCGGCGTTGCTCGGCGCCCTGCCGTTGATGCTCGGCTATGGTGTAGGGGCTGAGTTGCGTCAGCCACTGGGCATTGCGGTCGTAGGCGGTTTGCTGGTGAGTCAGGCGTTGACGCTGTTCACCACGCCCGTGATTTACCTGCAACTGGAACGAATCTTTCATCGTCGGCAGCCGACCACGGCACCGACACCGCCCACGACAGACAGAAAAGCGGCGCCCCAGCTCGTGGCTGAAAAATAAGCATCAAAAAAGCAGTGAGCACAGAGAACGTGAGAGTGCACCCATGCGTGTCCTGATTATCGAAGACGAAGAAAAAACCGCCGACTACCTGCACCGGGGACTGACCGAACAGGGGTACACGACGGACGTTGCGCGGGATGGCATCGAAGGCCTGCACATGGCGCTGGAGAGCGACTACGCCGTGATCATTCTCGACGTCATGCTGCCCGGCCTGGACGGCTACGGCATCCTGCGGGCACTGCGCGCGCGCAAGCAGACGCCGGTGATCATGCTCACCGCCCGGGAAAACGTCGATGACCGGATTCGCGGCCTGCGCGAAGGCGCCGATGACTATCTGGGCAAGCCGTTTTCCTTCCTTGAACTGGTCGCACGTCTGCAAGCCCTGACCCGTCGCAGCGGCGGCCATGAACCGGTGCAGATCAGCATCGCCGATCTGTGGATCGACCTGATCAGCCGCAAGGCCACGCGCAACGGCGCGCGTCTGGACCTGACGGCCAAGGAGTTCTCACTGCTCAGCGTGC
This sequence comes from Pseudomonas sp. Pseu.R1, assembly GCF_045764065.1. Classification (NCBI taxonomy): domain Bacteria; kingdom Pseudomonadati; phylum Pseudomonadota; class Gammaproteobacteria; order Pseudomonadales; family Pseudomonadaceae; genus Pseudomonas; species Pseudomonas sp. Pseu.R1. Next base: position 4,749,662 of record NZ_JBJGEE020000001.1, on the reverse strand, counting down.
TCGCGCGTCGGCATGGCGAGATCCTGTCCAAGACGTCGATTGCCGAGATGGTCTGGGACATCAATTTCGACAGCGACGCCAACGTCGTCGAAGTGGCGATCAAACGCCTGCGCGCCAAACTCGATGGGCCGTTCGAGCAGAAACTGCTGCACACCATTCGCGGCATGGGTTATGTGTTGGAGAGCCGTGCACTGGAGCACCGTCGTGGCGAGTAACTCCATTGCCCTGCGCCTGAGCGGCATGTTTGCCCTTGTGGCACTGCTGGTGTTTCTGCTAATCGGCTGGGCGCTTTATCTGCAAGTGGACAAGGGCCTGGGCCTGTTGCCGGAAGCGGAAGTCGATGCCCGTTACAGCGTTCTGGAATCCCAGGTGCAGCGCTTCGGTGATCTGGAGCATTGGGGAAAACTCAGCGTCAAGCTCAAGCTGCTCAGCGAAGAGGACAAGCGGCTGCGCTTCTGGGTGGTCAGTGACAACCCTTCTTACGAATTCGGCAGCCCTGACCCCAAGATTCGCGCATTCGCCCAAGGCCCGTTGGGCATGCGCGACTTGTATCTGAACGATCACAACTATCCGTTCAAAGTGCGGGTCAGCGAGTTCCCGGCCAAAGATCAACGCCCTCCCCTGCGATTTCTGACGGCCATCGATACCGAAACATTCCGACAAACCCAGCATTCGCTGGTGATCGCCCTGATCAGTCTGGCCGCCATCGGCATCGCCTTGGCCTCGGCGTTGGGTTATTGGGTGGCGCATATCGGCCTCAAGCCGTTGCTGGATCTCTCGCTGGAGGCACGCAAACTGGCACCGCCCCGGCTGTCCGGTCGCTTGCAGTTGTCGTCACTGCCGCCTGAACTGGATCAGTTCGTGACCTCGTTCAACTCGACGCTGGAGCGAGTCGAACAAGCCTATTCGCGGCTGGAATCGTTCAACGCCGACGTCGCGCACGAACTGCGTTCACCACTGACCAACCTCATCGGTCAGACCCAGGTGGCGCTGACCCGAGGGCGCTCTGCCGAACATTACTTCGAGGTGCTGCAATCGAACCTTGAGGAGTTGGAGCGACTGCGCTCGATCATCAACGACATGCTGTTTCTGGCCAGCGCCGATCAGGGCAGCAAGGCCACTGAACTGACCGAAGTGTCGCTGGCCGAGGAAGTGGCGACCACGCTGGACTATCTGGATTTCATCCTTGAAGACGCTCAGGTGCAGGTTCAAGTACGCGGCGACGCGCAAGCGCCCATCGAGAAGGCCCATCTGCGGCGCGCCATGATCAATTTGCTGCACAACGCCGTGCAGCACACTGCGCCGGGGCGGGTGATTCACGTGGACATCAAGGACGAAGGCGATCACGTCAGCATTGGCGTCACCAACCCCGGTACGCTGATTTCCGGCGAGCATTTGCCGAAACTGTTCGAGCGCTTTTATCGGGTTGATGCGTCACGCACTAACAGCGGCGGGAATCATGGGTTGGGATTGGCGATTGTGAAGGCGATTGCGTTGATGCATGGCGGGACCGTGTTTGTTCGCAGCGAGCGTGGGGAGAACACGTTCGGGATCAACTTGCCGTGTTGAGGAATGGCGGCAGCCCGACCCGAGGTGCACCTCTGTGGGAGCCGGCTTGCTGGCGAAAGCGGTGGGTCAGCCAAGTCATCCGTATCTGACTCACCGATTTCGCCAGCAAGCCGGCTCCCACAAGGGTTGTGCTCGGCTTTGAAACCGGGACGAATCAACCCTTCTTCACGAACTCGGACTTCAGCTTCATCGCACCAATGCCATCGATCTTGCAATCGATGTCGTGATCGCCATCCACCAATCGAATGTTCTTCACCTTGGTGCCGACCTTCACCACCAGCGACGAACCTTTGACTTTCAGGTCCTTGATCACGGTCACAGTGTCGCCGTCCTGCAGCGTGTTGCCGACCGCATCCTTGATGATTTTCACGTCATCGTCCGCTTCAGCCACGCCGTTGGCGGACCACTCATGGGCGCATTCCGGGCAGACGAGTTGGGCGCCGTCTTCATAGGTGTATTCGGAATTGCATTTGGGGCACGGCGGTAAGCTCACGGCGGATCTCGCATCTGAGGAAAATAGGCGCGCGATTATAAGGGTTTTTATACAGAACGGGGACGTCCCCGCTCTGGATTCTGCCCGAAGAGCGTAAGCAATCTGCATTACGCCAACGCCGTATCCATCACCATCATCAGACAAAACCCGACCAACAGCCCGAAGCTGGCGATCTTGTCGTGTCCGTTGCGGCGTGATTCGGGAATGATTTCGTGAGTGACCACCAGCAACATCGCCCCCGCCGCCAGCGCCAACCCGACCGGCAACAAAAGCGCGGCGATTTCCACCAGCCACGCACACAGCACGGCAAACACCGGCTCGACCAGCCCCGACGCTGCACCGATCAGAAAGGCATTGAGCCGCGACATGCCTGCCGCCGCCAGCACCAGCGCAATCACCAGACCTTCCGGCACATCTTGCAAGGCGATGCCCATGGCCAGACTGTCCGCGTGCGCCAGACCGCCGCCCGCTGACACGCCTACGGCCATGCCTTCCGGAATGTTGTGGGCGATGATGGCGATGACAAACAGCCAGATATTCGAAGGGATAGACGCTTTTTCCGCCACCTCGGACAACTGCGGCCCTTGTGAGACCAGCGTGTCGACGACGAACAAACCGACCGCGCCCGCGAGAATGCCGACGCTGACCAACGCGCCCGCGCCCCATGCCGAGAAGCCCAGGCTTTGGGCTGCATCAAGGCCCGGCACGATCAGGGAGAAGGCCGTGGCAGCGAGCATGATGCCCGCGCCAAAGCCCAGCAACCCGTCGGACACTGCCACCGGCATTCCGCGAATCACCAGCACGGGGACTGCGCCCAGTGCCGTTCCCAGCGCGCACAACGCTCCGCCTTCCAGCGCCCTCAACATGCGCGGTTCAAGGCTCAGCCAAGTGAGTCCCTGGGCAATCAGCAGTCCCGTGCCGACCAATAGCAAAATCGAACCAATGGCCAGACGAAACAAGCGTCCGCTGCTGAGGGTGAGGAAATCCGAAGGCATAGATCGTCTACTTCTTGTTATGGGCGTTAAGAAATTGCAGCCGAATATCGCTTGGCCACTTCATCCCAATTCACGACGTTGTAGAACGCGGCGATGTACTCAGGACGACGGTTTTGGTAGCGCAGGTAGTAGGCGTGCTCCCAAACGTCCAGACCGAGGATCGGCGTGTTGCCATTCATCAACGGGCTGTCCTGGTTGCCGCTGCTTTCCACGACCAGTTTCTTTTCCGGGGTGACGCTCAACCAGGCCCACCCGCTGCCAAAACGGGTCAGTGCCGCTTTGGTGAAGGCTTCTTTGAAAGCGTCGATACCGCCCAATTGCTCATCGATGGCTTTGGCCAGCGCACCGCTTGGCAGGCCGCCGCCATTCGGGCTCATGACTTCCCAGAACAGCGAGTGGTTGGCGTGACCGCCACCCTGGTTGATCACCGCCGGGCGCAGTTTTTTCGGCAGTTGGCCGACACTGGCCACCAGTTTCTCGATTGGCCACTCAGCGTACTCAGTGCCCTCGACAGCGGCATTGAGGTTGTTGATGTAGGTCTGGTGATGTTTGGTGTAGTGGATCTCCATGGTCTGCGCATCGATGTGCGGCTCAAGGGCATCGTAGGCGTATGGCAAGGCAGGCAAGGTATACGGCATATCAATGGACTCCAAAGGACAATGTTCCGGCGGCAGCGGCATTACGCTGAAGCGCCGAACGTGTGTGTTCGCCGCTGCTATTGAGCAGGCGATGGGTACGTGGGTATTCACCGTGTTCGCTGATGAAGCCCAACAGTTCGCTGTAGGTTTTGTTGCTGTGGCGGAGCGCGGCCTGACGCAGCGCAGGTGCGAAACGGGTGTTCTGGATCACCTGTAACAACCGCTGGTGCGCCGCGCACAGGTACTCGGCGCTTTCTTCGGGCTGGTTCAGGCTCAGGTGCAGATCCGCCAGGTTGTGATGGGAAATCACGAACGCTGCCACCGCCTCGTCAGGGTCTTTCCAGCGCTCCAACAGCACTTGCGCCAGGGCGAGGGCTTGCAGATAGAGTTCGCGGGCGTCGACCAGATCGCCACGGTTGAAGCAGCTATTGCCTTTCAAAATGGTGCTTTTCCAATGCTCCATGGCGCGTCTCCTCGACGTGTGACGTGGGCGGAAGCTGGCGGTCAGATGCCGCCGGCCGTGAGTTTTTCCGGGTTGAGCAGGGTTTCCAGCTGGGCGCGGTCCAGATCGGTGTGCTCCAGCGCAACATCGATGATCGGACGGCCTTCCTTGTAGGCGGTCTTGGCGATTTCGGCGGCCTTGAGGTAGCCGATGATCGGGTTCAGCGCGGTCACCAGAATCGGGTTGCGCGACAAGGCTTCCTTGAGCTTGGCTTCGTTGACCTTGAACGTGGCGATGGCTTTGTCTGCCAGCAGACGGCTGGAATTGGCCAGCAATTCGATGCTTTCCAGCAGGTTGTGGGCGATGATCGGCAGCATCACGTTCAGCTCGAAGTTACCCGACTGACCGGCGACGGTGATCGCGGCGTCGTTGCCGATCACTTGTGCGGCGACCATCGCGGTGGCTTCCGGGATCACCGGATTGACTTTGCCCGGCATGATCGACGAACCCGGTTGCAGGCCTTCCAATTCGATTTCACCCAAGCCAGCCAAGGGACCTGAGTTCATCCAGCGCAGGTCGTTGGCGATCTTCATCAGCGACACGGCAGTGGCCTTCAACTGGCCGGAAACGGCGACAGCGGTGTCTTGCGAGCCGATCAAGGCGAACAGGTCCTTGCCCGGCACGAAGCCGACTTCACTCAACTGGCTCAGCTTGGTGGCAAAACGCGACGCAAATTCAGGGTGGGCGTTGATCCCGGTGCCCACCGCCGTGCCGCCCTGGGCCAGCGCTTGCAGGCTCGGCAGCAGGTTTTCGATGTGTTCGACATTGGCCTTGAGCTGCTGCGACCAACCGTTGAGCACCTGGCTCAGACGTACGGGCATGGCGTCCATCAGGTGAGTACGGCCAGTCTTCACGAACGGGTGCACCTGCACGGCTTTCTTCTCGGTGACCTGCACCAGATGCGCCAGCGCAGGCAGCAGTTGTTCGTGAATCGCCAGCGCAGCACTGACGTGGATGGTGGTCGGGATGATGTCGTTGCTGCTCTGGCCACAGTTGACGTGGTCGTTGGCGTTCACCGGTTCGCCCAGAATGCGGGTCGCGAGGGTCGCGATGACTTCGTTGGCGTTCATGTTGGTGCTGGTGCCGGAGCCGGTCTGGAACACGTCCACCGGGAAATGCACCATGTAATCGCCCTCCAGCAGCTCCTTGCACGCGGTGACGATGGCCTTGCTCTGGCCCTCGGTGATCTGTTTCAGCTCAAGGTTGGCCTGAGCGGCTGCGGCCTTGGCCAGCAGCAACGCACGCACGAACTGGCGCGGCATGCGCAACTGGCTGATCGGGAAGTTGTTCACCGCACGCTGGGTCTGCGCGCCGTACAGGGCCTCGGCCGGAACCTGCAACTCGCCCATGCTGTCGCGTTCAATACGGGTATTACTCATCGGTAGATCCTTGCATCAGTTCAGCGAGAGAAATCGAGGGCTGCAACACGCAGGTCGCCAGCTGATGGGCGAAGCTCTGCCAGCGTTGGCGTTGAATGACGGAATGAGCGAGGGCCTGCAGATCGCGCAGTGGACGCCAGGCTTGATCCAGACACAGGCAGCGCCAGTGCCAGGGCAAGGCGGTGTCACGGGCCGTGTCGATCAGCAGGCGGAAGGTGCTTTCAGCGATCAGCACCTGAGGCGTGGCGGTGAAACGCGCCAGATAGCGGCCTTCGGCAAGGTAATGCTCAATGACACGTGGCTCGTCCGGGTCCAGGGCACAGCGAATCCGCAGACTCAGCGCACGCCAGTTTTCCAGGTAAGGCGACTCGTGCAGAACAGCGGCCATGGCAGAGGCTCATTTAGCAAATGATATTCATTATTAAATGAGTTTAAGAATCAAAACAACCCCGACATTGAAGCGGCAGCGGACCTTGTGGGAGCCGGCTTGCTGGCGAATACGGTGGACCAATGGCAGATAAGGTGACTGACACGCCGCATTCGCCAGCAAGTCGGCTCCCACAGGGGTTTAGCGGTATGGCGAGTTTTGCGGCCAACAAAAAGGCCCGCACCGATATCGGGGCAGGCCTTTGGGTGTTGCGTGGGGCTGGAGAAATCAGCTCCCCGCCACGGTCATCCGCTCGATCAACACAGAACCCGTGCGAATGTTGCTGCGCATCTCCAGATCGCTGCCAACGGCGACGATCTGCTTGAACATGTCGCGCATGTTGCCAGCAATGGTCACTTCCTGAACCGCGAACTGGATCTCGCCGTTCTCGACCCAGAACCCTGCCGCGCCACGTGAGTAATCGCCGGTCACCATGTTCAAACCGCTGCCCATCAGCTCAGTGACCAACAGACCGCGTCCCATGCGGCGGATCAGGGCCGCCTGATCTTCAGTGCCATGGGAAACGAACAGGTTGTGCACGCCACCCGCGTTGGCGGTGCTCGGCAGGCCCAGTTTGCGGCCCGAATAGGTGCTGAGGATGTACGACACCAGATCACCGTTTTCGACGAACGGCTTGGCATAGGTCGCCAAGCCATCGCCGTCGAACGCAGCGCTGCCCATGGCGCGCATCAGGTGAGGACGTTCATCGATGGTCATCCACTCTGGAAACAGGCGCTGGCCGATCGCACCTTCGAGGAACGACGACTTGCGGTACAGATTTCCACCGGAAATCGCCCCCAGGAAGCTGCCGAACAAACCACCCGCCAGCTCTGCCGAAAACAGCACCGGCACTTCGCAGGTCGGCACCGGACGCGCCCCCAAACGGCTCGCCGCACGCTCGGCAGCTTTCTGGCCGATCAGCCTGGCGTCCATCAGCAACTCACCCTGACGATTGACGTCGTACCAGTAATCGCGCTGCATCTGGCCGTCTTTTTCGGCGATCATCACGCAGCTGAGGCTATGACGGGTCGACGCGTAGCCCCCGATGAAACCGTGGCTGTTGCCGTATACGCGGCAGCCTTGGTGCACATTCAGCGTGGTGCCATCAGCGTTCTTGATCAACGGGTTGGCATCGAAAGCCGCTGCCTCGCAGATCAGCGCTTTTTCAATGGCCTCTTCGGGGGTGATGTGCCAAGGGTGGAATAGGTCGAAGTCTGGTTGCTCTTTGGCCATCAAGGCAGCATCGGCCAGGCCCGAGCTTTCGTCTTCAGACGTGTGTTTGGCGATGGCCAACGCGGCCGCGACGGTTTCACGAATCGCATCAGGCCCGCTGGCCGAGGTGCTGGCCGAGCCTTTGCGCTGCCCCACATACAAGGTGATACCAAAACCCTGATCGCGGTTGAACTCCACGGTCTCGACTTCACGCTGACGCACCGACGTCGACAGGCCCTGATCTACCGACACCGCGACCTCACACGCCGTCGCGCCCTGACGCTTGGCTTCTGCGACGATTTGCTCGACCTGCTGTTGTAGCGCTGGCAAGGCCCGTGGGCCGACGCTTTCTGATGCACTCATGACTTACTCCATCAAATTCCGATTTCGGCAGCCGGGCCGGACAATTGGTCCCCGACTGGTTATCATGGCGGCGTTTATTTGCGGACTGCCCCCATGGTTGATTCTTACGACGACTCCTTCGACGGAGAGAAAAGCAAATCCCAGGTCAAGCGAGAGCTTCACGCGCTGGTCGAACTGGGTGAACGCTTGACGACATTCAAGCCCGACGTGCTGGCCAAGCTGCCGTTGACCGACGAGTTGCGTCGGGCACTGGCCGATGCGCCCAAGCACACCGCGCACATCGCGCGTAAACGCCACATCTCGTTCATCGGCAGGCTGATGCGTGATCAGAGCCTGGATGAAATCCTGGTGCTGCTGGACCAGCTTGACGCCTCCACACGTCAGTACAACGAGCGTTTCCACAACCTGGAACGCTGGCGCGACCGTTTGATCGGCGGCACCGACGACGTCCTCGAACAATTCGTCAACGAGTACCCGGAGGCCGATCGCCAGCAACTGCGTTCGCTCATCCGTCAGGCCCAGCACGAAGCCAAGCAGAACAAGGCGCCCTCCGCGGCCCGTAAAATCTTCAAATACATCCGCGAACTGGACGAAACCAAGCGCGGATTGCGGTAAGCCTCGTTGCGTCCCCTGTAGGAGCTCGCTTGCCCGCGATTGCAATCTGTCAGTGACAGATGTGGTGATTGACACACCGCAATCGCGGGCAAGCGCGCTACTACAGTATTAAGCGCCAGTACCACCCACAGTAATCGCATCAATCTTCAACGTCGGCTGCCCCACGCCCACCGGCACCGATTGCCCATCCTTGCCGCACGTCCCCACGCCGCTGTCCAGCGAAAGGTCGTTACCGACCATCGACACCCGGCTCATGCACTCAGGTCCATTGCCGATCAGCGTCGCGCCCTTGACCGGCGCGGTGATCTTGCCGTCTTCGATGAGATACGCCTCGCTGGTGGAAAACACGAACTTGCCGCTGGTGATGTCCACCTGACCGCCGCCGAGGTTGGCGCAATAGATGCCTTTTTTCACCGAGGCAATGATTTCTGCTGGATCGCTCTGGCCACCTAACATGTAGGTGTTGGTCATGCGTGGCATCGGCAGGTGCGCGTAGGACTCCCGACGACCGTTACCGGTGCGCGCAACACCCATCAGGCGCGCGTTTAGCTTGTCCTGCATGTAACCCTTGAGCACGCCGTTCTCGATCAGCGTGGTGCATTCGGTCGGGGTGCCTTCGTCATCGACGCTCAGCGAGCCACGACGCCCGGCCAGCGTGCCGTCGTCGACAATGGTGCAGAGTTTCGAGGCAACCATTTCGCCCATGCGACCGCTGTAGGCCGAACTGCCCTTGCGGTTGAAGTCACCTTCAAGGCCATGGCCCACGGCTTCATGCAGCAGAACACCGGACCAACCAGAGCCCAGCACCACCGGGAGCGTGCCAGCAGGCGCGGGAATGGCTTCCAGATTGACCAGTGCCTGGCGCAATGCCTCACGGGCATAGCCCATGGCGCGGTCTTCCTGAAGGAAATAGCGATAGTCGGTGCGCCCGCCGCCACCATGACCGCCACGCTCGCGTCGGCCATTCTGCTCGACGATCACGCTGACGTTGAAGCGCACCAGCGGGCGCGTGTCTGCGGCCAGACCACCGTCAGTGGAGGCTACCAGAATGCGCTCCCAGACACCGGCCATGCTCACCGTGACCTGCTGAATGCGGGGGTCCAGCGCTCGGGTCGCCGCGTCGACGCGCTTGAGCAACTCGACCTTTTCAGCGCGGGTCATGACCTCCAGCGGGTTGTCCGGTGCGTACAACTGAGCGACGTCTTGGGTGGTAAACGCCTGCACGCGGCCATTCTGCCCTGCGCGGGAAATCGAACGGGCAGCCCGAGCGGCCTGGCTCAGGGCGTCGGGTGTGATCGCATTGCTGTAGGCAAAACCGGTTTTCTCACCGGACTGCGCACGCACGCCCACGCCTTGATCGAGGTTGAAGCTGCCTTCCTTGACGATGCCGTCTTCCAGCGCCCAAGACTCGGAAATCTGGCCCTGAAAATACAGGTCAGCCGCGTCGATCCCGGGACCGGCAAGCTCACCGAGCACCGATTGCAGGCTGTCGATACTCAGGCCGCCTGGTGCCAGAAGGTGTTCGCTGACAGAGGACAAGTCGCTCATATTCACTCCGGGGTATTAGCAGGCCGCAAGACGTCCTGCGAAAAAAATCGCCGGTGGTTCGATACCGGCATCCGCGCCCGTATGGACGCTTGTTCATCACTGTCTCGTTCGGCCAGCAGCACGGCTTCACCCTGTGCCTGCTCGGCCAACACGCGGCCCCATGGATCGATGATCGCCGCGTGCCCAAATGTCTCTCTCGGCCCCGGGTGTATTCCGCCTTGTGCGGCCGCCAGTAAGTAGCACTGGGTTTCAATGGCTCGCGCACGCAACAGAACCTCCCAGTGCGCCGCGCCGGTCACGGCGGTAAAGGCCGACGGCGCGGTAATCAATTCAGCCCCGGCTTCCCGCAGGGCGGTATACAGCTCCGGGAAACGCAGGTCGTAACACACCGTCAGACCGAGTTTTCCCACGGGGGTGTCAGCCACCACCACGTTGTTGCCATGAGCATAGTCGTCGGATTCACGATAGCGCCCGCGCGCATCGGCCACGTCCACGTCGAACAAGTGCAGCTTGTCGTAACGCGCCACGTGCTCGCCCTGATCATCGACCAGCAATGAACAGGCGGTCACCTTGCCATCAGGCTGATCTTGCGGCGGCAACGGAATGGTTCCGGCGACAATCCATAACTTGAGGTCGCGAGCGGCGAGTTTCAACCACGGAAGGATCGGACCTTCGCCCAAGGCTTCGGCACGCCCGATGGCAGCGACGTCGCGACGCCCCATCGCGGTGAAGTTTTCCGGCAGCACGGCCAGCTTCGCGCCCGATGCAGCAGCCTGCTCAAGCAATGCGCGAGCGCGGGCCAGGTTGGCTGCGATGTCGCTCTGACTGACCATCTGAATCACAGCGAAGGACATGGGTGCTCCTTGGGTGGGTGGGATGGCATTGTGGGCAAGACACGTCCAGATGCCCGATGCCGCCCCGTGGCAGTCCGGCTTGTCGGCGGCAGCGATCTCGAATACGCCACCGCCGGCAAGCCGTGCTGCTACGGATGCGTGGCGTAGATCATTGCGGCTTTTCGAACGGTTTGTCGAAGGTAATCTTAGGCTCTTTCCATGGCCCTTCGACCTTGTATTGCACGCTGGCGAAACGCGCCACGCGGTCGCCCAGCAGCTTATCGACCAGGAACAACGCACCGCCAATCGCAGGGGCGCCGACGATGAGCGCCGCGATCGGCAGGTTGTTGGTCACCGGCAAGGTCACCAACAACTTGGCGTCCACGCGGTCCTGCACCATGTCCAGCGTGCCGTTGAGTTCCAGATTGCTCGATGGGCCAATCAGCGTGATCGGGTCGCGAGTCACGTAAACGCCATCACTGGCCACCAGCAGCCCCTTGACCTTGTCGTAGCTCAAGCCTTTGCTGAGCAAATCGGAGAAATCCAGCCGCAGGCGACGGCCAATGGAGTTGAAGTTCAGCAAGCCGAACACCCGCAGCGCCTGCGCGCCACCCTCCACTTCAACGAACTGACCGTTCTTCAGCGTCGCATCCAGGCTGCCGGAATACCGCTTGAGACCAACCCACGCAGGCGATCCCGGCCAGCGCCCATCGGCGTTCATTTCAAACTCCTGACTGGTCACCGTAGGCGCGAAGCCCCAGGCCTTCAGGACATCCGCCAGATTCTTGCCCGCCACCTGGCCTTTGAACCAACTGCTGGTCGCACCCGGCGTGCCTTCCCAGCCGCCATTGCCTACCAGGTTGATGCCTTTGAGGCCCAGGTCCATGTCGTTCAACAGAAGGCCACTGGCGGTCGGGCGGGCCTTGAGCGACCAGGCACCCACCAATTGATCCCCTTGAAACAACTGAGTGATCTTGATGTTCATTGCCGGAATATTGTGTGGGTCGACGTCCGCCAGTGGGTCCGGCGCATTCTCCACCACCGCCGCGTTAGGATCCGGCGCAGGCAGGCGCACATAAAGCAGATTGATGTCCGCAGGCGTGGCCTTGTTGTCCGGCAGGGTCGCCGAGCCTTTGATCTTCTGACTGTCGAGCGCCACTGCCCAACTGGCGTCGTTGCGATTGAGCTGAACCCGTGCCTGACCCAGTGTCGTGCCGAACGCCGTCAACTTGCCGATTTGCAGGTCGACGCCACCGAGCATCTGCTTGGCGCTGCCGCCTGGATCATTACCGGCATAGCGCTGCACCATCGACTGCCAAGGTGCGATGTCGAGTTCGGACAGTGAACCGCGCACGCGCAGGCCCTTACCGTCCGGCACAATCGCCCCGCCTTCGCCGAGGAACAACTCGCCACGACCTTCAGCGAACTTGCCTGCCGGTGCCGCGAACGCCAGATTGGCGAGATTGCCGTAGCCCACGTTGATACGCCGCTCAGGCCCTTGCAGGTTCATGCGCAACGCGGTGTCTCGGGTTTCATCGGCGCCCTTGCCGAACGGTGCGGGCAGATCGACTGTGACCCCTTTGAGGTTCGAATTGATCAGCAACTGGCTGTCGGTGCCGTTGAGGGTCAGTTGCAGTTGATACGGCAGATCCCCCGACACCGGCAGCGGCTGGGTCACGCTCAACCAGTCGGTCAGGCGCTTGGTGTTGATCTGGCTGGTAGCCGCAATCCGCGTCACCAGTGCACCCGGTTTGCCCTCGGCGAAAATCTCGGCATTGAGCGGCTTGTCGAAGGCCATGGCCCGAATATTCTTGCCACTCAGTCCCTTGTTGTAATCGAAGCGAAAATTGCCCTTGAGCTGGGTCAGGTCAAGCACAGGATCCGGCAACCGCAGACGTGCGCTGTCGGTGTTGAAGTCCACGGCGACCTTGGGCTCCTGGCCCTTGACCAGCGGAACATCCAGATTGATGTGCCCCTGCAACGGGCCTTCAGCCTGCCAGCCCGCGAAGGTCGAACCGGTGCCAATGGGCGCCTCCTGCAAGATTTTCATGCCGTCTTGCAGACTGCCATTGAAATCGCCGTCCACCAGCAAATGGCTCGGCTGACCGCTCGGCACATGGGGTACATCCACGGCCACGTTGCTGACCTGGGTGCCCAGCAACTGGCCCTTGGTGGCACGAATGCGCACGCCGCTGTTTTCGACGAACACGTTGCCATCCACGCCGGTCAGTTGCGGCCAGCCCGGCTGGAACGCGAGGTTGGCGTTGTTCACCTTGAAGAACAGGCTGATCACCCGCGCCACATCTGGCGCGTCATGGTTGAGCGAGCCCTGATACTGGAAAAAGCTCTGCTCGACGTTACCGCTGAGAATGGCGGTGCGCAGCCAATTGTCCAGCGCAGGGCTGAGCACGGCGGGCAGGTATTTGGAGGTGTAGCGGCCGTCCGCGTCCACCAGACCGACGCGCAAGTCCATGTAATCTTCCTGGCTCTGGTCATAATGCAGGCGAATCAGAAAATCGCTGGCGATCTTGCCTTCATCCCCCAGCACCTTGATGTACGGCGCGATCAGCGTGAAGCCTTGATCGTCCAGCGCCCAGGTCAGGCGCGCATCGGCGTGGCGATAGCGCCATTCGTTCTTGAATATGGGGTCAAGGTGCAGCATGAAGTCGTCAGTGTCCAGGCGCAGCTCGCCGCCCGCCAGATCACCGCTGATTGCCCCGCTGACGTTCCCCGCCGCCGGCGCGCCGTGGTAGGCGTCAAATCCGACCTTGTCGAGGTTGGCCGCGAAGCTCAGACGCTTCGCGCCCTCAGCTTGCGGGCGGTAATCCACCAAGACATTGCGCAAGCCACCGGTGACCTTGAGGTGATCGAGCACCACCATCAGCTTGTCCGGCAGCGGCGCCAGAGAGTCGAGCAACGGCGTGATGGGGGTCAGATCCAGCCGGTCAGCCTGTACGTGCCATAACGCCTCACTCTCAGACGTCGCCGCCGTCTGCTTGAGCTGAAGATGGCTCTCCCAACGTTTGCTGGCGATGTCCATGGCCAGCGAGTTCAGCGACAGGGTGAAACCGCTGTCATCCCGCTGGAACCAGGCGTTGAGCGCCATATTGTCGAGCTTCGACGCCTTTCTGTCGGCATAGCCGCCCTTGAATTGTGGAGCGTTGACCCGCGCCACCCCCGACTGCAAATTGCCTTTGCCCCACGTCAGCCAGAATTCGCCACCGGCCTTGAACGTCTTGATTTTCCAGTCACGGGTCAAGCTGTTCGGTAGCCATTTTGCCCAGTCACTCTGCGGCAGGCTCAGGTAGGCCTCGGCTTCGGCGTCACGCCACGCTTCGGCGCGCATTTTCGAGCGAACGTTGAGGGACAACGGCTGGCCGTCAGGCAGCGTCAGGCGTGCGTCGAGGCGCTGGTGAAAGCGCCCGGTCCTGAGGGTCATGCTGACGTAGGTCAGGGTCAGTGGCGATTGTTCGTAGGGTTGCAGCGTGATCTGGCTGTCGAACAACGACAACTGCGAGATCATCTGCATTTGCGTCAGGGTCTGCTGCGGATCGAACGGTTTGTCGTCCTGCACCGGCAGCCCTTGAAGCGCCCAGTGACCGTCCTTGTCTTCCTTGAGGCCCAATTGCAGGCCGTCGAGTTCAAGCCGCGCGATGCGCACTTGTCGGGCCTTCAGGCTGGCCCACAGGTCAGGCACGGCACGGACGTGATCGAGGCGCACGGTGCCGGCGCCCTGCCCCACCATGACGTCCCGTGCCGTGAAGATCGGCGCAAAGCCGCTCCATGTCCCTTCCAGCTTGCCGATGCTGACGGGCATGCCCACCGCTTGCTGCGCGTTGAGTTCGACGTCAGCGCGATACTCGGCCACCATCGGCACCAGTTCGCGGCCCACGCTGACGTACAGCGCAATCAGTACCAGGACCAACGCACACAAGCTCAGTCCCCAGCGCGTCAGGGCAGCGAGGAAACGCGTCAGACGCTCCATGTCGTCGAGCCTCCGCATTGCACACCTGCACAGGGCATCCGGGTCAATAGAGCGGTTAACAGGTCAGGGAATTGCTCATTTGCCACGCATCAATCTCTTTGAAAGGCATCCATGCCGTCAGCCTGCACAGGCTCGGTTTACTGGGGTCAAGCAGCCGCGCAGTGCTCCGCGCAGCGCCTCAGGCAACGTTTCGAGCACAATCAGAGCAGCACAACATCATATTGTTCCTGGGAGTACATGGTTTCGACCTGAAAACGAATGGTCCGCCCGATGAACATCTCCAACTCTGCCACGTTACCGGATTCTTCATCCAGCAGTCGGTCGACCACCTTCTGATTGGCCAGCACGCGATAACCCAGCGCCTGATAGGCTCGGGCCTCGCGCAGGATCTCCCGGAAAATCTCGTAGCAGATGGTTTCCGGGGTCTTGAGCTTGCCACGCCCCTGGCAACTGATGCATGGCTCGCACAGCACTTGTTCCAGACTTTCGCGGGTGCGCTTGCGGGTCATCTGCACCAGCCCCAATTCGGTGATGCCGATGATGTTGGTCTTGGCGTGATCACGCTCCAGCTGCTTCTCCAGCGTGCGCAGAACCTGGCGCTGGTGCTCGCCATCCTCCATATCGATGAAGTCGATGATGATGATGCCGCCGATGTTGCGCAGACGCAGTTGGCGCGCGATGGCGGTGGCCGCTTCCAGGTTGGTCTTGAAGATGGTTTCTTCGAGGTTGCGATGACCGACGAACGCCCCGGTGTTGACGTCGATGGTGGTCATCGCCTCTGCCGGGTCGATCACCAGATAGCCACCGGACTTGAGCGGCACCTTGCGCTCCAGGGCCTTCTGGATTTCGTCTTCGACGCCATACAGGTCGAAAATGGGCCGCTCGCCGGGGTAATGCTCAAGGCGGTCCGCGATTTCAGGCATCAGTTCGGCGACGAACTGGGTGGTCTTCTGGAAGGTTTCCCGGGAATCGATGCGAATCTTCTCGATACGTGGGCTGACCAGGTCGCGAAGGGTGCGCAAGGCCAGGCCCAGGTCTTCGTAAATAACGCTTGCGGGGCTGATGGTCTTGATCTGCTCGCCGATCTGGTCCCATAGGCGGCGCAGGTAGCGGATGTCCATCATGATCTCATCGGCCCCGGCGCCTTCGGCTGCCGTACGCAGGATGAAACCGCCCTTTTCCTTGATGCCTTCTTTGGCCACGCAGTCGCTGACAACCTGCTTGAGCCGCTCGCGCTCGGTTTCATCCTCGATTTTCAGCGAGATGCCGACGTGCGCCGTGCGCGGCATGTACACCAGATAGCGTGAAGGGATGGACAACTGGGTAGTCAGGCGCGCGCCTTTGCTGCCAATCGGGTCTTTGGTGACCTGCACCACCAGACTTTGGCCCTCGTGGACCAGCGAACTGATGGTCTCGACGGCCGGGCCTTCGCGCATGGAAATTTCCGATGCGTGAATGAACGCAGCGCGATCCAGACCAATGTCGATGAACGCCGCCTGCATGCCGGGCAATACGCGCACGACCTTGCCTTTGTAGATATTGCCGACGATCCCGCGACGCTGGGTCCGTTCGACGTGGACCTCTTGCAACACACCGTTTTCGACAACGGCCACGCGCGACTCCATCGGCGTGATGTTGATCAGGATTTCTTCACTCATGGCTTTTCACCTTCCAGGCATTGCCAGCAGGGTATGCCAAAACGCTGGAGAATTTCTGCGGTTTCGCACAAGGGCAGGCCAACGACTGCGGAATAGCTGCCACTGAGGTGTTCCACGAACACTGCGCCCAGCCCTTGGATGCCATAGCTGCCTGCTTTGTCGCGAGGCTCGCCACTGGCCCAGTAGGCCTTCGCCTCTTCGGGAGAAATTGCACGAAAGCGCACGCGGCTACTGACCACGCGGATTTCACAGTGCTGCTCGTCGACCACGGCGATGGCGGTCAGGACTTCGTGTTCGCGATTGGACAGTGCCGCGAGGGTGGCGAGGGCTTCGGCCTCGTCGGCGGGCTTGCCGAGAATACGGCCATCGAGAACGACGGCGGTGTCGGCGCCCAGTACGCAAGCGGTGGGATAAGCGGGATCATTGGCCAGTTGCAGCAGACCGGCATCGGCCTTGCCGCGAGCCAGACGCTCGACGTAAGCGGTCGGGGATTCGTCTTTGAGCGCGGTCTCGTCGATGTCGGCAATGAGCGTCGTGAAGGGCACTCCGATCTGAGTCAGCAATTCACGACGGCGCGGGGAGCCGGAGGCGAGCAGAAGTTGGGGCATGGGACGTCTCCGTGTCAGTGGTCTTCAACCTGGGCAGCGCCAATCCTGTGGGAGCGAATTCATTCGCGAGACGCCGGTAAAGCCGGTAGAGATGTGTCGCCGGACAAACCGCATCGCGAATGAATTCGCTCCCACAGGTCCTGCCCGCAACCTGCTATTTCAGTTGATCTTCAACCGCAACCGCAACCCGCGCAGGCCATAACTCACCCACGGCCAAAGCAAAGCGCTGACCAGTGCTGGCAAAACAAGCGCAAGCGTCGGCTGGCGATTACCGGTCAGGGCGCTGAGCCACAACTGGACCAACTGCGCCAGGCCGAAGATCACCAGAATCACCAGGCATTGCTGCCACATCGGGAACATACGCAGACGCTGTTGAAGCGACAGCACCAGGAAGGTGATCAACGTCAAAATCAGAGCGTTCTGCCCCAGCAATGTTCCATACAAAACGTCCTCGGCCAACCCCAGCATCCAGGCGGTGACCATGCCGATCTTGTGCGGCAACGCCAGCGCCCAGAACGCCAGCAAAAGCGCCAGCCAGAGCGGACGGAAGATTTCCATGAATTGCGGCAACGGCGAAACACTGAGCAACAGGCCGATGGCGAAGGTCAGCCAGACCACCCAGCCATTACGAGGAGGTGCGTGACGGGCCATTACTCTTCCCTCTCATGCGTTGTCACAGGCGTCGTCGGCGTGGGCGGTTTTGACGCCGCGGGCTTGGCGGGCTGGTGGGCGGGCGGTTTGCTCGCGGCAGGTTTCGCAGGCGCGGCGGCAGCAGGAGCAGTCGCGGGCGAGGCGGCAGGCGTTGTCGAGGTGCCGTGGGCAGTGGCTGCCGGTTTCGGCACGGTGGCCGGAACGACTGGCTTGTTCGGCGTCGCAGTGGGCGCTACGCCCGGTGCGGTGGCAGACGGAACGGCCGAGGGATCAGCCGACTGACGGTCCAGCGATTCCTGCTGCTGCGCGGCATCGGCAGCGCGCTCTTCCGGCGAGCGACCATCAGAGAACACCAGCAGCAGGTAACGGCTGCGGTTGAGAGCAGCGGTTGGCACAGCGCGAACGATCGCAAAAGGCTGGCCGGAATCGTGAATCACTTCCTTGACCGTCGCCACCGGGTAGCCTGCCGGGAAGCGCTGCCCCAGGCCGGAACTCACCAGCAGATCGCCTTCCTTGATGTCGGCAGTGTCCGCCACATGGCGCAGTTCCAGCCGCTCCGGGTTACCGGTGCCGCTGGCAATCGCGCGCAGGCCGTTGCGGTTCACTTGCACCGGAATGCTGTGGGTGGAGTCGGTCAGCAGCAGCACGCGGGAGGTGTACGGCATCAACTCGACCACCTGCCCCATCAGACCGCGGGCATCGAGCACCGGCTGGCCCAGCACCACACCGTCGCGCTCACCCTTGTTGATGATGATGCGATGGGTGAACGGATTGGGGTCCATGCCGATCAGCTCGGCGACTTCGACTTTCTCGTTGACCAGTGCCGACGAGTTCAGCAACTCACGCAGACGCACGTTCTGCTCGGTCAGCGCAGCCAGCTTTTGTAGGCGGCCCTGGAGCAGCAGGTTTTCGGTCTTGAGTTTTTCGTTCTCGGCGGCCAGTTCCGTGCGGCTGCCAAACTGGCTGGCAACGCCTTGATACAAACGCTCGGGCAGATCGGCAATCCAGTAAGACTGCATCAGCACCAGCGACATCTGGCTACGGACAGGCTTGAGCAGGGTGAAACGCGCGTCCACGACCATGACGGCCACAGACAGGACGACCAGCACCAACAGACGAACGCCCAGCGACGGGCCCTTTGAGAAAAGCGGTTTAATGGGCCGCTCCTTCCAGGGATGCTTGTGTTTGGCTGTGCTTATTCATGGGACATGAAAGGCCTGGTGCGGATTGACGGAAATAAGGTGTGCAAGCCTTGCAACATCGCGAGGCGACGTCAACAGGTCAGACACGAACAGGCAGCACCGTCAGATGCCGCCCGTCCAGCTCAACAGGGTACTTCCGGCGACTTATTCGCTGGAGAGCAGGTCCATGGTGTGCTTGTCCATCATTTCCAGCGCACGGCCACCGCCGCGAGCGACGCAGGTCAGCGGGTCTTCGGCGACGATCACTGGCAGGCCGGTTTCCTGTGCCAGCAACTTATCCAGGTCACGCAGCAATGCGCCACCACCGGTCAGAACCAGACCACGCTCGGCGATGTCCGAAGCCAGCTCAGGAGGCGATTGCTCCAGTGCGCTCTTGACCGCCTGAACGATGGTTGCCAGGGATTCCTGCAACGCTTCCAGCACTTCGTTGGAGTTCAGGGTGAAGGCACGTGGCACGCCTTCTGCCAGGTTACGACCGCGTACGTCGACTTCACGTACTTCGCCACCTGGATAGGCGGTGCCGATTTCCTGCTTGATGCGCTCCGCGGTGGACTCACCGATCAGGCTGCCGTAGTTACGGCGCACGTAGGTGATGATCGCTTCGTCGAAACGGTCGCCACCCACGCGAACGGATTCAGCGTAAACCACGCCATTGAGGGAGATCAGAGCGATTTCAGTGGTACCACCACCGATATCGACGACCATCGAACCACGGGCTTCTTCGACCGGCAGGCCTGCACCGATGGCAGCGGCCATTGGCTCTTCGATCAGGAACACTTCACGTGCACCAGCGCCCAGGGCCGACTCGCGAATGGCGCGGCGCTCAACCTGAGTGGATTTGCACGGAACGCAGATCAGCACGCGAGGGCTAGGCTGCAGAAAGCTGTTTTCATGCACTTTGTTGATGAAGTACTGGAGCATCTTTTCGCACACGCTGAAATCGGCGATCACGCCGTCTTTCATCGGACGAATGGCAGCGATGTTGCCCGGAGTACGGCCCAGCATGCGCTTGGCTTCCATCCCGACAGCAACGACGCTCTTCTGATTTCCGTGGGTCCGAATGGCCACAACCGATGGCTCGTTCAGGACAATACCGCGCTCACGCACGTAAATAAGGGTGTTGGCAGTGCCCAGGTCGATGGAAAGATCGCTGGAAAACATGCCACGCAGTTTCTTGAACATGGGAAAAGGACCCTAGGGAACGCGTGGGTAAAAAAGTGCGGCAAACTCTAACAACGACAGGGATTTTGGGCAAGGAGCCAATATGTTAAATTGGCGGTTTTTCCGAGCACTACCCTCGACGATCGCGGCCCTTCGACCGTCAATCTTGGGGAGTGTTCCGTAATCTGACGTACGGTCGACACCGTATGCATTCCACTGGAGAACCCCATGGCGCTTGATCGCTCCGACGTGGAAAAAATCGCGCATCTGGCCCGTCTGGGCCTCAATGACGCCGATATCCCGCGTACCACCGAAGCACTGAACAGCATTCTCGGGCTGGTCGACCAGATGCAAGCCGTTGACACCACCGGTATCGAACCGCTCGCGCACCCGCTTGAAGCGTCGCAACGCCTGCGTGAAGACGTGGTCAGCGAAACCAATCATCGCGATTCCTACCAAGCCATCGCACCAGCGGTCGAAGACGGCCTTTATCTGGTTCCGAAAGTCATCGACTAAGGGAATGAGCCTGCAATGCATCAAATGACTCTGGCTGAGATCGCTCGCGGTCTGGCCGACAAAAAGTTTTCCTCTGAAGAACTGACCCGTTCGCTGTTGGCGCGCATCGCCCAGGTTGACCCTCAGCTCAACAGCTTCATTTCCGTCACCGAAGACCTGGCCATCACTCAGGCCCAGGCCGCTGACGCCCGTCGTGCCGCTGGCGAGAACGGCGCGCTGCTGGGCGCCCCGCTGGCGCACAAGGACCTGTTCTGCACCCAAGGCATCCGCACCAGCTGCGCGTCGAAGATGCTCGACAACTTCAAGGCCCCTTACGACGCCACCGTCGTTGCCAAACTGGCCGCTGCGGGCACCGTGACCCTGGGCAAGACCAACATGGACGAATTCGCCATGGGTTCGGCCAACGAATCCAGCCATTACGGCGCGGTGAAGAACCCGTGGAACCTGGAACACGTACCGGGCGGTTCGTCCGGTGGCTCGGCCGCCGCTGTTGCCGCACGTCTGCTGCCTGCCGCGACTGGCACTGACACGGGCGGTTCGATTCGCCAGCCTGCGGCGTTGACCAACCTGACCGGTCTGAAACCGACCTACGGTCGCGTATCGCGCTGGGGCATGATCGCCTACGCGTCGAGTCTCGATCAGGCAGGCCCCATGGCCCGCACCGCCGAAGACTGCGCGCTGCTGCTGCAAGGCATGGCCGGTTTCGACATCAATGACTCCACCAGCATCGACGAGCCGGTGCCGGATTACAGCGCCAGCCTGAACGGCTCGCTGCAAGGCCTGCGCATTGGTGTGCCGAAGGAATACTTCAGCGCCGGTCTGGACCCACGCATCGCCGATCTGGTCATGGCCTGCGTCGAAGAGCTGAAAAAGCTCGGCGCCGTGGTCAAGGACGTCAGCCTGCCGAACCTGCAACACGCGATCCCTGCTTATTATGTGATCGCCCCGGCAGAAGCCTCTTCGAACCTCTCGCGTTTCGACGGCGTGCGTTTCGGCTATCGCTGCGAAGACCCGAAAGACCTGACCGACCTGTACAAGCGCTCCCGTGGCGAAGGCTTCGGCCCGGAAGTGCAGCGCCGGATCATGGTCGGTGCCTACGCGCTGTCCGCGGGCTACTACGACGCCTATTACCTGCAAGCACAGAAGATCCGCCGCCTGATCAAGAACGACTTCATGAACGCGTTCAAGGACGTCGACGTGATCCTCGGCCCGACCACGCCAAACCCGGCCTGGAAAATCGGCGCCAAGAACGCCGATCCGATCGCTGAGTACCTGGAAGACTTCTACACCATCACCGCCAACCTCGCGGGCCTGCCGGGCCTGTCGATGCCAGCCGGTTTCGCCGACGGCTTGCCGGTCGGTGTGCAACTGCTCGCGCCGTACTTCCAGGAAGGCCGCCTGCTGAACGTCGCTCACCAATATCAATTGGTGACCGATTGGCACACTCGTTCGCCTGAAGGCTTCTAAGGAGAAAACACATGCAATGGGAAGTCGTCATCGGGCTGGAGATTCACACCCAGCTCACCACCCAATCGAAGATTTTCTCCGGTAGTGCCACCACGTTCGGCTCCGAACCGAACACTCAGGCCAGCCTGGTTGACTTGGGCATGCCCGGCACCCTGCCGGTGCTGAACAAGGAAGCCGTGCAGATGGCGGTCAAGTTCGGCCTGGCCATCGACGCCGAAATCGGCCAGCACAACGTGTTCGCGCGCAAGAACTACTTCTACCCGGATCTGCCGAAGGGCTATCAGATCAGCCAGATGGAACTGCCGATTGTCGGCAAGGGCCACCTGGACATCACCCTGGAAGACGGCACCATCAAGCGCATCGGCGTGACCCGTGCTCACCTGGAAGAAGATGCGGGCAAGAGCCTGCACGAAGACTTCAGTGGCATGACCGGTATCGACCTGAACCGCGCGGGCACCCCGTTGCTGGAAATCGTTTCCGAGCCGGACATGCGTTCGGCCAAGGAAGCGGTGGCCTACGTCAAAGCGATGCACGCGCTGGTCCGTTATCTGGGCATCTGCGACGGCAACATGGCCGAAGGTTCGCTGCGTTGCGACTGCAACGTGTCGGTACGCCCGAAAGGCCAAGTCGAATTCGGCACCCGCTGCGAGATCAAGAACGTCAACTCGTTCCGCTTCATCGAGAAGGCGATCAACAGCGAGATACAGCGCCAGATCGACCTGATCGAAGACGGTGGCAAGGTCATTCAGCAGACCCGCCTGTACGACCCGAACACCAACGAAACCCGCGCCATGCGCAGCAAGGAAGAAGCCAACGACTACCGTTACTTCCCTGACCCTGACCTGCTGCCGGTGATCATCGAGGATTCGTTCCTCGAACAGACCCGCGCCGGCCTGCCAGAGCTGCCACCGCAGAAACGCGAGCGCTTCCAGTCGCAGTTCGGCCTGTCGCTGTACGACGCCAGCGTGCTGGCTTCCAGCCGCGAGCAGGCGGACTACTTCGAAAAAGTGGTCGGCATTGCCGGTGACGCGAAGCTGGCCGCCAACTGGGTCATGGTCGAGCTGGGTTCGCTGCTGAACAAGCAAGGCGTGGAAATCGACGAATCGCCGGTCAGCGCCGAGCAACTGGGCGGCATGCTGCAACGCATCACCGACAACACCATCTCCGGCAAGATCGCCAAGATGGTGTTCGAGGCCATGGCCAACGGCGAAGGCAGCGCGGACGAGATCATCGAGAAACGCGGCCTCAAGCAAGTGACCGACACGGGCGCCATCGAGTCGATCCTCGACGAGATGCTGGCCGCCAACGCCGAGCAGGTCGAGCAGTACCGCGCGGCGGACGAAGCCAAACGCGGCAAGATGTTCGGCTTCTTCGTCGGTCAAGCCATGAAGGCGTCGAAAGGCAAGGCCAACCCGCAGCAGGTCAACGAAGTGTTGAAGCGCAAGCTGGAAGGCTGAGGCCGCAGCGCTCTCGTGATTGTTCCCACGCGCTGCGTGGGAACATCTATTCGAACGCTCTGCGTTCGCCTTTTATGACGCGGAGCGTCACGGGCTGCATTCCCCACGCAGAGCGTGGGAACGATCAGGAAGAGGATTGTAAATCCATGTGGCGGCTCCTAGGCGCTTGCGCCCTGCTCTCCCTGCTGGCCGGTTGTGCCAGTGAAGGCATCATCGATCCACACGGCTACGACGCCACCGGCGGCGCCTCGTACTACGGCTCAAAACACCAAGGCAAGCGCACCGCCAGCGGTGAACGCTTCGACCAGAACTCCCTGACCGCCGCGCATCGCCAGCTACCCTTCGGCACCCGCGTGCAAGTCACCAACCTGGACAACGACCGCAAGGTCATCGTCCGCATCAACGATCGTGGCCCGCACACCCGTGGCCGGATCATCGACGTTTCCCGCTCAGCCGCCGAGCAATTGGGTATGCTGCGCAGCGGAACGGCCCAAGTCAGGGTTCAAGCCCTCGACGACTGACTCAGAATGAACTGTAAGGTGCCCTGAATTCTCGCCCTCTCGACTCTGCCACTGCCCACACTGATCGAACTGGTCTGTGGCCTCATCATGATGATCATCGGCGCCGAATTCTCGGTCCGTGCCGCTGTGGTTCTGGCTGCCCTGCTGAAAACCCGTCCGCTGTTTCTCGGTCTGACCGTCGTCGCCCTCGGCAGCAGCGCGCCACAGATGGCTGTCGGCCTGCAAGCCGCACTGACCGACAGCACTGACATCGCCGTGGGCAGCGTCATTGGCAGCAACATCTTCAATATCCTGGTGACCCTCGGCCTGTCGGCGCTGATCATCCCGCTGCGCGTGGCGCGGCAACTGGTGCGTGTTGATCTGCCGCTGATGATCGGCGCTACCGCGCTGGTAGCGGGCCTGGCGTGGAATGGCGTGCTAAGCACGTTCGACGGCGTGATTCTGCTGATCGGCATGGCGGTCTACCTGGCCGTGGTCATCCGCCAGTTCGCCCACGGTGCGCGGCATGTCAGCGCCCCGGAAGAACTACCCCGTCGCAAGGTCTGGCCCATCACCGGGCGCTTGATCCAGATGAGCTGCGGGCTGGCGTTGCTGATTCTGGGCAGCCATCTGTTGGTGGGTGCGGCCGTGATCGTGGCGCAGGATCTGGGGCTGTCGGAACGGGTCATCGGTCTGACCGTCATCGCCGTCGCCACCTCCCTTCCTGCCTTGATGACCTCACTGATCGCCGCCCTGCGTGGCGAGCGCGACATCGCGGTGGGCAACATCATCGGCAGCAACCTGTTCAACCTGCTTGGGGTGCTGGGCATCACTTCGCTGATCGCTTCGGGACCACTGTCAATTTCCCCCAACGCGCTGGATTTCGACCTGCCGGTGATGCTCGGCGTCGCACTGCTGTGTCTGCCGCTGTTTTATTCGGGTTATCGGATTACCCGGCTGGAAGGCTTGCTACTGCTGGGGCTGTACGCGGTGTACGCGCTGCACATCGTCTCATTCACCACTGGCATGCCGCTGGCTGGGCGGCTGGAGCGGTTGATGATTCATTACGCGTTGCCGGTGTTGGGGATGGCGGTGTTAATCGGCACCGTTCGCGCATGGCGGCGACAACACTAAACCTGTGGGAGCGCCGCCCGGCCGTCTCCCACAGGTTTGAGTTCACGATTAGATGCCGTGTCCGTTTCGACGATTAAATCCAGCCACCCCACTGCAAGATGAATATCCCGATATTGGTGGTCACTGCCGCCGCCAATGTGGTCATGACGATGATCGACGCCGCCAGTTCATGATTACCCTCCGCCGCCCGCGCCATGACGAAACTGGCTGATGCGGTCGGTGCGCCGAAGTACAAAAACAGAATTCCCAGTTCCGCATGGCGAAAGCCCAGCAACCACGCGCCCACGGTGCAGATCAACGGCAGCCAGACCATCTTCATCATGCTCGCGCTGATGGCCAGTGCGCCGCTTTCGCGCAACGACTTGAGCGACAGCGTGCCACCGATACACATCAAGGCCAGCGGCAACGTCATCTGCGCCAGATAGCTGCCGGAGGTGTCGAGCCATTTCGGCAGCGGGATTTGCCAATACGCGAACGGCGTCGCGGCCACGATACTGATGATCAGCGGGTTGGCCACCACGCTTTTGCAGATGCTCCACGGGTCGGACTTGATTACCGGGCTGTACACCGCCAGCACCACAGTGGACAGCGTGTTGTAGAACAGAATCACCAGCGCGGCGAGGATCGCGCCGAGGGAAATGCCGTAATCGCCATACATGCTCGCGGCCAGTGCGAGGCCAATCACACCGTTGTTACCGCGAAACGCGCCTTGCACGTATATGCCCCGCTCAACGTAAGGCACGCGATAGATCGCCCAGCCCCAGACCAGCGCAAAGCCCACCAGCGTGGCGACGATGAAGTAGATCAAAACGCCCGGCTGCAACGCCGCGTGCAGGTCGGCGTGGATGATGCCCAGGAACAGCAGCGCGGGCATTGTGCAGTTGAACACCAGCGAGGAAGCGGTATGGATGAAGCTGTCGTTGATCCAGCCAACGCGTTTGAGCACCACGCCCAGAAACAACATGGCGAACACAGGTGCCGTGATGTTCAGGGTTTCCCAAAATATTGCCAGCATGCACACCCAACCCTGAGCCGTCGTTAGGAGGCTAATGATAGGCCAGTGGCGGGTGAAGTGTTATCGGGAATTGCGTGGTGGTCGTACAACTTATCAATTTTTGAAAACACATAGCTGTGGGAGCCGGCTTGCTGGCGAATGCGATGGATCAGTGACAACAATGTGGCTGACACAACGCATTCGCCAGCTAGCCGGCCCACAGAGAATTGCATTTCAACAGGGAATTGATATCAGGCAGAAATCGCCGGTTGCAACTTCTTCTCAAACACCGACACCCCATCCAGATCCCGCAGCGTCACGGTCAACTCACCGCTCTGCCCTTCGATGTTCACTTCACCAAAGAACTGAAACCCGGCAAAGGGCGAGGTGTTCTGCGCAGGCGGGGCTTTCTGGAACACCAACTCCGGACCAAAGGTCTTGTCCAGCGTGTTGGGGCCGAAACTGCCCGCGTTCAAAGGTCCGGCGACGAACTCCCAGAAGGGGTCGAAATCCTGAAACACCGCCTGATCCGGGTGATAGTGATGGGCCGCGCAGTAGTGCACGTCGGCCGTCAACCACACGGTGTCGCGGATCTTCTGCTGGCGCATGAACGCCAATAACTCCGCCACCTCCAGCTCACGCCCTTTCGGCGCACCGTTGTCGGTGTTGGCGATCGCCTCCCAGCGCATCACGCCAGGGCTGATCTCACCATCCGGTACACCCAGGCTGATCGGCATGTCCGCTGCAATGACCTTCCACTGCGCGTTTGACGCCTGCAACTCGCGCTTGAGCCAATCCAACTGTTCACGCCCGAGAAACGCGGTGGTTGGCCCCGGTTTGTCAGCGAGGTTGGCGTCGTTGCCGTCGCGATAACTGCGCATGTCGAGCACGAACACGTCGAGCATCGGCCCGTAACTGAGTTTGCGATACACCCGCCCGCCGTTGTCGGCGTTCTGCAGACGCATCGGTGCGTATTCCAGAAATGCCTGACGGCCCCGTGCGGTAAGCAACTGGATGTCCTTGACCTTGTAGCGATCATCGAGCTGCTTGCTCGGCGACCAGTTGTTGGTCACTTCGTGGTCGTCCCATTGCCAGATCTGCGGCACCTCGGCGTTGAAGCGGCGCAGGTTTTCGTCCATCAGGTTGTAGCGATAGGCGCCGCGATATTCGTCGAGGGTTTCGGCGACTTTGCTCTTGGCTTCGGTGGTGAGGTTGCGCCAGATGCGCCCGCCTTCGGTGACCACTTCGTCAGGCACCGGACCGTCGGCGTAAATAGTGTCGCCGCTGTGGATGAAGAAGTCCGGCAAGCGCAGGCGCATGGCTTCATAGATGCGCATGCCGCCGATATCCGGGTTGATGCCGAAGCCTTGGCCCACGGTGTCGCCGCTCCACACGAAGCGAATGTCACGGCGGGTTTGCGGCACGCTGCGCAGATGGCCGAACCAGGGTTCGCTGGCAACACCGGTCTGGGCGTCTTCGAAGAACACCCGATAGAAAATGGCTTGGTCGGTGGGCAGGCCGGTCAGTTCGACGCGAGCGGTGAAGTCGGTGCGTTGATCGGCCAGCAGAGAAACGGCTCGACGCGGGTTGGTGAACATGCTGCGGGTGTCCCATTCCACGACCATGCGCGAGGGACGATCACTGCGGCTCCAGACCATGGCGCAGTCGCCCAGCAGGTCGCCGGACTGTACGCCATCGGTCATCTTCGGACGATCCTTGACCGAAGCAATGACCGCAGGCGCCAGGCCCGGCAGGAGCAGGCCTGCGCCAGCGGCTTGAATGATGCGACGGCGAGTCGGGTCAAACTGAGTCATTTTTGTTCCTCTTAGGCGAATGGCGAAGAGAGGAACCTAGCAATGCAATGTTGGGTGAATGTGACAGGACACACGGAACCTGTAGGAGTGAGCTTGCTCGCGATGGCGTTGTGTCATTCAACATCAACTTGTCTGACACGACGCCATCGCGAGCAAGCTCACTCCTACAGCGGTGATCGGCGCTATTGAATCAAGCCCCCGCAGGCACCGCATCCAGCTCAACGACCTCAGGCCGTTTCAGCACCGCATAAACAACCCCCGTCACCACACTGCCCGCAACAATCGCCAGCAAATACAGCAACGCATGGTTCATGGCATTCGGGATCAGCAGCACGAACAGCCCGCCATGGGGCGCCATCAGTTTGCAGCCGAAGAACATCGACAGCGCACCGGTCAGTGCACCACCGACGATGCTCGCCGGAATCACCCGCAGCGGGTCTTTGGCGGCGAATGGAATCGCGCCTTCCGAAATGAAGCACAGGCCCAGTACGAAGGCCGCTTTCCCCGCCTCGCGCTCGCTCTGTGCAAACTTGCGACGAGCGATCAGCGCAGCGATACCCATGCCAATCGGCGGCACCATACCCGCTGCCATCGCAGCGGCCATCGGCGCATAACTTTGCGACGCCAACAGCCCGACCGAAAATGCATAAGACGCTTTGTTGATCGGCCCGCCGAGGTCGACGCACATCATCGCGCCGAGTAACACGCCCAACAGAATCGCGTTGGTGGTGCCCATGCTGTCGAGGAAATGGGTCAGCCCTTCGAGCATGCCGGCCACCGGCTTACCGACCACGTAGATCATCACAAGGCCGGTGAACAGACTCGCCAGCAGCGGGATGATCAGAATCGGCTTCAGCGCTTCGACACTGGTAGGCAGCTTCGCGTAACGATTGATCGCTGCCGCGCTGTAACCCGCCAGAAAGCCTGCGACGATGCCGCCGATGAAACCGGCCCCCAACGTACTCGCCAACAGCCCGCCGATCATGCCGGGCGCAAGCCCCGGACGGTCGGCGATGGAATAGGCGATGTAACCCGCCAGTAAAGGCACCATCAACTTGAACGCAGCATCGCCACCGATCTGCATCAACGCCGCCGCCAGCGTGCCCTGCTCCTTGAACGCGGTGATGCCGAACACAAACGACAGGGCAATCAGCAGACCGCCCGCCACCACCATCGGCAGCATGAACGACACGCCGGTGAGCAGGTGTTTGTAAACGCCGGTTTTCTCTTTCTTCGCCGGAGCTTTCGAGGTTGTTGCAGAAGATTCGATTTCACCTTCCGCCAGCGCCTTTTTCAGCGTGGCTTCGGATTGTTTCAGTGCGATACCGGTGCCGCAGCGATAGATGCGCTTACCGGCAAAACGCTCGGTGGCGACTTCGATGTCAGCGGCGAGCAACACTACGTCAGCGTCGGCAATTGCCTGGGCGGTGAGCGGGTTGCGTGCGCCCACCGAGCCTTGGGTTTCCACTTGCAGGTCGTAGCCGAGCTTCTTCGCGGCCTGCTGAATGGCTTCGGCGGCCATGAAGGTATGCGCGACCCCGGTTGGGCAGGCGGTGACCGCCACCAGACGCGGCGTTTTATCGGCAACAGGCGCGCCCGCCTTCTCGCTGACGACATGAACTTTCGCCAGTTCATGGGCCGAATGCATGAACGTGTCGATGTCCTGCAACGCTTGCGACGGCGTGGATTGGTGCACGCGCTTACCCGCAAAACGGCTCAGGTCCAGCGGCCCGGTGTTGACCACCAGCACCCAGTCGGCGCTCTCAATGTCAGCGGCAGACAGTTGTGTTTCAGGATGACGCGGATCGTGCACTTCAACGCAGGTGCTCCAGCCGCGACGCTGCGCCGCCGCCTCCAGCAGGCGAGCGCTGAGGACACTGCTGATCTTGCCGTTCGGGCAAGCCGTGACAATGGCTAACTTCATCACACTTCCTCTCTTATTCTTCGATCCTGGAGCGTTCGGTCATGGCGCGTACATTGACGCCGCTTTCCAGCCGTTTGAGCTGCGTCGCGTCGTTGATGCCAAAGCCGATCTGGGTCACGGCCATCGCCGCAATCGCCGTGGCAGTGCGTAGCACCTGCTCAGGTTTTTGGCCACTGAGCAGCCCATGAACCATACCCGCCAACAGCGAGTCCCCCGCCCCCACCGTGCTCGCGACCGTGACCTTCGGCGGCAACGCCTGCAACGCCACGTCAGGGCTGAACCAGTGCACGCCCTCAGAGCCTTGGGAAATCACCACATGTTCGATGCCTCGCTGATGCAGAGCCTTCGCGGCCTCGGCTTGAGCGGCGATGGAAATGATCGGCGCGTCCAGCGCATCCGCCAGCTCTTCAGTGTTGGGTTTGATCAGCCATGGCGAGGCTTCAAGCCCGGCGCGCAAGGCTGCGCCGCTGCTGTCCAGTGCGACCTTCAATCCCTTTTCGGTGAGCATGAGCAGTAGCGTTTTCAGCCACTGTGGATCAACGCCCCGAGGCAAACTGCCCGCCACCACCACAGCGTCGAAGTCGCCCGCAATCTGCTCGACCCGCGCCGCCAAGGCCTGCTGCGCCTGCGCGCTGACTTCAGGACCGGGGCCGTTCAAATCGGTGATCCGGCCGCTGCTTTCCGCCAGTTTGATATTGCTGCGCGTCTCCCCGGCTACGCGGACGAATTCGTCAACGAAACCACGCTTCTCGAACAGCGCTTCAAAGGGCTGCTGATTGTCGACACCCAGAAATCCAGCAACGGTCAGTTCATGGCCGAGATCCGCCAACACTTGCGCCACGTTGAGGCCCTTGCCCGCCGCGTGGCTGAGCATGCATTCGCTGCGGTTGACCTGGCCGACCTGCAAAGGCCCCAACTGGACGGTCAGGTCCAGCGCCGGGTTCATGGTCAATGTCAGAATTTTTGCCATCACAGCTTCTCCACACACAGCCCCTCCACGAGGCCACGTACTTCAGCAGCAGTACCCACCGCCAGCGCGTTTTGCGCCAACTGCCGGGCACCGGTCAGATTCAACTCGCGAACGCAGGCTTTGACCTCGCCAATGCTGCGCGCCGCGACACTCAATTCATCCACACCCAAACCGACCAGTACCGGCACCGCCTGCGGGTCTGCGGCCAACTCACCACACACACCGACCCACTTGCCGTGGGCATGGGCCGCACGCACAGTGATGTCGATCAGTTGCAACACAGCGGGATGCAGGCCATCGGCCTGGACAGACAACGTCGGGTGACCACGGTCGATGGCCAAGGTGTATTGCGTCAGGTCGTTGGTCCCGACGCTGAAAAAATCGACCTCTTTGGCCAACACTGGCGCCAACAACGCGGCTGAGGGCACTTCGATCATGATCCCCAGTTGCAGATCCGCAACCGGGATTTCCTGAAACAGGCGCGCGGTCATGTCCCGCGCCTGACGCCATTCTTCAACCGTGCCGACCATGGGGAACATGATGCGCAACGGGCGGCCATCGGCGGCGCGCAACAAGGCGCGCAACTGACTTTCCATGACGTCCGGACGTTGCAGGGTCAGACGAATGCCGCGCACGCCGAGGAAGGGGTTTTCTTCTTGGTCGATGGGCCAGTAAGGCAGCGGTTTATCGCCCCCCACATCGAGAGTGCGCACCACCAGTGGACGGCCCTTGAGGTCGTCCATCACGCGGCGGTACTCGGCTTCTTGCGTGGCCTCATCGGGCGCGGAACTGTGGGCCATGAACAGCAATTCGGTGCGCAACAGGCCAATGCCTTCAGCGCCCTGTTCCACAGCGCCAGACGTGCCGGTGCTGTCGCCGATATTGGCGAATACCTCGACGGCATGGCCGTCCTGGGTGATCGCCGGCTCCATGCGCAGGGCCGCCGCTGCTTTCAGGCGCAGTTCGCGCGTGTCGCGGTCAAGCAACGCGCGTTGCAACGTCTGCTCATCAGGCGCGACATCCAGACGCCCGCGCTGGCCGTCGATCAACAACACGGTCCCGGATTTGATCAACAGCACCGCATCGCCCGCCCCCACCAGCGCTGGAATGCCCAACGCACGGGCGACGATGGCGCTGTGGGCCGTAGCGCCGCCACGGGCGGTGAGAATCCCGGCAACGCGGGCGGGATCAAGGCGCGCCACGTCCGAGGGGCCGACTTCATCCATCACCAGAATGTAAGGTTCTTCCGGTTCGACCAGATCCTCGACACCGCAAATTTGCGCCAGCACTCGACGACCGACATCACGCAGGTCAGCGGCACGCTCAGCCAACAGCGGGTCATTGAGTTGTTCCTGCTGTTTCGCCGCCGCTTCGACCACATGGGCCCAAGCGGCCGCTGCACTTTCCCCGTCTTTGAGGCGCTGCGAGACTTCATCGACCAACTCGGGGTCGTCGAGCATTTCCTGGTGGGTGACGAAAATCTCGCGAATCGCTTTGGCGGTGCTTCGCTGAATCAACCGGCCAATGTCCTCGCGCACCTGCACCAGCGCGCCATGCAGACGTTCGCGCTCTGCCCGGTGGGATTCGCCACGCAACGGGTACTCGATCACCGGCAAGACATGAACGTGGGCCGGCCCCGTGGCGATGCCCGGCGAAGCAGGCACAGCGTGAACCTGTGCCCCGGCGATCGGCGCGCTCAGGGCTTTTTCCACCATAGCAGCGATAGGCGATGGTGCGTGTTCCGTGGGCAATGGCTCAATGTCTTCGCCCAAGCCTTCACGCACCGCGGCAATCAACGCTGGCAACGCATCGTTGGCAATCGAAGGCTCGGCGATAAACTCCAGCACCTGTCCGCGACGCACGCCCAGGCTCAACAATTTACTCAGGCTCTTGGCCGACACCGGATTTTCAGTGCTGTCGAGCACGCGCACGCGCACATCGCCTTCAAAGTTCTTGGCCAGTTGCGCGAGAATTTTCGCCGGGCGCGCGTGCAAACCGTGGGCGTTGGCCAGCGCGATACGTTCGCTCGGCCAGTCCGGTGGCACGTCACCGCCCAACGCCTGAAGCACCGCGCGGCTGCTGGTGGCCTGGCCCAGCTCGTGGCCGCGACCTTCGATGAGCAACGCGCACAAACGTTCGAGCAACGCCTGATGGGATTCGCCCAGACTGGCGAGGCAAAACAGCCCGTTCAGTGGCTGCCCCAAATGACGCATCGGTTTGTCGGGGGTAACGAACGCAAGGCCCGGTTTGTTGACCATTTGCTCGCTGTGCAGCCACCACAAGCCTTCGCCCAACGGCAGGGCGTCCACCTGCTGCAATACCGCCGCGAATCCGTTGCTCACGCATTCGGCGCGACGCAGCAGACGCGCGCCGCGCCAAACCAGTTCTTCGAAGTCATCCACCGACGCGCCGAGGCTGATCATCTGTGCGTCCAGCGCCAACTCCTGCGGCGCGCCTTGCAGCAGTTTGAGCAATGACTCGGGACTTTTCGCCTGACGCAGCGCTTCGCCCAGATCGGTCTCACCGAGGGCGCGGGTCAGCAGTTGCAGCAGACGCAAGTGTTCGTCGGATTTGGCGGCAATGCCGATGGCCAGATAAACAATCTGCCCGTCGCCCCAATCAACACCCTGTGGAAACTGCATCAGGCGCACGCCTGTGGCATGCACCTGGTCGCGCGTCTGTGGCGTGCCATGGGGAATCGCGATGCCTTGCCCCAGAAAGGTCGAGCCCTGCTGTTCGCGGGATTGCAGGCCATGCAGATAACCCGGCGCGACCAGGCCGTCGGCTACCAGACGATCAGCGAGCAATTGCAATGCGGCGGGTTTATCCACAGCCGACTGGCCCATGGAAATTTGCTCAACGGTCAGTTCGAGCATCGCGTTCTCCTGTGCGGCGCAGACGCGCCTGATTCTTGTTGTAGACCAACGGTTTTGCCCGATTACAGCAAGAAAATAGCTTGCTGAATCGTTTCATCTAGAATGGTGGGCACGTTACTCGATAATCTTCAACGTTTGAAGCTCATCCGATCAAATGCTGTAGGAGACGTCCTAAAAAACTTAAACCCGTCACTTCCCACCATGGTCTGCTGTAATGATGGCCGCGAATCGGTGAAAATCCCGAACGCATTTCGTCCGAGCCAAAGAATAAAAGGAAGGTCCGTTTGAAACTCAGCGATATTGCGCGTCTGGCCGGTGTGTCCGTGACCACCGCCAGCTACGTGATCAACGGCAAGGCCGAGCAACAGCGCATCAGCAATGCGACGGTCGAGCGCGTGCGTGCGGTGGTCCAGGCTCATGATTTCCGGCCCAACCCACAGGCGGCCGGATTGCGCAGCCGTCATACCCGCACCTTGGGCTTCATTCTGCCGGACCTGGAAAACCCCAGTTACGCGCGCATCGCCAAGCAGTTGGAACAAGGCGCTCGCGCCCGGGGCTACCAGTTGCTGATCGCCAGTTCCGACGACGATCCGGTCAGCGAGTTGCAGCTCATGCAGTTATTCCGCGCCCGCCGCTGTGACGCCCTGTTCGTCGCCAGTTGCCTGCCCGCCAGCGATGACAGCTACCGAGACCTGCAACAGCATGGCATCCCGGTCATCGCCATCGACCGGGAAATGGACCCGGCTCATTTCTGCTCCGTCGTCAGCGACGACCACGACGCCAGCCAGCAACTGACCCGCAGCCTGCTGGAGATCAACCCCAAGCACATCGCTTTGATCGGTGCCCGCCCCGAATTGAGCGTCAGTAAGGCCCGCGCCAGTGGCTTCGAGGATGCAGTGGAGGGTTTCAAAGGCTCGGTCATCATCGAGCACGGCGAGACCTTCAGCCGCGAATGTGGCCTGCGTGTGGCGGGTGAAATGCTTGATCGGCTGGGGTATTTCCCCGATGCGCTGATTACCACGTCCTATGTGTTGTTACAGGGGGTGTTTGACCTGTTGCACGAGCGGCGGCTGAACCCCGATCAGCTTCATCTGGGCACCTTTGGTGATACGCAGTTGCTGGATTTCCTGCCGTTGCCGGTCAACGCCATGGCCCAACAGCATCAATTGATCGCGGAAAAAGCACTGGCGCTGGCGTTGTCCGCCGTTGAGCAAAATCAGTACGAGCCTGGCGTGCATGCCATTGTTCGTACCTTCAAACAGCGCATTCACGGGGCCTGATACGTGACGCTGATCGACACCCACACCCATCTGGATTTCGACGACTTCGACGCCGACCGCCAGGCAGTGCTCAGCCGCTGCCAGCCATTGGGCGTCGAGCGCATGGTGGTGCTGGGGGTCTATCAGCGCAATCTGCAACGGGTGTGGGATTTGGCGCTGCAAGTGCCGTCGGTGTACGCCGCCTTGGGGCTGCACCCGATCTACCTCGATGAGCATCGCCCCGAACACCTTCAGGAGCTACGTGAACGGCTTTCCGCACTCGCCGGTCATCCCAAGCTTTGCGCGGTCGGCGAAATTGGTCTGGATTACTACGTCGAATCCCTGGACCGCCCCCGGCAACAAGCAGTGTTCGACAGCCAGTTGCAGATGGCCGCCGACTTCAATCTCCCCGCCCTCCTGCACGTGCGCCGCAGCCACGCCGACACCATCGCCGCCCTCAAGCGCTTCAAACTCAAGCGCGCCGGAATCGTCCACGCCTTCGCAGGCAGCCGGGAAGAAGCGAAGGAATACATCAAACTGGGTTTCAAACTCGGCCTCGGCGGCGCACCGACCTGGCCACAAGCGCTGCGCATGCACCGGGTCATCGCCGAACTGCCGCTGGACTGCGTGGTGCTGGAAACCGACTCGCCTGACATGGCGCCTGCGATGTACCCCGGCATGCGTAACAGCCCGGAACATTTGCCAGAGATTTGTGCGGCGTTGGCGACGTTGATGAATGTCTCTGCCGAGCGGTTGGCCGAGGTCAGTACGTTGAATGCCAGGGCGGTATTTGGCTGGTGTTGATACGGCGTTCGCCACACGTTTGATTCAACTCTTTGCGTAAGAAAAACCCTACTCCCACGACAGACTGCGAGCACCTTCCGGGCATCCGCACGCCCCTGTAACGCCCTCTCCCCCACGCCTTGAATGGCGTCTTGTCCCGGCAAGGCTGGCGCCAGAGAGGCCACGTGTTCTTTCGCAACATCGTCCCGTCGTGGTTCGAACTCCAGCGGCTGATCGCCGACACGCTCGCACGCCGAACCCATCAGCACTCGGACGGCCACACCCATTTGTCCGGGCCACCCGCGCACTCCCCGGCCAATCGCGCCCACCAGGTGCGCATGGCGTTTCATCAGGCGCTGTCGCTGGCCGCGCAGATGATGCGCCAGCGTTTCGCCGATCTGGACATCGACGAGGTGCTGAGCGAACTGCTCGACGTAGTCAGTCAGGCCGCGCTGATCATCGTGGGCAGCGTGCTGACCGGCGCCGTGATTGGCGGCGGAGTCGGCGCATTCGCGGGAGGCATTGGCGCTGTGCCCGGCGCTGTCGCTGGTTCCGCGATCGCTCTGAAAGCCAGCGGCTGGATTCTCGGCGTATTGGGGCTGGCGGCAGTGGCCGAGTTCTTCGTCGACGGCTTGCCGAAAATTGCCGGTTACTACTGGCGCGGCATCAACATCGCCTGGGACGCCCCGCAACCCCACGATCCCTACTGCTGTGGCGACCCCATGGTCGTCGCCCGCGCCGCCCGCGAAATCGCCCAGGGCCACGTCGCCATGGTCGCGCTGCTGCTCAGCGCCATCGTCGCCTACCTGACACGCGGGCGTGGCCAGGCGCAGCTGCTCGCCAGCGACATGCAGCAAAGCGCCAGAGGCGCGAAGCTCGGGCAGTGGATGCTCAAACACGAAGACGCCCTGAAACAGCGTCCGGATTTGCAGCCTCGCGGGCCAGTGACCAGCGGTCGGATTGATTCAGTGGAGGCGCCGAAGCCTTCCCCGCATCACCCAAAGCAGGAACAACCGCCCGTTAAAAAACCATTGGGCATGCCCGAGCACAACGTGCCGTGCTTCAGCGCTGATAACCTGCCAGAGAAAAAGATTCCAGAGTTTGATCGGCAGTTGGGCGGGCAGCAGGGCGGGCTGAATGATTTGACGGTGGATGAGTATTTGAAGGGACGGGAAGCGTTTAAGGCGGGGGATGGGGTGCGTGATCCGAAGGTGGCAATTGATGCACGTAAAAATCTGGAGAGAAATCTTATTGAGCGTCTGGCCAGCGAGTTACGAATAAAAGGCAGATCAGTTTCTGAAGCCAGACAGATGGCTAAAATCGCTGCACGAAAAAAAATGAATATGATTGCTGCGCTTCATAACCCGGATCTGGTTGCCGGAGGAAAAGATAAAATTTCGGACTTCGGAGACAGGCAGGTGAATTCAAGCATAGGCGCACAATGGCGAGGGAGAATACAGGGGCTTGATGAGGCTGCTACCAGGATCGATCCCAATCAGCGCACCAAATTCAAGTTAAATGCGAGATTAACTCGTTGCAAGTAGGAGACATTATGGACGCTTATTTTGAGTGCTTCACCGAGAACATGGGACCGTCACACAACCGCGTTGATGTCGCTTATTCAACGGTACAAGCTTACCGAAACAAGCTACCTGATCAATTACTCACTTATTGGCAGCAGCACGGCTGGTCAGGTTACGCGAACGGTAATTTCTGGACAGTTAATCCTGGCGATTACGACGGAGTGGTACACCAATGGCTGTTGGATTCTGGCACTCCCGATCCGGACAAGCATTACGTCATCGCTAGAGGTGCATTCGGCGATCTTTATCTTTGGGCAGCTGCCAAGCAAAACCTACTTACTATAAATGTTAAATATGCTCGTTACACAGCAGGTTTTGAAGATTCCACGCCAGTCAGCGCAGATGAAAAAATCAGATCTTTTTTTACAACCATGAGTCCTGAGTACAACGACTTCGATGACCTGTTCGAAAAAGCCCTAAAAAAACTCGGCCCACTCAAATCAGACGAAATGTACGGATTCCTCCCTGCTTTAGCTTTGGGCGGCCCCAGTGAGTTGAAAAATCTACAGAAAGTGAAAATCATCGAGCACTTGGCGTTCCTATCCCAACTCTCCCCCCTGACCGACTGGGGCTTTCCGGACTTCGAGACGATCATGAAGCTGACGGAATGAGCCCCGCCGCCGACCATTGATCAGCCTCGCTGGAACTAACGTGGCCTGAGCCTCTTCTTAGCTGATGACACCCCAGCGCTGTCGATGATGGCTGCGTCACCCACGTCGCTACCACTGGCAAGCCGGGCTGCTACACAAACGGCGGCGTGCGTTGCACAGGGAGTTCGCCCATGAGCGAATCATGCAGCACTGCAAAGTCTGAAGTCGTACTGCTGGCCACGCACAAGAAGCTGGCAACCCATGAAGTGGTGGTGCAGCAGGCTCTGGCCGAGCGCATCGCCGGGCTGTTGGGGGCGACGTTCGTCGGTGATTACGATCCGGCGTTACACAAGGGTCAAGCCCTCTATTACATCCCGTCCGACACGCTGATCGGCAAGAAAGCTGGCGATGCGCTGAGCATTCATACGGTCGATGACTTCTTCGGCGGCTTGA
Organism: Pseudomonas sp. Pseu.R1; assembly: GCF_045764065.1. NCBI lineage: Bacteria > Pseudomonadati > Pseudomonadota > Gammaproteobacteria > Pseudomonadales > Pseudomonadaceae > Pseudomonas > Pseudomonas sp. Pseu.R1. The sequence continues at coordinate 4,711,503 of NZ_JBJGEE020000001.1, read as the reverse complement.
TCGATTTCCCGTTCATGGCAACCAAGGCCATTTCTCATCCCCTGTTGAAAGACGCCACCGCTCAACCACCGGGCTGGTCAACACGCTTTTTTGAAGACGCGGGCGATTCGGTGCTCAACGGCTTTAGCGTGTTCAACGAGGCTGACGCACGACGCGCCGGTCGGCAGTTGCTTGAAGACGGCCCCGTGCGCATCAAACCCGTGTTGGCCACTGCGGGTCGTGGCCAGGTCGTGGTGACGTCCGAAAGCGAACTCGATCAGGCCCTCGCGCAGCAGAACATGACCGAGGTCAGCGAATGGGGCCTGGTGCTGGAAGAAGACTTGCATGACGTAATCACGTACAGCGTTGGCCAGGTTCAGGTGGCCGGCATGACCGTCAGCTACCACGGCACTCAACGCCTGACCAAAGACAACCACGGCGAACAGGTCTACGGGGGCTCGCAGTTGTGGCTGGTGCGCGGCGATTACGAGGCGCTGCTCACCCTCGACCTTGACGACGACGTGCGTCGCTCCGTGACTCAGGCCATGCGCTATGAAAAAGCCGCACTGACGTGCTTTCCCGACTTCCTCGCCTCGCGCCGCAATTACGACATCGCTCATGGCACCAACGCGCGGGGGCAAGTCTGCTCAGGGGTGTTGGAGCAATCATGGCGCATCGGTGGCGCCAGCCCTGCGGAGATCGAGGCGCTGGTGGCCTTCGCGGCGGATCCCTCATTGCAGCGCATCGGCGCGTCCAGTCACGAAATCTACGGCCCCGCCACCCTGCCCGCTCAGGCCCATGTTCTGTACGAAGGCGACGATCCCGACGTCGGTCTTATCAGCAAATTCACACAGGTCCAGCCTTATGACCGTACGCAGTGAAACCATCGACATCCACGTCAGCGACGAAACCATTTCCGGCACCATCCTCACCCCCGGCGCGAAAATGCCCGGCATTCTGTTCGTCCACGGATGGGGCGGGAGCCAGCAACGCGACCTCGCTCGGGCGAAGAACATCACGGGGCTGGGCTGTGTGTGCCTGACCTTCGATTTACGCGGCCATGAACGCACGCACGAAATGCGCGCCTCGGTCTCTCGGGAACACAGCATGGAGGACTTACTGGCCGCCTATGACCGACTTGCCAGCCACCCGGCGGTGGATAACAACGCCATCGCGGTGATCGGCAGCAGCTACGGGGGATATTTGGCGACCATTCTCAGTGGAATGCGCCCGGTGAAGTGGCTGGCGCTGCGCGTGCCCGCGCTGTATTGGGACGCTGACTGGGACATGCCCAAACAGGCGCTGGACCGAGACAAGCTGGCCCATTACCGGCGCTCGGCGGTCACAGCGGCGGACAATCGCGCGTTGGCGGCGTGCAAGGAGTTTCAGGGGGATGTGCTGCTGGTCGAGTCCGAGCAGGACGACTACGTGCCCCATGCAACATTGATGAGTTATCGCACAGCGTTCGACCTGGCCCATTCGCTGACCTATCGGCTGCTCGACGGTGCGGATCATGGGTTGAGCAGCGACACCAGCCAGCATGCGTACACGACCTTGCTGACCGACTGGATCAGCGAGATGGTCATTGGTTCGCGGTTGGTGGATTACCCACATCATTCGCCGGCGTATTCCTGAGGCCGAGTGATATTTCCTCAACAAACACCACTCCCCTGTGAGAGCCGACTTGCTGGCGAAAGCGTTGTGTCATTCAGAGCCATGCGCCCTGACACGCCGCACTCGCCAGCAAGCCGGCTCCCAGAAAGGTAACGCAGCGCTACAACTGCCCATCATTCGCCGACGCATCCACCCGGCTATCGAAACCCGGTGTAAGAATAATCTTGCGACAATCCTCTTCCTTCTTGTCGAAGATCGCATACCCCTCTGGGGCCTCTTCCAGCGACAGGCGATGGGTGATGATCGCTTCAGGGGCCAGTGCCCCCTCTTCAATCAACGACAGCAGCCCCGGCAAATGACGATGCACATGGGTCTGGCCCATTTTGAATGTCAGCCCTTTGTCGAACGCGTCGCCAAACATGAAGCCGTGAATGAACCCAGAGTAAACGCCCGCGACGCTGACCGTACCACCGCGTCGCACGGCCGCAATGCACTGGCGCAGGGCCTTACCGCTGCTGCCTTCGAGCTTGAGTGTGGCGAGAATGGTTTCGGTGGTGCTGCCTTTGGCTTCGAAGCCCACGGCATCGATCACCGCGTCGACGCCTCGCAGGCCTGACGTCTGACGCACGATGGTGTCCGCCGGGTCATCGTCTTCATCAAAATTGACCGGAATCGCGCCATAGGTGAATTGCGCGTACGCCAGCCGATACGCATGGTGATCAACCATGAAAATCTTTTCGGCTCCGAGCATTTTCGCGCAGGCAGCACTCAGCAGTCCGACAGGCCCCGCGCCATAAATTGCGACGCTTGAGCCTTTTCCCACCCCCGCATTGAGCACCGCCTGCCAGGCGGTGGGCAGAATGTCCGACAGGAACAGCACCTTTTCGTCCGCCAACGTGCCCGGCACCTTGAACGGTCCCACATTGCCCTTGGGCACTCGCACATATTCCGCCTGCCCGCCCGGCACCCCGCCGTACTGATGGCTGTAGCCAAACAAGGCAGCTCCGGGCGCAATCGACTTCTTGTTCAGAATCGCTCCGCGCCCGGTGTTGGTGGTTTCGCAGGCGGCGAACGCCTCCATCTGACAGAAGAAACAGCTCCCACAGGCGATCACGAACGGGATGACCACACGATCACCTGCCTTGACGGCGGTGACCTGCGGCCCGACCTCTTCAACGATGCCCATGAACTCATGCCCGAAAATATCGCCCTGTTCAGTGGCCGGAATCTTGCCGCGATACAGGTGCAGGTCCGAACCACAAATGGCCGTTGCGGTGACCTTCAACAACACGTCATCGGGTTCCTGGATGACCGGATCGGCGACGGTTTCGACCCGGACATCGTGGGCGCCGTGATACGTCAATGCACGCATGAACTTCTCCTTGGCCCGCAGGCCAGAGCGCTTCCAAGAGGCATGCAATAAGGATAGGCGGGCGTGGGGTGAAGTTCAGGTATCGAGGCAGCAAGTGACCAGCGGGCAAATCCATATCCGGATGCAAACCACCCTCCCACAGGGGCCTCGCTGTTTGTTTGGATTCAGGCAATATGGCGCAACGACCTGAAACAACTTCAATCGGCGGGAGCCCTTATGAATTCAGCCCCCTTGCGGATCTGCATCGCTGGCGCAGGCGCTATCGGTTGTACGCTGGCCGCGCGGATCGCCCTGACCGGGCGCCCCGTGAACGTTTTCGCCCGTGGCCGCACGCTTGAAGCGCTGCAACGCAACGGCATTCACCTTCAAGACTTACAGGGCCGCCATCACGTCAAAGTCAACGCCAGCGACAATGCGCAGACATTGGGCGAACAGGACATTGTCTTTCTCTGCACCAAGGCCCCTTCTCTGAGCGGTTTGTTACCCAACATCGCCCCGTTGATCGGCCCGAATACCGTTGTGGTGCCCGTGATCAACGGCGTGCCATGGTGGTATTTCCATGGCGAGGGCGGTCAATTCGATGGCCATCGCGTTGAATCGGTCGACCCTGACGGCCGCATCACCGATACGCTGAATCTGCATCAGGTCATTGGCTGCGTCGTCTTTATCACCGCGCAAAGCTCGGCCCCGGCCGTGGTGAAAACCCACAACCCGTATCGCATCATTTTCGGTGAGCTGAACAACGAATTGACGCCACGTCTGGACGAACTGGTGGCGCTGATCGAAAGCGCAGGCATCGAGGCCCATGGCACCGACCGCATTCGTGATCAGCTCTGGACCAAGATCATCGCCAACCTGACGTCAAACCCCGTGTCAGTGGTGACCGGCGCCACGCTGGAGCAGATCTACGGCCTGCCGGACATGAAAGATCTGGCGCTGGCGACGTTTACCGAAGCGATGCAGGTGGCGACGGCATACGACGCAAAACTGGGGATGGAGCCTGCGACGTTCATGCAGTTCGGCGCCAGCATGGGACCGGTGCGCACGTCAATGTTGCAGGATTTCGACAAGGGCTTGCCGCTGGAACTGGCAGCGATAGGGGACGCAGTGCTGGAATTGGCGGAGAAGGTGAATATTGCGATGCCGATCACCAGGACCGTGCTGACGCTGGCGCGATTTTGCGGGGAGCATCCGCACCATAAGGAGCATGGGCGGCATTGAGTCCAGGCTGATGATCGTGTCCGCGCATGATCGTTCCCATGCTCTGCGTGGGAATGAATCACGTGACGCTCCGCGTCACCGGACGCAGAGCGTCCTGGACTGCATGCCCACGCAGAGCGTGGGCACGATCACATCGCGAATGAATTCGCTCCCACAGGGATCAACACTGAGCGTTATGTAATCGGCGCCGGGTTGAACAGGGTGATGTCGTTGTGCAAACGATAGTGCTCGGTCCAGGTCTTCTTCTTGCCGCTGGCGACATCGAGATAGAAATGGAACAGCTCCCAGCCCAGGTCCTCGATGCTCGCGCGACCGGTGGCGATGCGTCCGGCGTCGATGTCGATCAGGTCCGGCCAGCGATGGGCCAGCTCGGTCCGGGTCGACACTTTCACCACCGGTGACATGGCCAAGCCATACGGCGTACCCCGTCCAGTGGTGAACACGTGCAGGTTCATCCCGGCCGCCAGTTGCAGCGTGCCACAGACAAAGTCACTGGCAGGCGTCGCACAGAAGATCAAACCTTTGCGGCTCACCCGCTCGCCAGGGCCCAGCACCCCGTTGATCGCGCTATTGCCGGATTTGACGATCGACCCCAAGGATTTCTCGACAATGTTCGACAACCCGCCCTTCTTGTTGCCCGGCGTGGTGTTGGCGCTGCGATCCGCTTCGCCGCGGGCCAGGTAACGGTCGTACCAGTCCATCTCACGCACCAGTTCTTCGGCCACTTGCGTGGTTTCGGCGCGGGAAGTGAGCAGGTAAATCGCGTCACGCACTTCGGTCACTTCCGAGAACATCACTGTGGCGCCCGCGCGCAGCAGCAAGTCCGAGGCATAACCCAAGGCCGGGTTGGCGGTGATGCCGGAGAAGGCGTCACTGCCGCCGCATTGCATGCCCAGAATCAGCTCGGACGCCGGAACGGTTTCCCGACGACGCTGGTCGAGCTTCTTCAAACGCACTTCGGCCAACTCCATGATCTGCTCGATCATTTCGTTGAAGCCGTGCTTGGAATCCTGCAACCGATACATCCACTCATCGCTCAGGTCGACCGACGGGTCGTTCTGATGCATCACTTGCTCGGCCTGCAACTTCTCGCAACCCAGACCAATCACCAACGCTTCGCCACCCAGGTTCGGGTTGCGCGCCAGGTTGCGCACGGTGCGAATCGGGATGTACGCGTCCTTGGCGGTGATCGCCACGCCACACCCGTAGGTGTGGGTGATGGCGACCACGTCGTCAACGTGCGGGTATTTGGGCAGCAGCTCTTCGCGAATGCGCTTGACCGCAAAGTCCAACACGCCCGTGACGCACTGAACGGTGGTGGTGATGCCGAGAATGTTGCGCGTACCGACGGTGCCGTCGGCGTTGCGATACCCCTCGAAGGTAAAGCCTTCCAGCGGCTCGCCACGCCCCGGCACATCAGTGGAAAGCGGCAAGCTGTCCAGCGGCGGCGCGCTCGGCATGCGCAATTGATCTTCCTTGACCCAACTGCCGCGCGGAATCGGTTGCAGGGCATACCCGATGGTTTGCCCGTAACGAATCACTTCCCCACCCTCGGGGATGTCCACGGTGTTGACTTTATGGCTCTGGGGCACGTTATCGATGGTCACCAGGCCATTATCGAATTCTGTCCCCGCCGGTACGCCCTGGTCATTGACCACGACGACAACGTTATCGCGCTCATGCAAGCGGATGTAACGCGGCGAGTCGGCATGTTGAATCAAGTTCATCACGGTTTCCTCAGGATTTTGCTTGAGAAAGTTCACTGGCTTCGCTGGCCAGTGAATCACCCTGCGTCGGGGTGTCTTTCAATTCCACACGTTTGATCTCGCCCACGATGAACACGTAGCTGATCACCGCTACCAGCGCGTTGGCGCCGACGAACACCAGTGCCCATTTGAACGAGCCAGTGGAACTGATGATGTAGCCGATGACGATCGGGGTGGTGATCGAAGCGATATTACCGAACATGTTGAACAGACCGCCGCTCAGACCGGCGATTTGTTTCGGCGAAGCGTCAGACATCACCGCCCAGCCCAGTGCGCCCACGCCCTTGCCGAAGAAAGCCAATGCCATGAAGCCCACCACGACCCATTCGATGTCCACGTAGTTGCAGGTCACGATGGAGGTCGACAGCAGCAGACCACCGATGATCGGCACTTTGCGCGAGAAGGTCAGCGAGTTGCCGCGACGCAGCAGCCAGTCGGAGATGACCCCACCGAGCACACCACCGACGAAGCCGCAGATCGCAGGCAACGAGGCGATGAAACCGGCCTTGAGGATGGTCATGCCGCGCTCTTGCACCAGGTACACCGGGAACCAGGTCAGGAAGAAGTAGGTGATGCCGTTGATGCAGTACTGAGCCAGATAGATACCCAGCATCATGCGATTGGTCAGCAGTTGCTTCACGTAGTCCCATTTCGGACCACCGGATTTCTTGCCCTTGCCCTGATCGTTGTCCATGTCGACCATGCCGCCGTTGTTGGCGATGTGGTCGAGTTCGGCCTTGTTGATCATTGGGTGGTTGCGCGGGCTGTGGATGATTTTCAGCCAGATCAGCGAGAACACGATACCTACGCCGCCCATCACCACGAACACGTGCTGCCAGCCGAAGGTGAAGACGATCCAGCCCATGATCGGGGCGAACAGCACGGTGGCGAAGTATTGCGCCGAGTTGAAGATCGCCGAGGCGGTGCCGCGCTCGGAGGTCGGGAACCAGGCCGCAACGATGCGCGCGTTGCCGGGGAACGATGGCGCTTCGGCCAGGCCCACTAAAAAGCGCAGCATGAACAGCGCAACGATGGCGGTGGAAAGGCCGAATTCACCGACATAGCCTTGCAGCACGGTAAACAGCGACCAGGTGAAAATGCTCAGTGCGTAGACTTTCTTCGAACCGAAACGGTCGAGCAGCCAGCCGCCTGGGATCTGGCCAGCCACGTAAGCCCAGCCAAAAGCAGAGAAGATGTAACCGAGGGTGACTGCGTCGATGCCGAGGCTTTTTTGCAGGCTGGAACCGGCGATAGCGATGGTGGCACGGTCGGCGTAGTTGATCGTGGTGACCAAGAACAGCATGAGCAAGATCAAATAGCGGACGTGCGTCGGCTTGGTTTTTTGCATGTTCGAAAACTCCCACTCATTATTTTTTTACGCGGGTTAAACGATTTTTTATGTGTGTGCCGCTCGCCTCTGCCCCTAAATTCAGACGCGATTGAAGCTATTTGTCACGGTGGTGCCTAGGGTAGAACTCACGCACGGGCGACCTTGCCAGCGCAGTGCTGCTCAAAAAGGGAAAGCCTGGACCTTGCGAAAACAAAGCCCCGACGGCAAAAAACCGCTGATCGCTCAGCGGTTTTGCGAAAGGTCGGCGATTACTGCTGGCCTTGCTTGTCCATCAGCGCAGCGAGCATTTCGAACTCTTCTGCGGTCAGGTCGGTCAGCGGTGCGCGGACTGGGCCTGCGTCGTAGCCAGCGATTTTCGCGCCTGCTTTGACGATGCTGACGGCGTAACCAGCTTTACGGTTACGGATGTCCAGGTATGGCAGGAAGAAGTCGTCGATCAGTTTGCCAACGGTGGCGTGATCGTCTTTGGCGATGGCGTGGTAGAAGTCCATGGCCAGCTTCGGTACGAAGTTGAACACGGCGGACGAGTAAACCGGCACGCCCAGCGCCTTGTAAGCAGCGGCGTAGACTTCAGCGGTCGGCAGACCGCCCAGGTACGAGAAGCGGTCACCCATGCGACGGCGGATCGAAACCATCAGTTCGATGTCGCCCAGGCCGTCTTTGTAGCCGATCAGGTTCGGGCAACGCTCAGCCAGTTGCTCCAGCAGCGCTGGGGTCAGGCGGCAAACGTTACGGTTGTAGACAACAACGCCGATCTTGACCGATTTGCAGACCGCTTCAACGTGAGCGGCAACGCCGTCCTGGCTGGCTTCGGTCAGGTAGTGAGGCAGCAGCAGCAGGCCTTTGGCACCCAGACGCTCGGCTTCTTGAGCCTGTTGAATCGCTTGACGGGTCGGACCACCCACGCCAGCCAGAATTGGCACGCTCTTCTCGCAGGTATCAACGGCAGTTTTGATGATCTCGGAGTATTCGCTGCCCGACAGGGAGAAGAACTCACCGGTGCCGCCAGCGGCGAACAGGGCAGAGGCGCCGTACGGGGCCAGCCACTCCAGACGTTTGATGTAGCCAGCGCGGTGGAAATCGCCCTGGGCATTGAAATCGGTAACCGGGAAGGACAGCAGACCGTGGGAGAGGATGGACTTCAGTTCTTGTGGATTCATTATTCGAACACCCTGGGAAGCTAATTGTAAGAATGGATCACCAGACCTGCGCTGATGTCGTAAGTCATCGTACAACTAGGAATGACATCTCTCAATAGGGGAAGCGAATTATTTATCCAAGGAAGGGACGAGTGGTGAATGGGCTTGAGAAAGTGACGCCACAGCGCTTGATTCTGGCCAAAGGCCGTAGGAGCCTGGCTCGCCCGCGATCTGGCGCGAAGCGGCAGCCAAGGCTGCGCACGCGGCGTGCCAGATGTACTGAGTGGTGAGGTTTTGCTCCTGCTGCGCAGAGGATCGTCAGCAAGCTGGACGCCTACGCCCTTCGGCCAGAACCAGACCTGCTGACTTCACATCAGGTCATACGACCTCAAGCCCGCTGCGACTCCGCTTCTTCATGCGCATGACGCAACCGCTCGCGGCTGTTGGTCAGGTGCAGACGCATGGCAGCACGGGCGGCATCGGAATCCTGACGCGCGATGGCGTCGTAGATTTCTTCGTGCTCGCGGCTCAGACGGGTCATGTAATGCTGCTGGTCATCATGGGCCAGGCGCGCCGAGTTCAGCCGCGTGCGCGGAATGATGCTGGTGCCCAGATGATTCATGATGTCGGTGAAATACCGGTTGCCCGTGGACAGCGCAATCGCCATGTGGAACTGGAAATCAGCACCGACGGCATCAGTGGCATGGGCCGCGCTTTCATTCAAGGCATCAAGGGCAGCGCGCATGTCGGCCAGTTGTTCAGTGGAACGACGCTGGGCGGCAAGACCGGCAGACTCCACTTCAAGGCTGATGCGCAACTCAAGAATCGCCAGAACATCACGCAAGGTGACAATGGTCGCCGGATCGATACGGAAACCGCTGGTGCTGGGTACATCGAGTACGAAGGTGCCGATCCCGTGGCGGGTTTCGACCAGGCCGGAAGCCTGCAGGCGTGAAATGGCTTCACGGACGACAGTGCGACTGACACCCTGCTCTTCCATGATCGCGGACTCGGTGGGCAATTTGTCGCCACGCTTGAGTTCGCCGTTGCGAATGCGCTCGGAGAGTTCGGTCACCAACTCCTGCGCGAGGCTGCGGTGCTTTCTACGTGCGCGAGGCGGAGCACTCTGATTTTCCATATCCAACAGGCATCTCTAAATACGGTGAAAGGCTCATCATAGCTCACCGGGTTGTACGATCACATAACAAACCCGGCGACTTCGTAGGTTTTTGCGGCACTTTGGCTCAATCGGACCTCAGATGACCGTTTCAGGACGGGGCTGCTCCTGCAAATGCCCGCCCTCGATGCGCACGTGGCGACGATGGAAACGCTTCAGGCTGCTGCGATGGCCGATGCTGAGCAGCGTCACGCCAGGCAACTCGTCGATCAGCGCCTGATACAGCGCGGCTTCGTCCTCTTCGTCCATGGCAGACGTGGCCTCGTCGAGGTACAGCCAATCGGGCGCAAACAAGAGTGCGCGGGCGAACGCCACACGTTGCTGCTCGCCTGGGGAAAGCACGCGCTGCCAGTGATTGCTTTCGTCCAGACGCGGCACCAGATGGCTCAGGCGGCAGGTGTCCAACACCTGAGCAAAGCGCTCGGCGGGATAAACGTCCGGCGTCAGGGGATAACTCAATGTTTCACGTAAGGTGCCAATCGGCAAATAGGGCTTTTGTGGCAGGAATAGATAGCGCCCTTCTGGCAATTTCACCTCGCCCGCGCCGTCACTCCACAACCCGCCCATGGCCCGTAGCAAGGTACTTTTACCACTGCCGGAACGGCCACTCAGCATCACGTGCTCACCTGCGGAGATGTTGATGCTGGCCTGATCCAGCAATTGTCGGTCACCCGCCAGATCCAGCGTCAGGCGCTCAAGCTTCAGCGTGTTGCCCGCATGATGCAGTTGAATCGTCGAAACCCGCTCTTCGTTCTCGGCCATGGCATCACGGAATGCCAGCAGACGATCAGACGTCGCTCGCCACCCCGCCAGCGTCACATAGGCATCGATGAACCAACTGAAGCTCTCTTGAACATTGCCGAATGCCGAGTTGATCTGCATCAGCTCGCCCAATTCGATCTTGCCGGAGAAATAACGGGGAGCCGCAACCACGAACGGGAAAATGATCGCGATCTGGCCATAACCGGTCGTGAAGAATTTAAGACGCTTCTGCACGCCCATGATTTGCCAGAAATTGCCCCAGACCAACGCGAAACGGGATGTCAGCCTGCGGTTCTCATTGGCCTCGCCGTCATACAGGGCGATGCTTTCAGCGTTTTCACGAATACGGACCATGGCAAAACGCAGGTCCGCTTCATAACGTTGCTGCTTGTTGCTCAGCCCGATCAACCGCCGCCCGATGAGATGGGCCAGCCAACTGCCGACGCCCGCGTACAGCAACGCACACCAGAACATGTAGCCCGGAATCTCGATGCCGAACACTTCGATGCTGCCGGACACGCCCCACAAAATGATCGAAAAGGACACCAGACTGACCACCGTGCTGATCAACCCCAGTACCAGCGACAATGTCGAGGACGTGAAACTGTTGAGGTCTTCACTCAAACGCTGGTCGGGGTTGTCGGTATATCCACCCTGCTCCAGCCGGTAGTAATTCTTGTGGTCGAGCCAGCGAGCGAAGTGCTTTTCGGTCAGCCAGGTCCGCCAACGAATGGTGAGCATCTGCGTCAGGTACAACCGATAGACCGCAGCCAGAATGGCAACGGCAGCAATGCCGCAGAAATACAGCATCAAGTGAGTGAAGGCCGCCAGGTCCTTCTGTTGCAAGGCGTTATAGAAATCCTTGTACCAACTGTTGATCCACACCGAGACCGCCACATCGAACAGCACAAGGGCGATCACAACGATCAGCAACACCCAGGCGATACGCTTTTCTTCACTGCGCCAGTACGGCGTGATCAGGTGCCAGACCTTATTGAAAAACTGGCCGCGGGACGTGTCGTTGGCCGCAGAATACTCAGCGTTTTGATTCATGTGATCACTCGGTGGCAGGCATTTAGTGGCGTTGGCACCAATGTGCCAGACGCCACACGCGATCTTCCATGAAGAAATCTTTAACTGGCGTTCCTCTGCTCAGCGGCGAACCGGGCGCTTCTGCAACTTGCGTTGAAGCGTTCGACGATGCATCCCGAGCGCCCGTGCCGTGGCCGAGATATTGCCCTCGTGCTCGGTCAACACCCGCTGAATGTGCTCCCACTGCAAACGGTCCACAGACATCGGGTTTTCTGGCACCAGGGTGTCCAGATCAGCGTGCTCGGACAGCAGCGCGGCCAGCACATCATCAGCATCGGCGGGTTTGCACAAATAGTTGCAAGCGCCGCGCTTGATGGCTTCGACCGCCGTGGCGATGCTCGAATAACCGGTCAGTATCAGGACACGCATTTCCGGGTCCAGTTCCAGCAGCTTGGGCAGCAGCACCAGACCGGAATCGCCTTCCATCTTCAGATCGACGGTCGCGTAATCGGGAATATCCTGCTGTGCAAGGGTCAGGCCCTCTTCGGCAGAACTGGCCGTGCTGACACGGAAGCCGCGACGCGCCATTGCGCGAGCCATTACGCGGGTGAAGGTGGCGTCGTCGTCCACCAGCAACAGGTGCGGCAACTCTTCGCCGTCGACCTGGGTTTCGTCAGTCATGCTTCATCTCCTGTTGCGTTCCGGGGCAGGCGCAGCTCGGTGAGCGTGCCGCCTTCCTCGTGAGGATAGAGTTTTACCGAGCCGCCTGCGCGGGTCACGCTGGCCTTGCTCAAAAACAGGCCCAGACCGAAGCCTTTGCCCTTGGTGGTGAAAAAGGGTTTGCCGATCTGTTCAGCGATGGCCAGCGGCACGCCTGCACCATGGTCGCGAATGGTGATGCTGATTTCCGTGACGTCCCAGTCCAGTGTCACCTCCAGCCCTTCCGCGCAGGCATCGGCCGCGTTGTTCAGCAAGTTCAGCAGGGCCTGGGTCAGATCGGGCGGCGGCGCGACCATCGGTACGTCGCCCTGCCCCAGACGCTGAAAACGGTACGTGGATTCGGGGCGCATCAGGTGCCAGCGATTCAGGGCTTGATCCAGCCAGTGGCTGACGGTCTGCTCCTGCACGGCCATCCGGCGATTGGCCTCGGCGGCGCGCACCAGTTGCTGCAAGGTTTCCTTGCACAGCTTGACCTGATCCTGCAGCACCGACAGGTCCTCCCTCAGCGCCGGATCCTTGTTGTCCTGCTGCATCTCTTTGAGCAGCACGCTCATGGTCGCCAGCGGCGTGCCCAGTTCATGAGCCGCCCCGGCCGCTTCAGTGGCCACGGCCAGCAATTGCTGATCACGCGCGCCTTCTTCGCGGCGCAGCGCGCGCATTTGTTCCTGACGACGCAGCTCTTCGGCCATCCGTGCGGCAAAAAAGGTGATCACACCGGCGGCCAGCGCGAAACTCAGCCACATGCCATAAATCTGCATTTTCTCGCGAGCGATGGCGAAGGCCGCTACCGGGTAGAAATTGGCGAGCATCAGGGTATACAGCGCCAGTGCGATGCCGGACAGGATCAGCGAGTAGCGCCATGGCAACGTGACCGCAGCGATGGTCAGCGGCACCAGGTAATAGGACACGAACGGATTGGTCGAGCCGCCGGAGAAATACAGCAGCGCACTGTGGATAAACAGGTCGAACGCCAATTGCACGGCGTATTCCAGCTCGGTCACCGGCCATGAAGTGCGTAACCGGATTGCCGTCAACAGGCAGACAATGGCCGAGAAACCGAGGGTGATGTCCAGTTGCAGCCATGGCAGGGACAGCAGATTGAACAAGTACGCAAAGCCCACCGAACCGGCTTGGGCACCCAAGACGAGAATACGGACGAACGTCAGACGCCAGAGGTTCTGGCGGGTAGCAGAGGTCAATTGTACGGGGGCGAGCATGAGCTCTCCTGATGAGCGCTCCAGGCGGATCCGGGCGAGTATAACCAAAGCGGCGCGGCTTGCCCCTAAAGTGCGTCAAAGCGCCACAGCAATGCGGGCCGTTGCTCTTGCTCTTCGTACGCGATAGCTCAGACGCCACCGGAACAAGATCCCGGGATGACAGTCTCATGGGCATCCGTTTGCCCTGACACTTCTCGTGCGCAGCGGACGGTTTGCCAAACAAGGAGTTTTCCATGCTCAGTCTTCGCCCCATTGCCACCCTGCTCGCCTTGAGCACAACGGCTCTCGCCAGCGTTCCGGCTCTGGCCAACGACGTTCATTACAACCAGGTGTCCGTCCGCGCCGAGGTCAATCAGGAAGTCCAGCGCGATCTGATGACCGTCACCGTGTACACCGAATCGCAGAACACCGATCCGGCCAAGCTGGCCGCTGAAATCACCGAATCCCTTAACAAAGCACTGGGCGAAGCCCGGCAGGTCAAGGACGTGACCATCCGCCAGGGCAGTCGTAACAGCTACCCGATCTACGACGACAAAGGCCAGAAGATCACCGGCTGGCGTGAGCGCGCCGAGCTTCGTCTGGAAAGCCCCGACTTCGCGGCTTTGTCCAAGCTGACCGGCGAACTGCTGGGCGGCGACATGAAAATGGGCGGCATGGATTTCTCCATTTCCGACCCGGCGCGCAAAGCCAGCGAAGACACCCTGCTCAAAGACGCCGTCACGGCCTTCAAGGCTCGCGCCCAATTGGTCACCGACGCACTGGGCGGCAGCGGCTACAAACTGGTGAACCTTAACCTGAATACATCCGGCTACCCTCAGCCTTACATGCGCGCGCCAGTCATGATGATGAAAGCGGCACGCGCCGATGCAGCACCGACCCCGGACGTCGAAGCAGGGACCAGCCAGGTCAGCGTCACGGCGGACGGCGTGATCGAAATCGCAATACCTTGATTCAATGCGGCGTCAGCCAAAAGCTGACGCCGCTTGCGGCACTTGCCTACTTGTACTACGCCCGCCCTCGATAAAAACCTTGCCGGTCCTGCCGTCTAGTCCTACCTGCCATGCCGAACCGGCTGATTTTCTCGCGTTCGCAAACGCCTAAAATTCGACCTTGAAGCCCCAGTGGCATGCACAGAAGGCAGGCCTGCTCCGGACACACCACACACGGACAGGCTGACTTACATCATTCAAGGAAGAATTCACCATGACATCCAATGCCCCCGCTCACCCGAGCGCTGACCGCTCTCGCCAGTACCTGCACAGCACGCTGATCCTCAATCAGTTGGCCCGGACCACAGAACGCCTCGATGAAACCGACGGTATCAACGCCCTGCAACACATTTTTGGCTACGACATTTCGCCGCTAGCCTGCCAGGATCTGTGGCGTTGTCTGCAGCAAGGCACTCTGCAATCCCCTGCACTCTTCCTGACCGACATTCCGGGCTTTCGCGCCGACTACGACAACCGGGACCGCATTATCCGTATCGACCGGACATTCTTTTCCAAGGCAACCGAACACCCCGACCATCACTGGGAGCTGCTATCGGTCCTGATACACGAATTCGGTCATCATCTGGACAATCTCTTGCGCCAGGACTTCAGCCGTCCCTCTGTCGGACTAGAAACGTTGTCTCAAGATGCCGAAGGCGAAGAGGGGCATCGCTTTTCCGCCTGGCTGATGTCGACGTGCGCCCCGGCTCAGGATCAGGTCACGATTGCGACACTGCACGAGGAGGCACATCCTGCGCGCGAGTACGCCGTCTCCTGGCAACAGGCACGGCAGGCCATCGAGGAGATGCTGGACGGCATTGACGACCGTATCGACAGTCAGCACCTGCTCCCCGACCGGGAGGGCTTCGAAGCAGGCAGCGACGATTCGCAAGGGCATACGCATCAAAACATCGAGTGGGTCCTGAGCGATCACGGCTTCAGTCGCAAGGAAGTGGACGCGGTCTACTTCGGCAATTGGCTACGCGATTATTCACAGGTGGTCGACCCCAAGATCACCCGAGGCGTCGATATGACCAAAGACTTCCCGGCCATCGTTTCGCGTCAGGCCTGGACAGATATTGTGGATGTTCTGGCGGCGAAAAAATTTATCGACCTGCGCATGGAATCCCCTGCCGAGATGAAAGTGACCACCGAACGCCTCGGTGTCTACCTGCCGCACGAACACCTCGACAATCCGTTAACCGTCTCCCCCGCCTTCCCGGACCCAAAAGAGCGAGACCCGGATTTCGAACCCTGGGTTTTGCCTGGAAACCCGCTGACAGAGATTGATCCCGAGACCTCGATGAAGCGCTATGTATCGCGGTCAGTGACCTACCTGCAGCAACAGATGCAACAGGCAATGAAGCATGGCCGCTCGCTGGAAGGTTTACGTCACTACGGCGCAGCATTGCATGTACTGGAAGACCTGTTCGCTCATTCGAACTTCGCCGAACTGAGCCTGATTCAACGCGGCCACGAGAACGTGATTCCCTGGACCGCAGCAGCGGCGAGTCGACACGATCTGGCACTGGTCACCGGCACGTTTGGCGGCAGCGATGTCATTGCGAGTCTGGCGGCACCTCTAGGGAAGATGCTGTTCTCCACCACCGATCTGGAATTTGAACTGACCCAGCCTGGCTACCGCTCTGATCGAGACAAGTTGATGGCGATCCTTCTGAGCGAGCATTCCAATCCGCAGTATCTGTCTGTCTTCAATGCCCTTCTGACCGTGCGCGACGAACTCATCAAACTCGCCAACGGATGGGGGCTGGACACGTTGAAATTCTATCGCTGGCTGATCTCCACACCGGCTGGGATTGTATTGAACGCCTACAACGGCGCGATGCGGGGTGTCTTCAGTTGGCTAGGAGACAGCATCGACGACGCTCAGACAGTGTTGGGCAGAGACCCGAATACCGATCCATCGGTCGAGCCTTCCCACTCGCAGTTGTCCAAGGATCACGCAGAACACCCGCTGCACGATCTGACAGCACAACTGGCACGTGAAGCAGTACGCCGTACGACCCTGGCCATGGTTGACCACTGGAACGGCCACACGACTGCCGACCCCATTGCCGTCGCGACGGCGTTTTTCTGTCATCCCGCCGACACCGATTGGCACCATGAGATCGTACGCACCTGGGTTGACGCTAATCCTGATCAACTGGAGCGGGCACAGTCCCGGACAGAACTCGACCGTGTGCACCAAAAGGCGGTTGAAGAGCTGCGCAGGCTCCACACCCAATTGGAGGCGGACAGCCAGCGATTCCTCGAACAAATGTTCGACCGCCAACATGGTGAGGCCAACAAGCATTTATCGCTCGTTGAACAGGCATTTCTGAACGCCTTCTCCGCAACCCCGTGGGGCAAGGCACTGCTGGAACTGATCACCCCGTCGACCCCTAAAACTTGACCCATTCCGATTCAAGGACGAATCCGACCATGACTGTTCAACCTCAAGCCATAACCTCTATCGCCTCAACCACCGTCCGGATCCAGAGCACGGTCGCGCTGGACATTTTGACCGGCATTGCTGCGAACCTGCCCCTGTCCGCCTTCACCGACGCCATGGCCCGCGTTTATAGCCAGGACATTCCTGAATGTGTCTATGCCGCGCTCCAGGGTGACCTGATCGCCGGCAAGATCCCGAATCCCGCAATTCTGCTCGACGCAGATGAGTATCTGGGCGATTACGACAACCGCCAGCGCGTCATCCGCATCCACCCCGAGCTTGTCCGCGATGCACTTAGCGGTGCTCGTTCTGATGTGTTGTTCGACGTCCTGCTGCACGAATTCGGCCATCACATCGATAACCTCCTGCGCCATGACTTCACTGATCTTCTCGACGGCGCCTCCCCTCTTCTGGCTGAGGATGCGTCGGGCGAAGAAGGCGCGCGGTTTTCACTGATGATGGCCTGCCTAGGCGCAAGTACCAGTGCGCGCCTGAAGATTGCCACCTGCCAGTACGCGCCGGACGCTGAGACCATCGACATCTCCGTAGGCTGGGAAGCGGCGCGCCAAAGCATCGTCCGACGCCACGACGCCAATACTGCCGACCATGATCATCGTCATGAAAACCCGAATCGTGAAGCCTTCGAAGCGGGGGATGGGCATGAGCAGAAAATGACCCACAGGGAAATCGAAAAGGTACTGAACAAGCATGGTTTCGATGAAGAGGCGCGTCAGTCGATCTACTTCGGTAACTGGCTGCGTGACTACTCACAGCTGCTCGATCCCAAAATCGTTCGATCCGTCGACATGCCAAAAGATTTCCCAGACGTGCTGTCACGTGAGGCGCTGACGAAAATCGTCGATGTGCTGTCCATCAAGCACTTCGCCGATCTGCGCAAGGCCTCTGCACAGGACTACACCGTCACACCCGACAAACTTGGCGTCTACCGGCCCAGCGAGCATATCGACAACCCCAGGACAACCAACGCGAATGCCGTCGACCCCATCACGCGCGACCCCGATTTTGAACCCGTCGTTCAGGATGGTGACCCACTTTTGGACGTCGATTACGACACGTCCATGAAACGCTACATCGAGCGTTCCATTGCGTTCATGGAAAGTGAACTGAGGGTTGCAATAAAGCACGGTCTCAGGCCTGAAGGTTATCGTGCGTTCGGATCGGCGTTGCATGTGCTGGAAGACTTTTTTGCGCACTCGAACTTCGTCGAACTCGCTTTGATCAAGAATGGACACGCCGAGGTCTTGCCTTGGACGTCGCCAGCCGATTGCGCGGCCGGTTTGCCACTAGTGACCGGAATGTTCGGTCCCAGCGACGCGCTGGCAAGCATTGGCGGTACGTTGGGAGATATTCTGTTTTCGATCGAGGATGTGACCTACCAACCTCAAAAACCGGGAGATCGCAGTACACGCGAGCAGATCCTGTCGATTCTGCTGGCTGAACACCACAATCCACGGTATCTGGAAATCTTCGAGGCATACCTGTCTACCAGGGACGCCTGGGTCGGCTTGCCGTTCGCTGACTTTCTCCAGCGCTGCGCCGCCTATCTGCAAGGCGCCTCGGGGGTGACGGGCAACGCGGTGGCCATTGCCATGAAAGAAGTGCTCAACCGACTCAGCCACAACGTGGATGACTGGCAGACGCGCTACGGTCAGGACCCACATGAAAACGGCTCAACCAATCCGACCCATTCACAACTGGCAAAAGATCATGCGGAACACCCACTGCATACACTGGCCGGTTCTCTTGCGGCGCATGCAGTGGGCAATGTCGCCAAGGCGATGGTTGATCGCTGGTATGGCGACCCGCATGCTGATCCTGTTGCTGTCGCCCGCTCCTTTTTCAAACACCCGGCTGACAGCGAATGGCAAGACGCTCCGGTCAAGGAATGGGCAGAGCGCAATCCGGAAGGCATTCGTCGCAGTGCCTCGAAAACCGAACTTCTGGACATTCGTCGCCACGCCGCCGAAACCGGGTATAGAGTCGTTGAACAAATGGAGAAAGATGGTCTTGCGTACCTGAATTTCATGCGCGGAGAGTTTCTCGACAAAGACTCGCCCCTCTGGGTGGTACTGAGATTTACGCTCATCGGTCTGGTGACACGCGCGCTTCTGATCAAGCTCGAAGTCATCAAGTGACCCTGCGGGACTGCTTGTCGTAAAACTCGGCAGTGCGGCATTCTCGACGCTCTATCATCCGTCAATGATGTTCAGGCACGACTGCCGCACTTGCATGAGGTTCACATGGAGAACACCTTTAAGCCGCTGCTTCTGGCGACTGCGATCACGTTGTGCGCCCCTGCTGTTCACGCTGCCAGCACCCTGGTGTACTGCTCGGAAGCCAGCCCGGCGGGCTTCGACCCGAGCCAATACACCAGCGGCACCGAGTTCGACGCTTCGGCCGAAACGGTCTTCAATCGCCTGACTCAGTTCAAACGAGGCGGCACTGAAGTCGAACCGGGACTGGCCACGAAATGGGACGTGTCCGAGGATGGCCTCACGTACACGTTCCATCTTCGCCAGGGAGTGAAATTCCACACCACCGATTACTTCAAGCCCAGCCGCGAATTCAACGCTGACGACGTGCTGTTCACGTTCAATCGTCTGCTCAACGCCGATGACCCTTTCCGCAAGGCCTATCCGTCCGAGTCGCCGTACTTCACCGACATGGACATGAACACCACCATCAAACAGGTGGAAAAAGTCGACGAGTACACCGTCCGCTTTCACCTGAACAACATCGATGCCGCGTTCATCCAGAACCTGGCGATGAGCTTTGCGTCCATTCAGTCCGCTGAATACGCAGCGCAACTGCTCAAGGAGGGCAAAGCCGCCGAGATCAACCAGAAGCCGATCGGCACAGGCCCCTTCGTCTTCAAGCGCTACCAAAAGGATGCGCAAATTCGCTACGCCGGCAACAAGGATTACTGGAAGCCCGACGACGTGAAGCTCGACAACCTGATCTTCTCGATCAACACCGACGCCGCCACCCGCCTGCAGAAGCTCAAGACCGGTGAATGCCAGATCAGCGGCTACCCTCGCCCGCAGGACATCGAAGAAGCGCAGAAAGACCCGAATCTGAAAGTGCTGAGCCAGCCGGGTTTCAATCTCGGCTTTCTGGCCTACAACGTGACTCATCCACCGCTGGACCAGCTCAAGGTGCGACAGGCGCTGGACATGGCCATCGACAAGCCCGCAATCATCAAGGCGGTGTATCAGGGCGCAGGCCAACTGGCGCAGAACGCCTTGCCGCCCGCTCAATGGGGCTATGACCCGAATATCAAAGACGCGCCCTACGATCCCGAAAAAGCGAAGCAACTGCTCAAGGAGGCAGGCGTTGCACCAGGGACGCAAATCAATCTGTGGGCCATGACCGTGCAACGCGCCTCGAACCCGAATGCACGAATGTCAGCGCAGATGATTCAGTCCGACTGGGCGAAGATCGGCATCAAGGCCAACATCGTCAGTTACGAATGGGGTGAATACATCAAGCGCGCCAAGGCTGGCGAACACGACGTGATGATCTATGGTTGGACAGGCGACAACGGCGATCCGGACAACTGGCTCGGCGTGCTCTACAGCTGCGCGGCGGTCAAGGGCAGCAACTACGCAAAATGGTGCAACCCCGGTTACGACAAGCTGGTGACCCAGGCCAAGCTGACCAGCCAGCGTGACGAGCGCATCAAGCTGTATCAGCAAGCACAGAACATCCTGAAAAACGACGTGCCGATCACCCCGATCGCCAACTCCAAAGTGTTCCAGCCCATGCGCAAGGAGGTGCAGGACTTCAAACTCAGCCCGTTCGGCCTGACGCCCTTCTATGGGGTGAGTCTGGCGAAATAGCACCACAAAAAAACAGCAGCGAAGTAACACTGCAGATACAAACGGGTGCATTCGCAACTGGCGAATGCACCAAAAATGCTCACTAAACATGCCGATATGCGACACGCAAACGTTTAACCACGTCAGGAATTATAGTTTTGCGACATTCGTGTACGTTCGTGCCACTCTTTGACACTTGTTTGGCGCCAGCATCTTGCTTTGGGTATGGCGCCTGCATAAGTATCCGCGGGATCGACTCAAAAGGTCGTACCCTCAATTAAAAAATGACAACAACTGAGGCCACCATGCTCAAAAAAGCGGTCATTCCGTTTCTTCTCGGCGCAGGTTTGATCGCCAGCGCTCCCTTCGCTCATGCAGCATCGAATCTGGTGTTCTGCTCCGAAGGCAGCCCCGCTGGTTTCGACCCAGGTCAGTACACTACCGGCACCGACTTCGACGCTTCGGCCGAGACCGTTTTCAACCGTCTGAGCCAGTTCGAACGTGGCGGTACCGCCGTTATTCCAGGTTTGGCCACCAGCTGGGACGTGACCCCGGACGGCCTGACCTACACCTTCCACCTGCGCGAAGGTGTCAAGTTCCACACCACGCCTTACTTCAAGCCGACGCGCGAATTCAATGCCGATGACGTGCTGTTCACGTTCAACCGCATGATCAACAAGGACGACCCTTTCCGTAAGGCGTATCCGACCGAATTCCCGTACTTCACCGACATGGCGATGGACACCAACATCACCAAGATCGAGAAGGTCGACGATCACACCGTCAAGATGACGCTGGGCACCGTCGACGCCGCCTTCATCCAGAACCTGGCCATGAGCTTCGCATCGATTCAGTCCGCTGAATACGCCGCCCAACTGCTCAAGGAAGGCAAGCCGGAAGACATCAACCAGAAGCCGATCGGCACTGGCCCGTTCGTCTTCAAGAGCTACCAGAAAGACTCCAACATCCGCTTCACCGGCAACAAGGATTACTGGAAGCCTGACGACGTCAAAGTCGACAACCTGATTTTCGCCATCACCACCGACGCTTCGGTGCGTGCCCAGAAGCTGAAAAAAGGCGAATGCCAGATCACCGCTTACCCGCGCCCAGCCGACCTGGCGCCGCTGAAAGCTGACCCTGCGCTGAAGATGCCTGATCAGGCGGGCTTCAACCTGGGTTACATCGCCTACAACGTGATGCCGCAAATCAAGGGCGAGACCAAGCCTAACCCGCTGGCCAAGCTGGAAGTGCGTCAGGCGCTGGACATGGCTGTCGACAAGAAAGCCATCATCGACGCGGTTTATCAGGGCGCAGGCCAACTGGCCGTCAACGCCATGCCGCCGACCCAGTGGTCTTACGACACCACCATCAAGGACGCCCCGTACGACGTCGCCAAAGCCAAAGAATTGCTGAAAAAGGCGGGCGTGGCCGAAGGCACCGAGATCACCCTGTGGGCGATGCCGGTTCAGCGTCCATACAACCCGAACGCCAAACTGATGGCTGAAATGCTCCAGAACGACTGGAAGAAAATCGGCATCAACGCCAAGATCGTTTCCTACGAATGGGGCGAATACATCAAGCGTGCGAAGAATGGTGAAAACGGCGCGATGCTGATTGGCTGGAGTGGTGACAACGGTGACCCGGACAACTGGCTCGGCACCCTGTTCGGCTGCGACGCCATCAATGGCAACAACTTTGCCAAATGGTGTGACAAGCCGTTCGACACCCTGATTCACCAGGCCAAGGAAACCACCGACCAGGCCAAGCGCACCGAGCTGTACAAACAGGCTCAGCACTTGCTCAAGGACGCGGTTCCGATGACCCCCATTGCGCACTCGACCGTTTACCAGCCAATGCGTAAAGAGGTGCAGGACTTCAAGATCAGCCCATTCGGTCTGAACTCGTTCTACGGCGTGAGCGTTAGCGGCAAGTAATACCTCCCCATGACTTCACGGTCGCGATATTTCTGATATCGCGGCCGTGTCGTTCTGTGCGTGATAGATACATGAAAATGACTATCGTTAGATGAGTAATCCGCGACACTAAGAATTTGCCTACTAACGATATGCACTTTTCCTACAAACTTTGAAGTAATCAGAAGTCTTTACTGTCGGGCTTGGCGGACATACCGTTTCAGGCCCCGCCCTGAGATTTGCCATTTATCTGTCGGTCGGGTTTTCCTGTCCGGGAAACTTCGTTTGCGCAAACGATTGCCGCGAGTTTTCCGAATCATTCAGGCCATTCGAGTTCCAGACGATAAGGATTGTCATGCGTAAACATCGTGCTATTCCATCGCTGTTCGCTGTTGGGCTATTAGCCACTACTCCCGCTGTCCATGCGGCCACCAAAAGCCTGGTGTTCTGCTCCGAAGGCAGCCCTGCGGGTTTCGATATTGGCCAATTCACGTCGGGTACTGACAACGATGCTGCCGAGCCTATCTACAACCGGCTCGTCGAGTTCGAGCGAGGCCAGACCAGTGTCGTGCCTGCACTGGCGACCCGTTGGGATGTCTCACCTGAAGGCCTGAGCTACACGTTTCACCTGCGCGAGGGTGTGAAGTTCCATAGCAACAAGGCCTTCCAACCCACTCGTGATTTCAATGCCGACGACGTGCTCTTTACTTTCAATCGAATGTTGAATAAAGAGCACCCGTTTCGTGTCGCTTATCCGACAGAATTCCCCTACTTCACCAGCATGGGACTGGACAAGAATATAAAATCGGTTGAAAAAACCGACTCAATGACGATGGTGTTTACCCTCAATCAGGTCGATGCCGCATTCATTCAAAATATTGCGATGAACTTCGCGTCGATTCTTTCGGCGGAATATGCTGACAAACTGATGGCATCCGGC
Source organism: Pseudomonas sp. Pseu.R1 (assembly GCF_045764065.1). Classification (NCBI taxonomy): domain Bacteria; kingdom Pseudomonadati; phylum Pseudomonadota; class Gammaproteobacteria; order Pseudomonadales; family Pseudomonadaceae; genus Pseudomonas; species Pseudomonas sp. Pseu.R1. The sequence goes on along the minus strand of NZ_JBJGEE020000001.1, from coordinate 4,688,020 downwards.
GAAGTTCGTGCAATCAATCAGGCACCGATCGGCACCGGCCCTTTCGCATTTCAGCGGTATCAAAAAGATTCGCAAATCCGCTACGTCGCCAATAAACAGTTCTGGGACCCGAAGCGGGTCAAAATCGATCAGTTGATCTTTGCGATCAACACCGATGCGTCAGTGCGCGTACAAAAACTCAAGAAAAACGAATGCCAGATCACCTACAACCCTCGTCCCGCTGACGTCGAGGCGTTGAAGGCGGACAAGCAGCTCAAGGTCGTAGAGAAGCCGGGGTTCAATCTCGGCTACATTTCCTACAACGTGCGTCACGCGCCACTGGATAATTTGCAGGTTCGCCAGGCGCTCGACATGGCCGTCGACAAGAAAGCCATCATCGACGCGGTGTATCAGGGCGCCGGCCAACTGGCGCAAAACGCCATGCCGCCGACGCAATGGTCCTACGACGAGACCGTCAAAGATGCGCCGTACAACCCCGAAAAAGCCCGTGAATTGCTGCGCGCGGCGGGCGTCAAGGAGGGCACCGAGCTGACGCTCTGGGCCATGCCGGTTCAGCGCCCTTACAACCCCAATGCCAAGCTGATGGCGCAAATGCTTCAAGCCGACTGGGCCAAGGTCGGTATCAAGGCGACCATCGTCAGTTACGAATGGGGCGAGTACCTCAAGCGCAGCAAGAACGGCGAACACGACATCTCGCTCATCGGCTGGACCGGCGACAACGGAGATCCGGACAACTGGCTGGGCACGTTGTATAGCTGCGCCTCCATCGGCGGCAACAACTACTCGATGTGGTGCGACGAAAAATACGACGCACTGGTCAAGGCGGCCATCGCGACGGCAGACAAAGATCAACGTATCGACCTGTACAAACAGGCCCAACACTACCTGAAACAGCAAGTGCCGATCACCCCAATCGCGCACTCGACGGTCAGCCAGCCATTGCGGGCCAGCGTCGAGGGCTTTGAGGTCAGTCCATTCGGCCGCAACAACTTCTCCGGCGTCAGCATCGTCGATTAACCCCAGAACACGTGCCTCAGGTGAACCCTCATCTTTGGCACGGCTTTATCCGCAATCCGCGGAACGAGCAAAAAAAGGCCCACAAGGCCGCAACACCCAAGCCGGCCACCCCAAAAAAGCCGGCCTTTATAAAGATGTCATCGGGAGCTTTAAAACGTGAGAAATGCCAGCACCGCTGTATTCGCCTTGTCCTTGCTCGCCGCCAGCGTAGCAGCACAGGCAGAGCCGACCAGTCAGGAATTCGTTCCGACCACACTGGCCACCACCAATGCCCAGAGCGAAGCCAAAGGCTTCCTGGAAGACTCGAAAATCACCGGTTCGACCAAGAACTGGTACTCCAACGAACTGCTGCGCCGCGGCGCCGAGTTTTCCTACAACAAAAACGGCAGCCCGCATTCTGATCCACGCCGGATCAACTGGGTGCAGGGCACTATCGTTGATTACAGCTCAGGCTTTACCCAAGGCACCGTCGGGTTTGCTACCGAAATGGCCGTGTACAACGCTGTCGCGCTCGACCGCGACTCCGACGACATCATGGGCCGCAACAACCGTACTCTGACTCACAGCGACGGTGACGCCGTCGGCCAGTGGAGCAAACTGGGCCTGGCCAACGTCAAGGCACGCATCTCCAACACCACGCTGACCGCAGGCCGCCAGTCGCTCAACACGCCGGTACTGGCTTACATCGGTAACCGCGCGCTGCCGTCGAGCTTCGAGGGTGTGAGCATCCTCAGCGAAGAGTTCAACAACCTGTCGTTCACTGCGGGCAGCTTCGACCGCGTTTCGCCGCGCTCCGAGCAAAGCCTGACCAAGTTCCGCTCCGAGTACACCGCCAACGCCAACATCGAGGCGGATCGCGTGGACATCGCAGGTGTCGACTACAAACCGTTCAAGAGCCTGACCACCAGCTTCTACGCTTCAAACGTTGAAGACTTCTGGCACCAGTACTACTTCTCGTTCCTGCACGAGATGGGCGACACCGACGTACTGGGCCTCTCCACCAACCTGAACTACTACAAGACCAAAGACTCGGGCGCCAAGAAGATGGGCCCGATCGACAACGACACCTACTCCCTGTCGTTGACCGCTACCCACAAGGCGCACAGCTTCAGCATTTCGTATCAGGAAGTGGAAGGCGACACCTACTTCGACTACATCCACGACAGCAACGCCATCTTCCTGGCCAACTCCCTGCTCTCGGACTTCAACGGCCCGAACGAGAAATCCGTGCAGTTGAGCTACCTGCTGAACATGGCTGACTACGGCGTGCCAGGCCTGAAGTTCAACATTTACCAGGCTCGCGGTTTCGACATCGACGGTACCCACTACAAAGGCACCGCCTATGACGTGCGCGGTATGGACGGCGAAACCCACTACGAATACGGCATCGGTGCCTCGTACACCATGCAGTCCGGCCCGCTGAAGGCCTCGACCATGCGTGGCACGTACACCACTCACCGTGCGAGCGCCAACCAGGCTGACGGCAACATCAACGAGTTCCGTCTGGTGACCACGATTCCGTTCAACATCCTGTAATCACTGACCCGTGGGTTGTTTCGGGCCATTGTTCACACAGAACCTAATGGCCCGAAACACCCACTCATTATCGGCTTCATCACTTGCGGAGGGCGTTTCCTTGAAATCGACATTCAAACTCGCAACATTGCGCAACGCAGTCGCGCTGGCACTGGGAATGACTTTGCTCAGCACCGCGGTCGGCGTTTCGGCCAAGCCTCTGGTGGTTTGCACCGAAGCCAGCCCGGAAGGGTTCGACACAGCGCTGTACACCACAGCGGTGACCGCCGACGCCGCAGCGGAAACCATTTACAACCGTCTGGTGGACTTCAAGCCGGGCACCACCGAGATCGAGCCCGCGCTGGCCGAGTCCTGGGACATCAGTGAAGACGGCCTTCATTACACGTTTCACCTGCGTAAAGGCGTCAAGTTCCACAGCACCGACTACTTCAAACCGACCCGCGACATGAACGCCGACGACGTGGTCTGGAGCTTCCAGCGTCAACTGGACCCGAACCATCCGTGGCACAAGCAATCCACCGTCGGTTTCCCTTATTTCGAGAGCATGGGCTTCAAAGAACTGCTCAAAAGCGTGGAAAAGGTGGACGACAGTACCGTCAAATTCACCCTGACCCGCCGCGAAGCACCCTTCCTGGCCGACGTGGCCATGGCCTTCGCTTCAATCTATTCGGCGGAATACGCCGACCAATTGCTCAAGACCAACAAGCTCGACGGCCTGAACAGCCAGCCGATCGGCACTGGCCCATTCATCTTCCAGCGCTACGCGAAAGACGCCCAGGTGCGCTTCAAGGCCAACCCGGATTACTTCCGCGGCAAGCCACCGGCCGACACGCTGGTGCTGGCTATCGCCACCGACAACAACGTGCGCCTGCAAAAGCTCAAGGCCAACGAATGCCAGATCGCGCTGTATCCCAAGCCTGACGACATTCCTAGCATCAAGAACGACCCCAACCTGAAGGTCGACGAACTGAACGCGATGACCACCGCTTACATCGCGATGAACACCACCAAGAAGTACATGAGCGACGTGCGGGTGCGTAAGGCCATCGACATCGCTTTCGACAAAGAAGCCTACGTCAACGCCCTGTTCGGCAAAGGCAACGCCACCGTTGGCGTCAACCCGTACCCGGACACCCTGCTGGGCTACAACAAACAGCTGAAAAACCCGGCCCACGATCTGGACAAGGCACGTGCCTTGCTTAAAGAAGCGGGCGTTCCGGAAGGCACCACCTTTACTCTGTTCACCCGCAACGGCGGCGGCCCGACCAACCCGAACCCCATGCTGGGCGCGCAAATGATGCAGGCTGACTTGGCAAAAGTCGGCATTAAGTTAGATATACGCGTCATGGAATGGGGCGAAATGCTCAAACGGGCGAAAAACGGCGAACACGACATGGTGTCGGCAGGCTGGGCAGGCGACAATGGCGACCCGGATAACTTCCTGACGCCGAACCTCAGCTGCGAAGCCGCCAAGAACGGCGAAAACTACGCACGCTGGTGCAATGAGAAGTTCCAGACGTTGATCGATCAGGCACGGGAAAAAACCGACCCGGCCGAGCGTGCCGCGCTTTATGAGCAGGCCCAGGCGATCTTCAACCAGGATCAGCCATGGATCAGCATGGCGCACACCAAAATGTTCACTGCAATGCGCAAGAACGTAGAGGGCTATCACATTAGCCCTCTGACCACTAATAACTTCGCCACTACCCAGGTGAAGTAGAAGAAGAATCCGGTGGGTTCATCATCCGATGAACCCAATCGGCATACGCCTAACCGGCTGATGAGGTACACAAGAAGATGTTTAGTTTTATCGCTCGCCGAGTGGGGTTACTGATACCCACCTTCTTCGGCATCACCTTGCTGACCTTCGCACTGATTCGCCTGATCCCGGGCGACCCGGTCGAAGTCATGATGGGTGAACGCCGGGTCGATCCGGAAATGCACGCCCAAGCCATGGAACGCCTTGGCCTGAACAAACCCCTGTATGCGCAGTACATTGACTACGTCGGCAAGCTCGCTCATGGCGACCTCGGCGAATCGCTGCGCACACGCACGAGCGTGTGGACCGAATTCACTTCGCTGTTCCCGGCGACCCTGGAACTGTCGATTGCGGCGCTGATATTCGCTGGCATCATCGGGCTTCTGGCCGGTGTCATTGCAGCCTTGCGGCGAGGGTCCCTGTTCGACCATGGGGTCATGGGGATCTCTCTTGCAGGCTATTCGATGCCGATCTTCTGGTGGGGCCTGATCCTGATCATGTTCTTCTCGGTATCGCTGGGCTGGACCCCGGTATCGGGTCGTATCGACCTGCTGTACGACATTCCACCGAAAACCGGCTTCATGCTGATCGACACCCTGCTCAGCGATGAAGAAGGTTCGTTCATGGACGCCCTGCGTCACCTGATTCTTCCGGCCATCGTGCTGGGCACCATTCCGCTGGCAGTGATCGCCCGGATGACCCGTTCCTCGATGCTCGAAGTGCTGCGCGAAGACTACGTGCGCACCGCCCGCGCCAAGGGCCTGTCGCCTGCCCGCGTGGTGTTCGTCCACGGCCTGCGCAACGCGCTGATTCCAGTGCTGACCGTGTTCGGCCTGCAAGTGGGCACCCTGCTCGCCGGTGCCGTGCTGACCGAAACGATCTTCTCCTGGCCGGGCATCGGCAAGTGGCTGATCGAAGCCATCGGCGCCCGTGACTATCCCGTCGTGCAAAACGGCATCCTGTTAATCGCCTGCCTGGTGATTCTGGTGAACTTCGTGGTGGACATCCTCTACGGCTTCGCCAACCCACGCATTCGTCACCAGCGCTGAGATCACGACCATGAATACACCTGCTCCTGTCACAGCGGTCGATCAAAGCCTGCTGTACCCCTCCGTCTACAAAGAGTTCTGGCAGCATTTCGCCAAAAACAAAGGTGCCGTCGCCGGTCTGGCTTTTATGGCCTTGATCGTGTTTTGCGCCATCTTCGCCCCATGGGTCGCCCCCCATGACCCGAGCGAACAATACCGTGACTTCCTGCTGACCCCACCGGTCTGGCTGGAAGGCGGCCAATGGCAATTCGTGTTGGGCACCGACGAACTGGGCCGTGACCTGCTGTCGCGCCTGATTCAAGGCTCGCGTCTGTCGCTGCTGATCGGTCTGTCGTCGGTGGTGATGTCGCTGATTCCGGGGATTCTGATGGGCCTGCTGGCCGGTTTCTTCCCGAAAATCCTCGGCCCGACCATCATGCGCTTGATGGACATCATGCTGGCCCTGCCGTCGCTGCTCCTGGCCGTGGCCATCGTCGCCATCCTCGGCCCAGGCCTGATCAACACTGTGATCGCCATCGCCATCGTCTCGCTGCCCTCCTACGTGCGCCTGACCCGCGCAGCGGTCATGGGCGAGCTGAACCGCGACTACGTGACCGCAGCCCGGCTGGCCGGTGCCACCCTGCCGCGCCTGATGTTCATCACCGTGCTGCCAAACTGCATGGCGCCGCTGATCGTTCAGGCGACCCTGAGTTTCTCCTCGGCCATCCTCGATGCCGCAGCATTGGGTTTCCTGGGTCTGGGCGTACAACCGCCAACCCCTGAGTGGGGCACCATGCTCGCTTCGGCTCGCGATTACATCGAACGCGCCTGGTGGGTGGTGAGCCTGCCGGGTCTGACCATTTTGCTCAGCGTGCTGGCAATCAACCTGATGGGCGACGGCCTGCGCGATGCGCTGGACCCGAAACTCAAAAACGCCGCCTGAGGACGCCAGAATGCCATTGCTAGAAATCAACAATCTGAACGTCCGCTTCGGCGACGCCACCGCCACTCCGGTCGTCGACGGCCTGAGCCTGAGCGTGGACAAGGGCGAAGTGCTGGCCATCGTGGGCGAATCGGGCTCGGGTAAATCCGTGACGATGATGGCGCTGATGGGCCTGATTGATCACCCCGGCATCGTCACCGCCGACTCGCTGAGCTTCGACGGCAAGGACATGCTCAAACTGTCCCCGCGCCAGCGTCGCCAAATCGTTGGCAAGGACCTGTCGATGGTCTTCCAGGACCCGATGACCGCGCTGAACCCAAGCTACACCGTGGGTTTCCAGATCAAGGAAGTCCTGCGTCAGCACCTGGGTCTGAAAGGTAAAGCCGCTCACCAGCGCGCATTGGAACTGCTGCAAAAAGTGGAAATCCCGGGCGCAGCTCAGCGTCTGGAAGCCTACCCGCACCAGCTGTCTGGCGGCATGAGCCAGCGGGTTGCAATCGCCATGGCCATCGCCGGTGAGCCGAAACTGCTGATCGCCGACGAACCGACCACGGCTCTCGACGTGACCATTCAGGCACAGATCATGGACCTGCTGCTGGCCCTGCAAAAAGAACAGAACATGGCGCTGGTGCTGATCACTCACGACCTGGCCGTGGTCGCCGAAACCGCGCAGCGCGTGTGCGTGATGTATGCCGGGCAAGCGGTGGAAGTGGGTCAGGTGCCTGGCCTGTTCGACGTGCCTGCGCACCCGTACAGCGAAGCGCTGCTGGCGGCGATTCCCGAGCACAGCATGGGCGCCGAGCGTCTGGCGACCTTGCCGGGCATCGTGCCCGGTCGCTATGACCGTCCAAGCGGCTGCCTGCTGTCGCCGCGCTGCCCTTACGTCCAGGACAAATGCCGTCAACAGCGCCCGACGCTGGACCCACAGGTCCACGGTCTGGTGCGTTGCTTCTACCCGCTGAATCAGGAGGTGGCGTGATGAGCGAGATCGTACTGACCGCCCGTGACCTCACCCGTCACTACGATGTATCCCAAGGCTTGTTCAAACCCCACGCGACCGTGCGCGCCCTCAATGGCGTGTCGTTCGAACTGGAAGCGGGCAAGACGCTGGCTGTGGTCGGTGAATCCGGCTGCGGCAAATCCACCCTCGCCCGCGCCCTGACGCTGATTGAAGAGCCGTCTTCTGGCTCGCTGAAAATCGCCGGTCAGGAAGTGGCGGGGGCCACCAAGGCGCAACGCAAGCAACTGCGCAAAGACGTGCAGATGGTGTTCCAGAGCCCGTATGCGTCGCTCAACCCGCGGCAGAAAATCGGTGACCAACTGGCCGAACCGTTGCTGATCAACACCAGCCTGTCGGCGGCTGAACGTCGTGAGAAAGTACAAGCGATGATCAAGCAGGTGGGGCTGCGCCCTGAGCACTATCAGCGCTATCCGCACATGTTCTCCGGTGGTCAGCGCCAGCGTATCGCGCTGGCCCGCGCCATGATGCTGCAGCCGAAAGTGCTGGTGGCGGACGAACCGACCTCGGCGCTGGACGTGTCGATTCAGGCACAGGTGCTGAACCTGTTCATGGACATGCAGCAGGAGTTCAATACCGGTTACGTGTTCATCTCCCACAACCTGGCGGTGGTGCGTCACGTCGCCGACAGCGTGTTGGTGATGTACCTCGGTCGCCCGGCGGAAATGGGGCCGAAGGAAGAAATCTACAGTCGTCCGCTGCATCCTTACACCCAGGCGCTGCTGTCGGCGACCCCGGCGATTCACCCGGACCCACTGAAGCCGAAGATCAAGATCGTCGGCGAACTGCCCAACCCGCTCAACCCGCCGAGCGGCTGCGCCTTCCATAAGCGCTGCCCCTACGCGACCGAGCGTTGCAGCAGTGAAGTGCCGGAGCTGAGGGCTGTGGATAACCGCCAGGTGGCTTGCCACTACGCGGAGCAGTTTGTGGCTTAAGAGGGTAATGATCGTGCCCACGCTCTGCGTGGGCATGCCTTCCGTAACGCTCCGCGTCACCGCCAAAACGGACGCGGAGCGTCCAGAGCGGCGTTACCATGCGGAGCGTGGGAACGATCAATCGGATTCACTGCTACAAGGACAGCAACATCAGTACACGTCGCGGCGATAGCGCCCTTGCTCAATCAGGCGTTGCACGACGTGTTCGCCCAACACTGCTTTCAACACCTCATCCACACCGCCAGCCATCCCTTCCAGACTGCCGCAGATGTAAATCGCTGCGCCTTCATTGATCCAGACACGCAATTCATCGGCCGCTTCGCGCAACCGATCCTGGACATAGACCTTCTGCGCCTGATCACGGGAGAACGCCAAGTCCATCCGCGCCAGTTCACCAGACGCCTGCCAGCTCTGCAGCTCACCACCGCAATGGAAATCGTGAGCCACATTGCGCTCGCCGAACAGCAACCAGTTACGCGGTTCGCCTTGGGCGATACGCGCCTTGAGCAAGCTGCGCAGCCCCGCCAGCCCGGTGCCGTTACCGATCAGAATCAGCGGCACAGGCTCACTTGGCAGATGGAAACTGCTGTTGCGACGAATGCGCAGGCTAATCGTATCGCCTACTGCCGCATGTTCGGTCAACCAGCCAGACCCCAGGCCCAGGCTGCCGTCCGGGTGCACTTCCTGTCGCACGATCAGTTGCAGCGTGCCGTCTTCGGGAATCGATGCAATCGAGTATTCACGCATGGCCAATGGCACCAGCGCATCCACCAGCGCTTGCGCATGCAAGCCGACCAAGTGGCTACGGTTGGCAGGTAACTGACGACCGCCCAACGCTTGCGCAAGCGTTTCATGCAGACCATCGACCTTGACCTGTGTATCCGCAGCAATGCCCAGCCCGGCGAGGAACTGCTCGACGGCAAACAGCCCATTACGCGGCAACACTTCGATCAAGTCCCCCGCCTGCCATCGGGTGTCGGAAGCTGAAATCAGGCCCAGCAAAAACACCTTCGAGCCCACGCTGTCGGGGTTCAACCAATCTCGCTGAGACAGCACCCAATTCTCGTATTCCGGCGCTTTCCAGGGGCTGGCTGGCGTCGAACCAGTCAGTTCACTCAACTGTTGCTGCCAGTGTTGAAGCGCGGCGCTGTCCCCACTGTCCACTTCCACCGGGGCAAACAAGGTGTTGCCGCCTCGCTCGGACAGCCAGCCATGCAAACGCTGCGAGAAACCGCAGAAATGCGGGTACTGACGATCGCCCAACCCCAGAACGGCATAGTTCAGCTTGTCCAATGCCAACGGACGCCCCAGCAATTTGCGCTCGAAACCTCGGGCACTGTCCGGTGCTTCGCCGTCGCCAAACGTACTGACGACGAACAGTGCATTGCAGCTCTGATTGAGGTCTTGCTCGGTCACATCCGCCAGACGCTGCACTCGCACCGGCAAACCTGCCGACTGCAACTGACCCGCCGTCTGCCAGGCCAGTTGTTCGGCAAATCCGCTTTGACTCGCGAAGCCGATCAACCAGGCAGGCCCCTGACTGCCGTAGCCGCTGGCACTTGAAACCGCCACTTCGCCACGGGCGTTGCGGATTTCACGCTTCTTGCGGCGACGGTCCAGGTACAACAGCCATCCGGTAATGAAGAACAGTGGCATCAGCGCCGCCGCCACGGTGATGACGATCCGGCCCGTCATGCCCCAGTAGCCCCCGGTGTGCAACGAGTAGTTGCTGGTCAGCAGTTGCGCGCCATAACCCTTGTCGGCGTAACGCGAAACCGCCTTGAGCTTGCCGTTGGCCGGGTCCAGGGTGATCTGGTTGAGCGCACGCGGGTGCGGCGAGTCTTTGAGGATGTAGAACACGGTGGCCATCTGACCCGCCGCTTGAGGCAGGCGCAGGTTGTAGCTTTTCAGGTCCGGGCCTGCGGTTTTCTGGATGGTGTCCCAGATGGCCGGGTAATCGGCAACGAGGGGCTGCTCGGGCGCTCCGTCTTTTGGTCCGGAGCCGGGGCGCGGTCCGCCGCCGCGACGCTGCTCGCCCTGTACGGGTGGGTCGCCGATCAACTTGTTCATGCCATTGTTGAACCAGTCGTAGGACCAGTTCAGGCCAGTGACCGCCAGCATCAGATACACGATCAGGCACCAGGTGCCGAACACCGAGTGCAGGTCCCAGTTGAAACTGCGCCCCTTCTTCGCCCAGTCAAGCGTCAGCCAGACACGCCAGTTCAGCGCCTGACGCGGCCAGCGCAGGTATAGGCCCGACAGGCAAAAGAACACCAGAATCAGGGTGCAGGCTGCCGTCACTTGCTTGCCGTATTCACCGGCCGCGAGGAAGCGGTGCAGGTTGAGCATGAAACCAAAGAAGTCCTGCCCCACCGCATCCGGCTTGAACTCACCGGTGTAGGGGTCGAAGTTATGCATCTCGCCACGACGTTCACCCGGTGCAGGCTTGAACCACACCTGAGCGGCCCGATCGCCATCGACTTCGATGCGGAACATCGAGACGGTGTCCTTGCCCTGGGCTTCGAGCTTGCTGACCATTTCAGCCAGCGACAGTTGATGCTCGCGGGGCTGAACGAACAGCGCATCGGGATTGAGCGCATCCATGATCTCGTCTTCGAACGAATACAGCGCGCCTGTGATGCCCATCAGGGCCAACACCAGACCCGCCGTGATCCCGAAGAACCAATGCAATTGAAACAGGACTTTCTTCAACACCCTCAATCCCCTCGATAACCCGTCGCGACGCGCATTATGCGCATAAACGGATGCATTCTCATCCGTGGCTGATTCTTTATTCGGTTACAGACTGGACACAACAGCCGTCCTTGCTTCCAGGCAAAGCCCATAGGAGCGTGGCTTGTCTCTGGGCCGCACTCCTACGCCCTTTGCGCCTAATCAAAAGCGAGCCTGCGTCCAGCCGCCCAGCCCGACTGCTACACAATGAACACGCCCCCCTCCCACACACAAAAGCCCCACCCGCCAAAGGCAAGTGGGGCTTCCTGATTCCGCTTCTTCATTAGAAGTGGAAGCTGGTGGTCACCAACGCCGTACGACCGGCTGCCTGGTTGGCGAAGTGCGCCGCATAGGCTTTGTCGTAATAGGTTTTGTCGGTCAGGTTCTGCACGTTCAATTGCAAATCGACGTTCTTGGTCAGCTTGTACGAAGCCATGGCGTCGTAACGGGTATAGGACGGCACGTACACGGTGTTGGCCGTGTCACCCCAGACCTGGCCGACATAGAACGCGCCGCCACCGATGGTCAGCTTTGGCGTGACGTCGTAAGTGGTCCACAGGCTGGCGCTGTGCTTGGCGGTGTTCGGCAGCTCATTGCCTTTGTTCGGGTTGGCACCGGCGATCACAGTGTTGGTACGGGTGTTGCCGTTGGCGCCCGGATCAACCAGTTCGCTGTCCAGGTAGCTGTAACCGGCGAACACTTGCCATTGGTCGGTGATCTTGCCGCTCGCCGACAGCTCGACACCGTCGACGCGGCTTTTACCGGCGTTCTCGTAGGTGTTGTTGCTCACCAGTACACGGGTGTTGGTCTTCTCGGTGCGGAACACCGCAGCCGTCAACGACAGACGATCATCGAGGAAGTCCCACTTGGTACCGACTTCATAGTTCTTGGTGGTTTCCGGCTCCAGATCGCTGCTCACGATGCTGCCGTCCGCGATCAAGCCGTTACCGTCGGTCCCCTCGTTCAGCATGCCGCCCGGTGGGGTGGCCGATGTGGCGAACGAGGTGTAGATACTGCCGTTCTCAACCGGCTTGTAGACGATACCCGCCTGCCAGTTCCAGAAATGGCTGTTGTTCTTGCTGCGAGTGGTCGCGGCAGTCAGGCTGTCGGTCTTGGCAGAAGTGTCGAAGTTATCGAAACGCGTCCCCAGGTTGACTTGCCATTGCGGGCTCAGCTCGATGGTGTCGAAGGCATAGACCGAGCGGGTGAAACCGATGGTGTTGGTGCCTTTGTAGTTACGCGAGATGGTGCCGGTGTAATCGTCATCCGGATTCGGATTGCTCAGCGAGGTACAAGTGCCGCCGTAGACTTCACCGACCTGGCATCCCAATCCGCCAGGCGAGGTCGCCGCCGGGTTGCTGTTGGCCGGGTTGGCGAAGGTGTAACCGCTGACCTTGCTCACTTCACGGGTCAATTCGATGCCGGTGGAGTAACTGTTCTTGAACCCAGCCAGTTGGAACGTACCGAACAGATCAGTCTGGTTCGTGGTGGTTTCGGTGGTGCTGACACGGGCGTTCGCACGGCGCCACACAGTACCGCGCGTATTGACGTTGTGCTGACTGTCGTCAGGCTGGGTCAGGATATAGTCCTGGCCAGTGTTGCCGTGGCGGAAAGTGTTTTTCAGCGTCATGTCTTCATTGAAGTCATGTTCGAAGCTGATCGTGGAAATGTCGCTACGCGTCTTGCGGAAATCTCGGTCTTTCAGGCCGTAGAAGTTGTTGCTGTTGCCACCGTCTGTCGGCTTGTCATGCACATGCACAGCCGTTGCGGAGTTCGAGCTATAGCCATACGGAATTCCCGAATCCGGCAGGTCGTTGCCTTCAACGTGGTAGTAGCTCAGGTTCAGGCGATTCTCGGTGCCCAGACCGAAAGTCACCGACGGTGCCACGCCCCAGCGGTCATAGTTGATCGCATCACGACCAGCGACGTTCTGCTCGTGGCTCATCAGGTTCAGGCGAAACGCGGCGGTGTCGAGGAACTTGCGGTTGACGTCCAGGGTGTAGCGACGGGTCTGGTCAGTGCCGTAGGTGAAGCTGCCATTGGTGAAGTCATTGGCTTTTGGCAGTTTGCTGATCAGGTTGATGCTGCCGCCCGCCGAGCCACGGCCACCGATGGCGGAGTTCGGGCCTTTGCTCACTTCGATCGATTCAATGTCGAAGATTTCGCGAGACTGCGCGCCGGTATCACGCACGCCGTCGATGTAGGTATCGCCCTGAGCGTCGAAGCCGCGAATGAACGGTCGGTCGCCCTGCGGGTTGCCGCCTTCACCAGCGCCGAAGGTAATGCCCGGCACAGTACGCAATGCGTCCTGCAGCGAGGTGGCGGCGGTGTCTTTCAGGACTTGTTGAGGGATGACAGTGACCGAACGTGGCGTGTCCGACAGCGGAGCGGTGTATTTCTGCGACGCACTCTTCTCGGTCTTGTAGTCGGTGGATTCCTGAGCTTCTCCGGTAATACTGGTCGCGCCCAGTGAAATGGCGTTGCCGTTGGCTTTTTCAGCTTCGTCGGCAGCGTGGGCCATCTGCGATGCGGACATGGCAGTGACGGCCATGCCGATCGCCGAAGCGAGGAGCCGTGGTGAACTGACGGACGGTTGTAAAGACTGGCGCGACATAGTGATTTCCTTCCCCAAGGAATGTTGAGGTCGCGGAATATAGATGTGAATCATTTTTATTCGCATAAAACTTACATTCTTTACAATTTCGCTTTACGGCTTTTTCTTCCTCATCCGTCCACGCGCGCTCGCGGGGGTTTTACACAGCCAATAAGAATCACTACCATTCGCTACCTTTTCGATACAGAGTGGCTGCGCCATGCTCCTACACATTCCCGGCCTGTTTACCCGCGAGGAAGTGCTGCGCATCCGCCAAGCGCTGGAGCAAACCGAATGGGCGGACGGCAAGATCACCGCTGGTCACCAGTCAGCCAAGGCCAAACACAATCTCCAGTTGCCCGAAGGTCATCCTCTGGCGGTGGAAATCGGCGCAGCGATGCTTGAGCGTCTCTGGCAGAATCCGCTGTTCATGTCCGCCGCTCTGCCACACAAGGTGTTCCCGCCGCTGGTGAACTGCTACACCGGGGGCGGCAGTTTCGATTTCCACATCGACAACTCGGTCCGCCAGGCCAAGGGCAGCATCGAACGGGTGCGCACCGACCTGTCGTCGACGTTGTTCTTCAGCGACCCCGATGATTACGACGGCGGCGAACTGGTGATCCAGGACACCTTTGGCACTCGCGCCGTCAAGCTGCCTGCCGGTGACATGCTGCTCTACCCCGCCACCAGCCTGCACAAAGTTAACGCCGTCACGCGCGGCGCGCGCTATGCGTCGTTTTTCTGGACCCAAAGCCTGGTGCGCGACGATGGTCATCGCACGCTGCTGTTCGAAATGGACACAGCGATCCAGCAACTGAGTCGCGACGTGCCCGATCACCCCTCGCTGATTCAACTCACCGGCACCTATCACAACCTGCTGCGCCAGTGGGTGGAGGTCTGACTCATGAACTGGACGCTGCGGCGGGAAGACGCGCTCGACGGCCAACAACTGCGCGCCATGCTGGAAGAAAACCCGGCCAGTGCGGCGCGAGCGATCCTGATCGCGGCCCAGGAAAACATCATTGATGCACAAGCGCTGCTCGCCCAGATCCTGCTGGACGGCACCGGTATCGAACAGGACGCCGCCCTCGCGTTGACATGGTTTCAAATCGCTGCGCGCAACGGCCACGCCATGGCCACCAACATGGCCGGACGTTGCCATGAGCACGGCTGGGGCTGCGAGCCAGACGCAGCCAAGGCCGCCGGGTATTACCGCCAGGCTGCCGAAGCCGAGCTTGATTGGGGTTTCTACAATTACGGCAACCTGCTCGCCACAGGCCGCGGCGTGAACAAGGACCAGGCCCGCGCCCTGGCCTGCTACCGCAAGGCGGCACAATTGGGCCATGCCAAATCCATGAACATGCTGGGCCGCTACCTGGAAGAAGGCGTGTGCTGCGAGCGGGACTTGCCTGCCGCCCATGACTGGTATCGCCGCTCGGCAGAGGGTGGAGATTTCCGTGGGCAGTTCAGCCATGCCGCCGTGCTGGCTGATCATGGCCACATTGAGCAGGCTATCCACTGGTTCCAGACCGCGTTACGCATCGGCAACCTCAACTTCTTGCGTGTCAGTCGCAAGACCCTGCTGGACGCCGCTCATCCGGAAATCCAGGGGCTGGCCATAAGATATCACGAGCGCGCCGCCGAACTGGGCGACGACATCGACAAGGATGAATATCAACGTCTGCTGAAATCGGTTTGATCCCCCTTCAAAGCACTCTCTTCCTCCCCCTTACCGGCACAACCTGCGGCAGGTTTAGATAACTTCATATTTCAAACAATCCCGCCGCCCCTTTGTTTTCAGGGCCTGACAACTTGGAAACAATCAGTATTAGAAACTTCTTACAAGCCAAGACCTATTTTCTTCTTTGACCTTCCACTGTCTGCAACTTAATCTTCGCAGCGTGCGTTCGATATGTTCAACCACGTATTGATGCACTCACACAACGTAACACTCCTATCATTAAAGGATTAATGATCATGACTGCATCTATGGACGCTATTGCAAACAGTGCCGCGACCGATCCAGCGCTGCTCTTCAGTTCTTCGGTTGGAACAGCTGACGGTGAGACCCGTGACAGCGGTCTTATTCTGACCAAAGAACAAATCATCCATATTAGAAAATACGAACTTAGAGGGCTGGCACTGCCAACGACGCTTGCGCGAACCATCGCGTATCTCGGTTATAAATCTGGCGCTGGCAAAGGTTTGGAGCCACCAGATTTCCTCAAGACATTCACGCTGATTCATGGCCATGCCAGCCTGTGGACGCCACTTCGCAATAACTTGGTAACGGTCAATGACCGGCTGGTTCTCTTCGCAGGCTACATGCAAGTCATGGGCGAAACCATGAACGAAGTTTTCAGCGAGATCGTGGCACTCGGCGCGGTGGAGAAATACGGCATCAAAACCCTCGAAGACCTGCGCAAATACCAAGCGCAAGGCGTCAAGTTCCCGGAAATCAGGGTGGATCAGCGAGATGAACTGGGTGAATACCTGAATGACGTCCTGAAAAAAGTCAAAGAGCGCCAGGCGGAAGCCAACAGTATCAAGGTTCGTCTCGATCATTTCGGCAAACAACTGGCCAACGAAGTGGCGCCAGAAATCAAACTCAAGCTGAAGCTCATCGACAACAACAAACTCGGTGATGAAGTCAAGGCACTGCGCGTAAGGATCGAAAACCGGGCTAAAGATATCGAGGAAAAAAACAAGGAATACTCGCAGTTGGTGAAAGACGCTGTTTCAAGCGCGCTGAGCAATATTGTCACGATGATCTACTCCAGCGTGCAGGCGGAAAAGGTTCGCAAAGAGCGCAAAAAACTGCGCGACCAGCAAGAAGCCGACATCAAAGCACTTGAACTGAAAGAAACGATCATCGGGTCGTTGGAACGTGTTCGCATGGACTTTCAGGATCTGGACATGATCGTGCTCGATGCTGACCTTGCCACCAAAAACCTGATCACGGTCTGGAGCACGATCAATACCTTCGTGACCGAATCCAGTGTTGAAGTCGATGCCATTCACGATGGATTGTCGATGCGCCGCTTCAAGAACAAATTCAATCTGGTTGTCGCCCCTTGGAAGACCATCGAAGCCGATACCCGTGAATTACAAAGAATTTTTGCCGAGGCCGATCAAGCGGCCCGGTCGATCAATGGAGTCTGATATGAACAACGTCACTTATTTTCCTTCTGTCGTAAACTACCC
The DNA here is from genome assembly GCF_045764065.1 of Pseudomonas sp. Pseu.R1. Lineage (NCBI taxonomy): Bacteria > Pseudomonadati > Pseudomonadota > Gammaproteobacteria > Pseudomonadales > Pseudomonadaceae > Pseudomonas > Pseudomonas sp. Pseu.R1. Next base: position 4,671,254 of record NZ_JBJGEE020000001.1, on the reverse strand, counting down.
CGAAATCAACGTCGCACTGCTTCGCGAAGCATTCCGTACGACGCGCGAGGCCCGAATTGAAGTCGAGGCCCTCTACATCAAGACCGACTACCTTCCAACGGCCTACAACCATGTCATCCAAATGGCCAGTGTCCTTGAAGACGCAGAGCTTAAACTTCGTGAAGTCGTCCTGACCCTTGATAACAAGGTGCGGCTCCACGTCCCCCCTTTGAGAGCCCTTCAAACGGAACTCAAGACGTCCACGGACGAAGACCGCGCTGAGATTCTGGAAGACATCGTGGAAGCGGCGTCTAAGATCATCAATGTCATCCGGGCCGAATACAGTACGTTGAATCATTTGCAAAAGCGTACAAATGTCGCACTGGACCGAGCGACGACCGCCAAATATCAAGAGCAACTGGAAAAAGATATTGCTCGGGTACCGCCAGAAATCGAGGAAATAAAGGAACGGCGTGCGACTCTGGACGAGAAACGTAACGTGTTGACCGAAGCTATGGCACTGATCGAAGCGAAAGGGTTTGCGCAGGTGGGCATGGAGACCATGCTCAACGCTCAGGAAATTCAGAAACTGGCGATGGCAGGCCCAGAAGTGGCCGTCGTCGAGAAGGCGATCGAACTGGCCCAGCAGGCCCTGGAAAAATTGGAATCGGTCATCAACTACAACAACTTGATGGAGGCGCGAAATGCGTTGCGCAAACAAATCAATCAGTTGAACGCCGTGATTCGGGACAAAAGCCAGCATCTGGGCATGATTGAGCTGAAAAAAGAGTTGATCATCGCCGCACATGACTTTGACAATCAACGGATGCGCTACAGCACCGAATTCAATAAATTCGTCGCCTCCACGCAGTCGTTCCTTGGTGTTTATCAAGCGATCGATGTGCAAGACGACAACACAATCTCTCAACTGGTGAATGACTCACTTGCCTTGGCAAAACATTTGAACGTATTGGCCTGATCAAGCACTCGTCGTGACGGTGGGTTGTTCCCATCGTCACAACGCTGAACACATGACTGTTAATTCGATTCATGATGAAAGGAATCAGCATGAGCGTTACCTACATAGACCAACGTCAATATGACAGCATCGTCACCTGCATGGAATTTTTAAAACCGTCCTGGTCAAAGCTCCGCGAACTTTACAAACTCATGGGAGTTCAAAAAGTCGGGCTTGCTCCACCGCCAGACGAGGAAATGAACATGGCAAGAACCAGAGCTGAAGGGTGGTACAGTCGGATTTACCTACCGAGACACCAGAGCTATCAGGTCGCGATGCAGGACAGCATTCACTTTGTTGACTACTTGCTGGGTTATTTATCCCGTTTATCCGCATCGGCCAAGAAACGTCCATTTTCTTCGATCGCAGAGATTCCACGCCCTCCCGGCCCCAAACCTAATTTTGCATCATTACCCTTCTCGAATAGCTTGAATCAGTTCTTGTTTCATAAAAACTGGATTCACTCCATACACATGAATTCCAGTGGAGATGCAGGCGACTATTTTCCAATCCGTGAAGCGGTCTCCAAAGCGCTACCCAACATGATATACGCACTCAATTTCCACATCAGTTCTATTGGCAAGAACAGACTGGGTGCTGCAAGAAACACTGTGCTCTCCGATTATTTAAAGCAGGCACAACACAATTATGAAGGGGCCGTTACCGCACTGGCCAACTATCAACTGCAGTCTCGACGTCTTGAGATGGCCACGCAAAGCGCTCATGAGATTTTTCAAACGCTGGACAAAGTACGTGACTTGCGCAAAATGCAAAGCCAATTGTCCATCGCCAGGATGTACCTCAAAGAAGCGCAACATCATAGAGAGCAAATAATTAGTGTCATCGCCAATCATCGATAAACCGTTTTCGAATGCATAAAAAAACCCGCAATCACTTGCGGGTTTTCGTTACAGCGTCAGCTTCAGATGTAGAACGACTTCAGTGGCGGGAAACCGTTGAATTCAACAGCGCTGTAGCTGGTGGTGTACGCACCGGTGGATAGCCAGTACAGGCGATCACCGATGGCCAGGTTCAGCGGCAGGCCGTACTTGTAGTTCTCATACATGATGTCGGCGCTGTCGCAGGTTGGACCGGCGATCACGACTTCTTCGACCTCACCCTTCTTCTCAGTCCAAATGGGGAACTTGATGGCTTCGTCCATGGTTTCGATCAGGCCAGAGAACTTGCCCACGTCGGTGTAAACCCAGCGCTCGACGGCGGTGCGGGATTTGCGGGCGACCAACACGACTTCACTGACCAGAATACCGGCGTTGGCGATCAACGAACGGCCCGGTTCCAGAATGATTTCCGGCAGGTCATCGCCGAAGTCTTCTTTCAGGAAGCGAATGATCTCTTCCGCATAGGTTTCCAGGCTGTTGGTACGGGTGATGTAGTTGGCCGGAAAGCCGCCACCCATGTTGATCAGCTTGAGCTCAATGCCGTCTTCTTCTTTCAGACGCTCGAAGATCACCTTCACTTTGGCAATCGCGGCGTCCCACACGCTGATGTCGCGCTGTTGCGAACCCACATGGAAGGAGATCCCATAAGGCACCAGGCCCAGGTCACGCGCCAGGATCAGCAGGTCCATGGCCATGTCGGTCTGGCAACCGAACTTGCGCGACAGTGGCCAGTCGGCAGTGGTCGAGCCTTCGGTCAGGATGCGGACGTAGACTTTCGAGCCCGGCGCGGCCTTGGCGATGTTGCGCAGGTCGGCTTCGGAGTCGGTCGCGTACAGACGCACACCCTTGTCGTAGAAGTAACGGATGTCCTTGGATTTCTTGATGGTGTTGCCGTAGCTGATGCGGTCCGGGCCAACGCCGCGGCCCAGCACTTTGTCCAGCTCATAGATCGAGGCGATGTCGAAGCTCGACCCTTTCTCTTTGAGCAGGTCGATGATTTCGACGGCCGGGTTGGCCTTGACTGCGTAGTAAACCTTGGCGAATTCGAAACCGGCGCGCAGGTCATCGTAGGCCTGGGCGATCATTGCGGTATCGATGAGCACGAACGGGGTTTCTTGCTTGTCGGCGAACGCCTTCATTTTGGCGAAGGTGTTTTTCTCGAAATAGTCTTCGACCTGAATCGACATGCGGCGGGTACTCCTGTTGGCAAACGGTTAAACACAATGGGTGCGAGCCCTCAAGCTCATGAACGTCCTCCGTATCCCCACTTTGGTTCGCCTACTTCCCAAGGCCGTTGACCAAAAGCAAAAAGGCCATGGGATACGAGTTCCCTTGGCCTTGCTGTCTCGTCGTCAGTACTTGAGCCGGATGGATCGTTTCCAGCATGGACGTTCGGCGCGAACTTTAGGACTTGAAGGGCTGGAGATCAACAAAAAATGTCGCGTTTCTGCCCGTTTTTGCCAGACGGGCATGTGCGCTCGTTCAATCACCCTGTAGTAACCGACCGATGTGACAGGACGATGTTCCCGCAGATCCAAATTGTAGGAGCGCGCTTGCCCGCGATTGCGGCGTGCCAGACAGCACATTCGTCACAGGCATAATGCAATCGCGGGCAAGCGCGCTCCTACAATATGTTCGGCGTCACATCACACCGATGCCTGCTCCGCCACCTCCGCAGGCGAAACGATGTTGGTTTTTTTACCCCGCGATTGCCCCGAACTCAGATAAGCCGCAATCGACTCTTGTGTCACCTCGCCAAGGAACACGTTCTCGGCATCCAGCACCGGCAGCCACGCTCTGTTGAATTCGTACATGCGTGACAGAAGAATCCGCAAGTGCTCGTCATACGCTGCCGTGGCATTGAATGGGCGCAGGTATTGTTCACAGCTGCCAGTCTGGCGATGCAGATCGCGGCGGCGCACATAGCCCTTGGCCTTGTTCTCGGCATCGGTGACGACCACGTAACGACGGTCGTTCTCGTCCATCACTTCCAGTGCATCGGCCACCGGTGTTTCCGGGCTGACGGAAGGCGCGTTGTCGGCGGCGTCTTCGGCCTTGACCAGCAGCAGGCGTTTGAGCGTGCTGTCCTGGCCAACGAAGTTGCTGACAAACTCATCCGCCGGATGGGCCAGCAGCGTATCGGGATGGTCGATCTGCAAAAGCTTGCCTGCGCGGAAGATCGCGATTTTATCGCCCAGTTTGATCGCCTCGTCGATGTCATGGCTGACCATGATCACGGTCTTGTTCAGCGCCCGCTGCATCTCGAAGAATTCGTTCTGGATCATCTCGCGGTTGATCGGGTCCACGGCACCGAACGGCTCGTCCATCAACAGCAGCGGCGCATCCGCCGCCAACGCACGAATCACCCCGATTCGCTGTTGCTGGCCACCCGACAATTCACGCGGGTAGCGATGCAGGTATTGCTTGGGCTCCAGCTTGATCATGCTCATCAATTCGCGAGCGCGGTCGTGGCATTTCTGTTTGTCCCAGCCCAGCAGCTTGGGCACGACCACAATGTTTTCCTCGATGGTCATGTTGGGGAACAGGCCGATCTGCTGGATCACATAGCCGATGTTGCGACGCAGGGTCACTTCGTCCAGTTGGGTGGTGTCTTCGCCGTTGATCAGGACCTTGCCGGAGGTCGGCATGATCAGGCGGTTGATCATTTTCAGCGTGGTGCTCTTGCCGCAACCGGACGGACCGAGGAACACGCAGATTTCGCCTTCGTTGACGGTCAGGCTCACTGAGTCGACCGCCTTCACTTCCTTGCCGTTGCTTTGAAAAATCTTGGAGAGGTTCTGGAGTTCGATCATTTCAGGAGTCCTTTTGGAGTCAGCGAGCGTTGCAGCCATTGCAGAAGCAGGTCAGCGAAGATGGCCAGAATGCTGACCAGTACGGCGCCAACGATCAGCATCGACATGTCGCTGCGGCTAATGGAAGCGAGAATGAGGACGCCGAGACCACCGGCGCCGATGGTCGCGGCGATGGTCATGACGCCGATGTTCATGACCACGGCGGTGCGCACGCCTGCGAGAATCACTGGCACGGCAATCGGCAGTTCGACCATGCGCAGGCGTTGGCCGAAGGTCATGCCGATGCCCCGCGCGGCTTCGCGAATGCCGGGCTCAACGCCAGTCAATGCCAGGTAGGTGTTGCGCATGATCGGCAGCAGTGAATACAGGAACACGGCGGTGATGGCGGGCAACGGACCCAGTCCCTGACCGAACTTGGAGTAGAACGGCAGCAGCAAGCCAAACAGGGCAATCGACGGCACGGTCAGCAGCACCGTGGCGCTGGCTTGCAGGGGACCGGCGAGTGTGGGGAAGCGGGTCATGAGCACGCCCAGCGGTACACCTACCAGAATCGCCAGCGACACGGCGATGCCGACGAGGGTGATGTGTTGCAGGGTCAGGTGCATGACCTGATTCCAGTCCAGATGGGAGAAAGCACTCAAGAAGCTCATAGTTTCTCCTCCTGTTTTTCCACAGGGGTTTGCTTGATCGGCACACTCTCAGCGGAAGGATTGATCGGGTGAGTACGCAGAAAGTCTGCCGCCACAACAGTCGGACTTTCGTGATCGACGTCGATACGTGCGTTGAGGTCGATCATGGTCTGGTTATCCAGCAGCGCGGCCAGCGGCTTGAGTTGCTCGGCCAGTTGCGGATGCTTGTCCAGGTATTCTTTGCGAATCACTGGCGCGGCGGTGTAGTCAGGGAAGTAGTGCTTGTCGTCGTCCAGCACCTTGAGCTTGAAGGCGTTCAGGCGGCCATCGGTGGTGTAGACCAGTCCGGCAAAGACCTGCCCGTTTTTCAACGCGGTGTAGACCAGACCGGCGTCCATCTGACGAGTGTTTTCACGACCCAGGTTCATGTCGTAGTGCTTGACCAGCCCCACCAAGCCGTCGGAACGGTTGGCGAACTCAGTATCGAGCGCGACGATGTGACCCTCCTTTGCCTCCTCCTTGAGCAAGGTTGTCAGCCCGGAGATGTTGGTGATCTGCGGGTACTGCTTGGCGATCTTGTCCGGCAGCGCCAGCGCGTAGGTGTTGTTGAATTTGGACGGCGAAAGCCAGACCAGGCCCTTCTTCGCGTCCAGCTCCTTGACCCGCTGATAGGTCTGCTCGCTGTCGAGTTTTTCGTCGACATGGTTGTAGGCCACCAGCGACACCCCGGTGTATTCCCAGAGCATGTCCAGCTGGCCACTCTCCTGCGCACTGCGCGCCAGGTTGCTGCCCAAACCGCCGGTAATCTGGACCTGATAACCCTTGTCGCGCAGGTATTGCGCCGTCAGCTCGGCCAGAATTGTCTGCTCGGTGAAGACCCGCGCGCCGATGCGCAACACAGGCCGTTCGGCAGGCGCGTCAGACGCCTGGGCAAATCCGGACAACAGCAAGCCCGCGCCCACTATTAATGTGCATAACTTCTTCATCAAAATTCCTTTCTCTCGGTAGCTCGCCCCACAGTGACGGGATCAGCGAGCCAGCCCTCGTTCCAGCCACAAGCGGCTTGCCAACGTCACGGCGCCGTCGAGCAGCAGTGCCAGCAAAGCGGTACACGCCGCACCCAGCACAAGCTGCGGCTGATTGTTCAGCGCGATACCGGGGAAGATCAGGCTGCCGAGGCTGTTGGCACCGATCAGAAACGCCAGAGGCGCCGTGCCGACGTTGATCGCCAGTGCGACCCGTACACCGCCGACAATGATTGGCACGGCATTGGGCAGCTCGACGCGCCACAGCACCTGACGCGGTGTCATGCCGATGCCGGTGGCGGCTTCTTTAAGGGAACCCTGAACGTTTTTCAGGCCTTCGTAGGTGTTGCGCACGATGGGCAACAGAGAGGCGAGGAACAGCGCGAAGATCGCAGGCCCACTGCCGATACCCAGGACACCCAGGGCAATGGCCAGTACTGCGAGGGGAGGAACGGTGTTACCGATGTTGAATATCTGCATGAAGCGTTCGGCGCGGCCAACCATGTTCGGTCGGCTGAGCACAATGCCGGTCGGGATTCCGACCACCAGTGCCGCCAGCATCGATGCCAGAACCAGCATCACGTGGGCTTGCAGATAAAACAGCAGATCGTCCTGATACTGCTTGAGCGTATCGATGCCGATCCAGTGGATCAGCAGGGCCAGGAGTACGATAGCGATCGCACCTCCCATCAGCCCCTTGCCATAGCGATTAGCCACGGGCGGACTCCTTATTTCAGTCGGCGAACGTATCACGTAGACGGGCCTTTTCAGGCCGCCAGCGAAGGTTCGCGAAGAGCAGCGGGTGGGTCGCCGGTAAGGGTTTAACCTCGGCGAAAACACGAGCCATGAGCGCAGCTTCGTCAAGCTAACTTGCTGATTTTGCGTCCCTTGGCGTTGGGTATAGCCAGGGAGTGGACGTCTCCGGAACCGCAAAGGTTCCCACGTGAGATGCTATTTGGCCACCCTTGATTGACTGAACGGTTCGGATATTGCTTTCGTTTGGGCTATAATCGCCGCCCTTTTTTGAATCACCTCTCGGGCGTTTCCCATGACCATACAGGCCGCCGAAGTCGCGAAGCGCCGCACTTTCGCCATTATTTCCCACCCCGACGCCGGTAAGACCACCATCACGGAAAAGCTGTTGCTGATGGGCAAGGCCATTGCCGTCGCCGGTACGGTTAAATCCCGCAAGTCCGACCGCCATGCCACGTCCGACTGGATGGAGATGGAGAAACAGCGGGGTATTTCCATTACCACGTCGGTCATGCAGTTCCCGTATCGCGAACACATGATCAACCTGCTCGACACCCCGGGCCACGAAGACTTCTCGGAAGACACCTACCGTACGCTGACGGCAGTGGACTCGGCCTTGATGGTGCTCGACGGCGGTAAAGGTGTAGAGCCACGGACCATCGCTCTGATGGACGTCTGCCGTCTGCGCGACACGCCGATCGTCAGCTTCATCAACAAACTCGACCGCGACATTCGCGACCCGATCGAGCTGCTGGACGAAATCGAAGCGGTCCTGAAGATCAAGGCAGCGCCGATCACCTGGCCAATCGGCTGCTATCGCGACTTCAAGGGCGTGTACCACCTGGCGGGCGACTACATCATCGTTTACACGCCAGGTCACGGTCACGAACGCACCGAAACCAAGATCATCCAGAAGCTGGACTCCGACGAGGCCCGCGCGCACCTGGGTGACGAGTACGAGCGTTTCCTCGAACAGCTTGAGCTGGTGCAGGGTGCCTGCCATGAGTTCAATGAGCAGGAATTCCTCGACGGCCACATGACCCCGGTGTTCTTCGGTACCGCGCTGGGCAACTTCGGTGTTGACCACGTGCTGGACGCTGTTGTGGACTGGGCGCCGATGCCATTGGCGCGGGTTGCCAACGAGCGCACGGTGGAACCGGTCGAAGAGAAATTCAGCGGCTTCGTGTTCAAGATTCAGGCGAACATGGACCCCAAACACCGCGACCGTATCGCCTTCATGCGCATCTGCTCGGGCAAGTACGACAAGGGCATGAAAATGCGCCATGTCCGCACCGGTAAAGACGTGCGTATCGGTGACGCCCTGACGTTCTTCTCCAGCGAGCGTGAGCAACTGGAAGAAGCCTACGCGGGCGACATCATCGGTCTGCACAACCACGGCACCATCCAGATTGGCGACACCTTCACCGAAGGCGAAGCGCTGGGCTTCACCGGTATCCCGCACTTCGCGCCGGAGCTGTTCCGCCGTGTGCGTTTGAAGGACCCGCTGAAATCCAAGCAATTGCGTCAGGGGCTGCAACAACTGGCCGAAGAAGGCGCCACGCAGGTGTTCTTCCCGCTGCGCAGCAACGACATCATTCTCGGCGCGGTCGGTGTGCTGCAGTTCGATGTGGTCGCCAGCCGCCTGAAAGAGGAATACAAGGTGGAATGCTCCTACGAGCCGATCACCGTGTGGTCTGCGCGCTGGATCGATTGCGGCGACAAGAAGAAGCTCGAAGAATTCGAGAACAAGGCCGTGGAAAACCTTTCGGTGGACGGCGGCGGTCACCTGACCTACCTGGCGCCAACGCGGGTCAACCTGAGCCTGATGGAAGAGCGCTGGCCGGATGTGAAATTCCGCGCGACGCGGGAGCATCACTAAGCCGTAGTGCAGTTGATCGTTCCCACGTCGAGGCGTCGAACCGTCCGCGTGGGAATGCATCCCGGGACGCTCCGCATTCCAACGTGGGATGACGCAGAGCGTCATGAGCGGCGTTCCCACGCGGAGCGTGGGAACGATCGAGACTGTCAGAAATTTTGTGTTCGGGCCTAACATGTAGCTAGAGGTGCATGTATGCCGACCAAAAAGAAAGCTGCCAGTGCAACATCGAGAGAGCTGCCCTCGATTCCCCAAGAGATCATCGACCAGTTCGTTAAGGGGCCGATGAGCGCCGAAGCCATTCAGGATGCCTCGATGGCGTTCAAAAAAGCGCTGATCGAGCGCGCCTTAGGTGCCGAACTGGGGCAGCACCTTGGCTATCCTCAGGGCGCGGAGCGCCCCGAGGATTCGACCAACCAGCGCAACGGCAAAAGCGGCAAAACGGTGCTCACCGACGATGGGCCGCTTCGCCTGGACATTCCCAGAGACCGAGACGGCAGCTTCGCTCCCATCCTGATTCCCAAACACGAACGCCGTTTTACCGGCTTTGACGACAAGATTATCGCCATGTACGCCCGCGGCATGACGGTGCGTGAGATACGCGCTTTTCTGGCGGAGCAGTACGGAACAGATGTATCGCACGATTTCATCAGCTCGGTGACGGATGCTGTGCTGGATGAGGTTGGAGCATGGCAGCAGCGCCCTTTGGAACCGATGTATCCGGTCATCTTCTTCGATGCATTGCGAGTGAAGATCCGTGATGAGGGCTTGGTGCGCAACAAGGCGATATATCTGGCGCTGGGCGTATTGCCGGATGGCACGCGTGACATCTTGGGTATCTGGATCGAGAGCACAGAGGGCGCGAAGTTCTGGATGAAGGTGTTCAACGATCTAAAAACGCGAGGCGTTGAAGATGTTCTGATCGCCGTCACTGACGGGCTCAAAGGCATACCGGAGGCCTTGGGAGCGGTTTTTCCTGCCACCACGCTGCAAACCTGCATCGTGCATCTGATCCGAAACAGTCTTGATTACGCGGCTTGGGATAAACGCCGTCCGCTGGCCAAAGCGCTCAAGCCTATTTACCAGGCGATCAACGCTGATGCTGCGGAACAAGAGCTGAACGCCTTTGAAGCAGGGCCTTGGGGCAAACAGTATCCGACAGTAGTCGCTGCGTGGCGTCGTGCCTGGGATCGGGTGATCCCGTTCTTTGTCTTCCCGCCAGCCATCCGTAAAGTGGTCTACACGACCAACGCCATCGAAAGCATCAACGCTCAGTTGCGAAAGATCATCAAGACTCGTGGGCACTTCCCGACAGATGATGCCGCGACAAAATTGATTTGGCTGGCGTTACGCAATATCACTGCGGATTGGAGCCGTGCGGCACACGACTGGAAAGTGGCGCTTAACCAGTTTGCGATTCTCTATGGAGACCGTTTTACCAGACCAAGCTGGTGAAACAACGGCCTGCCTAACGGCAGGCCAGACCAGCCCGAACACAAAAAAACTGATACTCCCGAACGATCCCTCCAGTGACGCGTTCATCCCAAGTTACTTCACCACCCGCCCCACGCCCCGCCCTCTTGGATCGGACGCCGTTTCAATCTTCGTCCCGTCAATCCTGATCGCCTGCACATTACCCATCGACCAGCCCTGATCCTTCAACGTGTAGCCCATCGCCTTCAACTCATCGGCGGTCTTCTCGTTGAGCGGCGCAAAGGCCTCGGTGAAGATCGTATCCTTCGGCAACAACTGGTGGTGCACCCGCTGAGCCGCGACCGCGTCTTTCAACGGCATGTGGAAGTCATACAGGTTGTTCAGCACCTGAAACACCGTGGTGAAAATCCGCGATCCCCCCGGCGTACCCAATACCAGCGTTACCGCCCCGTCTCGTGTCACCAGGCTCGGGCTCATCGACGACAGCATGCGCTTGCCTGGCTCGATGGCATTGGCATCGCCCCCCACCACGCCAAACGCATTGGCCACACCGGGCTTGGAGCTGAAATCATCCATCTCGTCGTTCATCAAGAAACCCGCGCCCTTGACCACCACGCCACTGCCGTAATCCCAGTTCAGCGTGTACGTATTACTGACCGCGTTGCCCTTGGCATCGACGATGGAGAAGTGCGTGGTCTGGTGCGACTCAAGCCCGGCCTTGATGTTTTCTGTGGGCGAAATGGCCGTCGGATTGACTTCATGGGCGCGCATTGCCAGATACGCTTTGTCGGTCAACTGCTCGACCGGGGCCTTGGAGAAATCCGGGTCGCCCAGATAATTGGCGCGGTCGGCGAACACGCGCTTCTCGATCTCCGCCAACAGATGGATGTAACGCGCTGAATTGAAGGGCACGCCTTTGAAATCGTCGCTCAACTGCTGCTTCATGCCGATCAGTTGCGCCAGCGCCACACCGCCTGAACTGGGAAGCGGCGCGGTGTAGAGGGTGTTGCCGTTGAAGTTGACATGCAGCGGCTTGCGCCAGACCGCCTTGTAACCGGCCAGATCGTCTTTGGTGATCAGACCGTTGTCGTGCTGCATCTGCGCAACGAGAAGATCGGCCGTCTGGCCTTGATAGAACTCGCTGGCGCCTTTATCGGCGATGCGCTCAAGGGTCTTGGCCAACTCCGGCTGGCGAAAGGTCTCGCCGCTTTTCATGCTGGCGAAGTAGTCGCCGAAGTTGGTCTTGCCGTTGAGCTGTTTGACCCGCTCAGCGCCGTACATATATTGCTTGTCGGCCACGGTGAAGCCGTTTTTCGCGTAACCGATGGCGGGGGTCAGCAGTTCGGCCCATGGCAACTTGCCAAACTTCTGATGAGCCTCCCACAAGCCCATCACCGTGCCCGGCACCCCGGATGCGCGGGCGCCGACCAGGCTCATCCCTGGGATCACGTTGCCCTTGTCATCCAGATACATGTCGCGGGAGGCCGCTTTTGGCGCGGTTTCGCGGTAGTCGAGAAAGTACGGCCTGCCGTTCATGAACAACGTCATGAAGCCCCCGCCGCCAATGTTGCCGGCTTCGGGATAAGTCACGGCCAGGGTGAAGGCAGTGGCTACCGCTGCATCGACGGCGTTGCCGCCCTTTTTCAGAATCTGCGCGGCGACTTCGGCGCCGTACTGGTCGGGTGAAGCCACGGCGCCACCTTCCAGCGTGATGGCGTAAACAGGAGAGCTGGCGGCAAAGATCACCGACAAGGCGAGGGTCTTGAGGGTCACGATTCGCATGAGGCGTCCTTTGTGAGTAAAGGTGGCAGCATGTGACAGATGAGCTGTCGAAATGCTGACCAGACTAACGCCCTGCGCCTCGCGATGTTAGGTAAATGTTTGTGGAAGCCTTTGAGAAAGTCATGAGTCTATGCCACCAAACCTGTGGGAGCCGCCTTGGGGCGGGCGGCGTTCCGACGAAGGCGGTTGACCATGCAACATAGCGGCTCCCACAGAATGATCAGGCGCTGACCATATCCCGCTTGATCCACTCGATCACCGACGTGGTCTTCGGCACCCAGCCCAGCAACTCCCGCGCATGCTTGCCGCGCACCCGGCTGTTGGACCCCAGACCGTAGTTGGCCATCTCGTAGCCCCACTCCGCTTCGGCGTCTTTCAGTGGCCAGTCCTGTGCTTTGCCAAGCCCCATGGCTTCAGCAATCGCGTTGCTCATGTCGAAGAAGGACGCCTCGCCACTTTCAACAAAATAGAACGTGCCCGCCGGGTTCTTTTCCAGCGCCAGCGCGTACAGCTCGACCACATCATTGATGTGCACGTTGGACCAGATGTTCCCGCCAGTGCCGACATGCCGAACGATCCCGCTCTTGCGTGCCTGCTTGACCAGACGCGGCAACTGCACGCTGTCGCGGTTCACGCCCAGGCTGTGGCCGTAGATCAGCGTGTTGCACAGCACCGCCGAGCGGACGCCGTCTTTGGCCGAGGCGAGCACCAGGTCGTCGATGGCCACGCGTGCCGCCTTGTCCGGCGTGGCAGCGGGCAAGTTGTCTTCGTAATAGATTTTGTCGGTGCCTTTGCCGCCCGACGCATCGCCCACGATGCTCGAACCACTGGTGTGAAGGAATGGCTTGTTCGAACCCTTGAGGCCTTCGATCAGCGCTTCAACCGCGCCTCGATGATCACTGCTGGCCGCGTTGATCACGGCGTCTGCCTTGTGCGCCTGCTCGATCAGCAGGGCTTTGTCGTCCAGCGTACCGACGACGGGCACGATGCCCAATGCCTTGAGTTCCTCGGCCTGCTCGGCGCTACGCACCAGACCGGTGACGTGATGGCCCTTCTTGACCAGACCTGTCGCGATGGAGCCACCGATGAAACCTGCGGCGCCGGTAACGAAGATATTCATGAGATGACTCCCGTTGGGCTGTAAGGAATGGCGCCAGTATCGGCGTGTCGTTCCTTGCGAAAAACCGCTGCCAGACCAAAAGAATCTTGCGTCAGGATCACGAATCCTTGTTGCGAACTCACCGTAGCAGCAAGGCTACAGCGTCAGGCGTTGTTCTTGAGGTGCCGCAGGTTCAACGCCAACACACTGCTCAGCACCACCACCGCCCCAACGATCACCATCAACGAAGGCATTTCCCCCAGCAGCACCGAGGCAATCGCAATCGCCATCGGCGGTGTCAGGTACAAACTCATGGACGCGCGGCTGACGTCCATGTGCTTGAGCACATAGGCCCACGCCAGGTACGCCAATGCACTCGGGAAAAAACCCAACGCCCCCACTGCCACGTTGACCCGTAACGGCGCGTTGACGATTTCGCCCATCAGGCCCGGCGAGTAAATCAGCAGAAAGAACGTCCCAGCCCAGATCGTGTAACAGACCATGGTCAACCCGTCGTATCGATCGCTGTAGCGCTTTTGCAGCGAGAAATACACGCTCCAGGAAAACGCCGCGAGAAGCACCAATAGCCCCCTCGCGTCGACATGACCAAAATCGCGATCGCCCATGATCACGATCAACACGCCGATCAGCCCCCACGCCACGCAGATCCAGCGCCAGGCGCTGACGCGCTCCTTGAACACAAAGTGCGCGAGCAATGCTGTGAACAGCGGCATCGACTGAATCAGCACGCTGGACGCCCCCGCGGTGACACCCGGCTGGCCGAAATTTAGCGCGATGTGATGCAGGCTGACGGCGAAAAAGCCCAACACCGCGAGCAGCGGCAGGTCCTTGAGACGAGGCAGGGCGATTCTCATCGACGAGGCAATCAGCGCCATGAACGCCGACGCGATGATGAAGCGCAGCAGCGCCAAATGAGCGGGGGTGTAACCTTCAAGGCCAATGCGAATGCCCGCAGGCGAATACCCCCAGCAGGCGATCACGAAAAAAGTCGCCATCGCGACCTTCACGCCCTGCCAACGGATGTTGGGCAGATCCACCTCACCCGCCAGAACAGCCGAATCGTTCGCGACGCTCATCTTTGCACTCCTGCCCGCAGACCCGACGCCTGCTCGATGACAGCGAGTATCGAAACAACCTATGCTCACCACAACCGAACAATAATGACTCAACCATTCACTTTAGGTGATGCATGGAACTGGCCCAGATCCGCATGTTCAAGACCGTTGCCGACACCGGCAGCATTGCCCGGGCCGCCGAGGTGCTGCATTGCGTGCCATCGAACATCACGGCGCGGATCAAGGCGCTCGAGAGCGAATTAGGCGCAGAATTGTTCTTTCGCCATGGTCGGGGTTTGAAGATCAGCCCTGCCGGGGAAATCTTCCTGACGTACGCAGGGCGCATGCTCAGTCTCGCCGATGAGGCCAAGCGCGCAGTGCACCCCGATGCCTCGCCTTCGGGACCGCTGCGCATTGGCGCCATCGAGTCCTCAGCCACCTCTCGCCTGCCTCGCCTGCTCGCGCGCTTTCATGCGCGCTATCCCGAGGTGTCGCTGGAACTGACGACCGGCACCGGCCCGCAACTGCTCGATGCCACGCTCAACCACAAACTCGACGGCGCGATTGTCGCCATCGACGTCAAACGCCCTCGTCTCAAGTGCACGTCGATGTACCGGGAAGATCTGGTGCTGATCGCTGCCGAGTCGTTGGGGCCCATTCACAGCGCGGCGGACCTGACTGGCAAATCCATTTTCATGTGGCCTGAAGGCTGCCCCTATCGCGCCGCCCTGGAGCGCTGGCTGCTGAACAACGGCCAGACACAGCCGATCATCAGCATCGCCAGCTACGGCACGATTGTCGGGTGTGTCAGTGCAGGGGCAGGCGTCGCGCTGGTGCCCAAGGGCGTGTTTGAGCAATACCGCAAGGGATCGGGCTGGGTCGGTTATGAGTTTCCGGAACTGACGTCCGTCGACAACCTGTTCTACTGGCACGAAAACGCCGAACACCACCCGGCGCGGGAGGCGTTTGTGGAGATGTTGCGTGAGGAGTTTTCCGGCGCTCAAGCAAGCTGAATCGAACAATCCTGATGTCGACGATACCCCTGTGGGAGCGAATTCATTCGCGATGCGTTAGGACCGCCGACAGATATGCATCGGATGTATTGGCCTCTCGCGAATGAACTCGCTCCCACAGGGATTTGCGTTCAGCCAGATGAGCTCGCGGTGACTCTACGCGGCATACACCGCCAGCTTCTGCTGAATGAAATCCAGAAAGCACTGAATCCGCAGCGCCAGTTGCGAGTTGCGGTAGTACACCGCATGAATCGGCTGACGGTAGCCGTTGTTGGCATCGGCCAGGATCACGTTCAAACGCCCCTGGCGAATGTCTTCATGGGTCATGAAGTGCGACAGGCAAACAATCCCTTCACCCGCTAATGCCAGTTGGCGCAGGGTCTCGCCGCTGGACGCGGCCACCCTCGGCTGGATAAAAAACTGCTCGCCATCCGCATGCCGCAATGGCCAGTGGTTCAGGGTTTCGGTCTGGGTGAACCCCAATAACGCATGCCCGCTCAGGTCTTCGACGGTCTTGGGTGTGCCGTGCTTTTTCAAGTATTCGGGACTGGCGAGGATGTTCAGCGGGCTGGTGCCCAGCGAGCGCGCATGCAGGGTCGAGTCTGCCAGCGCGCCGATGCGGATCGCCACATCAGTGCTCTGTTCCAGCAGGTCGATGATGACATCGTTGCTGTTCAGCTCCAGTTGAATGTCGGGGTAAAGCGCCCGGAACTCGGCCACGTACGGCACGATAGAATGCAGCACGAAGGGGAACGCCGCGTTGATGCGCAACCGACCCGAAGGGGTTTGTTGGCGAAGCGACAGGCGCTCTTCCAAGTCTTCCATCTGCGCCAGAATCTGCCGGGCGCGTTCGAGGAAGAACTTGCCCTCTTCCGTCAGATCCATACGCCGCGTGGTGCGATTGATCAGCGTGGTGTCGAGCTTGGTTTCGAGCCGGGACAAGGTGCGACTGATCGCTGAAGGCGTCTGCCCCATCTGTTCGGCAGCAGCGGAAATCGAGCCGCTTTCAATCACGGACACGAACACCTGCAACTCATCGGATCTGGCTTTCACTGTTGTCCTCCGTTCCATGCACGCCGTTCCTCGACGCAAGCCAACACAACCCGCATCACGGTAACAGGCCGGCCGCTCGATAGGCGTCGATCGTGGTGTCGAAAACCGAGAGGTCGCTACGGCCACGCGCAACCAGTTGCGCCCCTTCCACGGCCGCATAAATCGCCAATGCCTGACGCTCTCGATCCTCTTCGCTCAACTGCGGGCGGCAGATCGACAGGACGTCGCTCAGCCACCGCACATTCACGGCCGTGAAGTTGTCTACTTCAACCCGCACTTCAGGAGGGAGGTCGTCGTACTCGGCCGCCATGATGCCGCACAAACACATGCGGTTATCGTTGACCAAGGCCATGCGAAAAATCTCGGTATAGCCCTTCATCCACAGATTCAGATCGTCCGAGTCGGCGCGCAAACCCGAAAGATAGGCCATCCCGTCTTCGGTGTAACGCTTGGCCAGCGCACTGCCCAAGTCGCCCTTGGTCGGGAAATGGTAGTGAATGCTCGCGCTCTTGATCCCGACTTCCTTGGCCAGTTCACGAAAGCTCAGCCCGTTGTACCCGCGGGTTTGCACCATTTTTCGGGCGACCGACATGATCGTTTCCCGAGTATCCATCGTCATAAATTTACCTTCCTATCGATAGATAGACGTTGACAGGCGAAATCATCTGGGCGCAGTTTATACCTACCGATAGATAGACAGCTATGGAGCTTGCATGAAAGTTTTCGATATTCCTGGTTTCCCCAACCCTTTGCGCATTCGAATTGTTCTCGCCGAGAAGGGGCTGGCGTCGAACGTCGAGTTCATCAAAGTGGACTTGCCCGCCGCCGAGCACAAACAACCGCCGTTTCTGGCGATCAACCCGACCGGCACAGTGCCGGTGCTGCAACTGGACGACGGCACCTACATTTCCGAATGCACAGCGATTACCGAGTACCTCGACAACCTTGACGGCCAGCCGACCCTGACCGGCAAAACGCCGAAGGAAAAGGCGGTCGTCCACATGATGCAAAAACGCGCCGAGTCGGAACTTGCTGATCCTGTGGGGATTTACTTCCACCACGCGACTCCCGGATTGGGCGCCGGATTGCAGCCGTACAAAAGCCCGGAATGGGAAGGCCGCGTCGAATGGGGCAATCGCCAGCGCGACAAGGCGGTGGCCGGGATGAAATATTTCGATCAGGTCCTGCGCAGCCAGCCCTACGTGGCGGGCGAGCAGTTCTCGATGGCAGACATCACCGTGTTCGCGGGGCTGGTCTTTGCCGGCTTCGCCAGCATCGAAATCCCTGAAGATTGCACCGCGCTGAAATCCTGGCAGAGCAACGTGCAGCAACGTCCAAGCGTCAGAAATCCCGCCTGAAACGCGTGAACGCCCGCTCGGCATCAACTACCGAGCGGGCGCTTTTTTCAAACGCCAAACACCGACGCCAGATGCGCCTCGTAACGTTTCACGTCGTTTTCGATGTTTGGCACTTTCATCACGTCAACGGCCAGGAAAGTCGGCAAGCCGGTCATGCCCAGGAACTGGTTGGCTTTGTGGAACGGGAAGTAAACGGCGTCCACGCCCTTGGCTTCGAAGAAATCGGTCGGGTCGTCGAAGGCCTGCTGTGGAGCGTTCCAAGTGGCCGAAATCATGTATTGCTTGCCGTGCAGCAAACCGCCGCTGCCATATTTCTGCGAGCTGTCGGAACGGGTCCGACCATCGTTGGCGTACAGGCTGCCATAGCCTTCGGTGAAGACTTCGTCGATGTACTTTTTCACGGTCCACGGCGCGCCCATCCACCAGCCTGGCATCTGCCAGACGATCACATCGGCCCACAGGAATTTCTGCACTTCTTCGGCGACGTCGTAACCGCCGTCGATGAACGTTTGTTTCACGTCAAAACCGGCGCGGTCCATGAACGCGATGGCAGCGTCATGCAGGGTGGCGTTGTAGCGGCCATCGGAGTGCGCGAACTGTTTACCACCGTTCAAGAACAGGATCTTTTTCATGGAAAAGCCTCGTCATTGCCCAAGCGTCGACCGACTCGAAGTGGGCCAGGCGGGGCATCTGTCATGGAAGGATTGGAATTTTGAATGGACGGCAGGATAACGACTCAGCGGCGGTGATATAAGCGCTGCCGATGCAAAATACATTTGCCCTGAAGTCACGAATCAACCGTTCATTGTTGCCTTCGATGTTCAACCAGCGATCAGCAAATGCAACCCCAACAGCGCCATGCCGATAAAAAACACGCGCTTGAACGTCAGCGCGCTGATGCGCTGACGCAGCCACTGCCCCATCATCATGCCCAACAAAGCAGGAACCACAGCCAGCAGCGATGCACTCATTTCGGCGCTGCCCAACGCATTGTTCCAGAACAGGCCCGCGCCCAATGCCAGAGTGGACACCGTGAACGACAGCCCCAAGGCCTGAACCAGTTGATTGCGATCCAGACCCAGCCCTTGAATGTAGGGCACTGCGGGAATCACGAAAACGCCGGTGGCCGAGGTGACCAGACCAGTGATCAGGCCACACAAAGGTCCCAACCAGACCTCGGCACGAGGTGGCACCTTGAGCGTCGGTAAAAACAACCCGCACAGCGCATAGACGAACAGCGCGCCGCCCAACGCCCGCCCCATGCTGTGAGCACTGCCCACGCCCAACACGTACGAGCCGATTCCCGTGCCCACGACAATCGCTGTCAGCAGGGGCCACAAGCGCTGCATTGAGCTGCGCAAATGTCCACCGGCTGCCAGTTGCCAGAGATTGGTGAAGGTCGAAGGAATCAACAACAGCGCCGCAGCCTGTGTTGGCAACATAGCCACACCGAGCAAGCCCATCGCAACCGTGGGCAGGCCCATGCCGATCACACCCTTGACCGTGCCTGCCAGTAAAAAGGCAAATAGCACCAGTGCTGTCAGGCTCCAGCCGAGATTTTGGTACAGCGAGAAGAAGGTCGTCATGGGGTGATCATGAGCCTGTGCAGCGCGATTTTAAATCTGCGATATATTGAGCCAGCCTTCGTCTATAACAGAACCATTGCCCACGCCCCCGTCTACGTTGCGGCGGACTCCATTCTTTGTGGGAGATTCTATGTTGATTGGTCAACCGCTTTCGCCACCAAGGCGGCTCCCACAAAGATTGCGCCGAATCCAAATCTCCAGTTCGACGCTGAATTTGTGGGAGCCGGCTTGCTGGCGAATGCGGTCAGCCAGGCAACCTCTTCATAACTGAACAACCGCCTTCGCCATCAAGGCGGCTTTCACAAAAAACCTTCTGTGCACTCTGTACTTAAAGTAGAGCCAGCCATGCACTTCGACCTGATCGACCTCAAGCTTTTCCTCAACGTCACTGAAGCGGGCAACATCACCGCAGGCGCTACGCTCAGCCACTTGTCCCTGGCCTCGGCCAGCGCGCGGATTCGCGGGCTGGAATCTGCGCTTGCGGTGACGTTGCTGGAACGTGGCCGACGCGGCATCACACCGACCGCCGCAGGCAAGGCGCTGGCGCAGCACGCGCGGTTGATTCTGCAACAGGTCGAGCGCCTGCAAGCCGACCTCACCGATTACGCTCAAGGCTTCAAAGGCCAGATCCGCCTGCTGTGCAACACCTCGGCGTTGAGCGAGTACCTGCCCGAGACGCTGGCTGAATTTCTCGCCCTGCACCCGAACATCGACATCCATCTGGAAGAACACCCCAGCCTGCGTATCCTGCACGCCGTGCGTCAGGGCACGGCTGACATCGGGATCATCTCTAACGCGGTCGATGCCAGCGACCTACACACCCTGCCGTTCTGTGCCGACCCGCTGACCCTGATCATGCCGCTCGACCATCCACTGGCAGCCCATACTTCGTTGCGTTTCAGCCAGGCCCTCTCCTACGAGTTCGTGGGTTTGGGGGTGAACAGCGCGATGGCGATTTACCTCGAAGAACAGGCGCTGCATCTGGGGCAACGAATCAAGACCCGCGTGCGCGCCGAGAGCTTCGACGGGGTGTTGCGCATGGTGTTGCGCGGGGCCGGACTGGGCGTCGTGCCTCAGGCAGCGGTCGAGCGTTTTCAGCACGCGTCGAATCTGAAAGCGCTCCCTTTAAGCGATCCTTGGGCCGATCGCCAGTTGCTGTTGTGCGCCACGGATTTCGATGCCCTGCCGGAATATGCTCGTTCATTGGTGCGCCATTTACGGGGAAAAACTGCGCTTCCAGACACCCCGATGTCGAGCACAGACAACTGACACGTTCCAGAGCCGCCTAAGGTGTGCGAGCGCAACTTTCGCCACCCCTTCTGGAGCTGTCATGAGCGACTCGATCATTCTTCTTCGCGACACCACCCCACTGCCCGTCGTTGACGCCTGCAAATGGGAGCGCATCGGCGGCGACCCACACACCGTCAACCTCAACGCCTACACCAGCGCCGATGGCGAAAAGATCATGGGCACCTGGATCTGCACACCGGGCAAGTGGTATGTCGAGTACGTGAAGTGGGAATACTGCGACTTCCAGGAAGGCTACTGCATCATCACCCCGGAAGGTAAAGAGCCGATCCACCTGAAGGCCGGTGACAAGTTCATCATCGAGCCAGGCATGAAAGGCACCTGGGAAGTGGTTGAGACCGTGCGTAAGTATTTTGTGTTTGCGTGACGGCTGACATCCCAACCGCTCTAGCGGATTGGTGATACCTGATCTACCTATGGGAGCGAATGAACCGGCTCCCATAGTACTCGCATCGTCGTTACTTGCATCGTCGTAGGTTCGAGTATCCCGGCGCCCTGCACTCGCCGATGATCGGCAAGATCGTGATCGGCAGTCAGGCTTGATTTCGCGCTTCGCACCAGTGCTTCAACATGCGTTCGAATTCCACCGACGCAGCGCTCTGCCAGACGTTGCGTCGGCGCAGAAGAGCCGCACTGCGTTGCGGAGCGTCGTCTTGGAAAGGAATTGCGAAAACCCCGCGCATTTGAGCTGCAGTGTCTTGCGGGAGTATCGTCGCCATCGGCATGTGCCGCACAATCTCCAGAATCGCGCTGACCGAATTGGCCTGCATGTCCACCCTCGGCGTCACGCCGTGGGCGCGGCAATAATCGTCGATGCAGGTGCGCGTCACAAAGTCCTTGGTCAACAACACCAAGGGCAGCGTTGCCAGTTCATCGGCGGATAACGGATCCGCTCGACCGAACAGGGGATGCGACGCGCCCACCATTACGCTGAGCTGCTCCACGAATAAAGACACGCAGTCGATGTCCGGGTGGCGCACATCGGTGAACGCGATGGCCAGATCGAGGCTGTCGTCCGCCAGCCGTGATTCGATCTCATCCAGCGACAGCTCGAACACGCTCAATCGAATCGCCGGATGCCGATGGCTGAAATCCCGAATCAGCGGCCCTGCGAGATAGGCCATGAAGGTCGGCGTCATCGCCAACCGCAACGCGCCTCGCGACAAGTCCTTAACGTCATGAATCGCCCGTTGGCCCGCCTCCAGGTCGCGCATCACCTGACGTGCGTATTCGATGTAAACCGCCCCCGCATCCGTTGGACGCACCGGACGCGCCGACCGGTCGAGCAGCTCTGCCCCCAGGCTGTCCTCCAGTTGCCGGATCTGCTGCGAAAGCGTCGGCTGCGAAACGTGCAACGCCTGCGCAGCACGGCTGAAATTGCCGTGATCGGCCACGACCAGCAAGTATTTCAAATGGCGCAGAAGCATGGCGAAACTCTATAGGCAGGGCTTATAGAAACTATTGTAGATCGGTCTTGGACGCTATAGCCAAGCCGGATCAGTATCGACGCCACAGCCACTGCTCATCAGGTTTTTCTGCATGAAAGCGCTCATCGACGGTCTGCTCAAATTTCAGAGTGAAGCCTTTCCCAAAAGGGCCGAACTGTTCAAAACCCTGGCCAGCGCACAAAGCCCGGCGACGTTGTTCATCACCTGCTCGGACAGCCGCGTGGTCCCGGAATTGTTGACTCAGCAAGAGCCGGGCGAGCTGTTCGTCATCGCGCAACTGGCCAATCTCCAGACACCCCCCAGCGTCCGGTTGGCGCTGGAACAGGGCCGTCTGAATCTGCATGGCTGGGTCTACGACATCGAAACCGGCTCGGTCGAAGCGCTCGATGGCGCAGCTCGTCGCTTCGTGTCGCTGGCCGACCACCCCCACACCTACGCTCTACAGGCCCGGCGCAACCGCGACGCTGCCTGAATTTGATCCCTACCCCCGAGGAAAGACACCATGCAACAGTCCAACGCCTATCAAGACCCAAGCCTGGCCCTGACCGCCAAAATCATCGACATCAAGTCGCAGAAAGGCCTCTCGTTCGAGCAATTGGCCGAAGGCACCGGCCTGAGCCTGACGTACGTCACGGCCGCACTGTTGGGACAGCATCCCTTGCCTGCCAACGTCGCGCAGATCATCGGTCAGCGTCTGGAGCTCAACGACGATGATGTCCGCCAACTGCAATCCATCCCTCTGCGCGGCAGCATCGCCGGGGGCGTGCCGACCGACCCGACCATTTACCGTTTCTACGAAATGATTCAGGTCTACGGCACCACCCTCAAAGCGCTTGTTCATGAGCAGTTCGGCGACGGCATCATCAGCGCCATCAACTTCAAGATGGACATCAAGAAAGTGGAAGACCCGGAAGGCGGTTCTCGCGCGGTGATCACGCTGGACGGCAAGTTCCTGCCGTACAAGCCGTTCTGAAAAACGCCGTTGCTCTTGCTCTTCATACACAAAACGTCCGGCGGTGTTTGAACGACTTGTGTATGAAGGGCAGGCGCTTAGGCTGTGGGAGATTCTATGGCTGGGTGCAAATGCTCTGTATCCAACTTGCTGACGATGTTGACTGGCCTATGGTCTTCGCCACCAAGGCGGCTCCCACAAGAGCCGTGCCGACTCCGAATCTTGTGGTAGACGATGAACCTGTGGGAGCCGGTTTGCTGGCGAAAGCGATTGCCTTCAGCGCATGATCTTTTCCAGATGCCCTGGCGGCAGCGCACGTTGCATGTAATCCATGCCGGTGACCTGATCCAGCTCTGCCAGCACCATCGCGATCTGCTTGTAAGCTGCGCGGAACAACGAACTGCCCAGACTCACCCGCTGAACCCCGGCCGTGCGCAACCGGTCGAGGGTCATGCGTTTGGCGGGTAGCACGTTGATGGGTTTGCTCAGCTCATTCTGAACCGTCAGCAGATCCTCCATGCTGCGCAACCCCGGCGCGAACAGGCAATCGGCGCCTGCGGCCTCAAAGGCGGTAAGGCGCTTGATGACTTCACTCAACGAATATTCATGCGGCCCGAGCAAATAATCGGTGCGCGCCGTCACCACGAAGTGCGGATTGCGTGTACGCACCGCTTCGCAGGCCGCCACCACCCGCTCTCGCGCCCGCTCCACGTCAAAAAATACCGGTCCTGACGCAGCGCTGTAGTCGGCGATGTCTTCGATGGACGCACCGCCACAGCCCATGTCGGAAATCTGCCGGAAGTTGTTCTCCACCCCTTCGCTGCTTTTCGCCAGGCCGTTTTCCAGGTCTGCACTCACCGGAATGCGCACCGCCCGCACGATGCGGTCGATGGCTTCGAACCTGAGTTGGTTGTCCATCGTTACCGATGAATCACTGTACCCGTGCGCGTAAGCGATACCTGCGCTGGTGGTGCCCAGGCTCGGGTACTCCAGTTGTTCAATCAGCCGCGCACTGCCCTCGTCCCACGCGTTCGGCATCACGAACATGGGGCTGCCGGGGCGGTGCAGGTCGTTGAAACGCTTGCTTGCATTCATGAATGGCGTCCTCCCTGAGCGCAAGACTAAAGGGCCTTGCGCCCGGACCCCATTCAAAAAAATTGAATCGATTTCAAAAATCATGAAAAGACAGCACGGAACGATCATGAAAGTCTTGCCCCACCTAACGCCCTGGACGCACTTTCATGAAACGGACCGTAACCGCTTTATTGCTTTCGATCGCCTGCACAACGGCACTGGCTACACAAGTTGAGCCCAACAAAAGTTCAACTTCAGCCCTCACAGACACTTCAATACTCAGCACGTTCAAACTGCCTGACACGGCCATTAACGTCGCACTATGGCATGACCCCGCCAATGGCCCACAACGCTCAACACTTAAAGAATCGCAAGTGGTGTTGTTTATTCATGGCGCGACCATTTCCGGTAAGTTATCGGCGGGTTATCCGATTGATGGATATTCATGGTCACGAGATGTCGCCAACTCCGGCCGCGATGCCTGGGTCATCGACTTGCCCGGTTATGGCCGTTCCGACGATTACCCGGAAATGCGCAAGGCCGACGCCCACACCACCGCCGACCCCGTCGGCACTGCCAAAAGCCTGGTGCCAGTGCTGGACGCTGCCGTCGACTACATCCTCAAACAAAGCGGCGCGACGAAGCTGACCCTCATCGCCACCTCACGAGGCGCCATTCCTGCGGGCTACTACGCGACGGCACACCCTGAAAAGCTGGACAAGGTGGTGTTCAACTCGCCCATTGTGCGCCGCGACGACATTGATCCGGCGATCATCAAGGGCCTGTTCGGCAGCGCCGAGCGCCCCAGCCTGAACTTCTACGAAATCCCCATGGACAAGCGCCTGGCGATGCTCACCGATGACCGCCCGCAGGGCACCGCTGTGCAACTGGAAAACGACTTCATTGCCCATTGGCCAAAAGACTCATTATCAGAACGCGGCACTCAACAAGGCACGATCAAAGTACCGGGCGGATTTGCACAGGATATTTATGACGCCTGGCACGGTATTTATTGGGACCCGGCCAAAATCACCATACCGGTATTAATTACCCGTGGCGATTACGACCATGTTTTAACCACGCGCAATGACACCGACTGGTTATATAGCCACTTAACCAACGCCCCCAGCAAACGCTCGGTATTAATTGATAAAGGCACCCACGCCATGCTGTTTGAAAGGAAGCGCTTTGAACTGTATCGCGAAGTTCAACTGTTTCTCGACGGCCCTTATACCCCACTGGCACTGACCTGCAATTTCTGCGGCGGCCGCAACTGAAACTCAACTGAAAAAAGGAGCAACACCATGCTGAAGAAAGCACGCATCGTCACCCTGCAAGGCGTCCTCAACGAACAGGTGTACCAGGAACGGGTTTCGCGCAGCGGTTGTTTTCTGGGGAACACGCCACTCGAACAAGTGGCCAATCAGGCCAAGCTGTCCAACGCCGTGGTTGGCGTGGCGGGGGCGGGTGGCATCGGCGGCGCGGTCGCGCTGGGTCTGGCACGCCTCGGTGTAAGACACATCAAGATCGCCGACCCGGACTCGTTCGAGATCAGCAACATCAACCGTCAGTTCGGCGCATCGCTGGCCACCGTGGGCCGCAACAAGGCGCTGGTGGTGGCCGAAGAAGTGCACAAGCTGGCCGGTGACGTGACCATCGAGGTGTATCCCGAAGGCATCCAGAAACACACCGCCGAAGCCTTCGTCGAGGGCTGCGATCTGGTGCTGGATCAGATGGATTTCTACAGCATCGGCGAGCGCTACGCCCTGCACCGCGCCTACCGAAAATCGGAGAAGTGCAAAGGCATGCTGGCCTCGTCCGTGGTCGGTTGGGGCGCCAACATCTACAAGTTCGAAAAGGACGGGCTGACCCTGGAGGACTTCTATGGCATCCCCGAGGACGTGCAGATGACGCCCGAGTTGGTGGACAAGCTGGTGAAGCTGCAAGCGTCCTATCAGCCGCGCTTTCCGAGCATTCCGGACATCTACGGCTGGATGCAGGACACCGGCAACGTGCCGATTCTGTCAATCGCACCGACAGCGTCCCATTACCTGATCCTGTGCCGCTCGACCCTGATGCTCTGCGACCTGGAAGGCGCGCCCTACAGCACGCCGCTACCCGCGATGCCCAAGTATTACTGGTTCGACGGCTCGACCTTCGACAACGGCATCTTCGAGTTCGATGGCCAGTGGGCCAACCCGGACGAACACCAAAAACACTTCAACGTCGCCTGACGCACCACGGCCCTCGCGTGCGGGGGCCGAACCGAGGTTTGTGCCTTGAACAACCCTATCCCTCCGAACGAAACCCGCGACATCACCCTGTTCCTCAGCGGTTCGGGCCTGTGGTTCATCGCGGTCGGCGTTCACAGCATCTTTCTGCCATGGGTGCTGATCAGCGTGCTCCACGCCTCGCCGTTTCAATTCGGCGTCGCGCAGATGTGCCTGATGCTGCCGGTGCTGTTGCTGGTGATGTACGGCGGCTATCTGGCGGATCGGCAACCGCTGCGCCGCTGGCTGGCGGGCATTTACCTGCTCGCCGGATTGGCTGCGTTGCTATTTGCCGGTTGGGTTGCGCACGGCTCGCTGAGCTATCTGATGGTGCTGATTTACTCGCTGCTGTTCGGCGTGCTCTCGGCCTTTTGCGCCCCGGCGCGGGAGGCCTGGTTGAACGTGCTCGGGCAACGGCAATTGCAGAAGTTCGTCACGCTCAACATCGGCATCGAGTTCGGCATTCAGGTCATCGGTTATGCCCTTGGCGGGCTGGTGTCATGGCTTGGGATCGGGCTGATGTTCGCCTTGCTGGCGCTGCTGTTCTTCTCGGCTTCGTTCGGCGTGTCACGGATTTCGAGCACCACACCCGCCAAGCCGCATTCAAATCTGTTGGCTGAAATCCGCGAGGCCTGGCGCT
Organism: Pseudomonas sp. Pseu.R1; assembly: GCF_045764065.1. Lineage (NCBI taxonomy): Bacteria > Pseudomonadati > Pseudomonadota > Gammaproteobacteria > Pseudomonadales > Pseudomonadaceae > Pseudomonas > Pseudomonas sp. Pseu.R1. The sequence continues at coordinate 4,644,169 of NZ_JBJGEE020000001.1, read as the reverse complement.
TCTCGATGCGGCATCCGGTGGTGTTTCCGGTGCTGCTGATCAACGGGCTGATCGGGGTGTTTTTCCTCGGATCGTATTTCGTGGTCATGCCGTTGCACCTGTCGCAATTACCGGGCTACGACGCCTCGCTGCTGGCCACCGCGAACATCGTGTTCATGGTCGGGCTGATCGCCGCAGTCGTGACGCTGGTGGTCACAGGAGGCGTGCGCCACAAGCAACGCACCTTGATCGTGAGCTGCCTGCTGGCCTCGCTGTGGCTGGCGCTCATGCCCTTCGTGTTCAGCCACTGGCTGTTGCTCTCGCTACTGTTCGCCTGGGGCTTTCTGGGTGGCATCGCGCTGAGCATGGGCCAGACGCTGATTCAGGAAAACGCCCCCGCACACAACAAAGCCCAAGTGCTGGCGCTGCTGATGCTGTTTTTCATGGGCGGCAACCCGCTCGGTTCGTTGCTGCTCGGCACGCTGCTCGAATACCAGACGGCCACCTCGGTGGGCATCGCCAGCGCGCTCGCCATGATGTCTGCCCTCGCTCTCATCTCCTACACCCATCATTTCTGGAGTCAACAGCATGACAACCTCAACGCTCCCGCTTGATTTTCCGGTGCCCGCTCGGCGCATCAACCCAGTCAGCATCGCCCACAGCGAAGCGGATCTGGCCAAGGTCCGCAGCGTCTGGGAAGAAGTTTACAAAGAAGAACTCGGCTGGCTCGACGCGCAGCACACCGACCCGCGCAACGATCGCTACCACGCCTCGTCGGTGTACCTGCTGGCCACCGACAGCGAAGGCGAACCGGTGGGCGTGATGCGCATGGTCATCGACAGCGATCAGGGCCTGCCGGTGGAGAACTTCATCGACATCACGGCGTTGCGCCAGGCCGCCCAAGGCAAGCTGGTGGAGTGCGCACGGCTGATGGTCCCGGCCCGTTACCGCGACCAGAAATTCGCCGCCTACCCCCACGGCGTGTTCGCCGCACTGGTCAAGGCCGCGTTGCATCACTGCCTGAAAGAGAAGAACTACAACGTGCTGGCCAACTGTTTTGTCGAGACCCGCACCACCCCGATCAAGGCCCTGACCCAGATGGGCTTTCGCGACCTGAACATCCGCTTTCGCGATGAGCTCAACGAAGCCTCGGAATGCACGGTGCTGCACCTGGACATCAAAGACATGCTGTCGATCTTTTATGGCCAGGACAGTGGACTCGGCAACTACATCATGATGCGCAACGCCGGCTGATGCCGCGCAGGACGGACCCTATGAACGCTCCCCTTCTCAAGCACAGCCCGACCTCCATTTATCACCTCGAATCCAACGTGCGCTCGTATTGCAGGGAATGCGACGTGGTCTTTGCCACGGCATCCGGCGCCACCCTCACCGACATCGACGGCCTGCGCTACATCGATTTCTTCGCCGGTGCAGGCTCACTGAACTATGGCCACAACAATCCGTACCTGAAAAAACATCTGTTGGCGTACATCGAACAGGACGGCGTGACCACCACGCTGGACTTTCACAGCGACGCCAAATCACGCTTCATCGAGCGTTTCGAGCAGGTGATCCTCACCCCACGAAACATGCACTACAAATTGCAATTCACCGGCCCCACCGGCACCAACGCCGTAGAAGCCGCGTTGAAGCTGGCGCGCAAAGTCACCGGGCGCTCGACCGTGGCCGCCTTCACCCATGGCTTTCATGGTGTGTCCCTCGGCGCACTGGCCGCGACCGCCAACGCCGACAAACGAGGTGCAGCGGGGGTCGAGCTGTCCAACGTCGTGCGCTTGCCCTACGACGGCTTTTTCGGCCCGGACATCGACAGCGCCGACATCATCACCTCGCTCTACCAGACCGCAGGCAGCGGCTACGAAGCACCGGCCGCGATCATTCTGGAAACGGTGCAAGGCGAAGGCGGCCTGAACTGCGCACGACTGGGCTGGCTGAAACGCATCGAGCAACTGTGCAAAGACCTCGGCGCCTTGCTCATCGTCGATGACATTCAGGCAGGCTGCGGGCGTACCGGCACCTTCTTCAGCTTCGAACCGGCCGGGATTTCGCCGGACATCATCTGCCTGTCGAAATCCATCAGCGGCTACGGCCTGCCGATGTCACTGGTGTTGATCAAACCCGAACATGACCTGTGGGAGCCGGGCGAGCACAACGGTACTTTTCGCGGCAACAACCCGGCCTTCGTCACCGCCTGTGCCGCACTGGATTACTGGCAAAACACGCAGCTTCAAGACGCCATCGCCACGAACGCGGCCCTGATGCGCATACGCCTCGAGCAGATCATCGCCCGCCTCTCTCCCGGCGTCGCTCGCGTCCTGGGACGCGGCATGTTTCTGGGGCTGCGTTTTGACGATGCGAGCATTGCCGGGACGCTCGTCAGTGCCTGTCTCGAACAGGGGCTGCTGGTAGAAACTTGTGGCCCGCAAAGCGAAGTCCTGAAACTGATGCCGCCGCTGACCATCGACACACCAACACTGCAACAGGGCCTGGAACAACTTGAACGCGCCTGTTTCAGAACCCTCTCCATCAACGCCACACCGACCGACGCTCTGCAAGGGATCGCCTGATGAACACCATGACTCACGGCTTCGACGCGCTACACACCCGCCCCAACGACGGCGATTTCATCCTTCAAGAGCTGGCCAGTCTGAAAGAAGAAATGATCAGGCAAATCTCCCGTCACCCGTTTCTGACCGGGTGCCGCAATGGCGAGATTTCACTGGATCGCCTCAAAGGTTTTCTGGTGCAACAGGGCAAGTACAGCCGCTACTTCACCCGTTACATCTGCCAGTTGATGGTCAACCTGGAATCCAACGACGACGTGCTGGAGGTCTTCGACAACCTGTTCGAAGAGCTGGGCTTTGGTGAAGTGACCGAGCCTCCGCATTCCGAAATCTATCGCGACATGCTGCGCAGCTTTGACCTGCATCTGGACTCGCAACCCACGCAACCGGCGACTCAGCGCCTGATCAACACCATAATGAATTTCTGCAAACAGCCGGAGGGCGTATACGGCTTGTCGGCCCTGTGCCTGGGTGCAGAAGCCATCGTGCCTGCGGTGTACAGCGACATCGTCAGCGGTTTCGTCAAACAGGGCGTCGAGCTGGAGCAGCTCAAGTTCTTCACCCTGCACATCGAATGCGACGACGGGCATGCCGACACCATGCTGGCGATCCTGTCGCGGCTGGTCATCGAAAGCCCGACGCTGTTCGAAGTGGCCCGCCATGCGGCGTTTCTGATGATTCAGGCGCGGCTGGCTTTTTTTGACGCGCTGTAACCGACGCGGCAGGCCGGATGCGCTCGGCCTGCCGCCACTTAATTCCCGTCGCGCCTCTTACGCGATGAAAGACGACCAAATGCCCTTCCTCCCATCTTGCTAGCACTTGCACATCACCGACCATTCAGCCCACCATGGGCGCGCTGAACCCACACGGCCAAACGCTCGGCGTAGACTGGCGCGATCACAATAACTTCTACATGAACGCGGGTAGTGAACTGATTTCAACCGCCGAAATCAGCCACTTCAGGAAAGAACTGCATGTCTCGAATTTTCGATGTTGATACCAACCTCTGGCGTACATTCAAGTCGGTCAGCGAAACCCGGAGCATCACCCGGTCTTCCGCCGTCCTGTGCAAGACGCCACCGGCCATCAGCATGCAAATCAAAAAGCTGGAAGAGTTGCTCGACTTGCAGTTGTTCGTGCGCGGCGACCACGGTTTCAGGCTGACGCCCATTGGCGAAGAAGTCCTGATGACCGCCGAGAAAATCCTGACCATGAACGACAACCTGTTCAGGCTCAAGGACAAGGTCAATTCCTACGAACTGCGTCTGGGGTTGCCGGACGATTATTCGCTGTTTTTCCTGCACGACATCATCCGCGCGCTGAACACGCTGGAGCCGACGATTCACCTGAACGTGACCTGCAAGACCTCGCAGTTGCTGATCACCGACGTCGAGCACGGCAACCTGGATCTGGTGATCATCGCCACGCCCGAAGGCCAGCACTTAACCAACGCCGAGCATATTCGCTACGAGGAACTGCACTGGATCGGTGACCAATCGCTGATGCAACCGGGCCAGCCGCTGCCGCTGGTGCACTTCCCGGAAGGCTGCATTTGCCGCGAGATTTCGGTGAATGCCTTGCGAATGGCCGGAATCGAGGCGCGAGTGAGCTTCACTTCCGACTCCAACTTCTCGGTGTTCAACGCCATCAATGCAGGCGCGGGGATTGGCCTGAGCGAGCGCTCGCTGATTCCGAAAACCACCCCCATCATCGACAGCCCGCTGCTGCCCAGCCTGCCACGCATCGAGTTGCGAACCCTGTCCAACTACGAACGTATCCCGCGCTTCACCCTGTCCCAGGTGTCGGAAAAGATCAAAACCGCGATCAATGAGAGCTGTGATGTGCTCAACGCCAGTCGCGAGGAACCCGAGCCGCGCCTTCGCCAGCAATTGTTCTGACGCGCATTTGGACGATCTGCCGCATATACGCGACGTTCAGACGCCAACACGCAAGCGCACCGGCATAGTATGGGAACCGTCATGAATGGCTCTGCGCGCCGTGGAGCCGTTCCAACACTTGCCCAAGGCTGTCAGTCAGCAGCCACCCCGGAGCGTATCGACCATGTCTGAAGTCACTATTTACACCACCAACACCTGCCCCTACTGCGTGGCCGCCAAAAACCTGCTCAAAGCCAAAGGCGTGAGCTACAACGAAATCAACGTCCAGACCTCCATGGAACATCGCACCATCATGATGGAGCGCAGCGGCCGCAGGACCGTGCCGCAGATTTTCATTGGCGAGCACCATGTCGGCGGGTTTGACGACATGGCGTTGCTGGAGCGCAAGGGTGAGTTGAATGGGTTGTTGGCGGGGTGATATCCACACGTTGCCAGTTTTAACGCAAATTTTCTGGCTTGCACGATCTGTGAGAGATTCTATGTTGCCTGGTCAACCGCCTTCGCCACCAAGGCGGCTCCCACAATGGTCGCACCGGATCTAGGACTTTTGTGCGACGCTCGAACCTGTGGGAGCCGGCTTGCTGGCGAAAACGGTCGATCAGCCAATGCAGAGGGGACTGATCTACCGCTTTCGCCAGCAAGCCGGCTCCCACAATTTGATCATTGCGCCAGGCCAGCTACTTCTTCAAATACCCCTCGATCACCGCCGAAAAATCCTTCCCGCCATCCCCGCGCAAACTCATCGCCTGATACAACTGATGGGCCAACGCCCCCAGAATCACAGGCTGCTTCGCCGCCTTAGCCGCGTCGGTCGCCAGCCCCAGGTCCTTGAGCATCAATTCTGCACCAAACCCTCCGGTGTACCCGCGCGAAGCCGGGGCAGTTTCGACGATCCCTGGCCAGGGGTTGTACATTTCCGAACTCCAGCAACGCCCAGTCGAGCTGTTGATAATGCTGGCCAGCACGCCGGTATCGATCCCCAAACGGTTGCCCAGCGCCATCGCCTCGGCCACGCCGATCATGGAAATCCCCAACAGCATGTTGTTGCAGATCTTGGCGATCTGCCCGGTACCAACATCGCCGCAATGCACGATGTTGCGGCCCATCTGCGCGAGGATCGGCTTGAGCACCGTGTAGTGCTCAAGGCTGGCGCCGACCATGAAGGTCAAGGTCCCGGCCTGCGCCCCGCCGGTGCCACCGGACACTGGCGCATCGCCCACTACCACACCTTGCTTGGCCGCAACCGCCGCCACGTCGCGGATGGTCTGCGGGTCGATGGTGCTGCAGTCCACGGCGGGTACACCCGCGGAAATCCCGGCCAGCACGCCGTCTTCATTCAAGTAGACCGCTTTCACATGGGCCGCTGCGGGCAGCATGGTAATCACCAACTCCGCGCCTTGCGCCGCGTGCTTGGGCGATTCACTGATTCGACTGCCCAACTCGGACAGTTCTGCCAGCACCTGCTTGTTGAGGTCGAACAGGTACAGTTGATGCCCGGCCCGGATGAGGTTACGCGCCATCGGCGCCCCCATGTTGCCCAGACCGATGAATGCGATTTTCATGGTGTTCTCCTTTTCAGATTCAAGCGCGCTCCTACAAGGGGTGCGTTAATTGCGCGTTATTGCCTTAACGCAAATTAATCGTCGTATTCACCCCGTCATTCACGCTGTCGTCGTCGAACCAACGGCTGGTGACGGTCTTGGTCTGAGTGTAGAACTGCACCACCTGTTTGCCGTATGGCCCCAGATCACCGAGCTTGGAACCCCGCGAACCGGTGAAGCTGAAAAACGGCACCGGCACCGGAATCGGGATGTTGATGCCCACCTGGCCAATGTCGATTTCATTCTGGAATTTGCGCGCTGCTGCACCACTTTGCGTGAACAACCCGACGCCATTGCCGAACGGGTTGGCGTTGACCAGTTCGATGGCTTGATCCAGCGTGTCGACCTCGATCACGGCCAGCACCGGGCCGAAGATTTCCTGGGTGTAGATCTGCATCTGCGTGGTCACGCCAGTGAACAGGGTCGGGCCAACAAAGTTGCCGTCCTCGTAACCGGTCACTTTGATGCCGCGCCCGTCCAGTTCCAGCTTGGCGCCTTCCTTCACGCCGCTTTCGATCAGGTCAAGAATCCGCTGTTTGGCGCGCTTGGAAATCACCGGCCCGACATCGGTCCCCGGCTCGCTCCCGGCGTTGACCTTGAGCTTCTGCGCCAGCGCCTTGAGGTCAGGAATCCACTGTTTCGATGCTCCGACCAGCACCACCACCGAGGTCGCCATGCAGCGCTGCCCTGCCGCGCCGAAACCGGCGCCGACCAAGGCGTTGAGCGTCTGTTCACGATTGGCGTCCGGTAGCACAACAGCGTGGTTCTTGGCGCCCATCATCGATTGCACGCGCTTGCCGTGCTTGCCCGCCAGGTCATAGACGTGGGTGCCGACCGCTGTCGAGCCAACGAACGAAACGGCCTTGATGTCCTTGTGGGTGCAGATCGCGTCAACCACGTCCTTGCCGCCATGGACGACGTTGAGCACGCCTTTTGGCACCCCGGCTTCGACCGCCAGCTCGACCAGCAGCATGGTGGACATCGGATCTTGCTCGGACGGTTTCAACACGAAGGTGTTGCCGCAGGCGATGGCCATCGGGAACATCCACAACGGAATCATCGCCGGGAAGTTGAACGGCGTGATGCCCGCGCAGACGCCGATAGGCTGGCGCAGCGTGTAGGTGTCGACGCCGCCTGCCACGTTCTCGGCAAACTCGCCCATTTGCAGGGTGCCAATGGAACAGGCGTGTTCGACCACTTCCAGCCCGCGAAAGATATCGCCCTCGGCGTCAGCCAGGGTCTTGCCCTGCTCGGCGCTGAGCACCGCAGCAATGCGTTTTGAGTGTTCGCGAATCAACGCCTGCAACTTGAGCATGATGCGCATGCGGGCGCCGATGGGCGTATCGCGCCAGGTTTTGAAAGCTTTCTGCGCAGCCGCCACAGCGGCATCGACTTCAGCGCTCGTGGCGAACGGCACCTTGGCCAGCACCTCTTGCGTGGCGGGGTTGACCACGTCCAGCCATTCTGTGGTTTGCGAGTCGACCCATTCGCCGTCGATCAGCAGTTTCACGTGAGCGACGGTGGTGTTGTTTTTGTTGAGGGACACGTTCATTGCGGGGTTCTCCGTTCAAGACGCGACGGATCGCGTTTCATCAATGCGGTACAGACCAGCGCCACCAGCGCCATGCCCACCAGGTAAACGATCACGTAGTGCGGGTTGCCATCACCCATGGCCAGCAGCTGTGTGGCGATCATCGGTGCGAAACCACCGCCCAATACACCGGCCAATTGCACGGCCACCGAGATGCCGCTGTAGCGGATTTCAGCGGGGAATTGCCGGGCAAACAGCAGTGATTCCGGGGCGTACAAAATGGGAAACACCACGCCCACCGCCAACACCATCGCCCACCAGACCAACACTGGATCGCGGGTGCCGAGCATGGCGAAGAACGGGTAGACGAAGGCGCAAAGCAGCAACAGCCCGATGAAGTACAGACGCTTCTGGCCCACGCGATCCGAGATGTGTCCACACAGCGGCATCGTCACCAGCGACAGCGCCGCGCCCGCCGTGATCGCACCCAGCACATCGGCGCGAGGGATCTGCAATTGGTTGGCGGCATAGGCCAGGGCGAAGGTCACCGACATGTAAAACCATGCGTTTTCAGCAGTGCGCGCGCCGATGATGGTCAAGGTTTCCCGTGGGTGGTCGCGGAAGACTTTGAACAGCGGCACCTTGACCGCGATGTTCTCTTTTTTAAGCTTCTCGAAATCAGGCGACTCCGGGACTTTCAGGCGAATCAGCCAGCCCACGCCAAGTAACACCACGCTGGCCAGAAACGGAATGCGCCAACCCCAACTGAGCATGTCGGCTTCCGGCAATTTCGCGACCATGGCCATTGCCAGCGAGGCCAGCACCAACCCTGCACCGACACCGGTTTGCGGCAGGCTGCCGTAGAAACCTTTCTTGCCTTCAGGCGCATGCTCGACGGCCATCAACACCGCGCCGCCCCACTCGCCGCCCACCGCCATGCCTTGGAGAAAACGCATCGCCACCAGAATCACGGCGGCCCAGTAGCCGATCTGCTGATAAGTGGGAATCAGGCCGATGATGATGGTGGGAATCCCCATCAGCATGAGGGTAAACAGCAGCATGGATTTGCGACCGATTTTGTCGCCAAAGTGCCCGAACACGATCCCGCCCAACGGCCGCCCCAGAAAGCCCACCGCGTAAGTGGCGAACGCCGCCAGTACACCGATGATCGGGTCTAGCGCAGGAAAGAAGATTTTGTTGAAGATCAGTGCGGCAGCCGTGCCGTAGAGGAAAAAGTCGTACCACTCGATAGTCGTGCCCGCCATGCTCGCCGCACCGGCAAGTCGATAGGCTTTGGTCTTGCTCTTGGCGGCGCTAGCGTCAGGTGCACCGGCGTTCGCCGTTATAGCGTTCTTCATAAACTCCTCCGCTTATTTATTGTTGTGCAGGGTGTTATGGCATGTGGGTGAAGCGGTTCTGGGTGTCTCCTTGAAAACGTGACTGTAGGAGTGAGCTTGCTCGCGATCGCATTCTGTCAAACAAAACGATGCTGGCTGACACTACGCTATCGCGAGCAAGCTCACTCCTACAGGATCGGGGGCCCATAGGCATTGGATTGCTCCGTGCTTCGGAGTATAGATGTGCAAACTTCTAATAAGAACGCACATAAAAGCAGGTTCAACATGCAAAAAAACATCACCTCCCTGAGCGCATTGAACTGGGATGACCTGAAGTTTTTTCTCGAAGTGGCGCGCACGCGCAAAGCCAGTTCAGCGGCCAAACGGCTAGCGGTGGATTACACCACCGTCTCGCGCCGCATCAGTTCGCTGGAAGCTTCCCTTGGCACCCTGCTCTTCGAAAAGTCGCGCAACAACGGCTTCGTGCTGACCGCCGAAGGCCAGCGTTTATTGGGCTCGGCCGAATCCATCGAAAGCACCCTGCACATCGCCTGCGAGCAGGTCTCAGGCTCCGGCGTCGCGTTGTCGGGCCACGTGCGGATGGGGTGCACCGAAGGCTTTGGTAGTTTCTTCATCACCCCGCAGTTGAGCCACTTCACCGACACCTACCCCGCCATCTCGGTGGACATCCTGCCCCTGCCGCACTTCATCAGCCTGTCCAAGCGCGAAGCCGACATCGTCATCGCCCTGGAACGCCCGGAACACGGGCCGTACGTGTGCTGCAAGCTGTGCGACTACAACTTGCGTCTGTACGCCACCCAGGAATATCTGGACAACCACGTCGCCATCGAGCGGGTGGAAGACCTGGCCGATCATCTCTTCATCAGCTACGTCGACGACCTGGCGTTCAGCTCCGAATTGCTCTACCTGAGCAACCTGCTCCCCGGCGCCCATGCCCACCTGCGCAGCACCAGCGTTATCGCCCAATACGTCGCCGCATTACAGGGCCGCGCACTGGCCATCCTGCCGTGCTTTCTCGCCGCGCAGGATTCGCGGTTGTTGCCGGTACTGGAAAGTGAGGTGAACATCACGCGGCAGTTCTGGATGTACTGCCGGGAGGACCTGAGGAAGCTCAAGCGGATCACGTTGTTGTGGGATTACATCCGCGAAGTGACCGAGCAGAATCAGGCGTTTTTGTTGGGGAATACGAAGGTGATGACCTTCGTCGACTGACAGTTTGCCGCAGGTCAAATTGTGGGAGCCGGCTTGCTGGCGAAGGCGTCGGGCCAGTCATAGCTGTATCGAACGACACACCGCTTTCGCCAGCAAGCCGGCTCCCACAAAAGCATTTCCCACCCCCTGTCCGGTAGACCTACGTCTAAATCGCACCTCGCCACCATAGTTTAGAAATCTCTGAACTATGCATTTGAGCTTTCCTATTCTTTCCGTTCATCGGCCGAACCTAAGATCGGCGCCAATAAAGGAGCCCGTCCAGTAAGAGACACGGCCCGAAGATTGCCTTTTCTGTTGTGACTGCCGCTGTACCCCGTTCCGGCTTGCGCCGTAGCGGAGCCATGTCTTTAGTCATGCAGTGAGTCGTAAGACGCAATCTTTGGGGACGTTCGATGAAACTGGAAATCTTCCGCACGATGTGGGGCTACACCGCCAGCAAGGCCCAAGCGCTCGATGAGCTGCTGGAGGCCGGGTTCGATGGCATGGAAGCGCGCCTGCCGCTGACGCCGGTCGAACGTGCCGAGTTCGGTGCCTTTCTGCGGGCCAATCGCCTGCCTTACATCGCCACGGTGTTCACCGCCTACGACGTCCTCCCCGAACAATCGGCCACCCTCGCCGAGCACCTGACCGATCTGGAAAAGAAACTCGCCTGGTCCACCGAGCTGGCGCCGCGTTTCGTCAACGTGCTGGCCGGTAACGACCGCTGGCAGTTGCCACAACAGGTTGAATTCTTCGGCCAGGCGCTGGAGCTGGCGCGCAAACATGGCCAGACCGTCACCTTCGAAACCCACCGCGCCCGCTCGCTGTTCAACCCATGGGTGACGCTGGAGCTGATTCGTCAGTTGCCGGACCTGCGCTTCACCAGTGACATCAGCCACTGGATCGTCACCTGCGAGCGTTTGCTCAATGACCCGGAAGACGACCTCAGCGCCTTCGTCGAACGCGTTCACCACATTCAGGCCCGGGTCGGTTATGACCAGGGGCCGCAAGTCCCTCACCCCGCCGCCCCAGAGCGCGCCGCCGAGCTGGCCTTCCATCAGCAGCACTGGGAAGCGATCTGGAAATCCCAGCAGGCGCAAGGCTACCAAGTCACCACGCTGACCCCGGAATTCGGCGCTGACGGTTACCTGCATCACCTGCCCTTCACCAACGTGCCGGTGGCCGATCTGTGGTCGCTGAACGTGTGGATGGGCCAGGCCGAACGTGAACATTTTCAGCGCTTCACCCACACAACAAGCCGATAAGGAGCGTTTTCGCCATGCCTGATCAGTCTCAAGCGGCTGCACCGAAAGTCGCCAACTTCAACAGCATTCCGGTGGTCGACATCGCCGGTCTGTTCAGTGCAGATATCGCCGACCGCCAGGCCGTTGCCGATGATCTGGGCAAGGCCGCTCGCGAAGTCGGCTTTCTGTACGTCAAGAACCACGGCATCGACCCTGCGTTGATCGCCGGGTTGCGTCAGGCTGCCAAGGACCTGTTTGCCCAGTCCCTTGAGTACAAGATGCAGCATTACATCGGCACCTCGCGCAGCCACAAAGGCTTCGTGCCGGAAGGCGAAGAGGTGTATTCCAAGGGCAAGCCGGATCATAAGGAAGCCTTCGACATCGGTTTCGAAGTGGGCGACGAAGACCCGCTCGTGATCGCCAAAACTCCATTGATCGGCGCCAACGAGTGGCCGGATCTTCCTGGTTTCCGCCCTGCCGTCGAAGCGTATTACGCAGCAGTGTTCGCGCTGGGTCGCCGCCTGTTCGACGGCTTCGCGCTGGCGCTGGGCCTTGAGGAAGGCTACTTCGAGGCGATGGTCACCCGCCCGCCGTCCAAGCTGCGCCTGATCCATTACCCCTTCGACGACGCGGCGCAAGACGCGCCCGGTATTGGTGCACACACCGATTACGAGTGCTTCACCATGCTTCTGGCCGACAAGCCGGGGCTGGAAGTGATGAACGATCTGGGCCAATGGATCGATGCTCCGCCTGTGGAGGGCGCCTTTGTGGTCAACATTGGCGACATGCTGGAGGTGATGACCGCTGGTACGTTCGTTGCTACGGCTCACCGGGTGCGCACGGTCAGTGAGGAGCGTTATTCGTTCCCGCTGTTCTTCGCTTGCGACTTCCACACGCAGATCAAGCCATTGCCTCAATTCGATAACGGCAGCCAGGAATACGAAGAGATCACCATCGGCGAACACATGTTCGGCCAGGCACTGCAGACCTATTCCTACCTGCGGCGCAAGGTCGAGAGTGGCGAGCTGAAACTGTATGAAAAGGCCCGCAAGCCTTCGAGCTTCGGCCACTTGAAAAACCAGGCACAGGACGCGTCCTGATGCCCCAGAAAACATTCCAACACACCGTGCCTTACCTTCCTGACGTGGAGTCACCGACGATGCGCAACACTTTGAACACTGCTGTTCGCTTGACCGTTCTTGCCACCGCCGTACTGGGCGCGACGCTTGCTCACGCCGCCACCACCGTGACACCTGGCCAGTTCAAGGTCGGTATGGAAATCACCTACCCGCCATTCGAGTCCTATGACGAGAAGAAAAACGTCGTCGGCTCCGACCCGGACCTGTCGCGCCTGCTGGCCAAGCACATGGACCTGAAGGCTGAATTCGTCGACACCAAGTTCTCCAGCCTGATCCTGAGCCTGAACGCCGGTCACTACGACGCGATCATCTCGGGCATGTACATCACCCCTGAGCGTCAGACCCAGGCCCAGACCATCGCCTACGCCAAAACCGGTGCGGCGATCATGGTCCTGAAAGACAGCACGATCAAACCGAAGGTGCCGGAAGACCTCTGCGGCCTGAAAGTCGGTCTGGAAAAAGGCACAACGTGGGTCGCTCAGTTCAATAAACTCTCCACCGACTACTGCGTGCCGAACAACAAGGGCGCGATTTCGGTCAGCGAATTCCCGTCGGCCCCTGAGGTGACCCAGGCGCTGCTGTCCGGCAATGTGCAGGCACAGGTGGAAATCGACGGCGCGGCGGGCATGATCGCCGAACGCACCAAAGGCCGCGTGGTGGTCAGCACCGAGCACTCGATCTATCAGCAGACCCTTGGCATCTACGTGAAGAAGGGTAACGAAGAGCTATATCAGGCACTGCTCAAGGCGTTCGACGAGACCAAGAAATCCGGCGAGTACGCAGCGCTGCTGAAGAAGTACAACCTGGAAGAGCCAACGAACTGATGCTTTGAATAATGGGGCGTCTGGCTGACGCCCTGTCCTGTGGGAGCCGGCTTGCTGGCGAAGGCGGCAGATTTGTCGACATCGAGGTGTCTGGTCCGCCGCCTTCGCCAGCAAGCCGGCTCCCACAAGGTTTTGTGTTTGACGTAAGAATCCCGCTGGGCCTTGCCCCGCAGAGGTGTGTATGCAATTCGAATGGTCCTACTTTTTTTCGCTGTTCTCGGTCTCCGACTTCTGGGAATCCTGCATCACGGTGATCGAACTCAGCGCGCTGGGCTGGTTCATCGGCATGCTGCTGGGCTTCCTGCTGGCCTCGGCCAAACTCTCGACCCGGCGCTGGATCAGTGTGCCTGCGTCGCTTTATATCTGGTTCTTCCGCAGTGTTCCGTTGCTGGTCATGGTGATCTTCACCTACAACCTGCCACAGATGCTTCCGGCCACCCGCGAGGTGCTGTCCAACCCCTTCTATTCCGGTTTGCTGGCGCTGGTCGTCACCGAAGCCGCCTACATGGCCGAGATTCACCGGGGCGGTCTGATCTCGGTCGCCAAAGGCCAGAAGGAAGCGGGCCGCGCGTTGGGCGTCGGTTTGATCGGCATGCAACGGCTGATCGTCATCCCGCAGGCGTTTCGTATTTCCCTGCCGACGCTGATCAACGAATACGTCACCGTGGTCAAACTGACCTCGCTGGTGTCGGTGATTTCCCTGACCGAACTGCTCACCATCGGCCAGCGCCTGTACGCGCAGAACTTCCTGGTGATGGAAACCCTGTCGGCGGTCGCGGTGTATTACGTGATGATCGTGACCGTGTTCGGCTGGCTGTTCCACTGGCTTGAACAGCATCTGGAACTGAACAACCGCAAGCCGCAAACCCTCGACGACAACGCACTGACTCGCCTGCGCTCGACACTCGTTGCGCAGCCTGTCAAAACGCGCCAACCCGAAACAGGGCCAGGATCGGCGCCTGCGCTGCAACTGGTCAACATTCACAAAAGCTACGGCCAGCACGAAGTGCTCAAGGGCATCAGCCTGGACGTAAATCCGGGTCAGGTGATTTCGATCATCGGCCCGTCAGGCTCCGGCAAAACCTCGCTGATCCGTACCGTGAACAGCCTGGAAAGCATCGACAAGGGCGAGATCATTCTGTTTGGCGAAGGCTTCATTCACGCCGGAGACAGCCCCAACGCCCGGCAGATTCGCAAGGGCGTGCAACGCATTGGCATGGTGTTCCAGAACTTCAACCTGTTCCCGCATCGCACCATCCTCGACAACGTGACCCTGGCTCCGCGTTATCACGGCCGCGACAAGGCCATCAGCGAACAACGCGCCTACGCCTTGCTCGACAAAGTCGGCCTGCTGGCCCACGCGCACAAGTACCCGCACCAGCTCTCGGGCGGTCAGCAACAACGTGTGGCGATTGCCCGTGCGCTAGCGATGGACCCGGACATCATGCTGTTCGACGAGCCGACCTCGGCGCTGGACCCGGAACTGGTGGGCGACGTGCTCAAAGTCATCAGCGACCTGGCCAAAGAAGGTATGACGATGCTCATCGTCACCCACGAAATGGACTTCGCCCTGTCGATTTCCGATCGGGTGATCTTCATGGAAAACGGCGTGGTGCAGGTCGATGCCGCGCCACAGGCGATTCGCGCCGATCAGTGCGGCGACCGGGTACGGCAATTCATGGGGCTGGAAAACGTCGCCGTTCAGCCAGAGCCAGTGCGCCGGGAAGCCTGAGCGGCTATCGTGGAAACACCACGCCGCTCGGGAGCCTGACATGGATCACTACACCCCACTCGCCTGCGATCTCTATGACTATCTGGAGATCGCCTGCATGCACGGTTATCGCCTGAAGGTCGAGTTGGTCGACGGCACGACCTTCGAAGGCAGACCGGTCACAACGCGCACCGCGCCGAGCAAGGAAGAGTTCCTGCAATTCGCCGACGGCCTTGACGAGATACGCCTGGACCAACTGGCCGCCATCACCCCGCTGGATGAAGGCGCCAGTTTTGGACGGGTGGAACTGGGGAATGCGTTTTGTGCGACGTGAATAGCCGCACCGCAAACACGCCCCCCTTTGTAGGAGCGAATTCATTCGCGATGGGTTAAAGCATCCGAAGGAGATGTATCGGATGTGCCGGCCAATCGCGAATGAATTCGCTCCCACAGGGGGGCAACGCGTCGGGCAATGGTTTCACACTCCCAACATCAACCCGCTCAAGCGCTTGACCTTGCGCCGCAACGCCTCCTCAAACACACCCTGACGCGGTTCGATCAGGCTGAACCAGTGCTTGGCCCGCGTGATGCCGGTGTAGATCAGCTCCTTGGTCAGCACCGGGTTCAGCGCTTCAGGCAGGATCAACGCGGTGTGCGCAAACTCCGAGCCTTGAGACTTGTGCACAGTCATGGCGTACACCGTTTCCACGTCATTGAGCCGACTCGGCAACACGAAGCGCACCCCGCCTTCGCCGTCGTTGCGCGGGAAGGCCACGCGCAGGGCCGTGCGGTTTTCTTCCACCGGCCCTTCGGGCAAACGCAGCGCGATACCGATGTCGCCGTTCATCAAACCCAGCCCATAGTCGTTACGGGTCATCAGCACCGGGCGGCCTTCGTACCACTGCTGATCGCTGTCGATGAGGTCGGCGGCGAACAGCGTCTGGGTGATGCACTGGTTCAGCCCTTCGACGCCCCACGGCCCCTTGCGCACCGCGCAGAGCAGCTGGAATTCGTCGAAGGCGTTCAGTACCTTGCGCGCCCACTCCACACAGCGCGGGTCTTCGATGGACGTCAGATCCTCCGGACGCTGTGCTCGCATCAACGCCAGATAATGCCGATAGCCCTGTGGACCGTTGCCATGACCGTCGAGCAACAGCCGTGACAATGCCCGATCCTGCTCGCCCTTGAGCACCAGCGAGTACAAGTCCTTGAAGCCGCCATCGACCAACAGCGAACGCGCCTCCTGATCCTGTTGCTGATTGACCCGTTTGGCCAACTGCCCAATGCCGCTGCCCGCGCCGAAACGCCGGGAGTGGCGCAACATCACCACTTGCTGAGCCAGCGCATGATGCTGAGCATCGCCCTGCTGCAAACCGCTCTTGCTCAGGTCTTCACCACTGACCGACGCCAACCACGCCTGCGTCTGAGCGCTGTACATTCCGGCTTCCGCGTCGCGGCACAGATCGCCCAGCACCGCGCCCGCTTCCACCGACGCCAACTGATCCTTGTCACCGAGCAAGACCATGCGCGCATGGGGTGGCAACGCGTCCAGCAGGTTGGCCATCATTTCCAGGTCGATCATCGACGCTTCATCGACCACCAACACGTCCAGCGGCAACGGGTTGCCCGCGTGATGACGGAAGTGTCGTGTGCCAGGCCGGCTGCCGAGCAGACGGTGCACCGTGGTCACTTCGGCAGGGATTTTCTGCCGCACCTCTTCAGGCACTTTCAAGTCGCGCACCTGAACACTGATGGACTCGGTCAAACGCGCCGCCGCCTTGCCTGTGGGCGCGGCGAGTCGAATGCGCAACGGTTTGCCCTGCTCGACCGCAGGCGATTGCAGCAACGCCAACAAGCGCACGACCGTCGTGGTTTTGCCGGTGCCGGGGCCACCCGTGATGATGCTGAACGCGCCGCGAGTGGCGAGCGCACAGGCGAGCTTTTGCCAGTCGATCACGGCATCGGGGGCGGAACTGGCTTGACCGAACAATCCATCCAGCCGTTGCGCCAGATCACTCGGCGCAGGCTCCTGTTGGTTCAAGCGACGATGCAGCGCAGCATCGATCCTGCGCTCATACGTCCAGTAGCGACGCAGGTACAGGCGCCGATCAGACAGCACCAACGGTTTCTGCGCAGCCGCCTCGCTGTGATCCTCCGCCCTGGCCACCAATGGACTGTCCGCCAGCGCCTGGCACCACGACGCGCCATCCAGCGACTTGAGCAACGCAGACGGCAACAACATCGGCGTCGACAGCAAATCACCCTCAGGAGGCAACGACAGGGCGAAATCAGGCTCTTTCAACGTTTCGTACAAATCCAGACAGACGTGACCATGGCCAAGTTGATGACTGGTCAACGCTGCCGCCAACAGCACCAGCGAGTCGGCAGCGGGATCGAGATCCGCCAGAAACGCCACGAAGGCCTTGTCCAACGCGCGCAACCAGCCACGCTCGACCCAGCGCTCCAGCAACAGCAGCAGGTCGCCGACCCGGTTCAGCGGCTGGAGCGCCGCCAGGCTGTCGGCGTCCAATGGGGTCGGCAGCAAATGAGCGAAGGTGCGGTTCATGCCAAGTCTCCTGACAGCGCGTTGTCCTGCGTTACGGCTTTCCCTTGAAACAACCGATCGAGGCTTTCAATCAACTCGCGAGGGGGCCGGGTGAACCACGCGCCCTGGCTCGCAGCGCGGCTGCCGCGCACGAACAGATAGACCGCGCCACCCATGTGCCGGTCGTAATCGTAGTCGGCCAGACGCGCCTTCAATTGGCGATGCAGGGCCAGCAGGTACAACACGTATTGCAGGTCGTAGCGGTTTTCCAGAATCGCGCTGTCCATCGCCGCGAGGGTGTACGCCTCGTCATCGGCGCCCAGCCAGTTGGATTTGTAATCGGCCACGTAATAGCGGCCTTCGTGCTCGAACGTCAGGTCGATGAAGCCCTTGAACATGCCATTGAGCGACACGGTTTCTGCCGCCGCGCGAGGGGCGCCATTGTGGGTGTAACGACGGACCAGCGCGTCCATTTGTGCCACATCGACCGCCGAGCAGGCGAACCAGAATTCCATCTCGACACGGTATTGGTTCGGTTGATCGAGTTGGCGCAGCGCGACCGGTTGAACATCAGGCCCCAAGTTCAGCGGCATGTTCAGCAGGTGCGCCAACCAATCGGTCAGTGTCTCGATCCACCCCGTCCAGTGACGACGACCACATCGTTGACCGACCACCTTTTTCAGAACTGCCGAGTCATTGGCCACTGCCGAAAAGCCCTTCTCTCCCGCCCACTCCAGTAGGCCATGAAGGAAGGTGCCGGGATTCGGGCCGCGAGGAAATCGATGGATGTCGCCACCGCTGACCAGCGTCTCGCGCGGCGCGTCCGGGTCGAGGCGTTCGTCGTCGAACAGTTTCTGCGCCTGAGGGCTGTCCGGAGATTGATCGCCGCTGTCGGTGATAGTGTCACCGATGCGCAAGGCGCTGTAGGAGGCAATCCACCAGTTCTCCCTGGCGCTGCGCCGAGGCATGCGCGGTTTGCTCAACGCCACCTCACTACGGGGCGCAACGAACACGTCCTCAGTCGGCGCGGGCACGGGTTCAACGTGCAGTGTCGCTTGGTCGTTCGCGAGGGACTGCAGCCACTGAACGAGGGCCGTGGATTCGGCCAGCGCCTCGCCGCCGCCCAGCAGATAACCCAGCGCCGAGCGATGCAGAATCGAGCCTTTGGTGTTGCCGCGCTTGAGGTCCGCCACCCCCAGCCAGCAAGCGTGTTGTGCGCGCGTCAGAGCGACATAAAGCAAGCGCAGGTCTTCCGCGAGACGTTCGTCGTCGGCCTGCTCAATCAGCTCAGCGGTAGGATTGAGGCTGATCTGCGCCTGACCTTGGGCATCGTGAAAATGCAACGGCAAACGGCTGCCATCGACAAGCTTGGTCGAACAGATGAAGGGCAGGAATACCAACGGGTATTCAAGGCCCTTGGACTTGTGAATGGTCACGACCTTGACCAATTGCTCGTCGCTTTCCAGACGCAGAATCTGCTCTTCGCCCGCCTGCCCGGACAACGCCAGATGCTCGCCCAGATGACGAATCAGCGCCTGCTCGCCATCGAGTTCGGCAGCGGCTTGCTGCATCAACTCGGAGAGGTGCAACAGGTTGGTCAGAATGCGCTCGCCATCGCTGCGCTGAATCAGCGTTTGCGGCAATTTGAAGTCGTGCAGCAGGCGACGCAACATCGGCAATACGCCTTGGGTGCGCCAGATGCGGCGATAATCACGGAACTGCATGACGCGGTTTTCCCACGCCAGTTCGTCCTGATTGAGCCGCTCAAGTTCGACCAAAGGCAAGTTCAGGGTGATACACGCCAACGCGGCCCGAAGGGTGCGCTCAGCATCAGGCTCTGCACAGGCTTTGAGCCAGGCCAGCAAGTCGTGGGCCTCTTGGGAGGCGAACACCGAATCCTTGTCAGACAGGTAAACACTGCGCACGCCACGGGCCGACAGTTCGCCTCGCACCGCCTGCGCTTCCTTGCCGTCGCGCACCAGAATGGCGATGTTGGCAGGTTTCACCCCCTTCAATGGCTCGTCATCTTTGACGAAGCCTGCACGGCCCTGCTGCCCCGCGTTGAGCAGGCGGACAATTTCACTCGCGCAACTGGCGGCCAGTTGCTGCCGATACAGCGCGCCCGAAACCGGTTGATCACTTTCCAGTTGCCAGAGGTTCAAAGCGGCCAGCGTAGTGCCGTCCACTTGAAAGTGCTCATTGCGACCTTGCGACCCCACCGGCAGGAAAGGCACCGGGTTGTCATCGGCCACACGAAACAGAAACGCGCCGCGCCCGATCGGATTGTTCTCGGCGCGCAGGAAAACATGGTTCACCGCTTCGACCATGGCATGGCTGGAGCGGAAGTTGGTCCCCAGCGTGTGCAGACGCCCGGTGGTGGCCGTGCGCGCCCGTAGGTAGGTGTAAATGTCGGCGCCGCGGAAGGCGTAAATCGCCTGCTTGGGGTCGCCGATCAGGAACAGGCCGGTGCTTTCGTCGTTGGCTTCCAGGTGATAGATGCTGTCGAAAATCCTGTACTGAATAGGGTCGGTGTCCTGGAACTCGTCGATCAGCGCGACCGGAAACTGCTCACGGATCAACGTCGCCAGACGCTCGCCACCGGAGCCGCGCAAGGCAGCATCCAGACGTAGCAACATGTCATCGAAGCCCATTTCGGCGCGACGGCGTTTTTCCTCTTCGAAACGCCCACTGACCCACTGTGCGGCATGTTCCAGTACGGCAGCGTCGGGAGTCGGGAGAGCGTCGAGGGACGCTTTCAAACCCACCATGGCATCGAGGGCCGGGTGTGAGGGCGGCGTGCCTTTCCAGGCTTCGGCCATGCCATCGGGGGTCAGCCGTGAAAAGCCGGTGCCCAGATCAAGCTGTTCCTGTTCGCCGTCATTCGCCCAAGCGATCAACTTGTCGAACCAGGGCTTGAAGTAGCGCTCCTGCATCTTACGCCCGTCGACGGTCTTGTTCTTCACGCCGTCGGAGCAGATCTGGTGCAACTCGGCAGCCCATTCGGCCCACGGTGCTTTCAGGGCTGTCAGCGCCTGGCGGCGTTCATGAACGGCCGCTTCGATCAATTGCGTTGGTGTTTGGGTCACCGGGGCGCGGTCGTTGCCAAACATCGCGCGCACCCGTGGCAGCAACGCCGCCGGACCACCCCAGTTTTCGCGCACCCAGTTGAGCGCATCGCCGGTCATCGGGTAGCAGAACTTGCGCCAGTAATCGCGCAGCACTTCGCCGAGCAGATCGCTGTGGTCGGTTTCCAGACTTTGCGTGAACAGGCTGCCGCTGTCGAAAGCGTGCTCGCGCAACATGCGTTGACACCAACTGTGGATGGTCGACACGGCTGCCTCGTCCATCCACTGCGCGGCGATGTCCAGACGGCTCGCGCAACCGGCCCATTGCTCGGGTGCGAAGCTGTTGCGCAGGTCTTCGATCAAGGCGTCGGGCGCGTCTATCTCCTGGCGAAAGAAGCGTGCCGATTCGGCCAGTCGCGTGCGGATGCGGTCGCGCAGTTCTTTGGTGGCAGCGTCGGTGAAGGTCACTACCAGAATTTGCGGAGGCAGCAGTTCGCGGCCGAAGCCTGACAACTCGTCGCCATGACCCAATACCAAACGCAGGTACAACGCGGAAATGGTGAACGTCTTGCCGGTCCCGGCGCTGGCTTCGATCAGTTGACTACCTTTCAGGGGAAAGCGCAACGCGAGTGGTGGTTGTGTGCGGCTCATGCTCCGGCCTCCTCGCTGGACAGGGATTGCCAGGGCGCGTCGAAAATCGGTTTGTACAACGCCTCGCACCAGCCTACGAACTCTTCGCTATCGAGCAGGGCATCAAAGTCGGGAAACTGTCGGGCCAGCGCAGTGCTCTCAGCGCATTCGCCACTGACGTTCTGGCCATCGCCTTCATAGGTCTTGCGCGCAGCGGCTTCGGCTTTCTCTTCATCGCCTTGGCCGAGCCAGGCAAAGGCCGTTTTGATCGCGACGGGCAGCGGTCGTTGCATCCCATGCTGCCAAGCGAGCAGCAGGTCATTGAGGGTGTCGGTCGCGGTGGTTTTGGCCAACGGTGGCAACAGCAAGGTTTCGTCACTGGCCACCAGCGCGGTGGTCAGCGGCAGGTCACAGGCGCACGCCACCAGATGATTCACCCAAGGTTTGGTCAGGCGATGCCACTTGCGGGACTTCTTGCCGCCGATGGCGTTGGGAATCGCCGTCACGCTGAGTAGCTCGCCCTCCGCGTTCTGGTACAGACCGTCAAGCCAGCCGTCCAGTGCGATGCCCTGATATTCGTGGCTCATCGGCAAGGCGCTGTGCAGACGCTCCGGCCATTTGAACAGCAAGTCGTGGTAACGCCGAATCAGATCCGGCAACGGCTCAATCAACTCATCTTGTAGGAGCGCGCCAAACCCGGCCATTGGCAACAACCCGCTAGCCTGTAGGCGAACAGCCTGTGCCTTGAGGGAATCGTCCGCTTGCTCGGGTTCCAGCAACGCCGCTTGCAGTAAGCTGTCGCTCAACCCGTAGCGTTCAAGGGCATCGAGCACGAAGGGTTCTTCATCGGCCAAAGGCGCTTCTGCCACTTCGAAGAAAATCTTCAGACGCTGACTGAAGAAATGTTTGACCGGGTTGCGCAAAAAGTCCTGCAACAGCATCAGGCTCAACGGCTCATCTGGGTGGTGCTTTTCCAGCGATTTGGCAGAGCCTGTTTCGATGGCCGCTTCGTGCAGCACCTGCCACTCGCGGGCGAAGCTGAAAAACTCCAGGTTCTCCTGAAAATACTTGGCGCTGAACGGCTGTAGCGGATGTTCCAACGTGAGCTTGTGCAGCAACTGCTGGCCGGGGTCGCGTTTCTTTTCATCCTCAGGCTCGATGGCATCCACCAGTCGCCAACCGCTGGCCAGGTGATCACGCAACTGACCGATGAGCACCGAAGCCGGGCGTTCCGAGTTGTCGCGAATGCTGCGTCCCACCCAACTGATGTAGAGCTGATCGCGCGCCGACAGCAGCGCTTCGAGCAACAGATAACGGTCGTCTTCTCGACGGGAACGGTCGCCGGGGCGGTAGTCGCTGCCCATGAGGTCGAAGTCCAGTGGTGGTTGCGCACGGGGATAATCGCCGTCGTTCATGCCGAGCAAACACACGATTTTGAACGGAATGGCACGCATCGGCATTAAGGTGCAGAAGTTGACGGAGCCTGCCAGGAAGCGCTGAGACAACTTGCCCTGGTCCAGCCCGGCGAGCCAGGCTTCGCGAACGACGGTTAATGGGAGTTCTTCCTGCAACTCGACGACTTCACAGGTTTCCAGCCACGTCTCGCGAAGGGTTTCGAGCTGACCGAGCAGGTAGTCGTCGTGCTCACTCTCTGCGCTGAAAAATAGCTGCATCAAGGCCTGTAATCGCTCGCCCCAGACTGGCGGTGCGGCAGGTTGAGACAGCTCGGCGTGGGCAACTTGCAGTGCGTCGATCAGCGAAACCAAAGGGCCTATGAGGGCCGCGTCCAGCCCGCCAATTTCGTCATAAGGTTCGATGCCGTCATAGGCACTCCCGGCCCCCACTGCGTAACCCAGCAACATCCGGCGCAGGCCGAAGTGCCAGCTATTTTGTTCCAGTGCTTCGGGCAGTCCGAGGCCTTCACGTTGTTTGGCGTTCAGCCCCCAGCGTACGCCCGCGCCTTCGATCCAGCGGTGGAGAGTGGGCAAATCACGCTCGTTGACACCAAAACGTGCGCGCAGAGCCGGGACGTCGAGCAAGTCTAGAATTTCGCTGACCGGGAATCGGCTGTCGGGAATGTTCAGCAGATGCTCGACGGCGATTAGCAGCGGGTCACGACCGCGTTGGCCTTGGTCCGCCAGGGTGAAGGGGATGAAACGACGGTCGTCGCGATCCAGTTGCCCGAACACGGCACGAATATGGGGCGCGTAGCTGTCGATGTCCGGGACCATCACGATGATGTCTCGTGGGCGCAGATCCGGGTCTTTACTGAAGCGCGCGAGGAGTTGATCGTGCAGCACTTCCACTTCACGTTGTGCGCTGTGAGCCACATGGAAACGGATCGAGCGGTCGCTCTTGATATCGACAGCAGGCCAGCGCTCGCGGGTTTCATTCAGGGGACGCAGTTCAAGGATGTCGTCTTGTAGCTGGCTGAGTAGCGTCTGGGGTTCACTGTCGCTGAACAGATCAATGCGACCGTCGCGAAAAATAGAACGGTAGCTGTTCGGATCGTCATGGCTGTCGAGCAGGTTGATGTAGTCGCGACCTTGCTTGCCCCATGCGGCCAACAATGGATGGGCATGTTGATGCAGTGCGTCCGGGTCGAGCACGACCGGCATGCCAGCCTTGCGCGACTGCCGTTTGTATTCGTGACGCAGCAGATCCTTGTCAGCGACGATGTCCGCCCAATGGTGGCGACAGGGGTTGTGCACGCACAGCAGCACCTGACTGAAACGCGCCAGACCGGCCAAGGCTTCCAGTGCCTGGGCGGGCAATGAAGAAATACCGAAGACGATGACCCGAGCGGGCAGCCCCACGGGGGCTTCAGTGAGGTTGTTGATTCGCTCCATGTAACGCTGATGCACACCTGCACGGCTCTGAGCCATGCCCTCAGCACCGACATCGTCAAGCAACGCACGCCACAGCTCGGCTTGCCAGCAGTTCTCAGGCTTGAGAGGGCTGACCTCTCCCCGTACATTTTTCAGTTGATGTAGGCCCGCCGCCCAATCCTCCAGCCAATCAGCGCGATACACCTGATACTGGTCGAACAGGTCGGCCAGTCGCTCGGACAACTGATAGCGTTTGCGCAGGTCGGTGTCGGCGGTCAAGAAGCGTTGCAGAGGTTCGAAGTGAGGCTGATCGATCAACGCCGGGAGCAAACGCATCAGCCGCCAAGTCAGGGGGGCCTTGTCGAGCAACGAGGTTTCCGGGATCTCGTCTTTTCCCAGCACGGCTCGGTATAGCTGCCACATGAAGCTACCGGGTAACTGAACATCAATGGCCGCCGCGATTCCGCAGCCGCCAAGATCATCGTCCAATGCGTCTTCCGCCAATGCCAGTTTCAGCCACTGGGCGATGCCGTTGCTCTGTACCAGAGCGATTTCGTTTTCCAGCGGAGTCAGCGGATAGCGTCGCATCCACGACACCACAAGACTACGCAGCTCATCCGGCCGATTGCCATGCACGACCATGAATCCCGGGTTGAGGCTGGATGTCACCGGCATAGCTGCTTCCTTGGCGTTTGAAGAGGGAGAAGACTAACAGAGGGAGAGGGTCTTGTTGCTCATGGACTTTTCCAAACCCCGGAAAAGACAAAACCCCGTCTGCTTTCGCAAACGGGGTTCTGCAATTGAATCTTGACGATGACCTACTCTCACATGGGGAAACCCCACACTACCATCGGCGATGTATCGTTTCACTTCTGAGTTCGGGATGGGATCAGGTGGTTCCAACACTCTATGGTCGTCAAGAAATTCGGTGTGCCGACTCGTCTTTCGACGCTTCAGCAAATCAGGTATGTGATATCCGTTCGTGACGCAAACTCTCGGTTCGTGTCGTCTCCACAGTCACCGCAATCCGGCCCTTGGCTCAAATTGCTTGGGTGTTATATGGTCAAGCCTCACGGGCAATTAGTATGGGTTAGCTCAACGCCTCACAGCGCTTACACACCCCACCTATCAACGTCGTAGTCTTCGACGGCCCTTCAGGGAACTCAAGGTTCCAGTGAGATCTCATCTTGAGGCAAGTTTCCCGCTTAGATGCTTTCAGCGGTTATCTTTTCCGAACATAGCTACCCGGCAATGCCACTGGCGTGACAACCGGAACACCAGAGGTTCGTCCACTCCGGTCCTCTCGTACTAGGAGCAGCCCCTCTCAAATCTCAAACGTCCACGGCAGATAGGGACCGAACTGTCTCACGACGTTCTAAACCCAGCTCGCGTACCACTTTAAATGGCGAACAGCCATACCCTTGGGACCGGCTTCAGCCCCAGGATGTGATGAGCCGACATCGAGGTGCCAAACACCGCCGTCGATATGAACTCTTGGGCGGTATCAGCCTGTTATCCCCGGAGTACCTTTTATCCGTTGAGCGATGGCCCTTCCATACAGAACCACCGGATCACTAAGACCTACTTTCGTACCTGCTCGACGTGTCTGTCTCGCAGTCAAGCGCGCTTTTGCCTTTATACTCTGCGACCGATTTCCGACCGGTCTGAGCGCACCTTCGTACTCCTCCGTTACTCTTTAGGAGGAGACCGCCCCAGTCAAACTACCCACCATACACTGTCCTCGATCCGGATGACGGACCTGAGTTAGAACCTCAAAGTTGCCAGGGTGGTATTTCAAGGATGGCTCCACGCAAACTGGCGTTCACGCTTCAAAGCCTCCCACCTATCCTACACAAGCAAATTCAAAGTCCAGTGCAAAGCTATAGTAAAGGTTCACGGGGTCTTTCCGTCTAGCCGCGGATACACTGCATCTTCACAGCGATTTCAATTTCACTGAGTCTCGGGTGGAGACAGCGCCGCCATCGTTACGCCATTCGTGCAGGTCGGAACTTACCCGACAAGGAATTTCGCTACCTTAGGACCGTTATAGTTACGGCCGCCGTTTACCGGGGCTTCGATCAAGAGCTTCGCTTTCGCTAACCCCATCAATTAACCTTCCGGCACCGGGCAGGCGTCACACCCTATACGTCCACTTTCGTGTTTGCAGAGTGCTGTGTTTTTAATAAACAGTCGCAGCGGCCTGGTATCTTCGACCGGCATGGGCTTACGGAGCAAGTCCTTCACCCTCACCGGCGCACCTTCTCCCGAAGTTACGGTGCCATTTTGCCTAGTTCCTTCACCCGAGTTCTCTCAAGCGCCTTGGTATTCTCTACCTAACCACCTGTGTCGGTTTGGGGTACGGTTCCCGATTATCTGAAGCTTAGAAGCTTTTCTTGGAAGCATGGCATCAACCACTTCGTGTTCGAAAGAACACTCGTCATCAGCTCTCGGCCTTGAAACCCCGGATTTACCTAAGATTTCAGCCTACCACCTTAAACCTGGACAACCAACGCCAGGCTGGCCTAGCCTTCTCCGTCCCTCCATCGCAATAACCGGAAGTACAGGAATATTAACCTGTTTTCCATCGACTACGCTTTTCAGCCTCGCCTTAGGGACCGACTAACCCTGCGTCGATTAACGTTGCGCAGGAAACCTTGGTCTTTCGGCGTGGGTGTTTTTCACACCCATTGTCGTTACTCATGTCAGCATTCGCACTTCTGATACCTCCAGCAAGCTTCTCAACTCACCTTCACAGGCTTACAGAACGCTCCTCTACCGCATCACCTAAGTGATACCCGTAGCTTCGGTGCATGGTTTGAGCCCCGTTACATCTTCCGCGCAGGCCGACTCGACTAGTGAGCTATTACGCTTTCTTTAAAGGGTGGCTGCTTCTAAGCCAACCTCCTAGCTGTCTAAGCCTTCCCACATCGTTTCCCACTTAACCATGACTTTGGGACCTTAGCTGACGGTCTGGGTTGTTTCCTTTTCACGACGGACGTTAGCACCCGCCGTGTGTCTCCCATGCTCGGCACTTGTAGGTATTCGGAGTTTGCATCGGTTTGGTAAGTCGGGATGACCCCTAGCCGAAACAGTGCTCTACCCCTACAGTGATACATGAGGCGCTACCTAAATAGCTTTCGAGGAGAACCAGCTATCTCCGAGCTTGATTAGCCTTTCACTCCGATCCACAGGTCATCCGCTAACTTTTCAACGGTAGTCGGTTCGGTCCTCCAGTCAGTGTTACCTAACCTTCAACCTGCCCATGGATAGATCGCCCGGTTTCGGGTCTATTCCCAGCGACTAGACGCCCTATTAAGACTCGCTTTCGCTACGCCTCCCCTATTCGGTTAAGCTCGCCACTGAAAATAAGTCGCTGACCCATTATACAAAAGGTACGCAGTCACCTAACAAAGTAGGCTCCCACTGCTTGTACGCATACGGTTTCAGGATCTATTTCACTCCGCTCTCCGCGGTTCTTTTCGCCTTTCCCTCACGGTACTGGTTCACTATCGGTCAGTCAGTAGTATTTAGCCTTGGAGGATGGTCCCCCCATGTTCAGACAAGGTTTCTCGTGCCCCGTCCTACTCGATTTCATTGACAAGAGGTTTTCGCGTACAGGGCTATCACCCACTATGGCCGCACTTTCCAGAGCGTTCCGCTAACCTCAAATCAACTTAAGGGCTGGTCCCCGTTCGCTCGCCACTACTAAGGGAATCTCGGTTGATTTCTTTTCCTCAGGGTACTTAGATGTTTCAGTTCCCCTGGTTCGCCTCTTGCACCTATGTATTCAGTGCAAGATAACGGTCTTGTGACCGCTGGGTTCCCCCATTCAGACATCTCCGGATCACAGTCTGTTTGCCGACTCCCCGAAGCTTTTCGCAGGCTACCACGTCTTTCATCGCCTCTGACTGCCAAGGCATCCACCGTATGCGCTTCTTCACTTGACCATATAACCCCAAGCAATCTGGTTATACTGTGAAGACGACATTCGCCGAAAGTTTGCTATTCACAAACTTTACCTTAGCCTGAAGTTCCACCAGTGAAAGTGGCCTTCAGTCTATCTTTCTATCACATACCCGAATTTTTAAAGAACGATCTGATCAAAGACCAGAAATCAACATTCATCATCAGCCTGATGGAATGCTCATTTCTAAGCTTTAAGCAACACAAGCAGCGGCAAACCAGTAAATGGTGGAGCCAAGCGGGATCGAACCGCTGACCTCCTGCGTGCAAGGCAGGCGCTCTCCCAGCTGAGCTATGGCCCCAGGGAACTGGTAGGTCTGGGCAGATTTGAACTGCCGACCTCACCCTTATCAGGGGTGCGCTCTAACCAACTGAGCTACAGACCTATTAAAGGCTCTGCTTATCGTCTTCTTCAATGAATCAAGCAATTCGTGTGGGAACTTGCGAAGCAGCCGAGTCTTCGATTAAGGAGGTGATCCAGCCGCAGGTTCCCCTACGGCTACCTTGTTACGACTTCACCCCAGTCATGAATCACACCGTGGTAACCGTCCTCCCGAAGGTTAGACTAGCTACTTCTGGTGCAACCCACTCCCATGGTGTGACGGGCGGTGTGTACAAGGCCCGGGAACGTATTCACCGCGACATTCTGATTCGCGATTACTAGCGATTCCGACTTCACGCAGTCGAGTTGCAGACTGCGATCCGGACTACGATCGGTTTTATGGGATTAGCTCCACCTCGCGGCTTGGCAACCCTTTGTACCGACCATTGTAGCACGTGTGTAGCCCAGGCCGTAAGGGCCATGATGACTTGACGTCATCCCCACCTTCCTCCGGTTTGTCACCGGCAGTCTCCTTAGAGTGCCCACCATAACGTGCTGGTAACTAAGGACAAGGGTTGCGCTCGTTACGGGACTTAACCCAACATCTCACGACACGAGCTGACGACAG
The DNA here is from genome assembly GCF_045764065.1 of Pseudomonas sp. Pseu.R1. Classification (NCBI taxonomy): domain Bacteria; kingdom Pseudomonadati; phylum Pseudomonadota; class Gammaproteobacteria; order Pseudomonadales; family Pseudomonadaceae; genus Pseudomonas; species Pseudomonas sp. Pseu.R1. The sequence goes on along the minus strand of NZ_JBJGEE020000001.1, from coordinate 4,615,127 downwards.
CCATGCAGCACCTGTCTCAGTGTTCCCGAAGGCACCAAACCATCTCTGGTAAGTTCACTGGATGTCAAGGCCTGGTAAGGTTCTTCGCGTTGCTTCGAATTAAACCACATGCTCCACCGCTTGTGCGGGCCCCCGTCAATTCATTTGAGTTTTAACCTTGCGGCCGTACTCCCCAGGCGGTCAACTTAATGCGTTAGCTGCGCCACTAAAATCTCAAGGATTCCAACGGCTAGTTGACATCGTTTACGGCGTGGACTACCAGGGTATCTAATCCTGTTTGCTCCCCACGCTTTCGCACCTCAGTGTCAGTATGAGCCCAGGTGGTCGCCTTCGCCACTGGTGTTCCTTCCTATATCTACGCATTTCACCGCTACACAGGAAATTCCACCACCCTCTGCCCTACTCTAGCTTGCCAGTTTTGGATGCAGTTCCCAGGTTGAGCCCGGGGCTTTCACATCCAACTTAACAAACCACCTACGCGCGCTTTACGCCCAGTAATTCCGATTAACGCTTGCACCCTCTGTATTACCGCGGCTGCTGGCACAGAGTTAGCCGGTGCTTATTCTGTCGGTAACGTCAAAACAGCAAGGTATTAACTTACTGCCCTTCCTCCCAACTTAAAGTGCTTTACAATCCGAAGACCTTCTTCACACACGCGGCATGGCTGGATCAGGCTTTCGCCCATTGTCCAATATTCCCCACTGCTGCCTCCCGTAGGAGTCTGGACCGTGTCTCAGTTCCAGTGTGACTGATCATCCTCTCAGACCAGTTACGGATCGTCGCCTTGGTGAGCCATTACCTCACCAACTAGCTAATCCGACCTAGGCTCATCTGATAGCGTGAGGTCCGAAGAGCCCCCACTTTCTCCCGTAGGACGTATGCGGTATTAGCGTCCCTTTCGAGACGTTGTCCCCCACTACCAGGCAGATTCCTAGGCATTACTCACCCGTCCGCCGCTGAATCAGAGAGCAAGCTCCCTTCATCCGCTCGACTTGCATGTGTTAGGCCTGCCGCCAGCGTTCAATCTGAGCCATGATCAAACTCTTCAGTTCAATACTGCAATCGGGTTTTGAGAAAACCCTATAAACTTGGCTCAGCAATCGTTGGTTAAACCATGATTTCTCGTGGAGTAATTTGCGATGCTGATAATCTGTTGACTTCAGTCTTACAGCGCAAGCACCCACACGAATTGCTTGATTCAGTTGTTAAAGAGCGGTTGGTCAAGAATCTTTCGTCTCAACCGAGGCGCGCATTCTACAGCAGCGCCTCATCTTGTCAAGCGGTTATTTTCAGAAGTTTTCAAAATTTCTTTTTCAACTTCAACCACTTGCGCTTCGTTCGATTTGGCATCTCACGTTAGCGGGAGGCGAATTCTACAGCGTTACTCGCTGCTGTCAACACCCTTTTTCACCGCTTTCGATTCGAGCCACAAGCCGGAAAACCGAAGCACTTCCAACCCTATCTAGAAACCGTTAACTCGTTGATCTACAAGGAGTTTTCGGTTCCGACTGCGCCGGAAGTGGGGCGAATTATAGAGACATCTGCAGGGGCGTCAACCCCTTTTTTCACTTATTTGTCATATCGGTCAGAAACAGCCCAAAAGCAAAGGGGCGAGCCTTGCGGCTCGCCTCTTTCTTCAGCGTTACAGACTGGGGAACGCGAATTGCGATGCCTCATGGCTCGCACGCTGCGGCCAGCGCTGAGTAATTGCCTTGCGACGCGTATAGAACCGCACCCCATCCGGGCCATAGGCATGCAGATCTCCAAACAGCGAACGCTTCCAGCCGCCAAAGCTGTGATATGCAACCGGTACCGGCAGCGGCACGTTGACGCCAACCATGCCTACTTCGATCTCATCGCAGAACAGGCGCGCCGCTTCGCCATCACGGGTGAAGATGCAGGTGCCGTTGCCGTATTCATGATCGTTGATCAGTTGCATCGCCTGTTCAAGGCTGTTCACCCGCACGATGCACAGCACCGGCCCGAAGATTTCTTCTTTATAGATACGCATATCAGGCGTGACCTGATCGAACAGGCATCCACCCAGGAAGAAACCATCTTCATGGCCAGAGACTGTCAGCCCACGACCATCCACGACCAGCTTCGCACCCGACGCCACGCCGTCTTCTATATAGCCACTGACTTTGTCGCGATGCTGCCCAGTAACCAACGGCCCCATGTCCAAGCCACAGGAAGTGCCCGCACCGATCTTGAGTGCCTTGATTTGCGGAACCAGCTTGGCCACCAACGCATCAGCCACCTGGTCACCGACACACACGGCCACAGAAATCGCCATGCAGCGCTCGCCGCAGGAACCATAGGCTGCACCCATCAATGCACTGACCGCGTTATCCAGATCGGCATCCGGCATCAACACCGCGTGGTTCTTGGCACCGCCCAGCGCCTGAACACGTTTGCCGCGTGCAGTCGCTTCTTTATAGATGTACTCGGCGATTGGCGTAGACCCTACGAAACTCAGCGCTTTGACTTCCGGCGCTTCGATCAGCGCATCCACTGCTGCTTTGTCGCCATGCACTACGTTCAACACGCCTTTCGGCAAACCGGCTTCGTGCAACAGTTGTGCGATCAGTAGCGTAGAGCTTGGGTCACGCTCCGAAGGCTTGAGAATGAAACAGTTGCCGCACGCAATCGCCAACGGGTACATCCACAGCGGCACCATGGCCGGGAAGTTGAACGGGGTGATGCCGGCAACCACGCCAAGCGGCTGGAAGTCCGACCAGGCATCGATGTTCGGCCCCACGTTGCGGCTGTACTCGCCTTTGAGAATTTCCGGGGCAGCACTGGCATACTCGACGTTCTCGATACCCCGTTTCAGTTCACCGGCTGCGTCTTCCAACGTTTTGCCGTGTTCTTCGCTGATCAGTTGCGAGATCCGTGCCTCGTTCTGCTCCAGCAATTGTTTGAAGCGGAACATGATTTGCGCACGTTTCGCGGGCGGCGTGTTACGCCAGGCCGGGAAGGCGGCTTTGGCCGAATCGATGGCCTGCTGAACGGTTTCACGGCCGGCCAGCAGCACCTTCTTGGTCGCCTGCCCTGTGGAAGGGTTGAACACATCGGCGGTGCGGCCATTGTCGCCGACCAACTCGCCGTGAATCAGGTGTTGAACGATGCTCATGTTTGACTCCGAAAAAGGTAACCCACAGGCGCAACCAAGCTGCGCCTGTTGTTAAGAAGAAAGATTGATCAGTCGATCTGATTGAGCGCTTCGCCCACCGCATCGAACATGCGGTCCAGGTCCTGAGGCTTGCTGTTGAAGGTTGGGCCAAACTGCAGGGTATCGCCGCCGAAGCGCACGTAGAAACCCGCTTTCCACAACTTCATCGCCGCTTCGAACGGACGCACAATCGCATCGCCATCGCGAGCAGCGATCTGAATCGCACCCGCCAGACCGAAGTTGCGAATGTCGATCACGTTCTTGCTGCCCTTCAATCCGTGCAGCGAATTCTCGAAATGCGGTGCGGTTTCAGCGACCTGTTGCACCAGATTCTCACGCTTGAGGATGTCCAACGCCGCCAGGCCCGCCGCACAGGCAACCGGGTGCGCGGAATAGGTGTAACCGTGCGGGAATTCCACCGCGTACTCAGGCGTCGGCTGGTTCATGAACGTCTGGTAGATCTCGGAGCTGGCGATCACCGCGCCCATCGGAATCGCACCGTTGGTGACCTGTTTGGCGATGCACATCAGGTCCGGCGTCACACCAAAACTGTCTGCACCAAACATGGCGCCGGTACGACCGAAACCGGTGATCACTTCATCGAAGATCAGCAGGATGTTGTGCTGATCGCAGATTTCACGCAGACGCTTCAGGTAACCCTGTGGTGGCACGATCACGCCAGCAGAACCCGCCATCGGTTCGACGATAACGGCAGCGATGTTCGACGCATCATGCAGCTCGATCAGCTTGAGCATCTCGTCTGCCAGCGCGATACCGCCCTGCTCTGGCATCCCACGAGAAAAAGCGTTGCTGGCCAGCAAGGTGTGCGGCAGATGGTCGACGTCCATCAACTGGCCGAACATTTTGCGGTTACCGTTCACGCCCCCCAGACTGGTGCCCGCAATGTTCACGCCGTGGTAACCACGGGCACGGCCGATCAGCTTGGTCTTGGTCGCTTGACCTTTCAAACGCCAGTAAGCACGGACCATCTTCACCGCGGTGTCAGCGCATTCAGAGCCAGAGTCGGTATAGAAAACGTGGTTCAGGTTGCCCGGCGTCAGGTCGGTGATTTTTTCAGCCAACTGGAACGAGAGCGGATGACCGAACTGAAACGCAGGCGAGTAGTCCAGCGTGCTTAGCTGCTTGGCGACCGCTTCCTGAATCTCCTTGCGAGTATGGCCCGCGCCACACGTCCACAGACCTGAAAGGCCATCGTAGATCTTGCGCCCCTTATCGTCTGTCAGGTAACCGCCTTCTGCCGCCACGATCAGTCGCGGGTCGCGCTGGAAATTGCGGTTTGCAGTGTAGGGCATCCAGTGCGCATCGAGCTTGAGCTGACTGGCCAGAGACATATCGGACGATTCGGGCATGTTCATTGGAATAACCTCACAAGGACGTGGGTGGCCTGTCTTCCTCTCCCTTGAAAGGAAGCAGGGCCGGTTGCAGCTACGTTGCCATGGGCATAAAGTCGCTAAAATCCTGCTTTTATGATCTTTAGTTACTGGACTGCTAAACAATGAGCACTCGCCGTTCTGACCCGCTGGCGCAAGTCAGCGACTTCGACATTCGTCTGTTGCGCATCTTTCGAAGCGTAGTCGAGTCAGGGGGGTTCTCTGCAGCGGAAAGCGCGCTCGGCATCGGCCGTTCGGCGATCAGCCAGCAGATGAGTGATCTTGAACAGCGTCTAGGGTTGCGCCTGTGTCAACGAGGCCGCGCAGGTTTTTCGCTGACGGAAGAAGGCCGCGAGGTTTATCAGTCGTCGCTCCAGCTTTTGAGCGCGCTTGAGAGTTTTCGTACCGAAGTGAACGGCCTTCACCGACATTTGCGCGGTGAACTGAACATCGGCCTGACTGACAACCTCGTCACCCTGCCCCACATGCGCATTACTCACGCCCTTTCCCAGTTGAAAGAGCGTGGGCCGGACGTGCACATCAATATCCGCATGATCGCGCCTAACGAAGTGGAGCAAGGTGTGCTCGACGGCAGCCTGCATGTCGGCGTGGTACCACAGGCGACGGCCCTCTCCGGCCTTGAATATCAGCCGCTGTACAGTGAGCGTTCGCTGCTCTACTGCGCGGTGGGTCATCCGCTGTTCTATGTGGACGATGCGCAGTTGGGCAATGAGCGTCTGTCCGATCAGGAAGCCATCGCCCCCACTTTTCGCTTGCCTGCTGATATTCAAGCGCACTATCAGGCACTCAAGTGCACGGCCAGCGCGTCCGACCGGGAGGGCATGGCATTTTTGATTTTGACGGGCCGCTTTATTGGCTATCTACCGGACCACTACGCGATGTTTTGGGTGCAGCAGGGACGGTTGCGGGCGCTGAAGCCTCAGGCGCGGTTTTATGATCTGAGTCTGGTGACCGTGACTCGCAAAGGCCGTCGCCCTCATTTGGTGCTAGAGAGTTTTCTGGAGAGCCTGGCTGCTACACGATGAGGCTGGGTGTCTGCTCACTGGCAAATCCCAACGATATTCAGATTCTTTTTTCGAATGGCAAGCCTATGTTTATAAAAGGAAATGTTTAGACATGCCCATAACTACCTGATCACTTGGACAGGTTTTTGCAGTGACAGGCCCATAAAGGTTGGTGGCTGAATATCCTGATCGCGAGCAAGCTCACTCCTACAGGGAGAGGGGATGTTTCGCAGGGCAACAGGCCACTTTCCAATCTGGCCAGACACAAAAACCGAGAACCCAGCATGCAGCCCAACGCGTCAGACACCCACGACCTGATCTACGGCCTCAACGACCGTCCGAAACCCGCGCCCGCCATTCTGGCCGCCGCGCAGCATGTGCTCGCCGCCTTTGTTGGCATCATTACGCCCCCCTTGATCATTGGTTCCGCGCTGGGACTCGGGGCCTATTTGCCCTACCTGATCAGCATGGCGTTGATGGTTTCGGGTGTAGGCACGTTCATTCAGGCGCGTCGTCCTTTCGGCATTGGTGCGGGAATGATTTGCCTGCAAGGCACCAGCTTCGCCTTTTTGGGCGCAGTGCTGTCAGCCGGTTTCATGGTGAAACAGCGGGGTGGCAGCCCCGAAGACATCATGGCGATGGTGTTTGGTGTGTGTTTTTTCGGCGCACTGGTGCAAGTCGTGTTGAGTCGCTGCATGGGTCAACTGCGTCGAGTGATCACACCGTTAGTGACCGGGATCGTCATCACGTTGATTGGCGTCAGCCTGATCAAAGTCGGCGTGACCGATCTGGGCGGCGGCTTCAACGCGCCCGATTTCGGCGAACCCGTCAATCTGATTCTGGGCGTGTTCGTGCTGCTGGTAATCATCCTGCTCAACCGTTCGAACACGCCATGGGTGCGACTGTCAGCCATTATCATCGGCCTGGCAGTTGGCAGTATTGCGGCCTGGTTCAGCGGCAAACTCGTTCCGCACTCGATCAGCGATGTCGAATTGATCAGTGTCCCAACCCCCTTCCGTTTCGGATTCAGCTTCGACTGGGCCGCTTTCCTGCCGGTCGCGCTGATTTATCTGATCAGCAGCATCGAAACTGTCGGTGATCTCACGGCCAATTGCATGTTGTCCCGCGAACCCATCGAAGGACCAAGCTACATCGCGCGTTTGAAAGGCGGTGTTCTGGGCGACGGCGTCAGTTGCATGATCGCCGCAACCTTCAGCGCCTTCCCGAACACCACGTTCGCGCAGAACAACGGCGTGATTCAACTGACCGGTGTGGCCAGCCGCTACGTGGGCCTGTACATCGGCGCGATCCTGTTCTTACTCGGACTTTTCCCGGTCATCGGCGCGATTCTTCAGCAGATCCCCAAGCCAGTGCTCGGAGGCGCAACACTGGTGATGTTCGGCAGTGTCGCGGCAGCGGGCGTTCGAATTCTTGCGCAATCGTCACTGGATCGGCGCAGCATGTTGATCATCGCGACCTCATTCGGCGTGGGCCTGGGCATCGCCGCACAACCGACGCTGCTACACCACTTGCCCCAACTGGTGCAGAACCTGTTTGACTCGGCGATCACCAGCGGTGGCCTCACAGCGATCGTGATGTGCCTGCTGTTGCCTGAAGCCAAGGCGACCAGCGCCGTAAAAAAGCCGGAAATTGAAGCCCTTGAGCACTGATTTTCATCGTCAACGCTTGTCGGATCGTCTTGGGTGCGTTATCTGTTCACCCCGTCGCACCCACTGATCCGTCTGGAACCGCACATGACCCTTGAAGTCCCTGCTCACAGCGTCAGCGCCACCAAACCGGCGAGCCGTATTCGCCAGAAGAACGAAGAAGCGATCATGAAGGCTGCCGAGGACGAGTTCGCGCGTCACGGCTTCAAAGGCACCAGCATGAACACCATCGCTCAGAATGCCGGGCTGCCCAAGGCCAACCTGCATTACTACTTCACCAATAAGTTGGGGCTGTACATCGCCGTCTTGAGCAACATCATTCAGTTGTGGGACAGCACCTTCAATAACTTGAAGGTCGAGGATGATCCGGCTCAGGCATTGGCCCAATACATCCGCGCAAAGATGGAGTTTTCCCGACGCCAGCCACAGGCTTCGCGCATCTTCGCGATGGAGATCATCAGCGGTGGCGAATGCCTGAATGAGTATTTCAGCCAGGATTACCGGACCTGGTTTCAGGGGCGAGCGTCTGTGTTCCAGGCCTGGATCGACGCTGGAAAAATGGACCCGGTCGACCCGGTTCATCTGATTTTTCTGCTGTGGGGCAGCACGCAGCATTACGCCGACTTCGCCACTCAGATCTGCCAGGTCACGGGGCGCTCGCGCCTGACCAAGCAGGATATGGAAGAAGCGGGCAACAACCTGATTCGCATCATCCTGAAGGGTTGCGGACTGACCCCGCTGATTTGAATGTACGAAATCTCCTGATTTTTAGCTGGAACCGTCATGCCCTCTACCCTCGTCGGCCCTTGTGAATTTCGCGAAGAGATTCGCAAGAGCCGCTTCATCACCTTCGCAGCGCCCATCAGCAGCCCGGCTGACGCCCAAGCGTTCATCGAACAGAACAGCGACCTCAACGCCACGCACAACTGCTGGGCCTGGAAACTGGGCGCGCAGTACCGCAGCACAGACGACGGCGAGCCAGGAGGTACGGCGGGCCGTCCGATTCTCGCGGCCATCGAAGCTCAGGATTTCGATCAAGTGGTGGTACTGGTGATTCGCTGGTACGGCGGCATTCAACTCGGCACCCGCGGATTGGCCCGAGCCTACGGCGGCGGTGCCAACAAGTGCCTGCAACAAGCTGCTCGCGTGCCCTTGATCAATCGGGTTTCGCGCCGCTTTGAATGCACGTTCAGTGAGCTGGCCTTGGTCAAGCTACGCCTGAGCGAACTGAATGGATTGGTGCAGGAAGAACACTTCACCGCTGTAGGCGTCGAACTGTCGATTGCGCTCGGTCCAGAGCAACTGGATACCTACCAACGCCAGCTTTCCGATATCAGTCGCGGGCGTATCGTTTTGCAGTCCGATCCAGCCGACTGACACGCCCCGTTCTGGACCTCGCTGACCCGCGCACGTTTCCCACATCTACTGTGCACCTGCCTGTGGACAAGCTGAGCACACTCCCCCAAGCGCCTTGATTTACAAGGCCTGCAAGCCTTTGCTCAGTTTTTGAGCAATTCGGTTATCCACTGCATAAATCAACCCTAAAACAGTCAGTTAGCGAGCCTTATCGCGAGTCGCTCCTACCCGCGCCGGGCTTATGCCGCGCCTTTGGGCTTGCTCACATTAACTGTGGAGCAACCTGTGGATAACGCGTGCAAGGCTGTCCGCAGCGCCGGGGATACCTCGCCTGTCGTCGTTTGGTCATTTTTTGTACAGAAAAATTGAACCAAATTGAATCGGCAGCGAAATGCTACGCCCAGCAGTGGTGCTCTTGATTTCAAGGGCCACAGCATTTTTGTGACAGCACGGCTTGTCGGCGGTGGCGATTTTCATAACGCCATCGTCGGCAAGCCGTGCTGCTAAAGGGGTCAGCTAGATATGCACAAAAAAGCTGACCGGCTGGCCAAGAAATTGCTATGTGCAGGGGCGACCCACTTTCCACCGAGTCTGTCATGCCTCATTCAGCGAATACTGCGCGATTGCAACTGCGCCATATCACTAAGCGATACCCCGGTTGTCTTGCCAATGACGCCATCGACCTGACCATCGAACCAGGTGAAATCCATGCGTTGCTCGGCGAAAACGGCGCAGGGAAAAGCACCCTGATGAAAATCATCTATGGCGTGGTTCAGCCTGATGCCGGTCAGATCATCTGGGAAGGCCAAAGCCTGACCATGCGCAATCCGGCTCAGGCCCGTGAGTTGGGCATCGGTATGGTGTTTCAACATTTTTCCCTGTTCGAAACCCTGACGGTCGCACAAAACATTGCCTTGGCCATGGGCGCTTGCGCAGGCACACCGAAACAGCTAGAGCCGAAAATTCGCGAAGTGTCGCAGCGCTATGGGATGACGCTGGAGCCACAACGGCTGGTGCACAGTCTGTCGATCGGGGAGCGGCAAAAGGTCGAGATCATTCGCTGCCTGATGCAAGACATCCGTCTCTTGATCCTCGATGAACCGACGTCTGTGTTGACGCCGCAGGAGGCCGACGACCTGTTCGTCACCCTGCGTCGCTTGGCCAGCGAGGGTTGCAGCATTCTATTTATCAGCCACAAGCTCGGCGAAGTCCGTGCCCTTTGCCACAGCGCCACCGTCCTGCGCGGCGGCAAAGTGTCCGGACATTGCGTGCCCGCCGAGTGCAGCGATCTGGAGCTGGCACGGTTAATGGTCGGTGACGCTGAAGGGCTGGTCGCGCAGTATCCAAAAGCGACGGGCGCTGCGCCCTTTCTTCGAGTGGATAAGTTGTCGTGGCATAACCCTGATCCATTCGGTTGCTCGCTGATCGACGTGGATCTTCAAGTGCGCAGTGGCGAAATCGTCGGTATTGCCGGGGTCGCGGGCAACGGTCAGGACGAGTTGCTGGCGCTACTCAGCGGCGAGCAAACCTTGGGCCGATCCGAGGCGCAACGCATTGGCTTCGCTGAACAAAGCGTTGCCCATTTACGCCCGGATGCGCGCCGTAAACTCGGGCTGGCCTTTGTGCCCGCCGAACGCCTCGGCCATGGTGCGGTGCCGGACATGAGCCTGACCGATAACGCCCTGCTCACCGCGTTTCAGCAAGGGTTGATCAGCAGGGGGCTGATTCAGCGGGGCAAGGTGCAGGCGCTGGCCGACACCATCATCCAGCGTTTTTCCGTGAAAACGCCTGACGCACAAACCCGCGCTCGCAGCCTGTCCGGCGGCAACCTGCAGAAATTCATCCTCGGTCGCGAAATCCTGCAAAGCCCGAAGCTGCTGGTGGCCGCTCACCCGACATGGGGCGTGGACGTGGGCGCTGCTGCGGCGATCCATCGCGCATTGATTGCCCTGCGTGACGCAGGCGCAGCGATTCTGGTGATTTCCGAAGACCTCGACGAACTGTTTCAGATCAGTGATCGCGTCGCGGCGTTGTCAGCCGGGCGCCTTTCAACCCTCGCACACACCGCACAGACCAGCCCAGTGCAGGTCGGCGGCTGGATGGCGGGTCAATTCGACGCTGCCCCGCTCATTTAACGGAGACGCCCATGTTGCTTTCACTGGAGCCGCGCGGCCAGGAATCCCGCGCCATGTTGTGGTTTTCTCCGCTGCTCGCGGCGACCCTGACGCTGGTGTCGGGGTCATTGCTGTTTCTCGCCTTGGGTCTGGACCCTTTGCTGACACTGCACACATTGCTCATCGCACCGGTCAGCGATCTGTACGGCGTGTCCGAACTGATGGTCAAGACGCTGCCGATCCTGCTCTGCGCACTGGGCCTGGCTGTGGCTTATCAGGCGCGCATCTGGAACATCGGCGCCGAAGGCCAGTTGCTGATCGGAGCGTTGGCGGGCGGTGCTGTAGCCGTCAACGTCATCGACATCGAAAGCCGCTGGGTGCTGGTGCTGATTCTGTCGGTGGGCGCAATGGCGGGTGCCGCCTGGGCAGGCCTGACCGCCTGGCTGCGCACGCATTTCAATGCCAATGAAATCCTTACCAGCATCATGCTCAACTACATCGCTCTCAATCTGTTGCTGTTTTTCGTACACGGCCCGCTGAAAGATCCGGCTGGTATGAACTTCCCCGAGTCAGCCATGTTCGGTGATGCGAGCCGTCTGCCCTTGCTCACCGAAGACGGGCGCGCGCACGCCGGGGTGTATTTCGCGCTACTCGCTCTGGTCGCGGTGTGGGTGTTGTTGCAGCGCAGCTTTGTGGGCTTCCAGATCAAAGTGCTCGGTCTGGATAAACGCGCGGCCGGCTTCGTCGGTTTTCGTGAGAAAGGTCTGATTTGGCTCGCGTTATTGATCAGCGGCGGGTTGGCCGGTCTGGCGGGCGTGTGCGAAGTCACCGGTCCCATCGGCCAGTTGGTGCCTCAAGTGTCGCCGGGCTATGGCTACGCGGCGATCACCGTGGCGTTTCTTGGCCGCTTGAATCCACTGGGCATTCTGTTTTCCAGCCTGTTGATGGCGTTGTTATACCTGGGCGGCGAAAGCGCGCAGATGACCCTCAACTTGCCTCAAGCCATCACGCAATTGTTTCAGGGGATGATGCTGTTCTTCCTGCTGGCGTGTGACGTGCTGATTCTCTACCGCCCGCGCTTGAAGCTGCGCTGGGCCAGACGCCAGATGGCCGTTGTGCCGGGAGCCGCGTGATGGATATCGATCTGCTGAGTAATATTTTTTTCGCTACCGTTCGCTGCGGTACGCCGTTGCTTCTGGTGGCACTGGGCGAACTGGTCTGCGAAAAGACCGGCGTTCTGAATCTGGGTCAGGAAGGCATGATGCTGTTTGGCGCAGTGATCGGCTTCATCTTCGCGCTGAGCACCGGCAGCCTGTGGCTGGGTGTGCTGCTGGCCATTCTGGCGGGAATGCTGCTGTCGTCACTGTTCGCGCTGGTGGCCTTGGTGTTCAACGCCAATCAGGTCGCAACCGGACTGGCATTGACGATCTTCGGGGTCGGCCTGTCGAGCTTCGTCGGCGCGGCGTGGGTCGGCAAGCCGTTGATGGGCTTCGAACCCATTGCGATTCCTGGACTGAGCGCAATTCCGCTGATTGGCCGCATGCTCTTTGCGCAGGACGTATTGGTGTATGTGTCCTTCGCACTATTCGCCGTGGTGGCGTGGATCCTTCTGAAAAGCCGTGTGGGTTTGGTGATTCAGGCCGTAGGAGAAAACCCCAACGCCGCCAGCGCGATGGGGCTGCCGGTGCTGTTGGTCCGCACCTTGGCCGTCTTGTTCGGCGGCGCCATGGCGGGGCTGGCCGGGGCGTATCTGTCGTTGGCGTACACGCCGATGTGGGCGGAGAACATGAGCGCGGGCCGCGGCTGGATCGCACTGGCCCTCGTGGTGTTCGCCAGTTGGCGGGTGTGGCGCCTGTTGCTGGGTGCGTATTTGTTCGGTTTCGCCAGCATCCTGTATCTGGTGGCGCAAGGTGTAGGCTTGGCGATCCCGTCCAATTTGCTGGCGATGCTTCCTTATGTCGCAACGATCGTGGTGCTGGTGTTACTGTCGCGCAACGCTTTGCGCATCCGACTGTATGCCCCCGTCTCCTTGGGACAGCCTTGGCAGTCGGGACACTAAGTATGTGAGCAGGCGACGACCGTTGCGCGGGAGGATCAAATTCCTTCGAGCGCGCGCGGTCAACCCTGCTGACACCGCTTCGTTTCGTTCTTCAAGGAGTGACCTTCATGTCTGCCAAAAAAACCGCGTTGATCATCGGCGCCTCCCGTGGCCTGGGCCTTGGGCTGGTCAAACGTCTGACCGAAAAGGGCTGGGACGTCACCGCGACAGTGCGTGATGCGCACAAGGCCGATGACCTGAAAGCCGTCCCCGGCGTGCACATTCAGACGCTGGACATGGACGAGCAATCATCGCTGGAAGTCCTGACCCACAACCTCAAAGGCCAGGTGTACGACGTACTGTTCGTCAACGCCGGGGTCATGGGGCCACTGCACGCCAACCCGACCGACGCCACCGCAGGCGAACTGGGCCAGTTGTTTCTGACCAACGCTGTCGCGCCGATTCGTCTGGCCAAACGCTTCGTCGACCAGATCCGTCCCAACACGGGAATCATTGCGTTCATGAGTTCAGTGCTCGGCAGCGTTACCATGCCGGATGCCCCGGAAATGGCGCTGTACAAGGCCAGTAAGGCGGCCCTCAACTCGATGACCAACACCTTCGTCACGCAACTGGGCGACCACAAACCAACGGTGCTGTCGATGCATCCGGGCTGGGTGAAGACGGACATGGGCGGCGAAGGCGCGGATATCGACGTTGAGACCAGCGTGCGCGGGATGGTTGAACAGCTGGAGCGATTTGCCGGCGAAGGCGGGCATCATTTTGTGAATTACAAAGGGGAAATCATTCCTTGGTGACGCCTGACGGATTGCGGTGAGCTTTTGTGGGAGACGGCCGGGCGTCTCCCACAGTAAATAGCAAATTGGCCGCCCCATCGTGTCGCCCCTTGATTACGCGGCGATATCGAACATAAACTCCGTCTCCTCGCCTTACGGCGACCCTGGATCAGCAGACAGGGCAACACTGAGCTGGCGACCTGAACCCATATTTTCAGAGGAGCCGGCCCATGCCCGCGATCCGTATCTGGTTAAAAAATCCCCTTGCCGTGTTTACCGCCAATGCCCTCGATGCCCGAGGTGGACTGGTGGTCGAGAACGGCGTGATCGTTGAAATGCTCGCACCAGGCCAGTCGCCTGCCCGGCCTTGCGATCACGTGTTCGACGCACGCGAACATGTGCTGCTCCCGGGGTTGATCAATACCCATCACCACTTTTATCAAACCCTGACCCGGGCTTGGGCGCCCGTGGTGAACCAGCCGTTGTTTCCCTGGCTGAAAACCCTGTACCCGGTATGGGCGCGGTTGACACCCACGAAACTGGCGCTGGCCAGTAAGGTCGCACTGACCGAGTTGTTGTTATCGGGCTGTACCACGGCTGCCGACCACCATTATCTGTTTCCGAACGGGCTGGAAAACGCCATTGATGTACAAGTCGAGACCGTTCGCGAACTGGGCATGCGGGCCATGTTGACGCGCGGCTCGATGAGTCTGGGTGAGGCCGATGGCGGGCTGCCGCCGCAGCAAACGGTCCAGCAGGGGCAGGTGATTCTGGAAGACAGCCAGCGCCTGATCGAGCGCTATCACGAACGAGGCGATGGCGCGCAAATCCAGATCGCCTTGGCGCCCTGCTCGCCATTTTCAGTGACCACCGAGATCATGTCCGAAAGTGCGGCGCTGGCCGAAAAACTCGACGTGCGCCTACACACTCATCTGGCAGAAACACTGGATGAGGAGGATTTCTGCCTGCAACGCTTTGGTCTGCGGACGGTGGACTATCTGGACAGCGTCAGTTGGCTCGGCCCTCGCACCTGGCTGGCCCATGGTATTCACTTCAATGAACAGGAAATCAGACGATTGGGCGACGCGGGCACCGGTATCTGCCATTGCCCGAGTTCGAACATGCGTCTGGCGTCCGGCATCTGCCCGACACTGGACCTGACCGCAGCGGGCGCGCCGATCGGGCTGGGGGTTGATGGCTCGGCCTCCAACGATGGGTCGAACATGATCCTTGAAGCGAAGCAGGCGCTGTACCTGCAACGGCTGCGGTATGGCGCCGAGAGGATCACCCCTGAAGTCGCGCTAGGCTGGGCGACGAAAGGCTCGGCCACGCTGTTGGGGCGCCGTGACATCGGTGAGCTGGCGGTGGGGAAACAGGCTGATCTGGCGTTGTTCAAACTCGACGAGCTGCGTTTTTCCGGGAGCCATGATCCGTTGTCGGCACTGCTGCTGTGCGGGGCCGATCGTGCGGATCGAGTAATGATCGGTGGCCAGTGGCGGGTGATCGACGGACAGGTCGAGGGGCTGGATGTGAAGGGGTTGATTGCCGATCACCGGCAGGCGGCTGCGGAGTTGATCCAGGCATAAGCCATCATGTGGGAGCCGGCTTGCTGGCGAATGCGGTTTATCACGCGACATTGATGCCACTGACCAGACGCTTTCGCCAGCAAGCCGGCTGCCACAGATCCACGAACAACCCGCAAGACCGATGCGCTAAGCCAGTAGCTCCTACAACCCCAACAACGACAACATCACGAACGTCGCGAACAGCACGAAGTGGGTCATGCCTTCAATGGCGTTGGTTTCGCCATCATTGAGGTTGATGGCACTGACCAGCAAGGTGACGAAGATCATCACGGTCTGCACCGGGGTCATCGCCATCTGGAAAGGCTGACCGGTGTACAGCGCCATCGCCTCCATCACCGGAACGGTCAGGATCACGGTGGACAAAGACGCGCCGAGCGCGATGTTGACCACCGACTGCATGCGGTTGGCCAACGCAGCACGCAAGGCGGTCAAAATTTCGGGCGCAGCGGAAATGGCGGCCACCAGAATCGCCGTCATGACAGGCGGTGCGCCGCTGCCTTCAAGGCCCAGATCGAGGGTCTTGGACATGACCTCGGCCAACGCACCAATGACCACCACGCCAAACACCAGAATGCCAATGGAAAGCGCCAGATTGACCTCTTCGGCGGCATGCTCTGGCTGGTCCTTGCGACGTTTTTTGTCCGGGTAGCTGTAGCTGAAGAAATAGCTGTGCGGCCCGACCTGCATGCGCAGGAACAAGCCATAGAGAAGAATCATCGCGCCGATGGTGAAGCCCGAGTACACCTTCCAGTTGGATTCCGGTATGAATTCAGGCACGACCATCGATACGGCCATCGCCGTCAAGATCATTACGCTATAGGAACGCGCAGAGTCGTCATTGTAGGACTGTTCGCCATGCTTGAGCCCGCCCATCAACGCAGCGAGGCCCAGAATGCCGTTGACGTCCAGCATCACCGCCGAATAGATGGTGTCCCGCACCAGCGTCGGCGAGGGTTCGTTGCTCATCATGATCGCCAGAATGACCACCTCTACCAGCACTGCCGAGAGGGTCAGAATCATCGTGCCGTAGGGGTCCCCGACTTTTTCCGCGAGCACCTCGGCGTGATGGGCCACGCGCAAAGAGGCACAGACGATAAACCCCACCAACGCGATCCCCGCGATCAACGCCACCGTGTTTCCATGGCTGAGCAATTGGTGCTCGAACGGATACGCGAAACAGGTCGCGATCACCGCCAGTAGAAGAAATTTTTCCTGCTTGAGAATCGTGCCCATCGCTGCCCTTTATCCCTGCGACCGACGCCGCACGTCCATGAAGTGGTAACTGCTCAAGGCGTTGAGAGTGCGTGTTGTAAGTAAAGGTTTCAAGACATGCGTGGCCGGGAACGGATATGGCATTTCATTGTGGGAGCGAATTCATTCGCGAAAAATATCTCGGTCCACAGAGATGTATCGGTGGAGCCGACCAATCGCGAATGAATTCGCTCCCACAGGGTGATCTTCAGATAGCACGCCAACCTGCACCAGTTCGCGGCGCTCATCATGACGTCGGCACCTTCTGTGATCACCCGCGTCACTCTCCCTCGTCGGAAGAGCAACAAAACCGCACCTAACACCTTACCTGTCTCATTGGTCAGCTTTTTGCATTGAGTCGAACGCCCAGCCCTGACGGCCCGGCCTACAAGACCAAAGGAGCTAGACCTGCATGCTTTCCACCCTTCACTCACGTCGTCCGCTGAAAAAACTGATGTGCGCCATGGCCGCTGTCGTAGGGCTGAGTTCAAGTCTGATGGCGGCAGCAGACCCTCTGAAAGTGGGTTTCGTCTATATCGGCCCCATTGGCGACCATGGCTGGACGTACCAGCATGAACAGGGCCGTCAGGCGATGGCCAAAGCGTTGGGCGACAAAGTGACCACCAGTTTTGTCGAGAACGTCCCCGAAGGAGCGGACGCCGAGCGCGTGATTCGTAACATGGCCAAAAGCGGCTACGACCTGGTGTTCACCACCTCGTTCGGCTACATGAACCCGACGCTGAAAGTCGCCAAACAATTTCCGAAAGTCACCTTCGAGCACGCGACCGGGTACAAGCAAGACAAGAACATGGGCACCTACCTGGCGCGCACCTATGAAGGCCGTTACGTCGGGGGTTTCCTCGCGGCGAAAATGACCAAAACCAAGAAAATCGGCTACGTGGCCTCGTTCCCGATCCCGGAAGTGCTGCGGGATATCAACGCGATTCAACTGGCGCTGAACAAATACAACCCTGGCACTGAAATCAAAGTGGTGTGGGTCAACTCCTGGTTCGACCCAGGCAAGGAAGCCGATGCGGCCAACGCGCTGATCGATCAAGGCGTGGACGTGATCTTCCAGCACACCGACAGCCCGGCGCCAATCCAGGCTGCTGAACGACGCGGTGTCTACGCTGTGGGGTATGCATCGGACATGGCGCATTTCGGGCCGAAAGCCGTGTTGACCTCCATCGTCAACAACTGGGGACCGCATTACATTCAGGCCACCGAATCGGTGATCAACGGCACCTGGAAATCTCAGGATTATTGGGGCGGCCTGAAAGAGGGCACCGTTGAACTGCCGATGAGTGATCTGGTGCCTGCAGACGTGAAGGCCGAAGCGCAGAAGATCATCGCGGACATCGAAAGTGGCGCGTTCCATCCATTTACCGGACCGATCAAGGATCAGACCGGTGCGGTGAAGATTCCTGAGGGCGCAGTGGCGACCAATGCAGAGCTGGCGTCGATGAACTACTACGTCGAGGGCGTGAAGGCGGATTTGCCGAAGTAAGCGTGCATTCCTCTAGATACACACGATAGGCACTGTGGGAGCCGGCTTGCTGGCGAAAGCGGCGTGTCAGTCAATACATTCATTGCTGATACACCGTTTTCGCCAGCAAGCCGACTCCCACAAGGATGGCGTCATCCGAAATAACCATGGAGCCCGCATGAACCCGCTTCCCATCATCGACATTTCCCCGCTCTACGCCCAGGACGATCAGGCCTGGCACGAGGTCGCCCGACAGATCGATTCGGCCTGTCGCGAGTGGGGCTTCTTCTACATCAAGGGTCATCCGATCAGCGCCGAACGCATCGAGCAGGTCATCGGCAGCGCGCAGCGTTTCTTCGCTCAGCCGCTGGAAGAGAAGCTCAAGATCGATATCACCCAGAGCCAGCACCACCGCGGCTACGGCGCCATCGCCACCGAACAATTGGACCCCAGGCTGCCGAGCGACCTCAAAGAAACCTTCGACATGGGCCTGCACCTGTCCGCCGATCACCCTGAGGTGTTAGCGGGCAAACCGTTGCGCGGCCCCAATCGCCACCCTGATCTAGACGGTTGGCAAACCTTGATGGAACAGCATTATCAGGACATGCAGGCGCTGGCCCAAACGCTGCTGCGCGCTATGACTCCAGCGCTGGGTATCGAACAGGATTTCTTCGACCAGCGCTTCGCGCAGCCGGTCAGCGTGCTGCGGATGATTCATTATCCGCCTCGTCACACGGCCAGCAGCGAGCAGCAGCAAGGCGCGGGAGCGCACACCGATTACGGCTGCGTCACGTTGCTGTATCAGGACGTCGCTGGAGGGTTGCAAGTGCGTGACGTTCGCGGCCAATGGATTGATGCACCGCCCATCGAAGGCACCTTCGTGGTCAATCTGGGCGACATGATGGCGCGCTGGAGCAATGATCGCTATGTCTCTACGCCCCATCGCGTAATCAGCCCGCTGGGCGTAGACCGTTACTCGATGCCGTTCTTCGCCGAGCCGCACCCGGACACCCGCGTCGAATGCCTGCCAGGCTGTACTGACGCCGAGCATCCGCCACTGTACCCGCCAACGACCTGCGCCGAGTTTTTGCTCTCGCGTTTCGCTGACACCTACGCTTACAGACGGGAGCCGGAAATCAGGGTCTGAACCTTTCGGTCAGGTTTTTAACCAGCCGACGCGCCCGACTCTGTAGAATGCCCACTATTGCACCTGACGAGAAAAGCACATGTACGACTGGTTGAACGCCCTGCCCAAGGCTGAATTGCACCTGCATCTGGAGGGCTCACTGGAGCCCGAACTGCTGTTCGCACTGGCCGAACGCAACAAGATTGCCCTGCCCTGGTCGGACGTCGAAACCCTGCGCAAGGCCTATGCCTTCAACAACCTTCAGGAGTTTCTCGACCTCTATTACCAAGGTGCAGACGTGCTGCGCACCGAGCAGGACTTCTACGACCTGACCTGGGCCTACCTGCAACGTTGCAAGGCGCAGAACGTAATTCACACCGAACCGTTCTTCGACCCCCAGACCCACACCGACCGGGGCATCCCCTTCGAGGTCGTGCTCGATGGCATCTCGAAAGCGCTGGATGACGGCAAACAGCAACTGGGCATCAGCAGCGGCCTGATCCTGAGCTTCCTGCGCCACCTCAGCGAAGACGAAGCGCACAAGACACTGGATATGGCGCTGCCCTACCGCGACACCTTCGTCGCCGTCGGTCTGGACAGTTCGGAAATGGGCCACCCGCCGAGCAAGTTCCAGCGCGTGTTCGATCGCGCGCGCAGCGAAGGTTTTCTGACTGTCGCTCACGCCGGTGAGGAAGGACCACCGGAGTACATCTGGGAAGCGCTGGACCTGCTGAAGATTCAGCGTATCGACCACGGCGTGCGCGCCATCGAAGACGAGCGACTGATGCAGCGTATCATCGATGAGCAGATTCCACTGACGGTCTGCCCACTGTCCAACACCAAGCTGTGTGTGTTCGATCACATGAGTCAGCACAACATCCTCGACATGCTGGAGCGTGGCGTGAAGGTGACGGTCAACTCCGATGACCCAGCGTACTTCGGCGGCTATGTGACGGAGAACTTCCAGGCGCTGCATGAGCACCTGGGCATGACTCAGGATCAGGCCAGACGTCTGGCGCAAAACAGCCTGGATGCGCGACTGGTCAAACCCTGATCAGGATCTGTAGCAGGACGTCGCCCGGATATCCTGCTACAGCAGCGGTACTTACGCCGCTGACGCGATCTTGCTGATCTCCCGCTGCCCGTTGGAGGACACTTGCAACGTGCTGGCCTCCTCCGTGGCGCGCAGCCACCCTAACTGCATGAACAGTTGCAATAACCCCGCCCCGAGCGCGCCCCCCAGATGCGGATTGGCGTCGTTGCACTCGACGCAGGCGCAGACGGTTTCCCTTTGTCGATGCGCCAACGCCGGAACAAAGATGCCACGCTCGGCGAACCGGGTGATCCCCACACTGGTCACTTCCAGACGCTGATCGGATTGCTCGATCCACCCTGCACCGAGCATTCTCTGGTACAACGCGGTCCCCAACTCACCGCCAAGATGATCCTCGCAGATACTTGCCCTGAGCAGTGGCAGAGGGGGAAGCGGCTGCGCGAGGTTTCGATTGATGGTTTCCGCGCTGGCCATCGATGCACTCGCCAATGCTTGCACCGCTTGCCCGACTTCCGGTGCAGCCATTCTGAAAAAGCGCTTCTTGCCACGCGTTTCCTGCCTGAGCAAACCGCCTGCGGCCAGACGCCCCAAGTGTGCCCCTGCCGAGGAAGTCGACAAGCCCACCAGCAACGCAAGCTCATCTGCCGTCCGAGAAGCCCCATCCAGCAACGCCCACATCATCGCGCTGCGCTTGGGATCAGCCAGCAATGCCGCAATCTGACTGATGCACGGTGCCTGTTCCATGTTTTCACTCCCTGTTGAAACGTTCACCTGGTACAAAAACCGGGTTGTCTTGTAATACCCACATTGTCGCCTTGAACGAACGTTGGCCTTGATCTACATCATTTCATGGAAACTCCAGGTAACGAAAATCGCGGAGCAATACAGATCTAATGATTAGCCGCGACAGTTTTAATACCGTGCCTTAATGGGTATCCACTACGACTGCATAGTATAAGCACTGCATCAGGATACCAAGGCAAGGTTCCGGACTTGCGCATAAGCCAACGTCAACTCATACGGCATAACTTCGGGCAGGATCGGCCTCTTGTACTGGTGCAATGCGAACACCTGAATCGTCCGGGAAAGCCCTTTCCAGAGGGCCTTTCTGTTTTACCCCAGGCGATGTGCTCTGGTTGGCCCGGGGCAAATGCCTACAACGAAAACTCCAAATACACTCAAGAAAAAAATCTCTATTGCAGACTTTTAAAGTAGCGTCAGAGCGGCTGGATTGCCGGGACGCGACTTTCCAGGCAAATATTTTCCACGCACCCAGTACCAGGTGTTAACGGTCAAGTTTGAAATCCCGGCTAACCGAACATGTCTGTACAGCGAACCATGAAGGCAGCTGTACACACTAAAGACAATCCGCCAGGCGGCGCTAAATACGCACATCCGAGTGCAAGGCCAGCTCGTCACGCTTCTTCTGCGCCCGACGCGTCACGGTGGCAAGTCCCGCCGTCAACACACCACACAGGGTAATGACGGTCGCCATGGGCACGGCAGTACCGTCATGTAGTACGCCAACTAACGCTGCCGCGCCCGCAGCAACGCTGAACTGCAGGCAGCCCAGCAGCGCCGACGCACTGCCCGCGCGCTTGCCTTGTCCGGCCATCGCACAGGCCGATGCGTTGGGAATGATGCAGCCCAGGCTGGAAATGTAGATGAACAGCGGAATCAACAACGGCCACAGCTTCTCGGTATGCAGTGACGCGATACCCAGCAGCACCACGGCAGCACTCAGGTACAGCCAGACGGCACGGGACAGCATCCAGGCCGGACCGAAGCGGCCGACCAGCCGGGCGTTGACTTGAGCGACCAGAATGAACCCCGCCGCATTGGTCCCGAACAGCCAGCCATAGTGCTCGGCAGGCACACCGTACAACTTGATAAACACGAAAGGCGAACCCGCAATGTAGGAAAACATCCCAGCAATTGCGATACCGCCGGTCAACGCATGCCCTAGGAAAATCCGGTCTCCGAGCAGTTGCCAATACGAACCCAGGGCGCCGGACAGCGGCGCACGCGGATGCCCCGCAGGCATGCTTTCCGGCAGGCCGACAGCGACGGCTGCTGCTGTGAGTGCACTGAACAGGGTCAATGTCATGAAGATCGTTTGCCAGCCGTAGACGTTCACCAGCAACCCGCCGAGCATCGGTGCCAGGATCGGTGCAAGGCCCATGACCAGCATGAGTTGGGAAAAGACTTTGGCCGATTCGATCGGTGAGCATTTGTCACTGACGATCGCTCGCGACAGCACCATCCCCGCGCAACCGCCCAGAGCTTGAACGAAGCGCGCTACGATCAGCCACTCAAGACTCGGCGCGAATGCGCAGCCCAACGACGCCAGCGTGAACAGGCCCACCCCGAACAGCAGTGGCACGCGACGGCCAAAGCGGTCGGCAATCGGGCCGTAAACCAGTTGGCCGATACTCAGCCCCAGAAAATAGGACGCCAGCGTCAGTTGGACATGCTTTTCATCCGTGCCAAATGCGGCAGCAATTGCCGGGAATCCGGGCAGATAAAAGTCGATGGCCAAAGGACCGAAAGCGCTGAGGGCGCCAAGAATCAGGATCGTTCGCAGGTTCATTCATTTTCCCAGGCTATTGCGCGCAGCTGTGCAGTTTAACAACCTTGTATGTTCTCAGGCCGCTCACGGGAAAATTACTAAAAGTTTTTTCAGGAAATGCCCGCCATTCAGCGCAATCCGGGAACTAATCGCACAAGACCGGGCATCGGTTAATGGATTTCTCACACCCCTTTTACAAATAACTCACGGATCCGCTTCTAGACTTTTCACATAAGTCGAGGAAAACGGAAATGAACACGCGTTGGGTTGTGCTGTGGTGCTGTTTGGTTGTCGCCGGATGTCAGTCTACCCACGACCAGCTACTGGCCGAAGGTTATCCACCGGCATTTGCGGACGGTTTTCAGGACGGGTGCGGCAGTGGGCGACAGTCCATAGACCCCATGAAAGGCCAGTACAAGAAGGATGTCCCGCGTTACTTGCGCGATACGGTTTATGCGCAGGGCTGGGGTGACGGATTTCAGCAATGTCAGGCTCAACTGGTCAACCGCAACGTTCAGGATCAGGGGCGCGACAGTATCTGGAATGATCGGGACCGCGCGTGGGAACAGCAGAAAACTCAGGATGCGGCCAAGGCATATCGCTCACGTTGATGGCCAAGCCTTATCAAATGCACGAATACCGGTCCAATAACGTACTCCTGTGGGAGCGAATTCATTCGCGAGAGGCCTGTGCACTCGCCCCATCTCTACCGCATCTGCCGACGCATCGCGAATAAATTCGCTCCCACGGAGATCAGTCGCAAGCCGAAGAGGTATGACCGATTCAATCCAAACAAAAACGAAGCCCGAAGGCTCCGTTTTTATGCCACCAACCCGAATCAGGCCAGTTTCTTGTGACGCACGCGGTGCGGCTGGGCAGCGGCTTCGCCCAGCCGCTTTTTGCGGTCGGCTTCGTACTCGGTGTAGTTGCCTTCGAAGAATACGGCTTGCGAGTCGTCTTCGTACGCCAGGATGTGAGTCGCCACGCGGTCCAGGAACCAGCGATCGTGGGAAATCACAATGGCGGCGCCCGGGAAGTCCAGCAAGGCTTCTTCCAGGGAACGCAAGGTTTCGACGTCGAGGTCGTTGGACGGTTCGTCGAGCAGCAGGACGTTGCCGCCCTCCTTCAGCGTCAATGCCAGGTGCAGACGACCGCGCTCACCGCCGGAGAGGTCCTTCACGAACTTCTGCTGATCGCCACCTTTGAAGTTGAAACGGCCAACGTAGGTACGCGACGGGATTTCATAGTTGCCGATCTTGATCAGGTCGGAACCGTCGGAGATCTGCGCAAATACCGTCTTGCTGCCGTCCAGGTCTTCACGGCTCTGATCAACGCAGGCCAGTTGCACGGTTTCACCGATCTCGATGGAGCCCGAATCCGGCTGCTCCTTGCCCATCAGCATGCGGAACAGGGTCGATTTACCGGCACCGTTACCACCGATCACGCCGACGATGGCACCTTTGGGCATGGAGAACGACAAGTTGTCGATCAGCACGCGATCGCCGTAACCCTTGGTAACGTTCTTGAACTCGATGACCTTGTCGCCCAGACGTGGACCGGCCGGGATGTAGATTTCGTTGGTCTCGCTGCGCTTCTGGAATTCCTGCGATTGCATTTCTTCGAAGCGTTGCAGACGGGCCTTGGATTTGGACTGACGCGCCTTGGCGCCTTTACGCACCCACTCCAGTTCCTCTTTCATGGCCTTTTCGTGAGCCGACTGCTGCTTGGATTCCTGGGCCAGACGATCGGATTTGGCTTCCAGCCAGCCCGAATAGTTGCCTTCGTACGGAATACCGGCACCGCGGTCGAGTTCCAGAATCCAGCCCGCGACGTTGTCCAGGAAGTAACGGTCGTGGGTAATCGCTACCACGGTGCCCGGGAAGTCGTGCAGGAAGTGTTCGAGCCAGGCAACCGAATCGGCATCCAGGTGGTTGGTCGGCTCGTCGAGCAGCAGCATGTCAGGGGCGGACAGCAGCAGTCGGCACAAGGCCACACGGCGTTTCTCACCACCGGACAGGTGCTCGACCTTCGCCTCCCATGGCGGCAGACGCAGTGCATCGGCGGCGACTTCCAGTTGACGCTCCAGGTTATGACCATCGCTGGCTTGCAGAATGGCTTCGAGCTTGGCCTGTTCAGCGGCCAGCTTGTCGAAATCGGCATCAGGCTCGGCGTAGGCGGCGTAAACTTCGTCCAGACGCGCTTGAGCGTCCTTGATCACGCTGACCGCCTCCTCGACCACTTCACGAACGGTTTTAGCAGGGTCAAGTTGCGGTTCTTGCGGCAGATAACCCACATTCAGCTCTGGCATCGGGCGCGCTTCGCCGTCGAACTCGGTGTCGACGCCTGCCATGATTTTCAGCAAGGTGGATTTACCCGAGCCGTTCAGGCCAAGGACGCCGATCTTGGCACCCGGGAAGAACGACAGGGAGATGTTTTTCAGGATTTCCCGCTTCGGCGGAACAACCTTGCTCAGCCGATGCATGGTGAAGACGTATTGAGCCATGGAATGAAAACCTGGAGTGTGACGGTGAATGATTAAAGGCGCGAGCTTAGTGCTCTGACGCAAAAATTGCTTTTTATTTATCGTCGCAACTTGCCGCCAGCCGATTCAGGGCCTTGAATTGATTAAGACTTGATCCGTACAACGGCGACATCGGGAACTTCCGAGTATCGGTCATGGAGCTGGAGCAATGTTTGCAAGCAATGCGCAAGTCTTGCAGAACTGGGCACTTCGCGCGTCGCGCCAAACTACCCGAATGCGGTCGACAGGGCAAACCGTGCGGGCCGATAAGGCTGGCACTTAGCCACAAGTCAGGGCATGCTAGCCGCCCTTTGGGCGTCGAGCTTATAGTACATTTCGCACACGCTGATTCAGTCCAGCAGTCAGGATCACAGTTTGTCCACACCAGCCCCCATTTCTCCTTTGCGCTCGACTAAAAGCGCGACGTCAGTGCCTTTCCGGGGCTCGCTCAAAGGCGCGCTGGCAGTGCTGGTGCTGCTGATGCTCGTGCTGTTGTTATGGCAACTGTTCGAACAGTTCCAGCAAACGCAGGAGCGGCAACATCAACGCAGCGTCGATTACAGCATTCAACTGGCCGACCGCCTGAGCCTGAACATGGCGCTCAACGCACAGGTCGCCCTCAACGTACTGGACGATGCCAAAGGGCGTGCGCAAACCACCGAACAACACGCCGCAACGCTGGAGCGGCTGCGCCAGGCCATGCCGGAGCTGCGCAGCGTGGCGTGGCTCGACAGCGACGCCAATATCCTGATCGACAGCGCACTGAACAGCTCGGACGCCAGCTTTTTGACTCAGCAGCGCGAGCGTATCAAGGGCCGCACCTATTATTACGCCGACGCGCCGGATGGATCGCTGTTTTACCTGTTCGTGCGCCAACCCGGCGGCGATACCGAGCGCTACTGGGCCATTCGCCTCAACCCGCAGGCGCTGAAATCCCTGACACGGCAAAGCGATCAGGATTACAAAGCAGCGTGGCAACTGGAAAATCGCACCACCCAACATCTGGTTTATCGGAGTGAAACCGATACGGACGAAGCCGCCAGCGGCGACGTCCAGACCGTATTGCTCGAACCGCTGACCAACAGCGACTGGCAACTGCGTGGCCTGTTCGATACCACCAAAGCCCGCCAGGCCTTGATCGCCCCCTTGATCGGCAAATGCCTGATCGCGCTGCTCTGCTCCATCCTGCCGTTGCTGGCATTGCGCAGCCTGCATCGCCGCCAGCAGCAGTTGCACGAAAGCCGCCGTCGCTACAAAGACATCTTCGAAGGGACCGGTGTTGCGCTGTGCGTGCTTGACCTGTCCGGCTTGCCCGCTTACCTCAAACATCTGCAAATCGACAACAGCGAAGAACTGCACACACGCCTGCTCAATCATCCGGATCAGCTCAAAGGGCTGTTGCGCCAGTTGCGCATCACCGAGGTCAATCAGGTGGCCGCCAGTCTGTTGCGCGCCGAATCCGCCGAGCAGGTCTGGAAGCAACTGATCGAAGGCTGTCCGCGCTCGCAACAGGGCATCGGTGTGCAAGTGTTGAGCGCCGTACTCGACTGCCAGCCACAACTGGAGCTGGAAATCGTCCTCCCGGACGCCAAGGGCAACGATCAGCATTTGTGGCTGGTGGTGCGCCTTCCCGAGCACCCGGAAGACTTCAACGCCGTCATCCTCAATATCAACGACGTCACCAATCGCAAGCAGACCGAGCTGGCGTTGCAGGAGCGTGAGAGCTTCTGGTCGGAAGTGGTCCAGACCGTCCCCGATCACCTGTACGTTCAGGATGTCGTGACCCGGCGCATGATCTACAGCAACCACCATCTGGGGCACTCGCTGGGCTACAGCAGGCAAGACGTGCAGGAGATGGGCGAATACTTCTGGGAAATCCTGCTTCACCCGGACGACACCGAACCTTATGAGCGCCTGCGTCTGATGCGCAGCGAAGAGAACCGCAGCGACCTGATCCAGGAGCAATTGCGCTTCCGGGACCGTCGGGGCAACTGGCGGCGTCTGGATATTCGCGAGCAAGCCTTGGCGCGGGACGAAAATGGCCGGATCACCCGCATCATCGGTGTGGCCAAGGACATCACTGAACAGGTCGAAGCGAGTCAGTCTCTGCGCGACAGCGAGCAGCGTTATCGCATGCTGGCAGAAAGCATCAGCGACGTGATTTTCTCCACCGATGCCCGCTTGCGCCCGAACTACGTCAGCCCTTCGGTGAACACCGTGCTGGGCTACAGCGCCGATTGGATACTGGAAAACGGGTGGAGCTCGATCATCGCCAACCCTCAACAGTTAGCGGGTGTCCAGGCGCTATTGCACAGAGTGGGCAAGGCGCTGAACAAGCCCGACGTATTGTCGCAATTGCGCAGCGAAGTGCCGACTCAGGTCTTCCTTTTCGACTGCTTACGGGCGGACGGGCGCAAAATTCCGGTCGAACTGCGTCTGGTGCTGGTGTGGGACGATTCGGGGGCGTTTGAAGGCATTCTCGGCGTGGGTCGTGATATCAGTCAGCAGCGCCGCGCGGAAAAAGACCTGCGCATGGCGGCGACCGTATTCGAACACTCGACATCGGCCATTCTGATCACCGACCCTGCCGGCTACATCGTGCAGGCCAACGACGCGTTCAGCCGGGTCAGTGGCTATGCGGTTTCGCAAGTGCTGGATCAATTGCCGGTGATGCTCACGGTCGAGGATCAGCAGGAAGCCCACATGGGCTACATCCTCAAGCAATTGCACCAGCGCGGCAGTTGGGAAGGCGAACTGTGGCTCAAGCGGCGGGACGGCGAGCATTACCCGGCGTGGGTCGGCATCACGGCAGTGTTCGATGACGAAGGTGATCTGGCCAGTTACGTGTGTTTCTTCAGCGACATCAGCGAACGCAAGGCCAGCGAGCAACGCATTCATCGCCTGGCCTATTACGACGCCCTGACGCATCTGCCCAACCGGACGCTTTTCCAGGATCGACTCCACACGGCATTGCAACATGCCGAGCGCCAGAGTGCGTGGGTCGTGCTGATGTTCCTCGATCTGGACCGTTTCAAACCGATCAACGACTCTCTGGGTCACGCCGCTGGCGACCGCATGCTCAAGGAAATGGCCTCGCGACTGCTGGAGTGCGTGGCCGAAGACGATACCGTCGCACGCATGGGCGGCGACGAATTCACGCTGCTGTTGCAACCGGGGGCTTCACAACAGGCGGCGCTGACCCGCGCCATTCATGTCGCCGAACAGATTCTGGCCAGCCTGGTGAAACCGTTCGTGCTGGAAGGCCGGGAGTTCTTCGTCACCGCCAGTATCGGCATCGCGCTCAGCCCGCAGGACGGCCATGAGTTGAGCCAGTTGATGAAGAACGCCGATACGGCGATGTACCACGCCAAAGAGCGCGGCAAGAATAACTTCCAGTTCTACCAGGCGGACATGAACGCCAGTGCGCTGGAGCGTCTGGAACTGGAAAGCGATTTGCGCCACGCACTGGAGCAAGAAGAGTTCACCCTGTTCTACCAGCCGCAGTTCAGCGGCGACGGCAAGCGCCTGACTGGCACTGAGGCCCTGTTGCGCTGGCGCCATCCGCGTCGAGGGCTGGTTCCGCCGGGGGATTTCATTCCGGTGCTCGAAGAGCTGGGTCTGGTAGTAGAAGTCGGCGAATGGGTGCTCAAAGAGGCCTGTCGGCAACTGCGCGAATGGCATCAGGCCAAAGTCCGCGTGCCGAAAGTGTCGGTCAACATTTCGGCGCGGCAGTTCTCTGATGGCCAGTTGGGCATGCGCATCGCCAACATTCTTCAGGAAACCGGCCTCCCCCCTGCGTGCCTGGAACTGGAACTGACCGAAAGTATCCTGATGCGCGAAGTCAGCGAAGCGATGCAGATCCTCGACAGCCTCAAGCGGTTGGGCCTGAGCATTGCGGTCGACGACTTCGGCACCGGTTACTCGTCGCTCAACTACCTCAAGCAATTCCCCATCGACGTGCTGAAGATCGACCGCACGTTCGTTGACGGCCTGCCGTCCGGCGAGCAAGACGCACAGATCGCCCGCGCCATCATCGCGATGGCGCATAGTCTGAACCTCGCGGTGATCGCCGAAGGCGTGGAGACCCACGAACAACTGGACTTCCTGCGCGAACACGGGTGTGACGAGGTGCAAGGCTACCTGTTCGGCCGCCCGATGCCTGCCACGCGGTTCGAGGCGCAGTTCAGCAACGATGCGTTGTTCATGATCGATTGAACGCCCGCTTGCCACCGATGCGACGCAACAACTGTGGGAGCCGGCTTGCTGGCGAAGGCGTCAGGTCAGACAGCTCAACATTGAATGACCCTGCGCTTTCGCCAGCAAGCCGTCTCCCACAACGTCACGGGTCAGCCATTCAGGCACATGAAAACCGCTTGTCTGCGGCATGACCGCCTTTCATATGTCATATGAAACCCGATGCGGTAGAATGCCCCCCTTTTCAACTGCCCGATCCTCGAGGACCGCCATGTTCAGCCGTAATTTGACTATCGCCAAGTACGACTCCGACCTGTTTGCTGCTATGGAACAAGAAGCCAAGCGCCAGGAAGAGCACATCGAGCTGATCGCCTCGGAAAACTACACCAGCCCTGCGGTGATGGAAGCGCAAGGCTCGGTTTTGACCAACAAGTACGCTGAAGGCTACCCAGGCAAGCGTTACTACGGTGGTTGCGAATACGTCGACATCGTCGAGCAACTGGCCATCGATCGCGCCAAAGAGCTGTTCGGCGCTGACTACGCCAACGTCCAGCCGC
The DNA here is from genome assembly GCF_045764065.1 of Pseudomonas sp. Pseu.R1. NCBI lineage: Bacteria > Pseudomonadati > Pseudomonadota > Gammaproteobacteria > Pseudomonadales > Pseudomonadaceae > Pseudomonas > Pseudomonas sp. Pseu.R1. The sequence goes on along the minus strand of NZ_JBJGEE020000001.1, from coordinate 4,585,223 downwards.
ACGCCGGTTCCCAGGCCAACAGCGCCGTTTACCTGGCACTGCTGAATGCAGGTGACACCATTCTGGGCATGAGCCTGGCCCACGGCGGTCACCTGACCCACGGCGCCAGCGTTTCTTCGTCCGGCAAGCTGTACAACGCTGTTCAGTACGGTATCGACGGCAACGGCCTGATCGACTACGACGAAGTCGAGCGCCTGGCGGTCGAGCACAAGCCAAAAATGATCGTTGCCGGTTTCTCGGCCTACTCGCAAGTGCTGGACTTCGCCCGTTTCCGCGCCATCGCTGACAAGGTTGGCGCTTATCTGTTCGTCGACATGGCTCACGTAGCCGGTCTGGTCGCCGCAGGCGTCTACCCGAACCCGGTGCCCTTCGCTGACGTTGTGACCACCACTACCCACAAAACCCTGCGCGGTCCACGTGGCGGCCTGATCCTGGCGCGCGCCAACGCCGACATCGAGAAGAAGCTGAACTCCGCGGTCTTCCCGGGCGGTCAAGGCGGTCCTCTGGAGCACGTGATCGCCGCCAAAGCGATCTGCTTCAAAGAAGCGTTGCAGCCTGAGTTCAAGGCGTACCAGCAACAAGTCGTGAAGAACGCCAAGGCCATGGCCGCCGTGTTCATCGAGCGCGGTTTTGACGTCGTTTCCGGCGGTACTGAAAACCACCTGTTCCTGCTGTCCCTGATCAAACAGGACATTTCCGGTAAAGACGCCGACGCCGCGCTGGGTCGCGCCTTCATTACCGTGAACAAGAACTCCGTGCCAAACGACCCACGCTCCCCGTTCGTCACTTCCGGCCTGCGCTTCGGCACCCCGGCTGTGACCACTCGTGGCTTCAAGGAAGCAGAGTGCAAGGAACTGGCGGGCTGGATCTGCGACATCCTGGCTGACCTGAACAACGAGGCGGTGATCGACGCCGTTCGCGAGAAGGTCAAGGCCATCTGCGCCAAGCTGCCGGTTTACGGCGCTTGATAGCGGTTCGCTGATGTGAAAAGCCCGGCTCTTTAGCCGGGTTTTTTATTCAGGCGACGCCTTACCCTCCATGAAATACACACCCTGTGGGAGCCGGCTTGAACTGGCGAAAGCGGTGTCATTCAGCATAGAGGTGTTTGACCTGACGCTTTCGCCAGCAAGCCGGCTCCCACAAGGATTCGCTGTGCGTCAGTCCACAGCAACTCTGGCAAACCCCTCCCGAATCTTCTCTTCCGGTAACTCATCGGCGATGAACACCATCACGCTCTCGCGCTGTTCGTCTGCCCTCCACTCCACATCAAAGTCGAAGCCATACAGCTTCAACACGCCCTGAAACACCAACTTGCGGTCTTCACCGGCAATGTTCAGCACGCCTTTGTAGCGCAACAGTTGTTTGCCGTGGGCTTCCAGCAGGTCATTCATGAACTCGCTGAGTTTGTCGATATCCAGGGCCTTGTCGCTGCGCAGCACCAGGCTGCTGATGCGGTCGATCGAACGCCCCGAAGGCGCGGCCGGACGCAGCAACATGCCGCCGACATCGGCGTTGAGGTTGAAGCCGCGCACGTCGAGTAATTCGGCCAGATCGATCTTGCCGTGCTCGACTACACGAACCGGTGCCCGGCGGTTAATGCGGGTCAGGCGCTCGCTCAGGGCCTTGAACGTTGCTTCATCCACCAGATCGGTCTTGCTCACCAGCAGGCGGTCGGCAAAGCCGATCTGAGCCTGGGCGATGGTCTGTTCCAGATGGGTGTCGGCGTGGGCTGCGTCGACCAGCGTGATGATGCCATCGAGGATGTAACGCTCACGCAGTTCTTCGTCGATGAAAAAGGTTTGCGCCACAGGGGCCGGGTCGGCCAGGCCTGTGCATTCGATCACCAACCGGTCGAAGAAGATCTCGCCGCTGTCCAGCCGCTCAAGCAGCAGCACAAGGGCCTTGGTGAGATCGGTGTGAATGGTGCAGCACACACAGCCGTTGGACAGGGTCATGACTTGCACGGGCTCATCGCCCAGCAACTGGGTATCGACCCCGGCATCACTGAATTCGTTTTCGATCACGGCGATTTTCAGGCCGTGCTCTTCTTTGAGGAGGTGACGCAGCAGCGTGGTCTTGCCTGCGCCGAGAAAGCCACTCAGGACGGTGACGGGGATGGGTGTGAACAAAACAGATATCTCCAATACAACGCAAATCTGTGGCAATACGACGGATTAATGTGGGAGCCGGCTTGCTGCGGGCGGCTCCCACGCGTGTAAAGCGGTGTTATCGACCTATCAACAACACTTCGGCCCACCCTTGCCGCCGTAACGCGCATCCTGGCGTTCCCGAAAGAACACCTCGTACGACATCACCGGTTTGTCCGGGTGTTTGGTCTGCATATGTTCGACGTAGGTGTCGTAGTCCGGCATGCCGACCATCAGACGCGCCGCCTGACCCAGATACTTACCCAGCCGACTCAAGTCATTGAACATACACAACTCCTCGCGTCAGCGCGCACTCAATGGGTTTTAGGGAAGGCCTGGAACGGCGCTTCCTTGTCGGTACGCTCTTGCTTGACCCACGCCGCGCGACCGACCTTGATCGCATAGAACAGGATGCTCAGCACCACGAACAGGAACAGCGTGGTCAGCGCCGCGTTGGTGTACGCATTGAAGATCACGTGCTGCATCTGCTCCATGGATTTGGCCGGGGCCAACACTTGACCGGCGTCTGCCGCCGCGCTGTATTTCTTGGCCAGAGCCAGGAAGCCAACCGCAGGGCTTGGGTCGAACAGCTTGATGAAGCCCGCTGTCACGGTGCAGATCAGCAGCCACGACGCCGGGAGAATCGTCACCCACGCGTACTGTTGACGCTTCATTTTGATCAGCACCACGGTGGCCAGCATCAGCGCGATACCGGCCAGCATCTGGTTGGAGATACCGAACAGCGGCCACAGGGTGTTGATACCGCCCAGTGGATCGATCACACCTTGATACAGCAGATAGCCCCACAGCGCGACGCAACCACCGGTGCCGATGGCGTTGGCGCTCCAGGATTCAGTGCGTTTGAGCGCTGGCACGAAGCTGCCCAGCAGGTCTTGCAGCATGAAGCGACCAGCGCGAGTACCCGCATCGACCGCTGTCAGGATAAACAGCGCTTCGAACAGAATCGCGAAGTGGTACCAGAACGCCATGGTGTTCTGACCCGGGAAAGCTTGGTGCAGGATCTGCGCGATGCCGACAGCGAGGGTCGGCGCACCACCGGCACGGGCCAGAATGGTGTTTTCGCCGATGTCTTTGGCAGTGGCCACCAGTTGATCCGGCGTAATCACGAAGCCCCAACTGCTGACCATCTGCGCGACCGCGTTGACATCGGTGCCGACGATCGCCGCTGGGCTGTTCATGGCGAAGTACACGCCCGGCTCGATGACCGAGGCGGCGACCATGGCCATGATGGCCACGAACGATTCCATCAGCATGCCGCCGTAACCGATGTAACGGGCGTTGACCTCGTTATCCAGCAGTTTCGGCGTGGTGCCCGAAGAGATCAGCGCATGGAAGCCGGACACGGCGCCACAGGCGATGGTGATGAACAGGAACGGGAACAGCGTCCCTTTCCAGACCGGGCCCGAACCGTCGGTGAACTGGGTCAGCGCAGGCATTTTCAGCTCGGGCGCCAGAATCAGGATGCCGATGGCCAGCGCGACGATGGTGCCGATTTTCAGGAAGGTCGACAGATAATCGCGCGGTGCCAGCACCAGCCAGACCGGCAGCATCGCGGCGACGAAGCCGTAACCTACGAGCATCCAGGTGATCTGCACGCCGGTGAACGTGAACAGGGGCGCCCATTCAGGGCTGGCGGCCACCTGACCGCCAATCCAGATCGACAGCAGCAACAGCCCCACGCCTACCACCGAAATCTCCCCGATTCGGCCCGGACGGATGAAGCGCATGTAGATGCCCATGAACATCGCGATCGGGATAGTCGCCATGACCGTGAACATGCCCCATGGGCTTTCGGCCAGGGCTTTGACCACGATCAACGCCAGCACCGCGAGGATGATGATCATGATCAGGAAGCAGCCGAACAAGGCTATGGTGCCGGGAATGCGGCCCATTTCCTCACGGACCATGTCGCCCAGCGAGCGGCCATTACGGCGGGTGGAGAGGAACAGGATCATGAAGTCCTGAACCGCACCGGCTAATACCACACCGGCGATGAGCCAGAGGGTGCCAGGCAGATAACCCATTTGCGCGGCCAGCACCGGGCCGACCAGCGGACCTGCGCCTGCGATGGCGGCGAAGTGGTGACCGAAAAGAATGTGTTTGTTGGTCGGCACGTAGTCCAGACCGTCGTTGTTCAGCACCGCCGGGGTGGCCCGGGTCGGATCGAGTTGCATGACACGATTGGCGATGAACAGGCTGTAGTAGCGATAAGCGACCAGATAAATGGCAACCGCGGCGACCACGATCCAGAGTGCGTTGATTGCCTCTCCCCGACGCAATGCAACCACCCCCAGGGCGCAGGCCCCAAGAATCGCAACAATCAGCCAGGGCACATGGCGCAGCAGACTATTATTGTTTTTCATTTTTTATTTCCAGCTGAGTGGACTTGTTATTTGACCAGCCTTTGGAGTTTAGCGCCGCTGAAGCGAAAGGCCACCCCCAACAATGGTCTAGCCTATAGTCTATGCACTCGCCGCCACACGGCTCAGGAGAAGTCGAGTCATGACAGATTCCCACGAAGAGCGTCGCCGTTTTAAACGTATCTCGTTCGATGCCAGGACCGAGCTGACTCAGGGCCAGAAAAGCTGGCCTGTGCACCTCATCGATCTTTCTCTAAAGGGATTGCTGATCGAACGCCCGTCGCCCTGGCTGGGCAATCCGGACGAACCGTTCATCGTCGACATTCATTTGAATGTGGATATCGACGTGCAGATGGAAGTGAGGCTGACCCACGACGACCACAATCATCTGGGTTTTGTCTGCGAGCACATCGGGCTGGAGTCAGTGACGCATTTGCGCAGGCTAGTGGAGTGGAATCTGGGTGATCCCAAAGAGCTGGAGCGCGAACTGGCGGCGCTGATCGAGGTATGAGGCACGGGGCTGGCCCCGTGCCTGCTGATTGGTCCGCTTAGATCAGCTTCTGTTTGACCGCTTCTTCCAGCGAGCTTTGCGTCAGGTGCTGGATGATGCCGTCCGGCGACTGGTTGAACGGCAGCGCGAACACCAGCAACAATTGCATCCAGGTCGTGACCGTCTCACTCTTCTCGACACGGCCGAGCGTTTTTCCGTCGCGGTCCTTGTACACCGTTTCCAGAACCAGCTTGTTGTCGAACGTGGTCGGGATCACGTAAAGGGTGGCACCGGTCAGGATCGCACTGGCAAAACTGCCGGTTTCCTGATTGCGCAGCGTGGCGTAGACATACACATCCGACTCGGTCTTGTCGGTGGTCACGCTCTGGAAGCGCTCGGACTGTTTGACGTTATCGACGAACACCTTTTCCCACGCCGCCGGGCTGGTGCCGCCCGGCGTCTGCTGGCCATTCATCGTGTGCAGGGTGGTGAACCGAATGTAGGCCGAAGGCTTGGCTGCCGCTTCCTTGTTCGGCAACGGCCAGTTTTGCACCACGGGCAAATCATGTTGCGAGTACGACACGCAGCCCGTCAGCGATACCCCAACCAGCAACAACAGCGTTTTCAACGTGCGCTTCATATTCTGTCGAATCCTTTCAGTGAGCATTCAATTGCGTGACAGCGTCGTCTGTCAGCTTGGTGATCAACGCGCGCAGTTGTGGACTGCCCAGACCGGGCGCTGCGTAATCGGGATCGAACAATCCGACGTTGCGTGGCTGATCGACTCGCTGCATCGACTTGGCCAGCGTTTTGCCCGTGCGATCCTCGATGCTCAGTTCGCCCGCCAGATCATAGGTGTCGACGTAAACCGGGCCGTTGACCCAGATGTAGATCGTCAACGTCAGCAAAGCCCCCGGAAAGTAAGCCGGGTGCGGCGTGCGTTTGCCGTGCAAGGAGGTCAGGTTGAATTTCAGCAGAACGTCCTGATCACCCAGTTTTGCCGGAAACACCGACAGGTCTTTGAAGTAACCGGCGCTTTCCAGGTAGTGATTGATCTGGTCCGTCAGTTGACGACTCGCGTTCTTGCGCAGGTCGTCGTTGATATCAGGGGCGGAAATGACCACATCCGACATCTGCGCAACACGAGGACTGCTGACCGAGGCTGCCTTTTCAGGCTCGCCCAGAGGGCCGTAGGTATTGAAAGAAAAACAGCCCGTCAGCGAAAGCATCGCGCTCAACAGCAAAAAACAAGAAACCCGTTTCACAGCCAACATCCTTATTTCGGGCGAACAGCCGTGCGTATCGGTCCAGAGCACCGACGCGGCAATATTCAAATCTGAGGGAGGGGGAGTAACCAGAGCAACGCGGAAGAGTGCGCCAGCGAAACCACGGGCGCGATATTAATGTGACATCATTATGGCGTCAATTTTTCAGTCGCGTTATCGAGCCATCGCCGACGAGTCGGCCGCCATCGCTCTACTCCTCGAACAGCGCATCCAGCGCCTGATCCAGCCGGGTCACGGCCACCACGGTCAGTCCGGGCGGCGCCTCCTTCGGTGCGTTGCCTTTCGGCACGATGGCACGTTTGAAGCCATGCTTGGCCGCCTCCTTCAAGCGCTCCTGACCACTGGGCACCGGACGCACTTCCCCTGACAACCCCACTTCGCCGAACACCAGCAAATCCCCCGGCAGGGCGCGATTGCGCAGGCTCGACATGACGGCTGCCATCAACGCCAGATCAGACGCGGTTTCCAGCACCTTCACCCCACCGACCACATTGAGGAACACGTCCTGATCGTGGGTCGGAATGCCGCCGTGGCGATGCAGCACCGCCAGCAGCATCGACAGCCGGTTCTGATCCAGACCGAGGGTCACGCGGCGCGGGTTGGACAGATGGCTGTCGTCGACCAGCGCTTGCACCTCCACCAGCATTGGCCGGGTGCCTTCCCACGTGGCCATGACCACGCTGCCTGCGACCGCTTCCTGGGCGCGGGTCAGAAAAATCGCTGAAGGGTTGGAGACCTCTTTCAGGCCCTTGTCGGTCATGCCGAACACGCCCAGTTCGTTGACCGCACCGAAACGGTTTTTCACCGCCCGCAGCAAACGCAGACGCCCGTCAGACTCGCCTTCGAAATACAGCACCGTGTCGACCATGTGTTCGAGCACGCGAGGTCCGGCCAATGCGCCCTCTTTGGTCACGTGGCCGACCAGAAAGATCGCCGTACCGCTCTGTTTCGCGTAACGCACCAACAACGCAGCACTTTCCCTCACTTGGGACACGCCGCCCGGTGCCGATTGCAGTTGCTCAGTGAAAATGGTCTGGATCGAGTCGATCACCATGACTTTCGGCTGTTCGATACGGGCTGTGGCGATGATGGTTTCGATGCTGGTCTCGGTCATCACCCGCAGCTTGTCCTGCGGCAAACTCAAGCGGCGGGCGCGCATGGCGACCTGTTGTTGCGACTCTTCGCCCGTCACATACAGCGCTGGCATGCGCTCGGCGATGGCGCAGAGGGTTTGCAGCAAAATGGTCGACTTGCCGATACCGGGGTCACCGCCGATCAGCACCACCGAGCCATCGACCAGACCGCCGCCGAGGACACGGTCCAGTTCTGCCGAGTTGGTGGAGAAACGCGGGATCTCCTCGACACTGACCTCTGCCAGCGTCTTGATCTGCGCCTGCTGCCCCGCCCATCCGCCACGCCCCGCTGGCGCCGCTGCGCCGCCGCTCTCGATCATGGTCTCGGTCAGCGTGTTCCAGGCGCCGCATTCGCCGCACTGCCCGGCCCACTTGGGAAAGGTCGCGCCACACTCCGTGCAGCCATACATGCGTTTGGCCTTGGCCATGGAACCCCCGCAGCAAAAAAGGGCAATCATACCCCATGCCTCACATCAGGGTTTATCCAAGGAGTCTGAGGCGGGTTTCTGGATCATTCGATAAAACTAACGCGCCACGGTCCGGTCGATTGAATGGATTACGCGAGATGCAGGTCACTGACTTACACTGCATCTACCACCCTCATCTGTAACAAAGGAATACACCATGAGCGTACTGAGCGAGTTCAAAGCCTTTGCCGTCAAAGGAAACGTGGTCGATATGGCCGTCGGGATCATCATTGGCGCGGCATTCGGCAAGATCGTTTCGTCGTTCGTCGGCGATGTCATCATGCCGCCCTTGGGGCTGCTGATTGGCGGCGTGGACTTCAGTGATTTGGCTATCACCTTGCGCGCCGCAGAAGGAACGGCTCCGGCCGTTGTTCTGGCCTACGGCAAATTCATCCAGACCGTGATCGACTTTCTGATTGTGGCGTTCGCCATTTTCATGGGTGTGAAAGCGATCAACCGTCTGAAACGCGAAGAGGCCAAGGCGCCATCCGTTCCGCCAGCACCAACGCCACAGGAAACCTTGCTGACCGAGATCCGCGACCTGCTTAAAGAACAGAACAGCAAACCGGCTGCGCCGCTGCCGGTGAATCCTGATCGGTTGGTTTGACGCGCTGTTTCTACCCGAAGGGCGTAGGAGCGTGGCCAGAATCAAAAGCCAGTATCTTTACCAATAATTCTCCACCGCCACCTGACCCGGCTTACGGGTCAGGGCCAGGCGCATGTCGCGAGTTTTGAGCAGCGCGCGGGTGTCGTCGATCATTTGCGGGTTGCCACAGATCATCACCCGCGAATGCTCTGGCGACAGTTCAACCCCTGCGGCCTTCTCAAGCTCGCCGTTCTCGATCAGTGTGGTGATGCGACCGTGCAGCGCGCCAGGATGCTCTTCACGGGTCACCGTCGCGATGAACTGAAACTTGTGGGCATACTCGGCCAGGTACTCGCGTTGCGTGAGTTCGGCGATCAGTTCCTGATACGCCAGTTCCTTCGCCTCCCGCACGCTGTACACCAGAATGATGCGCTCGAACTTCTCCCACACTTCGAAGTTCTGCAGGATCGACAGAAACGGCGCAACGCCCGTGCCCGTGGACAACATCCACAGGTCGCGTCCATCGGTGAAGCGGTCGAGGGTCAGGTAACCCGTGGCCTGTTTCTCCACCATCACGGTGTCGCCCTCGCGCAGCCGACTCAGCTCACTGGTGAACTCGCCGCCTGGCACCACGATAGAGAAAAACTCCAGAAATTCGTCGAAGGGTGATGACACCACCGAATACGCCCGCCATACCGTACTGCCGTCGGCTTTGGTCACGCCCAGACGCGCAAATTGCCCTGCCGTGAAACGAAACCCCGGATCACGCGTGGTGCGCAGGGTAAACAGGCTCGGGGTCAACGGGGTCACGTCCAGCAGCGTTTGCCGGGTGAATTTTTCTGCACTGGCAGTCATGGGCGCGTCGGGCTCCTGTCGCTCACTCAATGACGCACAGTTTCCCGCAAACCGGGGCCGATAAACACCGCAGGTTTGTAGTGATATCCCTCGACGCCCGGTTGAGCACCTGCGTTTCTTAGAGTATTTCGCGATTGATGTTATCGCGACAAAAGATGAACGCCCCTTGGCCGTCGAGCTAACCCGTTGATAAAAAACGACCTGCTCGAAAGCTTCGCAGCCTCGTGAACTCCCCTCCGTCATCCCTCCACGAGCAGGGTACGCCCGTCAGCAGATTCCTTTTCTAGACTTCAAGAACAGGGCAGTCAGTCAAAACGGACATGGGGTGGGTGATGGACTACATGAAACTGGACCTGCTGCGCATGACGACTGCCAAACCACTGCTTCACAGGGGCCTGACGTCGCGAGAAATAGAGGTGCTCAAATGGTCAGCTGAAGGTAAAACGGCCGCTGAAGTGGCGCTGATTCTCAACGTGAAAATACGCACAGTGAACTTTCACATCAGCAGCGCGATTCGCAAAATGGGGGTCAGCAACAAAATATCGGCGGTAGTGCAGGCAGCATTGCACGGCGCCATTCCCATCATGGCAGTGGACGTCGAGGGTGGCGATACCCCTGAAAAGCCGCAGGTGCGCGAGCGCGAAAAACACGTAAAATCGCTGGTTTCGTGAGTCCGGTTGCAACGGCGCTTACATGACATCCGCCGCGTGCCCGATCACGTCGTCAACGAATGGAATTTTCCAGCACATGCCCCTGCTTACCACGCCCTTCGCCGAGCTCGATCTGATTCGCCAGCCAGAACAGTCGGATGAACCCCTGCAAGCATTCGACGCTGCGGACGAGTACCTGCTCAATCACGTGGCCCAGCACGGCGTAACGCTACAGACCCGCGTATTGATCCTCAACGACAGCTTCGGTGCGCTGGCCGCCAGCCTGGCCCCTCACGCCTCCGTATTCAGCAGCACCGATTCGTTTCTGGCGGTTCAGGCGCTGGAAAAAAACCTTGCCCGTAACGGCCAGGCGTATAACGCGGTGCCTGTGATCCCGGCCAGCGAGCCGTTGAACGGACCGTTTGACTGGGTGTTGATTCGCGTGCCAAAGACCCTGGCATTGCTGGAGGAACAACTGATTCGCCTGCAAGGCCAACTGGCACCCGGCGCACACGTCGTGGCGGCGGGCATGATCAAACACTTGCCGCGCTCGGCAGGCGAGTTGATGGAGGATTACATCGGTCCGGTGCAAGCCTCGCTGGCGGTCAAGAAGGCCCGATTGCTGTTCTGCACCCCCGAGCCGAAAGACTTCCAGCCCTCGCCCTTCCCGACGCGCTACACGCTGGACGCGCCGAAAATCGAACTGGTCAACCACGCCAACGTGTTCTGTCGCGACGGGCTGGACATTGGCACACGGGCATTCCTGCCGCACTTGCCGAAAAACCTCGGTTCAGCGCGGGTGGCGGATCTGGGCTGCGGCAATGGCGTGCTGGCGATTGCCAGCGCGTTGGCCAACCCGGATGCCCAGTACACGCTGGTAGATGAGTCGTACATGGCCGTGCAATCGGCGCAGGAAAACTGGCGGCTGGCACTGGGTGACCGTGAAGCGGTGATTCGCGCGGCCGATGGGCTTGAAGGCCAGGAACCGGACTCGCTGGACGTGGTGCTGTGCAATCCGCCGTTCCATCAGCAGCAAGTGGTCGGGGATTTTCTCGCCTGGCGGATGTTTCAACAGGCGCGTTCGGCATTGGTGACCGGCGGCGCGTTGTACATCGTCGGCAACCGGCATTTGGGCTACCACGCCAAACTGGCGCGGTTGTTTCGAGGCGTAGAACAAGTGGCGGCGACGCCGAAGTTCGTGATTCTCAAGGCCAGGAAGTAAATCTCACAGCTCCGGATACACCCTGTGGGAGCCGCCTTGGTGGCGAAGGCGAAGTGTCAGTTGGCATCAATTTATCTGACACACTGCTTTCGCCACCAAGGCGGCTACCACGAGGGTTCATCGTTGCGGCTGAGCGTTGATCAGTGCGTCTTCATCCCCGCCGCTGTCATGAACATCCGCAACAGGCTGGCGACAATGAACAGCGCCAGCACGCTGCCCGACCAGATCACCAGCAGCCAGCCCAAGCGCTGCCAGAGCGGCTTTTTCAGCGCAACGTCATCTTCTTCGTTCGTCATCGCCCTGCCCTTTTAGTGGTAGCCGTCTTCGTGGGTGACCTTGCCGCGGAACACGTAGTAGCTCCAGAAGGTGTACCCCAGAATGAACGGGATGATGAAAAGCGTGCCTACCAGGATGAAGCCTTGGCTCTGTGGCGGCGAAGCGGCGTCCCAGATCGAGATCGACGGCGGGATGATGTTCGGCCACAGGCTGATGCCCAGACCGCTGTAACCCAGGAAGATCAACACCAGCGTCAGCAGAAACGGCGTGTAGTGCGCGTTGCGCTGCACGGCCTTGAACAAACCGTACATGGTCACCAGCACCAACGCAGGCACCGGCATGAACCAGAACAGGTTCGGCAGGCTGAACCAGCGATCGGCGATGTCCTGATGCGCCAGTGGCGTCCACAGACTGACGATCGCCATGACCACCAACGTAGCGACAGCAAGCGGGCGCGCCAGATCGTGCATGGCCTTCTGCAAGCCGCCTTCGGTTTTCATGATCAGCCAGGTACAACCGAGCAACGCGTACGCAACGATCAGCGCCAGGCCGCAGAACAGCGAGAACGGCGTCAGCCAGTCCAGGCCGCCGCCTGCATAAGCGCGGTTGACCACCGGAATGCCATCGATGAACGCGCCCAGTGCCACGCCCTGGAAGAACGTTGCCACCAGCGAGCCGCCGATGAAGGCCTTGTCCCAAAGATGGCGTTTCTCGTCGGTCGCCTTGAAGCGGAACTCAAATGCCACGCCACGGAAAATCAGCCCGAACAGCATGAAGATCAGGGGCAGATACAAGGCCTCGAGCACGACGGAATAGGCCAGTGGAAACGCGCCAAACAAACCGGCTCCGCCCAACACCAGCCACGTCTCATTACCGTCCCAGACCGGTGCGACGGTATTCATCATCACGTCGCGGTCTGATTTGCCTTTGATGAACGGGAAAAGGATGCCAATCCCGAGGTCGAAGCCGTCCATGACGACATACATCATGATGCCGAAGATGATGATCACGGCCCAGATCAGTGGAAGATCGATACCCATGACTCAGTGCCCCTCGTGCAGGCGGTCTTTGTGGCCTTCTTCGGTGCCTTCGTCGGCAGCAGAGAGAGGACGTGCGGGTGTGCGTTTTTGACCTGGCCCGCCGTGCGGCAGATCGTCGCCCTCGTGGGTTTTCGGCCCTTTGCGCACCAGGCGCATCATGTAGCCGAAACCTGCGCCGAACAGCGCAAAATACACGACGACGAACAGCACCAGCGTCAGGGTCATCTGCCCCACGCTGTGATTTGACGACGCATCGGCGGTGCGCAGCAGGCCATAAACCACCCACGGCTGACGGCCGATTTCAGTGGTGAACCAGCCTGCCAGCAGCGCGATCAACCCCGACGGCCCCATGACCATAACCAGCCGCAGGAACCAGCGATTGCTGTACAACCCGCCGCGCCAGCGCAGCCAGGCACTCCATAGGCCCACGGCAATCATCAGCATGCCCAGACCGGCCATGATGCGGAACGACCAGAACACGATGGTGGAGTTGGGTCGGTCTTGCGGCGGGAATGATTTGAGCGCCGGAATCTGCTTATCGAGGCTGTGGGTAAGGATCAGACTGCCCAGATACGGCACTTCCAGCGCAAATTTGGTTTTCTCTTCTTTCATGTCCGGCCAGCCGAACAGGATCAGAGGCGTTGGCTCATCGCCGACGTTCTCCCAGTGGCCTTCGATGGCCGCGATCTTCGCCGGTTGATGCTCCAGGGTGTTTAACCCGTGGGCGTCACCGACCATCGCTTGAATCGGAGCAACGACCAGCGCCATCCACATGGCCATCGACAGCATGCGCCGAATCGCCGGATTGTCACGCCCGCGCAGCAAGTGCCAGGCTGCCGAGGCGCCGACGAAGAAGGCCGTTGCGACAAACGCAGCAATCGCCATGTGCGCCAGACGGAATGGGAACGACGGGTTGAAGATCACCGCCAGCCAGTCGACCGGAATCACGCGGCCGTCGACGATTTCGTAACCTTGCGGCGTCTGCATCCAACTGTTGGACGCCAGAATCCAGAAGGTGGAAATCAGCGTGCCAACCGCGACCATGACGGTTGAAAAGAAGTGCAGGCCACGGCCCACGCGGTTCCAACCGAACAGCATGACGCCCAGAAAACCCGCTTCGAGGAAGAAGGCCGTGAGCACTTCGTAGGTCAGCAAGGGGCCTGTGATGGCACCGGCAAAGTCGGAGAAACGGCTCCAGTTGGTGCCGAACTCGTAAGCCATGACCAGACCGGAGACCACGCCCATGCCGAAGTTGACGGCAAATATCTTCGACCAGAAGTGGTAGAGGTCGCGGTAGGTGTTGTCGTGGGTCTTGAGCCAGAGGCCTTCGAGCACCGCGAGGAAACTCGCCAGACCGATGGTGATGGCAGGGAACAGGATGTGGAATGAAACGGTGAACGCGAACTGCATTCGGGCGAGATCGAGCGCCTCTAAACCGAACATAGGTCTTCCTCTATCAGGTGATACCGGCTAGTGAGCGGCTGCCCCCCACGATGTATTGAGTTCAGCGTGACGCGTTCGTTCTTTTGGGTTTCGCGCTCAGATTCGGGTCGCAGGGGCCGTGTCAAGCCGACCGATCAACCAAAGGCCATTGCGCCCTTGATACAGGTCAACCGACCTTGAAAGAGTAGTCCCATTTCGGCGCATGAACTGCGTGGCCTTTTGTCGCGTGACGAGTTGCCTCACCCTTTGATGCAGAGCAGTTGGCGGGGGAGCGGATCAGATGAGTGGTAATGAATCTCCGGCATGTGATGGCGCGCTTTGGCTTCTGGCCGTAGGCCGTAGGCCGTAGGAACGAGTCTTGCCCGCGATCACAGTGAGCTGCGCAAAAAACCGAGCAGTGCCTTGACCAAGCGCTGATACAGCGTATCAACCTCCGGCACCTGCCCCTTGCCGCGCAGGCTGCCATGCACCAACCCCATGCCGGGATCGAACTCAGTCATAACCCCCGCCTCGCGCAACGCTCGTTCGTAGCAGAGCCCGTCGTCACGCAGCGGGTCGAACTGCGCAACCGCAATGAACGCAGGTGCAAGCCCACGAAAATCGGAGGCGTTGAGCGGCATCGCATAAGGCGAACGCTCGTCGTCCTTGAGGTAAAGCTGCCGATAAAACGTGAGGTCCGCCGTACTGAGCAGAGGCGCATCGGAACACTCACTGCGCGACGGCAGGTCATCACTGCCGCCCAGCCCCGGATAGACCAACACTTGCCCCACCGGCTGACGCTCGCCGGAATCGCGCAAGGCCAGACACACCGCTGCCGCCAGATTGCCCCCCGCGCTGTCTCCAGCGATGGCGATGCGATGCGGGTCGATATCCAGCCGTTGAGCTTGAATCTGTAGCGCGTGCCAGACCGCCAGGCAATCCCCAAAACCGGCGGGAAACGGATGCTCGGGGGCCAGACGATAATCCACAGCGATGACCACCGCATTCAGATCCACGGCCAGCGCTGCGGTGAGAAAATCATGAGAATCCAGATCTCCCACCACCCAGCCGCCGCCGTGCAGGTACACCACACAGGGCGCGAGTTGATCGAGGGGTAATTGATGAGGGCGATAAGCGCGCACAGGCACCCCCGCCAGGGTGAAATTTCGGACCTCCAGACGACGGGAACGAATAGGGGTGAAGGCCTCGCACATCCGAGAATAAGCACGGCGTTGCGCCGCGATTTCCAGCGAATCGACGCTGAAGCTGAGGGTTTTCTCGATGAACAGCGCCATTTCTGGCGAGAGCGGATAGCTCATTGCGTCCTCCCTTCTCCGATCACGCCGCATGAGGGTGCGTATCGAATGTCTCGGGCTGGATGCAATGCTTGTGGTAGCCGGCTTGCTGGCGAAAGCGGTGAATCAGTCATGAATTCATCGACTGACAGACGCCATTCGCCAGCAAGCCGGCTCCCACAACATAACCCAGCCGACAACGTTGTAACCGCCAAGCAAATAGCAACCCAACGCTCGATTACTTATTAACCGCCACCTGCACTGCCGCCGCTGCATCCTTGCCATCAAACGTGGTCACACCTTCCAGCCAGCGCTTCATGTCCTCCGGGTGATCCTTGAGCCATTGCTTGGCCACATCGTTCGGCGCCTTGCGGTCCATGATCGGCACCATCATCTGGCTTTCCTGAGCAGCGGTGAACTTCAGGTTGCTCATCAGCTTGTTGACGTTCGGGCAACGGGTCGCGTAGTCCGGAGCCGTGACCACGGATACGGTCGCAGCGCCTTCACCCGGACCGAACACGTCCTCGCTGCCCGTCAGGTAGGCGATTTTCATGTTGATGTTCATCGGGTGCGGGGTCCAGCCGACGAAGACGACCCACTCGTTACGCTTGGTCGCACGTTGCACGGCGGCAAGCATGCCCGCTTCACCGGACTCGACCAACTGAAAGCCACCCAGACCGAACTGGTTCTTCTCGATCATGCCTTTGATGTTGGCGTTGGCGCCGGTTCCCGGCTCAATGCCGTAGATCTTGCCGCCGAGTTTGTCTTTGAATTTGGCGATGTCAGCGAAGGTTTTCAGGCCGCCGTCGTACACGTATTGCGGCACTGCCAGAGTGGCCTGGGCGTCGCTCATGCTGGGGGTGTCGAAAACCTTGACCTGCTTGGCCTCGACGAAGGGCGCGATGTTCTTGTCCATCGCCGGTTTCCAGTAACCCAGGAACACGTCCAGACGATCATCGCGCAAGCCACCGAAGACGATCTGCTGTGCGGCGCTGGTCTGCTTGACCTCGTAACCCATGTTCTGCAGCAGCACCTCAGCCACTGCGCTGGTGGCGATCACGTCGGTCCAGTTGACCACCCCCATCCGCACGCTCTGACATTTGGCAGGCTCCGCTGCCGTTGATGCTGCCATGTAAGCGGTACTGCTCAGCATCAACACCGCGCAACTGATCTGGCGAATAATTCTGTTCATGCGTGCTCCTCGGGTCGGCTCGTTATTTTTAATCAGCTCTTTTCGGCAGTTTATTTCTAAGGCTTGAAGCCCCACGACAATGCATTGCTGCCGCGTTGATGCAAATTACGCAGCCGCCTTGCGAGCCAAACGCACCAGCGCGACCTGTGCTTGCACTGGGGCGACATTGGTAAAGGTAGCGGGTTGACACCACTCTATCCGCCAGCCACAGATTCCCGTGGGAGCCGGCTCCCACAGGAGAACGGGGCGCCTGACGAAATGACTATCCAGACAAATCCCATCCCCCGACCGGCACCCGCCCCCTTTGCGCAACGCTGCTGGTATGATGCGCGGCTTTTTGTGACTGGCAGAATTTGTGCAGGCTGTTTCGGCTCGCTGTGCTTTGCTGTTTTAGTCGATTTCATTAATGGCGCAATGCGTCACCGGGGAGCCACACATGCTGGAACGGCTGTTTCAACTCAGAGCACATAACACCAATGTGCGTACCGAAATTCTGGCCGGGGTCACGACGTTCCTCGCCATGGCCTACATCCTGTTCGTCAACCCGAGCATCCTCGGCGCGACCGGCATGGACAAGGGCGCCATCTTCGTCGCGACCTGTCTGGCAGCTGCCATCGGCTCCACGGTCATGGGCCTGATCGCCAACTACCCGATTGCCCTGGCGCCGGGCATGGGCCTGAACGCCTTCTTCACCTACACCGTCGTCCTGCACATGGGCCACACCTGGCAAGTGGCACTGGGTGCGGTGTTCATTTCGGCGGTGATGTTCTTCCTGCTGTCGATCTTTCGCATCCGTGAATGGATCATCAACAGCATTCCATTGCCGTTGCGGTCGGCCATTGCGGCCGGTATTGGCCTGTTTCTGGCGCTGATCGCCCTGCACAACGCGGAAATCGTGGTCAGCAACCCGGCCACCATGGTCGGTCTGGGTGATCTGGCCAAACCCGCACCGATCCTCGCGGCACTGGGTTTTGCCCTGATCGTGGGCCTGGAAGCCCTGAAAGTGCGCGGCGCGGTGCTGATCGGCATTCTGGCGGTGACCATCGTTTCGATCGTGCTGGGCTTCTCGCCGTTCGGTGGCGTGGTGTCGATGCCGCCATCGCTGGCGCCGACCTTCCTGCAACTGGACATCGCGGGCGCGCTGAACATCGGCCTGGTGAGCGTGATTTTCTCTTTCCTGTTCGTTGATCTGTTCGACAACTCCGGTACCCTGATCGGCGTTGCCAAACGCGCAGGCCTGATGGGCAAAGACGGCCACATGCCGAAAATGGGCCGCGCCCTGATCGCCGACAGCACCGCCGCCATGGCCGGTTCGCTGCTGGGCACCTCGACCACTACCAGCTACATCGAATCCGCTGCGGGCGTGAGCGCCGGAGGCCGCACCGGCCTGACCGCCATCGTCGTTGCCGTGCTGTTCCTGCTGGCACTGTTCTTCGCTCCGCTGGCCGGTAGCGTTCCCGCGTTCGCCACTGCCCCTGCGCTGTTGTTCGTCGCCGTGCTGATGACCTCGGGCCTGGCGGAAATCAACTGGGAAGACATCACCGAAGCCGCGCCTGTGGTGCTGACTGCGTTGGCGATGCCGTTCACCTACTCCATCGCCAACGGCATCGCCTTCGGCTTCATTTCCTGGACCGTGATCAAGCTGTTGTCAGGTCGTGGCCGTGAGCTGAATTCGGCGCTGGTCGTGCTGTCGATTCTGTTCGTGATCAAGTTGGGCTTCTACCCATGAGTGCTCCGTTCGACCCCGCCAACTACAGCCAGCAGCTCGACGAAAAGGCCCAGCGCCTGCGCGAGTTGCTCAAGCCGTTTGACGCGCCTGAACCGCAAGTCTTCGATTCGCCCCGCGAGCACTACCGCCTGCGTGCCGAATTCCGCCTCTGGCGCGAAGACGGCAAGCGTCACTACGCGATGTTCGCGCCCGGCGACAAATACGCGCCGATCCTGATCAACGATTTCCCCATCGCCAGTCAGCAGATCAACGCGTTGATGCCCGTGTTGCGTGATCGTTGGGAAGCCAGTCAGACGCTCAACCACAAGCTGTTCCAAGTGGATTTCCTGACCACATTGGCGGGCGACGGCATGGTTACGCTGTGTTACCACCGCCCGCTGGACAACACCTGGCAGCAAGAGGCCGAGCAACTGGCGAAGGATCTCAACGTCAGCGTGATTGGTCGCTCCAAGGGCCAACGTCTGGTCATCGGTCACGATTACGTGACGGAAGAACTGGACGTCGCTGGGCGCACCTTCAGCTATCGCCAGCCAGAGGGCGCGTTCACCCAGCCCAACGGCACCGTGAACCAGAAAATGCTGAGCTGGGCGTACGAGGCGTTGGGCGAGCGGGAAGATGACCTGCTGGAGCTGTATTGCGGCAACGGCAACTTCACCCTGCCGCTGGCGACCCGTGTGCGCAAAGTGCTGGCCACTGAGATCAGCAAGACGTCGGTCAACGCCGCGCTGAGCAATCTGGCGGACAACGCCGTGGACAACGTCACGCTGGTGCGTCTGTCTGCCGAAGAGCTGACCGAAGCGCTGAATGACGTGCGCCCGTTCCGTCGTCTGGCCGGTGTCGATCTGAAGAGCTACGACTTCGGTTGCGTGTTCGTTGATCCCCCACGTGCGGGAATGGACCCGGACACGTGCGAGCTGACCCGACGTTTCGACCGGATTCTGTATATTTCCTGCAACCCGGAAACCCTGGCCGCCAACATTGCGCAATTGCACGACACCCACCGGGTCGAGCGTTGCGCATTGTTCGATCAATTTCCGTATACGCACCATATGGAGTCGGGTGTGTTGTTGGTCAGACGCTGATCCGACAAACACCGCCGGACCTGTGGGAGCCGGCTTGCTGGCGAATGCAGTGTGTCAATCGACATTAATGTTTCTGACATCCCGCTTTCGCCAGCAAGCCGGCTCCCACAAGTTTCCTGTCAGCTCAATACCCGGCGGTCAGTCAACTAACAACGCACCATCCATCATTAAATTTCTGACAGTAAGAGGCATATACCTCCTTACCGGTGTATAACGGTCGGCCGTCTTTCGCTTCGATGGATGTCCTGCCTTGAGTTCCGATACGCCCGCCTCGTCTGCCTCTGAAAGCGCGCTCAAACTGCCCGGTTTCCTTGCCTTCCTGACTGCCCGCCTCGCTGCCGTGTTTGCCATGCAAATTCAGGCCGTCGTCGTCGCCTGGCAGGTCTACGACATGACCCGCGACCCGATTTCCCTCGCCTACGTGGGGCTGGCGCAGTTCATTCCGATGCTGTTGTTGCTGATGCCCGCAGGCGATCTGATCGACCGCTACGACCGCAAGTTGATCCTGGCCGTCAGTTGGACCGTACAAGCGCTGTGCAGCCTGATGCTGATGCTGTTCTCGGTCACCCACCATCAAGACACCCGCCTGATTTACGCGACCCTCGCCCTCTTCGGCTGCGCCCGCGCCTTCACCGGCCCGGCGCTGCAAAGCCTGCTGCCGCAAGTGGTGCCCCGCGAGAAGCTGGCGTCGGCGATTGCGACGAACAGCATGATCATGCGCATCGCCACTATTGCAGGTCCCTTGGTCGGCGGTGGTCTTTACGCTGCGGGTGGCGGTGGGCTGACGTACACCGTGTGCATGGCCAGCTTCATCGCGGGCGTGCTGTTGTTGATGCGGGTGCCGGTGCTGTTCGCCGGGAAGAAACAGATCCTTGAATCCACCGCCTGGAAGCGCTTCACCGCAGGCATTGCCTTCATTCGTTCGCGACCGATCATCCTCGGCACCATCTCGTTGGACCTGTTCGCGGTACTGCTGGGCGGTGTGGTGGCGTTGCTGCCGATCTACGCTCATGAAGTGCTGCATCTGGGGCCACAAGGGCTGGGGGCGCTGCGCAGTGCAATGAGTCTGGGTGAAGTCAGTACAGGGCTGTATCTGGCGGCGCGTCCGTTTGATCGCCATGTCGGGCTGGTGATGTTCATCGCCGTTGCGGTATTTGGCCTGGCCAATCTGGTGTTCGCCTTGTCGACGCTGTTCTGGCTGTCGTTGCTGGCGCTGATGATCGCCGGTGCGGCAGACATGGTCAGCGTCTACATTCGCTCGACGCTGGTGCAGTTCTCGACCCCGGACGACATGCGCGGCCGGGTGAACGCGGTGAACATGCTGTTCATTGGCTCGTCCAACGAGCTGGGTGAATTCCGCGCGGGCAGCAGCGCTGCGATGTTCGGCGCGGTGCCTGCGGCGGTGCTTGGTGGGCTGTGCACGCTGGGTGTGGTGGGGACCTGGATGTGGGGCTTCAAGCCGCTGCGGCAGGTGAATCACTTTGCCGATGCGTCGCCTACTGAGGTGACCGAGAAACAGACGGCGCGGGTTTGATCCCACTCCACAAGTGCATACCGTACTTGTGGGAGCCGGCTTGCTGGCGAATGCGTCGGATCAGTCACATCAATGCTGAATGACATACCGTATTCGCCAGCAAGCCGGCTCCCACAGGGTTGATCGGCGTTTGGGCTACAGCGCTGAATCAGTAATATCCCCATCCACCAACCGGCGAATCTTCAGCGGGTTGGCGTTTTGCAACGCCTCGGGCAGCAGGGCATCCGGGTAGTTCTGGAAACACACAGGGCGCAGGAAGCGGTCAATCGCCAGTGTCCCCACCGAAGTCCCCCGAGAATCCGAGGTCGCCGGATACGGTCCGCCATGGACCATCGCGTCACACACCTCCACCCCTGTCGGATAACCGTTGAGCAACACGCGCCCGACCTTCTCCTGCAACGCTTGCATCAGCCAGGCATGGCTCGTCAATTCAGCCGACTCGCCGATCACGGTAGCCGTCAGTTGGCCGCGCAATCCGTTTAGCGCCGCTTTCAACGTCGCCTCATCCTCGACTTCGATGACGATGGTGGTCGGACCGAACACCTCTTCCTGCAAAAGCTCATCCCCGTTGAGCAGCAGGCTCACGTCTGCCTTGAACAACTGCGGCTGCGCTTGTTTGCCTTGCTGTGGATGACCGGCCAAATGCGTCACTCCGCCGTGGCCATGCAAGTGCCCCAGCCCTTTGCTGTAGCTGACCAGCCCACCCGCGTTGAGCATGGTCTGCGGCGCCTGATCGTTCATGTTGGCGCTGAGCTGTTCAAGGAAACGGCTGAACGCAGGCGAACGCAGACCAATGACCAAACCGGGGTTGGTGCAGAACTGACCACAACCCAAGGTGACCGAAGCGGCCAGTTCCGAGGCGATCTTTTCGCCACGCACCGCCAACGCCTCGGGCAACACGAACACCGGGTTGATGCTCGACATCTCGGCGAACACCGGGATCGGCTGAGGACGCTCCGAAGCCATTTTCACCAGCGCGTTACCGCCCTTGAGCGAGCCGGTGAAGCCGACCGCTTGAATCAGCGGATGCTTGACCAGCCATTCGCCAACGCCATTACCGAAGATCATGCTGAACACGCCTTTGGGCATGCCGGTGCGCTCGGCGGCGCGGGTCACCGCTTCGGCCACGCGCTCGGCGGTGGCCATGTGGCCGCTGTGGGCCTTGACGATGACCGGGCAACCGGCGGCCAACGCGGACGCGGTATCGCCACCCGCCGTGGAAAACGCCAGCGGGAAGTTGCTCGCCCCAAACACCGCAACCGGGCCGACGCCGATGCGCACCTGACGCAAATCAGGGCGTGGCAGTGGCTGGCGATCCGGCAACGCGCGGTCGATCCGCGCGCCGTAGAAATCACCACGCCGCAGCACCTTGGCGAACAGGCGCATCTGGCCGCTGGTGCGACCGCGCTCGCCCTGGATGCGCCCGGCAGGCAAAGCGGTTTCGCGGCAAACGGTGGCCACGAAGTCATCGCCCAGCGCGTCCAGTTCATCGGCAATGACGTCGAGAAACTGCGCACGCGTTTCCGCTGGCAGGTTGCGATAGATTGGAAACGCTTCGGCAGCAGCTTTGGCGGCGGCTTCGACTTCGGCCTCGGTCGCCTGCACGAACGCATGCGGCAAGGCATCCCCGGTGGTGGCGTCGAGGCTGTTCAACCGCACCGAACCCTGCGCGCTGCGCTGCCCGGCGATGAAGTTGTGTCCTTGATTCGAAGACATCACACGCTCCTCAAAGGGTTTTGACCTGACCGATCGCCACCGGACGCGGGCCTTCGCCGATGCCATTTTCCAACGGCGCGCCGAACGCATCGAGGCTGATCTGGAAGCGGTCGCCAGGCTGGGTTTTCACGCCGTCGGCAAACGACAGCGTCGCCGTGCCGAAGTAATGAATGTGCACGTCCCCCGGACGCAGGAACTGCACGTACTTGAAGTGGTGGTATTCGAGGTTCGCCAGGCTGTGGCACATATTGTCCTCGCCGCTGAGGAATTCCTTCTCCCAGATCACTTCTCCATTGCGCTTGATGCGGCTCATGCCGGACAGGTGACGCGGCAGCTCGCCGATGCGTAGCTCAGGGCCGTAAGCGCAATAGCGCAGTTTGGAATGGGCGAGGTACAGGTAGTTACGGCGCTCCATGACGTGGTCGGAAAACTCGTTGCCCAGCGCGTAGCCGAGGCGGTACGGCTGGCCGTCGTCGCCGATGACGTAGAGGCCGGTCAACTCGGGCTCTTCGCCTGCGTCTTCGGCAAACGGCGGCACCGGGAAGTCCGCGCCGGGACGCACGACGATGCTGCCGTCGCCTTTGTAGAACCACTCCGGCTGCGCGCCGACCTGGCCTTGGGCGGGTTTGCCGCCTTCGATGCCCCATTTGAAGATTTTCATGGTGTCGGTCATGCCCGCTTCGACCTCACCGTCATGCTGGTGCATCTTGTCGCGAGCCGAGGCGCTGCCCAGATGGGTCAGGCCGGTGCCGCTGATCAGGCAGTGGGCCGGGTCTTCGTGATCCAGTGGCGGGAGAACCTGGCCGTTTTGCAGCAAGGCTAAGTAATCAGGACCAGACTCGGTGCCGCGTTTGCTGACTTCGGTTTGCAGAGAGTGTTGGCTGCGAATGGCGGCCAGAGCCAGTTCGCGGGTGCTGGTGGTATTGCGAACGACGTTGACCTGCGCACCTTCGACCACGCCGACCTGGCGTTGTCCGGTGCTGTTTTCGAATTGGATCAGGCGCATTGTTTGTCTCCAGAAGCCGGTCTTTCAAAAACACACGTGACGATCCTGTGGGAGCGAATTCATTCGCGATTCGGTTTTACGTTCAAAACATTTGTGTCGGATGTGCCGACCTCTCGCGAATGAATTCGCTCCCACAGAGTGAGATGCGCCCGCCGCGCAATCGCAGGCGGGCGACGTTTGCTCATCACTCGATAATGTTGAACTCGCTCAGATACTCTTCCGAGATCTCCAGCCCCAACCCCGGCTTGTTGTCGTCCAGCTGGATGTAGCCGTTGACCGGCGCAGGCTCGCCTTTGAACACGTAGTAGAACAGCTCGTTGCCGACCTCGACGTCGAACACCGGGAAGAACTCGGACATCGGCGAGGCGGTGGTGGACATGGTCAGGTGGTAGTTATGCATCTGACCGGCGTGAGGAATGACCGGCACCGACCAGGCTTCAGCCATGGCGTTGATCTTGCGCGCAGCGGTGATGCCGCCCACGCGGTTGGTGTCGTACTGGATCACGTCGACCGCGCGGCGTTCGAGCATGTCTTTGAAACCATACGAAGTGAACTCGTGCTCGCCGCCAGAGATCGGCATGATGCCCATCTTCTTCAGCTCGATGTAGCCTTCCAAGTCGTCGGCAATCACCGGTTCTTCCAGCCAGCGCGGTTCGAATTCAGCCAGTTTCGGCAACATGCGACGGGCGTATTCCAGGGTCCAGCCCATGTAGCACTCCAGCATGATGTCCACATCGGGACCTGCCAGTTCACGCAGCGCGCGCACTTGTTCGATGTTACGACGCATGCCTGCCGGGCCGTCTTTCGGGCCGTAGCCGAAACGCATCTTCATCGCTGTGAAGCCCTGGCTCAGATAGCCCTGCGCTTCTTCCAGGAACAGGTCCAGATTGTCGTTGGCGTAGAGCTTGGAGGCGTAGGTCCAGATCTTCTCTTTGGTGCGGCCACCGAGCAGTTTGAACACCGGCTTGTTGACGGCCTTGCCCATGATGTCCCAGATGGCGATGTCGATGGCCGAAATGGCCGCCATGCCGATGCCTTTGCGGCCCCAGGCGTGACTCTGGCGGTACATTTTCTGCCAGATGTATTCGTTGTCGAACGGGTCTTCGCCAATGGCGATCGGGGCCAGGTAGGTGTCGATGATTTCCTTGGCCACGCGAGGTGCGAGGGCGCAGTTACCAATGCCGACGATACCGTTGTCGGTCTCGACTTCCACCACCAGCCAGCCGTGGAAACGAAAGGAGCCCATCGCGTCGCCGCGCTCGAACAGGATGTCGCTGGCGTTGGTGCAGAAGTGCGCTTGTGGTGGAACGACCTTGCCTTTCCATTCGAAGACGCGGGTACGGATTGCCTTGATTTTCATGGGTGCGATTCCTTGATTGCTACTTCAGGATTTGAGTTCAGCCGACCTGTGCGCTGGTCAGCGGAGTGGGAGCGTTCGGGGTGTCTTGCTGCTTCAAACGAGCGATCAAAATGGCGCCGAGAATGCCAACCGCCGCCAGGGCAAACATGCCTGCGCGCGGGTCGCCATAGCTGGCTTCCATGATGGTTTTCAGGTTCGGCGCGACGAAGCCGCCGAGATTGCCGATGGAGTTGATCAACGCAATGCCGCCTGCCGCTGCGGCGCCGCTCAGGTAGTTGGTGGGGATGGTCCAGAACAGCGGTTGCACGGCAACGAACCCGGCCGCCGCGAAGCAAAACGCGATCACCACCGGCACCGTGCTCGTGCCCAACGCCGAGGCGGCGATGCCCAACGCGGCCATGGTCAACATGCACACGGCGAGACGACGGTGCAGGCCAGTACGGTCGGCGTAACGGGTGATCAAGCGAGTGACGATCAGCGCGCAGACCCACGGGATCGCGGTGATCAGACCAACATTGAGACCCACGTGGCCGTCGCCCAGACCCGCAATGCGGGTCGGCAGGTAGAACACCACGCCGTACACACTCATCTGAATGGTGAAATACGCCACGCAGAACTTGAGCACGCGACCGTTGCGCAGAGCACTCAAGAAACCATGCGGGCTGGCTTTCTTCTTCGAATCTTCTTCAGCCAAGGCACTGCTCAGCGCATGCTTTTCTTCATCGCTCAACCAGCGAGCCTGCGCCGGACGGTTGACCAGATAGAAGTACGCCGCGATGCCCACGGCCGACGCCATCAGGCCCTCGACGACGAACAGCCACTGCCAGTTGGTCAGGCCGAACACGCCGTGGAAGTCCAGCAACCAACCCGACAGCGGGCTGCCAAAGACCAGCGCCAGCGGCAGGCCGAAGTAGAACAGGCCCAACGCCTGGCCACGGCTTTTCGACGGGAACCAGTAGGTGAGGTAAAGGATGATGCCGGGGAAGAAACCGGCTTCGGCCACACCCAGCAGGAAGCGCAGGACGTAGAAGGTCTGGGCGTTGTGGGCGAACATCATTGCCGCCGAAACCAAACCCCAGGTGACCATGATCCGGCACAGCCAGACCTTGGCGCCGAGCTTGTGCAGCATGTAGTTGCTGGGCACCTCGAAGAAGGCATAACCGATGAAGAAGATGCTCGCGCCAAACGCGAACGCCGCATCGCCCAGACCGGTATCAGCGGCCAGCGCGGCTTTGGCAAAGCCGACGTTGGAACGGTCGATGAAGGCCAGGATGTACATGAGAATCAGGAAAGGCAGCAGGCGGAGCCGGCTTTTGGAAATGGCCCGATCAAGAGCCTGAGCAGAAACAGGAGCTGTCATCTGTGTGTTCCTCGGTGCCCGCTACCCCGCATGAGACGGGACAGGCTTTTTGTAGTTGTTATTCGATGCGTCTGGCGCTGGCGCTGCGCGTCGATGGGGTGAATTTAGCCAGCCGGAACGGGGCGCGGCCAATCACTTATGCGTATCCAGTGATAGCTACAGGTGATCACTTAGAAAGCATTTAGATACGTGGGGTTATAGGGCGGTGAGAGCTGCCTTCCGCAGAATCGCGCCGATCATGAATCCACGGTGCGACACACATCTCTGTGGGAGCCGGCTTGCTGGCGAAAGCGGGGTTTCATTCAACGTTGATTTATCTGACCCGACGCATTCGCCAGCAAGCCGGCTCCCACGCCTTCGGCAGAAGCTATATATCCGCGATCAAAAAACCGCAGGCAAAAAAAACCGCAAAGCGCTCATCACACCTTGCGGCAAAAACATGGGCTGTTGCTGTAGAGCTCAGCGGGTCAAACGTTGCTCTGCCCCATCCGGCAGGCAATCTCGAACGCCTGGCGAATCGCGCCAACATTCGCCTTGCCCTTCCCGGCAATATCGAAAGCCGTCCCATGGGCAGGCGTGGTAATCGGGATCGGCAAGCCGCCCTGCACCGTCACGCCGCGCGAGAACCCCATCAACTTGATCGCGATCTGGCCCTGGTCGTGGTACATCGTCACCACCGCGTCGAACGCGCTGGCATCGCCCTGTACTTTCAAGAAAATCGTGTCCCCCGGATACGGCCCGTCAGCGTTGATGCCCTGTTCCTGCGCGGTTTTCACCGCTGGACCAATGATGTCCAGCTCCTCGCGGCCAAACGAACCGTTGTCGCCGTTGTGCGGATTCAAGCCGCACACACCAATGCGTGGCGCCTTCAGGCCGTTGCGCTTGAGGGCGGTGTCGATCAAGCGAATCGCCTCGATCACCCGCTCCTGACTCAACATCCCCGGCACCGCCGACAACGCCACGTGAGAGGTCACGCGGGAAGTCCACAAATTGTCCAGCACATTGAATTCACAGAACGGCCCGTCGAACCCCAACAGCTCGGCAAACCAATGCAGTTCATCGTTGTGGGCCATGCCCGCCATGTGCAACGAAGTCTTGTTCAGCGGCCCGAACAACACAGCGTTGGTGGTCTTGGCGGCTGTCAGCTCAAGGGCGACTTTCAGCGTGTCCAGCGAGTAACGACCGCCGATGACACTGGCCTCACTGCGCGGGAATTCGCCCACGGCATCGCCCCGAAAGTTGTAAAAGAGCGGCGTGTCATCGGTGAAATCCAGCGCATCCAGCGACTCGATCTGCCGATACGGAAACGACAGCCCCGCGATGTCCATGCCCCTACGCATCTCGCTCTCATCGGCGATCAGCACGACGTGAGCCTGACTGCGCACTTTTTCATCGCTGAGCAAGCGAGCGATCAATTCCGGCCCAATGCCCGCCGGGTCGCCGAGCACCATCGCAATACGGGTTTTGTTCATGCCTGACTCCTCATCTGTTCCTGCCGTGGACGGGCCAAGGCACACGGCTCACAACGGTAAATGCGTTGCGCGTTGCTGTAGAAAAGACGCTCCTGATCGGCACGGGGCAGATCACGAACGATGTGTTTGAAACCGCTGTAGATGTCGTCGAACGAGCCGCACAGGCTGTCGACCGGAAAGTTGCTGGCGAACATCGCGCGCTCGGCGCCGAACATGGCGATGATCTCGCGCACGATCCAGGCGTTGTCTGCGGCGCTCCAGCGTCTGCCAGGCAAACCCAGCCCGGAGATCTTCACCACGACGTTAGGCTGCTCGGCCAGTCTCGACATCGCTGCATGCCACCCGGCAAGCCCTTCAACGCTGCGATCCGAGGGTAAGCCCGCGTGGTTGAGGATCAGTGTGGTCTGGGGAAAGTCCCGTGCCAGCCACTCGGCTTCCGGCAAGTTCCACCACGGGGTTTGCAGGTCAAAACGCAAGCCCAGTTCATGCAGCGTCGCGTAACTGCGGCGCCAGTGCTCATCACTCATCAGCGTGCGTAGCTCACCCACTTGCTCGGGTGATGTCGGGCCGCCCGGCTTGTGCCGCACACTGCGCACGCTGGAGAACAACGCCTGCTCAGCCAACAGTGAAGTCGCTTCGGGATGATCGAGCCACGCCTGCGCCACGACCGCGTTGGGCACGCCGTAGCGCGCGGCGATTTGTTCAATGAAACGGGTCTCGCCAATCGGGTCAGTCGGGTCCCATTCGGTCTCGACGTAAACGGTCTGCACCACGTTGTGCTCGCCTGCATCGGCGAAGTATTCCGGTGGCAAATAGCGACGTTTGATCGCCGAGTAATCGCCGTAACGAAACGGGATGTTTGCCCCCTCCGCCAACCAAGGGTGATAGTTGGCCTGCGGGTCCCAGAAGTGATGATGAGCATCGACAATCGGCCCGTTGTAGACCGCCTCAGACATGGTTCACCTCCTGCTTGCCGTCGAGACCGATCAGCAACGTCGCAAGGACGAACAGCGCTGCGCAGATCGCGAAGAAGCCCAGCACCGCGCCGAAGCCACCGAAGAATTGCAGGATCAGGCCGACCAGAATCGGCACGAAGATGCCACCGATGCTGCCCGCCAGGTTCATCACGCCGCCGATCAAACCGACGCGAGCCGGAGTCGCGAGCAACGCCGGGAAGCTCCAGTACAGGCTGCCCCACATCAGGAAAAACGCGGTCATCGCCAGCAGTGCGACGGCTGCAATCGGGTCACTCAACTGTGGCAGTGCCAGCAGCGCGCCAAGAGCAATCACGCCGGAGAACGTCAGCAGCCCTTTGACCGCCACGCCACGGCGCACGCCTTTGCGAATCAAGCCGTCGCAGAGGAAACCGCCAGTCAGCGAACCGAGCGAGCCACAGATGAAAATCACAAAGGTCGCGAAGCCGATTCCCTTGATATCGAAGCCGCGCGCTTGAGCCAGATAACTCGGCCCCCAAGTCAGCAGACCGAAATACACCATCGCCCACGTCGAACGCCCCACCAGCAGGCCGACCAGCGAACGCGCCGCAATGCCCAGCCCTTTGACCTTGGCCTTCGCCGCCTCGGCTGCCGTGGTTTCACGACCAGCGTTGATCTTATCCAGCTCCGCTTCGTTGACCTGCGGATGCACCAACGGATCGTCACGCAGATAACGCCACGACACCCAGCCCAACAGCAGCGTCGCCACACCGGCAATCACAAAGGCCGAACGCCACGAATCTAGCGAAACGATCAAATAAGCGATGATCAGCCCGCCCAGCGCCACGCCCAACGGGCTGCCACTGTCCATCATCACCGCGCCGCGACTGCGCTCGCTCGGCGCCAGCCACAACGAAATCAGCTTGCCGCCCGACGGAAACAGCGGCGCTTCAGCAGCACCGAGGAACATCCGCGCAAACAGCAGCGAAGCGCCGCCCGTGGCGAACCCGGCCAATACCTGAAACGTGCCCCACAAACCGGTGGACCAGGTGATCACACGGCGCGGCCCAAAGCGGTCGATCATCCAGCCGCCGGGAATCTGCAACAGCGCGTAGGCCCAGAAAAAGCTGCTCAAAATCAGCCCCTGCATCGCAGGCGAAAGGGTGAATTCCTTGGCGATGGTCGGCATCGCAATCGACAGCGACACCCGGTCGATCAGGTTGACCATCGTTAGCACAAAAATGATTGCGAAGATGCGCCACCGCACCGTGCTGGCCCGGGCGGCACTGGCAACGCTTGACGTAGGGGATGCGAAGGAATCGCCCGTTGCGGACAGGGGCACATCGGCGCTGCTGCGAGCCATGGGTGCGTACCTCGATGTTGTTGTTTTTATTGTCGACGCCCTGCCAGAAGTGCGCCGGTCATGGCAGCCACTATCGGAGGTGCAGCGATAACCGTCTAATCAAAGCTGGAAATACGGCGATAGCTGGAGGATATAGCAGGCGTGAGGTTTGGTGATTGCAGACCGCAACGCTCGCTTTGGCTTTGGCCCTTCATACACAAATAGCAAAAGCGAACGGCAGGGGCAGGGGCAGCCAACGGCAACGGTTTCTGATAGCCAGACTCTCGACCATGGAAGCTCTAATAGTCCTTAAATATTTCTAGATATTGCGAATAAGCCCATAATCGGATCTTCCAATCCCGACGCCAGCGTTCTCTAGATGTCAGACCCGACTGCACCGTCCAGCGCATCCGAACAGCCCTCTCAGCCCCTCTCGCCCACGCGTCGCTTCAAGCGCCCGCGCTGGCGGCAATGGCGCCAGCGGTTCGCATTCTGGGTGGGTGCACTACTGACGGGGCTGGTCGCACTGGCTTTTGCGTGGCTGGCGGATGAGGCATTTGTGCTGTTCAAACGCACCCTCGATGTCAGCCGTTGGCTGCCCGTGTTGATCACCCCGCTGGGCTTCGGCTTGCTCGCCTGGGTCACCAATCGCTGGTTCGGCAATGCGCGGGGCAGCGGTATTCCTCAGGTGATCGCCGCCTTGGAGTCACCCTCTCGACGCTTTCGTGCTCAGGTCCTGGCGCTGCCAGTGGCCGCAGTGCGCATGTTTTTCACCCTCGGTGCGCTGCTGGTGGGCGGGTCCGTCGGTCGTGAGGGCCCCACCGTTCACGTCGGCGCAGCGGTGATCTATGCGTTCGGACGGCAACTGGGGCTGCATGGCCGAAATACCACCGCTGGGCTGATTCTCGCCGGGGGCGCCGCCGGTATCGCAGCAGCTTTCAACACACCGTTGGCGGGTATCGTGTTCGCTATCGAGGAACTCAGCCGAACCTTTGAACAACGCTTCAGCGGGCTGGTGCTGACCGCCGTGCTGATTGGTGGCGCGGTCACGCTGGGATTGATGGGGCACTACGCCTATTTCGGCGACATCAGCGGCGGCCTGCCCACCGGCTGGGGCTGGAGTGAAATTCCCGCCTGCGCTTTGCTCGGCGGCGGGTTGGGCGGGTTGTACGTCAAGCTGGTTCTGCCGAGTCAAAAGGGCTGGCTGGGGCGCATGGCCCAATTACGCGGACGCTTTCCGGTGCGCTTCGCTGCGACGTGCGGACTGCTACTGGCGATACTGGGACTGATCTCGGGAAACCACGTCTACGGCACCGGCTATGAAGAAACCCGCGCCCTGCTGGAAGGCCATCCCATGACCGACAGCGGCTTTCTGTTGTGGAAGTTTCTGGCCAACGTGGTTTCGTATCTGGCTGGCATTCCAGGCGGTCTGTTTTCGCCTTCGCTGAGCATTGGCGCTGCATTCGCTCCTCTGCTTTCGCTGCTACCCGACGTTAATCCCCAAACCTGTGCCTTGCTCGGAATGGGCGGCTATCTCGCCGGTGTGACCCGTTCTCCGCTGACGGCCTCGGTGATCGTGCTGGAGCTGTCCCACAGCCCGGATCTGGTGATTCCAATGCTCGCTGTCGCCGTTCTGGCGTCAGCCATTTCCGGCTGGATTATGCCGGTCTCGCTCTATCACGCGCTGGCAAAGCAGGTGCTGGACAAGGTCGTGCCAATCACGACGCGCTAGCGCCTGGAGGAGTGAGCTTGCTCGCGATTGCGCTTCATCAGACATAGTTGCACCCACAGCTCCACCGCTATCGCGAGCAAGCTCACTGCTACCGAAAAGCGGCGCACACCAATTGTCCCCAAATTCGAATCAGTGAGTTCGAATTCTGCTGGATTGTTAGCCGATCCAAGCTCCCCTAAAGTTCACCCCATGCCGCAGCCAATGAGCACAACGCCACGGTCGGCGCC
Organism: Pseudomonas sp. Pseu.R1; assembly: GCF_045764065.1. Classification (NCBI taxonomy): domain Bacteria; kingdom Pseudomonadati; phylum Pseudomonadota; class Gammaproteobacteria; order Pseudomonadales; family Pseudomonadaceae; genus Pseudomonas; species Pseudomonas sp. Pseu.R1. The sequence goes on along the minus strand of NZ_JBJGEE020000001.1, from coordinate 4,553,286 downwards.
GATTTCAAACCTACTCTCTCGACTCAAAAAGGAATGCACACATGACTACTTACAAGCGCCTGGACAAGAACGACGCCGTACTGCTGCTGGTTGACCACCAAACCGGTTTGATCTCGCTGGTACAGGATTTCTCGCCAAACGAGTTCAAGAACAACGTGCTGGCCCTGGCCGATTGCGGCAAGTTCTTTGACCTGCCGACGATCCTGACCACCAGCTTCGAATCCGGCCCGAACGGTCCGCTGGTCCCTGAGTTGAAAGAGATGTTCCCGGATGCGCCTTACATCGCTCGCCCTGGCCAGATCAACGCCTGGGACAACGAAGATTTCGTGAAAGCGATCAAGGCCACTGGCCGCAAGCAACTGATCATTGCCGGTGTGGTGACTGACGTGTGTGTGACATTCCCGACGCTGAGCGCGTTGGCGGAAGGCTTCGATGTGTTCGTGGTGACGGATGCGTCGGGCACCTTCAACGAGGGTGTGCAGCAAGCGGCGTGGAATCGCATGTCGGCAGCCGGTGCGCAGTTGATGAACTGGTTCGCCGTGGCCTGTGAGCTGCACCGCGACTGGCGCAACGACATCGAAGGCCTGGGCAACCTGCTGTCCCAGCGCATTCCGAACTACCGTAACCTGATGAACAGCTACTCGGCGCTGACGGCTGCCAAGAAGTAACTTCACCCCAAAGTAATCTCCCCCAAGGCAAAGGGCGGGCATTGTGCTCGCCCTTTTTGTTGTATCCAAAAACTCTCTGGTAGGCGGGAAACCTGTAGGAGCCGCCTTGGTGGCGAATGCGGTTGACCAGCCCAGATAGAATCTCCCACAGGTCCGAATTTAGCGCTCCAACCGATAACCCCAGGCTATCGGTGTATGTGATGTTTTGAGTAGACGCGACATGGCAACTTTCCCACACTCCTCGCACGGCTGATCACAACGATGGCCACTCATAACAACTACAAAAACGAGGATCACCATGCGAACCGCCTCCTTCCGACGCGCGTCCCGTTTGCTGTTTGGCTGCACATTCATGTGTGCCGCAGCCCTTCCCACCTTCGCTCAAGCCGCCTGGCAACCTGACAAGAACGTCGAGATCGTCGTGGCCGGTGGCCCCGGTGGCGGCACGGATCAGTTGGGTCGCCTGATTCAATCGATCATCAGCACCCACAAACTGCTGGACGTGAACACCGTGGTCCTGAACAAGGGCGGCGGCAACGGCGCGGAAGCCTTTCTCGACATGAAGGTCTCCAAAGGCGACGCCGACAAACTGGTGATCGCGACCAACAACATTTACCTGCTGCCGCTGGTGTCCAAGCTCGGCTACGAATGGCAGGAACTGACCCCGGTGGCCGCCGTGGCGGAAGACGACTTCATCCTCTGGACCTACAAAGACGCGCCCTGGAAAGACGCCAAAAGTTTCTACGAGGCGGTCAAAACCGACCCGTCGCGCATGAAAATGGGCGGCAGTCAGTCCAAAGACGTCGATCAGACCCTGACCCTGCTGCTCAACCAGACCAACAACACCAAGCTGGTTTACATCCCGTTCAAGAGCGGCAGCGAAGCCGCGACCCAACTGGCCGGCAAACACATCGCCGCCAACGTCAACAACCCCGCCGAAAGCATCAGCCAATGGCGCGGCGACCAGGTACAGCCACTGTGCGTGTTCAGTAAAGAACGCATGGCCTACACCGAAAAAGTCGCGGGCGACAAATCCTGGGCCGACGTGCCTACCTGTCAGGAAGCCGGTCTGGGTATTGATCAGTACCGTTTCCCACGCACCATCTTCATGCCCGGCAATGTCAGCGCCGAACAGCGCGCGTTCTATATCGACCTGATGCGCAAAGTCTCGGAAACGCCGGAATTCAAGGCTTACGTGACACAAAACGCGCTGGTGCCGACCTTCCTCGAAGGCGATCAACTGACCGCCTACATCGAGAAAGACACCGCCCGCGTCACCCCGGTATTCAAGGAAGCCGGCTGGCTGCGCAACTGACCTGCCCTGCTGCCACGCCCCTGTGATTGCAGGTCGCGGCAGCGATTCGCTGGAGGTGTTTATGTCTGATTCTTCCCGTTCAGCCTCACTGGTGGGCACCCGCTGGGTCGAGATTGGCCTGGCGTCGTTCACGCTGTTGATCGGCGCGGTGGTGATGTTCGGCAGTATCGAGCAAGGCATCGGCTGGGGTGATGCCGGTCCTGAGCCCGGGTATTTCCCGTTTTATATTGGGCTTTTGCTGGCGACGGCGAGCCTGGCTAACGCCGTGCTGACATTGATTCGCTGGAAGCCGCTGAACATCAGCTTCGTCAGCCGGGGCGAGTTTCGGCAGGTGCTGTCAGTGTTCATCCCGATTGCCCTGTTCGTCTGCGCAATGCCCTTCACCGGTATCTACATGGCCTCGGCGGTGTTCATCGCCTGGTTCATGTGGCGTGACAAAGTGCGCGCAAAGCCTTACGGGCTGCTGATGATCGGCTGCGTTTCGGTTGGCGCGGTGGTCGCCAGTTACCTGATCTTCGATCTGTGGTTCAAGGTGCCGCTGGACGCAGGCCCCGTGGGAGATTGGGTCGCCATGGCCGGGAGGTCGCTGAAATGAGCGAGTTCGATTCTCTGCTGCAAGGCATGAACCTGATCCTCACGCCCGGTCACATCGGGTTGATGGTCGTGGGCGTGCTGCTGGGCATTCTGGTCGGCGTGCTGCCAGGCCTCGGCGCCCCGAACGGCGTGGCTTTACTGCTGCCGATCACCTTCACCATGTCGCCGGTCTCGGCGATCATTCTGCTCTCGTGCATGTATTGGGGCGCGCTGTTTGGCGGGTCGATTACCTCGATTCTGTTCAACATTCCCGGCGAGCCGTCGTCGGTGGCGACGACCTTCGATGGCTACCCGATGGCCCGCGAAGGCCGCGCTGCCGAAGCCCTCACTGCCGCCTTCAGCTCGGCGCTGATTGGCGCGTTGGCGGGCGTGATGCTGCTGACGTTCCTCTCGACTCGCATCGCCGAATTCGCCATGACCTTCAGCTCACCGGAGTTTTTCGCGGTGTACCTGTTGGCCTTCTGCACCTTCATCGGCATGAGCAAGAACCCGCCGCTGAAAACCGTGGTGGCTATGATGATTGGTTTCGCGATGGCGGCAGTAGGCATGGACACCGTGTCCGGCAACCTGCGCCTGACCTTCGATCAACCGGTGCTGATGACCGGCATCAGTTTTGAAGTGGCGGTGATCGGCCTGTTCGGCATCGGCGAAATCCTGTGCACCGTCGAGGAGGGCTTGGTGTTTCGCGGCGAACATGCGCGCATCACGCCGATGGTCATCCTGCGCACCTGGGCAAAGCTGCCGCGTTACTGGTTCACCATTTTGCGCAGCACGATCGTCGGTTGCTGGATGGGCGTGACACCCGGTGGCCCGACCGCCGCGTCGTTCATGAGCTATAGCATCGCGCGGCGCTTCTCGAAGAACCGCGACAACTTCGGCAAAGGCGAAGTTGAAGGCGTGATCGCCCCGGAAACCGCCGACCACGCCGCAGGCACCAGCGCGTTGCTGCCGATGTTGACGCTGGGCATTCCCGGATCAGCCACGGCAGCGGTCATGCTCGGCGGCCTGATGATCTGGGGGCTGCACCCCGGCCCGACGCTGTTCGCCGAGCAGCATGATTTCGTCTGGGGCCTGATCGCCAGCATGTACCTGGGCAACGTGGTCAGCCTGCTGGTGGTGCTGGCGACGGTGCCGCTGTTCGCCTCGATCCTGCGCATCCCGTTCTCGATCATTGCGCCGATTATCATCATGGTCTGCGCCATCGGGGCATATTCGGTGCACAACTCGATGTTCGACGTGCTGCTGATGTTGGGCTTTGGCGCGCTGGGTTATCTGTTCAAGAAACTCGGCTACCCGATCGCCCCACTGGTGCTGGCTGCGGTGCTGGGCGACAAGGCCGAAGACGCGTTTCGCCAGTCCATGCTGTTCTCGGACGGACAACTGGGCATCTTCTGGTCCAACCCGCTGGTGGGCAGCCTGACCACCACCGCATTGCTGATGTTGTTCTGGCCGATGATTTCCAGTGGCATCAAAGCCGCATTCGGCTGGCGCAATCGCCATGCAATCAAGGCGAAAACGCTGTGATGGCACGCAACGCTGGAAATGCCTTGCAGTTCTTGTCAGGCTCGCCGCAAACAACAATGCGAGCGAGCCACATGACCCGAATTCCCGACGCCAGTGTTATCCACAGCCGCCTGCGCCTGCGCCAGCTGCGGTTGATGCTGGCGTTACAGGAGTTCGGCTCGCTGCGCCGTGCCGCCGATAACATCGGCATGACCCAACCGGCGGCGACCAAGATGCTGCATGAGGCCGAGGACCTGCTCGGCGTCGAACTGTTCGAGCGTCTGCCGCGAGGCATGCGCCCGACGCCGTTCGGGGAAACCGTCATCTATTACGCGCGCATGGTGTTCGCCGAACTGAGCGGCATGCGCGAAGAACTGGTGGCGCTGGAATCCGGCAACCTGGGCCGCGTGGCAGTCGGCGCGATTCCGGCGCTGGCCTCGGGTCTGCTGACGCGCACCATCGCCACGTTGAAGAAAAGCCACCCGCGCCTGTCGATGAGTATTCAGGTCGACACCAGCGACGTACTGGTTCAGGCCTTGTTGCAAGACCAACTCGACGTGGTCCTGGGTCGGATTCCCGGTGGCGCTCGCGCTGAAGAATTGCAATTCGACAGCCTCGGCGAAGAAGCCTTGTGCGTCATCGCCGGTGCACAGAACCCGCTGGTCAACGTCAAGGGTCTGAGCTGGGCCACCCTGCAAAACGAGACATGGGTGTTGCAACAACACCCCAGTCCCATGCGCGCGATCATCAATCAGGTGTTCCACAACGCGCGGGTCGACGTACCGAACAGCATCGTCGAAACCACGTCGATCATGACCCTGCTTTCGCTGGTGCAACAAACCGACATGCTCGGCGTCACCCCGCTGTCCGTGGTCGAAGACTACGCCGGTCGCGACCTGCTGGCCGTCCTGCCCATCGACTTCGAAGCACGCCTGCCACCTTATGGACTGATTACCCGACGTCATCGGATTCAGTCCTCGGCGATGCAGGCGTTCATCAATTCGGTGAAGGCAGAACAGCCTGATTTGTAGGATTTTTGAACCCTGTACCTAGAACCATTCTGATTTTGCCGAAACTGCCGCCCCAATCATCGTAAGGCCCGCGCCGTTTACCTATCCTCGCCCGCTTCAGGGTAATGGCGCGGTTCACCTCCAAAAACCTCGACATCATTGAAGAGTATTTGCCCAATTGCCGAAGTGTCATCAACACAAAAAGCCTTTGGGGAGGAGACATTAGAGGTCGGCATATACGACTCAGCATGATATTCGCCACTATGTGGATGCCTGAAATCATGTATCGCAGAGGTGACATCACTAAAAATGCACATCTGAACATCCCTCTCTATCTACGGCGACGCATTTGGGCACTTAACATTTGGCTCTTTATTAACTGCGGCTCATTGGCAGCTTTGACCTGTTCAATGGAATTACTCCGGTAACCCACGGCTCAGAGCGCATTCAACCTGTTTGAATGCGTCCTGAACCATTCCTCACCTCTTCCCTCTTAAGTCCCGATACCAGACGACCGGCCATCCCCGCCGTCTACACTTCCTACACGACTCAAAGAGGGTTCCTACCATGCTCTGGAAAAAAGGACGTCGCAGTGACAACGTCGTCGACGCGCGCGACGACACCGGGGGTGGCGGTGGTCTGCGCCTTGGGGGCAAGGGGCTGGGGCTTGGCGGGATTGTGATCATCGTCGCCATTGGCCTGTTGACCGGTCAGGACCCGATGCAGATTCTCGGGCAGATCGCCGGGCAGATGGGCACGCAGCAGACCAGCGCCGTCAATCCGCAAACCCGTCAGGCGCCGCCCGCCAATGATGAACAGGCGGATTTCGTGCGGGCGATTCTGGGGGACACCGAGGATACGTGGCGGCAGATCTTTCAGCAGGGTGGCCGTCAGTACAAAGATCCGACGCTGATTCTGTTCCGGGGCCAGGTGCAGTCGGCCTGCGGTTTCGCGTCATCAGCCAGTGGCCCGTTTTATTGTCCGGCGGATCAGCGGGTTTATCTGGACATGGATTTCTTCCGTGAAATGGCGCATCGCTTCAAGGCGGCAGGGGATTTCGCTCAGGCGTACGTGATTGCACATGAAGTTGGCCATCATGTGCAGACCTTGCTAGGCGTTTCAGCTAAAGTTGACGCCGCCCGTCAGCGCGGAATGCACATGGAGGGCGATAACGGTCTGCTGGTGCGTCAGGAGTTGCAAGCCGATTGCCTCGCCGGCGTTTGGGCCTATAACGCACAAAAGCGTTTGAACTGGCTTGAACCCGGTGATATTGAAGAGGCGCTGAATGCGGCCAACGCCATTGGCGATGACCGTTTGCAACAACAAAGCCAAGGGCGTGTAGTGCCTGACTCGTTCACTCACGGGACGTCTGCCCAGCGGGTTCGCTGGTTCAAGACAGGTTTTGCCCAGGGACAAATCAACCAATGCGACACGTTCGCCGCCAAGAGCCTCTGATCCTATGATGAAACCGCTTTCGATCCTGTTGTTGGGCACCCTGATGAGCGTTACCGCTCATGCTGCGGATCAGGCGGTCAAATCCATCAGCCCGGACCGGCTGCTGATCAATGGAACCTCCCAGGCCACGCTGGGGCTGAGCCAGAGCTGGGTGCGCCCCAGCCCACAGATTCAGCGAGTGGTCATTGTGTTCCATGGCCGCCTGCGCAATGCCCAGACGTATCTGCGTAGCGTCGAGCGCGCCGCGAATCAGTCCAAGCAGCGCTCGAAAACGCTGCTGATCGCGCCACAGTTCCTCGATGAGAAAGACATCACCGCGCACCATTTGCCAGAAAACATTTTGCGCTGGCATCGCAACGACTGGATGGCAGGCGACAAGTCGCTAGGGGCCAAGCCGATCAGTTCGTTCGTGGTGATCGATCATATCCTCAAGCGCCTGAGCGACAGCAAACTGTTCCCGAACCTCAAGGAAATCGTGATCGCTGGCCACTCCGGCGGTGCGCAGGTGGTGCAGCGCTACGCCGTGATCGGCGGCAAGGAAGACGCGTTGTTGAAGAAAGAAGGCATCAAGCTGCGTTACGTGATCGCCAACCCGTCGTCCTACGCCTACTTCGACGCGACCCGGCCTTTGCCGGTGAGCGCAGCCACCTGCCCGGCGTTCGACACCTGGAAGTACGGCATGAACAAGTTGCCGCCTTACGCGGGCAAAGACACGGCTGCCGAACTGGAAGCGGCGTATGTGAAGCGTGACGTCACGTACCTGCTGGGTGATCAGGACACCGACCCGAACCACCCGGCGCTGGACAAGGATTGCGGTGCTGAAGCGCAAGGGCCGTTCCGTCTGGTGCGTGGCCACAATTACTTCGATTACCTGACCAAACGTCATCCAGAAGGGATCAATCAGCGTTTGATCGAGGTGAAAGGCGTGGGTCACAACGGCGATGCGATGTTTACCTCGCCCGAGGGGCAAGCGGCGTTGTTCAAGGGGAATTGAAAACGTCCATCACAGTGTCGCGCCGATCGGCATTTGTCGATCCGACGCGATCATTGTAGGAGCCGGCTTGCTGGCGAAAGCGGTGTGTCAGTCGACATTGATGTTTCTGGACTGACGCTTTCGCCAGCAAGCCGCCCCCCACAGATTGCGTATTCCAATCAATTTCGAGGGTTAATCGAGCATTTCGCGCAGCACTGCACAATCCCGCGCATGCCAATCCGTCAATTCCGGCCACGGATTTTCCGGCAAATTGACCAGCACGGTATGCGTCCCCGCCGCCCTGCCACACGCCAGGTCGAACTGATAATCCCCCACCATCACCATCTGCGATGGCTCGACGTTCCAGGCCTCGGCCAGTTTCAGCAGCCCGTCCGGGTCGGGCTTTGGCGACGCATCGTCTCGCCCCATCACGTCGTCCACATGAAAACAGTCAGCGATGCCGATGGCTTCGAGGGTTACGTGAGCCAGCTCGCGGGCGTTGCGGGTCAAAATGCCCAACCGGTAACCCCGCCCAGCCAATTCGCGCACCAAGTCAACAGCGCCCGGCGCAGGCTTCGACGCGATGGCCAGTTCGCGTTCGTGCTCCAGTAACCACGCATGCTTGGCGGCAGCGACGTCGTGGGGGAGCGCGGCGAGGTGGGTCAGTATGTCGTCTTCCAGAGGAATGCCCAGTGCCCGTTTGATCGCAGGAAAATCATGCACGGCAATGGTCAGGGTACCGTCCATGTCGAACACCCAATGCCGCAGTTGCGACAGACTCATGCCCAGTCCTTGCGATGGCGGATCAAGCCTTCCTGACTGACCGACGCAACCAGTTTGCCCGCGCGGTTATACACGCTGCCTCGCGAAAAACCACGAGAGTTGCCGGCCCACGGGCTGTCCATCGCGTAGAGCAACCAGTCGTCCGCACGCAGTTCGCCGTGGAACCACAGAGAGTGATCGAGGCTGGCGATCTGCATGTCCTTCTGCCAGACCGTCTTGCCGTGGGGCAGCAGCGAGGTGGTCAGCAGGTTGAAGTCCGAGGCGTAGGCGAGCATGTATTTGTGCAGCGCCGGGATGTCCGGCAGCGTGCCGTCGGCGCGAAACCACACGTATTTCACAGGATCCGTGGGCTTGGGGTTGTACGGGTCATTTTCGGTCACCGGGCGAAACTCGATGGGTTTCGGGCACAGCAACTTGTCTTTCATGTGCTCGGGGATCAGGTGCTCGCGCTGGCGCATCAATTCCAGTTCAGACGCCAGGTTTTCCGGACCAACCACTTGCGGCATCTGGCTCTGGTGTTCGAAGCCCTGTTCGTCGTACTGAAATGAAGCGCTGCACGTGAAAATCGGATTGCCTTTCTGGATGGCCGTCACACGACGGGTGCTGAAACTGCCGCCGTCACGCACCCGGTCGACCTGATAAACCACCGGCAAATGCGCATCGCCGGGGCGCAGAAAATAGCCATGCAACGAATGAACATGGCGTTCGTCTTCAACGGTCTTGCTCGCCGCCGAAAGCGACTGGCCCAGCACTTGCCCGCCAAACAACTGACGAAAGCCCAAGTCCTGGCTGCGTCCACGAAAGAGGTTTTCTTCGATGGGTTCCAGGCTCAACAGCGACACCAGATCATCCAGCACGTGGCTCATTCAGGGCTCCTCATACACAGTCATCACAGGCAAATCCGGCCACGGACGCCGAACGGCGGCGAACGTGGCGATTGGGCGAAATGATACAAGATGTTTGCCGCGTGATTCGCGTTCATCACAAGGTCGCGAGCCATTGCTGGCGATTGATGCGATACAGCACGTGGGGCTTGAGCGGATGGCCGTGGGGCAGATTGGGATGATCGAAATCGTCAGCGGGGTTGTTCTGCATGCCGATGGCCTGCATGACTTTCTGCGACGGCAGGTTGCTGACGGCCGTGAACGAGACGATTTCGTGCAGCTCGACATGCTCGAAGCCACAGCCCAGCACCGTCCACGCCGCTTCGCTGGCGTACCCCAGCCCCCAATGCTCGCGCGCCAGACGCCAGCCGATTTCCACCGCCGGGGTAAAGCCCGCCTCGAAGCCCACCACATTCAGGCCGGTGAAACCAACGAATTCGCCCGTGTCCTTACGCTCCAGAGCCCACAGGCCGAAGCCATATTCGGCGAAGTGCCCACGAATGCGCCCGATCATCTTCGCGCTTTCCAGACGCGTCAGCGGCTGCGGAAAGTAACGCATCACCTGTGGATCGGCGCACATCTGCGCGAAGGTTGGCAAATCATCATCTCGCCATTGACGCATCAGCAGCCGCGGGCTGTTGAGCTCAAGTATCGGCTCCATCGAACATCTCCCCTGCCCCACCGCTCAAATGACCTAGCCGCTTATCAACGTCCTGATCAGCCTTCCGGCTGTGCGCTGACAGCCATAACTGGCAAGATCCCCTTTCGAATTCGACGCGTACCCTCTATGTCACTGCCGCTTATCTACCACGAAGATTACAGCCCGGCGTTTCCGCCCGACCATCGCTTCCCGATGGACAAGTTTCGCTTGTTGCATGACCACCTTATCGACAGCGGCCTGACCACGGATGCTCAATTGTTCCGCCCAGAGGTTTGTCCTGATGACATTCTGGCCCTGGCCCATGACCCGGCGTACATTCGGCGCTACATGGACGGCGACCTGTCCCGCGAAGACCAGCGTCGGCTGGGTCTGCCCTGGAGCGAAGACCTGGCCCGGCGCACCGTTCGGGCGGTGGGCGGCTCGCTGCTGACGGCAGAAAAAGCGCTTCAGCACGGCCTGGCCTGTCATCTGGCGGGTGGCACGCACCATGCGCATTACGACTACCCCGCTGGATTTTGCATTTTCAACGACCTGGCCATCATCAGCCATTACCTGCTGCAAAGCGGCCGCGTGGACAGGGTGCTGATCTTCGACTGCGACGTGCATCAGGGCGATGGCACTGCGCGGATTCTGGAGCACACCGAAGACGCCATCACCGTCTCCCTGCATTGCGAAAAAAACTTCCCCGCACGCAAGGCCCAGAGCGACTGGGACATTCCGCTGCCTATGGGCATGGGGGACGAGGATTACCTGAAGGTAGTCGATGACACGCTCAATTACCTCCTGCCGCTGTATCGACCCGACCTGGTGTTGTATGACGCAGGCGTCGATGTGCATAAAGATGATGCGCTGGGGTATCTGAAGCTGACTGACGAAGGCGTGGCGCGACGGGATGAGGCCGTGATGCGCCATTGCCTGGGACGAGACATTCCGGTGATGGGCGTAATCGGCGGCGGGTACAGCAAGGATCGTGAAGCGCTGGCGCGGCGGCATGGGATCTTGCATCACAGTGCACACCGGGTTTGGGTGTCGGAGGGGTTGTGAGTTTTCTCTTTGGCCTCACACGACCTTGTGGGAGCCGCCTTGGTGGCGAACGCAGTGTGTCAGTCAACAAATTCGCCACTGATACACCGCCTTCGCCAGCAAGCCGGCTCCCACAAATTCAGCGTCGATAACGAGATTAGAGTTCGACGCGATCCCTGTGGGAGCCGCCTTGGTGCGGGTGGCGTTCGGACGAAGGTGTTTGACCAGGCAACATAGAATCTCCCACAAGTTTTGCGTGTAGAACACCATTGCTCACTTACCCACATCCGCTGTGGAGCGGCCTGTGGATAACCTGAGTGCAAGGCGTCAGACCCCATATTCCGCGCGGCTCGCGAAACGCTGTACGTTTTTTGCTCAATAGTTTTCCACAGCCCGCTCCTTTGTCACGGCGCTCGGGTAGAATGCGCGGCCTACTTCATCGATACGCAGTTTCCCCCATGACCTCAGCCACCTCCACTTCCCCTCAATCAGTCGCCATCATCGGAGGTGGCCCGGCGGGCTTGATGGCCGCTGAAGTGTTGAGCCAGGCGGGGTATCGCGTCGATCTCTACGACGGCATGCCATCGGTGGGGCGCAAGTTTCTGCTGGCGGGTGTGGGCGGCATGAACATCACCCACTCGGAGGCGTACCCGACGTTTCTGTCGCGCTATGCCGAGCGCGCGCCGATGATCGCCCCACTGCTGCGCAGTTTCGGCGCTGAAGCGTTGTGCGAGTGGATTCATGGCCTGGGCATTCAAACCTTCGTCGGTAGCTCGGGCCGAGTGTTTCCCACCGACATGAAGGCCGCGCCATTACTGCGCGCCTGGCTCAAGCGCCTGCGCGAGAGCGGCGTGGTTATCCACACCCGCCATCGCTGGCTGGGCTGGAACGCTGACAACAGCCTGCGTATCGCCAGCCCCGAGGGAGAATTGGCGATCCAACCTGCCGCGGCCCTGTTGGCATTGGGCGGGGCCAGTTGGGCGCGCCTGGGATCAGACGGCGCCTGGCTGCCGTTGCTGGAACAACGTGGAATCGACATCGCGCGATTGCAGGCCTCCAACTGCGGGTTCGAGGTGTCAGCCTGGAGTGAATTGCTACAAAGCAAATTCGCCGGAGCACCGCTGAAAAACGTCGCCATGGGTTTGCAAGGGCGGACGTTGCGCTTGGGCGAATGCGTGATCACTCAGACGGGCATCGAAGGCAGCCTGATTTACGCGCTGTCGGCGCAGATTCGCGAGGCGATCAATCAACGGGGTTCGGCCACTGTCGAAATCGATCTGTTGCCGGGCAAGCGCCTGATGGACGTGGAAAAGGCCGTCGCCAAACCCCGAGGCTCGCGTTCGATGGCCAAGCACTTGCACAGTCAGCTGGGCATTGACGGGGTCAAGGCTGCACTGCTGCGAGAACTGACTTCGGCCGAGACCTTCACCGACTCCAGCCTGCTGGCCAAGGCGATCAAGGGGTTGCCATTGACACTAGTCCGACCTCGCCCGCTGGACGAGGCGATCAGCACCGCAGGCGGCGTGCCGTTCGAAGCGCTGGACGAGCATCTGATGCTCAGGTCATTGCCCGGCGTGTTCTGCGCAGGCGAAATGCTCGACTGGGAAGCCCCGACCGGCGGCTACCTGCTGACGGCCTGTTTTGCCAGTGGCCGCGCAGCAGGGCTGGGGATGGTGAGGCGGTTGCGCCACGGGTAAGGCAACTCACGCAATGCGGTCAATCTGCGGCTTCAACGATTGCACCGCTTCCGGTTTATCCACCGCCGTTTTGACCTTCGCCGAACCACCCACCACCCGTTTGCCCAGTTCGTAGCCTTTCATTTCGATGTACTTGTGAGCGAACGCCGCGAGGATCACGCTCGCCACCGCCACGCAGACCACAAAGATATCGTTGGCCAGTACGGAGCCGGTGTCCATGAAGCGCTGGCCGTCGATCATCGGCGCCAACTCCAGCCCTGTCACTTTTTGCGCCACGATGAAGATCGTCGACAGACAAAAGATCAAGGCCGCATGGGTCATGTAGATCGAATACGACAGCTTGCCCAGCAAGACGAACAGCCACGTTTTGAGCAGCGACGACACCAGCCCGCCTTCAAACGCGAACAACAACACCAGCGCACAGAACGTCAGGCTGCCAATGGGCGAGCGGAAATCGAAGTCGTTCATCACGATCCAGTACGTCGCGTACATCATGGCGCATTCAAGCACGGTCACCAGCCAAGGTCTAATCGTCCATTTGTCGCGAATCAACAGGTAGACCAGGTAGGTGATGTTGCCTGCGAAAAAGCACGACAGTCCAAGCATCGCCCGTTCCACCAGCGGCTCGTTTTCCGAAAAGATCAGGATGAAGGCCACCAGAGAAATGGCCGCAAACATCAGAAAACGGTTTCTCATCGAGAGCATGCACAGCCCACCGAACAGCATGTAGATGTAAAACTCAATGCTGATGGTCCACGACGGGTAGTTGAACGACATGGTTTCGGTAAGCGGCGTCCAGGCCTGAACCAGAAACAGGTTCGGCAGAATTTCCTTGGGTGCGAACAGCCCGGTGAACGGCACGTTATTCAGGTAGAAGCCTTTCTTGTAGGCCATCCAGCGCACAGTTTCGAACAGGATGAACACTGCCAGCATGACCAGATGCAGGGGGTACAGGCGAAAGACCCGAGAGATGAAAAAGGACTTGAACGAGAGGCCGGGCTTCATGCCATAAGTGTGGGCGAGCACGAAACCGCTGAGGACGAAGAAGAAATTGAGCAAGACCTCGTCGCGTCGAAAGAATGGCTGGGTGATAAAGCTGTCGACGACATGCAGGTGGAAAAACACAACCAACAACGCGCAAATACCTCTGAAACTGTCGAGAGTGGTAAATCGCTGAACAGGTTTCATAACGCAACTTCCGTACTGGTTTATGAAATCGCCACCGGGCCGAAGCTGGAGCCAGTACACGGTATTGGGTTCGACCAGCCCTCGATAGTTGAAATATTTCATCCCGGATACATTCACGTGAGGGAAAGTTGACGCCATGGATCGACTTCGCTGACTTTACAGTCACGCCAAGACGTATCAGTCGCGAAACGCCAGAAAATTGTCTCTGATGCAGCCTCCCCGAGCACGCCTATCCCCTGACGCCGTGCAGGTCCCTTACCACCGCCCCCGCAGAAATCAGCGCATCTGTGACAGATTGAAACAAAGGGCCGTCCTTGTTATCGCTGACATTTCTTACAGATTTTTCAGCCGCTGCCGATGCAGTCGTATATTTGATGGTTTCGCTGGCCTTCCATAACAAAAACCCTCCAGCTGACGACTTCGAACAATGGACATTCTGGAGAATTGCGATGAAGAGCTGGTTTGCGAATATCAGCGTCAACATGAAACTGGCCCTCGGGTTCGGCGTTGTACTTGTCTTTACGGCCTTGCTTGCGCTCATTGGCTGGACCAGCCTGGGTAACATGACCTATCGCAGCGAACGCGTGGCCGATATCACCAGGCTGGGCCACAAGCTGACGGATCTGCGCGTGACCCGCTTGCAGTACATGATCAGCAACGGCGATGAAGCGGTTGCGCAAAACGTGCAGACGGCGCTGGATGCCTACAAGGCCCAGCAGCAGTACCTGCTAAGCACCTTCAGCAACCCGCTGAACGTGCCGCCGATCAAAGCCCTGGGCGAGCAGATCAGCGCTTATCAGACCTCGCTGAACAAAATGCGCGAGGGCTACAAAACCAGCGCCAAGGTCAGGGCCGACATGGGCGTCGATGCCGTGAAAGCCGCTGACCTGATCGCCGCGATCAACGACGACGTCATGAAGCTGGACCCCACTGACGAGCGCCGCTTCCAGCAATACCAGACCATCATCAAGGCCAAGGAAGACGTGATGCTGGTGCGCTATGAAGTGCGCGGCTACACCGGCAATGTCACGGCCAAGACAGAAGAGGCGGCCCAACGCCAACTGGCTGCGGCCATCAGCGGCCTGGATCAGCTCAACGCGACCTTCAGCGGCACTCAGGCGGACCGCCTCAAGCAACTGGAAGCGTCGTTGATCGGCTATCGCAACTCGGTGCAAGGCTTCAAAGTCGCCAACGACAACATCAACGCCGCCCGTGCCGAGATGACTGAAGAACAGGCGAACATTGTCAAGCTCAGCCAGCAACTGATCGATATCCAGAACTCGCTGGGCGAAGCAGATACCCGTCAGGCCCGCACACTGCAGATCGGCGGCACCCTGCTCGCTCTGATTCTGGGCGCGTTTGCAGCAGTGATCATTACTCGCCAGATCACCCGTCCGTTGCAGGAAACCCTGGCCGTGGTCGACCGTATCGCATCGGGCGATTTGACCCGCGACCTGGTCGTCACCCGCAAGGACGAGTTGGGCGTGCTGCAACAAGGCATCCAGCGCATGGGCGCGACCCTGCGCGACCTGATCGGAGGCATTCGCGACAGCGTCACTCAAATCGCCAGCGCCGCTGAAGAGCTGTCCGCCGTCACCGAACAGACCAGCGCAGGCGTGAACAGCCAGAAAGTCGAAACCGATCAGGTGGCCACCGCCATGCACGAAATGTCGGCCACGGTGCACGAAGTCGCGCGCAACGCCGAACAGGCTTCGGTGGCCGCGTCAGCCGCAGACATGGAAGCGCGTGATGGTGACAAAGTCGTGGGCGAAGCCATCGCGCAGATCGAGAAGCTGGCCAAGGAAGTGGTGCGCTCCACCGACGCCATGACCGTGCTGGAACAGGAAAGCGACAAGATCGGCAAAGTGATGGACGTGATCAAGGCCGTTGCCGAACAGACCAACCTGCTGGCCCTCAACGCCGCCATCGAAGCCGCCCGTGCTGGTGAGGCCGGACGTGGCTTTGCCGTGGTGGCCGACGAGGTTCGTGGCCTGGCTCAGCGCACTCAGCAATCGACCGAAGAAATCGAAGGCCTGGTCGCTGCCCTGCAAAACGGCACCCGCCAGGTGTCGGACATCATGCTCAGCAGCCGCAACCTGACCGACAGCAGCGTCGCACTGACCCGCAAGGCGGGCACTTCGCTGGAAAGCATTACCAACACGGTGTCCAACATTCAGGCGATGAACCAGCAGATCGCCGCCGCTGCCGAACAGCAAAGCTCGGTGGCCGATGAGATCAGCCGCAGTATCATCAACGTCCGCGACGTGTCCGAACAGACCGCCGCCGCCAGTGAAGAAACCGCTGCCTCCAGCGTCGAACTGGCCCGCCTGGGCAATCAGTTGCAGATGCTAGTCAGCCACTTCAAGGTCTGACACAAAAAAGCCGCGCCCGGAAATGCAGTCCGGGCGCGGCTTTTCCAATCGTTCCCTCGCTCCGCGTGGGAATGCAGCCCACGACGCTACGCGTCGCTATGAACTGCCTGCGGTGGCGTCTTTGAAACCGCCGCCAGCAAGCGGAGCGCCGCCCGGCCGGACTGCTACAAGGCCCGTGTTTGCTGCACACCCGTGTGGTGATGGCGACATCTCACTGACCGAGCCTCCTCAGCCCGACAACTGATTGGCAAACTGCCCCACTGCGCTGACCACTTTCTGCGCACCGTCCTGAATTTCGACGATCACCGCCCCCGCCTCGCCCGCCAGCGCAAGGCCCTGCTGCGCCTGTTGCTTACCGCTGATGATCACGTTCACCGCCTGTTCGGCCAATTGCTGGTTCTGCTGCACGACGCCAACGATTTCTTCGGTGGCTTTGCTGGTACGCGAGGCCAGTTGCCGGACTTCGTCGGCGACCACTGCAAAACCACGTCCCTGCTCACCCGCGCGAGCGGCTTCGATGGCGGCATTGAGGGCCAACAGGTTGGTCTGATCGGCAATGCTGCTGATGCTCTGGATGATCGATCCGATCAACTGCGATTGTTTATCCAGTGCGGCGATTCGCTCGGCAGCCTGTTCCATGTGTCCGGCCAGCTCGCGCATGACCTCGACCGTCTGCTGAACCACCGCAGTACCTTTCTGTGCGCTGCCATCAGTCTGTTGTGAGGTGCTGAACGCAATGTTCGCCGCTTCGGCTACCGCATTTTCGCGATTGACCTGATCAGTGATGACTGTCGCGAATTTCACGACTTTGTACAGGCGCTCATGGGCATCGGTGATCGGGTTATACGACGCCTCCAGCCAGACTTCACGGCCGTGGCTGTCGACGCGCTTGAAGCGACCTGTGACGAATTCGCCTCGACGCAGCGTGTCCCAGAACGCCTGATAGGCTGAAGAATTGTACTCGGCAGGATCACAGAACAGGCGGTGGTGCTGCCCTTGAATCTGCGCCAGCGAATAGCCCATGGCGCCGAGAAAGCGATCATTGGCGGTCAGCACTTCGCCGCTGAGGTTGAACTCGATCACGGCAGTGGAGCGCTGCAAGGCTTCGATCAGGTTTTCGTGTTCGCGGGAGTTTTCAATAGTGCGCGTCAGATCACTGGAATGAACAGTGAAGTACTTCACACGCCCTGTGCTGTCGCGCACTGGCTGCACGATCGAGCGCAGCCAGGCCTCTTGGCCGTTGCCGCGCCACAATCGCAAGGCACCGCTGAAATGCTCGCCACGGCTGATCGCGGACTTCATCCGCTGATGGAAATCCAGGTTTTTCACGTGCGCAGGCACCAGCTCCTCGATGGCGCGTCCCACAAGGTCGGCATTTCGGTAATGCATTTCCTTTTCGAAATTACCGTTGACCGACTCGATACGACCCTGCGGGTCCAAGCGCATGCACAGCATTTCGCTGTCCAGACTGCTCCTCACCTGCTCGACGGACGAAAGCTCTTCACGCAGGGCAGCCAACTCTTGTTTGAGACGTTTATTGAACATGAACGACGAACTTCCAGAGAGGTGAAGGGTATCGCCATGAACATCGGCCCGGCGGCGGCTTTCTTGAATGATGCGCAGCCCGGCTGTCGCTTTCGGACAGGCCTCATGGTAGGGACCCCGGCACGGTAAATATCGTCTGTGACTCAGCAATTGCAACAAAGGGATTTACACCCCCGACAATTGCCACATACTGCCCGCGCCTTTTTAATTTCGTCAGTGTCACTTTCAACAAAGCCAAGGTCATCTTCATGAAGAAAATTCTCCCCTATTTGCTGAGCGCCGCCGTCACCTTCATTCCAATGGCGTTCACCCAGGCCGCAACCCCTGCCGCTCCGGTGCAACTGATCGTACTGAGTTCCGGCGGCATCATGGGCGCATTCAAGGCCGTTACCCCGGATTACGAACAGCGTGTGGGCGTCAAACTGCAAGGCGAAGTCGCGCCGTCCATGGGGGCCACACCTCAGGCCATCCCCAATCGCCTGGCGCGCAAAGAGCCTGCCGATGTGGTGCTGATGGTCGGCGCGGCGTTGGACAAGCTGATCAAGGACGGCCAGGTCGATCCGAAAACCCGCGTCGATCTGGGCAAATCCTACATCGCCATGGCCGTCAAACACGGCGCACCGCACCCTGACATCAGCACAATGGAATCTTTCAAACAGACCCTGCTCGACGCCAAGAGCATCGCCTATTCCGACAGCGCCAGCGGCGTGTATCTGTCCCGCGTGCTGTTCAACCAGATGCACATCGCCGAGCGCATTCAGGGCAAGAGCCAGATGATTCCGGCCACACCAGTGGGTGAGGTGGTGGCTCGCGGGGACGCCGAAATCGGCTTCCAGCAGTTGAGCGAATTGAAGCCGGTGGACGGCATTGACATCATTGGCCTGATTCCTGATCAGGCGCAGCAAATGACCCTGTACTCGGCGGGCGTCGTCAGCAAAAGCAAACACCCGGAACAGGCAAAGCAGTTTCTGGAGTTTTTGAGTTCAGCGGCGGCAGCGCCCGCGATCAAGGCGAGTGGATTGGACCCGATTGCGAAGTAAATGAAGGCAAATATGATCTCAAAATCCGAGTGACGTCCCTGTGGGAGCGAACTCATTCGCTCCCACAGGGGATGTTCGTCACGCCTCGGACGACACCAGCGCCGCCTGACGAGCCTGCGCACGCTTCATGCTGACCATCGCCAGTAACGCGACCACCGCCACCAGCGAGGCGAAGAATTCACCGACATGGGGCAAACCGAACGCCCGCACGCTGAAACCGACCGCCACCACAGGCACCGAAATCGAGATGTACAACACCACGAAAAATGCCGAGGTCACGGCCGCTTTTTGATGCGGCGGGCTGCTCGCTGTGACCGCCCCCATCCCAGCGCGCAGGATCATGCCCTGCCCGATCCCCGCCAACAGCCCCGCACCCACCAACAGCAGCAATTGCGCCGTCGCGATGCTCAGGCACAGGCAGATCATTCCGGCGATCAGCCCCACACATCCCAGCGTCATGTGCGAACCTTTCGGCAACCATTGCAGCAACGCCTGGCCGATGATCGATGCCACGAAAAACAGCCCGATCACTGCGCCGATCAGCACCCCACCATGGACCTGCATGATGTGCATCATCACCGACGGCACCATGCTGGTGAACAGCCCGGCGACGCTGAATCCGGCCAGCCCGGCAATGGACGCCGAAATGAATACCCCGCGCACCGAGGCGGGCACGGACGGCTTCTGAATCGCCAGTTTGAGCTGCGGCGGGCGCTGCACCGTTTCCCGGATCACTGCCACACCCACCGCCGCCAGCAGCAACAGCGCCAGATGGACGTAGAAGATCAGGTGCAGCGGGTCTTGCAGATGTTGCGAGGTGAAACCGGCTAGCAACGGGCCGATGCCCAAACCGAGCATGTTGGCGGCGGTGGCCATCAGCGTGGCGTTTTTCCAGTTTTTGGGTGCCAGCTCGATAACAGCAACCGTGGCCGTGCCGGTCATGATTCCGGCAGAAAAACCTGAGAACAGCCGCCCGAGCAACAGGCCGCCAATCGAATCGGACAGCAGAAAAATAGCTGCACTGACCGCCCCCATGAACAGCCCCGCCAGCAGCATGGGCCGACGCCCGACCTGATCAGACCAACTGCCCACGGCCAGCAACGCTGCAATCACGCCCGCCGCGTAGATGGAGAAAATGATCGTCAGCCAGCTTGCGTCAAACCCCAGCCGTTGCTGGTAGATCGCGTACAGCGGCGTCGGCAGCGTGGTGCCGACCATAGCGATCAGCAACGCGGCAGCGGCGATGAAGAAGTCGCGTGAAGACGGTGAAGCAGGCGAGGTCATGAACCCTCCGGGCAGGATAAAAAAGGACACACATTATCGGCCAATTGAGTACAAGACGTCGGAAAACTTCCGTAGCGAATGGACAACATGATTTACGCAGGCGTTCGATAATCGCCATCGAGTGGCAAGTAACGCCACAGAATTCAGGGATGAAAACGTTAACATCCGACGTGTTTAGCGCATCGCTTTTGCCCCTCGTCGTGCTAGCCTTGTGCACTTCAGCGTTCATGCGGGGAATCCGCATGGTGTTTCGTTTCAAGGCGCCAGAAGTCCATGAGCAAAAAGACGCCCGTCACCATTTCCGATATCGCCCGCCGCGTGAACATGACCCCGGTCACCGTGTCCCGCGCGTTGAACAAGCCCGATCTGGTCAAGCCCGCCACCCTGGCGAAAATCCTGGAGGTGGCGCAGGAGCTGGATTACGTTCCCAACGCGTTCGCCCGTAGCCTCAAGCGCAGTGAAAGCCTGATCATCGGCGTGATCACCGCTTCGGTGGACAACCCCTTCTACAGCGAGATGATCAAGGCGATCTCCCGCGAGGCCAAGAAACACGGCTACACCATCATGCTGGTGGACACCGACGGCTCCGAGGAGCTGGAACGCAAGGCTGTCGATACGCTGCTCAGTTATCGCGTGGCAGGCATCGTGCTCTCGCCGGTCTCGGACGAGCCGGAATATCAACCCAATTACCTCAACCGCCTGAGCAACGGCGACGTGCCTGTAGTGCAACTGGACCGTGCGCTGCACGGCAGCCCGTTCAGCCATGTGGTGCTCGACAACTACCACAGCGGCCTCAAGGGTGCGCGCTACCTGCTGGCAGAAAACCCGGACATGCAACGCCTGCTGGTGCTGACCGGCCCTGCCCATTCACGCATTTCCGAAGAGCGTCTGAAGGGCGTCAAAGCCGCAGTGGCTGAAAGCGGCAAAGAGGTGCAACTGGACGTGTTTGCAGGGGATTACACCCTTGAGCCGTCCTATCAGAGCACGCTGGATTACCTGCGGGACCACCCTGTGCCGGATGCGATTTTCGGCTTCAACCAGTTGATTACCTTGGGCGCTATGCGCGCATTGCGCGATCGAGGTATCGCCCACGACAGCCTGCCGATCTGCGGCATTGACCGCCTGCCCTTCGCTGACATTTTTGGCATTCCCATCGCCTGTATCGCCCACGACGCGTCGCGGGCAGGGAGCAGCGCGGTGAAGCTGCTGCTGGAGCGGATTCAGGATCGGTATCTGCCGAAGGCGAAGGTGGTGATTGTGGGGGAGTTGGAGAATGGTACGAACTGATCAGCTTGATCACACTTGTGGGAGCCGGCGTGCTGGCGAATGCGGAGTACCATTACCTGAGATGTCGACTGACATGCCGAATTCGCCAGCAAGCCGGCTCCCACAGTAATACGTGTCGAGCCATGGATTTATGATCAGAGCCGATTCTGCGGTATCGGGTGACTAACGCGCGGTATACCCCCCATCAATCGGCAACGCTACGCCACTGATCATCGACGCGGCATCACTGAGCAAAAACAGGATCGGCGCCGCCACCTCCGCCGTCTCGGCAAAACGCCCCAACGGAATCGCCGCCAACGCCGGATCGCGCTTGCTCGGTTCGCTCCAGGCCATCTGCGCCATGGGCGTCAAGGTCACAGTCGGATTGACGCTGTTGACCCGAATCCCGAATTTGCCCCACTCGCCACACTGCACCCGAGTCATGGCATCCATAGCGCCTTTCGACGCGCAGTAACTCAGGTGATCGTCCAGCGCGACCAATGACGCCTGGCTCGACACGTTGACGATGCTGCCTTTCACGCCGTCTTTGATCATCGCTTTGGCCACACTCGCGGCCACCATCGCCGAGGCTCGCACGTTGACGGCCATGACCTGATCGAAGGCGTCGGCGCTGACGTCGGTGGCCGACTCAAGGATGGAAATACCGGCGCAGTTAACCAACCGGTGCATCGTCGGCAAATCAGCGAGCAATCCTTTCAATTGCGCCTGATCAGCAATGTTCACACGCAATACGCGGCAGCCCTGAGCCTCCAGTTTTTGCAGCGCGCAAGCGTCACGCCCCATGGCATACACCTCGGCGCCGCTGTTCAGTAACTGTTGAGTCACTTCCCAACCGATGCCGCTGCTGGCGCCGGTCACCAACACACGCTGGCCAGTGAAATCAAAACGGGCGGTGTTCACATTCAGGCTCCCTGCAAGCGATGCATGATCGGTTTAAGCGCCGGGTACAGCGCCACGTAATCGGCGAACAAGCGCGAGTACAACGCAACGTTTTCAGCCCGAGGCTCGGCGCGACGCTCCAGTTGCACCCAGCCTTTGTGCACTTGATCTTCGTCCACCAGACCCACCGCATGGGCCGCGAGCAAGGCCGCGCCGAGCGCCGCTTCAACCTCCTGAACGATGGTATAAACCGGAAACCGCGTGACGTCGGCGATGATCTGCATCCACAAATCCGAATGGCTCGCGCCGCCGACCACGATCAGACGCGGGTCCAGCGACTGCGCGCCTTTGGTGCCCGCTTCGATGTTGTGGCGCAAGGCGTAGGTGACGCCTTCCAGCACCGCGCGATAAAGATGCGTGCGGCTGTGATAGAGGTTCAGCCCAACGAAACTGCCGCTGGCTTTGGCGTCCCACACAGGGCTGCGCTCGCCCATCAGATAGGGTTGAAACAGCACCCCTTCGCTGCCTGCCGGGATCTTCGTTGCGGCGCGTTCGAGGATCGCGTGGCTGTCCTCGCCAGTCTCGCGACCTTGCTGTTCTTCTGCCTGACAGAACTGTTCGCGAAACCAACTGACGGACGCGCCTGCGGTGATCGCACCGCCAAAAATGTAGAGGTCTTTCGCGCCGTTGAAGACGTGGGGAAAGCTCACCAGTCCATGACGCGCATCGACCTGTTGATTGAGGTAACCCCAACACATGCTGGTGCCAATCATCGCCACGTGGTTACCCGCCTGGGTGACGCCTGCGGCGAAGGTGGCCATGGCCGCATCGACCCCGCCGCCGAGCAGAGGCGTCCCGGCGTTCAGGCCCAGACGCTCAGCCCACTCAGGCAGCAATCCTGCGACCACATCGCCAGAGTGCACCAGCCGTTCAGGCATCATCGATGCAGGAATGCCCAAGGCCTCCAGCATCTCGCTCGACCAACCTCGCGCCCCGATGTCGTAAATGCCGCCGATGTTGCCCGCCGAGCTGTGGTCCACTGCAACCTCGCCAGTGAGGCAGTAGTTGATGTAACTGTTGGGCGGTAGCAAGTAACGGGTGTCGACCCATATCTGTGGCTGTTTGTCCTTGAGCCAGAGCATCTTGGTGAAACCGTAATAGCTGTCCACCGAGTTGCCGGTGATCGCGTACAGGCGTTCGAGATCGACGTTCTGATTGACCCACGCGACTTGCTCTTCGGCGCGGCGGTCCATCCAGATCAGGCACGGATAAAGCGGTTTGATCTGCGCATCGACGGCAATGCCCGAGCCACCATACAAGCTGCTCACACAGAGCGACTTGACGCTGTCTTTCGGCACGTTGCTTTTGCGCATGCAGGCCGCCACACAGATTTCCACGGCATCGAGCCAGACCTGGGGCCATTGCTCGGCCCAGCGTGGTTTGGGCGTGTCGACTTTGTAGCCATGGCTGTGCTGCGCGACGATGCTGCCCGTGGCATCCACCAACAATGCCTTGGTGCTTTGGGTGCCGATGTCGACCCCGATGACGTATTCCATCTTCACGCACTCTCTTGTTATGGGATCAATCGCCAGATCGTTGTTGCCTGCAACGACGTCATCGCGGATGAATCCGCTCCCACAGGGATTTGCATTCCACCTGTGGGAGCGAATTCATTCGCGATGCGATGTACGACGCGCCGCGAACTCAGACACTCGCCACCGGCTTGAGCAACACCTTGATCGACTTGGTCGAGTTCGCCAGCTCGAACGCCTCGGCGAAATCATCAAGGCCGAAGTCATGGGTGACGATACCTTTGGAGGTCACCAGCCCGCGCTCGAACAGGTCGATGGCGATCGGGTAGCAATACGGCCCCAGGTGAGCGCCGCGCACGTCCAGTTCCTTGCGATCGCCGATGATTGACCAGTCGGCACTGGTCTCGGCGCCGAACACGCTGAACTCGACGAAACGCCCCAACTTGCGAATCAAATCCAGGCCCTGGGTCACACCCACAGGTACGCCAGTGGTTTCGATGTACACGTCGCAACCATAGCCATCGGTGAGGCCGTTGATGATCGCTTTGGCGTCATCGCGGCTGGGATTGATCACCACGTCGGCGCCAAATTTCTTCGCCAGTTCCAGACGCTCGTCGACCATGTCGATGACCACCAGTTTCTTCGGCGTTTTCAGCGCAGCGACTTGCACCATGCACAGCCCCAACGTGCCCGCGCCTGCGATCACCAGCACGTCATCGAGCTGCACATCGCCGCGGTTGACGGTGTGAATCGAGCAGGCCATCGGCTCGATCAGCGCCGAGTCTTCCAGCGAGACCGATTCGGGGATTTTGTGCACGATGGCGGTTTTCGGGATGCGCATGTACTGCGCCATGCCGCCCTCGGCGACGTCCTTCTGGAAGCCAAAAATGTTGTGCACCTCGCACATCCAGTACTTGCCGGACTTGCAGAATTTGCACTTCTCGCAGGGCACGATCTGCTCGGCGATCACCTTGTCACCGACCTTCACGCCGAAGTGCGCTTCAGCGCCCTCGCCCACTGAATCCACGTAACCGAAGAATTCGTGGCCCGGCACCACTGGCGCCTTGACCCACGGGCTTTCGCCGCCCCAGAACATCGCCGCCCCCGAGTGGCATTTGCAGTCACTGGCGCAGATGCCACAGGCGCCGATGCGAATCACCAGTTCGTTGGCGCGGGCGACGGGCTTGCCAATGCGCTCCAGACGGTAGTCTTTCGGCGCGTGGCAGACGACGGCTTGCATGGTGTTTGTCGTGTTGTTTTCCATGTCGGGTTACCTGTTCGGGATAAGTCTTGTATACGTATGCGCGTTCCCTTGTGGGAGCCGGCTTGCTGGAGAAAACGTCGGTTCAGACACTTTTTGGGGAGCTGACCCACCGCATTCGCCAGCAAGCCGGCTCCCACAATGTTCCGCGTGATCGCTGTTTATTTATGCCGCTGCCGACTGATGAAAATCGCCAGCAAGATGATTGCGCCCTTGATCACGCTCTGCACGTAAGGCGACACGCCGAGCATGTTCAATCCGTTATTGAGCACGCCCAGCAGCATCGCGCCGACGAGAGTGCCAATGATCACGCCACGCCCACCGGCGATCGACGCACCACCCAGCACCACCGCCGCAATCGCGTCCAGCTCGAAACCGACCCCGGCATTGGGTTGGCCGCTCATCAAACGCGAAGACAACACCAGCCCTGCAATGGCCGCCGTCAGCCCGCTGATCGAATACACCAGCAGCTTGAATCGCGAAGCCCGGACGCCGGACAAACGCACCGCCTCTTCGTTGCCACCAATCGCGTAGACATAGCGCCCGATGCGCGTGTGTTGCAGCAGCACCCAGGCGAAGAAATAGGTCAGCAGCATGATCAGGATCGGCACCTGAATACCGAACAAGGTGCCGCGACCGAACCAGGCGAACCAGTCCGGCATGCCGGAGATCGGATAGCCGTCGGTGTACATCAGGCCCAGCCCGCGCGCGATGCCCATGGTCGCGAGCGTCACGATGATCGGCGGCATTTTCAGGTAGGCGACGAAGATGCCGTTGCCCACACCGAAGCCCACGCCGATCAAAAGCCCGATCAGGATCGCAATCGGCGCCGGAACACCCGCAACCATCAAGCCGGTGGTCAAGGTGCCGGACAAGGCCATGACCGGCCCGACCGAGAGATCGATACCGCCGGTGAGGATCACGCAGGTCATGCCCACCGCGATGATCGCGTTGATCGACACTTGCCGGGCGATGTTTTCCAGGTTCGCGCCCGTGAGGAATTTATCGCTGGCGAAGATCATGAAGACCGTCACCAGCACCAGGCCGACGAAGGGGTAAAACGCCGGTGAGCGGATGAGCTGGACGACGTTCAGCCTCATGCTGTTTTTCGTACGGTCGGCGTGTGCAGTCATGGTTTTAATGGACGTGTTCACTGTTCAGACTCCCGGTCGCATGGCGCATCACTTCTTGCGGGTTGATGTCGCGGGCCTCAAGCACGTTGACGATGGCGCCTTTGTTGAAGACGGCCACGCGGTCGCACATGCCGATGATTTCCGGCAATTCCGACGAGATCATGATGATCGCGAAGCCTTGTTCAGTGAGTTTGCGCATCAGGGTGTAGATCTCCGCTTTGGCGCCGACGTCGATGCCGCGGGTCGGTTCGTCGAAGATCAGAATGTCGCAGTGGTGATTGATCCAGCGGGCGATCACCACCTTCTGCTGATTGCCGCCGCTGAGGTTGAGCACGCGGCTTTCGCAGGTCGGCGCCTTGATCGACAACTGCTTCATCAGCTCGGCGGTGGTGGCGTCTTCCTTGCTGCGGTCGAGCAGGTGCGCAGCGCTTTCGTACTTGCCCAAGTTGTTCAGCGAGATGTTTTCACGAATGCTGAAATCGACGATCAACCCTTCGCTCTTGCGGCTTTCCGGCAACAGGCCAATACCATTGGCCAGTGAGTGAGCAGGGTCACTCAAGTTGACCGGCTGGCCACGCAAGACCACATCTTTGCTCACCACCGGCAGCGCGCCGATCACGCCCAACGCCAATTCCGTGCGGCCTGAACCGACCAATCCGGCAAAGCCGAGAATCTCGCCTTTGTGCAGGTTGAAGCGGTTGTGCGGGCCGTTGCGGGTCAGTTGAATGTCGCGTACTTGCAACACCACATCGCCCAGCGGCTTGTCAGGCTTGGGTGGAAAACTGGCCTCCAGACGGCGCCCGACCATCATTTCCACCAGCGTGTCGATGTCGCTGTCAGCCACGGTCAGCGCGCCGACATTGGCGCCATCGCGCAGCACGCTGATGCGGTCGCAGACCTGAAAAATTTCCTCCAGATGGTGGGAGATGAAAATCACCGCCACGCCCTGGCTTTTCAGCTCGCGCATGATGTCGAACAGCAGGTCCGCTTCGGATGGCGTCAGCGTTGCCGTTGGCTCGTCGAGAATCAGCAAGCGCGCCTCAAGGGCCAGCGCCTTGGCGATTTCGACGAACTGCTGCTCAGCCACGCTCAAATGCTGCACCGAGCAATCGAGGTTGATCGTCACACCCAAGCGATCGAACAGCGCGATGGCCTTCTCGCGCATGTCCTTCTTGCGCAGCAGGCCCAAGCCGTTGACCAACTCGTGCCCGAGGAAAATGTTCTCCACCGCATTGAGGTACGGGATCAGGCTGAATTCCTGAAACACGATGCCGATCCCGGCCGCAATGGCTTCGTTATAGGTCGCAAAATGCTGCTCGGCGCCATCGATGAGGATGCTGCCTTTGTCTTGGTGCTCGACACCGGCGAGGATCTTCATCAGCGTGGATTTGCCCGCGCCGTTCTCGCCCAACAGCGCGTGAATCTCGCCGCGCTCGACCGACAGATTGATCGACTTGAGCGCATGCACGCCGGGGTAGCTTTTACAGATGTTTTCCAGTTGCAGAAGGCAGCTCATGGGCACCTCGTCAAACCGCAGCTCGCGTGAATCCGCGCCACTCGCCGGACGCGGAAAACGTCAGGCGAGCAACTGCTTTCGTATCACCAGGTGAAGGTTTTGGCCTTGGCCTGATCCACCAGCAGGATGTCCACCGGGATGGTCGCCGGGACTTGCGATCCCCACTTCTTGGCCAGCGCCAGACCTAGCGCCAGACGCACCTGATCACGCGGGTATTGAGCGGAGGTGGCGATGAATTTGCTGTTTGGTTTCTGGATTTCTTTCACGGCTTCCGGCGAGCCGTCGACGCTGGTCAGCTTGACGTCCATGCCGCTGGATTCGATGGCGGCCAGTGCACCGAGCGAGCCGTTGTCATTGACGCTGAACAGGCCTTTCAGATTCGGCTGCGCTTGGAGCATGTTCTCGGTCACGCTCAGTGCCTGATCACGTTCCTGCTTGCCGTTCTGAATGCTGACGATCTTGATGTCCGGGTACTTGCCCATCGCCTCTTTGCAACCGCGCACACGCTCCAGAATCGGCACTACCGCGATGCCGTCGAGAATGCCGACGTCGCCTTTGCCGCCGATGTTCTTGGCCAGGTAATCGCAGGCTTGCACGCCTGCGTCGAAGTTCTTCGAACCGACGAAGGAGTCCAGCGGGCCGTTGGCCTGCGCGTCCACAGCGACCACCACGACGCCTTTGTCATGGGCCTGCTTCACGGCCGATTGAACACCCACTGAATCGGTCGGGTTGATGATCAGCACGTCGATGCCTTTTTGCAGCATGTCCTCGATGTCGCTGATCTGCTTGGACACGTCATGCCGCGCGTCGGTGACCAAAAGGGTCGCGCCAATGCTGCCGGTGGCGTCCTGCAGGGCGTCCTTCATGGTCACGAAATACGGGTTGTTGATCTCTTGAAACGAGGCACCGATCTTCAACGGACCGGCTTTGGCGTCAGCGGCTTGGGCGGCGAAGGAACCAGCACACGCCACAGCCACGGCGAGGGAACAGAGGACGCTGGAAAAGCCTTTCTTGAGGCGAGTTGTCATAGCGAAAAATCCCGTTGTTTTTATTGTTAAAGCGGAAATGTCATCGTTAACATTTTCGAAATTAGCAGAGAAAAATGGGGTTCGCAACAGGCCGTGAGACGCCACTTATCCGCCAGTTGGCGCGTTGACAAACTTTGCAACGCCTGTCGATAATCCTGCGAAATGTCATATGACAACCGATGACACCCATAACAACAACGTCAACACCAGGGTTCCTCACGATGACTCAATCCGTTGCCTACACCCCTTTTCACCGTATTTTGCTGACAGGCGCCGCAGGTGGCTTGGGCAAGGTGCTGCGCGAAAGCCTGCGTCCTTACGCGGCTGTTCTGCGTCTCTCCGATATCGCCGAAATGGCCCCCGCTGCGGGACCTCATGAAGAAGTGCAAGTCTGCGATCTGGCCGACAAACAGGCCGTTCACCAACTGGTCGAAGGCGTCGATGCCATCGTGCATTTCGGTGGGGTGTCGACCGAGCATTCGTTTGAGACGATCCTGGGGCCGAATATCTGCGGTGTATTTCATATCTACGAAGCCGCTCGACGCCATGGCGTGAAGCGGGTGATTTTCGCCAGTTCCAATCACGTGATCGGCTTCTATCGCCAGGACGAAACCATCGACGCCAGCGCGGTGAAACGGCCAGACAGTTACTACGGT
Source organism: Pseudomonas sp. Pseu.R1 (assembly GCF_045764065.1). Lineage (NCBI taxonomy): Bacteria > Pseudomonadati > Pseudomonadota > Gammaproteobacteria > Pseudomonadales > Pseudomonadaceae > Pseudomonas > Pseudomonas sp. Pseu.R1. Next base: position 4,523,999 of record NZ_JBJGEE020000001.1, on the reverse strand, counting down.
CTGTCCAAGTCGTATGGTGAGGACATGGCCAGTTTCTACTTTGATCGCTACGGTATCGAAACCGTGAGCATACGCATCGGCTCGTCATTCCCCGAAGCGCAGAACCGGCGCATGCTCAGCAGTTGGCTGAGTTACGACGACCTTACCCAGTTGATCGAACGCGGCCTGTTCACGCCCAACGTCGGCCACACCGTGGTGTATGGCGCGTCGAACAACGAGAAAGTCTGGTGGGATAACCGTCTGGCCAATCATCTGGACTACCAGCCCAAGGACAGCTCTGAGCCCTTCCGGGCCAAGGTCGAAGCGCAACCGGCTCCAGCGGCGGACGATCCGGCGATGGTGTATCAGGGGGGCGCATTTGCCGTCGCCGGGCCTTTTGGCGATCAGTAACGCCCTTTTTCCTCACTTGATGGAACGCATGCCATGCAGGCTGAGTTGATCCTCGACGCACGCAACGCCACGGGCGAAAGCCCGGTGTGGAACGTGCAAGAACAGGCGCTGTACTGGGTCGATATTCCGGCTGGGCGTTTGCATCGCTGGCGCTTGAGTGACGGCCGCTCCGACGCCTGGCAGGCGCCGCAGATGCTCGCCTGCATCGCCGACCTGGGCGACGGCAACTGGCTGGCCGGGATGGAAGACGGCCTGTACCGCATTCGCCCTCAAGACAACGGCACCCTTGCGTCAGAACGTCTGGCTGAAGTCGACCATCCTCGCGTCAACATGCGCTTCAACGATGGCCGTTGCGACCGTCAGGGTCGGTTCTGGGCGGGCACGATGTTCATGGACATGGCGCAAGCGGCCTCTGTGGGCTCGCTCTATCGCTACACCCACGATCAACGCGAACCGCTCAGTCCGTTCATCACTGACATGATCGTGCCCAATGGCTTGGGCTTCAGCCCCGATGGCCAGGTGATGTACCTCTCTGACTCCCACCCTTCGGTGCAGAAAATCTGGGCATTCGATTACGACATCGACAGCGGCACCCCGCACAATCGCCGCCTGTTCGTGGACATGAACCACTTTCCCGGACGCCCCGATGGCGCGGCGGTGGACGCCGACGGTTGCTACTGGATTTGTGGGAACGACGAAGGGCTGATTCACCGCTTCACCCCGGCAGGCAAACTGGACCGCTCGCTGGCTGTGCCAGTAAAGAAACCGGCCATGTGTGCTTTCGGTGGGCGCGATCTGGACACGCTGTTCGTGACATCAATACGACCAGGTGGCGACGTTGGCGATCAACCGCTGGCCGGTGGCGTGTTTGCGTTAAGGCCGGGGGTGAACGGTCTGGTCGAGACACCTTTCCGACGATAAGGCAACTTTGCCAGTTCCGCCGACACACAACGCTGTGGGAGATTCTATGTTGCCTGCCAGCCTCATTCGCCACCAAGGCGGCTCCCACAAAGATCGGGCTGTATCCAAATCTCGCGCTTGGCACTGAATCTGTGGGAGCCGGCTTGCTGGCGAAAGCGTGCTGTCAGGTTATTCCCCGATAAGTGACCCACTGATTTCGCCAGCAAGTCGCCCCCCACTAAAAGCCTGACACACAGCGGAATACTCAGAAACGCCAAGACCTTCAGGCAAACTTATCGAATAACCTTATGTAATTTGGTTATCTTCATAAGCAACCTGCATAAACTCCTCTTCTATATTTATGACAAAAGGTGATTAGCTTTACGCAGATTTATATCTTTATGATCTGAGCCACAACAACCTAAACAGGAGTTCAGGACATGGCGATTCAGATCAACCCCGTGGCAGGGAAAATCGGTGCCGAGTTGAGCGGCATCAAACTTTCCGGTGACATCTCTGAACAGGATTTCGAGTTCATCCACCAGGCGCTGCTGAAACACAAAGTGCTGTTCTTCCGCGAACAGTTCCTCACCGACGAGCAACACGAACGTTTCTCCCGCCGCTTCGGTGAGCAGGTGCCGCACCCCACCGTACGCTCCGCCGAGCAAAGCGCAGCGATCCTCAACCTGGACTCCCGCGAAACCCGCGCCAACTCCTGGCACACCGACGTCACCTTCGTCGCCAACTACCCGAAAATCTCCATCTTGCGCGGCGTGGTCATCCCTCCGTACGGTGGGGACACCGTCTGGGCCAACACCGCAGCGGCCTACGCTGACTTGCCTGCGCCATTGAAAACCCTGGCCGACAGCCTGCGCGCCCTGCACACCAATGTCTACGACTACGCGGCGCCCAAAGACACCGGCGAAGCGGGCGTGAAACGCTATCGCGAGCAGTTCACCGCCGAGGTCTATGAAACCGAACATCCGCTGGTCCGCGTGCACCCGGAGACTGGCGAGCGCAGCCTGATCCTCGGCCATTTCGTGAAGCAGATTCAGGGCGTCAGCAGCAACGACTCCAAACAATTGATCCGCCTGTTCCATGACCGCATCACCCAGGTCGACAATACCGTGCGCTGGCGCTGGAGCGAAGGCGACGTGGCCATCTGGGACAACCGAGCCACCCAACACATCGCCATCAACGACTACGGCCAGGCCCAGCGCATCGTGCGCCGCACCACGGTGGCCGGTGACATTCCGATAGGCGTCGATGGCCGCGCCAGCCAGGCGATCAAGCCCACACCTGAAACCCTCTCCCCGCGAACAGAAGCCGACAAAAAACATCTGGCCGCCTGATTTTCGTCACCCCATTTTTAAGGAAGAACCGTCATGGCAAAGACCAAGCGAACATCTGTATTCAGCAAAACGAGCGTAGCTACCGCACTGGCGGCGCTGCTGATGATGCCCTTGGCCGAAGCCGACGTACTGCGCATCGGGGTTGCCAGCGCGGGCGGCGGCGATCCGGTGACATTCAGCGGCTCGCCCCTGGGCATCGTGCGCAACCAGCAGCTTCTGGAAAAAGCCTTCGAAGGCACCGGCACAGAGATTCAGTGGTTCTTCTTCAAGGGCGCAGGCCCTGCGGTGAACGAGGCGCTGTCCAACAAGCAACTGGACTTCGCCTACGAAGGCGATCTGCCGCAAGTGGTGGGCCGTGCCAACGGGCTGGACACCAAATTGCTGGCTGCCATCGGCGTGCGCTCCAACGTCTACCTGGCAGTGCCCAAAGGCTCCGACATCAAGACCATTGAAGACCTGAAAGGCAAGAAAGTCGCGGTCTTCCGCGGCACCAACGGCCATCTGGTGTCGATCAATCTGCTGGCCGATCACGGTCTGACTGAACGCGACTTGAAGGTGATCAATCTCGACAGCGGCAGCAGTCAGGCAGCGCTGGCGTCCAAAGGCGTCGATGCAGCGTTCGGCGGTCGCGAGCTGTTCAAACTGCGCGATCAGGGGCTGGTCGACATCATCTTCGACAACCCGAACAACGACGTGCGCTACACCCGTCAATGCGCGCTGGTGGTTCGCGGCGAGTACGAAAAAGAACACTCGGCCAACGTGCAGAAAGTGGTCGACACGCTGGTGGACGCCGCCAGGTGGGAATCCGAAGAAAGCAACCGCGACGCCGTTCTGAATGAATGGGCCAAGACCAACGAGCCACTGGCATCGCTCAAGGCTGACTTCGGCCACATCACCCTGCGCGACAGCGCCTCGCCACTGGTGGATGACTTCCTGCGCGCCCGCTATCAGGCCGTTGCCGATCAGGCCAGAGACGAGAAAATGATTCGTCGCCCCGTCAGCATCGACGGCTGGTTCGAGACCAAATACCTGGAAAACGCACTGAAGTCCAAAGGGCTGCAGAACTACTGGACCGCCTACGGTGCAGACGGCAAAGCAGGCGCGAACACCGCCACGGCGTCGTCGGATAAAGCCGTCAACAACGGAGGCTGACGCCATGGCCAGAGCCAACGCCACTGCGCTCGATCGACAACACACGCCCGCGAAAACGCTGGCGCCCGTCGAGCGACTGCCTAACTTTCCGACCCGCGCACCACGCCGGGTCGCTGCCAGCAAACCTCCGCGTTCGGCCTGGCAATCCCGCACGCTGAACGCCGCCCTGCCCTGGCTGCTGCCTATTGCCCTGCTCGGCCTCTGGTATCTGGGGACCGAACGAGGCTGGCTCTCGGAGCAGGTGCTACCGCCGCCTGCCTACGTCTACCAGACGCTGCAAGATCTGGTGACCACCGGCGACTTGTGGCTCAACGCCTCGGCCAGTCTGCAACGAGTGCTGGTCGGATTTCTGATCGGTTCAGGACTTGGGGCCGTTCTCGGTCTGGCGATGGGGCTGTCGAAAACGATCGAAGATTACCTGCTGCCCACCTTCAACGCGCTGGTGCAGATCCCGGTGTTGGGCTGGATGCCCTTTGCCTTGCTGCTATTCGGTATCGGCGAACCGCTGAAGTACGTGCTCATCGCCCACGCGGCGCTGGTGCCAGTCACGCTGTGCACCTTGCAGGCGTTTCATCAGGTGCCCAAACGCTTGCTGGAAGTGGGCCGGGCGTATGGATTCAGTCAGCGCCAGATCGTTACCGACATCGTGCTGCCCTCGGCGGTCGCGCCGATCTTCACCGGCCTGCGGCTGGGATTCACCAAGGCCTGGCTGTCGCTGGTGGTGGTCGAATTGCTCGCCTCCAGTGAGGGGCTGGGCTACCTGATCGCCTACGGTCGCCAACTGTTTCAACTGGATCTGGTGATGGCAGCAGTGGTCGTGGTCGGCACCGTCGGGCTGTTGATCGATCGCGGCTTTGAAGTCATCGAGCGCCGTCTCAACAAGGGTCGGCCTGTGACACCGGGGAGGCTCGCATGAGCAGCGCAATCTTGACCAACGCCCCACGCCAACATCGCTATCGCGGCTGGGTCTTGCCCATCGTCGGCGTTGCCCTTTGGTGGCTGGCCGCGAATCAAGGCTGGAGCGACTCGGGCCTGTTGGTTTCGCCGCAAAAGGTCGCCGTCACGGCTTGGCATCAGGTGACCTCGGAACAGTTCTGGCGAGCCATTTCATCCAGCCTGGCGCGCAACCTGAGCGGCTTTTTCATCGGTACGGTGCTGGGTCTGATCCTCGGTTGCCTGCTGGGCTTTTCACGGCTGTTCGAGCGCTTGGTCGGACCGAGCTTCAACACCTTCAAACAGATCTCCCTGTTTGCGTGGATTCCCCTGATTTCGGTGTGGTTCGGTTTGGGTGACGTCGCGAAAGTGGTGTTTCTGTCGCTGGCCGCACTGGTGCCGGTGGTGGTCAATACCTGCGACGGCCTGCGCAATGTGCCCAACGCGTTTCTGGAAGTGGCCAAGGTCTATGGCTTCAGCCGCTGGCAGACCATCCTCGGCGTCATGCTGCCCGCTGCGCTGCCATCGATCTTCACCGGGATCTACTTGGCGCTGGTGTACTCGTGGCTGGCGACCATCGGCGCCGAATACCTGCTGGTGTCCGGCGACGGCATCGGCAACACGCTGATCGATGGCAGCGAGCATTTCATGATGGACCTGGTGCTGTTCGGCATGGTGATCATCGGTCTGGTGGGCTGGGCGCTGAACGTCCTGGCGCGCCGACTGGAGCGACGCCTGCAACGGCTCTACGGCATCACGCCCCGTTAATTTTTTGCAGAGGGAAAACCCATGCCTGCCACTCAATCGCTTCCTCCGCTTCCCGCACAGCAAGGTAATGGCCTGCGTCTGGAACACATCAACAAGCATTTCTCCAGCGCAGACACTCAATTGCAGGTGCTGGAGAACATTCAGCTCGACATCGCACCGGGAGAATTCGTCGCCATCGTCGGCGCCAGCGGGTGCGGCAAGTCGACCTTGCTGCGGCTGATTCTGGGTCTGGACGAGGAATTCGACGGACGCATTCTGCTGGATGAAAAGCCGATCAAAGGCACCGGCCTTGAGCGCGGCATCGTGTTTCAGGATCATCGTTTGTTTCCGTGGCTGACCGTCGAGCAGAACGTCGCGGTGGGCTTGAAGAACGCCCCGCTGACACCTGCACAGAAGCGTGAAACGGTGCGCGAGCATATTCATCTGGTGGGTTTGCAAGATTTCACCGACTCATACCCGCATCAGATTTCCGGCGGCATGGCTCAACGCGTGGCGATCGCCCGGGGGCTAGTGAATCGCCCTAGCGTGTTATTGCTCGACGAGCCGTTCGGCGCCCTCGACGCCCTGACGCGCACACGTCTGCAACGGGAACTGCAAAACATCTGGCAGCAAGAAAAAATCACCATGGTGCACGTCACCCACGACGTGGACGAAGCGGTGTATCTGGCCGACCGCGTGGTCGTGATGCAACCCCATCCAGGACGCATTCGGCGCATCGTCGACATCGACCTGCCCCGCCCACGCAACCGCAGCGATGCGCGGTTCATTGCGCTGCGGGATGATGTGCTGAGTGATTTCGCGGAGGTGTCATAGGGCTGCGCGCAGTCTCGCGCAACAAACACGCTCCCACAGGGGATCGTGCTCATCCGCCAGACCTCAGCCAGCCCCGTGCAATGACACCTGATTACGCCCGTTCTTCTTCGACGCATACAACGCTTGGTCGGCCCATTCGATCAGGGTTTTGTGGTCGCTTAGAGGGGCGTTCATGTCGGCTACGCCCAAACTGATGGTGAAACGAATGGTCTCGCCTTCGTGCTGCACTTCCTGCGCTTCAATCGCCACACGCAAGCGCTCGGCGAACATGCCGCCGCCGTACTTGTCGGTGTCCGGCAGCAGCACCGCGTACTCTTCGCCGCCGTAGCGACCCGCGAGGTCCGAGTCGCGAATGTGCTCGCGAATCACATCGGCCACACGCTGAATCACCTTATCGCCGCACTGATGACCGTAGGTATCGTTAACCCGCTTGAAGTGATCGATGTCGAACATCACCAGCGCCGCCGAGGTGCTGTAACGCACATGGCGGGCGTACTCCAGCCGCAGCGCCTCTTCCCAGTGCCCACGGTTGTATAGCCCGGTCAGTCGATCCGTGCTGGAGAGTTTTTGCAGCTCCCGATTGGCGGCCTGCAATTGCAGACGGTTGGTCGCGACATCGGTCACGTCGTAGATCACCAGACACACATGAGTGACCTCGCCGTTGGTCGCGCGCAACGGGAACATCGTGGTGTTCTGGTACATGAAGTCTTCTTGCCCGGTGATCGGCTGGTAGCTCTTGAAACGCACCAGGTACGGGCGCTGTTCCCAGATGGTGAACGCCGGAGTGCCAAGCGTGATCACGCTGTCGATCTTCTTTTTCAGCCAGTCCTGATTGACCTCGGGAAACAAGTCGAAGAACGAGCGATTCGCCGCTTCGTAGGGCAAGACCCCGGAGCGGTTTTCCATGAACGTGTTCCACACCTGCACCTGATATTCCTGATCCAATACCACCACGCCCACGTCGATACTTTGCGTGATAGTCAGCAGCCAATGCAGTTCTTTGATGTCGATACGATCGTTCATGGATCAGCTCATCAGGTAGGCGAGTTTGCGCGACAGCCGCTCTACCGAGTCTTCGGTGAACAACATCAACAAATCGAAATGGACGTTGTGCCCTTCCAGGCTGTAACTGATTTCTACTGCGAGCGTTTTCTTCCACCGCTGCTGGTTGATGCGGATCAGTTCTTCAATGCCGCTGTGAACACCGAGCACTTGCGGATGGCCTTGTGAGAACGCGATGTCGATCTGCTCGGCAATTCCGCTGAGGCACGCGCCGATGAGGATCGACGACAGGTCCAGCAACATTTCCATGTCCGAGTAATCCTTGTCGCGGATTCTCATCAACTGCGCCATGTCGGCAATTTCGGAGTCATGGAACAGCAGCAACGCTTCGCCCGCGATCCCTCCGCCGATGTAGCCCTGACACACTGCCGTCAGCCGGTCACTGCCCTGAGCGTCAGCCAGCGCCATATGCAGTTCGCCAACTTCCAGCATGTTGACGTTGGGCACCGGCAGTTGCACGAAGACGCCCAATACTCGTGCCAGCAAGGCGGCCGCGCGCCCCATCGCCACGTTGACCGTCTCGCGGAACGCATCCTGAAAACTGATGGAGGTGGGTTCGGCTTTCGGTATGACGAAAGCGGGCTTACTGGGTTCGCCTAACAAACCCAGGCGCTGCAACGTCAGTTGCAATTCGAGCGGGTCTGCCGGTTTTTTCAGGAAGGCCAGCGCACCCAGTTCCCTCGTGCGCCGCACAGCCTCGTCCTGAACGTCGCCCGATACCACGATCACCTTGGCTTGCAGGTTTTCCGCACGTATGGCCGCCAGCGCCTGATAGCCGTCCATATCAGGCATGGTCAGGTCCAGTAACACCACCTGGCCTAACCCTTGGCGAATGGCTTCAAGGCCTTCGTGCCCGTTGGTTGCGGTCGTGACGGACACTCCCCAATTGGAAGGCAAGGCGCGTATCAACTGTTTGCGCGCCATATTGGAGTCGTCGCAAATCAGCAAGGGAATCGTGGGCATTGCTTTCAATCTCACGGCAAAAGAGTTTCAGGCAGCGCCCGGAATATCTGTGCAATCAATTGTTTTGCAACACTCGCACCGCATTGAACTCCGGAGAGTCAATTAACTATCCGCGGACAAAGTGAGTCGAATCTTCACTCATTCAGAGATAAGCTGCGCAGTATGCAATATTTATGCTCACCCTCACGTTAAGCCGCACATTTCAATAAGAAATGCACGCGCTGGAATGTTGGCGTCAATAGATTAACCAAATCGTGAAAACAGGCCGTCTATTGTTGGTCAGGGACGATGCTACACGGACGGGGCAAGCCGAGAAGCCCGGTTTTAAGCGGGCTGACGGAGAAAAATACCGACACACCCATTATTAAGTACCGGTACTAAAGGATGAGTAGTAACGACTCATCAGTCAGAAGAAGTCATTAAACGCTTGTTCTTAAATGCGAAAGCGATAAAGACGTGCAATGTTCCTCGCTCCGAATACCACACTTGAACCAAGACAGTGCGTTATCGGCATGATCCAGGGCATCGTGCTCAGGTCAATGTCGACTCAAGACAATCAATCAATGCCTGGGCTTGAAAAGGTTTGGCGAGGAAACAGATCGCACTTCCCGTCATGGCGCGCTTGCGCACTGTTTCTTCGGGGAAGGCAGTAATGAAAATGGTGGGGATATGAATCCCTTGCGCCGTGAGGTGTTCATGCAATTCCACACCACTCATGTTCGGCATTTGCACATCGGTGATGAGGCAATCGGTACGGCGCATATCAGGCGAAGCCAGGAACGCCTCAGCCGAGGAAAAAATGCACACGAGAAAACCCAGCGAGCGAACAAGGCTGTCGATACTGGCGCGGACCGCGTTGTCGTCGTCGACTACAGCGATCAGAGGGGAGCTGGACAAGCGGATTACCTTCAATTGCAGGCTTGAATGAATGCACGACGCCGTGCACAACAACAGTCCACACGTTACCGGCCCCGCTTAACGCCGAGAATTATACGGGTGTATGAATACGACCGGCGGGATCATTCCTGACCATTCAGACAACCCCTTTTAACGCGCTCAAACCCAGCGTTCGGCCGTGAACGAGAACTCGATACGCTCTTGGATGAACGTTTCAAACGCGTGGGTTTCCAGCGCTTTTGCGTAGTAGTAGCCCTGCGCTTCGTCACAACCGCGCACCGTCAGAGCATCGAGAATCGCAAAGTCTTCGACACCTTCTGCAATGACCTTCATGTCGAAGCTATGCCCGAGGGTGATGACTGCCTGCACGATGGCCGCGTCCTGCGCATTGCTCAACATCCCGCGGACAAAGGACTGATCGATCTTCAGCTTGTCCACCGCGAAACGCTTCAGGTAAGTCATGCTGGAATAGCCGGTGCCGAAATCATCGATCGACATGCGCACGCCCAACGCCTTCAGCCCGCGAACCGTATCGAGCACTCGCTCGGAATGCTCGATCAGGATCGACTCGGTCAGTTCCAGTTCCAACAAGTGGGGCTTGAGCCCAGTCTCGTGGAGCGCACGCCTGACGTCCTGCACCAGATTGCCCTGACGAAACTGCACCGCCGAGCAATTCATCGCCACACTCAACTCGCCCAGCCCCGCCGCCTGCCAGGCCACGGCCTGATGACACACTTTGTGCAGCAGCCAGCGACTGATGGGGATGATCAACCCACTGGACTCGGCCACGGGGATGAACTCACTGGGCGCAATCGGCCCCTGCCCGGGATGTGTCCAACGCAACAGCGCTTCAGCGCCGATGACAGCCCCCGAGCCCAAATCGATCTGCGGCTGATAATGCACCTCCAGTTCGTTTTGCTCGAAGGCCAGGCGCAGCTCGCTCTGAATATGCAGAAAACGCAGCTCCCGCGCCCCCATGGCCGCTTCGTACATCACCCAGGTGTTGCGCCCGTTGCGCTTGGCCTGCGCCATCGCCGTGTCCGCCGCCTTCAGCAGTGAACCGAAGTCATGGCCCTGAGCGGGATATACGGCGATCCCGACCGAGGCCGAGACGGACAGGGTGTAGCCTGCCAGCTCAAGCGGTTGTTGCATGACATGCAGAATGCTTTTGATCAGTTGCGCCAGACGCACGGGGTCGTCGTCATTGACCAGCACCAGGAATTCATCGCCGCTCAGGCGCGCCACGGTGTCGACAGCCGGCTTGAGTGCCACCAGACGTTGGGCCAGACGCGTAAGAACCGTATCGCCCGCCACATGGCCGAGCGAATCGTTGATGGTTTTGAAGTTATCCACATCGATGTAGAACAGCGAAAGGCGTTGCCCTTGCCCGCCATCGTTGATCGCTTGATTGACCCGATCCAGCAAATAGCGACGATTGGGCAATCCGGTCATCTCGTCATGAAGCGCGCTTTCACGCAGCTCGTTCATGATCTGCTGTCGCCGAAGGCGATTGGCCTGCAAGCGCAGGGTCAGGCCAACGATCAGCAGGTACAGTACGCCGCACACCACCGACGACGCGATGACCGTGTACTTCCAGCTCAGCAGGTAATCTTCTGCGGCGAGTCCGATCACCAGCGCCAACGGCAAATCACCAACGCGCCTGAAGCTGTACAAGCGTTTGATGCCGTCGACACGAGAACGCGTGAGCAGCGTGCCATCCTTGACGTTCTCGGCCAGCAGACGCCCGATCTTGTCGCTGCCTGAAGGGGGCGCGCCATCAAAGGGCGCGGGTGGAATTCGAAGCACGTCCTGCGCGTAATCCGTACGACGCAACATGATGACGCCGTGGGCACCGACGTCCACCTCGCGGATGACGTCGAGCACCTTTTCCAGTGGAATACTTTGCAGGTCAAGTGGCACATCCCGAAGCGTATTGCTCAAGCGCGCTTCCAGAATGCGGCTCAAATTCCCCACGTCGGAGATCGCCTGGCGCTGCGCCTGCTGATGCAGCAACCCCAACAACGCGCCGAGCAACAGAATGATCGCAAGCGCCAGCCCGCCCCAGAGCCAAAGATGAAATTCAAGCGTGGGGGCTTTCGTTTTCGAGGGCGTCGGAAGCGATACAAAGGCGGCTCGCGGCCCGGTCACGGATGCGGTGTAGTCAGTCATCGATAGGGCTCGGGAAAGATGGGCGATGGCCTGAACGAAACATTCAGGATCGATGGAAAGAAATTATCACTGCCGTCCAATAATGCCGATTAGCTATCAGACTGACCCCTTCATACTCAGGTATGAGGCCTGCTCAAACACCTTCGAGGGTTTGCGACATCTTCACCAGATCCGCGAATGTGCGAGCCTGCATCTTCTTCATCGCATGCCCGCGATGAATCTTCACCGTGATCTCGCTCAACCCCATTTCGGCGGCGATCTGCTTGTTCATCAAACCGGTCACCGCGTACGCCATGACCTCCTGCTCACGAGCGGTCAGGGTCTGATAACGGGCCTGCAATTGCGCCGATGCCTTGCCACTCTCGCGACGACGGGCATCCTGTTGCAGCGCCAGCGACACGGCATCCAGCAAATCCTGCTCGCGGTAAGGCTTGACCAGAAAATCCAGCGCGCCGGCTTTCATGGCCTTCACTGACATCGCGATGTCGCCGTGCCCACTCACGAACACGATGGGCATCGACACTTTCATGTCTGCCAGACGCACCTGAAAATCGAGACCGCTTTCGCCCTGGAGGCGCACATCCAGAATCAGGCACGCCGGAACGTCCTCGAAAGGATGCTTTAGAAACTCGGCGCCCGACGCGTAGGTGTGAACGCGCATTCCTACCGAACGCAGCAGGCTATCGAGCCCCGCGCGTATGGCCGGATCGTCGTCAACGACGAACACCATCGGACTCAGGTCAGGGGCACTCATGACAACACCGGTTCACAGGTTGGGAGTGAAAAATTCAGGCTGGCGCCATGGCCCAGCTCGCTTTCGGCCCAGATACGCCCGCCATGGGCATCAATGATCGAGCGGCAGATCGACAGGCCCATGCCCATCCCCTCCGGTTTGGTGGTGAAAAACGGATTGAACAGATTGGGCAGGTTCTGCGCTGAAATGCCGGGGCCGTTGTCCTGAAGGCACAGCGTCACCTCACCACCCTCGCCCTTGCTCAGTTGCACGGACAGTGCGCGCTCCTTGCCGTGCATCCCCGACATCGCCTGCATCGCGTTGATCAGCAGATTGATGATGACCTGCTGCAACTGCACCCGATCGCCTTTAACCCAGACAGGTTCATCCACAGGGCACAACACCAGGCTCACGCGATGGCGTATCACTTCTCGCCGAACCAGTTCGACGGACTCGTGCAACACATCATGCAGATCAATCTGAACATGCTGCGGATCGGTCTTGCGCGATAGCGTGCGAATACGCCGAATGACCTCACTGGCCCGATGCGCTTCGCTTTTAATCCGCTCGATGGCACTGCGAACTTCGCCCAGATTCGGCACCTCGCGATTCAGCCAGCGCAACCCGGCTTCCGCGTTGGTGGTCACGGCAGACAGCGGCTGGTTGACTTCATGGGCAATCGACGCGGCCATCTCGCCCAATGTGGTGACCCGTGTGACGTGGGCCAGTTGACTTTGCGAGCGATGAAGCGCCTCTTCCGCATTCTTCGCGGCGGTAACGTCCATCAGCGCGCCGATGTACTCGCAACCTCCGCACGCATCCTGCACCTGCTGAGCCAGCATTCGGACCGACTTGCAGGACCCGTCAGGCATCAGCAGCCGAAATTCCGCCTCCATGTTCGCGTGCCGAGCGTAGGCCTGCTCGATGAGGGACTTCAGGTCCTCGATGTCGTCCGGGTGCGTGCGGCTCATCATGTATTCAAGCGTCGGTTGCAGCGACTCATCGAACTGGAAAATGCGTCGCGCCTCGTCAGACCAGTACATGTGTGCGCTGGGCATTTTCAGACCGATACTGCCCGTCAAGCTCAACCGCTGAGCACCGGCCAAAAAGGCCTCACTGCGGTGCAACAAATGAATCTGGGCCTGAAGCGCGTCCCGCGACGCCATGTTCTTCAACGCCAGAAACGCTGTGATCGCGATGGCACACAGGCTGACCAGACAACGGGCAAACGGCGGGACCAGCCATTCGGTGCCATGGGATAACAGAAACGCCATTAACGTGAGCAAGCCGCAGCCTGTGGACACGGCTGCAACGCTTTTACGAGAGAACACGTCGGCGCACAGCAAGATAACCGCGACATAAAGTACGGCAATGGCCACGTCGAGCGAACTGAGCCAGTCGATCAGAAAGATGATCACCGTCAACATCATCGCCCCGACTCGCAGCAACCAGATGCTGGACGAGACCTCGACGCGGGAAGCTGCCGGTGATGCAGCGGGAAGCGTATTCATTGCGACAGTTTTGCCTTGTTGTGAATCATTGGTACGGCAGCGCAAGTTTTGTCACAGGCGATGAGTGCCTGCGAACACCTCCGCGCCAGGACGGCGCAGAACCGAATAATAATGTGAGAGAACAACGGTCTTCCATTGCACCCTGGTATAGAAGTCAGGGGAGCACAAGAAGCCTATGGTGAAGCAGCCTAGCGCTGCCAGAGAAGGAAAACTTGAGCGAATGTGCTCAATTGTGTCGAAGATGAGTAATTGTACGGATAGAAATAGAACAAGCCCCGGCGCGGGCGCCAGGGCTTGTAATGGCCACATCCTTATGGCCTTCGCATGAACCTTGAATCAACTGACCAACGGCCTCCCTGGCCGTCAATCATCCGTTTCTACGGTCCTTGAGAATCGAATTACTCGGCTTTCAGGCCATCTGCCGAGACAGCTTTAACGCCTTTGATTTTTTTGGTGATATCCACTGCCAGTTTTTTCTGTGTTTCGGAGACCGCTACGGTCGACGACAGGGATACCACGCCTTTGTTGGTCTCAACCTTGATGTCGGAACCTGGAATGCCCTTCTCGGTCAGCAAGTCGGATTTGACCTTGGTGGTGATCCAGGTATCGGAAGTGGCTTCTTTGGCTTTGGTGACTTCACCTGCCGCAACCTGCATTGGCGCCTGAGTGGAGGTTTCAGCCATGGCTACGTTGGCCATGGTCAGGGTCAGAGCGGTGGCAGCAGCAGCGATAGCGAACTTCTTCATACGAGTAACTCCTGTTTTTCTCAGAATCTGCACCCACCTCGTGGGTTGCAGGGTTACCGGATATATCGCAAGCGCTGTGCCAGATTGGGCAAAGAATATTTTTCCATTAAATTCAATAGGTTACGTTTTAATGGATCCGCCTCTATCGTGCAGATTGCCCGGAATGAAAAAGTTCCGCGTGCAAGATGCAAGTTCGACGATGGCTTTTAGAGGTAAGCCATTAATAACGTTGAGGAAATTTATGTTGATTGAGCATGCCGACGGTGGCGAACTGGAGATCGCTGCCATCAGCAAAGTCGGCCAAAGACAGGCGTGCGACGCACCCATAAAAAAAGGCCCCGAAGGGCCTTTTCTTTACAGCGCAGACTGCGTGCGATTAAACGCCCGACGCCTTGGCTGCAGCGACGTCTTTGATCGACAGCTTGATACGACCGCGGTTGTCCACGTCCAGTACCAGCACTTCGACTTCCTGACCTTCTTTCAGCACGTCGGTGACTTTCTCAACGCGAGCGTCGCTCAACATGGAGATGTGTACCAGACCGTCTTTGCCAGGCAGGATGTTGACGAATGCGCCGAAGTCGACAATGCGCTCAACCTTACCAACGTAGATCTTGCCGATTTCGGCCTCGGCAGTGATGCCCAGAACGCGCTGACGCGCTGCTTCCGCCGCTTCCTTGGTTTCACCAAAGATCTTGATCGAGCCGTCGTCTTCGATGTCGATCGAAGCCTTGGTTTCTTCGCAGATGGCACGAATGGTCGCGCCGCCTTTGCCGATGACGTCACGGATCTTGTCGGTGTCGATTTTCATCGAAATCATGGTCGGAGCGTTTGCCGACAGCTCGGAACGCGACTGGCCGATGACATTGTTCATCTGACCGAGGATGTTCAGGCGAGCTTCCAAGGCCTGGCCCAGAGCGATCTCCATGATCTCTTCGGTGATGCCTTTGATCTTGATGTCCATCTGCAGCGCGGTAACGCCTTTGGCAGTACCGGCCACTTTGAAGTCCATGTCGCCCAAGTGGTCTTCGTCACCCAGGATGTCGGTCAGAACGGCGAATTTCTCGCCTTCTTTAACCAGACCCATGGCGATACCGGCAACCGGCGCCTTCATTGGAACGCCCGCGTCCATCAGTGCCAGAGAGGCACCGCAGACCGACGCCATGGAGCTGGAACCGTTGGATTCAGTGATTTCCGATACCACGCGAATGGTGTACGGGAAGTCGTCAGCCGATGGCAGCATGGCCTGGACCGAGCGGCGAGCCAGACGGCCGTGACCGATTTCACGACGACCCGCACCACCCATGCGACCACACTCGCCCACCGAGAAAGGAGGGAAGTTGTAGTGCAGCATGAAGGGGTCTTTCTTCTCGCCTTCGAGGGTGTCCAGCAGTTGCGCGTCACGGGCAGTACCGAGGGTTGCAACGACCAGCGCCTGAGTTTCACCACGGGTGAACAGGGACGAGCCGTGGGTCTTCGGCAGAACGCCAACTTCGATGTTCAGCGGGCGTACGGTGCGAGTGTCACGACCGTCGATACGTGGCTTGCCATCAACGATGTTCTGGCGAACGGTGCGGTATTCGATTTCACCGAAAGCGGCTTTGACTTCGGAAGCGGACGGGCTGCCTTCTTCAACGGCCAGTTTGGCAACGACTTGATCCTTCAGCTCGCCCAGACGTGCGTAACGATCAGCCTTGACGGTGATGGTGTAGGCCTCGGAAATGGCCGCACCGAATTCGGAGCGGATAGCGCCCAGCAGTTCGGTAGCCTCGGCCTGAGGAGCCCAGGTCCAAGTTGGCTTGGCTGCTTCGGCCGCCAGCTCCTTGACTGCCTTGATCACGGCCTGGAATTCGTCGTGGGCGAACAGGACAGCGCCCAGCATCTGGTCTTCGGTCAGTTCTTTGGCTTCGGATTCAACCATCAGTACCGCTTCTTCGGTACCAGCAACGACCATGTCCAGGCTCGAAGCTTTCAGTTGCTCGTAGGTTGGGTTCAACAGGTAGCCGGTGCTTTCGTGGAATGCCACGCGTGCAGCGCCGATCGGGCCATCGAAAGGAATGCCGGAGATAGCCAGTGCAGCCGAAGTACCGATCATCGAGGCGATGTCCGGATCGGTTTTCTTGCTGGTGGAAACGACGGTGCAGACAACCTGCACTTCGTTCATGAAGCCTTCGGGAAACAGTGGGCGGATCGGACGGTCGATCAGACGCGACGTCAGTGTTTCCTTCTCGGAAGGGCGGCCTTCACGCTTGAAAAAACCACCAGGGATCTTGCCCGCAGCGTAGGTCTTTTCCTGGTAGTGAACGGACAGAGGGAAGAAGCCTTTGCTCGCGTCTGCTTGCTTGGCGCCAACGACGGTCACGAGAACGGTGACGTCATCGTCAACGGTGACCAATACCGCACCAGAAGCCTGACGGGCGATTCGGCCTGTCTCCAGAGTGACGGTCGACTGACCGAATTGAAACTTCTTGATTACCGGGTTCACGGTTTCCTACCTTCTTTGTGGCTCTTGGGGGAACTGGTTTCTTGCGAATTCTTGGGTATCGGTGGGAATCGGACCCAACCGCTACGCCAGATAAAACTAGAGGCTGGGAGCCCGCCAGCCCACCGGCAAAAAACACCTGCGGGACATGACGAACAACCAACCTCTAACTGCGGCGTTATTAGCGACGCAGACCCAGACGACCGATCAGGGTGCTGTAACGGTTAACGTCCTTACCTTTCAGGTAGTCCAGCAGCTTACGACGCTGGTTTACCATGCGGATCAGACCACGACGGGAGTGGTGGTCTTTACCGTTGGCCTTGAAGTGGCCTTGCAGCTTGTTGATGTTGGCGGTCAGCAGTGCAACTTGCACTTCTGGCGAACCAGTATCACCGGCAGCTTGCTGGTAGTCGGTTACGATCTGAGCTTTTTCTTCAACGCTGAGTGCCATGTGGGCATTCCTTATTTCGGGAAACCATTCGTGAGAGCGGTTTCAACAGGCCGGGAGCAGCTCCCGTATTAAAAAAGGAGGAGTGACCGTGCCTGTTGACAGCCATCCTCATACCGCCGCGTCAGGATATCCCGACTCGACGGGTCCGGTCACTCTGACCGAATCAGTCGACGCGGCGCAATGCGCCCGTCTTCACTCACTTCACCGATTCCGATGAAGCGTCCTTGATGATCCTGTACCCGCACCATGCCGAAGTTCGGCGCATCCGGTGCGCGGACGGGTTGCCCGTGCAACCAGTAAAACGAACTGTGCTCGGAAAACTTCAACAACGGCCAGTCCTGCAACCCGCTGTCAGAAGGCAGCAGGAAACGATCGACCGCTTCGTTGCCGCCTTCGGCGTGCACGGCTTCCAGTTCTTCCAGCGTGACCGTCTGGGCCAGCGTGAAAGGTCCGGCGTGTGTACGACGCAATTCTGCGACGTAGGCTCCACAGCCCAGTTTTTCACCAATATCTTCCACGAGGGTCCGTATATAGGTGCCTTTGCTGCAACCGACCGACAACCGGGCGGTCTCGCCTTCACTCGCCAGCAATTCCAGGCGCGCAATAGTAACAGAACGCGCCTCGCGCTCCACCACTTCCCCTGCGCGAGCCAGCTTGTACAACGGCTGGCCATCACGTTTGAGCGCGGAGTACATGGGCGGTATCTGACTGATTTCTCCACGAAATTCAGGCAAAACGGCCTCGATTTCGGCGCGACCAACGGTCACGGGACGAGTTTGTAACACCTCACCTTCAGCGTCGGCTGTCGTCGTGGTTTTGCCCAACTGCATCAGGGTCTCGTAGCCCTTGTCGGAATCGAGCAGGTATTGGGAAAACTTGGTCGCCTCACCGAAGCACAGCGGCAAAACACCAGTGGCCAGTGGATCGAGACTGCCAGTGTGCCCGGCCTTTTCCGCGTTGAGCAACCAGCGCACCTTCTGCAAGGCCGCGTTGGAGGTGAAGCCCAGCGGCTTGTCGAGCAGGATGATGCCGCTGACGTTGCGACGGATACGCTTGACCTGAGCCACGCCGTTACTCCTTCGAATCGTCTGGCTTGGCAGCGGGTTCGTGCTGACTGTCCTCGGCCACCGCGCGCTCGATCAACGCCGACAGGTGCGCACCACGGGAGACGCTTTCGTCATAGTGGAAATGCAATTGAGGCACACTGCGCAGCTTCATTTCACGACCCAGTTGCATGCGCAGGAAGCCTGCGGCGGAGTTCAACACCTTGAGGGTCTGAGCGATGTCTTCGGCGCCATCCTGCCCCATCACGGTGATGAAGATTTTCGCGTGACCGACATCGCGGCTCACGTCGACAGCAGTGATGGTGACCAGACCCACGCGCGGGTCCTTGACTTCACGTCGGATCAGTTGCGCCAGTTCGCGCTGCATCTGATCGCCGATACGTTGGGTACGGCTGTATTCTTTTGCCATGTCTTGTTACCTGTACTGACCCGCAGCAAAAGCCGGAGGGTCTGAAAGCGGCAAACGCCCGGCCTGGCTAAAGCCGGACCGGGCGTTGCGTTGAGCGCTCATGACATCCGCCAAGTGCTGGCACAGGGTAGCTGTCATGACGCTTGAGGCTCGCGATTTAGAGGCTGCGAGCCACTTGGACTTTCTCGAAGACTTCGATCTTGTCGCCGACCTTGACGTCGTTGTAGCTCTTGACGCCGATACCGCACTCCATGCCATTACGCACTTCGGAAGCGTCATCCTTGAAGCGGCGCAGGGATTCCAGCTCGCCTTCGAAGATAACGATGTCTTCACGCAGTACGCGGATCGGACGGTTACGGTAAACAGTACCTTCGACGACCATACAGCCGGCGATTGCACCGAATTTCGGCGAGCGGAACACGTCACGAACTTCGGCAATACCCAGGATGTTCTCCCGAACGTCGCTGCCAAGCATACCGGTGAGGGCTTTCTTGACGTCTTCGATAATGTCGTAGATGACGTTGTAGTAACGCATGTCCAGACCTTCCTGCTCGACGATCTTGCGCGCGCCAGAGTCAGCACGCACGTTGAAGCCGAACAGAACAGCGTTGGAAGCCAGCGCCAGGTTGGCATCGCTCTCGGTGATACCACCAACGCCGCCGCCCACTACACGCACTTGTACTTCGTCGTTACCCAGACCATTCAAGGCGCCTTGCAACGCTTCCAGAGAACCACGGACGTCAGATTTGAGGACGATGTTGAGCGTCTTCTTCTCTTCCTGCCCCATGCTCTCGAAGATGTTTTCCAGCTTGCCGGCGTGAGCGCGGGCCAGTTTGACCTCGCGGAACTTGCCTTGACGGAACAGAGCCACTTCACGGGCTTTCTTCTCGTCAGCAACCACGCTCATCTCGTCGCCCGCATCCGGGGTACCGTCCAGGCCGAGGATCTCGACCGGAATGGCCGGACCGGCTTCCTTGATAGGCTTGCCGTTCTCGTCGAGCATGGCACGAACGCGACCGTAGTTGGAGCCAACCAGAACCATATCGCCCTGGCGCAGTGTACCGTCCTGAACCAGAACCGTAGCAACAGGACCGCGGCCCTTGTCCAGACGGGACTCGACCACAACACCACGGCCAGGCGCCGATGGAGTGGCAGTCAGTTCCAGAACTTCGGCCTGCAGCAACACAGCCTCAAGCAGTTCGTCAACGCCGGTACCCATTTTCGCGGAGACCGGAACGAATGGAGTATCACCACCCCAGTCTTCGGACGTTACGCCGTGAACCGACAGTTCACTGCGGATACGGTCCATGTCTGCGCCAGGCTTGTCGATCTTGTTGACCGCGACAACCAACGGAACACCGGCGGCCTGTGCGTGTTGCACGGCTTCAACGGTCTGCGGCATCACACCGTCGTCCGCTGCGACCACCAGAATCACGATATCGGTCGCCTTGGCACCACGGGCACGCATGGCGGTAAACGCGGCGTGACCTGGGGTGTCGAGGAACGTCACCATGCCACGGTCGGTTTCAACGTGGTACGCACCGATGTGCTGGGTGATACCACCGGCTTCGCCAGCAGCAACCTTGGCGCGACGGATGTAGTCGAGCAGCGAGGTCTTACCATGGTCAACGTGCCCCATGACGGTCACAACCGGCGCGCGAGGGACTGCTTCGCCTTCGAACTTCAGCGACTCGGCCAGAGAATCTTCCAGCGCGGTATCACTGATCAGAGTGACCTTGTGGCCCAGCTCTTCAGCAACCAGCTGGGCAGTTTCCTGATCCAGTACCTGGTTGATGGTCGCCGGAGTACCCAGCTTGAACATGAACTTGATGATTTCGGCAGCCTTGACCGACATCTGTTGGGCGAGATCACCCACAGTGATGGTCTCACCGATCTTCACTTCACGAATCACAGGACCGGTCGGGTTCTGGAAGCCGTGAGCGTTGCGTTTCTTCGGTTTGGCCTTGCCACCGCCACGGCCGCCCCGACGGAAACCGTCGCTTTCTTCGTCCGTGGTGCGCGGAGCAACGCGCGGCGCAGGTGCCTTTTCCTTAACGGAAGCACGATGCGGGGCATTCTTGCGCTCGCCATCACCGCCACCGCGACGATTGCTTTCATCGTTGCGCGTGCGATCAGGACGACGCGGCTCGTCTTTCTTGCGAGCATCGGCAGTCGGCGCCGGCGCCGCAACAGGTGCGTCCTCGACAGGCTCGTCCACGACACGTGGCGCTGGCTCAGGCTCTGGCGCGGGTGCGACCGCCTCAACGACTTCCGGAGCAGGAGCGGGCTGACGGCGCGCTTCTTCTTCGGCACGCAGACGGGCTTCTTCTTCAGCCTTTTGACGTGCGGCATTTTCTACCGCACGACGCTCTTCCTGCTCGCGTTTGCGCTCGGCTTCAATCTCTTCCGGGCTACGCTGAACGAAGACTTTCTTCTTGCGCACTTCAACGCTGATGCTTTTGCTGCCGGCAACGCGCAGGGTGCTGGTGGTCTTGCGCTGCAACGTAATCTTGCGCGGCTCTTCCACTTTTGCCTTGTGGCCGCTTTTCAGGTGCGTCAACAGGGCTTGCTTTTCGTTATCGGTCACAACTTGCTCGGCGGCGGTGTGCGGCAGACCTGCCTCACGCATCTGCTGTAGCAGGCGCTCTACCGGTGTGTCGACCGTTTTGGCCAGTTCTTTCACCGTGACTTGCGTCATGCACTTCTCTCCTCAGGCCGCATTTACTTACTCGAACCAATGGGCTCGGGCGGCCATGATCAACTTGCCGGCACGATCATCGTCAATGCCGTCGATGTCGAGCAGATCATCAATAGACTGCTCGGCCAGGTCTTCGCGGGTAATCACGCCGCGCACCGCCAGTTCCATCGCCAAATCCTTGTCCATACCCTCAAGCGAGAGCAGGTCGTCGGCCGGATGGGCGTCTGCCAGCTTTTCCTCAGTAGCGATGGCTTTGGTCAACAAACGATCCTTGGCACGAGCACGAAGCTCGTTGACGATGTCTTCGTCAAAGCCGTCGATGTTGAGCATTTCTTCCAACGGTACGTAGGCAATCTCTTCCAGGCTGGTGAAGCCTTCGTCTACCAGCACCTGAGCCAGTTCTTCGTCGACTTCCAGCTCGTCGATGAAATTGCGCAGGATGTCGCCGGTTTCCGCTTGCTGCTTGGCCTGGATGTCCGATTCGGTCATCACGTTAAGAGTCCAGCCGGTCAGTTGACTGGCAAGACGGACGTTCTGACCACCGCGGCCAATCGCCTGGGCCAGATTGTCTGCACCTACAGCGATATCCATGGCATGGGCGTCTTCATCAACGATGATCGCTGCCACTTCGGCAGGCGACATGGCGTTGATGACGAACTGTGCCGGGTTGTCGTCCCACAGCACGATATCCACACGCTCACCGCCCAGCTCACCGGAAACAGCCTGAACACGCGAGCCGCGCATGCCGATGCAGGCGCCTTGCGGGTCAATGCGTTTGTCCTTGGAGCGAACTGCGATTTTTGCACGCGATCCAGGATCGCGAGAGGCAGCCATCACCTCGATCAGCCCCTCGGCAATTTCCGGAACTTCAATCCGGAAAAGCTCGATCAGCATCTCTGGCGCGGTGCGCGACAGAATCAGCTGAGGGCCGCGGTTTTCAGTACGGATCTCTTTGAGCAGTGCACGGACGCGGACGCCGACGCGGAAAGTCTCCCGCGAAATGATGTCTTCACGCGCCAGCAGCGCCTCGGCATTGTTACCCAAGTCGACGATGACATTGTCACGTGTAACTTTTTTAACAGTACCGGAAATGATTTCGCCCAGACGCTCGCGATAAGCATCCACGACTTGAGCACGTTCGGCTTCACGAACCTTCTGCACGATGACTTGCTTGGCAGTCTGCGCAGCGATGCGACCAAACTCGATGGACTCGATTTTCTCTTCCACGACATCGCCAACCTTGGCGCCAGGATGCGTTTGCGCAACCTTGCTTGGCCAGGTTTCGATGGCTGGGTCATCAAGATCGTCTTCTTCGACGACTGTCCAGCGACGGAAAGTCTCATATGAACCCGTGTGGCGATTGATCTCCACACGCAGGTCCACTTCGTCCTCGAAACGCTTTTTAGTGGCCGTGGCCAAAGCAATTTCAAGCGCTTCAAAAATCACGCCGGCCGGTACGCCTTTTTCATTGGATACCGACTCAACAACCAGCAGTACTTCTTTGCTCATCGTACGCCTCGCCTTTCGCAAGCCATTGGATCCGCGGGATCCGCAGTATCTGGCACGTCTCAGTCAAACGTGGGAATAATGTTGGCCTTGTCGATCAGATCGATCGGCAACAGGTACTCATGGGCATCCACCTGCACCACGACATCCTGCTCCTCCACCCCGCGGAGAAGACCTTGAAAGTTACGTCGCCCTTCAAAAGGCGAGCGCAGCTTTATTTTCACTTGCTCCCCGACATGCGAGGCAAACTGTTCAAGGGTGAACAGCGGGCGATCCATGCCAGGAGAGGAAACTTCGAGGGTATATTCAGAACTGATCGGATCTTCGACGTCCAGAACACCACTGACCTGACGGCTGACTTCTTCGCAGTCGTCCACCAGGATCCCACCTTCTTTATCGATATAAATGCGCAGCAACGAATGCCGGCCCTGGGAGATGAATTCAATCCCCCAACATTGATAGCCTAGGCCCTCGACCACCGGGGCCAACAAGGCCTGCAACTGTTCTAGCTTGCTCGACACCTGAACCCCCTCGTGCATGCTGTGCAAATAAAAAATGGGCGAAGCGCCCATCATGAAAAACGCCGTTGAACAGCGGCGTCATAAAGTGTCCAGCTAACAAAAAGCCCCTGAAAAGGGGCTCCGCTAAAACTGGTTGCGGGGGCTGGATTTGAACCAACGACCTTCGGGTTATGAGCCCGACGAGCTACCAGACTGCTCCACCCCGCGACAAAGCTGGGGCGGAAGTATACGACCGAACCCGTTTTGGGTCAATCCAACACATCCACCTACAAGAAAGCCCGCTACTGCGGGCTGCCTTGTTAATTGGTACCGAGAAGGGGACTCGAACCCCTACACCCTATGGGCACAACCACCTCAAGGTTGCGTGTCTACCAATTCCACCACCTCGGCATTACAACTCTTTTGCAGCCCCAATATCAACTGCGAATCCCGTATTACTTCTGTTCTGGAGCGGCAGGAACATCAGCTGGAGTAGCGGCTGGCTTCTGCTGACCTTCCAGTACCGGAACATCACCTGTCGCCGGCTTTTGTTTAACTTCCAGTACCGCTGGATCTGGCAAACCTACTTGAGTCAGCTGATGAGCTTTCTCTTTAGCAAAGTAACCTAACCCTAAGCTGGTCAAGAAGAAACAGGCGGCAAGTATAGCAGTAAACTTACTAAGAAAGGTAGAGGAACCTTGGCTTCCGAAGACAGTATTTGATGCACCTGCTCCGAACGACGCGCCAGCGTCCGCACCTTTACCCTGCTGCAGCAATACCAGAGCAACAACGCCCAGCGCACCCAGCAGATGAAGAACGACTACGACTGTTTCCAGCATTTTTTCAGTTTCCCGCGGCACGAATGATCGCACCGAACTCATCTGCATTCAGGGAAGCGCCACCAATGAGGCCCCCATCGATATCCGGCATGCTGAACAGCTCGACCGCATTGGCCGCCTTCACGCTGCCGCCATAAAGAAGCCGCACACCTTGCGCAACTTCAGAATTCTCTTTAGCCAACTGCGCACGAATGGCTGCGTGCACTTCCTGCGCCTGGTCGGGCGAGGCTGTCAATCCGGTACCAATGGCCCAGACTGGCTCGTAGGCAATAACCGCATTTACAAAGGCATCAATGCCCAGCTCTTCGATGACGCTATCAAGCTGTCGCCCGACCACCTCAATCGTTTTGCCTGCCTGACGCTCCTCAAGCGTTTCACCGATGCACAACACAGGCGTCAAACCGCTTGCCTGGGCCACCGCGAATTTGCGGATCAGGGTTTCGTCGCCTTCGCCCATAATCTGGCGACGCTCCGAATGCCCCACAAGCACCAGCTTGCAACCTGCATCCTGCAACTGACTCGGCGATACCTCTCCAGTCAGCGCACCTTGCCCTGCTTCGTGCGCGCAGTTCTGCGCACCTACAGAAATCGAATGCTCTTCAAAGCACTCGGCAACGAAGCTGATGTGCAGGGTCGAAGGGAATACCGCAACATCGACACCTTCAGGAATGGCCATATTCGCCAAACCCTCAACCAGCTCAGCGACGCTGGCGCAGGTACCGTGCATTTTCCAGTTACCAGCTACCATAGGGCGACGCATGCTGTACCTCGTCGGTCAAAGTGGGCGCAGATGTTACCCAACAGTTTCAACACTGGCAAGCCAAAATCAGGCGCAAACTTCAGCAACCAGTTTTGCAAGCTCATCGGCGTAACCCGCCACCTGAATT
The DNA here is from genome assembly GCF_045764065.1 of Pseudomonas sp. Pseu.R1. NCBI lineage: Bacteria > Pseudomonadati > Pseudomonadota > Gammaproteobacteria > Pseudomonadales > Pseudomonadaceae > Pseudomonas > Pseudomonas sp. Pseu.R1. The sequence goes on along the minus strand of NZ_JBJGEE020000001.1, from coordinate 4,498,777 downwards.
TCGTCCTCACCCTCAACCATGACGCGCACCAACGGCTCTGTGCCGGACTTGCGCAACAGGACACGCCCGCGCCCCCCCATCGCCGCCGTAACCCGCTCGCACGCCTCTTTCACGGCAGGATGCTGCACCGGGTCGACCTTACCGCCTTCAAAACGGACGTTAACCAACACTTGCGGGCACTTCTTCAAGCCAAGACGCGACTCGGCCAAACTCTGCCCCGTGCGTTTCAAGGCCAGTAACACTTGAAGCGCTGCAATGATCGCATCGCCCGTCGTCGTGTGCTGGAAGCAGACGACGTGGCCGGAGTTTTCACCGCCAATCTGCCAGTTGCGCTCCAGCAATTCTGCGATGACGTAACGGTCACCAACATTGGCACGCACGAATGGAATGCTCAGGTCTGCCAAGGCCAACTCAAGACCCAGGTTGCTCATCAGGGTGCCCACGACCCCACCTTGCAAACGTCCACGCTCCAGGAGATCCCGCGCGATGATGAACAACAGCTCATCGCCATCGACCACGGCCCCCGTATGATCAACCATCAGAACGCGATCACCGTCGCCGTCGAAACCGATACCCAGGTCCGCCTTTTCAGCGACAACCGTTGCCTGCAGGTTGCTCATGTGGGTCGAGCCACAATCGTCGTTGATATTCAGCCCGTTCGGTGCCGCCGAAAGCACGGTGACCTGGGCGCCCAGTTCGCGGAACACGTTGGGCGCCACTTTGTAGGTAGCGCCATGTGCACAATCGACGACCAGCTTCAGCCCTGCAAAGCTGGTGCTCGTCGGCACACTGCTTTTGCAGAACTCAATGTAGCGACCCGCCGCGTCATTGATGCGGGATACCTTGCCGAGCTTTTCCGACTCCACCACGGTCATCGGCGCATCCAGCAACTCTTCGATCATCATCTCGATCTCGTCCGGCAGCTTTGTGCCCTGGCCCGAGAAGAACTTGATGCCGTTGTCATGATGCGGATTGTGCGATGCACTGATGACGATGCCCGCCTGCGCCTGAAAGGTGCGAGTCAGATAGGCGATGGCCGGTGTCGGCATTGGCCCCAGCAGCATGACGTCGGCACCCGCCGCCGAAAGACCCGCCTCCAGCGCAGACTCAAACATGTAACCGGAGATGCGAGTGTCCTTGCCGACCAGAATGCGGCAGGCGCCCATCTTGCGGAACGCCATCCCGGCGGCCCACCCCAGCTTGAGCATGAAATCGGGGGTAATAGGGAATTGACCGACACGACCGCGAATGCCGTCGGTTCCGAAATATTTTTTCTTGGTCATGGGTGCTCCAGCCTTCTTATTTTGCCGATTCGACAGCGGCAATCATCCGCACCACGTCGACAGTTTCGGCCACATCGTGCACACGTAAAATTTTTGCGCCCTGCATCATGGCCATCGCAGCCAGCGCAAGCGCGCCGTAAAGTCGCTGATCGACTGGCTTGTCCAGCACTTTGCCAATCATGCTCTTGCGCGAAACCCCTACCAGCAATGGGCGCCCCAACGTGTGCAGCGCCTCCATGTGCTTGAACAGGCTGAGGTTATGATCCAGCGTCTTGGCGAAGCCATAACCTGGGTCGAGGATGATTTTCTCCGCCGCAATCCCGGCTGCAGCACAGGCATCCATACGCTCGCGCAAAAACGAGGAGACCTCGCCGACCAAGTCGTCATAACGAGGGTCGTTTTGCATGTCCGTCGGCTCGCCGCGCATGTGCATCAGGCAAACAGGCAGGCCGGTCGCGACCGCAGCATCGAGCGCTCCGTCGCGCTGCAACGAACGCACATCGTTGATCAAGCCCGCACCGAGACGCGCGGTCTCCCGCATGACGGCAGGGGTGGACGTATCCACAGAGATGACCACATCCAGCTCACGGGCGATGGCTTCGACGATCGGCGCGACGCGTTCAAGCTCTTCAACCGGCGATACCGGACGAGCTCCCGGCCGAGTGGACTCACCGCCCACATCGATCAACGTGGCGCCAGCGGCGACCATCGCTTCAGCATGGCTTAACGCCAAATCGCGCTGCGCGAAGCGACCACCATCTGAAAAGGAGTCGGGCGTAATATTGAGGATTCCCATGACGTGCGTCCGGGACAAATCAAGAACCCGGTTGCCGCAAGGCAACCGGGTTGGGTACAGCGTAGAAGTCATGTCAGGCCTTAGTGATCAGCTGCTGGACCGCCAATAGGCGTTTCAGGACGTGGGCCTGCAGGCGCAGTAGGCGTTCCGGAGCTACCGGTACCGCCCGACCAGTCACGCGGCTCGCGTGGCGTACGGCCGGCCATGATGTCGTCGATCTGTTCGGCATCGATGGTTTCGTACTTCATCAATGCATCAGCCATTGCGTCCAGCTTGTCGCGATTGTCGGTGAGGATCTGCTTGGCGGTGCCGTAGCAATGATCGATGATGCTGCGCACTTCGGAGTCGATCATCTTCGCCGTTTCACCCGAGAGGCTGGCGTTCTGACCGCCACCACCACGCCCCAAGTAGCCGCCGTCTTCCTCCTCGGAATACATCAACGGCCCCATTTTTTCGGACAGGCCCCACTTGGTCACCATGTTTCGAGCGATCTGGCTGGCACGCATGATGTCGTTGGATGCGCCCGTGGTGACGCCATCAAAGCCCAGCGTCATCTCTTCAGCGATGCGACCGCCGTACAACGAACAGATCTGGCTGATCAGTGCTCGCTTGGACAGGCTGTAGCGATCCTCTTCCGGAAGGAACATCGTTACGCCCAAAGCGCGACCACGAGGGATGATCGATACCTTGTAGACAGGGTCATGCTCAGGCACGACACGCCCAACGATGGCGTGACCTGCTTCGTGATACGCGGTGTTCTGTTTCTCTTTCTCGGACATGACCATGGTTTTGCGCTCAGCACCCATCATGATCTTGTCTTTTGCCAGCTCGAACTCTTTCATCTCGACGATGCGTTTGCCGACGCGAGCAGCAAACAACGACGCTTCGTTGACCAGGTTGGCCAGATCAGCACCCGAGAAGCCTGGCGTACCGCGAGCAATCACCGCTGCGTTGACATCATCGCCCATCGGTACTTTACGCATGTGCACTTTGAGAATCTGCTCACGACCGCGAATGTCTGGCAGCCCGACGACAACCTGGCGGTCGAAACGGCCCGGACGCAGCAGTGCAGGGTCGAGCACGTCAGGACGGTTAGTGGCGGCGATCACGATGATGCCGTCGTTCATCTCAAAGCCGTCCATCTCGACCAGCAACTGGTTGAGGGTCTGCTCGCGCTCGTCGTGACCACCGCCCATACCGGCGCCACGATGGCGGCCGACGGCGTCGATTTCGTCGATGAAAATGATGCAAGGCGCGTGCTTTTTGGCTTGTTCGAACATGTCGCGAACACGGCTTGCGCCCACGCCCACGAACATCTCGACGAAGTCGGAACCGGAAATGGTGAAGAACGGCACTTTCGCTTCACCGGCAATGGCCTTGGCTAGCAAGGTCTTACCAGTACCTGGAGGGCCGACCATCAAGACGCCACGCGGGATACGACCACCAAGACGCTGGAATTTACCCGGATCACGCAGGAACTCTACGAGTTCCCCCACTTCTTCCTTGGCTTCATCACAACCGGCGACGTCCGCCAGAGTGGTCTTGACCTGATCCTCGGACAGCAAGCGCGCTTTGCTCTTACCGAAGCTCATCGGCCCGCCCTTGCCTCCCGCGCCACCTTGCATCTGACGCATGAAGAACATGAAGACAGCAATGATCACCAGGATCGGAAAGCTGGCAACCAGCAACTGAGTCCAGATGCTTTGCTGCTCAGGCTGCTTACCTTCGATCACCACGTTGTTGTCGACCAGATCACCGATCAGACCATTGTCCGGAATGTTCGGACGAATGGTCTTGAAGGTATCACCATCGCTGCGCTTGCCCGTGATGACGTAGCCGTCAACGGCAACTTTCTCGACCTTGCCATCCTTCACCTGCTGGATGAACTCGGAGTAGTTGAGGGTCTGCGGCTCGTTCGGGCTGGAGAAGTTGTTCATCACGGTCACCAGGACCGCAGCGATGATCAACCACAGGATCAAATTCTTTGCCATATCGTTCAATTAGCTACCCTCTGAAGCAAGCGCCAGGCTGGAGCGTGCCTCGCATGATATTCACCGGCCTAACTTACTACAGATCCTACAGGCGTGGCAGGCGGTGTCTGTAACCCTTTGTGAAACTTTGACTGCAAGATGTTCGTTACGGTTCGTGAATAAAGCCATTTGAAAAAAGCTATTGCCTTTACTCAAAACCGCCCTGCGCCTCATAACCCCCCTTGAAACCACGCCCCAGCAAGTACTGCTCACGAGAGCGATCCCGGGACGACGAGGGTTTGCGCATCTGCACCTTGTCAAACATTTTGCGAACTTCCTTGTGGTACGCGTCAAAACCTTCACCCTGGAAGATCTTGATCAGGAAATCACCACCCGGACGCAGAACCCGACCAGCAAGATCGAGTGCCAGCTCACAAAGGAACATGGCGCGTGGCATGTCCACTGCGCTCACTCCACTCATATTGGGGGCCATATCGGAAATCACAAGGTCTACTTCCGTATTACCGATCGCCGCGAGGATCTGTTTGAAAACCTCGTCCTCGGTGAAGTCCCCTTGAATGAAGGTCACATCGGGGATGCTGTCCATTTCCAGGATGTCGGACGCGATCAAACGCCCCTGACCACCAATCAGACGACTGGTCACTTGAGACCAGCCTCCTGGCGCAGCACCGAGATCGACCACGGTCATGCCCGGCCGGATCAAGCGATCCTTCTCCTGGATCTCCAGCAGTTTGTAGCTCGCGCGCGAACGGTAGCCGTCTTTCTGCGCCTGTTTGACGAAAGGGTCGTTGAAATGCTCTCTGAGCCAGTTATGGCTGCTTTTGGAACGCTGCGCCACGGGGCACCTCGCTGATAAAGGGTCGTGATTAACTGGGCGGAGCCACGGCCCCTCGGGTAAAATGCCCGCCAATTTTACAGAATCAGACGAAAAGGGTCAGATTATGCCGCTCAATAACGAGCAGAAGAAACAGTACAAATCCATTGGACATGACCTGAAGCCAGTTCTGATGGTCGCGGGCAATGGCCTGAGCGAAGGCGTTCTGGCCGAGCTTGAGCGCGCACTGGTGGATCATGAACTGATCAAGGTTCAGATCAAACTGGAAGACCGCGAAGACCGTCGCGCGGTGATCGATGAACTGTGCAAACTGGGTCGTGCGGAGCTGGTGCAGACCATCGGCAAGATGGCACTGATTTACCGCAAGAACCCGCAGCCGAACAAACAACTGTCCAACATCCACCGTTACAAGTAACGGTATTCCTCTCAGGGGCGCGAATTGAGCGCCCTGAGCGGAACCTCGTCTTCGCAAGCCACCCGCCACGGGCAGCTTGCGAGTCAGCGGGTCAGATGTGCTTGACCTCTACGATTTCGTACTCAACCAGACCACTTGGGGTCTTGATTGCCACGACATCGCCTTCTTCCTTGCCAATGATCGCCCGGGCAATCGGCGCACCGACTGAAATTTTGCCCATTTTGATATTGGCCTCGTCTTCACCCACGATCTGATAGCTCACTTGCTCGTCGGTTTCGACATTGGCCAGATCGACAGTCGTGCCGAAGATGACCTTGCCGGTGTGAGCGATGGTGGTGACGTCAATCACCACCGAGTTTTGCAGACGACCTTCGATATCTCGAATACGCGCTTCAACCATGCCCTGCTCTTCGCGGGCAGCATGGTATTCAGCGTTTTCCTTCAGGTCGCCCAACTCTCGCGCTTCACCGATGGCCTGGCTCAGGCGCGGACGCTCGACCTTGCTCAAGTGGTTCAGTTCGTCTTCCAGGGCGCGAGCGCCCTGAACGGTCATTGGATATTTGGTCATGCTCATGCGTTGAGTCCTGCATGCAGATCCTGCAAGCGACGAACGGTTTTTTCCGGACCGAATTTCAGCGCTTCGCAGATGGCTTCACCCGCCGCAATGGTCGTCGTGCAGTAAATCTTGTGCTGCAACGCATTGCGGCGAATCGAGTAAGAGTCAGCGATCGACTGACGGCCTTCGGTGGTATTGATGATCAACGACACTTCGTCGTTTTTGATCATGTCGACCACGTGGGGACGACCTTCGGTCACCTTGTTGACGCGACGCACCTTCAAGCCGGCGGCTTCGATCACACGCGCAGTACCCGCAGTGGCAACCACTTCGAAGCCCAGCTCGATCAGGTTACGCGCAACACCTGCAACCAGCGGCTTGTCATCGTCGCGCACGCTGATGAACGCAGTACCACCGGTCGGCAGCACTTCGCTGGCGCCCATTTGCGCCTTGGCGAACGCCTCACCAAAGGTGTCACCCACCCCCATCACTTCACCCGTCGACTTCATCTCTGGGCCGAGGATCGGGTCAACGCCCGGGAATTTAGCGAACGGGAACACCGCCTCTTTGACGCTGTAGAAGTTCGGGATGATTTCCTGGGTGAAGCCCAGCTCTTTAAGGGTTTTGCCTGCCATGACGCGTGCAGCGATCATCGCCAGCGACGTGCCGATGCACTTCGAAACGAACGGTACGGTACGGGAAGCACGCGGGTTGACTTCGATCACGTAGATCTTGTCGCCCTGCAGCGCCAACTGCACGTTCATCAAGCCCACGACGCCCAGTTCCAGCGCCATTTTACGCACTTGCTCGCGAACCTGGTCCTGTACGTCCTTGCTCAGCGAGTAAGGGGGCAGCGAGCACGCCGAGTCACCCGAGTGAACGCCAGCCTGTTCAATATGCTGCATGATCGCGCCGATCACCACATCAGTGCCGTCGCAGACCGCATCCACGTCCATCTCGATGGCGCAGTTCAGGAAGTGGTCGAGCAGAACAGGGCTGTCGTTGGAGACCTGGACTGCTTCGCGCAAATAACGCTTCAGCTCGTCCAGCTCGTAAACGATCTCCATGGCACGACCACCCAGTACGTACGACGGACGCACGACCAGCGGGTAACCGATACCCCCTGCGGCTTGAATGGCCTCGTCTTCGCTGCGAACAGTGGCGTTTGGCGGCTGCAGCAGATTCAGGCGCTGAACCATCTGCTGGAAGCGCTCGCGGTCTTCGGCACGGTCGATTGCGTCTGGGCTGGTACCGATGATCGGCACACCGGCCTCTTCCAGCGCGCGCGCCAGCTTCAGCGGAGTCTGACCGCCGTAGTGGACGATGACGCCCTTGGGCTTCTCGACACGGCAGATTTCCAGCACGTCTTCCAGCGTCAGCGGCTCGAAGTACAGACGATCGGAGGTGTCGTAGTCGGTGGAGACGGTCTCCGGGTTGCAGTTGACCATGATGGTCTCGTAGCCGTCTTCGCGCAGTGCCAGCGCGGCGTGTACGCAGCAGTAGTCGAACTCGATACCCTGACCGATACGGTTTGGACCGCCGCCCAGAATCATGATCTTGTCACGAGTCGAAGGATTGGCTTCGCACTCTTCCTCGTACGTGGAGTACAGATAGGCGGTGTCGGTGGCGAACTCGGCCGCGCAGGTGTCAACGCGCTTGTAGACCGGCAGCACTTCCAGCTTGTGGCGATGACGACGCAGATTCTTGTCGGTGATGCCCAGCAGCTTGGCCAGACGCTGGTCAGAGAAGCCTTTACGCTTCAGACGCAGCATCAGCTCCTTGTCGATGGAGGACAGAGCCAGAGTCTTGACCTTCTCTTCTTCCTGGATCAGATCTTCGATCTGAATCAGGAACCAGTGGTCGATGTTAGTCAGCGCGAAAATCTCGTCACGGGTCATGCCCGCACGGAAAGCATCGGCGACGTACCAGATACGCTCGGCGCCCGGCACAGTCAGCTCGCGCTTGAGGATGCTGTTCGCTTCAGGGCCAGCCAGATCCACTTTCGGGTCCAGACCGCAGGCACCCACTTCCAGACCGCGCAGCGCTTTCTGCAAGGATTCCTGGAAGGTACGGCCGATGGCCATGACTTCACCCACGGATTTCATCTGAGTGGTCAGGCGAGCGTCGGCTTTCGGGAATTTTTCGAAGGCAAAACGTGGCAGCTTGGTCACGACGTAGTCGATCGAAGGCTCGAAGGACGCCGGGGTACGGCCGCCAGTGATGTCGTTCTGCAGTTCGTCGAGGGTGTAACCGATAGCCAGCTTGGCCGCGATCTTGGCGATCGGGAAGCCGGTGGCTTTCGAAGCCAGCGCCGAGGAACGGGATACGCGCGGGTTCATTTCGATCACGACCATACGGCCAGTGTCCGGGCAGATACCGAATTGCACGTTGGAACCACCGGTTTCGACACCGATTTCACGCAGCACCGCCAGCGAGGCGTTGCGCATGATCTGGTATTCCTTGTCGGTCAGGGTCTGCGCAGGAGCCACGGTGATCGAGTCACCGGTGTGCACGCCCATCGGGTCGAAGTTCTCGATGGAGCAGACGATGATGCAGTTGTCCTTTTTGTCGCGGACAACTTCCATTTCATATTCTTTCCAGCCGATCAGGGATTCGTCGATCAGCAGCTCTTTGGTCGGCGACAGGTCCAGACCACGGGCGCAGATTTCTTCGAATTCTTCACGGTTGTAAGCGATGCCACCACCAGTACCGCCCATGGTGAAGGACGGACGGATGATGCACGGGAAGCCCAGTTTTTCGAGAACGGCGTTGGCCTCTTCCATGGTGTGGGCGATACCCGAGCGCGGGCACTCCAGACCGATGGCTTTCATGGCCTTGTCGAAACGGGAGCGGTCTTCAGCCTTGTCGATGGTGTCGGCGTTAGCACCGATCATCTCGACGCCGAACTTCTCCAGAACGCCTTCTCGCTCAAGGTCCAATGCGCAATTCAACGCGGTCTGGCCGCCCATGGTCGGCAGCAGTGCGTCTGGACGCTCTTTCTCGATGATCTTGGCAACGGTCGCCCACTTGATCGGTTCGATGTAAGTGGCGTCGGCCATGGCCGGGTCGGTCATGATGGTAGCCGGGTTGGAGTTCACCAGAATGACGCGGTAGCCCTCCTCGCGCAGGGCCTTACAGGCTTGGGCGCCGGAGTAGTCGAATTCGCAGGCCTGGCCGATCACGATCGGGCCAGCGCCAAGAATCAGGATGCTTTTAATGTCTGTACGTTTTGGCATGGGTTGTCACTCGAATCCTGTGTCAGTCGGCAAGCCGTCTTGAACATTCTCTGAGGTGGCCGGGCAGGCTGTCGGATGAATCCGGCTGCCGCAGCCACCTGCTCGCTACAGTCGCAAGTCAGCCGCTTAGCGACGCTTGGCCATGGCTGTGATAAAGCGATCAAATAGCGGCGCGACGTCGTTAGGGCCCGGGCTCGCTTCAGGGTGGCCCTGGAAGCTGAAGGCGTCCTTGTCGGTGCGCTCGATACCTTGCAGGGTGCCGTCGAACAGCGATTTGTGGATCGCGCGGACGTTGCTCGGCAGGGTGGCTTCGTCTACTGCAAAACCATGGTTCTGGCTGGTGATCATGACGACCCCGGTGTCCAGATCCTGAACCGGATGGTTGGCACCGTGGTGGCCATGGCCCATCTTGACAGTCTTGGCACCGGAGGCCAGAGCCAGCAGTTGGTGACCCAGGCAGATACCGAAGACAGGGATGTCGGTTTCCAGCACATCCTTGATGGCCTGAATAGCGTAGTCGCAAGGCTCAGGATCGCCTGGGCCGTTGGACAGGAACACGCCATCGGGATTCAGCGCCAGCACATCGCTCGCGGGTGTTTGAGCAGGCACCACGGTCACGCGGCAGCCGCGCTCGACCAGCATGCGCAGAATGTTGGTTTTAACGCCGTAGTCGTACGCAACCACGTTGTATGGCAGATCGGAGGCTGCGATCTCAGGATGGCTGTCAGTCTGCAGGCTCCAGACACTGGAGCGCCACTCGTAGCTTTCCTGGGTGCTGACGACTTTCGCCAAATCCATGCCCTTCAGGCCTGGGAAGCCCCGCGCTGCCGCGATGGCGGCTTCTTCGGAAATGTTGTCGCCGGCCATGATGCAACCATCCTGCGCCCCTTTTTCGCGCAGGATGCGGGTCAGACGACGAGTGTCGATACCCGCGATGGCAACGACGTTGTTGGCCTTCAGGTAGTCAGCCAGGGACATCTTGTTACGCCAGTTGCTCGCTACCAGTGGCAGGTCACGAATCACCAGACCTGCCGACCACACGCGGTCGGACTCGGCGTCTTCCGGCGTGGTGCCGGTATTGCCGATGTGCGGGTAAGTCAGGGTAACGATTTGCTGGGCATAGGAAGGATCGGTAAGGATTTCCTGATAGCCGGTCATTGCGGTGTTGAACACGACCTCACCAACGGTTTGACCGTCGGCTCCAATGGCTTCGCCGCGAAAAATGCTGCCATCAGCAAGGGCGAGTATGGCTGGCTTAGTCAAGAAGACCTCCCGTAATAAAGCCTGAAAGGGCGATCGCAGGTTGTAAAAAAGCGGAATGACGTATTGACACGTCACCCCGCTTTTTTTCATCGAATTATCTGCGCGCTTTTAGTGGACACACTAAAGCTGTAGCTTACAGAAAAGGGCTTTTTTAATCCACCGCTAAAACGCCTTTAAGGCTGGAGAATGCGACAGGACATCGCTTAGCGGTTCAAAACTGCGGGCAGGATACAGGGAAAACCCCTCTCCTGCCTTCATTGTTGCTGATTCGTTGCGTGATTCGACCAGATCGAAACAAGGCAGATCAATGCAAATCCAGCACATCCTGCATGTCGTATAGACCGGCTTCTTTGCCATCGAGCCATAGCGCTGCACGCACCGCACCTTTGGCGAAGGTCATGCGACTTGAGGCCTTGTGAGTGATTTCCAGGCGCTCACCCTCAGCAGCGAACAGCACGGTGTGATCACCCACCACGTCACCGCCGCGAACAGTTGCAAAGCCGATGGTCTCGCGCTCGCGCACGCCGGTATGGCCTTCACGACCGTAGACGGCAACTTTGCTCAAGTCACGACCCAGCGCCTTGGCTACCACTTCACCCATGCTGACCGCAGTCCCCGAAGGTGCATCGACCTTGTTGCGGTGATGCGCCTCGATGATTTCGATATCAGCATCTTCACCCATCACTCGCGCCGCCAGATGCAGCAGTTTGAACGACAGGTTCACACCAACACTGAAATTGGAGGCGAAGACGATTGGAATCTCCTTGCCCGCCTCAAGCAGCGTCTGCTTCTGCTCGGCATTCAAGCCCGTCGTGCCAATTACCATGGCTTTGCCAGCCTTGCGACAGAACGCGAGATTTTTCAGCATCACGTCCGGCAGGGTGAAGTCGATCAACACATCGAACTCGTCCAGCACCTGTTCGAGATTACCCGTCAGTTGCACGCCAATCCGACCCAGAGAGGCCAACTCACCCGCATCGGCACCGATCATGGTGCTACCCGGCCGAACGATCGCCGCCGTCAACCCCGCCTGAGGCGCGCGCAATTGCACGGCCTCGATCAGATTTTTGCCCATGCGCCCGGCAGCGCCCATCACAGCAATACGTCGCATGCAGTGCTCCTTAGAGGTCGCCGAAGAAACGCTTCACGCCTTCGAACCAGCCACTGGCTTTAGGCGAATGCGAACTGTCGCCCTCCAGCGACGAACGCAACTCTTCGAGCAACTCGCGTTGACGACGGCTGAGATTAACCGGGGTTTCCACTGCGACACGGCACATCAGATCGCCCGGCCCACCGCCACGCACCGGTGCAACGCCCTTGCCGCGCAAACGGAACTGTTTGCCAGTCTGGGTGCCTTCCGGAATCTTCAATTTGACGCGACCATCCAGCGTCGGCACCTCCAGCTCGCCGCCCAATGCGGCGTCGGTGAAGCTGATCGGCACTTCGCAATACAGATGCTTGCCATCGCGCTGGAAGATGTCGTGCTCACGCACGTTGATCACAACGTACAGGTCGCCCGTCGGCCCACCCTGCACACCCGCCTCACCTTCGCCGGAAAGACGAATACGGTCGCCAGTGTCCACGCCTGCCGGAACCTTGACCGACAACGTCTTGTACTCTTCGACCCGGCCTTCGCCATGGCAGGAATCGCAAGGATCGGAAATGATCTTGCCGTTGCCGTGGCAACGCGGACAGGTCTGCTGAACAGAGAAAAAGCCCTGCTGCATCCGAACCTGACCGATACCACCGCAGGTTGGGCACGTAACCGGAGAAGAGCCTTTCTTGGCGCCGCTGCCGTCACATGGTTTGCAATTAACCAATGTCGGCACGCGAATGCTGACTGTAGTGCCCCGCACCGCTTCTTCGAGGTTCAGCTCAAGGGTGTAACGCAGATCGCTACCACGCTGAGCGCCGCCGCGACCACCGCCACCTGCACGACCGCCTCCGAAGAAATCGCTGAACACGTCGCCAAAAATGTCGGAGAAGTTCGCGCCACCGCCAAAACCTCCACCGCCGCCCATGCCCTGATCCGTCGCGGCATGGCCATACTGATCGTAGGCCGCACGTTTGCTGGCGTCGGACAGCACCTCATAAGCCTCGTTGGCTTCCTTGAACGCATCTTCCGAGGCCTTGTCGCCCGGGTTGCGGTCAGGGTGATATTTCATCGCGAGACGACGGTACGCCTTTTTTAAGTCCGCCTCACTGGAGCCGCGCTCCACTCCTAATACTTCGTAATAGTCACGTTTTGACATAAGTTTTCTGCACTCTTGAGGACGTCCGGCACCACGCTCCTGAGCGTGCCGAACTCGTTGAGCCCCTTTCAGGCCCGGACCCAACTCACGTCAATTCAACGATCCTGGTCTTTGGTTCAACGGCCTTCTATCGACCGAGTAAAGCGGCAGAACAAGCCGGTTTGCAGGAGCACCCCGACTTTGCCGCAAAGCCCGCAAAACAAACTCACGAGCCCGGAAATTTTGCGTATTCCAGACACACCAACGCGGGAGCAAGCCCCCGCGCGGCGACATCCTACCAGCGGCCACTCAAAAGGGGTCAACCGGCGATCAAGTAAACCTGCGCTTACTTGTGATCTTTCACTTCTTCGAACTCAGCGTCGACAACGTCGTCAGCCTTGTGTTCTTCCTGGGCAGCCTGTGCGCCCGCTTCAGGCTTTTCGGCCTGCTCGGCGTACATCTTCTGCGCCACTGGAGCGGAGACTTTCGACAGTTCTTCGACTTTCGCGTCGATGGCAGCCTTGTCGTCGCCTTTTACGGCAGTTTCCAGCGCAACGACAGCGGCTTCGATCGCGGTTTTCTCTTCAGCAGTGACCTTGTCACCCGCGTCAGCGACCATCTTGCGAGTCGAGTGAACCAGCGCGTCACCCTGGTTACGGGCAGCAGCCAGCTCTTCGAACTTGCGATCTTCTTCCGAGTTCGCTTCAGCGTCACGGATCATCTGTTGGATTTCTTCGTCCGACAGACCGGAGTTGGCCTTGATCACGATCGACTGAGTTTTGCCAGTCGCCTTGTCCTTCGCGCCAACATGCAGAATACCGTTGGCATCGATGTCGAAGGTCACTTCGATCTGAGGCACGCCGCGTGGCGCTGGTGGAATCTCGGCCAAGTCGAACTTGCCCAGCGACTTGTTGGACGCAGCCTGCTTACGCTCACCTTGCAGCACGTGAATGGTCACGGCACTCTGGTTGTCATCGGCAGTCGAGAACACTTGCGATTTCTTGGTCGGAATCGTGGTGTTTTTCTCGATCAGCGCAGTCATGACGCCACCCATGGTTTCAATACCCAGGGTCAGCGGGCTGACGTCGAGCAGCAGAACGTCTTTCACGTCACCGGCCAGAACGGCGCCTTGAATCGCAGCACCCATGGCAACGGCTTCGTCAGGGTTGACGTCTTTACGGGCTTCTTTACCGAAGAAGTCAGTCACGGTTTTCTGAACCAGCGGCATACGGGTCTGACCACCGACCAGGATCACGTCGTTGATCGCGCCAACGTCGATACCGGCGTCTTTCAGTGCGATGCGGCAAGGTTCGATGGTGCGCTGCACCAGGTCTTCAACCAGCGACTCCAGCTTGGCACGGGAAATCTTCACGTTCAGGTGCTTTGGACCGGTGGCGTCTGCAGTGATGTACGGCAGGTTCACATCGGTCTGCTGGCTGGAAGACAGCTCGATCTTGGCTTTTTCAGCAGCTTCTTTCAGACGCTGCATCGCCAGCGGGTCACCTTTGAGGTTCATGCCGCTTTCTTTCTTGAATTCGTCAACGAGGTAGTCGATCAGACGAATGTCAAAGTCCTCACCACCCAGGAAGGTGTCGCCGTTGGTGGCCAACACTTCGAACTGGTGCTCGCCATCGACTTCGGCAATTTCGATGACCGAAACGTCGAAAGTACCGCCACCCAGGTCATAAACGATGACAGTGTGGTCGCCTTTAGCTTTGTCCATGCCGTAGGCCAGAGCGGCTGCGGTCGGTTCGTTGATGATACGTTTGACGTCCAGACCGGCGATGCGACCGGCGTCCTTGGTGGCCTGGCGCTGGCTGTCGTTGAAGTAGGCCGGAACGGTAATCACCGCTTCGGTGACCGCTTCGCCGAGGTAGTCTTCGGCGGTCTTCTTCATCTTTTTCAGGACTTCCGCAGAAATTTGCGGAGGTGCCATTTTCTTGCCGCTGGCTTCAACCCACGCGTCGCCGTTGTCGGCCTTGACGATTTTATAAGGCACCAGCTCGATGTCTTTCTGTACGACGTTCTCTTCGAAACGACGGCCGATCAAACGCTTCACCGCGTACAGGGTGTTGTGCGGGTTGGTAACAGCCTGGCGCTTGGCGGACTGGCCTACCAGAATTTCGCCGTCGTTCGCGTAAGCGATGATCGACGGAGTGGTACGCGCGCCTTCGGCGTTTTCGATGACCTTGGCGACGCCGTTTTCAAGCACCGAGACGCAGGAGTTGGTGGTCCCCAGGTCGATACCGATAATCTTGCCCATGTTTGACTCTCCCGAAACTTTAATTGGGTTGCCGCAACTGCGTTTACAAATTGCGGTAATTCTTTAAACCATGGCCCTTAGATGGGGCTCACTCAGCTGATTTCAAGCCTGCTCGTCAATCGACGGTGCAACAGGCGACGGTGCCTTGCTGACCACAACCATGGCCGGGCGCAGTAGACGACCGTTGAGCTGATAACCTTTCTGGAACACTTTGAGCACGCTGTTCGGCTCGACGTCTGCACTTTCCTGCATTGCCATGGCCTGATGGTGCTCGGCATTGAACGGCTGACCATGCGGATCGATGGCTTCCAGCTGATAACGCTTGAGGGTGTCGTTGAACATTTTCAGCGTCAGCTCGATGCCTTCACGCATCGGACGGATGCTTTCATCGTCCGGGTTGGACAGGTCCAGACCCCGCTCCAGGCTGTCGACGATCGGCAGCAGGTCGCCTGCGAACTTCTCCAGCGCGAACTTGTGGGCTTTTTCTACGTCCTGCTCGGCGCGGCGGCGGACGTTTTGCAGATCCGCAGCGACACGCAGGGACTGGTCCTGTGCCGCAGCCAGTTGCTCTTCCAGCACTTGCACGCGGGTTGCCAAATCCTCTCCAGAAGTCGCCGCCTCTGCAGCCTGATCCTGAGCTTGCGTATCCGGGTTCTGTTCGTCAGCCATTGTTTTCTCCTCCTAATAACGTCCGTGAGCTCAACTCACGCTTCTGCCCGCCTATATGGGGCCGCAATTTTTGGCTTCAAGGGGGCGACATGCAGGATCAGGCGAATAACCCCACAAATATTCCGACATGGCCGGACAGCTGTAAACGCGGCGCAAAAACGCTGTTTCAGTGCTAAAAACTGTTCGAGACCTGCCAAATCGAGCTAAGGACGGGCATTGTCAGCCCAACGCAAAACACTGTATAAATAACCAGACCATTCGCTTGGGAGCCGCCCGCATGCTGGTGCACCTGTCCATACACAACTACGCCATCGTTGAGCATCTCGATCTGGAACTGGATCGAGGCATGAGCGTGATTACCGGTGAGACCGGCGCGGGCAAATCGATCATGCTCGACGCTCTGGGCCTGACTCTGGGCGATCGAGCCGACAGCGGTGTCGTGCGGCCGGGTGCCGACAAGGCAGATATCCTTGCAACGTTCGATGTGTCCGACATCCCCGAAGCCCGCAACTGGCTGGCCGAACGCGATATGGAAACAGATGGGCCGTGCATTCTGCGCCGAGTGATCACGGCAGAAGGCCGCTCGCGCGCTTATATAAACGGGACGCCCTGCCCTCAGGGCGACCTGAAAGCGCTGGGTGAATTGCTGATCGATATACACAGCCAGCACGAGCACCAGTCACTCCTGAAGACCGATACCCATCGTCGGCTGCTCGACGAATACGCAGGCGCGACCGAGCTGGCACGCCAGGTTCAACTGGCCGCCCAGCGCTGGCGGCAAACACGTCAGGAACTGGAGCGACTCGCCAATTCCGGGGACGAGCAGCGCGCCAAGCATCAACTGCTCAGCTATCAGCTCGAAGAACTCGAAGGGTTGAGCCTGGGCGAAAACGAGTTGGAACAGCTCGAACAGGAACACACCACACTGACCAACGCCGAAAGCCTACTGGGTATTTGTCGACAAGTGGTCGAGCTGTGCAGCGAGAGCGACTCAGGCAACGCGCTGAATGCGCTGACCGCCAGCCTCAACCGGTTGACCAGCGTGAACAACTCGCCCGACGCCTTGAATGAAGCGACGAACCTGCTTTCTAGCGCTCAGATTCAGGTTGAAGAAGCCGTTGGCGAGATCAATCGCTTTCTTGATCGCTTCGAAGCCGACCCCGCGCGCCTGCAACAGATTGAAGAACGCCTGGACACCATTTACACACTGGCCCGCAAGCACCGCATACAGCCAAGCGAAGTCCCGGCACTGCATCAAAAGCTGCTGGACGAGATTGAAACACTCAACGCCAATGACGAAGCCGTCGAACGCCTTGAGCATGAGCTGGGCGCATACGCCCGCCATTATCAGGAAAAGGCACGTGAACTGAGCGACCTGCGCCACCGCTCAGCCCCGGATCTGGCCTTGGCCGTGGAGCAGGAGATCCAGCGGCTGGGCATGCCCGGTGGGCGCTTCAATATCGAGCTGCGCCAGAACACAGATAAAGAGCTGTCTCCCAATGGATTGGAGCAGGTGGAACTGCTGGTCAGCGCCAACCCCGGTCAACCGCTCAAAGCACTGGCCAAAGTGGCATCAGGCGGTGAGCTGTCGCGGATCAGTCTGGCGATTCAGGTGATCACCGCGCAAACCTCGCGCATACCGACACTGGTGTTCGACGAAGTGGACGTGGGTATCGGTGGACCTACAGCGGAAATTGTCGGCCAACTCTTGCGCAGGCTCGGCGAGCGTGGTCAGGTCATGACCGTGACCCATTTGCCGCAAGTGGCTGCCCAAGGGCATCAGCATTTGTTCGTGCACAAAGTACGCGAGAGCGATGCGACGCGCACAGCAGTGGCCAAGCTGACGAAAAATGAGCGCGTTGAAGAAGTGGCGAGGATGTTGGGCGGGATCGACCTGACGAAAGAGTCGCTGGCCCATGCAAAGAAGATGGTGGTTGCCGTGAAGTCTTGACAGTGGCCGACTCACACTCCCGGACGACAGCACAATCCTGTGTCAGCCCATTCAACCTCAAACAACACGAAACAAAGGCGACCCGAAGGTCGCCTTTGTTTTGTTTCAAAAAAAGACTTACGCCTTTTTCTTCCGTACGTAGAGCACCAGATTGTGGTCCACCAGCTCGAAGCCGTGTTCGGCAACGATCTGTTTCTGAAGCTCTTCGATTCCTTTGTGAAAAAATTCGATCACTTCACCGGAATCCACGTTGACCATATGGTCGTGGTGGCCTCCGTCCGCCAGTTCGAATACGGCGTGACCGCCGTCGAAGTTGTGGCGAACCACCAACCCGGCTGCTTCGAACTGAGTCAAAACACGGTAAACCGTCGCCAGACCGACGTCTTCATTGGCCTCCATAAGCGCCTTGTAGACGTCTTCCGCGCTCATGTGGCGCTGCTCTGCAGAATCGAGCATTTGAAGGATCTTGACCCGTGGCAGGGTCACTTTAAGTCCAGCTTTGCGTAGTTCGCTATTTTCAACCATGGTCAGCTTTCTCGCAGACGCTGCTTCGCAGCTTCTCTTAATGCAGGTATGATCGGGGTTTACGTTGTCCCAGCCAAGATAGTGGAAGTCGCCCACCGATGCAAAACACCAAGCTCTTGCTAACCAGTTTCACCTTCGTGGGACTGCTCGCACTCGCCGGTTGTTCATTCCCCGGGGTTTATAAAATCGACATCCAACAGGGCAATGTCGTCACGCAAGACATGATAGACCAGTTACGCCCCGGAATGACCCGGCGGCAAGTACGGTTTATCATGGGTAATCCCTTGCTGACAGACACCTTTCACCCTGAGCGCTGGGACTATCTGTACAGTCTTCAGCCAGGTGGCGGTGAGCGGCAACAGGAACGGATCAGCCTGATTTTCAACGGTAACGATCAACTGGCCAGCCTGTCCGGCGACTTCAAGCCGGGTGTCAGCCGCGACGAGGCGATCCTCGGAAAAAGCAGCGACACGACTGTCACCCCCGAAAACAAAGGGGATCAGCCTCAGAAGGAAGCACCACCGAAACCAGGTTCGCTGCTTGAGCAGATCCAGAACGACGTCGACAAGGCCGAAGCCGTGCCTGTTCCAAGTCAGGAACCACTGGATACCAATCCCCAGTGATCGTCGTTGCCACCCTCGTGCGGTAACAAAAAAAAGCCCGGCAATTCCGGGCTTTTTTGTGCCTGCTGTCCCGTCCTGAATAAGGTTTACACCTTCTGACCTTTCCTCAGGAGAAACCAATGGATTCGGGAAAAAGGCGCAGTCAGCGGGATTACACGCTGAGCTTTAAATTGGCGGTCGTCGATCAGGTCGAAAAAGGCGAGTTGAGTTATAAAGAGGCTCAACGGCGTTACGGGATTCAGGGGCGTTCGACTGTGCTGGTGTGGTTACGCAAGCATGGGCGCCAAGACTGGAGCCAAGGCGCCTACATTCGTGCCCAGAGGAGCCGACCGATGGACGATCCGAAGCTGCCGCTGACCCCAGAGCAGCGAATCAAGGAGCTTGAAGAAAAGCTCGCCCTTGCCAATCAGAAAGCCCAGTTCTTCGAAGCCGTGGTTGACGTGCTGAAGAATGATTACGGTGTTTCAGTCGTAAAAAAGCGATCCGGCAAGTCCTCTCCCAAGGGCAAATCCAAGGTCTGAGCATCGTCAGGGCTTGCCAATTTCTGGGTATATCCCGGCAGGCTTACTACAAGCGAAACCGGGTCTGCGACATGCAAGCCAGCCACGCTCAGAAAGTACTGGGGTTTGTACTGGAAACCCGACTTCAGATGCCGCGGCTGGGCACGCGCAAACTACATGGTCTGATGCAAGGCGAGCCTGAGCTGGCGCGGACGGTGGGTCGGGATCGGCTATTCGACATCCTCAGAGACAACCGTCAACTGATTGCGCGCAAGCGCGCCTACCACAAGACCACTGACAGCCATCATCGCTTCCGGCGTCATCCCAACAGATTAAAACCTGGCCCCGAGCAAGTGACAGCCACCGGTCCCGAGCAGGTCTGGGTGGCAGACATCACCTACTTGCCCACCCAGCAAAGCGTCGCGTATGTGAGCCTGGTCACCGATGCTTACTCTCGAAAAATAGTTGGTCATCACGTGCATGAAACCTTGCATGCCGACTCGGTTGTCCAGGCAATGCGCAAGGCATTGAGGGATAGAAAAACAGATCAGGTGCTTGTGCATCACTCTGATCGTGGCTCGCAATACTGCTCGGATCTGTATCAGAAGCTGCACGCCAGGCACGGGGTGAGGTGTTCGATGACGGATGGTTATGACTGCTACCAGAACGCGCTGGCAGAGCGGGTGAACGGCATATTGAAGACAGAGTTTCTGCTACATCGCCCGAGAGACCTGGCCGAAGCCAAGCGTATGGTCGACGAATCGGTGGATATTTATAACCGCAAGCGGCCACATCAGGCCTGGAAATACAAAACGCCCGATGCGGTGCATCGAGCGCTTTGAGGGCGAAACAGGCGTAAACCTATTTCAGGACTAGACATGCTCAATCGATTCGATGCAAACGTTAAATCGATTTTTGCTGCTTTTTCGCCTTTGCCGCCTTCTCAGCGCGCAGCCGACGCACCTCTTTTGGGTCAGCGAGCAACGGTCGATAGATTTCGACCCGCTCCCCCGCCTCCAAAACGCGCCCCTGAGGATTGCCGATGACCTTGCCGAACACGCCCAGCGGGCACTGCGCCAGATCCACTCCTACCAATCTGTGCGCAATACCCGACGCCTCAACCGCCGCCGAGGCCGTAGTCCCCACCGGCACTTCAACAGCAATCAACAGCTGAGACTCGGGCGTGGCATACACCACTTCGACTCGAATCATCGACTCAGCCATACAACTCTTTGGCACGCTGGCAAAACGCATCAACCAGCGTGTTCGCTGCCTGATTGAACAACGGCCCCAAGGTTGCACGCACGATTGAGCCTGAGTAATCGAACGACAGATCCAGACTGATCTTGCAGGCTTTCTCGTTCAGCGCCTTGAACGTCCAGACGCCGTGCAGTTGGCTGAACGGCCCTTCTTCAAGATTCATCTCGATGATCTGCCCGGGCGTCAGTGTGTTACGTGTCACGAAGTGCTGGCTCAACCCGCCCTTGGCGACCTCGACACGCGCGCGCATGCTGGTTTCACTGTGTTCAAGCACCGTCGTACCCGAGCACCACGGCAGAAATTCGGAGTACCGAGCCACATCGTTGACCAGGTCATACAGCGCCTTGGCCGGGTAGGGCAGCAGGGCCGAACGTTGAATATGCGTAGTCATGTCAGCGTCATTTCCAAAGCTGAGCGGCAAAGACAATCAGAATGCCGATCGGCGCCACGTAGCGCATCAAAAAGAACGTCAGAGCGAACAGGGCCGGACTGCGTACGGACAGCTCGTCACGCACCGCCTCACGCCCCATCACCCAACCTGCGAAAATCACAAAACACAATCCACCCAGCGGCAGCATGATCCGTGACGTGAAGAAATCGATCACGCCAAAGAAATCCAGCCCTGCCGTCGCACCCCATTGGTAGAGGTGGAACGCGCCGCCTTCGTTCACGAAAAACTTGGCCTGCTTCCAGATGTTGAACGAGAGCACCGTTCCCAACCCAACGAACCAGCAGATGAACGACAGCCAGAATGTCACCCAGCCACGGCGCACCTTCGTGCGCTCTACCAGGTACGCAACCATCGGTTCCAGCAGCGAGATGGCTGAACTCCAGGCCGCCACCGCGACCAGAATGAAGAACACCACGCCCATGACCGTGCCGAACGCCACGTTACCAAATGCGTAAGGCAAGGTGACAAACATCAGCCCAGGCCCCTCGCTCGGATTGAGACCTGCAGCGAACACAATCGGAAACAATGCCAGGCCTGCCAGCAGCGAAACAAAGGTGTCCAGCAGCGCAACACCCACAACCGTGGCGCTGATCGAGGCCTCCTTGGTCATGTACGCGCCATAAATCATGATCGAGCCGACGCCGACGCTCAGCGAGAAGAAGGCATGCCCCATCGCGGGCAACAAGCCGTCCATGATCTGCTCGGGCTTGAAGTCGAACATGAAATGCAGGCCTTCCATGAAGTGCCCGGTGGTCAGGCTGTAACCCAGCAGAATCACCATCAACAAGAACAACAGCGGCATCAGGATGCGCAGACTGCGTTCAAGGCCCGCGTTCACGCCCTTGGCAATGGTGATCGCCGACAGCAGCATGAAGAACGTATGCCAGCCCACCATGCGCCAAGGATCCGCGATCATCTCGCCGAAGAATGCACCGACACCATCCGGGGTCACCGCTTTGAAATCGCCTTTGCCGACATCAAGGATGTACTCCAGCGACCAACCGCCCACGACGCTATAAAAAGAAAGGATCAGCAGCGCGGTGATCATCCCCGCGAAGGCGCCCCAGGACCATTTCCCGGAGTGCCCCGCCTCGCGCGCCAGCACCTTGAGGGCATTGGCCGGACTCTGCCGCGCACGGCGGCCGATCAGTGTTTCGGCCATCATCACCGGAATGCCGATCAGCGCGATGCACGCCAGAAACACCAGAACGAAGGCACCGCCGCCGTACACGCCGACCATGTAAGGGAATTTCCATATACTGCCCAACCCCACGGCCGAGCCCGTGGCAGCCAGGATGAATACCCAGCGGCTAGCCCAGCTACCGTGAACCGAAACCTTGTCCGTCGACATCGTTGACACGCTCAACACCCAAAAAAGAGCGCGCATTGTCCGGGATTCACCCTGCGTGCTCAAGCACACAGGTCACGTCCTCTCCCCATAGCCGAGAGCACCATTGATCCCTATAATGCGTCGCCTATGGCCAAGCTCAAGAAACATCCCACAGGGACCATCGCGCAAAACAAAAAGGCGCGACACGATTACTTCATCGAACACAAGTTCGAGGCCGGTCTGGTCCTGTCCGGCTGGGAAGTAAAAAGCCTGCGTGCCAACAAGGTGCAGCTGGTTGACAGTTACGTGCTGCTCAAGGACGGCGAGGCCTGGCTGATGGGCAGCCATATCACGCCGCTTACGACCGCCAGCACACACGTCATCGCTGACCCGACACGCACCCGTAA
The DNA here is from genome assembly GCF_045764065.1 of Pseudomonas sp. Pseu.R1. Classification (NCBI taxonomy): domain Bacteria; kingdom Pseudomonadati; phylum Pseudomonadota; class Gammaproteobacteria; order Pseudomonadales; family Pseudomonadaceae; genus Pseudomonas; species Pseudomonas sp. Pseu.R1. Next base: position 4,476,192 of record NZ_JBJGEE020000001.1, on the reverse strand, counting down.
ATTGCTGCTCAACAAGCGCGAGCTGGACAGGCTCAACGCATCGGTTGCGCAAAAAGGCTACACCGCTGTCGCCCTTTCCCTGTACTGGAAGGCGCACTTGATCAAGTGCGAAATCGCGTTGGGTAAAGGCAAGAAGGAATACGACAAGCGTGACACCGAGCGGGCGCGCGATTCCGATCGCGAACTGCAACGGGCCGTGCGTAACAAGGGTAAGGAAGACTGACGTCCTTCGAGCTCCTGGCGCGGCTTGCCTGACCAAGGCGAGACACCTGTGGGAGCGAATTCATTCGCGATGCGGTTGTACATCCGACAGATATCCATCGGATATAACGCCCAATCGTCGGATCGCCGCCCGGAATGAGTTCGCTCCCACAGTGGGTTCCAGCAACATCTCTAAATCCCGTTGCGTCGCTCGGCGCGTGCCGTGCGCTGCACCTGCTGACGCACCTCTTCCAGCACTTCCTGCACATAGAGCAAATGACGGCTCGACACTTCTCGCGCGTCGTCCGCCCGCCCCTCAATGATCGCCAGATACAACTCTCGATGCTGATTGATCAGCATGTCGCGGGTTTCTGCGCGCTGTTTGTACATCCCGCCAATGTTGGTCACGACGTTGCGCTTGAGCAGATCAAACAGGCCGCGAATGGTGTGCAGCAACACGGCGTTATGGCTGGCCTCGGCGATGGCGAGGTGGAAGTTCGCGTCCGCGGCGCCCTCTTCAGCACGGCTCACTTCGTCGACCCGGCTGTAGCAATCCTGCAACGCATCGAACGCTTCGCGCAGTCTTGTCCGGTCAAGATCCGTTGCGCGGATGGCTGCGTAATAGGCACATGAGGCTTCCAGCGTGTGCCGAAACTCCAGCAAATCCCGCTGTGCTTCAGAGCTGCTTTCCAAAAGGTGAAGCAATGGGTCGCTGAATGTCGACCCCAGGTTCTCGACAACGTAATTGCCCCCACCCTGACGGCTGACCAACAGCCCCTTGGCGGTGAGCTTTTGAATGGCTTCACGCAACGAAGGGCGCGACACGCCGAATTGCTCGGCCAGCGCGCGTTCGGCAGGCAGGCGCCCACCGGCTCGTAGCGTGCCTTCGAGAATCATTCGTTCGAGCTGCTCGACAATATCGTCAGACAAGCGGCGCTGACGCACCTGATCAAAGCCCATACCACTTCACTCCACATCCCCTGCTGCCCACGCCTGACATAACAGCGGGGGCGCATATTCTCGCTGATTGTGATCAGACATTCACCCAGCAGATGTAGGACAAATCAGCGTTTCAGGAAAAAACCGGGATAACTGCTACAAAAGTTTTAGAGTCACAAATTGACACACCAACACCAAGGCTTTTAACCTAGCGCCAAGACATTGTAAATTGGTATTACCAATTTAGCGATGCCGGTGATCCGTGGCTATCTCCACGACGCACCGCAAGCGCTTCGCGACGGCGGAACGTTTGAGCTGGTGAGCTGTGCGATTCGTTCGTCAGCGCCGGCAGGACGACAGACAAGCAGTTGTCGCTTGCAGGAGCCGCGCACGTAAGACATGGACACCGGGCCTAACCAAAAACAACTAGAGGCCTCCTACATGCAAACCTGGCAACAGTTCTACACACCCCTCGGCAGCCTGGGCCTTTCGGCGCTGGTTGCAGTCATTCCCATCGTGTTCTTTTTCGTGGCATTGGCCATCTTCCGGCTGAAAGGACATGTTGCGGGGACCATTACCCTGTTGCTTGCCGTGCTGATCGCGATTTTCGCCTTCAACATGCCTGCGGACATGGCCATCGCCTCGGCGATTTACGGCTTCCTGTATGGCCTGTGGCCCATCGCGTGGATCATCATTGCGGCGGTCTTCCTCTACAAACTCACCGTCAAGAGCGGCCAGTTCGAGATCATCCGCAGTTCGGTCATGTCGATTACCGATGACCAGCGCTTGCAGGTGTTGTTGATCGGCTTTTGCTTCGGTGCATTCCTGGAAGGTGCGGCCGGGTTCGGTGCCCCCGTGGCCATCACGGCGGCGCTACTGGTCGGCCTCGGTCTGAACCCGCTTTATGCAGCAGGCCTGTGCCTGATCGCCAATACCGCTCCGGTCGCATTCGGCGCACTGGGGATTCCGATCATTGTCGCCGGCCAGGTCTCGGGCATCGACGCGTTCAAGATCGGCGCCATGGCAGGGCGTCAATTGCCGGTTCTGTCGGTGTTCGTGCCGTTCTGGCTGATGTTCATGATGGACGGCGTGAAAGGCGTGAAGGAAACCTGGCCAGCGGCGCTGGTCGCAGGCGGCAGCTTCGCGATCACCCAGTACCTGACTTCCAACTTCATCGGCCCGGAATTGCCTGACATCACGTCAGCACTCGTCAGCCTCGTGGCCCTGACCTTCTTCCTGAAAGTCTGGCAGCCAGCGCGCGCGACCGACATGCAAGTCGCCAGCGCAGGCGGCGGTGCAGTGGTGATGGGCGGTGGGCCTGGCGGATTTGGTCAGCAGCGCACCACTCAGAAATCGCCGTACTCCACCGGCACCATCATCAAGGCCTGGTCGCCGTTCCTGATCCTGACCGTGATCGTGACGATCTGGACCCTGAAGCCCTTCAAGGCACTGTTTGCGGCAGGCGGGCCGCTGCAGGCGCTGACCATGAACTTCCCGGTTCCACACCTGGATCAACTGGTGATGAAAGCTGCTCCGATCGTCGCCAACCCGACCGCGATGCCAGCCGTTTACAAGTTTGACCTGCTGGCCGCTTCGGGCAGCGCCATTCTGGTCTCGGCCATTCTGGCGATGATCGTCCTGCGCATCGGTGTCAAAACTGGTCTGACCACTTTTAAAGAAACGCTGATCGAGTTGCGCTGGGCCATCGTCTCCATCGGTATGGTGCTGGCCTTTGCCTTCGTCATGAACTACTCGGGCATGTCCACCACCCTGGCGCTGGTACTGGCAGGGACGGGTGCAGCATTCCCGTTCTTCTCGCCATTCCTCGGGTGGCTGGGCGTGTTCCTGACCGGTTCCGACACCTCGTCCAACGCGCTGTTCGGCTCGCTGCAAGCGACCACCGCGCACCAGGTCGGCGTGAGTGACGTGTTGATGGTGGCCGCCAACTCCAGCGGCGGTGTAACCGGCAAGATGATTTCCCCGCAATCGATCGCCGTTGCCTGCGCAGCGACCGGTCTGGTCGGCAAGGAATCGGACCTGTTCCGCTTCACCCTCAAGCACAGCATCTTCTTCGCCGCCATCGTCGGCTGCATCACCTACGCTCAGGCGTACTGGTTCACTGGCATGTTGGTTCACTAAAGAGACGAGCGCCGGGCGCCCTTGATGCGCGCCCGGTCGCTGATTCTGTTCTCCCAATACAGCAGCGAGACTCCATGATCATTTCCGCCTCCACCGACTACCGCGCTGCAGCGCAACGCAAGCTGCCGCCGTTCCTGTTCCATTATGCCGACGGCGGCGCTTACGCCGAACACACATTGCGTCACAACGTCTCGGACCTCGCCGGGATCGCCCTGCGCCAGCGGGTGCTGAAGAACATGTCCGAACTGAACCTGCAAACCACGCTGTTCAACGAGACCCTGAGCATGCCCGTCGCGCTGGCCCCGGTCGGCTTGTGCGGCATGTACGCACGCCGTGGCGAAGTGCAAGCCGCACGTGCAGCGGCCGCCAAAGGCATTCCGTTCACCCTGTCCACCGTTTCCGTTTGTTCCATCGAAGAAGTGGCCCCGGCCATCGATCGCCCGATGTGGTTCCAGCTTTATGTGCTAAAGGATCGCGGCTTCATGCGTAACGCCCTTGAGCGGGCCAAAGCCGCTGGGGTCAAGACGCTGGTGTTCACCGTCGACATGCCAGTGCCTGGCGCCCGCTACCGTGACCTGCACTCCGGCATGAGCGGCGGTAACGGTCCGACCCGCCGCGTGCTGCAAGCCATGACCCACCCACAATGGGCGTGGGACGTGGGCGTCAACGGTCGCCCTCACGATCTGGGCAATATCTCCGCTTACCGTGGCAACCCGACCGGCCTTGCCGATTACATTGGCTGGCTGGGCAACAACTTCGATCCGTCGATTTCCTGGAAGGATCTGGAGTGGATTCGCGACTTCTGGGACGGCCCGATGCTGATCAAAGGCATCCTCGACGCTGACGACGCCCGCGACGCCGTGAAATTCGGCGCCGACGGCATCGTTGTCTCCAACCATGGCGGCCGCCAGCTCGATGGCGTCCTGTCCAGCGCCCGTGCCCTGCCCGCCATCGCTGACGCCGTGAAAGGCGAGCTGAAAATTCTCGCCGACTCCGGCATTCGCAGCGGCCTGGACGTGGTGCGCATGATCGCCCTTGGCGCCGACACCGTGCTGATCGGCCGCGCCTTCATCTATGCCCTCGCCACCCACGGCGAAGCGGGCGTGAAGCACCTGCTCGACCTGTTCGAAAAAGAAATGCGCGTGGCGATGGTGCTGACCGGCGCCAAGTCCATCAGCGAGATCACCCGCGACTCGCTCGTCCGTGAATCGCTGATCCCGTAACACGCCTTTAACCATGCACGCGGCACGTCAGATGCCGCGGCAGATGAGGAACACCGCATGAGCCTCCCCGCCTCCTTTCTGGACGATGTGAAGCGCCTGATCCCCGCCGAACGGCGCTTCGACGACCCGCTGTCGACCTTGGCCTTCGGCACCGACGCCAGCTTTTATCGGCTGATTCCCAAACTGGTCATCCGCGTTGAATCCGAAGACGAAGTGGTCACGCTGCTCAAACTGGCTCAGGTCGATAAAGTGCCCGTGACCTTCCGTGCAGCGGGCACCAGCCTGTCGGGGCAGGCCATCAGCGACTCTGTTTTGCTGGTGCTCGGCGATAACTGGAATGGCCGCGAGATTCGCCGCGATGGCGAGCAGATCCGTCTGCAACCAGGGGTCATCGGCGCACAGGCCAATGCCTGGCTGGTGCCGTTCGGGCGCAAGATCGGACCTGACCCGGCCTCGATCAACGCGGCAAAAATCGGCGGCATCGTCGCCAACAACTCCAGCGGCATGTGCTGCGGCACGGCGCAGAACACCTATCACACGCTGGCAGGCATGCGCCTTGTACTGGCTGACGGCACGCGTCTGGACACCGAAGACGACGCCAGTGTCGCAGCCTTTCGCGCCAGCCACGGCAAGCTGCTTGAGCGTCTGGCTGAACTGGGTCGCGAAACCCGCGCGAACACCGAGCTGGCGGCAAGGATTCGCCACAAGTATCGACTGAAAAACACCACCGGCCTTTCGCTCAACGCCCTGGTGGACTTTGACGACCCCTTCGACATCCTCACCCATTTGCTGGTCGGCTCCGAGGGCACGCTGGGCTTCATCAGCGCAGTGACCTACGACACTGTCCCCGACCACCCGAACAAAGCCTCGGCGTTGATCGTCTTCCCTGACGTGGAAACTTGCTGCAACGCCGTCACCGTGCTCAAAACCCAGCCCGTTTCCGCCGTCGAACTGCTTGATCGCCGCAGCATGCGCTCGGTGCAAAACAAACCGGGTATGCCCGCGTTCGTCAAAGAACTCTCGGAAAACGCCTGCGCGCTGCTGATCGAAACACGTGCGGCGACACAAGCGTTGTTGCACGAACAACTGGCGCAAATCATGGCCTCGATCGCGCATTTCCCGGTGGAGAAACAGGTCGACTTCACCGAAGACCCCGGCGAAAACGCACGCCTCTGGGCCATCCGCAAAGACACCTTCCCCGCCGTTGGCGCCGTGCGTGAAACCGGCACCACGGTGATCATCGAAGACGTGACCTTTCCCGTCGAACAACTGGCCATTGGCGTGCGCCGCCTGATCGAGCTGTTCGACAAGCACCACTACGACGAGGCGATCCTGTTTGGCCATGCGCTGGAGGGCAATCTGCATTTCGTCTTTACCCAGGGCTTCAACGACCCGCAGGAAATCGCTCGCTATTCGGCATTCATGGATGACGTCACGCAACTGGTGGCCGTGGAGTTCGGCGGCTCTCTCAAGGCCGAGCACGGCACCGGTCGCAACATGGCGCCCTTCGTCGAGCTGGAATGGGGCAGCGATGCCTATCAATTGATGTGGACGCTCAAGCGGCTGCTCGACCCCAACGGCATCCTCAACCCGAACGTGGTGCTGAGCGAAGACCCGGACATTCACCTCAAACACCTTAAGCCCATGCCCGCAGCCGACACGATTGTCGACAAATGCATCGAATGCGGCTTCTGCGAGCCGGTTTGCCCGTCAAAAGGCCTGACCCTCAGCCCGCGCCAGCGCATCGTCATGTGGCGTGACATTCAAGCGAAGAAGCGCGCAGGCACCGATACCACCGAGCTGGAGCGCGACTACCACTATCAAGGCATCGACACCTGCGCCGCGACCGGCCTTTGCGCGCAACGTTGCCCGGTGGGCATCAACACGGGCGAGTTGGTCAAAAAGCTCCGCGCCGAGCACGCCACTCACGGCAAAACAGCAGGCTGGTTGGCGCAGCATTTCACTGCCGCCTTGAAAGGCGCTCGCTTCACGTTGCATGCCGCCAACGGCGCACGCATGCTGCTCGGCGCGCCAAGGCTGGCGAAGCTTTCGGCGGCGCTGACCAAAGCATCATCGGGCCGCGTCCCACAGTGGACCCCGGCGATGCCACAGCCTGAAAATCCGATCCGCTTCACCCCGCCGGTCGAGGACCAACGCCCACGCGTCGTTTACCTCGCCGCCTGCGTGTCCCGGGTCATGGGGCCTGCGGCAGCCGATCACGAACAAATGTCGCTGATGGACAAAACCCGTGGCCTGCTGGAAAAAGCAGGCTATCAAGTGGTGTTCCCTGAAGATCAGGACAGCCTCTGCTGCGGCCAGCCCTTCGCCTCAAAAGGTTATGCGGAACACGCTGAAGAGAAGCGCCAACAGTTGCTGGCTGCACTGACCAAAGCCAGCCGCGGCGGCCTCGACCCGATCTACTGCGACACCAGCCCCTGCACCCTGCGCCTTGTTCAAGACCTCAAGGAAACGCGCCTCGACCTCTACGACCCCGTGCGCTTCATTCGCACCCATCTGCTGGACAAACTGGTCTTCACCCCACAACAAGAAGCCATCGCCGTTCACGTCACGTGCAGCACCCAACATCTGGGGGAAAGCCAGGCGCTGATCGAACTTGCCCGGCTGTGCAGCGTCAACGTGGTCATCCCCGAAGGCATTCATTGCTGCGGGTTTGCCGGCGACAAAGGCTTTACCACCCCGGAACTCAACGCGCACTCGCTGCGCACCCTCAAAGACGCCGTGCAATATTGCAGCGAGGGCATCTCCACCAGCCGCACCTGTGAAATCGGCCTCACCCGCCACGGCGGCATTGACTACCACGGGCTGGTCTATCTCGTGGATCGCGTCACTCGCGCCAAAACCGTGTGATGCACACAAATGGGGCAACTTTCGCCCCATTTCTCTGTTACATCCTGCAATATGGCTTTTTCCCACCAGTTGCAAAATAAATAGAACCCCCGCGTTGACCCACAGTCCATCTCTTTAAGCGCCACACACGACTGGCGCTTATACCTCCATCTCGGAGAACGGCCCCGATTGAGCGGCCCTACCGAGTCAACAGGCTCAAGGAGATACACATGAAGCGCACAGCACTGACTGGTCTGTTTCTTACCGCTGCACTGTTGGGTTCCCCGGTATTCGCTGCCGATGACCTGTGTGGCGCTAACCTGCAAACGCTGAAGGATGCTCACACCTCGACGAGCACCAACTTGAGCGCAGACACTAAAGACGAACTGGAAAAAACTCTGACTGCAGCCACCGCTGCGCAAAAAGCCGGCGATGACAAGAAGTGCATCGAGCTCACCACCAAAGAGATCACCACTCTCAAAACGGGCGGCGACGGCTCTGACGGCGGTAACGCCAAGTAACTCGCTGCGGGCACTGCGGCCAGCCTTCGGGCTGGCCAGGCGACGCGGCTTGAGGCTCGGAGTCGACGTATCCCATTGATTCGGGTACACTCCGCCGCCTGACTGCCTGGAGCAGCAGAATTGGGGCCGATTAGGATTCGACGCCGGTGATGAAACTCTAGGGGCATGCCGACTTGGTAACAGAAGTCGTAAATCCACTGTTGCAACTTTCTATAGTTGCCAATGACGAAACCTACGGGGAACAAGCTCTCGCTGCGTAAGCGGCGCTAGCCTTCCTTCTGGTAGCTTCGGCTCCAGCAATCATAAGGGGATGCCTGTAAACCCGAAATGATTGTTATACAGAACAGGATCGCCGTGCAGTACGCTGTGGACGAATCGGCTAAAACTTACACAGCTCGCCCAAAGCACCCTGCCCGTCGGGTCGCTGAGGGTTAACTTAATAGACACGGCTAAGCATGTAGGCCCGAAAGCGGAGTACTGGCGGACGGGGGTTCAAATCCCCCCGGCTCCACCAAATGATCAATCAAAGACGTCCACGGACGTCTTTTTTTGTGCCTGAAATCCAGTAACGATGGACTCTAAGCGCTTCGAAGATTTGCCAAAGAGCCATCAGATATCTCGGTTGTCCAAGCGCAAAGCCTCTATCTCAGCCAATAGCGCACCACACCGACCCGCTGACACGGCTGTACACGTACCACGCTTCGTCTGGCATTATGCCCCTATTGCTCCGCCACTCTCGGGATGGCTGGTGACGAACTCAAGGGATGAAACATGCCAGAAAGCAGTAATTTCGCCTTTTTCAAAGAGCACGATCCGGTTTTCTTCCAGCTCGCCAATGCGGCAGAGCGCGTATTTTCCAGCGACCCCAACACAACGCTCATCAAACTGCGACAGTTGGGCGAGGCGCTCGCCCAAGATCTGGCAGTGAGAGCGGGTATCGAGTTCGACGCCAACACATCTCAAGCCGACCTGCTGTTCCGACTGAGCCGAGAAATCCAGCTCGATGGCAATATTCGCAACCTATTCCATACGTTGCGAATTGAAGGTAATAAGGCGACCCACGAATTCCGCACACAACATCGCGAGGCACTGGATGGGCTGAAGGTCGCACGCGCTTTGGCGATTTGGTATCACCAGTCATTCGGCAAGGGCGGCAACACTTTTAAGGTAGGGCCTTTCTTGGTTCCGACCGATCCGAGTGAGCCTCTGCGTGAGCTACAGGGGCAGATTGAAAAACTTCGCGCAGAGTTGGGTGACAGCCATCAGCAACTGGAGAGCAACCAGCAATTAGCCAAGCTGCTGGCGCAAGAGAAGCAGGAACAAGCCAGTCTCGTCGGGCAGATGAAGGAAGAGGCAGGCGTCTACGAGCAAATCGCTCTCGAGCGCGAGGCCGAGCTGTCCAAGGCCCGAACCGATTTCGAGGGGCGACTGAAAGTACTGCAGCAACAGCTAGCAGATCAGCCCCAGGCCGCCCAGCAGGTCACGCGCAAAACGCAGCAGGCCAGCAGCCAGTTTGACCTCAACGAAGACCTGACCCGTATTCTCATTGATCAGCAACTGAACGACGCCGGCTGGGAAGCCGACTCGCTGGAACTCACCTACAAAAAGGGCGCTCGGCCCGAGAAGGGAAAAAACAAAGCCATCGCTGAATGGCCAACCAGCAAGACCAATGAAGACGCTGATTACGTCCTGTTCGCTGGCCTTACACCTGTTGCCATCGTTGAAGCCAAACGAAAGCGCATCAACATCGCGGACCGCATCCCCCAAGCGGAGCGCTATTCACGCCAGTTGATCATCACCAGCGATCTACAACCTGCAGGGCAAGGCGCAGGCTGGAAGGATGGCCAAGATGGTTACTTCAAAGTCCCGTTTGCGTTTGCCTGTAATGGTCGCCCGTTCATCAAGCAGCTCGCCGAGCTGTCCGGCATCTGGTTCCGCGACTTGCGTAGCGCGGCAAATCTGCGTCGACCGCTACAGGACTTCCACACGCCAAACGGCCTGCTCGATCTGCTCACACGTAGCCAGCAAGAGTCAGAGGCGAAGCTGCAGCAAGAAGGCTTTGCCTATCTCAAACTGCGTGATTACCAAGAAAACGCTATCCGGGCCGTCGAACAAGCGCTGGTCGCCAATCGCCGCAACTGTCTACTGGCCATGGCGACCGGAACCGGAAAAACACGCACGATTATTGGCCTGATGTACCGCTTGCTAAAGGCAGAGCGCTTTCGTCGCATTCTGTTCCTAGTGGATCGCAGCGCGTTGGGAGAACAGGCGATCGAAGCCTTCAACGAGGCAACGCTGGAACAAAACCAAACCCTGGCCCAGATCTACGATGTGAAAGAGCTAGGTGACATGGCTGCCGAAGCAGCAACACGGGTTCAGGTCGCTACCGTTCAAGCCATGGTTAAACGCATCTTCCAGTCGGACACTCCGCCGCCCATCGATACCTTTGACTGCATCATTGTTGACGAAGCCCACCGCGGCTACACCCTCGATCAGGAAATGACCGAAGGCGAGCTGGCTATACGCGACTTCAACCAGTACCTGTCGCAGTATCGTCGCGTGCTCGACTACTTCGACGCCTGCCGCATCGGACTTACAGCCACGCCCGCGAAGCACACCAGCGAAGTGTTCGGCGCGCCGATATTCACTTATAGCTACCGAGAGGCCGTGGCTGACGACTGGCTGATCGATCACGAACCGCCGATCCGTTATCAGACCCTACTTAACAAGAATGGCATCCACTTTGCCAAGGGCGAGAGCGTCAACATCATCGATACGAGCACTGGTGAGGTGGATGTCGCCGAGCTTGAGGATGAGCTCGACTTCGAAATCGAGTCCTTCAATCGGCGCGTGATTACACCCGGTTTCGACAAGGTGATCTGCGAGCAGTTGGCCCAAGAGCTTGATCCCTCGGGCGACGAAAAAACGATGATCTTCTGCGTGAATCAGGCCCATGCCGAGCGGGTCAAAAACCTCCTCGACGAAGCCTTCAAGGACGTTCACGGAGAGAATTACAACCAGGCAGCAGTGCAGATCATTACCGGGCAAAGTGACAAGGTCAAACAGTTGATCCGCCAGTACAAGAACGAGCGCTACCCAAGCATTGCGATCACGGTTGACCTGCTAACCACCGGCATCGACGTGCCGCGCATTTGCCACCTTGTGTTCATGCGCCGGGTACGTTCGCGCATCCTTTATGAACAGATGAAAGGCCGCGCAACTCGCCGCTGCGATGACATCGGCAAGACAGTTTTCAAAATCTACGATCCGGTTGACCTATACGCAGCGCTTGAGCCAGTCGATACGATGAAGCCACTGGTGAAAGACCCGAGCATCAGCCTTGAACAACTGGTGAGCGAACTGATCAACCCCGCCAGCCTCGATGCTCCAGGAAACCAGCCAGAGACCAGCCATGCCCACGATGTACTTGATCAGTTCAGCCAGCGAGTAATGCGCATCCTGCGCAAGGCCACCCATGAGGCCGAACGCAGGCCACTGCTAAAAGACAAGCTTGCAGAACTGGAAAACACCTGGGGCGTAGCGCCTGACAAACTGCACCAGCATCTGCACCAGATCGGCCCGCAGCAAGCTGCACAGTTCATTCAGCAACACTCACAATTGCTCCGCCAGCTCGATACAGTCAATACGCTATTGGGATCGCTGAACTACCCAGTGATTTCCGACCATGCGGACGAACTGATGGCCCGTGAGCAGAATTACGGCGATTACCAAAAGCCCGCCGACTATCTGGAAAGCTTCAACGACTTCATCAAAAATCAGTTGAACCAGTCGGTGGCCCTCGGCGTGATGGTCAACCGCCCGCAGGACCTGACCCGTGAACAACTGCGCCAGGTGCGGTTGCTGCTCGACGAGCACGGCTACAGCGAAGTAAACCTGCAAAGCGCCTGGCGCAACCAGACTAACCAGGAAATCGCGGCCAGTATCGTAGGGTTCATCCGTCGCGCGGCCCTTGGAGAGGCACTGCTGCCATTCAGGCAGCGCGTAGCCAAGGCAATGGAGACGATTTACACCCTGCAGCCTTGGACTCAAGTACAGCGTAGATGGCTAGACCATCTCGCCAACCAACTGGTGCACGAGGTTGTTATTGACGAAAAGCAGATTGGCGAAGCCTTCAGGAACGATGGCGGCAGCACGCGGCTGAATAAACTGCTTGGCGGCAATCTGGGCGCCGTGCTGGATGCCTTGAACGACAATCTGTGGTCACAAACGGGATGAGGCTAATCCTGCGCGCTGGATTGGCCTCAGTACTCGTTCATGAGGGATAATACCGCCCGCTACTCGACTCATCGCCCGCAACATCCAGAGACGCTTAATGACCCTTGCCGAGCTTCACCAAATCCTTGCCTGTGGTGAGGACAGCCGCCATCAGTTCAAGCGCGATTTCAACAATATCGATGCCTTGGCAGGCGAATTGGCGGCGTTTGCCAATACGTCCGGTGGCTATCTGCTGATCGGCGTGGAGGACTCCGGCGAGGTGAGCGGTTTGAATAGCGCTGATGTTGCGCGGCTCAACCAGCTGCTTTCCAATGCGGCATCGCAGAACATCCGCCCGGCCATCAATCCCCTGTCCAGTAACCTTCAGACCGAGCAAGGGTTGGTCATTGTAGTGACTGTTGAAGCAGGGCTGAACAAACCCTACGTGGACAACCAAGGTCGCATCTGGGTAAAAAATGGCGCCGACAAGCGCCGGGTCACAGCTCGTGAAGAACTGCAGCGTTTGTTCCAGCAGGCCGGACTGGTGTGTGCCGATGCGGTACCCGTCGCGGGCTGTACCGTGCAAGACATCGACGCCAAGGCAATTGGCGAGTACTTCGAACGACGCTTCCGGCAAAGTCCAGATCAGACAGGTTTCGACACCATCCGCATCCTGGAAAACCTCGGCCTCGCCAGCGGCGGTACGCCCAATCTGGCTGGCTTGTTATTGTTCGGCAAGGCGCCACAACGCCTTTGCCCCGCGTTCGATATAAAAGCTGTCGCTTTTCCGGGTACTGAGCTGCATGACCGCCACTACCTCGACAGCGAGGATATCGACGGCAATCTTCAAGAGCAGTACCGACGCAGTCTGGCCTTTATCAAGCGCAACCTGCGCCATGTTCAGCATCAGCAGGGCTTCAATAGCCTCGGTCAACTGGAAGTACCGGAGGAAGTGTTTGAAGAGTTGCTGGTCAATGCCCTGATCCACCGCGACTACTTTGTCAGCGCCTCCATCCGAATTATGATTTTCGCCGACCGTATCGAACTGATCAGCCCCGGACACCTGCCTGACGTGCTCGATACCGAGAAGATTCGATTTGGCCTGTCCAACCGTCGCAACCCGACGCTGACCTCCCATGCCGTGCATATCCTGCCCTATCGCGGCTTGGGTACAGGCATCCCGCGCGCGATCGACGCGTGGCCCATGATCACTCTGGACGATGACCGGCAGGGCAACCAGTTCAAGGTGGTGATTCAGCGGGCCGTTGAAAGCGGGACTCTTTCGGGACCAAGTAGGGACCAAGTAGGGACTAAGTCGGGACTAAGTCGGGACCAAGTAGGGACTGAGCGGGTGCGTGAAGGTAAATCCTTGCAGCAAGAGCAGCTAACACTGCTCAGCAACATGACAGGCGCCCACACCGTGCCGGAGCTGATGACCTTCGTTGGACGCAACAACCGCTCCAAGTTCCGCGAGCTGGTTTTGTCTCCGCTACTGACACTGGGCATGGTCGAGATGACCATTCCCGACAAACCCAACAGCAGCAAGCAGCGCTATCGACTGACTGCGGTCGGCCAAACGCTAAAGGCCGAACAACACTCTCCGGACGACTGACTCCGGACAACCCTATTTTTGCGCCAGCGCAATCTGGCGCTTTACACACATCACCACAGGGTACCCCATGACCAACTCCGACATCGTCCAGAAACTCTGGAACCTCTGCGACGTCCTGCGCGACGACGGCATCAACTACAGCGACTACGTCACAGAGCTCGTGCTGCTGCTGTTCATCAAGATGGAATACGAACAGGTGCAGAACAACGAGAACTTCAGCCACAAGCTGCCCGAGGGTGCGCGCTGGCCGGATTTGGCTGGAAAATCCGGCGTTAACCTACTCGATCACTACCGGCAGATGCTGTTGGACCTTGGTAAGAACCCGGACCCGCTGATCGCCGCCATTTACGCCGACGCCCAGACTCGCCTCCAGCAACCGCGTCACCTGGAGCAGTTGGTCAAGAGCCTCGATGGCATCGACTGGTTTAGCGCTCGTGAGGACGGCCTCGGTGACTTGTATGAGGGCCTACTGGAGAAGAACGCCAGCGAGACAAAGTCTGGCGCAGGCCAGTACTTCACCCCTCGCCCGCTGATCGACAGCATCATCCGCTGCATCAAGCCGCAGCCGGGAGAGACCATTCAGGACCCGGCCGCCGGTACTGCGGGTTTTTTGATTGCTGCTGATGCGTACATCAAATCCCAAACGAGCGACCTGTACGCCTTGCCAGCCAAAGCGATCGAGTTCCAACGCACCCAGGCCTACGTCGGCGTGGAGTTGGTACCTGGCACCCGCCGTCTTGCGTTGATGAACACCTTGCTACACGGGATGGAGGGTGATGAGGAAGGCGTCGTGCATCTAGGCAACGCACTAGGCCAGACCGGAGCCAACCTGCCCAAAGTCGATGTCATTCTCTCTAACCCGCCATTCGGCACTGCCAAGGGAGGCGGCGGCCCGACCCGTGATGACTTGACCTACAAGACCAGCAACAAGCAGTTGGCTTTCCTTCAGCATATTTATCGTGGTCTCAAGCCCGGTGGCCGTGCTGCCGTCGTGCTGCCGGATAACGTGCTGTTCGAGGCGGGTGTGGGTACAGACGTGCGTCGCGACCTGATGGACAAATGCAACCTGCACACCATCCTACGTTTGCCTACGGGCATCTTTTACGCACAAGGCGTGAAGACCAACGTGCTGTTTTTCCAGAAAGGCACTGCGGAAAACCCTCGTCAGGAAGAAGGCTGCACCAAGCGGGTGTGGATCTATGACCTGCGTAGCAACATGCCGAGCTTTGGCAAGCGCACGCCCTTTGGACCTGCGCACCTCAAACCGTTCGAAGATGCCTTTGGTGACGATACCAACGGTGCAAGCCCGCGTGCGGAAAACGTCGAAGGTATTGGCGAAGCCAGCCGCTTCCGTTGCTTTACTCGCGATTACATCCGCAATGAGCGTGGTGACTCGCTGGATATCAGTTGGCTGAAGGATGAAAGCAGTTTGAATGCTGCTGATCTGCCCGCTCCGGAAGTGCTCGCAGGTGAGGCTATGGCTGAACTGACTGAAGCACTGCATGAGCTGGAGGAACTGATGAAGGCGCTGGGGGCTGGGGATGAAGTTGTGGCGCAGAAGCAGTTGATGGCAGAGGTGATGGGGTTGGGAGCAGAGGAATGATTACGGTAATGCCCACAGGCTGGACGATATTTTCTATAGCAGATCTTGGTGGAATGTCGGGTGGTAAGACACCATCGAAAGGTAATCCCCAGTTCTGGTCGAGTCACGATGTACCTTGGGTATCGCCCAAAGACATGAAGAAAAACGTTCTCAACGACTCCGAAGATAGAATTTCACAGCTCGCTGTTGATCAGGCAGGCATGACGCTTTATCCAGCCAATTCAGTGTTAATGGTTACGCGCAGCGGGATTCTTCAACATACGTTTCCGGTAGCCTTGTCATCTGTTCAATTGACAGTTAATCAGGACATTAAGGTTCTTCGACCGACCGAAGGCCTTGTGCCGAAATTATTTTTCTACATGCTCAAACGCTTTGGCACAGATATTCTGTCAACATGCTCCAAGGATGGAACAACAGTTCAGAGTATCGACTCTGAAAAGCTTGAAGCGTTCTTACTGCCCCTCCCCCCCTTAGCAGAGCAAACACGCATTGCCGCTAAGCTCGACGAATTATTAGCTCAGGTGGATACCCTGAAAACCCGCACCGGAGGCATCCCCGCGCTGCTGAGGCGATTTCGCCAGTCAGTCCTCTCCGCCGCAGTTTCTGGGCGACTGACCGAGGAGTGGCGTTCCCACCGCGCCGCCATAGATAAGGGATCCGAGCTACATCAGCAAATAAAAAATGCTCATACTGCAGAAGGCGGACATGCCCGTGGTAATGCATCTAATCCTACCGAAGAGGCTCACGACCTCAGCTCAGATGATTTGCCAGACAGTTGGGATATTGCCGAACTGCGTGACGTGTGTGTGCCGGGACGACCAATCACCTACGGCATTCTAAAGCCAGGACCAGAGTTGGAAGAGGGTGTCCCGTACATCCGGGTTGCGGATTTTCCAGGTAACAAACTTAATACGGCTAACATCAAGAAAACCAGCTCCGAGATTGATCAACAATTCAAGCGTGCCCGGCTTCTAGAAAATGATCTTTTGCTATCAATCAGGGGAAGTGTTGGCCGTCTGATCAAGATCCCAGCAAGCCTTGAGGGAGCAAATATTACGCAGGATACTGCTCGACTCTCAATATCACCGCTCATTTTGACTGATTTTGTATATTGGGTATTGCTGGCAGACTCAACACAACGTCGAATGAAAAACGCCACTCGCGGCGTCGCTGTTCGCGGCATAAACATCGGCGACGTAAGGGCCCTTCAAATTCCGTTACCTCCTTACAATGAGCAAGCTGAAATCGTTCGCCGCGTAGAACAACTGTTCGCCTTCTCTGACCAGCTCGAAGCCCGCGTCAGAGCAGCTCAAGAACGGATTGATAACCTAACCCGGAGCATCCTCGCCAAAGCCTTCCGAGGCGAACTGGTGCCTCAAGACCCAAACGACGAACCTGCCAGCGTGTTACTGGACCGCATCAAAGCCCAACGCGCCGCCGCTCCCAAAGCCAAGCGCGGTCGCCAAACTGCGAAGTCAAACTAAGCCGGTATTAGGAAATAGAACAGCCCATGTCCGTCCCAACCTTCGACAAGTTCATCGAGCCCATCCTGCGTTTTCTCGCCGCTCACCCGGACGGGGCCACTGCAGGTGAGACCCATGAAGCGGCCGCAGAGGCGTTAGGCCTGAGCGAGTCACAGCGTCTAGAGACTATCGCCAGCGGCCAGCCCACCTATAAAAACCGCTCCGGTTGGGCACATGACCGGCTCAAACGGGCCGGCTACTCCAGCAGCGCCAAGCATGGTTACTGGCAATTAACTGACTCCGGTCGCGCCTTTGCTCAAGCCAACACTGCCCCATTGAGTGCAGAACAGGTCGAACACCTGGCTACAAACTTCATGAGCGTGAGGCTGAAGGCAGCGCCGGATGCCGCTTCGCTGGATGAAAGCAACGACACACCAGTGCCAATTGCCAACGCTGATCTCGCGACCAGCAGCCCGCAAGAGCGTCTGAACCAAGCGATCCTTGAACTGCGCACCAGCGTGGCGGGCGACCTGCTGGACAGCCTGTTGCAGGCTAGCCCTACTCGCTTCGAGCACATCGTGCTCGACGTGTTGCACAGCCTAGGCTACGGCGCCAACCGCCAAGCGTTGCAGCAAGTCGGCGGAAGCGGAGACGGCGGCATTGACGGCGTGATCTCGCTAGACGCACTGGGGCTGGAGAAGGTCTACGTTCAGGCGAAGCGCTGGCAGAGCACCGTTGGTCGCCCCGACCTTCAAGCGTTCTATGGCGCGTTGGCCGGACAGAAAGCCAAACGCGGGGTATTCATCACCACCTCCGGCTTCACCGCTCAAGCTGTAGAGTTCGCGCATTCAGTCGAAGGGATGGTGCTGGTCGACGGTAAGCGCTTGGTCAACTTGATGCTCGATCATGAAGTGGGCGTCAGCTCACAGCTTTACAAAGTCCCCAAGCTTGACAGCGATTATTTTGACGAATCGCTCGGCTGAGCAACTCTCGGAGCCCGGACATCCAGTCACTACTGGGTGTCCGCTCAGCATAGAAGTGCCACTCACCTCGTTTTGAGCAGCCCCTCAAAATCCGAAGCCTGAAGCTCCGACGCCCCACTCAACATATCCCGCGCCAACGCCCGCCGCTTACTCAGTAACTCATCCAGCGTCGCCTCAAACGTCGGCATCGCTGCATCCCGAACCGTCGGGTAGTAAACATAAACATCCTTCTGCTGACCAATCCGATAAGCCCGATCTGTCGCTTGGTCTTCCTTGGCCGGGTTCCAGCAACGCGTGAAGTGAATGACGTGGTTGGCGGCCTGCACGTTCACCCCGAATCCAACGGCGATAGTGGACAGGATGATGACGGCAAAACCCGGCAACTCCTGGAATTGATCGATCAACCGCTGTCGGCTATTGGCACTCTGGCTGCTGGTGCTGGTATCACCGTTGATGACCGTCGCCCGAAAGCCAAAATGCTGCTGAATCGCGTGCTGCAGTTCACGCTGAATATCACGCAACTCGGTAAAGACGATGACCTTGTCGCCGTTTCCGGCCCTTTTGATCGATTCAAGCGTTTGCATCAACCATTGCAGCTTCGGCGAGTTGTCGCGCAAGCGTGTATCTGGCTGAACGCTGTAGGGATGCGCACAAATCAGCTTGAGCTTGTACAGTAACCCAAGCATGCCGGAGGTCTTTTGATCGAGCTGCTCTTCGATCTGCTGCTTCTGGCTGTAGGCGGATATTTCAGACAGGTAAAGATTACGCTGCAACGAATGCATGCTGAGTGAACGACATGCCGCGTCTTCGATTTTGGCCGGAAGATCCTTGGCAACGTCCTGCTTGGTACGTCGCAACGTTTGCGGATCAATAAGCCCACGTAACCGCTCCAGGGCAACCGTATCTCGCTCCAGTGCGGCTTCGATTGGGCGCTGATAGTCGCGCCCGAACTGGTTCAAGCCGCCCAGAAATCCGGGCTGAATAAAGTCGAACAGACACCACAGATCGAT
The DNA here is from genome assembly GCF_045764065.1 of Pseudomonas sp. Pseu.R1. NCBI lineage: Bacteria > Pseudomonadati > Pseudomonadota > Gammaproteobacteria > Pseudomonadales > Pseudomonadaceae > Pseudomonas > Pseudomonas sp. Pseu.R1. The sequence goes on along the minus strand of NZ_JBJGEE020000001.1, from coordinate 4,457,436 downwards.
CAGAGTGTTCTCGACCGGCGTACCGGTACACGCTACTCGGAACCGTGCGGGAATGGCTTTGATGGCCTGAGTCACCAGTGCCGCCGGGTTCTTCAGCTTCTGAGCTTCGTCACACACGACGATGGACCATTGCTGGCGCGCCAGGGAAAACTCCTGATCGCGCAGCGTCTCGTAAGTCGTCAGGACGATTCGGGCATCGCCCATCCAACCTGGGCGCAGCAGGTTCTTGATGCCTTTGGCTTTCAAGTCTGCAGGGATTTCATCTTTCTTGAACTTCACTGCACTTAAGGCTGAGCCATACAGTTTCAGCACGGGCAGTGCGTCGGCAAAGAAGAAACGGTGAAGCTCTCGCTCCCAGTTATCGAGCAACGAGACTGGCGCGACGATCAGTGTCGGCTGATCTTTTGGGTACCGCTCCAGGTACCAGACCAGGAAGGTGAGCAGTTGGATTGTTTTCCCAAGCCCCATGTCATCAGCGAGCAAGCAACCCGATACGTCCGTGGGGGACAACCGGAACAAGTGCTGCAACCATGCCACGCCCTGAAGCTGATGCTCACGCAGGACGACTTCAGGTTTGAGCAAGCCTGGCAGCTCTGGCGTTGCATCCAAAGCGGCGCGTAACGCTGCTTGACGCACTTGAACGTAGGTAGGCTCATCAATGTTGTGGCCGATTTGGAGTACCGCGCGCCCAACCTTTTCCAGTTGCTCGCCCCGGCCGCTCTCGACGGGTGCGATCTTCTTCGACCAGGCATCAAACAGTTGCTCGGCAGAGGCAATCGAGATTGGCGTTTCGGACTCTGGTAAAAAGACCGTTTCATCACCAGCAGCGCGCGCTTCATCCAACCGTTGCTCAAACGCCTCAAATTGCGCACGGTCGGAAGGGTCCCAGCGCCCAAAGATTTCTGCATCAATGCCCAGCGCCGCCACATCTTTCGGCAACCAATTCTCGGTCGCCTCTTTGACCAGGAATGGCGAAGTAATTCTTTCCGCTTCCCCAATGCCAGTCACACGATCGCCGTACAGAGACAGGTCCAGAACCGAATCAAACTCGATACCGGCCGCTTCGTTTTGCCAACGTTTAAGCAGGTCATTAATACCGGCCAACTGGCGTAAATCAAAATCACTGAGTTCCAGCTCATAGCCCTGCCAGAAACCCGCAGGCATGCCTGCCGCCAACTTCAGTTGCAGCTCATGCACGAACGGCGCGAATTCATGGGCCGCTCTAAATTTAATTTCGATGGGTAGTTGCGGGGTTGATGAGATCGGTTCGAGCGTCAGTTTTACTTGCTCAATGCGCTGCCCTGCTTCATCCAGTTTGGGTTCCAGATGAAAGCGATGGAAGAAAATACCGGCCTCGGCTAGCTCGTCTTCATAGGTCTCGGCGTCCAGCACGTGCGCGGCACTTTCGCCGAGTGTACTGTAAGGGTTGCGGACGAATGACAGGGCATCGTCGCCTGCGACCCGACGCCCGGGCAACGAGCGCACGTAGTCCAATACCGATTTGACTTCGGGTTCAATCAGAACATGGGTCAGCGATCCATCATCACCCGTTACACGGTATCGATCCTGAACCTGCGTAGCACCGTCAAAACTCTCAAGCCAGTTGGCCGGCTGCCCTTCGAAGCTTGGTTGCAGCTCGATAACTGGAGTGTCGCCTGGCATCGATTTTCGCGGGTTGAGTCGCAGCTTTTCGGGTTTGATAACGACGGTCTTGTCCAGAAAACCATCCATACCAGCACCAGCCTTGCGCGCCAGTTTTTTGATGCTGGCCCAGCCGATCTGGTTGGTGACTTCACTTGGCTCATTGTGTTGTGCCAGATAAAGCTGTCTTACAGCGCCGGTCAGTTTCCACGATGCCTCAGGCAGAATTTCTGTGGTTCCCTGATAGTGAACGATGGCCCCCGTACGCTGCACCTGCACATTGGCGTTGGACTGCGGATCACGCCAGCCACTGATGGTGACTTTGAAATCATCGGACGCAAGGCTGCCTTGGCTGCTCAGTTGAGGGATGAGGGCTGTGTGTGGCGGCAACCCTAAAAGCGGCAGGCTTGTTAAGTGCTCGGGCTCATCCAGCAGCCGATAGAGCTCTTCCCACGTCAGTAGCCAGCGGTCGCTCAGTTGTGAGACGAACTCCTCTTCTTCCAACTGACCAAGATAACTCGCCAGCGACCACGACTCCGTATTCTCCGCCAAGCTCAAGGGATAAGAAATGCCCTGCTCTTCAATGGAAAAAGCAGGTGCGGAATTTTCTGTTGTTGAACTTGGCTGCAAGCCAATGCCTTTGAGAAAACGCTTGAGCATTACTGTCTCCAGAACCGGAGTGGCTGGTGATTGACGGGCCTGAAGCCCAGGCGTTGCAGTGCAGTTACGGCGGCCGGGTCATAGTCATCAAGCTGGACCTGAAATGCACCGCCGCGCTCGCGCTGATCGTAGACCCTGTGTTTCACCGACTTAAGGGCGTCACGGACTTGGTCTTCAAAAGGCAACGGCTTGGCTGAACCTGCCGCTGCAACCTGGCTCTGCACACGGATACCCAATTGCTCGAGGGCATCATCGAATTTGCTGAGCCAGCCTTCTATGCGATTTGGGTGGCTAGGTGCAGGTGAATGCCGCATAGGATTGAAAGGACTCGCCTGCTTCAGATCTGCTTTAAGTGCGAGCTGAGATTTGTCCGGATTGAACGGAGAGCTATCTGCTTTGTACACATAGCAGGCATTACCTGTTCCAGAAAACTCTACAAAAAAGTAGTTTCCAATCTGCATGACCACAGCATTATTGTGCCCAGAACCACCAATCAACTTGCTCAGACGCCCTTTGTTCTTTTCACGGAAATGAACAAAGTCTCGCCCACTGTGTTGCCAGGCGTCCGAGCCCATGACAATCCGGGTGTAGCTCATCTGGTTGGCAAATCTTAGCCAGTAGTACAGGCGCGACTGATCAACCTCGGAGTCTCCCTTCAACAAGTTGAAAAAGTGCTCCAGATCCTCCTTCGCAAACCACGCCACAACCATCGCACAGACATCTTTATCGACATACTGCAGCCAGCTGTTTTGTCTGGAGCGGATCTGCGGACTCCCCCAATTGTCGAGCGCAAGCTGTTTGAGCAGCGACGAAGGCTTCTCACGATAAGCTGCCAAGTGATAACGCGACAGACATGCACTCAAAATGTCATTCATGTACCGAGGATGCTGCCGACCAATGTCTACAAGGTCAGCCAAACGCTGAGAAAACTCGTCGTCATCCAGCATAAAAATGCGAGAGATCAATACGGTAAAAATCCTCCGCCACAGCCAACTGTTGTCAGGTATCTGAGCAATTGTTTGCAAAGCCGAGAGGTCGCTGATTTCTCCCTTGAACATCCGGTCCCCTAGCTTGGCACCCGCCTGTTCAGAAAAAAGCTCCTGGTGTTGCTGAACAATCTGCACCCACTCCTTCTCGCGTTTCTGCTGGTCTCTGACACATTCGAAACCGAGCTGTACGTCTTCGCGCAACAGACACCAATTGGCGTTTTCAACAGGCTTGGCCGCGTCGTACCCAAAGTAGCTGAAGCACAACGCCAACCAATCTCGACGGCTCAACCTTCGCGTCTCAATGCGCTGATGGACCTCCTCATGCACTCGGGCGTAAAGCTGGTCATCGTCCAGTATCGGCCCGACTCGCTCGCTCTTATCCGAAAGGCCCGCGAACACCAACCGCCATTCCGAGGCGTTGAGTGGCAGCACACTGCGAAACTTGCTTATTGCAGCACGGCGCTTTTCTTCGGGTGGCGGCAAGGCCTTTTCAGCGCGCTCGAATCGCTCGTAAAGATCGACTCCCGCAGCAGCCAGACGAGGGAAACGCTCCAAGGGTTCTGGGGCCTGCACCGTGCGATGAGATGACAGGCTTTGGCTAATGGCAGCGGAAAGCCTCGCGATCGAGCTGGTCATCGGTTCATCGCCAACTGACATTTTTCCACGTCAGTGTTAGTGAACACCGGCACATCAGGCTTGAGACTGCTCTCCTTCTCCTTCAAGCCAAAGAACTGCATGCGCAACTCCACTCGCCGGCTTTCTTCCTTGGTGTCCTTTGCATTGTTGAACGACACACCACCCGCCAGAAACATCGATCTAATCTGCTGTTGATGCTCCGGCGACAATCCGACCTGGAGCGGGCTACGACTATCGAGCAGGCTGCACATCACCCACTCCGAACGCTGCAGTGACAGGTGCAAGTTATAAAGGTAGGAACCATCGGTGTCGGTCGATCCCTCGATCACAACCTGTTTGAACCACTTGCGCCCCTCTTCACTGTTAGCCGCGTCCAAAATCATCGGCACGACCTCCTGAAGTGCCGATTGGCCATCGTTGCTCAGCGCGTACTGGTTATGCCCAAAACGGCCAGCATCGCCGAAGCTGATTCGGTTGTCCTTACAGTCCACAACGATGGTCTTGCTGGCAGTCTTCGCCTTGAGGCTCAGGTGCTCGCAGATCTGGCTGATGTCCTTGCTACGCTGCTTCTCCCCCTGTTCCGCCTGGTTGATCCGCTGCGTCACAGAACTCAAAGCCGCCACCATGACCACGAGGAACAGAATCATCATCGCGGTCATCAAATCAGCGAAGGAAATCCAGAAAGGCTTCTCTCCCTCGTCCTTTGAACGGGCAGCCGAAGGCATTTGCTTACCAAACATCGACTAGCCTCCGTTACCGCCTGATACGTTCCATGATGTCGCCGAAATCTTCGAGACTTTCCTTGACCCCTTCCACACCGCCGGCGAGGCTTTTGACTGCTTTATCGAGCTCGGTGTCAAGGCTGCCCAGGGTTTGTCTCAACGCCCGGTCCATACCTTCACCGAATTCCTTGAAGCCGTTACCCAGCACACCACTGATGTTTTCGAGGTATTCGTATACTTCACGGTTGAGCGCCTGCATCCGCTCGCTTTGAACCTTCAGGTCCTGGAGATATTGGCTGCGCCCGCTGGCTTCCCCTTGCGCACTGGCAACTACCCCTTCGATGACAGCGAGCGTTTTCACGAGCGCTTCACGATTGTTCCGGTAGTCCGCGACAACGGTATTCAGCTCTCGCGAAGCCTGTGCAAGTTCAGCCCCTGCGCCCTGGACTGTACCCATGAGCCCCGCCGTCGACTCACTGGCTCGCGCAACGCTCTGTCCGGCAGTTTCAAATCGCTCAGCCGCCGCCCGCATCTTGTCCGCACCTTGCTGCATGCTGTGTAGATGCTGCTCTGTCTGGGCGCTCAATGCATTGACGGTGTCCTGGGCAGATTTCTGTTGCTCGGAAACCGTCTGCAGCAATGCTTTGACCTGCTCGTCAAGGCCGCCCACCAGGTCGCGGGTTCCTTGGTGCAGGTCTGCCTGGGCAGCGCGGGTGGATTGATCCATCTGCTGCTGGCCCTGTTCCAGTTGCTTGAAGACTGCCGAGAGCTGCTCACCCAGTACCTCGACGGAGCCCGCAATCTTGGCCATGGTTTCCTGTTGGCCTTGGCCGATGCTCTGCTTGATCGACTCGACAAAAGCCTGGAGATTCTCAGCCATTGCCTGCTGGCGAGCTTCGCTTTGAGCGAAGAGCTTCTCCAGTTGCTCGGCCATTCGAGCGCCAGCCCCCTCCCCTTCGTTGCCGATACGGGCAACCGAAGCCTGAAGATTGGCGAGCATCTCGTTCATCCCCGCTTGCATGGCGTTTTGTCCGGCCTGCATATCGGCCAGTAGCTGGGCAATCATGGTCGAACTGTTTTGATTCGAGGACTCGCTAGCCGAACGCATATCCTGGATCAGCGTAGAAAAGCCCTGCTGCATCGACTGCATGGCGGCAACCGACTGGCCCATCAACTCGTGCAGGCCATTGAACTGCTGGCCGAACGTACCTTCCAGCTTGTTCATGAAAGCAACCAGAACATCCTGAAGCAGGTTCTGTACCTGCCCGGACTGATCGCCACTGGCGGCCTGCACGGCTCCCGCGATGGCTTCAAGCGGCGACTTGAGGCTATTTTCAATTGCGCCGCTCACTTGGTCGGCCAGCAGTTGCCCTGAGTCACGGTACGTCGTAGACAAGGTATCTGCCAATTTGAGGCTTTCACGAACCTGCGTATCAACGAGGTTCTGTAGCATTTCCCGCAGATCTGTAACCAGGCTGTCCTTTAGCTGGCGGGTTTGCACTGAGCTCTCTGCACTTGAGCGCACCAGCTCGGCCAGGTATTCCTCACCGACACCGCTGTCAAAAAGTCCATCGATTGTTTCATTGAATGCTTCAAGCAGCTTGTAGCAGTGCCCCAAGCGCCACTTTTCAGTAAGCGTGACGGCAATAGAGGCCATGATTGAAATGAAGGAGCCGATGAAAGCGAACAGCACGTCTTTCAACAGCTTATCGACGCTGGCGTTAACCTGTTCAGGCGTGCTCGGGTCAAAGTGCTGAAGACCTAGCATCAAGCCGAAGAAGGTTCCGACGATCCCGATACCGGTCAAAATACCCGGTAGGTGCTTGTAGAACTCGGTCCCCAGCGGGGTATCAACCACACTTTGCGGTGAGAAGAAGTGTGCAGCACCGGCAGTGGCTCGTGATCGGAGAAGAACCTGTTCGCCCTCCTTGAGCTCGAACTGATCGTGCAGCGTTTCAGCATACTCGCGCCAGGAATGCTCCAGTCTGCTGCCACTGAACAGACGTTCCAGCTCAGAACGCCGAAGAGGTGGATCGAGAGTTTTCACGTTCTGCAAGCTAACACTCAAACGTTTCAGCTGGGCGCTAAGCTTGAATGACCTACAGAAGTAACGGACGAAGTACCAAGCGCAAAGAACGAAAACGAGACCAACAACCATTTTGGGTGCGATCAGCTGCTCAGAGCTTGCTGCACCCCATAGGTGCAACAACGTCGAAAAATCCATACCTTCCGCCTTCAATTAAGCATTCTTGATGTTCAGCATGACCGCATTACCGACACTGATGCGTCAAAGACCAATCCAGCTGGATCATTGACAGCACCTTGCCAAGCGCGCGCTTCGGGGTGCCACAATTTCGGAATGGACGGGCGCACCGCGTGCACCCTAGAACCTTCCGTGGACAAATGGTGGGGGATAATGTCCTTATGCCAGCACCTTAGCTTGAGCCGTAACTGTCGTAAAGCTGAAAGCTCAACCCAATATTCGGCATCCTGAAGCGAAGCGATTTCCCATCTACCCGCTTAGCTTGAGAGCAGCCCTCTAGGTGCATCTGATCGTGGTGAAAAACCTCAGGCAAGTGCAGTGCAGGCTGATGGCGGGCTATGCCTTCAGTTCGATGCGCCGCGTCGGTGTCGAGCCGGGCCGACGATCGGATCAGGAGCTCGCGCAGGTCAGTCGAAGCAGGCTGACGCTTCGACCAGGTCGACCGCGATTTGGGCGCAGGTCGACTTACACTCGTCACTGTTGTTTGTTGGCAGGCTAGGAATAGGTATCTCAGCGAGACTGTCAGAAATTTTGTGTTCGGGCCTAACATGTAGCTAGAGGTGCATGTATGCCGACCAAAAAGAAAGCTGCCAGTGCAACATCGAGAGAGCTGCCCTCGATTCCCCAAGAGATCATCGACCAGTTCGTTAAGGGGCCGATGAGCGCCGAAGCCATTCAGGATGCCTCGATGGCGTTCAAAAAAGCGCTGATCGAGCGCGCCTTAGGTGCCGAACTGGGGCAGCACCTTGGCTATCCTCAGGGCGCGGAGCGCCCCGAGGATTCGACCAACCAGCGCAACGGCAAAAGCGGCAAAACGGTGCTCACCGACGATGGGCCGCTTCGCCTGGACATTCCCAGAGACCGAGACGGCAGCTTCGCTCCCATCCTGATTCCCAAACACGAACGCCGTTTTACCGGCTTTGACGACAAGATTATCGCCATGTACGCCCGCGGCATGACGGTGCGTGAGATACGCGCTTTTCTGGCGGAGCAGTACGGAACAGATGTATCGCACGATTTCATCAGCTCGGTGACGGATGCTGTGCTGGATGAGGTTGGAGCATGGCAGCAGCGCCCTTTGGAACCGATGTATCCGGTCATCTTCTTCGATGCATTGCGAGTGAAGATCCGTGATGAGGGCTTGGTGCGCAACAAGGCGATATATCTGGCGCTGGGCGTATTGCCGGATGGCACGCGTGACATCTTGGGTATCTGGATCGAGAGCACAGAGGGCGCGAAGTTCTGGATGAAGGTGTTCAACGATCTAAAAACGCGAGGCGTTGAAGATGTTCTGATCGCCGTCACTGACGGGCTCAAAGGCATACCGGAGGCCTTGGGAGCGGTTTTTCCTGCCACCACGCTGCAAACCTGCATCGTGCATCTGATCCGAAACAGTCTTGATTACGCGGCTTGGGATAAACGCCGTCCGCTGGCCAAAGCGCTCAAGCCTATTTACCAGGCGATCAACGCTGATGCTGCGGAACAAGAGCTGAACGCCTTTGAAGCAGGGCCTTGGGGCAAACAGTATCCGACAGTAGTCGCTGCGTGGCGTCGTGCCTGGGATCGGGTGATCCCGTTCTTTGTCTTCCCGCCAGCCATCCGTAAAGTGGTCTACACGACCAACGCCATCGAAAGCATCAACGCTCAGTTGCGAAAGATCATCAAGACTCGTGGGCACTTCCCGACAGATGATGCCGCGACAAAATTGATCTGGCTGGCGTTACGCAATATCACTGCGGATTGGAGCCGTGCGGCACACGACTGGAAAGTGGCGCTTAACCAGTTTGCGATTCTCTATGGAGACCGTTTTACCAGACCAAGCTGGTGAAACAACGGCCTGCCTAACGGCAGGCCAGACCAGCCCGAACACAAAAAAACTGATACTCCCATCTCAGCATTCCAGTTGGTATTCCAAGCTAAAATTCAAACCGAAATTAAGCCTATTAATCAATATATTAATCAGTCGATTCAACTTACCCCGGCCCACCAAATGATCAATCAAAGACGTCCAAGGACGTCTTTTTGTGCCCAACTAAAACCCTCAAACCGGCACAGGCGCATTCCCCGCGATCAATCCTGCCTCACGCAAGGAAGTCCAAAACGCCGCCGGAATCACCGCCCGCAACGCAGCCACATCCTCCGCAATCCTCCCAGGCCGACTCGCCCCCGGAATCACTGCCGCGACAGCCGGATTCGCCAGCGCAAACTGCAACGCTGCCGCTTTGACATCCACGCCATGCTCCTGAGCAATGCGCTTGATCCGCTGCACCTTGGCAACGATCTCCGGGCTCGCCTTCTGATATTCGAAATGTTCACCACCCGCCAGAATCCCGGAGCTGTAAGGCCCGCCGACGACGATGTCGGTGTTGTGGGCGTTGGCTTCGGCCATCAACCGTTGCAGCGCGCGTTCGTGGTCGAGCAGGGTGTAGCGGCCTGCGAGGAGGAAACCGTCGGGTTTGGCTTCGTCGAGGGCAAGGGTGAGTTCGATGGGTTCGACGCGGTTGACGCCCAAGCCCCAGGCTTTGATCACGCCTTCGTCGCGCAGGCGGGTCAGGGCTTTGAAGGCGCCGGTGCGGGCCTGTTCGAAGTAGTGCAGCCATTGGTCGCCGTAAAAGTCTTGGGCGATGTCGTGAATCCAGACGATGTCGAGGCGGTCGGTTTTCAGGCGTTTGAGGCTGTCTTCGATGGAACGCAAAGTGGCGTCGGCGCTGTAGTCGTTGACGATTTTGTTGCGCAGGCCGTGTTCGAAGACGCCGCTTTTTTCGCCCAGGTCGCGGGAACTGTTGTCCAGTTCGTCCAGAATCACGCGACCGACCTTGGTGCTAAGGACGTAGGCGTCGCGGTTGTATGCTTGCAGCGCGTCGCCGAGGCGAATTTCTGACAGGCCCGCGCCGTAGAAAGGTGCGGTGTCGAAGTAGCGAACGCCTGCGGCCCACGCTGCATGGACGGTTGCCGCCGCTTCATCCTCGGGGATATTGCGGAACATGTTGCCCAATGGGGCCGTGCCAAAGCCCAGGGTGCCGGGGAGTTTGTCTTTCAAGCTCATGGTGGTTTCTCCAGTTCGTCTGTGGGTCGTTGTTGCGACCGTTGAGCCGATTCTAGATTGCCACGCCGAGACCGTCCAAGACACAATAAGCAACACTTGAGACCTGAAGAGCATCGCCATGTTGGATCTGCGCCAGCTTCGCTATTTCGTTGTCGTCGCCGAGGAAGAACACGTCGGGCGTGCGGCTGAACGTCTGCACATTTCTCAGTCGCCGTTGAGTCGGCAGATCGCACAACTGGAAGAACGCCTTGGGCTGGTGCTGTTCGAGCGCAGCCAGCAGCGGATTCGTCTGACCACCGACGGTCGTACCTTTCTCACCGAAGCCCGTGCGCTGCTGACCCACGCCAATCGGTTGGAGTCATTGGGCAAGCGGCTTGGACGGGGTGAGGAAGGCGGGTTGTGCATCGGTTACATCGAGAACGCGATGCACGCCAACGTGCTGCCCAAAGCGTTGAGCGAGGTGCGGGCGATCAGGCCGGGTGTGCATGTTGCGCTGTACAACCTGAGTTCGGCGGATCAGTTGGAGGGCTTGCGTCAGCGCAGCCTGGACGTGGCGCTGGTCAGCGAGCCGCCCGCCGATGATGACCCGGATTTGACGTATCGGCAGTTGCTGGAAGACCCGATGTTGCTGGCGCTGCCTGCGAATCATCCGCTGGTGAACCTTGAGCGGCTGACTCCGGCTGAATTGGAGGATCTGGACTGGATCGGCGTGAAATCCAGTCAGGGTCAGAATCATCACGATGATTTTGTCGCGGCGTGCATTCGGGCGGGATTTACGCCCCAGATTCGTCTGGAAGCTGCCGAACCCTACACGGCATTGGGACTGGTCGCGGCAGGATTGGGGATCGCGATGACTCAGAAAAGTCTCAATCAGGCCGCGTATCCGGGTGTGGTGTTTCGCGAACTGCCTTGGCTGACGTTCACCCTGCCGTTGTGGGCCGCGTGGCATCGCGTGACATTGAGGCCACTGGTTGAAACGTTCCGGCTGATTCTCACCGGGCACGACACGGCGCTGTACACAGGCGCTTCCTCCAACGCACCGCAGACCCCGACAGCGCTTACCAACTGACTCTGACACCCAGAGTGCCCGTCAGGCTCTCCAGCGATTCGCTGTCCAGATTGGCGTCATACCCCAGCGACAGGTACACGCCGACGCTGGGAGAGAGCCTGGCCATCAGGCCTGCGTCAACGTTCATCGATGAAGTCCGGTGTTCACTCTTGATCCGGTCGACGCCGTTGTAGGTCACGGTGTCCCGACCGCCAAAGGTGTGCCAGGCGTTGACGCGCACGTAGGGTTCCAGCGGGGTATCGCCGAACAGGTAGCGCCCGTTGAGCCTGACGCCCGCTCGGGCGGTCCAGTAGGGTTGGGCGTCGAACGCAACGTCTGAGATGCCGTCGTTCTGTTTATCGAGGTCGATGCGTTGGTGAATCACCTGAACCTGCGGCTCGACGCTCCAATGCTCGCTGACCGGCAAGGGATAGCCCCCTTCCAGCGACAGCGTGATCGCCCGCCCCTCGGTGTCGAGTTTGACGCCACGGTCCGAGCGATTGCTGCCGTTGAGACGAGTGCCCATGACGATGGCGTCGATGTAAGCGCCCTGTGAACCGATCAGCGTCCAGTAGCCACCCAAATGATCGCCTTCAAGCTTGAGGTGGCCGGAGTCTCGATGCTGAAAGCCCTCGGCGAAACCATCGACATCGCCTCGCAAACGGCTCTGTCCGACAAACAGGCCGATCCGTTGCGAGCCACCGAAATCGGTCGGTGCCGCGTAAAGGTCCTGGCCGATCTGGTAGCCCCGACTTGAACCCTCGAAGCGTGGCGACACCGTACCCGCCCAGCTTTTTCTCAAATCGCCGCCGTACACACGCGCCCATCCAGCAGGTATTCCACCGCCGTCCATCAACAGGCTCTGCTCACCTTGACGGTCGTGAAACGTCCCTAGCGCAGACTGGGTCATTCGTTGCGCAGCCGGAGTGATGACCGAGTACACCGGGACTTCAAGGCGATACAGCGGAATCGGCTCGGCCCCCGGTGTGGCGTCCGGCAGTGCGGGAGTCGTGGCGGCAGGTTCAGGGGAGTTGGCGGCCAACGCGGTTGATTGAACGGCCACAGGTGTCGCAGGCGCGACTGGCGTTGCGGTGGGCGGCTCCACGGGCGGCTCATCTGCGCTGATCACCGGAGCGGGCGCCGGTATTGGGGCCGGTGTGGCAGGCACCACGGGAGCAGGTACAGACAAGGGAACCGCCAACGCCCTTACCGCCACCACGGACGAGCGTAGATACCAGTTGTTCTCGGTCCCGGCGGTCACGCCGCCTTTGAACAGGTAATACTGATACGCGCCCGCCGAGACCGAGCCGTTGAGGGCGAACGCATCATTGCTGCTGGTCGCACCATTGAGCGCCTGAACCACTTCAATGCCGTTGGCCACCGTCAAGCCGCCGAGGCCACCCAGATTGCTCACGCTCAACTGTGTGCTGCCGCTGATCGTGCCTTGCGAAACGATCAGCCGATCACTTGAAGAGTTGTCATCTCCCAACACCGTTTGCAGCCGTAACTGGCCGTTGGCGCCCACGTAATTGCCATACACACTCAACGTATCGCCCGCTACGGTGCTGCCGGTGGTCATATCGATCACGCCCGCGTTGTTCAGGGTCGTCAACTGACCTGCGGAAAAAGGTCGGATCGAACCCTGGGTCGGTGCCAGCGTGCTGCTGTTGTCGATGTTGAACGTGCCCGTGCCACTGACAGCGTCGCCGAGGAAGAGATCGCCAGGCAGATCGAAATCGGATTGAGCGGTGAGGTCGACACGCTCCCAGCCAATGTATCGGCTGGGGGTTGAAGTGGTGGTGTTGACGAACGAGAGCGTGTCATTGCCCAATCCGCCGTCAAGTCTCGGAGTGGGGGTCAATAGCGTTTCGGTCAGGTGGGTCAGCCTCGCGGTGTCATCACCGTCCCCCATCAAGACCTGCGAGCGTAGTTGTCCACCGTTCGTCCAGTTGAAAACGTCGTTGCCCAGGCTCATCCGGATTTCACCGGAGACAACACCGCCGCTGAGGCTGAAGCTGTCGTTGCCGCCGCTGACGCTGATGTTGCCGCCGACACTGCCACCCGACATCGTAATGGTGTCCAGCCCCAACCCTGTCACCAGATTGCCAATGATCTGACCGCCCGACAGGTTGAAGACGTTGTTGTCCAGTTTCATATCGACGCGGCCGATGCTGCCTCCGGTCATGGTGGCAATGTCGCCGTCTTCGAAAGCGCCGACGATGGTTCCGCCGCTCATCGTGAACAGATCCCGTGAATCGCCCTGAGACAGCGACTGGATGGAGCCGCCTGTCATGCTGAACCGATCAGGGCCACTGCCCTGCAATACTTGGCCTGTGACAGCGCCCGCCCCTATGATGATGACGTTATCGCCATCGCCCAGATCGACACCGCCCGCGATCGTGCCCGAATTCATCAGTAACTGATTCGACCCCGCCCCCATGACGATATTGCCGGTGACAACGCCTGTTCCACCTGCCGGAAAAGTCAGCGTGTTATTCCCCAGCAAATCCGTCAAACCGGGGCTGCTCCCGCTGTCGCAGACATAGCTGTCATTGCCCGCACCTGCGATAAGCGTGCAAGCGGCCTTAATCTCCGTGACTGGCAATAACGACATGAATACGCAAGACGAACAGAGAATATTGCTGACGCTAGCCCGATTGGGCCGTTTCATCAGAAATACTCCTGCGGGTATTACCCGAAGCAGTGACTTCCCTTTTGTATACCGCTGCCAGTTCGAGCTTCTGACAACGAGTTTTTATTCCCTTTACTTTTTTCAGATAAGTTCACGCGCACTCATGCGTCAAGTTATCGTTGCCTGACAGGTAGTTACTGTCGTCACGGCGGTTTCGTCAGACCGCTGGGCGATTTTGACGCAGGGCACTGCCGTTGTGACAACGTTAACAAGGGCGTAAACTGCGCCTCATCTGGCTGTACCTTCCCATACTCATAATAGTCTGCTGACCGCATCCCGCCCGGGCGTCGAGCCTTGTGCGGTTTTTGTGCTGGTTGGCGTTTGGTATGGATGGCCGACCGCCACCGAATTCGTTTTCCCTTGAGGCTGATGTGTCCTTCATGAACACCCCCGATGCTCGCACTGGCAGTTGGCTCAGCGTGATCGCGCTGGCTCTCGCAGCCTTCATTTTCAACACCACTGAGTTCGTGCCAGTGGGGCTGCTCAGTGCCATTGGACACAGCTTCGACATGACCACTGCGCAAGTAGGCCTGATGCTGACGGTGTATGCGTGGATTGTGTCGCTGACCTCACTGCCGATGATGCTGATGACCCGCAACATCGAGCGGCGCAAGTTGCTGATGTTCGTGTTCATTCTGTTCGTCGCCAGCCACGTGATGTCGAGCATGGCATCCAGCTTCGGCATGTTGCTGGTCAGCCGCGTCGGTATCGCGCTGGCCCACGCGGTGTTCTGGTCGATTACCGCTTCCCTCGCCGTACGCGTCGCGCCTGCGGGCAAACAGGTCCAGGCCCTTGGACTGCTGGCCACCGGTACGTCGCTGGCGATGGTATTGGGCATCCCGCTGGGCCGCGTGCTCGGTGAAGCGCTGGGCTGGCGCATGACATTTCTGGCCATTGCGGGCACGGCGAGTGCCACCGTTTTGGTACTGATGAAATCGCTGCCGTTGTTGCCGAGCCAAAACTCCGGCTCGTTGCGCAGCCTGCCCATCCTGTTCAAACGCCCGGCACTGGTCTCGCTGTATGTGCTGACCGCTCTGGTGATTACCGCACAGTTCACGGCTTACAGCTACATCGAGCCTTTCGCACAGGCCGTAGGGAAAATGAGCGGTGACATGATCACCATTATCCTGTTGCTGTTTGGCGGTTCAGGCATCCTGGGCTCCATCGTGTTCAGTCGTTACAACAACCGTTACCCGCGCGGGCTGCTGATCGCTGCTATCGGCGCGCTGGCATTGTGTCTGGTGTTGTTGCTACCACTGTCGGGCAAGGCGTCGTGGATCGCGACGCTGAGCATCGTATGGGGCATGGCGATCATGTGCTTTGGCCTGGTCATGCAGGCCAAGGTGCTGGCCATGGCGCCGGATGCCACGGATGTCGCAATGTCGCTGCACTCGGGCATCTACAACATCGGCATCGGCGGCGGCGCATTGCTGGGCAGCATGGTGATCAGCCAGTTGGGCATCGCCAACGTGGGGCTGGTGGGCGGGCTGGTGGCGCTCAGTGGCTTGGCGCTGGCGTGCGTGGCGACGTATCGGTATGGAGAGTCCATCCGCGCCTGAGCCAAACCACCTATTCGACGCCAAGCCTGTGGGAGACGGCCGGGCGTCTCCCACAACGCTCCTTCGTGGGTGAGTTCCGTGCCCCACCATCATTCATATCGATAGCCAACATTCCTGCGATTGCCTTCCGCTCACATTTCATGAGCGTACTATCGCTCTCACACCCAAACACGAACGAGGGCAGGAAAAATGGTTATTCATCTTCTGACTTGCTTGACGCTCGCAGCGCTCACCAGCTACGTCGTTGCCCTCAAACTGTTCGCGCTGGAACCCGTGGCTGCCACGGCGGACGAACAGGCTAATCGTGTGATGGCACGGACTCATTAAGTCCAAGTAGCTGACACTTATCAGCACCAAGTAACGTTCAACTTTCTGTTTAATGCGGAGCACTCGACATGACCCGAGACGTCACCCTGCACGTTAGTTTTCCCAACTTTGGTAATAACTACTACTCACAACATGTCGTCGTGCGCAAAAACCGTCACAGCCTGATCGAAGACAAACGTTTCGATGCCTTCATGATGCCGTCGGCGGAAAACCACTTCAGTAATGAGGTTGTGGGCTTCAACGATCAGTTCCGTTTTCTGACGGATGTGTTGGCCATGCATTTACTGGAAGTTGACGCTGCGCGACCTGCCCGCCAAGCGCGTCCTTCGGGGCAGTCGCGCGCTGTTTAACTCAATTTTTTTGAACTGAAGCTGCATTTTTTCGAATTTGCTTCACCGCTTCTTCCGCTCCACACTCCCTGTGCTTTGAGTTCGACGGGAGGTCGCCGCAACGACCTCCCTTTCGTCGTTCTGCCCTTTGAAAACTTCTGGCACTTGCCCCATTTGTGCGGGAGCTCGGCGGCCACCGGCGAGCTCCTTTTTTCACCCTGGAATTCTCGCGTGAAATCGCTTCTTCGCAGCTTCATCCCTCACTCACTCAACACGCATCCGGCTGAATGGTCGCGTTCTGCACTTGGCGCCTGCCTGGGCATTTTCGTCAGTGCGCTGTTGAGCCAGCAATGCTTTGGCCTGAATGTGACGCTACATTTGCTCGGTCCCATCGGTGCGTCGGCGGTGCTGCTGTTCGCGGTGTCGACTGGCGCTCTGGCGCAGCCGTGGCCGATCATCGGCAGTTATCTGATCTCTGCACTCGTGGCGCTGCTGTGCATCGAAGTCTTCGGCAATACCATCGCGGCGGCGGGCGTCGCGGTCTGCTCGGCAATGGTGATCATGTGCGTCTGCCGCTGCCTGCATCCGCCGGGTGCGGCCGTGGCGATCAGCATTATTACGTCGAAACATGAGTTGTCTGCGCTCGGTTTACAGGTACTGCTGCCGGTGATGCTCAACGCATCGGCGCTGCTGATCACGGCCCTGATCTACAACAACCTGACACAGATGCGCTACCCGCGCGCGCAAGCACCTTCTGCGCCGCCCCCCACGCCCATAGAAAGAGGCTTCAACAGTGCGGATCTGGACAAGGCGCTGGACGACGTCGGCGCGTTCATCGACGTGTCTCGCGAGGACCTGGAAATGATCCTGCTGCTGGCCGAAGCCAACGCCCAGCAGCGTATCCAGGCCTAGATCAGTGGGTCCCAGCGCTGCGACCAATCGCCATTTTCCCGAGCGATCTCACGCAACAACTCGAAGGCGTGTTGCAGGGTCGCTGAGGGATTGTCCCGCGAATAGACCAGATAGGTCGGATAGCTGAACTCGGGCGCCAATGGCACGCGCTCCATGATGCCGCGATCCAGGTAGGACTGAACCACTCGCGTACGAAAGTAACCGGCGCCGCCATTGTCCAGAATGTACTGCAAGGCGAACGGCCCGAGGTTGAAGGCTACAGCCGCCTTGGACTTTTCCGGCATCGCCGCGTCGTGCTGCTCACGAAATGCCGGTCCCCAATCGATATACACGTAGGGTTCGGGGTTGCCGACCACGCGCACCAGAATCAGCTTCTCTTCCAGCACCTCCTCCACCTGCAACGCGGGCCAGTACGCAGGCTGGTAGACGAGCGCCGCATCCAGAGCGCCGCGCTCGACATCCTTCATCAACACCCCGCCATCCTTGACCTCCGAATGCAGCGCGTAGTCGGGAATGGTGCTGCGGATTTCACGCACCCAACTGAGCATCAACGGGTTGCACAGACTCATTTCCGCGCCGATGCGCAGTACATGACGATAGCCGTCAGGCAAGGGCAACTCGCGGCGCGCTGCGTCCCAGGTCTGCACCAGTTGATTGGCGTACACCACGAACGCCTCGCCATCGGAGGTCAGCCTGGCTCCCGTGCGATTGCGGATGAACAGTGTGCAGTTCAGATGACTTTCCAATTTCTGTACGCGAGCGGTGATCGCCGTCTGGGTGACGTGCAGCTTTTCAGCGGCGGCCATCAGGCTGCCCAGGCGGACGATTTCAAGAAAGGTTCGGGCGAGGTCAATGTCCATCGGTACGGCTCGGCTACAGGCGCGGGGATCGCCGCGCCATGGTAGCGCAGTGGCCTGCCGTTCAGCGGGAAAGCCTATGGGTTTTGAATTTATAGGTGGCGTCGCTCTGGCAGAAATCCGAAATCCGCTGTCTCATGCAGCAGGTTCGCACAGACCGTGAACCCCTTACCTACCTTCTGCGGAAAACAACATGAAACACGCCCTGCTCACCGGCCTGCTCCTGACTGCCTTCGCCCTGCCCTTCGCGGCGTCGGCCAACGATGACAACAGCCAGTGCCAGATGAATTTGAGCAAAGTTCGAGACGCCAAAGTCGCCAACCCTGACCTCAGCGATGCCGTCAAAAGCGATGTCGATACCACCGTCCACCGCGCCGAATCCGCGCTGGCGCGGCACAACGATGACGGTGCGCGCGAGTGCGTGGCGTTGACGCAGCAGGCGTTGCAGAAGATTCAGAGCAACTGACGTAATCCGCAACACTGAAAGTTCACTGTGGAGCCGCCTTGGTGGCGAATGCGACGAGTCAGCCAGCACATCCTTAGCCGACACAACGCTTTCGCCACCAAGGCGGCTCCCACAATGTTTGTGCACAGACTTACTTCAATACCAACAACCGATAAACCCCCGCCTCGCTTTCGATCCCGTGGGTGTCATGGGTGAACCCCGGGAATGACCGATCGAAGCTCTCCAGCGCCTTGAGATACGCCAGCAACGGCCCATCCGACGGCCCCGCATTTTCACCTGGCATCAACAGCGGAATCCCCGGCGGATAGGGTACGATCCCGGTCGCGGCAATGCGCCCCGCCGCCTCCTCCAAAGTCACCGATTCGACCTCGTTCTTGACCAGCTTTTCATACGCCTCAACCGGGCTGAATTCGGCCTTGGGCAGCGTGCCGAATGCCTGAGCCATGGCCGCCGTGGTTTTGGTTTTTTTCATGGCAGCGAAGATGTCCTGCGCCAGATCCTTCAACCCCATCCCCGCGTAGCGCTGCTGATTGGCCGTCAACAGATCAGGCAGGCACAGTTCCAGTTCGAGGTTGGTGTCGTAATCACGTTTGAAGTCCAGCAGCGCGTTGACCAACGTGCCCCACTTGCCCTTGGTAATGCCAATGGAAAACAGGAACAGGATGGTGAAGTCGGTGGTTTTCTCGACGACGATCCCCTGCCGCCCCAGGTACGCACTGAGCACGCACGCTGGAATGCCGAAGTCGAGCAGATTGCCGTCGTCGCCCATGCCGGGGCTGAGGATCGACACCTTGATCGGGTCGAGCATGCAATAGCCGTCTTCGATGTCGCCGAATCCGTGCCACACCTCGTTGGGGTGCAAGACCCAGCAATTGGGGTCGGATTTGAGCTTGGCGGGATCGACCTCATGGAACGGAATCGACGTTGCTCCCACCGGCACGGAGGGCGGCTGCCAGCACGAGAAAAACCAGTCGTCATGGCTGAGCATGTCGCTCTGCATGCGTGAAATGACCTGGCGAAACGCAATGGCCTCTTCGATGGATTCGTTGGTCAAGATGTGCCCGCTGGGGGCCTCCATCATCGCCGAGCTGACATCGCACGAGGCCATGATCGCGTAGTTGGGCGAGGTCGAGGCGTGCATCATGAACGACTCGTTGAAGCGCCCGTGAGGAATCGCATTGCGGCCATTTCTCACATGAATCATCGAGGCCTGCGACAGCGCCGCGAGCAGCTTGTGGGTCGACTGCGTGGCGAACACGGTGGGCTTGGACGCGTCGTGATCGTCCGGGCTGCCGTGCATCGCGAAGCGGTCCTTGTACAACGGATTGAAGCGAGCGTAGCCGTACCAGGCTTCGTCGAAGTGCAGGCGATCGACACTCTGGCCGAGCAGCTCTTCGACCCGTGTCACGTTGTACGTCAGGCCATCGTAGGTCGAGTTGGTGACGATGGCGTGCACGGGCGTCGGGTCGATGTGGCTTTTGACCAGCGGGTTGTTGGCGATGGCGACTTTCACGCCTTCGGCACTCAGGGTCTGCGGCAGAATCGGGCCGATGATGCCGTAGCGATTGCGGGTCGGCACCAGGTAGGTCGGAATCGCGCCCGAGAGCGTCATCGCATGCTCGGCGGACTTGTGGCAGTTACGGTCACACAGGGCGATCTGATCACGGGTCACGCTGGCCATCAGAATCACCCGGTTGGACATCGACGAGCCGTTGGTCACGTAATACGTGCGATGGGCGCCAAACACCTTCGCCGCGTAACGCTCGCCCTGCCCGATCGGACCGCTATGATCGAGCAGCGAACCCAGTTCACCCACCGAAATCGACAGATCCGAACGCAGCAGGTTTTCGCCGAAGAACTCATAGAAAGCGCGGCCCGCAGTGCTCTTCAGAAACGCAGTGCCTCCCGCGTGCCCCGGTGTATGCCATGAGTATTCATAGCTGCGGGCAAACTTGAGCAGCGCGCCGAACATGGGCGGCAACACGGCCTGACGATAACGCTCGATGGCCGCCATGATCCGCCCGCTGAGAAAACGGCTGGTGTCTTCGGGCAGCCAGATGAAGTCGTCAGCGTGCTGCATGACGATCAGCGGCACACTGGACGCGGTGCTGCGGTCGCTGATCAGGAACACCGGCACGCGGGTGTTGCGTTCACGTAAAGCCGTCAGCAGGTCGATGCATTCCTGATGGTCGGCGCTGTCGTCCATTTCCCAACTGAGCAGCACGCACTGGATGGCCGGGTCGGTGCTCAGGATCGACTTGGCGTCGCTCAGGCTCTCGGACGTCAGCACGCTGATGGAACGCTCTTCGACATCGCTGATCAACTGGATCAACGCGCGACCGAACACGCTGCGTTTGTCGGGCTGCTTGCAGACCAGCAGTGCCAGCATGCCGAGCAGGTGTCTGTATTCCGTCATGATTGGATCTCCAGTGTGGCCGTCTTCAGGTTGTTCACAGGAACGGGTTCGCCCACGATGTGCTGCGCCGAAACGGTCTGGGTCGGCACGCTGTTATTCAGCGCCTCCAGTTTGATCAGACGTGTGTTCACGAAGCCGAACAGCGTGTAGCCGACGATGGTTGCCACACCGCCGAGCATCAGCGCCTGCGCGCCCGAGCTGTATAGCGCCAGGTAGCTGTAGGCCGCCGCGATCCACGCGACGATGTTGGTAAGGAGTGCCTTGTTGGGTGGGACGTTCGATACTTTTTGCAGCGTCATTAACGTGGCCATGGACAGGATGTACGGCACCAGATTGGTGACGACGGCGAGATTCACCAGCGTGTCGAATTGCTTGGCAAGGTCAGGGCTGATGGTCAGTAAGGCCATGGCAGTCTGCATCGCCAGCAGGATCAGCATGCTGATGATGGGCACGCCGTGCTTGTTGGCCTTGGCGAAAATCGGCAGGAAATACCCGGTGTCCGCCGAACTCTTGAACACCTGCGCCACCGTGAACTGCCAGCCCAGCAACGAACCGATGCAGGCCAGCACCATCAGCCCCATGACAATGCTGCCGATCATGGGGTTGAACATTTTGGCGAAGACCAGACCGAACGGCGCGGTGGACGCGACCAATTCGGCGTTATCGACGATCCCGGCGATGACGTTGGTCGAGACGATGTAAATCACTGCCGCGCCCAGTGTTCCGCCGAGCACCGCAATCGGCACGTTCTTCTCGGGGTTTTCCACTGCATCGCCGTTGGCGCACGCCGACTCAAGTCCCAAAAACGCCCACAACGTGATCGCCACCGATGCGCCCGCAGCGTTGTACCAAGGCATGTCGTGCGGGTTCCAGCCTGCCGCGTAAACGCTGCTGTCGAACCAGAACCAGCCAATGGTCGACACCAGCACCACTGGCGCAATCACACCCCACACCGTCACCGAGCCGATTTTGCCGGTGATGCTTGCGCCACCGAAGTTGGCGAATGTGGTGATCCACAATAACGCGATGGTCGCCAGACCGACTTGCAACGACCCCAGTTTTATGTCGAACAACGTCTGGATATAACCCACGGCGGTAATACTGATCGCCACATTGGCAATCAATAACGACAGGCCGTAGGTGTAGTTGGTGATGTAGTTTCCGGATTTGCCAAAGGTGTATTCAGCATATCCACCCATACCACCGGTCTTGCGACTGAGCATGCCGCAGCGTGCGAACGCATAGGCCAGTGCCAGAGAGCCTGTGGCCGTGATCAACCAGGAAAGGATGGAAATACCGCCGACTTCGGCGAGTTTGGTAGGCAATAACACAATGCCGGATCCCAACATGTTGACGGCCGTCAACATAGTGAGTTGTCCCACGCTCATTTTCTTTGCGACTGACATTCCGTTGCCTCATGGGAAGAAATGAGAGGCTTTTAGCTATAGCAAAAGTTTCTCACTAAGCAAGAAAGTCAGACTTTATTAGTGAGTAGCCAAGAGCCACTTCTCTATTCAATCAGAATCGATTGAGTGGCTCAGATCGTTGTAATTGGAGGGCTACAGGGATGTGCTCATTAGTCGGCCAGGTTGTTTTTCAAACGCGCCATGACGTCCAGATCCGTACGTTCAAACCGCAGCGGCGTGGCGGAGATCCCGCCATGGGTCACCACCCACGTCTCACTGTCATCGAAATCCGGGCGCTCATGGCGGTCGATGTTCAGCCAGTAATAACCCTGCTCACGCATGTCGGTGCGCTGGGTGATGTTCAGGCCGTCCATGCGACCGATCCCCTGCCGAGTGATTTGCAGTGGCCCAGCGTCCTCTGGCTCGACGTCCGGAAAGTTGACGTTCAGACACACGTCACCTGCCCATTCCATCGTGATCAACCGACGAATCACGTCAGGTGCCAATGCCCGCGCGGTACCCCATTTCACCGCATCGCGGCGGGTGAAAAACTGGCTCAAGGCAATCGACGGAACGCCCAACAACAGGCCCGCCATCGCGGCACCCACCGTGCCGGAAAACATGGTCTCGACGCCCAGATTGGCGCCCTTGTTCACGCCAGACAGCAGCAGTTGGGGCGGCTTGTCCATCAACTGACGCACGCCCACGGCCACACAATCGGCCGGGGTGCCCGAAACGGAAAAGCGACGCTCGCCATATGACTTCACACGCAATGGATGATGCAGGCTCAGTGCATGGGAAATCCCGCTCTGGTCCTGGGCAGGCGCGACGATCCAGACTTCATCGGCCAACTCCCGCGCGACAGCTTCCAGGACTTCCAGCCCCGGGGCATCGATGCCGTCGTCGTTGGTGATCAGGATCCTCTCGATTCGCGGGTTCGACATGCAGCTCTCCTTTTGGCAGGTGATGAAAACTCAGAGGGAACACAGCCTCAAGTGCAGAGACGATTTCCATGTGGGAGGTTCTATGGTGGCTGGCCAGCCTTTTTCGCCACCAAGACGGCTCCCACAGTGATTGCGTCGAATCCATATTTTTCGTTCAACGCCGAACCTGTAGGAGCTTGCTGGCGAAGACGGTTGGTCGGCCACCATAGAATCGGCTCTGGGAACCGAGGGCCTACGTACCCACGCAAAGTGTTTGGACACCAACTCAACTCAAACCAACAACGTAAACAGCGCAAACCCGGCATACCAGACGATCGCCGAACGAATCAGCAATTCCCACAGCACGTCCAGACTGTTCACACCTTCGGCGCCCACAATCGGCGCAGGCACTTCTCCTGCGACGCAACCGACACGGGTAATCAAATCCGAGGCACTGATGTTCCAGTTGAGCAGTTCACTGAGCATCACGCGGCTGACGGCCACAAAATTGCCCACCAGCGCGAAGCTCGCCGCCAGCAGCCGTACCGGCACCCAATCAAAGGCGTGACGCAGTTGCGTCGCGCGCTCGACCAGCGCTGGAGTCTTGCCCCGCTCGGCGGCCAGGGCGAGCAAACGATAAGCCAGCGCCGCCACCGGCCCGAGCACGAAATACCAGAAGATCACCGCGAAGAAGCCCTGATAGACCTGCCACAGCAAATACGTCTGCGCGCCGCCCAGCAACTGTTCTTCATTCTTAGCACGCACGCCCAGATCGCGTTCGGCTACCAGCGCAGCGGCTTCCTGATCGCCACGACGGCAAGCGTCACGGAACGACCCGAGATTGGCTTTGATGTCGCCACGGCCCAGGCTGTACATCAGCACCAAAAGGTGAATCGGCAATGCCAGCCAGCCGTAGGCCACCGACCCGACGATCACCAGAACCAGCGCCAGCACCAACAAGGGCAACAGCACGGTCAGGGTCAGAATCCACCATGGCCGCCTGGCCGTACGCGGGTTGGACTCAAGACGGCTCAGTTGCGCCAGCCACGGCCCGTCGCGCTGAACGCGATGGCGCAGCGCAGAAAACTTTTCGATCCATACCGCCAACAACAACACCAGAAAACTCATTACCCACTCCTGGATTCAAACCTGTAACGCCGAACGAAAACGCGACCAGTCAAAGCATGGACCCGGATCGGTCTTGCGTCCTGGCGCAATATCGCTGTGCCCGCAAATGCGTTGCGTGGTGATCGCAGGCCATACCGACTGTAGCTGGCGGGTCAAGGCAATCAGCGCGTCATATTGCGCGTCGGTAAACGGCTGATCGTCAGTGCCTTCCAGCTCGATGCCAATGGAAAAATCGTTGCACGTCTCTCGGCCTTCAAACCGTGATACGCCCGCATGCCAGGCGCGATCCAGACAAGAGACGAACTGCGTCAGCTCGCCATCGCGCTCGATCAGAAAATGCGCGGACACGCGCAACTCGGCGATGCCTTCAAAATAGGGATGTTCTGTGACGTCCAGCCGGTTCTGAAAGAACTGCTGAACCTTGCCAGTCTTGAATTGCGCGGGCGGCAGGCTGATGTTGTGAATCACCAGCAGAGAGATTTCCGCGTCGGGACGGGCATTGAAATTGGGTGAAGGGCAATGATGCGCACCGTGGCACCAGCCGGTGGCGGGGTCCAACTGCATGAAGGGTCCTTAAAACCGGGATCGACAGCGAGCAGTATGCCCGCGATGGGAAGGGATGTGGGCACAAATCCAAACGTTGGCCGCTCCCAAAGGGGGGTGTCAGTGCAGGGGCGAACGCAGGGTTTCACCCCTTGAGCTTGCGCAGGTTACCCAGCACCGACTCCAGCGCACGATCGAACAGCAGCGAATCATCCAGAACGCGAATCGTCCCGCGACGGAATTCGACGGCCAGGCCCATCCGGGTTTTCTCCAGCACTTTCATGCCGGTGCGATTGACGAACACGTAACGCCCGCTTGGCTCAACGATCGCCGCCAGCTTGCAACGCAGCTTGTGATCTTCGTCTTCCTGAATTTCGACCCAACTGCCCAGACGCAGCTTGTCGACCTGCAACAGACCTTCATCGTTCTCGGGCAGGTGCAGCGCAGGCTCGCTGAACACTTGCTCACCCGGCGCCACCAGCACGATCTCCTCGACCACCACGGTCATCGTCGGGCCATCGATCGGCTCCTCGGCGATGGGCGCCTGTTCCTCCGGTGTACGGGCAGCATGATTGAAGGCCTGCACATGCAACGCTTCGAGCTGGCTGAAAAACTCACTGGTGGCAAACGGATCGAACGCCGCGCTGCTCAGACCATCGCGCAACGACTTGAGCAGCCCTGGCACCAGCTCCAACAGACGCTGACGCGCCTCAGGCTCGTCGTGCGGTTCAACGCTCCAGATCAGGTCGTCCATCGCCTGCAAGCCGGCCGCCCACTCGCCGGACTGCTCGCCATGCTTGAGGCACGTCAACAGCAGCACCTTGCTCCAGGCTTCCTGCAACAGACGCACGACCACTTCGGGCAACGTCTTGCCACGCAAGCGATCATTCAGTGCCTGTTGCACACGCTGACGCGCCAGCTCGGCCAGCGCCCGCCCCTCTTCCGCATCGCGCGTACGCTGTTCGAGCAATTCGCTGCGGCGGCGCTCCTCACCCGTGAATGCAAGAAAATCCACCAACAGTTCGGTGAAAATCGCCGGATCGTCGACGAAATCATGCAGCAGCCGCTGCACGATCTGATCGATACGGGTGTAAAGCGAATCACGCTGGCTGTCATCGCGCCCGCCCCACCCCAGCGCAGCGGACGCAATTTCATTGAGCAGCCGGCGCGCGGGATGACTGCCACGGCTGAAAAAGCTCTTATCGATGACCGCGACTTTCAGCATCGGAATCTGTAAACGACCGATCAACGCCCGCAGCGAGTCCGGCAGGTTGCGATCGTCGAGAATGAACTCAAAGAGCATCGAAACCAGATTGATCACGTCTTCGTCCATCGTACCCACGGTGCGGAATTTTCCGCTGCGGGCGCTTACGCGACTGATCAGTTGTTCAAGTTGAGCGCGCAGGTCGAAATCTTCGGGCGTTTCCGCGCGAGGAACGTATTGCTGAAGGTGGGAGAGCAAGCGCAGCAAATCCTGGCTGGAAATCGGCCGGGATTCGGTAGCGTTGTCAGGACGAGGCGTCAGGTTGCCCCGCACGAAGACCAGCAATTCCTGCAACGCCGAGAACACTTCCTGCACGCTTTTGTCGAGCTTCTCCGCCGCCTGCACCAACGCCGCACTTTCGGCGCGTTGGGCCTCTGTTGGCGGCACAGAGCTGGACAAGCGATCCGTCGAACGGCGCGAGGGTAGCACTTTCAAATCCGGCAACACTCCCGCCGCTATCAGCAGCAGGTTGGCCTCTTCATACAGATGGTCCGCATTGGTCAGCGCGTACTTTTCGAAAAGTTTGAGAATGATCAGCTTGACCTTGATCTCCACCCCCAGATTACGACCAGCCTGCAGAAAGAAATCACACAGCAAGGTCGGACCGAGAGGGTTGGTCTCGTCAGTCAAGGGTTGAGGAATCAGCTGATTGAGGCGCGCCGTCAGTTGGCCCAATGCAACGCCATCGCGGTTCATCACCTTGGTGACCATGGTGTCCACGGCCACAGTGCGCTCAAGGTCGTCATTGTGGACCAGCGAGAGTTTGTCGAAGGAAACGGGTTCAGAAAGGATCGGCTCGGCGAGCTCGTACTGGCCGAGGCGCAAAAAGGCCTCGAAGAATTTGTCCAGGAAGTTGCGTTCGATGCTCTTTCGCTTCAGACGCAAATCGCGCATGGCTTCGAAAAAGACGTTTTGCTCGGCGTTGTTTCGCGCCCGATCCGCCATTTCGAAGAGCGTGTCGTCGGCGTTGTCGAATAGGGTCTGAAGGCTTTCCTTGAGTTGCTGTGCAGCTTTGTCACGCACTTGAAGCAGAACGACCGGCAGCCGAGCGACAGGCGAGGACCCCGGCTGATCCGGCCCCGTCTTGCTCAAAGGCACCACTTTACTGTCGTTCTGCATCAAGGACTCCTTTCTTCAACCAACTCACGCAACAGCCACAGCTTAATGACAAACGCAGGCGGCGCCTGGGTTTGACCGGATTTTGAAGTTTTGTCCCTGGGGTATACGGCGATAACGTCAAGGCTATGACGTCAAATACAAGGCGCAGTATCTTGCAAATCCCGTCCGCCCGCCAGCGGACTCTTCGCCTTGATTGAAATAATAGAAGTGGGCGAAGCGGCACGTGCAGCGATAGACCGCGAAAATCCCGATCTGTCGCATCAAAGGCGAAAAAACCGACCAAGTGCAGCTGATTGCACCCGTTTGAATGAAAAGAGGCAGGTGGGTTGGTACAGGCGACTGCCTTATACTCCGGCCACTTAGTATGTGGAGTCCGATATGCCGAACCTACGTCTTGCCGCTCTGACCGCCGAAATCGAAGCCAACGTACGCCGTGCGTTGCTTGAAGACGTGGGCAGTGGCGACATCACTGCGCAACTGATCCCAGCCGAGCGTCTGGCCAAGGCCACCGTGATCTCCCGCGATGCCGCGGTGATAGCCGGGACTGCCTGGGTCGACAGCGTTTTTCGTCAACTGGACCAGCGCGTCGCAGTGCATTGGCAAGTTGCGGACGGCGACCGGGTCCAGCCCAACCAGGTGCTGTTCCACCTCGAAGGCCCGGCCCGCTCCCTGCTCACAGGCGAACGCAGCGCGCTCAACTTCCTGCAAATGCTCTCGGGTGTCGCTACCCGTTCGCAACACTATGCCGACATGGTCGCCGATACTCAGGTCAAACTGCTCGACACCCGTAAAACCCTCCCCGGCCTGCGCCTGGCACAGAAATACGCGGTCACCTGCGGCGGCTGCCATAACCACCGTATCGGCCTGTACGACGCCTTTCTCATCAAGGAAAACCACATCGCAGCGTGCGGCGGCATCGCCGAAGCCATCACCGCCGCCCACAAAATCGCGCCCGGCAAACCGGTGGAAGTCGAAGTCGAGAGCCTCGATGAGCTCAAGCAAGCCCTCGACGGCGGCGCTGACATCATCATGCTCGACGAACTGAGCCTCGACGACATGCGCGAAGCCGTCCGCCTCACCGCAGGCCGCGCCAAACTCGAAGCCAGTGGTGGTGTGACCGATGCGACATTACGCACGATTGCCGAAACGGGGGTGGATTACATCTCGATCGGCACGCTGACCAAGGATGTGAAGGCGGTGGATTTGTCGATGCGGCTGAGTATCTGAGCGTCCATTTGAGTGAGAAAAAGCCCGACTCATTTACAATGATCGGGCTTTTTACTTTCCTGCACCACTCAAACGAATAGCGAAATTAGACTCACTCATTTTTAAGCTCAATTCGCGCCATTCACCGGCAATCGCCGCTGATCGGACAATCGCCAGGCTGGATCCAAAACGTGAACCAGCGCACATTTTGATGTTTGTAGGATTTTTCTTACGAAAGATACACTCGCGGGCGCCGAGTCACCTGCATTGCATGGCGACTCTCGACACTTCATCAATTGTAGGGACACAACCATGAAAATCAGACTCCTTTGCCTGCTCGCCGTCACGCTCCTCGCCGGTTGCAGCACCATGGGAGGCGAAGACAAGTTCAGCGCCACCTACGTCAAGAACCACATCACCCCGCATCAAACGACTCAGAGCCAGGTTCAGGCAATCTACGGCGTTCCGGATGGCCAGCACACTCACTCGGACGGTACTTACACTTGGACTTATGACAAATCCGGCAACCTGAGCGATGCATCCAGCCTGGCAGGCTACATCCCCGGCGCGGGCGCCGTTTCCAGTGCGCTCAACATGACCAGCTACGCCAACGGCGCCTCGAACGCTGCGTCCACCGCCTCCGGCAAGATGAACGGTGACACCGAGCACCACGGCAACAGCCTGACCATTTACTTCAACAAGAACAAAGTGGTGAACGACTGGAGCCTTTGAGGCCAGTTAGGCGACCTCTTTTAACGAAAAAGCCCGGTCGTGATGACCGGGCTTTTTGTTGTGCGTGGTGCCGAAAACAGGAATCGAACCTGCGACCTTCGCGTTACGAGTGCGCTGCTCTACCGACTGAGCTATTTCGGCGTATTGCTAATTTCAGCCACTTAACTGAGCCGGGTCAGTGTGACCGAGGCTTATGGGCAGCCGCCCTGCCCCGATTTCAAACCACGAGTAGCGTTGCAGATAGTACCGCTCATCGTCCAGAGCATATTTGCATTCGAGGCGTTAAATGCAGGTGTGTACGTGAAAGTAAGTGCAGTACCTGAGGAGTCAGTTGCCGCGCTGGTACCAGTGATCACGCCAGCGGCGGTGATGGCAAGGCCAACGGTGTTAGCGGTAGCAACTGCGGCAGGGACTCCGTTACTCGAAGGTCCACAAGCGGTCAATGCGCCTGTCTCGGCGGCGCACAAGCTGATGGCCTGTTTGTATGCAGCCAAATCATTCACGGTGGAAGAGGCGCGAGCTCTCGAAGTGTAATCGCTGTATTGCGGGATCGCCACAGCAGCCAAGATACCAATGATCGCCACTACGATCATCAACTCAATCAACGTAAAGCCTTTTTGTGCGTTCATCGCTACTACTCCAAGCGTCAATTTGGTGTTACTCGCGGAACGTTTTGCACAGGGCATGCCAATACGGTGGAGTCGTATTTTTTCGCCCTGATGGCTTCACGTGCCTTGTTCCCCTCCTTGCAGCAGCACTTAATGACAATTTTCGTCACATTCCATACCACTATTTGGCAGCACAGCCCGACTACGCTATAAACGGTCCAATGTCTGCGTCTGGTGGCTGTAATGACTGATGTCGTCCTAACCGGTTTGGCGAAACAACTCGTCGAAGCCGAACTCCTTAATGAAAAAGCTGCTCAACAGGCCTACCAACAGGCGCGCCGGGACAAGGTCTCACTGGTCAACTACCTGGTCCAGAACAAGCTAGTGAGGAGTCTCACGCTGGCTGAACTGGCGTCAGAACAATTTGGCTTACCGTTCCTCGACCTCAGCACGCTAGATAAAGAAAGCCAACCCAAAGGTCTCGTCAGCGAGAAGCTGGTTAGGCAACACTCCGCCCTGCCGCTGTGGCGTCGGGGGAATAAACTTTTTGTAGGGGTCTCGGATCCGACCAATCATCAAGCGATCACTGACATTCAGTTTAGTACAGGACTCAACACCGAAGCGATTTTGGTTGAGGACGATAAACTCACTGCGGCAATTGAGAAGTTCTTTGATAGCCACTCAGGCTTAGGCGATATTTCAGACGTAGATCTGGGTCTAGAAATCGAAACGGTCGATGACAGCAAAGAAAACACAATCGCCGGGCAGGACGCCGATGACGCCCCTGTCGTTAGGTTCGTAAACAAAATGCTGATGGACGCCATACGATTGGGCTCTTCTGACCTACATTTCGAACCCTACGAAAAAGTCTTCCGTGTCCGACTACGTACGGACGGCATCCTGCACGAAGTCGCAAAGCCGCCAAGCCAGCTAGCAGCCCGTATTGCTGCACGGTTGAAGGTCATGGCAGGACTGGATATTTCTGAACGACGTAAGCCACAAGACGGTAGGATCAAGCTCCGCATTTCGAAAAGCCGTGCTATCGACTTTCGAGTCAATACGCTTCCCACGCTGTGGGGCGAGAAGATCGTAATGCGGATTCTCGACCCTACCAGCGCACAAATGGGTATCGACGCGCTTGGTTACGAGCCGGACCAAAAAGCGCTATATCTGGATGCCTTGAGCAAACCGCAAGGTATGATCCTTGTAACGGGTCCTACAGGCTCTGGCAAGACGGTTTCACTTTATACAGGTCTTAACATTCTTAATACCCCGGATATCAATATTTCGACTGCTGAAGATCCTGTAGAGATCAACTTGGAAGGCATCAACCAAGTCAACGTCAATCCTCGTCAAGGCATGGATTTCTCCCAAGCTTTGCGCGCATTCTTACGTCAGGACCCTGACGTAATTATGGTAGGTGAGATTCGCGATTTGGAAACAGCAGAAATTGCGATCAAGGCTTCGCAGACCGGCCACTTGGTGCTCTCGACGCTGCACACCAACAGTGCGGCTGAAACCTTGACGCGTCTACACCATATGGGAGTGGCAGCGTTCAATATCGCTACAGCCATCAATCTGATCATCGCGCAACGTCTCGCTCGCAAGCTATGTCCTCACTGCAAAAAAGAAGCTGAAATTCCTCGCGATACCCTTCTTGCCGAAGGCTTTCCAAAAGAAAAAATTGGGAGTTTCAAGCTTTACTCTCCCACTGGCTGCGAGCATTGCAATGCAGGATACAAAGGTCGCGTCGGTATATATGAAGTTGTGAAGAGCACGCCAGCCCTTGAACGCATCATCATGGAGGAAGGTAATTCTCTCGAAATCTCGGCTCAAATGCGCAAGGACGGTTTCGCAGACTTGCGGACCTCAGGCCTGTCAAAAGCCATGCAAGGACTGACGAGTCTTGAGGAAATCAACCGAGTTACCAAGGACTAAACATGGCGACCAAAGCAGTTAAAGTCAGCGTTTATGCCTGGGAAGGCCTAGACAGAAAAGGGACCAAGGTTAGCGGTGAAATCAACGGGCATAACCCAGCGCTGGTGAAAGCGCAGCTCCGCAAACAGGGGATCAACCCAACCAAGGTCAAGAAGAAGTCCGTATCGCTTTTCAGCGCTGGCAAGAAAATCACTGCATTAGATATTGCTTTTTTCAGCCGTCAAATGGCGACCATGATGAAAGCTGGAGTTCCGTTATTGCAGTCGTTTGACATAATTAGTGAAGGTTCGGAAAACCCGAACATGCAGAAACTCGTCAACGATATCAAACAACACGTTGCGTCTGGCCATAGCCTCGCTACATCACTGAGACAAAAGCCTCAATACTTTGATGACCTATTCTGCAATCTTGTGGACGCCGGTGAACAGGCGGGCGCACTGGAATCGCTATTAGATAGAGTTGCGACTTATAAAGAAAAAACTGAGCGATTGAAGGCGAAGATAAAGAAAGCGATGACCTACCCAACGGCAGTGATCGTCGTCGCGTTTATCGTGACTGGCATTTTGCTGATCAAGGTTGTCCCTCAGTTCCAAGCGGTTTTCAGCAGCTTCGGGGCAAAGCTCCCGGCCTTCACCTTGATGGTAATAGGCTTATCAGAAGTGCTTCAAAACTATTGGTATTACGTGCTGGCCGGCCTGGTCATCGGCTTTATGTGCTTTAAGAAAGCTCACAAATCTTCAGAGAAGTTTCGTGACCAAATCGACCAACTGCTCCTAAAAATTCCGATTATTGGTCCGCTCATTTATAAGTCGTCTATCGCACGTTACGCCCGAACGCTTTCCACAACCTTTGCCGCCGGTGTTCCGCTTGTCGACGCACTGGACTCAGTAGCAGGTGCCACAGGCAACGTCGTCTTCAGAAACGCTGTGCAAAAAGTCAAACAAGACGTCTCCACCGGCATGCAGCTTAATTTCTCGATGCGCAGTACCGGCGTCTTCCCGATGCTCGCAGTACAAATGACCGCAATCGGCGAAGAGTCCGGCGCGCTCGATTCCATGCTCGACAAAGTGGCCACCTATTACGAAGAGGAAGTCGACAACATGGTCGACAGTCTCACATCGCTGATGGAACCCATGATCATGGCAGTCCTCGGCGTCATCGTCGGCGGTCTCGTCATCGCGATGTACCTCCCCATCTTCCAGCTCGGAAACGTCGTTTAACATGTCCCTCCCCGACTTCCTGGCCAGCTCCCCGCTGGCCTTCGTTTTCTGCGCCCTCGTTTTAGGCCTGCTCGTCGGCAGTTTCCTCAACGTGGTGATTCACCGTCTCCCGAAAATGATGCTGCGCGACTGGAAGATCCAGGCCCGAGAAGTGCTGGAACTCCCTCCCGAGCCCCAACCCGAAACCTTCAACCTGATCCTCCCCCACTCTCGCTGCCCGCACTGCTCTCACCAGATCCGTGCGTGGGAGAACATTCCGGTCATCAGCTACATCGCGCTCAAAGGCAAGTGCTCAAGCTGCCAAGCCCCGATCAGCAAGCGTTACCCACTGGTCGAGCTGGCGTGTGGTCTGTTGTCGGCCTTCGTGGCCTGGCATTTCGGTTTCGGTTGGCAGGCAGGTGCAGTGTTGGTGTTGAGTTGGGGTCTGTTGTCGATGAGTCTGATCGACGCCGATCACCAGTTGTTGCCCGACGCAATCGTGTTGCCGCTGTTGTGGCTGGGGTTGATCGTCAATGCGTTTGGTCTGTTCGCGTCCTTGAGCGATGCCTTGTGGGGGGCGGTGGCGGGTTATCTGGTGCTGTGGTGTGTGTTTTGGCTGTTCAAGCTGATCACCGGCAAGGAAGGCATGGGGTATGGCGATTTCAAGCTGCTGGCGATGCTGGGGGCTTGGGGGGGCTGGCAGATTTTGCCGTTGACGATTTTGTTGTCGTCGATTGTCGGCGCGGTGTTGGGGCTGATTCTGTTGCGTTTGCGCAATGTGCAAACCAGCACGCCGATTCCGTTCGGGCCTTATCTGGCCATTGCGGGGTGGATCGCGTTGCTCTGGGGTGATCAAATAACGTCTTCGTATTTGCAGATCGCCGGTTTCCGATGACATCTTCCGTAACACAACCTTGGATTCTTGGCCTGACAGGCGGCATTGGCAGCGGCAAGAGTGCCGCCGCGCAGTGCTTCGTCGATTTGGGTATTCACCTGGTGGACGCCGATCAGGCGGCGCGTTGGGTGGTGGAGCCGGGGCGCCCGGCGTTGGCCCAGATTGCCGAACACTTTGGTGACGAGGTGTTGCAGGCCGACGGGACGCTGAATCGTGCGGCATTGCGGGAGCTGATTTTCAAGGATCCGCAACAGCGGGTCTGGCTTGAAGGTCTGTTGCATCCGCTGATTCGCGAGGAGATCCGTCAATATCTGGCCCGCGCCGAATCGCCTTACGCGATTCTGGTTTCGCCGCTGTTGCTGGAGACGTCCCAGCATCAAATGGTGCAGCGTGTGCTGGTGATTGACGTGCCGCAAGCGCTGCAAATCGAACGCACCGTGCTGCGTGACAAGACCAACGAGGAACAGGTCCGGGCGATTCTGAACGCCCAGGCCAGCCGTGAGGAACGCGTGAGCCGTGCTGACGATGTGATCGTCAACGACCGCGATCCGGCCTGGCTGAAAAGCGAGGTCGAGCGGCTGCATCACTTTTATCTAACTTTGCGTGGAGGCCGATGATGAGCCAACCAGTGACCGTCAATTGCCCAACCTGCCAAGCCCCTGTGGAATGGACGCCTGAGAGCAAGTTTCGACCGTTCTGTTCGGACCGTTGCAAGCTGATCGATCTGGGCGCCTGGGCGTCGGAAGAACATGCGATTCCCGTCGCGCCGGATGCGGAGGATGAGTTGTTTTCAGGTGATTTCGAGCCGCGGCAGCATTGAGATTAGACGCGGAGCGTCGGCGGATGCGTTCCCACACGGAGCGTGGGAACGATCATCGACAAATCGAAAGTCACGTATCCCCATCATCCACCCAGGCATCGGACAGGTATCGCGCACGGTTGAAGGTGTCGAGCCATTCGGGGCAGAACACCACCAGCGCCGTGACGACCACGCCGTTGATAAACGCCTCGGGAAACATGATCAGCCAGAGGTAGCCGACGAAATCACCCAGCCATTCGGGCATGGCGAACAAGCCGTCGACCCACAGCAAGCTCATTGCCAATAGCAGACACGCCAGCGCCGTCAGCGCGGCCGCGAAAAAACCTGAGCAGAAGATGTAAGTGAAAGGGCTTCGCGGTTGAGCGCGTTCGACCAGCAGAAAACAACTTTCAGTCACCAGCACCGGCAACCCCACGAGCAGCAGGCCGTTGATGCCAAAGGGCGCGAGGTCCTGATGCCCCACGACCATCATCCCGATTTGAGCCAACAAGCCGCCAATGATCGCCAGCGGCCAGTTCAGCAGAAGGGTCACGGCGGTCATGCCGAGAAAGTGATAGGAAACGCCAGTGTCGAAATCCCGCCGCAACAGCCAGAGCAGGAACAACGCGAACACCGTGCCGAACAGCAGGTGCTGACGTCGGGTATCGGTGATCAATTCCAGCCAGGGGCTACGCCACAACGCCCAAAGAATCACGGGCACATAGATGAGCCAGCCAAGGGTCATGGTTTCAGGTGTGAGTACTTGTGCTCCTATCATGGCAGCGACCTCCTCCGTATCCGGATCAAGAGCAGCCTACACCTTCTGAAACAGTCTGCGCGTCGAACGCTATAACACCCGAAGGCGTGATTTTATTCACGCCTTCGGGTGTAAGAATGTGTGTCGTTGATGGAGGGATCAGCTCAGTTTGCGCTGTGGGGCACCGTGCACCATGGTGTAAGCGTAATCGACACCCATGCCATACGCGCCGCTGTGTTCCAGCACCAGTTGCATGACCGCTTCGTAGGTTTCCTTGTGCGCCCAGTCGCGCTGGAATTCGAGCAGCACTTGTTGCCAGGTCACAGGTACGGCACCGGCCTGAATCATGCGTTGGACCGACATGTCGTGAGCTTCTTTGGATGTGCCGCCCGAAGCGTCGGTGACGATGTACACCTCGTAGCCTTCAGCCAGTGCGTCCAGCGTCGGGAAGTTCAGGCAGACTTCAGTCCAAAGGGCCGCAATGATCAGTTTCTTGCGCCCGGTGGCTTTGACGGCCTCGACCAGTTTCTTGTCTTCCCAGGAGTTCATCGAGGTGCGCTCGATGGGCTGTTGATCCGGGTGCACGGCCAGCAATTCAGGCCAGATGTAACCACTGAAGCTTTCGGTTTCGACCGAGGTGTAGATGGTCGGCACGTTGAAGATTTTGGCGGCTTTGGCCAGACCCACGGTGTTGTTTTTCAGTGTCTGCCGATCGATCGATTGCACGCCAAAAGCCATCTGTGGCTGGTGATCGATCAGGATCAGAGCGGAGTTGGTTGGGTTCAGCAGTTCGCGGATAGACATGGCATGTTCCTTTTCGATTCGATAATGGTCGGTAATGGTTGGCCGCTCTAGCTCGGTGGTCTTGACCGGTTGAGCTGTTTGCTTGCTGGCTTGGGAGTAAATTTACGGACTAGGCGATCACGGAACAATCCCATAGAATCGAGACTCATTGTTTCCATATTAGGGACGTTAATGGACCGTATCGATTGCATGCGCGCATTTGTGGCCACTGTGGGGGCCAATGGCTTCGCCGCAGCGGCTCGTGCCCTCGATGTACCGCGCTCGAAAGTGAGCAAACAGATTCAGGCGCTGGAAGAGGCCATCGGCGTGCAATTGCTGCAACGCACCACGCGCAGCCTGCACCTGACCGAAGCGGGCGCCGAGTACTACGACGCCTGTCGTGATGTCATCGCCTCGCTGGATGAGGCCGAGCAACGCGCACGAACCGGGATGGGCGAAATTCGTGGCGTACTGCGGGTCAACGCCCCCATGTCGTTTGGCTTGAGTCGCCTGGGACCGCTGTTGCCGCTGTTCAACGAGCGGCACCCCAACGTCGAGTTGCAGGTGGTGCTCAGCGACCAGCAGGTCGACCCGGTCAAAGGCGGTTTTGACGTGACCATTCGTATCGCCAGCCTGCCAGACTCCTCGATGGTCGCCCGCTCGCTGGCTCCGGCGCCGCGCATCATGGTCGCCTCGCCCGAGTACCTGGCCAAACATGGCGTGCCCCAGTCCCCCAAAGATCTGTCGAACCACCAATTCCTCAGCTACGGCTACTTGCAGAGCGGTATCAGCCTGCAACTGTGCAACGGTAAGGAAACCCAGCGCGTGACGGTGAGCGGGCCACTGCACGCGAACAACGGCGACATTCTTGCGCAGGCCGCCGTATCGGGAATGGGCATCGCGCTGCTGCCCAATTTCATCATCGAACGCGCCGTTGCCGATGGCCGATTGGTGCCGGTGTTGTGCGAGTGGCAAGCGCCTGCGATTTCGGTGAACGCGGTGTATCCGTCGGCCCGTCGGGTGCCGTTGAAGACCCGCGCGTTCATTGATTTTCTGGTGGAAGAGCTGGCGTTGGGGTCGGCGGGGTTTTGACCCAGAGCTTGGCGGGACACAGTCTTGATTCCGGGTGAGGCCCGTAGGAGCGCGGCTTGTCCCGCGATCTGCCGGGAACCGGCAGCAAACGCGGCTGACGCGGTGTACCTGAGACGACGAATACGCCTGATTTTTCCGCCGCTGCGCGCTAGATCGCGGGAGAAGCCGCGCTCCTACGGACTTCGCCCAGAATCAAAAGCGAATCGAAGGCTTACGCCACCGCGCCCACCGGCTCACGCCCCTCCAGCACGGCCGCCAGACTCGCCAGCACCATCTCGCCCATACGCGTGCGGGTCTGTACGGTGGCGCTGGCGCGATGCGGCTGGAGCACCACGGTTTCCAGATCGAACAACTCAGCGGGCGCACGCGGCTCATCGACGAACACATCCAGCCCGGCCCCCGCAATAGCACCTGATTGCAGCGCTGCGATCAGATCCGGCTCATTCACCAGGCTGCCCCGTGCCACGTTGATCAGATAGCCCTCTTGGCCCAGCGCTTCGAGCACTTGGGCGTTGATGATGCCCTTGGCCTTGTCGGCAGCGGCCGCGACGATCAATGCATCGCTCTGGCGAGCCAGCTCCACCAGATCGCTGACGAAGGTGTAGGGCACGTCGCTCATGGCGCTAAGGTCGGTGTAGCTGATCGGGCAACCGAACGCCGCTGCCCGCGTCGCCACAGCGCGCCCTACTCGGCCCAGACCGACGATGCCCACGCGCATGCCGCTGAACTGGCGAGCCAGAGGCAGCGGTGCCAGCGGCGTCGGGCTGGTCGCCCACTGCCCGGAGCGCACGAAGCGGTCGCCCGTGTTCAGCCCACGGCACGCCGAAATCAGCAAACCGATGGCCAGGTCAGCAACGTCTTCGGTCAACGCGCCAATCGTCGCCGTGACGCGAATGCCACGATCGTGGGCGTAGGCCAAGTCCACAGCATCGGTGCCGACACCATTGACCGCGATCACTTCAACATTCGGCAATTGCTCCATCACCGCGCGAGTGATGCCGGTGTGCCCACCCGTCACCACACCACGAATGTTCGCGCCATGTTCAGCCAGATAAGCCGCTTTGTCGGCCTGCAAATAGTAGGGGCGTACGGTGTAGCGCTCGTTGAGTTTGGCGCTGATTTCCGGGATCAGGATCGGGTTCAGTTGCAGGATTTCAGGTTTCATAAAAGTCTCGCTCGCATCGAATGCCCAAAGGGATCAACCACGGCCCACGAAAGGCATGTTGGTGGCCATGACGGTCATGTTCAGCACGTTGGCCGACAGCGGCAGCGCGGCGATGTAACGCACGGCATCGGCGATGTGTTTGACGTCGATCATCGGCTCCACCGCAATCGAGCCATTGGCCTGACGCACGCCTCGGGTCATGCGCTCCGAGAGCTCGGTCAGCGCGTTGCCGATGTCGATCTGGCTGCACGCGATATTGAACTCGCGACCGTCCAGCGCCAGGCTTTTGGTCAGCCCCAGAACGGCGTGTTTGCTGGCGGTGTACGGCGCGGTGAACGGGCGCGGCACGTGGGCGGAAATCGAGCCGTTGTTGATGATGCGGCCACCCTGTGGCGACTGTTTGCGCATCAGGCCAAACGCGCCACGGCTGCACAGAAAAACCCCGGTCACGTTGGTGTCGATGACTTTCAACCAGGTGTCGACAGGCAGCTCATCCATCGGCACGGCAGGCGCATTGACGCCTGCGTTGTTGAATACCACGTCGAGGCGGCCATACACCTCTTCGATGGTCGCGAACAGCCTGTCGACGCTGGCCGGATCGCGCACATCAGTTGAAACGGCCAAGGCTTCATGCCCCTGCTCCCGAGCTTGCGCGACGAACTCTTCAAGTGGCTCGATACGGCGACCGGTCACCACGACCTTGTAGCCGTCTTCCAGCAGGCCCAGTGCAACAGAGCGACCGATGCCGCTTCCTGCTCCGGTCACCAAGGCAATTTTCGAAGGGGTTTGCGTTGTCATTGTTGTTCTCCTGTGATGCGTTTCGAGGTGTCAGTCAGCGCGACGGCTGCCGACCCGGACTTCAAATTCGCCAATGCCGCTGATGCCGCCGTTGATCACGTCGCCTTCCTGCAAGGCGGCCACGCCGGGCGGTGTGCCGGTCATGATCAGATCGCCCGCCCGCAGGCTGACGGAATGAGAGAGCTGGCTGATCACTTCGCTGACTGACCAGATCTGGCTTTCCAGATCCGAACGCTGCCGTTCCACACCGTTGACGCTGAGCCAGATCGCCCCCTGTTTCGGGTGCTCGCCGACGCGGGCGGGCTGAATCGGTGTGATCGGCGCTGAGCCGTCGAATGCCTTGGCAGGCTCCCAAGGATTACCCACCGCCTTGGCCGCCATTTGCAGGTCGCGGCGAGTCAGATCCAGGCCTGCGGCATACCCCCAAACGTGCTCCAGCGCCTGTTCTTCGCTGATCTGGAAGCCGCCTTTGCCGATGGCGACGACCAGTTCGATTTCGTGGCAGAACTGCTCGGTCTGGGTCGGGAAGTCCAGTTCGCCTTGGGCATCGATCACCGAGGTCGCTGGCTTCATGAAGAACGCAGGCACTTCGCGCACACCGCTCTGCGAATCGCCCCAGTGGTAATTGCGCCCCAGACAAAACACGCGAGCGACGGGAAAACGCCCCTCGCTGCCACTGACCGGCAGGCTGGAAATACGGGTCGGTTCAAATACGAAGTTGCTCATGGATATTCCTTATGGCCCGGTCCGGATGGTTGTCTGCGGGCGATTGACCCTGAGACTACGGGATCAAAACGCCACAAAGTTGGACAAAACCGTGTTCGCGCTGGACTAAAAAACTCAATGTGCCGGGCAGAAAAAAGGCGCACTCACGTACGCCTTTGCCCACGACGGCAGAAGGTCACACACACATTCGAAACGCTTACTTGGCCTTGAGCTGAATGCGGTAAATGCGGCCCAGCAGCAGCGAGTAAGACAGGGAGCCCATGCACGCCAGGCCACCAATGAACCAGAACGCCCACGCGAAACCACCTGATACGTGGAGGATCTGACCGATGACAATCGGCGTCACAATGCCGCCGATATTCGCGGCCAGACTGGTGATCCCGCCGGTCAGGCCAATCAGCTCTTTCGGGGCGATTTCCGACACGGCCGCCCACGAAGCCGAAGCGATGCCTTGAGCGAAAAAGGCGATGGTCAGCAAGACGATGCACAGGGTGTTGGAGTCGGTGAAGTTCACCAGCATGATCGACATGCCCAAGGCTGATCCTACGACCAGCGGCAACTTGCGAGCGAACGACAGCGAGACGCCGCGACGAATCAGCCAGTCCGAAACAACGCCAGCCAGCAATACGCCCACCGTTGCACCAATGAACGGCAAGATCGCGAAAATGCCGACCTTTACCATGGTCAGGTGACGCTCTTCGATCAGGTACGTCGGAAACCAGGTCAGGAAGAAATACAGCACCGAGGTGTTGGCAAATTTGCCGATGCAGATGGCCCAGACCTGACGGTATTGGAACAACTCCGCGACTTGCGACCACTTGAACTTGTTCTTGTCCTGGCTGTTTTTGACCAGACCGCCGCCTGCCTCAATGTACTCAAGCTCCTGCTTGCTCACCTTCTTGCAGCTCAGCGGATCGCGGTACAGATACAGCCAGGCGATGCCGAACACGATGCCGACGATGCCCGTGCTGTAGAACACGTGGCGCCAGTCATACGTGGTCGCCAGCCAAAGCAGCAAACCGGTGAACAAAGCAGTGCCCAGATACTGGCCGCATACATAAATACTGCTGGCCAGGCCACGTTCCCGGGCAGGGAACCAGACCGTGACCGCTCGGCTGTTGGCCGGAAACGCAGGCGCTTCCATAGCACCGATGGCCAGACGCATGCCGAACAGCGAGGCGAACCCGCCGGCCAATCCTTGGCATACAGTGACCGCCGACCATGAGATCAGCGAAACGCCGTACGTCAGACGCGAACCCAAACGATCGGCGAGAAATCCGGCAGGCACCAGCGCAAAGGCGTAGGTCCAGGCGAATGCGGAAAAGATCAGGCCCATCTGGACTTTGTCCAGACCCAGATCCTTGGCCATGAAGGGCGCGGCGATGGAGATGTTGACCCGATCCACATAGTTGATGATCGTCGCGATCAGCAACAGCGAAAGCATGAACCAGCGTCGATGAGACACGGGACGGGCGGGTGCAGCAGCCATGGGGGCGACCACAGCAGCCTGAATATCAGGATTGCTCGACATGAGAATTCCTCGTTGTTTTTATTGGAATCGAGTAATGAAGCGCACCTAAAAGTTATCGTACGACAGGTTTTAAACAAGACGCTGCTTAGAACGTTTTTGGATTTCAGGCCCTTGGCGTCAGTCTTTGTCCAAAAAATTCCTACGGCCGCCGAAT
This sequence comes from Pseudomonas sp. Pseu.R1, assembly GCF_045764065.1. Lineage (NCBI taxonomy): Bacteria > Pseudomonadati > Pseudomonadota > Gammaproteobacteria > Pseudomonadales > Pseudomonadaceae > Pseudomonas > Pseudomonas sp. Pseu.R1. The sequence goes on along the minus strand of NZ_JBJGEE020000001.1, from coordinate 4,416,107 downwards.
GCCATAAAAAACCAAAAACATGCCCAAAATGCCTGATGTAGAGCGGTTAATTTTTCAACGCGACTGATCGTTTTTTTGGACAAAAAAACTGGCACCGTCGAACAGAAAGGTTTTGAATCAAGTCATAGGACGACCGACAATAAAAACCAGACGAATGAGGATATTCACGATGGACTCTGCCACTCGCATTCCCACCTATGGCATGCAGCAACGCAGTGAGCGGCCGGATTTCTATATCCGTGGCAAGACCGAAGGGAAGCCTGAAACCGCGCCCCATCGTCATGAATATTTTCAGATCCAGATCAACTTGGGCGGCGACACCGTGCAGCACATCGGCGGCGTGGTGCGGCCCTTTCCGCGCAACACGCTGGCGTTCATTCTGCCGCACAAACTGCACCTGATCCCTCACCCGCCGGAAGGCAATTTCCTGCTGATCAACTTCGAACAAACGTTCCTGTTACCGCAGTTGCAATGCGACCCGCTTGACCTGGAAGACGTGCCTATTGCCCTGGCGCCGGAGCTGTCGCCATTCCGCTTTCAGGAGCATCTGGACTTCACCTTGAACGCACAGGATTTCGCCGAAATTCAGCGGTTGCTGGACCGCATGCGCACGCTGGATCAGAACCGCCAGTTCGGCACGCGGGAAATCCTCAAGGGGTGTTTGCTGCAATTGATCGGCATGATCTGTGAGCTGTATGCCGAGCCAATCAAGCTGATGGCCGATGACAACGCCGCCGAACGCAGCCGTCGGGATGCGTTGGCGCGGATGTCCGAATACGTGCGCAAGAACCTCAGCGACCCGGACCTGAGCCTGAAAAAAGCGGCGTCTGCGGCGTTTCTGTCGCCTAATTACCTGACCCATTGGCTGCGAAAGGAAGTGGGTAAAACCTTCAGTGAATTGGTGCTGGAAAGACGCATGCATTTGGCTCGCACGCTGCTGCTCAATGGCAACAAGCCTGTGGGAGAAGTGGCGAGGCTGTGTGGGTTTGCGGACGAAGCCTACTTTTCCAGACGCTTCCGCCACGCCCACGGCATGCCACCGGGGCAGTTCAGGAAGCAGCGGGATTTGTAGGCTGCTCTTTGTCGGAGTGAGCTTGCTCGCGATTGCGTCAATTCAGAAACGCATAAGGTGAATGACACAGCGCAATCGCGAGCAAGCTCACTCCTACAGGAATCCGTCTTCAACTTTATGTCCCGCCAGACGCCTCATCTTCACACCAGAGCGCTAAGCTCTCCCTCATGGATGATTCCGACTACCTGCGTCTGCTGACGATCCAGGCCGAGCAAGCCAATACGTTTCTGTCCAATGCGCGTAAATGGGAACGTGAGCGCTGGGTGTGCCAGCGCTTGCTGCAAGGCCTGAACATTTCGCATCGCACCGACGATTTCCTGCCCGCCGGGCAAGAGCCGCCGGACGTACTGTTTCGCGATGCGTGTTTCGAGGTGTTCTTCGTGCTCGATGAAGGGCGACGCCTCAACGATGAGTGGCGCGAAGAATTGCAGCGCCGCCGCAGTGCGTTTTCCCTGAGTCAGTTGGTACGGCGCGAAGCCAAACCCAAGCGGATTCCCGCGTCTGAGCTATTGCGCCGCCTGGCACCGACGTTGCGCAAAAAGGCCCACAACTACAAGGAACGCGGGCTGGATTTGAGCGAGCTGGACATCATCGCGTTCGCCAGCCTCAAGCGCGAAGTGCTGGATCTGAACAGCCACTTCCCTCCCCCCACGGAATACCTGCGACAAGGCTGGCGTTCACTTTCATTGGTCGGGCCGACGTTCGCTCGCGTGCTGTTCGCACACCCCGATGCGCCGGATTTTCTACGGACCAACCTGGGCCGCAGTGTGGTCTTCGATGTCGGCATCAGCCTGTGATGGCGCAATTTCCGCGCGAATGTTACAAAGCGGCATTGTTCGTTGAAATCCGGTGTAACCCATGGCCGGAGTCTGTCGTCAACGAGGTTAACGCATCGCCGATCGCCGTCCGCTGACGTCGATCAATGTTCATGACGAGGCTTATATGACCAGCCGCCTGAACCCTGACGACCAGAAGCGTGTCGAAGAATACCTTCGCGCGCCCCAGCACCAAGTCGAGCGTCGGCCTTTTCGGCCCTGGCTGCTCCTTGTGCTGGTGTTGGGCGTGGTCATTGGACTGGGCCTGTTGAGCCGTTTACTGAGCTATCTGACGCTATGAGCTGCCTGGCGCTCGCTCGGATAGAGCCAAAAGAGAATTCCTTAAGCCTTATGAGATATCCCCATGACTCATCGTATCGTGATCGTCGGCGGAGGCGCTGGTGGTCTGGAGCTGGCTACCCGCCTGGGTAAAACCCTGGGCAAGAAAGGCACGGCCAGCATCACGCTGGTAGACGCCAATCTGACCCACATCTGGAAACCGCTGCTGCACGAGGTGGCCGCCGGTTCGCTCAATTCCTATGAGGACGAGCTGAACTACGTGGCGCAGGCCAAGTGGAATCATTTCCAGTTCCAGTTGGGGCGCATGACCGGCCTTGATCGCGAAACCAGGCGCATCCAACTGGCCGCGACCTACGACGAACAAGGCACTGAGCTGGTCCCGGCGCGTACGCTGGATTATGACTCGCTGGTGATTTCCGTTGGCAGTACCACCAACGATTTCGGCACCAAGGGTGCAGCCGAGCACTGCCTGTTCCTCGACACCCGCAAGCAGGCCGAGCGTTTCCACCAGCAACTGCTCAATCGCTACCTGCGCGCCCACGCCAGTGAGTTAGCGGCCAATGAACAGATCAATGTGGCCATTGTTGGGGCGGGTGCAACGGGCGTCGAATTGGCAGCCGAGCTGCACAACGCGGCCCACGAACTGGCCGCTTACGGCCTGGGCCAGATCAAACCGGAAAACCTGCGCATCACGGTGATCGAAGCAGGCCCTCGCGTCTTGCCTGCCTTGCCTGAGCGCATCGGTGGGCCGGTACACACCACACTGGAAAAGCTCGGCGTGACCGTGCTGACCAACGCCGCCGTGAGCGAAGTGACCGCCGATGCGCTGGTGACGGCAGCCGGTCAGGTGATTCCGGCAACGCTGAAAGTCTGGGCCGCAGGCATTCGTGCTCCGGCGTTTCTGGACAACATCGACGGTCTGGAAACCAACCGCATCAATCAACTGCAAGTGCGCCCGACGCTGCAGACCACTCGCGATGACAACATCTTTGCTTTTGGCGACTGCGCCGCCTGCCCGCAAAAAGGCACTGACCGCAACGTCCCGCCTCGTGCTCAAGCGGCACACCAACAGGCCTCGCTGCTGGTCAAATCGCTGAAGCTACGTATCGAAGGCGGCGATCTGCCGGAGTACCAGTACAAGGATTACGGCTCGCTGATCTCGCTGTCGAAGTTCTCGGCAGTGGGCAACCTGATGGGTAACTTGACGGGCAGCGTGATGCTGGAAGGCTGGCTGGCGCGGATGTTCTACATCTCGCTGTACCGCATGCATCAGATGGCGCTGTACGGCACGTTCCGCACGTTGATGCTGATGCTGGGCAGCCGAATCGGGCGCGGGACAGAGCCACGGATGAAGTTGCATTGATGGGATGATCCGCGTCAGTTTTCATCCTGACGCGATCATTGTGGGAGCCGGCTTGCTGGCTCCTACGGCCTACGGCCAGAATCAAAAGCGACCGCCCGCTACGGCATCACCCGCCCTTTCCCCAAATGCTTGGCCTTGTACATCCAGCGGTCGGCCTCGCGCATCAACTCGTCTGACGCTTTGCCGGAGCCAGGCTCGTACATTGAAAACCCCACACTGGCATTGGTACGGATCACATCGCCCTTGATGATGATCGGCTCGGCAATGGCCGCCAGCAGTTTCTTCGCCACTTCCCGCGCCTCATCGGCGCCCGGAATGATGCCTTCCAGAATCACGATGAATTCGTCTCCCGCCAGCCGGACCAGGCTATCGGTACGACGCACACTGCTCTGTAACCGGGCAGAAATGCTACGCAACAGATCATCACCTGCGTCATGGCCGTAGGTATCGTTAATTCCTTTGAAACCATCCAGATCAATGAACATCAGCGCCATTTGCAGCGTGGAACGGTCAGCTCGCGCCTGCGCCATAGGCAGCAACGAATCCAGTGAACGCCGGTTGTAGAGGCCGGTCAGCGCATCGTGACGGGCCTCCTGCTCCAGTTCCTTGCGCGCCTGAATGTTCTGGATGATGGAGATGAAATACTCCAGACGCCCCTCTTCCGAAAGTTTTTTAGTGACACTCAAGTTGACCCAGACGGACTTGCCATCCTTGCGCACATACCGTTTTTCCATCTGATACCGGTCAATCCGGTTGTCGATCAATTGCTGCAGCAGTTCCATGTCGCTGTTCAGGTCATCGGGGTGGGTAATGTCCTGGAACGTCAGATGTTTCAACTCATCCGGCGTGTAATCGAGGATTTCGCACAACGCGGTATTAACGCTGATCCAGCCGCCGTCAGGCGCAACCAGCGCGATGCCCACAGAAGCCAGCTCGAACATCGAGCGATAACCCGCTTCACTGGCCTTGAACAACGCTTCTGAACGATTGCGCTGAAGCCGGGCCAGCATCAGGTTTTCACGCAATTGCACTTCGCGGCTGACGACATCGGCCAGATCGCGCAGGGTGTCGATCTCTTCCTGGGTCAACTGACGAGGACGTTCGTCGATGGCACACAGCGTGCCGACGGCGAAGCCTTTGCTGGTTCGAATGGGCACGCCTGCGTAAAAGCGAATGTGGGGCGCGCCCGTGACAAGCTGGTTATCACGAAAACGCTCGTCCTCAGCAGCGTCAGGCACCACCAGCGGAGAGGTTTGCAGGATGGCATGTGCGCAGAAGGCCATTTCTCTGGGCGTCTCGCTCGCCTCAAAGCCTGCCTTGGATTTGAACCACTGCCGGTCTTCATCGACCAATGAAACCAGCGCAATCGGTACGTCCAGCACCCGAGCCACCAGACGGGTGATCCGGTCGAGGGCGATTTCGGGGGGCGTGTCCAGAATGTCGAGCCCATGCAGCGCCTTCAGGCGCTCTTCTTCATACAACGGAATTGGCGCTTTCATATCTCGGCCGATCCTGAAAAGACCCTCTGGAGTCTATACCGGGTGTTGCGAATTCGCACAGCGCGAGGTCAACCCCCGATGGACGTCTGCTCCGCCGCCCGCTGGCGCAACAACGCAATGAATTGCGTGCGCTCGCGACTGGCGGACTCCCCACGCCTCGTCAATAAACCGAACGGCGCCATGCGTTCTTCGATCTTCACTGGCAACGCCTTGACCAGCCCCATTTTCAAGTAATCGCGCAAAGCCGATTCGGACAGCACCATGATCGCGTCGGTCAGTTGCACCAATTGCTGCATCGAATACACCGAGCTGCATTCGATGACGTCGGCAGGCGCAGGCAAAGAGCGCCGCTCCAGCGCCTGATCGAAAGCGATGCGGGCGGGGCTGCTTTCCGGTTGCAGAATCCACGGCCATTCGCTGACCAGCTCGGCCCAGTCCAGCGTACGCCGCGACGCCAGCGGATGGCCTTGATGAACCACCACCATCAATTGCTCGTTGCCCAAGGGTTCGAATGCGTAGTGCTCGTGATCAGTCGTGGCATTGCGCCGTGCGATGGCCAAGTCGATCCGGCCTTGCTCCAGCAACTGAATGATCTGATCGCTGGTGTCGCCCATGATGCGAAGGCGCAATTGCGGATTGAGGGCCTTGATCTCGGCGACGGCATTCATCACCAGATCAGGCGCAGCCCCCATGATCGTGCCGATCGCCAGATAGCCATAACCGCCTTGCTGACGCGCCTGTAAGTCGGCCGCACAACGGTCCAGCCCGCTGAGGGCCGATTCAGCGAAGCGCAGCAACTCACGGCCCAATGCGGTGGGCCGCATCCCGCGTGGCAGGCGCTCGAACAACTCGCAACCGAACATGTCTTCGATCTCATGCAGCATGCGCGTCGCGGCAGGTTGCGACATGTGCATGTTCAGCGAGGCGCGATGCAGGTTCTGGCTGGAGCCGAGCACCACCAGCATTTGCAAATGCTTGTAACGCAGGCGGCTGAACAAGTGTTGAGGCGAGTGATCAGGCATGGCGAACGTCCGCATAACGATACCGTGAAGGTATCGATCCTAAGCTAAAAACGATTGGTCGCGCATCGCTCTGCGGCCTAGAGTCAGTGCCGTACGCAGTCAAATAATTCCAAAAAGGACACTGTCGTGAACACACTCCCTGCTGCCTTGCTGGCCAAGGTCTCTTGGCGTCTGCTGCCCTTCCTGCTGCTGATGTACATCATGGCGTTCCTGGATCGCGCCAACGTCGGCTTCGCCAGACAGGCGTTTCAAGTCGACACCGGCATCAGCGACGCGGCGTTCGCATTCGGCGCGGGCGTGTTCTTCGCCGGTTATGCGCTGCTGGAGGTGCCCAGCAACCTGATCATGCACCGCGTCGGCGCCAAGCTGTGGATGTGCCGGATCATGGTGACCTGGGGCCTGGTGTCCGCCGCCATGGTCTTTGCCCACAACGAAACCACCTTCTACGTGTTGCGCTTCTTGCTGGGCGTGGCCGAAGCCGGATTCTTCCCCGGCGTGATTCTCTACCTCACCTACTGGTTTCCCCACGCTGCGCGGGGCAAGGCCATGGGCTTTTTCTACTTCGGCGCGCCGCTGGCATTCATTTTTGGCAGCCCACTGTCGGGGCTGTTGCTGGAACTGGACGGCGTGCTCGGCAGCCACGGCTGGCAATGGCTGTTCGCTGTCGAAGGCTTGATGGCAAGCGTCGTGGGCATCTGGGCGTATTTCTATCTCGACAATCGCCCTGCCGATGCCCAATGGCTGAGCAGCGACGAACGCAAACAGTTGCAAGCCGTGCTCGATGCCGAGGACAGCCAGAAACAGGCTCACGGCAGTGTGCTCAAGGCCATGTGCCAACCGGCCGTGCTCTACCTGTGCGTGATTTACCTGCTGATTCAAGCCAGCGTCTATGGCGTGGTGTTTTACCTGCCGAGCCAGGTCGCCGGGTTGATGGGCAGCAAAGTGGGTTTCATGGTCGGGCTGGTCAGCGCCATCCCTTGGGTCTGCGCATTGCTCGCGGCTTGGCGCGTACCTGCGATTGCCGACCGCACCGGGCAGCGTCGCCTGGTGGCGGCGTTCACGCTGGTGGTGTCCGGCCTGGGCATTGCCGCTTCCGTCGCCTTCACCAGCCCGCTGCTGGCCATTCTCGCGCTGTGCTTCGCGGCCTCCGGGTTCATCGCCGTGCAACCGGTGTTCTGGACGTTCCCCGGCAGCTTCCTCGCAGGCAGCGCTGCGGCAGGGGCCATCGCGCTGATCAACTCGTTCGGCGCACTGGGCGGGTTCATCGCGCCGATTATCAAGAACTGGGCTGAAGGTGCCTTCCAGACGCCCACCGCCGGGCTGTATCTGCTCTCGGTGACGACGTTGATTGCCGCTGCGCTGATCATGGGCATCCGCGCGCCCAATCCGAGTGAAGCGAACAAGCTCGCCACGTTTCAACACTGATCCTCATTCATCGCAAATACAGGAGTCCTCCATGAGCACGCCAACCATCAAGCACGTCCGCGCTTTCGTTCTGCGGGGCGGCGGCGCCGATTATCACGATCAGGGCGACGGCCACTGGATCGACGACCACATCGCGACCCCCATGAGCAAATACCCCGAATACCGCCAGAGCCGCCGTAGCTTCGGCATCAACGTGCTCGGCACGCTGGTGGTGGAGATCGAGGACTCGGCAGGTAACGTCGGCTTTGCGGTAACCACCGGCGGCGAACCTGCCGCTTACATCGTCGAAAAGCATCTGGCGCGTTTTCTGGAAGGCGCGAAGGTCACCAGCATCGAAAAAATCTGGGATCAGATGTACCTCTCGTCCCAGTATTACGGGCGCAAGGGCTTGGTCATCAACACGATTTCCGGCATCGACCTGGCGCTCTGGGATTTGCTCGGCAAGGTGCGCCAGGAGCCTGTTCATCAACTGCTGGGCGGTGCCGTGCGTGACGAATTGCAGTTCTATGCGACCGGCGCCCGCCCCGATCTGGCACAAAAAATGGGCTTCATTGGCGGCAAGCTGCCGCTGCATCACGGCCCGGCCGAAGGCGAAGAAGGTCTGCGCAAAAACCTCGAAGAACTGGCCGTGATGCGCGAGCGAGTGGGCAAGGATTTCTGGCTAATGCTCGATTGCTGGATGAGCCTGGACCTGAACTACGCCACCAAACTGGCCCATGGTGCCCAGGAGTTCGGCTTGAAATGGATCGAAGAGGCGCTCTCCCCCGATGACTACTGGGGCTACGCCGAGCTGCGCAAAAACTTGCCCAAAGGCATGCTGGTCACCACTGGCGAACACGAGGCCACGCGCTGGGGCTTTCGCATGCTGCTGGAAATGGGCTGCTGCGACATCATCCAGCCAGACGTGGGCTGGTGCGGCGGTATCACCGAACTGATCAAGATTTCCGCATTGGCCGATGCGCACAACGCGCTGGTCGTGCCCCATGGCTCGTCGGTCTACAGTTACCACTTCGTCGCCACGCGCACCAACAGCCCGTTCGCTGAATTCCTGATGATGGCGCCGAGAGCCGATGAGGTGGTGCCCATGTTCCACCCGCAATTGCTGGGTGAGCCGGTGCCAGAGAACGGCCGCATGCGTTTGTCTCGCCTGGATAAGCCGGGCTTTGGCGTGACGCTCAACCCCGAGTGCCAGTTGCATCGTCCGTACACGCATTGACAAGGAGCCCCTCATGAAAATGCCGCACAACGCCTTCAAGGCAGCACTGGCCAAGAACGAGCCGCAATACGGCATCTGGGCTGGCTTTGCTACAGGCTACGCCTCGGAAATCGTCGCAGGGCTGGGCTACGACTGGATGCTGATCGACGGCGAACATGCACCCAACACCGTGCCGAGCATTCTTGCGCAGCTTCAAGCGGTCATGCCCTATCCGACGGCCCCCATCGTCCGCGCGGTGACGGGTGACGCGGTGTTGATCAAGCAATTGCTGGACATCGGTGTACAGACCTTGATGGTGCCGATGGTGGAAACCGCGGAACAGGCCCGCGTTCTGGTGCAAGCCATGCGCTATCCGCCCCATGGGATTCGTGGCGTCGGTGGCGGGCTGACTCGCGCGACTCGCTGGGATGCCGTGCCGAATTACCTCAACACTGCGCACGACGAACTGTGCCTGATCGTTCAGGTGGAATCACGCCTGGGTGTGGAGAACGTCGAAGCCATTGCAGCCGTTGAAGGCGTCGATGCCGTGTTCATCGGGCCTGCTGACTTGTCTACAGGACTGGGCCACATCGGCAACCCGTCTCACCCCGAAGTGCAGAAACAGATTCGCCATGCCGTCGATGCAACGTTGGCCGCAGGTAAGGTCTGCGGCATTCTTGCTCCGGCGGAGGACGATGCGCGGCGCTACATGAGTTGGGGTTGTCAGTTTGTGGCGGTGGGGATCGACATCAGCTTGTTGCGCCAGGCGGCGAAGGAGAATCTGGCGCGGTATCGGGAATCGTCTGAGGCTCTCATTTCCTCGCAAACCTATTGAGCGCTGCAAAGCCTCTCTTGCAGGAGCCTGCTTGCTCGCAAATGCGGTAGCTCAGTCGACACCTGTTTATCTGACCCGACGCTTTCGCCAGCAAGCCGGCTCCCACTGCTCTGTGTCGGGCCATGAATTCAGGACCGACGCCCACTCTGTGGGAGCCAACTGGATAGTGAAAGCAACGTTCTGTCATAAAAACGTGCTGATTACTGTGATCCCATTAGGACATCACACCCCGATGTCGCTCGATCACAGGAAGTCATCCATGTTTCAGCTTTCCCGAATGGTGCTGGCCGCAGGCCTTGGCATCGCGCTCAATCTGTCTCTGATGAACAGCGCCATTGCCGCGCAGGAAGTCACCGGTGCCGGTTCCACCTTCATCTATCCGGTGCTCTACAAATGGGCCACTGATTACGACCAGAAAACCGGCGTCAAGGTGAACTACCAGAGCATCGGCTCCGGCGCGGGCGTGGCGCAGATCAAGGAAGGCGCCGTTGACTTCGGCGCCACTGACATGCCGATGAAATCGGGCGATCTTCAGACCTTGGGCCTACAGCAATTCCCGTCGGTGATTGGCGGCGTCGTGCCAGTGATCAACGTCGACTCAATCAAGCCTGGCACGATCAAGTTCAACGGCCCGGTGCTGGCGGACATCTACCTCGGCAAAATCAAGAAATGGAACGAGCCGGCTCTGGTGGCGCTGAACCCCGGCCTGAAACTGCCGGACAGCAGCATCAACGTGGTCTATCGCTCGGACGATTCGGGTACGACCTTCAACTGGGCCAGTTACCTGTCCAAAGTCAGCCCGGAATGGCAAGGCAAGATTGGTGCAGGTACGTCGGTCAAGTGGCCGGTCGGTATCGGCAGCAAGGGGAGCGAGGGCGTGGCCTCCTACGTGAAGAAGATGCCGAATTCGATTGGTTACGTGGAGTACGCCTACATCAAGCAGCAGAACCTGAATTTCGGTCTGTTGCAGAACGCGGCAGGGAATTTCGTGGTGCCGAGCACCGAATCCTTCCAGGCGGCGGCCGCCACGGCAGACTGGAAAAACGCCAAGGACTTCGACCTGTCGATGCTCAACGCACCGGGTGAAAAGGCCTATCCGATCACCGCCGCGACGTTCATCGTTGTGTACAAACAGCCGAAAAACGCTGATCGTCAGAAAACCGTGCAGGACTTCTTCCGCTGGACACTGGAAAGCGGCCAGGAACACGCGCGCTCACTGGATTTCGCGCCGATTCCAACAGACCTGAAAAACTTGATCGAAGCCTCTTGGGGGGACGCGCCAAAGGCGCAGTAACCCCTCCTGCCAAGCGAGCGCAGCGACGCTGCGCTCAGCGCCCCGATAGTCTGTCGAGCAACGCGCTCTTCTCTTCCAGCACCGCCGCACGACGGGCAATTTCAGCGCGTGCCGCTTCAATACGCGTCCGACCTGCATCCACCGCTGCATCGGGTGACTGGAACAGCGTGTCCGGCGCATACCATTTGCCTTTGGCCGAGCGCTCGTTCTGGCCATCGGCGGTCGGCCCCACCAGTTCAACTTCCAATACGACGAAGCTGCGGGTCAGCACCCAAGCGGTGTAAGGGTAAGTGCGGGCGTTCGTTACATTCGGCCTCATGGTTCCTTTCTCAAAGCATCGAGTGGCTGCCTATGATACCTAGCGCTGTATATTTTTTCATATAGCGACAACGCACAAGCGGCACGTACGGTGGTTTGCAGGGTGAATGGAGGGATAAACGAGAGGAAGGAAGTCGAAACGACGGGCGTCGAACGGTGGACGGTCAGAAACGAAAAAAGGCGCCCCGAAGGACGCCTTTTTGTGGGCTACCGCGCGATTGGCGCTGAAGCCGTATTTTCTACCCGGGAACTGCTGGGGCGAAAATGGTCGGGGTAAGGGGATTCGAACTCCTGACATCCTGCTCCCAAAGCAGGCGCGCTACCGGACTGCGCTATACCCCGATGAAACAGATGAAGCTAAACGGATGACGCAACTGGCGTCACTCCCTAAGATTCAACCCGATGAAGCCAGGTCAAAAATGGTGGGTCGTGTAGGATTCGAACCTACGACCAATTGGTTAAAAGCCAACTGCTCTACCAACTGAGCTAACGACCCAAATAATGGTCGGGGTAAGGGGATTCGAACTCCTGACATCCTGCTCCCAAAGCAGGCGCGCTACCGGACTGCGCTATACCCCGACGGTACTACTTCTGGAAATTGGCTCCGTGACCAGGACTCGAACCTGGGACCCAATGATTAACAGTCATTTGCTCTACCGACTGAGCTATCACGGAACATATTCAATTTCAGATGTAGCGTTTGACGCGCTTCAACACAGAAAAATTCAGTACTTCTTTGCAAGAGTGATCTTGCACCTACTGCCCTGAATCTACTGCATTTTCAGCCTCTTCGACCTGTCTGCATCGCTGCGTTCACGTCTCTGAGGCGCGCTATTCTACATTCCTAGAAACAGGTGTCAACCCTCTAAATTGCTTTTAAGACAATGATTTGCAACTTTTTTTCGAGGGAGCGTTTGAGACACCAAAAACCGGGCCTGTACATCCCGCGTCTGTAGCAGTCCGGCTTGCCGACGGTGGCGCACGTGAAATCGCCACCGTCGGCAAGCCGGACAGCTATAGGGTATGGTGTGACCCAGATATAAGAAAGGCGCTCCCTTCGGAGCGCCCTCTTGTGTCCTTCTATATAGAAGCAGCGAATCAGACGAACGCGATATCGTCGTCCACCACCGTCCCCTTGATGCGGGTCCCCGGCATGAAGCTGCCCGACAGGATCAACTGAGCCAGCGGGTTTTCGATCCAGCGTTGAATCGCACGCTTCAATGGCCGTGCGCCGTACACCGGGTCGTAGCCGACCGCGATCAGTTTTTCCAACGCTTCTGGCGTCAGTTCCAGATTCAGATCCCGTTCGGCCAGACGCTGACGCAAGCGGCCCAACTGAATCTCGGTAATACCGGCAATCTGGTCGTGACCCAACGGCTCGAAGATCACCACTTCGTCGACCCGGTTGATGAACTCCGGACGGAAGTGCGAACCCACCGCATCCATTACCGCTGCACGCTGCGCTTCACGATCCCCCACCAGTTCCTGAATCCGCGCCGAACCCAGGTTGGACGTCATGACGATCACCGTGTTGCGGAAATCAACGGTGCGGCCATGGCTATCTGTCAGGCGACCATCCTCCAGCACTTGCAGCAGGATATTGAAAACATCCGGGTGTGCTTTCTCGACTTCGTCCAGCAGGATCACCGAATACGGCTTGCGACGCACGGCTTCGGTCAAATACCCGCCTTCTTCATACCCCACATAACCCGGTGGCGCGCCGATCAAACGAGCCACGGAATGCTTCTCCATGAACTCGGACATGTCGATGCGAACCATCGCCTCTTCGGTGTCGAACAGGAATTCGGCCAGCGCCTTGCACAGCTCGGTCTTACCCACACCGGTCGGGCCGAGGAACATGAACGAACCACTCGGGCGATTAGGGTCGGACAGCCCGGCACGGGAACGACGAACGGCGTTGGCCACGGCCACCACGGCTTCGTTCTGACCGATCACCCGCTCATGCAGCAGGCTTTCCATCTTCAGCAGCTTGTCGCGTTCGCCTTCTAGCATCTTCGACACCGGAATCCCGGTCCACTTAGAGACGACCTCGGCAATCTCTTCCTCTGTCACCTTGCTGCGCAACAACTGGTTCTCGGGCTTGCCGTGCTGATCGACCATCTGCAGGCTGCGTTCCAGATCGGGAATCACGCCGTACTGAAGTTCCGCCATGCGGTTGAGGTCGCCACGACGGCGCGCCGCTTCCAGTTCCTGACGGGACTGTTCAATCTTCTGCTGAATTTGTGCAGAACCCGTCACTTCGGCTTTTTCAGACGTCCAGACTTCTTCCAGATCGGCGTATTCACGCTCCAGCCGCACGATTTCTTCCTGGAGTTTTTCCAGCCGTTTCAGCGTCGCTTCGTCGTCTTCCTTTTTAAGCGCCTGAGATTCGACTTTCAGTTGGATCAGGCGACGCTCCAGACGATCGAGCACTTCGGGCTTGGAGTCGATTTCCATGCGAATGCGGCTGGCCGCTTCGTCGATCAGGTCGATGGCCTTGTCCGGCAACTGGCGGTCGGTGATGTAACGATGGCTGAGCTTGGCCGCCGCGATGATAGCGCCGTCGGTGATCGCCACTTTGTGGTGAACCTCGTAGCGCTCCTTCAAGCCCCGCAGGATCGCGATGGTGTCTTCTTCGCTCGGTTCGTCGACCAACACTTTCTGGAAGCGCCGCTCAAGGGCCGCGTTCTTCTCTATATATTGGCGATACTCGTTCAGCGTTGTGGCACCGACGCAATGCAACTCGCCCCGCGCCAAAGCGGGCTTGAGCATGTTGCCTGCATCCATCGAGCCTTCGGCCTTGCCTGCGCCGACCATCGTGTGCAATTCGTCGATGAACAGGATGATCTGGCCTTCCTGCTTGGACAGCTCGTTGAGTACCGCTTTCAGGCGCTCTTCGAACTCGCCGCGGAATTTGGCACCAGCAATCAGCGCGCCCATGTCGAGAGACAACAGACGCTTGCCACGCAAGCCATCCGGCACTTCGCCATTAATAATGCGCTGGGCCAGGCCCTCGGCAATTGCGGTTTTACCCACACCGGGTTCGCCGATCAGCACCGGGTTGTTCTTGGTACGACGTTGCAGCACCTGAATGGTCCGGCGAATTTCGTCGTCGCGACCGATGACGGGGTCGAGCTTGCCTTCTTCGGCACGCTTGGTCAGGTCAACGGTGTACTTGTCCAACGCCTTGCGCGACTCTTCGGCGTTAGGATCATTCACGGCCTCGCCGCCACGCAGGTTACTGATGGCGTTTTCCAGCGCTTTCTTGCTGACGCCCTGGCCGAGCAACAGCTTGCCGAGTTTGCTGTTCTCGTCCATGGCCGCGAGCAGCACCAATTCACTGGAGATGAACTGATCGCCTTTTTGTTGAGCCAGACGGTCGGCCTGGTTGAGCAGGCGCGCCAGATCCTGCGACATGTTCACGTCGCCAGTCGGGTTTTGAATCTTGGGTAACTGGTCCAGCTCCTTGCTCAACGCCTTGCGCAGGCTGTTGATATCGAAGCCGACTTGCAACAACAGGGGTTTGATCGAACCGCCCTGCTGTTCAAGCAACGCCTGCATGAGGTGCGCAGGCTCGATGGCGGGATGGTCCATGCCCACCGCCAGGGATTGGGAGTCAGATAAAGCGAGCTGTAATTTACTGGTTAAACGGTCAATACGCATTGGTCACCTTCCTAATGGGCAGGCCGGAGCAATGAACACACCTTAATAAAGAAAACCTGCCAGATAGCCCTTAGATGTGGCCGATTGCACAGGATTCAAGCGGTGAGTGCTTGACACAGATCAACATTAGCTGGCCGGGAAGAATTTGGTGGTCAGAGATATCTGATCGTAGGAGCGCGCTTGCCCGCGATAGCGTTGTGTCAGCCATGAATGCGTTGCTGACACAACGCTATCGCGGGCAAGCGCGCTCCTACAACCAGCAAATCGGATGCGTCAAACAGGCTCGATCCACACCAGCGACGCAAACCGCCCGGTGCGTGCGCCGCGACGATAGGAGAAAAAGCGCTCATCGTTGTAGGTCGACAAACCGCCGCCATACACGGCAGCCACGCCATGGGCGGCCAGGCGCAACCGCGCCAACTGGTAGATATCAGCCATGAACTTGCCGGGGTTGGCGCTCGGTACAAAGGCTTCGGCAGTTTCGGGATGGGTTGCCATAAAGGCTTCGCGAACTTCGGGACCCACTTCGAAGGCTTGCGGTCCGATGGCAGGGCCGAGCCAGACCAGAATGTCTGAGGGCGCGTCAGCAAAACTGTCGACTGCGGCCTCCAGCACACCCGCCGCCAGGCCACGCCAGCCCGCATGAGCTGCCGCGACTTGAGTCCCCTGCCGATTGCAGAACAGAGCAGGTAAGCAGTCGGCGGTCATGATCGTGCAGGCAACGCCCGGTGTTGTACTCCAACTGGCATCGGCCTGCATCACGTGGGCAGGCGTGGCTTGCACGACGTCGATGCCATGCACCTGCTTGAGCCACGCAGGCTGCACCTTCAATGATGCGGTCAGTTTCGAGCGGTTCTGCGCAACCGCTGCGGGATCATCATCGACATGATCGCCCAGATTGAACGTGTCGAACGGCGCGACGCTGACGCCGCCCGCGCGAGTGGTGACGCACGCTTTGATGCCAACTGGCGCAGGCCAGTCGGGAATCAGCCAGTCCGCCACGAACTCAATCATCCGATGAACGCCTCGCGATCCTGCTTGAGCAGCGACAGCAGCCAGACGAAATCGTCAGGCAATGGTGACTCCCAGCTCATGCGCTGACCGGTCGTCGGGTGATCCAGTTCAAGGAAACGCGCGTGCAGTGCCTGACGCGGGAAGTGCTTGAGCGACTCCACCATGGTCTGGCTGGCTGCCGGTGGGATACGGAAGCGGCCGCCGTACGCCGGATCCCCCACCAACGGGAAGTTGATATGCGCCATGTGCACTCGAATCTGGTGAGTACGGCCAGTTTCCAGCTTGACCCGCACGTGAGTGTGAGAGCGAAAACGCTCCAGCACACGATAATGGCTCACCGCCGGTTTACCGCCCTCCATCACGGCCATGCGCTGACGCTGCTGGCCGTGACGACCGATGGGCGCGTTGATCTTGCCCCCCGCCGTCACCACGCCGATCACGATGCACTCATAAATGCGGCTGACCGTACGCTTCTGCAGTTGCGCCACCAGTTGCGTCTGGGCCTGAATCGTCTTGGCGACGACCATCAGACCGGTGGTGTCCTTGTCCAGACGATGCACGATGCCCGCGCGCGGCACATTGATGATGTCCGGCACATGGTGCAGCAACGCATTGAGCAAGGTGCCATCGGCGTGACCCGCTGCGGGGTGAACCACCAGCCCGGCCGGTTTGTTGATGACCAGAATCTGGTCATCCTCGTAAACGATGTCCAGCTCGATGTCCTGCGCGACCCACTCGCCCTGCGCTTCCTGCTCGGCCTTCAGAACGAGCTCGGAGCCGCCGTGCACGATGTCACGCGGGCGCAGAACGCCACCGTCCACGGTCAGACGGCCGTCCTTGATCCAGGCGGAAAGGCGCGAGCGCGAGTGCTCGGCGAAGAGTTGGGCGGCGACCTGGTCGAGGCGTTGACCGCCCAATTCGGACGGCACCTCTGCGCGAAGTTCAATGATCTCAGACATGCTCAAACTAGGAGGTGGCACTGGCCTTTGGTTTCGGCTGTGCGCTTGTGGTTAAATACGGCGTCTTTTGTCCCGGGGGTTCCACGGGGCGCCCATCATAACAGGACGGTCCTGCGCAAGACAGCAGGCCGTTATAGGGACGCAAGCCGCCATGCAAGTGAAACACCTGCTGCTGATAGCCATCCTCGGACTTACCGCTGCCTGTTCTTCGAAGAAAGAAGTCATCGACGAAAACCTCAGTGAAGTCGAGCTGTACCAGCAGGCGCAGGCCGATCTGGACAACAACAGCTACAACAGCGCGACCGAGAAACTGAAGGCGCTGGAATCCCGCTACCCGTTCGGTCGCTATGCCGACCAGGCGCAGTTGGAGCTGATCTACGCCAACTACAAGAATGGCGAGCCTGAAGCGGCCAAGTCGGCTGCCGAGCGCTTCATTCGTCTGCACCCTCAGCATCCGAACGTCGACTACGCCTACTACCTGAAGGGTTTGACTTCGTTCGACCAAGACGTGGGCATCATCGCGCGCTTCCTGCCGCTGGATCAGACCAAGCGTGACCCGGGAGCTGCCCGCGACTCGTACAACGAGTTCGCCCAGCTCACCAGCCGCTACCCCAACAGCCGCTACGCACCAGACGCCAAGCAGCGCATGATTTACCTGCGCAACCTGCTGGCCGCCTACGAAATCCACGTTGCCGACTACTACCTGACCCGTCAGGCCTATGTCGCAGCAGTGAACCGTGGCCGCTATGTGGTGGAAAACTTCCAGGAAACCCCATCGGTTGGCGACGGCCTGGCCGTGATGGTCGAAGGCTATCAGCGTCTGCATCTGGACGACCTGGCCGACACCAGCCTGCAAGTGCTGAAAGCCAACTACCCGGATCACCCGCAACTGGCTGATGGCAAGTTCACCGCGCGCACGCCGGACCCGGACAACCGTTCGTGGCTGTCGAAAGCAACCCTGGGCCTGATCGAAAGCCGTCCGCCGCTGCCGCCGGGAGAAACCCGCGCCAACCAGGACGTGATCAAGCAGTACCAGGACGCCAAAGACGCCATCCCGGCCGACCTGCTGCCTGAGAACCAGAAAGAAGAAGAGAAGAACGCTGATGACGACGGCACCCCGAAAAGCCGCTCGATCTTCAGCTACATGACCTTCGGCCTGTTCGACTGATCACCGTCACAGCGCCAGCGTCAGACAGAAAGAGGTCCTACGGGACCTCTTTTTCATTTCTGACACCTTATAACGGCGTGCACGACTGTGCGCCTGCCAGCCCGTTGGCTACACTGCGGCATCTTCACTCACTAAGCTGACAAACATGATTCGCTTGATTATGTGGATCGCCCTCGTCATGGCGGCGATCTGGTTTTTCAAACGCTTGACCCAAGGCCCCGCTCCACGGCCCAAAACCACCCCGCGTGAAAATGACGCTGCGCCCATGGTTCGCTGCGCACACTGTGGCGTGCACGTTCCACAGGACCGCGCCTTGAGCCAGGGGCAGCAGTGGTACTGCACGGAAAGCCATCGCCTGCAGGGTCCCGCAACACGTGACCGCTGAAACCCTGTCGCTGGCGACCCCTCAGGCCCAGCGCATCCTGCGGTTGTATCATCTGTACCGTTTGAGCATCGGCATTCTGTTGGTGCTGCTGATTTCCAGCAGCCTGGATGCCGAATTGCTCGAACTGGCGGACATCGAACTGTTTCGCACCGGGTGCTGGCTGTATCTGGTGTTCAACATTCTGGTGGTCGTGCTCCTTGAACGCCCCAGTCATCAAGGCCAGCTCTTCACACTGGCGCTGGCCGATACCGTCATGCTCTGCGCCCTGTTTTATGCGGGCGGAGGTGCACCCAGCGGGCTGGGTAACCTGATCGCCGCCTCCGTGGCGATCAGCAACGTGCTGCTACGCAGGCGAACAGGCTTGCTGATCGCCGCCATTTCAGCCATTGGCATCATCTACCTGACGTTCTACATCAGTTACAACAAACCGGCTGCCGTTAACCATTTCGTTCAGGCCGGTTCATTGGGGGCGTTGTGTTTCGCCGCCGCGCTGTTGGTGCAAACGCTGGCCAGACGCTTGCAGGCCAGTGAAGACATCGCCGAACAGCGTGCCGCTGATGTCGACAATCTCGAAGAACTCAACGCTCTGATTCTGGAGCGCATGCGCACCGGGATTCTGGTACTGGACGCCGACCACAAGGTCTTGCTGGCCAATCGCAGTGCGTTGACCCTCCTGGGCCACGAGCGCCTGCTCGGTGAAGTCATTGACCTCTACTCCCCCCAACTGGTCGAGCGCCTGCGGCAATGGCAGATCAACTCTTCGATGGCGCCGCGCAGCATTACCACATCGACCATCGGCCCCGTACTGCGCCCCGGCTTCATCGCCCTGACCCGAGGCAATCATCGCCACACGCTGGTGTTTCTCGACGACCTTTCGCAAATATCCCAACAGGCCCAGCAACTCAAGCTCGCCGCGCTGGGCAGACTGACAGCGGGGATCGCCCATGAGATCCGCAACCCACTGGGTGCGATCAGCCACGCGGCCCAACTGCTGCACGAGTCCGAGGAACTGACCCAACCGGACCGACGTCTCAGTCAGATCATTCAAGATCAATCGCGACGGATGAATCTGGTGATCGAGAACGTCTTGCAGCTGTCCCGCCGACGTCAGACCGAACCTCACCTGCTCGACCTTCGGCAGTGGCTCGAACATTTCGTCAGCGACCTTCGCAGCACACTGCCTGCGGAGCAATCCGTGCATCTGGAGATCGGCTTCGGCACTCTGACCACGCGCATGGATGCCGAACAATTGCAGCAAGTCATGACGAATCTGGTGCAGAACGGCCTACGCTACAGCGGTCAGTTGCATGAGCGCGCGCAGGTCTGGCTCCGGCTGTTTCATGACACACTTAGTGATTTGCCCAGCCTTGAGGTCATGGACGACGGCCCCGGCGTTGCGCCAGAGCACCTGACGAAGATTTTCGAACCTTTTTTCACCACTGAAAGCAAAGGAACGGGACTTGGCCTGTATCTTTCACGGGAGCTGTGCGAAAGCAATCAGGCGAACCTGGATTACACACCACGGGAAGGTGGCGGCAGCTGCATGCGGATCACCTTTGCCCACCCGTTCAGATTGAGTTGAAGATGAACCCACGGCAAAAAATCCTGATCGTCGACGATGAACCCGACATTTGTGAGCTGCTGGAAATCACCCTGGGGCGCATGAAGCTCGATACGCGCAGCGCACGCAACGTCAAAGAAGCTCAGGACTGGTTGGCCCGCGAGCCTTTCGACCTGTGCCTGACCGACATGCGCCTGCCCGACGGCAACGGCCTGGAGTTGGTCCAGCACATCCAGAAGCGTCACCCCCAGGTGCCCGTGGCCATGATCACCGCCCACGGCAACCTGGACACCGCCATTCATGCGTTGAAGGCCGGTGCATTCGACTTTCTGACCAAGCCCGTAGACCTGAGCCGTTTGCGTGAATTGGTCGGCAGTGCGCTGCGGCTGCACCTATCGTCCTCCAACGAAAACAGCATCGACAACCGTTTGCTCGGCAACTCGCCGCCCATGCAGGCGTTGCGCAAGCAGATAGGCAAGCTCGCGCGCAGCCAGGCGCCGATCTATATCAGTGGTGAGTCCGGTAGCGGCAAGGAACTGGTGGCGCGTCTGATTCACGAACAGGGTCCGCGCGTCGACAAGCCATTCGTGCCGGTCAACTGCGGAGCGATTCCCACCGAACTGATGGAAAGCGAATTCTTCGGCCATCGCAAAGGCAGCTTTACGGGTGCGCACGAAGACAAGCCAGGCCTGTTTCAAGCGGCCAATGGCGGCACGTTGTTTCTGGATGAGGTTGCCGACCTGCCGCTGGCGATGCAGGTGAAATTGCTGCGGGCGATTCAGGAAAAATCCGTGCGCGCTGTCGGCGGTCAGCTGGAACAGGTGGTCGATGTACGCGTACTGTGCGCGACCCACAAAGACCTCAGCGTCGAAGTCGCCGCCGAACGCTTCCGCCAGGATCTGTATTACCGTCTCAACGTCATCGAGCTGCGCGTTCCGCCCCTGCGCGAACGTCGCGAAGACATCGAGGAAATCGCCAACAACGTCCTGCGTCGCTTGGCTGAAGGCACCAGCCAGCCTCCTGCACGTCTCACCCCTCCTGCGCTGGCGGCACTGAAGGGTTACCGCTTCCCCGGCAATGTGCGGGAACTGGAGAACATGCTCGAACGGGCATACACCCTGTGCGAAAACGAGTTGATTAACGCCGATGAGCTGCGCCTGGCCGAATCCTCGACCACCCGCGAACAGAACGGCCCAAGCCTCGCGCAAATCGACAACCTGGAAGATTATCTGGAGAGCGTCGAGCGCAAACTGATCCTCCAGGCCCTCGAAGAAACCCGCTGGAACCGGACGGCTGCGGCGCAAAGGCTGAATCTGACGTTCAGGTCGATGCGGTATCGGTTGAAGAAGTTGGGGTTGGAGTAAGTGCCAAACGCCCGGCGTTATGAAAGAGAGCGCTTCAAGACTTCCGGGTACCCGTAGCAGTCCGGCTTGCCGGCGGTGTCGTATTCACAAACACCACCGATAAAAAGCCGAGCGGCTACCGTGGCCTCAACACCGTCTCCGACGGCGCATACGGCGCCGGATCGATGATCGGCGTACTCCCCGTCAACAAATCCGTCAGCAACTGGCATGACGCCGGGGCCAACACCAGACCATTGCGGAAATGCCCGCAATTCAGCCACAGCCCGTCATGGCCGGGAACCTGGCCGATGAACGGAATGCCTTCCGGCGAGCCTGGGCGCAGGCCTGCCCAATGGCCCACCACTTCAGCGTCAGCCAACGCGGGAATCAGTTCGACCGCTGATGCTTTCAGACTCTCCAGCGCGTTATTGGTCGGGGTCTTGTCGTAGCCTTCGTGTTCGAGGGTGCTGCCGATCAGTATATGGCCGTCACGCCGGGGAATCGCATAGCGGCCTTTGGCGAGGATCATGCTCGGCAAAAAGTCCGCTGCGCATTTGTACAAAATCATCTGCCCTTTGACGGGCTCTACAGGCAACTCAAGCCCGAGTTTGCGCAGCAGATCACCGCTCCACGCGCCCGCAGCGAGCACGACGCTGTCGCCGAGAATATCGCCCGCTGGCGTGCTGACACCGATGATTGCATCGCCATCGCGCACAAAATCGCTGACTTCGCATTGCTCGTGAATCGTTACGTTGGGCATCGCCATCAAGGCGGCCTTGAGCGACTTGACCAGGCGCGGATTGCGCACGTTGGCGATGTCGGCCATGTGAATGGCCCGAGTGTATCCACCGCCCATCACCGGCACAGCATCGTAGACCACAGAGATATCCACCGCAGACAGAGGTCGCTTGAGCCGGGTAGCCCACGCCAGCGCTTCTTGCTCATCGTCGAGATCGAGCCAGTACAGACCGGTTTTATGCACTTCCGGGTCGACGCCCGTTCCAGCGAACAAACGTTCCGCCAGTTGTGGATAGAAATCCTGCGACCAGTGCCCCAGCGCGGTCACGGCCGGGCTGTAGCGCCACGGGTAGAGCGGCGAAACGATCCCGCCCCCCGCCCACGAAGACTCCTGTCCAACGCCCGAACGGTCAAGCAGAACGACGCTCTGAACCTTTGGCGCAAGATTGAACGCGGTCAACAGACCGATCACACCACCACCCACGATCACCACGTGTTGCCTGGACATGCAGAACTCGCTTACCCGTAAAAAACGACATGTCGGTTCGTGCGCTACTGGTCGCAGACCACCAACTCGACAACGGCCAATAATCCGGACGATGCCGCTTGTCCAGTGAAATTCCCCGGACATCCACTACATCGCGACTTCGAACCTGAGTAGTATCACCATATTTCGAACGAAAAACGGAATTTCCTTGATGGATTTCAGCCCTGGTCTTACGCGCCCGATTTCGCGTCGCAGCTGGCAAGGTCCTCTTGGGGGCAATAGCGACGGATTTACCTTGATCGAATTGGTCGTGGCAGTTGTGATCGTCGGTATTTTTGCGGCAATGGCAGTACCGAGCTTTACGAACCTGATCCATCGGATGAATGTGCGGGCCGCGTCTGATGAGTTTTATGACTTGTTACAATATGCGCGGGCTGAGGCGGTGACGCGGGGCACTACGGTGAACATCAGTGCGGCGTCTGGAACAACGAATATCATTGTGAGGCTGGGCTCAGGAGCCACCACCGGTACCATCCTGAGGCAAGTGGGTGCCAGCGGCTTGCAAACCGGTGTATCTATCAACTCGAGCGTTACCACCGTCAACTTTTCACCCACAGGCACTGCCTCTGTCAGCGCCTGCTTTCAAGTTCTCCACACGACCGACACGGCTATCGCTTCACAGTACGTGACGCTGCTCACCAGTGGCCGCGTTACCGCTCCGACCACCACCAAACCGAGCGGCTGCTGATGAATCTATCCGAACGTGATGACAGCCGCGGTTTCAGCATGATCGAAGTACTGGTCAGCATGATCATCATTGCCGTGGGCGTGCTTGGCATGGTGGCGCTTCAAAGCAAGGCCATTCCCTATACGCAGGACTCCGTTCAGCGCAATACCGCCATCATGCTGGTGGACGACCTGATGGGAATCATCCGCAGCGCCTCCGCAGACTGCACAAGCGCAAACACTTGCATCAAAGCCCCGGGCACAAACTTTCCAGCGGCAGCGGCAAGCTGTATTCCAACGCCCGCAACCCTGTCCAGCCAGATAGGGTGTTGGGCCGTTAGAGCAGGGAAAGCCTTACCCGGTGGCTCCTCACTGCTTAATGGTAGTTTCTACATTTGTCGCAGCACAGCACCAGGAGATACCAGCGCGTGTACAAGCACTAACACTTTGGACACTGAACTAGAGATTCAGGTGGCCTGGACGGTCAAAAGCACCACTGATTGCATGGTGGGCAACGCGTCGACCAACACATGCACGTACAGATTAAGGACGCGCATCAAATGAATAACGTGACCTTGCGCAACAGGCAGCGTGGACTGTCACTGATCGAATTGATGGTCGCCATGCTCATCGGGCTGTTCTTGATGCTAGGTGTCACCCAAATATTCATCAATAACCAGAAAAGCTACCTGTTCCAACAGGGTCAGCTCGGCAATGAAGAGAACGGCCGGTTTGCATTGAGTTCCTTAAATCAAGAACTGCTGAAAGCGGGGTATCGCAGTTTCCTGGTGCCTGATATTCCGTCAGACAACAGCACTGTCTCCGGTTGCGCATTCAACGCAGGAGAAGCAGTCGCCGCGATCTCGGCAACACAGCTTTGCATTCAGTATCAGGCCACCAGCAGGGCCGACGTCAATTGTCTCGGTACAGCATTGGTAGCAGCAGACATCTCCGCAATCAGTGCGCCTTACTCCGCGAAAACCACGGTGGTGCGTCCAAAGATCGTGGAGAAGATAGCATTCGACGCGAACACCAGCGCGGTGACCTGCACGACGAGCGCAGGCACCCAGCAACTGGTCACAGGGGTGAAAGATCTTCGCTTTGAATACGGCTCGGGCGTTGCCGGGTCAAAGGCCGTGACATCGTTCAGCACAACCCCGACAGGGACCATTGCGGCGGTACGCTACAGCGCGTTGATGCAAAGCCCCGGAAGCTCAACCATTCGTGACGACACCTCGCAGACATCGTCGGTACTGACCGACTGGAACAGCCGCTACAGCACCACTTACGGATCGACTACAACCGAAAAAGCGAGCATTTATCAGATCGTGCAGGGAACCACCATGATTCGGAATCAGCTGCAATGAATCGCAAGGCGATGAGCACTCAGACCGGCGCGACTTTAATTGTGGCAATCATGATGTTGCTGATTATCACGTTGCTGGCGCTGTCGAGCATGCGGGGCGTATCTCTGGAGTCGCGTATCACCGGCAACCTCAAATTACAGAGAAGCCTGTTCAATGCTGCAGAGGCCGGTCTGAGAATGGGCGAGAGTAGCGTGCTGAAATGGCAATGTAACGGTAATACAGCGTACAAGCCCTGCATTAACCAGCCCCCTGCGGTAGACACCAATGGGGATTACGCAGCCCAGTTCAACACAACCAACCTGCCTCAAATCAACGCCGTTACAGGCTACGACAGCAATGCAGTCAGCGCCCAGACGATCGCCATTCAGTGGTACGTCACAAACCTCGGCACACTGGGGGGTATCTCCACGAACACTGGAGCGCTAGGCGCCAATGGGCCTTACTACGAAATCACTGCTTGCGCGTCAACCGTACTGTGCTCCAGTGACACAACCACCCAGCGCGTGATCCTGCGTACCGTCTACGCAGTCTCCAATCCACAATGACGTCCGGAATGCGAACGCCGATGAATAATCCTACCCGATACAGCCGTTTTATCGTTGCGCTGGCATGCGGATTATTGACCTGCTTTTCTTCGGCGTTCGCAGCCGTCAGCCAAGTACCGGCGCAATTGCCACTGTTTTTGAACAACTCGGTTCCGCCGTTGAACATGCTGGTGGTAGGGCGTGACCACAAATTGTTCTTCCCTGCTTATAACGATGCTTCCGACCTGGACGGCGATGGCTCGATCGATATTCGCTACAAGCCTTCGATCACTTACCTCGGCTACTTCGACTCCTATACCTGCTACACCTATAACAGCACCTATTTCACGGCGGCTGACGCGACAACGGATAAGAAATGCACCACACACCCAGGACGCTGGAGCGGCGACTACCTCAACTACCTGACGACTTCCCGCGCCGACGCATTGCGCAAAGTGCTCTACGGCGGTTATCGCGAAGTGGATACAACCTCGCAAACCATCCTGACGCGCGCCTACATCCCAATGGATGCACACACATGGGGTAAGGAATACACCAGCCTCGCCGTCGACGGTTATAACCTTTCGGATTACACGCCACTGTCCAACCCCAGTGCGGGTAACTACACACTGTTTGCCAACAACACCCCCGGTTCAGTGCCGATGTTGCGGGTGCTGGCGAATCAGTCAAACATCCGCATCTTTGGCTGGGTGTCACGGGAAGTGACTCAAGGCGGCAACTATGCCACCAACACCAGCCTGAGCGATGTTTATGTCACGCCGACGGACTATCAAGTCCGGGTTGAAGTCTGTAAGCCCAGTTACATCGAGAGCAACTGCAAGCAATACCCCAATGGCAATTACAAACCCACGGGGATCCTTCACGACTACGGTGAAGGCAACCAGATGTACTTCGGTCTGCTGACGGGCACTTACCAGAACAACATCCAAGGCGGTGTGCTGCGCAAAGCGATGAGCAGCTTTTCAGGCGAGGTCGATGCATCGACAGGGATATTCGGCACTCGGCAAACAAACGGCACCTACGTCAAATCCGGCATCATCGGCACGCTCGATGGTCTGCGCCTGAGCACCACGAGTTGCTACATCTATACAACGCCTATGCCCAACGCCAACTGCCCTAACTGGGGTAACCCGCTTGGCGAGATGATGTACGAGACCATGCGCTACTTCAGTGGCGAAACGACACCCAGCGCCAACTACAAATCCGGCCTCGCGGACACAACTGGCGGCTTGAGCCTGAGCAGCGTCACCACCTGGACCAACCCCTACTCGAGCACACCGAGCGCCACCGCGAATCCACCAACCTATCCGAGTTGCTCGAAGCCCTTCGAAACACTATTCAGTGACGTCACCCCCAGCTATGACTCCGATTTACCGGGCAGTGCATACACCATTAGCGCTGCACCCGGCTCCTCGAATGCCTTATCAGCCCTCGATGTGAGCGGATTAGGAAAGACCATCTGGGATAACGACGTTGGCGGTACGAGAAATATCAATATCGGGCAGACCCTGGCCTCCAACGATGGGGCACCCACTGCCAAAGTGGCCTCCAGCCTAGGCAACATTCGGGGGCTGCCTGAAGAGCCGACTAAAGAAGGCACGTTCAACGCCGCAGCCGTGGCGTACTTTGCCAATACCAATCCGATCACCACCCCAGGCAATCAAAGAGTCCAGACGTTTTCAATGGCGTTGTCTTCAACGCTGCCCCGCATCCAGATGCCGGTCGGCACAGGGACCATTACGCTGGTGCCATTTGGCAAAGTAGCCGCCAGCGGTATCACCGAACAGATCACCGGCTTTTACATTGATTCGCTATACAACATGCCGGGGCAGCCTAGTAACACCAATATAAACGGCGGCAGAGCGCAAGCTGTTTTCCGGGTCGTTTTCGACGACTGCGGCCAAGGCTGTGACTACGATATGGACGCCATCGTGCTCTATACCGTGGCGGTCAACGCCCTTGGCACCCTTGATGTAACGCTGCAAACGGCATACGCGGTGTCCGGGGCTGAATCCCACATGGGTTACACCATTTCGGGCACCACCGCCGATGGTATCTACCTGGAAGTCACTGGGGGCGCCAACGGTAACCTGCATTACTCACTCGATACGCCAGGTACGAGACTTCCCGGCGCCTGTGCAGCGTCGAGCAACCCGTGCAACAACACGAACGATCTATTGCCCGGCAAATACGGAAGCAACCAATCGTTCGCCACGTCCCGAGGTGATACGCATACCCGGCGGTTCGTCGCGTCTCCCACGACGTCGATCACCAACCTGCAAGACCCGTTGTGGTATGCAGCGAAATGGGGAGGTTTTGGCGATTCCAAAAATACCAGCTCAAGCCTTCCCGTTGCTGGCCAATGGGACTCAAATAAGTCCGGCACGCCAAACAACTACTTTCTGGTCTCAAACGCCTCCACGTTGAAAGCACAACTGGACTTAGCGTTCAGCCAGATCGTGCAAACCAACAATTCCGTCTCGGCACCGGCTGTTGTCCCAGTCAAAGGGACGAGTAACGCAGCCTCTACCTACCTGAACAGTTTGACGGCGGGGACCTGGGCTGGCGACCTGATCAAAAACACCACCGTTGTTGATGCCTATACCGGTGTTTCGACGACGACGAGAAACTGGTCCGCCAGCGCTCAAATGCCGACTTGGACAAACCGCAATATTACCATGGCGAACCAAGCTGGTAACGGGTTGCAAAACTTCACCTATGCCAATCTCGCCAACCGCACCTACGCCAGCGTCAACTTGCAGACCACTCTGACCTCGGACCAGGTCGACTTCATCAAAGGTGATACGAGCAACGCCATCTCACAATTCCGCCGTCGCACATCGCTGATCGGGGACTTGGTCAACTCTGCCCCCGCTGTCGTCGATGTTGCCTCATTCAAGTCGTCGGCTCTCGCAGACGCGCTCAATGGTTCCAGCGGTGACTATGCTGCCTTCCAGAGCACACAACTCAACAGACGCGGCCAGGTTTATGTCGGCGCAAACGATGGGATGCTGCACGCGTTCGATACAGACACAGGCGTGGAAAAATTCGCATTCATTCCGTCAGCGGTGATTTCGAACCTCAGCGCACTGACCAACAGGAACTACAACACCAACGCGGCCTTGCACCGCTACTTCGTCGATGGGACGCCCGTCGTATCGGACGTTTATTTCTCTGGCGCTTGGCACACCATCCTGGTGGGAACACTCGGCGCGGGAGGAAACGAAATTTTCGCGCTGGATGTGACTAACCCAGACAGCATCAAGCTGCTCTGGGAGTTCACGTCCCAGACTGACAGCGACTTGGGAGCCACACTCTCTACCCCTGTAATCACCAAGCTGCACTCAGGTGAATGGGCCGTCATCGTGGGTAACGGCTATAACGGCAATAATGGCTACGCGTCCCTGTTGATTCTCAATGCAGCGACCGGCGCAACGATCAGCAAGCTGAAAACCTCAGTCGAGGGCAACAATGGCCTGTCCTCACCTGTCGTACTGGATGCCAACTCTGACGGCATCGCTGATTATGTTTATGCTGGTGACTTGCAAGGAAACCTCTGGCGATTTGACCTGATCGCCCCAGGCTCGCTAACGTCCAGCACGACAGCGAGCAGTTACAAGGTGGCGTTTGGCAACAAGCCCCTGTACACCGCCACGACGACTGACACAAACGGCGCGGTTCAATCGATCACAGCCCCTCCGGACATTGTCTCCCACCCTTCGTCTTCAGGCGTGCTGGTCCTTTTCGGCACAGGGCGCTATTTCGCTTCGGCCGACAAAAGCAGTACCGACCTGCAGACGCTGTATGGCGTGTGGGATAAACAAGTAGACGCGCAAACGGCAAGCTCGACGCCGGTATTGAATCGGGCTTCGCTGCAACAACAAACCATTACATTGCAGGCCAATGACGTCGACTTCTCTGGCGCCTCCAACGATGTTCGAATCGTCAGTGCCAATGCGGTCGACTGGACAACGAAATCCGGGTGGTATCTCGACCTCGCCGTGGGTACAACATTACTCGGCGAGCGGTTGGTCGACCCGCTTGTCGTGAGCGGGAGTGTGTTATTCGCCTCAACCCGAACCCCCGTTACGGACGTTTGCAGCCCGGGCGTTACCGGTTGGGAATACGGCTTGGACCCTACAACCGGCGGAAGAACAAGCTTTACGGTGTTCAACTTGCGCCGCAACGGCACGATCTCCAGCGCGGACAACTATAACAACACCGTCGTAAGCGGCATGAGCACGAGCGGAGGCGGGTTTACGATAAGCTCGCTGAATGGTCAAAAGGATTCCACCGACTCCAGCGGCTTAATCACTCCCGTTAACACCGGTACGAAATACGACGGTCGCCAGAACTGGCGCGTCATTCCATCCCCATGAGAACAGAGTTGAATATGCTTACTCGATCTCCACAGCAGCGTGGTTTTACGCTGATAGAACTGATGATTACGGTCGCGATCGTCGCCATTTTGGCTGCCGTTGCTTATCCGAGCTATACCAGTTACGTCCTGCGTGGGAATCGCTCTGAAGGCACTGCGATGCTTTCCGATGCAGTGGCGCGCATGGAGCGTTACTACGCTCAAAACAATAGTTACCCGACCTCCACCACCACGACGCTGTCAGCACTCGGTATTACCAATGCAAACTCCGCCAGCGGCAGATACACGTTACAGTCATCAGTCGCAACAGCGACGACTTACACGCTACAGGTGGTCGCTCAAGGTACTCAAACAAAAGACACCGGCTGCACGACGTTGAGCATCAGTCAGGACGGTACGCGATCTCCAGATCCCACGACCACAAGTTGCTGGAAGTAGCCCCTCACCGCCCCCAACACCGCTGCACACTGGCATCCCCCGACGTTCCCACGTTGTCGCGCCTGCCAGTGTGCTCCAGCACAAAGCGGCCACACTTGTCGGCACTCATCGCTCCCCCACTGATCGGGCTCGCCGTCAACACAAACGCTTGCTCTGAGCGTTCGGCCTCGATCACATAAAACGTATTCCCGCCCGACACCTCATGCTCCCGTGCAGGCGGACCCTGGGCGTCCGAATACTGCGCCACTCGCGAATAGAAGCGTTCCAGCCGGTGCCCCTCCTCGATCAGTAATGACGTGATTTCGGCGCGACGTACCTTGCGGGTGTGCTCGCTGTAAGCCGGGTAGGCGACGGTCGCCAGGATCGCCATGATCGCAATGGCAATCAGCAACTCGATCAATGTGAAACCTCGTCCTCTCATGGGTGCCCCTTCATAGGCGCTGACGCCACAGGATGCGTTTCTCATCGGTGTGAACGCTTTCCAGCACCGTCCTGGCAGTGCCCTGTAGGCCTATCGCAGTCACGCGATAGAGTTTGGGCGGTTGCTGGGCATCACCGTCTTCGATCGCACCTGTCGATTCACCCAGGTACTGAATGCCCACAAAGCCGCTGGGGGTTGCCCGCCAGATCACACCAGAAGCCCCGCCCGTTCCCTCGGTAGACAAGGTCAATGCCTCCGGAGGGGGTAAACAGGTCGCCAGGCCAGTGCAGCGCTCCTGCGAAAAGCCAGGTGACGAAACGCGCGCTTCACCTGCGTGCAACGCGGCCTCTGCCGCCTGGAATGACGCGTCGCGGCGCGCTTGACTGCCCGCCATTCGTTCTTGAAGCGTGGCGTTCTGCATCGACGAGGTTGCAAGCAATGTCAGCAGCAAGAGGAACACCAGCCCCACCATCAACACAGCCCCGCGTTGCGCGTTCATCACTCGCTCCTCCTTAGCCCGCCCGGTTGCGAATCGCCGCCACGATGTGAAACGTCTGCTCCCGAGTACGATCCGCTGGATCAAACAGCACCAGTGTCAGGCGCACACTGCGAATCAAGGCGGGATCAGGCTGTGAGGTGTAACGCGCAATGCCAACCCTGCTCCGAGAAGACGCGACGCCAAACAGCGCACTGAAATCCCGGACGTGGCTCAGCAGCGGCTGCCCGTCGAGAGTCAGCTCGTTACGCTGTGCATTGAAGCGATAAACGTGTTGTTGAATGGGCAGCGCGAACTCTCCCGCCATCAGCGAAGGCGCACGCCCTCGGGACCAGGCCACGGCAGATGTAGTGCAATCGGTGTGGATGATCCATTCGTGCCACGTGTTGCCCACTTCCGTCGCAGCGCTGATCAACGTCAGCGAGCGCTGTCCGGCATCCCAACGCACAGGCGTATTGAACGCGTGGGCGAATCGCGCCCCCAGGCTTTCATCGCGAATGGCTCGCTGGCAGCCGAACACTCCAACCAGCCGTATTTCCTGAGCCATTCTGGAGAGAACAAAACGCGCGTCCTCCTGAAGCGCCGCCGAAGAAGCTTGACTCAGGTACGTGCTTTTCGAGTGGAGGAACATCTGCGTCAGTGCCAGCGATATCACCAGGCCGAGTACCAAGGCCAGCAAGGTTTCAACAAGACCGAATCCACCCGTCCGCTGTTTCATCGCTGCCCCTGCGGCCCAATCAGGCTGGTCAACGTCAATGTTTGCCGGGCTTGCGCCGCTTCGCCTTGAGCTCTGGCGTCACTCCACTCCAGGTTGATCGTTGCCTGACCGCCGACCATTTGGACAGACGCTTGCACGTTTTCGCCCACCGCACGTTTCAACTGGTCTGCAAAGTCGAACAGATCCTGATCGCGAGGAACGTCTGGATTACCTGCGGTCGGCGCCTGGCTCAAGGAACTGAGGGTGTAATGAGCCTCGGGGTTGGCGCGCATGCGCTCCATCAGGTCGTGCGCAATGAAACTCACCTGGGTGCTGCGCATCGCGCTGTCGGTCTGCTTCAAGGCGTTGACCTGCAACAACGCCACGCCCAGCACACCGACGGCGAGCACCAGCAACGCCACCAACACCTCGATCAATGTCACGCCTGACTGCCCCGTACTCATCCGCCAACACCTCTGCGATGACTGTGCAGAGACATTGAAGACGACGCTGAGCGAGTCGCTTGAGCACTGTGTAACCGCAGCTTGCGGACATATCGGCTGACAATCGCACGTCTTGTCAGCCGCGCGCTTCGGGCGTTTGCTATGGCGCGGAAACTTCAGAGAAGTGAGCAAACCATGCAAAAAGGACT
Organism: Pseudomonas sp. Pseu.R1; assembly: GCF_045764065.1. Classification (NCBI taxonomy): domain Bacteria; kingdom Pseudomonadati; phylum Pseudomonadota; class Gammaproteobacteria; order Pseudomonadales; family Pseudomonadaceae; genus Pseudomonas; species Pseudomonas sp. Pseu.R1. The sequence goes on along the minus strand of NZ_JBJGEE020000001.1, from coordinate 4,383,931 downwards.
GACGCTGATCGAGCTGCTCATGGGACTGGTCGTGATCGGCATCGTCGCCACACTCGCCGCCCCCGCCTTCCAATCACTGGTCGAATCCCAACGAAGACAGGACGCTGCTCAGCAACTGGCCACAGGGCTACGACTGGCGCGCGTGGAGGCGATCCAGCGCGGTCAGCCAGTGATCATGCAAGCATCCAACGAGAACTGGAGTCAGGGCTGGGCGGTCTTCGTCGACACGAACCGTAACCAACTCAGGGATGAGGGGGACGTGGCACTCGCGGAGCGTGCCGGATATCCGAACGTGAAGGTCATAGGTAACGGCAGAATCGCCAGCCGCGTCGGCTTTGACAGCGGCGGCAGGTTGCTCAATAACGCCAATGGCACGCTGGCGGTGTGTCTGAAGGACTCGCCTGCCAGCCACTTTCAGATCGCAATTGCCGTGACGGGCCGGGTGACATTGCGCAGTGACGGGTTCAACACCGATCCCTGCGCATGACCTCAGTTACTGAACCTGCTTGACCCGCAGTTCTTTGGGCATCGAAAACGTGATGTTCTCTTCACGACCGGCCAGCTCATCAGCCCCGGTAGCGCCCCAGGCCTGCAATTGCTGAATCACACCTCGCACCAACACTTCAGGCGCCGAAGCCCCTGCGGTAATCCCAATGCGCTCAACGCCATCGAACCAACTGCGCTGCATGTCTTCGGCGCCATCAATCAGGTACGCCGGCGTCGCCATGCGCTCGGCCAGTTCGCGCAGACGATTGGAGTTGGAGCTGTTCGGGCTGCCCACCACCAGCACCACATCACACTCGTCAGCCAGTGTTTTCACCGCATCCTGACGGTTCTGGGTCGCGTAGCAGATGTCGTCCTTGCGCGGGCCGCCGATGGCCGGGAAGCGCGTGCGAAGTGCATCGATGACACGACTGGTGTCGTCCATCGACAGCGTGGTCTGGGTGACGAACGCCAGCTTCTCAGGATTACGCACGTGCAGATTGGCAACGTCTTCCTCGTCCTCGACCAGATAAATCGCCCCGCCATTACTGGCGTCGTACTGACCCATGGTGCCTTCGACTTCCGGGTGCCCTTCGTGGCCGATCAGGATGCACTCACGGCCATCACGGCTGTAACGTGCCACTTCGATGTGCACCTTGGTCACCAGCGGACACGTGGCGTCGAACACCTTCAAGCCACGACCGGCGGCCTCGCTGCGAACGGCCTGAGAAACACCATGGGCACTGAAGATCACGATGACGTCGTCAGGCACCTGATCCAGCTCTTCGACGAAGATCGCGCCACGACTGCGCAGGTCCTCGACGACGAATTTGTTATGAACCACTTCATGGCGCACGTAGATTGGCGGGCCAAACACTTCCAGCGCGCGATTGACGATTTCGATCGCACGGTCCACCCCGGCGCAGAAGCCACGTGGGTTGGCGAGTTTGATTTGCATGATGTGCCTCGTGTCTACGCGCTATGAAACATAAAAACGAAAAGGCCCCGAACAGAGCCGGGGCCAGTCACTCTGCTAATACTCAGAGTGCTTTGACCTCAAAAATTTCCACTTCGAAGGTCAGCGTCTTGCCCGACAGCGGGTGGTTGAAATCAACCGTTACCTGATCGTCGTCAAACGCTTTCACTACGCCCGGCAGCTCGGTATTGGCCGCATCATTGAAGATCACCAGCAAGCCTTCGGCCAGTTCCATGTTCTGAAACTGCGAACGCGGCATGATCTGCACATTTTGCGGGTTTGGCTGACCGAATGCGTTTTCCGGTGGTACTTCAATCTTGCGCTTGTCACCTGCCTTGAGGCCGAAAATCATCGCCTCAAAGCCTGGCAACAAGTTGCCGTCGCCGACTTTGAAAGTCGCCGGGGCTTTGTCAAAGGTGCTATCGACCGTGTCGCCGTTTTCCAGGTGCAACGCGAAATGCAGAGTGACTTCCGTGTTCTGACCGATGCGTGTTTCTCGAGTGGCGTGTTCAGTCATGAACGGGCTCTCCGGTTTTCTTGCTCTTGAACATGTCCAGCGCAAGCATGATCGCACCGACAGTGATCGCACTGTCGGCAAAGTTGAAGGCTGGGAAGTACCAGCGAGTGTCCCAGTGCACCAGCACGAAGTCGATGACATGGCCAATGGCAATGCGGTCGTACAGGTTGCCCAATGCACCGCCCAGCACCAGCGCCAAGGCGATGGCCAGCCAAGTCTCGTTGCGCCCCAGACGTTTGAGCCAGACCACCAGCACCGCACTGACCACCACCGCGATCAGCGCAAACAGCCAACGCTGCCAGCCAGAGCTGTCAGCCAGGAAGCTGAAGGCAGCCCCGGTGTTGTAAGCCAGCGTCCAACTGAAATAACTGGGGATGACCACGATTTGCTGATACAGGCTCAGCGAGTTCTCGAAGTAATACTTGCTGGCCTGATCGATGATCAGGACCAGCACGCTCAACCACAGCCAGCTCAAACGGCCCATACGGCCAGCCGACGCATTAGGCATAGTGACGAACCTCACCTGCACCGCTGATGTTGTCGACGCAACGGCCGCAGATTTCCGGATGCTCGGCATTCACGCCAACATCCTCGCGGAAGTGCCAGCAACGGCCACACTTGGCATGCCCGGACTTGACCACTTTCAGTTTCAGACCCGCCACTTCGGTTACAACGGCATCCGCCGGTGCGCTGACGAACGGTGCAACGCTGGCTTTGGAGGTGATCAACACGAAGCGCAGCTCGTCGCCCAGCTTGCTCAGGTCGCTGGTCAGTTCGTCTTCGGCGTACAGGGTCACTTCAGCCTGCAGGTTGCCACCGATGGCTTTCGCCGTGCGCTGGTTCTCCAGTTCCTTGTTGACCGCTGCCTTGACGGCCATGACGCGATCCCAATAGGCACGGTCCAGTTCGAAGCCTTCCGGCAACTCGCTCAGGCCTTCATACCAGGTGTTCAGCATGACCGATTCGTTACGCTCACCCGGCATGTACTGCCACAGCTCGTCCGCCGTGAATGCCAGGATCGGTGCAATCCAGCGAACCAGTGCTTCGGAGATATGGAACAGCGCAGTCTGGCACGAACGGCGGGCCTTGCTGTTGGCGCCCGTGGTGTACTGGCGGTCCTTGATGATGTCCAGGTAGAAACCGCCCAGCTCCTGCACGCAGAAGTTGTGCACTTTCGAGTAGACGTTCCAGAAACGGTATTCGCTGTAATGCTCTTCCAGCTCACGTTGCAGCAGCAACGCACGGTCCACGGCCCAACGGTCCAGTGCCAGCATTTCATCGGCCGACAGACTGTCGGTGGCCGGGTTGAAGCCGCTCAGGTTGGAGAGCAGGAAACGCGCGGTATTACGAATGCGACGGTACGCGTCGGCGCTGCGCTGCAGGATGGTTTCCGAAACGGCCATCTCGCCGGAATAGTCGGTGGCCGAAACCCATAGACGCATGATATCGGCGCCCAAGGTGTCGTTGACCTTCTGCGGGGCGATGACGTTGCCAAGCGATTTGGACATCTTGCGGCCGTTCTCGTCCACCGTGAAGCCGTGGGTCAACAGCTCGCGGTACGGGGCGTTGCCATCGATGGCGCAACCGGTCAGCAACGACGAGTGGAACCAGCCTCGGTGCTGGTCGGAACCTTCCAGGTACAGGTCAGCACGCGGGCCGCTCTGGTGGCCCATCGGGTGCGAACCGCGCAGGACGTGCCAATGCGTGGTGCCCGAATCGAACCAGACGTCCAGCGTGTCAGTGATCTTGTCGTACTGCGAGGCTTCATCGCCCAGCAACTCGGCTGCGTCCATCTTGAACCAGGCTTCGATGCCTTCCTTCTCGACGCGCTTGGCGACTTCTTCCATCAGCTCGACGGTACGCGGATGCAACTCGCCATCTTCCTTGTTCAGGAAGAACGGGATCGGCACGCCCCAGTTGCGCTGACGGGAAATGCACCAGTCAGGACGGTTGGCAATCATCGAATGCAGACGAGCCTGGCCCCAGGCCGGTACGAACTTGGTGTCTTCAATGGCTTTGACGGCGCGCTCACGCAGGGTATCGCCCGACGTCGGCTGCTTGTCCATGCCCACGAACCACTGCGCGGTGGCGCGGTAGATCAGCGGCGTCTTGTGGCGCCAGCAATGCATGTAGCTGTGGGAAATGGTTTCGGTGTGCAACAGCGCACCGACGTCCTGCAGCTTGTCGATGATGGCCGGGTTGGCTTTCCAGATGAACTGGCCGCCAAAGAACTCCAGCGACTGCGCATACACGCCGTTGCTCTGAACTGGGGTCAGGATATCGTCGTTGACCATGCCGTAACGCTTGCAGGTCACGAAGTCGTCTTCACCGTAGGCCGGTGCAGAGTGAACCACGCCCGTGCCAGCGCCCAGCTCGACGTACTCGGCCAGATAGACCGGCGACAGACGGTCGTAGAACGGATGACGGAAGTTGACCAGCTCCAGCGCAGCGCCCGGTGCAGTGGCGACCACCGAACCTTCAAGGTTCCAGCGCTTCAGGCAGGCCTCAACCAGCTCTTCTGCCAGCACCAGCAGGCGCTCGCCGGTATCGACCAGCGCGTAGCTGATTTCAGGGTGAACATTGAGCGCCTGGTTGGCCGGAATGGTCCACGGGGTGGTGGTCCAGATCACGATGGCAGCCGGTTTGCTCAGGCTCGACAGCCCGAAGGCCGTCGCCAGCTTGTCGGCATCGGCAACAGGGAAAGCCACGTCGATGGTCGACGACTTCTTGTCCTGATATTCGACTTCCGCTTCAGCCAGCGCCGAGCCGCAATCGAAACACCAGTTAACAGGCTTCAGGCCCTTGAACACGAAACCGTTCTTGACCATTTCCGCCAGCGCGCGGATTTCTCCGGCTTCGTTGGCGAAATCCATGGTGCGGTACGGATTGGCCCAGTCGCCCAGCACACCCAGGCGAATGAACTCGGCTTTCTGGCCTTCGATCTGCTCGGCCGCGTAGGCACGGCACAGTTCACGAGTCTTGTCGGCAGGCAGGTTCTTGCCGTGGGTGACTTCGACCTTGTGCTCGATTGGCAGACCGTGGCAGTCCCAGCCCGGAACATACGGCGCATCGAAGCCCGCGAGGGTCTTCGAACGGACGATCATGTCCTTGAGGATCTTGTTGACCGCATGACCGATGTGAATATTGCCGTTGGCGTAGGGAGGACCGTCGTGCAAAACGAACTTTGGACGATCCTTGCCAATTTCGCGCAGCTTCTGGTACAGGCCAATGCTGTCCCAGCGCTGCAGAGTTTGCGGCTCGCGCTGGGGCAGGCCGGCCTTCATCGGGAAGGCGGTGTCCGGAAGATTAAGCGTGGCTTTATAGTCGGTCATTTCAGGCTCTAAATTAGCGGTTGACCATGCCCCAATGGGCACGGGCGGCAGCGACATCCGCATCGATCGCCGTCTTGAGCGCCTCAAGCGAGGCGAAACGCTGCTCATCACGCAGCTTTTGGTGGAAAACCACCGTCAGTCGCCGGCCATAGATATCACCGGCAAAATCCAGAAGATGTATTTCAAGGTGAGGGCGTCCATCCCCCGCCACGGTCGGCCGCACGCCAATATTGGCGACGCCCGGCCAGACCTTGCCGTCGACTTCGGCACTGACCAGATAAACGCCGCTCAGCGGCACGCGGCGCCGCTTGAGCTGCACGTTGGCCGTAGGCGTACCCAGTTGGCGGGCCAGTTTCTGGCCATGCAGCACGCGACCGGTGATTTCAAACGGACGCCCCAGCAGATGCTCGGCCAGGGAGAAATCACCGGCGGCCAGCGCATTCCGTACTTGGGTGCTGCTGACGCGCACGCCGTCAATTTCCACGGTTTGCGCAGCCTCGACACTGAAGCCCTTCTCTGCGCCGACCCGTTGCAGGAAATCAAAGTCGCCGATACGGTCACAACCAAACCGGAAGTCGTCCCCGACCTCCAGGTGTTTCACACCCAGACCGTCGATCAATACGGTATCGACGAACTCGGTGGCTCGCAGCTTGCTCAACTGCTGATTGAAGGTGAGACAGAGCACCAGATCGATGCCCTCCGCGGCCAGCAAATCGACTTTGTCTCGCAGGCGCGCCAGACGAGCCGGAGCGGTCTCGGGAGCGAAGAACTCTCGGGGTTGAGGCTCGAAAATCACCACACAGCTGGGCAGGCCCAACTCGACAGCGCGCTCGCGCAGTCGCGCCAGGATAGCCTGGTGACCACGGTGAACACCGTCGAAATTGCCAATGGTGGCGACGCAGCCCCGATGCTGGGGGCGCAGGTTGTGAAGACCTCGAACCAGCTGCATAACGCGCTTCTTGCTCATAAAGTGGCCGATTATAACCACACACTGACGCCAACGACAGGCGACACACTCAGGCAAACCGCAACAATCGGCGTTAACCGTCAAAAACCGACGATTGATCCTACATGATCGCCTTGCGGGCGAAGTGCCGCAGACGGAAACCCAGCGCCAACAACGTCCCGAAATAGGCCACCACGCCCGCGACGACCAGCCCACCCAAACGAATGAATCGTTCGAGCATCTGCCCCTCGGACCAGGCCGGCATGACATGCATCAGCCCCAACAGCACCGCCGACATGACAGCGACGGCAATGAACAACTTAAGCAGGAACATCGGCCAGCCTGCCTGCGGTTGATACAGGTTCTGCTTGCGCAACTGCCAGAACAGCAGCAGTGCATTCAGGCTCGCACCGACACTGATCGCCAGTGCCAGGCCGACATGGGCCAGGTGCACACCATAAACAAACAGCACGTTGAACAGTTGAGTCACTGTCAGCGTGAAGATCGCAATTTTTACCGGTGTGCGGATGTTCTGCTGGGCATAAAATCCTGGAGCCAGCACCTTGATAACGATGATGCCCAACAAACCGACTGCATAACCAATCAGGGCGCCTTGCGTTTTGACGGCGTCCATCGCGTCGAATTTTCCGTATTGGAACAGCGAAACCGTCAACGGCTCGGCCAGCAACCCCAATGCCAGCGTGCACGGCAGCACCAGTACGAAACACAGTCGCAGCCCCCAGTCGAGAATCCGCGAATACTCCTGACGGTCCTTGCTGGCGTACGTTTTGGAGAGAATCGGCAACAGAATCGTCCCCAACGCCACGCCCAGCACGCCCGACGGCAGCTCCATCAGGCGATCGGCGTAATACATCCATGACACCGATCCCGCCGTGAGAAAAGAGGCGAAAATCGTGTTGATGATCAGGGAAATCTGGCTGACCGACACACCGAGCATGGCGGGCAGCATCTGTTTCATCACCCGCCAGACACCTGTGTCCCGCAGATTCAGACGCGGCAGCACCAGCATGCCGATCTTTTTCAGATGCGGCAGTTGATACAGCAGTTGCAGCAGACCGCCCGCCAGCACCGCCCATCCTAGCGCCATGACCGGTGGGTGGAAGTACGGCGTGAGGAACAGCGCGAAAAAGATCATCGCCAGGTTCAGCAGGGTCGGCACGAACGCGGGCACCGAGAAACGATTCCACGTATTGAGGATGGCCCCGGCCAGCGAGGACAGCGAGATCAGCAATATATAAGGAAAGGTCACCCGTAGCAGGTCGCTGGTGAGCTGAAACTTCTCGGGCGTGTCGGCGAAGCCCGGCGCCGTCGCCCAGATCACCCAAGGCGCAAAAATAATGCCCAACACCGAAACCAGCGCCAGCGCCAGCGTCAGCAAACCGGTGACATACGCGACAAAGGTGCGGGTCGCTTCTTCCCCCTGCTGGCTTTTGTACTCCGCCAAAATGGGCACAAATGCCTGAGAAAAAGCGCCTTCGGCAAAAATCCGCCGCAGCAGGTTGGGCAATTTGAACGCGATAAAGAAGGCGTCAGTCGCCATGCCTGCGCCAAATGCCCGGGCAATGATGGTGTCGCGGATAAAACCCAGCACCCGCGAAAGCATGGTGATAGAGCTGACGGCGGCAAGCGATTTGAGGAGATTCATCTAAAGTGTGTGCGCCCGACCAAAGGAAGCGCCAAAGTGCGCTCCATTTATGCGATACTCCGCGCCGCAAAAAACAGCACTGAGCCAAAACCCGCGAGTTTACAGGTCATACGCCGGAAAGAAATCTCTCTGACGACATGCCATGACCACTTAGCGGAACGCATCATCCGCCCTTGACAAGCACTCAACTCATCGGCATGATTCGCGGCCTATTTTGTTAGCTATTTACCAAGTCTTTCGAGGAGCTCGACGGTGGCCAACTCACCTTCCGCCAAAAAACGTGCAAAACAGGCTGAGAAGCGTCGCAGCCACAACGCCAGCCTGCGTTCCATGGTTCGTACCTACATCAAGAACGTAGTCAAAGCCATCGACGCCAAAGACGCTGCCAAAGCGCAAGCTGCTTACGTTCTGGCTGTGCCAGTTATCGACCGTATGGCCGACAAAGGCATCATCCACAAGAACAAGGCCGCTCGTCATAAGAGCCGCCTGAACGGTCACGTCAAGGCTCTGAACCAAGCTGCAGCCTAAGCGACCGCTTAAATAAAAAACCGACCTCAGGGTCGGTTTTTTTATTGCCCGTGATTTAAGCCGCACACAGACATTGTGGGAGCCAGCTTGCTGGCGAAAGCGACATATCAGTGCCATCTACTCACCTGAAGCACCGCCTTCGCCAGCAAGCCGGCTCCCACAATTGCATCCTACTTAACACTTCAGATCACGGCGCCGGTGCCCACGGCAAAATCGGAATCGCGGTCACCGCATTCTGCGGGCTACCCTCGATCAATCGATCGCTATAGACCAGATACACCAGCGTATTGCGCTTCTTGTCCAGGAAGCGCACCACCTGCATGGTCTTGAACACCAGCGACGTACGCTCCTTGAACACCTCATCGCCGTCCTTCAATTCACCCTTGAAATGGATCGGCCCAACCTGACGACAAGCAATCGAAGCCTCAGCGCGATCCTCTGCCAGACCCAGACCACCCTTCAACCCACCCGTCTTGGCGCGGGACAGGTAACACGTCACGCCATCCACCTTGGGATCGTCGAACGCCTCGACCACGATGCGATCATTAGGGCCGACAAACTTGAACACCGTCGACACCTGACCAATCTCTTCCGCCGACACCAGCAATGGCAGCATCAGCAGCGCACCCAACATCCCTTTCATGATTTTCATGGCGCCTTCCTTCAATAAACGACCTGACTCACACCAGAATCAAGTTATCGCGATGAACCAGCTCAGGCTCAGCCATATAACCCAATTCCTTGACGATGGCGTCAGACGGCTGACCAATGATCTTCTGCGCCTCCAGTGCACTGTAGTTACTCAGACCGCGTGCAATCTCGCGACCATCAGCCGCCACGCACACGACCATTTCGCCACGACGGAAACTGCCCTGAACAATTTTTACGCCGACCGGCAACAGGCTTTTGTTGCTTTCGGTCAGCGCCTTCACGGCACCGTCATCCAGCACCAACGTGCCGCGCGTCTGCAGATGCCCCGCCAACCACTGCTTGCGCGCCGCCAGCATGCCACGCTCAGGCGACAGCAGCGTCCCCAACTGCTCACCCGACTTGAGACGCGCCAGTACGCGCTCGATACGACCACCCACAATCACTGTGTGCGCGCCCGAACGCGCCGCCAGGCGCGCAGCGCGCAACTTGGTTTGCATACCGCCACGCCCCAGTGCACCACCCGTGCCGCCCGCCACAGCATCCAGCGCCGGATCATCGGCACGCGCCTCATAAATCAGCTGAGCTTCAGGGTTATTGCGCGGGTCGGCATCGAACATGCCGTCACGATCCGTCAGGATGACCAACAGATCAGCCTCGACCAGGTTCGCCACCAGCGCCGCCAGCGTGTCGTTGTCGCCAAAGCGAATTTCATCGGTGACCACGGTATCGTTTTCGTTGATCACCGGTACAACACCTAGCTCCACCAGCGTTCGCAGGGTGCTACGAGCGTTCAGGTAGCGCTTGCGGTCAGAAAGATCATCATGGGTCAGCAGAATCTGCGCCGTTTTACGGCCATGCTCACCAAAGCTCGATTCCCAGGCCTGCACCAGCCCCATCTGACCAATCGCCGCAGCGGCTTGAAGCTCATGCATCGCACTCGGTCGTGCAGCCCAGCCCAGGCGACTCATCCCGGCCGCTACCGCACCGGACGAAACCAGAACCAGCTCGACGCCTGCCTCGTGCAGCGCCACCATCTGCTCGACCCAAACACCCATCGCGTTGCGATCAAGACCCTTGCCGTCCGCCGTCAGCAGCGCACTTCCGATCTTCACAACCCAACGCTGGGCACCTGTCACCTTGCTCCGCATGATCTTTCAACCTTAAGCCAGAGAGTACAAATCCAAGATACTAAAACGCCGCTGATTCAGCGGCGTTGTAGTTTACTTCAGTCGATCACTCACGAACGTAAATGATTTCCGGACCATCTTCATCGTCCTCGAAATCATCATCCCAATCGTCGTCACCCATGTCATGCACGCTCTTCACGCCACTGCGGCGCAACGCACGCTTGTCATCCAGAGCCTGCAACTGGGCACGCGCCTCATCTTCGATGCGCTGATCCAGCTCGGCCAGTTCCTCGGCGTAAGCCGGGTCATTGGCCAGGCGATCAGCACGATCCTCCAGATAACGCATGATGTCGTGGCCCAGACGCTCAGTGCCCTGCTTGGCAATGGCCGAAATCACATAGACCGGCCCCTCCCAGTTCAGACGCTCAACGATTGCCTGCTTGATCGCTTCCTGATCTTCCTCAAGTACGGTGTCGCACTTGTTCAGCACCAACCAGCGATCGCGATCCGACAGCGCCGGGCTGAACTTGACCAGCTCATTGACGATGACCTCAGCCGCATCAGCCGGATCACTTTCGTCCAATGGCGCCATATCAACCAGGTGCAACAGCAGACGCGTACGCGCCAGGTGCTTAAGGAAGCGAATACCAAGACCCGCACCGTCCGAGGCGCCCTCAATCAGACCCGGAATGTCGGCGATGACGAAGCTTTTCCAGCGATCGACACTGACCACACCCAGATTCGGCACCAGGGTAGTGAACGGGTAGTCAGCGACTTTAGGCTTGGCAGCCGAAACCGAACGGATGAACGTACTCTTGCCAGCGTTCGGCAAGCCCAGCAGACCAACGTCCGCCAGCACCTTCATTTCCAGCTTCAGGTCGCGCTGCTCGCCCGGCTTGCCTGGCGTAGTCTGGCGCGGCGCGCGGTTGGTACTGGATTTGAAGCGGGTGTTGCCCAACCCGTGCCACCCACCCTGCACCACCATCAGGCGCTGACCGTCTTTGGTCAGGTCGCCGATAACTTCCTGAGTGCTCGAATCGATAACGGTCGTACCCACCGGCACACGCAGAACCAGGTCCTCACCTTTGCGACCGGTGCAATCGGTGCTGCCACCATTGGAACCGCGCTCGGCCTCGAAATGACGGGTGTAGCGGTAGTCGACCAGAGTGTTCAGGTTTTCATCGGCAACCATGAAAACCGAGCCACCATCACCACCATCGCCGCCGTTCGGGCCGCCATTCTCGATGAACTTTTCGCGACGGAAGCTCATGCAACCGTTGCCGCCGTCACCGGCCTTCACTCGAATGGATACTTCATCAACAAATTTCATAACGCACGCCTCCCGTCACAAAGACGAGCAAACAACATAAATTCATAAGGCTCTTGCAAAGATGAGCGTTGCGATACCGATCAAAAACCAGCGACTTCACACCACAACGGCCCACACAAACAGCTTTGCAAGAGACTCACCAAACCAGAGCTTCTACAAACGAAAAAGCCCTGTCACTGACAGGGCTTTTCCAGCTACGACGACATTATGCTGCGGCTTGAGCCTTGGGCACGATGCTGACATAGCGACGACCGAAGGCGCCTTTAACTTCGAACTTGATCACGCCTTCGACTTTAGCGAACAGGGTGTGATCCTTGCCCATGCCAACGCCGTAACCAGCGTGGAATTGGGTGCCGCGCTGACGCACGATGATGTTGCCTGGAACGATGACCTGGCCGCCATACATCTTCACGCCAAGGCGTTTGGCTTCTGAGTCGCGACCGTTGCGGGTACTACCACCAGCTTTTTTGTGTGCCATGAGTTCAATACTCCTATAAGGGTATCAGGCTGAAAATCAGGCCTGGATACCGGTGATTTTGATCTCGGTGAACCACTGGCGGTGGCCCATACGCTTCATGTGGTGCTTACGGCGACGGAACTTGATGATGCGGACTTTATCATGACGACCTTGGGAGATCACTTCAGCCACAACGGTAGCACCGGCGACGACTGGAGCGCCGATATTGACGTCGTCACCGTTGGCAACCAGCAGAACGCGGTCGAAGGTAACGGTTTCGCCAGTAGCGACTTCCAGTTTTTCAATTTTCAGGTATTCACCTGGGGCGACTTTGTACTGCTTGCCACCAGTAACGATTACTGCGTACGACATGGTATATCTCCGAAAATCCTGCTCACCCAGCTCTTTATAGGAAGAGTGTCGGCTGGCATGGCTGCATGCGGCTGGAAAGGCTCATCATGCAATTGCGTAAGGCAGGTGCTGCCCAGGAAAGTTAGGGTGCGCGATTGTACGCAAGCCGCGACAGCCTTGCAAGCGGCGTTACGTCACGCCTTGACAGGGTGGGGTCTGCCACCTAGCATGCCGCGCAACCCTGTATGGAGCACGCCTCGCTGATGCAACCTCAAGCCTTCTATCGCGCTGTGGCAGACGACTTTACCGCCGTCGACCACATTATCAAGAAGCAGCTGACGTCGCGCGTGCCGCTGGTCTCGAAAATCGGCGATTACATCACCTCTGCCGGTGGCAAGCGTCTGCGCCCGTTGCTGGTATTGCTGTGCGGCAAAGCTCTGGGGAGCGGCGGCGACAACCTGCGCCTGCTGGCCGCCACCATTGAATTCCTGCACACCGCGACCCTGCTGCACGACGACGTCGTCGACATGTCGGGCATGCGCCGTGGCCGCTCCACCGCGAACGCCATGTGGGGCAACGCCCCGAGCGTGCTGGTCGGTGATTTCCTTTATTCCCGCTCCTTCGAAATGATGGTCGAACTGGGTTCGATGCCGGTGATGAAGATCCTGTCCCAGGCCACGCGCGTCATTGCCGAAGGCGAAGTGTTGCAACTGTCGAAGGTGCGTGACGCGAGCACTACCGAAGAAACCTATATGGAAGTGATTCGCGGCAAAACGGCGATGCTGTTCGAAGCCTCGACCCACAGCGCTGCCGCCCTTGCCGATGCCAACCCCGCTCAGCGCGAAGCGTTGCGCACGTTCGGTGACCACCTGGGCGTGGCTTTCCAGTTGGTCGATGACCTGCTCGACTATCGCGGCGACGCCGAGACCATGGGCAAGAACATCGGCGACGACCTGGCAGAAGGCAAACCAACCCTACCATTGATCTACACCATGCGCGAAGGCACGCCCGAACAGGCTGCGTTGGTACGCAAGGCGATCCAGAAAGGTGGCCTGGAAGACCTCGACGCCATTCACGAAGCTGTCGAGCAATCCGGCTCGCTGGATTACACCGCCAAACTGGCCCGCGACTATGCAGCCCGCGCCATTGCCTGCCTAGACATCCTGCCCGCCAGCGAGTACCGCGATGCACTGATCGAGTTGAGCGAGTTCGCCGTAGCCCGCACACACTGATTCACGGCCCTCTTGGCCAACCGCCGATTTCAGCGACGCCTCTTGCTCGATGAGGGCGTCATGAAAATCCGGTGCCCGACACCACCAGGCATCGGATTTTTCAATTCACGCTGTTTGACCTTCGAACGATTCAGTCAGCCGCCTTCTCGATCTGGACGCCTTTATTGCGTCAGACGATTGGCTGCGCCGCGCGGAACAACAGCACACACCCTTCACGTTTGAGCGTTACATCGCGAAAATGCTCGCGAAGGTGCGCCTCGAAGCCGACCTCGGTGTCTTCGCGATTCCCGAAAATCCCCTTCTTGTTGTAAACCGCCATCAATTTTCGACCAAAGCCGTTGTGCCCGGCGGAATCCCCCAGGATCGTCGCACCGAACAGCACACCGCCCGGCTGGAGGTTGTGCTTCAAATTGGCGAAAATCGCCGCCTTTGCATTCATTGGACCGGGCAGGCAGTGAAGCAGGTAGAACAGGGAGATCGAGTCGAAACGCTCCTCCCCCGGAATTGGCTTGAAAACGTCGTGCAGGATCGTCCGGGTGCCAGGGCGGTTGATCCGCCGCTTGGCGGCCTCTAGGCTGCTGGGGTTGAGATCGAGCAAGGTGACCTGCGTTTGCGAAGACAATTGCGACTTGGCGAGGTAATAACCGGTCCCGACGCCGATATCCAGATGACGGGGCCGTACATTGGCGCGAAAGAAGGGCAAAAGTACCGATTGGGTTCGGCAACGCCAGGCAAAACGATTCGAAATGCCCAGCACCCAAGCGTCGTAAAGCGCCAGGGTCAGAGGTGAATAGACCGCCGCACCAGCGGCACTGCTGTCGGTCATGAGAAAAGCCTTGAAAAAATGGGCCAAGCGGCGATAAAACCGATGACCCACCTGTTTCGTCAAGGCTTTTTGTCTAACAAAGCGTCACTCGACCTCAAATGCAGAGCGGTTTGCCAATCTATTGGCCCGCCTGCCCAGGCGCATCAACCCAAACGGAACCGCGAGGTGTTATCACTCAATGCGCGGCTGCCTTTGCTCAAGGTATCTGCTGCGTGATTGACCGCCCTTGCGCCATCGAGCAAGCGCCCAGCCGCTTGATCCACCTGCTGAATGTTGCCACTGACCTCATCGGCGGTGGCCGCCTGCTCCTCGACAGCGGTCGCGATCTGCGCCAGAGTGTCGGTCACCAACTGCACGGCGCTGGCAATTTCACCCAGACGTGCGCCCAGCCCCGTGACCGACTGAGCATCAGTCACGGCTTGACCGCACGCAGCCTCCATCAAGCTCACCGCCTGGCTCACTGTTGAGCGCAGACTGTCGACCGTTCCGGCGATTTGTGCCGTCGACGCCTGAGTGCGCTGCGACAGGCTGCGCACCTCATCGGCTACCACGGCAAAACCACGCCCCTGCTCGCCCGCACGCGCCGCCTCGATCGCAGCGTTGAGTGCCAGCAAGTTGGTCTGCTCGGCGATTCCTCGAATGGTGTCCACCACGGATTGAATCTGCTGACCCTGCTCGCTGACTTTGCCCAATGCGTTGGCGGTGTCGGTCAGACGCTGGTTGAGTTGCTGAATGCTGGCGGTGGTGCGCTGACTGTCACGGCTGCTGTCTTCGGCGATGCGACGCGTCTGCTGGGCATTTCCGGAGGCCTCTTCGCAGCTCTTGGCGACCCCCATGGACGTGGCCGCCAATTGCGTGGCCGCCGCAGCGATCTGGCTGATCTGCTGCTGTTGGTCTTCGACTTCGTTGAGGGTGCTGCCCGATTGCGAATTGAGGGTCAGCACTGCCGAACCCAATTGCTGAGTTTCGTGATTGACGCCCAGCAAACTGGTGCGCAATTGCACCACCGCAACGTTCAATGCCGTGCTGATCGCCGCCAGTTCATCTCGCCCCTCCACTGCGACTTCGACGCACAGATTGCCATCGCGCAGAGACTCGGCCAGCGTTGTAATGCCTTTGGCGCTGCGACGAATCGAGGTTTGCAGACACATAAACAGGTACAACGCCGCCAGCGCCAGGACACTGAACACCGCAGCGACGGGGATGAACTGCTTGATGGCGCGGTCGTGGTAATAATCGAGACGACTGTCCAGCGAGTTCAGCGACTGGTTGCGCAACGCGGCCAAGGCGTCGAGGGTAGTGTCAACGCTGCGCTCGAAGGCCGTGGTGTCCAGTTTGATCGTGCCGCCAAAGACGCCGTCGTCCAGCACCTTCAATTCGCTGTCCAGACGCTGGAGGCTGTCGTTGTATTGAGCCGTCCAGGTTTCCATCCCCGGATAGGCCTTGGCTTGCAGAGAGGCGCTCGCCTTGACCAGTTGATCCCGGGCATCGCCGATACGGCTGCGCAGATCACGCATCTGCAATCGACTTTGCAGCGAGAACTGACCGGAGGCGACAGAAGACTGCCCCACGCTGGCCATGCGCCCCACGCGTTCAATGAGGTCTGGGGTTTGCTGAGTGGCAATCTGCATCAGCAAATAGGTTTCAAGCCATGGATCGAGAATCAGCCCGTTGTCCATCGCGATCTGCTCACGCAGACTTTGCAGCGCCGTCAGCGCAGAGGTGAAGCGATCATAGCCGTCTGGCCACCAGCCAATGGTGCGCAGGGACTCGGAATCCATGCCTTTGACGGTCGCTTGCAAGGCCTGATAGCGGGCCATCGTGTCCGGGCTGGCGGAGCGTGCCTTCAGTTCATCACCCAGTTTTGCCAGGGTCTGATTCAGTACGGGATTGGCGGCATCCAACGCAGCCATCGCTGCTTTTGCAGCCGGAGTCGGGTCATGAAGGATGTCGGCGGCCTTCCAACGGGCCGCAAGATTGCGCTGCGCGGTCAGTTGGGCGTCCAGCGCGTCAAGGGCCAGAAGCTGACGCACACCGGACTGCTCACCGGAAATCACCGCCAGCTTGCTGCGGTAGTCCTGTCCGATCATCCACAAGCTACCGGCCAGTGGCAGGATGAACAGGAAGAAAAGCACCTGAAACTTGCGTGCAAAACCAAAGCGTCCGAGCAGACGAATTCCTGGCGACAAAAGACTTTGCATGACCGACAACTCCTCACGGACAACCCGCCACCGCCGCTTTTGACCGCAGGGCTGCTGCCTCACATTCTTACCGGCAAAATGCCATGTCTTTGTTTTAAAAACGACAACCGCCCGTCCCCTGTGTCGAAGACGCCATCGCGGTTTTCAGATGATGTGCGCGCAGACCTGCCAACACGCGCCTTTGCGGGAAGAAGCAAGAAACGGACCGATAGCACCAAGCCATCTAAACGGGCACGCTGTCAGAAATGGTGCAAGTGAAATGCACGAAAATGAGGCAAATCCACCCAGCCTGTGCAGTAAAACTGTCACCGAGGTGACGGTCATAAGGGCGTTGAATGCCAAAACAGGGGCTTAAACCCTAACCGCTTGATCATACGCATAAATTTTTCAAAGAGACGCTTGACACATCCCCCATCTCAGCGAATAATGCGCGCCACTTGGCTACATAGCTCAGTTGGTTAGAGCATAGCATTCATAATGCTGGGGTCCGGGGTTCAAGTCCCTGTGTAGCCACCAAGTACCTCAACAAAGCCCGCCTTGTGCGGGCTTTGTTGTTTCTGGCGATCCGGATTCTCAACGGCGCCGCTTAATACCCTGTCCTTATCCACGACATCACGCCATAGTGCTGTCCCTTTTTCGAGGTCGAGTTCATGCGATTCACACTTCCCGCACTGGTTCTGGGTCTTCTGGTTTCTCAAGGCGCGATGGCGGGTAGCGGCACCAACGCTGCACTGGGTGGCGGTCTGGGCGGCGCGCTGGGTAACGTTGTTGGCCAGCAGATGGGCGGCAGCAATGGCGCAGCCATCGGTGCGGGCCTGGCAGGTGCTGCTGGCGGTGCTGTGGCTGCGAAGAAAGGCAAGAAAACCCGTGCAGCCGTTGGTGGAGGCCTGGGCGGCGCTGCTGGTTCGATCATCGGTAACAAACTGGGCGGCAGCACTGGCAGCACCATCGGTGCAGGTCTGGGCGGCGCCGCGGGTGGTGCTCTGGGCGGTAAATAATTTACCCTCCCCTCGCGAGACGCTCCGGGGTGTCTCGCGATCCCCGTTAATGAAGCAATGGATGTTCAATGTCTGATTCCCATACCGACGTAGCAGTGCCTGCCCTCACCTCCAAGCAGGCTTACGAAGACGCCATCAATCTTTCACAGCATGTGCCGCAGGCGAAAACCATCAGCGAAATGGTCCTCGACGCCTTTCAGAGCGCCAAGGAAAGCGATCAGATTCGTGAACTGCGCGCCGCCATCCGTCAGGCCCATGACCGTTTCGATGACGATCAGGCCTACGAACTGATGGGTCAGCTCAAGCAACTGAAAGACGCCGAAGCCGCCGACATGGCCGCGCTGGAAGACCTCAGCAGCAAATTCCCGATCAGCCGGATTCTGTCCAGCTACAAGGACGACCCAAGCTTTCAGGAGCTGGTCTATAGCCTGGCCCTGAAGGTCCTGAACCAGACCCATCAGGCCGTCAGCAACCCGAGCGGTGGCAAGAGCAAGGCTGCGCGGGTCAAGAAAGAAGCCGAAGTGTTCGTGATCAGCAAGGACGGCGCCAGCGTCACCCTGCCACTGCGCACCCCACGCTCGAAAGCCAACGTTGACCGCGAAGCGTTCGAATTCCTGGGCTTCACCTTCGTTGGTGAAGGCGATGAAGCCGAGCTGCAAAGCGAGGTCTTTGTCGATAACGAAGGCAACGAACAACCTGCTACCCGCAAAAACATCGTGACTGCGATTGCGCAGCAGACCGCGTTTGAAGGGTTCAGCGCGGTTCAGCAGTAAGCTTTTTTCAAATGATGCATACCCTGTAGCAACACAGCTTGCCGGCGGCAGCGATTTCAAGGTCGCTACCGCAGGCAAGCCATGCTGCTACGGCGGCCTTTACCCTCGGCAAAAACTCATCCTCATCCCCCGCATACCAGCTATGCGCCCCACGCTATTCGCCACACTCCGCCGCTCTCACATACTCGCGCCATGATGTCGCCGCCAACGCGCATCTATCCAGATTCCAATAACAACAGCGCAGCAGCGCGATGGAGTATCTATGTCGTGGTACGGCAGTATGGCGCCCAGCCAGAAGCGGACGTTCTGGGCGTGTTTCATGGGTTGGGCGCTGGACGCGATGGACGTCCAGCTATTCGCTTTCGTGATTCCTACCTTGCTCGCGGTCTGGGGCATGACCAAAGCCGAAGCAGGTGTCATCGGCACCTCAGCCTTGATCGCCTCGGCCATCGGCGGAGTGCTGGCAGGCTTGCTGGCTGATCGCATTGGGCGAGTGAAGGTCCTGAAACTGGCCATCCTCTGGTTCTCGCTGTTCACTGGCCTTTCGGCCTTCACTGATTCCTTTCATCAACTGTTGCTGACGCGCAGCTTGCAAGGCCTGGGCTTTGGCGGGGAATGGGCGGCGGGAGCTGTACTGATCGGCGAAGTGGTCGACAAGCGCATTCGCGGTCGCGCTGTGGGTTCGGTTCAAGCGGGCTGGCCGGTGGGTTATGCCCTCGCGGCGCTGGCGTATTGGGTGATATTCAACCTGCTGCCTGAACACACGGCCTGGCGCGTGCTGTTTCTGATCGGGCTGCTGCCAGGCTTTCTGGTGCTATGGATGCGCCGCAACATCGCTGAATCCGAAGCCTTCGAAGCCGCTGCGCAATACCGGGAAAAGACGTCGCTGTGGGCCAACTTCGCGCTCATCTTCTCACCGAAAGTCTTCCCGCTGACCGCCATGGCCTCGCTGATGGCCGCAGGCGCACTGGGCGGCAATTACACGATTCTGACCTGGCTGGTGACGTATCTGAGGGAAACCCAGGGCCTGACCGTCAGCATGACCACGCTGTATCTGGCGGTGAACATCTTCGGCTCGTTCTGCGGCTATGTCGGCATGGCCTACCTGAGCGACTACCTGGGCCGCCGCAAAACCTTCGCCCTGTCCGCTGCTGGTGCAACGGTGACCGTTCTGGTCTACACCCAACTGCACCTGCCGATGTGGAGCCTGTTGCTGCTGGGCTTTCCGCTGGGCCTGTTTCAATCCGGCATCGTCTCGGGGATGGGCGCCTGCTTCACCGAGCTGTTCCCGGCGCAGATTCGCGGCACCGCCGGTGGCTTTTCCTACAATTTTGGTCGCGGTATCGGAGCCTTGGTGCCTGCCGGAGTCGGCCTGACCAGCGCCTCATTCGGGCTGGCGGCGTCGATTGGCGTATGGGCCGCGTGCTCGTACGTGCTGGTCTTCCTCGTCGCCCTCGTTCTACCGGAAACCCGTAACAAGGAACTCGAAATCCATGTCTGATTCCAACCCAACCCGCAACGGCGGCCAGATTCTGGTCGAGGCCCTGATCCGCAACGCGGTCGACACTATTTATTGCGTGCCAGGTGAAAGCTACCTGCCCGTCCTCGACGCGCTGCATGATGCGACGAGCATTCGCACCATCGTCACCCGCCACGAAGGAGCCGCCTCGAACATGGCCGATGCCTACGGCAAGCTGACCGGGCGTCCCGGCATTTGCTTCGTCACGCGAGGTCCTGGCGCCACCCATGCGAGCAACGGCGTGCACACGGCCAGGCAGGATTCGACGCCGATGATCCTGTTCGTCGGCCAGATCGAGAGCAGCTTCAAGGGCCGCGAAGCGTTTCAGGAAGTGGACTACGTGCAAATGTTCGGTGGTCTGGCGAAGTGGGCGGTGGAAATCGACAGCATCGAGCGCATTCCTGAAATCGTCAGCAAGGCGTTCAGCATTGCGCTGTCGGGCCGCCCAGGGCCTGTGGTCGTCGCACTGCCGGAAGAGGTCCTGTTCGGTTCGGCTGACGTGGCCGACGCAGAAGCAGTCCGTGTCGCTCACGCGGCGCCCGACGCGGCAACGCTCGCTGAATTGCAGGGGCTGCTGGCCGCTGCAACAAAGCCGCTGGTGATCGTCGGCGGCACAGGATGGGACGCGGACTCAACCCAGGCGCTCAAGCGCTTCGTGCACGCCAACCATCTGCCGGTGGCGGCTGCGTTCCGCCGTCAGGATCTGTTCGACAACCGCGACCCGCACTACGTCGGCCAACTCGGGCTGGGCACATCGCCGAAGCTGCTGGACCGGGTCAAGCACAGCGACCTGCTGCTGGTCATCGGCTCGCGCCTGAGCGAAACCGTATCTCAGGGCTACACGCTGATCGAAAGCCCGACCCCGAAACAGCCGATGATTCATGTGCATCCCGACCCACAGGAGCTGAACCGGGTTTACCGTTCACAACTGCCGATTCTGTCGTCACTCGGCGCATTTGCCCACACCGTCGCCGCCCTTGAGCCGGTGGCCAGCGACGCGTGGAAAAGCTGGACGGATGCCGCCCGCGCTGACTATCTGGGGCACTCAACCCCACCGCTGCCTCACCCGCAACTGGTCGGCGTGGACATGGGCGCAGTGGTCGCTCACCTTAACGAGGTGTTGCCCGATGACGCCGTCATTACCAATGGCGCAGGCAATTACACGGTCTGGGTGCATCGTTTTTATCGCTACCGGCAACCGGCCACGGAACTGGCCCCCACCAACGGTGCGATGGGCTACGGGCTGCCAGCCTCCATTGCCGCGAAACTGCACGCACCACAAAAAACAGTGGTCTGCTTCGCTGGCGATGGCTGTTTCATGATGTACCCTCAGGAACTGGCCACGGCACTGCAATACAACGCGCCGATAGTGGTCATCGTGGTGAACAACGGCATGCTGGCGACCATCCGCATGCACCAGGAGCGCGAATACCCGGGCCGCGTCTCGGCCACTGATCTGGCCAACCCGGACTTCATCGCACTCGCCCAATCCTTTGGCGCCCATGCCGAGCGGGTCGAGCGCAGCGAAGATTTCCCCGCCGCCTTCCAGCGTGCCCAGCACGCAGGCGTGGCGGCATTGATCGAGCTGCGCGTCGACCCTCGGCAGATCACGCCCCAGGCCCGTCTCGATTAACAGGTGATGAACACATGCAGATTCTGGGTGAAACGATCATAGGTCAACGTGCGGTACGCGGTCTGGCGGGCGAAGTGTTTGCCATCGCTGCCGCCACAGGTGAGCCGCTGACGCCGGCGTTCGGCGCCAGCACGCTGGAAGACGTCAATGAGGCCTGCGAACTGGCTGAAGCCGCGTTCGACCCTTATCGGCAGCTGGACGACGAACACCGCGCACGCTTTCTCGACGCCATTGCTCAGGGCCTGCTGGACTTGGGCGACACGCTGATCGACCGCGTTCATCTGGAAAGCGGGCTGCCCAAGCCGAGGCTGGAGGGCGAACGGATGCGCACCGCCAATCAGCTCAAGCTGTTCGCCAGCCTGTTACGTGACGGCCGCTGGCACGGCGCCGTGGTCGATACCGCGCAGCCGGATCGCCAACCGCTGCCTCGTGCCGATCTGCGCCAGCGGCGGATCGGCGTAGGACCGGTAGCCGTGTTCGGCGCCAGCAACTTCCCCTTGGCGTTTTCTGTGGCGGGCGGTGATACCGCCTCGGCGTTGGCGGCGGGCTGTCCGGTCATCGTCAAGGCTCACCCTGCGCACTTGGGCACCAGCGAACTGGTGGCGCGCGTGATTCAGAAAGCCGCCCGCGAGACCGGCATGCCGGAAGGCGTGTTTTCGATGCTGATCGACAAGGACATCACCGTCGGTCAGGCGCTGGTCAGTCATCCGCGGATTCAGGCCGTGGGCTTCACCGGCTCTCGTCGTGGCGGCCTGGCGTTGGTCGCGGCGGCTCAGGCGCGCCCGGTTCCGATTCCGGTGTACGCCGAGATGAGCAGCATCAACCCCGGCTTTCTGCTTCCGGCCGCGCTGTCGGCCCGAGCCGAAACGATTGCCAACGGCTTTGCCGATTCGCTGGTGGTGGGTGCCGGGCAGTTCTGCACCAATCCCGGCATCTTGCTGGCGCTGAAGAGCGACGATCTTGAAGTCTTCGTTCGAGCAGCTGCCAAGGCACTTTCCGACAAGACACCAACCACGATGCTGACGCCGAACATCTACGGTGCCTACTGCAATGGGCTGAACAATCTGCACAAGGCTGAAGGCGTGACGCTGGTGGCCGAAGGCCGTGAAGCCGACGGACCTTACAAAGCGCGAGCAGCGTTCTTCCGCACCGACTCTAAAACTTTCCTCGCCAACCCGGCGCTGGAAGACGAAAACTTTGGCCCCAGTGCACTGCTCATCGTGTGTCAGGACGTAGCGGATCTTCAAAAGGTGGCCGCGAAATTCGATGGCCAGTTGACCGTAACGTTGCACTACGACGATGGCGACAAAGCCATCGCCCAAGCGTTGCTGCCAATCCTGGAACGCAAGGCCGGACGCATCCTCTTCAACGACTTCCCGACCGGTGTCGAGGTGAGCTATTCGATGGTGCACGGCGGGCCATTTCCGGCGACGTCCGACAGCCGCAGTACGTCGGTCGGCGCCACCGCCATCGACCGATTCCTGCGTCCGATCTGTTACCAGAGCGTGCCGGATTCTCTACTGCCGCCCGCCTTGCAGCAGAGCAACCCGCTGAAAACCTGGCGACTGGTGAACGGCCAATTGATCAAGGATTGATCAGCGTCGCCCCTGGCCATGTGCCCTGCTCGACCATGTCAGCGGCACGTTGACGAATGATCTGCGTCACCGCCCACAAACCGTCGGCGGTGACGCGGTTCTTCGGCCAGACAATCGCCACTGTACGGCGAATTTCAGGGTCCCTCAGCCGGTAGCTTTTCAGTCGCCCCGCCTTCACCTCCTCCACCACCGCTGCTTCCGGCAATACCGTGCAGCCGCAATTTTCCAACACCAGACGCTTGGTGATGGAAATTGAACCGTCGCACTCCAACGCAACGTTCGCTGAGAAGCCGTAACGGTTGGCCAACGACTCCACCATCATGCGCAAACCGTGATGGGTGCTGGGCAGAATGAGCGGAATGTCACCCAGATCGCGCACGGCAATCGTGTCGCCGTCGAGCGGGTAATGGGCGGGCGTGATGAGTTGCACCCCCTCACTGAGCAGCGGATCGAACTGCAACGCGCCGGGATGCTCGGGCAGATAGAGAATTGCGATATCCACCGCGCCATCGCTCAGGCGATTGAGAATGTCGGCTGCCAAACCTTCGATGAAATGCACTTGGGTCAGCGGATAGCGCGCTTTCAACGCGTGCCCGAGACTGCCGAACAGAATACGCGCGATAGTGGGTTGCGCGGCGATGCACAACTTGGCCGGGCCTTGCTCGGCGCTGTCACGCATCGCCCTTTCGGCCTCGATCAGCGTGTCGTTCAGGGTGTTGGCGAATCCCAACAACTGCTGACCTCGCTCGGTCAATGACACACCACGCCCACTGCGGTGAAACAGCCGCACGCCCAACTCGGCCTCCAGTAACCCGACTCTGCGGCTGACCGTGGATTGGTCCGCGCCCAACTCCATCGCTGCGCGCGAGATGCTGCCGTTTTTCGCCACTTGGGCGAAGAGCGCAAGGTCGTCTGAGTTCATTGAGGCTCCCGGTATAAAGGAGTGGTTTAAGGATACGGAGAATTTATCCGATAACTTTCGTTATTGCGGCACCGGATTGCAGCACCTTCCTACAACGCTATCGGCAGTGCTTTACAGAAGTGCCCCACTCGTTTGCATAAAATGCTTGGCGCCCCACCCTGAAAACGCCACCAGCCCCATGAAGGAAGACTGAAAGGAAAGGCACATGCTCAGCAGCGAAGCAGTCGCAAATTACTTCATTCAGAAGTCGTTCGAAAAAGGCGTGGATGTCACGCCCATGAAGCTGATCAAACTGGTGTATATCGCCCATGGCTGGCATCGCGGCTACTTCTCCGAAAGCCTCATCGGCGATGCGGTGCAAGCGTGGAAATATGGCCCCGTAATCCCCGAGCTGTACCGCAAGATCAAGCATCATCGGCGAAATCCTATCGACGCAAGCATTCCTGGCTACGGCATCGCAGGGGATGCAAACAATCCCGTTCCTCATCTGCGCACGTTGGAGCTACTCGACAAGGTCTGGAACATCCATGGCAAGCATGACGGGCTCCAGCTCTCGGCACTGACCCACCAACCCGACACTCCGTGGGACCGTACCTGGCGCCTGGCCGGAGGCGATCAGTATCAAGGGGCAATCATCCCCAATGAGTGGATCGACCAGCACTACAAAGAAAAAATCGAGGCCAGCAAGGCCAATGCCTGACAGTACCGATGACTTGCAAGCAATTGGATCTGCGGACGAAACCTGCTTTTCCACCACATCGCTGAACAAAGCCTACGAAGAAGAAAAAGCACTTGAAGACCCAACGGCCAAAGTCAGAAAGGAAGTCCACGCGCTCACGATCCACGCTCTGCGTTTTGGAGCGGCATTGCTGGCAGCCTTGGTCATCGTCCGGTTCTGGCACATGGCCGGACCGCCCGAATTGCTCGGCCAGCCCACGCGCTGGCTGACTGAAAGCGAACTCCAGTCAATGGACAACAAGCTGTTCAGCAGCGCGTTTGGCGGCCTGATACTGGGCTGCCTGCGCGAGACATTGAAGCCCTCGTGAAGCATCGATACAGACGATCAGCGCTCCAGTACCTTGCCGACGATCTCATCCCCAATCACCAGAAAATGCCCGCCCGCCACGTGGTGCAACGTGCGCAGTTGATCATGCCCATCAAAATGCCAATGGCCATCCGAGAACACGCGCTCATCCGCCCATGCTGCAACCACTTCGCCAATGAAAAGATCGTACTGATTCTGGTTGTGCGGCTCGGGCATCAAGCGGCACTCAAGCCATGCGGCGCAGCCTTCGAGTAACGGCGCATCGACGACATCACCCGCAAACGTCTGAAGGCCGTACGCCTTGAACTTGTCCAGTTCGCGCTCTTGAGAAATCTCCAAGCCCGACGTCGAGCCAACGGTTTCGACGATATCCACCTGGCTAACCGTGGGCACGTTGATCACGAACGTGCCGGAGCCTTCCAGCAGTTGGCGCGTCCAGACGGATTTATCCAGCACCACCGTGACTTTCGGCGGCTGGAAATCAAGAGGCATCGCCCATGCGGCAGCCATGATGTTGCGCTTTCCATCATGAGCGGCGCTGACGAGCACGGTCGGGCCATGGTTAAGCAGGCGATAGCATTTGGAAAGGGGGACAGAACGACGATGAGCAGCGGACATGGGAACGATCCTGAGCGGAGAAGTCTTTGTCCGGAAATTACAGGGTTTATCGGAACGGGAAAACATCAGCGCCCCGGAAACCCTCAATCTGTCGCAATCCTGAACCGGCGATAAATAGCCCTTCCCTCTTTCCTGAAAATAGTGATGTAATACTATAACAAAACATTTCAGGCATTCGCTCTCGTGAAACCCGCTCCTCGACGTTCCCCGAACATCGCGACCTCCGCCCTCGCCCAATCCGCAGGCAAACGGGTGCTGATCGCTTTGGCTGTGCTCGCGCTTCTGTGGATTGGCATCGCGTGGGCGGTGGCCATTCCATGAGCGCGGCCATCGATCTGCATGACCTGACCGTGACCTACGAGCGTCGCCCGGCGGTGCATCACGTCAGTGGCCGGTTTGCCGCAGGCAGCCTGACCGCCATTGTCGGGCCCAATGGTGCGGGTAAATCAACCCTGATCAAAGCCATCGCGGGCACCTTGAAACCCGCCGTCGGTCGTGTTGATCGAGGCAGCCTCGCCACCCGCCACATCGGCTATCTGCCGCAGGCCGCCGAGATCGACCGCAGCTTCCCGTTGAGCGTGGCCGACACCGTCATGATGGGCGCCTGGCGCAGCATTGGCGCCTTCCGTGGCGCCACACGCAAACACGCCGAACAAGCGCGAGAAGCCTTGTTGGCGGTGGGGCTGGAAGGCTTTGAGCAACGCAGTATCAGCTCATTGTCGTCCGGGCAATTTCAGCGCGTGCTGTTCGCCCGCCTGCTGCTGCAAGACGCGTCGGTCATCCTCCTTGATGAGCCCTTCACGGCCATCGACGCCCGCACGACTCGCGACTTGCTCAAGTTGATCAGCGACTGGCACGGCCAGGATCGCACGGTCATCGCGGTGCTGCACGACATCGAACAGGTGCGCCAGCATTTCCCGAGCACCTTGCTGTTGGCCCGGGAAACCATCGCTTGGGGCAATACCGCCGACATCCTTCACGCCGACAACCTGCGCCGCGCCAAGAACATGGCCGAGCACTGGAGCCCTGACGCGCAATCCTGTGCGATCGACGAGGAGGAATCGCTGTGACGCTCTACTCGCTGCTGATCCAACCCTTCATCGAATTCGGCTTCATGCGCCGTGCCCTGATCGCGTGCCTGGCATTGGGCATTGGGTCAGGCCCGGTAGGCGTGTTGCTGATGCTACGGCGCATGAGCCTCGTCGGCGATGCCATGAGCCACGCCGTACTGCCGGGTGCCGCCGTGGGCTTTCTATTCGCGGGCCTGTCGCTGCCCGCCATGGGCTTTGGCGGCTTGATCGCCGGGCTCGCCGTGGCCCTGCTCTCAGGACTGGTGAGCCGTTTTACCACGCTGAAAGAGGATGCCAGCTTCGCCAGTTTCTACCTGACTTCGCTGGCGGCAGGCGTGCTGATCGTGTCGTTGCACGGCTCCAACGTTGACCTGCTGCATGTGCTGTTCGGGACGATTCTAGCCATCGACGATCAAGCGATTTTCATGGTCGGCGCCATCGCCTCGTTCACGTTGATTCTGTTGGCCCTGATCTTCCGCCCACTGATTCTGGAATGCTTCGACCCCGGTTTTCTGCGTGCCGTCGGTGGTCGTGGCTCGCTCTATCACGTGCTGTTTCTGTTGATGGTGGTGCTCAATCTGGTCGCCGGTTTCCAGGCCCTCGGCACCTTGATGGCCGTCGGGATGATGATGCTGCCTGCCACCGTCGCACGTTTCTGGTCGACCTCTCTGACCGGCATGATCGTGATTTCCACCGTGGTTGCCACGCTGTCGGGCTTCATCGGCCTGATCGTGTCCTACCACGCCAGCGTCGCCTCCGGTCCGGCCATCGTCCTGACCGCCAGCGCGTTTTACCTGTTCTCACTGTTCTTTGGACGCAGCGGTTTCTTGCGCCGCCTGTTTCCGAGGGTTCACCTGTCCGGCTGATCGTTCGCTTACCTCAAGGAAAACACCATGAAACGTTTGACGCTTCTGACCGCCGCACTGGCGTTGTCGGGCCTGGCCAACTTCGCCCAGGCAAAAACCCTGGAAACCGTTGCATCGTTCACCGTCATCGCCGACATGGTGCACAACGTGGGCGGTGATCACGTCCACGTCACCTCGCTGATCGGCCCCAATGGCGACCCGCACGTCTACGAGCCGACGCCAAACGACGCGCAGGCACTGAAAAAAGCCGATGTGGTCTTCGTCAGCGGCCTGCATCTTGAGGGCTGGCTGGACCGGCTGATCACCGCTTCAGGCTACAAAGGCGAACCGGTGGTGCTGTCCAACGGCATCATGACCCGCAGCATGGAAGAAGACGGCGAGAAGATCACTGACCCGCACGCGTGGAACAGCGCGGTGAACGGCATCGTTTACGTGAGAAACATCATCAAGGCCTTACAGAAAGCAGACCCGGACAACGCCGCCGATTACAAAGCCAACGGTGAGAAATACATCGCTCAATTGCAGGACATGGACGCCTACGCTCGCGCCCAGATCAACGCCATCCCTGCCCCGCAACGCAAGGTGCTGACGTCCCACGATGCATTCGGCTATTTCGGTGATGCCTATGGCGTGACCTTCCTGTCACCGCTGGGCTTTTCCACCGAAACCGAAGCCTCGGCGGCTGACGTTGGCAAACTGATCAATCAGATCAAACAGGAACACGTCAGCGCCTACTTTTTCGAAAACTCCAGCGACCCGCGCCTGGTGCAACAGATCGCCAAAGCCAGCGGCGCGCACCCTGGCGGCGAGCTGTATGTGGAATCACTGTCCCCGGCCAACGGCCCGGCTGCGACCTACGTGAAAATGTTTCGCTACAACGTGGACAAGATGACCGCAGCGATGAAGGGTAAGTAAAAACTTTTCTACAACCGTGCACTCTTCCCTGTGGGAGCGAATTCATTCGCGATGGCGTCTGCACCCGCGACATCAACGTCGACTGACACTCCGCTTTCGCGAATGAATTCGCTCCCACAGGATCCCGCGTTTGCTGTGCGACAGTGGCGTCCTTGATATCGCCGCCGCCGGCAAGCCGGACCGCTACGGAGGACCTCATAGGATCAGATATTCCAAGACGCCTCGGCGTCCACCTCAATGCCATACCGCTCGATTACCCGAGCCGCCAATCCCGCGTCGACAAGTCCCTGCCGAACCAACGCCGTCACCGCCGCCAGCACGATGTGATACCGATCCACTTCAAAAAAACTGCGCAGCATCGCCCGCGTATCACTGCGGCCAAAACCATCGGTCCCCAACACTGTGTAATCGCTCGTCACGTACGAGCCAATCAACTGCGGCAGCGCCCGCACGTAATCAGAAACGGCCACCACCGACGCCCCCGCTGGCAAGCACGCATCTAGATGACTGCGGCGTTGAACATCCCCGGGATGCAGGCGGTTCCAACGCTCCACTTCACGCGAGTCCCGCGCCAGCTCGGTAAAACTGGTCACACTCCAGACCTCGCTTTCAATCTGCCAGTCCTGCGCCAGCAACTCGGCGGCGGCAATCGCCTCACGCAGAATCGTGCCCGAACCGAGCAAGCGCACGTTGCCTCTCGCGCCTTCGACGCGCTGTTCGCCAAAACGATACATCCCGCGAATGATCGACGCTTCAACACCTTCCGGCAGCGAGGGCTGTGCATAACTTTCATTCATCAACGTCACGTAGTAGAACTCGTCGACATCGCGCTCCAGCATCTGGCGCATACCGTGATCGAGAATGACAGCAAACTCGCCCGCAAACGCCGGGTCGTAGGCGCGGCAGTTGGGTACGGTCGACGCCATCAAATGGCTTGAACCGTCCTGATGCTGCAAGCCCTCACCGCCCAGCGTCGTGCGGCCTGCGGTTGCCCCCAGTAGAAAACCTCGGGCGCGCTGATCCGCTGCCGCCCAGATCAAATCGCCAATGCGCTGAAACCCGAACATCGAGTAATAGATGTAGAACGGCAACATGTGCAGGCCATGGGCTGAATAGCTGGTCGCCGCCGCCACCCAGGAACTGATCGCCCCCGCCTCGCTGATGCCTTCTTCGAGAATCTGCCCGTTGGTGGCTTCGCGGTAGCTGAGAATCGAACCGATGTCCTCGGGTTCGTAACGCTGGCCGACGCTGGAGTAAATCCCGATCTGTTTGAACAGGCTGGCCATGCCAAACGTGCGGGCCTCGTCCGCAACAATCGGGACGATACGCGGGGCAAGGGCCTTGTCTTTGAGCAGGTTACCCAGCATGCGCACAAACGCCATGGTGGTGGACATGTCCTTGCCGTCAGCGTGGGTCGCGAAGCGCGCATAGTCGTCCCGAGAAGGCACAGCCACTGTTTGCGCAGCATTGCAACGGCTCGGCACCGAGCCGCCCAATGCCTCACGCCGTTGTTGCAGATAACGCATTTCCGGACTGTGCGCGTCGGGCTTGAGAAAGCTCAGGTGCTCTGCCTCATCGTCCGTCAGTGGCAGGTGGAAGCGATCGCGGAAATCGAGCAAGGCCTCGCGATCGAGCTTCTTCTGCTGATGCGTCGTCATCTTGCCCTGCCCCGCTTCGCCCATGCCAAAACCCTTTTTGGTCTGGGCGAGGATGACCGTTGGCCGTCCTTTGTGCCGCATCGCTGCATGGTAGGCGGAGAAGATTTTCAGCACGTCGTGGCCGCCCCGTTTGAGCCGGTCGATCTGTTCGTCGCTCAAACCTTCGGCCAGCTTTCTCAGCGACGCGTTTTGCCCGAAAAAATGCTCGCGATTGAAGTGCCCGTCCTTGGCCGCGAATGTCTGGAACTGGCCGTCGACCGTTTGTGACAACGCTCGCACCAACGCCCCATCGTGATCACGGGCGAACAACGCGTCCCAATCGGAACCCCAGACCAGCTTGATCACGTTCCAGCCTGCGCCGCTGAACAGCGCCTCCAGTTCATCGATGATCCGACCATTGCCGCGGACCGGGCCATCGAGCCTTTGCAAGTTGCAATTGACCACCCACGTCAGGTTGTCCAAGCCTTCCCGCGCCGCCAGGGTCAGCGCCGACATGCTTTCCGGCTCGTCCATTTCCCCATCGCCGAACACGCCCCAGACATGCCGCGTCGTGGTGTCCTGCAAACCGCGATGTTGCAAATAGCGCATGAACCGCGCCTGATAAATCGAGCTGATCGGGCCGATGCCCATCGAACCTGTGGGAAATTGCCAGAAGTCGGGCATCAACCAAGGATGTGGATAACTCGACAGCCCGCGCGCCCCCGCCTTGGGGCCTCCGATTTCCTGCCGGTAATGCGCCAGATCCTGCTCACTCAAACGCCCTTCGAGAAACGCTCGCGCGTATATGCCTGGCGCGGAATGAGGCTGATAAAAAACCAGATCGCCGCCCTGACCGCCCCGAAAAAAGTGATTGAAGCCGACTTCGAACAGGTCGGCAGCACTGGCATAGCTGGCGATATGTCCGCCCAGTTCGCCATATGCCTGATTGGCCCGCACGACCATGGCCAGCGCATTCCAGCGCATGACCGACGCCAGACGTTCCTCAATGGCCAGATCGCCCGGAAAGGCGGGCTGTTGTTCGACGGCAATGCTGTTGATATACGGCGTGCCATGGCTCGGTTGCCAGCCAATCGACGGCTCCCGCCCCATGGCGGCCAGCATATCGAGAATCTCGCGAGCCCGCTCAGGGCCGGCGTTGTCCACCAGCGACGTCAGCGCTTCCTGCCACTCGGTCATCTCCACCTGATCGTCATGGTTTTGCGCAGCCACGGCTGCGGGAATACGGATATCGAAATGGCTCATAGACACCTCCGGTTGATTGAGGAAAAGTCTATGCTTCAACACGCAGATTTAATGACCGAACTGCGTACGCAGATGGCTCGCTTGCAGCACAAAAAACTCTAAAAACGAAAAGTGGAAGCACGATGAACTTCGACAGCATCGACCTGAAAATCCTCCGCGAACTTCAACGGGACAGCAGCCTGTCCAACGTCGAACTGGCCAAGCGCGTTCACCTGTCGCCCTCGCCATGCCTGGCGCGAGTCAAGGCACTGGAAGCGTCGGGTTGCATTCGCGAGTACGTTGCGCTGCTCGCCCCTGAGCATCTGGGGCTGCGCCTGAACGTGTTCATTTCCATCAGCCTGAAGGAGCAGAGCCGCGAAGCGCTGCAGAATTTCGAGCGGCGCGTGTGCGAATGCGAAGAAGTGATGGAGTGCTATTTGATGACCGGTGACGCCGACTATCTTCTGCGCGTGGTCATGGCCGACATGCAGGCGCTGGAACACTTCATCATCGAACGCCTCTCACCGATGCCCGAAGTCGAGAAAATCCGTTCGAGCCTGTCGCTCAAACAGGTGCGCTACAAGACCGCGCTGCCGCTGAAGTCATGACGTTGAACCTCTCACTTCACGAACCTGCCACGAGCTTGAAGGTCAATCTTCTATGCTGAAACCGGTCGACAGACTGTATCGAAAGGACTCCCGATGAGCACCCTCTCCTTCTCACCGTTCCAGGATCTCGCCGACAAGCTGATCCCCCACACCGTGGCCGAGCGGACCGATGGCTCTCACGACCTGTCGCACCTTCACCGAGTGTGGAAAAACGTCTGCGCGATCCGCAACAAGGAAGGTGGCGACCATCAGATTCTGCTGGCCGCCACACTGCTGCACGATTGTGTGGCCGTGGAAAAGAACTCCCCGTTCCGCTCCAGTGCCTCCCGTCTGGCCGCCGCCAAAGCGTCGGAGTTGCTGGCCGAAATGGGCTGGGACGAAGAACGCATCGACGCCGTCGCCCATGCCATCGAATCCCACAGTTATTCGGCAGACATCACACCGACGAGTCTGGAAGCGAAAATCCTGCAAGACGCCGACCGCCTCGACGCCCTCGGCATGATCGGCGTCGCGCGCCTGTTCTACGTTTCAGGGCGCATGGGCAGCCACCTTTACGAGCCGACCGACCCACAGGCGAAAAACCGCACGTTGGACGACAAACGCTACGCGGCCGATCATTTCACCACCAAACTTTTCATCCTCGCCGAAGGCTTCAAGACCCAAACCGGGAAGCAAATGGCGCAGATCAGGCATGAGCGGGCGCAGCGTTTTTTGCGGGAGTTTATGGAGGAGGTCGGGGTTGACGTCGAGTGACCGCTCGTCGCCAAACTGCCGTTAAACCACAACAATTCTGAAACATTTCCTCTCGATGTCATAAAGACATCACGGAACGTCTCTATAACCAAGTCTCCGATGACTTCGTCGATGAGATTTGTGCTGTGAAAAGGTTATTGCGTGGGTTGTTCCGTCCTTCGTCCAGGCCGATGTTCTTGCGCCGCTTCCGAATTACTCAGCGTTTGGTGCTGTGTTTTGGCATCACCGCGTCGCTGCTGATGGCCCTTGGCGTTTTCTGTCTGCTGCAAATGCAGAGCATTCGAGATCAGGGTGAGGCGGTGCAAAGTGGGGCGCTGCCGAGCATTGCCATGGCCGACGCAATCGCCATTGACCTGATCAAGCTGCGCGGCGAAAGCGCGCGTCTGATTGCCAATGCCGATGACCCTAGCGCTGCAGTGACCAGCAAGATCAACGTGGAGCAGTTGAAGAACGAAGTGGAAAAAGGCTTCAGCGATTACCTTGCCCACGCCACCGACAGCACCGAACGCGACTCCATCAAGGCGTTGCAGGACGCGTACAACGCTTTCATGCCGGGACTGCATGACGAAATTGCCCTGATCGAGCAGAACAAACTCAATGACGCGCGCATGCTGCTCAACACCACGCTGAGCATGCAGGGCGATTTGATGGACATGCAGGTGCAACTGTTGCGCGAGCTGAACAAGCAGAGCGCGGCAGCAGCCGTCGAAGGCGCCGGGAGCCGTTTCCAGCAGACGCGCATCATTGCCGTCAGCGCGATTGTCGTGGCGTTGGTCCTGACCTTGATGCTGGCCTGGCGTTTGAGCGTGAGCATCATCCGCCCGTTGCGCCAGTCGCTACAGATCGCCAGCACCATTGCCGAGGGCGACTTGAGCCCGCAACCCATTCCCGAGGGTACGGACGAAACCGCACAACTGCTGAAAATGCTGGGCCAGATGCGCGGCAATCTGCACGGCACCATCGACCAGATCTACGCGGCGGCCAGCCAGTTGAGCCAGTCCGTCCAGGAAATGGGCGCGATTGCCGAGGCCAGCGCGAAGAACCTGCAAATGCAGAACGACGAAATCGAACAGGCTGCCGTGGCCGTCAACCAGATGAGCCAGGCGGCCGTCGAAGTCGCCGACAACGCCAGCAACACCTCCACCGAATCCAAGGCCTCGAACGAAGCCGCTGCCGAGGGCCGCATGCGCCTGACCGGCACCATCGATTCGATCAAGGAACTGACCGACAACGTGCTCGACTCCTCCCATCAGGCCGATGGCCTGGCTGAGCGCACGTTGAGCATCAGCAAAATCCTCGAAGTGATTCGCGCCATCGCCAACCAGACCAACCTGCTGGCGTTGAACGCCGCCATTGAAGCCGCGCGTGCAGGCGAAGCCGGCCGTGGATTTGCCGTGGTGGCCGACGAGGTTCGCTCACTGGCTCAACGCACCAGCGCCTCGACCACCGAGATCGAAAGCCTGATCAACGATGTGCAAAAGAGCACCCAAGACACCGCCGAGACTCTGCGCGTGACTGCCGCTCAGGCCAGTCAAACACTGGAACAGGCCGCTGCGACCAGCCAGGCGCTGACAGTAATCATCAGTTCCACCTCGACCATCAGCGACCGCAATATGCTAATCGCCAGCGCCGCCGAACAGCAGGCGCAAGTGGCCAACGAAGTGGATCGCAACCTGAGCAGCATCCGCGACCTGTCAACGCAATCGGCCTCCGGCGCGCAGCAAACGACAGTGGCGAGCAACGCGCTGGCGATGTTAGCGACGGACCTGAATTCGATGGTGCAGCGATTTGTGCTGTGACGCGCTCGGAAAACTTTCTCGTACGGATTCCCAGTCACGTCCTTGTGTTTCATTATCGAAACACGCCCGCTCAGACGGGCGCCCACGCCAACAAGGACATGAGCATGAAGAAAACCGCTGCATTGAGCGCCACCCTCGCTGCACTCACGCTGAGCCTCTGCGCCCACGCTGACGTCGACGTCAAACTGGGCAGCAAGGAGCGCGTCAGCCGCCTTTTCGCTTATCCCAACAACTGCAACGTCATTTGCTTTCGCGACTGGTCGCTGGAAAAAACGGTCGAGCATTACCTGACGCAAAGCGTGCAGCGCGACGGCTACACGAGCGCCACCGTCCACGTGGTCAACGACACCAACGAGCTTCACGCGAAAATAAGCGGCGTACCGGACGGCTATGGCAAACCCCTGACCCAGTTACTGGACGCAGGTGAAAAGGCTTATGACGGCGCGAAAAAGCTCAATGCTGACGGTAAATTTGCCTACAACTGGTACCTCTTCCTGCCACTGGGGATGGCCCTGGAAAATCGCAAAAGCGTCGAACTGCTGCATTTCCCGCCAGATTATTCGCTGACTCAGGCACAGGACTACTTGCGCTCCGCGACCACCGACCGCTGGGCCGCGCTGTTAACCGACAACGGCATTGCGGCTGACCAGACGCCCGCGTTCCAGACCATCATCGACATCGCCCCGATCGCCGCTCCGGCCAGCGCAGGCAAGGATCTGGAAGGCGTCTATGGCTATTTCAACGACTACCAGACGACGATGGTCAAGGAAGTCAGCCTGAGCGCCAAGGGCACCTCACTGCCGATGGTGGCATTTGGTGCGCCAGTGCGCAGTTGGTTGAAAGAGCAATACAAAGTCGAAGTGCCCGTTTTGGGCCTGGCAACCATCAGCCCTGTGAGCGGCCAGAACGTTTCGGTCATCGGCTCCAACCACCCGAGCTACATCTGGTACGCCGCGGACAAGAGCAATTACGGTGGTGATGAGACCAAGGCCGACGAAGCCGGTTTGAAGGTCATGGGACAGGACTTGAGCGCGGCGTGCTGGCAGGCGGGAATGGGCCAGAAACCGGACAACGATGCTGCGGCATTGCTCAAACAGTGCACGACCCAATGGCAAGTCACCCGAAAGGTCGAGACCTGCAAGTTGTTCTACACCTCCATCCGCAACCTGACGCCTGATCAGGCGGCAGCGAAGTGCCGAACTGGTGCGGTGGGACGCCAGCTGGATCAACTGCGCATGCCTCTTCCTGAAATGCTGAAAAAGCCTGCTGCGTAAGATTCCTTGTGGGAGCCGGCTTGCTGGCGAATGCGGTCTGTCCGTTAATCTGTCTATAACTGATCCAACGCTTTCGCCAGCAAGCCGGCTCCCACAGGAATTGCGCTCGAACAGAGCCATTGCGTGCACTCTGCCCTGCGCTCGGCCACAGGAGGGTCACTCCCCCAGCGGCCGCAACCGATACTGCGGCGGCAATTGCTCAAACCCGCTGATCGTGACGTCCAAACTCTTCCAGCGACCATCCTTGATGCCATAAATGCAGCCATGAATCGACAGCTTCTGCCCCCGATGCCACGCGTTCTGCACGATGCTGGTATGACCAACGTTCGCCACCTGCTGGATCACGTTCAATTCGCACAGACGATCGACGCGCTCTTCTTCGGTCGGCAACTGGCTCAACAACTCGCGGTTTTCGTAATACAAGTCCCGAATGGTGCGCAGCCAGCCGTCGATCAGACCGAACTGACGATCCTGCATAGAAGCGCGCACGCCGCCACAGCCGTAATGGCCGGTGACCAGAATGTGTTTGACCTTGAGCACATCGACGGCGTACTGGATCACTGACAGGCAGTTAAGGTCCGTGTGAAGGACCACGTTGGCCACGTTGCGATGCACGAACAGGTCCCCCGGCAACATGCCGACGATTTCATTGGCGGGAACGCGAGCGTCCGAACAGCCGATCCAGAGATACTCCGGCGTCTGCTGACGCGCCAGTTTGGCGAAGAAGTCAGGGTCTTCTTCCTTGATCGCGGCAGCCCAACGTTCGTTGTTGTCGAGTAGTTCTTTTAATGCGTTCATGGGGGTGAAGCCTCGCAGCGGCGATGAGGGATGCAAGGTACTTCGGATCAACGGCGTTCGCCACTACCGGTCGAGAAGCGGAGTGAATCTTCGGCGAGCCTCTCGGTCCACCCAACAAGACCGCCCACAACGAGGATTCGCCATGAACGACTCACGACGCCCTTTCGGCGCGACGCAACCTGAACCCATCGACGACAACGAAGACCGCATGGGCTCGATGGAGGAACTCAACTTCAACGACAGCAACGAGCCCAGCGGTCGCATCGGCGACATGATTCCCGAGAACGAACTGGAGACCTACATTCCCGAGGAGCGGGTTCGCGAAGCCGGACTGACTGGCGCCTCGACCGACGATCACAACCCGACGGACGATGACATAAGTCCGGAAACGTTGATCGATGAAGACGGCGCACGCTCTCCCCGGGAAGAAGGCGAAGGAGGCCCGGCGGATTTTGATTTGAGCATCGTCGATGAAGACGAAATTGGCGCAGGCGGCGGGCTGGACGAAGAAGAAATGGCCATTTTCGACCCGCTGGATGGCAAGCCGGAGATTTAGGCTCAGAACGCCTGCCGTACGGGAGATTCTATGTTGGCCGGCCAACCGCTTCGCCACCAAGGTGGCTCCCACAAAAATCCGCGCGGGCCCTGAATCACTGGTTCGGCGCACATCCCCCTATGGAAGCCGGCTTGCTGGCGAATACGGAGCTTCAGCGAAGGATGAGCTGACTGATCCACCGCAAGCCGCGCTGCTACAGGTCAATGTAAGTCATTCAATCAATGTGCAAGCCATCACCAGCGCATCTTCACGCCCCCCGACCGCCGGATAGTAGTCGCGACGCCGTCCTACTTCGTTGAAGCCATAGCGCTCATACAGCCGATACGCCGACTGATTACTGGCGCGCAACTCCAGGAAACATTCACGGCCATTCAGCTCGTAAGCGCGCTTCATCAGCTTGTCGAGCAACAGCAACCCAAGACCCCGGCCCTGGCTTTCCGGCTTGACAGTGATGTTGAGCAGATGCGCCTCATCGATGATCACGTTGATCACCCCGTGCCCCACCTGCTGATTGCCTTCGAACATCAGCCAGATTTCGTAGGACTTGAGCCCGTCCAGAAAAATACCGCGAGTCCACGGATGGCTGAACGCGGCATATTCAATTTTCAGCACCGCATCCAGGTCACTTTCTGTCATGCGGCGAAACGTTACGGCATCACTCATTTACGCTCTTCCAACGCCCCATCAGCTTGCGCATGGCACGCCAAACGTCGGCCTTGCGCTGAGGCTCGTCCATCAACAGTTCCAGACCCGGCAGCGCCCAGGCCAACCCCAGACCGTCGATCTGGAGTTCTTGATTGTAGGATTCGGCATCAGACTCTCCGGCAAAACGTATCGCCGGAAGTCCGATCAGCCACAGACAGGTGCAAGGCACTTCTTCGACACGGGCGTAGAGAAACCCTTGAACGAAATCCCGAGCGGCATCCGGCCCCTGATCCATATTCCCCCGCACCAGCAAAGGCCAGCGCACAGGCTCGCCAATGATCTGCGGGCTGTCGGGAAGACCGGCGGCACGCAGCATGTCCTTGAGCAACAGGTAGGAAGGGTCGCGACTCTGAAACGGCTCACCCGTAGCCAGTTCGACCAACAACAGGCAATTGCCCGCGCGCAGCAATTGCAGCGCGAACCGTGGCGGTGGAACCACTGGAGCTTTGGCCACGACCGGCGCGGCGTCCTCGTCCGTGGCGGCTTTGACAGGCGGTTTGGCGGCTGAAGACGGGCGCGGGACTTCGATCTTCGGGCGCTCAACGATGCGGGTAACAGGCGCAGGATTTGCCGTCCCGACGTCGTTGTTCCCCTGAACGGGCGTCACCGAATACGTTATTTCCTCAACGTCATCAAACACCGGCAACGGCGCAAGCAGTTCCGGACGCGAAGGCGCGGCAAAAGGCAGTTCGGTGCGCGGCAGCCAACTGACCACCTGCATGGCGGACAAAAAGGCGCGGCGGCGAGGCTCGTTGAGCAAGGGACAGCCACCTGTGGATAAAGTCAGGACGGGGATTCTACAGGCCTTCGACGAATCACGCCGCAGTTGATCGACTGAGGGTGAAAACCAACCGCTGCGATGCAGTACAATTGCCGCTTTTATTTGCCAACCAGCGGCCATCCGATGATCGAACCTAAGCGCGTTCTGCGCGCCCTTGCCGAACACTGGGCGCTTCTTGAGCCACTGTGCGAGCACTTCGACCAAGGCACCCTGAGCCTGAGCGAACTGCGTCTGCAACTGGCCGCCCAGCAAC
This sequence comes from Pseudomonas sp. Pseu.R1, assembly GCF_045764065.1. Classification (NCBI taxonomy): domain Bacteria; kingdom Pseudomonadati; phylum Pseudomonadota; class Gammaproteobacteria; order Pseudomonadales; family Pseudomonadaceae; genus Pseudomonas; species Pseudomonas sp. Pseu.R1. The sequence continues at coordinate 4,344,948 of NZ_JBJGEE020000001.1, read as the reverse complement.
TGGAAAGCACACCGCAGGACATCACAAACCTGCTGGACGTGTGGATTCGCCTCGACATTCTGGTTCCCGTGGCCAAAAGCCCGAACCGTTTCGAATTGAATGCGCAGATTCACGACTTCCTGTCGTATCTGCGCCGTGAGCACCGTCTGGGCCTGTGCCTGGAGATCGAAGCCTATCTGCGTCACCTGGAGCGGCTGGCCGGTTACATCCAGGAAGCCTTCGAAGCCCGCGATGCCAACGACCTCGCTCGCCAGTTGCGCCTGCTCGACATGCGCGTGCGCGACGTCCTGAAAAAGCTCGCCAACGACGAACAGGCCTTGGTTTCAGTAGCTGAACGCGCCAAAACAAGCGACCGGCAGATTCCGTTGCGTCAGCGCTACGCGGAAGTGCTCGCCACTTGGGACGAATACGTCGAGCCAATGATCCAACTGGTAAACGCCGACGGTGCCTTCGAGCAAGGCGTGCGCAAGGTCGAAAACGTGCTGCTGCGCATGCTCACCGACCAGCAACGCCTCGGGCATCTGGTCGACGACGACATGCTGCTGCGCACCCACGCGCGAATCCTTGAAATGCAGACCAGCGCACAACTGACCCTGCGTCATGCCCGCGAACTCTTGCTGCCATTGCGCGAAGAGGCTCGTCGCCATAACGCGGTGACCCGTGGCGCCGCGCTTGCCCTGTCGGCCATCCGTCGAAAAGGCATCGACGCCGTGCCACAAGCGGCCATGCCGATGTTCACGCGTCCGCAAAGTACCTTTCTCGGTAGCGCGAACCAGGTCGAGGCCTACGTGTATGCGCTGGCGCGCTTCGAACCCAAACCTGCACGTTTCCCCAAAGCCAGCGTCACCCGCAAGGGCGAGCCGCCTCGGGCGCCGCGCACGGTCAAGGAGATGGTCGAGCGTTGCGAGGAGGCCCTGCCGATGCCGGACTTGATGGTCTGGCTGCTGGAGCAGGAGCCGACCGGCGCAACCGACGAATTGCTGTACTGGTTCTCGCGGCTGTCCCGTGAAAAACGCTTCAAACGCGAGCGTCTCGAACGCCGCGAATACCTGACCCAGGAGCACCGCGTCAGCCTGCGCTCCTTCGCCCTGCTCTCGAGCAAAGACGCCACCCCAGAGAATTCCGAGGGCACCGCCCATGCATCTTGATTTATCCGAAATGTCACAGCTCGCGCCGATCTTTCGCGAGCTGTTCAAGGGTTACCACATCAGCCGCCGCGACCCTGAGCTGTACGCTCAGTTGTCCAACGCGCAGGACCAGTACCGCACGCTGTTCAAGGCGCTGGGCTTCGAGCTGATCTGCGACACTCGCGGCTTCTACTATTTCGTGCCGGAACTGGCCGCCGCGCAGGTCAACAAGACTGCGCAGCGTCTGGCGCTGTTCACTTTCATTCTCGTCGAGCACCTGGCGGATCAGGGCCGCGACCCGGTCGCCGTGCTCGACGGTGGCAGCCTGGGCCGTGATGAACTGCCATCGCTGCTGGAGAAATACCGCGACCTGTTCCTGCAGGCCGAAGTGCAGACTCAGGAAGAGCTGGAAGAGAAGATCATGCGCCGCATGACACAACTCGGCTTTGCTTCGGAGGAAGTGGGCATCTACCGCTTCCTGCCGCCAATGCACCGTTTCCTCGATGTCTGCCTGTCGGTTCAGCAGGACCGCGACCTGGCTGCAAGCCTGCACAGCGATCTGCCGTTGCCGACGCCGGTGCTGATCGACGACGACAGCGACGAAAAACTGCTGCAAACCGACGACCCGCTCGATCTGACCGAATTTGAAGAAGCCGACGAAGCAGAAGAAACCGAAGAGCAGGCCCTGGCCCGCGCGATCGCCGAAGAACAGGAGCTTGATGCATGACTCAGGAACGCTACGGCATCCGCCGCTTCGCCCTGCTCAACACGGCCGGTTACAGCTTAGGGTTGTTTCCGCTGGAACACCCGTTGTCGGTCTACGGCGCGAACAACTTGGGCAAGAGTGCGTCGATCAACGCGCTGCAATTCCCGATTCTGGCGCGCATGTCAGATATGTCCTTCGGCAAGTACAGCCTCGATCAATCGCGTCGCTTCTACTTTGCCTCGGACACCAGTTACATCCTCGTCGAAGTCGCCTTGCCCCACGGTCCTCACGTCATTGGCGTGGTCGGTCGCGGCCCGGGTGGTGGCTTCGGTCACCAATTCTTTGCCTATGCGGGCAAACTGGATCTGGCTCACTACCAGAAGAACGACACCTGTCTGCGCCAGAAAGAGCTGTTCAGCAATCTGGAAAGCCAAGGCCTGAAAGCCTACGAACTCAAGCCTGATGAGTTGCGCCGTTTGCTGGTCGGCGGTCACACCTCGATTCCGCTGGACCTGACACTGATCCCGCTGCGCTCCACCAGCGAGCAAAGCCTGAAGACCTTCCGCGCACTGTTCATCAACCTGCTGCACATGCGCGAAATCACTGCGGCCAAGCTCAAGCAACTGTTCCTTGATGCCTTCGAGCACAGCCTGCGTTCGGGCAGCGTCGATTACATCGCGGCGTGCGAAGAAGCCTTCCGTGATGTACGTCGCATGGAACAGGACTACAACGCGCTGGTGCTCGCTGGCCCACTGGTCGAGGCCTTGGCCAACGGCGTGAAACAACGCGACATCCTGCGTGGCAAGCTGCATCGTCTGTCGCCACTGCTCGACTCTTTGCTCGGCACTTGGCAGGACTACTCCAACGCGCGCAAGGAAGAGCTGGTCATTCAGGCCGAGCACTACCGTGGCGAGCAGGACGCTCTGCAAAAGGACCAACGCGGCAGCACTCAAGAACTCATGCGTCTGGAGCGTGAGATCAGCAACATTCAGCGTTGGATCGGCGAACTGGCCGTGCTGAAAAACCGCTTTGCGCTGGTTGACGACGTACGCGTGCTGGAACAACAACTGCTGGCCGCCAAAGACGCTCACGATGAATTGGCAGGCGCGCTGGCCCAGTCTCGTCAATTCAGCGCCGAAGACCTGGACGAGCGCCTGCGCGATCTGGAAAAGCGCCTGAAATCGGTAAAACAACAACTCGATCACGCCGACAACAACAGCTATGCCCGTCTGCGCGAAGAGTTTTCGCAACCGGACGTCGAGCGCCTGATGCGCCTGTTCAATAGCGCGTTGTTCAGCCTGCCATTAGGCGAGCAAGGCATTGCGCTGGACGACAGCGACGCGTGGGTCAAATCCCTTGAAGCGATTCTCGATGGGTTCAAGGGTGAGCGCTTCGAAGTGCCGGGGTTGTCGATCAACTTGTCACACATTGAGCCGCCTGCGTTGCAAGCCCTTGCTGACCGCGCGGCATTACGTGATCAGAAAGAGCGTCTGGAAAAAGAACTCAAGCAACTGAAAACCCAACAAGCCGTCGCAGCTGACCGGGCGGCGAGCAAGACCCAGACCGAAGCGCTTTATCAACAAGTGCTGGATGCGCAAAAGGCGCTGGAAGACTTCCGCCGCACCCAGACTTTGAGCGCTGAAGAAGGCGAGAAGCTGGAACAACTGGCGCAGATGGAAGCCGCGCAGGACGAACTCAAGCGCTCCAGCGATGCGTTTACCGAGCGCGTCCAGCAACTGTCGGCCAAATTGCAATTGGTCGGGCGTCAGATCGGCGATCTGGAGTCCAAGCAACGCACGCTGGATGACGCACTGCGCCGTCGTCAGTTGCTGCCTGCGGACCTGCCATTCGGCACGCCATTCATGGAGCCAGTAGATGACACGTTGGACAATCTGCTGCCGCTGCTCAATGACTATCAGGACAGTTGGCAAGGCTTGCAGCGTTGTGACGGCCAGATCGAAGCGCTGTACGCGCAGGTGCGCCTGAAGGGCGTGGCCAAATTCGACAGCGAAGACGACATGGAACGCCGTCTGCAACTGCTGATCAACGCCTATGCGCATCGCACTGACGAAGCGCTGACCCTCGGTAAAGCCCGTCGCGCAGCAGTGACGGACATCGCGCGGACATTGCGTAACATCCGCAGCGACTACGACAGCCTTGAACACCAACTGGCGTTGTTCAATCGCGAAATCAACCGTCGTCAGGTTTCCAATCTGGAAAGTTTCCGTATCGTGCTGGCTCCCAACAAGGAAGCGCTCAAGCATATCGATCAGATTATCCACAGCGCCGGTCAGTACGAAGAAGGCGAGACGCTATCGGTGTTCGATCTGAGCCAAAGCGCAGAACAAGACAACAAGAACGAAGAAGCCAAAGAGTACCTGGCGCGCCTAGTAGCCGCGAACCACAACCAACTGGGTCTTAAAGACCTGTTCGAATTGGCGTTCGAAATAACCAAGGTCAACAGCCAGCCGGTTATCCACACCGACATCGATGGCGCGGCGTCCAACGGCACCACCATGACCATCAAGGCATTGACCAACATGTACTTGTTGCTGCACTTGATGGACCGCGATCTAGCAGGCCGTGTACGCCTGCCGTACTACCTTGATGAAGCGGCGGACATCGACGAGCGTAACCAGTCGGCGCTGCTGGAAACCAGTCTACAACTAGGCTTCGTGCCGATCCTGGCGAGCGTTAAGCCTCAGGTCTCCGCCCATGTGGCCATCGACCTGGAAGGCGGCAGTGGTCCTGCCGGTATCTATATTGATGAAGCTGACTGGAAGTACATTCGTCGTCGCGATGAAGTGAGTAGCGTGAAGGCTGTTGAAGTAGTGGAAGAAGCGGCTGAATAAGCTGGTTTGAGCGATAACAAAAAGCCCCGCAGCGATGCGGGGCTTTTTTATGCAGTGTGTCCCGTCCTGAATAAGGTTTACACCTTCTGACCTTTCCTCAGGAGGAACCAATGGATTCGGGAAAAAGGCGCAGTCAGCGGGATTACACGCTGAGCTTTAAATTGGCGGTCGTCGATCAGGTCGAAAAAGGCGAGTTGAGTTATAAAGAGGCTCAACGGCGTTACGGGATTCAGGGGCGTTCGACTGTGCTGGTGTGGTTACGCAAGCATGGGCGCCAAGACTGGAGCCAAAGCGCCTACATTCGTGCCCAGAGGAGCCGACCGATGGACGATCCGAAGCTGCCGCTGACCCCAGAGCAGCGAATCAAGGAGCTTGAAGAAAAGCTCGCCCTTGCCAATCAGAAAGCCCAGTTCTTCGAAGCCGTGGTTGACGTGCTGAAGAATGATTACGGTGTTTCAGTCGTAAAAAAGCGATCCGGCAAGTCCTCTCCCAAGGGCAAATCCAAGGTCTGAGCATCGTCAGGGCTTGCCAATTTCTGGGTATATCCCGGCAGGCTTACTACAAGCGAAACCGGGTCTGCGACATGCAAGCCAGCCACGCCCAGAAAGTACTGGGGTTTGTACTGGAAACCCGACTTCAGATGCCGCGGCTGGGCACGCGCAAACTACATGGTCTGATGCAAGGCGAGCCTGAGCTGGCGCGGACGGTGGGTCGGGATGGGAGTATCAGTTTTTTTGTGTTCGGGCTGGTCTGGCCTGCCGTTAGGCAGGCCGTTGTTTCACCAGCTTGGTCTGGTAAAACGGTCTCCATAGAGAATCGCAAACTGGTTAAGCGCCACTTTCCAGTCGTGTGCCGCACGGCTCCAATCCGCAGTGATATTGCGTAACGCCAGCCAAATCAATTTTGTCGCGGCATCATCTGTCGGGAAGTGCCCACGAGTCTTGATGATCTTTCGCAACTGAGCGTTGATGCTTTCGATGGCGTTGGTCGTGTAGACCACTTTACGGATGGCTGGCGGGAAGACAAAGAACGGGATCACCCGATCCCAGGCACGACGCCACGCAGCGACTACTGTCGGATACTGTTTGCCCCAAGGCCCTGCTTCAAAGGCGTTCAGCTCTTGTTCCGCAGCATCAGCGTTGATCGCCTGGTAAATAGGCTTGAGCGCTTTGGCCAGCGGACGGCGTTTATCCCAAGCCGCGTAATCAAGACTGTTTCGGATCAGATGCACGATGCAGGTTTGCAGCGTGGTGGCAGGAAAAACCGCTCCCAAGGCCTCCGGTATGCCTTTGAGCCCGTCAGTGACGGCGATCAGAACATCTTCAACGCCTCGCGTTTTTAGATCGTTGAACACCTTCATCCAGAACTTCGCGCCCTCTGTGCTCTCGATCCAGATACCCAAGATGTCACGCGTGCCATCCGGCAATACGCCCAGCGCCAGATATATCGCCTTGTTGCGCACCAAGCCCTCATCACGGATCTTCACTCGCAATGCATCGAAGAAGATGACCGGATACATCGGTTCCAAAGGCGCTGCTGCCATGCTCCAACCTCATCCAGCACAGCATCCGTCACCGAGCTGATGAAATCGTGCGATACATCTGTTCCGTACTGCTCCGCCAGAAAAGCGCGTATCTCACGCACCGTCATGCCGCGGGCGTACATGGCGATAATCTTGTCGTCAAAGCCGGTAAAACGGCGTTCGTGTTTGGGAATCAGGATGGGAGCGAAGCTGCCGTCTCGGTCTCTGGGAATGTCCAGGCGAAGCGGCCCATCGTCGGTGAGCACCGTTTTGCCGCTTTTGCCGTTGCGCTGGTTGGTCGAATCCTCGGGGCGCTCCGCGCCCTGAGGATAGCCAAGGTGCTGCCCCAGTTCGGCACCTAAGGCGCGCTCGATCAGCGCTTTTTTGAACGCCATCGAGGCATCCTGAATGGCTTCGGCGCTCATCGGCCCCTTAACGAACTGGTCGATGATCTCTTGGGGAATCGAGGGCAGCTCTCTCGATGTTGCACTGGCAGCTTTCTTTTTGGTCGGCATACATGCACCTCTAGCTACATGTTAGGCCCGAACACAAAATTTCTGACAGTCTCGTCGGGATCGGCTATTCGACATCCTCAGAGACAACCGTCAACTGATTGCGCGCAAGCGCGCCTACCACAAGACCACTGACAGCCATCATCGCTTCCGGCGTCATCCCAACAGATTAAAACCTGGCCCCGAGCAAGTGACAGCCACCGGTCCCGAGCAGGTCTGGGTGGCAGACATCACCTACTTGCCCACCCAGCAAAGCGTCGCGTATGTGAGCCTGGTGACCGATGCTTACTCTCGAAAAATAGTTGGTCATCACGTGCATGAAACCTTGCATGCCGACTCGGTTGCCCAGGCAATGCGCAAGGCATTGAGGGATAGAAAAACAGATCAGGTGCTTGTGCATCACTCAGATCGTGGCTCGCAATACTGCTCGGATCTGTATCAGAAGCTGCACGCCAGGCACGGGGTGAGGTGTTCGATGACGGATGGTTATGACTGCTACCAGAACGCGCTGGCAGAGCGGGTGAACGGCATATTGAAGACAGAGTTTCTGCTACATCGCCCGAGAGACCTGGCCGAAGCCAAGCGTATGGTCGACGAATCGGTGGATATTTATAACCGCAAGCGGCCACATCAGGCCTTGAAATACAAAACGCCCGATGCGGTGCATCGAGCGCTTTGAGGGCGAAACAGGCGTAAACCTATTTCAGGACTAGACAGTGAAAACAGATAGGCATTCGGGCCTAACGTTTGGGCGCCGCTGTCGCACGTCAAATGGGAGGCCCGTTGAGCCAGGGCTATGGCTTGGGCAGATAATTCTCACCCCCCGGAAAAGACAAAACCCCGTCTGCTTTCGCAAACGGGGTTCTGCAATTGAATCTTGACGATGACCTACTCTCACATGGGGAAACCCCACACTACCATCGGCGATGTATCGTTTCACTTCTGAGTTCGGGATGGGATCAGGTGGTTCCAACACTCTATGGTCGTCAAGAAATTCGGTGTGCCGACTCGCCTTTCGACGCCTCAGCAAATCAGGTATGTGATATCCGTTCGTGACGCAAACTCTCGGTTCGTGTCGTCTCCACAGTCACCGCAATCCGGCCCTTGGCTCAAATTGCTTGGGTGTTATATGGTCAAGCCTCACGGGCAATTAGTATGGGTTAGCTCAACGCCTCACAGCGCTTACACACCCCACCTATCAACGTCGTAGTCTTCGACGGCCCTTCAGGGAACTCAAGGTTCCAGTGAGATCTCATCTTGAGGCAAGTTTCCCGCTTAGATGCTTTCAGCGGTTATCTTTTCCGAACATAGCTACCCGGCAATGCCACTGGCGTGACAACCGGAACACCAGAGGTTCGTCCACTCCGGTCCTCTCGTACTAGGAGCAGCCCCTCTCAAATCTCAAACGTCCACGGCAGATAGGGACCGAACTGTCTCACGACGTTCTAAACCCAGCTCGCGTACCACTTTAAATGGCGAACAGCCATACCCTTGGGACCGGCTTCAGCCCCAGGATGTGATGAGCCGACATCGAGGTGCCAAACACCGCCGTCGATATGAACTCTTGGGCGGTATCAGCCTGTTATCCCCGGAGTACCTTTTATCCGTTGAGCGATGGCCCTTCCATACAGAACCACCGGATCACTAAGACCTACTTTCGTACCTGCTCGACGTGTCTGTCTCGCAGTCAAGCGCGCTTTTGCCTTTATACTCTGCGACCGATTTCCGACCGGTCTGAGCGCACCTTCGTACTCCTCCGTTACTCTTTAGGAGGAGACCGCCCCAGTCAAACTACCCACCATACACTGTCCTCGATCCGGATGACGGACCTGAGTTAGAACCTCAAAGTTGCCAGGGTGGTATTTCAAGGATGGCTCCACGCAAACTGGCGTTCACGCTTCAAAGCCTCCCACCTATCCTACACAAGCAAATTCAAAGTCCAGTGCAAAGCTATAGTAAAGGTTCACGGGGTCTTTCCGTCTAGCCGCGGATACACTGCATCTTCACAGCGATTTCAATTTCACTGAGTCTCGGGTGGAGACAGCGCCGCCATCGTTACGCCATTCGTGCAGGTCGGAACTTACCCGACAAGGAATTTCGCTACCTTAGGACCGTTATAGTTACGGCCGCCGTTTACCGGGGCTTCGATCAAGAGCTTCGCTTTCGCTAACCCCATCAATTAACCTTCCGGCACCGGGCAGGCGTCACACCCTATACGTCCACTTTCGTGTTTGCAGAGTGCTGTGTTTTTAATAAACAGTCGCAGCGGCCTGGTATCTTCGACCGGCATGGGCTTACGGAGCAAGTCCTTCACCCTCACCGGCGCACCTTCTCCCGAAGTTACGGTGCCATTTTGCCTAGTTCCTTCACCCGAGTTCTCTCAAGCGCCTTGGTATTCTCTACCTAACCACCTGTGTCGGTTTGGGGTACGGTTCCCGATTATCTGAAGCTTAGAAGCTTTTCTTGGAAGCATGGCATCAACCACTTCGTGTTCGAAAGAACACTCGTCATCAGCTCTCGGCCTTGAAACCCCGGATTTACCTAAGATTTCAGCCTACCACCTTAAACCTGGACAACCAACGCCAGGCTGGCCTAGCCTTCTCCGTCCCTCCATCGCAATAACCGGAAGTACAGGAATATTAACCTGTTTTCCATCGACTACGCTTTTCAGCCTCGCCTTAGGGACCGACTAACCCTGCGTCGATTAACGTTGCGCAGGAAACCTTGGTCTTTCGGCGTGGGTGTTTTTCACACCCATTGTCGTTACTCATGTCAGCATTCGCACTTCTGATACCTCCAGCAAGCTTCTCAACTCACCTTCACAGGCTTACAGAACGCTCCTCTACCGCATCACCTAAGTGATACCCGTAGCTTCGGTGCATGGTTTGAGCCCCGTTACATCTTCCGCGCAGGCCGACTCGACTAGTGAGCTATTACGCTTTCTTTAAAGGGTGGCTGCTTCTAAGCCAACCTCCTAGCTGTCTAAGCCTTCCCACATCGTTTCCCACTTAACCATGACTTTGGGACCTTAGCTGACGGTCTGGGTTGTTTCCTTTTCACGACGGACGTTAGCACCCGCCGTGTGTCTCCCATGCTCGGCACTTGTAGGTATTCGGAGTTTGCATCGGTTTGGTAAGTCGGGATGACCCCTAGCCGAAACAGTGCTCTACCCCCTACAGTGATACATGAGGCGCTACCTAAATAGCTTTCGAGGAGAACCAGCTATCTCCGAGCTTGATTAGCCTTTCACTCCGATCCACAGGTCATCCGCTAACTTTTCAACGGTAGTCGGTTCGGTCCTCCAGTCAGTGTTACCTAACCTTCAACCTGCCCATGGATAGATCGCCCGGTTTCGGGTCTATTCCCAGCGACTAGACGCCCTATTAAGACTCGCTTTCGCTACGCCTCCCCTATTCGGTTAAGCTCGCCACTGAAAATAAGTCGCTGACCCATTATACAAAAGGTACGCAGTCACCTAACAAAGTAGGCTCCCACTGCTTGTACGCATACGGTTTCAGGATCTATTTCACTCCGCTCTCCGCGGTTCTTTTCGCCTTTCCCTCACGGTACTGGTTCACTATCGGTCAGTCAGTAGTATTTAGCCTTGGAGGATGGTCCCCCCATGTTCAGACAAGGTTTCTCGTGCCCCGTCCTACTCGATTTCATTGACAAGAGGTTTTCGCGTACAGGGCTATCACCCACTATGGCCGCACTTTCCAGAGCGTTCCGCTAACCTCAAATCAACTTAAGGGCTGGTCCCCGTTCGCTCGCCACTACTAAGGGAATCTCGGTTGATTTCTTTTCCTCAGGGTACTTAGATGTTTCAGTTCCCCTGGTTCGCCTCTTGCACCTATGTATTCAGTGCAAGATAACGGTCTTGTGACCGCTGGGTTCCCCCATTCAGACATCTCCGGATCACAGTCTGTTTGCCGACTCCCCGAAGCTTTTCGCAGGCTACCACGTCTTTCATCGCCTCTGACTGCCAAGGCATCCACCGTATGCGCTTCTTCACTTGACCATATAACCCCAAGCAATCTGGTTATACTGTGAAGACGACATTCGCCGAAAGTTTGCTATTCACAAACTTTACCTTAGCCTGAAGTTCCACCAGTGAAAGTGGCCTTCAGTCTATCTTTCTATCACATACCCGAATTTTTAAAGAACGATCTGATCAAAGACCAGAAATCAACATTCATCATCAGCCTGATGGAATGCTCATTTCTAAGCTTTAAGCAACACAAGCAGCGGCAAACCAGTAAATGGTGGAGCCAAGCGGGATCGAACCGCTGACCTCCTGCGTGCAAGGCAGGCGCTCTCCCAGCTGAGCTATGGCCCCAGGGAACTGGTAGGTCTGGGCAGATTTGAACTGCCGACCTCACCCTTATCAGGGGTGCGCTCTAACCAACTGAGCTACAGACCTATTAAAGGCTCTGCTTATCGTCTTCTTCAATGAATCAAGCAATTCGTGTGGGAACTTGCGAAGCAGCCGAGTCTTCGATTAAGGAGGTGATCCAGCCGCAGGTTCCCCTACGGCTACCTTGTTACGACTTCACCCCAGTCATGAATCACACCGTGGTAACCGTCCTCCCGAAGGTTAGACTAGCTACTTCTGGTGCAACCCACTCCCATGGTGTGACGGGCGGTGTGTACAAGGCCCGGGAACGTATTCACCGCGACATTCTGATTCGCGATTACTAGCGATTCCGACTTCACGCAGTCGAGTTGCAGACTGCGATCCGGACTACGATCGGTTTTATGGGATTAGCTCCACCTCGCGGCTTGGCAACCCTTTGTACCGACCATTGTAGCACGTGTGTAGCCCAGGCCGTAAGGGCCATGATGACTTGACGTCATCCCCACCTTCCTCCGGTTTGTCACCGGCAGTCTCCTTAGAGTGCCCACCATAACGTGCTGGTAACTAAGGACAAGGGTTGCGCTCGTTACGGGACTTAACCCAACATCTCACGACACGAGCTGACGACAGCCATGCAGCACCTGTCTCAGTGTTCCCGAAGGCACCAAACCATCTCTGGTAAGTTCACTGGATGTCAAGGCCTGGTAAGGTTCTTCGCGTTGCTTCGAATTAAACCACATGCTCCACCGCTTGTGCGGGCCCCCGTCAATTCATTTGAGTTTTAACCTTGCGGCCGTACTCCCCAGGCGGTCAACTTAATGCGTTAGCTGCGCCACTAAAATCTCAAGGATTCCAACGGCTAGTTGACATCGTTTACGGCGTGGACTACCAGGGTATCTAATCCTGTTTGCTCCCCACGCTTTCGCACCTCAGTGTCAGTATGAGCCCAGGTGGTCGCCTTCGCCACTGGTGTTCCTTCCTATATCTACGCATTTCACCGCTACACAGGAAATTCCACCACCCTCTGCCCTACTCTAGCTTGCCAGTTTTGGATGCAGTTCCCAGGTTGAGCCCGGGGCTTTCACATCCAACTTAACAAACCACCTACGCGCGCTTTACGCCCAGTAATTCCGATTAACGCTTGCACCCTCTGTATTACCGCGGCTGCTGGCACAGAGTTAGCCGGTGCTTATTCTGTCGGTAACGTCAAAACAGCAAGGTATTAACTTACTGCCCTTCCTCCCAACTTAAAGTGCTTTACAATCCGAAGACCTTCTTCACACACGCGGCATGGCTGGATCAGGCTTTCGCCCATTGTCCAATATTCCCCACTGCTGCCTCCCGTAGGAGTCTGGACCGTGTCTCAGTTCCAGTGTGACTGATCATCCTCTCAGACCAGTTACGGATCGTCGCCTTGGTGAGCCATTACCTCACCAACTAGCTAATCCGACCTAGGCTCATCTGATAGCGTGAGGTCCGAAGAGCCCCCACTTTCTCCCGTAGGACGTATGCGGTATTAGCGTCCCTTTCGAGACGTTGTCCCCCACTACCAGGCAGATCCCTAGGCATTACTCACCCGTCCGCCGCTGAATCAGAGAGCAAGCTCCCTTCATCCGCTCGACTTGCATGTGTTAGGCCTGCCGCCAGCGTTCAATCTGAGCCATGATCAAACTCTTCAGTTCAATACTGCAATCGGGTTTTGAGAAAACCCTATAAACTTGGCTCAGCAATCGTTGGTTAAACCATGATTTCTCGTGGAGTAATTTGCGATGCTGATAATCTGTTGACTTCAGTCTTACAGCGCAAGCACCCACACGAATTGCTTGATTCAGTTGTTAAAGAGCGGTTGGTCAAGAATCTTTCGTCTCAACCGAGGCGCGCATTCTACAGCAGCGTCTCATCTTGTCAAGCGGTTATTTTCAGAAGTTTTCAAAATTTCTTTTTCAACTTCAACCACTTGCGCTTCGTTCGATTTGGCATCTCACGTTAGCGGGAGGCGAATTCTACAGCGTTACTCGCTGCTGTCAACACCCTTTTTTCACCGCTTTCGATTCGAGCCAAGCCGGAAAACCGAAGCACTTCCAACCCTATCTAGAAACCGTTAACTCGTTGATCTACAAGGAGTTTTAGGTTCCGACTGCGCCGGAAGTGGGGCGAATTATAGAGACATCTGCAGGGGCGTCAAGCACTAATTTAAACTTTTGTTACAGCGGCTGCTTGTTTTACCCGAGAGCCGCGGGATATGCCCAGCAATTACGGGAATTCTCAGGACCAACAACACGCTCCCGATCCCTGCATAAATGGCCCACTCTTTGAGGTCAGCCCTGACGATCCATAGCATATGCAGCAATCCAAGCCCGAGTATGGGATAAACCAGCCGATGCAGCTTCTTCCACTTCGCCCCCAAACGACGCTGGCTATACCGATTGGAAGTAACCGCCAGCACTAGCAAGCCAACAAACGCAAGGCTACCCACAATAATGTAGGGGCGCTTGACCAGTTCGACACCTAACTGAGCCCAGTCAAACCCTAGAATGAAGAAGCCATACCCCAGCATGTGCAGCACTGCATAGGTAAAGCACCACAGCCCCAACTGGCGCCGGACGATCACCCACCCCGCCCAACCAGTGACCCGCTGCAGCGGCGTCATCGCCAGCGTGATCAACAGCAACACCAGCGTCCCCAGACCGAACAGGTCTACCAGCGCTTTTCCAGGGTCAGGCCCCAGATCAAGAATCCACGCTTTATGCAGCCAGACTACCGGGGGAACGCATACAGCAATGAAAACCGCCAATCGCCATAACAAATAACGCATCAATAATTCTTCCGCAGATCCATACCCGCATAGAGAGAGGCGACCTGCTCTCCATAGCCATTGAACATTTCCGTTTGCCGGATATTGGGACTGAACAGGCCACTGGGTAGCCTGCGTTCATGCGCCTGCGTCCAGCGCGGATGATCGACCGCCGGGTTCACATTGGCATAGAAGCCATATTCGTTCGCCGCAATGCTCTGCCAGGTAGTTCTGGGTTGCTCGCTGACGAGACTGACACGGACGATGGATTTCACGCTTTTAAAACCGTATTTCCACGGCACGACCAAGCGCAGAGGTGCGCCGTTCTGATTCGGCAACTCACGGCCATACATTCCCACCGCGAGAATCGCCAATGGATTCATCGCCTCATCCAGTCTCAGCCCCTCGATATAGGGCCAATCGATAAGTGCAAAGCCAGATCTCTGACCCGGCATGACCTTCGGATCCTGCAGCGTTTCAAAACGAATGTATTTGGCATTTGCCTTGGGTTCGACCTGCTTGAGCAATTCAGCGAGAGGGAAGCCCATCCATGGAATCACCATCGACCACGCCTCCACACAACGCAGACGATAGATGCGCTCCTCCAGTTGATAGGGCTTCATGAAGTCTTCCAGCGCATAGCGCCCCGGCTTACCCACTTCTCCATCGACCACAACAGTCCACGGTTCGGTTTTCAACGACCCGGCGTTCTGAGCAGGATCCCCCTTGTCAGTGCCGAATTCATAGAAGTTGTTGTAGTGAGTCGCGTCTTTGAAGGGCGTAATGGCTTCGTTCTGAACGGTCACAGCCTGCCACCGGGTCGTGGGCAATTTTTCCTTGAACCAGTTCGGCGCGTTCCCGGCCTCGACCCCGGCGTATTGCGACACATCGGCAGCTTGCGCCCATGACGGCAGTGCACCAACAGCAATCCCTGCCAGTGAGGCGCCCAAGACAGCACGGCGTGAAAGGTAGATGGATTCAGGCGTGACATCCGACTCTTTGCAATCGGATGCGCAAGGGACTTTGATAAGCATGGCGACTCCGCAGCCAAGGTGAATGACTCCACCTTATAGGCTGCGCAGTTCGGTGTGAAATGAATCTATAACGCTATTTATGACGACGCAGGCGCAGCAGATACTGAATCGGTCCCGAGGCCGCATAGCCTAGGAAAATCAACAGCAGGATGCGCGGCGGATCGCTGAACACCACAGCAAATACCAGGACGACCGCCAGAATCGCAACGAAAGGCACGCGCCCTTTGAGGTCCAGTTCCTTGAAACTGTTGTACTTGATATTGCTGACCATCAACATGCCAGCCGCCGCAACCAGCAACGCGACGAGGAACGACAACTTGGAACCCTGGATGCCGTAATCGCTGAACGCCCAGACTGTGCCCGCTACAACCCCGGCAGCCGCAGGACTCGCCAGGCCAATAAAGTAACGCTTGTCAGCTTTACCGACTTGGGTATTGAAGCGCGCCAGACGTAGCGCGGCCCCGGCAACATAGATAAAGGCAACCATCCAGCCCACTTTGCCCATGTCGCCCAACGCCCAGCCGAAGGCCAGCAACGCAGGCGCCACGCCAAAAGCGACCATGTCAGACAGGGAATCATACTCGGCACCAAATGCACTTTGAGTGTTGGTCATCCGCGCAACACGCCCATCCAGCCCATCCAGCACCATCGCGACGAAGATGGCGATGGCAGAAAAGGCGAAGTACTTGCTCGCTCCCGCGGCATCCCCCGCACTCAGCGCACTTTGTGCACTCATCGCGCTGATGATGGCGTAGAACCCGGCAAACAGGTTAGCCGTGGTGAACAGGTTCGGCAGTAGATAGATACCGCGATGACGGACCTTGCGGCCCTCGGCGTCATGCCCTTCTTCTATATGTTCATCGATCGGTAGCAGGCTTTCGGCGTCAGAGGCCTTGTTCGGCTCAGGACGTTCGCTCATGGACAATACCTTGCAGCTATGAATTTTCGACAAATGCTCGCAGCAACACGCGGCAGCAAACGATGCTGCTTTATACCAGATGAGTCCCCATAACGAAAAAACGCGACCTTAAGGTCGCGTTCTTTCTTACACCGAAACCAGATTCAGAGAATCTTAGTTTTTGGTCTGGTCGACGATTTTGTTCTTCGCGATCCAAGGCATCATCGAGCGCAGTTGCTCGCCGATGATTTCGATGCCGTGGGCCTTGTTGTTGCGGCGCTTGGCGGTCATCGATGGGTAGTTGCTCGCGCCTTCAGCGATGAACATCTTCGCGTATTCGCCGTCCTGGATGCGCTTCAGAGCGTTGCGCATGGCCTGACGGGATTCGGCGTTGATGACTTCAGGGCCGGTCACGTACTCGCCGTATTCGGCGTTGTTGGAGATCGAATAGTTCATGTTGGCGATACCGCCTTCGTACATGAGGTCAACGATCAGCTTCAGTTCGTGCAGGCACTCGAAGTAAGCCATTTCTGGCGCGTAGCCCGCTTCGACCAGGGTTTCGAAACCGGCTTTGACCAGCTCGACGGTACCGCCGCACAGTACGGCTTGCTCGCCGAACAGGTCGGTTTCAGTTTCGTCTTTGAACGTGGTTTCGATGATGCCGGTGCGGCCACCGCCAACGCCCGAAGCGTAGGACAGAGCGACGTTCTTGGCGTTGCCCGAAGCGTCTTGGTAGATAGCGATCAGGTCAGGGATACCGCCGCCTTTGACGAATTCGGTACGTACGGTGTGACCTGGCGCTTTTGGCGCGATCATGATCACGTCCAGGTCAGCACGTGGCACGACCTGGTTGTAGTGAATCGCGAAGCCGTGGGAGAAGGCGAGGGTGGCGCCTTTCTTGATGTTCGGCTCGATTTCGTCTTTGTACAGACGGCCCTGGAATTCGTCAGGGGTCAGGATCATGACCAGATCGGCAGCAGCCACAGCGGTCGCAACGTCAGTCACTTTCAGGCCATGGGCCTCAGCTTTGGCGACGGTTGCCGAACCTTTGCGCAGACCGATGGTGACATCGACGCCGGAGTCTTTCAGGTTGCACGCTTGAGCGTGGCCTTGGGAGCCGTAACCAATGATGGCTACTTTTTTGCCCTGGATGATCGAAAGGTCGCAGTCTTTGTCGTAATAAACTTTCATGAAATTCCCCTGTTATCTTGGCCGTTCAGGCCATTCGCTAAATGTGTGGGTTAGATGCTCAGCACTTTGTCGCCACGGGCAATGCCCGTGACGCCGCTGCGTACGGTTTCCAGGATGGCGGTGGTGCCAATGGCCTGAATAAAGCTATCCAGTTTGTCGCTCGTCCCTGTCAGCTGCACGGTGTAGACACTGCTGGAAACATCAACGATCTGGCCACGGAAAATGTCCGTGGTGCGCTTGATCTCCGCGCGCTGTGCGCCAGTGGCCTTGACCTTGATCAGCATCAGTTCGCGCTCGATGTGAGCACTCTCCGACAGATCGACCAGCTTGACCACTTCAACCAGCTTGTTGAGGTTCTTGGTGATCTGCTCGATCACTTCATCATGGCCCACGGTGGTCAGCGTCAGACGCGACAGGGTCGAGTCTTCGGTCGGCGCCACCGTCAGGCTTTCGATGTTGTAGTTACGCTGCGAAAACAGGCCGACGACGCGCGACAGAGCACCCGGTTCGTTTTCCAGCAAAAGCGAAATGATGTGCCGCATGTTAGGTACGCTCCGTCTTGCTCAGCCACATGTCACGCATCGAGCCGTCTCTGATCTGCATCGGATAGACGTGCTCGGCAACGTCGACCTGGATGTCGAGGAACACCAGACGGTCTTTCATCGCGAACGCTTCTTCCATCTTCGGCTTCAGGTCTTTCAGATCGGTGATCTTCATCCCGACGTGACCATAGGCTTCGACCAGCTTCACGAAATCAGGCAACGACTCCATGTAGGAGTGCGAGTGACGGCCGCTGTAGCTCATGTCCTGCCACTGACGAACCATGCCAAGCACACCGTTGTTGAGCAGGATGATCTTGACCGGCAGGTTGTACTGCAGGCAGGTCGACAGTTCCTGAATGTTCATCTGGATGCTGCCCTCACCCGTCACACAGGCGACGTGGGCATCCGGGAAGCTCAGTGCAACACCCATGGCGGCCGGCAGACCGAAGCCCATGGTGCCCAGACCACCGGAGTTGATCCAGCGATTAGGCTTGTTGAAACGGTAGTACTGCGCCGCGAACATCTGGTGCTGACCCACGTCGGAGGACACATAAGCATCGCCCTTGGTGACTTCGCAC
The DNA here is from genome assembly GCF_045764065.1 of Pseudomonas sp. Pseu.R1. NCBI lineage: Bacteria > Pseudomonadati > Pseudomonadota > Gammaproteobacteria > Pseudomonadales > Pseudomonadaceae > Pseudomonas > Pseudomonas sp. Pseu.R1. The sequence continues at coordinate 4,326,838 of NZ_JBJGEE020000001.1, read as the reverse complement.
AGGGTTTCGATCACGGTTTGCGGCTTGATCAGGCTGCCATCGCCTCGGTTGTACGGGAACAGGTCGCCGCCCGCACGCCATTCGTCGATCTGCTTCCACCAGGTCGCAACGGACTCCTTGTTAGGGGTCTCGCCGATTTCCTTGAGGGTCGCCACCATTTCGGTCAGCACGCTCTCCACAGGACCCACGATTGGCACGTCTGCCTTGATGGTCTTGGAGATCGACGCTGGGTCGATGTCGATATGGATGATCTTCGCACCAGGGCAGAAGCGCGCCGCACCGTTGATGACGCGGTCATCAAAACGCGCGCCGACGGCCAGAATCACGTCTGCATGGTGCATGGTCAGGTTGGCGGTGTAGCTGCCGTGCATACCCAGCATGCCCACGAACTGACGATCGGTGCCCGGGTAGGCGCCCAGCCCCATCAGAGTGTTGGTGACCGGAGCGTTCAGCAGTTGGGCCAGTTCGGTCAGTGGTGCGGAACCGTTGCCCATGACCACGCCACCACCGGAGTAGATAACTGGACGCTTGGCAGCGAGCAGCATTTCCACCGCTTTGCGGATCTGACCCGAGTGACCACGAACAGCCGGGCTGTAGGAGCGCAGCTTGGCTTTTTTCGGGAACACGTATTCGAACTTCTCAGCCGGGTTGGTCATGTCTTTCGGAATATCGACAACGACAGGACCAGGGCGGCCGGACTGCGCCAGATAGAACGCCTTCTTCAGCACTTCCGGGATTTCCGACGGGTGCTTGATCATGAAGCTGTGCTTCACGATTGGGCGGGAGATACCGATCATGTCGGTTTCCTGGAAGGCGTCGGTGCCGACCATCGTGCTTGGAACCTGTCCCGACAGTACGACCATCGGAATCGAGTCCATGTAGGCCGTCGCGATACCGGTGATGGCGTTGGTTGCACCGGGACCTGAGGTCACCAGTACCACACCTGCTTTACCGGTAGCGCGCGCATAACCGTCCGCCATGTGAGTGGCAGCCTGTTCGTGACGAACGAGGATGTGGCTCACGGCCGGTTCTTTGAACAGCGCATCGTAAATATGCAGAAGGGCACCGCCGGGGTACCCATAGATATGCTCAACGCCTTCGTCACGCAAAAAGCGGACGACCATTTCAGCGCCAGATAAAAGCTCCACGTTGTTCACCTCTAAAACGCCAGAATACCGTCCACAAAAGAGGAGACGGGTCTTAATAGGTTTACTGCCAGCAGAGCATGAGCGACGGTGGTCGCCGACTACGTCAGCACTGACTGAGCAAGTATTGGGATCGCCCCTTAAGTGTTTCGAGGTCTTCCCACCCAGCGCGAGGTAACGCGTTGCGGGTGTAACAGGTCGACGCGGGTGTGCGCCTCATGATCTGCTGAGACGGTCTGCTTCTGGCAGTCCCTCTACAGCGGACTTTGGATTGTTCTGATTCGCCCCTCTCAAGTCAAGTCATCCATGCGCTTTCTTCACTCACGACCCCCGAAAAAGCACCGAATGAGGTCGTTGTTACCTGCTTGTGGTAGGTTTCAACCGCACAGCAAACGAAATGAAGGAAGCCGTATGCGCTGGATGATGCTCGCTGCCACGCTGACGCTGGCAGTTGGTCCTGCCACTGGTCAGGCCGCCCAGATTTATAAATGGGTGGACGCTCAAGGCGTCACGCACTTCGACGCCCAGCCCCCTGCCGGGCAACCCTCTCAGGAAATCGAATCCCAGAAACCGGTCACGCCTCCCCCCGCCGCCCCCGTGCAACCTGATTCCAATCAGGAGCAGCAAGCCGTGGACGCCAAGGTCAAAAAGCAGGTGGCCGCGCAAGAAGCCAAGCGAAAGGACTATTGCGAACGCCAGCGCACCAATCTCGCCCAGTTGCAGAACAACCCGCGAGTTCGTGAGGAGGTGAATGGGGAATTCAAGCGCTTCACGGAAGAGGAACGCCAGGCACGCATCGCCGAGGTCAAGACGTCCATCGACGACACGTGCAACTGATGATCAGGAAGCCTCGGTAATCAGGCGATCGAACTGCGCCAGCAACGCCTGTAACTGGCGCGTTTTCTGGGCTTGGCCCGCATAGACCATCTGCGCCATTTCCAGAATGCCCGACGCATTCGGCAACGCCATATCCTGCTCCAGAATGATTTTCATCCTGGGCAGGAAGATCCATTGCAGCCACTGGTGAAAATCCAGCGTATCGACGCAAAAAGGCTCGCGGCTCGCCAGCGCGTCGTCGCTCGGCGGCAGCTCGCTCCACCAGTCCAGAACACGCAGCTCACGCTCGATCAACAACAGTTGATCGGCCACTTGGGGAAATCGCTTATCCATTCGCCTTCTGCCGAGCCAGTGCAGCGCCCGCTGCGTCGCCCTGCTTCTCGCGCGCCTGAGCGATCAGGCCCCAGAGGCTGGCTTGCAGATCCGCGCGCCCGTTCGAAAGGGTCAGCGCTCGACGGGCAAGTTGCTCGGCCTGAGGTGCATCGCCTTGAGCCAGACGCACCTGCGCCAGACGATAAAGGACTTGAGGCTCACGTGGCGCGACACGTTGAGCACGCTCAAGACTGGAAGAAGCACCGTTGAGGTCGCCGCTGCTCTGCTGTTGCTGAGCCGTGGTCAGCAAGGCAAGCACCGGGCCGTCGAGCTGCTCGTCAGCCGATAGACCACCGCTGGAGGCCGAAGGAATACCGGTCGGCGCCGAGGACGGCATAGTGTACGTATTGGTCGTGGCGGCAGGTGGCGTGTAGGTGTTGTTGATCGGCGCCTGGCTGCCCGACGAAGCGCCGACAGGGCTTGTGCTGATCGGCGCAGAAGTCGGCGGTACGAACGTCGAAATCGGTGCGGCACCCGCCCCGCCCGGCACCATCACCGTCACACCCGAATCCTGATCAAGCGCTTGCGGCGCCTGATTCTGTTGCACAGGCGCACGGTAGGTGTTGTTGCGATTGGCTGAGACGCGCTCGCTATTGGAAACGCGCGAGCCGGAATCCACGACAGGAATGTTACTGCGTGTCTGCGTCGCACAACCGTTGAGCAAAGCCAGGGCCGTTAAAGCCGGAATCCACCACTTGTTCACTTCACACCCTCTTCGCTTAGTTCAACCAGCCTTTGACCCAGTCCATCACCGATTCGGCAGGGGCTGTCGGGCCACCACACGTCGGGCCGGGTTGCGGCTCACTGCCGCGAATATACGGCATCTGTACCGCGCCTGGGCAGCTTGCATCAGTGCCCTGCCCGGTCGATGCATTGACCCAGGCCATCACGACGTTATCGGGCATAGCCATGTCCAGCGGCAGTGGATCGGCCTTCTTCATGAAGGTGGTCCAGATCTGCAACGCCCCCGTCGCCCCCGTGAATGGCGTCTTGCCGTTATCGTCGCGCCCCATCCAGACAATCGCCAGCAAATCCTGACTGAAGCCGGCGAACCAGCTGTCTCTGGAATCGTTGGTCGTACCGGACTTGCCTGCCAGATTCAGCGTACCTGGCAACACGTTGTACACCGACTTGCCGGTGCCTTCGCGCATCACACGCTGCATGGCGTTCTGCAATAAATAGATGGAACCCGGATCGAAGCGCTGTTGAATCTGGAACGGGTAACGCTTGAGTGGCTCACCTTCCGCCGTCAACACGCTGCGAATCCCGCGCAACGGGGTATTGAAACCGCCACTGGCGATGGTCTGGTACATGGTCGCGACTTCAATCGGACTCAACGCTCCCGCCCCCAGCAGCATCGACGGGAACGTCGGCCAGTCACGTGTTACACCCAACTTGGTGAGTGTCTTGAAGACGTTCGGCACGCCCAGATCCAACCCCAGCTTGGCGCTGGACAGGTTGTAGGAATGCGCCAGCCCTTGGTACAGAAAGATATTGCCATGGGCCTTGTGATCGAAGTTCTGCGGCTTCCAGATCTGGCCATCGGCACCTTTGACCTGGAACGGCTCGTCCGGCACCCAACTGGTGAGCGTGTATTGCTGCGGACGCTCCAGCGCTGTCAGGTAAATGGCCGGTTTGACCAGCGAGCCAATCGGACGCACCGCATCCAGAGCGCGGTTGAAGCCCGCAAACCCGGCCTGACGGCTGCCGATCAACGCTTGAACTTCACCTGTTTCCGGGTTGGTCACGACCATCGCCGTTTCCATTTCGTCCGCGCCTTTGCGCCCTGCGATCTTGGCGAAGCTTTCGCGAACGGCGGCCTCGGACTTCATCTGCAGGATCGGATCGAAACTGGTGAAAATACGCAGGCCTTCTTCGGTCAAGTCTTCATCACGGTAGTCCTGACGCAACTGACGCTTGACCAGATCGAGGAAGTCCGGGAACGAACTGTCTGCCAACGAACCGGTTTTGGTCACGCCCAATGGCATTTTCTTCGCGGCGGCAACGGCTTCAGGCGTGGCGACACCCTGCTGTTCAAGCAAATCGAGCACCAGATTACGGCGTTCAAGGGCGCGATCCGGATTGCGCCGCGGGTTGTAATAGGAGGGCCCTTTGACCAGCCCGACCAACAGCGCAACCTGATGCAGCTTCAGTTCAGAAAGTGGCTGACTGAAGAAATACTGACTGGCCAGACCAAAACCGTGTACCGCACGCTGCCCATCCTGACCGACGAAAACTTCGTTGAGGTACGCCTCAAGGATCTCCTGCTTGCTGTAGTGGATCTCCAGCAGGATAGCCATCATGGCTTCAGTCAGTTTGCGCGTGAGGCTACGTTCGTTGGTCAGGTAGAAGTTCTTCACCAACTGCTGGGTCAGCGTCGAACCACCCTGGCGCATCTGGCCCGCCGAGGCGTTGACCCAAAAAGCACGGGCGATCGACTTCGGTGACACCCCGAAGTGATGATAAAAATCGCGGTCTTCCACCGTGACCAGCGTATCGAGCAGGTACGGCGGCGCCTGATCCAGCTTGATCAGAATCCGGTCTTCGAGGTTTTTCGGGTACAACCCACCGATCAACAGCGGCTCAAGGCGGGCCACGGCCAGTTTGGAGCCGTTGGCGGCGGTCAGATCGGCGACGTAATCGCCGGAAAAGCGCACGTGAATCTGCTGAGCGGGGTCCGCGCCTTCATAAAACTGAAAGCCACGGGTGTTCAGGTCGACGTTGTTGCCGTTCACCGACGCCGCGCCCGGCCCGTTGGCAACGCTTTCACGGCGATAACCCAGTGCGTCGAGCTCGATCAGGAAGTCGTCACGCGACAGTTTCTGGCCGACGAACAGTTCCAGCGGACGTGCATAGACCTTGGCGGGGATCGTCCAGCGCTTGCCGGAGAATTTTTCCTGCACGATGGAGTCGAGGTAAACGGCGAAGCAGGCCAGTACCACCAGCCCGACGAGGCTGAGTTTGAGGACCCAGCCCAACAGGCTGCGCAGGCGGCTATTGGTGGGTTTCGGGGCTTTTTTTGAAGTGCGGGATCGAGTCATGGCGGCGGATTATACGCACTTTCAAAGCCGTCGGCAGACCACCCTCTTAGCGGTTTTCAGCAATGCGCCGAGCGGCCATAATGGCCACCTTTAGTCACATCAATATCGACTTACCACCTTTCAAGGACCGTCCGTGAGCCAGACTCTGATAGCAGCGCTGCAAAATCCTGCCCTGTTCGACCACCCTGTGGACCAGTTTCAGGTCATCGAGACGCACATTTCCTGGGTATTGCTCACAGGTCCCTACGTCTACAAGATCAAAAAGCCGATGAACTTCGGCTTCCTCGATTTCACCACACTGGCGGCGCGTGGCCACTTCTGCGAACAGGAACTGAAGCTCAACCAGCGCCTGACCGACAATTTGTATCTGGAAGTGTTGCCCGTCACCGGCACCGCTGAAGCCCCCCAACTGGGCGGCACAGGTGAGCCTATCGAGTACGTGCTGAAAATGCGCCAGTTCTCTCAAGACGGTCTGCTCAGCACGCTACAGGCCAAGGGCGAGCTGACGACCGCCCATATCGATGACATGGCGCGTCAAATCGCCGATTTCCATATCAGTGCCCCACGCGTGCTCACGGAAAACGTGCTGGGTTCGCCCGAGAGCGTGATGGCTCCCGTGACCCAGAACTTCGAACAGATCCTGCCTTTCCTCAGCGATAAGGCCGACCTGGTTCAGTTGCAGGCACTGGAAGCGTGGGCCAACACCAGTTTCGATCGTCTCAAGCCCCTGCTGGCCCAACGCAAGCAGGACGGCTTCATTCGCGAATGCCACGGTGACATTCATCTGGGCAACATCACGTTGATCGACGGCAAGGTGGTGATTTTCGACTGTATCGAATTCAACGAACCGTTCCGCATGACCGACGTTTACGCCGATATCGGTTTCCTTGCGATGGACTTGGAAGACCGCGGCCTGAAAAGCCTGTCGCGCCGCCTGATCAGTCAGTACCTGGAGTACACCGGCGATTACGCAGGCCTGGAGCTGCTGAATTTCTATAAGGCTTATCGTGCACTGGTGCGAGCGAAAGTGGCGCTGTTCAGCCTGCAACCCGACACCGATAACATTCAGCGCGCTGCCACGCTGCGCCAGTACCGCAACTACGCCAACCTGGCAGAAAGCTACAGCGCAATTCCTTCGAATTTCCTGGCCATTACCCACGGCGTTTCCGCCGTGGGCAAAAGCCATGTCGCTATGCGTCTGGTTGAGGCGCTGGGCGCCATCCGCCTGCGCTCGGACGTAGAGCGCAAGCGTCTGTTCGGCGAGAGCCAGGACCTGTACTCGGCGCACGTGAGTGCGAAAACCTACCAGCGCCTGAACGAGCTGGCCGCAGTCGTGCTGCGCGCAGGCTTCCCGGTGGTGGTCGATGCCACTTATCTGAAACTTGCCCAACGCCAGGCTACGGCACAGATTGCTGAAGCCATTGGCGCCCCCTTCCTGATTCTCGATTGCTCCGCTCCAAAAGCCGTTATCGAAGGTTGGCTGGCGCAACGTCAGGCGCAGAATGAGGATCCTTCCGACGCAACGATGGAAGTTATCGAGGCGCAATTGGCGAGCCGCGAACCACTGACTCCTGACGAAACGTTGCGCAGCCGCCACGTGGAGACCAACATCAGCGGGGATCTGGACAAGCTGGTAACGGACATCCGCCAGTGCCTGCCAGGCCTCTAAGCCGGACTGAATTATCGAATCGTGAAGAGGGTCTCTTCACGGCTCGATAGTGGTGGCATTATAATGGCGTCAGAATTCCAACAAGGTGACGCCAAGATGACCCAGCCCAAACAGCTCGACTCGCCGCTCTTCGCCTTGCTGCGAAAAGATGACGTGAACGCCTTTAATCTTCAGCGTCCTAAAAACGGCCCGATTGACTTGGCCGGCGGGGATTTTCGGGGCTTGGACCTTCGCGATCTGAATGCCGATGAAATCGACTTCACCGACGCCTACTTCCGCTCGGCGGACTTGCGTGGTGTCGACTTCCGCACAGCGTCCCTCGAAGGCGCCAGCATCGCTCATGCCCAGATTTCCGGGGCCTATTTCCCGGCTGAACTGAGCGCTGACGAAATCCTTATGTCGGTCAATTTCGGTACTCGCCTGCGCTATCGCACTCGCTGACGGCTGGTTGCGACACCTGCGCGACACCTCTCTCCTGCCCTGCATGCGCGGCCATGCCGGGCTTGTGTCAATTGACGCCCCTCGTTTGAAGCTACCGTCCGGCACCTGAGCCGCAATCTCCCCGTACCTGCGCGAAAGGCCGCCCTGCACGCAACTACACTTGATTCACGACTTGTATCGGCAGTTCTTACGAGTCAGAGAAAGCACCACCGAATAGACAACTCATGCCAGGAGGCATCATGGACGACGAACTGCTAAGGATGAAAAATCTGGGTAAAACCTCTGCTCAATGGTTACACGCATCCGGTATTCACAACGCGACCGATCTGCGACGCCTCGGCGCCATCCACGCCTATCACGCGGTCAAAAACCGCGGCTTCAGCGCCTCGAGAACCCTGCTTTATGCCCTCGAAGGCGCATTATGTGACCGTCACTGGTGTGATTTGCCCAGCGAGTTGAAAGCGTCACTCAACCGGCAACTCATCAGGCTTGATCAGGAAGCCTCAATACCCCCCGCAAACGGAGCAAAAAAATAGTTTTAAAAAGCCTGTTGACTTACAAATGAGAATCACTATGATTATCACATCCGGTCGCGAGACTGGCTGGTAACCTGAAAGGCTCCTTGGTTCGGACTCTCAGATTATCTCCTCATCAGGCTAATCACGGTTTTTGACCCGGCTTTTTGCCGGGTCTTTTTTTGCCCGAAGTTTTTGTATCACCCTTACGGGCGAACCCCCAAATGCGCAAGCAGGTCGTCCAGCAGACTGTTGGCGCCCAATCGCAATCTCTCCGGTTGCAGCCAGCCAGTACCGAACCGGGCCTGGGACATTTCCAGGTAACTGCGAGCCTCATCCAGCGTACGTACATTGCCAGACGCCTTGAGTCCCACCTGAGAACCCAGCTCGGCAATCGCCTCCATCAGAATGCGAGCGGCTTGAGGTGTCGCACTGACAATCTGTTTGCCCGTGCTGGTTTTGAGAAAGGCGGCCCCTTCACGGATCGAGGTATGGCAAACACTGTGGATGATCTGCGGATCACGCAGTACGCCGGTTTCCAGGGTGACAGTGAGCATTGCACGCTGTCCGCATTTGGCCCGACATGCTGCGATCATTTCACTGCCAATCTGCTTGTTTCCCGCCAACTGTGCATGGAAGGGATACACCAGATCGACCTCATCCACGCCGACCTGAAGAGCCGACTGGACTTCCGATTCCGCCATTGCAATCGAAGCACCTCCACTCGGAAAGTTGACCGCTGCCACAACTTTGACTTCTCGGGCACGCAACGTATCGAGTGTCCTTCGTGCCAGACCGGCAAACCTGGATGACACACAGACGGCTGCGACGTTGCCAACCGGGGTCAGCGCCCGCTCGCACAACGCGATGATGCGTTCGGGAGAGTCGTCTGCATTCAACGACGTCAGCTCCAGCAACCCCAACGCCTTTAGCGCCACCTCTTCATCACTTTCGCACACCCTGTTCATGCCTCGCTCCTTGATACCCGATCAGTTTCGAGGAGCGACAATAATCCAGAGTGAGGACGCGTGGACGCCCGCAGATGCGTCCAAGAGCGAGCCTACGCAACTATAAGAAATGTCCTTAGGACTTTGCCTGCAAAGACCACAACACCCTCATTGAGAAGGCGCACGCATTTGCGCACAGTAGTCTTGATCCGGCAACGCAGCGGTGTACCAGACGAAATCAGCGCTGCCGGGCTCGACATCAGTGCCGACCTGAACGAGCAGCAACACGACGGGCGCCTCGGGGCTGCCCAGATCAGCCATGTGCAATGGAACGCCCAGGTCCTTTCTGACGTGATAGCTGCCGGCAAACAACAATGCGGGTGTCGGCGCTTCCGCTACGCGATGGGCCATTCGCCGGTCTCGCTGTTGTTGAATCGCCAGCATTGCAGGCAGTGCGTCTTCGGGAAGCATGCCGCAGTGGGATGCCCGAACCTGCGACAGAAGCGCTTCACGCACAGAGTCGCGGGTCGAAAAGGTGCCACTCAGTACCGGACGCTGGTGATAAATCGCACCGACCTCTTCCGCCCCCAGATTCGCCCCCAGCACCGGATACGACTGGGTCAGCGCGAAACGCATCACCGGGCCATACAACGCCCAGTTCCAGCCCTTTTGCCAGCTCAGTGCGTGCTCAAGATCGGACGGATACTGGCCTTGTTGGATGCCCCGCTGCACAGCATCGACGCTCGATTGCTGATCTGGCGTCAGCATTTCAAGCAGCAGACTGCCTTGTGGGCGCTGATTGCCCAGCGCCTGCAGCAGCCACAGTTCCAGCGCGTGATGATCAGGGTTGTCGTGTTGCTCCCCTACCAGCACGCGCGGCACAACCGCCAAGCGGGTGACCAGTTGTTGCGGCGTCAGCGTTTGCCCGGTGTTCAAGTCCCTGATCATGCCCAGATCCACATGCTCGCGCCCTTCAGGGCTCTGCCAGGTCGGGAGAGGCGGTAACGGTGGGAGCGACTGGCAGGCGCTCACCAAGGACAACACCAGCAAGAACAGCAGATAACGACGCACACGAACTCCTTGCTCAGCGCGCGATGATCAGAGGGTGCCCCCGCTCCGGATGGCGCTGCACCAACACATCAAGACCAAACACCGCCTTGAGCGCATCCGGCGTAAGCACATCATCCGGCGCCCCCAACGCATAAGGACGCCCGGCCTCCAGCAGCAACAACCGGTCACAATAACGTGCGGCCAGGTTGAGATCGTGGAGGATCACCATGACCGCGCCGCCGCGATCGGCAAATTCACGCACGGCCTGCAACGTCGTGTGCTGATGCAATGGGTCGAGCATCGACGTCGGCTCATCCAGCAACAACGTTTGCCCACCCTCGCCTGGCCACAGTTGCGCCAGCACTCGGGCCAGGTGGACCCGCTGACGCTCCCCGCCCGACAGCGCGAGGTAACTGCGATCCTGCAAATGCCAGGCGTCTGCCGCTTCAAGCGAGGCCTGAACGATTTCGGCGTCGCGCTCCCGGCCACTGTCGTGGGGCAAGCGGCCCATCGCGACCACTTCCTGAACCTTGAACGCAAAACTCAGGGTCGAACTCTGCGGCAGCACCGCCAGCCGTCTGGCCCGCGCCTGCCCCGACCAATGCGACAGTGCCTGCCCGTCCAGCCAAAGCTGCCCATGGGAGGTTTTCAGCTCTCCACACAATGCGCCCAGCAGCGTGCTCTTGCCAGCACCGTTCGGCCCCAAAACGCCCAGCATGCGTCCTGGCTCCAGTGTCAGGCTGACATCGGCCAACACAGACTTGCCATCCCGATGAACGCTGATGTTGTCGGCTTTCATCATCAGGGGCGGCCTCGAACCAGCAGAAACAGGAAAAACGGCGCCCCGATGAAAGCCGTCACGATGCCGATCGGCAACTCGGCAGGCGCCAGCACTAGCCGGGCAAAAACGTCGGCAAACAGCAACAGGCTGGCACCCGCCAAGGCCGACGCGGGCAACACCACGCGGTGGTCGGGGCCTGCCAGCAGGCGAACCAGATGCGGCACGATCAATCCCACAAAGCCAATCAGCCCCGCTGCGGCGACGGCGGCCCCCACACCCAAGGCGATGCACAGCACCAGTTCGCGCTTGAGCCGCTCGACCTCGATTCCCAGATGACGCGCTTCCGACTCTCCCAGCAGCAAGGCGTTCAGTGCCCTGGCCCGGCGTGGCAACCACAGGATCACCAGTACGCAGACCAGCAATAATGGCCAGACTCTGGCGTAACTCGCGCCGTTGAGGGTACCGAGATTCCAGAACGTCAACGTGCGCAGGGTCGCGTCGTCCGCCAGATACGAGAACAGACCAATGATCGAACCGGCCAGTGCCGTCATCGCCACGCCCGCCAGCAGCATGATGCCCACACTGGTCTGTCCGTCTCGACGCCCCAGGCGATAGACAATCGCAGTCACGAGCAACCCGCCGCCAAACGCCGAGATCGAGAGCAGATAAGGCGCGATCGCCTCTGGCAGCCCGCCTATCGACGCGCCTGCGACAATCGCCACGGCTGCCCCCAATGCCGCGCCGCTGGATACGCCGACCAGGCCGGGGTCGGCAAGAGGGTTTCGAAACAGCCCCTGCATCGCCACACCCGACAACGCCAGCACGGCGCCGACGGCAAGGCCCAGCAGCGTTCGGGGCACGCGAATCTGGCCCAGAATCAGCTCGGCCTGCTGCAAGTCATCCCCGGCGACAGGCCACCCCAACAGACGCAACCCCGCGCGCAACGTGTCCATCAACGGCAGGCTGACAGGCCCTGACGCCAGCGACAGCCATACGGCCAATAAACACCCGACAATCAGGACACTAAATAGCCTACGGGGCTGAAGAATCACCCTCATTGTGCTGGCGTGACGTTGGCGTTAAGCGAGGTACTCGCCGGATAGAACGCCTTGGACAGCGCTTTCATGGCATCAGGCAAGCGAGGCCCAAGACCGCCGACCAGCAAGGTGGGATCAACTTCGACCAGACGATTGTTGCGTGCAGCCTGGGTGGCCGCCAGCAATGGATTCTCCTTGAACAACGCATCACGAGAGGAGGCGTTGCTCTGCGCGCGGTCGGTGAAAACCAGAACGTCAGGATTCAAACCCGCCATGGCCTCTGTGGAGAAAATCTTGTAGCCGTTGTGCGTCGCCAGATTGCGACCTCCCGCCTGCTTGATCAGCCAGTCGCCGACAGTGCCAGCCCCCGCCACCATTGGGCGGGACCCCGCGTGACTGACCAGCAACAGCACGCCCGGAGCCGACTGATGCTGCTGAGCCTGGTCGACCCAAGCGTGCTGGTTATCCAGTTGTTTGACGTACTGCTCACTCAGTTCGCGGGCTTGATTTTCCTTGCCCAGCAACGCACCCAGCTTTTGCAGATTGCCTTGAAGCGCTGTGGTCTCGGCACCTGCCGAGAAGACTTCAACGTTCACGCCCGCCGCACGCAATTGCTCCAGAACAGGCGGCGGTCCCATTTCCTCGGTGCCGACAAGAATATTCGGACGCAAACTGAGAATGCCTTCCGACGACAATTGGCGCTGATAACCAATGCTCGGCAGCGACTTGATCGATTCCGGATGCTGGCTGGTCGTGTCGATACCGACCAGATGCGACTCCCCACCCAACGCAACGATCCACTCCGTCAACGCGCCACCGGCACTGACCCAGCGCTGCGGCAACTGCGTGTCCGCCAGCAGCAGATGAGAGAATGAAAGCCCGATCAGAGCAGCGGTCAGCTTGGCAATGAAGCGCATAGGGGAAAGCATCCTTTATATAGAGAGAGCGCGCCTGATGGCCTTCCCGAACAAGGGTAGCGTCGACGCGTCATTCGCGGAGCTGTCAGACTAGGCCGCCTGTCACAGCCGGGCAATTTGATAATGACTTGCATTTACACGTCAAGCGCGAAGGTGGCTCCGCTGAATTACTTATGTAACGGAATCGATTTGGCCGAGGGCACGAGTCGGGGGTTTGAGGTCAATGGCGTTCAACTGCTGGTGGTGAGGCGCGCGGGGCAAGTGCACGCCTACCGCAATCGCTGCCCCCACCGTGGCATTCCACTGGAATGGCAACCTGACCGGTTCCTGGACGCCAGCGCCAGCCTGATCGAATGCGCGACTCACGGCGCTCTGTTCCTGATCGAGAGCGGTGAATGCATTGCAGGCCCTTGCGAGGGAAAATACCTGAGCGTCATCGAATGTGGCGAAAACGCTCAGGGCATCTGGATCAGGTTGTGAGTACGACGTTGGCGAGATGAACGTCCAGCTTTCGATCCACGCGGACTTCTTCGTGCGTCAAGTGAACCCCGTAGGCCAGAACCTGAACGCCCGCCGCCACCGCTTCTCGCAAGGCGACAGCGTAAGCGGCGTCGATCTCTTCAGCGGGTCGCACCGCCTCGATCCCGGTCAGATTGACGCAGTACAACAACACCGCACGCACGCCCTCCCGTGCCAACGCTGCCAGTTCACGCAAATGTCTGGCGCCGCGCTGAGTGACCGCGTCGGGAAACGCCGCCACGTTGCTGTCGTCGAACCCCAGCGTCACGCTCTTGACCTCAAGAAACAGCGAACCGTCCGGGTAATCCAGGCGGAAGTCGACCCGACTGTTTTCCTGCCCGTACGGGACTTCGCGCTTGAGCCCGGTAAATCCGTTCAATTCGGTGATCACGCCCGCCAACAGCGCTTCTTCCACCAGTTTGTTAGCCCGGCCCGTGTTCACGCAGGCAAAACGGCCTTGTGGCGTTTCGCTGATTTCCCACGTACCGGGGAGCTTGCGCTTGGGGTCATTGGAACGACTGAACCAGACGCGCCCGTTCGGCTTCATGCAATTGAACATCGAGCCCGTATTGGGGCAATGGATCGTCAGGCGCTCGCCGCTGGCTGTTTCGATATCCGCCAGGAAACGTTTGTAACGTTGCAACAGCCGCGCCTCTTCGAGTTCGGGAGAAAAACGCATCAGCCTTGCCAGCTCCGCAGCCCGCGCGCGATCCGCTCGACCGCTTCCTGCAAGCGCTCAAGGCTCTGGGTGTAGGCGAAACGCACGTGATGCCCGGCCTGATGGCGACCAAAGTCCAGCCCAGGCGTGAACGCGACGTGCTCGGTTTCCAGAAAATGCTGACAGAAAGCAAAGGCATCGCCGCCGAAAGCGCTGATCTCCGCATAAAGATAGAAAGCGCCCTCTGGCTCGACGGCAATGTGGAAACCCAGTTCGCGAAGTGCAGGAAGCAGAAAATCCCGGCGCTGGCCGAATTCGGCCCGACGCTGCTCAAGGATTTCCAGCGTTTGGGGTTCGAAACAGGCCAGCGCCGCGCTTTGTGCCATGCTCGGTGCGCTGATGTAGAGGTTCTGCGCCAGTTTTTCCAGATCGCCGATTGCCGCTTCGGGCGCCACCAGCCAGCCCAATCGCCAGCCGGTCATGCCGAAATACTTTGAAAAACTATTCAGCACAAACGCATCGTTATCCACTTCGAGCACGCTGGTGGCGTCGGTGCCGTACGTTAGGCCATGGTAAATCTCATCCACCACCAGATGACCATCACGAGCCTTGAGCGACGCTGACAGTGCCGCCAACTCCTCGCGATGCAGCAATGTGCCAGTTGGATTCGCAGGGGACGCGACCAGTGCGCCCACGCTGTCCTGATTCCAGTGTTTCGCGACCAATTCCGGCGTCAGTTGATACCGCACCTCCGGCCCGACCGGCACCAGTTGCGCGGCGCCTTCGACCAGACGCAAAAAATGCCGATTGCATGGGTAGCCCGGATCGGCCAGCAGCCAATGTTTGCCGGGGTCTACCAGCAGGCTCGACGCCAGCAGCAACGCGCCCGAGCCACCCGGAGTGATCAAAATGCGGCCCGGATCGATGTTCACGCCATAACGCTGCTGATAAAAGCCGGAAATCGCCTCGCGCAGCTCAGGCAAGCCGCGTGCGGCGGTGTAACGGGTTTTCCCGGCTGCCAGCGCCGCTTGACCCGCCTTGATGATGGGGTCCGCGGTCGTGAAATCGGGTTCACCGATTTCCAGGTGAATCACATCGTGCCCCGCCGCCTGCAATTCATTGGCACGGGCCAGCAGCGCCATGACATGAAAGGGTTCGATGGCGCGACTGCGCGCACTGTAGGGCTGGGACATCGGTCTTCCTTTTAATGACAAATACCGGAACAGGTCGACGATTCTACTCAACCGCCCCTCAACCGACAGATTTATCCGCCGTCGAATGTGCCGGTGATCCACAAATCCCGACGTTATTACGCAAGGGGCTAGACTGATGGCACTGCAAAATAATATAAAACCGGGCGCTTTGGCCGTGGTCATAGTTCACGGGCGCGTTGTAGAGCCATGCTCGACAACCGGGAGTGGCGCGCTCCGATTCGATCTGGTAAGTTCGCCCGCTTGCAGCCGCAGGGCCGGCAGGTGTCGGCGAAGGATCATTACCCTGCGCAATGGCTTAGAAGAGTGAGAGGCGGTCCGTTCATGCCCACCGAAGAAAAGCAAAAGAGCAACCAAACGATTAGCGGTTTCGAACCCTATGTTCCGGCAAAGGATGAGGAGTACATGGGCGCGCCCATGCGAGCTCACTTCGTCAAGATCCTGAACAAGTGGAAACAGGAACTGATGCAGGAAGTCGACCGCACCGTTGATCACATGAAGGACGAGGCAGCCAACTTTCCCGATCCGGCCGACCGTGCAAGCCAGGAGGAAGAATTCGCTCTGGAACTGCGTGCTCGTGACCGTGAGCGCAAGTTGATCAAGAAGATCGACAAGACGCTGCAACTGATCGAAGACGAAGAGTATGGCTGGTGTGAGTCTTGCGGTATCGAGATCGGCCTGCGCCGTCTGGAAGCCCGCCCGACTGCCGACCTGTGCATCGACTGCAAGACACTCGCTGAAATCAAGGAAAAACAGGTCGGTAAATCCTGATCTGTTTCCTGCACAACAAAGGACGCTTCGGCGTCCTTTATTTTTGGGGCAGACAATTCAGCACTGCCACCTTCGACCGCCCCACTTGGTGGGTCAGGCGAAACGACGTAACAGGTTCCACGACTGCTGCGGCCGAGCGCGACCCCGGGCCGATCGCGAGCAAGCTCACTCCTACAGAACCTGAGGATGCTTCCGGTTTTTCGCACATCTGATTTCCAGTACCATCACCGCCCATGAAATCCCCTTCTTATATAGGGCGCTTTGCGCCAACCCCCAGTGGCTATCTGCACTTCGGTTCGCTGGTCGCGGCGCTGGCGTCCTATCTGGATGCGCGCGCGGTCGGTGGCCAATGGCTGATGCGCATGGAAGACCTCGACCCACCCCGTGAGGAACCCGGCGCTCAAACCGCCATCCTCAACACCCTGGAAACTTACGGGTTTGAGTGGGATGGCGAACTGGTCAAGCAGAGCGACCGGCACGACGCCTATCAAGACATCATCAACCGCTGGTTCAGCTACGGGCTGGCCTACGCCTGCAACTGCTCGCGCAAACAACTGGAAGACTTTCAGGGCATTTATCCGGGTTTCTGCCGTAACGCTGGCCATTCCCCCGAAAGCGGGGCGATCCGAATTCGCGTACCGGAGCTGGAATACCGCTTCGAGGACCGGGTTCAGGGTGAGTTTCGCCAGCATCTTGGGCGTGACGTCGGCGACTTCGTGATTCGCCGCCGTGACGGGCTGTACGCCTATCAGCTGGCCGTGGTGCTCGACGATGGCTGGCAAGGCGTGACCGACATCGTGCGCGGCGCCGACCTGCTGGACTCCACACCGCGCCAACTGTACCTGCAAGAGCTGCTCGGCCTGCCTCAGCCGCGTTACTTGCATGTCCCGCTGATCACCCAGCCAAACGGCCACAAACTGGGCAAAACGTACCGCTCACCGCCGCTGTCCGCCGATCAGGCCACGCCGCTGCTGCTTCGCGCGCTGCGGGCACTGGGGCAGTCGACACCGAGCGATCTGTCGTACGCCAGCCCAAGGGAAGTGCTGGACTGGGGAATCGCCCACTGGAACGCGGATTTGATTCCACGGGTCGCCAGTATCGAAGAAGCTCGAATAGACTGAGCCAGAGCGGCTATCTCGATTTACAACACCGATTTGCAGCACAAAGCTGGCCGAAACGTCGCTTGCAGCCTGATAGCCATCCGTTACCATGCCGCGCTTGTCTCGGTCATACAACCTGGGAGGCCACATGTACATTTATCGGCTGGTCCTGCTCCTGGTGGTGGGCATCTACCTATTCTCCCCGGCCATCATGGACTGGTGGATCGACGCGACAGGCGCTTGGTACAGGCCTTATATGCTTTGGCTGATCCTGATCGTGGTGACTTTCATTCTGCAGAGCCAACGAGATGCCGATGAGCTTTAGCCTGACCCAGATGATTCTGGTCAGCGCCGCCTACCTGCTGGTGCTGTTCAGCGTCGCCTGGATCAGCGAACGTGGTCTGATTCCACGCTGGATCATTCGCCACCCACTGACCTACACGCTGTCGCTGGGGGTCTACGCCAGTGCATGGGCGTTCTATGGCACCGTGGGGCTCGCCTATGAATACGGCTACGGCTTTCTGTCCAGTTATCTGGGCGTCTCGGGCGCTTTTCTGCTCGCCCCGGTGCTGCTTTATCCGATCCTGAAAATCACCCGGACCTATCAGCTCTCGTCATTGGCGGACCTGTTCGCCTTCCGCTTCCGCAGTACTTGGGCCGGGGCACTGACCACCGTCTTCATGCTGATCGGCGTACTGCCTCTGCTGGCCCTGCAAATCCAGGCCGTTGCGGACTCCATCGGTATCCTGACCCGCGAGCCGGTGCGCAACTACGTAGCCCTCGCCTTTTGCGTACTGATCATTCTGTTCACCATCTTCTTCGGGTCACGCCACATCGCTACCCGTGAAAAGCACGAAGGGCTTGTGTTCGCGATCGCTTTTGAATCGGTGATCAAGCTGGTCGCCATCGGCGGCATCGGCATTTACGCGCTGTATGGGGTATTCGACGGCCCACAAAGTCTCGAACAGTGGCTGTTGCAAAACCAGAGTGCACTGGCTGCCCTGCACACCCCTTTGCAAGAAGGCCCATGGCGCACATTGCTGCTGGTGTTTTTCGCGTCAGCCATCGTGATGCCACACATGTATCACATGACGTTCACCGAAAACCTCAACCCGCGCTCGCTGGTCAGCGCCAGTTGGGGGCTGCCGCTGTTCCTGTTGCTAATGAGTCTTGCGGTGCCGCTGGTGCTCTGGGCGGGGTTGAAGCTGGGGGCGACGACCAGCCCGGAATATTTCACCCTCGGCATTGGCATTGCGGCCCACAATAAGCTGTTGGCACTGCTGGGCTACGTCGGCGGTCTCTCGGCGGCGAGCGGGCTGATCATCGTCACGACCCTCGCCCTGTCAGGCATGGCGTTGAACCATCTGGTACTGCCGCTCTACCAGCCCCCCGCCGAAGGCAATATCTATCGTTGGCTAAAATGGACCCGCCGGGGCCTGATCGTCGCAATCATCATGGCCGGTTATGCCTTCTACCTGATGCTGGGCGCCAAGCAGGATCTGGCCAATCTGGGCATCGTCGCCTTCGTCGCCACACTGCAATTTTTGCCGGGCGTGCTCTCGGTACTGTACTGGCCTGCCGCCAACCGTCGGGGCTTCATGGCCGGGCTGATTGCCGGGATCGTGGTGTGGATGGTCAGCATGCTGTTCCCGCTGATCGGCAACTTTCAGGGCTTCTACATTCCCCTGCTGAACATGATCTACGTGCTGGATGACACCAGTTGGCACATGGCAGCCATTGCGTCGCTGGCGGCCAACGTGCTGGTCTTTACGCTGATTTCGTTGTTCAGCAATCCCAGCCCCGAAGAAGCCAGCGCTGCTGAGGCCTGCGCCGTCGATAACGTGCGCCGTCCGCAACGGCGCGAGCTGTACGCGGCATCGCCACAGGAATTCGCCACCCAACTGGCCAAACCGCTGGGCGCCAAGGCCGCGCAGAAAGAGGTCGAACAGGCCCTGCGCGACCTGTACCTGCCTTTCGACGAACGCCGCCCTTATGCCTTGCGCCGCTTGCGCGACCGCATCGAGGCCAACCTCTCAGGCCTGATGGGGCCGAGTGTCGCTCAGGACATGGTCGAAACCTTCCTGCCGTACAAATCCGGCAGCGAAAACTACGTCACCGAAGACATACACTTCATCGAAAGCCGTCTTGAGGATTATCACTCCCGCCTCACGGGCCTGGCCGCTGAACTCGACGCCCTGCGCCGCTACCACCGCCAGACCTTGCAGGAATTGCCGATGGGCGTGTGCTCGCTGGCCAAGGATCAGGAAATCCTGATGTGGAACAAGGCGATGGAAGAGTTGACCGGCATCGGCGCTCAACGCGTTGTCGGCTCGCGCCTTGAAACCATCGTCGATCCATGGCGCCAACTGCTGCTGGGCTTCATCAACGTGCCGGACGAGCACTTGCACAAGCAGCGTCTGGCGCTGGATGGGCAGACCCGCTGGCTGAACCTTCACAAAGCAGCCATCGACGAACCTCTGGCCCCTGGCAACAGTGGCCTGGTGATTCTGGTGGAGGATTTGACCGACACCCAGATGCTCGAAGACAAACTCGTGCATTCCGAGCGTCTGGCGAGCATCGGTCGCCTGGCGGCGGGGGTGGCGCACGAAATCGGCAACCCGATCACCGGCATCGCCTGCCTCGCGCAGAACCTTCGTGAAGAGCGCGAAGA
Organism: Pseudomonas sp. Pseu.R1; assembly: GCF_045764065.1. Taxonomy (NCBI): domain Bacteria; kingdom Pseudomonadati; phylum Pseudomonadota; class Gammaproteobacteria; order Pseudomonadales; family Pseudomonadaceae; genus Pseudomonas; species Pseudomonas sp. Pseu.R1. The sequence continues at coordinate 4,307,156 of NZ_JBJGEE020000001.1, read as the reverse complement.
GGACGGGGAACTGACCGAAATCAGCAGTCAGATCCTTGAACAGACCAAACGCGTCTCACGCATCGTGCAATCGCTGATGAGCTTCGCCCACGCAGGCGGCCATCAACAATCCGACGAAGCGGTGTGCCTGGCCGAAGTCGCGCAGGATGCCATTGGTCTGCTCGCGCTGAACCGACGTAATTTCGAAGTGCAATTCTATAACCTGTGCAACCCGAACCACTGGGTCGATGGCGATCCTCAGCGGTTGGCTCAGGTACTGATCAATCTGCTCTCCAACGCCCGTGACGCCTCGCCTGCAGGCAGCGCAGTGCGAGTCAAGAGCGAAGCCAGCGAACACACGGTCGATTTGATCGTCGAAGACGAAGGCACTGGAATACCCAAAGCGATCATGGACCGCTTGTTCGAACCGTTCTTCACCACCAAGGATCCGGGGGAAGGGACTGGACTGGGGCTTGCACTGGTCTATTCCATCGTTGAAGAGCATTATGGACAAATCACCATCGACAGCCCGGCTGACCCCGAGCAACAACGCGGAACCCGTATTCGGGTGACATTACCGCGACATGTCGAAGCGACGTCCGCTGTGAACTGAGACCGTCGAGAGTATCGAATCAATGCCGCACATTTTGATCGTCGAAGACGAAACCATTATCCGCTCTGCCTTGCGTCGCCTGCTGGAACGTAATCAGTACCAGGTCAGTGAAGCCGGATCCGTGCAGGAAGCTCAGGAACGTTTCAGCATCCCCTCGTTTGATCTGATCGTCAGCGACTTGCGCCTGCCCGGCGCTCCCGGCACCGAGCTGATCAAGCTGGGTCAGGGCAAGCCCGTGTTGATCATGACCAGCTACGCCAGCCTGCGCTCGGCCGTGGACTCGATGAAGATGGGCGCGGTGGATTACATCGCCAAGCCTTTCGATCACGACGAAATGCTCCAGGCCGTGTCACGCATCCTGCGCGACCGACAAACGGTACAAAGCCTTCAGGCCGAACGCGCTGCCGTACCTGGTAAGGCCGCTGCCGCCGACAAAGGGCCAGATAACAGCAACGGCGAGATCGGCATCATCGGTTCCTGCCCGCCGATGCAAGACCTCTACGGCAAGATCCGCAAGGTTGCGCCCACCGATTCCAACGTGTTGATTCAGGGTGAGTCCGGCACCGGCAAGGAATTGGTCGCCCGCGCCCTGCACAACCTGTCCCGACGCGCCAAAGCGCCGATGATCTCGGTGAACTGCGCCGCGATCCCGGAAACGCTGATCGAGTCCGAACTGTTCGGCCACGAAAAAGGCGCATTCACCGGCGCCAGCGCAGGACGCGCAGGTCTGGTGGAGGCAGCAGACGGCGGTACGCTGTTCCTCGATGAGATTGGCGAGTTGCCGCTTGAAGCCCAGGCGCGCCTGCTGCGGGTGCTTCAGGAAGGCGAGATTCGCCGGGTCGGTTCGGTGCAATCGCAGAAAGTCGATGTACGCCTGATCGCCGCGACCCACCGCGACCTCAAGAGCCTGGCCAAAGTCGGCCAGTTCCGTGAGGACTTGTATTACCGACTCCACGTCATCGCCTTGAAACTGCCTGCCCTGCGCGAGCGCGGCGCGGACGTCAATGAAATCGCCAACGCCTTCCTCGCCCGTCAAAGCGCCAAGGCAGGCCGTAACGATCTGCGCTTTGGTCCTGATGCAGAACAAGCCATTCGTCAGTATTCCTGGCCGGGTAACGTGCGCGAGTTGGAGAACGCAGTCGAGCGCGCCGTGATTCTGTGCGAGAGCCCGGAAATCTCGGCCGACCTGCTGGGTATCGATATCGAACTGGGTGATCTGGACGTCGACGAGTTCATTGGTCTGGCGCCTCAGCAGCCGTCCTCGAATTCAACCGCGCAAGAACCGACCGAGGACCTGTCGCTGGAGGACTACTTCCAGCACTTCGTGCTTGAGCACCAGGACCACATGACCGAGACCGAACTGGCGCGCAAGCTCGGCGTCAGCCGCAAGTGCCTGTGGGAACGTCGCCAGCGTCTGGGCATCCCCCGCCGCAAGACCGGCGTGGCCAGCGAGACCTGAGACTTTTATGTAGCAATGCGCAGTCCTTTGTGGGAGCCGGCTTGCTGGCGAAAGCAGTGTCTCAGTCAACTCATCCATCACTGAAGCACCGCCTTCGCCAGCAAGCCGGCTCCCACAAGCGTTACGGCCGATACTCGGTATCGTGAAAGGCTCTGGCACGCGGCATACCGGGGCTTGTGAAAAAACTGTTACCTCATCAGCGACACGTAACAAAAGCCGGGGCGTACGGTAACGTAGTCCCGGCTTTTTCTGACTACAAGAAAATAGCGTCGATTTGCCACACCCCCGTATTTAGAGGGCTGCAGCCTGTTTCGCAGAAGTTGGCACGCCTCCTGCTATATGTATTCGTACAAGAACAACAAAAATCAGTCACCCGCAAAACAACACAATAAAAACAAGACGAATCGACTCACGCATAACAAGAACAACACGGCGGAGGCGCAGCTAACTGATTCTTTTGGAGAGGCGTTGCATTTGGGACTTGTCCCGCAACCAGGCCGAGAACAACAAAAAACTACCCTAAGGTAGCGCCTGAACTGGTTGGATCGATTGATCATTGCAGCACAGCGACCAAAGCAATCCGTTTGCTCTTGACTCCCGATTGGGAGGTTTCACTGGCGAAGAGCCGTGAATTGGGCGCTCAACAAAAACAAAAAGCCCAACAGACAATAAAAATAAGAGCACGCACTTTGGGGGAGCTTCGGCTCCCCCAGTAGCTTCCGGGAAGAAGTTTTCCCAATCAGAGCACAGCAAAACCCGCTTCAACCCTTGCATTTCCTGCCTTCAAGCGGCGTTCGCGCTGCGTCCTACACCATCCCTCGACTAAATGCTAGAATCCCCGCCCATCATGCGGTCATTCTTCGTCATTGGCCGAAATTCCCTTCAAACAGTGCATCCCATGCTGAAGAAGCTGTTCCAGTCCATCCGTTCTCCCCTGCGCAAGCCGCAGCAACACGTGCGCACAACGCCTGAAGTGCTCAGCAGCAACCAGCATTCGTTGCAGCGCAATCAATTCAGCCGCTATGCGGTGAATATCGTCGAGCGTCTGCAAAATGCGGGCTATCAGGCCTACTTGGTAGGCGGCTGTGTACGGGACCTGATGCTGGGCATCACCCCGAAGGATTTCGACGTCGCCACCAGCGCCACACCTGAGCAGGTGCGTGTAGAATTCCGGAACGCACGGATCATTGGTCGTCGTTTCAAACTGGTTCACATCCATTTCGGTCGCGAAATCATCGAAGTGGCGACGTTCCGCGCCAATCACCCGCAAGACGAAGAGCAGGAAGACAGCCATCAGTCTTCGCGCAACGAGAGCGGGCGGATTCTGCGGGACAACGTTTACGGCACGCTGGAAGAAGACGCCCAACGCCGCGACTTCACCATCAACGCTCTGTATTACGACCCGGTCACCGAGCGCGTGCTGGATTACGCCAATGGCGTGCACGATATTCGTAATCGCCTGATTCGCCTGATCGGCGATCCTCAGCAGCGCTACAAAGAAGACCCGGTGCGGATGCTGCGCGCCGTGCGCTTCGCTGCCAAGCTCGACTTTGGTATCGAGAAGCACACCGCAACGCCCATTCGCCCACTGGCGCCAATGCTGCGCGACATTCCGGCAGCACGTCTGTTCGAAGAGGTGCTCAAGCTGTTCCTGTCCGGCCAGGCTGAACCGACGTTCGAAATGCTGGTGGACCTGGAATTGTTCGACCCGCTGTTCCCGGCCAGCGCCAAAGCGCTGGAGCACACACCGACCTACACGCATACGCTGATCTGCAACGCATTGATCAACACCGACCTGCGCGTACGGCAGAACAAACCCGTCACCCCGGCATTTCTGTTCGCAGCTCTGCTGTGGCCAGCACTTCCCTATCGCGTACTGCGCCTGCAAGAGCGCGGCATGCCGCCGATTCCGGCCATGCAGGAAGCGGCTCACGAACTGATCGCCGAGCAATGCCAGCGAATCGCGATTCCAAAACGTTTTACCATGCCGATTCGCGAAATCTGGGACATGCAGGAACGTCTCCCGCGTCGCTCGGGCAAACGTGCCGATCTGCTGCTGGACAACCCACGCTTCCGTGCTGGATACGATTTCCTGTTGTTGCGTGAGTCTGCGGGTGAAGAGACCGATGGCCTGGGCGAGTGGTGGACTGATTATCAGGACGCCAATGAATCCGGCAGACGCGACATGATTCGCGATCTGAGCAACAAACCCGAGACCACCGGTCAGGGGCCGCGCAAGCGTCGTCGCAGTGGCGGCGGCAAACGCAAACATGCAGGCGCGGACGCAGCGGAATAATGGCAGCGATGGAGCGAGTCTACATCGGCATGGGCAGCAACCTGGCCGACCCTGCCGAGCAACTGCGTGAAGCGCTAAAAGCGTTGGGGCAGTTGCCGCAAACCAGCCTGTCAGGCGTTTCTTCTTTTTATGTGAGCGATTCGCTGCTTGCGGGTCAGCCGCGCTACACCAACGCGGTGGCAGCGCTGGACACTACGCTTGAGCCTCTGGCACTGCTGGATGCGTTGCAAGAGATCGAGAATGACCAGGGCCGCGAGCGGTTGGAGCGTTGGGGGCCGCGAACACTGGACCTGGACATTCTGCTGTTTGGCGATCGCGTGATCGACGTGCCGCGCCTGAAGGTTCCGCATTACCACATGCAGGCGCGGGCGTTCGTGTTGTATCCGCTGTCCGAGCTGGCGCCGGGGATCACCTTTGCCGATGGCCGCAGGCTGGATGACCTTCTCGCCGATTGCCCGTTCGAAGGGTTAGAAAGGATCTAGCGCCTTTTCCCTGTAGGAGTGAGCTTGCATCGCGCTCGCCGTTACTTCTAACCGGTAACATCCCGACCAAACCGGTAACACCCGGAATTGACTTCCCGCCCCCTCCTCACGAAGATAAGCGTCCCGAAGCCGGACGACCGGCTTTAAGGCGCCTGACAGGTCTTTTCAAACATCGCGAAACGACGATGTGCCTGCATTTGCAGAATGAATCACGCGTTGCTCGGCGTAGTATTCACAGCGCCTGAATGAGGACTTTTTTCATGCCAGATATCACCGTTACGTCCCTGCTGGGCCTGAAGCAGAAAGGTGAGAAGATCACCATGCTCACCTGCTACGACGCAACCTTCGCCCACACTGCCAGCCAGGCAGGTGTCGAAGTGTTATTGGTCGGCGACTCGCTGGGCATGGTCCTTCAGGGTCATGACAGCACACTGCCTGTCACCACTGCCGAGATGGCCTATCACGTGGCCAGCGTCAAACGCGGCAACCAGGGCGCGTTGATCCTCGCGGACCTGCCGTTCATGTCCTTCGCCACCATCGAAAAGACCTTCGCCAACAGCGCGATGTTGATGCAGGCCGGTGCGCACATGGTCAAGATCGAGGGTGCAGCGTGGCTGGGTGAGTCTATTCGTCTGCTCGCCGATCGCGGGATTCCAGTGTGCGCGCACATGGGCCTGACCCCTCAAGCGGTCAACGTGCTGGGCGGTTACAAAGTCCAGGGGCGTCAAGAAGCGCAGGCGCGGCAGATGCGCGCTGACGCGATCACGCTGGAACAGGCTGGCGCGGCGATGATTCTGCTCGAATGCGTGCCTGGCGAACTGGCGCAGGAAATCACCCATGCGGTGAAAATCCCGGTGATCGGCATCGGCGCCGGTAGCGCCACCGATGGCCAGGTGCTGGTATTACACGACATGCTGGGCCTGTCCATCAGTGGCCGGGTGCCCAAGTTCGTGAAGAACTTCATGACCGGCCAGCCGGACATCCAGTCCGCCATCGCGGCCTATGTCAGCGCCGTCAAAGACGTCAGCTTCCCCGCTCCAGAACACGGATTCTCGGCATGAACACTGTAAAAACCGTGCGCGAACTGCGCGCTGCCGTCGCTCGCGCCCGCAGTGAAGGCAAACGTATCGCGCTCGTGCCCACCATGGGCAACCTGCACAGCGGCCACACGGCCCTGGTGACCAAGGCCACACAACGCGCTGATTTCGTGGTGGCGAGTATCTTCGTCAACCCGTTGCAGTTCGGCCCCAACGAAGACCTGGCCACCTACCCGCGCACCTTGGCGGCCGATCAGGAAAAACTGCTGCAGGCCGGTTGCCATCTGCTGTTCACCCCCACAGTCGAAGAAATGTACCCTCATGGCATGGCCGACCAGACCATCGTCCGCGTACCGGTGGTTTCCGAGGGCCTGTGTGGTGGCAGTCGCCCTGGGCATTTCGATGGGGTCTCCACCGTGGTCAGCAAGCTGTTCAACATGGTGCAGCCGGACATCGCGATTTTCGGCCAGAAAGACTTCCAGCAACTGGCCGTGGTCAGCGCACTGGTGCGGGACCTGAACATGCCGATCCAGATCATTGGCGAGCCGACGGTGCGCGCGGCTGACGGTTTGGCGCTGTCTTCGCGCAATGGCTATCTGACCGAAGCCGAACGTGCGACGGCGCCTGCGTTGTATCGTGTCATCAAACAGATCGGTGATGCGTTGCACAATGGCGAGCAGAACCACGAGCAGCTTCTGGTCGATGGCAAGAAAGCCCTCGAAATCGCGGGATTACGCCCGGATTATCTGGAAATCCGCAACGCCGTGACGCTGCGTCCGACCACACCAAACGATCTGGACCTTGTGGTCTTGGGCGCGGCCTTTCTGGGCAAGACCCGTTTGATCGACAATTTGCATCTGGTCAGGGAATAACACCCCACGCAGCGTTTATAGAGAGCACTTTCGCATTCGCATCTATGCTCACTACCCCAAGGTCAGGCTTGTGAAATTCAAGCAACACGGGCTTCATACGGCCTTGGGGAATGAACTTAGCCACACCCGCAATGCCCTATCGATACTGTTCGCCCGAGAAGGGCGAGATTACCTTGTGAGAAAAAGTACCGAGCAAAGGGAAAGCAAGGCGCAGACATCGGCGTTGCCGGGGATTAGTCTCTGACGTATTAACGAATTCGTGTCCACTCCTGGCCTTTCAGTGTCCATAGGCAGTTCAAGTACAAGGAAACCCGCAGCGATGGCGTACTACCGCACTCCTCATGACGTCACCACCCTGCCCGCCTGGCAGGCGCTCACTGAACACCGCAAAGCGATGCAGAATTTCAGCATGCGCGACGCGTTCAACGAAAACCCGCAGCGCTTCAACGAATTCACCCTGAGCAGCAGCGGCCTGTTCCTCGATTATTCGAAAAACCTGATCACTGCCGAAACCCGCAAGTTGCTGGTCGATCTGGCCGATCAAGTCGGCCTGAAAGACGCCATCAAGGCGCAGTACGACGGCGAACTGGTCAACTCCTCCGAAGGCCGCCCGGCGCTGCACACCGCGCTGCGTCGTCCGGTGGGCGACAAGCTGATGGTCAACGGCGTCAACGTGATGCCGGAAGTGCACAAGGTGCTGAACCAGATTACCGATCTGGTGGGCCGCATTCACGACGGCCTGTGGCGCGGTTACACCGAAAAGCCGATCACCGACGTGGTCAACATCGGCATCGGTGGCTCGTTCCTTGGCCCTGAGCTGGTCTCCGAAGCGCTGCTGTCCTATGCGCAAAAAGGCGTTCGCTGCCACTACCTGGCGAACATCGACGGCACCGAGCTGCACGAACTGACCAGCAAACTGCGCGCCGAGACCACGCTGTTCATCGTCTCGTCCAAGACCTTCAGCACCCTTGAAACCCTGAAGAACGCCACCGCCGCCCGGGCCTGGTACTTGGCGCAGGGCGGTTCCGAAGCGGAGCTGTATCGTCACTTCATCGCGGTGTCGAGCAACAACGCCGCAGCCGTGGCGTTCGGTATTCGTGAAGAGAACATTTTCCCGATGTGGGACTGGGTCGGCGGTCGTTATTCGCTGTGGTCGGCGATTGGTCTGCCTATCGCGCTGGCGGTCGGCATGTCCAACTTCAAGGAGCTGCTGTCCGGTGCCTATACCATGGATCAGCACTTCCTGAACGCACCGTTCGAGCAGAACATGCCTGCGCTGCTCGGCCTGCTGGGCGTGTGGTATGGCAACTTTTGGGGCGCACAAAGCCACGCGATCCTGCCGTACGACCACTACCTGCGTAACATCACGAAGCACTTGCAACAGTTGGACATGGAATCCAATGGCAAGAGCGTTCGTCTGGACGGCGTGCCGGTCAAGACCGACACCGGGCCGGTAATCTGGGGTGGCGTGGGCTGTAACGGTCAGCACGCTTATCACCAGTTGCTGCACCAGGGCACCCAGTTGATTCCGGCTGACTTCATCGTGCCGATCGTCAGCTTCAACCCGGTTTCCGACCACCACCAGTGGCTGTACGCCAACTGCCTGTCTCAGAGCCAGGCATTGATGCTGGGCAAAACCCGCGAAGAAGCCGAAGCCGAATTGCGCGCCAAGGGCATGCCGGAATCGGAAGTGCAGCGTATTGCGCCGCACAAGATCATTCCGGGCAACCGTCCGAGCAACACCCTCGTCGTCGAGCGCATCAGCCCTCGTCGTCTGGGTGCGCTGGTGGCGATGTACGAGCACAAGGTGTTCGTGCAAAGCGTGGTCTGGGGCACGAACGCCTTCGACCAATGGGGCGTCGAGCTGGGTAAAGAGCTGGGTAAAGGTGTTTACAGCCGTCTGGTCGGCACCGAAGAGACCGCCGCTGAAGACGCGTCGACTCAAGGCCTGATCAACTACTTCCGCGGCCGTCACCGCGGCTGATTGGCCGACGCGCCGTATCCGAAACCCGCTCCCTCGCAAGAGGCGGCGGGTTTTGTTTGGGCAGGCCGGACGCAGAACGGAAGGCATCATGGAATTCATCCGCACACGCATCGAAACCCAGGTCATGAGCATGACCGGTCTGGCCCTCGGGCAACTGGACATGGAAAACCCCAAAGGCGACCCCGGCCTGTTCGGGCCGCAGGCGGTGTGCTGGCAGGTGCATGGCGATTTTCCGAGCATGCTGATCGGCGGCATTTGCGCTCTGATGCTGCAAATGCTTCACCCTCGGGTGCTCGCTGGCGTGTGGGACCATTCGAATTTTCGTGAAGACATGATGGGGCGACTGCGTCGGACCGGGCAGTTCATCTCCGGCACGACATTTGGCTCGACCCATGACGCGACCTGGCTGATCGACAAGGTACGCAACATTCACTCACAAATAAGTGGCATTGCGCTGGACGGCAGCCCTTACAAGGCCGATGACCCGGAATTGCTGACGTGGGTGCACGTGGCGGAAGTCAGTAGTTTCATGGCGGCGCATTTGCGCTATCTGAACCCGGATCTTTCGTCGGCCGATCAGGATCGGTACTACGCAGAAACGGCAAAAATCGCTGAACACCTTGGCGCAGCGAACGTGCCAACCTCGGCGTCACGCATCGCCGATTATTTGCAACGGATGCGCCCACACTTGTCGTGTGATGAACGCACTCATGAGGTGTTGAGGGTGTTGCGCAATGCACCAGCCCCCAGCCGCATGGCCAGGCCGATGGGGCATTTGATGATGCAGGCCGGAATCGAATTGTTGCCGGAGTGGGCCAGCGGGATGTTCGATATCCACATGGGCTCGTTCAAACGCGGCATGATTCGTACGGGCATCAACCGCACGGCGCCCATTCTGCGCTGGGCCGTGCGTAATGCGTCGGTACACCGGGCGCGGCGCAGGATGGGGATTGCCTGAACGCGGCGCTCCTACATTATCCTCATCATTCATGCCACCATATGCCCCCTTGATTCCCGGCACGAGGCCTGTGCTCTCTTCAGCTTTTCATCAGGCCCCGGCATGAAAACCAACAACAGTGAGGATCCGTATCATGCAAGACGTCGTTATCGTTGCCGCCACCCGCACCGCAGTCGGCAGTTTCCAAGGTTCACTGGCAAACATTCCTGCAGTGGATCTGGGCGCGGCGGTGATCCGTCAGTTACTGAAGCAAACCGGCCTGGACCCGGCTCAGGTCGACGAAGTGATCATGGGCCAGGTGCTCACCGCCGGAGCGGGCCAGAACCCTGCGCGTCAGGCGTCGATCAAGGCCGGGCTGCCATTTTCCGTTCCAGCGATGACGCTGAACAAAGTCTGCGGCTCGGGCCTCAAGGCGCTGCATCTGGGCACTCAAGCCATTCGCTGTGGCGACGCCGACGTGATCATTGCAGGCGGTCAGGAAAACATGAGCCTGTCGAATTATGTGATGCCGGGCGCTCGCACCGGTCTGCGCATGGGCCACGCGACGATGGTCGATACCATGATCAGCGACGGTTTGTGGGATGCCTTCAACGACTATCACATGGGCATCACTGCCGAGAACCTCGCGCAGAAGTACGAGATCAGTCGTGAAGAACAGGACGCGTTCGCCGCGTACTCGCATCAGAAAGCTGCTGCAGCGTTCGAGGTCAGGCGTTTCGGGGAAGAAATCACCCCGATCCTGATCCCTCAGCGCAAAGGCGAGCCGATCTCGTTCTCCGCTGATGAACAGACACGGGCGGGCACCACGGTCGAAACGCTGGCCAAGCTCAAACCCGCCTTCAAAAAGGACGGCACCGTCACGGCCGGTAACGCATCGTCGCTCAACGATGGCGCGGCCGCCGTGATTCTGATGAGCGCGAAGAAAGCCCAAGAGCTGGGCCTCCCGGTCCTGGCGCGCATCGCCGCCTACGCCAACGCGGGCGTTGATCCGGCGATCATGGGCATCGGCCCGGTCAGTGCTACCCGCCGTTGCCTGGACAAAGCGGGCTGGTCACTGGACGAACTGGACCTGATCGAAGCCAACGAGGCCTTCGCCGCGCAGTCGCTGTCGGTGGGTAAAGAGCTGGGTTGGGACATGAACAAGGTCAACGTCAACGGCGGCGCCATCGCCATCGGCCACCCGATTGGCGCATCGGGCTGCCGCGTGCTGGTGACCCTGTTGCATGAAATGATCAAACGCGATGCGAAGAAGGGTCTGGCGACCCTGTGCATCGGCGGTGGTCAGGGCGTGGCGCTGGCGTTGGCGCGATAACGCCAATCCAGAAACCGACTCAACACCTGTCAATGATCGTTCCCACGCTCCGCGTGGGAACGCCGCCCCGGACGCTCTGCGTCCCTGCAAATGTGACGCAGAGCGTCACGGGATGCATGCCCACGCAGAGCGTGGGCACGATCAACCATCCACAACATTTACGTGGCTGGTACTCCGCTTTCGTGAGCAAGCTCACTCCCACAGGGTTCCTCATCTGTCTTATTGCCAGCCAAACCGGCGCACATAGAATCCTTTCACCGCCTGAGTCAGCCCCACGTAGGCCAGCAGAATCAGCGGCAGGATAGCGAAGTACAGCGGTGGCAACGCTTGCAGTTTGAAGTAGTGCGCCAGCGGCCCCATCGGCAGAAACACCCCGATCGTCATGATCACCCCGGTCATCACCATCAGCGGCATGGCCGCACGGCTTTGCAGGAACGGGATTTTCGGCGTGCGGATCATGTGCACGATCAGCGTCTGGGTCAGCAACCCCACCACAAACCAGCCTGATTGAAACAGGGTTTGATGTTCAGGCGTGTTGGCACCGAACACGTACCACATCACCGCAAAGGTTGTGATGTCGAAGATCGAACTGATCGGCCCGAAGAACACCATGAAACGCCCCACATCCGCAGGCTGCCAGCGTTGTGGTTTTTTCAGCAATTCCTCATCGACGTTATCGAACGGGATGGCGATCTGCGAAATGTCGTACAGCAGGTTCTGCACCAACAGATGCATCGGCAGCATGGGCAGGAACGGAATGAACGCGCTGGCCACCAGCACCGAGAACACGTTGCCGAAGTTGGAGCTGGCGGTCATCTTGATGTACTTGAGCATGTTGGCGAAGGTCCGGCGACCTTCCAGCACGCCCTCCTCCAGCACCATCAGGCTCTTTTCCAGCAGGATGATGTCGGCCGCTTCCTTGGCGATGTCCACCGCGCTGTCCACGGAAATGCCGATATCGGCAGTGCGCAGCGCAGGCGCGTCGTTGATGCCGTCGCCCATGAAGCCGACTACATGGCCGTTGGCTTTGAGCAGGCGCACGATGCGCTCCTTGTGCGAAGGCGTCAGCTTGGCGAACACGTTGGTGGTTTCCACCGCCACGGCCAGTTCGGCATCGCTCATGCGCTCAACGTCCCCCCCCAGCAACAGGCCCTGACGCTCCAGGCCCACTTCACGGCAGATCTTGGCGGTCACGCGTTCGTTGTCACCGGTCAGCACTTTTACCGCCACGCCGTGTTCGGCCAACGCTTTGAGGGCGGGTGCGGTGCTTTCCTTCGGTGGATCGAGGAAGGCCACATAGCCGATGAGGGTCAGGTCGCTTTCATCGGCCAAGCCATAAGCGTCACGCCCGGCGTCCATTGAACGCGCAGCAACGGCCACAACGCGCAGCCCTTCTTCGTTGAAGCCCGCCGTCACCTGCACAATGCGCTCCAGCAGTTCCGGGGTCAGCGATTCTTCCTCTTCGCCATGACGTACGCGATTGCACACGCCCAACACCTCTTCCAGAGCACCTTTGCAGATCAGCAGATGAGGCTGACCGTGCTCCTGCACGACCACCGACATGCGCCGACGGTTGAAATCGAACGGCACTTCGTCGACCTTGCTGAACGCAGTCCCCACTTGCAGCTCGCGATGGATTTCCACGTGCTCCAGCACAGCAACGTCCAGCAGGTTTTTCAGCCCGGTCTGGTAATAGCTGTTGAGGTAAGCCATTTCCAGCACGTCGTCGGACTCATCCCCCCACACATCGACATGGCGCGCCAGGAAGATTTTGTCTTGGGTCAGCGTCCCGGTTTTATCGGTGCACAGCACGTCCATGGCGCCGAAGTTCTGAATCGCATCCAGACGTTTGACGATGACTTTCTTGCGCGACAGAAACACCGCGCCCTTGGCCAGCGTCGAGGTGACGATCATCGGCAGCATTTCCGGGGTCAGGCCCACGGCAATGGACAACGCGAACAGCAGCGCTTCCATCCAGTCGCCCTTGGTGAAGCCATTGATGAACAGCACCAGCGGCGCCATGACGAACATGAAGCGGATCAGCAGCCAACTGACTTTGTTGACCCCGGCCTGAAACGAGGTGGGCGCACGATCCGTGGCGCTGACGCGTTGGGCCAGGGCGCCGAAATAGGTGTTGTTACCGGTGGTGAGAACCACGCCGGTCGCGGCCCCCGATACCACGTTGGTGCCCATGAACAGGATGTTTTCCAGATCCAGCGGGTTGCCGGTATCGACCTCCTGGCGCCGGGCGAATTTCTCGACGGGCAAGGATTCGCCGGTCATCGCGGCCTGGCTGACGAACAGGTCCTTGGCGCTGAGCACGCGGCAGTCAGCAGGAATCATGTCGCCCGCCGAGAGCACGATCAGGTCGCCCGGCACCAATTGTTTGATCGGCAGTTCGATGCGCTGCGCTTTGCCGTCTTCACGACGCAGCACGGTCGCGGTGTTGCTGACCATCGCCTTGAGTGCGTCGGCGGCCTGATTGGAGCGGGCTTCCTGCCAGAAGCGCAGCAAGGTCGAGAGCACCACCATGGAGAAGATCACGGTCGCGGCTTTCATGTCCTCGGTCAGCCACGAGATGAGGGCCAGCAACGTCAGCAGCAGATTGAACGGGTTTTTGTAGCAGTGCCACAGGTGCACCCACCAAGGCAGCGGCTGTTCGTGCTCAACTTCATTGAGGCCGTGTTGTTGACGCAGCGCGAGGGCTTCGTCTTCGCTCAGGCCGTCGAGGTTGCTGCCTAGGCGCGAGAGCAATTCAGGCACTTTACCGCTGGCACCAAGGGTGAGGGTTTGCGCCAGAGTGGGCGGTACTTCGCGGCTGACAGTGGCGTCGGTCATGCTGTCGAGCATGGCCAGCCGACGGAAATGCCGGGCGAAGTGACGGGTCCGCAGAAAACCTGCGAAGAACTCTTTCAGGAGGGCGAATTTCATCATGGTGTCCCCTGGACTGAAGGGTTACTGCTCATGGAGATTCAGGGGTACAGCCGAGCGCGCGGTGTGCCGTTCGCAAGGAAACAGCGCACAACGGACCACCCGCACGACCGTAAAAAGCCGTACGTGGGGCAAGCGTCAGGGAAAGGACAGGAAAGGGTTCGCCTGCCGTTTCTCGCATGTGTCAGCGAGATAACGGCAGTGAAAAGACTGCGCGTTATCTTGCCGAGGATTGGCCGGTCATCGAAACCGGCTGACGTCTGTCACTCGAACAAGTACCCACTGTGGGTCTCCGCATTGGTTGAAAACGGGCGAAGAATACGCCCGGCTTTTATGAGAGTAAACCGCCATCATGAGCCCTGCCGAGACTATTGCGTGAGGGTTCAGGGAAGGTTCAGGAAGGGCGTTTCCTACAGACCGCACCGATATCCTCGGTGGACGCCGTCCACCGCAACATCCTGCCGGCCTTGCTGCTAGAATGCCGCGCTTCACTCCTGCCCCAAGGCGCCGCGCATGTCTTCCTTGAATCAGGCGCTCAGCGTCGCCCTCGATAATCGCCAATCCCTGCTCGCAGAGCTGCACGCGCAAGGCACCGATTGCTATCGTCTGTTCCATGGCAGCCAGGAAGGCGCAGGCGGCTTGACCATCGACCGTTATGGCCCGCAATTGCTGGTGCAAAGCTTCCACCGTACGCTGGACCGCGACTCGCTACTGGCCGCGCACGCCGCGATCAATGCTCGATTGGGGCTGGAACTGATGCTGGTCTACAACGACCGCTCTCAGGGCAATTCGCGGATCGATCGCGCAGATCCCGTCTACAAAGCCGACGGTGCTGCGCTGGAAGACCTGATCGGCCACGAGTGGGGCCTCAAGTACCGTGTGCGCGGGCGGCATGCCGGGCAGGACCCGCTGCTGTTTCTCGACCTGCGCAATGCCCGCGGCTGGGTGAAAGACCACGCCAAGGGCAAGCACGTACTCAATCTGTTCGCCTACACCTGTGGCGTGGGGCTGAGCGCCGCAGCCGGTGGTGCGCGAGAGGTGTGCAATCTGGATTTCGCCGAAGGCAACCTCGCCGTCGGCCGGGAGAACGGCAAGCTGAACCCGCAACTGCCCGAGATGCAGTTCATTCAGTCCGACTACTTCCCGGCGATTCGCCAACTGGCGGGCCTGCCGATTGCGTCCCGTCGCGGCCAAAAGCTTCCGAGCTATGTACGCCTCGAACAGCGCCAGTTCGATCTGGTGCTGCTGGACCCACCCGCTTGGGCAAAGAGCGCATTCGGGACAGTCGATTTGCTGCGCGACTACCAAAGCCTGCTCAAGCCCGCATTGCTGACCACTGCCGAGAATGGCATGTTGATCTGCTGCAACAATCTGGCAAAGGTCAGCATGGATGATTGGCGCGATCAGGTGCTGCGTTGTGCCACCAAAATCGGCCGTCCGGTGCGCGAGTGGCAAGCGCTCCCCCCTGCCGCCGACTTTCCGTCACTGGATCAACAGCCTCCACTCAAAACCTTGATCTTGCAGCTTTGATCGGGGGTTGATCGCGCGGATTTTTCCCACAAGCAGTGAGGCAATCGACTTCGGAACCAGATTGGCGTGCCATACTCAAAGGCACCTCATATCGAGAGAGAGTTGGCGACCCTTATGCCCAAAGGATTGAAACGCGCCATCGGCGCCTTGTTGGCCGCCTTCGCCCTTTACAGCATGTTGGGGTTCTTCATTCTGCCCGGCATCGCGCTGCGCGTGATCAACCAGCAACTGGCGAATTACGCGACGGTTCCCGCCACGTTGAACCGACTGGAACTCAACCCCTACACGCTTGAAGTCACGCTGTGGGGCCTGAAAATTGGCGCACCGGGCAAAGAACAGATTGCCTTCGAAAAGCTGTACGCCAACCTGCAGATCGACAGCCTGTGGACCAAGGCCCTGCACCTGGCCGCCGTCAAGCTCGACAAACCCAAGACCGAACTGCTGTTCGCCAAAGACGGCACCCTCAATCTGGCCGGACTGTTCAAGCTGCCACCGAGTGAGCCTGCCAAGCCCGACGAGCCACCGAGCAAACCCTTCCCGCTGCGTATCGATGAAATAAAGCTCGCTGACGGTTATGTCCACTTCGAAGACCTGCGCCCCAGCGAACCCATCGAATTTCTCTACGACGCCCTGAATTTCGAGCTGAAAAACCTCAGCACCCTGCCTGAAGACAACGCGGACATGACGCTGGTCGCCGCCGGTCCCGATGGTGGGCAGATCGACTGGGTGGGCCGCGTGAGCCTCGTTCCCATCGCCTCGGAAGGCACGCTGAAAGTCACCGATGGCAAGATGAAGCTGTGGTGGCCCTATGTGCGCGATGCTCTGCCGCTGGTACTCAAAGACGGCGTACTTAGCCTCGACACTCACTACACACTCAACCTGGCCAAAGAAACCGAACTGCGGCTGGACAACACCTCCATCAAAGTCTCGCCATTCGCCATGGACGCCCCGGACGGGCGGCCACTGGTGCGCCTGAAAAACCTGGAAGTCAGCGAGACGTCGGTGGATCTGGCCAAGCAGTTAGTCACCGTGGGCAAGATCCGCAGTCAGGGTCTGGAGACCTGGGCCGCACGGGAAAGCGATGGTCAGCTCGACTGGCAGAAGCTGTTCGCCAGCCAGCCTGCGAAGTCGGAGCAGAAGAAAGCCGAAGCCGAGAAGCATCAACCCGCGACCGCTTCGGGCGCCGAAACCACAGCCAGTAAAGACACGGCGCCAAGCAAGCCGTGGCAAGTGCTGCTGCGCGACACACAACTGCGGGACTATCGCGTGCACTTGGCCGACAAAGTGCCCAAAGAGCCTGTCGCGCTGGAGGTCGGCCCGCTCAATCTGGACCTGAACAATTTTGACAGCCTCAATCAATCGCCTTTCACCCTCAAACTCGACACCGGGCTGGGCAAACAAGGCAAGCTGACCGCCGAGGGCGAAGTCAATCTGGCGCCGGTACGCGCCAAACTCAATGTCACCACCCGCGACATCGACCTGCGTGTGGCGCAATCCTATGTCACGCCGTTCATTCGGCTGGAAGTGCGCAGCGGCATGCTGAACACTGATCTGGCGGTCGACTTGAAGAGCACCGAGCCGCTGGCGCTGGGCATTACCGGCAAGGCCCAGGTCGATCAACTGCACACACTGGACACCCTCAAATCCCGGGACTTCGTGAAATGGCAAAGACTGAACGTCGATGGCCTGAACTTCCAGCTGGGCGACAGCCTGAGCATCGCGACCATCAATATCGAACAGCCGTATGCGCGCTTCGTGATCGCCGATGACCGGACTACCAACATTGATGACCTGCTGATTCCGCAGCCTGCCGACACGCCCAAAGCCGCGCCGCAGCCCGCAGCTCAAGCAAAGGCCGCGTCCGCTGACAAACCGATGGGCATTCACATCGGTGAGGTGAACATCAACAATGGCTCGGCCAACTTCGCCGACTTTAGCCTCACGCCGAATTTCGCGACGGCCATCCAGCAGTTGAACGGTACGATCGGCACGCTGGATAACCGTCAGGACAAGCCTGCGCCGGTGGACATCAAAGGCAAGGTCGACCGCTATGCGCCGGTCACGATCAAAGGCGCACTCAACCCCTTCAATCCGCTGGCCAGCCTTGATATTGCGACCAGCTTCAAACGCGTCGAGCTGACCACGCTGACGCCCTACTCCGGAAAATTCGCCGGGTATCGCATTCGCAAGGGGCGGTTGAATCTGGACCTGCATTACCTGATCACCAAAGGCCAGCTCAAGGCCGAGAACAAGGTGGTGGTCGAGCAACTGCAATTGGGTGAAAAGGTCGACAGCCCGGATGCGGTGAACCTGCCGCTGAAACTGGCGATTGCGCTGCTCAAGGATGTGGACGGCAAGATTTCCATCGAACTGCCGGTTTCCGGGGATTTGAACAACCCTCAGTTCAGCGTGATGCCGATCGTCTGGCAGACGCTGCGCAATCTGGTGGTGAAGGCGGCGGCGGCGCCGTTCAAGTTCATTGGCGGACTGATCAGCGGAGGCGGTGCGGAAGACCTGGGCACTGTGGCCTTCGCACCAGGCTCGGACGAATTGAGTGGCGACGCGCAAGCTTCTCTCGACAAACTGGCCGCCGCGCTGAAAGAACGCCCCGCCCTGCGTCTGGAAATCGAAGGCACCAGCGCCGAGGCCAGCGATGGCCCCCTGATCGCCCAGCAACGGCTGGAGCGTGAATACCAGAGCACGTACTACAAAATTCTTCAGCGGCGTGGCGACAAAGTCCCCGCCCAGGCCAGTGACCTGAAAGTGCCGGACGACGAGAAAGCACCGATGCTCGAAGGCATCTATCGCACCCGCCTGAAACAGCAGCCACCTGCTGAATGGGTCGATCTGGGTAAGGAAGAGCGGCAGAACAAGCTGCGCGAGGCCGTGCTCAAGTCGTGGAGTTCCAGCGCTTTGCTGTTGCGTCAGTTAGGCCAGGCGCGGGCAGGCAGTATCAAGGACTATCTCGTGGACAAGGGACAACTGGCCGATGATCGGGTCTATTTCGTTGACGCGTCCCTCGGTCAGCCGGAAAAAGACGGACGCGTCATCAGCCCCCTGCATCTGGACAGTGAGTAACGAACGTTGAAGAGTGTGTTAATCGTGGCCTTGGTGGCGCTCGGCCTGACGGCATTGAGCCTTACCGCTCAGGCGGATACGTTGCGCTGCGGCAGCCAATTGATCAGCGCTGGCGACAGGATGTTCGAAGTGCAACAGAAGTGCGGTCAGCCCATCAGTCAGGACATTGTGGGGTACAAGGAAACGGTCAACCACTTCCGTCAGGTCGATCAGGTGCAGGTGCAGGAATGGATCTACGGCCCGAATAACGGGATGTATCAGTACCTGCGTTTCGAAGGTGGGCGGTTGGTGCGGATTGATAGTCGGCGGGGTCGGTAAACCTGGCGTGGCATCAGCACCAACCCTGTGGGAGCGAATTCATTCGCGAAATGATGGATAAGGCAACAGAGATGTGTTGATCGAACTACCCCATCGCGAATGAATTCGCTCCCACAGATGATTGCGTTGTAAGGCGCAATCTATCCCGTCAAATCCTGAACTGCTTCACCAACCCACCCAACCGATCACCTAAGTCTGTCAGGCTGCGCGCCGTATAAGCACCGGCCTGAGCATCGTCGGCCACGGTGTCCACGGCTTGGGCGATCTGAGTCATGCTGCGGCTGATCTCTTCGGCGACGGCAGTCTGCTCTTCCGAAGCGCTGGCGATCTGCGCGTTCATGTCGTTGATGGTCTCGATCAACTGCCCGATGGCATCCACTGACGCCCCGGCCTCGTTGGCCAACTCGCCCGTGGTTTTGCCGGTGTCGCTTGAGCGGCTCATCGCCACGACCGCGTCTTGCGCACCGCGCTGCAGCGAGGTAATCATGTCGTGGATTTCCTGTGTGCTCTGCTGCGTTCGGCTGGCCAAACCCCGCACTTCATCGGCCACCACCGCAAAGCCGCGACCGGCATCCCCTGCTCGCGCCGCTTCAATGGCCGCGTTAAGGGCCAGCAGGTTGGTCTGCTCGGCCACGGAGCGGATCACGTCAACCACCGAAGCAATCGAGTGCACGTTCTGACGCAGGGTGTCCAGCGACGAGCTGCTCTCACCAATCTCACCGATCAACGCACGAATGCTCTCGATGCTCTTGTTCACCACGCTCCTCGCGTCATGCCCGACGTCGCTGGTCTTGCGCGCGGCCTGAGAGGCGCCTTGCGCGCTGATCGACACCTGATGCGCCGCCGAAGACATTTCGTGAATGGCTGTCGCGACCTGATCAGTCTCCTGACGCTGACGACCCATGGCTTCTTCGGAGCGTTGTGCCTGGGACGACATGTCATTGACCAGGCCGTTGAGCTGGCCGGTCATCTCCGCGATCTGCCGCACCAGTCCATGGATTTTTTCGACGAACTGGTTGAACGACCGAGACAGCGCACCTAACTCGTCATTGCCTGTCTCTGGCAGACGTCGGGTCAAGTCGCCGTCACCTGCGGCAATGTCATCCAGATTCTGCTTGATCACCATCACCGGTTTGACCAGCCCGTTGCCCAGGAACAGGCCAATCACGGCAACGATCAGCAGCAATACCGCAACGACGGCGACGATCAGCGCTGCCGACGAGCCGATGCGGCTCTGGATCGCCGCCTCGATGGCTGCAATTTGTTGATCGATGTCATCGAGGTTGGCCTGCGTGCCGAACGCCAAGTCCCATTTTTGCAGGTAGTTGGTGTAACCCAGTTTCGGAACCGGCTTGTCGCTGCCGGGCGTGGTCCAGTCGTAGCGGAAGAAATGGGTGCCGTCTTTGGCTTTGTCGACCAGGCCGCGGATCACGTAAACGCCGTTGGCGTCCTTGGCATCGGAGAAGTTCTTGCCGATGTCCACGTCCTTATCAGACCAGAACACCCGCACGTACTGCGAGTTGTAGCCGAAGAAGTAGGCAGCCTTGTCGTATTGCAAGCCCTTGAGAACTTTGAGCGCACGGTCGCGGGCTTCCATATCGCCAGGCGCCGAGGCGTCGTAGATCGGTTTGATCGCGGCTTCGCCAATCTGTTGGTAGTTCTTCAGAGACAGTTTGCGTTCTTCGAGCAGCAACGCACGGGTCTGCTCGACCTCCTGAGTGGCCAGTTTTTGCAGCACGACCCAGGTGATACAGCTAATGACGGCGGCCAGTATCAGGCTGGGAATAATGGCAAGGAGAATGACCTTGCGGCGCAGGTTTAACGTCACGACGAATTCCTTGTATGCAGGACATATCATCTTTACTGATGAAAAATGACCGGAAGCTCTTGTGGTGAGTGGTGGCGTGAACGGCGGTTGCAGCTAATCGTATCGCTGATCCTGAGCGGATCTTTAGGATCCAGGCGCGATAAATTACAACCGAAATATGTCACAAGGCTACTATGATCGATCGATGTGATGGGGCCGAGAGGAGTATCGATTTTGTCGATGGTTTAGCGGAATGAAATGTAGAGACGAGTAGTGCGTAGTACGTCATTCGCGATTGGCCAGTACAGTCGATAGAGATGTATCGAATGTCCCACCGAATCGCGAATGAATTCGCTCCCACAAGGGGGAGGCGTAGGTTCTATTAGCGTTCGTGAAGCGCTTCGGCGCGTGCCTTCAGTACAGGTTTGAGCAGGTAGCTGAGAATGCTCTTCTTGCCGGTGATGATGTCCACCGACGCAACCATCCCCGGAATGATCAACAGCGGATGGTCATCGGTGCCGAGGTGGCTGCGCTCGGTGCGCAGTTTGATGACGTAGAAGGTTTCCTTCTTCTGCTCGTCCTGCACGGTGTCGGCGCCGATCTGTTCCAGCTTGCCTTTGAGGCCACCGTAAATGGTGTAGTCATAGGCCGTGAATTTGATCATCGCTTCCTGGCCCGGATGCAGGAACGCAATGTCTTGCGGACGAATGCGCGCCTCGACCAGCAAGGTGTCATTCAGCGGCACGATTTCGGCGATGTCGCTGCCCGGCTGGATAACGCCGCCGACGGTGTTGACCAGCATCTGCTTGACGATACCGCGCACAGGAGAGGTGACCATGGTGCGGTTGACCCGGTCTTCCAGCCCCTTGGCCGTAGACTGCGCCTTGGCCAGATTGGTACGGGCCTCGTTCAATTGCGTCAGGGCGTCGCTGCGGAATTTGCCACGGGTCTCGTCGATCTTGCGCTGCACTTCGGCAATCGCCGCCTGCGCACGAGGAATCGCCAAGGTGGTGCCGTCGAGCTGGCCGCGGGTTTCCACTTCCGACCGTTTCAACCGCAGGATGTCCACGGGGGACACCGCGCCCTGTGCAACCAGTGGCTCGGACATGCCGATCTCCTGGCGCAACAGGTTCAGGCTGTTGCGGTACTGCTCCTGCTTGGAGCCGAACTCGCGCAATTCCTGCTGACGCTGAATCAGTTGCTGTTGCAGCCCGCCAACTTCATCAACCAGTTGCTGACGACGGCTCTGGTACAGAGACTCTTCGTTCGCAGCCTGTTTGGGCGCCGACTTGCGCGCATCAGCGCTGATGTTCAACGGACGGTCATCGACCTCGGCACTCAGACGCTCGACGCGCAACTCCATGGCCACGCGGTCGGCCTCCGTCTCACCGACGTTGGACGCGAAACGAGTGTCGTCCAGCCGAATCAGCGGTGCACCGGCTTCAACGATCTCACCGTCGCGCGCGTAAATCTGCGCGACGATACCGCCCTCAAGGTTCTGGATTTTCTGAATCTTGGTCGAGGGAATCGCCTTGCCTTCGCCTTTGGTCACTTCGTCGATGACCGCGAAGTTGGCCCACAGCACCAGAAACACGAAGAACAGAATGACGCCCCAGATGGTGTACCGCACGATACGCGGCACGTCATCGAGGAAAGCCTTCTTCACTTCAGGCATCGGCTGCCCTTCAAGGGAAGGGGTGCCTTTGAAATAGCCGAACAACCCGCCGGAGTCTTGACCCGATTTAAGCAACACTGATCTGCCCCTTCTTCAATGCTTCCATCACGGCCGCTTTCGGACCATCGGCAAGGATCTGGCCACGGTCGATCACCAGCAGGCGATCGACCAGAGAGAGCAGCGAGGCTCGGTGGGTCACAAGAATCACGGTTTTCTTCTCGATGACGGCTTGCAGGCGCTGCTTCAGGCGCTCCTCGCCGGTGTTGTCCATGGCGCTGGTGGGTTCGTCCAGCAGCAGAATCGGTGGATTGAGCAACAACGCACGGGCGAGCGCCACGTTCTGCCGCTGGCCACCGGACAGGTTCTGTCCACGCTCACCGACTTGCAGTTCATAACCTTGCGGGTGCAGACGGGCGAATTCGTGCACGCCTGCCAGCTCCGCAGCTTGAAGAACCATTTCATCGTCGACATAACGCGCGCCGCTGACCAGGTTGTCACGCAGCGAACCGGCCAGCAGTTGAATGTCCTGAGCGACATAGCCGATGTTGTGCCGCAGCTCGCTGACGTCGATCTGGCGAATGTCCACGCCGTCAACCAACAACGAGCCTTCGTCCGGTTGATAAAGACCAACCAGCAGTTTGGCCAGAGAGCTCTTGCCCGAACCGCTTCGACCGATGATGCCGATCTTCTCGCCCGGACGAACCACCAGGTTGATGTTCTTCAGCGCCAGGGTCTGTTGATTCGGGTAGGTGAACTCGACGTTGCGGAACTCCATCGCACCTTGCAGCACCTGACGGCTCATCGGACGCTCTTCGAAGTTGCGCTCTTGCGGCAACTCCATCATCTGGTCCACTGACACCATCGTCACTTTGGCCTGCTGGTAACGGGTCAGCAAACCGGACAATTGCGCCAGTGGGCCAAGGGCGCGGCCGCTCAACATGTAGCAAGCCACAAGACCACCCATGCTCAGATTGCCGTCGATGATCATGTACACGCCGAAGCAGATCATCGCCACACCCGCCAGTTGCTGGATCAGCAACGTGATGTTCATGGCCATCCCCGACAGAATCTTGACCCGCAGTTCGAGGCGGCTCAGGGTGCCGATGGTGTGCTCCCAGTGATACTGACGCTCACTTTCGGCGTTGTTGACCTTGACCGCGTCCAGCCCCGACAGCGTTTCGATCAGGCTCGACTGACGTTCGGCCCCCAGAGCCATGGTGCGCTCGAGGGTGGCGGTGAGCGGCTTTTGCAAAAGATGACCAATGCCCAGCGCCAGTGGGAAGGCAATGATCGGAATCCACACCAGATGCCCGCCCAGCAGCGCGATCACCAACAGGATGATGAGGGTGAACGGCAGGTCGATCAGGCTGGTCAGGGTCAGCGACGTCAGAAAGTCGCGCATGCCCTGAAATTCATGGATGTTCTGCGCGTAGCTGCCGACGCGGGCGGGACGAAACTTCATCGCCATGCCCACGATGCGTTCGAACAGCGTCGCGGAGATGATCAGATCGGTCTTTTTACCGGCCAGGTCCAGGCACAGGCTGCGCAGCCCTTTGAGCACCAGATCGAACAGATAGGCACCGACAATACCAGCGGCCAGCACCCACAGGGTGGAAGTCGCCTGATTGGGTACCACCCGGTCGTACACGTTCATGACGAACAAGGGCGCCGCAATCGCGATCAGGTTGATGACGAAGCTGGCAGCAATCGCGTCGGCGTACAACCAACGCGACAGCTTGAGGGTGTCTTTGAACCAGGAGCGTGCTCGCGGGATGATTGAGCCTCTGGTTGCGTCAAATTTATGTTGCGGTTGGGCGAAGAACACCTTGCCGCTGTAATCCTTGGCCAGCGCCTCGCGCTCGACCTGCACTTCACCGCCGTCGCTTTCGCTGATCAGCAGTCTCGCCACATCATCGTTCCAGCCCAGCAATACGGCGCAGCGGTTGTCTTTCAACAACAGCATGGCCGGGAGCGCGATGGCGGGAATCTGGTCCAGCTTGCGCACCAGCAAACGCCCCTGCAAACCGGCCCGAGCCGCCGCACGAGGCAGCAGGTCGGCGGACAGGCGCTGATCGGGCAACGGCAGGCCGGTGCTCAACATCGCCCGGCTCGCCGGTTTGTGATGCAGGGCGCAGAGTGTCAGCAAACCGTCCAGTAACGGGTCGTCATGCTGGCTGCGGGGATCATGACCTAGTTGAACAGAAGGTAATTCCAAATCCACGCTGACACTCTCTTTCTTTAGCAATTAAAAGAAGCTGGCTCCTGACAGGATGCGTCAAGGATCAGTTCATACCCGGCAGTTTGACCGACGGCTTTATATCATTCTGCACAACCGATGCCAGCGGAGCCACGACGCCCTGACTTTTCAGCAAGGTGCCGATGTCGGCCTGAATGCGGTACTGGGTGTAGGTTTTCAGGCTTTGCAGTTGCACCAGACGCTGTTGCGCGGTGAACAGTTCGTTCTCGCTGTCGAGAAGGTCGAGCAGCGTACGCTCTCCGAGGCTGAATTGCTGCTGATACGACGTACGGACGCTGGTGGCCCGATCAACGTACTGCTGCGCGATCGGCACTTGTTGCGATGCGTTGTTGTAGGCGTTCCAGGCCAGACCCAGTTCTTCGTTCAGTTGACGCAGGGCGTTGTTGCGGATGTCCAGGGCCTGAGAAGCCAGGTAAGACTTGGAGGTCAGGTCGGCCTTGTTGCTGCCACCGGCATACAGGTTGAACTGCATGCGCACCATGGCTTCCCAGCCGTTGTTGTGACCTTCGTCGCCACCGACGTTGTTGTCGGCATTGCGGCCCAGATCCAGATCGAAACGCGGCGAGAAGGTCGACTTGGCGGCGGCGTACTGTTTCTCGGCGGCGGCAATGTCAGCCTCGGCCGAACGCAGCACCGGGCTGTTGTCGAGCATTTGCTGACGGGCTTCCTGCAGATCGGCCGGCATCAGCGCGAACGGCGCAGGCTTTTCCAGTTGGTCCGGCAGTTGGCCAATGGCGCTCAGGTAGTTGGTCTGAGCATCGGCGAGATTGGTCTGTTCGGTGATCAGGTTGTTCTGCGCCTGAGCCAGACGGGCATCGGCCTGATCCATGTCAGCCATGCGACCTACACCACGGCTCGTGCGCAACTTGATCTGGTCATAGATACGTTCGTGACTTTTAAGGTTTTCTTCAGCGAGACGAACCATTTCACGCTGCGTCAGAACATCGATATAAACCTGAGCAACTGTCAGCGCAGTGCGCTCGGAAGTATTCAACAAAGAGTACGCCCGAGAATTGGCGGTGGCTTGTTGACGCCCAACTTCGTTACTTGTAGCAAAACCATCAAACAACATCTGGCGCAGGCGAATGGCGGACTCGCCACGGTTCAGTGTCTGCCAGTGGTTGTCATTGCCCTGAGCACGGGTGGTTGGCGTATCGGAACCCGCACGACCATACCCCGCCGTAATGTCGACACGTGGCAGATAGCCGCCCTTCGCCGCACGGACGGCGTAGTCCTGCGCAATGCGGGCGTTGACGCCTGCCTGAACCTCGGGATGCACTTCCATGGCCTTCTGCATGGCTTCTGGCAAGGTTTGTGCCTGCACGAAGCCAGCCGAGAGGATGAACGGTACAGCGGTGAGAATTTGCTTACGCATGTTGGTGACTTCCCGAGAACGTACTTGTTCAAAAACGCAGCATTCACTGCTGCACTGCAAAGAGAGACTTGTGTAAGAGATCGGCGGCGTCAGGCTGTTCTGAAGGGTCTCTGGGAGCGAACAACAGAAATACGCGATCTCAGAAAATATCAATGTGACATTACGGACGCGATTGTTTAGGATGTCGCGGAATAGGTCAATAGTTTGGCAGAAAGTTAATGAGGAAGCCGATACTAGACCGAGAATAAATTGACGCCAAATAACCAACAATAAATAAATCAAACGCTTAGTTGTTGGGCGCCAAAGTTTTGTTAGTTTCAAGCAGCCCCATATGAAGCGCCGCACCCGAAAAGCCGGTCGGCATGATGGATACCTACAGAACGGTAAATTCGGAGAGTCACCCCCATGAGCAGTGTTGTTGCCATCGTCAAAAGCATTGTTGGCCAAGTAGTCGCAGTCTCCCCGGAAGGGATTCGTCGTGTGCTGATCGAGGGTGACCGGCTGTTGGCCGGGGAGCAGGTGCTCACAGGCCCGGAAGGCTCTGTCACATTGCAGTTGGCTGATGGTCGCCAACTGGACATGGGCCGTGACAGCCAGTGGAGTTCGGAAACCCCGACCTCGACCACTAACATCGCAGAAGCCACCGCTCAGGCGGCACCGTCTGTTGCCGAACTGCAACAGGCCATCGCCGCGGGCGCGGACCCGACCAAGGATCTGGAAGCCACCGCGGCAGGCCAGACCACCGGCACGTCTTCCGATGGCGGCAACGCAGGCGGCGGCCACAGCGTCGTGATGCTGACCGAAACCGCGGACGTCGTGAACCCGAACATCGGCTTCAATACAGCCGGTCTGGGGAACGCCGCAGCCGCAGGTATTCAGGAAGACGCCGCAGTCCCTCAGCGCGAATCGACCCTGACCCTGAGCGCAACACCGACACTGACCGAAGAAGGCGGCGCGCTGATCTACACCGCCACCGTGACTCAGGCACCGCTCAGCGACCTGACTATCACCCTGTCCAACGGCTCGACCATCGTGATCGCTGCTGGCCAGACGACTGGCACCGTGGTCGTTCAGATTCCGAACGGCAACACCCCGTACATCGACGCGCACAACATCACCACAACCATCACCGGCACCACCGGCGGCGCTGGCCTGGTTCTGACAACCAACCCTGCGCCGGCCGTGACCAACGTCACCGACACCGTCGACACCACCACGGCCTCTATTACGGGCAGCGCTCAGGTCACTGAAGGCGAATCGGCGACTTACACCATCACGCTGAGCAACCCTGGCCAGACCGAAGTCACCGTCAACCTGACGTACAGCGGCACCGCTGCCAATGGCACGGACTACACCCAAGTGGTCAGCGTCAAGATTCCAGCCGGGTCCAGCAGCGTTACGTTCGATCTGGCAACGATCAACGACACCCTTCCGGAAGACGTCAAGAACATCACCGTTTCGATTGGTTCGATTACCGGTGGCAACTTCGAAAACGTCGTGGCCAGCACCACCAACGGCAGCGTCACGACCATTCTCATCGACAACGATGCTTTGCCTGTCGTTGATTTGAACGGCGCTGCGACTGGCACCAACAGCGAAGTCACTTTCACCGAAGGCAACACCGGTGTCGCGATTGCACCGGACATCAAGGTCAGCGACGTCGACAGCCCGCAACTGGCAGGCGCCAAGGTCACACTGACCAACGCGCAAGCGGATGACACGCTGACCGTGGGCAGCCCGAACGCCAACATCACCGTCACCACAAGCACCGTCAACGGCCAGATCGTCCTGACCCTGACCGGCGCTGCGACCGCTGCTGAATACGAAGCCGTGATCAAGTCGATCACCTTCAGCAACAGCAGCGATAATCCGAGCGTGGCAGATCGTACGATCACCGTGACGGTGAACGACGGCCAGAACGACTCGATTCCGGTGAGCAGCACCGTTCACGTGCAAGCTGTCAACGATGCGCCAACCATCACGTTCGAGACCCCGAGCTACACCGAAAACGGTGCCCCTCAGCCTCTGGTCAACAACCTGCAAATCAAGGACGTCGACGGCGACACGCTGAGCGGGGCGAAGATCACCCTGACCGGCATCAAGGCCGAAGACCTGATCGCGTCTGACTACTATAAAGGTGGCACCGAAGGCACCACCGATCTGGGTATCAGCTACAAACTGGTGAGCAACCCGGATGGCAGCATCACCATCGAGCTCACGGGCAACGCGTCGATCGCCAACTACACCAAGCTGATCAACTCGATCACCTACGCGAACAACAGCGAGAATCCGGACACCACCCCTCGTGGCGTCAAGATCGAAGTCACCGACGTCGACGCCCATGGCACCGACAATCAATCGGGCGACCACAGCGGTCAGATCGATATCATCTCGGTCAACGATGCACCGACCGTCAATGATGCCAGCGGGACTGGCTATGAAGACGGCAAGGACAGCGCAGGCACCGAGACGGGCCTGGTCAAGATCATCCTGACGGGCAGCGACGTTGACGGTCAGATCGATCACTTCAACCTGGTCGACATGGCCGAGCACGGCAAGTTCTATGCTGACGCGGCAGGCACTCAGGAGCTGACCAGCGCCAGCGACATCGCTGCCGCCAATAACAGCGCAACGATCTACTTCAAGCCGGACGCTGACTGGAGCGGCAAAACCAGCTTCACGTACACCGCGACCGACAATCAGGGCCTGCCTGCCGCAACGGCAGCCACCGGCAACATCACTGTAACCCCGGTGACAGACACCCCTGCCCTGTCGCTGGTGAGCGACGCGGTGGTGGCTTCGCTGACCGTCAACGGCGCGACCACCGGCGTGATCGGCAACATCGGCAGCGGCGCGTGGCACACCGACAACAGCGGCGGCACTGTCGAGATCAGCGCACCAGGCACCTACGGCGTCGGCGCCAACGCACAGAACTCACAGAACTCACAGGTCATCGAGCTGGAGCGCAATTCGGGCGACCCAAGCAACCTGTACACCACCATCGACGCCAAAGCGGGCGCGACCTACTCCATTTCGGTCGACTACTCGCCACGCGCCGGTGCGCTGGATAACTCCGTTATCAATGTGTACTGGGGCACTACCCTGATCGGCACGCTGAACGCCAATCAGACCGGCATGCAAACCTACACCTTCCAGGTACCGGTCACTGCCGATGGCGCGGCCAAACTGGAATTCAAGGCAGCCGACAGCAACTCTGTGGGCGGTGTGATCAACAACATCAGCGTTACCGAACAGCTGAACACCGGCCTCGAAGACAAAGGCATCCTGCTCTCGACCATCAAGGCCGCCACCACCGATACCGATGGTTCGGAAACCCTGACGCTGAGCCTCAAAGGCCTGCCGGTCGGTTCGACGCTGACCGATGGCACGCACACCTTCACCGCGACGGCTGGCCAGACGTCTACCGACATCACCCAATGGGACCTGAGCAAGCTGACCTTCACGGCACCGTCCAACGTCAGCGGCACCGTTTCGCTAACCGTGACGGCGACCGCACAGGACGGCGATGCTGCACCGGTGAGCAAAGACCTGAGCTTTGATGTCCACGTGATCGCCGTGGCCGATGCGCCAGTGGTTAACGTCACCTCGGCCACCGGCCCTGAAGACAGTGCGATCCACCTGACCATCGCAACGGCCCTGACCGACACCGACGGTTCCGAATCGCTCAGCACCACGGTTTCGGGCATTCCGTTGGGCGCCGTGCTGACCGATGGCACCCACAGCTACACCTCGATTCCAGGCGGTGACGGCGCGGTCGTGATCGATGGCTGGGACCTGAGCAAGCTGACCATCACCCCGCCTAAAGACTTCAATGGCGAGATCAAGCTGACCGTGAGCTCGACCTCGACCGAGGCCAGCAACGGCAATACTGCGACCACCACAACTCCGTTGGTCGTGACCGTCACTCCAGTCAACGACGCCCCTGTTCTGGACCTGAACAGCAAAGACGGCTCGACCGAGACCGGCTACAGCCTGAACTACATCGAAAACGGCAAGGCGATCAGCATCGCTGGCAGCAACGTTTCGATCACCGACGTGGACAACACCACGCTCAAAAGCGCCACCGTCGTTCTGACCAATGCTCAGATCGGTGACGTGCTGGCCGCCACCAGCAAGAACGGCATCTTCGTACAGATCGTCAACGGCGTCGATGCCGATGGCAACAAGACCATCACTGTCAACCTGAGCGGGGAAGCAACCCTGGCTCAGTACCAGTCGATGATCCAGTCGATCACTTATCGCAACACCAGCGATGACCCGAGCACCGTCGATCGCAAGATCACAGTTCAAGTCAACGACGGTCAGTCCGAGTACAACCTGTCCAACGTTGCCACCAGCACCATCAAGGTCACGGCGGTCAATGACGCACCGACCATCGACATGCACGGCTTCGGCAACGTCACCGCCGCTGCGCCTTATGTCGAGAACCAGGCACCGGTCAAACTGATGCCAAACGTCACCCTTGCCGATCCGGACAGCCCGAATCTGCAAAGCGCGACAGTTTCGATCCAGAACGCAAAAGCCGGCGACACGTTGGCGTTCGACACCACCGGTACCAACATCACCGTCACGTCGAAAGTGGTCGGTGGCCAACTGGTCTATACCCTGACCGGCACCGCGACCCAGGCGCAATACGAAGCGGTCTTGAAGTCGGCGACCTTCCAGAGCGTGGGTGACGATCCGGTGGGTGGCATCCGCGTGGTCACCGTCACCGTCAACGATGGCGAGTTGAACTCCTCTGTCGGCACCTCGCTGGTCACCGTCATTCCGGTCAACGATGCACCTGTGGTTGATCTGAACGCAGGCGCTGTGGGCGGCAACGGCAACTTCGTCACCGATTACACCGAGAACCAGGCTGGCATCAACATCGCAGGCAACGTGAAAATCACCGACCCTGACGATTCCAAAGTGCAAGGCGCGACCATCACCCTGACCAACGCTCAGGCCGGTGACGTGCTGACCGCTGCCAGCCAGTTGGGTATCAAGGCGACCGTCATCAATGACCTCGCGCACAACAAGATCACGGTCATCCTGACCGGCAGCGCTAGCGCCTCGGCTTACGAGCAAGCGATCAAGTCGGTCACCTACAGCAGCACCAGCGAAGATCCGGACCAGACGCCGCGCAACATCACTGTCACCGTTTCTGACGGCCACCTGATCAATGGCGTGTCGAGCGCTTCGACCACCACCATCAACGTGACCGCCGTCAACGACAAGCCGACCGTGACTTTCGGCAGCAGCGAATACGTTGAAAACGCCGACCCAGTGTCCATCGCTCCGGGCCTGCAAATCGCTGACGTGGACAACACCACGCTGAGCAAAGCGGTCATCACCCTGACCGGCCTGAAAGCTGAAGACGTTGTGGACTCTGTGCACAACACCGGCAACGGCACCACCGACATCGCCGGTATCAAGTACACCGTCTCCGGCCCGGATGCCAACGGCACCATGGTCATCACGCTGGAAGGCACGGCGACCAAGGCCCAGTACCAGGAGCTGATCGAGTCGATCAAATTCGTCGCCTCGGGTGACAATCCAACGGGCGGCGAGCGCGGCGTGAGCGTCGTCGTGACCGACACCGGCCTGAAGAGCGATGGCACCCACCTGGAGTCGTCGACTGAGTACACAGGCTCCATCAAGGTTACCCCGGTCAACGACGCGCCGGTTCTGGACCTCAACGGCCCGGCCGGTGGCAGCAACAGCACCACCACGTTCACCGAAGGCAACAGCGCGCTGAAGGTCATGCCGTTCATGACCATCACCGATCCTGACAGCCCGACCTTCAAAGGTGCAACCGTCACCCTGACCAACCCGCAGGCGAACGATCAACTGTACTTCGCGACCACCAACGCGAAGATCACCGTGACCTCAGCCACTGTCGACGGCAAGCTGGTGTTCACCCTGACCGGTGAAGCCACGCAGGCCGAATACAACGACGTGCTGAAATCGCTGCGTTTCATCAACAACAGCGATAACCCGTCGAGCGTCAACCGCGTGATTGACGTCACCGTCAACGATGGCTCCGACAGTTCCAACACCGCTCAAGCCATTATCAAGGTCGTGCCGGTCAACGACGCACCGACGTCTGTCGGCGACGGCTCTGGCATCTCGTTCACCGAAGGCGGCGCTGGCACCACTCTCGCCGGCAAAGTCACCGTCGCTGACGTCGACAACGACAACCTGCAAAGCGGCAAAGTCACCCTCGTTGGCACTCAGACTGGCGATGAGCTGACCGTGGGTTCGCCAAACGGCCACATCACCGTCACCCAGTCGGTGGTCGACGGCAACATCGTGCTGACCCTGACCGGTAACGCTACAAAAGCCGAATACCAAGCGCTGATCGACTCGATCACCTTCAAAAACACCAGCGACAACCCGACCACCGATCCGCGCGCGATCACTGTCACCGTCAACGACGGTGCGCTGAACTCTGCGGCGTCCAGCACTGCCGTGACCGTGGCCCCGGTCAACGACGCTCCGACCATCACGTTCACCGGCGCAAGCTACACCGAAAACGGCGCAGCCACCCCGCTGGTCACGAACCTGGTCATCAAGGACGTCGACAGCGGCCAGCTGTCCAGCGCCACAATCACCCTGAGCGGCATCAAGGGTGAAGACCTGATCGTTTCCGATTACTACAAGGGCGGCACCGAAGGCGACACTTCGCTGGGCATTCACTACAGCCTGAGCAACGACGCTAACGGCAACATCGTCATCACCCTGACCGGCAACGCGTCGATCGACGACTACAAGGCGCTGATCAGCTCGATCACCTACGCCAACAACAGCGACAACCCGCACGCTGACGCGCGCGGCGTGAAGATCGAAATCACTGACGTCGATGCGCACGGCACTGACAACCAGTCCGGTTTCAGCACCGGCAGCGTCACTGTGACCCCGGTGAACGATGCACCGATCATTGGCCACACCGGCACAGGCACCAGCTTCGGCAACACCTGGAACGAATCCCTGGCCGATGGCACCCCATCGGGCAGCGGCAAGGGGCCAGGCAAAATTGCTCGCGATTTCACCCTGACCGATCCGGACACCACCGTTCTGAAGTCTGCGACCATCACCCTGACCAACTCGCACGATGGCGACATCCTGAACGTGGTCAAGAATGCGGGTCTGACGTACGAAATCACTAACGTCAAAGACGCTCAGGGCAACATCGTCAGCCAGACCATCACTTTTGGTCCGGGCACCGCAGCGCAATACCAGACTGCGATTCAGTCGATCACGTTCGACAGCTCGTCGCATAACCCGAGCACTGAAAACCGCATCATTAACATCACCATTGATGACGGCGGCGATGTGAACAACATCGCTACTACGGTTTCGACCATCCGGATTACCACCGTCAACGATGCGCCGACCGTGGGCACCGACAAGGTCACCTTCACCGAGAACGACAACGCCGTTTCGGTGGTGAAGAACCTGCAACTGAACGATCTGGACAACACCACCCTCAGCAAGGCCGTCGTCAGTGTCAGCGACATGAAGGCTGGCGAGCTGTTGACGTTCACCGGCACCACGCCTGACGGCGTCACCGTGACCGAAGTGAAGAACGCGTCGGGCCAGGTCACCGGCTTTACCCTTTCCGGCGTCGCGACCCTCGAGCAGTACAAGGCGCTGATCGAATCGATCAAGTTCCAGGCACCGGGCGATAATCCGATTGCAGGCACGCGTGGCGTCGACATCACCGTCACCGACTCCGGCGCCAAAGGCAACGGGGTGAACGGCAAAGAATCGTTCCTGGCCCACGGCGAGATCTCCGTGGTCGCGGTCAACGATGCTCCGACGGCCAATGCCGCTCAGGGCAGCGGCAACGAGGACGACGGGCAGACCAACCCGGGCATCGCCATCACCCTTAGCGGCAGCGATGTGGACGGTCAGATCGACCACTTCAACCTGGTCGATCTGGGTGCGCACGGCACGTTCTACGCCGATGCAGCCCATACGATCGCCATCAACACCAGCACGGATATCCCGGCCTCCGGCAACAGCGCGACCATCTACTTCGTACCGGATGCGGATTGGAGCGGCACCAACGACTTCACCTATAAAGCGGTGGACAATGGCCTGGCCGGCAAGGACGTGCTGAGCTCGCCTGTCGTGAATGGCAGCGTTACCGTGAACCCGGTCACCGATACACCATCGCTGACCATGGATGGCGGTTTCACCCGTGGCATCGACTTCCAAGGGTCCGGCACAGGCACTAACGTCGCTGTCGAGCAGTTCAGCGGCGGCGTGTGGCACACCGATAACTCCGGCAATGCGGTGGAAATCAACACCGCCAGCACCTATGGCGTGAATGACCCGAAACAGGCCTCGGGCAACCACGTCATCGAGCTGGAGCGCAACACTGGCGACAAGAGCAACCTGTGGACCGAATTCTCGGCCAAGGCGGGCCAGACCTACACCGTAACCGTCGATTATTCGCCACGGGCAGGTGCGCTGGACAACTCGACGATCAACGTCTTCTGGGGTACGACCCTGATCGGTACGCTGAACGCCAACGAGGTGGACCTCAAGACCTACGCGTTCCAGGTTCCGGTCACCGCCGACGGCACTGCGCACCTGGAATTCAGAGCCGCAGACAGCAACTCCACTGGCGGCATTCTGGACAACATTTCGGTAACCCAGAACGTCAACACCGGTTATGAAGATCAACCTATCCTGCTGTCACCGATTCACGCAGCCAGCACCGACCGCGATGGTTCGGAAAGCCTGACCCTGACCCTCGGCGGTCTGCCGAAAGGCTCGGTCATTACCGATGGCAATCCGAGCCACGTCTTCACCGCTGGCGATAACAACGCCTCGGTGGATGTCAGCAACTGGAACCTGAGCGGCCTGAAATTCCAGGCACCGCTGAACTACAGTGGCACCGTTGGGCTGGAGCTGACCGCCACCGCCAAAGATGGCGCCGCAGCGCCTGAGAGCACGTCGCTGAAATTCGACGTAACGGTTATCGCCGTCGCGGACGCACCGACCCTGACCGTGCATACCGATGGCGGCAACGAAGACAGCGCCATCAAGCTGGATATCGCGGGGGCGCTGGTCGACACTGACGGTTCGGAATCCCTGACGCTGACGGTGGCAGGTATTCCGTTGGGCGCAGTGGTGACCGACGGCCACAACAGCTACACCTCGATTCCGGGCGGCGATGGCGCTGTCATCGTCACCGGCTGGGATCTGAACAACCTGACAATCACTCCGCCGAAAGACTCGACGGCGCCGATTCAGCTGAGCATCATCGCCACGGCAACTGAAGCGAGCAACGGCAGCCACGCTTCCACGACGCTGCCGCTGACAGTCAATGTCAACCCGGTCAATGACGCTCCAACCGCCACGGGCGGCAGCAGCACCGGGGACGAGGACACCACCCAGACCCTGCACTGGAGCAACTTCGGTGTTTCCGACATCGATTCTCCAGCCAGCTCGCTGGGCGTGGTCATCACCGGCCTGCCCGCCAATGGCACCCTGCTGCTCAATGGCGTGGCCGTTGCGCAAGGTCAGTTGATCAGCAAGGCCGACATCGACGGCGACAAGCTGACCTTCAAGCCTGCCGATGACGCCAACGGCAACAACTACGCCACCATCGGCTTCCAGCCGAGCGACGGCGGCGCGACCCTGGGCAATGCGTCCAGCGTTGTGATCAACGTCACCCCGGTCAACGATGCGCCTATTGCCGCCAATGATATTGGCCAACCTGTCACCGGCAGCCTGCAGGGCAACTACTACGGCTACAAACAGGGCAGCGGCGCGGGCAACGATGGTCCGAACCTGAGCAGCATCAAGCAAGCGCTGGACTTCATCGCCACGCACAAAGCCGATGCGACCTTCAACGCCAGCACCCTGAACTATGGTGGCTCGTTCGGCAACGACCTGGGCAACGCCGGAAACCTGGCGACCTTCTTGGGCACGGACAAGGGCTCGCTGGTTTACACCAACGGTACTGCGCAAACCACTACGACTGACGCGATCGTCGAGCTGGCGGGCAAGGTCAAGATGGAAGCAGGCAATTACTCGCTGAAGATCACGGCGGACGATGGCTATATCGTTTTGATCGATGGCAAACAAGTGGCTGCCTATGACGCGAACCAGTCACCTACCGCTCGTACAACCTCGTTCTCGCTCGCGACCGGCGGCGAACACAGCATCCAGATCGTCTATTGGGATCAGGGCGGCCAGGCTCAGTTGAAAGTCGAAGTGGCGGAGGTCACCGGCAACGTGATTGGCGGCTACAGCGTTCTGGGCACCAACCCGGCCATTGCGCTGGCGCATGACACCCTGACCACGCTCGAAGACCAGCCATTGGTCATCAAGGCGGCAACCCTGTTGGCTAACGACAAGGATGCCGACGGCGACGCATTGACCATCAACTCGTTGCAAGGCAACGATCCGAAAACGCCATCCAGCGTCACCGACGCGTCGGGCAAAGTGGTCGGTTCGGTGGTCATGGATGCCGCGGGCAACGTGATTTTCACCCCGGCCAAAGACATCAACGGTCCGGTGACTTTCACCTACACCGTCACTGATGGGCATGCGACTTCCAACACCGCCACGGTCACGGTCAACGTGACCGCCGTTAACGATGCGCCGGTCGCATCGGCCAGCACCGGTGCGGGCAATGAAGACACTACCCTCACAGGTCAATTGCAGGGTAGCGATGTCGATGACAACGACGTACTGAAATTCGCCGTCAAGGACGCTGACAAGCCTGCCGGTTTCACGGTCGACGATTCCGGCAAGTGGACACTGGATGCCAGCAACCCGGTTTACCAGCACCTGGGCGCCGGTCAGACCACCACCTTTAACGTGCCGTTTACCGTCACCGACAAGGCGGGCGCGACCAGCACTTCGACCCTGACCATCACTGTGACCGGCACCAACGATGCACCGGTGGCCAAAGCCAGCGTCGGGTCCGGCAGCGAAGACAGCACCCTCAGTGGTCAATTGCAGGCCACCGATGTGGACGATGGCGACACACTGACCTATGCCGTCAAACCGGCTGACAAGCCTGCCGGCTTCACAGTCGACGAGTCGGGCAAATGGACGCTGGACGCCAGCAACCCGGCTTACCAGCATCTGGCTGCGGGCGAGACCACGGTCATCAACGTACCGTTCACCGTCACCGACAAATCGGGCGCGAGCAGCACATCGAACCTGGCGATTACCGTCACCGGCACCAACGATGCACCCGTGGTCAGCAATGCTGCGGCCACCGGCACCGAAGACACGGCGCTGGTGTTCAAGTGGTCCGACTTCGGCATCAGCGATGTCGACACCGCCAACTCGGCACTGGGCATCAAGATCACCGCCCTGCCAAGCGGCGGCGATCTGCAGTACAAGGCCGCCAACGGTAGCTGGGTTTCCCTGACCGGCAACGACATCGGCAAGGCCTTCAGCTATGCCGACATCGCAGCGGGCAAACTGCAGTTCGTTCCAGCGGCCGACAAATCCGGCAGCAGCGACTACAGCACCGCCGGTGTAGGCGATCAAAAGTCTGTCTACAGCCAGTTGCAGTTCAGCGCGACCGATGGCGGCTCCGTCGCCACGCCGGGCACGCTGAACATCAGCATCCGTCCGGCCGTCGATCAGCCTTCCCTGTCGCTGGGCACCAGCGCGGTCACATCGACCGGCCTGGTCAAGGATGTCTGGGTGGGCACGCTGACCGGCATGGGCACCGACGGCAACGGTGCGAGCGAATCGACTATCAAGGCCGGTTTCAATACCTCGACCGCTCCGACGACCCATACCACGGCAACCGCCGCGCAGGATGGCAACGTTGCCGCGGGCACCGGTACCAAGCTGTCCGGCCTGATCTATCTGGAAGCGGGTCACACCTACAACTTCTCGGGTTCGGGCGATGACAGCCTGCTGATCACCGTCGGCGGCAGCACCGTGGCCAAAGCGACCTGGGGCAGTAACAGTGGCGCCATCTCGTCGACCGGCTACACCCCGACCGAGTCCGGCTACTACACGCTGGATATCTACCACTACAACCAATCGGGCCCAGGCAGCTACACCATTAACCTGGTGGACAAGACCAACAGCACCGGCGCTTCCCAGACCGTCGCCCTGAACAGCGCCAACGAGCTGTTGTACACCTCGGCAGACGACCTGAAGGCTTCCGGCCTGAACGGCGTGACACTGCATGAAAACGGCGCAGGCTCCGGCGAGGGTTACTACACCGCCTACGACCTGAACCACGGTACCGAAAACAACCCGATCAAGCTGAGCTCGATCACGGCGAACTACACCGATAACGACGGTTCGGAAACCCACGTCACCACGATCAGCGGTGCACCTGCGGGCTCCATCCTGACCGACGGCGCCGGTCATAGCGTCACCATCGCCGCTGCCAACACCGCGGTCGATGTGAGCAAGTTCGACCTGAGCAGTCTGGTGATCAAGACGCCTCAGTACTACAGCGGCAACTTCACGCTGACCGTCACCGCGACGGCCACGGAAACCGCGCTGGTTGGCAAGCCGGGCGCCGTTGCGACAGCCACGGACACCAAGCAGATCGCAGTGACTGTCGACGCAGGCGTCTACAAGGCCAGCGAAGGCACTGCGGGCGACAGCACCGTTGTCGGCACGGCTTCCAATGACATCGTGGTCGCAGACGTGACCGCAATGAAGCTGGTGGCGGGTCAGAACTACGACATCGCCTTCATGATCGACACGTCGGGCAGCATGCAGAAGCAACTGTCGACCATGAAAACTCAGCTGATCTCAGCACTGACGCAACTGTCGACGTCGGCAGGCAGCGAGCATGCCGGAACGGTCAAGGTTTACCTGACCAACTTCGGCAGCACCGCGCACACGGGTCAGAGCTTCGACATCTCGACCACTGCGGGTCTGAAAGCGGCAACCGACTACGTCAACGCGCTGACCACGAATGGCAACACCAACTACGAGTCGGTGTTCAACCAGACGAGTGCATGGTTCAACAGCAGTGACGCCGTCAACGCCGGTGCTCAGAAACTGACCTTCTTCATCACTGACGGCCAGCCGAACACCTTCGACAGCAGCACCCCAGGCGTCGGCAACACGCTGGATTCGCACACCACTGCCGCTTACAACAAGCTGGTGGCCGCGAGCACCAACGGTATTGAAGCGATCGGGATCAACACCAGCGCGCTGGACAAGTACGACACCAACAACCACTCGCAGAACGTCATCGATGTCAGCAAGCTCAAAGAGGCGATCCTGAGCAGCGAGACCCTCACTGGTCCAGGCAAAGACACCGTCAGTGGCGGCGATGGCAACGACATCCTGTTCGGTGACATGATCAACTACAAAGCACTGGAAGGGACCGCTGCGCTGAAGCAGTTCGCTGCGGACACCCTGAAAGTCAATGTGTCGACCATCGATGATGCTGCGCTGCACAAGTTCATCACCAGCCACACCGATGATGTTGCTCAGTTGGCCAACACGTCCAACACCTATGACGCGACCAAGTATCCGTTGCTGGGTGATGGCAACGACACGCTGCTGGGCGGCAATGGCGATGACATCCTGTTCGGTCAAGGTGGCAACGACACCCTGATCGGCGGCAAGGGCAATGACATCCTGTTCGGCGGTGCTGGCACCAACACGTTCGTGTGGAAACAGGGCGACACCGGCTCTGACGTGATCAAGGACTGGAACAAGGGCAGCAGTAACACGCTGGACCTGAGCGATCTGCTGCAAGGCGAAAACGGCAACGACGATGCCAACATCGCCAAGTTCCTGCAGATCAACAAGGTCGGCTCCGACACCTACCTAGAAGTCAGCACCACCGGTAAGTTCGACGCTCAGACCACGCCGAGCAATGCCGCTCAAACAGCCGATGTTCACATCAAACTGGAGGGCGTGAGCTGGGATAACAGCATGCTCAAGTCGTTGATTCACGATGCTCATACCATCAAGGTCGATTCGCACTGATAGCTCAAGCGCGTGAGCTGATGTACTGTGCTGGCAGCCGTGTCATACGGCTGCCAGCCATTGCATTCATTGAGGAATGAGCCATGTTTTACGTTCAGCGCGATGCAGAGGGAGTGCTTGTTCGTGTGGAAGCGGCCGCGTTTGCCGAGGCGACCGGACAACTACCGGCCGACGATCACGAGATCCAGGCCTGGTATGCCAATGAGGTGGTGGAAAAGAGCCTGAACCAGCTCAAGTTGAGCGACATGGAGATGATCCGTGTACTCGACGACTTGATTCAGGTGCTGACCAGCAAGGGCATCCTGAATGTCACGGACTTGCCTCCCGCCGCTCAGGCGAAATTGCTCGATCGTACCCAGGCCCGGCAAACACTGGGTGGCCTGAGCGACTTGATCAATGATGATGAAACGCGGTTGATTTAAAGCAACTCTCGTCGGGAAGCGCTGCGCTTTCTGATTGAACGCAATTCCCTGTGGGAGTGAGCTTGCTCACAATAGGTGTGTCATTCAGCGCATAAGTGTCTGAAAGATCCAATCGTGAGCAAGCTCACTCCTACAATTCATTTATAGCCATCCAAACCGCAAGCTCACTTCCATGGCGCCGGGTCACCGACCAACTGCCCCTGCACCCCTTCAATCCCCATCTCGGCAATCACCTGACGCTCGCCTTCGGTCTCGACTCGTTCGGCGATCAATGGCAGGTCAATGCTGTGCGCCGCACGCTGAACGGCCTCGATGAACAGCCGCTTGTGACTTTCCTCGTCAATGGCACGAATGTAACTGCCGTCTATTTTCAAATACGCCAGCCCCAAATGCGCCAGGTTGCCGATCATGCTGAAACGACCGCCAAAGCGTTGCAGCGCCAGGCTGAAACCGGCCTCCTGCAAACGACGGGTCAGCTTCTCCAGCACCGCCTGCTCCGGAAGCTGTTCTTCGCCGATTTCAAACGTCAAACGCCCTCGCAGTTTTGGGTACTGACGCAGCGCCTCGAACACCTGATTCAGCGCAGCCGAATCGCTCAACGTCGCCGCCGACAGGCTCAGCGCCAACGGCTGATCATGGGTTTCCATGTGTTTGAGCACTTGTTGCAACATCATCACATCAAGACGGCTGGCCCAGCCAAAGCGCTCGATCCACGGCAGGAAACGACCGGCCGCAATCGCCTCGCCCTGCTCATTGATCAACCGTGACAGGGCCTTGTAATGCATCACACGTTTGATGTCCCGCGCGTAAACCACCGGCTGGAAGAACAACTCGAAACTGCCGTGACTGAGGGCGTGGTCCAGCACCAGACGCCAGGTATGCTCGTCATCTCCCGAGCGGGTCACCACGCCATTTTCGACACAGGCCCAGGTCTGCTCGCCTTGGGTTTCAGCCAACGCCAGCGCCTGATCCGCCAAGGCCAGCAAGGTCAGCGGCGCCTCACCTGGCGTATACGGCGCCAGCCCCATGTGAGCGACAGGCGAAACATCGGACGCACCTGTCGCGCCCAATGCGTGGAGGGCCTGTTCGATTTCGTGAACCAGCGCCAACGCTTCCTTGTTGGACATGCCCGGCGCCAACACCGCGAACTCGCCACCGCGAGAACGGCTGATGAGGTTGCGCGTTTTCGGATGCTTCTCACATTGTTTGAGCAACACCTGCGCCACGGCGATCAACAACGCGTCGGTGCGCTTACCGCCCAAACGCGAGTTCAGACCGGCCAGGTCCTGAACCCGCAGCAACAGCAGATACCCGTCCAGGTGCTCCTCCTGATTGCTGACATGGGCCTTGAGCTGCATATCGAAGTAACGGCGGTTGGACAGCCCCGTCAAGCTGTCCTGATAGGACTCGACGCGCAGCTTCTCACTGCGCTCGGTACTTTCCTGAAACAGCGCCTTGAGCTTCTCTACCATCTGGTTCATTGCCTGCACCACGCGGCGCAGTTCAGGGGTGCGCGGCAGCTCCGGCAGTGTCAGGAATTCCCGACGACCGATCGCCTGCGATTGCGCGACCATGTAATCCAGCGGCTTCAACTGCCGACGCAGCAACATCGCCCCGAGTGCTCCGCTCACGATGCCACACAGCACCAGCCAGCCCAGGCTGCCCAACGCGCTCTGCCAGAGTTTGGCCAGGGCGAACATCGGATGACTCACCACCTCGACCCGCGCCGTCTGCTGCCAACCCTTGCTGACAATGGCCTCGCCCCCCGCAGGATCGAGGCCGATCAGATCGGTGAACCACTGCGGTACGCCTTGATTGTCCGGGGTCGCGCTGCGCTCGACGATCACCGCATCGGTCGCCAGATCCACCACGCGAATGCTGGCGTAATAACCGCTGTCGAAAATGGAGGTCACCATCAGCTCGACCATCGTCGGATCGTCGATATTCGCGGTCAGCGACAACGCCAGCGACGTCGCCGCATCCTGCGCGTGAGAGCGCAGCTGGTTGACGTACTGCGCCCGCGAGCTCTCCAGACTGACGACAAAACTGCCTGCGAACGCGACCACCAGAAACAGACAGATAGCGATCAACAGCTGTTTGAAAAGAGACATCGGTACTCCTAGTTCTCAGGCTCGACGGGGAAGCCTTCGGCGGTCATTTTCTTCAGCACGTCCTGCCAGCGCGACAGACGTTTGGTATCGCTCACACGCTTGTTGCCCTGCGCACCCGGCAAGAACAGCCCTTCGGCGTTGAAGGAATACACAGGCAACAGGTCCGAACGTTCGCTGGCAGGCTTGATTTCATTGATGAGGCTGTCGAGTACCAGCGGCATCGCGCCGGGGCTCGAATAGTAGGTCAGCACCATGTGCGCGCGGTTCAGGCGCAAGGCTTTAACGTAAGTGATTTGCAGCTTCTCGCTGGAAACACCCAGATGACGCAGGCTGAAATACTTGGCGATGGCGTAGTCTTCACAATCACCTGCGCCCTTCCACAGCGCCTCG
This sequence comes from Pseudomonas sp. Pseu.R1, assembly GCF_045764065.1. Taxonomy (NCBI): domain Bacteria; kingdom Pseudomonadati; phylum Pseudomonadota; class Gammaproteobacteria; order Pseudomonadales; family Pseudomonadaceae; genus Pseudomonas; species Pseudomonas sp. Pseu.R1. The sequence continues at coordinate 4,264,314 of NZ_JBJGEE020000001.1, read as the reverse complement.
ATGGGCGTGGCCCAATAATCGACCTCATGCCACAGGTCGATGTCTTCTTCATAGCGCATCTGCTTGTTGAAGAACTGGTTCACCACTCTCAGCTTGTCCATCTCGCTGATCTGCTTTTCGGTCGACAGCAGATTTTGCCAGGCGTCGATCCGCTGCTTACCGGCCCCCAAAGGCCCATACAACGCCTCGGCACGGCGACTGATCAGCGAAAAGTCCCAGTCAGCGCTCAGATAGCTCGCACACGCCGTGCACGTCAGTGCAAGCGCGAGCAGCAGCCAGAGTCCAGGGCGCTTGTGGGCGGAGAGTACTGCCAACTTGTCTAGTCCATCAGGCAAATGGATAACAGGTGAGATGGTGAGGGGTTGGCCGGGGAAAGGCAATGGCGGAATGAGATCATATGTGCACCGCTCTCAATAAGACGGCGCTGCAGCCACGCCACATCCGGTCAGCTTTTTGTGATGGCCTTACATAAAGGGCAAAGGTACAATTTTGGTCCAGACCATGAAGACCGGCGCCAGAATGGACAATCTAGTCAAAAAGCACGCATATTCAGCAATCGAAGAAGCAACACTGGTGTTGGCGCCATTTCCACATATCTACGTTGAGCGCATTCTGCCCGATGAGTTTTATTCAAAATTACTGAGCAAGCTTCCACCTGATGATGATTACGATATTTATCCCGCGCCTTATGAGCAACGGCACTATATCCAACTATCTCCCAGCCGGACTACGAAGCTAACAGAAGAGGTATCACAATTCTGGAAAGAGTTTGAGGCGTGGATTCATTCTCAAGAATTTCTTGAGATTCTGGTCGAGAAGTTTGGAAAGCGCCTCCAGATCAACCATCAGTACAGAGAAAAAGACTTGATGAAGAACTCTATTTCTGACGAGTGCGTGAGAGTAAGTCCAAGATCACTGCTGGTTCGTGATTATCAAAACTTCGCGCTCGGCCCTCACACGGACAGTGAGACCAAATTCATTGTTGGGGCGTTCTACTTCCCAAAAGATGAATCACTCCGCGAGTTCGGAACAAGCATCTACACACCGAAAGATAAACATCTGACCTCCTGGTCCTCCCCACACATGAAGCATGAAGATTTTAACCTTGTTAAGACCTTCGAGAACCGCCCGAATACCATGTTGGTTTTCATGAAAACTGATCATTCTTGGCATGGCGTCGAGCGCAAGCAACACTCTAATGTCGGCCGAGACGTCCTATTCTGGATTCCACAGATCGGCGCAGCAGCAGGCGCGGAAATTCCGCTGCGACTCCCCAAAAAGTGGTTCAGCAAGCCATCACTGTTAGACCGCATAGCATCCAAAATGGGCGTTTAGCTTTGCGCCACCGGATGAAGGCCCGCACTGTGCGGGCCTTTCTGTTAAATGACACCCGCGCGTAGCAAATCTTGAAGGTTGAACGCACCAACTGGACGCGCGTTCTCGTCAACCACAATCAGCGATCCTACTTTGTGGTCTTCCATGATTTTCAACGCCTCAGCTGCGAGCATATCAGGGCGCACAGTCTTCCCATGCGACGTCATAACCTCATCAATGAGAGTTATGCGAACGTCGACTGAACGATCCAAGGCACGCCGCAAATCACCATCCGTAAAAACCCCCGCGAGTCGCCCGTCAGGCTCAACAATCGCTGCCATCCCAAGACCTTTACGGGTCATTACCATCAACGAGTCACGTAGCAGCGTGCCACGACTAACCAGTGGTAAATCGTCACCGCAGTGCATCACATGCTCAACCTTAAGCAAGAGACGTCGGCCAAGCGCCCCTCCCGGATGAGAGAAAGCGAATTCCTCCGCAGTGAAGCCACGAGCATCAAGCAAGGCAATTGCCAACGCATCCCCCATGACCAACGCTGCTGTAGTCGAGGACGTCGGTGCCAGATTCAAGGGGCAAGCCTCATTTTTAACGCTCGCATTGAGGTTAACTTCTGCGGCCTTCGCCAACGCCGACTCCGGGTTCCCCGTCAGACTAATAACTTTAATTCCTAAACGCTTGAGCAACGGGAGCAATGTAACGATCTCGGCCGTGCTCCCGGAGTTGGAAAGAGCGAGGATAATGTCTTCCGACGTAATCATCCCCATATCACCATGACTGGCCTCAGCAGGGTGAACAAAAAACGCCGGAGTACCAGTGCTTGCCAGAGTTGCAGCGATTTTCCGCCCAATGTGCCCAGACTTGCCCATGCCGACCACCACGACTCTGCCCTTGCTGGAGATGATCAGTTCGCAGGCATGAGCGAAGTCCGAGTTGATATGCGCGAGCAGCCCCTCAACCGCCTCGATCTCCAGGCGGATTGCGTGCTGGGCTGATTGAATAAGATTATAAGCTCGAGTCATAAGTATAAAATCGATATGATAAAAACAAATATTGGGCAAGTGCTCATATTTCGTATATTTTGAACCTCATATACATATCAATCAGGGGCATCAAAGCCTGGACGATATTTGATGAGCCTGGCGGGCACCCCACCCACTATGGCTCCGCGCTCAACTGGCTTATTGACGACAGAGCCGGCTGCAAGAATAGCCCCATCAGCGATATTAACGCCGTCTAGAATCCGACAGCCTGTACCCACCCAAATATCGTTACCCATCACGATGCCAATACGAGTGAGGCCCTGCTTAGCGATAACCACATTGGGATCATCATAAACATGGTTAGCAGGAATGATGACGGTATGTGCCGCAATTCTCACGTAATCACCCGTTTTCAAACCACCGTGTCCATATACAACACAATACGGATTCAGCGAGTTGGATCTGCCCAACTCGATTGAACCACCCGGTCCGGTTTCTACGATCGCGCCATATTGAATAACACTGCCATCACCAATCACAATCCGCGACTGAGCATTGGTACAGATTAGTCGCGCGCCGGATTTGATCACGACACGCTTGCCAATGACTATATTTTCCAAACATCCTTCAAAGCACGCATCAGGCGCAATTTGAGCGCCCTCACCCTGCAAGAACGCAGGCTCCTTTTGCACCACCTCAGGAGCGAAAATCAAACGCTTTAGTTTTGAAAGCAGCGATAACATCAGTACTTCACCACGTACGCTTTGGTCCGATTAGGCGCATCATCCCCGTAGCGAATCTGAGCCAGCTTTTCAGGTTTATCACTGAAAAACTCGTCAATGGCTTTCCCCGCCATTGGATAATTAACGGAGTTGTAATCATCGAAAAAAATCACTCCGCCTTTCACCATGCGGTTATAAAAGTACTCCAAGCACTCAATGTGAGGTTCGAAAAGATCGCAATCGATATTGACATAGTGGTAGCGCTCCTCACGCAACAGTGGCAAGGTTTGACTGAACAGCCCCTCCCGCAGCTCCACATGGGCGCTCAGCCCCGCTGAATCGACCAACGATTGAACATGAGCAAGAGATGTTTCTGTGAATAATGTTTGATTTCGATAGACGGCATCTTCTGGAGCAAGCATTTTATCCTGCTCCGACAACGGTGGCAGACCACTAAACGTATCGAGACCGATCATTCTGAACGGTATGCCGGACTCAAAAGCATACTTCGAGCATGCAATCAAACTGCTGCCGGTAAAAACCCCACACTCTACCGCATTGAATCGGGAGAGATTGCCAAGTCCTTTATTCCAAAAAAAACGCCCCCACAGACCTTTTCTCTTTTGTTGCCTGTCACCTCTCAAATAGTTAGCAATTGCTATTTGAAAGCCGTGCAACACAGGAATCCGCTCGAAGAAAATTTCCGGGAACGGCGGCATATGCGGAAACGCCAAGGAAGCATTGAATTTAGGTTTTTTCTTTTTTACAACTTGATCTGAAGACATTATTCTACCTTAGCACTGGAAATAGCCAAACCCAAATCAACAATACCCGTTTGCCCCGATACGGTCGCGACGTCGAAACTGAAGAAGTTTTGCGACATCTCCAAGGGAACAGCCGCATCCCCGACAACCTCGTTAATAATATAACTCAGAAAATACTTCCCGCCGAGCAGCCGATTATCGAAGGAGAACACCAACTTATACTCATCGCCTTCTTCGACATCCGTAAGCATTGGGCCGACTTCGGATCCATCAATAGAGCAGACGCTGATTCCAGAGCTGTTCCTAATACCAAAATTAAAAGCCACACAACTGATAGCAGATGGAGCAACAAACACCCCACTAAAAAGATACTTATTTGAATCCTTGAGGTACTCCAGCGAAAAATTCGTAATCATACGATCCGCCGACGCATCACTGCCTCGTGCCACCTTACCGGCGGAACGGTGCTTCATCTCTTGCGTGCTTCGAATATCCTTATAAACCTCCAGCCCTTCAAACACTGAACCGTCATGAACTTTCTTGCCCCCTTCAATGACCACAGCGCGAGTGCAAAAATTTGCCAAGAGATTCTGATTATGAGTCACCAACAAAAATGTCTGCCCCGCATCCCGCATCGCACGAATACGGTCGTAGCATTTCATACGAAAGCTGGCATCGCCCACCGCCAACGTTTCGTCGATAATGATAAGGTCCGCATCCACATGCACGGCACAAGCAAATGCCAGACGAGATTGCATCCCTGAAGAATACGTCCGAAGGGGTTGATCGAAATACTCACCCAGATCAGCGAAAGCAATAATGTCCGCGATTCTGCGATCTGTACCTTCCTTACCAATACCTTGGATACTGCAAAAGAGATACGCATTCTCACGACCTGTGAAGCTAGTATTGAATCCAGCAGTGAGCCCCAAAAGTGTTGCAATTCGGCCATACCGCTGCACAGACCCTTGAGTGGGTTCGATGACATTGCCCAAAATACCAAGCAACGTCGTCTTCCCCGCGCCATTGCGCCCAATGATGCCTACTGTTTCACCGCTGCGCACTTTCAGATTTATGTTATCTAAAACCTTCTTACCGCCCACAGCTCTGGACGTTCGCTTGAACAGTGCGTCAAAAAAAACAGTGGTCGGACGTAATGAGCTTGCGTAGCGCTTGCTTACACTTACAGCCTCCAGGAGCACTCGGTTGTGCTCAATATTAGACGACATCAGCGACAACCCCTTTAATTCTTTTGAATAGCCATATCGCCAACACACTCAACAGCAGGCAAGAGACAAACAACGCACCCAGCACACCCCATGACGGACTATGCCCGAACACCAGCGCCTCCCTCAGAGGCTCAACAATCAATGTAAGAGGATTGAGCCAAAGCAGAAACTGAAATGACTCAGGGGCGAGGCTAACAGGATAAGAGATGGGTGCCGCGTAAAACAACACTCTCATCAATAGTCGCACGGCCTCTGAGATATCACCGATGAACGGACCGACGACCGACAAAATCAGAGAAACTGCTGATATAAGAATTAAAGAAAAGCTGAGCAGCACCGCTGTCCATGCGATATTTTCCGCCTCGAACTTTGAAAACCAAGCACACAGAATTAAGACCATGACTGCATACACAGCGCCGTGAATATAAGCTCGCATCAAATTCGCCACCCACAGCACCCATAATGGAAACGGCGATTTGACCACGTACGTTCTTTTACTGGAAAAGAGTATAGTCGAGGAGTTAACAACATCCGATATCAACAAATAAATAGATAGCCCTATAAAAAAAGGCAAAACAAAGCCAACCGACACCTCTGCACCTGGTTCTTTCCAGCTAACTTTTAGTATTCCACCAAAAACAACGGTATATACAGACAGCAAACACAGGGGCGTCAGCAACATCCAGAAAATGCCCAGCAACGATCGCTTGTATTTTGCTTGCAAATCTCGCCTGGCTAAATCCCAAGCCAATCTAAAACACTCTCCTAGCCCCATAAAATCCTCATAAAACGACGTGCAGCCAATTGACACTATTCCCAAGCACGAGAGTATAAAGGAAATGCTCCCCAGAAAGCGATCTGACCTATGCTTTGACTCTCCGCCAGCGGCATGACAAGCGCCCCTTAGAGTCAGGACGCAGGTGAGCGGATCGCCAACGCAGGCCCCGGAAATGACCGCACGTATGCACCAACCCCAGAGAGCCTACACCGCCAAGACAGACTCGAGGGCTGACGGACGGCACACCATAATGCGCCTCCCCTCCGGTTCGCCTCAGCGGGCCCGACAAAAAGACTGACTACATCGAAATCTTGGGATAGGATCCAGCTAAGGCGACCAAACGATTCAAGCGTCACCATTAGATTTCCGCCTTTTATGAGCCCCTAAGAAAAACTACTTATCGATATTCTAAGGCTAATATGAATTTATTCGACATGGTCAGCCGTAAAGATGAAGTCATCACAGTCAACGACAAGGTTTCACTCGCCAAAGTAAAACTGTCCGACGGCGAGCTATGGCGCTGCTTACGCATGGAGCAGCACCGAAGCACCCATATCACGGTATCCGCCATTACGCAGTGGTATCCGTTCTCCACGCGTCCTGAAACAGTAGGTTGGTACGCACGCACCTTGAAAAACTCCGCAACGGTCGAAGTACGGCTAGTGCAAAAAGATACAATCATGGGCTCCACGCGGATCAATATCGATACGACACCTAAAGCAATTCCGATTCCTTGGCCGCTCATACAGTCCCCGCTCTCTCCTGAACTGTCGCTCACCCTTCACTTTGATCTCGCAAAGGGTCAGCAGGCAGATCTGATGATCAACCGTTGCCTGGAGCGAAGCGAGCTAACATCGCTCGCACATGGAAATGGGATAGAGATTGGGCCAGGACCACGCCCGCAAATTCACAACAGCGCTACAGTCTCGGTAAAATACGTAGAAGAAATGTCTGCCGGGGAATGGAAAAACTTATACGACAAAGATGGGCAGTACGAATCAGACCACTTCGACTGGTCCAACCATATTGTTGGCAAAGCGAGCGAACTCCCTTGCGAAAATGGATCACTCGATTTCATATTTTCCAGCCACGTATTTGAACACTTAACGAACCCCCTCGGCCATCTGAGCCACTGGGCATCTAAGTTAAAGTCTGGCGGGGCCATTCTAGCGGTTGTTCCTGACGTTGCCGGGACCAAAGACTACCGGCAGCAACCTAGCAACCTTCAAGAGATGCTCCACGAGCAGCGGGAAGATATCTGGGAACCATCAGAGCATCACTATCGTCGCTGGGCGAGCACTCGCGGCGAGTGGAGTAAGCGGGTTGAAGAGGCCATGGCGCAAAAGCGGTCCATTCACGTACATTTCTATACACGAGAAAATACCGCAACCGTTCTGAATTATGCAACGGCTCACCTCGGCTTCGAATCTTTTCATCTCAGACACACCCCAAACCACCGAGATTTCTATTGGGTGCTTATCAAAAAATAGTGACGAGCGCACCGAGATATTAAAAAGCATCTCGGTGCGCCTTTACTACCCTCGTATCGATCGCACAGGACTAATCAAGAACATCCGGCATATTGAATTTTGCCCACTCGGCGAACTGAGAGATTATCAACCGACTGCCATACTCCGAGTAATGACGAAAATCTCGAAGCAGAGGCATTCCACCTTGCACTAAGTGACACTTCTCCTCATCGCAAAATAGCTTATTCTGGTCGAACAGCGGAACATCAGGATGTCGGGCATGAACCTGGCGAATGACATTTTCAATACCCTGCTGCTGAGCCTCCACCGCTCTTCGATCAACTTCACAATTATTCGCTCTGGTGCCAAACGGCCGAGAGAAACAAGTACGAATGTCATAGGTAACTTCTGGTTTCGGCAGGAAGATAACAGACTGTACACCATGCGCCTTCAGGAACGTCAGCTTCTCATCCAGAAATTTCATATAGCGGACATTTGCATTATCCCCTCCTGGCTGTTCAGCGCCGCTAATCATGTCAACGCGGCGACCCTGCTCATCAATACGGGGCCATAGCATACTAATGATTGCGAACTTTATAGAGGGATTATCTTTAACAATTCTCTCCTGCATATCGCAGTCAATCTCATAGCCTCCAGGCTCACATGACCCATAGGATAGAACGTTCTGTCTGGAAAAGCGGCTGTCTTCAACCAATCCCCCATACAAGTGGTTGGCGTAGCTGTTTCCGATCAGTATGAGCGTGGGCGATCCTGGGCGCTCCTGTGAGCAAAAGTACCGAAACGTCCCTGGATACAACGACACACAAAGGTCATTCTTTGTATACTTCCACGTTGGTCCTACCATTTGAAGTGTCGCTTCCTTACGAGCAGCCTCAAACCCACGGGACGGAAAGCCGTGCATTTTAAATATCACGCCAGCCGCAACTGAAACAACGGCCATGGCCGCAACCAGTGCATAGGTCTTTGTATTGCCAGCACCGTAACGAAGCGGGCGCTCAACATATTTAAACGTCAGCCACGCCAAGAGCACTGACGCTACCGCGATAACTATACGCACCCACGCCGGGGGGAGACCGCCATTGATGACGTGCGCAAATGACAGTAATGGCCAGTGCCATAGATACAGCGGAAAGCTGATCAACCCAATGACCACAAGCAGGCGATGTGCAAGCACCTGCCTGTTCAACCAGGATTCTTCACCTGCAAAAATAACCAAGGCGCACCCAAGAGTAGGCAGCAACGCCCAATATCCTGGGAAGTGAACATTCTCTTTCGCCCAAATGTAACCCACGCTGATACACGCCAGACCCGCCACCGAGCTAGCGTTTGCTACTTTCACACCAAAGACAGTGTACCGTGCAACTTGGTGAAGCCTTTCTTTATGGAAGTGCACCCCCGCAGCCAGCAGGGCACCAAGCCCTAGCTCCCAAAATCTTGAATAGGGGAGATAGAATGCTGCCACCTGGTTATCACGAATCAGATGAATGGAACTCCAAAATGACAAAGCCAGCAAAATCGCAAGCACGCCATAGATACTGACCCTACTTCGCCAAGCGGCAATTAATACCACAGGCCAAACAAAATAAAACTGCTCCTCAATACCCAAGGACCACAGATGAAGCAGCGGTTTGGTAACGGCATCTATGTCAAAATAACCACTTTCTTTAAAGTATCCGAAATTTGCAGAGAAGCCCGCGCCGTACAAGACATGTTTACTCAGCGCTCGGTACTCATCTGAAAACAGAGAAAACCAACCACCCCCCATTACAAATAACATAACCAGCGCCAACGCGGGAAATATACGCCGAATACGACGCTTATAGAAACCCGCAAAACTAAATACACCCTCGCTCAGTTCCTTATACAGATTACTTGAAATGATAAAGCCAGAAATAACAAAAAATACGTCAACACCTATAAAGCCACCGGTCAGCGCACTCGGAAAAGCGTGATACAGCAACACCCCCAAAACTGCCAGCGCCCTCAACCCGTCGATATCCGGCCTATAACCGACATGCCCCGAGCTTGCCGAAGACTTAAATATGGTCATCAATGCACCTTGCTAATGGAATATCCCAACACCCAATCATGCCACCACTCATTCGCCGGTGAACGCACTAAGATGTTTTACCCTGACCAACCAGCTCTCCCCTGAGAAAAGCGGCGCTACCTTAGCACATACGTCAAGGCGTATAACCATCACAACCAGTGACTGGCAAAGGTCATCGCTCCACCAACGCCCCCTCATTCCATTCATTAACTGGAATGACATGGCCAATCCGTCCCAACGTACTCCCGCCTTGAGCCGCCGAAGACATATTCAGTAACCATCTACCCTGCCGTCAGAACTCCACCATTGGTAAGCGCGCGACTGTTTCAATTTGGAAACACGCAACCACGCATGACCGAGATTGACGGTATTCAACGGTCCGCGCCGGTTGATTGACGAGGATCAAGCTCTCTTTCGATGAACGGGGTGTTATCGCTACAAAATATCCACGATGAGACTCGTTTAGGTAGAATGGCCCACGCATGGGACGTGCCAACGTCTGTCGCGCCCTTGAGCCCGGCTAGCCGCAAAACTGCCACCGCGCGACCACCAAGGAGAGTACATCGCCACCCCTAGCTTCAACGTCGCAGCCCATGCTGGCAGTAGGTGCCTCAACGGAAAGCATCGCGGACCGCTGCAGCGCCACGCACTCAATGCACCTTTTTTCAATCAAAGAGCAAAGTAGTTAAATGCTGAAGGCCGGAGAACACTTAGGGATGAATAACCTTCAGAATGAGCAGTCACTCGTTATCGGCTGGTGTGTGTCCTCTCTTTCACCCAATGTCGCCAGCGTTCGCTATCGTGCGCTCTTGCCCATCGTCGCTTTGGAGGCAGCTGGGCACACGTGCCACCTATTCACCAATACCGACCATGTTGATTTGAGCAGCCTGGATGCGCTGGTCATTGTCAAAGACTTTACCCTCGAGGCTTATCAGCTTATTCAAAGAGCCAAAGCAGCGCACGTCCCAGTCATTTTTGACCTTTGCGACAACATTTTTGTCGAGGGATACGGCAAGCACTCTGCGAACGCACCAAGCGAGATGTTCTCGGCGATCACCAAGTACATCGATGCCGTAGTCGTCACTACCGCCCCGCTAGCAAATGCCATCTCGCGTCACGCGCCCGATGCCCTGATCAATGTCATCCCTGACGGGATCATTCAGAGTGATGTGGGAGTGGCTATCGATGCTCGCCTGCTAGCAGCACGCTCGCGGGCGAATCCGAGAAAAGCATCGGGTGGAGGCATTATCAACAAGCTCCGACATAAAGTCCGAGTGATGGGTGGAGCATCGCTGAGGACCCTGTTCAAGAAGGTGATTAAACGTTGGCGGACGCTACTGACGCTGGGCTTCTGGCAGCGTCGCGTGAGCAAGGTGCTGGCTCATGTAAAAAACAAAGTCGCGATGGCGGCAATTCGTCGTCACCACGCCGCCGCGGCAGCACCGGCTATCAGCACAGTGCCTAGGGAAGAGCAAACAGTCGCATCACCCAATGCGGCACGCCTACTTTGGTTCGGCAATCATGGCGCTGATTACGCTGATTTCGGGATGATGGACTTGCTGCGCATCAAGACGGATCTTGAAGTCATCGCGCAAGAATACGACGTCGAATTAGTGGTCATTAGCAACAACCGGGAAAAATACCTCACCTATATAAAACCCATAGCTATCGCGTCGCGTTACATCGAATGGACGCCAACGATTGTCGAAGCGGAAATGTCGAAGGCGACTCTCGCGCTGATCCCTAATTCTCGCGACGAGTTCAGCATTTGTAAATCTGCCAATCGCTCGGTCCATGCTCTAACGAACGGGCTACCCGTCGTCGCGACCAGTACACCGAGCCTGTCCCCGCTCCAAGGCAGCATTTGCATTGATGACTTTACAGCTGGGATGAGACGTTATCTTTCCTCAGAACAAAATTCCGCCAATGACGTCAGCTTCGGCAACAAACTTGCCATGACTCATTTCGGCCCAAAGGTAATCAGCCAGTCTTGGATCGACACGATAAAAAACGCAATCGCCAACGCTCGAACTGAAAAGCCTGTCCCTCAAGTCATTTTCGTGCTGAATCTCATCCAGGACGTTGATGTAGTGCTGCCTGTCATCACCGAAGCTGACAAACGGGGCATCGCTTTTGAAGTTTGGTGCAGTTCCACCCTGTTGAAAAAGCATCCCCGCGTTTTGAGTATCTTCCAAGATCTCGACACCTCGCCCGTTGTGCTTCTTGAAAGCGAAGCCAAACGACTACCCGCGTTCTCTTCAAGCACGCGAGCACTTCTGACGGTCACCGAAACGAATCTTGCACCTCATGTCTTCACTCGCACACTGACCGAACGCGCTAACAAATACGGTTTGATGACGGCAACGTTGCAGCATGGCTTTGAAAACGTAGGCTTGACCTACAGCGACGAGATTCATCATGTACGCAAAGTAACCTTCGCGGCGAAGAAGGTATTCCTCTGGGGCCCGTTAGGCACATTGCACCCAGCGGTGAAGCCAGCAACACGCGACAAGTGCGTGCCTATTGGCTGCCCTAAGCTCGTGAGCCAAGCTGTAGCGAACCTTGACCATATGATCAGCCCAACGGCTACAGTAATTGGTATTTTTGAGAATCTGCACTGGCATCGGTATGACGAAGCCTACAGGCAGTTCTTCATTGAAGGCGTAGTGTCTCTGGCTGAGCGTTTTCCTGAGATGATTTTTCTAATCAAGCCTCATCAGGCGGGCCTATGGTTGACAAGACGATATAAACGGGACAAGCCTGTTGCGCCTAACATCCTGATCGTTGACCCCGAAAAATCGGAATGGCAACGATTCGATATCAACCAACTACTGGGCAGAATGGCGGCGGTTATCACCTCACCCTCTACTGTCGCGTTGGATGCCGCACGCAGAGGCCTCAGTGTCGCAGTCGTGGCCCATGACCTGCAGCTTGATCAATACGCGCCGTTACCTCGAATCAACACAATCAATGACTGGATAAGTTTCGTTGTCAGCATAGGCACTAGCTCTGCGCCCGACGGACGCTCTCTAGAGTTCGTAAAGCGTACGGTCATTGAAGGACCCGCAGCATCCAACATTCTGGACTACTTGATTAGTTAATTTTTACGGAAATTCTTTAATGACTCATAACGTGTTAATTACTGGCGGTGCAGGGTTTATCGGCTCTCGCTTAGTCATTGCCCTCCTGAAAAAAGACCCTGCTTGTAAAATCTGGGTTTTTGACAATCTGCACCCTCAAGTCCACGGCGACCACCCTGCGACCCCGGAGTTCGGGGCTGGTGTTACGTTCGTCAAAGGCGATGTTACTGATGCTCACGCCCTCACAAACGTCGTAAAAGCGTGTAATCCGCAGATCGTTTATCATCTGGCAGCCGAGACAGGCACAGGACAGTCGTACGACGAGCCAACGCGCTATTGCGCAGTAAATGTCTTGGGTACCAGTCACCTCATCGAGGCATTGCGTACTCAGACAGATGTAAAGAAAGTCGTACTGGCGGCGTCTCGCGCAGTCTATGGAGAAGGCGGTTACATCGATGCTAAAGGAATCGAGTTCGTCGGCCTTCCGAGGCAACCTGAGACCATGGCGTCTGGCGACTTTTCGGTCCCTGTGCCTGCCGGAATCGAACTGCCCACTCGGCCGATCCCAAGCCATGCAGGCCTGCCGCCGGCACCGGCCTCCGTTTATGCGTCGACAAAGCTAATGCAAGAATATCTGTTGTGCCAAGCAGGCGAAGGCTCTCCGTGGGATGCGGTCATCCTGCGCTTCCAGAATGTCTATGGTCCAGGCCAGTCCTTGCGCAATCCCTATACAGGAGTATTGTCGATCTTCGCACGACAGATTTTGTCCGGCGCAGAGCTAGCCATCTATGAAGATGGCAACATCGCGAGGGATTTTGCCTACGTTGATGACATCGTCGGTGCCTTGGTATCGGCAGGGAACACAGATGTTAAACACGGAACCATCATGGACATCGGCAGCGGTGAGCCCGTCACCATCCTCGATATGTCGAAGATGCTGATGCGAGCTCTCGGCAAGCGCGATGATGCTTTGAAGATTACCGGCGCATTCCGCATCGGTGACATCCGATACGCGTGTGCGAACATAACGGCCGCTCGGGAAATCATGAACTGGCACCCTCAGATCAGCGTTCAGGAAGGCGTGATCCGGCTAGCAGAATGGGCAAAAACCGAATTCAGCAACGTACAGGGATAAGGAGAGCTTACTGTGTCCAATGATGAGATCATCCGAGTCTACGTGGGCGTAGATCGGTCGCAGCTTCTTGCTGTACCGGTCTTGGAGTATTCCATCAAGCGCCACACGACAGCCAATGTCGAAGTCATTCCGATGCTTGACTTACCGGTCCCCGTACCCGCAGACCCTCGAAATGGGCAGCGGACGGGTTTCTCGTTCAGCAGGTTCTGCATTCCAAAGTTAGCGGGTTATAAAGGCAAGGCGATTTACATGGACGCGGACATGCTGGTGCTCCGTGACATCCGCGAGCTGTGGAACATTCCTTTCGATGGCGCGAAAATCATCATCCAGCAAGAAGTGAAGCACACAGAAGACACCACCCAAAAAGTAGGTGCTCCTAAAGTGCGAAAGAAACAATGCGCAGTCATGCTGCTCGACTGTGATCGACTCCATTGGGACGTCGAAGATATTGTCCATGGGATGGATCAAGGTCGATATGATTACGATCAGTTGATGTCAGAGCTGATCATCCTTGACGAAGAGCATGTTAAATATGGTGTGCCGTTTGAATGGAACAGCCTGGAGCACTGGGACACTGACACCCGTCTGATTCATTACACCGACGTTTATACTCAACCCTGGTCGGCGTGCGGTAACAAATTCGCTTGGGTCTGGTTCAGTGAGGTTCGTCGGATGCTCGCCGATAAAACACTCACGGAAGCGTCGATTCGAGAGGAAATCAAGCTCGGGTATTTTCGCCCGTCGCTCATTCGAGATATCAAATATCGTCATTTGATTCCAGCCTTCCTGCACAAGATGTGGGATACCAAAAACGCTGCCCTCGACAGGCTTTCAGGATATGTGCCTCACAAAGCCGTTTATGAAGCCAAGCGTGAGAGACAACGAGTGATTAAGGACTACGAAGCACAACTTCTGGCCAAGACAGCGGCTGATCTGCCAACCTCCAATGAGGCCGGTCGCTGATGTTTGCGTTTCTTAAATCCTTGATAAAAAAAGCGCCCGCTGATAGTACCGCTGATTTCGATGTCTATAAGGCTGGTAACGCCGGCGCACAAAATGTGTTGATATTTACAGAGCACGTCAATGCAACATACTTCATTAGCTTTGACATTCCGCTCCGGAAAATCCATCAGCAAGGCGAGGTTAACTTCGCCGTCGTTTCGCAAAATTTACTCAAGCAAAAAGGAACTGCGGCAATCCCCCAGTGGAAAGCCTCATTTCGTCCCGACGTCGTGGTCATGACACGCTACGGCCTGCCTCATGGACGGCAGATTCTCAACTACTTCAAGCAGGAAGGTATACCCGTCATCTATCACATTGACGACAATCTGTTGGAGATTCCTCACTCCTTGGGTGCCGAAATTCAAAGAGTCCAAGGGGCCGGCGAGGTGATCGAAGAACGCCGCTACCTGCTCGAAAACTGCAATTTGATCTACGCATCGACTCCGCATTTGGCTAATTATCTACAAGACGTCTTTCCTGGCCAGCGTGTGTTTCACGGCATGTACGCACCCTACATGGCGGCACACATCAGCGAAAGCTCCCCTCCCACACGTGACTATCAGGTCGTGGGCTACATGGGTTCGAAAGGTCACCAAGAAGATTTGGAACTTGTCACATCGTCGATCGTTTCTCTACTGGAGGAGCGCCCCAATCTACACTTTGAGGTGTTTGGAACTATCCAAATGCCGAATGAGCTACAGCGGTTTGGCGATAGAGTAAAGAGCCATAAAGTGAATCAGGCCTACAGCGGGTTCCTCTCCACGCTGGCTGCATTGAACTGGGATGTCGGTCTAGCGCCATTGGTAAACGAGTCGTTCAATCTCTGCAAAGCACCGACCAAATTTATAGAATATACCGCGGCAAATATCCCAGTTATTGCATCGAATATTCCGGTTTACAGCAATGTCATCCCTGAAGGGGGTGGAATGATTGTCACGACCGATTGGCATTCGACGATAGCGCGCTTATTAGATGCTCCGGCAATGAGGGCCTCAACCCTTCAGACGGCCCGAGATTTTTGTCAGTCTCAATTTTCGGAAAACAGGCTACAACAGCAGGTCAAGCAGGTACTGGCTGAAGCCACGCAATAGAACCGCTAATGAGGGAAACCAATACGAATACGTTGAAAGTCTGAAGAATTTTCAACGAGGCTCAGATGAACAAACGCGAACGCAGCTCACCAACGCCGGGCATGGCTGAATTTGAGCCCCCTAACGTGCTGCCCCATCACCCAACGCACGACGCACGACGCACGATCAGAAACTTGCCGCCTACGGCGTTTGCAAATAGAACTGAGGCTTCGGAGCTATCGACATGGAAGAGACAATGCTACACACAGTAAGCGATCCTGAGCTGGTCCGGGTATTCGTGGCGGCCACGCCGGCTGAATGGCTGCCAATGAAAGTTCTGGAGTTTTCTATCCGTGAGCAAACAGAACTGCCCGTTGAACTGTCGGCTATTTACACGCACGCCCGTACAATCCCTGTTCCCAAGGACCCTGCCAACAGAGCGCGAACACCATTTTCATTTCAGCGTTTTCTGATCCCTGAGCTCTGCAATTTCCAAGGTAAGGCGATTTACATGGACGCCGACATGCAGGTGTTCCAAGATATATCAAGTCTTTGGAAAACCCCCTTTTTAGGCAGCGACCTGCAAACAGTAGGTAACGGTTCAGGAGGGCGACGTTCGCAATTCAGCGTCGTTTTGTTGGACTGCGCCCAGTTGAACTGGAAAATCGAAGACATCATCGCTCAACTCGACGACGGCACTCTGACCTACCAGACACTGATGTTCGATATGAAGGTTGCCAAGTCAGTCTCATATTCTCTTCCAGAGAAATGGAACTCACTGGAGCATTTCGAACGTGGCGAAACCTGCCTTCTTCATTACACTGATATGAATATTCAGCCGTGGGTTTCGCTGAGTAACCCAAACGGTCAACTCTGGGTGGAATGCCTCAAGCGTGCGATCGAGCAAGGATTTATCACCCGGCAGCAACTGAACCAAGAAGTCGCGCTAGGCCACGTCCGACCATCCTTGATCAGTCAAGTAACCAGCGATTCACTTTCAAACTGGAAACCTTCACTGGGCGAAATCTGGCGAGATCTACACTTTTCTCCCCCGTTCTATGCGATCACTGCGTCTAACAAAGGAGGATTACGCACAGCACTGTCCAAGCTTTCACGCGCGCTGCAGATACTTAAGCTCGCCGTCGTCAGCCAGCCAGCCCATCGTTAACCGAGAATCGCGCATCATCAGAAGCGGCCGGCATATAGCATGCGGGCCGTATTCATACCGTCACACGGACTTGTGAGGGGTCAGTCGAACACTTCGGCGTCGCCCAGCACCTTGCCTTGGGCATCTTTTGCCGATAGGACCGGCTCACAAGAGGTCGGCCACTCAACTGCCAATTCATCATCATTCCATACAATGCATCGCTCATGTGCTGGGGCATAGTAATCAGTGGTTTTGTATAGAAACTCAGCCGCTTCAGACAACACAACAAAGCCGTGCGCAAAACCTGCAGGAACCCACAGCTGCTTTTTGTTTTCGGCACTCAGGTGAACGCCAACCCATTTTTTGTAAGTCGGGGAGCTCTTACGGATATCCACAGCCACATCAAACACTTCGCCCCGAATGACGCGAACCAACTTCCCTTGAGGTTGCTTAATTTGATAATGAAGCCCTCGTAAAACATTCCGGGTCGACGCGGAATGATTATCTTGCACGAAGTTTACCGGATAACCAATGACTTCCTCAAAATTTCGTTGATTGAAACTTTCAAAGAAAAACCCTCGAGCATCACCGAACACCTTTGGTTCAAATATTACAACTTCTGGGATATCAGTACGTGTAAAGCTCACCACATCACCTCTATAATGAAACGTCTCAAACCCAATACAGGCCGATCGATCGCCGACCGCTATCTACACTCTCGCTTCAGGAGAGGCAGGCTATCAAAAAATAGCGACAAACGCGTAACGTGCGCGCCTGAAACCAAAGAATTTGGCACAGTTTATCATGAGTAAACATTCACGCCAGCCACTCGGGTCGTTTAGCTGCCTTTCTAGAAAAATCTGGCACCTGTAGCACGCTTCCATTTACCCTCCCCCTTGATATACTCAATTACTGTTTTTTGACGTGCACGGTTCAGCAGAATGCTTACGCGTAAGATCAGCACCACGACCCAACTAATAAACGCCAAGAGTGACTCGTCAACGCCTCAGACGGAAGACTTCACTGTCGCCATTCTGCTGTGCTCATACAACGGCGAGAAATTTCTGGATCGACAGATTGAGTCCATCCAGAGACAAACTCACAAAAACTGGACACTTTACATTTCCGATGATGGTTCATCCGATAGTACTCTATCGGTCATTCGCGCGTTACAAGGGGCAGTTCCTGCAGGAAAAATCCACCTTTTCAAAGGTCCTCGGCGCGGATTTGCCAGCAATTTTATTTCGTTATTAACACGCGCGGAAGTTCAAGCGGATTTTTATGCTTTCTGTGATCAGGATGATATATGGCATGAAGACAAGCTCGAGAGAAGCCTAAAATGCCTTGCTTCGGCTCCCTCCCACCTTCCAGCACTCTACTGCGCGAGAACCCGTCTGATCGACGAACAAGGCGCAATCATTGGCTACTCGCCACTATTCAGCAGACCCCCTGGATTTTCCAACGCCCTTGTTCAAAGCATCGCTGGCGCCAACACGATGCTGATCAACCATCAAGCCCGCGCACTTCTGAATATTGATTTTGAAGCAGCTCCGATTGTCGCTCACGACTGGCTGATATACCTAATCGTTGCGGGTGCAGAAGGTTTCATTTATTACGATCCTCTTCCCGCGCTGGATTATCGGCAGCACCCCGGAAATATCATCGGTGACCAGTCTGGATTTCACCTCAAGCTGACCCGCTTCAGGAAAGCATTTTCCGGGCGCTTTAAAGTTTGGTGTGATCACAATATAAAAATTCTGGGTCGAGTCCGCCATGTCTTGACGAAACAAAACCAGGTAAAACTTGATGACTTCTCCAGTGCCCGCTCAAGCGGCCTGTTGCGCCGAATGCACTTAATGAGAAGAGCCCGGATCTATCGTCAAACCGCCACTGGGAACATCGGCTTGTTTTTTGCGGTCGTGCTCAACAAGCTTTGATCATGCGTCTCAATGACCACAATCGTGTCAGGCCCCTATGACGGCTTTAATTAAGCAAATTGCCGTCAGGGCGACTCGGTCCCGTAATCGACGTCGAAGCACAGGAGACATCAGTGCGAGCCTCAGTATCGAAAAACGCGTTAGAACCGGTACCTGTAGAAAGGTGAAACTTGGAATATTCAACAAGGAGGACGTCAACTGGATCTGACCGAACCACCATCCATTAACAATTCGACGCCATCTTGCCCTGGCGGATCCAACACCAGCGTTTACGCCTACTTGGTTGCTCGCGTGCTGCCGATAATCCATGCCTGGGGCTGAGTCGATAATCCAACGGAAGCCTTGGCTACGTGCAAACGCGTAGCAAAACCAGTCATGCAGCGAGATATCCTGAACTCTTTCCCACTCAACTATCAGGAAACGCTTGAAAGCCCTCGCTAGCGTCGCACTGAGTACATACGTGCATCCTGGCCCTGCCGCCTCGAACAAATAATCCCATTTCACTTGGGGCTGTGCCTTGTCCACCAGCATGCGGCGTCCATCCGGCCAGAACGCCACGACGTTGCTTGAGTAACCATCCACCCTGTCGGAACGTAGCTTAGCAACCGCGCGCTCTAGTTTGTCGGAATACCAGATGTCGTCTTGATCGCAGAATGACACATAGTCGCAACACTCTAAGTCGACATCTCGCACAAGCCGGAAAAAGTTACGAGCAGCGCCGCCGAAGGGGCCTAGCGGGGGAAGTAAATAAACATTCGGATGCGCATCGGCATAGCGAGTACACCAGTCTTCCGTCCCGTCGCTGGATGGATCAACGCTGATGTACACGTTGACGTGCACCCGGGTCTGGGCTAGGACAGAGGCCAATTGCTCCTCTATCCATGACATCCCGTTGTATGCCGCTAGGAGTACGGCGACCGTGGGTAACTCAGAAGACATTTATTTGTTTCCAGGCACGAAATTGCAGAATCAAGCGCGGTCATGATCCAGCAGCTTTTGCAAATACTGCCCATAGCCAGTCTTCTTCAGCTTTTCAGCTTGGGAAGCTACCTGCTCAGCCGTGATCCAGCCATTGGTGTAGCCAATCTCTTCCAGACACGCCACCTTCCAGCCTTGGCGCTGTTCGATGGTGTGTACGAAATGGCTCGCCTCCAGCAGCGACTCGTGGGTGCCGGTGTCGAGCCAGGCGAAACCGCGGCCGAGCATCTGCACCGTCAGGCTCTTTTGCTCCAGGTAAACACGGTTGACGTCGGTGATTTCAAGCTCGCCACGCTCGGATGGCTTAATGCTCTTGGCGATCTCGACGACCTGGTTGTCGTAGAAGTACAGCCCAGTCACCGCGTAGCTCGATTTCGGCTTGGCAGGCTTTTCTTCGATGCTCAGTGCACGACCGTTGGCGTCGAACTCAACAACACCAAAACGCTCTGGGTCGTTAACGTGGTAGCCGAACACGGTTGCGCCTTCGGTCTGCTTGGAAGCCGCGCGCAGGTTCTCGGAGAAGTGCTGACCGTAGAAGATGTTGTCGCCGAGGATCAGGCAGCATGGGTCGTTGCCGATGAACGCTTCACCGATGATGAACGCTTGCGCCAGGCCGTCCGGGCTTGGTTGTTCAGCGTAGGTCAGTTGAATGCCATACTGGCTGCCATCGCCCAGCAACTTGCGGAACGCAGGCAGGTCTTCAGGGGTGGAGATGATCAGGATTTCTCGCATACCTGCCAGCATCAAGACCGACAGCGGATAGAAAATCATCGGCTTGTCGTAGATCGGCAGCATTTGCTTGGACACGCCCAGTGTGATCGGATGCAGGCGAGTGCCCGAACCGCCAGCCAGAATGATCCCTTTACGATTGGTCGTGTTCATTTGTTCAAAGCTTCCATAAGCACGCGGGTTACACCACTTTGCCAATCCGGCAAGTGTAGGGAGAAGGCGTTGCGAAGTTTGTCCGTCGCCAGACGCGAGTTCATCGGGCGGCTGGCAGGCGTTGGGTATTCGGTCGTGGCGATAGGATTGATCGTTTCCACGGCCAGAGGTTCGCCGTTCGTCCGGGCAAATTCGATGACGTAGCTCGCGTACGCGTGCCACGAAGTCTCGCCCGCAGGCGCCAAGTGGTAAATGCCACAGAGCGCGGGGTCAACCAAGGTTTTCTGCAGGGCAGCGACGGCAACATCAGCGAGCAGGTCGGCACCGGTAGGCACGCCAACCTGATCGACAATCACGCTGAGCGTTTGTCGTTCTCTGGCCAGGCGCAGCATCGTCTTGGCGAAGTTGTTGCCGCGTGCGGCGTACACCCAACTGGTGCGGAAGATCAGGTGTTTACAACCCGATGCAACGATCAGCTGCTCACCTTCCAGCTTGGTAGCGCCATAGTAGTTCACGGGGGCAACGGCATCGGTTTCGCGCCACGGCGTGGTGCCGGTGCCGTCAAACACGTAGTCGGTGGAGTAATGCACCAGCAGTGCGTCCAGCGCTTTGGCTTCTTCGGCCATGACGCCGCTCGCCAAGGCATTCACGGTGTGCGCCAGTTCGCGCTCCTTTTCAGCCTTGTCGACTGCCGTGTAGGCCGCAGCATTGACGATGACATCGGGCGCGAAGCTGCGGATCGCCGCACGCAAGCCGGTGAGGTCAGACAGATCGCCCGACAGCGTTCCGTAAGGCGTTACTGCAGGGTGACGGTCCAGCGCGACCACTTCACCCAAGACACTCAACGCTCGCTGCAGCTCCCAGCCAACCTGGCCGTTTTTACCCAGCAGAAGAATCTTCATGCTTTGTCGGAGCGCGCGGCGTAGTTCTTGTCGATCCACTGTTGGTAGCTGCCGCTCTTCACGTGCGCCACCCACTCAGGGTTGTCGAGGTACCACTGGACGGTTTTGCGGATACCGGATTCGAACGTCTCTTCCGGGGTCCAGCCCAGTTCGCGCTGGATTTTGCTGGCGTCGATCGCATAACGCAGATCATGGCCGGGGCGATCCTGCACGTAAGTCAACAGATCAACGTGCGGACGGAAAGCCGATTCTGGACGCAGTTCATCGAGCAAAGCACAAACGGTACGCACGACTTCAATGTTCTGCTTCTCGTTGTGACCACCGATGTTGTAGGTCTCACCCACTTCGCCTTCGGTCACGACTTTGTAGAGCGCGCGGGCGTGGTCTTCAACGAACAGCCAGTCGCGGATCTGGTCGCCCTTGCCGTAAATCGGCAGCGGCTTGCCTTCCAGCGCGTTGAGGATCACCAGCGGGATCAGCTTCTCGGGGAAGTGGAACGGCCCGTAGTTGTTCGAGCAGTTCGTGACCAGCGTCGGCAGAGCATAGGTACGGGCCCAGGCGCGAACGAGGTGGTCGGAGCTGGCTTTACTAGCCGAGTAAGGCGAGCTTGGCTGGTAAGGCGTGGTTTCGGTGAAGAGGTCTTCGGGACCTTCCAGATCGCCGTACACTTCGTCGGTCGAAATGTGGTGAAAACGGAACGCCGACTGGCGAGCGTCATCAAGGGTCGACCAGTAGCCACGAGCCGCTTCCAAAAGCGCGTAGGTGCCGATGATGTTGGTCTGGATGAACTCGGACGGGCCGCTGATGGAGCGGTCGACGTGGGACTCGGCAGCCAGGTGCATGACGGCATCAGGCTGATGCTTGTGGAACACGCGATCCAGCGCTTCACGGTCGCAGATGTCAACGTGTTCGAACGCATAGCGTTCGCTCTGATCAACGCTCTGCAAAGACTCCAGGTTGCCCGCGTAGGTCAATTTGTCGACGTTAACGACAGCGTCAGTGGTATTGGAAATGATGTGACGCACGACAGCTGAGCCAATGAAGCCAGCGCCGCCGGTGACTAAGATTTTCACGCGAGTTTCGTACCTTGAGTTGCTGACGGCCGCAGAGCGCGGCTATCTGATCCATGAAAGCGAATGCCGGGGGACACAACCCCGGCACCAAGACTCATCCGACTGAAACGCCCGCATCGAGTTCGGCACGCCCAGCGAGAAAAACGGCGAGCATTTTAGCGCCAAATGTAAGCATTAATAACACAGATGTTTATTGATTCATTTCGCCAATAACGACAAACACCTCAAGGCTTACGCTTCCTCGGCCCCGTATTAAACGCAGGCACCTTCCTCACCGGCTTGGCCGCAGGCACATCGGCCACCGTCTCGCCACTATCAACCCACTTGCCCAGATTGCGCTTTCCACCGCCGCCGCTGACTTTGGGCTTCTTCGGCTTTTTCGGTTTCTTGAGAATCTGTCCGCTTGCATCAGTGACCGGCACGCGGTGGTCCGGAATGAAATCCGGCTCTTCCTTGCGTTGCAACGTCTGACGGGTCAGCACTTCGATGGCGCTGAGCAATTCGACTTCGTCGGCGCAGACCAGCGAGATCGCTTCACCGGTCTGTCCGGCGCGTCCGGTGCGGCCGATGCGGTGCACGTAGTCTTCAGCGACGATGGGCAGGTCGAGGTTGACCACGGTCGGCAGGTCGTCGATGTCCAGGCCGCGGGCGGCGACGTCGGTGGCGACGAGAATTTGCACTTCCCCGGTCTTGAACCGGTCCAGTGCGCGCTGGCGGGTCGCTTGTGGCTTGTCGCCGTGGATGCCGTCGGCGTTGATGCTCAGGCCTTGCAGACGCTCTACCAACTGGTCGACACCCACGCGGGTTTTAGCGAACACCAGTACCTGCCCCCAACGCTGCTTTTTCAGCAGATGAATGAACAGTTCGGTTTTGCGCTTCTTGTCGACGGTCACGATCCACTGCTTGACCGAAGACGCTGCGACGTTGCGCGGGCTGACTTCGATGCTCAGCGGGTTGTTCAGCATCTGGCTGGCCAGGGCGCGGATCGGGTCGGAGAATGTGGCGGAGAACAGCAGGGTCTGCCGACGTTTGGGCAACGCGGCGTAGACGCTGCGCAGTTCTTCGGAGAAGCCCAGATCGAGCATGCGGTCAGCTTCGTCGAGGACGACGGTCTGCACTTGGGAGAATTTCACGGCGTTCTGGCGATTCAGGTCGAGCAAACGCCCCGGCGTGGCCACGAGCACATCGACGCCGCGACGCAGTTTCATCATTTGCGGGTTGATGCTCACGCCGCCGTAGACCGCGTAGGTCGTCAGTGGCACGTGTTCGGCGTACTGACGAATGGCTTCGTGGACTTGCTCGGCCAACTCACGAGTCGGTACCAGCACCAGCGCGCGCACCGAGTTGGGCCCGACTTTCGGGCCTTCCATCGTCAGGCGTTGCAGCAGCGGCAAGGCGAACCCTGCAGTCTTGCCGGTGCCAGTCTGAGCAGCGGCCATCAGGTCGCGGCCTTCCAGCACGGGGGGGATGGCCTTGGCCTGAACAGGGGTGGGTGTCTGGTAACCGAGCGCTTCGAGCGCGCGCAGCAGGGGGTCGATCAGGCCGAGTGTGGCGAATGTCATGGGAGTACCGTTGCAAAAGGGTCAGCGCGTGGCGCAATGGCGCGCAGTTTACCCTGTCTGCACCAGATTCTGCTTGCGCCACTGCGGCAAGCCGATCAACACCACGGCACTGATGATCACGGCCATGGCGGCCATTTCTGCGGGACCAATGTGTTCGTCGGCAAATAACACGCCCAGCAGGACGGCCACTGCCGGGTTGACGTAGGCGTAACTGGTCGCCGCAGCAGGGCGTACGTTCTTCAGCAGGTACATGTAGGCACTGAACGCGACGATGGAACCGAACACCACCAGATAGGCCATCACCAGCCAGCCGGACACGCCCGGCGATTGGGTCATGCGTTCGCCGCTGAGGTAGCTGCCGATCAGCATCATCGCACCCGCACTGAGCATTTCGCAGCCGCTGGCCATGGCGCCGGGCGGAAGTGGCAGATAGCGGCTCCAGACCGAACCAAACGCCCAGGTGGCTGCTGCGAAGATCACCAATGCAGCGCCCAAGGGGCTGGCCTGAAGGTTGGAGCCGAGGTTGAGTAAACCGATGCCAATCAAGCCGAGCACGATGCCCGCCCACTCCAGCCGGGTGTTGCGATGGCCCCAGATCAGTCCGAACAGCAACGTGAACAAAGGAACCACCGCTACGGCCAATGCCGCCACGCCCGAGGCCACGCCGTTGTGCTCGGCCAGGGTCACGGCGCCGTTACCGCACGCCAGCAGCAGGAAGCCAATCATGGCCGACGCCTTCCATTGCTTCCAGGTGGGCATGGGTGCCCCACGCAGGCGCATGAAGGCAAACAAAATTGAGCCTGCGATGGTAAAGCGAACGCCGGCCATCATCAGCGGAGGCCAGGTTTCGATACCGATGCGAATGGCGAGGTAGGTCGAGCCCCAAATCACGTAAAGCGCGAAAAAGGCCCCGATGAGCAACAGGGGAAAGCGGCGGGAAGCAGGCATGAAAGGCTCAACCAGGATCTGTGTTTTTTATGGTGAGCCAGTGTAGAGAGGAAATTGCGACAGAATCAGTTACAACTGGGTTTTATTCGACCCGTACACTTTTGCCGGTAAAACCCGGTTTCAGTCAGAACCCGCGATGTTTGCTGATGGCGTCAGCCATTTTCTTGGCCGGGACTTTTTGCAGTGTGCACAGCAACTGGTGTGACACGCCGCTGATGCCGTGGGTTTCGCGCAGCTCCCGGCTCAGATGCGCCGTCAGGTTGGCGGCCATCTCCGCATCCGCCAGCGCCCGGTGCGCCTTGCCGGTGTTGGGCAATCCGGCCCACGAAGTCAGCGTACCCAGTTTGTGATTCGGTGCGCTGGGCATGAGCCGTCGCGCCAACAGCATGGAGCAGGCGAAGCTTTGTTCACGGGTGCGTTTGATGCGGGAGAACTCGTAGTCCCAGAACTTCTGGTCGAACGCCGCGTTATGCGCGACCAGCGGAGTCGATCCGACGAACTCGGCGACCTCGTTCATGACCCGCTCCGCCGAAGGCGCCGTGCGCAACATGGCGTTGCTGATGCCGGTCAGCGATTCGATGAACGCCGGAATGCGAACGCCCGCGTTCATCAGGCTTTGATAACGCTCGACGATCAGGCCGTTCTCCATGAGCACCACGGCAATCTCGGTTGCGCGGCAACTGCTGCTGGGGGCGATGCCGGTGGTTTCGAAGTCGATGACGGCGATGCGTTCTTGCATGGGAAAACCTTTAATTCTTCTGTTTCACGTCAGCCCACCTGTAGGAGTGAGCTTGCTCTGGGCGGCAATCCGACGATGACTGTGTGTCAGGCGCTTCAGGTGGGCGGCCGCGATATCGATAAGTACACGCACCGGAGCGATCAACTCTTGAGCAACAACCCGCCTTCAATCGGCACATACCGGCTGGCTGCACGAATCAACGAATTGGCCGTCAGCCCCGGCACGCCATAGGCCACCGCCTCGACGCCATGCTTGCTGATGATGCGATCAAGCAGCAGATCAAAATCGCCATCCCCCGAGGCCAGCACCACTTCATCAACCTTTGGCGCAACGTCCATGATGTCGATGGTAATGCCCACATCCCAGTCCCCCTTGGCCGAGCCGTCACTGCGTTGGATGTAAGGCTTGAGTTTGACGGTGAAACCGAGGTTGCGCAGGATCTGCTGGAATTGCTGCTGTTTGCTGTCGCCACGGTCGATGGCGTAGGCGTAGGCCTCGACGATCTGCCCACGTTTGCTGATGTCCGCCCACAACGCGGCATAGTTGAAGTGGCAACCATGAGCCTGACGCACGGTGTAATACAAGTTCTGTACGTCGGCGAACACCGCGATTCTTCTCACCCGAACTCCTCGATGCGCTGACAGGCGGCAAGGGTCCGAACGTCGGACCGGCGCTCAGTATGCCAGTTTGAGAAAGGGATTGAAGCGCTGCATTGACGGGGCGACCGCTTTCGCCACCAAGGCGGCTCCCACACGTAGCTCGCCGAATCCGAATCTTATGTTCGACGCTAAATCTGTGGGAGACGGCCGGGCGGCGCTCCGCTTGCTGGCGAAAGCGGCTCCCACATCAGACATCAATCCTGCACGAACCGCCCCAGGCGCTGTTTGAGCATGCGGTTCTCGGCCCGCACTTGTTCCAGTTCGTCGAGCAGGTTCAGCGCTAGGGCGACGCCGTCCCATTCCATGGCCAGATCGTGGTGCAACTTGGCCGCACGTTTGGCCACCGACAGCGACGAGGTGTCGAACAGCCATTCATCCGGCCGCTTTCCCTGGGGTTCGACGATACCGTGCTCGACGATTTCGATGACATAGGCGGTGGGCATGTCGACCACCTGACAGAATTCCTGCATGTCTACGACCAAGGTGTTGCGCATGATCAGTGACTCCCCTTTTAGCTACTCCACTGAGCCCTCGGGTCGAAAGCCGCTTTCTTGGCCAACTGCTCCCAGAGGGCTTTGGTGGCGTCATCGGTGGATTTGGGCATAACGATCTTCAGTTGCGCGAACAGATCGCCTCGCTCGCCCTGTTTATTCAACAGACCATTACCTTTAACGCGCAATCGCTGCCCGCTCTGGCTGTCCGGACGAATGGTCAGGTTGATCTTGCCGGTCAGGGTCGGCACGGCGACCTTGGTGCCCAGCGCGGCCTCCCATGGCGCCAGCGGTACGGTGATGATCAGGTCATGACCTTCGACGTCGAACTTGGGGTGCGGCGCCAGACGAATGGTCAGGAAAAGATCACCATTTTCGCCCCCGGCAATGCCCGGTGCGCCTTGCCCCTTGAGGCGAATGCGTTCGCCATCGGTCACGCCCGCTGGAATCTTCACGTTCAGGTTCTTGGTAATATCCGCCATGCGCTGGCCGTTGGCACTGTGCTGCGGCACCTTGAAGCTGATCTTCTTCGATTCGGTCGACAGGGTTTCCTCAAGAAAAATCGCCAGGTCCAGTTCCACGTCCTGCCCTCTGCGCCCGGAGCTGCGCGGACGCCCGCCCTGCTGGCCGCCACGATTGCCAAAAATCGAGCTGAAGAAGTCGGAAAAGTCCCCGCCTTCGAAGCCGCCACCGCCAAAACCACCGCCCGCGCCACCGCGGCTCTGCCAGCCCGGAGGCGGCTGGAAGCGGCCTTGTTGACCGTATTTGCGAATGTCGTCGTACTCGGCGCGTTTTTCAGGGTCGCTGAGCGCTTCGTAGGCCTCGGAGGCCTCTTTGAACTTGTCTTCGGCGCCCGCTTCCTTACTAACGTCAGGGTGATATTTGCGTGCGAGCTTGCGATAGGCGGTCTTGATTGTCTTCTCGTCCGCGGTCGGCTCTACGCCCAATATCTTGTAATAGTCTTTGAAGTCCATCTAACGGTCACCCATTCTGGTGTCTCCAGCACAGTTGCGTACCGCGTTATCAGATGAGAACGCCGACCGCGCTGAATGTTGCAAAGTTATCGGCACACAGCCTCGCGCGCTTGAAACAGGTTTCAAACCGGGCCGAATGCAATGAAGAGTTGCCTGCAAGATTGGGGGTGTCGGGCCTCTATTCAAGCCATCGACGTTAAATAGAACCTTCTGACGCGAAAAACCGACACGCCGCGCTACGCATCCGCCGTCCACTCGCATACACTGCGCGGCCGTTTTTTGCCCGGAACGTACAGAACATGAGCACCCCATCCCCGGCCCGAGCCCTTGGCATCGACTTCGGCACCTCCAACTCCACAGTGGGCTGGCTGCGCCCCGGAGCGGAAACGCTGATTGCGCTGGAGGACGATAAAATCACCCTGCCGTCGGTGGTCTTCTTCAACATCGAAGAACGCCGCCCGGTCTACGGCCGTCTGGCGCTGCACGAATACCTGGAAGGCTACGAAGGGCGTCTGATGCGCTCGCTCAAGAGCCTGCTGGGTTCCAAGCTGATCAAACACGACACCAGCGTGCTGGGCACGGCGATGCCGTTCAAGGATCTGCTGGGCCTGTTCATCGGCGAATTGAAAAAACGCGCCGAAGCGGTCGCGGGTCAGTCGTTCGAGCAAGTGGTGCTGGGCCGTCCGGTGTATTTCGTCGATGACGACGCTGCTGCTGACCAGGAAGCTGAAGACACGTTGGCT
Source organism: Pseudomonas sp. Pseu.R1 (assembly GCF_045764065.1). NCBI lineage: Bacteria > Pseudomonadati > Pseudomonadota > Gammaproteobacteria > Pseudomonadales > Pseudomonadaceae > Pseudomonas > Pseudomonas sp. Pseu.R1. The sequence goes on along the minus strand of NZ_JBJGEE020000001.1, from coordinate 4,235,644 downwards.
GAAGTCGCCCGCAAAATCGGCTTCAAGGATGTCTCCTTCCAGTTCGAACCGATTGCCGCAGCATTCGACTATGAGTCGACCCTGGATCGCGAAGAACTGGTGCTGATCGTCGACATCGGCGGGGGTACGTCGGACTTCTCGCTGGTGCGCCTGTCACCGGAGCGGCGTCTGGTCGATGAACGCCAGAGCGACATTCTGGCCACCGGCGGCGTGCACATCGGCGGGACAGACTTCGACAAACAGCTCAGCCTGCAAGGCGTGATGCCGCTGTTCGGTTATGGCAGCCGGATGAAAAGCGGTGCGTACATGCCCACCAGCACCCACATGAACCTGGCGACCTGGCATACCATCAACTCGGTGTATTCCCAGAAGTCGCAACTGGCGTTGGGCAGCATGCGTTATGACATCGAAGACACCCTCGGCATCGATCGCCTGTTCAAGCTGATCGAACAGCGCGCAGGCCACTGGCTGGCGATGGAAGTGGAAGAAACCAAGATCCAGCTGACAAACGCGCAAAACCGCATGGTGCCGATGGACCGTATCGAGGCAGGTCTGAATGCCGACCTGACCCGCGCGCTGTTCGAGTCGTCCATCGAGTCGTTGTTGGAACGTGTGCGGGAAAGTGTGACGAGCTTGCTGGGTGATGCGGGTGTGGGCGTGGCGGATGTCGACACAGTGTTCTTCACCGGCGGCTCCAGCGGCATCCCGGCCCTGCGCAACAGCGTCTCGGCGATGCTGCCCAACGCACGGCACGTGGAAGGCAACATCTTCGGCAGCATCGGCGCGGGGCTGGCGATCGAGGCGAAGAAGCGGTACGGCTGATCCCGCCGTCGCATTGAACTGCTGATGGGAGCTATGTTGGCTGGCCAACCCCCTTCGCCACCAAGGCGGCTCCCACAATGATTGCGTCGAATCCAAATCTTGTATTCAACGCTGAAACTGTGGGAACCGGCTTGCTGGCGAAAGCGGTGGACACCGCATTCCGATCGTTCCCACGCTCCGCGTGGGAATGCCGCCCAGGACGCTCCGCGTCCCGTCGACGCAGAGCGTCATCACCGCGTGTCCACGCAGAGCGTGGGTACGATCAGTCAGGGCTTGGGGTCAACAGATCAAACGAGCTCAGCCTTGCGCAACTCGCTCTTCAGGTACGCGTAATAAATCGGCCCCGCCACGACACCCGGCAAGCCGAACGCCGCTTCGAAAATCAGCATCGCCAGCAACAACTCCCACGACTTGGCACTGATCTGCCCTCCGACGATCCGCGCGTTGAGGAAATACTCGACCTTGTGGATCACGATCAGATAACCCAACGCCGCCAATGCCACCCAGATCGACAGCGACATGCCGACGATGAAGATCAGCGTGTTGGACATCAGGTTGCCCACCACCGGCAACAAGCCCAGCAGGAAGGTCATCACGATCAGCGTTTTGGTCAACGGCAGGTGCACACCGCACAACGGCAGGATCACCGCGAGAAACACCGCAGTGAAGGCGGTGTTGAGCGCAGAAATCTTGATCTGGGCGAAGACGATGTTGCGGAAAGCCTGGCTCAACAGGTGCAGCCGCTCGAACAGCGCAGCGGCCAAGGGCTTGCGCTTGGTGACGTCGGGAATGCGTTGCAGGGCGATGATCGCGCCCAGCACCATGCCGATCAGCAACGTGACGAACATGTGGGCCGCGCCCTTGCCCAGCAATTGCAGCTCGCCGATGTGCTTGGTCAACCATGCACTGAGAGACGCCTGGAACTCCGACGCGCTGGCAGGCAGATAGCCGTCGATGAGTGGCGGCAACTGACCTCGGGCGCGCTCCACCAGAATCATGAATTTATCGAGCGAGGCCCCAGGGTTTTCGGCCTCGTGGAGGATGAAACTGATGGCACCGGCAAACAGCAGCGACAGCACACTGACCACCAGCGTGCCAAGCAACGCCACTGCCAGCCAGCGCGCGCGCTCGCCAGCGATCAGACGTTGTAATTGCGGAGTGAGCATGTCCACCAGTTCATAGACCAGCAACCCGGCCAACAGGCTGGGCAGCAGTTTGAGCGGTAACACCAGCAACAAACCACCGAACACGATAATGCAACTGGCCAGATACACATGACGCGGCGAAAACGTTGGCATACAGCCTCAAAACAAACGGCCTGAAAAGATGGGCAGTCTGCCAGCGTTCCCCGCCCACGACCAGCGCCGGAGAGCGTCGTTAGTCGCTCGGTCTTGTATCGTTTAATCCTGCATAGCCAGATCCAGCCGTGACACACATACCTTGCGGGAGCGAATTCATTCGCGAGAGGCCGGTACGTCTGATGCATCTCTATCGACTGTACCGCCGCCATCGCGAATAAATTCGCTCCCACAGACGCGTACCACTCCGATAACTCTCGTAACAAATGGCTTATTTTTTCTTCAGGCAATCACTCATGAACGCCTTGCGCGCATCGCCCTTGAGCGCCTGCGTGGTGGCGGTCGCGTTGCAGGTCTTCATCTTCTCCTGCTGGGTAGCCGCCGGAGCGGGTGCAGCTTTGAGGCAAGTGCTCATGAATGCCTTGCGCTCGTCGCCCTTGAGGGATTTGGCCGTGGCGTCGGCATTACAGGTGGTCATCTTGTTCTGCTGCGCAGTCGCGGCGAAACCTTGAGCGCACATCAACAAGCCCATGACCAGAAGAGGAACACGCAGCATTTTCATCGATTTTCTCCAAGAGCACCGCGCACCTGCGCAGCGTTCGAAGAAGTGTAGACAAGGATTGTTGCGGCATGTGTCAGACCCGGCGCGCCTGCCGTCGATACTGGTCCGGCGTACAACCGGCTTCACGCTGAAACATGGCAATGAACGCCGAAGCACTGCTGTAGCCCATGTCGAATGCCACCTCTTGCACGGTCATACCCTTGTCCAGCGCTTGAATCGATGACAGAAAGCGCAGCCGCTGGCGCCAGTCGCCAAAACTCATGCCCAGCTCCCGCAGACACTGCCGTGCCAGCGTGCGCTCACTGACATTCACTTGCGTGGCCCACTCCGCCAGCGTGCGGTTGTCACCGGGGGAGGACTGCAACGCCGTCATGACCGCGTGCAGCCCGCCACTTTCGGCATACGGCAGATAACGGGTCTGCACTTTGGCTGACTGCAGCTGATCCAGCAGTACCTGCGCCAGCCGCCGATCCCTTTCGCTCTCCGGAACTTTCACGTCACGCTCGGCGAAGTCATGCAGGATCGCCTTGAGAATGTCGCTGATCATCAACGTACACGGCTGACCCGGCAGCACCTGACAATGCTCGACCGCCACGTACAGCGAGCGATACACGACGGCTTCGCGGTTGTAGCAGCTGTGTTCGAAATTCGGCGGTATCCACACGCCGTATTGCGGCGGTGAGAGAAAACGTTGACCGGCGATGTTCAGCGCCATCACGCCACTGGACACGTAGTTGAGCTGGCCCCAGGCATGGCTGTGGGGCGCGCTGTGGCTGTCGGCGCCGAACTCGTCATGGCGCAGGTACACCGAGGAGGGCAATTCACTGAGCAGCGGCAGGGGGATGAGATTCTTTTCCACAGTGTCTGGATCGCCTATGAGGTTGTCCGAAAGCGAGTATACGCTTCGATTCGGACACGACGATAATACGCCCCTCTTTGTTCTCGACGGTCACCCTATGCAATACCTCTTTCCCCTGCTCACGATCATGATCTGGGCAGGCAACAACGTCATCACCAAAGCCGCGGCGGGGCGAATTTTCCCGGCGGAGATCGGTTTCTACCGCTGGCTGCTGGCGGGGCTTTTATTCACGCCATTTTTGCTGCGGCCGGTGTGGCGCAATCGAGCCGTCATCCGCCCGGTCCTCGGAAAAATCGCCATTCTCGGCGTGCTGGGCATGGCTATTTACCAGAGCTTGGCGTATTACGCGGCGAACATCACCACCGCCACCAACATGGGGATCATCCTGTCTCTGGTGCCGGTGATGACGCTGGGTATGTCGATCGCCAGCCTGGGCACGGCACTGACAGCGGGAGCGTTGGTGGGCGCACTGGTGTCATTCGCGGGCGTGCTGTTGGTGGTATCGCAAGGGAGCTGGGCGGTATTGGTGGCCCACGGTGTCAACCTGGGCGACTTGATGATGCTCATCGCAACGCTGGCCTACGCGACCTACAGCACCCTGCTAAAGAAATGGCAGTTGCGTATGCCGCCACTTCAGTTGCTGTACCTTCAAATCCTGGTGGCGATTGTCGCGCTGTTCCCGCTGTTCCTGCTGTCAGCGAAAACCGGCCTCAACGCTCGCAATATCCCGCTGGTGCTCTACGCGTGCATTCCGACGTCGATGATCGCGCCGCTGCTGTGGATGAAGGCCATCAGCATCCTCGGCCCGAGCCGCACCACGCTGTTTTTCAACCTGGTGCCAATCCTCACGGCGCTCGTCGCCGCCCTCGCACTGGGCGAGCGACTGGCGGCGTATCACTTCATCGGCGGCGCGCTGACCCTGGGCGGGGTGATCCTGGCCGAACGCTGGACCACGCCACTGCGCACAGCCAGCGCGCGCTGAGGCTCAGGCGTCGTCGCGTTCTTCGGCGCTGTGAATCGACACGTCGGTGATGCCCGCCACATGGGGCATGTCGACGAGAGATTCACCATCGGCCAGCGGGTCGTCGTCCAGTGCCACATGGTGCTTGTGTGCCAGCTCATGGACGACTTCGATGATCGGGACATCCAGATTGTCGATCACGTCGACATGATGTTCCCCAGCCAGGTTGTACTCAATTTCATACTGCTCTTTATCGCTCATCGCATCACTTCCTTAACGACCCACTCGGGCCTGCTGATCACGAACCACGGCTCATAAAGTCAAAGACCGGCGGCTTTCAACCGCGCGGCATGTTCGAGAAACAATCCCACAGGATTGGCTCCCTTGCCCACCAGACCGAGGTGCTGGTTGACGATGTCGAAATGGTCGAGCGGGAAGTCATCGCCGATGACAGTGCCCAGGTGAGAACTGAATCGCCCGACCATGCCATCCGATTGACCGCGCTCTTTGGTGAACGTGCGAGCAAATATTCGACAGGTGAGATTGGTGGTATCGAGCAGGTTCTTACCCCGGTCTGTCCGCCCTGGTTGCAAGGTGCCGGACCATGAGTAGTAGCGCACGCCGTTGACCACTTCCGCGCCCTGCCCGCCCCATGTATCGGGCAGCCCCTGGGGAAACAGTTTGTTGAAACGGGCGACCCCGCTGGTCGTCAGCGAGTGATGTGCGGCGTCCACATCCGTGGGCAGTCGGGTGCCGCGATACCCCGTGTCGAGTATCGCCAGCACCCACGTGGTCAGGCGAATGGCGGCATTCACCAAACGCCCACGCAAGGTGCTCTGTGGGTAATGTTCTTCGAGGTAATCTGCCAGTTCCGAGCCGTGGTTGGGGCCTGCAACGGACGTGACAGATGCCACCAGATCCGGGCGTACACCGGCGACGTAGCGGATGGTCAGCGCGCCCTGGCTGTGGCCGATCAGATTGACCTTGGCGGCGCCAGTTTCTTTAAGAATCTCTTCGATTCTGGCCAGCAATTGCTCGCCCCGAATTTCGGTGGAATTCACGGCCGACACCATCACCGGAATGACCGTCGCCCCGCCACGACGCAGCGCCGGGACGATGCCATACCAATAGGGATAAACCACCAGTTTCACGAAGCCCAACAACCCCGGCACCAGCACAATCGGGTAACGGGTGGCCTGATCTTGTGTCATGAATGATTAAATCCCTTGCCGACTGCTACAAACGTTAGCCGCAAACCGTTCATCAATGATGACAAAACAGAACTGATGCCCCATCGCCATCTTTGATCGAACTCTTTCAATCCACCAATGCTCATAACAGCAACGGGCCGATAACGGCCTTTCTGTGGAGTGATCGGTTATGTACAAGCAATCTCTGGCAGTAGTGTTCGCAATGGCCGCAGTGGCAGGATGTACATCGACAACCTTGCAAAACCCGGTGGATTTCGCGACTTATCGCAACGAGCCGCTGGTCAAGCAAGTAGACGACGGCATGACCGAGCAACAGGTGCTGACCATCGGTGGTGAACCCTCCACCCGCGTACATCGCAAGGTTCATCCGGGCACCTGCAACAACTACGTGCTGAACAAGGATGGTCATCAGCAGACCTATTACGTGACCTTCAATGCCAATGGCCGTGTAGACAGCAAGGGCTTCATGACCTGCGATCAGCGCGAGGCGAATGAGCGGGCGATGTGATTGATCAACCGCATTCGCCACCAAGGCGGCGCCCACAGGGATCGCGCCGAACTCGAATCTCGTTATCGACGCTGAATCTGTGGGAGCCGGCTTGCTGGCGAACGCGCAGTGTCAGTCGCCGAAGATGGATCTGACACACCGCATTCGCCAGCAAGCCGGCTCCCACAATGCTTCAGCGAGCTGATCTGAGCCACGCAGCAAAACAAATCAAACTTTTCGCAGCACACACCACTCACACCTTTGAACCCGATCTTGCCAGGCGTCGATCAGTTCGACGCACAAGAGCGAGACGGCCAAAACCGGATCAGCCCTGGAGATGAATCATGAGCAATGTGCATCAATTGTCGGATGTCAGTTCCCTGCGTGAGCGCGCGCGTCAACATGTCGAAAACGGCGCCGTGACCGAAGGCTATGACGCCGATCGCGAAACCATCCTGCGCCTGCTCAACGAGTCGCTGGCAACCGAGTGGGTTTGCGTACTGCGTTACAAGCGTCACTACTACATGGCCAAAGGTGTGAAAGCCCAGGTGGCAGCGGCGGAATTTCTGGAACACGCCAATCAGGAAGCCGCCCACGCCGACATGCTGGCCGAGCGTATCGTGCAACTGGGCGGTGAACCGGAACTGAACCCTGACCTGCTATCGAAGAACTCCCACGCGCAGTATGTGGCCGGAAGTACGCTCAAGGAGATGGTCACCGAAGACCTGATCGCCGAGCGCATCGCCATCGACAGCTATCGCGAGATCATTCAGTACATCGGCGACAAAGACCCGACCACCCGCCGGATCTTCGAAGACATTCTGGCGCAGGAAGAAGAACACGCCGATGACATGGCGGACATTCTTGACGGGCTGTGATTGATCGTCGGAATGCAAAAAGCCAGGACCGGTGTCCTGGCTTTTTTGTGAGTGTTGTCCCGTCCTGAATAAGGTTTACACCTTCTGACCTTTCCTCAGGAGGAACCAATGGATTCGGGAAAAAGGCGCAGTCAGCGGGATTACACGCTGAGCTTTAAATTGGCGGTCGTCGATCAGGTCGAAAAAGGCGAGTTGAGTTATAAAGAGGCTCAACGGCGTTACGGGATTCAGGGGCGTTCGACTGTGCTGGTGTGGTTACGCAAGCATGGGCGCCAAGACTGGAGCCAAGGCGCCTACATTCGTGCCCAGAGGAGCCGACCGATGGACGATCCGAAGCTGCCGCTGACCCCAGAGCAGCGAATCAAGGAGCTTGAAGAAAAGCTCGCCCTTGCCAATCAGAAAGCCCAGTTCTTCGAAGCCGTGGTTGACGTGCTGAAGAATGATTACGGTGTTTCAGTCGTAAAAAAGCGATCCGGCAAGTCCTCTCCCAAGGGCAAATCCAAGGTCTGAGCATCGTCAGGGCTTGCCAATTTCTGGGTATATCCCGGCAGGCTTACTACAAGCGAAACCGGGTCTGCGACATGCAAGCCAGCCACGCTCAGAAAGTACTGGGGTTTGTACTGGAAACCCGACTTCAGATGCCGCGGCTGGGCACGCGCAAACTACATGGTCTGATGCAAGGCGAGCCTGAGCTGGCGCGGACGGTGGGTCGGGATCGGCTATTCGACATCCTCAGAGACAACCGTCAACTGATTGCGCGCAAGCGCGCCTACCACAAGACCACTGACAGCCATCATCGCTTCCGGCGTCATCCCAACAGATTAAAACCTGGCCCCGAGCAAGTGACAGCCACCGGTCCCGAGCAGGTCTGGGTGGCAGACATCACCTACTTGCCCACCCAGCAAAGCGTCGCGTATGTGAGCCTGGTCACCGATGCTTACTCTCGAAAAATAGTTGGTCATCACGTGCATGAAACCTTGCATGCCGACTCGGTTGCCCAGGCAATGCGCAAGGCATTGAGGGATAGAAAAACAGATCAGGTGCTTGTGCATCACTCTGATCGTGGCTCGCAATACTGCTCGGATCTGTATCAGAAGCTGCACGCCAGGCACGGGGTGAGGTGTTCGATGACGGATGGTTATGACTGCTACCAGAACGCGCTGGCAGAGCGGGTGAACGGCATATTGAAGACAGAGTTTCTGCTACATCGCCCGAGAGACCTGGCCGAAGCCAAGCGTATGGTCGACGAATCGGTGGATATTTATAACCGCAAGCGGCCACATCAGGCCTTGAAATACAAAACGCCCGATGCGGTGCATCGAGCGCTTTGAGGGCGAAACAGGCGTAAACCTATTTCAGGACTAGACATGTGTAACTAGGAGACCGCGATCTACTGGACGGTCTTCGGCGCCTTGCCCGAACGCATCTGTTCCAATAGCGGCGCACATTGATTCGGCTCACCGCCACTCGGAGCCACCAGCGCCAGCAACCCCGCCGCAGGCCCCACTGCCGCGCCCAGTAACACCATCCCCGCGCCGCGCAACAACAGCGGACCGGATTGCACCCCGGCACTGGGCTTGATGAACGGTCCACGCACATACAGCGGCGAGCGCAGTGAGAACACGCGGAAGCCCTTGGACTCGGGACTGATCTTCAAGTCCAGTTGCTCGGTCTTCATGTTCGCGGTGCCGTCGATGTAGATGATCGCGTTCTCGGTATCGAAGACTGACAACTTGCTCGTCGCCAGTCCGTCCTTGAAGCCGAAGTTGGACGCGGCACAGTTGATCTTCACGTTCTTGTCACCGAACAGCGTCCCGACTACGTAGTTACCGACGTTCAGGCCCGCGATTTCCATGAGGTCACGGCTGATCGCACCGTCGTTCACCAGCAACTTCATCTCGCCGTTGGCAGTGCCCAGCAAGGCCGCCACCGAGTTGCCCTTGCCGCTGATGTCGGCATCACCGTTCAACTCACCGAAGCTGGTTTTCATCGGCTCGAAGGTCGGGAACAACTGCTTGAGTTTGAAGCCACGCGCGCTCAACTTCGCCCGACCGTCCAGCGGCTGCGAGTGGCCATTGAGCTTGATGTCCGCATCCAGCTTGCCGCCGGCCACGCCGAAACGCAGGGGTTGCAGGCTCAGCTGCCCATCGTTGAGCACCACATGGGTATAGAGATCCGTGAACGGCAGCTCGGCGCTCTGGACGATGCGCTTGCCGGTGAACTCTACATCCGCGTCCATCGCGCTCCAGCGATCGGTTTTGAATTCTTCGACAGGCAGCACCTTGTCCGCTGGCTGTTTACTCTCGCCACCACGGCTTTTCTGCTCGGCGTTGGAATCGGCGCCGATGAGCGGTTTGAGGTCAGCCATCAGCAGTTGGTTGGAAACCAGTGCACCGGTCAACTTGGGGCGCGGCTGGCTGGCGACGAAGCCCAGATCGCCATGGATGTCACTGTTGCCGATCTTGCCGTTGAAGCCCTTGTACTGAAACGCTGCTCCAGCCGGATCGTGCAGCTTGGCGATCAGACGGCCATCGGTGGAATACGGCGGGGAATCCGGCAGCGTCACGCCGGTCAGCGGATAGAGATTTCCCAAGCTGTCGCCGGAGAGCTTCAGACGCAGGTCCAGTTCGCCCAGGTTTTGCGGATCGGTCACCGTCCCGGCAATCGACACTTTGGTGTTTCCTGCGCTGACATCGGCCTGAACCGGGAAGGGTAACGCAGCATCTTTCAGCGCCAGCAACCCGCCGACCTTACCGCTGCCGTTGAGTTTTTGCCCGTGGTACTGGCCTTTGGCGGTGAACCCAAAGGCGTAATCCTGCGCGGATGCGCCCTTATCCTGCACTTTCTTGGCTTCACCGCTGCCCACGATGTCGCTGAACGGGATCGGCTTGCCCAGCGGATCGATGACCACCTCCACCGAGGTGTTGATCATCTGATCGTTGTAGCTGACGAAGCCTTTGTCGAAGCCAATCGAACCGATGTCTACCACCCATTTGGAAGGTTCGGCATTGGGGTCGCTCTTGGGCAGATCGAACACCCAGTTGGCGCGCCCATCGGCCAAGCGCTCGATTTTGGCATTGGGTTCGGTCAGGTCGATGCGCGGGATGACCACTCGTTGCGCCAGCAGCGGCAAAGGCGCCAAACGCATTTCAACGCGCTTGAGGGTTACCATTTGAGGGGTCTTCGACCATTCGGGGTTGCCCAGCGCAATGTCTTCAGCCGACATGTGCGGCCACGGCACCCACGCGCGCCAGCCGCCTTCGTCTGGCTCTCGGCGCCACACCACCGCCAGGTTGCCATTGATGGCGAACGGTCGGTGCAGTTCGGCAGATACCTTTTCATTGATGGTCGGCTTGAGCCGGTTCCAGTCGAAGGTCGCGATCACGATGATCAATACGGCCAGCAACAGCAGCACGATGCCCGCTGTCCAGGCAAAAATCTTGCGTCCTCGCGTCATTGCGTTGTCTCCCCAAATCCAAACGCCCATCCTGGCGGCGTCTTACACGTCATAAGCCCTTCGACTGACAAAAGCCCCGTGGGTTTGATGAAATCTCGAAATCAGCCTGTAAGCGCCCCCGCAGGCCTTGATTCTCCTGGGCTGCACGCCCGAATCAATTCTATCGATGGTCACCATCAGCCCTTTGAACTTCTTTATAGACGTCGCCCCGGTAAAATCGCCTCCATGTTCTCTACACGCCCTTTCGAGGAGCACCCACTCATGAAACGCCAACTGATCGCACTGACCCTTTCCCTTCTCGCTTCGAGCGCATTTGCCATGCCTGCCAGCGAACAGCCTGTTCTCGGCGAAGTGAAAGCGACTCAGCAGGTTGGCCTGCCGACGCTGGCACAAAACGGTCCTGATCGCCTGATCAACCAGTATCAACGTGTCGCTTCCGAAGAGAATTGCGATACCTTGGCGCACCGCTATCAGCGCGTTGCCGACAACGGTCCGGATCGTCTGGTTCAGCAGTATCAGCGCGTTTCCTGAGCCAAACGGCATCCTGTAGCAGCACAGCTCGCCAGCGGTAGACCCTCTCTGTGGGAGCCGGCTTGGTGGCGAATGCAGTTGACCAGGCAACATAGAATCTCCCCCCAAGTAAAAGAACGGTGAAGAAGTATCCACCGGTGATATCAGGAATCTGAGTTCGACGCCGCACAAACGCATTTGTTAGAGTGCTGCCCAATTCTGGTTCAGAAACCCAAGCCCCATGCTCCCCCGCGCCGAACAGAAACAGCAGACTCGCCACGCCCTGCTCGATGCCGCACGGGGTTTGATGGAGAGCGGGCGAGGTTTTGGCAGTCTGAGCCTGCGCGAGGTCGCGAAGACGGCGGGGATCGTGCCAACCGGCTTCTATCGCCACTTCGACGACATGGATCATCTGGGCCTGGCGCTGGTCAGCGAGGTGGGCCAGACCTTCCGTGAAACCATTCGCCGCGTGCGCCACAACGACAACGTCAACACCGGCATCATCGACGCCTCGGTGCGGATCTTCCTTGAAGTGGTCGCAGCCAATCGTTCTCAATTCCTGTTTCTGGCCCGCGAGCAGTACGGCGGCTCGCTGAAGGTGCGCCAGGCGCTGGGCGCACTGCGTGAGGCGATCATCGCTGACTTGGCGACCGACCTTGCGTCGATGCCCAAATTTCACCACCTCAACACCGACGACCTGTCCGTCATGGCTGACTTGGTGGTGAAAAGCGTGTTCGCCATGCTGCCCGAACTCATCGACCCGCCCTCCGTGACCTTGGCTGAGCATTTGACGCCTCGGGCCAAGATCACCCAGCAATTACGCTTCATCTTTATTGGTGCCAAACGCTGGCAGGGTCTTGGCAGCACCGAATAACCAATAACGCACCAAAAAGAAACACAATAAACCATCACGCACCAAAAACACGCCATTCTGCGCCCCACCCTCAAGCACACCTGCACTGAATGTAGGCAATTTCCTTCAGCCGACACTGTTGGCAAGCCACTTGCTCTAGCCATGTCATCGCACATTGCTGGAAGTTTTCCAATGCTGGTGATTCATCAACGAATCGAACCCCAGACCGAATGGGCCGCTGAGCTGCATTTGAATTTCGAGGCCCGGAGCAAAAGCCGTCTGCGCTGTTTCAGTGCCGAAGGCGAAGACGTCGGGCTGTTTCTTGAACGAGGCCAACCGCCCTTGCGCGATGGCGACTTTCTGAAGGCTGAGGACGGCCGCATCGTTCGTGTTTGCGCGCGCCCCGAGCAGTTGATGCACGTGACCTGCGCCAGCGCCTTCGAACTGACCCGCGCTGCTTATCACCTGGGCAACCGCCACGTTGCGCTGCAAGTCGGTGATGGCTGGCTGCGCCTGCTGGACGATTACGTACTCAAGGCGATGCTCGATCAACTGGGCGCGACCACCGAATCCATCGAAGCGCCCTTTCAGCCAGAACACGGTGCTTATGGCGGTGGCCACCACCACTCCCGCGCCGGAGAAGAAGACTTCAACTATGCGCCGCGCATTCATCAGTTCGGCGTACGTAAATGAGCCTGCGTTCATGAACAAGGCATGGGCGCTGTTGCGTCTGGCGAGCCCGCAGTTGCCGATTGGCGGTTACAGCTATTCACAGGGGCTGGAGATGGCTGTCGAAAACGCCACGGTCACCGATCCCGTCACGGCGGGTCGATGGATCAGCGATCAACTGCTGCTCAACCTGTCCCGTTTTGAAGCCCCGCTGTTGCTCGCCCACTGTGTCGCCGCCGCCAACGATGACTGGGCTGCCCTGCTGCAATTGAGCGAAGAGCACCGCGCCAGCCGCGAAACTCGCGAGTTGCAGCTGGAAAGTCGGCAGATGGGCTACTCGTTGCAGCAGTTGCTCAACGGTTTGCCCGAACTGGATCAACCGGCCCGGGACTTCTTGCAGCAGGTCGATGAGCCTCATTTGGCGCTGGGTTGGGCCTTGGCCGCCCGCGCCTGGCAGATCGAGCCGCAAGACGCCCTCGCCGCCTGGCTGTGGAGCTGGCTGGAAAATCAATTGGCCGTCTTGATGAAAACCTTACCGCTGGGTCAGCAAGCCGCGCAACGCCTGACAAGCGAGCTGACACCCTTGCTGCAACAGGCACAGCAGCACGCCTCTGAACTCGATCCGACACACATCGGCAGCGCGCCGTTTGGCCTGGCCATCGCGAGCATGGCTCACGAGCGCCAGTACAGCCGCCTGTTTCGATCCTGACTGCTTATAGGCCTTATGAATCGCACAAGAAGATCAACGGAGAACACGTTATGAACAGCCAACCTCTGCGCGTCGGCATCGGTGGCCCGGTCGGGTCCGGCAAGACTGCGCTGACCCTCGCCTTATGCCTGGCCCTGCGCGAGCGCTACAACCTCGCGGTGGTCACCAATGACATCTACACCCGCGAAGACGCCGACTTTCTGGTGCGTAATGAAGCGCTGGCGCCCGAGCGCATCATCGGCGTGGAAACCGGCGGCTGCCCGCACACCGCGATTCGTGAAGACGCGTCGATCAACCTGGAAGCGGTCGACCAATTGAACCGTCGCTTCGAAGGCCTGGACCTGATCATCGTCGAATCCGGCGGCGACAACCTGTCCGCGACCTTCAGCCCTGAGCTGTCCGACCTGACCATCTACGTGATCGACGTGTCGGCAGGCGACAAGCTGCCGCGCAAGGGCGGGCCGGGCATCTGCAAATCCGACCTGCTGGTGATTAACAAGATCGACCTGGCACCGCTGGTGGGCGCGTCGCTGGAGATGATGGACCGCGACACCAAGAAAATGCGCGGGGATAAGCCGTTCGTGTTCAGCAATCAGAAAACCGGCCACGGCCTGGAGGACATCATTGCCTTCATCGAGCGCCAGGGCTTGCTGACTGCGGCCTGATTTCAACCACTCAAGGGGATTACTGTTCATGAATTTCAAGAAACTGTTCGGCGCTCTGGCGCTGCTGCTGGCCCCGGCGCTGGCGTTCGCTCATCCGGGTCATGACGAAAGCGGCCTGATCGCCGGTATCAGCCACCCGCTGAGCGGCATCGATCACTTGTTGGCGATGGTGGCTGTCGGTCTTTGGGCCGCACAACAGAAAGGCGCTGCACGCTGGGCGCTGCCATCCACGTTCGTCGTCACCATGCTGATTGGCGGCCTGTTGGGCTTTGAAGGGCTTGAACTGCCTGCGCTGGAGAGCGGCATTGCTGCTTCGGTGTTTGCATTGGGTCTGGCCGTCGCGCTGGCCGTTCGCCCGCCGCTGTTCGTCGCGGTAGCAGCCACAGCGCTGTTCGCAATGTTCCACGGTGTGGCGCATGGTCTGGAATTGCCTGAAATGTCCAGCCCGTGGGGTTATGCACTGGGCTTCGTCGGCGCTACTGCTGCGCTGCATGCCGCCGGTTACGCCGTGGTGCGGTTCCTGCCTGCCGCTGCGGCACCGATTGTGCGTGTTGCCGGTGCGCTGTCGGCTGCAACTGGCGTGTGGTTGTTCGCAGGTTAAAACCCTGCACAACACCTGTGGGAGCCGGCTTGCTGGCGAATGCAATAGATCAGGCACATCGATAGTGACCGATACACCGCCTTCGCCAGCAAGCCGGCTCCTACAGGAGTAATGCGCAAAGTCAGTTACATTTGCTCCACCGTTTACCCCCGTCATCCCCACCTCCTGCTACCATGTCGCGCAATTTGCCCTCTGCCGCGACGCCATCCGATGCCTGACGCCTCTCCCCTCTCTGCCCAGTCTGAACTGTCCACGGCCTTCGCCCGCGTGCAGCAACACTTCATGGATGTGATCGTGCCGCTCTGGCAAGGGCCGGGCTGGAATGCCGACATGGCGTTGCCCTATGAAGCGCTGGACGCTCAACACCAGCCGCTGCCGCCTCAACGCTATCGCGCCATGGCCTGTGCGCGGCAGCTGTTCCTGTTTTCCAGCTTCATCGGCAACCCTCAAGTCCCCAACGCCAAAGCGCGTGCGGCAGCGTTGTTTCGCTCGCTGCAACAGCACTTTCACGATGCCGAACACGGCGGCTGGTTTTACAGCATCGATCCAGAGGGTGCGCCGCTGGATCGCCGTAAGGATTTGTACACCCACGCCTTTATCGTTTTCGCCTGCGCCCACTACTGGGCCAAAGTGCGTGAGCCGCTGGTCGAGTCGGTACTCAATGCTGCGCTGCACATCGTGGCCGAGCGTTTTGCCGATGGCGACGGGCTGTATGAATCGGTGCTCGCCGAAGACTGGTCGTCACTGGACGCAGGCCCTCTGCAAAACCCACTGATGCACTTGGCCGAGGCCTTCCTAGCCGTGGTGGAAGTGCGCGAAGACGCCGACACGCTGGACGCCCTCGACGCGCTGGCCGAAGGCATGCAGCGCCGATTCGTCGATGCCGCAAAAGGCGTGATGCTGGAGCAGCCGCTGGACGCTGTGGATAACTGGTCCGAGCCGGGGCATCAGTTCGAATGGTTCTATTTGCTGGAATCGTCGGAGCACTTGCGGGGCACGCCGCTGCACCAATCGCTGACTACGGCATTTGCGCATGCCGAGGCACAGGGCGTCGATCCGATTACAGGGGCGGTGGTGGCTTCGCTGGATGTTGAAGGTGCGGTGAAAGATGGTACGCAGCGCATTTGGGCACAGGCCGAGTACCTGCGAGCCTTGACGCTGCGGCCTGACAGTCAGGTGTTGCTGGCTCGGCAGTTGGAGGCGCTGGAGCGGCGTTTTCTGCACCCGGGCGGCTGGAACGAGTGCTTGGATGGTCAGGGCCAGATCAGCCGCAGCGACATGCCGTCGACCACGCCGTATCACTTGGCGACCTGTTACATCGGCTTGGCCCAGTACTTCAAAGCATGACACTGCCCCCCTATGGGAGCACCTCAAACATTGTGGGAGCCGGCTTGCTGGCGAATGCGGTGTGTCAGTCTTAGATTAAGGTGACTGACGCACAGCGTTCGCCAGCAAGCCGGCTCCCACAGGTTGGCGTGATCTATACGATCAGCGCTTACTTCGCATCCCCACGCGTACGATCAATCGCAAACCCTGCCCAGGTCTGGCTCACAGGCATCAGCTCAAGGTTGTTCACGTTAACGTGCGCCGGGGTGTTCATGATCCAGAAGATCGTCTCGGCGATGTCCTGCGGCTGAATCGGCTCGGCGCCTGCGTAGGTGGCGTCGTATTTGGCCTGGTCACCGCCGAAGCGCACCAGCGAAAACTCGCTTTCGCACAAGCCCGGCTCCAGGTTGGTCACCCGCACGCCTGTGCCGATCAGGTCGTTGCGCAGGTTCAACGAGAACTGGCCCACGAACGCTTTAGTGCCGCCGTACACGTTACCGCCCGGATACGGGTAGTTGCCCGCCACCGAACCCAGGTTGACGATGCTGGCGCCGCGGCCATAAGCGATCAACCGCGACAGCAGCGTGCGAGTGGTGTAGACCAGCCCTTTGACGTTGGTATCGATCATGGTGTCCCAATCGTCCAGATCGCATTTCGGCGCAGGGTCAATGCCCAGCGCCAGACCGGCGTTGTTGATCAGGCCACGGATCTTGGCGAACTCGGCAGGCAGACCTTCGACGGCCTTCTCAACCGCTTCACGGTCACGCACGTCCAGCGTCAGGGTGTGGACCTTGGTTTGCTTGGACAACTCGGCGCTCAGCGCCTGCAAGCGCTCTTCACGGCGACCGGTCAGCACCAGCGACCAGCCCGCTTCTGCGAAACGGCGTGCGCAGGCTTCGCCAAACCCGGAAGTGGCACCGGTAATGAACACGGTAGAAGTCATGTGGTTCTCCTGACTGAGGGTGTCGGCTTGGGGATAAGTCCCGGATTTACGCAACCAACCGCGTTGCGCGTAGGAAAGTTCTGGAGAATGCCCGCGCAGGCGCTTCAGGATCAAGCCTGTTGATCACAATCGTCGTACAACCCAATCACTGTACAAAAAACGAACAATCTCGCCAAAGCCTTACCCTACGCGGCCTGCACGCAGTTTTGCCCATCTTATCCACAGTCAGACTCACAAAAACCGGGGGCAACTCGAAACGCCACAAGCCCCGCCATACAACGCCTGTGGGCAACTCGAACGGCAAAACGACTTGACCGGCTGAAACGTGTCTGCAATCAAACCAGGCTCTGATCTGGGCACTCGGACACAACCCAGCGCGCAAGCCTAGAGATTGCGCGATCTACAGCCGTCTTTCCAAGGGTTGCGCACAGAGTTATCCACAGGCTTGCGCACACTATTAACTGTATATAAAAACAGGCCTTGGAGCGTTGACAAACAGAGCAAAGGTAACGACTAAGACCGGTGGTCAAAAATCAACCAAGCCTCTACAAGCCACGTAAACAAAGGGCTGTAGCCAACTGCCACCAACTTATTCACAGTCGCCTCCACAGCAAAACTGGACAAGTCAAAACCGTGACAAAACAACCGTTTGCAGCGGCTAACTGTCGCGGTTTGGAAGCTCTTCGGAATTGTTTTCCACAATGGCTGGACATGGCAGATCTGAATGGTGGCGTGCTTGCAGATATCCATGGACCCGTGGGAGCCGGCTTGCTGGCGAAAGCAGCGTGTCAGCCAACTCATTCGTCCCAGATGCACCACCTTCGCCAGCAAGCCGGCTCCTACAGGCACCCCAAATGCAAAACGCCCCGAGTGCGTAACACTCGGGCCGTTGGTTATTGCGAGACCTCAGGAAGACTCAATGCCCGCCGAGATACGCGTTCCTCACCTCTTCGTTGGTCAGCAGCTCCTGACCGGTGCCTGTGAGACGAATCTCGCCGTTGACCATCACGTAAGCGCGATCTGACAGCTTCAGGGCGTGGTTGGCGTTTTGCTCGACGAGGAAAATCGTCATGCCGGTCTGGGCCAGTTCACGCAGGGTGGAGAAGATCTGCTTCACGATGATCGGCGCCAGGCCCAGGCTCGGCTCGTCCAGCAGCAACAGCTTGGGACGGCTCATCAGGGCGCGGGCGATGGCGAGCATTTGTTGCTCGCCACCGGACATGGTCATTGCCCGCTGGTTGCGACGCTCCTTGAGGCGCGGAAACAGGTCGAACATGCGCTGCATGTCTTCGCTGGCGTACTTATCCCCAATCGGGATGGTGCCCATCATCAGGTTTTCTTCCACCGACATGTCAGGGAACACGCGGCGGCCTTCCGGCGACTGCGCAATGCCGTTGGAGGCGATGTAGTGCGACGACTTCTGGGTGATGTCGGTGCCCTGATAGATGATCTGCCCGCTAGCGGCTCGGGGCTGGCCGAAGATCGACATCAGCAGCGTGGATTTGCCCGCGCCGTTGGAGCCGATCAGGCTGACGGTTTCACCTTCGTTGATTTCCAGTGAGACCTTTTTCAGGGCCTGAATCGGCCCGTAGTACACGTCGATCTCTTTCATTTCGAGGATCGGCTTACTCATACCAACTCCTCTTCATCAGCACCCAGGTACGCGGCGATCACTTTCGGATCGTTGCGGATCTGCTCCGGCTTGCCCTTGGCAATCACGTTGCCATGGTCGAGCACGACGATATCGTCAGAAATGCCCATGACCATGCCCATGTCGTGCTCGATCAGCACGATGGTCATGTCGTGTTCGTCTCGCAGGTGGCGAATCATGCCGCTCAGCGCTTCGGTTTCCTGTGGGTTGAGGCCTGCGGCGGGCTCGTCCAGGCAGATCACCTGCGGACGGGTGCACATGGCGCGAGCGATTTCCAGACGGCGCTGCTGGCCGTAGGAAAGTTCACCAGCCAGGCGGTTGGCGCAGTCCACCAGATCGACCACTTCCAGCCAGTAGAAGGCCGTGTTCATGGCGTCTTCTTCGGCCTTGCGATAGCCCTTGGTGTTGAGGATGCCCGCGATCATGTTGCGGTTGACCCACATGTGCTGGGCCACCAGCAGGTTTTCGACGACGGACATTTCTTTGAACAGGCGAATGTTCTGGAACGTTCGCGCCAGACCTGCGCGGTTCACCAAGTGCGTGCCGCCAAACATTTTGTAGTACAGGCGGCTGCCGAAGCTTTTCGGCGAAGCGAAGTCGCTGACGCGGAACTGCTCGCCAAGCAGTTTGATCACGTTGGTTTTCTTGCCACGGGCGTTCAGCTCGATCTTGCCGCCGGTGGCTTTATAGAAGCCGGTCAGGCAGTTGAACACGGTGGTCTTGCCTGCGCCGTTCGGGCCGATCAGGGCGAATATCGAGTTGCGGCGCACTTCAAGGCTGACGTCGCTGAGGGCTTTGATGCCGCCAAAGTGCATCATCAGGTTTTCGACGGACAGAACGATTTCGTCGCTCATCACGCGCCCTCCACTTTGGCCAGCACGCCTTTGCGTGGTTGTACGCCGGTACGGCTGATGCGGATCAGGCCGCGAGGGCGCCAGATCATCATCAACACCATCAGGATGCCGAACAGCAATACGCGGTATTCGGCAAAGCTGCGCAGCATTTCCGGGGCGACGGTCAGCACGAACGCTGCGATCACCACGCCCACAGTCGAGCCCATGCCGCCCAATACAACAATGGCGAGGATCAACGCGGATTCAAAGAAGGTGAACGACGTCGGGTTGACGAAGCCTTGGTAGCTGGCGAAGAACACCCCCGCCAGACCTGCGGTCGATGCACCGATGGTGAACGCCGAGAGCTTGACCAGTACGTGGTTCAGGCCCATGGAGCGGCAGGCAATTTCGTCTTCACGCAGGGCTTCCCAGGCGCGACCGACCGGCATGCGGGTCAGGCGGTGCTTGATGTACAGCACGGCCAGCACGACGAGGAACAGCACGGCGTAGATAAAGATGAATTTCAGGTCCGGGTTGTATTCGAAGCCGAAATACTCGTGGATCGGAACGCCGCCATCTTTGGCACGACGGCCGAATTCCAAACCGAAGAAGGTCGGCGAAGGCACGGCCACACCGTTCGGACCACCGGTGAACGACAGCCAGTTATTGAGCACCAGACGAATGATTTCACCGAAGCCCAACGTCACGATGGCCAGATAGTCGCCGTGCATACGCAGGACCGGGAAGCCCAGAATGCAACCGGCAAACGCCGCTGCAATCGCCGCCAGCGGCAGCGCGGACC
The DNA here is from genome assembly GCF_045764065.1 of Pseudomonas sp. Pseu.R1. Lineage (NCBI taxonomy): Bacteria > Pseudomonadati > Pseudomonadota > Gammaproteobacteria > Pseudomonadales > Pseudomonadaceae > Pseudomonas > Pseudomonas sp. Pseu.R1. The sequence continues at coordinate 4,215,547 of NZ_JBJGEE020000001.1, read as the reverse complement.
AGAAGCCCAGGCCCAGATACTGATAACCCAGTGCCAGGCCGTAGGCACCGATGGCGTAGAACGCCACGTAACCCAGATCGAGCAGACCGGCCAGACCGACCACGATGTTCAGGCCAAGGCCCAGCAGCACGTAGATCAGGCCAAGGATCACCACGGTCAGCACGTACTTGTCAGCGAACACCGGGAAGATCACCGCGATCAGGATCATCAGCGGAATGATGAAGCGCAGGCGTGTCTTGTAACCCGGCGGCAGTACATGCACGCCAGAACCCGGGCTTTCGAAGCTCTGAGCGATGGCCAGGCCTTTCGGGGTTTGCAGGAACAGGCTCATGAGGAAGCGACCGACCACCACCACGCCAACCAGCGCGGCAACGCGGCCTGGTTGCATGTTGAAGCCGTAGCCATCCAGCACGATGCCGACGATGGGACCGAACACGATCAGCGCCAGCAACCCGGCCAGCACGGCGTCGATCACGCTTTGTTTGATATCGATGGGTTTGACAGGAGCAGACATGGTTACACCTTCGCCACGAGTGGGCGACCCAGCAGGCCTTGAGGACGGAAGATCAGAATCACGACCAGCAGGCCAAAACTGAACACGTCTTTGTAGTCGGAGTTGATCAGACCGGAGAATTGCGACTCGGCCACCCCCAGGATCAATCCACCGAGCATGGCGCCCGGCAACGAACCGATGCCGCCCAGCACCGCAGCGGTGAAGGCTTTGATGCCGATGACGAACCCGGCGAAGAAGTCGAAGGTGCCGTAGTTCATGGTGATCAGCACGCCCGCCAGTGCTGCCATGGCCGCGCCGATGACGAACACGTAGGAAATGATCCGGTCAGTGTTGATACCCAGGATCGACGCCATTTTGCGGTCTTGCTGAGTAGCGCGGCACATACGGCCCAGCTTGGTGTACTTGATGATGTAGGTCAGCACGCCCATGCCGATGAAGGCCGCCACGAGAATGAAGATCTTGGTGTAGGTGATCTGCACGAAGCCTGAGCCGACGTCGAAGCGCATGGCGCCTTCGAGCAGGGTCGGTACGCCTTGCTGGCGTGGGCCTTGGGCGATCTGCGCGTAGTTTTGCAGGATCAGGGAAATACCGATGGCACTGATCAGCGGTGCCAGCCGGGTCGAGTTACGCAGCGGTTTGTAGGCCACGCGCTCGATGACGAAGCCGTATACGCCGGTCACCACGATGGTGAAGATCAGCGTGCCAAGAATCAGGAAAGGGAAAGATTGGATACCGAAAAAAGACAGCACGGCTAGGCCGATGGCTGCGAGGTAGGCGGAGATCATATACACGTCGCCGTGGGCGAAGTTGATCATGCCAATGATGCCGTAAACCATCGTGTAACCGATGGCGATCAGGCCGTAAACCGACCCGAGGGTCAGGCCGTTGACCATTTGCTGCAGGAAAATACCATCCATCACGCACGCTCACGAACTTGAAGGCCAACCTGGTGCGGACCGGCTACCCCCTCGTGAGGAGCAGCGGGACGCACACGATGGCAACAGAAGAAATCCGGCGCCGCGCGAGACAGCGCCGATTACCGGGTGAAGCGGCTCTGAGGTTCCAAGCCCGCAGCGCCGCCCATCCGACTAGAGGCTCAACTCACTTCTGCTTTTCGAGCTGGTGATATTTGCCGTCCTTGTCCCACTGATAGACCACGTAGTCGGAGACCTTCAGGTCGCCTTTGGCGTCCCAGGCTTTCTCGCCCATGACGGTTTTGACCGGGTGGGCTTTCAGGAACTTGGCAGCGTCTTCGCCTTTGTTCGACTTGGCGCCGTTGAAGCCAGCGGCCAAGGCCTGAACCGAAGCGTACGCGTACAGGGTGTAACCTTCAGGCTCGTAACCGGACTTGCGGAACTCTTCGACCACTGCCTTGCTGTCAGGCAGCAGGCGCGGGTCGGCGCCGAAGGTCATGTACACGCCGTCGACGTATTGCGCGCCGCCAGCGGTGGTCACCAGTTCGTCGGTCACAACGCCGTCGTCGGACATGAACTTGACGTCCTTCAGGCCTTGCTCACGCAGTTGGCGAACCAGAGGACCGGCTTCCGGGTGCAGGCCGCCGAAGTAGACAACGTCGGCGCCCACGGAACGGATTTTGGTGACCAGGGCGCTGAAGTCTTTCTCGCCGCGGGTCAGACCTTCTTCCAGCACGGGCTTCACGCCACGGGCGGTCAGCTGTTTGGCGGTGGCATCAGCCAGGCCTTTGCCGTAGGTGTCTTTGTCGTTGATTACGGCGACTTTCTTGCCTTTCAGCACGTCGACGATGTAGTCACCCGCCACGACGCCTTGCTGGTCGTCACGGCCGCACATACGGAACATGGCGCTCAGGCCGCGTTCGGTAACGGTCGGGTTGGTGGAACCTGGGGTGATCGCGATGATACCGGCTTCGTCATAGACTTCCGAAGCGGGGATGGTGGAGGAAGAGCAGAAGTGGCCAACGACGCCAGCGACTTTCTCTTGAGACATCTTGTTGGCGACGGCTACGGCCTGTTTCGGCTCGCACGCGTCATCGCCCTGAACCAGAACGATCTTCTCGCCGTTCACACCGCCCGCAGCGTTGATGGCATCAGCCGCTGCCTGAGCGCCTTTCATGTACTGCAGGCCGAACGAGGCGTTGGCGCCGGTCATCGGGCCTGCAACGCCGATCTTGACGTCAGCCTGCGCAAAAGTAGCCGCACCCATTGCAGTAGCGACTGCGAGTGCCAGAAAGCCTTTCCTGTAAAACGTCTGCGACATGAGTTGGTGCTCCTAGGTTTTTTAATTAGCACTGCGACCACAGAGATGCTCTGAGCAAGGGGCGTGCCATCGGTTTTTTATTCTGAAAAAAGTCGTCGTTTTGTTGTTATCCGACTGATTCGGGCCCTTTTTTACTGGGCGTGCAACCGTCTAAACCGCGCAAGGTGCAACCCTGCGACCTATAAAGAGCAACCCTCCTGAATAAAATGCGCAACCACGCCAACCTGACCTGTACAACCCTGTTGTTACAGCCTGCGTCACCGAACTGCACACCGCCGGTGCGGGGTCGCTACGGGACGCACCATTTCAGGTTAGTGGATGCGCGAAAAAGCGCTGATTTATGACAGACATTTCGCCTCAGATCACAATTCTGAGGCACTGCCCTGCATGGTATAGCGAAAAGCCAGCCTCATATAAAGAGCTGCGCAAACCAATGGCCGAGAGCGGCTGCATAGGTGCAAACGGAATCGGCAGTACGCTCGCGTTACCGCTGCACAGGTAATCAGCGAACGCCTTGCCCACCACTGTGCCCGTCGTATTGCCACGGCCGTTATACCCGGTCACCGCGACCAGTCCTGGTGCAGGTTCGAACATGCGTAGCAGATGATCGGGCGTAAACGCGATGCAACCGGTCCAGGTGCACTCCCATTCAACCTTTCTCAGATACGGGAAATAGTGCTGCTGCACGCGATCCGCCCAGGCTTTGAGGAACCATGCCGGCTTCTGATTGCCGTTGCCCAGACTGCCCAGCAACAAGCGGCCATCAGCATCGCGACGAATGCTGCTCAGTACCTGGCGGGTGTCCCACGAGCCTTGGCCACCGGGCAAAATTTGCTGCGCAGCCTCTTCGGTGAGCGGTGCCGAAGCGACCTGATAGTAGTAGCCGGGGAAGAAGTTGCGGCGCAGTTCGGTCCATTCGCCTTCGGTGTAGGCGTTGGAGGCGATGACCACCTGATCGGCGATGACCGAGCCGTTTTCGGTGATCACGCACCAGCGCTGGCCCTGACGTTCGAGGCGTTTGACCGGCGAATGATCGAAACGCTGACCACCGAGTTTCGTGACGGCAGCAGCGAGGCCACTGGTGTAAGCCATCGGGTTGATGGTGCCCGCACGATGGTCGAGCAAGGCAGAAGTAATCTCCTTGGTGCCGGTCGCTTCCTGACAGGCCTTGCCGGTGAGCAACTCAATCGGTGCGCCACGGCGTTTCCACTGTTCTTCACGACTGCGCAAATCCAGCTCGCCTTTGGCGTTGTGCGCCATGTGCAGCGTGCCTTTGCGCGTGGCCTGGCAGTCGATGCCGTATTTTTCGATCAGGCTGAACACCAATGACGGCGCGTTGCCGAGCATGGTGTTGAGCTGGCTGCCGATTTTCTCGCCGAAACCGGCTTCGATCTCGTCGGGAGGAATCCACAGCCCGGCGTTGACCAATCCCACGTTACGCCCCGAACCGCCCTGCCCAGTGCGATGGGCTTCGACGATGGCGACTGTCTTGCCCTGCTCCAGCAGGTGAATCGCCGCCGACAACCCCGTGATGCCTGCGCCGATCACGCACACATCGACGGTCACCTCCCCTTTCAACGCTGGCGCCTCAGGCCTCTGCGGCGTCAGCGTTTCCCACAGACATTCTTCGCGTAGCGGCATCGCAAAACCTCGGAAAGGACAAACGATGATTCAAGTTATACCGATCGTTACTGATCGTTCCCATGCTCCGCGTGGGAACGCCGTTGGTGGCGCTCTGCGTCACACAAAAACGGACGCAGAGCGTCCATCAAGGCATGCCCACGCAGAGCGTGGGCACGATCATCACAAAGGAACAGCGCTTACCTTACGGCATCAATCAAACGTAATCCCCTGCGCCAACGGCAGCTCGCGGGAGTAGTTCACGGTCGCCGTCTGGCGACGCATGTAGCCTTTCCACGAATCCGAACCGGATTCACGGCCACCGCCGGTTTCCTTCTCGCCACCGAACGCGCCGCCAATCTCTGCACCGCTCGGGCCAATATTGACGTTGGCGATGCCGCAGTCGCTGCCCAATGCCGAAATGAACTGCTCAGCCTCACGCACATCGGTGGTGAAAATGCACGACGACAAACCTTGCGGCACATCGTTGTTCAGGCGCACGGCCTCGCTGAATTCGTCGTAACCGACCACGTACAGAATCGGCGCGAAGGTCTCGCTACGCACCACATCGCTTTGCTCCGGCATCTCGACGATCGCAGGCGACACATAGAACGCATTCGGGAATTTGTCAGCCAGTTGGCGCTTGCCGCCGAACACCTTGCCGCCTTCGCTTTGGGCCTGCTCCAGCGCTTCCTGCATGTTTTCGAAGCTTTGTTTGTCGATCAGCGGGCCGACCAGGTTGCCTTCCAGCGGATGGCCGATGCGCACTTTGGCGTAGGCCGCTTTCAAGCGCTCGACGAACTCGGCCTTGACCGAGTTGTGTGCGATCAAACGGCGGAGCGTGGTGCAACGCTGACCCGCCGTGCCGACGGCGCTGAACAACACAGCGCGAACGGCCAGGTCCAGATCGGCACTCGGCGCCAGAATCATCGCGTTGTTGCCGCCCAGTTCCAGAATGCTGCGAGCGAAACGCGCGGCGATCTTCGGCGCCACTTCACGACCCATGCGGGTGCTGCCGGTGGCGCTGACCAAGGCAACGCGAGCGTCGTCGACCAGCGCCTCGCCTGCATCGCGACCGCCCACTACGCACTGCGCAAGGAACTGCGGGGCATCCGCAAATTCAGCCGCCACGCGGTCGAACAACGCCTGACAGGCCAGCGCGGTCAGCGGGGTCTTTTCCGAAGGCTTCCAGATCACCGAGTTGCCGCACACCAGCGCCAGCGCGGTGTTCCACGACCAGACGGCCACCGGGAAGTTGAACGCGCTGATCACGCCCACGACACCCAGCGGGTGCCAGGTTTCACGCATGTGGTGACCCGGACGCTCGGAAGCGATGGTCAGGCCGTACATCTGGCGCGACAAGCCAACAGCGAAGTCGCAGATGTCGATCATCTCCTGCACTTCACCCAGACCTTCCTGAGTGATTTTCCCGGCTTCCCACGACACCAGTTCGCCCAGATCGGCCTTGTGCTTGCGCAGCGCTTCGCCGAACAGACGAATCAGCTCGCCACGACGCGGCGCGGGCACTTTGCGCCATGCCTCGAACGCGTGCTCGGCGCGGGTGATGCGTTGCTCGACTTCAGCGGCACTTTCCCAGTTCACCGAAGCGACCTGGCTGCCATCGATCGGGGTATGAACAGGCTTGTCGCCCTTCTGATAAAGCGCAGGGTCGACACCGAGGCGAGTGAGCAGGTCGTTAAGCATGATTTCTCCTGGATTCTGTGGAATCGAAAAGCGCGAACGCGGAATGCTGAAATTCAGTTCTTTCGTCAGCTTCTAGTAATAGCTGGCGTTGCGTCGCGCAACAAACGACGATTAAGCGAGATATCATTCCGTTTTTTCATGCTGATGCTGAGCACGTCTGAATATGCTGAACCGACGCCACCTGCCGTCCATCACCGCCCTGCAATGTTTCGAAGCAGTGACCCGACACCTGAGCTTCACCCGCGCCGCCGAAGAGCTGAACCTGACCCAAAGCGCCGTCAGCAAACAGGTGGCGCAGCTTGAGGAATTGGTCCAGCACCTGTTGTTCAGACGCGTGCGTCGTAGGCTGCAACTTACGCCCGCCGGGGCGTTGTATCTGGGAGAGGTGCGAAAAGTCCTCACGCAGATGGAGATGTCCACCCACTTTCTACGTTCCTACGGCGGTGAAACTGAGGTCCTACGCGTGTCGACGCCTTCGACCTTCGGCGCCCGCTGGCTGGTCCCGCGCCTGAAAGGCTGGCGTCTGCGCCATCCGCACATCCATCTGGACCTGGTAAACGAGCAGGAAAGCGACGATCTGGCGCAAAGCCGCTGCGATCTGTCGTTCTATTTCGGCCAAGGCGCGCGTCCCGGTGCAGAGAGCGTGAAACTGTTTGGCGAAGAACTGGTGCCCGTGTGTGCGCCGGACATCCTCCCGGAAAAGCCCTTTACCCACCCCACGCAACTCACCGACTTGGTGTTGCTGCAATGCGCCCATCGCCCTCAAGGCTGGCACGAGTGGTTCGAGAGTCAGGGCTACCAGACCGAACACAGCTACCATGGCCCGCGTTTCGAGACGTTCTACATGTGCATTCGCGCCGCGCAGGTCGGTTGTGGCGTGGCGCTGCTGCCGCGCTTTCTGGTGGAGGAAGAACTGGCCGACGGCAAGCTGGTCATTCCATGGGCTCATGCACTGCCCAGCCACGACGCCTACTACCTGGCCTATCCGGAGCATGCCGCGGAGGTGCCCAAGATTCGGGTGTTCGTGGAGTGGATGTTGGAGCAGTTGGATAACCCAACGCCGCAGTAAATGATCTGAATCACGATCACCCTGTGGGAGATTCCATGTTGCGTGGCCAAACACAAGTCCATGGTTAGACACACATCAATGTGGGAACCGGCTTGCTGGCGAAAGGGATGCGTCATTCAGCGTAACGGTAACTGGCGTGCCGCATTCGCCAGCAACCGGCTCCAACAATCGACGGTTGAGCCATCGGCGCTGAAACATTTCTGCCCCAACCCCGCGTCGACTGGCATTATGTCGCTCTTCGTCAATAACAAACCGGACGTAGTGGCATGGAGCCAATACCAGGCGCTACCGCAAGGTTGTATGCGACACCTATTTTTTCATGGGCCGCAACGTGGCGGCCTCTGCTGGCTGGAGCGACACAATGAGTGAGAGCGCTTTCGCAGATCGCATCGTTCAGAACCTGCTCGATACCGACCTCTACAAACTGAGCATGATGCAGGCAGTGCTGCACAACTACCCCAACGTCGACGTTGAGTGGGAGTTCCGCTGCCGAAACAGTGAAGACTTGCGGCCGTACCTGACGGAAATTCGCCATCAGATCGAGCAATTGTGCGACCTGTCCCTGAGCGTCGAAGAAACCGGATTTCTGGAACGTATCAACTTCATGAAGCCGGATTTTCTGCGCTTCCTAGGCCTGTTCCGCTTCAACCTGCGTTACGTCTACACCGGCATCGAAAACGATGAGCTGTGCATTCGCCTGTCCGGCCCTTGGCTGCACGTGATCCTGTTCGAAGTGCCGATCCTTGCCATCGTCAGCGAAGTCCGAAACCGCCATCGCAACCCGGACACCCTGCTGATCCAGGCCCGCGACCAGCTCTATCGCAAGTTCGACTGGCTGCATGAGGCCGCGACACCCGAGGAGTTGGCCGAATTGAAAGTCGCGGATTTCGGCACCCGTCGGCGGTTCTCGTACGCGGTTCAGGAAGATGTCGTGTCCGTGCTGAAAAAGGATTTCCCCGGTCAGTTCGTGGGCACCAGCAACGTCCACCTGGCACGCAAATTCGACCTCAAACCCCTTGGCACCATGGCCCACGAATGGATCATGGCGCACCAGCAACTGGGACCTCGACTGATCGACAGTCAGATTGCCGCCCTCGATTGCTGGGTCCGGGAATACCGTGGTCTGCTGGGCATCGCGCTGACCGACTGCATCACCACCGACGCTTTCCTTGGCGACTTCGACCTGTTCTTCGCCAAGCTGTTCGACGGCTTGCGCCATGACTCAGGCGATCCCGTGCAGTGGGCCGAAAAGTGCATCACCCACTACCAGAAACTGGGCATCGACCCGATGAGCAAGACGCTGGTGTTCTCCGACGGTCTGAACCTGCCCAAGGCGCTGGACATCTTCCGTGCCTTGCGCGGTCGCATCAATGTCAGCTTCGGCATCGGCACCAACCTGACCGCCGACGTACCGGGCGTTCAGCCGATGAGCATCGTGCTTAAAATGACCGCTTGCGCCGGTCAGCCCGTCGCCAAGATTTCCGACGAGCCCGGCAAGACCCAGTGCAAGGACCCGGAATTCGTGTCCTACCTGCGTCACGTATTCAAGGTGCCAGCCTGAAACGAGCACCGTAGCGCCTCACTTTTTTACATGCCTCTTTTTCTTCTTCATAAGGAGTCAATCATGCAAGCCGTACAACTCGAGATCGCCAGGGAGCTCAAGGTCCAGCCGCCCTTCGCCAATCAGGGTGAGCTTGAAACCGAGGTTGCGCGCCGAATCCAGTTCATCAAGGACTGCCTGCAAAACGCCCGTCTGAAAGTGCTGGTACTGGGCATCAGCGGCGGTGTGGACTCGCTGACCGCTGGCCTGCTGGCGCAGCGTGCCGTGAAGGAATTGCGCGAGAGTACTGGCGACAACGCCTACCAGTTCATCGCCGTACGCCTGCCGTACCACATTCAGCACGATGAGCACGAAGCCACCGCTTCGGTAGACTTCATCAACCCGGACGAGCGCCACACCGTAGACATCGCGCCGTCGGTCAAAGGCCTGGTCGAGCAGGTGAAAGCATTCGAAGGTCAGTCCGATTCGGCTGTGGACTTCGTCAAAGGCAACGTCAAGGCACGCACGCGCATGGTCGCGCAATACACCATCGCGGGCGTTCGTGGTGGTTTGGTGATTGGCACTGACCACGCGGCGGAAGCCGTGATGGGCTTCTTCACCAAGTTCGGTGACGGCGCCTGCGACTTGGCGCCATTGAGCGGCCTGGTGAAAAATCAGGTTCGCGCCATCGCCCGCAGCTTCGGCGCGCCAGAGTTTCTGGTCGAGAAAATTCCGACTGCTGACCTGGAAGATCTGGTGCCGGGCAAGCCCGACGAAGCCTCTCACGGCGTAACCTACGTCGAGATCGACGCCTTCCTGCACGGCCAGCCGCTGCGTCAGGAAGCGTTCGACATCATTGTGAACACCTACCGCAAAACCCAGCACAAGCGCGACCTTCCCTACGCCCCTTGATGCTCGCTCTTCGTAGGAGCGCGCTTGCCCGCGATGAGGGAATGTCAGATACAAGCAGGTGTCTGACGGATTGCATTCGCGGGCAAGCGCGCGCCTACAAAATCACGTTTGGCGTCGTTCAATAGAAAACGGAATGAATCCGCAGTTTTTTTTCGCTTGTCCCACCCGCCCAACGGGGCTTACATAGCGTCCTGACTTTCTCGCTCAGAGCCGCTACCCATGACCGCATTCCAAGGCCTCTTCTCCCTCGTCGCGTCCACCGTCGGCCAGCCCGCTGCCGAATGGCTTGAACGCCGTGTCGACGTCCCGCAGGCGCTGCAGAACTTCTCCTGGTCAAACGACGCGATCCATCGCGTCTGGCTCGCAGAAGCACTGAACCTGTGCCTGTTCCACAAGTTGGTAGAAGCGGTGCCGGATGGCCTGCGCTATGTCGATGAACAGTTCGAATCTGGCCGTAAAGTGGTGTTCGATCATGGCGCCATTCGCACCGTCGATTGGGCAGAGAACGGCGAGCTGCCGCGGGGGCGTCTGGCCTTCTCTCGTCTGCTGGAGCCTCTGGGCTTCACCGACGTCCGCACTTATCCACTGACCAAGCTGAACATGACCGGCTGGGGCTATCGTCAAATGGACCTGCCGGAAGACATCGCGCAGTTCTTCGTCTCTGAGCTGCATCCGGGGCGTTTGAGCCAGGCGTTCCAGAACGCAGTCGGCCGCGTGGTGGCGTCGAGTCGTGATCCGTTGAGCGCCGAGGACTTGAGCATCCTCAAACGTCTGCACACCACCCGCCATTGCAGCCTGGAAGAGGCCACGCGGCTGCTGCCGGGGCTGTATCGCGCGTTCGGTCGTCAGCATGGTGTTGTGCAGGAAGCGGACTATCGCCAATTGCTCAGCGAAAGCGCAGAGATGGCGTGGATTTCCACCGAGGGCAACAGCTTCAACCACCTGACGGACCGGGTCGATCATCTGGAAGCTACGGTGGAGGAACAGATTCGTCGCGAGCGCCCGATGAAGGACAGCATTGAGGTATCAGCGTCGGGCCGTGTGATGCAGACGGCCTACAAGGCCTGCATCGTAAGCCGGGAATTGCTGGACGCAGAGGGCGTGGCCAGAGCGCATCAGGTGCCAGGGTCGTTCGTGGAGTTCATTCAGCGCAAGATCGACCCGGAAAACGGCAAGCTCGATCTGAATTTCGACAGCAGCAATGCGCAGGGGATTTTCAAGATGACGGCGTCTTGATCGCGCAGGCCCTTACAAACCTTCGACGCAGCTCTCACGGCTAGACCTCCGTCATGGTGGGAGCCGGCTTGCTGGCGAAAGCGGTGTGTCATTCAACGCATCGGTGTCTGACTTGACGCTTTCGCCAGCAAGCCGGCCCCCACAACTGTACGCTTACTTCAGGGTAACGACGCCCTTCATCATGCTGATATGACCTGGGAACGAGCAGAAGAAACCATACTTCTGCGCCGGGTCCAGCTTCGACACATCGATCTTCAGCGAAGCTTTCTCACCCGCACCGATGATCTTGGTGTGGGCGATGATGCGTGCATCGCCTTCTTTCAGATAATCCTTGTCGATGCCAACGCTCAGGCCGTCGGTGGCGATGGGCTGCATGTCAGCCTCTTTACTGATCACCAGGTTATGACCCATGACATTCTTCGGCAGGCTGCCGGAGTGCTCCAGGTTGACGGTGAATTCCTTGCAGCTCTTGTCGATTTCGATGGCTTTGGTGTTGAAAGACATCTGATCGGTGGAGTCCACCGTCACCGAGCATTCAGCGGCCAACAGATGCCCGCTGGCCAGGGTCAGCAGGGATGCAGCAACGAGCTTGCGAATCATGTACGAGTCTCCTGAATGGGGTTGCTCTTGTTTTTTGTATACAAAGAGTGCCTCAACTTTAAACAAGTTATCAACCACAGATTATGAAACATGTCTGGGTGGCCTCTATCAGGGCCATGGAGACAATCAAGCAGCGAGCGCTACAGTGCCGCTTTAAGATCAGCTTGTCACTTACTCGTTCAGGATGACCGCCATGAACCTCAACGCCCTCTTCCGTAGTTTGCTCGCGGCCTATGCTTGTGGCGCCAGCGGCAGTTACGACAGTGCCACTCAGGATTACAGCGACTATCGCCGCGCTGTCACTCCGACAGCGGCATGACCGTCACCCGTACTTCCGGGTCATGATTGCCGCCACCGAGGATCACGCCGCGCAGCGGCGAGACGTCGGAAAAGTCACGCCCCCACGCGAGACTGATGTGCTCCAGAGCAGGCTGGATGTTGTTGGTGGGGTCGAAATCCACCCAGCCCAGCGTCGGACAAAACACTGACACCCAGGCGTGAGAGGCATCGGCGCCGATCAGTCGTGGCTGGCCGGGTGGCGGCTGAGTCAGCAGATAGCCGCTGACATAACGCGCTGCCAACCCGCGAGAGCGCAGGCAAGCGAGCATCAGATGGGCGAAGTCCTGGCAGACGCCCCGACGGCGCTCCAGCACTTCCACCAAGGGTGTGGCCACTTGCGTCGCTTCACCATCGAAGGTGAATTCGTCGAAGATTTTTTCCATCAACGCCTGCGCGCAAAGCAGCAGCGGTTTTCCGATCGGGAAACAGTCAGCGGAAAATTCCACGAACGACTGCTTCAGATGCACGTAAGGCGATTCGAAGCGGTAACGGCAAGCGTCGAGAATGTCTGGCGACATCTTCGAAGCGCTGTACGTCAGGGTGCTACGGGCGAGGTCCCACGGCATCGACTGTTGGAACTCCAGCACTGGGCGCGCCAGCACTTCAATCAGCAACCGTGCGTTGACCTGCAACTCATCGTGAGGGCGCTCGAACGCCAACCGGGTCAGCGGGTTACCGAACACGTCCTGCTCGTCGCGCCGAGTGGTCGGCTCCGGGCTGATTTCCAGTCGCTGTTCGATACAGCGCTGCCAAGGACTGACCCTCGGCCACAAATGCGCCAGTTGCTGCGCCAGAGAGACCGGGCTGTCGTACTTGTAGTGGGTATCGTGAAGAATTTCGTAATGGGCGCTGTTCATCAGACGGACACCGTGCGCTGGCTGACATCATCGACATGGGCAAAGTGGCGCAGAGACAGGCGATCAGACACCTGCCCGCTGATCTCGCCCACGCTTTGCAACAGGTCCGCCAGCCCGTGCAGCGCGGACTTGACGCTGCTCTCGCCAAACAGTCCGTTTTCCAGACAACCCAGATCGAAGGTGGCCAGACGCTGGGTCAGCAACGTAAGGCTGTTTTCGTGGGGCACGCCAAAATCGTCGTTCAAACGCCTGACAGAGCGCCTGACCACTTTGAGCTGAAACAGCACCGCATGGGGGTTTTGCTCGTCGAGCAACAGCAGGTCGAGCACCGGGATCAACTGCGGCAACGCCAGATAACGCGAGCGGTAGGTGATGCTGCTGTTACCCAACTCCAACAGCCAGTCCAGCGCATCCTGATCAAACACGGCATCGCTGCGCAGAAACGCCGCCAGGCTGGCACTCAGAAACTGCAAACGCTCGATGCGTCGACCAATCATCAGGAAACGCCAACCGTCGTCGCGGGTCATGTCGTCCAGCGCAAAGCCTGACAAGGCCGCCAACGACATCACCAGCCGGTTGAGAAAATCCAGCAACTCGCCGAAGTCTGGCGTGTCGGTATCCAGATTCGCCGCTTCACGCTGCAATTCCACCAATGCCTGCCAGTTTTCTCGCGACAGCTTGCCGCGCACTTGCGACGCCGCCCACTGCAAGCGTTGCAGGTTCGAGCGCAGGCTGAACGGCCACTCTTCACCCAACAGTGCATCGAGCAGGCGCTCGTGCAATTCGCGAGGCTCGTCTTCGTCCTCTCTGGGCACCAGATTCAGGCGTTCCCCCAATTCCACGGCCGCTTGCAGCGCCATTGGATCATCGCCATCGACATAGCGGGCGAGCATGATCCGCAGCAAGCGGGCGCTGTCGTCGCAACGTTCGCAATAGCGACCAAACCAGAACAGGTTTTCCACCACCCGCGACGGCAGATAAGGATCGCGGCGAATCAGGTCATGGACGCCGAGCGAATGGCGATTGCGCCAAGGCTCGCTGCCCACTGTGCGTTCGCCGAGAATCCAGGTGTCCTTACTCGCACCACCGCGTTGCATCGACACCACATCGGCGTCGGCCTCTGCGGCCACGCGGGTCAGGCCGCCCGGTAAAACACGATAACCATCGGCGGCGGCGACGGCATACACCCGCATGCCGATGGCACGCGGCTGCAATTGCGCCTGTTCACCCTGCCAAACCGGCGCATGGGACAGTTGCGCCAACTCCTGCGCGACGTAAGCGTAAGGCCGCGCCTGCATACGAGCGGCCAGCGCCTGACGCTGTTCTTCGTTCAAATCACGGCCGAAAACCGGCGCAAAACTCTGCGAAGGAAACGCGGGTTTGATCAGCAATTCAGGCATCTTTTCCAATGCCTGAGCGAGCACCGGAGGTTCGCCGCACCACCAAGTCGCAATCGACGGCAGGATCAGTTCTTCGCCAAACAGGTACTCATTGATTTTCGGCAGAAAGCCCAACAGGCCCGGCGACTCCAACACACCACTGCCCAGTGCGTTAGCCACCACAACACGCCCTTGGCGAACCGCTTCCAGCAGGCCCGGCACGCCGAGCGCGGAATCGGTGCGCAGCTCCAGTGGATCGCAGAAGTCATCATCGAGGCGACGCATGATCGCGTGCACACGGCGCAGGCCACTGAGGGTTTTCAAATAAACCGTGGCGTCGCGCACCGTGAGGTCGCTGCCCTCTACCAATGGATAGCCCAACTGCCCCGCAAGGTAGAGGTGTTCAAAATAGCTTTCGTTGAAACGGCCCGGCGTCAACAGCACGATTAACGGCACCTCCATGCCACTCGGCGCCTGACGGGCGAGGGTTTCCTGCAAGGAGCGGAAGAATCCGGACAGGTGCTGCACCTCCAGATCGCGATACAACTCGGGAAACGCCCGAGACACGATCAGGCGGTTTTCCAGGGCGTAACCGGCACCCGACGGCGCCTGCGTACGGTCTGCTGTAACCCACCAACGGCCATCGGGGGTGCGCGCCAAGTCCACGGCGTACACATGCAAAAAGGTGTTTTCTGGCGGCGTGACGCCCTGACACGGCCAAAGAAAATTGTTGTGCCCGAACACCAGTTCAGCAGGAAGCAGGCCCTCGGCAATCAGTTTTTGCGGGCCGTATAGGTCGGCGAGCACTGCATTGAGCAAACGGGCTCGTTGGGCAATACCGGCGGCGACCTGCTGCCATTCCTCGACCGGAATCAAATGCGGCAGCAAATCCAGCTCCCACGGGCGATCCGCACCCTTGGGGTCGGCGTACACATTGTACGTCACGCCATTTTCTTGAATCTGCCGAGCCAGCAGCGCCTGACGCTGAATCAACTGCGCAGGCGTGCTGCGTTGCAAATGCTCATAGAAACGCTGCCAATGGGGCCGGACAGCGCCGCTGGCGTCGAGCATTTCGTGATAACTACCCGCAGAGAGCGGATATCGGTCAAGCAGGTCGGGCATGGAAGGCTCGGCAGACAACTAAAGGAGTCAGATTAGCGCAGACAAAGTGACACGCAGTGGCTCGCTTCCCTGCGGCCACTTTTCTCGCCAGAAGGCCTGACGCATCGCATCAGGCCGTCTGTCCGGGCCGTACCTCTATCGATGCAGACGCAAATCCAGCGTCATGGGCATTTCATCGTTGATGGACAGCGCAGGCACCGCCAGTTTGCCGGGGGTATGGCCGACGCGGAAGAACCGCGCCAGACGTCGACTTTCGGCTTCGTTGGCGTTCACCGGCAGGGTTTCGTAATTGCGACCACCAGGATGGGCGACATGATACTCGCAGCCACCCAGTGAACGCTGCATCCAGGTATCAACGATGTCGAAAACCAGCGGCGCGTGCACCGGAATCGTCGGCTGCAACGCGTTGTACGGCTGCCATGCGCGATAACGCACGCCTGCAACGAACTCACCAATACGGCCAGTGGGTTGCAGCGGAACGGGTACGCCGTTGCAGGTCAACACGTAGCGCTGAGGCGGCAGGCCGCTGACTTTCAACTGCAAACGCTCCAGCGACGAGTCCACGTAACGGACCGCACCGCCCCCCGATCCCTCTTCGCCCAGCACATGCCAAGGCTCCAGCGCCTGACGCAGCTCCAGCTCAATACCGCTGACCGCGTAATCGCCCACCTTCGGAAAGCGGAACTCCAGATGCGCCGCGAACCACTCGGCGCGAACCGGATACCCGGCAGCGTTGAGTTCGACGATCACATCGGCAAAGTCCTGCTCAATGAAGTGCGGCAGCATAAAGCGGTCGTGCAGTTCATTCCCCCAGCGCGCCAGCTTGGCCGGGGCATAAGGCTCACGCCAGAAACGGGCGACCAGTGCACGCAGCAACAACTGCTGCGCCAGGCTCATCTGCGCATGAGGAGGCATCTCGAAAGCGCGCAGTTCCAGCAGGCCCAGACGCCCTGTCGCACCATCCGGCGAATACAGTTTGTCGATGCAGAACTCGGCGCGATGGGTGTTACCCGTGACGTCGATCAACAGGTTGCGCAGCAAGCGATCAACCAGCCAAGGCGGACATTCTTCGCCCGGTTCGGGCATTTGTGAGAAGGCGATCTCAAGCTCATACAACGAGTCATTGCGAGCCTCATCGACACGCGGCGCCTGCGAGGTCGGACCAATGAACAGGCCGGAAAACAGATACGACAGCGAGGGGTGGTTGTGCCAGTAACTCAACAGACTGCGCAGCAAATCGGGCCTGCGCAGAAATGGCGAGTCCCCTGGCGTCGCGCCGCCAAGCACGAAGTGGTTCCCCCCGCCGGTGCCGGTATGGCGCCCGTCGATCATGAATTTTTCGGTGGTCAGGCGTGTCAATCGAGCCTGTTCGTACAGAAACTCGGTGCGCTCGACCAACTCGTCCCAACTGGACGATGGCTGAACGTTGACCTCGATCACGCCCGGGTCCGGCGTGATACGGAAGTTGGCCATACGTGGATCGAACGGTGGCTCATAGCCCTCCAGCAGCAACGGGCAACGCAGTTCCTCTGCGGTCGCTTCGATGGCCGCGACCAATTCCAGATACGCCTCAAGGGACTGTAACGGCGGCATGAACAGGTACAACCGACCGCCGCGCACCTCGGCGCTCAAGGCTGTGCGGGTGAGCCAGTCTGCGGATTGATCGATGACAGGAGCGCGCTCTGCCTGATCATCAGCCGTCTTGAGACCCTTGAGCTTCGAGTCGATCTCGTCACGATCCGCCAGCTCCGGGAAGTCCTGGTTAGGATCGTTGGGATGGATATACGGGTATTCCGCGGCCTTGACCCAAGGCTGCGAGGCCAACGGCAGGCGATAACCCAGTGGGGAATCGCCCGGCACCAGTCGACAATGTTCACCACGCAAGTACCAGCGTCCGCTCTGCCAGCGATCATCCGCTGCTGTACGTGCGAGTGGCAGGACGTGACCGATGACCTTGTCCAGCCCTTGAGAAAAGACTTTGCTCAAGCGCGCCCGCTCCATTTCGTCGCTCAAGCGGGGATCTTCGGCGCTGACGTTCTGCGGTAGCGACCCTTCGCGCCACAGGTAGTAGAAATTGTCTTCGTACGCGGGGAAGACATAGCGGGCAGGCAACTTCAGGCGCTCGGCGACACTGCGCAAAAAGCGTCCGGCGGTCTCGCTGTCCGTGCCGTAGTCTTCGGTCTCATCGGCGATCAACGCATTGTTGCGCCACACCGGCTCGCCATCGCGACGCCAGAAGCAGTTCAGCGACCAACGCGGCAATTGCTCGCCCGGATACCACTTGCCCTGGCCAAAATGCACGATCCCCTGCGGCGCATAATGCGCGCGCATGCGCTGAAACAGCTCAGCCGACAGCACGCGCTTTTTCGGCCCCAACGCGGCAGTGTTCCATTCGCTGCCATCCCGATCATCGATGGACACGAAGGTCGGCTCACCGCCCATGGTCAGGCGCACGTCATCCTTGATCAGATCGGCGTCGATCTGTCGGCCCAGCGCTTGGATCTCCAACCATTGCGCTTCGGTATAAGGCTTTGTGACGCGCGGCGCCTCCCAGATGCGCTCCACCGACATGTCGTGGCTGAAGTCGGTTTCGCAGGGTTCGACCAACCCGCTGATCGGCGCCGCAGAAGAAGGATCCGGGCTGCACGCCAACGGAATATGCCCTTCCCCGGCAAACAACCCCGACGTGGCGTCCAGACCAATCCAGCCAGCGCCCGGCAGATACACCTCGCACCAGGCGTGAAGATCAGTGAAATCAACGTCAGTGCCCGACGGCCCGTCCAGCGCCTCGACATCCGCCTTGAGCTGAATCAGATAACCCGACACAAACCGTGCTGCCAGCCCCAAATGACGCAGCAACTGCACCAACAACCACGCGGAGTCTCGGCAGGACCCGGAGGCACTGTCCAGCGTGTACTCCGGCGTCTGAATGCCCGGCTCCATGCGGATCAGGTAATTGATGTCGTGCGCCAAACGCTGATTGAGGCTCACCAGAAAATCGATGGAAGGCACGGGTGTGCGGTCGATGCTCTCCAGATACGCCTGAAATTTCGGCGTCAGCGGCAACTTTTCCAGATACGGCAGCAGTTCATGGTGCTCTTCCTTGGCGTAGGCGAACGGAATCTTCTCGGCATAAGGCTCAAGGAAAAAATCGAATGGATTGAACACCGCCATCTCGGCGACCAGATCCACCTCGATGCGCAATTCGTCAGTCTTCTCGGGGAACACCAGACGCGCCAGGTAATTACCCTGCGGGTCCTGCTGCCAGTTGATGAAGTGATTCTCAGGCAACACTTTCAGCGAATACGACAACACCCGCGTACGGCTATGAGCCGCCGGGCGCAACCGCACAATCTGCGGGCCTAGCTCGACCGCACGTTCGTAGCGGTAATGCGTGACATGGTGCAAGGCAATGTGAATCGACACGGCGTGCCTCCTGCGAGCCTGGACGGTAGCGGAACCGCGCAAGACTTATGCCATCCAGGCAAGTCCGGCGCCTTCGGCGTTGAGGGTGCCCGCACAGCTAAGCACAGCACCAAAATTGCGCCAACCCTGATGGATGGTGCAGGGGTGTGCACGGGGATGGGGCGACAGCTGAAAGGCTTTGCGCCGCTACGCGCATAAAAATAGCGATTACTTTCGGGCTTCCATTTTGTACATCAAATGCATAAGCCATAAACCTGCTATTGAAAGCATGATACATATGGTGTACATCGTTATCCCGAACCAAAATCCACCCGGCTGCTCGCTCAGTGTATAACGCGTGTACGGTTGCCCTCTTCCACCTAACAATATATAGCCGCTCGCGAATCCGTCATAAATCAGATACCCCATTGCCCCAATAAAAAAAAGCACGAGTGATGCACCTATAGGATAGGTGACTTTGTTCCTCGTTTGCCTTTTTCGAGCAGCAACTTTCTCCTCCAAGTCTCGACGCCTATTACTCTCAGCAATTTCTCGTCTTGAAATTCCCCTACCACCCACCCTTGTAGAGTTGGTACCATAGCCAAACTTCCCCCCTACAACACGTCCAACGCTTGCCTGAGCACGGAGCATGCGAAACTCTCTAAAGCCGCTGTAAAATCTTCTATGCAAGCGACTATTAAATGAAATCAGCCCCAGCAACGGTAGAATGATTGAAATAGAGTATGTAAGCAACCCCACGCCCCCCCCTTTTGAGGGAATGACAATCACAAGACACAACACCAACAATCCCACTGACACCCTCAACCACAGCGCATGGCCTGTCGCAATCATGAAATTACAGAGCAATACAAGAAGAACACCAGAACCGCTAAGCCAAACCGCCATGCGTTCGTTGTTTAATGCTACTGCTCCAGGAAAATAAACAAACAAAACAGTCCAGACCGCGATACCAACAGAAAAACAAGAGACAACTGAATTATACATACACAGGGAAATGTAGCCTCTGCGGAATGTCTCAAACTCAAAATAATCAGTCATTGGAGAATTCCTGATACAGTGCCACAGCCACAGTATTCAGAATCCCTGAAATCGAGCTACCGACTACATCAGGAATGGTGCTCACGCAATCTGCTATCTGAATTCTCGTACTATTTCTGAACTGAACTGGAGTGAATCTCTTTGGTAGCTCGCCCGCAGCCTGTCTAAGCTTCATCAGTTTCGGAGTAATCCGCGGATCCTTGATTAAAAGAAGCTCCCTAGTAAGCGCTTTTCGCTGATGGCTGTTTAGGGTCTTTAGTGATTGCATAGTGCCTCTCCCTGTGGACGACTTTAGCACCCCAAGCAACTTGAACGTTGTTCCCCACGTAACAGCCACTCCAGCGAGGGAAATGGCGTCTAACACAAATAACGTTTCTTTGTACCACTCTTCAGTATCAAGCTCGTCTTTCCTTAGAGGATTGTGCACTTCTAGGTGGGTTCTATACATACCATTGAAACATTGCGCAGTCGTGGCAAGCGCTGCAGCAAGTCCCATGTAAGCAACGACTGTGCTCGCTCCTGCGCTAAAAGGAATTAGGACCATGCCCGTGGTAGCTATCACACTCCAACTGATGATAGCTCCAACACACGCGATTCCCATTCCAACAACCTCAGAGGTCAATTCAGATTCTCGCGGTTCAGTCTCTAAAATCTTAGAGAACTGATATCCATTCAATCCCCTAGGAGGCTCGCGCAAAATAACCCTTTTCAGTCCGACGCTACAAACCGGCTGAAACTCCCTCAATGTCACAACGTTGAAATCTCTGTCAATGAAAACCACCCCCGCCCCAATGATCGCAGGATCTGAATCAATGATCCGAAATAGTTTCCGAAGATCAACAGCACTCTCCACTCGCTCTCGCGCAATGCTACGCGCCACTGAAAATCCATCTCTGAGACGTATCCCGTTCATTCTCTTATCTCTGTTTTTTATGAGAGCAAGTGAGAGTAAGCCGTATTTTTTGGCAACGATGTAGGATTTTTTTCTTTTTCATGTATGAACGCTCTCTTTCTGTTCCACACCTATTGTCATTGGATTCAGAGTGAGAAAAGGTGCGCATCGACATCACGTCAATCATCATTTTCAGGGAGTGCTCATGGCAATTGACATGTTTTTGAAGCTGGGCGACATCAAAGGCGAATCCAAAGACAGCATCCATAAAGAAGAGATAGATATCCATACGATTAACTGGTCCATGTCGCAGTCCGGATCCAATCATCAAGGCGGAGGTGGTGGGGCAGGCAAGGTGAATATCACTGACTTGAGTCTCACCAAATCATTGGACAAGTCTTCGCCCAACCTTATGATGGCTTGCTCTAGCGGAAAACATTACCCAGAGGCAACGCTTACGGTTCGCAAGGCTGGGGGAGCCAGCCCAGTTGAATATATGATCATTAAGTTGAGCGAGGTAATGGTTGCGCATTATCAGACAGACGCTGGAAACTCTGATGAAACATTAAAAGAAACTTTCTCTCTAAACTTCGGCAAAGTCGAAGTCTCCTACCAACCTCAAAAAGCCGACGGCAGCAAAGATGGTGGAGCCATCAAGTACGGCTGGAACATCCGCGAAAACGTGAAGATGTAAAACGCAAAACGCCAGCTCGAAAGCTGGCGTTTTTGTTTACGGCACGATCATTCAGCGTGGGAACACAGGCTGACGTGACGGTTTCTTCTTGCCGCCCTTCCCGCCTTTCGCAGCATCCGCACGATCTTTCGCGGCTTGTTTGTTGCGCGCGGCAGCGGCTGCTTTCGCTTCTTCACGCTTATCCCAAGGCTTGCTGCCGTCACTGGCGCGCGGTGGCAGGCCGGTGTGTTGCGTGAGAATCTTCGTGGTCTTGGCGACCTTGTGGCTACCAGCCGGCGTCGAGTTCTTGCGACGGGCGCTTTGGTAGCTATCGGTGTCCGGCTGATGCAGTGGAATTAACTGGTGCTTGCCAGGGCCGATCAGGTCGGCACGGCCCATACGCTCAAGCGCTTCACGCAGCATCGGCCAGCCTTTCGGGTCGTGGTAGCGCAGGAAGGCCTTGTGCAGACGGCGCTGCTCTTCGCTCTTGACGATGGTAACCGGGTCGCTCTTGTAGGTGACCTTGCGCAGCGGGTTCTTGCCCGAGTGGTACATGGCGGTCGCACTGGCCATCGGCGACGGGTAGAACGCCTGCACCTGGTCCGCACGGAAGCCGTTGCCCTTGAGCCACAGCGCAAGATTCATCATGTCTTCGTCGGTGGTGCCCGGGTGAGCAGCGATGAAGTAGGGAATCAGGTACTGCTCTTTGCCCGCTTCTTTCGAGAACCTCTCGAACATGCGCTTGAACTTGTCATAGCTGCCAATACCCGGCTTCATCATCTGATTGAGTGGGCCTTCCTCGGTGTGCTCCGGGGCGATTTTCAGGTAGCCGCCGACGTGGTGGGTCACCAGTTCCTTCACGTACTCCGGCGACTCAACTGCCAGGTCATAACGCAGACCGGAGGCGATCAGAATCTTCTTCACTCCCGGCAGCTCACGGGCACTGCGGTAGAGCTGGATCAGCGACGAATGGTCGGTGTTCAAGTTCGGGCAGATGCCTGGGAACACGCATGAGGGCTTACGGCAGGCGGATTCGATTTCCGGGCTCTTACAGGCGATGCGGTACATGTTCGCGGTTGGACCACCGAGGTCGGAAATGACGCCAGTGAAGCCGGGCACCTTGTCGCGAATCTCTTCGATCTCACGAATGATCGAATCGTGAGATCGGTTCTGGATGATGCGGCCTTCGTGCTCGGTGATCGAACAGAAAGTGCAGCCACCGAAGCAGCCACGCATGATGTTCACCGAGAAGCGAATCATGTCGTAGGCCGGGATTTTCTCCTTGCCGTACGCAGGATGGGGGATACGTGCGTACGGCATGCCGAACACGTAGTCCATTTCTTCAGTGGTCATCGGAATGGGCGGAGGGTTGAACCAGACGTCAACGTCACCATGCTTCTGAACCAGCGCGCGAGCGTTACCCGGGTTGGTTTCCAGGTGCAGCACACGGTTGGCGTGGGCATACAACACCGGGTCGTTACGCACTTTCTCCATCGACGGCAAGCGAATGACCGTCTTGTCACGAGTCATACGTGGGCTGGCCAGAATCTGCACGACCTTGGCTTCGTTCGGGTCTTCAACCTCGCCCTTTTCCTGCTCGATGGCGCAAGCCTGGGTGTCCTGGGTGTTGACGTACGGGTTGATGATCTTGTCGACTTTGCCCGGCCGGTCGATGCGTGTGGAGTCGACTTCGTACCAGCCTTCAGGCGTGTCGCGACGAATAAACGCGGTTCCCCGCACATCGGTGATGGTTTCGATCTGCTCGCCATAGGACAGGCGGTTGGCAACCTCGACAATTGCCCGCTCGGCGTTGCCGTACAGCAAGATATCGGCGCAAGCGTCGATCAGGATCGAGTTGCGAACCTTGTCCTGCCAGTAGTCGTAATGCGCGATGCGGCGCAACGAAGCCTCAATGCCACCGAGGATGATCGGCACATCCTTATAGGCTTCCTTGCAGCGCTGGCTGTAGACCAAGCTGGCACGATCCGGACGCTTGCCCGCCATTCCGCCGGGTGTATAGGCATCATCGGAACGGATCTTCTTGTCGGCGGTGTAGCGGTTGATCATCGAGTCCATGTTGCCCGCTGCAACGCCGAAGAACAGATTCGGCTTGCCGAGCTTCATGAAGTCGTCTTTGGACTTCCAGTCTGGCTGCGCAATGATCCCGACGCGGAAGCCCTGCGACTCCAGCAGTCGGCCAATGATTGCCATGCCAAACGACGGGTGATCGACATAGGCATCGCCGGTCACGATGATGATGTCGCAGGAATCCCAGCCAAGCTGATCCATCTCTTCCCGGCTCATTGGCAGGAAAGGCGCTGGCCCGAAACATTCGGCCCAGTACTTCGGATAGTCAAATAACGGCTTGGCTGCTTGCATGTCGATGACCAGGGTTCGTAATCAGGGGAGGCGATTCCTCTACGGGAATTCGCGGGCGCGGAGAATAGCACAAATTTTGATCAAATCCGACGGAGTTGGTCGGGTTTGTACCGCCAACCTCAACCCAACCTACTCATCATCATCAAAGTTATAACTACCCGGCGCCAGGTTTTCGAACCGGGTGTACTTGCCGATGAAGGCCAGCCTAACGAAACCGATCGGGCCGTTCCGCTGTTTACCGATGATGATTTCCGCAACGCCTTTATGCTCGGTTTCCGGGTGATACACCTCGTCCCGGTACACGAACATGATGACGTCGGCGTCCTGCTCGATCGCTCCGGACTCCCGCAAGTCGGAGTTAACCGGCCGCTTGTTCGGGCGTTGTTCCAAGGAGCGGTTGAGCTGGGACAGTGCGACCACCGGGCAATTGAACTCCTTGGCCAGCGCTTTCAGGGAACGGGAGATCTCAGAAATCTCGTTGGTCCGGTTGTCGCCGCTGGAGCCCGGAATCTGCATCAACTGCAAGTAGTCGATCATGATCAGGGCGATGTCGCCGTGCTCGCGCACCAGACGCCGGGTACGGGCGCGCATTTCTGACGGGCTGATGCCGGCGGTGTCGTCAATGAACAGCTTGCGGTCATTGAGCAGGTTGACCGCCGAGGTCAGGCGTGGCCAGTCATCGTCGTCCAGTTGACCGGAACGCACCTTGGTCTGATCGATACGCCCGAGCGAAGACAGCATACGCATCATCAGCGATTCGCCTGGCATCTCAAGCGAGTAGACCAGCACTGCCTTGTCGCTGCGCAACACCGCGTTTTCGACCAGGTTCATGGCGAAGGTGGTTTTGCCCATCGACGGACGGCCCGCGACGATGATCAAGTCCGCTGGCTGCAGGCCGCTGGTCTTTTCGTCCAGATCGGTATACCCCGTGGACAGACCGGTAATGCCCTCGCCCATGTTGAACAGGGTATCGATGCGGTCGATGGCCTTAGTCAGCAGGTCGTTGACGCCCACAGGGCCGCCGGTCTTTGGCCGGGCTTCGGCAATCTGGAAGATCTGCCGTTCGGCCTCATCGAGAATTTCTTCGGCAGTGCGACCTTCAGGATTGAAGGCACTGTCGGCAATTTCGTTACTGATGCCAATCAACTGACGCAAGGTGGCCCGCTGCCGAACGATCTGGGCGTACGCCTTGATGTTCGCAACCGACGGGATGTTTTTTGCCAGCTCCGACAAGTAGCCCAGGCCACCCACTTGTGAGGTCTGACCTTCCTTGTCCAATTGCTCGGAAAGGGTCACGACGTCGATGGGCAGGTTCTGATCGGCCAATTTTGCAATGGCCCGAAAGATCAGGCGGTGGTCGTGGCGGTAGAAATCGCCATCCGACACCTGATCCAGTACCCGTTCCCAAGCATTGTTATCCAGCATCAAACCACCGAGCACGGCCTGTTCGGCCTCGATGGAATGCGGCGGCACCTTCAGTGCAGCGGTTTGCAGGTCGTATTGCTCGGGAGCGGAAATATCGTTCATGGCCACACTGAATCAGGATTTGTATCAGGAGTTAACTAACAATACCTAGAAATGACAAAGGGCACGACCTGTAAAACAGGTACGCGCCCTTTGCTGATGAATTGGCGAGGTTATCGCCAACTCATCGAATTTCAGCACCGAAGCACCGAAATCAAGCAGCTTACGCAGCCACCACGACAACGCGAACGGTCGCTTCAACGTCGCTGTGCAGGTGCACGGCAACGTCGTACTCGCCGACGTTACGGATGGTGCCGTTCGGCAGACGAACTTCGGACTTGGCCACTTCAACGCCAGAGGCGGTCAGTGCGTCAGCGATGTCGTGAGTACCGATCGAACCGAACAGCTTGCCTTCGTCACCGGCAGTGGCAGTGATGGTCACTTCCAGCTCGCCCAGTTGAGCAGCACGCGCTTCAGCCGAAGCTTTCTTCTCGGCAGCTGCTTTTTCCAGCTCAGCGCGACGCTCTTCGAACGCAGCCAGGTTGGCAGCGGTCGCAGCGGTGGCTTTGCCGAAAGGCAGCAGGTAGTTACGGCCGTAACCAGCCTTAACGTTTACTTTGTCGCCCAGGTTGCCCAGGTTGGCGATTTTTTCCAGCAGGATCAGTTCCATTTGGTAATAACCTCTTAACTTTAACCTTCACCGTTCGCAGAGCCGTTATCGGCGTCCTTCGACACCAGACGGCCGCGAAAATCAATCAGGCTGTCGACAATGGCAAACACCACCAGCAACGGATAAATCAACTGCATGAACAGCACCAGGGTGACGTACAACCCCACCAGCCAAAACCGTGTCAGGTGCTTTGCAGCCACCAGACCGTGAATCAAGGCCAGACCCGCGAACGCCAGCGGCACGCTGCACAACGGTGTCAACATCGCCAGTTGCGGACCGAAATTCGGCGCCACCAACATGCACACCAGCAGCACCAGCATCGGTGCCCGCGGGAGCTTCAAGCTGCGAAATTCGCGCCCGAAACCGCCTGGGTTATACAACAACCCCTGCCAGTACCGCCCAAGGATCAGGCATACCACGCTGAGGATCTGGAGCACCGCTGCTATCAGGCCGTTGAGGACCGGTGTAATCAATGCTCCCAGACGCGCTCGCTCTTCTACCGACATCTGTTGGTAGACCTCACCGAAGACGTGGGGTAGGAGTTTCTGCAACTCCCCCGCCATGGCTTCGATGGGTTCGCGGAAAACCGCCCCCAGGATCACGCCATACAACAATCCAAGCCCTACGCTGACCAGCAGCACGCGAACCCAGGATTCGCTGGCACGCAAAAGCGCTGCCAACCCCCATGAACCCAGCAACACCATCAGGGTGCGAGGATCACCGAAATACCACCAGACAACCGCTGGCAGCAGACCCCAGGCGAGGACACTCGTGGCATCACTCAACCCGCGTCGCAGAAGCACAAGGCATCCCGCGGCAGCACTCAACCAGAACAACAGCGGCAATGCCGCACATCCAGCCACTACCAGAGTGGCCTGCACGCGACCGCGCATGATGAAGTCAGCCATGGCGCGCATGCGATTTATCCCTTACTGCGTTTTGTCGACTGAACCTGGACTCAGCGGCCGTGGCTGTCGGTGTAGGCCAGCAGGGCCAGGAAGCGGGCGCGCTTGATAGCGGTAGCCAGCTGACGCTGATAACGAGCTTTGGTACCGGTAATGCGGCTAGGAACGATCTTGCCGGTTTCGGATACGTAGGCTTTCAGGGTGTTTAGATCTTTGTAATCGATCTCTTTAACGTTTTCTGCGGTGAAACGGCAGAATTTACGACGACGGAAGAAACGTGCCATGTAATTGGCTCCTCAAAAGGTCCGTGGATTACTCGTCAGCGTTATCGCTGTTGTCGCTGTCATCACTGTCAACGCCTTCTGCGTCGGAGTGCTCAGGACGGTCGCGACGCTCACGGCGCTCACTGCGGTTCTCTTCAGCCTTGAGCATCTCGGACTGGCCAGTGATGGCTTCGTCGCGACGGATGACCAGGTTACGGATCACGGCATCGTTGTAACGGAAGTTGTCTTCCAGCTCGGCCAGAGCCTTGCCAGTGCACTCAACGTTCAGCATCACGTAGTGAGCCTTGTGAACATTGTTGATTGCGTAGGCCAGTTGACGACGGCCCCAGTCTTCCAGGCGGTGGATCTTGCCGCCATCTTCTTCGATCAGCTTGGTGTAACGCTCAACCATGCCGCCGACTTGCTCGCTCTGGTCCGGGTGAACCAGAAAGATGATTTCGTAATGACGCATGAATGCTCCTTACGGGTTGTAGCCTGCCGCCAGAGCGGTCAGACAAGGAGTGAAAAACACTGGTTTATCTTGCACAAGGGCAGGCACATCTGCGCCTGCCATAACAGCAAGGGGCGCAATTGTAGAGAAGGGCCTGAGTCGGCGCAAGGAAATTGGTGAATATTTGAACAGCGGAGTTGTAACATGCCAACCGCGATACGGGCGCGCAGCCTGTGGGAGCGAATTCATTCGCGAGAGGGCGGGAACGACAACGCAGATGGATCGAATGTACCGCCGCATCGTCGGAATGCCGCCCAGAATGAATCCGCTCCCACAGCACGGGGCAGCAGACCTCGCTTACTTCTTCAAAGCCGCTTTGGCAGCACGCTGACGCATGGCTTCGAACAGGCAAACGCCTGTTGCCACCGAAACGTTCAGACTGCTGACACTGCCCGCCATCGGCAATCGCACCAGATAGTCGCAATGCTCGCGCGTCAGGCGACGCATGCCTTTGCCTTCCGCGCCCATGATCATGATCAGCGGGCCGGTCAGGTCTTGTTGATACAGCTCCTGCTCAGCCTCCCCCGCCGTACCCACGACCCACAATCCGCGTTGCTGGAGTTTTTCCAAGGTGCGCGCCAGGTTAGTGACGGCAACCAGCGGGATCACTTCAGCCGCACCGCAGGCGACTTTTCGTACCGTTGGCGTCAGCGTGGCCGACTTGTCCTTCGGCACAATCACCGCCAGCGCACCGGCTGCATCCGCCGTACGCAGACAAGCACCGAGGTTGTGCGGATCAGTGACGCCATCGAGTACCAGAATCAGCGGTGCACCTTCCGTACGATCGAGCAACTCGTCGAGCATCGCCTCGCCCCAGACCTGGCTCGGGCTCACCTCGGCCACGACGCCTTGGTGCACGCCTTCAACCCAGGCGTCCATTTCACGGCGCTCGGCTTGACCAACCTGCACGCGATTCTGCGCAGCAAGATCGATCAACACCTGCATGCGCGGCTCGCTGCGCCCTTCAGCCAGCCAGATTTGCTTGACCCGCTTCGGGTGATGGCGCAACAGCGCTTCCACGGCATGCACGCCGTAGATTTTTTCCAACTGACTCATGACTTGGCCTTAGGTTTCTTCGCCGCAGGGGACGACTTCGATGGTCCCTTACGGTGCTTGGTCGGCTTTGACGCCTTGCCTGACGATCCGGAATCACCTTTGGCAGATTTGCCGCCGCTCTTGGCTTCAGCCAGCAATGCCTTTTTCATTTCGCGACTTTTGCGAACTTCAGCATTCTTGGCCGCAGCATCACTGGCGCGGTACGCCTCGACCGGTTCTTTGGCAGGACGACGGCTCGGCTTGGAAAGCGTGAGCTTTTCCTTCTCTTTCTCAGGCTTTTGTGCAGTTTTTTGCACAGGCGCAGGTTCGGCTGCCTTACGTTTGCGACCTGTTGGCGCAACGGCTGGCTTGTCCGACATTTCGAAGTCGATCTTGCGCTCGTCGAGATCGACGCGCATGACGCGCACTTCAACGGTGTCACCCAGGCGGAAGCTACGGCCGGTACGCTCGCCCGCCAGGCGGTGATGGACCGGATCGAAGTGGTAGTAGTCATTCGGCAGCGCAGTAACGTGCACCAGACCTTCGACATAGATGTCGGTCAGCTCGACGAACAGCCCAAAGCCCGTCACGGCAGTGATCACACCCGGGAACGACTCGCCTACGCGATCCTTCATGAACTCGCACTTGAGCCAGTTCACCACGTCGCGGGTCGCTTCGTCGGCGCGGCGTTCGCTCATCGAGCACTGTTCGCCCAACTGCTCCAACGCGGCTTCGTCGTACGGATAGATACGCGCTTTCGGAATCGAGGCCGCACCGGCACGACGAACGTGCGGAGTGTCCTGCTTCGAGCGAATCACACTGCGAATGGCGCGGTGGGTCAACAAGTCCGGATAACGGCGAATCGGCGACGTAAAGTGGGTGTACGCCTCATAATTCAGGCCGAAGTGGCCGTTGTTGTCGGACGTGTACACCGCCTGACTCAACGAACGCAGCATCACGGTCTGGATCAGGTGATAATCTGGACGATCCTTGATCGACTCCAGCAACGCCTGATAATCCTTCGGCGACGGGCCGTCCTTGCCTTTGTGCAGAGACAGGCCGAGCTCACCCAGGAAGGCGCGCAGCTTTTCCAGGCGCTCAGGCGGCGGGCCGTCGTGAACGCGATACAGTGCCGGGATTTCGTGCTTTTTGAGGAATTCCGCCGTGGCCACGTTGGCCGCCAGCATGCACTCCTCGATCAGTTTGTGAGCATCGTTACGCTGGGTCGGACGAATTTCCGCGATTTTGCGCTCGGAGCCGAAGATGATGCGAGTTTCCTGAGTTTCAAAATCAATGGCACCGCGAGCGTGACGTGCGCCCAGCAGCGCTTTGTACAATGCATAGAGCTGCTTGAGATCAGGGACGACCTCGCTGTACTCACCACGCAGCTTCTTCGCTTCGGACGTCTTCGAGTGCTCAAGAATCGTACTGACTTTGTTGTAAGTCAGGCGCGCATGGGAATGGATGACCGCTTCGTAGAAGACGTAATCCGTCATTTCACCGGTTTTGGAAATGGTCATTTCGCAGACCATCGCCAAGCGATCCACCAGAGGATTCAGCGAGCAAAGGCCGTTGGAAAGCTGCTCTGGCAGCATCGGCACCACGCGTTCGGGAAAGTACACCGAGTTGCCGCGCACCTGTGCTTCGGCGTCCAGCGCCGAACCGATTTTCACGTAACTGGAGACGTCGGCGATGGCAACGTACAGCTTCCAGCCACCAGAGAACAGCCGCAGCTTGCCGGGTTTGGCCTCACAGTAAACGGCGTCGTCGAAGTCGCGGGCGTCTTCACCGTCGATGGTGACGAACGGCAAATGACGCAGATCGACGCGATGCTCTTTGTCTCGTTCCAGCACTTCAGGCTTCAGACGGCCTGCTTCCTTGAGCACACCTTCCGGCCAGACGTGGGGAATATCGTAAGTACGTAGCGCGACATCGATTTCCATGCCTGGCGCCATGTAGTTACCGACGACTTCGATCACATCGCCCTGTGGCTGAAAGCGCGGCGTTGGCCAGTGGGTGATTTTCACCTCCACGAACTGGCCAATCCTGGCGTCGGCATTACGGCCCGGCGTAACCAGCACTTCCTGCTGGATCTTGGGGTTGTCAGCGACGACAAAACCAATGCCCTGCTCTTCGAAATAGCGGCCAACGATGGTTTCGTGTGCACGAGAAACGACTTCGACGATCACACCTTCACGACGACCACGACGATCCACACCCGATACGCGGGCCAAAGCGCGGTCGCCATCGAACACCAGACGCATCTGCGCCGGACTCATGAACAGGTCTTCGGAGCCGTCGTCAGGGACGAGGAAACCAAAACCATCGCGGTGACCGCTGATGCGACCCAGGATCAGGTCGAGCTTATCCACCGGCGCATACGTACCACGACGGGTGTAGATCAGTTGCGCGTCGCGCTCCATGGCTCGAAGGCGGCGGCGCAAGGCTTCGATCTGGTCTTCCGTCGTGAGACCGAACTCTGCCACCAGCTCTTCACGGGCAGCGGGAGACCCACGCTCGGAAAGGTGCTGGAGAATCAGCTCGCGGCTAGGGATGGGGTTTTCGTATTTTTCCGCTTCACGAGCGGCCTCGGGATCGAGGGACTGCCAATCGGCCATTAGAATGAATTCACCTTATCTGTATGCAATTAGTTTGGCATATACCCGATTGAAACGCGAAGCCAGCATTCATTGAGACTTTTCGCTATTTCAAAAAAAATTTCACGACAGGGGGTTTACAGCCCCGAATCTCATCCGTAAGATGCGCCCCACAACGACGGCACAGGCCACGTTGTAGTTGAAATCGAAAGAAATATCCTTCGAAATCAACGACTTGCCCAGATGGTGAAATTGGTAGACACGCCAGCTTCAGGTGCTGGTGACCTTACGGTCGTGGAAGTTCGAGTCTTCTTCTGGGCACCAATTCAACGAAACCGAGCCAAGTGCTCGGTTTTGTGCTTTTCGGGGTTTGAAAATATCGCGCTACAGAACAACCCAGAGCGTAGATCACTTACTCCCCCCTTTCCTCAACGGCCATCTTGCCCGTTCTTTTCTACATTTCTTCGAACGACCACACCCTCCGATCAAAAAAATTAAAAATTCAGTTGCATCAAAACGAAAAATCTAATTAAATCAGCGCCATGCCCAGGTGGTGAAATTGGTAGACACGCCAGCTTCAGGTGCTGGTGACCTTACGGTCGTGGAAGTTCGAGTCTTCTCCTGGGCACCAGACAAAACGAAACCGAGCCAAGTGCTCGGTTTTGTGCTTTCTGGGGTTTGTGAATTTAATGCCCCCCTATAGCAACACGGCTTGCGGACGGCGACGTCACAAAATTCGCTGCCGCCGGCAAGCCGGACTGCTACAGATACATAGCCACTCACTCGCTAAGCCCGGAACTGCCCCAAGCTCGCCTTCAATTGCGCCGCCAGCTTATCCAGCGTCTTGCCGCTGGCCGTGGTTTCGACCACCGCCTGCGCCGCCTTCTCTGCTTGAGCATGAATCACTTCAACGCGCCCTCTGACTGCTTGCGCACCTTTCGCCTGGTGCTCAGCGGCACGCGTCGCCAATCCGATTGCCGCATGCACCTGCTCAACCGAGGATTGAACGGTCTGTTGTAAGCGTGCGCTGTCGCGCAACACCTCAAGCCCCTCTTTCGCTTGGCGCCCAGCGATACCGATGGTTGCCACGGCCTCTTTGGCACCGGATTGCAGCTTGGTGATGTGCTCTTGAATATCGCCCGTCGAGCTTTGGGTCTTGCTGGCCAATGCACGCACCTCATCTGCCACCACCGCAAACCCACGCCCGGTCTCCCCCGCCCGCGCCGCTTCAATCGCTGCGTTGAGCGCCAGCAAATTAGTCTGCTCGGCGATGCCATGAATCACTTCCAGCACCACTTCAATTTGCTCACTTTGCTGAGCCAGACGTTCAATTACCTGCGCACCGGCATCAACCTGCCCGGCCAGCGCCTCGATCAGATTGCCGACCTGATTGGAGGTGCGGGTGTTTTCATCCGTAGCATGACGAATGTCCACCACTTGCTGAAGAGCAGCCTGCATTGCCTGACTTTCAGCCTGAGCCTCATCGGCCATTTGCGACAGCGCTTGCAGGCTGGCCGCCACTTCATCCCGCTGCAACTCAGCTGCCGCATCGGCGCCCGCATTGCGCTTGCTCATGGCACCGATCTCAACGCCGGTCTGCTGCGCCACATCGCCCGCTTCACGTACGATGGGTTGCAGCTTGTCGACGAAGCGATTGACCGCGGACGCCATATCACCGATTTCGTCATTACTGTTAAGTTTGACCCGCTTGGTCAGATCGCCCTCGCCCGCAGCCAGATCATCCAGTGCCCGATTGAGCAGTTGCAGACGCAGGACAACACGGCGCCCCAAGACCACCGCCAACGCCAGTAAGACGCCCAGCCCCACCAACGCAAGGCCCACACCGATTCTCCAGCGCAACGTCGTCGCCGCATCCTGCACCGCAGCACTGGTATTGGTGGCCATCGCCGAAGCAGAGGACTGCGCGGTTTGCAGGCGCGAACGCAACGCTGTCGAGCTTTCGGCAGCAGCGCTGCCCAGGCTGTCGGAGACCAGTTGCTCGCCATTGCCGATCAGCGCCGTAAATCGCTTATCCAGCGCAGCCAAGTCGGCCTCTACCAAAGCCGTCGACACGCCCATGCGCACCTTACCAATCTCAACGCCATTCGGACTGATGGACGCCTCGACGTAATACACCGACGGATCTTTCTGTGCCGCATTCAGCACCTTATCCATCGCCCGCTCGCCCTCACCTTTGGCCAGTAGGTTCTTGATAGATTCGTTGTCGCGATTCAGGTAGCGCGTCAGGTGCTCGCCTTGAGCGTCGTCATATACCACGAACAGCACGTTCGGATTACGCTGAGCGCGGCGTGCGAATTCGGAAAGCGTCGGCGTGTCGTTGTCCCACATGGCGCGCGGCGCTACAGCGGCGAGTAATTCAGCCATGTCACCTGCTGAATCCTTGAGGGCCTTTTCCAGCGTGCCCCGCAGTTGTTTCTGCTCATCCTTCAGCCGAGCCGACAAGCCCGCACTAAGGCGCTGCCGGGTATTTTGCGAGAGGCTGTCCAGACTGGCGGTAACGTCACGACTCGCCTGCTCAAGCTCGCCCGACAAGTGTTGCGAATCTACACCCAGGCGCGCAGCCAGATCAGCTTCGAGCGCCGTCACGGTGCTCCGGGTAAGGGCGACCGCTACCAGCACCTGCACCAAAAGGGCGATGCCGAGGGCAATGAATACGGGACGCAGCAAGCGGCTGCGCAAAAGCGAAAGGACGGCTGACACTGGAGACTCCCCCAACAACAAACGCCATTAAAATGATGGCATCTTTTCTGACGGTATTTACAGCAAGGGGCGTGCCGTTCTCATGATCAGGATCATACGCGCATAAAAAAGGGGTCGCAGTTGCGACCCCTTCTTGTATTTCAACGACTTATCAACCGAACGGATGACGCAGAACGATGGTCTCGTTGCGATCAGGGCCTGTCGAAATAATGTCGATCGGCGCACCCACCAGCTCTTCCAGACGCTTGATGTACGCCACAGCGTTGGCTGGCAGCTCTTCCAGGGTTTTGGCACCCAGGGTCGATTCAGACCAGCCTGGCATTTGCTCGTAAACAGGCTTCAGGCCCACATAGCTGTCGGCATCGGTCGGCGCGTCGATCACTGCGCCGTTTTCGTTCTCGTAGCCCACGCAGATGTTGATGGTTTCCAGACCGTCCAGCACGTCCAGCTTGGTCAGGCACAGACCCGAGATGCTGTTGACGTCGATGGCGCGACGCAGGATGACGGCATCGAACCAGCCGCAACGACGCGCACGACCAGTAGTCGCACCGAATTCATGACCGCGCTTGGCCAGGAACGCACCGACATCGTCGAACAGTTCAGTCGGGAAAGGACCGGAACCGACGCGCGTGGTGTAGGCCTTGGTAATGCCGAGGATGTAGTCGATGAACATTGGACCAACGCCCGAACCGGTGGCGATGCCGCCTGCGGTGGTGTTGGAACTGGTGACGTACGGGTAGGTGCCGTGGTCGATGTCCAGCAGCGAACCTTGAGCGCCTTCGAACATGATGTCCTTGCCGTCGCGACGCATTTCATGCAACGCAGCGGTCACGTCCAGCATCATTGGCTTGAGCTGCTCGGCGTATTCCATGCACTCGTCGAGTGTTTTCTGGAAGTCGATCGCAGGTTCTTTGTAGTAATTGACCAGCACGAAGTTGTGGTAGTCCAGCAGCTCACCCAGCTTGGCGGCGAAACGCTCGCGATGGAACAGGTCACCGATGCGCAGGCCACGACGTGCAACCTTGTCTTCGTACGCGGGGCCAATGCCGCGACCGGTGGTGCCGATCTTCTGCTCGCCACGGGCCTTTTCACGGGCCTGATCCAGCGCAACGTGGTAGGACAGAATCAGCGGACAGGACGGGCTGATGCGCAGACGCTCGCGCACCGGAATGCCTTTCTCTTCCAGCTTGGTGATTTCACGCATGAGCGCGTCAGGCGCTACGACCACACCGTTACCGATCAGGCACTGCACGCCTTCGCGCAGTACACCGGACGGAATCAGGTGCAGAACGGTTTTCTCGCCATCGATCACCAGAGTGTGACCGGCGTTGTGGCCGCCTTGATAGCGAACTACCGCGGTAGCATGTTCGGTCAGCAGATCAACGATCTTGCCTTTGCCCTCATCACCCCACTGGGTGCCCAGGACTACGACATTCTTACCCATAACACTTGTCCTCATTCACGCAAACTTGGGTGCCGGCTGTGCCGACTGGAAAAACTCAAGAGGCCAGCGGCATCACCTGCCAAAGCTCGCCCTGCTGAACCAATTGCCGATCGCAGTCGGCTTCTTTCGCTGCCGAGACCTGCTGGCCTGGCAATGCCTGAACCACGCGCTGACCTTCGCCGCGCAACTGGCAGACTTTCTGCCAGAGTGCCGCATCGGTGCTATCAGGCATCCAGATACCGCCAGACGGTAGCTCGATCTGCGCCTGCCCCAGCGTGACCAGGGTTTTCAAATCGGTGGAAAAGCCCGTTGCCGGACGCGCTCGACCAAAGTCGGCACCGATATCATCGTAACGACCGCCCTGAGCGATCGACTGCCCCACGCCCGGTACGAACACCGCGAACACCACACCGGTATGGTAGTGATAGCCGCGAAGCTCGCCGAGGTCGAAGTACAGCGGCAGATCCGGGAAACGCGCCGACAGACGCTCGGCGATTTCCACCAGATCATTCAAGGCGTCGATAACCGGCGCAGGCGCCTTGGCCAGACGCTCGCGGGCAGCCACCAGCACTTCACGACCGCCACACAGATCAACCAGTGCGCGCAGCATGGCGGCCAGGTCGGCTGGCAAGCCTTCGGTCAGGGCGACGACTTCATCGATCGCCTTGCGCTGCAACGCATCAAACAGTTGTTGCTCGACCTCACCGGAAAGGCCGGCCGCACGGGCCAGACCGCGGTAGATGCCGACATGGCCCAGATCCATGTGAACGTCAGGCACCTGGGCCAGTTGCAACATGGCCAGCATCAAGCTGATGACTTCCACGTCACTGCTCGGGCTGGCATCGCCGTACAATTCGGCGCCCAGTTGAATCGGGCTGCGCGAGGACGACAGCGCGCGAGGCTGCGCATGCAATACGCTACCGGCATAGCACAAGCGGCTCGGGCCTTCCCGGCGCAGTGTATGCGCGTCGATACGGGCGACCTGCGGCGTGATGTCCGCACGGAAGCCCATCTGCCGACCCGATTGCGGATCGACCACCTTGAAGGTGCGCAGATCCAGATCCTGGCCCGCACCCGTGAGCAGAGACTCAAGGTATTCGATGTGCGGCGTCACGACGAACTCGTAACCCCAGCTTTGAAACAGATCCAGCACCTGACGACGCGCCACTTCTATGCGCGCAGCTTCCGGCGGCAGTACTTCCTCGATGCCATCCGGCAGCAGCCAGCGGTCAACCGTTGCCATTACGCCTTTCCCCTATGATCCGGGCGGCCAACCCCTTGGGCGAGCCTTGAGTGAAGCAGACAGCATTCGACAGGATGATCCCCGGACGAGTCCGGCCTGAGCGTTGCGAACACTGCCCTCGAAAAAACTGCCGCGCACGACATACGCCACGGCCAATCAATCGTGTAGACGCAAAAAAGCCGGGAATTTCCCGGCTGCCGCATCATACACACGTTTTGCCGTGTGATCACCCCGCCGGACAGTTTTGCCGCCCGGCGGGGGGTATCGATCACGGGGTGCGATTACGGTTTGGCTTTTTCCAGATAGCGGAAGAACTCGCTGTTCGGGTCCAGCACCATCACGTCGCTCTTGTTCGCGAAGCTTTCGCGATAGGCACGCAGACTGCGGTAGAACGCGTAGAACTCCTGATCCTGAGCATACGCCTTGGAGTAGATCGCAGCGGCCTGGGCATCGCCATCACCGCGAGTCTCTTCAGACTCTCGATAGGCTTCGGCCAGCAGTACACGGCGCTGACGATCGGCATCGGCACGAATACCCTCGGCCAGCTCGTTACCTTTGGCGCGGTGCTCACGTGCTTCACGTTCACGCTCGGTGCTCATACGCTCGAACACGCTGCGGTTGACTTCTTTCGGCAGATCGATTGCCTTGACCCGAACGTCGATGACTTCGATGCCCAGCTCTTTCTCGGCCATCTTGTTCAACGTCGACGTGATGTCGGCCATCAATGCGTCACGCTCACCAGACACGGCTTCGTGCAAGGTACGCTTACCGAACTGGTCACGCAGCCCCGATTCCAGACGACGGGACAGACGCTCGTCGGCGATCTGCTTCAGGCCCGATGTCGCGGTGTAGAAACGCTCAGCGTCCTTCACGCGCCATTTGGCATAGGCATCCACCATGACGGCTTTCTTTTCCAGGGTCAGGAAGCGCTGGGTGGGTGCATCCAAGGTCAGCAGACGCGCGTCGAACTTGCGCACCTGGTTCACGTAAGGAATCTTGACGTGAAGACCCGGTGGAACATCAGCCTGAACCACACGACCGAATTGCAGCAGCACCGCGCGCTCGGTCTGAGCGACGATGTAGAAGCTATTCCAGGCCACAACGGCCAATACGGCACAGACAATCAGGGCGACCAGAGATTTATTGCTCATCAACGGGTCTCCCTAGTGCGCGTGTCACGTTGCGTTTGCATGTCCGAGGTACGAGCACCCGGATCGACGACAGTGGCCGAAGCGCCGCTCGACGACGAACCGGAACTGCCGCGACTGCTTTCGATCATTTTGTCCAACGGCAAATAAAGCAGGTTGTTCTGACCCTTGTCGCCGGTCACGAGCACCTTGCTGGTGTTGCTGAAGACTTCCTGCATGGTTTCCAGGTACAGACGCTCACGAGTGACCTCCGGCGCCTTGCGATATTCCGCGACCAGTTTGGTGAAGCGATCCGCCTCACCCTTGGCGCGGGAAATCACTTCGTCGCGGTAACCGTTGGCGTCTTCGACAATACGCTGAGCCTGACCACGGGCCTCCGGGATCACGCCATTGGCGTAGGTTTCAGCCTGGTTGCGCGAACGCTGCTCGTCTTCACGGGCGCGAATCACGTCGTCGAAGGCTTCCTGAACTTCACGAGGCGCAGCGGCGCTCTGCACGTTCACTTGAGTAACCGTGATACCGGTGCGATAGGTGTCGAGGAAACGCTGCAGACGCTCCTTGATTTCGCTGGCCATCAACTCACGACCTTCGGTCAGCACCTGATCCATCGCGGTCGAGCCGACGACATGACGCAGGGCACTTTCGGTCGCATGTTGCAGGCTGACCTCAGGCTGGTCGACGTTCAGCACGAAATCCTGCAGGTTGGTGATCTTGTACTGCACGGTCAGCGGCACTTCGACGATGTTTTCGTCTTCGGTGAGCATCTGGCCCTGCTTGCTGTACGCACGTTCGCGGGTCACGTTTTCGAGGTACTTGCGGTCGAACGGCGGGAAATAGATATTCAGACCCGAACCGACGGTTTCGTAGTATTTGCCGAAACGCAGGATGACGGCCTGTTCTTGCTCGTCCACCACGTAGATTGCGTTGTAAAGCCAGATCGCGAGCAGCACGACAAGGCCGATACCGAGCAGGCCAAAACCGCCGCCCTTGCCCGAGCTGCCACTGCCGCCGCCATCACTGCTGCGTTTTTTTCCACCACCGAACAACCCATTCAGGCTTTCCTGCAGCTTTCGGAAGGCCTCGTCGAGATCCGGTGGCCCCTTGCGGTCGCCGCCTTTGCGCTTGCCACCCCAGGGATCCTGATTATTCGAGTTGCCACCCGGCTCATTCCAAGCCATAGCGCTCTCCATCTGATAAAGCAAAGACGCGCCCTCGGCGCGCCGACCAATGCTACAGAATGCCTGTCGAAGCAGCACAACCGCTTCGAAAGGCTTTTATTGCAAAGTGTGTTGCTCGATGAATTCCAGCGGCTGCAGTCCTTCGCGACTCACCAGGCGATTGAATTCAACTCGGGGCAGGCGGACCGCCAACAGACTCTGGCCCTCTTCATCATGGGCCTCGCTCTGCACCGCACCCAATTGGAAAAACTGGGCGCGTAGCCGCGCAAAGCGTTGCGACAGACGCAAGGTGCCAATGAACAGATCGTCCCCCAACAGCTCGGCGATGGCTTGCTTGAGCAAATCCAGGCCACGACCATC
The DNA here is from genome assembly GCF_045764065.1 of Pseudomonas sp. Pseu.R1. Taxonomy (NCBI): domain Bacteria; kingdom Pseudomonadati; phylum Pseudomonadota; class Gammaproteobacteria; order Pseudomonadales; family Pseudomonadaceae; genus Pseudomonas; species Pseudomonas sp. Pseu.R1. The sequence continues at coordinate 4,176,473 of NZ_JBJGEE020000001.1, read as the reverse complement.
ATGTGCAGATACCCAGACCCGTTGCGGCTTGCCATCGGCATCGCGCTGAATCTGAGGCTCGACCCCTTCGAGCAAATCGAGTTTGTTATAGACCTCCAGCATCGGCAAGTCTTGCGCACCAATCTCGCGCAGCACCGCCAGCACCTGTTCGATCTGCTCCATGCGGTCAGGCTCATGCGCATCGATCACATGCAGCAACAGGTCCGAGTTGCTCGACTCTTCGAGCGTAGCCCGAAAGGCCTCTACCAGCTTGTGCGGCAGGTGGCGAATGAACCCCACCGTGTCGGCCAGCACGATCGGTCCCAGGTCGTCGAGTTCAAGACGGCGCAAGGTCGGATCGAGGGTGGCGAACAACTGATCAGCAGCGTAGACCTCGGAATGGGTCACCGCATTGAAAAGCGTTGATTTACCGGCGTTGGTATAGCCAACGATGGAAACGGTCGGGATATCGGCGCGGGAACGACCACGACGGGCCTGGTCGCGCTGACTGCGGACCTTCTCCAGACGGCCTTTGATTTGCCGCAGACGAACTCGCAACAGACGACGGTCCGTTTCGAGCTGGGTTTCACCCGGACCGCGCAGGCCGATACCGCCGCCCTGGCGCTCAAGGTGAGTCCACCCTCGGACCAGGCGGGTGCTCATGTGCTCAAGCTGAGCCAGTTCGACTTGCAGCTTACCTTCATGGGTTCGCGCGCGTTGGGCGAAGATGTCGAGAATCAGGCCCGTACGGTCAAGCACGCGACACTCGAAAACACGTTCGAGGTTGCGTTCCTGACTGGGCGTAAGGACATGGTTGAAAATAACCAGATCGGTTTTTTCGGCGTGGACCAGGTCGCGCAATTCCTCGACCTTGCCGCTGCCTACCAGAAACTTGGCGGTTGGCCGATGCCGTGGCACGTTGACGAATGCAACGATATCGGCACCTGCCGAAATAGCCAGCTCCCGGAACTCCTGCGGATCTTCGCGCGCCTCAGGGTCCTGGCCATCCAAATGAACGAGGATTGCCCGCTCACCACCTTCGTGGCGCTCAAAGAACAAGGCAGACTCCTATCAGGCGTTACCTGGCTCAGCGTCACCCTGGTCGGATTCGGACGCGCTAGGCAGACGAATTGGACGAACCGGAACAACGGTCGAGATGGCGTGTTTGTAAACCATTTGGCTGACAGTGTTCTTCAGCAAAATAACGAACTGGTCGAAGGACTCGATCGTGCCTTGCAGCTTGATACCGTTTACCAGATAGATCGAAACCCCAACCTTCTCTTTACGCAAAGTGTTCAGGTAAGGGTCTTGTAGCGAATGCCCTTTTGACATGTGCCGCACTCCTTTAAGGATCAATAGAATAAATTCAAAAACATTGGCTCAGGCCGTTACCCCCCAAGGATAGACGGCTATTGCAAGGACTCAGCCCAATATGGAGACCGATCCCAAGTATTTCAAGGTGCGTGGCAGATTGTCGCAAGCCAGGCTGTCCAACCAGTGTAAATTTTCCCAGCTACGCAACCAGGTGAACTGTCTTTTGGCCAACTGGCGCGTGGCGATGATGCCGCGTTCCTGCATCTCGTCCCAAGTCAGCTTTCCGTCCAGATGGTCCCAGACCTGGCGATACCCTACAGCTCTTATAGACGGTAAATTCGAGTGCAGGTCACCCCTCGAACGTAACGCCACAACTTCTTCAACGAATCCTTCTTCAAGCATTTGCCTGAAACGCAACGCGATTCGGTCGTGCAGTACCTTCCGATCCTGAGGTGCGATCGCAAGATTTGCGACAGTATAGGGCAATTGATGTCGCCCCGAAGCGCCAGCTTGAGCACTTTGCGCACTTTGTTGCTCTCGGTGTGCGGTCATGCTCATCCCGCTCACCCGATACACCTCCAGCGCCCGAACCAGACGTTGCGGATCGTTGGGGTGAATACGCGCCGCCGAGACCGGGTCAATGCTCGCCAATTCATCGTGCAACGCCTGCCAGCCACGGCTCGCCGCCTCGGCTTCAAGCTGCGCACGAACATCGGGGTCCGCCGCGGGCATGTCTGCCAGGCCCTCCAATAGAGCCTTGAAATACAACATGGTGCCGCCGACCAGCAGAGGAATTTTTCCTTTGGCTGTTATTTCAGCCATCGCCTGCAACGCATCGCTACGAAAATCCGCAGCAGAATAGCTTTCAGACGGATCGAGAATATCGATCAAGCGGTGTGGATACTTGTCCAAAAGCGCTTTTGAAGGCTTGGCAGTGCCAATGTCCATGCCGCGATAGACCAGCGCGGAATCGACGCTGATCAACTCGCACGGCAGGACTTTGGTCAGCTCGATGGCCAGATCGGTTTTGCCAGCGGCCGTCGGCCCCATCAGAAAGATGGCCGGGGGATAAGCACTCATCAGCGACCGCGCAGAAACAGTTTGTCGAGATCGTCCATACCCAGTTGAGTCCAGGTTGGCCGCCCGTGGTTGCATTGACCGCTGCGCTCGGTGTTTTCCATGTCGCGCAGCAAGGCGTTCATTTCCGGAATTGCCAGACGCCGGTTGGCGCGCACTGCGCCATGGCAGGCCATGGTCCCGAGCAGTTCGTTCATATGAGCTTGAACCCGGTCGCTGGTGCCGTATTCCATGAGGTCGGCCAGCACGTCATGCACCAGACGATTCGCCTCCGCCTGCTTGAGCAGCGCAGGAATCTGCCGAATCGCCAGGCTCTCAGGCCCCAAACGCTGCAACTCGAAGCCCAGTTGCTGGAATGTCGCCATGTGCTCTTCGGCGCAGTCGGCCTCACGCTGACTGACGGCAATCGATTCTGGCACCAGCAGTGGTTGGCCACTCAGGCCCTCGCTGGCCATGGCAATTTTCAGGCGCTCGTACATGATCCGCTCGTGAGCGGCGTGCATGTCCACCAGCACCATACCGTGGGCGTTTTCGGCGAGGATATAAATGCCCTTGAGCTGCGCGAGGGCATAACCCAGCGGCGGAATGTCGCCTTGAGACTCAGGCAAGGCGACGCCCGTAGCGGTTGTCGGATTGACCGTCGTACCCGGCAATGGGGCGAAAAACGCACTGTAAGCGGCTCGCGCCTCCTCGGCAGGCAGCACAGACGCCGGGCGGGGCGTGTACTGATATTGATAGCCCGCGCCACTGCCGGAACCTGCCGAAGAGACCGAACCTGCGCTGTTTGGCGCATTCCACGCAGAGCCTTGAGGCGTTTCCAGCACATTGTTGGCCAGGCGCATCTCGCCCTGCGGCCCGAACTCGCCCGCCCCCGGCCCGCTCGGGCGCACCAGCGCGGCGACGGACGTCGTGCCCGCCAATTGATCATCAGGACGCACATCGCCCAGTGCGCGATGCAACGTGCCATATAAAAAGTCATGCACCATTCGCCCGTCACGGAAGCGAACTTCGTGTTTGGTCGGGTGAACGTTGACGTCGACCACGGCAGGATCGACCTCGAAAAACAGCACGAACGTCGGATGACGGCCGTTGAACAACACGTCTCGATACGCCTGACGAACCGCATGGGCGACCAGTTTGTCGCGCACCGCACGGCCATTGACGAAGAAATACTGCAAGTCCGCCTGACTGCGAGAGAAGGTCGGCAAACCCACCCAACCCCAGAGTTTCAGGCCATTGCGCTCGACCTCGATCGGCAGCGCCTGCTCCAGGAAGCCGGGACCGCAGACCGCCGAGACACGGCGCGCACGGGCCACGTCATCGCGGGCCTCGTGCAGGCTGAGGATCGTCTTGCCGTTATGGCGCAGGTGGAAAGCCACGTCGAAACGGGCCAGCGCCATGCGTTTGATCACTTCTTGCAGGTGATCGAATTCGGTTTTTTCGGCTTTGAGGAACTTGCGCCGGGCCGGGGTATTGAAGAAAAGGTCGCGCACTTCTACCGATGTGCCCACCGGGTGGGCCGCAGGCTGCACGCGAGAGGCCATGTCGCGACCTTCGGTTTCCACTTGCCAGGCCTGATCGGCGTCGCGGGTGCGAGAGGTCAGCGTCAGGCGCGCGACGGAGCTGATCGACGCCAGCGCCTCACCGCGAAAGCCCAGACTCATGACCCGTTCAAGGTCTTCCAGCTCGCGAATCTTGCTGGTCGCGTGGCGCGCCAGCGCCAGGGGCAGGTCGTCAGAGGAAATGCCACCACCATCGTCGCGCACGCGCAGCAGTTTGATACCCGCTTGCTCGACTTCGACATCGATACGGCGAGCACCGGAGTCCAGGCTGTTCTCCAGCAATTCTTTGATAACCGACGCAGGCCGCTCGACCACCTCGCCCGCTGCAATCTGGTTCGCCAACCGAGGGCTGAGCAACTGAATGCGCGCAGCTTTTGCGGCAGGGCTGTCGTCACTCACGCCAACATTGAGCCCCTGCTCATCCAGCAACAGATCACTCACGGCTCACCCGCCAGTTCCGCGCTCGGAATTCTCAGTTGCTGGCCGATTTTCAACTCATCGGAACTCAATTTGTTCGCACTGCGCAGCGCTTCCATGCTCATGTCGTAGTGCACGGCGATCATGCTCAGCGACTCGCCGGGGCGTACGGTGTGCTCACGCGCACCCATGGCCAGTTTGCCGTTGTCACGCAGCCACGCAATGTAGGTGCCTTGCGGTGGGTTCTGTTGGAAGAACTGTTTTACGCCCGCAGTGATCGAGCGCGCCAGGGCCTGCTGATGGCTGGCGCCTTCAAGCTTGTTGGCTTCAGCGGCGTTGGAGATAAAGCCTGTCTCGACCAGAATCGACGGGATATCCGGCGACTTGAGCACCATGAAACCGGCCTGCTCGACACGGGATTTGTGCAACGGGGTCACGCGACCGATGTTGGTCAGGACTTTTTGGCCAACGTTCAGGCTGGAAGTCAGCGAAGCCGTCATCGACAGGTCCAGCAACACCCCGGCCAGCATGCGGTCCTTGTCATCCAGACTCACCGCCCCCGCGCCACCGATCAGGTCGGAACGGTTTTCACTGTCTGCCAGCCAGCGAGCCGTCTCGGACGTCGCGCCACGATCAGACAAGGCAAACACCGACGCACCGAACGCAGCCGAGGAAGGCGCGGCGTCAGCGTGGATGGAAACGAACAGGTCCGCGCCTTTCGCGCGGGCGATCTCGGTCCGTTTACGCAGCGGGATGAAATAATCCCCGGTACGGGTCAGTTCAGCGCGATAGCCCTTCTCGGAGTTGATCTGCCGCTGCAGCTCTTTGGCGATCGACAACACGACATTCTTTTCTTTCTGCCCACGGCCACCTGAGGCGCCAGGATCTTCCCCGCCATGGCCGGCATCGATGACGACCACGATGTCGCGCTTGCCGTTGGGCACAGGAGGTAGTTTGATTTCAGGCTTGGATGGGCTGACCGGCACGGCAGGCGTCGCCGGGGCAGCCGTGGCCGGGGTATCCGCGACGGTTGGCGTCGGATTGGCGTCTGCGGGGTTGTCATAGAGATCAACCACCAACCGGTTCCCGTACTGTTGGTTCGGCGCGAGCGTGAAGCTCTTCGGCGTCACGGCCTTTTTCAGATCGATGACGACACGTAGATCATCCGGCGTACGCTGGGCCGAACGCATGGCCGTGATCGGGGTGTTGGCGGTCGCGATATTAAGCGAGCCGCCCAACGTGGCGCCGTTGATGTCGATCACCAGACGATCTGGAGACTGCAAGGTAAAGACGCTGTGCTGAACCGGACCGGACAGGTCGAACACCAGCCGGGTGTTATCCGGCGCACGCCATAAGCGGACACTTCGTACCTGTGAGGCGGCAAACGCATCGACAGCCAATGTCGTCAGCAGCAGTCCAATCACAGAAACCAGCGCGCGCATGCGCATACCAAACCCCATATCTATTTGAATTCCAAAGCCAAAGCGGCACACCACGCCTCGCCGCGCGAGCTCTCCGGGCTTAGCGTCAACGCTCGACCTTCCGCGTGCGGCCTAATGGTAATGATCAGGTCAGGCTTTGGCAAAAAGCCTGCACCGAGGTTGGGCCACTCTATGAGGCAAAGCGCTTCGCCTTCGAAGTAGTCGCGTATGCCGAGGAATTCTAGCTCTTCTGGGTCAACAAGTCGGTAAAGATCAAAGTGATACGCGCGATTTCTCCCAATTTCGTAAGGTTCTACGAGGGTAAAAGTCGGGCTTTTTACCGCACCAGTGTGACCAAGACCGCGAATGATGCCCCGCGACAAGGTGGTCTTGCCCGCGCCCAAATCGCCTTCAAGAAAAATAATCCCATTACTTTCAGTGACTTGGGCAATCCGTGCACCAAAGTTGGTCATCGCCTCTTCACCCACCAGGTGCAGGGTTAACTCAGACACGGTTGTTGCTCCTCCAACAGCTTGCGAATTTCAGGAATCAGATCAGCGGCAGCCAGGCCACGCCCGCCCGCCCCACATTTTTCTCCGGCCAGCGCGTGCAGCCAGACACCCAGGCATGCCGCATCGAACGCTGCCATCTTTTGCGCCATCAGCGCGCCAATCACACCCGCCAGCACGTCACCCAGCCCTCCCGTCGCCATAGCTGGGTGGCCGTGATCGGCCAGCGCCAGTTCGCCTGCCGGGCTGGCAATCAAACTGCCACTCCCCTTGAGCACACAAACGGCATTGAACCGCTTCGCCAGAGCGAGCGCAGCAGTCGGACGATCAGCCTGCACCGCCTGCGTGCTGACGCCCAGCAGCCGCGCCGCCTCTCCGGGATGCGGCGTGATCACGCAATCCTTGGGCAATTGCGCAAAACCGGCGGCCAGTTGATTGAGTGCGTCAGCATCCCAGACCTGCGGTCGCTCGGCATTGGCGGCTGCCGATAACAGGCTACGCCCCCAGGCCTGCTGCCCCATGCCCGGCCCGACGACCAGCACCGACGCGGGATCCATCAGCGCCATCAGTTGATTGGCCGAATGTATTCCGACAGTCATGACCTCCGGGAAACGCGCCAGTGCCGCAGCGACATGTTCAGAACGGGTCGCCAGCGTGACCATGCCCGCACCGCAACGCAAGGTGCTCTCAGCAGCCAACAGGGCCGCCCCGCCGAAACCATGATCGCCGCCGATCACCAGCACCCGGCCAAACAGCCCTTTGTGCGCCGTGCGGGGACGAGGTTTGAGCGCAGGCAAATTAGATTTATCGAGACGTTTAATGCTGACGGGGGTCTGCGCCACGATTGCAGGGTCGGCCTGAAGGTCGTCAAAGATCAACTCCCCGACCACCTCAGGCGCATCTGCCGTGAACAGCCCGATCTTGAGGCCGACAAAGGTGACCGTCAGGTCTGCACGAACCGCCGCCCCCAGCGTTCTGCCGGTATCCGCACACAGCCCTGAAGGGATATCCACCGACATGACCGGCAGGCCGCTGTCATTGATGTGTTCGATAGCAGACGCGTAGGGCGCACGAACATTACCCTTCAGCCCGGTCCCCAGAAGCGCGTCTACCACGATTCCCGACAGCGGCTGCTGAATCCACGGTTGAATAACGACTTGCTCAGAAAGCGCTTCTTTATAAGCAGTTTCGGCATCGCCTTGCAGCCCTGAACAATCGCCCACCGCGAAAACAACCACCTGCCACCCTGCCCGTTTGGCCAAGGCGGCAATCAGATAGCCATCTCCTGCGTTATTGCCGTGCCCGGCCAGCACCGCCAATTGCCGCCCCTCGGGCCAGCGCCGACGAATCGCCCGCCACGCTGCATGGGCTGCACGCTGCATCAATTCGAAGCCAGGCGTGCCCGCTGCAACCAGCCGCGCGTCGAGGTCGCGGACCTGCGCGGCGCTGTACAGTGCGTCGGGAAATGGGGGTTTGCTGTGCAACATGAGTCTTTGGGCTCCGATGTCTGGCAGAATTATACGCACCTGCGCCCCGGTGTCCTCTTTGCATGCCCTCGATTACTGTAGATCCATCCACAAACTCAGCGCCGCTCTCGGCTGCCGGGTTGTCCGAGCTTGCCCAATCGATCAAGGACTGGGGGCGCGAACTCGGCTTTCAGCAGGTCGGCATCTCGGGGCTGGATCTGGCGGAACACGAACAGCATCTGGAACGCTGGCTGGAAGCCGGGTACCACGGCGAGATGGACTATATGGCAGCGCATGGCAGCAAACGTTCGCACCCGGACGAACTGGTGCCTGGGACGTTGCGGGTCGTGTCGTTGCGCATGGACTATTTGCCCGGCGACACGCAGATGGCGCAATTGCTGGCCCAACCGGAAAAAGCCTACGTTTCCCGTTATGCCTTGGGCCGCGACTACCACAAGCTGATTCGCAAGCGCGTGCAGCAGTTGGCAGAGCGCATCCAACAGGCCATCGGACCATTCGGATTCCGGGCATTCGTCGACAGCGCACCGGTGCTGGAAAAGGCGATCGCCGAACAGGCCGGGCTGGGCTGGATCGGCAAAAATACGCTGGTGCTCAATCGCAAGGCGGGCAGTTATTTCTTCCTGAGCGAGTTGTTCGTCGATCTGGCGTTGCCAATTGACGAACCCCATGCCACTGAGCATTGCGGCCGTTGCAGCGCGTGTCTGGATGTGTGCCCGACCAACGCTTTCGTCGGCCCTTACGTGCTCGACGCCCGACGCTGCATTTCCTACCTGACCATCGAGCTGAAGACATCGATCCCCGAAGAACTGCGCGCGATGATCGGCAATCGGGTGTTCGGTTGTGATGATTGCCAGATTGTCTGCCCGTGGAACCGCTTCGCCCGGCCTACCGATCAGAACGACTTCAAGCCGCGTCACGGCCTCGACAACGCCGAGCTGACGACGCTGTTTTTGTGGGATGAAGCGACCTTCCTGAGCAACACCGAAGGCTCGCCGCTGCGGCGCGCGGGGTATGAGCGCTGGTTGCGTAATCTGGCGGTGGGATTGGGCAATGCGCCGTCGAGCATTCCGGTGATCGAGGCGTTGAAGTCTCGGCGGGATTATCCGTCAGAGATGGTGCGCGAGCATGTGGAATGGGCGTTGCGGCGGCATAACGCCTGATCGATATCCCACAGTTGAGCGTTACAGGCCAGAGCGACACTCAATGCCCATCCTTGTAAACGAACTTGGGCATTTCCCAGCGAAACCGGATCGCCAACAAACGCAGTAACAACCCGCCCGACAACGTGATCAACGTCCCTTGCTCAATCGGCAACCCTGCCCACTGACACAGCAGAAAGCACCACGCGGCTGCGAACGAAACACTGGCGTACAGCTCGCGGCGGAAGATCAGCGGGATGTCGTTACAGAAAATATCGCGCAGGATGCCGCCAAACGTCCCGGTGATCACCCCACTGACCGCCGCGACCATCATGCCCAGCCCCATCTCCAGCGCCGTCGTGCAGCCGATGATCGTGAACGCCACCAGCCCCAGGGCGTCGAGCACCAGAAACAGCGAACGCAAATGCCGCATCAGGGGCGCGATGAAGATGGTGACCAATGCCGCGGCACTGGTCAGGATCAGATATTCAGGGTGCTTGACCCACGTCAGCGGGTAATGGCCCAACAGCACGTCACGCACCGAACCACCGCCCAAGGCCGTGATGCAGGCGATCAGCACCACACCGAACCAGTCCATTCCGCGCCGCCCGGCAGACAATGCGCCCGTCATCGCTTCGGCGGTGATGGCGATCAGATAAAGCATCAACAGCATGGTGGCAGATTAAACCTTGATGAAGTGCTCGCGATAGAAACGCAGCTCGGCAATGGACTCACGGATGTCGTCCAGCGCCAGGTGGGTGCTGCCTTTCTTGAATTTCAGTTCCGGCGACCAGCGTGCGGCCAACTCCTTGAGCGTCGACACATCGAGATTGCGGTAGTGAAAGTAGTTTTCCAGGGTCGGCATGCGCTTATAAAGGAAGCGACGGTCCTGGCAGATGCTGTTGCCGCAAATCGGAGAACTGCGCTCTGGCACCCATTGCTTGATGAACTCCAGGGTCATGGCTTCAGCCTCGGCGGTGGAGATGTTGCTCTCGCGCACGCGCTGGGTCAGGCCCGAGCCGCCGTGTTGACGGGTGTTCCACTCGTCCATTCCGTTCAGGAGGTCGTCACTTTGATGAATGGCGATGACCGGCCCCTCTGCCAGCGTGTTCAGCTCGCTGTCGGTGATGATTGTGGCCATCTCGATGATGACGTCGTTATCAGGGTCCAGACCGGTCATTTCCAGGTCGATCCAGATCAGATTCTGTTTGTTCTGCATATGTCGGCTCCTTAGCGTAGGCGCGCAGTTTAGCCTAGGTAAGCGTGCTAGACTCCCGGCGTTTTACTCAATCTGCCGCTTTCTGCACCCCGAATTGGAACACTGAACACCCATGGCCAAACGCCAACTCAACCGCCGCCAGAACTGGCGCATCGAAAAGATTCAGGGCGAACGCGCCGCCCGCGCGGCCAAACGCGAGTCTCTGGCCCTGGAAACGCTGGAAGGCGGGGATCTGGGTCCTGAGCAGACAGGGTTGGTCATCGCGCACTTCGGCGTGCAGGTCGAAGTCGAGGCGCAAGAAGGCGAACTGAGCGGGCAGGTGTTTCGCTGCCACTTGCGGGCGAACCTGCCCGCTCTGGTGACGGGTGACAAGGTGGTCTGGCGTCCGGGCAATCAGGGTATCGGTGTGATCGTTGCGCAATTGCCGCGCACCACTGAACTGTGCCGGCCTGATACTCGCGGCCAACTCAAGCCTGTGGCGGCCAACGTCGATTTGATCGTGATCGTCTTCGCCCCCGCGCCGGAGCCTCACGCCAACCTGATCGACCGCTATCTGGTGGCGGCTGAACATTCGGGCATTCGTCCGCTGTTGCTGCTGAACAAGTTCGACCTGATCAACGACCAGAACGCCCCGGCGCTCAATGCACTGCTGGCGGTGTATCGCACGCTGGGTTACCCGGTGCTGGAAGTGTCTGCTCATCACGGCGATGGCATGCAGCAGTTGCAGGATTTGCTGGATCACAACACCAGCGTTTTCGTGGGGCAGTCTGGCGTGGGCAAGTCATCGCTGGTCAACAGCCTGTTGCCTGAGGTAGGGACGCGAGTCGGGCCGCTTTCCGAATACTCCGGTCAAGGCACGCATACCACGACCACTGCGCGGTTGTTCCATTTCCCCCGTGGCGGCGATTTGATCGACTCCCCCGGCATTCGCGAATTCGGCCTGGGGCACGTCAGCCGCGCCGATGTGGAAGCGGGCTTCATCGAGTTCAACGACCTGTTGGGCCGCTGCCGCTTCCGCGATTGCAAACATGATCGCGAGCCGGGCTGCGCACTGCTCAAGGCGCTGGAAGATGGCCGGGTGCAGCAGCAGCGGATGAACAGCTATCGGTCGATCATCGCGAGTTTGCCGGAGAGCAGTTACTGAGCCGATGCACTGTCCTCCTGTGGGAGCCGACTTGCTGGCGAAGGCGCTCGATCAATCAACATCGACGGTGCCTGACCCGACGCTTTCGTCGGAACGCCGCCCGCACCAAGCCGGCTCCCACACGGTTTCCGCTCACCATTGATGGCACACAAAAACGCCGCGATTATCGCGGCGTTTTTGTCAGAACCGTAAATCAGTTCTTGGTCTCGTCGATCTTCAACTGCCCTTGATCGAAGATGTTCAGCTTCTGCCGAATCTCATGAGGCTGGGCGTCAGCCTGTGGATCGACGGCCGGTGCCGCACTGCTCGACGCGCCAGGCTGGCCCGCTGGCGCCGCAGGAGCTGGCGCCGCTTTCGGGGCGCCGCCCGCGTTCTGGTCGCCTTCGATACGCGCCTGTGCCTTTTTGGTCAGCACGGTGATGTCGATACGGCGGTTGATCGGGTTGTTCGGGTTCTCCTTGTCGTACAGCGACGACGAGGCGAAGCCCACGACACGAGCCACTTGCGGATCCGGGTAACCGCCTGCCGTCAGCGCACGACGTGCGGCGTTGGCGCGGTTGGCTGACAGTTCCCAGTTACCGAAACCGTTATTGCCCACGTATGGCGTGGCGTCGGTGTGGCCACTGATGCTCACCTTGTTTGGCACCGTTTTGATGGTGTCGGCCATGGCCAGAAGGATGTCTTCGAAATACGGTTTCAGGCGCGCACTGCCGATGTCGAACATCGGGCGGTTTTCCGCGTCCATGATCTGGATACGCAAGCCGTCCTGAGTAATCTCGAACAGGATCTGGTCCTTGAACTTCGCCAGTTGCGGGTTCTCGTTGACCTTGGTCTGCAACTCTTGCAGGAGCATCTCCAGCCGCTCCTGCTCGACCTGCTCGGCCGCTGCATCCTGCTGATCGGCGTCCACCGGGACTTTGTCGGGCGCGGGGGTGGATTTGACTTCAGGGTTGAGGGTCTGGTCCGGCGACATCTCGGGCGAGCCGCCCAGGTCGATGACGTACGGCGAACCACTGTCAGAGAACCCGACCGGATCCTTGAAGTAACCGGCGATGGCGATCAACTGCTCGGGCGTGGCCGACGACATCAGCCACAGCACCAGGAAGAACGCCATCATCGCCGTCGCGAAGTCGGCGAAGGCGATTTTCCAGGCGCCGCCGTGGTGTCCGCCGCCAAAGCGCTTTACGCGCTTGACGATAATGGGCTGATTATTTTCCATGGATCAACGACCGCGAACAGCTTGTTCCAGCTCGCTGAAGCTGGGGCGGTGAGCCGGGTACAACACCTTGCGACCGAACTCGACAGCCAGTGAAGGCGGCACACCCGAGGCCGATGCCACCAGGGAAGCCTTGATCGATTCGAACACGTTCATTTCTTCTTTGGCGTCGTGGGCCAGGCACTGCGCCAGTGGGCCGAAGAAGCCATAGGCCGCGAGAATACCGAAGAAGGTACCGACCAGCGCCGCACCTACGTGCATACCGATCGCCGCTTTGTCACCGGACCCCAGGGACGCCATGGTCACGACGATACCCAGTACCGCCGCAACGATACCGAAACCGGGCATACCGTCCGCGACGCCGGTCACCGCATGGGAAGGGTGCTCAAGCTCTTCTTTCATGCTCAGCAGTTCCATGTCGAACAGGCCTTCCAGCTCGTGGGGAGCCATGTTGCCCGAGGACATGATGCGCAGGTAATCGCAGATGAACGCGATCATCTTGGTATCTTTCAACACGCTGGGGTACTTGGCGAAGATCGGGCTGTTTTCCGGCTCTTCAATATCGCCTTCGATGGCCATCATGCCTTCACGACGGCTTTTGTTGAGGATTTCGTAGATCAGGCCCAGCACTTCGAGGTAAAAGGCGTGGGTGAAGCGCGAACCAAACATCTTCAGGGACTTCTTGATGACCAGCATGGTCATATATCCCGGGTTCGCCTGGAGGAATGCACCCAGCGCAGCACCGCCGATGATCATCACCTCGAAAGGCTGGATCAACGCAGCAATCTGACCATGGGAAAGTACGTAGCCGCCGAGAACGCTCGCGAAAACGACGATGATGCCGATAATTTTTGCCATAGATAAAAAATACTTACTGAGTCGGGTTCAAGGTCATTGTGCGAGAAGCGGTCGAAACTCTTGTTCTACTTATCGGCATGAGTGCGCCAGACTATAGTCAATTCAGGCGAAAATCCTGTCTGGCGTCTGGCTCGGGCACCACAGCGCAACGGCCAGCATGATGCCACCATTCGACGCCGATCAAAACCTCCCAGCCGTACGGGCCTTGTGAATGCAATCAGAAAAAGCTTCTACGCTCCTCGTTCCGCAGACACTCGACGCTTGGGTCAAGCAGCTCGATGGCATTGCCCTGCCCGTCCCTGCCAACGCTCATGCGAAGGTGCACGCTGCGCTCAACGACAGCCGCCGCTCGTTGCGAGAGATTGCCGACTTCATGCAGGACAGTCCGGCGCTGGTCCTCAGCGTATTGCGCGAAGCGAATTTGAATGCCGGTGGCCTGACCGAACCTGCGGAAAGCCTTGAAGTGGCCTTGAACCGCTTGGGCCTGGCCCGCACCGGCACATTACTGGCGCGCCTGCCCAGCATCGAATTGCAGAACATCCCGGTCGCGTTTCGCCAACTGCAACTCATCAGCCAGCACGCCACGCAACAGGCTTACGGATTGTTCGCCAATCAGCTCGCACGCTTGTGGCAGGACATTCATCTGGGAAGTCTGCTGTTCCTCGCCCCCCTGTGGCCGATGGCATTGGCGCACCCCAAGCTTCTGGAAGAATGGGAGCTGAGGGTCATCCACAAGGGCGAGTGCGCAAAAACTGTCGAAAAATCGTTGTTTGGCGTGCGTCTGGTACAGCTCTGTCAAGCCATGGCCCAGCATTGGCAACTGCCGATCTGGGTGACGCAGGGCTACGATCTGCTGATCCGCGAGCAGCGCAGTCTGGTGAAGGTGCTGCGTATCGCGCATGAAAATGGTGACCCACTGAAACAGCAACAAGCACTGGACGCCGATCTGCCCTTGCGCCGCTGGCTCAACCAACCCGCCAATACGATTCTGCTGGCCAACGGCCTCGCGCTGTCGGCGCAACAATCCTGGGACACCCCACACAATCTGCGCTGGCAACTGCTGACCAGCCTGTACCTGCAACAGCCTTTCGACGAATTACAGCAACAAGTGCATCAAAACGCCGCCGCCAGCGCACGTCAGCATGCCGCGCCCGGCGTCTGGCATCCGGCTGAAGCGTTGCTGTGGCCATGGGACACGCGCCGGGTCCACAAAGGTTTGCTGCCCGCCCCGCCGCCATCGGCCGAAGCGTTGCAAATCTGGCGCAAGCATTGCGGCGACTTGCTCAAAGAGCCCAGCGCGTTCACCAACGCAATGCACCTGACCACTTGTGCGCGGGATGCGCTGCTCGCCTCTGGCATGAAGCGTACCGTGCTGCTCATGATCGACCGCAAGACCGACACTTTGCGCGTACACCAACTGGCAGGGGTAGACCCGACGTCCGCCGCGCTGCTCATCCCTTATCGTGACAGCACCGTGCTGCAACGCTTGATGGCGCAAGCCACCCAATTGCGCCTGACCGCCAGCAATAACGCACAGTTCTCGGCATTGCTTCCTCCTCAGCTGCGCAGCCTGTTTCCGGGGGAAAACCTGCTGATCCGCTCGTTGGCCAGCAACGGCCGCGTGGTGATGGTGATCATGGCCGATCAGGGTGGCGGGCCATTTTCGGAAGTGACGGTCCAGGCATTCGGAAAAACCGGGCAATGTATCGAGAAAGCTCTTACAACCTTTAGCCAACGCAACGGCTGACGGCTGAGCTACAATTCGCCTCTTTTTTCATGATCTGGAGACGTCACATGTCTGCCTTCTCAAGCTTGCCACTGGTGATCGAGCCCGCAGACCTGCAGGCACGCCTCGGCGCTTCAGAACTGATTCTGGTCGACCTGACCAGCGCCGCCCGTTATGAGGCAGGCCATATCCCCGGCGCCCGCTTCGTCGACCCGAAACGCACTCAACTGGGCCAGCCTCCGGCGCCCGGCCTGCTGCCGACCCAGGCGCAACTGGAAACACTGTTCGGCGAACTCGGCCACAACCCTGACGCGGTCTACGTGGTGTACGACGACGAAGGCGGCGGTTGGGCCGGCCGTTTCATCTGGCTGCTGGACGTCATTGGGCACTCGAAGTATCACTACCTGGATGGTGGCGTGCTGTCCTGGCAAGCCGAAGGCCTGCTGCTCTCTACTGAAGTGCCTGCGCCTGCCGGTGGCCCGGTTACAATCACGATCCACGACGAACCCACCGCGACCCGCGAATACCTGCAAAGCCGTCTGGGCGCTGCGGACCTGGCAATCTGGGACGCACGCGGTCCCAGCGAGTATTCGGGTGAAAAAGTCGTCGCAGCCCGAGGAGGGCACATCCCCGGCGCAATCAACTTCGAATGGACGGCCGGCATGGATCAGGCCCGCCAGTTGCGCATCCGCAAAGACATGCCGCAGATCCTCGAAAACCTCGGCATCACCCCCGACAAAGAAGTCATCACCCATTGCCAGACTCACCATCGCTCCGGCTTCACCTATCTGGTGGCCAAGGCGCTGGGCTATCCGCGAATCAAGGGCTACGCCGGTTCGTGGGGCGAATGGGGCAATCATCCGGACACGCCGGTCGAGAAATAACGGGTTGCCACGCGACCTGAATTTCCCTTTTTCAAACGCTTAGGAATCCTGATGAAACAGCGTCTGTTTATCCTTTTCCAATACCTGCTGCCTCACCATCTGCTGTCTCGCCTGGCGGGTTGTGTAGCCGAGTGCCGCGTGCGCTGGTTCAAGAATGCATTCACCCAATGGTTCGTGCGCCGCTATCAGGTCGACATGTCTCAGGCGCTGGTGGAGGACGCCACGGCGTACCCGCACTTCAACGACTTCTTCACCCGGGCGCTGAAGCCGGGCGCTCGCCCCCTGGATGAAACACCGGGCGCAATCCTCTGCCCCGCTGACGGCGCCGTGAGCCAGTTGGGCACTATCGACCATGGCCGCATCTTCCAGGCCAAAGGCCACAGCTTCAGTGCACTGGAATTGCTGGGTGGTGATGCACGCCTGTCCGCGCCGTTCATGGGCGGTGAATTCGCCACCATTTACTTGTCGCCGAAGGACTATCACCGCGTTCACATGCCACTGGCAGGCACGCTGCGTGAAATGGTTTACGTACCAGGGCGTCTGTTCTCAGTGAACCAGACCACCGCTGAAAACGTGCCGGAACTGTTCGCCCGCAACGAGCGCGTGGTCTGCCTGTTCGACACCGAGCGCGGCCCGATGGCCGTTGTGCTGGTGGGCGCGATGATCGTGGCCTCGGTCGAAACCGTCTGGGCCGGTCTGGTGACACCTCCGAAGCGCGAGCTGAAAACCTTCCGTTATGACGAAGCGGCCCGTGCGCCGATTCATCTGGAGAAAGGCGCCGAACTGGGTCGCTTCAAACTGGGCTCGACCGCCATCGTGCTGTTTGGCCCGAATCAGGTGAAATGGGTCGAGGAGCTGTCGGCCGGTTCGCCCACGCAAATGGGTCAACTGCTGGCAACGCCTGTTCAGGCGTGATTTTTGCCTCACAAACTCTGAAACGGTTTATTGGCGGGCCACTCATGTTCAATGAGACTCGCCATTCATCGTCACGAAACCGACGTATCGGCCTCAATACAATGTCACTTTGATATTAATGGCTGCGACACAACGTCGATGCTGGTACAGTCGTCCATCGGTGTTGTAGGAAACTTCGCTTTCAATTGACGTAAACTTGCTCGTTTCGCTGGGTCACCGTGCCACTGCACCGCAGTTTCATGACGCCATCCGGGCCAGTAGTTTGTTGGAGTTTGCCTGTCACATGAGTAACTTAAGCCTCCCTCTGTTGTTGCGCGCCCCTGTGCCGACGCAGTCGAGCCTGTCGTTCTGTGACGCGACGCCAAAAGACCTGAAGCGCTGGATCGCTACCCTGCCTAAAGCCAACCTCGGCGAAATGGCCCGCCAGCTCTATCAGGGCCTGGGCGAGCTGAACCAACTGCGGACGCCCAGCGAAAACCGTCTGCAACTGCTCGAATTGCTGCGCCCGGAAGTGTTTTTCGTGTGCAGGCACTTGGAGCGGCATTTCCTGAATCAATCCGTGGTGCTGGAAGAACGGCCTCGAAAGGTCGCCAACCTGTGTCAGGCGCTGCAAAACCACTTGGCAATTGGCTATAAGCAGATCATCGCCAGAGTGGCCCCCAAATTCAGCCGAGACCGTACAACGCTGCTGGCCACCGCATTGCAACGTGCGCTGCATTGCCTCAATGGTCCGCTCATCCGCGCCAATCAGTTGTACTGCCCGGTACAAGACGGGCTTTGGCTGGAGCTCCACCAGATTTACCAGATCGCGCGACAACATCAGTTGCACGGGATACCGGTGGCCGACAATCAGGCGAACCACACCCGTACCCTGACCGTCGAACAGACCTACATCGTGGCCCTGTTGATGGGGTGCTCGCGCTGCAACCAGATGCGCCAGCACAACATCGGCAAACTGGCCGATGCGCTGGATGCCTGGAGCGCGATGGTCACGCTGCAACAGCCCCTGGACGACTCAAGCCTCTACGCAGTGGCATTCGGCACCGATACGGCGCCGCGGTACACCTCGTTGTTCAATGAGGATCAACGCGCCCATCTGCTAGGTTTCAACCCTCGCCCACTGTCCGCAGCGCTCCAGCGCTACCTCGAAACACCGCCTGACCAGCGCTCGCAGTCCTACCTTCATGTGCCGCCGGGCTTGTCGATCGATGTGCTCCAACATCTGGCTGCTGCGTGGGGAGATGTATCGGAGCGCGCGTTTCAGCGCACTCAGGGCCAAGGCACGCTGACGGTCTGCGTTGGCATGAGCGCGCTGCACTACTTCGTCGGCGGGCAGCGCTGCTTCAGTGACTTGCTGCAAATGCCCGCTGCCACAGTCGGCAAGGTCACCGAATACACGCTGCAGCCGCTGGAACCCGCCAAGCTTGATCCTTGGGGGCAGGCACTGGATGTGCAACGCACTGGCACGTCGAACACGATGTTGCCGTTCGAAGAGATCGAGTACCAGGGCAGCGAAGCCGAAGCCGCCGCAGCCGCCGACGCACAGAAAGGTTTTCCGACTTACAGCTTGAACATCGTCAATCACAGCCCGGGGGGTTACTGCCTTGCGTGGCCAAAGGAAGTGCCTGATCAACTTCAGGCCGGTGAGATGATCGGCATTCAGGATCATGGTCACGGCTGGAGTATTGCGGTCGTGCGCTGGGTGCGTCAGGTGCGCAGCGGCGGTACACAGATGGGGCTGGAACTGATCGCGCCCTTCGCTCAAGCATGTGGCCTGCAATTGCTGCGCGCCGAACAGAGCAGTCAATACCTGCGCGCCCTGTTACTCCCGGAAGTACGAGCCATCGACGTACCCGCGACGGTCCTGGCCCCTCGCTTGCCTTTCGAGGACGGCTGCAAGGTGATGATCAACAACTGCGGTGACGAACGCCGAGCGACCCTCAATGGGCGTAAGGCAACGACAGGAAATTACAACCAGTTCGAATATGAAATCCTTGAAGGGCCGAAGAAAGCCACTGCGCAAGCAGGTCCGGAGCAGGAATTCGATTCGTTGTGGACGGTGTTGTAGCCATTCGGTACTTCGTCGTCTAGCAGCATGGCTTGCCGGCGGTGGCGTATTTGAAATCGCTGCCTCCGGCAAGTCGTGCGACTAAAGAGTCAGCGGCCTTCCCGGTCACGGAAGCCCAGCAGGTACAGCACACCATCGAGGCCCAGCGTCGAAATCGCCTGTTTGGCAGACTGCTTGACCAGTGGCTTGGCGCGGAACGCTACGCCCAGACCGGCAATGGCCAGCATCGGCAGATCGTTCGCGCCATCACCCACGGCGATGGTCTGCTCCAGACTCAAACCTTCCTTCGCTGCCAGCTCACGCAGCAGATCGGCCTTGCGTTGAGCATCGACGATCGGCTCTACAGCAACGCCGGTGCACTTGCCGTCGACCACTTCCAGTTCGTTGGCGAAGACATAATCGATGCCCAGTTTTGCCTGCAACTGTCGGGCGAAGTATGTAAAGCCACCGGACAGAATCGCGGTCTTGTAGCCCAGACGCTTGAGTTCGGCAAACAGAGTTTCCGCGCCTTCGGTCAAGCGCAACGCCGCACCAATCTCGTCCAGCACCTTGATGTCCAGGCCCTTGAGCAGCGCCAGGCGCTCCTTGAAGCTGGCGCGAAAATCCAGCTCGCCGCGCATTGCACGCTCGGTGATTTCCGAAACACGATCACCTACACCATGAGCCTTGGCCAGTTCGTCGATGACCTCTGCTTCAATCAGCGTCGAGTCCATGTCGAACACGGCCAGACGGCGATTGCGGCGGAACACCGAATCCTGCTGAAACGCGATGTCGACATTCAGTTCCTGAGCCACGTGCAGGAACTCGGCGCGCATCTGCTGCGCATCGGCAGGTTCGCCGCGAACGGAAAACTCGATGCAGCCCTTGGCCTTTTCAGTCGGCATGTTCAGCGGCATGCGCCCGGACAGACGATCGATGCGGTCAATGTTCAAACCGTATTTGGCCGTAATCGCACTCACGGTCTGCAACTGCTCGGCCGTGACCTTGCGGGTCAGCAGCGTCACAATGTGCCGGTCCTTGCCCTGATCGTCGACCCAATGCTGGTAATCGTCTTCGCTGACTTGGGTGAATAACACTTGCAGGCCCAGTTCGTCGGCCTTCAGTTGCACCCGATCCAGGACCGTCGAGCCGCTTTCGGTGTCCGGAATCTGCACCAGAATGCCGAATGACAGGGTGTCGTGAATCACGGCCTGACCAATATCCAGAACATCGGCGCCACCTTGAGCCAGAACACCGGTAATGGCTGCCGTCAGACCCGGGCTGTCTTCGCCGGTAATGTTAATCAGGACAATTTCGCGCAAGGCGCACCCCCGCTGTGGAAAAAAAGCGCATTCTACGCACTTTCAGTGACCGCCGGGCACAGTGAGCGCTTTGCCGCATCTGGGTCGCTCGCTATACTGCGCCCCAACTTCTCCAAGAGAGCCGTGCTCAGTGAACCGGCCCACGCCAGTAAAAACCGATAATTTCTTCTTGCTGATCTTCCGGGCATTGCGTCATCGACGCGTACCGATTGCTTTGCGCATCGCCAGCCACAACGTGATCCTCGTCGCGCTGGCGTTGGTGATCTACGCCTGCGTGATGGGTTTGCAGTTCAAGCAAGCCATGCACGAGCAGGCCGACGCGCTGGGCCAGGCCCTGACCACGCAAACCGCGACCTCCGCCACCGAACTGCTGGTGTCCAACGACATCCTCAGCCTCAACGTGCTGCTCGGCAATCTGGTGAAGAACCCGCTGGTCGCCCACGCGGCGATTTACAGCGTGGACAACCGCATTCTCGCCGAAGCGGGTCAGCGCCCGAAGAACGGCCTGCTCGGCCAGACGGAAGGCCTCTACGAAACCAAAGTCACGTTCCAGGACGTGGTCGCCGGTACGTTGCGTATCAGCCTGGACATGAGCCAGTTCCAGCAGCCACTGACCATCAGCCTGCAAAGCATGGGCATCCTGGCAGGCATTCTGCTGGCGCTCTCGCTGGCGTTGAGCCTGCGTCTGGGGCGGCATATTTCCACGCCGATGCTGCAACTGCGCATGTGGCTGCGCTACATCGACCCCTACACCCCGGCCACCGACCGCCAGGATGAAATCGGCGATCTGGCTCGCCAGCTCAAGGCGTCCTATGCGCCGCCAGAGCCGGAACCGGCACCCATTCCCGAGCCTGAGCACATCGACGACGAAGACGACATTTCGCCTGAGTTCGACGCCAGCGATCTGAACGACCCTGATTTCGACGACTCGCCGAAGCCCCGTGCCACCGCCATACCGGCGCGCCGTATCTTGGCCGAGGAAGATGAGGACGACGAAGACCCGTTCGCCGACCTCCGCGACGAAACGCCTGTTGCCCAGAAATCTGCATCGCGCCCTATTTTGCCGGTGGTGCCTTCGCAGCCCCAGTACAGCGCTGTATTGGCTGTGCAACTGGGTTCTCAGGAGCAACTGCGCCGCCTGCCCCGCGCTCGTCTGACCGAATTGCTGGAGCGCTATCGCGACTGCATCGATCAGGCGGCTTCGTTGTACGACAGCGAGCTGCACACCCTGAACGATGGCAGTTCTCTCATGGTGTTCAGCACGCAGGACAGCGGTGACGACTACCTGACCAACGCCATCTGCTGCGGCGAGTTGCTGCGCGCGCTGAGCCACGCCTTGCAGATCGAAGTGGCGGACAGCGGCATCACCCTGCAATTGCAGTTGGGCCTGACGCTGGGCGAAGGTCTGCACGGCATGAACCAGATCGATCTGCTGCTGACCGAAACCGCGCAAGACGCACTGGCCCTGTCGCAACACAGCCGCAATTTGCTGCTGGTGGAGCGCAAGATCAGCGAAGACCACACCATTCGCCAGCGCGCACGCATCCGCCCGATCGCAAGCCCAGAAGGCGCGAGCTGTGTGGAACGCCTGATGGAGCCATACCCATCGATGCTAGAACGCCAGCTCGCGCGTATGCATGAGGCGCGTAAGGTCTGAGCCCCAAGCCTGAGATCGCCCGCGACCTGCTCTTGATTCTGGCCGGAGGCCGTAGGAGCGCAGCTTGCTCGCGATCTGCCGGGCACCGGCAGTAAACGCTGTTTAAGAGGGTTGCCTGACACTACCCAGCGCCTGATTTTGCTGCCGCTTCGCGCCAGATCACGAGCAAGCTGCGCGCCTACGCCCTCCGGACAGAATCAAAAGCAACTGCCCACAAAAAGCCCGCATCGCTGCGGGCTTTTTGTTTGCGCTGAACTCAGAAGCGGAACACTTCCAGATCGGTGCGAATCGGAGAGGCCATCGGGATCTTTGGCTTGTCCTGATCGACACGGGTCTTGGCCGGCTGCGCGGCCTTTTTCGGTTCATCAGCGACCAACGGCTGACTGGCGACAGGCTTGACCGCAACGCTCAACTGCTCGGCAAGTCGCTGCAACAGCACGCCCTGAGCCTTGACCTGAGCAGCAGAAGTGCCTGCATGGGGTTCTTCAAGGTGAATCAGCTTGCTGTCGCGTACGGTGCCACGACGGTCCAGCAGGCGCCATTGTGCATCGAGCACCGCAGGCTGATTCTCACCGGAATCCAGACGGGTGATCGACAGCACCACCTGCACGTCCGGAGTGAAATTGGCCGCCGCAGGCGCCATGACCACGCGCTGGCTGTCCAGCTTCCACGCCAGTTGGCGCAGCAGCAGTTGATCGATGTCCGAAGACAGGCTGCCCGCCCAACGCCCGTCGGTCGATGCCGTCAGGCTGCCGTCGGGTTGGCGTTGCAATAATGTTTCCCGTTGCAGGTAATCAGCAACGGAAACCGGCCCCAGCAAAACCGCGACGCCAGCACTTTGTTTAGGTTGTCCTGGATCGCCACTGTCCAGTTGATAAAGCGATTGAGGCTGATGAACGCTACATCCGGCCAAACCCAGAACGCCGGTCAATAACAGAACAAAAGGAACGCGTAAAAAATTCATCATTCCGTCCAGGTGAGCGAATACGACGCGCCCACAATTCAAATAACTCGTAGAAACATGAAAGCGCTGGGCCATGCCAGCGCCAAACGACGTCATATCATCCGTGAATATGCGCTGTGACTCCAGCGATTCTGCGTCGATCTTCGTGACAAACCGAAGATCGATCACTGAAAACACCGCTTTACGTAGCGCTTTCCACTAACAGCGCATCCACGCGCTGGAAACCCCGGGGCAGCTTATTGCCACGACGCCCACGCTCACCTTTGTAGTGCTCGAGGTCGTCCGGTTTCAGAGACAGGGTACGCTTGCCCGCCTGAAGCACCAAGGTGGCGCCGTCGGGAATCACCGCCAGATCGGTCACGTATTCTTCACGGCTGGCCACACGCTCGCCCGGAATACCGATGATCTTGTTGCCCTTGCCTTTGCCCAGTTGCGGCAAGTCGCTGATTTTGAACACCAACAAGCGGCCTTCGGTGGTCACGGCGGCCAGCCAGTTTTGCTCACGATCCGGGACCGGGCGCGGCAGGATGACTTTCGCGCCCGCAGGCAGGCTCAGCAATGCCTTGCCCGCCTTGTTCTTGGCTTGCAGGTCTTCACCCTTCACCACGAAGCCATAACCGGCGTCAGAGGCGATGACGTAAAGCGCTTCATCGTCCGGCAACAGCACACATTCGAACGTCGCAGCAGGCGGTGGCGTCAGACGACCGGTCAGCGGGTCGCCCTGCCCACGAGCCGACGGAAGGCTATGTGCGGCGAGCGAATAACTGCGTCCGGTGGAGTCGATGAACACCGCAAACTGATTCGAACGCCCCGCCGCCGCCGCCTTGAAGCCGTCTCCGGCTTTATAGGAAAGACCTGTGGCGTCGATGTCATGGCCTTTGGCGCATCGTACCCAGCCCTTTTCCGACAGGACAACGGTGACTGGCTCGGTCGGCATCAGCTCGTTTTCAGACAGAGCCTTGGCTTCGGCGCGCTCGACAATTGGCGAACGACGCTCGTCGCCGTAGGTTTCGGCATCCTTGATCAGCTCGCTGCGCACCAGTTTGCGCAGTTTTGCGTCGCTGCCCAGCAGGGCCAGCAGTTTGGCTTGCTCTTTCAGCAGTTCGTCCTGCTCGCCGCGCAGCTTCATCTCTTCCAGACGCGCCAATTGACGCAGACGGGTGTCGAGGATGTAGTCCGCCTGGATTTCCGACAGCTCGAAACGGGCGATCAGGTCGGCCTTCGGGTGATCCGAGGTCCGGATGATGTGAATCACTTCGTCCAGGTTGAGGTAAGCGGTGAGCAAACCTTCCAACAGGTGCAGGCGCTTCTCGACCTTGTCCAGACGGAATTGCAAGCGGCGGCGCACGGTGGTGATCCGGAACTGCAA
Organism: Pseudomonas sp. Pseu.R1; assembly: GCF_045764065.1. NCBI lineage: Bacteria > Pseudomonadati > Pseudomonadota > Gammaproteobacteria > Pseudomonadales > Pseudomonadaceae > Pseudomonas > Pseudomonas sp. Pseu.R1. Next base: position 4,152,247 of record NZ_JBJGEE020000001.1, on the reverse strand, counting down.
CCATTCGGCCAGCAACGCTTTTAGGTTCTTGAGCTGCGGCTTGCCGTCCAGACCGATGATGTTGATGTTCACCCGATAGCTGGATTCCAGCTCGGTGGTGGCGAACAGATGCTGCATCAGCTCATCAGCGTCCACGCGGTTGGAGCGCGGAATGATCACGATGCGGCAGGGGTTTTCATGGTCCGACTCGTCGCGCAGGTCGGCGACCATCGGCAATTTCTTGGCCTGCATTTGTGCGGCGATCTGCTCCAGCACCTTGGCACCGGAGACCTGATGAGGCAGCGCAGTGACCACGACGTCGCCATCTTCCACGCGATAGACCGCGCGCATGCGTACCGAACCACGACCGCTTTCGTAGATTTTCAGCAGGTCGGCGCGTGGGGTGATGATCTCGGCTTCGGTCGGGTAATCCGGGCCTTGCACGAATTTACACAGGTCTTCAGTCGTAGCCTTGGGGTCGTCGAGTAAGTGCACACAGGCATTGGCGACTTCCCGCAGATTATGTGGCGGCACATCGGTGGCCATGCCTACGGCAATACCGGTGGTGCCGTTGAGCAGGATGTTCGGCAGGCGCGCAGGCAGTACGGCGGGCTCATCCAGCGTACCGTCGAAGTTCGGCACCCAGTCCGCCGTGCCCTGGCCCAGCTCGCTAAGCAGCACTTCGGAATAACGCGACAGGCGCGCTTCGGTGTAACGCATGGCGGCGAACGACTTGGGATCGTCCGGCGCACCCCAGTTACCCTGGCCGTCCACCAGCGTGTAGCGATAGCTGAAGGGCTGCGCCATCAGCACCATCGCTTCATAGCAGGCCGAGTCGCCGTGGGGGTGGAACTTACCGAGCACGTCACCGACGGTACGCGCCGATTTTTTGTGCTTGGCGTCTGCATCCAGGCCCAACTCGCTCATCGCGTAGACGATGCGGCGTTGTACAGGCTTCAGACCGTCGCCAATGTGCGGCAAGGCCCGGTCCATGATCACGTACATGGAGTAGTTGAGATAGGCCTGTTCGGTGAAGTCAGCCAGTGAGCGGCGTTCTACGCCATCTAGGCTGAGGTCAAGGGAGTCGCTCATGCGGGCCTCATCATTTTGTCGTCTGGCGCAGCAGCAAGGTGCCGCCGCGCTGGGTGAATTCGAGTTGTTTGACGGCGCTCATGCCCAGCAGCACCTGATCACCGTCCAGACCGGGCACCACCAGGGCGCGCACATTGTCCAGAACGATGTCGCCGATCTGTAGCCGTTTCAGCGTCGTGCGGAAGGCTTCGGTCCGGCCATTGGCCGTACTGACGTCCACGCGAGCGCCGCGCTCAAGTCGCAGTGTCTGTGCGACGCTTTCGGGAATCGCAACGTTGGTCGCGCCCGTATCGAGCATGAATTCGACGGGACGTGCATTGATCTGCCCCGTCATGACGAAGTGCCCCTGGCGATTGCTCACCAGTTGCACCTCGACATAGCCATCACCGTGTTGCGAAGTGACAGCGGTATTCGGATTTTCCTGACGCTGCTCCCATTCGCCGAAAAAACGCGTCGCCAAAAACAGCGCCGCAGCCCAGACGATGATCAACATCAGACGCCCGGCGCGCTTGCCGGGAGGTGCCTGCGTCAAGGCTTGCCACTCCAGCCACCTTCGGGCGCGGCAAAGCGCCAGACGATGGGCCGTTTTTCGCCATCGGCGCGAGCGCCGAAGTTGTTGTCGGTGCCCACCCACGCGCCGGTGTCATCGACGATCAGCGCTTCGGTCAGACCGTATTTCTGGTCATACAGCCGATTGGGCTGTAAGGCCTCTTTGGCAAACGACCAGCAGGTCTCCAGTTTCCCGGTTTCCAGCGTACGACGGCAGATGCGGTAAGCCGCACGCTCAAGGCTGTAGAGTTTGCCCTTGTACAGCGAGATGTCGGAAAAATCCTTGGCAACGGATCTGCCCCCCAGTTGCGGCGGCAATACGTCGTTACCGGACTCGACCCGCAATATGCAGCTCGCACCACAGGCCCAGCCGTCCTTGCCCAGCGTCGCGGTCAGCAACCCACGCTTCTCGCGCTCGGCCGCCAGCCAGATCTGGTCACCCGCCGGGCTGATGGCGATGCCTTCGAAAATGGCATTGAAATGCTGCAACATCCCCGCCGCCTGGGCTTCCTGCACCAGCTTTTTCGGCAGTTCGAGCCAAGTGGGTTTACCGTTCACCGGAACTTTCAGCACCGTGGCATAGCCTTCGCTGACCAGATAGCGATTGCCTGCCGCGTCACAGCTCACACCCTCGTAATCCAGATCGCCGCCACGAATCAAAGCCGCTGCCTTGGCCATGCCACGCAGCGTCGAGGACAGCCCGCTGTCCGGAATCGGCGGAATCTCCAACACCTGCGCCCGCGCTTTCCAGACTGTGGATGACGTGTCGAGGCTGTACAGCAACGTATCGTCGCGGTCGGAGATCGTCCACAGCGTGCCGTTGCAGGACGCCAGACCCGAGAGGTTACCGCCGACCATGTCGTCGACGGGATGCTCGGACAGCAGCTTCAACTCCGGCAGCGGCTTCTGCTCAACCGGCTGCGCGGCAAGGACGGGCATGGCGGCCAGCAACAGGGCCGCCAGCCACCCTCGCGTCAAACCAGCACCTCGGCCAGGTTGCCTTTGGATTCCAGCCAGTTCTTGCGGTCGCTTGCGCGTTTTTTCGCCAACAGCATGTCCATGATCTCCGAGGTCTCTTCGAAGTTGTCCAGCGTCAGTTGCACCAGACGGCGAGTGTTCGGGTCCATGGTGGTTTCACGAAGCTGCGGCGGATTCATCTCGCCCAAGCCTTTGAATCGCGTCACTTGCGGTTTGCCGCGTTTCTTCTCGGCGACCAGACGGTCGAGAATCCCGTCGCGCTCGGCTTCATCGAGGGCGTAATAAATGTCCTTGCCCAAGTCGATGCGGTACAGCGGCGGCATCGCCACGTAGACGTGACCGGCATCGACCAGCGGGCGGAAGTGCTGAACGAACAGCGCGCACAGTAGCGTGGCGATGTGCAGGCCGTCAGAGTCGGCATCGGCGAGGATGCAAATCTTGCCGTAGCGCAATTGGCTCATGTCCGCCGCGCCCGGATCGACGCCGATGGCGACGGCGATGTTGTGCACTTCCTGGCTGGCAAGCACTTCGCCGCCGTCCACTTCCCACGTGTTCAGGATCTTGCCGCGCAACGGCAGGATGGCCTGAAATTCCTTGTCTCGTGCTTGCTTGGCCGAACCGCCCGCAGAATCACCCTCGACCAGAAACAGCTCGGCGCGCATCGGGTCCTGGCCCGCACAATCGGCCAGTTTGCCCGGCAATGCCGGACCTTGAGTGATGCGCTTGCGCTCGACCTTCTTGCTCGCTTTCAGACGACGGCCTGCGTTGCTGATGGCCAGTTCAGCCAGTTGCATGCCCACTTCGGGGTGCGCGTTGAGCCACAGGCTGAACGCATCCTTGACCACGCCAGACACGAATGCCGCTGCTTCGCGGGACGACAGCCGCTCCTTGGTCTGGCCGGAGAATTGCGGCTCCTGCATCTTCATCGACAGCACGAACGCGATGCGCTCCCAGACGTCTTCCGGGGCCAGTTTCACACCGCGTGGCAGCAAGTTGCGGAACTCGCAGAACTCGCGCATGGCATCGAGCAAGCCCTGGCGCAGACCGTTGACGTGGGTGCCGCCCTGCGCAGTCGGGATCAAGTTGACGTAGCTTTCCTGAACACTGTCGCCGCCTTCCGGCAACCACAAAAGCGCCCAGTCCACAGCTTCCTTGTTACCGGCGAAGGCGCCGCAGAACGGCTCTTCCGGCAGGCGCAGGAAATCGCTGACAGAATCCTGCAAATACGAACGCAGGCCATCTTCGTAATGCCACTCGACCTTCTCGCCCGTGCTCTTGTCTTCAAAACTGACGGTCAGGCCCGGGCAGAGAACGGCCTTGGCCTTGAGTACATGTTTGAGGCGGCTGACAGAGAATTTGGGGCTGTCGAAATACTTCGGATCCGGCGCGAAGAACACGCTGGTGCCGGTGTTGCGCTTGCCCACGGTGCCGATGACCGACAGTTCGCTGGCCTTGAAGCCGTCAGCGAAGGTCATTTCGTATTCGTTGCCATCACGCTTGACCCGCACCCGCACTTGGGTGGAGAGCGCGTTGACCACGGAAATCCCCACGCCGTGCAGGCCGCCGGAGAACTGGTAGTTCTTGTTGGAGAATTTGCCGCCCGCGTGGAGCTTGGTCAGGATCAGCTCAACGCCCGACACGCCCTCTTCAGGGTGGATGTCAACCGGCATGCCGCGACCGTCGTCGGCGACCTCCAGCGAGTTGTCAGCGTGTAGGATGACCTGCACCGACTTGGCGTGACCGGCAAGGGCCTCGTCGACGCTGTTGTCGATGACTTCCTGCGCCAAGTGGTTCGGCCGAGTGGTGTCGGTGTACATGCCCGGCCGTTTGCGGACAGGGTCGAGGCCCGAGAGGACTTCGATGGCGTCTGCGTTATAAGAGCTAGCGCTGGGATTGGCCATGGGGTCTCGTCATCAAGTCGTTCATGAAATGTCGGAGTGCTGCTTATCTTTTCAAGCGTGGTCTACAAATATGTTTCAACTGGCGCCTCTGTCCGCACGCTTGGCTTACAGCGCTGCCAGATCGATGGCCTGCAACAATTCCGGGGCAAAGCCTGCAATGCTCAACAGGGCCGGCATTTTCTGCGCGAAGCCCTGGAAGCTGTGATCGCCGCCCGCTTCGATGCGCAAGGCGCAAGCCCGGTAAAAACCCTGAGCGCGTCGATAATCCAGCGTCTCGTCACCGGTTTGCAACCACACCTGAATGCGCTGCGGGTCCTGCGGTGCAGGCACTTCCAGCTCAGCCAGCGCGTCCACGTGGTCGTGGGTCAGTTCCCACGTCTCGCCGGTGTAGAGGTTGGTCTGGGTGCCGAGAAAGCCGTCGAACAACTGATGCGGGTTCACCGCCGGGTTGATCAGCACGGCCTTGAGGCCATGGCGTTCAGCCAAGTGAGTCGCATAGTAGCCGCCGAGCGAGCTGCCGACCAGTAATGGCCGCCCGCCCAGTTCTTCGATTGCCGCTTCCAGTTGCGCAATGGCCTGACGCGGGTGGTGATGCAACTCTGGAACCCGCAGTCGCTCGCCGAGACCCAACTTTTTCATTAACGCAGTCAGTTGAGTGGCCTTTTTCGACATCGCCGAGCTGTTCAGGCCATGGATATAAAGAAGCGTCGAATGGTCTTGGTTCATGCGTTTGCCTCAAAAAACCGCCAGTCGCTATGCCTCTCAGGGCAGCGAGATTCAAAACCACGCAGTTTACAGAGACAACGGCGTGAAGACTCACGTGATGAGCATTTGCGACGAACTCAGGACATTCCTTTCAGTATCCGGCGCCACTCAGATCGACTTCGAACAAATCCGGTGCGATGCGAGATACCCCGGTTTCGATCTGGCCATCGTCATGCAGGCGCAACCAGCGATAGCCCGGCGCCAGAGAGTCGAGGCCGAAATCCACGCTGTTGGGCGCGAACTGAATGCAGGTGGAGGGCGAGGCCATCAAGCGCACACCATGGCGTGGCTGATCGAACTCCTGATGCACGTGCCCCCAGAGCAACGCACGGGTCTGCGGGAAACGTTCAAGCACCGAAAACAGCGCCTCTGGATTGCGCAGCCCAATCGGCTCCATCCACGCTGCCCCAATCGGTACGGGGTGGTGATGGAGGCACACCAGGTGATGGCGATCCGGCGCCTCGCTCAGCGCCTGCGCGAGCACTTGCAGTTGTTTGTCTTCCAGATAGCCGGGGACCGAGCCTGACACTGATGAATCCAGCATGGTGATTCGCCAATTGCCGACGTCGGTGACAGGGTCAAGCAGATCGCTTTGCTGAGCTGCAATCGCCATCTCCCGCGTCTCGTCGTGGTTGCCCGGCAGCCAGCGTTTCGGCGCCTTGAGCCGGTCACTCGACTCGCGAAAGGCCTGATAAGACTCAACGGTGCCGTCCTGCGAAAGGTCCCCGGTCGCCAGCACCAGGTCAATGTCCGGTTGCTCAGCCAGCACCAGATCGACCACGGCGTTGAGGCTGTCGCGGGTAGTCATGCCCAGCAGCGAGCCGTCCGCCTCGGCGAACAGATGACTGTCGGACAGTTGCACGACCAACACAGAGGACGGATGTGAGGATGCGCTCGGCAAGGGCCATCTCCTTGAGCAGATATGGCCGGATTATGGTGTCTGATTGTGACGACGGCAAACCCGCAGACGCGTGGCAGTTCTCATTTGCACAATAGAACCATCGAAGAAGACCAATCCCTGTAGGAGTGAGCTTGCTCGCGATAGCTGTCCACCTGTCGCAATGAGAGTGACTGATAGCCCGCTATCGCGAGCAAGCTCACTCCTACAGGGGATCAGGACGGTTTGAAATCAACGAACCGCTTCGAACTCATGCCCGCATGCCAGGCAATGGCTCAGCCACTCGCCAAGGAACAGGTTCAACTGCGCCTTTTCATCCGGCTGGTGCATGGCTTCGTTGGGATACGGGTAGATGCCACGGAAACGTCGCGCATGTTCGGCGCCGATGACTTCGGCCATGCGGGCGTCGTGGTAGACCTGCACTTCCAGCACCGGCACCGGCAGCCAAGGCAGGCTGTGTTCCTGACGCACTTGCAGCGTGGTGGTGTACGGGCAGTCGAGCAGCACTTCGACGGCCAGCACGCCGAGCATTTGATCGCCTTGGGTGACAGCCACTCGGCGAGAACGTTGCCCACTGCCCTGACGCATGTCCGGCAGCAGACGCATCAAGCGCGCGTAGTTCGCCTCACAGGCTGCTTGCAGCCCGGCGAGGTCGACACGGTAGCGCTCGCGCAGAAGATTCACGACCAAAGCCCCCTGATTTCGGCACGGTTCAGTGCCAGCCATTGTATTGCGATGATAGTTGCCGCGTTGACGATGCGTCCGTCTTTCACTGCCTGAAAGGCCTCGTCGAACGACCAGACCGACACACGGATATCTTCGGCCTCCTCTTCCAGCCCGTGCAGCCCACCCGCCCCCTCGCTTTCGCATTTGCCCAGGTACAAGTGCACGAACTCGTTACTGCCACCGGGCGACGGAAAGTATTTGGTGATGGGCCAGAGCGATTCGAAGACAAGCCCAGCTTCCTCTTCTCCTTCGCGGTGAGCAACCTCTTCCGGCTGTTCTTTTTTATCGATGAGCCCTGCGACCATCTCGATCAGCCACGGGTTGGGATGCTTGCCGACCACACCAACGCGAAACTGCTCGATCAGCACCACTTCATCGCGCTTGGCGTCATAGGGCAGTACACACACGGCATCGTGACGCACGAACAGTTCGCGCTTGATTTCCGGCCCCATCCCGCCATCGAACAGTTCATGCCGCAGGTGCAGGCGATCCAGTTGGTAGAAACCCTTGAAGCAGGTTTCACGGTGGGTGATCTCATGCTTCGTGGGTGTCGATTTAGCGCTGTCGGTCATGGGTTTTCTCACTGCTAAGCACGGAAGACTTCGCGCCATCCTAACGTGGAGTTGCACGGGATGCAGCCCTCATCGTTGGCAAATTCGGCACTGAGGGTAGACGACCGGACGGGAAAGGCCCTCTAATCCGCCCAGTGGCGAACTGATTGCGCCCCATGCAGTCAAAGCCCGTTGCCGTTCCCCCTCCGGGGTGGCCTTTTATGGCCCTAATCTGCCAACGCCAAGGATCACCATGTCGTTTCTGAAGATCTCTTCAATTGCCTGTCTGGCCCTGATTCTGGGTGCCTGTCAGAGTTTTTTCGAACCCAACATGCGCAAGCCGCTGACCGTTCAGCGCGACGCTTCCGAATTGGTCAAACCTGGCTGCACGGCCACCGATTGCCCGTTGGTGAACATCGACACCGTGCATTTCCCAGACGAGCCAAAACTCGATGAAATCGTTCAGCGCACATTGCTGGGCCTGACCCGCAGCGATTCCGATGGCCCAGTGCCGCCGTCGATCAAAGCCTATCAGGAGCGGTTCCTTGCCAATGCCCCTGCGCGCAATGCCAGCTATTTGCAGGCCAAGGTACGGGAGCAGCATGACGGCATCGTGGTGGTCGAGCTGTCGAGCTATCTGGACACCGGTGGCGCCCATGGCAATCCAGGCCGTGCGTTCATCAATTATTCCCGTCAGCAACAGCGCGTCCTGACCCTCAACGACATGCTGGTGCCGGGCCAGGAAGCGGCGTTCTGGGCGAAAGCAGAACTGGCACATCAGGCGTGGCAAGTCAGCACCAAGCTGGACAAGGACGCCGAGTTCCAGAAGATGTGGCCATTCAAACGCACTTCCAACGTCGCCCTGACGTACGGTGCCGTGATCCTGAAGTACCCGGTCACCACCATCGCCCCGTACGCTATGGGCCACATCGAGCTGAAGATTCCTTACCCTCAGCTCAACGGCATCATCAAGCCGGAACTGTTCCCCGGCCGGAGCTGATCGCCTTACTCAAGATCAGTTGCAGCACGCCAGCCACGATCAGGGCTGGCAGTGTTGCACCCACATCCGGGTACAGATTGGCCAGCGTGTGGTAAGTCGCGATGCCGCCCGCCCACGCCAGCAGCGTCATCCAGCGCAAGCCCACCGTCGCGGCGACATGACTGCGACGACGCAGGATGAAGTGATCCACCAGCACCACGCCGAACAGCGGCGCGAACACCGAGCCGATCAGCAACAGGAAATTCTGGTATTGCGCCAAGGGTGCAAAGCAGGCAATCAGCGTGCAGATGACGCCGATGGCCAGCGCCAGATGCTCGACCTTGACCTTCAACAGAATCCCGCTTGAGACCGCGGCCGAATGAATGTCGGCGAAGGCGTTTTCGGACTCGTCGAGCAAGATCAGCAGCAGTGGAATGCCCATCCCCGCCCCGGCCAGCGCCAACAACAGCGCATTGGCTTCACCGCTCGGCGCAAACGCCAGTGTGTAGGCAACGCCCAAGGTCATCAGCCAGAAGTTACCGATGAAGAAGCCCAGCACCGTGCCACCGAACACACCGGTTGCGCGTTTGCCGAAGCGCGAGTAGTCGGCAATCAGTGGCAGCCACGACAGCGGCATGGCAATCGCGATGTCAAAACCCACCGCGAACGGCATCGAGCCATCTCCGGCGCGAGCCCAGAGTGCCGCCAGATCAGCCTTGGCGAACAGGTTCCAGGTCAGCCAGGCGCACGCCGCCAACAGCAACCAGATGCCCCATTTGCGCAGGATCTGCCGAACGAAGGTCAGGGGGCCGCTGACGGCCAGGAGGGTTGCCAGACCACCGAACAACAGCGTCCACAGCAAGGGACTTGTCCACAGGCTGTTTTCGGAGAATGCACCGGCCGCGAGCAGGCTGGCTGCATCACGCATGACGATGATTTCAAACGAGCCCCAGCCCACCAGTTGCAACAGGTTGAGAACCGCCGGAACTGCCGCACCCTGGGCGCCGAGGCTGAGCTTGAGTGCAGCCATGGACGACAGGCCGGTGTCGCTGCCGATCACACCGACGGCAGCGAGCAGAAGAACGCCAACCAAGGTGCCAAGGAAGATCGCCAGCATCGACCCTGACAAGCCCAGCCCCGGCGCCAGCAAGGCCCCGGTTTGCAGGACCATCAGGCCGATGCCAAGAGAAAACCACAGGGAAAACAGATCGCGCCCGCCGAAGACCCGCTTGGAAGCGGGGACGGGGATGCCGGGGGAATAGGTGCCGGGTGTGTTCACAGTGTGTGATCTCAGAGGAGCATTGTTATTGGGTTTGGTGATCGTTCCCACGCTCCGCGTGGGAACGATCAATCAAGATCGGTCAGACCTTTTTGTAGAGCTGGCTGCCTTCCTGCTTGAACCGCTCAGCCTGCTCGCGCATGCCTTCAGCGACCGAAATATCCACCGCGTCGATCTTCTGGTTGGCCGCGTATTCACGGACTTCCTGGGTGATCTTCATCGAGCAGAATTTCGGGCCGCACATGGAGCAGAAGTGCGCGACCTTGGCCGAGTCCTTCGGCAGGGTTTCGTCGTGGAACGAGCGCGCGGTGTCCGGGTCCAGACCGAGGTTGAACTGGTCTTCCCAGCGGAATTCGAAACGCGCCTTGCTCAAGGCGTTGTCGCGGATCTGCGCACCCGGATGGCCTTTGGCGAGGTCGGCGGCGTGGGCAGCGATCTTGTAAGTAATGATCCCGGTCTTCACGTCGTCTTTGTTGGGCAGGCCCAAGTGCTCTTTCGGCGTGACGTAGCAGAGCATCGCGCAACCGAACCAGCCAATCATCGCAGCGCCGATGCCCGAGGTGATGTGGTCGTAACCTGGCGCGATGTCAGTGGTCAGCGGGCCGAGAGTATAGAACGGCGCCTCGTCGCAGCATTCAAGCTGCTTGTCCATGTTCTCTTTGATCAACTGCATCGGCACGTGGCCGGGCCCTTCGATCATGCACTGCACGTCGTGCTTCCAGGCGATCTTGGTCAACTCGCCCAGAGTTTCCAGCTCACCGAATTGCGCTTCGTCGTTGGCGTCGGCAATCGAGCCCGGACGCAGGCCGTCGCCCAGCGAGAAACTGACGTCGTAGGCCTTCATGATTTCGCAGATTTCGTCGAAGTGGGTGTAGAGGAAGTTTTCCTTGTGGTGCGCCAGACACCACTTGGCCATGATCGAACCGCCACGGGAAACGATTCCGGTCACACGTTTGGCCGTCAGCGGCACGTAACGCAGCAACACGCCCGCGTGGATGGTGAAGTAGTCGACGCCCTGCTCGGCCTGTTCGATCAGCGTGTCGCGGAACAGCTCCCAGGTCAGGTCTTCGGCGACGCCGTTCACTTTTTCCAGCGCCTGATAGATCGGCACGGTGCCAATCGGAACCGGCGAGTTGCGGATGATCCACTCGCGGGTTTCGTGAATGTGCTTGCCGGTGGACAGGTCCATCACGGTGTCCGAACCCCAGCGAATGCCCCACGTCAGTTTCGCCACTTCTTCTTCGATGGACGAACCCAACGCGCTGTTACCGATGTTGCCGTTGATCTTCACCAGGAAGTTACGGCCAATGATCATCGGTTCCAGTTCGACGTGGTTGATGTTGGCCGGAATGATCGCGCGGCCACGGGCGATTTCTTCGCGCACGAACTCGGGGGTGATTTCTTTCGGAATGCTCGCGCCGAAGCTGTGACCGTCGTGTTGCTGCTTCAACAGGCCAGCGGCGCGGGCCTCTTGCAGCTTCATGTTTTCGCGGATGGCGACATATTCCATCTCGGCAGTGATGATGCCTTTGCGCGCGTAGTGCATCTGGCTGACGTTGGCCCCGGCCTTGGCGCGACGTGGGTTGCGCACGTGGGCAAAGCGCAGTTTGGTCAGCTCGGCATCGGCCAGGCGCTGTTGGCCGAAGTCCGAACTCAAGCCATCGAGACGCTCGGTGTCGCCACGGTCATCGATCCACGCCGAGCGCACATCGCCCAGGCCTTTGCGCACATCGATAATGACGTTGGGGTCGGTGTAGGGACCGGACGTGTCGTAGACACAGACCGGCGCATTGATTTCGCCTCCGAAGTCAGTCGGCGTGACATCCAGGCTGATTTCACGCATGGGCACGCGGATGTCCGGGCGCGAGCCCTGAACGTAGATTTTCTGCGAGCGGGTGAACGGTTGAACCGACCCCGAATCGACCTGGGCGGACTCACTCAGATTGGTGCTTTTTAGTGTTGTACTCATCACGGGCTCTCCAGACATCATCCTGCAACGGATTGAATTGTCGGAGCTTGAGCCTGATTCGAACGGACGGAGGCACCCTGAGAAATCAAACGGATGCTGAGAATCGAAAAACGAGGACTGTTCACAAAATGAACAAACACGCCCCCGGACGACACTCAAGAGGACTCGCCGGGAGACGAGAAATCTTGTTCCCTACGCAGGCGCTAACCTGATCAGGTTCAACGGGATCCGGATTATCCGATCTCAGCCTCACAGCAAGGCACCCCGACAAGAACGGCATCAGTCTAGACGCGACCACCTGCTAACGCCAAGCGCGGATTTCAAACGCTCGTTAAATGGCAGGTATGCCCGATTGTTGTCGACAACGTGCGGAACTACACTCGCTACGCGGCGCCAAATGCCGTCTGCTGTCGTTTTGACGGCATCGCGTTAACGAAAACAACTACCAGGGACTGTTTATGCTGCGCAAACTTTCATTGGCGATTGCCGTGTCATGTGCCTCGAACGCAATGGCTGGCGCAGCGGACTTGCCTCTGCCGACCAAGACCGGACTGGTCAGCGTCTATCAGGAAGCCGTCAACAACAACGCCGACCTCGCTGCGGCCCGCGCCAATTACGACGCGCAAAAGGAAGTCGTGCCCCAGGCCCGCGCAGGCCTTCTGCCCAACCTTTCTGGTGGCGCAGACATCAACAACACCCGGACCAAGATCGATGAGCCGTCCGCGGTGATCAATCGCAGCGGCACGGTTTATCGCGCCACGCTAAGCCAGCCGATCTTCCGCGCCGACCGCTGGTTCCAGCTCAAAGCCGCAAAAGACGTCAACGAGCAGGCCTTGCTGCAACTGTCGGCCACGGAACAGAACCTGATCCTGCAAAGCGCCGAAGACTATTTCTCGGTGCTGCGTGCACAGGATAATCTGGCCTCGACCAAGGCCGAAGAAGCGGCCTTCAAACGCCAACTGGATCAGGCCAACGAGCGTTTCGACGTGGGCCTTTCCGACAAGACCGACGTGCTGCAAGCCCAAGCCAGTTACGACACTGCCCGTGCTGCGCGCATTGTGGCCAAGCGTCAGGTAGACGATGCGTTCCAGGCGCTGGTGACCCTGACCAACCGCGAGTACAACTCCATCGAAGGCATCGTCCACACCCTGCCCGTGCTGGCGCCCTCGCCTAACGATGCGAAATCGTGGGTGGACACGGCCTCGCAACAGAACCTCAATCTGCTGGCCAGCAACTACGCCGTCAGCGCTGCCGAAGAAACCCTGCGCCAGCGCAAGGCCGGTCATGCACCGACCGTGGACGCCGTTGCGCAGTACGAGAAAGGCGACAACGATTCGCTGGGCTTCACTAACCCTAACTACACTGGGCAGAACTTTCATGGCAGCGTCGAGCAACGCACCATCGGTCTGCAAGTGAACATCCCGATCTACAGCGGCGGCCTCACCAGCTCGCAAGTGCGCGAAGCCTATGCCCGCCTCGGGCAGACTGAACAACAACGCGAGGGCCTGCGTCGTCAGGTGGTGGAAAACACCCGCAACCTGCACCGCGCAGTGAACACCGATGTTGAACAGGTTCAGGCACGCAAGCAGTCGATCATCTCCAACCAGAGCGCGCTGGAAGCCACGGAAATCGGCTATCAGGTCGGTACACGCAACATCGTCGACGTGCTGGATGCGCAGCGCCAGCTGTATGCGTCGGTACGCGATTACAACAACACCCGCTACGACTACATCCTCGACAACCTGCGTTTGAAGCAGGCGGCGGGAACGTTGAGCCCGGGGGATCTGCAGGATTTGTCGCGGTATCTGAAGTCCGACTACAACCCGGACAAGGACTTCCTGCCACCGGATCTGGCGAAAGAGGCGGCGAAGAATTTCGAGAGGCCGTCGGAGCGGTAGCGCTTATTGGAACTGTGGGAGATTCTATGTTGCCTGGTCTAGCGCTTTCGCCACCAAGGCGGCTCCCACAGAGTCGGCGTCGATCAAAGATCCATGGTTGGACAAGCATCATTGTGGGAGCCGGCTTGCTGGCGAAAGCGCAGGATCAGACACATCAATCGTGAATGACACGCCGCATTCGCCAGCAAGCCGGCTCCCACAGGTTCGGCGACAGCCGTTAGACCAAACGCCCAATCCCATCCAGCAGCTTCTGCAAAGCCCCCTGATTGGCCTTCATCACCGCCAACCCTGCATCGGCCATCGCTTTGGCCTGCTCAGGCTGCTCGATCAATCGCTGCACCACCACTGCCAACCCCGCCGCATCACTCACCTCCTCCAACGCCCCAGCACTGCGCAACAACGCAGCAATTTCGAGGAAGTTGAACAGGTGCGGGCCGCTCAACACAGGCTTATCCAGCGCAGCAGGTTCGAGCAAATTGTGGCCACCATTGGGCACCAGACTTCCGCCAACGAAGGCGATGTCCGCCAAAGCGTAGAGAAACAGCAGCTCGCCCATGGTGTCGCCAACCAGGACCGACGTCGCGCTCGTCACCGGCTCTGCGCTTGAGCGGCGCACACTGGCAAAGCCCTGCTGCTGGCTGAGTTCAAACACGCTGTTGAAGCGCTCAGGATGGCGTGGCACCAAAATGAGCAGCGCATCAGGATGTTGTTTCAGCAACTCGCGATGGGCTGACAAGACCACCTCGTCTTCACCCGCATGGGTGCTGGCGGCGATCCATACGGGGCGCTCGCTGGTCTGCCAGTCCGCGCGTTGCTGTGCGGCGCGGGTAAGCAGTTGTGCGTCGATGGTCAGGTCGAACTTGATCGAACCGGTGACCGTCACGCATTCAGGACGAGCGCCCAAGTCCAGAAAACGTTGGGCCTCAGCCTCGGTCTGCACTGCAATCAGGCTCATCTCGGCCAGCATCGGCCGGGTGAGTTTGGCGAACTTGCCGTAGCCCCGCGCCGAACGCTCTGACAGTCGTGCGTTAGCCAAGACTGTGGGAATGCCGCGTTTCGCACACTGGTGAATGTGATTGGGCCACAGCTCGGTCTCCATGATCACACCGATTTTCGGCTGAATGTGATCGAGAAAACGCCCCGCCGCCCACGGGAAATCGTACGGCAGGTAGCAATGCTGAACCCGAGGCTCGTGAGCGAACATCGATTGAATGCGCTCGGAACCGGTGGGCGTCATGCAGGTGATGGTGATCGGCAGTTCCGGGTAACGCGCCAACAACGACCGAACCATCGGCGCCGCTGCGATGCTCTCGCCAACAGACACCGCGTGCACCCAAATGCCGCCCTTATGCATGGGCGGCAACTCGCGGGCAAAGCGCTCGCTGATACGTTTGGCGTAGGCCGGGGCCTTGCGGGCACGGAGCCAGAGGCGCAGCGCAATCAGGGGCAAACCGAGGTGAAACAGGAAGGTGTAGAGGGTTCTATTCATGGGCGCGGAGTCTATCAGCCAATGGCCTTCAGGTGATGGGTGAAACATTCGGCCAGCCAACGGGCCGCTGGCCCCAGTGGCTCATCGCGACGCCAGACCATTTCCACCACCAGCGCAGGTGGCGTCCACTCGCTGCTCAGTTCGATCATCTGATTTTGATAGGCCGGGTACTGCACCACATGGCGCGGCAGCCAGGCCCAGCCCAGCCCGCGCATCAGCAACTCGGCCATGACGTAGAAGCTGTCCGCGCGCCAGACCTGCGGGCTTAACTGCTCGCCGCCCGGGTAGTCGCTTTGTTGCGGCGCGATCAGTAATTGGCGATGCCGGGCCAGTTGTTGCCGAGTGACCACCGGCTCGCTCGCCAGCGGATGATTGACGGCGCACACGGTGACCATCTCCACGCTGCCCAGCACCCGCCGCTCCAGCGCTTCGGGCATTTGTTCGTGGTGAAACAACAGGCCGAGGTCAGCGCGGCGCTCCACCAGCTTGCGGGCCACGTCGCCTTGCGCGCCGCTGGCCAGTTGCACCTCGACGCTGGGAAAGCGCTGATCCAGCT
Source organism: Pseudomonas sp. Pseu.R1 (assembly GCF_045764065.1). Taxonomy (NCBI): domain Bacteria; kingdom Pseudomonadati; phylum Pseudomonadota; class Gammaproteobacteria; order Pseudomonadales; family Pseudomonadaceae; genus Pseudomonas; species Pseudomonas sp. Pseu.R1. The sequence goes on along the minus strand of NZ_JBJGEE020000001.1, from coordinate 4,136,638 downwards.
TGTCCAGGCTGTCGAGCACCGGTTGATACGGCATCGCTTCATCATGGGCCAGTCGCAAGCGGGCTTCCTGACCGCGCATCAACGCCAGCGCACGGCCATCGAGCCGCTCGCATTGGCGCAACAACTCTCGCGCCTCTTCCAACAACGCAGCGCCCGCTTCGGTCAAACGGGGCTGCCGCCCGCTGCTGCGATCGAACAGGCTCACACCCAGATCGGTTTCCAGCATCGCAATCGCACTACTGACCGCCGATTGCGCGCGCTTCGACGCCCGCGCCACCGCAGAAAACGAGCGTTGTTCAGCGACGCTGACGAACAGCCGGATCTGTTCAAGGCTCCATTCCATGATCGTGCAACCTATCAGCCCGTGAGATAGGTAATGACTTTACCCCATCTGCATAGGCTCTAAAATCCACCGCCAATGAAGCGTGAATTTGCAAAGAGGGTTTCCATCATGTCCGCCTACTACCTGCTCGCCATCGCCATCTGCGCGGAAGTCATCGGCACCGTTTCCATGAAAGCCGTCAAAGGCCTGAGCACGCCTCTGCCCCTGCTGCTGGTGATCGTCGGTTACGCCACGGCGTTCTGGATGCTGACGCTGGTGGTGCGCACGATCCCTGTCGGGGTGGCGTATGCCGTCTGGGCGGGAATGGGCATCGTGATGGTCAGCGTTGCCGCGCTGATCATTTACGGCCAGAAGCTTGATCTGCCTGCCATCGGCGGCATGGCGATGATTGTCGCGGGGGTCGTGGTGATCCAGTTGTTCTCGAAAACAGCCGGCCATTAAAGGAGGTCATTGAAAAGCGGCTTCCCTTATAATGCCGCGATTCGTTTTGCCATCCGAGGTTCGCATGTCATCTGCCATATCCACTGACGTCCTGATTGTCGGCGGGGGTGTTGCCGGTCTTTGGCTCAACGCCCGCCTGCGTCGGCAGGGCTTTTCGACTGTCGTGGTGGAGAATGCCAGCCTCGGTGGCGGGCAGACCGTCAAGTCTCAGGGGATCATTCATGGCGGCGCCAAGTACGCGCTGCACGGCGCGCTGTCCGGCGCTTCGGAAGCCATCGCTGACATGCCCCGTCGCTGGCGTGAGGCGCTGTCGGGCAAGGGTGAGTTGAACCTGTCGGGCGTGCGTCTGCTGTCCGAAGCGCACTACTTGTGGTCGCCGGGCACGATTGCGGGCAACCTCACCAGCTTCTTCGCCAGCAAGGCGGTGCGCGGACGTGTCGATCAGGTCAAAGGCACTGACCTGCCCCCCGCCCTGCAAGACCCGCGCTTCAAGGGCAAGGTCTATCGCCTGGCTGAGTTGGTGATCGACGTTCCAAGCCTGATCGAGAAACTAGCCGAGCTGGCCGGTGACAGCCTGTTGGCCGGCGAGAAGATCGAGCCGCTGCTGCACGAAGATGAACTGGTCGGTCTGCGAGTCGACGGTCGCGACATTCACGCCCAGCGCGTGGTGTTGAGCGCAGGTGGTGGCACCGCCGAATTGCTTAAAACACTGAACGTCAGCCACCCGGCGATGCAGCGTCGTCCGCTGCACATGGTCATGGTCAAAGGCCCGACACTCAAACCACTCTACGCTCACTGCCTGGGCGGCGGGCCGAAGCCGCGTATCACGGTCACCACTCATCCGGCTGCCGACGGCCAGTGGGTCTGGTACTTGGGCGGTGACATTTCCGAAGCCGAAGGCGTTGCCCGCGAGCCGGCCGAGCAAATCGCGGCGGCGAAAAAGGAACTGACTCAGTTGCTGCCGTGGGTTGATCTCAGCCATGCACAATTCGCCACAATGCGTGTGGACCGCGCCGAACCTCAACAAACCGGCCTCGTGCGCCCGGACAACGCCTTTCTCGATGTGCAGGGCCGCCTGATGGTGGGCTGGCCGACCAAACTCGCGCTGGCCCCGGATTTTGCTGATCGCGTGTTGGCGTCGCTGTCCCGCGATGCCATCCACCCGATTCCGCAGCCAACGTACCCCGACCTGCCCAAGCCGCCGCTGGCCAAACCAGTATGGGACGTACTGCTGCCATGAAGACGCTTCACGATCTGCATCGCCCGCTGGGCAATCTCGGCATTGATGTGTCGCCGATTGGTCTGGGCACCGTCAAGCTGGGCCGGGACCAGGGTGTGAAATACCCCAACGGCTTTACCATTCCCGGCGATGACGAAACGCGCATGTTGCTCAAGCTGGCCCGCGATCTGGGCATCAACCTGATCGACACCGCGCCAGCCTATGGTCGCAGCGAAGAGCGCCTCGGGCCGCTGCTGCGGGGCCAGCGTCATGAGTGGGTCATCGTCAGTAAGGTCGGTGAAGAGTTCGAATCCGGTCAGTCGAGCCATGATTTCAGTGCAGCACACACGCGGATGTCGGTGGAGCGCAGCCTGAAACGTCTGGAAACGGATTTCATCGATCTGGTGCTGGTGCATTCTGACGGCAACGACCTGCACGTTCTTAACGACTGTGAGGTCTATCAGACCCTCGCCGACCTCAAACGCGAAGGCAAGATTCGCGGCATCGGTTTCTCGGGCAAAACCGTTGAAGGCGGTCTGTTGGCGCTGCAAAACGGCGACTGCGCGATGGTCACCTACAACCTCAACGAACAGGCTGAAAAACCGGTGCTCGACTACGCGGCGATGCACAACAAAGGCATCTTGATCAAGAAGGCCCTGGCCAGCGGCCACGTTTGCCTGAGCCCCGGCGTAGACCCCGTGCAGGCCAGTTTCGAGTTACTGTTCGAGCATCCTGGCGTTACCGGTGCTATCGTCGGAACGATCAATCCGTTGCACCTGTCCCACAACGTGGCCACTGCCGCTGCCGTGCTCAACCGCCAGCGCTGATTACGGGCGGCCGACCCCAACGCAAGAAGGAGCCGATATGCCGCGAACCCTGATCCGGAAAAATCCCAGCAACTTCAAAACCCTGCCGCTGTTCGTCGAAGCCACTCCCGAAGGCCTGAGTTATCAGAGCGTCGGGATGCCGCTCAATTTTTCCCAGACCCTGCAACGTCGTCGCAAGATCGAAGTGGAGAACAGCGAACGTTTTTCCACGGAGCTGGCGAACCTGGGGGTCTCGGTTCGCCTGACCCTGACCTGGCAGAACCGGGATTACTGGGTACTGGTGCGACAGCGTCGGCAGGACCGTGGCGATGTGGTGCTGAAACTGATTTCCGGCTACGTCCCGGCCCATGAACTGAATCTGCCGCTGCTGACCGCGATTCAGGAAGTGGCTGAAGAATGCCTGATCGAAACCCCTCAAGGCTGGCTCATTGGCCGCTTCAACGACACCTGGCTGCCAGCGCCTTACGCGGCGGCGTTGCACTATCGCGAGGCGATGCCCTTTCGCCTCAGTCCGCTTTCAGGGGCCGCACGGCCCGTACGCTGCGGCAGCTTGAACCTGCTCGAACGCCCCCGCGCCTATGTCCATCTGCCGACGGCTTCGTTGCAGTTGATCTATGACATGCGTCTGGAAGTGCCAAAAGAGGCGCGCCCGCTGAGCCTGTTTCATGTCGACGAAGCGCTGGAAAATGATGAGTTGGTCGCAAGACTCAATCGCAGCAAACCTGACCTGTATTTGATGCCGCTGGAAAACGGCAAGCCGCTGCCCGAGCTTTACACCCTGAAGAACGACAAGCTATCCCCAGCGGGAACACGCGGGCTGTACCTGGCCGAGAGTTTTGCGGCGCAGGAGGGATGGGTGGTACGAGACGAGCGAATTCGCTGGAAGGACTGGCTGGTGCAGCAGGGGCTGGTGCCGCCAAAAGCGAAGAAGACTGGAATCAAGCGCCGGTTGAAGGTGGGCGCCAAGCAACTGCTGCGCATGGCGCGGCAGAAGTTGCATAAGACATAGCCAGCCCAAACGACGCATACCCCTGTGGGAGCCGGCTTGCTGGCTCCCACAAAGATTCAGCGGCGACTCACTGCCCGCGGATTTTCTCGACGATGGCCGTGGTCGAGCTGTTTTCCACCAGCCCCAGCACCCGCACTTCCCCGCCATACGCCTGAACGATCGGCGCACCGACGACTTGATCAACGGTGTAATCCCCACCTTTGACCAGCACATCCGGCTTGACGTGACTCAGCAGGTTTTCCGGCGTGCCCTCCGGGAAACTGATGACCCAGTCCACGGCACCCAAGCCCGCCAGTACGGCCATGCGGCGGTCGACGCTGTTGATCGGACGGCCCGGTCCTTTGAGGCGGCTGACTGAGGCATCGTCGTTGACGGCGACGATCAAACGATCACCCTGCGCGCTCGCCTGCTCCAGATAGGTCACATGGCCCGCGTGCAGGATGTCGAAACAACCGTTGGTGAACACGATTTTCTCGCCGTGTGCGCGAGCGTCTTCGATGGCCAGCAGCAGTTGGTCCAGGCCCAGCACCCCACGCTCGGATCCTTCGGCGCGCTGGATGGCACGACGCAGTTCCGGAGCACTGATGGCAGCCGTCCCCAGTTTGCCGACGACGATACCCGCCGCGAGGTTGGCCAGTGCTACAGCATGAGGCAATTCCTCGCCCGCAGCGATGGCGGCTGCCAGCGTGGAAATCACGGTGTCACCCGCACCAGTCACATCGAACACTTCACGAGCGCGGGCAGGCAGGTGCAAGGCTTGTTGGTCAGGGCGCAAGAGGGTCATGCCGTGCTCGCCACGGGTGACCAGCAATGCACCGAGTTCCAGTTCGGCCATGAGCTTGGCGCCCTTGGCGACCAACTCCGCCTCGTCAACGCAATGGCCGACAATGGCTTCGAATTCACTGAGGTTCGGGGTGATGATGCTGGCGCCGCGGTAGATCGCGAAGTCCTTGCCCTTCGGGTCGGCGAGTACCGGAATGCCACGATCACGCGCGGCCTTGATCAACACCTGATGGTTCTTAAGCGCGCCTTTGCCGTAGTCGGACAGCACCAGCACCTTGACGCCGTCAAGCAAGGCGTCAACCTCATTGCTCAGCGCAACGGCGTCGGTGGCGAAGGGTTCTTCGAAATCGATGCGCAGCAATTGCTGGTGGCGGCTCATGACCCGCAGTTTGACGATGGTCGGTTGATGCGCGATGCGCTGGAAGCGTGCGGTCACACCGGCGGCCTTGAGACTGTTGCCCAGGCTTTCGGCCGCTTCGTCCTCACCGGTCACGCCAACCAGCGACGCCCTCGCACCCAGCGCGGCGATGTTGAGCGCAACGTTGGCGGCACCGCCCGGACGGTCTTCGATCTGGTCGACCTTGACCACCGGCACCGGGGCTTCAGGGGAAATACGCGAGGTCCCGCCATGCCAATAGCGGTCGAGCATGACGTCGCCCACCACGAGAACTGGTGCCTGATCGAAACGTGGCATGGACAACTTCATCGAACAACCCGCAACTAAGAATGAACAGGGGCCGAATCTTAGCACAGGGTTTGCGAAGGCTTGAAAGCAGAAGGAAAACTCGGTGTAACGGCTTGTGATGAATGACTTGTGGGGAATCCAGATCTTGATATCGACGCTAAAACTGTAGGAGCCGGCTTGCTGGCGAAGGCAGCGCGTCAGTCAAGATAACGTTGACTGATGCACCGCTTTGGCCAGCAAGCCGGCTCCCACAATTATTGACTAACCGAGTGTTAAATCGCCCCGACCGGCGCGGGCTCATCCAGCCCCATGGCGTGCAAGCGGGCGTAGTAGCCATTTTGCGCCAGCAGCTCGGAATGGGTGCCACGCTCGACGATCCGTCCCTGATCCATTACCAGAATCAGGTCGGCGCGCTCGATGGTGGACAGGCGGTGAGCGATCACCAGTGTCGTGCGGCCTTTCATCACGTGATCCAGCGCGGCCTGGATATGGCGCTCGGATTCGGTGTCCAGCGCTGACGTCGCCTCATCGAGGATCAGCAGCGGCGCGTTTTTCAGCAGAGCTCGGGCAATCGCCAACCGCTGGCGCTGACCGCCGGAAAGCAACACACCATTCTCGCCGACCTGCGTGTCGAAACCTTCCGGCAACTGGTCAATGAACTCTTTGGCATAGGCATCGGCAGCGGCGGCTTCGATGTCAGCGCGCGGCGCGCCGGCCAGATCACCGTAGGCGATGTTGTTGGCCACAGAGTCGTTGAATAGCGTCACGTTCTGATTCACCTGAGCGACGTGCTTGCGCAGGTTACGCAGGCGATAGTTCTCGATCTCGACGCCATCGAGCAGAATCTGACCCGATGAATGGTGATAAAAGCGAGGAATCAGGTTGGCCAGTGTCGACTTGCCGCTGCCCGAACGCCCGACCAGCGCGATCATCTGCCCCGGTGCCGCAGTGAAGCTGATGTCCGTCAGCACCTTGCGTTCGGTATCCGGGTACGTGAAGTTCAGATTACGCACTTCCAGATGACCCTTGACCCGCTCCAGCTCAACAGTGCCGGTGTCGACTTCCGGCTCGACATCGAGCTGTTCGAAGATGCTTTCAGCTCCCGCAACGCCCTTCTGGATCGTCGAGCTGACTTCCGAAAGCTGGCGAATCGGCTTGGGCAGAAGACCCGCCGCAGTGATGTAAGCCACCAGATCGCCCGCCGTCGCATCACCGCGCAACCACAACACCAGGAACATCAGCACCGCCATGGCGGTGTAGATCACCAGTTGCAGCATTGGCGTATAGATCGAACCGGTCTTGGTCATGCGCAGCTGTTTATCGGTGTTGCTGGTGCTGGCTTTTTTGAAGCGCTCTTCTTCGTACTTCTCACCGCCAAAGCTGCGAACCACGCGGTAACCCTGAATGGTTTCCGATGCGACATGAGTCACGTCGCCCATCGCCACCTGGATTTTCTTGCTCTGCTTGCGGAATTTCTTGCTCGAGCTGCCCACCATTAACGCGATCAGCGGCAGAATCGCCAGCATCACGATGGTCAGTTTCCAGTTCATCCACACCAGGTAGAAGAACAGAAAGACCACCGTCAGCCCTTCACGAATGACCACTTTGATGGCGTCCGTCGCAGCCCCGGTAACCATGGTGACGTTAAAGGTGATGCGCGAAATCAGATGCCCGGAGTTATGGGTGTCGAAGTAGCGGTTGGGCAGGACCAGCAGTTTGTTGAACAACTCGACGCGCAGGTCGTGAACCAGTCCCAGTGAGACCTTGGCCAGAAAATAGTTGCCCAGATAAGAGCCCAACCCCTGCCAGGCAGCGATCAGCACGATCAGCAACGGCACCGCCTGCAACAGTTGCAGGTCCTTGAGGTACGGGGTGTTGGGAAACAGTGCCGCTTCCGGGTTGGTCAGGCCATCGACGAAATACTTGAGAATCCCCGCCAGCATCGGCTGGGTGGAGGCGAAGATAACGAAGCCGAGGATGCTGAGCAAAAAGATGCCCACGTAAGGCTTCACGTAAGTCAGCAGTCGGAAATAGATTTTCAGGCTGGAGGATTCGCGTTTCTCTGGCGTGCTCATGGTCATCGATACGATAAAAAGAGCCGGAATACTATCACACGGGTTGGGAGTTGGGCCTCAGCCGACCGGCTGAGGTATTATGGCCGCCACTTTCGAAGGAGCCCGCATGCGCGCACTCGCTTACTCTGACTACCAAGCCTTACGCCAAGATGCCGAAGTCATTGAAGCTGACGTCTTCGGAGACAAGGTCCTACGCCTGACCGACGGCAATTTCATGAAGCTTTTCAGGCGCAAGCGACTGATCTCGTCGGCCGCGCTCTTTCCTTATGCGAAGCGCTTTGCCAATAACGCACTGACGTTGCGCAAGCGCGGCATTCCATGCCCGCATGTCCTGGAAACCTACAGAGTCGGCGAAATTGCCCGCGACGTCGTTCACTATCAACCGCTGCCAGGTCTTACCCTGCGCCAACTGATCGCGAAACCGGAGCACTTCAACGACGCAGCACTGCTGCGCAAGTTTGGGCGCTTCGTCGCCGAACTGCACAATCAGGGTATTTATTTCCGGTCGTTGCATCTGGGCAATGTCGTGATGACACCAGAGAACGAATTTGGCCTCATCGACATCGCGGACATGAAGACGCTTCGTCGCCCGCTGCGCAAAAGCCTGTGCCTGCGCAACTTTCAACACATGCGTCGCTACAAGAACGACCATGCATGGCTGCTACGGGAAAAAGGCGACCTCTTCTTCGAGGCCTATATCGAGCACAGTGCCCATCAATGGAAACGCCAAATACTCACAGAGCATCTGGCGTTGGCCGACCAGGTGTAACGCTTAGACGTGCGCCTGCTTCTGTTCTGATTTACCGAGGCACAGCGAAAGCACGAACGGCATCCAGACCACCATCCACATCGCCCGCGCACGCCCAAAAACGGTGAACACGTCGAACTGAACCGCCACTGACGCGAACACCCAGATCATCAGGATTGCCATGCCAAGGCTTTCATGGCGATGGCGCCAGGCGCGATAACCCAGCCACAACCATAGCCAGATCCAGAGCAACGTAAACGGAATACCGTACTGCACAACGGTGTCGAGGATCATGTTGTGGCAGTGGCCGAAAACGGTGCCCCCTACCTCAATCGCGTAGTCGCCACTCAAACCGATACCCAGCCACGGACGTTGCGCGATGAGATTCAGCGCCCCATGGATCAGATCCATACGCTGTGAGTCGCCGCGTTGCAGCAGCGATGGCTCCAGAATGACCAGCAGCACTGCCCCGGCCAATGCGCCAATCGCCAGCAGGCGATAGAGACGATTGCCCCCCAGCACCAGCGCCACGAATGCGACGGCCATCAGAGAAAGCAATGAACCCCTGCTCCCCGTCATGATGACGAAAGCCACCGAACAAGCTTGGAGCAACGCCCACAAGACGCGACCGTTCAAACTTCTTGGCCACCAGGTGCAACTCAACACCAACAGTGCGGCAATGGTGTAACCCGCCGGGTTGGGGTTATCCAGAAAACCACCAAAGCCGTACATGCGATCAATGCCGCGCATCGGGTAGCTGATCAGGCAAGCCAATGAATAGAGGCCACCCAGTGCGCCCCACATGATCATCATGCTCTGCAACGGACGATTGAACGTACGCCCCCAGACAATCCATCCCAGAATCAAGAGCAGGAAAAACAACTCGCGCTTGATGATGGTCAAGTATCGTTCCGCGTCAGTACTCCAACTCAGAGAAATCAACGACCACGTGAACAGCGCCAGAAACAGCCAAAGCTCTCGGCGGTTGAGGACGGTATGGCGAAACTCATGGAAATACCTGACCACCAGATAGAGGCAAGGCACGTATACAAAGGCAGTCATCAGCCAGGAATAGAACTTCATCGTTGGCGTCAGTACGACCCCTGCGACGCTCCAGAACAGACCAAAGGCCAGCAGCATACCGCCAATGCCCAAATGATCCAGAATCGAGCGGACTTGACTGCCACCGCTGGAAACTACGTGTGTTAAGGCCTGCTGACCATGCGACGAACGACTCAACGCGCACCCTTAGGTTTGTTGTGTTTAAAAACGAAGTGCCTGAAGCGCTTCCAGGTCACGCGGTTCCAGCGAAAAACGGGGACACTTGCGAACAGGTCACGGGCAAATTTCTTGTCCACGACGACCGACTCTTTTAGCGCCTTGTTGATGATCGCCAAACGCCCTGACTCATACGCGGGACTTTCCTTGTAAGCGTCAATGACCTTCAAGTCGTAGACCAGTTGGCTCTTGTAGGCGGTCTTGGAAATATTGGTCTCGTGACGACGATAAAGCGTTACACGATCAGGAAGGATGTCGACCTTATAACCCGCCCTCGCGATTTTCAGCGTCATCTGAAAATCCTGGACCTTGATCGTCGGGTCATAACCGCCCACTTTGTCGATCGCGTCACGCCGATACACTGCCACTGGCGCACCGACGGCGTACGCATCCGCGAGAAGCTCTTCGAAGCTCCATCGTTTGATCTGTTTGCTATCGGAGACCTTGTGCTTGATCGGCTTGCCGTTGGAGTCGATATAAATGACCTTGGCGCCGAGCAAACCCACGTCTGCGTGTTCGACCATGTAGGAGATCTGGCGACGCAGACGACCTGCCAGCATCACATCATCCGAGTCATGAGTGATGATGAACTCACCACGAGCGTGACTCAGCGCATGATTGAGCGCGGCACTCACACCCTGGTTGTGCTGCTGATAGAACTGAAAACCATGAACCTTCTGCAACGCTTCGATTTTTTCCGCGCTGCTGTCCGTCGAGCCGTCGTTGACGACGATCAACTCAAAGTTTTCGTAGTCCTGCTGAAGAATGCTCAACAGACACTCTTCGATATAGCGCTCGTGGTTGAAGCAAGGAACCAGAATCGAGACTAAAGGCCATTTCATGTGTGTACTCGGTTCCTGGCTTCTCCGGGTGAGGCGCAGCCGCTCATTATGCGGTTGTCGTCACCGAGACTGCGATCGCCAAACGAAAAAAATGCAAGCAGGAAGGGGGGCACGCATGTCAATTTAATATCATTATTGTTACAAAATAAGCCTTCCATATCAAACCCCTAGCGCCGCCCGCACCTTCTCAATCCAGCTCAATGGCGCCTGTCGGCGCAAAGCAGGTTCAAGTTCCCGAACGATTCGCGCACCGATAGCCGCGAAACTGAACTGCGACACTGCCAGATCACGCCCATTGGCCGCAATACGCGCCGCCAGCGACGGGTCGTCGCGCAACACAGCGAGCTTTTCCCTCAATTGAGGGATATCGCTATAGAACACGACGTTGTGCATGTCTTTCAGGCCCAATGCCCGATTTTCCGCATCACCTTGATCATAGGCAAACAGCACGCATCCGCACGCCATCGCCTCGAAATTCTTGATCATGTATTCGCCCATCCCGACATCGGCACTGACGAAGAAACGGATGCGGTTCAACGTATCGCAATATTCCTCACCCGACTTGGTACGGGTGACGACCAGCTTCTCGACCTGCCCCAATTCGTCGAGCAATGCCTTGCGCCCGCTGTAAGCAACGCTGTTGGTGCTGCCGACGAAAGCCAGTTCGATATCACGCTCGCGCCCTTGCTCGCTCAGCAATGTCTGGTCGTAGCCTTTTGGTACAAAAACGGCGTCGAACCCTTCACCGCGCAGGCGCTCACTGACCACGTAACCGGAGCTGAGGACACGCACCCAAGGCAGCTTGCGGTAGTGCGCACTGAACTTGCCGGTGTACTTGCAGGGAATGTAGTTCTGGTAGGCATCGTGTTCGAGGATCACCAGATTTGGCACCGTACGAATGAAACTTGCCTGCCGAATCTCTTGCTTGAAGCGCAGGAAGAACACAATGCGATCGTACTTCGTGACGTCCACGTGCTGGCGAAAATAGCGGCGCAGGTTACGTTGCTCGTCGGAGCTCAGCCAGCGCAGATCGCATTCGCAGTTGGAGGCAACGCCATCATACAAACGATCCAGAATGGCGCGTTGCTCTTTCTGGACCAGAAATAAAACCTTCATGGGCTTCCCTACTAAACCGATCATTGTCAGCCCGGCCACATCAAGTCCCTGAGCGGGACTCAAGGGCGGTCAGAGCTCTCTGCGCCAGAACAGCTCGTGGCGACGCACAGCCTTTCTGAAAAACTCATTTTCACCCTCGGCGGGCCACTGCCGCGCGGCGAGGATCCTCTGCAACCATCGCCGCACGCGACGTTTGAGCGGGGGGGGCGGCTGCAGGTCGTGCATCATACCCAAGGCCATGGCCTTGTCTCGTTGTTGCTCGGTATTGAGCTCGATACTGTACGGCACCAACGGCTGCGATGGATCAAATACCGGCGGCAAGGCCACACCGCTATACGCATTGCCCATTGGCCAGCGGTCGTTGTCGTGAAGGTGATTGGCATAGCCGAGTATCACGCTCGGCTGCCAGTCCAACCCCTTCAAGGCCTCCAGCACAGCAGCTTGCGAGCAGATGTGATCGGGGTGTGGGTCGATGGTCGCGTGCGGCATGACCAGCACTTGCGGCCTGGCGTGAAGCAGCAGCGCACGCAGGTCGGCGATCAGGTTGTTCCAGGTTGGCGCGCCGTCGACATCGCCGGGCAACGGCAATGTGTTGAACTGACGAAACAGCCGCGTATCGCTCAAATCAGCTTCGCGCGAGGCAATCGGCTGATCGGGCGCGGCCTGCATCGCCGGGAGCTGAAGGCAGAAGTAGCCCAGTTGGATACAGCGGGATTCCGGCACACCAGCCCAACGCGGCACGGTGATGCTGTCCCAGGCGCGCAGTCGACCTTTCGTACGTGCCGCGTCAGCAGGGCTCATGCCCATTTGCTGGTAGTGCTCGGCCTCGATCTCACCAGCAGTCAGAGTGACAATCCAGCTTTCATCGGCCTGGCTGTACAGTCCGAACGCGGCCAGCTCAGCGTCATCGGCATGAGGGGCGATGACCATGACGCGCTGGCGGCGGGCGTCTTCATGCCGGAATGACCACAGCCGCGGCTGGCTCTGAATGCTGCAACGGCGCCCGCGAATACGCAGCGCACCCAACGATGAGGCGAATCCCGTCAGGTTGAGATAACGCAAGCCATCGACACCTCGCTCGAATGCCTGGCTGTCGCGAAGCGCTCCCCCGCTCAACTCGACAGCGGGATCGAGAAAACGCCCCAGCCACGAGCTTTTGATCGACAACGCCAGCACCAATGTTTCATCGCCGTTCAATGCCAGCGGCGAGTCGAACGTCAACGCGTCACCCCGCAGCGCCACACCCGTCACTTCGTGGCTCGTCGGCAATTGATACTGATAGTCATCGCCCGGCGAGTAAAACAGGTGATCGGAAAACCAAGCTTCGTGGGCAACCCAACCCAGCACCGCCAGCAGCAGCGGCAGCCACCAGGCGACCAGCACGCCGACCAGCACCAGCAGCACCAACGCGACCAGCAACGCCATCCGCTTGTTGCGGCGGTGGCGCTTGAGCAATTCCTGTTTACGGCTCAACGCTGAAATACCGGTACGGGGTTGCACCAACGATCCTTGTATTCACGATCGGCGCGACCAAAGGAGAAACGCAGCGCCTTGTTCCGCGCCCGAGCATCTTCCCAGGCGCTTTGTGTGTTGAGGAAGCTCAACACACTGCCGGGGCTGAAGTCGCGGGTTTCGGGGTCAACGCCACCGTTGATGTATTCGACGCTGATCCATTCAGGGGCTTCGACACGGTAGATCAGTTGAATGGCAATCGGCGCATCCTTCAGGAAAATCACCGAGCCGATCAGCAGCTCGCGCAGCAGCTCGATGACGTCTGCCATGCGCTCGGCCCCCGTGGCCGCAAAGCCCCAACGGCGCTGAAACAGGTCGCAGTACATGCGCGCGATGTCGGCGCTGCTGAAGTCAGTGATCGGACGAACGACACCGCCCGCCTCTTCAAGCAGGCGCAATTCGCGACGTTGGTTGTAACGAAATTTCTTGGACAGGTCTTCCGGCGCGCGGGCCATCGCCAGAGATTCGGTCTGCGGCTTGAGCGTGGCGATGCGCCCCTGGCTCAGCTCCGACAGGTAACGCCCGCGATGGCGCAACGGGGCTTGGGCGTCGACAGCAGCAGGCAGAATCAACTCGGCATTGCCCAGATCGAATAGCCCTTTCTTGCCATGGCTTTTCAGCACGTCCTTGGACAGTGCCAGCGAGCGACCCCAGGTCGGGATCGCGGCTTTCAGCTCACCGCCCTGCTGCCAGCCCAGATAACGGACAGGAATTTCGGCCAATGACGCCAGGCGCTCGACCACTTGGGGATGGGTCGCGACACTGCCGCCGAAACGTTGCCAGGCTTGCGTATAGGCAGGCGCGTCAATAGCCGTCCAGCCACGTTCGCGCCAGGCTTGAAAACGATTGAGCATCAGTACTCCGCCGTCAGGTCGTTGACTTGTGGCAAACGCCAAAAGACGTTGCGCACGGCCTCATCGGAGAAGCGCTCATGCAAACGAACCCGCATCATGTCCGCACAGGACTGGCGCTGTTCGGCGTCGAGTCGCGACAGATGAACCAGACCTTGGGCGAGGTGCTCGGCATCACCCAGCGGGAAGAGAATCCCCACGCCTTCGACGACTTCCTTCGCCCCGCCTGCGGCCGTGGCAATCAGCGGCACTCCTGCGACCATGGCCTCCAGCAACACCATGCCGAAGGGTTCGTGATCGGAACTCAGGGCAAACGCGTCGAATGCCTTGTAGTAACGACTGGCCTGCGGCACCTGGCCCATCAGCAGGACGTGCCGACCGATGCCCAGCTCCATCGCCAGCTCTTTGAGGTCCTGCTCCAGACGCCCCTTGCCCAGAATGACCAACTCGCTGTCGGCAGGCAGATTAGGCAACGCCTGCGCGAAACCACGCAGCAAGGTGGCCTGATCCTTGTCCGGGTGCAGGCGGCCGACGTTACCGACGATCCACGCATTCTGGGGCAAACCCAAGGCTTCTCGGGCCTGCTCTCGCGGCAACTGCGTGTCGGCAAGCGCCTGGACGTCGATGCGGTTGTAGAGCGTCTGGATTCGGCCAGTCGGCCATTTCGGCAGGCATTGGCGCATGTCGTCACGCACGGCATCTGATACCCCAAGCAGGCTCAGGCGCATGCGGAAAAGGTGCGCGAACAGCTTGCGGCTGCGGCGCTGATAATCACCAAACGCGTGATGCACGCCGATCACTGGCAAACGGGTGCCCAGCAAAGCGATGTAGATCGGTTTGAAACGATGAGCAATACAGAACGCAAAATTCCGGGATGCGGCGATTTTGCGCAGGTCGCGGATGGCACCCAGCTTAAGGCCACGAATGGCCTTGGAGCTGTATTCCATGAACAGCACTTCATCCGACGCACAGCCTTTGGCGACGTCGGAATCGGCAGCACCGGTCAGAAATACCGTGGTAACCCGGTATCCCTTGCCCGCGAACAGGCTGGCGTATTGACGAGCGCAGTCGAGAAACGGCCCGTCATAGCCGTGACAGAACTGCAACACATGGCGCTCAGCCGAGCGTGTCATAAGCGTCCGCGCCGTCTTTGACCACCAGAATGTCTTCCATGATCAGGTATTGCAGGTCCGAGCCGAAGAACATGTTCAGGGCATCGGTCGGCGAGCAGATCATCGGTTCGCCACGACGGTTCAGCGAGGTGTTCAGCGACACGCCGTTGCCGGTCAGGTTTTCCAGCGCTTTCATCATGTCGTAGTAGCGCGGGTTGTACTCGCGCTTGAGCACTTGGGCACGGGAGGTGCCATCTTCGTGGACGACTTCCGGAACGCGGGTTTTCCACTCTTCTGCCACTTCGAAGGTGAAGGTCATGAACGGCGCAGGGTGATCGATCTTGATCATCTGTGGCGCAACGGTGTCGAGCATCGACGGGCAGAAAGGCCTCCAGCGCTCGCGGAACTTGATCTGGTGGTTGATGCGGTCAGCCACACCTTCCACGCTCGGGCAACCGATAATCGAACGACCGCCCAACGCGCGCGGACCGAACTCCATGCGACCCTGGAACCAGGCCACCGGGTTGCCATCGACCATGATCTTGGCGATCTGCTCCGGCATGTTTTCCAGCTTGCGCCACTTCGGCTGGCTCGGGTGACGGGCGCAGGCCGCGATCACGTCTTCGTTGCTGTACGAAGGGCCGAGGTAGACGTGTTCCATCTTCTCGACCGGCACGCCGCGCTGGTGCGAAACGTAAGCGGCCGCACCTACCGCCGTACCGGCGTCGCCGGACGCCGGTTGTACGAACAGCTCTTTGACTTCAGGACGGGCGATGATTTTCTGGTTCAGTTTGACGTTCAGTGCGCAGCCGCCCGCGAAGGCGATCTTGCCGGTTTCCTTGAGGATGTCACCCAGATAGTGATCCATCATCTGCAGCGCCAGCTTCTCGAACAGCGCCTGCATGCTCGCCGCGTAATGGATGTAAGGCTCGTCGGCGATGTCGCCTTCGCGCTTCGGCCCCAGCCACTCGATCAGCTTCGGCGAAAAGTAGAAGCCTTTGCCCTTCTCTTTATAGCGGCGCAAGCCAATAACGTTGGCGTATTCGGTGTTGATCACCAGCTCGCCGTTTTCAAAGCTGGCCAGACGCGAGAAGTCGTACTTGCTGGCGTCGCCATACGGCGCCATGCCCATGACTTTGAATTCGCCGTCGAGCATTTCGAAACCGAGGAATTCGGTAATCGCGCCGTACAGGCCGCCCAAAGAATCCGGGTCGTAGAATTCTTTGATCTTGTGGATCTTGCCGTTTTCGCCGTAGCCGAAGAATGTGGTGGCGTACTCACCCTTGCCATCGATGCCCAGAATCGCGGTTTTCTCTTTGAAACCCGAGCAGTGGTAGGCACTGGAGGCGTGAGCCAAGTGGTGCTCGACCGGCTCGATCTTGATCTTCTTCGGATCGAAGCCCAGTTGCTCAAGGCACCAGACGATCTTGTTGCGATAGCGCTTGTAGCGACGGTTGCCCATCAGGATCGCGTCAAGGGCGCGGTCCGGGGCATACCAGTAACGTTTGGCGTAGTGCCAGCGAGCTTCACCGAACAGGCTGATCGGGGCGAATGGAATGGCCACGACGTCGACATCGGAGGGCTTGATGCCTGCTTGTTCGAGGCAGAACTTCGCAGACTCATACGGCATGCGGTTCTTTGCGTGCTTGTCGCGCACGAAGCGTTCTTCTTCGGCCGCCGCGATCAACTTGCCGTCGATGTACAGGGCTGCGGAAGGATCATGGCTAAGGGCGCCGGACAGGCCAAGGATCGTCAATGCCACTGGGGGTTAGCCTCTCAAGTCTGCAACAGGCGTCGTGCGCCTGATCAATAAGGTGTGCCCGGCGCATGGGCGGCGGGCAGCTAAAGGGCGGGATTATAGCGTAATGAAACGGGATATGGCGCTGAGCAAATAATCGGCACCATGCAATACATATCTACCCCCTGGCCCCTGATCAGTCGTGATTGATTGAACCCATGAAACACGCGGACTTCTCCGCGCCATGGCGCCCTTGCCCAAAGGGTCACTCAGGAATCAGGACTTTATGCAGACCTATACCCCCGTTCGAACATCGTCTACCGCGCAATACATCGAAGCGTCCGACGCGCTCACACAACTGGATCAGACCGCCACCCTTCTGTTCAAAGAGCTGAAGCATTTACCGACGCCAGGGCAGGCCATGCTCGACGCGTTGCAAGCCAAAGACCACGCACAGGTCACCTTGCTTCTGGTCGATCTGATCAAAGCGCTTGATCACTACTGGCAAGCCCCCAGTGCACTGGAGCAAAGCCGAACAACCTTGTTCGCCGCTCGCCTGAAGCGCGCGCTGCGTGATGAAGCCACGCTCAAGGAATATGAGGGGGAATTGCAACCTGAGGCGAAGCAATGCCTGGCAGACGCCGAGTCGCCAACGGCACCTGACTCAGTGATCAGCCACGCCCTGTCAGTCCAGCTTAATGAGCAGTCGCTTGCAGAAATCAAAGGTGCACTGGTCATGAGCACGGCTTCAGGCCGTACATTGCTGGCTCTGCCGGGCAGCGGGCTGACGGAACACACCTCCCACGCAACCATGCGCAAGACCCTGGCGAACTGGCTCAACGACGAAACGCAGCGCTGGACCGTGCTTGCCAACACAGACCTGCGCCACCAGGCCGCAATCCGTGCCGTGACAAGCGATTCGGATCTGTCGCTGGACGCATTCAATGAAGCGCACATACAGCTCCAGCTCATCAACACAGCCCCCTATCGGCACGCGGTCGAGCGTCAGATCGACAAGCAGCGCGAAGATGTGCGCTACGTTTCCAACGAGGGGCTTGACTCAGATCCACAGCGCCATGCGCTACAGTTCGCAAGCGCTATCCGACTCGGGGGGTTGATCGGCCCGGCTGCAATACTGGACCGCCGCGAGCATGTGCTCATCAGACGTACAACACGCTCCACGCTGCCGGACTGGATCAAATCGGCCAGTGACGCGCAGATCACAGCCTACAGCGCATGCCTGAACCGCTACGATCACGCCCGCGACGTACTGTCCGGCATGCTCAACGGCGCACAATCGGCAGAGCATTACGCCCGAACCACTCTGCAAAACAGCCTCGCCAACGACCTCGGCATTGACCTGTCGCCCGATACGATCGTGCTCACCACGCAGCGTTCACTGCCTGACAATCTCGGTCACTACACCCTGACACGCACACTGACAGCGCTGGCACTTCATGGCCTGCACCCCAGGGACGAACGGAGCGATTCCGAGTTCGCAACTGGCACCACCATCACGGTTGACGGCCAGCCTGCCAGCACTGCGCACACCTCATTGACACCCGAGTATCTGGCAAGGCTGATCAACCGCTTGAGCCTGCGTAACGGGTATGGCGAGTATCGAGAAAGGCTCCACGCGCGGCCGGCCAATCAGCGACAGATGTGCGAAGTGCTCAAGCTGCAAATCGCCGAAGCGATCTACGCCGCACGAATGCAAGGGCATATCGATGCCAGCGACCTCACGCTGATAGAGCGCATCACCTGCGCGACAGCCAGCCTGCCACCGGGGCACAGTGTTCAACAGATCTCGCTCAACCGCCTCCAGGCTTTGGGGCACACGCTGGTATTCAGGAAGGAGAGCCCCTCCGGTGTGCTTGAGCGACTGGTCCTGTTCACCTCGCATGCGCCACGCTCGCAGAAGCTTCAAGGGTTTGATGATGAGACCCGCCTGCTTCATGAACTGGTGAGCTGGACGGCGGACACGCAGATGACCGACTACCTGCTCAATCAGGTACCCGGCCCTGAACGCGAACAACTCGCCGCCACCCTGGCCGGTTTGAGCCTGAAGCCTTTTCCTGAAGCGGACTTCATGCAACTGACCTCGCTGGATAGCTACGAGCGCGCATTGCAGGCCCTGCTCGATCAGCAATTGAACGTCGCCCGCGCCGAGCTCGACGCCCATACACCGGCCTGGTACCGGAATGCCAGCCTGTCACAGCGCCAACAATTAACCGCGCTGGAAGACACGCTTCAAGGTGCGCTGGATCACTACCAGAACCAACCCCATACCGCCGTCGAGGCGTTCGAAAAGTACGTGCACCGCCGCGCCAGCGAAAAAATAAATCAGTTGCTGAACACCCCTGAGGGCACCGTCGATCCGGATCAAGTGCTCATCATCACACCTAGGGAAACACTGACTTACACGCAAATGTTGCGCAACGGTTATGACGACAGCATCAGCCTGCTCACTCCGACTGCCGACACCACGGCCAGCTTCAAAGGACCGGAAGGTGTCGACCTGAGCCACCTCACACCCGCCCTGGTGGCGGGATCGGTACGGGGCAAATGGCTCGCCGACCAGTACGCGCTCCTGATCAGTACCACGCTGCTCGCCCCGACCTCGACTGGCTACGAATACCGACGCAAGGCAAGCGCTGTGATCACACAATTGCAGATGCAGTCGGCTGCGTTGCGCAGTCTCTTGAAGGGGCACATCGATGAATCGCGTTATCAATGGCTCACGCCAATCATTGACGCCTTGCGCCATGACGATGTCGAGTCACGAGGCCGTTACCCGGTGTATCCGCTACAAATCCACGTGGACAAACCTTTCATTGCATCCCGATTGAAGCTGATCGACCAACTGGTCATCGCCGACACGAACGTCACGCATCTGGAAACCGTGCAAGGGTGCTTCGCCCTTATCTCGAACGAGTCCCGGCTTTCCGCGTTGCTGTACACCCCCGGTGCACCAGACGGCATCGAGTTCCGCCTGTTCAGCACGTTCGTTGAATCACTTAACTCGTCGGGGATGATCGATTACTACAAGGACCGCTGCCGGCTGAAGGCCCGACGGCTGCTGTCCTTTTTCCTCAACGACATGAAAAACGGGAACGCCCACAAAGCCCCGTTCCTGCCGAAAGCCTCGATTCAGGACTTTGCGCACATCTGCTTCAACCGCCCCCTGGAGCGCAAATTGCGCGACGTGGAAGAAACGACAACCGGTCGTCATGACATGCTGAGTCGCTTGATCTGGAACAGCATTGATGTGATCGCCACCCTCGTTACGCTGCCCTTTCCCCCTGCCAGCTTTACAGTTGGCGTCGCCTTGTCGTTACGCGACAACCTGAAAGCCCTGCAAACACTGACAGGTGAAACACCGGATGAGGCAGGCGCATTCATTCTGGCGTCCGTTCTGAACATCGCAGGTGCGGCGGGCGATTTCACGGTTGGCCTGAAGGGTTTTGGCGGTGTTGCGCGTCAATTGGCACGGGACGCCAAGTCGCGATCATTGCTGACTGGCGCTGAACGCACAAAGGGGCGACCCGTTCGGCAAACGTTGCATCCCGTCGAGATTCAGGACGAGCCGTATCTGGTGGCCCGCCCGGATGCGCAGGGGCGCGCACAGGTTTACGTCAATGCGGGATTTGAAGCCGATGATGCCTTCGCCACAGGGCAATACGCCGTCAGAAACGCCGCCGGGCAATGGCAGCCGCTGGAACCCGCGATCACCTCCACCGCCACAGCACCAACCCCGGTCTACGCCAATCGAGCTGTTGATCTGCCGCTTTCATCGCTTCACCCCGTCACCGAAGGCCACGCTGCGGGCATATATGTCGGCAACGGCAAGTGCTTCATCACCATGAACGACCTTGTCTATCAGGTGCAGTACGACCCTCGCGCCCGTGTCTGGGCCATCGTAGATCCGGCCAATCCGTTCGCGTTCTTTGGCCGACAACCCGTCCGGCTGAACGACAAGGGGCAATGGCAACTGATCGCACGACCAGCCCTGCGTGGAGGGGCGGACGATGTGCCAGGCAACTACAGGCCACTGCCCGAAGAGGCAGCGGGGAGCCAGACGGCGGGCAGCAGCCTGCACGATTACGAGGTACCGAAAAAGCTGCAACACCATCTGGATGTCATTCTGGGCACCGATGAGCTCGACTCGCTCGGCCCCGGATTCGATGAGTTTTTCGAGGCCTATTACCTTCAGATGCGCAACATCTATACCACGCTGAGGGCCAATCTCTATCGTGACGCTGACGCCTTCTTTTCTGCCTCTATACCGCTACCGGCCCGGCCGACACTGCCTGAAATCCATGACTCAACGACGGTAGGCAGCTTCCTGGAAAACGCGTTTACCCACAGCAACGGGCTGGTCTTCAGCGAGGCGCCCAAATCCATCACCAGCAAACGCCTGCTAATGCGGCACATGCCCAAACTCGCGGAGCAGGGCGTGGAGGTGCTGTACATTCAGCACCTGCTGACCGACAAACACCTGCGCAAACTGGCGAAATACCGCGCCAAAGGGGCGAAGGTGCGCACGGGTTCGCACGAGATAAAACACTATCTCGAAACCGTCAACGGTGGCGCACTGGACAATCTGAGCAACGAGTACGACTACTACCACCTGATCAAGGAAGCCCATCGCCACAACATCGACGTGCGCCCGTTCAGCGCGTCCACCAGCTATCCGCTGGATGCGCACCCGGTTGCGGCGGCTACCGAAGACGCAACGGCCGCTCAAAAAATGAGCAATTACTTCGGCCATAAGGTCATCAGCTCCGATGTGGAAGCGAACGCGAACACGCGCTGGGTCGCGCTGTTGGAGCACAGGCTTGCGACCACCCATGACCAGATCCCAGGCATCGCAGAACTGGAAGGCGCAATCAGCATCCACGTCGATGACCAGGTGGCTGGGCCGATGATGCGGGTCACCCGGAACAACGACCTCACCGATCACAGCGATTTCAAAATCAAGTTTCTCAGCGAGCCGCCCACTCGGCAGCCTGCCATGCCGGATCTGCGACTTGACCTGGATACCGTTGCGACAACCCGAAATGCAGACCTCCAGAACACCGAAAGCGGCTTTCAGTGGAATGACGTATCAGGCTGGCAGCGCATCAACCCGGAACACTGGACAGCCAACACGCCACCGACAGCGCTTCAGCAGTCACTGGCCGACGCCGCCTACGAAATTCCGCTGGAGACCCGAGATACGCTCTACGAAATGATCTACCTGCAACGCAGAGGGATGGATACACACTACTTCTTCACCGACGAGCGTCTGATGTCACTGCAGGCCAACTTCTCCGAGCTTCGTTCAACGTTGCAAACAGATGCCCGCCGCGTGATCACCGTAACGCTTGCGAAGCGACCGGCGATGCCCTCGGTGATCCCGCAGCCAGACAATGCCACCTTCATCCGTCGCCTGTATCAGGAAACCGATGGCATGGTGGTCGGTGAGTTTCACTCGTCCATCGGCAGCAAGAAATTCATCATTGAGCATATGGATCTGCTCGTTGAGGAGAATGTGAAGACGTTGTACATGGAGCACCTGCTGACCGACCTTCATCAGGCCGATCTCGACCGTTTCTTCGAGACGGGCCAGATGAGCAAACGCCTGTTGCACGCCCTGAAAGTGCTCGACAACGGCCACCTGACCGATCCCGCCAAGGTCTACACCTTCGAAAAGCTTGTCCTGAGAGCTCGTCAGCACGGCATTGAAATCCGTGCGATCGACTGTGCCGCCAGCTACCACCTCAAAGGCCTCGCTCAGACGGTATCCACCACGCGTCAACAGATGATGAATTACTTCGCCTCCCGGACGATTCGTCGTCATCAGGCCGTCATGGGCAAACACAAGTGGGTTGCGCTGGTAGGCAATAGCCACGCCAACACTTTCGTTGAAAGCGTGCCCGGCATTGCCGAGCTTGAAGGCGCCATCGGCGTTCACGTTTTCGATGTACCCTCAGGCTCGGCAGCCGGTGCCAGCGTGGATACGGGCGAAAACGTGCGCTTGCCATTGAGCAATCGAGAAGTGTTTCTGAAGGGGGATTTCCGACTGGATATGGAAATCCCGAAAAACCCCATCGTGATCAGACCGCCACAACCACTGCCGCTGGAACAACGTCTTTCAAGGCCTGGCATGTTCGTGACGGAGCAGCGGGGCAATGTGCACACCATCATCCATCGCTCGCGTGATCAAGCCCTTCATCACACGCCCGTGCAAATCAATTCCGCAGGCAAAGTCTACGTGGATCGCCCGACCTGGTCGGCTGTGCACTTACAATCCTACGACGACATCGACGCGCTGCTACAGGCCCTGGAGGACATCAACCTGACCCGCGTCGCCTGACGATCAAGGCGCTTTCGGCAGGCGCTGCTCCAGCAGCTGGTGCAGCGCACTGTCGGCAGGCCAGTTGCGCATGAAACGGGCGCGGTCCTTGGCAAAGGCCGCTGCGAAGGTGCTTTGCGAATTGTGCTGACACATAGCATCGAGGTCGATCAGTGCCCAGCGGTCCTGATGCCAGAACACGTTATGGCCCTTCAGATCGCCATGACTGATGCGTTCGCGCAGCAACTGGGCGAACAGCGTATCCAGCGCCTGCAACTCGCTTTCCGGCGCATCGCCCGAGGCGACGTAAGGCGCGAAGCGCTCGATGATGTCAGGCCCTGGCAGATATTCGGTGACCAAATAGGCTTTGCGGCGTAACCAGAAAAAACGCTGCTCCAGCAACGCCAGAGGTTTGGGCGTGACGATACCAAGAAACATTAGGCGATTGCCTTCGCGCCATGAAAGCCACGCGCGACTTGGGCGCCAGAAGCGCTTGAGCCAGTGGGCGAAGTTCTTGATGTTGTAGCGTTTGATCACCAGCTCACGGCCATTGACCTCAACCTTGGCGACACTCGCTGCTCCGCCGGTCTTGTACAGGTGACCGCTGTCGATCAGCGCATCGGCCCTGTCGAGCACCGGCAGCATCGCAGCCTCTTCTTCACGACGAATCGCGCGCAGCTTGAACGGGCCATCGAAGACGCTGAACAGGCTGCACTCGCGCCCGACTTTGATCAGGTAATCCTTGAGACGCCAGGCGCTGACCTTGTCGATCTGCTTTTGCAAGGCCTCCACCGGCAGCGCATGCTCGCCGTTGCTCAGCAGGTAGTAGACCAACAGTTCTTCGGTGAACGGCGCCAGCGCCTTGGGCAACTGGGCGAAGAACACACCGAGGTTTTCCAGCACTTTCTGACGAGACAGCGGCTTGCCCGCTTCTTCAGCGCGAATGCCAGCGCCGTCGATCAGGTACAGATTGCCGTTCTGGCGCAGTAAGTTGTCCAGATGCAGGTCTTCTTGCCACAAGCCTTTGGCGTGCATCTGCCCGACTGCCGCGAGGGCTTCGCTCAGCACGGCGATTTGCTCATCGGCGAGTGGGGGCAGATGCTCGACGGATTTCCAAGCCTCGCCCAGCGATTCGGCCTGATCGAGAAACTCGAACAACAGCCAGCCACCCTCGCCTTCCTGAAGCCCCTCGGCCAGCAGCAACGGCGTGGTCAAGCCCTGCTCTGCGAGCAATTGCACTCCGGCACGCTCGCGCTGAAAGTGCCGGGGCGCCTTTTGGCCAACCAGCAATTTGGCCAACACAGGGCGCCCGCGCCAGATCCCGGCCCCCACATAGCGTTGGCCCGGCAGCACACGCAGCAGGCTGAGCAACTGCAACTCGGCAGGCCCGGCGGCATCTGCCAAGGCGATGCTCATGGGCAGTGCCGGAGTGCGACCGGCGTTTTTCAGTTCAGACAAACGCATCGGCGTCCTCTTCGGTCAATCTTCAAATCAAATGCAGACCGCTTCTGCCCGAAGGGCGTGGGAGCCGGCTTGCTGGCGAAAGCGGCGTATCAGCCACCCATGATGCCGTTGATCCGACGCATTCGCCAGCAAACCGGCTCCCACAAAAGATCGACGCCCCCCTGAGATCAGCGGCCGCTGCGTTTATGGCTGCCGCGTTTGGCCAGCCGCTGCCACCAGGCCTCCACCAGCCCGCTGTCGCTCGGCGCTTGCAGGTAAGTAGCAAGCAGCTCGCGGATTTCGGCCTCGGTCCACATCGGCGCGCGACGCAACAGCGGCTCGATGTCCTTGACCCGGTCACGCTGGCCGAAAATCGACTTGCGCGTTTTCTCAAGGTCAATCAACTGCGCCTGATACCCGCCGCCCCTGGCCTTGAGAAAAATATGCTTGGGATAGAAACAGCCGTGCACTTGCCCGGCCTTGTGCAGCGTACGCGCCAGTTGTCCACAGGCTTGCAGAATGGCCAGACGCTGCGTAGCAGCCGCCTCATCCCACTGCGTCAGCAACGTATCGAGATCGGTCCAGCCGTCCAGCGCGCGGGTCATCAAGATCGCTCGACGCTCGCCATCGACTTTCTTCTCGCCGTAGAACACCGCATGCAGCGCGGGAATGCCGAGCTTCTGGTACAGGCTGATGTTGCGAAACTCGCGAGAAAAGGACGGCTCGCCAAACGGGTGATGCAGGGTGTAGGTCAGGTAATTGCTTTGGCGCTTGAGGTAATACCCCGCCCCTTCAAGCTCCAGACGGAACACACTGCTCCAGCCACCCCGCCCAGTGTTGGGTTCGTCCACGGCATCGAGCTGTACGTCCCACAGCGAATCGAAATCCGCCAGGCCATGGCGCTCCAACAGTGCGCGATCAGCATCGGCTATGAAAACACTCATTCGCGCCCCTCGAAAAAGCTGACGATGTGGCGAATGCGCTTTTTATCTGAATCGTTCAGGCGCTCACGCCCCCGGTATTGCAGATAAAAGCGCAGGCGCTGGGTGGCCGACAGGTGATATTTGGCCACCTTGTCCAGACAGGCCAAGTCTTTGGTGATGCGATAACGCAGCATGAAGCTGACCCAGAACGCGCCGTTGGGGCAGTCGATCAGGAACACCGTTGACTGATCGTCCACCAGCAGGTTGCGCCACTTCAGGTCGTTATGGGTGAAATGGTTGTCATGCATCGTGCGGGTGTAACGCGCCACTTGCTGACTGATCCGATCGACCCAGGATCGATCGTTCAAACGATGGTCATGATGCCGCGCCAGTTCAGACAAGTCTTCGGTACGCGGCAGCTCGCGGGTGATCAACGCACCGCGATCATAGGCCGCGCCTTTGCGCTCAAGGCCCCAGGCCACCACTTCAGCGGTCGGAATGCCCCACTTGGCGAAGCGCTTGAGGTTCTGCCACTCGGACTTGACCCGAGGACGCCCCAGATAGCGACGCAGGCCTTTGCCCGCAGCCGTGTAACGCTTGACGTAATAGTTGATGCCGCCGCGCTCGACGCGAATCACTTCGGACAGCGGGTCGCGGGTCAGGCGCTCGCCCCGCAAGGCAAACACTGCGTCCAACGAACCAAAATCCCCGGCCAGCGCAGCATACTCAGGTTCCAGATTCCAACCCGCCATCAGAGCGCATCCCCATACCGCAGTTTGCGCTGATACAGCTTCTCGGCCTTGGCCTCCAACCAGACCAGCAGCGCCGACTCCTCAACCAGAATCTTGCGCAGCGGTTGCTGAAAGTAGCCCTTGAGGAAACGCAGTTTGTCACGACGAGTCAGGCCGATGTCCAGCGCCGAGAAATACAGCGCGGCCAGGTCCTTGTTGCGCCAGCGCTGGGTAATCTGCGGACGGGTCTGGGCGCGGTGCAGGTCGATCACCGACAATTTGAAGCTTTCCGGGGTGACCGGCGTGTCAGTGTGCAGCAGGAAGTGGCACAGATAGCAGTCACGATGGTTGACCCCGGCGCGATGCATCATCCCGACCAGGCGCGCGACTTCAGCGATGTAGGCCCGCTTCATACGTGGCTCAGGCGGCTGCTTCGCCCAATGCAGGCTGACGTCTTCCATACTTTCAGTCGGCGCCAGTTCTTCGGTGACGATGAAGGAATGCTGCGCCGCTGGATTGTTGCCGCGTTCACCATAGGCCACAGATGTCATGGTCGGCACGCCGACTTCTTTCAGGCGGTTGATCGCCTCGAATTCCTTACCGGCGCCGAGCACCGGCAACTTGGCGGTCAGCAGGTTCTTCGCCACTTCGCCCCAGCCGATGCCGCGATGGATCTTGACGAAATACCCCTTGCCATCGACTTCAGTGCGCAATGTGCGACGGTTTTCCAGCTCGCGATACACCTGGCCTTGCAGTTCCTCGACGGCTTCGAACGCATCGCGCCCGGCCCAGAGGCTCTTGAAGGGTTCCTCAAGGATCAGTTTCATCCGCGGTGCTCCGCCAGAATCACATCCGCCGCATGCTGCGGCATGCTGTAAAGGTCAGCCGTATCGGCGAACGCCAACCCGTTCTTGCCCCAGGTGGCACGCTGGGCGTCATCCTTGAGCATGCGTTCCAAGTACTGGTTGAGCTGGTTTTGCTCGAACGGCTCATCCAGCACCAGACCGCTGTCGGCCTCGGCGATGTAGTGGGCGTAACCGCACACCGCGCTGACCAACACAGGCAATCCGGCAACCAACGCTTCCAGCAACACCGTGCCGGTGTTCTCGTTGTAGGCCGGGTGAATCAACAGATCGGCACCCAACAGGAAGCGCGGAATGTCGCTGCGGCCCTTCATGAAGGTCACGTTGTCGGTCAGGCCCAGTGCCGTGCTTTGCATCTGGAACAGTTTCGGATCGTCCTGGCCGATGACGAACAAGCGGGTGCGCTTGCGCAGCTCGGACGGCAGTGCGGCCAGAGCCTTGAGGCTGCGGTCCACGCCCTTGGTCTTGAAGCCCGAGCCAATCTGCACCAGCAGCAAGTCGTCCTCACCGAGCTTGAACTCGCGACGGAAGTCAGCGCGGATTTCGGCTGCATTGGCAGGCGCGCGACGGTCCTGAGAAATCCCCGGCGGCAGCAGGTGGAACCGCTTGAGCGGCGTGTCGTAATGCTTGATGAACAGCGGCTGCTGCACTTCGGAAATCATCAGCACTTCGGTTCTCGCATCTTTGGCGAACACCGCGCGCTCATAGTCAGCGAAGTGGCGATAGCGGCCCCAGTATTTGTACAGGCCGTGGCGCAGATTTTGCGCCTTGTCTTCGTAGCAGCCGTCGGCGGCGTAATACACGTCCAGACCGGGCATCTTGTTGAAGCCGATCAAACGATCCACCGGGCGTTTGGCCAGATCGGCGTTCATCCAGTCGGTGAGCTTTTCGTTGCGCCGATGGTTGAAGATCGCCTTGACCGGCGCCACCAGCACTTCGAAACCGGGCGGCACGTCGCCTTCCCAGATCAGGGTGTAGACGCGGATCGAATGCCCGCGCTGCTGACACTCCAGCGCAATGCGCATGAAATCACGCTGCAGGCCACCGAAGGGAAAGTATTTATAAAGCACGAATGCCAGTTGCATCACGGGTGTTCCTTTGCCAGCAACAGCGAACCCAGTTGGCTCGCTACTCGCTCGGGATTCAGGCGAGTGAAGCACATCGGCCACTCGCGTTCGGTATCGACCTGACGCTGATCTTCAGCGGTCGGGCGATAGGTGCATTTCTTTTGCAGACACGGCGCGCAAGCGGGGTAATCGCCCGCCAAGTGAACCTGCGACTTGCCGTAGGCGCCACTCAACCCGGGATTGGTCGGGCCATAGAGCGACAAGGTCGGCACGTCGAGCGCTGCCGCAAGATGCCCAAGACCGGTGTCCACGGCGACGCAGCCCTGAGCGCCTGCCAGTTCCCGCGCGATGCCAGCCAGATTCAGTTTGGGGAGCACGATGGCTTTATCAAGGCCCTCGGCAATTCGCTCGGCGCGAGCCTTTTCGGCCGGATTACCCCAAGGCAGGCGAACTTCAAGGCCTTGAGCGACCATGCGCTCGGCCAACTGGCGCCAGTACAGCTCCGGCCAGTGCTTGGTGTCCCATGTGGTGCCATGTAAAAAAACCACGAAAGGCGCCGCGTCTTCGGCGCCACGCTCAACACCCTGCAAGCGGCTGCGATCGAGGCTGTAATCACCCACCCCTTCCGGCAGCGGATAGCCCAATGTCTGAGCAAACAACTGACGTGTACGCTCAACCGCATGCTGGCCACGGGCGACGGGATAGGTTCGATCGTAAAAACGAGCGGCCAGCGGTTCGCGGACCGAGTCTTTATCCAGACCGGCGATCGGCGCCTTGACGTAACGAGTCAACCACGCGCTTTTCAGCAGGCCCTGGGCGTCAATCACCAGGTCGTAACGGGTGTCGCGCAGGCGCTGTTTGAACTGGCGCCATTGGCCGCTCTTGAACGTTTGCCAGAGATTTTTTCGCCAGCGCCGAATCGCCACCGGAATCACCCCAGCCACCGCCGGGTGCCAGGTCGGGATTTCGGCGAAGCCTTCTTCCACCACCCAGTCGAACTGGATGCCGGGAATCGCCCGTGTGGCGTCGGTCAGCGCGGGCAGGGTATGAATGACGTCACCCAGCGACGAAGTCTTGATCAGCAGTACCCGCAAGTCAGGCAACCTCGACCGGCGTGCCGCCCAACTGGCCCAACGCGCGGATAACCGAATCCGGTTCCAGCAGACGCAGGCAGTTGTAGTGACCAAAACGGCAGGTGCGCTCAAAGCACGGACTGCATTCGATGCCCAGTTGCACGATCTCGACGTAATCGGCCAGCGGCGGGGTAAAGCCTGGCGAGGTCGAACCGTAGACAGCGACCAGCGGACGGTTCAGCGCAGCAGCCACGTGCATCAGCCCGGAATCGTTGGAGACCACGGCGTCTGCGCAGGACAGCAAATCAATCGCCTCAGCCAGCGAGGTCGCGCCGCTCAGGTTGCTCGACTCTTCTCGCAGGCCCGGAATCAGCCGCTCGCGAATGCTTTCGCCCACCGCGTGGTCGTTCTTGGAGCCGAACAGCCAGACTTGCCAGCCTTCACGAATCTTCGCTTCAGCGACCTTGGCGTAGTGCTCGGACGGCCAGCGCTTGGATTCACCGAACTCGGCACCAGGGCACAGGGCCAGGACCGGGCGGTCGAGGGTCAGGCCGAACTTGGCCAATGCGGCTTCGCGGCTAGCGGTTTCAATCTGCAAGCTTGGTTTTGGATACGGACGCGGTATCTCGGCGTCTTTGTCATACGCCAGCGCCATGAAACGCTCGATCATCAGCGGGTACTTCTGCTTGTCCAGAATCCGCACGTCGTTGAGCAGGCCGTAGCGGAATTCGCCACGCCAGCCAGTGCGTTTCGCAATACCGGCAAAGAACGGCACCAGCGCTGACTTCAGCGAGTTAGGCAGCAGAATCGCCTGATCGTACTGGTCTTTCAGGGATTTTCCGATGCGTCGGCGAGTCGCCAATTCCAGCGCGCCGTGGCCGAGCGGAAAGCTCAAGGCCTTGCGCACTTCTGGCATGCGCTCAAGGATCGGCCGACTCCACTCAGGGGCCAGCACATCGATTTCGCATTGCGGGTGTCGCTGTTTCAGGCACTGGAACAGCGTTTGCGCCATCACCATGTCACCGACCCAGCTTGGCCCTACGATCAGAATTCTCATGCTCAATCCAAAAACGACCAGAAACGAGCAGGGAGGCCCATCAGACTGCGTGACGCTTCCACACAGCCTGACGCCTCCCTGTCATAGCTTTATATAAGTCCAACTGCAGCGCTCGTTCTGACGCCATCGCGGGCAAGCGCGCTCCTACAGGAGATCGCGCTCAACTGTAGGAGCGCGCTTGCCCGCGATGAGGTCAGTGGCATCAACAAAACCCGATGCGTTAACTCAACCCCAACTGCCCCCAGATCCGCATCACTTCACGCCGTTCACTGGCGAACTGATCGCCACTGACCACGCCCGCATCCTTTTGCAGGGCTTGCCGGTGGGCGGCGGAGCGGTAGGCTTTATACACCTCGCGCAACAGGCTCGCATCGGCGGAAGGTATCAGTCCTGCCTCTTCCAGCCCTTCGAGAATGCGGATGTTGTCGGTGTATCGAAGCAGCGCGGGATGCTCTCTGGACCACGCCAAGGCCGCGTATTGCACCATAAATTCGATATCGACGATACCACCGGCGTCCTGCTTGAGGTCGAACGACGACGTGGCTTCGAAGGCGTTTTCTCCCTTTCCGGCCATCGTCCCCCTGGTTCCGAGGTTGTCGCGCATCTTGACCCGCATGTCGCTGACTTCCTGGCGCAAGGTGTCCAGATTGCGCTCGCGCCCCAGCACTGAAGCACGCACCGCCTCGAACCCGGCGCCCACATCCGCGCTGCCCACCAACACCCGCGCGCGTACCAGCGCCTGATGCTCCCAGGTCCAGGCTTCGTTCTCCTGATAACGGGAAAACGCCCCTAACGAGCTGACCAGCAAACCCGCCGCACCCGATGGCCGTAGACGCATGTCCACTTCATAGAGCTGACCGGAGTTGGTCTGCGTGGTGATCAGGTGAATGATCCGCTGCCCCAGCCGGGTGAAGAACTGCGCGCCGTCGATCGGCTTGGCACCGTCGGTTTCGGCCTGAGGATCACCATCGTGGATGAACACCAGATCCAGGTCCGAACCATGCCCCAGTTCGATGCCGCCGACTTTCCCGTAACCGACAATCACAAAGCCGGGATCGCACAAGGTGCCATCCGGTCGGCGCGGCGCACCATGGCGCGCGACGGTGTGCCGCCACGCCAGCGCCAACACTTGCTCCAGGATGGCTTCGGCCAGCCAGGTCAGGTAATCGCTGACTTTCATCAAAGGCAGGCTGCCAGTGATTTCCGACGCCGCCACCCGCAGCCGGTGCGCCAGTTTGAAGTGACGCAACGCTTCCATCTGCTGCTCAAGATCGTCCTCGGGAATCCGCGTCAGCCGCTCGCGCAGCTCGGCGGCCAGCTCAAGGGCTTGCGGCGGGCTGAACAGACGCCCTTCGTTGAGCAGTTCGTCGAGCAGCAACGGAAAGCGGGCGATTTGTTCGGCGATCCAGGGGCTGGCCGCACACAAGGTCAGCAAACGCCGCAACGCACCGGGATTTTCGGTGAGCAACACCAGGTACGCCGAACGGCGGGCCACGGCCTCGACCAATGGCAGCACCCGTTCCAATACCAGATCGGGATTCTCATGTTCGACGGCCTGAGCCAGCAGGCGCGGAATGAACGCGTCGAGGCGTTCACGGCCCAGACGCTGCATCGAGCGCAGTTGCGAACTGTTGCGCAGGTTGCTCAGATGTTTCAGCGCCTTTTGCGCATCGGCGAATCCGCCTTCCTGCAATTGGCGACAGGCGGCGTCTTCGTCCTGTGATTCTTCCCACAGCGGCAGCCACTCGCCACCGACGATCTCTTCACCACCGTCCTGCTCGCCCTCTTCCTCGTCCGGGTCGGCGATAACCTGGCGAAAATGCCAGTCCACCCGACCGCGCCAATACATCAGCTTCTCGTGGAAGGCGTTCCAGTCCGCGAATCCCATGATGAAAGCGATGCGCGCCTGATCACGAGGGTCGTCTGGCAGCATTTGCGTCTGGCGATCGGCAATGGCCTGAATGGCGTGTTCGGTGTAGCGCAGGAACTCGTAGCCTTCGCGCAATTCAGTGATGACAGCCTGAGGCAGATAGCCCTGGCCTTCCAGCGTGCGCAGCACTTTGAGCAGAGGTCGTTGTTGCAGGCTCAGGTCGCGGCCGCCGTGGATCAACTGGAAAGCCTGGGCGATAAATTCCACTTCACGAATACCGCCCGCCCCCAATTTGATGTTGGCGGCCATGCCCTTGCGGCGGACTTCCTGCTGAATCAACTGCTTCATGGTGCGCAGTGCTTCGATGGCCGAGAAGTCCAGATAGCGGCGGTAAACGAAGGGGCGCAGCATTTCCAGCAGTTCGCCGCCCTTGGCCTGATCGCCGCCGACCACGCGGGCCTTGATCATGGCGTAGCGCTCCCAGTCACGGCCCTGATCCTGATAATACTGTTCAAGCGCGTTGAAGCTGAGCACCAGCGCCCCGGCTGAACCGTAAGGCCGCAAGCGCATGTCGACGCGAAACACGAAGCCGTCGACCGTCACCGGGTCCAGCGCCTTGATCAAGCGCTGCCCGAGGCGAATGAAAAACTCCTGATTATCCAGCGGGCGTTTCACGCCTTGCGTCTCGCCGCCTTCGGGGTAGGCGAAAATCAGGTCGATATCAGAGGACAGGTTGAGTTCCACGGCACCGAGCTTGCCCATGCCCAGAATGACCATTTGTTGGGGTTCACCACTTCTATGGCCCGTCGGCACCCCGAATTGCTGGCAATGTTTGTCATATAACCACCGATAGGCGAGGTCGATACTGCCATCGGCCATGTCGGACAGGTCACGGCAGGTTTCCACCAGATCAGCCTGACGGGTGATATCGCGCCAGATAATTCGCACTTGCTGCCGTGTCCGTTGACGACGTAGATTACGCCCCAACTCATCGTCGGTGGTCGCTTCGGCAACCGCGTTGGCGATGTGTTCTCGCAGCTCGCTGGCCGCAAAACTGCGCTCCAGCTCGCCGGATTCGGCGAGGTCGAGCAGCATCTGCGGATCGCGTCCGACGTGTTCGGCGACAAAGTCGCTGGCCGCACAGACGCGGTCGAAGGCAGCCAGACGTTCGGCAGGCCAGGTCTCGAAAGCGGCCAGACCCGTGTCGTTCAGAGCAGTGAGTGCCGTGCGAAAGGACTGTTGTGCACGGGTAGCCAGCGGAAGCAGTACGGCTGGCAGATCGGCCAGCAAAGGAAGGCTCATGGTCTATCCTTGATCGGCGTTCGAAACACTACCTGCGGCGAGGGTTGTACACACGTTGCGAGGCAGAATGTCGAACAAAGGTTAAAAATTGCGGGTATTTACCTCTTTTTGATCGCAAGGGCCATTCGCCCGCCGATCTTTTTATGGTTTCTACCAACATTTTTCATTTGATTCATCGCAACACATCAGCGAAAACATCGCAGAACTGTAGTTTTACTACTGTATATACAAGTCAAAAAGCTGAAACGGCCAAAGATTTGTAGTAAAACTACACGGACCCGGTAACTCTCCGGTTATCCAAGAATTTTTACGTCGTCTGCCCACAAGGCCAGTCGCAACAAACTCAGGCAACCGATTCTGGAAGCCTTTCCGCCCTGGAGCAAGCCATGCAAGACCTCGATCCCGTCGAAACCCAGGAATGGCTGGACGCCCTGGAATCGGTTCTCGACAAAGAAGGCGAAGACCGTGCTCACTACCTGATGACCCGTATGGGTGAACTCGCTACCCGCAGCGGTTCGCAACTGCCGTACG
The DNA here is from genome assembly GCF_045764065.1 of Pseudomonas sp. Pseu.R1. Classification (NCBI taxonomy): domain Bacteria; kingdom Pseudomonadati; phylum Pseudomonadota; class Gammaproteobacteria; order Pseudomonadales; family Pseudomonadaceae; genus Pseudomonas; species Pseudomonas sp. Pseu.R1. The sequence goes on along the minus strand of NZ_JBJGEE020000001.1, from coordinate 4,102,862 downwards.
CCATCACCACGCCCTACCGCAACACCATCCCCGTTACCCGCGAAGCACGCATGCCCGGCGACCTGTTCATGGAACGCCGCATCCGTTCGATCGTTCGCTGGAACGCCCTGGCGATGGTCATGCGCGCGAACATGCAAGACCCTGATCTGGGTGGTCACATCTCCACCTTCGCCTCCAGCGCGACGCTCTACGACATCGGTTTCAACTATTTCTTCCAGGCCCCGAACGAAGAACACGGCGGCGACCTGATCTATTACCAAGGCCACGCCTCGCCTGGTATCTATGCTCGCGCCTTCCTGGAAGGTCGCTTGAGCGAAGAGCAAATGCTCAAGTTCCGTCAGGAAGTGGACGGTGGCGGCCTGTCCTCGTACCCGCACCCGCACCTGATGCCTGACTTCTGGCAGTTCCCGACCGTTTCCATGGGTCTGGGTCCAATCACCGCGATCTACCAGGCACGCTTCATGAAGTACCTGGAAAACCGTGGTTTCATCCCGGCTGGCAAGCAGAAAGTCTGGTGCTTCATCGGTGACGGCGAGTGTGACGAGCCGGAAACCCTGGGCGCCATCTCCCTGGCCGGTCGTGAAAACCTCGACAACCTGATCTTCGTCATCAACTGCAACCTGCAGCGCCTCGACGGCCCGGTTCGCGGCAACGGCAAGATCATCCAGGAACTGGAAGGCGTGTTCCGTGGCGCCAACTGGAACGTCAACAAGGTCATCTGGGGCCGCATGTGGGACCCACTGTTCGCCCAAGACGAAGACGGCCTGATGCAGCGTCGCATGGACAAAGCCATCGACGGCGAGTACCAGAACTACAAGGCCAAAGACGGCGCTTACGTTCGCAAGCACTTCTTCGGTGATGACCCAGAGCTGCTCAAGCGCGTCGAGAACCTGTCCGACGACGAGATCTGGAAACTCAACCGTGGCGGCCACGACCCGTACAAGGTCTACGCGGCGTACCACCAGGCGGTCAACCACAAAGGCCAGCCAACCGTCATCCTCGCCAAGACCATCAAGGGCTATGGCACCGGTGCGGGCGAAGCGAAGAACACTGCGCACAACACCAAGAAAGTCGATATCGAGTCGCTGAAGAAATTCCGTGACCGCTTCGACATTCCGCTGAACGATTCCGAACTCGAATCGCTGCCGTTCTACCGTCCGGCCGAAGACAGCGCGGAAATGAAGTACCTGCGCAAGTGCCGCGAGAAGCTGGGCGGCTCCCTGCCACAGCGCAACCGCGGCAACATCAGCATTCCGACCCCGCCGCTGGATACCCTCAAGTCCGTGCTGGACGGTTCGGGCGACCGCGAAATCTCCACCACCATGGCGTTCGGTCGTATTCTGGCCTCGCTGGTGAAAGACAAGGAACTGGGCAAGCGCATCGTTCCGATCCTGGCCGACGAAGCCCGTACCTTCGGTATGGAAGGCATGTTCCGTCAGTTGGGTATCTACTCGCCTGTCGGCCAGCTGTACGAGCCAGTCGACCGCGACCAGGTGATGTACTACCGCGAAGAGAAAGACGGCCAGATCCTGCAAGAAGGTCTCAACGAAGCCGGCGCGTTCTCCTCGTTCATCGCGGCGGGTACTGCCTACAGCAACTACAACACCCCGATGCTGCCGGTCTACATCTTCTATTCGATGTTCGGCTTCCAGCGTATCGGCGACCTGGCCTGGGCGGCTGGCGATGCCCAGACCCGCGGCTTCCTGCTGGGCGGCACCTCCGGGCGCACCACACTCAATGGTGAAGGCCTGCAACACGAAGACGGTCACAGCCACCTGCTGGCCAGCACCATTCCGAACGTGCGCAGCTATGACCCTGCCTATGCTTACGAGCTGGCGGTGATCATGCAGGAAGGCACGCACCGGATGATGACCCTGCAGGAAAACGTCTACTACTACATCACCGTGATGAACGAGAACTACCACCAGCCAGCAATGCCGGCCGGTGTAGAGCAAGGCATCATCAAGGGCATGTACCTGCTGGAAGAAGACAAGCGCGACGCGGCTCATCACGTCCAACTGATGGGTTCGGGCACGATCCTCAACGAAGTGCGTGAAGCGGCGAAGATCCTGCGTGAGCAGTTCAACATCGGTGCTGACGTGTGGAGCGTCACCAGCTTCAACGAACTGCGTCGCAACGGTCTGGCCGTTGAGCGCAGCAATCGCCTGAAGCCAGGTCAGAAGCCACAAGTGAGCTACGTTGAAGAGTGCCTGAGCGGCCGTAAAGGTCCGGTCATCGCGTCGACCGACTACATGAAACTGTTCGCTGACCAAATCCGTCAGTGGGTTCCGACCAAGGAATTCAAAGTCCTGGGCACCGACGGCTACGGCCGTTCCGACAGCCGCAAGAAGCTGCGTCACTTCTTCGAAGTTGACCGCCACTTCGTCGTGCTGGCAGCCCTGGAAGCCTTGGCTGATCGTGGCGACATCGAACCTAAGGTCGTGGCTGAAGCCATCACCAAGTTCGGTATCGATCCAGACAAGCGCAACCCGCTGGACTGCTGAGCGTAGGTCGGACGCGCACTGAGAGCGTGCGCGAAACAGCCGCCGATGCGGAATTTACTTCGGTAAATGAGCATCTCCGGCTGTTTCGTTGCAGTAGCACCAGCGCAATCGAGTGAACAGTTCTCCTGAGGAGAGACATTGTGAGTGAGTTAATTCGTGTACCCGACATCGGCAGCGGTGACGGTGAAGTCATTGAGCTGTTCGTCAAGGTTGGCGACCGCATCGAAGCCGACCAAAGCCTGCTGACCCTGGAGTCGGACAAGGCGAGTATGGAAATCCCTGCGCCAAAGGCCGGTGTCGTCAAAGCCCTGAAAGTGAAGCTGGGCGATCGCCTGAAAGAAGGCGACGAACTGCTGGAGCTGGAAGTGGAAGGTGGTGCGGCTACAGCTGCCCCGGCTCCGGCCGCTGAAGCACCCGCTGCTGCCCCTGCACCTGCTGCTGAAAAGCCTGCTGAAGCCGCTCCGGCGCCAGCCGCTGCTCCAGCCCCGGCTGCCGCTGCATCGGTTCAAGATATCCACGTGCCGGACATCGGCTCGTCAGGCAAGGCTCGCATCATCGAGCTGATGGTCAAGGTGGGCGACAGCATCGAAGCTGATCAATCTCTGATCACTCTGGAATCCGACAAAGCCTCGATGGAGATTCCGTCTCCAGCCGCTGGCGTGGTCGAAAGCATCAGCGTCAAGGTCGAAGACGAAGTCGGCACTGGCGATCTGATCCTGAAACTGAAAGTCGCAGGCGCTGCTCCGGCGGCTGCACCGGCTCAAGCGGCGGCTCCTGCTCCGGCCAAGGCTGAAGCGCCTGCTGCTGCACCGGCTGCCGCCCCTGCACCAAAAGCTGAAGCCGCACCGGCTCCGGTTGCCGCACCTGCTGCCAGCGGTGCAAAAGTCCACGCTGGCCCGGCTGTTCGCCAACTGGCTCGCGAGTTCGGCGTCGAGCTGAGTGCTGTGACTGCAACCGGCCCACACGGTCGCGTGCTGAAGGAAGACGTGCAGGCGTACGTCAAATCCATCATGACCAAAGCCAAGGATGCACCGGCTGCTGCTGGCGCGACCGGCGGCATGGGTATCCCACCGATTCCGGAAGTCGATTTCAGCCGTTTCGGCGAAATCGAAGAAGTGCCGATGACTCGCCTGATGCAACTGGGCGCCACCGGTCTGCACCGCAGCTGGCTGAACATCCCGCACGTCACTCAGTTCGACCAGGCCGACATCACCGACCTGGAAGCTTTCCGCGTTGCGCAGAAAGCCGTTGCCGAAAAAGCCGGCGTGAAACTGACCGTTCTGCCACTGCTGCTCAAGTCCATTGCGCACCTGCTCAAGGAACTGCCGGACTTCAACAGCTCGCTGGCACCTAGCGGCAAAGCGGTCATCCGCAAGAAGTACTTCCACATCGGCTTCGCCGTGGATACTCCGGACGGCCTGCTGGTTCCTGTGATCAAGAACGTCGATCAGAAGAGCCTCCTGCAACTGGCTGCCGAAGCCGCCGAGCTGGCTGAAAAAGCACGCTCCAAAAAGCTGTCGGCCAACGACATGCAAGGCGCCTGCTTCACCATTTCCAGCCTGGGTCACATTGGCGGCACTGGCTTCACGCCGATCGTCAACGCGCCGGAAGTCGCGATCCTGGGTGTGTCGAAGGCCACCATGCAACCAGTCTGGGACGGCAAAGCCTTCCAGCCACGCCTGATGCTGCCATTGTCGCTGTCCTACGATCACCGCGTGATCAACGGCGCCGCCGCTGCACGCTTCACCAAGCGTCTGGGCGACCTGCTGGCGGACATCCGCACCATCCTGCTGTAAGCCGTACAAGGCCCGTTTCCTTCGAGACGGGCCTTCGCTGTTTTCGAGCTGCCACGCTCGTACCTCAACCCCGCTCATGCAGCGGGGCTTTTTTTGCCCGGATATTTTGTATTGGCGCCGCACCATCTGTAGCAGTCCCGCTTACCGGCGGTTGCGCCCGAAAGATCACTGCCGCTGGCAAGCCGGATTGCTACAGAGAATTGCGTTCTCATTGGGCTGAGTCGATGGAGTTGCGCCTTCAGGCCTCTCGAATAACAACCAGTTACCCGCCCTTTCCGACAAATCCGACCAACAACCTTCAGTTAATGCACGATTTGCCGACAGATTTATAGCACTAAGCCATCGCGCTCACTTGTCAGCCCGTTCGCCATGATGCAACCTTGCGACACGCGATTTAACGTTGGGCTTCCTACCCACGCGCGACCGTACTCTTAAAGCGAGTTCCTTCATGAAAAGCCAACCTGATGCTGCCGCCCGATCGGCAGCCGAGGTCGTGACTCAGTTGCCGGTGCCCTCGCGGCTCGGCATGCTGCGTTTCGAGCGGCTGAATGAAGCCAGTTGGGCGATGCTGTACCTGGACCCCAACTGCGAAAAGCAGTTCGACATGCCCGCCATCGAGCTGTGCGCCCTGATCGGCGCGCCCTATGCCAGCCTGATGGAGCCTGATGCGCGCTACCAGTTGCATGACTCAGTGCAAATGCAGCTCAGCAATCACTCGCATTACATCATTCGCTACACCCTGCACACGACGCGCGGCCCCTTGGGCCTGATGGAGATCGGTGAAGGCTATCGACAGCACAATCGCGAGCTGTTACGCGGCTACCTGATCGTGGTCGATGGCGTCTTCGACCCCAGCGAGCTGGCGTTCACCCCCGATCTGGAAGTCCAGAACTCACGTTTGCAAATCGCACTGGAACTCAACCAGCGCGCGCAACACGAACAATTGCAGCATCTGGAGCGGGTTCGCGCTCAGCAAAGCCTGATTCTGCGGCTGACCCGCCATCGCTACCGCTCCAACGATTCGCTGCTCGAAGCCGCAGAGCTGATTACCAAAAGCGCCTGTGAAATCTACGACATCGACCGCGCCGCCATCTGGAACCTCAACGGCCAGGTGCTGGAACCCATTGCCGAATACCGTCGCGATATCGATGAGTACCTCAAAGGTGCGCCCATCGATATCAGTCGCTACCCCAGCTATCTGGAAGCCCTGCACAACAGCCGCGCCATCGACGCCCACGACGTGCAGCTCGACCCTCGCACTCGCGAGCTGGCCGAAAGCCTGGGGCCACGGGATATCAACGCCATTCTCGATGCCAGTATTCGCATCGATGGCCATGTAGTCGGCGTCCTGTGCCTGGAACAGACAGGCAGCGCCCGCGAGTGGCAGTCGGACGAAATCGCCTTTGCCGGGGAGTTGGCCGACCAGTTCGCGCAGGCCATCAACAATCACAACCGACGCACCGCCACCAACGCTCTGCACCTGTTCCAGCGGGCGGTAGAGCAAAGTGCCAATGCGTTTCTGCTGGTCAATTGCGATGGAGTGGTCGAGTACGTCAACCCAAGCTTTACCGAGATCACGCAGTACACCGCCGAAGAAGTGCACGGGCACCGCCTGTCGGAATTACCGGCGCTGGAAAACCTCAACTCGCTGCTGCTCGATGCCAATTCCAGCCTCGCCAGCAGCAACAGTTGGCAGGGTGAATTCAAAAGCCGCCGTAAGAATCTGGAACCGTACTGGGGCCAGTTGTCGATTTCCAAGGTGTATGGCGACAACCGCGAGTTGACCCATTACATCGGTATCTACGAAGACATCACGCAGGCCAAGCTCTCTCAACAGCGGATCGAGCGCCTGGCGTACACCGATAACCTGACCAACCTGGGCAACCGCCCGGCGTTCATTCGTACCCTTGATGAACACTTTGCTCGGGACATCGAAACGCCGATCAGCCTGTTGCTGGTGGACATCGACAACTTCAAGCGCATCAACGACAGCCTCGGTCACCAGACCGGTGACAAATTGTTGATCAGCCTGGCCCGTCGCCTGCGCAACAGCCTGAGCCCGAGCGGGATTCTGGCGCGCTTTGCCAGTAACGAATTCGCCGTCCTGCTGGATGACACAGGCCTGGAAGACGGCCAGCGCATTGCGCACCAGGTGCTGACAACCCTCGACAAGCCCATGTTCGTCGATAATCAGTTGATCAGCGTGACGGGGTCCGTGGGCCTGGCCTGTGCACCGTTGCATGGCCGCGATCCGCAAACACTGATGAAGAACGCAGGCCTGGCGCTGCACAAGGCCAAAGCCAACGGCAAACATCAGGTACAGGTGTTCACCGAAGCACTGAACGCCGAGGCCAGCTACAAGCTGTTCGTCGAGAACAACCTGCGTCGCGCGCTGACTCAGAACGAGCTGGAAGTCTTCTACCAGCCCAAGCTGTGCCTGCGCACCGGGCGCCTGCTGGGGATGGAGGCGCTGCTGCGTTGGAATCATCCGGAAAAGGGCATGATACGCCCGGATCAGTTCATCAGCGTGGCCGAAGAAACTGGCCTGATCATCCCGATCGGCAAATGGGTCGCGCGTCAGTCCTGCCGCATGAGCAAGCAACTCAGCGCTGCGGGTTACGGCAAGCTGCATGTGGCGATCAACGTGTCGCCCAAACAGTTCTCGGACCCGGATCTGGTCAGCTCACTGGCCAGTATTCTGCGCGAAGAACAGCTCGACCCCTCGTTGCTGGAACTGGAACTGACCGAAGGCTTGCTGCTGGAAGCGACCGAAGACACCCGCCTGCAACTGGAATCCTTGAAAACCCTGGGCCTGACCTTGGCCATGGATGACTTCGGGACCGGTTATTCGTCGTTCAGCTATCTGAAAAAATTCCCCATCGACGTGATCAAGATCGACCGCAGCTTCATCCGCGACATCCCGGATGATCAGGACGATATGGAAATCACTTCGGCGGTCATCGCCATGGCCCACAACCTCAAGCTGACGGTGGTCGCAGAAGGCATCGAGACCGCCGAACAACTGGCGTTCCTGCGTCGCCATCGCTGCGATGTGGGTCAGGGCTATCTGTTCGACAAGCCCATTCCCGGCGAAGACCTGATCGGCGCCTTGCGTCGCTACCCCCGCGCCACTCAAGCCTGAACCCTTCCCTGCCCCGCGCGAGTGCGGCAAACTGGCTGCCTTGACCGGAATCAGAACCCTCTGACCCCTTATTCAGCAGAAATCTGTCCAGAGAGGATTGCCCTCATGGCCCTGCGCTCGGAAATTCTTGTGAACAAAAACGAAATGCCTACTGCCCAGCAAGCTTTGCCGGGCCGTGAAACACCGATGGCTCTCCCGGAAACCCACTTCGTCAACGGTCGTCCGTTGCTGGGTCCGTTCTTTGAAGACGTCGAATTCGCCATTTTTGGTCTGGGTTGCTTCTGGGGCGCCGAACGTCGCTTCTGGCAACGGGAAGGCGTTGTCAGCACCGTCGTTGGCTACGCAGGCGGTTTCACCCCCAACCCGACGTACGAAGAAGTCTGCTCGGGCCTGACCGGCCACAGCGAAGTGGTGCTTGTGGTGTACGAGCCTGCGAAGGTCAGCTACGAAGCGCTGCTGGCCATGTTCTGGGAACTGCACAACCCGACTCAGGGCATGCGTCAGGGCAACGACATCGGTACGCAATATCGCTCGGTGATTTACGCCACTACGCCCGATCAACTGGACGCCGCAAAGAAAAGCGCCGAGGTGTATCAGGCCGAGTTGACCAAGGCGGGCTTGGGAGCCATCACCACCGAGATTGACCAGGCGCCGACCGTGTACTTCGCTGAAGCGTATCACCAGCAATACCTGGCGAAGAATCCGCAGGGCTATTGCGGGATTGGCGGGACGGGCGTGTGCATGCCGCCGAGCTTGAATCACGCATAACACGCCCTCAAGACTGACCGCGGCCATGTGGGAGCCGGCTTGCTGGCGAAAGTGCTGCGTCATTTACCGTTGTGGTGTCTGATGTTCCGCATTCGCCAGCAAGCCGGCTCCCACAGGTATCACGCGCGTCAGGCAACCTGTCACGCCTCAGCAATCAACCAATCCAGCCGCCAGTCGCCCTTGGTCTGCCCCAGCTTCTCGGCCAGCCACGGCAGCAACTCACGCAATTCCTCTTCCAGCCCCCATGGCGGGTTGGCAATCGCCAGGCCTGAGCCGTTCAGGCTGTTGGGTGTGTCCAGCGGATGCACCAGCAACTCGACGCGCAGCAACTTCGGCGCACCGGTTTCAGCCAGTTCCTGATAGAAGCGCTTGAGCGCGCGCTGGTCCTTGATCGGGTACCAAATGGCCGCCACGGTCTGACGCATGCGGCCGATGGTTTCCTTGAGCGCCACCGAGCAGCGCTTCATCTCGTCCAGTTGCTCGAATGGCGGGTCAATCAACATGACGGCGCGCTTTTCCTGCACCGGCAGCAAGGCTCGCGGCACGTGCCAGCCCTCACCCAGATGCACGGCGACGCGCTTGTCGTATTTCATGTTGTCCTTGAGCAGCACGCCATCTTCAGGGTGTTTCTCGTTGAGCAGCACGCGGTCCTGCTCGCGGGTCACGCGGCGGGCCAGCTCAGGGGAGCCGGGGTAGTAGCGCAGCTCACCGGTCTTGCGATTCATGTGGCGAATCACGTCCATGTAACCGGCCGCCATGGCAGGCACGTCAGCCGCATCCCACAAGCGGCCAATGCCTTCGATCCATTCGCCGGTGCGCGTTGCCTGATCGCCCTGCAGGTCATACAGACCGATGCCTGCGTGGGTATCAAGGTAGGCGAGCGGCTGCTCCTTGCGCGACATCAGCGCGATCAAGCGAGTCAGGACAATATGTTTCAAGACGTCGGCGTGGTTGCCAGCGTGGAAGGCGTGACGGTAGTTCATGGCGGCTCCTGGAAGGCTGCGGAGTTTAACAAAACCGCCGGTATTGCGCAGACCGCTCGTAGGCCAGCCCATCTCGTCGACAAAAACGACAGGCAAAAAAAGCCCCGGTTAAGCCGTTACAAAACCGGGGTTGAGGCACTGTCCGGGCCAGAAGGTGACCAAACCGAGGCCGGGACAATTTTGAGTGGAGCCATTATGCCGAGTTAACTAAACGGTTACATAGCCAAAACCGACACACTGATGTGCATGCCAGACATTGCCGATGACAGGTATTGCCGAGCGTGCAGCGGGCTACCAGAATCGGTTCCACCTCAATAAAAGGAGCGAGCGTCATGATGCATGCAGACCTGATCGACCAGGACGATCTACTCGGTCAACTCAGATCCATCGGCTTTGAAATGCCATCGGGCGCCACGGCCGAGCAAGCGTGCGCGCAAGCGGTCTGCGGCCTGAACGAAGACCGCGCCCGTGCGTTGCGCCAATTGGTAGAGAAGATGCTCAGCGGCAGCGCGACCATCCTGCCAGCGGTGCGTCAGGCGATTGATCAGCAGTTGTTGCCTGCGTTGGCGACGTATAACAAATCGCGCGCTCACTGATCAGGGCCAATATGGCTCCGTACTTGTGGGAGCCGGCTTGCTGGCGAATGCGGAGTATCAGACACCAATGCTGTGAATGACACACCGCTTTCGCCAGCAAGCCGGCTCCCACACCGGATAATTCGTGTCGCCTTTACAACCTCACACTCGCAAATGTCGATTCATTGCGCGCCTGGCTCAGGGCCGAAAGCGGGCCGGACAGCGGAGCGAGCACCATCGCTTGCGGAATCGGCATCATCGCCACTTGCTGGGCGGTGTTGGAACCGACGCGCTCGTCACGCGGTGGAATACCGAAGTATTCGCGGTAGCACTTGGAGAAGTGCGGCGTGGAGACGAAGCCACAGACCGACGCCACTTCGATGATCGACATCGGTGTCTGCTTGAGCAACTGCCGCGCACGGATCAGGCGCAGCTTCAAGTAGTAGCGCGATGGTGAGCAGTGCAGGTATTTCTGGAACAGCCTTTCCAACTGACGCCGCGACACCGACACGTAAACTGCCAGTTCGTCGAGGTCGATTGGTTCTTCAAGGTTAGCCTCCATCAGCGCAACGATTTCCTGCAGTTTTGGCTGGTTGGTGCCAAGCATGTGCTTGAGCGGCACGCGCTGGTGATCCTGTTCGTTGCGAATGCGCTCGTAGACGAACATTTCCGAGATGGCGGCGGACAGTTCACGCCCATGATCGCGACTGATCAGGTGCAGCATCATGTCCAGCGGGGCGGTGCCGCCAGAGCTGGTGAAGCGGTTACGGTCGAGGGTGAACAGGCGTGTGCTCATGGCCACGCGCGGGAAAGCTTCCTGCATGGCGGCCAGACATTCCCAGTGCACGCTGCAATCGAAGCCATCGAGCAGCCCTGCGCACGCCAACGCCCAACTGCCGGTGCACACGGCACCCAGACGGCGGGACTGACGGGCCTGGCTTTGCAGCCAGCTCACGTGCTCGCGGGTCACCGTACGTTGAATGCCAACGCCGCCGCAGACGATCACGGTGTCCAGCACCGGCGCCTTGTGCATGGCCGCATCAGGGGTAATTTGCAGACCGTCGCTGGCCCAGACCTGGCCGCCGTCGACGCTCAGAGTGGTCCAGCGATACAACTCACGGCCGGACAGTTGGTTGGCCATTCGCAGTGGCTCAACCGCAGATGCGAGAGAGATCAGTGTGAAATTGTCCAACAGCAAAAAGCCGATGGATTGAGGCGCACGGTTCTGGGGTTGAGCCCCGGAGTTGAACGAAGTCATCACGGTATCTCCTCACACGAAAAGCGGTTGATGGCCCCAAGTAGAGGCTCTTGTTGTTTCGCCCTCATCTCTGGAGAGCTTTATCTATTGCAACGCAAATGCCATGCCTAAAGTTGAACGCGCATTCAATAACTCTCGTTTGCGACGTCGCGAAGCGTCTATTCGGGAGCGACAGTACTGTTCCGTTAGCGACCTATCGATTGGGAAGCCGCGGAAACAGCGGGCGGGATGAGCAATTCGGTAGCACTTGTGTGAATTACCGAAAGATCATCGCCGAGGTGAGTGTCACCCCAGGCACGGGTGACGGGCGGTAGGCCTGGTAACGCCTGTGCGGCATGGCGTTGCGCCATGCCCTCACAGTTCACGCGCCAAAAGAAAGCGGCGGGGTTGGCGCGTGATCGAAAAGCGAGCAGAAGCGGTTCAACGACTGATCGTTCCCACGCTCTGCGTGGTAACGCCGCTCAGGACGCTCCGCGTCCACCGCCGTGTGACGCGGAGCGTCACAGGAGGCATGCCCACGCAGAGCCTGGGCACGATCAGGTTCTGCGTCAGATCGTAACGAGGTGTTCAGCACTCCACCGCGCTAACGGCCAACCCACCGCGCGATGTCTCTTTATATTTGTCGTGCATGTCGGCACCGGTATCACGCATGGTGCGGATCACACGGTCCAGCGAGATGAAGTGCTCGCCATCGCCGCGCAAGGCCATCTGCGCCGCGTTGATCGCTTTAACAGCAGCAATCGCGTTGCGCTCGATGCACGGCACTTGCACCAGACCGGCCACCGGATCGCACGTCAGGCCCAGGTTGTGCTCCAGGCCGATTTCCGCCGCGTTACACAATTGTGGCGGCGTGGCACCAAGAATGTCGGCCAGTCCGGCAGCCGCCATGGCACAGGCGGAACCCACCTCCCCCTGACAACCCACTTCCGCACCAGAAATCGAAGCATTCTTTTTACAGAGGATGCCGATCGACGCCGCACCGAGGAAGTAATCCACCACGTTGGCTTCGCTGACTTCATCGCTGAATTTGACGAAGTAATGCAATACCGCCGGGATGATCCCCGCCGCGCCATTGGTGGGGGCCGTGACCATTCGACCGCCCGCTGCGTTTTCTTCGTTGACCGCCAGCGCGAACAGATTGACCCACTCCATGGCGTTGAGGGTCGAGCCAATCACGTTAGGCTTGCCCAGCTCCTGCAAGCTGCGATGCAAACGCGCCGCACGACGGCGCACGTTCAACCCGCCCGGCAACACACCTTCTTCTTTAAGGCCGTGCTCGACGCAATCCTGCATCGCCTTCCACAGGCGCATCAGACCGGCGCGAATCTCTTCTTCGCTGCGCCAGACCTTTTCGTTTTCCATCATCAGCTCCGACACACGCAGGTTGTGCTTCTTGCACAACCGCAGCAGCTCTTCGGCACTGGAGAAGTCATACGGCAACACGGTGTTGTCGGCATCGAGCACGCCACTGGCCGCTTGCGCCTCGTCCACCACGAAACCACCGCCCACCGAGTAATACGTGTCGCGATGCAACTCGCCGTTCGCGTCGAAGGCGATCAGGCTCATGGCATTGGGGTGGTACGGCAGGTTTTCGTCGAGCAACAGCATGTCGCGTTGCCAGATAAAGGAAACCGGGTGATCGCCATTGAGCTTCAGCGTGTCGGTTTCGCGCAGGTCGGCAATGTGGCGGTTGATCTGCGACGGATCGATTGCGTCCGGCCATTCGCCCATCAGCCCCATGATCACAGCGTTGTCGCTGCCGTGCCCGACACCGGTTGCAGAGAGCGAGCCGTACAGGCGCACCTCAATGCGTTTCACCTGCGCCAGACGGTCGCTTTCACGCAGGCTCTGAACGAACAATGCCGCCGCTCGCATCGGCCCCACGGTGTGGGAACTGGATGGGCCGATACCGATCTTGAACAGGTCGAAAACGCTGATAGCCATTTACCGCAAACCTCCGAAGAACAGGGCTTCCGGCGCGCCCAGCGGCCGGCGACGGAGCTGCTACGCTTCACGCTGCAGTCCACCGAGATAGCGGCATCATCAGCCTTTTATCTCGAAGGGCGGCGTCTCACACCGACTCACTCTTGTCCACAAACGTCGTTCCACGCAGGAGCACATCCCCCGGAAGAAGAGCCACTGTTTTCGACACTTTTTGCCGCAACCACACTCGAAAACCTTCCGGCGAGCGGGGAAAAAATCTGTAAGCGACGTCACTGACACTGGATACGACCCCCTCTGTACTGGTTACGACGCGCCCTGTAGGCGTTTGTTTTTCCCTGTTACATGATCGTTATCGACTCAATCGCCAGACGCAGTGATAGAGCTGTTTTCCCACTTGACTCGCCGACACCAGAAAACGCGTCAGCCCTGACTGATGCCGAGAAGAAAACACCTAAGGAGTCCAACCATGAAAGGTTCACATAAGCTGTTGCTGGGCGTTGCGCTGAGTCTGCCGATGCTGGCACAAGCCGCAGAGCCAGCCGCTTGCCAGATGGTCAATTTCTCCGATGTCGGCTGGACCGACATCACCGCTACCACCGCCGTGACCAGCGTCGTGCTGCAGTCCCTGGGTTACAAAACCAAGACCACCATGATCTCCGTTCCCGTGACCTACAAATCGCTGGCCGACGGCAAGAACATGGACGTTTTCCTCGGCAACTGGATGCCGACCATGGAAAACGACATCAAGGCCTACCGCGATGCCGGAACGGTTGAAACCGTGCGCGCCAACCTTGAGAACGCCAAATACACCCTCGCCGTACCGCAAGCGCTCTACGACAAGGGCCTCCACGACTTCGCCGACATCGTCAAATTCAAGAAAGAGCTGGACGGCAAGATCTACGGCATCGAGCCGGGCAACGACGGCAACCGTCTGATCCAGAGCATGATCGACAAGAACGCCTTCGGCCTGAAAGACGCAGGCTTCAAAGTCGTCGAATCCAGCGAAGCGGGCATGCTGTCCCAGGTCGATCGCGCTTCCAAACGCGGCACCGACGTGGTGTTCCTGGGCTGGGAACCGCACCCGATGAACACCCGCTTCAAGATCAAATACCTGACCGGTGGCGACGACTACTTCGGCCCGAACTTCGGCCAGGCAACCGTCTACACCAACGTGCGCAAGGGGTACACCACCGAGTGCGCCAACGTCGGTCAACTGTTGAAGAACCTGTCGTTCACCTTGCCGATGGAAAGCGGCCTGATGGGCAACATCCTCGACGACAAAATGAAGCCTGAAGCCGCCGCCAAGGCGTGGCTGAAGAAGAACCCGCAAATCCTCGACACCTGGCTGGCGGGTGTCACCACAGTGGACGGTAAACCTGGCCTGGACGCCGCTAAAGCCGAGCTGACTAAGTAACGCGACAGGCAGGCGGGTTCGCCCGCCTGTTGTCCCCTTTTCATCCCGCACGCGGACAATCGATATCATGCTGACTGATCATAAACTCCCCTTAGGCCAGTACATTGCAGGCTTTGTCGAATGGCTGACGCAGCACGGCGCCAGCACCTTCGACGCGATTGCCTCGACACTGGAAGCCATGATCCACGGCCTGACCTCCGGTCTGACCTGGTTCAATCCTTTCGTTCTGATCGGCCTGATTGCTCTGCTCGCCCATTACATTCAGCGCAAGTGGGGCCTGACCGCCTTTGTCGTACTGTCGTTCCTGCTGATCCTGAACCTGGGCTACTGGCAGGAAACCATGGAAACACTGGCGCAGGTGCTCTTCGCGACCCTGGTGTGCGTCGTGATCGGCGTGCCACTGGGCATCGTCGCCGCACACAAACCCTGGTTCTACACCACCATCCGTCCGGTCCTCGACCTGATGCAAACGGTGCCGACTTTCGTTTACCTGATTCCAACCCTGACCCTCTTCGGGCTGGGTGTGGTGCCGGGTCTGATTTCGACGGTAGTGTTCGCGATTGCCGCGCCTATCCGTCTGACCTATCTGGGCATCTGCGATGTCCCGCAAGAACTGCTCGACGCCGGTAAAGCCTTCGGCTGCTCCCGCCGTCAACTGCTGTCCCGTATCGAACTGCCCCACGCCATGCCAAGCATTGCGGCCGGTATCACCCAGTGCATCATGCTGTCGTTGTCGATGGTGGTGATTGCGGCACTGGTGGGCGCCGACGGCCTGGGCAAACCCGTGGTCAACGCACTGAACACTGCTGATATCGCTCTGGGCTTCGAAGCGGGCCTTGCGATCGTATTGCTGGCGATCATGCTCGACCGTATCTGCAAACAACCCGACGCTAAAGTGAGGGCTGACGCATGAGCATCATCAAATTCGACCAGGTAGACGTCGTCTTCTCCAAAGACCCGCGCGAGGCGCTCAAGCTACTGGATCAGGGCCTTGCGCGGCCAGAAATCCTGAAGAAAACCGGCCAGATCGTCGGTGTCGAGAAAGCCAGTCTGGAAATCAACAAAGGTGAGATCTGCGTATTGATGGGCTTGTCCGGTTCGGGCAAATCCAGTCTGTTGCGCTGCATCAACGGCCTGAACACCGTGAGCCGAGGCTCGCTGTTCGTCGAGCACGAAGGCAAGCAGATCAACATCGCCAACTGCACCCCGGCTGAACTGAAAATGATGCGTACCAAACGCATCGCGATGGTGTTCCAGAAGTTCGCGCTGATGCCGTGGCTGACCGTCCGCGAGAACATCAGTTTCGGTCTGGAAATGCAGGGCCGTCCTGAGAAAGAACGTCGCCAACTGGTGGACGAAAAGCTTGAACTGGTGGGCCTTAGCCAATGGCGCAACAAGAAGCCTGACGAGCTGTCCGGCGGTATGCAGCAACGTGTGGGCCTAGCCCGCGCACTGGCGATGGACGCCGACATTCTGCTGATGGATGAACCGTTCTCGGCACTCGACCCGCTGATCCGCCAGGGCTTGCAGGATGAGCTGCTGGTTCTTCAGAAAAAGCTGCACAAGACCATCGTATTCGTGAGCCACGACCTGGACGAAGCCCTCAAGCTGGGCACCCGGATCGCGATCATGAAAGACGGCAAGATCATTCAGTACAGCGTGCCAGAAGAAATCGTGCTCAACCCGGTGGACGAGTACGTGCGCACTTTCGTGGCCCACACCAACCCGCTGAACGTACTGTGCGGCCGCAGCCTGATGCGCCCGATCAACGATTGCACCCGCATCAACGGCTCCCAAGTGTGCCTCGATCCGGGCGACGATTCGTGGATCGACCTGGCCGATGGCAACACCATCAAAGGCCTGCGCCAGCACGGCACTGCGGTCGATCTGCAAAGCTGGGAACCGGGCCAGGCGGTTGAAAACCTGGGCCGCAAACCCACCGTCGTGCACTCCAACATCGGCATGCGCGAAGCGCTACAGATCCGTTACCACACGGGTAACAAGCTGGTGCTGCAAGAGAACAACCAGCTGGTCGGCATTCTGGGTGACAGCGAGCTGTACCACGCGCTACTGGGCAAGAACCACGGTTAATCGCAGCACACGGATCAACGCGACACCTGCTGATCGTTCCCACGCTTCGCGTGGGAACGCATTCCGGGACGCTCTACGTCCCATGAGGTGACGCGGAGCGTCAAACACGGCATTCCCACGCGGAGCGTGGGAAAGATGATCGAATGTTTAACGGCTCTGGAACGGGGATGTTCGCGGCTTTTTCGCACGCCCATCGGTTTTTGTTGTTTGAACGTTCAATTAAAAAGCAATAGACTGGAGCCCGTTTTTTCAGCCCTTAACGATCACCCGGCGAGCCAAGGAGACCCAACAGATGCCCAAGGTCGGTATGCAACCCATTCGGCGTCAACAGCTGATCCAGGCCACCCTCACGGCGGTGGATCAGGTCGGTATGGGCGACGCCAGCATTGCGTTGATCGCCAAACTGGCCGGGGTCTCCAACGGCATCATCAGTCACTACTTTCAGGACAAGAACGGCCTGATCGCAGCGACCATGCGCCACCTGATGAACGCGCTGATTATCAACGTCGCCGAGCGCCGCCAGGCCCTGACCGATGACAGCCCGCGGGCGCACCTGAAAGTGATCATCGAGGGCAACTTCGATGCCAGCCAGGTCAACGGCCCGGCGATGAAAACCTGGCTGGCCTTCTGGGCCACCAGCATGCACTCGCCGTCGCTGCACCGGTTACAGCGGATCAACGATCACCGCCTGTATTCGAACCTGTGCTGCCAGTTCCGCCGCGTGTTGTCGCTGGACGACGCACGCACCGCCGCCCGTGGTCTGGCGGCATTGATCGATGGTTTGTGGCTACGCGGCGCGCTTTCGGGCGACGCCTTCGATACCGAACAGGCGCAACAGATCGCCTACGAATACATGGATTTGCAACTGGCAAAAGCGCCGCGCGGCTCCTGACAAGGACGCCCGGCGGCAGAACCGAATCGAGACAGCGTACAGCGTACAGCGTCTCGATCAACGCCCATCACAGACAACTGCGAGGACTCTATGGCCCGTTTCGAACTGCAAAAACTCTACATTGACGGTGGTTACGTCGACGCCAGCAGCGACGCGACTTTCGAAGCCATCAACCCGGCCAACGGCGAAGTCCTCGCCAAGGTCCAGCGCGCCAGCCAGGCGGACGTCGAACGTGCCGTGGTCAGCGCTGAGAAGGGTCAGAAAATCTGGGCTGCGATGACCGCCATGGAGCGTTCGCGCATTCTGCGTCGCGCCGTCGACATCCTGCGCGAACGCAACGACGAACTGGCCGCACTGGAAACCCTGGACACCGGCAAAGCGATCTCCGAAACCAAGTACGTCGACATCGTCACCGGCGCCGACGTGCTGGAGTATTACGCAGGTCTCGTGCCTGCCATCGAAGGCGAGCAGATCCCGCTGCGCGCCTCATCGTTCGTCTACACCCGCCGCGAACCGCTGGGCGTCACCGTCGGTATTGGCGCCTGGAACTACCCGATTCAGATCGCCCTGTGGAAATCCGCGCCAGCACTGGCCGCAGGCAACGCGATGATCTTCAAGCCCAGCGAAGTCACCTCGCTGACCACCCTGAAACTGGCCGAAATCTACACCGAAGCGGGCCTGCCCGATGGCGTGTTCAACGTGTTGACCGGCAGTGGCCGTGAAGTTGGCACCTGGCTGACCGAGCACCCGCGCATCGAGAAAGTCTCGTTCACTGGCGGCACCGACACTGGCAAGAAAGTCATGGCCAGCGCCTCCAGCTCGTCGCTCAAAGAAGTGACCATGGAACTGGGCGGCAAGTCGCCGCTGATCATCTGCGACGACGCCGATCTGGACCGCGCCGCAGACATCGCGATGATGGCCAACTTCTACAGCTCGGGTCAGGTCTGCACCAACGGCACCCGCGTGTTCGTGCCGAGCAGCCTGAAGGCCGCATTCGAAGCGAAGATCGTCGAACGCGTGAAGCGCATCCGCGCTGGCAACCCGCAGGACGACAACACCAACTTCGGCCCGCTGGTCAGCTTCGCCCACATGGAAAGCGTGCTGGGCTACATCACCAAAGGCAAGGAAGAAGGTGCACGCCTGCTGATCGGCGGCGAGCGTCTGACCGACGGCGAATTCGCCAAAGGCGCGTTTGTGGCCCCCACTGTGTTCACCGATTGCACCGACGAGATGACCATCGTCAAAGAGGAAATCTTTGGCCCGGTCATGAGCATCCTCAGCTACGAGACCGAAGAAGAAGTGATCCGCCGCGCCAACGACACCGAGTTCGGCCTGGCTGCCGGCATCGTCACCCGCGACATCACCCGCGCGCACCGCGTGATTCACCAACTGGAAGCAGGCATCTGCTGGATCAACGCCTGGGGCGAATCCGACGCCAAGATGCCGGTCGGCGGCTACAAGCAATCGGGCGTGGGCCGTGAGAACGGCATCAGCTCGCTGGCGCAGTACACCCGCCTGAAATCGGTACAAGTGGAGCTGGGCGATTACACGTCGGTGTTCTGACCTGGAACTCCGGAGCGCCGACTGACGCCATCGCGGATAAATCCGCTCCCACAGAGGAATGCGATCGTACTGAGATCCCCGATCAACCTGTGGGAGCCAGCTTGCTGGCGAAGGCGTCAGGTCAGAGACATCAATGTTGACTGACCCGCCCTGTTCGCCAGCAAGCCGGCTCCCACACTGCTCTGTGTCGAGCCATGAATTCAGGACCGACGCCGATTCTGTGGGAGCCGCCTTGGTGGCGAAAGTGGTTGATCAGCCAACATAGAATTTCCCACAGGTACCGATCGCATCTGCCCTGCCATTACTTTCTAGACGGAGGATCCCATGCCTCAAGAATTCGACTACATCATCATCGGCGCAGGCTCGGCCGGTAACACCCTGGCCACGCGCCTCACCGAAGACGCAGGCGTTACCGTCCTGCTGCTGGAAGCCGGTGGCCCGGATTACCGCGCCGACTTCCGCACGCAAATGCCCGCCGCCCTCGCCTTCCCGCTGCAAGGCCGTCGCTACAACTGGGCGTACGAGACCGATCCCGAGCCGCACATGAACAACCGCCGCATGGAATGCGGTCGCGGCAAGGGCCTCGGTGGCTCGTCGCTGATCAACGGCATGTGCTACATCCGCGGCAATGCCATGGACTACGACGGCTGGGCGAAATTGCCGGGGCTGGAAGACTGGACCTACCTCGACTGCCTGCCCTATTTCCGCAAAGCCGAAACCCGCGACATCGGCCCCAACGATTACCACGGTGGCGAAGGCCCGGTCAGCGTGACCACGCCCAAGGCGGGCAACAACCCGCTGTTCCACGCCATGGTCGAGGCGGGTGTTCAAGCCGGTTACCCGCGCACCGATGACCTCAACGGTTATCAACAGGAAGGCTTCGGCCCGATGGACCGCACCGTCACGCCTAAGGGCCGTCGCGCCAGCACCGCACGCGGTTACCTGGATGTGGCCAAGCAACGCGATACTCTGACCATCGTCACCCACGCCCTCGCCGATCGCATTCTGTTCGACGGCAAACGCGCCGTCGGCGTGGCGTACATGGTCGGCGACAGCGACACGCGCATCGAAGCCCGTGCACGCAAGGAAGTCATCGTCAGCAGTGGCGCCATCGCTTCGCCGCAACTGCTGCAACGCTCCGGCGTCGGCCCTGCTGCGCTGCTGAACAAGCTCGACATCCCTGTGGTGCACGACCTGCCGGGGGTGGGTGAGAACCTTCAGGACCACCTGGAGATGTACCTGCAATACGCCTGCAAAGAGCCCGTCTCGCTCTACCCGTCATTGCTGTGGTGGAACCAGCCCGCGATTGGCGCCAAGTGGTTGTTCCTTGGCAAAGGCATAGGCGCGAGCAACCAGTTTGAAGCCGGTGGTTTCATTCGCACCCGCGAAGAGTTCGAGTGGCCGAACATTCAGTACCACTTCCTGCCAGTGGCGATTAACTACAACGGCAGTAACGGCGTGCGGGAACACGGCTTTCAGGCTCACGTCGGCTCGATGCGTTCGCCGAGCCGTGGTCGCGTTCAACTCAAGTCGAAGGACCCGCGTGAGCACCCGAGCATCCTGTTCAATTACATGGCGACCGAGCAGGACTGGCAGGAATTCCGCGATGGCATCCGCCTGACCCGTGAAATCATGGCCCAGCCTGCGCTGGACAAATACCGTGGGCGCGAAATCAGCCCCGGCATCGACGTGCAAACGGACGAGCAACTGGACCAGTTCGTGCGCGAACACGCCGAGACCGCGTTCCACCCGTCGTGCTCGTGCAAGATGGGGACCGACGACATGGCCGTGGTCGATAACGAAGGCCGCGTGCATGGCATGCAGGGTTTGCGGGTGGTGGATGCGTCGATCATGCCGATCATCACCACCGGTAACCTCAACGCACCGACGATCATGATGGCCGAGAAAATTGCCGACAAGATCCGCGGTCGCCAACCGTTGCCGCGCAGCACGGCCAAATATTACGTGGCCGGCGATGCGCCAGTGCGGGGCAAACCGATGCGGGAAGTGACCTCGGCCTGAACCCGTCTGATCGTTCCCACGCTCCGCGTGGGAATGCAGCCGTAGACGCTCCGCGCCGCACTCTGGTGACGCAGAGCGTCACAGCATGCGTTACCACGCGGAGCGTGGGAACGATCGACCCCATTCCACATCTATCCCCCGCCGCAGAGCCCTTCCGCGCTATGATTCGAACCGTTGCCCGTCCGAATCGCCAAGGAGCCTTCCTGCATGTTCGACTTCTCCGCTCAACTCAAGCAGCGGTTCGCCGCCTTGCAGAGCAGCGCCCAGTTTTTCTCCCTGCGCTACGTCAAACAAACCAGCCAGCACCTCTCCGTACGCAAAAACGTCCCCGAGCCACCGCAACTGAGCACCGACGAAGGTGCGATGCTGACGGTGCGCATCAACGGCGTCGAAGCTTACGCCGCTACTAATGACATTTCGCAACAGGGCCTACAGGCCGCGCTAGAACGAGCCGAAGCCCAGGCCCGGATGCTCGCGCCCCATTCGTTGCTCGACCTGCGCGAGCACGCCGTCGCCACCAGCCGTGCCGATTACCTGTCGCCTAATCTGAGCAGCGCCTTCCCGTCCCTGAGCGATTGCTACGCCCTGCTCGGCCAGGAATCCGCCTCCGTGCCCAAGGACGAGCGGCTGGTGAACTGGCAAGTCAGCCTCGGCCTGGACAACGTCGAGCAGATCTACCTCAACAGCGCGGGCGCCGAGATTCGTCAGGCACAGCGTTACGTGTACCCCGGCCTGAGCGTCACGGCCTACGACGGCCAGGACAGCCAGACCCGCAGCCTGGGCCGCGATAACTTCGGTCAACAAGGCGGTGCGGAAGTCATCACCTCATGCGGCATCATCGGTGCGGCCGCCAACGTCGCTGATCAGGCGCTGCAATTGATCATGGCGCCGAACACGCCGACCGGCCCCCGCGACCTGCTGTTGACCCCGGACCAGATGATCCTGCAAATCCACGAATCCATTGGCCATCCGCTGGAGCTGGACCGCATTCTCGGTGACGAGCGCAATTACGCGGGCACCAGCTTCGTCAAAACCAGCGATTTCGGGCATCTGCAATACGGCTCAACGTTGCTCAACGTGACCTTCGACCCGGACATCCCGCAGCAACTGGCGAGCTACGGTTTCGACGACGACGGCACTCAAGCCAGCAAACAGTTCCTGATCAAAGACGGCGTGCTCGAACGCCCACTGGGCGGCGCGCTGTCGCAATACCGCAGCGGCCTGGAGGGCGTTGCCAACAGTCGAGCATGCAGCTGGAACCGCGCGCCGATCGATCGCATGGCCAACCTCAACATCGAGCCGGGCGACCAGACGATGGCGCAACTGATCGGCGGCATCGAGCACGGCATTCTGATGAGCACCAACCGCTCGTGGTCGATTGACGATGCACGCAACAAATTCCAGTTCGGCTGCGAGTGGGGCCAGCTGATCGAGAACGGCGAACTCAAAGGCGTGGTGAAGAACCCGAACTACCGGGCGATTTCCGCGCAGTTCTGGCGCAACCTTAGCGCGGTGGGCGACGCCAGCACGTTCCAGGTGCTCGGTACGCCGAACTGCGGCAAAGGCGAACCCAACCAGGTGGTGCGCGTGGGCCATGCTTCGCCCGCGTGTGTTTTCGCCAACGTTGACGTTTTCGGAGGTGACGCCTGATGTCCCATCAAGTCCAATTCAAGGCACTGGTTGACTGGCTGAACAAGGCCATCACGCCAGGAGAACGCTTTACCCTCAGCTACAACGCCGAGGCGTCGGACTTCATTCGCTTCAACCACGCCAAAGTGCGCCAGTCCGGGCACGTGCAACAAGCCAGCGTGTCCTTCAAGCTGATCACCGACGGTCGTCACGCCAATCTCAATCTCACTCTGTCCGGCGATGATGAGGTCGACATCCAGCGACTGGCTCACGCGCTACAACAACTGCGCGAAACCCTGACCCTGCTGCCGGTCGATCCCTATCTGCTGCTCAACGATGAGCCATGGCAGAGCACCCACATTCAAGACCTGCCGTTGCCCGACAGCGAGCATGTGGTCGAGCAAATCGCGCAACTGGGTGGAGGGCTGGATCTGGTGGGGATCTACGCCGCTGGGCCGATTTATCGAGGGTTTGCCAGTTCCAATGGCGCGTTTGGCTGGCATCAGGCGAACAGCTTCAATTTCGACTGGAGCCTGTTTCATGAGAATGACCAGGCGGTAAAAGCCAACTACGCCGGTCACGAATGGAGCGATGAAGCCTTCGCGAAACGCTTTGGTCTGGCGCATGAGCAATTGGCGTTCCTTGGCCAGCCTTCGCACGCCTTGGCACCCGGTCAGTACCGCGCGTACCTGGCTCCGGCAGCGCTTGAAGAAGTCATGGGCATGCTGTGTTGGGGCGGTTTCTCGGCACAATCACTGGCCGATAAAAGCAGCCCGCTACAACGGCTGTACGACGGTCAGGGCACGCTGAATCCGCTGGTCAGTCTGGATGAGCAGGTGACCGGCTCGTTATCTCCAGCGTTTTCGGGCGAGGGCTATCCCCGCTCGGATCTGGCCTTGGTGGTTGAAGGGGCAGCGAAGGATCGACTCGTCGATTCGCGCAGTGCAGTCGAATACGATCTGGTCGCCAACGGCGCCGGTTGGGGAGAGTCGCCCAGCGCGCTGAGCATGAACGGAGGCTCGCTGGCACTGGATGATGTGTTGAAGGCGCTGGGCACGGGGCTGTACATCAGCAATCTCTGGTACCTCAACTTCTCGGACCGCACCGCAGGGCGCATCACCGGCATGACCCGCTTCGCGACGTTCTGGGTCGAAGACGGCAAGATCAAGGCGCCGGTCAGCACCATGCGCTTCGACGACAGTATTTTCAGCCTGCTGGGCGGGGCGCTGGAGCAATTGACGCAAGAAAGGGAACTCATCCTGTCGACGAGCACCTACAGTCAACGTCAGACGGCGTCGAATCTGCTGCCGGGGGCGTTGATCAGCAAGCTGACCCTGACGTTGTAGCCGTTTCCAAGACGTACATAAAACCTGTGGGGGCCGGCTTGCTGGCGAATGCGGCGAATCAGATACATCGACGGTGACTGGCACACCGCATTCGCCACCAAAGCGGCTCCCACAATTCTGTGCCTTGCGCCGACGGGCAACAATCACAAGAAATCATAAGGACCCACGACCTACATGCCGACCACCACCCCGCAACTGGACGCCAGAACCCTGCGCTGGATGCCTTGGGTCATCGCCATCGCCTTTTTCATGCAAAGCCTGGACGGCACGATTCTCAACACGGCGCTGCCATCCATGGCCCGGTCGCTGTCGGAAGACCCGCTGCGCATGCAGTCGGTGATCATCGCCTACATGCTGACCATCGCCCTGCTGATCCCCGCGTCGGGCTGGATTTCCGACCGGTTTGGCATCAAGCGCATTTTCTTCAGTGCGATTCTGTTGTTCAGCTTCGGCTCACTGCTTTGCGCGGCATCCAACTCCCTCGGCATGCTGGTCGCCGCTCGCGTGGTTCAAGGGCTGGGCGGTGCGCTGATGATGCCGGTGGGGCGGCTGATCGTGCTGCGGGCGTATCCGCGAACCGAGTTGGTGCGCACGCTGGGCTTCATCACCACACCTGCGTTGCTCGGCCCACTGCTGGGTCCGACCGTGGGCGGCTGGCTGGTGGAATACCTGAGCTGGCACTGGATTTTCATCATCAATATCCCGGTCGGCATCCTCGGCTGCTTTGCCGTGCGCAAGTTCATCCCGGACCTGCAAGGCGGTGGCCGCACTCGCTTCGATCTGATCGGTTTTGGCCTGTTCGGCGCGTCCATGGTGCTGATCACCATCGCCCTGGAAGGTCTGGGCGAACTGCACCTGCCTCATCTGCGCGTGGTGATGCTGCTGTTTGGTGGCATGGCCTGTCTGGCCGCCTATTGGCTGCGCGCCGGGCATACCGAAGCGCCGCTGTTTTCGGCCTCGTTGTTCCGCACCCGCAGCTTTGCGGTGGGCATTCTGGGCAACCTGTTCGCCCGACTCGGCAGCGGCGCGCTGCCGTTTCTGGTGCCGCTGATGCTGCAAGTCGCGCTGGGCTATTCGCCGTCCCACGCGGGTATGAGCATGATTCCGCTGGCTGTGGCGGCCATGACCGCCAAGCCGCTGGCGACCCAGTTGATCCCGCGTCTGGGCTACCGGGTGATTCTGACCGGCAACACGCTGCTGCTCGGCGCACTGCTGGCGAGCATGGCGCTGGTGGATGCCGGCACGCCGTATTGGGTGCTACTGATTCATCTGGCGCTGCTGGGCGGGGTGAACTCGTTGCAGTTTTCGGCGATGAACGCTGTGACGCTGATCGACCTGGACGACGCCAGTGCCGCGAGCGGCAACAGCTTGCTGTCGGTGGTCGCGCAGTTGTCGTTGAGTCTTGGCGTCGCTTGTGCCGCCGCTTTGCTGGGCGGGTTTACCGACGACGTGAGCAGCGGTGAAGTCAGCAGCGTGCTGGGCGCGTTCCAGTTGACGTTCCTCTGCGTGGGCGTTTTGGCGATGCTGGCGGCGTCGATCTTCCTGCAATTGTCGCCACGTATGCCGCCAGAGAATCCTCCGCGCAAGCCGGAGGTGGAGCCAGAGATTCACGAATAACTCGGTTGTTTTTGTAGGAGCGCTTTCGGGAACCATTTATCGCCCACAGCCCCAAGCCAAGGCCTGTGACCTGATACACTGCGCGACATTTTGTTTTGCAGGCCACCCTTGTGACTAACACCGCGTTCAACTCACTGCCCCTTTCCGCCGCCATGCTGGCTAACCTGGAGTCACTTGGTTATGCCGAGATGACGCCGATTCAGGCGCAGAGCCTGCCGGTGATCCTCAAGGGTATGGACCTGATCGCCCAGGCCAAGACCGGCTCCGGCAAGACCGCTGCCTTCGGCATCGGCCTGCTCAACCCGATCAACCCGCGCTATTTCGGCTGTCAGGCGCTGGTCCTGTGCCCGACCCGCGAACTGGCGGATCAGGTCGCCAAGGAAATCCGCCGCCTGGCCCGTGCTGAAGACAACATCAAGGTGCTGACGCTGTGCGGCGGCGTCGCCTTCGGCCCACAGATTGGCTCACTGGAGCATGGCGCGCACATCATCGTCGGCACACCGGGACGCATCCAGCAGCATCTGCGCAAAGGCTCGCTGGTGCTCGACGGCCTGAACACGCTGATCCTCGATGAAGCCGATCGCATGCTCGACATGGGTTTCTACGACGCCATCGAAGACATCATCCAGCAGACGCCCGAGCGCCGTCAGACCCTGCTGTTCTCGGCCACTTACCCGGTTGGCATCAAGCAACTGGCCTCCAAATTCATGCGCGACCCGCAGACCGTGAAGGTCGAGACGTTGCACGCCGACAGCCAGATCGAGCAGATTTTCTACGAGATCGCTCCCGAGCAACGTCTGGAAGCCGTGGTGAAGGTGCTCGACCACTTCCGTCCGCAGTCCTGCGTCGCGTTCTGCTTCACCAAGCAACAGGTGCAGGACGTAGTCGCTCACCTGCTCGCCAAGGGCATGTCGGCGGTGGCGCTGCATGGCGATCTGGAACAGCGTGATCGCGATCAAGTGCTGGCGATGTTCGCCAACCGCAGCACCTCGGTGCTGGTGGCCACCGACGTCGCTGCGCGCGGTCTGGACATCGACGCGCTGGACATGGTGATCAACGTCGAGCTGGCCCGTGACTCGGAAATCCACATCCACCGCGTCGGCCGTACCGGACGCGCCGGGGAGAAAGGGGTCGCGGTCAGCCTGGTGTCGCCATCGGAAAGCCAACGCGCCCGGGCCATCGAAGAACTGCAAAAAGCCCCGCTCAACTGGCAGCAATACGACCAGTTGCAGCGCAAGGAAGGCGGCAAGCTGCTGCCGCCGATGACCACCCTGTGCATTGGCTCGGGGCGCAAAGACAAACTGCGTCCGGGCGACATTCTCGGCGCACTGACCGGCGAAGCGGGGATTCCCGGCACTCAGGTGGGCAAGATTGCGATTTTCGATTTCCAGGCCTATGTGGCGGTTGATCGCAACATCGCCAAGCAAGCGCTTGATCGATTGAACAAGGGCAAGATCAAGGGCAAATCGTTAAGGGTCCGGATTTTGTAATTCCGGCAATTGATCGTTTGCTGATCGTTCCCACGCTCCGCGTGGAATGCCGCTCAGGACGCTCCGCGTCCATTAAGGTGACGCAGAGCGTCACGGTATGCGTGCCCACGCAGAGCGTGGGTACGAGCTTATTCCCGAGGACACCGCTTTGCCCGCAACAGACGTTCTGATCATCGGCGCTGGCGCCGCAGGCTTGATGTGCGCTGCCACGGCTGCCAACCGTGGCCGCGAGGTGATGCTGATCGATCACGCCAACAAACCGGGCAAGAAAATCCTCATGTCGGGCGGTGGGCGCTGCAACTTCACCAACATGTACACCGAGCCTGCCAACTTCCTGTCGCAGAACCCGCATTTCTGCAAGTCGGCACTGGCTCGCTACACCCAGTGGGATTTCATCGAACTGGTGGTCAAACACAGCGTGCCGTACCACGAGAAGAAGCTGGGCCAACTGTTTTGCGACAACAAGTCCAGCGACATCCTCGGCCTGCTGCTCAGCGAGTGCGATGATGCGGGCGTGAGCCTGCATATGGACACCTCCGTGCAGACCATCGAGAAAACCGACAGCGGCTACCGGCTGCAAACCACGCTGGGCAAGATCGATTGCACCTCGCTGGTGATTGCCACTGGCGGCTTGTCGATCCCGACATTGGGCGCCACTGGCTTCGGTTATCAAGTGGGCAAGCAGTTCGGCCACACGCTGCTGCCGACCCGCGCGGGCCTGGTGCCGTTCACCATCACCGATCAGCTGAAAGACCTGTGCACTGAACTGTCCGGGACCTCGGTGGATTGTCTGGTCAGCTGCAACGACGCCAGCTTTCGCGAAAACATCCTGTTCACCCATCGCGGCTTGAGCGGCCCGGCGATCCTGCAGATTTCGTCATTTTGGCGACCCGGCGACACGGTGGAAATCAACCTGCTGCCCGATCACGACGCCCACGGCTGGTTGACGGAGCAACAGGCCGAACGTCCGAACAGCGAATTGAAAACCCTACTGAGCGAAGTCTTCACAAAGAAGATGGCCAACCTCATCGCCGAACAGTGGTTCGTTTCCAAGCCGATGAAGCAATACACCCACGCAGAGCTGACGGACATCGCCGGAAAACTGGCGAGCTGGAAGGTGATTCCCGCAGGCACCGAGGGCTATCGCACGGCCGAAGTGACGTTGGGCGGCATCGATACGCGGGAGGTGTCGTCAAAAACCATGGAATCGCTGAAATCGCCAGGGCTGTATTTCATTGGTGAGGTGCTGGACGTGAGTGGCCACCTTGGCGGGTTCAATTTCCAATGGGCCTGGGCGTCGGCGTATGCGGCGGCGCAGTTTGTCTAGCTGACACCGCTTATTTTTTGTGGGAGTCGGCTTGCTGGCGAAGGCGGTGGATCAGCAACATACCGAGTGTCTGACATGACGCTTTCGCCACCAAGGGGGCTCCCACAGGAATCGGCGCTAGCCGACGCTTGCGGAATAAATTTTGCTAATCGGATGTACAGCGCGCATTCGGCGCTGTACATATCGTTCAGCAGATTCAGTCGCGAAAAAGGCCGTCCGCGTTCATGGCATCGAAATCGTTGCGCAACACCTTCCGCCGCCTCTGGGCGTTGGACAAGTTTTCCTACAGCGTGCGGGTATTCATCGCGCTGACCGGCAGCATGGCCCTGTGCTGGTATCAAAACGAGATGTCGCTGGTCATCCCGCTGTTCCTCGGGATTATCGCCAGCGCACTGTCTGAAACCGACGACAGTTGGCAAGGCCGCCTCAATGCGCTGGCCGTGACGCTGGTGTGCTTCAGCATCGCGGCACTGTCCGTCGAGCTGCTGTTCCCCTACCCCGTCCTTTTCATCTGCGCCTTCGCCCTCGCCGCGTTCTGCCTGACGATGCTCGGCGCACTGGGTGAGCGCTACGGAGCTATCGCCTACGCGACGCTGATCCTGTCGGTCTACACCATGATTGGCGTGGACCAGCGCGGCGGCGAAGTGACCGATTTCTGGCACGAACCGATGCTGCTGGTGGCCGGTGCCGCGTGGTATGGCCTGCTGTCGGTGCTGTGGCAAATGCTGTTTTCCAACCAGCCGGTGCAACAGGCATTGGCCCGCTTGTTCCGTGAACTGGGTTTGTACCTGAAACTGAAGTCCGAGCTGTTCGAACCGATCCGCACGCTGGACGTCGAAGCTCGCCGCCTGGAGTTGGCCAAGCAGAACGGCAAGGTGGTCGCAGCCCTCAACGTGACCAAGGAAATCATCCTCAACCGCGTCGGCAGCGGACGCCCCGGCTCGAAAGTCAGCCGTTACCTGAAACTGTATTTTTTGGCTCAGGACGTTCACGAACGCGCCAGTTCCTCGCACTACCCCTACAACTCGCTGGCCGAGGCGTTTTTCCACAGCGACGTGCTGTTTCGCTGCCAGCGCCTGCTGCGTCAGCAGGGCAATGCCTGCCGTGACCTGTCGGTGTCGATCCAGTTGCGCCAGCCCTTCGTCTACGACGACAGCTTCGCCCACGCACTGGACGACCTGCGCGCCTCCCTTGAACACCTGCGCATCCAGAGTAACCCGGCGTGGCGCGGCCTGCTGCGCTCGCTGCGCGCACTGGCCAACAACCTCGGCACACTGGATCGTTTGCTCAGTGACGCCAGCAATCCCGACGCCCTGGCCGACGCCTCCGACAGCAGCCTGCTGGACCGCTCTCCGCGCAACCTGAAAGACGTCTGGACGCGCCTGCGCTTGCAGCTCACGCCGACTTCGCTGCTGTTCCGCCACGCCCTGCGCCTGCCGCTGGCACTGGTGGTGGGTTACTTGATGCTGCACCTGATCCACCCGTCGCAGGGCTACTGGATCATCCTGACCACGGTTTTTGTCTGCCAGCCGAGTTACGGTGCGACCCGACGCAAGCTGGGGCAGCGCATCATCGGCACCGCACTGGGCCTGACGGCCGGCTGGATTCTGTTCGACCTGATCACCACGCCGATCCTGCAATCGATGTGTGCGGTGCTCGCCGGGGTGGTGTTCTTCGTCAACCGGACCACGCGTTACACCCTGTCGACCGCTGCAATCACCGTGATGGTGCTGTTCTGCTTCAATCAGGTCGGCAATGGCTATGGGCTGTTCCTGCCGCGCTTGTTGGACACCCTGCTGGGCAGTCTGATTGCGGGCCTGGCGGTATTCCTGTTCCTGCCGGACTGGCAAGGCCGTCGACTGAACAAGGTGCTGGCCAATACACTGTCGTGCAACAGCATTTACCTGCGCCAGATCATGCAGCAATACGCCGCAGGCAAGAGCGACGACCTCGCCTATCGTCTGGCCCGCCGCAACGCCCACAACGCGGACGCTGCCTTGTCTACCACACTGGCCAACATGCTCATGGAGCCAGGGCACTTCCGCAAAGAGGCGGACGTGGGCTTTCGTTTTCTGGTGTTGTCACACACGCTGCTGAGCTACCTGTCTGGCTTGGGGGCGCACCGCGAAACCCAGCTTCCGAGCGAAGTGCGCGAACAACTGATCGAGGGCGCGGGGGCCAATCTGGCGTCCAGCATCGATGAAATCGCCCAAAGTCTGGCGACCCGTCAGCCGGTCGCTGTGCAAAGCGATGCCGAGGAAGCGCTCGCGGCGGACCTGGAACAAATGCCCGAAGAGATCGACGAAGGCCAGCGACTGGTGCAAACGCAGTTGGCGTTGATCTGCCGTCAGCTTGGGCCGCTGCGCACCCTGGCCGCGCACCTGATCAAAGAGCCGGAAAAAGAAGCGGCGGACATCACAGACCGTGCAGCTTGAACAGTTGATCGTAGCTGCCATCGGCCTTCATCGCGGCGATGGCTTTGTCGAAATCGGCGACGATCTTCGCGTGATTGGGGTTCTTCAGGCTCACCAGAATGTGAAGGTTGTTTTCGCTCAGTGATTTGGGCAGGAACTCGACCCCATCACGCACCTCTTCGGATTCGTGGCTGAGCGCAACGCGAGCGGCGTATTCGTCCTCGACAGTCAGGTCCACCCGCCCCGCCGCCAACATGCGCGCAGCCGTCGAAAAGCTCGCGACGGGCACCTTCTTCAAATCGACATCGCCGTCGAACGCAGGCGAATAGGCGTAGCTGCGCACCACGGCAATCGAATAGGGATGCAGTTGTTGCAGGTTTTGGTACTGGATGTCTGAGGTTTTACGCTTGAGAAAGCGCAGCCGGTTGATCATGTACTCGCCGGAAAACTCGCCAATGAGCGTGCGCTCTTCGCTGTACCAGGCGTTGATCAGAATGTCGTAACGGCCCTCGCCGACACCATGAATGGCACGTGCCCAAGGCACCTGATCATATTCAACGGTGTAACCGGCGCGAGTCAGCGCGGTGCGAACCAGGTCCGTCGACAGCCCGCCATTGAGCAGAGAAACATCGGAATACGGCGCCCAGGCGTCTCCGGCCATCCGCAGCGTTTGCGCCCAGGCGTCTTGCGCGATCAACAGCATTCCCAGCAAAGCCATGGCTCGAAGCAAACGCAGCATGCTCAAGATCCTTAGGCAGGTGGAAGCCTGCAATTCTGTTCAGCGGCCATCAAGCGACACTGTGACATCCCTGAAGCGAGCGGCGGGCACCGAAACCCGTGAAGTGGCAGTAGCAAGTGGCTTTCATTGAAGACCTCTTGCCGACTTTCCACAACACATAAGCGGCCAATCTGTGTGCCGCAGTTCAAGAAAATCACACGGTGTCCTGATCGCCGTCACAACTGTCATCACTCAGCGGCTTTGGGCTTGCGGTCATATGCGTTTAGTATCCGGCATGGACTTTTTTTCGTGAGCCGGCTTCATGTCTATCAACTGGATTTGCAAACACCATACCGCCCTCAGCAAAGAGCAGCTGTACGCCATTCTAAAGCTTCGCGCGCAAGTGTTCGTGGTGGAGCAGAAGTGTTTCTATCAGGACGTCGACGGGCTGGATTTGCTGGGCGATACCCGCCATTTGATGGCTTGGCAAGATGATGACCTGGTCGCGTACTTGCGACTGCTGGACCCGATCCAGCAAGACGGCGATGTAACCATCGGGCGGGTAGTGACCGCTCCATCAATGCGCAACAAGGGCATGGGCCATGAGTTGATGGTGCAAGCGCTCGAACACGCCGAACGCAACTGGCCGGACCAGCCGATCTACCTCTCGGCCCAAGCGCATCTACAGGGTTACTACAGCCGCTACGGCTTCAATCCGGTGGGCGAGGTGTACGTCGAGGATGGCATTCCGCACATCGGCATGCGTCGGGATCTGGATTGAATTCTCTGGTTAACGCGTAACCAGACTGTGGGAGATTCTATGCTGGCTGGTCAATCGTTTTCGCCACCAGAGGCGGCTCCCACAGAATCAGCGTCAATCACAAATCCAGGGTTCAACACGTATCACTGTGGGAGCCGGCTTGCTGGCGAATGCGGCGTGTCATTCACCATTGATGCGCCTGATACATTGCATTCGCCAGCAAGCCGGCTCCCACAGTTTGAGCGTCATTGTGAACTTGATCACGGATACCCCAACACCGCCTTGATCTGCCCCAGATGCTCGGCAATCCAGCGCTTGTCGATCGCGCCCCAATCACGAATCCGATAAGCCCCCGCGTGGTTGCGAGCGCCGTCCTCCTGTTCGAACTCGCATACGATGTCCAGATCCGCCAGCGCCAGCAGGGTGTCCTGCGCGGTGCGTCGTGGCATGCCGGTCACGTCAGTGATCGCCGGGACGCTGGTGGCGATTCCGCTATCAATCAGATACGCCACGTACAGGCGACGATAGAAACTGCTTTTGGTCTTGCTGACGTCCATCGTCAGGTCCTTGTCGATGAAAAGGTGATCAATCCTGCATGTCTCGCCACGTCAGATAAATGCGCAGGTCGAACTCCAACTGGTGATACCCCGGCTGCATGTGCTCGCAGAGTTTGTAGAACGCCTTGTTGTGCTCGGTTTCCTTGAAGTGCGCCAATTCGTGCACGACGATCATTTTCAGAAACTCGGGCGCGGCGTCCTTGAACAGAGAGGCGACGCGGATTTCCTTCTTGGCCTTGAGCTTCCCGCCCTGCACCCGTGACACCGTCGTGTGCAGCCCCAACGCGCGGTGGGTCAGGTCCAAGCGGTTATCGAAAAGTACCTTGTCGATGTTCGGCGCGTTGCGCAGGTGCTCCTGCTTGAGAGCGAGCGCGTAGGCGTACAGCGCCTTGTCGCTCTGGACGTCATGCCGCCCTGGATAGCGTTGTCGCAGGTAGGCGCCCAGCTTGTCCTGGGCGATCAGTTGCCGCACCTGGTCCTGCAGCGACGCGGGGTAGGCCTGCAGGTACTTGAGCGGCGTCACGGCTGTAAAAGTCATGGTCGAATCAATGAGTTCAAAGGGCGTCAGTCTACCGCGTCAATCCTTCTTGAGCAGCGGATGCCTGACCGGCAAGGTAATCGGCTCGACGAAACGCAGCGCTTCCTCCGGCATCATCGGGTGGGCCAACAAAAAACCCTGAATGATCTCGCACCCGTTATCTACCAACCATTGATATTGCTCTTGCGTCTCTACGCCTTCGGCAATGACCTCGATGTTCAGCAAACGGCACATGTCGATAATGCTGCGCGCCACGGCCAGATCACGAGGCGAGCTCATCATGCCGCCGATGAAATGCCGGTCGATCTTGAGGGTGTCCAGGTCCAGATTGCGCAGGTGCGCCAATGAGCTGTCGCCCGCACCAAAATCATCCAGCGATACCCGCACGCCAATGTCATGCAGGCTTTGCAGTTGTTTGCGGCTGTGAACAAGGTTGTGCACCAGCGACGGCTCGGTGATTTCCACTTCCAGTTGTCGCGGCTTGAGGTTGTGGATGTGGATGGCCCGCTGCAATTCGGCCGCCAGATTGGGCAGGCTGAACTGCGCCGGGCTGACGCTCACGCTGACCACCAGATCGTCCGGGAAGACCCCGTCCCAGCGCTGTCGCTGAGCCGCGCCCTGTTCGTAGATCCAGCCGCCCAGCTTGTTGATCAGGCGGGTCTCTTCCAGTAGCGGAATGAACAGGCTAGACGGCACATCCCCCGCATCAGGATGATTCCAGCGCAACAACGCTTCGAAACCGCGCGTTCGCCCACTGACCACGTTGATTTGTGGCTGATAAACGATCGAGAAATCCTTGCCTTCAATGGCTGTGCGCACGCTTTCTTCCAGCATGAGCCGCGAGCGGGCGCGACCGTTCATGTACTGATCATAGAAACGGTATTGATGGCGACCGGCGCGCTTGGCCTCGTACATCGCGATATCGGAGGCCCGCAGCAGGCCGTCCAGATTGGTACCGCAATCGGGGTACACCGCAATCCCGATACTGACGCCCAGCGTAGCTTCGATGCCGTCGACATGACGCCGCACGGAGATCCGATCGATCAGTTTTTCAGCGACTTTGGCGGCATGTTCAGGGAAATCCAGCCCATCGATGACCACCACGAATTCGTCGCCTCCCATCCGCGCCAGCACATCGTAGGGCCGCAGGCTGTCCTTGAGTTGCTCGGCCACCCAAATCAACACCTGATCGCCAGCGTCGTGCCCCAAGGAGTCGTTGACGTGCTTGAAGCCGTCCAGGTCCAGGTAGAGCACCACCAGGTATTTTCCGGCGTTCTCGTTGCGTACCAGCATCCCTTCGACCGTCTGATAGAAGCCCCGACGGTTGAGCAGCCCGGTCAGCGAATCGGTAACGGCCTGTTGCTCCAGTTGGCTATAGAGATCGCGCACCACCGACATGTCGAGCACGCTCAACACCATCGCTTTCTGCTCTTCCGGCAACGGCGCGCAGGACAGCGCCGCTGGGACTTGTCGCCCTTCAGGGGTACGCAGGATTGCGTCGTGAATGCGGTAGGTGTCGGCGCGACGATAGTGGTGATAGAAGCCCGAATCGGTCCACTCACTGAAGGCGGGCTCTTGCAGGTAGCAACACAAACCGGTGCCGCGCAATTCGCCGTCGGTCATGCCCAGCAATCGACAGATCGCAGGGTTGGCGAAACTGATGATGCCGTCCTCCTTGACCACCAGAATGCCCTCGGCAACGTTCGCCAGCACCGAAGCATTGAAGGCCCGAGCAGACTCCAGTTCGCGACTGAGCTTCTGCAAGGCGCGGCGATTGCTTTGCTGCTCCAGCAGCGCCTGGACCTTGGGCCTGAGAATATTGGGGTCGAACGGCTTGAACAGGTAATCGACCGCCCCGCTGGCATAGCCTTTATGCACAGCGTCGCGGGACTGCTCGTTGGCCGTAAGGAAAATGATCGGGGTCAGACGGGTCCGCTGGCTGCCACGCATCAGGCGCGCGACTTCGAAGCCGTCCATTTCCGGCATTTGAACATCAAGCAAGACCAGATCGACGTCAACGTCCAGAAGCAGACCTAGCGCTTCCATGCCAGAACTGGCCGTAACTATTTCCCAGTCCTGTCGTTGCAGAACCGCCCGCATCGTGACCAGATTCTCTGGATAGTCATCGACTACCAACAAAACTGATTTGCCATTAGATGGCTGGGGTTGCACGCATTCCATGCTGCTACTCATTCACGTTACTGCCTGGTGAGAGGGTTCCGCCCATCGTCCGATAGGCGTTTACTCTAGCCCCGAATCAAAAAAAGTGAAGGAAGGCCACCGTTTTGCCATCCCAAAAACTCGAGCAAGCCGACTAACGGTAACGGCTCTCAAGCGCCGTGCTCACCAGCCCTTCGCCAGAAATGGCGGCACATTGACTGCAGCCATTCGACGGATTCACGTTAACAACCGGTTAGGCGAAACGTATAAGGATCGCCCCTCAAACCCTAGCGCCAGACGCGTTTGCTGGCAATGAGACATAACCGGACGAACGACAAATGATTGATTTGGGAACGTGGAATCTGAGCATTCCAGTGGGCTCGCCCCCCGCCACCATCGAGACGAAACAACTGCTTCAGGGCTACGACGGAAAATATTTCACGTCCAGCGCCTCAAACGTTACATTCTGGGCGCCCGTGACGGGCAGCAAAACCGCCAACGCAATCTACCCGCGCAGTGAACTGCGGGAAACCTGGTCCAACGGCGAGTTGCACAACTGGTTCTACACCGACGCCGACAACTTCCTGAACGCCAAGCTCAAGGTGCTTCAGGTGCCCTCTTCCGGGCGGGTGGTGATTGGGCAGATTCATGTCTACGAGAGCAATCAGCCCCTGCTCAAACTTGAATATCAGTACAAGGACGCCACGCAGGACGGCACCATCGTCGCCAAAGTGCGCTTTCATCCCACCGACAAGAAACCCCGCGTCATCACCATCGCCGAAGGCATCCGCCTCAATGAAACCTTCAAGTACGTCATCCATTTGAACAAGGCGGGATTGTTGACCGTCCGGGCCAACGACATGGTCTGGAACGACCGCATCAGCGCCACTTGGCGTGCTCAACAGCTCTATTTCAAGGCGGGCGTCTACACCCAGGACAACACTGGCTACACCAGCGAAGGTGGCAAGGTGATGTTCTTCAACCTGGATATCGACCACAACAAGGGCTAAAGCCCACACCCGATGTAGGAGAGCGCTTGCTCGCGATGGCGTCGTTGAAAATCACCGGCTCATCTCACCCTGATCGCTGTAGCAGCACGGTTTGCCGGCGGGAGCGTCCGAAAAATCGCCATCGTCGGCAAGCCGTGCGGCTACAGAATCCGTATTACGCAGCTTTGTACTCTTTCTCAGCCGCCTCAAAGCGCGCGACCATGCCTTGCGTCGGGCCTTTGCCCAGCAGACTGAACAGCACAATGGCAACGCTGGCAAAGACGAAGCCCGGAATGATTTCGTACAGGCCCAGCAATTCGAACTGCTTCCACACCACGACCGTGATCGCGCCGGTAAGGATCCCGGCCAGTGCGCCGTTGCGGGTCATGCCTTTCCAGACCACCGAAATCAGCACCACAGGCCCGAACGCCGCACCGAAACCGGCCCAGGCGTAACTCACCAGACCCAATACGCGGTTTTCCGGATTGGCCGCCATGGCGATGGCAATCAGCGCCACCAACAGCACCATCGCACGCCCCACCCACACCAGCTCACGCTGCGAAGCGCCTTTTCGCAGAAAGGCCTTGTAAAAATCTTCGGTCAGGGCACTGGAGCAGACCAGCAACTGACAGCTCAATGTGCTCATCACCGCCGCAAGAATCGCCGACAGCAGCACACCTGCGATCCACGGGTTGAACAACAGCTTCGCCAGTTCGATGAATACCCGCTCGTGGTTTTCCGTGACCGGACCCGCGACGTCCGGGTGAGCAGAGAAATAAGCGATGCCGAAAAAGCCTACGGCAACCGTACCGCCCAGACACAGGATCATCCAGGTCATGGAAATACGACGGGCGTTGGCAATGGACTTGACCGAGTCAGCCGCCATGAAACGCGCGAGAATGTGCGGCTGACCGAAGTAGCCCAAGCCCCAACCCATCAACGAAATGATGCCGATAAAGGTGGTGTTCTTGAGCATGTCAAAACTGCTCGGGTCTTTGGCCTCGATGGCCATGAACGTGGTATCCACGCCGCCAGTCGCCAGCAATACGATGATCGGCGTGAGGATCAGCGCGAAGATCATCAAGGTGGCTTGAACGGTGTCGGTCCAGCTCACCGCGAGGAAGCCGCCAATAAAGGTGTAAGCGATGGTCGCTGCCGCCCCCGCCCACAAGGCGGTCTCATAAGACATCCCGAAGGTGCTTTCGAACAGACGAGCGCCCGCGACAATGCCCGAGGCGCAGTAGATGGTGAAGAACACCAGAATGACGACGGCAGAAATGACTCGCAGCAGGCCGCTGGTGTCTTCGAAACGACTGGAAAAGTAATCCGGCAGGGTCAATGCATCGCCGTTGTGCTCGGTCTGCACCCGCAGACGACCTGCGACGAACAGCCAGTTCAGGTAAGCGCCGATGATCAGCCCGATCGCGATCCAGCTCTCAGACAGACCCGACATGTAAATTGCACCCGGCAATCCCATGAGCAGCCAGCCGCTCATATCCGATGCGCCTGCCGATAGCGCCGTGACGACGCTGCCAAGGCTACGACCGCCAAGGATGTAATCCGACAGATTATTGGTGGAGCGATAGGCCATCAGTCCGATAAGGACCATCGCCGCGATGTAGATCACAAACGTGATCAAAGTGGGGTTACTGACGCTCATTGTGTGTCCGTGCGTTGTTTTTATGACAGGGGCAACGGGTTGCACCAAGGGTGCGCATGCTAGCCATCAACACCTCACAGGAGCAACCAGAAAACGATAATGAGTTGCACCTTTTTTGCCCAAAACTCGTAACCGTTCGCTTCTGTAAGGCTTTCAGACTGCCGTAAAACCGCCAGCTTTCAATATTCGGCGTCATCTTCGAGCGTTCATGCGCCATCATCGGTCACACCGGAAATATCTTGCAAAAATGGGTTGCACCCGGTTGCACCCTCCTCGACGCACAGCTAATCTTGGCGGCAGCTATAGCCGCATCATCGTGGCTCTTATGAGGACAAAACATGGCGACCACCACTCTGGGTGTCAAACTCGACGACCCGACCCGCGAGCGATTGAAAGCAGCCGCCCAGTCCATCGACCGGACTCCGCACTGGCTGATCAAGCAGGCAATTTTCAATTACCTGGAAAAGCTTGAGAGTGGTGCAACCCTCAATGAACTGAACGGCCTCAGCAAGGACAGCGACGATCAGGGCGACCTGCCGACGGACAGCACCCATCAGGCGTTCCTGGAATTTGCCGAAAGCATCCTGCCGCAATCGGTTTTACGTGCAGCCATTACGTCTGCCTACCGCCGCCCGGAACCCGAGGTGGTGCCTATGCTACTGGAACAGGCGCGCCTGCCAGCGCCCATGGCGGACGCGGCCCACAAACTGGCCGCCTCTATTGCAGAAAAACTGCGCAACCAAAAGAGCGCCGGAGGCCGCGCCGGTATCGTGCAAGGGTTGTTGCAGGAGTTTTCGCTGTCGTCTCAAGAAGGCGTAGCGCTGATGTGCCTTGCCGAAGCGCTGCTGCGCATCCCGGACAAGGGCACTCGTGACGCACTGATCCGCGACAAGATCAGCACTGGCAACTGGCAACCGCACCTGGGTAACAGCCCGTCGCTGTTCGTCAACGCCGCCACCTGGGGCCTGCTGCTGACCGGCAAACTGGTCAGCACCCATAACGAAGCGGGCCTGACCTCTTCCCTGAGCCGTATCATTGGCAAGTCCGGCGAACCGATGATTCGCAAGGGCGTCGACATGGCCATGCGCCTGATGGGCGAGCAGTTCGTCACCGGTGAAACCATCGCCGAGGCGCTGGCCAACGCGAGCAAGTTCGAAGCCAAAGGCTTCCGGTACTCCTATGACATGCTCGGCGAAGCGGCGCTGACCGAACACGATGCTCAGAAGTACCTGGCCTCCTACGAGCAGGCCATTCACTCCATCGGCAAAGCCTCCCATGGCCGCGGCATTTATGAAGGCCCGGGCATCTCGATCAAGCTCTCGGCACTGCACCCGCGCTACAGCCGCGCCCAGTACGAGCGCGTGATGGACGAACTCTACCCGCGCTTGCTGTCCCTGACCTTGCTGGCCAAACAGTACGACATCGGCCTGAACATCGACGCGGAAGAAGCCGACCGCCTTGAGCTGTCGCTGGATCTGCTGGAGCGCCTGTGCTTCGAGCCGCAACTGACCGGCTGGAACGGCATCGGCTTCGTGATTCAGGCTTACCAGAAGCGCTGCCCTTACGTGATCGACTACGTGATCGACCTGGCGCGCCGCAGCCGTCATCGCCTGATGATCCGTCTGGTGAAAGGCGCGTACTGGGACAGCGAAATCAAACGCGCTCAGGTTGAAGGGCTGGAAGGCTATCCGGTCTACACCCGCAAGGTGTACACCGACGTTTCCTACATCGCCTGCGCCCGTAAATTGCTGTCGGTGCCAGAAGTCATCTACCCGCAATTCGCCACGCACAACGCTCACACTTTGTCGGCGATTTACCACATTGCAGGTCAGAACTATTACCCCGGCCAGTACGAATTCCAGTGCCTCCACGGCATGGGTGAACCGCTGTACGAACAGGTTGTGGGCAAAGTCGCCGACGGCAAACTGAATCGCCCGTGCCGCGTGTACGCCCCTGTCGGCACGCATGAAACCCTACTGGCGTATCTGGTTCGCCGCCTGCTTGAAAACGGCGCCAACACCTCGTTCGTCAACCGCATCGCCGATCAGTCGATCTCGATTCAGGAGCTGGTCGCCGATCCGGTTTCCAGCATCGAACGCATGGCGACACAAGAGGGTGGCTTCGGCCTGCCGCACCCGCGCATTCCACTGCCACGTGACCTGTACGGCAGCGAGCGCGCCAACTCGGCAGGCATCGACATGGCCAACGAACATCGCCTGGCGTCGCTGTCTTCCGCCCTGCTGGCCACGGCCCACAATGACTGGAAAGCCTTGCCGATGCTCGGCAGCCCGGTCAGCGCAGGTGCTACCGCGCCGGTGCTGAACCCGTCCGATCTGCGTGATGTGGTGGGCCATGTTCAAGAGGCTAGCCTGGAAGACGTCGACAACGCCCTGTTCAGCGCCCTGAGCGCAGGCCCGATCTGGCAAGCGACCCCGCCTGCCGAGCGCGCTGCGATCCTCGAACGCGCCGCCGACCTGATGGAAGCTGACATTCAGCCATTAATGGGCCTGCTGGCTCGGGAAGCAGGCAAGACCTTCGCCAACGCCATCGCCGAAGTGCGCGAGGCTGTGGATTTCCTGCGCTACTACGCCGTGCAGGCCCGTAACGACTTCAGCAATGACGCACACCGCCCGCTGGGTCCCGTGGTGTGCATCAGCCCGTGGAACTTCCCGTTGGCGATTTTCAGTGGGCAGGTTGCTGCCGCGCTGGCAGCAGGCAACCCGGTACTGGCCAAGCCTGCCGAACAAACACCACTGGTGGCGGCTCAGGCCGTACGTATTCTGCTGGAAGCCGGTATCCCTGAAGGCGTGGTGCAACTGTTGCCGGGCCGCGGTGAAACCGTCGGTGCACGCCTGGTGGGTGATGATCGCGTGAAAGGTGTGATGTTCACGGGTTCAACCGAAGTGGCGCGCCTGCTACAGCGCAACATCGCGGGCCGTCTGGACGCTCAAGGTCGCCCGATCCCGCTGATCGCCGAAACTGGCGGCCAGAACGCGATGATCGTCGACTCCTCGGCGCTGACAGAACAAGTGGTCATCGACGTCGTGTCGTCGGCCTTCGACAGCGCCGGTCAACGCTGCTCGGCGCTGCGCGTGCTGTGCTTGCAGGAAGATTCCGCAGACCGCGTCATCGAAATGCTCAAAGGGGCCATGGCCGAAAGCCGTCTGGGCAACCCCGAGCGCCTGTCGGTGGACATTGGCCCGGTGATCGACGCCGAAGCCAAGGCCGGTATCGAGAAACACATCCAGGCCATGCGCGACAAAGGCCGCACGGTCTACCAGGTCGCCATCGCCGACAGCGATGAAATCAAGCGCGGCACCTACGTGATGCCGACCCTGATCGAGCTGGAAAGCTTCGACGAACTGCAACGCGAAATCTTCGGACCGGTGCTGCACGTGGTTCGCTACAAGCGCAAAGAGCTGGATCAATTGATCAGCCAGATCAACGCCTCGGGTTACGGCCTGACACTGGGCGTGCACACACGCATCGACGAGACGATTGCCAAGGTGATCGACTCGGTCAATGCGGGCAACATGTACGTCAATCGCAACATCGTTGGCGCCGTGGTCGGGGTGCAACCGTTCGGCGGCGAAGGCCTGTCGGGCACGGGTCCGAAGGCCGGTGGCCCGTTGTACCTGTACCGTTTGCTGTCGACCCGCCCTGCCGATGCTGTGCAGAAATCCTTCGCCACCCGCGACGCCGGGGTTGCACCGGACACTCGCCTGCGCGAAACACTGCTCAAGCCGCTGAATGCATTGAACACTTGGGCAACCAGCCAGCAGCTTTCGGAACTGGAAAGCGTGATCTCGCAGTTCAGCGAACAATCGCAAAGCGGTGTCACCCGTCTGCTCGCGGGCCCAACCGGTGAACGCAACAGCTACACCCTCCTGCCGCGCGAACACGTGCTATGTCTGGCCGATGATGAAGCGGATCTGCTGACGCAACTGGCCGCCGTTCTGGCCGTCGGCAGCAGCGCCCTCCTCCCGGACAACGAGTTGAGCAAGCCGCTCTACAAACGTCTGCCGAAAGAGGTTCAGGCCCGCATCAAACTGGTGAATGACTGGAACAAGGACGACGTCGTGATCGACGCCGTTCTGCACCATGGCGACTCCGACCAGTTGCGCGCCATCTGCGAACAGGTCGCTCAACGCAGCGGCGCCATCGTCGGCGTACACGGCCTGTCCAAAGGCGAAACCGGCATCGCACTGGAGCGCCTGGTGATCGAGCGCGCCCTGAGCGTCAATACCGCTGCGGCTGGGGGTAATGCGAGTTTGATGACGATCGGGTAACGGTCCGAAGCGCAAACCTGTAGGAGCGCGGCTCGCCCCGCGATCTGGCGCGCAGCGGCAGTTAGATCAGTTGATCCGGTATTCCTGACATACCGACGTTGCCTGATTTCGCTGCCGCTGCACGCCGGATCGCGGGACAAGCAGCGCTCCTGCAGTCGTTTGGGCAGTCGCAAAATATGTGTTCGCGCCACTGGCTGCTGACAGATGAACCGCCATTTCCTGCAACACATCCTCCGACTTGTAGCCCCTTTCTTACAGCCCTCTCCCTTTCTTGTGAAGGACATTTCCGAGAAACTCTTACCCGCTTGTGCCACGCGATTTCGATCTCTAGGCTGCGTCCATCGCTGGGAATCAGCGGTCGGGTTTAGCAGCCTGAATCAACTCAATCTGGCACGCAGGACCGCTTTATGGCGGCTTTGCTCGGGGCACGCTCGCGTGCGCTGGTTTTTGCCTATTGGGGCCAGTCTGCTAACCCGTGTCAAAGCCGCCACCCTGTTCCGTTTAGCAGCAGAGCATGGGTGGAACCTCCAATCCAATAGGTATCCGACATGCTGAAAATCACCCCCGATCCACCTGACAGATCCGTCGAAGAAGCCCTCGCCCATGTCTCAGCCCTGTTGCGCTGCGCCACAGCCACCGCCTGCGAGAGCGCCGAAAACCTCATTGGCGTCAAACGCGACCTCGCGTTCTCTGTCGTACACCTGATCGACCTGGCCAGAGCCGTGGTCGACCGCTCGCTCGATCAAATAGAAATACGCTGAACCGCACAAATCTCCTGTAGCAGCCCGGCCGGTGGCGTTCCGATGCCGGCGGCAGTGATCTCAAAGACGCCGCCGCAGGCAAGCCGTGCTGCTACAGATGCCGCGCTCTCAAGAGAGTAAGGCACACACCGGAATTACCGCAGTGAGCGGTCAGCCCACCTCGCGTTCTACCCCTCCATCACCCAAATCAATCTTCCTGTTCACCCCCTCCGCGCCCCCCTAGACTCGTCCGCAATCCAATAAAAGGTAATGCCGCCATGTCCGAGACGCTGCTCAGTTCCCGCAATCTGGCTTTCGAGCTGTATGAAGTGCTGGATGCCGAAGCGTTGACCCGTCGCGAGCGCTTCGCCGAACACAGTCGTGAGACGTTCGATGCGGCGGTCACCACGGCGCGGACGATTGCCGAGAAGTTCTTTGCTCCGCACAACCGCAAGAACGACGAAAACGAACCCCGCTACGAGAACGGCGAAGCGGTATTGATTCCTGAGGTGAAACTCGCCGTCGATGCCTTTCTGGAAGCAGGTTTTCTGAACGCGGCGCGCGATTTCGAGGCGGGTGGCATGCAGTTGCCGACGCTGCTCTCCCAAGCGTGTTTCGCGCATTTCCAGTCGGCCAACGCGGCCTCGGCCTCGTATCCGTTTCTCACCATGGGCGCAGCAAATCTGATCGAGAACTTTGGCAGCGATGAGCAGAAACGGCGCTTTCTTCAGCCGATGATCGAAGGGCGTTTCTTTGGCACCATGGCGCTGACAGAGCCCCATGCCGGATCGTCGCTCTCGGACATCCGCACTCGTGCGGAGCCTGCCGAAGACGGCACTTACCGCCTGCGCGGCAACAAGATTTTCATTTCGGGCGGCGATCACCCGTTGTCGGAAAACATCGTGCATCTGGTGCTCGCGAAACTCCCCGACGCGCCTCCCGGCGTGAAGGGTATCTCACTGTTCATCGTGCCGAAGTTTCTGGTCAACGATGATGGCAGCCTCGGCGCTCGCAACGACGTGGTACTGGCCGGGCTGTTCCACAAGATGGGCTGGCGTGGCACGACATCCACGGCAC
This sequence comes from Pseudomonas sp. Pseu.R1, assembly GCF_045764065.1. Taxonomy (NCBI): domain Bacteria; kingdom Pseudomonadati; phylum Pseudomonadota; class Gammaproteobacteria; order Pseudomonadales; family Pseudomonadaceae; genus Pseudomonas; species Pseudomonas sp. Pseu.R1. Next base: position 4,058,599 of record NZ_JBJGEE020000001.1, on the reverse strand, counting down.
TGAACTTCGGCGATAACGGCCACTGCACAGGCTATCTGGTGGGCAAGCCGCATCATGGCCTGAGCTACATGTTCCAGATGATGAACGAGGCGCGGATAGGTGTGGGCATGGGCGCGGTCATGCTCGGCTACGCCGGTTATTTGTATTCTCTGGAATACGCCCGTGAACGACCGCAGGGTCGCCTTCCGGACAGCAAGAACCCTGAAAGCCCGCCAGTGATGATCATTCAGCACGCCGATGTGAAACGCATGCTGCTCACTCAGAAAGCTTACGTCGAAGGTTCGTTCGATCTGGGTTTGTACGCGGCGCGCCTGTTTGATGACACCCAGACCGGCGAATCCGAAGAGCAACGCAAGCTAGCGCACGAGTTGCTGGACCTGCTGACGCCCATCGTCAAATCCTGGCCGTCAGAGTTCTGCCTGAAGGCTAACGAGCTGGCGATCCAGATTCTCGGCGGCCATGGCTACACGCGAGAATATCCGGTCGAGCAGTATTACCGCGACAACCGCTTGAACCCCATTCACGAGGGCACACACGGTATTCAGTCCCTGGATCTGTTGGGGCGCAAGCTGGCACAGAACGGCGGTGCTGGACTCAAACAGCTTGTCCGCCTGATCGCCCACACCTGCCAGCGTGCTCAGGAGCATGCAGCGCTCAGCCCGTTGCGCGAGCCTCTGGAGCAACTGGTTGCCCGCCTGCAAGCCGTGACACTGGGTCTGCTGACCGATCTCGCTCAAGGCAAGATCACCGTCACCTTGGCCAACTCGGCGCTGTTTCTAAAAGCCTTTGGCCATTCGGTTATCGGCTGGCGCTGGCTTGAACAAGCGATCCGTGCCCAGGAAGGCTTGCTTCGCGAACAATCGACAGATGAGGCTTTTTACCGAGGCAAACTCGCCGCAGCCCGGTACTTCCTGACGTGGGAGGTACCGGCCTGCCATCACGAGTTAGCCATCCTACAAACGCGGGATGACCTGTGCCTGTCCATGCAGGATCAGTGGTTCTGAGTGGGGAGCACGGTTGGCAACGGGAAGAAAGTTTCCACCAACACCTCTGCCCCCTCCCCGAGCTTTTCGGCGTATTGCTGGCGGCTGAACATCATCCCGGTGCGCAGGTCATAGACAGCTCCCGCAACCTGCTCCATTGCAATCTGCTTCAGTTGCACATGCATGAACCGGTAATGGGCACCGGCCACTTCCTGTATTCGCTGAATTTCGAAGTAGTGGCCCGGCAGGAAGACCGACTCGACCTCATCAGGGCTCGCAGAGAACGGACTGATGGGGGTCGCGCTCAAGTAGTCCTTGGCGGGCAGCTCAAAGACGACAGAGGTGTCGTCGAATGTGATGTCGCCACGATAGGTCTCAGATGACGCCCCTCCCTGGCTGCTCGCGAATACCCGACAGACGTAAGGATTTTCACTGAAAGACGTGACATCGGTATTCACCAACACATCACCGACCTTGAACTTGCCATCGCGAAATACTTGCCCCGAGGTGCCACGATTTCCGCTGCCCCCCCGGTACAGCGTCACGTCGTTGTTGTAATCAATCTCGGCGAGGTCCTCGACCAAACGAGTGATCACGCCCAGTTGGTCACGTTGCTTACGCTCTCCGGTTCGAAGAAAGACGTTGTAGGCATCCTCGTCCTCTGTGTACAGCGTGATGCTCCTGCCGAACCAGTCATCCACCGTTTTGAACACGCGATGTTTTTCGCCAAAACTGTCGATCACGACGTCATCGCCGTCCGAATCAGTGAATACCTCGTCGTCTTCCTCTGCTTCGTACACGTTCGCCAGCGATTCTTGCCGAAGGTTGCCCACATCGGACAGGCGCCGCTCCTCAGAGAGATTGAACTGCATGTAGATATCCCAGAATTCAGACGACACCGTTTCGAATGGCAACGCCGCACTGCTCACGGCTTCCAGGGGAGCGCCGCCACGCAGTCCAGGACTGCCAACCAACTCCCACTCATTCGCCTCGTTGAACCGAACCAGTTTCGCGCCACTGAAGGAAAATGGGTTTTCCGGATTAACGATGAACCAGAGCTTCAAATCCTGAACGTATTGAACCCGGAAAGGGCGATCATCCAAGCTGATCCATGACTCGCCATTTTCCAGCACATGCACCCCTTGGTAGTGGCTCATGCTTTGGGTGGGCGCCGCATCCGGGAGCGCAACATTACCTTCCAGAGCCTCCAATTGCCCTGCCGGGGTAATGACATCGACTTCAGGAGTGACAAGAGAGGGCACTGGGCGGCGCAGGTCTGCCAACAGCGGCAAATTGAACAACAGATAGATCGAGTTGATGATGGCGCCAATGACTCCAGCTCGCTTCAGACGTGCTGTGCTCCCGTGCAGCGCCTGATCGATATTCAATCCGACGCTGGCAATACCCGCCCCGATCAACGTCAATGCAACAGGCCATCCGATGGGCGCAAGCGCCCCCGCCACTTGAATGAATGCGCCCAGATAGCCGAGCCACATTTGCTTGCGCAACTCGGCGCTGGTGACCAGTTGCTCATGCATGTCCTCGTGCATTTCCTGACGCGCGATGTCCCGCAGGTGCTCAAACGCCCGCGTTGACGTACCTCCCCTCTGGAGGTGGATGGTGATCAATGGGGTACTCGACCTGATGATTTTCTCGGCCAGCTCCATTTGACGCTGACTACCTCGCGCAAAGGAACTGAACAAGGTGCTCCTGGCAGACGGATCATTCAGTCGCGCTTTTACCCAACGCGCCAAGGTCGGCACGTCGTCAAAACAGAGAAAAGCAGGTTGCACATCTGGCCGATAGAGGATTTGCCGCCCTTCTACCCCCCCGATCAACAGCATATTCCGCGAAGCATGACCCGCCAGCTCAAAGGTGTGGACCGACACATCCGGATTTAAGGGCGTGGCGCTTTTCAACATTGACCACGTCACATGGGTAGCGGTCCCACCCGTCACAGCTTTCAGGACGGCTTGAAAATCCTGCGGGGTCAGTTGCTTTCTTCTGAGTTCCAATCCCGCCGCCGCCAGCAACCGGGCTTTGGCGAACGCACAGAAATCATCTGCGTGATGACGCCAGAATGCCTCGACCTTTCGCTTGCACTCGGATGCGAAGTCGAGTGCCCAGAAGTCACGCAGCACGTCGCTGGGCAACATGGGGACCTGATTGCGTTCGTCATATGTCTGCGCGTCGGGGCCAGCCGTATAGAAACCGCCGTAAACATTCAGGTCATCTGACGCGTCCTGATCGGCTGCGCTGAAGCGGTGCATCACCAGCTCAATGAAGTTCAGCGTCTCCGAAGGCTGCCCATTATGCTTCCAGCCCGTGAACGTTTGAGCACTGCTGGATGCCGTTCTGAATCGATGCCAGTAAACCATGGAAGGGTCAACCGACGTTCCTGTGTGCTGCAGAATGATCTTGCTCGCGGCACGCTGAGCCAGCGCGTAAACATCGGGATAATCGGACATGAACGCCGTGACACGCTCACGAAGATTGCGCTCGGTGAGGCCGCCGACCGGAGGGGGTGGAACAATGTGAGTAAACAAAAATATGGCTTCCTGTCTTATGAAACGGAAGCCACTTAAATAATCACCCCCCACATTTCATATGCGGTACTTATTTGTTCAGCAGGTAAATCCAGAAATACCTGGTGCGAGTTGAGCGCCAAAAAGGCATGTCAAAACCTCATGCCCTGGCTTGAACAGTGGGCAAAATAGATTCCAGTTGTTCTTTTTGGCGAAGAACATCATTTCCGACGTCTTCGTCGATAGCGATATGCAACGCTGACAGACCGTCACGGGCAAACGGGGGATTTGCCTTTGACAGCCCACTAATTCAACAGGTTAAATCCTCTGGCACGTCGGCTGCATGGTTGGCCTGCGGCTGCCCTCTTTTTCCACCTTTGTCTGGAGTACCGCCCTTGGATGCCACGACCATCAACAGCCTGTTCCTGATCGGCGCGTTGCTGGTGGGCGCGAGTATTCTGGTCAGTTCGCTGTCGTCGCGACTTGGCATCCCGATTCTGGTGATCATCCTGGCGGTCGGCATGGTGGCGGGCGTCGATGGTGGCGGCATCATCTTCGACAACTACCCGACGGCCTATCTGGTCGGCAACCTGGCGCTTGCGGTGATTCTGCTCGACGGCGGGCTGCGAACGCGGGTGGCGAGTTTCCGTGTGGCGCTGTGGCCTGCGTTGTCGCTGGCTACGATTGGCGTACTCATTACCACCGGTTTGACGGGCATGGTTGCCGCCTGGCTCTTCGACCTCAATATCATTCAAGGCCTGCTGATCGGTGCCATCGTCGGCTCAACCGACGCGGCGGCGGTGTTCTCGCTGCTGGGTGGCAAGGGCCTCAACGAGCGGGTAACCGCCAGCCTCGAAATCGAATCCGGCAGCAACGACCCGATGGCGGTTTTCCTCACCGTGACGCTGATCGACATGCTGTCCAGTGGTCAGACCGGCCTGCACTGGAGCCTGTTGGGGCATCTGATTCAAGAGTTCGGCATCGGCAGCATCATCGGCCTGGGTGGCGGATGGCTGATGCTGCAACTGGTCAACCGCATCAATCTGGCCAACGGCCTGTACCCGATTCTGGTCATCGCGGGCGGTCTGGCCGTCTTCGCCCTGACCAACGCCATTCACGGCAGCGGCTTCCTTGCGGTATACCTGTGCGGTCTGGTGCTGGGCAACAAGCCGATTCGCAGCCGCCATGGCATCCTGCACATGCTCGACGGCATGGCCTGGCTGGCGCAGATCGGCATGTTCCTGGTACTGGGCCTGCTGGTCACGCCCCACGATTTGCTGCCCATCGCTGTGCCTGCGTTGGGCTTGGCGCTGTGGATGATTCTGGTGGCGCGCCCGCTCTCGGTGCTCGCCGGATTACTGCCCTTCCGCGTGTTCCATGGGCGCGAAAAGGCCTTTATCGCCTGGGTTGGCCTGCGGGGCGCGGTTCCGATCATTCTCGCGGTGTTCCCGTTGATGGCCGGTTTACCCCATGCGCAACTGTTCTTCAACCTCGCCTTCTTTATCGTGCTGATCTCACTGCTGGTTCAAGGCACGAGCCTGCCGTGGATGGCGAAATGGCTGAAAGTGACCGTTCCGCCTGATCCTGCGCCCATCTCCCGTGCAGCACTGGAAGTGCACGTGACCAGCGAGTGGGAGTTGTTCGTTTATCGGCTGGGCGCCGAGAAATGGTGCATCGGCGCCGCTCTTCGCGAGCTGAAAATGCCGGAAGGCACCCGGATCGCCGCCCTGTTTCGTGGCCAGCAACTGCTCCATCCGTCGGGTAGTACGGTATTGGAAACAGGCGATTTGCTTTGCGTGATCGGCCACGAACATGACCTTCCAGCCCTCGGCAAGCTGTTCAGCCAGGCACCCCAACGCGGCCTCGACTTGCGTTTCTTCGGTGACTTCGTCCTTGAGGGAGACGCTCAGCTCGGGGCTGTCGCGGCATTGTACGGTTTGAAACTCGACGGTCTGGATTCGAATATGCCGCTGAGCCAGTTCATCATTCAGAAGAATCGCGGCGCGCCAATCGTCGGCGACCAGATCGAATGGAACGGCACAATCTGGACAGTTGCGGTGATGGAAGGGAACAAGATCCTCAAAGTGGGCGTCAGATTCCCCGAAGGAAGCCGCCCGGGTCCCGGGTTGTTCCTCTAAACTGCTCAGCTTCATATTTTGTTGCGTCCTATTTCCTGACTGCTCGACCCGGTGTCTATGTTCTCGTTGCGTACTTTTCTTGCCTCAGCCTTGCTGGGGCTTTGCCTGTTCAACGTCCCGGCGTTTGCCGCTGACACGCCTCCACTTTCCGCCGACGCGGTCCAGCAGAGTCTGGACAAGATCGCCGACCGCAAATTGTCGGCTGATGACCAGAAAGCCCTGCAACAAGTGCTGGAGCAAACTCTCGGCTTCCTGGCCAGCCAGAAAGACAACCAGCAAAAGCTGGAGGACCTGAAGAAGCAACTGGCCGATGCACCACGGCAAACCAGCGAAAACCAGCGCGACCTCATACGGCTCAAGGCCAGCAAAGTTATTCCGGTCGCCCAGCGCTACGCCAACATGGACGTGCCGCAGCTCGAGCAGATGCTCAGCCAGCGCAGCACCCAACAGACCGATTTGCAAAAGGCGTTGAACGACGCCAACAGCATGACCATCAACGCGCAAACCCGTCCGGAGCGGGCGCAGGCCGAGATCAGCAACGCCCAGACGCGCATCCAGACCATCAACGGGATTCTCAAGTCCGGCAAGGACGGCGGCAAAGCCATCAACGCCGACCAGCGTAACCAACTGAATGCTGAGTTGGCGTCGATCAATGCCTTGATCGCCCTGCGCCGTCAGGAATTGGCCGGTAACAGCCAGTTGCAGGACCTGGGCGGCAGTCAGCGCGATTTGTTGACCGAAAAGGTTGCGCGCCAGGATCAGGAAATCCAGGACTTGCAAACCCTCATTAACGACAAGCGTCGCGCGCAGTCTCAGGAAACGGTCGAGCAGTTGTCCATCGAAGCGCAAAAAGCGGGCGGCAGCAGCTTGTTGGCCACCGAAAGTGCGACCAACCTCAAGCTCTCCGATTACCTGCTGCGCGGCACCGACCGCCTCAACGAGCTGACTCAGCAGAACCTCAAGACCAAGACCCAGCTCGACGCGATCACCCAGACCGACGCCGCGCTGGATGAACAGATCAACGTGCTCAGCGGCAGCCTGCTGCTGTCCAAGATTCTCTACAAGCAGAAGCAATCGCTGCCCAAACTCAAAGTCGATAGCGGCCTGGCGGACGAAATCGCCGACATTCGCCTGTATCAGTTTGAGGTCAATCAGCAGCGCGAACAGATGAGCAACCCGACAAATTACGTCGATACTCTGCTCGCCACCCAGAAACCGGAAGACGTCACCCCTGCCCTGCGCAAGACCCTGCTCGATCTGGCCACCACCCGCATCGACCTGCTGGAGCGGCTGAACCGCGAGCTGAGCGCTCTGCTCAACGAATCCATCACCCTGCAACTGAACCAGAAGCAACTGGTCAGCACCGCCATCAACCTGCGCCAGACACTGGACGAGCAGATGTTCTGGATTCCCAGTAACAAACCGCTGGATCTGGAATGGTTCGAGCGCGTTCAGCCGCGTTTGATGAAGCAAATCTCCACCCTGCCGTGGACCTCGACCGTCAGCGAACTGGGCGATGGCTTGACCCAACGCCCATTGATCTTCCTGCCCCTGTTGCTGGTGATCGGTGTACTGACGTGGAAGCGCAAGGCGCTGTACGACAAACTCAATCGCTTGCATGGCGACATCGGCCATTTCAAGCGTGACCGACAGTGGCAAACGCCGCTGGCTATTTTCATCAATATTCTGCTGGCCATGCCGCTCTCGCTGGCACTGGCGTCCTGTGCACTGGCGTTGCAGATCGATGCACGCGAACAGAACGTCAATCTGGGCGCGGCCTTGATGCAAATCTCGCTGGCGTGGCTGGTGTTCTACACCGCGTACCGCATCCTGGCGCCGGGCGGCGTGGCGCAGCTGCATTTTCGCTGGGAGAAATCCCAGGTTGAATTCCTGCGCGGCTGGATTCGCCGGTTGGGGCTGGTGGTGCTGGCGCTGGTGACTGTCGTCGCCGTTGCCGAGCATGAGCCTTCGGCGCTGGCCGATGACGTGATCGGCATTGCGGTGGTGCTGACCTGTTACGCGCTGATGACCTGGCTGCTGGGTCGTCTGCTGTTGACCAGCCCGACCCACGAAAACGCCTCGCTGTTCCGCCGAGCGGTGGGCCTGGCCTTCACTGCGCTACCCGTCGCGTTGTTCGTCGCCGTGTGCTTTGGCTACTACTACACCGCACTGAAACTCAGTGACCGCTTGATCGACACCCTGTACCTGCTGATGCTCTGGCTGGTGATCGAAGCCACTTTCGTTCGCGGGCTGGGTGTGGCGGCGCGGCGGCTGGCCTATCAGCGCGCGTTGGCGAAACGTCAGGCAGCCAAGGAAGCGGGAGAAGGCGAAACCCTGGTCGAGGAACCGACGCTGGACATCGAACAGGTCAACCAGCAGTCCTTGCGCTTGATTCGCCTGGCCTTGATCGGCGGCTTCATCGGCGCGCTGTATCTGGTCTGGGCCGACCTGATCACCGTGTTCTCGTACCTGGACAACATCACCCTCTACGAATACACCAGCGGCACGGGCGCCACCATGAGCATGGTGCCGATCAGCCTGGGTGACATGATCGGCGCGCTGGTGATCATCGGTATCACCTTCGTGCTGGCGGGTAACCTGCCCGGTTTGCTGGAAGTCTTCGTGCTGTCGAAGCTGAACCTCAAGCAAGGCAGTTCCTACGCGACGACCACGTTGCTGTCCTACATCATCGCGGGCGTGGGTTTCGTCTCGACGCTGTCAGCGTTGGGCGTGAGCTGGGACAAACTGCAATGGCTGGTCGCGGCGCTGTCGGTGGGCCTGGGTTTCGGCATGCAGGAGATTTTCGCGAACTTCATCTCCGGCATCATGATCCTGTTCGAGCGTCCGGTACGGATCGGCGACACCATCACCATCGGCAACCTGTCAGGCACGGTGAGCAAGATCCGCATTCGTGCGACCACCATTACCGACTTCGACCGCAAGGACATCATTGTCCCGAACAAGACGTTCATCACCGGGCAATTGATCAACTGGTCGCTGACCGACACCATCACCCGCGTCACCCTGAAGCTGGGCGTGGACTACGGCTCGGACCTGGATCTGGTGCGCAAGCTGCTGTTGCAGGCCGCCCGCGAAAACCCTCGCGTCCTTAAAGAGCCTGAGCCGATCGTCTACTTCCTGAACTTCGGCGAGAGCACGCTGGACCACGAACTGCGCATGCACGTACGTGACCTTGGCGACCGCAACCCGGTGCTCGACGAGATCAACCGCTTCATCAACAAGGAATTCAAGAAGCAGCACATCAACATCTCGTTCCGGCAGATGGAGGTGTACCTCAAGAACATGCAGGGCCAAGAGTACAAGATGGTGCCAGTCGAACCGGAACAGAAGACCATCGCCGCACCAGCACCGTCCACCAGCGTGCCCGCCGCGCCGAAAGATGTGCCCGAGCCGCCGGAAGCCAAGCTCGACTGACAGCGTGAATCCCAGCAGAATGCTCGGACATTCTGCTGGAGCTGCGCTGTGAAAGCCCTCGACGAACTGACCTTCGACAATCGTTTCGCCCGTCTGGGCGACACGTTTTCCACGTCCGTCCTGCCTGAACCCATCGCCGAACCCCGCTTGGTGGTCGCCAGCGATGCAGCCTTGGCACTGCTGGATCTTGACCCCGCCCACGCCGAAGAGCCGGTTTTCGCCGAGTTGTTCAGCGGCCACAAACTGTGGGCCGAGGCCGACCCTCGGGCGATGGTTTATTCCGGGCATCAGTTCGGTTCGTACAACCCGCGTCTGGGTGACGGCCGGGGGCTTCTGCTGGGCGAGGTCTTCAACGACGCGGGCGAGCACTGGGACTTGCACCTCAAAGGCGCCGGGCAGACGCCGTATTCGCGCATGGGCGATGGTCGCGCCGTGCTGCGTTCATCGATTCGTGAATTCCTCGCCTCCGAAGCGCTGCATGCGCTGGGCATCCCGACCAGCCGCGCAGGTTGCGTGATCGGCTCAACCACGCCGGTCTGGCGCGAGACCCAAGAGCGCGCGGCGATGGTGTTGCGTCTGGCCCAGAGCCATGTGCGCTTCGGCAGCTTTGAGTATTTCTTCTACACCCAGCAACACGAGCCACTGAAGCAACTCGCCGACCATGTGCTGGCGCTGCACTACCCCGAATGCCTTGAGCAGCCTGAGCCGTATCTGGCGATGTTCCGCGTGATCGTCGAGCGTCAGGCCGAATTGATCGCCAAATGGCAGGCTTATGGCTTCTGCCACGGCGTGATGAACACCGACAACATGTCGATTCTGGGCATCACGTTCGACTTTGGCCCATTCGCCTTCCTCGACGATTTCGACCAGCATTTCATCTGCAACCACTCCGACCACGAAGGCCGCTACTCCTTCAGCAATCAGGTGCCCATCGGCCAATGGAACCTCAGCGCACTGGCCCAGGCCCTGACGCCATTCGTCGAGGTCGAGCCGCTGCGTGAAGCGCTCGGCATGTTCTTGCCGCTGTATCAGGCCCACTACCTGGACCTGATGCGCCGCCGCCTGGGCCTGACCACCGCTGAAGACGACGACGCCGACCTCATCGCTCGTCTACTGCAACTGATGCAGAACAGTGGTGTGGATTACAGCCTGTTCTTCCGTCGCCTGGGCGAAGACGCTGCTGACGTCGCAGCTCAAAGCCTGCGCGACGACTTCGTCGACATGCTGGGCTTTGACGCCTGGGCCGATGCCTACAAAGCCCGCATCGCCCGCGACCCCGACAGCACCCAGGAAGACCGCCGCGCCCGGATGCACGCCGTCAACCCGCTTTACGTGCTGCGCAACTACCTGGCCCAACGCGCCATCGAAGCCGCCGAACAAGGCGACTACACCGAAGTTCGTCGCCTGCACCAAGTGCTGTGCAAGCCCTTCGAGGAACAGGCGGGGATGGAAAGTTATGCACAGCGGCCGCCGGATTGGGGGAAGCATTTGGAGATCAGTTGTTCGTCTTAGGTGTCGGCGCGGAATCAGTATCCGATACCGCCGTAGGTTTATCAGAAACAGAGGACGAGGCTGGCGCCTGCGCAGAGTGCTGTTTTACAGACTGCTCACGCTTGGCTTCAGCCTCTTTTCTCTCAGGCATCGCGATGCTCGCCAGAATGTCATACAGATTAAGTCCCCGCTTCGCCAGCTCCGGCGCTTCGTCATTGGGCCGACTCAACTCCAGGCGAATCTTCTCCAACAGTTCTGCTTCGTAATCGCCTGGATAGCAGTCCTGAACCTGCTCGATTTTAGGCAGGCCCCTGTAGAAGTTCAGGACCTCCGTGAGAAAGACCGGGATCCTGCCGGATTGCGCACTTTCTAACTGTGCGCGAGTGACCGCGCCCTTCGCCCATTCGGATTTCAGGCGATGACTTTCAGACCAGGCCGCATGTCGCTCATTGATCGTGTAGCCGCCACTGTCGTCATAAGCGATCAGTGCTAACTGATCACGAGACAGACCTGCAAACGGATTTTTTGCATAACGATCGCCACTAGCGGCTTGGTTGACGTAATCGGTTGCCTGCCTGGCCCTCGCCAGATGTTCAGGGTCGTCTGTATCGGGTAGTTCCTGATCGTGTCGATGTTTTCCAAAGCTGTAGCCGTCGAGCGCAAAATCATTTAGCTGCTTCTTTGCATAAGCAGCCAGCTCATCGCGGGTCAGCTCCTGCTCTCGTTTGCTGGATCGAAGAGCACTCTCACTTAACTGTCGAGCGAGAAGAGAAATACTAGTTTTATCCGATTGCTCCTTCGAAGACTCCGGCATATTAACTGCTTCACTGTCAGGCACACTTTCTTTTTCTATCGCCAAACCAACAGGCATTACTGATACGGCACTCACACTTTGGATCATATTGCCTCCCTGCAATGCGCTCTTAAATAGAGCCACCCCTTCGGTGGCCCTACTTAAACTATGCACATCAACGCATGATGAGATTCACGCTCCAATCGTGACTGGAATAATTCACAGAGGTGATACTGATATCGCATCTGGCACCGCCACTCGCGACTGCGCTTTTATTCCACTTGGGCGTTCTGACTCCGCCAGGTGTGGCGTTCATCAGATAGCTGGTCGTGAAACGGCATGACTTGCTTCCTGACTTGTATGTCACCATCGCATAGGTGATGGGCGAGGAGCCTGTAGCCCGGACAATGTAACTTTCAGTACCACCTGCCGGCACATTAGATGGCTTAGGGGAAGCATTCGAGTACGTCGTAGCTTCATTCCGACTACTGCCCGGCTGGTAAACCACAGGCTCCGCCGTGCTATTAATGAAGTTAACGGCTACCTGTGGGGTTGCAACCGCCACTCCTACATTCAGCATCGCGACCGCCGCTATGGAACACTTAATCGGCTTAACACTTTTCATTTTGATCATCCTTTTTTGTTATATCTGAAAAAAGCTAATCAGACATCAGCAATCGCGACAACTACTCGAACGGATAGTCCTTTTAGAACAGACCTGCATTCCCTTGATGCGTACTAAGGCCGGTGAAAAACTTCCATTACATTGACACCGATAACTACCCAGCCATCGGCTTCGAGTTACTGGCTGTTTCACCCTTAGTTGTTGAGTTCGTGAGTGTCGCTGCCGACGCAGTTGACGGAGTCGCAGCAGTTGTCTGCACAGGCTTCACCGCCTTGGCCGCAGCCGCTTCTTTCTGCGCCCATCGCTCATTCCACGACACTGGCGTTGGCGAGGTTCTGGGGGTGAATTTCTTTCTGAGGGTGGGGCTGTTCGGGTCGGTCTTGCTTTTGGCGGGTTCGACAATGCCCGCAATCACATCGAACAACGTCAGTTTTCGATCGCCGCCCTGGCGCTGAATGAGGCCGGGCATGCTCGGCGCGGGTAGGGTCTTGTCACCCTTGATGCGCGACTCAAGGATCGCCTGGGCATCTTTGGGGTAATCCACGGCCTTTTCGATGGCAGGCAGCGATTTGAAGTAACTCAATGCCTCGTTGTAAAACCTTGACGCCTTGCCTGTGCGAATCTGCTCGATCTCGCCCTGAGGGATCGCGACTTTGCGCCAGGCTTCATCCATCTTCTGCACGCCCTGCCATGCCGCACGTCGCTCATTGAGGGTGAAGTTGCCACTGTCGTCGTAGGCGATGTGATTCAGTTGCTCGCGGGACAACTTCTCGAACGGGCTTATGGCGTTCTTGTCCCCCGCGAGGGTGCGCGTGACGTACGCAGAGGCCGCCCGCGCACGATCCAGCAATTCCGGATCAGTGGTATTCGGCACTTCCATCGCTCGGGTGCCGCTGTTGGCCTTGGGCGTTTCCTGGGTGAACGCCTTGATTTGGTTACGCCCATATTGGCCCAGCTCTTCGTAAGTCATCCCTGCATCTCGCTTGGCGGCGCGGGCAGCGCTTTCGTTCAACTGGCTGGCCAGTGTGGAAAAGCTCGTCTTGTCGGTGGCCGTCTTTTGCGTTTTATCCACAGCAGGCTCATTCGCCTTTTCCGCCGTGACGGGCGCGGGCATCTTGTTCGGAAGGATGGCGGCAACGGCAGCCTGAAGGTGATTGATCATCGGCAACTCCCTGACAATGAATGGACAGGGGCCAATGCGGGTGAAGCGGAACGAAACAGCCCCTGACGCGGGAAGCTAATCGGGGTAGCAGGCCAGAGCTAGCTGTGCGAATGGGGGTGGTCTTTCGGATAAAAGCGTCGGAAGGAAAGCCTCTGGAGTAGTGTGTACCGGCGTATCAATACCGCTGCTCAGGGAATGTCCAGCGTCTTCAAATGCGCCGACATCGACGCAGAAATATCAAGCCGCGTTGCACAACGTGATGAGAAACACATTCCGTTTGTTAACAGCTAGTCCGTTAAATCAATAACGCTTAGCACCCTGGAGACGATTTCATTGACAGTAACCTTGTCCAACGTCTCGACAAACCTCGCAGATCCAGTGCGAACACGCTGCTCAAGGTCAAAGCTACGCACTTGATTACACACCGCAACACCGCTGGTCTCGTGTCCTGAAATGACCACACAGAGCCCGGATTGCCGCGCGAAATCACCGCCACTGGTCACCGGGACAGTCATGCAAATACCTAGCGCGTTGATTTGCTGAGCAGTGATGACTACGAATCGATGCCGATCTTTCATCTCCCTCCCCGCCACTGGATTGGGGTCTACCCAATACACATCGCCCTGGCAGGGGGCCTTGCGACGAACCATCAGTTGATCTCCCGCCCGACAGAGTCGCCTTCTCGAGCCCAAGCTGTTTCGTTGTTCAATTCAGCAACGAATTCAGCCCCTTTTAACAGCTCGGTTACCGAATAGCGCTTGCGGATGAGCGGCGGTACAGGCTTGGCGACCAACTCCCCCGCCTCAACGCTCAACTCGACCTCAGATCCAATGTGCAGATCCAGCAACTTCAAAAAAGCAGGGGGGATCGTCATCACCGCCGCGCCGCCCTGACGGCGGATGGTCGAGTTCATTGTCATCGTTTTTCTCTTGTCGGCCATGGTGGATACCTTGTCTATCAGTGCTACAAAAGTAGCACCGCGTTCAACCGTTTACGAGCTGCGACAAGACACACGCAGCCTATTCAGCTTGCCTCGCCTATCCAATCCGAAGATACAGCCAGCTCTGTGGGAATTCGCCGATCAGCTACCCAACAGCCACCCCAACCCCATCGCCACATGCTCTTCGGTGCTGTCCACCAGCGGCAGCGGGCTTTCCACGCCTTCCAGCAGCAGCCCGATTTCCGTACAACCCAGAATCGCGGCCTGTGCACCTTGATCACGCAACTGCTCAAGCACACCGAGGTAGAACGCTCGCGCCGGTTCATGGAATTGGCCCAGGCAAAGCTCGGCAAAGATCACGCGGTCGATTTCGCTCATGGCATCGGCGGTCGGCAGAAGAACGTCAATGTCGAAACGCTCGGCCAGGCGACGTTTGTAGAAGTCTTCCTGCATGGTGAAGCGGGTACCAAGCAATGCGGCGCGGCTGACGCCTCTCGCTTGAAGTGCTTGCCCTACCGCATCGCCGATGTGCAGTAGAGGGATGTCGACGGCGGACTCGATGGCCGCCGCGACTTTGTGCATGGTGTTGGTCGCCAGCAGAATGGCTCCGGCGCCAGCGCGCTCAAGGCCACGGGCGGCATCGGCCAGTTGTTCGCCTGCCAGATCCCACTGTCCGGATTTCTGAAGGGCGGCGATGCCCGCGAAGTCCACGGAGTGCAGCAACAGCGGCGCCGAATGCAGGCCGCCCATTTGGTTGCGCACGCCTTCGTTGAGCCATTTGTAATACGTGGCTGTGGATTCCCAGCTCATTCCGCCCAATACACCGAGGGTTTGCATGTTGTTCTCCGGCTGACAGTCGTCTGCGCAGGCTAGGCGCAAAGGCCAGGACAGGCCAGTGACAGAAGCGCGACAAGCGGGCGGTACAGTCTTTGATCAATCGCTTGATAAACCTGTTTGTCGGCTCCATTTATCGGCTATTGGCCTTCTTTCAGGTGACCCTCATGTCCGAACCGCTTCATATCCCCTGCCCCCACTGCAACGGCCTGAACCGCATTCCCGCCGACCGCCTGGCTGACCAGCCCAAGTGCGGGCGCTGCAAGCATCCGGTGCTGCTGAGCAAGCCGTTCAACCTCAACCAAGGTGATTACGCCAGCCAGATCAAGGGCGACCTGCCGCTGTTGGTGGATGTGTGGGCGGATTGGTGCGGGCCGTGCAAATCCTTCGCGCCGACGTTCGAACAGGCGGCCGCTCAACTGAGCGGGCGTGTGCGTTTGGCGAAGCTGGACAGCGAGGCCAATCAGCAGTTGTCTGCTCAGTTGGGTATCCGGTCGATTCCTAGCCTGATCCTGTTCAAGAATGGCCGCGAAGTGGCGCGCCAGAGCGGTGCCATGCCGTTGCCACAGCTAACAGCTTGGCTGGCCAGCCAAGGGATCTGACCCACCGTACTCGCTCCTTCGACGCTAAATTGTGGGAGCCGCCTTGGTGGCGATAGCGCTGGGCCAGTCGACATCCATGTTCAGGACCAAAGCATTCGCCAGTAAGCCGGTTCCCACAAAGATGCGTGCCGAGTCATAAAGTGATGATCGCCACCGCCCCTGTGGGCGTGTTCTGGATGTGCAGTAGGCCCTGTCTGAAGTTGCATTTTCGTCCCTCAAACCCGAAAGCCGAGGCCTAACGTTAATCACTCTCACAGCTATCCCGAGGCAACGAGCGATGACGGCAGTTATCCGAGAAGGCGACAAAACCAGTACCGGTGGCAGGGTGTTAGCCACATCCGGGAGCTACGTCTGCGAGGATCGCCGTCTGGCGCGCATGGGCGATCCGGTGTGGTGCAAGGTTTGCGAGACAGTCGGGTATATCGCGCAGGGCAACCCGACGTTCATCGATGAGGTGACGCCCGTCGCCACCGATGGTCAGGCCGTGTGCTGCGGATGCCCCAAGGGCGAACACCGCCTGATCGCCAGCCAGCATCAGTTGCAGGCTGACATGCAAGCCACCATCGAAATTCCCAAAGATCAGGCCAAAAAGGCGCGAAAACGGGCGAAGAAAATCGCCGCGACACTGAAAGGCGCCCCGTAGCGGCATGACTTGCCTGCTGTCGTCGCTTCAAGATCGCTGCCGCCGTCAAGGCGGACTGCTAAAGGCGTGCGCGGACCTCGTTATTGCGCGGCGTTGGTTTCCAGCAAATGATGCAGTTCAACGAACTGCTGGCTCAGCTTGTGCCGCGCATCGAGATGAATCAGAGGCAGGCTCGCTTGATGGGACTCGCGCATTTTCACCGAGCTGTTGAGGTACACCGGCAAGACGGGCAACCCCTCGGCAATCAATTCGTCGAGGATTTGCTGCGGCAGGCTCGCCCGCGACTGGAACTGGTTGACGATAATGCCTTCCACCTCCAGGTCCTCATTGTGATCGTCTTTCAGCTCTTCGATCTCTTTAAGCAGACCGTACAGGGCCTGACGAGAAAAGCTGTCGCAGTCAAAGGGAATCAAGACTCGATCTGCCGCGATCAACGCTGAAACGGCATAGAAATTCAACGCAGGCGGGGTATCGAGGTAGATTCGCTCATAATCCTCACCCAACTCGTCGAGCAACTTTCGCAGCTTGTTGATCTTGTGCTTGGCCTCAAGTTTCGGCTGCAAGTCCGCCAGTTCGCCGGTCGCGGTCACGACGTGCAGGTTGTCGAACGGCGTTTCATAAATGTCGACCTGGTTCTTTTTGGCGAACGGCCCGGAAGACAGGGATTGCTTGAAGAACTCGGCAATACCCATGGGAATCTCGTCACCGGTCAGGCCCGTTAGGTACTGCGTCGAGTTGGCCTGAGCGTCGAGGTCGATCAAGAGGGTCCGGTAACCCTCATTGGCACTGACGGCCGCCAGATTGCACGCGATGCTCGATTTGCCAACGCCGCCTTTCTGATTGAACACCACACGCCGCATTTGCTCACTCCCTGTTGCTGTCTTGCCGTGAAAGTCGCCAAGCGACCTGATGAATGGTCCCGAGTCTAGGCAAACCGCATGACAAGGGCGAGCGTTTACGAATGAAGAGTCAGAATAATCAGACGAATCCTACGTAATCGGGTGAAATATCCGACTTACAAATTGCTACAAATCGCACTCATCGGGATAATGCCCGCCACTCGGTGATAGCGCCGCGCCATGGTTGGTGTCACTTCGGATACTCGAAGCCAGAGGTAAGCCCGCACAGGGGCGGGAAGATAGATCGTGATCAAGTTCAACATCGCACAGTGGCGCGCATGGGCGCCAGGGCTGCCAACCGCCGAAGACTGGCAGCAATGGAGCCAGCATCCGACCGTTCCGGACAATCAGGATGACGCCCCCGATGTCTCGTTCCTGCCCGCCATGCAGCGCCGACGACTCAGCCGCCTGGCCCGAATGGCGTTCAGCGTAGGCTGGCCACTGGCAGAGGGGCACGAGCACCTGCCTCTGGTGTTCGTCTCACGCCATGGTGAAACGCCTCGCACCTTCGACATTCTCAGCGATCTGGCCGCTGACCAACCTTTGTCACCCACGCAGTTCAGTCTGTCGGTGCATAACGCGGTGATCGGCCTGTGGTCGATCCTGCGCGGTGAAACCAGTGAAATGACAGCGCTGGCTGCCGCAGGTGACGGCCTCGAACACGGCGTGATGGAGGCAGCCTCTTTGCTGGCAGAGGGCGCATCTGCCGTTCTGCTGATCATCGCCGAAGAAAACCCGCCGCGTGCCTACGCCCCCTGGATCGACGACGTGCCGTTTCCCTACGCCGTGGGCCTGTTGCTCACCCAGGGCGACGAATGGCAACTGGCATTGAGCGGTGGCGGGTCTAAGGAAAGCGTCCCCCTTCGTGGCGAGTGGCCACACGCGCTCAATCTTTTGCGCGCCCTGTCGACACAACAGAGCGCCCTGCTGCATCCCTGGAAGAATCGGCTATGGAACTGGCAACACAACCGCTGAGCAAAAGTCGCAACGCCTATCACTGGCGCCTGCTGACCACTGCCTTGAGCTTCGCCCTGTTCGGGCTGGGCGGGTTGTGCCTGCGCCTGTTCATTTTCCCGCTGCTGGCCCTGCTACCAGGCGACGCCTTCAGTCACCAGCGTCGCGCCCGCCGCACCATCAGCCGTTTGTTCTGGGCCTTCATCCGTTTCATGGCCAAGGCCGGGGTGTTGACTTATCAGGTCGAAGGCGCAGAGCGCCTGGGTCGTCCGGGGCAAATGATCATCGCCAATCACCCCTCACTGATTGATGTGGTGTTTTTGATTGGTCTGGTCCGTGACGCCAACTGCGTAGTGAAGCAAAGCCTGTGGCAGAACCCCTTCACCCGTGGCCCGGTGCGTGCGACGGGTTATGTGAGCAACGACGGCAGTGCCGAAATGCTGGAAAACGCAGCCGGTCTGCTGCAAACCGGTCAGACATTGATCATTTTCCCGGAAGGCACTCGCACCGAACCGGGCAAGCCGCCGGTTTTCCATCGAGGCGCGGCAGCGATCGCCCTGCGCGGTGCCACCGCCATCACGCCGGTAACGATTCATGTCTCGCCGACCACGCTGACCAAGGCCGAGCCGTGGTACCGCATTCCCCAGCGCCGACCGCACTTTCATTTGCGCGTGGGCCACGATATCGACCCGGCGGCATTTGCCGCGCTCGGCTCGGCTCCTGTGGCGTCGCGCAAGCTCAATGATCATCTGCATCACCATTTCATCAAGGAACTCGCCACCGATGAGCGATCTGCATCTGGAAATTAAACAGCTGATCATCGATGCCCTGGGCCTCGAAGACATCAGCACCCATGACATCGGCAACGACCAGACGCTGTTCGGCGAAGGCTTGGGCCTGGACTCGGTCGACGCCCTGGAACTGGGCCTGGCCATTCAGAAACGCTACGGCATCAAGATCGATGCCGACGCCAAAGACACACGCACCCACTTCACCAGCGTCGACAGCCTTGCGGCCTTCGTCAACGCCCGCCTGGTGGCCTGAGGACTGAACATGCAATCCCGTGAAGAGATCTTCGAAACCCTGCGCACTGCATTGGTCGAGCTATTCGAACTCGAACCCGAGCGCGTCACCCTCGAAGCCAACCTGTATCAAGACCTGGAAATCGACAGCATCGATGCCGTCGACCTGATCGACCACATCAAACGCAAGACCGGCAAGAAAATCGCTGCTGAAGAATTCAAGTCCGTGCGCACCGTGGGCGATGTCGTCGACGCGGTTTACCGCTTGGTAAACGCTGCCGCATGAGTCGCCTGATCGGCCTGATTCTGGTGCTGGCGGGCGTGCTGTATCCGTTCGCCGTGTACTTCGGCATGGAGCATTTTTCGCCCTGGCAGTTCGCGTTGTTGCTCGGCGTGTTGTGGGCGGCCCGTGCGCTGACCGTCGAACGACGCCCGGGAACACTGAGCATGGCGCTGGTCGCGATGGGCTTCTGCCTGCTGCTGGGCGTATGCGACAGCCCGCAATTGTTGCGCTGGTATCCGGTGCTGATCAGCGGATTCATGCTGACGCTGTTCGGATTGAGCCTGATGCGCGGCATGCCGATGGTCGAGCGACTGGCACGCCTGACCGACCCAGAACTGCCAGAGGTCGCGATTCGCTACACGCGCCAGGTGACGAAAATCTGGTGCCTGTTCTTCCTGTTCAACGGCATCGTCGCTGCTGCGCTGACGCTCTGGGCGCCATTGAGCTGGTGGACGCTGTACACCGGTCTGATCGCCTACGGCCTGATGGGTATTCTGTTCGCCGGTGAGTGGATCGTCCGCCAGCGTGTGCGAGGCCGTGCATGAGCTGGATCAACCTTGAGCACCTGTTGCTTGCCCCACACGCCGAGCGCGTCGTCACCCACGCACCGGCCTTGACCCTGGCGCACCTGCAAAACCGTGCGTTGTCAGTGGCCGGCGCCTTGCAGCAGCAGGGCGTGAAGCAGATTGCGATTCACCTTGAGGACGCTGCCGATCTGGCCGTTGCACTGTTCGCGGCGTGGCGTGCCGAGGTCAGCGTGCTGCTGCCGTCCGACCTGCAAGCACAAACCCGCCAACGCTGGGCACCACAGGTTGATCTGTGGCTGAGCGATGCGCCGGACGACACGCCACTCGACGCCTTGAACGCCGCGCCACTGGCACCGGCTCGCCTTGATCTGGACGCCTGCACCTTGAGCCTGTGCACCTCTGGCTCCAGCGGCGAACCCAAACTGATCGAGAAAAAGCTGCGCCAACTGGCCAATGAAGTCACAGCACTGGAACGCTTGTGGGGTGCGGATCTGGGTCATGCCTGCATCATCGGCAGCGTTGCCGCGCAGCATATTTATGGCCTGTTGTTCCGGGTGCTATGGCCGCTGTGTGCGGGTCGTAGCTTCGTGCGAAAACAACTGCCCTTCCCCGAAGACCTCCAGCGCGCCAGTCGCGAACATGACGCTTTCGCTTGGGTCGCGAGTCCTGCGCTGCTCAAGCGCATGGGCGACAACCTCGACTGGGCAAGCCTGAGCGCCGTACGCCGGGTGTTTTCCTCGGGCGGCGCGCTGCCCGCTGAAGCGGCAGAAAGCCTTCACCAACGCCTCGATCAATGGCCGACCGAAATTCTCGGCAGTTCGGAAACCGGCGGCATTGCCTGGCGTCAGGGCGACCCACTGTGGCGCGCTTTCGATGATGTGAAGCTGAGCCAGGACGAAGACGGCGCGCTGCGCATCGAGTCGCCGTATCTGCCTGCGGGCCATGTCGAGCAGACCGCCGATGCCGCGCGTTTCACCGAGGATGGCCGCTTCGAACTGCTGGGTCGTCTGGATCGCATCGTCAAACTGGAAGAGAAACGCATCTCCTTGCCTTTGCTGGAGCTGGCGCTGGCGACCCACGAATGGGTCAGCGAAGCACGGGTGGGTGTGGTTCGCGAGAATCGTGCGTCATTGGGCGCGTTGGTCGTGCTCAGCGACAGCGGCGTGCATGCCTTGCGCAATCAGGGCCGTCGCTCACTGACCAGTGCTTTGCGCCAACACCTGGTGCCCCATTGCGAAGCCCTCGCCCTGCCCCGTCGCTGGCGCTTGTTGAGCCAGTTGCCGTTGAACACCCAAGGCAAGTTGCCTCAGGCGCAGGTCGAAGCGCTACTGGTGGCGCCGAGAGTTCAGGAACCGGAAATCCTGAATCAACAAACCTCTGGTGACGAACTGACGCTGGAGCTGATCGTGCCGCTGGACTTGGCGCACTTCAGCGGGCACTTCCCTGGCACGCCGATTCTGCCGGGCGTGGTGCAAATTGATTGGGCGATTGCTCTCGGCCAGCGCTTGATGGACTTGCCGCTTCGGTTCGCCGGGATGGAAGTGCTGAAATTCCAGCAACTGGTGCGCCCTGGTGACCACATCACCCTGACCCTGCGCTTCGACCAGGAACGCAGCAAGCTGCACTTCGCTTATCGCAACGGCGACGCGGCCTGCTCCAGCGGCCGAATTTTGTGGGGTACAGCGGATGTTTGAAAACTCCTACGGACTCACATACGACAAGGACATCTGTGACCATGCATAACCCCTGCGCCGTCATCCCGGTCTACAACCACGAACTGGCCGTGCCCGCCGTGGTTCGGGAACTGCTCGACGCAGGTCTGCCGTGCGTGCTGGTGGATGACGCCAGCAGCCCGGCGTGCGCTGCGGTGCTCAAGTCACTGGCCGAGCAGGACAACGTGTTTCTGGTGCAGTTACCGGTCAATCAAGGCAAAGGCGGCGCGGTCATGGCCGGCCTTCGCGAGGCCTCGACACTGGGTTTCAGCCACGCCTTGCAAGTCGACGCCGATGGTCAGCACGATCTGAACGACATTCAGGTGTTCCTCGACCAATCCCGCGAACACCCGAAATCGCTGATTTGCGGCTACCCGCAATACGACGCCAGCGTGCCGAAGGGCCGTTTGTATGCGCGTTACCTGACCCACGTCTGGGTCTGGATCAACAGCCTGTCGTTGCAGATTCCCGATTCGATGTGCGGCTTTCGCGTCTACCCGCTCAAGCCGGTGCTGCACCTGATCGACACCGTGAATCTGGGCAAGCGCATGGACTTCGACCCGGAAATTCTGGTGCGCCTGTCATGGCGCAATCAGCCCATGCGCTGGCTGCCGACCAAAGTGCATTACCCGCAGGACGGCCTGTCACACTTCCGCCTGTTTCACGACAACGCGCTGATTTCGAAAATGCACACCAAGCTGTTCTTCGGCATGCTGGCGCGCTTTCCTCTGATCCTTTGGCGTCGGTGGCTGCCGTGAACGAGGCCGAGGACAAGCAACACTGGGCTGAGCACGAAGAGCGCGGCAGTTTCCTGCTGATGAAGCTCACGGCTTGGGGCGTGAAAGTCTTGGGCCGCCGCGTGTTGAGCCCGATTCTGCATTGCATCGTGCTGTATTTTTTCCTGTTCGGCCGTGGCGCCCGTCATAGCGCGACCGAATACCAGCAGCGTCTGGCCGACTGGAGCCAACGCCCCGAACTGCGTCCGACGATCTGGCGCGTGTTCCAGCAATTCATGGCCTTCGCCGATGCCCTGCTCGACAAGCTCGACGTGTGGAACGGCAAGCTGAAGATTGATCAGATCGAGATCGTGGACCACGCCCACCTGCGAGACCAATTGCGCGGTGAGCGAGGCCAGATGCTGGTCGGCGCGCACCTGGGCAACCTTGAAGTCTGCCGTGCGCTGGCCGAGCTGGGTGAGAGGGTCACGATGAACGTGCTGGTTCACACTAAACACGCCGAGCGTTTTAACCGTCTATTAGGGGAGGCAGGCGCTACCAACCTGCGGCTGATTCAGGTCAGCGAGCTGGACCCGGCGATCATGCTGCAACTGAGCCAGCGTCTGGATCGCGGTGAGTGGCTGGCGATTGCCGGTGACCGCATTCCGTTGCACGGCGGGCGCAGCGTCAGGGTCGACTTTCTCGGCCACTCGGCGGCCTTTCCCCAAGGTCCCTGGCTACTGGCAGGCCTGCTGAAATGCCCGATCAACCTGATTTTCTGCCTCAAGGGCCAGAGCGGTTATCGCGTGGTGCTTGAACCTTTCGCGGAGGCCATCGAATGGCGCCGCAGTGATCGCCAAAAGGTGATCGCGCAATCCACTCAACGTTACGCCGACCGTCTGGCGCACTACTGCCTGCAAGCGCCGCAGCAGTGGTTCAACTTCTACCCGTTCTGGAAATCCGATGACGAACCCAGCTCCTGAACCGATCATCTTCGGCGAACGCCCTCTGAGCATCGAGGAAGTCCTGGCCCTCTCCAACCGCCAGCGCCCTACCGCGCTGCAAGGCGACAACGAGTACCGCCAGCGCATCGCCAAAGGCGCGCAATTCCTCGATTCGCTGCTGGACAAGGAAGGCGTCATCTACGGCGTGACCACTGGCTACGGCGACTCCTGCGTGGTGGCCGTGCCGTTGCAGCACGTCGAAGCCCTGCCTCGCCACCTGTACACCTTCCATGGCTGCGGGCTGGGCAAGATTCTCGATGCGCAGGCCACTCGTGCAGTCTTGGCGGCGCGCCTGCGCTCGTTGTGCCACGGGGTTTCGGGCGTGCGCGTCGAGTTGCTGGAACGTCTGCAAGCCTTCCTTGAACACGACATCCTGCCGTTGATCCCGGAAGAGGGTTCGGTGGGGGCCAGTGGCGACCTGACGCCACTGTCCTACGTCGCTGCGACCCTATCCGGCGAGCGCGAAGTGATGTTCAAGGGCGAGCGTCGTCAGTCCGCTGATGTGCATCGCCAACTGGGCTGGGACCCGCTGGTGCTGCGTCCGAAAGAAGCGCTGGCGTTGATGAACGGCACCGCCGTGATGACCGGCCTGGCATGCCTGGCCTATGCCCGCGCCGATTACCTGCTCAAACTCGCCACCCGCATCACCGCGCTGAACGTGGTGGCTTTGCAGGGCAACCCGGAGCATTTCGACGAGCGTCTGTTCGCTGCCAAACCGCATCCGGGTCAAACCCAGGTCGCAGCCTGGCTGCGCAAGGATCTGGCCATCGACGCGCCGACCGCGCCGTTGCATCGCTTGCAGGACCGTTATTCGCTGCGTTGCGCGCCCCATGTGCTGGGTGTGTTGGCCGACAGCCTGAACTGGCTGCGCGGCTTCATCGAAATCGAGCTGAACAGCGCCAACGACAACCCGATCATCGACGCTGAAGCCGAGCGCGTGCTGCACGGCGGGCATTTCTACGGCGGCCATATCGCCTTCGCCATGGACAGCCTGAAAAACCTTGTGGCCAACGTCGCCGACCTGCTGGATCGCCAACTGGCCCTGCTGGTGGATGAGCGCTACAACCATGGCCTGCCGAGCAATCTGTCCGGCTCGCCAGCAGACCGCGCGATGATCAACCACGGCTTCAAGGCCGTGCAGATCGGCGCCAGCGCCTGGACCGCCGAAGCCCTGAAAAACACCCTGCCGGCCAGCGTGTTCTCGCGCTCCACCGAGTGCCACAACCAAGACAAGGTGAGCATGGGCACCATCGCCGCGCGGGATGCGATTCGTGTGCTGGAGCTGACCGAACAGGTTGCCGCCGCCACGTTGATCGCTGCCAACCAGGGCGTCTGGCTGCGCAGCCGCGATGCCGATGCGCGCCCCCTGCCGCCCGTACTCGCTGCCATGCACGAACAACTACGCGAAGACTTTCCTCCCGTCATCGAAGACCGAGCGCTGGAAGGCGAGCTGCGCCTGTGCCTGCAACGCATCGCCGCGCAACACTGGAGGCTGCATGCGTAACAAAGGCGTGATCCACGAAGACACCGAACTGTTGGTGCCATTTTTCGACGTCGACACCATGCACGTCGTCTGGCATGGGCATTACGTGAAATACCTGGAAGTGGCCCGTTGCGCGCTGCTCGACAAACTCGGTCACAACTACACGCACATGCTCGAATCGGGTTACGCATGGCCGGTGATCGACCTGCAATTGCGTTACGTACGCGGCGCGGTGTTCGGCCAGCGCATCAACGTGCGCGCCAGCCTCGTGGAATGGGAAAACCGTCTGAAGATCGACTACCTGATCACCGACATCGCCACCGGCGAACGGCTGACTCGCGCCAGTACGGTGCAAGTGGCGGTGCGGATCGAGGATCGCGAGATGCAATTGGCCTCGCCCAAGGTGTTTGTCGATGCGGTTGAGAGGACGCTGCAATGCTGACGGCCTTTTTTAGGAGCGCGCTTGGTCTGGGCGGCAATCCGACGACGCGTAGTGTCAGCCGACGCATCAGCGATTGGTATGCCGCCATCGCGGGCAAGCGCGCTCCTACAGGGGGAGTGTTCGCACTTCTGTTCTTGAGCTTCAACGCCCACGCCTTCGACCTGCAACAGCTCAGCGAGCAACTGGCCAAACCCAGCGTGATCCACGGCGGTTTCGTACAGGAGAAACACCTGCGCTCGCTGCCACAGCCGTTGACCAGCAAAGGCAATTTCGTGTTGGCCAAGGACTACGGTCTGCTGTGGCTGCTGAACACGCCCCTCAAGCAGGATTACCGCATCAACACCGCCGGTATCGCCCGCCGAGACGCCGACGGCAGTTGGCAGATGATCCCCGGCAAGACCGCAGGCGCCGAGCAGAACCGGTTGTTCCTCGCGGTGCTGCAAGGTGACAGCAGCGGCTTACAGCGGGACTTCGAGCTGCACGTCACGGGTGACGCGCAAGACTGGCACCTGACACTGGTGCCGCGCTCGATGCTGCTGCAACAGATTTTCAAGCAGATCAACATCGACGGCGGCGCCCTGGTGCAGCGCATAGAGCTGCTGGAAACCCAGGGCGACAGCACACTCCTGAAGATGATCGACAGCACCAGCGCCCAGCCGCTGAGCGATGCGGAGCGCGCTGATTTTGCCCATTGAGAAGCTGATGCCACGCCTGTTCCTGATCATTCTGCTGGCGGTACTCGCACTGGCGGGATGGCAATGGCATGCGGGCGCGCCGCTGTCAGCGAACTTGATGGAGCTGGTGCCCGGCAGCAGTCCCGATGCGCTGGAACTGCGCGCCGAGCAACGCATTCAGGAACCGCTGAACCGCGAGATGCTGGTGCTGGTCGGGCATGCGGACAAACAGCAGGCCATCGATCTGGCCCATCGCATCGGCGATGAATGGCAAGCCAGCGGACTGTTTGAAAAGGTGCAGTGGAACCTGCAAGCCGACCTCCCGGCCCTGCGCCAACAATTGCTGCAAGGCCGTCTGGCGATGCTTTCGGCCGGCGACCGTAACGAGCTGATCGAGCACCCGGATGCCTTCATCCAAAAGCGCGTGCAAAGCCTGTTCGACCCCTTCACCGGGTTCAGTCTGGTGCCGAGCCAGGACGACTGGCTGGGCCTGACCGGTCGCATCCAGAACAGCCAGCCCAACCGAGGATCGGTACAACTGGACATCGGGAGCGGCGCGCTGATCGCCAACGCCGACGGCAAGCGCTGGGTGCTGCTGCGAGCACGTACCCATGCTGATGCGTTCGACATGAGCCTGCCGTTGAAGGTCTCGGCATTGCTCGACAAGGCCCGGATTCAAGCATCGAGCAGCGACGCCCAACTGCTCGCTGCCAGTGGTTTGCTCTACGCCGCCCACGGCCAGCAACAGGCCACGCAGGAAATAACGTGGGTTGGCGGTGGCGCAACGGTGGGCATTCTGTTGCTGCTCTTACTGGCCTTCAAGCGCTGGCGGGTGTTGCTGGCGTTCATTCCTGTATTGGTGGGCATGCTGTTCGGCGCCACCGCCTGCATTGCGCTGTTCGGCAAGATGCACGTCATGACGCTGGTGTTGGGGTCGAGCCTGATCGGCGTGGCCGTGGATTATCCGTTGCACTACCTCTCCAAAGGCTGGAGCTTGAAACCCTGGCGCAGTTGGCCCGCTTTACGCCTCACACTTTCAGGGCTGAGCCTGAGCCTGGCCACCAGTTGCATCGGCTATCTGGCGCTGGCCTGGACGCCGTTCCCGGCGCTGACCCAGATCGCCGCGTTCTCGGCAGCGGGCCTGATTGGTGCCTACCTGTGCGCCGTGTGCCTGCTGCCTGCGCTGCTCAAGGGCGTAGAACTACGCCCAGCGCACTGGCCACTCAAGGCCGCGCAGAGGCTGGTCGATTTGCGTACCCGGCTGCTCGCCCGTATCGGCACGCCGGTATTGCTGGGCCTGCTGCTGATCTTCTGCGCAGGAGGCCTCTGGCACCTGACCACCAAGAACGATATCCGCCAGTGGATCGCCGCACCGCCGAGCCTCACCGACGAGGCCCGAGCCGTTGCACGCATCACCGGTTATCAACCCACTAGCCAGTTCTTTCTGGTGCGTGGCGCGGATCAGCAGCAATTGCTGGAGCGTCAGATCGCACTCAGTGAGCGTCTCGATCAACTGGTGATGTTGAACAAGCTGCAAGGCTATCTCGCGCTGAATCAACTGGTCGCCACGCCTGCCCGGCAGGACGCCACGCGCAAAGCCCTCGATGCCCTGCCACAGCATTGGCAACCGCTGCTGGACCTCGGCGTGCCGCTGGAAGCGTTGACCAAGGAACTGACCACCCTACGCTCCCTGCCCGATCAAGACATCGACAGCGTTCTCGCCGGTCCGCTTGGTGAGCCTTGGCGCTTGCTGTGGATGGGCAGTCATCAGGACGGCGTGGCCGGAATCGTCAGCCTGCAAGGCCTCAACGACGCCGCGCTGCTGCGTGTTCAGGCGCAAGACCTGCCCGGCGTACAACTGGTGGACCGGCTGGGTGACTTGAACAACGTGTTCGCCGCCACCCAAGTCAGTGCCGCCGAATTGAAGCTGTTGTCCTGCGCCCTGATCGTGGCCCTGCTGATTCTGCCCTTTGGCCTGCGTGGCGCGTTGCGGGTGGTCGCGCTGCCATTGCTGGCGGCGCTGTGCAGCCTGGCAAGCCTGGGCTGGCTCGGCCAGCCACTGACGCTGTTCAGCCTGTTCGGCCTGTTGCTGGTAACCGCGATCAGTGTTGACTACGCGATTCTCATGCGCGAGCAGATCGGCGGCGCTGCCGTCAGCCTGCTGGGCACGCTGTTGGCAGCCGCGACGACTTGGCTGTCGTTCGGCCTGCTGGCGATTTCCAGCACGCCTGCGATAAGCAATTTCGGCTTGTCGGTCAGTCTGGGGCTGGCCTTCAGCTTCATGCTCGCACCGTGGGCGGGTCGCCATGACGCCCCCGGGGCGCGTTCGGAGCAGGAAGCGACGGCATGATGATCGCGGCGTTCTGGATTATGGTACTGGCGCTGTTCGCGCTGGCGACCCGCATGGGCCGTCATTTGAACCTGATCCCGATCGTCAGCCAGCTGCTGCTGGCGACCTTCGGCCTGCCGCTGTTGATGCTGTTCTGGGTCGAGCCTCACTGGCAATTGGGCGGCGCGCAACTGGTCACGCCTCTCTGGCTTAAAACCCTGTATGGCCTGAGTTTCGCCGTGGTGCTGGGACACATTCTCAGTGACGTGATCGACGTACGACTCGACCGCCAGAGCCTGAAAGTCGCGCTGCCAAGCTTTTGCGTGCCGTTCCTCTGCGGCGTCGCCTGCGCCGTCTGGTGGCTGCCGATCCAAGGCTGGCTCAGCTCGCTGGCGTTGGGACTGGTGTTCGCGATCACCGCCATTCCTGTGCTTTATCTGTACTTACACCACATCGGCTATCCGCCCGAAGCCACACGCCGTATGGTACAGACCGCGATTCTCATCGACCTGGCCTGTTGGAGCCTGTTCGGTCTGGCCCAGGGCAGCCTGCACCTGAGCAGCCTCGCCCTACCACTGCTCGGCGCCTGCACGCCGCTGTTGCTGCGCTTGCTCAATCTGCGTCAGGCGCGGCTCTACGGGCTGGTGTTTTTCGCCCTGCTGATGGTCGCCGAGCATTACAAGATCAACGCGCTGATCCTCGGCATCGGCTACCTGTTGTGCATGAATGCCCTCAAACAACCCTTCGCACTGCCGCTGAAGACCTCGTGGTTCAGGGCATTGCAGCACACTCTGGCGATCCCGCTGATCCTCACCTTCGGCATCGTTCAGATCAACGTCCACAGCGCCATGGGCGATCTGGGCTGGCTGAATCTGGCCATGCTGATCGCCCTGCCCATCGTCAGCAAACTGCTCGGCAACTGGCTCGGCGTGCGCTGGGCCACGCCCTCCTTCTCTGGGGCCGTGCGCTGGAAAGAGGCCGTGCTGCTGAATATTCGCGGCCTGAGCGAAATCGTTTTTCTCAACCTGCTGTTGCAACAGGGGCTGATCAGCCCGGCTCTGTATTTCGCGCTGATGTTCATGAGCCTGATCGCCACGCTGTTGCCAGCCCTCCTGGGCATGAACCGCCCATTCCCTTTGCACGACGCGCAAGCCGTCAAACAGCCGAGAAGGAAATCCTGTGCCAATAGCTGAAATGGAATCCCGCCAAATTGTCGTGATCGGTGCCGGTCCGTCCGGCGCCATCGCCGCTGCCTTGCTCAAGCGTCAGGGTCACGACGTGCTGATCATCGAGCGTCAGCAATTTCCGCGCTTCTCCATTGGCGAAAGCCTGCTGTCGCATTGCCTGGATTTTGTCGAAGAAGCGGGCATGCTCGACGCGGTGAAAGCGGCGGGTTTTCAGTTGAAGAACGGCGCGGCCTTCGCCTGCGGCGAGCAGTACAGCGCGTTCGATTTCGGGCAGACCTTCAGCAACGGCAAGCCAACGACCTTTCAGGTACAACGCGCCGATTTCGACAAATTGTTGGCAGATGAGGCCGAGCGTCAAGGCGTGGAAATCCGCTATGAGCAAACCCTGATTGCCGCTGACTTTGCCGCTGAAAAGCCGGTGCTCGACGTGCAGTGTGAAGACGGCAGTCGCTATCGCATAACGGCCGGTTTTGTGCTCGATGCCAGCGGCTATGGTCGCGTCCTGCCGCGTTTGCTGGACC
Source organism: Pseudomonas sp. Pseu.R1 (assembly GCF_045764065.1). NCBI lineage: Bacteria > Pseudomonadati > Pseudomonadota > Gammaproteobacteria > Pseudomonadales > Pseudomonadaceae > Pseudomonas > Pseudomonas sp. Pseu.R1. Next base: position 4,028,675 of record NZ_JBJGEE020000001.1, on the reverse strand, counting down.
TTGAAGCCCCGTCGGACTTCCCGCTGCGTCAGGCCGTGTTCACCCACGTTGAAGACCGTATTGATGATCAAGGCTTTGATCGCGAGAAGATTCTGGTCACCGTGCATCCCACGATGCGTGACGTGTGGTTCTGGTCGATCCCCTTCAGCAACGGCCGTTGTTCGGTGGGCGTAGTCGCTTCGGCCGAACGCTTCGAGGACAAACCCGCAGACCTGGATGCCTGCCTGCGCGCCTTTATCGACGAAACACCGAGCCTGAGCCGCGTGTTGCAATACGCGGTCTGGGACACACCGGCGCGGACCATCGGCGGCTATGCGGCCAACGTCAAAACCTTGTACGGCAAAGGCTTCGCGCTGTTGGGCAATGCGGCTGAATTCCTCGACCCGGTGTTTTCCTCGGGCGTGACCATCGCCATGCGTTCGGCAAGCATGGCCGCAGGTGTCTTGCATCGCCAGTTACAGGGTGAAACGGTCGACTGGGAAACCGAGTTTGCCGCCCCCCTGAAGAAAGGCGTCGATACCTTCCGCGCTTACGTCGAGGGCTGGTACGAAGGCAGCTTTCAGGACGTCATTTTTTATCCCAACAGCACCGACGACATTCGCCGCATGATCTGCTCGATCCTCGCTGGATACGCGTGGGATGAACGCAACCCGTTCGTCGCCGAACCCAAACGTCGCCTGCGCATGCTGGCTGAAATCTGCGCGAGTGCTGACCAATGAGTGAGCAGTTTTATTCCAGCACCTACGTCGAAGAGACCCGTATCGGTTTTGCGTTCCTGCGCAGCCACACTTGGCAACATCACGTACTGCGCGTGGCAATCAACGACCTGCGCAGCCTGTTCGACGAGCACCCGCCCCAAAACCCGGTGATCCTCGATGCCGGTTGCGGACAGGGCAAGTCGTTCCAGTACCTGCACACGGTGTTCAACCCGTCGAAGATTCTGGGGGTCGACGCCGATCCGCTCAGCCTGAAACTCAGCGCTGAAGAGGCCGCCCGCCGTCGCCTGAATGCCGAGCTGATCGGCAGCGACTGCGCCTCGCTGAAACTGCCGGACGCCAGCGTCGACATGGTGTTCTGTCACCAGACGTTCCATCATCTGGTCGAGCAGGAAAAGGCCCTCGCCGAGTTCTACCGCGTGCTCAAGCCGGGCGGCTATTTGCTGTTTGCCGAATCCACCGAGGCCTACATCGACACGTGGGTGATTTGCTGGTTCTTCCGCCATCCGATGCACGTGCAGAAGAGTGCAGCGCAATACCTGGACATGCTGCGCGAGGAGGGTTTTCAATTCACCGCGCACAACGTCTCCTACCCCTACCTGTGGTGGAGCCGCGCCAAGGATTTCGGCCTGCTGGAACGTTTAAAACTGGTCAAACCCAAGCCCTTTGGCGAACGCGAAGAGACGCTGGTCAACGCCGTCGTACGCAAACCGCTACAGGCAAAAAACGAAGGTGACACACCATGATTCGCGCCCTTTTGCTGCTCTGTGCCGTGCTGTTGAGTGCCTGCACGAGCCACGCGCCGCTGCCTGCGCAGATTCCGCACATCAAGTTTCCCAAGCAACTCCACGTTCAGCGCGAGCAGGCAGGCCAGCGTCAGGACTGGCTGCTGGTGGTGCAGAAAGAACGCCACGGCCTGCGCTGGTCGTTGATGGACCCGCTGGGCATTCCCCTCGCGCGCCAGCAACTGTATGAAGAAACCTGGACCGCAGACGGCCTGCTGCCGCCCAACCCCGAAGCCCGCGAGCTGTTCGCCGCCGTGCTGTTCGCCCTGACCTCCAACGAGGAAGCGCGTTTCGATTACCCCGGTGTTGTGCTCTTGCCTCATGCCCGTACGTTGGAAGATCGCTGGCGCGTTGACTACGCCTCCGAAGGCATCTTCCGCATCACGTTGGAGGGCGGTGAGTTGCAATACGTCGTCAGTCCGCTGGAAGGCAAGGCTTCGAAATGACCGCTTACCTCAATGCACTGGGGCTGATCTGCTCGCTGGGCGATGACCGCGCCAGCGTTGCGCGAACACTGTTCGCAGGCGACACCTCGTGCATGCGCACCGAAAGCGGCTGGGTGCCGGAGCGGTCGTTGCCGGTCGGTGCCGTGAAAAGCCAACTGCCGGAGATTCCGGCAGTGGTTGCCCAACAGTCCAGCCGCAACAACCAGTTGCTGCTCGCCGCCGCGTTGCAGATCGAATCGGATATTCAGCAGGCTATCGATCAATACGGCCGGGATCGCGTTGGCGTGATTCTGGGCACCAGCACGTCGGGTATCGATGAAGCCAGTCGCGGAATCGCGGCTTATCTGCGCGATGAGGCGTTCCCAGGCGACTACGACTACCACCAGCAGGAACTCAGCGCACCGGCGAACTTCCTGGCGTCATGGCTCGATCTGAGCGGACCGAGCTACGTGATTTCCACAGCCTGCACGTCCAGCGCTCGGGCCATGCTCAGCGCCCGTCGCCTGCTCGACATGAACCTGTGCGATGCCGTGCTCTGTGGTGGCGTGGACAGCCTGTGCGAACTGACCCTCAACGGTTTTTCATCGCTGGAAGCCGTGTCGGACCAGCGATGCAACCCGTTCTCGGTCAACCGCAACGGCATCAACATTGGCGAAGCGGCTGTGCTGTTTCTGATGACCCGCCAGGCCAGTGGCGATCACCGGATCGCGCTGCTGGGTGCAGGTGCCAGCTCCGACGCCCACCACATTTCCGCCCCGGAGCCGACCGGCAAAGGTGCGCAGCGAGCCATGCAAAACGCGCTGGACAATGCGCGCTTGCACCCTCGCGACATTGATTATCTGAACTTGCACGGCACCGCCACCCAGCACAACGATGCGATGGAGTCCCTGGCCGTGCACGCCATTTTCCCCGAAGGCGTGCCGTGCTCGTCGACCAAACCCATGAGCGGCCACACACTGGGCGCTGCGGGCGCGTTGGAAGCGGCGTTCTGTTGGTTGGCACTGGCGCCTGAAAACAGCGCCCGCCAACTGCCGCCTCACGTCTGGGACAAACAGGCCGATACAAGCCTGCCTGCGCTGAACTGGGTACAACCGGGCGATGCGCTGCCAGACACCCGACCTCGTCGCCTGATGAGCAATTCCTTTGCGTTCGGCGGCAACAACGTCAGCCTGATCATCGGAGACGGCGAATGACCGCTATGACCCCGTCTTCATGGCCGCCCGCGCAGTTGCTGCCTCACGCTGGCGACATGATCCTCATCGACGAAGTGATCGAATTCGGTGAAGAAGAGATCCGGACCCGCGTGCACGTGCGCCCCGGCGGCCTGTTCAACCGTGTCGATGGCAGCCTGCCCGCGTGGATCGCTATCGAATTGATGGCGCAAAGCGTCGCGGCCTACGCCGGGTGCCAAGCCAAGGTAAAAGGCGAGGCGGTCGAGCTGGGCTTCCTGCTCGGCACGCGCAAGTTCGAGTGCAACGTCGACCAGTTTCCGGCAGGAAGCGAACTGATCATTCACGCGCAACGGTCGTTGCAGGATGACAGCGGCATGGGCGTTTTCGAATGCCATTTAAGCGGCCCCGGCATTGACGCCACCGCTCGACTCAACGTTTACCGCCCGCCGCAATCGGCGGGCTATTTGGCTGAAGGAGCCAGCAGTGACTAATTCAGCGACTGACTCAATTCTGGTCACCGGTTCCAGCCGTGGCATTGGCCGCGCCATCGCGCTGCGCCTCGCCCGCGCAGGTTACGACATCGTGCTGCATTGCCGCAGCGGGCGTGCCGAGGCCGGCGCCGTGCAAGCCGAAATCCAGGCACTGGGACGTCACGCGCGAGTGCTGCAATTCGACGTGGCTGATCGTGCCGCGTGCAAGGAAATCCTGGAGGCGGACGTGGAAGCCCACGGCGCCTACTACGGCGTGGTGTGCAACGCCGGGCTGACCCGCGATGGCGCCTTTCCGGCCCTGACCGAAGACGACTGGGACAGCGTATTGCGCACCAACCTCGACGGTTTCTACAACGTGCTGCACCCGGTGATGATGCCGATGATTCGCCGCCGCAGCGCTGGCCGAATCGTTTGCATCACCTCGGTTTCAGGCCTGATCGGCAATCGCGGCCAAGTCAACTACAGCGCCTCCAAAGCGGGCGTGATCGGAGCGGCCAAGGCGCTGGCCATCGAGCTGGGCAAACGCAAGATCACCGTCAACTGCGTCGCGCCAGGCCTGATCGACACCGCAATGCTCGACGAAAATGTGCCGGTGGACGAACTGCTGAAAATGATCCCGGCGCAACGCATGGGCACGCCGGAGGAAGTGGCCGGTGCCGTGAATTTCCTGATGTCGGCCGAAGCCGCGTACATCACCCGCCAGGTGCTGGCAGTCAACGGAGGCTTGTGCTGATGAAGCGCGTTGTCGTCACCGGCATGGCCGGTATCACTTCGCTGGGCAGCGACTGGGCCAGCATCGAAGCCAACTTCAGCGCGAACCGCAGCGGCATCCGGCGTATGGACGAGTGGGACCGTTTCAGCGAGCTGAACACCCGTCTGGCGGGTCCCATCGACAATTACGCCGTGCCCGCGCATTGGACACGCAAGCAATTGCGCAGCATGGGGCGCGTCTCGCGACTGGCCGTCGGCGCGTCAGAAGCGGCGCTGCGTGACGCAGGGCTACTCGACGACCCGATCATCCGCGACGGGCGCATGGGTGTGGCCTGTGGCTCGTCCACGGGCAGCACCGACGAGATCAAGGCCTTCGGCAACATGCTGCTGAACTCGGTGGCAGACGGCCTCAACGCCAACTCCTACGTGCGAATGATGCCGCACACGACGGCGGCGAATATCAGCATCTTCTTCAATCTCACAGGGCGCTTGATCCCGACCTCCAGCGCCTGCACCAGCGGCAGCCAGGGCGTGGGTTATGCCTATGAGGCGATCAAGTTCGGACGCCTGCCTCTGATGCTCGCGGGCGGCGCCGAAGAGTTGTGCCCGACCGAAGCCATGGTGTTCGACGCGCTGTACGCCACCAGCCTCAAAAACGACGCGCCACACACCAGCCCTCGCCCTTATGACACAGGCCGTGACGGCCTGGTGATCGGCGAAGGCGCCGGGATGCTGGTGCTGGAAGAGTTGGAGCACGCGCTGGCGCGGGGCGCGAAGATTTATGCGGAGATCGTCGGTTTCGGCAGCAACGCCGATGGCGTCCACACCACCCGCCCCGAGCAAATCACCATGCGTCGGGCCATGGAACTGGCGCTGGAAGACGCCCATCTGACGCCCGAGGCTGTCGGCTACGTCAACGGCCACGGCACGGCCACCGAGCAAGGTGACATTGCTGAAACACTGGCCACCCAAAGCCTGTTCGGCTCGGGCATGCCCATCAGCTCGCAAAAGAGCTTTCTGGGTCACACGCTCGGCGCCTGCGGCGCGCTGGAATCGTGGTTCACCATCGAAATGCTGAACAGCGATCGGTACATCCACACGCTCAATCTGGACAACGTCGACAGCCGCTGCGGCGAACTGGACTATCTGCGCGGCGAACCACGCCACATGAACCACGAATTCGTGATGAACAACAACTTCGCTTTTGGCGGGGTCAACACATCGTTGATCTTCCGTCGCTGGCCATGACCGCCGTACCTACCCTCTGGAGAAATGGAATGCCCTCCCTGTTTCGCGCTTTACTGATCGCTCTGGCCCTTGTGTCCGTCACGGCCTGTACCAGCAAGCCCTTGATGAACCCCGGCCGCAGCCTGCCCACGACACTGCACCCCAATGATGAACAGATGAAGCATGCGATTCTGACGACGCTGGTCAAGCGCAAATGGGAGGTGCAGCGAATCGACCCCGGTCTGATTCAGGCGCAAATTACCGTTCGTGGGGAGTTCCACGCGGAAATCGATATTCCCTACACCCTCGATTTCTACCAGATCAAATACCGCGACAGCCGGGGCCTGGATTACAAGGACGGCAAGATTCACAAGAACTACAACCGCTGGGTGCGGTTGCTGGACAAGGGCATTCTGCGTGAGCTGCGCGACGATCAAGCAAACACTACCGCCAGGAACATTGCCGGCGGTGTAACGCCCCAAGGCGTGCCTCAGACCGTTCAATAAACGTTGATCCATCAAGGAGTGAAGCAATGAAAATGAAAGGATTGGCTGCCACCGCCGCTGTCGTTCTGGGCGTATTGCCAGGTATCAGTCAGGCAAGGGACACCGCCCTGTACCTGCCGTTCGACAAAGTGGTCGCGCAGATGATTCAGGAGAAGAAACTGGACGGCACGGTGAAATTCTACCTGGCCGGGGTCACGCCCAAGGGCAGGGTCACGGTGCTCTCGCCAAATGCAAAGACCAGCACGAAAACCAATGCCTTCAACAAGACCGATAGCGAAGCGTGTGAGTGGGCATTGCAGTCGGCCATCCTGCGCCTGAATGACGCAGCCAAAGGTGCGGGCGCCAACGCAGTGGTAAACATCGCCAGTAACTACAAAAACATCGAACGCAAAGACCCGGCCACCTACGAGTGCCATGCCGGTGCTTTGATGGCGGGCGTTGCGTTGAAGGGTGATCTGGCGAAGGTGCAGTAAACCTTCGACCATGCGATTTGCCGAGGGCATCTGCTCCTGAGGCATCCGGGCTGTTGTCTTCGCCACCAAGGCGGCTCCCACATGGATTGGGACGTGCCGAAATCAATGGATCGGCACTGAACGTGTGGGAGCCGCCTTGGTGGCGAAGGCATCGGCGCGGTCTAGCGAGACTTCCATCACCCCGCCTTACGCGTCACCAATTCCACAAACGCCTTGGCCATGGGCGATTTCTGATCCTTGCGTTGTACCAGCCACACTGCCGATGTCGCCTCGTCATCGAGCAACGTGCGATACACCACGCCATCGATACGCATGCGTTGATAGGACGCAGGCAGTACCGTCACCCCCAACCCCGCCGCCACCAGGCCGATGATCGTCATCGCTTCCCCCGCCTCCTGCGTGAACAAAGGGCTGAACCCCGCATCCCGAGCCAGACTCAGCAACTGCGCATACAACCCGCTGCCGTAACTGCGTGGAAAGAACACGAAGGGCTCGCTCGCCAGTTCTTTGAGATAAATCCCCTTTTCGCTGCCGTCGGCCAGCGGATGATCAGAACGCAGAATCGCCACCAGCGGCTCCCGCAGCAACTCCACGGCCACCAGTGAATCCGGCAATGGCAGAGGCCGCATGATCCCGACCTGCATCGACGCTTCTTCAAGCCGCTCAGCCACTTCCCGGCTGCTCATCTCCTGCAAGGCCAGGTGCACGGCCGGGTGACGCTGGCGAAAAGCAAAGATCGCCTGCGGAATGCTCGACGTGAACGGTGCAGACGCGGTGAAGCCGATTTTCAATTCACCCAGCTCCCCCAACTGCGCCCTACGAGCGACGTCCGAGGCTTTCTCGACCTGTGCCAGCGCCAGCCGCGCTTCGTCGAGAAACAGTCGGCCCGCTTCACTCAGCTCCACTCGTCGGTTGGTGCGCTCGAACAAGCGTGCGCCCAGCTCCTGCTCCAGCGCCTGAATCTGCTGGCTCAGCGGCGGCTGGGAAATGCCCAGTGCCTCGGCGGCCCGTCCAAAATGCAGCTCTTCGGCAACTGCGATGAAGTAGCGCAGATGACGTAATTCCATGGCTTCACCATTAAGTCGTTAAACCTATCAATTAGGTCGAACAATATATTGGAAGGAATCGTTAGCAGGCTATATGCTTTTTTCATCGCCGCTCCGCTTCCCCCTGAGGTCCATCGTGAATAGTGCTGCATCCCCCGCGCCTGACTTGATCAAAGCTGCCGTCCCGCTGGGTGATACCTACATCGAAAAAGACACCCCCGCTTTCATTCGCACCGTCCTTGCGCTGTTCTCAGGCGGTTTCGCCACCTTCGCCCTGCTCTACTGCGTACAGCCGATGATGCCGGTGCTGTCCCGCGAATTTTCCATCAACGCCGCGCAAAGCAGCCTGATTCTCTCGGTCTCCACTGCCATGATGGCGATCGGTCTGCTGATCACCGGGCCGATTTCCGACCGCCTTGGACGCAAATCAGTGATGGTATTCGCACTGTTCTCCGCCGCGTTCTTCACCCTCATCAGCGCCGTGATGCCGACTTGGGAAGGCGTGCTGGTCGCTCGGGCGTTGCTGGGACTTTCGCTGAGCGGCCTAGCGGCAGTGGGCATGACGTACCTCAGTGAAGAAATCCATCCACAGCACATCGGCCTGGCTATGGGGCTGTACATCGGCGGCAATGCCATTGGCGGCATGAGCGGGCGTCTGATTACAGGAGTGCTGAGCGATTTCGTCAGTTGGCACACGTCGCTGTTCATCATGGGCCTGATCGCCCTCGGCGCTGCCTGCCTGTTCTGGAAATTCCTGCCGCCGTCACGCAACTTTCGCCCCAATCCACTCAATGCCCGCAATCTGCTGGACGGGTTCGTTCTGCAGTTCCGCGACGCAGGTCTGCCGTGGCTGTTTCTCGAAGGGTTCCTGCTGATGGGGTCCTTCGTCACGCTCTTCAACTACATCGGCTATCGCTTGCTCGCCGAGCCATACCACCTGAGCCAGGCCGTCGTAGGGCTGTTCTCCGTGGTGTACCTCTCGGGTATCTACAGCTCGGCCAAGATCGGCGCGCTGGCGGACAAGCTGGGCCGTCGCAATGTGCTGTGGGCGGTTATCGGCTTGATGTTCATCGGCCTGGTGCTGACCCTGTTCACCCCGCTGGCCGTCGTGATCATTGGCGTGCTGATGTTCACCTTCGGTTTCTTCGGCGCCCATTCCGTGGCCAGTAGCTGGATCGGCCGTCGCGCCATCAAAGCCAAGGGCCAGGCCTCGTCGCTGTACCTGTTCAGCTATTACGTCGGCTCCAGCGTCGCCGGTACGGGTGGCGGGATGTTCTGGCACTACGGTGGCTGGAACGGCATCGGCCTGTTCATCGGCATCCTGCTGCTGGTGGCGCTGGGCGCAGCCTTGAAACTGGCGAAAGTGCCACCGTTGGCGGTGAATGTGCAGGTTTGATTTTTATCGAGAACACCACGCACCTGTAGCAGTCCGGCTTGCCGGCGGTGGCGATCATAAGGACGCCACCGCCGGCAAGCCGGACTGCTACAGGGGGAAGACACAAAAACGCTCAGCGCTTACTGGTGATACTGCGCCGACAACTCATGCACCGCATTGATGAACGCGCCTGCGTTGGCCGGATCGATTTCCGGCGTAATGCCGTGGCCCAGGTTGAAGACGTGACCGGTGCCGCTGCCATAGCTTTTGAGGATGTTGGCCACTTCCTGACGGATAGCCTGCGGGTTCGCATAGAGCACGGTAGGGTCCATGTTGCCTTGCAGGGCGACTTTGCTGCCGACGCGACGACGGGCTTCGCCGATGTCGCACGTCCAGTCCAGTCCCAGTGCGTCGGCGCCCGCGTCGGCGATGCTTTCCAGCCACAGGCCGCCGCCTTTTGTAAACAGGATCACCGGGACTTTACGACCTTCGTGTTCCCGGATCAGACCGCTGACGATCTTGCGCATGTACGCCAGAGAAAACTCCTGATAGGCCGCCGCCGAGAGGCTGCCACCCCAGCTGTCGAAAATCTGCACAGCTTGCGCGCCTGCGAGGATCTGGCCGTTCAGGTACGCGGTGACCGACTGCGCCAGCTTGTCCAGCAGCAGGTGCATGGCTTGTGGGTTGTCGTAGAGCATGGCCTTGGACTTGCGGAAGTCCTTGGACGAACCGCCTTCGACCATGTAGGTCGCCAAGGTCCACGGGCTGCCGGAGAAACCGATCAGTGGCACGCGGCCGTTGAGTTCACGACGAATGGTACTGACCGCGTCCATGACGTAACCCAGATCCTTTTGCGCATCAGGAATGGGCAGTGCTTCGATGTCGGCCACGGTGCTGACGGTTTTCTTGAAGCGCGGGCCTTCGCCGGTTTCGAAGTACAACCCCAGACCCATGGCGTCCGGCACGGTGAGGATGTCGGAGAACAGGATCGCTGCGTCGAGCGGGTAACGCTCGAGCGGCTGCAGAGTGACTTCACAGGCGAACGCCGGGTTCTTGCACAGGCTCATGAAATCCCCGGCCTTGGCGCGGCTGGCGCGGTATTCCGGGAGGTAGCGACCGGCCTGGCGCATCATCCACACAGGGGTGACGTCGACGGGTTGCTTGAGCAGGGCGCGAAGGAAACGGTCGTTCTTCAGGGCAGTCATGGCAGGATCCGGGAAAAAAGTGCGGGCATTTTCTCAGACACCAACGCAAAAGGCACGGTCAGTACCGTGCCTTTTGTCTATGGGGGCGATTTGTCGCAGCGTTGACACGCCTTCTAGGTAGCAACACGGCTTATCGGCGAGAGCGGTGCGCCAGTCTGTTACAGACACACCGCAACCGCCGGCAAGCCTTGCTGCTAAAGGGTGCGTGCCGCTTAGACGCCCAGGTAATCCAGAATCCCTTCAGCCGCATTACGGCCTTCAAAGATCGCAGTCACCACCAGGTCCGAACCGCGCACCATGTCACCACCGGCAAAGATTTTCGGGTTGCTGGTCTGATGCTTGAACTTGCCTTGCTCTGGTGCAATGACGCGACCCTGGCTGTCCATCTCGATGCCGTATTGTTCGAACCACGGCGCCGGGCTTGGGCGGAAACCGAACGCGATGACCACAGCGTCTGCCGGGATAATCTCTTCGGAACCCGGAATCGGCTCAGGGCTGCGACGGCCACGTGCATCAGGCTCGCCCAGACGGGTCTCGACCACTTTCACGCCTTCAACCTTGTCCTCGCCCACGATGGCGATCGGCTGGCGGTTGTAGAGGAACTTCACGCCTTCTTCTTTGGCGTTTTTCACTTCCTTGCGCGAACCCGGCATGTTTTCTTCGTCACGACGATAGGCACAAGTGACGGCCTTGGCGCCTTGGCGAATCGAGGTACGGTTGCAATCCATCGCGGTGTCACCACCGCCCAGCACCACGACCTTCTTGCCTTTCATGTCGACGAAATCTTCCGGCGACTTTTCAAAGCCAAGGTTGCGGTTGACGTTGGCGATCAGGAAATCCAGCGCATCGTGCACGCCCGGCAGGTCTTCGCCCGGGAAGCCGCCTTTCATGTAGGTGTAGGTGCCCATACCCATGAATACGGCATCGAACTCAGTCAGCAGTTGCTCGACGGTGATGTCCTTGCCGACTTCGGTGTTCAGGCGGAATTCGATACCCATGCCGGTGAATACTTCACGGCGGTTGCTCAGCACGCTCTTTTCGAGCTTGAACTCAGGGATGCCGAAGGTCAGCAGACCGCCGATTTCCGGGTTCTTGTCGAACACCACTGGCGTCACGCCACCGCGCACCAGCACGTCAGCGCAGCCCAGACCCGCCGGGCCTGCACCAATGATTGCCACGCGCTTGCCAGTTGGCACCACACGGGACATGTCCGGACGCCAGCCCATGGCGAACGCGGTGTCGGTGATGTACTTCTCCACCGAACCGATGGTCACTGCACCGAAACCGTCGTTCAGGGTGCACGCGCCTTCACACAGACGGTCCTGCGGGCACACACGGCCGCAGACTTCCGGCAGGGTGTTGGTCTGGTGCGACAGCTCGGCAGCCGCGAGGATGTTGCCCTCGGACACCAGTTTCAGCCAGTTGGGAATGAAGTTATGCACAGGGCATTTCCATTCACAGTACGGGTTGCCGCAACCCAGGCAACGGTGGGCCTGATCGGCCGATTGCTGGGGTTTGAAAGGTTCGTAGATTTCCACGAACTCTTTCTTGCGTTGACGCAGCAGTTTCTTCTTCGGATCTTTGCGCCCGACATCGATGAACTGGAAGTCGTTACTCAGACGTTCAGCCATTTGGAGCCTCTTCGCGGCAGCTTCGAGCGACACGCTTCAAGCTGCAAGAAAATCAAATTCGGTTTTGCACACGACGCTGCAAGCTTTGTGCTCAAAGCTTGCAGCGGTGGCTGCGTTATTGCGGGTTAGCGCGGGTGCTGGACAACAGCGACTTCAGGTTCGCGGCTTTTGGTTTCACCAGCCAGAAGCGGCGCAGGTAGTCATCCAGGTTTTCCCAGAGATTACGACCCCATTCGCTGTCGGTTTCCTTCACGTATTCCGCAAGCACGCTTTCCAGGTGGCTGCGATAGGCTTCCATCGCTTCACCGCTGATGCGCTGGATTTCAACCAGTTCGTGGTTGACCCGGTCAACGAAGGTATTGTCCTGATCGAGCACGTAGGCGAAACCACCGGTCATGCCGGAACCGAAGTTGTAGCCGGTCTTGCCCAGTACGCAGACGAAACCACCGGTCATGTATTCGCAGCAGTGGTCGCCAGTGCCTTCAACAACGGCGTGAGCGCCAGAGTTACGCACGCCGAAACGCTCGCCTGCGGTCCCTGCGGCAAACAGCTTGCCGCCGGTTGCGCCGTACAGACAGGTGTTACCGACGATGGCGCTGTCCTGGGTTTTGAACGGGCTGCCTTTTGGCGGCACGATCACCAATTTGCCTGCGGTCATGCCCTTACCGACGTAGTCGTTGGCGTCGCCTTCCAGGTACATGTTCAGACCACCGGCGTTCCACACGCCGAAGCTCTGACCGGCCGTGCCCTTGAAGCGGAAGGTCACAGGCGCATCTTTCATGCCCTGGTTGCCGTGCAGCTTGGCGATTTCACCAGAAATACGTGCGCCGATAGAGCGGTCGCAGTTGCAGATATCCAGCTCGTACTCGCCGCCGCTCTTCGACTCGATGGCCGCCTTGGCCATCTCGACCATTTTCTCGGCCAGCAGGCCCTGGTCGAACGGTGGGTTGCGGTCGACCAGGCTGAACTGAGGTTTGTCAGCCGGGATGTGATCGCTGCCCAGCAACGGGGTCAGGTCCAGGTGCTGCTGCTTCTCGGTCTCGCCCGGCAGGATGTCCAGCAGGTCGGTACGACCGATCAGCTCTTCCAGCGAGCGCACGCCCAGCTTGGCCAGCCATTCGCGGGTTTCTTCCGCCACGTAGGTGAAGAAGTTGATCACCATGTCGACGGTGCCGATGTAGTGATCCTTGCGCAGCTTGTCGTTCTGAGTCGCAACACCGGTAGCGCAGTTGTTCAGATGGCAGATACGCAGGTATTTACAGCCCAGCGCGATCATGGGTGCAGTACCGAAGCCGAAGCTTTCGGCGCCGAGGATCGCAGCCTTGATCACGTCCAGACCGGTTTTCAGACCGCCGTCGGTCTGTACCCGGACCTTGCCGCGCAGGTCGTTACCACGCAGGGTCTGGTGGGTTTCGGCCAAGCCGATTTCCCACGGGGCGCCCGCGTATTTGATCGACGACAGTGGCGATGCACCGGTACCGCCGTCATAGCCGGAAATGGTGATCAAGTCCGCGTAGGCCTTGGCTACACCGGCAGCAATGGTGCCGACGCCCGCTTCTGCCACCAGCTTGACCGAAACCAGCGCCGACGGGTTGACCTGCTTGAGGTCGAAAATCAGCTGCGACAAGTCTTCGATCGAGTAGATGTCGTGGTGTGGTGGAGGCGAAATCAGGGTCACGCCCGGCACTGCGTAACGCAGCTTGGCGATCAGACCGTTGACCTTGCCGCCTGGCAGTTGACCGCCCTCGCCCGGCTTGGCGCCTTGAGCGACCTTGATCTGCAACACGTCCGCGTTGACCAGATACTCCGGCGTCACACCGAAACGACCGGTCGCGATCTGTTTGATCTTTGAACTACGAATGGTGCCGTAACGCGACGGATCTTCACCGCCCTCACCGGAGTTGGAACGAGCGCCCAGGCGGTTCATCGCCTCGGCCAGTGCTTCGTGAGCTTCCGGCGACAATGCGCCCAGCGAGATACCCGCCGAGTCGAAACGCTTGAGGATCGCTTCCAGTGGCTCGACCTCATCAATGCTCATCGGTGTGTCGAGTTCTTTGACTTTGAACAGGTCACGAATCATTGACACCGGACGGTTGTCCACCAGTGCGGTGTATTCCTTGAACTTGGCGTAGTCGCCCTGCTGCACAGCGGCTTGCAGCGTCGCCACTACGTCAGGGTTGTAGCCGTGGTATTCGCCGCCGTAGACGAACTTCAGCAGGCCGCCTTGCTGGATTGGCTTGCGCGGACTCCAGGCTTCGACGGACAGGGCTTTCTGTTCGGCTTCGATGTCGACGAAACGCGCGCCCTTGATGCGGCTTGGCACACCACGGAAGCTCAGCTCGCAGACTTCTTCGGACAGGCCGATGGCCTCGAACAGCTGCGCGCCACGGTACGAGCCGATAGTCGAGATGCCCATCTTCGACAGGATCTTGAGCAGCCCCTTGGTGATGCCTTTGCGGTAGTTCTTGAACACTTCGTACAGGTCGCCCAGCACTTCGCCGGTACGGATCAGGTCGCCCAGCACCTCGTACGCCAGGAACGGATACACCGCCGAAGCACCGAAGCCAATCAGGACGGCGAAATGATGCGGATCGCGAGCGGTCGCGGTCTCGACCAGAATGTTGCTGTCGCAGCGCAGGCCTTTTTCGGTCAGGCGGTGGTGCACCGCACCGGTGGCCAGCGAGGCGTGGATCGGCAGCTTGCCCGGCGCAATGTGACGGTCGCTCAGCACGATCTGGGTACGACCGGCACGCACAGCCTCCTCCGCCTGATCAGCGACGTTACGCACGGCCGCTTCCAGGCCAACGCTTTCGTCGTAGTTCAGGTCAATGACCTGACGATCAAAGCCTTCACGCTCCAGGTTCATCAGCGCACGCCACTTGGCAGGCGAAATGACCGGCGAACTGAGAATCACGCGGGAAGCGTGCTCAGGGGATTCCTGGAAGATGTTGCGCTCGGCACCGAGGCAGACTTCCAGCGACATGACGATGGCTTCACGCAGCGGGTCGATCGGCGGGTTGGTGACCTGCGCAAACTGCTGACGGAAGTAGTCGTATGGCGTGCGAACACGACGCGACAGCACGGCCATTGGCGTGTCGTCACCCATGGAGCCAACGGCTTCCTGACCTTGCTCGCCCAACGGACGCAGCACCTGATCGCGTTCCTCGAACGTGACCTGGAACATCTTCATGTACTGCTTGAGCTGATCCTGGTTATAGAACGCCGAACCGTGGTCGTGGTCTTCCAGGGTCGCTTGAATGCGCAGCGCGTGCTTGCGCAGCCATTGCTTGTAGGGATGGCGCGACTTCAGACGGCTGTCGATGGCGTCGGTATCGAGGATCTGGCCGGTTTCGGTGTCCACGGCAAAGATCTGACCCGGCCCGACACGGCCTTTGGCGATGACGTCTTCCGGGGTGTAGTTCCACACGCCGATTTCCGACGCCAGGGTGATGTAGCCGTTCTTGGTAGTGACCCAGCGCGCCGGACGCAGACCATTACGGTCGAGCAGGCAGACCGCATGGCGGCCTTCGGTCATCACGATACCGGCCGGGCCGTCCCACGGCTCCATGTGCATGGAGTTGAATTCGTAGAACGCACGCAGATCCGGGTCCATGGTCTCGACGTTCTGCCACGCTGGCGGCACCAGCATGCGCACGCCACGGAACAGGTCGATACCGCCGGTCACCATCAACTCCAGCATGTTGTCCATGCTCGAAGAGTCGGACCCCACGCGGTTGACCAGCGGACCCAACTCGTCCAGCACCATCAAGTCGTTGGCGAACTTGGTGCGACGGGCCTGCGCCCAGTTGCGGTTACCGGTAATGGTGTTGATCTCGCCGTTATGGGCGAGGAAGCGGAATGGCTGAGCCAGCGGCCATTTCGGCAGGGTGTTGGTCGAGAAGCGCTGGTGGAACACGCAGATCGCGGTCTGCAGACGTTCGTCGCCCAGGTCTGGATAGAATGCCGTGAGGTCACGCGGCATCATCAGACCTTTATAAATGATGGTCTTGTGCGAAAAGCTGCAGATGTAGTGGTCGGTGTCGGCGGCGTTGGCCACGGACGAGCGACGACGGGCACAGAACAGCTTGATCGCGAATTCCTGATCGCTCAGGCCTTCACCGCCGATGAACACCTGCTCGATCTTCGGCAGACGCTCCAGTGCCAGACGGCCCAGAACGCTGGTGTCGATGGGCACCTGGCGCCAGCCGATCACGGTCAGACCTTCAGCCAGGATCTCGCGATTCATATTCTCGCGGGCAGCTTCGGCCTTGGCGTCGTCCTGGTTCAGGAACACCATGCCCACGCAATACTGGCGCGGCAGCTCGACGCTGAATTGTTCTTTTGCGACAGCGCGCAAGAACGTGTCGGGTTTTTGCATCAACAGCCCGCAACCGTCACCGGTCTTGCCGTCGGCGTTGATCCCACCGCGGTGGGTCATGCAGGTCAGGGCTTCGATAGCCGTTTGCAACAGATGATGACTGGGTTCGCCTTGCATATGGGCAATCAAGCCGAAACCGCAGTTATCCTTGAACTCTTCTGGTTGGTACAGACCTGCTTTCATAGACACATTCTCACCAGGCTGCCTCTTGGCGAGGCAAATTTCTTTTCAATTCAACCATTTACCGTCCACGCTGAACGTACGCCAGCTTTGCGGGAGCAAAAGGGAGGTCATTGTACACACCGACACAAAGCCTCACAAATTTTGCGACGAAACGTCGAAAATTCATGTCGCATTTATGAAAGGTTTTACAGCGATTCTCGTGCTAGCCAGAGCTTTGTTGCGAGTCTGACCAAAGAGAGCCCGAAGTTCAATGGGCGTCTGAGACGCAGACACCGCAAGGCGCGCTGCTCATTGGCAGCACGCTCATGCGCGATTTCGGGGGAGCTAACTGCGCGACCCGGATAAGGTCGCGACATCATCAGCGAGCGGCAGCGAGTTCCTGTTGGATACTGCCGACAGTGCGAGGCCAAGGTTTACCAGCCTGAACCTTCGCTGGCAAGTTCTTGATAGCGGCAAGTGCAGCATTGCGGTCGGTAAAACTGCCGTAGGTGACCACGTACAGCGGCTTGCCTTGCAGGGTTTTCTTGAAGTACCGGTACTCGGCACCCTGCTCTTTCACGTAATTCTGCGCAGTGGCTTCGGAGCTTGTGCCCAGAATCTGCACCACGAAATGCGTAGGCGCCTGACCGGCGTACCAGCCACCACCGGATGCCGCAGGCGCTGCGGCAGCGGGCTTGGCGGCAGGTGCTGGTGCAGGCTTGGCAGTTGCGACCTGAGTCGGTGCTGGCGCGGGTTTGGCCGCTGGAGCAGGCGCAGGCTTAGGTGCAGCGGGTGCTGGCGCCGGACGCGGCGTTGGCACCTGGGTTTGTGCCTGCGCCATGGACGGCGCTGGGCCTGCCGCAGCACCCGCAGGTGGCGCGGTGGTCGTCACGGTAGGCGGTTGCAGCGGCTGATTGGCTGCAGGGCCGCCGTCTTCGCCGTCGCCTTCGCCCGAACCCGCCGCTTCAGCCAATGGGCCGCGCATGACAGGTTGCGAATTACCGACCAACGGTAGCGGCATCGGCTGCGAGTTACCGGCGAACTCGATAGCCGGGCCACCGTTGTTCGATTGCTGGGCAGGCGTCTGGCCCTGGCCCAGAGGCAGTTGAGCCTGGGAGTTGGCCGGTGCAGTCGGCGCCGTGCCGCGCCCCGGAATCAACACAGCCGCCAATACCGCAGCAGCCACTACCCCACCCAAAGCCAACACGTGTTTCTTAGGCATTTTGAACCCCATACTTGGACGCTTGACCGCAGAGCGGCTGGCGATCATGGCTTCGATCATCGAGTCGCGCGCGACCTGGTTGATCGCGCCCGGCCATCCATTGGACTGCTCGTGGATATCGGCGATCTGCTCGGCACTGAAAACCTCGATGCCTTGCCCCGCGCCTTCCAGACGCTGCGCCAGATACTCACGGGTTTCTTCTTCTGTATACGGTGCCAGCTCGATAACGTGGAAGCGCTCTCCCTCGGTACCACTCTCGGCGCACAGTTGATCCAGACGATCGATAATCGAAGCCTCGCCGAACAGGAAGACATGCGGACGACCTTCCGGTGTGCCCGCCGCCAATCCCAACAACGCTTCGAGTGCCGTTTCGCCCAGTTGTTCGGCGTCGTCCACCAATACGTAGACTTCCTGACCGGTCAGGGCCAGTTGCACGACCTGCGAAAGAATCGCGCGCATTTCCGGTTGATCGACGTTCAGCGCCTGAGCCACCTGACGCAGCACGCCAGAGGCATCACCCGCGCCACGGGCCGAAACGACCACGCTTTGTACCGACTGCTTGTTGGTGCTCGCCACCAGCGCCTGACGCAACAGCGTCTTGCCGCTACCGTGAGGGCCGGTAACCAGCAACAGCAGCTCACTGTAACGGGCCAGATGGTGCAACTGACCCAGTACAGGCTTGCGCTGGGCAGGGAAGAACTTGAAGCCGGGGACCCGCGTGGCAAAAGGGTCATGACTCAACTGGTAATGACCGAGGAAGGCCTCATCGGCGTGCAAACTAGTCATGGATTTATCATTAACCTCTAAGCTGATCCACCAAGGCGCGGTAGTCCGCAACCAATGTGGCCTGTAAAACTTCTTTTGGATATTCGTCAGTCACCACTGCCTCGCCCATACGGCTCAACAACACCAGACGCAGACGACCGTCGATCACCTTCTTGTCCACCGCCATGTGCTCAAGGAAATGCTCAGGCGTCATGTCTTCAGGCGGCACGACCGGCAAACCGGCCCGCTGAAACAGACGAATACCACGATCCCGTTCCTGCTCACTGATCCAGCCCATACGCGCCGACATTTCCAGCGCCATGACCGTACCTGCCGCAACCGCCTCGCCATGCAGCCAGACGCCATAGCCCATGTGGGTTTCGATGGCGTGGCCGAAGGTGTGGCCCAGATTCAATGTCGCGCGTACGCCCGACTCACGCTCATCCGCACCGACCACAGCAGCCTTGGCCGCACAGGAGCGCTCGATGGCGGTCGTCAGGGTGGCCTGATCCAGTGCGCGAAGCTTGTCCATATTGTCTTCGAGCCATGTCAGGAATGGTTCGTCACAAATCAGACCGTATTTGATGACCTCAGCCAGCCCCGCCGACAGCTCGCGTTCAGGCAGGGTACTCAGGGACAGCGTGTCGATCAGCACGGCATTGGGCTGATAGAACGCGCCCACCATGTTTTTGCCCAGCGGATGGTTGATGCCGGTCTTGCCACCCACCGAAGAGTCCACTTGCGACAGCAGTGTGGTCGGAATCTGGATGAAGTCGACACCGCGCTGATAGCAGGCAGCCGCAAAACCGGCCATGTCACCGATGACGCCGCCGCCCAAGGCGATCACCGTCGTGCGACGGTCGTGACGAGCGGTCAGCAAGGCATCGAAGATGAGTTGCAGGGTTTCCCAGTTCTTGAAGGCTTCGCCGTCGGGAAGCACGATCGGCAGAACGTTGTAACCGGCCAGTGTCTTGGTCAGGCGCTCGATGTACAGCGGCGCAACGGTGCTGTTGGAAACAATCGCGACCTGTTTGCCAGCGATATACGGCGTCAGCAGCTCAGGCCGATCCAGCAAGCCCTCGCCAATATGAATCGGGTAGCTACGTTCGCCGAGCTCGACCTTGAGTGTCTGCATGTGTCCCCACACTGTTCTGACAATTGGATGCCTGTTCGACACGAAAGCGTCGATACGGACCATGGCGCAGGGCCATTCGGCGACCCTGCTTTTTATGGTCGCCGAGGATAGCGCATTTCTGCCTGCGCTTTAACGGGGGGGAAGCTCGGCCAACAGGGCGAGAATGTCCTGCACGACCATACGAGGTGGCCGCTCATCGGTTTCGATGATGACATCGGCGATTTCGCGGTACAGCGGATCGCGAATGGCCAACAAGTCTCGCAGGACCCGAGCCGGGTCAGCGGTGCGCAAAAGTGGCCGATTACGGTCACGAGACGTACGCCCGACCTGCTGCTCGACGGACGCATGCAAATAGACCACCCGTCCGCCCGCGTGCAGAGTTCGACGGTTTTCTTCACGCATGACCGCGCCGCCACCCGTTGCGAGCACGACGCCATCATAGGCGCACAGCTCGGCAATCATGGCAGCTTCACGTTCACGAAAGCCTGCTTCACCTTCCTTGTCGAAAATCCACGGGATATTGGCCCCCGTTCGCTGTTCGATTTCCTTGTCAGAATCCTTGAACGGCAGTCGCAGCTCTTTGGCCAGCAAACGGCCGATGGTGCTTTTGCCAGCCCCCATCGGCCCCACAAGTATTAAATTTCGCACAGAATCAACGACTCACAGCAATCGCCTGGTTGTTCATGATACGCGGAGTGAGGAACACCAGCAGCTCGGATTTCGATTCCGTGACCACATCCCGCCGGAAAAGGCGGCCAACATACGGCACATCGCCCAAATAGGGCACCTTGTCGACGACTTTATTCTGCGTATTGGAGAAAACGCCGCCGATCACGATGGTCTCTCCGTCAGAAACCAATACCTTGGCGTTGACCTCGTTTTTCTTGATCGGCGGTACGCCCAATACGGTATTGACGTAGTCAGGCTCGTCCTTGGTGACCTTCACTTCCATGATGATACGGTTGTCCGGCGTGATCTGCGGGGTCACCTCCAGGGAGAGCGAGGCCTCCTTGAACGACACCGACGTCGCACCGCTGGAACTCGCTTCCTGATACGGCACTTCAGTGCCTTTCAGGATTTTCGCCGTTTCCTTGTCCGAGGTGACGACTTTCGGCTGCGAAACCACTTCACCGTTGCCGGTCTTCTCCATGGCAGTCAGTTCGAGGTCAAGAATCGTGTTGTTGGTCAGGAAGCCCAGACCGATGGACGATGTCGGGTCGCTGACACCCAGATCGACATAAGGGCCGTTGGTGTTGCCAGCGCCGGTCACCGTGCCGCTACCGCCGGTGGTGAAGTTACCGCTCGTTTTCGAGCCACCCCAACGCACGCCCAGCGACTTGTCGTAGTCAACGTTGGCCTCGACGATTCGCGCCTCGATCATCACCTGACGCACCGGGATGTCCAGTTGGGACACGATACGGCGCAACTCGTCCAGACGATCCTGTGTCTGGTAGGCAATGATGTTGTTGGTGCGCTCATCCACGGTGATCGAGCCACGCTCCTGTTCCTTGGATTCGGCACTGGTCACCGACTGGAACAGCTTGGCGATGTCGGCAGCCTTGGCGTAGTTCACTTGCAATAATTCGCGACGCAGCGGGGCCAATTCGGAAATCTGCTTCAGCGACTCCAGTTCCTGACGCTCGCGAGCAGCAATTTCATCTGCCGGGGCAACGAGCAGCACGTTACCCACTTTGCGCTTGTCCAGGCCCTTGGTTTTCAGCACCAGATCCAGTGCCTGGTCCCAGGGCACGTTTTGCAGGCGCAACGTGATGCCGCCTTGAACCGTGTCACTGGCCACCAGGTTGAGGTTGGTGAAGTCGGCGATCAGTTGCAGCACAGAACGCACATCGATGTCCTGGAAATTCAGCGACAGTTTCTCGCCGGTGTACACCAGCTTGTCGGCATTGCGACGGGCGACATCTTCATTAGTCAAGGGACGCACGCTGATGGTCAGCTTGTTGTCCGTTTGGTAGGCCGAGTAATCGAACGCACCGGACGGCTCGATGGAGATGCTGGTTTTGTTGCCCGTGACGCTGGAATTGACGAACTGCACAGGAGTCGCGAAATCTTTCACGTCCAGACGAACACGCAGAGGATCAGGTAGCTGAGTATTGGCGAAATCGACACGAATCTTGCCGCCCTGCTCCTGGATGTCCGGCGCGATGGTCGGATCGCTCAACTCGATGACCACGTTGCCTTCGCCCAGCTCGCCGCGCTGGAAGTCGACGTTACGCACCGATCTTGGCCCGGGCGCATAAGAGCGCGCAGCAGGTTTGGCCTGCCCACCGTTCGCCGTAACAGGCGGCACGCTTACACGGGGCGCGCCCTTAGCAGTGCTCGGCTGAGACCCTTGGGCAGCGGTCGCGCCCTGACCCACAACCACGAACAAATTGTTACCTTCCACACGCGAACTGTACGGCGCCAGCGTCGTCAGGTTGATGATCACACGGGTGCGATCCTTGGCCTCGACGACTACGACGCTGCGCGCATTCCCGGTGCCAAGGTCACGGCTCTTGGTGCCCAACTGGCTGGTCACACCCGGCAAATCCAGTGCAATGCGCGCCGGTTGCTCGGTGGTGTAGCCCCGCGGCGCCGCCACCGGACCGTCGAAGGACAGTTTCAACTCGACCCGATCTCCCGGCAATGCGGCCACATCGAGTGTCTTGAGATTGGCCGCCTGGAGAATCGGTGAAAGCATCGCCATCCATAGCGATACGCCGATAATCGAAAGAATCCTGGTCATGTTCACATTCCACCACTGTGCCAATTCGAAGGTGTATCGCTTGCTGTTCGTCTTCATGAGCGTTCTTTCAGGGAAATGCTGCGCGGCCGCTCAAGCCAGGCTCCCTCTCCATCTGGAACGATTTCTATCACCTGCACGGCCGATTCGGTGATCGACACGATGCGGCCGTCATTGCGCCCCAGATAGTCACCCACCTTGACCCGATGAACCCCACCGGCACCGCGTAACAGTGCAAACATCCCGGTTTCGTTGCTCAACGTACCGACCATTTCGAAGCCGTCGATATTAAAGCCTTCCAGGAACTGTTTGACCCGGGTCGGATCGGGCTGCACCAGACGCGAACCTTTCTGGCGATTGA
Source organism: Pseudomonas sp. Pseu.R1 (assembly GCF_045764065.1). Taxonomy (NCBI): domain Bacteria; kingdom Pseudomonadati; phylum Pseudomonadota; class Gammaproteobacteria; order Pseudomonadales; family Pseudomonadaceae; genus Pseudomonas; species Pseudomonas sp. Pseu.R1. The sequence goes on along the minus strand of NZ_JBJGEE020000001.1, from coordinate 4,006,128 downwards.
CCAGATCGACCTTGATCGGCGGCTGAAACGGGCTACGCAGGCTCGCCGCTGCATAGGTGAACGCCTCATACGGCCTGAACTTGGGCATAGGCTCGATGGCACCGGCCGGGCGCGCCCGCACTTGCGCCATGAACTGCTTCAGATCGTCGAACTCGCTGGAACTGTCACAACCGGCCAGGGCCACCAACGTGACGCCCATGCACAACCAATGCACGGCCCTCATTTCGCCTGTCCTTTGTTATCAGTGGTTGAAAGCCCCTTGTCGTTGTAGCGATAGGTCTTGGCGAGAATGCTCATGCGCAGCTTTCAAGGGGACTTGGCGTCCACCGGTTTGATTTCGAAATCGTGCAACGTGACGATACGCGGCAGGCTGGCAACACCGCTGACGAAGGTCGCCAGATCGTGATAGCCGCCTGTCACCGTGATCTGGATGGGCAATTCGATATAGAACTGCTGGGCTGCCTCCGGCAACAGCTTGATTTCCTCGAACTCCAGCCCGCTGCCCAGCCCGGTCCGGGTGATGTCTTCCAGCAGGCCGGGGACTTCAGTGTCACTCGGCAGTTGGCGTAACAACGCACCGAAGGTGTTTTCCATCTCGACCATCTGCGCTTTGTAGGCCGGCAGGTTCGCCGCCTGAAACGCCTTGGTAGAGAACTGCTCCTTCAACGCATTTTCGTCATTACGCGCCTGATCCAGCTGCGTTTGCATGTCCTGAATGTAGAAAAAGTATCCGCCCGCTAACACCAACACCAGCAACAAGGCGCCCACGATGGTCTTGGCAGCGGCAGGCCATGAGCCCAGATTGTTGACGTCCAGGTCGTTGATGTCGATCTTGCGCAGGCTGTCCAGCCATTCATTCACATTCATGGCTTGCCCCCCTTCTCGACCGGATCAACCGCAGGTTGCGTCTGACGCACGGTCAACTGGAACGAGTTGGACTGATCCGCCGAACCGGCTGCACTGTTGGCCTTCACCTCCGTCAGACTGGGCGACTCCAGCCAGTCAGACGCTTCCAGATTGCGCAGCAGATCCGATACACGGTTGTTCGATTCGGCTGCCCCGGAAATGCTGATCAGCTTGTCGGTCATCTTCACTTCATTGAAATACACGCCATCGGGCAGCGTGCGGGCCAGTTGATCGAAAATCCTGCCGATGATCGGGCGGTTGCCCTGCAAGTCCTGAATGATCTTCATCCGCTCCAGCAGTTGTTTGCGCCGCGCCTTTAGCTCGCTGATCTCTTTGATCCGGGCATCGAGCTGGACAATTTCGGTCTTGATGAACTGGTTACGCGCGTTCTGGTGATTGATCGCGCTGCTCAGGTATTGATCAGCCAGGAAGATCGCACCGACACCTGCTACCAGCACGCCCGCCAGCGACAGCAGAAAGCGCTTCTTGCGCTCTTCGCGCAGTTGTTCACGCCAGGGAAGTAAGTTGATCCGTGCCATCAGTCGAAGCTCCTCAACGCCAGACCACAGGCGATCATCAATGCAGGGGCGTCACTGGCCAGCGCACCGGCGTTGACCTTGGCACTCAGCGCCATATCGGCGAAAGGGTTGGCGACCATGGTGGGCGTTCCGAGACGCTCCTGGATCAAGCGATCAAGCCCTGCGATGGACGCCGTTCCACCCGCCAGCATGATGTAGTCGACACGGTTGTACTGACCGGCGGCAAAGAAGAACTGCAAGGATCGGGAGACCTGCTGAACCACGGCGTCCTTGAACGGCTGCAACACTTCGAGGGTGTAGTCGTCCGGCAAACCGCCCTGTTTCTTCGCAAGACCGGCTTCGCCTTGAGACAGGCCATAGCGGCGCTGGATTTCTTCAGTCAATTGACGTCCGCCGAACAATTGCTCGCGGGTGTAGATGATGCGGCTGTTGTGCAGCACGCTCAGGGTGGTCATGGTGGCGCCGATGTCGATCACCGCCACCGTCAGTTGATCGTGCCCCTGCCCCAACTGGGCAGACAGCAGGCCGAACGAGCGCTCAAGGGCATAGGCTTCGACGTCGACGACGCGGGCCGTGAGATTGGCCAGTGCGAGCGCTGCCTCGCGCACTTCGACGTTTTCCTTGCGGCAGGCGGCGAGCAAGACTTCCACGCGCTCAGGGTTACGAGCCGAATAGCCTTGCACTTCGAAATCGATGGCGACTTCTTCCAGCGGATAAGGGATGTACTGGTCGGCTTCGATCTTGAGCTGGTTTTCCATCTCGTCATCGGAAAGCCCGGCGTCCATCTCGATGGTCTTGGTGATGACCGCCGACCCCGCCACGGCAACCGCCGCGATTTTGACGTTGGTCTTGGCCTTGGTCAGCACGCGCGTCAATGCATTGCCGACTCCTTCCAGTTCGGCGATGTTTTTCTCGACCACTGCATTGGGCGGCAGCGGCTCGACCGCGTAAGACTCGACCTTGTAGCGGGCACCGGAACGACTCAATTCAAGAAGCTTTACCGAGGTGGAGCTTATATCGATCCCTAGAAGGGTATTGGCCTTCTTACTGAAGAGTTCGAACACAACCGATTCCCTATGCGTTTCCGTCACTTACGGATATTTTTTTGTCCAACAACACAGCCGACAGCCTTGACAGTAGCGCAAATAACGCTCGACGACGAAAAATGCTTATAATGCCGAGCGTTTTTTTCGTGTTGCAAAGCTTCAAGGCGTGTTCATTTGTAAATGCCTGCGCTTAACCCATTCTTTTTTCTGGAAATCCAAAAGCCTTGATACGCCTGCTGAAGTTTTTCTGGTGGTCCCTTGTCGCTATCGTCTGCGGCCTGTTGCTCGGCCTGAGCGGCGCATTTCTCTATCTGTCGCCAAATCTGCCCTCGGTCGATGCGCTGCGCAACATCCAATTGCAGATTCCGCTGCGCGTGTTCAGCAGCGACGGCAAGCTGATTGCAGAGTTTGGCGAAATGCGCCGTTCTCCTATCCGTTTCGCCGAAATTCCGCCCAATTTCATCAGCGCCCTGCTGTCTGCCGAAGACGACAACTTCGCCAACCACTACGGCGTCGACCCCAGCAGCCTGATGCGCGCCGCCAGCCAGCTGGTCAAGAGCGGTCACATTCAGTCCGGCGGCTCGACCATCACCATGCAGGTCGCCAAGAACTATTTCCTGACCAGCGAGCGTAGCTTCTCAAGGAAAACCACCGAGATTCTCCTGGCCTTGCAAATCGAGCGCCAACTCACCAAAGACGAAATTCTTGAGCTTTACGTCAACAAGATCTACCTGGGCAACCGGGCATACGGCATCGAGGCCGCCGCACAGGTTTACTATGGCAAATCCATTCGCGACCTGAGCGTTGCCCAGATGGCGATGATCGCCGGTCTGCCGAAGGCACCGTCACGATTCAACCCACTGGCCAACCCGGTGCGCGCCAAAGAGCGTCGCGACTGGATTCTGGGTCGCATGTTCAAACTGGGCAAAATCGACCAGAACACGTACCAGACCGCCCTCGCCGAGCCGATCAACGCCAGCTATCACGTTCAGAGCCCTGAAGTGAATGCGCCGTACATCGCCGAAATGGCCCGCGCCGAGATGGTCGGGCGCTACGGCAGCGAAGCCTACACAGAAGGCTTCCGTGTCACCACCACCGTGCCAAGCAATCTTCAGGAAGATGCGAACAAAGCGGTCACAGACGGTCTGATCGAATACGACCAGCGCCATGGCTATCGCGGCCCGGAAAGCCGCTTCCCCGGCCTGACCCACGATGCCTGGGTTCAGGAACTGACCAAGCAGCGCCCGATCAGTGGCCTTGAGCCGGCCATCGTCAGCCAGGTCGACAAGAACGGCATTCGCGTCCTGACCCGCAACGGCGAGAAAGAAGAGACCGTGTCGTGGGACAGCATGAAATGGGCGAAGGCCTTCTTGAACACCAACAGTGTCGGCCCGAATCCGAAGCAGCCATCGGACGTCGCCCACGTCGGCGATCTGGTGCGCGTGCAGCGTCAACCGGACAACTCACTGAAGTTCAGCCAGATCCCGCAAGCTCAGAGCGCGCTGGTCTCGCTCGATCCGCACAACGGTGCGATTCGGGCGCTGGTCGGCGGTTTTGCCTTCGAGCAGAGCAACTACAACCGCGCCATGCAGGCCAAGCGTCAGCCGGGCTCCAGCTTCAAGCCGTTCCTGTACTCCGCAGCGCTGGATAACGGCTACACCGCCGCCAGCCTGGTGAACGACGCACCGATCGTGTTCGTCGACGAAGCCGTGGACAAGGTCTGGCGTCCGAAGAACGACACCGGCACCTTCCTCGGCCCGATCCGCCTGCGCGAAGCGCTGTACAAGTCGCGCAACCTGGTGTCGATCCGCCTCCTGCAAAGCCTGGGGGTCAACACCGCGATCAACTACATCACGCGATTTGGCTTCAACAAGCAGGACTTGCCGCCGAACCTGTCACTGGCACTGGGCACTGCAACCCTGACGCCGATGGAAATCGTCAGCGGCTGGAGCACCTTTGCGAACGGTGGTTACAAGGTCAGCCCATACCTGATCGACAAGGTTGAGGATCGCGAAGGCAAAACCCTGTTCGTCGCCAACCCACCGACCGTTCCGGCCAATGACCCGAACCCGAAAGCAGTCAATGAGGCACTGGTCGGGGACGCGACGAGCTATGCCGCCCCAGAAACCCCGGCCCTGACTGCAAACACCGTGCAGAACGCCCTCGATACCAACGGCGCGCCGCCTGCACCTGCGGTCGCACCCCGCATCGTAGATGGCCGTACCACATACATCCTCAACAGCATGTTGCAGGACGTGATCAAGCGCGGCACCGGTCGGCGTGCGCTGGCAATGAACCGCCCGGACATCGCGGGCAAGACCGGTACGACCAACGACTCGAAGGACGCCTGGTTCTCCGGCTATAACGGCGATTACGTGACCACGGTCTGGACAGGCTTCGATCAGCCTGAAAGCCTGGGCCGCCATGAGTTCGGTGGTACGGTCGCACTTCCGATCTGGATGAACTACATGAGCGCCGCGCTCAAGGGCAAGGCTCCCCATGAACAGGCCGAACCGGATGGCATTCTCAGCCTGCGCATCGACCCGGTCAGCGGCCGCTCGGCCACGCCAAGCACGGCAGGCGCGTTCTTTGAACTGTTCAAGAGCGAAGACACACCGCCTAGCGTGAACGAACTGAACGGCAGCCCCGCTCCAGGCAGCCCACTGCCAGCGGATGAGTCAGCGCCGATCGATTTGTTCTGACACCGCGCAAACCCTGCGGGAGCTTCGCCACCAAGGCGGCTCCCACAAACTCCGCGCCGTTCATGAATCCATGGTTCGACACGCATCACTGTGGAAGCCGGCTTGCTGGCGAATGCGGTGAGTCATTCAATGCTGTGGTTGTCTGACATACCGTTTTTGCCAGCAAGGCGGCTCCCACAGGGCATGTATTTCAGTTAACGATTACGGAGACAAACAAAAAAGCCCTGCATATGCAGGGCTTTTGTTTACCGCTCGGCGATCAACCGTTGAACACTTGATCCACGCTGGTCAGCGGGTAGTGCTTCGGATACGGCTGGGTGGCCACTCCGCTTTCGATGGCGGCCTTGGCCACAGCATCGGAAACCACGGTCAGTAGACGTACATCCAGAGGCTTCGGAATGATGTACTCACGGCCGAATTCCAGCTTCACGCCACCGTAAGCATCGCTGACTTCCTTCGGAACCGGCAGTTTGGCCAGTTCACGCAGAGCGTTGGCAGCGGCGATCTTCATTTCTTCGTTGATGCGCTTGGCGCGAACGTCCAGAGCACCACGGAAGATGAACGGGAAGCCCAGTACGTTGTTGACCTGGTTCGGGTAGTCGGAACGACCGGTGGCCATGATCACGTCGCTGCGAGTGGCGTGAGCCAGCTCTGGCGAGATTTCCGGGTCCGGGTTCGAGCAGGCGAACACGATCGGGTTGGCCGCCATGGACTTCAGGCCTTCCGCGCTCAGCAGGTTCGGACCAGACAGACCCACGAACACGTCAGCGCCATCCAGCGCGTCGGCCAGAGTGCGCTTGTCGGTCGCGTGAGCGAACTGCGCCTTGTACTGGTTCAGATCGGTACGGCCGGAGTGAACCACGCCGTTACGATCGATCATGAAGATGTTTTCGATTTTCGCGCCCATGCTCACCAGCAACTTCATGCAGGAGATAGCGGCCGCACCAGCGCCCAGGCAGACGATCTTCGCCTCTTCCAGGGTTTTGCCAGCAATTTCCAGCGCGTTGATCATGCCTGCGGCGGTCACGATCGCGGTGCCGTGCTGGTCATCGTGGAAAACCGGGATGTCGCACTGTTCGATCAGCGCCTTTTCGATCTCGAAACACTCAGGTGCCTTGATGTCTTCCAGATTGATGCCGCCGAAGGTGATGGAAATGCGCTTGACGGTGTCGATGAAGGCTTGCGGGCTTTCCGAATCGACTTCGATGTCGAACACGTCGATACCGGCGAAGCGCTTGAACAGAACACCTTTGCCTTCCATGACCGGCTTGGAAGCCAGAGGGCCGAGGTTACCCAGGCCAAGGATCGCGGTGCCATCGGAAATGACAGCCACCAGGTTGCCTTTGCCGGTGTATTTATAAGCCAGCTCTGGGTCACGGCCGATTTCACGCACCGGCTCGGCGACGCCTGGGCTGTACGCCAGCGACAGATCGCGAGCAGTCGCGGTGGCTTTGGTGAGTTCTACGCTCAGTTTCCCAGGGCGAGGGTTGGCGTGGTATTCGAGCGCGGCAGTTTTCAAATCTGACATGGGGGCATTCCGCTTTTTTGCTGTTGGACAGACGGACCGACGAGCATACGCAAGTCAGAAAGTCCTAACAAGACTGCCGGGTCACCCGTGTCAAGGGGTCGCATCTACGACTTTCAGCGTAGAGCCGCGGAATACAAGGCCTATAGTGAAAACAATTACCAGCCTTAAATGTTCACAATTAGATACTTATTTTGTATTCAACATGGCCTGATGAGTGATCGGCATCATCCAGCGTGCCTGGCCCGATTTCAGCCCACCTCTGCGAGAACGATCAACGACCCAGCCCCGGGCCTCAATTTGTTGACCTTTCAGACGTTGCAATACCGCACTGTCGAATTGCCCGACAAGATTGGGTGCAATCCTTAGCACCAGCGCATCGCCAAATTCGATCCAGACGCCACCGCCATTGCGCTGCACATCTGTGACCCGGCCTGAAACCACTGCAAATCCGCCCGTGCTGATCTGATCGGGCGACTGAACCGGCGAGGTGCGCCACAGCCCCAATCCGGCCTGACGCGCTGTGTTTTCTGCGGCCTGTTGGCAGCCGACCAGCGCCACATTCGGCGCCACCGCCACCAGATAGCCCAACCCTTCCGAGAGCAATTGCGCCTCAAGGTTGGCGCCATTACGGCCATAAACGTTAGCGAGCGTGCGCCCATAGTGATCGGCAGCCTGCTCGCCGATCCGCAAACTGACCTGCCCATCACTTTCATCGACCAAGGCTTGCAAGCGACGCTTCGCGGCCTCGGCAAACGGCTGCGCGGACTGACCTTTTTTGCCAGTTTCTGGCGCATTGAGTCCAATCATGCGCACACTGCGTCCATCGCTCAGGCGCAAGGTATCGCCGTCGACGACGCGTTGAACCTGCGCTGTCGGTAGGGAGGCAGGCGCCGGACAAAGAGCCTGGGCGGTAGAAAGCCAAATCGCAGGCATAAAAAAGGCGCCCACAAGGGACGCCTTTTTGAACAGCCTGGAGTAGCTCGAAGAGCGGTCCAGATTCGCCATTCTTACTTCGCTTTAGCAGCGCCGAAAGCACCGAAACGCGATTTGAAGCGGTCAACACGACCACCTGCGTCCAGAGTCTTTTGCTTACCGGTGTAGAACGGGTGGCACTCGTTGCACACGTCCAGGCTCAGAGGCTTGGCCAGGGTGGAACGGGTTTTGATGACGTTGCCACAGCTGCAGGTTGCGTCAACGGCTTCGTAAACTGGATGGATATCAGCTTTCATGGATATTTCCTCAGGCTATCGTGCCGCCATCCAACACCATTGTTGAATACCGCACGGAATTAGGCCGCGCATATTAACAGACAACGCAAACCACGCAAGGGAACGTTTACACCGGCCGTCTGCTAAGATCGCGCCCCAGTCATACCCCGTAACAGGAAAACCCCCGCGTGCCCGACGCCATTCTGCGCCTCGCTCTGCCCTCGCCGCTGCGTCGACTGTTCGACTATCGCGCCCCCGCTGGCGTAGCGCAGGACTCGTTGCAGCCTGGCATGCGCTTGCGAGTCCCGTTCGGCCGCCGGGAGATGATCGGTGTGCTGGTGGAGATCACGGATCACAGTGAAGTCCCCGCCGACAAGCTAAAACCCGCCATTGCCTTGCTGGACGCTGAATCGCCGCTGCCGCCGGCGCTGTTCAAACTCTGCCTGTGGACGGCCCAGTACTACCAACACAGCCTCGGCGACACGTTGAGCTGGGCGCTGCCGGTACTGCTGCGTCAGGGCGAGCCTGCCGAGGCGCGGCAAGAGCGTTTCTGGCAGATCGCGCCGGGCGCCAGCGTCGACGATCCGCGTATCGCCCGCGCACCCAAACAGAAAGAAGCGCTCAAAACACTGGCGCAACACCCTCACGGCGTTGCTCATCAGTTGCTGAGTAAGCTGAACCTGAACCGTGACAGCCTGAACCTGCTACTGGCCAAGGCGCTGGTGACAGTCGAAGTACGCGGCCATGCTCCGCTGGAGCGCCATGAACACTGGCTGGCCCAACCGGAATTACCGCTCAACACCGAACAACGCGCGGCTTACGAAGCCGTGCGTTCCGGCTTTGGCAGTTTTCATGCGTCACTGCTGGCGGGCGTGACCGGCAGCGGCAAGACCGAGGTTTACCTGCAACTGATCCGCGAGACGCTGGAAGCCGGTAAGCAGGCGCTGGTTCTGATCCCGGAAATCAATCTCGGCCCGCAGACCCTCGCGCGCTTCGAGCAACGTTTCAACGCTCGCATCGCCCTGCTGCATTCGGCGGTCAACGACCGGGATCGTCTGGACGCCTGGCTGGCAGCGCGTGATGGCGAAGCGGACATCATCATCGGCACCCGCTCGGCGCTGTTCACACCGATGAAGAATCCGGGCCTGATCATCATCGATGAAGAGCACGACGGCTCCTATAAACAGCAGGAAGGCCTGCGCTACCACGCCCGGGATCTGGCGCTGGTGCGCGCTCGGCAGGAGGACATCCCGATTGTGCTGGGCTCGGCCACACCGTCGCTGGAAAGCCTGCACAACGCCTACACCGGCCGTTACGCCCTTCTGCGCATGAACCAACGCGCGGGCGGCGCGCAACCGCCCCGCTTCCTACGACTGGATGTAAAAAGTCGCCCGCTGGACAGCGGCATCTCCGGCCCGATGCAGCAAGCCATCGGACAAACGCTGACAGCCGGGCAGCAAGTTCTGGTTTTCCTCAATCGTCGAGGATTTGCGCCGACACTGCTTTGCCACGACTGTGGCTGGCTCTCGGAATGCAGCCGCTGCGATGCGCGCATGACCGTTCATCAGCGCTACGGTGAGTTGCGCTGCCACCATTGCGGCAACGTCGAACGGATGCCACGCAATTGCCCGGCCTGTGGAAAGGTCGATCTGCGCCCGGTCGGCGCAGGGACCGAACGCGCGGAAGAGCGTCTGGCGATTCTGTTCCCCGACTACCCCGTGTTGCGCGTCGATCGGGACAGCACCTCGCGCAAAGACGCAATGAATCAACTGTTCGCCACCATCCAGAAAGGCCACCCGTGCATTCTGGTCGGCACGCAGATGCTCGCCAAAGGGCACCATTTCCCAAGAGTGACGCTGGTGTCGATTCTCGACGCCGACGGCGGGTTGTTTTCCGGCGATTTCCGCGCCAGCGAGCGCATGGCACAGCTGATCGTGCAGGTTGCTGGGCGCGCGGGGCGCGCCGAAGAGCCGGGCAAGGTAATCATTCAGACCCATCTGGCCGAGCACCCTTTACTGATTCAGTTAACCGAACAAGGCTACTTTGCGTTTGCCGAACAGGCCCTGAGCGAGCGACGGGCAGCGGGTCTGCCACCGTTTTCGCACCTTGCGCTTTTGCGCGCCGAAGCCCACAAACCGGGCCAGGCTGAGGGTTTTCTGGACGAAGCCTGTGCGAATGCGGAACAGCTATTAAAGGACATGTCGCTGGGCGGCATTGAACTGTTAGGCCCGGTTCCGGCTCCGATGGAACGTCGAGCGGGCCGCTACCGCGCTCAATTGCTGGTGCAGGCCAATGCGCGAGCACCACTGCACAAGTTGCTGGCAAGCTGGTTGCTGATCCTGGAAAGCCTGCCCAGCGGGCGTGCGGTACGCTGGTCGCTGGACGTGGACCCAGTCGATCTCTATTAACGAGCGACGCCCCCTCCCTGTAGGAACGTCTAGTGTGAAGATTCACAACCGCACATCCAACGCGGTTGGCAAGGTGGCTCCGGCAACGGATAATGCCCAGTTTTTCCACCCGCGCATCGAAGCGCTGCCGCGCTTGCGGTCGAAAGAGAGCCTCATGAAAGACACCATTCGCCTGCTGATCCAACAAGCTCTGAGCCAACTCGTCACCGAAGGCGTCTTGCCGGAAGGGCTGACACCGGCGATTCAGGTGGAAAACGCCAAGGACAAGAAAAACGGCGACTTCGCCAGCAACATCGCCATGATGCTGGCCAAGCCTGCGGGCATGAAGCCGCGGGATCTGGCCGAGAAAATTGTCGCTGCGCTGCCTGGTGACGAGCAGATCAGCAAGGTCGACATCGCCGGTCCAGGCTTCCTCAATTTCTTCCAGAACACCCAGGCCCTGGCCTCGCGCCTCGACGCAGCCCTGGCGGACGCCACCCTGTCGGTGCGAAAAAATGGTCCTGTCCAGCGCGTGGTGGTCGACCTGTCCGCGCCGAACCTGGCCAAAGAGATGCACGTGGGCCACCTGCGCTCGACCATCATTGGCGACGGCGTGGCCAGCGTTCTCGAATTCCTCGGCGACACCGTCATCCGCCAGAACCACGTCGGCGACTGGGGCACCCAGTTCGGTATGCTGCTGGCGTATTTGCAGGAAACTCCGGCCACCAGCGACGAACTGTCTGACCTGGAAAACTTTTACCGGGCTGCCAAAGGCCGCTTCGATGAATCCGAAGAGTTCGCCGAGCGTGCGCGCCGTCTGGTGGTCAAGCTGCAAGCGGGCGACCCGGAATGTCTGAAACTGTGGACCCGCTTCAAGGACATCTCCCTCTCGCACTGTCAGGAAGTGTACGAGCGCCTGAACGTCAAACTGACACCGAACGACGTCATGGGCGAAAGCGCCTACAACGATGATCTGGCCAATGTCGTCGCCGACCTAAAAAAAGCCGGTCTGCTGGTGGAAAGTAATGGCGCCCAGTGCGTGTTCCTCGACGAATTCAAGAATGCCGACGGCGATCCGCTGCCTGTCATCGTGCAAAAGGCCGATGGCGGCTACCTGTATGCCACCACCGACCTGGCAGCCGTGCGCTATCGCAGCAACGTACTGAAAGCTGATCGTGCCCTGTATTTCGTCGACCAGCGGCAGGCCCTGCACTTCAACCAGGTGTTCGCCGTAGCGCTGCGCGCCGGTTTCGTCACCAACGGCATGCACATGGAGCACATGGGCTTCGGCACCATGAACGGCGCCGATGGACGTCCGTTCAAGACTCGCGATGGCGGCACCGTCAAGCTGGTCGACCTGCTGGACGAGGCCGAAGAGCGTGCCTACGCACTGGTCAAAGAGAAGAATCCGGACGTCGCCGAAGAGGAGCTGCGCACCATCGCCAAGGCGGTGGGCATCAGTGCGGTGAAATACGCCGATCTGTCCAAGCACCGCGCCAGCGACTATAGCTTCAACTTCGACCAGATGCTGAGCTTCGAAGGCAACACCGCGCCGTACCTGCTGTACGCCTACACTCGCGTGGTCGGCGTGTTCCGCAAGCTGGGCGAAGCCTTCGATGAAAGCAAAGGCCAGATCATTCTCGATGCCCCGCAGGAGCAGGACCTGGCCGCCCGCCTGGCGCAATTCGGCGAAACCCTGAACAACGTTGCCGAAAAAGGCACGCCGCACGTGCTGTGCGCCTACCTGTACGATCTGGCCGGACTGTTCTCCAGTTTCTACGAGAACTGCCCGATCCTGAACGCGGAAAACCCCGAGCAACAGCAAAGCCGTCTGCGCCTCGCGCACCTGACCGGTCGCACCCTCAAGCAAGGCCTGCAACTGCTGGGTCTGGAAACTCTGGAGCGTATGTAACTTGGCCGTCAAAAAGAAACCTGCTCCCAAGCGTGGCGCCAGCCGGTATGAGGCGCCCGCAAAGAAGCCGATTCCGGGATGGCTGTGGCTGGCGATCGGCCTGTCCGTCGGCGCCTTCATCGTTTTCCTGATGAAACTGGAGCCCGGTGGCGGCGATGACATCAAGCGCACCAAGGCCGAGGCCAAGGCCGCGAAGATCGCAGAAGCGAACAAGACGCCGCCAAGCCCCACGGCGCCGGTGAAGCCGAAATACGACTTCTACACGCTGCTGCCGGAATCGGAAGTGATCGTGCCGAACGAAGCCGTGCCGGAGAAAACCCCGCCGTCCGTGGCAACACCAACGACGCCGGTCACGCCTGAGCAGGCCGCGAAGATCGACACCGCGCGTGCTCAAGCGGCCCTTAGCGGCCTGACGCCGCCACCCGCGCCACCGGTTGCGAAGCCTGCGCCGGTGACGACGTTCGTCATGCAGGCGGGTTCGTTCCGTAAACAGGCAGACGCTGAAAAGGTGCGTGCGCAGATCATTCTGCTGGGCCAGTCGGCGACGGTTGAGTCAGGCACGGTGAAGGATGAGACCTGGTATCGCGTGATGGTTGGTCCGTTCAGCAACCGCGAACAACTGACGACCGCACAGAAACAACTGGCGAGCGGCGGATTCAGTAACCTTTTGTTGCAACAGCGCCAGGCGCGGTAGGACAGATACAGTTCCCTTGTGGGAGCCGGCTTGCTGGCGGGGGCAGGTGTCAGTCAACACTTTCATGACTGGCCCACCGCATTCGCCAGCAAGCCGGCTCCCATAAGGCCCGGATCGCGCAAAGTGCTCCGCCCCACCATTCATCCCCCACGGTTGAAATACCCGACCCCACCCCCATATGAGTTTCCATCAGGGCATTTTCGCCCCACAGCGTGGAGACTCTCCCCTTGACCACCATCGTTTCAGTTCGCCGCCAAGGCAAAGTCGTCATGGCGGGTGACGGCCAGGTTTCTCTGGGCAACACCGTCATGAAAGGTAACGCCAAGAAGGTCCGTCGCCTTTACCGTGGCGAAGTGATCGCCGGTTTCGCAGGCGCCACTGCCGACGCCTTCACCCTGTTCGAACGCTTCGAAGCCCAACTTGAAAAACACCAGGGCCATTTGGTACGCGCCGCCGTAGAGCTGGCCAAAGACTGGCGTACCGACCGCTCCCTGAGCCGTCTTGAAGCCATGCTCGCCGTCGCCAACAAAGACGCTTCCCTGATCATCACCGGCAACGGTGACGTCGTTGAGCCCGAAGATGGCTTGATCGCCATGGGTTCCGGTGGTGCCTTCGCTCAGGCCGCTGCGCGCGCCCTGCTGCTGAAAACCGAATTGTCGGCGCGTGAAATCGCCGAAACCGCACTGCACATCGCGGGCGACATCTGCGTGTTCACCAACCACCACATCACCATTGAGGAGCAGGACCTCGCCGAATAAACCCGGCAGGAGCCGCAAGTCATCGCGGCTGCCGGATTCATTCGTCACAGAGGACCGTTGAAAACCATGTCCATGACTCCCCGTGAAATCGTCCACGAACTCAACCGCCATATCATCGGCCAGGACGATGCCAAACGCGCCGTCGCCATCGCGCTGCGTAACCGCTGGCGCCGGATGCAGTTGCCTGAAGAGCTGCGCGTCGAAGTCACCCCGAAAAACATTCTGATGATCGGCCCGACCGGCGTTGGCAAGACCGAAATCGCCCGTCGTCTGGCCAAGCTCGCCAACGCGCCGTTCCTGAAAGTGGAAGCGACCAAATTCACCGAAGTCGGTTATGTCGGCCGTGACGTCGAGTCGATCATCCGGGATCTGGCTGACGCGGCGATGAAGCTGCTGCGCGAACAGGAAATGACCAAGGTACGTCATCGCGCCGAAGACGCCGCCGAAGAGCGCATTCTCGATGCACTGCTGCCGCCTGCTCGTGGCTTCAATGAAGAAGCCGCACCGAGCGACTCCAACACTCGCCAACTATTCCGCAAGCGCCTGCGCGAAGGTCAGTTGGACGACAAGGAAATCGAGATCGAAGTCGCCGAAATGGCCGGCGTCGACATCTCCGCGCCTCCGGGCATGGAAGAGATGACTAACCAGTTGCAAAGCCTGTTTGCCAACATGGGCAAGGGCAAAAAGAAGGCTCGCAAGCTTAAGGTCAAAGACGCGCTGAAGATGGTCCGCGACGAAGAAGCGAGCCGTCTGGTCAATGACGAAGAACTGAAAGGCAAGGCACTGGAAGCGGTTGAACAGCACGGCATCGTGTTCATCGACGAGATCGACAAAGTCGCCAAGCGTGGCAACGTCGGGGGTGCTGATGTGTCCCGTGAAGGCGTACAGCGCGACCTGCTGCCGCTGATCGAAGGCTGCACCGTCAACACCAAACTGGGTATGGTCAAGACTGACCACATTCTGTTCATCGCCTCGGGTGCGTTCCACCTGAGCAAGCCAAGCGATCTGGTGCCTGAACTGCAAGGCCGTCTGCCAATTCGTGTCGAGCTGAAGGCCCTGACCCCAGAGGACTTCGAGCGCATCCTGAGCGAGCCTCACGCCTCGCTGACCGAGCAATACCGCGAGTTGTTGAAGACCGAAGGCCTGAACATCGAGTTTCAGCCGGACGGCATCAAGCGTCTGGCCGAAATCGCATGGCAGGTGAACGAGAAGACCGAGAACATTGGCGCACGCCGCCTGCACACGCTGCTGGAGCGTCTGCTCGAAGAGGTGTCGTTCAGTGCCGGCGACCTGGGCAGCGCCGAGGACACCTCGACGATCAAGATCGACGCCGAGTACGTCAACAGCCATTTGGGCGAGTTGGCCAAAGACGAAGATTTGTCGCGCTACATCCTGTAAATTCGCAACATCACGTGTGGGAGCCGGCTTGCTGGCGAATGCAATAAATCAGTCACCACAAAGGTGTCTGACCCGACGCTTTCGCCAGCAAGGTCGTACGCCACCCCGGCGGCTCCCACGATGTTCAGTGCACGGCGTTAAATCCCATGTCCAGAATGCCCACCGCCATCCAACTCCACAAAGCCTCGAAAATCCTCACGCTGAAGTACGGTCCGGAGGAGGAATATCACCTGCCTGCCGAATTCTTGCGCGTGCATTCGCCTTCCGCCGAGGTGCAGGGCCATGGCAAGCCGATTCTGCAATTCGGCAAGCTGGGCGTCGGGCTGAGCAAGATAGAACCGGCAGGTCAGTACGCACTAAAACTGACCTTCGACGACGGCCATGACAGCGGATTGTTCACTTGGGAGTACCTGGAACAACTGGCACTGCGTCAGGCGTCGCTGTGGGACGATTATCTGGCCGAACTGAAAGCCGCTGGCAAATCTCGCGACCCTTCCGAGCAAGTCATTCGACTGATGCTGTGACCCGCCGCTCTGGAACGCCACTCGCCGTTTTAGGACGCGCTTTCTAATTCGATCTGCTTCAATGCTCCGCGCAGCGGTCAATGACTGGCCCTGCTTGCGATTTTTATGAATCTCGCGTAACCAATGGTTCTGGCAAGTTCTCTGCATCGGAGTTTTTTGCAGAAGCCTGTCGGTGTGCTCGCAGCAGCCCCATGTAGCGCCATCCAAAATCCGGCGCCTTGCAGGAGCGGTCACACCCGTTGTGTTAATCATCGGTCACCCGAGAGCAGTGCTGGCGTTTGCCTGTGTCGCTTCTTACCACAGGGACACCAGCGCTCGTCTCAGGACAATGGAGCGTCGTAGATGAGTAACAAGAGTAATGATGATCTGCCGCGTCAAGCCTCTGAACACACCCTGGGTCTGAATCCCGTTGTAGGCCTGAGGCGCAAGGATTTGCTCACCACGGCACGCATGGTATTGACCCAAGCCATCAAACAACCCTTTCACAGCGCCAAGCATGTGGCCCATTTCGGGCTGGAACTGAAAAACGTTCTGCTGGGCCGCTCGACACTGACACCTGACAATGACGACCGCCGCTTCGTCGATCCGGCCTGGAGTCAGAACCCGCTGTACCGTCGCTACTTGCAGACGTACCTGGCCTGGCGCAAGGAACTGCACGACTGGATCGAAGACAGCAGCCTCTCCGAACAAGACACCAGCCGCGGCCACTTCGTGATCAATCTGCTGACCGAAGCGATGTCGCCTACCAATGGCGCGGCCAACCCGGCGGCGATCAAGCGCTTCTTCGAAACCGGTGGCAAGAGCATTCTCGACGGCCTGTCGCATCTGGCCAAGGATCTGGTGAACAACGGCGGTATGCCGAGCCAGGTCAATATGGACGCCTTCGAGGTTGGCAAAAACCTGGGCACCACTGAAGGCGCCGTGGTCTTTCGCAATGACCTGCTGGAACTGATCCAGTACAAGCCGATCACCGAACAAGTCCATGAGCGCCCACTATTGGTAGTGCCACCGCAGATCAACAAATTCTACGTTTTCGACCTCAGCCAGGATAAAAGCCTGGCGCGCTTCTGCCTGCGCAACAACGTGCAGACCTTCATCATCAGTTGGCGCAATCCGACCAAAGCGCAGCGCGAATGGGGCCTGTCGACGTACATTGATGCCGTGAAGGAAGCGGTGGATGTGGTCTGCAAGATCACCGGCAGCAAGGACGTGAACATGCTTGGCGCGTGCTCCGGCGGAATAACCTGCACCGCGCTGCTGGGCCATTACGCCGCGCTGGGTGAGCAGAAAGTCAACGCCCTGACCCTGCTGGTGAGCGTGCTCGACACCACACTCGACACTCAGGTTGCGCTGTTCGTCGACGAGCAGACGCTGGAGTCGGCCAAGCGTCATTCGTATCAGGCAGGTGTGCTTGAGGGCAAAGACATGGCCAAGGTCTTCGCCTGGATGCGCCCCAACGATCTGATCTGGAATTACTGGGTCAACAACTACCTGCTGGGCAACGAACCGCCGGTGTTCGACATCCTGTTCTGGAACAACGACACCACCCGTCTGCCCGCGGCGTTTCATGGTGACTTGATCGAGATGTTCAAGAACAATCCGCTGGTTCGCCCGAACGCGCTGGAGGTCTGCGGCACGCCCATCGACTTGAAGCAGGTCAAAAGTGACATCTTCTGTCTTGCGGGCACCAACGACCACATCACACCTTGGGTGTCGTGCTACAAATCGGCGCGGCTGTTCGGCGGCAAGACTGAATTCGTACTGTCCAACAGCGGGCACATTCAGAGCATCCTGAACCCGCCGGGCAACCCGAAGGCGCGTTACATGACCAACCCGGAACTGCCGGAAGAGTCCAGCCGCTGGCAGGAAGATGCGAGCAAGCACACCGATTCCTGGTGGCTGCACTGGCAGGCGTGGCTGGGCGAGCGCTCTGGCAAACCGAAAAAATCCCCCGCTACACTGGGTAACAAGGCATATCCGGCGGGCGAGGCTTCACCGGGGACGTATGTGCATGAGCGTTGATTGACGATGTCGACCAGGACACATCCCCTGTAGCAACACGGCCGGGCGGCCCTCCGCTTGCCGACGGTGACAATCTTTAAATCGCTGCCGCCGGCAAGCCGGACTGCCACAGGAGATAGCACCCGACCTGGAATAAAGAGTTGCAGCAAGCATCGAACACACGGAAACCGCCCACGCGGTTTCAGGACCGGAAGACGCGCAGGACAGCAGTAACCGGCGTTTAACCAACAGGGCTTCGCGCATGCCGCAACCGTTCGTATTTCGCACCATCGATCTGGATGGCCATAACATCCGCACCGCCGTGCGCCCCGGCAAGGGGCATCTCACGCCGTTGCTGATCTTCAATGGCATCGGTGCCAACCTTGAGTTGGTGTTCCCCTTCGTCGATGCGCTGGACCCGGACCTTGAAGTCATCGCCTTCGACGTCCCCGGTGTCGGCGGCTCGTCGACGCCCAGTCGCCCCTATCGCTTTCCCGGTCTGGCCAAACTTGCGGCGCGGATGCTCGATTATCTCGATTACGGCCAGGTCAACGCCATTGGCGTGTCGTGGGGCGGCGCGCTGGCTCAGCAGTTCGCCCACGATTACCCCGAACGCTGCAAAAAACTCGTGCTGGCGGCCACCTCAGCCGGCGCGGTCATGGTCCCCGGCAAGCCGAAAGTGCTGTGGATGATGGCCAGCCCGCGTCGCTACATCCAGCCGTCTCATGTGATTCGCATCGCCCCGGACATCTACGGTGGCGCGTTTCGGCGTGATCGGCACCTGGCCGCCAATCATGCGGCGAAGGTCCGTTCGTCCGGGAAACTGGGCTATTACTGGCAACTGTTCGCAGGCATGGGCTGGACCAGCATTCACTGGCTGCACAAGATCCGCCAGCCCACGCTGGTGCTGGCCGGCGATGACGACCCATTGATTCCACTGATCAATATGCGACTGCTGGCCTGGCGTATCCCCAATGCCCAGCTACACATAATCGACGATGGGCATTTGTTTTTGATTACCCGCGCCGAAGCCGTTGCGCCCATCATCATGAAGTTCCTCCAGCAAGAACGGCAACGCGCTGTCATGCATCCGCAGCCCGCACCCACCGTGCGCTGACCCAAGGATCGCGCTGGAACCGGCAGGAGTTCGTTTCAAAACAAGAAGTCGCTTCACTGACTGCGTCATCGGGCGGGATTGCCCGGACGCAGAGCGGCGCACCATGGCGACTTACGCATGGCGTGCAGGTGTTTTTGCTTTATGGCATGACGAAGGAGTGTTGACCCATGCGAGACAAACCGGCGAAAAATAGCTACCCGACGCCCGCCACCTACATCAATGCACAGAGCGCGATCACTGGCCTGCGAGGTCGCGACCTGTTTTCGACTCTGCGCAACGTGGCGCTGCAAGGCCTCAAGCACCCGGTTTACACCGCGCGTCACGCACTGGCGCTGGGCGGTCAGTTGGGCAAAGTGATGCTCGGCGACACGCCCCATCAGCCGCACCCGCAGGACACCCGTTTCAACGACCCGACCTGGACGCACAACCCGCTTTACCGCCGTGGCTTGCAGGCCTATCTGAGCTGTCAGCATCAGGTGCGCGAGTGGATCGACAACAGCAGCCTTAGCGAAGATGACCGCTCCCGCGCGCAGTTCATCTTTGCCTTGCTCAACGACGCGCTGTCGCCCACCAACACCCTGCTCAACCCGTTGGCCGTCAAAGAGTTGTTCAACTCAGGTGGCACCAGCGTGGTGAAGGGCTTGAGCCATATGCTCGACGACTTCATGCACAACAACGGCCTGCCCAGCCAGACCACCAAAGATGCCTTCGAGATTGGCCGCACGCTGGCCGTCACGCCCGGCGCGGTGGTGTTTCGCAACGAGCTGCTGGAGTTGATCCAGTACTCGCCCATGAGCGAAAAGCAGTATGCGCGCCCGCTGCTGATCGTGCCGCCGCAGATCAACAAGTTCTACATCTTCGACCTGAGCCCCACCAACAGCTTCGTCCAATACGCCCTGAAAAACGGCTTGCAGACGTTCATCATCAGTTGGCGTAATCCTGACGTGCGCCACCGGGAATGGGGATTGTCCAGCTACGTGGAGGCGGTCGAAGAAGCGATGAACGTGTGCCGGGCAATCACTGGAGCACGCGAGGTCAATCTAATGGGGGCCTGCGCGGGTGGCCTTACGATCGCAGCCTTGCAAGGTCATTTACAAGCTAAACGGCAGATGCGCCGAGTCGCCAGCGCGACCTATTTGGTCAGCCTGCTGGACAGCCAGATCGAAAGCCCTGCGACGCTGTTCATCGACGAGCAGACCCTTGAGGCCGCCAAACGGCGCTCTTATCAAAAAGGCGTTCTGGATGGACGCGACATGGCCAAGGTCTTCGCCTGGATGCGCCCCAATGACCTGATCTGGACCTACTGGGTCAACAACTACCTGCTCGGCAAGGCGCCACCGCCGTTCGACATTCTTTACTGGAACAACGACAGCACGCGCCTGCCTGCCGCCTTGCATGGTGATCTGCTGGACTTCTTCAAGTACAACCCGCTGACCCATCCTGGCGGGCTGGAGGTCTGCGGTACGCCCATAGATCTTCAGAAAGTCACGGTGGACAGTTTCAGCGTGGCCGGAATCAATGACCACATCACGCCCTGGGACGTGGTGTATCGCTCGACATTGCTGCTGGGCGGCGAACGGCGCTTCCTGCTGTCCAATAGCGGTCATGTGCAAAGCATCCTCAATCCGCCCGGAAACCCGAAAGCCAACTTCGTCGAGAACGGCAAACTGAGCAGCGACCCCCGCGCCTGGTACTACGACGCCCACCGCACCGATGGCAGTTGGTGGCCGAGCTGGTTGAGCTGGGTTCAAGAGCGTTCCGGTACTCAGCGGGAAACCCTGACCGCGCTGGGCAACCAGAATTACCCACCGATGGAGGCGGCGCCTGGGACGTATGTGCGCGTCCGATGAAAGCACCGCTCCTACAGTCCGTAAACCTGAATCAAGAAGACTGGATGAAAACCCGCGACCGCATACTCGAATGCGCCCTGCTGCTGTTCAACCAGCAGGGCGAACCCAACGTTTCAACGCTTGAAATCGCCAACGAGCTGGAGATCAGCCCCGGCAATCTCTACTACCACTTTCACGGCAAGGAGCCGTTGGTAATGGAGTTGTTCGAGCGCTTCCAGGTCGAACTCGCCCCGCTGCTCGACCCACCCGCCGATGCTCGCCTGGAGGCCGAGGATTACTGGCTGTTCCTGCACCTGATAGTCGAGCGTTTGTCCCACTATCGGTTTCTGTTTCAGGACCTGTCGAACCTCGCCAGCCGCCTGCCGAAACTCGCCCGAGGGATTCGCAACCTGCTCAACTCGATCAAGCGCACCCTCGCCTCGCTCCTGGCCCGTTTGAAAACCGAAGGACAGGTCACCAGCGACACTCAGGCGCTGGGGCAACTGGTGGAGCAGATCACCATGACCTTACTGTTCTCGCTGGATTACCAGCGCATCCTTGATCGTGAAGGTGAGACCCGTGTAGTGGTTTACCAGATCATGATGCTGGTCGCGCCGCACCTGAAACCCGGCGCCCGGCATGCAGCCGAGCGACTGGCGTTGCACTATTTGGAAGACTGAGATCGGCTGTTGTTCTGCCCACAGGACGTGGCGGTGCAACTCTCGAGGCTTTTGATTCTGCCCGAAGGACTAGGAGCGTGGCCTGCCCGCGATGGGTTGCGTAGCAATCCTGAAATCAGAGAGCGCGGTAGTTCAGGTCTACCGCGCTCTCTGATTTTGCTTTTGCTGCCGCTTTGCGCCAGATCGTCCGAGTGCAGCCCAGACCAAGCTGCGCTCCTACGGCCTCCGGCCAGAAGCCGATGGGTGTCAGGACGACGGAGTAGAGGGGGTCGACGGTGCTGCTGGCGCAGACGGTGCCGGAGTGGACGGCGCTGCGCTCGCTGCTGGCGCTGGAGCCGGTGCAGCGGCCGGTTTGGCGGCTGCCGCGGGCTTCGGTGCTGCTGGTTTTTTGGCTGCGACAGGCTTTTTCGCGGCAGCGGGTTTGGCCGCTGCTGGCTTGGCGGCCGGTTTCGCTGCCGCAGGTTTCGCAGCGGCCTTCGGTGCAGGTTTGGCGGCTGGCTTCGCCGCAACGGTTTTCGCCTTGGCTGCCGTGGAAGCCGCTGCTTTGGAGGCGGCCGCTACGGGTTTCGTTGCCGCCTTGGCCACCGCTGGTTTGGCCGCTGCGGTTTTGCTCGCCGCAGCGCTGGCGGCCTTGGCGACAGGCTTGGCAGCCGCTTTGGCAAGTGGCTTGGCAGTGGTTTTCGCCGCCGGTTTTGCAGCAGGCTTGGCCGCTGCAGTTTTCGAAACAGGTGTGACCGACGCACCGGTCAGCTTTTCGATTTGCTTGGTCAGCAGATCGACCTTGCTGTGCAGAGCCTTGACTTCGTTGCGACTCGGCACGCCCAGGCGAGAGATAGCGCTGTTGAGGCGTTTATCGAACGCACCTTCCAGCTCGCCCCATTTGCCCAACGCCAGATCTTTCACGTCCCCGACACGGGATTTGGTCGTCGCCTTGGCCGTGTCGACAGTCTTGCCCACTGTCGCCTTGGTTTCCTTCTCGGCTTTTTCGCCGTCTTTGACCAACGATTCGAAAAGCTTACTGCCGTCATTGCTGATCTTCGAGTAAGCGCCTAAACCAGCCAGCCAGATTTGGCGGGAGTATTTCTCCACTTCACCAATCCAGGAGCTGCCTTCTTTTTCGGTTTTCTTCTTGCCAGCCATCCCGCTCTCCTTATTGTTTACGCGCGACACGTTCGAGCAATGCCGTCAGCTCATCGAGCTTAGCAGAGAGTGTCTCAACATCATGTTTAGACGGAATGCCGATGCGATTCAAGGCACTGGCCACGCGACGGTCGAAGGCGCTTTCGATTTTGTCGAGCTGTACTTCCACACGGCCTTTGACCTTGGTGACTTCACCCTTCACGTCGCCTTTGACCGAATCGATCTCGCTGTTGGCCGCCTCGACTTTCTCATCGATGAGTTTCTTGGCTTTCTTCTCGGTCTGCTCGCCGGTCTTGATCAGCTCTTTGACGTACTCGGCGCCTTCCTGCCCCGCCTTGACGTAGGCGCCCAGGCCAGCGAGCCAGATCTTGCGGGCGTACAGCCGCACCTCCGAAAACACCTTGGTGTCTTCGGCTTCGATTTTCTTCTTCAGGGTAACTTTGGCCATGGTGCACCTCACGCTCGAAAGGGATAGGAGGAACCACCCCGCAAAAGGGGGCATGGGCACAAAGTAGAGAGAAAAATTAGAAAGCTCACCCTAGGTTGGGTGGGCGAATATCTGCGTCTGGCCGAAGGTCGTGGGAGCCGGCTTGCTGGCGAATGCAGTGGATCAGTTAAATAAACGGAAACTGACACACCGCCTTCGCCAGCAAGCCGGCTCCCACAAGGGTGAGTGTCAGGCGTTCAGGGCTTTATCCAACTGCCGCTCGATCTCGGATTCAATCGTGCTGCTCATCGCCGACAAGAAGAAATTCAGCTCGATGTTGACGCGCACGAGCGCCTCTTCGACCTGAACGGTGCCCTTGGCTCCCTTGCCGTCCAGCGACACTGTGTCGCCCTCCCAACTGTGCGCGATACCATATTTGTCGCCCAGTTTTTCCGCCAGCAACTCAGCCTTCTCGCGGGCCTTTTCCTTGCCCAGCGCGTGCGGGCGTTCAACGGTAATGCGGGCCATGGACAGGCTCCTTCATCGGGTAAATCGTCGGGCCACTATACCAGCGGCATTCGATGAAGAAACTGTTCACGGTGAGCCTTGTCAAGACAAAGCCAGCCCCGGCGATTAGAATGGCCGCACTTTATTCCGGTGACAGCGATATGAACGATCCGCGCAAAGGCAGCGATGCCGAACCCACCACTCACTTCGGCTACAAAACCGTAGCGGAAAGCCAGAAGGCCGAGAAAGTCGCCGAGGTTTTCCACTCCGTTGCAGCCAAGTACGACCTGATGAACGACGTGTTGTCCGGTGGCATGCACCGCCTCTGGAAGCGCTTCACCATCGAGCTGTCCGGCGTACGCACCGGCAACCGCGTGCTCGACATCGCGGGCGGCACGGGTGATCTGGCGAAGAAGTTTTCTCACCTGGTTGGCCCGACCGGTGAGGTCGTTCTCGCCGATATCAACGAATCGATGCTCAAGGTTGGTCGTGACCGCCTGCTTGATCGCGGTGTGGCCGGCAACATCAAGTTCGTCCAGGCCGACGCTGAAAAGCTGCCGTTCCCGGACAACTACTTCGACTGCGTGACCATCGCCTTCGGTCTGCGCAACGTGACCCACAAGGACGATGCCATTCGTTCCATGCTGCGCGTGCTCAAGCCGGGCGGCCGTCTGTTGGTGCTGGAGTTCTCCAAGCCGACCAACAAGGTTATGTCCAAGGTCTATGACGCCTACTCGTTCGCCTTCATG
This sequence comes from Pseudomonas sp. Pseu.R1, assembly GCF_045764065.1. NCBI lineage: Bacteria > Pseudomonadati > Pseudomonadota > Gammaproteobacteria > Pseudomonadales > Pseudomonadaceae > Pseudomonas > Pseudomonas sp. Pseu.R1. The sequence continues at coordinate 3,982,076 of NZ_JBJGEE020000001.1, read as the reverse complement.
CCGCTGGCGGGCAAGCTGATCACCAACGACTCGGAAAGCTATCGCTATCTGGCCGAATCGATCCGCATGCACCCTGATCAGGAAACCCTGAAGTCGATGATGGTGGACGCCGGTTTCGACCGCGTGACCTATCACAACATGACCTCCGGCATCGTCGCGCTGCACCGCGGTATAAAGCCCTGATGCTGATCAGTGGCTTGCTCGCCAGCGTCGAGCACGGTATCAATCGTGTGCTGCAAATGGACAGCACAGCCTTGCCACGCCTTGATCGGCTCAGTGGCAAGGTGATTGCGGTCGAGTGCACCAGCCCGATGTTTCACCTGTACATCCTGCCCAGCGACGAGGGGCTGATGCTGGCCACGCGCTGGGAAGCCGGTGCTGATGTGACGCTGCGTGCGCCCGCTGCGAGCCTGGTGCGTCTGGCGCTAAGCCGCGACAAGAACGCCGTGCTGCACGGCCCCGAAGTCGAGCTGGACGGTGAAAGCGCCGCGCTGCTGGAACTGACGGGCGTGTTGCAGGACCTGGATCTGGACTGGGAATACGAGCTGCAACGCTGGCTCGGCCCGGTCGCCACGTCGCTGATCGGTGGTCATCTGCGCCGCGACGCACGCTGGACCCGCGACGGATTTTCCAGCCTTGGCCACAACCTGGCCGAGTACCTGGCCGAAGAATCACGCACCTTGGTCGGCAAACGCGAGGCCGAAGCCCGCTTCGCCGAACTGGATCAGACCAAACAAGACCTGGAACGCCTCGAAGCCCGCTTCGAGCGTCTGGCCCACTCCCTCAAGTCCAGCGATAACGCATGAGCCTGCTTGCCGTCCGCCGCCTGTTTCGCATCCAGCGTGTCGTAATCCGTTACCGCCTCGATGACCTGTTGTTCGCCCTGCCTCTGCCGTGGTGGTTGCTCGCCGTGCGCTTCGTGCTGCCTTGGCGCTGGATTCCTCGACGTCCGAGCGAACTGAGCCGAGGCGCGCGCTTGCGCCTTGCACTACAGGACCTGGGGCCGATTTTCATCAAGTTCGGTCAATTGCTGTCGACCCGTCGCGACCTGTTGCCCGAAGACATCGCCGATGAACTGATGCTACTTCAGGATCGGGTGCCGCCGTTCGAATCCGAGAAAGCTATCGCGCTGATCGAGTCGCAACTGGGCGCGAAGATCAACAACGTGTTCAGCCGCTTTGACGTCGAGCCTCTGGCCTCTGCCTCTGTCGCTCAAGTTCACGCGGCACGCCTGAAAACTGGCGAGGAAGTGGTCGTCAAAGTGGTTCGCCCGGGCTTGAAACCGGTGATCGGTTCTGACCTGGCGTGGCTGTTCATCCTCGCTCGAATTGCTGAACGAGTGTCGGCGGACGCCCGTTTGCTGCACCCGGTGGACGTGGTCGCCGACTACGAAAAGACCATCTACGACGAACTCGACCTGTTGCGCGAAGCGGCCAACTCCAGCCAGCTTCGCCGCAATTTCGAAGGCTCGACCATGCTCTACGTGCCCCAGGTCTACTGGGACTGGTGCCGCCCGAAAGTGCTGGTGATGGAGCGCATCTACGGCGTGCAGGTCACCGACCTGGCGACCTTGGCCGATCAGCGCACCGACATGAAAAAGCTCGCTGAGCGCGGTGTGGAGCTGTTCTTCACCCAAGTGTTCCGCGACAGCTTCTTCCACGCGGACATGCATCCGGGCAACATTTTCGTCAGCACGGTTTCGCCGTGGGACCCGCAATACATTGCCATCGACTGCGGCATCGTCGGCAGCCTGACCCCGGAAGATCAGGACTATCTGGCGCGTAACCTGTTTGCCTTCTTCAAGCGCGACTACCGCCGCGTGGCCCAGTTGCACATCGACTCGGGCTGGGTGCCTGCCGAGACCAAGCTCAACGAATTCGAGGCCGCGATCCGCACCGTGTGCGAGCCGATTTTCGAGAAGCCGCTCAAGGACATTTCCTTTGGCCAGGTGCTGATGCGCCTGTTCCAGACCGCCCGCCGCTTCAACATGGAAGTTCAGCCACAACTGGTGCTGCTGCAAAAAACGCTGCTCAATATCGAGGGTCTGGGTCGTCAGTTATACCCGGAGCTGGACCTGTGGACCACTGCCCAGCCGTTTCTGGAGCGCTGGATGCGCGAGCGCGTCAGCCCCAGGACGCTGATCGGCAACCTGCAATCTCAGGTCGAGCAGATCCCGCACCTGGCCAACATGACCCGCGATCTGCTGGAGCGTCTGTCACAGCCTCATGCGGCCGATCCGCAACCGCCTTACTCGCACAAAGGCGACCATTGGGCGCTGCGCCTGATCGGCGCGGGCTTGCTGGCCGGTGGCGTGGTGCTGGCGATTGCCCATACTCAATCCGGTGACGAATTGATCACGATGAGTGCTTGGCCTGCCTTGTTAATGTTGGCGTCAGGGCTCTATCTGGTCGTTCGCCGATAGCCATCGGCGCCACCCGCTGGCACACTAACCCCCTTTACAGAGCGGCCGGAGCCGACGATGAAAGACTGGCTGGACGAGGTTAAGTGGGACAGTGACGGTTTGGTGCCTGCCATTGCGCAGGACCACAAGACCGGTCGCGTCCTGATGATGGCCTGGATGAACCGCGAAGCCCTGAGCCTGACCGCTCAGGAGAACCGCGCCATCTACTGGTCGCGTTCCCGTGGCAAATTGTGGCGCAAAGGCGAAGAATCGGGCCACGTGCAGAAGCTGCATGAGCTGCGCCTGGACTGCGACGCCGACGTCGTCATCATGATGGTCGAGCAGATGGGTGGCATCGCCTGCCACACCGGCCGCGAAAGCTGCTTCTACCGCGTCTATGAAGACGCAAGCTGGAAAACCGTGGACCCGGTGCTCAAAGACCCGGACGCCATTTATCACGCAGGACACTGAACATGAGCGATACCCTGTCTCGCCTGGCGCAAGTGCTCGAAGAGCGCAAAGGCGCGGCTGCCGACACTTCCTACGTCGCCAGCCTCTATCACAAGGGGTTGAACAAGATTCTGGAGAAGGTCGGCGAAGAGTCGGTCGAAACCATCATCGCCGCCAAGGACGCCGCTGTCAGTGGTGACTGCAGCGATGTCATCTACGAAACCGCCGATCTGTGGTTCCATAGCATGGTCATGCTTGCAGCACTGGGCCAGCATCCACAGGCCGTACTCGATGAACTGGACCGCCGTTTCGGGTTGTCCGGCCACGCCGAAAAAGCCGCGCGCTCGGCGAAATAAATACCGGGCTGCCAAGCCCCGAATTTCTTGTGAGGAACCTGCCATGGGCATTTTTGACTGGAAACACTGGATCGTCATCCTGGTCGTCGTCGTACTGGTCTTCGGCACCAAGAAACTGAAAAACCTGGGCACCGATGTGGGCGAGTCGATCAAGGGCTTCCGCAAGGCCATGAACGACGACGAGAAACCCGCCGAGCAACCACCGGTTCAGCCACAGCCGACTGCGCAGCCGCCTCAGGGCCAGCCGCTGCATCAGCCGCACACCATCGACGCCACCGCGCAGAAAGTCGAAGACCCCATCCGCAAAGACTAGGTCGTGACGCATGTTTGGTATCAGCTTCTCTGAACTGCTGCTGGTGGGTCTCGTGGCCCTGCTGGTGCTGGGTCCCGAGCGTCTGCCAGGGGCCGCGCGCACTGCCGGGCTGTGGGTCGGGCGCCTGAAACGCAGCTTCAACGCGATCAAACAGGAAGTTGAGCGCGAAATCGGCGCTGACGAGATTCGCCGTCAGTTGCACAACGAGCACATTCTTTCGCTGGAAGAAGAAGCGCGCAAAATCATGCAGCCGCAGCAACCTGCAGTGCCGCCGGTCGTGCAGCCTGCCCCGCATGCCGAGCACGCGCCCGCAGGTACGCTGGCAGCTTCGGAGCAGGTCATCATGGTCGAGAAGCCCTCGCTCACGCCTGAAGCTGCCCCCGCCACGGCTGAGCCCGCCCCGGACACCACACAGGCCGCCACCGCGCCAGGCACGCCTTCTGCCAACGATTCGACACAGCCTCCCAGAGCCCCATGAGCGATATCCCGGAAAACGACCAGCAAATGCCGCTGGTCTCGCACCTGACTGAGCTGCGCTCGCGCCTGTTGCGCTGCGTGTTGGCGATCTTCCTGATCTTCGGCGCGCTGTTTTACTTCACGCAGAAGATCTACACCTTCGTCTCGGCGCCGTTGCGCAAGTTCTTGCCGGAAGGCGCGACGATGATCGCCACCGATGTAGCCTCTCCGTTCCTGACGCCGTTCAAGCTGACGATGATGGTCGCGCTGTTTCTGGCGATGCCGGTGATTCTCTATCAGATCTGGGGCTTCATCGCGCCGGGCCTGTACAAACACGAAAAACGCGTGGCCGTACCGCTGCTGATCTCCAGCATCATCCTGTTCTATGCCGGGATGGCCTTTGCGTACTTTCTGGTGTTCCCGCTGATTTTCCACTTCTTCGCCAGCGTGACTCCGGAGGGAGTGTCAATGATGACGGACATCTCCAGTTATCTGGATTTCGTCATGACCCTGTTCCTGGCCTTCGGCGTGGCGTTCGAGATTCCGGTGGCCGTCGTGCTGCTCGTGTGGATCGGCATCGTCGACGTGAAGTACCTGAAAAAAATCCGCCCTTACGTAATCATCGGCTGTTTCGTGGTCGGCATGATCCTGACCCCACCGGACATCTTCTCGCAGACACTGCTGGCGGTGCCGATGTGGCTGCTGTTCGAGATCGGCGTCTTGTGCAGCTCGATGGTGACCAAACGCGGTGACCATGAAGACGACGAGCAGACCGACAAGCAAGACCAGCCACCAGCGACCCAACCGTGAACCTGCTGCTGCTCGAAGACGCTGATTTCATCTCGGCGGATCGCGTGATTCTGCGCGACCGCCGCCTCAAGCACATGCAAGAGGTGCATCGCTCGGAAGTTGGCGACAGCCTTCGCGTGGGGCGTGTGAACGGGTTGCTGGGCAGCGCTGAACTGCTGAGGCTGGAAACGCGCGAAGCGGAGCTGTCGGTCAGCTTCGACCGCAAGCCTCCGGCCAAGCTGCCGCTGACGCTGGTCCTCGCCCTGCCCCGCCCGAAGATGCTGCGCCGAGTGTTTCAGACCGTCGCCACCATGGGCGTGCCCAAGGTCATTTTGGTCAATAGCTACCGCGTCGAGAAAAGCTTCTGGCAGACCCCTTTTCTAACGCCTGCGTCGATCCGCGAGCATCTGATTCTCGGGCTTGAACAGGCGCGAGACAGTGTGCTGCCGGAGATCATCATCGAAAAGCGCTTCAAGCCGTTCGTTGAAGACCGCTTACCTGCGATCGTTGACGGGACGTTGGGGTTGGTCGGCCATCCCGGCGACTTTCCCGCCTGTCCGCGTGCGGTCACTGAACCAGTGACCTTGGCCATCGGCCCCGAAGGCGGCTGGATCCCCTACGAAATCGACCTGCTGCGTGCTTCGGGCCTAAACCCGGTGCAGCTTGGCGAACGCATCCTGCGCGTGGAAACCGCCGTCACCGCCCTCCTCGCCCGGTTGTTCTGATTTCTTTCAATAGCAGCCTCACGTCAACCCTGTGGGAGCCGCCCAGGACGCTCCGCGTCCGACGCAGAGCGTCAGGGGATGCATGCTCACGGGGAGCGCGGGCACGATCATACAGATGCGGATTGCGTTCCCAACTTGGCCGATATGCCCTGCGCAGGGCGCTTCAGAACGGTGCATCCGCGCCGATAACCTTGCGTCCATAAAAATAATGCGCAAGGAATCATCATGTACCGCTGGGCTGCCCAATACCTCGGAAACATCAGTGTCAGCCGCAAACTCACCATCGGGTTCGGCCTGGTGCTGTTGCTCACGCTGATCATTATGGCCACCGGCTGGTCGAGCGTTTCGTCGCTGATCGAGCGGGGTGACAAGCTGGCGAACATTTCGCAGATCAGCGAACAGACCATGGAGTTGCGCACTGCGCGCATGGCGTATGAGAGTCAGTCCAACGCCGACACCGCGAGGGCGGTCATGACCGCGCTGGACAAACTCGATGGCGACCTCAAGACCGCTCATGCCCGAATTTCCGGGGCCGACGACCTCAAACTGCTGGACGCCCAGACCCAGGCCGCCACGGACTACCGGCGTACCTTCGATGACATGACCAAAGCCATCCAGGTCCGCGAAGCCGCTCGGGCCAATCTGGGCAACACCGCTGATGCGGCGGTCAATGAGGTCAACAAGATCGAAGAAGCGCTGATCCAGCATGACAACATCCTGCAATTCAAAAGCGCAGTGGGTGTGAGCAAGTTGATCCAGCAAGCCCGCTTTCAAGTGCGCGGCTATACCTTCAGCGGCAACCCGGATTTCGAGAAAAACGCCACCGCCGCCATCGACGAAGCCATCATCGGCGTGAACACACTGGCCGGTGATGTCTCGTCGCAATACATTCCTCAATTGCAAAAAGCCAATCTGGCGCTGAAAGGCTACGGCGTGGCGGTCGGGCAATACCGCGATGCGCAACAGACCAGCCGTCAGGCGTTGGACAAAATGGCTGCGCTAGGCCAGCAGTTGCTCGATCTCAGCGACAAACTGACGACTTCGCAGAACGCCAAACGCGATGCTGACAGTCAGCAGGCGCAGTCGATGCTGGGCCTGGCGACCATCGTGGCGCTGTTTCTTGGCGTGCTTGCCGCCTGGGCTATCACTCGCCAGATCACGTTGCCGCTCAAACATACCCTCCTGGCGGTGGATCGTGTGGCCTCCGGCGACTTGACCCATGACCTGACATTGGGCCGTCGCGACGAACTGGGCCAACTGCAAAGTGGCATTCAACGCATGACCGTCAGCCTGCGGAGCCTGATCGGTGGCATCAGCGACAGCGTGACGCAAATCGCCAGCGCCGCCGAAGAGCTGTCCGCCGTGACCGAACAGACCAGCGCCGGGGTCAACAGCCAGAAGGTCGAGACCGATCAGGTCGCCACGGCCATGCACCAAATGACCGCCACCGTTCAGGAAGTCGCGCGTAACGCCGAGGAGGCCTCAGAAGCCGCTGTAGCAGCCGATCAGCAGGCCCGCGAGGGTGACAAGGTGGTGAGCGAGGCGATTGCCCAGATCGAACGCCTGGCCACCGAGGTAGGACATTCCACTGAGGCGATGGGTGAACTCAAACGCGAGAGCGACAAGATCGGCAGCGTGCTGGACGTGATCAAGTCCGTCGCCCAGCAGACCAATCTGCTGGCTCTTAACGCCGCCATCGAAGCGGCGCGGGCGGGGGAAGCCGGACGTGGCTTTGCGGTGGTGGCCGACGAGGTACGCAGTCTGGCGCAGCGTACGCAGAAGTCCACGGAGGAAATCGAAGAGCTGATTGCCGGTCTGCAAAATGGTACGCAGCAGGTCGCAGCGATCATGGACAACAGCCGAGAATTGACCAGCAGCAGCGTCGAACTCACCCGACGGGCGGGCGGCGCGCTGGAAAATATTACCCAGACCGTGTCAGCGATTCAGGCCATGAACCAACAGATTGCCGCTGCCGCAGAACAACAGAGTGCGACCGCCGAGGAGATCAACCGCAGCGTGCTCAACGTCCGAGATGTTTCAGAACAGACGTCGGCGGCCAGCGAGGAGACGGCGGCATCCAGCGTTGAGCTGGCGCGGTTGGGTACGCATTTGCAGGGGCTGGTGGGTAAGTTCAGAGTTTAACCACTGCTTCTGCGCATCCTTCTGGCTTGGGGCGTCGGCGGACAAAAGCGGTCTGCCCGCCACATTGAGGTCACTGACAAACCGCATTCGCCAGCAAGCCGGCTCCCACAAAAACTCGCGTCGAACGTGGGCATTGTGTTCGACGCCAAACCTGTGGGAGCCGGCTTGCTGGCGAATAGGCTTCACAGGATGTGACCCGCTTCACCCTCGCGTTCGCTTCAGAAATCTCCTACGACTTCATCAGGTCACGTTCCCGTACCTCCTGCCGATGCGCGTTTATCGCCCATTCGCAGGAGATGCACCATGTTGCAGGGAATCAACACGGCGCTGGCCAACACCAGCGTCAAACTCAAACTGTCGCTGGGTTTTGGCCTGGTGCTGTTGCTCACGCTGGTCATCACGCTGACGGGCTGGCATGGCCTGGACACCATGATCGAACGCTCGGAATCGATGAGCGCCATCGCGCAGCTCAACGCGCTGACCAAGGACCTGCGCGCCGAACGTATTATTTTCCGCATCGAGAACACGACTGAAAGTGCCAGCGCAGTCTCACAGCGAATCAACGGCATCGAAGCGCATCTGAGCCTCTTGAGAGGCGAGGACTACCCCGCCGACATCATTCAAAAGCTCAACAAACAAAGCGAAACGGTCAGTGCGTTGGAAGCGGCCTTTTCCAGCCTCGGCCAGTTGCTACAGGCCCGTGATGATTCACGCAAACAGATGGGAGGGCTGTCCGACACGGTCATTTCCGCTGTGGATAAAGTCGAAGCGGATGTCATGAAGGCCGTCAGTGAAGAGCAGGGAAACCAGGAACAACTCGACGAGTTCACCAACATCCTGCAATTACGCCGAAACCTGCAAACGGCTCGCTACAACACGCAGGCCTACCTCTATACAGGGTCCGACACCTTTGAGATGGCTGCAGTCGGCGAGATCGACAATGCGTTGCGCGAAGTCGCAGAAATCATGGGCAGCCCTTCAGCCACTAACGCGTCCATTCTGCTCAGTGCGCAAAAGGCCCTTGAGGATTACCGCGCCCAGTTGAATCAATTGAAGGTACTGCAAACGAAGGCGGAGGCCGCGCAGGAATCCATGGAGACGATGGGTGATAACTTGCTGTCGTCCACCACCGAGATCATGGAGTTGCAGGCCAAACGGCGCGACAGCGAAGCCGACCAGTCTCGCAAGACCCTCAGCGGCGTGGCCGGGCTGGCGATCCTGCTTGGCATACTGGCTGCCTGGCTGATCACGCGGCAGATCATCGTGCCGCTGCGTGAAACGCTGAGCGTTGCTGCCCGCATTGCCAATGGGGATTTGAGCAAAGACCTCAATGTTCGGCGTCAGGACGAGATGGGCACCTTGCAACAGAGCATGCAGGACATGACGGTACGGCTGCGTAGCCTGATCGTGGGCCTGAGCGACGGGATCACGCAGATTGCCAGCGCTGCCGAGCAATTGTCGGCGGTCACCGGGCAGACCAGCGCAGGCGTGAACAGTCAAAAACAGGAAACCGATCAGGTCGCCACGGCGATGAACCAGATGACCTCGACCGTCCTGGAGGTCGCGCGTAACGCCGAGGAAGCCAGCGAGGCCGCGCAACAGGCCGATCAGCGGGCTCGCGAGGGTGACAAAGTGGTGGCCGAGGCGATTTGCCAGATCGAAAGGCTGGCGGTCGAGGTCAACAACTCATCGCAGGCGATGGGCCAACTGAAGCTGGAAAGCGACAAGATCGGCGGCGTACTCGATGTGATTCGGTCCGTTTCGGAGCAAACCAACCTGCTGGCGCTAAATGCCGCCATCGAGGCCGCACGGGCCGGAGAGGCCGGACGTGGTTTTGCGGTGGTGGCCGATGAGGTCCGCAGCCTGGCGTTGCGAACACAGGAATCAACCGAAGAGATTCAGGTGCTGATCGCCGCGCTGCAAGGCGGAACACAGCAAGTGGTCAGCACGCTGGACGCCAGCCGCAGCCTGACGGATCGCAGTGTGGACTTGAGTCGCCGTGCAGGGGCCGCCCTTGAGCACATCACCCGGACCGTTTCGACCATTCAGAACATGAACCAGCAGATCGCCACGGCAGGCGAGGAACAAAGCGTGGTGGCCGAGCAGATCAATCGTAGCGTGCTCGCCGTGCGTGACGTATCGGAGCAAACCGCGGCGGCGAGCGAACAGACCGCCGCGTCCAGCGTGGAACTGGCGCGGTTAGGGATGCAGTTGCAGGAGATGGTGGGGAAATTTCGAGTGGGTTGAAGGCGAACGCTATTAACCCGGTGGGAGATAACCCGCCTCGGCTCCCACAGGGTGTGGCGCCGAGGCGGCGGATTATCCCCCACAGGTACTGCATTGCATTCAGAAACAAAAACGCCGCCGAAGATTGCTCTTCAGCGGCGTTTTGCTTACAGCGCGATCACTCAGGCATTGGCCAACGACGGCGCATTCACATGGGTCGCAGGCTGCAATGGCAGCAACGGCGCATGCGGATCGGCCTTGACCGACGCGCGCCACGCTTCCAGCCAGGCCTCGTTGCCTTCAGCCCAGACCAACTCGTGCAGCCGCGCCAGCGCAACAGGATCGCTCAGCAATTGCAGGCGCTCGTTGTTGTTCAGGTGCTCAGGGCCGCCCTTGATGGCATGGCGCACGCGCTCGACACGCATCCATTCGATCGGCTCAGCCTCACGGTGACGCGAGGTCGCCAAGGCGCAGGCCAATGCGTTCTGTTGTGGGTCGACCACGGCACGCACGAAACCGTCATGCAGCGCATGCCAGCGGTTTTCGTGGGTGTATTGGTCGGTGGAAACCAGTTCTTGCGGCGGCGTGTGCTCTTCCGGAATCAGGAAGTAGCTGTCGTCCTTGGCTTTCAGGCCCAGGTTAGTGCGGCTGGAAATCACCGACACCGGAATCGACAGCACCAGCGAACCGACGATAGGCGCCAGCCACCAGAGGAAGCTCGGGTTCAGCCAGGCCACCAGAGCAGCCCAGGCAAAGCCCAGCAGTGTCTGTGGACCGTGACGCTTGACCGCTTCGCTCCATGGCGTGGAATCGTCGTCACGTTGTGGCGAGTTCCAGGTCGCAGCCCAACCGAGGAACGCGGCCAGTACGAAACGGGTGTGGAAAATCATCCGCACTGGCGCCAGCAGCATGGAGAACAGCATTTCCATGAGCATCGACAGTGTGACCTTGATCCGGCCACCGTAGCCCTTCGCGCCCTGCGCCCAGATCAGGATGATGCTGAGCAATTTCGGCAGGAACAGCAGCACGATAGTGGTCGAGAACAGCGCGACGGCTTTTTCCGGGTGCCATTGTGGCCACAGCGGATACAGCTGACGCGGCTCCAGGAAGTAGGTCGGCTCCATCAACGTGTTGACCGCCAGCAGCGCTGTCGACAATACCAGGAACAGGAACCACAACGGCGCCGACAGGTACGACATCACGCCAGTCAGGAACACCGCACGGTGTACCGGGTGCATGCCTTTGACCAGGAACAGGCGGAAGTTCATCAGGTTACCGTGGCACCAGCGACGGTCACGCTTGAGTTCGTCCAGCAGGTTCGGCGGCAGTTCTTCATAACTGCCCGGCAGGTCGTAGGCAATCCACACGCCCCAGCCGGCACGGCGCATCAGCGCAGCTTCAACGAAGTCGTGGGACAGGATCGCACCGGCGAACGCGCCTTTACCGGGCAGCGGCGCCAAGGCGCAGTGCTCGATGAACGGCTTCATGCGGATGATCGCGTTGTGCCCCCAGTAGTGGGACTCACCCAACTGCCAGAAGTGCAGGCCGGCGGTGAACAGCGGGCCATACACACGGGTAGCGAACTGCTGCATGCGCGCATACAGGGTGTCCATGCCCGACGCTTTTGGCGCGGTCTGGATGATACCGGCGTCCGGGGTCGCTTCCATCAAGCGCACCAGGCTGGTCAGGCACTCACCGCTCATGACGGAGTCAGCGTCGAGCACGACCATGTAGCGGTAGTCACCGCCCCAGCGACGGCAGAAGTCGTCCAGGTTGCCGCTTTTGCGTTTTACGCGACGGCGACGACGGCGGTAGAAAATCTTGCCGAAACCACCGGTCTCGCGGCACACGTCCAGCCACGCCTGTTGCTCGGCAACAGCAATGTCGGTTTCGTTGGTGTCGCTGAGCACGAAGAAATCGAAGCGATCCAGATCACCGGTGGCAGCCACCGATTCAAAGGTTGCACGCAGGCCCGCGAATACACGCGGTACGTCTTCGTTACAAATCGGCATCACCAACGCAGTGCGGGCACCGGGTTCAATCGGCTCGTTACCGGCGCTGGCACCGGAGATGCGGTACTTGTCGCGACCAGTGAGCAGTTCGAGGAAGCCCATCAGTGCGGTCCAGAAACCAGCCGACACCCAGCAGAACAAAATCCCGAACATTAGCAGGATGGTGGTCTGCAGCGCATATGGCATCACCTGAACGGCGGTCTGCCACAGGGTTTGATGGCTGATTTCGTCGAACGACACCAGCGACCAGCCTTGATACGGCAGGATGCCCTTCATGTAGAAGCCCGCCACGATGGTCTGGCCCAGCATGAGGATCAGCAGGATGTAGCGGCGGATCGAACCCACCGTACGCCAGCGGGACTTGGGCAAGTCGCGCGGCAAATCGTCGTGACTCGGCGGAGGCGGGTTGGATTTCCCGGTCATCCGACGCCAGGCGCGGTGCAGGATGTTGGTCCGCCACGGCTCGGGCACGACTTTGGTACGGCGAATCGGGGGCGTGGCTTTCAGGCAGACACGACCGCTGGCGTCCACAGCCAGCATTTCAGCTTCGTGCAGCTCGTCAGCGGTGGTCAGGGTCAGACGACGCCCCACCGAAGCCTGGGCGGCCTCGGCAGGATCAGCGACGGTCTGTGCCGAAAGGCGTTCATGCAGCTCAGCAAACGAGGTGCAGCTGGCAAGTTCCGCCCGCTGCTCGTCGCTCATTGGCAAATGTGCAAGGTACTCGTTCAGAGACTCAGGCACGGCTTGTGAATTACTCATCGGCTGGCAACTGGTAGCTCCAGGTCTCGGTCAGAATCTGTTGATTCATGGCCGGGCCCTGCTGGGTGGAGGCAGCCTCTTTCGCTGGCTGCGCGGTTTCTTTACTGCCTTTGTTCGCCTTGGCGGCATCGCCCAGAGCGGCTTCAGGACGAGAAGCTTCGTCAGACTTGGCTTCGGCGACCTTCACGGCGTCGGCTGGTTTGGCGGCGTCAGCTTTGGCGTCTTTCGCATCGGCCTTCGCGTCTTTCGCGTCCGCCTTGGCGACCTTGGCATCTTTCGGGTCTTTGGCGTCTTTCGCGTCACCGGCCTTCAGGGCGTCGGTCTTGACGATTTCGGCCTTCTCATCCTTCGGTGCCGGGGCTGCCGCAACGGCTTTCGCCTCGGCTTTTTTCTCAGGCTTCTTGTCTGCTTTGTCAGCAGTGATGATCGCAGGTTCCTTACCAGGCTCGACCGGGGTTTCACGCAGCAGGTACGCGCGCAGTTCCACGTTCTTGTTGGTGTCCTTGACCTTCAGGCGCAGCGTCAGGCGCCAGCCTTTGGTGACCGGGTTGTAGCGCAGGTTGTTTTCCACCAGATCGGTGTTGTCGTCGGTGGTGACCTGGCTGCGAATCGCCGGGTCTTCACCCAGTTTGGCCAAGGTCGGGCCGACGAAATCGACCAGATACGCCACGCTGCCGTCTGGCTGACGGATCAGGTTGGACTGCTTCACGTCACCGGTCGAACGCAGGGTCTGCTTGACCCAGCCCAGATCGGGCGAGTGGATGGAGTCTTCGTCCATGGTCCAGTGCAGGCGGTAGTTGAAGTCGATTGGCTGACCTGGCTCTGGCTGGGTTTCCGGCTTCCAGAACGCAACGATGTTGTCGTTGGTTTCGTCAGCGGTCGGAATCTCGACCAGATCGACAGTGCCTTTGCCCCAGTCACCTTTTGGCTCGATCCAGGCGCTAGGACGTTTGTCGTAGCGGTCGTCCAAGTCTTCGTAATGGCTGAAATTGCGGCCACGTTGCAACAGACCGAAACCACGCGGGTTCTCGACCGAGAAACTGCTGACAGCCAAGTGTTTCGGGTTGTTCAGCGGACGCCAGATCCACTCGCCATTGGCGGCCTGAATCGACAGACCGTTGGAGTCGTGCAGTTCACGACGGTAGTTGAGGACTTTCGACGGCTGGTTGGCGCCGAACAGGTACATGCTGGTCAGCGGCGCAACGCCCAGCTTGCCGACTTTCTCACGCAGGAACATGCGCGACTGAACGTCGACCAGCGTGTTGGTACCCGGGCGCAGGATCAGCTTGTAGGCGCCAGTGGCGCGCGGAGAGTCCAGCAGCGCGAAGATCACCAGATGCTGTTCATCGGGATTTGGCTTCTCGATCCAAAACTCGGTGAAGCGAGGAAATTCTTCACCCGACGACATCGCGGTGTCGATGGCCATACCACGGGCAGACAAGCCATAAACCTGACCTTTACCGATGACGCGGAAGTAGCTCGCGCCCAGCATGGTCATGATCTCGTCCTGCTTGTCATCCTTGTTGATCGGATAGGTGACACGGAAACCGGCCCAGCCGAGGTTTTCGGTGGCTTTGGCGTCGAACTTCATGCCGCCGAAATCGAAACGCGCAGGGTCGTACTTGATTTCGTTGACGGTGGTCGCGGTGACTTCGTTGATTTTCACCGGCGTGTCGAAGTGCATGCCCTGATGATAGAACGAGATCTTGAACGGAGTTCGGTCAGCAGCCCACTCGGCTTTGTCTTGCAGGAAGCGGATCTTCTGGTAGTCCGCAAACTTCATGTCGCGGAATTCTGCAGGCAGGTTGCTTTTCGGGGCTACGAATTTCTGTCCGGCCAACTCTTTGGCCTTTGTCGCCACGTCGTCCAGATCGAACGCCCAGAGTTGGCTGGCGCCGAACAGACAGAACAAAGCCGACCCGGCCAACAAAGCGCTTCGCAGGCGCTTTCAAGGGGTCTTTGGTGCATTACATGGACTAACAATCACGAGCAACCCTCGCCGAAAAACAGATGAAGAAACCAACGGCCAGCCATCACATGCCGGGTTGGCGAGCATTGTTCCGACTCCGAATGGGGCCAATGATTCCCCAAACGATTTCGGACCAATCTGCGTTTTTACTGATTTGACGGGCAATCGCTCGTCTTGTAGCGCGCGATTATCTAGCAGCGCGCGTGACAACGCATCAGGGGAAACAAAGTATTTATGGCTTTTTGCCTAATAAATTCGGGTATGACAGACAAACTGCGGGTTTTACGTCTCCAGCAAAAATGTCACAGGGCCATCATTTACTAAATGCACCTGCATATCCGCACCAAATTGGCCCGCAGCGACCGTCTTGTGCGAGGTTTTAGCCTTTTCCAGCAAATAGTCAAACAATTCGGCACCCACCGCGGGCGGCGCGGCTTTGGAAAAGCTGGGCCGCATGCCACTGCGGGTGTCCGCCGCCAAAGTGAACTGCGAAACCAGCAGCAAACCACCGCCGACATCACTCAACGACAGGTTCATCTTGCCGTCATCGTCGCTGAACACCCGATAGTTAAGCAGCTTGTGCAGCATTTTGTCGGCGCTGGCGCGAGTGTCTTGAGGCTCGACGCCGACCAGCACCAGCAAGCCTTGATCGATGGCGCCCACAGTCTCGCCCGCAACATCGACGCGTGCAGCGCGCACGCGTTGGAGCAAACCTTTCATTGAAGCCTTCCACCCATTTTCTGGTTCAACACAATCTGTGTGGGAGCCGGCTTGCTGGCTCCCACAGTTTTCGACCGCGTAGCGCCTGACTCTTTTGTTACGCCTCTTCCGGCGGCAGGTCGAGCAAACGCCGCGCCACTTGCGAGGCCGCGCGCACCAAAGCATCGGTGATCCCAGGCTCCGACGCCGCATGCCCCGCATCGCGAATCACCTGCAGCTCACTGTTCGGCCAGGCCTGATGCAGTTCCCAGGCGTTATCCAACGGACAGATCACGTCATAGCGGCCGTGCACGATGATCCCCGGCAGATGCGCGATTTTGGGCATGTCGCGAATCAGTTGGTTTTCTTCAAGGAAGGCGTTGTTGGTGAAGTAATGGCATTCGATGCGGGCGATGGACAGCGCGCGCTGCGGCTCGGAGAAACGGTCGACCACCAGCGGGTTCGGACGCAGCGTGGCGGTGCGACCTTCCCAGGTCGACCACGCCTTGGCGGCGTGCATCTGTGCGATCTGATCGCTGCCCACCAGACGTTTGTGAAACGCACTCAGCAAGTCGCCGCGCTCGTCCAGCGGGATCGGCGCCAGGTAATCTTGCCAATAATCCGGGAACAGGCGGCTCGCGCCTTCCTGATAGAACCACTTGATCTCCTGCGGACGGCACAAAAAGATGCCGCGCAGAATCAGTGCATGCACGCGATCAGGGTGAGTCTGGGCATAGGCCAATGAAAGGGTCGAACCCCAAGAGCCGCCGAACAGCACCCATTTGTCGATACCCAGATGCTTGCGAATGCGCTCAAGGTCTTCCACCAGATGCCAGGTGGTGTTGTTTTCCAGGCTGGCATGGGGGGTGGAGCGACCACAGCCGCGCTGATCGAAAGTGATGATGCGGTACAGATTCGGATCGAAGTAGCGACGGCTCTGGGCATCGCATCCCGCACCCGGCCCGCCGTGGATGAACACCACTGGCAAACCTTCCGGCGAGCCGCTTTCATCGACGTACAGCACATGAGGCTCTTCCACTGCCAGATCGTGCCGGGCGTAGGGTTTGATCTGCGGGTACAAGGTCTGCATAGGTGCTCCAAAAGTCCAATTCAGGGGCTTCTATCTATCTGCCGTGGGCATCATAAACCCGAAACGGTAAATGATCATATTGGCGCATGAACCTGCTGTTTTCTGTGGGAGCCGGCTTGCTGGCGAATACGCGGAGTCAGACATGAACATGTCGTCTGACACCCTGCATTCGCCAGCAAGCCGGCTCCCACAATATGAGTCCTGCACAAAACTGGAACGATCAATGCAAGCGTTCATAACGTGTCTGACAATCCGAAACACCGCCGAACCAGAGCGCCTCACCTGAGTCGAACCGTGGGTCGTGCTGCCGGAATTTTCATTCAGATGACAGGAAATAACCGGCGACACCCCCTACAGTCAAACAACCCCATTTAATCGTCCAACCAACTTGAGGTCGTACCCGATGTCTCCGGAACCCAACGTTCGTGACGCTGAAGTGGCAGCCTTTCGTGAAGCTGTACTGACCAAACTCGAATTCGCCGTCGGTAAAGATGCCGCCCACGCGTTCGACCATGACTGGTTCATGGCCATCGCGCTGGCGACCCGTGACAAGATGGCCGAGAAGTGGATGAAGCACACCCGCTACATCTACAAGCAGGAGAAGAAGCGGGTTTACTACCTCTCGCTCGAATTCCTGATCGGGCGTCTGATGTTCGACAGCCTGAGCAACCTGGGCATTCTGGAAACCGCCCGTGAGGCATTGAAAGGCCTGGATGTGGACCTTGAGAAAATCCGCACCCTGGAACCCGATGCCGCACTGGGCAACGGCGGTCTTGGGCGTCTGGCGGCGTGCTTCATGGAAAGCATGTCCACGCTGGGCATCGCCGGTCATGGCTACGGCATTCGTTATGAACACGGTTTGTTCCGTCAGGCCATCGTCGACGGCTGGCAGCAGGAGCAAACCGAAAACTGGCTGGATTTCGGCAACCCGTGGGAGTTCGAACGCCCGGAAGTGATTTACCAGATCGGCTTTGGGGGCAGCGTGCAACCGGTGCTCGACGCCGCTGGCAATGCAGTCCTCGATGCCTCGGGTGAAACCCGCCAAGTCTGGAATGCGGGCGAAACCGTCCGCGCGATTGCCTATGACACCCCCGTCGTGGGCTGGCGCGGCAAGGCGGTGAACACCCTGCGTCTGTGGCGCGCCCGTGCCGTTGAAGACCTGCACCTGGAGCGTTTCAACGCCGGTGACCATGTCGGTGCCGTGGCGGAAGTCGTGCGCGCGGAGAGTATCTCCCGCGTGTTGTACCCCAACGACAGCACCGAAGCGGGCCAGGAACTGCGCCTGCGCCAGGAATACTTTTTCGTCTCGGCCTCGCTGCAAGATTTGCTGCGGCGCCACAAGAATATGGGCTACACCATCAACAGCCTGCCGGAACACGCGGCCATCCAGATGAACGACACGCACCCGTCGATTGCCGTGGCGGAGCTGATGCGCATCCTCATCGACCTCTACGACGTGGAGTGGGACGAAGCCTGGCGCATCACCGTCGGCACCCTCGCTTACACCAACCACACGCTGTTGCCCGAAGCGCTGGAAACTTGGTCGGTGGGCCTGATGGAGCGCATGCTGCCGCGCCACATGCAGATCATTTACATGATCAACGCCCAGCACATCGACACCGTACGCGTCGATCACAAGGACGATCCGGACCTGTTCGGCCTCTTGCGCGCGGTGTCGCTGATCGAAGAAGACAACGGCCGCCGCGTGCGCATGGGCAACCTGGCATTCCTTGGTTCTCACAGCGTCAACGGCGTCTCGGCGCTGCACACCCAACTGATGCGCAAGACCGTATTCGCGCAACTGCACAAGCTCTATCCGGAGCGCATCAACAACAAAACCAACGGCATCACCTTCCGCCGCTGGCTGTTCCAGTCCAACCCGCAACTGACCGGGATGCTGGTCAAGGAACTGGGCGAGCAGGTGCTCGATAACCATGAAACGGCGCTGCTGAAACTGGAGCCGCTGGCTGACAAGCCTGCCTTCCAGAAAGAGTTCGCAGCGCAGCGCCTGCACCGTAAAAGGGCGCTGGCCGCCATCGTTCAGGAGCGTCTGGGCATCACGCTCAACCCCGAAGCGCTGTTCGACGTACAGGTGAAGCGGATTCACGAGTACAAACGTCAACTGCTGAACCTGCTCCACACCGTGGCCTTGTATCAGGCCATGCGCGCTGACCCGAGCACCGATTGGGTGCCACGGGTGAAGATCTTCGCCGGTAAGGCGGCGGCCAGTTATCACTCGGCCAAATTGATCATCAAACTGGCGAACGACATCGCCCGTACGGTGAACAACGATCCGACCCTGCGCGGTCGCCTGAAGGTCGTGTTTCTGCCTAATTACAACGTCAGCCTGGCGGAAAGCATCATCCCCGCTGCCGACCTGTCGGAGCAGATTTCCACGGCAGGGCTTGAAGCCTCGGGCACCAGTAACATGAAGTTCGGCCTCAATGGAGCGCTGACCATCGGCACGCTGGACGGTGCCAACGTGGAAATGAGCGAGCAGGTCGGGCTGGAACACATGTTCATCTTCGGCATGACCTCGCAAGAAGTCGAAGCGCGCAAACATGCTGGTGAGTTCAACGCCCATGGCGACATTGCCTCGTCAGCGCGGCTGAACGATGTGTTGCAGGCGATTCGTGGCGGGGTGTTCTCGCCGGATGATCCGTACCGCTATGCCGGGTTGATCGAGCAATTGATCAACTATGACCGTTTCTTCGTATGTGCTGACTTCGAGTCGTACTGGGCGGCTCAGGCCCGAGTCGAACAGCGTTGGCACGACAGCAAGGAATGGTGGCGCTCGGCAGTGCTCAATACTGCGCGTATGGGTTGGTTCTCTTCAGACCGGACCATTCGCGAGTACGCGAACGAGATCTGGCAGGCGTTGGATTAACGTAAACGCCCGACCGACGCAAAACCTGTAGGAGTGAGCTTGGTCTGGGCCGCGTCCAGACGATTCAATGTGTCAGTCACCCCATGCGTTGGATGTGATGACCTATCGCGAGCAAGCTCACTCCTACAGGACCCGATGGTTTGTGCGAGACCTGGTTCTCGCACGCTGACACAAAATGTTTCCTCTTCTGCATCCCCCGATATACTCCTCGCCATCGCCGTCCTGCGGCTAAATGGAATGTCGTCGCGTGCAATGGATTCTTTTGCTGGTGGGCCTGTTCTTCGGTGCGGTGCTGGATGAGTCGCTGCTGGGCGGGGCCGTTGGTGCGGTCATCGGGCTGGCGTTGGGGCTGAGTTTTCGCCTGTCATCACTGTCTCGCCAAACCAACGAGCACAAAGCCGAGCTGGCCAGGACCCGCCTCGACCTGCAAGCCCTGCAAGAACGCCTCAGCCATCTGGACTCCGCCGCGGCGCAGTTGCCTGACGCTAGCGCCCCGACTCCGCTGGTCGTGGAGCCGGTTGCCGACACCGGCCCCGAATTGATCTGGGACCTTCCAGACCTGGAGTCGGTCACCCCGCAGACCACGGCAGACTCAGAATGGCGCCGCGCACCCGAGACGCCCGCCCCTGCTCACTCTCACGCCCCCGCCGAACCCAACCTGCTCGACAACACTCTGGGCCACGCGAAAGACTGGCTGTTGGGCGGCAACACGGTGTTGCGCGTCGGCGTGGTGCTGCTGTTTCTCGGCCTGGCGTTTCTGCTGCGCTACGCCACCGAGGGCATGGTCGTACCCATCGAGGCGCTTTACGCCGGGGTCGCAGTGGCCGCGCTCGCGCTGTTGGGATTGGGCTGGTGGCTGCGCCAGCGCAACGAATCCTTCGCCCTGATGCTGCAAGGCACGGGGGTCGCGGTGTTGTACCTGACGGTCTTCGCTGCAATGAAAGTCCACACCCTGCTCGCTCCCGGTATGGCGTTCGGGCTTTTGGTCGCAGTAACCGTGTTCTCGGCGATTCTCGCGTTGACACAAAACTCGCTGGCGCTGGCCTGTGTGGCCGCGCTGGGCGGTTTTGCGGCGCCATTGCTGACGTCAACCGGCGAAGGCAGCCATGTCGCGCTGTTCAGCTATTTCGCCCTGCTCAATGCCGGAATCTTCGCCATCGCCTGGTTCAAGGCTTGGCGCCCACTGAACCTGATCGGCTTCGTCGGCACGTTCGGCATTGGCTCAGCGTGGGGCTTGAAGGCTTACACCCCAGAACTGTTCTGGAGCACCGAGCAGTTCCTGATCCTGTTCTTCCTGATGTACCTGGCCATCGGCTTGTTGTTCGCCCGGCGTAAATTGCAGGAACACGCCACCGGCCCTGAGAACGACAGCCGCGAGGCGATGTTGCGCTGGTCGGCCAGGCAGAGCCATTACGTCGATGGCAGCCTGCTGTTCGGCACGCCCATCGCAGGCTTTGGTCTGCAATACGCCATCGTGCAACACATCGAGTTTGGCGCCGCGTTCAGTGCGCTGGTCATGGGCCTCCTTTATATAGGCATCGCACGATTGCTTGCGGGGAGAGCCCCCGGTCGCGTGGTGTTGCTGGTCGAGACCTGCCTGTCGCTGGGCGTGGTGTTCGCGACGCTGGCCATTCCTCTGGGCCTGAGTGCGCAATGGACCACCGTCGCCTGGGCCGTCGAGGGCGCAGCGGTGTTCTGGCTGGGGATGCGCCAGAACCGTTTGCTGGCGCGTTTCTTTGGCCTGTTGTTGCAACTCGGCGCCGGTTTCGCGTTTCTGGGGATCGTTGGAAGGTGGTATTCACCCAGCTTCAACCACGGCGACTTCTGGACGCCATTGATCCTTTCGCTGGCGGCGTTGATCAGCGCATTCACCGTGGAACGCATCGGCACATTGCGCCTGACATTCAGCAAACGGGCGCTGCAACCGTTGCTTTTGATCTGGGGCGTGATGTGGTGGTCAGTGGCGCTTTGCGTCAGCACCCATTACGTCTCGGGCGCGCGGGAGATCCCGACGCTGCTGGCACTGGGCGCGGTCAGCGTTGGCCTGTGGATGATTACGGCCTTGCGCCTTCATTGGGCCGGACTGGCGCAACTGTGCACGCTGCTGACCCCGGCCAGTTTCGTCCTGCTGGGCCTGATGTTGTTCGACCCCTATTACCACCCGGCTGCCAATGGCGGCTGGCTGGGCTGGCTTGCGGTGTTCGCTACGCACCTGATTTCACTGAAGCGTCTGGACGAAATGCTGCTGCCGCGCCTGCGCAGTGCCGCTCACGTGCTCGGTTGCTGGTTGATCATCGGCGTGCTGTCGCTGGAATTGCGTTACGGCCTGTTGGTGCTGTCCGAGTCGTACAACGCGTGGCGCTGGCTGGGTTGGGCGTTGCTGCCGAGCCTGTATTTGCTGGCCATGACCTCGTCGCGCCAGTGGCCATGGCCACTCAGTGCCTACCCTCGCGAATACCGCGTCTGGGCCGCTGCTCCGTTGGCAGCGTTGATGCTGGCGTGGTTCTGGATGGCCAACGGGTTCAGCGAGGGCGCGGCCAATCCACTGCCGTACCTGCCGTTGATCAACCCGCTGGAGCTGGGGTTGTTGATCGCAATGGCCGGGATCTTCAACTGGACGCGTCAGCAACTGCCTCAACTGGGTGTCAGTTCTGAATACGCCCGTAAAGCCGCGCTGGTGATCGCGGGCGCGTCCCTGTTCGCGCTGATCACCGCAATGGTCATGCGCAGCGCCCATCACTGGGCGGGCGTGGCCTGGCACACCGACGCGCTGTTCGAATCGATGCGGGTTCAGGCCGGGCTGTCCATCGTCTGGACGCTGACAGCGCTGGCGCTGATGATCGGCGGGCATCTGCGCGTTCGACGCGATCTGTGGATCGTAGGCGCGGTGTTGATCGGCATCGTGGTCGCCAAGCTGTTCTTCGTCGAGCTGAGCAATCGGGGCGGGCTGGAGCGAATCATCTCGTTTATCGGCGTTGGCATTCTGCTGCTTGTGGTGGGATATTTCGCACCACTACCACCGAAAGGCCCTACGCGCAGCCAGACATCCTCTGACTCAGCGCCTTCCGATTCGGCCACGCCATGAACGTCAGGAGCCCATTGTTGAGCCGTCAGTCTCTCGCCAAGGCCGCTGTATTCGGCGCGCTGTTGTTGGCCCCATTGCTCAGTCAGGCCGAAGACCTGCCTGATGATTTCGCCAGCCACACGCCGTTGACGATCAGCGGCGAAGGCCCGTGGTATCGCCTTGAACTGCCGTTGGCTGCGCAACTGAATGCTCGCCAGAGCACGCTCAACGACATTCGCGTGTTCAACGCCGATGGCCAGGCGCAGCCCTACGCGTTGACGCTGGGCGAACCGCAGCGGGAAGAAGACGAAACCCCGGTCGACGTGAAGTGGTTCCCGCTCTACAACGATGACGACGCAAAAGACGCCGAGCCGAAAATCCGCGTCGAACGCAGCACCACCGGCACGCTGGTGGAGGTGCAACCTCAAGGCGACATGGAGGCGGGCGAGGAGATTCTGCGCGGCTGGCTGCTCGACACCAGCGCGATCAACGCGCCACTGGACCAACTGATTCTCGACTGGAACAGCGAGCGCGAAGGCTTCCAGCGTTTCAGTGTCGAAGCCAGCGACGATCTTCAACACTGGAAACGCTGGGGTGAAGGCCAGGTTGCCCGGCTGTCGTTCGCCGACGAGTTGGTCGAACAGCGTGTCGTAACGCTCCCCGGCCGCAACGCCCGCTATCTGCGTCTGCTCTGGACCAACCCACAATCGGCACCGACGCTGACCTCCGCGCAACTGGTCAGCACCCGCCCCGGCGTCATGCCGTTGAGTTGGTCGCCGGGCATTGCGGGCAGTGTCGAAAAGCCCGGCGTTTACGTCTGGCAATTGCCCGTGGCCCTGCCGCTGGAGCGCATGAAGATCGCCATTACCCAACCCAATAGCCTCGCGCCGGTCACGCTGTATGCGCGCCACGACAGCAATGCGCCTTGGCAGACGATCGACAGCGGCCTGTTGTATCGCCTGACGCAAAATGGCCAGGACGTGGTGCAGGACGAAATGGAACTGCCGGGCAATGTCGTTCAGCAGTTGAAGCTGGAAGTCGATGATCGCGGCGGCGGTCTGGGCAACGAGGTGCCGAAACTGAGTTTCGCCGTGCGCGCCACACAACTGGTGTTTCTGGCCCGTGGCGCCCCGCCTTACAGCCTGGCCATCGGCAACGCAACGATCAAAGGCGCCGCCCTGCCATTGAATACGCTGGTGCCGGGCCTCACCCCGGACAAGCTCGCGTCGCTGGGCAGCGCCAAATTGAGCACCACCCCGGCCGCCATCCCCGCGCCTCCTGTGCCGGTCGCTACCGGGCCGGACTGGAAGCGCATCGGCTTATGGGCCGTGTTAGTGCTGGGGGTGATTTTCCTCGGCTGGATGGCGATCGGCACGTTGCGCGCGTCGAGCGGCAAACGGTGAAGCTGAACCGATCCTGCTTCCAGAAAAACAGGATCGGGCGCCTCAACTTGTCACGTTTGACCGGCTAGATTCATGTAGCCCGTGAACTCAATCACTACGAAACCGGTCTGACAGGCAGTATTCGGTCGCCACACACGTTAAACTGTGCGCGTTTTTATCCCCCCTTCTTCGGAGCTCTCCATGTCCCGCACTACCCTGAGTCGCTATCTGATTGAGCAGACCCGCAGCAACAACACTCCTGCCGATCTGCGCTTCCTTATCGAAGTGGTGGCGCGTGCGTGCAAGGAAATCAGCCACGCGGTTTCCAAAGGCGCCCTGGGCGGCGTCCTGGGCAGCATGGGCACCGAGAACGTACAAGGCGAAGTGCAGAAGAAACTGGACGTGATGTCCAACGAAATCCTGCTGGAAGCCAACGAATGGGGCGGTCACCTGGCAGGCATGGCGTCCGAAGAAATGGACAACGCCTATCAGATCCCCGGCAAATACCCGAAAGGCGCCTACCTGCTGGTCTTCGACCCACTCGACGGCTCGTCCAACATCGACATCAACGCCCCGGTCGGCACCATCTTCTCGGTACTGCGTTGCCCGAACGAATACCTGAGCCAGAACGAGGCGCTGAACGAAAAAGCCTTCCTTCAGCCGGGCAGCAAACAGGTCGCCGCCGGTTATGCGATCTACGGCCCGCAGACCATGCTGGTTCTGACCCTGGGCGACGGCGTCAAGGGCTTCACCCTGGACCGCGAAATGGGCAGCTTCGTGCTGAGCCACGAAGACATCAAGATTCCTGAATCGACCCAGGAATTCGCCATCAACATGTCCAACGAACGCCACTGGGAAGCCCCGGTCAAGCGTTACGTCGATGAACTGCTGGCCGGTGAAGAAGGTCCGCTGAAGAAGAACTACAACATGCGCTGGGTGGCCGCGATGGTCGCTGACGTGCACCGCATCCTGACCCGTGGCGGTCTGTTCATGTACCCACGTGACGCCCGCGAGCCTTCCAAGCCGGGCAAACTGCGCTTGATGTACGAAGCCAACCCGATGTCCTTCCTGGTTGAACAGGCAGGCGGCGCGTCCACCAACGGCCACGAGCGCATCCTCGACATCCAGCCTGAAGGCCTGCACCAGCGCGTTGCGGTGTTCCTTGGCTCGAAGGAAGAAGTGGAACGCGCCACGTCGTACCACAAGGCCTGAACCTGTGCGGGAGCCTTGGCTGCCGCTGCTTGACTGGTGGTTCGGTTCTGCCGAATCACCGACCGAGGCAGTCAGGGAGAAAAACGCTCTCTGGTTCGGCAAAAAGAAATCACAGGACGCTGATGCGCTGCATCGCTTCGGCGGCCTGGTTGATCTCGCGCTGCAAGGCGGCCTGACCGAATGGAGCGCAACGCCCAAGGGCTGGCTGGCACTGGTGCTCCTGCTCGACCAACTGCCGCGCATGATCTTCCGCGACACCCCCAAATCCTACGCTGGCGACGAGCGCGCCCAGGCACTGGTCAAACATGGCCTGAAACTGGAACGCGATCTGGCGCTGACGCCGCTGCAACGCACCTTCATTTATCTGGTGCTGGAACACACTGAAAACCTTGGCGCACAGGACGAAGCGGTCGAACGCTTCGCTGCCCTGCTTCCCCTGCTGCCGCCGACTGAACTCGATTACTTCAAACAGACGCTGGACTACGCGAAAAAACATCGCGTGGTGATCGAGCGATTTGGTCGGTTTGTGCATCGCAATGAGGTGTTGGGGCGGGAATCTACGGCTGAAGAAGTAGAGTTTCTGAAGGGGCCTGGGTCGCGGTTTTGAACCCTTCTCGCTCTATTTCGTCAAAAACCTCCTCAACGCTTTGAAACTTCCCGGCCGCTATCTCGACGTGCCCCAACGCGAGTATTTTCATCAGCGCCTCTGTATTTGGTTTTTGAGACGAAGACATGCGCCCTCCTTTAACTGATTTATAAGCATCATTTCTTTTGACTGGAAATCTAGTTTGATTCTGCCCGGGGTGGGCTCCGACCAAAGCGGCAGCATCCATAGTCAGTCTGCCTGATAAAACTGAGGGGCCTGATTTTACTACCGGTTCCCGGCAGATCAAGCTGCGCTCCTACGCCCTCCGAGCAGAATCCAAAGCGGATCGCATTCCAGCCCAACTCGCTATTCACTTCAAGAACTGAAAGCGACGTTAATTAGAACACCACGGAACCAGACCCACCTTTTCTCTTCTAAGCTTTCGGCATGACGTCAGTGATGACGCTGCCCCCTCTCGATTCAGGAGCTTCATCCATGTCTTTGCGCTCTCTTGCGTTGTTGTCGTTCTGCGTGCTGCTGGCCGCGTGCAGCAAGATCAATCAGGAAAACTACTCGAAAATCTCGGCGGGCATGCCCAAGGCCGAGATCGAAAAGTTGCTGGGCAGCCCGACCGAGTGCTCGGGCGCGCTGGGGATGACGAGTTGCACGTGGGGTGATCAGAAGACATTCATCAGCGTTCAATACGCGGCTGACAAGGTCGTGCTGTACTCGGGTCAGGGCCTGAAATGAACATCCCCCGAATGATGCGTCTGGCCGCTGCAATGCTGGCAACGCTCTGGTTGAGCGCCTGCGCGAGCACACCTCCGGGCGAGTCCATGGCCCCACGCACTGTCGACCGCGTGGATTTGAAGCGTTATCAAGGCACCTGGTATGAACTGGCGCGCCTGCCGATGTTCTTCCAGCGCAACTGCGCGCAATCCGAGGCTCATTACAAGCTCAAGGACGACGGCAATATCGCGGTGACCAATCGCTGCCGTACGCTGGAAGGCAAGTGGGAAGAAGCGACCGGCACGGCGTCGCCACAAGTTGAAGGCAAGACCGACAAGCTGTGGGTGGTGTTCGACAACTGGTTCTCGCGGCTGGTACCGGGTGCCGCCAAGGGCAATTACTGGGTGCTGTACGTCAGCGACGATTACAAACAGGCGCTGGTCGGCAACCCGAATCGCAAGTACCTGTGGCTGCTGTCGCGCACCGCCCATGTGTCCGAGTCAGTGCGCAACGAGATGCTGATGAAGGCGCAGCAGCAGGGGTATGACACAACCAAGCTGATCTGGCGGGTTGAGGACTCCAAAATTGCGAAGGTGAGTGACTGACGCACACGCCCCCTGTAGAAGCCGGCTTGCTGGCGAACGCGCAAGATCAGACACTTCAAGGTTGTCTGACACTCCGCATTCGCCAGCAAGCCGGCTCCCACAAGGGATCGCATTTTAATCTCGGATTACCCCAACAACGCCCGCAACACCTGCGCAAACGCCTGGCGGCTTTCCTCTTCATCGGCATGCCGCCCGTCACGAATCACCCAGCGACCGTTGACCATCACCTCTCGCACCTGACGATCCCCCCCGGCGAACAACCAGCGGTTTAGGATCGCGTCGCCCGAAGCGGTGGCCAGATACGGATCGTTGCCATCCAGCACCAGCCAATCCGCACGCTTGCCCACTTCCAGCGCGCCGACCGATTGCCCCATCGCCTGCGCCCCGCCGATCAGCGCGGCGTCGTACAGCGTGCGACCCACCATTGGCTGATCAGCGCGGTACAACCGGTTGCGCCGTTGATCACGCAAACGCTGGCCGTATTCCAACCAGCGCAGTTCCTCGACGACGCTCAGCGACACATGGCTGTCCGAACCAATGCCCCAACGCCCGCCTTGAGCGATGTAATCCACTGCGGGAAAAATGCCGTCACCGAGGTTCGCTTCAGTGGTCAGGCACAAACCGGCCACAGCCCGACTTTTCGCCATCGTTGCCACTTCATCCGCCTCTGCGTGGGTCGCGTGTACGAGGCACCAGCGCTCATCGACCTCAACGTTTTCATACAGCCATTGCAACGGGCGACGGCCACTCCAGGCCAGGCAGTCGTCGACCTCCTTCTGCTGCTCGGCGATGTGAATGTGCACGGGACATTGCGTGTCGCTGGCCGCCAGAACATCGCTGATCTGCTGCGGCGTCACAGCGCGCAGCGAGTGGAAACACAGGCCCAGCGCCTGAGCCGGTTGAGCACGGATGACAGGCTTGAGGCGCGCTTGCAGGCCCAGATAGCTGTCGGTGCTGTTGATGAACCGACGCTGACCGTCGTTCGGCGCCAAGCCACCAAAGCCGGAATGGGTGTAGAGCACGGGCAGCAAGGTCATGCCGATCCCGACGGAACTGGCCGCCTGGCTGACCTGCAACGCCAGTTCAGCAGGGTTGGCGTAGGATTTGCCCGCCGTATCCTGATGCACGTAATGAAATTCAGCGACCGAGGTGAAACCGCCTTTGAGCATTTCGATATAAAGCTGACGCGCGATGACGCCCAGTTGCTCAGGGCTGATCTGGCCGACCAGGCGATACATCAAGTCGCGCCAGGTCCAGAAACTGTCATTGGGGTTGCCCGCCACTTCGGCCAACCCAGCCATCGCTCTTTGAAACGCGTGGGAGTGCAGATTCGGCATGCCCGGCACCACCGGACCGTTGATCAGTTCAGCGCCCTGACGCTCGGCGTTGGCCTGGACTTTGGTCAAAAAACCATCAACGCCAACTTCAAAACGCACGTTATTGGCCCAGCCCGCAGGCAATAACGCCCGTTCGGCAAAGAAAACGGACATTGCTTCGCACCCCTCGCGTGAAATTGTCTATACATATACAGACGTTTGCCTGCCCGGTAAACTGCGGCAAGCTTGTCGGCACTCACGTAAATGGTTAGCGTGGGCGCTGTTTACAGCTTCTTCACCCACTGTTTTCGTCATCACAAGGATTTTTCTGTGCCGACTCCGCCTGCCCATTCTCCGCTGGCCGCCCAGATGGGTGACAGTCCGGCGCCGCTCTACGCCCGGGTGAAGCAGATGATCACCCAGCAGATTCAGAACGGAACCTGGCCGCCGCATCACCGCGTGCCGTCCGAAAGCGAGCTGGTGACTCAACTGGGCTTCAGCCGCATGACCATCAACCGCGCCCTGCGTGAGATGACCGCCGAAGGCCTGCTCGTGCGCATGCAAGGCGTCGGCACGTTCGTCGCTGAACCCAAGACCCAGTCCGCGCTGTTCGAAGTGCATAACATCGCGGATGAAATCGCCTCTCGCGGTCACACCCACACCTGTCAGGTGATCACCCTCTGCGAAGAGGCCGCAGGCTCCGAACGCGCGCTGGCATTGGAGATGCGCGAAGGCCAGCGGGTGTTCCATTCGCTGATCGTGCATTTCGAGAACGGCATTCCCGTGCAAATCGAAGACCGTTTCGTCAACGCAGCGGTCGCCCCCGACTATCTGCAACAGGATTTCACCAAACAGACGCCTTACGCCTACCTCAACCAAGTGGCGCCGCTCACCGAGGGCGAGCACGTGGTCGAAGCGATTCTCGCCACACCGGACGAATGCAAGTTGCTGCAAATCGAGAAAGGCGAGCCGTGTTTGATGATCCGCCGTCGCACTTGGTCGGGCCGTACCCCGGTGACCGCCGCCCGCCTGATTCATCCCGGTTCACGCCATAGCCTGGAAGGACGATTCAGCAAATGACCCAACTGACTGTTCTGCGCGCTGCCAATTACCCGCGCATGCCGTGGAAAAACGGCGGCGGCAGCACCGAGGAAATCACTCGCGACACAGGCGAAGGGCTGGACGGTTTTGGCTGGCGGCTGTCGATTGCCGACATTGGTGAGTCCGGTGGTTTTTCGGTGTTCGCCGGTTACCTGCGCATCATCACCGTGCTCCAGGGCGCGGGCATGACGCTGAACATCGACGGGCAGGACAGCGAGCCATTGTTGCCGTCCGACCCGTTTGCCTTCAGCGGCGACAGCACCGTGTCGTGCACCTTGCTGGACGGGCCGATCCGCGACTTCAACCTGATCTACTCGCCGAAGCGCTTCCGCGCGCGCTTACAGTGGATTGATGTGTTGCAGCCTCAGCGCTTTTTCAGTTCCGCGAATGTGTTTATGGTGTTCAGCGCTGCCGAGCAGATGGCCGCCAACGTCGGTGCGCATCCGCCGCAGTTGCTGGAAAAGCACGACTGCCTGCAACTGGATAACGCTGAAGGCGCGTTGCTGGAGGTCGTTCTGTATGCGCCGCGGGCGAGTCGGATTTGCGTGATTGAACTGACCGCAATTCAAGGCTGAACGCTACGCGCCTGTGGGAGCCGGCTTGCTGGCGAAAGCGGTCTGTCAGTGACCCATTCGGATCAAACCCAACGCTCTCGCCAGCAAGCCGGCTCCCCACAAATTCAGCGCTCTTCATCTAATACAAGGACGCGCATGACCCCGTTCAACCCAAACAAACAATCCCCACGCGCCCTCGCGATTCTAGCCAGTTTTCTCGCTTCGGAATCCGCTGGCGGCATCGTACTGATGGGCGCGGCGCTGGCGGCGATCATCGTCGCCAACTCGCCCATGGCCTCCTTCTACTTCGCCGCATTGCACAGCGTCTGGGGTGGGTTATCGGTTGAGTTATGGGTCAACGACGGCCTGATGGCGATTTTCTTTTTGATGGTCGGGCTGGAAATCAAACGCGAGGTGCTTGCGGGTGGCCTCGCCAGTTGGGGCCAACGCGCCCTGCCCGGTTTCGCGGCGGCAGGCGGAATGCTGGTTCCGGCGCTGATTTACGTTGGCATCAACACCGGCAACGCAGAAACCCTCAGCGGTTGGGCGATTCCGGCGGCCACCGATATCGCCTTCGCACTTGGCGTGCTGTCATTGCTGGGCAAGCGCGTACCGACATCACTGAAAGTCTTCCTCGCGGCCTTGGCGATTCTCGATGACTTGGGCGCCGTGACCATCATTGCGTTGTTCTACAGCTCGGGCCTGAACCTGCCGATGCTTGGTGCCTCCTTCGCGACGCTGGCGGTGCTGATGATCATGAACCGTATGGGTGTGCAGCGGCTGTTGCCATATCTGCTGCTGGGCCTGCTGCTGTGGTTCTTTGTGCTGCAATCCGGCGTCCACGCGACGTTGGCCGGTGTAGCACTGGCGCTGTGTGTTCCGCTTGGCACGCGACAAGAAGAAGCCCGCTCGCCGCTGCTGTTCCTCGAAGAAAAACTGCATTACTGGGTCGCGTTTGGCGTTGTGCCGGTGTTCGGGTTTGCCAATGCGGGGGTGTCGCTCTCGGGGATTTCCCTGGGCAATCTGGTAGACCCGGTGCCTCTAGGTGTGGCGCTTGGGTTGTTTCTGGGCAAACAGATTGGCGTGTTCATCGCAGCGGTATTGGCCATTCGCGCGGGCTTGGCGAACTTGCCCGAAGGCAGCAACTGGACGCAGATGTACGGCGTTGCGCTGCTGTGCGGGATTGGTTTCACGATGAGCCTGTTCATCGGCAACCTGGCGTTTCCGGGCGCGGCGCATTTGATTGATGAGGTGAAGGTGGGGGTGTTGATGGGGTCGATTTTGTCGGCGCTGGCCGGGATTTTCCTCCTGCGCAGCAAACTCGCCGCTTACTGACACGCGCGGTCTTTTGTAGCAGCACGGCTTGCCGGCGGTAGCAATTTTGATGACGCCTCCGCCGGCAAGCCGGACTGCTACAGGGATGTGGCGTATTAAAAATTTAAATCGGCAGCAAGCCGACCATATTTGTAATACGCATCAGGTTTTCAGGAACGCCTCGATCAACTGATTCACCCGCTCTGCCGCCTCCATCTGCACCATGTGCCCTTGCCCCGGCAGCACTTCGACTTGCGCCTCCAGCCCCTGCGCATGGCTCGCCGGGATGATCGCGTCGTCAGCACCCCAGATCACCAACGTCGGCTGCTGCACGACAACCCCACGCAAATCCGTCGTCTGCGCGCCGCCCGCGAAGACCGTGCCGACCAATTGCCGCAGCGCCCCATCGACACCCTCCAGCCGCTTGAACTTGAGCATGTCTTCCAGCATCTGCCGGTTCACCAGCCCCGGATCACTGAACAACTGCACCAGTTGAGGCTTGAGCGCGTTGCGGTTGTTGGCATCGACGAAGCCTTGCAGGTACTCGCCGTTGATCTCCTTGCCCAGCCCCGCGCTGGCGATGAGCACCAATGAGGCCACGCGTCCCGGCGCCAGACGCGCGATGTTCAGCGACACCGCGCCGCCCATCGAATGCCCCGCCAGATGCGCCTTGCCGATGTCCAGATGATCGAGCAAGCCCAACACGCTGTGGCTCAGTTCATCCAGGTCGCCTGTTTTCAGGGTTTTGCCGGACTCTCCATGGCCCGGCAAATCCAGCGCGATCACCCGCCGATTCGCAGCCAGAACGGGATGGTTGAACAGCCAGTTGTTCAGGTCACCGCCGAAACCATGAATCAGCACCAGCGGCGCACCGCCCTCGCCCATGTCGAGGTAACGCAACAAGCGCCCGCCGATCTCGACTTTTTGTGCGCTCGGCCCTGAATCCTCGGCCTCGTCGCCGCCGGGCACGAAATCGGCCTGGAACTGCTCGATCACCGCTTCGATGTCCTGATCGCTGGCCTCGCCCTCGACCACGATGGCCAGCAGCGCGCCCACTGGCAAGGTTTCGTCGGGGTTGGCCAGAACGCGCCGCAACACACCAGAAAACGGCGCTTCGACGCTGCTGGAAATCTTGTCAGTCTCGACGTCCAGCACTTCCTCGCCCTTTTCGACGCGGTCGCCCTCTTGTTTGAGCCAGGTGTCGACGCGCCCTTCGGTCATCGACAGGCCCCATTTGGGCATCGTCAGGGTGTGAATCTGGCTCATGCGACCTTCCTCTTGTCGGCAATCTTCATCACCGCCGCCTCGATCTTCGCGGCGTTGGGGATGTAAAGGTCTTCCAGCGCGTCAGAGAACGGCACCGGCGTGTGCGGCGCGGTGACCATTTCAATCGGCGCACGCAACGAACTGAAGGCTTTTTGTGCGACCAGCGCGCTGATGTCGGTAGCCACCGAGCAACGCGGGTTGGACTCGTCGATCACCACAAGGCGCCCGGTTTTCTCGACGCTTTCCAGAATGCTGTCTTCGTCCAAGGGGCTTGTGGTGCGCAGGTCCAGCACTTCGCAGTCGATGCCTTTCCTGGCCAGGCTGGCGGCGGCGTCCATCGCGATATGCACCATGCGCCCGTAGGTCACGAGGGTCACATCGTCGCCCTCGCGAACGAAATTCGCCTCGCCGAATGGCACGCAATACAGCTCTTCCGGCACTTCGCCTTGCAGGCTGTAGAGCATTTTATGTTCGAGGAATATCACTGGGTCGTTGTCGCGAATCGCCTGCAACAGCATGCCTTTGGCGTCATAAGGCGTCGAAGGACAGGCCACTTTCAGCCCCGGGATGTGGGTCCACATCGAGGTGAGCATTTGCGAATGCTGGGCTGCCGCGCGAAGTCCTGCGCCGTACATGGCGCGGATCACCAGCGGCGTGACGGCCTTGCCGCCGAACATGTAGCGGAATTTCGCGGCCTGGTTGAGCAGTTGGTCCAGACAGCAGCCGAGGAAGTCGTTGAACATCAACTCGCACACCGGGCGCATGCCTTGCGTCGCAGCACCCACGGCAGCACCGACGTAGCCAATTTCAGACAACGGCGCATCGAGCACACGGTCGGGGAATTCGGGATAAAGCCCTTTGGTAACGCCGAGCACACCGCCCCACGCGTCTTGCTGGCCGGGTGCGCCGGTGCCGCCGGACACGTCCTGGCCGATGATGAACACGCTCTTGTCGCGGCGCATTTCCTGCGCCAGCGCTTCGTTGATCGCCTGCTGATAACTGATTTTTCTAGCCATGATGAGTCTCCACGGTCGTTGTTCTTTTTGTGGTGGGAATGACGGAACGCTTAGCGATAGGCCACATAAACGTCGCTGAGCAGGTCGGCTTCTTGAGGTTTGGGGTCGGACTTGGCCAGACGCACGGCGTCGTCAATCAATTGCTCGACTTCGCTGTCGATCAGGTTGAATTGGGCGGAATCCAGCAGCCCTTCAGAGGCGCAGCGCTCACGGAAACGGACCAGACAGTCATTGCTGTCGCGCACATTTTTCACTTCGTTGTTGCCGCGATAGGTCTGGGCATCGCCTTCGAAGTGGCCGTAATAGCGGCTGAGTTTGACCTCGATCAGCGTCGGGCCTGAACCCGAGCGTGCACGCTCGATGGCCGCGCCTGCGGCGTCGTACACCGCGAAGAAATCATGACCGTCGACGATCACACCCGGCATGCCAAAACCGGGGGCACGCTCGGCGATGTCTTTGCACGCCACCGACCAACTGGAGGCCGTGGCCTCGGCGTAGCCGTTGTTCTCGGCCACGAAGATGCACGGCAGGTTCATGATCGACGCCAGGTTCATGGCCTCGAATACCGCGCCTTCGTTGGAGCCGCCGTCACCAAAAAACGCGACCGACACGCCTTGGCTTCCTTTGAGCTTGGAGGCCAACGCAGCCCCTGCGGCCAGTGGCGCCCCCGCGCCGACGATGCCGTTGGCGCCGAGCATGCCTTTTTCCAGATCGGCGATGTGCATCGAGCCGCCCTTACCGCCACAGACGCCGGTTTTCTTGCCGTAGATCTCGGCCATCATCCCGTACACGTCAACGCCCTTGGCGATGCAATGGCCGTGGCCGCGGTGGTTGGAAGCGATGCAGTCATCGTCCGTCAGGTGCGCCATGACGCCCGCGGCACTGGCCTCTTCCCCGGCATACAAGTGAACGAAACCGGGGATCTCGCCCGTGGCAAATTCCACGTGCAGGCGTTCTTCGAAATCACGGATGGTGCGCATGACCTTGTAGGCATGAAGCAATTGATCAGTAGCCAGGTGGGTGGACATCTTGTTGTTCTCCAGGTTGTCTCGACACACGAAAGGCGGGTGTGCCCCGCTGATACGGGTAGAGCAAGCGAGGTGCCAAACCTCTTCCAATTGACGCAAAGCACTGTCCTAGAGCGGCCAATGCGATAAAACCCCACGGCATAAACCGTCTCGATTGAGACGCTGCGTTTCAGGCTGCGAGGTGCGGATCATCGGGTTTGAGACGCTCCGTCTCACTCAGGGCCTTTGTCGGGCCGCGCTTGTCGGGGTCGTTCGATGGGCGCTTAATGGTCGGCATAACAACAAAAGTTCGAGAACCGGAGGCATCAATGCTGGCCGTGAACTCCCGAGCCCACGTCGACTGTGTCAGCCGCGTGGTGCGCAATGCCGATCGTCAAACCCAGGCGCCTGTCCCGCCGCTGATTTTCGATTCCTGGTGCCGCTCCATGGCCCAGCATCATCTGGACCCCGGCTCCTTGCAGGGGCCGCGTATTCTTTCCCACACCTTGCTCAAGGAATGCCGCGAACGCGCGGAACTGTTCATGCGCGTGGCCAGCGAGGAGGTGACACAAATCCACTCCCGCGTACGCCACGCCGATTACTGCGTGATGCTCACCGACGCCCTCGGCCAGACCATCGATTATCGGGTCGACACCAACATTCGTAGCGATTGCCGCAAGGCGGGGTTGTATCTGGGCACCTGCTGGTCGGAATCCGAAGAAGGCACCTGCGGTGTGGCGACGGTGCTCACCAGCCACAGTGCAGTGACCGTGCACAAACGCGATCACTTTCGCGCCGCGTTCATAGGTCTGACCTGCTCGGCCGCGCCAATCTTCGATCCGCAAGGCCAGTTGCTTGGGGTAATGGACGCTTCGGCGCTGCAATCCCCGGATGACCGGCGCAGTCAGGCATTGGTGCAGCAAATGGTGTTGCAGAGCGCGAAGACCATCGAGAACGCGTTTTTCATGCACAGCGCTCAAGGTCACTGGATTTTGCGGGCGCACAGCACGCCGGGTTACGTCGACAGCCAACCCGACCTGCTGCTGGCCTGGGACAACGACGGGCGGCTTCAGGCGCTGAACAGCAAGGCGCGGCAGGCATTGCGTTTGCGCCTGGGGCATTTGCCTGAACATATCGGCGAAGTGTTCGACCTCGACGCGCTTCATGCGTTGAGCGAAGACTCGGCCCGGCAACTGCAATGGCGGGGGGAGTCGAGTGCGTTGCAGGCTCGACTCAGTGCACCTCGTCAGCGGTCCCGTCGCTTGCAGGTCGCAAAACAGGTCGACGACAGCGCGAAGATTGATCCGCGTATCGAAGAAAACCTGCGGCTGGCAGTGCGGGTTAAAGACCGCAATCTGCCGGTGCTGATTCAGGGCGAAACCGGCGCGGGCAAAGAAGTCTTTGCACGGCAGTTGCACGAACACAGCGCTCGTCATGCGGGGCCGTTCGTTGCCCTCAATTGTGCGGCGATTCCTGAGAGCCTGATCGAGAGCGAGTTGTTCGGCTACACGGCAGGCGCGTTCACCGGGGCCTCAAGCAAAGGCATGAAAGGCCTGCTGTTGCAGGCAGACGGTGGCACGCTGTTTCTCGACGAAATCGGCGACATGCCGTTGGGCCTGCAAACCCGATTGCTACGGGTGATGGCCGAAGGTGAAGTCGCGCCGCTGGGGGCTTCGGTGCGGCAGAAAGTCGACATTCAGGTGGTCTGTGCCACGCACCGGGATCTGGCGGCGATGGTCGCGGAAGGGACGTTTCGTGAGGACCTGTATTTCCGTCTGGGCTGTGCCCGGTTTCAACTGCCGCCGCTGCGGGATCGCACGGACAAGCTCGCACTGCTCAACCATCTGCTCGACGAACACGCCCACAACAGCGGCGGCGCGATTGGCATCAGTGCGCAGGCGTTGGAATTGATGCTCGGTTTCGCCTGGCCGGGTAACGTGCGGCAACTGCGGCATGTACTGGGTTATGCCTGCGCGGTGTGTGAAGGGGCGACGATTCAGGTGGGTGATCTGCCGCTGGAGATTCGAGGGGACCAGCCTCAAACGACATCGGAAGAACCGGCCACCAGCCCGCAACGGCAGTTGTTGCTTGATGCGCTGATTCGCCATCGCTGGAAGCCGGGGGATGCGGCGCGCTCGTTGGGGATTTCACGGGCGACGTTGTATCGGCGGGTGAATGAGCATGGGATCGAAATGCCGGGTAAACGGCGTAATGCCTGACCGCTCCTTGAGCTGACTTGCAATACAAAACCTGTAGGAGTGAGCTTGCTCGCGATGGGGTGTGTCAGGTTCATTTTTATGGCTGACACATTGCTATCGCGAGCAAGCGAAGGCCTACAGAATTCCGGTGTCGTCAGAAAGATCAGCGATACACCAGCCCACCATCAATCATCGGCGATTGCCCGGTCATGTAATCGGCATCCGGCCCTGCCAGGTACGACACAAACCCGGCCACGTCATCCGGCGTTTCCGCCCGGCCCAACGCAATGCCATCCACGTACTGCTTATAAGTCGCGCCCACTGGTGCGCCGGTGATCTCGGCCATGCGTTTGTCGATCTCAACCCACATGTCGGTGCCGACCACGCCGGGGCAATACGAATTGACAGTGATACCAAAACTGGCCAGTTCCTTGGCAGCACTTTGGGTCAGCGCTCGCACCGCGAACTTGGTCGCGCTGTAGACGCCCAGCAACGCGAACCCTTCATGCCCGGCAATCGAACAGGCATTGATGATCTTGCCGCGTTTGTTCAACGCCTTGAGCTTTTTGCCCGCCGCCTGAATGCCCCAGATCACGCCCTGCACGTTGATGTTCAGCACCCGGTCGACCTCTTCGGGCTTCACTTCCAAAAGCGCTGCAATCTGCACGATCCCGGCGTTGTTGACCATGATGTC
This sequence comes from Pseudomonas sp. Pseu.R1, assembly GCF_045764065.1. Taxonomy (NCBI): domain Bacteria; kingdom Pseudomonadati; phylum Pseudomonadota; class Gammaproteobacteria; order Pseudomonadales; family Pseudomonadaceae; genus Pseudomonas; species Pseudomonas sp. Pseu.R1. The sequence goes on along the minus strand of NZ_JBJGEE020000001.1, from coordinate 3,944,758 downwards.
GAAACCGCCCAGATGCGATTCGGCATGTTCGACCGAGGCCGTCACCTGGTCCAGCTTCGACACGTCGGCCACGAACGTCGTCGCCTTGCGCCCCAGCGCCACCACCTCGGCGGCGACCTGTTCGATCTTTTGCGAGTTAATGTCCACCAGCGCGATGTCCGCACCGTCACGGGCCAGGCGCAGGGCAATCGCCCGGCCGACTCCCTGACCCGCGCCGGTGACCAGCGCAACTTTTCCAGCAAGACTCATGGCAGTGTCCTCAAGAAAGGAATTGAGTCTTGGGTATCGCGTGCAACGCCAGAGAAGTCGAGCACCGGGTCTATTCGCGTGAGGGCTGAGACGGAGCGTCTCGACCTCGATTGATCATTTTTTGACGAGACCGGTCGGATCGATAGAAAAAAAAGCGTCTCCCGTGCGTCGTAACAGTGTGTTTCAAGCCTGCATCGGCGGTTATTCTCAATGCTCAATCGCACACACCTCTGGTGCGCCGTCGGGCACGGTGAACGCCTGTATCAAGCGCGGCCCTACTGCGCTGCGGGAGTGTTTTGGATGAGTGAAAAACAAGACAAGATTCCTGATCTCGACGTCCAGACCCTGGCCGGCGAGTACGTACTGGGCACATTGACGGCTGACCAACGAGCCGAGGTGCAGGAGCGCCTGGCCCATGACCCGGCGCTGCGCAAAGCCATCGAGGGCTGGCGCTCGCGATTGCTGACCCTCACGGAGATGGCCGAACCCCAAACACCGTCATCACGTCTGTGGAATCGCATCGAACGCAATATCGGCGGACTGAAGCCCAAACACGCCGCGCGCAAAAAGCGCCGAATTCAGTGGTGGGATAACGCCGGGTTGTGGCGAGGTCTGGCAGGCATGGGGTTGGCGGCGTCGGTGATCCTGACCACTCAACTCATGGGCCAGGTGCCCGCACCGCCCGCGCCTGCTTATCTGGCCGTGCTCTCGACGCCCGAAAACCACACCCCCGGCTGGGTGATTCAGGCCAGCAACATGCGCGGCATTCAATTGGTTCCGGTGGATGAGATCGATGTGCCCATTGGCAAAGTGCTGCAGTTCTGGACCCAGGCCGATGACTGGCAAGGGCCGATTTCTCTGGGCCTGGTCTCGCCGGGGCAGACATTGAAAGTGCCAACGGATCGCTTGCCGCCTCTGCAACCCAATCAGCTATTCGAACTGTCGCTGGAAAAGGCCGGAGGCTCGCCCACCAACAAACCCAGCGGGCCGATTCAGTTCATTGGGCACGCCATTAAGGCCGGGTGATCATTCGATCACGCGTGTTACCGAGCGCACCGTAACGGGGCGCTCGCACCCAAAAGTAACAAATCCTGTCCTTTCGTAACGACCTCGTCTTTCCTCCCCCTCCGCTCAAAACCACTCAACGCCAGACACGGCAAGGGTCTCCAGCCTTTCTCGACTCCTGCCTGGCGAGTTGGCCTCTTGGTTGCATATGCTTGTATGTACAAGTAAATATGAGTATGAATGACTACGTCAGTGCACCGCTGCGATTCACCGCCAGCAGCGCCTGATCTGCCACACCCATATTCCGCCTGCTCGACACAGGCACCGTCAGCCCAGTGCCTGGGCCGGATTGATCATCGAGGATTTTGACGTGACGACTGACAACAAAACCCCAGCCCAGCAATGGACCAAACGCCGCGACGTGGAAATCCGCGCCGCCCGTGGCACTGAACTGACCGCCAAGAGCTGGCTGACCGAAGCGCCGCTGCGCATGCTGATGAACAACCTGGACCCGGAAGTCGCCGAGAACCCGAACGAACTGGTGGTCTACGGCGGTATCGGTCGCGCTGCGCGTAACTGGGAGTGCTACGACAAGATCGTCGAAAGCCTGCGCAACCTGAACGACGACGAGACCCTGCTGGTGCAATCCGGCAAGCCGGTCGGTGTGTTCAAGACCCACAGCAACGCCCCCCGCGTGCTGATCGCCAACTCCAACCTGGTGCCACACTGGGCCAACTGGGAACACTTCAACGAACTGGACGCCAAGGGGCTGGCCATGTACGGCCAAATGACCGCAGGCAGCTGGATCTACATCGGCAGCCAGGGCATCGTTCAGGGCACTTACGAAACCTTCGTCGAAGCCGGTCGCCAGCACTACGACGGCAACCTGAAAGGCCGCTGGGTCCTGACCGCTGGTTTGGGCGGCATGGGCGGCGCACAGCCACTGGCTGCAACACTGGCCGGTGCCTGCTCGCTGAACATCGAATGCCAGCAGAGCCGCATCGACTTCCGCTTGAAGAGCCGTTACGTCGACGAACAGGCCACTGACCTGGACGATGCGCTGGCTCGCATCGCCAAGTACACCGCCGAAGGCAAAGCGATCTCTGTCGCGCTGCTGGGTAACGCCGCTGAAATCCTGCCGGAACTGGTTCGCCGTGGTGTGCGCCCGGACATGGTCACAGACCAGACCAGCGCCCACGATCCGCTCAATGGCTACCTGCCAAAAGGCTGGACGTGGGAGCAGTACCGCGACCGAGCAATCACCGAGCCTGCTGTCGTGGTCAAGGCCGCCAAGCAGTCCATGGCCGAGCACGTCGAAGCGATGCTGGCGTTCCAGAAACAAGGCATCCCGACCTTCGACTACGGCAACAACATCCGCCAGATGGCCAAGGAAGAAGGCGTGAACAACGCGTTCGACTTCCCGGGCTTCGTACCCGCCTACATTCGCCCGCTGTTCTGCCGTGGCATCGGCCCGTTCCGCTGGGCTGCGCTGTCGGGCAACCCGGAAGACATCTACAAGACCGACGCCAAGGTCAAAGAACTGATCCCGGACGACGCCCACCTGCACAACTGGCTGGACATGGCCCGCGAGCGCATCAGCTTCCAGGGTCTGCCAGCACGTATTTGCTGGGTAGGCCTGGGCCAGCGCGCCAAGCTGGGTCTGGCGTTCAACGAAATGGTCCGTCGTGGCGAGCTGTCGGCGCCGGTGGTGATCGGTCGTGACCACCTGGACTCTGGCTCCGTTTCCAGCCCGAACCGCGAAACCGAATCGATGCAGGACGGCTCCGATGCCGTGTCCGACTGGCCGCTGCTCAACGCCCTGCTCAACACCGCCAGCGGCGCGACCTGGGTCTCGCTGCACCACGGTGGCGGCGTGGGCATGGGCTTCTCGCAGCACTCGGGCATGGTGATCGTCTGTGACGGCACCGATGAAGCCGCCGAGCGCATCGCCCGCGTGCTGCACAACGACCCGGCCACCGGCGTCATGCGTCATGCCGATGCCGGTTACCAGATCGCCATCGACTGCGCCAAAGAGCAGGGCCTGAACCTGCCGATGATCAATAAGTAAAAGCACGCTCTTGTAGGAGTGAGCTTGCTCGCGATAGCGGTGTGTCAGGCCCCATTGCAACAAATGACCAGACGCAATCGTCGGAATGCCGCCCAGAGCAAGCTCACTCCTACAGGGAGTACCGCGTGATCCAACACTCGCTTTAGGGGAATGTTTGAGATGGCTGTTCCAGATGATCAAGCTGCAAAGGCTTCCGTGATCGAAAGGCGTTCGATCGACTACATCCCTGACGCGGAAAGACATGGTCGTCTGTTCAGTCAATTCACTCTGTGGCTGGGTGCCAACCTGCAAATCACCGCTATCGTCACCGGGGCCTTGGCCGTGGTGTTGGGCGGCGATGTGTTCTGGTCGTTGATCGGCCTGTTCGTCGGCCAGGTGCTGGGCGGTGGCGTGATGGCGCTGCACGCCGCGCAAGGGCCGAAACTGGGCCTGCCGCAGATGATTTCCAGCCGGGTGCAATTCGGTGTCTACGGGGCGGTGATCCCGTTGCTGCTGGTGTGCCTGATGTATATCGGTTTCTCCGCCAGCGGCTCGCTGCTGGCCGGGCAAGCCGTCGCGCAACTGATTCAGGTCCCGGACTGGCAAGGCATCGTGCTTTTCGCCGCTGCCATCGTGATCCTGACCATTTTCGGCTACCGGGTCATCCACATGATCGGCCGGGCCGCCAGCATCATCGGCGTGATTGCCTTCGTTTATCTGTTCGGCGCGTTGCTGGCAGGCAACGACATCGGCGCGCTGCTGGGCAACAAACACTTCTCGCTGAGCAGCTTCCTGCTGGCGATCTCCCTGTCGGCATCGTGGCAGATAGCGTTCGGCCCTTACGTGGCGGACTACTCGCGCTACCTGCCGCGCAGCACCTCGGCGAGCAAAACGTTCTGGGCTGTGGGCCTGGGCGCGGTGATCGGTGCGCAGGTGTCGATGGTGTTCGGCGTGTTCGCCGCGGCACTGGCGGGCAAGAGCTTCGCCCACCACGAAGTGCAGTTCATCGTCAGCCTGGGCGGCACCGGCGCCGTCGCGGCAGCGCTGTATTTCAGCATCGCTTTCGGCAAGGTCACGGTGACCACGCTCAACGCCTACGGCAGCTTCATGTCGATGGCCACCATCGTCAGTGGTTTCAAGGGCAACCGACACATTTCCAGCGCGCTGCGCCTGGCCTACATCTTCGCGATGGTCGGCATCGCCACTGCGCTGGCCTTGGCGGGCAAAGACTCGTTCCTCAAGGACTTCTCGGCGTTCATCCTGTTCCTGCTGGCGTTCTTCACGCCGTGGAGCGCGATCAACCTGGTGGATTTCTACTGCATCACCAAAGAGCGTTACGACATCCCGGCGCTGTCCGACCCCAATGGCCGTTATGGCCGCTGGAATGCCGTCGGCATCACCGTTTACATCATCGGCGTGCTGATCCAGATGCCGTTCATCTCCACCCACTTTTACACCGGCCCACTGGTCGCCAGCCTCGATGACACCGACATCTCGTGGATCCTCGGCCTGGTCGTACCCGCTGCGCTGTATTACGTGGCTGCGAAAAAATGGCCCGGCAAAATCGCCGACCGCCTCATTCTGCCGACCGAGCAGCCAGCCGTTGAGACTCGCCCATTCAAGACCAGGAGCGTTACCCAATGAGAATTAAAAAAGCCCTGCTTCCGACATTGCTCACCGCCGGTCTGCTCGCCAGCGGCGCCAGTCAGGCGGCGGGTTGGTGCGAATCCGGCAAGCCGGTGAAATTCGCCGGTCTGAACTGGGAAAGCGCGATGCTGCTGACCGACGTTCTGCAAGTGGTGCTGAACAAGGGCTATGGCTGCGAAGTGGACAGCCTGCCAGGCAACTCCATCACCATGGAAAACGCCCTGAGCACCAACGACATTCAGATTTTCGCTGAGGAGTGGGTGGGCCGTAGCGAGGTTTGGAACAAGGCTGAAGCGGCGGGCAAAGTGGTCGGCGTTGGCGCCCCGGTTAAAGGCGCGGAAGAAGGCTGGTACGTGCCGCGCTACGTGATCGAAGGGGACGCCAAGCGCAAACTGGAAGCCAAGGCCCCGGACCTGAAATCGATTGCTGATCTGGGCAAATACGCAGCGCTGTTCGAGGACGCCGAAGAGCCCGGCAAAGGCCGTTTCTACAACTGCCCGGCGGGTTGGACCTGCGAGCTGGAAAACAGCGAAATGCTGAAGAGCTATGGTCTGGAAGACAAATTCACCAACTTCCGCCCCGGCACCGGCCCGGCGCTGGATGCGGCGATTCTGTCGAGCTACAAACGCGGCGAGCCGATCCTGGCGTATTACTGGTCGCCAACGCCATTGATGGGCCAGGTCGACATGGTGCGTCTGGAAGAGAAAGCGGGCGTGAACAAGACCATTACCATCAAGGTCGGCGTCTCCAAAGCCTTCAACGAACAGGCGCCCGAGCTGGTGGCTGTCATGGAAAAGGTCAACATTCCGATTGACCTGCTGAACCAGAACCTGGCGCGCATGACCAAGGATCGTATCGAGTCGCCAAAACTGGCGAAGATCTTCCTCAAGGAACATCCTGAGGTCTGGCACCAGTGGGTCAGCGAGGATGCGGCGAAGAAGGTAGAGGCTTCGTTGTAAGGCTGAGGGCTGAAGAACAGTGTGGGAGCCGCCTTGGTGGCGAAAGCGGCGAGTCATTCGACATTTAATGCATCTGACCCACCGTATTCGTCAGCAAGCCGGCACTTACAAGAGCGGTGCTGTACCTGACAACGGCCAAGCACCACCTAACAGATCGAGACAAGAATATGTTCCCCGAAAGCTTCACGTTCTCCATCGCCGACTGGGTCAACGACTGGGTCGATAAACTGGTCACCAACTATGGCGACGTGTTCCGGCACATCTCCGACACGCTGCTGTGGGCCATCGTCAAACTCGAAGGCCTGCTGCGTGTCGCGCCCTGGTGGGTGTTGCTGGCCATCGTCGGTCTGATTGCCTGGCACGCCACGCGCAAAATCACCACCACGGCGGTCGTGGTCGGTCTGCTGTTCCTGGTTGGCGCGGTCGGCCTGTGGGACAAGCTGATGCAGACCCTCGCGCTGATGCTGGTGGCCACCTTCATTTCGGTGCTGATCGGCGTGCCGCTGGGCATTCTCTCGGCGCGCAGCAATCGCCTGCGTTCGGTGCTGATGCCCTTGCTCGACATCATGCAGACCATGCCCAGCTTCGTGTACCTGATTCCGGTGCTGATGCTGTTCGGGCTGGGCAAGGTTCCGGCGATCTTCGCCACCGTCATCTACGCCGCGCCACCGCTGATTCGTCTGACCGATCTGGGCATTCGTCAGGTTGACGGCGAGGTCATGGAAGCGATCAACGCATTCGGCGCCAACCGCTGGCAGCAACTGTTCGGCGTGCAATTGCCGCTGGCCCTGCCAAGCATCATGGCCGGGATCAACCAGACCACCATGATGGCCCTGTCGATGGTGGTGATCGCCTCGATGATCGGCGCCCGAGGTCTGGGCGAAGACGTGCTGGTGGGCATTCAGACCCTCAACGTCGGGCGCGGCCTGGAAGCGGGCTTGGCCATCGTCATCCTGGCGGTCGTGATCGACCGCATCACGCAGGCCTATGGCCGTCCACGGCATGAGGCGAGCAAGTGATGAGCACTGAACCGAATAAAATCGTCGTCAAGAACGTCTACAAAATCTTCGGCAATCGCGCCTCCGAAGCGCTGGACATGGTTCGCCAGAAGCAGACCAAGGACCAGGTGCTGGCCCAGACCGGTTGCGTGGTAGGCGTGAATGACTTGTCGCTGTCGATTGGCAGCGGCGAAATCTTCGTGATCATGGGCCTGTCCGGCTCGGGCAAATCCACACTCGTGCGCCACTTCAACCGCCTGATCGACCCGACCAGCGGCGAGATTCTGGTGGATGGCGAGAACATCCTGACGTACGACATGGACGCCCTGCGCAACTTCCGTCGGCGCAAGATCAGCATGGTGTTCCAGAGCTTCGGCCTGTTGCCGCACAAGACCGTGATCGACAACGTCGCCTACGGCCTGGCGATTCGCGGCGAGAGCAAGGCGCAGTGCAGCGAGCGCGCGCAGCACTGGATCAACACCGTAGGCTTGAAGGGCTACGAGAAGAAATACCCACACCAGCTCTCGGGCGGCATGCGCCAGCGCGTGGGCCTGGCCCGGGCATTGGCCGCCGACACCGACATCATCCTGATGGACGAAGCCTTCAGCGCCCTCGACCCGCTGATCCGCGCCGAAATGCAGGACCAGTTGCTGGAGCTGCAAGCCACGCTGCACAAGACCATCGTGTTCATCACCCATGACCTCGATGAAGCCGTACGCATCGGCAACCGCATCGCCATTCTCAAGGATGGCCGGTTGATCCAGGTCGGCACCCCGAAAGAAATCCTCTACTCGCCCGCCGACGAATACGTTGACCGTTTCGTCCAGCGCCGCGTGGCGACCCTTTAAGGACGGCTGCACTCATGTCGCGAGCAGAACAGATCATCATCGGCGATGCCCCCGTCACCTGGCAGGACGTCACCGCCGTCGCCCGCCACGGCGCCACCTTGGCGCTCTCGGGAAGCGCCTGGGCGCGCATCGACAATGCGCAAGCCATCGTGCAGCGCATCGTCGCCAGCGGTGAACGCGCCTACGGCGTGAACACCGGCCTTGGCGCGCTGTGCAACGTGTCTCTGCAAGACGAGCAACTCAGTCGCCTGTCGCGCAACACGTTGCTCAGCCACGCGTGCGGCGTTGGCCCGGTGCTGCCGGACGAGCAGACCCGCGCGATCATCTGCGCCGCGATAATCAATTACAGCCAGGGCAAATCCGGTATTCACCGTCAGGTGGTGCAGGCGCTGCTCGCCCTGCTTAATCACCGCATCACGCCGCAAGTACCGTCGCAAGGTTCGGTCGGTTACCTGACCCACATGGCCCACGTCGGTGTCGCGCTGCTGGGCGTGGGTCAGGTGAGTTATCGCGGGCAAGTGGTCTCGGCGTTGCAGGCGTTGAGTGAAGAAGGTCTGTCACCGGTTGAACTGGGCGCCAAAGACGGGCTGTGCCTGGTCAACGGCACGCCGTGCATGACCGGCCTGAGCTGCCTGGCCATCGCTGACGTGAACCGCCTGATGCAGTGGGCCGACGTGATCAGCGCCATGACCTTCGAAGGCCTGCGCGGTCAGCTCGACGCGTTCGATGAAACCATCATCGCGCTCAAGCCCCATCCGGGCATGCAGCAAGTGGGTAAAAACCTGCGCGGTCTGCTGGCGGGCAGTGAAGTGCTGGCCAACAGTCAGGGCATTCGCACGCAAGACGCCCTGAGCATTCGCTCTATCCCGCAAGTCCATGGCGCCACCCGCGATCAACTGGCCCACGCCACGCGTCAGATCGAAACCGAACTCAACTCGGCCACCGACAACCCACTGCTGCTGGGTACGCCCGAGGCCTGGCGCGTGGTCTCCCAAGCTAACCCTCACGGTCAGTCCGTGGCCATTGCGGCAGACCTGCTGGCGATTGCCATGGCCGAACTGGGTTCGATTGCCGAGCGCCGTCTGGATCGTTTGATCAACCCGACCGTCAGCGGTCTGCCAGCGTTTCTGGTCAGCCAGCCAGGGGTCAACTCGGGAATGATGATCGTGCAGTACGTCGCCGCATCCCTCTGCGCGGAAAACCGCCAGATGGCGCAACCGGCCATCGTCGACAACTATGTGACCTCCGGTCTTCAGGAAGACCACCTGAGCATGGGCACCAGCGCCGCACTGAAGCTGCACAAGGTGCTGGAGAACGTCACGCAGATCCTCGCTATCGAGTATTTGCTGGCCGCTCAGGCGTTCGAGTTCTTCAAAGGCCCGCGTTTCGGCGTCGGCACCGAAGCCGCGTGGCGCTTGTTGCGCGAGCGTGTTCCGGCCTATGACGAAGACCGCTGGCTGGCCCCGGACATCGCCAGCAGCGTGACCCTGCTCAAGAACGAAGAATCACTGGAAAGCGTCTTTCAGGCCTGCCGCGACTACGCGGCAACCCATAACAGCAACAGTCGCAGCCCAAGCGCCACAAGCGCGGAACAGGCAGGAGCCAGTTCAAGGCACGCGACCGACATCAACGAAGGAGTAGCAGCATCGTGACCGATACCCAAAAGGCGACCCCGCTGAACCTGATCCCCGGCCAGTTGACCCTGGCGCAACTGCGCGCGATCTATCAGCGACCCGTGACCCTGACGCTGGACGCCAGCGCCGGTCAGCAGATTGACAACAGCGTGGCCTGCGTCGAGCAAATCCTGGCGGAGAATCGTACGGCCTATGGCATCAACACCGGTTTTGGCCTATTGGCGTCGACCCGCATCGCCAGCGCCGATCTGGAAAACCTGCAACGCTCGCTGGTGCTGTCCCACGCAGCAGGCGTTGGCGAGCCGATCAGCGATGAGTTGGTGCGGCTGATTATGGTGCTCAAGGTCAACAGCTTGAGCCGTGGTTTCTCGGGCATTCGTCGTCAGGTCATCGATGCGCTGATCGGCCTGATCAACGCCGAGGTCTACCCGCACATTCCGCTCAAGGGTTCGGTTGGCGCCTCGGGCGACCTCGCGCCACTGGCGCATATGTCGCTGGTGCTGCTGGGCGAAGGCAAGGCGCGCTACAAAGGCCAATGGCTGAACGCTGTCGAGGCCTTGGCGGTTGCAGGCTTGAAGCCGCTGACACTGGCAGCGAAAGAAGGTCTGGCGCTGCTCAACGGCACGCAGGTCTCCACCGCCTACGCGCTGCGCGGCCTGTTCGAAGCCGAAGACCTGTTCGCCGGGGCGCTGAGCTGCGGCGCACTGACCGTGGAAGCGGTACTCGGCTCTCGCGCGCCGTTCGACCCACGTATTCACGCCGCGCGTGGCCAGCGCGGGCAAATCGACGCGGCTGCGGCCTATCGCGATCTGCTGGGCGATGGCAGTCAGGTGTCCGATTCCCACCGCGACTGCGACAAGGTGCAAGACCCCTACTCCCTGCGCTGCCAGCCGCAAGTCATGGGCGCTTGCCTGACCCAACTGCGTCAGGCCTCGGAAGTGCTGGCCATCGAGTCCAACGCGGTATCCGACAACCCGCTGGTGTTCGCGGCTGAAGGCGAAGTGATCTCGGGCGGCAACTTCCACGCCGAGCCGGTGGCCATGGCCGCTGACAACATCGCCCTCGCCATCGCCGAGATCGGCTCCCTGAGCGAGCGCCGCATCTCGCTGATGATGGACAAGCACATGTCACAACTGCCGCCGTTTCTGGTGGGCAATGGCGGCGTGAACTCCGGCTTCATGATCGCCCAGGTGACTGCGGCGGCGCTGGCCAGTGAGAACAAGGCGCTGGCCCATCCGCACAGCGTCGACAGTCTGCCGACCTCGGCCAACCAGGAAGACCACGTGTCGATGGCCCCGGCCGCCGGTAAGCGCCTTTGGGAAATGGCGGAAAACACCCGAGGCGTGCTGGCTGTAGAATGGCTGGCTGCGTGTCAGGGTCTGGACCTGCGCAATGGTCTGAAGACCTCGGAAAAACTGGAAATCGCCCGCACCACCCTGCGCGGCCAGGTCCCGTTCTACGAAAAAGACCGCTTCTTCGCCCCTGACATCGAGGCCGCCACCGCCTTGCTCGCATCCCGATGCCTGAGCGAGCTGGTGTCCGCTGACCTGTTGCCGAGCTTCTGATCGGGACAGGCCAGGGACGGCCTGTCATTGGAATGAGGATAGGGCCGCTCCTCAGGGGCGTGTTCCTTCTCATTCCAGCAAAAGAAACACTTGGAACGTGAAATGAAACCGCAAAACGCAACCGATCTGAAACGCGGGCTCAGTGCCCGTCACATTCGCTTCATGGCGCTGGGCTCGGCCATTGGCACCGGGCTGTTCTATGGCTCGGCGTCGGCGATCAAACTGGCTGGCCCCGCTGTGCTGCTGGTCTACCTCATCGCGGGCGCCGCGGTGTACATGGTCATGCGCGCTCTGGGCGAAATGGCCGTACGCAATCCTGTGGCAGGCTCGTTCAGCGAGTACGCCACGCACTATCTGGGTCCGATGGCAGGCTTCGTCCTGGGCTGGACCTACGCATTCGAGATGATCATCGTCTGCCTGGCCGACGTCACGGCATTCGGGATCTACATGGGTTTCTGGTTCCCCGACGTGCCCCGCTGGATCTGGGTGCTCGGTATCGTATTCGTGATTGGCGCGCTCAACCTGTGCAGCGTCAAAGTGTTTGGTGAAACCGAGTTCTGGCTGTCGCTGCTCAAGGTCGGTGCCATCATCGCCATGATCCTCGCAGGTTTCGGCATTCTGTTGTTCGGCATCGGTTCTTCAGCGGGCGACAGCGTCAGCCACGTGAGCAATTTGTGGACGCAAGGCGGCTTCATGCCCAACGGCGTGAGCGGCCTGGTCGCGGCGCTGGCCGTGGTGATGTTTGCCTTTGGCGGCATCGAAATCATTGGCGTGGCCGCCGGTGAAGCGCGCAATCCCGAGAAGGTGATTCCCCGCGCGATCAACGCTGTGCCGCTGCGCATCCTGTTGTTCTACGTGCTGACGCTGTTCGTGCTGATGTCGCTGTACCCGTGGCAGGAGATCGGCAATCAGGGCAGCCCGTTCGTGCAGATTTTCGACAAACTGGGGATTTCCTCGGCGGCGATCATCCTCAACATCGTGGTGATTTCAGCGGCTGTGTCGGCGATCAATAGCGACATTTTTGGCGCCGGTCGCATGATGTATGGCCTGGCGGTGCAAGGCCAGGCGCCTAAAGGCTTTGCGCAACTGTCGGGCAACGGCGTGCCGTGGATGACCGTGCTGGTGATGGGCGCCGCCCTGCTGTGCGGCGTGGTGCTGAATTACCTGATCCCGGAAAACGTGTTTCTGCTGATCGCCTCCATCGCCACCTTCGCCACCGTTTGGGTGTGGCTGATGATTCTGGTCACGCAGATTGCGATGCGCCGCTCGATGAGCAAGGACGAGGTCGCACAACTGAAATTCCCGGTGCCGTTCTGGCCTGTCGCACCGATCGCCGCCACGGCGTTCATGGTGTTTGTCTTTGTGGTGCTGGGGTATTTCCCGGACACGCAGGCAGCGCTGGTGGTGGGCGCGGTGTGGATTGTGTTGCTGGTGATTGCGTATCGGGTCTGGGTGAAGCCGAACCAAACATCGGCTCCAAACCGGTCTATTGGATGACACAAAACCTTGTGGGAGCCGGCTTGCTGGCGAATGCGGCAGATCAGTCACATTGATGTTGAATGACACACTGCATTCGCCAGCAAGCCGGCTCCCACAACAGGATCTCTAACGCTTCAAACTCTGGAGACACTCGATGAAAACGCTCTGGCACAACTGTCACGCAGCAACCATGGCAAACGGCACTTACTCGATCATCGAGGACGCCGCCATTGTGACCGACGGAGCGCTCATCGCCTGGATCGGCCCTCGCAGCGAATTGCCCGATCAAGGCGCCATCGAAACGGTCGACCTCAACGGCACCTGGGTCACTCCCGGCCTGATCGACTGCCACACTCACACCGTGTTCGGCGGCAATCGCAGTGGCGAGTTCGAGCAGCGCCTGCAAGGCGTCAGCTATGCGGAAATCGCGGCGGCAGGCGGGGGCATCGCCAGCACCGTTCGCGCCACGCGGGCGGCCAGCGAGGCCGAGTTGTACGCCAGCGCCGAGCGTCGTGCCCTGCATCTGCTCAAAGACGGCGTGACCACGCTGGAAATCAAATCCGGCTACGGCCTGGACCTTGCCAGCGAAGCCAAGATGTTGCGCGTCGCCCGCCAACTGGGAGAAAAACTTCCGGTCACCGTGCGCACCACCTGTCTCGCCGCCCACGCCCTGCCGCCTGAATACAAAGACCGCGCCGACGATTACATCGCCCACATTTGCAGTGAAATGCTGCCCGCGCTGGCCAAGGACGACCTGGTGGATGCCGTCGATGCCTTCTGCGAATACCTGGCATTTTCTCCTGCGCAGGTCGAGCAAGTGTTCATCACCGCAGGCGAACTGGGCTTGCCGGTGAAGCTGCACGCCGAGCAACTGTCGTCGCTGCACGGCTCAAGCCTGGCGGCGCGCTATCAGGCGCTGTCTGCCGACCATCTGGAGTTCATGACCGAAGAGGACGCCATCGCCATGGCCGCCTCCGGCACCGTCGCGGTGTTGCTGCCCGGCGCGTTCTATTTCCTGCGGGAAACCCAGTTGCCGCCAATGGACGCCCTGCGCAAACACGGCGTGAAAATCGCCATCGCCACCGACCTCAACCCTGGCACCTCACCGGGCCTGTCGTTGCGCCTGATGCTGAACATGGCCTGCACCCTGTTCCGCATGACGCCCGAAGAAGCCTTGGCGGGTGCGACCGTGCATGCCGCTCAAGCACTGGGACTGGCCAAGAGCCACGGCTCGCTGGAAGTCGGCAAGGTCGCCGATTTCGTTGCGTGGAACATCGAGCGGCCCGCAGACCTGGCCTATTGGTTGGGCGGAGATCTGGATAAACGCGTCGTGCGTCACGGCGTGGAAAGTCGTTTCTAAATTACTGAATCGGGAGAACATCGTGGACAAGGTTCTGAGTTTCACTCGCGGTCGCGTACCGCTGCTGATCAGCATGCCCCACCCAGGTTTGAATCTGACGCCAGTGGTACGCGAAGGCTTGGTGGATGAGGCCGTGAGCCTGCCAGACACTGACTGGCATATCCCGCGCCTGTACGATTTCGCTCACGATCTGGGTGCCAGCGTACTGGCGGCGGAGTATTCGCGCTTCGTCATCGACCTCAATCGCCCTTCCGATGACAAACCGCTGTACGCCGGAGCGACCACCGGGTTGTACCCTTCGACGCTGTTCGAAGGCGATCCGCTGTTCAAGGAAGGCCAGGTGCCGAGCAAAGAAGAGCGCGCGACCTATCTGGAGAAAATCTGGACGCCGTACCACGACACCCTGCGCAACGAGCTTGAGCGCCTGCGTAACGAATTCGGCTACGCGCTGCTGTTCGACGCCCACTCGATTCGCGGCCACATCCCGCACCTCTTCGATGGTCGTTTGCCGGACTTCAACCTCGGCACCTTCAACGGCGCAAGCTGTGATCCGGAGCTGGAAAAACGGGTTGAAGCGGTCTGTGCGGGCGCGAAGAACTACAGCCATGTGTTGAATGGGCGTTTCAAAGGTGGCCACATTACCCGTCACTACGGCAATCCGGCCGAGCACATCCACGCGGTGCAGCTTGAGTTGGCGCAAAGCACCTATATGGAAGAGTTCGTGCCATTCCACTACCGCGCGGATCTGGCTGATCCGACGCGAGTGGTGCTGAAGTCGTTGCTGGAAAACATGATCGCCTGGGGGCGGGAGAAGTACGGGAAGTGATGCCCTTCCGGTGATCGTTCCCACGCTCCGCGTGGGCACGATCACGTTGGCGTTGCTATTTCCTCAACAACCGCAACCCATTGAACACCACCAACAAACTCACCCCCATATCGGCAAACACCGCCATCCACATGGTCGCGACTCCCGCGAAGGTCACGGCCAGGAAGATCGCCTTGATCACCAGCGCCAACGCGATGTTCTGTTTCAGCACCGCTGCGGTATCGCGGGACAGGCGGATAAACGCCGGAATCTTGCGCAAATCGTCATCCATCAACGCCACATCGGCGGTCTCGATCGCGGTGTCCGTCCCCGCAGCCGCCATGGCAAAACCGATCTCTGCCCGCGCCAACGCCGGGGCGTCGTTGATGCCGTCACCCACCATCCCGGCTCGATGTTTCTGCGCGTACAGCCCTTCAATCGCCTGCAACTTGTCAGTCGGCAGCAAATTGCCCTGCGCCTGATCGATCCCCACTTGCGCAGCAATCGCCTTGGCCGTGTGCGGGTTGTCGCCGGTGAGCATCACGGTTTTAACGCCCAACGCGTGCAACTGCGCAATCGCCTCGCGGCTGCTGTCCTTGACCGTGTCGGCAACCGCGAACAATGCCAGCGGCCCAGTCTCGTCAAACAGCAACACAACGGTCTTGCCTTGGGACTCCAACGCTTCAAGTCGTGCTTCAAGCTCAGGCGAACACAAGCCGGATTCATGCACCAGCCGATGGTTGCCCAAGTGATACAAACGCCCCTCAACGTCGCCTTTCACCCCCAGCCCACTCAGCGCTTCGAAGGCCTCAACTGACAGGTGCCCGTCCTTGCCAAAATGCGTGGCGATGGCCTGAGAAACCGGGTGATCGGAACGCCCCGCCAAGCTGGCAGAAATCGTTAGCGCACGCTCACCGAAAGCCTCATCGAGCAACACGTAATCGGTCTGCATCGGTTTGCCGTGGGTAATGGTCCCGGTTTTGTCCAGCGCCAGGTAATCGAGCTGATGGCCCATTTCCAGATAGACGCCGCCCTTGACCAGAATCCCCTTGCGCGCTGCCGCCGCGAGACCGCTGACGATGCTGACCGGCGTTGAAATCACCAGTGCACACGGGCACGCCACCACCAGCAACACCAGTGCGCGATAAATCCAGTCGAACCACGCCGCCCCCATGAACAGCGGCGGGATGATCGCCACGGCCAGCGCCAGCGCGAACACCGCCGGGGTGTAGATTTTCGAAAAGCTGTCGACGAACCGCTGAGTCGGTGCCCGCGCGCCCTGAGCCGCTTCCACAGCATGAATGATCCGCGCCAGCGTCGAGTTGTTCGCCGCCGCCGTGACCTTGTATTCCAACGATCCGGCCTGATTGATGGTCCCGGCAAATACCTTGTCGCCCACGGTTTTCTCGACCGGCAGGCTTTCACCGGTGATCGGCGCCTGATCGATACTGGAATGCCCCGACACCACTTCGCCGTCCAGGCCGATGCGCTCGCCCGGTTTGACCCGAACCACGCTGCCCAACGCGATCTGTTTGACTTCGACTTCCACCCATTGACCGCCCTGCTGCACGGTGGCCATGTCCGGCGTCAGTTGCATCAGTCCGCTGATGGCATTGCGCGCACGATCAAGGGATTTGGCCTCGATCAACTCGGCCACAGTGAACAGAAACATCACCATCGCCGCTTCCGGCCATTGCCCAATCAGTACGGCACCGGTCACGGCGATGCTCATCAGCGCGTTGATGTTCAGGTTGAAGTTCTTGAGCGCGATCCAGCCCTTTTTATAGGTGGTCAAACCGCCGCTGAAGATCGCCACCAGCGCGATCAGCGCGACCACCCACGTCGGTGCGGCATCGGTGAAATGAATGACTTCCGCCGCCACAGCCGCGACACCGGACAACGCCAGCGGCCACCAAGGCTTTTTAGCGGTCGGCTTGGACACCTCGGCCTCAACGCCTTCATTGATCACATCCGCTTGCATGCCCAGCGAACCAATGGCGGCACGAATCGGATCAGT
This sequence comes from Pseudomonas sp. Pseu.R1, assembly GCF_045764065.1. Lineage (NCBI taxonomy): Bacteria > Pseudomonadati > Pseudomonadota > Gammaproteobacteria > Pseudomonadales > Pseudomonadaceae > Pseudomonas > Pseudomonas sp. Pseu.R1. Next base: position 3,928,145 of record NZ_JBJGEE020000001.1, on the reverse strand, counting down.
CGAGGGCAATTCATGCCACACGCCCAACACGCGATTGATCAGGTTGAATTCAAGCTTCTGGACGCCCGCCATCTTGCCCAGCTTGTTCTGGATCAGCGTCTGCTCGGTAGGACAGTCCATCGCTTCGATGCGAAAGCTGCTGAGCCGCGCGTTGTCAGTCGAACCACTGCCGATGCTCACGACGGCCGGGGCAACCTCGTGGGAACAGCAGGAATGGGCTTTGTGGTCGTGCTTGCCAGCCGGCGTGAATTTGACCGGGGCAGCATGATCTTGATGCGCATGGCCATGGCCTGCATGGCTGTGCCCGGCGTGGTCATGGCCTGCGTGATCATGTGGCGAATGTTTGTGTACAGAGTCACTCATTGGTTGAGTCTCTTGGTGTGCGTGTTGCCAAGTACACACCCTGTAGCCACTATAGGGTCAAGCCTCAAAACGGGATCAGTGACATGAACGCTTCTTTCAGGATCGGCGAACTGGCCAAACTGACCGACTGCCCGGTGGAAACCATCCGCTACTACGAGCGCGAGGGCTTGCTGGCCGAGCCTGCGCGCAGTGAGGGCAATTACCGGCTCTACACTCAGGTACACGTCGAGCGCCTGACGTTCATCCGCAACTGCCGCAGCCTGGATATGACGCTGGACGAAATCCGCAGCCTGCTGGCCCTGCGCGACAGCCCGCAGGACCAGTGCCAAAGCGTCAACGCGTTGATCGACGAGCACATCCAGCACGTCAGCGCGCGCATTGCCAGCCTCCAGGCGTTACAGGAACAGTTGGTGGATTTGCGCCAGCGTTGCAGCGAAGGCGCGCCGAATCATTGCGGGATTCTGGATCGGTTGGAGATCAGCGGGAGTGTGGTGGCCGCTGATGTGGAGCACTCCCACGTTGGCCGTAGCCACGGGCATTGATACCTGACACGACCCCAACATGGAAATATTGACGCCCATGCAGGAGATCGCTCGCCGTCAAAACGACACTGTCGCGCTGCAAACACGAGACGTGTGGGAGCCGGCTTGCTGGCGAAAACTGCAGATCATTCACATTGATGTTGAATGACACACCGCATTCGCCAGCAAGCCGGCTCCCACCGGTTAAGCGTTGAATCAGCCGTTAGGCAGCGTGAATACGCTCCACCGCTTCAGTCACACCCGCGCCGTATTCCGGGTCGGCCAGGGTGCAGTGCTTGATGTGCAGCGCAATGATCGGCGCCGACACACCGCGCAAGGCGCGTGCGGTGTTGTCGAACAGCGACTGCTTCTCTTTCGGGCTCATCTTGCGGAACAGGTTGCCCGGCTGCGAGAAATAATCGTCGTCCACACGGTGGTTCCAGTGACCCGCTGCGCCTTCGATGGACAGTGGCGGCTCGCGGAAATCAGGCTGCTCCTGGAACGCGCCTTTGGTGTTCGGCTCGTATGAGGTCATCCCGCCACGGTTGCCGTCGATGCGCATCAGGCCATCGCGGTGGTAGCTGTTCACGTGCAGCGCAGCTTTCGGCGAGTTCACCGGAATCTGGTGGTAGTTGACGCTCAAACGGTAGCGCTGGGCATCGCCGTAGGAGAACAGACGGCCTTGCAGCATTTTGTCCGGCGAGAAGCTGATGCCAGGCACCACGTTGGAAGGTGCGAACGCAGCCTGTTCAACGTCGGCAAAGTTGTTCTCCGGGTTACGGTTCAGCTCAAAGTAGCCCACCTCGATCAACGGGTAGTCGGCTTTCGGCCACACTTTGGTCAGGTCGAACGGGTTGATGTGGTAAGAACCCGCTTCCTTCTCCGGCATGATCTGTACGAACAGTTTCCAGCGCGGGAAGTTGCCTTGCTCAATGTTGTCGTACAGGTCGCGGTGATGGGATTCGCGGTCATTCCCCACAACGGCCGCCGCTTCGGCGTCGGTCAGGTTGGCGATGCCTTGCTGTGAGACGAAGTGGAACTTCACCCAGAAGCGTTCATGTTGGGCGTTCAGGAAGCTATAGGTGTGGCTGCCGAAACCATGCATTTCACGGTAGCTGCGTGGAATGCCGCGCTCACTCATGACCACCGTCACCTGGTGGAACGACTCAGGCAGTTGGGTCCAGAAGTCCCAGTTGTTTTCGGCGCTGCGCATGCCGGTGCGAGGGTCGCGTTTCACGGCGTGGTTCAGGTCTGGGAATTTCAACGGGTCGCGCAGGAAGAACACTGGCGTGTTGTTGCCCACCAAGTCCCAGTTGCCTTCTTCGGTGTAGAACTTCAGGGCGAAACCGCGGATGTCCCGCTCGGCATCGGCTGCACCGCGCTCACCGGCGACGGTGGAGAAGCGTGCGAACATTTCGGTTTGTTTGCCGACTTGCGAGAAGATCTTGGCGCGAGTGAATTGAGTGATGTCGTGGGTCACCGTGAAGGTGCCGAACGCGCCCGAACCTTTGGCGTGCATACGGCGCTCTGGAATCACTTCGCGGTCGAAGTGCGCCAGCTTCTCCAGAAACCAGACGTCTTGCAGCAGCGCCGGGCCGTTGGGGCCAGCGGTTTGAATGTTCTGGTTATCGACTACGGGGGCGCCGAATGCGGTCGTCAGTTTGTTGCTCATGCGCGTTCTCTCCATTGGGGTCACTTGTGTGGGCGGCTTGTTGTGAAGCCGCGCCTGAAGCTGTTCGATGGAGAGACGATAAGGAAAACCCGAGGCGGAAGCTCATTGTGATGCCGCACTGGGTGGATAGAGAGATTTAATTGATTAGCTAATCTTCGATAGCCAGCACAAATTCTTAACGACACCCGAACCTGTAGGCCTTCGCCAACTGTCTTTAACTCCTCCGAGTATCGTTCCCACGCTCCCGCGTGGGAATGCCGTTCGCGACGCTCTGCGTCGCACTGACGCAGGGCGTCAGAGGCTGCGTGCCCACGCAGAGCATGGGTACGATCAGACACTGAAGCCTGTGGAAGTGAGGCGGCGGCCTTATATTTTGCTGCGATGGTATCCGTGCGGCACGCCGCCTTTGGACAACACCCACTGCCACAGCTGAATATCCCGCGCACGGAATGCCCCGGCGCACGACAGCAGGTAATAACGCCACATGCGATAAAAGCGCTCGCCCAGTTTCGGTTCGAACTCAGGCCAGGCCTTCATGAAGTTGTCATGCCAAGCCATGAGCGTCTTGTCATAGTCCGAGCCGAAGTTGTGCAAATCTTCCACAACGAATAAACCATCCATGGCGTCGCCCATCTGACCAATTGAAGGCAGGTCACCGTTGGGGAATATATATTTATCAATCCACGGGTCAGGATAAGAGTTACGCTGATTCTTGCCGATTGTGTGCAATAGAAACAACCCGCCCGGTTTCAAACAGCGATGCGCTAACTCCATGTATTCCCGATGATTTTTGCGCCCCACATGTTCGAACATCCCGACACTGGCGATCGCATCGAACTGTTCATCAAGCTCTCGATAATCCTGAAAGCGAAACTCTAGCGGCAAATCTTTGTAGCGCTCTTTGGCCCAGGCAATTTGCTCTTTCGAAATACTGACGCCCACCGCTTCAACACCGTAATGCTCGGCGGCATAACTCATGAAACTGCCCCAGCCACAGCCAATGTCCAGCACGCGCATGCCGGGCTTGAGTTGCAGTTTGCGGCAAATCAGATCGAGCTTGGCGGCCTGTGCTTCTTCCAGGGTGGTCGCGTTTTCCCAGTACCCGCAGGTGTAGGTCATGCGCGAATCGAGCATCTTCGAGTAGAAATCGTTGCCCAGGTCGTAATGCACTTCGCCTACGGTCTTGGAACGTTTGATGTTCTGCCGGTTCATGAACTTCGCCATCAGTGCGTAGAACACCAGGCGCACCGGCTTCACATCGTCGGTCATGCCGGTTTTCAACAGGCGATGGAAAAACTCGTCCAGATGATCGCTGTCCCACTGCCCGTCCATATAGGCTTCGCCCAAGCCGAGGTTCCCTTGCGCGAACGCCCGTTCGATCACACCAGGACCATTGAAGCGAATATCGGAAGGGGCGGACCCGTTAATCTGGATCCCGGCGGCGCTAAGAATGCGAGAGGCCGTGCGATAAAGACCGGAGGTGTGATCGGAATAGGTGTCAGTGCTGAAGTTCGTCGTGGTCATGGAGGGGGATTTCCAAACGCATGTCAGGCTAAAGACTTATCGGTAGACCCCGACTATAGAACAAACAATCCCCACAGATAAACTCAATATACTCAATTCAAAGATTGAAAATATCTATCAAATGAATTTTGTTTACTCACTTGCAAAACAGTTATTACACCATTGCAACAATAAACTTTGAATTAAGACAACACGGCACAGTCCGGCAAGGGTTTAACCGGTTAGAACATAGAAGGTTTGTGCGGATTTATATTGCCCAGACACCGCAAACTACGTGGGAGCCACCTTGGTGGCGAAGGCGGCTCCCACAGATTGGACGCGGCTCTTAAACGGCCACTGGCGCCTTGATGTTTGGATCGGCGTCGTAGCCCACGATTTCGAAATCCTCGAAACGGTAGTCGTAGATGCTGTCCGGGCGGCGGTTGATCTTCAACTGAGGCAATGCCTTCGGGGTACGGGTCAGTTGCGTGGCGATCTGCTCTTCGTGGTTCGAATAGGCATGGGTGTCGCCCAGGCTGACGATGATCTCGTGGGGGATCAGGTCGCACTGCTGCGCCAGCATGTGCGTCAACAGCGCCAGCGCGGCGATGTTGTACGGCAGGCCGAGGAATACGTCAGAGCTGCGGATGTACAACTGCATCGACAGCTTGCCGTCCGCAACAAATGCCTGGTACAGCAAATGGCAGACTGCAAGCGCCTGACGCCCCGCCTTCACGTTTTCCTGAGGCGACAACTTCTCGTCCGGCAGGTATTCGGTGTTCCAGCCGTGGAACAGAATCCGGCGGCTGTTGGGGTTGTTCTTCAGGCAGTCGACCATATAGTCGATCTGATTGATCTTGCCGCCGTCCTTCGTCGGCCAGCCGGTCCACTGCGCGCCGTAGACCGGACCCAGGTCGCCCTCTTCGGTGGCCCACTCGTCCCAGATGGTCACACCGTTGTCGTTCAGCCATTTGGTGTTGGTGTTGCCGCTGAGCATCCAGATCAGCTCATTGGCGATGCTCTTGAAGTGCAGTTTCTTGGTGGTCAGCAGCGGGAAACCATTGGCCAGGTTGTGGCGAATCTGACGGCCGAACACGGCAGTGGTGCCAGTCCCGGTTCGGTCGCCTTTGCGCGTGCCGTTTTCAATGACATCCTGTAACAGCTCAAGGTATTGCTTCATGCCCTAAGGCCCTCTGTATCGATGAAGCTGCCGGGCGCACTGGCACGGCAGTTCAGAATCAAGCGGCGGCGTTGTTGGCAGCCGGTGCGCGGTGGTAGGCCAGCCAGATCAGCACCAGACCCGCGATGATCATCGGCAGGCTGAGGATCTGCCCCATGGTGACCCAGCCCCAGGCCAGGTAACCCAACTGGGCATCCGGCACGCGGACGAACTCCACGACAAAACGGAAGATCCCGTAAAACAGCGCGAACATGCCGGAAACCGCCATGGTCGGACGCGGCTTGCGCGAAAAGAAGTAGAGAATCACGAACAGTGCCACACCCTCCAGAGCGAACTGGTACAACTGCGACGGGTGGCGCGGCAGTTGCGCCGGATCGCTGAACGGCGGGAAGACCATCGCCCACGGCAGGTCGGTCGGTTTGCCCCACAACTCGCCATTGATGAAGTTGCCGATACGCCCGGCGCCCAGGCCAATCGGCACCATGGGCGCGATGAAGTCCATCAGTTGAAAGAACGACTTGCCGTTGCGTTTGCCAAACCAGTAGGTCGCGATCATCACCCCGATGAACCCGCCATGGAACGCCATGCCGCCTTTCCACACTTCGAAAATCAGCAAAGGGTTGGCGATGTAGTTCGGCAAATCGTAGAACAGCACATAGCCGAGCCGCCCACCGACGATCACGCCCATGGCAACCCAGAAGATCATGTCCGAGAGTTTTTCCTTGGTCCAGGTCGGGTCGAACTTGTTCAGCCGACGCGAGGCGAGGAACCAGGCACTGCCGATACCGACCAGATACATCAGGCCGTACCAGTGAATTTGCAGCGGACCGATGGCCACGGCTACCGGGTCAATCTGCGGGTAAGGCAGCATTGCAACTCCTTAAATGAGCGCTCGAAGAGCGACGAATCAAATCAGAAAACTGGTACCGACCACCACCAGCAGCAGTGCGAACAGTCGTTTCAGCACCCTGGGTGACAGTTTATGCGCCAATCTCGCCCCGAAACGGGCGAAGAACATGCTGGTGACAGCGATGCCGATCAACGCAGGCAGGTACACGAAACCGAGACTATGCGGGGGCAACAACGGATCGTGCCACCCAAGAATCATGAAACTTATGGCACTGGCCACCGCGATCGGAAAACCGCACGCCGATGACGTCGCCACCGCCTGCTGCATGGTCAGACTGCGCCAGGTGAGAAACGGCACCGTCAGCGAGCCGCCACCAATGCCGAAAATCGCCGACGCCCAGCCAATCACCACGCCAGCCCCCACCAACCCCGGCTTGCCGGGCACGCCACGGCTGGCCTTGGGCTTGAGGTCCAGCGCCATCTGGATCGCGACCAGGATCGCGAACACACCAATGATTTTCTGCAAATGCGGCCCGGCGATGTAGCTGGCGGTCAGCGAACCAAGCCCGGCGCCGATCAGAATCCCCACGGTCATCCAGGCGAACACCGGCCAGCGCACCGCCCCCATGCGATGGTGAGCACGCACAGACTGAATCGAGGTGAACACGATCGTCGCCAGCGACGTGCCCACGGCCAGGTGCGTCAGTACCGAACTGTCGAAGCCTTGCAACGTGAAACTGAACACCAGCACCGGAACGATGATGATGCCACCGCCCACGCCAAACAGCCCGGCCAGCACGCCGGCGCAGGCGCCCAGGGCCAGATAGAGCAGAAATTCCATGGGGGTCTCCAAAAATCAGTGCGGCAGTTTACCGGAGCGGGCGACCTGCCTCTAGCCGCGCGCGATGGATGTCCACCTGAACGCTAGGTAGAGTGGCAAAAAACAAGGAGGCCGCATGTGCCTGATCGTCTTTGCCTGGCGCCCTGACCACTCGCAGCCGCTGATCCTGGCGGCCAACCGTGATGAATTCTACGCCCGCCCGACGCTGCCACTGGCGCAATGGGAAGACTCCCCACATGTCTACGCCGGTCGCGATCTGGAAGCGGGCGGCACCTGGCTCGGGGTTTCTGCCGATGGGCGTTTCGCGGCGCTGACCAATATTCGCAACCCCGGCCAACCGTTGGGACGCCGCTCGCGAGGTGAGCTGGTTGCTCATTTTTTGAGCGGTTCTCTGTCCATTGATGATTACTTACGCGAAGCTGCGGGGCGTTCGACGGAATACGGCGGGTTCAATCTGCTGGTCGGGGATCGCCACTCGTTGCACTTTCTCAATGCTGGCGATCCTGTACCGCGCAAGCTTGAGGCGGGGGTTTACGGGGTGTCCAACGCAGGCCTCGATACGCCGTGGCCCAAGCTGGTCAAGGCTAAAGCTGCGCTGACTGAGCATCTGAACGATCCTGCGCCTGACGCCCTGTTTGCGTTTCTGTCGGATGCCAACGCGGCTGCGGACGCCGACCTGCCGAACACCGGCGTGGGGCATGCGACGGAGAAATTGCTGTCCAGCGTGTTCATTGCCAGCCCTAATTACGGGACGCGGGCGAGTACGGTGTTGATCGTCAATGCAGACGGGAGCCGGAGGCTGATTGAGCGCAGCTTCGGGCCATATGGTGGGAGATTGGGTGAGGTGAGCCTGCACATCTGAATGTATCGCCCCTGTGCATGATCGTTCCCACGCTCTGCGTGGGAATGCATCCTTCGACGCTCTGCGTCGTTGTGGGCGCAGAGCGCCCGGGGCGGCGCTCCCACGCGGAGCGTGGGAACGATCATCAGAGGGCAAGTGTGTCGTCGAGACTTGTGTCCGATCAATGCCCTTTAACGGACGCCGGATTGATCATCCGCGACAGCCCCAAGTTCCTCAGCGCCAGTTGCAGCGAGCTGCTGATGACTTGCGGGTTGTCGTTGTTCATCAGTTGCGCCAGCAATTCCTTGGCCTTGCTCAGATGGATCTGACGCAGCATCCATTTCACTTTCGGCAAGTTGGTGGCGTTCATTGACAGGCTGTCGAAACCCATCGCCATCAACAGCACTGCAGCCGCCGGATCGCCTGCCATCTCGCCGCAAATACTTACCGGTTTGCCTTCGGCATGGGCATCGCGCACGACATTTTGCAGCGCTTGCAGAACCGCGGGGTGCAGGTAGTCGTAAAGGTCCGCCACACGCGGGTTGTTGCGGTCGACGGCCAGCAGGTACTGAGTCAGGTCGTTGGAGCCGACTGACAGGAAGTCCACCTGACGCGCCAACTCGCGGGTCTGATAGACCGCCGCCGGAATTTCGATCATCACGCCCACAGGCGGCATCGGCACGTCGGTGCCCTCGTCGCGCACCTCACCCCACGCCCGGTGAATCAAGTGCAGGGCTTCTTCAGTCTCATGAGTACCAGAAATCATCGGCAGCAGAATACGCAGGTTGTTCAGACCCTCACTGGCTTTGAGCATCGCTCGGGTCTGCACCAGGAAAATTTCCGGGTGATCGAGGGTGACACGGATACCGCGCCAGCCCAGAAACGGGTTGTCTTCCTTGATCGGGAAGTACGACAGCGCCTTGTCGCCGCCAATGTCCAGCGTGCGCATGGTCACCGGCAACGGATGGAAGGCTGCCAATTGCTCCCGATAGATCGCCAGTTGTTCTTTTTCACTCGGGAAGCGCTGGTTGATCATGAACGGGACTTCGGTGCGGTACAGCCCCACCCCTTCGGCGCCACGCTGTTGAGCGCGGGCCACGTCCGCCAGCAGACCGGTGTTCACCCACAACGGCATGCGATGGCCATCGAGGGTCACGCACGGCAATTCGCGCAACGCATCGAGGCCTTGCGCCAGCTGACGCTCCTCCTCCATTACCACCGAATACTGCTTGCGCAGCACTTCACCGGGGTTGGTGTAGACCTCACCGTGGTAGCCGTCGACGATCAGCTCAATGCCATCGACCTTGGAATACGGCAGATCCACCGCCCCCATGACGGTGGGAATGCCCATCGCCCGCGCCAGAATCGCCACGTGGGAGTTGCCCGAACCCAGCACCGAGACCAGACCGACCAGCTTGCCTTCCGGCACTTCGCCGAGCATTGCGGGCGTCAGTTCTTCACTGACCAGAATGGTGCTGTCGGGATAGACCAGCGCTTGCTGACGCTCCTCCTGCAAATAGGCAAGCAGACGGCGGCCCAGGTCTTTGACGTCCGATGCCCGCTCACGCAGGTATTCGTCGTCCATCAGTTCGAAACGGTTGACGTGCTCGTTAACCACGGTGCGCAGTGCGCCCTGTGCCCACTGGCCGGTCTTGATGATGTTTTTGACTTCACTGCCCAGCGAGGCGTCGTCCAGCATCATCAGATAGACGTCGAACAACGCGCGCTCTTCAGGGCGCAATTGGGTGGCCAATTTCGCCGAAAGCGCACGCATATCGCTGCGAACGCCTTCGAGTGCGTTCTTGAAGAGTTTGATTTCGGCATCGATATCGGTGATGGCCTTATCGGGCACCACGTCCAGATCGGCCGGTGGCAAGACCACCAGCGCCGTACCGACTGCCGCGCCGGGCGAACCTGCCACGCCGACGAACTTGGCTTCTTGAATGCCTTTGCCCTGACGCCCCAAACCGCGAATCGAGCCGGTCGCTTCAGCGTGGGCGATTACGCCCGCGAGCTGGGCACTCATGGTCACGAGGAAGGCTTCTTCCCCTTCGTCGAACTGACGACGCTCCTTTTGCTGAATCACCAATACGCCGACGACACGTCGATGGTGGATGATCGGCGCGCCGAGAAACGAGGCGTAACGCTCCTCCCCCGTCTCGGCGAAGTAACGATAACGGGGGTGATCGGCGGCGTTTTCCAGGTTCAGCGGTTCTTCGCGGGTGCCGACCAGGCCAACAAGGCCTTCATTGGGGGCCATGCTGACTTTGCCGATCGAGCGCTTGTTCAAGCCCTCGGTGGCCATCAGCACGAAACGATTGGTTTCGGGGTCGAGCAAATAGACCGAGCAGACCTGGCTGCTCATGGCCTCTTTGACGCGTAACACAATAATCCCCAACGCCGCCTTGAGATCCTTGGCGGAGTTAACTTCCTGGACGATCTTGCGCAGCGTATTGAGCATGGCTCGGGGTCGAACTCCGTGTCAGTCGCGCGCCAACAGGCGCGGGGCAAGCTCTTTGAGTGCGCGGCGATAGACTTCGCGCTTGAATGTCACCACCTGGCCCAACGGGTACCAATAACTGACCCAACGCCAGCCATCGAACTCCGGTTTACCGGTCAAATCCATCCGCACCCGCTGCTCGTTGGATATCAGGCGCAGGAGAAACCATTTCTGTTTCTGGCCAATGCACAGCGGTTGGCTGTGCGTGCGCACCAGGCGTTGCGGCAGACGATAGCGCAACCAGCCACGGGTGCAGGCCAGAATTTCAACATCGTGCCGTTCCAGGCCGACTTCTTCATTCAATTCACGGTAGAGCGCGTCTTCCGGCGTCTCCTGAGGGTTGATACCCCCTTGCGGAAACTGCCAGGCATCTTGGTTGATACGGCGAGCCCATAAGACCTGGCCAGCATCATTTGTCAGAATTATCCCGACATTAGGGCGGAAACCATCGGGGTCGATCACGGCTACAACCTCGCAAACGCATGTCGCCGCATTGTTCCACAAAGATCGTGAAGGCAGCAACGAGGCGCAGGCAGCTTATCGCCACAAGAGCATTAATAGATGCGATCACTTGATGAAACCTCGTATTCTTGTGCTCTTTTTTCAGTTAATTCAGCGAGTAACCCCATGCGTCTGGCTTTATTCGACCTCGACAACACCCTCCTCGGCGGTGACAGCGATCACGCGTGGGGCGATTACCTGTGCGAGCGCGGCATCCTGGACGGAGCCGCCTACAAGGCCCGTAACGACGCGTTCTATCAGGACTATCTGGCAGGCACCTTGAACCTGACCGACTACCTGAATTTCAGCCTGGAAATCCTGGGCCGCACCGACATGGCGCAACTCGACGAATGGCACGGTGATTTCATGCGCGACTGCATCGAGCCGCTGATTCTGCCCAAAGCATTGGCCCTGATCGCCAAACACCGCGACGCAGGCGACAAGCTGGTGGTCATCACCGCGACCAACCGCTTCGTGACCGCGCCGGTTGTGGCCCGCCTGGGGATCGACACTCTGTTGGCAACCGAATGCGAAATCGTCGACGGCCGCTACACCGGCCGCACCACTGACGTGCCGTGCTTCCGTGAAGGCAAGGTCACGCGACTGAATCGCTGGATTGAAGAAAACGGCTTCAACCTGGACGACAGTTATTTCTACAGCGACTCGATGAACGACTTGCCACTGCTGGAGCAAGTGACGAACCCGGTTGCGGTTGATCCGGATGAGAAATTGCGCGCCGAAGCGACCCGTCGCGGCTGGCCGGTCATCTCGCTACGCGATTGAGACTGCAAGAACACCTGAATACCCGCTGTGGGAGCGAATTCATTCGCTCCCACAAGGTGGTCGGCAAGATATCAGACAGGCTTTGCGCCCATCAGCCCGGCAATGGCGACGAAACAAACCGCGCTAAAAATCGCCAGCCCCAATGTGAATTTGGGGTTGCCGACAATCACCGATCTACGCAACCGATTGACCCGCACCGCCAACCACGCCCAACTCAGGGCACCGAAGGTGTAAAGAATGCTGCTGCCCAGCACCCAGGTCTGCCCCAGTGGCCAACCGGCGTAGTGCACCAGCCACCAGCCGCTGATCGGGAGCGTCAGCAAACACAACCCCATCAACAACCAGACGAACACCCAAGGCCGTTGCATGGCGCGGTTCTGCACGGTCAAGTCCCCCGCCCGGCGCCCACGCACGATCCAGACCGTCAACGCCAGACCGCTGATGAACAGCAAGGTGGTCATCACCATGTGCAGGATTTTCAGGGCGGCGAAGTGTTCCATGGCGGTTCTTTCCTTTATAGAAGGCCGTGCTTTGAGCGTAGTCGCGCCGAGGAAGTTGCGTTGAGCGAAGGTATCTAGTCATACACAACCTGTGGGAGCCGGCTTGCTGCCGAATGTGGCGTGTCATTCTGATGCACCGCCTTCGCCAGCAAGCCGGCTGGTGTACAGCCGAATCAGCCCAAGAACAGCCTATAAGCGGGGTTGTTCGTCTCATCCCAATACGGATACCCAATCTCCGCCAGCGCCTGCGGCACCAGATGCCGCTCGTCTTCCGGCACCACCAGCCCGGCCACCACGCGGCCATCCGCTGCGCCGTGGTTGCGGTAGTGGAACATCGAGATGTTCCATTTCCCGCCCAGCTTGTTCAGGAAGTTGAACAGCGCACCCGGTCGCTCCGGGAATTCGAAGCGCAGCACCACTTCATCACTGACCCGCTCCGAATGCCCGCCGACCATGTGCCGCAAATGCAGTTTGGCCAGTTCGTTGTCGGTCAAATCCAGCACCGGGAAGCCCTGCTCGGTGAGGCTGGCGAGCAGCGCCTTGCGCGGGTCGTTTTCCGGGTGGGTCTGCACGCCGGCGAAAATGTGCGCTTCGCGGTCGGTGTGGTAGCGGTAGTTGAATTCGGTGATCTGCCGTTTGCCGACGGCTTCGCAGAACGCCTTGAAGCTGCCCGGCTGTTCGGGGATGGTCACGGCAATGATCGCCTCGCGGCCCTCACCCAGTTCGGCACGCTCGGCGACGTGGCGCAGGCGGTCGAAATTGACGTTGGCGCCGGACTCGATGGCGACGAACGTCTGGCCTTTCACTTCGTATTGCTCGACGTACTTCTTGATCCCCGCCGCACCCAAAGCGCCTGCGGGCTCGGTGATCGAGCGGGTATCGTCGTAGATGTCCTTGATCGCCGCGCAGATTTCGTCGGTGCTGACGGTGATCACTTCATCGACGTAATCCTTGCAGATGTCGAAGGTGTGCTGGCCGATTTGCGCCACGGCCACGCCATCGGCGAACAGCCCGACCTGCTGCAACACCACGCGCTCGCCGTAGGCCATGGCCTGTTGCAAGCAGTTGGAGTCGTCCGGCTCGACGCCGATCACTTTGATTTCGGGGCGCAGGTATTTGACGTAGGCCGCGATCCCGGCGATCAGGCCGCCGCCGCCCACCGGAACGAAGATCGCGTCCAGATGCCCCGGGTGCTGACGCAGGATTTCCATGGCCACTGTACCTTGCCCGGCGATGGTGTCAGGGTCGTCGTAAGGGTGGATGTACACGTAGCCCTTTTCCTCGACCAGCTTCAGCGAATGCGCCAGCGCTTCGGGGAAAGAGTCGCCGTGCAGCACCACTTTGCCGCCTCGCGAACGCACGCCTTCGACCTTGATCTCCGGGGTGGTCTTGGGCATGACGATGGTCGCCTTGATCCCCAGCTTCTTCGCCGCCAGCGCCAGGCCCTGCGCGTGGTTGCCCGCCGAGGCCGTGACCACGCCGCGCACCAGCTCTTCTGCGGTCAGCTGTGCCAGCTTGTTGTAGGCGCCGCGAATCTTGAAGGAGAACACCGGTTGCAGGTCTTCGCGCTTGAGCAGCACCTGGTTGCCGAGACGTTCGGACAATTGACGGGCGCCCTGCAGCGGGGTTTCCACGGCAACGTCGTAGACGCGGGAGGTGAGGATCTTCTTGACGTACTGTTCGAGCATCGGGAAAGCATCACTGACGAAAAGGGCAAGGCCGAGAAGTCTACCCCGCGTCCCGACCGACGACCACACAAAGACCCGGGTTTTAATCAGGGCATATCGCTATAATGCCCGCCCTTTTTGTGTCCATTGGCCCCCGTGGAGCCCCGCATGACCCAGGATCAACTCAAACAGGCCGTTGCCCAGGCCGCTGTCGACTTCATCCTTCCGAAGCTCGACGACAAAAGCATCGTCGGCGTCGGCACTGGCTCCACCGCCAACTGCTTCATCGATGCGCTGGCCAAGCACAAAAACGCATTTGACGGTGCTGTCGCCAGTTCCGAAGCCACTGCCGCCCGCCTGAAAGGCCATGGCATCCCGGTTTACGAACTGAACACCGTGAGCGATCTGGAGTTCTACGTTGACGGCGCCGACGAGAGCGACGAGCACCTGAATCTGATCAAAGGCGGCGGCGCAGCCCTGACTCGCGAGAAGATCGTTGCGGCCGTGGCCAAAACCTTCATCTGCATCGCCGACGGCAGCAAGCTGGTGCCCGTGCTGGGCGCATTCCCCCTGCCGGTCGAAGTCATCCCGATGGCCCGTAGCCACGTCGCACGTCAACTGGTGAAACTGGGCGGCGACCCGGTTTATCGCGAAGGTGTGGTGACCGACAACGGCAACATCATCCTCGACGTGCACAACATGAACATCACCAACCCGGTGGAACTGGAAGCTCAGATCAACGCCATCGTCGGCGTGGTCACCAACGGCCTGTTCGCAGCACGTTCGGCGGATTTGTTGCTGTTGGGTACTCAGGAAGGCGTGAAGACCCTGACCCGGTAAACACAACGCCTTACCCTTGTGGGAGCCGGCTTGCTGGCGAATGCGTCAGGTCAGTCACATTGATATCGACTGACACAACGCCTTCGCCAGCAAGCCGGCTCCCACAACAGTCGCGCCTGAGCTGCGACTCTCAGTTGCCGCAAAATCTGCAGGTGCATTCAGGTTCGCATCACTTCTTCTTGAACGAATAAAACAGGTTCGGCTCACTGACGACGTAGATCGTGCCTTCTTCGTCCATCGTCACGCCTTCGGCGCGAGGGATGTTGTGGTCCAGGCCATTCAACCCACGCACCAGCGCCATGAAGCTGACGGCCGTACCTTTCTCGTCCAGTTCCAACAGCAAATGCGATTCAGCCGACAGCGCCAGCAAGTGTCCGGTTTTCTGATCGACATGCAGGGCCGACAGGTTGCGCATGATCAGGTTGTCATTCACCAGCTTTTGCTTGTCACCCTTCAACACCGCACTGCCATCGGACTTCCAGCTGAACAGTGCAGGTGGGCGCTCTTCGCCCAGCAGGATTTGCTGGTTGCGTGCATCCCACGCCACGCCCTCGAAGGCTTTGTTCTGATCCGCAGAAGGCCCCAGGTCGTATTTCGGAAAGTCGGCGATGTTCAAGGTCTTGGTGTCCGGCGTCACAGTCACCATCGACAGCATGTGCTCACGTTCGTCGACAATCGCGATCAGGCCATTGCCCAGCACCGCTATGCCTTCGGGGTTGCCCCAACCCACCAGCGGAATCTTGCGCAGCACATCGCCCGTCAGGCTCAGCTCGACCAAAAACGGGTTCTTGCCCATCACTGAATAGAGGGTTTTGCTCGCTGCGTCATAGGAAAGGTCCGACGCTTCATCCTTCTCCAGCCCACCCAGCGGCTTGCCGTCGATCACAACCCGGTAATCCGGCAACCAGATGCTAGCATTGCGCTCGGACGCCGAGACCGCTTGCTCGCGCAGCCACAACAGACCGCGATCATCCCAGTGCCAGGCGTAAGACAGCCCCACCAGAATCACCGCCAGGGCGATCAGCAGCCAGGACCAGTGAAAACGCGGGCGCGGCTTGGGGGAAGCGAGCGATTGATCAGTAGCGGCCATCGAAACGATCCTGCAAAAGAAAATCCATGGGTGCGGCGCTCTGCGCAGCAATCGGCGAAGGATTATCCAGATCACGTGTGAAAAAAACGGCAATCCACGCTTACTGCAACATCCTGTTCCAAATACGAAAAAGGCCGCCTGCGAATCGTCACAGGCGGCCTTATCAACGCATACGGATCAGCTCAGCGCACGTCGCTCTCGAAACGGCTCTGGCCCGGCAGTTCCAGCACGATCTGATCGCCCACATGGAATGGGCCGACGCCCGCGGGAGTACCGGTCAGAATCACATCACCGGCCTGCAACGAGAACTGCGAAGCCATGTGCTGAATCATTGGCACGATCGGGTTGAGCATCTGGCTGCTGTTGCCGTCCTGGCGCACCTCGCCGTTGACGGTCAGGCGAATGGCGATGTCGGTCAGGTCTGGGTAGGCATCCGCCGACACGAACGGGGCAATCACTGCCGCGCCGTCGAACGATTTGGCGATTTCCCACGGCAGGCCTTTCTCTTTGAGCTTGGACTGTACGTCGCGCAGCGTCAGGTCCAGCGCTGGGGCGAAACCGGAAATCGCATCCAGTACTTCTTCACGGCTCGGGTTCTTGCTCAGCGGCTTGCCGATCAACACCGCAATTTCAGCCTCGTAATGCACCGAACCCCGGTCCTGCGGAATGCTGAAACCGCCTTCGATCTCCACCACGCAACTGCCGGGCTTGATGAACAACAGAGGTTCGGTCGGGACCGGGTTGTCCAGCTCCTTCGCGTGTTCGGCGTAGTTACGGCCGATGCAAACCACTTTGCCCAGTGGAAAATGGACCTTGGTCCCGTCGACGTATTTGTGCTGATAGCTCATGAGCGTTCCTTTATTGCTGCGTCTATTCAGTGGATCGTCGCTTACAGCGCGAAGATCTTGCCCGGATTCATGATGCCGTTTGGATCGAAGACTGCTTTTAGCGCTTTCATGTACTCAATTTCCACCGGCGAACGGCTGTATTCGAGGTAATCGCGCTTGACCAGCCCCACGCCATGCTCGGCCGAGATCGAGCCGTTGTATTTCTCGACGGTTTCGAACACCTTCTTGTTGACCGTCGCGCAACGGGCGAAGAACTCCTCTTTGGGCAAGTGGCCCGGTTTGAGGATGTTCAGGTGCAAGTTGCCGTCACCGATGTGGCCGTACCAGACCACCTCGAAATCGGGGTAATTCTCGCTGACGATGGTGTCGATTTCATTCAGGAACGCGGGCACTTTCGACACCGTGACCGAAATGTCGTTCTTGTACGGCGTGTAGTGAGAAATGGTTTCCGACAGGTATTCGCGCAGTTTCCAGAGGTTCTGCAACTGCTGTTTGCTCTGACTCATCACGCCATCGATGACCCAGCCCTGCTCCACGCAGTATTCGAAGGTTTCCAGCGCCTGATTGGCGATTTCTTCGTTGCTCGCTTCGAACTCCAGCAAGGCGTAGAACGGCGTTTTGGTTTCGAACGGCTCCGGCACGTCGCCCCGCGCCAGAATATGGGCCAGGCCCTTGCCGGAGAAAAACTCGAACGCAGTCAGGTCCAGCTTGCCGTGGAACGCGTGCAGCACCGGCATGATCGAGTCGAAATCCGGCGTGCCGAGCACCATGCAAGTCAGGTTATTCGGCTCGCGGTCCAGGCGCATTGTCGCTTCGACGACGAAACCTAGCGTCCCTTCCGAGCCGATGAACAACTGACGCATGTCGTAGCCGGTGGCGTTCTTGGTCAGGTCTTTGTTCAGTTCAAGGATGTCGCCTTTGCCGGTGACGACTTTCAGCCCCGAAACCCAGTTGCGGGTCATGCCGTAGCGAATGACCTTGATCCCACCGGCATTGGTGCCGATGTTGCCGCCAATCTGGCTGGACCCTGACGAGGCGAAGTCGACCGGGTAATACAGGCCGTTCTCTTCGGCGAAGTTCTGCAATTGCTTGGTGATGACACCCGGCTGGCAGCGTACGGTGCGGTCCGTGACGTTGAATTCAAGAATCTGATTCATGTAGTCGAACGAGACCACCACTTCGCCGTTCATCGCCACCGCTGCAGCGGACAGCCCGGTGCGGCCGCCGGAAGGCACCAGCGCGATCTTGTGTTCATTGGCCCAACGGACAATCGCCTGCACCTGTTCGGCCGTCTTTGGAAACACGATGGCGCTGGGCGCAGGGGCGAATTGGCGGGTCCAGTCCTTGCCGTACGCTTCAAGGGAATCGGCGTCGGTGAGGACTTTGCCCGGCTCGACCAAGGACTTCAGTTCATCTATCAGCGCAGGCAGCAACATCAACAGAACCCTCGAACAATTCATGGTCATCCTGAGAACGGCTCACGTCGCAGGAACGGGTATTTAGCGGGGCACATATGCTAGCATACCGCCCCCGCAGCGACGTGCCTGAGGCCGACCTGCGATGGCGCCGTTGCGCCGTGAGGCCCACTTTGATGCGGGCCATTCCCTGCCATTTTTCTCCGGGACACAGGTTTACGCAGATGAGCAAGACTTCCCTCGACAAGAGCAAGATCAAGTTCCTTCTTCTCGAAGGCGTCCATCAATCCGCCGTCGATGTCCTCAAGGCCGCCGGTTACTCCAACATCGAGTACCACACCAAGTCGCTGCCGGAAGCCGAACTGAAGGAAAAGATCGCCGACGCTCACTTCATCGGTATTCGTTCCCGCACGCACCTGACCGAAGAAATCTTCGACGGCGCCAAGAAACTGGTCGCTGTCGGCTGCTTCTGCATCGGCACCAACCAGGTTGACCTGGACGCAGCCCGCGAGCGCGGTATTGCCGTGTTCAACGCCCCGTACTCCAACACCCGTTCGGTCGCCGAGCTGGTGCTGGCCGAGGCCATCCTGCTGCTGCGCGGCATCCCTGAGAAGAACGCTTCCTGTCATCGCGGCGGCTGGATCAAGAGCGCGGCCAACTCGTTCGAAATCCGTGGCAAGAAGCTGGGCATCATCGGCTACGGCTCGATCGGTACACAGTTGTCGGTTCTGGCCGAGAGCCTGGGCATGCAAGTGTTCTTCTACGACCCGCTGACCAAACTGCCACTGGGCAACGCCACTCAAGTCACCAGCCTGAACGAGCTGCTGGGCCTGGCCGACATCGTGTCGCTGCACGTGCCTGAGCTGCCATCAACCCAGTGGATGATCGGCGAGAAAGAAATCCGCGCCATGAAGAAAGGCGCGATTCTGATCAACGCCGCACGCGGCACCGTGGTTGAGCTGGACGCACTGGCCGCTGCCATCAAGGATCAACACCTGATCGGCGCCGCCATCGACGTGTTCCCGGTCGAGCCTCGCTCCAACGACGACATCTTCGAAAGCCCGCTGCGCGGTCTGGACAACGTGATCCTGACCCCGCACATCGGTGGCTCGACCGCCGAAGCCCAGGCCAACATCGGCCTGGAAGTGGCCGAGAAGCTGGTCAAGTACAGCGACAACGGTACGTCGGTGTCCTCGGTCAACTTCCCTGAAGTGGCCCTGCCCGCTCACCCTGGCAAGCACCGCCTGCTGCACATCCACGAAAACATTCCGGGCGTGCTCATGGAGATCAACAAGGTGTTCGCGGAAAACGGCATCAACATCTCCGGTCAGTTCCTGCAGACCAACGAGAAAGTCGGTTACGTGGTCATCGACGTCGACGCCGAGTACTCGGATCTGGCGCAAGAGAAGTTGCAGCACATCAAAGGCACCATCCGTAGCCGCGTATTGTTCTAAGCGCTGCTCCAAGTCTTGGGCTGCAACGAAAAAGGAGACCTTCGGGTCTCCTTTTTTGTGCCTGCCATTTATGCAACGTCACTGACACACCGCCGTACACCTGTGGGAGCGAATTCATTCGCGATGCGGTGGTACATCCGGCAGATATCCGTCGAATGTGCGATTTCTCGCGAATGAATTCGCTCCCACAGGTGTACGGCGGCGCTAGGTCACTTCACCGTAATGGTGATCTTCTGCGACTCAACCGTCGGATTCAGCGGGATGTGGCTCTTGTCGCCCACCAGCAATTGCAGGGTGTGCTGGCCTGGGGTGAGGGTCAGTTCGGTTTCGGTCTGGCCCTTGCCGAAATGACGAATATTGTCAGTCACTGGCAACGGCGCATTCATGTCCGGCTGATCCTTCACGTCGATCAGCAGGTGATGGTGACCGGTCTCTGGCACATCAACGCCAGCAGGCGCGACACCCATGCCTTTGAGGCCGAACTGCACCTTGAAGGTGCCGTTGACCACAGCACCATCTTTCGGCGAAATGATGTAGACCTCAGCGCCTGCGGGCGACGGCGTGCGCGGCACATCGGCGGCCTGCACCAGAAACGTCGAACCGAGCAGCAGTCCAGCCAAGGCAGTTTTTGCAAATAAGGTCTTCATGATCTCTCCCGTTACTTTGTTGGTCTAGACGCCTCATCTGGGACCGCGCGCGGAAAGATTCGGTTCAGGGTCCGCAGACAAACGCGCTGGCACGGTAATCACCATAGTCGGATCCGCAGCCTTGAGCGTCGGGAGAGTGGGTTTATGTAGAAGATTTCATATTCTCAGCCGCTAGCACCGCTCTCACAGGAGACTGTCTCAAGCCGCTCTGTTCGCTAAAACGGCTCACTACCCCGGCGCCGGAACCAACCGGTCAGCGACAAACGCTCGCGGGTCGCGGGCAGGACTTCATGTGGCATGTCGCCCGACAGAAACACCGCCAGACAGCCCCCCACAGGCTGCACATCGAACGGATCGCCGCCCTTGGGAAACATCCGCAATTGCCCGCCATGCTCGGGCAACCACGCGTCATTGAGGTAAATAACGGCGGAGACCATGCGCTTGTCGTCGTCGCGAAAGCGGTCCACATGCCTGCGATAGAACGCACCCGGCGGGTATAGGGCGAAGTGGCTTTCGAAGTCTTCCAGCCCCAGAAACAAACCGCGATTGAGGGCCTGACGCAGCGCATCCATCACCGCCAGATACTCATCGCAGGACTCCGCCTGAGCGGGCTCCAGCCACTGAATGTGATCGCCCCGAATCCCCTCGCGCACTTCTTGCGCAGCCCCGCGCCCCACGCCCGCAGGCGCAAGCTCACCCTCGGCCGCGCGCTTGCGGCACTCAAGGGCCAGCTTGCGAGTCAGCGCTTCAGGCAAAAAGAGGTTCTGCTGCGACCAGCCACGCTCGGCCAGGTCGTCGACGATTTGCATCAGCAGGGCGTCATCAGGGGATAAGTGCATGGCGCGCATAGTATCCAGACGCCGTGCAATCCAACAGAGCCTGTGGTCTGCGGGAGAAAGAATATTTTTCGGCGTTTAACCGCTCAAGGCCGTTTTATACAAAAGATGGCCGAACCCACGGGTTTTATTGGGGTCTGGCAACTGTTAACTCGACAAATCCCCGCCGCCCCGCCGAGAATAGCGGCCTGCCGACAGGAGTCCCTAATGCGCCGTCTGTTTTTCCTGCTGTTGATGTTCTGCACGCTGCCCGCCTGGGCAGACGGCTACGACCAGTTGTACAAGGTCGCAGGCTGGCCAGAACAACGCGCGCATTTCAATGACGCCCTCAAAGCCGCGCAGCAGCGTTACAAAAACAGCCTGCCGCCTGCGGTATTCGACGCATTGGTGAATAACAGCAATCAACGATTCGCTCCCCAGGCCATGGATCAGCGTGCCGCACAGAAGCTGCGTCAAACGCTTCAGGACCCGAACCCTGCGCTGCAATTCTTCCAGTCACCGCTGGGCCGCAAGATTGTCAACGCAGAGCTGACCGCCACTCGCCCCGACCAGTTGGCCAAGAACGCGCAAGGCTTGCCAAAAATGCAGGCCAGCGATAACCGCCTACTGATCATCGGCCACCTGACCAACGCCCTGCCCGCCAAGGAAGCCGGTGCAGAAGTCAGCCTTGCCATCGCAGGGGTAGCGGCCGATAGCCTGAGTTCGATGATTCCGGGCTTGATGGGTGGCGGCTCGACTCAAGGCATGCTGGAAGGCCAGCGTCAGCGCCTGATGGCGCAGATCGCCAACGACATGAGCAATACGATGCTGTACGTCTATCGAGACTTGTCGGATGCCGAACTGGAAGAGTTTTCGACCTTTGCCGAGTCAACCGAGGGCCAGACCTACTATCAGGCGGCACTGGCGGCGATTAGGGCGGGATTGGCGGTGGGGCAACGCGTGAATTAACACCGCGATCATTGTGGGAGCCGGCTTGCTGGCGAAAGCGTCAGATCAGTCACATCCTCGCTGAATGGCACACCGCCTTCGCCAGCAAGCCGGCTCCCACAAGAGATTAGCGATCTGCCAGCCCCATCGGATTAACGGCGACGTTTCACCCCATCCGCGGCGTCAAGAATTCGAAAAACCGCTCCCGCAACTCCGGCAACTCATTGGCCAGATGATGCCGCGCTTCGTGGAGCATGAAGATCTGCGGGTGGTCGAACTTGTCGTTGAGCACCGCCAGGTTATGGCTCCAGTCTACAGTCATGTCCGACTCGCCCTGTACAATCAACGGGCTCCGTGAACTGTGCGGCGCGCTTTCGATCCGTACGATCCACTTGGCCAGTGCGCCCACCCAAACGGTTGGCAAGCGACGGGGCTGGAGTGGATCAGCCATCAGAAACGGCAGAAAGGCGGGTGCATTGGAGTTCTCGCTGAAACGTCGATCAATGCCTTTGACGAAAGCACGCAGCAGGTAATAACTGACCTTCGACCACGTCCATCCGCGCGGCCTCACCAGCGGGGCCAGCAGAATAGACTGGCCGTCGACCGGGCTGTCATCGCCATGGTTGAGCAAGTGGTCGATCACAATGGCCCCACCCGTGCTTTGCCCGCACAGATGCCAGGGCTTGGGCAGCTTGAGGATGTCCGCCTCGGCGAACAGGCGGTCGAGCACCACTTGATACTCGGCGAAGTCGGTAATGCTCGCCCGGTTGCCACTGGACAGGCCATGCCCCGGCAGGTCGCAGGAAATCACTGCAAAGCCCAGTTCCAGCGCCCATTCGATCACATGCCGATAAAGGCCCATGTGATCGTAGAAGCCGTGCACCAGCACCAGGGTCGCGACGGGGGTTTCCGGGGTCCACAACTGCGTGACGATTTCGTAGCCACCCACCTCGAAACGTCCGAGGCGACTGGTGATCCGGCCATCACGCCCCAGCCCCACCAGACTGTAGAAACGCTGGTAGGCCTGCTCTTGTTCGGAGAGTGCGAGCCCGGCGCTCAAGGGTTGCAGGCCGGCTCGCAGACGATCAGGGTCGAACGTGTTGGACATCAGAATTCCAGCTCAGGCAAATAGGCACACAAACAGTGACGCAATGCCTGTGAGTTTCTTCTGTCCGCACAGGCGTGGCAAGCTACGTCACCCAAATCGAAGCCCAGCCATGACCGCTCAATCACTCACTCGACGCCGCACCGTTTTGTTCGCGCTGATCGCCGTCGTCTGTGCAGCAGGCCTGTGGCTGGGTTACCGCTGGTTTGAGGGTCGATACGTCCGTACGTTCAGTGATCGTGCGGTTCTCTTTGCCGGAGACGTGCTCAGCCTGCCATCGAAGCTTGCGGGGCCGGGGCGAATCCGGGTCGTGCACTTCTGGGACCCCGCCTGCCCTTGCAACGTTGGCAATCAAGAGCACTTGAGTGAACTGGTGGCGCGGTTTTCCGGGGACGGTGGCGTGGACTTTTACGCGGTGCAGAAGCCGGGGTCTCGTGGGCAACTGCCAGCCAACCTGAGCGCCATTAAGCAGCTGAATGCGTTGCCAGGCGCTGAGCGAATACCTTCAAGCCCTGCCGTCGCCATCTGGGATCGGCAGGGCCATCTGGCCTATTTCGGGCCATACAGCGACGGGCTGGTCTGCAATGTGCAAAACAGCTTCGTGGAGCCGATCCTTCAGGCGCTCAAGTCGGACAGGCCGGTGAGCGCCACGCACACCATGGCGGTGGGGTGTTATTGCCCGTGGACGCTATAACCTCAGCCCTATGAATACCCCGGCTGTCGGTCGGGCATCTTTTGTGGGAGCCGGCTCCCACAAAAGCGCAGGCCTGCGATACGGCAAAGAACGGGCGCCCGACGCCGACTACCCAGCCCCACCACAAATCTGTAGCCTTCCGGGCTTCTCTCTGATCTTTCGAGCCCTCGGATGAAACGCAGTCTTTCTGTCGTCGCCGCTGTCGTGATCCTGATCGCGGGTGGCGGGATCTGGTATGTCCACAGCAAGCAACCGGTACGAAGTGGCGATATCGCACTGACGCATCTTCAGGCACCGGTCACCGTGCGCTATGACGAGCGCGGCGTCCCCCACATCAAAGCGGAAAATCAGGAAGACCTGTACCGCGCGCTGGGCTACGTGCACGCCCAGGACCGGCTGTTCCAGATGGAAATCCTGCGCCGTCTGGCCCGTGGCGAACTGGCTGAAGTGCTGGGGCCGAAACTGATCACCACCGACAAGCTGTTTCGCAGCCTGCGCATTCGCGAGCACGCCGATGCCTACGTCGCCCGACAGGACAAGAACACCCCGGCCTGGAAAGCGCTGCAAGCCTATCTGGACGGCGTGAACCAGTATCAGGCCGGACATCCCAAACCCATCGAGTTCGACGTGCTGGGTATCGATAAGCGCCCGTTCACAGCAGAAGACACCTTGAGCATCGGCGGTTATCTGGCCTACAGCTTCGCCGCCGCATTCCGCACCGAACCTCTGCTGACCTACGTGCGCGACCAATTAGGGCCGCAGTACCTGAAAACCTTCGATCTGGACTGGCAACCGCAGGGCGCCCTGCACCCATCGCCTACCTTGACCAGCAAGGACTGGAAGGGCCTGAGCGATTTGGCGTTGATCAGCCAACAGGCGCTGGAAGACGCGGGTCTGCCACAGTTCGAGGGCAGCAACGCATGGGCCGTGTCGGGCAGCCGCACCCAAAGTGGCAAACCGCTGTTGGCGGGCGATCCGCACATTCGCTTCTCGGTCCCGGCCGTCTGGTACGAGGCGCAGCTCTCGGCGCCGGGCTTCGAGCTCTACGGGCACTTTCAGGCCCTTAACCCATTCGCCTTATTGGGCCACAACATGGATTTCGGCTGGAGCCTGACCATGTTCCAGAACGACGACGTGGACCTGATCGCCGAGAAGGTCAACCCCGAAAACCCCAATCAGGTCTGGTACCACGGCGCCTGGGCTGACATGACTTCACGCCCCGAACAGATCAAGGTCAAGGGCGAATCACCGATCACGTTCAACCTGCGCCAGTCGCCCCACGGCCCGATCATCAATGACGTGCTGACTGCGAGTGGCATTCAGGACCACGCCGACACACCGGTGGCCATGTGGTGGTCCTTCCTTGAATCGGACAATCCGATTTTGCAGGGCTTCTACGAGGCCAATCGCGCCGACACGCTGGACAAGATGCGCAGCGCCGCCGAGAAGATTCATTCTCCCGGCCTCAACGTGGTGTACGCCAACGCCAAGGGCGACATCGGCTGGTGGGCCGCCGCACAACTGCCGGTGCGCCCGGCAGGCGTGAACCCGGCGTTCATCCTCGACGGCAGCACCGAGCAGGCGGACAAAAACGGTTTCTACCCGTTCAGCGCCAACCCGCAGGAAGAGAACCCGGCCCGTGGCTACATCGTCTCGGCGAATTTCCAGCCGGTATCGCCGACGGGCATGGAAATTCCGGGTTACTACAACCTCGCTGAACGGGGTCGGCAGTTGAACAGGCAACTGAGCGATGCCTCGGTGAAGTGGACTCTGGAGAACAGCAAGGCCCTGCAATTGGGCACGAAAACCGACTATGCCCAGCAGATCCTGACGCCGCTGATTCCGGTACTGCGTCGAGTCATCCGCGATCCGGAAGAGCATGACCTGATCGAGCGTCTGGCAGCGTGGAAAGGCGACTACCCGGTGGACTCGGTCGGTGCGACGCTGTTCAACCAGTTCCTCTACAACCTGTGCGACCAGACCTTTCGCGATGAACTGGGCGACGGGCTGTTCTCTACACTGCTGTCCACAAGGGTAATCGACATGGCGCTGCCAAAGCTGGCCGCCGATGCGAAGTCGCCGTGGTGGAACAATCGCAACTCCAACGAAACCGAGAGCCGCGACAACACAGTGAAAGTGGCTTGGCATGCGGCGGTTTCACATTTGAAATCGCTCTATGGCGTAAATCCGAGCGAATGGACCTGGGGCAAGGCGCACACCCTGACCCACGAGCACCCGCTGGGTCGTCAGCCGCCGTTGGACATGCTGTTCAACGTCGGTCCGTTTGCAGCGCCTGGCACTCATGAAGTGCCGAATAACCTGTCCGCCAGCATTACCACCGCGCCGTGGCCGGTAACGTACGGACCGTCTACGCGACGCCTGATCGATTTCGCCGATCCAGCCCATGCGTTGGGCATCAATCCGGTTGGGCAAAGCGGGGTGTTGTTCGATAAGCACTACGCCGATCAGGCCAAGGCGTATATCAGCGGGGAGTATTTGCCGGAGCGGTTCAGTGAGGGGGATGTGGCGGGGAATAGCAAAGAGGTGTTGAGGTTGGTGCCGTCAAAGTAGCACCACCTCACCTTGTGGGAGCCGGCTTGCTGGCGAAGGCGTCAGGTCAGTCACATTTGGGCTTAATGACACAACGCTTTCGCCAGCAAGCCGGCTCCCACAGGTTTGATGATCGTCCCCACGCTCCGCGTCCAGCATCTGGCAACGCGGAGCGTCGGTGGATGCATTCCCACGCGGAGCGTGGGAACGATCAGGCAACGATCAAACCGGCTCAACCACCTGCGGGCGACGCACTTCCGGCTGTTTCCAGCCATCGGCGGCCGCTTCTTCGATGGCCTGCTGAATGGCCTTCTTGCGCTTCTCTTCGGCACGACGGCTGAAGAACCACACCAGGAAGGTCGCCAGCGACACCGCCAACAGAATCAAGCTGGCAATGGCGTTGATTTCCGGCTTCACACCCAGACGCACTGCCGAGAACACTTCCATCGGCAGGGTCGTCGAGCCAGGGCCCGAAACGAAGCTCGCCAGCACCAGGTCATCCAGCGACAGGGCGAAAGACATCATGCCGCCCGCCGCCAGCGACGGCGCAATCATCGGGATGGTGATCAGGAAGAACACTTTCCACGGACGCGCCCCCAGATCCATCGCCGCCTCTTCAATCGACATGTCCAGCTCACGCAAGCGAGCCGACACCACCACCGCCACGTAAGCCGCACAGAACGTCGTGTGAGCGATCCAGATGGTGACGATGCCACGCTCCTGCGGCCAGCCGATCAACTGCGCCATGGCCACGAACAGCAGCAACAGCGACAGACCGGTGATCACCTCCGGCATCACCAGCGGCGCGGTCACCAAGCCGCCGAAGAACGTGCGGCCCTTGAAGCGTGTGACGCGGGTCAGCACGAACGCCGCCATGGTGCCCAGCGCGACGGCCGCCACCGAGGTGTAGCAGGCGATTTCAAGCGAGCGCGCCACAGCGGCCATCAGTTGCGTGTTGTCCAGCAGGCCGACGTACCACTTCACCGACCAGCCGCCCCAGACCGTCACCAGTTTCGAGGCGTTGAACGAGTAGATCACCAGGATGACCATGGGCGCGTAGATGAAGATCAGGCCCAGCACCAACATCAGGTTCGAGAATCGGAAGCCTCTCATGCCTTGCCCTCCAGTTCTTTGGCCTGGCTACGGTTGAACAGAATGATCGGCACGATGAGGATCAACAGCATCACCACCGCCAGCGCAGACGCCACCGGCCAGTCGCGGTTGTTGAAGAACTCTTGCCACAAGACTTTACCGATCATCAGCGTCTCGGGGCCGCCCAGCAATTCAGGGATGACGAACTCGCCCACCACCGGAATGAACACCAGCATGCAGCCGGCGATGATGCCGTTCTTGGACAGCGGCACGGTGATCTTCCAGAAGCTGTTGAAGGTGCTCGAACCCAGGTCAGACGCCGCTTCCAGCAGGCTCTGATCGTGCTTCACCAGGTTGGCGTACAGTGGAAGGATCATGAACGGCAGGTACGAATAGACCACGCCGATATACACCGCCAGGTTAGTGTTGAGGATCTGTAATGGCTCGCTGATCACACCCAGCCACATCAGAAAGGCATTGAGCAGGCCGTTGTTGCTGAGAATGCCCATCCACGCGTAGACGCGGATCAGGATCGCGGTCCAGGTCGGCATCATGATCAGCAGCAGCAGCACCGTCTGCATTTCTTTGCGGGCGATAGAGATGCCGTAGGCCATCGGGTAGCCGATCAACAGACACAGCAAGGTGCTGAAGAAGGCCATCTTCAACGAGCCGAGATACGCCGAGATGTACAGATCGTCGCCGGTCAGCAGCGAGTAGTTCGCGAAGTTGAGCACGATGTCGAGCTTCTGCTCGGCGTAGGAGAAGATCTCCGTGTACGGCGGAATCGCGACGTCGGCTTCAGCGAAACTGATCTTGATGACGATCAGAAACGGCAGTGCGAAGAACAGGAACAGCCATAGAAACGGAACGCCGATGACCGCGTGGCGGCCACTGGGCGTGATGCGATTGAACGCACGTTTTACTTTTCGAATTTTCATGAGCGCAGTACCACGCCGCTGTCGTCTTCCCACCAGACGTAGACTTCGTCGTCCCAGGTCGGGCGTGCGCCACGGCGTTCAGCGTTGGCCACGAACGACTGAACCAGCTTGCCGCAGGCCAGTTGCACGTAGAACACCGAGTGACCGCCCAAATAAGCGATGTCGTGCACCTTGCCGCGGGACCAGTTGTATTCATACGTCGGTTGCTCAGTGGTAATGAGCAGTTTTTCCGGACGGATCGCGTAGGTGATGTGCTTGTCTTCCACCGACGTGCTGATGCCGTGGCCCACATAGATGTTGCGCTCAAGCTCGGGGCTTTTGATCAGCGCGTGACCTTCCATGTCTTCGATGACTTCGCCGTCGAACAGGTTGACGTTGCCGATGAACTCACAGACCAGACGGCTGGTCGGGGTTTCGTAGATATCCACAGGGCTGCCGATCTGTGCGATCCAGCCCAGGTGCATGATCGCGATGCGTTGGGCCATGGTCATGGCCTCTTCCTGGTCGTGGGTCACCATCACGCAGGTCACGCCCACGCGCTCAATGATTTCCACCAGTTCCAGTTGCATCTGCGAGCGCAATTTTTTGTCCAGCGCGCCCATCGGCTCGTCGAGCAACAGCAACTTCGGCTTCTTGGCCAACGAGCGGGCCAGCGCCACACGCTGACGTTGACCGCCAGACAGCTGATGCGGCTTGCGCTTGGCGTACTGGGTCATCTGCACCAGTTTGAGCATCTCGGCCACGCGGGACTCGATCTCTTCCTTGGGCAGCTTGTCCTGCTGCAAGCCGAAGGCAATGTTCTGCGCCACGGTCATGTGCGGGAACAGCGCGTAGGACTGGAACATCATGTTGATCGGACGTTCGTATGGCGGCATGTCGGTGATGTCGACGCCGTCGAGGAAAATTCGTCCCTCGGTCGGTCGTTCGAAACCGGCGAGCATACGCAGAAGTGTGGACTTGCCTGAGCCGGAACCGCCAAGCAAGGCGAAGATTTCGCCTTTGTTGATCTGCAGAGACACATCGTCCACAGCAACCGTCTCGTCGAATTTCTTGGTGACCCGATCGATTTTGACCAGCACCTGCTTAGGTTGCTGACCACCCTCAAGGGCTTTTTTGTAGGCGCCGGAGGCAACTGCCATGGGTGAAACTCCCAACTGTTTTTGCGCCCGACCGGTACGGCCGGGCGCCAGGTCTTTATTTACCGGATTTGATCTTGGTCCAGCTACGCGTCATCACACGCTGGATTTTCGGTGGCAACTCGGAGTTGACGTACAGCCGCTTCTGTACTTCCGCGGACGGATAAACCGACTCGTCGTTGCGGATTTCCTGATCCATCAGGTCACCTGAAGCCGGGTTCGGGTTGGCGTAACCCACCTGGTCACTGACCTTGGCGATCACGTCAGGCTTGAGGATGTAGTTGATAAAAGCGTGGGCAGCTTTGACATCGGGTGCGTCTGCCGGAATCGCCAGCATGTCGAACCACAGATTGCCGCCCTCTTTCGGGATCGAATAGGCGATGTTCACGCCCTTGCCCGCTTCTTCCGCACGAGCCTTGGCCTGGAACACGTCACCCGAGAAACCGGCCGCGATGCAGATGTCGCCGTTGGCCAAGTCCGTGATGTATTTGGAGGAGTTGAAGTAGGTCACGTAGGGACGCACTTTCAGCAGCTTGTCCTCGGCCTTCTTGTAGTCTTTTTCGTCGGTGCTGTTCGGGTTCAAGCCCATGTAATTCAGCACGGCGGGTATCATTTCGTCTGCCGAATCGAGGAACGCGACACCGCACTTCTGCAGCTTCTTGATGTTCTCGGGTTCGAACAGCACGGCCCAGGAATCGATGGTGTCGACACCCAGCACTTCCTTGATCTTGTCGACGTTGTAGCCAATCCCGTTGGTGCCCCACAGGTATGGCACCGCGTACTGATTACCCGGATCGTTCTTCTCCAGGCGCTTCATCAGTTCAGGATCGAGGTTGGAATAGTTGGGGAGTTGCGACTTGTCGAGCTTCTGGAACGCGCCGGCCTTGATCTGCTTGCCAAGGAAGTGGTTGGAGGGGACAACGACGTCATAACCGGTGTGACCGGCCAGCAGCTTGCCTTCCAGGGTTTCGTTGGAATCGAAAACATCGTATTTGGTCTTGATCCCCGTCGTGGACTCGAAATCCGCGAGGGTCGTGGTGCCGATGTAATCGGACCAGTTATAAATGCGGACGGTGGATTCCGCGTATGCGCCGACGGCGAGCGTCAGACCGGCTCCCAACAACAAGCCTTTGGAAAATAAAGAAATAGACACGTTTGCAGTCCTTTTCAGTGGGTGAGCCTGTTGGCTCTGCCGACGACAGTAGTGGCTGCCTGTGACAAATCCGGCGCGCAACTTACCCTCGATAAACCCTTCTCGCAAAAAAACTTTTTATCTGCCCGCGCAGGTGGCGGAAAACGCGGATTTCTGTAGGAGTGAGCTTGCTCACGAAGAGGGACTTTCAACCGCCTACGATGGGGGGTGGATGTACCGCTTTTTTCGTGAACAAGCTCACTCCCACAGGTCCTTCAGTGATGCCTCAACAGCGTCCGTTCCATAAGGAATCGGGTGAACGTGCCGCAACGGGGCGGCACGCTTCGACCAGGCTTATTTGCCCGATTTGATGTTGGTCCAGCTGCGGGTCATCAGACGCTGAGTCGCTGCAGGCAGGTCAGCAATCGCATACAACTTGGCCAGAACATCGGCTGGCGGATAAACGCCCGGGTCGGAAGTAATTTCCTTGTCGACGAACTCGGTCGCAGCCTTGTTACCGTTCGGGAAGTGAACAGCGTTGGTGATTTCAGCCATCACCTTCGGTTGCAGAATGAAGTTCATGAACTTGTAGGCGCCTTCGACGTTCTCGGCGTCTTTAGGGATCGCGACCATGTCGTAGAAGCTGCCAGCACCCTCTTTCGGAATGTTGTAGCTGACTTTGACCTTGCCACCGGCTTCTTCAGCACGGGCCTTGGCCTGATACACGTCCCCCGAGTAACCCACGGCTACGCAGATGTTGCCGTTGGCCAGGTCCGAGATGTACTTGGAGGAGTGGAAGTAGGTGACCGAAGGACGAATCTTCTTGAACAGCGCTTCGGCTTTCTCGATGTCTTCTTTCTTCTGGCTGTCGGTTGGCAGGCCCAGGTAATGCAGCGCGACTGGCAGCATTTCGGTCGGAGAATCGAGGAAGCTGATGCCACAGGCTTTCAGCTTGGCGGCGTTTTCAGGCTTGAACAGCAGATCCCACGAGTTGGTCGGTGCGTCGGCGCCCAGCGCGGCCTTGACTTTCTCAGGGTTGAAACCGATACCGATCGAACCCCACATGTACGGGAAGGCGTGCTTGTTATCCGGGTCGCTGACCGACACGGCCTTCAACAGCGCAGGGTCGAGGTTTTTGTAGTTAGGCAGCTTGGACTTGTCCAGCTCTTGATAAACACCGGCCTTGATCTGTTTGGCCAGGAAGTTGTTCGACGGTACGACGATGTCGTAGCCCGATTTGCCCGCCAGCAGTTTGGCTTCCAGGGTCTCGTTGCTGTCGAAGACGTCGTACACCACTTTGATACCCGACTCTTTTTCGAAGTCGGCGATGGTGTTTGGCGCGATGTAATCGGACCAGTTATAGACGTGCAGAACTTTGTCATCGGCGTTCGCAGCAGCCACTGCGCCCATCAGGGACAAGGCGAGAAGGGTTTTGCCAAATTTCTTCATTCGTACAGCTCCAATGTTTTATGTTAGCGGCGACTAAAACAACCGTTAGTCTGGCAATTTCCTGGGCGGGCTTACAAGCAGAGCGGCCTGCCTTGTTGCATAACTTTCAAAGATTTCATCTGCACGCTAACAACCTGTCTCTTTGTAGGAGTGAGCTTGGTCTGGGCAACATCCGGACGATAGCGTCCAATCAGACGCTGCATCTGCGAGTGACAACCGCAATCGCGAGCAAGCTCACTCCTACAGTCCATCACTTACTCAACTCGGCCAACGTCAGGTCCAGGCATTTGCGTGCCTTTTCCACCAACTCATCAATCTCTGCAAAGCTGATCACCAGCGGCGGCGAGATGATCATCGTGTCCCCCACCGCGCGCATGATCAGTCCGTTATTGAAGCAGAATGTCCGGCAGATCATGCCCACGCCGAGATCGGCATAGCGTTCGCGAGTGGCTTTGTCCTTCACCAGTTCGATGGCGCCGAGCATGCCGACACCCCGAACTTCACCCACCAAAGGATGATCGCTCAACTCACGCAAACGCTTTTGCAAGTATGGTGCCGTTTCTGCTTTCACCCGGTCGACGATCTTCTCTTCGCGCAGGATGCGGATGTTTTCCAGACCCACCGCCGCCGCCACCGGGTGACCGGAATAGGTGAAGCCGTGGTTGAAATCGCCACCCTCATTGAGCACCGCGACCACTTCGTCTCGCACAATCACGCCGCCCATGGGGATATAACCGGAGGTCAGGCCCTTGGCGATGGTCATCAGGTCCGGCTTGAGGTCGTAGAAATCGCTACCGAACCACTCACCCGTGCGGCCAAAGCCACAGATCACTTCATCAGCCACGAACAGGATGTCGTACTTGGCGAGGATCTCTTTGATCTTTGGCCAGTAGGTGTCTGGCGGGACGATCACGCCACCCGCGCCCTGGATCGGCTCGGCGATGAACGCACCGACGTTGTCCACGCCCAGTTCGAGAATTTTCTTTTCCAGTTGCTCGGCGGCCCAGACGCCGAACTCGTCCGGGGTCATGTCGCCGCCTTCGCCGAACCAATAAGGCTGCGGAATGTGGACGATGCCCGGAATCGGCAGGTCGCCCTGCTCGTGCATGTAGGTCATACCGCCCAGGCTCGCGCCCGCCACGGTAGAGCCGTGATAGCCATTCTTGCGGCTGATGATGGTCTTCTTGCTCGGCTTGCCTTTGATCGCCCAGTAATGACGAACCAGACGCAGCACGGTGTCGTTGCCTTCGGAGCCGGAACCGGTGAAGAACACGTGGTTCATGCCGTCGGGGGCAATTTCGGAAATCGCTTTGGCCAGTTGCAACGCAGGCGGGTGCGCGGTCTGGAAGAACAGGTTGTAGTAAGGCAGCTCGCGCATCTGCTGGCTGGCAGCCTCGGCCAATTCGTCGCGGCCATACCCCACCGCCACGCACCACAGCCCAGCCATGCCGTCGAGGATCTTGTTGCCTTCGCTGTCCCAGAGGTAAACGCCCTTGGCGTGGGTGATGATGCGCGGGCCTTTCTCTTTAAGCTGTTTGAAGTCGCTGAACGGCGCTAGGTGATGATCGTTGCTGAGCGCTTGCCATTCGCGGGTTTGCGGATTGTTGGAACTCATGAACCACTCCATTAGCTGCGTATCGCGTGTGGGCGCCGTCTGACTTCCCAGGCTCGACGGCGC
The DNA here is from genome assembly GCF_045764065.1 of Pseudomonas sp. Pseu.R1. Lineage (NCBI taxonomy): Bacteria > Pseudomonadati > Pseudomonadota > Gammaproteobacteria > Pseudomonadales > Pseudomonadaceae > Pseudomonas > Pseudomonas sp. Pseu.R1. Next base: position 3,894,593 of record NZ_JBJGEE020000001.1, on the reverse strand, counting down.
CCATAGACTTCAGACGGCAAAGAGCAGGAATTCCCGCTCCCAGGAACTGATCACACGCTTGAAGTTTTCGTGCTCGGCGCGCTTGACCGCGACGTAGCCGGTGACGAAGGTCTTGCCGAGGTATTTCTCGACGGTCTTGCTGTTTTCCATCCGCTCCAGCGCATCCTCGATGGTCAACGGCAGGCGCAGGTTGCGGCGCTCGTAGCCACGGCCCACCACCGGCGCGCTCGGATTCAACCCTTCGACCATGCCGATGAAGCCGCACAACAGGCTCGCGGCGATGGCCAGATACGGGTTGGCGTCGGCGCCCGGCAGGCGGTTTTCAACGCGGCGGTTCTGCGGCGAGGCATCCGGAACACGCAGGCCCACGGTGCGGTTTTCTTCGCCCCACTCCACGTTCACGGGCGCCGAGGTGTCGGGCAGGAAGCGGCGGAACGAGTTGACATTGGGCGCGAACAGCGGCAACAGTTCGGGAATCAGCTTCTGCAGACCACCAATGTGCTGCAGGAACAACTGGCTCATGGTCCCGTCTTCATTGGAGAAGATGCTTTTGCCCGTCTCGATGTCGATGATGCTCTGGTGCAGGTGCATGGCGCTGCCTGGCTCGCCGGTCATGGGCTTGGCCATGAAGGTCGCCGCCACGTCATGCTTGAGCGCGGCCTCACGCATGGTGCGCTTGAACACCAGAATCTGGTCGGCCAGATGCAGCGCGTCACCGTGACGGAAGTTGATTTCCATCTGCGCCGTGCCGTCTTCGTGAATCAGGGTATCAAGGTCCAGATTCTGCAGTTCGCACCAGTCGTAGACGTCTTCGAACAGCGGATCGAATTCGTTCGCCGCTTCGATAGAGAAGGACTGGCGACCGGTTTCCGGACGGCCCGAACGGCCTACCGGCGGCTGCAACGGGTAGTCAGGGTCGTCGCTGCGCTTGGTCAGGTAAAACTCCATCTCCGGCGCCACGATCGGCTGCCAGCCTTGATCGGCGTAGAGCTTGAGCACTTTCTTCAAGACGTTGCGCGGCGACAGCTCGATGGGGTTGCCCTGCTTGTCGTAGGTGTCGTGAATCACCTGCGCAGTAGGCTCGATGGCCCAAGGGACCAGAAACACCGCATTCTGGTCAGGACGGCAGAACATATCGATGTCGGCAGCGTCCAGTAGCTCGTAATAGATGTCGTCTTCGACGTAGTCCCCGGTCACGGTTTGCAGCAGAACGCTTTCCGGCAGGCGCATGCCCTTTTCGGCAATGAACTTGTTGGTCGGGGAAATCTTGCCGCGAGTGATACCGGTGAGGTCGGAGATCATGCACTCGACTTCGGTAATCCTGTGTTCTTTCAACCAATCGGTGAGCTGGTCGAGGTTGGTACTCATAAATACCTCAGGGTTTTCGGTGTCCTGGTAGCTGAATTAGCTAGCAGGGGCTATCTGGACGCTTCGGCGTCACGCTGTCTTGCCCGTTTTCGGCAGGCATCGCCAAATGCCTGCAGAATTGAAAGATAGTCGGGGTTCTGCGTGACTTGCCACTCCGGGTGCCACTGAACGCCAAGCGCGAATACATCGGCCGAAGCAAAAGACGCGCCCGATGGTACGGAGATCGCTTCAATCAAGCCATCCGGCGCGGTGGCTTCGACGCGCAGACCGGGTGCAAGACGCTCGATTCCCTGACCGTGAATTGAATTGACACGAATTTCTTCTGGCAATCCCAATCCAGCCAACATACCACCCGGCTCAATGTGCATCGGATGACTCGGAGCATATTGAATTTCAACGGGTTCGTTGTCTGGCTCACGATGATCCATAAAGGTTCCAGTCTCATGAACCTTCTGATGCAGACTGCCGCCAAACGCCACATTCATCTCCTGAAAACCACGGCAAATCCCCAATACCGGCACGCCAGCAGCCACAGCGGCGCGAATAAGGGGTAAGGTGGTGGCGTCGCGTGCAGGATCATGAGCAGTGCCTGGCGCGCTGGCTGGACCGCTATAGTGATAGGGTTCGACGTTGGAGGGAGATCCGGTGAAGAGCAAACCATCGACCACCGAGAGGATATCGGCCGGATCGATGAGCTCTGCCAGTGACGGCAAAATCAGCGGCAAGCCCTTGGCAGCGACGGCGACTGCGCGGACGTACTTGTCGCCGCTGATGTGATAGGCATGCGAGCCGATTTGCTGAGTGCAGGCTGTGACGCCGATCAGCGGAAGGCGAGACATGTGACCCCCGGCGTTATTGCTGTTATGGGTTGCAACCGAGCTTAGCCTTGTTCATTTTTTTACACAACAACCCCGTAAAAAATAAAACACGCCCCGCTCAAGATCGCAGTTCCCGAGACCTCCAACGGCATATTTACGCCCTAAAACACGGCAAAAATGGCCGCAAGGCGCCGTTTTAGGGCAAAACAGGGCTCTCTTGACTTCATCTGGGCTTTCGGATTGACTGAACCCCGTAATGCTCGATGATTGATATTTTCAACAACAAAGGTGTTGCATCATGTCGGTACCCCCGCGTGCCGTTCAGCTCAACGAAGCGAACGCGTTCCTTAAGGAACATCCTGAGGTTCTATACGTTGACCTTCTGATTGCAGATATGAATGGAGTGGTGCGCGGCAAGCGCATCGAACGCACCAGCCTCCATAAGGTTTACGAGAAAGGCATTAACCTCCCGGCTTCTCTTTTCGCACTGGATATCAATGGCTCGACGGTGGAAAGCACCGGCCTGGGCCTGGACATCGGTGACGCAGACCGAATCTGTTATCCCATTCCCGACACTCTGTGCAACGAGCCTTGGCAGAAGCGTCCGACCGCACAACTATTGATGACCATGCACGAGCTGGAAGGCGAGCCGTTCTTCGCCGACCCGCGTGAAGTGCTGCGCCAAGTGGTGACCAAGTTCGACGAACTTGGCCTGACCATCTGCGCGGCGTTCGAGCTGGAGTTCTACCTGATCGACCAGGAGAACGTGAACGGTCGTCCACAACCCCCGCGCTCGCCAATCTCTGGCAAACGCCCGCACTCGACACAGGTCTACCTGATCGACGACCTCGACGAATACGTCGATTGCCTCCAGGACATTCTGGAAGGTGCGAAAGAGCAAGGCATCCCGGCCGACGCCATCGTCAAGGAAAGTGCCCCAGCGCAGTTCGAAGTCAACCTGCACCACACCGCCGACGCGCTGAAAGCCTGCGACTACGCGGTACTGCTCAAACGACTGATCAAGAACATCGCCTACGACCATGAGATGGATTCCACTTTCATGGCCAAGCCGTATCCAGGTCAGGCGGGTAATGGTCTGCACGTCCACATCTCGGTTCTGGACCGCGATGGCAAAAACATCTTCACCAGTGAGGATCCCGAGCAGAACGCCGCGCTGCGTCACGCGATCGGCGGTGTGCTCGAGACCCTACCGGCGCAGATGGCGTTCCTTTGCCCGAACGTCAACTCGTATCGCCGGTTCGGTGCTCAGTTCTACGTGCCCAACTCGCCCACCTGGGGGCTGGACAACCGTACGGTCGCCGTTCGCGTTCCGACCGGCACTGCGGATGCCGTGCGTATCGAACACCGCGTTGCCGGTGCCGATGCCAACCCGTACCTGCTGATGGCGTCGGTGCTGGCCGGTATTCACCACGGCCTGACCAACAAGGTCGAGCCGCCTGCGCCGGTTGAAGGCAACTCGTACGAGCAACACGAACAAAGCCTGCCGAACAACCTGCGCGACGCCCTGCGCGAGCTGGACGACAGCGAGATCATGGCCAAGTACATCGATCCGAAGTACATCGATATCTTCGTGGCCTGTAAGGAAAGTGAGCTGGAAGAGTTCGAGCACTCCATCTCCGACCTTGAGTACAACTGGTATCTGCACACGGTGTGACGGCTGTGTGAATTAAAAAGAACGCCCTCAAACCGCGTGGTTGAGGGCGTTTTTTATTTTAGACGGGACATCATGAGATGGGATTGATCGTTCCCACGCTCCGCGTGGTAACGCCGCCCAGGACGCTCCGCGTCCATCGCCGGGGTGACGCAGAGCGTCACAGAATGCATGCCCACGCAGAGCGTGGGCACGATCAACAGGATTTCGCGCACCTGTAGGAGTGAGCTTGCTCGCGATGACATCGGCAGGCGCCACTGCCGAATGCCTCGCGTACAATGCCTCCGACCCCGATCAAGAGAGCACTCAATGACCCGCCCCGCCACACCCCGCAAACCCCGCGCACGCAGCCAGGCCCGGATCGATTCCATCCTCGATGCCGCCCGCACGCTGTTGGCTGCCGACGGCGTGGCGAGCCTGTCGATTTACAGCGTGGCCGAGCGCGCGGGAATTCCGCCCTCGTCGGTCTATCACTTTTTTGCCAGCGTCCCGGCACTGCTCGAAGCCCTGACCGCCGACGTTCACGCGGCCTTTCGCGAAAGCCTGCAACAGCCGATCGATCACGCACAACTCAACACCTGGCACGACCTGTCACGCCTGGTGGAAAATCGCATGTTGGTCATCTACAGCGAAGACGCCGCCGCTCGCCAGTTGATCCTCGCGCAGCATGGGCTGACCGAAGTCACCCAGGCGGACCGTCAACACGACGTTGAACTGGGCGAACTGATGTACGCACTGTTCGCCAAACACTTCCAGTTACCCGCCTTGCCGGATGACGTGGAAGTCTTCGCTCTGGCACTGGAACTCGCCGACCGCGTATACGCGCGCTCAGTGCAACTGCACGACAGCATCACCCCGCGCATGGCCGAGGAAGGTCAGCGGGTGTTCGACGCGTATCTGGGGCTGTACCTGCCGCCGTTTTTGCCGAAACACACGGCAATCTGAGACCATCCCGCTCCCACGGGGAATCGCAGTTCAACCCTGACTCGTGGTGTCCTGACTAGCGCACCACCTCTGCCGACTGTGTCTCTATACGAGCATCAAGCCAAACATCAACGAGCATGTCCTGGCCGTCCACCGTCAAGGCGGCAGGACTATGGAATCGATAAACCTGTTTTCCGACTGAAACCTTCACCCTCCCCTCCACTACTGCAACTCTGGCAAGCGGATCGCGTGTCACCAAAAACGCCTTCCCATCGCGTGCCATTGCCTTCAACGCCAATTGATCATCGTCCATGCGCTGATAGAGAAAGTAGCGATAAACAAAAGAAGAGGTCGCCCCGCCTGCATCGGTGAGGACGGCGTAGACCATCCCGGCATTTCCTATGGGATAGCGGCCAACGATTTCCGATAATACAGGCGAAGGCTGGCGGTTGAGCAAAATCCAACCAAGCAGAACGACGCACAGAGTAGCCAGAAGCCACGCCGTTAACTTAGTGCTACAGCGGATGGCAAATCGCATATTTAATGCCCTCCAGAATCATCATCTGGTCATTCCTGTCGTCACCATAAGGAAACGAGAACCAGTCTACCCACGTTATGTCCTCCTCCGTTGTACCCGCCCTGAACTGGGCAAAACCTGCAGCTCGCTGAAGTACAAACTTGAAAAGCCGGCCGCCGTGCCAACAGCACCATAATGGAAGTTTCCAAAGTCTTGATACTCCGCGCCTTGCTGCTTGAAATCCCACGGTCCTCCATTGCGAACCTGCTCATAAAACCATCGCCACAGCAACGCACCGCGACCGTATTTGTAGAGCACCTTCTTTTGGCGAGCCCAATGCAGGTTCAAAGTCAGGTTAACCCCTTCCGGCGCACGCGGTATTCTCATAATCTCGACGTCCGACTTAGTAAAAGACGGATCGAATGTAGGGATGACAATCCCCTCTGTTAAGAGCTGTCAGCCATGTCCCAAAAATTCAGAAGCGTCCTACAGCAGCCCGCGCAGCGTCTTTCTCCTGAGTCCGACATAACAACAGACGTTACTCACTGTGAGAGCTAACTCTGTCGCGATATGGCATCTCAGGCGCGACGTGTTAGAGATACCTCGTAATCGTTCGCCGCAGGCGAGCGCACTCCCATGAAGTCCGCGTGCTACTCCCAGAAGCAAAAAACCCCGAAGGGCTCGCACCCTTCGGGGTTGTTCACAGCGCATCGATCACAACTTGGCGATCGACACCTCGGTGGATTTCACGAACGCGATCACTTCGCTGCCAACGGCCAGTTCAAGCTCTTTGACCGAACGAGTGGTGATCACGGAAGTGACGATGCCGGAGGCGGTTTGTACGTCGATTTCAGACAGTACGTCACCGGTGACGATTTCCTTGATGGTGCCTTTGAACTGGTTGCGGACGTTGATGGCTTTGATAGTCATGGTAGGGCTTCCTTTTGTGAGATCAGTGCCAGGCGCGACATTGCGCCCGGGTTAGTTGGCCCAACGCAGTTGCGTGGGCAGCGGTGAAGTGGGTTCGGGTTCGGGCGGGCTGCCAGGAAGCGACAGCACGCGGTTAAGGACTTCTGTCTCCAGCGCGGCCAGTCGATACGAGCCGCGAGCGCGAGGACGGGGCAGGTCGACGTGCAAGTCGAGGCCGATGCGCCCTTCTTCGATCAGCAAGACACGATCAGCAATCGCCACTGCCTCGCTGACGTCATGGGTCACCAGCAAAACCGTAAAGCCGTGCTTCTGCCAGAGGTCTTCGATCAACTGCTGCATTTCAATTCGCGTCAGGGCATCCAGCGCGCCAAGCGGTTCGTCCAGCAGCAACAAACGCGGTTCGTGGATCAAGGCGCGAGCCAAGGCCACTCGTTGCTTTTGGCCACCTGACAGCGCCGCAGGCCATTCGTTGGCGCGCTCAGCCAGACCAACCGCTGCCAGCGCTTCAAGGGCCTTGCCGCGCCAGTCGCCACTGAGGCCCAGACCGACGTTATCGATAATGCGTTTCCACGGCAGCAAGCGCGCTTCCTGAAACATCAGGCGGGTGTCTTCACGGGCGTCCGCCAGCGACGCATTGCCTGCCAGCAATTGCCCGCTCGATGGTTGATCGAGGCCCGCCAACAGGCGTAGCAACGTGCTTTTGCCACAGCCGCTGCGACCGACGACGGCAACGAACTGCCCCGCCGGAATATGCAGGTCGATGTCTTTGAGGACTTCCCGCGAGCCAAAGGTTTTCTTCAGTTTGCGCACTTGCAGCGGGATGCCGCGCAACAGGTTTGCCGGTTGTTGAAGCGTGCTCATCGTGCGCCACCTTTTGCCACTTGATACGCCGGGTGCCAACGCAGGCAGACCCGCTCCAGACCGCGCGCTGCGAGGTCTGCCAGTTTGCCGAGAACGGCGTACAGCACGATGGCCAGAACCACCACATCGGTTTGTAGAAACTCACGCGCATTCATCGCCAAATAGCCAATGCCGGAGCTGGCCGAGATGGTTTCGGCGACGATCAGCGTCAGCCACATGAAGCCCAGCGCGAAACGCACACCCACCAGAATCGAAGGCATTGCGCCTGGCAAAATCACATGCCGGAACAGCGCGAAGCCTGAAAGACCGTAGCTGCGCGACATCTCTACCAGCGCCGGATCGATGTTACGAATGCCGTGATAGGTGTTCAGGTAAATCGGGAACAACGTGCCCAGCGCTACCAGAAAAATCTTCGCGCTCTCGTCGATACCGAACCACAGGATCACCAGCGGAATCAGCGCCAGGTGTGGCACGTTACGAATCATCTGCACCGAGCTGTCGAGCAGGCGTTCGCCCCACTTGGACAGCCCAGTGATGAAGCCCAGCGTCAGACCGATACCGCCGCCGATGGCAAAACCGATCGCCGCACGCCAGCCGCTGATGGCCAGGTGAGTCCAGATTTCGCCACTGCGCACCAGCGTCACGCCCGCTTCGATGACCGCGCTTGGCGCAGGCAGAATTCGAGTGGACAGCCAACCGGCACTGACCGCCAGTTGCCAGATCGCCAGCAGCAAGACCGGTAGCAGCCAAGGCGCCAGTCTTTGAGTGATTCTTTCCACGCTCATGGAGTTGTCTCCTCTCAATGCCCAGGCTTACTGCGCTTTCGCGACAGCAGCAGGTGGCGTCCAGATCACATCGGCGATGCTGAGCGGTTTAGGGATCAACTTCAGTTGATAGAAGGTGTCGGCGATTTTCTGTTGAGCCGCGATGGTTTCCGGGCTGATGAACAGCGCTCCGTAACCCTGGCGCTTGACCGAGATTTTGGTGATGTCTTCCGGCAGACCGAGCAGTGGCGCGACTTGCTTGGTGACTTCATCCGGGTTGGCCTTGGACCACTCGCCTACGGCGCGCACTTCTTCGACCAGGGTCTGAATCACTTTCGGATGTTGCTGTGCGTAGGGCTTGGTCGCCAGATAGAACTGGTTGTTGTCGACGATGCCCTTGCCATCACGCAAGGTACGCGCCTGAAGCTGTTGCTCGGCCGCAGCCTGGTACGGATCCCAGATGACCCAGGCGTCGACGGCGCCGCGTTCGAATGCTGCGCGGGCATCTGCTGGCGGCAGGAACACGGTCTGGATGTCGGTGTATTTCAGACCAGCCTCTTCCAGCGCGCGCACCAGCAGGTAATGCACATTGGAACCTTTGTTGAGGGCGACTTTCTTGCCTTTGAGATCTGCCACCGATTTGATTGGCGAATCCTTGGGCACCAGCAGCGCTTCGCTGGTCGGTGCAGGCGGCTCAGATGCGACGTAAAGCAGATCAGCGCCCGCAGCCTGTGCGAACACCGGTGGAGTCTCGCCGGTCACGCCGAAATCGATGGAGCCGACATTGAGGCCTTCCAACAGTTGTGGGCCGCCGGGGAACTCAGTCCATTGCACCTGCACGCCCTGCTCGGCCAGTTTCTTTTCCAGCGAGCCTTTGGCCTTGAGCAGCACCAGCGTGCCGTACTTTTGATAACCGATACGCAGGGTGTCGGCTTGAGCCTGGGTTAGAACGCCAAAGGACACCGCCGCAGCAAACAGAGCGACCAGGCCTCGACGCAAAATGACAGTGCGCATGGCACGCTCCTTTGCTAGTAGCTTTCAGGTGGCACCTGCTTGTCCGATGGCGGGCAAGTAAGGTGTTCATGGGGATTCATGGCCGACGAAATCGCCGGGACGGAGAGACATTAACAGCGGGTTCATATTCTTTAAAATCATATTTATTCATTTGGTTAGCACCAGAATGAATAACAAGCAATACGTCGATTCTGCGGGAGTCGACTTGCTGGCGAATTCAGGGCGTCAGGCGTCACTGCTTCGCATGACACACCATATTCGCCAGCAAGCCGGCTCCCACAGGTTCAGTGTCAAACGCGAGATTTGAATTCAGCCCGATCTTTGTAGGAGCCGCCTTGGTGGCGAAAGGGATTGGCCAATCAACATAAAATTTCCCGCAGTAAGTTTGCAGCGGGCCGCATAAAAAAAGGGCCGATAAATCGGCCCGAATGTCGTGGTTGAAGCAGGTCTGTCAGCGGTTGGGCTGCGGCGTCAGGCGCAGGTACGGCGTGACGGCCTTGTAGCCCTTCGGAAAGCGTTGCTTGATCTCTTCCTCGTCCTTGATCGACGGCACGATCACCACGTCATCACCGTCTTTCCAGTTCGCCGGAGTCGCCACCTTGTGGCTGTCGGTCAGTTGCAGCGAGTCGATCACCCGCAGGATTTCGTGGAAGTTACGACCCGTACTGGCCGGGTAGGTAATGGTCAGACGTACCTTCTTGTTTGGGTCGATCACGAACAACGAACGCACGGTCAGGGTTTCGCTGGCATTCGGGTGAATCAGGTCATACAGCTCGGACACCTTGCGATCCGCGTCAGCCAGAATCGGGAAATTCACGATAGTGTTCTGGGTGGAGTTGATGTCATCGATCCACTTGATATGGGAATCGACCGGGTCCACGGAAAGGGCGATAGCTTTGACGTTGCGCTTGTCGAACTCGTCTTTGAGCTTGGCCGTAAAACCCAGCTCGGTGGTGCACACCGGTGTGAAGTCGGCAGGGTGGGAAAACAGAACGCCCCACTGGTTGCCCAGCCATTCGTGAAACTTGATCGGACCCTGGCTGGATTGCTGTTCGAAGTCGGGGGCGATGTCGCCAAGTTTGAGGCTCATGCAGTCAGCTCCTTTGATGGGTGTTGTCGGGATACTGTGCCTGCGAAATCGTTAAAACTGAAAGACCGAATAACGATGTTGAACAGCCATTTCGCTATAAAAAGCAGATGTTTTATTTTCTTTCCGGCATAAAAAAGCCCCGCCGAAGCGGGGTGCTTTCCACGCGTGTCCAGGCGCCTGAAGCAACACGGTTTGCGTGATGGGTACCTGGAGCTGGAGATTACCCAGTCGTTTCTGTGGTACCTCTTAGAAGCCCTCCAGAACGATCTTGCCTTTCGCCTTGCCGCTTTCCAGTAGAGCATGGGCACGACGAAGATTTTCTGCGCTGAGGCGTCCGTAGTTATCGCCAAGAGTGGTGCGCAAGAGACCCGAATCGACGTGCCGCGCAATTTCGTTGAGGATGTTGTGCTGCTCCTGCATGTCCTCGGTTTCGTAAAGCGAGCGGGTATACATCAGCTCCCAGTGCAACGACAGGCTCTTACGCTTCAGCGGCACAGCGTCAAGCGTGGCCGGATCATCGATCAGGCCCAGCCTGCCCTGAGGCTTCAGTGATTCGATGATTTGCTCGTAGTGCCGATCAGTCTGGGTCAGGCTTGCGACATAGCTGACTTGTGCAATGCCAATGCGCTTGAGCTCTTCGCTGAGTGGCTTGGTATGGTCGATGACGTGATGCGCACCCAGCTCGGTGACCCAGGCCTGGGTTTCCGGGCGCGAAGCCGTGCCGATGATTGTTAGTCCGGTCAGTTGACGCGCCAACTGAGTCAGGATCGAACCCACCCCGCCCGCAGCGCCGACGATGAGCAGCGTTTCGCCCCGGTCGGTGGTATCACGTGCGACACCGAGGCGATCGAAGAGTAACTCCCAGGCGGTCAGGGAAGTCAGTGGCAATGCCGCAGCCTGGCTGAAATCCAGCGATTGGGGCATTGAACCGACGATACGCTCGTCCACCAGTTGCAGCTCACTGTTACTTCCCGGGCGGATCAACGATCCGGCGTACCAGACCCTGTCACCAGGCTTGAACAGCGTCACGTCGCTGCCGACCGACTTGACCACGCCGGTAGCGTCCCATCCGAGGATACGGGGCTGGCTTTCGTCTTCGTGCGGTACGTAGCCCTGTCGCACCTTGGTATCGACAGGATTGACCGATACGGCCTTTACCTCTACGAGCAGGTCGCGCGGCTTCGGCACTGGCTCGGGTATATCGATCTCCACCAAGGCGTCGGGATGTTCGATAGGCAGGCATTTGAAGTGTGCAATGGCTTTCATTCGAAGAACCTCAGGAGATGCGATACATTTTCGTGATGGTGAGCTTTTCAGCAGCACGCTCGATGAAAGGGAGCGCGGCCTGAAAATGCGGTGTCGCTTCGTGAGCAGTCAGCGCCCCTTCAGTGCGCCACTGTTCGATCATGTGGAAAGTGCGAGCCTGCTCGGCATCACGATGGAAGTCGTACTGGATGCAATCCGCTTCGGCTCGGCTCGGGCCTTGCAGGCGCTGCAGCATCTCCTCGAGTTCGGCTTCAAACCCGGCCTTGGCGATCAAAGTGGCAATCAGTGTCAGAGGGGTGGTCATCAAACCTCCTGCTTGTAAGCGTTAAATAAAGAGAGAGCGCATTGGCTGGCACGGGTGTATCGAAGATATCCATGGCGTCGGCCGTGCAGCCAACAATTTGAATCTGCGGTGCTGCGAGATGGCGGCCTGGTCGAGATCCAGGTTATCGGCACGACACACATGAACTCGTCGAAGGGGAAGACTGAGTCACTGTCTTGCGGGCCCGGTGCACACGATCCTGTGTCGGCGTGACTAAGCCTTTCGCTCAATGACGACTTTGCCAATGGCACGACCTGACTCTAGGCGATCATGTGCCGCACTGACACCCGCAGCAGTGAAATCATGGCGCTCATCGATCAGTGGCTTGACCAAGCCGCGATCGACCAGGGCAGCCAGTCTTTGCAGGATCTCGCCATGGTGCTTGCGGTCTTGGTTATGAATGATCGAAACAGCCATGAATACCAGGTCGAGTCTCAATGCCTTGAAGTGCATTTCGGTCAGATCGTAGGTGTCGTAACCGATGATCGAGACGACGTGGCCCTTGAGCTTCGCGGCTTTCAGCGAGTTCTGTAAGACCTCGCCGCCCAAGGTATCGAAGACCGTATCGAATCCCTTTCCTTCAGTGATTCGCTGACTGTATTCCTCAGGCGTCTCGCTGTTATAAAAAATAATTTCATCGGCGCCCAACCGACGGGCAATTTCCGCTTTTTCCGGTGTGGAAACCGTCGTCGATACCCTGGCTCCCAGCACCTTGGCCAATTGAATGCCTATATGCCCGACACCGCCGGTGCCACCATGTACAAGGACATTGTCATTGGGTTTGATCGAAGCACGGTCGATCAGCGCCTCCCATGCAGTAATCGCCACGAGCGGCAAGCTTGCTGCTTCGCCAAAAGAGAGCGACTTGGGTTTTAGCGCCAGCATCTGGGCATCGACCTCCATCTGATCTGCCAGCGCACCGGGAATCCCCACGATGCCGCCGAAACAGCCATAGACTTCATCGCCTGGGTTGAAGCGCGTCACACCAGTACCGACGGAGCTGACTACCCCCGAAACATCAATGTGGAGAGTGGCCGGGAAAGTCAGACCAGCCGTTCCTTCGCTGCCTCGACGAATTTTCGTGTCCACTGGATTCACGCTTGTCGCCCGCACGTCGACAATCACATGCCCCGCTCGCGCAACGAGATCGTCCGTCTGAATTTCGACGAAGAGGTCCGAGCCACCATGCTGATTTATCACTATGGCTTTCAAGTGCTTAACTCCGAGGAACTGTAGGCGAATAAATTATCATCAATGAAACAGGATAAATACGCTAAGATCGTTGAATCTTTCGGTCCTTTTGGTTGGTAATCGTGCTGGATTCCATCGATGAGTTACGTTTGTTTACTGCCGTTTTCGAGGAGGGCTCAATCCGAGCGGCTGCCGAACGACTGGGGATGACGGCTGCAGGTGGAAGTAAGCGTCTTCTGGCCCTTGAAGACAGCGTCGGTCGGAGACTTTTTAACCGCACCACCCGCAAACTCAGCCCCACCTCGGACGGTGAGAAGCTGTATCAGCATGCCTTGAGCATCCTCGAAAGTGTCGAGAAGGCCGAGCGAGGATTCTTTCAAAAGACTGAGATTACCGGTCATCTGCGCGTCACCGCTTCCGCGACATTTGCCCAAGCTTATTTATCGAGCGTCGTAAGCAGCTATCTCAAACGCTACCCTGGTGTCATCGTTGATCTCCATCCGACGGATCAACTGGTCGATCTGGCCGCCCATGGTACCGATCTCGCGATTCGACACGGCGTGATGGCCGACTCGTCCCTGATTGCGCAAAGAATCGCTGATTCCCGACGCCTGATTTGCGCCGCCCCCCAGTATTGGGAAAAACAGGGCATGCCTGTCTCGCCAAAGGAGTTGGCCACATTGGATGGCCTCATCATCGGAAAGGATTCCAGTTGGGCGATGTCCCGCGCAGGCATCAAAAAAACCTGCAAAATACGCAAACGGTTTTCATCCAGTCTTGGGGAAGTGGTTCGCCAGATGGCGATAGATGGACACGGCGTAGCGCTGCTCATGGACTGGCACGTCCGAGATGATCTCGATTCAGGAGCACTGGTCGAGGCGTTGTCCGATTGGACCATTGAGGCGCCGGTGGGAATGTATGCGGTCTACCCTTCAAGAGAGAACATCTCTCCGACTGTGCTCAGCTTTGTTGCTCATCTCAAAGAGTGGGTCGCGACCCACCCCGTTTGAAGAAAGCAACCGTGCCGCCACGATGAAACCCGCCGGATGGTGTAAGAAGCCGGAACGTGTCAGTTGAACTGCAGATCAATCAGGTTCGTTGCCCCCGGACAGGGGCGTCGCTTTCACATAAAGCTGCAGCAGATCAGAGTGCATCCTGACCACCGTATCCGTTCATCCGGCAAAGGCCTTCAAACTTCAAGCCCCTCAAAATGAGAGTGGTGATGGGTGGACGTCAATGATCGTATTCGCGCGTTCGCGGCGCCCGTTCAGTCGAATTGTGTACCTTTTTGAATCAACTCAACCTTATAGCCATTGGGGTCCTCGATGAACGCGATGATCGTGCGCCCATGTTTCATAACACCTGCAGGTCGCGGAACGCGATATCCCATGATCGCAGCACGGCTGCATAACGCTTCCGCATCTTCAACCTCGATAGCGACATGCCCGTAAGCATCCCCGAGCTCGTAGCTGTGTTGACCCCAGTTTCGCGTCAGCTCCAATGCAACCGTCTCTGTCTCCGGACCATAACCTAGGAAAGCCAGTGTGAACTTGCCCTCTGGAAAGTCTTTGCGTCTCAAGAGGCTCATGCCAAGCAGCCTCGTGTAGAAGTGAATGGATTTGTCCAGGTCCACTACACGCAACATGGTATGCAGTATGCGCATCTATTTCTCCACGGCAGCGTTGGCCCATTGCATGGCCAACATCTCTTGAAAGGCTTCTCGTGGCCCGATTCCAGGCCTATTTCTGCGCAAACAGCCAGGCTGTTCAACGCTGGAAGCCCTTGATGGGAGAATGTTAAGCTGCCCACTCAATCACTAAAAGTGACTAGATGTGAGCCAGACCATCACAAAAGGAGATTCTATTGAAGCTTTCGCAGCTCGGCTTTCTTTGCGCCGTCGTCGAGCACGGCACGATAGCCGCGGCAGCCGCATCGCTGCATTGTGTGCCTTCGAACATCACGGCCAGACTGCGAGAGCTCGAAAGTCAACTTGGCGTCGTTTTGTTCAACCGCGAAAACAACCGATTGCTGGTCACTCCCGAGGGCAGGCTGGTCTACCGAAAAGCCAAACAGCTCATTGACCTGGCAGCTGAAACGCGCTCGCTCTTCTCGAACGATTCCATCCAGGGAGTGCTTCGCGTCGGAGCGCTCGATGTAGCGCTGGCCAATCATTTACCAGAGCGCCTGGTTCGCTATCGCCTTGAGGCACCGGGGGTCGAAGTTCACATTCGCCCGGAGCACTCGCTATTCCTTGAGCGGCTTTTGATGGATGGCGAGCTTGATTTGATTCTTACTGACGGCCCGATCCAGCATCCCTTGCTGAATAGCCGATTAGCGTTTCGTGAGCGCTTGCTCAGAGTAGTGCCCAAATCACTTTCCCCGCCCACGCCTCAAGACCTGTCGGGGCTCGAACTGTATGTATTCGGTCGCACATGCCACTACAGACAACAGGTCGATAACTGGTTGGAAAGCAGCGGCATCCAGCCTAGGGCTATTCTGGAAATCGAATCGTATCCGACCATCTTCGCCTGTATCGCGCAAGGGATAGGTTTCGCCTGCGTACCGGAAAGTTACGTGGATCGTTTTGCCAGTCAGGCGCACACGTTTCAGGCTGACCAGGCGCCCAGTCTGGATTCAAGCGATATCTATTTCGTCTGGAGAAAGAACCAGCAATCCCCCCTGATCAGAAACTTCATCGAGGTCATCGACCGTCAGGGTGTTTAATTGCAACCACGTCTAAACGATTCGAACTCGTCAAACCCCGACGGCGTCTTTTGGCAGGGGATGGTGGTAACCCCCAACGAAATAGGGCTGGGCCGTCTATTCCTCCGGCCATCTACCCCGTTTTGTGAACAACCAATAGATGATCCCCAAGACCAGCGTTGCAAACCCCAATGCAGCGATAGTGGCGGCGGGCGTTGAAGCGGAATCAAGAATCACGAATTTGCGACTCAGGGCCAGGAGCGAGATAAGAATCACTGTTCGCAGCTGCACGATGCTGCCGTGCCTGAACGCCGGACGAATGATGGAGTGCTTGAACTCCAAGGCGATCAATACAGTGAAGATCGAACCGAACAGTAACTGGAAATCGCCGTGATCCAAGGGATCAATCGCGCCCCCCACCACCAGCGGCAGCACTCGTCTGTAGAGCTGAATCAATGCAATGACGATGACGCACGAGATGATCACACCGAGCGCCAGCACGATGATTTGCTCGAATCGCTCATAGGCGTTCATCAGTGACCACTGGACACGAAGGTTTTTGAACGTCGACCTCGAAGGCAGTGGCGCTGAGGGGTCCGGATTATTCATTAGTTTTTTCTCCAGCTCGTGTGGTTTTAGCCGTCGGCATGGCTCGCCTGTAGCCGCTGATCCAGCGCGCCGGAGGGTTGAGTGAAGCAGAGTTTCAGGGGTACATCGGAAACAATCCTGGTGATCTCGATGCGCTATCCGCTCGGCGGATCGATGCGATCAATATTTCCCAGCACCAGCGCACGGCCGGCAAACAGGCCGCCCGCCGTCTCCAGGGCAAAGCGTTCGGCATCGCGTTTGCGAACTTCGTCGACCAATGCGTCGGCTTCTCGCTCAGACGCACCGAGCGTCAACACTGCCTGACGACCGAGCAACAGGGCAGCTTCAAACGTCTCTCGCACAATGTAGTCCGCATTGTGTTTGATCAGCTCGAGCGCGTGTTCACGGTCAAAGGCCCGCACCACCAGTTTCACGTGCGGGCAGTAGTGCCGCGTGCTTTCGACAATGCGCGTCGCTGCTTTTTTGTCATCCACACAGACAATGATGGCGCGAGCGTGATGCGCCCCGGCCGCGTGCAGGATTTCATGGCGCGCGCCGTCGCCGTAATAGACCTTGAACCCATACGGTGTCACGGCGCGGATGACCTCCGGATCGATATCGATGATGGAAATGTTCGCCCCCTGGGAGAGCGGCGCCTGGCAGGCAATCTGCCCTACACGCCCAAAACCGATGATGAGCACATTGCATCGCAGATTGTGTGCGGCCTCCACCCCGTCCAGGGAAACGGGTCGCGCGGGAGCAAACCGTCGAGACAGCAGCAGCGTCACGGGGGTAAGCGCCATGGACAGCACGACGATAGCGGTCATGTTGGCGTTGACTTCCGCACTGATGACCCTGAGTTTGAGTGCCTCGGCAAACAACACAAACGCAAACTCGCCCCCCTGTGCCATCAGCATGGCGCGATCCAGTGCGTCGCTATGGCTGCTTTTCGCGAAGCGAGCGACGCCATAAATACACAGCGCCTTGACCGCCATCAGCGAGAGCACGCCGGAGGTGATGAGTGCCCAGTTTCTGGCCATGACTTGCAGATCCAGCGTCATGCCGACACCGAGGAAGAACAACCCCAGCAGCAGGCCACGAAACGGTTCTATGTCGGCCTCCAACTGGTGGCGGAAGGTCGACTCCGACAGCAACACGCCCGCCACGAAAGCGCCCATCGCCATTGAAAGACCGCCAACTTCCATCAGCAGCGCCGCGCCCAACACCACCAGCAGCGTCGCAGCCGTCATGACTTCGCGCGCTTTGGCCTGGGCCAATACCCGAAACATCGGATTGAGCAACCACAGACCGATGGCGGTTAATGCGCCCAGGGAGAGCGCGGCGATACCGACGCGTTGCCAGAGAGGGGATGCAGGTTCATGCGCCCAATCAGGGGGCGCCAGGAAGGCGACTACTGCCAGTAACGGCGCAATCATCAGGTCTTCGAATAACAAGATGGACACGACGTGCTGTCCCCTTGGCTCGGTGATGTCACCGCGCTCGGAGAGGACCTGGGTAACAATGGCCGTGGACGACAGGACAAAACCCGCCGCGCTCACGAACGAGACCTGCCATGGAAACCCGAAGGCCATGCCCACCAGGGTGAGCAGCGCAGCACAGACCAGCACCTGCAGGCTGCCCAACCCAAAGATCTGCCGGCGTAAATCCCACAGATGCGAGGGTTTCATCTCCAGGCCAATCACAAAGAGAAACATCGCCACACCCAGCTCGGCGATATCAATGATGGTGTGGGGGTTGTTGATCAGTTGCAGCCCGAAGGGACCAATGATCAGCCCCGCTGCCAGGTAACCAACCACTGAGCCGAGTCCGATGCGCTTGAGCAATGGCACTGCCACCACCGCAGCGGCAAGCAAAGTGACGACAGTGAATAGTTGACCCGCATTGCCTTCAACGACCATGGCATTGACCCTCATCCCACATCAGGACCGTAAGGCATCCGCAGGCAGGCGTGCTGAACAGAGCGATGAAAAAAGTGCCCGGCCCTGAAAAAGGCTTCAGGACCCGGCGCCCTCCGTAGCGTGCAGCAAGGGCGGATCGTCGTCCGCCGGGCTCGGCCAGGCGTCCAAAGAGCCAATGCTTCATCTCACGACGTGATCGACAAC
Source organism: Pseudomonas sp. Pseu.R1 (assembly GCF_045764065.1). Lineage (NCBI taxonomy): Bacteria > Pseudomonadati > Pseudomonadota > Gammaproteobacteria > Pseudomonadales > Pseudomonadaceae > Pseudomonas > Pseudomonas sp. Pseu.R1. Next base: position 3,876,442 of record NZ_JBJGEE020000001.1, on the reverse strand, counting down.
GCCGTTGCCCAATAACGGGAGTGGGTTGAGTTAAGTCGCTGTCCCCGTCATAGGCACGCGATCGTCAGGCCGGTCAGTCGGACTCACGGTTGCTGAGGTCGCTGGCGCGTCCAGCTTGTTGAACATCACTTCGTCGCGCGTCGTGTCGTAACTGAGCTCAACGCTGTCGCCGCCCTGGAGCTTGCCGGCGAGCATTTCCTTGGCAAGACGCGTTTCGACGGTCTGGCGAATCTGACGCTTCAACTCTCGCGCGCCAAACTCGGGCTGATAACCAACATCCGCCAGATGATCAATGAGGGTGTCAGCCACTTTCACCGTGATGTTCTGGGCAGCCGCGGTTCTAATGACCCGATCAAGCTGAATGCCCACAATCGATCGGATGTTGTCCCGAGTGAGGGCATGGAACACGATGATGTCGTCGATACGGTTCAGGAATTCGGGACGGAAATGCCCTTTCAAGACGCCCATCAATTCATCACGTAACGCTCTATCCGTAAGGCGTTCATTTTCTGGTCGCCCAAGATTCTGCATGATGACGGGAGAGCCCAGATTGCTGGTGGCGATGATGATCGTATTGCTGAAGTCCACAACTCGTCCCTTGCCGTCCGTGAGACGACCATCATCGAACACCTGCAGCAATACGTTGCTCACATCGGGATGCGCCTTCTCAATCTCGTCGAGCAAAATCACGCTGTAGGGCTTGCGGCGGACGCGCTCTGTCAACTGACCGCCTTCGTCGTATCCGACATAACCGGGTGGCGCACCGATCAACCGGGCAACCGCATGACGCTCCATGTACTCCGACATATCGATGCGAATGATCGATTGCTCGTCACCAAACACCGTCTCTGCCAACGCCTTGGCCAACTCGGTTTTGCCTACGCCGGTTGGACCAAGAAAGAGAAACGTGGCAATCGGTCTGTTGGCTTGTCCAAGGCCGGCCCGAGACAAACGAACGGCATCGCTGACCGCCAGCACGGCGTCCTCCTGCCCCACCAGCCGATCGCGCAACGTGTCTTCCATGTTCAGCAGCTTTTGACGCTCTTCCTGGGTGAGTTCGGTCACCGGAATACCCGTCAGACGGGACAGTACTTCGGCAATCGACTCAAGGGTCACCTCAAGGGTTTCTGAACCCGTCTTGCGCTCCCAGGCTTCTGTCTCTTCTCCTAACTGGGCTTGTTTTTGACCGATGCGCTCTTCGAAGCCTTTGGATTCATCAAAGCGTTTGCGCGAGGATGAATAGTCCTGTTCGCGTTTGAGCTGGGTGATTTCCGCTTCCAGTTCCTGAATCCCAGCAGGCCTTGAGGAGGCGCTGATGCGCACGCGGGCCGCGGCCTGGTCGATCAGGTCGATGGCCTTGTCCGGCAGAAAGCGCGAGGTGATGTAACGGTCCGACAGTTCCGCGGCGGCCACGAATGCTTCGTCGGCGAACGTCACCTGATGATGCGCCTCAAGCTTGTCCCGCAGCCCACGCAGAATAACGATGGTCTGTTCCACGGTGGGCTCGGCTATCAGGACAGGCTGAAACCGCCTTTCGAGCGCCGCATCTTTTTCGATGTGCTTTTGGTACTCATTGAGCGTCGTCGCACCGATCAGGCTGAGTTCTCCGCGCGCCAGGGCGGGTTTCAATACGTTGGCAATATCCAGGCCGCCCTCTTCGCCTCCCTGCCCCGCGCCCACAATCGTGTGCAGCTCGTCGATGAACAGAATCAGCTCCGAGCTCTTTGCAGCCACTTCATCGAGCAGTTGTTTGGCGCGTTCCTCGAATTCACCCCGGTATTTGGAGCCCGCGACCATTGAGTTCAGGTTGACTTCAACCAGTCGTCTGCCACGTAGAATTTCCGGGACATCGCCCTTGACTATGCGCTGTGCAAGCCCTTCGACAATGGCTGTCTTACCGACGCCGGGTTCGCCGATCAGGACCGGATTGTTCTTCCTGCGGCGGGCGAGCACCTCGATGGTATTTTCGATTTCCTGCGCGCGGCCCAATACGGGATCCAGCTTGCCCTCACGAGCCAATGACGTCAGGTCGCGACCGAACTTGTCGAGCGTCGGTGTTCCCGTCGGGGTATCGACTCTCCCGTCCTCAGCCCCCTTGCCCACCACCTTGACCACCTTCTGCCGCAAGGCCTCAGGGGTTACGCCGTATTTTTTGAGCAGCGTTCCGGCGATGCTTTCGGGCACCGAGGAAAGCCCGATCAATAGATGCTCGGGCCCAACGTACGAGTGCCCTAACTCACGAGATGCCTGGAATGCAAAATTGAACACTTTTTTCAGGCGAGGCGAGATGCTCATCTGATCCACCAGGGCCTGCGCCTCCGCTGCGCCCCTTTGAGCGTGTTGATCGATGTAGCCTTTGATGTCGTCCGCAGAAAGCTTCAATTCCTTGAGCAACGCTGTGCCTACGTCGGTATCGGCAAGCACATACAACAGGTGCTCGGTGTCGAGCTCGCTGCGGTTGAACTCATGGGCTTTTTCTCCAGCGCGTTGCAGGATTTCCAGGGTCTGGGAGCTGAATGCATCGGTTGCATCGACAGATTCGCGAGGCACATGCGCCGACAGCCTGAATTCGTCCCCTCCCGGGTCCGCTGCACCTCCCATGCTGTCGAAAAAGCGTGACACGCCACCGCCCAGCAAAGAGTCGAAGGGATTCAACATGCTTTGATGGCGTAAAAGTCGACGGTAATCGTGGTCGCAAATGGACATCGTTCTGGCCTGGCCATTTTGCGAGACAGTCACTCGCGCGACGGCCGGTCTGGCATTACATATTTCACAGAGAGTAGCCATGATGAGTTGTCTCCAAAAATGGATAACACGGACTCATACAGATGGATCTACGTGCCCGTAAGCGATGCTCAAGAAACAGGGGCATGAGACCAGCAATACGCTGAGCGTGGTCGGGAAGACGATTGCGTGGGAGGGAATGGCGGCCCTGGGAAGCGACGCCACCCGATCAACATAGTCGCGATCTCATCAACGTGCGCCCCGTCGACCCGATTACCGACGAACGACCCCCAGATAGCTCGTTTACAAAATTACCTGTCGTCACCTATCCACCCACGTGCTCTCTAGCGATTGAGCCCACGCATTGAGGCAAGCTCGATCGCCTGACTCATCTCGGTGACCTCGGGTGGCCCGTCATAACGAAGGCCGTCGATGTAAAATGCGGGCGTGCCGTTTACCCCGCTACGGACGCCGCCATTGAAATCGGATTGTATTTTGGGCAGGTAGATATCGGTTTGCATGGCAACCGCGAGTTCATCGCTGGAAAGGCCGTGTCTCAGCGCGATGGCGTCATACAACGGCAGACCCAATCGATCCTGATGTTCATACAACTCGTCGTGGGCCTCCCAAAAGAACCCTCGACTTCCGGCGTATTCCGCGGTGACAGCTGCGCTCAGGGCATGCGGGTGAGCGGTGGTCAGCGGAAAGTTGCGAAACACAAGCAACAGATCCTCGCCAAAATGCTGCTGCAGCTTTTTGACGACCCAGTACGCCAAACCGCAATAGGGGCATTCGTAGTCGCCATATTCCACCAGTGTGACCTTGGCATCCGCCCTTCCCTGGCGATGGTCGTTTGCAGTTACCGGGACTTTGAGAGTGGCCATGTGATCACCTACTGGTTTTTGGCGGGCGTGCTGTGTGGGGAATCTGCCAGAGCATCCAGCGCATCCAGAATGCCGTCCGCTCCAGGATTGATTGCCATCGGTGAAACGTAGCTCCAGGCGACCACCCCCTCCTTGTCAATCACGAACAACGCACGCTTACAAACTCCAAGGTGGGAATCGTACGCGCCATACTGTCGCGCCACCGCTCCTTTGGGCTCGAAATCGGCAAGCAGGCTGAAGTGAAAACCACGATCTTTGACGAAGGCCTGATGACACCAGGCGCTGTCGACGGAAATACCCAGCAGCGTCGCGCCGTACTCTCTGAAGGTGGGGAGCACCTGGTTGTACAAGGTCAGTTGGTCGCCACACACCGAGCTCCAGTCAGCGGGGTAGAACGCCAATATTACGGGACTTCCCCTTAGCTCGTGCAGGGACAGCCGCTGATCGGGCGTTGCGTACAGGGAGAAATCGGGGGCGACAGTGCCGGCTGGAAGTGGTCCTTGAACCAGGCGGTCGGTCGTTTCTTTTGCATCATCCAATGCTGAAGTGTTCATTGCTTGAGCCCTGATAGGTGGGGTGGGTTCTGCTCAGCCGGATACGACTCGCCCGGCGGCGTAATTCCATCCACCGTCAAGGGGTTCAGAATGGCGAAGATGCCTCGAGACAAGCCTGAGTGTCTTCGGCTGCGAGGGTATGGGCCGCATTACGAGCACGAGGCGATCCGCCGTGCTTTTGCGGAATTGGGTTGAGGCCAGGTTGGCAGCGCAATGGCTGATTTGATCTGACGTACCAATGACTATAGTCGCTGTAGGCACCTGCCCGCCGAAAAGAGACCCGCGGTAACGTCCAGACTCAGCCGCGTCCCTGAGGCTGCAAAAAGGCGGCAGGGACGGGTTGGAGCCTTGTCGGGCTTGCTTAGCCGGGCAGCTTAGCCGCAAGCACGTCAACCTTCTCGATTGACGGCGGTTCGGCAAACAGCTCGGCAGCCTTTGCCATAAGCGCGGCGGCGACCTTGCCCGAAAGATGAGCCTGTCGGCCTGCTTCATCCGGGAAGGCGTCAAAGATGCCAAAGGTGGAAGGCCCCAAGCGGATGGCGAACCAGGCCGTGGTGGCTGGCTCCTCCTCCACGATAGCGAGACCACTCATTAAAAAACGCTCCACCTCTTTCTCTTTCCCGGGTTTTGCTTCGAGACGAACGAACAACGCTACGTTGACCATGACGTGTCTCCTCTTGTTATGACGAGGTCATCATGCGCCATGCTTTCCAGTAAGCCCAACGTGATATTTGCCGACTTGCCAGCAAGCTCCAGCGTCGCGGGGATGGAAGATAGCGTCGAGTCATTCCGCCGGCAGAGCAAACGGCCAGAAGCAGACGCCGGACCGCCCCATCATCAGTCATTTAGCTGCACCCAGCCCATTTCTTCGGGAGCGGCGCTTTACCTTGGTCCGATTTTCAACAAGCAGATCAAGCGCAAAGCCGGTCAGGGGTGAAACTCTGGATCGCTCATGAACGCTTTGAGCGCGGCAAACGGCATCGGTCTGGCGAAGTGATAACCCTGAAAAATATCGCAGCGACTGCCTTTCAGGAATTCCATTTGAGACGCCGTTTCCACGCCTTCGGCGACCACAATGAGGCTGAGGTGGTGGGCCATGGAAATAATGCCCTGGGTGATCGCTGCATCGTGATGATCGGTAACGATTTCCCGGATGAACGAACGGTCGATCTTGATCTTGTCGATCGGCAAACGCTTGAGGTAGCTAAGGCTGGAAAAACCGGTCCCGAAGTCATCGAGGCGCACCCCCAATGCCTTGAGCCGGTGCAACATCTCGATCGCCTGTTCAGCGTTATGCAACAGAAGCGATTCGGTGATCTCCAGCTCCAGTTGTTCACCTCGCAGACCGTGTTTCTCCAGCGTGGCCTGGACATACTGCACGAAATGGCCACGCTGAAAATGCATTGGTGAAATATTGACGGCCATCGAGATGCCCGTGATGCACTGGTCGTCCAGCTGGCGCAACTGAGCGCAGGCCGTATCGAGCACCCAAAGGCTAAGCGGGATGATCTGACCACTGTCCTCGGCCACCAGAACAAACACCGCTGGGGGGATAAATCCCTTTTCCGGATGCTCCCAGCGCAGCAACGCTTCGATCCCGACCACACGCCCGGTACGTGCGTCGATCTGCGGTTGATAATGCAGCTGTAACGACCGAGTCTCGATAGCCTTTTGCAGGTCATTGCGCTGATTCAGGTCGCTGGTGTACTACTGAAAGTTGTTGCGCCCTTGTTGTTTGGCTTTGTACATGGCCATGTCAGCCTGTTGGATCAACTGCATCGGCTGCTCAAGGTGACCATCGCTCAGGGTGATACCGACACTTGCGCTCACGTGCAGGTCGATGCCCTGGATGCAGTAGGGTCTGGCAATGCTGGCCATCAATCGCTCAACCACTGGCACGACGTCTTCATCACGCAGCAGGTCCGGCAGCAGAACGATGAATTCGTCACCGCCCATGCGCACGATCGTGTCCGCGGGCCTAACCTGTATGCGAGCAGTCTGGAAGTACCGACTTTTTCAACAGAATCGGCCAGAAGCAGTCACTGAACATAAGGCAGCTAAGGATAGTTGCAGGCGTGAGACATGGATTCGGACATCACCACATGTGTTAATGGCTGCATAGCGGCGTACACAATTTGCCCGCAGGGGTTTCGTTCTAGGTCCGGATTTCAGCATTTAAGGAAGAAGCACTGGAGTACGTAGACTGGCTATCTTTAGCACTAATGACCGGAAGCATTGAGCGGCAATTCGGTTCGCACCTTTTGACGACTCCAAATTGCCGCTGAATCTACGGCTCAAGCCATCGAGATGGCTCTCATGCTGCTGGCTTCAGAATGACCTTCGTCCAACCCTCATCCCGCGCATCAAAATGCTTGTACGCGTCAGGACCTTCAGCCAGTTTCAGGCTGTGGGAAATGATCTGCGAAGGTTTAGCGCGGTCATGGTGAATCAGCTCCGCGAGCCGACGATTATAAGCCTTCACGTTGGCCTGGCCGGTGCGAATCTGCTGGCCCTTGAACCAAAACGCACCGAAGTCGAAGGCCATCTTCCCTTCTTTGGCGAGTTCGTTCTGCGCACCTGGATCCTGAGGCACGAACACCCCGACGACGCCGATACCACCAGTGGCTTTGGTCGAAGCCACCAGGTTGTTCATGGTCAGATGATTGGCTTCATGACCGTGTTTGTCACAGCATTGATACCCAACACATTCACAGCCCCGATCAGTCCCCTTGCCGTGAGTCAGGTTGAGAATCTGGTCGACCGCTTCCTTTTCCAGCGAATTGATCGGCGTGGCACCCATTTGCGCCGCCAGCTTCAATCGATCTGGATGATTGTCGACCACGAACACCTGCGAAGCGCCTTTGATCATCGCGGCATGCGCAGCCATCAGCCCCACTGGCCCCGCACCGTAAATGGCAATGCTTTCACCGGGCATCAGGCCAGCCAGCTCGGTTGCATGCCAACCGGTAGGGAAAATGTCTGACAGCATGACGTAGTCATTTTCTTTTTCCTGTGCATCCTCTGGCAGTACCAGGCAGTTGAAGTCTGCATAGGGCACTCGGAGCAGTTCCGCTTGACCACCCTGGTACTCGCCCATATCGGCAAAGCCATAAGCCGCACCGGCAGTGCCCGGATTGGCTGTGAGGCAAAAACCAGTCAACCCCTTTTCGCAGTTCTCGCAAAAACCGCAACCGATGTTAAATGGCAAACAAACGCGATCGCCGACTTTGACGCGATCTACGCCAGCGCCGACTTCAATGACTTCACCAAGATTTTCGTGACCAAAGACTCGCCCTGTTTCCATAGAGGTGCGGCCTTCGTACATGTGCAGGTCAGAGCCGCAAATATTTGTTGTGGTGATGCGCACTACGGCATCGGTCGGCTTTTCAATTTTGGCGTCGGGGACGTCTTGTACACTGACGTCGCGTGGCCCGTTATACACGATGGCTTTCATTGTGTTCTCCCGTTCAAACTGAATTGGATTCGTCTGCTACGAGATATCTGGCTGGTCGGCTGAGTCGAACGGTCAAAGATTCGGGTGACTACCGGACCGGTGGTAATCCGTACAACCGGCGATCATAAACACTGAATCTACAGCTCCACGTTAAGTCAGAGCCTCCCGTTTATACGATATATAAAATGTGCAGTGGTCTACCCAAAGCCCATCTGACTACCATTTCGGGCCAGCTCGAAGGTGCAGTGTTCGCTTTGGGTTGTGGGCTCACTAAGTTGGTACTTTTTCAGGAATGCATCGAAGCTGGAGAGCTCACCCTCATGGGTCAGCTCAACGCCCGGATGTCGTAGGAGGTTGCATCCTTCTCCGCCGAAATCCGCAGCACATCAGCGCTGGGCACGTATAGAAGCTCGGGTTAGGGATCGATAAAGCGAGAGATCAGCCACGGACAAGCGATGCGGTCGATCTTCGGTCGTTCACGGGTAACCCAACCCCATGAAACACCTCCTGCCTAGCTCGGCAGGCTGGGTCATCTGGCGAGCCCGGCGCCCGCCAAAGACTGCTATTCAAATCGTGCTTTTACCCCAACAGGTGCACTGTCAAGCCGACGAGTGCACAGGCCATCAGCACCTGAATCACGCCCCGTTTGAAGCGGAACAAGGCAATTGCCGCCAAAATGGCGATCAGCGCAGAGGGCCAGTCGAGGTGTCCGCTGAAGCCTTGCGGCCATAGCACGTGATAGCCGAAGAAACAGGCCAGATTGAGGATCACTCCAACCACCGCCGCTGTGATTGCGGTAAGCGGTGGAGTGAAGTTGAGTTCGTTGTGGGTCGATTCCACCAGCGGGCCACCGGCGAGGATAAACAGGAACGAGGGCAGGAAGGTGAACCATGTCACTAGGGTGGCCGCAACAGCCCCGGCCAGAAACATCTGATCGGCGCCGAACACTTGCGAGACGTACGCTCCAACAAAGCCGACGAAGGCCACCACCATGATCAGTGGCCCAGGTGTGGTTTCCCCCAGTGCCAAACCGTCGATCATCTGGGTCGGGGTAAGCCAGCCATAGTGACCGACCGCGCCTTGATAGACATACGGGAGCACAGCGTAGGCTCCACCAAAGGTCAGCAACGCGGCCTTGGTAAAGAACCAGCCCATCTGGGTCAAGGTGCCCTCCCAGCCAAAGAGCGCGGTCAGGGTTACCATCGGCAACGCCCACAGCGCTGCGCCGATGAGGGCCAGCATCGCCAGTTTAATCCAGCTGAACCGGGCATGTTCCGGGGACGGAGTGTCGTCATCGATCAATGCTGGGCCAAAGGACTTTTTGGCAGCGCTATGGCCCCCAGCTCTGAAATTCTCAGGCGCCAGCCGCCCGCCGACATAGCCGATTAACGCTGCTCCCAATACGATCAACGGGAACGGCACATTGAACGCGAAGATCGCGGTAAATGAAGCCGCTGCTATCGCCCACAGCCAATAATTATTCAGCGCCCGAGTGCCAATCCTGTGTGCCGCCTGCACCACGATGGCCGTCACGGCAGGTTTGATCCCATAGAAGAGGCCGGCCACCACCGGCACCTCGCCGAACGCGATGTACATCCACGACAAAGCGATGAGGATGAACAATGAGGGCAGCACAAACAGCACTCCGGCAATTACTCCACCCCAGGTTCGATGCATCAGCCAGCCGATATAGGTCGCCAATTGCTGCGCCTCTGGCCCAGGCAGCAACATGCAATAGTTGAGCGCATGGAGAAAGCGTCGTTCGGAGATCCAGCGCCGACGTTCTACCAACTCCTGGTGCATGATCGAAATCTGCCCGGCGGGCCCACCGAAACTGATGAAGCCGAGCTTCAACCAGAACCAGAATGCCTCACACAAGCTGATCGCCTCCGGCCTCGATAGACCCTCTTCAGCCGTTGATGGCAATACCTTACTCATGGGGTTGTTCCTCTTTCTCAAACTCGGCGAGCAGGCCGTCGAAGATGGCGCTGGCAGCAGCCAGCAAGTGGTCGTCATGGGTCATCGTTTCGCGCAGTCCTGCCAGCACGCGCTCGATGCCTGCAGCCTCCAAAGGCTGAATACCGCCGATATCGAGGTAGTGCACCAAAGCCGCAATGCGGTTCAGGCCGGGTTCTTGAAGCTCAAAACTGGCTTGCAGGGTTTCGAAGGTCACGCGATTGCCGACATGACTGAAGGTCGCACCATCGAAGTCGAAGCCCAGCGCGTCTGCTGCACAGTCATGTGGGGTTTCCAGCCATAGGATCTGGGCTTCAGAATCAATGAAGGTCAAACAACTCGACAAAACGCTCACCTTGCGGATCGACCACCGGCAGGATGTAAGCAGTGCCATTGATGGAGAGGATGTCGCGTTCGACAGACGCCAAGACTTCACGACAGACATTGTTGTCAGGCAACAAATATGCACCATCGCGTAATACCGCTGCACCAGAGGCCTTCAAAGCCCGCCAGGCCCGCATGCGTTCAGTAGCATTGGCAGTGGCTCCCTCGAGTTCGGCGAGTACAGGCTAGACATACTGCAGCAGGAGCTTGATCGCCGGTTGGAACAATCCGACAGGCGCGGTTTTGAACTCCTACGCGCAGGCTTAAGGTATGGCGAGAGCCGCGGAACACGAGGGCGCGCGTATTTTCGAGCGCAGTCGAGTCTGTTCTGTAAATCAGCAACAGCCCGGTCGCGTAGTGCTCTCAGTTGAAGCCGGAGGGCGTCGTAGTCAAGTGCAGGCGCGATAGGTACTGATTGCGAACAACGCTTACACCGAGGATTTCGCACCTCAACTTTTGAAAAGCGTCGTCACACTGCGGTTGTACCATATCGCGTACAGTCCCATACCCTCGGGCTATCGTGAGACTGTAGTGCCCAATCCGGCTGTTATACCGATCATCGCAAGTCGGGTTGCTTCGGCCGACGGGATGTGGACGGTCGATTTCTCGCAGGTAGTACGCTCTTCGTGTCCTCCTACAAAAATAAAAAAGGCCCTGAAATCAGGGCCTTAAGTATGAATCTTTACAGGATAGTCTTTGGTGACTATTTGAAAGCGTAGGTGTAGTTGAAGATCAGACGAGTCTGGTCTTGGTCAGCAATGTGGCTGTTCTGAGCGTTGGTGCCAGTGAAGCTACCACGGTAGTTAGCACGACGCAGGGTAGCGCCGAAGCCCTTCAGAGGACCGTCCTGGAACACGTAGTCGATACGCATGTCGCGTTCCCACTCGGAGCTGTCACCCAGGTTGCCGCGCTGCGACTTGATGTTGTCGCCTTTCAGGTAAGCGAAAGCTGCTTTCAGACCTGGAACGCCCAGACGTGCGAAGTCATAGGAGTACTGACCGAAGTTGGTGGTCTCACCAGCGCGTGCGAACTGGTTGATCATCGAGTCAGTGAACAGGTAGAAGCTGGAACCGCCTTGACCTTCAGCTGCGTTGGCTACAGTTGCAGCGCCACCGTTCTTGGTGATGTTGCCGTTGTTGATCCAGACGAAGCCGCCGTCGTCACCCACGTCTTGGTGACCCAGCATCAGCGAGTGGCCACCCAGGGTGTAGGTGAACATGGCCGACCAGGTTTTGTTGTCAACTTCGCCAGCGTTCTTGGCATAGCCGCCGTTGTTGTTGAACACGTAACCGGTTTCGCCGTTCTTGCCGTCGGAGCGGCTGTCGAAGTAACGCAGGTCAGTCTTGAAGGACTGGTCATCACCGATTGGCAGAACGTGTACCAGGCCGAGGAAAGTCTGCTTGTAGTAGTCTTCCAGAACCGAATGGTAAGCCTGCAGGGTCAGGTCTTTGGTGACTTTCCAGTCAGCACCGGCGAAGGTGAAGCTGTTGGAGTCATGCGTACCACCGGCAACGGCCATACCCGACCAGTTGCTCGACGCACGGCCAGCGGCCTGAGTCAGCTTACCGCCAGTGAAGGTCCAGCCATCCAGTTCCTTGGAAGTGACGATGCCACCTTCGAAGGTTTGTGGCAGCAGACGACCGTCGTTCGCAACCAGAATCGGCAAGTTCGGCTGCAGGGCGTTACCCAGTTTCAGCTCGGTCTTGGAGATTTTGACTTTGGCGTTGGCGCCAGTGCGGCTCCAGTCATCTACAGGAGTACCGTCGGTATCAACCGGAGTCACGGTGTTTGCAGTGCTGGCGGTGTGGTGAGTGATGCCACCACCCAGGTTGATGCCCAGCATGCTCTGCACGTCCAGACCGAAGCCCACGGTGCCCGGGGTGTAGCCGGAGATAAAGTTGAACAGCAGACCGGTAGCCGTTTGGCGCTGGTCAGATGCTTTAGTGGTGCCGAACTGCTCGCGGTTGTCGTTCTCGAAATACAGAGTACGAGAGCTTACGGTTGCCTTGCTGTCGTCAAAGAAACCGGCAGCACCAGCCTGAGTGGCCACTACACCAGCGTAAACGGCCAAGGCCAGGGTGGACTTCTTCATTGTGTTTCGCTCCTCTTGAATCTAATTTTTGTAGTTCCTTGGTTCTGAGACCGAAGGCTCAAGACCGCGGATGCGCGATTAGCGCCGGACCCGACTCGGTGAGTCAATGGCCCCAAGACTAATTGACTAGACCGCGTTTACGGCTGGCTGCAAGGTAAGGTAAATCCTTTAAACCTAAAAAGACTTGTTTGACCTGCTTTTATGCCAAGCAGTTATATGTCACAAGCCGTTTCAACCGTCCGCTGCGGAGTGTATCGGCGTCTTTACCTAATTCCCAAAAAATATTTCGATCCCGTTCGTCAGATCGATAAGTTTCCCCACATCGTACGACCGGAATCAGACTGCCCAGTCACGACCAGTCTGTGAAACAAGGTGAGAATTACCGACATAACTCTTTGAAAATAAAGAACTTGATTACGGGGTAGACGCAATTGTTACAGTTGTCACCCTGCTATCCGTCAGTTTTTTCGAGGAGTGCGGAACAAACTTGTCAGTTGACTGGCTCGTGCCAGATCCGCTGATCGTTCCGCCGAAATCCATGATGGCCCTCAGTGCCAGCCTTGCCAGACAAGGTATTCCTGTGCTGAGGGCAAAAGCATCCTTTGTGCAAGCGTGCAGATCCTATTTGTCAATTGTGACATTTCGATGAACGGTCACATCACCATCGCATTTTTTTCGATTTTCGCGGTCCCACTCGCTCAGACTGCTGAAAATCCACTCTAAGCTCATGCCAAAACGTTATTTATTTGGCGTTTCTTAGATCATTTACGCTCCGTTTCATTCAGTCCTCGGCCTGCCTTGATCCGGAGTCTCACCATGAATCTGCTTAAACCTCTTCGCCTGTTGGCAGCCCTGTCGCTGACGAGCGCCGCCCTGTTCGCCCACGCAGCGGACTTTACCGTCGCTTATCAAACCACCGTCGACCCGGCGAAAGTCGCTCAGGCCGATGGCGCCTACGAGAAAGCCACCGGCTCGAACATCGCATGGCGCAAATTCGATAATGGGGCGGACGTCATCACGGCCATTGCGTCGGGCGACGTGCAGATCGGCTATCTGGGCTCAAGCCCACTGACCGCAGCGGCGACTCGCAAAGTGCCCGTGGAAACATTCCTGATCGCCACGCAGATCGGCGCCGCCGAAGCGCTGGTGGCACGCAACGGATCAGGGATCAGCGGACCGCAGGATCTGGTCGGCAAGAAGATCGCCGTGCCGTTCGTGTCCACCGGGCACTACAGCCTGCTGGCGGCGCTGAAGCACTGGAACATCGATCCGTCCAAGGTCACCATCCTCAACCTCGCCCCGCCAGCCATTGCGGCAGCGTGGAAACGCGGTGATATCGATGCCACTTACGTCTGGGACCCCGCATTGGGCGTCGCCAAGGAAACCGGCAAAGTGCTGATCACCTCCGGTGAGCTGGCAAAGCTGGGCGCGCCGACCTTCGACGCCTGGATCGTGCGCAAGGATTTCGCTGACAAGCACCCTGAGATCGTCAAAGCCTTCGCCAAAACGACCCTCGATGCGTACGCCAACTACCGCAAAGACCCGGCGGCATGGCTCTCAAGCAAAGACAATGTCGACAAGCTGGTGAAGCTGTCTGGCGCCAAGGCCGATGACATCCCCGGCCTGCTGCAAGGCAACGTCTATCCGCTGGCCGCTGATCAAGTGAAGGAGCTGGGCGCGCCGACGACCGAAGCGATTGGCAAAACCGCCGCCTTCCTTAAAGAGCAGGGCAAGGTCGATGCGGTATTGGCGGATTACACGCCTTATGTCAGTGCGAAGTTTGTTACTCAGTAAACCCTCGCTATACCTGTACGAGCCGCCTTGCTTGTGAAAACGGACAGGCAGGCAATGACAATGTGTCAAGCAAGACGCTTTCGCCAGCAAGCCGGCTCCCACAGTTTCAGCGTCGAATACAAGATTCGGGGCGACCCTTGTGGGAGCCGCCTGGGTGGCGAACGCGCTTGACCGGTCAATACAGGACCTCCCAAAGAAACGTTCACACCTACCGAAAACGGAGTCATCGCCATGGCCTTGTTACAACTGGAGCGCATCTGCGCACAGTACCCCGGTGCGGCCGAACCGGTGCTGTCGGACATTTCCCTGACCCTCGGCCCACAACAGTTACTGGTCGCCCTCGGTCCCTCTGGCAGTGGCAAGACTTCGCTGTTGAACCTGATTGCCGGTTTCGTTGAACCCAGTGCGGGTCGCATCACGCTCGATAACGTGCCCGTCAAAGGGCCGAGCGCCGAGCGCGGCGTGGTGTTTCAGGACGACGCGCTGCTGCCTTGGCAGGACGTGTTGGCCAACGTTGCTTTCGGTCTGGAACTGGCGGGCGTTGCCAAAGCGCAGCGAGAAGCCAAAGCGCGTGAAATGCTCGCGCTGGTGGATCTGGCCGGTTTCGAGACGCGCCGTATCTGGCAGTTATCCGGCGGCCAAAAACAACGCGTCGGTCTGGCCCGCGCGCTGGCAGCGGACCCGCGCGTACTGCTGATGGACGAGCCGTTTGGCGCGCTGGACGCTTTCACCCGCGAGCAGATGCAAGAACTGTTGTTGCAAGTCTGGCAACGCAGCGCCAAGCCCGTGTTTCTGATCACCCACGACATCGAAGAGGCGGTGTTCCTGGCGACCGACCTGATCCTGCTGGCACCCAATCCGGGGCAAATCGTCGAGCACCTGAAGCTGGATTTTGGCCATCGCTACAGCGCGGGGGAGTCGGCGCGGGCGATCAAATCCGATCCACAATTCATTGCTACCCGCGAGCACGTCCTGGCGCGGGTGTTCTCGCAGCGCCAATCCCTTCAGGAGCAACGGGCATGAGCAAGCTTCAGTCGCCGCCGCTCAGCGAGGCGCTCGCCCAAGCGCCAGCTCCCATTCGAAAGGTGCCCTCGGCACGCCCTTATCTGAGCACCCGCGCGATCAGCGTCTTGACGCTGGTGTCGCTGGTCGCCGCCTGGTGGGTCGTCACGGCGTTCGAATGGATCGAACCGTTGTTTTTGCCATCACCTTCCGCAGTGTTGGCCAAGGCCTGGTTACTGATGACGCAAGGCTATATGGAGTCCACGCTCTGGCAACATTTGGGGGCGAGCCTGCAACGCATCGGGCTGGGCCTGGCGTTCGCAGTCCTGACTGCCATTCCCGTCGGGATCGCCATCGGTCATAACCGCATTGCCCGAGGCATTTTTGACCCGCTGATCGAGTTTTACCGCCCGATTCCGCCCTTGGCCTACCTGCCGCTGATCGTGATCTGGTGCGGTATCGGCGAATTCTCCAAGGTCCTGCTGATTTATCTGGCGATCTTCGCGCCGATTGCCATTGCGACGGCGACCGGCGTACGCACGGTGGACAGCGCCAAACTGCGGGCGGCGCAATCGCTGGGGGCCACTCGCTGGCAACTGATTCGCCATGTGATTCTGCCCAGCGCCCTGCCCGATATCCTCACTGGCATTCGCATTGGTCTGGGTGTTGGCTGGTCAACGCTGGTGGCCGCAGAACTGATCGCCGCCACCAGCGGGCTGGGCTTCATGGTGCAATCGGCGGCGCAGTTCCTGGTGACCGATGTCGTGGTGCTCGGAATTCTGGTGATCGCCTTCATCGCCTTCGCACTGGAAATGGGCCTGCGCGCTCTGCAACGCAAACTGGTGCCGTGGCACGGCCAAAATCACTGACAACCGACGCGTTATCAAGACTGACTACGCCGACATTTCGGCGCACACAGCGAGACCAACATGAGCCTTCACATCACCCCACTCAGCTCCGCATTGGGCGCGCAAATCAGTGGCGTCGACCTGAGCCGCGACCTGACTGCCAAGCAACGCGATGCTATCGAACAGGCGCTGCTGAAGCATCAGGTGCTGTTCTTTCGCGAACAGCCCATTACGCCTCAACAACAAGCGCGCTTCGCGGCGCAGTTTGGCGATCTGCACACACATCCGATCTACCCCAACGTGCCCGAACAGCCAGAAGTCATGGTGCTCGACACTGCTGTGACCGACGTGCGCGACAACGCGATCTGGCACACCGACGTGACCTTTCTGCCGACACCTGCGCTGGGCGCCGTGCTGAGTGCCAAGCAACTACCGACCTACGGCGGCGATACCTTGTGGGCCAGTGGCATCGCAGCGTTCGAAGCGTTGTCCGCACCGCTGCGGGCGCTGCTGGACGGTTTGACAGCCACTCACGATTTCACCCGGTCATTCCCGCTGGAGCGGTTTGGTACCACCGCTGAGGATCTGGCGCGTTGGGAGGAAACCCGCCGCAAGAATCCGCCGCTGTCCCATCCGGTCATCCGCACTCATCCTGTGAGCGGGCGCAAGGCGCTGTTCGTCAACGACGGGTTCACCACGCGGATCAATGAACTGGAGTCCGCAGAAAGCGAGGCCATTCTGAAATTGCTGTTCGCCCACGCGACACGACCTGAATTCACCATTCGCTGGCGTTGGCAGGTAAACGATGTGGCGATGTGGGACAACCGCGTGACACAGCATTACGCCGTGGATGATTACCGACCGCAGCGCCGTGTGATGCACCGGGCGACGATTCTGGGGGATGTGCCGTTTTGACCGGCACGCCCAGTGTGACGACGCTCGCGTCTGCCGACCGATCCTGAGGCCGGTCAGCAGACGTCGGAGTGCGCGAATCAGGCCTGATCGAAGCTCTCCCGATAGGTCAATTCACGAATCAGGTTCAGCTCCTGCGCTTCGAACTCTTGCTTCAGCGCTGCAAATCGATCACCCAACTCCTCGATCGTCTTGTCGGGGAATCGATCCGGCAACGCCGTCACCCGCGCCAGATAGTCCTGTTTGATCGCCGTGAAGCGCTCTGCGTGCACCTCACGCAAATACTCGATCCAGAAATCCCGGTGGGCGGCGTAATTCATGAACGGCTCGCCATGTTCGCCCTTCTGCACCCTGGCCAGCGCGGTTTCAAGCTCGGAGGGACGAATGCTCGCGTGCACCTGATACAACATGCCGCTGGGCGGTAACGGCAGGTCCAGCTCAGTCGACCATCGCAAGCGATACGCCAGACGTACCTCAGCCTCATCACGGCCTTGTGCTTGCTCCCGGGCAATTGCATCAAGCTCATGCAGCCGGTAGAGGCGTCGGGTCAGTCGATACAAGGACTGCCCTCGTGACTCGGGCGGGACATCGGTCAGAGACTGATCGATGAACATCTGGATTTCTATCTGGTTGAACACCAGCCAGGCACCGTCGTGGCATGTTTGCGAACCTGTATCGGCCTGCACCAAAGCCCCCTCGGCGATGCCGTTGTATAACTGGCGGCTGGTCTCGTTCTGATCCGCCGCGTCCAGCACGTGCCATACCCGCTCGGAAAACCCGACACGGGTCTGCTCCGAGCGATAGGGAGCCGATTGGGTCAGCCTTCCGATCAGCGCCATGAGGTTATTAGCGTCGTTGCGCGCCTCCAGGCGCTGCCAAAGCGCCTTGTGTGCCGCGTTCTCATCTACCGATCCCAGCAGCCAGTCGTCGACCTGGGCCGGAGTCGCAGGGCTTTCTACCGTGACCACCGAATCCGACAGATAATCATCGATATCCGAATCCGAATCCGGGTGCTCCGGTGCCAGTTGCACAATGTCGTCAGGCAGTTCCATCACGAAGCTGTAGGAACCGTTATGACGTTCCGAGAGATAAGCCCGGCGCATCGTCTCATGACTCAACGGATTTCGTCGCAACCCGATTTCAGTCTGTGCCCGATAGTTACGCGGGTTCTCCAGGATGTATTCCGGCAGATCGGTCAACTGATTGTCATCCAGCACCAGCCCTTCGAGCGGGAGCAAGTCGTCCACCCAAGCAGGCCATTGATCCAGCCCCATATTCTCCATCGACAGCCAGAGCAAGTGAGGTCGCAAGCTGGATACGTCAGAAATGATACCCAACCGGTTGCCACTCAAATCCAGCGTGTCCAGGCGAGGCAGCCTTCCGAGCGCTGCGATCGCGTGCTGATCGATGAGTCGCCCCTGATTTCGCAGGCTCAGGCTGGCAACGCGAGGCAGGTTCTGCAGAACCGAAGACAGTTCATAGTGCGGCTGGGGTTGCCCGATCAACTCCAGACCTGTCAGTTGCGGGAAACTCGCGAGGAATCGGTTCAACTGGGCCGCCTGCGCGCGCACCTCGATCAGATGCAGATGGCGCACACAGGTATAAAAAAACGCAGGCAAGCGAGGTGGAAAGTCGTCCAGGGCGACACGTTCCAGAGTCAGGACCACAAACGTCTGCCCCTCGCTGTACAAACGCCAAAATTCCAGAATTGTCTGACCAATGGCCCGGCGCGCCGCAATAGTCGCCTCACTCATGGGTCGAGCTGAACCGGAAGTTTCTGCCCATTGAGCGACTGCCTCTCGCAGTTGCGTTCTCTCGCTTCTCAGCAATGCAAGATAGGCGCTCAGATGCGCAGGCATGTCCAGATTGAAACGAAACCGGCTGGCCGGCTGCTCGTTCAGACGAATCCGCATCAACGTCAGCCGAGACAGCGGGTTGCCGTGCAGCGAAATGGCCGTTGGCTGAGCGGCGGGTGTCTGATTGTCGAGAACGTCCCAAGGCACCTCGACAATGCGGTTGTTGCGTAAAGACAGCTCAGTGATGGAGCTGGACGACAGCCCTTCCAGCCATGCAGGCCAGTGATCCAGTCCGATGTTGTCCAGATTCAGTTGGCGCACGGACAAACTGAGCAGATTGGAAGGCGGCAGAACGCTGATCCAGTTCCCACTCAAATCCAGAGACTCCAGTTGTTCAAGGACTCGGAACGAAGCGACCTCCAGAGTGCCGATCGAAATACCCTGATTGGCCAGACGCAAGTTACGTAGCGCGGGCAAGCGACGTGCGACCAAATCGGGTAGCTGGTAGACCAACGGCTCAGCCAGCAGTATCGTCGAGTCGGAGCGATCCATGTCGAGCTCGTTAACGCGCGGGAATTGCGCGATAAACTGCTCCAGCTCGGCCCGCTGAGCTGTACGGTCCACAAAGAACCTCTGCGCCCCGGCGCCCCGTCTGTCGATAGCGACATCCATCAGTTCCAGGCGGGTCACCCGCTGAAAAAAGAAATCGGGAAGTGTCGTGGGAAAGTCGCCAAGCACAACGTGCTCCAGGCGTAACGCCGAACCACGAGGAAAAACCTCGGGCAACGTGTTCTCTGCCCAATGGCACCAGATGGCATCGTGGATGGCCGCGCGGCTGGCGAGTCGCGATTCCAGGTCGGGAATCGCCGCCGAGGCATCACCCCATGCATTCATATGACGATCCATTGTGTTGCGTTCTTCGAGGACTTGAATCAGCCGCGCATGAATCTGCTGACGGGTCATTCCGGAGTGCTCCAGCGCAGCCAGCATCTGCTCGGCAGTAGCCTCGACGTGCAACACCCCGATGGCACCGATCAGGTCCAGCAGTGTGTCGCGTGCGATGAACCCCTGCAGGGCGCCCGTACCGCTCAATGGGTACGCCAGACGACCATCGGCCAATCGCATCGGGGATTTTGCCCCCGGCTTCGAAGGCTGCATCTTCAGAAGGCCGCGTAGCGTTTGCCTGGGCAACGGGGCCGCGCCCTGAATGGCCACTTTGAGCTTCGGTCCGTCCCATGTGCCCGGAAAACCCAGCGCCGCACGTTCTGCATCGGGCAAGGCATGCAAGATCGTGGAATAAAGGTTATCGCGGCCATGCAATTCCAACCCTTGGTCGTCATAAGGCTGAAAGCCATCTGAGCGCATGACCAACACCTTGCGAATCTCCGCGTCTGCGGGACCGACAGCATCGATCAATGCGCTGGCAAACCCGTTCTGACGAAGTTCCAAACGCAGTCGAGCAGACCACCCGGGCAAGGTTTCCAGTGTGTGCAGAATCAATACAGCGGTATCCGGACTGCTCACCGATTCCAGATAAATCCCCTCATAGGCCCGCGCCAGCCTGATTTGCTGTTGATAGACGCGGACCTCTTCGGCGATGCGCAACGGCACACGTCTTTGGCCCAACGCCTCGACCTCCGACGGCGACGCACCGCGCACCAGTTCATCGGCAACCGTTGCAGGCAGATCGGGGTAGCGATGAGTAATCGTCACCGCATGGGGCTCTCGACTTCGCAACATCCCTTGATAGCGCGTTTGGAACGTCACCGCGTTCTCTGCCGCTGACGTTGAACCCTGAGCTTCGCGCTGAATCGTCTGGTCCAGCGCAAATCGCTGAATCGTATCCTCAAGCAACGCGGGAGGGCGTTCGCTTTCGGCCAGCGTGCGACGCAGCACTGCCTCGCGGGTATCGCTGACCCACAAAATACGCTGTGCCACGGTATCGGAAAATTCTGCGACGTCGTGACCCAGGCGTCGAAACAGCTTCAGGCCTTCCCATTCCCTGGGTCGGTCAGCCGGATGCAACCAGGCACCTGCCCCGTTGTTGCGCAATACCGGCTGATAGCTACTGACATTCGTGGGGTGTTCGATCCGGAACGGAGCGTCCGGTGAGGTTTGTATGACCGAATAAACCTTGTTCTCTATCGCCAGCCAGGATTTACCTTGATAGCGATACAGTCCGAACTCATCTGGCTTGAGACTGGCAGGTAGAACCCTGTCGTGGGCAAAGGGGCTGAGATCGGGCTTCCACAAGCGCGAGCCTCCGTCGCGCAACTCCACCTCGTCCAGTTCCTCGATGAACGACGGGGCTTCCACCGGGATGGTTTCAACCGCTGGCGTACCTCCCGCGTGTGCCGCACCGAGCGCCGCCATTAACGCCACGTTCTCAGCCACATCCATCAGATAGCCCCAACCTTGCGCCCATTCACCGCGCGTCCAACTCTCAGCGCCTTCGAACACCTCCACGCCCAGTTGAGCAGCGGCGACCGCCATCATCACAGCACCCACCGCGGGCACGACAAACCCCACAACATTGAGCGCCTGCAGCGTCAGGCTTTCGAAATACTGCACGCGCTCGGCAAAGGTTTTCTGATCCTCTTCAGCCGTAGGCACGGCATGAAACAGAGCGTCGTCCTTGAGCACGTTGGCTTTCTGTCGTGTGATGGCGGTGAGCAGTCCTCCGCTCAGCGAGCTTTCGCGCAGATGCAGCTTCACGTTTTCGTCGAACCGCTGTTCATACCAGCCCATGTCCGTGTTCCAGACCTTGGGGCGCAGGCACTCGTCTAACTTCGCAAATAACCGTGCGCGATGACGTGCAGGCACCAGGCTCTGGAAAAACGCCAGATACCCTTTCTGCAACATCCGGTCACGCAAGGCGTGGGTAAACGCCGTGGTAGACGCGTACTCCATGAGCGGGCACACCGGGTCACCCGGAATGTAGACGGCGACACGTTCCACTTGTTGTGCACTGTCACGCGCCATGCCAATGACCACGATCCCCGTCAGTTCGACATCCCACAGTCGAAGAAACTGACAACTGACCGCTCGGCCGCTTACCTGAGGAGAAGATCCGTTGCGGGCAGCCTCCAGCAAGACGTTGTAGAGGTCTTCACTGAGGCGCTGCTGCATGTACGCTAGATGCGCCTGAATCCTGAAAGCCGATTGTTCGACACGCTTGAGCGACCCTTGGCGAGTAAAACTGGCCGCATCTGGCGCATCGTCAGGTCTGGAAGGCGGGTTGAGGAACGCTGCAATCATCTTTTGATACTGGCCGCCCAGGTCCAACTCACGACACAAGGCTGCGAACGCCTCAGGGGCAATCGCCAGTGGTGTTTCTGCAGCCATACCGCCGGACGCCGAAGCGTCAACATAGATCACTGCCTTGCGGCGCGAATCCAGGTCCATCCCGCCCGCTTCCGACTCCCATGATTCGAAGTTTTGCAGAGCTGCGCTCAGCAAGGGTTGAGTCGCCGCCTTGAGCGATTTCTGAACCTCGACCAACGGGTCGCGAGAAGCTGCGGCAAATGACTGGTCGACGTGAGCACGGCGGGCGTGAAACAGGAGCGTTTTGCGCACATCCACATCGAGACCGAACCGTTCTTTAATGGCCGCCACCAAGAGCGGCTCGGCAAAGGCTTCGAGCGGCGGCAGCGCTGCCAGTGCCGGTCTGAGTGACTGCTCAATGAAACGATGAGACTCATGATCCTGTCGCAACGCTTTTACGACATCGGGCATCGACTGGCGGGCCTGGTCGAACCAAGAGAGTTGCGTACTACCCGCCTGACGGGTCGCTCGACGCAGCTCGGGAGATGCATTCACCAGCCACTGCGGGATCTTGCGTTTGATGGTTTCGAAATGCCTGTTCTGCTGAGCAGGCGTGTTGCTACCGGGGGGTGAATCAATACGTGATGCCATGAAATACAGCCTTGAAACCTTAAATGGCCTTCCGAGCTTATTCAGAACGCTCACCATAAAAAGCTCAAATAGCCGATACCAGCACCGGATCGATCCGGCGACTTCGTTCAAAAATCAGAATATAAAAACCATATAGATACCACCCGCTCGCGAGGGGATCTGCTACACGAAGATTCGCCCTCGGGAAGAGGCATCGGATGCCTCACTTTGGTGTCCAGCCCCCAAAAATGCACGGATAGCGTGCAAGGCGCTCCGAGTGGCGAGGGGCTTGTTGGAGGCAGATTTGTTGATGAAGCACTGGGGTCATCGTACACGTACCCGCAATGCCCCTGATTACAGGGGCTAAACGGGAAATTTCATTCTTTTTCCGACGACAACTCAAAATTGGCACGCGCTCTGCAATAGGTTAATCATCCACCAGTTTTGGGGACCTTGGTACAGGCAGGCCGGGGATTCCCCTCTTTTATTCCTCTCGGAGACTGACCTCCAGTCTCCAGCGCCCGTCCTGAATCGCACCGTGCCAATCGCCGTGCAAGGGACGGGTCGCCAGTAGGTTCAGCAACAATCCCTTATCACTCTTTTGAACTCTCCAGCGTACGTCTCGGCCATTGAGCTTGAGTGCGCCTCGTTGTGCCGAACCCTGAGCGTTGAACAATAAAGCCACGGCGCCATCGATCATTTCGCCATGCAGTTGCGGCTCGCGGTTGAACCAGACCGCTACGCCATCAGGCAGCACTTCGATGCTCAGCAGTTCAACAGGATCTGGCGCGGTCAGTCGCCCGATCATCAGTCCGACCATCACGCCAAAAATCGCGATAGACCCCAAAAACCGCCGCCACAGCTTCGGTCTCGGGTCTTCTTCAGGGGTAGAATGCATCCCGTCCTTACGTTCGGAGCCGTGCATGTTTCACGTGATCCTTTTTCAACCAGAAATTCCGCCGAATACCGGCAACATCATCAGGCTCTGCGCCAACAGTGGCTGTCAGTTACATCTCATCGAGCCGCTGGGTTTTGAGCTGGATGACAAACGCCTGCGCCGTGCGGGACTCGACTATCACGAGTACGCCACGTTGCACCGCCACGCCGACCTGGCCAGTTGCCTGGAAAGAATCGGCCATCCGCGCCTGTTCGCTTTTACCACAAAGGGTTCCAAACCCTTTCACGATGTGGCCTTTCAGGAGGGTGACGCGTTTCTCTTCGGCCCGGAAAGCCGCGGCTTGCCACCCGAAGTGCTCGACCCGCTGAATAGCGATCAACGCCTGCGTCTGCCGATGCGCGAAGGCTGCCGCAGTTTGAACCTGTCCAATACCGTGGCTGTTGCGGTGTATGAAGGCTGGCGGCAGCTCGGGTTTAAATAGTCTGAAGCCGGCACACCGATCATTGTGGGAGCCGGCTTGCTGGCGAAAGCAGTGTGTCAGTCAACATCTCTGTTACAGACAAACCGCATTCGCCAGCAAGCCGGCTCCCACAAAAGTAATCCCGGTCAGCATAAAAAAAGCGCCCATCACAGGCGCTTTTTTTCATTCAGCCAGCAACGCTTACTGAACGGTCGGGGTCTCGCCCGCTTCCTGCATGCGTTGCAGCTCTTGCGCGTACAGGGCGTCGAAATTCACCGGGGCCAGCATCAGCGCCGGGAACGAACCGCGTACCACCAGGCTGTCGATGGTCTCGCGAGCGTACGGGAACAGCAGGTTCGGGCAGAACGCGCCCAAGGTGTGGCTCATCGAAGCCGCGTCCAGACCTTTGATCAGGAAGATACCGGCTTGCTGAACTTCAGCGATGAAGGCGATTTCGTCGCCGTTCTTCACTTCGACTGACAGGGTCAGCACGACTTCGTAGAAGTCGCCTTCCAGTTGCTTCTGACGGGTGTTCAGATCCAGGCTGACGCTTGGGGTCCACTCCTGACGGAAGATCGCCGGGCTTTTCGGCGCTTCGAACGACAGGTCACGCACGTAGATGCGTTGCAGGGAGAATTGTGGAGCTTCTTCGTTGGAAGTGGCGCCGTTATTCGTTTGATCAGTCATCTCAGATCCTTCTTACTCTTGAGGTCTTGTCGTGTAGGGTTCGAATTCAGGCGCTCAACAGTGCGTCGAGCTTGCCGGCGCGCTCCAGCGCGAATAGATCGTCGCAACCACCGACATGGACCGAACCGATCCAGATCTGCGGCACCGAGGTGCGCCCGGCCTTTTTTGTCATTTCAGCGCGAATCTGTGGCTTGCCGTCGACCTTGATCTCCTCGAAGTCGACGTTCTTGCTTTCGAGCAGGTATTTGGCACGCGAGCAGTAAGGGCAATAATCGCTGGAGTAGACGACGACTTCGGCCATGTCACTTCACCAGCGGCAGGTTGTCGGCTTTCCACGAGGACACACCGCCCGACAGCTTGGCGGCGTTGAAACCGGCCTTGAGCAGTTCACGGGCCACATGGCCTGCGTGCTGGCCAGCCGCGTCAACGATGATCAGCGTCTTGGATTTGTACTTCTCAAGCTCGGACGTGCGAGTCATGACTTTATCTTGAGGGAAATTCAGGGCCCCGACGATGTGGCCAGTGGCGTACTCTTTCTTGGCGCGCACGTCGATCACCACCGCTTCGTCGCGGTTGACCAGCGCAGTCAGCTCACCGGTGCTCAAGCTCTTGCCGCCCTTGTTCAGTTCTGTCGCGATCAACAGCGCCAGCAGGATGACAAAAGCGCCAGAGATCAAATAGTGGTTCGTGGCAAAAGCAATCAGGTGTTCAACCATCATCGGGTTCCAGGGCGTTAAAATGTCGGCCAGTATACACAGCCCCCAAGGTCGGCCAAAGCCCGTACGGCGGTCACAGTGACGCCGTTTGAACTTCACCTTAATATGTCGATCTTTTTTCTACTTCACCTATTAGCCAAGAGTGGGATTCATGACTACCACGCCTAAACCTCTGGTTCTGATCATCCTGGACGGCTTCGGTCACAGCGACAGCCACGACGGCAACGCGGTCTACGAAGCGACCGCGAACAAGAAGACGCCGACTTTCGATCGCCTGTACAAGACCATGCCCAACGGCTTGATCTCCGGTTCCGGGATGGATGTCGGCCTGCCAGACGGTCAGATGGGCAACTCCGAAGTCGGTCACATGAACCTGGGCGCCGGGCGCGTGGTGTATCAGGATTTCACCCGCGTGACCAAAGCGATCCGCGACGGCGAGTTCTTCGAGAACCCGGTCATTTGCGCCGCTGTGGACAAGGCGGTGGGTGCTGGCAAGGCCGTGCACATCATGGGCCTGCTGTCCGATGGCGGCGTGCACAGCCATGAAGACCACCTGGTGGCGATGGTCGAACTGGCCGTCAAACGCGGCGCCGAAAAAATCTACGTGCATGCCTTCCTCGATGGCCGCGACACACCGCCACGCAGCGCGCACAACTACCTCGACACCATGGAAGCGGCCTACGGTCGTCTGGGCAAAGGTCGTACCGCCACGATCATTGGCCGCTACTTCGCCATGGACCGCGACAACCGCTGGGACCGCGTCGAAGCGGCCTACAACCTGATCGTCGACGGCACCGCTGAATTTCAGGCAGCAACGCCGAAAGCGGGTCTGGACGCCGCCTACGAGCGTGGCGAGAACGACGAATTCGTCAAAGCCACCCGCATCGGTGAGCTGGCCAAGGTCGAAGACGGCGACGCCGTGGTCTTCATGAACTTCCGCGCTGACCGCGCCCGCGAGCTGTCTCGCGTGTTCGTCGAAGACGACTTCAAGGATTTCGCCCGCACTCGCCAGCCGAAACTGGCCGGCTACGTCGGGTTGACCGAATACGCCGCCTCCATTCCAGCACCTGCGGCATTCACCAAGGGCAGCCTTGAGAACGTGCTGGGCGAATACCTGGCCAAAAACGGCAAGACTCAACTGCGCATCGCCGAGACCGAGAAGTACGCCCACGTGACCTTCTTCTTCTCCGGTGGCCGTGAAGAACCGTTCGAAGGCGAAGAGCGCATTCTGATTCCGTCCCCGAAAGTCGCGACCTACGACCTGCAACCCGAAATGAGCGCACCGGAAGTCACCGACAAGATCGTCGATGCCATCGAAAACCAGCGTTACGACGTGATCATCGTCAACTACGCCAACGGCGACATGGTCGGCCACAGCGGCATCATGGAAGCGGCGGTCAAGGCCGTTGAGTGCCTGGACGTGTGCGTGGGCCGCATTACCGAAGCGCTGGAAAAAGTGGGCGGCGAAGCGCTGATCACCGCCGACCACGGCAACGTCGAGCAAATGACCGACGAGCACACCCACCAGCCGCACACTGCGCACACCACTGAGCCTGTGCCGTTCGTGTACGTCGGCAAGCGTGACCTGAAAGTCCGCGAAGGCGGCGTGCTGGCGGACGTGGCGCCGACCATGCTGACCCTGTTGGGCCTGGAAATCCCGAAAGAGATGACCGGCACGTCGATTCTGGTCGCCAAGTAAACCGCTTCAAACCGGCCTGTCCGTCTGCGACAGGCCGGTTATTTGTATGAAATGTCTGAAAGCAGCGCCCTCAGAGCGTTTTTTTTGCCGCCTTCGGCGGGCATACTAAGCCCGTCCTCACTCCCGGTATTGCCCAACCCCATGCTTCGCGCCCTGATCGCCCTTGCTTTGATTTGTCTGCTCAATCCGGCGTTTGCCGACGATGAGCGCGCACAAACCCAAAAACAGCTGGATGCCACGCGTCAGGACATCACTGAACTGAAAAAGGCGCTGAGCCAGCTTCAGGAAGAAAAATCCGGCGTACAGAAAGACCTGCGCTCCACTGAAACCGAAATGGGCAAGCTGGAAAAGCAGGTGGAGGCCCTGCAAAAAGAACTAAAAAAGAGCGAAACCGAGCTACAACGGCTCGATGATGAGAAAAAAAAACTCCAAAGCGCACGCGTTGAACAGCAACGCCTGATCGCGATTCAGGCCCGCGCCGCCTACCAGAATGGCCGCCAGGAATACCTCAAACTGCTGCTCAACCAGCAGAACCCCGAAAAATTCGCCCGCACCCTCACCTATTACGATTATCTGAGTCAGGCCCGCCTGACGCAGTTGCGCAATTTCAACGAAACCCTGCGCCAGCTGGCCGAAGTCGAAAAAGATATCGACCTGCAACAAGCCCAATTGCTGGTTCAGAAAAGCTCGCTGGATGACCAGAAGGCCCAACTCGAAACGGTGCGCCAGGAGCGCCAGGTCGCACTGGCCAAACTGAATCAGGACTACAAGGCTCGTGACCAGAAACTACAGGCGCGCCAGCAGGATCAGGCAGACCTGACTAAAGTCCTGAAGACCATCGAAGAAACCCTCGCCCGTCAGGCTCGGGAAGCAGAAGAAGCGCGTCAGAAAGCCTTGCTGGCCCAGCAGGAAGCCGAGAAGCGTCAGCGCGAGCAGGAAGCACTGGCGAAAAACCGCGGCAAGGATGACAGCGATGAAGCCCCACGCCGCCCTGCGAAAGCCCCCGGTGCACTGGTTTCCAGCGCAGGTCAGTCGTATGGCGGACCTTTTGAGCAAGCAAAGGGAAAACTTCCTTGGCCTGTCGATGGTCGATTGTTGGCGCGTTTCGGTGAAACCCGTGGCGATGACGACCGGACCAAGTGGGATGGCGTGATGATCAGCGCGTCGGCGGGCAGTCAGGTACACGCTGTGCATGGTGGTCGCGTGGTGTTCGCCGACTGGTTGCGCGGCGCAGGCCTTCTGGTCATTCTCGACCATGGAAACGGTTATTTGAGCCTGTATGGCCACAACCAGAGTCTGTTGAAGGAAGCTGGGGACGTTGTAAAAGCCGGGGAAGCGATCGCGACTGTGGGTAACAGTGGTGGCGGTCAGGACACTCCGGCACTGTATTTCGCTATTCGTCAGCAGGGTCGCCCTAGTGATCCGGCCCAATGGTGTCGCTCTCAAGGATAAGTCGACATCTCACTCAGGAGTTCGTAAGACATGCTGTTTTCGTCCCGCCTCACCTCGCTGGCCCTGACTATCGCCGTGGTTATCGGCGCTCCACAGGCTTTCGCAGCCGGTGCCGCTCCGGCCGCCGCGCCTGCTGCCTCCGCGCCCGCCAACGCCGCGAACCTCAAGGCACCACTGCCGCTTGACGAGCTGCGTACCTTTGCCGAGGTGATGGACCGGATCAAGGCCGCCTACGTCGAGCCAGTGGACGATAAAACCCTGCTGGAAAATGCCATCAAGGGCATGCTCAGCAACCTTGACCCTCACTCTGCCTACCTCGGCCCGGAAGACTTCCAGGAGCTACAGGAGAGCACCAGCGGCGAGTTCGGCGGCCTGGGCATTGAAGTGGGCGTCGAAGACGGCTTCATCAAAGTGGTCTCCCCTATCGACGACACCCCGGCCTCCAAGGCGGGCATCGAAGCGGGCGACCTGATCGTCAAGATCAACGGCGCGCCGA
The DNA here is from genome assembly GCF_045764065.1 of Pseudomonas sp. Pseu.R1. Taxonomy (NCBI): domain Bacteria; kingdom Pseudomonadati; phylum Pseudomonadota; class Gammaproteobacteria; order Pseudomonadales; family Pseudomonadaceae; genus Pseudomonas; species Pseudomonas sp. Pseu.R1. Next base: position 3,847,740 of record NZ_JBJGEE020000001.1, on the reverse strand, counting down.
CCCAAGGCCAGACCATGCAGGAAGCCGTCGACAAGATGCGCGGCAAGATCGGTGAAAAAATCACCCTCACGCTGGTCCGCGATGGCGGCAATCCGTTCGACGTGACGCTGGCCCGCGCGACCATTCAGGTCAAGAGCGTGAAAGCCCAGATGCTGGAGCCGGGCTACGGCTACATCCGCATTACCCAGTTCCAGGTCAAGACCGGCGAAGAAGTCGGCAAGGCTTTGGCCAAGCTGCGCAAGGACAACGGCAAGAAGATGAACGGCCTGATCCTCGACCTGCGCAACAACCCGGGCGGTGTGTTGCAGGCGGCGGTCGAAGTGGCTGACCATTTCCTGACCAAAGGCCTGATCGTCTACACCAAGGGCCGCATCGCCAACTCCGAACTGCGCTTCTCGGCAGACCCGGCTGACGCCAGCGAAGGCGCGCCACTGGTGGTGCTGATCAACGGCGGCAGCGCCTCGGCGTCCGAGATCGTTGCCGGTGCCTTGCAGGACCAGAAACGCGGCATCCTGATGGGCACCGACACCTTCGGCAAAGGCTCGGTGCAGACCGTGCTGCCGCTGGCCAATGACCGCGCACTGAAGATCACCACGGCGTTGTACTTCACGCCGAATGGCCGCTCTATTCAGGCACAGGGCATCAACCCGGATATCGAAGTCAAACGCGCCAAGGTGACCACCGAGGCCGATGGCGAGAACTACAAAGAGGCCGACCTGCTCGGCCACCTGGGCAACGGCAACGGCGGCGCGGACAAACCAACCACAAAGGCCAAGGCTGGCAAGGCGCGTCCGCAGGACGACGATTACCAGTTGAACCAGGCCCTCAGCCTGCTCAAGGGATTGAGTGTCACTCGCGGCAATTGATATGCGCTTTTGGTTGACCGGGCTCGTCTGGGCCTTAGCCATGATCACGGGTGCTGCCCACGCGGCACCCGCTGACGCTGCAGATGCCGACGGCAAGTCGCCGAAGGTCGCCTACATCAGCCTGATCATCGACGATCTCGGCCAAAGCCCCGAGAAGGACAGCCGCGCGCTGGCCCTTCCCGGCCCGGTCACGTTGGCGATCATGCCCGACACGCCCCACGCCACCGACTTCGCCCGTCAGGCCCACAAGGCGGGCAAGACCGTCATGCTGCACATGCCGATGGACCCGGCGACCGGGCCTTATGCCTGGCGGCCTGACTTGCCGCTGACCGAGCTGGAATCGCGCCTCAATGCCGCGCTGATGAAGGTTCCTTATGCGGCGGGCATCAACAATCATGAAGGCAGCCGCATGACCGCCGAGCCGGTCGCCATGGCGTGGCTGGTGGGCGAGCTGCAACGCCGTCATCTCTTCTTCGTCGACAGCCGCACCAGCGCCAAGACCGTCGCCGCTGCCGAAGCGCAGAAGATTGGCCTCGCCAGCCTTTCGCGGGACGTATTTCTGGACGACGAACGCACCGCCGAGGCCATCAACAGCCAGTTTCAGGCAGCGATCAAGCTGGCCCACAAGCAGGGTTCGGCCGTGATGATCGGCCACCCGTACCCGGTGACCATGGAGGTGCTGGAGCGTGAGTTGCCCAAGCTCAAAGCCCAAGGCATCGAATGGATCGAACTGCGTCACATGATCGGGCTGCGCGGCAATCAGGCCATGGGTGGGCATGGAAAGAATGGGGTTTATCGCTGAGCAACACAGCCCCCCTGTAGGAGCGAGGCTTGCCCGCGATCTGCCGCGAAGCGGCAGCGAAACCAAACGCCGCAGTTGTGCCTGATGCACCGCATTCGCAGGGTGTACTGCTGCTACGCAGCAGATCGCGGGCAAGCTCGCTCCTACGCCCTCCGGGCAGAAGCGTGCGGCAGTCAGAGATACTTCCCGAGAATGCCGTCGACCAGCCCTTCCTTGCGCAGTTGATCCAGCGCTGTTTGTAGCCTCTGCACCACCTCATCCGGCGTGTCTTTGTTCAGCGCCAGAAACAACTCGGCGCTGTTGAAGCGCAGCACCGTCTTGAGACCCGTTACGCCTTCCTGCCGCGCCAGATAACGCCCCGCAGGGTCACCCGTCGCCCAAAGGTCGATCTGACCTTCAACGAGCTTCCTGGCATTGTCCTTGTCGCTGAGCACAGTAATCGGGCTCATGCCCTGACGCCCCAGCTCTTCGGCGATGGCGTCACCCTTGTAGGCGCCGATCCTGTATTGCCGAGCCTCTTCCAGGTTGTTCAATTGTATCGGGCTGTCGGCCTTCGCCAGCATGATCCAGTCGTCCGGCCCAATGGGGCCGACCCACTTGAACAACTTCTCGCGCTCGGGCAAACGCGCGGTCACGAACACGCCGTAACCGGGCTTTTCCAATGCCAGTTTGTAGATGCGGTCCCACGGGAAGCGCAGGGTCATGTTGTAGCCGATACCGGCGCGTTTGAAGGTTTCACGCACGATCTCGACGGCGATGCCCTGGATGTTGCTTTCCTGGGCGAAGTTCTTGCCATCGATCGCCATGTTGTAAGGCGGGAAATTCTCGGTTAGCAGCACCACTGAATAGTCTGTCCGTTTGCCTTCATCAGTACCGACAACCGGTTCATCTGCATACGTCCCCATACTCGGCATCAAAACGAACAGTGCGAGAAAACACGCAGCAGGTTTAAGCATATGGCCCTTCCTTATCCATGGCTGTGGACAGAGTGCGGACCCCAAATGCCGTTGTCCAGAGTCTTCGTTGCATCGCGTACTTTTTCTAGCACGCAATACATATGTATGCGCCCTGAGCAGCGTTTGTCTGACTAATTGATGACTTCACTGACCGCTTACGTCGTGAGCGGAGCCATCACTTTAAGGACAGGTACCCAGATGCAACATCGAACAGCAGCCCATGTGTTCGCAATGATCACGCTTTTCTCAGCAGAACTCGCCCAGGCCAGGGATTACGGCGAGGGCCACGCCAACGGCTCTCCCGCCATCGCCCTTGATAATGCACAGGGGCGCCACGAGCACTGGCGCGCGGTCGGTCGTCTGCAAGTCGACCAGGCTTCGCAAAAGTCGCGCTGCACCGGCGCCCTGATCGACTCGCGCAACGGAGAATCCCAAGCCGCCGGTCCCGCCTACATACTCACCAGCGGGCACTGTGTAACCCGCCACAGCCTCAATTTCACCCACAACACGCCGGTTCAGGGATATATCGATTTCGACTACTTTCTCGGCAACATGCAAAGGACGCAACGTCACGAGTTGAAACAGATCGTCAGCGCGACCCTGCGCGGTGCAGACCTGGCCCTCATCGAACTGCAAACACCCTTGCAGGAACTGCTCGATCTCGGTATCGAACCCTTGAAGTTAAGCCATCGACCTCCCGCAGACAGCGTGGACCTGATGATCGTCGGGGTGCCTTCCGGCCATGAAAACGCGCCCGGACTGAGACTGTCGCTATGCGCTTACGAGGGCGCAGAAGATCTGGTCGAGGAGGTTTTTGTATTTCGCGGTTTCTACAAGCACCGCTGCGCTGGAATCGCCCCTGGCAGCTCTGGAAGCCCGCTGCTGGATCGCCGATCAAACCACATCATAGGTGTTGCAAGTACCTCGACTGGCCGCGCCAAGGCAGAAAACCGCTGCCAGACCAATGCACCTTGCGAAATAAAGGGAGGCCAGCCGGCCTGGTCGCCGGATACCCAGTACTCCAGTCCTGCGACAGGGCTGCAAAACTGCTTCGTCCACGGTCGCTTCAACCCCGACGCCGAGCAATGCACACTGCGATCCACGCTGGAGATGACGCTTGGCGAAGACTATTCACCCAAGACCTACCGCCGTATCACGCTGGATCGACAGGGCAACCCCGTATTCCCGACCTGGTCATGGCCGTTCTCGCTGAACACCCCGATGTATCGCTACAAAACCACTCGCAGCGCCACTGAATGCGAAAGCCCGCATTACTACAAGGATGCCGCCGATGCGGCCAACGTCCTGATCGATGACCCGGTCGGGCCTGAGGCCGGCATGCACTTTCTGTGCATCATCGGCGTGACATCGCAGGCTCAGCGACCGGCGCAGGAGATGATGAACAAGCCTGTGGTGATAGCGATGGAGTTGGCACCGGCAGGCCCGACCCGCATGCCGGAACTGACGATAGACCGCCTGAGCGAAGGCGGTTATCGGGTCGAGCCGTACTTCTCCGCACCATCGCTATGGGTTTACACGTTCAAATCAGGCGAACCGGACGCCGTAGACTGCGATGAGCCGGATGGGTACACGCCCCATTTCGAAGGCGCGAGAACCTACGAAGCCTCGAAGTTACCCCTCAAGCTGTGCTCGAAGGCCCACGATTTGTCGAAACAGGCGTCTCTGCCGCGAACGGATTTACTGATGCCATGATCAGCGAACGACGATGCCTTGCTGCGCCATGAACGCCTTGGCTTCCGGCACGGTGTATTCGCCGAAGTGGAAAATACTCGCCGCCAACACAGCGCTCGCATGGCCTTGCAGCACGCCATCGGCCAGGTGTTGCAGGTTGCCGACGCCACCCGATGCAATCACCGGAATACCCAGCGCATCGCTGATCGCGCGGGTCACGCCCAGGTCGAAACCGTTCTTCATGCCGTCCTGGTCCATGCTGGTCAGCAGAATTTCACCCGCGCCGAGACCTTCCATCTTCTTCGCCCACTCGACGGCGTCCAGACCGGTCGGCTTGCGACCGCCATGAGTGAAGATTTCCCAGCGCGGGGTTTCGCCCGGCCCTGAGACTTTCTTGGCGTCGATGGCGACGACGATGCACTGCGAACCAAAACGCGCAGCGGCTTCACCCACAAACTCAGGGTTGAAGACCGCAGCCGTGTTGATCGAGACCTTGTCCGCCCCGGCATTGAGCAGGTTGCGGATGTCGGCCACGGTGCGCACGCCACCGCCCACGGTCAGCGGAATGAACACCTGGCTGGCCATACGCTCGACGGTATGCAGCGTGGTGTCGCGACCATCGACGCTGGCCGTGATGTCAAGAAAGGTGATTTCGTCCGCACCCTGCTCATCGTAACGACGGGCGATTTCCACCGGGTCACCGGCGTCGCGGATGTTCTCGAACTTCACACCCTTGACCACACGACCGTTGTCGACGTCCAGGCAAGGGATGATGCGCTTGGCGAGGGCCATGGGCCTATTCTCCGAAAACTGCCGGGCTAACGCCCAACATCAATATTTGATTTGAAACTGGATCTTTGTGGGAGCGAATTCATTCGCGACTGGGCGTCCCGTCCGATGAATGTCTATCGGCTGTACTGGCGTCTCGCGAATGAATTCGCTCCCACAGGAACAGGATCGATGTGCGTCAAGCCTTATAGGTGTCGCAGAACGCCTGCGCTTCGGCCACATCCAGCGTGCCTTCGTAGATCGCGCGGCCAGTGATGGCGCCGATGATGCCCGGTGCTTTTGCATCCAACAGGGCTTTGATATCGCCCAAGTTGTGGATGCCGCCCGAGGCGATGACCGGGATTTTCGTGGCCGCTGCCAGCGCCGCCGTGAACGGCACGTTGCAGCCCTGCATCATGCCGTCTTTGGCGATGTCGGTGTACACGATGGCCGATACGCCGTCGGCTTCGAAACGCTTGGCCAGGTCGATCACCTGAACCGAGCTGACTTCCGCCCAGCCGTCAGTGGCGACGAAACCGTCTTTGGCGTCCAGACCGACGATCACCTTGCCCGGAAACGCGCGGCAGGCTTCGGCGACGAACTCAGGCTCTTTCACGGCTTTGGTGCCAATGATCACGTAGCTCACGCCCGCTTTGACGTAATGCTCGATGGTTTCCAGCGAACGAATACCACCGCCGATCTGAATCGGCAGGGTCGGGTAGCGCTTGGCAATCGCGGTGACCACTTCACCGTTGACCGGCTGGCCTTCGAATGCGCCGTTCAGGTCAACCAGATGCAGACGGCGGCAGCCACCGTCGACCCATTTGGCCGCCATGCTGACCGGGTCATCGGAGAACACCGTGGAATCTTCCATACGGCCCTGGCGCAGACGCACACAGGCACCGTCTTTAAGGTCGATAGCGGGGATAATCAGCATCTGGAAACCTACTCAATCGGAATTTAGTTTTTTTCGAGCGCCCAAACGTCGCTTTCGATACTCTCAAAGCGCTCTTTCAGGAGCGCCTGTGCGTCGAAAATCGCTCGGTTGTAATAGTGCGGCGCGACTTCACGGGTGAACAATTCAAGGATTTCCGCCGCTTCGAAAGACCCAAGGTCCAGTTCGAAGCGATCTTCCATGAAGCGCTTGATCTTGTGGCATGCCTCACTTTCCTGCTCGGGCGTGAGGGTCAGGATCGGCGCCTTGTTCTTACGGCTCATTACCAGCGACCGTCCCATGCAGCGAAGTTCTGCAGCAACTGCAGGCCATGGGTATGGCTCTTCTCAGGGTGGAACTGCACGGCAAAGCGCGAACCGTCGGCCAACGCAGCCGCGAAGTCGCGACCGTAATGACCACGCCCCACGATCTGCCGTGGGTTCGGCGACTCGATGAAATAGCTGTGCACGAAATAGAAGCGCGCCTTGTCCGGAATGCTGTGCCACAGCGGGTGATCCACCGACTGGGTCACTTCGTTCCAGCCCATGTGCGGCACTTTCAGGTGCTGGCCGTCTTCGTGAAGGTCCTTGCCGAAGAAGCGCACTTGCCCTGGGAACAGGCCGATGCAATCCACGCCATCGTTTTCTTCACTGCGGTCCATCAACGCCTGCATACCGACGCAGATACCGAGAAATGGACGGTCTTGGCTGACTTCGCGCACCAGTGCATCGAAGCCCAAACGACGGATTTCAGCCATGCAGTCGCGAATGGCGCCCACACCGGGGAACACGATGCGGTCCGCTTCGCGAATCACGTCGGCGTCGCTGGTGATCAGCACACGGCCTGCGCCAACGTGCTCCAGCGCCTTGGCCACCGAGTGCAGGTTGCCCATGCCATAGTCGATAACGGCAACGGTCTGCATTACAGCACGCCCTTGGTCGAAGGCATCTGTCCGGCCATGCGGTCATCCAGCTCGACGGCCATGCGCAGCGCGCGGCCAAAAGCCTTGAACACGGTTTCAATCTGATGGTGGGTGTTGGTGCCACGCAGGTTGTCGATGTGCAGCGTAACGTTGGCGTGGTTCACGAAGCCTTGGAAAAACTCCTGGAACAGGTCCACGTCGAAACCGCCGACAACAGCGCGGGTGTACGGCACGTGCATTTGCAGGCCAGGACGACCCGAGAAGTCGATGACCACACGGGACAGCGCTTCATCCAGCGGGACATAGGCGTGGCCATAACGACGAATGCCTTTTTTATCGCCAATGGCTTTGCTGAAGGCCTGACCCAGTGTGATACCCACGTCTTCCACGGTGTGGTGGTCGTCGATTTCCAGGTCGCCATTGCAATCGAGTTCGATGTCGATCAACCCGTGACGGGAGATCTGGTCGAGCATGTGTTCAAGAAAAGGCACACCGATGTTGAATCGGGCCTTTCCGGTGCCATCCAGGTTAATCGAGGCTTTGACCTGGGTTTCCAGGGTGTCGCGCTCGACGAACGCCTTACGTTCGGCCATCACCAGCTCCGCAAAATCATTGGGCGAAAAGGCGGACATTATAGGCGTGTGGCGGGGAAACAGAAACACGAGACGTGTGATGGTAGACGGGATGACGCAGATAGACATGTCTGTACAAATGACACGCTTGGGATTCTATGTTGTCTGACACGCCGCATTCGCCACCAAGGCGGCTCCCACACGGTTCAGCAGCGAGCAGCGTCTTTGAACTCGGCGCGGTCATTGTGGGAGACGCCTTGGTGGCGAATGCGGCGTGTCAGACAACCCATTTTTCGCGGATTCACCGTTTCCGGGTAGCAGACCGGCGTCGGCCCGAATGCTCAGGCCGACACCGATGACGGCTTAGTGAAACAACACCGCTGTCTTCTGCAAGGTGATCCACACACCCCACGCCAGCGGAATACCCACTGCCAGCCAGGCCAGGACGGCCAGCGGCTTGGTGCCTGCGTCGGCTTTCCACTCCAGCGAAGTGGTGTGGTCGGCGCCAGCGTCGTGACCGATCGCCTGTTCTGCTTTCAGTTCTTCATCGGTCATGAAGTACTTGTCGGCCACCGGGCGCACCAGCATGTTGCAGATGAAGCCCAGCACCAGCAGACCGGCGAGGATGTACAAGGTGATGTCGTAAGCATCGGCTCGGGCCACGCCGTGGCTCAGCTGATACTCACGCAGGTAGTTCACCAGCACCGGGCCGAGCACGCCAGCAGCCGCCCAGGCGGTCAGCAGACGACCATGGATCGCACCGACCATCTGCGTGCCGAACAGGTCAGCCAGGTAAGCCGGAACGGTCGCGAAACCACCACCGTACATCGACAGCACCACGCAGAATGCCGCCACGAACAGCGCAACGCTGCCCAAGTGTCCCAGCGTCGGGACCGATGCGTAGAGCAAAAAGCCCAGCGCAAAGAACACGAAGTACGTGGCTTTACGGCCGATGTAGTCAGAGAAAGATGCCCAGAAGAAGCGGCCACCGATGTTGAACAGGCTCAACAGACCGGTGAAGCCCGCTGCGATGGCCGCGATGGCCGCCAGTTGCGAAGCGTCCAGTTGCGCGAAGCCCTGATCGTTGCCCAGCAGCTTGCCACCGAACACTTCCTGCAACAGTGGCGAAGCCATGCCGAGGATGCCGATACCCGCCGAAACGTTCAGGCACAGCACCAGCCACACCAGGCGGAATTGCGGGGTTTTCCACGCAACGCTGACGTGGACGTGACGATTGGTGATCATCGCGCTGTTGGTTTTCTTCGCAGGCGCGGTCCAGCCTTCAGGCTTCCAGCCCGTAGGCGGAACGCGGTACGCCAGCGCGCCGCCGATCATGAAAATGAAGTAGATCACCGCCATGGCCACGAAGCTCTGCCATACGCCGACGCTGTCAGGCGTTGCGAAGTGGCTCATCAGCGCGGTCGCCAGTGGAGCACCCACCATCGCGCCGCCGCCGAAGCCCATGATCGCCATGCCGGTCGCCATGCCACGTTTGTCCGGGAACCACTTGATCAGGGTCGACACCGGCGAGATATAACCCAGACCCAGACCGATACCCCCGATCACGCCCGAGCCAATCCACATCAGCCAGATTTGATGGGTGTAGACACCCAGCGCAGAAATCAGCAGACCGCCACACCAGCACAGCGCCGAGACAACACCGGCCTTGCGCGGGCCTGCGTGTTCCAGCCACCCACCCCAGATGGCAGCCGAGCAGCCCAGGAAGATGAAGAACAGGGTGTAAATCCAGCCGAGCATCGAAATCGGCCAGTCACAGCTGGACGAAAAGATTTGCTCGAAGAAACCCATGTCTGGCGCGCAAGCCACGGCGGTTTTGATGCCAATGGCCTTGGACAGCGGCAACCAGAACACCGAAAAGCCGTAGGCCATGCCGATGCACAGGTGGATGGCGAGAGCGGCTGGCGGAACCAGCCAACGGTTGAAGCCACGCTTGGCGATAATGCGCTCTTTGGACAAGAACGCAGGCTGAGCGACAGTGCCGCCCAGAGCAGTGCTCGTAGTCATTATTTGTTTTGCCCCTATTTATAGTTGTGCCACGCCAGAACCACGGCAACGGCCCCGCCACTTCTCTTGATGCCGCAAGCATCGGAAGTTTTATCGGCAGAACGGCCTCATAACGTGACAATTCGACGCAGGGATTCCCGCGAACGGCGAGAGATTAGCATTTACGAGGTGACAGAAAGCATTCTGCTACTACCTTTTTTATACCGTCTGTCATTACATGGATCGCTGTCTCTGATATCGCGCACGGCCGAACAAGGCCCGGCGCCTGCGTGAGAACGCTATACTCGCGGGCTAAATTTGAACGACACGAATACAAGGACTCGCCCATGAAAGCGTTCGGCAAAATCCTGGGGCTCTTTATTCTCGGGCTGTTGCTGATCATCGTGGCTCTCGGCTTCGCCCTGACCCATCTGTTTGATCCCAACGACTACAAAGACGAGATTCGTAAACTGGTTCGCGACCGTGCCCATGTCGAACTGACCCTCAATGGCGACATCGGCTGGAGCCTGTTCCCCTGGTTGGGCCTTGAATTGCACGACGCCAGCGTCGCGACGCTGACCGAGCCGACCAAACCGTTCGCCGACCTGCAAATGCTTGGGCTGTCCGTGCGCGTGCTTCCGCTGCTGCGCAAAGAAGTGCAAATGAGCGACGTGCGGGTCGAGGGCCTGAACCTGATGTTGACCCGTGACGAAAACGGTCACGGCAACTGGGAAGACATCGGCAAAGCACCTGCGACAGCCGCCAATCCAGCTCAACCGGCCGCCCCAGCGCCCCAGCCTGACACGGCAGGAAAACCTGAACGCACCTGGCAGCCGCTCAAGCTGGACATCGACAGCCTGACCGTGAACAACGCGCGCATCGATTTCAACGACATCCAGAAAGCCCGGCAATTCACCGCCGAAAGCATTCAATTAAGCACCGGCCCGGTTCACAACGCGACCGACATTCCGATCAAACTGACGGCCTTCCTCAGCACCAATCAGCCTGTCGTACGGACCAAAACCGAACTGACCGGCAAACTGCGTTTCGACCGCGCACTCAAGCGCTATCAACTGGACGACATGCGTTTCTCGGGTGAGGCCGCAGGCGATCCGCTGCAAGGCAAGACCCTGAGCTTCTCGGCCCAGGGCCAATTGCTGGCGGACATGTCGGCCAACGTTGCCGAATGGACCAACCTCAAGCTGTCGGCCAACCAGCTCCGCGCATTGGGCGAGCTGCATGTACGTGATCTGGACAAGGCCCCGCAGTTGAGCGGCGGCATCTCCATCGCTCAATTCAATCTGCGCGAGTTCCTCGACAGCGTCGGCCAGACCGCGCCGACCTTGGGGGAAAACAGCCTGACCAAGCTGGAAATGGTCAGCCGCATCGCCGCGACACAAAACAGCGTGTCGCTGGATGACCTGACCCTCAGGCTCGATGACAGCACCTTCACGGGCCGCGTCGCCGTGGACGACTTCGCCAGGCAATCGCTGCGTCTGCAACTGAAAGCCGACACCTTCGACGCTGACCGCTATCGTCCGCCGCAAAGCGATCAGGCCAAAGCCGCTGGCGCTGCGCGCAAGTCCGAAGTGCAAAGCGGCGAAGCAGAAGCCATGGCCGCTGCGGGCACCTCACCGCTGCCGAACCAACCGACCCAAGGCGCCTGGAGCGACGCACGACTGCTGCCTCAAGAGCGTCTGCGCACTCTCGATGTCGATGCGGACCTGACCTTCGGCAAGCTGACTGTGGAAAAACTGCCGATACAGAACGCTGCACTGAAAACCTCGGCACAGAACGGCGTGATCACCGTCGACAGCCTGCGGGGCGATCTCTATAACGGCAACTTCGAAGTCAAAGGCAACCTCGACGTACGTCCAGAGGTGCCGCTGGCCGCCGTGCAGACCCGCATCGTCAGAGTGCCGGTCGAGCACTTCATCCAAAGCCAGGGCACCACGCCACCGCTGCGCGGCCTGTTGACGCTGAACAGCGACGTCACCGCCAAGGGCAACAGTCAAAAGGCGCTGGTCGAAAGCCTGAACGGCACCGCGAACTTCGCACTGAACGACGGTGTGCTGGTCAACGCCAACCTTGAACAGCAACTGTGTCGCGGAATTTCGGTGCTCAATCGCAAGACCTTGAGCGGCGAGCCTCGCGGCAAAGACACGCCGTTCCAGCAACTCAATGGCAATCTGGTGTTTCGTAACGGCGTGGCCAGCAACCCGGACCTTAAAGTCCGCACACCGGGCCTGACCGTGAACGGCGATGGCGACATCGACCTGCGCGTGATGGGCATGAACTACCGCGTCGGCGTGATCATCGAAGGCGACAAGAGCGACATGCCAGACCCCGCCTGCGAAGTGAACCCGCGCTTCGTTGGCGTTGAATGGCCGATCCTTTGCCGCGGCCCGCTGGAACTGGGCGCCAAGGCGTGTCGGCTGGACAATGAGGGGCTGGGCAAGGTTGCGGCGAAACTGGCCACGGACCGCATCGGCGACAAGATCGACGAAAAGCTGGGGGACAAGGTCAGTCCCGAGCTCAAGGACGCTATCAAAGGATTGTTCAAGCGGTAACCGTTTTTGGCCGATCACCGATTGGCCCAACGACACAAAACGTGTGGGAGCCGGCTTGCTGGCGAATGCGGCGTATCAGGCAACTCATTTGTTGCTGATTCACCGTATTCGCCAGCAAGCCGGCTCCCACAATTGCGAGGTCTACACAGGCCCCAACCTTTTGCCCTGAACCCCGGAACCACGATGCAACCCGAGCAGTTCTCCTCCGCCGTCCTCGAATGGTACGACCGACACGGCCGCCACGACCTCCCTTGGCAACACGACATCACGCCGTACCGCGTCTGGGTGTCGGAAATCATGCTGCAGCAAACTCAGGTCAGCACCGTGCTCGGTTACTTCGACCGATTCATGGAAGCGCTGCCGACCGTTCAAGCCCTGGCCGACGCACCGGAAGACGAAGTGCTGCACCTGTGGACGGGCCTTGGCTACTACACCCGCGCCCGCAACCTGCAAAAAGCCGCGAAGATCGTCGTCTCCCAACACGGGGGAGAATTCCCTCGCGACGTGGAAAAACTCACCGAACTCCCCGGCATCGGCCAATCCACCGCAGGCGCCATCGCCAGCATCAGCATGGGCCTGCGCGCGCCGATCCTCGATGGCAACGTCAAACGCGTGCTGGCGCGCTTCACCGCCCAAGAGGGTTATCCGGGGGAACCCAAGGTCGCCAAGCAGATGTGGGCGACCGCCGAGCGTTTCACGCCCCACAGCCGCGTCAATCACTACACTCAGGCGATGATGGATCTGGGCGCGACGCTCTGCACCCGCAGCAAGCCCAGTTGTCTGCTGTGCCCACTGGAGCGCGGCTGCGAAGCGCACATGCTCGGCCAGGAAACCCGCTACCCGGTGCCGAAACCGCGCAAGGCCGTCCCGCAGAAACGCACGCTGATGCCGATCTTCGCTAACCGCGAAGGCGAGATTTTGCTCTATCGTCGCCCGTCGACAGGTTTGTGGGGCGGGCTGTGGAGCTTGCCGGAGCTGGACGACTTTGACGATATGCAGCACCTGGCCGATCAACACTCGCTGGCGATGGGCACGCACCAGGCACTGCCGGGACTTGTCCACACCTTCAGCCACTTCCAGTTGACCATCGAGCCGTGGCTGGTTCGGGTCGAGGAGTCCGCCCATCACGTGGCCGAGGACGACTGGCTCTGGTATAACCTCGCCACCCCGCCGCGCCTGGGCCTGGCTGCCCCGGTGAAGAAGCTGCTGAAAAACGCAGCCGACGTATTGAATGCAGGAGAGTCGTCATGACCCGCACCGTAATGTGCCGCAAGTACAAAGAAGAACTGCCTGGCCTGGACCGCCCTCCCTATCCGGGCGCCAAGGGCGAAGACATCTTCAACCACGTCTCGCAGAAAGCCTGGGCCGACTGGCAGAAACACCAGACCCTGCTGATCAACGAGCGTCGGCTGAACATGATGAACGCCGAAGACCGTAAATTCCTCCAGACCGAAATGGACAAGTACCTGTCCGGCGAGGAATACGCCAAGGCCGAAGGCTACGTTCCACCGTCTGAATGACGCTTCAGAGAGGCGTCAGACGTAAGCGAAGGAAATAATTCGAATTTTTTTCAAAGACTTGCTTGACGACCTCCTGAAAAACACGTTTAATGCGCCCCGTTGCCCAGATAGCTCAGTCGGTAGAGCAGGGGATTGAAAATCCCCGTGTCGGCGGTTCGATTCCGTCTCTGGGCACCAAATACCGAAAACCCCTGATTCCGCAAGGTCTCGGGGGTTTTTACTATCTGGAGTTGCTGTAACCCGTCACGCATGAGTACACATGGCGGGTACACGATGGGATTTATGGCACAACCTTGGAAAGATCCCCGCACCGGGACCTACTACATCCGCCGCCGTATTCCGAAGGACATCAAGCCGTTCCTTCCAGACGCAGGTGAGTTCCACAAGCGCTCGCTGGGCACTAAAGATGCCCGAGAGGCCAAGACTCTCTTCGCTGCCGCATGGGGTCTATCCGAAGAAATCTTCCTGAACACTCGCCTTCAGGTTTCCGGCACTCATACCCCTACCCTTCAAGACGCCATCCAGCTTGCTGCAAGATGGGCGAAGGGTGAGCTTGACCATATGGAATCAACCGGAAGATTTGAGGGATATCTCATCGGCTCGGATGATGTAGGCCACGAGACCCTGCGCGATCACTTCAGCGTCAGAAACCCGAAAGCTTTACTGGGCCCCGATGGTCTGGAGTCACTCGCTCGACAGCACCTCGATCAAACGGTAGCCGATGAGCTGGCGAAGGTTTCGCTGCCAATGCCTATGCCCGGTACGCCATTCCACAAGTATCTGTACGAAGCATTCGTGGCGCAGTATCTGGAGCTGTCCGAGATTGCCTACAAGCGCCACCACGGCAATTACTCTGCGGTCTTTGAGCTACCCCACGAAGCCCCGTTGAGCATCGACAAGACGAAGGCAGCGAGCCCGAGCGAGACCCTTTCCGTGGTCTTTGAGCATTGGGCCCGGAATCATCGCCACATGGGTGATGGGAAGCGTGACGTTGAGAAGACCGCAGGGGAGTATCAGACCACTATCGTCCGCTTCATTGAGCTGCTTGGCGACCTCCCACTTAAGCAAATCAAGCGCAGGACGATTGAAGAGTTCTACAACCTGCTTCGTCAGTTGCCATCCAAAGGCGAGGGCCTCAAAGGGCTCAACGCACACGAGCAGATTGCCCGAGCCAAACAGCTTGATCTGCCTTTGCTCAGTAGTGCAACGATCAAGAATAAGCTGATGGGCCTTTCTTCGGTCCTGGCCTACGCCGTGCAGATGGAATACATCACGGAGAACCCAGTGGTCGCCTCGGGCATCACGAAGTCCCTGCGCAAAGCGAGCGCCAAGCAATCGCGCACGGCCACACGCAAGGGCTACACCCAAGCGGAACTCATTCAGGTCTTCTCAAGCCCGCTCTTCAAGGGGGAATGGATCGCCCCTCGGGCCTCGTTTGGAGAAGCTTGGAAGTGGCTACCGCTCTTGCTCTGCTACACAGGCGCACGAAGGGAGGAGATTGCTCAGATGAAGGCGAGCGAAGTCCGTAAGTCCGAGGACGGCATATGGCATCTGGACCTTCTTGGCGTGTCCGAGGATGGAGCAGACGACGATAGGACCTTGAAGACCAAAGGCAGCCATCGCTTGGTTGTCATTCATCAAGACCTGATTGACCTCGGCTTCATTGAGTACGTCGAGAACCTGCCCGCATCTGGACAGCTCTTTCCGACCCTCAAGCCTAACCCTACGGGCTGGTATGGACACAACTTCGGTAAACGCTGGGGCGTGTACCTTCGCGAGGTCGCTAAGCTTGAGACGCCTGTGAGCCCCTCGCACGGCTTCCGCCATAGCTTCAAGACCATGTGTCGCGAAGTAGGCATCCCAGAGGAAATA
The DNA here is from genome assembly GCF_045764065.1 of Pseudomonas sp. Pseu.R1. Lineage (NCBI taxonomy): Bacteria > Pseudomonadati > Pseudomonadota > Gammaproteobacteria > Pseudomonadales > Pseudomonadaceae > Pseudomonas > Pseudomonas sp. Pseu.R1. The sequence continues at coordinate 3,832,262 of NZ_JBJGEE020000001.1, read as the reverse complement.
CACGACGCAATCACGGGGCATGATGATGGTTCTGTAAGTCGCAGCTACGGTGAACGTCACCTACTGAAGACCCAGCAGGAACAGTTGACCCGCTTGCCGCGCATTGCGCATCTCGCCGGGCTTCTATCAGGGCAAGACCGGGAATGAAGAGTGAGTAGAGCCTTTTAAACGATCACGACCTTGCTCGGCGGGTCAATCATCGCGTACCTTCAATAGTTCAGACCTCAAAGCCCCATTCGGGGCATTCCAGAGGATCAAGGAAGCAACTGCGCCGAACTCAAGGACCTCACTCATGGCCGAAAATCTGCCGTACAGCACATCGATTGGCACGCTGCTCAACATGCTGGAAAAAATAAAATCAGCACCTGTACCAGAGCGATTTACGCAAGATTTCGTCTCGACGAAGCTAACCATGAAAGGCGGGACGGCTGCCGCATGCATTCCCTTCTTAAAGAAAATGGGCTTTGTCGCAACCGACGGGACCCCCACCGAGCTTTATAAAGAATTTAGAAATCCGCACAAATCAAGAATTGCAATCGGCAAAGCCTTCAGAAAGCTTTACCACAAACTCTATGAAATGAATGAATACATTCATGATGCAACGGACCCAGAAATCCTTGGCATGATCGTCCAATATACTGGAGGGGAGAAGAACTCCACGGTAACCAAGTCAACATTAGGCACCTTGAATGCGTTACGCAAAATATCTGACTTCGACACAGAGCCAGAGCACGAAGTCGAAGAGACGGGTGCCTTTCATAGTAAAAACCCACTCCCTAAATCAATTTTACAGATAGACCCACAAGTGCAACCCGCGCCTCAGCAGCAGGGAAGTAAAGGGATAAATCTTGCCTACACCATAAACTTAAACCTACCGGCAACTAAAGACATAGAAGTATTTAATGCCATCTTCAAAAGTCTAAAAGAGCATATTCTCGGGGATTAAGTCATGGCATTTGAGCGTGATGTGAAGTCGTTCGGAATGACCAACATGTTGATAGAGTCAGAAATTGACTCCCTTGAGAGAAAACTTGGCGTAAAGCTGAGGGGAGAATCTCCTAAGGAGGAAACACAAAACGAGATCGAAAAGGCATACTTTCCACAGTTCACCGAAGCCCTTCGCTTAGAGGCTGCGGATATGGCTCGAAGCTACGAGCTATTCTACTGCCTTGAGAAAACTATCAGGCTACAAATATCAGAGCTCTTAATGGAGAGCCATGGAGGAGACTGGTGGAACGATAAGGTCGTGCCGCAACATATTTTCGGAGAGGTCAAAAAGAGAATACAACGCGAACGCGAATCTGGAATTACGCCTCGCTCAACCGACCAGCTTGACTACACAAATTTCGGAGAGCTTGGAGAAATAATCAAAGCAAATTGGGGTCTTTTCGCAAGCGTGTTTAATAACATTAAGGCTGTCGAAAAGGTGATGTCTAACTTAAACTCTTTGAGAAATCCAATAGCACACTGTAGTGTACTTGCTGAAGACGAAAGACTCCGCCTCGACTTGAGCCTTCGTGACTGGTTCCGTCTCGCAGAGTAAACACAGCCCCCACCTCCTCATGAACTTTTGGCTTTGATCCAACGCGAGGTCAAGACCGCTTTTGATTTACCAGCACCGCTCCAAACGATCCTGAGATCACTGGTTATCAGGGCTGTGGGTAGTTACTAAGCCGATCCCGCAGCCTGAAACTTCATCGCCCGCTGAACGGTGGCAGTGCTGACTCCAGTAGCCCTTGAGGTCTCTCGTACACCCATACCCTTGCTCAAACATTCCAGAATGCGCTGGTGCTTATCCTGATCGATTCCACGGCCCTTGTAGGCACCTTGCCCCTGAGCCTTCTTGATGCCATCCATCTGACGACGCCTACGGTCCTCGTAGTCCTTCCGGGCGACCGCTGCGAGCATGTCCAAGAGCATGTCGTTGATGGCTCCAAGCATCCGAGAGGTGAATATGTCCAATGCTCCACTTCCCTGCGCCATGAACTGGTGAGAGGTAGGCAAATCAAGCGAGACCACCCGGACCTCCTTGTCCTTGATGATCCCCCGGAGCTTCTGCCAGTCGGCCTCTGTGAGGCGCGATAGGCGGTCTACCTGCTCGACCAAGAGGACATCACCGGGATGAGCATCAGACAGCAGCCTGAACAGCTCAGGGCGCTTTAGGGTGGCTCCACTCTCGTTCTCGATGTAGTAGGCCGCTACTCGCTGACCATGATCCTGTGCGAAGGCCGTAAGCTGGTCCTTAGCTCGGTGAGCGTCTTGGTCAGTGGTAGAAGCTCGGAGGTAAGCTCGGATGAACATCGAAAGGCGTCCCGTAGTCGTTAAGGTGTGGTCACTATAGGTGTAGTCGTTGTAGTGGTCAACGCCTACCAAACAACCACACTCTTACAGGCACCTTGCCGTAGTTGCTGAGGTATACCCAAAGGACCACGCATAGTGACGCCCTTCGACCTGTCCAGTCAGAGGGAGGAGAGCGACCACGAAGGACCATCGAGGCGGTGAGCAATCCTTGGCCCCATCATCGAGTTGTCATCCAGAGGCGCGCGTGGGCGCACGATGATTAAGGACCCCTACCCCAAGGGTGGCATGGGGGAGTCACAGTGGAAAATCTATTGAGATGGTGTCTCCAAAATTTGCCCCAGATTCTCGTCACTCGTTCTTCCCGGGCCGGGCAGGTCCTAACGAAATCTCATGGGATTCTCTTTCTCGAATCTCCGAGCGGCCCTCAAGTGCCCCTGCATTACCTTCTCTTGCTTCGTGAGCTGCCGAGAAGTCTTGCCCTTGCTTATTTGCTTGAGTGCAGCCCGGCGATTGTCCTTCTCTCGCTCGACCAGATGAATGACAGCGGCTTGTACTGATACCCGCTCAAAGCCTGCCCCTTCAAGTTCCAGCCAGCGCTTCACGATCAGATTGGTGAGCTTGAACGAATATCGAGACAGCAGAGTAAATGTCAGTTCTTTCGCAAGGACGGTTAGAGGTCGTGCCTGACCTTTGGAGTCGCGGTAAGTGGACTCGACGAAATCAACCGGACCAAATCTGGGCCCGTTAGCGCCAGCATGGCCCAACTCATCGAGCATCTTTCTGATGTCCCGAAGGACGTGGGCATGACGCTTGCCAGTGATTTCTGCAATCTCCAAAGAGGTCATACCGGGGAGGCCGTTGAGGGTAGTTGCTGCGACTGACCCAACGGTGACGATCTTTTCAAAGACGGATGTGGTTGTGTTCATGGTGGTGCGGTTTGTGATGTTCATTGTCGTTACTCCTTTGGTATCGCCCTTCACGTCGCACCCACAGCCGAGCATCCAGCCCCCGACAAAGGGGCCCGGTTAGGCATGAAAAGCGCTCTCGGATGAACTGGATGGTTGTACGCCAGTGGGCTGCATTAACTTCGGACAAGGCTTGAATATGTATTGCAAGGAAACTCCGCAGCAGACGTCGAGTATGTAAGGTGTCCTTTCTGACGGGGATGGCTATTGCCAATGCCCCCTCTGAGAGCTCGACGATCAGCATTCGATAAGCAGGTAACACCTCCCCCCGCAGGGTCCTCATAGGTCTTAAAGTATGCGGCGTTTAATCACGCTCGCTCCCCGAGGTCTCGCATGTCGTGGTGCAACTTTGCGAGGACTTCAGCGCTTGGGGTCTCCAGTTCGTCAGTCCAGTCGCTGGGACGCATTGCTGGTATTTCTCCGAGGTCCATCTCAACGGCCAAACATTGCGGTCGCGATTTCATGAGATACGGCATTGCCAGTTCAATGGCCTTCACGTACCGCTGAGCCTGCCGAGTATTGACGTGCAAGAAACCCCCGACTGATTCAGCAGTAACCTCGGAAAGTCGTGCGAGCACCCCGAAAAGACGCTTAACAGAAAGCGGCTTAGACGACCCACCTTGATTGATTGGTCGATCATGCCAGTCGAGCCTTGCAATGCCCTCGATGATGTCTGATGCGAAGTATGGATACTGGCCATAATAGGTGGATGGCCCGATATAGCTTTCGAAAGGATTAACAATGGCCTTGGCGGGTCGGCCTCGGTTGCTTGTCTTGGAACGTACCTCTTTTGCTACCTTCCGGGCAGCGTCCCGGTTACGCGGTGCATTGGCAGCGATCAGGCGATCTACACGATCACCGATACGCCTGTCTAACTCAGCAAGCTCTATAGCTGACAGCATAAATGTCGCCCCCCATTCAGTAAGCGAGACGGACGGGATGCCCTTTTCGCTATAAGTGAGGGGTTTTGGAGCGCCTGTCATTGGCGGTCGATTGAAACGGGTAAAACGGTTGTTGTAGCTATCCACTGCGCATCCCCCATGACCAGTCGGCTCGACGAGGTGTCGATCCGGTTATAGTGGGTGGATTTGCAGTTAAGTCAGAAGGAACACGCAGACAGCCATCTGAGAGCTCCTAAACGCGCCGGAGCAGAAACGGGCAGAGCCCAAAGCGATCCCACGAGGTATCGCCTACGTGGGAACAGACGAAGCACTCAAAGTAGCCAATATATTTAGCGGGTTATTTAAAAAGGCTACTTCTGACGACGCTCGGTCACCTTGGGATCTCTGACACAACGGTTGATGATATCCACGGCGATATGAATGAGGTCTTCGGCCTCCTCAATCTCATAAATTTTCTCTGGGTGATCCGTTGGATTTCTAAACCGCTGGCGAAGATGATCAATGTGGGTCATGAGGATGTGATCAGGATTCGGCTTCCTCGGTTTAGCTTTCAGCTCGCCAGTTAGGGCACCCCATGGTCTCTTGTCATTTCCACGAGGCAGATAGGCTCGATAGAGAATTCTCACGCACTCCTCAACCGCGCGGAGAACATGAAAGGCTGCGGCTGTAGGGCACTCGAACGCAATACACCTACAAGCTGCCACAATATCGCTTTGAGCCAAATCCGTGAGACTCGCGAATACGCCCTGCCCCACGACCTTCCCAGGATCGCTGAGTAGATGCTCAAGCTCAATTCTTCTCGGTACAGGGATCGCAATCACTTGAGTTTTGGCTTCAGCAAAGACTGTTTTTTCTAATTGCAGTACAGAATTGTTCAGCGTCTCCGAGTGCGACTCCGTTAAGTTGCCCGCCTCTCCCTCATCGGTCGAGCGCTCAAGCTCCTCAAGCTCTTCGACCAGCTCCGCGAGCAGTGAGTCAAACAAGTTGCACGAAACGATCAGACCGAGCTTCTTGAGGCGGTCACGGAAGATTTTCAGGTTATCGAGTATAAGCGCCTTCCCAAAAACTGGAGCGCCAGCTTGCCTTGCAGCCAAATAACGAATCTGCCCACCCAACTGAACAAATTCACGTGGATCTGTAAGCCTCATGGGTCCCTCCATACTATTTCATGAAAAGCCATTCTTGGCGGGCCTGATAGGTGCTGCGAACTCACAGCACCTCTGCGACACCATAAAGCCACTACATAAGCGACTGCAAATGTTCGAGCGTTCCTCCTGTGAAAACATGCTGCTTCACACCAACCGCGACAAGACTGGCACCTTGTTTTTGGGTACACAAGACGGGTACACTTTGCATCGACCGAGGGCTCTGAGGCCCTTGAATTTATTGGGTTTACGGCACTGATGCCCGTGTCGGCGGTTCGATTCCGTCTCTGGGCACCACTAATATCGAGAAACCCCTGAATTGAAAGATTCAGGGGTTTTTTATTGGGCGCGGTTTTTCGGGCAACTCCCCCCGACTAACCTTGGCTAATCGACCCGGTTAGGTTTTCATAGCCCGCCTCCTCCGCCCACAAAAGGACTCACTCGCATGGCCTCCGCAGACAAACAGCAAAAACGTGCCCAGCGCGCCAAAGCCAAGGCCAAGCAGAGCCGCTCCGGGAAGGGCAAACCCGTCGTCGTTCATCCCGTGTTGAACCACGCCTTCGTCGATGAGCCGTTCGATGACGTGGCAATCGACCTGAGCACCTTCGACTTCAAAGACATCGAAGAGAACGGCTTCGACCCTGCCGACTTCGACGACCTGTTCGAAGCCATGAAGAAAGCCGAGGCCGTCAGCCTGCTGGCGATGTGCGTGGTATTCCTGCAATACCCGGTGCTGGAACTGGTGATTGCCGAGGAAGAAGAAGACCCTGCCACCGACTTCATGATGGGGCTGTTGATCACCTATCGCGGCATCTTCCACGACGAAGATGAAGACACCGCCGTCGAGTACATCAGCAGCGAAGCCTTCCAGAAGGCCTATATCGAAGCGTCCGACATTCTGCACCGCAAAAACGCACGCGACGCAGGTCGTCGGTAACACACGGGTTTTCATTTGCATGACCCCGGTCAAGACGGTAGCTTTGCGCCACCACGAGAATGCAATTCCTTCTCACTAAGGCTACCGTTTTGAAACACCCCCACTCCCCTTCATCCATTCCGACGACGAATGAAGCGAGCGCTTACACCAAGCCTCGAATCTTCCTGCATTGGCTGTCTGCTGCGATCATTCTCTGGGCCACCTTCAGCGGCTTCGGAGTGGTGTTGCTGGACGCTAACGACCCGTTCCGGCAATGGGTTGAGTCATTCAATCCGCAGATCACCAGCCTGTTCATTCCTTTCTTCGCCTGGCGTCTGTGGTTGGCCGTCCGAGCTGGCTCTCCCCTTAAGCCCGAAACGGCACAGGAGCGCGTAGCAGGTCTCGCCCATAAGGCGATTTATCTGGCAGTGACCGGCGTATTGATTACGGGGGTGTTGATGATGAACCACCCCGTGATGCTAATGGCGTTCATACCGCTGCCACAGCTGATTCATTCGAAGATCGCGCTGCTGGAGCTCCATGAGCTGCACCACGTGCTGTGCGCGATCCTGGCGGGGTTGGTGGCGTTGCATCTGACTGCGGTGGTGCTGCATCAAGTGCGAGGGAAGTCGGTGTTGGGGCGGATGCATCCGAAACGGTGAGCCACTGCCCACGGTAAAAAATTCAAGGCTATAGACCGTAATCTCTTCAGGCTTGGGGTTAGTGCTTTTCGGCCTCTGCGATGAGGTCATCAATATCTACCTTGAGTGTGCGACCGCCACGTCGCGCCTTAACGATACGAGCGAGCTCGGCGTCGTCCAACAAATCGAGAAGCTCTTCGTATCGCTCAGGGGAAAGGATGTAGAAGGCAGGCTCATTACGGTTGAGGATCACCATTGCTTTCCCTGAATGTCCCCATGGGGATGCTTGAACAAAAAAACGGCCACCCCCATCCCTGAGAGCAGCCGTTTTTCAAACAGGCAACGCCCGCTCAATCAACCCTCAATTGAGCACAACCTTCCCCGCTTTCACTGCCTTACGACGGCTCGACACGATCAAGCCTGCTGCAACAACCAGAATGCTCAGCAAGCCGGTCGCGATGATTTCCATGCGATGAGCGTCCTGGAACAGCATGATAGTCAGCACGGCAACGATGAAGGCAATCACCGCCCAGGTCAGGCCCGGGAACAGCCACATGCGGAAAGCAATGGTCTGGCCTTCGGATTCACGCTTGCGGCGCATGCGCAGCTGCGACACGGCGATCACCAGGTACACCAGCAGCGCGATGGCGCCGGAGCTGGCGAGCAGGAAGTCGAACACCGCCGCCGGGGCGACGTAGTTGGCGAACACGGCCGCGAACGCCGCAGCGGTCGACAGCAGAACAGCCCAATACGGGGTGCCCGCTTTGCTGGTGCGCTGCGAAACGGCGGGGGCATCGCCACGCTTGCCGAGGGAGAACAGCATGCGCGAAGCGGTGTACAGCGCCGAGTTCAGGCAACTGGTCACAGCGACCAACACCACGATGTCGACAATCAACTTGGCGTTCGGGATGCCCATCAGATCCAGCACGGTCTGGTAAGAGCCGACCTGCGCCAGACGGCTGTCATTCCACGGCACCAGCGCGACAACCAGGAAGATCGAAACCAGATAAAACAGGCAGATCCGCCAGATCACCGAGTTGGTGGCCTTGGTGATTTGCTGGCCTGGGTTCTTCGACTCGGCAGCCGCAATGGTGACGATTTCAGTACCCATGAACGAGAACATGGTGGTCAGCATCGCCGCCAGCACAGCCCCCATGCCGTTTGGCAGGAAGCCATTGGTGTCCCACAGGTGGCTGACGCCGCTGACTTGGCTGGTCGGCAGCAGACCGAAGACCGCCGCGATCCCCAGGATCACGAAACCGATGATCGCCAGCACCTTGATCAGCGCGAACCAGAACTCGAACTCGCCGTAGTTCTTCACGCTGAACAGGTTGGTCGCGGTCAACACCAAGGTGATCACCAACGTGAACACCCAGATCGCGACGTTCGGGAACCACGCATGGAGAATCGTCGCAGCGGCGTTGGCTTCCAGTGGAATCACCAAGACCCAAAACCACCAGTACAACCAACCGATGGTGAAGCCCGCCCAGTGGCCGATCGCGCGATCAGCGTAAGTCGAGAAAGAACCGGTGTCCGGCGAAGCCACCGCCATCTCGGCCAACATGCGCATGACGAGAACCACCAGCGTACCGGCCGCCGCGTAGGCCAGCAAAACCGCCGGGCCCGCTTCGGCAATGGCATGGCCGGAACCGACGAAGAGGCCAGCGCCGATCACACCTGCGATGGACAGCATGGTGATGTGGCGCGATTTGAGCCCCTGATCGAGGTTTGAAGAATTTGGGGTACTGCTCATGTAAGCAACCTTTAGGGATTTTTATACGGATCAGAACGGTTTGCGGTCTTTCGTAAAAAGATCACAACAGCCCTGTTATTTATTTTTTACGCAAGAAGTACGCCAAGATATTTCAAAAACGACATCGTGCGTGGGTATGCCCGTTGCAGAGGCGTTCGGTAAGTGCTTGAGAAGAATGGCCTTTCGACATTCCTGTAGGAAGTGTTACCGAGCGCAACAGGATAGAGACGTTTTGTCGCACCGAAAATACACACGCCGCGACAAAAAGCACCAAATAAGCGCACGGATTCAACCTCTCATCGCCGCAGTGGCCGAAACACCCTTCCCCGCGGCCGTTAAAGCTGGCACCATCGCGCCCTTTTTGCGCAGGGGCAGCTCGCTTGCCGTGCGCCATTTGCACCGAACACGTGAGGACTCGACATGGCCCTGGCCACGCCCGCCCTGGAAATCCGCAACCTGCATAAACGTTACGGGGAGCTGGAAGTGCTCAAGGGCATCTCCCTGACCGCGCGCGATGGCGACGTGATTTCGATTTTGGGTTCCTCGGGTTCAGGCAAGTCCACGCTTCTGCGTTGCATCAACCTGCTGGAAAACCCGCACAACGGTGAAATCCTTGTCGCAGGTGAAGCGCTCAAACTCAAAGCCACACGCAAGGGTGAACTGATTGCCGCTGACCATCGTCAGATCAATCGCCTGCGCAGCGAGATCGGTTTCGTCTTCCAGAACTTCAACCTGTGGCCGCACATGACCGTGCTCGATAACATCATCGAGGCACCACGCCGGGTGCTGGGGCAGAGCAAGGCCGAGGCGATCGAGGTCGCCGAAACGCTGCTGGCCAAAGTCGGCATTGCCGACAAACGCCACGCCTACCCGAATCAGTTGTCCGGCGGCCAGCAACAGCGCGCAGCCATCGCCCGCACCTTGGCGATGCAGCCTAAAGTCATTCTGTTCGACGAACCGACGTCCGCGCTGGACCCGGAGATGGTGCAAGAAGTGCTGAACGTCATTCGCGGCCTGGCCGAAGAGGGCCGGACCATGCTGATGGTGACGCACGAAATGAATTTCGCCCGCCAGGTGTCCAGTGAAGTGGTTTTCCTGCACCAAGGGCTGGTAGAAGAACAAGGCTCGCCGCAGCAGGTTTTCGACGACCCGCAATCGGCGCGCTGCAAACAATTCATGTCCAGCAATCGCTAACGGAGCAACATCGATGCAGACCCTGAAAAACCTTCTGGTGGCCGCTCTTCTGGTCGTGACCTCCAGCGCTGTTGCTGCCGAGACCCTGAAAATGGGCATCGAAGGCGCCTACCCGCCGTTCAACAACAAGGACGCCAGCGGCCAGGTCGTGGGCTTCGACGTCGAAATCGGCAACGCCCTGTGCGCCAAGATGAAAGCCACCTGCGAAGTCGTCACCTCTGACTGGGACGGCATCATTCCGGCTCTGAACGCGCAGAAGTTCGACTTCATCATCTCTTCGATGTCGATCACCGAAGAGCGCAAACAGGCCGTTGACTTCACCAACCCGTATTACTCGAACAAGCTGCAATTCATCGCGCCGAAATCGAGCAACCTGGGCGCCAACAACGATGCCATCAAAGAAGCCCTGAAAGGCAAGACCATCGGCGCCCAGCGCGCGACCCTGTCGGGCACCTGGCTGGAAGACAACTGGGGCGACGACGTCACCGTCAAGCTCTACGACTCGCAGGAAAACGCCTTCCTGGACCTGTCCTCCGGTCGTGTCGACGCACTGCTCGGCGACAAGTACGCCAGCTATGAGTGGCTGAAAAGCGACGCAGGCAAGAACTTTGAATTCAAAGGCGAGCCGATGTTTGGCGAAGACAAGATCGGCATGGCCGTGCGCAAGGACGACCCACTGCGCGAGCGGCTGAACACCGCCCTCAAAGAAATCATCGAAGACGGCACCTACAAGAAGATCAACGATAAGTATTTCCCGTTCAGCATCCTCTGACCTGCCTGACCCGCCCTGCCGACTCATTGAGCGGCAGGGCATGTCTCTGACCAAGCAAAGCCATGAACTTCGATCTCCAAGGATTCGGCCCCGCTCTTGCCGCTGGCGTGCTGATGACGATTCAACTCGCGCTGGCCGCCCTGTGTCTGGGCCTTGTGCTGGGCCTCCTCGGCGCGCTGGCCAAAACCTCGTCCAATCGCGCCCTGCAATGGCTGGGCGGCACGTACTCGACACTGGTGCGCGGCATTCCTGAATTGCTCTGGGTGTTGCTGATCTACTTCGGCACTGTCAACGCCATGCGCGCCATCGGCCACTGGTTTGGCATCCCCAACCTGTCGCTCAGCGCATTCGCAGCGGGCGTCATCGCCTTGGGCCTGTGCTTCGGCGCCTACGCCACCGAGGTGTTTCGCGGCGCCATGTTGTCGATTCCCAAAGGCCACCGCGAAGCCGGTTTGGCGCTGGGCCTCTCGCGCTCACGCATCTTCATCAAGTTGGTCATGCCGCAGATGTGGCGCATCGCCCTACCGGGATTGGGCAACCTGTTCATGATCCTGATGAAAGACACGGCGCTGGTTTCGGTGATCGGCCTGGAAGAAGTCATGCGCCACGCGCAGATCGCCGTCACCACCACCAAACAGCCGTTCACCTTTTATATGGTCGCGGCGTTCATGTATCTGGGCATGACGGCGCTGTCCATGATCGGCCTGGCATGGCTTGAACGGCGCGCCTCGGTCGGCTTTGCGAGGAGTGCGTCATGAGCTGGGAATTCGTCCTCAAATGGCTGCCCAAGCTGCTGCAAGGCGCAACCCTGACGCTGGAGCTGGTGACCATCGCTGTCGTGGCCGGGCTGATACTGGCAATTCCCATGGGCATCGCCCGCGCCTCGCGCAGCCCCTACGTGCGCGCCCTGCCCTATGCCTACATCTTCTTCTTTCGCGGCACGCCGCTGCTGGTGCAACTGTTTCTGGTCTATTACGGCCTGGCGCAGTTCGATGCCGTGACCCAAAGCGTGTTCTGGCCTTACCTGCGCGAGCCGTTCTTCTGCGCCGCGCTGACCATGACGCTGCACACCACCGCTTACATTGCCGAAATCCTGCGAGGCGCGATTCAGGCCGTGCCACCGGGCGAAATCGAAGCCGCTCGCGCACTGGGCATGTCCAAGGGCAAGGCGCTGCTCTACATCATCCTGCCCCGCGCCGCCCGCATCGGCCTGCCCGCCTACAGCAACGAAGTCATCCTGATGCTCAAGGCCAGCGCCCTGGCCAGCACCGTGACCCTGCTCGACATCACCGGCATGGCGCGCACCATCAACGCGCGGACCTACATGCCAGAACAGACGTTCTTCATCGCCGGGATGATTTATCTCGTGATGTCGTTCGTGTTGGTGCAAGGCTTCAAACTGCTGGAGCGGTATCTGCGGGTGGATGCCAGCCAAGGACGCTGAACGGGCAAACCGTAGCAGTACGGCCAGGCGGCTACGCACTCATCACCTTGTGGGAGATTCTATGTTGCATGGCCTGCCGCTTTCGCCACCAAGGCGGCGGGAGTATCAGTTTTTTTGTGTTCGGGCTGGTCTGGCCTGCCGTTAGGCAGGCCGTTGTTTCACCAGCTTGGTCTGGTAAAACGGTCTCCATAGAGAATCGCAAACTGGTTAAGCGCCACTTTCCAGTCGTGTGCCGCACGGCTCCAATCCGCAGTGATATTGCGTAACGCCAGCCAAATCAATTTTGTCGCGGCATCATCTGTCGGGAAGTGCCCACGAGTCTTGATGATCTTTCGCAACTGAGCGTTGATGCTTTCGATGGCGTTGGTCGTGTAGACCACTTTACGGATGGCTGGCGGGAAGACAAAGAACGGGATCACCCGATCCCAGGCACGACGCCACGCAGCGACTACTGTCGGATACTGTTTGCCCCAAGGCCCTGCTTCAAAGGCGTTCAGCTCTTGTTCCGCAGCATCAGCGTTGATCGCCTGGTAAATAGGCTTGAGCGCTTTGGCCAGCGGACGGCGTTTATCCCAAGCCGCGTAATCAAGACTGTTTCGGATCAGATGCACGATGCAGGTTTGCAGCGTGGTGGCAGGAAAAACCGCTCCCAAGGCCTCCGGTATGCCTTTGAGCCCGTCAGTGACGGCGATCAGAACATCTTCAACGCCTCGCGTTTTTAGATCGTTGAACACCTTCATCCAGAACTTCGCGCCCTCTGTGCTCTCGATCCAGATACCCAAGATGTCACGCGTGCCATCCGGCAATACGCCCAGCGCCAGATATATCGCCTTGTTGCGCACCAAGCCCTCATCACGGATCTTCACTCGCAATGCATCGAAGAAGATGACCGGATACATCGGTTCCAAAGGGCGCTGCTGCCATGCTCCAACCTCATCCAGCACAGCATCCGTCACCGAGCTGATGAAATCGTGCGATACATCTGTTCCGTACTGCTCCGCCAGAAAAGCGCGTATCTCACGCACCGTCATGCCGCGGGCGTACATGGCGATAATCTTGTCGTCAAAGCCGGTAAAACGGCGTTCGTGTTTGGGAATCAGGATGGGAGCGAAGCTGCCGTCTCGGTCTCTGGGAATGTCCAGGCGAAGCGGCCCATCGTCGGTGAGCACCGTTTTGCCGCTTTTGCCGTTGCGCTGGTTGGTCGAATCCTCGGGGCGCTCCGCGCCCTGAGGATAGCCAAGGTGCTGCCCCAGTTCGGCACCTAAGGCGCGCTCGATCAGCGCTTTTTTGAACGCCATCGAGGCATCCTGAATGGCTTCGGCGCTCATCGGCCCCTTAACGAACTGGTCGATGATCTCTTGGGGAATCGAGGGCAGCTCTCTCGATGTTGCACTGGCAGCTTTCTTTTTGGTCGGCATACATGCACCTCTAGCTACATGTTAGGCCCGAACACAAAATTTCTGACAGTCTCAAGGCGGCTCCCACAACATCCGCGCCGTTCATAAATCCATGGTTCGACACACATCACTGTGGGAGCCGGCTTGCTGGCGAAGACTGCCGCACAACCACCAAAGCCCGTAAGCTGAACACCATATCCAGCATCGCCACCCAACCCATGCCACTGCACACCGCCGACCTCGCCCCCCACTTCCTCGCCCTCGACACCTTCCTGCGCGAGCACCAGCACCTGTGGCGACCAAAACCCTTCACCCATCGCCAGTTGCCATGGGAAGCGCAACACCCCGAGTTATCCACCTGGTTGCGCCAACGCTCGCTGGACGGCGCCGAAGCCGCCCACAACCACCCCGAACAACTCGACGCCCCCGAGCCCTTCGCCCTGCTCGCCAAACATTCCAAAGTCCTGAGCGAAATCGACACCCTGCCGACCCATGCCCTTAATGCCATCGCCTCGCGCATGAGCGTCGACGTACCCGGACGCAAGTGGCAACAGATCGAAGCCTTCGCCAGCAGCCTGAGCTTTCGACAGACGCCCACCCACTGGCTCGACTGGTGCTCTGGCAAAGGCCACCTTGGCAGACGCCTCGCCCACGACGGCCAAGCCCTGACCTGCCTCGAATACGACGAGGCGCTGGTTGCAGCAGGCCGGCAGCTCAGTGACAAACTCGGCGTACACGCCACGCATCTGCATCAAGACGTCATGGCCGAAAACACCGCCGAGCGCCTCCAGCCAGACCACACTCCCATCGCCCTGCACGCCTGCGGCGACCTCCACGTGCGCCTGATGCAACTGGCCAGCAACGCCCACTGCCAACACCTCGCCATCGCCCCGTGCTGCTATAACCGAATCGCCAGCGACCACTATCAGCCGCTGTCGACTGAAGGTCAGTCATCGACGCTCAAGCTCTCCCTCGACGACCTCGGCCTGCCCCTGAGCGAAACCGTCACCGCAGGCGCCCGCGTCCGCCGCCAGCGCGACACCTCCATGGCCCGCCGCCTGGCTTTCGACCTGCTGCAACGCCAACTGCGCGGCATCGACGACTACCTGCCCACCCCCTCCCTGCCCAGCGCCTGGCTCGACAAACCCTTCGCCGACTACTGCCGCGACCTTGCCGAGCTGAAAGAACTGCCTGCCCCCGGCAATCAAGACTGGGCCAAGCTCGAAGCCGCTGGCTGGCAACGCCTGGCCGAAGTCCGCAACCTCGAACTGCTGCGCAACCTCTTCCGCCGCCCCCTCGAACTCTGGCTCGTCCTTGATCGAGCGCTGTACCTGCAACAGCGTGACTACGAAGTCCGGATTGGCACCTTCTGCGCCAGTCACGTCACACCGAGAAATCTGCTCATCCTCGCCGAACGCACCTGAGCCGTCCGACACCCGCCAACCTGTGGATAACTCTGTTGATGAAATAACGGCCAGAGCACAAAAATCCTAGCCCGCAAACGATTTCACAAATTGGTCATTTTTTAGGCAGACATTAAATTTCCAGAAAAACAGTAGCTTGCGAACAGATGAGAACCGTTCCACAAAAGCACCACTCGTCTTGTCTCCAATGGATCGGTTGTGAATAACGGTAATCGCCGCAGGGCATAAGCCACGCAAAAAAACTGAAATTAACGCTTTACTCGACAGACCAAATCCCTATAATCAGCGCCCACACGCCGGTATAGCTCAGTTGGTAGAGCAACTGACTTGTAATCAGTAGGTCCCGGGTTCGACTCCTGGTGCCGGCACCATGACTCAGCGAGAAAGGCTCACCGAAAGGTGGGCCTTTTTTGTTTGTGGCGTCATACGCCGCGATTCAATAACCGACCAAGGGACTGACAGGACCTATGCTACGGAAAGCCAGCAAACAACTTCTCATCTGGGCAGCCATTGCCCTCTCCACCACCCTCCTGATCGGCTGCGCCAGCCCGCGCTATGACGGCAAGCGCCCGCCCGATCCGACCAAAGCCATCATCGTCGGCTCCATCGCCGAGGGTTTTCTGTTTCAACCCCATGGGCTGGTAGTCCATATCAAACAACATGGCGGGGAAGGCACCGCCCTGCAGTTGGAAACGCTGGGCAACGAAAACGATCAGACCTCGCGCAACCAACTGGGCAACCTCTACATGTATGAAGTGCCACCGGGAGAATATGAATTCACCCACTGGTATTACGTGCACTACGCAGGCCACTCGATGGCACGTTCAGCGCCGGTGGTGTTCACCGTACGCGCCGGAGAAATCGCCTACATCGGCGACCTCCACGCCGACGCCCTGCGCTTCTGCCTGGGCAACGTGAACAACGCCAACCAGACCGTGGAAGCCCTCAAGCACAAATACCCGGTGCTCAACGGTCGCAACATCCTCAACCTGACCGCGAAAAGCGCCTTCGAACCTTGGCCCAGCTCGGACGCCACCGACAGCGGCAAGGGTCTCTGCAAACTGTGAGCTGACTCGGCTTCTACGGGCATTAGCCAACACACGGCCTGCGCCCGTGGGAGATTTTATGTTGCCTGGTCGACTGCATTCGCCACCTGAGGCGGCTCCCACAATAACCGCGCCGGATCCTGGCCTTTTGTTCAACGCCGACCCTGTGGGAGCCGCCTCGGTGGCGAAAGCGGCATCTCTGTCATCACAACTACGCAGACGACCGCAGTTTGTAGCCACGACAAGCTAAAGCCTTAACCTTCCAAGGAATGTCCATCCATGAAACGCCTCACCCTGCTCTGGGCCTGCCTGCTCGCAACGCTGACCCTGCTGACCGGCTGCATCAGCGGCCCCGACCTCAAAGGCCAACCCTTCTTCACACCCCCGGTAGAAACCAGCCCCGACCAAGCCACACTCTATTTCTACCGCACCGCCGCCAGCATCGGCGACGCCGTCGCCCCAACCATCCACATCGACGGCAAAGCCATCAGCAGCCTGCCTTCCGGCGGCTACTTCAAAGCCACTGTGTCTGCGGGCAAACACACCATCGACTCCACCTCGCCACCCGTCATCAGCGGCAAGGTCAACAAACACTTCGACATCAATGTCGAGAACGGCAAGGCGTACTTCATCGCTGACCAGATCGGCACCTCCGACTATCACGACGGACAGACCCTGGGTGGAGTGGACAACGCCAGCTTCGGAGGCGAGCGGTTTTACTCCCGGTATGCGCTGGTTCCGACAGAAGAGGCGTTGCGAGGGATTAAGTGGTGTCAGCGGGTGCCTGTGGGAGTGCAGTGACATGCCGAAGGCTCACCGAAAGGTGGGCCCTTCTTATTTGAGCAGTGCCCGACCCCGCCAGCGTTACGAAGCATTGGTTCAAGCCCCGTGATGAATCATGATGCGCTTGAGTTTGCAGCGTAGGTTTCGCCAGCAGGTAGCCGCAACCTGATTGCGCCAGACGAAAGCTATCGGAATATTCTGCAGGCAATCATCCGCCCAGCGCGGGACGTCCTGCATGCACTCAAGCTCAAGGGCTTCCATGAGCTACGAGCGGCATACGCATGTGAAGGCTATGAGCAAATCAGCCAGCACCGGTCGCCTATCAACGGCGGCCAATGTTACCTGACAGATAGAACCTTGATCGTGAGGCTCGGATGCAAATCAGCTACGAGCTTGGGCATGGTCGGATCGACGTAGTCGCGGCGTACATCGGAGGACGGACATAAGCAAGCCATTCGATACGGAGTTGTTCTTAGCTGGCGTCCTGAACGGATCGCACGCAACACGACAACGCCATTTGCGGCAGGCTAAAATCACCCAGAGAGATATCGCGGAACGCTGGCAGCGAGATACACCCTGAGTTTGGCAGAGAAAACATGTGGTGTGGTTCCTCGACCATCGCCTACGCTCAAGCAGTGAGTGGACGCGCTATCAACACTATATAACTTTAAAGCTGCTTACTCGAAAGCTATACAAATTATGGAAAATCAACCGGCCCAAAACTATCTGTCGGTCACAGCGGAGCAAGAACTCAGACAATCCAAGAAAGGGTAATAACCCACCAGACGCACTCAAAACAGTGTTTCTAGGCCAACACAGCTCAAAAATACCTCTTAGTCATTACAGATATTCACGACCTACAATTACAAACTGAGCATCAGACTTACAGAACGACTTATTAATAGTATCAATCAAATCGAAAACCTGAGTTTCAACCTCGAAAAAGTCTAGTCTTGGCAAAGAGTGCAGGGTTATACCTATACCTATCAAATGACTCTTGATACGTTCCTGATGCTCCTTGTACCTAAACCCACCAGCTTCCACCTTACCTACCAAGTGATTTGACTTAGTGACCAGCCGATTTAGCTCATCAACAAAACCGTAATAACTTGGAGCCACATTCAGCTCACCTATGTTCGCACTACCATAAATGCAGTTATACCACTTTAATGTATCAAATGACGCTCTATTTAATCTATCTCGCTTATCAATCTCACCGGCAATATAGGTCGAAAATATTGAAACATGTGATATGTGATTACTTAACGCAGATGACTTAACACTCGCCAAGTAGCTCATTAAGGCTACAACAATACCACCAAACGTGATCAATCCACCAAGGACATTCCAAGTCAACTGAAGAATTAATCCTGCACTACTAAAACCTGAAATAAATGTATCCATGCACGAATTCGTAAAGCAAAGGTCACGTGAAAACAGCTCATCTTTAACCCCCGTCGATATAAAGACAAGCAGAGCAAGTAAACCACCCACCGCCGAGACTATGGAAGCACAAGCGATCAGCCAAGAAACTAATGTTCGCCGCTCTAACTTCTTATACATAAGCTAATCACTTATTCATAGTCCGGCCTCAGTTTTCTCAGCCGATTGCGTAAAAGCAAAGTAATTCTTGGATAAGACCTTTTCAAGATATTTAAGCGCTCATGCGCCATATAAAATCTCTTGGCATACCAATAGGTCGACGCTTTGGAGTATGCATCTCGCTCCAAACGCATAATTATCTGGATCGCCCTACTGATATCTCGTTTTGATGGAAGCGGATAAACTTTCACCAGCCTAGCCACTAAAGCAGCATGTTGAGTGTGCCGCAGCCTTGCCAGTTTATTAACCTTTCCCATGCACCGATTGAAGTCATGCCGATAGGCATGGGTTAATCTATAACCACGCTCATTAGCTATGACTTCAATATTCTTAACTGACGCTCGAATTCGCCTAACCTCGTCTGCCGGGAGGCGCGGTTCATTGAAGCAAATTCTCAAACCATGTACCATCAACGGCTCAGACGATAAATACTGAGTCCTTGATTTACCCGAATTCAGAGGTAAATCTTTTGCGGTCAACATTTGTTCTACTACACCGCGAGCAAAACCAAAATCGAAATTTGATATTTTACTAGAGAGAGTTATGTCGTCCACGAAACGAGTGTATACAATACCTTTTCGCGACAAACGATCTACAACATACGTTTCTACATCATGGAGACAGAGACTAGCTAGATAACTTGACGTCAGAGCACCTTGAACTAGATGAGACTTGAAGGTGCATACGTTAGTAAGTGCCCGCGACACTTCATCTGGGTATTTCAATAAATCTTTAAACACACCGTAGACAATGTCGCCATGTACATTGTCAAAGAAATTCTTCACATCAAGTTTAAGCAGCGATTTTGCACCGCAGTGAGATGCAGCGCATGCTATGTGATCCTTTGTTACCTCTTGGCCGTACTTATCTCTATGATTGGGGATTGATCCAAATAAAAAGTCCGGCCAAGTTATTACATGACTATTTGAAAAAATTCTTTTATTAATCCTCCGCTGAATCAGCCTGACCCTATAGTCGGGGCTATAGACCGTTCTAATTCCACCATCAGACTTAGGCAGCTCAGATTTTTTATATCTATCCTCATCTGGGATCTGCAAGACTTCCTGCAAAAAAGAAAGACTTACACCAAGAGCCGACGCTAGATTTTCAATTGAAGATATCGAGTGGACCGAAGCTTTATAACGTTGAACCTCAGCAATCCCTGCCATTATTGCCCACCGAATAAGTGTAGGTGTCGCCAGCTCATACTATAGAGCGTTGAGGGAAAATGTTGCCTTCATTAACACAATACACTGATAGCTACCAAATTCCCTCTGGCTAACCTACCGTCATTCACTATTCCGGGACGGGATAGGCGGACGGTGCCCCCCTCCGGACAAGCTCGTCGAAACATCAACGAGCGCCTTCTCAGGCGTGCTCAGTGTTGTTACATGTTAACTGCAGCAAGCAAGCGATACGCTTGCGTAATCTGACGTTAGCGCAATTTTTCACCTATAGCAATGGGCCATCCTTCAGAGAGTTTTGTTACTGCGCCGAGGGACCACACAACCGACACATCCCCCCACAAAACAAACCAGATCCTGTAGGACGCTTCTGATTTTTGCCGTTATGCTCCCCGGCGCGTTGCGGCTCTGTGGATCGAGGCATACCCTCCTTCGCGTCGCTAGTTCGGCGACCGGTTTTGACAGACCGCATTGAGAGAAAGCAGCGCCCGCCAGCCCCAGCAGATCTTGTATCTGCGGGTTCTGACATGGCGGCTGTACGTGGGGCACATTCGTGTGCGCCAGGTTGCTCTCCACTGGTCTGTCAACCCGCGTATAGCTGCCACCCCATCTGATTGACAGCGGAACAGGTGTCGGCTCAATCGTTCAGGAGAGCCCTAATGATCAGATCCACCCCCCACCCACCCGAAATCCCCGTCACCCAATCCATCCCGTTCGGCGTCAATTTCGGCAGTCACTGCCTCTTCAACGTCCAGTCCGGTATTCGGGTCGATGATGCGTTGGTACTTGTCTCCGAATTCCTCAGTTGCGCAGCCGCAACGGCCTATGAGTCCGCCAACAACACGGCATCTGACTGCCGGCCATTGGCTCGGTCGGTCGTGCATCAGATCGAGGCGGCGAAAGCGCTGGTGGAAGCTTCGCTGGCGGGGTTGGCGGTTCAAAGACGTTGATTGCGTTCAAGAAGCCTGTCGCGTTTCCGATACGTAACTGACCCTTGCGATTTTCATGAGCATCCACCGTCCATGCGTATTCCCCTGTTCGTCGTCGTTCTTGGCGCACTCTCTCTGGTGGGCTGCGCGCATAAGTCACCTGCGCCCCCAAGACGCCGAAAGCCCCGGTCGTGCTGAAGGCAGATGATCAGCTTGCCAAGGTGGTTTTCCGGGTTGCGACGACGCATGCCATTGCCACCTTCCACGCGGGTAAGCCGGGGGATCTGGAGCGGGTGGGGAATGTGTACAACGACGCCGAGGAGCAGCAATACCCGGGCTTCACTCGGGGTCTGGCGAAAGGTCTGACGCGAGCATTTGGCTTTGCACGTCCGGTGCGGGAGATACTGGTTCCAGCGGGTGAAACGACTGAGGTTGAAAGTACGGGCGGCTGGACAGAAAGCACCCCTTTGCGTCAGTGGAGTTACTCGTGCGGGCCGTTCACGAATCAGTGGGTGGCGCAGGCCAACAAGACGTATCTGGTTGAGTTCGATCGGTCCGGGATGTTGTGCTCACAGGCGTTGTACGACATCACTGATACGGGTCAGAAGGTTCTGATTCCCAAAGGCGCACGTTAGCGCTTTGGTTTCTGGTGAAAGAACTGACCGGTTTTCGCTGCGATTTTTGCAAACAGTCTTGCCCCACAATCCTCTCAGATTTTTCCGACAGACCCGCCAAGTCGAGGCTGGAAAGATGCGCCCTTCGTTCACAAGGGACATTGAACATGCTGAAGCTCGACAAGCATCTGCTGAAGTACCTGCTGCCACCGGTGGCAGCATTGATCGCCATTCCGCTGATCTTTACCCAAGTCTTTTTCTACAACGAAGCCGGGTACATGACCCATGTGCGTACGATCTTCGGTGACGAGAAGATCGTCGATGACGTGGGGTATGCCACCAAGTGGTTTGGTCGCGCGACGCCCTGGAAGAAGGCGGTGAGCGTGCAGTCTGTGTTGGTGATCGACAAGGATGATCGGGACCCGGAAAACGATGCACTGGGGGCGACCATCGAGGCGTTTCCGATTGTGTTTCTGGGCAATGTCGATGCAAAAGTCGAGTCGTCTGCCCGGTTCCGTCTACCCAGCGGTCCTGCCTTTTTGACCATCGCTCAGGAATACCGCAACCCTGACAACTTCATCCGCACTGCGTTGCTGCCTGCGATCAAGGAAACCCTGCAAGCCACGGCGTCGCTGATGACGGCGGACGACTATTACGCAGGCGCGCGAAGTGAGTTCGCGGCCGAGTTCGAAAACCAGCTCAACGAAGGGCTCTATCTGATCAAGCGCCGCGAGATTCGAGGCCCGAGGGGCGATTTGCCCAAGCAGACGGCGATTCTCCAGGCCGGGACCGAGCAGGGCAATTTTGGCAGCAATACAGGCAGCCAGTACGTCACGGAAAAGGTGGTCGACAGCAAGAACATTCCGATTCGCAAGCAGCAGCAATTCCGCAAATTTGGCGTGGAAGTGGTTGAGGCTCGAATCACCAACACCGACCCGAACCCACAGTACAAGCAGCGTATGGTCAAGGTGCAGCAGGCGCTGGCGGAATTGGCGGTAGCGCGGCAGAACCGATTGAAAGAGGAAGAGGAAAAACGCCTGGTGACCGCGCGCGGCGAGAAGGAAGTCGAAGCCAAGCGGCAGGAAACGCTACGCGATCAGATCGAACGCACTACGCAGGCCGAGACAGAGAAGCAGCTTGCGGTGATCAACGCCGAGCGCGAACGCAGCCGCGCAGAAATCGAGAAGCAGACGGCGGAGCTGTTGCGCGACAAGGCCACCACCATGGCGCAAGCGACGACCATCACGGCAGACGCTGAAGCCCATGCGCGAGAAGCGACGATCAAGGCGGACGGTGCGCTGCAATCCAAGCTCGATGCGCTGATCGAAATCAACAAGGCGTGGGCACAGGCCGCTATGCATGCGCCTGTCCCGAGCGTCACCATGGGCGCTGGGCAATCTGGCGGCACGGGGCGTCAGGATGAGTTGAATCAGTTCATGAGCGTGTTGGCCACCAAGGCGGCGCGGGATCTGGCGATTGATCTGAAGGTCGTCAAATAACGGTTGAACGGGGCGGTAGGGCTGAAACGCTCTCCCGCCCTCAGCTGTTGGATCACCAAAAGCACCACCACTCATCCGATACCCATCCCCTTGGCCCATCTCCCGGAACCGATCCCTCGCCCCGCAACTCAAGTAAATAGCGGCTACGCTGCTGGTTGACTGATCTGACACAGTTTTATCGCCCCGCGCCAACGCACTTGGCAGTGACGATCCCATTTCCAGTGATGGAAGCCTTTTCGACCGTCCCACTCATTGCATCGACTCCACGCGTTGACTCATGTGGAGTGGAAGGCTTTGTTTCATGCTTGCTGGCGCCCGCTGCGACTTTTGTGACGAATGGCAGTCGCCGCAACAGGGGAAAACCGTCGTTTGGCGATCACCCCCGAAATGAACGACTACTTAAAAAGGGAATTACCATGGGCATTCTTAGCAGCATTCTTGAAAAACTCGGTATTGGGTCAGCCAATGCCAGCCCTTCATCGTCACCAGAGCCGTCCTCCGCACCACCGGTGGTGGATGTGACGTCTGGCATCGATGCACCTTCGCCCGCGAGTGCTGAACAAATCAGCGCCAAACTCGCGTCGTTGGCTCAGGCTCATCCAGAACTGAAGCCTCAAAACTCCATCGTGGATTTACTCAAAGCGTTGGGCCTCGACAGTAGCTTCGAGCACCGCAAAGAGTTGGCCAAAGAGGTCGGGCTTGAGGGCTACGAAGGCACTGCAGAACAAAACATCAAGTTGCACGAAGCCGTGCTAAGAAAGGCCTCTCAGTAGGACCAAGCGCCGTAGGTGTAACTCAACGAACCTATAGAAAACCCTGGGCGTTGCGCCTGCATTCTGGCGCAGCGCCCATAAATGCGATGGCTTTTTGGGCGAGAATGTCGCTGCCAACAAGCCTTGGTCTCCGGGATTTGTATCGCTGTGTATCTACAGCCCAGGCTGATACGCATCGTTGCGTTCAAGCAGGTTCGGGGACACATCCGGTATACGTGAGGGGCGTTAAATGAGACCCATCGAGACGGTACAGAGCCTCTCGAAACAAACACTCATTGAACGCTAGGAGACACCTCATGAACTGGAAAAATCTGACACTCGCTTCCCTGTTTGCTGCTCTGAGCTTCGCTGCTGTTGGTGCCAACGCGGCCGATGCGGTCAAAGCGCACAACTACATGTACGGCGATCATCTGGACATTGCCAAGGTGGTGTCGGTGAACGAAGGTTCGGCTTCCTGCGGTGTGGTCAATGCTCGCCTGACCTACCTGGATTCGATGGGCCAGAAGCAGGCGGTGGACTACCGGACCATTGCTCAGAACTGCGCGCAGGACAACTGATATCGATGCACGCTGTTCGCCAAATCCTGCAAACACTGCCTCCCTGATGAATGCGTGGGTTCATCAGGGAAGCGGCGTTTGCAGGAAACTCAGTGCTCGCTCTTGTCCAGCGTGCGTAATTTTTCCGGCAACGCCCACAGCAACAGTCCCGCCGCGATCACGCTGGTGACGCCGATCACGTACAGCGCTGGGGTGGTGCTGCCGGTCATGTCTTTGATGCTACCGACCATGATCGGGCTGACGATGCCGCCAAACTGACCCAGAGTGTTGATCAGCGCGATGCCGCCCGCCGCGCCTGCGCCTGCACCGGCCAGCAGTTTGGGTGGCAGGGTCCAGAAGGCCGGGATGGAGGCGACGATGCCGCCGCCGAGCATGGCCAGCGAGAGGATCAGCATGCTGGTGTGCTGGGCGAAAATGCCTGCGCTGAAGAAGCCAATGGCGCCGAGCACGACGAGGCCACAGACGAATTTGCGTCGCTCACCACTGGCGTCGGACAGGCGACCGATGACGACCATGCTGATCGCGCCGCAGATGTAAGGGATGGCGGTGAGCAGGCCGATGACCACCGGGCTTTCGACGCCTGCGCTGCGAATCAGTTGTGGCGCCCAGAAATTGAGGCCGTAGGACGCGACTTGAATCAGGAAGTAGATCAGGCCGAGCATCAGGAAACCGGGCATTTTCAGGGCCGTCAGCAACGAGCCGTGTTTGTTCGGCTCGTGTTGGGCGATGCGGCTGGAGAGGTAGGTTTTCTCCGAGTCGGTCAGCCATGGGGCGTCTTCAACGCGGTCTTTGAGGATTTTCAGCACCGCCAGCCCGAGCAGGATGCAAGGCACGCCGCCCAGCAGGAACAGCCAATGCCAGCCGCGCATGTGCATCACGCCATCCATTTGCCCCAGCACCAGGCCCGAGATCGGCGCACCCAGCAGGCCGGCGAAAGCGGAAGCCAGGAACAGGGTTGAGGTGATGCGACCACGGTAGGTCTGCGGAAACCACAGCGTCAGGTAAAACAGCACGCCCGGTGCGAAACCGGCTTCCATCGCGCCGATGATGAAACGCAGGACGTAGAACTGCCAGTCGGCGTTGACGAACACCATCAAGGCCGTCGCGATGCCCCAGGAGATCATGATGCGAGCGATCCAGCGCCGTGCGCCAACCTTGTACAGCATGATGTTGCTGGGCACTTCGAACAGCACGTAACCGATGACGAACAGGCTCGCGCCCAGGCCATAAGCGGTGTCGCTCAGGCTCAGGTCGGTCTGCAACTGGAATTTGGCGAAGCTGATGTTGATGCGGTCGAAGAAGGCGAACAGGTAGCAGACCATGATCAGCGGCATCAGGCGCCACGCGACTTTGCGGATCAGGGCCTTTTCGGCGCTTACAACCTCGGCGAGGCTGCTGCTCGGGTTCAGAACAGAAATTGTCATTGCGGTCACTCCAGTGGGACTTCCCAGGGGGGAGCCCTTTTGTTTTTGTTGTCTGGACGAGCACGCGGCGAGGCGTGTTCGTTCGTTTTAAGGGTGTAACTCCATGAGTACGCCGCTGCTGATGTGGGAGATTCTATGTTGCCTGATCAACAGCTTTCGCCACCAAGGCGGCTCCCACAGGGATCGCGCCGAACTCGAATCTCGTTATCGACGCTGAATCTGTGGGAACCACAGAAACGTGGGGCAAGGTGTTTTCGATTCAGGTCGGGAGATTTTCGGGTGCTGGATGCAAATCACAGTTACGCCCCGCCTTGGCGACCTGGCCCGGCATTTCGTGGCCGAGCAGTGCGGGCAAGCGTCGCGACATCGTCAGCAAATGCGGCAGATCGATACCGGTCTCGATACCCATTTCTTCGCACATGTTCACCAGGTCTTCGGTGCAGATGTTCCCCGATGCGCCCGGCGCGAACGGGCAGCCGCCCAATCCACCCAGCGAGGCATCGAAACGACGGGCACCGGCTTCGTAGGCGGCCAGCACGTTGGCGAGCCCCAAACCTCGGGTGTTGTGGAAGTGCAGAGTCAGCGCCGACGCCGGAAGACGCTCCAATACGCGCTGCACCAGACGATGCACCTGTCGCGGGTTGGCCATGCCGGTGGTGTCGGCGAGGGAAATGCCCTGCATGCCCAGTTCCAGATAGGCATCGACGATTTGCAGCACGCGGTCTTCGTCGATCTTGCCTTCGAACGGGCAGCCAAATGTTGTGGCGATGGAGCCGTTGAGACTCACGCGGCTGCCAGCGGTGAACGAGACGATGTCGCCAAACGCGCTGAGCGACTGCTCGCAACGCATGCGCATGTTGGCGAGGTTGTGGGTCTGGCTGGCGGACATCACCAGGTTCAGCTCATCGGCGCCAGCCGCCATCGCACGCTCGGCGCCCTTGAGGTTGGGGATCAGCGCCACATAGACCACACCCGCGAGCCGCTTGATGCCACGAAACACTTCATCGCCATCGCGCAGCGCCGGGATGGCCTTTGGCGAAACAAAAGAACCGGCCTCGATGCGGCTGAAACCGGCGAGAGAAAGCTGGTTGATCAGGTCGATCTTGTCAGCGGTTTCGACCCAAGTCGGCTCGATCTGCAAGCCATCGCGGGGCGAAACTTCCTGGACGATCAGACGCTCGGAAAAATCGGTAATCATTGCACCACCCCATCGGTCTTGAGTTGCACGATATCGGCAGCGGTCAGGCCCAGGTCGCCGAGCACGCTGTCGGTGTGTTGGCCCAGCGCCGGCCCTTGCCAGTTCACCGAACCCGGCGTTTCGGAGAGCTTGGGCACGATGCCTGGCATTTTGACGTTCGCGCCGCCTGGCAATTGGGCGTCCAGAATCATCTCCCGGGCCTGATAATGCGGGTCTGCCACGATGTCAGCGACGTTATAGATGCGGCCTGCGGGCACTTCGGCCTGCTCCAGTGCCTTGAGCACGTCATCTATCGGCAGGCTGGAAGACCAGGCACTGATCGCGGCGTCGAGCATGTCACTTTGTGCGGCGCGACCGTCGTTCTGCGCGAACTCGGGCGCTTCGGCCAAGTCCGGGCGGCCAATGGTGTGCATCAGCCGCTTGAAGATCGGGTCGCTGTTCCCGGCGATGACCACGAACGCGCCTTCGGCCGTCGGGTAGGTGTTGGAGGGCGCGATGCCTGGCAACGCGCCGCCAGTGCGCTCACGCACATGACCGAGCATGTCGTATTCGGGCACCAGGCTTTCCATCACGTTGAACACGCTTTCGACCAGCGATACATCGACGATCTGGCCATCGCCCTGCCCGGTTTTCACCCGCAGCAGCGACATCAAAGCGCCCATCACGGCGTGCATCGACGCGAGGGAATCGCCAAGGCTGACGCCCACGCGCGCAGGCGCTGAATCTGGCGAGCCTGTGGTGTAACGAATGCCGCCCATGGCCTCGCCGATGGCGCCAAAGCCCGGTCGGTCGCGATAAGGGCCGGATTGACCGTAGCCGGAAATACGCACCAGCGTCAGTTTGGGGTTCAGGGCATGCAGGACATCCCAGCCCAGGCCGAGCTTTTCCAGCGCGCCGGGGCGCAGGTTTTCGATCAGCACATCGGCGCTTTCGGCCAGACGTTTGACGATCTCGATGCCTTCAGAGGACTTGAGGTTCAGCGAAAGGGATTTTTTGTTGCGCGATTGCAGGTACCACCACAGCGACGTTCCTTCGTGCAGCTTTCGCCATTTGCGAAGTGGGTCGCCCTGCCCCATGGATTCGATCTTGATCACCTCAGCGCCGAATTCACCCATCAGACGGGCGGCAAAGGGCGCTGCGATCAGTGTGCCGATTTCAATCACGCGCACACCGTTCAGGGGGCCTGTCATAGCGGATACCTCAAGTGTTTCTTGGAATTTGAGGCCAAGACTAGAGGACCCGCGTTCGGGAAATCCAACCGTTTGTGGGCAAGAGGCGTTCGCGAAACGCGAACGCTTTCAAACGTGCCGCTGAAGATGCTCGAACAGCAGTTGGCTGACTGGCGACAACGCCGAGGTGTCGCGCACCACCAGAATCAACGTGCGTTGCGCCCACGAATCGCTCAGCGCCACAGCCGTCAGGCCCAAGGGCGTGCCCAGCAATTCGAACGCTTTGCGCGGCAACACGCCGATGCCCATGTTGGCCTGTACCATGCGGCACATCGCGTCGAAGCCGGGCACGTGAATCCGCACCCGAAGAGGAACGCCATGAGAACGCGCCGCCGTGTGGGTGCGCATGTTGATCGAACTGGCCGCGTGCAGACCGATGTGGTCACTGCCAAGGGTTTCTTCGAACGCCACTCGCTCCCGCTGTGCCAGTGGATGATCAGGGCGCATCACCACGACCAGTTCGTCGCGTCGATAAGGCACGCTGTGCAGCCCCTGAACGTCGGTGTCTTCCGAACAGATGCCGATGTCTGCCACGCCATCGATCAGCCCTTGCACCACGCCATTGCTGGGCCGTTCTTCCAGATCGATCTTCACCAAGGTGTGGCTGGTGGTGAAGTCGTGCAGGTCTTCGGGCAGAAACTGGATGATCGCCGAAAGGTTCGCCAGCATGCGCACATAGCCGCGCATGCCTTGCAGATGCTCATCCAGTTCCAGGCCCATCTTTTCCAGATCGGACAGCATGCGGCGGGCGTGATGCAGCAATGTTTCCCCCGCTGCCGTGAGCAGCATACCCTTGGCGTTGCGCACGAACAGGCCAATGCCCAGCACTTCTTCGAGTTCCATCAGGCGCTTGCTCGCCGCCGAGGTGGCAATGGCTTCGCGCGCTGCGGCGCGGGTCAGCGTGCCTTCCTCATACACCGCGATGAACAGCTTCAGGGTGATCAGATCGAGGCGGCGGATGAGGTTCTTGTGCAGCATGCTGATGCTCTCAGTGGCCGGGCGGGGTCCAGAATACACGCAAACAGGCGAATGAACGTTTGCCCTCCTTTCTGTCTGAGGGGTATACGCTCTGTAGTCACACATTGATCGAGCAGGCCCCTCCCCGATCTTGCTGCCTTCTAGTAACGTATAGCGACGTCCAACGGGCCATCGCCGTATCCACTGAGGCGCCAGGGGTCCGTAACCTGAAACACGAGAGAAGACACACCGTGCATAAAGTCCGATTGATCAAAAACGTCTGGACTCACCAGACTCCTGAGATCTCTTCTGAATGGTCCAAGCTTCTGTTTGAAGCCGAACTGCCGTTCGTCCCTTTCCCAGGCCTGAACATTCGCCTGCCCGATCAGAGCGCCTGGCGCATCCGCGATGTGGAATGGAACGTCGAAGAAAAAACCTTTCGCTGCTATATCGAGGATCAGTTCATGAACCTGCTCGTCGATGTCGACGACTCCTACGAGGACTGGCTCGAAACATTACAGGCCGATGGCTGGAAATTGAGCGGCCGCTACACCAACGAGCACAACAAGACCTGATAGTGGATGTTTTTCAGCATTGACGCTGAATGCTGTACCTTGACCAGCAGAATCATGAACAGCTGCCAGACTGATTCATGAGCCAGGCAAGAGGCCTGCTTTTACAGGCCCGGTATTTACCTTGAGCGCTGCTGCCATGAAATGGATGTCCCGCTTTACCTGCTACGCGTTCGGCGCGTTTCTGGTGTGGCCGTCAATTGCGTCTGCTACACCGTCGGTTGATATGTACGTTCCCGAAGCGCCTCCCCTGACGATGCTCAGTCAGAACGATGAGCACGGCATCGTCGGTGACATCGCGCTGCAAGCCATCGCCATGGCCGGGTACTCGCCAAACCTTCTGTCCCCTCCCTGGCCCCGCGCACAGCGGGAAGTGAGCATCGGGCGCGACCTGCTGATTGCGCCTCTGACACGCACTCAGAGCCGTGAAGACAACTTCACCTGGATCGCACCGATCCTGACCATGGACCGTAGCTTCTTCAGCCTGACCAAGCGCGTCGATAGCTTCGACGAGGCGAAAAAGACTTTCAAGCTGATCGCTGTCGGCATAGGCAGCGCTCAGGAGACACGCTTGCGGGACGAGGGCTTTCCCGCCTCGCAAATCTACCCGCTCAAGATCGGTGAAAACCCGGCGCAAATGCTGCTTAAAGGGCGGGTCGATGCGTGGTTCAACGGCGTGCCGGAAACGCGCTACATCTGGAAACAGGTGAGTGACCGGCCTTTAGTCATGAGCCGCGTATTGATGACCGCCAATTTGTACCTGGCGTGCTCGAAGAACTGCGACCCAATGATGGTCGAGAAGCTGAGAACCGCCATCGACACGCTGGAAGCCAATGGCACCAATGAGCGGATCGAGGCGGGGTATATGAAGGGCTTGCCGGTTTGGTGAGCGTAACGGCGGCCGTTTTGTAGGCGCCTGCGGTGGCGATTTAACAGTCGCTGCCGTCGGCAAGTCGGACTGCTACAGATCAGGGAATCAAAATCACCTTGTCCGTGCTGCCCTGATTGACCTCGGCATAACGCCCCAAACCTTCCTCGATAGGCGTTTCGACAAGCCCCGTCGGCAGCGGCAGCTTCCCTTCGTCGAACAACTGGCCGAACTGCTCCAGCATCCGCGCACACTCTTCAACGCCGTACAACAACGAGTTAATCCCCACCACTGAGCCGCCTTTGCGGTACAGCGCCAACGCAGGCAACTGAACGTGGCCGTCTACCGGCGCAGCGATGATCGCAATGCGACCGAAAGGTGCCAGCGCCTGAACAGACGCAGGCAGCCAGAAACCGGTGGTGTCGAAAATGACGTCAGCCCCACTTTCAAATACGGCGCTCACCTGACCGGCCAGCTCTTCTGGCTTGCCCAGTTGAATCGCGTTGAAACCCTGCTCCTTGAGCGCATCAACCTGTTCAGGGCGCCGCACGGCCGCCAGCACTTGAGCGCCACGCACTTTAGCCAGGGCAATCGCCGCACTGCCGACCGCGCCATTGGCGCCAATCACCAACAATCGGGTTTTCGCATCAACGAGGCTACGCTCCAGTGCGTCCCAAGCCGTGGTGTACGGCACACCCAGACTGGCCGCCTGAGCGAAACTCAGCGAGCTCGGCTTAAGTGCAACGCCCTTGGCAGGCAGCGTGATGTAACCGGCATGGGAGCCATTGCGCGAAAAACCGATCTTGTTGCCCGTGCCCCAGACTTCCTTGCCGATCAGCGATTCCGGACCTTCGATCACAACACCCGCGAAGTCGCGACCGGGAACCCGTGGCAATGTGGTGTAGGGAAAACGGCCCAGCACGTTCTTCACGTCGCTGGGGTTCAGACCCGCTGCCTTGATCTGCACCAATACCTCACCTTCTGCGGGGACGGGAGTGGGCAGTTCGACGACTTCCAGCGCAGCCAGGTCGCCGGTGCGGGAAAATTGCAGTGCTTTCATGGTGTTCACATCCAGAGAGAATCGGAAATCGTTCGAGTCACGAGATCAGGTTGGCGACCAGTTGACGCCCCATGGGCCAGAGCTTCTCGCCCGCCTGCATGCCCAACAGGCCAACCAGGGCCACCAACGGCGGTGCAGGCGAACGGAAATCGAGGGCGCCATAAAGCAGGCCGACAGCGATGCCGATTGCGAGGGAAATGATGTAGCTCATGACGAACTCCGGTGCTGTGTATCAAGCGATGACCAGAGTGTAAGAAACGGCCTAAAGCGCTACCGGCCAAGTGCTTCTGAATTTCGGACAGGCTGTTCCGAATCCTGTAGGAGTGAGCTTGCTCGCGATTACATGGATTCAGACAACACATGCGTCACAGACAGATTGTTATCGCGAGCAAGCTCACTCCTACAGGTGCGCGGTAAAGCGTTACGACATTTCACCCAACGGATAGTGCGAAGGCGCCACCCCCAGCTCACGACGAAACATGTCGCTGAAACTGCTGGGCGAATAGCCCATGGAACGCGCGATGGTGCTGACGGGCACGCCCTGAATGATTTCGGCCACCGCCGTCGCCAGTTGCACCTGCCTGCGCCACTCGGCGAAACCCATCCCCAGCACGCTCTGAAACAAGCGAGATAACGTCCTGACGCTGGCTCCGGCATTCTCGGCATGCTGCTCGAACGAAACGCCGATCGACGGCTCGACCATCACCGCATGGCAGACATTCATCAGGCGACGATCACTGTCATCCGGCATTGGCACCTTCAACAGCGAACGCTTGGCGCGCTTGAGCTCCAGCAGGGCCAGGCCGACCAGCGCAGCGTAATACTCCGAATCCTTGTCCTCTTCGGCGACCAGATTGACGATCAGCTCGCGCAGCAGCTTCGCGACTTCGAAGACCTGAACCGTACTCTCCAGTGTCTGCGCCAGTTCAGGACGCAGATAGATGTTGCGCATTTCCAGGTCCGACACCACCCGAATGCCATGAGAAACGCCCGGTGGCAGCCACACAGCACGCTGCGGCGGTACGACCAGCGCCTCATCGGGCGTCTCGACCCACATCACCCCCGACATCGCATACAGCACCTGCCCCCAGTCGTGCTCATGAGGCTCGATGTACAGACCGCGCGGGTAGGTACGCGACACGCGTTGCACGGGGACGGTGGTGTTCGTGAGGTCGGGCGGTGCGGCGAGGGCCATGGGGTGACCAATGAAAATGTGTGCGGCAATGTTATCGAGATGACGCATGCGATGAAACAGCCCTCTTCAGGCGCCACCG
Organism: Pseudomonas sp. Pseu.R1; assembly: GCF_045764065.1. Lineage (NCBI taxonomy): Bacteria > Pseudomonadati > Pseudomonadota > Gammaproteobacteria > Pseudomonadales > Pseudomonadaceae > Pseudomonas > Pseudomonas sp. Pseu.R1. The sequence goes on along the minus strand of NZ_JBJGEE020000001.1, from coordinate 3,799,839 downwards.
GTGGCGAACGCAGTGTGTCATTCAATTGGTCAGGTGCCGACATTACGCATTCGCCACCAAGGCGGCTCCCACAGGCTCAGCGTCTGCCACAAGGTTTGTATTCGGCGCGGCTCTTGTGGGAGCCGCCTTGGTGGCGAATGCGTCGGGTCAGTAACGTCCAGGTCGACTGAAACACCGCAATCGCCTACGCATAAAAAAACGCCCCGATCTCTCGACCGGGGCGTTCTCTGCAGCTTCAGCTCAACTGCCGTTCAACATTAGAAAACGTTGATCGGGTAATCGATGAAGATACGGGTTTCGTTACCGCCAACGTTGTAGTTGGAAGCGTTGTCCGACACGCGCAGCCACGAGTTGCGCAGGCGCAGGGACAGGTCTTTGGCCGGGCCGCTCTGAACCACGTAGGTCAGTTGGCTGAACAGTTCACGCTCGTCGCCATCGCCACGGTTGGTGCCGTCGTCGATGTTGTCGCCACGCACGTAAGCAACTTTGTAGCTCAGGCCTGGAGTGACGACGGTCGACAGGTTCACGCCGTAGCCCAACTGCCAGGAGCGCTCGTCCTTGCCGTTGAAGTCGGACCAGTAGGAGTTGCTCAGGTAGATGGTGTTGCCGCCATCGCTGAAACCACCATTGCTGCGCACGCCGCCGTAGTTGTAGCCGGTTTCGCCAGTGCTGCGCTGGTGCGCGATGGTGAACGAGTGGATACCGGTGGCCCAGGTGGCCGCCAGGCTCCAGATCTTGTTATCGCGGGCGTCGTCGGCCGCGATGTCCTTGTCCAGCTTGGTCTTGTAGCCGTTGAAGTCAAAGGTCAGGGACTGATCCTGCGGCAGCGCGAAGACGTAGTTCAGGTTCACGTACTGCTTCTTCAGCGTGTCTTCGTCGTCGGAGCCGTAGAACGCGGCGCTGAAGGCGTCGGTGAATTTGTAGCTGGCGCCGTACACGTTGATGCTCTTCAGGTCGCCACTGTCGCGACCTTCAGCGCTCTTGCGGGTCTGTGCCGTGAAGCGACCGGCAACCAGTGTCAGGTCCTTGATCTCTTTGGAAGTGATCATGGTGCCGGTGTAGCTTTCCGGCAGCAGACGCGAGTTGTCGTAGCTCAGGACTGGCAGCTCCGGCATCATGTCGCCGTATTTCAGCTCGGTCTTGGAGATGCGGAATTTGACCGCGCCGCCGAAGCGCTGCAGGTCGTCAGCAGCATGACCACTGCTGTCCTGTTTGAAGAAGTCGATGCCACCGGCACCACTTTTGCCTTTGCCGCCGTCCAGACGAACAGCGTACAGACCGAATGCGTCAACACCGACACCGACGGTGCCCTGAGTGAAACCGGAGGAGTAGTTGGCCATGAACGCCTGACCCCACTCGGCGCGGTCTTCAGGCCCGCCTTTATAGTCACGGCTGATGTAGGCGTTACGCAGATTGACCTTCAGGCTGCTGTCTTCAACGAAGCCGTTGGAGTCTGCCTGCCCGTCTGCCATGGCATGGCTGGCGGCGAAGATGCCCAGAGCGAGCAAGCCGATACGCTGTTTCATCTTGTTGTCCTTGTGTGCAGATTGATCTCGCGCTGTGGCAAAAACCCGGACAGGTCATTGCGTCTCCCCAGACATTGTCCCGGAAGCCCGCACGAAATCATCGCAGTGGACTACTGATGCACGTACATGGCGCTAGGCCACAGGCGGTTGAATCGCGAATGCTAGCGGCGGCATACAAGGGTGTCAATTTGATGAACGCCAAACCGACCCGCGAAAAGGCCTCCCCAGACCTGGGAGAAGCCTGTCGATTCAGTTATGCAGGATGCCCAACAACGCTTCCAGCTCTGCGTCATTGATCAGGCCTGAGGGGTAGCGCTGGGTCAACATCGCCCGGTAATCCGGTGCCTGGGTTTTCTGAGCCTGGGTTATCCGTAACCAGTCCGCCATCATCTGCCGTGCTTCATTGCTCGCAGACAAACCTCGAGTCACGCGTGACTCCTGACCTGCGTTCATAGGGATAACCTCTTGCGTCTTGGACTGCGAAATCTACGGATCTTTTGTTACAGACGGACGAATGCGGTAACCGTTTAGATAACTGCGCAGACCTTTCGGACAGGTAAACGAGAAATCGCTACCCACAAAAAAGCCCATCGTCCGATGGGCTTTGATGAAAGCAAGAAACGAACCAACTCAGCGGCGATGAGGCGCCGGTTGTTGCTGAGTCAGGCAATGAATGTTGCCGCCGCCTAACAGCAGCTCGCGACCCGGAACCATGACCACTTCATGTTCCGGGAACAGGCGTTGCAGGATTTCACGGGCGGTTTCGTCCAGTGGATCGTCGAAACTGGGGGCAATGATGCCGCCGTTGACGATCAGGAAATTCACATATGATCCAGCGAGGCGCACCGAAGGGTTGCGTTCCTGACTGCCATGCACCTGATCAACGCCCGCACATTCTTCTTCCGTAGCGAACAATGGCCCCGGAATCGGCATTTTGTGGACGACGAACGGTCGGCCTTTGGCGTCTCGCGCGTTTTGCAGGACCGCCATCGCCGCCTGGCAACGCGGGAAGTTGGGGTCTTGCGGATCATCGGTCCAGGCCAGCAGCACCTCGCCGGGGCGCACATAGCAACAGAAGTTGTCCACATGACCGTCGGTTTCGTCGTTGTACAGGCCATCCGGCAGCCAGATGATCTTCTCCACCGACAAGTGGTCACGCAGCACAGCCTCGATCTCTTCGCGAGACAGGTGCGGATTGCGGTTGCGATTGAGCAAGCATTCTTCAGTGGTGATCAGCGTGCCTTCGCCATCGACATGAATCGAGCCACCTTCCAGCACGAAGCTTTCAGTGACGTAACGCGGGCAGCGCTCGATTTCCAGCACCTTACTGGCCAGCGCGGCGTCCAGATTCCATGGCGAGTACAGACCGCCGTCGAAACCGCCCCACGCGTTGAACCCCCAATCCACGCCGCGCACTTCGCCGCCATCATTGATCACGAAGGTCGGCCCGGTGTCACGCACCCAGGCGTCGTCGTTGCTGATCTCGACGACACGAATGTTCGGCACGTCCAGACGCGCGCGAGCGTTGTCGTACTGGGCAGCGGAAACAGCCACGGTCACCGGCTCGAAGCGGGCAATGGCTTTGGCGACGGCCACATGCGCGGTCTGCACCGGTTTGCCACCCAGACGCCAGTTGTCAGGGCGTTCGGGCCAGACCATCCAGGTCTGGGTGTGTGGCGCCCATTCGGCGGGCATGTGAAAGCCGTCGGCGCGGGGTGTGCTGTTGAGTGTGGTCATTGATCAGGACTCCAGTGAACCATCGAGGGTTTTGAGTGGGCCGTACAGGTTGGGACGGCGATCACGGAAAGTGCCCCAGGCACTGCGGATGTGTTCCAGTTCATCGAGGTCGAAGCGGTGCACCAGCACGCCTTCCTCGGTTTGATTGAGCTCTTCGACCTTCTCGCCAAACTGATTGGCAATAAATGAGGAGCCGTAAAAAGTGATGTCGTAACCGTCTTGCTCTTCGCGGCCAATACGGTTGCTGGCGACCAAAGGCATCAGGTTAGCGCCTGCGTGGCCTTGTTGCACCCGCTGCCAGTGATCGCGGGAACTGATGGTCTTGTCATGCGGCTCGCTGCCGATGGCCGTCGGGTAGAACAGGATCTCAGCCCCCAGCAACGCCATGCTGCGGGCGCACTCCGGAAACCATTGGTCCCAGCAGATGCCAACGCCGATTTTCGCGTAGCGCGTATTCCAGACCTTGAACCCGGTATCCCCCGGATTGAAGTAGTACTTTTCGTGATAGCCGGGGCCGTCCGGAATGTGGCTTTTCCGATAGATTCCCAGGTTGCTCCCGTCCGCGTCGATGATCGCGATGCTGTTGAAGCGCGCACGCCCCGCCCGTTCGTAAAAGCTGATCGGCAGTACCACTTGCAGCTCTTTGGCGACCTTCTGGAAATGCGCGATCGCCACGTTGCTTTCAACGGACGTGGCCAGGTGCAGGTAGTCGGGGTTGGGTTTCTGGCAGAAGTACGGCGCTTCGAACAGCTCTTGAATCAGGATGATCTGCGCCCCCTTGCCTGCCGCCTCGCGGACCAGCCTTTCAGCGTTTTCGATGTTGGCTTCCAAGTCCCATGAACAGGCCATTTGAGTAGCAGCGACAGTGACGATACGGCTCATTTGATGCTCCGGCGGCAGATGCAAAAGGCGACTCATCCTGACAGACGAGCGATGACAATCTGGCCGTCTTTATAGCCGATAAATATCCGACTTAAAAGCATAAAGCCTCAGAAAAAGATTAATACCGTTACAGGTAGCCGATATTAATCTGAATTTAGCCCTTCCCTGTAGGAGCGCACGAGCTATGCCAGGCCGCGAACGGCCTCGCGCTGCTCGAACGCTCCTACAGGGGGATCTCGCACTACCGGATATCACCCGGGGCACCCATCAGCCTTCCAGCTCGCTCAGCACCTTCGAAACGCTGTCGACAAAGAAATCCACGCTTCGCCGCGTGGTCACCATCGGCGGTTTGATCTTGAGGATGTTCAGGTAATCCCCCGTGGGTTGCATGAAGATGCCCAGCTCGCGCAGGCGATCACACAGGTAGGTGGTTTCCTCGGTCGCAGGTTCCAGCGTCTCGCGATTGCGCACCAGTTCCAGCCCCAGATAGAAGCCGGAGCCGTGAGCCGCACCGACCAACGGATGTTTGTCGATCAGCGCCAGCAGGCGCTCCTTGAAATAGCCGCCCACCACCTGGGCGTTTTCCCACAGCTTTTCTTCTTCCATGACATCCAGCACGGCCATGCCGATCTGACAGCTCACAGGGCTGCCACCCGACGACGAGAAGAAATACCCCTCAGCCTCCAGCGCCTCGGCAATTTCCCGGCGAGTGATGACCGCGCCCAGCGGATGGCCGTTACCCATGCCCTTGGCCATGGTGATGATGTCCGGCACCACGCCTTGCTCTTCGAAGCCCCAGAAATAGTGCCCAAGGCGGCCATAACCGACCTGCACCTCGTCGGCGATACACACGCCGCCCTGCGCTCGAACTTTCTGATACACCTCGCGCAGATAGCCCGGCGGCAGCGAAATCCCGCCCGCGTTGCCGTACACCGGCTCGCAGATAAACCCCGCCAGTTGGCGGCCTTGCTCGCTGAGCCGCGCAAGATGCGCATCGACGCTTTTCAGGTAAAACGGCGTACTGTCACTGCCACGGGCCTCGCCGCGATAGGTATTCGGCGCCACCACGGGGTGCACCCAGTCTGGCCGGGTGCTGAGTGCTTGCGGGTTATCGGCGATGGAGGTCGAGATCGCATCGGTCGCCACTGACCAGCCGTGATACGCCTCCAGTACACTCAGGACATCGCGCCCGCCGCTGTAGGCCCACGCCAGACGAATCGCCAGATCATTCGCCTCTGTCCCGCTGTTGACCAGAAACACCCGATCCATGCCCGCTGGCGCGAGTTTGAGCAGGCGCTCGGAGAACTCGGCGATGGCTGCATAGTGAAAGCGTGAATTGGTATTGAGCAACGACCACTGCCGCGCGGCGACCTGCGCCATACGCGGATGGCCATGGCCCAACACGGCGACGTTATTGAGCATGTCCAGATAGGATCGGCCCTGCACGTCGATCAGATGATTGCGCCAGCCGCGCTCGATCTGCGGCGGCGTCTGATAGTAATGCTTCTGGGAGCGGGCAAAACTGGCATCGCGACGGGCCAGCAAATCTACCGCGTTAACAGGCTCAGGCGCGTCGCAATCAAATCCCAGAAGTACCGCTGGCGAAGGGCACAACGCCCGCCATGCAGCGGCACGCGACGGGATCGTGAACAGCGGTGGGCTGACATCACGCTCAGTGCACAGTTGCACGATCAGCGAGCCACCCCCTTGGCCGATGACGTCACCCGCTGCGAATTCGACACCCGAATCGAAATCCGAACGCACACCCCACAACCGCAGCGTCAACTGGTCACCTTCCACAGTCAGCGCGCCGTCAGCGGCGTGTCGCAGGGAGCCATGAAACGGCGCATGGACGACCGTCCCGTGAGGAATCTGCAACTCCACGTGCAACGCAAAGGTCTCCGGTTCACGAGCGCTGTCGGGCAGTGTTCTGGACAACCGATACTCGCCATAACGACTGGCTGCCAGACCGTCATGCTGTGCGGCGTCTTTGAGCAGACGTTCATCGATGTCGCTTTGCTCCCAGTTGCCCGCTTCGAAATGTTCACTGAGCACGCCAAGATCGACGATTGTGAATGCTTGTCCTCGCAAGCTTGGCAGCATCGGGGAAAGCACTCGGTCACGAGGCTGACGTTCCAGCAAACCCACGGAGTCCAGGATGGCGGCCTCCATCAAGGCCATGGGCACTGAAGTCGCTACATCGAAAATGTTCCACTCGCTGGCAAGGTTGGCCTGAATATAGGCGTTGCCCGGTTCGATACTCGCCTGCTGCTCGCTGCTGAGCACCAACACTGCCGAACGCGCAACGATCAACGGCCATAAGGCCTTGAGCTCTTCGACGCGCAGCGGATTGATCGCGTGATAGGCCTGAACCGCGTGCAGGATGTAGAGCGGATCCCCGTCGGCGTGATGCAACAGCGCGGCGCACGTGACGGACAGGTCGGCAATGCGCCAGGTGCTGACCAGATCGCCGAAATCGATCAGCCCTTGCAGTTGCCACATGGCGTGAGCATCCCGCGCCCAGACCACGTTGTACTCCGTGATGTCCAGATGAATGGCCTGAACAGGCAGCGCTGCGATCAGCGGCAGCAATCGTGAATGAGCCTCTGTGGCCGCCTTGTCGATACACGCCTGCGCGTGCGGGTCAGTAATGACCGGAAGCAAATGTTTGACCAGCGCACGCGCATGGCGCGGGTCCCACTGCAAAATGCGCTCAAGCCCCGGATGCGAAAAGTCAGCCAATGCCACATCGACGCGTGCGCACAGCTCGGCCAATCCGGTGACCACTTGCCGACTCAAATGCTCGACATGGGCGATGGACTGACCGTCAATGAATTCCAGCAGACGCGCATGAATCCCTTGGCCGCCCACGTCGACAGAAAGCAGGTCAGCACCGTTGAGCGCCTGTATCACGGCAGGCACACGAACTTCGGAATGGCTTGCCAGATGTCGAAGCGCAGCATGCTGGGCCTGCAACTCGACAACCGAATAGTCGCCATGGCAAATCTTCAACACGAAGCGCCGTCCATCACCGGTATCGAGGAGGAAATTACGGTCCTGATGGCTCCCCAACTCCTTCAAGGCCCCCGCCATGCCGTAATGCGTCAGCAACAGTTCAGCGGCCTGGGCAGAGGTCACTTCTGGGCATGGCAAGCTGGATCGACGAATCAGGGTGGCGAGCGGCATGAGAAGGTCTCAACGGGTGGAGGTGGGCTGCAATATCGCCAGTTGCCACGCACATGTGCAACCCTGTCTCGCAGCACGGGCGAAAACACTCATAACAATAGATGGATAGCGCGAGCGTTAGGCTGATGAAACAGTTGCGGCGGTTTTATGACGCGCCAACGATCCCGCAATCAATTATATTCATTGCCTCTGGGTGGTTTGCGCCTTGCGCGCGCCGCCACTCCCCCTCAAGCTGTGCATTGTTATCTCGACGTCCTGCCAGGGAAGAAGGTCTCTCCATGCGAATACTTGTCACCGGTGGCGCCGGTTTTATTGGCTCTGCATTGATCCGCCATTTGATCAACAACACCGACCATGACGTACTGAATGTCGACAAACTGACGTACGCAGGCAACCTCGAATCGCTGCACAGCATCGTGACCAACACCCGCTACGAATTCGTGCAGCAAGACATCGTCGATCAAGCGGCCATCAGCAAGGTGCTCGCACGCTTCAAGCCGGATGCCGTCATGCATCTGGCCGCCGAATCCCACGTTGACCGCTCCATTGATGGCCCGTCGGAATTCATCCAGACCAACATCGTCGGTACCTACAGCCTGCTTGAAGCAACCCGTGGCTATTGGCAGGGGCTGCCGGAAGCCGAGCGCGCGGCGTTTCGTTTCCATCACATTTCCACAGACGAAGTGTACGGCGACCTGCACGGCGTCGACGACCTGTTCACCGAAACCACGCCGTATGCCCCCAGCTCGCCATACTCGGCCAGCAAAGCCGCGTCTGACCACCTGGTCCGCGCCTGGCAGCGCACCTACGGCCTGCCGGTCGTCGTCACCAACTGCTCGAACAATTACGGCCCGTTCCACTTCCCGGAAAAGCTGATCCCGCTGGTCATTCTCAATGCCCTCGCGGGTAAACCACTGCCGGTGTACGGCAATGGCCTGCAAGTACGCGACTGGCTGTTCGTTGAAGACCACGCCCGCGCGCTGCTCAAGGTCGTGACCGAGGGCAAGGTGGGTGAGACCTACAACATCGGTGGCCACAACGAGCAGAAGAACATCGACGTCGTGCGCGGCATCTGTGCCCTGCTCGAAGAGCTGGCACCCGAACAGCGCAAAGGCGTGGCTCACTACGCTGATTTGATCACCTATGTGACCGACCGTCCGGGCCATGATATGCGCTACGCCATCGACGCCAGCAAGATCGAGCGCGAGCTGGGCTGGACGCCCGAAGAAACGTTCGAATCCGGACTGCGCAAAACCGTGCAGTGGTATCTGGACAACATGGAATGGTGCCGCAACGTACAAGACGGCAGCTATCAGGGCGAACGCCTGGGTACTCACGTAAAGGATCTGATCGCATGACCAAAGGAATTGTACTGGCCGGAGGCTCTGGCACACGCCTGCACCCGATTACCCTTGGCGTTTCCAAGCAACTGCTGCCCATCTATGACAAGCCGATGATCTACTACCCGATCTCGGTCCTGATGCTGGCGGGTATCAAGGAAATTTTGATCATTTCCACGCCGCTGGATCTGCCGCAATACCGTGCACTGCTGGGTGACGGCAGCCAGTTTGGTGTGCACTTCAGCTATGCCGAACAGCCCAAGCCTGACGGGCTGGCGCAAGCGTTTCTGATCGGCGAGACATTCATTGGCGATGACTCCGTTTGCCTGATCTTGGGCGACAATATTTTCCACGGCCAACATTTCAGCGATCAGCTCAAACGCGCCGCTGCCGATAAGTCCGGGGCGACCGTGTTCGGCTATTGGGTCAAGGATCCGGAGCGCTTCGGTGTCGTGGACTTTGACGAAGCAGGCAACGCCCTGTCCATCGAAGAAAAGCCCAAAAAGCCGAAGTCCAGCTATGCGGTGACCGGGCTGTATTTCTACGACAACGAAGTGATTCAGATTGCCAAGGACGTCAAGCCGTCCCCGCGAGGCGAGCTGGAAATCACCGACGTCAACAACGCCTATCTCCAGCGTGGCGACCTGCGCGTGGAGCGTTTCGGCCGCGGCTTTGCCTGGCTGGATACCGGCACTCACGACAGCCTGCTGGATGCATCGCAATACGTGCAGACCATCGAACACCGTCAAGGCCTGAAAGTGGCGTGCCTTGAAGAAATCGCCTATCAGAATGGCTGGATCGACCGGGCACATCTGCTGTCCCGGGCCGAATACTTTGGCAAGACCGGCTACGGTCAGTATCTGTTCAAGGTCGCAGGGGAAAGTCTGTGAACGTCATCGAAAGCGAGTTGCCTGAAGTCCTGATCATCGAACCGAAAGTGTTCGGTGATGAGCGTGGTTTCTTCTACGAGAGTTTCAACGCCAGAGCCTTCGCCGAGGCGACGGGCATCAAGACCCCATTCGTGCAGGACAACCACTCCCGCTCCCAGAAGGGCGTGCTGCGTGGCCTGCATTATCAGATCGAAAACCCGCAGGGCAAACTGGTACGCGTCACTGCGGGCAGCGTGCTGGACATTGCGGTGGACATCCGCCGCAGCTCGCCGCATTTCGGCAAGTGGGTCGGTATCGAACTGTCAGCGGCGAACGCCCGCCAGCTCTGGATTCCCGCAGGGTTTGCTCACGGCTTCGTGGTGCTGAGCGACTACGCCGAGTTTCTGTACAAAACCACCGACTACTACACCCCATCTGCCGAACGCTGCATTCGCTGGGACGATCCCGATCTGGCCATCGATTGGGGGCTGACCGAAGCGCCCAGACTGTCGGCCAAGGATCAGGTTGGGAAAAGCCTGAAAGACGCGGATCTGTTCCCGTGAGTTCGCCATTACGGATTCTGATCAGCGGGCAGCACGGCCAGGTTTCGTTGGCGCTGCAACAATGCCTGAACGGGCTGGGCGAGTTGATCGTGGTGGGCCGTGAACAGCTCGACCTGAGCCAGCCCGAATCGATTCGGGCCGTGGTGCGCGAGATCAAGCCTGATCTGATCATCAACGCGGCTGCGCACACGGCGGTGGATCAGGCCGAAAGCGAGCCGGATCTGGCGTACGCGATCAATGCGACTGCCCCCGGCGTTTTTGCCGAGGAAGCCAAGGCATTGGGCGTTCCGTTCATCCATTACTCCACTGATTACGTCTTCGACGGCAGCAAAGAGGGCGTGTGGAACGAGTCCGATACGCCCAACCCGCTGGGCGTTTACGGCAGCAGCAAACTGGCGGGCGAACAAGCCATTGCCAAGGTGGGCGGTCAGTACCTGATCCTGCGCACCAGTTGGGTCTACTCACTGACGGGGCGCAATTTTCTGCTGACCATGCAACGTCTGCTGCAAGAGCGTGAAAAACTCACTGTCGTCGCTGATCAGATCGGCGCGCCAACCTGGGCGGGTACGATTGCGCAGAGCACGCGCGAACTGATTGAACGCTGGCGTGACGGCAAGCCCGGCGCTTGGGGCGTCTATCACCTGACAGCGTCGGGCGAGACCTCGTGGTTCGGGTTCGCGCAAGCGATTGGTCAGGAACTGATCAAAGCAGGCAAGCCTTGCGCGGCCCTCGAACCCATCCCGTCGAGCGCCTACCCCACGCCGGCAAAGCGCCCGCTTAACTCACGCCTGGACTGCAGCCGTCTGCAACAGGAGTGGGGTGTCAGCCAGCCGAACTGGCGGGACGCAATGCTGGAGTGCCTGGCGCAGCAGCGATTGGTCAATCGCGTGTAATCTATTGCGACCGCTGCGCGATCGTTCGCGGATGAATCCGCTCCCACAGAAAAGGCATAACACCTGTAGGAGCAAATTCATCTGCGAGACGTCGATGCAGGCACCATAAAAATCGGCAGCGTACGCATACGATGAACAGCACCTCCCTTCCCCCCCGCCCTCGCTGGCGCAGCCTCGCGTTACTGGCGCTGATCCTCGCGCCGCTGCTGTGGCCGCTCGAACGTCTGGCCGAACATTACTATCGCAACGAGTTGCTGAGCCAGAACCGCCAGACGCTGGACCTGTACGTCGCCAACCTGCTCGGCACGCTCCATCGCTACGAAGTGTTGCCGCAAATTCTTGGTGACCTGCCCGGACTGCGCGCCATGCTGGCCAACCCGCAGGACAAACAGACTCAAGATCAGGCCAATCAGCTATTGATGAACACCGCTCGCCAGACGGGGGCGGAAGTCATCTACCTGATGGCGCCCAACGGCGACACCCTCGCCGCGTCCAACTGGGACAAGCGCGACAGCTTTGTTGGCCGCAACTTCGCGTTTCGCCCCTATTTCAGTAACGCCATGGCCGGAAATCTGGGGCGGTTCTTCGGACTGGGCACCACCTCGGCCAAGCGCGGCTATTTCTTCGCGGCAGCGGTACGAGATGGCAACACCGTGATCGGCGTGCTGGTGGTCAAAGTCGATCTGGACCTGACCGAAACCCTCTGGGGCAAGACACCCGAACAATTGCTGGTGACCGACCATAACGGCGTGGTCATCCTGACCTCGAATCCCAACTGGCGATTCCGCGCCACACGCCCGCTCAGCGAAGAGGAAAAGCAGGCCATCGTCGCGATCCAGCCCTATCCGACCCGCGACCCAAGACCCTTGCAGCTCGACGAAAACGGCTGGCTGACACAGACCCAACAGATCGACGAAACCGGCTGGAGCGTGAACATTCTGGCGCCCAAAGTGCTGGTATCCCGGCCCGTGCGCACGGTCGTGGCCATTGGCGGCGCGACGCTTCTGGTGCTGATGCTGCTGCTGGGGATCATGATGCAGCGCCGTCGACACTATCTGGATCGCATCCACTTCGAAGGTAAGGCGCGACGCGAACTGGAAGCGCGGGTGGTTGAGCGCACCAGCGATCTTGAGGGGTTGAACAGGCGGTTGCGCCAAGAAGTGCTGGAGCGCGAACACGCACAGCAAGAGCTGTTTCGCGCGCAGGATGAGCTGGTTCAGGCGGGCAAACTGTCAGCACTGGGCACGATGTCGGCCAGCATCAGCCATGAACTCAACCAGCCGCTGGCCGCCATTCGCAGCTACGCGGAAAACGCCGAAATCCTCCTCGATCATCAGCGCACCGACGATGCGCGCGGCAACCTCAAACTGATCAGCGAGTTGACCGGGCGCATGGCCTCGATCATCGCGCACCTGCGCGCCTTCGCCCGCCGCGACCGCCACGCCCCCGAAAGCGTGGCCCTGCAACCGGCGCTGGACGATGCGCTGGCGTTACTCGCCAAACGCCGTCGCGCCATGGACGTCGAGCTGATTCGTGACATGCCGGATGCCACCCTCTGGGTGCAGGCCGGTGAGACCCGTTTGCGTCAGGTGCTGGGCAATCTGCTGGCGAACGCGCTGGATGCGCTGACCGAAAAAGGTCCGCCGCGCAAATTGTGGATCAGTGCCGAGCACAACGCCGAAGGCGTCAACCTGTACATTCGCGACAACGGCCCCGGCTTCTCCCGCGAGGCGTTGGAGCACGCGCGCGAGCCGTTCTTCACGACCAAAACCCGGACGCAAGGTCTCGGGCTGGGCCTTGCGATCTGCGATACCCTGATGCGCGCCCTGGGGGGAGAGTTGCTGTTCGCCAACCATCCCGAAGGCGGCGCATTGCTGACATTGCGCATGCGCACAGCCGCTTCAGGAGTCAGTCTTCAACCGCCGGAGGATCTATCTGCATGACCACGGAGACCGCCATCGACAGCCGCATTCAGGTGGTGCTGATCGACGACGACCCGCATCTGCGTCAGGCCCTGAGCCAGACGCTGGATCTGGCTGGCCTGAAAATCCTGCCGCTGAGCGATGCCAAGGGCCTGCCCACGCGTATCGAGCGTGACTGGCCGGGGGTGATTGTCAGCGATATCCGCATGCCGGGCATCGACGGTCTGGAGCTATTGAATCAGTTACACGCTCAGGATCCCGAGCTACCTGTCTTGCTGATCACCGGCCACGGCGATGTCCCTCTGGCAGTGCAGGCCATGCGCGCAGGGGCGTACGATTTTCTGGAAAAACCCTTCGCCAGCGATGCACTGCTCGACAGCGTTCGCCGTGCACTCGCGCTGCGTCGACTGGTGCTGGACAACCGCAGCCTGCGTATGGAACTGAGCGACCGCCAACAGTTGAGCGCCCGGCTGGTAGGGCTTTCAGCGCCAATCCAGCGCCTGCGCGATCAGATTGGCGCGCTGGCCGCGACCAAGGCCGATGTGTTGATCCTCGGTGAAACCGGGGCGGGCAAAGAAGTGGTCGCCCGCGCCCTGCATGATCTGTCGAGCCGTCGTAATGGTCCGTTTGTGGCAATCAACGCCGGGGCGCTGGCCGAGTCGGTGGTCGAGAGTGAGCTGTTTGGTCACGAACCCGGCGCGTTCACCGGGGCGCAGAAACGGCGTATCGGCAAGTTCGAATTCGCCAATGGCGGCACGCTGTTTCTCGACGAAATCGAGAGCATGAGCATGGACGTGCAGGTCAAACTGCTGCGTCTGCTGCAAGAGCGTGTGGTCGAACGTTTGGGCGCCAACCAGCAGATTCCGCTGGATATCCGCATCGTCGCGGCGACCAAGGAAGACTTGCGCCACGCGGCCGATCAAGGCCGCTTCCGAGCTGACCTGTATTACCGCCTGAACGTCGCGCCGCTGCGCATCCCGCCGCTGCGCGAACGTGGCGAGGACGCCTTGGTGCTATTCCAGCATTTTGCCGACGCTGCCAGTCTGCGCCATGGTTTATCCCGTCGCGAACTGCAACCGGGGCATCGCGCGATGCTGTTGCGCCACAGTTGGCCGGGCAACGTGCGCGAGCTGCAAAACGCCGCTGAACGCTTCGCGCTGGGACTTGAGCTGGAACTCGAAGGCGCGGCGCCGCAACACGTGCCGTCGTCGACCGGGGGTTTGAGTGATCAAGTGGAAGCCTTCGAACGCGCGCTGATCGCGGCCGAACTGACCCGTCCGCACAGCTCGGTACGCAGCCTGGCCGAAGCCCTGGGCGTACCTCGCAAGACATTGCACGACAAACTGCGCAAGCATGGCCTGAATTTCAGCGGTGGCGGTTCTGATGACAACGAATGATCCGGGCTCAACTGCCCAACACCTCGAACACGTACTGCACCAAGACATTCCGCTGACCCGAGACATGGGGATGCAGGTCATCAGTTGGCGCGACCATCAGTTGCGCCTGCGCCTGCCGTTGACGCAAAACATCAATCACAAGAGCACGTTGTTCGGCGGCAGTTTGTATTGCGGCGCCGTATTAGCAGGCTGGGGCTGGTTGTATCTGCGCTTGAAAGAAGCGGGGATCGACGACGGACACATCGTGATTCAGGAAGGCCAGATCAGCTACCCACTGCCGGTTAAGCGCGACGGCGTGGCCATTTGCGATGCGCCAGATGACGCAACGTGGGACAAGTTCGTGAAGCTATACCAGCGACGCGGGCGTGCGAGGTTGGCGTTGAATACGCGGATTGTGGCTGAAGGATCGGAAGAGGCGGCGGTAGAGTTTGTCGGGCAGTATGTGTTGCATCGTTGACCGCACTGCCATTTTGCGGCCTGCGTAAAGGTTCCTGTAAACGCTTTACCTGTGGGAGCCGCCTTGGTGGCGAATGCGCCGTGTCAGTCTCCGTGGGAGTATCAGTTTTTTTGTGTTCGGGCTGGTCTGGCCTGCCGTTAGGCAGGCCGTTGTTTCACCAGCTTGGTCTGGTAAAACGGTCTCCATAGAGAATCGCAAACTGGTTAAGCGCCACTTTCCAGTCGTGTGCCGCACGGCTCCAATCCGCAGTGATATTGCGTAACGCCAGCCAGATCAATTTTGTCGCGGCATCATCTGTCGGGAAGTGCCCACGAGTCTTGATGATCTTTCGCAACTGAGCGTTGATGCTTTCGATGGCGTTGGTCGTGTAGACCACTTTACGGATGGCTGGCGGGAAGACAAAGAACGGGATCACCCGATCCCAGGCACGACGCCACGCAGCGACTACTGTCGGATACTGTTTGCCCCAAGGCCCTGCTTCAAAGGCGTTCAGCTCTTGTTCCGCAGCATCAGCGTTGATCGCCTGGTAAATAGGCTTGAGCGCTTTGGCCAGCGGACGGCGTTTATCCCAAGCCGCGTAATCAAGACTGTTTCGGATCAGATGCACGATGCAGGTTTGCAGCGTGGTGGCAGGAAAAACCGCTCCCAAGGCCTCCGGTATGCCTTTGAGCCCGTCAGTGACGGCGATCAGAACATCTTCAACGCCTCGCGTTTTTAGATCGTTGAACACCTTCATCCAGAACTTCGCGCCCTCTGTGCTCTCGATCCAGATACCCAAGATGTCACGCGTGCCATCCGGCAATACGCCCAGCGCCAGATATATCGCCTTGTTGCGCACCAAGCCCTCATCACGGATCTTCACTCGCAATGCATCGAAGAAGATGACCGGATACATCGGTTCCAAAGGGCGCTGCTGCCATGCTCCAACCTCATCCAGCACAGCATCCGTCACCGAGCTGATGAAATCGTGCGATACATCTGTTCCGTACTGCTCCGCCAGAAAAGCGCGTATCTCACGCACCGTCATGCCGCGGGCGTACATGGCGATAATCTTGTCGTCAAAGCCGGTAAAACGGCGTTCGTGTTTGGGAATCAGGATGGGAGCGAAGCTGCCGTCTCGGTCTCTGGGAATGTCCAGGCGAAGCGGCCCATCGTCGGTGAGCACCGTTTTGCCGCTTTTGCCGTTGCGCTGGTTGGTCGAATCCTCGGGGCGCTCCGCGCCCTGAGGATAGCCAAGGTGCTGCCCCAGTTCGGCACCTAAGGCGCGCTCGATCAGCGCTTTTTTGAACGCCATCGAGGCATCCTGAATGGCTTCGGCGCTCATCGGCCCCTTAACGAACTGGTCGATGATCTCTTGGGGAATCGAGGGCAGCTCTCTCGATGTTGCACTGGCAGCTTTCTTTTTGGTCGGCATACATGCACCTCTAGCTACATGTTAGGCCCGAACACAAAATTTCTGACAGTCTCGTCTCCGTAGATCTACCTGACACAGCCTTCGCCACCAAGGCGGCTCCCACACAAGAATCGCATTCAGGACTGGGATTTCGCCAACTCAACCAACGCCCCACGCCACGGCGCCTGCTCCGGTAACGCCAGGAAAAACCCGTTCAACAGCGACTCTCTGGCTGGGTAATCGAACGTCTCGCCCGCCAAATTCAACACCATGCCACCCGCGCCTTCCAACACGCCTTGCGCCGCAGCGGTGTCCCACTGAGAGGTCGGTGCCAGACGTGGGTAGCAGTCCGCCGAACCCTCAGCCAATAAACAGAACTTCAACGAGCTGCCAATGTTGGTCAGTTTCAATTCGCCCACGACAGAGGACAGCCCCGCCAGCAGCGCCTCTTGCTCCGGACTGGAATGACGACGACTGGCCACCACGGTAAACGGCTCACCGTCGCCAGGCTGGTTACGCACGCTGATCGGCTGAATATGATCGACAGCATCGCTGCGCCATGCACCCAATCCCGCACCACCGAAGTAGCAACGGTCATTGGTCGGCATCGACACCACACCGAATACCACGCGACCGTTTTCGATCAGCGCGACATTGACCGTGAATTCCTCGCTGCCGGAAATGAACTCCTTGGTGCCATCCAGCGGATCCACCAGCCACCAGCGTTGCCACTGGCTGCGCTCGCTCAGCGGAATGTTGGCGTCTTCTTCGGAAAGAATATGAATGCTCGGGTCCAGCGCTTTCAGGCCCGAGACCAGCACTTCGTGTGCGGCCAGATCCGCCGCAGTGACTGGCGAGTTATCGGATTTGGAGGTCACTTCAACGCCAGAGCGCCAGAACGGAAGAATAACCTTGCCCGCCTGGCGGCACAGCGCAATGACGGGCGCCAGCAACGGATGAGGCAAGTCTGCAAACACACCGGTCATGGCTGAAAGGCTCCGCGTTGGGTCAAAAGATCTCGCGCCAGATACAACGCCGCCAGCGCTCGACCTTCAGAAAATTGGGGGTGTTGCGCCAGGCTCGACAGCTCGCGCAGGTTCACCTTGTCCACACGCATCGGCTCAGGCTCATCGCCTTCCAGACGCTCTTCATACAGATCAGTTGCCAGCACCACCTGAATTTTCTGGCTCATGTAACCCGGCGACAGTGACAGCTCCGTCAGGTGTTCAAGGTTGCGCGCGCCAAATCCAGCCTCTTCCTTGAGTTCACGGTTGGCCGCAGCCAGCACATCCTCGCCAGGTTCGACCAGACCTTTGGGCAATGAAAGCTCGTAGGCATCGGTGCCACCGCAATATTCTTCCACCAGCACCGCATGATCGGCGTCCAGCATGGCCACGATCATCACCGCGCCATACCCGTTACCACGTCCGACCAAGCGCTCATAAACACGCTCGACGCCGTTGGAAAAGCGCAATTGCACTTCCTCGACACGAAAAAGGCGGCTGCTCGCGACGATTTCCCGGGCGAGAACGGTAGGTTTCTGGCGCATGACAAGCTCCTTGGCGTAGACGGGTTACTATACCGTGGCTTTTCTGAATGTCTGTGCCGATAGCCATAGCGATTTATTCACTGCCGAGAGATCTCCATGCCTTCTTTGCCCTGGCGCGATATCGACACCGTCCTGCTGGATATGGACGGCACGCTGCTCGACCTGCATTTTGACAACCATTTCTGGCTGGATTACCTGCCGCAGCGCTACGCCGAATTGCACGGTGTGAGCGTGGCCATGGCGCAATTGGAGCTGATGCCGCTGTTCGAAAAGAACGCTGGAACGCTGAACTGGTACTGCACCGACTTCTGGAGCACCGAACTGAAGCTGTCGGTGAAAGACCTGAAAGTCGAAATAGCCCACCTGATTGCCTTACGGCCCGATGCCGAAACCTTTCTGGCCGCTCTCCAACGTGCGGGCAAGCGCGTGATCATGATCACCAACGCCCACCGCGATTCGCTGTCGTTAAAGATGGAGCGGTTGCAGCTCGCGCCGTATTTCGAGCGCCTGATCAGTTCCCACGACTACGGCTACCCCAAGGAAAATCCGCAGTTCTGGGATGCCCTGCAGGCCGATATCCAGTTTGATCCGGCGCGCAGCCTGTTCATCGATGACACTTTGCCGATCCTGCGCAGCGCCGGGCGTTATGGCGTGAAACACCTGCTGGCCGTACGCGAACCGGACAGCAAAAAGGGGCCGAAGGACACCGAAGAATTCGCCGCGGTTGAGGATTACAGAGCACTCATCAAAGGGCTTTGAGCGTAACGCCAGACGTATGCTTTTGAATCTGGCGAAGCCTGTGGGAGCCGGCTTGCTGGCGAATACGGAGTGTCAGTCCACTTATCCGTAACTGATCCACCGCATTCGCCAGCAAGTCGGCTCCCACAGGATCTGAGTCCAACTGAACACCCCATGCGACATCCTGCCGCGTTAGAATCCCCGAGCCAGCCCAGTGCCTTGCGGAGTGACAATGGACATCAAACAGCTGAAATTCCTGATTGCCCTCGACGAAACCCGTCATTTCGGACAGGCCGCTGCGCGTTGTCACATCACTCAACCAACCCTTTCCATGCGCTTGCGCAGCCTGGAAGAAGAACTGGATCTGCCACTGGTCAATCGTGGCCAGCGCTTCGAAGGCTTCACAGCCCCCGGTGAGCGCGTGTTGGCCTGGGCGCGCACGGTGTTGGCCGCCTACGACGGATTGCAGGCCGAAGCCGCTGCCTGTCGCGGACATCTGGTCGGTACGCTGAGGCTGGGCGTGGTCCCGCTGTCGAACTTCGACCCACTGCCGTTGCTGCAACGCCTGCACAACGTTCATCCGAACATGCGCTTCGAGTTGTCCTCCCTCAGTTCTGAACAGATTCTCGACCAGTTGGCGAGCAACCGGCTGGACTTGGGCGTGTCGTATCTGGAGCGTCTGGACACCGACCGTTTCGATTCGCTGGAACTGGCGGAAACCCGCATGGGCCTGATCTACGACCAGCGCCATTTCAGCTTCGGCGACGAGCCGCTGAGCTGGGAAAGCCTGATCGAATTGCCCTTGGGCATGCTCACCAGTGGCATGCATTTTCGTCAGTCCATCGATCACAACTTCCACAGTCGCGGTCTTGAACCCCAGCCGCTAATCCAGACCGACGCCGTGCACCAACTGCTGCAAGCGGTTCACGGAGGCTTCTGCTGCGCGATCATGCCGCTGGATGGCGGCCTGGAAACACTGACCGAGCACCTGCGCCTGCAACCCATCGAACACGCACAAACCTTGGCGCGCCTGGGCCTGATCATGCGCCGCTCCGCGCCACGGTCGGCGCTGGCTGAAGCTTGCTTCGGGCTGTACCAGAAAATGATCGAGCCCTCTTGATCGACGTCATCTATCACGACATCAGTACTAGCAATTAGACGTTATTCGACGGGAAGCCTAGGCTTATAGCCTTAATACTCTGCCGGTACGTCCCGATGCATGCCAAGCGCACGGAGAGCACGGCGCCCGCAAAGCAACTGCCCGCGCCTGCCGCAAGCCAGTCTTACAGCTACTCGAACCTTGAGCACGACACCTCTGAGCCCAATGTGCTCGCCGAAGAGGTGGCGCTGGCCATTGCCTATAACGGCATCAGCCAGGCCGTGATGCTCGTGACACCCACCGATCTGGAAGACTTCATCGTCGGTTTCAGCATCGGCAGTGGCATTATCGAATCCCCGGACGAAATCTACGACATCAAACTCGGTGGCTGCGGCTCGGCGCAAACCGCTGAAGTGGAAATCGCCAGTCGCGCCTTCTGGAACCTCAAAACTCAACGTCGCCAACTGGCGGGCACCAGCGGTTGCGGCCTTTGCGGCGTCGAAGCCGTGGAACAGGCTTTGCCTGAACTGAACGTGTTGCCCGGCGCACCGCTGCCGCCAGCCGAATGGCTCAAGGGGCTGCGCGAGCGTCTGGACGATTTCCAGCCGCTGGGTCAGCACTGCGGCGCGGTGCACGCCGCGATGTTCATGAACGATCACGGCGAGCTACTGCTGGGTCGTGAAGACATCGGTCGCCACAACGCCCTCGACAAACTGATCGGCGCGTTGATCCGCCAGAACATCCCGACCACGGGCGGCCTGGCCATCGTCACCAGCCGTTGCAGCCTCGAACTGATTCAGAAAGTCCTGCGCGCCGGGATTCAAACCCTCGTCAGCCTGTCCTCGCCTACGGGCCTGGCGCTGCAATGGGCCCGTCGCCACAACCTCAATCTCATTCATTTGCCTAAACACAGTGCGCCGCGGGTCTACAGCCCTGCCTTGGAGAATAAAGCGTGAGCATGCACAAACAAGCCGACAAGACCCCAGTTCCGCGCTACAAGCCCTACAAAGGCCCGGCCGGTGGATGGGGCGCCCTGATCAGCGTGACCCAAGCCTGGCTGACCAGCGACAACGCGTTGAAAAACCTGCGCATGATGCTCAAGACCAACCAGAACGGCGGCTTCGACTGCCCTGGCTGCGCGTGGGGCGATTCTCCCGAAAGCGGCATGGTCAAGTTCTGTGAAAACGGCGCCAAGGCAGTCAACTGGGAGGCCACCAAGCGCCGCGTTGATCCGTCCTTCTTCGCCCGTTACAGCGTCAGCTCGCTGCTGGAGCAGAGCGACTACTGGCTTGAATATCAGGGCCGTATCACCGAGCCGATGGTGTACGACGCTGAAACCGACCGCTACAAACCGATTGCCTGGGACGACGCGTTCGCGCTGATCGCCAAGCACCTGAACAACCTGCCAAGCCCGAACATGGCCGAGTTCTACACCTCGGGCCGGGCGAGCAACGAGGCGGCGTACCTGTATCAACTGTTTGTGCGCGCCTACGGCACCAACAACTTCCCCGACTGCTCGAACATGTGCCACGAAGCCAGTGGTGTGGCGCTCTCGCAAAGCGTGGGCGTGGGTAAAGGCACCGTGACGTTCCACGATTTCGAGCACGCCGACGCGATTTTCGTGCTGGGCCAAAACCCCGGCACCAACCACCCGCGCATGCTGGAGCCACTGCGTGAGGCCGTGAAGCGCGGCGCCCAAGTGGTCTGCGTCAACCCACTCAAAGAGCGCGGCCTGGAACGCTTCCAGCACCCGCAGCACCCGATCGAAATGCTCAGCAACGGTTCCGAGCCGACCAATACCGCCTACTTCCGCCCTGCACTGGGCGGCGACATGGCGCTGCTGCGTGGCATGGCCAAATTCCTGCTGCAATGGGAGCGCGAGGCGCAAGCCAAAGGCGAACCAGCCGTGTTCGACCATGACTTCATCAACGAGCACACCCATGGCGTGCTGGACTATTTGGCAAAAGTGGACGAGACCTCCTGGGATTTCATCGTCGAGCAGTCCGGCCTGCCACTGAGCGACATCGAACGCTCCGCGCGCATGTACGCCAAGGGCAAGAACGTGATCATGTGCTGGGCGATGGGCATCACCCAGCATCGTCACTCGGTGCCAACCATCCAGGAAGTTGCCAATCTGATGCTGCTGCGCGGCAACATCGGCAAGCCCGGTGCAGGCCTGTGCCCGGTGCGTGGCCACAGTAACGTGCAGGGCGACCGCACGATGGGCATCAACGAGCGCCCACCGGCGTTCTTCCTCGATGCGCTGGAAAAACGCTTCCAGTTCAAAGTCCCGCGTGAAAACGGCCACAACGTGGTTGAGGCCATTCACGCGATGCTCGAAGGCCGCTCGAAAGTCTTCATCGGTCTGGGTGGCAACTTCGCTCAGGCGACCCCGGACAGCCCACGCACCTTCCAGGCCCTGCGCAACTGCGACCTGACTGTACAGATCAGCACCAAGCTCAATCGCAGCCACCTGACCCACGGCAAAGAAGCGCTGATCCTGCCGTGCTTCGGTCGTACCGACATCGACATCCAGGCAGAAGGCCCGCAGGCCGTTACCGTGGAAGACTCGTTCAGCATGGTTCACGCATCCAACGGCCAGTTGAAACCGCTGTCGCCTCACATGCGTTCCGAGCCTGCGATTCTTGCGGGTATCGCCAACGCCACCGTGGGCAAGCAGCCGGTGGATTGGCTGTGGCTAGTCGAAGACTACGACCGGATTCGTGACCTGATCGCCGACACCATTCCGGCGTTCAAGGACTTCAACGAGAAGGTTAAAAACCCGGGCGGTTTCTATCTGGGCAGCACCGCCGGTTCGCGCAAGTGGAACACGCCGAGCGCGCGCGCCAACTTCAAATCGAACCAGTTGCCACAGGACTTGATCCACGAAAGCATTCGCGGAACAGGCATCGTGCCGGACCTGATCATGCAATCGATGCGCTCTCACGATCAGTACAACACCACGATCTATGGCTTGGATGACCGTTATCGTGGCGTGAAAGGCCAGCGTGACGTGATGTTCCTCAACGAGGCCGACATCGTGCGCCTGGGCTTCGTACCGGGCCAGAAAGCCGATATCGTGTCGATCTGGGGCGACGATGTGGTGCGCCGCGTCAAAGGCTTCACGCTGCTGCCATTCGACATTCCTGCCGGGCAGGCCGCTGCTTACTACCCAGAGGTCAACCCGCTGGTGCCGCTGGAAAGCGTGGGCGATGGCAGCCACACGCCAACATCGAAGTTTGTGGCGATCAAACTGGAGCGGCATAGCGAAGTGGCGCGGATTATTTAAAAATCTCAGCAAACCCTGTGGGAGCGAATTCATTCGCGATTCGATCGTACATCCGACAAATATGGGTCGGATGTACCGGCCAATCGCGAATGAACTCGCTCCCACAGACGATCCCCACTCGCAGGTTTTGACCCACAAAAAAGGCCCGAATCGCTTGATTCGAGCCTGTGTGAAGTAGTCTAGGACTCACCAAAAAGCCTTAAGTTCCCGCCTAAAAACAATAACTTATCTATTTGTATACAAATCGTGTTATTCGTCGGATTTCGATTGTGACAAATTATTCATGATTGCAGGATCGCGTCGTCATCCCTACGAGCATCCTTACATGAAGTATTCCTCGATTCTGCTGTTGTCTCTCTCCCTGGCCACCGGGTTTGCCTCTGCGGGCGATAACCTGAATGCCGGTGTGGGTGGCGCATTGGGTGGGGTACTGGGTTCGGTCGTTGGCCAGCAGATTGGCGGCAGCACCGGATCGGCCATCGGCGCAGGTCTGGGCGGCGCAGCCGGTGGCGCAGTCGGCGCCAACCGCCACAACCGCACTGAAGCCGCGATTGGCGGTGGCCTTGGCGCAGCAGGCGGCAACGTGATTGGCCGCAGCGTCGGTGGTAGCACCGGTAGCCTGATCGGCGCAGCCGCAGGTGGCGGTGCCGGTGGCGCGCTGGGCAACTACATGGGCGAGCAGAGCCGCCATGATGACGATCGTCGCGGCTACCGTGGCGACCGTCGCCACTACGATCACGACCGCCGTCATCGTCATTACGATCATGGCCGTCATCGCGGCTGGCGCCATCGCTGAGCTACAGCTCACACCGATACCGGCCGCTTCCTACGCGGCCGGTTGTCATTTCAAACCATCAACACTTCCATGGCCTCGCGTAACGGCGCGGGGATCGGCACTGGCTGGTTCGATGCACGATCCACAAACACATGCACAAAGCGCCCGGCCGCACACGCCTCTTCTTCCCCTGTTCTGAACACCGCCAATTCGTACTGGACCGAACTGTTACCCAACTTGCCGACTCGTAAGCCCACCTCAATCACATCGGGATAGGCGATCGAGGCAAAGTAGTCGCACGAGGAACTCACCACAAAGCCCACCACGTTGCCATCGTGAATATCCAGCCCTCCACGCTCGATCAGGTAGCTGTTCACCGCGCTGTCGAAAAAGCTGTAATAGGTCACGTTGTTCACATGACCGTAGATGTCGTTGTCGTGCCAGCGGGTGGTGATGGGCTGGAAGTGACGGTAGTCGGAGCGCTGCGGGGTTTCGCTCATTCTTTTTCCTTATCGGTCGGGCTGCATTTGACGGCACGCGAGTCACACCTAGGGGCACCTGCCGTGCGCCCATTCCCTGACCTGCGCATAGGGATAATTCTCCAACGCTGCAAAGCCACTGAGTGCCTTGGCCTTGAGCTTGGCAAACAACGGCACACTGATCCCGCAAAGAAACCGGGTCAGACACTCCGCACTGGGCGGATACCCGCATGTTTCCAAATGCTTGCTGATGAACGGATCACACAGTCCACCGAAGTCCTGTTGATCAAACGGGGTCAATGCTGGCGTAGCAGGAAGAACGGCCGCTTGGCCCGCGCACACCGAACAGTGTCCGCACCGCTCGGGCGCCTGGTCATCGTCGAAGTAATTTGCCAGCCGATCGCTCAGGCATTGGTCGCTGGCAAACAGATCAAGCATGGCATGAATACGTGCTATCTCAGCCGTTTCGTGCTGCGTGAAATACGCGTGCAATTCTTCGCTCAAAGCCTGCGCATCGAAGTCCGTGATCAACACACTGTAGACCTCTGTCATCTGCTTGCTCTCCAGTTCGATCCAGCCTTTCTCTTGAAAGAAGTCCAAGGCTGTTATCACCCGTGAGCGCTCGGCCTGATATCGTTGATACATCGCGTCAAAACTCACCGTCGCCCAGGTCCGCGCCCGGCTTGATGTCTCGACAAGCGCCTGAACGAACTGCCGCCGCTCGCCCTGAAAGTGCTCAACGAGCGCCTCCGGTTCGATCAAATACTTAAAACGGTATTCAGCAAAATATGAGTACCGCGGCGCAATGATTCCGCGCAGTTCCAGCTGCACCAAGAGGGTCTTGAGTGGCAGTTGGCGGATGTTGCTCATCTCCGAAAGCGGCGTCAGCAAAAACTCCCACTGCCCGTCATGGCGTGCATTGAGCACATCCTCCAGCACCCTCCGAATGCCCTCGCGCTCGGGCGTGTCGCCATAAACGAAATTTTCCAACACGTTGAGGTTATCCCGATTGGCCAACACCAGGCACTGGGAAACGGCGCCGTCACGCCCCGCCCGGCCAATCTCCTGGCTGTAGTTCTCGATGGATTTGGGCAGATCGAAATGCACCACATTACGAATGTCGCTTTTGTCGATGCCCATGCCGAACGCGATGGTCGCCACGATGCAATTCAGCCGTCCGTCCATGAACTGGCGCTGGATTGACTCGCGGGTATCGTGGGGCAAACCGGCGTGATAAGCCTGCGCAGGCAAGCCGTTCTGCGCCAAGTGTGCCGCAACAAACTCAGCGGTTTTCTGGAGGGTGACATAGACGATGCTCGGCTGACCGGCGCGCTCCTTTAGCCATCGCAAGAGGCGCCCGCGTTTGTCATGACCCGGCGTAGGTTCGACGAATAACGTGAGATTGGGTCGGTAAAACCCGGTTGTCACCACATCATCGGCTGCGATAGCGAATTTGCCCTGCATGTCACGTATGACACCCGTGGTGGCCGTGGCCGTCAGCAGCAATACCTGTGGGATACGAAACTCCCGCTGGTAGTCCGGGAGCTTGAGGTAATCCGGCCTGAAGTTGTGGCCCCACTCAGAGATACAGTGCGCCTCATCCACCACCAACAACGAAATGGGCACCTGTGAGATGAAATGCCGGAAGCGTTCGTTCTTCAGTCGCTCAACCGAAATCATCAAAATCTTGAGTTCGCCTGATCGGGCGCGAGCCATGACACTGGCCACCTCATCGCGATTCTGCGCTGAATCGATACTGGCTGCCGCAATGCCATGGCGTTGCAAGAACGCCAGTTGATCCTGAATCAGCGCCAACAGAGGCGAAACCACCAGTGTGAGGTGAGGCAGTAACAACGCCGGAAGTTGATAGCAAAGGGACTTACCCGATCCCGTTGGGAAAATCGCTGCGGCCGAACGCCCAGCCAGAATTGCGCCAATTGCAGCCTCTTGTCCGGGACGAAACTGCCGATACCCAAAAACCTGTTTGAGGATTTGATGCATAAGCTACCCCTGCGTGGGAGTTTGCGAAAGTGCCGACCTTAACGCGACCATGCTCGCCGAGACACGGCCCAAGCGTTACAAAAATTCCGAGCAGGATACAAAGCTGATACCTCGTCGCTACGCACTACTAGCAAAAGAACATCGCGCCGTTTAACCTCGCCGCACCATTTACTCATGTTTCAGATCGCGGACTGCGCAGCCGCTGAAATACGCGAAATCCGCAACACGCCAAGGAGAGGCAATGCCACACACGCAACCGCCCAAGGACGACGGGCAGATTGTCATGCAGCGTCTGACACCTGACCAGTTCGATGTCGTACTCGGTTCTCATCCCGCAAAACGAAAAGCCGCCCCCTCCCAAGGTGCCTGGCCGCTCAGCAGTATTGGTATCTGTCTGGCACTGCTCGTTGCGATTATCTACCTCGTCGCTCAGATGTTTCATACGCCCAAGCCCGCTCAAATCACCATTGCCCCGCCACCGCCGGCAGAGATCAACGAAGAACCTGCACCGGCTGCCACCACGCCTGAAATCCGTACTGTGGAACAGGTTGTCTATGTTGCCCCCAAACTCGACAACAGCCAGCCCGTGCCAACCAAGCCGCTGGACGACTGCATCAAGGGTGGCAACGTCATTGATCGCGACGTGATCAATTGTCGCTTCGGCGATGCACAGCCCACCGACTACAACGCCCCTCGTCCACAAGGCATGGTTTCTGATCAGTACATGGCGCAGTACAAGTCGGCTGCGGCCAAAACCAAGCCCGAATTCCGCCACTACGATGTGGCAAGTGTATTCATCCGGGAAATCGACGGGCGTAACCGTTACGAAGCACGGTATCGCACCTACAACAACCACATCGACAACAGCAGCGTGTGCATGAACTTTAAAGGTGAAAGCGTCGAGTACCGCGAATGCCGACGTGCAGCCGAACCGTTCTTCAAAGACATGTGCAGCGACTGGACCAAGCGCCTCGCCAAAAACAAGGACGAAAAAAACAAGCTGGCACAGGAAAAGTACTGCGAAGCGGCACGATCTTATCGCCCCTAAAAGACGCTAGCCCATGAATACGCACATATTAAATCAGGTAATGGGTAAGTGCTTTAACATCAAGCAACATACCAAATTTTACCAAACACGTGATCACCTATACGTTGTGAGTTACCTATCAACCAACAAGGTAATAAGCAATGAGTGTATTTACAGTATTTTTCTGCGGCACCGGCTCCAATAAGTATGACACCCTCAACAACAGTTATTGGGATGGAGAGCTGGTCTCCAGACTGGCCTCTCAAATGGCAACGTACGAGTTCGCTGACTGGATTGTGGTAGACGGCCCAGGCAGCGGTAACTTACAAGCCGATGAGTTATTCACCGCACCCGGCGGTTATGGAATGAGTGGCACATTATTTGGGAGTGGCTGGGAAGAGAACGTTAAACATGCAGTGAACGTCATCAAAGGCCACACTACCTGGCAACGCAAAGTACTGACTCAACAGGAATACGAGCGCCTGAAGAAAAACGGGGTGCCTATCCAAGATTTGGAAACCACCGGCTCATGGCTATGGCGCACCTACGACTACGGGACCCGAAAAGTCACGCCTCAAGCGTTGCAGGAACAGATCATCAAAATGCGCCGTAAAGGCCAACCTATCCCGGACACCGTGAATATCGTGGGCTGGAGCCGGGGCGGGATCAGTTGTCACATGCTGGCCAATGCCATGTTGGCCGACCCGGCACTCAAACACGTTAAAGTGAACATCTTTGCGATCGACCCGGTACCGGGTGTGCTGAATATTCAAAAACACCGTATCTCCCTCGGCGAGAATGTGAAGGAATACGTGGCTTTTTATGCAAGGGACGAGCGCTCCAAAGGGTTTGCCTGCGTAATCCCACAAACAGCGCCTAGTACTGCAGTGCACGTTTATCCCATGGCTGGCCGTCACGCGACACTCGTAGGAAATGCGGCAGTAGACGGTGCCAACGGAAAGAAAGCATTCATTGAACCGGGCCTTATCGTACGACACTATGCCGAACAGTGCCTGACCCGTTGGGGGGCGAAACTTAACAACATGTTGAAATTGCCCAGCACAAAGATTGATGAGTACTTGAAGTCTGTTGCCAGTAATAACGAGGCGTTTATTGCAATGCGCAAACACTCATACACCCTCATCGTAGAACAAAGTGGAAGCTGCCGCTTTGTACACTGGGGAAAAAAGAGCATTAAGTTTTCATTAGTCGGCGGCTTGAACTTGAAGCCGGACGCAGGCTTGTCTGCTCCTATTGCAAAAAAGGCAACGGATTACAAGCACATTTAAGCAGCACCGAAAGCGATATTAAACACAATTGATTGAGTGGGGCATATCCTGGTTCTCCTGCACCTGCCCACAATGAGTTACCCCGACCTGGAGTGAATTACTCGGTCCAGCAACACACCGAATTCATGTACGACCGCCTGCTCTCGGAACGACCGAGGGCGGGCTCACGTGCCAGCGATGAGGCCGGCTGTACGGTAAAGCCGGACAAACGAAAAATGCCCCGTATCTTCCGATACGAGGCATTTTGCTAAGCCGCCCTTACAGATTGCCTGGTGTTCACACAATCTGTTTGAGAGCGGTTTTCTGTTCAGGAAAATATGACGTTACAGCTTCGGACCCGCCGCCTTGATCGCGTCGCTGACTTCAAACTTTTTGAAGTTCTCGATGAACAAGCCCGCAAGTGCCTTGGCCGCTTCATCGTAGGCCGCTTTGTCAGCCCAGGTGTTGCGTGGGTTGAGCAGTGCAGTGTCGACGCCCGGAACGACTTTTGGAACGTCCAGGTTGACGGTGTCCAAGTGCTCGGTTTCAGCACCGATCAGCGCGCCGCTTTGGATGGCTGCGATGACGCCGCGAGTCGTCGGGATGTTGAAGCGTTTGCCGACGCCGTAGCCGCCACCGGTCCAGCCGGTGTTGACCAGGTACACTTTCGAGCCGAAGCCGCGGATACGTTTGATCAGCAGCTCAGCGTACTCGCCAGCCGGACGCGGGAAGAATGGCGCGCCGAAGCAGGTGGAGAAGGTCGACTTGATGCCAGCGCCCGAACCCATTTCGGTCGAACCGACCAGCGCGGTGTAACCCGACAGGAAGTGGTAAGCCGCTTGTTCTTCGCTGAGGATCGAAACAGGTGGCAGAACACCGGTCAGGTCGCAGGTTAGGAAGATCACGGCGTTTGGCTCGCCACCGAGGTTTTTCTCGGAGCGTTTTTCAACGTGCTCCAACGGGTAGGCTGCGCGACTGTTCTGGGTCAGGCTGCTGTCGGCGTAGTCGGCGTGCTTGTTGGCATCCAGAACCACGTTTTCCAGTACTGCGCCGTGCTTGATGGCTTTCCAGATGACCGGCTCGTTCTTCTCGGACAGATCGATGCACTTGGCATAGCAACCGCCTTCGATGTTGAACACCACGCCTTCGCCCCAACCGTGCTCGTCGTCACCGATCAGGTAACGGCTTTCGTCGGCGGACAGGGTGGTCTTACCGGTGCCCGACAGACCGAAGAACAGGGTCACGTCGCCTTCTTCGCCAATGTTGGCTGCGCAGTGCATCGGCAGCACGTCAGCGGCTGGCAGCAGGAAGTTCTGCACCGAGAACATGGCTTTTTTCATCTCGCCGGCATAGCGCATGCCCGCGATCAGAACTTTCTTCTGAGCGAAGTTGATGATCACGCAACCGTCGGAGTTGGTGCCGTCACGCTCAGGTACGCACTCGAAGTTGGCAACGTTCAGCACTTGCCACTCTTGACGACCTGCCGGGTTGTACTGGGCAGGGTTGATGAACAGGCAACGACCGAACAGGTTCTGCCAGGCAGTCTGAGTGGTCATCTTGACGGCTAGGTAGTGGTCAGCCGCCGCACCTACGTGCACGTGGGAAACGAAGTGTTCCTGAGCGTTGTTGAACGCCTCGACACGCGCCCACAGGGCATCGAATTTATCAGCAGGGAATTTGCGGTTGATCGGACCCCAGGCGATGGCTGCCGTGGTGCTGGGTTCGTCAACGATGAAACGGTCGACTGGCGAACGACCCGTACGATGACCGGTTTCAACAACCAGAGCGCCGGTGTCGGACAGTACGCCTTCTTCGCGTTTGAGGGCTTCTTTAACCAGTTCGTCGACACTGAGATCGGTGTGAACGGCGTTATTGGCTTGCGTCATGAGATTCCCCGTCGGCCCGCTGGCCGAGTGCTCCAAACGTTTTGTAGTAGAAAAACCCAAACTACTACAGCTAAAAAGTGGCCGGATTATGCCAGAAAAGCCCAAAAAAGGTAGGGGCCTCCGGTCAGAACTACATAAAGAGAAGCCAAGCCCGCCGGGCGGAAACCATTCAGCCCGGCGCCCGCACTACATCAATGGCGAGTATCTGAAGGGGTATCGACCCCGCCACCGGCGAACAGCTGCGCTACATCGGTGGCGTCGAAAAGGTAGCGCTGATTGCAGAACTGGCAATCGATCTCGACGGTACCGTTGTGCTCGGCCACCAATTGCTGTGCATCTTCCACGCCAAGACTGACGAGAGCATTGGCGGAACGTTCGCGAGAACAGCTGCAACGGAAGACCAACGGCTGAACATCGAACATGCGCACGGCATCTTCGTGGAAAAGACGATGCAACACCGTCTCGTTATCCAGGCTCAACAGTTCCTCGGCGGTCAAGGTGTTGGCGAGCGCTCGAACATGCTGCCAACTGGCCTTGCGCTCGTCTTCATCTTTCAGGCGCTCAGGCGGCAGTTGCTGAAGCAGAAACCCCCGCGCCCGTTTTCCATCGGCATATAGCCAGAATTCGGTCGGCAGTTGCTCGGACTGAACGAAATAATCAGACAGGCAACGCGACAGGTTCTCGCCCTCCAGATCGACGATGCTCTGATAACGCTTGCCATGCCGTGGATCGATGTTGATCACCAGCGTACCGTCGGGCATCAGGTCCTGAAGCGTCGCGCCTGGCTGGATCAGGCTCTCATCGTAACGGGCGATGCCGCGCAGCTCGCGCTCGCTGGAGCATTCGACCATCAGCAGCGAGACAGGTCCCTGAGACCGCGCCTGCAACACGAGCAGTCCGTCGAACTTCAACGTGCCCACCAGCAGCGCTGCCGCCGACAGCATTTCGCCGAGCAGTTGCGCTACAGGCTCCGGGTAGGGGTGCTTGGCCAGCACTTCGGCGTAGCTGCGTTCCAGCGAGGCCAACTCGCCGCGAACGTCGCTGTCGTCGAACATGAAGCGCTGGGTGTTATCGGTATCCGGGAAATCATGCATATGAAATTGGTATCTGAAATGATGACAAAGTGATGACGACCGCTTATAAAACGCGGTTTAGCACCCTTGGGTGCACTGTCATGCCGATGGGGGCATTTTATGGACTATCCAGCGCTGTTCCAACCCAAGTGGAACGCCAAAAAATTCCTGCTGTGTAATCTAGTAGCGCTTGCGCTACTTCTGGTGTGGATTTGGCCGACGGGCCACGCAGCCTTCACCCAATTCGACGAGTGGCTTTTCCACCTGCTGAATCAGCCACTGACCCAGAACAAAGCCTGGCTATGGACCTGGACAATCGCCAGTATGCGCCCGTTCGACATCGTCGTCGGCTTGATTCTGTTGATGTTGCTCATCAAGGGCGACTGGGTATTCAAAACGGTACAAACCCGCGCGGCCCTGATCGGCTTCGTGCTCACGCTGATTCTTCTGCTGATCATTCGCACGGTGTTTTCCAAGATCATCGATCACACCTCACTGCAACACGACAGCGCATCGATGGTGATCCCGGACGCCATCAAACTCAGCGAGATTTTCCCTACGCTGGAAGACAAATGGCAGCTCAAGGACCGTTCGAGCCAAAGCTTCCCCGGTGACCACGCCTCTGTGTTGTTGATCTGGGCGATGTTCATGACCGTTTACAGCCGCACCGCTGGCCAACGTGTCGTGATTTGGGTCCTGGCTTTCCTGTTCATGATGCCGCGCCTGGTCGCGGGCGCTCACTGGGGGCAGGACGATTACATCGGCGGCGTAATGATCGCCCTGCTGGCGCTGGCCTGGAGCTGCTACACCCCGTTTGCCGCTCACGCCACAAGACTCTTGATGCGGGCCACTGCGCCCATTTTCAACGTCTTCGGCAAGCTTCCGTTGTTCCGCTGGCTGAGCATCATGAAGACGGACGCTCGCGCGTAAGCCGATCACGGGCGACACACTTCTGTGGGGCGGAATCCATTCGCGATACGGCGTGTCAGGCAAAGTAGATGCCGCATGTGCCGACGCTATCGCGAATGAATTCGCTCACAGGTTCAGCGTCGATAACGAGATTTGAGTTCGACGCGATCCCCGTGGGAGCCAACTGGGTGGCGAAGGCGTTTGACCGGGCAACATAGAATCTCCCACAGGTATTACATCCCCCCTCAATCATCGCCCGAGCGAAACTGAAACAGTTGCCGACGCTGCTTCTTGTTCGGCTTGCCGTCCGTTGTCACCCCCAGACTTCCGGCCTTGCGCATTTGCGCGGCCTGCTCACGTTTGGCCAGGCTCTCCGGGGTTTCGCTGTAAAGCAACTGAGCCTCCGGAGCACCGCGACGCACGATGGACAGGGCAGTAACCACCACCGTTCTATCGTCGAATCCGGTGCGAATCTCGAACGTATCCCCTACCCGCGGCTCCTTGCCCGGTTTGCAGCGCTCTCCCCGACAATGAACCTTACCGCTTTCGATAGCAGCCTTCGCCAGCGCACGGGTTTTGAAGAAGCGTGCAGCCCAAAGCCACTTGTCCAGACGAACCTTGTCGTCCTCGTCTGACTTTTGTGTCATCTGAATTCCTCAATTACGTGATAGTCAGAACTGTACTACTCCAAACGAAGCACGCAACGCTGGGCACACAGTAATCATCAGCCTTGGTTAGAATCCTCTGCACACAGAAGAGGGCATGCACACTCATGCTCGTCAGGCTATCGTGGGCAGAACGCGCAAACGTACGGGATCGCTTTGAAAACATTCGACCATCTCACAGTCATCGGCCTTCGCGAATGGGTGGCACTGCCCAGTCTGGGTGTGGCAGGTCTGCGCGCCAAGATCGACACAGGCGCCAGCACCTCCAGCCTGCACGCCACGGAAATCGAACCTTTTGAACGCGACGGTGAACAGTGGGTGCGTTTCAACGCACACCTGGGCACCGTCGTGCAATTGCGCCATCGCCGTTGCGAAGCGCAACTGGTGGCGATGAAGACCATCAAAAGTTCCAACGGACAGGCCCAGGTGCGTTACGTCATTCGCACGACGATGGCGCTGGGCGACCGGGTCTGGCCGGTGGAGTTCACCCTCGCCTGCCGCAAGGCCATGCGCTATAGGCTGCTGTTGGGTTCCAAAGCCTTGATCGACGGCCAGTTGGTAGTTAATCCGGGTGTTACTTATGTTCAGGACAAGCCGACCTTTCCGGCTTCAAATCCCTCTGCCACAGGTGTTGCATGAAGATCGCTGTGCTTTCGCGAAACCCGCGTCTGTATTCAACTCGTCGTCTGGTCGAAGCCGGTACCCAGCGTGGCCATGAGGTCGTAGTGATCGATACCCTGCGCGCCTATATGAACATTGCCAGTCATAAGCCGCAGATTCACTACCGAGGCAAACCGCTGGAAGGCTTCGATGCGGTCATCCCGCGCATCGGCGCTTCGGTCACGTTCTACGGCTGCGCCGTATTGCGTCAGTTCGAGATGATGGGCGTATTCCCGCTCAACGAGTCCGTGGCCATCGCGCGCTCTCGCGACAAACTGCGCTCGCTTCAACTGCTTTCCCGGCGCGGCATCGGCCTGCCCGTGACAGGTTTTGCTCACTCCCCCGACGACATTCCCGACCTGATCCAGATGGTCAACGGCGCCCCGCTGGTGATCAAGGTGCTGGAGGGCACTCAGGGGATTGGCGTTGTGCTGTGCGAGACCGCAACGGCGGCAGAGTCCGTGATCGAGGCGTTCATGGGGCTCAAGCAGGACATCATGGTGCAGGAGTACATCAAAGAGGCGGGCGGTGCGGATATTCGCTGCTTCGTGGTGGGTGACAAGGTGATCGCGTCCATGATGCGTCAGGCCAAGCCCGGCGAGTTTCGCTCCAACCTTCACCGAGGAGGCACTGCGAGCCTGATCAAGATCACCCCCGAAGAGCGCATGACCGCTATTCGCGCCGCCAAGGTCATGGGCCTCAGCGTCGCAGGCGTCGATATCCTGCGCTCCAACCATGGCCCACTGGTCATGGAAGTGAACTCATCGCCCGGCCTGGAAGGTATCGAAACCACCACCGGCAAAGACGTGGCAGGGATGATCATTCAGTACATCGAGAAAAACGGCGGGCCGCATATGACGCGGACCAAGGGCAAGGGATAACCGGCCACTCTGCCTTGCAGGAGCTCGCTTGGCCTGGGCGCGCTCCTGCAGCGGCAAATCGTTTTTCAAACCGCATCCCTCGGCAACATCAGCCCTAACGGCAGCCTCACCCGAGCCTCAAGTCCACCTCCCGAGCGATTACGCAGTTCGACATTGCCCCCATGCATGGCGGCAATGCGCTTTACGATGGCCAGCCCCAAGCCCGTTCCCTTTCCACCTCTCGCCCGATCGCCACGAGTGAAAGGATTGAAAATACCGTCCAGTTCGGAAGGGTCGATGCCCATGCCCCGATCCAGCACGCTCAGGACCACATAAGGTGCACCACTGTCACCCGAGACATAGGCTGCGACTTCGACACTGTCTCCCGCGTGATGCATGGCGTTGCCGATGAGGTTATTCAGCAAGCGCTTCATCGACACCCGTCGCAGTGGAAAGGGCGGGATGGATTCCAGTCGTGTGCGGACCTGTTCGGTCGGGCTGTTATAGGGGGCGACCACTTCGCGAATCAGCTCGACCAGATCGACTTCTTCGACCTCTTCATCGCGACCATCTCGGATGAATGCAAGGAACTGATCGAGAATGGCGTCCATATCCTCTATGTCGCGCACCATGCCGTCCATGAATTCATTGTCACGGGGCATCAGCTCCAATGACAGGCGCAATCGGGTCAGCGGCGTGCGAAGGTCGTGAGAGACACCGGCCAACATCAACTCGCGTTCCTGCCCGGCCTGCTCGACGTCTTCAGCCATTTGGTTGAAGGCGCGGTACACCTCGGTCATTTCACTCGGCGTATCCCCCACTGGCAGGCGTACACTGCGGCCCTGGCCCAACTGGCGAGCGGCGAACACCAGCCGCTTGAGTGGTCGGTTCAACTGACTGACGAAAATCCACGCCGAGGCCGTGGACAGCAGGCCTATGGCAAGGAACCAGCCCAGCACACTCCAGATTTTCTGGCCTCGTAGCGGGTGGGGATATAACGGAACCTTCAACCAGCCATCGCCTAGGCTGGGGGCACGAACCCACAGGGCTGGAGGCGCGTGAACGCGCAAACGGACTTCGGTATCGGCGCCCAATTCCGCTTGCATCTGGCGTTGATAGATTTCCGAGTACGGCCAGTGCTGCTCTCCTTCAGGCACACCGCCACCCACCACGCGTATCAGCCCTGCTGCATCGGCAATGGTCTGTCTGTCACTTTCATCAGCCGCCCAGTACGCACGCAACGTCAAGGCCACACCATGGCTGTACTGACGATCCACCAGCACGTCTTCGTTCATCAGCAGATAAACCAGCGTCAGCGCCTTGGAGAACAGCACCACGATAAGCACCAGCCACAAGGTGCGGGAGAAGAAGCTTTGCGGGAACCAGAGCGGTGTTTTCATGACAACAGCTACACACTTTGCGGAAGCGAGCCAGGCTCGCGGGAGTTCGCGGAATGCACCAGACAACAAAACCAGCCACCTCAGAGCCTTCTTTTGAAAGGCGTCGAGATGGCTGGCTAGCGGATGTGTGCAAGCGACACGCCCGGTATCAATCTGCCGACTGACGGTTACTGCTTGCCGGTACCGTCCGGCACGAATACATAGCCCACGCCCCAGACGGTCTGGATGTAACGCGGTTTAGCGGCGTCCACTTCGATCAGACGGCGCAGACGGGAGATCTGGACGTCGATCGAGCGTTCGAGCGCGTCCCACTCACGACCACGGGCCAGGTTCATCAATTTGTCGCGAGTCAGCGGTTCACGGGCGTGCATGACCAGCGCCTTGAGGACGGCAAACTCGCCAGTGGTGAGCATGTGGACTTCATCGCCTTTCTTGAGCTCGCGGGTCGCCAACGACAGCTCATACTCACCAAAGGTGACGGTTTCATCTTCACTGGCAGGTGCGCCAGGTACCGGCGTGGACTGGCGACGCAATACCGCCTTGACCCGCGCCATCAGTTCGTCAGGGTTGAACGGTTTGGCCAGGTAATCGTCAGCCCCCAGTTCCAGGCCCTTGATCCGGCTCAGCTCATCGCCCTTGGCGGTCAACATGATGATCGGCACCTGATTGTTCGCGGCGCGCAACCGGCGGCAGGCGGACAGGCCGTCTTCGCCAGGCAACATCAGGTCAAGCACCACGAGGTGAAAAACTTCGCGAGCCAGCAGGCGGTCCATCTGCTCCACGTTACCGACGGCGCGGGCGCGATAGCCTTTGCTGGTGAAAAAACGTTCTAACAGGCTGCTAAGGCCCGGGTCATCGTCAACGATGAGGATTTTCTCGCCTTCAGCCGTTTGTGCAGTGCTGCTCATTGAATGCTCCTTTAGTCTCGGCGCGCATTATGGCGTAGCGGCTGCCATGTGCACCGTGTGCATTGTTAGCAGATTTTTCCTGAGCCGCCACTGCTGCTCTACCTCGCCGCATTGCAGCAGACACGGCCAACGGTGTCGCTCGTAGTCAGCAGCCGACAGGACGGTCCCCTAATCGGAACTCACTGGGTATAATGCGCCGCCCTCAAAGTCAGGCAACGCTCGCTCAAGGCGGTTCGCCAGCAGCTGGTTTTTTTGCACACACATTTGCCAGGTGGTTTTATGGACAGTATCAACAGCCGCATCGCCGAAGAACTGGGCGTGCGCCCGCAACAGGTCGAAGCGGCCGTCGCGTTGCTGGATGAAGGCTCTACCGTGCCCTTCATCGCTCGCTACCGTAAAGAAGTGACTGGCAGCCTCGATGACACGCAGCTGCGTCATCTGGAAGAGCGCCTGCGCTATCTGCGCGAACTCGAAGAACGCCGCGGCGCGATCCTCGCCAGCATCGAAGAGCAAGGCAAGCTGACCCCGGAGCTGGCGCGCGACATCAAGCTCGCCGACACCAAGACCCGCCTTGAAGACCTTTACCTGCCTTACAAACAGAAACGTCGCACCAAAGGCCAGATCGCGCTGGAAGCGGGTCTGGGTGAGCTGGCCGACGGCCTGTTCAATGACCCGAGCCTGACGCCTGACGCGGAAGCGGCACGTTTCGTCGACGCTGAAAAAGGCTTTGCGGACGTCAAGGCCGTGCTCGAAGGCGCCAAATACATCCTGATGGAGCGTTTTGCCGAAGACGCTTCGCTGCTGGAAAAACTGCGCACCTTCCTCAAGCAGGAAGCGGTGATCAGCGCCCGCGTCGTGGCAGGCAAAGAGGAAGAAGGCGCGAAATTCCGCGACTACTTCGAGCACGACGAACCGCTGAAAAGCATGCCATCGCACCGCGCACTGGCGATCTTCCGTGGCCGCAACGAAGGCGTGCTCAGCTCAGCATTGAAAGTCGGCGAAGAATTGCCGGGCACCCTGCACCCGTGCGAAATGATGATCAGCGAGCGTTTTGGCCTGCAAAACCAGAATCGTCCTGCGGACAAATGGCTGGCCGAGGTCGTGCGCTGGACGTGGAAGGTCAAGCTCTACTCCCATCTGGAAACTGATCTGCTGGGCGAGCTGCGCGACGCCGCCGAGACCGAAGCGATCAACGTGTTCGCCCATAACCTGCACGATTTGCTGCTGGCCGCGCCCGCAGGCCCGCGCGCGACACTGGGTCTGGACCCGGGCCTGCGTACCGGCTGCAAGGTAGCGGTGGTCGACTCCACCGGCAAACTGCTGGACCACGCGACCGTGTACCCGCACGTTCCGAAAAACCAGTGGGATCAAACCATCGCCGTACTGGCCGCCCTCTGCGCCAAGCATTCGGTCGACCTGATCGCCATCGGCAACGGCACTGCCAGCCGTGAAACCGACAAGCTGGCGGCTGAGCTGATCAAAAAATATCCAGGCCTGAAAATGACCAAGGTCATGGTTTCGGAAGCAGGCGCCTCGGTGTATTCGGCCTCTGAGCTGGCCGCCAAGGAATTCCCGGATCTGGACGTGTCGATCCGTGGCGCGGTGTCCATCGCTCGCCGCTTGCAGGATCCATTGGCTGAACTGGTGAAGATCGATCCGAAATCCATCGGTGTCGGCCAATATCAGCACGACGTGTCGCAACTCAAACTGGCACGCGGCCTGGACGCTGTGGTCGAGGATTGCGTGAACGCCGTGGGCGTTGACGTGAACACCGCATCCGTCGCTCTGCTCGCCCGCATCTCCGGCCTGAATACCACGCTGGCACAGAACATCGTCGCTCACCGTGACGAGAACGGCGCCTTCAAAACTCGCGCTTCGCTGAAAAAAGTGCCGCGTCTGGGCGAAAAAACCTTTGAACAGGCTGCCGGTTTCTTGCGAGTCATGAATGGTGACAATCCGCTGGACTCGTCCGCCGTTCACCCCGAGGCCTACCCGCTGGTGCAACGCATCGCCGCTGAAACCGACCGCGACATACGCTCGCTGATCGGTGATGCCAGCTTCCTCAAGCGTCTGGACCCGAAGAAATTCACCGACGAGACCTTCGGTCTGCCCACCGTGACCGACATCCTGCAAGAGCTGGAAAAGCCGGGCCGCGATCCACGCCCCGAGTTCAAGACCGCCGAGTTCCAGGACGGCGTCGAAGACCTCAAGGACCTGCAACTGGGCATGATCCTCGAAGGTGTCGTCACCAACGTGACCAACTTCGGCGCGTTCGTCGACATCGGCGTGCATCAGGACGGCCTGGTACACATCTCTGCACTGTCGGAGAAGTTCATCAAGGACCCTCGCGAAGCCGTGAAAGCCGGGGATGTGGTCAAGGTGAAGGTCATGGAAGTCGACATTCCACGCAAACGCGTTGGCCTGTCGATGCGCATGAGCGACACCCCTGGCGAGAAAATCGACGGTGCTCGCGGCGCTCGTCCAGGTGCAGCGCCACGTCAGCAACAAGCCAACGCGCCTCGCAAGGAAACCGCGACTGCGGCCCCGGCCAACAACGCCATGGCTTCGCTGTTCGCCAACGCCAAACAACTGAAGAAACGTTGATGGATATTCCTGCAGAACTGACCGAGAGCGCGTATTTCAAGACCTTGGGCTGCAAACTGGTGCGACTGGGAGACGGCGTCGCCGAAGTCACGCTGGCACTGGAGCCACACTTGCGCAATCGCGGCAACGTGATGCACGGCGGCGCACTGTTCAGCCTCGTCGACATCGCCATGGGGCTGGCCTGCTCCAGCTCCCACGGCTTCGACAGGCAAAGCGTGACGGTCGAGTGCAAGATCAACTACATGCGCGGCGTACCGGACGGTGAAGTCACCTGCATCGGCACGGTGATCCACGCCGGGCGCCGAACACTGGTGGTCGAAGCCGAAGTGCGCCAGGCCGACAAGCTCGTCGCGAAAGCACAAGGCACGTTCGCGATCGTCTAGCTGTCCGATAGGGATATGAGTTAATTTCGACACTTGCTTAGCAGTGTCGAAATTTTCTGTCAGCTTCTGCATGGCACCCCTGCAGGAATGATCAGCGACGGGCATCGGCGTTCGGACCTGAAAACAAGGCGAAAACGCCAGTTCCTTTCTTCACCCTTGTAGACCGCCATATCGCCCCCATATAGGGCCGACTGACGCGTGAAGGAATCCAACTTGAGCGAACTTCTCAATCGCCGCCTGGCCCTGCTTGGCGAGCACTCGCACCTCTCCCTTCTGGAGAAATGCCTGCACGGTATCGAGCGTGAATGCCTGCGCGTTACAGGCGATGGCCGCCTGGCACAGACCCCGCACCCGGAAGCCCTGGGCTCTGCGCTGACCAATGAGCAGATCACCACCGATTATTCCGAGTCGCTGCTGGAGTTCATTACGCCAGCGATGGCTCAGCCAGCCGACACGCTGGACAGCCTGGAAAAGATCCATCGCTTCGCCTACAGCAAGCTGGGCAGCGAATACATCTGGAGCCCTTCGATGCCGTGCCCGTTGCCGGCCGAAGAAGACATCCCGATCGCCTATTACGGCACCTCGAACATCGGCAAGCTCAAGTACGTATACCGCCAGGGTCTCGCGCTGCGTTATGGCAAGACGATGCAATGCATTGCCGGTATTCACTACAACTTCTCGCTGCCCGAAGACATCTGGCCGGTGCTCAAGTCGACCGTGGCCTTCGATGGCAGTGATCGGGAGTTTCAGTCCGAGAGCTACATCGGCCTGATCCGCAATTTCCGCCGCTATAGCTGGCTGCTGATGTACCTGTTCGGCGCCTCCCCTGCGCTGGACGCCAGCTTCATGCGCGGTCGCTCGCACCAGTTGGAGCAGTTCGACGCCGATACCCTGTACCTGCCCTACGCCACCAGTTTGCGCATGAGCGATCTCGGTTATCAGAGCAGCGCGCAGGCCGATCTGACGCCGTGTTACAACGACCTGCTGACGTACACCGATAGCCTGCGCAAAGCTGTTGCAACGCCTTATGCGCCTTACGTCGAGATTGGCACGCACAAGGATGGCGAGTGGATTCAGCTCAACACCAACGTGCTGCAGATCGAGAACGAGTACTACTCGACGATCCGCCCGAAACGCGTCACCTATTCCGGTGAGCGTCCGATTCAGGCCCTGATGGCCCGTGGCGTGCAATACGTTGAAGTGCGCTGCCTGGACATCAACCCGTTCCTGCCGGTGGGTATCGACCTTCAACAGTCGCGCTTCATCGACGCCTTCATCCTGTTCTGCGCCTTACAGGAAAGCCCGCAACTGGCTGACTGTGAATGCGGCAACGC
Source organism: Pseudomonas sp. Pseu.R1 (assembly GCF_045764065.1). Lineage (NCBI taxonomy): Bacteria > Pseudomonadati > Pseudomonadota > Gammaproteobacteria > Pseudomonadales > Pseudomonadaceae > Pseudomonas > Pseudomonas sp. Pseu.R1. The sequence continues at coordinate 3,758,767 of NZ_JBJGEE020000001.1, read as the reverse complement.
CAGCAGCAACTTCCTGACCGTGGTGAAGGAAGGTCGTCGTCCGGGCCTGCAACTGAGCCGCAACACCTCGACCATTGACCTGAAGGTCTGGGCTGACGAGTTGCTGGACAAGATCGAGCCGATCATTGCGTTGCTGGACAAGAGCCAGGGCATCGACGAGCACGCCAAATCGCTGGCCGCTCAGCGGGCTAAAGTCGCCGACGTGTCGCTGACCCCGTCTGCCCAGGTGCTGGCCACCATGACCGAGCACAAGGAAAGCTTCACGGCGTTCTCGTTGCGCCAGGCGCAAAGCCACGCCGAGTACTTCCGCAGCCGCCCATTGAGCGCCGAAGATCAGGCCGCATTCGAAAGCAAAGCGCGTGAATCGCTGGCTCAGCAGTCCGAAATGGAACAAACCGAAGAACCGGTGGATTTCGATACGTTCGTGGGGGCGTATCAGGCGAGCATCCTGGCGATCAGTAACTAGGACTACACAGATCCGCCCTTTGTGGGAGCCGGCTTGCTGGCGAATGCGTTGCGTCAGATACGCAAAGGGCGACTGACACTCTGCCTTCGCCAGCAAGCCGGCTCCCACAGGATTTGCGTCCGGCACATATCACGCTGTAACTGCGCTTAAATCGCCTTCTCGAAAATCTTCGAATTGCGCTGGTAGTTGTACAGCGACGCCCGAGCGCTCGGCAGGCGATCAACACTGCTTGGCTCGAACCCACGCTCACGGAACCAATGCGCCGTGCGGGTGGTGAGAACGAACAGGGTTTTCAGCCCTTGCGCCTTCGCCCGCTCTTCAATGCGCTCCAGCAACTCGTCACCGCGCCCGCCGTGACGATACTCGGGATTCACTGCCAGACACGCCAGCTCACCGGCCTCGGAATCGGCAATCGGGTACAACGCCGCGCAGGCGATGATCAACCCCTCACGCTCGACCACGCTGAACTGTTCGATCTCGCGTTCCAGCACCTCGCGGGAGCGACGCACCAGAATGCCCTGCTCTTCCAGCGGCGTGATCAGGTCGATCAAGCCACCGACGTCACCAATCGATGCCTCACGCACCAACTCGAACTGCTCCTGCGCCACCAGCGTGCCGCCACCCGCACGGGTGAAGAGCTCGGACAACAGCGCGCCATCTTCGGCGTAGCTGACGATATGGCTACGCGCAACGCCACCACGGCAGGCCTGAGCGGCCGCGTCCAGCAGCTCGGCCTGGTAGTTGTTACCCAAACGTTGAAGGTGCGCCGGGATCTGCTGTGGACGCAGCTCGCGCACCAGACGCCCCTGCTCGTCCATCAGGCCCGATTCGGCGCCGAACAACAGCAGCTTCTCTGCGCCGAGATCGACCGCCGCGCGGGTGGCGACGTCTTCGCAGGCCAAATTGAAGATTTCTCCGGTCGGCGAATACCCCAGAGGCGACAGCAGCACGATGGAGCGCTCGTCGAGCAGGCGATTGATACCTTTGCGGTCGATCCGGCGCACTTCGCCTGTGTGCTGGTAATCGACGCCTTCCAGCACGCCGATCGGGCGCGCTGTGACGAAATTGCCACCGGTCACACGCAAGCGCGACCCCTGCATCGGCGAGGCGGCCATGTCCATCGACAGACGCGCTTCGATAGCAATACGCAATGCGCCAACGGCGTCGATCACGCACTCCAGCGTGGCCGAGTCCGTGACACGCATGTCGCGATGAAAATGCGGCGTGATGCCGCGCGCCGCCAGACGGCTTTCAATCTGCGGACGGGAGCCGTGAACCAGCACCAGCCGCACGCCAAGGCTGTGCAACAGCACCAGATCGTGAACGATGTTGCCGAAATTCGGGTGTTCAACGCCATCGCCCGGGAGCATGACGATGAAGGTGCAATCCCGGTGGGCATTGATGTAGGGAGACGCGTGGCGGAGCCAATTGACGTAATCGGGCATATCCAAAAAGGCCTGTAGCAAAGAGGGACGAAAGGTAAACACTCACAGCGGCATGAGCTTTATCGTCGGAACAGGCGTCGCAACACGCGTACTCTCCTTCTGGTTTTGGACTGACTCACGAACCGCACTCAAGGGGTGGTCAGGCAGTAATGTTCGATCAATTGACGTAGCAGACGCACTGTAGGCTGCAAACGTGACATTTCAAGATACTCACCAGGCTGGTGCGCGCAGGCGATGTCGCCTGGCCCCAATACAATGGTTTCGCAACCAAGGCGCTGAAGATAAGGCGCTTCGGTGCCAAATGCCACCGCTTCAGCCGTATGACCGGTCAGACGCTCGGCCACCCGTACCAGTTCCGCGTCAGCACTCTGTTCGAACGGTGCGACTTCCGAGAACAGTGGCGCGTAATCGATCTGCACCTGATGCTGCTCGGCCAGCGGTTGCAACTTCTGTCGGATCGCCGCGCGCAGCATTTCCGGATCCATCCCCGGCAACGGACGCAGGTCGAACTCCAGCGAACACTGGCCGCAAATGCGATTGGGGTTGTCGCCGCCATGGATGCAACCGAAGTTCATCGTCGGCTGGGGCACGCTGAATTGTGGATTATTGAACTGCGTCTGCCATTGCTGACGCAGCCCCTTGAGCGCGCCAATGGCGTCGTACATGGCTTCGAGGGCGCTGTGGCCCAGGCTCGGGTCCGACGAGTGGCCGCTGCGGCCCAAAATCTCAATGCGCTCCATCATCACGCCTTTGTGCAAGCGAATCGGCTTCAGGCCCGTCGGCTCGCCGATTACCGCTGCGCGCCCCAGCACGCCACCTGCCGCGGCCAGCGCCTTGGCGCCGGACATTGAGCTTTCTTCATCGCACGTCGCGAGAATGATCAACGGCTGTTTGAACGGTTTGTCGAGCAACGGCTGGAGCGCCTCGATGGCCAGCGCGAAAAAGCCCTTCATGTCGCAACTGCCCAGGCCTACCCAACTGTTGTCAACTTCCGTCAGCTTCAGCGGATCGGTCTTCCACAACGCATCGTCGTAGGGAACGGTGTCGCTGTGCCCGGAGAGCACTAGCCCGCCGGGACCTGAGCCGAAGGTCGCCAACAAGTTGAACTTGCCGGGGCTGACTTCCTGGATGTCGCAGTTGAACCCCAGATCTCCCAGCCAGGTGGCCAACAGATCGATGACGGTGCGGTTGGATTGATCCAGCGCAGGTTGCGTACAGCTCACTGATGGCGCGGCGATCAGGGCGGCGAACTGGTCTTTCATGGACGGCAACGGCATAGGCGACTCCTCTCGTGCTGCGAACCATCATAGGGTGATTGGACAGCAGGAATAAACTGTCGAGGTGATGTCCTGTACACTGCACAACCCACGCGGCGGTGTCGATTCCCGCTGCGTCTCCTGTTATCAGCACTCGAGCGTCTGGATTCCCGGCCATGCAGAAAGAAACCGAAATCAAACTCCGCGTCAGCCGCGAAACCCTCAGCGCCCTGCGCGACCACCCATTGCTGAAGAAGCGCAATAAAAGCGGCTGGGAGCGGCTGGAACTGTTCAATCAGTATTTCGACACCCCTGAGCGCGAACTGGCTCAGGCCAAAGTCGCACTGCGCTTGCGCAAGGATGGCGACGCGATCATCCAGACCCTCAAGACTCGCGGCCAGAGCGTTGCTGGCCTGTCCGAGCGCAACGAGTACAACTGGGACCTGCCCAAAGCCAAGCTCGATGTGAAAAAACTCGACGGCGAATGCTGGCCTGAACAACTGGCGAATCTGGACAAGAAAACCATCAAGCCGCTGTTCACCACCGACTTCGTGCGTGAGAAGGCCGAGATTGCTTGGGGCCGTGGTAAGTCCAAGGTCGTGATCGAGGCGGCGCTGGATCTGGGCCACGTCATCGTGGGCAAGCAGAAGGAAGAAATCTGCGAGCTGGAACTGGAACTGCGTGAAGGCGAGCCTGCCGCCTTGCTGGAACTGGCCGCTGAACTGGCGGAAAAGCTGCCGCTGATGCCGTGTGACATCAGCAAGGCCGAGCGCGGCTATCGCCTGTTCGACGCCAGCACCTACACCATCAAACTGCCGGTGCCGGAGCTGCACGCCGAAACGTCGGTGGACGATGCCTACAGCGCCCTGGCTTGGTATCTGCTGGGTAGCAGCCAGCGGTTGGCCGAGCAATACCGTTTCAACGGGCACTGGAGTTTGTTGCAGGACTGGGTCGATGTGCTCGCCGAGCTGCGCGCGCTGACCGGCAGCCTCGGTCAAGCAGCGCCACGCGCCACGACTCACGACTTGCGCGCCGCGCTGGATGCCCTGCTCGAAGACTGGCGTACGCTGGTCCAGGCCGGTCAGGAAGACGCCGACGTGCGCGCCGCTGCCCATGAGCAGTTCATCGAAGAACTGGAGGACACGCGCTGGGGTCTGTTCTCGCTGACTACGTCACGCTGGCTGATGAAGCGCAGTTGGGCAGTGGAGCGCAACAACCGTGGCAACCGCCTGGGCAACGCGATGCTCAGCAGTTGGGTGCCACGTTTCCTGGGCGACGAAGCCACAGCGCTGAACCTTGCGCGTTATCAGCAACAGCCGGAAGACCTCGCCGAACAACTGCCGCGTATCGAGCGGATTCAGGTGTGGCTGCACTACGCTCGTCAGACGCTGGAGTTGCCGGAACTGGACCGTCTGTATGGCGAGCTGAACAAGCTGGAACAACTGGCGCATCTGGATATCACTGACGAAGTCCTCGAAGCCCGCGTGCAACAGACCATCACCGTGCTGCAAAGCCGGGCGTGGAAGGTGTTGCTCAAAATCTAATACGCAACTCCAATCCTGTAGGAGCGCGCTTGCCCGCGATTGCTGTCTGTCTGATACGAATATATCTACTGACACACTGCAATCGCGGGCAAGCGCGCTCCTACAGGCCCTTCATCACCGGATGATCGGCAAACTCGTCGTCGATTTGATCTCCGACAGCGCCACGGTCGAATTCACCTCCTGAATCCCCGGCACCAGCGACAGCTTCTCGAAGAAAAACCGTTCATAGGCTTCGATGTCCGGCGTCACGATGCGCAGCAGGAAATCCACAGACCCCATCAGCACATAACATTCCAATACCTCGGGAAACCCACGAATCGCTTCGGTGAATTCCGTGAAGTTCGAGCGGCCATGGGCGTTGAGCTTTACCTCGGCGAAGATTTGCGTGTTCAGCCCGATTTTCTTGCGATCCAGCAATGTCACCTGCCGCCGAATGACCCCTTCATCCTTTAGCCGCTGAATCCGGCGCCAACAGGGCGACTGGGACAAACCCACCTGCTCGGCAATCTGCGCGCTGGACAGGGACGCATCCTCTTGCAGCAGCGCCAGGATCTTGCGGTCATAAGCATCCAGCTCGATTTGCATAAATAATTCTCCACAAAGACAGCATGCGCAATAACAATTCGTAAATAACCTAATTCTGTCGATTATGGATCAGAAATTTCTTTTCTGGCATGTAAAAATTCCTCTCACTCAAACAGCTCGCCACCGCCCAGTCAGCCCAGCGGCGAAAACAGGAGAGTTCAGCATGCCGCACCTCGAAGCCGTCACCCCGCCTGCACTTCGTCCAGATGCCTGGGGCGCCAGTAACGCCCATTGCCGGTCGCGTTATCAGATTCTTGCCGAGGCCGAGCCTGACTTGATTTGCCGCGTGCTGAACCTGTTCGCCATGCAGTACCTAGTCCCGCAACAGGTCAGTGTTATGCAGCAGGAAGGCATGTTGATGATCGAAGCCGAAGTGGACGGCATGACCTGGCATCGCGCGCAGGTGATTGGTGAAAAAATGCGCAATTTGATCAATGTTTGCTCAGTGACACTGGAACCGATCAGCGATTTGCACGTCCTATCCGAGCCCGTCTCACTCGCTGTCGGTTGAGCGCGCCGAAAATATTGGCAACGCTTCACTACCTGCAGGACGCAACAACTGGCACGCTTGGGACTACTCTTGCTTACCAACGAAGTAAGCCGTCTCGTCCAAAGGAGCCCGCATGTCCGTCCTTGCCCCTTCGTCCCAGGACCGCTGGCTGGATCTGAACGAATTGCTGCGTGACCTCGTCGCGCAGGAATATCTCAACCAGGACAACGCCGAATACGCGCTAACCCTGCGCCGCACCGCACAAAACCTGCAAACGCACCCGCTGGAGTTCATTGCCGCCCAGCAGTTCGACAACCTCAAACGCCCCGGCAGAAAGCTCGATCTGGAAACCCTCACCGCGTGGCTGGCCGAGCAGTCCGGTCAGCCTTACATGCGCATCGACCCGCTGAAGATCAATGTCGCAGCGGTGACACCTTTGATGTCCTATGCATTCGCCCAGCGTCACAAGATCCTGGCGGTGGCGGTAGACCGCGAATGCGTGACCATCGCCAGCGCCCAGCCCTACGTTAAGGCGTGGGAAGCGGACCTGATGCATGTGTTGAAAATGCCGATCAAGCGCGTCGTCGCCAACCCGCTGGATGTTCAAAAACTGGCCGTCGAGTTCTACCGGCTGGCCAAATCGGTCAGCGGGGCCAGCGCGACCGATCAGAAAATCAGCGGCGTGGGCAACTTCGAACAGTTGCTCAAACTCGGCGCCAGCGATCAGGAACCGGACGCCAACGACGCGCACATCGTCAACATCGTCGACTGGCTGTTCCAGTACGCCTACCAGCAGCGAGCCAGTGATATTCACATCGAGCCTCGGCGCGAAGCGGGGAGCGTACGTTTCCGCATCGACGGCGTGCTGCACAACGTCTATCAGTTTCCGCCACAAGTCACGATGGCCGTCACCAGCCGCCTCAAGAGCCTGGGCCGAATGAACGTTGCCGAGAAGCGCAAACCTCAAGACGGCCGGGTCAAGACCAAGACCCCGGATGGCGGCGAAGTGGAGCTGCGCCTGTCGACGCTGCCGACCGCGTTCGGCGAAAAAATGGTGATGCGGATCTTCGACCCCGAAGTGTTGCTCAAGGACTTCGATCAACTGGGGTTTTCCAGCGACGACCTGCGCCGCTGGGAGGGCATGACCCATCAACCCAACGGCATCATTCTGGTGACCGGGCCGACGGGGTCCGGCAAAACCACGACGCTTTACACCACACTCAAGAAACTGGCGACCTCGGAAGTGAACCTCTGCACCATTGAGGATCCCATCGAAATGGTCGAACCCGCCTTCAATCAGATGCAGGTGCAGCACAACATTGATCTGACCTTTGCCAGCGGCGTGCGCGCGCTGATGCGCCAGGACCCGGACATCATCATGATTGGCGAGATCCGCGACCTGGAAACCGCTGAAATGGCCATTCAGGCCGCGCTGACCGGCCACCTGGTGCTCTCGACGCTGCACACCAACGACGCCCCCAGCGCCATCAGCCGCCTGCTGGAACTGGGCGTTCCGCACTATTTGCTCAAGGCGACGATTCTCGGGGTGATGGCCCAGCGTCTGGTGCGTACGCTCTGCCCGCATTGCAAAGCCCCCATGGAGATAGACGAGGTCGACTGGCAAACCCTGACCCGACCCTGGCAGGCGCCTGTGCCTGGCAACGCCCATCGGGCGGTGGGCTGCGCCGAATGCCGCGACACGGGTTACAGGGGCCGTGCAGGGGTTTACGAAATCATGCTGATGTCCGACGCCGTGAAATCCCTGATCACCGCGGATCTGGACCTCACCGCCCTGCGCAGGCAAGCCTTCAAGGACGGTATGCGCAGTCTACGACTGTCCGGGGCTCAGAAAGTGGCTGCCGGAATGACTACGCTTGAAGAAGTGCTGCGGGTGACGCCGCAGAGCGAACAGCGCTGACGCCTACGTTCCAACAACGGACGTTTACAACAAACAGTCGCAGAGTGGATTCCGAACGCCGTATTCTCTGCCGGATCGCATTTTTATCAGCAGCAACCAACAGGGATACGTTATGCAAATCGGTAGTGTGGTTTTACTCTTCGTCGCGCTGGCCATCGCCATCGTCTTCATGGGGTTCAAAGTGGTGCCTCAGGGCTATCAATGGACCGTCGAGCGCTTCGGGCGTTACACCAATACGCTCAAACCCGGCCTGAACATCATCGTCCCGGTGATGGACCGCATCGGCCACAAGATCAACATGATGGAAACCGTGTTGGACATCCCGCCACAGGAAGTGATCACATCCGATAACGCGACGGTTCAGATCGACGCAGTCTGTTTCTATCAGGTAGTCAACTGCGCTCAGGCGGCCTATGAGGTCAACAATCTGCAACACGCCATTCGCAACCTGCTGCAAACCAACATCCGTACCGTGCTGGGTTCCATGGAGCTGGACGCCATGCTCAGCCAGCGCGACGGCATCAACGAGCGCCTGCTGCGCATCGTCGATGAAGCCACGGCGCCGTGGGGAATCAAGATCACTCGGATTGAGATCAAGGACATCAGCCCACCCGCCGATCTGATGGCGGCGATGTCCGGGCAGATGAAAGCCGAGCGGATCAAGCGCGCGCAGATTCTCGAAGCAGAAGGTCTGCGCGCATCGGCAATCCTTACCGCCGAGGGCAAGAAGCAGGCGCAGATTCTTGAAGCAGAAGGTGAGCGTCAGGCCGCATTTCTGGAATCCGAAGCCCGCGAGCGTCAAGCCGAAGCAGAAGCCCGGGCAACTCAGGTGGTGTCCGAGGCTATCGCTGCGGGCGATGTACAGGCCATCAATTATTTTGTCGCGCAGAAATACATTGACGCATTGGGCAAACTGTCGGCAGCCAATAACAGCAAAGTGATTCTCATGCCACTGGAGGCTAGCCAGATGATTGGCGCGGTGGGCGGCATTGGCGAGATCGTCAAAGCGACCTTCGACAAGCCGAAAACCGATACCGGCAAGCGGGTTTAAGCCATGTGGGACTACCTGCAAGACCTGTCATTCTGGGACTGGCTGGGGCTTGGCACCGTGCTGTTGATCCTGGAAGTGTTCGGCGCAGGCGGGTATCTGCTGTGGATCGGCGTTGCAGCGGCTGCCGTCGGCATCCTCACCTACATCATCCCGGCGATGAGCTGGGAGGTGCAGTTCCTGCTGTTTGCGGTGTTTTCGGTACTCACGGCGCTGTACTGGTGGCGACGCCAGCGCAGCGTGTGGCGCAAATCCGATCAACCGGGGCTGAACATGCGCGGTTCGGAACTGATTGGCCGAACTTTCGTCGTTCACGACGCGATTGTTGGCGGACGGGGCAAAATCAAGGTGGGCGACGGGGTCTGGATGGTCGTCGGCCCTGACACGCCTGCAGGCGACCGGGTCAAGGTCGTCGCTCAGGACGGGGCGATTTTGAAGGTAGAGACTTTGTGACTTACGACGGCTGACCTGTGGGAGCGAATTCATTCGCGATGTGGCGGTACCGACGATGGAGATGCATTGAATGTACCGGCCAATCGCGAATGAATTCACTCCTACAGGTTTGCAGTGCGTACGGAACTTGATTGAGGCGGGGCGTATCAAATCGTTTCAGAACAACCCCAAAGTCGGAGTAACCCGTCATGCGTCTAAAACTCGCTGTTGCCACATTAGCCCTGCTTTCTCTGCCGATCGGTTCAGCCACGGCTGACGGCTTCCTGCGTGATGTCATTTCGTCCGGCGCCACCACGGGCTCGACCTACCTGACTTTCCGCCACCACAAACTGATCGTTGCCGCACAGGACGACGCGGGCAGCTTCGTTGCCAGCGACGGCGCCATTCGTGGCCCGTATCTGGAAGCTGCTCTGGACCAGGTACGCAAGGATAATCCGGGCCTGAACGCCTCGGACATGGAGTTGGCTAACGCGATTCTGGCGAAGAATCTGGTCGCTGAGCAGTAACGGTTTAACGATACCAACCGTGTTGGAGCCGCCCGCACCAAGACGGCTCCAACAATGGTTGTATTCGGCAAGTTACTCGCCGATAACAGCCTTGTAGCCCGCAGCGTCCAGCAGTTTGGCCAAGTCGCCAGCCGCATCGCTTGGCTTGACCTTGAAGATCCACGACTCGTATGGCGAATTGTTCAGCTCTTCAGGCGCATCGCCCAGTGCTTCGTTGACCTCTACCACTTCACCGGCCACTGGGGAGTAGATGTCGGAAGCCGCTTTTACCGACTCAACGACGCCAGCCGCATCGCCCGCCGCGAAGACCTTGCCGATCTCCGGCAACTCGACGAACACCACATCTCCCAAGGCTTCCTGTGCGTGGTCGGAAATACCGACAACGATCAAGTCACCCTCTTGTTTCGCCCACTCATGGCTCTCGGCAAAACGCAGTTCGGCGGGGATATTGCTCATGTTTTTTATCCTCTCTACATCATCAGGTCAGCGGAAAAACCCGCCATGGGTAGCTGTTGAAAACAGGTTAAATCAGGGCCTTGCCGTGGCGCACGAAGGTTGGCTGAACCACACGAACCGGATACCACTTGCCACGAATCTCAACCTCGGCACGGTCGGCAGTCGCCATCGGCACGCGCGCCAAAGCAATCGACTTGCTCAGCGTAGGAGAGAAACTACCACTGGTGATCTCTCCTTCGCCAACTTCCGCTATTCGGACGACCTGATGAGCGCGCAGAACACCTCGCTCTTCAAGCACCAACCCCACCAGCTTCGACTCGATGCCCTTGGCACGCTGAGCCTCCAGCGCGGCACGGCCGATGAAATCGCGTTCAGTGGGCGACCAGGCCACGGTCCAGGCCATGTTAGAGACCAGCGGTGAAACCTGCTCATCGATTTCCTGACCGTAGAGGTTCATGCCCGCTTCCAGACGCAACGTGTCGCGCGCCCCCAGACCGATGGGCGGGATGCCCGCACCGACCATGTCATTGAAGAAGCGACAGGCCTGTTCGCTCGGCAAAATAATCTCCAGCCCGTCCTCGCCGGTATAGCCGGTGCGAGCGATGAACCAGTCGCCTTCTTGCTGACCTTCGAACGGCTGGAGGGTGTGGATAAGTTCGGTTCGGGCCTGGGTGACCAGCTCCGCGATCTTCTGCCGGGCGTGGGGACCCTGAATGGCCAGCATGGCCAGTTCGGAACGATGAGTGAGGTGCACGTCGAATCCGGCACGATGGGCGCTCATCCAGGCCAGATCCTTGGCACCCGTAGCCGCATTGACCACCAGGCGATACCCCTCGTCCGTCAGGTAGACGATCATGTCGTCGACGATCCCGCCCTGAGTGTCGAGCATCGCGGTGTAAAGTGCTCGCCCGGTCCGTTGCAATCTGCCGACATCGTTGGCCAGCACATGCTGCAACCAAGGCTTGGCCTGGCTGCCGGTAATATCGATAACGTGCATGTGCGAGACGTCGAAAATCCCGCAATCGCGACGCACCTGATGGTGTTCCTCGACTTGTGAGCCGTAATGCAACGGCATATCCCAACCACCAAAATCGACCAGCTTCGCGCCCAGCGCGAGGTGCAGGTCAAAGAGGGGTGTGCGCTTTCCCATGGGTTTCTCCTTCCGGGATTGGCGAAGACACGGCCTGGCACAACAAGGACAAATCCCCCGTGATTTGGGGTATGACACTGCTGCGAATTTGTGGAATTGTCTGACAGACCGCGTCGATTGCGGCGCATTGTAGCCGCAAGGGGGTGACCCCGCACCTAGCCGATCGGTCTGGCGGAACGTCTGATCAGGCCAATTACCGGTAGTAAACCGACAACCACCAGCGTCAGGGCCGGTAATGCGGCGCGCGCCCACTCACCTTCGCTGGTCATCTCGAAGATGCGCACGGCCAGCGTGTCCCAACCAAATGGGCGCATCAGCAAGGTGGCAGGCATTTCCTTGAGCACATCGACGAACACCAGCAACGCCGCACTCAGCGTGCCAGGAATCAGCAACGGCAGATAAATCCTGAAAAACAATCGCGGACCACTGACGCCCAGGCTGCGAGCCGCTTCCGGTATCGACGGCCGAATCCGCGAGAGGCTGTTTTCCAGCGGGCCGTACGCGACAGCGATGAAGCGCACCAGATAGGCCAGCACCAACGCCGCCAGACTGCCCAGTAATAACGGTTTGCCTGCGCCTCCCAGCCAACTGGACAGCGGCACCACCAGCTCACGATCCAGATAGCTGAAGGCGAGCATGATCGACACTGCCAGCACCGAGCCCGGCAATGCATAACCCACGTTGGCTAGACTCACGCCAGTGCGAATCGCGCGAGTCGGCGCAAGGCGGCGGGCAAACACCAGCACCATCGCCACACTCACGGTGACCAGCGCTGCAATACCGCCAAGATAGAGGGTATGAAGGATCAGCCCCGTGTAGCGCTCATCCAGATCGAAACGCCCCCGCTGCCAGACCCAGACCACCAGTTGCAACAACGGCACCACGAACGCACAGGCAAACACCAATCCACACCATGTGCTGGCCGCAGCCGCCTTCAGGCCTCGCAGGTGATACAACGCCTTGACCCGAGGCCGCTCGTTGCTCGCGCGGCTGGCACCTCGGGCACGGTGCTCGCCATAGAGCACCAGCATGACCGCCAATAGCAGCAGGCTGGCAAGCTGTGCAGCACTCGACAGACTGAAGAAGCCGTACCAGGTTTTGTAGATCGCGGTAGTGAAGGTGTCGAAGTTGAACACCGAAACGGCACCAAAATCCGCGAGCGTTTCCATCAATGCCAGCGCTACGCCTGCCCCGATGGCCGGTCTCGCCATAGGAAGCGCTACGCGCCAGAACGCCTGCCAGGGCGATTGCCCCAGAATGCGCGCGGCCTCCATCAAACCCTTGCCCTGAGCGAGAAATGCGGTGCGCGCCAGCAGATAAACGTAAGGGTAGAAGACCAGCATCAGTACGACGATGACCCCGCCGGTCGAGCGCACCCCAGGGAAACGAATGCCTGTGCCCAACCATTCACGCATCAGCGTCTGCACCGGGCCTGCAAAATCCAGCAGACCGACGAAAACGAACGCCAGCACATAGGCAGGAATGGCAAAAGGCAGCATCAATGCCCAATCAAGCCAGCGGCGACCTGGAAACTCACACAGCGCCGTCAGCCACGCTAGGCTGACGCCTAAAAGCGTCACACCAACGCCCACACCGATGACGAGCGTCAGGGTGTTGCCCAGCAGGCGTGGCATCTGGGTTTCCCACAGGTGCGACCAGATTTCGTGATCGATGGTCTGCCAGGAAAGAAACAGTACGCTTAGCGGTAGCAGAACCAGCGCTGCGATGGCGAAGACCAAGGGGTACCAGCGGCGCTGGGCGGGGTGGGTCAAGACGAACTACTCAACAAAACTGTCAGAAGGAACTCCGGACCGTGGGAGCGAATTCACTCGCGATGCGGCGATACAACTAATGGAAATGTTGCGGATGTACCGGCCAATCGCGAATGAATTCGCTTCCACAGAATCTGTCTCCAATCATCGAACGTGGCCGGATCGCAGATCTACGGACCGCATATCAGCTCAATTCCAACCTGCACGGTCCATCATGCGAATGGCCTCGGCCTGACGGCGTCCGGCGATTTCCACGGGAATCGTATCGGCCTTGAAGTCCCCCCAGCTCGCCACTTCTTCCGACGGAGCCACTTTCGGATTGGCCGGGAATTCCTGGTTGGTGCCGGAGAAGATGGTTTGCGCCTCAGGCCCGGTCATCCACTCCACCAATGCTTTGGCGGCCTCGGGGTGAGGGGCGTACTTGGTCAAACCGATCCCGGACAGGTTCACGTGAACGCCGCGATCCGTCTGGTTTGGCCAGAACAAACGCACTGCCAGCTCAGGATTCTGTTTGTGCAGACGGCCATAGTAATAGGTGTTGACGATGCCCACATCGCACTGCCCGGCGTTGATCGCCTCAAGCACAGCAATATCGTCCGAGAAAACGTCGGTGGACAGGTTATTGACCCAGCCCTTGAGAATCTTTTCCGACGCCTCGGCGCCGTGGGTTTCGATCAAGGTGGCGGTCAGCGACTGGTTGTAGACCTTCTTCGCGGTGCGCAGACACAGGCGCCCTTCCCACTGTTTGTCAGCCAAGGCCTCATAAGTGGTCAGTTCTTCAGGCTTCACACGGTCGGAGGAGTACGCGATGGTCCGCGCGCGCAAGCTCAGGCCGGTCCAGGCGTGGGTTGAAGAGCGGTACTGTGGCGGAATGTTCTGATCGATCACTGGCGAGGTAAATGGCTGAAGAATGCCCATCTGCTCGGCTTGCCAGAGGTTACCCGCATCAACGGTAAGCAACAGGTCAGCGGTCGCGTTCTGCCCTTCGGCCTTGATGCGCTGCATCAACGGCGCTTCCTTGTCGGTGATGAACTTGACCTTCACACCGGTCTTGGCGGTATAGGCATCGAACACCGGCTTGATCAGCTCGTCGATACGGGAGGAATACACCACTACTTCATCAGCGGCCTGGGCGGTACTGCCGAGCACGGTCAATACCAGGGCAGCCATAAGACGCTTGCTCGCCTGCATGCGGGAATCTCTTGCGTGAGAAATGAGGCGAAATGGTAGTGAATCTCATCAACGAAGTCCGTCCGCAGCCGTTACCAGATGTTGCAGGGCCGGGATTACAAGCGCCACAGTATGGTCGGCACGCCCACAACGTCGGTCTTCTGAAACCAGCCCTTGATGGCACAACTGGCAAATGCGCGGGTACTGCAAGCGCCGCTGTTGAGCGCGGTTTTCAATGCGCCCACGTCAACCTTGTTGATGTAGTCGATGCCGTGCTTCAGGTTGTCTTCGTCGCCGTATCCGCCGTGCATCATTTCATCGAGTGCCGCCTGCTTGCTCCAGCCCTGAATGACGATGCGGTACATGGCAGACACCAGCCCCGTACGATCCAGCCCATGCTTGCAATGAATCAGCACCGGACCTTTCTGTTGGGCGTCCTGAATGGCGCGCAGGCTCTTGATCATGTCGGCGTCATCGACATGCACGGTTTGCAAAGGAATCTGCACCTGCGCCACCGACGGATCCGTCAGCCACTTGCTGTCACTCTCTTTGATGAAATCCACCACCGTGACGACACCCAACTTTTTCAGCAATGGCAGCGCCGCCGCATCAGGCTGGCGACTGCGATACAGCGTTGGGGTGATTTCGTACAGGTTGTAATGCGTGTCGATGGGCTGCGCCCATTCCCCCGGACGCATGGGGGTGGGCTGCGCATCATCAGCCTGTGCGATGCTATTCAAAGCAAGGAGAAACGTGGCGACTAAAGAAGTGATCAATCGAATGCGCATCAAGGCATACCGTGCGAGCGGTGGATAAGATGCGGCGAGTTTCAGTGCGCAGGGGTCAAGGCGGTGTGAGGCGAATGTCAAAAGATCGTTGGACCGCTGATCGGCGCGTCTCCGTATCGCGAAGACGAGACGTGGAGCTCATGATCATTTCCATATACTGTATATAAAAACAGTATTCATGAGACGCCTATGCCTACTCCATTGCCCCCGCGTGGCCGCGGCACTGCCACCAACCCCCATAATCGCTTCGCCCCCAATCGCTCGGTGGCCGAAGACGATGGCTGGTATCAGGAAGCGCCGCTGACCCAAGGCACGACCGTTACGCTGGAAACCGCAAAAAGCATCATTGCGCGTAATTCGTCGCCGGATATCCCGTTCGACCGTTCGATCAACCCCTATCGTGGCTGCGAGCACGGCTGCATTTATTGTTACGCGCGCCCCAGCCACGCCTATTGGGACATGTCGCCAGGCCTGGATTTCGAGACAAAGCTGATCGCCAAAACCAATGCCGCCGCGCTGCTCGAACAGCAGCTATCCAAGCCCGGTTACAACGTGGCGCCCATCACACTCGGCGCGAATACAGATCCGTATCAGCCCATCGAACGCGAGTACAAAATCACCCGCGCCACCCTCGAAGTGCTGCTTCGCTACCGCCACCCGGTCACGATCATCACCAAGGGCTCGCTGATTCTGCGCGATCTAGATCTTCTGGCGGAACTGGCAAAGCTGAATCTGGTGTCGGTGTTCATCAGCCTTACCTCGCTGGACGATGAACTCAAACGTATCCTTGAACCCAGAGCGGCCGCACCCAAGGCGAGGTTGCGCGCGATCCGCGTATTGCGAGACGCAGGCGTGCCGGTCGGGGTCTTGCTGGCGCCGATGATTCCTATGATCAACGACATGGAGATGGAAAAACTCATGACCGAGGCCAAGGCAGCCGGTGCGTTGAGCGCCAGCTACGTGATGCTGCGATTGCCATTGGAGGTGGCCCCGCTGTTCGAAGAGTGGTTACAAACGCACTACCCACAGCGGGCCGAGCACGTCATGAGCCTGGTTCGGCAGAGTCGAGGCGGCCAGGTGTATGACAGCCGTTTCGGATCGCGAATGCGCGGAGAGGGTGTATTCGCCGAGTTGCTGGCCCAGCGCTACAGTATTGCTGTGAAGAAATTGGGCCTGAACCAGCGCGACAGTTTCCGGCTGGACTGTGAAGCGTTCTGTCCGCCGGGCGGTCAGATGTCACTGTTGTGACTCAGGCAGCGTCTTAAAAGTCGCATACGAATTATGGCGACACATCCTGTAGCAGTCCGGCTTGTCGGCGGTGGCGAATTTTCGGACGCTGCCGTCGGCAAGCCGGACTGCTACAGGATTTGGAAACATTGCGGATTAAGATTTTCTTAAGCCGGACCCGCGATCTAGAGCGATGCATTCAGCTTCAATTAAGTTTTTATCGCTAAGGTGTTTCGCAAGTGACCAACTGGTCGCGCACAGATGGATTTGTCCGTCATGCCAGAAAAAAGTGGGTCGTCCACAGGAATCACTGGAAACTCCACTTCAATCCGACAGAGAGGATGAGACATGAGCAACAGGGATAAACAGCCTCAGGCCCCGGCTCCACAGGCTTCGGGCAAAGCAGAATCCGCCAATGAGGCGCTGCAACATATCGTCGACGGCTTCAAACATTTCCGTCATGACGTCTTCCCGCAACAGGAAGAGCTGTTCAAGAAGCTCGCGACGGCTCAGCACCCGCGCGCAATGTTCATCACCTGCGCCGAC
Source organism: Pseudomonas sp. Pseu.R1 (assembly GCF_045764065.1). Classification (NCBI taxonomy): domain Bacteria; kingdom Pseudomonadati; phylum Pseudomonadota; class Gammaproteobacteria; order Pseudomonadales; family Pseudomonadaceae; genus Pseudomonas; species Pseudomonas sp. Pseu.R1. The sequence goes on along the minus strand of NZ_JBJGEE020000001.1, from coordinate 3,741,947 downwards.
TCGCGCATCGTCCCTGAACTGATCACTCAAAGCTCGCCGGGCGACCTGTTCGTCACCCGTAACGTCGGTAACGTGGTTCCGCCATACGGCCCGATGAACGGCGGCGTCTCCACCGCCATCGAATACGCGGTCATGGCGCTGGGTGTTCAGCACATCATCATCTGCGGCCACTCCGATTGCGGTGCAATGCGCGCCGTGCTCAACCCGCACACGCTGGAAAAGATGCCGACGGTCAAAGCCTGGCTGCGCCACGCCGAAGTCGCCAAAACGGTCGTCGAAGGTAACTGCAGTTGCTCCGGCGAGCACGAAACCATGCACGTGCTGACCGAAGAGAACGTCATCGCCCAACTGACGCACTTGCGCACTCACCCTTCGGTGGCTTCGAAACTGGCCAGCGGTCAGCTGTTCATCCACGGCTGGGTCTACAACATCGAGACCAGCGAAATCCGCGCCTACGACGCCGCACAGGATCGCTTCCTGCCGCTGGACGGCGACCACGCCATTCCGACGGCGACACCGCCGCGCGCGCGATACTGATCGCCGACTGATCGCAGGCTCACGCCCGTGAGCCTGCCGTTCCACCCCCACTCAAGCCTTTAGCGGCCGCGTATGACGCGCGCTGTCGGGCCTCGTCACGTCTGAAGTTTTCCGGAGAGTCGTCATGGCTACTACAGATTTGAAGTCGTTGTTGCCACGGGAGCTGCTGGCGTCCGTGGTCGTTTTTCTGGTGGCCCTGCCGTTGTGCATGGGAATCGCCATCGCATCGGGCATGCCACCCGCCAAGGGTCTGATCACAGGCATCATCGGCGGCATCGTAGTTGGCTTTCTCGCCGGTTCCCCCTTGCAGGTCAGTGGTCCGGCGGCAGGTCTGGCGGTACTGGTATTCGAGCTGGTGCGCGAACACGGCATGGCGATGCTCGGGCCGATTCTGGTACTGGCCGGGTTGCTGCAACTGGTCGCTGGGCGCCTCAAGCTCGGTTGCTGGTTTCGGGTGACCGCCCCCGCCGTGGTCTACGGAATGCTCGCAGGTATCGGCGTGCTGATCGTGCTCTCACAGGCCCATGTGATGTTCGACAGCGGGCCGAAACCTTCCGGGCTGGATAACCTGATTGCGTTCCCCGAAACCCTGTTCGGTGCCATCGGACCTGGCAGCGGCATGCAGGCGGGTCTGTTGGGTCTGGGCACCATTGCCGTGATGTGGCTGTGGGAAAAACGTCGGCCGCAGTCGCTGCGCTTTGTGCCCGGTGCATTGCTGGGCGTGGGCATTGCGACTGCGGTGAGCCTGATCATGAGCCTGGACGTCAACCGCGTCGAAGTCCCGGCCAACCTCGCTGAAGCCATCGACTGGCTGAGCCCAGGTGACCTGCTGAATCTGGCCAATCCGGCCATTCTGATTGCTGCAATTGCTGTTGCCTTTATCGCCAGCGCCGAGACCCTGCTCTCAGCCGCTGCGGTGGACCGCATGCATGACGGGCGACGCTCGGATTTCGACAAGGAACTCAGCGCCCAAGGCGTCGGTAACATGCTCTGCGGTCTGGTCGGTGCATTGCCAATGACCGGCGTGATCGTGCGCAGCTCGGCCAACGTACAGGCAGGCGCCAAGACACGCATGTCGACGATCTTTCACGGCCTGTGGCTGCTGGCATTCGTGATGTTGCTGTCCAGCGTGCTGCAAAGCATTCCGGTGGCGAGTTTGGCGGGTGTGCTGGTCTACACCGGCTTTAAATTGGTGGACCTCAAGGCTTTACGCGGCCTGGGGCGTTATGGCCGGATGCCGATGTTCATCCATGGCGCCACGGCCAGCTCGATCATCCTGACCGACCTGCTGACAGGCGTGCTGATCGGCTTCGGCCTGACGCTGGTGAAACTGGCCCTGAACGCCTCGCGCCTGAAGATCAACCTGGTGGACCTGGAGACCGAAGGCGAGATGGAACTGCGTTTGAACGGCGCTGCAACGTTCCTCAAGGTGCCTGCGCTAACGCAAGCACTGGGCAACGTTCCACCGGGCACCACGCTGCATGTGCCTCTGGGCAACCTCAGCTACATCGACCATTCATGCCTGGAATTGCTGGAAGAATGGGGCCGCGCCAATGCAGCGCAAGGGTCGAGGCTGGTGCTGGAACAGCGCTTGCTGAAGCGCCGAGTTGAGGGTCGCATCCGCACCTCGATTGGCGGCGCGGCAATGCATTGATGGGATAGCGAAGGCTCGGGCGTCTCCATCGTAGGAGCGCACGAGCCTTGCGAGGCCGCGATCTCGCGCGCAGCGGCAGCAAAGCCTGAACATGCGGTTCGTCAGGTGCGGCTCTGCGCGTATAACGGGTCAGAGCTTCGCCAACTCCGGCAAATCCCCGGTCAACCCCAGCGCCTGGCGAACGAACATCGCCTTGGCCTCCGCCGATTGATCGACCATCTTCAAGCCGGTGTTGCGCAGCCAGCGAACCGGCAACGGATCAGCCTGGAACAGCCGCTCAAAGCCCTCCATCGCCGCCATCAGCGCCAGGTTATGCGGCATGCGGCGGCGCTCGTAACGGCTCAACACTTTCGGATCCGCCAGCCGCTCGCCTCGCTCGACTGCGGCGTACAGCACTTCGGCCAGCACCGCGGCATCGAGGAACCCCAGGTTCACGCCTTGCCCCGCCAGTGGATGGATGGTGTGCGCCGCATCGCCAATCAGCGCAAGCCCTTCGGCCACGTAGCGTTTGGCGTGACGCTGACGCAGCGGCACGCACAGGCGAGGATCTGCAGAAATGACCTGACCGAGACAGCCTTCGAACGCGTTCTCAAGTTCGCGACAGAACGCGTCGTCCTCAAGTTTCATCAAGCGCTCGGACTCGTTCGGCGTCACCGACCAAACGATGGAGCACCAATGCTCGCCTTCACGCTCCAGCGGCAGGAAGGCCAGCGGGCCGTCGTCGGTGAAGCGCTGCCACGCTGTTTTACGGTGTGAGTCGGCGGTTCGTACGCTGGTCACGATGGCGTGGTGCATGTAGTCCCATTCGCGCGTCGCGGTGCCGGTCATGCGCCGAACAGTAGAATTCGCCCCGTCGGCGGCCACCACCAGCGGCGCTCGCAGCATGCGGCCATCGGCGAGAGTCAGCAGCCAGTCATCGCCGGAACGGCGCATCTGCTCCAACCGGGCATTGGCCAACAGGCCGATATCGCTGTCGTGCAGACGCTCGACCAGTGCATCTTGAACCACGCGGTTTTCGACAATATGGCCGAGCACCTGAGCGTGAACGCTGGACGCCGAGAAATGCACTTTGCCGGTGCCGCTGCCGTCCCAGACATGCATCTCGCCATACGGACTGGCGCGTCGCGCAACGATGCCCTCCCACACATTCAAGCGCTCAAGAATGCGCTGGCTGGCGGCGGACAAGGCACTGACACGCGGCTCGAAGGACGCGCTGTGATCGAACGGTTTGACGGTCAACGGGCTGCCGTCGACCACCAAAATGTTCAGCCCGCTGTTTTGCAGCGCCAGCGCCAGTGCGCTACCGACCATTCCGGCCCCGACAATCAGCAGATCTGCGCGCGTTTCCATGCTTTAAATCGTTCTCGCCTGTGGCAGTGGCCACGAATGAATAGAGGGGTTAAACATCGGCCCGCGTCCCCAGCCCCATGGCCTGACGGGCAAACCAGCTCTTGGCCGATGGCAATAGGTCCAGACCCAGCAAGCCGATGTTGCGGCCCGCTGTGATCACCGGCTGACGACTGCCAAACAGGCGCGTGACCTGATCGGAGAAGCCCACAGTGAGCTTTTGATCCAGATACTGACGGTCGCGATAACCCTGCAAAGTCGCCAGATCTCCGGGGGCCGAATCGCTGGCCAGCAAGGCTTCGGCCAAGGAAGCCGCATCGCGCAGCGACAAGTTGAAACCCTGCCCTGCAATCGGGTGCAGGCTGTGCGCAGCATTGCCCAGCACCACCAGATTCGAACGTACTTGTTCTTCGGCCTCAATCAGCGAAAGCGGGTAGGTATGGCGCACGCCAACCTGCTTCAACGCGCCCAGCCGATAGCCGAAAATGCCCTGCAATTCGTTGAGAAAGCTGCGGTCGTCCAGCGCCAGCAAGCGTTTTACATCATCGCCCGTGCGGGTCCAGACCAACGCACAGCGGTTTTCCGGCAGCGGCAGTAGCGCCATCGGCCCTTCATCGGTGAAGCGCTCGAAGGCCTGACCACAATGGGCCTCGCCCGGCGTGATGTTGGCGATCAGCGCATGCTGGTCGTAGGGCGTGGTGCGCACACCGATGCCCAGTTGTTCACGCAGGCTGGAGCGTCCGCCATCGGCGAGTACGGCAAGGTCGCAGTCCAGCTCGCTTTCGTCATTCAAGGTCAGGCGATAGCCGTCAGGCAGCGCCTGCATCTGTTTGACTTCGGCTGGCACGCGCCAACTGATGACGTCTTTGTCCAGTCCCTGCCAGAGACACTGGCCGAGCCAGGCGTTTTCCACCACGTAACCCAGCGCGGGAACGCCCTCTTGTATTGCCGATAAGCGCGTTGCGCCAAAGCGGCCCTTGTCGGACACCTGAATGTGCAGAATCGGCTCGGCGCGGCGACTGATTTGCTGCCAAAGGCCCAAGCGCTCATAGATCTGCCGCGCACCGAACGACAGCGCTGACGAACGCGCGTCATAACTGGGCTGGTAGGTGTCTCCGGGGGCGAAGGGTTCGATCATCACGATCTTCCAGCCCCGCGCCTTCGCACCGGCCTGCAACGCCAATGCGAGGCTCGCACCCACCAGCCCGCCACCGACGATGGCCAGACTGAAACGGCTCATGCGGCCTCGCTTCGTGCGGCGGCCATTAAAGCCTCGATCTCGGCGACGGTTTTGGGCACGTCGCCGGTCAGGATTTCACAGCCCTTTTTGGTCACCACGACATCGTCCTCGATTCGCACACCAATTCCGCGCCATTTCTTCGCAACATTTTGATTATCCGGTGCCACGTAGATGCCGGGCTCGACGGTCAGCGCCATGCCCACTTCCAGCACGCGCCACTCGCCACCCACCCGGTACTCGCCGACGTCATGCACGTCCATGCCCAACCAATGCCCAGCGCGGTGCATGTAAAAGGTTTTATACGCCTCGCTGGCAATCAGCTCTTCGACGTTGCCTTGCAGCAGCCCCAACTCGACCAGCCCGGCAGTGATCACCTGCACGGTCGCTTCGTGGGCCTGATTCCAGTGATTGCCCGGCTTGATCGCGGCAAACGCAGCTTCCTGAGATTTGAGCACCAGTTCATAGATCGCTTTTTGCTCCGCCGAGAACGTGCCGCTGACCGGGAAGGTGCGTGTGATGTCACTGGCGTAGCAGTCGATTTCACACCCAGCGTCGATCAGCACAAGATCGCCATCCTTCAGCACCGCATCGTTTTCCTGATAATGCAGGATGCAGGCATTGCGGCCGGACGCAACGATGGAGCCATAAGCAGGCATCTTCGCCCCGCCTTTGCGGAATTCGTAATCCAGCTCGGCCTCCAGGCTGAATTCGTGCAGTCCAGCGCGACTGGCCTGCATCGCCCGAATGTGCGCACGCGCCGAAATTTGCGCCGCTTCGCGCATCACCTTCACTTCTGCCGCCGATTTATACAGGCGCATGTCGTGCAGAAGATGATCCAGCGCAACGAACTCCTTTGGCGGCTGCGCGCCCAGATGCGCCTTGGAGCGAATGACGTTGATCCACTCCATCACATGGCGGTCGAATTCGGGGTTGTTGCCCATCGAGGAATACACCCGGTCGCGGCCTTCGATCAGGCCAGGCAGGATGTCGTCGATGTCGGTGATCGGGAATGCATCGTCAGCACCAAAATCCCGAATCGCGCCCTCTTGCCCGGCACGCAGACCATCCCACAATTCGCGCTCGGCATTGCGCTCGCGGCAAAAGAGTACGTACTCGCCATATTCCCGACCGGGGATCAGCACGATGACCGCCTCGGGCTCGGGAAAACCGCTCAGGTACTGAAAGTCGCTGTCCTGGCGGTACACATGTTCAACATCACGATTGCGAATCGCCACCGCCGCGGCGGGCAAAATGGCAATGCTGTTGGGCTCCATCTGCTCTATCAAGGCTTTGCGGCGACGGGCGTATTCGGCTTTCGGGATACGGATCATGGGCAATCAGGGTCCTCCGGAGGGGCGCTCCGGTCATCGCGCGCAATGACCGGACGGCAGCGATGAGCAATCAGTGCAGCGAAGGCTTCGGCTCAGGGTCGACCTTCTTGTTGAACTCGGTGAACAGCAGCAGCGGCGCGACGCGCAGGTATTCCATGACTTCCATGAAATCGCTCTCGCCGTCTTCGGACTCTTCCAGGGTGTCCTGAATCTGGGCGATGGCCGCGAGGTCTTGCAGCACGTCCTGGGCGTCTTCGCTCATGGACTGACCGCCGATGCGCGCAAACCCGTGAAGGAAACCCTGACACCACTGCCCCATCGCGGCAGCACGTGCCGCCAGAGGCTCGTCATCACCGGGCAGCAGCAAAACGACCGCCATGTCGTCACCCGTCAGTTCGGCTTTGACCATTTCCTGCAGACCGATCAATGCCTGACGAACACGCTCTTCAGGCTCGGTTTGCAACAGGTCCCGGGCATCGTCGAACCAACCCTCGGGATCGAAGCCTGCGCCCGCGCAACTGCGGCCCAGCAACAGACCGTGCAATTCGGCGGGGGAAACGGGATGGCCTGCGCCACTGAGCAAGGTGGCGAAGGCGTTGTACGGGGAATTCTGATTAGGCATGGGCAACTAGGCGCCAAGCGGCGCAATGTCTAGAATGAAGGCCTTGTATCGTAGCACCGGCAGACGCGCGCAAGCTATCCAGGCGACATTGAAGGCAACTCCTGACGCCAGCTCCTGCACCACTCATCAGAAAATAATCAGTGGAAAACGATGGAAGACAACGACCTGCAAGCGCTGATGGCCCGACTGGAGTTATTGATCAACCGTGTCGAGCAACTAAAGAGCCAAAACGGACTCCTATTAGCTCAGGAAAAAACCTGGCGCGAGGAACGCGCTCACCTCATTGAAAAGAACGAAATCGCCCGGCAGAAGGTCGAGTCGATGATTTCGCGCCTCAAGGCCCTGGAGCAAGACTCATGAGTAACGGCAACAGCATCACTGTGCAAATCCTCGACAAAGAGTATTCGATCATCTGCCCTCAGGAAGAGCGCACCAACCTGGTCAGCGCTGCACGCTATCTGGACAGCAAGATGCGTGAAATCCGTAGCAGCGGCAAAGTCATCGGTGCCGACCGCATCGCAGTGATGGCAGCCTTGAACATCACTCACGATCTGCTGCACAAACAGGAGCGCCCTGAATCGCAAACCGGCGGCGCGACCCGCGAACAAGTGCGTGACCTGCTCGAACGCGTGGATCTGGCCCTTGCCACGGATTCGGATAAAGCACAAGGCTGATTGTTCAAACATCATTCGGTATACTGGCGCCCGCTCCCTGGAGTGCTTGCCAGTCGGTCATGTCCCTGAGCCGATACGCACAACCACGGGGGTTGCACGTTGGGGTTGGTGTGCATGTCCGCTCGACGGAAAGCCTTAAAGCCTCCTGCAATCTCCACCTTGAACTTTCGGGTTCAAGGGCTACACCGACAGCGGTTCGTCGGGGAGTCTCGAATCTTCAACCCATCGCCAGGCCGCCGGTCTGGCGGTGGGGATCGTGAGTCGTTCTGGCTTCACGCTCTTCTCCAAAGCCACGTTCAAAAATCACGGACCCGCCGCATGACCTCTTCTGGCGCTGCTTCCCTGAACGATCCCTCGACCCTTTCCCGCCCGCAATTACGTCGCCTGTTGCGCAAGGCCCGCCGATCACTCAGCCGCGCCGAACAACGACAAGCGGCGCAGGGTTTGTACCGGCAACTGGCGCAAAACCCGCTTTTTCGGCGCGCACGGCATGTTTCACTCTACCTCCCGATGGACGGCGAAATCGACCCGCGACTGTTGCTGCGCGAAGCGCAGCGTCGAGGCAAGAAGACGTACCTCCCCGTGCTGAGTCCCTGGCCGCGCACCAAGATGGTATTTCAGCGCATCAAGCCGGGTGATCGGCTCAGACCCAATCGTTTTCGTATCCCTGAGCCACACATCAACCCACGTCAGCAACGCAAGATCTGGGCACTGGATCTGATTTTGATGCCGCTGGTGGGTTTCGACGATCAGGGCGGTCGACTGGGCATGGGCGGCGGTTTCTATGACCGTAGCCTGGCGTATCGCGCACGTCGCAAAGCCTGGCAGAAGCCGGTTTTGCTAGGGCTGGCTCATGAATGTCAGAAGGTCGAAAAGCTGGCGGTGGCCAGTTGGGATGTGCCGTTGCAGGGAACGGTGTCGGACAAGCGTTGGTACTTGGCGTAGCAGAGCGTTTCGTTAACAGCGACTCCGCACGCTTGCGTGCTGGATGCGGTGCTTGTGGGAGATTCTATGTTGGCTGTCCAACCTCATTCGCCACCAGAGGCGGCTCCCACAATAACCGCGCAGAATCCAAACATTACGTTCGACGCCGAACCTGTGGGAGCCGGCTTGCTGGCGAAAGCAGTGGATCATTGACACATGCATGAACTGACAAGCCGCATTCGCCAGCAATGCCGGCTCCCACGAGGGCAATCAAGTCGGCAAGGAAGTGTTTACGGCAGATGATGCAACATCAACGACGAAACGGCTGCTGTTGCTGCTGCTGAGTGATCTCAACCGGTGCATCGGTTTTGGAAGCCCACAGACTTTGCGCGTAACCGGTGGTGACAATACCCAAGCCGAACAAAATGACCAAAATCCATAGTAAATCCGGCTTGCGTTGCATTGATTGCCCCCCTTTGGCACATCAAAAACCTGTCGTCCGTGGCGTGTTTCAATAGGCCCGTAACGGTGTAGCGCTTAAAATTGCGGCATTCTGCGTGAACGTGAACCAACACGCAAATACTGGCGTCAACCGACTGTCGGTTTGTCATAAAAGCGTCGGACAACCTGTCCAGACCGCCTCCAGGAGCCCCAGAAAATGGCCTATTGGCTGATGAAATCCGAGCCCGACGAACTGTCGATCACAGGCCTGCAAAAGCTCGGCCAAACCCGATGGGACGGCGTGCGCAATTACCAGGCGCGCAACTTTCTGCGTGCGATGGCGGTGGGCGACGAGTTTTTTTTCTATCACTCAAGCTGCCCGGAGCCAGGCATTGCGGGCATCGGCAAAATCACCGAAGCCGCGTACCCGGATCCTACAGCGCTGGACAAGAGCAGCCATTACTTCGATATGAAGGCCAGCGCAGAAAAGAATCCCTGGAGCGCCATTGACGTCGGCTTCGTCGAAACCTTCCCCAAAGTGCTGAGCCTGGGCTACCTCAAACAGCAGACAGCACTGGAGCAACTGCCTCTCGTACAAAAAGGCAGTCGGCTTTCCGTCATGCCGGTAACGCCCGAACAGTGGGCAGCGGTACTGGCACTGCGCTGATTTAATCGCCACCGCTAAACACTGTGGGAGCCGGCCTGCTGGCGAATGCAAACTATCAGCCAGCGCATTCGTCACAGAACCACCGCCTTCGCCAGCAAGCCGGCTCCCACAGGGTCCGGTGTTTGCTGTACGAAAGCGCGCCGCCGGGGCGGCAGGTTATCTCCTACAAAAAGAAAGACATCACTGCGCAATAAAGTTGTTGAACAGCAAATCATCCACCACAGGCTTGCCGGTCTCCTGGCTCAACACCTGCTGCGTCTGCTTCAACGCCTCCTGACGCAGTTTCTCTTTGGCGTCCACGTTGCTCATGCTGTCGACGGTTTGCTGAGTGAACAGCGCGACCAATTGGTTGCGAATCAGCGGCTCATTGGCCTTGACCAGCTTCTGCGCTTCAGCACCAGTGACACGCAGGGCCACGTCAGCCTTGTAGACGTGCAGTTTCGGTCCACCGTCCAGCGCGTAATTGCCTACGAACGGCGGGGTCAGAGCCACGTAGGACACCTTGTTCGGGTCTTCCTTCTCACCACCGCCCTCTTCGGCCATGGCCACGACAGGCATCGACAACGCCAACAACATCAAAATCCACGCTTTCACAGTCCGCTCCTCAATCCGGTTCGCGCCATAGCTTACTTCAGCTTATGCACGCCTATCAGGCCGGGGCATGCTCATTGACCCCAAATCCCCTCTACCTACACTTATCGGCCATCACCGGAAAAGGAATAGCCCTCGATGAAAGCCGTGCTCTGCAAAGCCTTTGGCCCCGCCGAAACCCTGGTGCTGGAAGATATTCCAACGCCTGAGCCAAAGAAAAACGAAATTCTGCTCAACGTGCACGCCGCCGGGGTCAACTTCCCCGACACCCTGATCATCGAAGGCAAATACCAGTTCAAACCACCTTTCCCGTTCTCGCCGGGCGGCGAAGCCTCGGGCGTTATCGCAGCCGTGGGCGAGAAAGTCAGCCACCTGAAAGTCGGCGACCGCGTCATGGCCCTTACCGGCTGGGGCAGTTTCGCCGAACAGATTGCCGTCGCAGGCTACAACGTCCTACCCATCCCCGAGGCAATGGACTTCATCACTGCCGCCGCATTCAGCATGACCTACGGCACCTCCATGCACGCCCTCAAACAGCGCGCCAACCTGCAACCCGGCGAAACCCTCCTCGTCCTCGGCGCCTCCGGCGGCGTGGGCCTGGCGGCGGTCGAAATCGGCAAAGCCATGGGCGCCCGCGTCATCGCCGCCGCCAGCAGCGCCGACAAACTCGAAGTCGCTAAAAACGCAGGCGCCGACGAGCTTATCAACTACAGCGAAACCAGCCTGAAAGACGAACTCAAGCGCCTCACCAACGGCAACGGCGTGGACGTCATCTATGACCCCGTCGGCGGCGACCTCTTCGACCAGGCCGCCCGCGCCCTCGCCTGGAACGGCCGCCTCCTCGTCGTCGGCTTCGCCAGCGGGCGGATTCCCGAACTACCGGTGAACATCGCCCTGTTGAAAGGCGCGTCAGTGGTCGGCGTGTTCTGGGGTTCGTTTGCTCAGAGGCAGCCACAGGACAACGCGGCGAATTTTCAGCAGTTGTTTGCGTGGTTTGGGGAAGGGAAGTTGAAGCCGTTGGTGTCGAAGGTTTATCCGCTGGAGAAAGCGGGGGAAGCGATTGATTCGTTGGGGCAAAGGAAGGCGGTTGGGAAGGTGGTGGTGAAGGTGAGGCGATAAGCGCGCAAGCCCGTAGTACAACGGGCCTGTTTAAAGTAGAGCGGGCTGTTACTACTGAGTTACAGCCTGTGGGAGTCGACGCCGCATAAGTTCCGGCAACTGGTCTATGTAAAGCGACGAAGGGTTAGCCCGACACCCCCTCAAAACGCTCGGGAAAACTCCGCTAAAATACATCCTCCAGCTTTCTGCTTCCTGATAAGAAATATTATTACCAGGACGAGGTAGCAGATCCAAAACAACGGAAGACTCCGTATAAATATCTAATTTACGCGAGTTAAAACCGGGGTCTTTAACTTTAGCTTCATCGATCCTTTTATTGAGATCGTCACACTTTAAATTCAGAACATTTCTTCTGAATGCAGCTCTCAATCCGCCGGCCTCTCCTCGATTCAATATAACGGAAAGCCTGACTGCTTCAGGATTACCATCCCGAGGCCAAGGTTTGAACCTCCATTCGGAAACCGCCGCCTTGGCGGCCTCTTCGAAGGCCGCATCGGTAGGAGTCATGACTTCAACGTCGGTAATGTGCCCGTCGTAATGTACGGTGTACTCCACCTGAACTCTGCGCGTGTCGCTTGGTGCATCACCTTGAAATTTCACGACAGGCGCGCCTATCGGTTCAATTTTGAAGTTTGCGTCTACTCTCGCAGATATCAGCATCGCGACCGAAATAGATAACACCTTCACTACTGCCATTATTACTTCTTGAAACTGAGCGCAGTTCAGCCTCTGGCTCACCTCTGAAACTTGACACCTCATAGCTATCTCCCGCTTCGAAAAATAAAATTTCGTTAGAATTCAGTTTCGCGACCAGATACTGGCTCTCGACTTGCACTTACACTTCTGTATTGCCCGATATCAGGTCAATACTTCACTGAACTCTTATCATTCGGGCCCTACTGACCACCCGTTCAAAGCATCCCCCGAATCTCTTCCGGCACCGTATCCCGATAACGCATCTCCGGCTGCGCCTTGCACATCGCGACAATCTGCGGGACAGCGGCAACCAACGCATCCCCCGTCTCTTCTCTTTGCTCGTCGGTCATCTTTAGCCGAGTCGCCGATCTCGCCAGCACTTTGAAGGTGTAAGCGAAATAGTGCATGTCGACCCACGCTCGCTCGGGCGAATGGGCTTGGAAGTCGGCCATCGCTTTATTGAATTTGGTACAAGACGCCCTGCGGACGCTCTGGCGCACCCAGCGATGCGGGTTACTCCCTTCTTTGGAATGACTAAAATAGAGTTCTTCCCTGAAGGTCCGGACGCCCGGTAAACCAGGCTTTACCTGCCAAGGTTGGGCGCGCCACTGGGCCACTGCTCGCACTGCCGACTGGGCAAATTTGACGTGCGAGCTGTCGACAACTTTCACGTCAGTGACTGAGCCATCATTGCGTACGCTGAACTCCATGATCACCACGCCTGACACACCTTCCTCATAAAGCGAACGAGGGAAACGAGGAGCTGTTTGTACGTCAAATTCCAGCTCTTTTTCGGGCGCTGCCTCCAGTGCGCCGACCACCAGAAACAGCAGGCTTAAAAGATACGATTTCGTCGTTGCCACGTCCTGACTCCGTTCATTTTTAATCATGTCTCAGACAGTGAGTTACTTCAGGCCCAACTGATCGCTGTTCGCACATCCTTGGGCAGGAAATCGATGTACCGTCGCTCGGGATGAGCGCGGCATTGCTCGGCAACTTCTGGAGTCGCCCTGATCATTTGCTGAAGCAAGTCTTTTCGGGATGCCAGGTCAGGCACCTTCGCCTTCACATAGGCGCCATTCAGAGATTCGAGGGTGTAGGCGAACAGGTCGACATCTCTGAGCGGTGCCAAGGGATAGTCCAGCCGACTGAGGGACACTTCCTTATTCAGATAAGTGCAGAGGACGCTTTCCAGACCGACCGTGACGTCAGGTGAAAACGCTTCGATCTCCTGTCCGCCGAAAAGCACCAGAAGCATCACCTCGGTTGTCGGCGGGTGCGTATCAGAAACCATCCAAGGCTTGAATCGCCATTGCTTAGTAGCCTGCGTGACCGCGCGAGCAAAGTCGGGATGTGAACTCTCCACGGTACGAACGCCGAGAACGTCGCCAGTGTCACCGAGTTCAAGATAAACGCGGACCTTACCTACGTACTCCGCACGCGAGAGGTGTCCGGGGTACACCGGAGAGGGAGAGGAAATGGGCACTAACCACTCTTCTGGCTGTGCTTCGGACTGAAAGAGCAGTGACCAAATAAACGCGATGATTTCCACACCCACCCCCTAAAAGCTGATCTATCGATGGCAGCGATGGTAGGCCGTGGGCTCAATGCCAGTAAGGTGATCGATTCCGGTTCTCAAGTAGGATGCTTCTGAAAGCAGTAACCCTCGGATACACATTCACGCCATGTTCGTAATCCAACACGAAAAACCGCCTCATTCCGGAATTTTCGTCGTTGAGAAGCCTTCCTATTTTCTGTAATGAAAATGTAATATTCGATTTCGCATAACAATACGAACAATCTGGAGTGTGTCGATGTTTGCCTTTTTCCGACCTGCCGCGCATCAGGCCCGCATGCCTGCCGAGCGTGTCGACCCTACGTATCGCCGCCTGCGCTGGCAGATTTTTGCGGGCATCTTCTTCGGTTATGCGGGTTACTACCTGCTGCGCAAGAACTTTTCTTTGGCCATGCCGTACCTGATCGATCAGGGCTACACCCGGGGTGAACTGGGGGTGGCGATTTCGGCGATTGCCATCGCATATGGCCTGTCTAAATTCCTGATGGGGCTGGTGTCGGATCGCTCCAACCCGCGCTACTTCCTGCCGTTTGGCTTGCTTATTTCAGCGCTGGTGATGTTCGTGTTCGGCTTTGCGCCTTGGGCGACGTCGAGCGTGACGATCATGTTTATTCTGCTGTTCATCAACGGCTGGGCGCAGGGCATGGGTTGGCCGCCAAGCGGGCGGACGATGGTGCACTGGTGGTCGCAGAAGGAGCGCGGCGGCGTGGTGTCGGTGTGGAACGTGGCGCACAACGTCGGTGGCGGTCTGATTGGTCCGCTGTTCCTACTCGGTCTGGGCTGGACCAACGACTGGCACGCGGCGTTCTATGTGCCTGCAGCCGTTGCGCTGTTCGTGGCGCTGTTCGCTTTCGCCACGATGCGCGACACCCCGCAGTCGGTCGGCCTGCCACCGGTTGAGGAGTACAAGAACGACTACCCGGAAGGCTACGACGCGAGCCACGAAGAAGAATTCAGCGCCAAGGAAATCTTCGTCAAATACGTGCTGCGCAACAAAATGCTCTGGTACATCGCGCTGGCCAACGTGTTCGTCTATTTGCTGCGCTACGGCGTGCTGGACTGGGCACCCACGTACCTCAAAGAAGCCAAGCACTTCGATGTCGATAAAACATCGTGGGCGTACTTCTTCTATGAGTGGGCCGGAATTCCAGGCACGCTGCTGTGTGGCTGGATGTCGGACAAGATTTTCCGTGGTAACCGCGGCCTGACCGGCATCGTGTTCATGCTGCTGGTGACCGTGGCAACGCTGGTGTACTGGCTCAACCCTCCGGGCAATCCGACCATCGACATGATCGCGCTGATCTCCATCGGCTTCCTGATTTACGGGCCAGTGATGCTGGTTGGTTTGCAGGCGCTAGAGTTGGCGCCGAAGAAGGCAGCGGGCACGGCGGCGGGCTTTACGGGGCTATTCGGCTACTTGGGCGGCTCGGTCGCGGCCAGTGCGCTGATGGGCTACACCGTGGACCACTTTGGCTGGGATGGCGGGTTCGTGATTCTGGTCAGTGCTTGTGTGCTGTCGATGGTGTTCCTGGCGCCGACGCTGCGACATACGCGGGTGGCGAGTCAGTCGCGGGAGGCGATGGCTTAAAGCCGGAGGTCTTTCTGTAGCAGTCCGGCTTGTCGGCGGTGGCGTACTCAACATCGCCGACGCCAGCAAGCCATGCTGCTACAGAGATCACCGCAAGCCCGTAGGATCAAACCGCCAACAACACCGGCCTGCAGCGCTTGAAGCGCTTCTCCAGACTGACATCAGGCATCGCGTGATTGCGCAGCGCGTGGATGGTCTGCTCGACGTACTCCCACGTAGTGCCATAGCGCCCACTGGCGCTGGCCAGGACTTGGGTCAGCACGCTGTCTGGCAAGTTACCGGCGTAACTGGGCAGATGCCTTTCAAGTACGAACCCCAACGCCTGCACCTTGGTGCCATCTTCCAGTCGGCAACTGAGCCAGTGCGGACGGTATGAGGGATATGGCATTTCCCGCTGCCACAACGCCAACAGCGATTCTTCGATGTTTTCTTCAGGCAGGCGGTAAGCGAATCCGCTACAGGAGCCGCCACGATCCAGACCAAACACCAGACCCGGTTGCTCGGGCGTGCCGCGATGCTCGTGAGACCAGAGATAAAGGCCGCGATGGTAGCCATGCACTCGACCGCGCTGACGCTCCACTGCGGAGCATTCGGGGCGCCAGATCAGTGACCCATACGCGAACAACCACACCGGACCACCCTCATGACGCGACAGAGTGGCGTGCATGGAAGCGAGCAGTTGCTCATGGGTCAGCTTCGGCCCCAAGTCGATGACCGGGGGATAGGAAAGCCCCAATCCGTCATGAACGGCAGCCACCAAGCTATTGATTTGATTCCCCATCTGGCGTCCTTCCGATCTTGAAAAGATCGGCCTTGCGCTGAATACACGTGAAACAGGTCGCGCACGGCAGGCGTTCCACATCACGACCATTTGCCCTATCAGACTCAACCCTGACGCAATCCGTCACGCCAGAAAAGCAGACAATGCCCAATTCTCGATGCAATTCGCACTCCATGCGACGCACCGCCCGGCTGGACGGGGCTTGTGGGGCATTGACCATTTGTCGGCGAGCAAAAATCAGACGATTCCTACAGCAACGTCGGAATGTTCAGCTTACGAGCCAAGAGCCTGCTTACGTATAAGTCCGCTCGTTCGCGCCTCGTGCGCGCTAATGAGCGAAGAGACACCACGTGAACAGATTCAAAATGGCATTGACCCTGATTTTATTGGGCGGCACGGCATCGGCCGAGCAGCCTGTCGAGGCATCGAAGGACGAGGGTTTCTGGCAGTTACAAACGAGCGTGTACACGCGCCATTTCTCGCCGTCCCCAGAGCACAACAATCATCAAAATCTCATTGGTCTGGAGCGCAATGAGGCGTCGGGGTGGCTGTATGGCGCGGCGTTTTTTCGCAATTCGTTCGATCAGCGATCCATTTATGCCTACGGCGGAAAGCGCTTTAACAGCAGCCTTCATCCGTTTTATGCCAAGCTCACAGGCGGATTGCTGTATGGCTATAAAGGCGAATATCGCGACAAAATCCCACTCAATCGCTTCGGCATCGCGCCTGCGCTGATTCCCGGCGTGGGCGTCAGCGTCAAGCCTGTGACCGCCGAGCTTGAGCTGCTGGGCAATTCCGCCGCGATGGTCAACGTCGGACTCAGGTTCTAATTGCGCACTCAGGAACGAGGGGCGTAGGCGAACACATCCGCACGCATCTGCCGAGCGTCCATGCCCGCCACCACCAATGCGTCGAGGGTCGAATAGACCATATTGGGCGACCCGCTGGCGTAGACCTGAATCGACTTCAGGTCCGCAAAGTCCTCACAGACCGCCTCATGCAGCAGACCACAGCGCCCTTCCCATCCGCAAAGATCGCTGACGATTTTGTGCAGGTGCAGGTTAGGCAGGGTTTTCCACTCATCCCAATGCTTGAGTTCGTAGAAATCTTCCGGACGACGCACGCCCCAGTAAACATGCACGGGATAGGAGAACCCCTTGGAGCGGCAGTGCTCGATCAGGCTGTGCATCTGCCCCATGCCGGTGCCTGCAGCGATCAACACCAGCGGGCCGTCAGGCAGCTCACCCAGATGAGTGTCACCGAACGGCAGTTCAACGCGGGCCGTACCGTCGCGCTGAAGCTGCTTGATCAGGTTTTGCGCGCTGGCTTCTCGCGCCAGAACATGGATTTCCAGATCCCGGCCGCTTTCTGGTGACGAGGCCATGGAGAACGCTGATTTTTCACCGTCGTCCCGCGCGATCATCAGGTACTGCCCGGCGTGATAGCGCGGCGGCTTGCCTGCCGGGGCGCGCAACGTGACACGCCAGACATCACCGCCCACTTCGACGCATTCGGCAACCTGACAGCCAAACTTGCGCACTGGCAACTCGCCCAGCGGCAGCACGCTGTCCCACACCACCACACAATCTTGCTGCGGCACCGCGATGCAGGTGTAGATTTCGCCGTGCCCCCGCAGCTCACCGGCCTGTTCGACATGGCCTTCGACCAGCAGCGCGGAGCAGATATGGCAATTGCCGTTGCGACAGCTCTGCGGGCATTCGTAGCCCAGTCGCTGGGCGGCATCGAGGATAGGCTCGCCGGGCAATGTCTCAAGTACTGCGCCCGACGGCTGCAAGGTTACGCGCATCAATCTATTCCCAGCTGATTCCAGATTTCATCGATACGGCGAGTAACGGCGTCGTCCTTGACGATGGCACGCCCCCACTCACGCGTCGTCTCGCCCGGCCATTTGTGCGTGGCATCAAGGCCCATTTTTGAACCCAACCCGGACACTGGCGACGCGAAATCCAGGTAGTCGATCGGCGTGTTGTCGATCATCACCGTGTCGCGCTTGGGGTCCATGCGCGTGGTGATTGCCCAGATGACGTCATTCCAGTCGCGCGCGTTGATGTCGTCGTCGGTGACGATAACGAACTTGGTGTACATGAACTGTCGCAAAAACGACCAGACACCCAACATCACGCGCTTGGCGTGGCCTGGATACTGCTTCTTCATGGTCACGACGGCCATGCGGTACGAGCAGCCTTCCGGCGGCAGGTAGAAATCGGTGATCTCCGGGAACTGCTTTTGCAGGATCGGCACGAACACTTCGTTCAGCGCCACACCCAGAATCGCAGGCTCATCCGGCGGGCGTCCGGTGTAGGTGCTGTGGTAAATCGGCTTGATGCGATGGGTGATACGTTCGACGGTGAACACCGGGAAGCGATCGACCTCGTTGTAATAGCCGGTGTGGTCGCCGTAAGGGCCTTCATCGGCCATTTCGCCCGGATGAATCACACCTTCGAGCACGATTTCCGCACTTGATGGCACTTGCAGGTCGTTGCCCCGGCATTTGATCAGTTCTGTGCGATTGCCCCGCAGCAGACCGGCAAACGCATACTCGGAAAGACTGTCCGGGACGGGTGTAACCGCACCGAGGATGGTTGCAGGGTCAGCACCCAGCGCAACCGAGACAGGGAAAGGCTGTCCGGGATGCTTGTCGCACCATTCCTTGAAATCCAGCGCGCCGCCACGATGGCTGAGCCAGCGCATGATGACCTTGTTGCGACCAATCACTTGCTGGCGATAGATGCCCAGATTCTGGCGTTCTTTGTTCGGGCCTTTGGTGACCGTCAACCCCCACGTGATCAACGGTCCGACATCGCCGGGCCAGCAGGTCTGCACCGGGAGCATGCCCAGATCGACGTCATCGCCTTCGATGACCACTTCTTGGCACGGCGCGTCCTTGACGACTTTCGGCGCCATCGAGATGACCTTTTTGAAGATGGGCAGCTTCGACCAGGCGTCTTTCAGCCCCTTCGGTGGCTCGGGCTCTTTGAGGAAGGCCAGCAGCTTGCCGATTTCCCGCAGCTCTTCGGTAGATTCCGCGCCCATGCCCATGGCCACGCGCTCGGGCGTACCAAACAGATTGCCGAGCACCGGAATATCAAAGCCCGTGGGTTTCTCGAACAGCAGGGCCGGTCCCTTGTTGCGGAGGGTCCGGTCGCAGACTTCGGTCATTTCCAGCACAGGCGAAATGGGTACCTGGATGCGTTTCAGTTCTCCGCGCTGCTCAAGCTGCTGCACGAAATCCCGTAGGTCGTTGAATTTCATTAACCCGGCCACTTAACAAATAGACGCACATCCTACCTGCTCTCGCGGCCGACGGCAGCAGCCTGACACGCAATCATCCGCCCCGAACGGCGTTTTCACTCAAGAATATCGGCGCCAATAAAGGCTTCATGCGCTCACCGCCCTTGTCGGAGAGGTGATTTTCGTCCATGTATTGCGAATAGCCATCGAATTCGGCGCGACAGACGCCATCCGGGCACATCAAGGGCGTCGGATCCAGAACCCGAACGTTGGGGTCCTGCGCGCTCAATTGAGTAAACAGTTGATTGAAAAACCGCTGACGCGCCAGGTGCTCGGCAATCGGCCGCCCCAGCTTCTCGGCAGACCGGCCCACCATCGCCAGACTGGCCAAACGCGCCACCGTCCCCTGTCGCTGCAACGGCACCTCTTTGAAGATCCAAACCCGTGCGCCGGTCTCTCGCACGCTGCGCACCATGGCGCTCAGGTCTTTGGCGATCTCCTGTTCCGCAATAGCGCGACTGTCATCGCGGTACAGCACATGCTGCATGTCTCCGTCTTCTTCGCCGTAGAGATAGAGGCTCCAGCGCGCCGCGAGCACAACGTCTCGGATCTTGTGTTCGCGAATGGATTGCAGCGTGGCCTGATTGAAATCCTGACATTGCGGGCGCGTTTCATGCCCCAGAATCGGCAGGCAGCCTGATAGGCTCGCTAACCACACCGGGATGCCATAACGCTCGGCATCAGCTTCAATGGCAGGCTTGAGCGCGGCGGCATGGCTGTCGCCCCAGACCAGTTGCATCGGAGGCGTCTGTTCGTCGCCACCGAAACGGCAGATCTTGCTCATGTCTTCGCTGTCGCGCTGCAGCAAGCATTCTTTTTGTCCTCGCTGCCAGTCTCGGGCCTGCGCATATTGCAGCGCCTGCCCTGACAGTCGATCAGGAATGCCATCGCCGGAGCGCACAACCTGCCCTGCGAAGCCGATCACTAAAAGTGCTGTCAGACCGGCGAACAATACCGGCTTGCGCCCTGCCAACAGACGTTTTTCGCGGAACGGCAATTCAATCAGACGCCAACTGAGCCATGCCAGCACCAACGTCAGGATGACCCATCCACTCGCCTCCAACGCCTGCATACCATCGACCGAAACGGCGTTGGCGTAGACGAACACCGGCCAGTGCCACAGATACCACGAGTAGGAAATCAGACCGACAGCAACCATCGCGCGCCCGCTCAACAGGCGCCCCGCCCATGTCGAGGCGTGCCCGTTGGCCCAAATCATCGCCGTCGCGCCCAACACGGGCAGTAATGCGGCCCAGCCGGGAAACGGCGTGTATTTGTCGAGTCCAAAGATGGCGTACAGCACGGCCAGCAGCCCGGCCAGACTGACGCCCTGATACAGCCATGGCGAGAATTTGCGATCAGACACCGGAAACACCGCCAGCATCGCGCCGCACAGCAACTCCCACGCACGCATCGGCAACAGGAAAAATGCCGCATCGGGCTGACGCTTGATCACCGCGATGTTGAGCGCAAACGACACAATCAGCAGGCCCAACAATATCCAGCGCCAATGCCGGAGATAGCGGGTCAACAGCACCATGAGTAACGGAAAGAGAATGTAGTACTGCTCTTCGACCGACAGCGACCAGGTGTGCAGCAGCGGTTTGAAATCCGATGCAGGGTTGAAATACCCGTCCTGGCGCATGAACAGAATGTTGGAGACGAACATCGCCTGATACCGCACTGCGCGGCCTAGCTGCGAGTAGTCATTGGCGGGCATCAGCACCCAGCCGACCGCCAGCGCAGCGAGCATCATGACGCTCAGAGCTGGAATGATGCGGCGGGCGCGACGCGCCCAGAAATCGACAAAACTGAAGCGTCCCGCGCTGATTTCCCGAAAAATGATCGAGGTAATCAGAAAGCCGGAGATGACGAAAAACACATCGACACCCACAAAGCCGCCACTGAAGAGGCCAAATCCGAAGTGGTACAGCACCACCGGAATGACAGCCAAAGCGCGCAGCCCGTCGATGTCTCGACGATTGCCAAACGTATGCATGACGCTCCTTGTCCCGCTTTCTTGTTTTCGAAATCCGAAAAAAATGGTGCCGAAAGGGGCACCATTTTTCCACCGCCGTTCGGCGTATGCCGCTCAACGCATGACTTGCGCCTGTCTTACTTACGCTTCATCGACAGGAAG
Organism: Pseudomonas sp. Pseu.R1; assembly: GCF_045764065.1. Taxonomy (NCBI): domain Bacteria; kingdom Pseudomonadati; phylum Pseudomonadota; class Gammaproteobacteria; order Pseudomonadales; family Pseudomonadaceae; genus Pseudomonas; species Pseudomonas sp. Pseu.R1. Next base: position 3,720,707 of record NZ_JBJGEE020000001.1, on the reverse strand, counting down.
AACTCATCGTTGGTCTTGGTCGTTTTCAGCTTGTCGACCAGGAACTCGATGGCAGCGACTTCATCCATCGGGTGCAGCAGCTTGCGCAGAATCCACATGCGCTGCAGTTCGTCGTCGGCCGTCAGCAGCTCTTCGCGGCGAGTACCGGAACGGTTGATGTTGATGGCTGGGAAGACGCGCTTTTCAGCGATCTTGCGATCCAGAGGCAGTTCCATGTTGCCGGTGCCTTTGAATTCTTCGTAGATCACTTCGTCCATCTTCGAGCCGGTTTCAACCAGCGCGGTGGCGATGATGGTCAGCGAGCCGCCTTCTTCGATGTTACGGGCCGCACCGAAGAAACGCTTCGGCTTTTCCAGCGCGTGAGCATCGACACCACCGGTCAGTACCTTGCCGGAGCTTGGGATGACGGTGTTGTAGGCACGAGCCAGACGGGTGATGGAGTCGAGCAGAATGACCACGTCTTTCTTGTGCTCGACCAGGCGCTTGGCCTTTTCGATCACCATTTCGGCGACCTGCACGTGACGGGTTGGTGGCTCATCGAAGGTAGAGGCAACCACTTCGCCGCGCACGGTGCGCTGCATTTCGGTCACTTCTTCCGGGCGCTCATCGATCAGCAGAACGATCAGATGGCACTCAGGGTTGTTACGGGTAATGTTGGCTGCGATGTTCTGCAGCATGATGGTCTTGCCCGCTTTTGGCGGCGCGACGATCAAACCACGCTGGCCCTTGCCGATCGGGGCACACAGGTCGATCACACGACCGGTGAGGTCTTCAGTGGAGCCGTTACCGGCTTCCATTTTCAGGCGCTCGTTGGGGAACAGCGGTGTCAGGTTTTCGAACAGAATCTTGTTCTTCGCATTTTCAGGACGGTCGAAGTTGATGGTGTCGACCTTGAGCAGTGCGAAGTAACGCTCGCCTTCCTTCGGTGGGCGGATCTTGCCGACAATGGTGTCACCGGTGCGAAGGTTGAAACGGCGGATCTGGCTTGGCGAGACGTAGATGTCGTCGGGGCCAGCGAGGTAAGAAGCGTCTGCAGAGCGGAGGAAGCCGAAGCCATCCTGGAGGATCTCCAGCACGCCATCACCCGAGATTTCCTCGCCGCTTTTGGCGTGCTTCTTCAGCAGGGAGAAAATCACATCCTGCTTGCGCGAACGGGCCATATTTTCAATGCCCATCTGTTCGGCCATTTCGAGCAGATCGGTAATAGGCTTTTGCTTGAGTTCAGTCAGGTTCATATAGGAATGACGTAATCATGTATGAGGGGAAATTAAGCTTTTGGCTTAATGAGGCCGCGCCGCAGAGAAGGCGACAGGATCGCGTACAAATCGAAAGGAGAACGTCGGCGACGGCTATGCAGGGGGCAACGGAGAAGCCGTTGCGGGGCCGAATGTACCACTTGATTTTCTGAGCGTCTAGTGCAACGCCCGAAAAAAGCCCCGCGTTTTGCGGGGCTTTAGCGCCATCAGATGTTGGCGTCGAGGAATGCTTGCAGCTGCGACTTGGACAGTGCGCCGACCTTGGTCGCCGCGACTTCGCCGTCCTTGAACAGCATCAGGGTCGGAATGCCACGCACGCCGTGCTTGGCCGGAGTCTCCTGGTTTTCGTCGATGTTCAGCTTGGCAATGGTCAGTTTGCCTTCGTAGGTACCGGCGATATCATCCAGAACCGGGGCAATCATTTTGCAAGGGCCACACCATTCAGCCCAGTAATCCACCAGCACAGGGCCGCTAGCCTTCAGGACATCGGCTTCGAAGCTCGCGTCGCTGACGTGTTTGATAAGGTCGCTACTCATGAGAATTCTCCGAGGTCATAGGCAAAAAAACGTGGGTCATCATAACTGTGTCAACGCGTGACAGGAAGGCTGAGGCGATTGTCTCTTGCTATGACAGCAGGAGGGAAGACTAATCAAGGGTCAGAGAGTTCCTGGCCGAACCGAAGGACAGGAAGGCGCCGACAGCCAATCTAAACCTGGCGCCAGCTAGGACTAATTGATAACGGAATCAAGTTCAGCCTTAAAGTTTTCCTTAGGCTGGGCTCCGATCAGCGTGCGGATGGTTTTCTTGAATATCTTTGCCGTCGGCAGAGATTGAATGGCGAATCTTGCGACCGTATCGGGGTTTTCATCCGCGTCCATTTGAAAAATTAGAGCCTTGCCATTGTAATCATCCTTCAGCCCCTCAAGAAAAGGGAGGCACATTTTGCCTGGGCCACACCAAGGGGCAGTGAAGAACACCAACACAGGAATTTCAGCTCTATCAACTTGCTGATCGAAATCAGCGTCTGTAACGATGTCTAACTTGCTCATGAGAAAGCTCCTTTTCATTCATGCGAACAGTCGACTGCCTCCATGCTCCTTCCGGCAGCACCTTAATTTTAGAACCCTGAGAGCGTGCCGACTCTTAAATGACAAACGGCTCCTCGTTTTCAGCCAGACGGCGCAACGAACACGATCCCCGTACGCAACGCCGCTCCTCTTATATGCTCCTGCATCGCCTTCTGCGCGGGACCGGAAGCATTGCGCGCCAGAGCACGGAGGATCTTGCGGTGCTCCTGCCAGGTCTCCATCGCCCTGCCCGCCCGGATGAACGGTAGTTTCTGGCTTTCCAGAAAGATGTCGGCGCTGGCGGTGATGATGCCGAGAATCGCCTGATTGCCGCTGGCCACCAGAATGCGCCGGTGGAAATCGAAATCCAGCTTCGCGGCGCTGTCGAAATCACCCGCCTTCAGCTCAAGCCGCATGGCTTCGACGTTATCCTCCAGTACATCACGCTCATCGGCCGTCAAGGTCACAGCGGCCAAGCCTGCCGCGAACCCTTCCAGCGCATAGCGCAATTGAAAGGTCTCGGAAGGCGACGCATGGGCAGCGAAAGGCCAGGAAAAACCGCTCGTGCTCTGTTGTGGTTCAGAAATCGCCTGAACGAACACCCCTTTTCCGGGCTGCACACTGACCACGCCCAACGCGCTAAGTGATGACAACGCTTCACGCAAAGACGCGCGACTGACTCCCAGCCGAATTGCCAGATCCCGCTGCGAAGGCAGGCTGTCGCCGGGGCCGTAGCCCTGTTCGGCAATCAGTTTACGGATCGCTTGAAAGGCCGCTTCGGGTACTGCAATCGGGTTTGAGTGCATGAGAGTTCAGACGCAATCAGGGTGGAAAAATCCTCTTTTATAGTCATCGCGAAGATTCGGCAAGTGACGCCCAAGCAAGGGGCGGCGTGGCTTGCAGGCGCGCCAAAGCGGGGCGCGATGCAGGCCAACTGTTCAGACCAGTTAGACCACAACCCCCTTCCAGCCCGCATTCCATGGTCACAAAAGAGAGAGTGGCATGGGCTGTGCAAAAGCGGTGAATCATCACACACGCATCGCCAACACATTCGTTCGATTCGGAGACGTCACATGACCAAGCGTTACAGCGCTCTGCTTGCCGCCCTGTTTGCCAGCCTGATGCTCGGCCAGGCCCCCGCCCACGCCAACGGCCTGGACGATGTGACCGCACGGGGCACCCTGAAAGTCGCCGTACCGCAGGACTTCCCGCCGTTCGGCTCGGTTGGCCCGGACATGAAACCTCGCGGCCTGGACATCGACACCGCACAACTGATCGCTGACAAACTGAAGGTCAAACTCGAACTGACCCCGGTCAACAGCACCAACCGCATCCCGTTCCTGACCACCGGCAAAGTGGACCTGGTGATTTCCAGCCTTGGCAAGAACCCGGATCGCGAGAAGGTCATCGACTTCTCCCGCGCCTACGCACCGTTCTACCTGGCGGTGTTTGGCCCACCTGAAGCGGCCATTAACGGCGTGGACGACCTGAAAGGCAAAACCATCAGCGTGACCCGTGGTGCCATCGAAGACATCGAGCTGACCGCCGTTGCGCCAAAGGAAGCGACCATCAAGCGCTTCGAAGACAACAATTCGACCATCGCGGCTTACTTGGCCAACCAGACCGATCTGATCGCCAGCGGCAACGTGGTCATGGTTGCGATCAGCGAGAAGAACCCGAAGCGCATCCCGGCGCTGAAAGTGAAGCTCAAGGATTCGCCGGTCTACGTCGGCGTGAACAAGGGCCAACCTGAACTGTTGGCCAAGGTCAACGAGATATTGGAAGCGGCGAAGAAGGACGGCGCGCTGGAAAAGAACTCGCAAACCTGGCTGAAACAGCCACTGCCAGCCGATCTCTGATTCCTGCTCGTTGCTTTGAGGCCTTATAAATGGCGTATCAGTTCGACTTCATTCCAGTCCTGCAAAACGCTGACCTGTTGCTGCGCGGCGCGCTGTTCACCCTTGAGCTGACCGCTATCGGCACCCTACTGGGCGTTGCAGTCGGCATCGTCGGCGCTATCGTCAGAGCCTGGAAAATCCAACCGTTCTCGGCCCTGTTCGGGGTTTACGTCGAGCTGATACGCAACACGCCGTTTCTGGTGCAGCTGTTTTTCATCTTCTTCGGCCTGCCTTCGCTGGGGCTGCAGATTTCCGAGTGGCAGGCGGCGGTACTGGCGATGGTGGTCAACCTGGGGGCTTACTCGACGGAAATCATCCGGGCGGGCATTCAGGCGATTCCTCGCGGGCAGCTGGAGGCGTCGGCTGCGCTGGCGATGACGCGCTTCGAAACGTTCCGCTACGTGGTGCTGATCCCCGCACTGGGCAAGGTCTGGCCCGCGCTGAGCAGCCAGATCATCATCGTGATGCTCGGTTCGGCAGTCTGCTCGCAGATCGCCACGGAAGAGCTGAGCTTCGCGGCGAACTTCATTCAGTCGCGTAACTTCCGCGCCTTCGAGACGTACATCATTACCACGCTGATCTACCTGTTCATGGCCCTGATGATTCGTCAGTTGCTGGCCTGGATCGGCAGTCGCTATATCGCGAGGAACCGCTGATGGATTTCACCCTCTGGGACATCGTGCGCAACCTGCTCACCGGGCTGCAATGGACACTGGTGCTGTCGCTGGTGGCATTCATCGGCGGCGGCATCATCGGGCTGCTGGTGATGACGATGCGCATCTCGCACACCTCGGCGTTCCGTACGCTGGCTCGCGCCTACATCGAGCTATTTCAAGGTACGCCGCTGCTGATGCAACTGTTTCTGGTGTTCTTTGGCGTTGCGTTGCTGGGCGTAGATATTTCGCCTTGGGTCGCTGCGGCGTTGGCCCTGACGCTGTTCACCAGCGCTTACCTGGCCGAAATCTGGCGAGGTTGCGTGGAGTCGATCTCCAACGGTCAGTGGGAGGCCTCGGCGAGCCTGGCCCTGACCCGCGTCGAACAGCTGCGTTACGTGATTCTGCCGCAAGCCTTGCGCATCGCGGTTGCGCCGACCGTCGGGTTTTCGGTGCAGGTGGTCAAAGGCACGGCCGTGACCTCGATCATCGGCTTCACCGAGTTGACCAAGACCGGTGGCATGCTCGCCAACGCCACGTTTCAGCCTTTCATGGTCTACGGCTTCGTCGCCCTGGGCTACTTCCTGCTTTGCTACCCGCTGTCGCTCAGCGCGCGCTACCTGGAAAGGAGACTTCATGCCTCTGCTTAGAATTTCCGCCCTGCACAAATACTACGGCGACCACCACGTGCTCAAAGGCATCGACCTGAGCGTCGAAGAAGGCCAGGTCGTGGCGATCATCGGCCGCAGCGGCTCGGGCAAAAGTACGCTGCTGCGCACGCTCAACGGGCTGGAATCGATCAACGACGGCGTGATCGAAGTCGACGGCGAGTATCTGGACGCGGCGCGGGCCGATCTGCGCAGCCTACGACAGAAAGTCGGCATGGTGTTTCAGCAGTTCAACCTGTTTCCGCACCTGACGGTCGGCGAGAACGTCATGCTCGCGCCGCAAGTCGTGAAAAAAGCTTCCAAGGCTGAAGCGGCCAAGCTGGCGAAAGAAATGCTCAACCGCGTGGGTCTTGGGGAAAAGTTCGATGCGTTCCCGGATCGTCTGTCTGGCGGTCAGCAGCAGCGCGTGGCCATCGCCCGTGCGCTGGCAATGTCGCCCAAGGTGCTGCTGTGTGACGAAATCACCTCGGCGCTGGACCCGGAACTGGTCAACGAAGTGCTCAGCGTGGTGCGGGAGCTGGCCAAAGACGGCATGACGCTAATCATGGTGACCCATGAAATGCGCTTCGCCCGGGAAGTGGGCGACAAGCTGGTGTTCATGCACCAGGGCAAGGTGCATGAGGTGGGCGATCCGCGAGAATTGATGGCTAACCCGAAGACGCCGGAGCTGGCGAATTTCATTGGCTCAGTTGAAAACGCCTGAGGTCGTTACACACCATTTATCGGCTTATCGGCGAACGCGATCCCGTGGGGGATTCTTTGTTGGCTGGTCAACCGCATTCGTCGGAACGCCGCCCGCACCAACGCGGCTCCCACAATGACCGGGGCAGATCCATGACTTCTGTTCGGCGCCGAACCTGTGGGAGCCGCCTTGCTGGCGAAGGCGGCGTGTCAGTCGGTTCATCCTGTGCGGACCCCATGCGTCCGCCAGCAAGCCGCCCCCGCAACACTCGCAGCACAAATGTATCGTCTTGTTTGGCGCCAATGCCCGTTCGTGGCACGATGTCGGGGTTATCGACCGAGACCTTTGACCATGCCGCCATCCACTGACAAGAACCTCTCGCTGATCGCCGCGATCGACCTGGGCTCCAACAGCTTTCACATGGTTGTTGCCAAAGCGCATCAGGGTGAAATCCGCATCCTTGAGCGGCTCGGTGAGAAGGTGCAACTGGCCGCCGGAATCGACGACGAGCGCAAGCTCAATGAAGAATCCATGCAGCGCGGGCTCGATTGTCTGAAGCGTTTTGCCCAACTGATCAACGGTATGCCGCCAGGCTCGGTGCGCATCGTTGGCACCAACGCCCTGCGCGAAGCGCGCAACCGCAATGAATTCATTCATCGTGCCGAAGAGATCCTCGGCCATCCGGTCGAAGTCATTTCCGGCCGTGAAGAAGCGCGCCTGATCTACCTCGGCGTGTCCCACACCCTGGCCGACACGCCCGGCAAACGTCTGGTGGCGGACATCGGCGGCGGCAGTACCGAATTCATCATCGGCCAGCGATTCGAGCCTCTGCTGCGCGAAAGCCTGCAAATGGGCTGCGTGAGCTTTACCCAGCGCTATTTCAAGGACGGCAAAATCACCCCGGCACGCTACGCGCAGGCTTACACCGCAGCGCGGCTGGAGATCATGAGCATTGAGCACGCCCTGCATCGCCTGTCCTGGGATGAGGCCATCGGCTCGTCCGGCACCATTCGCGCCATCGGTCTGGCCCTGAAGGCGGGCGGCCACGGCAATGGCGAGGTCAACGCCGAAGGTCTGGCGTGGCTCAAGCGCAAACTGATGAAGCTGGGAGAAGTCGACAAGATTGATTTCGACGGCATCAAACCGGATCGCCGCGCGATTTTCCCCGCAGGCCTGGCCATTCTCGAAGCGATCTTCGACGCACTCAATCTGGAGCGCATGGATCACTGCGACGGCGCATTGCGCGAGGGCGTGCTGTACGACCTGCTGGGCCGGCATCACCACGAGGACGTCCGTGAACGCACCCTCAGTTCGCTGATGGACCGTTATCACGTCGATCTGGAACAAGCCGCCCGCGTCGAGCGCAAGGCACTGTCAGCGCTGGATCAGGTCGCACAGGCGTGGGGACTGGAAGATGAGTTGTATCGTGATCTGCTGAGCTGGGCCGCCAAGGTGCACGAGGTGGGTCTGGACATCGCGCACTACCACTACCACAAGCACGGCGCGTACCTGATCGAGCATTCGGATCTGGCAGGGTTCTCGCGGGAAGACCAGCAAATGCTCGCACTGTTGGTACGCGGCCACCGCCGCAACATTCCCAAGGATAAATTCGCCGACTTTGGCGATGTGGGCGTGAAGCTGATTCGCCTGTGCGTGCTGCTGCGCTTCGCGATCCTGTTCCACCACATTCGCGGCACCCAAGAGATGCCGCAACCTGTGCTGACCGCCAACGATAACCAGCTCGACATTCAGTTCCCGGATGGCTGGCTGGAAAACAACCAGCTGACTCAGGCCGACTTCGCGCTGGAAGCGGAGTGGCTGACCCGAGTCAACATCGTCCTCAGCGTACGCTGAGGACCGGGTTGCTGAGCCTCTCCAGCAACGACGCCTGCACATTGCGGGGGTTCTGGTTGCCGGTCGGCGTGCTGCGAATGTAGCGCCCGTCCGGCTGCAACAGCCAGGCGTGGGTGTTGTCGGTCAGATACCCTTCCAACTCCTTCTTCACCCGCAGAATCAGCTTTTTGCCCTCGACCGGGAAGCAGGTCTCGACGCGCTTGTCGAGGTTGCGCTCCATCCAGTCTGCACTGGACAGGAACATCTGCTCGTCGCCGCCGTTAAGGAAGTAGAAGACACGAGTGTGCTCCAGGAAGCGGCCAACGATCGAACGTACCTGAATGTTGTGCGACACACCCGGCACGCCCGGACGCAAGCAGCACATGCCACGCACCACCAGATCGATTTTCACGCCCATCTGACTGGCCTTGTACAGCGCACGGATGATCTTCGGATCGGTCAGCGAGTTGAACTTGGCGATGATGTGCGCGGGCTTGCCTTCGGTCGCGAATTGCGTTTCGCGACCGATCATGTCGAGCATGCCTTTCTTGAGCGTGAACGGCGCGTGCAGCAGCTTCTTCATGCGCAGCGTTTTACCCATGCCGATCAACTGGCTGAACAGTTTGCCGACGTCTTCACACAGCGCGTCGTCGGAGGTCAGGAGGCTGTAGTCGGTATACAGACGTGCGTTGCCAGCGTGGTAGTTACCCGTCCCCAAGTGCGCGTAACGCTGAATCTCACCCGCTTCGCGGCGCAGAATCAGCATCATCTTGGCGTGGGTCTTGAAGCCGACCACGCCGTAAATCACCACCGCACCTGCCGCTTGCAGACGGCTGGCGAGTTGCAGGTTGGACTCTTCATCGAAGCGCGCACGCAATTCGATGACGGCCGTGACCTCTTTGCCGTTACGCGCGGCGTCCACCAGCGCGTCGACGATTTCCGAGTTCGCGCCGCTGCGGTACAGGGTCTGGCGTACGGCGAGGACGTGAGGGTCTTTCGCGGCCTGACGCAGCAAATCCACCACGGGCGTGAAGGACTCAAACGGGTGCAGCAGCAAAATGTCCTGCTTGCTGATCACGTTGAAGATGTTTTCGCTGTTCTGCAAAAGCTTCGGAATTGCCGGGGTGAACGGCGGGTGCTGAAGCTCAGGATGGCTGTCCAGACCGGTGATGCTGAACAGACGGGTCAGGTTGACCGGACCGTTGACCTGATACAGCTCGCTCTCGGTCAGGTTGAACTGCTTGAGCAGGTAGTCCGACAGGTGTTTAGGGCAGGTATCGGCCACTTCCAGACGCACCGCATCACCGTAACGCCGGGAGAACAGCTCGCCACGAAGGGCGCGGGCCAAGTCTTCGACGTCCTCGGAATCCAGCGCAAGATCAGCGTTACGCGTCAAACGGAACTGATAGCAGCCCTTGACCTTCATGCCTTGGAACAGGTCATCGGCATGGGCGTGAATCATCGACGACAGGAACACGTAGTTGTCGCCCGGCCCACCGACATCTTCCGGCACTTTAATGACGCGCGGCAGCAGACGTGGCGCCGGAATGATTGCCAGACCCGAGTCACGACCAAAGGCGTCGATACCTTCCAGCTCAACGATGAAGTTCAGGGATTTGTTGACCAGCAACGGAAACGGGTGCGTCGGGTCCAGACCAATCGGCGTGATGATCGGCGCGATTTCGTCGCGGAAATAACGACGCACCCACGTCTTCAGTTTCGTGGTCCAGTAACGACGACGGATGAAACGCACCTGATGCTTTTCCAGCTCCGGCAGCAGGATGTCGTTGAGGATCGCGTACTGGCGGTCAACGTGGCCATGGACCAGCTCGCTGATGCGGGCCAGCGCCTGATGCGGTTGCAGACCGTCGGCACCGGCTTGTTCACGGGCGAAATTGATCTGTTTCTTCAGGCCCGCGACGCGAATTTCGAAGAACTCGTCGAGGTTGCTGGAGAAAATCAGCAAGAACTTGAGACGTTCGAGCAGTGGATAGGACTCATCCAGCGCCTGTTCCAGCACGCGAATGTTGAACTGCAACTGCGACAGTTCGCGATGGATATAAAGGCTGCTGTCGTCCAGGTTTGGAATCACGACAGCAGGAGCGACGGGCGGGTGCGCTTCAGGAGCGGGTACGACCTCGATGGTCGGCTCGACCACTGAGTTCACTTCCTGCGACACGACCTGAGGTTCGATTTCGACGACGGCTTCGGTTGTTCCTTCGGTACTCATGAATAATCCTGTAAGGCAATCGCCCTTATCACAGTTGGGCCGTGGGAACGGCTGAGGAGATCAACCTGCCGGTCCCGCCACAGCTAGGGGGACGAACAGCAGCGCAGACCGGTCACACCGGACTCCTGCGGACAAACGTGACAGTTATAAGCCAGCATTATGACTCTTGCATGACAGTTGGATGTCCACCATACAGTGTCAGACTCAAACCCGCTTCCCAGACAACAATTCCACTGAAGTCGTAGGAAACTTTAACGCCAAGACACATTTCGACACTTTCCTGAATGTGTCCGGCGCGTTAGGCTGCGCGTTCATTTCGCCAGCACCCATATGATGCTCCAGCATTTTTTACAAGAATTTGGCTACTTCGCCCTTTTCCTCGGCACCTTTTTCGAAGGTGAGACCATTCTGGTTCTCGCTGGATTTCTGGCGTTTCGCGGGTACATGGACATCAATCTGGTCGTGGTGGTTGCCTTCTTCGGCAGCTACGCAGGCGACCAGCTCTGGTATTTCATGGGGCGCAAGCACGGCCGCAAGCTCCTGGCACGCAAACCGCGCTGGCAAATGCTCGGCGATCGCGCGCTGGAACACATTCGCAAGCACCCGGACATCTGGGTGTTGAGCTTCCGCTTTGTCTACGGCCTGCGTACGGTCATGCCCGTGGCGATTGGCCTGTCCGGTTACCCGCCGGGGCGCTATCTGCTGCTCAACGGTATCGGCGCAGCGATCTGGGCGGCGGCGCTGGGCGCTGCGGCGTACAAATTCGGCGCCGTACTCGAAGGCCTGCTGGGCAACGTCAAGAAATACGAGCTGTGGGTACTGGGCGCCCTGTTGGTGATCGGTGGCCTGCTGTGGCTCCGACGCCGCCTCAAGAACGCCCGCATTGCCCGGGAAGAAGCCAAGCTGGCGCTGCCTGCTGCGGTCGACGCCAAGGACCGGCCAGACGAGTAAACCGCCCATGAGCGCGATACATCGCAATCGTGCTCAACAAGGTGTACGTCAGCAACGCCGCCCATCCCAGCGAACTGGCTGACCACAGCCCCACAACAGGCGCCAGCGCCATCAGCGGCCAGTTCGCCACCAGCCTCACCCCCTCCAGCTTCAACGCGGCGGCCCTTTCTCCAGCGCCACCCCGAACACGAACAAACCCAGTGCAACCCACGTCCAGCCCAGCATCAACGCGGGCGAGGACAGCGCTTCCCCATTCGACAGCAGGTAGCTACCGAGCAGCGTGTACAACGAAAACTGCACGTCGATGTAAATCTGCTGCGCAAGGTTCAACGGCACATCGAATTTGCCCTTGGTCAGCAACCCGGTGGTGGTTGACAGCACGCCGGTACTCGAACTGTTGATCGCGTCCGCTCCACGGTAGTAATTGACCTTACGCCAGCAATCAGCCAACAGTTTTACCGCGATCAGCACAAAGAAAAACGGCACGGCGTACAGAATGAAATTCATCGATGCCACCCGGCGACGAAACTTCAAAGATTAGGCGCCACCACGGCAAAACCTTGTGGCAACAGGTGAGAAATTAGTAGACATTTGATGCCATCGTTGGCGCCAAAAGTGCCAGAGAACAGGACAACAATGGCGTACCCGGCGCGAACGGATCGTCTCAGAGAGGGAATACACGCATGAGCAAAAAAGTGGCCGTCATTCTTTCCGGTTGCGGCGTACAGGACGGCGCGGAAATTCATGAAAGCGTGCTCACCCTGCTGCGTCTGGACCAGCGCGGCGCCGAGGTGAAGTGTTTTGCGCCCAATATCGCCCAACACCACGTCATCAATCACCTGACGGGTGAAGAAATGCCCGAAACCCGCAATGTGCTGGTGGAATCGGCGCGCATTGCCCGAGGCGCCATCGAAGACATCCGCGAGGCTGACATCAGCGAATTCGACGCGCTGATCATCCCCGGCGGTTTTGGTGCGGCGAAGAACCTGTCGAACTTCGCAACAGAGGGTTCAGCCTGCAAGGTTCAAGCGGAGGTCCTGGCCATGGCCGAAGCATTCGCAGAAGCGGGCAAGCCAATTGGCCTGATCTGCGTATCGCCTGCACTGGCCGCCAAAATCTACGGCCCCGGTGTGACCTGCACCATTGGCAACTGCGCCGAAACGGCAGCCAAGATCGCCAAAATGGGCGGCCAGCACAAAGACTGCGACGTCACCGACATCGTCGAAGACAAAGACCGCAAACTGGTGAGCACACCGGCCTACATGGTCGCCAAGTCGATTGGCGAAGTGGCGTCGGGGATCAACAAACTGGTGGATCGGGTGTTGGAGTTGGTGCAGGAGAATGAAGCAGCCCCCGCTTGAAGCGCTACCTTGTAGGAGCTTTTATGTCGGCTGACAACCTCTTTCGCCACCAAGGCGGCTCCCACAGAATCGGCGCTGATCCTGAGCGTGGGAGCCGGCTTGCTGGCGAATGCGGTGGGTCAGTGACTGATGAGGTGACAGACGTAACGCCTCGCCAGTTCAAGCCGGCTCCTACAGGGGTTAACCACGTAAGGTTTGCGAACAGCTCAACCACGGGATAAGCGCGTCAGAATCCTATCCAGCGCATTGGCGAATGCCTGTTTCTCGCGATCGCCATAAGCGCTCTGCCCTCCTCCCACCTGACCCTGCTCGCGCAAGTCAGTGAACAGATTGCGCACCGCCAGCCGTTCGCCCATGTTCTGGGCATCGAACTCCTTGCCGCGCGGGTCCAGTGCCGCGACGCCTTTTTTGACCAGCCTGTCAGCCAGCGGCACATCGCTACAGATCACCAGTTCGCCTGGCACTGCGTGTTCAACCAGATAATTGTCAGCGGCATCCGGCCCGCTGGGCACCACGATCAGCTTCACCACTGCAAACGCAGGCCGAGGCACAGCCTGCCCTGCCACCAACACCACTTCGAAGTGCCGCTTGAGGGCAAACTTGACCACTTGATCCCGCGCCGCCTTGGGGCAGGCATCGGCATCGATCCAGACGCGCATTTGGCATTGACTCCTACAGGGTAACCATCAGGCCGCTGACGCGCGTCGCTTCTCCGAGAGACGACTGCGCCCATACAAAACCGCAATCGCAACCAACGCGATGGCCTGAGCACTCAGTGAATACGCATCAGCGTGAATACCCAACCAGTCGAATTCGAAAAACGGCACCGGGCGTGTGCCGAAGATTCCAGCCTCCTGCAACGCCTTGACACCATGCCCTGCGAACACAACAGAGAGCGCGCACAACAACGCGGCGTTGATGCCAAAAAACATCGCCAATGGCAGCTTCGCCGAACCGCGCAGAATCACCCACGCCAGACCGACCAGCAACACCAGCGCCGTGGCGCCGCCCGCCAACACGGCGTTATGCCCGGCTGGACCGGCTTGCAGCCACAGAGTCTCGTAAAACAGGATCACCTCGAATAACTCGCGGTACACCGAGAAGAACGCCAACACCGCAAAACCGAACCGACCGCCGCCACCGACCAGGCTGCTCTTGATGTAGTCCTGCCATGCCGCGGCGTGGCGCCGATCGTGCATCCACACCCCCAGCCACAGCACCATGACACTGGCGAACAGAGCGGTCGCGCCTTCAAGCAATTCACGCTGCGAGCCGCTGACGTCGATCACATAGGCCGCCAACGCCCACGTTCCCAGACCCGCGAGCAACGCCAGCCCCCATCCGACGTTGACGCTACGCGCCGCCGATTGCTGGCCAGTGTTACGCAGGAACGCCAGAATCGCCGCCAATACCAGAATCGCTTCCAGCCCTTCACGCAGCAGGATCAACAAGCCCGAAACAAAGCTCAGCGACGTGCTCAAGCCATCGCTGCCCAGCAGGTCGGCTGACGCTTTCAACTTCACCTTCGCAGCGGCGAGTTTTTCGGCGGCTTCGGCGGCTGGCAGGCCATCCTGCAAAGATTGTCGATAAGCCATCAACGCCTTTTCGGTGTCCTTGCGCACAGTGGCGTCGACGTTATCCAGCGAGCTTTCCACCAACTCGAAGCCTTCCAGATACGCGGCGACGGACAGGTCGTACGCCTGCTCGCGATCCCCGGACTGGTAGGCCGCCAGGCTTTTGTCCAGCGTCGTGCTGGTGTAATCGAGCAACTGCGCTGGGCCTCGCTGAACCTGGGGCGGCTGGGCACGCAGGGCGCGGAACGTGGCGGCCGCTTGCGGGCCTTCGACAGCGGCGATTTCGACCGGGGTCTGACGCGCAAGGTCCGCAAGGTTGAAGGTCTTGACCGGCTGGGCCGTGGCATCGGCGCTGAAACTGGCGATGTAGGTCGCCACGTCCCAGCGCTGGCGGTCGTCCAGTTGATCGGCGAACGACGGCATGTCCGTGCCTTCGATGCCCAGTCCGAGGGTGTTGTAAACGTCGAAGAGGCTCAGGCGATCCAGTCGCGCCGCATCACGCAGATTGGCCGGAGAAGGCGTCATGCCGATGCTTGCCGGTCCATCACCCGCGCCCGCATTGCCATGGCAGACCGAACAATACTGGGCGTAGAGCGGCGCACCGCGAGCCGGATCCGGCGTAATGATCGGCGCCTGGCTCACTTCATACGCCACCGCAAGCTTCGCCCCTAACTGACGGGCCTGACGCGCCACGGAAGCGCCGTCCTGCTTCTGATCAACCGCGCGTTGCAGCGTTTTGACGCCTTGGGCCAGATCGGCACGTTCAGCCCGCTCTGGCAGCGCCTCGATCAGCCCTTCCAAAGCCCCCAGAAACTCAACCTGTTCCTTGTATTCCGCCTCATCGACGACCTTGCTATCCGCAACAGTGGGTGGGTAATCGGCGCTCACGTAATCGAGCAGGTGCAGCGCCTGAGCGGCACCGTCGGCGGAATCTGCCGATGCGCCAACGCTGAACAGACTCAGCAATGTCAGGCTCAGGCAGGCCAGATAGCGAGAAGGGGACAACATGAAGGGATCTCAAATAGAAATGCGAAGGGTTGCTATTGTTCATGTTGGGCGTCGCGCACTCAAGCGTTGCTGCTCAATGGCCTCGATGTGCGCTTTTCATGCTTAACATCCGGGCTTGTCAGCCGATGTACCAGTGGCACTGCGTATGTGGCAAAACCTCGTGTCAGACACTTCTAAAAGTGTTGAAAGCCATCAAAAAGCCATTGTTTTCAGCGCCTCACTCCTTATAATTCCCGCCCGCCACAGTGTGGCACACAGCCATCATCCAGGGCTGTTTTCATGGGAAGCGCCCTCGCCTTCTTCAAACGGATTTGTCTGGCCGCAGACTCAACGACACGGCCAGCCCTGTTCAAGGACTGATCTTGATGTCACCTCGCGCCCTTGGCACTCTCGCGCTGATCGCTGCTGCGCAACTGACCGGCTGTGCTGCGTTTCGCAGTTACGATACGGAGCTGCAACAAACCAACCAGCAGCTCACCAGCGGCAACGTCGACGGCGCCCTGACGCTCCTTGAAAAGAACAACACTGGCGACGACAAAGACCTGCTCTATTATTTCGAGAAAGGCGAATTGTTGCGCTCCAAGGGCGATCTGGCAGGCAGCCAGGCCGCATGGGGCCACGCAGACCAGACCGTCATCGCCTGGGAAGACTCGGTCAAACTGGACAGCGGCAAGTACCTGGCCCAGTTCGGCAGCTACCTGGTCAATGACAAGGTCCGTCGCTACGAAGGCTACGACTATGAAAAAGTCATGCTGACCACGCAGATGGCCCTGAACCTGCTGGCCCAGAACGATTTCGAAGGCGCTCGCACCGAAATCAAGAAAACCCACGAGCGCGAAGCCGTCATCGCCGAACTGCGCGACAAGGAATACCTCAAGAGCGAAGACGAGGCCAAGGCTCAAGGTGTGAACACCCAGTACAAGGACCTCAGAGGCTATCCAGTCGAATCCCTCAACGCGCCCGAAGTGGTGAATCTGAAGAACAGCTATCAGAGCGCCTTTAGCCACTACCTCGCGGGTTTCGTCTACGAAGCGTTGGGTGAGAAGGACTTGGCAGCACCAGGTTATCGACAGGCCGCCGAACTGCGCCCTAACACCCCGCTGCTGGATCAGGCACTGCTGGACCTCGACGCTGCAGGCAGCAAAAACACCCAGACAGAGGGCAGCGAAGTGCTGCTCGTCGTGCAAACCGGCTTCGCGCCCGCCCGGGATTCAATTCGCCTCCCGATACCGTTGCCGATCAACAACAACCTGGTGATCACCCCACTGTCGTTACCGGTGATCAAGGCGGACACTTCGACGCCGTTTTTCGATCAGATCGGTCTCGACGGCCAGCCACTCAACCTGACTGCGCTCAACAGCACCACGGCCATGTCCCGCCGCGCACTGCGTGACGACATGCCGGGCATCATCCTGCGCACCAGCGTGCGAGCGATCACCCGTGGCGTGGCGCAGAAAAAACTCAACGACGTAAACCCGCTGGCCGGCCTGGCGGTGGGCATCGCGTCAGCGGTGACCGAAGGCGCCGACACCCGCACCTGGCGCACGCTGCCGGACAACACGCTGGTGGCCCGCGTACGTCTCAAGCAGGGCGAACATCAGGTGGTGTTGCCGTCGTCGCTAGGTGGCACTCATGTGCAGATCAAAATCGATCGCCCTTATCAAGTGGTCACCCTGCGCGCCATCGGCAACCAGGTCTACACCGCCGGTCTCGCCGCGCAAGTGATGCCATCGACCCTGCCGCAAGCCGTGGCCGCTAACAAACCTTGAAGGAAGATTCTCCATGCGTTGCAAGATTCTCGCGCTGACGGCACTGGCACTCCTCGCCGGTTGCGCCACACCTCCGCCACCTGCTCCTGGCACGGCGGCCAGCAAGGTTGTTGCGTTGGGTGACCTGAAAAACATCGAGATCGGCCCGATGCGCGTCGCCCGTGAAAACGGCTTCATGACCGTCAACGTCTCGCTCAACAACACCAGCAGTTACAACAAGACGATGTATTACCGCTTCGCCTGGCTGGGCAACGACGGCTTTCCGGTCGCCGAGCCTGAAACCTGGAAAAGCCTGACGCTGTATGGTTCCCAGAGCAGCTTCCTGCCCGCCATCGCCCCGGTTCCCAAGGCCACTGACTTCCGCCTCGAAGTCAAAACCCCTTGATCGCCCCCCTTCGCTCAGCCCAAGAGACTAAAGACATGTCGTTCATTCGCCTTTCACTCCTCGCCGCTGTCGCCCTGCTGGCCACCGGCTGTGCCAACAACTCGCCCACCTTGGGCAGCAAGAACATCAGCTACGGCGACACCAAGGCCGTGGAAACCGTGACCAACGAATTCGGCTCCACGGACCTGCAAATGATCGCGGAGAGCATGACCCGCTCGCTGGCCCAGTCCGGCGCGCTGCAAGGCCGCCCGGTGGTGCAGGTCTACGACGTGAAGAACAAGACCAGCGAGTACATCGACACCCGTGAAATCACCACGACGATCAAGACCCAGCTGATGAAGTCCGGCACTGCACGTTTCGCCAGCGACAACACGGATATGCAGAGCCAGGTCGACCAGTTGAAGCTGCAAAACCAGAGCGGCCTGTACAAGCAGTCGACCGTTAACAAGACCGGCAACATGATCGCCGCCAAATACCGTCTTGAGGGTTCGATCAGCTCCATCGTCAAGCGCAGCAGCGATTATAAGGACGTCTTCTACAAATTCAGCCTGCAACTGATCGACGTTGAAAGCGGCATTGCTGAGTGGATGGACGAGAAAGAAATCCGCAAAACCACGGAGCGCTAAGCGATGCGTACATGGATCGGCATTCTCGGCCTGGCGTGCGCAATGAGCACGCTGTGCGCTCAAGCGGCGCCAAAAGTCGCTGTGACTGACATGGCGTTCGAACAGCAAGTGGAACAGTACATCCACACGGTGTCGGCGCAGACCAACCTTCAGGTTAATCGCTACAGCGCCAGCGGCTCGTCGAGCTACAACGAATACGAAGCGCGCAACACCTACATCGAACAGGGCGAACTGCGCACATTCAGCGGCGACATCAAGGGCGAGATCCTCAAGTCCGGGATGTTCCAGTTGGTGCAGGGCACGCCTTACACGGCCAACGCCAAGGAAGACGTGTACGACGTCATCAAGCGCATCAAGAACGGCAACTTCAAAGGCGCTGATTACGTGCTGTTCGGCACCGTGTCGGACATCGATTTTCGCCAGGACGTCAATGAAATCGCCAACACCAACAGCCACTCAGCCGTGCTGGGCCTGACGCTGGTGGGCGACTTCAGCCTGATCAACACCCGCACCTTCGAAATCACTTCGGCCTTTACGGCGATGGGCGAAGGTCAGGACACCAAACTGGTCAATGGCAACGACGTGCGCGTCACGCCGAATCGCGGTCGCGTCGTCAAAGAGGTTTCAAAGTCGATCGGTATTGACGTTGCGCGCCAGTTGCGAGAGCAACTGCGAGGGGAATTGGAGTACTCGCAAGAGCAACCTGCGCCACGCAACAACCTGCCCCGTGACGAGGCGCCGAAGATTCTGCGGTGATTCCGAAACCAACGCAGCTCAACTGCGGGAGCGAATTCATTCGCGATGCGAGGGTACATCCAGAAAATGTGTATCGGGTGTACCGACGTCTCGCGAATGAATTCGCTCCCACACTTTGCTGACTGCGTGACAGCGTGTCATCTGAACGATGCGCCATCCGCCACGGTTTTTTATGCGCGTGCTTTCAAGCGCGGTGCAACGTCGCCAAAAACGCCGCCGCGCTCACGAACAATCCGGCAAACGTGCGGTTCATTCGACGCTGCTGTTTCGGCGTCTTCAGTGCCCGCAGCACTTTCGACGCCAGCCCCGTATACCCCGCCATCACGATCAGGTCGACGCTGACCATCGTCACGCCAATCATCAGGTACTGCGGCAGCAGTGGCAGATGGGTGTCGATGAATTGCGGCAGGATCGCCAGCATGAACACCAGCGCCTTGGGATTACTGATGTTCACCAGAAAGCCCCGCGCGACCAGCGCCAGCGGTTTACCAATCGGACGAATGGAAGCGTTATCGGAAAGATCGGTAGGCAAGGCGCGCCACTGCTTGATGCCCAGGTACACCAGGTACGCGACACCGAACCATTTGATCAGAGTGAACGCCAATGCCGAGGTCGCAAGCACGGCACCCAGACCCGCCGCGATGATCGCGATCTGAACAATGAGCGCTAGTTGCAGGCCCAGCGCGTTCCAGTAACCACGCCAGAAACCGTATTGCAGACCGCTGGACATCGATGCGATCGCACCGGCACCCGGAGAAAGACTGATGACCCAGCAGGCGGCAAAAAAGGCCAGCCACGTTTCGAGCGACATTACACACCTCAGGCAGAACGGCATCTCTGCCTAAGCTAGTGTTTGCGTGGGCCAAAAACCAATTATTTCTAACTGTTACGCCAGCTTTGTGGGCAACTGTGAGGCTATTTCGACACCGGGCTGTCGCCCACTCGCCTCTCGCCCGAAACTATCGCAACGCCGTCGTTACCGCGCCAGCGCCGGATCGACTTCTGGAAGAACTGGCTATTGGGCACCTGCACCAGGGTGCCGCCCAGTTCGGCAGGCTCCACCAGCGTGGTGAACATCAGATTGATCGCCGTCACACGGCCTTTGATGCCGGGCTTGTCGGTGGTGTCCACCAGCTCGACCACATCGCCAATGCGAAACGGCCCCATGGTGAAGATGAACACCGCACACAGCAGATTCGACAGCACGCTCCACATGGCGAAGAACGCCACCGCCGCCACGGCGACAAACCCCGAGAGCGCCGCCCACAATACCGAAGCCGAAACGCCCAGCCGCCCGAGTACCGCTACCAGCGCCGTGCCCATGATCAACCAGCGCAAGCCGCCACGCACCATCACCAGCAACTCTGGAGGCAGCAGCGGGTAACGCTCGGCCATGCGGGTCAGAAAGCGCGCGACGAAGCGTTGCAAGGTGTAGCCGATCAACAGGATCAGCAAAATCTGCAACGCGACCAGAATGGGCTCGATCCAGTACGCCGGAACCGGCAAGGCCAAAGACTCCATCAGGACAACGCTTCCAGCTCGGCCTGCATCGACTCCAGCACTTCCAGCGCTTCCATCCACGCCTCTTCCAGCTCCGACTCGCGGGTTTTCAGCTTGGCCTGTTCAGCCAGCAGATCACGCAGTTTGTCCTTGTTGGCGGCATCGTAGATGGCGCTGTCGCCTAACGCTGCCTCTATCTTCGCCAGTTTCTCGTGGACCGTGCCGAGTTCTTTTTCCAGCTTCTCGGCTTCTTTTTTGTGCGGGGCCAGTTGCTGACGCAACGCCGCAGCTTGTTGCCGCTGGGCTTTTTTGTCGGTCTTGTCCGGGTTCACCGGTGTGTTGCTGACCGGCGCGTTGCGCTGACGATAGTCCGCCAGCCAGCGGGTGTAGTCGTCCAGATCGCCGTCGAATTCCTCGACCGCACCATCGGCGACCAACAGGAAATTGTCGGTGGTGCTCTTGAGCAAGTGACGATCGTGAGACACCACCAGCACCGCACCGCTGAACTCCTGCAACGCCATGGTCAGCGCCAGACGCATTTCCAGGTCCAGGTGGTTGGTCGGTTCGTCGAGCAGCAGCAGGTTCGGTTTGTCCCAGGCGATCAGCGCCAGAGCCAGACGAGCCTTTTCGCCACCGGAAAAATTCAGCACCGGCTCTTCCAGCCGCGCCCCCCGGAAGTCAAAACCACCGAGGAAGTCGCGCAAAGTCTGCTCTCGTTCGGTCGGCGCGATACGCTGCAAATGCAGCAGCGGACTGGCCTTGGAATCGAGGGAGTCCAGTTGATGCTGGGCGAAGTAACCCACAACGGTGTTCTCCCCACGCTGCAAACGCCCGCTCAACGGCGACAGCTCGCCAGACAGGTTTTTGATCAGCGTGGACTTACCGGCACCATTGGGCCCCAGCAAACCGATCCGGGCGCCCGGCGTCAGTTGCAGTTTGACCTTCTGCAAAATGGTCTTGTCGCCATACCCCAGACGCGCATCAGACAAATCCAGCAGCGGGCTGGAGATCTTGTCGGACTCACGGAAGGTGAAGTTGAACGGCGAATCGACGTGGGCCGCCGACAGCTCCTCCATCCGCTCCAGCGCCTTGATCCGGCTCTGGGCCTGACGCGCTTTGGTGGCTTGGGCCTTGAAGCGGGCGATGTACTTTTCCATGTGCGCGCGCTGCGCCTGCTGCTTCTCGTAGGCCTGTTGCTGCTGGGCCAGACGTTCGGCACGGGCGCGCTCGAAGGCGCTGTAGCCACCGCGATAGAGCGTGATTTTTTTCTGCTCGACGTGGGCAACGTGATCGACCACGGCATCAAGGAAATCCCGGTCGTGGGAAATCAGCAACAGCGTGCCCGGATAACCCTTGAGCCAGTCTTCGAGCCAGAGAATGGCGTCGAGGTCCAAGTGGTTGGTCGGCTCGTCGAGCAACAGCAGGTCCGATGGGCACATCAGGGCTTGTGCCAGGTTCAGGCGCATCCGCCAGCCACCGGAGAAGCTGCCGACCTGGCGTTCCATCTGCTCGTTGGTGAAGCCCAGACCGGCCAGCAGCTTGCGAGCGCGGGCGTCAGCGGTGTAGCCATCGGCACTGTCCAGTTCGGCGTGCAGTCGCGCTTGAGCAGCGCCGTCGTGAGCTGCTTCAGCCGCCGCCAGGTCCTGCTGCACCTGACGCAGACGCAAGTCGCCATCGAGGACATAGTCCACCGCCAGGCGTTCGAGGGTATCGACCTCCTGACGCATGTGGGCAATGCGCCAATCGGCGGGCAGCGAGCAATCGCCGTTGTCAGGGGACAATTCACCCCGCAGCAACGCGAACAGGCTGGATTTACCGGCGCCGTTGGCCCCGATCAGGCCGGCTTTCTGACCGGCGTGCAGCGTCATCTCGGCATCTTCTAGCAGACGCTGCGGACCACGCTGTAAGGTAAGGCTTTGAAGTCTGATCATAATGGCGGCGGAGTCTACCAGCTTCGCCCAAAACGGGTAGATGACGATGCCTTCCGACCTTTGGAGTTTTACCCTCGATTTCTATGCGCGCCCCGGCGTTGAACAGGCTTGTCTCGCGCTACAGGCCAGCGGAGGCAACGTCTGCGCGCTATTGTGCGGGGTGTGGCTGGATCAGCGACGGATCCCGTTCGATCCGATACGCGCCGAAGAAATCAGACAATTGGCGACGCCTTGGCACGACGAAGTGGTCGGCCCTCTGCGGGCGATCCGCACGCAATGGAAAGCGGCAGCCGCTACCGACGAGGAACTCGATGCGTTGCGTGAGCGCTTGAAAGTGCTGGAACTGGATGCCGAACGGGAATTGTTGGTGAGGCTGCAACGTCTGGTTCAGGACTGGCCGGATCAGGCCATGCAGACAACCGGGGCGTGGCTAGAGGCGCTGGCGGGCAAAGCCGCGAGCGAAGCACCCGACGCGCTGCACGTGCTGCAACGCGTCGGGCAGGACGCCGCTTAAGACGCGCTGGACGGCATCGAACCGGTGGCTGGAGCAGCGGCCGGAGTGGTCGGCGCTACAGGAGCAGGGGTCGAGGTCGCTGCGGCTGGAGCAGGCGTCGCGGGCTTGGCAGCCGCAGGCGTAGCAGGCTTGGCCGCTGGTTTTGCAGCAGGCTTGGCAGCGGCAGGCTTGGAGGCCGCTTTGGCGGCGACCTTGGCCGTCGGCTTGGCGGCAGCGGGCTTGGCGGCAGGTTTGGCAGTGGCGGCAGGTTTTGCGGCTGCCGGTTTGGCTGCAGCGGTCGCGGCGGGCTTGGCTGGCGCCTTCGCAGCAGGCTTGGCCGCTGGTTTTGCCGCAGCGGTCGCAGGTTTTGCGGCAGCGGTTTTAGCCGGGGCTTTCGCGGCAGGCTTTGCGGCAGGCTTGGCGACGGGTTTAGCCGCAACAGGCGCCTTGGTGGCAGCCGGTTTGGCCGCTGCAGTTTTGGCGGCTGGCTTGGCGGCCGTCGTTTTCGCAGGGGCTTTTGCAGCAGGCTTGGCCGCTACTGGTTTGGCAGCCGTCGGTTTTGCTGCGGCTGGCTTGGCAGCGGCAGCTTTGGCTGGCGCCTTGGCCGGTGCTTTAGCGGCGGGTTTGGCTGCCGCTTTCGCAGGGGCTTTAGCGACCGGTTTGGCGACTGCCTTCGCCGGGGCCTTGGCCGCGCGATCACTCAACGCCTTGGCGACGGCTTCTTTCACACGACCCACGCCTTGGGCCAGCTTCAGGCTTTCCTGAGCATCGCGCTTGAGATTCTGAATGTAGGTGCGGGTTTCGGTCTGGCGATTTTTCAGCGCATCGAGCAACGCTTCGAGTTCAGCGACAGCGTCTTTGGCCTTGGCCTGTGCCTTGGCTTTACCGGCAGTCGCCGCGTCCTGCAATTTGGTGCGGGACTTGTGCAGTTTTTCCTGAGCTTTACCGCGTTGTTTTTCAAGCTTGGCGAGCAACTTCTCGGCGTCAGCCAAGGCTTGAGAGCAGGCATCTTCAAGATGTTCGAGCAAGCTGCTCGAGAGTTGTTGGAGCAAATGCAACGGAGTGTTTACTGGCTTCTTGGTGGCCGACATGACTTACCTCCTGGCTGATTTGAATGCGGCTCATACTAGACCTCTGCCCGCACCGCCGCTAGGGCATCTTGACACTACAATTTCCGGTCTGTTGCACGGAGCGGAAAAACAGCACATCCAGCCATCACATTCGATCCTCAGCGCTGGCATAATCGCCACTTCCCAGGCCGGAGAGCATTCATGTCGCGCTACCTGTTTATGTCGTTGTTCCTCTTGGTACCCCTTGCCCACGCGACCGATGCCCCACCCGCTGACAACGCTCATGATCTGGCCTACAGCCTGGGTGCGAGTCTGGGCGAGCGTCTGCGCCAGGAAGCCCCCGACCTGCAACTGCCTGCCTTGATCGAAGGCTTGCAGCAGGCCTACCAGAACAAGCCACTGGCGATCAAACAGGAGCGCATGGAGCAGATTCTCAGCGACCATGATGCGGCTCTTGCCCAGGCTGAAAACTCCGGCCAGTCCGAGCCGCAGACCGAAGCTGCGCTCAAGGAAGAGCGTCGCTTCATGGACGCCGAGAAAGCCAAACCCGGCGTACGCCAGCTGGCAGACGGCATCCTCATGACCGAACTGACACCCGGCAATGGCCCCAAGCCGGACATCAATGGCCGCGTTCAGGTGAAATACGTCGGGCGCCTGCCGGATGGCACGATCTTCGACCAGAGCCAGCAACCACAATGGTTCCGCCTGGACAGCGTGATCGCGGGCTGGACCACTGCGCTGGTGGACATGCCGGTGGGTGCGAAATGGCGCCTGGTGATTCCATCAGCCCAGGCGTACGGCGCTGAAGGCGCTGGCGATCTGATCGACCCTTACACGCCGCTGGTGTTTGAAATCGAGTTGTTGGCGGTTTCCCAGTAAACGCAGGTGCCATAAAAAAAGGGTGCCCTCAGAGCACCCTTTTTTGATCGCGGCCAAGTCAGGCTTGAACGGCATCCTGTTCCTTGTGCGCGTTGTGCAGCACTTCGATCAGGCAGTCTTCAAGTTCGAAGCGCTCATGCAGCAAGCCGCCCAGCTCCTTGAATTTCTCGGCAACACATTTGCCTTCATCACAAAGATCGTTGAACGCCAGCAGTTTCTCGGTGATGACGTCGATCCGGGGATAGATCGTATCGGCCAGTTCAAGACCACGCTGGTCGTTGAAGGCCTTGGCTTCGCCAGTCAGTTGTTCGTAGATTTCGAAGTGCCCTGCCGACACATAATCAACGAGCGTGCCGCAGAACTCTTGCAGTTGTTTACGGGTTTCAGACAGCGCTTCGGGTTCGGCACCCAGCACGTCGTAAGCCTGGATCAGCTCGTTGCGCTCGTGCAACCAACGGTCGATCAGCTTGTGAACCCCACCCCAGCGTTCCTGAGCATTCTGACAACTTTCCAGCATGATGTTCTCTCTTCCCTTCAGGGGCACTCCGACCCCGAATCATAAAGGTGATCCGGCGCGGGGCCTATGAAAACCGGCTGTGAAAAACGTCGACAGCAGCATGATCCGATGATGCGTGCGGCCCAGATTATGCCCGCTCGCCGAGGCCTTCAAGGTACGCAGTCGATAAAGTTCATACAAGCGTTTAATCCGAGGTCCCTGTATCCATTGGCCTAGCGCGGCGAAATTCGATGAAAACGTAGTACAGCGAAAACAGCATGAGTCCTGAGAACGCCAGCAAACTCCACTCGGGAACGCTGATACCAAAGAGGGTCCAGTTGATTTCGGAACATCCGGCAGCACCGATCAATGTCAGATAGAGCACTTTCCAGAACGGCTGGGTATCGAGCAGATACTTCAGATTCTCAAGGCAGGACGCCAGGTTGTCAGGCGGCGACTCCTGTAGCCAGACTTGTCGCGCCGCGACCGCCGCACCCAGGGACGCAATGAAAAACAGCCCACCCGAATAGCCACGCCAGCCACTACGACCCGGCTGATGCACAATGGCGAACAAGCAAATAGCCGAACAGACCGACATCAATGCACGCTGTACGAAGCACAATGGGCAAGTGTCTGATCCGGTCAAATGTCCCAGATAGACAGCCGCACCCACGATCAACGCGCAAGCGAGGAACGCCAGAAAAAACAGTGAGCGCGTACGAGCCAGATGCATGGAAAATCCGTAACAAAAGACGAGGGCGATAACGGTAGAGGAAAGCGAGACTCGCTTTCAAGGCGACCGAAGGAGGATGTTTCCGAGTGTGATTACGGATCTATCAACTACGCATACGGGAATTTACTCTCATCTCTCGACAAGCAAGAAAATAGCCTTCGAAGCATTAGGAAAAGCCCTACAGGAATTGGCGAAACGATCACAAAAAAGGCCCTCATTCCGGGCCTTTTGTGCATATGAATACCGGCGCTAAACGCGGGCCAGCGCCGGGAGCGGGCGAGCGAGTAAACGCTCATCCAGCAGGCCCAACCCCTCCTGAAACAATTGGTTGCTACGGTCCGTCTCACCCAATTGACCCAGCAGACGCGCAAGCTCGGCGCACGCTTCAGGATTGCGCTGGAGGTTCAAGCTTGCCTCCAGATAATCGCGAGCCTTGCCCCACAAGCTGCTTTGCAGACTCAAGCGACCTAGCGTCAACAGCAGGCCCGGGTCATCGGAATGCTGCTTGAGCCAACTTTCAGCCGTTTGCAGCTGCTTGGCCGGATCACTGCCACGTACCAGCCCGTACAAGCGTGCCAGATGGCTGCTGTATTCACGCTTTTGGGCGTTGCGCAGCACTTCCTCTGCCTGCACATCGGCACCGTGGCGGCGCAACTGCTCCGCATACGCCAGAATCAACGCAGGCTCCTGACGCTGCGCAGACGTCAGCTGCTGCCAGGCCTTCTCCAGCGCGGGCAGCCCTGCAGCGCCCGATTCGCTCTCCGAATCCCGATAAGCCGCCAACGAGAGGTTTTCGCCCCAGGCACGTTTTTCCAGCTCGGCCAGTTCTTGCGCAGGCAGAACTTTATCCTTGCGCAGTTCCGGCATCAGACGAATCAGATCGGACCACTCACCGCGCTGCCGATACAGTCGCTGCAACTGGCGCAAGACCTGTGGATTGTGCGGATGGCGATCATGCATCGCCTGCAACGTCGTCAACGCGCCGTCGCTGTCACCACGATCAAGCTGCAGTTGCGCGTGATTGAGCGCAATGGCCAGCTCAGCCTGAGGCTGACGTTCAAGTGCACGTTCCAGCAAATTGTCGCTGTCTTCGTAACGACCTTGCTCGTTCGCAGCACGTGCGGCACCGAGGTAATAGAGCAATGGCTGACGCTCAGCTTCGGCTGCGCGATGCAGGTGCTTTTGCGCGCTGGCCCAGCGACCTTCAGCAAGGTCCAGCTGGCCCTGCTCGATGGCCACCTGCACGCGACGACTGCGGTTGCGGCGCGACCATGGGTTGACCACGCCCCCCGAGGTCGTCAGCAGCCGGATCAGCCCTCGCAACAGCCAGACCACCAAACCAATGACCACCAGCAAGGCCAATGCCGCCCACAGGCTGGACTCATAACGGAAGGTGTCATACGCGATCAGGACGTAGCCTGCGTGACGGGAAATGGCCAGTCCCACACAGGCCGCCACGACGATCAGGATGAAGACGATCACATACGCCCGCTTCATGGTTTGCTCCCAGGCTTCGCCCCTTCAGCCGGTTGCTCCAGCGCGCCGCCTACGGGTGTGTGACGCTGCTCAAGGTAAGCCTGCACCGCGCTGAGGCTCTGGGCCAGGTCAGGCGTCAGAACCGAAACCGGCTGCTTGGCCAGTTCGTCCAGACGTTCGCCAATGACTTTGCTCTGCGGGTTGTCCTGATTGAAATTGGCATTCAGCACGCTACGCGCCTCAGCCACAGCTGTGCCGTAGACCTGTTGCTCGCCATTGAGCGCAGCCCACTGGGCCTGTTCCAGCGCAAGGCTCAATGCCAGGCGAACCTGAGTCAGACTTTGTCCCGCCAGCAACGGGCGAATGTTCTTGTCGGCGTGGAAGTCGATGCGGATGTACCGGGAAATCTTGTCCCACCACGTCGCCCAGTAGCTGTCTTCGGAACCGTCGGTGAGACCAAACAGTGACTCGCCTTTGTCCTTGTATTCCGGGGCAAGGGAATTCAACTGAATGGCTTGATCACGCAGTGCAGCCAGTTGCAGGAACAGGCCCGTGCGGTCCGGCTGATCGACGCTGCGCAACGCAGCCATGCTTTTGGCCAGTTGCTCGCGAGCGGCGTAGGCGCCAGGGTCGTTCTGTTCGCGCAGAATTTCGTCAGCCCCCTGAACCAGCGCCTGAGCGCTGTTAATGTCCTGCAACGCGGACAAACGCAGGCTCGCCAGACGCAACAAATGCTCGGCCTCGGCCAGACGCCAGTCCTTGCGGCTGGCACCGAGTACGGTCTCCACACGCTGGCTCAGTCGTTGCTGATCGCCCTGCAACTGAGTCACGAGCCGACGACGGTCCTCCAGCTCCTCGGCAGGTGGCAAGGTGGCCAGACGGGCTGCCAGTTGCTGCTCGCCCTGCTTGAGGGCCTGAGTTTGTGCGCCGATGTCCTGCAGCTGTCCGGCCTGCTGCTGATGACCGGTCTGAATGGCCCGCAGTTGCCACACACTCCAGCCACCGACGGCGACGCCCGCAGCCCCGAGCAGCAAGGCCAGTACGGCCAGACCCGTTCCGGAGCGGCGATTGGAAGGTTCTTTTTGCGCGGGTTCCGGCAACGGCTCAGGTTTGGCCAATACCGGTTCTGCGTCATCTTTTGGCAAGACTGTTTCGCTCACGTATCCATCCTTTGCATTTGGGCGTGATCGCGTAATCCGACGGGTCGATCATTACGCCTGAGAGGCAGGTGCAGGATAGTCCCGCAGCGCTGCCAGCAAGGCCGCAGCGCTGGCGCCACGGCAGTCCACTACGGTCTGAGCCCCGGCCTCACGTGCCAGTTCAGCGACCCGAGGGCTCGGTACGAATAACGGCATCCGCGACAACTCAGGCCAGCTATCGCCCGCCAGCTCTCGCAGATGTTGAAAACCTTGTCCACTGCTGACCACCAGCCCGTTCAAGCGTTCCGCCTGCACGGTATCGGGCAAGGCAAATGCCGGGTATTGCGGGAGCTTGCGGCGGTACAGCGGCAGATAATCGACACTAACACCCCGTTCGCGCAAGCGCTCGGCCAACCATTCGCGCCCGTCTTCGCCCCGCATGATCAGGACCTTGGGGTTGTAAACCGAAGAAAGCGTGGTGTGAAGTTGGGGCATATCGAGCAGCGCTTCGCTGTCGTCGCCGTGCTCGGGGAAGAAGACGCGCAAGTTGTAGTCATCGAGAATCTGCGCAGTGGCAGCACCGACCGTGAACCAGTGCTGCATGGGCGGCTGCGGCCAGATTTCATCGACCCTCTCCAGCCCCAACCGGGCTGCCGGTTTGCTGACGACGATCACGGCACAGTATGTCGCGAGGTTGTAAATGATCGCGCGGGTTTCTTCCGAGACCGGCAGCGGCTCGATGTCCAGAAGCGGCAGGCTGGCGCTGAATATGCCTTCTTGCGCCAGCGTCTCGGCGAGCGCCTGCGACTCTTCAGCCGGGCGCGTGATCAGCAGACGCCATCCATTCACGCCTCGTCCGCCTCGCCATAGACCGCCTTGAGAATCGTCGCAGCGCCCTGCCCCAACAGCGCCTCGGCCACTTGCACACCCAGTGCCTGTGCATCGGCCTGAGGCGCACGAGCTTCGGCACGCAGCAGCAGGCTTCCGGCAGGATCACCAACCAGACCGCGCAGCCAGAGCTGATCGTTCTCCAGCACTGCGTAGCAAGCAATCGGGACCTGACAGCCGCCGTTCAAGTGCTTGTTCAAGGCTCGCTCGGCCGTTACGCGCACAGCCGTTTCGGCGTGATGCAAAGGCGCCAACAAAGCGTGCAGCTCCACATCGACGCTGCGGCACTCGATGCCGACCGCGCCCTGGCCACCTGCCGGGAGGCTGTCTTCGATGCTGATCGCCGAGGTGATGCGGTCTTCGAAGCCCAGACGAATCAAACCGGCCGCCGCGAGGATGATGGCATCGTATTCACCGGCATCCAGCTTGGCCAGGCGCGTGTTGACGTTACCGCGCAGGAAATGGATTTTCAGGTCGGGACGATAGGCCAGCAACTGAGCCTGACGGCGCAGGCTGGACGTGCCGACGATGCTACCCGCAGGCAGATCATCGAGGCTGGCGAAGGTGTTCGAGACGAAGGCATCACGCGGGTCTTCACGCTCGCAAATGCAGAACAGGCCCAGGCCTTGCGGAAAGTCCATCGGCACGTCTTTCATCGAGTGCACGGCGATATCCGCTTCGTTCTCCAGCAGCGCGGTTTCCAGCTCTTTGACGAACAGGCCCTTGCCGCCGATTTTCGACAGCGGCGAGTCGAGCAGCTTGTCGCCGCGACTGACCATCGGCACCAGCGTCACGATGAGGCCCGGATGCGCCTGCTCCAGACGAGCCTTGACGTATTCGGCCTGCCAGAGTGCCAGAGCACTTTTGCGGGTAGCGATGCGGATTTCGCGAGAAGACATGGATCGATCCGTACTGAGTGAATGCGGCGAATGATAACAGCTCGGCCCAATCGGGCCGATGACTGTCTGCGACGCCTCATGATCTCAAATCGTCCGGGCAATGCCATGCGGTGGTGTGTCGCTTCCAATCGCTGTATCAGGTGGTGCACCGAATGTCTGCGGTTGGACGCAGCATCTGTGGGAACCGGCTTGCTGGCGAAAGCGGTGGGTCAGTTGCAATTAACCTGACTGATCGTTCGCGTTCGCCAGCAAGCCGGCTCCCACAAAGCCAGGCGCAATCCAAGAGTCCTTGGCTACAACTGCTGCATCATCTTGCGCACACCTGCCACGTGCCTGCGGCTAACGATCAGTGCGTCGCCATTCAAGCCTTTCAGGAACAACTGAAAATGCCCCAGCGGCGTGCGCTGCAAGCGTTCGATACGATCGCGAGCTACCAGCGCGTTGCGGTGGATACGCACGAAGCGGTCACCGAATTCGTCTTCCAACGCCTTCAATGGTTCATCGAGCAACACCTCGCCATCTTCGTGGCGCAGCGTCACGTATTTGTGGTCGGCAATGAAATAGATCACATGATCCAGTGGAATCAGCTCGATGCCCTTGCGGGTGCGGGCGCTGATGTGGGTACGTGGGCCATTGCCGCTTTCGGCCGCAGGACGCGTCATGGCTGCCAGTTGCACGCGATTGGGTCGCTCGGCCTTCTTCAGTGCTTCCAGCAGATTTTCCGGACGCACCGGTTTGACCAGGTAACCCACGGCGCTGACCTGGAAAGCCTCCAGCGCGAACTCGTCATGGGCAGTGCAGAACACCACCGCAGGCGGGGTGTCGCGTTCACATAATTTGGCTGCCACTTGCAGCCCGTCCAGACCCGGCATGCGGATGTCGAGCAACACCACATCGGGTTTCAGACTATCGATCAGCGTCAAGGCTTCTTCGCCATTGGTGGCGCTGGGTTCAAGGACCCGATAACCCTCGAGGTCGCCGACCAGACGGCTCAGGCGATCACGGGCTAGGGGTTCGTCATCAACGATCAGGACATTCATATTGCACTGGCTTCCTGCGTGAGTCTCGCACAAGGATAGCGTAGACAGGTGAAGTGACGACCGTCACGGCGTTCCACGCTCAGACTCGCGAGAGGGCCAAAAAGTGCCGTGATGCGGGCGCCGATATTTGCCAAGGCCTGCTGAGTGCCGCTTGAAGTCTGCCGCCGGGCGACTTCGTCGTAGGGATTACTGACACGCAATATGAATACTCCCCGTTCGTAGTCCGCCTCGACTCTGACCACGCCGCCTTCAACGCGGGGCGCGATACCGTAGATCAACGCGTTCTCAAGTAATGGCTGCAAGGTTAGCTGGGGAATCGGCAAGTCGTCGGGAATTGCACTGACGTCCCAGTCCAACTGTAGACGCTCGCCGAGCCGATATTGCTCAATCGACAGATATCGTTTGGCCAATTCCAACTCTTCGCGCCATGTGGTCAGGCTGCCGGGCTTGCCCAGGCTGGCGCGAAACAGGTCCGACAAATCCAGCACCGCCTGCTCGGCCTTGACCGGGTCGCTGGTCACAAGGCTCGCGATGCTGTTGAGGGTATTGAACAGAAAGTGCGGCCGGATGCGTGCCTGCAATGACTCGATCCGCGCTCGCAATTCTGCCTGTTGCTGTTTGCGCCACTGACTCTGCAGATAAAAGTAGCGCAACATCAGCGCCGACATGATGAGAGCAATCAACGAATAGCGAACATAGCGTTCAACCACCCCGTCGAGCGAAGTCGCTCCCGTCAGTTGGCAGTAATCCGTGACCGCCGTACACATCAGCGTCACCGCCACTACCAACAAACAACCCGCCGCGCCTGCAATGCCCGGCCTCAGCCGTGCCAGCCAGGGGCGCAGGCCGCACAGCAGACCCGCCGACAGCAGCACGATCCATTGCACGAAGAGCGAAATCAGCGCCAGCCGCACCCAGTCGAATTCGGGGTACATCGGTTCGACCAGCACCAGAACCAGCACCAACAGTTCCGCGAGCACGACCAAGACCAGCAGCGCCTGAGGCAGACACAGTTCCGGGAGGAAGAATTCTTTGCCGGGCGAGGCGCTCTGGCTCGGCGGGTTGCGCTCTTTTTGCATACGATCAGTCTCTGCGCTCATCCCCGCGCGGGCAAGCTGTCCGGCATAAAAAACCGGCAATCCTGTTATCATCGCCCGCGCCTTTTAAAATCGGCCACATCTCCATTCGTACAGTCAACAGCAGAGCAGCGAGCGAATCCATGAGCACCGACAAGACCAACCAGTCCTGGGGCGGCCGCTTCAGTGAACCCGTCGACGCCTTCGTCGCACGCTTCACCGCATCCGTCACTTTCGACCAACGCCTTTACCGCCATGACATCATGGGTTCCATCGCCCATGCCACGATGCTGGCCAAAGTGGGCGTACTGACCGATGCCGAGCGTGACACCATCATCGACGGCCTGAAAACCATTCAGGGCGAGATCGAGGCAGGCTCGTTCGACTGGCGCGTGGACCTGGAAGACGTGCACATGAACATCGAAGCGCGTCTGACCGACCGCATCGGCATCACGGGCAAAAAACTGCACACCGGACGCAGCCGTAATGACCAGGTCGCGACCGACATTCGCCTGTGGCTGCGTGATGAAATCGACCTGATCCTCGCGGAGATCACACGCCTGCAAGAAGGCCTGCTGGGCCTGGCCGAGCGTGAAGCCGAGACCATCATGCCAGGCTTCACCCACCTTCAAACTGCACAGCCGGTGACCTTCGGGCACCACATGCTGGCGTGGTTCGAAATGCTCAGCCGCGACTACGAGCGCCTGGTCGACTGCCGCAAACGCACCAACCGCATGCCGCTGGGCAGCGCTGCGCTGGCGGGCACGACCTACCCGATCGACCGCGAACTGACCTGCCAGTTGCTGGGCTTCGAAGCCGTGGGCGGCAACTCGTTGGACAGCGTCTCCGACCGCGACTTCGCCATCGAATTCTGCTCGGCGGCCAGCGTGGCAATGATGCACCTGTCGCGCTTCTCCGAAGAGTTGGTCCTGTGGACCAGCGCACAATTTCAGTTCATCGATCTGCCGGACCGCTTCTGCACCGGCAGCTCGATCATGCCGCAAAAGAAAAACCCGGACGTGCCGGAGCTGGTGCGTGGCAAAAGCGGCCGCGTGTTCGGCGCCCTGATGGGCCTGTTGACCCTGATGAAAGGCCAGCCACTGGCCTACAACAAGGACAACCAGGAAGACAAAGAGCCGCTGTTCGACGCCGCCGACACCCTGCGCGATTCGCTGCGTGCGTTCGCCGACATGATCCCGGCGATCAAACCGAAGCACGCGATCATGCGTGAAGCGGCGCTGCGCGGTTTCTCTACTGCCACCGACCTGGCCGACTATCTGGTTCGCCGTGGCCTGCCATTCCGTGACTGCCACGAGATCGTCGGTCATGCCGTGAAGTACGGCGTTGAAACCGGTAAGGACCTGGCTGAAATGTCGCTGGAAGAGCTGCGCCAGTTCAGTGATCAGATCGAACAGGACGTGTTCGCCGTGCTGACGCTCGAAGGCTCGGTCAACGCTCGGAACCACATTGGCGGGACCGCCCCAGCTCAGGTCAAGGCGGCTGTCGGACGTGGCAAGCGGTTGCTCGCCAGCCGCTAAGCACGGACTGTAGGAGCGCGCTTGCCCGCGATAGGGTTGTGCCAGACAGCAATTTCGTCACAGGCATACCGCAATCGCGGGCAAGCGCGCTCCTACAAGGCGTTGCTCGCTAGACTGCGACCGGCTTCACCCTCGCCAGAAACACGGGAAAGTCGGCCTCCCGCTCTACGGCGACAACACGTGCACTATCGCGCTCGTTAAGCCGCTCCAGCAATGCCCTCGCCCCCTTCACCTCATCGAGCAGATTCAATCCGAACAATCGCTCGCCCACCTGCTGCGCCAGATCCACGGTGTACATGAAATAGATGTCGGCCAGCGTGAACGTCGACCCCGCCACATAAGGTGCAAAGTGCCCTCTGCGCGCCAGCGCCGCAAAACCCTTGATCAAATCCCTTCGGGCTTTTGCCTTGAGCGCCTCGGGTGTCGCGCGCCCGCCAAACAGCACCTCCACATAGCAGAGCCGCGCGGGCAACTCGATGTACAGTTCGATTTCCTTGACCAGCGTCCAGACTTGCGCTCGCCGAAACGGATCAGCAGGCAGTAATGAAATCTGGGGGTGCACATCCTCCAGATAGCGCAGAATGACGTCGGTTTCGCTGATGAAACCTGCTTCGGTTTCCAGAACAGGGATCTTGCCGCGAGCACTGACGGCCAGCGTTTCAGGATTCTGACAGCCGTGCATCGACACGACGTCAAACGGCAATTGCTTCTCCAGCAACGCCAGCTTGACCATGTTGAAGTAGTTACTCGAAGCGAATCCGTAGAGCTTGAACATTGACAGGCCTCCTTGGCCTCTTTGGGCGATCATTGCCGCTCGGCCCGGCACAAGGGCCTTACGCAGAGCGGCTATCACGCTAGCAGCTCGCCATTGCAGGGTCGTTGATGCGGGTCATGTGCATGCAGAATCACGCGCCCCTCAATTGAAGGTAAACTGCGACTTTCCCGAGGAGTCTGCCATGAGCGACCAGATCGACAATGACGATGAAGCATTTGCTGAATCGACCTTGATTCAAGCCATCGAAAACCAGATCGAAAGCGACAACCCGCCTGCCGCAAAGGCCACGTTCAACAAACTGACTCTGGTCGGTTACGAGCGTGACGACATCCTCAATATGATGGCTCACGTGCTGGCGGTGGAAATCGACGGCATCCTTGAAGAAGATCGCCCGTTCAACACCGAATGGTACGAAAAGGCCCTGCGCGCCTTGCCGGAGCTGCCGCCGGGTGTGGAGCTGGATGACGAGGAGTGACACTCTCCGCCACAGGCTTACTGGGCCTGCGGGAGATTCTATGGTGGGATGCAAACGCTCTGTGTCCGACTGACTGACGATGCTGACTGGTCTATGGTCTTCGCCAGCAAGCCGGCTCCCACAGTTCCAGCGTCGAGAACAAAAATGTGATTCCGGCGCTATCCTTGTGGGAGCCGCCTTGGTGGCGAAAGCGGTGCGTCAGTTAAAGTTGCTGTGTCTGACCTGACGACCGGCCAGATACTTCCTGCAAAAACTCCAGACGCTTACTACACTCCAGATGCCCCGCTGCCGCTTGATCTACGGGGCCGTCCTGTCTGCGATTCCATCGCCGTGTCATCCATTAGAAAAAGTCTGGAGCACCTATGTCGTTCACCCCTGAATTGGTTGCCGAACTGGAAATCCTGTCGCTTTACAACCTGCGCAACACTCAAGAGGGCCTGAAGGTCCACCACATTGCGGCCCCCGCCGCCGTTGCCGCGGCCCAACGACTTTTCGACAAAGGCCTGACGACTCAGGTCGACGGCGGCTACTTGACCAGCCTGGGACTGGATGCAGCCGAACACGCCCAATCGTTGCTGATCATTTTGTCCCCCCAACAGGAAGCGGCCTGAGGCCGTCGCGTCGCGAGACCTTTGTTCAACCCCCTTGAAATAAAGGTTTCGCGAACCCTTCATTTATAAGATGCTGCGCCGATAAAATTCTGGCGCCAGAAAAAAGACAAAGCCGCCTCACGACCGCTAAACCTTCTTGCCTGTCGCCTTGCTCGCCACCCCAGCAGTGCCGTCCGTCGGCTTTGAGTCGCGATGATTCGTAGTTTCGAGATCCGCCCCGATCTGGATGAGGGTATTGACCGCAAGGTCCTCAGCCAGTTGCGCAACCGTTTTCTCACCCTCAACGAAGGGCGGCTGAGTCGCGCCAATGAGGGGCTGTCCACGCGTCAGCAGTCGGTACTGGCGTTGCTGCCACTGTTTTTTCACGTCAACCATCCTCTGCTGCCAGGTTATGTATCAGGCGCTACACCAGCCGGGGTTTCCCACTACGAACCCGACGCTCAGGCCCTGGCCGAAGCTCAGCGGCTGACCCGGTCTTTCTCCTACAAACCCCGTCGCGGCAATCCGCCTCAGCCCATTCATGGCATTTTTCTGATGGGCAGCCTGGGCACGTTGGCTCAGGCCGATAACAGCGACATGGACGTGTGGATCTGCCACGACACCCACCTGTCGCCCGATGAGGTCAACGAATTACGCAAAAAGTGCCAGGCGCTGGAGGCTTGGGCGGCGACGATGGGCGCCGAAGCACATTTCTTCCTGATCGACCCCGAGCGTTTCGTGCTGGGCGAGCGCGATGCCCAACTCAGCGGCGAAGATTGCGGCACCACGCAGCACTATCTGCTGCTCGACGAGTTTTACCGCACGGCCATCTGGCTGGCTGGCCGTACACCCATCTGGTGGCTGGTGCCGGTCTACGAAGAGGCTCGCTACGCCGAGTACACCCACACGCTGCTGTCCAAGCGCTTCATCCGTGAAGACGAAGTGCTCGATCTGGGCAACATGTCCCACATCCCTCCGGGAGAGTTCATCGGGGCCGGGCTCTGGCAGTTGTTCAAGGGTATCGAATCGCCTTACAAGTCCGTGCTCAAACTGCTGCTGACGGAGGCATATGCCAGCGAGCATCCGCAAGTGCAGTGCCTGAGCATGCGCATGAAGAAAGAGATCTTCGCCAGCCGGGTGGACCTCGACGAACTCGACCCCTACATGATGGTGTACCGCCGCATTGAGGAGTATTTGCTGGCGCGGGGCGAGCCTGAGCGACTGGAGCTTGTGCGTCGCAGCCTGTACCTCAAAGTGAACAAGAAGTTGACGGGCTCACCTCGGCAACGGGCAACCCGTTGGCAGCGTCTGCTGTTGGAGCGGCTGGCCAAGGAGTGGAAGTGGGACGAGCGCCAGTTGGCGCTGCTCGACAGCCGCAGCCAATGGAAAGTGCGACAAGTCGCCAGTGAGCGCCGCGCACTGGTCAGTGAACTCAACTTCAGCTATCGCTTTTTGACCCAGTTCGCGCGCACGCAAAACACCGTCAACTCGATCAACAAGCGCGACCTCAACCTGCTGGGGCGTCGTCTCTATGCGGCCTTTGAGCGCAAGGCGGGCAAGGTCGAGTTCGTCAATCCGGGCATCGCCCCGGACCTGGCCGAAGACACGCTGACACTGGTGCAATCCCCCAATAAACGCGAACCCGGCAAATACCAGTGGGGCCTGTATAACGGCAACCTCGGCGTGCATGAGTGGGAATCCTTCGCGCCGATCAAACGTAGCCGCGAACTGCTGGAGTTGCTTGTCTGGTGCCATCGCAACAACGTGATCGACAGCAGCACGCGGCTGGCCCTGCATCCCGGCACCAGCGATCTCACCGAATTCGAACTGTTCAATCTGCAAGGCGCGCTGCAACAGACCATCCCGATGCCACTCGGGATGGTGTCTGACGAAGCGCTGCTACGTCCGAGTGTGCCCAGCGAGATCTTGCTGCTAGTGAACGTCGGCGTCGACCCGCTCAAGCACCACAAGGACCTGAACATCCTGATGACGACCGAGCGCACCGACTCCTTGAGTTATGCCGGGGTCCGGGAAAATCTGGTACTGACCTTCGACCAGATCACGCTCAATAGCTGGAACGAAGTGCTGGTCAATCGCTTCGATGGTCCGAATGCGCTGTTCGATTGCCTGACCGAACTGCTGAACAACCTGCCGCAAACGTCGCCCAAACCCATCATTCACGTGCGCTGCTTCTGCCACAACCGAGCGCCCGCAATTGCCCAGCGGGTCGAGGAGCTGGTGAATACGGCGCAATTGTTGCTGTCCCGACAGTTGAATCATCGCTATCTGATTCAGGTCCAGTATCGCTACCACGTTCTGGAAATGACGCCCGGCCAAGTGAGTCACGTCGTACTGGATAACCTGCCCGCGCTTTACGAGTATCTGGGCGAGGAACTACAGACCTACAGCCCGATTCATCTGGACCCGCAGGCGCTGGACGACAGCGATCTGTCGCTGATAATTCCCCATGGCCAGCCCGAATGCATTCAGGTGTTCTATCGGCTCAACGAGCCAAACGCCGATATTTACGTGCTCGACGAACACAACGCTCTTTGGCATCAGCGCCTGCCCTATCACGACGAGCCGAGTTTGCTGGTGCCACTGCAACGTTTCCTGCAATCGTTGATGTTCCGACGCGGCGCGTTGCTGCCGTTGGACAACCCGCTTGAACCCTCGACGCTGGAAACCCTGTATTACCGCATCACGCCAGACGGCGCCGGCCGCGCGAGGCGGATCGAGCAACGGCTCGGCCCAGTGATGTCGACCGACAAACCCTTCTATGACGTACAAGCCATTGTCGAAGAAGCATCGCCAGGGCAGGTCAACGTCACGCTGTACTGCGACGGGATGGAGTTTTCGGAGCTGGAGTTCGGCGAGCAACTGTTTAGCGTCGTTGCTCGTCAGATTCTCGACCAGCGTCGCGAACCGCAGCGCTATCGGTGCTACATCACGGATCTTGATCTGTCGGGCATTCTGGCGGATACGCGGGGCGAGACGATTCTGTTCCTGCGCTACAAGGCCGAGCTGGAGAAGTCGCTGAATGAGGCGATGGAGGAGGCTTGAGCCGTCATTGTGAACACCGACCTGTGGGAGCCGCCTTGGTGGCGAAAACGGTGGGTCATGTTCATTGATGGCGCCTGACACGCCGCATTCGCCACCAAGGCGGCTCCCACAAGGTCCCGGCGAACCGTAAAGTCAGCGTGGAGCCCGGCGTTGATCCGCCTGCCGCACGATCTCCCGCCGACGCTCATCCGTCGCAGCCCGCCACTCGCGGATGTCTTCGACATGGCGGAAACATCCTGTACAAACTTTCTGCTCATCGAGCCTGCACACACTGATGCACGGCGATGGCACCGCCGGGCTGACGTTGCTGTACAGCGGCTTCGGCGGTCTGACAGGGGCAGCGCTGGTGGTCACGATCAGTTGCCGTCAACCGCGTCGAAATCGACCTCAACGCCTGCCTGGGTGTTCGCCAGACGCGTCAGCATCTCGCCCAGCAGCTCTTCGGTCTTGTCGCACACCCAGCGCTTTTCCTCTTCGTCGTAATCGAAGTGGAAACCACCAGCGACCGCCGCCAGCCACAACTGACGCAGCGGCTCCTGACGGCTGAAAATGAACTGAGTGCCGTTTTCGAATTTCACGGTCAGCACACCGGCCGAACTCTCAAGGTCCAGATCCAGGTCGCTCTCGTCGAAGATATCCTCAAGTTTTTCTTGAGTAGCATCGACCAGGTCATGAAAGCGGGCTTCGGTCAAACTCATTGCGGGAACCTCGAAAGTGTCTGCGGATGGCGCAGCGACGCAAGATACGGTCGCTTGCGCCCAATTGCAAAGCTTACCCGCCCATTTGCAGATTGCCGCGCCAAAAAACGCCCGCCAATCC
This sequence comes from Pseudomonas sp. Pseu.R1, assembly GCF_045764065.1. Lineage (NCBI taxonomy): Bacteria > Pseudomonadati > Pseudomonadota > Gammaproteobacteria > Pseudomonadales > Pseudomonadaceae > Pseudomonas > Pseudomonas sp. Pseu.R1. The sequence goes on along the minus strand of NZ_JBJGEE020000001.1, from coordinate 3,681,110 downwards.
CTCGCCTCCCGGGCGCCCGCGTCAAAGCCCCGCCGGACGGGAGCCGTGGCGCATAGGCAATCTGTCGGGTGGTCGGTATACTCGGGCGCAATTAATGCTTATACAAAGGATTTCGCCATGAAGCGCCTGATTTCCTCCCTGGCCGCGCTCCTCGCTGTTGCGTGCCTGGTCTCTGCCTGCGGTCAGAAAGGTCCGCTGTACCTGCCGGACGGCGAAACGTCCAATGCCCCTGGCGCGGACAACTCTTCGCACTCGCACAAGCACTCGACCTACTAGGGACTGACCATGGACGCCTTCAACTACCGCGACGGTGAACTGTTCGCGGAAGGAGTGGCATTGTCTGCCATTGCCGAACGTTTCGGCACGCCGACCTATGTCTACTCCCGAGCCCACATCGAAGCACAATACCGCGCCTACGCCGACGCCTTGAACGGCATGCCGCATCTGGTCTGTTTCGCCGTCAAAGCCAACTCGAACCTGGGTGTACTCAATGTCCTAGCGCGTCTGGGCGCCGGTTTCGACATCGTTTCCCGTGGCGAGCTTGAGCGGGTGCTGGCCGCTGGCGGTCAGGCTGACAAGATCGTGTTCTCCGGTGTCGGCAAGACTCGCGACGACATGCGCCGTGCGCTTGAAGTCGGTGTCCATTGCTTCAACGTCGAATCCACCGACGAACTGGAGCGCCTGCAGGTCGTGGCCGCCGAAATGGGCGTTCGCGCCCCGGTTTCCCTGCGCGTGAACCCGGACGTCGATGCAGGCACGCACCCGTACATTTCCACCGGTTTGAAAGAGAACAAGTTCGGCATCGCCATCGCTGACGCCGAAGACGTCTATGTCCGCGCCTCGCAACTGCCAAACCTGGAAGTGGTCGGCGTCGATTGCCACATCGGTTCGCAACTGACCACGCTGTCGCCTTTCGTCGATGCGCTGGACCGCCTGCTGGATCTGGTCGATCGCCTGAGCGACTGCGGCATTCAACTGCGTCATCTGGACCTGGGCGGTGGTTTGGGCGTGCGTTATCGCGATGAAGAACCGCCACTGGCAGGCGATTACATCAAGGCCGTGCGCGAACGCATTGAAGGCCGCGATCTGGCATTGATGTTCGAACCGGGCCGTTTCATCGTCGCCAACGCAGGCGTGCTGCTGACCCGCGTCGAGTATCTCAAGCACACCGAGCACAAGGATTTCGCCATCGTCGACGCGGCGATGAACGACCTGATCCGTCCGGCGCTGTATCAGGCGTGGATGGACGTGAAAGCCGTTCAGCCTCGCGATGGCGCGGCGCGTACCTACGACATCGTTGGCCCGATCTGCGAAACCGGCGACTTCTTGGCCAAAGAGCGCGAGCTAGCGCTGGCCGAGGGCGATCTGCTGACCGTGCATTCGGCCGGTGCCTACGGCTTCGTCATGAGCTCGAACTACAACACGCGCGGCCGTACCGCTGAAGTGTTGGTCGACGGCGATCAGGCATTCGAAGTACGCCGTCGTGAAACCCTGACAGAGCTGTTCGCTGGCGAAAGCCTGTTGCCGGAGTAATCCCATGCTGCTGCGTTTTACCAAGATGCACGGCCTGGGCAATGACTTCATGGTGCTGGACCTCGTGAGCCAGCACGCGCACATTTTGCCCAAGCACGCCAAACAATGGGGCGATCGGCACACCGGTATCGGTTTCGATCAACTGCTACTGGTCGAAGCGCCGAACAACCCGGACGTGGACTTCCGCTACCGAATCTTCAACTCCGACGGCTCCGAGGTCGAGCAGTGCGGCAACGGCGCGCGCTGCTTTGCCCGCTTCGTGCTGGACAAGCGCCTGACGGCCAAGAAGCTGATCCGCGTCGAAACCAAAAGCGGCATCATCGAACTGGACATCCGCAGCGATGGGCAGATCAGCGTCGACATGGGCGCGCCGCGTCTGGCCCCGGCCGATATCCCCTTCGATGCGCCGCAACAGGCGACCAGCTACACGCTGGACGTCGACGGCGAAAGCGTCGAGCTGGCGGCAGTGTCGATGGGCAACCCTCACGCCGTCCTGCGGGTCTACGACATCAATAACGCCCCCGTTCACAGCCTCGGCCCGAAGATCGAGCATCATCCTCGCTTTCCGGCTCGGGTGAACGTGGGTTTTCTGCATGTCGTCGACCGTCAGCGCGCCCAACTGCGCGTTTGGGAGCGCGGCGCCGGGGAAACCCAGGCCTGCGGCACGGGCGCGTGTGCGGCGGCGGTTGCGGCCATCAGTCAAGGCTGGATGGATTCGCCACTGCTGATCGATCTGCCAGGCGGACGCCTGTCCATTGAGTGGGCGGGGCCTGGTCATCCGGTGTTGATGACCGGCCCGGCCGTCAGGGTCTATGAAGGCCAAGTTCGTCTATGAGTGAGAGCATGCAATGACCGACAAGCCTCAGACTTCAATCGACACGCCCGGCGAGACCTTCGCCGATCAGACAGTGCCTGCGCTTGAAGCCGAGGCTGTCGCGGCCTGGCTGCACAAACACCCGGACTTCTTTGCCGAGCACGATGAACTGCTCGCCGCGATGCGCATTCCTCATCAGCGCGGCGACACCGTTTCTCTGGTCGAGCGCCAGTTGAAGTTGCTGCGCGAGCGCAACATCGAGATGCGTCACCGCCTCTCTCAATTGATGGATGTGGCGCGTGACAACGACCGACTTTTCGAGAAAACCCGTCGCCTGATCCTTGCGCTGATGGACGCCACCAGCCTTGAAGAAATCGTCATGGCGGTGGAAGACAGTCTGCGTCAGGACTTTCAGGTGCCGTTCGTGAGCCTGATCCTGTTCAGCGACAACCCGATGACCGTCGGCCGCTGGGTCAGCAGCGCAGAAGCACAGAAAACCATCGGCAGCCTGCTGTCCGGCGGTAAGACCGTGTGTGGCGCTCTGCGCGAGCACGAACTGGAGTTTCTGTTCGGTGCCGATCAAAGCAAAGAGGTCGGTTCCACCGCCATCGTCGCGCTGAATCATCTGGGCCTGCATGGCGTGCTCGCCATCGGCAGCCGCGACCCGCAGCACTACAAAAGCTCGGTGGGCACGCTGTTCCTGACCTACATCGCCGACGTGCTGAGCCGCCTGCTGCCGCGCTTCACCAACGCCTTGCGCTCGGTGCGCTAGCCATGGAACGGCAACTGGACGCTTACTGCACACACCTGCGCAGCGAGCGCCAAGTGTCGAGCCACACGCTGGAGGCTTATCGTCGGGATTTGAGTCGCGTGATGGGCTTTTGTGACAAACAGCGCATCACCGACTGGAAAGCGCTGGACCCGGCCGCCATGCGCACCCTTGTCGCTCAACTCCACCATCAAGGCCAGTCCTCTCGCAGCATCGCGAGACTGCTGTCTGCCGTGCGCGGTTTCTACCAGTATCTCAATCGCGAAGGGATCTGTGAGCACGATCCTGCCAATGGCCTGTCGCCGCCGAAAGGTGAGCGCCGGCTGCCGAAAACGCTGGATGCAGACCGCGCGCTGCAATTGCTGGAAGGGGGCGTTGAGGACGAGTTTCTCGCGCGCCGCGATCACGCGATTCTCGAACTGTTTTATTCGTCGGGCTTGCGGTTATCAGAGCTGACCGGGCTTAACTGTGAGCAACTTGACCTCGCAGACGGTCTGGTTCAAGTGCTCGGCAAGGGCAATAAGACTCGCGTGCTTCCGGTCGGCCGAAAAGCCCGTGAAGCGCTGGCGGCGTGGTTAAAACAACGCGCACTGGCCAACCCTCAGGATGATGCGGTGTTTGTCAGCCAACAAGGCCGACGTTTGGGGCCGCGCGCGATCCAGGTTCGGGTCAAGGTCGCTGGCGAACGCGAACTGGGCCAGAACCTGCACCCGCACATGCTGCGGCACTCGTTCGCCAGCCATCTGCTCGAATCATCCCAGGACTTGCGTGGCGTGCAAGAACTGCTTGGCCACGCCGACATCACCACGACTCAGATTTACACCCACCTGGATTTCCAGCACCTGTCGAACGTGTACGACAGCGCTCATCCTCGGGCCAAACGCAAGGATTCTTCTGAATGAGCATCAAGCTGATCACCTTCGACCTGGACGACACCCTGTGGGAAACCGCACCCGCTATCGTCAGCGCAGAGGCTATGTTGCGCGACTGGCTGGGTGCCAATGCGCCAAAACTGGGCCCGGTGCCGGTGGAGCACTTGTGGGAAATCCGCGCGCGCCTGGTCGAGGCCGATCCCAGTTTCAAGCACCGGATCAGTGCACTGCGGCGCCGGGTACTGTTTCACGCGCTGGAAGATGCAGGCTACAGCCACAGCGAAGCGCAGGATCTGGCGGAACAAAGTTTCGAAGTGTTCCTGAGGGGGCGCCATCAGCTGGATATCTTCCCGGAAGTGGTGCCAACGCTGGAAATCCTCACCAAGTCTTACACCTTGGGCGTCGTGACCAACGGCAACGCAGATGTCCGCCGCTTGGGTCTGGCAGACTATTTCGCCTTTGCGCTGTGTGCGGAGGATCTGGGCATCGGCAAGCCCGATCCTGCGCCTTTCCTCGAAGCCCTGAAGCGCGGCAAGGCCCAAGCCGCTCATGCCGTTCACGTGGGTGATCATCCGGGCGACGACATTGCAGGCGCCCAGCAGGCGGGCTTGCGGGCGATCTGGTACAACCCGAGCGGCAAGGCGTGGGAGGCGGACATATTGCCGGATGCCGAGATCAATAGTCTGACGCAGTTGCCTGAGGTGTTGGCGCGGTGGGGGTGAGGGCGTTTGGCTTTAGATCGCTACATTGATGCCTTTCAGGCCTATTCGCCAGCACGGCATCAGAGTAAGAATTCCAAGCCAAAACCCAAAATTAAAAAACCAAAGCCAAAAAAAAAGCCCGCAGCGACAGCGGGCTTTTTTCAGCAGGGATCAGACGCCTTCAGATAGGGCGGCTACCGTACTTGTTGTCAGGCTTCTTTGGCGGATCGGCGACCACATTGGCCTCCACTTCCTGGATCTTGCCACCACGGGCCAGGAACTCTTCCATCGCACGAGCCAGAGCATCACGCTCTTTGTTCTTGGCTTCAACGCTGGGCAGTTCATCGACCGAGACCGCAGCCTTGGCTTTACCTTTGGCGGGAGTCGCCGGGGCATCGGAACTGTCGTCTATTTCCGCGCCGTCGTCTTCAGGAGCAGCCGCAAGCTCCTCACCCTCGTCCTCACCTTCCAGATCGTCGTCAAGACTTTCGTTATCGATGTCGTCGTCGCTCATGTTCTACCTCATGACTTGCGAAAGCAGATTAGTTATAGCCCAGCTGCGCTTAATTTCTAAGACAGCCGGAAAAAATTCAACTACCGCCGACAATCAGCGGTCGTGCCCCTCTCCCTGAAGGGTTGCGAGGACTTTACGCGCACCGCCTGAATCGCGATGCTCTCCTAAATAGACACCTTGCCAGGTTCCCATCGCCAACCGTCCGCCCGTGACCGGAATGAGCAGCTGACAGCCCAGCAAGCTGGCTTTGAAGTGCGCTGGCAGGTCGTCCGGGCCTTCATCATCGTGTTCATAATCGCTGCGTCCTTGTGGGATCAGGCGATTGAAGAAACGTTCGAAGTCACGTCGCACTGCCGGGTCGGCATTCTCGTTAATGGTCAACGACGCCGAGGTATGCTGCAGCCACAAATGCAACAGGCCGACTCGGCAATCACGCAGTCCGGGAAGCCCTGCGACGATCTCGTCGGTCACCAGATGAAATCCGCGGGGCCTTGCCCGCAGGGTGATTCTGGTCTGTTGCCACATACAGTTCTCCGCCCTTCGGCGCGCATTCTAACGCGCTAGAAAAAAAAGCAAAGCGGGTAATGAGTGACGTTTATTGTAAGCCTCGAACCTTCCCGCGCAGACCGCCTCAATCCTTGCCGAATCGGCTCGGACCTCGCATTGAACAGGATCTGGATTGCATCTTCACGTCACTGGCTGGTCGCTCTGCCTATCGACAAACGCCAGACAAAAAAATGCCCGGAAATCCGGGCATTTTTTCTCAACAGCCGTGATTACAAGTTGTAGCCACGCTCGTTGTGCTGCGCAAGGTCCAGGCCCACGGCTTCTTCTTCCTCGGTGACACGCAGCCCCATCACTGCGTCCAGCACCTTGAGGATGATGAAGGTTACGATCGCGGTGTAGATGATCGTGAAGCCAACGCCTTTGCACTGAATCCAGACTTGAGCTGCGATGTCAGTCACGGTGCCGAAGCCGCCCAGCGAAGGTGCAGCGAAGACGCCCGTCAGGATCGCGCCCAGGATACCGCCGATACCGTGTACGCCGAAGGCGTCCAGGGAGTCGTCGTAGCCCAGTTTGCGTTTCAGGCTGGTGGCGCAGAAGAAGCAGACCACGCCCGCCGCCAGACCGATGATCAGGCCGCCCATTGGGCCGACAGTACCGGCCGCAGGGGTGATGGCAACCAGACCGGCAACCACACCCGAGGCGATGCCCAGTGCGCTTGGTTTGCCGTGGGTCAGCCACTCGGCGAACATCCAGCCCAGTGCAGCGGCAGCGGTTGCGATCTGGGTGACCAGCATCGCCATACCGGCAGTGCCGTTGGCCGCAGCAGCGGAACCGGCGTTGAAGCCAAACCAGCCTACCCACAGCATCGCAGCGCCCACCAGGGTATAACCCAGGTTGTGCGGCGCCATTGGGGTGGTCGGGAAACCTTTACGCTTGCCCAGTACCAGGCACGCCACCAGGCCAGCCACACCGGCGTTGATGTGAACAACGGTGCCGCCTGCGAAGTCGAGAACGCCCCAATCCCACAGCAGACCACCCACACCACTCCAGACCATGTGCGCGATTGGCGCGTAGACCAGAGTGAACCAGATAGCCATGAAGATCAGCATCGCAGAGAACTTCATGCGTTCTGCGAAAGCGCCGACGATCAGAGCCGGGGTAATGATGGCGAAAGTCATCTGGAAGGTGACGAACACCGCTTCTGGGAACAGGGCGGTCGCACCGGTAATGCTGGAAGGCGTGATGCCTGCCAGGAACGCCTTCGACAGGCCGCCGACGAAGGAGTTGAAATTAACGACATTGGCTTCCATACCAGTGGTGTCGAACGCCATGCTGTAACCGTAGATGCACCACAGGATGCTGATCAGGCCAGTGATGGCGAAGCATTGCATCATCACCGACAGCACGTTCTTGGAACGCACCATGCCGCCGTAGAACAGCGCCAGGCCCGGCACGGTCATGAACAGCACCAGAGCGGTGGAAGTCAGCATCCAGGCGGTGTCGCCTGAGTTCAGTACCGGGGCTGCAGGGGCTACCACTTCGTCCGCCGCCATGGCCAGGCCAGGGATTACGAGGGACAACAGGGCTCCTAGCCCTGCGATTTGACGCAGAGTCATATTGTTTACTCCTGGGGCGTTGGGTGTTGGCGGCTTAGATTGCGTCGGTATCGGTTTCGCCGGTACGGATGCGAATAGCCTGTTCCAGATTGACCACGAAGATCTTCCCGTCACCGATCTTGCCGGTGTTGGCCGCTTTGGTTATCGCCTCGATAACGCGGTCCAGATCCTTGTCGTCAATCGCAACATCGATCTTCACCTTGGGAAGGAAGTCGACTACGTATTCCGCACCGCGATACAGCTCGGTGTGGCCTTTCTGACGTCCGAAGCCTTTGACTTCAGTTACCGTGATGCCCTGCACGCCGATTTCGGACAACGACTCGCGTACGTCGTCGAGCTTGAACGGCTTGATGATGGCAGTGACTAGCTTCATGAAACTTTCTCCCGAATTGGTGGACTTGCCCCAGGAAAACAAACCCGACTCAAGTCTAAGCGCAGTGTCTGGCTTTGTAACGCGTCGATGGCCCGAAACAGACCTGACCAACTCCAGAAAACCGCTTCTGACGAAACACTTCCCCGCTCCGCCTGCCGCACTGCATTCGTCACAGCGACTGCATCAGTGCATGGGTCATATGCCACTAAGCAGAAACCTTGCCATTTCGTGAAAACCCGCGAATTACGCCGCCTTGTGCCCGGTATCGAGGGGCCAGATCGCCATCATCCAATCCGCCCGCACAACAACAGTGCGCACGTGCACCGCCTCATGCGCGAAAACCGTGCAAACCAAGGTGCGTGAAATGACTATAGACGCTGCGTGATACACTGCCGCCCATCTGATTCGGGAAGACCCTCATGCTCGCACCCAAAGCTTTTCTGGACGCCCTGAGCGGCCACGCCTCCCGCCTGTTCAACGGCGAGACGCCACTGCCGCGCAATGAATTCGAAACCCAGTTCAAGGCCCTGCTGCAAAGTGGGTTCAGCAAACTGGACCTGGTCAGCCGCGAAGAATTCGACAGCCAGATGGTCGTCCTGGCGCGCACCCGTGCCCGCCTTGAGGCACTGGAGGCGAAGATGGCAGAGATGGAAGCGCAGTTGGCGGGACAACCGAAGGTATGAAACGCAGCATGCACCGGCATTGGCCGGGCATGCTGGTTGTGCTCATGCGCAGTGCGTGATGGGTTGAACTTGTGCCCTGATCGCAGAGCCTCGCTCCATTTCAGCCTTGCGCAAGTCGTGGATGAGCTGCAGGTTCATCCAAAACTCTGGAGTCGTTTCCAGGCACGCCGCCAAACGTAGCGCCACATCGGCGCTCACACCTCGCCTTTGCAACACGATGTCATTGACAGTGGGTGTGGAAACATTGAGCGCCCGCGCCAATGCTGCCGAGGTCAGGCCCAGCGGCTCCAGATATTCCTCTTTGAGCACCTCGCCGGGGTGGACCGGACGCATTCCATTTCTGTTCATGGCTACCTCAGTGGTAATCAACGATTTCGACTTCTTCCGGCCCATTCGCGCCCCACACGAAGCAAATACGCCATTGCGCGTTGATGCGTATGCTGTGCTGTCCTTTGCGATCACCACCGAGCGCCTCTAGCCGGTTCCCGGATGGTGACTTGAGATCTACCAACGATGTGGCAGCATCAAACATGGTCAATTTGCGTTCGGCCATCGAGAGAATTGAGGACCACACACGGGTTTTGCCATGCCGAAAAAGCGATTCTGTGTCCGTACATTTAAAACCTGCAATCATTGCTAACGCTTAACGTTACTCGTTAAGAATCTATGCTAGATCGCCTTTCTCACCAGAGCAATGCGGAAATCCGTTGTGAAACGTATACAGACGATCCACATCGTCTCGGTGAAATGATCGATCATGACCCTTTCGCCACACTGAACCCCGAAAACAGGCTCGTCGCCGGGCTGTGGTCGCCTTCGTTTCGGTACTGGCCGAACTTGGCGTAAGAGTCGCTGCTGTGGGTATCGAACATGGTCGAGATGCCTTTTTTGTCGAAGACGTTCTCGCCGTTCTTGGTCACCGAGATTTCGCCATCGCCGATACCGCGTTTGAAATCGATCTGAAAATCCGCCCACTTTCCAACATCTTTGGCGGCATCGCCAGGCTTGCCAATGTTGAACACTTTCGAAGGCGCGTTGCTGTCTTCACTGGTTTTCAGGTGCAACTGATACTGACCATCCTTGGTCGCCAGCCAAGCGCGAGGGCTGGGCTTGGCGTTGTTGTGGTCCAGCACCTGGAAGAACGTGCCGTCATTGTTGGCCTCGCGCTTCATGCCGAATTTGAAACTGTAGGGCTCGCCTTCCTGCAGCTTGGTGCCGTCCTTGATCTCGGCGCGGGGGCTGGTGGAGTGTTCGGTGTAATGACCTTTGTTGAAGTCGACCTTGATTACATCACCACGCTCAGGGTCTTTGGCCATGCCGATCTTGTCTTCCGGGGATTTCTGCACGCTCAGTTGATTACCCAATGAGTGCTCGGAAAACTGGCCATTCGCGGGACTGCTGCCGCCCTTGCCCGCTTGAGGCGTGCCTTGAGTCGAGGCGTGATTGTCCACGGGGTTGTGTCCAGAGTTTCCACCCACCTTGCCACCGCCAGTGACTGCGTTGTTGGACGGGGTGTTCACCGATCCCGAGTTGCCCTGCATCAAGGCCTGCAAGCGTTGCAGCAGGTCTTGAATCAAGGTCATCAGTTGGGTCAACGGATCCGCCTGCCCTCCATTTGCTGAAAAATTGCTCTGCGGCTGTTGGAGCGCGTTGTTCGCCCCGCCAAAGTTGACCTGCGCGTTCTGCGGCTGCGACATGAAAGAAACGGGCGTATTGCCGCTTCTGGCAGATATCCCTTGCTCCTGTTGCGATCTGGAGTCTGGAAAATGCTGCGTGCTCGACACGTCGAGCGGCGTGGTACGAATCAGCGAGTTGATCGGTGTCATGGTCTGGTCCTGGCGTTGAGAGTCAGAAGTTCGATGCCCGAGAAGGCACTTCAATGTGAGGACTGAGTGGCCGGATCGAGGCCGCAGTTCCCAGTTGGGACACATGCCGTAGAACTTGCGTGAGCGGCCGGATCAATTCGCTGACTATCCTTCAGCCCGCCGCAGGAAGCGGTGCCGCCCCAAGGATCGACATGTCCCTCGCCATCGTTCTCAGCCGTGCCCAAGTGGGTGTCGAAGCTCCCGCCGTTACCGTCGAAACTCATCTGGCCAACGGATTACCAAGCCTGACGCTGGTCGGCTTACCCGAAGGCGCGGTGAAAGAAAGCAAGGACCGGGTGCGCAGTGCGATTCTGAATTGTCGGCTGGAGTTTCCGGCGCGGCGGATCACGTTGAATCTCGCTCCGGCGGATCTGCCCAAGGATGGCGGGCGGTTTGATCTGGCGATTGCATTGGGGCTGCTTGCTGCGAGCGCGCAGGTTCCGACGCTGGCGCTGGACAATGTGGAATGCCTTGGCGAGCTGGCGTTATCCGGGGCAATTCGGCCGGTGCAGGGCGTCTTGCCCGCCGCACTGGCCGCTCGGGATGCCGGGCATACGTTGATCGTCCCCGCTGTAAACGCAGAGGAGGCATGCCTGGCGTCAGGCTTGAAGGTCATCGCGGTCGGTCATCTGCTGGAGTTGGTGTCGCACCTTAATGGCCATACGACGATTGCACCTTACAAATCCAACGGGCTGATCCTGCAACCGCTGCCTTACCCCGATTTGAGCGAAGTTCAGGGCCAGACTGCCGCCAAGCGTGCGCTGCTGGTCGCCGCAGCCGGGGCGCACAACCTGCTTTTCAGTGGGCCTCCAGGGACCGGCAAGACGTTACTTGCCAGCCGCCTGCCGGGGCTTCTTCCACCGCTGGATGAGCGCGAGGCGTTGGAGGTAGCGGCGATTCAATCGGTCGCCAGTCACGCACCATTGACCAGTTGGCCGCAGCGTCCATTCAGGCAACCTCATCACTCTGCGTCTGGTCCGGCATTGGTGGGTGGCGGCAGTCGTCCGCAGCCTGGCGAAATTACGCTGGCGCACCACGGTGTCCTTTTTCTGGATGAGCTACCCGAATTTGACCGGCGCGTATTGGAGGTTTTGAGAGAGCCGTTGGAATCAGGCCATATCGTTATCTCACGGGCGCGGGACCGTGTACGGTTTCCCGCCCGATTTCAGCTGGTCGCGGCCATGAATCCCTGCCCTTGCGGCTATTACGGAGAGCCAACCGGGCGCTGCCGTTGCTCGACCGACCAGATCCAGCGCTATCGCAACAAACTGTCCGGCCCGCTGCTGGACCGGATCGACCTGCACCTGACAGTCGCCCGCGAGACGACCTCACTGGCGGCCCCTGCACAGATCGGCGAAACCAGCGCGCAGGCTGCCCAGGTGGTGTCCGAGGCCCGCGAACGTCAGCAAAAACGACAAGGCTGCGCCAACGCCTTTCTCGACCTGCCAGCCCTGCGCCAACACTGCGTGTTACTGCCTGAAGATGAGGCCTGGCTCGAAACAGCGTGTGAGCGTTTGAACCTTTCGTTGCGCGCAGCCCATCGATTGCTGAAGGTGGCACGCACGTTGGCGGATTTGGAGCGAGCGAACGCGATATCAAGAGCGCACATTGCCGAAGCGTTGCAGTACCGGCCATCGTCGGGGTGAAAATGACTCATTGCCTGTATCTCATATGAGATACATAGTGAGCCTTTTAGAGGGATACATCATGGCCACTCAGACATCGATGCTGCACGTAAGAATTGACGACGAACTCAAGACTCAAGCCGCCGAAACGCTCGCAAAATTCGGACTCACGGTATCTGATGCTGTGCGAATCTTGCTGACGCGTGTCGCCAGAGAAGGCGCTCTGCCTCCCGGCTTCACCTGCGATGCAGAGGCTTACGACAAGTGGTTCAGGGCCAAAGTGCGCGAGGCCATGGAGGACACAAGCCCGACCGAATCTCACGAAAGCGTGATGGCCGAGGCGACCAATCTACTCAAAAGGAAGCACGGTGCTGACAGTTGAATGGAGCAAATACGCCAAGGCAGACCTGCTGGCGATTCTGGCTTACATCTCAGATCACGACTCGGCGGCTGCCTGGCGATTGAAAGACGAAATTGATCTGCGAATCGGGCATCTGCCTCAACACCCAAGGCTTTATAAAACAGGTCGAGAGCCCGGGACGAGGGAAATGGTGGTCATGCCCAATTATCTGGTGATCTACGCCGAAAACGCCTGCTCGATCACCATCCTGCGAGTTCTGCACGCCGCTCAGCAATGGCCATCATCGGCAGAATGAGTGGCCAGCCGAGGTTTATCTAAACCGATCCACTTCCTTACGCAAATCCGCCGCCAGCGCGTTCAGCTCTTGCGCTGTCACCGCCAGGTTCGACACCACTTCACGTTGCTCGCTGTTGGCCAGCGCAATGCTTTGCAGGTTGGCACTGAGTAGCGTCGCAGTGTTGCTTTGCTCCTGAGTCGCCGTGGTAATCGAGGCGAACTGCTCGCCTGCCGAGCGGCTCTGTTCGTCGATCTGGGCCAATGCAGCCGCGACCTTGGCGTTGCGCGAGAGGCCTTCTTGCATCAGCGTGTTGCCCTGCTCCATGGTGCTGATGGCGTTGCCGGTTTCCTGCTGGATACTGGCAATCATGCCGGAAATCTCATCGGTGGCCTGACGGGTGCGCGAGGCGAGATTGCGCACTTCATCCGCAACCACAGCAAAACCACGGCCTTGTTCGCCCGCACGCGCAGCTTCGATGGCGGCATTGAGGGCCAGCAGGTTGGTCTGTTCGGCGATGGAAGTGATGACACTGACGATCCCGCCGATTTCCTGCGAGCGCTGACCAAGCGTGTCGATGACCGCAGCGGTGCTTCCCAGCGACCCGGCGATTTGCTCCAGCGACGCCGAGGCCTCTTCCATCGATGCACGACCAATGCGCGTCTGTTGGGCATTGCCCTGCGCCAAGCGTTCGGTATTGCCCATGTTGTCGGCGATGGTCAGCGCCGTGGCGCTGAATTCTTCGACGGCCCCGGCCATGCTGGTGATTTCGCCGGATTGCTGCTCCATGCCTTCATACGCGCCGCCGGACAAACCGGACAACGCCTGCGCCCGCCCGCTGACTTCCTGCGCCGCCGTACGAATGTGTGAAACCATGGTTTCCAGTGCTTGGCCCATCTTGTTGAAGCTACCGGCCAACTGGCCAATTTCGTCGTGACTGGCAATATTCAGACGCACGCTCAGGTCACCCGCACCCAGCGCCTCGGCCTGATTGACCAGATCGGACAATGGCTGCAATTTGCTGCGCAGCAGCCAGATGGCCGAACCCACAGCGATCAGCATCGCCAACAGGCTGCCGATCGCTAACTGAGTGCCAACGCTCCAGGTCACCGCACTGATCTCATCTTTTGGCATCACCGCCAGAATCGACCACGGGCCGCCGTTGAACGGCTCGGCCACGGTGTAGAAATCATTGCCGGCGTCTTGCCAGAAACGGCCCACGCCCGGGGTTTTGACGAAGTCAGCCAGTCCCTTTGCTGCCTGATCAAGATCCTTCACCCCGGCAGGCGGCACCAGCCATTTGTTCTGCTCGTCGAGCAAGGCCAGCGAGCCCGTCGAGCCGATACGGAAACTCTTGAGGTTATCGAACTGCGCCTTTTGCGCGTCGGTGTAATCGAAGCCCACGAACAATACGGCGATGACCTTGCCACTGCTGTCGCGCACTGGGGAGTACTGGGTCATGTACAGGCGATCGAACAGCAGCGCGCGGCCCACGTAGCCCTGCCCGGCCAGCAGCTTTTCGTAGGCCGGATGTTTGTGATCCAGCACCGTACCGATGGCGCGGGAGCCGTCTTGCTTGCTCAGCGAGGTGCTGATCCGGATGAAATCGTCACCACTTCGCACGAACACGGTCGCCACGCCTGCGGTCATTTTCTTGAAGTCGTCGACTTCGGCGAAATCGTTGTTCAGTGGGTTGCCATTGAGCAACAAAGCCGGGGTCTGTACGCCCGCGACAGCGATCTGTTGGTCGGCTTGAACCGTCAGGCCACTGAAGCGTTTTTCGAACAGGCCGCTCAAGCGTTGAGTGCTGTCACGCAGGGTGCTGTGGAAGGTATTCAACTGATCAGCCAGCAACCGCGCTTCGCTGCCCATGTGCTCTTCGCGGATAGCCAAGTTCGCCGAATCCAGCGAGCGCAGGGCAAACAGCGTGCTGCCGCTGATGACGACGGCCAGAATGACAGCCAGGGCAATGCCGAGCTGCGAGGCAATACGGGCACGGGGTTGAGGCATGGAGACTCCTTGCCGAACGACCGGATCGTCCTGATCTCAGGCAAACCATTCGGACTGTTTCTAATAGAGGGTATTGATGGGCCGATAGAGAAGGATCGGCTCTGCAATGAGGAATCGGCTGACAGCCTGAATACTTGAGTCCTACGCCGGGTTTTAGGACAGATGGCTTCTGGCCGAAGGCCGAAGGAGCGTGGCTTGCCCGCGATCTTCTGCGAAGCGGCAGTAAAATCTGCTACCTCGTCACTTCAGACATACCGCATTCAACTGGGTTGCCGCCGCTTCGCGCCAGATCGCGAACAAGTTGCGCTCCTACGGCCTTCGGCCAGAATCAAGAGCACGTTTGCGCCTTATTCCAAAATGGTCACCTCAGGCAACTCCATCGCCTGCACTTCACTCTGCAAAAAATCGCTCAATCGGCGCAGTCGCTCACCACCGGGCCGGGTCTTGGGCCAGACCAGATAGTAGTTCTCGCCACTGACCACCGCCGTTCGCCAGGGCAGGCTCAAGCGACCTTGCAGCACATCCTCAGCCACCATCAACAGGTCGCCCATGGACACGCCATACCCCCGCGCCGCCGCGATCATGCCCAGCTCCAGCGTGTCAAACACCTGGCCACCCTTTAGCGACACCTGATCCGACAAGCCCATGCGCTCCAACCAACTGCGCCAGTCACGACGATCGGGGGTGGGGTGCAGCAGTTCAGTACTCGCCAGCCGTTCGGCGTCCCAAGGCGCATCGTCGAGCAAGCTGGGTGAGCCGACCGGAATCAGCAGTTCGGGAAACAGGTAAGTCGCCTCCCAGTCCGGCGGAAAATGGCCACGACTGAGCAACACAGCACAATCGAACGGCTCCTGAGTGAAGTCCACATGGTCGACGTCCATCCACGCGCTGGTCAGTTGCACCTCGTTGCCGACTTGCAAATGGCGAAACCGGCTGAGTCGTGCCAACAGCCAGCGCATGGTCAGGGTCGACGGGGCTTTCATGCGCAGGATGCCCTCTTCGGCCATCAGTGCGCTGCACGCCCGCTCCAGCGCAGAGAACCCTTCGCGCACACCCGGCAACAGCTCTCGCGCCGCTTCGGTCAGTTGCAGGTTGCGACCATTGCGGCGAAACAGCCGACAGGCGAAGTGCTGCTCCAACGTGTGGATGTGCCGACTGACGGCACTTTGAGTGATCGACAGCTCTTCAGCCGCGCGGGTGAACGAGCTGTGTCGCGCAGCGGCTTCAAATGCACGCAGCGCATACAAGGGCGGAAGACTACGAGGCATCTGGCGCTTTCCTCTTTGCCTGATGGCGATGCAAAGCACTCTACTGCAAAACACTCAGGATGAGTTTTACTCATGCAACTGATCGTATTTATCCCTTTGTGCATCGCGGGGCGAATCACCACAATGGGCAGCTCACCAATGCCTCTCCCTCCCGAGCGTCCAACCATGCAACAGCACGCCTTCAAAGAACTGTGGATCATCCTGCGCCTGGCCGGGCCGCTGATCGCTTCCCAGATGGCGCATATGCTGATGGTCTTCACCGACACCGTGATGATGGGCAAGCTCGGCCCTGAATCCCTGGCGGGCGGTGGGTTGGGCGCGGCCAGCTACAACTTCGTGTCCTTCTTTTGCGTCGGCGTGATGGCTGCCGTCGGTACACTGGTGGCCATTCGCAAAGGCGCTAACGATGACGCGGGCGCCACCCGTCTGACTCAGGCAGGGCTGTGGCTGGCGTGGGGCATGGCGCTGATCGCCGCACTTATCCTCTGGAACCTCGCACCGATTCTGGCTCACTTCGGTCAGGACGAAGCCAACGTGCACATGGCCAGTCAGTTTCTAATCACCTTGCCGCTGGCGCTGCCGGGACTGCTGAGCTTTATGGCGCTGCGGGGCTTCACCAGTGCGCTGGGCCGGGCCACCCCTGTCATGGTCATCAGCCTGGTGGGCGTTGTGGCCAACTTCGGACTCAATTACGCCTTCATCCACGGGTTGTTCGGCTTGCCGCATTGGGGGCTGATGGGGATCGGGTTGGTCACGGCGATTGTCACCAACAGCATGGCGCTGGCCCTGTGGCTGCACATTCGCTACCACCACGCGTACGCGGCGTACCCGATTCACAAAGACCTGATGAACCTGTCGCGGACCTGCCTCAAAGAGCTGTGGCGTCTGGGCCTGCCGATTGGCGGCACTTATGCGGTGGAGGTCGGCCTGTTCACCTTCGCCGCGTTTTGCATGGGCGCAATGGGCAGCACGCAAATGGCGGCGCACCAGATCGCCCTGCAATCGGTGTCGATGGCCTTCATGATTCCCGTCGGGATTTCCTACGCCGTGACCATGCGCATCGGCCTGCATTACGGCGCAGGCAATCTGCTGCTGGCGCGTACGGCGGGCCGCATGGGCATCGCGTTCGGCGGCCTGTTGATGCTGACGTTTGGCATCCTGTTCTGGGTCGCGCCCCATGCGGTGATCGGCTTGTTCGTGGATCTGAACGACCCGAAGTATCAGGACGTGGTCGAGTTGGCCGTGAAACTGCTGGCAATTGCCGCGTGGTTCGAAATCCTCGACGGCACGCAGACGATTGCGATGGGGGCAATTCGGGGATTCAAGGACGCCAAAACCACCTTTCTCATTGGCCTGATCAGCTATTGGCTGGTGGGCGCGCCGTTGGCGTGGGGCTTTGGCTTTGTAGGCCACTACGGCGCTGAGGGGGTCTGGTGGGGCCTGGCGTTGGGGCTGCTGTGCTCGGCCGTGGCGCTGACCTGGGCGTTTGAGCGCAAAACCACGAAGCTGCTGCGCAAAGAGGCAACGGGCGTTGTGGTGATGGGCTGATTCTATGTGGTCTGATCAACCGCATTCGTCACCCAGCTGGCTCCCACAGTTTCAGCGCTGAATACTAGATTTGGATGCGGCGCGATATTTGTGGGAGCCGGCTTGCTGGCGAAAGCGGAGTGTCAGCTGACTCATCAATGTCTGGCCTGACGCATTCGCCAGCAAGCCGCCTCCCACAGATTCAGCGTTAGCCGGACATATTCACTTATTCACAACCCCCGCATCACCCGCCCATCCCGCTCCCCAAACATCAGGTAATCCAGCAACTCCGGCAACGGCAGCGGATGACTGATCAGATACCCCTGCGCCTGATCGCAATCGAAACTGCGCAACAACGCCAGTTGTGCCGGGGTTTCGACGCCTTCGGCCACCACTTCAAGGCTCAGGTTATGCGCCAGGTTGATCATGGCGTGGACCAGTTTGCGGTTCTCTTCACGCTGCTCCATTTCGCCGACAAAGCTCTTGTCGATCTTGAGCAAGGTGATCGGCAGGCTGTTCAAGTGCACGAATGACGAGAAGCCGGTGCCGAAATCATCCAGCGAGAAGCGCACGCCCAAGCGGCCCAGAGCGTCCATGGTCTGTTTGACCAGGTCGCTGCGGCGCATGACTGCGGTTTCGGTGAGTTCGAATTCCAGCCACTGCGCATCGATGCCGCGATCAGCAATCAAACGGCTCAGCGTGGGCAGCAGTTGGTTGTCCTGAAACTGGCGAAACGACAGGTTGATCGCCATGTGCAGCGGTGGCAGGCCTTTTTCGCGCAGGGTTTGCATGTCACGCAACGCACGAGAAATCACCCAGTAGCCCAGCGGCACGATCAAGCCGCTTTGCTCGGCCAACGGCACGAACTCACTCGGTGGCAACAGGCCCCGCTCGGAGTGGCGCCACCGCACCAAGGCTTCCAGCCCCAGAATCTTGCCGGTATTCAGGCACAGACGTGGCTGGTAATGCAGCTCCAGCTCATCGCGGCGCAACGCACGGCGCAGCTCGCTTTCCAAATCGGCGAGGCTGCGGGCATTGCGGTTGATGCGCTCGTTGAAAACGTGAAAGGTGCAGCCCTGCGTGCTTTTGGCCTGCTGCATGGCAATGTGCGCATGCCACATCAGCGGGTCGGCCCCAGCGTCGGCTCGGGCGTGGGCGATACCCAGACTGCAACCGATCAACAGGCTTTCACCGTCGATCCAGTAGGGCTCGGACAACGCCTCGGTAATGCGCTCGGCCATCCATTCGGCGCGCTCCGGGGCGCGGCGGGTGTCGATCAACAAGGCAAACTCATCGCTGCCCAGGCGCGCTAGCTGATCACACGCCTCAAGCTGACTCTTGAGCCGCGCGACCACCTGCAAAATCAAACGATCCCCGGCCTGATGCCCCAAGGCATCGTTGGCACGGCGGAAGTTGTCCAGGTCCAGATGCCCCAGCGCCAACCCGCGCCCGTCGAACTCGGCCAGTCGTGCCGCGAGCAGGGTCTGAAAGCCCTGGCGGTTGGCGATGCCGGTGAGCGGGTCCTGCTCGGCGAGCCGTTGCAGGGTGTTTTCCAATAAGCCGCGCTCACGCACGTGGCGCAAACAGCGGCGCAGGCTTTGCGGCGTCAGCGAATCACGCACCAGCCAGTCGGCCACACCAATCGGATCGGTATCCGGTTCGCTATCGAGCAGCAGGACCGTTGGCCAGTTGCATTGGCCAGCGAGGGGTTGCAGATGGGGCGGTGTGAACAAAATGAACGCATGAGCGGGGTCGGCAGGATCGCCAATAGCGTCCCAGCCCGACGCGCAGTCGAGAAATACGGCGCCGCCCAGTGGCGCCAGGCACTCGCGTAGTAACGCTGGCCATTCCGGCGTGTCCGCCAGAAGCAGCAAACGCAAGGGTTCGACAGGCGTAGACAAGCTAGCTCCCCACACAAACAAAAGTCTTCGGCGCCCACTCAATCGAATGGCGTCAAACGCGGTGATCCATCGCGTGATGCGCAAATGTAACAAAACGGCGAAATATAGATAGCGTGACGCATCACAGTGTCAGACGGTCGCTGCACAATCCCTGGACCCTGTTAAAATGCCCGCCCATTTTTCTGGTTACCCCCTTTTTCCCCATGTCCCGACTCAATCCCCGGCAACAAGAAGCCGTGAACTACGTCGGCGGCCCTCTTTTGGTGCTCGCCGGTGCTGGCTCCGGCAAGACCAGCGTGATCACGCGCAAGATTGCCCACCTGATTCAGAATTGCGGCATCCGCGCGCAGTACATCGTCGCCATGACCTTCACCAACAAGGCGGCGCGGGAAATGAAGGAACGAGTCGGCACCCTGCTGCGCAAAGGTGAAGGGCGCGGGCTGACGGTTTCCACGTTTCACAACCTGGGCCTGAACATCATCCGCAAGGAATATGCGCGCCTGGGTTACAAACCGGGTTTCTCGATCTTCGACGAGACCGACGTCAAGGCCTTGATGACCGACATCATGCAGAAGGAATACTCGGGCGACGACGGCGTCGACGAGATCAAGAACATGATCGACTCGTGGAAGAACGACCTGATCCTGCCTGCAGAAGCGTTGGCCAACTCGCGCAATCCCAAGGAGCAGACCGCCGCCATCGTCTACACCCACTACCAGCGCACGCTCAAGGCGTACAACGCGGTGGACTTCAACGACCTGATCCTGCTGCCGGTGAAACTGTTCGAAGAGCACGCCGACATCCTCGAAAAGTGGCAGAACAAGGTGCGCTACCTGCTGGTAGACGAATACCAGGACACCAACGCCAGCCAGTACCTGCTGGTGAAAATGCTCATCGGCACCCGCTGCCAGTTCACCGTGGTCGGCGACGACGACCAGTCGATCTACGCCTGGCGCGGCGCGCGGCCTGAAAACCTGATGCTGCTCAAGGAAGACTACCCGTCGCTGAAAGTGGTGATGCTGGAGCAAAACTACCGCTCGACGAGCCGCATCCTGCGCTGCGCCAACGTGCTGATCTCCAACAACCCTCACGAATTCGAGAAGCAGTTGTGGTCCGAAATGGGCCACGGCGACGAAATTCGGGTGATTCGCTGCAAGAACGAAGACGCCGAAGCCGAGCGCGTGGCGGTCGAGATTCTCAGCCTGCATTTGCGCACCGACCGGCCCTACAGCGATTTCGCGATCCTCTATCGCGGTAACTACCAGGCCAAGCTGATCGAGCTGAAACTTCAGCACCACCAAATCCCGTATCGTCTGTCGGGCGGCAACAGCTTTTTCGGGCGTCAGGAAGTGAAAGACCTGATGGCCTACTTCCGCCTACTGGTGAACCCGGACGACGACAACGCCTTCCTGCGCGTGATCAACGTGCCGCGCCGGGAAATCGGCTCGACCACGCTGGAGAAACTCGGTAACTACGCCACCGAACGCGGCGTCTCGATGTACGCCGCCACCGACGAACTGGGACTGGGCGAACATCTGGACAGCCGTTTCACCGACCGTCTCAAGCGCTTCAAGCACTGGATGGACGGCGTGCGCCAGCAATGCGCGCTCAACGACCCGATTGCCGCCTTGCGCAGCATGGTCATGGACATCGACTACGAGAACTGGATTCGTCAGAACAGCTCCAGCGACAAGGCCGCCGATTACCGCATGGGCAACGTGTGGTTTTTGATCGAAGCGCTGAAGAACACGCTGGAGAAAGACGAAGAAGGCGGCATGACCATCGAGGAGGCCATCGGCAAGCTGGTCCTGCGTGACATGCTCGAACGTCAGCAGGAAGAGGAAGACGGCGCCGAAGGTGTGCAGATGATGACGCTACACGCCTCCAAGGGTCTGGAATTTCCCTACGTGTTCATCATGGGCATGGAGGAGGAAATCCTCCCGCACCGCTCCAGTATCGAAGCCGACACCATCGAGGAAGAGCGCCGACTGGCCTACGTGGGCATCACCCGCGCCCGCCAGACGCTGGCGTTCACCTTCGCCGCCAAGCGCAAGCAATACGGCGAAATCATCGACTGCCTGCCCAGCCGCTTCCTCGATGAACTGCCCCCGGACGACCTGGCGTGGGAAGGCAACGACGACACACCGACCGAAGTGAAGGCCGTGCGCGGAAACACCGCGCTGGCGGACATCCGGGCGATGCTCAAACGCTAAGCTCTGACACACAACCTTTATATTTGCGCGTTTTGCGCCCTGAGGAACACCAACGTGGAAGCACTGCACAAGAAAATTCGCGAGGAAGGCATCGTACTTTCCGACCAGGTATTGAAGGTCGACGCGTTTCTCAACCATCAGATCGATCCAGCTCTGATGCAGCAGATCGGTGACGAGTTCGCCACGTTGTTCGCAGACTCGGGCATCACCAAGATCGTCACCATCGAAGCCTCGGGCATAGCGCCTGCAGTGATGACCGGCCTGAAACTGGGTGTTCCGGTGATCTTCGCGCGCAAACACCAGTCGCTGACCCTGACGGAAAACCTGTTCTCGGCGACCGTTTACTCGTTCACCAAACAGACCGAGAGCACCATCGCCATCTCCACGCGCCACCTGACCAGCAGCGACCGCGTGCTGATCATCGACGACTTCCTGGCCAACGGTAAGGCGTCCCAGGCTCTGATCTCGATCATCAAGCAGGCAGGCGCAACCGTGGCCGGTCTGGGCATCGTCATCGAGAAGTCCTTCCAGGGCGGCCGCGCAGAGCTGGACGAGCAAGGCTATCGTGTAGAGTCGTTGGCACGGGTCAAATCGCTGGCCGGTGGTGTGGTTACATTCGTCTGACCCATCGACGCATACCCTGCAGGAGCGTGGAGACATCTTATGATCATCGGCGAAAAACTGAGCATCGAAGCGTTCTTCGACCCAAACACCTGGACCATCAGCTACCTGGTCGTGGACCGCTCGACCCTCAAGGCCGCACTGATCGACAGCGTGCTGGATTACGACCCGAAGTCCGGCCGCGCGAAGACCGAATCCGCTGACAAACTGATCGCCCGCGCCCGCGAACTGGGCGTTAGCGTGGAGTGGATTCTGGAAACCCACGTCCATGCCGATCACGTTTCCGCTGCGGCCTACCTCAAGGCGCAGCTCGGCGGCACGGTTGCCATTGGCAGCCATATCACCCGTGTGCAGAAGGTCTTCGGCACCCTGTTCAACGCCAAAGGCGAATTCGCCCGCGATGGCAGCCAGTTCGATCGGCTGCTGGAGGACGACGCGCATTTCCAGATCGGCTCCCTGCAGGCCCGCGCCATGCACACTCCCGGCCACACCCCGGCGTGCATGACCTACCTGATCGAAGTCGGTAACGAAACCGTAGCGTTCGTCGGCGACACGCTGTTCATGCCCGATTACGGCACGGCCCGTTGCGACTTCCCCGGCGCCGACGCGCGAATGCTCTACCGCTCGATTGGCCGGATTCTCAGCCTGCCGCCGCAAACCCGCCTGTTCATGTGCCACGACTACCTGCCCAACGGCCGCGAGCTGATGTACATGACCACCGTCGCAGAGCAACGCGCCAGCAATATCCACATCCGCGAAGGCATCGATGAGGACGCGTTCGTCGAAATGCGCGAGAAGCGTGACGCCACACTGGACATGCCGGTGCTGATCCTGCCCTCGGTGCAGATCAACATGCGCGGCGGGCACATGCCCGAACCCGAGGACAATGGGGTCAGCTATCTAAAGGTGCCAATTAACGCCCTATGACAGAACACGAACTGATCGGAGCCGGCCTCGGTACGATCATTGGCGCCGTACTTGCCCTGACCGGCGCAGGGGGCGGGATTCTTGCGGTGCCGTTGCTTGTCTTTGGCCTTGGCCTGTCAATGGTCGAAGCCGCGCCAGTCGGACTGCTGGCTGTAGGTCTGGCCGCGGCCGTCGGCGCACTGCTTGGTCTACGCCAGGGCATCGTGCGCTATCGCGCCGCGCTGTTCATCGCCGGAATCGGCGTCTGCTTCACCCCACTGGGCCTGTGGTTTGCGCATCAATTGCCCAATACGCCACTCGCTTTGGGGTTCTCGTTGGTGCTGTGCTACGCCTGCGCACGTATCTATCGCAAAGCCGCTCACGAACTGCATCACGGCAAACCGCCAGAACGGGCCGAGTTTTTACCGTGCGTGCTCAATCCACTGGAAGGCCGTCTGCGCTGGACCCTGCCCTGCGCACGTTCACTTGCGATAACCGGGGTGATGTCCGGGTTGCTGTCCGGATTGCTGGGGGTGGGTGGCGGTTTTGTGATCATCCCGGCACTGACCCGCTACACCGATCTGGACATGAAAAGCATCGTCGCGACGTCATTGGCTGTGATTGCGCTGGTGTCCATGAGCAGTGTGGTCAGCGCCAGCGTGAGCGGGGTAATGCACTGGGCCGTGGGCTTGCCGTTCGCGATAGGTGCGGTGGTGGGATTGATTGCCGGACGACAGGTGGCGCGGTTTCTCGCCGGGCC
This sequence comes from Pseudomonas sp. Pseu.R1, assembly GCF_045764065.1. NCBI lineage: Bacteria > Pseudomonadati > Pseudomonadota > Gammaproteobacteria > Pseudomonadales > Pseudomonadaceae > Pseudomonas > Pseudomonas sp. Pseu.R1. The sequence continues at coordinate 3,657,397 of NZ_JBJGEE020000001.1, read as the reverse complement.
AAGGTTGCAGCAGGTGTTTGCGGTGACCGGGTTTGTGGCGGCGGGGCTGTTGGTCATCAAAACCCTGTCCTGACACCCCGCGCTCTGCTTCTGTGGGAGTAAGCTTGCTCACGAAAGCGGTATTTCAGCCGCTTCAGGTGTGATGATCTGGCCCCATCGTGAGCAAGCTCACTCCCACAGAGGGAACTGCGCTGTCCGAGTACTAACTCGTCGCCTGCAACCCCGCCAGCAATAGCCGCTGATACAGCTCCTCGCGCAACCCCTGCGGATCATCCAGCCCCATGCGCTTGAGGTGTTCAGGAAATGCGCCAGGCTCTGGCGCCTCCAGTGTCGCTTTACCCAACTCAAAAATCTCAGTGAGTTTGAATTTGCTCTTCAGCCAGTTCAGCGCCCGCAACAAATCGCGTTCTTCGGCACTGAAATCGCTGCCCAGAGGGTACTCAACGAACAGCGACGGAAACTGATCGCGAATTTCCTTCAGTCGCTGCGGCGTGTTCTGGCTGAACAACGGGTCGAGACGAAAGCTCTTCGGCAACTTGCCCGCCTTCTGCGCCTGGTCGATCAACCCCTGCTGAAAACGCGAATCGGTGACATTTAGCAGCGCTTCAATCACGCCTGCATCCGTCTTGCCTCGCAAATCGGCAATACCGTATTCAGTGATGACGATGTCGCGCAAATGCCGGGGAATCGTCGTATGCCCGTATTCCCACACGATGTTCGAACTGACCTCCCCGCCCGATTCACGCCAACTGCGCAGAATCAGAATCGAGCGCGCCCCTTCCAACGCATGGCCTTGGGCGACAAAGTTGTACTGCCCACCGACGCCACTGACCACCCGCCCGTCTTCCAGTTGGTCCGACACAGCGGCCCCCAGCAACGTGACGGTGAACGCGCTGTTAATAAATCGCGCATCACGTCGCTGTAGGCGTTTCAACGTCTCATCGCCATAAAGTTCGTTGATGTAGCTGATGGCCGTCATGTCGATTTGGGCTTTTTGCTCGGGAGAAAGCTCCCGAAGCCGCTGATAGAAGCTGCGCGGCCCCAGAAAGAACCCGCCATGAATCGAAACGCCATCGCCATGCAGAGACTCGTCCAAGGCTCCGGCATTGGCCAACGTCTGTCGCTCGACGTCGGGGTAAACCTTGCGCCGAATAATCCCCGCATCGAAGAGCACCAACAGGCCGTTGACCAGCATTTCACTGCACCCATACAGGCCGTCCGCGAAAGGCGTGACCCCGCCTTCGCCTTCGATCAACGGTTTCCAAGTGGAAATCCCATGCAGCTCGGCCAGACACGCGCGGTAGCTTTCGTTGTTGGCTTGGCGAGCGAGCAAGGCAGCGGTCAAGGCGTCTCCCATCGACCCGATACCAATTTGCAACGTGCCGCCATCACGCACCAACGTGCTGCCATATAGGCCGATAAAGTGATCTTGAGTGCTCACCGGCATGTTGGGTGTGGAGAACAGCGTGCTGCGCTCCTCGTGCTCGATCAACAGGTCGAATGTCTCGACGCTGACCTCGGCATCGCCCGGCATATAAGGCAGATCGGCATGCACATGGCCTAGCACCAGAACCGGCTCGCCTGCTGCGCGACGCTTTTCCAGCATAGGCAGCAAATCGAGGGTGATATCGGGGTTGCAGCTCAGGCTCAACGTGTCTGGACGATCAGTGTCATGGCCAACCAGCTGCGCTATGAGGTTCACACCACTGGCATTGATGTCCCGGGCTGCATGGCTGTAGTTGCTGCTGACGTAATCCTGCTGCGCCTGGACGCTGCCCAGCAGGCTGCCGGGCTGCATGAAGAACTGCTCGACATGCACGTTGAGAGGCAGGTTGCTTTTATGCAGATCCGTGAGGAAATCCAGTTCGGGATAATCGCCGAAAACACGCTCCAGAAACGGCTCAAGGAAACGCCCCTGCAAACCGTCGCCAGCTTTTGGACGCCCCAGACACAGCGCGGTGTAGATCGTCAGTTGTCGGTCAGGCAGGGATTTGATCCGGTTGTACAGCGCATTGGCGAAGCGATTGGGCTTGCCCAACCCCAATGGCATGCCCATGCGAATGTGGTTAGGTAGCTCGGCCAGTACATGATCGACAGCTTGCTCGATCGAGCAGGAATGCGGCATCCGGCCTCTCCTGGGTTGTTATTAGATGGAGGTTGGACCGGGGATGGTAACGAATTTCTCCACACGCTTTTGCTCTCGTAGAAGCGCGCTTGCCCGCGAACATATTTCAGTCGCATCGGTTTTGACTGGCACGACGCCTCGCGGGCAAGCGCGCTCCTACAGAAAAAGGTTCTATTGCAACCCCGACATCTTCTTGATCGCGCCAATCAACTCATCATCCGAACAATCGGCGCAGGTGCCTTTCGGGGGCATGGAGTTGATGCCGGTCTTGGCCTTGGCCAGCAGGCCTTCAAGGCCGCCCTGCTCCTTGGCCCGCTTGCCCCAGTCGGCGCTGTCGCCGATCTTCGGCGAACCCAGCAAGCCGGTGCCATGGCAGGCGTTGCAGTGTTTGCCGATCACGTCATCAGGGGATTTGGCGCCGCCCGCACCACCCGCCGTCGCGGCCACGTCCATACCGGGACATTCCTTACCCTGAACGCAGACTTGTCCGACGGGTTCGAGCCGTTTGGCCAGGTCGTCCTGGGTCGTGGCTTGCGCCGCAAATATCCACCAGGCAAGCAGTGCAACAACAGCCAGGATCTTATTAGTTATGTTCACGCTTTCACCCTCATGGTGGCTATCACGCTGCTGCGGTCACGGTCAGCCGCAGGTTGCGAAAGTATAGCGGGTGCCCCGTCGGGCGTCGGGCCACTGAGTGATGCGAAGTTGTTGGGGGGGGGGGCAATTCGCCCCACCCGCTGGACGCAGGTGAGGCGGCGATCAGAAGTTCGCTGGCGTAGCGGCACTGATCAGTCGTGCAGGCGCATCGAACGGATTGCGGAAGCGATGGGGCCGCGTGCTTTCGAAGTAGTAGCTGTCGCCGGCTTCGAGCACATAGGTGTCGATCCCGACCACCAGTTCCAGTCGGCCTTCGACCAGAATCCCGGTCTCTTCGCCTTCGTGAACCAGCATTTCCTCGCCCGTGTCTGCACCCGGCGGGTAGACCTCGGTCAGAAAGGCAATCGCACGACCCGGATGGGATTTGCCGACCAGCTTCATGGTGACAGCCCCGTCCGAAATATCGATCAGTTCGCTGGCCTTGTAGACCACCTGAGTCGGGTTTTCTGGCTCCAGTTCTTCGGAAAAGAACTCGACCATGGACATCGGAATGCCGCCCAGCACCTTGCGCAGCGAGCTGATCGAAGGGCTGACGCTGTTTTTCTCGATCATCGAAATGGTGCTGTTGGTCACACCCGCTCTTTTGGCGAGTTCACGTTGCGACAGACCTTTTAATTTGCGAATGGATTGCAGTCGTTCACCGACGTCCAATGCGGGGGTCCTCCTGGTAGTCAAGCACGGTCACGTGGTCGCCATGATGGCAACAGCGTTCAGTATTTACAACACTTGAGCAGACAAGGAAATCCGCGAGGAGACTGGCGGCCAGCGCGGGCCGCCGAGGGTTTTGCACAGACGGGCTGTCAGGCCCCGGAGTAGAGCCTTGGCACGCGCTTGAGGTTGCAGAAGATTTGATACGGAATAGTGCCCGCACTGGCGGCGACCTCACTGGCCAGCACGTTATTGCCCCAAAGCTCGACGCGACTCCCGACACCCGCCGTTGGCACGTTGGTCAGGTCGACGCACAGCATGTCCATCGATACGCGGCCCAACAACTGGCTGCGCTGGCCGTCGATCATGACGGGCGTGCCCGTTGGCGCCTGACGCGGATAACCGTCGGCGTAGCCCATGGCTACGACGCCGATGCGCATGGTGCGATCCGTGACGAACGCGCCGCCATAGCCCACCGGCTCACCGGCAGGCAATTCGCGCACGCAGATGACTTTGGATTCCAGGGTCATGACCGGTTGCAGGCGATCGGCCACCGACTGCGGCTGATCGAAAGGGGTTGCGCCATACAGCATGATGCCAGGGCGCACCCAGTCGCTCGGCACGTTCGGCCAGCCCATCACGCCCGGTGAGTTGCGCAGGCTGACTTCTGCCGCCAGCCCTTCGCGGGCGGCCTGAAATATCGCCACTTGTTCGTCGGTTCGTACGCTGCCCAGTTCGTCAGCGCGGGCGAAGTGAGTCATCAGCACGACTTTTGCGACTTTGCCGGTCGCCAGCAAACGCTGGTAAGCGGCCTGATAATCTGCCGGGTGAACCCCGACGCGATGCATGCCCGAGTCCATCTTCAGCCAGATGTTCAGAGGCTTGCCGACGCTGGTTCGCTCGATCGCTTCCAGTTGCCACAGCGAGTGCACCACGCACCAGAAATCGTGCTCGACGATCAGCGCCAGTTCATCGGCCTCGAAAAACCCTTCCAACAGCAGAATCGGCGCACGAATCCCGGCCTGACGCAGCTCCAGCGCCTCTTCGATGCACGCGACGGCAAAGCCGTCTGCTTCGGCTTCCAGCGCCTGTGCCACGCGGACCGCGCCGTGACCATAGGCATCGGCCTTGATCACGGCAAGAGCCTTGGCGCCAGTGGTTTCACGGGCCAGTTGGTAGTTGTGGCGCAAGGCCTGGAGATCAATGAGGGCGCGGGCTGGACGCATGGTGGGGCTTCTTATCAGAAAGTTTTGAACTGGGGGATGTAAGCAATTACGGCAGTGCAGCGATCACCGACATCTCGATCAGCACGTTCGGCGCGGCCATCTTCGCCTCAACGGTTGCACGCGCAGGTGCGACGCCTTTGGCCAGCCATGTGTCCCAGATGCCGTTCATGGTGGCGAAGTGCGAGCCGATGTCGTTCAGGTAAATCGTCACCGACAGCAGACGGCTTTTGTCGGTCCCGGCCAGATCCAGCAAACGCTCGATGTTGCCGAGCACCTCACGGGTCTGCTGTTCGATACCCGCTGTCAGGTCGTTACCCACTTGCCCGGCAAGGTAAACGGTGCCGTTGTGAACGACGATCTGACTCATGCGCTCATTGGTGAGCTGGCGCTGTACTGACATGCTTGGCGATCTCCTTGGAACTTCCATAACGGGAAATATCGAGGCCTTCGGCGCTGATCTGTGGTTTTTTGCGGGCAATCAGGTCTGCCAGCAAACGGCCGGAGCCGCAGGCCATAGTCCAGCCCAATGTCCCGTGGCCGGTATTGAGGAACAGGTTGCGATAAGGCGTGGCACCGACGATTGGCGTGCCATCGGGCGTAGTCGGGCGCAGGCCGGTCCAGAAACTGGCCTCGCTCAAATTGCCGCCCTGAGGATAGAGATCGTTGACGATCATCTCCAGCGTTTCGCGCCGACGCGGATTAAGCGACAGGTCAAAACCGGCGATTTCCGCCATGCCGCCCACGCGAATGCGGTTGTCGAAGCGGGTGATTGCGACCTTGTAGGTCTCGTCGAGAATGGTCGAGGTCGGTGCCATGTCCGGATTGGTGATCGGCACGGTCAGGGAGTAGCCCTTGAGCGGATAAACCGGGGCCTTGATGCCCAGCGGCTTGAGCAATTGCGGTGAGTAGCTGCCGAGCGCCAGCACATATCGATCCGCCGTTTCCAATTTGCCGCTGATGCGAACGCCATTGATGCGATCGCCCGCGAAATCAATCGACTCGATGGACTGGCCGAAACGGAATTCAACGCCTAACTTCACACACATCTCGGCCAGGCGGGTGGTGAACAGTTGGCAATCACCGGTTTGATCGTTCGGCAGACGCAGTGCGCCGCTGAGGATGTTGCTGACGCTGGCCAGTGCCGGTTCGACGCGGGCGATGCCTTCGCGGTCGAGCACTTCGTACGGCACACCGGCTTGTTCAAGCACGGCGATGTCCTTGGCGGCGTTATCCAATTGCTCCTGAGTGCGGAACAGTTGCGTGGTGCCCAGGCTGCGGCCTTCATAGGCGATACCGGTCTCGGCGCGCAGTTCGTCGAGGCAGTCGCGGCTGTATTCGGACAGGCGCACCATGCGCTCTTTGTTCACGGCGTAGCGACTTTGCGTGCAGTTGCGCAGCATTTGCGCCATCCACAGGTACTGATCGATGTCGCCGGTGGCCTTGATCGCCAGCGGCGCGTGACGTTGCAGTAGCCATTTGATGGCCTTGAGCGGCACACCCGGCGCGGCCCACGGCGATGCGTAGCCCGGTGAGACCTGGCCTGCGTTGGCGAAGCTGGTTTCCAAAGCGGCAGCAGGCTGACGGTCGACGACGGTCACCTCGAAACCCGCGCGGGCCAGGTAGTAAGCACTGGTGACACCGATTACGCCACTTCCAAGGACCAGGACGCGCATGTTGATTACCTCATCGCGGATATCCGCTGACGTTTTGAAGTTTTAAGCAAGGATGTGCGCAGTATAAGCAGCGCCAAGCAGTGCTTTTCACTATATAAACGCCTATATTCGGCGGTAATTCTCGACAACCATCGGTTTAGCAGAGGGGCTTCGCCAATGCGTACCCAACACCAGTCAAAACGTGAACTGGACAAGATCGATCGCAACATCCTGCGCATCCTGCAAAACGACGGCCGGATCTCGTTCACGGAACTGGGAGAACGCGTCGGCCTGTCTACCACGCCGTGTACGGAGCGGGTCCGTCGTCTTGAGCGCGAAGGCATCATCATGGGCTACAACGCCCGTCTCAATCCGCAAAACCTGAAGGCTAGCCTGCTGGTGTTCGTAGAGATCAGCCTGGATTACAAATCAGGCGACACTTTCGAGGAATTCCGCCGAGCGGTCCTCAAACTGCCCCATGTGCTGGAGTGCCATCTGGTGTCGGGGGACTTCGACTATTTGGTGAAGGCGCGGATTTCCGAAATGGCCTCCTACCGCAAGCTGCTGGGCGACATCCTGCTCAAACTGCCCCATGTACGGGAGTCCAAGAGCTACATCGTGATGGAAGAGGTGAAAGAGAGTTTGAATCTGCCGATTCCAGAGTGAACGTACCGATCACCTGCGAGCATTGTGGGAGCCAGCTTGCTTACGAAAGCGGTGAATCAGGCGCAATCAATGTGCTTGACCTGACGCATTCGCCAGCAAGCCGGCTCCCACAATGAGCAAGGCGATTTCAAGAGCGGCGTCAGACCAACACCTGCCGCGTCGACGCCATGAAGTCATGCACCTGTTTCTCCACCCGAGGATGAATCAGCACCTCGGGGCGTCGGCCATTGGGGCATGGCAGCGTAGGCGTTGTGCCAAACAGACGGCAGATCAACGGACGCTCGTCGTAGACCGTGCAGCCGTTCGGCCCCAAATGCACGCAATTCAGCTCGTTCAGCGCCGCTTCCTGCTCGGCAGCGGTCTTGCGCGGCAGACGGGACATTTCCTCGGTGGACGTGGTCACCGGGCCACAGCAATCGTGACAGCCGGGCACGCATTCGAATGACGGAATCTGCCGCCGTAGATCGCGGATTTTCTGGCTGTTGCAGCTCATGGCAGCATTTTTCCCTGTGAAAGACGTCATTGTGCATGAAGCGCGTCTTCATGAAATCCCTCATGGCAGCACGGGTTGCCCCTGCCATCCCACCTCGCTACCCTCCGTACATTTTCAAGCCCGCCGTCCGAGACTGACCGAATGAACACCGCCCCCCACGCCGCCTCTTATTACGCGGCCAGTAGCCACGCCCAGCCCGATTACCCAACCCTGACGGGCGAGGTGAAGGTGGATGTCTGCGTGGTAGGTGGTGGATTTTCGGGGCTGAACACCGCCATCGAATTGGCAGAACGCGGTTTGAGCGTCGCTCTGTTGGAAGCACACAAGATCGGCTGGGGCGCGAGCGGGCGTAATGGCGGGCAGTTGATTCGCGGCGTGGGCCATCATGTCGAGCGCTTTCGCAACGAGATCGGCGATGAAGGCGTGCGCCAGCTAAAGCTCATGGGGCTGGAAGCGGTCGAGATCGTGCGTCAGCGTGTCGAGAAATATCAGATCGACTGCGACCTCACGTGGGGCTACTGCGACCTGGCCAACAAACCCAAGGAGTTCGAAGGCTTCGCCGAGGACGCCGAAGAACTGCGCAGTTTGGGCTACACGCACGACTTGCAACTGATTGCCGCCGACAACATCCGCAGCGTGATCGACTCCGGCAACTACGCAGGCGGCCTGCTGGATATGGGTTCCGGGCACCTGCACCCGCTGAACCTGGCGCTGGGCGAAGCCCGTATTGCGCAGTCTCTCGGCGTGTACGTGTTCGAACATTCCGCCGTGACCCGCCTGGAATACGGTCCACAGGTCAAAGTGCATACAGCGCAGGGCCTGGTGCGCGCCGATACGCTGGTGCTCGGCTGCAATGCGTATTTGAATGGCCTCGATCCGACATTGAGCGGCAAGGTCCTGCCTGCTGGCAGTTACATCATCGCCACCGAGCCGTTGAGCGAAGAACTGGCGCAACAACTGCTGCCGCGCAATACCGCGATGTGCGATCAACGCGTCGCTGTGGATTATTTCCGACTGTCGGCGGATCGTCGCTTGTTGTTCGGCGGCGCCTGCCACTATTCAGGGCGCGATCCGCAAGACATCGGTGCGTACATGCAACCGAAGATGCTCAAGGTGTTTCCACAGCTCAAAGACGTGAGGATCGATTATCAATGGGGCGGCATGATTGGCATCGGTGCCAACCGATTGCCACAGATCGGGCGCCTCAAGGAACAGCCCAATGTGTTTTATGCGCAGGCCTATTCAGGCCACGGGGTGAACGCCACGCACCTTGCAGGCAAGTTGCTCGGTGAGGCCATCAGCGGCCAACACAGCGAGGGGTTCGAGCTGTTCGCCAGGGTCCCGCACATCACCTTCCCCGGCGGTAAGCATTTGCGCTCGCCGTTGTTGGCGTTGGGGATGTTGTGGCATCGGCTCAAAGAGCTGACGTGAGGGCAACGCTCCTACAAGGAATCGAGCGCACCATGCCCCCCCATCAATCCCTCCAAAACGGCTTCAACCCTTCACGCCGGGCCTGTTCATAGCTCAGGCCGATGTCACGCAATTGATCATCCGTCAGCCCCAACAGCGCGCGCCGGGTGGTGCGGCGGTGTTGAAACAAGCCCCACACGCTCAATCCTTTCGGTGTGTTGAGACGCACTTTGGCGTCCTGCTTTTCCACCAGCTCCTGTGCATACAGCGTTAACCGGACATCACTGATTCCACTCATTTGCAGACACCTCATCATGGGTTTCAAGTGATTCCATGATGCGTCTGTATGGAAAACCATTACAGATCCAAAAAACTCATATTTTTTTAATACAGATTCCGCACACAAGCGCCTGAATGCTGTATTTTTGCCCCATCTGTATCGGTAGACCGACAGACCGCTGTGCGGAGTACGCCATGACCCTCTACGTCAACCTTGCCGAGCTGCTCGGCACACGCATCGAAAACGGCTTCTATCGTCCCGGCGACCGGCTGCCATCCGTCAGGGCTTTGAGCGTTGAGCATGGCGTCAGTTTGAGCACGGTTCAGCAGGCCTATCGTTTGCTCGAAGACAACGGTCTGGCGTCACCGCGACCGAAGTCCGGTTACTTCGTCCCCTCAAGTCGCAAGGCACCTGCCCTGCCCGCTGTCGGACGCCCGGCGCAACGGCCGGTGGACATTTCGCAGTGGGACCACGTTCTGGAACTGGCCAAAGCGGCACCCAGCCCGGACGTCGTGCAACTGGCGCGCGGCATGCCGGACATCACTAGCCCGACCCTGCGCCCGCTGACCCAAGCCTTGGGCAAGATCAGCCGCCGCCAGGACATGCCAGGCCTGTATTACGACAACATTCACGGCACCCAAACCCTGCGCGAGCAGGTCGCGCGCCTGCTGCTGGATTCGGGCACCAGCGTCGCGCCTGACGATCTGGTCATCACCACCGGCGCGCAAGAAGCGCTGGCCGTGAGCCTCCGCTCGATCTGCCAACCAGGCGACATCGTTGCCGTCGACTCCCCCAGCTTTCATGGCGCAATGCAGGCCCTCAAAGGGCTGGGCATGAAGGCACTGGAGATCCCGACCGACCCACTGACCGGCATCAGCCTCGATGCGCTGGAACTGGCGCTGGAGCAGTGGCCAATCAAGGCCATACAGTTGACCCCCAGTTGCAACAACCCACTGGGCTATAACATGCCCGAAGACCGCAAACGTGCGCTGCTGATCCTCGCACAGCGGTTCGACGTGGCGATTATCGAAGACGATGTGTATGGCGATCTGTCTTACACCTATCCTCGCCCCCGCACGATCAAGTCCTACGACGAAGACGGACGCGTCCTCTTGTGCAGTTCATTCTCGAAAACGCTCGCTCCTGGCCTGAGGGTGGGCTGGATCGCACCGGGTCGCTATCTGGACCGCGTGCTGCACATGAAATACATCAGCACTGGTTCGACCGCGACCCAACCCCAACTGGCGATCGCCGAATTTCTTCAAGCTGGGCATTACGAGCCGCACTTGCGCCGCATGCGCGCGCAATACCAACGCAGCCGCGATCTGATGACCGATTGGGTCATGCGCTATTTCCCGGACGGCACCCGGGTCAGCCGCCCACAAGGGGGCTTCATGCTGTGGGTCGAATTCAACGAGGATTTCGATTCGCTGCGCCTGAACCGGGCGCTGGAAGGGCAAGGTGTACAAATCGCCATTGGCAGCATTTTCTCAGCGTCCGGCAAGTACAGAAATTGCCTGCGTATGAACTTCGCTGCCAAGCCGACACCGCAAATTGAAGCGGCTGTGCGTAAAGTGGGTGAAACGGCAGCGCGGCTTATGGCTGAATCCTGACCGAACAGGCTTAACCTTTTGCCGAACGTACGGTCATATCGCCATGGCGTGACTTCTGGATGACAGCGTTGACGAACAATTGGGCACTACCTCTTCTTCTGGCCTTTGCCCTCGGCGTCAGCGGCTGTGCCAGCACGCCTGCGCAACAGGATGGGCCGACTCAGGCCATCCCTGCTTCCGCGTCACCCTTTGGACGCTCTATTCTGGCCGAGGCGGCGCCTTATGGAGGGCGTTCCGGCTTTCGGTTGCTGTCCAACAGCACCGAAGCGTTCACGGCGCGTGCGGAATTGATCCGCAACGCCAAAACCAGCCTGGACTTGCAGTACTACATCGTCCACGACGGCCTCAGCACCCGCACGCTGATTGACGAGTTGTTGAAAGCCGCCGACCGGGGCGTGCGGGTGCGCATTCTGTTGGACGACATGACCAGCGACGGGCTGGACGAAAGCATCGCGACGCTGGCGGCTCACCCCAATATTCAGATTCGCCTGTTCAACCCCCTCAACCTGGGGCGCAGCACCGGCGCCACACGCTCGCTAGGCCGCCTGTTCAATCTGTCTCAGCAACATCGACGCATGCACAACAAACTGTGGCTGGCCGACAGCGCGGTGGCGATCGTCGGCGGGCGCAATCTGGGTGACGAATACTTCGACGCTGAGCCGAATCTCAACTTCACCGACGTCGACCTGCTCAGCGTCGGGCCTGTGGCCGAGCAGTTAAGCCACAGCTTCGACCAGTACTGGAACAGCACCCTGAGCAAGCCCGTGGATGATTTCATTTACTGGCCGCCAGACATGAAGGACCTGGCCGAAGCGCGCAAACGCCTCGCCGCCTCCCTGGAGCAAGCCCACGTCGAAAAAAAGGCGCTCTACGAACGGTTGATGGCCTACAAAACCCAGCCGCACTTGAAAACCTGGCTCAACGAACTGATCTGGGCGCACAACCAGGCACTGTGGGACGCGCCCACAAAGGTGCTGTCCCGGGGCGATCCGGACCCACACCTGCTGCTGACTACACAGCTCAGCCCTGATTTGAGCAACGTCCATCAGGAACTGATGATGATCTCGGCCTATTTCGTGCCGGGACAACAAGGTCTGACTTACCTCACCGGCCTTTCTGACAAAGGCGTGTCAGTGAGCCTGCTGACCAACGCCCTTGAAGCCACAGACGTACCGGCTGTACATGGCGGCTATGCCCCCTATCGCAAGGCGCTGCTCGCCCACGGGGTCAAACTGTTCGAACTGCGTCGCCAACCGGGCGACCCGAGCAATACCAGAGGGAGCGGGCCACGGTTCCTGCGCACCAAGACCCTCAGGGGTGGCTCCGAATCCAGCCTGCACAGCAAGGCAATGATTTTTGATCGGCAGAAAATTTTTGTCGGCTCGTTCAACTTCGACCCGCGTTCGGTGTTGTGGAACACCGAAGTAGGCGTGCTGGTGGACAGCCCCGAATTGACCGAGAAGCTGCGCGAACTGGCGCTACAAGGCATGGCGCCTGCACTCAGTTATGAGGTCAGACTGGAGAACGATCAGGTAGTCTGGGTGACCGAGGACAACGGCAAAATGCACACGCTGTACAAGGAGCCGGGCGACTGGTGGCGCCGACTGAACGCGTGGTTCAGCAGCGCCGTGGGGCTTGAGCGGATGCTCTAGACCGCAACCGGCCGCACACCGAAGGCGCGAGGACGCCGGGCCAGAATCACCAACCCCAGCGCACCCGCCGCCATCAGTAACGGCAAGGCCTGGCCGCTGATCCATTGGCTCCCGGCGCCCGCCGCCAGCGGCCCCAACAGACACCCAATCCCCCACAACTGCGCCACATGAGCGTTGGCTCGCACCAGCGCGTCGTCTCTATAGCGTTCGCCGATCAAAATCAGCGACAGGGTGAACAGTCCGCCCGCGCTGGCACCGAACAGGACCCATAACGGCCAGATCGCAAGGGTGTGAACCAGCAACGGTATTGCCAGACTCGACAGCATCAGCGCCAGTGCGCAGCCCAAAAACAGCCCTCGCCGGGAAATCTTGTCCGCCAGCGCCCCAATAGGGAGTTGCAGTAGCGCATCGCCCACCACAACCGTACTGACCATCATCAGCGCTACTTCCGGGGTGAAGCCCTGTTGCAGGCAATAAACCGGCAGCAACGTCAGAATCATCGCCTCGAAACCTGCAAACAGCGCGATCGCCCACGCAATGGCAGGCAGTTGCTGACAAAAGCTCCCCAGATCGCGAAAGGTGACATGGCCCGACTCGGCACTGGGTGCGCCGGTACGCCCCAACAGCAGGAAAGGTGAAGTGGCCAGCAGCGCAGTGCCGACCCAGAAGCCGTAATCGTGCTCAGTACCCAGAGCACCCAGCAACAACGGACCGCCTAGCTGGCTCAAGGCATAACTGCTGCCGTACAGCGCCACCAACTTGCCCCGCAGGCGCTCGACCACCAGTTGGTTGATCCAGCTTTCACCGAGGATGAAGACGATGGTCAGGATCATGCCGAGCATTAGCCGCAGCACCAGCCAGATCCAGTAGTGGGGTAGCAGGGCCAAAAGCCCCACCGAAATCGAGCCACCCCACAGACACAGGCGCATCAGGTTCGCAGTGCCGAACATCGACGCCAGACGGCTGGCCAACCCGGCGCCACACAGCACGCCGATGGCGGGCATGGCGGCCATCACGCCAATCGCAAACGCCCCATAACCCCAGGCTTCGAGGCGCAACGACACCAGCGGCATGCTCACGCCCAGCGCCAGACCGACGCTCAGCACGGACGACAGCACCGCGAAATAAGTACCCCAACGCATCACCACGCTCCTGTGGCTCAAGGAGAAGAGACAAAACAGCCGGGCTTTTGGGAAAAGCCCGGCTGATCGGCATTTGCTTTTGACTCTGCCCGAAGGGCGTAGGAGCGCAGCTTGCTACGCCTTTCGGGCAGAAGCGGGGTCAAGATGATCCAGGCTTACAACTTGATCCAGGTCGCCTTCAGTTCGGTGTACTTGTCGAACGCATGCAACGATTTGTCACGACCGTTACCCGATTGCTTGAAGCCACCGAACGGAGCTGTCATGTCGCCGCCGTCATACTGGTTCACCCACACGCTGCCTGCGCGCAGTGCACGGGCGGTAAGGTGAGCTTTGGACAGGTCCGAAGTCCACACCGCCGCCGCCAGGCCATATGGCGTGTCGTTGGCGATTTGAACGGCTTCTTCGGCGGTGTCGAAGGTGAGCACAGACAGCACAGGGCCGAAGATTTCTTCCTGAGCGATCTTCATGGCATTGGTCACGCCATCGAAAATCGTCGGTTCGACGTAGGTGCCACCCGTCTCTTGCAGAATGCGCTTGCCGCCTACGACCAGCTTGGCGCCATCGGTGTGACCCGCTTCGATGTACGACAGCACGGTGTTCATCTGCTGCGTATCCACCAACGCACCCACGGTGGTCGCCGGGTCCAGCGGGTTGCCCGGTTTCCAGGCTTTAAGCGCCTCGATCACCATCGGCAGAAATTTATCCTTGATCGAACGCTCCACGAGCAAGCGCGAACCTGCGGTGCAGACCTCGCCCTGGTTGAAGGCAATGGCGCTGGCAGCGGATTCAGCAGCGGCTTGCAGGTCCGGGGCGTCGGCAAAAACGATGTTCGGGCTCTTGCCACCGGCTTCCAGCCAGATGCGCTTCATGTTCGATTCACCTGAATACACCAGCAGTTGCTTGGCGATCTTGGTCGAGCCAGTGAATACGGCCGTATCGACATCCATGTGCAGCGCCAGCGCCTTGCCAACGGTATGACCGTAGCCAGGAAGCACGTTGAGTACGCCCGCTGGAATGCCCGCCTGAACGGCCAGTTGTGCGACACGGATGGCGGTCAGTGGCGATTTTTCGGACGGTTTGAGGATGACGGAGTTACCGCTGGACAGCGCAGGGCCAAGTTTCCAGCACGCCATCAACAGCGGGAAGTTCCACGGCACGATGGCCGCGACCACGCCGACGGGCTCGCGGGTCACCAGACCCAACTGGTCGTGAGGCGTGGCCGCTACTTCGTCGTACAGCTTGTCGATGGCCTCGCCACTCCAGCTCAAGGCATTGGCCGAGCCAGGAATGTCGATGCCGTAGGAATCGCTGATCGGTTTACCCATGTCGAGGGTTTCGAGCAACGCGAGCTCTTCTACATTTTCTTTGATCAGAGCCGCAAAACGCAGCATCGCGGCCTTGCGCTTGGCAGGCGCCAGACGAGACCACGCGCCAGAATTGAACGTGGCGCGAGCGCTGTCCACTGCGCGCTGAGCGTCAGCAGCATCGCAACTGGCCACTTTGGCGAGGAAGCGGCCGTCCACCGGGCTGATGCAATCGAACGTGGCGCCGGATGCGGCGTCGGTGTATTCACCGTTGATGAAGGCACGGCCTTCGATCTTCAAAGCCTGGGCGCGTTTTTCCCAGTCAGCATGAGTCAGGGTGGTCATGAAACGTCCTCCTCTTATGAAATATGCGCGCCCTCGCGCTCATGAACCGTGCTACAGGACATCGCCTGACGTACTGCCGGTCGGCCAAAGGCATCCGTCACCCTAAACCAGCGCCGACACAATTTCCAATATATTGGACAAAAAGACGAAAAACGACGTTTTATCGTGCATTTTATTCAACAGCGCCGTTCAATAGCGGACCGACGAGACGCGGCACTCTCCCCCGCCCTCGCTATCCAACCACCATCAGCCAGCGCGATTCAGGAGCCAGGGACATGAGCATCGAAAGCATCGTCGACTTCAGTGAAGCCAGCACAGACGCAGAGCGTTTCAAGCCTGCCGCAGAAAAGATTCTCAAAGGTGACCCCGAGCAGACGATCTACAACCACTACAACAGCCCTTGCGGCCAGATGAACGCGGGCGTCTGGGAAGGCGAAGTCGGGCAGTGGAAGGTCAACTACACCGAGCACGAATACTGCGAAATCGTTCAGGGCGTGTCGGTGATTCGGGATGAGAGTGGACAGGCAAAAACCCTGCGGGCGGGTGATCGTTTCGTGATCCCGGCAGGATTCAAGGGAACGTGGGAAGTGTTGGAGGCGTGCCGCAAGATCTACGTGGTGTTCGAGCAGAAAGCCTGACAAATTGGGGTGCGCGCCAGTCGGCACTCTGCTGTATGACGCGCCGCCTCCGCCACCAAGGCGGCTCCCTCAAAGATCGCGCCGAATCCAATTCTCGTGTTAAACGATGAACCTGTGGGAGCCGCCTTGGTGGCGACGGCGGTTGACTTGCCACCATAGAATCTCCCAAAACGCGCCTATCAGCATCCTCAAATCGCGCCCACAAAAAAGCCCGCATCGCTGCGGGCTTTTTCGTCAGTCGGAAAAATCAATTACTTGATTTTGCCTTCTTTGTAGATCACGTGCTTACGAACAACCGGATCGTATTTCTTGATCTCGATTTTGTCCGGAGTGGTGCGCTTGTTCTTGTCAGTGGTGTAGAAGTGACCAGTGCCAGCGCTCGAAATCAAACGGATCAGTTCACGCATGATGCTCTCCTTAAACCTTTGCGCCGTCGCGGCGGATTTCGGCCAGAACGACATCAATGCCGCGCTTGTCGATGATGCGCATGCCTTTGGCAGATACGCGCAGACGTACGAAGCGTTTCTCGCTCTCAACCCAGAAGCGGTGATGCTGCAGGTTTGGCAGGAAACGACGACGGGTTTTGTTGTTTGCGTGGGAAATGTTATTCCCGGTTACCGGACCCTTACCGGTAACTTGACAGACTCTCGACATGCCTCAGCCCTCTAAAACCACATGCCCAACCCGGCATGGGTTGGCCGCTTAATCTCTCAGTCATTTGGCGCCAGGCGCCGCGTTTCTTCAGGGGTCTTACCGGCCACACCGACGGTGAAGGCAGCGGGCCCCTAGAAAAGAGCGCTGCTTTATACCAGAAAGCCTTTGGAGCAACAACAGAAACGACGAATTACCTGAAAGAAAATCAGGCTTTTGCGGCTGACAGGGCCGTCGCTACAGGGCGCGAGGGGAAATATACCACTCGTCGCGCCGGATCGATTGTCCTGTGCCGACGCATGGTCTAGGGTAAGCCTCTTGCCAGACTGCACCGGCAGATGGGCCATCTTAGAAAGGAAAATCGCCATGCGCCTAGCCGCTTTACCCCTTTTGCTCGCCTCTCTGTCCATGCCGCTGATGGCTCAGGCCGCGACCAGCCTGAGCGTTTGCACCGAATCCAGCCCCGAAGGCTTTGACGTTGTGCAGTACAACTCGCTGACCACCACCAATGCGTCGGCCGACGTACTGATGAACCGCCTGGTGGATTACGACGCCCAGACCGGCAAGCTCGTCCCTAGTCTGGCAGAAAGCTGGAGCGTCTGGCCTGACGGCCTGACCTATGACTTCAAATTGCGCAGCGGGGTGAAATTCCATCACACCGACTACTTCACGCCGACCCGCGACTTCAACTCGGCGGACGTGGTGTTCAGTTTCCAGCGCATGCTCGACCCCGCCAATCCATGGAACAAGGTCGCCGTTCAGGGTTTCCCCCACGCCCAGTCAATGCAGTGGCCTTCGCTGATCAAGAAAATCGAAGCCCCGGACGCCAACACCGTACGCATCACCCTGGATCACCCTGACGCGACGTTTCTGGCCACCCTGAGCATGGGCTTCGCCTCTATTTATTCGGCGGAGTACACCGCGCAGTTGATGAAAGCGGGCACGCCCGAGAAGCTGAACGCCGAACCCATCGGCACCGGGCCGTTCATCTTCAAGCGTTTTCAGAAAGACTCCGTGGTGCGTTATACCGCCAACCCGGATTACTTCGCGGGCAAACCGGCTGTCGATACGCTGATCTACGCGATCACCCCCGACGCTAACGTGCGCCTGCAACGGATCAAACAGAACGAATGCCAGATTGCCCTCTCGCCCAAGCCGCTGGATGTCACCGAGGCCAGCAAGGATCCGAACCTCAAAGTCGAAAAGACTGACGCATTCATGACCGCATTTCTGGCGATCAATAGCCAGCATCCTCCGCTGGATAAATCGGAAGTGCGTCAGGCGATCAACCTCGCCTTCGACAAGGACACTTACCTCAAAGCGGTGTTTGAAGGCTCTGCGCGCGCCGCCAACGGACCATACCCGCCGAACACCTGGGGTTACGCCAGCGACCTGCCGGGCTACAAGCATGACGTGGTCAGAGCCAAGGAACTGTTGGCCAAGGCCGGGTTGAAGGACGGTTTCAAAACCACGATCTGGACGCGTCCGTCCGGCAGCCTGCTGAACCCGAACCCCAGCGCAGGCGCGCAGCTGCTACAGAACGATCTCGCCGCCGTGGGCATCAAGGCAGAGATCAAGGTGATTGAATGGGGCGAGCTGATTCGTCGCGCCAAAACCGGCGAGCATGACTTGCTGTTCATGGGCTGGGCGGGTGACAACGGCGATCCGGATAACTTCCTGACGCCACAATTTTCCTGCGCGGCGGTCAAATCCGGCACCAACTTCGCGCGCTATTGCGACGAGGGTCTGGACAAGCTGATCAGCCAAGGCAAGGCCGTGACCGATCAGGGACAGCGCAGCAAGCTCTACCATCAGGCTCAGGAGCAGATCCAGAAACAGGCCTTGTGGTTGCCGCTGGCGCACCCGACTGCGTTCGCGCTAACCCGCAAGAACATTCTGGATTACAACGTCAGCCCGTTTGGACGGCAGGATTTTTCGAAGGTAGTGGTGAAGTAGTGGGGTCATCCCTGTAGATGTTGTGTTGCCGGTCACACTTTCATCGTGGGAGCCGGCTTGCTGGCGAATGCGGTTTGTCTGTCGACTCATCCGTAGCTGACACCCTGTCTTCGCCAGCAAGCCGGCTCCCACAAGAGCTACGTTTAATCGGGGCATTGTCTCTGCGGCACGGGTATTTTGCCCCCTTCACATCAACCCCTGCTCCACCATCGACAACGGATCACCATCCCCGATGATGACGTGATCCAACACCCTCACATCGACAATGGCCAACGCCTCTTTCAGAATTTTGGTCAACTCGATGTCCGCTTCGCTTGGCTCGGTCACGCCTGACGGATGGTTGTGACAGAGAATGATGCCCGCCGCGTTGTGCGCCAGTGCTCGCTTGACTACCTGTCGCGGATGGACGTGAGCCACGTTGATCGAGCCGTGAAACAACGATTCGAACGCCTGGACCCTGTTCTTGCTGTCCAGAAACAGGCACCCGAACACTTCGTGTGGCTCATGTCGAAGCATGGCCTTGAGGTAACTGCGCACCTGAGCCGGGCTTTTCAATGCAGAACCGCGTCGCAGCCCCTCCCCCAAATGCCGCCGGGCCATCTCCATGACCGCCTGAAGCTGCGCATATTTGGCAGGCCCAAGCCCCAGCTCGTTGCTGAACACGGCCAGATTGGCCTCCAGCAATGCACGCAGACTCCCGAACTGATTCAACAGGTGCCGCGCCAGGTCCACTGCACTTTTCCCGGACACCCCCGTGCGCAGGAAAATCGCCAGCAACTCGGCATCGGAAAGACTCGCCGCCCCGCGCTCAAGCAGCTTTTCCCGTGGACGCTCTGCCGCTGGCCAATCGCGAATACTCATAGCACCTCCCTGTCAGTGGGCGCCGCTGTTCCCATGCGGTCGCTGTGCTATCTTAGCCATCTTTTTTACGCGTCAATCGGGGCCTGATCGGCCACAAGATTGCCGCGTGTAACTCGACCAAAAGGCAGGCCTATGCAGCGGCTGTATCGGAAACGCATCGTTCTCGGCGTCGGCGGCGGCATCGCTGCCTACAAGAGCGCCGAACTGGTCCGCCGGTTGCGCGATCACGGAGCCGAAGTACGCGTCGTCATGACCAAGGGCGGTGCCGAATTCATTACCCCTCTGACCATGCAAGCGCTGTCCGGCCACCCGGTTCATCTGGATCTTCTGGATCCCGCCGCCGAAGCGGCCATGGGTCACATTGAGCTGGCCAAATGGGCGGACATGGTGCTGATCGCCCCCGCCACCGCCGACCTGATCGCACGCCTGGCCCAAGGCATCGCCAATGACCTGCTGACCACCGTGGTGCTGGCCACCGATGCCATCGTCGCGGTCGCTCCGGCGATGAACCAGGCGATGTGGCGCGATGCGTCCGTGCAAGCCAACCTGCAAACCCTGGAGTCCCGAGACTTCCGCATGTTTGGCCCGGCCAGTGGTAGCCAGGCCTGTGGCGACGTGGGCTATGGCCGGATGCTCGAACCCAACGATCTGGCGCAATCCGCTGCCGATTGCTTCCAGCGCCTGAGCCTGACCGGCAAACACGTGCTGATTACCGCAGGGCCAACGCAGGAAAACATCGATCCGGTACGCTACATCACCAACCACAGCTCCGGGAAAATGGGCTTTGCCCTCGCCGAAGCTGCCGCCGAAGCGGGCGCACGCGTCACGCTGATCACGGGCCCCGTCAATTTGCAGACCCCGGATCGCGTGTCACGCATCGACGTGGTCAGCGCAAGAGACATGCTCGCGGCCTGCGAAGCCGCCATGCCCTGCGACCTGTTCATCGCGTCGGCAGCGGTCGCCGACTACCGCCCGGAAGTCGTTGCACCACAAAAATTGAAGAAAGACCCCACGACGGGTGATGGCCTGCTGCTGCAAATGGTCCGTAATCCGGACATTCTGGCCACCATCGCCCAACGTGAGGATCGCCCGTTCAGTGTCGGTTTCGCCGCCGAAACCGAACACCTGCTCGACTACGCCGCACGCAAGCTCAAGGACAAGAACCTTGATCTGATCATCGCCAACGATGTCGCCAACCCAAGCATTGGCTTCAACAGCGAAGAAAACGCATGCAGTGTGATCGACCGAGCGTTGCAAGAAACGCTCTTCGCCCAGACCAGCAAGGCCAAGATTGCCCGCCAGCTGGTGACTTTTATCGCCGATCGTTTGAACCAGGTTTAATCACGTATGCACGCTCTACAAGCCAAAATCCTCGACCCACGCATTGGTGGCGAATTTCCGCTCCCGGCCTACGCCACCACTGGCTCTGCCGGCTTGGACCTGCGCGCCATGCTCAAAGAGGACACGGTACTGGAACCCGGTCAGACCCTCTTGATTCCCACCGGTCTGTCGATATACATCGCAGACCCAAGCCTTGCCGCATTGATTCTGCCGCGCTCGGGACTGGGCCATAAGCACGGCATCGTGCTGGGCAATCTGGTGGGCCTGATCGACTCGGATTATCAGGGCGAATTGATGGTGTCTTGCTGGAACCGTGGCCAGACCGCGTTCAAGATTTCCGTGGGTGAGCGCGTCGCCCAGTTGGTATTGGTTCCGGTCGTTCAGGCGCACTTCGAAGTGGTGCAGGAGTTCGACGAGAGCCAGCGCGGCGCGGGCGGCTTCGGTCATTCCGGCAGCCATTGAGTCGATGAGGGTCGACTTGGCGCGCCAACTGAACCGCTCTGGCACGATGCTATAAACATAAAACGCCCCAGGCAGTACGAGAAGGGAGAGTCAAGTTTGAAAGGCATCAAGCGCACAGCCAAGGCGACCCCTCGCCCGGAAACGACTGACGCAACGGTCAAGGACTCCAATCTGAGCCTGGCAAGCCCCGGCCTTCTTCCCTCCCTCATTGGCTTGCTGGCCGCAGGCGTTCTGGTCTGGCTCGGTCTGCTTAGCCAGCCGCAGGAAAAAGATCAGTTGGCTCAGGCCTGGGGCACCGCTCAAGCGGGCGCCATCGGCAAGGCGCTGCATCAGATCAATGCAGGCACTCAGGCCGCCGCACTGGACCCCGCGCTGTCCCAAGCCTTGCAAAGCAATGATCCCGCGGCTATCGCAGCCGCTCAGAACCAGTTGAACCATCGCGACAGCGTTGTCGGTGCACGGGTGAGTCCGCTGGGCTTCAACACGCCGGACAATCAATCTGCGCTGCCGATCAGTTTCGCCACACTCGACATGCTCAGCAAAGCCGGAAAAGGCGAAACCCCAGCGCCGGAAGCCCGGAAAGTCGGCGACAACTGGTTGATCTACAGCGTCGCACCTATACGTCCGACCGCTGACGGACCGATTACTGGCACCCTGCTGCTGGCGTTCAAACTGCAACGCCTGACCAACGCGCTGCCTGACGCCCCCGCTGATGTCGGCCAGATCGTGCTCAGTCAGCAATTCGGCGATGCCACTGCACAGAGCTTTCTGACTCGGGGTCAGGCCGATGGCGGCCGTGCGGTGGATTTCCCGACGGGCTTTGCGAACTGGAAGCTGACGTTCACTCCCGGCCCTGCGCTGCAATCATCCCCGCCTTCCTTGATGCTGGCCCTGGCCGCGCTGGTGGCGCTGGGCAGTCTGCTGTTGGGACTGTATTTGAACGAGAGCACGCTCAAGCGCCGGGTGAAAGCCGACGCCCGGCAACTGGAGCAACTGCTGCAAGAACTCTCAGGCGGCAAAGCCGTCAAAGCTTTCGGCTTGAGCATGCCCGCCCTCAATGGGCTGGCCCAGAGCCTGGCGACGTTCTCGCTGCGCAATTCACCCGCATCGCCGGTCCCGACGCCCAGCAATGGCGCGGCAGCCGCAGCCCCCGGTGCCACGGGCAGCAAAGCCGTATTTTCGTCGGTCGATGACACCGAACTGACCAATCCGCTGTTTCAGGACACCGACATTCTCGACATCGACCTGCTCGATGAATCACAGGAATTCCAGAAGTCGGAGCAATTACACACAATGAGCAGTACCGTTTCCTACGCTCCCGAATTTCCAGACTCGATCTTCCGCGCCTATGACATTCGCGGCATCGTGGGCGAAACCCTGAGCGGCGAAACCGCCTACTGGATTGGCCGTGCTGTCGGCGCTCAAAGCCTGGCCCAAGGCGAGCCGAACGTCTGCGTGGGCCGCGACGGGCGTCTCTCCGGACCGGAACTGATCGCGCAACTGGTCAAGGGCCTTTACGACAGCGGCTGCAACGTCAGCGACGTCGGCCTCGTTCCTACCCCGGCCCTCTATTACGCCGCCAACGTCCTGCAGGGTCGCACTGGCGTAATGCTGACCGGCAGCCATAACCCCAAGGACTACAACGGCTTCAAGATCGTCATCGCGGGCGATACGCTCGCCAATGAGCAGATCCAAGCCCTGCACGACCGCATCAAGCGCAACCACTTGCCCGCAGGCAAGGGCAGCGTCAGCAAGGTCGACATTCTCGAACTCTACTCGGGGCAGATCACCAATGACGTGGTACTGGCCCGACGCCTGAAAGTGGTAGTCGATTGCGGCAACGGCGCGGCGGGTGTCATCGCTCCACACTTGCTGGCCGCGCTGAACTGTGAGGTCATCCCGCTGTTCTGCGAGGTGGATGGCAACTTCCCGAACCATCACCCGGACCCCGGAAAGCTGGAGAACCTTCAGGACCTGATCGCCAAGGTCAAAGAGACCGGCGCCGACGTGGGCCTGGCATTCGACGGTGATGGCGATCGCGTAGGTGTCGTCACCAACGCGGGAAGCGTCGTATACCCCGATCGGTTGCTGATGCTGTTCGCTCGCGATGTGATCAAGCGCAATCCGGGGGCCGACATTATCTTTGACGTGAAATGCACACGCCGTCTGATCCCGCTGATTCAGGAATACGGCGGGCGCCCGGTGATGTGGAAAACCGGCCATTCGCTGATCAAGAAGAAGATGAGAGAAAGCGGTGCGCTGCTGGCTGGAGAAATGAGCGGCCACATCTTCTTCAAGGAACGCTGGTTCGGCTTCGACGACGGTATTTACAGCGCTGCGCGCCTGCTGGAGATCCTCAGCCAGGAATCCCTCAGCGCTGAAGAGCTGTTCCAGACGTTCCCGAATGACCTATCGACTCCGGAGATCAACATCAAGGTCACGGAAACCAGCAAATTCAGCATCATCGAAGCGCTGGAGCGTGATGCGCAGTGGGGCAATGCCAATCTGACGAGCATCGACGGCGTGCGTGTCGATTATCCGAAGGGCTGGGGTCTGGTTCGTGCTTCCAATACCACGCCGGTGCTGGTATTACGCTTCGAAGCCGAGACCGAGGACGAGTTGCAGCGGATCAAGGACGTTTTCCATACCCAGCTGAAAAACGTAGCACCGGATCTAGAACTTCCTTTTTGATCAACCTTTTCTGAGTGGAGCCCAAATGACCCTCGAACGCGATGCCGCATCCAACGCCGCCAAAGTCCTTTCCGAAGCGCTGCCTTACATCCGACGCTTCGTCGGCAAGACGCTGGTGATCAAGTACGGCGGCAACGCCATGGAAAGCGAAGAGCTGAAAACCGGCTTCGCGCGCGACATCGTGCTGATGAAGGCAGTGGGCATCAACCCGGTCGTGGTTCATGGCGGCGGCCCGCAAATCGGCGACCTGCTCAAGCGCCTGTCCATCGAAAGCCACTTCATCGACGGCATGCGCGTGACTGACGCACAGACCATGGACGTCGTGGAAATGGTGCTGGGCGGCCAGGTCAACAAGGACATCGTCAACCTGATCAACCGTCACGGCGGCAACGCCATCGGCCTGACCGGTAAAGACGCTCAACTGATCCGCGCGAAGAAAATGAACGTCACCCGCCAGACGCCAGACATGACCAAGCCGGAAATCATCGACATCGGCCACGTAGGCGAAGTTGTGGGCATTAACACCGACCTGCTGAACATGCTGGTCAAAGGCGATTTCATTCCGGTGATCGCGCCGATTGGCGTGGGTGCTGACGGTGAGTCCTACAACATCAACGCTGATTTGGTGGCGGGCAAAGTCGCAGAAGCCCTCAAGGCCGAGAAGCTGATGCTGCTGACCAACATCGCAGGCCTGATGGACAAAGAAGGCAAGGTATTGACCGGCCTGACCACCGAGCAAGTGAACGGCCTGATCGCCGACGGCACCATCTACGGCGGCATGCTGCCGAAGATCCGTTGCGCGCTGGAAGCGGTGCAAGGCGGCGTGACCACTTCGCACATCATCGACGGTCGCGTACCGAATGCCGTGCTGCTGGAAATCTTCACCGACACCGGCGTTGGCACCCTGATCAGCAACCGCAAGCGTCACTGATCAGAGCGGTCTCGCGCTATTTCCGGTGGGAGCCGGCTTGCTGGCGAAAGCGGTCTATCCGCTACGAATGAGTTGGCTGACACGCCGCATTCGCCAGCAAGCCTGCTCCCACAGGAATGGTGTATCTGCAAGCGTTACTGCGACAACAACTGCTGCAACCGCGCACGATCCTGAGTGAAGTCGGCGTCCGCCTGCTGTCGGTTCGTCTGGTAGCGGAGGATATCGACCTTGAGGTTCTGTTGCTGGTCTTGCAGGTCGCTCATCTGATCGATCAATCCCTGCGGCACCGGATGTCCGGCGCGCTCCTGATCTGCGGCCTGGCTTTGCAGCGAAGCTTGCTGGTTCGCCAGCCCCTGAATATTGCTATGCGCGACCGAGATGAGCGCGTCGATTTCCGCCAGCTTGCGTGTTCGCGCGCGGTCGACATCGCTCACACTGCTGTACAGGTGCAATAACTGCGCGTCGGCGTCCGATTGAACCTTGGCCGCTTGGGCAGCCGCTTGCGCCTCGCGCGCCTCGCGCGCCTGATCGGCAGTCGGCGCAGGCGGGACCACTTGAATGACCCGCCCGCGCTGGTTCAGGACCTCATAACCTTTGCCCGCATACTCGGGTGGCACGCCCTGACGATCCAGCACCGTGACACCACGACTGTCGACGTAGCGATAGAACACGATGCCCGGGCCGTCATCGGCGTGAACGCCCGGGACGCACCCCATGCCCAGCGACAACCATAGACCTGCTGTGCACAGCTTTTTGAGCATAAAAACCAGACCCTCTGAAGAATCAGACGCCGTACTGAGCCCGGTACGCTTCCACAGCCGGCAAATGCTGCTTGAGTTGTGGATCGTCGGCCAGGAATTCCAGCACCTGATTCAACGACACAATGCTCACCACCGGAATACCGAAGTCGCGCTCGACTTCCTGGATCGCCGACAGCTCGCCGTTTCCGCGCTCCTGGCGGTTCAATGCGATCAACACACCGGCCGCATTCGCGCCCTGAGCCTTGATGATCTGCATGACTTCGCGAATCGCAGTGCCTGCGGTGATCACGTCATCGATGATCAAGACGTTACCGGTCAACGGCGCGCCCACCAGGCTGCCGCCTTCGCCGTGATCCTTGGCTTCCTTACGGTTGAAACACCACGGCAAATCGAGCTGGTGCTGATCGGCCAAGGCCACGGCCGTCGCGGCCGCCAGAGGAATACCCTTGTACGCAGGCCCGAACAACACGTCGAAGGACATACCGCTTTCAACGACCGCAGCCGCATAGAACTTGCCCAGTTGGGCAAGTGCCGAACCGCTGTTGAAAAGACCGGCATTGAAGAAGTAAGGGCTGGTGCGTCCCGACTTCAGAGTGAACTCACCGAAGCGCAAAACACCACGATCGATGGCAAAACGAATGAAATCACGTTGATACTGCTGCATGAAAAAAGCCCCGAATACCACGGATTTAGCTAATTAGGTAGACCTCGGGTATCATACACGCACGTGATTTTTGGGGCCATTTATGCGGATCATCAGTGTGAACGTTAATGGTATTCAGGCTGCAGTCGAGCGTGGTTTGCTCAGTTGGCTGCAAGCCCAGAATGCCGACGTCATCTGCCTTCAGGACACCCGCGCCTCCGCCTTTGAATTAGACGACCCAGCCTACCAGCTGGACGGCTACTTCCTGTATGCCTGCGATGCTGAAGTTCCTGCCCAGGGCGGCGTGGCGCTTTACTCGCGGCTGCAACCGAAGGCGGTGATCAACGGTCTGGGCTTTGAAACAGCCGACCGTTACGGGCGTTACCTGCAGGCCGATTTCGACAAAGTCAGTATTGCAACTTTGCTGCTTCCTTCCGGCATGAACGGCGATGAAGACTTGAACCAGAAGTTCAAGCTCATGGACGACTTCGGCAAGTACCTGGACAAGCAGCGTCGCAAACGTCGTGAGTACATTTATTGTGGCTCACTGTACGTTGCGCAGCAGAAACTGGACATCAAGAACTGGCGCGACAGCCAGCAATCCCCGGGTTTTCTGGCGCCAGAACGCGCCTGGATGGACGAGATTGTCGGCAACATGGGCTATGTCGACGCCCTGCGCGAAGTCAGCCGTGAAGGCGACCAGTACAGCTGGTGGCCGGATAACGAACAGGCCGAGATGCTGAATCTGGGCTGGCGCTTCGATTATCAACTGCTAACCCCGGGCCTGCGCCGCTTCGTACGCAGCGCACGCTTGCCACGCCAGCCGCGCTTCTCGCAGCACGCGCCGCTGATCGTGGACTACGACTGGACGTTGACCATCTGACGCCCTGCTCGCTCAAAAGAAAGCCGACGTGAAGTCGGCTTTTGTTTGTCTGGCGTTTGTAATGACGCCGATGATCCTTGTGGGAGCCGGCTTGCTGGCGAAAGCGGTGTGTCAGTCAGCATAGCTATTGCTGATCCACTGCCTTCGCCAGCAAGCCGGCTCCCACAGAGGATTTGCATTCTGCCAAAGAGACGCATACGCCCGCCTACTTGATCAACCGCCAGGTAAACGGATACCGGTAGGCAACCCCGTCGTTGGCCTTGATCCCGGCAATGATCGTCAGCACCAGCGCGCCCACGCCCACCAGCATCAAAAGCGGGAAGCCGATCACGATGACCATCAGCAGGAAGCAGATCATCGCCGCAATGGCGACGGTGATCTGAAAGTTGAGTGCTTCCTTGCCCTGCGCATCGATGAACGGGTCGGTTTCCTTCTTCAACTGCCAGACAATCAGGGGCCCCAACAGATTACCGAAAGGGAAGATCAACCCGAAAAACGCCGCAAAGTGGCACAACATTGCCCACTGACGGACTTCTTTGCTCGGCGTGGGTAACGGCGTCTGATCGATCATCATGCTTTCCCTGTATTGATGGCGGTGCAACGGTTCGGGCGTGCAGCGCTCAGTCGGCGAGCGCAGCTTTCTGCAGTTGGAAAATCTCGGTCATGCCTTTTTGCGCCAGTGCCAGCATGGCGTTCAGCTCTTCAGGCTGGAACGGCGCACCTTCGGCAGTGCCTTGAACTTCGATGAAGCCGCCTGCGCTGGTCATGACCACGTTCAGGTCGGTCTCGGCAGCGGAGTCTTCCAGGTAATCCAGATCCAGCACCGGCTCGCCCTGATACATGCCGACCGAAACGGCCGCGATCATTTGCTTCAGCGGATCACCGGCTTTCAGACCGCCGCGCTTTTTGATCGCTTTCAACGCATCGGCCAGCGCAACCATGGAGCCGGTAATCGACGCCGTGCGAGTACCGCCGTCGGCCTGAATCACGTCACAGTCGACGTACAGGGTGATATCGCCCAGCTTGGACATGTCCAGTGCGGCGCGCAGCGAACGGCCGATCAGACGCTGGATTTCCAGGGTGCGGCCGCCCTGCTTGCCCTTGCTCGCTTCACGCTGGTTACGCTCACCGGTCGAGCGCGGCAGCATGCCGTATTCGGCAGTAAGCCAGCCTTGACCCTGGCCTTTGAGGAAGCGAGGAACGCCATTTTCGACGCTGACGGTGCAGATCACCTTGGTGTCGCCGAACTCGACCAGCACAGAACCCTCGGCGTGCTTGGTGTAGTTGCGGGTGATGCGGATCGAGCGGAGCTGATCGGCAGCGCGACCACTTGGACGTTTCATCTGGGATACCTGTACTGAGACGGAAAACTGACCTGCATTATAGAGGTGCAAGCCTGCGCTTGGGGCATCTAATCGCCCTGCAATGATCACCTGAGCCGGTCGGACCTTAAAAACACGCACTGCCCGGCAGCAAAATCACGGTACCGAACATCTTCTGCGACAACGCCACATTTGGGCGCACACCTCGCTCTGCGCTACAATCTTGCGCCTTTATAGCCTGTCGTCTCTTCACGACCCCATCGGGCAGCGATTGCCCCTTGCAAGGCTGACTCTGACTTTTATAGAGGTACTTCCCATGGTGCACAGCATGACGGCGTTCGCCCGTGCCGAACGAGCGGGCTCACAAGGCACGCTGAGCTGGGAATTACGCTCGGTCAACCATCGTTACCTAGAACCGCACCTGCGCTTGCCCGAGTCCTTTCGCGATCTGGAAGGCGCTGTACGCGAAGCGCTGCGTCAAGGGCTGTCGCGGGGCAAAGTCGAATGCACCCTGCGGTTTACCGAAGAGAACGCAGGCAAGCCGCTTCAAATCGACCGCGAACGCGCCAGCCAACTGGTGGCCGCGGCCGAGACCGTTGCGGGCCTGATCAAACAGCCTGCTGCGCTGAATCCGCTGGAGGTGCTCGCATGGCCGGGTGTGCTGGTCGGCGACGCAACCGATCCGCAGGCGCTGAATGCCGACGCGCTGGCCCTGTTCAACGAAGCGCTGGACGAACTGAAGGCCGGCCGTGCACGCGAAGGCGAAGACCTGGCGAAACTTCTCGACGAACGGCTTTCCTCCATCAAGACCGAAGTGGCTACCCTGCGCACCCTCGTGCCGCAGATGCTGGCCGCGCAGCGTCAGAAAATCCTCGATCGCTTCACCGACATGAAAGCCGAGCTCGACCCGCAGCGACTGGAACAGGAAATGGTCCTGCTGGCGCAGAAAAGCGACGTTGCCGAAGAACTCGACCGCCTGAGCACGCACGTGACCGAGGTCCGCCGCGTGCTCAAGGCCGGTGGCCAGGCAGGACGACGTCTGGATTTTCTGATGCAGGAGCTCAACCGCGAAGCGAACACACTAGGCTCCAAAGCCTTCGATCCTCGCAGCACTCAGGCTGCGGTCAACCTGAAAGTGTTGATCGAGCAGATGCGCGAACAAGTGCAGAACATTGAGTAAGGCCAGACCCGACATGACCCATAGCACCGGCACGTTGTATATCGTTTCCGCCCCCTCGGGCGCGGGCAAGACCAGCCTGGTCAAAGCCCTGATCGATGCGCAGCCGCAAATCCGCGTCTCCATTTCCCACACCACCCGCGCCATGCGCCCCGGTGAAGTGGACGGCGTGAACTATCACTTCGTCGACCGCGCCGAATTCGTGCGAATGATCGAGCACGGCGACTTTCTCGAACAGGCCGAAGTCTTCGGCAATCTGTACGGCACCTCGCAGAGCCGTCTGCAGCAGACCCTGGATGAAGGTCACGACCTGATTCTGGAAATCGACTGGCAGGGCGCCGAGCAAGTGCGCAAGCTGATGCCCCACGCCCGCTCGATTTTCATCCTGCCGCCAACCCAGCAGGCCTTGCGTCAACGCCTGACCAACCGCGGGCAGGACAGCGACGAGATCATCGAAGGTCGCATGCGCGAAGCGGTCAGCGAAATGAGCCATTACGTCGAATACGACTACATCGTGATCAACGATGATTTCGCCACGGCGCTGGAAGACCTCAAAGCGATCTTCCGCACCAACCTGCTGAGTCAGGAACATCAGCAGCAGCGTCATGCCGAGCTGCTGGCCCGACTGCTGGCCTAACGCACACCCGTAGCAGTCCGGCTTGCCGGCGGTAGCGATTTTGAGGACGCCACCGCCGGCAAGCCGGACTGCTACAAAATCAGCGCTTCCATAAAGGCTGGTGTTTTTTTAAACTACCGAGTCCGCTCGCCCAATCCGGGCACCGCGCATACCGCATTTGCTACTGAGGAATACCCATGGCCCGCGTGACCGTTGAAGACTGCCTGGAACATGTAGATAACCGCTTTGAGCTGGTCATGCTCGCCACCAAGCGTTCGCGTCAACTGGCGACCGGCGGCAAAGAGCCAAAGCTGGCCTGGGAAAACGACAAGCCTACCGTTGTTGCCCTGCGTGAAATCGCAGCGGGCCTGATGGACTACTCCGTCATTGCAGAAGCTGAAATCGTTGAAGATGAACCACTGTTCGCTGCGTTCGAGGACGAGTCCAACGAGGCCGTCTAAGCCTATGCCCGGTCGACGTAGCAAGGCGCAGGGTCACAATCTTCGGCAAGGAGTCGCATCTTGCCGAGCATAGACGCCCTCGCCGATCGCCTCTCGACCTACCTCGGCGCCGATCAGGTCAATCTGGTTCGCCGAGCGTACTTCTACGCCGAACAAGCCCACGACGGCCAACGCCGTCGTAGCGGTGAAGCCTACGTCACGCACCCGCTGGCGGTGGCTAATATCCTTGCCGACATGCACATGGACCATCAGAGCCTGATGGCTGCGATGCTGCATGACGTGATCGAAGACACCGGCATCGCCAAAGAAGCACTCTGTGCGCAATTTGGTGAAACCGTGGCCGAACTGGTCGACGGGGTCAGCAAACTGACCCAGATGAACTTCGAGACCAAGGCCGAAGCTCAAGCCGAAAACTTCCAGAAGATGGCCATGGCCATGGCGCGCGACATTCGCGTGATCCTGGTCAAGCTCGCCGACCGCCTGCACAACATGCGCACGCTGGAAGTGCTCTCCGGCGAAAAACGCCGCCGCATCGCCAAGGAAACCCTCGAAATCTACGCCCCCATCGCCAATCGCCTTGGCATGCACAGCGTGCGTATCGAATTCGAAGACCTGGGTTTCAAGGCCATGTACCCCATGCGTTCCTCGCGCATTGGGCAGGCGGTCAAACGCGCGCGCGGCAACCGCAAGGAACTGGTCAACAAGATCGAAGAGTCGCTGGCCCACTGCCTCGCCGTCGATGGCATTGAAGGCGACGTCAGCGGACGCCAGAAGCACCTGTACGGCATCTACAAGAAGATGCGCGGCAAGCGTCGGGCCTTCAACGAGATCATGGACGTCTATGCGTTCCGGATCATCGTAGACAAGGTCGATACCTGTTACCGCGTACTCGGCGCTGTACATAATTTGTACAAACCGCTGCCCGGCCGGTTCAAGGATTACATCGCGATCCCCAAGGCCAACGGCTATCAGTCGCTGCACACGACACTGTTCGGCATGCACGGCGTGCCTATCGAAATCCAGATCCGCACTCGCGAAATGGAAGAGATGGCCAACAACGGTATCGCGGCGCACTGGTTGTACAAGTCGTCCGGCGACGAACAGCCCAAAGGCACCCACGCTCGCGCCCGTCAGTGGGTCAAAGGCGTGCTGGAAATGCAGCAACGTGCGGGTAACTCGCTGGAATTCATCGAGAGCGTGAAGATCGACCTGTTCCCGGACGAGGTCTATGTGTTCACGCCCAAAGGCCGGATCATGGAGCTGCCCAAAGGCTCCACGGCGGTCGACTTCGCTTATGCCGTACACACCGACGTGGGCAATAGCTGCATTGCCTGCCGAATCAATCGTCGCCTGGCGCCACTGTCCGAACCGCTGCAAAGTGGCTCGACAGTCGAAATCGTCAGCGCGCCGGGCGCTCGCCCGAACCCAGCCTGGCTCAACTTCGTGGTCACCGGCAAGGCACGGACCCACATCCGTCATGCCCTCAAACTGCAACGCCGCTCGGAATCCATCAGTTTGGGCGAGCGACTGCTGAACAAAGTGCTGAACGGCTTCGACAGCAGCCTGGAAAAAATCCCCCACGAGCGTCTGCAAGCGATCCTCACCGAGTACCGGGTCGAGGTCATCGAAGACCTCCTCGAAGACATCGGGCTGGGTAATCGCATGGCCTACGTTGTGGCCCGCCGTCTCCTGGCCAGCGAAACCGAAGAACTGCCGAACGCCGAAGGGCCGCTGGCGATTCGCGGGACCGAAGGCTTGGTACTCAGCTACGCCAAGTGTTGCACGCCGATTCCGGGCGACCCGATTGTCGGCCACCTTTCAGCGGGCAAAGGCATGGTCGTGCACCTGGACAACTGTCGCAACATCAGTGAAATCCGCCACAACCCGGAAAAGTGCATCCAGCTTTCCTGGGCCAAGGACGTCACCGGCGAATTCAATGTCGAGCTGCGCGTGGAACTGGAGCATCAGCGCGGGCTGATCGCACTGCTGGCCAGCAGCGTCAACGCCGCCGACGGCAACATCGAGAAAATCAGCATGGACGAGCGCGATGGTCGTATCAGCGTGGTCCAACTGGTGGTCAGCGTGCACGACCGCGTGCATCTGGCCCGCGTGATCAAGAAACTGCGCGCCCTGACCGGGGTGATCCGCATCACCCGCATGCGCGCGTAGCCAACCGCCAACAGGAGTTTTTCATGAGCAAGACCGTTATCTCCAGCGACAAAGCCCCTGCCGCCATCGGCACGTACTCCCAGGCGATCAAAGCTGGCAATACCGTCTACATGTCCGGCCAGATTCCACTGGACCCGAAAACCATGGAGCTGGTCGAAGGCTTCGAAGCCCAGACCGTTCAGGTCTTCGAAAACCTCAAGGCTGTTGCTGAGGCCGCAGGCGGTTCGTTCAAGGACATCGTCAAGCTGAACATCTTCCTGACCGACCTGAGCCACTTCGCCAAGGTCAACGAAATCATGGGCAAATACTTCGAACAGCCTTATCCGGCTCGCGCAGCCATCGGCGTAGCCGCTCTGCCACGCGGCGCGCAGGTCGAAATGGACGCCGTGCTGGTCATCGAGTAAAACCCCTCGCGGAGCGCATGTGCGCTCCGCCCCCTCAGAACAAAGGAAGGACTCCGCCATGCCCATGCGCGTCGCGTTCGCCCTCTCGCTGTTGGCCGCGCTGCTGAGCGGTTGTGCCAGCCACTCCAACAAAACGCCTGACGGCGTCTGGATCAACCAGGCAGCCATCGACGCTGCGGCTGAAGGCGGCAACTTGCGCCAGTCGCTGCTGGCGTACGGCCCAACGCTGGAGTGGAACATCAACACGGCGGCCGGGCAGGCCACGTCTTATAACGGTTTCGAGCTGACCGATGGCAAGATCGCCAAGGACCCGAATGGCGCCTGGAAGGTCAACGTTTACGGCAGCGCATCGGACGAGTTGAAACTCAAGAGCGACGAACTGGTACAAAGCGCCAGCGATTCCGGCCCCGAGCAACACTTCCGCATGCCGAAAGAACCTGCACAGGCCGGTGCGCAGCCGGGCAGCAGCTTCGAGCGCGCGCTATACACCGCGTACCTGGGCGGTAAATGGACCATCGTCAATGGCGAAGGCCAAGGCAGCGTAGTCGAGTTCGAACCCGATGGCAGCGTGAGCGGCTTGCCGGGCAACGATCGTTACGCCCTGTGTCTGGCAGGCGATTGCGCGGCCATGAGCGGCGAATACGACAGCATGTGGCTGGAAAGAAACGAGCGCGGCAACCCTTGGGTTTTTGTGCGTCAAGGCAAGCAACTGGAGATTTTCCAGGCCGTGAACAACGCACAACCGACCGAAATGCCGGACCTGCGTCCGGGCGAGCGGCATTGGGTGTTAGAGAAGAACTGACACTTGGCAAACATGCAGCCTGTGGGAGTGAGCTCGCTCACGAAAGAATTGGATCAGTCACATTGGCGGTGTCTGAAACAGCGCCTTCGTGAGCGAGCTCACTCCCACAGACATATCCCAATACGCTGATCAATCCGGGCTGCTGCCCAACATCGCCTCATACCCCTCTTTATACGTCGCATACCGTGGCACCCAGCCCAGCGCTTTCGCCCGGGTATTGCTGCAACGCTTGCTTCCCGCACGCCTGACGCTGTTCTCGTCCGACCATTGCGTCACGCCCAACCGCTGCCGCATCCAGTCGACCACCTCGGCCAGTGGCACGGGCGCGTCATCCACACCCAGATAACACTCTTCCAGCGCCACACCCTTCGCGTCCGCTTGCAGCAAAAACGCCAACAGGCCTGCCGCGTCGTCGGCGTGAATCCGGTTGCCATATAAAGGTGGCTCGACCGCAACGCTGTACCCTTGCCGCACTCGATTCATCAGATCGCTGCGCCCCGGTCCATAAATGCCCGTCAGCCTGACAATGCTGGCGGGCCAACCACTTTCGAGCGCGACCCGTTCTGCCTCGCGCATGACCTGCCCCGAGAAACCGGATCCCTCGGCGGGTGAAGTCTCGTCAATCCATTCACCCTCCTGCTGTCCGTAAACGCTGCTGCTGGACACGAAGAAAATCCGTCTGGGCCTTTGCCCGCTGCGCTCGATCCAGCCCAGTACATGGCGCAAACCTTGTACATACGCCGCGCGATATCCTGCTTCGTCACGCTCGGTCGGCGTGGCGCAATACACCAGATAGTCGATGCGCCCTTCTGGCCACTGGTCAGGCATGCGCGCATCGAACAAGTCACCACTGACGCCGCGCACCCCGCGTGGCAGCTTGGCGATATTTCTGCGCAAGCCATACACCGTCCAGCCTTGAGGCTGGATTTGTGCGGCCAGCCTCCCGCCAATGTCGCCACATCCTGCAATCAAAACGGATGGCGCTGTCATGACCAATCTCCACATGAAAAGTAGGCTCGCCCCCATGAAACAAGGGCGCCAAGCGACCATCGGGACGCGTTTATGTTAAAAAAAGATACTCTATTACTTTTGTTAACAAGAATTACTTGCAATAATGTCGGCCCTTTGTTCTTCTCCGCTCGCCTCGCGCAGCGTGACGCATTCAGAACGAAATACCTTTTTCATATCAGGTCGGGCCAGCATGACACGTACTCAATCCCCCGCTTCGTCTATCACGTCTTCAGGCCTGCCGCGTGCAGGGCGCGCTATCGCAGCGCTGCTGTTCAGCCTGATGCTGGCCCCTGTCGCGCTCGCTGACTCTTCCGCTCCAGCACAAGCGTCGGCCGTGCAGTCTGCCGCTCCGGCACCCGCCACACCAGTGGACACCAATGCCGCGCCAGCCGTTCAGGATCCCGCTGCACCCGCGCCGACTGAATCGCTGGAAGCCGCTGCCGAAGACAACAGCCTGGGCATGTCCCACGACTTGTCGCCTTGGGGCATGTACAAGAACGCAGACATTATCGTTAAAGCGGTCATGATCGGCCTCGCTGTTGCATCGATCATCACCTGGACCATCTGGATCGCCAAAGGCCTTGAGTTGCTGGGCGCCAAGCGTCGCCTGAAAGGCGAAATCGCTGCCCTTAAACGCGCTCGCACACTGGACGAGGCCGCTGCGGGTGCCAAGAAAGAAGGCACGCTGGCCAACCTGCTGGTTCACGACGCCATGGAAGAAATGCACCTGTCGGCCAACAGCCGCGAGCGCGAGGGCATCAAGGAACGCGTCAGCTTCCGACTGGAGCGTCTGGTCGCAGCCTGCGGTCGCAACATGAGCATGGGCACCGGCGTTCTCGCCACCATCGGTTCAACCGCCCCGTTCGTGGGTCTGTTCGGCACCGTGTGGGGCATCATGAACAGCTTCATCGGCATCGCCAAAACCCAGACCACCAACCTCGCTGTCGTAGCACCCGGTATCGCCGAGGCGCTGCTGGCCACGGCACTGGGCTTGGTCGCCGCGATTCCTGCGGTTGTCATCTACAACGTCTTCGCTCGCTCAATCGCGGGCTACAAGGCGCAGGTTTCCGACGCCTCGGCGCAGGTGCTGCTGCTGGTCAGCCGCGACCTGGACCACCAGCCAGCCGCTGACCGCAATCAGCAGCCGCACATGGTCAAGATGGGGTAAACCATGGGCCTGCATCTTAACGAAGGTGGCGACGACCTCGCCGAGAACCACGAAATCAACGTGACGCCGTTCATTGACGTCATGTTGGTGCTGCTGATCATCTTCATGGTGGCGGCGCCTCTAGCCACGGTGGACATCAAGGTCGACCTGCCCGCGTCTACGGCGAAACCCGCACCCCGGCCCGAGAAACCCGTCTTCCTGAGCGTCAAGGCCGACCAGAGCCTGTACCTGGGCGACGAGAAAGTCGCACGCGAGCAGATCGGCCCGGTGCTGGACGCCAAGACCAAGGGCAAGAAAGACACAACGATTTTCTTCCAGGCCGACAAGGGCGTGGATTACGGCGATCTGATGGAAGTCATGAACCTCCTGCGCGGTGCCGGTTACCTGAAAGTCGGTCTGGTGGGTCTTGAGACGGTTGGTAAGAAATGATCAATACGCGCCAAAAACTGACGCGCTATAGCGGTAGTCTGTTGTTGGTGCTGGCTGTCCATGCCGTGGCGATTTTCGTTGCGTTGCACTGGTCCGCCCCGCAGGCCATCGAGCTGCCACCGGCTGCGATGATGATCGAGCTGGCGCCCGTCCCAGAGCCCGCTCCGCCACCACCGCCCAAAGTGGTTCAGCCGCCGCAGCCTCCGGCACCGGAAGAACAACTGCCGATTCCGCCTATCGCTGAAGCGCCAAAACCGGAAATCGCGATTCCAAAACCGGTCAAGCCAAAGCCGAAACCTCAGCCACCGAAGCCGGTGAAAAAGGTCGAGCCGCCGAAGGAAGAGAAGCCTGCCGATGAAAAACCGGTAGACACTCCGCCGTCCAACGCCAAGCCTGAAAAATCGGCAGCACCTGAAGCGGCGCCGCCGTCGCCGCCGAGCACCGCACTGCCTAGCTGGCAGGGTGATCTGTTGCGCCACCTGGCCAAATTCAAGCGCTATCCGGAGGACGCACGTCGTCGCGGCATGCAAGGCATCAACCGCCTGCGCTTCGTCGTCGATGGCGAAGGCCGCGTGCTGTCCTACGAAATCGCGGGCGGCTCAGGCAGTGCGGCACTGGACCGGGCCACGCTGGAAATGATTCGTCGCGCCCAGCCGTTGCCTAAACCACCGGCCGAATTACTCAACAATGGCACGCTGGAAGTCGTCGCGCCCTTCGTTTATTCCCTGGATAAACGCTGAAACGCTGATTTTGCGACAACAGAGGGCTTGATAACGTGCGTCTATCGATTGCACCCGCTATGCTGGGGCCGCAACTTCATGGACGCACGCTATGACCCTCACAGAATTGCGCTATATCGTTACCCTCGCTCAAGAGCAGCACTTCGGCCACGCCGCCGAGCGCTGCCATGTCAGCCAGCCGACCCTGTCGGTGGGCGTGAAGAAGCTGGAAGATGAACTCGGTGTGCTGATTTTCGAGCGCAGCAAGAGTGCGGTACGTCTTACGCCGGTTGGCGAGGGCATCGTGGCTCAGGCACAGAAAGTGCTCGAACAAGCTCAAGGCATTCGTGAACTCGCCCAGACCGGCAAGAACCAACTGACGGCTCCACTCAAAGTCGGCGCGATCTACACCGTTGGCCCTTACCTCTTTCCGCACCTGATTCCGCAACTGCATCGGGTCGCCCCGCAAATGCCGTTGTACATCGAAGAAAACTTCACTCACGTATTGCGCGATAAGCTGCGCAATGGCGAGCTTGACGCGATCATTATCGCCCTGCCGTTCAACGAAGCAGACGTACTGACCATGTCGCTGTACGACGAGCCGTTCTACGTGCTGATGCCTTCCGATCATCCATGGACGCAGAAAGAAACCATCGACGCCTCGGCGCTCAATGACAAGAGCCTGCTGCTTCTGGGTGAAGGCCACTGCTTCCGCGATCAGGTGCTGGAAGCCTGTCCGACACTGGTCAAGGGCGGCGACAGCGCCAAGCACACGACGGTCGAATCCAGCTCTCTGGAAACCATTCGCCACATGGTCGCATCGGGTCTTGGGGTTTCGATCCTGCCGATGTCGGCCGTCGACAGCCACCATTACGCTCCCGGCGTGATTGAGGTCCGTCCGCTGTCTGCGCCCGTGCCGTTCCGTACCGTGGCCATCGCATGGCGCGCGAGCTTCCCGCGCCCCAAGGCCATCGAAATCCTCGCCGACTCGATCCGTCTGTGCTCCGTCGCTCGCCCTAAAGCCCAGGCCCAAGCGAGCTAAGTGGCGGTATGACAGAGCTGTCCCACGTCTCGGTCACGGCGCTCAAGGGCGTCGGTGAGGCCATGGCGGAAAAGCTGGCGAAGGTGGGTCTTGAGAACATTCAGGACGTCCTGTTTCACCTGCCCCTGCGTTATCAGGACCGCACCCGCGTCGTGCCCATCGGCGCGCTGCGGCCCGGCCAGGATGCGGTAATTGAAGGCGTGGTCAGCGGCGCCGACGTGGTGATGGGCAAACGTCGCAGTCTCCTGGTGCGCCTCGGTGACGGCACGGGTGTCTTGAGCCT
Source organism: Pseudomonas sp. Pseu.R1 (assembly GCF_045764065.1). Taxonomy (NCBI): domain Bacteria; kingdom Pseudomonadati; phylum Pseudomonadota; class Gammaproteobacteria; order Pseudomonadales; family Pseudomonadaceae; genus Pseudomonas; species Pseudomonas sp. Pseu.R1. The sequence goes on along the minus strand of NZ_JBJGEE020000001.1, from coordinate 3,618,763 downwards.
GCGCTTCTACCACTTCAGCAACGCACAGAAAGAGGGCCTTAAACGAGGCACCCACGTGCGTTGCTACGGCGAAGCAAGGCCCGGCGCTTCAGGGCTTGAAATCTATCACCCCGAATATCGCTCGATTACCGGCGAGGAACACGTCGCCGTCGAGCAGACGCTCACGCCGATCTACCCGACAACAGAAGGGCTGACGCAGCAACGGCTGCGCCAGTTGTGCCAACAGAGCCTCGGCATGCTCGGCCCGCGAAGCCTGCCCGACTGGCTGCCCGAAGAACTGGCCCGCGACTACCAGCTCGCGCCACTGGCCGACGCGATTCGCTACCTGCATCACCCACCGGCTGACGCGGACGTCGAAGAACTTGCGCTGGGCCACCACTGGGCTCAACACAGGCTGGCGTTTGAAGAGCTGCTGACCCATCAACTGTCGCAACAGCGCCTGCGGGAGAGTCTGCGCTCCCAGCGCGCGCCTGCACTGCCCATTGCCAAGCGCTTGCCCAAACAGTTCCTGGCCAATCTGGGCTTTCCACCGACCGGCGCGCAGCAACGGGTCGGCAAGGAAATCGCCTACGACCTCAGCCAGCAGGAACCCATGCTGCGGCTGATTCAAGGCGATGTGGGCGCGGGCAAAACGGTGGTCGCCGCCCTTGCTGCATTGCAGGCGCTGGAAGCGGGTTATCAGGTCGCACTGATGGCTCCCACTGAAATTCTGGCTGAGCAGCACTACCTCAATTTCACCCGTTGGCTTGAGCCACTGGGCATCGAGACTGCGTGGCTGGCGGGCAAGCTCAAAGGCAAGGCCCGGGCCGCGTCTCTTGAGCAAATCGCCAATGGAGCACCGATGGTCGTCGGCACTCACGCGCTGTTTCAGGACGAAGTGCAATTCAAGAACCTCGCCCTGGTGATCATCGATGAACAACATCGCTTTGGCGTTCAGCAGCGCTTGGCCCTGCGCAAAAAGGGTGTGGGCGGCCTGATGTGCCCGCATCAGTTGATCATGACCGCAACGCCAATTCCTCGGACGCTGGCCATGAGCGCTTACGCCGATCTCGACACCTCGATCCTCGACGAATTGCCGCCGGGCCGCACGCCCGTCAACACGGTATTGGTCGCCGACAGCCGCCGCATCGAAGTCGTGGAACGGGTGCGCAATGCCTGCGCAGAAGGCCGTCAGGCGTATTGGGTCTGTACGCTGATCGAAGAATCCGAGGAGCTGACCTGCCAAGCCGCCGAGACGACCTTCGAAGAACTCACCAGTGCGTTGGGCGAACTCAAGGTTGGATTGATCCACGGGCGCATGAAGCCTGCGGAAAAAGCGGCAGTAATGGCCGAATTCAAGCTAGGCAATTTGCAGCTGCTCGTAGCTACTACCGTGATCGAAGTTGGCGTGGACGTTCCCAACGCCAGCCTGATGATCATCGAGAACCCGGAACGGCTCGGTCTGGCACAGCTTCACCAGTTGCGCGGGCGAGTCGGACGCGGCAGCGCAGTCAGTCACTGCGTGCTGCTGTATCACCCGCCGCTGTCGCAGATCGGCAAGCAGCGACTGGGGATCATGCGTGAAACTAACGATGGCTTCGTGATTGCGGAAAAGGATCTGGAGCTTCGCGGGCCGGGTGAAATGCTGGGAACCCGACAAACGGGCTTGCTGCAATTCAAGGTTGCCGATTTGATGCGCGACGCAGACTTGCTGCCCGCCGTCAGGGACGCGGCCCAGGCTTTACTGGAGCGCTGGCCCCAACACGTGAGTCCGCTGCTGGAACGCTGGCTGCGACACGGCCAGCAATACGGCCAAGTGTGAAGTGGTCAGCATTAAGAACGTGTCTCACCTATAGAACAACTAAGCTGGTTATACTTCAGCAATTGTAGGAATCTGGATACAGGCCATGACAGAAGTTGCCCAAATCGACGCAACCCAACACGCCCCGTCTGTCATCCGGCAGCTGCTTGGCAAAGCTTCCATCAGCTACCGCGAAGTCATGGACGACGAAACGCTCCCCACCGCGCAAAAGGTGCAGGCCATTCTAGTCCATGACACCGTGGGCGCGTTGCTGGTCCTGTTTCCACAAAACCAGCTGTTGGATTTGAATCGCATTACCGAATTGACCGGACGCAAGCTGACCGCTGTGTCGCAGGATCACCTCGATCAGATGCTGGGTAAACACAGCCTGCGCGTTCTGCCTGCTTTGCCTGCCCTGACCAGTTCGCCATGCCTCTACGATGAACGCCTGCTGCTGGAGCCGACCGTCCTGATCGACTCGGGTGAGCCTGGCCTGTTGCTGGAAATCAGCAGCGATGACTTCAAGGCCCTGTTGAGCAAAGCCAGCGCTGCCACCTTCGGTGAGCCAGTGACCTCGGTGCAACCGAACCTCACCCGCCCTGACGACGACCGCGACGAAATCACCAAGGCTGTGCAGAACTTCACCGCTCGCCGCATCCAGCAGCGCCTGGAAGCGACCGTGGAGATCCCGCCGCTTGCCGACACCGCGCAAAAAATCATCAAGCTGCGGGTCGACCCGGACGCCACCATCGATGACATTACCGGCGTGGTCGAGACCGATCCGGCGCTGGCCGCCCAAGTGGTGAGCTGGGCCGCATCGCCATATTACGGCTCGGCGGGCAAGATTCGCTCGGTCGAAGACGCTATCGTTCGCGTGCTGGGCTTCGATCTGGTGATCAACCTGGCCCTGGGTCTGGCGCTGGGCAAAACCCTGGCACTGCCGAAAGATCATCCTCAGCACGCCACGCCGTACTGGCAGCAGTCGATCTACACCGCTGCGGTCATCGAGGGCCTGACCCGCGCCATGCCGCGCGCCAAGCGCCCGGAGAGCGGTCTGACGTATCTGGCGGGCCTGTTGCACAACTTTGGCTACCTGTTACTGGCCCACGTGTTTCCGCCGCACTTCTCGCTGATCTGCCGTCAGATCGAGGTCAACCCGCACCTGCATCACAGTTTCGTGGAGCAGCACCTGCTGGGCATCACCCGCGAGCAAATCGGCTCCTGGCTGATGCGCAACTGGGACATGCCTGAAGAGCTGGCCACCGCGCTGCGCTTCCAGCATGACCCGCACTACGCAGGCGAGCACCACGAGTACGCCAACCTGGTGTGTCTGGCGGTACGCCTGCTGCGCAAGGAAGGCATCGGCTCAGGTCCGAAGGAGAGCATCCCGGACGAATTGTTCGAGCGCCTGGACCTGCCGCGTGAAAAAGCCGAAGACGTTGTGCAAAAGGTGCTGGAAGCCGAAGTGCTACTGCGCGAGCTGGCTTCGCAGTTTCACTGACGGCTCCGGATTGAGGCGGTCCCTGTAGGAGATTCTATGTTGGCGGGTCTATCGCATTCGCCAGCAAGCCGGCTCCCACAGAATCCGCGCCGATCATAAATCCATCGTTCGACACGTATCACAGTGGGAGCCGCCTTGGTCGCGAATGCGGCGGGACAGTTCACTCATCCATAACTGACCCACCGCCTTCACCAGCAAGCCGGCTCCTACAGATAAGGCGTAAATCCATCGGCACCTCGGATTACGCTTTCTTCTTGCGCGGCTTCAAATACTTCGTCAGCCCCTGAAACCACATCACCAGTCCCGTATTCCCGGTGACCTGGATGTCTTTGTTTTGAATCCCCTGCATGAACGCCAGTTGCTTGTTCTTCGCCTGCATCGTGTCGAAGCCGTAGGCGGCATCCTTGAACGCGATGGCAAAGGCGGGCGACGCCACAGAGCCTCCCCGGCTACTGACTCGCTGATCACGCACCACAAAATGCCGGGCAACTTTGCCGTCGCTGGTCTGTAGTTGAAAGGTCAGCTCCTTGCCCGCCAGTTGTTGCTGGAACGCGGGATTGTTGCGGCTGGCCCGGGCCATCAAAAGGCCCAGCATCCAGAGAAGAAAACGAAACTTCATGTCCAACGCCTCTACCGATCCGATGCGAATTCCGCATCCAGCGGCAGTGTAGCGAGCCTTGAGGCGAAATGAGCGAGCAGAACTCGCCGGTCGCAAAGTGGCGGGATAGACAATCGCAGCCAATAAAAATGGGCATCCCGGTCTCAGGTATGCCCATTTGCGCGCTGTCCGCCTTCCGCAAGGCGCTCAGCGGTTCGTTACGGATTGACGCTGTCTTTCAGAAACTTGCCTGGCTTGAACGCAACGGTGTTACTAGCCCTGATTTTGACCGGCTCACCGGTTTGTGGGTTTTTGCCGGTGCGTGCGCCGCGATGGCGCTGCAGGAAGGTGCCGAAGCCGACCAGAGTCACGCTGTCCTTTTTGTGCAAGGCACCTGTTATTTCTTCCAGGATGGCATTGAGGACGCGGCTGGCTTGTTCTTTGGTGAGATCTGCTTTTTCAGCGATAGCGGCTGCGAGTTCTGGTTTACGCATATGAAGCCTCTTTTACGGTTTTTGTTTTTATGTCCCGTGCAGCCGAGAAGGACTGCGAGCAGGTGCCGCGACGGCTCTACGTAGCGGCAGACCGGAATGAGGATGGCATGCCGCTGAACCCGGCGCCAGTACGAGAGCGACGTTTGTCCCCTCAAAAACGTGCCTTATCCGACAGAACGACAAGTATTTACGCCAAGAGGGGCGGCAGCACCTTGTTCAGCGCCAGTTTGTCCATCACCGCGGCCCCGGTGAGGGCATAACCCAGCAGGTTGCCGTCGGCATCGTGACACAGGGCCTTGATGTCGGCGCCCTGCCCTTCGATGCTCCAGGCACCCTCCAACCCCTTTGGCACGGGAGAGACCACCAACGGGCAAACCGGGGTTTTCACGGTGACGGGCATCGGGCCGTACTTCACCGCCGTCGGTGTTCCGGCGAGGGTTTGCGCCAATGCGCGAGCGCAACTCATCAGTGGCATGACGTACAACAAATTGAGACCGTCGACCTCGGCGCAATCGCCCAGGGCATAGATATTGGCGTGGGATGTTTTCAAATGGCGATCTACCACCACCCCTCGTCCGGTTTCGAGACCCGCCGCTGCTGCCAGATCCACGCGGGGACGTAGTCCAATCGCCGAGACCACCAGATCGCAGCGCAGCACTTCGCCATCGGACAGGTGCGCTTCAAGGCCGTCCTCAACACGCACCAACCGGGTTAGAACTGGCCCCAAATGGAAACGTGCGCCCAGCCCCTCCAGCCCCACCTGAACGGCTGCCGCAGCGGCAGGATGCAACAGGGTCGGCATGACTTGCTCACAAGGCGCCACAAGATCGACCTCATAGCCACCGAGCATCAGGTCATTGGCAAATTCGCAGCCAATCAGCCCGACGCCGAGGATCAGCACCCGACGCTTGCCCGCCGCCGCAGCACGAAAACGCGCGTAATCCTCCAGATCATTGATCGGAAAGATCGCATCGCCCGCATCACCCTCGACCGGCACACGCACGGTTTCCGCACCCCACGCCAGAATCAGATCGCGATAGGGAACCGCCTCTTCGCCGATCCACAACCGCTTGTGGCCCGGATCAATGCCGCTGACGCGCGTGTGCGTGCGCACTTCGGCCTTGAGCTGATCGGCCATCGCGCCAGGTTCGGCCATGCTCAAGCCATCCGCCTCTTTATTCTTGCCAAAGCCGGTGGAGAGCATGGGCTTGGAGTAGGAACGGCCGTCGTCAGCCGTGATCAGCAATAGCGGCGTTTCGCTGTCGAGCTTGCGAAACTCGCGGGCCAGGTTGTAGCCCGCCAGGCCAGTACCAATGATCACTACAGGCGCGTTCATTCATTCCTCCAAGGTCATTCAAAGACAGAAAATCAGGCGATTTCGATCATCTCGAAATCCATTTTGCCGACGCCACAATCCGGGCAGAGCCAGTCTTCCGGTACGTCCTCCCAGCGGGTGCCCGGAGCGATGCCGTCATCCGGCCAGCCATCGGCTTCGTTGTAAATCAGGCCACAGACAATGCATTGCCACTTTTTCATCGGTCGGTTCTCTCGGTTCTCAGGCTATACGTGCCCAACCACGTGGCTATGACTCCAGGACTGGCGCCGCACACTTTTTCGATCGGGTCTGGGCGTTTTACTGATCGACGCGTGCGGACGCAAGCTTCATTGATGCGGATGATCGGCGCCGGTCGTCGGCCAGAATCCTCAATCATGCTAAGCTCGCCGCCTCGATTGCCGCCAATATTTGCCCACCGTGATCCAGCAAAATCCTGCATGTCCGTCGCCCGAATGGCTGTTGCGCGATCAACTGATCGAATCCCCCAAGCCTGGCGTTCTTGAGTGGCTGTTCCACGAAGACTCCCTCACCCGCCGCCTCACGCGGTTGTCTCACGATGGCTTCAGCGTGAGGCCCCTGTTCGAGGGCTGGCAACGCCTGCGCGCCGATGAATGCGCTGCCTTGCAGTTGCCCGAAGGCAGCGAGGGCTGGGTGCGAGAAGTCTATCTGTTGGGTCATGGCGAAAAGTGGGTGTTCGCGCGCAGTGTCGCCGGGCGCGCCGCACTGGAACAGGACGGCCTGCACATGGATGAGTTGGGCACACGCTCGCTGGGCGAACTGCTGTTCAGTGACCGGGCGTTCGCACGCGGCCCGTTGCAAATCTGCCAATACCCCGCACGCTGGCTGCCCGACGCCGACACCACAGAAGGTTTATGGGGTCGTCGTTCCTGCTTCAGCCGAGGGCCGTTGAGCATTCTGGTGGCCGAAGTGTTTTTGTCGACCGTCTGGCGCGCCATCGATCAGACGTCCGACTCCCACAAGGAGCGCCACTGATGTACCTGTCGCTGCTCAAATCCCTCAATCGCCTGCACCCACGGGCCTGGGACTTCATCCAACTGATGCGCATCGAAAAGCCCATCGGCGTTTACCTGCTGCTGTGGCCGACGCTGTGGGCGCTGTGGATCGCGGGTAAAGGCTCGCCTTCGCTGGGCAATGTGCTGATTTTCGTGATCGGCGTGTTTCTGATGCGCGCGGCGGGTTGTGTGATCAATGACTTCGCTGATCGCAAGGTCGATGGCCACGTCAAACGCACTGAACTGCGCCCGCTGGTCAGCGGAAAGGTCACCTCGAAAGAAGCGCTGATTCTGTTTGCGGTGCTGGTGGGCCTGAGCTTTGCGCTGGTGCTGCTGACCAATGCGACGACCGTCTGGCTGTCGTTCGGCGGTCTGGCGCTGGCGGCAACGTATCCCTTTATGAAGCGTTACACCTATTACCCGCAAGTGGTGCTGGGCGCGGCGTTCTCCTGGGGCATGCCGATGGCGTTCACCGCAGAGACCGGCGATCTGCCTGCCGCAGCCTGGCTGCTGTACATCGCCAACCTGCTCTGGACAGTGGGCTACGACACCTACTACGCCATGACGGATCGCGAAGACGACCTGAAGATCGGCGTGAAATCCACCGCCGTGCTGTTCGGTGATGCCGACCGCGTGATCATCCTCACGCTGCAAGGCCTGGCGCTGTTCTGCCTGATGCTGGCCGGTTCACGCTTTGAGTTGGGGTTGTACTTCTTTCTTGGCTTGGTGGTGGCAGCGGCGTGCTTTGGCTGGGAGTTCTGGTCGACACGTTACAAAGACCCACAAGCCTGCTTCAAGGCGTTTTTGCACAACCATTGGGCGGGGCTGGCGATTTTCGTCGGAATCGTGGTGGATTACGCGCTGCGCTGACCCGAACGGGCCAGCTCAGCGCGCTACGTCGGGTCAGGGCTTGGCGACGTGCCAGACATCGCCCTTGCCGTCGCCGATCTTGTCGCCAGCGGCCTTGTCGTTTTTGAAGGTGTAGAGCGGCTTGCCTTTATAAACCCACTGCGAAGCGCCGTCGTCGCGCTTGATGATGGTCCAGTCGCCCTCGGCCTTGTCAGTCGCGTCGGCCACCAGCGGCGGCCAGTTGGTTGCGCATTGGTCGTTGCACACCGACTTCCCGGCGGAGGTGTCCTTGTCGAAGGTGTAGAGGGTCATGCCTTTCTTGTCGACGAGCACGCCATCCTTCGTTTCTGCCTGATGATGCGCGAACGCCATACCGGATGAAGCCAGCGCGGCAGCGGTCAAGAGTCCCAGGACAGCATTAGAAATTTTAGCCATAGATACATCCTCTTTTTATTAGTCGTTGTTTGGACAAACGTTGTAGGACAGGACCGATAGTCTAGCTCTAGCCCGGACATCGCGCCTCGTTCCCGCTAACCTGTCACACGACTGCAATAATTCCGTTATCTAATGCGCCCCAAGACAGTTAAATGACATGAGGTTCGAGGCATGGTTGGCAGGAGCATTCTGATCGTCGACGACGAAGCGCCGATTCGCGAGATGATCGCCGTCGCACTGGAAATGGCCGGCTATGACTGCATGGAGGCAGAGAATTCTCAGCAAGCCCACGCCGTGATCGTTGACCGCAAACCCGATTTGATCCTGCTCGACTGGATGCTGCCCGGCACGTCCGGCATCGAGCTGGCGCGCCGCCTGAAGCGCGATGAGTTGACCGGTGACATCCCGATCATCATGCTCACGGCCAAAGGCGAAGAGGACAACAAGATTCAGGGTCTGGAAGTCGGCGCCGACGACTACATCACCAAACCGTTTTCCCCTCGCGAACTGGTTGCACGCCTCAAGGCCGTGCTGCGTCGCGCAGGCCCCAACGACGGCGAGTCGCCAATCGAAGTGGGCGGCCTGTTGCTCGACCCGATCAGCCACCGCGTGACCATCGACGGCAAACCTGCCGAGATGGGTCCGACCGAATACCGCCTGTTGCAGTTCTTCATGACACACCAGGAACGCGCCTACACCCGTGGCCAGTTGCTGGATCAGGTCTGGGGCGGCAACGTGTACGTTGAAGAACGCACCGTCGACGTGCACATTCGTCGTCTGCGCAAAGCCCTCGGCGATGCTTACGAAAATCTGGTACAAACCGTCCGCGGCACTGGCTACCGTTTCTCCACCAAAAGCTGAGAACGCTTTTGGAGAAGGTCAGCATTACGCTGTAAGACAAGGACGCGTTAATTGAATCACAACTGGCATGGCACCCTGATCCGCCACTTGCTGCTTTTGGTCACAGCCTCGCTGCTGGCCGGGCTGGTCAGCGGGCATTACGGTTGGTGCCTGGCGATCGGTCTGGGCGTTTATCTGGCCTGGACCCTCAAACAACTGCTGCGCCTGCACGACTGGCTGCGCAACCACAAACCCGATGAGCCGCCGCCAGACGGCTACGGTCTGTGGGGCGACGTCTTCGACAGCATCTACCATCTGCAACGCCGCGATCAGCGCGTGCGCGGACGTCTTCAAGCGGTCATCGACCGGGTTCAGGAATCCACCGCCGCGCTGAAAGACGCCGTCATCATGCTCGACAGCGAGGGCAACCTGGAATGGTGGAACCGTGCCGCCGAAACCCTGCTGGGCCTGAAAACCCCACAGGACAGCGGCCAGCCGGTGACCAACCTGGTGCGGCATCCGCGCTTCAAAGAGTATTTCGAGCAAGGCAACTACGCCGAGCCGCTGGAAATCCCCTCGCCCGCCAATGACCGCATGCGCATTCAGATGCTGATCACGCGCTACGGCAATAACGAGCACTTGATGTTGGTGCGCGATGTGACGCGGCTTCACCAGCTCGAACAAATGCGCAAAGACTTCGTGGCCAACGTGTCCCACGAACTGCGCACACCGTTGACGGTGATTTGTGGCTATCTCGAAACGCTGCTCGATAACGTCGAAGAGGTGAACCCGCGCTGGGTCAGGGCGCTGCAACAGATGCAGCAACAGGGCGGGCGCATGCAGACGTTGCTCAGCGATCTGTTATTGCTGGCCAAGCTCGAAGCCACGGATTATCCGTCGGACAACCAGCCGGTCGCCGTGAAGCCGCTGTTGCAGAGCATCACCAACGATGCTCAGGCGCTGTCCGGCAGCAAGAATCAGCAGATCTCGCTGGAGATCGAGGACGAGGTCAGCCTCAAGGGCAGCGAAGCGGAATTGCGCAGCGCGTTTTCCAACCTGATCTTCAATGCCGTGAAATACACGCCTGCCGAGGGCAAGATCCGCATCCGCTGGTGGGCAGACGGACGCGGCGCTCACCTGAGCGTGCAGGATTCGGGCATCGGCATCGACAGCAAGCACATCCCCCGACTGACCGAGCGCTTCTACCGCGTCGACTCCAGCCGCGCGTCCAACACCGGCGGCACGGGGCTGGGTCTGGCGATCGTCAAACACGTGCTGTTGCGTCACCGTGGCGTGCTGGAAATCAACAGCGTACTGGGGAAAGGCAGTGTGTTTATCTGCAACTTCGCCCCACTACAGATGACCAAACCCTAGTAATGGCGGCAGATAGCCGCTAAATTGCGCTGCTTAGGCCCTCCATTTGTGAGGGCTTATTTCATCTCTTTTTTCAAAACGGAACCTGCAAAACTCCATCATGGACCCTTCCCCTGGTATTAGCCTGGCTTCAATTTTCGCCGACTTCGGCATGATTCTCTTTGCAATGATTCTGGTCCTGCTCAACGGCTTTTTCGTTGCGGCAGAGTTCGCCATGGTCAAACTGCGCTCCACTCGCGTGGAGGCCATCGCCGAGCAAAACGGCTGGCGAGGCCGTATTCTGCGCACGGTACACAGCCAACTCGACGCCTATCTATCGGCCTGTCAGTTGGGTATCACCCTCGCCTCACTGGGCCTGGGCTGGGTCGGCGAGCCTGCCTTCGCGCATCTGCTGGCACCGTTGCTGGAAACCGTGGGCGTCAGCTCGCCTGAAGTAGTCAAGGGCGTGTCGTTCTTCACCGCGTTCTTTGTCATCTCTTACCTGCACATCGTGGTCGGCGAACTGGCGCCCAAATCCTGGGCCATTCGCAAACCAGAGCTGCTGTCGCTGTGGACAGCGGTTCCGCTGTACCTGTTTTACTGGATCATGTACCCGGCGATTTACCTGCTCAACGCCAGCGCCAACGGCATTCTGCGCATTGCGGGCCAAGGCGAGCCGGGGCCGCACCATGAGCACCACTACAGCCGCGAAGAGCTCAAGCTTATTCTGCACTCCAGTCGTGGTCAGGACCCGAGCGATCAGGGCATGCGCGTGCTGGCATCGGCCGTGGAAATGGGCGAGCTGGAAGTGGTGGACTGGGCCAACTCCCGCGAAGACATGGTGATTCTCTACGCCGACGCGCCGCTCAAAGAGATTCTGGCGATGTTCCGCCGCCACAAATTCAGCCGCTATCCGGTGTACGACTCGGAGCGCGAGGAATTCGTCGGCCTGCTGCACATCAAGGATCTGCTGCTTGAATTGGCAGCGCTGGATCACATTCCCGAGTCGTTCAACCTGTCCGAACTGACCCGTCCGCTGGAGCGCGTCTCTAAACACATGCCGCTGTCGCGCCTATTGGAGCAGTTCCGTCAGGGCGGCGCGCATTTCGCGCTGGTTGAGGAAGCGGATGGCAAAGTGATCGGCTACTTGACCATGGAAGACGTGCTGGAAGTGCTGGTCGGCGACATTCAGGACGAACACCGCAAGGCCGAGCGCGGCATCCTCGCCTATCAGCCGGGCAAGCTGCTGGTGCGGGGCGATACGCCGCTGTTCAAGGTCGAGCGCCTGTTGGGGATCGATCTGGACCACGTCGAAGCCGAAACGCTGGCCGGCCTGATCTACGACAGCCTCAAGCGCGTGCCCGAGGAAGAGGAAGTGATGGAAGTCGAGGGTCTGCGGATCATCATCAAAAAGATGAAAGGCCCGAAAATCGTCCTGGCAAAGGTGTTGAAGCTGGATTGATGCATCAGGTGCTGCGCGATCTGTGGGAGCCGGCACCAAGCCGGCTCCCACAAATTTGATGAAACATGGTTCCGCGATTCAGTTCCCACCAATCGCAAAATTCGGCAGGCTCTGCACCGGCTGGGCGAATTCGTATGGAATCGACTCCAGCGCCAGCCCCACGTTGCGCTGCACCACGAAGTGCAGGTGGGGACCTGTGCTGTTGCCGGTGTTCCCGGAACGCCCCAGCGGTGTGCCGACGACGACACGATCACCTTCCTTGACGACCACCGATCCTTGTTTCAGGTGCAGATAAACGCCCATCGTGCCGTCATCGTGCAGAATCCTCACGAAGTTGCCCGAAGGATTGGCACCTCGCCCTGACTGATTGTTTTCCGTCTTGATCACCGTCCCGCTGCGGGCCGCGATAATGGGCGTGCCTTCCGGCATGGCAATGTCGATGGCGTAGCGGCTCTTCGCGCCCACGTGGCTGTAGGCGCCGTTGGGGCCTTGGCTGATGCGAAACGGCCCACCAATCCATGGCAACGGGTACCGATACCCCAAGCTGTTGCTGGCGATACCTCGCGTCGGATCCCCCATCATCGAACGCAGACTGGGCTTGTAGGCCATCGCCTTGCTCGGGATTTGCGGGCTGAGGGCGATCAGGCGTTCATTGCTGCGGGCCGGAATCGTGCGGCGGATGACTTGATCGGCAACGCCAACGACGTTCTTCACGCCTGACAGCTTCAGCTCGACCTCCACCGGCGCGTAGAGGTCATTGCGCACATAAAGGCTGTCTGTGCCCTTGGCCTTCTTGACACTCAGGCGCACCTGGCTGTCGATGCGCTCGACCATGCGCTCTCGAAGTTTCATCACCTGCGCGCCGGGGACGGGCTGGTCGGTAAACGAAACCACTCCGTTGGCGTCGGTAAAACGGTAGATGGTGACGGCTGCGGCCGATTGCGCAGCCAGGACCAATACACACACCACCAGCAAGCGCTCTAACATCTGGATAGGCCTGGCGTTGGGAAACAATGGAAGCCAGCCTAACAGCGATGTCGATAGAACGGGACTTATCCGTATCAATCGGTAATAGACGAAGCGTCAAGGAAATCGCGTCAGGGTCGGGCGCGAGGGGTTGTGCAAATTCTATGCAAAGGCTGTGGGAGATTCGGTGTTGTCTGGCTGGCCACATTTGCCACCCGGTTGGCTCCCACAGAATCGGCACCGATCATGAGTCCATGTCTCGACGCGCATTATTGTGGGATCCGGCTTGCTGGCGAATGCGATATATCAATCCACTCTTCTGGTGACTGACACTCCGCTTTCGCCAGCAAGTCGGCTCCCACAGGAAGGCGCAAGCCGATTAAGTGAGGCAACTACGCACCAGGAATGAAATGCTTCTGCGCCGTGCCACGAGCAATCAGCCGCGACAGGTAGTCGAGCTTCTGGGTGTCCTGGTCAACAAAGCGGAAGGTCAGTTGCAGCCAGTCGCTGTCCGGCTTTTGCTCGAACGCGGCAATGGCGTGCAGGTAGCCGTTCAGACGCGCGACTTCAGCGTTCTCGCCCTGTTCCAGATCGAGCACTGCGCCGTCCAGAATCTGCGGCAGGACCTCGCTACGACGCACGATGAGGGACGCTTCCTTGAGCGTAAGCGCCTTGATCACGCATTGCTGGGTGCCGCTGGAGAGACGCAACTGGCCCTGACCACGTCCGGCAGGTGCAGCAGCAGGCGCCGCCGGAGCGGCCTGAGGCTTGATCAGCGGCTGAGCGGGAGCGGTCGGTGTGGCGGAGACGACTTCCGGACGATTGCCGGTCAACGCGCCGAGCGAGTCGTTGGCGAACGCCGCGTTGGGCCGTGGCGCGTTGCTCATCAGCGCGTCCAGCTTGCCCACCTTGTGCAGGGCTTTTTTGACCTTGGTCAGCAGTTGCTCGTTGGTGAACGGCTTGCCGATGAAATCGGAAACACCGGCCTGAATCGCTTGAATGACGTTCTCTTTGTCGCCACGGCTGGTCACCATGATGAACGGCATGGTTTTCAGGCTTTCCTGTTGGCGGCACCAGGTCAGCAACTCAAGACCGGACATTTCAGGCATTTCCCAATCGCAGAGCACCAGGTCGTAGGCTTCTTTGGTCAGCAGGACCTGCGCCTTGCGGCCGTTGACGGCATCTTCCAGGGTGATGCCGGGAAAGGCATTTCGCAGCCCTTTCTTCACCAGATCGCGGATGAACGGCGCATCATCCACCACCAATACACTGACTTTACTCATCGACGCTCCTGATGGCGTGTTCACCGCAAATGGCGAGCATATCGCTGGCTGGTGGCCAACTGCCAAATTGTTTGACGACACCGGGACATTTTATTCGCGGGTGACAGAAAAATAGGGGCCTGAAGACGGCGGGCAGCCAAAAAAAAGCCTGGCATTCGCCAGGCATTTTTTCTCAGGCAATCTTACTTATCGTCAGGCGAGTCCGGAACATTAGGCATTTCGGCGGACAGACCTTTGACTTCTTCCTGCATGCGCTTGAGACCCAGGTGACGCACGTCAGTGCCGCGTACCAGATAGATCACCAGCTCGGAAATGTTGCGCGCATGGTCGCCGATACGCTCCAGCGAACGCAACGCCCAGATCACGTTGAGTACGCGGGAGATCGAGCGTGGGTCTTCCATCATGTAAGTGACCAGCTCACGCAGCGCGGTCTTGTACTCGCGGTCGATGTGTTTGTCGTATTGAGCGACGGACAGGGCCAGGTCGGCGTCGAAACGGGCGAACGAGTCCAGTGCGTCACGCACCATCTTGCTGACTTGATCGCTGATGTGGCGCACTTCCACGTAGCCACGCGGCGATTCGCCTTCTTCGCACAACTGAATGGCGCGGCGAGCGATCTTGGTGGACTCGTCACCAATACGTTCCAGGTCGATTACCGACTTGGAAATGCTGATGATCAGACGCAGGTCCGACGCCGCTGGCTGACGACGGGCCAGAATGCGCAGGCATTCTTCGTCGATGTTGCGTTCCATCTGGTTGATGCGATCGTCCACTTCACGAACGCGCTGAGCCAGACCCGAGTCCGCTTCGATCAGCGCCGTCACAGCGTCGTTTACTTGCTTCTCGACCAGACCACCCATTTCCAGCAGGTGGCTGCGAACATCTTCCAGTTCAGCGTTGAACTGCTGGGAGATGTGATGTGTATGGCTGTCTTTGATCATGCTGAGTGTCCGTCCGATTGATTGCGCGGTGGTTCAAGGCTGACGAAACACGTGCTAGCCGTAACGACCGGTTATGTAGTCTTCAGTCTGTTTTTTGGTCGGATTGGTGAACAACGTATCGGTGTCCCCAAACTCGACCACCTTGCCCATGTGCATGAAAGCGGTGTAATCCGATACACGCGCCGCCTGCTGCATGTTGTGGGTAACGATCACAATGGTGTATTTGGATTTCAGTTCGTAGATCAGCTCTTCGACTTTTAACGTCGAAATCGGGTCAAGCGCCGAGCACGGCTCATCCAGCAGCAGTACTTCGGGTTCGACAGCGATAGTGCGGGCGATCACCAGGCGTTGCTGCTGACCACCGGAAAGCCCGAGGGCCGACTCGTGCAGGCGGTCCTTGACCTCATCCCACAGTGCCGCGCCTCGTAATGCCCACTCGACGGCCTCGTCGAGCGGACGCTTTTTGTTGATGCCCTGAATCCGCAGGCCATAGACCACGTTTTCGTACACCGTCTTGGGAAACGGGTTCGGCTTCTGGAACACCATACCCACGCGACGGCGCAACTCAGCGACGTCCTCGCCCTTGGTATTGATGTCTCGGCCATAAAGGCGGATTTCGCCCTGCACGCGGCATCCGTCCACCAGGTCGTTCATGCGGTTGAAGGTGCGCAGCAAGGTCGACTTGCCGCAGCCCGAAGGCCCAATGAACGACGTCACGCGCTGGCGAGGGATGTTCATCTGAATATCGAACAGCGCCTGCTTGTCGCCGTAGAACAGGTTCAGGCCCCGCACTTCCAGCGCGACGTCCTCGCTGGCCAGGTCCAGCCCCTGACGCTTGCGCCCCAAAGCTGACATGTTCACACCACGCGTTTGTGGATCTTTCTGCATCTCTCTCTCACTTCATTTTTAGCTGCGCGCTTTCAGCTGCAAGCTACAAGTGGGGCAAATCGGCGCGGCATCCAGCTTGCCGCGGGAAGCTCGAAACGTGTCGCGGCCTCTAGCCGTCAAGGGCGCGGTATTTTTCGCGCAGCCGGTTCCGAATCGTCACCGCCGACAGGTTCAGCAAAGCAATCACCAGCACCAACAACAGCGCCGTGGCGTACACTAGCGGCCGCGCGGCTTCGACGTTGGGACTCTGGAAGCCCACGTCATAGATATGAAAGCCCAAGTGCATGATCTTCTGATCGAGGTGCAAATACGGGTAGTTGCCGTCCACTGGCAGCGATGGCGCGAGCTTGACTACGCCCACCAGCATCAGCGGCGCCACTTCACCGGCAGCGCGGGCAACAGCCAGAATCAAGCCGGTCATCATGGCGGGGCTGGCCATCGGCAATACGATCTTCCACAGCGTCTCGGCCTTGGTCGCGCCAAGCGCCAGCGAGCCTTCGCGCAAGGTCAGCGGTATGCGCGCCAGACCCTCTTCAGTGGCCACGATCACCACCGGGACCGCCAGGAGCGCCAGGGTCAACGAGGCCCACAGCAAGCCCGGCGTACCAAAGGTCGGCGCAGGCAATGCTTCGGGGAAGAACAGGCGGTCAAGCGATCCACCCAGCACATAAACGAAAAAGCCCAGACCGAACACGCCGTAGACGATGGCCGGAACGCCTGCGAGGTTGTTCACGGCGATGCGGATCAGTCGAGTCATCGGCCCCTGCCGGGCGTACTCACGCAAATAGACCGCCGCCAGCACCCCGAATGGCGTCACGATCACGGCCATGATCAGGGTCATCATCACGGTGCCGAAAATCGCCGGGAAGATGCCGCCTTCCGTGTTGGCCTCGCGAGGGTCGTCGCTGAGGAACTCCCACAGCTTCTTGAAGTAGAAGCCCAGCTTCGACGTCACGCTCATGGCGTTTGGCTGGTAAGCGTGAACGATCTTGCTCAGGCTGATCTCGACTTCCTTGCCGTTGGCGTCACGGGCCGTCAGGCTGTCGCGGTCGAACTCGGCATGCAGTGCAACCAGACGGGATTCGATGTCTTTGTAACGCGCATCGTATTCGGCACGCTCAGCCGCCATGTCGGCCTGCGCCTGGGCGTCGAGCTGACCATTGAGTTCCAGTTTGCGCGCCTGCAACCGCAGGCGTTCGATACCGTGGTTGATCGTGCCGATATCGCCCTTTTGAAGCCCATTGAGTTCATCGGAGATTTTCTGCGCGCGCTGAATGCGTGCCTGCAATTGCGGCCAGGCCGCTTCCCCCTCAGCCACCACCTGGCCGTTCTCTTTGACGTTGACCAGATAGCCATAGAAATTGCCCCACTCACGCCGCTCAAGGGTCATGAGTTCATCGGGCCTGCTTTGCTCCTTCAGCCATTCGCCCACGACCCAACTGAAATCACTGGGGTTGAGGTCACGATTGCCGACTTTGAACAGGTCGCGGGTCATGAATTCCGGGCCTTCGTCGGGCACGGGCAGTCCAGCACTTTTCAAGCGTGCACGAGGCACTTGCTCGGATTGCACCAACTCGCCCACCAGCACTTGCGGCGCCTGCCCCGGCACCGCGTACTGGGCGCAAACCACGTCAGCCGGCCAGAAATGCCCCAGACCACGTACCGCGATCACTGCCAGCAACCCGATGGTCATGATGACGGCGATGGACACCGCACTCGCGCTGATCCACACGCCGGGGGCGCCGCTTTTGACCCAGTTTTTCAGGGAGGCTTTTTTCATCTGTTTCTACCTGCCCTAGAGAGACGAATACTGCTTGCGCAGGCGCTGACGAATCAGCTCCGCCAAGGTGTTCATGACAAAGGTGAACATCAGCAGCACCAGCGCCGCGAGGAACAACACCCGGTAGTGGCTGCCACCGACTTCCGACTCCGGCATCTCGACGGCAACGTTGGCCGCCAGGGTGCGCATGCCTTCGAACAGGTTCATGTCCATGATCGGCGTGTTGCCCGTGGCCATGAGCACGATCATGGTCTCGCCGACGGCGCGGCCCATGCCGATCATCAGCGCCGAGAAAATGCCGGGGCTGGCGGTCAGGATCACCACACGTATCAAGGTTTGCCATGGCGTCGCACCCAGCGCCAACGAGCCATGGGTCAAACTGCGCGGCACACTGAACACGGCGTCTTCGGCTATCGAGTAGATATTGGGGATGACGGCAAAGCCCATCGCCAGACCGACCACCAATGCGTTGCGCTGGTCATAGGTGATCTTCAGGTCATTCGTTATCCAGGAGCGCATATCGCCGCCGAAGAACCAGTTCTCCATGTGCGAACTCATGCCCAGCGAGAACCAGCCCACCAACAGAATGACCGGTATCAGAATCGCACTTTCCCAACCGTCCGGCACACGCAGGCGAATCGAATCAGGCAGACGGGTCCATAGAAAGCCGACCAGCAAAATTCCGATGGGAAGGAGGATCAACAGGCTGAAAATCCCCGGCAAATGCCCCTCGATGTAGGGCGCCAGAAACAGCCCGGCGAAGAAACCCAGGATGACCGTCGGCAGCGCCTCCATCAACTCGATCACCGGCTTGACCTTGCGGCGCATACCCGGTGCCATGAAGTACGCGGTGTAAATCGCTGCCGCCACGGCCAGTGGCGCGGCCAGCAACATCGCATATAGCGCTGCCTTCAGCGTGCCGTATGTCAGCGGAGCCAGGCTGAGCTTGGGTTCGAAGTCGCTGTTGGAAGCGGTGGACTGCCAGATGTACTTGGGCTCGTCGTAGTTTTCGTACCAGACCTTGTCCCACAACGCGCTCCAGGAGACTTCCGGATGCGGGTTTTTCAGCGTCAGTGGCAGCAGCTTGCCGTTGTCTTCAACAAGGACGCGGTCCGCACGCGGAGACAGCCCCATGATGGCCGGACCACTGGCGACCGGTTCAACCAACAGCGTGCGATGGGCCGTGCTGTGGAACACGCCGAGCTTGCCGGAGGTGTCCATCGCGATGAAGCCTTTGCGGCGCTGTTCGGCAACGATCTGAGCAATCGGCGCGCCGCCCATTTTGAAGTCGCGGATGTGCTGCAAACGCATTTCGCCGTCGACGTCACGGGCCATGAACCACTGGGCGATGTTGCCTCTGGAACTGCCGATCATCAACGAAATGCCACCCACCAATTGCGCACTGGCGGTGGTCTCGGCGTTGGCGTCTTCGAGCAGCTTGTAGCGCCCGTTGAGCGTACGGTCCTGAAGGCTGAACACGTCGGCCTGAGCGCGACCATTGATCACGTACAGCCATTGCTGCCGGGGGTCGACGTAGATCGCTTTGACCATCGCCGACAACTGCGGCAGGTCGATCCGGCTTTCTGTACTGGTCGTCTCGCCCGTCATCTGGTTTTCAGCCTGCGTCAGCGACAGGACGTGCAGTTGCGAGCCGGTGGCGCCCGCGAGAATCAGCGTGGTGTCATTCGCATTGAGACTGACATGCTCCAGCGCACGGCCTTCGTCATCGAGGACGCGCGGGGTCTCGCCATAGGGGTAAGTGATGGCCGGCGTAATGGTTTTCTTGTTCTCGGGATAGCTGATCGGGTACGCATGCTTGAAGACCAGCACCTGCCCGTTGGACAGACCGACCGCCACCAGAGGCTTGCCCGGCTGATCCTGCGCCACAGACGTGACGTGCGCGCCCGCAGGAATCGGCAGGGTCACACGGGACAGCTCACTGCCATCCCTGGTGTTGAAAAACAGCGCCTCCCCTTTGTCGGAGACGCGCATGCTCACCAGATTCTGCTCTTCGATGACCAGCAACAGAGGCTTCCCGGCGTCCTGTTCCCAAGCCGGAGTTTGTGCGGTGTGAGCCGTGAGCTTCGCGCCCTGAAACAGGGGCAGCACGACGTAGGCCAGATAGAAGAAGATGAGCGTGATTGCAGCAAGAACAGCGAGGCCACCCACTAACACGTACCAGCGCGTCAGACGGTCCTTGAGCGCACGAATACGACGCTTGTGTTGCATCTCCGGCGTATTGAAATCAATGCGTTCGGGAGGGGACTTTTCGGTCATCGATGAATTGGCCAAATCATTCATGCGCACACCCTAGCGGCTATGTATGACAGATACATGACAGCATGGTGACGCAAAAAAGCCCGTCGCCTCGCAACCGTGGCAACGGACTGTTCATTGTTTTCGCAAGCCTCGTTCCATAAGGCCCTGTCTTCCAGCAGCGGGACGAACCTGTCACCCCGCATCAGGGTTATCTGGCGGTGCATGCCACCGCCGCGTTCTTATAGCCCCAGATCAGCCAATGCCTTGCTGACGACCTTGGCTGGTAGAGGAATGTACCCGTCTTTCATGACAACTTCCTGACCTTGTTTGGACAAGACCAGTTTGACGAACTCGGCTTCCAGCGGATTGAGCGGCTTGTTCGGCGCCTTGTTGACATAAACATAGAGGAAACGCGCCAGTGGATAGGTCCCATTGAGCGCATTGGTCTCGTTGTCCTCGATGAACGCATCGCCTTCTTTCTTCGCCAACGGCACCGTACGCACGCTGGACGTTTTATAACCAATGCCCGAGTAGCCGATGCCGTTTAACGAACTGCTGATCGAGCTGACGACCGATGCAGAACCTGGCTGCTCGTTGACGTTGGGTTTGAAATCGCCCTTACACAGCGAGGCTTCCTTGAAGTAGCCATAAGTGCCCGACACCGAATTGCGCCCGAACAACTGGATCGACTTGCCTGCCAGGTCTCCCGTTACGCCTACATCACCCCAGGTTTTCGCGTCTGCCTTGGCGCCACACAAACGAGTGGCCGAGAAGATCGCATCCACTTGCTGCAACGTCAGGCCCTTGATCGGGTTGTCCTTATGCACGAACACCGCCAGCGCATCCACTGCTACCGGGATCGCCGTCGGCTTGTAGCCGTATTTCTGCTCGAACGCCGACACCTCGCCATCCTTCATCTTGCGACTCATCGGCCCGAGTGTCGCGGTGCCTTCCGTCAACGCAGGCGGCGCGGTCGACGAACCGGCCGCCTGAATCTGGATGTTCACCGTAGGGTATTCACGCTTGTAGGCCTCGGCCCACATCGTCATCAGATTGGCCAGCGTGTCAGAACCGACACTGGACAGGTTGCCTGAAACGCCGGATGTCTTTGCATAGGGCTTGATCGCAGGATCCACAGCGGCCACGGCATGAACGGTTGTAATACCGGCTGCAATGAAACTGAGTGCAGTCATCAAACGCTTGAAGGTCATGCCTGGCTCCTGGCGAGGTCTGAAGGTTGGCCGGGGGTCAATGATGGCCATGTGACTACTCTATGACCGAGATATGACAATAAAATGAAAGGCCGCCATCCTTTTGGGATGGCGGCCTCAAAATAAGCCAATTCTCAATAGCAGCGGATTTATTTGATCAGGCGACTTTCTTCTTCAGCAAGTACAACCCGATCACCATCCCCAGCGCACACAGAATCGCCACATACCACGCAGGCCCCATCGGGTTGGCTTTGAGCATCAGCGTGACCACCATCGGGGTCAGGCCGCCGAAGATCGCGTAAGCCAGGTTGTAGGAAAACGACAACCCCGAGAATCGAACCACAGGCGGGAAGGCCTTCACCATTACGAACGGAACGGCGCCGATGGTGCCGACGAACAGGCCAGTCAAAGCGTACAGCGGGTACAGCCACTCTGGATGAGCGCCGACCGTGTGGTAGAAGGTCCACGATGTGATCAGCAGCCCGAGCGACCCCAACAGGAAAACCAGACCGGCACCGAAGCGATCCGCCAACGCGCCCGCGCCGATACAACCCAGGCTGAGCAGCACAATGGCCAGGCTGTTGGCTTTCAACGTCACAGCGGGCGCGAAGCCGTACATGCTCTGTAATAGCGTCGGGGTCATGAGAATGACGACCACAACACCCGCCGAGAGCAGCCAGGTCAGCGCCATCGACAGCACAACGGCGCCGCGATGATCGCGCAACACGGCCTTGAGCGGCACTTCCTCGGCCAGTTGCTTGCGCAGTTGAAGCTCGGCAAAGACCGGGGTTTCGTGCAGCCAGCGGCGCAGGTAAACCGACATCAGACCGAATACGCCGCCCAGCAGGAATGGAATACGCCAGGCGTAATCCGAAACTTCGGCCGGCGTGTAGAGGGTGTTGATCCAGGTTGCGACCAACGAACCGAGCAAAATGCCTGCGGTCAGACCGGAGGTGAGCGTGCCGCAAGCGTAACCGACGTTACGTGAGGGAACGTGTTCGGAAACGAATACCCACGCCCCTGGCACCTCGCCACCAATGGCGGCGCCCTGAATGACGCGCATCAGCAGCAACAAAAGCGGCGCCCAGATGCCAATCTGCGCATAAGTGGGCAGCAGGCCCATGATGAGCGTTGGAACCGCCATCAGGAAAATGCTCAGGGTGAACATTTTCTTGCGGCCCAGCAAATCGCCGAAGTGGGCCATGACGATGCCGCCCAGCGGGCGGGCCAGATAACCGGCGGCGAAAATGCCAAACGTTTGCATCAAACGCAGCCATTCCGGCATGTCCACGGGGAAAAACAGCTTGCCGACAACGGCAGCGAAGAACACGAAGATGATGAAATCGTAAAACTCCAGCGCGCCGCCCAAGGCGGAAAGCGACAGGGTTTTGTAATCGTTGCGGGTCAGCGGGCGCGAAGGCTGCGCAGCGCTGGAAGACACGGAGGACATGACAATGGCTTCTCTTTTGAGACTCTCTTGGGGCGAATGATCAATTGCTATGCAGCCGGGGATAACGGCCGTGCACGCGATTTATCGTCTCGAAGAGGTGATCGGGCATCAAAATTGCGTGCCAATGTCGGCGTAGTGCGCCAAATCGGTTCGGCACGATAGCAAATTGCGCGCAGATGCACATGGATTGCAACGTGCGTCGGGGAAAATGGGAACCCAACGGTCGTCTCGTGAGGCATCGACCGATATACTTGCGGGCCGCGACTCAACCGGTCTTTGAGGGAAGTTGTGCGAAGCCATTTAACCAAGTCGTCTTCGCAGAGTTTCCCTGACTAATGAATTGAAGACTTAGAGCGTTATGGGTTCGAGGCACCCTCAGTAATGAACGAACTTGAACAGGAAGATCCTATTCCGCAGGGCGATCTCGCCTTGCAAATCACCGCCCTGCCGCGCGAAACCAACGGTTTCGGCGACATTTATGGCGGCTGGCTGGTCGCGCAGATGGACTTGGCAGGCACAGCCATGGCCAGCAAGGTCGCAGGCGGACGCGTCGCGACGGTTGCCATTGATCGCATGGCGTTTCTGGTGCCCGTGGCCGTGGGCGCACAACTGTCCTTCTATACCCAGACGCTGGAAATCGGTCGCAGCTCGATCCAGATGATGGTCGAAGTCTGGAGCGACGACCCACTGTCCAGCGAATGGCGCAAGGTGACTGAAGCGGTGTTCGTGTTCGTGGCCATCGACGGCAGTGGCCGCACGCGTTCGGTTCCGGCCCGACGCTGATATACAGCGTCGGCCTCATCGCACTTGGCAGCGCGCAGTAAACTCATCAAGCTTGGCACAGTCTGATTCAGTCACTGTCCTTTGAGTGAGTACCCCTATGCCTACGCCAGAAGTCGAATCCATCCAGCTCGGCGAGCTCAATTGCTGGCGCATTCGCCACGGCCAGGCCGAACTGGTGGTCGCCCAGCAGGGCGCGCACATCGTCAGTTATCAGGTCAACGGTGACGAGCCGCTGGTCTGGTCCAATCCGAACGCGGTGTACAAACACGGCAAGGCGATTCGCGGCGGCATGCCGATTTGCTGGCCATGGTTCGGCAACTTCCAGCGCAACCCGCAGAGCGTGCAGGCTATGCGTCAGAGCAGCGAACCGGCCAACGCCCACGGTGAAGTGCGCGCGCTGGACTGGGAGCTGATCAACATCGCCGAAGACGGCGAAGCGCTGATCGTCGAGTTCATTCAGCTCAAGGCCGAAGGCCATTTGCCCGGCTGGCCGCACACGGTGGGTCTGAAGCTGAGCATTCGTCTGGATTCAGCGCTGAACGTCAGCCTGCTCAGCTTCAACGCAGGCGATCACGACGTCACCTTGAGCCAGGCGCTGCACACCTATTTCGCCGTGAGCGATGTGCATCAGATCAGCATTCAGGGCCTGGACGGCGTCAGCTACCTGAACACGCTGGAAAGCTGGGAGCAGCAAAACGTTCAAGTGGGTGACATTACGTTCACTGGCGAGACAGATCGTATCTATCAGGACACACCTGACCTGGTGTCCATCGTCGACCCGGCGTGGAAACGTCGCATCCAGATCCAGACCCAAGGCTCGAAATCGTCGGTGGTCTGGAACCCCTGGATCGAGAAAACCAAAACCTTCAGCGACATGGGCGCCGATGACTGGAAGGGTATGGTGTGTGTCGAAACCGCGAACGTCATGACCGACATCGTAACGCTCAAACCGGGCGAGATGCATGTGATGGGTGTCAGCCTCTGGGCCGAGCCGCTGACGGACGATTGATCAGCCACTGACCTTCCCCTGTGGGAGCCGGCTTGGTGCGGGCTTCCACAAGGGCAGAAGCGCTCTTACAAATCCGCCTCAGTCACCACCCGCACCTTCGTGGCATCCAGCGCATAGGCCGCATCGGCCAGATCATTGCTGACCTTCTCGATCTTCAGCGTGCCTACCACCCACAACGGCGTGTAGATGTCATCAATCTTCAATCCTTTCGGATACCGCACCAGCACCAGTTGATTCGGCGGTGGCGGTGGCACGTGAATGCAGGCGCCGGGATAAGGGACAAGGAAGAACAGCGTGCTGTGCCCTTTCGCGTCAGTCTCCAGCGGCACCGGATAGCCGCCCAGGCGAATGTTCTTGCCGTTCATGGCAGCGACGGTTTTGGTGGAATACATCACCGCAGGCAAACCCTTGCTCTGCTTCAGGCCGCCTTTGCTGTCGAACGTGCCTTGGGCTTCCGGGGAGTTGTGGTCGATTTCGGGCATGGCCTCAAGAGCCTTCTGATCCGACTTGGGCATCAGTTCGAGCCAGTCGGTCTCGGGCAAATCGGCGGCACATGCCAGCCCGCAGACCAGCAGCAGGGAAACGAAGATAAGACGACGCATTGAGTTGCTCGGCGTGGGGAATTGAATGCCGCGCATTCTAGCCCTCCGCGCGGCAATAGCGCAGAGGGCCAGACCGGATTTCATTTCTTTTTGATCATGCCGTAGATGACCAGCAGGATGATCGCTCCGACCAGCGCACCCAAAAAGCCTGCGCCCTGCCCCGCCTGGTAAATGCCCAGCGCCTGACCACCATAGGTCGCCACCAGAGAACCGGCGATACCCAGAATAATGGTCATGATCCAGCCCATGCTGTCGTCGCCCGGCTTCAGAAAACGAGCCAGCAGCCCGACGATCAGGCCGATGAAGATGGTTCCGATGATGCCCATGCCATGTCCCTCTGATTCAGTGAATAAACCAAAGCCTAGTCGGCAATTGGCAACACGCTATCAGAGGGGTGTAAGCGACGAATGGTTCAACGGGACAGTGCGGCTCCTACAGGAGAACCTGGGTGATCAGCTCTTGACCAGGGCCTGAACCAACTTGACCTGACGATCCAGCGTCGCACGGTCCTGGCTACGCACGGTGGCATGACCCACTTTGCGACCGGCCTTGAACGCTTTGCCATAGTGATGCAGATGGCAGTCATCGATAGCGAGGACTTTGTCCACAGCAGGCACTTCGCTAATGAAGTTGATCATCGCGCTCTCGCCCACTTTAGCAGTCGAACCCAGTGGCAGACCGGCAACCGCGCGCAGGTGGTTTTCGAACTGGCTGCACTCCGAACCTTCGGTGGTCCAGTGGCCGGAATTGTGAACGCGTGGGGCAATTTCGTTGGCTTTGAGGCCGCCGTCGACTTCGAAGAATTCAAAAGCCAGCACGCCCACGTAATCCAGTTGCTTGAGCACGCGACCGGCGTAGTCTTCAGCCAACGCCTGCAATGGGTGATCGGTGCTGGCGATGGACAAGCGCAGAATGCCGCTGTCGTGGGTGTTGTGCACCAGCGGGTAGAAACGGGTTTCGCCATCGCGAGCGCGCACTGCGATCAACGAGACTTCCCCCGTGAATGGCACGAAGCCTTCCAGCAGACACGGCACGCTGCCCAGCTCGGCAAAGGTGTCGACCACGTCTTCCGGCTTGCGCAGCACTTTCTGACCTTTGCCGTCATAACCCAGTGTCCGGGTTTTCAGCACGGCAGGCAGGCCGATGCTGGCAACCGCCGCGTCCAGATCCGCCTGGGACTGAATGTCGGCGAACGCAGGCGTCGGAATGCCCAGGTCCTTGAACATGCTCTTTTCGAACCAGCGATCGCGGGCGATGCGCAGGGCTTCTGCGCTCGGGTAAACCGGCACGAACTGCGACAGAAACGCCACGGTTTCGGCAGGCACGCTTTCGAATTCAAAGGTCACCAGATCCACTTCGTCTGCCAGTTGGCGCAAGTGGTCCTGATCGCCGTAATCGGCACGCAGATGCTCGCCCAGTGCAGCGGCGCAAGCGTCCGGAGCAGGGTCAAGAAACGCGAAGTTCATTCCCAGCGGAGTGCCCGCCAGCGCCAACATGCGACCCAGTTGGCCGCCACCGATTACACCGATCTTCATGAAAACCTCAGGCCTCGCGTGGGTCAGGATTGTCCAGAACGCTGTCTGTTTGCTCAGTGCGGAATTTCTTCAGCACCGCGTGGAATTGCGGGTGCTTGGCGCCCAGGATGCTGGCGGACAGCAACGCGGCGTTGATCGCGCCCGCTTTGCCAATAGCCAGCGTCGCGACCGGAATGCCCGCAGGCATTTGCACGATGGACAATAGGGAGTCGACGCCCGAGAGCATCGAGGACTGAACCGGAACGCCCAGTACCGGCAAGTGTGTCTTGGCTGCGCACATGCCCGGCAGGTGAGCAGCCCCACCAGCGCCTGCGATGATCACTTCAATGCCACGGCCTTCGGCCTCTTCGGCGTACTGGAACAGAAGGTCCGGCGTACGGTGGGCCGAAACCACTTTGACTTCGTACGGAATGCCGAGCTTTTCCAGCATGTCGGCGGTGTGGCTAAGGGTGGACCAATCGGACTTGGAGCCCATGATCACGCCAACCAGTGCGCTCATCGTCGTGCCTCTTCATCGGGCGCCCGCAGGCGCGTCTAAAAACAACAAGCCACGCGGGAAGACCGGCGTGGCTTGTCGTACGAATTATGACCAGTGCAACCGGCCAAAGGCCGCGCAGTATACCGCAAAGAGTCGCATTTGACAGAGCGGTAATGACCTCCTGTCAGCCAATGAAACCGGCCTCGCAAGCCTTGTACTTACTGACTTTCAGGTCAAGCGGCCGGCTGCGCGGCACCCCCTTCCAGCTTGCGCCACAACAGCCGCACATTGGCCTTGCGCACCAGCGCACAACGGTACAACCGGATTTCCAGCGGCACATGCCATTGAGGGCCGCCACACACCACCAGCTCGCCCCGTTCCAACTCGGCAGCGATGGAAAGGCGTGGCACCCAAGCGATGCCAAGGCCTTGCAGCGCCATGCCCTTGAGGCTGTCGGCCATGGCGGTTTCGTACACGGTGGTGAAGCGCAGGGCTCGCTGGCGCAGCAGCAAGTTCACTGAACGCCCCAGAAAAGCCCCCGCGCTGTAGGCCAGCAACGGCACACTCTGATCGCCCTCCAGATCGAACAACGGCTTGCCGTCGGCATCCACTGAGCAAACGGGGAGCATTTCGGTCATGCCCAAATGCAGCGAAGGGAAGATTTCAGCGTCCATCTGCAACGCCGCGTCCGGGTCGTAGAACGCGAGCATGAGGTCACAACCACCTTCGCGCAGGGCATGCACGGCGTCGCCAACGTTGGTCGCGACCAATCGCGTGGCGATGTTCAGGCCCTCGTTGCGCAATTGGGCGATCCAGCGCGGGAAGAAGCTCAACGCCAGGGAGTGCGCGGCAGCAATCTGCATCACCTCACCCTGCCCGCTTTCCAGATGATGCAAGTGACGCAACACTTCGCCGAGCTGATCGACGACCGTGCGCGCGGTCACCAGAAACAACTGCCCTGCTGCCGTCAGCTCGATGGGCGTGCGTGAGCGATTGACCAGCGTCAGCCCGAGCGCAGCTTCAAGGCTGCGAATACGTCGGCTGAATGCGGGCTGCGTGACGAATCGACGCTCCGCCGCCTGGGAGAAACTGCGGGTGGCCGCCAGCGCACTGAAGTCTTCCAGCCATTTGCTTTCCAGGTTCATTTTGTTCTCCAGAGCTTGGACGAATCGGGCTCTACGCCTTGTTGCGATTGAAATCGCTATCCCCTGTGGGAGCGAATTCATTCGCGATGCAATGGTGCGGGCGACACATTTGCATCGGATGTGCCGGCCAATCGTCGGATCGCCGCGGAATAAATTCGCTCCCACAGGTTTGCGCCCATTGGCGATGATCGGCCGAGCACATTCATACGCTCGTCACAATCCGAACGTCACATCTTCATTATGCCGTTCGTGCATAGGCTAGCGCTTAACAGCATTGGTTCGCAATCGCCCACAAGCCTAGTATTCAAGGCGTTCCGGCTTAGCCCGTGTCTCTCCTGAGAGTTTCTCTATCATGTCCTCCGCTGCATCATTTCGCATCGAAAAAGACCTGCTTGGCACCCTCGAAGTACCCGCTGATGCCTATTTCGGCATCCAGACCCTGCGCGCGGTGAATAACTTTCACCTCTCCGGCGTTCCACTTTCGCACTACCCGAAACTGGTTGTCGGCCTGGCCATGGTCAAACAGGCGGCTGCCGATGCGAACCATCAGTTGGGCCATCTGAGCGACGAGAAACACGCAGCGATCAGCGAAGCCTGCGCCCGCCTCATTCGCGGCGACTTCCACGAACAGTTCGTGGTTGACATGATTCAAGGTGGCGCCGGTACGTCCACCAACATGAACGCCAACGAAGTCATCGCCAACATCGCTCTTGAAGCGATGGGCCATGCCAAAGGCGAATACAAATACCTGCACCCGAACAACGACGTAAACATGGCGCAGTCGACCAACGACGCCTACCCGACAGCCATTCGCCTGGGTCTGCTGCTGGGTCACGATGCCTTGCTGGCCAGCCTCAGCAGCCTGATTCAAGCGTTCGCTGCCAAAGGCCAGGAATTCGCCCACGTCCTGAAAATGGGCCGTACCCAATTGCAAGACGCGGTGCCGATGACCCTTGGCCAGGAATTCCGCGCCTTCGCCACCACGCTGACCGAAGACCTCAACCGCCTGCGCAGCCTGGCGCCTGAGCTGCTGACAGAAGTGAACCTGGGCGGCACCGCCATCGGCACCGGCATCAACGCAGACCCCGGCTATCAATCCCTGGCGGTCGAGCGTCTGGCGATCATCAGCGGCCAGCCACTGGTTCCAGCCGCCGACCTGATCGAAGCCACCTCCGACATGGGCGCCTTCGTGCTGTTCTCGGGCATGCTCAAGCGTACCGCCGTCAAACTGTCGAAGATCTGCAACGACCTGCGCCTGCTGTCCAGCGGCCCGCGCACCGGCATCAACGAAATCAACCTGCCAGCGCGCCAGCCAGGCAGCTCGATCATGCCGGGCAAGGTCAACCCGGTGATTCCGGAGGCCGTGAACATGTGCGCCTTCGAGATCATGGGCAACGACCTGGCCCTGACCGTGGCGGCCGAAGGCGGTCAATTGCAGTTGAACGTGATGGAGCCGCTGATCGCCTACAAGATCTTCGACTCGATCCGTCTGCTGCAGCGCGCCATGGACATGCTGCGCGAACACTGCATCGTCGGCATCACCGCCAACGAACAACGCTGCCGTGAACTGGTCGAGCACTCGATCGGCCTGGTCACTGCGCTGAACCCGTACATCGGTTACGAGAACGCCACCCGCATCGCCCGCGTCGCACTGGAAACAGGCCGTGGCGTGCTGGAACTGGTGCGCGAAGAGGGCTTGCTCGACGAAGCGATGCTCGCCGACATCCTGCGCCCCGAGAACATGATTGCTCCACGCCTGGTTCCGCTGAAAGCCTGATGCCAGGCCTGCGCGGGACACGCAACACGATCACCAGGCTGAGGGCCTAGACACCCCTCACCCTTTTGAGGGCCGGAAGGAGACGCTTCCAGGCCCTTTTTTTTATCCGCATTTTTGCGAATCGAATTTTGAAAACGAAACGCTCCCTGTAGCAGTCCGGCTTGCCGGCGGCAGCGATTTCGATGACGTCAACGCCGGCACGCAGGACTGCTACAGATCGAACGCCCAGGACGGACAAGCACCCACACAGAGAGCGATACGGGCTCAAAAGCAGAAACGGTTTACAGACTCCAATAACGCGCACCGGTATAGTGCGCCCCCTCTAAAAAAGCGAGGCAACAACAATGCTTGAAGTCATCAACGACTTCCTTTCGGGAAAACTGCTGATCGTGCTCATCGTCGGGCTCGGTGGATACTTCACGATTCGCTCGCGTTTCGTTCAATTACGTCATTTCTTGCACATGTTCGCGGTCTTTCGCGAAAGCCTGCGCAGCAGCTCTGGCCAATTGAGTTCGTTTCAGGCCCTGATGCTGAGTCTGGCCGGCCGCGTCGGTGCCGGTAACATCGCCGGTGTCGGCATCGCCGTGACCCTGGGCGGACCGGGCGCGGTGTTCTGGATGTGGGTCACTGCTCTGGTCGGCATGGCCAGCAGCTTCTTCGAATGCGCCCTCGGCCAGTTGTACAAACGCTGCGACTCCGATGGTCAGTATCGCGGTGGCCCTTCTTTCTATATTCAGCACGGTCTGGGCAAGCGCTGGCTCGGTATGGTCATGGCCGTTCTGCTGCTGGTGACCTTCGGCTTCGCGTTCAACGGTCTGCAATCCCACGCTGTGACCCACTCCCTGAACAACGCATTCGGTGTTTCGCCGGGCTATTCGGGCATTGCGCTGGCTGTGTTGCTGGGGCTGGTATTCATTGGCGGCATCAAGCGGATCGCGGCAGTCGCCGACCTGCTGGTTCCGGTGAAGACATTGGTCTACATCGGCGTCACCCTTTACGTGATCGGCGTGCAGTTCGAACACGTTCCGCACATGCTGATGACCATCGTCAAAAGCGCATTCGGTCTGGACGAAGTCTTCGGCGGCCTGCTGGGCAGCGCTATCGTCATGGGCGTGAAGCGTGGCGTGTTTGCCAACGAAGCCGGTCTGGGCAGCGCGCCAAACGTGGCAGCCGTGGCTGAAGTGAAGCACCCAGTCGCGCAAGGCGTGGTTCAGGCGTTCAGCGTGTTCCTCGACACCTTCGTCATCTGCACCTGCACCGCGTTGCTGATCCTGCTGTCCGGCTTCTATA
This sequence comes from Pseudomonas sp. Pseu.R1, assembly GCF_045764065.1. Lineage (NCBI taxonomy): Bacteria > Pseudomonadati > Pseudomonadota > Gammaproteobacteria > Pseudomonadales > Pseudomonadaceae > Pseudomonas > Pseudomonas sp. Pseu.R1. The sequence goes on along the minus strand of NZ_JBJGEE020000001.1, from coordinate 3,587,705 downwards.
CCCCGGGCTTCGAAGGCGACGGCATTGCACTGACGCAAAACTCGCTGGCAGCGGTCGTGGGTGACTGGGGTCGCGTGTTCATCAGCGTTGCACTGGCGCTATTCGTGTTCACCTCGATTCTCTACAACTACTACCTGGGAGAAAACAGCCTGCGCTTCCTGGTCGGCGAGAGCCGCAAGGCGCTGATCAGCTACCGTGCGCTGGTGCTGGCACTGATCCTGTGGGGCGCCGTGGAAGACCTAGGCACCGTATTCGCCTTTGCCGACATCACGATGACACTGCTGGCATTCGTGAACCTGATTGCCTTGGCGATGCTGTTCAAGATCGGTTTGCGTATCCTGAACGACTACGATGCACAGCGTAAGGCGGGCATCGAAACGCCAGTGTTCGACTCCAGCCAGTTCCCCGATCTGGATCTGGACCTCAAAGCCTGGCCAAAACCGGGTCAGGAACAACCGGCGGCCAACGCTGAAGCGGTCACTGGCAGCCCCGCCGTCGACGCACGTTAATCATCCGAAGTCAGTCCAGGGAGACATCCATGAATCGCGAAAACGCCGCACCGGCTCAGCACGTGATGGTGCTCTATACCGGTGGCACCATCGGCATGCAGGCCAGTGAAAACGGTCTGGCGCCCGCCTCCGGTTTCGAAGCGCGGATGGCCGAACAACTTGCCGCACTGCCCGAGCTGGTAGTGCCGCAATGGCAATTTTGCGAGATGTCTCCGCTGATCGACAGCGCCAACATGACGCCCGCCTACTGGCATCGTCTGCGCGAGGCGGTGATCGATGCGGTGGACGTGAAGGGCTGCGATGCCGTGCTGATCCTGCACGGCACCGACACCCTCGCCTACAGCGCTGCGGCCATGAGCTTTCAGTTGCTGGAGCTGGATGCGCCAGTGGTGTTCACCGGTTCCATGCTGCCTGCTGGCGTGCCGGACAGCGATGCCTGGGAAAACGTCAACGGCGCCCTGCAAGCGCTGGGCAATGGCCTGCCGTCGGGGGTGCATTTGTACTTCCACGGCGAGCTGATGCAGCCAACCCGCTGCGCGAAGATTCGCAGCTTCGGCCGCAATCCGTTTGCCGCTCTCAACCGTTCGCGGGGCGGGGAGGCCGTCGGCACGCTGCCTACGGCGCTGGGTTATCGCCAACCGAAGACGCTGGCCAATGTCGCCGTGCTGCCACTGTTTCCCGGTATCGGCGCCGCTCAACTGGACGGCCTGCTCGGCAGCGGCATTCAGGGCCTGATCCTTGAATGCTTCGGCAGCGGCACCGGCCCCAGCGATAACCCGGCCTTCCTAGACAGCCTGCAACGCGCTCACCAACAAGGCATCTGCGTAATCGCGATCACCCAATGCCATGAAGGTGGTGTGGAGCTGGACGTCTACGAAGCAGGCAGCCGCTTGCGCGGCGTGGGTGTGCTGTCCGGTGGCGGCATGACCCGCGAAGCGGCGTTCGGCAAACTGCATGCGTTGCTGGGTGCGGGCCTGACAGCGGATGACGTGCGGCGGTTGGTGGAGCTGGATGTGTGTGGGGAACTGCAGTAAGCCGCCAGACTGACATCCTGTTGCGCGACTCAACACGCCTTCGCCAGCAAGCCGGCTCCCACAGGGATTTGTTTCAGCCTGGATGATGAGTCAGGCACAAAACCTGTGGGAGCCGGCTTGCTCGCGAAAGCGGCCGATCAACGAGCACCTAACAACGCTGACTTACGCGGTTTTATCCGGCACATCTCTTGCTCCCCCATTCCGACCCAAAAAACGGAATGCGCCTTCATGCTTCACTCTCACCTGACCACTCTCAACGCCGTCTCTTTGGTGCTGGAAACCTTTTCCGCCGAAGGATGGGGCAGCGAGGCGTTGCTGGCCGGGAGCGGGATCACGGAAGCGGACCTGAGCCGACCGGACATTCGCATCACCACCTTTCAGGAAATGCAGGTCTGCGCCAACGCCGTAGCGCTGCGTCGGGAGATCGGCTTGCCGCTCGGGCGGCGCATGCATGTGTCGTCTTACGGGATTCTCGGTTACGCCCTGCTCACCAGTGCCACTTTCGGTGACGCCCTGCGCCTGGCGCTGGAGTATCCGGCACTGCTGGGCACGCTGTTCGAATTACAGTTGATCGAGGACGGCGAACTCATCTGGTTCAGCGCCAGTGATTACCGGGACGACGAGGGCCTGCGCGTGTTCAATGCCGAATTGTGCATGGCCTCGCTGAAAGTGATTTGCGACGACTTGCTGGGCAAACCCTTGCCGCTATCGGCTGCGCGCTTCACCCATGCGGCACCGAATTACCAGGCCAGCTATCGGGAAAGCTTCCATTGCGAGCTGTATTTCAATGCCGAAGACAACGCCTTTGCCTTCGACAGACGCTGGCTCGATCAGACGCTGACCCTCGCCGATCCCGTCACCCATCGCGACATGCGAGAGCGCTGCCGACGCCAGAACATCGAATTCACCGGACGCCAGGCGTGGCTGGGACGCATCCGTCAGCTGCTTGCCGACCAACTGGACCAGACGCCCAGCCTGCGAACGCTTGCGCAAAAAATGAACTGCTCTGAGCGCACGTTGCGCCGCCATTTGCAGGCCACGGGCAGCAGTTATCAGCAATTGCTCGACGAGCTACGCTTCGAACGGGCCAAGCAATTGCTGCAAGACGATCAGATGCCGATTCATCACATCGCCGAAGTGCTGGGGTTCAGTGAAACGGCGAGCTTTCGTCATGCATTCATTCGCTGGAGCGGCGTGGCGCCGAGCCAGTTTCGGGCCTGACGCCCGACCCCCATTCCTGTAGCAGCACGCCTCCAAACGGGGCAGCGCGCCCTATTCAGGGGCGATTTTCGGACAGCTTTTATGGCCGAATACATCCCCTTTTGGCCGTTTCCGTCGTTCTCCAAAAAGCCGTCCGCCACAAGAATGTCGGACACCTTAGCCCACAGGAGAACAAGAAAATGCTGACGATCTATTCAGACGATCATCATCTGCATCATGGCCGCTGCGAGCTGATCGACGGCAAATTGATGCCCTGCTTCGAAATGCCGTCGCGCGCCGACCATGTGCTGCAACGCGTGAAAGACCGCGAAATCGGTGCCGTGGAAGGCCCGCAGGATTTCGGCATCGAGCCGATCAAGCGCATTCACACCGAGGCATTTCTGGAATTTTTCAAAGGCGCATGGGATCGCTGGGCCGCCACCAACCCGGAAGGCGACCTGCTGCCCTACACCTGGCCTGCGCGCACACTGCGCTCGGTCATGCCCACCAGCCTGCACGGCCAACTGGGCTATTACACCTTTGACGCAGGGGCACCGATCACCGCGGGCACCTGGCAAGCGGCATACAGTGCAGCGCAGGTTGCGTTGACCGCTCAGGCTGAAATTCAGAAAGGCGCACGCAGTGCCTTCGCCCTGTGCCGCCCGCCAGGGCACCACGCCGCCAGTGACGTCATGGGTGGCTATTGCTACCTGAACAACGCCGCGATTGCTGCGCAGGCATTCCTCGACCAGGGCCACAAAAAGGTCGCGATCCTCGACGTGGACTATCACCACGGCAATGGCACGCAGTCGATTTTCTACGAACGCAGCGACGTGTTGTTCACCTCGATTCATGGCCATCCGGAAGCCGAGTTCCCGTTCTTCCTAGGCTACGAGGACGAGCTCGGCGAAGGTGCGGGTGAAGGCTTCAACTTCAACTATCCGTTGGCTGCTGGCAGTGACTGGGCGATCTGGAGCGCCGCGCTGGAGAAAGCTTGCGACGAGATCGACCGCTTCGGCGCTGACGTTGTGGTGGTGTCGCTGGGTGTGGACACCTTCAAGGACGACCCGATCTCACAATTCAAGCTCGACAGCCCGGATTACCTGCGCATGGGCGAACGCATCGCGCGCCTGGGCAAACCGACGCTGTTCGTGATGGAAGGCGGGTATGCCGTCGAAGAAATCGGCATCAATGCCGTGAACGTGCTGGAAGGTTTTGAACGCGTCTGACCCCTCCCATCTGCGAGACAAGAAGAGAGATAACGATGAACAGACTCAAGCGCCTTATCGTCCCCGCCCTCTGCGCGGCCATGCTCGGCGGCGCGGTGCACGCCGACGAGCCGAAAACCCTGCGCGTGTACAACTGGTTCGATTACATCACGCCGCAGACGCTGGAAAACTTCAAAAAGGACACCAAAGTCCCGCTGATCTACGACATTTTCGACACCAACGAAGCCCTCGAAGCCAAGTTGCTGACGGGCAACTCGGGCTACGACGTGGTGGTGCCGTCCAACGTGTTTCTGGCCAAGCAGATCCAGGCCGGGGTGTTCCAGCCGCTGGACAAGAGCAAGCTGACCAACTATTCGCACCTCGATCCGAGCCTGATGAAGCTGCTGGAGGCGAACGATCCGGGCAACAAGTTCGCCGTGCCTTACATGTACGGGACCATTTTGATCGGTTTCAACCCGGACAAAGTCAAAGCCGCGCTGGGCGACAACGCGCCGGTGGACAGTTGGGACCTGATCTTCAAGGAAGAGAACATCAGCAAGCTGAAGGCCTGCGGCGTGACGCTGCTGGATTCACCTTCAGAGATTCTGCCGCTGGCCCTGCAGCATCTGGGGCTTGATCCGAACAGCAAGAATCCCAAGGACTACGACAAGGCCGAAGCCTTGCTGATGAAGATCCGTCCATACATCACCTATTTCCATTCGTCCAAGTACATGGCCGACATCGCCAACGGCGACATCTGCGTGGCCGTGGGCTACTCGGGCAGCTTCTCGCAAGCGGCCAACCGGGCCAAGGAAGCGAAGAACGGTGTAACCGTGGACATGCGCCTGCCGAAAGAAGGCGCGCCCATCTGGTTCGACATGCTGGCGATCCCGAAAGGCGCCAAGGATGTGGAAGATGCCCACACCTTCATCAACTACCTCCTGCAACCGAAAGTGATCGCGCCAATCAGCGACTTTGTCGGCTATCCAAACCCGAACAAGGACGCGACCGACATGGTCGACCCGTCGATCCGCAACAACCCGAACCTGTACCCGACTGCTGAAGCCATGAAAACGCTGTACACCCTGACGCCGTTGCCGCGTGATGCCGAGCGGGCACGGACGCGGGTGTGGACCAAAATCAAATCGGGTACTTGATGACCGGAACCGGATGACAACTTTGTGGGAGCCGGCTTGCTGGCGAATACGGCGGGTCAGTCAGTACATCCATAGCTGACAGACCGCATTCGCCAGCAAGCCGGCTCCCACAGGCTGTGTTCCCCATATTTCATCGAATCACTAGCGCTGCTTCTCGGTGGCATCCCGCAACATGGAGTTCAGGTTGCCCGAAATATTCGCGCACAACGCCTTCATCTGAATCTCGTGCTCCGACGCCTTGAACGGGCTTTGCAGGTCGGTGCCGATTTTCTCGATGGCCAACAGCATGAAGCCCACAACAGTCGAGGCCAACGGCGTGAACCAGCCTAGCGTCTCGACCAGGCCAATGGGCACGATGATGCAAAACAGCGTGATGAACAACCGCGGAAAGGTGACGTAGGGGTAAGGCAGCGGTGTGTTGGCGATCCGCTCCATGCCGCCCTGGCAGTTGGAGATTTCCACCAGCGTCGCTTCCAGCCTCTCAAGACGAATGCTGTCCAGCCGCCCGGCCTTGTACTCGTCCGCAAGGATCGCCGCAGAGACGTTCAAAATGTCGTTGGGAAAGTTGTTGGTGCGTTTGCGCCGGTCGTATTCCTCACGCGAGATCATCGCAGTGACGTCTTCATCGCAATCGCTGCCCTTCAAATGCGCCGACAGACACTCCACGTAGGCCACATGCCGACGCAACAGTACGGCCTTGACCGGGTTCAGGTCGTCTTCGTCGTCGATCAACGTCAGCACTTGCCGCGCATAGCTGCGGGAATTGTTCACCAGTGCACCCCACAACGTGCGGGCTTCCCACCACCGGTTGTACGCGCTTGAGTTACGAAAGCTGGTCAACACCACCAATGCCGAACCCAGCAAGGTCAGCGGCATCGACGGCAAGGTGATTTTGGGCTCCAGATAGAGCATGAAATCCACCGTCACAATCACGTCCCAGATCAGCAGCCAGAACAGCGACCAGCCGATGTAGGTAAACGTTTTGATCATGGCGCGGTACTTCCTGATGATCATGTCCTGCAATGCCCACCCCCTCGGCTTTACAACACCCGGTAACACACTCGGGTTCCAAGGGGTTCGAATACGAAGGGGGTCATTGGTTCGGCGCTGGAAAATCCTGAAACATTCTTCGTGGTCGCCCGCCTCGGATATTTCATGGAACGAACCCGCCTCGCACGTGCTCAACCCTGTCTGAACGTTTCAGCTATTCGTCTTTGAGGAGAACGTCATGGGCTCGCCTGCTACGCCGAACGCCAATGAAACCGACCAACTGACCATCAACACGATTCGCACGCTGGCCATGGATGCGGTGCAGAAAGCCAACTCCGGCCATCCCGGCACGCCCATGGCGCTCGCGCCGGTGGGCTATACGCTGTGGAAAAGCTTCCTGCGTTACCATCCGGAGCATCCAGACTGGCCCAATCGCGACCGTTTCGTGCTGTCGGTCGGTCACGCGTCGATGCTGCTGTATTCGCTGCTTCACTTGGCGGGCGTGGTCGAGATCGACGAGCACGGCAAGCCGTCCGGCAAACCAGCGGTAAGCCTCGATGACATCAAACACTTCCGCCAACTGAACTCCAAGACGCCGGGCCATCCGGAGTACCGCATGACCACAGGCGTTGAAACCACCACCGGTCCGCTGGGTCAGGGCTGCGCCAATAGCGTCGGGATGGCGATGGCCGAGCGCTGGCTGGGTGAACACTTCAACAAGCCCGGCGCGACGCTGTTCGACTACAACGTCTACGTGCTCTGCGGGGACGGCGACATGATGGAAGGCGTGACCGCCGAAGCGGCGTCGCTGGCGGGCCATTTGAAGCTGTCGAACCTGTGCTGGCTCTACGACAACAACACCATCAGCATCGAGGGCCACACGGAATTAGCCTACAGCGACGATGTGCAAAAGCGCTTCGAGGGATATGGCTGGAAAACCCTGCACGTGAAGGACGCTAACGATACGGCTGCGCTGGCTGAGGCGATCCGCACGTTTCACAAGACTGACGATGCGCCGACGCTGATCGTGGTCGACAGTGTGATCGGCTATGGCTCGCCAAACAAACACAACACCGCCTCCGCTCACGGCGAACCACTGGGTGATGAGGAAATCCGACTGACCAAAAAGGCCTATGGCTGGGACGAGAACAGCCAGTTTCTGGTGCCTGAAGAAGCACGCCATCACCTGCGCGATGCCATGCTCGAACGCAGCGCCAAGGATTTCGAGGAGTGGCAGGAAACCTTTGCCCGCTTTGAAAAAGAGCAACCTGCGTCGGCCGATGAACTGCAACGCATGCGTGCCGGGGAGATGCCCGAGGGTTGGCGCAATACCGCGATCAGTTTCGAAGCAGACGCCAAGGGTCAAGCCACGAGGGCGGCAGGCGGCAAGGTGCTGAACGGCTTTGCCCAGCAGGTCCCATGGTTACTCGGAGGGTCGGCGGACCTTTCGCCGTCGACCAAAACCAATCTGACGTTCGCAGGCGCAGGCAGCTTTGAAGCAGGCAGCTATGGCGGTCGCAACCTGCATTTCGGCGTGCGAGAACATGCCATGGGCGCGATTGCCAATGGCTTGGCGCTGTCGTATCTGCGCCCTTATACCTCGACCTTTCTGGTGTTCAGCGATTACATGAAGCCGCCGATCCGCCTGGCCGCGATCATGGAGCTGCCGGTGGTGTTCGTCTTCACCCACGATTCCATTGGCGTTGGCGAGGACGGACCGACCCACCAGCCCATCGAACATCTGACTCAGCTACGTGCCACCCCCGGCCTTCTGACCTTGCGTCCGGGTGACGCCAACGAAACCGAAGAAGCCTGGAAGGTGGCATTGGCGCAGACCCACAAACCTACGTGCATCGTGCTATCGCGCCAGCCGATGCCGACACTGGACCGCGCGAAATATGCCAGCGCTGAAGGTGTCGCCAGAGGCGCGTATGTGTTAGCCGACGCAGTGGAGGGCAAGGTCGAGGTGATTTTGATCGCCACGGGCAGCGAAGTGGGGATGACCGTTGAGGCGTTTGAGCAGCTCAAAGCCGCAGGTATTGCGGCGCGTGTGGTGTCGATGCCGAGCTGGGAGCTGTTCGAACATCAAGGCAAGGCCTATCGCGACAGCGTATTGCCGCCAGACGTGAAAGCGCGGGTGGTTGTGGAACAGGCAGGCCCGCTGGGGTGGGACCGTTACGTAGGTCAGACGGGCGGGAAGATATTGATGAACACCTTCGGCGCCTCCGCGCCGATCGACAAGTTGCAGGCGAAGTTCGGGTTTACGGCGGAGAACATCGTCAAGGTCGCGAAAGCGCAGCTCGCCTGAGGCTGACCTCGGTATAACGATCAACTCTGTGGGAGCGAATTCATTCGCGATGGCGTCGGCACATGTCACATCGTCTGTGGCTGACACACCGCTTCGCGAATGAATTCGCTCCCACAGGGGGGATTTCCACCATGACGTCAGGGTGTGATCAGCAGCCGCTTAACACCACCGGACGACGCTCGCCTTCAAAGAAGAACGGGCGCAAGCGCACACCCACCGCATTACCGGCGAACGCCGCGATCAACCATAACCAGCCATGCAGGCTGCCCGACGCGATGCCACTGAAATACGCGCCAATGTTGCAGCCGTACGCCAAGCGCGAGCCGTAACCCAGCAACAGCCCCCCCAGCACCGCTGCAATCAGCGAACGAGTCGGAATTTTCAGGCTTGGCGAGAAACGTCCTGCCAGCCCCGCCGCCACTGCCGCACCCAGCATGATGCCGATGTCCATGACGGTGGTGATGTCTTCCCACACCGGCGCGGCCAGCGCCTTGGCGTTGGCAGGCATCTGCCAGAACACCCAACTGCCGACATCCACGCCCATCGCGGTCAACGCCTTCGCGCCCCACAGCGCGAACGCCGAAGTAATGCCCCACGGGCGCCCGGCCAGTGCCAGCGTCGCGTAGTTGAGCAGCGCCAGCGCGATGGCGCCCCAGACCAGCGGCCATGGACCGCGCAGGAAACGACGCAAACCCACGTGCTCACTGGTCACCGCAGCTTCCAGCTCGCCGTGGCGGCGTTTTTCCAGCTTCACGGTCACGAACGCAATCACCGCGAACAGCGCCAGGCTCATGATCAGCGCAGGCATCACGCCAAAGGTTTTGACGATGGACGTCGCCGGGAACGATGGGAGCGAGAACCACCAGTCCGCATGATGCGTAGCGACCACCGAGCCGATGATGAAGAACAGCAAGGTCACCAGCATCCGCGCATTACCGCCGCCAACCGTGAACAGGGTGCCCGACGCACATCCGCCGCCCATCTGCATGCCGATGCCGAAAATGAACGCGCCAAACACCACCGACACTCCCGCCGGTGCGACAAGACCGGTGACAGGCGTACCAAACAAGGTGCCTGCGCCCAATGCAGGGAAGAACAGCACCACGGCAATCGTCAGCATGACCATCTGCGCCCGCAAACCGGCGCCACGGCGTTCATTGATGAACACACGCCAGGCCGAGGTGAAACCGAACGCGGCGTGATACAGCGTCAGGCCCAGCGCAGCACCGACGATCAGCAACAGGACTTGCTTGCCGCCAACGGCGGATTGAAGGAATAAGGCACCGACCACCAACAGAATGAAGGCGACCAGCGGCGTGCCGAACTTTCGCTCAGGCGACGCGGAAAGAGGGAGGCTCATGGATGTGTCTCAGGATGTGTTTGCGATGGGGAGTATACATCCGACGGCTTATGTCGGAATTTTTGGCAGAGATCCTGACTCTGGCGCCAATCCCTGTGGGGGCCGGCTTGCTGGCGAAGACGATGAGCCAGTCAAAGATGAATTGGCTGGCATACCGTATTCGCCAGCAAGCCGGCTCCCACAAGGTCTGTCACCACTCTCAACTCACCAAACACCCCGCAACCGCGCCAACGCCGACGCGATATCCGCCTCGGGCACCGCCGCAAATCCCAGCACCAGCCCCGCCCGGTTATCCACAGGCGTGTCCGAATCCGGTAGCCAGTAATCGCTTAAAGGAGAAAGCTCGACCCCCACGCTCTCAGCCTTGGCAATCAGCTCCCGCTCACGAGCAAGGCTTTCGACCGTCACTGACACATGAAGCCCCGCCAACGGCTTGGGCATCGGGCTGCAACCGGAGATGTGCTCGGGCCAGCCCGCCAACAACGCATCACGCCGATTCAACGCCGCCCGCCGCATACGCCGGATATGCCGCTGAAAATGCCCCGCCGCGATGAACTCGGCCATCACCACCTGAGTGCCGATCTCCGAATGGCGCATGTCCACCGCCCGGCGCTGGCTGAACGGTTTGACCAGATTGCGCGGCAACACCAGATACCCCAGTCGCAGCGCAGGAAACGCCACCTTGGCAAACGTGCCCACGTAGATCACTCGACCGTTTCGGTCCAATGCAGCCAGGGGCGACAGCGGCGCGCCGCTGTAGCGATACTCGCCGTCGTAATCGTCTTCGACGATCCAGCCCTGCGTGCGCTCGGCCCAGGCCAGCAGTTCTAACCGCCGCGCCAGGCTCATGGTCACGCCCAATGGGTACTGATGGGACGGCGTGACGTAGGCCAGCCTACAGTCCGCCGAATCCGGGCAGCGCATCCCTTCGTGGTCCACTGGCAGGCCACGCAACCTGGCGCCTGCCACTGCGAACGCGTGACCGGCTGCACGATAGCCCGGATTTTCTATCGCCACGCCATCGCCATCGTTCAATAACAACTGTGCACAAAGCGTGATCGCCTGCTGCGCACCGGAGGTGATCACAATTTGTTCAGGGGTGCACTGCAAGTCACGAGATGTTCTTAAATAAATCGCGATCAGCTCACGCAACCGCCACTCCCCTGCCGGGTCGCCGTAGCCGAGATGATGCAAGCCCGGTTTTCGCCAGAAACCCGCGTGCAGCTTGCCCCACACGTCGAACGGGAACAGGTCGAACGCCGGAATTCCCACCCGAAAGGCTCTCGGCAGACCGGTTTTATGAGTGCTCAAATGATGCCGTTCCAGCAACGCCAGCGGAGCGCTGTGGATAACTTCACTGGATAAATCACCAGCCTCATTTTGAGAAAATGTGGATAAGCCTGTGGGTAAGCTTGGTGATAACCCTGTGGACACTTTTGTGGATAGTTTACGGCCGGCAGCTTTTTTGTCGGGCAGTTGAGCCACATAGGTGCCGTCCCCCACGCGCCCCTCTGTGAAACCTTCGGCGTAGAGCTGATCGTAGGCCCGCATCACGCTGTTGCGCGAAATGGATAACGCCGCTGCCAGATCGCGACTGGCGGGCAATCGAGTGCCGCCGCTCAAACGTCCGTCGAGAATCCGCTGGCGCAATGCCTGGTAGAGCTGACGGCTCAAACCTTGACGCCGGTCCAACTCGATACCGGCGAAATCGAAGATCAGCGAAGGTGTGCTGATTGGCATGAATTGGCCCTATGAAATAGACCATTAATGGTTCTTACAACAGACCAATAGGCTGCCTAGGATTGCGTCAGACGCCAAGGAAAATCTCATGTACACACCCAGCTACTTCAAAGATGAGGATCTCGTCAGCCTGCATCGACAAATCGAAGGCACGCGTCTGGCCACGTTGGTCACCGCCGATGACGCAGGCCTGCAAGCGATTCACGTGCCGCTGCTGCTGGCCCCGACACAAGGGCCGAATGGCACGCTGTACGGGCACCTCGCCAAAGCCAACCCACAGTGGAAGGCGCTGGCATCCGGCGAAGCACTGGTGATTTTTCAGGGTGCCGACGCTTACATCAGCCCCTCGTTCTACGCCGCCAAGGCAGAGCACGGCAAAGTGGTGCCGACCTGGAATTATCTGGCGGTCCACGCCTACGGCCATGCCGAAGTCTTCACCGATCCAGCGCGCCTGCTTGAGATCGTCAGCGGCCTGACCGACAAACACGAAGCGGGCCGTGACTCGCCGTGGGCCGTGAGCGACGCCCCCGCCGATTACATCGAAAAAATGCTCCACGGCATCGTGGGTTTCGCCATACCTATCGAGCGACTGGAAGGCAAGCGCAAGCTCAATCAGAACCGCAGCGCCGAAGACATCATGGGCGTGAGCAAAGGCCTGGCCAGCAGCCCACACCCACACGATCAGGAAATCGCTCGCTTGATGAGCCAAGGAGAAAACCGTGTCTGACGTACAGATCCGCCCCGTTACCGCCGATGACCACGCCGCATGGCTACCACTGTGGAAGGCCTACCTGACGTTCTACAAGACCGAATTGCCGGATGCCGTCACACTCAGCACCTGGAAGCGGTTCCTCGACAGCAACGAGCCGACCAACGCCGCCCTTGCCTGGCAGAACGGCAAAGCGGTGGGCATGGTGCATTTCATCTATCACCGCTCGAACTGGAGCATCAATTGGTCCTGCTATCTTCAGGACTTGCTGGTGACGCCCGAGCAACGCGGCACAGGCGTAGGTCGCACCTTGATCGAATACGTCTACGCCACCGCGAAGAACGACGGCGCTGACAAGGTCCACTGGCTGACCCACGAAACCAACGCAACAGCCATCCAGCTATACGAACGCATCGCCGAACGCCCTGGCTTCATTCAATTTCGCAAACCGCTTTGAGCGCTGGAAACCTGATCATGTCGAACCTTGAACACTGGCAAGCGGCAAGACTGCCTGACACCCGTACATTGAATGGGCGCTTCGTTCGCCTGGAAAAACTCGACGCAGCACGCCACGCCGACGGGCTGTGGACGGCGCTGGAAGGCCCCGGCGCCGATCCAAAGCTGTGGGATTACCTGGCGGTCGGGCCGTTTACCGAACGCGCAGCCTTTGATGATTACCTGGTGGGCCTGCAAGGCTCGACCGATCCGTGGTTCTACACCGTGATCGATCAGCAGAGCGGCGCCATCGACGGCTTCCTCAGCCTGATGTCGATTGTCCCGAGCGCGGGACGCATCGAGATCGGCCACGTGACGTTCGGCGCTTCCATGCAACGAACACCAAAAAGCACGGAGGCGGTCTACCTGCTGGCAAAAGAGTCATTCGCGCTGGGCAATCGCCGTCTGGAATGGAAATGCAACGCCGACAACGCCCGCTCCATCGCCGCCGCCGAGCGTTTCGGCTTCACCTTTGAAGGCACGTTCCGCCAACACATGATCGTCAAAGGCAAGAACCGCAACACCGCGTGGTTCTCGATTCTGGACAGCGAATGGCCGCAGATCGAAAAGGCCTTCGTGGCCTGGCTGGCTGTGGATAACTTCATGGACGGGAAACAAATCGACACACTGAGTCATTTCCGGTCGTTATAAACCTGTCATATCAAACGGCTATATAGGACGGCCTTTTCATAAAAACAGGCCGTCCGTCATGTTCCGCGCCAAGAACCGTCTCGCCCTGCACGTTGCTCTTATCGTCTCCAGCGGCTTCGCAGGCGAAGCCCTCGCCGTAGCGGCGCCTCAGGACCTTCTGATCACGACGCCCGATCAGGCAGGCGTCAAATTGAGCGGGACCGACAAGCTGACCGTGAGCAGCACCGGCGGGATCAAAGCGAGCGGCAAGGCGGTCAGCTTCAATGACATTACCAGCGGTTCCGGTGTGGTTGTGGATAACAGCGGCACCATCAAATCCACGGGCGGGCGTGCGTTCGACAGTAGCGGCGACGAAACTCAAGCGCGCAACTACAGCATCACCAACCGCTCGACGGGGGTGATCACCAGCACCGACGACGCCATCCGCATCGACACCCACTTCCCCAGCGGCAGCGTTCTGATCGACAACAGCGGCACCATCCGCTCAACGGCAGGCGGTCAGGGGATCGACCTGGATTCCGTGCGGGGTGCGGGCGTGACGACCACCATCATCAACCGCGAGGGCGCACTGATTCGCGGCGACTTGAGCGACGGCATGAAGACCGGCTCGAACGCCACCATCACCAACTACGGCGAGATTTCCTCGGGCGACTCGACCAACGCCGATCAGAAATTCGACGGCATCGACGTCGACTCGGCGACCGGCGTGACCATCAACAACTACGGCCTGATTTCAGGCGGCCGCCACGGTATCACCACCGACCTGGGCGCCACGCTGACCAACTACAGCACGGGCGTCATCATCGGCCGCAACGGCTCGGGCTTCGGTTCCGATGGCAATGGCACCGTGATCAACTACGGCACCATCACCGGCAGCAACAACGGCCTACAGCCCAACGGCGACGGTGACGGCGTGGACATCGACCTGGTCGCCCACATCGAGAACTACGGCATCATCAAGGGCCTGGGCGCCAGCGGCGTGGACAAGAACGGTTTTGCCAACGGCAGCGAAGGCATCGCCGCAGGCGGTGGCTACATCTACAACGCCAGCAACGCGCTAATCAGCAGCGTCGACAACGCCATTCTGGTCGACAACGGCAGCGACGGTCCCGGTGTGGCTGCCACGACGTTGATCAACCACGGCACCATCGAGGGTCTGGGTGGCTTCGGCGTGAAATTTGTCGGCGAGTTCGCCGACAATGTCTACAACAATGGCTTGATCAGTGGCAGCAACGGCCTGGCCATGGACATGGGCGGCGGTGACGACACCCTGACATTGGGGCACAACAGCCGGTTCGTCGGCGTAGTCGACGGCGGCACCGGCACTGACACGGTCATCATGGACGACGCGCTGGGTGGCAGCTTCGGCGCCAGCCAGAATTTCGAAACGCTGCAAGTGCGCCAGGGCACCTGGACCCTGACCGGCAGTGGCGATTTCAGCGACGGCGGCAGCGTGTCCAGCGGTGCGACGCTGATCAACCAGGGCGGCATCGCGGGTGCCATGACAGTCGATCAGGGCGGCATATATGCAGGCGGCGGCACGGTGGGTGGCCTGAACGTCAACGGCACATTGGTCGCGAACAAAACCCTCGGTGCTGCGCAGGTCAACGGCAATCTCAACATGAGCAGCGGCTCGACAGTGGCCTTTGGCACCGATGCAAACGGCGGCAGCGCGACGATCAAAGTCAGCGGGAACGCCAACCTCAACGGCGCCTCGCTGGTGGTCAATGCCAGTTCCGGCACTTACCCGTGGCAAAGCCAGTACACCGTGCTTCAGGCAGGCAGCATTAGTGGCACCTTTGGCAGCGTCACCAGCGACTACGCCTTTCTGACCCCGACACTCAGCTATCAACCCACCAGCGTTGGTCTGACGTATACCCGTAACGACGTGGCCTTCAACGATTACGCCACCACTGGCAACGGCGGTCAGGCCGCGAACAGCCTGGCGACACTGGGCAAGAACAACGCGCTGTACAACGCCTTGCTCAATACCAGCACGTCATCCGCAGGCTCTGCCATCGAACAACTGGCTGGCAGCAGCAACGCCAACCTGACCAGCGCGACGCTGAGCGGAACCTCCCAAGTCAGTGCCACCATGATGTCGGCGATGCAAGGGATGAGCAGCAGCTCCAGCCTGTTGGTCGGCATGGACGACAAAGACACCCCGGCCCTCGCCACTACTGGCGTGCCGACAGCCGCACGCAACCTGAACGACCCGAACGCACGCGGTCGTGTCTGGCTGCAAGGCATCGGCAGCTACGGCAAGCTCGATGGCGAACATGGCAGCGCAGGGCTGGAACAACGCACCAAAGGGACGGTGCTGGGTGTCGATTGGTCGCTGACCCCAGCTTGGCGCATGGGTGTGTTGGGCGGTTACTCGCGCACCGATCTGGACAGCACCGGTGTGGACGGCAAAGTCAACAGTTGGCACCTCGGCGCCTACGCGCAGCGTCAGGATGGCCCGGTCGCGTTGCGCCTGGGCGCGGCTTACAGCCGTCATGACGGTGAGAGCAAACGCTCGGTGGCGTTCGATGGCTTCAGCGATCGTCCGAAAGGCGACTACGACGCCGACAGCCAGCAGGCATTCGCTGAGCTGGGCTATCAAATGGGCAGCGGTCGTCTGAACGTCGAACCATTCGCCAACCTCGGCTACCAGCGCTACCACCGGGACAGCTACACCGAAAAAGGTGGCGCAGCGGCGTTGAGCGTCGACTCGCAAAGCCAGGACAATTTCAGCAGCACCTTCGGCGTACGTCTGGCACAACTGACCCAACTGGAAAACGGCATGAGCCTTACACCACGGGGCAGCCTGGGCTGGCGCCACACCTACGGCGACGTCGACAGCAAAACCCGTCAGGCCTTCGTGCTGGGCGGCAGCGCATTCAGCGTTGAAGGTACTGCGCTGGATCGCGATGCCATGGTCATTGAAGCCGGTCTGGACTTGGGCATCTCCGCTCGCCACACCCTCAGCGTCGGTTACAACGGCGAATTGGGCAGCAACAGCCGTAATCATGCGTTGATGGGGCAGTGGCAGATGAGTTTCTAATCCGCAGAACGCTGGGCAATCTGTAGGAGCGCGCTCCTACGGACTCAACGAAACCAGCAGGCAAAAAAAGAGGAGCCACGAGAGCTCCCCCAGAGGTAACCATTTAGCCTCCCGCATCTGCGCGCAGGAGGCTTTCATTCATTGATCCATCGCAATCATTCGATCTCGATCAAGATCTCACCCGGGTTCACGCGATCACCCTTGGCAACATTGATCGCCACGACCTTGCCCGCGACCGCTGCCTGAACCTCGGTTTCCATCTTCATCGCTTCGGTGATCAGCACGGCTTGACCAGCCTTGACCACATCACCTTCCTTGACCAGCACATCGACGATGTTGCCCGGCATGGTGGTGCTGACGTGGCCCGGCTTGCTGGCCTGGGCGCGTTTACCGATACCGCCGCCGACGAATTCGTTGAGCGGCTCAAAGACCACCTCTTCGGGCATGCCGTCGATGGACAGGTAGAAGTGACGCTTGCCCTCCGCCTTGACGCCGACACCCGTGATGTCGACGCGGTAGCTCTCGCCGTGCACGTCGATCACGAACTCGGTCGGCACGCCATCGCCGCTGGCCTTGGCCACAGCACCCGGCTCTGGAATCGGCAGCAATTGCTCTGGCGCCAGAGTGCCCGCCGCGCGCTCTTCGAGGAATTTGCGGCCGATGTCCGGGAACATGGCGTAAGTCAGAACGTCTTCCTCGGACTTGGCCAACGCGCCGATTTCACCGCGCAGCTTGGTCATTTCCGGCTTCAGCAGGTCGGCTGGGCGCACATCGATCAACTCTTCGTTGCCGATGGCCTGACGGCGCAGTGTCTCATCCACTTGACCCGGCGCCTTGCCATAACCGCCAGTAAGGTAGAGCTTCACCTCGTTGGTGATGGTCTTGTAACGCTCGCCCGCCAGCACGTTGAAGAACGCTTGAGTACCGACGATTTGCGACGTCGGGGTCACCAGCGGTGGGTAACCGAGGTCTTTGCGCACACGCGGGATCTCGGCCAACACTTCGCCCATGCGGTTCAGGGCGCCCTGCTCTTTGAGCTGGTTGGCGAGGTTGGAGATCATGCCGCCTGGCACTTGGTTGACTTGTACGCGGGTGTCGACCGCAGTGAATTCACTCTCGAACTGGTGATATTTCTTACGCACCGCGTAGAAGTACAGGCCGATTTCCTGCAACAACTCCAGATCCAGACCAGTGTCGAATTCGCTGCCTTTGAGCGCTGCGACCATCGATTCGGTGCCCGGATGGCTGGTGCCCCAGGCGAAGCTGGAGATCGCCGTGTCGATGTGGTCGACGCCGTTTTCCACAGCCTTCAACTGGCACATCGCGGCCAGGCCAGCGGTGTCGTGGGAGTGAATGAACACCGGAAGCGATTGCTCGGCCTTCAGCGCCTTGACCAACTCGCCTGTAGCGAACGGAGTCAGCAGGCCGGCCATGTCCTTGATCGCCACCGAGTCGCACCCCATGGCTTCCATTTGCTTGGCCTGAGTGACGAAGGCGTCGATGGTGTGCACCGGGCTGACGGTGTAAGCGATGGTGCCTTGAGCGTGCTTGCCCGCCGCTTTCACCGCTTCGATGGCCACGCGCAGGTTACGCACGTCGTTCATCGCGTCGAAAATGCGGAACACGTCGATGCCGTTGACGGCTGCCTTGGCGACGAAGGCCTTGACCACGTCATCGCTGTAATGGCGGTAGCCCAGCAAGTTCTGGCCACGCAGCAGCATTTGCAGACGCGTGTTCGGCAACGCGGCGCGCAGTTGGCGCAGGCGCTCCCATGGGTCCTCTTTCAGAAAGCGCACGCAGGCGTCGAACGTCGCGCCACCCCAGACTTCCAGCGACCAGTAGCCGACTTTGTCGAGCTTCTCGCAGATCGGCAGCATGTCCTCGGTGCGCATGCGGGTCGCCAACAGCGATTGGTGGGCGTCGCGCAGGATGGTGTCAGTTACAAAAATCTTTTTGGACATTGTTGTATTCCTCACAGGCCTGCGTGGGCGGCAATGGCGGCAGCGATGGCCAGAGCCAGCTCTTCGGGTTTGCGCTTGATCGAGTAGTTGGTCAGTTCAGGGTGGCTTTCAACGAAGCTGGTGTTGAACTGGCCACTGCGGAATTCCGGGTTGCGCAGGATTTCCTGGTAATACGCGGCGGTGGTCTTCACGCCTTGCAGACGCATATCGTCCAGCGCGCGCAGGCCACGGTCCATCGCCTCTTCCCAGGTCAGCGCCCAGACAATCAGCTTCAGGCACATGGAGTCGTAGAACGGTGGAATGGTGTAGCCGGTGTAGATCGCCGTGTCGGTGCGCACGCCCGGCCCGCCGGGGGCGTAGTAACGGGTGATCTTGCCGAAGCTGGGCAGGAAGTTGTTTTTCGGGTCTTCGGCGTTGATGCGGAACTGCAACGCGAAACCACGATGAATGATGTCTTCCTGTTTCACCGACAGCGGCAGGCCCGAGGCGATGCGAATCTGCTCGCGAACGATGTCGATCCCGGTGATTTCCTCGGTGATGGTGTGTTCCACCTGCACCCGAGTGTTCATCTCCATGAAGTACACCTCGCCCTCGGCGAGCAGAAACTCCACAGTACCGGCGTTCTCATAACCCACGGCCTTGGCCGCACGCACCGACAGGTCGCCGATGTAGGCGCGCTGTTCAGGGGTCAACTGAGGGCTTGGGGCGATTTCGATGAGCTTCTGGTTGCGACGCTGGATCGAGCAGTCACGCTCGAACAGGTGCACCACGTTACCGAAGCTGTCACCCAGGATCTGCGCCTCGATGTGCTTGGGATTGACGATGCATTTTTCGAGGAACACTTCGGCTTTTCCGAATGCCTTGGTCGCTTCGGAGATGACGCGAGGGAAGGCTTGCTCCAGTTCTTCACGGCTGTTGCATCGGCGAATACCGCGACCGCCGCCACCCGACGTTGCTTTGAGCATGACCGGGTAACCAATGCGATCACCCTCGGCCAGCGCCTCGGTCACGTCAGCGACGTTGCCTTCGGTGCCCGGGGTGACCGGAACACCGGCCTTGATCATGCTGCGGCGCGCTTCGGTCTTGTCGCCCATGCGACGGATCACTTCAGCGGACGGGCCGATGAATTTGATCCCGCGTTCGGCGCAAATCTCAGCAAGTTCAGCGTTTTCCGAGAGGAAGCCATAACCAGGATGCAACGCATCGCAACCGGTTTCCACGGCCAGGTTCACCAGCTTGCGAGGGTTCAGGTAACCCTCAAGCGGTTCTGAACCAATGCCATACGCCTCATCCGCACGCTTCACGTGGAGCGCATGGCGGTCCGCGTCGGAGTAGATCGCAACCGAACGAATGCCCATTTCGGCGCAAGCACGCACGATCCGGACAGCAATTTCTCCACGGTTGGCGATCAGGATTTTTGTTATCACTGGCATTTCCTCGACCGATGAGCAGACGGGCCGGAAACCCGGCCAGTACGTAGCGACATTCCGTTACTGCATGTTGCGTCGCAGCGATGGGTGCACCCTATGACGAATCAGTAATTAACAAAAATGAGTAAAAATTGGGTTAAACATAAGTAAAACCTTATAGTTGCTCATTCAGTCATTTGCGAGGCAGGCGAACAGTGCGTAAGTCATTGATGCGTATGACATTGCGTCAATTGCGAATCTTCAACGAGGTCTGTGATCTACGTTCCTACAGCCGCGCGGCCGAGGAAATGTCACTCACGCAACCGGCCGTCAGCCTACAAATTCGTCAGCTGGAGGACCTGATTGGTCAGCCTCTGTTTGAGTACGTTGGCAAGAAGCTTTACCTGACCGAAGCCGCAGAAGCACTCCAACTCGCCAGTCGCGATATTTTTGGGCGGCTGGAGAACCTCGACATGCAGCTTTCGGACATGCAGGGCTCGTTGCAAGGTCAATTAAAGCTCGCGATCGAGTCCAGCGCGAAATATTTTGTCCCGCATCTGTTCGCAGCTTTTAAACGCCAATACCCAGAAGTTGCACTCAATTTGACGGTGGTTAACCGCGCACAGGTGATTCGCCGACTGTCGGACAACCGTGACGATCTGGTGGTGATGTCGATGGTCCCGCAGGACATGGGATTAGAGTTTTTGCCCTTCTTGAACAACCCGATCGTGGCCGTCGCAAGGCCGGATCATCCGTTGGCGCAACTGGCCAGCCCCTCGCTGAAGGATCTGGAAAGCCACACACTGGTGGTTCGCGAGCAGGGTTCGGGAACGCGCAAAGCGTGCGAGGAGTATTTCAAGGAAAAGCGCATTCACTTCGAGCAATCGCTGGAAGTGTCATCGGCCGAAGCCCAGCGCGAATGTGTGGTGGCGGGGCTGGGTGTGGCGTTGCTTACACGCCATGCCCTGAGTCTGGAATTGGCCACCGGCACGCTGAAAGAGCTGCCAGTGGCCGAGTTGCCGCTGTATCGAAGCTGGTGCGTCGTACAGGCTCGGGAGAAACGTCTGTCGCCAGTGGCTCACGCCTTCCTGGCATTCATTCGCAGCGAGCGGGCACAAATCAGTGAGCTGGTCACGCGCTTTGACGGACACCTTCCGACGCGCTAGCGCTCTGCCAGAACGTACCCGAGACTTCCAGATAATCGTCGTATTCGAGGCTCAGACGGCGGTCTTCGAAGCGGGTTTCAATCGCACGCCGAAACGCCATGCGGCGCTGGTCTTCCTGCTGGCGGCGGGTCTTGGCGCTGGTGCTGTTCTGCGAGTCATCGTAGTGCCGAGGCATATCCTGTCTCCCATTGCGTGTGCGGAAGTACAGGGTGACCGTCAGGCGTGACGATCAAGTGGCGTGAGAGTTACAAGTTGGTGAAGGTTTGATCACCCACTCCTACAGGGGCAGCGGCAGACAAGCAATCAATCTTCTGAAGACTTGATCGACTTTGGCGACAACCGGAGGCTGCGCAAGCTGCGCTTCACGCTTTTCAGGTGGTTGACCAGACTTGGCCCGCGAGCCATCGCCACGCCCATCGCCAGCACGTCGATTACCACCAGATGGGCGATGCGTGAGGTCAGTGGCGTGTAGATTTCGGTGTCTTCGTGCACATCGATGGCCAGGTTGACCGTCGACAGCTCAGCCAACGGCGTCTGGCTCGGGCACAGGGTGATGAGGTTGGCGCCACTCTCACGCACCAGATTGGCGGTGATCAGCAAATCCTTCGAACGCCCGGACTGGGAAATGCACACAGCCACGTCTGTTGGCTTGAGGGTGACCGCTGACATCGCCTGCATATGCGGGTCAGAGTAGGACGCCGCCGTCAGCAACAGCCGGAAGAATTTGTGCTGCGCGTCAGCCGCGACCGCACCCGATGCCCCAAACCCATAAAACTCGACACGATGCGCCGCGGCCATGACCGTCACCGCCGCCTGCAAAGCGTGAGGATCGAGCTTTTCGCGCACTTCCATCAGAGTGTGCAGCGTGGTGTCGAAAATTTTCAGGCTGTAGTCCGCGACCGAATCGTCTTCGTGAATGGCGAACTGCCCAAAACTCGCCCCCGCCGCGAGGCTTTGCGCGAGCTTGAGTTTCAGGTCCTGAAAACCGGTGCAGCCGATCGCGCGGCAAAAGCGCACGATGGTCGGCTCACTGATGCCTACGCTGTGGGCCAGATCGGCCATGGAACTGTGCATGACAGCCGCAGGATCAAGCAGCACATGGTCGGCTACCTTGAGCTCTGACTTACGCAAGAGATGGCGGGACTGGGCGATGTGCTGCAACAGATTCAAAGGACAGGACTCAGGTGGAGGATGGGCCGGGCTGTAGCTTTCTTGTAGTTATACTACATGACCTGCAAACCGCACAGCTAAACGAGATAGCAGTTCGCAACCGACTGGCCTTGGATGACTGATCGCCCTGGAGTGTAGGACTTTTCACACGCTACTCCAGGCAACTGACGAATAATTACGCAAGACATCGCCCATCGCACTTGCCTCAACAGGCCGACTGATCAAGTAGCCTTGTACCTCATCGCAATCATGGGCACGCAGAAACGCCAACTGCTCAGCGTTCTCAACGCCCTCGGCCACCACCTTCAAGTCGAGGCTATGCGCCATGGCGATGATCGCACGCGTGATCGCCGCATCTTCAGTGCCTTCGTTCAGGCCACGGATGAACGCCTGGTCAATCTTCACGTAGTCCACCGGAAAACGCTTCAGGTAACTCAATGACGAATAACCGGTGCCGAAATCATCGATGGCCAGCTTCACCCCCAGTTCCCGCAATTGCCGGAACGTGCTGATGATGTGCTCGACACTGTCCAGCAACTGGCTCTCGGTCAGCTCAAGTTCAAGGCATTCAGGCATCAAGCCGGTTTCATCGAGCACCTGACGCACCAGGCTCACCAGCTTGCCTTGTCTCAATTGATGAACCGACAAATTGACCGACACCCGAATCGGCATCAGCCCACTGCGCTGCCATTCACATGCCTGACGGCAGGCGCGACGCAGAACGAACTCCCCGATGTCGGCAATCAGGCCAGACTCCTCCGCCAGTCCGATGAACTCACCGGGCGGCACCATGCCGCGCGAGGGATGACGCCAGCGCACCAGTGCCTCGGCTGAATTCAGGCGCCCTGTCGCCAGCTCCAGCTTGGGTTGGTAGAACACCTCAAGCTGGCCCTCCTCGATGGCGCGACGCAACTGGATCTCCAGTTGCAGCCACTCCAGCGTTCTGGCTTGCAGGCTCTCGGTGTAGAACTGGAAGTTGTTGCCGCCCAGATGCTTGGCGTGTTGCATCGCCATGTTGGCCTGGGTGACCAGTGTAGAAATGTCACGGGTCGAGTCTGGAAACAGAGCGATGCCAATCGACGCACTCACCACCAGGTCGTGGCCGGCGACCGGCGTCGGCGAGCGCAACTTGGCCAGCAAACGTGTGGTCACCCGCGCCAGCGCCGTCAAATTGCCGTGAGAATCGAGCAGGACAGCAAACTCATCGGCAGACAAGCGCGCCACGGTGTCAGCGTCCGACAGCTCTGCGATCAACCGCCGCGCCACATGGCGCAATAACTGGTCGGCGATGTCGTGTCCGAGGCTGTCGTTGAGCAACTTGAAGCGATCGAGGTTGATGTGCAGCAGCGCCAGATTGCGCCCGCCCTGACGCACACGCTGATTGGCTTCGCGCAGACGCTCGTTGAACAGCGCCCGATTCGCCAGGCCAGTCAACTCATCGTAATGGGAGAGGTAGCGCGTGCGCTCTTCGTACTGCCTGGCCAGCTCTCGATTAAGCTCTTCGCTTTTAGCTTGCGCCTGTTGTAAGTGCTCGATCAGCGCCAGGTTCTGAAAGCGGCGCATCAGACCACGCTGAATCAAACGATTGACCTGCGCAGCGACAACGATAAGCGCAAGCAACAGAATGAGCCCTAGCCAGCCCCATCCGCGCAACGGCACGTCGCCACCCCAGAACAGATACACGATTGGCGGCAGCAGACAGGGGACGGCGAACGTCAGAAAGGCAGGAATACTCGCCGCATAGGCCACGCTCGCGGACAACGTCGCCGCGCCGATGAGACCGAACACCCACGCCTGCTGAACGAAGCTTTCCGCAGGGACCAGCACCAACGCGGCGCTGGATAACGTGAAGCCGCTGACGCACGCTCCCGCAAGAAACATGCGCTTCCAGATCGGATGCGCCTGACGCTCCTGCGAGGCAGCTCGAAACGCCGCCACTTGCAGAATTCGCAGGCACACCAGCGCCGACAGCCAGCCGACCCAAATGCTGACCAACACATAGCGCTCCGGGCTCCAGAGCAGCCAGGCGCACAGCAGACCATTGATGAACATGAACAGGGTCGGCAGCATCGACCCCTGATAAAGAAGACGAGTGCGCTCGACGGCAAGCTGGGTGGCGTAACGTTTGCGGATGACACGGCGTGTCGCCACAGAGTCGGCCGGGGCTTCTGAGCTGGTGGTCATGGCGGTTCTTATAATTGGTGAGCCTTGAACGTCAGCGGAGCATACACAAGCCATTGGCGAGACCATACAGTCAGAAAAATAAAATGCATGAATGGTTACCGCCCATACGAATTGCACACACCTCTGTAGGAGCGTGGCTTGTCCCGCGATCGGCTGCGAAGCAGTCGTAAAGTCAGCGACTTCTATTTGTCGGGTTACCCCGCGTGCTCTGGGTTTGCTGCCGGTTCCCGGCAGATCGCGGGACAGGCCACGCTCCTACAAGTAATCCGGACAGCTTTTCACGACCGACCGGCGTTAGGGTTTGCCCGCCATCCCCCTGCCCCCTAGAATGCGCCGATGCATAACGACGACCTCTCCCTCCTGCTTAATTCCCTCAACGATGCCCAACGCCAGGCGGTCGCCGCTTCCGTTGGTCGTCAGTTGGTTCTCGCTGGCGCTGGCTCCGGCAAAACCCGCGTGCTGGTGCACCGTATCGCCTGGCTGATCCAGGTCGAAAACGCATCGCCGCATTCGATCCTGTCGGTGACGTTCACCAACAAGGCCGCGGCCGAGATGCGCCACCGCATCGAACAACTGATGGGAATCAACCCGGCGGGCATGTGGGTTGGCACCTTCCACGGCCTGGCGCACCGCTTGCTGCGCGCGCACTGGCAGCAAGCGGGCCTGAACCAGAACTTCCAGATTCTCGACAGCGACGACCAGCAACGCCTGGTCAAGCGGGTGATCCGCGAAATGGGACTGGACGAGCAGAAATGGCCTGCGCGTCAGGCGCAGTGGTTCATCAACGGCCAGAAAGACGAAGGCCTGCGACCCAAGCACATTCAGGCGTCCGGCGACCTGTTCCTGAGTACCATGAAAGCCATCTACGAGAACTACGAGGCAGCCTGCCAACGGGCGAGCGTCATCGACTTCTCCGAACTGTTGCTGCGTGCACTGGACCTGTGGCGCGACAACAAAGGCCTGCTGGAGCACTACCAGCGGCGCTTCCGCCACATTCTGGTGGACGAATTCCAGGACACCAACGCCGTTCAGTACGCCTGGTTGCGTCTGCTGGCCAAGGGCGGCGACAGCCTGATGGTGGTGGGCGATGACGATCAGTCGATTTACGGCTGGCGCGGCGCGAAGATCGAGAACATCCATCAGTATTCCGATGACTTCCCGGACACTGAAACCATTCGTCTGGAGCAGAACTATCGCTCCACGGCCAGCATCCTGAAAGCCGCCAACGGCCTCATCGTCAACAACAGCGGACGCTTGGGCAAAGAGCTGTGGACGGACGTCGGCGATGGCGAACTGATCAGCCTTTACGCCGCGTTCAACGAACACGACGAAGCGCGCTACGTGGTCGAGACCATCGAAAGCGCGATCAAGACCGGCCTGTCCCGCAGCGACATCGCCATTCTCTACCGCTCCAACGCCCAGTCGCGGGTGCTGGAAGAAGCGCTGCTGCGCGAGCGCATTCCGTACCGTATCTATGGCGGCCAGCGCTTCTTCGAACGTGCCGAGATCAAGAACGCCATGGCGTACCTGCGCCTGCTCGATGGCCGTGGCAACGACTCGGCGCTGGAGCGGGTGATCAACGTGCCGCCACGGGGTATCGGCGAGAAGACTGTCGAAGCGATTCGCGAACACGCGCGCCACGCCGATGTGTCGATGTGGGAATCCATGCGTTTGCTGGTCGCCAACAAAGGCCTGACCGGCCGCGCCGCCAGTGCCTTGGGCGCGTTCATCGAACTGATCGAGAACCTGTCGGCCAAGGTCATGGACATGCCGCTGCATCTGATGACCCAAACCGTCATCGAGCAGTCCGGGCTGATCACCTACCACCAGGAAGAAAAAGGCGAGAAAGGCCAGGCTCGGGTAGAAAACCTTGAGGAACTGGTCAGCGCCGCCCGCGCCTTCGAGAACAGTGAAGACGAAGAAGACCTGACCCCGCTGGCCGCCTTCCTCGGCCATGCATCGCTGGAAGCGGGCGACACTCAGGCCGATGAACACGAAGACAGCATTCAGCTCATGACGCTGCACAGCGCCAAAGGTCTGGAATTCCCGTACGTGTTCCTCGTCGGCATGGAAGAAGGCCTGTTCCCGCACAAGATGAGCCTGGAGGAGCCGGGCCGTCTGGAAGAAGAACGCCGCCTGGCGTACGTGGGCATTACCCGCGCCATGCAGCATCTGGTGCTGACCTACGCCGAAACCAGACGCTTGTACGGCAGCGAGACCTACAACAAGGTGTCGCGCTTCGTACGCGAGGTGCCGCCAAATCTGATTCAGGAAGTGCGCCTGTCCAACAGCGTGTCGCGCCCGTTCGGCGGCTCCAAGACCATGGCGCCCAGTCGCCTTTTCGAAGGCGAGGGCATTCCGCAGAGCCAGTTCTCGCTGGGTCAGCGTGTGCAGCATGCGGTCTTCGGCGAAGGCGTGATCCTCAATTTCGAAGGCTCTGGCGCACAGGCGCGGGTTCAAGTGAATTTCGCCGAAGGCAGCAAGTGGTTGATGCTGGGGTACGCAAAGCTGGAGCCGGTTTGATCAGAGCCTGAAACCGGAGACAACTGTGGGAGCGAATTTCATTCACGATGCGGTTTTTCAACCCATGATGTTCTAGCGGCTGCACTGGCCTCTCGCGAATGAATTCGCCCCCACAGGGGATCCGCGTCGTCACGAATGTCATGGCCATAATCCACGATGGCTTGCATTCCTACGAATGCCCCCCATCTTTCCTACAGAACTTTCTCCATAGCCCTACAACCCAAGTCTTATGGGCGCTATTGAGATCCACGCAAAAGCCAGAAACATTTGGTCGCTGGTCAGACACATTTGTCCTGTTCAATATGGCGCGCGTGCAATCCACAAACGGGAATTCCCACTATGCAACGTTTTCTTAGCATCGCTCTGGCGCTGGTCATCGGACTCACCATGAGTCTGGACGCCAACGCCGCGCGTTTTGGTGGTGGCAAGAGCATGGGCTCGGCGCCGACTCACCAGGCGCGCCAAACGGCCCCTTCCGCTCCTGCCGCTGCCCCTAACGCCGCCGGCCGTCCTGCGCCAGCCGCAGGCGGTGCTTCCAAATGGCTTGGTCCCTTGGCCGGCATCGCTGCCGGTGGCCTGCTGGCCTCCATGTTCATGGGCGGCGGTTTCCAGGGCATGCAGTTCTTCGACATCCTGATCATGGCGATCATCGCCTTCGTGATCTTCCGTTTTATCGCCGCACGTCGTCGCAAGCAGCAGCCGCAAATGGCACCGGCTGGCGCACCGTACCAGCGTGAAACGTTCGAACAGCCTGCGCAGAACACCAACTCGATGTTCGGTGGTTCGCCTGCCGCGTCGGCTCGCCCTGTGATCAACGCACCGGCCTGGTTCAACGAAGAGCGCTTCATCGAAGCCGCACGTACACACTTCCAGTCGCTGCAGCAGCACTGGGACGCGAACGAGATGGACAAGATCGCTGAGTTCGTGACCCCGCAAATGTTGCAGTTCCTGAAAAAAGAACGTGCGGATCTGGGTGATGGCTTCCAGTCGACCTACATCGACAACCTCACCGTGCGACTGGAAGGTGTCGACGACCGCGCCGACAAGACCATCGCGACCCTGACCTTCAGCGGTGTGGCGAAGACCTCGCGCTTCGACCAAGGCGAAGTGTTCAGCGAAAGCTGGAACATGGAACGCGCCCCAGGCGAAAACCAGCCTTGGCTGGTGGCAGGTATCCGCCAGAACGGCTGAAACTCTTTGCCACTTCGCTAATCCAAAACCCCGACTGCGATCGGGGTTTTGTTTTTTAGGGGCCGCGGTTAATTTGGTGATGTCTTTGAGCTACTGTATAAACCGCGCCAATCGTTAGAGGGTCCACGTCGTGGAAGAAGTCATCGAACAACTCCGTGAAGCCAATGAGCCGGTCCCCGTCCCGCTTGAGCTGCCGGACGAAGATCAGCTTGTCGAAATCGAAGAAGAGCTGTTCATCAACATTCCTTTTGTCTTCAAGGAATTCCTGCTGCACGTCAGCGACGTGGTCTACGGCAGCCTTGAGCCGGTGACGGTCACCGATCCGGGTTCGCACACCTACCTGCCAGAAGTGGCGGCCAACGCGTGGGACGCCGGTGTCCCGCGCGACCTGATTCCGATCTGCCAGGACGGCGACGACTACTACTGCGTCGAGGAAGACGGCACCGTAGTGCTGTGGTCCGGCGAAGAAGAACTCGTCACCGAAGAAAGCTGGGAATCGGTCTGGCACTGGGCACGGGATGTCTGGCTGGAAAGCTGAGACGTTCCCTCCCCTCAGGAGCCTTCAGCACCTCAATGCTCGGAAGGCTCCTGATGGTTCCCCAGCGTCTCCAACAGCGCGATCTGCATGCGCGTGTGCACGCGGATGAACCAGCGCCACAGCACCGCAGCCACCACCCCCGCCACCAGAACGATCAACAGCAACCACTCGCTGGTCGGCAGCATGCTCGCCGACAACAAAGCGATCAGCAGGAAAATCACCATCAGCGACAGCAACGGGATCACTTCGGCGATCACCCTGCGCACGCGCTCGGTATGACGCCCCGCCATTTCCGGCTTCACGCTCATCTCGGCCAGCAACATCGACAGCGCCTTGAGCTTGCGGTACGCCGCGATCAGGAATGGCAGCGACAACAGCAACGACGCCCCCCAGATCCAGGCCTTTTGCTGGCCCACCTCGGCGACCCATTCGCTGAAGTAATCGCCAATACGCTCAGCGAAGTACGCGCCGCAGAAGAAAATCGCCACCACCAGCGCCAGATTCACCCCCACTTGCAGCAGGATCTTGCGAATCATGGAGGCAAGCAATGCACTCTGCCCTTGTGGCTGAATACTGCGCAGCCATTCCCCATACAACCCGAAAACACGTGCCATGCGCGTAGGAACGATCCCGGCAAGAGAGTGGGACAATGGATCGGCGGCGCGAATCAGATACGGCGTGAGCAGCGTGGTGATGGCCGAAACCGCCACAGCTACGGGATAGAGGAAGTCGCTGGTGACCTGTAACGTCATCCCCAGCGCGGCGATGATGAAAGAAAACTCGCCAATCTGTGACAGCCCCATGCCGACGCGCAATGAAGTCTTGCCATCGTTGCCTGCGATAAAGGCGCCAAGGCCGCAGGACAGCATCTTGCCCAGCACCACCGCAACGGTGATCACCGCAATCGGCCAGGCGTAGTCGAGCAGAATCTGTGGATCGATCAGCAAACCGATGGCGACGAAGAAAATGGCGCTGAACATGTCGCGAATGGGTTCGATCAAGTGCTCGATCTTCGCCAATTGCTTGGACTCCGCCATGATCGCGCCTATCAGGAATGCGCCCAGCACCATGCTGTATTCCAGCTTTACGACCAGCAGACAGAAACCAAAGCAAAGTCCCAGTACGGTAATCAGCAACATTTCATTGCTCTGGAATTTCGCGACGTAAGCCAGCAAACGCGGCACCAGCAAAATGCCGATCACCAGTGCGACGATCATGAACAGAGACAGCTTGCCAACCGTGGAGAACACCTCGCCGGAACTGACCGTACCGCTTACGGCGATCCCCGACAGCAGCGCGATGATGCCAATGCCGAGAATGTCCTCGACGATGAGCACGCCAAAGATCAGTTGAGCGAAGCGCTGATTCTTCATCTTCAGGTCGTTGAGCGCCTTGACGATGATCGTGGTGGAGGAAATTGCCAGAATCGCGCCCAGGAACAGCGAATCCATAGTGCTCCAGCCGAAGAACTGGCCTATCTCGTAGCCGATCCAGATCATCAGCATGATTTCGAGAAAGGCGGCAATGAATGCAGTGGCGCCCACCTTGAACAATTTGCGCAGGCTGAACTCCAGCCCCAGACAGAACATAAGGAAGATCACCCCCAATTCGGCGAGGGTCTTGATGGTTTCTTCGTCATGAATCAGGCCGAACGGCGGGGTGTGGGGGCCGATGATGAAACCGGCTGCAATGTAACCGAGCACCACGGGCTGCTTGAGACGGTGAAACAGGACCGTCACCACCCCCGCCACCAGCATGATGACTGCCAGATCCTGAATAAAGCTGATGGCATGCATGACGTGGCTCCTTGTGACTGCGAGAAGATGCGCGTTCTCGACGGAAATACCAACGACTGCCGTACGAAAACTCGTTAGCAGGGCCGGAATTTTCCGGGTAGAACGCAGGAATTACCCCATCCAAGGGTTTTCGCAGGTTAACACCGCACAAAAGCGGATAAAGGCGGTGCAATATATGGAAACAGATCGACACCGGGCGTGACGGCAAGCGCACTGCCAGCGTCCCGATAATGTCGGTTCTAATGGCCGCATGACATTCGAGCACCCACCCGAGGTGCCAATTGACTCAACCTGACCGTGAGCACGCTATGGAACCCGGAAACGCCCAGCTGTCGATGACTGTTTTGATGACCCCGGACATGGCCAACTTTTCTGGCAACGTGCACGGCGGCACCCTTCTGAAATACCTCGACGAAGTCGCCTACGCGTGCGCGAGCCGATACGCGGGCCGTTACGTCGTGACGCTGTCGGTGGATCAGGTAATTTTCCGCGAACCGATTCACGTTGGCGAACTGGTGACCTTCCTCGCCTCAGTGAACTACACCGGCAACACGTCCATGGAAGTCGGAATCAAGGTGGTGACGGAAAACATCCGTGAACGCTCCGTGCGTCACACCAACAGTTGCTTCTTCACCATGGTGGCCGTTGATGACCAGCGCAAGCCAGCCGGCGTCCCGCCGCTGACGCCGGAGACCAGTGAAGGCAAACGGCGTTACGTACAGGCGCAGCAGCGTCGGCAGATTCGTCAGGAGCTGGAAAAGCGGTATCGCGAGATTCGCGAAGACGGGGTTTGATCGAAATCGTTGGCGTTTGAAAGCCCTCATCGCGGATGAATCCGCGATGGCGTTTGATCGTGCCCATGCTCTGCGTGGGTACGCATCCCGTGACGCTCTGCGTCACCCCGGCGATGGACGCAGAGCGTTCAGAACGGCATTCCCACGCAGAGCGTGGGAACGATCATGTGTCTGTCAGACATCCAGCCGGGTTGCCTCAAACTTGACCCGCGGGTGCGCAATCCGGTCTTGCGCCCGGACCAGTTCCAGCTCGTAACTGCCGCAAGCCTGGGTTTCCAGCAGCACCTCATGCACCGCCGATGCGGTGAATTCGAACGCGCTGCGCAGATCATCGCCCAGCAGGACTTTCGACAGGAACAGCCCTGATGTCAGGTCACCTACCCCCACCGGCTGGCGCGGAAACGCCAGCAACGGGCGGCGCAAGTGCCAGCTCTCGTGCTCAGTCACCAGCAACATCTCAAAACTGTCGTCCGACTTGCCGGGGTAGGCCAAGTGCTTGACCACCACCGCTTTTGGACCTTTGGCCAACAGCGCGCGAGCCATCGCCACACAATCCATCAATCCGCTCGGTTTGCGCTCCGAAAAGCTGTCCAACTCCAGTTGATTCGGGCAAAGGAAGTCAGCCACCGCGGCGGCCTCCTCCAAGAGAAAATCACTGACCTCCTGCGGCACGATGCAGCCTTTTTCGGGATGCCCCATCACTGGGTCGCACAGGTACAGCGCGCGCGGATTGGCCCGTTTGATTTGCGCCACCGCCGCCAGAATCGCCCGCCCCTGCGCCGCACTGCCCAGATAGCCTGAAAGCACCGCATCGCAGTTGCCCAACTCGCCAATGCCGGCGATCCCTTCGACCAGCGCAGGAATTTGCTGCGGCGCCAGCACTTCGCCTGTCCAGTGTCCATACTGAGTGTGGTTGGAGAACTGAACGGTATTCAGCGGCCAGACATTGATGCCGATACGCTGCATAGGGAACACGGCCGCGCTGTTGCCAGCGTGCCCGAAGACCACGTGGGACTGGATTGCGAGTAGATGAGGCGAACGTTTCATGACAGGTTCCTGAAGCCGGGAAAGCACAGTAGTGGCGATGCCGGACGAAGTGAAGCGAAATTAAACCATCGGGCTATGGCTGTCGGTGACCTGACGCAGTTAAGCTGAACGTCTTCTGTTGGAGCTCTCTTTTCATGCTGACCCTGGGCAATATTTTCGTCCTGATGTTGCTGGCAACCGCTGGCGCATGGCTGTGGCATTCCCATGGTTTGCGCGAACGGGCGTTGGAGCGCGTCAAGCAGCACTGCGCCAAGCTCGATATCGAATTGCTCGACGGCAATGTTGCGCTGCGTCGCATCACGTTCAAACGCGACAACGAGGGTCGCAAGCGTCTGGCGCGTGTGTATAACTTCGAATTCACCGTGACGGGCGAGCAACGCCATCCCGGCACGATCACCATGTTCGGCGCCCACACCGCGCAGATCGAGCTGGCGCCCTACCCGTTCGAAATCAAAGACCCCAAACCGACTGCCGAAATCATTCAGCTCAGCGAATGGCGGCAGGAACACAACAAATGGAAGCAGTGATTCACTGTGGATAACAGCCGCTAGGCTGCGCACTCTGCCAACTGTGCATTCAACCTGACCTCGTCCTGAGGCTCTGCAAAGATCAATTCAATCCGCGAATCCTTGCGCCACTCGCTCGGCGCCCAGTTCAGAGCACTCCCCTCCAGTGCGTTCGCGGATATCCACCCGTCTGCGCTGTGGATAACCAGCTTGGCACGCCGCCAGTCAAGGCTTCGCAGCCAACTCTGCACTTTCGCGCCGTCGAACACCCGGTCAGGATGCCAGCGCCAGCCAATGCTCCAACCCTCCGCCTGCCCTTGGCTCAGGCAAATCGGGGTCATGGGATCGGCCCAGACAGCAGGCCATTGCGCGAGGGTCTTGGGCGCGACGAAGTTATCCACACCCTCGATGCCCTGCACCTCGACGCCCGGCAAACGCTCCAGCGGTACCGCGCTCAGCTCCGTCCAGAATAACGCCCGATCAGGTAAAGACTCGCCGATGAACTGTCGTCGCGCGTCGTCGAGCCCGGCCGATTTGTTGAGCACCAACAAACCGGCGCTCTGCACAGCCTCGTGTTGAGTCTGTGAAAGCGGCTTTCCGGCGGCAAGCGACTGGGCATCGAGCACGACCACGCTGGGTTGAACGGCGAGTACCCCCACCCAGGGTGGCTCTCTCAATTGCGCCATCAATTGCACCGGATGGCCCAAACCGGAAGGCTCGATGAACACGCGATTCGGTCTCGCCTTGCGTAGCAGACGGCCCAGCCCGATCTGAAATGGCGCGCCATTGACGCAGCACAGACAGCCGCCAGCCACCTCGCCAAGTGCGATACCATCCTCGGCCGTGGCGAGCAGCGCAGCATCCAGCCCGATCTGGCCAAATTCGTTGATCAGAATCGCCCAGCGTTCATGCGCCGGTTTCTGCGACAGCAGGTGTTTGATCAGACTGGTCTTGCCCGCGCCCAAAGGGCCAGCAATGACATGGGTGGGAATGTTCTGCAGCATGTCCGGCCATTCTTGAACGTCGCTCCCGAAAACGAGCGCAGACGGAGGTAATCAATGCGAGCAATCTGGCTGCCCGCGCGGCTGGCGTTGGTGCTGCTGGCCATCACGTCGAATCAGGCGTGGGCTGAATCCTGTGTTGTCCACAGTCAGGGCGAACGGCTTGACGTGAAGGTCTGTCAGGAAAATCTCACCATCCCGCCGGATCTGTTCCACGACGGCTTTTGCAAACCACAGCTCAAGGATCAGAAGGTCGAAGTGACCTACGCGGACCAGTGCCCATCTGGGTCATTTGGCCAGTGCAGCAACGCGCAAGTCGCCAATATGCCCTATCGGCAGAACATTCACTATTACGGCGTGGCCAGCGATGCGGCGTTTTTGAAGCCGTTCTGTGAGCAGCAGAGTAAGGGTGTGTGGAAGGCGCAATAACCGTCCAGATCCATTCCCGGATCTGACAAGCGCACGATATCCCTGTGGGAGCGAACCCATTCGCGATGCGTAGGTACAGTCGACACATCTCTATCGAATGTACCGGCCTCTCGCGAATGAATTCGCTCCCACAGTTGTTCTCCTACAGGAATTCCATCGAGTTACGCCGCCTCGCCGTGCCAATCCCCAAACGGATCGGCCAACTGCGTCCAGCCTTCAACGCCCGCCGCCATTTCGATGTCCGTCAGCAGACAAGCATCAAGGTCGGCATTCAGTTGATCAAAATCGATATTCTGCCCAATAAACACCAACTCCTGACGGCAATCGCCACTCTGCGCCATCCAGTTACGCATGATGATTTCGGTGCTTTCCTCGTCCTGCGGCCAGTGCTCTTTGGGCACGAAACGCCACCAGCGCCCGGCAAAGCCGTAGCGCATCAGACCACCCGCCTGGGACCAGCTCCCTGCCTCTTGGTGCTTGTTCGCCAGCCAGAAGAAGCCTTTGGAGCGCAGTAGTTTGCCGTTGGTCCACTCACCGTTGATGAAGTCGAAAAAGCGCTGCGGGTGAAACGGACGACGGGCGCGATAGGCCGTTGATGCGATGCCGTACTCCTCGGTTTCCGGCATATGTTCGCCGCGCAGTTCCTTGAGCCAGCCCGGCGCCTGGGCGGCGCGTTCGAAATCAAAACGTCCGGTATCGAGAATCTTGCCCAAGGGCACTGCGCCCATCACCATCGGCAGGATTTCGGCCTGGCTGTTGAGGCGTTGAAGAATGGCCATCAATTCCTGGCGGTCGCTTGCGCTGATCAGGTCGATCTTGCTGATGAGGATCACATCCGCGAATTCGACCTGTTCGATCAGCAAATCGGTGATCGAACGCTCATCTTCCTCGCCCAGCGTTTCGCCACGGGTCGCCAGACTTTCGGCAGCCTGGTAGTCCCGCAGAAAATTAAGCCCGTCGACCACGGTAACCATGGTGTCCAGCCGCGCGATATCGGCGAGACTCTGTCCGTTCTCGTCGCGAAAGGTAAACGTCTCGGCCACGGGAAGCGGTTCGGAAATGCCCGTGGACTCAATGAGCAGGTAATCGAAGCGGCCATCGTTGGCCAGGCGGCTGACTTCTTCCAGCAAGTCTT
This sequence comes from Pseudomonas sp. Pseu.R1, assembly GCF_045764065.1. NCBI lineage: Bacteria > Pseudomonadati > Pseudomonadota > Gammaproteobacteria > Pseudomonadales > Pseudomonadaceae > Pseudomonas > Pseudomonas sp. Pseu.R1. The sequence continues at coordinate 3,552,448 of NZ_JBJGEE020000001.1, read as the reverse complement.
CGCGCAGGGTACAGCAGATGCAACCGTTGCTCATTTCCACGAGTTTTTCTTCGGCGCGATTGAGGCTGACGTCGCGCTGGACCTCACTGCCATCAATGTTGATTTCGCTCATGTCGTTGACGATAACCGCGACACGCAGGTTTTCGCGGTTGCGCAGCACATGGTTGAGCAGGGTACTTTTACCGGCACCGAGAAAGCCGGACAGGACGGTAACGGGAAGACGGTTCATGGGAGTCTCATCAGGTAGCAGGTTCAGGTGGGTTTTACGTTATAGTATAACAATACAAACCTGCTAACACTTTTTACAAGGTCCGCTCGATGGTCAGGGTTTTCAACGTTTTTGCCGGGTTTGTTTTGCTGTTGAGCGCGCAGGCGTTTGCAGCACCGCCGTCACCAAAACTGGATCAGGCGCTGTGCACGCGCAGCGCGACGTTACTGGCGTGCATCGACGCTTACAACAACCAATACAGCGTGGCGATGGCAGGCACGACGATGTATTTGCGCGGTTACGAAAGCGCGGACAAACGCAGTTGGGCACAGACCAACAGCCGCTATGGGTCGCTGACGTTCTTTACGGGGCTGGCCTCGGATGGCGAGGCGTGGGTGGGGACAATCCAGAAAGTGGGCTGGACGACCATCAGCCGGGTGTCCAGCTCCAGCGGCAGCCGGAGCAAGATCACCTGTGATCGGGTGATGGGTTGCCGCTAGTAGGGCACGGATTAATGTGTGGGAGCCGGCTTGCTGGCGAACGCGGTGTGTCATACACCTGCTGTGGTCAGACAGATTGCATTCGCCAGCAAGCGGAGCGCCGCCCGGCCGGCTCCCACAAAAAGCGCGCAGGACTCATTGAATCAAACGAGCGCCTGCTCCGCCGCCTTCTGCTCCTGACGCCAAGCCACGAACGACCCTACCGGCGGATTGCGCTCAAAGTACCTCTTCATGCCGTCAAACAAGCCATCGGCCACCGCTTGCTGATGACGCGCCGTCACCAAGCGCTGGCTGTCGCGGCTGTTGGAGATGAAGCCGGTCTCGACCAGAATCGAGGGCACGTCCGGCGACTTCAACACCGCAAAACCTGCCTGTTCCACGCGCTTCTGGTGCAACGTGGTCACGCCTTCCAGACTGCCCAGCACCGAGTGGCCCAGTTGCAGACTGGCAGCGATGGTGGCGTTCATCGACATATCCAGAATCACGCCCGCCAGCATCGGGTCTTTGTCTTTGAGGTTGAGCAGACTGTTGGCGCCGATCAGGTCCGCATCGTTCTCGCGCTGTGCCATGAAGCGGGCGGTTGCCGAGGTCGCGCCGGTTTCCGACAACGCAAAGACCGACGCGCCGGAGGCCGTCAGCCGTGGCGCCGCATCGGCATGGACGGAGATGAACATGTCGGCGTTGTATTTGCGGGCGATGTCGACGCGCTTGCGCAGTGGCACGAAGAAGTCGTCGTTGCGCACCAATCGCACATCGAAGCCTTTCTCACGCTTCAGGCGCTTGGCGAGCAACTGTGCGATGGACAGCACCACATCTTTCTCGCGCTCGCCTTTGGAGCCGATGGCGCCCGGGTCTTTACCGCCATGACCTGCATCGACCACCACCATGATGTCGCGCTTGGGATGAGCCTTGTCAGTCACGGGCGCAGGTTGTTTAGCAGCCGCCGCAGGCGCGGCAGCCAGTTGCACCGGCGCGTGGGCAGCAACGTCATGCCCCAGATCCAGCACCAGTCGATTGCCTTGCGCACCTTCAGGTCCTAGCAAGAAGCTGTTGAGCTGAACGGGGGACGCGAGGTCGAGCACGATACGCGTGTCGCCCTGCCCGAAATGCCCCGAGCGAATTCCTTTGATCGGCGTGTTCTCCAGTGCGAGCTGGCTGAAGTTGCCTTCCAGACGTGCGCCGCTGATGTCGATGATGATGCGCTCAGGCGCACTCAGCGTGAACGTCTTGTACTGCACCGGGCCGCTGAGATCGAAGACCAGCCGCAGCTTGCTGTCGGAGCGCCAAAGGCGAGCGTTGCGAATCTGCGTGGCGTTGACAGAGAAAGGAAGCGCGAAGGCGGCGCTGGCCAAAAGCATATTGAGCAGCATTTGACGTCGGTGCATGACACGTTCCGAAAAAAGGTGACATTCTTCGCAACAATATAACATGCCCGCACAGTGTCAAAGATGAAGCTTTTGATAGGTTGGCGTTGAAGTTTTCGCATTAAAACAATGGGTAACGGCAAAAAACTCAAGTGAAACAACAAGATGTTCCACGTGGAACAGCCTCAACGTTTTAGCTGCGAACACTAAAACGCCCCGGCTGGCGGGGCGTTCAGACGAACGGTCATTCAGGTACGAGGCTTGACGGTTCCACAGTTCTGACCCAGCCAGACAGCCTTGGTGTCCATGCTGCCGTTCTGCTGCTGGCCAGTGGCGTTGAACGAACCGACAACGTGAGTCGTGAACTGGCGATCGCTCTGGAACTGCGCAATGCCAGTGCCTTGCGCACGAGGGCAACTGAATTTGAATTTCCACGTCGGGCCATTGCGATCGGTGATCTGCTGGTTGCAGCCTGTCTTCGGATCAGTCAGCGGGATCTGCTCATTCTTCACCTGTTCCGGCGTCAGGCACACCCGCACGCCTTGTCCGCCCAACGTAATACCTTGTTTTGCCAGCATTTGTTCCATCGCAGCCCGCTGCTGCGGCGCCATCATTTGCAGTTGCGCGAGCATCACCTGCATGTCCGGCATCTGCTGCCCATCGACCTGCATGTTGCTCGACGTCAGTTCCCACAAACCGGGCTGCAGCACCTGCGCTTGAGCGAAGGGCGCGGCCAGACAAACCATCAACGCCAATACGCGCTTTTTCATGAACCTGATTTCCTGTTTGCACTGAAGCTGTTGAGTGCAGGCTGCTGACCGGACATCAGCCACCCGACGATGACGCTTAGACGGCGAATTCCCGGACCAGTTGCAGCCGCAAGAAAATAGCGACAATCCCCGCGCGCTGTGGTCTGTTAGACACCTACGCCGCGAGCACAAGGTTGCGCATGGATTACCACAGCCCGTATTTCTTTGGCTATTTGCTTGGCTTCACTCATCTGATCGGCATCGTAGCAGCGATTCATGCGTTGCTGACCGTACGAACCGCACAAGGCTCGATTGCATGGGCGATGCCGCTGATTTTCATCCCCTACATCACGCTCATCCCCTATCTCGTTTTCGGTCGCAGCACCTTTGACGCCTACATCAAGGCGCGGCGCCAGGCGAACGACGAGATGCGCAACGCCATCGTCGACTTCAACTGGAAGCCGTGGATCGAGGAGGCTGTAGCCGCCCGGCGCTCAGCCGCTTACGAGTCTCTGCGTGCCATGCCCAAGCTGGGCCGCATGCCGTGCCTGGCGAATAACCAGGTGAAGTTGCTGATCAATGGCGACGCCACATTCTCTGCCATCTTCGATGCCATCCGCACGGCGAAGCGTGTGGTGTTCGTGCAATTTTTCATCATTCACGACGACGACTTGGGGCGCCGCTTGCAGTCCCTATTGCTAGAGAAAGCGGCCGAAGGCGTTGAGGTCTTTGTGCTGTACGACCGCATCGGCAGCCATGCCCTGCCCGCCAGTTATGTTGAGAAGCTGCGCGCAGGCGGGGTGCAGATTAAGGCCTTCGCTACCCGTGGCGGTTGGCTCAACCGCTTCCAGATCAACTTTCGCAACCACCGCAAAATTGTGGTGGTGGATGGCGTGAAGGGTTTTGTTGGTGGCCATAACGTCGGCGATGAATACCTGGGACTCAAGCCTCCGCTTGCGCCGTGGCGCGACACCCATGTATCGATTGTCGGGCCGGTGGTGGCGTGCTTGCAGGAGTCGTTTGCCGAAGACTGGTTCTGGGCGACCCGCGAACTGCCGCCGCTAATTCTGCCCGAGCGCTACCCAGAGAACGGGGTATTGTGTCAGTTCCTTGCCACCGGACCCGCCGACCGGCAGGAAACGTGCTCGCTGTTCTTCGTCGAGGCGATTCATGCGGCGACCGAACGGGTCTGGATCACCACGCCTTATTTCATCCCCGATGAAGCGGTGTCAGCAGCACTACGTTTAGCGGTGCTGCGTGGCGTGGATGTGCGTCTGTTGCTGCCCTCGCGACCCGATCACTACACCGTTTATGCGGCATCCAGCCTGTTCGCCTTCGAAGCAGTGCGCGCTGGGGTGCGAATGTTCCGCTACAAACCGGGTTTCCTGCACCAAAAGGTGGTGCTGGTGGACAACGAGATTTCAGCCATTGGCAGCGCCAATCTGGATAACCGCTCATTCCGGCTGAATTTCGAGCTGATGTTGCTGACCGTGGATGAGGATTTTGCGCGGGAGGTCGAGGCGATGCTGAGCGATGACTTCAGCAATGCCCATGAGATTTCCATAGAGGAGAGCAAGGAGACGCATCACTTGCAGCAGTTGGGGATGCGCGTGGCGCGGCTGATTTCACCGATTCTCTGAAACCGCAACACCGTTGTCCTATAGGAATTTCTATGTTGTTTGACCTGACGCCTTCGCCACCAAGGCGGCTCCCACAATAATCGCCGCGAATCCAAATCTCGTTGTCTGCACCGAAACTGTGGGAGCCAGCTTGCTGGCGAAGGCGGCGTGTCAGTCAACATTCTTGTGTCTGCCCTGACGCTTTCGCCGTCAAGCTGGACTGCTACATAGGCCAAGATCAGCGATACAGATCATCCCGCGTCCATGGCAGGTCATGGCCGCCATCGGCATGGGGCTTCACCGCCAGGATCTGATGCAGGTTGATCCAGCCCTTCGAGAACGCATACGCGCACCCGGCCAGGTACAAACGGAAGATCCGCAGCGCCTGCTCCGGCACCATCGCCGCCGCAACATCCAGCTTGGCCTCCAGCCGCATGCTCCAGTGATCCAGCGTCTTGGCGTAATGCAGGCGCAGGCTTTCAACGTCCACGACTTCAAGACCCGCTTCGCTGATAAACCCGGTGATCATCGCCAAGTGCGGCAGCTCACCATTGGGAAACACGTAGCGATCAATGAAGTCACCTGCACCGCGCCCGACTGGGCGACCGTCAGTGTGCTTGGCGGTGATGCCGTGGTTCATCACCAGACCGCCCTCCTTCACCGCGCCGAACAGACACTTGGCGTAGAGCGCTAGGTTGGCATGGCCGACGTGCTCGAACATGCCGACGCTCACTACCTTGTCGAAGCGGCCATCCTGCGGCAGATCGCGATAGTCGAGCAGTTGCAGTTCGACACGGTCCTGAAGCCCTTCGGCCTTCACCCGCTCCTGCGCCAGTGTCAGTTGCTCGCGACTGAGGGTGATGCCGAACACCTTCACGCCATACTCACGAACGGCAAAACGGGACAAACCGCCCCAGCCGCAACCGACATCCAGCAAATACTCGCCAGGCTTGAGACGCAGCTTGCGGCAAAGGTGGTGGAATTTGTCCTGCTGGGCCTGATCCAGCGTTTCTTCGCCGGTCTTGAAGTAAGCGCAGGAATAGACCATGTCCTTGTCCAGCCACAGCCGGTAGAAGTCGTTGGACAGGTCGTAATGGTAGGAAATCGACTTGGCATCGGTGGCCTTGTCGTGCTGCGTACGGACCGGCGCGACACCGTCGTCCGGGTCCCCGAGCGCTGCGGTCAATTCATCACAAACGCGCATGACTTCGCTAATCGAGCCTTCCAGCTCCAGGCGCCCTTCAACGAACGCACTGCCCAGCAGATCAAGGCTAGGGTGGGTGAAGTCAGACACCAGCGAGGGGTCCTTGACGACAATCGTGACGCTGGGGTCAGCCCCCAGTTCAACCTCATTGCCATCCCAGAGCTTGAGTCGCAGTGGTAGATGAAGCTTCTGTAACGCTGGTGGTAATTGCGCAAGCATTGAGATAACCCCCTGATCCACAAATACGGAAAAGGGTAGTCCAAAACCGGTCCGAGACGAGAACCGTGAGGCTATCGGCTTTTTTTGAAAAACTGCGACGAACCTAATGCCGGGTACTTCCTTGCCCCAGGATCGAGCCAATTTGAAGCCTGCTGCGTTGGAGCACCCACTTCATGACTGACTGGTAATTTGTTACAGAGTTCTTCAAAGCTCAAGCGAATTTTTATACTTAGGGGGAGCGTCTGTTTCGGCGCTTTCCTTGAAAGCGCCGAATTAAAAGGCTTAAGCGGGATTGTGAAATTTCGCGATAGGTTCGTGGAAGCGCAACAGACGCCCCGCGTTGCCCAGCACCAGCAGTGTGCTGAGGTTGTGCAAAACCGCCGCAATCATCGCGCCTGCTGCACCGAGCACACCGAACGCCGCCAGCGCCACAATCGCCAGCGTCCAACCCAGACCGATGATCACGTTGACCTGCAACGTCGAGCGGCACTGACGACTCAACCGCACACAGGTGCCCAGGCGGCGCAGGTCGCTGCCGATCAGCACGATGTCCGCCGACGCCAACGCGATGTCAGCACCGCCTGCGCCCATCGCAACGCCCACCACGCCGGCTTTCAACGCGAGGGAGTCGTTGATACCGTCGCCAACCACCATCGGCCGGAAGCCGCTTTTGATCTCGCCCATGACCCGATTGAGCTTGTCTTCAGGCAACGCCTGCGCCTGAATGTCGCTGATACCGACCTCGGCGCCCAGGCTATCGGCCACGCTCTGTCGGTCGCCGGTCAGCAGCAACTGGCGCCCCATGCCCAAATCGCGCAACTCACCCAGGGCCTGACGCGCCTCGGGCTTGAGGCTGTCCGCCAGCAGCAGCCACGCGAGAAACACCCCATTCACGGCCAGCCCGGCAATCGGGCCGTCATGGTTGGGAACGGGTGAAGTGGCTATACCCAATTGCGCGAACAGTTCAGGACGCCCCAACGCTGCTTCGCCTCGAACGGTCTTCGCAACAACACCCAAGCCCTGCCGCTCGCGAATGTCTTCCAGCGCCAGCAGATGATCTTTCTCCACCAACCCCGCCAGCGCGCGACTGACCGGGTGGCTACTCGCAGACCCCAGGCTTGCGGCCAGCGCAACCACCTCATCGCCCGCGCCCTCCTCGGCTTTTATCGATTGCAGGCGCAGGCTGCCGTAGGTCAGGGTGCCGGTCTTGTCGACCACCAGCGAGGTCAGGTCGGCGAGTTCTTCAAGGAACGCTGAACTGCGAATCAGAATGCCATGGCGGGCGGCTACAGCGATTCCCGCGATGGCCGTAGCAGGCGCCGACAGCACCAGCGCGCAAGGGCACGCAGCGACCAGCACTGCGAGCATCGCCTGGGCATTGTTGGTGACAAACCAGGTTACGGCGGCGATCAGCAGCACCAGCACCATGTAGCTGCCTGCGTAACGCTCCAGCAGCCGCGTGATCGGCGGCTTCGAACGCTCGGCGCTCTGCATGAGTGCGATGACTTTGCCCAACGTCGATTCGTTGCCGATGCGCGTCACTTCGATGCGCAGCAGACCGTCGAGGTTGATCGCACCGCCGAACACTTCCATGCCCGCGCGGGCTTCGAGGGGTACAGATTCTCCCGTAATGGGTGCAGTGTCGAGGCTGGCCTGACCAGACATCACCAAGCCATCGGCGGGCACTCGATCTCCGGCGCGCACTTCGACGCGATCACCGGCCACCAGCGAGCCGTTATCCACTTCGCGAATCGAGCCATCAGGAGCGATCAGGCGCGCATGGCTGCGGGTCAGCTTGCCGAGGGCCTGAATGGCTTCCTGTGAACCAATGACGCTGCGCTCTTCCAGCACGTGGCCGAAGATCATGATGATCGGCAGCAACGCAGCGGTCATCAGGTCGCCCGTCGCCCAGGCGCCAAGCATCGCCAACGCGATCAGTTGATCGGTGATGCCGTGCAGGCTCGGGTAGCGCAAGCTGTGCCAACCGGCACCGACCACGGGAATTGCCACCAGCAGCGAGGAAGCCCCCAACAGCAGCTGGCTGACGCCGACTTGCTCGGGTGCGAAGAATCGCCAGACCAGCCCCAGCGCCAGCAGTCCCAGCGCAAGCATCGCCAGCGTGAGTTGCCGCGCGGCGCTGCGCTGCTCGTTGCGGGTCAGCATACTGCCGGGCGCGGCGGGTTCCGCGTGGTGGTGATCATGATGATCGTGGGAATGGGTGTGTGCGGCGTCGCCACTCATTTGTCGGCTCCCTGAATGATCAGGCGTGAATCGTCATGGGGATCGACCGTCGTCACAGAACCGGCCTGCTTGAGAATGCCGGGCACGCGCTCGCGATACAGGCGCAGCAACAGGCCAGGGTCGCTCTTGTTCTGGATCGACTGTGCCAGCCCCGTGACGGCAGCAGTGTCGGTCTGTGCCTTGGCCAGTCGCTCGGAGGCTTGGGCGTGGGCGACCTGCAACAGACGGTCAGCCTGCTGGTTGGCAGTCTGGTTCTGTTTCTCGGCATCGGTGCGTGCGTTGGCCACGGCCTGATCGGCTTGCTGGCTGGCAGTCAGAACAGCGTTGAAGGCGTTCACAGCAGCGGGGGGCAGGCTGGATTGCACGTCCACACGCACCACTTCCACGCCCAGTCCAACGCCCGTAGCCGTCAGCTCTTCAAGACGCTTGTTGATGCCTTGCACCAAATCACCCCGCAGCCGTTCGCGACGCTCGGCGGCCTGGCTGTCGGAGCCGACCAGTTCAGGGCGCGCCACCAGAATCGTGTCCAGATCCCGCGCGGCCGTGAGGCTGACCGCGCTGCGATTCACCAGACGATCCAAGGCTGGCAGCACGTGCTCACCCTGCAACACGAACTCGCGGGGGTCGGTGACCTTGTAGTACGCCGTCACATCCAGCTGTACGACACCGGCATCACCAGTCAGCAGAAAACCCGAACCTGCCAATGCGTCGCTCATCGGCGTGGCGAAGCTGGTGACCTTGTCAGCGGCAAGCGCTGTGGGGGAGCGCAACAACGTTTCCACATGGCGCTCGATCACGCGGTCTGCTGACGGCAACAGCACCACTTGTTCGAAGGGCTGCGGCCAGGCCAGCAGCAGGCCTGCGTTCTGCACGCGGTCCAGTTCACCAAAACGGAACACCACGGCGCGGTTTTGCGGGTCGATCTGGCGCACGTTAGACACTGCCCAGCCGAGGGCCGCGAGCAATGTCACCACGTACAAACCGAGGAACGCCAGACGGCTGGCTTGCAGCCACGGGCTGTTCACCACCGGGCGCTCGATGTGCGTCGAGTCCAGCTCACTCATGGCTGCGTCCCGGCTTTGCCGTCCTGCTTGCCATCCAGGGCAGGCGGACCGTCGACCAGCACGCGGAACGGTGCGGCGTCGGTGCGCAGAATCAGCTTGGTGGTCGGGCCGACGATGGTGCCCAGTGTGTCCAGTGAGCGCAGCAGGTTATAGAGCTGCGGCGAGCTGGCGTAAGCGCGGCCATAGATCAGCGCCGCCTCCACGCGAGACTGCGCTTCGATGTCGGCGGCTTTCACCGTCGCCTCGGCTTCGACAATGCGCGCATCACGCTCGGCGGCTGAACGGATCTGCGCGGCTTCACGCTTGCCGATGGCGGTGCGCTCGGTGGCGATGGTTTCCCGCTCGGCGCGCATGCGGTCGACCGTGGCGTTGAGCGTGACCGAAGGCAATGTCAGACGCTCGACACCGACTTGCAGGACGCGCACGCCATAGGTGGCCAGCAATTGCTTGTCGATCTGCTGGCGCAACTGGTTTTCGAAGTCACCGATGCGCACTTGATTGGCGTCGGTGTTAATCAGGTTCGAAAGATCGAAACTCGCCGCAGTGGTCTCCAGTGCCGAGCCGACGAAGGTACGGATCTGCCGCGCTGCTTCGTCCGGCTGGTTCTGCACGGCGCGCATGAAGCGCTTCACGTTGTCCGGGTCGCCCTGCACCTGCCAGGCGACATAGGCCTGCACGATGATGCGCAGCCCATCACGGGTGCCGACGTCCTGCAAGCCGCTGGAAGTGGTGCGCAAACGCAAGTCCACAGGAATGGCCGCTTCGAACGGCGCAGGCCAGCGCCAGCTCAGGCCCGGATCGAGCAGCACGCGAGACGGGTTGCCAAACCGAGTGACGACCGTCGCCTCGCCAGAGCGCACCTGCACCAGGCTCGCCGCGGCCACCGCGAAGGCGATCAGCACCGCCGCCAGCCCTGCCCGACGCCACGGAAAGCCGACCGGACCGGAATCTTCGCCATGATGGTGGTGACCGTGGTGATGCCCATGGCCAGAGTGATCGTGATGATCGTGGGAATGAAACAGACTCAAGGGACGACTCCTTATTCAGCCACTGGCTGTTCGGCTGATTTGGGCGACGTGGCGGGGTCGACCGGAAGAGTGAAAGAACGCAGATCGATGGTCGGCGCGCTGCCGCCACCCAGACGATGATCCAGCACCAGCAATTTGGCGTGGGTCATGCCTTGGGTCAGTTGGCTCAGGTACTGCTCCAGCAGAAACGCCTGACCGGCCTTGGCGTAGCCCTGTTGCTCGGCGCTGAAGCGCAGATCGGCACTTTGCGCGGTGGCCATGACTTCGCGAGACGTCGCTGCGGCCTGATCGTGGGCGATGCTGGCGTGCAGTTGGGCGAGGTTGGCCTGATCCGCCGCCGCACCACGCTCACGGGCAATCAAGGATTGCGCACTGATTTGCGCGGCCTGTACGGCATGGTAAGCATTGGCAGCACCGGCGGGCGGATGAATCGACTCGACGACCGTCGCGAGAATTTCCACACCGCTGTCGAGTTTTTTCAGGTCCCGTGCGACGGCGCTGCCGATATCGGCGGCCAGATCGGTGCGCTGCTCACCGAGCAATTCGTCGAGGGTCCGCGAGGCAAAATCGTGCACCAATACGCGGCTGGCGGTGCTGCGAATCAGACTCGGAATGTCGGCGCTGTTGTAGGTCGCAGCCATGGCCGCCTGATCGTCCAGGCCAATGCGGTAGACGAAGCGCACGTCCATGTTGACGATCTGAAAGCTCTGCTTGTCGCCCGAACCGCTGGCGATCACTTGGGATTTGTCGTTGATGTGAGTGGCGTCCCACAGGCGGTTGGCAACAGTGGGCGGCGGACCTTCGGCGGGGTCGAGGGTCTGTTCAGTGCTGGCACCCTCAGAGACGCTGGTCGCCAGCTCATGCACCACTCCATTCTCTACCGGGAGCACTGTGCCAAACGGCCATGGCAGCCCGGCGTGTAGCCCCGGCCCCAATACCTCGACCGGCTTGCCGAAACGTTCGTAGATGCCCCGCCCCTGCATCGGGATTTCATGTACACCACTGAGCAGCCAACCGAGAGCTACGATCACCGCCAGCACAGGCAGAAATGCCCGACGCATGTAGGTAAACGCCCAGACTTGCCGAAGGTCGATGCCAAAACGGTTGTGCAATTCGTTCTGCAACGCTGTCAACGGACGCGGTGGCCAACGCAGGAGGCCGGCGATGAAGCTGCTGGCCACAAGACGCGGCTCAAGGCGCTCGTTGCGCGGGCTGAAGATCGATAGCAGGGCGCGGATCAACAGTTCGACCGCCACCAGCCCCGGCAACAGGCCGATCAGCACCGCCAGACGCGCAGGCCAGACCCGATCAACCGAGGAGAAGAACAGGCAGAACGCCGCGACCAACAACGTGCCAATGGCCGCCCGCGCGATCTGCGCCAATTGCTCGGACTCGGGCCAGCTCGCTTCGGACTCGTTGCTGAACTGCCGCTCCAGCACCAGCAGGCCAAAGCCGATCAATAACAGGAGGCCACCGACCACGTTGCCGATCAGGCCGACGTTGCTGCCGACAAGGGTGAAATTCCAGACCAGGCCAATGCTGATCAACGCCAGCAACGACCACCCCGCCAGCCAGAATACCGGCACGCCGATCTGGCCGACCATCGAGGTCCCTGCCCCGCCGATACGTCCCAACAGGCGGTCGTACCAGCCCTGCTCTTCGGCAACGGCATTCTCGTCGGCCATGACTTCGACGTCATCAGGGGCCAGCACGTGAGATCGCCAAAGCGCCACGATCTGCGCAGACTGCAACGCAGAAGCGAGCACCAATAGGCTCGCCGCGCTGTTGGTCAGCACAGCAGTCCACAGAGAATTAGGAGAGAACAGATCGACGAACAGCGAAACCACCAGGCCCATCACGCCCATCGCGCCCAGTACGTAGGTCAATCGCGACAGCCGACGCACCTGAAAGCTCGCGCGCTGAAACCTGGGCAGGCTTGCAGGCGCTGCACCTTCGACATCCAGATCAACCCGCATCGACACTCCAGAATTTGCTGAACGCTGAACTCATCACTCGACCTGCCGAATCTGCGGAATAAACATCCCGCAACACTGTTTTATGAGGCGTTACGGTATAACACGCGCCGTGAAATTTTCGTCTGGTTCTCGCCTACGAACATGACGAATTCTTCACCCAGACAGCCATCAGACAGGTTAGCCCCCCATCGGACGAACAAGGGCCGCGTTTTTGCCGCGCAGCCCTTGCGCCACCCTGCGCAACCGCGTCAGATACGCGCTATCGAATGCCCACAAAAACAACATCGCTCGCTGCTTCACGGATCAGCGCTGGAGCCGTCACATGCGTCAATTGCCTTCGCTGAACACCTTGCGCATCTTCGAAGAAGTCGCACGCCATCGCAGTTTCAGCAAGGCCGCCGAGTCGCTGAACGTGACCCAGGGCGCCATCAGCCGACAAATCAAACAGCTCGAAGACTATCTGGGCGTCACCCTTTTCATTCGCACGCCTCGCGGCTTGTCGCTGACCGAATCGGGCGCTGCGCTGTCACCGAATCTGGCTCAAGCATTCGATCACATCGAACGCGCCCTGCAATCGGTGCGGGTGCCGAATTTGCGCCAGCGGCTGCGTATCCTCGCGCCGCCGACCTGGGCCACCCGCTGGCTATCGGTGCAATTGCGCACCTTCGTGCAACGCTATCCCGAGATCAGCCTCAGCGTGACCAATCAGGCCAGTCATGAGGGGTATGCCGACGTGGATTGTCACATTCGCTTCGGGCTGGAAGCGGATACCCATTGCCAGAGCCAGTTGCTGGTGATGGAGCGGCACATCGCCGTGGCCAGCCCGGAACTGTTCGAAAACGGCGAAGCACCAGACCTGCGCCGCTTTCCGTTGCTGCACATCCTGCACGAAGGCAAACGACTGAAGGTGTGGGAAAACTGGTTGAGTGCAGTGGGAAGAATCGATGTCGATGCAACTCAGGGCATCGAGTTCAGTACCTTGGATCAGGTGATCAACACCGCGTTGGCAGGCGGTGGGCTGGCCGTCATCGACCGGCAAATGATCGAGCGCGAACTGGCCAACGGCAGCCTGCTGCCGATCCCCCCCCGTGGAAGTGATCGGCCCGTACGGTTATTGGCTCGACGTACCCAATGACAAGCAGGGGTTGTCGAAGGTGCAGTTATTTACCGAGTGGTTGAGTTTGGTGAGTAACCCGTGATTTCAACCATTGTGGGAGCCTTTGTGGCGAAAACGGTACATCCGACAACGAAATGCTGCCTGGCACGGCACTTTCGCCAGCAAGCCGGCTCCCACAGGTTCAGCGCCGAACGAAAAATCTGGATTCGACGCGATCACTGTGGGAGCCGCCTTGGTGGCGAAAGCAATTGATCAGACACCATAGAATCTCCCACAAGGAATCACCTCAAATCTGAGAACCGAGCACAACCTTTGGAGTCGCAACAGAGGCTTCGCCTTCCTCCTTCACCGAACACGCCTGATTCAACGTCAACGCCTGGGTCTCCGGCGCCCAGACCAATGCCGATCAACACCCGACAGAGGAACAGTTGCATCGCGGTTTCGGCGTAGAACTGCATGACTGAGGCGAGGGTGATCAACACGAAACTGACGAGGAAGATCTTCTGGCGTCCCAGCCGGTCGGAAATCCAGCCGAAAAACAGGCTACCGAGAAACAGACCGATCAGCGCCGACGCCCCGATCAGCCCCTGCCAGAAGGCGTCCAGTTGAAGCTGGGGGCTGAGCAACGTGAACGCGATGCCGATCAGGCCAGAATGTAGCCATCGGTGAAATGTGCGCCAAACGTCAGGCCCGCGATTTTGATGTGGAATTTACCGATGGGCAGATCATCGATTTGGACCGGTTGAACAGACATGTTTGCCTCCAGTTATTGTTATTGACGGAGAAGCGAAACCAGAAATTTCCATACACATTGATCGTTCCCACGCGGAGCGTGGGAACGATCACCGACTACAAATCACCCATCAGCAGGTATTTGATTTCCAGGTAATCCTCCAGCCCGTAGCGCGACCCTTCACGCCCCAGGCCCGATTCCTCCCACAGGGATCTGCGTCACGCGAAAACTGCACTATGCTCCCGAATAGTTATCCACAGGCAACGGGGGCCACGATCATGCTCAACACCTGGCTGCAAAAATGCCTGCACCCCCTCGCCAAAACCCTGTTCGACGACGGTGTGCGCGCCATTCACGTCACCCTGTGTGCAGGGCTGATTTCAGTGGCCGTCGGCGTGCTGGTCGCCGCGTTCGCGCTCAACGACTGGATTTTCATACTGATCCCGATCTGGATACTGATTCGCATGCTGTTCAACGCAGTCGAAGCGTCGCTGATCAGCGAATTCGGTCAACACTCCCGACTCGGCAACTGCGCCAACGAGCTCAGCCGTGTGATTGCAGAAACCGCTCTGTTTCTGCCGTTTGCAGTCATTCCCAAGGTAAGCCTGCTGCTGGTTTTGCTGGTGACGTTGCTGGCGATTTTTAGCGAATTTGCCGGTCTGCTCGGGCCATTGATCAAGGCGTCACGGCGTCGCGACGGGCCGATGAACAGCCACGTCCGGATGCTGTGTTTTGCGATTTTCGGGGTCGGAATCAGCTCGGGTTACGTGCTGACTGCGCCGATCAATATCACCCTGGCGATCATGGCCATTCTGCTGCTGGTGACCATTTTCAATCGCATCCGGCGGGCGGTAGCGGAAGTGACGAAACCGGTCACGGCGCCTTCGGCCAAAGCTTACGCATCAGAGTGAACGAACTGTTTCAACAGCTTTACACACAAGCTGTGTACATCTTATCCACAGGTCATTTTCTGCTGGCTCGATAGCCCTTGAAATGGACAGGGCTTGACCTCAGCTTAATCATGACCAGATATTACAGCCGTAATTTTACTGATTGTGATCTTTCAGAACATTTGTGAAGGGACGTCTACGCTTCCCTCCACTGTCGATTCTTCATTCAGGAGTACGTTCATGAGTCACTACGACGTTGTCGTCATTGGCGGCGGCCCAGGCGGTTATAACGCAGCCATCCACGCGGGGCAAAAAGGCTTGAAGGTCGCCTGCATCGAGGGCCGCGAGACCTTGGGCGGGACGTGCCTGAACGTAGGCTGCATCCCTTCCAAATCACTCCTGCATGCCTCCGAGCTGTACGAAGCCGCCACTGGAGACGAGTTCAAAAAGCTGGGCATTGAGGTCACACCCACCTTGAACCTGGCGCAAATGATGGCGCAGAAAGTCGAGAGCGTGACCGGGCTGACCAAGGGCATCGAGTTTCTGTTTCGCAAGTACAAAGCCGAGTGGGTCAAGGGCTGGGGGCGCCTCGCCGGGCCTGGCAAGGTCATCGTCACCGACGCCAGCGGCGCTGAAACCGAGCTGACTGCCAAAGACATCATCATCGCCACCGGTTCCGAACCTACGCCACTGCCGGGCGTGACCATCGACAACCAGCGCATCCTCGACTCAACTGGCGCGCTGTCCCTGAGCGAAGTGCCCAAGCATCTGGTGGTCATCGGCGCGGGCGTCATCGGTCTGGAGTTGGGTTCGGTCTGGCGTCGGCTGGGCGCCAAAGTGACCGTGGTTGAGTTCCTTGATCACGTCGCCCACGGCTCGGACCTGGAAACCGGCAAAACACTGCACCGCTCGCTGTCGCGTCAGGGCATGAACTTCAAACTCAGTTCCAAAGTGACCTCTGCCGTCACGAGCGATTCTGGCGTGAGCCTGACCGTCGAACCCGCAGCAGGTGGCGAGGCCGAGGTGATCGAAGCGGACTACGTGCTGGTCTCCATCGGCCGACGTCCAGTGACCAAAGGCCTGGGTCTGGAAACCGTCGGGCTGGAAGTGGACAAGCGCGGCGGGCTGGCCAACAAGGGCCATCGCACGGCGGTAGACGGCATCTGGGTGATCGGCGACGTGACCTCAGGCCCCATGCTCGCGCACAAGGCCGAAGATGAAGCGGCGGTGTGTGTGGAACGCATCATCGGCAAGAAGGGCGAACTCAATTACAACCTGATCCCCAACGTCATCTACACCCGACCGGAAATGGCCAGTGTCGGTAAGACCGAGGAGCAATTGAAGGAGGAAGGCCGCGCCTACAAAGTGGGCAAATTCCCGTTCAGCGCCAACAGCCGGGCCAAGGTCAATCACGAGAGCGACGGCTTCGCCAAAGTACTGGCCGATGAAAAAACCGACGAAATCCTCGGCGTGCACCTGGTCGGCCCGAGTGTCAGCGAGATGATTGCCGAGTATTGCGTGGCGATGGAGTTCGCGGCGTCGGCAGAAGATGTGGCATTGACCTGCCATCCACATCCGACCCGCTCCGAAGCGTTGCGCCAGGCGGCGATGGGTGCGGGTGGGCATACGACGCAAGCGTGATTGGTTCGCGGACATCCCTTTTGTGGCAGCACGGCTTGCCGACGGTCGCGCATATGAAATCGCCGCCGCCGGCAACTCGTGCTGCTACAGAGTGCTCACCGCCTTAAACCGGCAAATGCCCCAACGGCAGTGGCCCTTGGGGCTTGAGCGTGCGAATCGCAAAGTTGCTGCGAATGTCCCGCACGCTTGGCATTTTCAATAACGTCTCGCTGAGAAAACGGTCGTAGCTGCGCAGGTCCGGGACGACTACTTGCAGGAGAAAATCCGACTCGCCCGACACCAGATACGCCGAGATGACCTCAGGCAACGCCGACACCGCCTGATGAAATTTCTGCGCTTCTTCTTCGTGATGGCGGTCCACCTTCACCCCAATGAACACCGTCAGCCCCAGCCCCAATGCATCGGCATCCAGCGTTGCCTGATAACCCCGAATGACGCCCGCTTCTTCCAAATGCCGAACCCGGCGCAAGCAGGGCGAAGCCGACAGTCCGATCTCATCGGCCAGTTGCACGTTGGTCAAGCGACCATCGCGTTGCAGCGCGTTGAGGATGCGGCGGTCGTAGGCATCCAGTCTCACATTCGGATGGTTTGGCATATCAGACACCTTTCAGGCAGCTATAGAAGCAGAAGCTGCCAATACTAAGGCTTTCAAGGGTCAAACACGCAAGCACCTGCCCTGCCCTTCGGCCATAGAATTTTCTCTCCGAATCCCTGCCCTGAGAGCCGAATAATGGAAAACATCGCGCTGTTTATCGTGGCCCTGTCGATGATCCTGCTGGTGCCGGGACCCGACATGATTCTGTTGCTGCAAACCGGCGCACGCCATGGACGAAGCAAAGCCCTGGCCACTGCACTGGGACTGGCCATCGCCCGAGGTTGCCACGTCGCATTGGCAGCCTTCGGTCTGGCGGCACTGCTCAAAGTGTCCCCCTGGGCATTCGACGTGGTGCGAGGTGTGGGCGCTGCCTACCTGTTCTGGCTGGGACTGAAGATGTTCAAACCGGGCGCGGCAGGCGCTCTGCACACCACCAGGACCGCTGATCAGGCGATCGGCTGGCAAACGGCGATCCTGCGTGGCCTGCTGACCAATCTGCTCAACCCCAAGGCGCTGCTGTTCTGTTCGGTGCTGCTGCCGCAGTTCATCGATCCCCGGATCGGGTCTGTGCCCGTGCAGTTCGCTGAATTGGGGGTGATCCTGGTGGTGATCGGCCTGTCGTTCGACAGCGTCTACGCCATGGCCGGAGGCTGGATCGGCCACTGGCTGGCACACAGCGAAACAGCGCAACGGGTCCAGCAGTGGCTGTTTGGCAGCTTGCTGATTGGATTCGCCGCACGGCTGGCGTTTGTTCAACAAACCTGAACACACCATTGGCAACCTATTGAAGCTTCGCACGAAGTGCCCTGAAACGATTTTTTCTCTTTTTTGCGAACAAGATGCCGAGATTGTTATCTGTGTTGTTGGTAATTTGCGTTCGGCAAGGATTGGGAAAGCGCACGTCCATGTGCAGGAAGGCACAGCATTTCTTCAGAGGCTTCACCTTATGAATCGCAGGAATCTACTGAAAGCTTCCATGGCGCTGGCAGCCTATAGCGTGCTGCCCGCCTCGGGTCTCTACGCAGCACGTGCCTTGGCGGCAGCAGCAGACGGCGACATCGAACATTTCGACTTCAAGACCTTGCAAGACCTCGCCAAGCAAATGGCGGCCAAATCCTACGTCAGCACCAAGCAGAACCTGCCGCCAACCCTGGCGAACATGACACCGCAACAATTCAACGCGATCAAATACGACGCTGGCCATTCCCTTTGGAACGACGTGAAAGGCCAGTTGGACGTGCATTTCTTCCATGTCGGCGCAGGTTTCAAAACCCCGGTGCGCATGTACAGCGTCGACCCGGCAACAAACCAGGCGCGCGAAGTGCATTTCCGCCCAGAGTTGTTCAACTATGAAGCCAGTCGCATCGATCAAAGCCAGCTCAAAGGCGACCTGGGCTTTGCCGGTTTCAAACTGTTCAAGGCCCCGGAAATCGCCATCAACGACATACTTTCGTTCCTCGGCGCCAGCTACTTCCGCGCCATCGACAGCAACAAGCAATACGGACTGTCCGCCCGCGGTCTGGCCATCGACACCTATGCGCACAAGCCGGAAGAGTTTCCCGACTTCACCAAGTTCTGGTTCGAGAAACCGACCAAGGACGCCACCCGCTTCGTGGTCTACGCGCTGCTGGATTCGCCGAGCGCCACGGGCGCCTATCGCTTCGACATCGACTGCCAGGCCGAACGCGTGGTCATGGACATCGACGCGCACATCAACGCTCGCGCCGACATTGAGCAGTTGGGTATTGCGACCATGACCAGCATGTTCAGTTGCGGCACCCATGAGCGTCGCATGTGCGACACGATTCACCCCGAAATCCATGACTCGGACCGTCTGGCGATGTGGCGCGGCAACGGCGAGTGGATCTGCCGCCCGCTGAACAACCCGGCCAAGCTGCAATTCAACGCCTTCGCCGACAAAGATCCGAAAGGCTTCGGCCTGGTGCAAACCGACCACGACTTCAAGACCTACCAAGACACGGTCGACTGGTACCACCGCAGGCCAAGCCTGTGGGTCGAGCCGACCACACCGTGGGGCGAAGGCTCCATTGACCTGCTGGAACTGCCGACCACGGGCGAGACGCTGGACAATATCGTCGCGTTCTGGAACCCGAAAGTGCCGGTCAAAGCCGGAATGTCGATGAACTACGGCTACAAACTCTACTGGAGCCCGCTGCCGCCGGTGAGCACGCCGCTGGCACAAGTCCACGCGACCCGCTCGGGCATGGGCGGTTTCATCGAAGGCTGGGCACCGGGCGAGCATTACCCGGACGTCTGGGCACGGCGTTTTGCCGTCGACTTCAACGGCGGCGGGATCGATCGACTGCCCGAAGGCGCTGGCATCGAGCCGGTGGTCACGGTTTCCAATGGCAAGGTGCAGGACTTCAACGTACTCGTACTGCCGGACATCAAGGGCTTCCGCGTGACCTTCGACTGGTACCCGACCAACGACTCGGTCGACCCGGTGGAAATGCGCATGTTCATCAAGACCGGCGACCGGACCTTGAGCGAGACGTGGCTGTACCAGTACTTCCCGCCTGCGCCGGATAAGCGCAAGTACACCTGATACCGCGGCAAAAGGTGATTCGCTCCCACAGGGGTCGTCAAAATTCCGATAACGACGACAGGCAATCTACCTGTTACAAAAATGAGTCATAGACAGCTTGGGCTATGACTCATTTTTTCTTCTGTTTAATAGCGTCAATTTTTACGCATTCAATAAATTCAATAAGTTACAACACACGAATTTATTGATCTCTGACAACTGTCCGAAAATTTGACTATTTGATTGACAGCCCCAAATTCTGAGGCTGATATATCCCCTGTCACGCCGTTCCAGAGGGACCTTTCACGGCCACTCCCTCCCGCAACGGCCCTCCAACACACAACGACTTCTACCCCAATCGACGGCCTGCGCCGACTTCGATGAGCGGTAGCTTTGCCTCACAGATCTCACTTTCCTGTTCGCTGCTGCGCCTGCCGATCACTTCCAGCGCTCCAGAGGGGCTGTAACCATGATGTCGCCTTCCCCCGTTTACGTTGAAAAGCCTTCGATCATGTCGTTCGACAAATCCACTGCCATTGTCGTCGTCGCGATCAGTCTGATCCTTGTCGAGACCTTTTCCGGCGCGCTACGGTTTTATCTGGACAAGGCCGGAGTGTCGGTTTTGCTCTACGTGCCGAAAGTCGCCTGTTTGCTGTTCTTCGCGCTGGAACTGCGCAGTTTCAAGGCAGGACCTGCGCTGTGGCTGAGTTTCATCGCGCTGCTGCTGTCAGCGGCCTGGGCGACGCTCAATGGCGCGGGCTTCGGTAATTTTGCGTTCGCGCTCTATGGCATTGCCCCGTTGTTGTTCGGGCTGACCTGCGGTGATCAAATCATTCGTCACAAGCGCTTGTTCATGTGGGCGATTGTGTTTGCCCTCGGTGCCTCGCTGGCGGGGCTGGCGCTGGACAAATACTCCAATCTGCCGTGGAAGGGTTATAGCTACTCCATCGGCGGCACCGAATTGAGCGCCAATACCAGTTGGGCCTCCGAGGACGCCGACCGGCCTGCGGGCTTTGCGCGGATTTCCAGTGCACTGGCGATCATCATTTCGATTTTCAGCCTGTACCTGATGGCGACCGTGCGCTCCCGACTCCTGGCGCTGGGCATCTTTGCCGTGGGGCTGGCAGGCGTGGTGCTGACCACCAGCAAGGCACCGGTCTTGGCGCTGGCCGGGGCGGCAGGGCTGATGATGATTCTGCAATTTCGCTGGACCACCCGGGGCGCGATTGTCTTCGCCGTGCTACTGGGCATGTCGCTGCCGTTCGCGGCGATGATGTTCGATTTCGACCCGAACAAGGTGTCAGCCGCCAGCTCGTTGTCATCGATCTACGACCGGCTCGTCAACACCTGGCCAACCGTGATCAACGAGCTGATTCGTGAAGACCGCGAATACACAGGCGCAGGCTTTGGGCTGGTGGGCAGTTCGGTCGCGGCATACCCCATTCCGGGCGCGGACCTGTTCGCCATTTCCGACAGCACCGTGGTCTACCTGTGGGCAATCTTTGGTGTGGCCGGGTTGTTTCTCTATGCCTTGCATATCCCGCTGTTCATCACCCTCGCGAACAGCACCACGCGTTACGGGCGGGCGATGCTGGCGACCGGGTTCTGCATCTGCATCGTCAGCTGGACCACGGACACGCTGGAAGTGACCCTCGCCAACCTGTTTCTCGGCATGGCCATCGGACACGCGCTGGCAGCGAGATATCAGTTCAAAGCCAGTGCCCCAAAGCCAGTTGAGGCCGCCCAGTGGCGCGGCCTGCCAGGTTTGAGCTGAAGAGCATTTCCCGCATGAGCGCATTGAGTATTGGCCGCGTAGGCCTGCTGTTACTGTCCTGCCTTTTCGGCGCTGGCGTTGCCGTGGCAGACCCTTTCATCGTGGGCGTCGCCACCCATTCGATGAACAACCCGAACCAGCCGCTGCGCAGCCTGGAACTGGCGAGCATCGCGGGCGCGAGTTCGATCCGGGATGACGCATTCTGGTCTACCGCCGAACCGATCCGCGGCCAACTGCGCGTCGTCCCGCAATGGCGCCAATGGATGGCCAAGGCGGGAGGGCTGAACCTGAACCCGATGATCATCCTCGGCTATGGATCGGTGTTCACGGGAGGCGCCAAGCCGCGCAAACCCGAGGTGAAAATCCCTTACCTGAACTACGTCGACTACATCACTCGCCAATTGGGCAACCCGGTGAAGTTCTATGAAGTGTGGAACGAATGGGATGTCGACGGGCCGTCCGACCCGCGACTGAGCAGCGACTACGTGGCCTTGGTACGGGACGCCGCACCCATCATTCGCAAAAACAATCCACAGGCCAAAGTGCTGGCGGGCGCGGCCACCACGGCGGGTATCAAAGCCGGGTTCATCGATCGGATCGTCGCAGGCGGCGTGCTCAAGTACGCGGACGGGATTTCGCTGCACCCTTACGTGCATTGCGAAGGCCGCGATCGAAACACGCCAGAAAGCTGGATCGAGTGGATGCGAGGCGTGGATCGCAGCATCAGCGCCAAAGCAGGCAAACAGGTGCCGCTGTACCTGACGGAAATGAGCTGGCCCAGCCACGAAGGCAACTGCGGCGTCGATACGCCTCGTCAAGCTGCATATCTGGCGCGGGCGTATTTCCTGGCGCGCACCCTCCCCAACATCAAAGGCATGTGGTGGTACGACCTGATCAACGACGGCACGAAAAGGGACGATCAGGAGCACAACTTCGGCTTGCTCGACATCGACCTGAATCCAAAACCCGCTTACGCCGTGCTCAAGGCCATCAGTCCGTACCTGAGTGACTTCAGCTACGACGCTGCACACAGCCTGCAAACCGACAATGTCTACAAACTGGCATTCACCGACGGCCACGAGCGGATTCTGGTGGCGTGGGCCTCAGGGCGTGAACGCCTGGAGAGTGTCGATGCCAGCGCCATGGACAACGGCCCGCTGCGAATGCTCGACACCCAAAAGCCGGATCGGGGAATGGCTAACAGCGGGCAGCAATGGAACTGCAATGGCGATCAATGCAGCGCCCCGGTCACGTTGACCGAGTTCCCGAAAATCATTCGCCTGAGCCCTGGATCCTGAACGTCCCAATCACCCGAAGCCCGCCTGGCTCTGTCAGCGCGGGCTTTTTTCATGGTTTTTCGTGAATCCTTCGGCAAATAGTGGCATTACGACACATACTGGACATCTGCCGCTGCTAGGCTAGGTCTCCTTTAACGGGAACCCATGACCGAGGGAATGTATGGGGATGGGACGCAAACTGATCATGGGGTGTTTGCTCTACCTGTGCGCGTTGCCCGCGTGGGCAGATCCCTACGTTGCCGGAAGTGCGCAATGGAAGCCCTACGCTTATGAAGACGCCAACGGCCATTTACAGGGGCTGGCCGTCGACATCGCCCGGCGCGTGATGCAAATTGCCAAGGTCGACGTCACGTTCGTGACCTACCCGGTCAATCGCCTGCAATCAATGCTGCAAAAGGGCGACATCGACCTCAATTACGCCGATGCGCTGATCTGGAACAGCCCCGAAGAACAGCGTCATTTCGTGTTCTCCAAGCCCTACTCAAGTGTCAACGAGCACCTGTACTTCCTCGCCGACCACCCCGACCGCAAACGCCCCATCGAGCAGATGAACCACCTCACCGTCGGCATGGTGCGCGGCTACACCTACTGGGCGCTGGACCCGGCCCTTGAAATGCACCGCATCGAACGGCTGGAAACCTCACAGGACGACACTCTGATCAAGCTGTTGCAAAGCCGACGCGTCGACGCCATCGCCATCGTCGACGACATCTTCGACGCATTGGTCGCCAGCAACCATCTGGACCCCGCCCAGTTCCAGCAAGGCGCCAAACTCAGCGAAGCGCCCTTGGTGATCAAACTTCAACCCGAACTCGCGCAATGGCTGCCTCAGATCAATCGCGCCATCGACACCCTGCGTGCCAGCGGAGAACTGGAGAACATCAGACGGCAGTATTTGCCGGGGAATGCGGGGTTGAAATGTGCTGGGGCGGGGAAAGGGTGTTAGGGAAAAGTCTGACAAGGCACGATGGAAAATCGGGCGATTCTCCCCCATCGAGGCCAAAAACAGGGGCGTATAATTCGGCGCCGAAAACGAAGAACCCCGCCAACGGCGGGGTTCTTTTTTGCTTCGTCTGTCCTCGGGGGGAGGTGCTGGCACCCGCGTATCCCGTGGCTAGTGCGGAAACTATATGGATGTAGGTCTTACCAGTCAATGCAGAAATCATGCGCAGTCAAAGCCGCTTTGTCTCCATCAAGAATGTCCACGTATGAAGCCCGCGCCTTGGCCGCGGGGCACGACATTTCAGCAGCATTGAAACTGTATGCGTGGAACGCACGAATCTGTGGTGCATTTCTCACCCCTCTCCACATTTGTGAAGTGGTGATGCGAAATGCGGTCGCTGACGCCCTTGAATCTGTCCATGGTCCACAGTGGCCGTGGAATCCAGGGTTTGACCGAAGCCTCCCCCGGCAGAGTGGGCCTGGTTACAACGCCTTAAAGGATCTTCAATGTGTGCGTCAGAGAACGGAAAAAACAGGACAAGTGATCGCTGAACTCAAGTTTGTGTTTTGGGAAAAGATGTTCACCAGCCGACACGACGACCGGATTTGGAATACCCACCTCCGTCATGTGCTGCCAAACCTCATGTCTACAGAAACCATCGCCGAACACCGGAAGAGAATTTTCGGCGACTTGAACTCTATCAGAATGCTCAGAAACAGAATTGCTCATCACGAACCCATCTTCGCAAGGGACCTGCTGAGAGACTTTCACGTGATTCAACAACTGATCGAGGCAAGATGCAGCATCGCGGCCCAATGGCTGCTGATTGAGCAACAAGTGATGGATACGATTAAAGACAGGCCCTTCTAGACGAAAAAGGGCCAAGAACATCTCTTTTGAGCGAACGGCAGGCGCAGCAGGCAGAACCGGCATTCACACCGTCACCACCACCCCCAACATCTCCCGCGCAATTCGGTCGGCATCCACGAACGCCCGTGAATAACTCCCCGACGAAGGTACGTAATGGTTGTAGTACGTCGACCCCTCCACCATAGGCCCGGTTATCCACAGATTGGGCTGCGCCTTTCCTTCACTGTTGACCCTAACGCCCTCACCCTCGGCATTGAGGCTGTGGATAATACCGCTCTCGCGTAATTGGCGAATAATTTCAGGCTGCGCATCACTGCGTCGGCTGTCGCTGACGTGGGCGCAAATGACTGTCTCCAGCGAGATAATCTCGGTGTCTGACTGCTGAATCGAGGTTTCACCGGTCCTGGAGTTGTGCATAACTTTGGAGCCGTGAACCCAGTACACAATTCCAGCCTTCGCTAGCGCCAGCAACTCCTGATGACGCTCTTTTTGCGGACCCGCGACCATCCTGTTGACCAGCGGGGCATATTTATCAAAGAACACGCGATGAGATTCCGGAGTCAAGCCGTTGTTATCCACAACACGACGCAGTTGTTCACGGCAACTTCTCCAGACTTCAGCCGCCGCCTTGATCGGACTGTGATCCAGATCAGCGATGCTCTCCTTCAGATCCTCCTGAATGAAGGCTTGCACCCACTGTGAATAATTATCCACAGGCGCTTGGGTGCGTCGGGGATTGAAGAGGCTTTCATCAGGCATGGGCACGCCGAATTCCTGCGACAGCGCCTGAGCTTTGGCCCCCATTTCGCCCAGCAGAAACGACGTCGCGATCTTAGATTTCACACGCAAGGACGATTTGCCGCGCAAAGATGCCACCATGCCGAAGTATTCAGCGATCATTTCCGCTTTGATAAACGGCAATACCTGGGCTTCAAAGTCGAGGCCATCGGGATTTCGCGCACGAAGATCGGCCACTGTGGATAAGGTGAATATCAGTGGCGCACCGCCGACACGATGAGGTGTGATGTCAGGCCGCGTGCGATAAGGCAGCCCGCTACGCGAATACATGTACACGCGCGGTTCCCGCCCAGACGGTTGATAATCGAGCCCTTCAGGCCCTTCGACGAAGCGCCCTCCCCGCCCCACTGTCAGATTCGCCACGGCATCCATGGCTGACAGGCCCAACCCCTCGATGCCCACTGCGGCTGTGGAAGAAATACGGCTCATCGCTTGAGCCTGTGGATAAGCTCCTAAACGTTGCGTCGTCCCGAAAAGGTTGTCCACTGGCTGGGGCGAATCGGCATGCCCGACGGTGATCAACAACCAGTCCACGCGATGGCTGCGCCCGTCATCGGCGGACAACACGAACCCACCCAGGTCCATGTGTTCGATGTTATCCACAGTGCGAGCATGATGAATAACCTGCATGTGCTCCGGCAGTGCTCGAATCACCTCTTCATACGTCCACGCCAGGTATTCGCCCAACCACGCTCGAGGCAGGAATTCATTGGGTCGGACAACGCGTTCGGTCGCCTTGTAGCGCAGACACCATTCATAGAAATTCGGCCCCGGCCGCCCACTGCGCCCACCCAGTGCAGCCGAGTCGGGAAACATGGAAATCTGCGACGCCACAGTGTTGAGCATCAACCAGTCGGGCTGTTCCACCGAGTGCAGTCCCGGCCCCGGTTGGCGAGGGTCGAACACATGAATCTCGACCCGCCGCTCACTCTGCCCAGCCAACGCGCAGAGCCGTTCGAGCACGGTCAGCCCGCGCGAACCGCAGCCCACGATGCCGATTCGAATGGCGGCCTCGCGATCATTGAAGACTGGCCGTTCGAACGTGTTTCGACCAAAACGCAGCGCTGAACTCAGTTCCATCTCAGGGTTTCTCCAAAGAACGAATCGATGGCCACAGCGCGTGATTCGGCCAGTGCGGTGTCAACGATGAACTTGGCCAGCGCCAGGTCCAGCACGCCCAATCCAAACGGCGAGAAGATTGAGGGTTTGTCCGGATCAAGCGTGAATTCGCCCCGGATCAGCCCGGCGAGGGTGCCGTTCATGAAATCGCGATTGCCGGTGAGCTGCTCGGTCAGGTGGGGCGAGGTGTTGGCCTTCATACAATGCTCGACGTCATCGCACAGGTTATTGGCCGCCAGCAGCAATTGGGGAGCGATATCGCGCAGAGAAATGTTCAACACCACCTGACCGGCGCGAAACGCCATCGGAGGCTTCACGTAAGGTTCGCCCGCCGTCGTGGCAAAGATCACCAGGTCCGCAGCGAGCGCCTCTTCAAGCGAGCCGGTGCGGGCTGTGCATAAGTCGATGTGCTCGACGTAACCTTTCAAGGCATTGGCCGACGCCGCATCGAAGTCATGCACCACCGCCTGCCCGATGTCCCAGCCTTCAACGGCCAGCATGCGGGCAATGTTCCGGGCGATGACGCCCGCGCCGACAAATCCCACAGATTCGACGTGATGCGACTGACCATTGAGCCAATAAGCGCCTGACACTGCCGAGGCTGCGGTTCTGACAGCACTGATCTGTGCGCCTTCCAGGCACGCGAAGGGATAGCCGGTCTCGCGGTCGTTGAGAATCACGACTGCTGAGGCACGGGGTTTCTGCTGCTGAACGTTGCCGGGAAAGCTGGAAATCCATTTGATCCCGGCCACCGCATCCTCGCCTTCCAGTGACGCGGGCAGCGCGATGATGCGGTTGGCAGGCTGCTGTGGAAAACGCAGAAAGTAGCTGTCCGGGTTGAGGGTCTGGCCGTCATGGTGTTGCAGGTAAACCTGTTCGACCCGCGTGACCATTGAGTGGGCCTGAGCATCGAGGATGTCTTTGATCACCGCGCCGGGGATGACATGAAAATCAGACATTGGCCTCCTCCCTTTCGAACGTATGCACGTACTGTTTGAGGTAACGACTGATCGGTTGCGAGGAAAGCGCCGACAACTCGGCGAGACCGAATTTCTGCATGACCCACTCGTCGTTGTAGATCGTCTCCAGGTAGCGCTCACCTGCATCCGGCGAGATCGCCACGATCACCGCATCCTTGGGAATGCCCACCGAGGGCGCGGCCAGCCCGGCGACGACGGTTCCGGTCGAACCGCCCGCGAGAACACCATTGGACTTGGCCAGCCAACGACACATCGCCACCGTCGCGCGCTCATCGACCACTTGCTGCCTGTGAAGGTGATTGGCGCGAAAAATGGGAGGCATTTGGCTCGATCCCAGCCCCGGTATGTAGCGTTTGCCTGGCGCCTGGCCGAAGGTGACCGAGCCTGCGCTGTCCACGGCGATGATCTTTGTGCGCGGCGAATGCTTGCGGAAATATTGCACGCAGCCCATCAATGTCCCTGTTGTCCCCGCCCCCACTACCAGGTAATCCAGCGCCGGAAAGGCGATGTGAATCGACCGGGCGGTGGTCTGCTCGTGGGTGCGGGCATTCGCCGGATTGCTGTACTGGTTGAGCCACAGGTAGCGCGGATCACGGGCGACGGTGTCGCGGATATAGCGAATGCGCGTGCCCAGATAGCCGTCGTTGTCATCCCGCTCGGTGACGATCACGATCTGGGCGCCAAAGGCTTCCATCATCTTGATGTTGTGCAGGTTGGTGTTCGGATCGACCACGCAGCAGAATTTGTAGCCACGTTCGGCGCAGATCATCGCCAGCGCCACGCCCAGATTGCCGGACGACGACTCGATCAACACGGTCTCCTTGTGGATAAGTCGCCGCTCGGCATAAGAGTCGATCAAACCGATGGCCGTCTTCATCTTGATCGAGCCTGCTGGATTGCAGGATTCCAGCTTCAGGTGCAGGTTCTCGAAGCCCAGCCCCTTGAGACGAACGAAATTCGAGTCGCCGACAATATGCGAAATGAAGTTCATGGGCGTGCCTCGGCGCGTGCAGCCACGGCGCGTTTTGGATGGGCCACCACGGGCGCCAGTTGCCGTGGCTGGGTGGCGAGCAAGGCATCGGTCAATTGCTGAGCGCGTAACGCCACCATCGAGAACGATTGCGCATCGCTGATGCCGTGGGTTTTCTCCGATGTGCCGTTGGCCAGAATCTGCAAGCCTTCGCTGTTTTGCAGACCTACCCGGTAGGATCTGTCCACAGCCAGGCTGCCATCCTCATCGCGCAACAACCAGGGTTGCAGCAACGTCAGCAGCGGTGGCACAGCCAGTTGCTCATAACCGGTGCCGAGCACGATGCCATCGACATAGAGCGTGGTCTCAAGGCCGGTGTTGCTGTCACGCAGTAGAACGGAATAGGCGTCGCCGACTTTTTCCACAGACACCACGTTTGACCAAATGTGTAAGTTCAGCCGTTGATGCCCGCTGACCTCGCCTTCGTACATGAACGAGTACAACGCCTGACTTTCATCAGCGTCGATGCCTGCGTAGTTGGTCGAGCGGATTTCGTCGAATACTTTGTTGCGACGCGCAGGTTCCAGTTGATGGAAGTAATCAACCTGCTCCGGCAGGAACGCCATATTGGGGAACTGCCCCAACTGGCCCACCCTGAAACCCACCCCACGATGCACCGAATGCACTTGCGTGGTGGGCGCGGCGCCCAACAGATGCGCCACCGCTTCCCCTGCGCTTTGCCCCGAACCCAACACCAGCCAGCGCTGGGCAATCGGACCACCACCCAAGTGAATGTTCTTCAGGTATTGGGAGGTGTGGAAAACCCGACCGCCCAGATGCGCGCTGAAGGCCTCAGGGATTTTGGGCAGGCTGCCGTGGGAAAGTACCAGCCGTTTGGTGCGGTAGGTCCCTTCCGAAGTGACGATATCCACAGCCTTCAGAACGCCCTTTTCTGCGACCGGCAAGATATCCACAACCCCTTCTTCGTAGGACACATAATCCTTTAACTGATCTGCAACCCAACCGATGTAGTCGGACCATTCCACGCGACTGGCCGGACGCCCCAGCAGGCCAAACTTGTACAGCCGCCCCTTCTCCTTGAGGTACATGGCGAACGAGAACCGGCTGCGTGGGTTACGCGGGGTCACCAGATCACGAAATACGTGGTGATTGATGTCCGTCCCCGCCAGCAGAAATGCGCCATGCCAAGTCGCGTCGCGCCCCTTCTCGAAAAACTTCACTCGCTGAAACGGCTTTTTGCCGTTGTCTTCCGCTTCGTCTTCCAGCGCACAGGCCAGCGCGATACCGGCGGGACCGAAGCCGACCGACGCAACGTCCAGCTCCTGACGCAAACCCTCGATTTCAAACTGATTCATGGTGGTTCTTCCTGAAAGATTGAGAGACGTGGCGAGCCTGTCGGCCCGGTTCAACTCAGTAGCCGTCGTTCGTGGACGCGCTTGTCGGCGTAGACCCAAAGCGAAACCCGGGCGTGATCGTTTTCCCCATTGCTGAAGCTGACGGGGCCTGCGGGTGTGGAAAACTTTTCATAGCGCAACGCATCCAGCAGGCCGCGCCGCTGACGCGCAGCCACATCGACCAGCGAAAAGGCGGCCAGCGTTTCGATGGCGTAAACCGGCGCCTGCTCGCCGTAGAAGCGTTGATACGTGAGGTCGACCGCCTGCGCTTCAGGCAGGTCGCTGGCTACAGGAAAACTGACGACGTACACCGTGCCGGTCTGTTCCAGGCCGCTGACCAGCGCAGGTGAAGCCGCGTCATCGGTAAAGAACAGAGGTAATTCACAACCGGCCGCGCGGTTTTCCACAAGGAACTGGCGACTGGCTTTCAGGCGTCCACAAAACACCAGCGCATCAGCATTACCTGTATCCGAAACGATGCGCACTGTGGATAACTGCGCGCTCTGCACCAGTTCGTGCAGTTGCCGCTGCCCATGCAGGCTTGGATCGGCGAACAACGCCAGCTTGCGCAGACCCTGCGCTTCAGCGAACTTCAACAGGCGCCCGGCCAGCACGCGATCCGAAGCACAGACACGGAACGTCGTGCTGCCGTCCTCGGTCAGCGCAGCGCATGTCGAGGCCGGGAGAATCAGCGGAATGCCAGCCTGTGCATAACTCTCTACCACGGCTGCCGCCGACTCGGACGCAAAGTGGCCGATCACCGCATCCACCCGCGCATCGATGAAACGCCTGGCCGCGGCCCGTCCCCCATCCGCGCTGGCACCGTCATCGAAATACAGGTGTTGAGCGCGACGAACATGGCTGAACAGATGGCTGGACAGATAAACGCCTCGCAAAAAGCTCCGTGCATGCAAGGTCGTGCCGACGTCCAGCGCCGCGCAGATTCCCAGGCGCATCATGACAAGGCCACCTCGGTGAACCGGGAAGGACAGAACGCCTGCATGATCGAGCGATGGTTGGCTTCCAGTTGCACCCCGGCCATCAGGCTGCCTAACTCGTAAGCCAGGCGTTCGGCGACGTTCGGTGCCATCTTGAAGCCAATGCCGCAGAAGCCGGTCGCCAGATAAATATGGCTGTTAGGGCTGAAACGCCCGATCAATGGCCGACCGTCATCGGTGTAGGCATCCCAGCCCACTTGCGTCACGATCGGCAGGCTGTGGTGAGCGTCGTAACCCAGCCTGGCGATGCGCTCGATCACATCCTGTTCGTTGTCCAGCACCGCAAGATTCAACTGATCGGCATGCTCTGCCCGTTGCCGATGCTGCCCACCCACCTGAATTACGCTACGCCCCAACGGCAGCAGGTAGGTGTTCAGGTGATGCGCGATGACCGGCATGCTCGGCGACTGATCGCAGCCTATTCGGGTGAAAGGAATCGTGCGCGCATGCACCGCCCCATAAGGCCTGGCGAGCGGGCCACTGGCACCGCACGCATCGACCACCCACGTGGCTTCCAGCCGCAGTTGCCCCGCGAACACCTGAACGTGCCCCTCATGTTCCACGCAGCGATCCACTGCCAGATGGTCGATGAAAGCGGCCTTCTCCCGCACGTAACGGCAAAGGCCCGACACCGCAACCCGTGCATCGACGATGCCGCCATTGCGCTCGATCAACAGGCACTCTTCCGGGCAATACGCCGAGAAGCGACCGTTATCCAACGGGCTGACCGAGGCGTGCAGTTCGACGTTCTGCGTCCCCTCGCTGCCCACCGCATCGAGGTATTTTCCACAGACCCCAGGGCTGGCGATGTAAGCCACACCGGTACGCTTGAGGGCCTGCTCGAACACGGCGTGAACGATGCCGGTGCTGCCATGCCGGGACGCGGGACTGGTCAGCGGACGCAAAACCGGGTCCAGTTCCAGCCCGCGCACGATGCCGCCGGTATCGCGCGTCGCGCCCTGTCCGCCACCGATGCCCTTTTCGATCAAGGCGACGTCCAGGCCACTCTCGACCAGCGCAGCGGCAACCGACGCACCCATGACACCCGCGCCGATCACGATCACATCGAATGAGGTCTTCATCAGCGCATGTCCCCCGATCAAATCTCGTACTCGACGGCGCTGACGTACACCAGTTGCTGAAACACCTCGTTCTCGGTGAAACGGCAATAGCGCAGAATCTGCCGGGCCAGGTCCGGGAACACGGGCGCGCCGATGGCCCCAATCAGGGCCATGTACGGCAGGATGCGCTTGCCGAGCAGCTGGCGATCACGGGCCGCGTTGATGACGTCGGAAAGCAGCACCGCGAGGCCTTTCATGGTGAAGTGGTCGACCGAGGTCACCTCGAACCAGCGAGCGACCAACAACTTGATTGCCGCCGCATCCGCCGAGGACACCTTGAGGCTGTCGCCGTCGACACGCTCGCGCTCGGCCTGAGCGGCCAGCTTGACCAGCACTTCGTTGAACGTGTGCTCACGCCACGATGCAAACTTATCCACATCGAAATCGTCGGTGTCCTGCTCAGGCGCAATCAACGCCAGGTAGAACCGCGCGCTGTCGGTGCAGGCATCTGCCACCAGGTCCCGCGCCCAGATCGCGTAGTTGCGGCTGGTCGACAGGTTCTTGCCATTCAACGTCAGAAACTGGTTGGTGTAGAACGTCTGACGCATGCGATAGCCGTGCATCGTCTGCAACAAGGCCGGGTACACCATCATGTGGCTGAACGCGCAGTCATAACCGAGAAAATGCACCAGTCGGCCTTTGCCCGAACGGCAATATTCGTCGTATTCCCACGGCGCGTGTTTGTGCTCGTGCAGGTACTCGCGAAATGCGCCCAGATAACCCGACAGGCCCATGACCCACGTGTGGATTCGTCGGCTGCCATCTGGCTTGAGGTCCAGCCCGCCGTCATGAGGGCGGGTAATGGCCCAGTCAATCGGGCCGATCTCGAATTCCTCATTCAAGAAGCGGCGAATGAAAGGCCGCAGCGGCGCGTGCTCGAAGGTGCTTTTCAGATGACTGCGGAAATTGGAGAGCGCCAGAAACTCGCGCTCTACCGGTTTCCAGATCATTTGCCCCGAGCACAACTTGCAGCGGAATTCGCTCATCTTCGACGCATTGGGCGTGTGCGCGCACTCTTCGCACTGGCTCGCATCGGAGTCCGAACCACAGTGATCACAGTTGCCCCGACCGAAAGCCTCGTAGCCCCATTTATCGCAATGTTCGCAATACGGCTCCTGGCTGACCTTTTTGTAAATGGCCCCTGCCTTCACAGCGGCTTCGTAGGTTTCCTCGACAGCCTTCTTGAAGTAGTTGTTGCGATAAGGGCGCATCCAGAAATCAACTTCAATCCCCATCTTGGCCAGGGTGTCGTTGATCTTGTCGGTGTTTTCCAGTGCCAGTTCCTGCGGCGCGCGATCCAGCTCGATTCCACGCCGAAGCATGTACGACTGATAGTCGTCGGAGTACGACACCAGTGTGCAGTCATGGCCGCGCTGGCGCTGAGCACGGGTGAAAATGTCTGCCGCCAGAAACGGCCCGGCCATGTGCCCAATGTGTAAATCGCCATTGGGTGTGGGCGGTGTAATGGTGACCAGAAGTTTGCCCATTACGAAGCCCTCTGATCGGAGACGTCATGAATGGGCGCTTTTTGCAGAGCGAACTCATTGAGCGCCATGGCCTGCTGCGCATCTTCATCGAGAAAGCGGTTGGCCGAATCCCGATCCCACCAGACCACATAAAAGTGGAAGTCTTCGTCGGTGTCATTCACGACGTAATGGTCGGTGTGTTTGGGAATGGCCGCGATATCGCCCATGGTGAAGGGGTAGGTTTCATCGCCCACCACCAACTTCGCGTTGCCTTTGATGCCGATGAAAAACTCCTGATCGATCTGGGTGTGCGACAACGATTTCGTGCCCGGGCGCACGACACACCAGCCCCCTCCGATCGGTGTGGGGTAACCGTCCCAGGGCAATAGTCTGGACCCGTCCAGGTCGTATTCATGAACCAGTTTGTCCCACGCCATGGGCCGGAATATTTGAAAGTCTGTCATGAAGTTCTCCTTCAGCGCGGAGCATCCCTGCCCGTTGTTTAAGCGGCTGAACAACGCCGTCGAGTTGAGGGATAAGCTGAAGAAAATCGCAAAAGGGAGCAAACAAGAAATACGCAAGCAACGGTTAAGTTTGACTTAACTCAACTTTGCTTAATCGGCATATTTATCAGAGGGTTGGGTGTGTTTTTCTTGACGAGTGTTTTAATTCTGAACACTGAAGCAGGACTTAACTGTCGCGATAAACATCCGATAACTGAACGCAGTTTCTGTAGGGGACGGTTATGCACACTAGCGCGTCGTGAATTCCCGCTGGCTGGCAATCGCCTGGGACACCAGCCAGTCGCGAAACTGGCGGCTGGATTTGGGCAGGATGGCGGTCTCGTCGTAGACCAGGTAATACGCGATCGGCGTGTCGATGGTGGCGCGAAACGGTACCACCAGACGCCCGGATGCCAGCTCTTCACGAATCAGCGAACGGCGCACGAGCGCGATACCCATCCCCGCCAGCGCCGCCTCGATCACGCCATTGGAATCCACGAACACCGAGCCGCGATGCACTGCCGCTTCAGCATCTTCGATACCCACGGCCCTGAGCCACAAGGCCCAGTCTTCGCGATGTTCATCGTGCAGCAGGTTGTAATTCTTCAGATCGATCGGGGACGACAGGTAACGGGAATCCGGCAACAAACTCGGCGCGCAAACGGGCTGAAGACGGTCATTGATCAGCATCTCGACCTCAAGCCCCGGATAACGCCCCAAGCCATGGCGGACGGCGAAATCGACCCCATCGCCGAGCAAATCCACCAAGCGGTTGGTGGTGCTGATCAGCACTTCGATACCGGGACACAACGCCTGAAAATCCGGAAGGCGGGGCAGCAGCCACTGCATGGCAAAGCCGCTGGTGCAGCTGACGGTGATGGTGTTGGGACCGTTGTCGTTCATCAAACGCTGAGTGGCGTCCGAGATTTGCCCCAATGCCGGGCGAATGGCGCGCAGGTAAATCTTGCCTTCAGGGGTCAGCTCCAGACGCTTGGTGTTGCGAATGAACAGCGTGACGCCAACGGCCTTTTCCAGCTTGGCGATCTGTTGGCTGATCGCGGCCGGGGTGACGAAAAGCTCGCCCGCTGCACTCTTCATGCTGGCGTGACGCCCCGTCGCTTCAAAGCACAGCAAGGCGTACAGGGGCGGGAATTTCATGCCAATCCTTGAGTTAAGAAAATCTAATGTGCTTTAGAAAAGCTCGCTTGAGCGAGGCTTAAGACACTGTTGAAATCATCACACCCCGGCTCGACAAGCGTCAATCTACACTTTTCGAGCCGCTTTGTTGAACGCATTGAAGACAGGAAGGAAGTGTCATGCGGCCATCTGATTATGTTCGGTTACTGCTCTTGGCGGCGATCTGGGGAGCCAGTTTTCTGTTCATGCGCGTGGCAGCGCCAGTATTGGGCGCATTACCGACGGCCTTCTTTCGCGTGCTGTTGGGCGCCATCGGTTTATTGGTCATTCTGGCCATCCTCAAAACGCATCATGAATTCAACGGCAAGTTCAAAGCCACGTTGATCCTGGGCGTCATCAACTCCGGCATTCCGTTTCTGATGTACAGCATGGCAGCCCTGTTATTACCCGCCGGTTACTCCGCCATCCTCAATGCCACCACACCCTTGATGGGCGTGCTGATTGGCTCGATGTTCTTCAACGACACCCTGACGCCGAAGAAAGCGGCAGGCGTATTGATTGGCTTGTTGGGGATAACGTTGCTGACCACCACCGGCCCGATGACTTTCACCAGCACCGTGGTCATGGGCGCGCTGGCTTGCCTGGTTGCTACCAGTTGCTACGGCGCAGCCGGTTTCCTGACGCGTCAGTGGATTGCCGATCAGGGTGGCCTTGATGCGAAGCTGGTCGCCTTCGGTAGTCAGGTCGGCGCCACGCTGTTTCTGGCCCCGTTCTTCGGTATCTCGGCGGTGGTGAATCCGCCTGCCAGCTGGGGCGATGCCACGGTATGGCTGTCTTTGGCGGCCGTCGGGTTCATCTGTACTGCGTGCGCATACATCCTGTATTTCCGCCTTATCGCCGACATTGGCCCGGTGCGCTCCCTGACCGTGACCTTCCTGATCCCACCGTTCGGCGTGCTCTGGGGAGTGATGTTCCTGGATGAACACCTGTCAGCCGGCCATTTGTACGGCGGCGGTCTGATCTGCCTGGCGGTGTGGTTTGTGCTCAGCAAGAGCAAACCCAGACCCGCACCGGAAACCCGGGACACTCCCGCGACGACCTGAGTTTCGGGTTCGTAAGTTATCCACAGTCTCCCTCTTCCGACTGCTGAACACGGAATACGTACGATGAGCAGAGCGATCCCATTGATTGCACTGCGCACCTTCGTCGAGGTGTGCAAAGTGGGCAGTATGAAACGCGCGGCGGATCACCTTTGCGTTTCCCCCGCCGCAATCAGCCAGCAAATCAAAGCGTTGGAAGATCAGATCGGCAAGCGCCTGTTCGAACGCGATGCCAAAGGCATTCAGCTCACCAGCAGTGGTCGGAGCCTGTACGACGAACTGGCCGACACCTTCGACGTCATCGAAAAGGCCTGGTCCGGCGCTGCACTCAAACAACCCCGGCAAACACGTCTGGTCATCAGCACCACGTCCACCATCGCCAGCTCCTGGCTCATTCCTGCCCTTGGCGACTTCAAGGAACGCTGCCCGAACATCGAAATTTCGATCCAGATCTGCAACGGCCTCTCCGACCTCAAGCACGGGCATGTGGATATCTCGATCCAGCGCGAAATGGCCGCCAGTCCCGACAACCACGCCACCCGCCTGTGGTCGTCTTACCTGATCCCGGTGTGCAGCCCGGAACTGCTCACCAAACAGCACACCATCGAAAGCCCGCAGGATTGCCTGACTTATCCACTGTTGCAGGACACCGAACGCAACTACTGGAAGGTGTGGATGAACGCGTTTGGCGTGAGCAACCGCAAAATGATTCAGGGGTCCAGCTACGGTGATGAGTCCCTGTTGATAAGTGCTGCCTGCGCAGGCCAAGGCATCGCCCTTGTGAATAACGTCTTTGCGTCCGAAGCGTTGCGCTCCAGGCGACTGGTGCAAGTCACCCACGCGACGTCCGAGCTGAAATTCGATTACTTCGTCTACTGCGCGAAAGAGCGGCGAGAAGAGTGGGCGATTGTCGAATTCATGAAGTGGGCCGTGCAACAGGCGGGCAAAACAGCGAAAGGCTCGGCGCGCGAAGCCGAGGGCTTGATCAAGGTTGCGTAAAGCCCTTCTTCATTCAACGAGATGGTCATACCGACGCTGAATACGCGCCAGAGCGCCCGAGCTGCGCAGCGTTTCCAGTGCGTTCGCCCAAGCGGCTACCACGCTGTCTTCCGAGTCAGGGCTGAACGCGATGTACAACGATGAGCGATACAGCTCGACCGGAATTCTGCGTAGCGTCGCCGGTGGAATGTTCAGTTGACGGCTGTAATACACGACCCCTGCCGGGGTGTCGCCGACGATGATATCCGTGCGTCCGACCAGCAACATGCGATAAAGCTGATCGCTGCCCGTCGCGCTCTTGTCCAGATTAGTGAAACCTTTGGCCTCCAACGTATTGGGGATCAAACCCGCGATCCGCGTCGTGATTTGAGGCGCATGCATCAATTGCTCAAGGGTGTTGACTGGCGTGGCGCTGGCTAATTGATAGGGATAGATCGACTCCTCGGCAATCGGCCCCACCCACTTGTATAACGGCTCGCGATCCGGGGTGCGAAACATCGAATACAGAATGGTCCGAGGTCGACTGTTCAGTACCTTCGCGCTGCGCATACTGGGCAGCACCACGGTCTCGAAGTTATCCCCAGTCAACCCCATGATCGCCCGCACCACATCTGTGGTCATGCCAGTGAGCTGGTTGTTTTCGGTGTAGTTATACGGCGCCCATTCTTCCGTCACGATCTGATAAGGATCAGCGGCAGCGGGTCTGATAAGCAGAGAAAAGAGCAGCACCAAGGCAAATGCCGAACATTTCACGTGTTCTACCTTCTGAAAGTGTCGGTCGATGTGCGGATCATCCGATCTTATGACGATAGCTGACGCAGGCGGGTTCGCGGGGAAGGGCTGGCGGTTTGAGCAGTGTGGATAACGCGCTGATGGGATGTCGGCGTGTTGCAGACACCCCCTCTGTGGATAACTTATTCCACCGTCACCGACTTGGCCAAGTTACGCGGCTGATCCACATCCGTACCCTTGAGTACCGCCACGTAGTAAGACAGCAGTTGCAGCGGGATGGTGTACAGGATCGGCGCCAGGGCGTCGACGATATGCGGCATCGCGACAACATGGGTGCCTTCGCCGTTGTTCAGGCCAGCTTGTTCGTCGGCGAAGACGATCAGTTGGCCGCCACGGGCACGGACTTCCTGAAGGTTGGACTTGAGCTTTTCCAGCAGCTCGTTGTTCGGGGCGACGGTGACAACGGGCATATCGTTGTCGACCAGCGCCAGCGGGCCGTGTTTCAGCTCGCCTGCCGGGTAGGCCTCGGCGTGGATGTAGGAAATCTCTTTAAGTTTCAGAGCTCCTTCCATCGCCACCGGGAATTGCGCACCTCGGCCCAGGAACAGGGTGTGGTTCTTCTCGGCGAACAGTTCGGCCACTTTCTCTACAGTGCTGTCCATGGCCAGCGCTTCGCCAAGACGAGTCGGCAGACGGCGCAGTTCTTCTACCAGCTCGGCTTCGACACCGGCTTGCAGTGTGCCTTTGACTTGCCCCAACGACAGGGTCAGCAACATCAGGGCGACCAGTTGAGTGGTGAAGGCCTTGGTCGAGGCCACGCCAATTTCCGGACCGGCCTGAGTCAACAGGGTCAGGTCGGATTCGCGCACCAGCGAGCTGATACCGACGTTACAGATCGCGAGGCTGGCGAGGAAACCCAGCTCCTTGGCGTTGCGCAGCGCGGCCAAGGTGTCAGCGGTTTCGCCGGATTGGGAGATCGAAACGAACAGCGTGTCCGGCTGTACCACGACCTTGCGGTAGCGGAACTCGCTGGCCACTTCGACCTGACACGGAATACCTGCCAGACCCTCCAGCCAATAACGGGCAACCATACCGGCGTGATAGCTGGTGCCGCAGGCGACAATCTGCACATTGCGCACCTTGGCGAACAACTCTGCGGCCTGAGGGCCGAAGGCTTGTGTCAGAACCTGCTCTTGACCCAGTCGGCCTTCCAGCGTGCGTTGCACGACCTTCGGCTGTTCGTGGATCTCCTTGAGCATGAAGTGGCGGAATTCGCCTTTGTCCGCGGCCTCGGCGCCTTCACGGTATTGCACGATTTCGCGTTCGACCGGCAAACCGGCGGCGGTCCAGATTTGTACGCTGTCACGCCGGATTTCGGCGATGTCGCCCTCTTCCAAATACATGAAGCGGTCAGTGACCTGGCGCAGCGCCAGTTGATCGGATGCCAGGAAATTTTCGCCCAGCCCCAGGCCCACGACCAGCGGGCTGCCACTGCGGGCGGCGACCAGTCGGTCTGGCTGTTTGGCGCTGATGACCGCCAGGCCGTAGGCACCGTGCAATTCTTTGACAGTGGCTTTCAACGCTGCGGTCAGATCCGGAGTGTCCTGCAACTTGTGGTGCAACAGGTGCACGATGACTTCAGTGTCAGTGTCCGAGGTAAACAGGTAGCCGAGGTCCTTCAGACGGGCGCGCAGCGGTTCGTGGTTTTCAATGATGCCGTTGTGGACAACCGCCAGCTCACCGCTGGAAAAGTGCGGGTGTGCGTTGTGTTCCAGTGGCGCGCCGTGGGTGGCCCAGCGCGTGTGGGCGATGCCCAGACGACCGGCCAGCGGCTCACCTGCCAACGATTGCTCCAGCTCGTTCACCTTGCCGACACGACGACGACGCTCCAGCACTCCGGCGTTACTGAACAGCGCAACACCCGCGCTGTCGTAGCCGCGGTATTCCAGACGCTTGAGGCCTTCCAGCAGGATGGCAGTGACATTACGTTCAGCGACAGCGCCGACAATTCCACACATGGTCTTCTCCTAGGAAACAGTGGCGCAGATCAACGTCACGCCACGAGCCTGAATCTGGTCGCGCGCTTCTTGAGGCAGGCGATCATCGGTAATGAGGGTATGGACACTGCTCCACGGCAGCTCCAGGTTGGGGATCTTGCGACCGACTTTGTCGGCTTCGACCATCACGATCACTTCGCGAGCGACATCCGCCATGACGCGGCTCAGGCCCAGCAATTCGTTGAAGGTCGTGGTACCACGCTGCAAATCGATGCCGTCAGCACCGATGAACAGTTGATCGAAATCGTAGGAGCGCAGCACCTGTTCGGCGACCTGGCCTTGAAAGGATTCGGAATGGGGGTCCCATGTGCCGCCGGTCATCAACAGCACCGGCTCATGCTCCAACTCACCCAAGGCATTAGCCACATGCAAGGAGTTGGTCATGACGACCAGGCCGGGCTGCAAACCGAGTTCGGGAATCATCGCGGCGGTGGTGCTGCCGCTGTCGATGATGATTCGGGCATGCTCCCTGATACGAGCGACCGCAGCTTGGGCAATAGCGCGTTTGTAGCTGGAAACCGGCTGGCCGGGCTCGCCGATCAGTTCTTGAGGCATTGGCACTGCCCCGCCGTAGCGACGAAGCAACAGGCCATTGCTTTCAAGAGCAGCTAGGTCCTTACGAATCGTAACTTCTGAGGTTTCGAAGCGCTTGGCCAACGCTTCAACACTGACTTCGCCCTGCTCACCAAGCATGGCGAGAATGTTGTGACGGCGTTGGGGAGTATTACGTTTCGACATTTTCGACTTTAAGTTTCGTTTCGAAAGATAGCGAAGCGAATAGAAACCTATCGAAAGTTATTCGTCAAGCGCGAATGCACAGGTCGCAGGTCGATGGATGACCGACGGTAGCACCTGTGGATTGAATCAAGCCTGAACGCGGGTCGAGATCAGGCCGATTCGGGCTGTGGATAAATCAGGGCTTTTTAACTTTGACCGGGCGCTTCCAGCCATCAATGTTGCGCTGACGTGCACGGGCCACGGCCAGTTGTTCAACGGCCACATTCTGAGTGATCGTCGATCCGGCCGCTGTGCTGGCACCCGACGAGATATCCACAGGTGCTACCAACGAGTTATTGGAGCCTATGAAGACATCTTCGCCCAGAACGGTCTTGTGCTTGTTGGCGCCGTCGTAATTGCAGGTGATGGTGCCTGCACCGATGTTGGTGCGCGCCCCGATCACTGCATCGCCCAAATAGGCCAAATGGCCCGCCTTGGCTCCCTCGCCCATCTGCGCGTTCTTCAATTCAACAAAGTTACCCACATGGGCACGATTCCCCATAACGCTTCCAGGACGCAGGCGCGCGAACGGCCCAGCATCGGCGCCCTCTCCAACGACCGCCCCTTCCAGGTGACTATTGGCCTTGATGATCGCGCCCTTGCGCAGCGTGCTGTCTTTGATGACGCAGTTGGGGCCGATAGACACGTCATCCTCGATCACCACCTGCCCTTCGAGAATCACGTTGATGTCGATCATGACGTCTCGGCCCACTGTCACTTGGCCACGAACATCGAAACGAGCGGGATCGCGCAAGGTCACACCAAGGGCCATCAGGCGACGAGCTTCACGCAGTTGATAGTGACGTTCCAGATCCGAAAGCTGTTTGCGATCGTTCGCGCCCTGCACTTCCATGGCGTCCTGTGGCTGTGCTGTGGCCACCGTCAGGCCGTCATTCACGGCCATGGCGATAACGTCGGTGAGGTAGTACTCGCCTTGGGCGTTGTTGTTGGACAGACGCCCCAGCCAGTCCGCCAAGCGTTTGCCTGGTACCGCCAGAATGCCGGTGTTGCCTTCTTTGATGGCCCTCTGCGCGTCGTTTGCATCTTTATGTTCAACGATGGCGCTGACGCGATTGTCAGCGTCCCGCACGATGCGACCATAGCCAGTTGGGTCGTCCAGATTGACCGTCAGCAGGCCCAACTGTTGATCATTGACCAGCGTCAGCAAGCGTTGCAGGGTCTCGACCTCAATCAATGGAACGTCGCCATAGAGAATCAGCACAGTGTCCGCGCTCAGTACGGGCACTGCTTGAGCGACTGCGTGACCCGTGCCCAATTGTTTGTCTTGTAGAACGAAATTCAGATCGTCAGCCGCCAGCCGTTCACGTACCAGATCCGCACCATGACCAACAACCACCTGAATGCTTTGTGGCGACAACTCACGAGCGCTGTGGATAACATGGCCCAGCATGGAGTTACCGGCGACTGGGTGCAAAACCTTGGGCAAGGCCGAACGCATGCGGGTGCCCTGGCCAGCAGCAAGAATGACGATATCGAGTGACATGAAAGGATTCCAAGCGGGCGCAGCCGTGGCTGAGCAGATGATTCGGGAAGACGCAGAAAAAGAAAAAGGGTAGCCGAGGCTACCCTTTTACTCAATCGCACATGAAAGACGTTGGCCTTAGCCGCCGAACTTCTTGCGAATCTGCTGAACGGTGCGCAGCTGGGCTGCAGCTTCCGCCAGACGTGCAGCCGCAGATCCGTAATCGAAATCTGCGCCTTTTTCGTTCAGGGCGCGCTCGGCAGCCTTAACGGCTTCCTGAGCAGAGGCTTCGTCCAGGTCGCTGGCGCGTTGCACGGTATCGGCAAGCACTTTGACCATGTTCGGTTGAACCTCAAGGAAACCACCGGAGATGTAAAACACCTCGGTCTCTCCACCCTGCTTGGTCAGCGTGATCGGACCCGGATTCAGACCGGTGATCAGCGGCGCGTGGCCTGGAGCGATACCCAGATCGCCCAGACTACCGTGCGCAATCACCATCTCGACCAGACCGGAGAAAATCTCTCCTTCCGCGCTGACGATATCGCAATGGACTGTCATAGCCATTTGCCTGCCTCAACCTGATGAGCGCCCGTTTCCGGGCGCCATGATTACAGTTTCTTGGCTTTCTCGATCGCTTCTTCGATGCCGCCAACCATGTAGAACGCTTGTTCTGGCAGGTGGTCGTAGTCACCGTTGAGGATGCCTTTGAAGCCAGCAATGGTGTCTTTCAGGGAAACGTATTTACCCGAAGCACCGGTGAAGACTTCAGCCACGAAGAACGGCTGCGACAGGAAGCGCTGAATCTTACGAGCGCGGGCAACCAACTGTTTGTCGGTTTCGGACAGTTCGTCCATGCCCAGGATCGCGATGATGTCTTTCAGCTCTTTATAACGCTGCAGCACGTACTGAACGCCACGAGCAGTTTCGTAGTGTTCGGTGCCGATCACGTTCGGGTCCAACTGGCGCGAAGTCGAGTCCAGTGGGTCAACCGCTGGGTAGATACCCAGGGAAGCGATGTCACGGGACAGAACGACGGTGGCGTCCAAGTGGGCGAAAGTGGTCGCTGGCGACGGGTCAGTCAGGTCGTCCGCAGGTACGTAAACGGCCTGGATCGAGGTGATCGAACCTTGTTTGGTCGAAGTGATGCGCTCTTGCAGCACGCCCATCTCTTCAGCCAGGGTCGGCTGGTAACCTACTGCGGAAGGCATACGGCCCAGCAGTGCGGATACTTCAGTACCGGCCAGGGTGTAACGGTAGATGTTGTCGACGAACAGCAGAACGTCGTTACCCTCGTCACGGAACTTCTCGGCCATGGTCAGGCCGGTCAGAGCAACGCGCAGACGGTTTCCCGGCGGCTCGTTCATCTGGCCGTATACCAAGGCTACTTTGTCCAGAACGTTGGAATCCTTCATCTCGTGGTAGAAGTCGTTACCCTCACGAGTACGCTCGCCCACACCCGCGAACACGGAATAACCGCTGTGCTCGATGGCGATGTTACGGATCAGTTCCATCATGTTT
Organism: Pseudomonas sp. Pseu.R1; assembly: GCF_045764065.1. Lineage (NCBI taxonomy): Bacteria > Pseudomonadati > Pseudomonadota > Gammaproteobacteria > Pseudomonadales > Pseudomonadaceae > Pseudomonas > Pseudomonas sp. Pseu.R1. Next base: position 3,508,697 of record NZ_JBJGEE020000001.1, on the reverse strand, counting down.
ACGGTTTTACCAACACCGGCACCACCGAACAGACCGACTTTACCGCCTTTGGCAAACGGGCAAACCAGGTCGATAACCTTGATGCCGGTTTCCAGCAGGTCGTTGCCGCCTGCTTGTTCAGCGAACGAAGGAGCGGCACGGTGAATACCCCAGCGCTCTTCGGTGTCGATCGGGCCAGCTTCGTCGATCGGGTTGCCCAGGACGTCCATGATACGGCCCAGGGTGCCCTTGCCGACTGGCACGGAGATAGCTGCGTTGGTGTCGGTGACGTCCAGGCCGCGTTTCAGGCCTTCGGTCGAACCCATCGCAATGGTACGAACCACGCCGTCGCCCAGCTGCTGCTGAACTTCCAGAGTGGTTTCCGCGCCTTGTACTTTCAGCGCGTTGTAGATGCTCGGTACGCTGTCGCGTGGAAATTCCACGTCGATCACGGCGCCGATGATTTGAACGATACGTCCGCTACTCATTAGCTGGATCCTCTGAATATTTGAACCGTTAAACCGCGGCAGCGCCGCCGACGATTTCCGAGATCTCTTGGGTGATCGCTGCCTGACGCGCCTTGTTGTAGATCAGCTGCAAATCACTGATCAGGTCACCGGCGTTGTCGGTGGCGTTCTTCATTGCGATCATCCGCGCCGCTTGTTCAGCTGCGTTGTTCTCGACCACCGCCTGGTAGACCTGCGACTCCACGTAACGCACCATCAAGCCGTCCAGCAGCTCTTTGGCGTCGGGTTCGTACAGGTAATCCCAGTGGTGCTTGAGTTCTTGATCCGGGGTCGCGACCAACGGAACCAGTTGCTCAACCGTTGGCTGCTGAGTCATGGTGTTGATGAACTTGTTGGATACCACGGACAGGCGGTCAATACGGCCCTCCAGGTAGGCATCCAGCATCACCTTGACGCTGCCGATCAGATCATTGATCGACGGCTCTTCGCCCAGGTGGCTGATCGCAGCGACGACGTTACCGCCGAAGTTGCGGAAAAACGCCGCACCTTTGCTGCCGATCACACACAGATCGATCTCAACACCGTTGTCACGGTTCTGCGCCATGTCCTTGACCAAAGCCTTGAACAGGTTGGTATTCAAGCCACCGCACAGGCCACGGTCACTGCTCACCACGATATAACCGGCGCGCTTGACGGCGCGGTCGATCATGAACGGGTGGCGGTATTCCGGGTTAGCGTTGGCAAGATGACCAATCACCTGGCGGATGCGCTCCGCGTAAGGACGGCTAGCAGCCATGCGCATTTGAGCCTTGCGCATTTTGCTGACCGCCACTTTTTCCATGGCGCTGGTGATCTTTTGCGTGCTTTTGATGCTCGCAATCTTGCTGCGAATCTCTTTTGCGCCTGCCATGTAACACCTATCAGGTTAGCAAGCGGGAGCCTCGCGACTCCCGCTGCGGCTTACCAGGTTTGGGTGGCCTTGAACTTCTCGATACCGGCTTTCAGGCCAGAATCGATTTCGTCATTGAAGTCACCCTTCACGTTGATCTTGGCCATCAAATCGGCATGATCGCGGTTGAAGTAAGCAATCAGCGCTTGTTCGAAGCTGCCGACTTTGGCGATTTCAACGTCGGTCAGGAACCCACGCTCAGCGGCATACAGCGACAGCGACATGTCGGCGATCGACATTGGCGCATATTGCTTCTGCTTCATCAGCTCGGTAACGCGCTGACCATGCTCAAGTTGCTTACGGGTCGCTTCGTCCAGGTCAGAAGCGAACTGGGCGAATGCCGCCAGTTCACGGTACTGAGCCAGAGCGGTACGGATACCACCGGACAGCTTCTTGATGATCTTGGTCTGAGCGGCACCACCCACTCGGGATACCGAAACACCGGCGTTCACTGCCGGGCGGATGCCGGAGTTGAACATGGCCGATTCCAGGAAGATCTGACCGTCGGTGATGGAAATCACGTTGGTCGGAACGAACGCGGAAACGTCGCCAGCCTGAGTTTCGATGATCGGCAGTGCGGTCAGGGAACCGGTTTTGCCAGTCACTGCGCCGTTGGTGAACTTCTCGACGTACTCTTCAGAAACGCGGGATGCGCGCTCCAGCAGACGGGAGTGGAGATAGAACACGTCACCTGGGTACGCTTCACGTCCTGGTGGACGACGCAGCAGCAGGGAGATCTGACGATACGCTACAGCTTGCTTGGAAAGATCGTCATAGACGATCAGTGCGTCTTCACCGCGGTCACGGAAGAATTCGCCCATGGTGCAACCGGCATACGGAGCCAGGAATTGCAGCGCAGGGGATTCGGAAGCACTGGCAGCCACGATGATGGTGTTGGCCAGAGCGCCGTTTTCTTCCAGCTTGCGAACGACGTTGGCGATGGTCGATTGCTTCTGACCTACTGCAACGTATACGCAGAAAATGCCGCTGTCTTTCTGGTTGATGATCGCGTCGATCGCCAGAGCGGTCTTACCGATCTGGCGGTCACCGATGATCAGCTCGCGCTGGCCACGGCCGACAGGGATCATGGCGTCAACAGCCTTGTAGCCAGTCTGTACAGGCTGGTCTACCGACTTACGCCAGATAACGCCCGGAGCAACTTTTTCGACCGCGTCGGTCTCGGTGTTGTTCAGAGGGCCTTTACCGTCGACTGGGTTACCCAGTGCGTCGACAACGCGACCCAGCAGTTCCTTACCAACCGGAACTTCCAGGATGCGGCCGGTGCACTTGGCACTCATGCCTTCAGCCAGCGTGGTGTAAGCGCCCAGTACCACCGCACCTACGGAGTCTTGCTCCAGGTTCAGTGCCATACCGTAGACGCCGCCCGGGAACTCGATCATTTCGCCGTACATAGCGTCGGCCAGACCGTGGATCCGCACGATACCATCAGACACGCTGACAACGGTGCCTTCGTTACGGGCTTGAGAGGCTACATCGAGTTTCTCGATGCGACCCTTGATGATTTCACTAATTTCGGAAGGATTGAGTTGCTGCATTGCTCTGCTGCCCCTTCAAACTCAAGATTTCAATGCTTCGGCTAGTTGCGCGAGTTTGCCGCGAACTGAGCCATCGATAACCAGGTCGCCGGCGCGGATGATGACACCACCTATCAGGGCAGCATCCTCCGCAGCGTGCAGGCGCACTTCCCGGCCGAGCCGTGCACTGAGAACCTTGGCGAGTTTGTCTTGCTGTTCTTGGTTCAATGCAAAAGCACTGGTGACATCCACATCTACCGACTTTTCCTGCTCGGCCTTGTACAGCTCGAACAGTTCGGAGATCTCCGGCAGAAGCTGGAGACGGTCGTTTTCAGCAACGACGTGGATGAAATTCTGTGCCTGGGCATCGAACTTGTCGCCGCACACTTCAATGAAAGTGGCGGCCTTGTTTGCGCTCGTCAGTCGCGGGGCCTTGAGCAGGCGCTGCATCGTGTCGTCCTGCGACACAGCAGCAGCCAGGCCGAGCATGGCTGACCAATTGGCCAGTTGCTGGTGGGCCTGGGCATGCTCGAAGGCTGCCTTAGCGTAAGGTCGGGCCAACGTGGTCAGTTCTGCCATGATCGCCCTCGCTTAAATTTCTGCAGCCAGTTTGTTAACCAGCTCCGCGTGCGCGTTTTGATCGATTGTGGCACCCAGGATCTTCTCGGCACCGTTGACGGCCAGGCTGCCCAGTTGGGCGCGCAGAGCGTCTTTGACACCGTTCAGTTCCTGCTCGATCTCGGCCTGAGCCTGAGCCTTGATGCGGTCAGCATCGACACGAGCCTGTTCACGGGCTTCGTCGACGATCTGAGTACCGCGCTTCTTGGCTTGCTCAATGATTTCGGCTGCCTGAGCTTTCGCATCGCGCAGTTGCTGGGCCGCTTTATCTTGGGCCAGCTCCAGGTCGCGAGCTGCTCGGGTGGCAGCGTCCAGTCCATCCGCGATCTTCTTCTGACGTTCGTGCAAAGCCGCGATGACCGGAGGCCACACGAACTTCATGCAGAACAGCACAAAAATGAAGAACGCAACGGACTGGCCAATCAGGGTTGCATTAATGTTCACGCCAACACCTCGCTCGTTCGTTGTCCATCACACCAATCAACTCGAAAAATCGAGCGATTAGCCAGCGAGTTGACCAACGAAGGGATTCGCAAAGGTGAAGAACAGAGCGATACCAACACCGATCATGGTTACGGCGTCGAGCAGACCAGCCACGATGAACATCTTAACTTGCAGCATTGGAACCATTTCTGGTTGACGCGCAGCGCCTTCCAGGAACTTACCGCCCAGCAGGCCGAAACCGATTGCAGTACCCAGTGCGCCCAGGCCGATCAGCAGTGCAACAGCGATAGCAGTTAGACCAACTACAGTTTCCATCTTTCCTCCCGACTTTTACGTCGTATTGGTTAGGTTTTTTTAGTTTAAAGCGGTAAAGCAAAATCGTTTGTACATCAGCCCTTGCGGGCGCCCCTCACCGCAATGAGGGGATCATCAGACTCGCCAGGCGGGTCTTAATGGTTATCTTCGTGAGCCATCGACAGGTAGACGATGGTCAGCATCATGAAGATGAACGCTTGCAGGGTGATGATCAGGATGTGGAACACTGCCCACGCCCATTGCAGAACCACGCCCAGACCGCTCAGCCAGAGCAGGCCGCTGCCGAACATGACCGCGATCAGGATGAACACCAGTTCACCTGCATACATGTTGCCGAAAAGACGCAGTGCCAGAGAGATTGGCTTGGCGACCAGAGTCACGAATTCAAGCAGGAAGTTCACAGGAATCAACAGCGCCTGAACGAGAACGTTCTTGCTGCTGAACGGATGCAGGGTCAGTTCACCAATGAAGCCGCCAATGCCTTTGATCTTGATGCTGTAGAAGATGATCAGTGCAAATACGGACAGCGCCATACCCAACGTGGCGTTCGGGTCGGTGGTCGACACGGCGCGGAACGGGATGTGGTGGTCACCGGAAATCATGACAGCCAATTGCGGAATCCAGTCGACCGGGATCAGGTCGATGGCGTTCATCAGGAATACCCAGGCGAAGATAGTCAGCGCCAGAGGTGCGATGACGGCACTACGACCGTGGAAGCTGTCCTTCACGCTGCCGTCGACGAATTCGACCAGCACTTCAACGAAGTTCTGCAGGGCGCCTGGCTGACCGGACGTTGCCTTTTTAGCAGCCATGCGGAAAAACAGGACGAAAATCAGACCCAGAGCAACCGACCAGCCGAGAGTATCGAGGTGGAAAGCCCAAAAGCCCATTTCTTTTGCTTCTGCTGCGGAATGCGCGAAGCCCCAAGTGCCGTCAGGCAAATGACCGAAGGTCAAGTTCTGCAAGTGGTGCTGGATATAGCCCGAAGCTGTTTGCTCTGCCATGGTTGCCTCAAACGCCCTAAGGTCTCAAAAGTCTTGTTCTCATTAGCAGGGGTGCGAACCAGCTGACCAACTGGGTCAGCATGAACACGCCGAAAACCGCCAGCGGGGCCAGCGGCTTCACACCTGCAAAGGTCAGTGCAAACAGCACTGCCGTAAAAATCAGTTTGCCCGCCTCGCCGGCATAGAACGACCGAACGATGGCTTGCGCTGCCCGGGCTCCGGAAAACCGGAACGCCTTATGGGCAAAGTACAAATTGGGCAGCCACGCTATCAGGCCTCCGCAAAGACCTGAATATCCAGCTACGACTCCATGCCACTGCCAAAGCGTCACCGCTCCCAGTAGCAGGACAATCAATTGAGCCAGCAAAACCGGGAAAACAGCCAGACGATGGAACGGCAAGCGGTTTGGCGTGCGTGTCTCCATCACATGGGCTCCTCGTATGCCAGCCGCCAAAATCAATAACTTGGCATAATTTGTGCCGACAAAATGCGCGCAGAGTATAGGGGCGGTTCAGCCCCTATTCAACTGCCGGGTAGTGATTTCCGACTACACGCTACGCACGATGTGTTTCAGCGGATGTGGGCGAGGACGCCTTGCAGCTCGTCCAGCGAGTTGTAACGGATCACCAACTGACCTTTTCCCTTCTGGCCATGGCGAATCTGCACCGTAGAGCCCAGCCGCTCGGCCAGACGCTGTTCAAGGCGGGCAATATCCGGGTCGGCTTTGACAGGTGCCGCAGGCTCCTGTTTGCCACTCAGCCACTGACGAACCAGTGCTTCGGTCTGGCGCACGGTCAGACCCCGTGCGACAACATGTCGCGCCCCCTCAACCTGCCGCTCTTCCGGCAAGCCAAGCAATGCGCGAGCGTGACCCATTTCGAGGTCCCCGTGGGACAGCATGGTCTTGATAACGTCCGGCAACGCGATCAAGCGCAGCAGGTTAGCCACGCTGACACGGGATTTACCCACAGCTTCGGCAACCTGCTGTTGCGTCAGCTGGAACTCGTTCTGCAAACGCTGCAGCGCGATGGCCTCTTCGATCGGATTGAGGTCTTCGCGCTGGATGTTCTCGATCAGCGCCATGGCAATGGCCGCTTCATCCGGCACATCGCGCACCATCGCCGGGATGGTATCGACGCCCGCTTGCTGACTGGCGCGCCAGCGACGCTCACCTGCGATGATCTCGTAACGATTGTCAGCGATCGGGCGCACGACGATCGGCTGCATGACGCCCTGTGCCTTGATCGAGTTGGCCAGCTCTTCCAGCGCCTGTGGGTCCATGTCCCGACGTGGCTGGTATTTGCCGCGCTGAATCAGGTCCAGCGGAATGTTTTGCAGTTCGCGCTGGTCGGCCTGAACGGCCTGTTCTTCCAGTGCGCTGACGGTGGGACTGCTCAGAAGTGCGTCCAGCCCACGTCCGAGTCCTCGTTTCTTGACGGCCATGGAGTTTCCTTAAGTGGGCTGAGCGGCAGCGCGAGAAGTTCGGCGCTGACGGCGAACCATCTCGCCAGCCAGTGCCAGGTACGCCAGTGCGCCGCGAGAAGTCTTGTCGTAGGCCAGTGCGGGCATCCCGAAACTCGGCGCCTCGGCCAAACGAATGTTGCGCGGAATTACCGTGTCGTAGAGCTGGTCACCGAAGTGTTCCTTGAGCTGCGCCGATACGTCGTTGATCAGACTCAGGCGCGGGTCGTACATGGTCCGCAGCAACCCTTCGATCTTCAGCTCCGGATTCAGCAGTTCACCAATGCGTTTGATGTTATCCACAAGGTCGCTCAGACCTTCGAGCGCATAGTATTCGCACTGCATGGGGATAATGACGCCATCGGCAGCAACCAGCGCGTTAAGGGTCAGCATCGACAGCGACGGGGGGCAATCAATTAGGATGTAATCGTAATTCTCGCGAATCGGCGCCAGCGCTGTGCGCAAGCGTGCCTCTTTCATCTGCATTTCCAGCAAAACGACTTCGGCGGCTGTCAGGTCGCGGTTGGCCGGCAGCAGTTGATAACCGCCATGTTCGGAGAAGTGCATGGCCTGATTCAGGTCGCATTCGCCAATCAGCAAATCGTAAACGGAATGCTCCAGGGCATGTTTATCCACACCGCTACCCATGGTGGCGTTGCCCTGTGGATCGAGATCGATCAACAACACCCGCCGCTTGGTGGCGACCAGCGACGCTGCGAGGTTGATACAGGTGGTGGTTTTACCCACACCACCTTTTTGGTTCGCTATCGCGAATACCTTAGCCATTCTTGCGTGTGTTCCCTGTCATGCCGTGCGGCGCAGTATCAGCAGATGCCGTTGACCTTGGCAACCGGGTACGGCCAAGGCTTGCGCGCTTTCCAGATGAAAATCTGCGGGCAATGCTACCAGTTCGTCCGCAGGATGCAGACCCTTCATTGCCAACCAGCGCGTTTTCACGTCACCCATATGGCGGGTCCACTGTGTAAAGTCTTCCAGGCTACTGAACGCGCGGGAAATGATCCCGGTAAATGGCAACTCTGGCTGAAAGGCCTCCGCACGGCTGTGGATAACTGTGAGGTTGTCCAGTTTGAGTTCTAGTTTGACCTGAGTCAGAAAGCGGGTTTTCTTGCCATTGCTGTCCAACAGCGTGACTTTCATGTCTGGAAACATGATGGCCAACGGAATGCCGGGCATCCCGCCACCACTGCCAACGTCCAGTTGGCGCTCGCCATCGATGAATGGCACCACGCTTAAACTGTCGAGCAAGTGCCGCGAGACCATTTCATCCGGATCACGCACGGCAGTCAGGTTGTAGGCCTTGTTCCATTTGATGAGCAATTCCAGATAACCCAGCAACCGGGTGTGCTGGATTTCAGTCAGCTCGACGCCCAGCTCTCTGGCGCCAAGGGTCAATTCTTCTGCGTGCTGCGGGGTAACCAACGAACTCAAGCGCTTTGCTCCAACTGACGGCCCGCGCCGCGTTTTTTCAAGTGAATCATCAACAGCGAAATGGCTGCCGGAGTAACGCCGGGGATGCGTGAAGCCTGCCCTAGGGTGTCCGGACGAGTTGTCCCCAGCTTGCTTTGAATCTCTTTGGACAGGCCCGAAATGGTGGCGTAATCGATATCCACAGGCAGCTTGATGTCCTCACTCGCTCGCAGACGTGCAATTTCATCTTGCTGTCGATCGATATAACCGGCGTATTTGGTCTTGATTTCGACCTGCTCGGCCACCTGGGGATCGACGATCTGCTGACCCGTCAACGAAACCAGGCTGGCGTAGTCCACTTCAGGGCGGCTCAGCAGGTTGAGCAGGTTGTATTCGTGCGTCAGCGGCGTGCCGAAATGAGCAGACACAGCATCGCCCTGTTCGGTTCCTGGACGAATCCAGGTGGACTTCAGACGCTGCTCTTCCCGCTCGATGCCTTCGCGCTTGGCGCAGAAAGCAGCCCAGCGGGCATCATCGACCAGGCCCAACTCGCGACCTTTTTCGGTCAAGCGCAGATCAGCGTTGTCTTCGCGCAAAATCAGGCGGTATTCAGCACGGGATGTGAACATCCGGTACGGCTCTTGGGTACCGAGGGTGATCAAGTCATCCACAAGCACACCGATGTACGCTTCATCGCGACGTGGGCACCAGCTTTCTTTGCCTTGCGCACGCAATGCCGCGTTGGCGCCGGCCAGCAAACCTTGTGCTCCGGCCTCTTCGTAACCCGTCGTACCGTTGATCTGCCCTGCGAAGAACAGGCCGCCGATGACTTTGGTTTCCAGGCTGTATCTCAGGTCGCGCGGGTCGAAGTAGTCATATTCGATCGCGTAACCAGGGCGCACGATATGGGCGTTTTCCATGCCGCGAATAGAACGCACGATTTGTAATTGCACGTCGAACGGCAGCGAGGTCGAAATCCCGTTCGGGTAGAGTTCGTGCGTAGTCAGCCCTTCGGGTTCGATGAAGACCTGATGGCTTTCCTTGTCGGCAAAGCGATGAATCTTGTCTTCGATCGATGGGCAATAACGCGGGCCAACGCCCTCTATTTCGCCTGCTGCGGAATACATCGGCGAACGGTCGAGGTTCGACGCAATGATTTCGTGTGTGCGAGCGTTCGTGTGGGTAATCCAGCAACTGACCTGACGTGGGTGCTGTTCTTTGGAGCCCAGGAACGACATCACGGGAATCGGAGTGTCACCCGGTTGCTCGCTCATCACAGAGAAATCCACAGAGCGACCGTCAATACGTGGCGGTGTACCGGTTTTCAAGCGCCCGACACGCAGGGGCAGTTCACGCAGACGCCGTGCCAGCGCGATGGAAGGTGGATCGCCTGCACGTCCGCCCGAGTAATTCTGCAAACCAATGTGGATAAGTCCACCGAGGAATGTGCCCGTGGTCAGAACGACGGAGTCGGCCATGAAACGCAGACCCATCTGAGTCACGACGCCACGCACTTGATCCTGTTCGACGATCAGGTCGTCGCAGGATTGCTGAAATATCCACAGATTGGGCTGATTCTCAAGAATCTCGCGGATCGCCGCCTTATACAGAATGCGATCAGCCTGGGCGCGTGTTGCGCGTACCGCTGGGCCTTTGCGGCTGTTCAGTACACGGAACTGGATGCCGCCCAGATCAGTTGCAGTCGCCATGGCGCCGCCGAGTGCGTCGATCTCTTTGACCAGATGGCTTTTACCGATGCCACCGATGGCCGGGTTGCAACTCATTTGCCCGAGGGTTTCCACGTTGTGCGTCAGCAGCAGGGTTTTTGCACCCATGCGAGCGGACGCCAGTGCTGCCTCGGTACCGGCATGACCGCCGCCGATGACGATCACTTCAAAACGGGAAGGGAAATCCACCACGCACCTCGTGCCTGTTAAATGGGGGGAATAGGAAATTGGCGGCAAGTATAGGGACTTCGCCCCCTTGAAAGGAACCTTTTGCGCAAAATTTAACCAGCTGTGGATGAGTGGCGGTTAAAAAAGTAAAAAGGAGAGAAATTTATAAAATCCTTGTTTTTATGTTTATGTTTAGAGGGCCTCCTATCTGTGGATAGATGTACACAGGCCTTATATTCCAACGTGTAGAGAGAAATTAAAGTCTGTGATCAGGTGCGAATGAGCCCCTTGGATAAGCGCCTTGAGCCTGTGGGTAAAAATGATGGTTATCCACATGGCAGGTTTTCCTCAACCAGCATGGCCACTTATCTACCGAGCTGAATACGAGTTATGCACAGGTCTTATTTGGGAAGAGATGGACCGTAGAAAGGCCATTCCGGGGCGAGCGAATACGCCCGCCACGCTTTACGGGACTGGAAAAAGGAGGGAACGGGTGAGAAAGGCGACAGGCGGTCGTGTTGACCGCCTGAGCCAAGGGGGGAGTTATTTGCCGATGCAGAAGCTGGAGAAAATGCGACCGAGCAGGTCATCTGAACTGAACGCGCCTGTAATCTCTCCGAGGAATTGCTGGGCCAGGCGCAAATCCTCTGCCAATAGCTCACCCGCTCCCGCCAAGGTCAACTGAGAACGACCGTGTTCCAGCGAGGCGTTTGCCTTATGCAGTGACTCAAGGTGACGCCGACGCGCGCTGAAGCTGCTTTCGGCAGTCTGCTGATAACCCATGCAGGCTTTCAGGTGCTCACGTAGCAACTCAAGGCCTTCTCCACCCGCTTTCGCGCTAAGGCTGATCGTGACATAGCCATCGGCGCTTCGATCAAGTGTAATCGCGTCGCCGCTCAGGTCGGCTTTGTTACGGATCAGCGTGACGTTTGCAGGGTCTGGTCGCTGCTCAAGGAATTCCGGCCAGAGTGCAAAAGGGTCTACGGCTTCAGGAGCCGTTGCGTCGACCACCAACAGAATACGATCAGCATCGTTGATCGCCTTCAACGCGCGCTCGACGCCGATGCGTTCTACCTGATCTTCTGTGTCACGAAGACCTGCTGTGTCGACGATGTGAAGCGGCATTCCGTCGACGTGGATATGTTCGCGGAGAATATCTCGCGTGGTACCCGCGATGTCGGTGACGATGGCAGCCTCTCGGCCTGCCAGAGCGTTAAGCAAACTCGATTTACCCGCATTTGGTCGCCCGGCGATCACCACAGTCATCCCATCGCGCAACAGGGCGCCTTGATTGGCTTCCCGCAATACTGTGGATAACTGATCTCGCACCTCGTCCAGCATGTTGAGTACATGGCCATCGGCAAGGAAGTCGATTTCTTCTTCAGGGAAGTCGATAGCGGCCTCAACGTAGATACGCAGGCTGATCAGTTTCTCAGTGAGGCTGTGAACGCGCTGAGAGAATGCGCCTTGCAGCGAGCGCAGGGCGTTCCGGGCCGCCTGTGCAGAACTCGCCTCGATCAAGTCGGCAATGGCCTCCGCTTGCGCCAGATCGAGTTTGTCGTTGAGGAACGCACGCTCGCTGAACTCACCTGGCCTTGCGAGACGACTGCCGAGTTGTACACACCGCTGCAAGAGCATGTCCAGTACGACAGGGCCGCCATGGCCTTGCAGTTCGAGCACGTCTTCACCCGTGAACGAACTAGGCCCTGGAAAATACAGCGCAATTCCTTCGTCGATAATCTGTGCGTCAGCGTCCTGAAAAGGACCGTAATGGGCGTGGCGGGGCTGCAAATGCTTACCGGTGATGGCTTCAGCCACCTTGCCTGCCAATGGGCCGGACACGCGTACGATACCCACTCCACCCCGACCTTGAGCTGTGGCGATAGCGGCGATGGTTTCACGAGGGACGTTCATGTCCGCCTCCTGAATAAACTGACGGATAGCAAAACGCTCCACGAGGGGGCGTTTCGGGATTACTTATTCACAGGGTAGATCACGCTGTTGCTTTCTTGGCTTTGGCCTCGATGCTACGTGTGATGTACCACTGTTGAGCGATGGACAGGGTGTTGTTCACAACCCAGTACAGCACCAGACCTGCCGGGAACCACAGGAAGAAGAAGGTGAAGATGATTGGCATCAGCTTCATGACCTTGGCCTGCATCGGATCTGGCGGAGCCGGGTTCAAACGCTGCTGGATGAACATGGTCGCGCCCATGATGATCGGCAGGATGAAGAACGGGTCCTTGATCGAAAGGTCGGTTATCCACAGCAGCCAAGGCGCTTGGCGCATTTCAACGCTTTCCAGCAGCACCCAGTAAAGCGAGAGGAATACCGGCATTTGCACGAGAATTGGCAAGCAGCCACCCAGCGGGTTGATCTTCTCTTTCTTGTACAGCTCCATCATGGACTGCGAGAGCTTCTGACGGTCATCGCCATGCTGCTCTTTCAGTGCGGCCAGGCGTGGAGCAACGGCGCGCATACGCGCCATCGACTTGTAGCTGGCAGCGGACAGAGGGAAGAAAAGCCCTTTGATCAGCATGGTCAGGAAGATGATCGACCAGCCCCAGTTACCCACGATGCTGTGAATATGTTGCAGCAGCCAGAAGATTGGCTGAGCGATGAACCACAGAATGCCGTAGTCGACAGTCAATTCCAGGCCTGGGGACAACTCTTTCAGAACGGCCTGGCTCTTCGGACCTGCGTACAGCGTCGCGGTCGTCTCGGCTTTGGCGCCTGGCGCAATGGTCAGCGCAGGACCGGTGAAGCCGATGATGTAGTTACCCACACTGTCTTTACGAGTGGTGACGGTATTGCTGTCAGCCTTGCTCGGGATCCATGCAGTCACAAAATAATGTTGCAGCCAGGCAACCCAGCCACCTTGAACGGTATCTTTGAGCGAGCCTTTGTCGATGTCCTTCATGGAAACCTTTTTGTAAGGCTCCGAAGGTGTCCACATGGCGGCACCCAGATAGGTCGCGGTGCCGGTAGCCGTGGTCGACGATGGATCAGCGCTGGCGTCCCGTTTCAACTGGGCGAACAGGTTGCCGTTCCAGGCTTGAGTGCTCTGGTTGTCGATCAGGTAGGTCACGGTCAGATCATACAGACCGCGCTTGAACGTGAAACGCTTGATGTAGTTAACGCCTGCATCGCTGTACTTCAGGTCTACGACCAGATCGTTCTGACCATCCGCCAGTTGATAACTTTTCTGCGCAGTTGCGTATACAGGGCGACCACCGGCACGGGCATCCGGACCGTTGATGCCGGTCAGGCCGCTTTGTGCGAGAAAAATACGCTCGCCGCCGTTGTCGAACAGCTGAAATGGAATCTCTGGATGGTCCTGACGACGCGGATACAGAGGCAGGCGCAGTTGCACCACATCACCGCCCACCGGGTCGATTTCCAGGTTCAATACGTCAGTTTTGACCTGAATCAGATCTTTGCTGGCGGCTACCGGCGTTTCGGCAGGCGCAGTCACTTCGCCCGTTGCACTTGGTACGTCCGCATTGGCGGAAGTGCCAAGTGCCGTATCGGGAAGCGCGGCGGTATTGGTGCTGGAGGCAACATTCTGAGTCGGCAAGGCAGCCTGACCATAGTCCTGGTTCCATTTCAGGACACCGACATAGGTCACGATTGCCAGGGCGACGATCAGGATTGTGCGTTTGATATCCATGATTACTCGGCCATCGAAGAGGAACGGGAGTTGGGAGCTGTTGGAACCGGGTCGAAACCACCGGGGTTCCACGGATGACAGCGACCTAAGCGACGCAAGGTCAGCCAGCCGCCGCGTACCAGGCCATAGGTTTCAATGGCTTCGTACGCATAGCAGGAGCAACTGGGGTAGAAACGACAATGACTGGCCATCAAAGGACTAATGGCGTAGCGGTAAAACTGGATCGGAACGAGCGCCAGTTTACGCATCAGGACTGTCTACCCCCGCAGTTTCGGTTGTTGCTTCCGAGGTCGGTCGGCTGCGCGCCAGACGTTTCCAGAGCTTGCCGAAATGCTGAATCAATTCGGGGTTTTCAATATCACCCAAGCCTTTGCGTGCAACGACCACGATATCCACGCCTGCCAGTTTGTCCTGGTGGAGACGAAAGGATTCGCGCATCAGACGCTTCAGCCGATTGCGTTCAACGGAGAGCTTGACGCTCTTTTTCCCGATCACCAACCCCAGTCGGGCGTGATCGAGATCGTTGTCGCGTACAAGGAGCAGGAGATTTTTCCCCGGAACCTTGCCGGTTGGGGAGTCAAAGACTGCCTTGAAGTGCCGGGGTGTCAGCAGACGTTTTTCCCGACTGAAGTCTCGACTCACCACCTTTGCCGACTGATCAAACTGTCAGACGCTTACGGCCTTTGGCGCGACGACGCGACAGAACCTGACGGCCGTTTTTGGTAGCCATGCGAGCACGGAAACCGTGGGTGCGGGCGCGCTTGATGGTGCTCGGTTGGAAAGTACGTTTCATGGTGTGTTACCTGGTTCGTCCACAACGGGCCGGAATGACCCCGTTTTAAGAGAGCGGGGATTCTAGAGAAAGCAAGCTCGCAGGTCAATTTCCAACCAACGTTTCCTGCGTGTCTCTTTTATATGGGCGTTTTCGCATTTTTCCTTTCTGACCAATGTGGGGTGTGGATCAAAAATAGAAATAGAGAAGGAAAGTATTAAAAGCTGTTCTGTAAAGCTTATAAGAGCTAGTAAGGCATCGATCTGTGGATAACTGATGATAGGCCTTGTTTTTCAAGGTATACAGAGAATCATAACCCTGTCAGAAAACCGTGCCGGGGCTGTGCTGGAGCTGCGGAAAGGCTGTGAATGGAAACTCTTTTTATCCACAGGCTGGTTATCCACACATTTTCGACCTGAGTTATGCAGAGACGTCATTTGGGCTTATCCACAGAGCTTATGCACACACCACCGGTCGGCTTTTCTCTCTATAAGGTCTTGATTTTGAGACGCCCGTTAGCGACCTACGTGTGGATAAGTCCAGCGCGGGTGGGTACAATGGCCGCTTGTTTTTTTGCCTCACCGGCTTTCGATACTTAGGGGATCTCCGTGTCAGTGGAACTTTGGCAGCAGTGCGTGGAGCTTTTGCGCGATGAGCTGCCTGCCCAGCAATTCAACACCTGGATCCGTCCGCTACAGGTCGAAGCTGAAGGCGACGAGTTGCGTGTATACGCGCCCAACCGATTCGTGCTCGACTGGGTAAACGAAAAGTATTTGGGTCGCCTGCTCGAACTGCTGGGCGAGCACAGCCAAGGTGCTACCCCTGCTCTTTCCTTATTAATAGGAAGCAAACGTAGCTCTGCACCTCGCGCAGCGCCCACGGCACCATTGGCTGCCGCTGCCGTGGCCGCCTCACAAGCTGCTCAGAACATCGCTCAAACCATTGGCGTAGCTGCGGCTTCGAGTGAACCTGCTCAAGCGCCTGCTCCTGTCGAACAGGTTTCTCTGGATGTAGATGGCGAACCTTCGCGGGCGAGTTTCGATTCGATGTCGGCGGCAAGCGTTCAATCGACACCTGCCAAAACCGAACAACGTAGCGTTCAGGTAGAAGGTGCGCTGAAACACACCAGCTATTTGAATCGCACGTTTACCTTTGAGAATTTCGTCGAAGGTAAGTCCAACCAATTGGCTCGCGCTGCGGCGTGGCAGGTAGCAGACAACCCCAAGCACGGTTACAACCCGCTCTTCCTTTACGGTGGCGTAGGTTTGGGTAAAACGCACTTGATGCACGCTGTGGGTAACCATCTGCTCAAAAAGAATCCGAATGCGAAGGTGGTGTACCTGCATTCGGAGCGTTTCGTGGCCGACATGGTCAAGGCGCTTCAGTTGAACGCGATCAATGAATTCAAGCGCTTCTACCGCTCGGTTGACGCGTTGCTTATCGATGACATCCAGTTTTTCGCCCGCAAGGAGCGCTCGCAGGAAGAATTTTTCCACACCTTCAACGCCCTGCTCGAAGGCGGCCAGCAGGTCATTCTGACCAGTGACCGCTATCCGAAAGAGATCGAGGGGCTTGAAGAACGTCTGAAGTCCAGGTTTGGCTGGGGTCTTACGGTGGCTGTCGAGCCGCCGGAGCTGGAAACTCGCGTGGCCATTCTCATGAAGAAGGCCGACCAGGCAAAGGTCGAACTTCCTCACGATGCCGCGTTCTTTATTGCCCAGCGCATTCGTTCCAACGTGCGTGAGCTGGAGGGTGCGCTCAAGCGCGTCATCGCTCACTCGCACTTCATGGGGCGTGACATCACCATCGAGCTGATTCGCGAATCGCTAAAAGACCTGCTGGCGTTGCAGGACAAACTGGTGAGTGTGGATAACATTCAGCGCACGGTTGCTGAATATTACAAGATCAAGATCTCCGACCTTTTGTCTAAACGTCGCTCAAGATCGGTTGCCCGGCCGCGCCAGGTGGCCATGGCGTTGTCCAAAGAGTTGACCAACCACAGCTTGCCGGAAATCGGCGATGTGTTTGGTGGGCGCGACCATACCACCGTGCTGCACGCTTGCCGCAAGATCAATGAACTTAAAGAATCCGACGCGGATATCCGCGAGGACTACAAGAACCTGCTGCGGACTTTGACAACGTGATGCCGTCGCAGCTTATCAAGGCAAGGGACTAGACCATGCATTTCACCATTCAACGCGAAGCCCTGTTGAAACCCCTGCAACTGGTCGCCGGCGTTGTCGAACGCCGCCAGACCTTGCCGGTTCTGTCGAACGTGCTGTTGGTCGTCGAAGGCCAGCAATTGTCGTTGACCGGTACCGATCTGGAAGTCGAACTGGTTGGACGCGTGCAACTGGAAGAGTCTGCAGAGCCGGGCGAAATCACCGTTCCTGCGCGCAAACTGATGGACATCTGCAAGAGTCTGCCCAACGACGCGCTGATCGATATCAAGGTTGACGAGCAAAAACTGGTCGTGAAGGCGGGCCGTAGCCGCTTCACATTGTCGACGCTGCCTGCCAATGATTTCCCGACTGTCGAAGAAGGCCCGGGATCGCTGACGTTTAATCTGGTGCAGAGCAAGCTGCGTCGACTGATTGAGCGCACCAGCTTTGCAATGGCGCAGCAGGACGTTCGTTATTACCTCAACGGCATGCTGATCGAAGTGCAATCGGGTGTCCTGCGTGCTGTTGCGACTGACGGCCACCGCTTGGCGATGTGCTCGATGGCTGCTGAAATCGAACAAGCTGATCGGCATCAAGTCATTGTGCCGCGCAAGGGTATCCTCGAATTGGCGCGTTTGCTTACGGAGCAAGATGGTTTGGTGAGCATCGTACTCGGCCAGCATCATATCCGTGCGACCACAGGTGAGTTTACCTTCACCTCCAAACTGGTCGATGGCAAATTCCCCGATTACGAGCGCGTTCTTCCGAAGGGCGGCGACAAACTGGTGGTCGGCGATCGCCAGGCGTTGCGCGAAGCGTTCAGTCGTACCGCGATTCTGTCGAACGAAAAATACCGGGGTATTCGTCTTCAACTGGCCAGCGGTCAGTTGAAGATTCAAGCGAACAACCCTGAGCAGGAAGAAGCGGAAGAAGAGATCAGCGTCGACTACAGTGGCGGTTCGTTGGAGATCGGCTTCAACGTCAGCTACCTGCTTGATGTTTTGGGGGTGATGACCACTGAACAGGTCCGTCTGATCCTGTCCGATTCCAACAGCAGCGCGCTGGTTCAGGAGTCCGGTAACGACGATTCGGCTTATGTTGTCATGCCGATGCGTCTGTAACCAGCGGGCATTCGATGTCTCTCAGTCGCATCTCGGTCACCGGGGTGCGCAATCTGCACCCGGTGACCTTCTCCCCCTCTCCTCGCATCAATATCCTTTATGGCGCCAATGGCAGTGGCAAGACGAGTGTCCTTGAAGCCATCCATTTATTGGGCCTCGCCCGTTCATTTCGCAGCACTCGACTCCAACCTGTCATTCAGTATGAACAGCCCGCTTGCACGGTTTTCGGTCAGGTGGAGCTCACGGAAGGAGGGCACAGCAATCTCGGTATTTCGCGAGACCGCCAAGGCGAGTTTCAGATTCGCATCGACGGCCAGAATGCCAAGAGTGCTGCGCAACTTGCGGAAACTTTGCCCCTGCAACTGATCAATCCGGACAGTTTCAGGCTTTTAGAGGGCGCTCCCAAAATCAGGAGGCAGTTTCTGGATTGGGGAGTGTTCCACGTGGAACCTCGATTCATGGCCACTTGGCAGCGCTTGCAGAAGGCCCTGAGGCAGCGGAACTCGTGGCTGCGGCATGGTACACTTGACGCCGCTTCGCAGGCTGCCTGGGACCGGGAATTGTGCTCGGCCAGTGATGAAATTGATGAATATCGCAGGGCCTATATTAAAGCGCTTAAGCCCGTATTCGAACATACGTTGAGCGAGCTTGTTCAGCTTGAAGGATTGACCTTGAGTTACTTCCGCGGGTGGGACAAGGAAAAAGATCTGAGCGCTGTGCTCGCCTCTTCTCTTAATCGCGATCAACAGATAGGCCATACCCAGGCCGGTCCTCAGCGTGCTGACTTGCGACTTCGGCTCGGCGGCCATAACGCTGCCGATATTCTGTCCAGAGGACAACAGAAATTGGTTGTCTGCGCGTTGCGCATTGCCCAAGGACATTTGGTCAACCAGGCCCGCCGCGGCCAATGTATTTACCTCGTCGACGATTTGCCATCAGAGCTAGACGAGCATCATCGCAGCGCATTGTGTCGCTTGCTTGAAGAATTACGCTGCCAGGTTTTTATCACCTGTGTAGATCATGAATTGTTGAGGGAAGGCTGGCAGACGGAAACGCCAGTCGCTTTGTTCCACGTGGAACACGGCGGTATCACCCAGACCCACGACCATCGGGAGTGAATGCATGAGCGAAAATCAAACGTACGACTCGTCCAGCATCAAGGTGCTGAAAGGACTTGATGCCGTACGCAAGCGTCCCGGTATGTACATCGGCGATACAGACGATGGCAGCGGCCTTCACCACATGGTGTTCGAGGTGGTGGACAACTCGATCGACGAAGCCCTTGCCGGCTATTGCGATGACATCACTGTGATCATCCATCCAGACGAATCCATCACCGTGCGCGACAACGGTCGTGGCATTCCGGTTGACGTGCATAAAGAGGAAGGTGTCTCGGCGGCAGAAGTTATCATGACCGTCCTGCACGCAGGCGGTAAATTCGATGATAACTCTTACAAAGTCTCTGGCGGTCTGCACGGCGTGGGTGTATCCGTCGTTAACGCCTTGTCTGAAGAGTTGAATCTGACTGTTCGCCGCAGCGGCAAGGTATGGGAACAGACCTACGTTCACGGTGTGCCTAAAGAGCCGATGAAGATCGTCGGTGAAAGCGACACAACGGGCACCGAGATCCACTTCAAGCCGTCTGCAGAAACCTTCAAGAACATCCATTTCAGCTGGGACATTCTCGCCAAGCGGATTCGTGAACTGTCGTTCCTCAACTCTGGCGTGGGCATTGTCCTCAAGGACGAGCGCAGCGGTAAGGAAGAGCTGTTCAAGTACGAAGGTGGTCTGCGTGCGTTCGTTGAATACCTGAACACCAACAAGACAGCGGTGAACCAGGTTTTCCACTTCAGCGTCCAGCGTGACGATGGTGTTGGTGTAGAAATCGCATTGCAGTGGAACGACAGCTTCAACGAAAACCTGCTGTGCTTCACCAACAACATTCCTCAGCGCGACGGCGGTACTCACCTCGTGGGCTTCCGTTCGGCGCTGACGCGTAACCTCAACAACTATATCGAGCAGGAAGGCCTGGCTAAAAAGCACAAGGTCGCCACCACCGGTGACGACGCTCGCGAAGGCCTGACCGCCATTATCTCGGTGAAAGTTCCCGATCCGAAGTTCAGCTCGCAGACCAAAGACAAGCTGGTTTCGTCCGAAGTGAAAACCGCGGTCGAGCAAGAGATGGGTAAATACTTCTCTGACTTCCTGCTGGAAAACCCGAACGAAGCCAAGGCGGTTGTCGGCAAGATGATCGATGCGGCACGTGCTCGTGAAGCTGCACGTAAAGCCCGTGAGATGACTCGCCGTAAAGGTGCTCTGGATATCGCGGGTCTGCCGGGCAAGCTCGCGGATTGCCAGGAAAAAGATCCGGCGCTGTCCGAACTGTATCTGGTCGAGGGTGACTCCGCAGGCGGTTCCGCCAAGCAAGGTCGCAATCGGAAGACTCAGGCCATTCTGCCGCTCAAGGGCAAAATCCTGAACGTCGAGAAAGCCCGCTTCGACAAGATGATCTCCTCGCAGGAAGTCGGCACCTTGATCACCGCACTCGGCTGCGGCATCGGCCGCGAAGAGTACAACATCGACAAGTTGCGCTATCACAACATCATCATCATGACCGATGCTGACGTCGACGGTTCGCACATCCGTACCCTGCTGCTGACCTTCTTCTTCCGTCAGTTGCCGGAGCTGGTCGAGCGTGGCTACATCTATATTGCTCAGCCGCCCCTCTACAAAGTGAAGAAAGGCAAGCAAGAGCAGTACATCAAAGACGACGACGCCATGGAAGAGTACATGACGCAGTCGGCTCTGGAAGATGCAAGCCTGCACCTTAACGAGTCGGCCCCAGGTATTTCCGGCCCTGCGCTGGAAAAACTGGTCAACGATTTCCGTACCGTGATGAAGACGCTTAAACGTCTGTCGCGTATCTATCCGGAAGATCTGACTGAACACCTGGTGTACCTGCCGGCTGTCGCGATGGAACAGTTGTCCAACCACACCGCTATGCAGGGGTGGTTGAGCAAGTTCGATGCGCGCCTGCGTGCAGCCGAGAAGTCCGGGATTGTCTACAAGACCAGCCTGCGCGAAGACAAGGAGCGCAATGTCTGGTTGCCAGAAGTCGAAATGATCTCCCACGGTCTGTCCAGTTACGTCACGTTTAACCGCGATTTCTTCGCCAGCAACGACTACAAGACTGTCACCGCCTTGGGCGTGCAGATCGGATCGCTGCTTGAAGAGGGCGCTTATGTTCAACGTGGCGAGCGCAAGAAGACCGTCACCGAGTTCAAGGAAGCGCTCAACTGGCTGATGACTGAAAGCACCAAGCGTCACACCATTCAGCGATACAAAGGTCTGGGCGAGATGAACCCGGATCAGCTGTGGGAAACCACCATGGACCCAACAGTCCGCCGTATGTTGAAAGTCACCGTGGAAGACGCAATCGCTGCCGATCAGATCTTCAACACGCTGATGGGCGATGCTGTTGAACCTCGCCGCGACTTCATTGAAGCCAACGCACTGGCGGTGTCGAACCTGGACTTCTAAGGTTCCTTCACTGCAAACCAAAACCCCGGTCGATTTGTATCGACCGGGGTTTTTTCATGTTTCAGCCAGGACTTTTGGCAGAGCCAAGCGGTGATGTCCCCTGCCCTCTCGCCGCCCAACGCTTGCCCCACTGAATCCCTTTCTGTTCGATGAAGCGGTGGCTCAATGATGAAAGCCCCACGATCACGATCAGCAAAAACACCAACAGCAGGTTGTTGAGTAGCGCGCTGTTGAAAGACAGCAGAGGTCCAGGTCCTGTCTCTGGATAGATCACGAACCCATGCCCAATGATCTTCCCGACGAACAACATCGTGAGCGTGAACGCGAACAGGATCATCGCGTGGGTCATGTAGATCGAGTAGGACAGTGTGCCCAGTCGCTCGAATGGGCGCGCCTTGAGCATGTCTGAAAGTCGGCCTGCTTCGAACGAGAAGATCATGATGACTATGCAGAACAGCAGCATCAGAAGGATCTGCTTATGCGCGATATCCATCACCATCACAACGCCTACCAACAGTAGGCCGATCGCTTCCAACAGTGTGAACAGTTCACGGCTGGCGCTCAGTCCTTGAATGCGCTGATAGAGCGTGTAAGTGAGCACACCGGCAAAAAAGCAGGAAAGTCCTTCCAGAGCGGGCTCCATCATCGGCGCGAGTTGCAGTAACAGCAACAACGTCGCGACGAGCGAAATGCCGAGGAACAGCTTCTGCGACAGTCTCGGAATAAACAGCAGGATGGCAGCGAAGATCATGTAGAGGTAGTACTCGACACTGATGCTCCACGCGGGGTAGTTGAATGACTGGGCGTTGAAACCCGGCCACCAGGATTGCAGCAGGAACAGGTTGGGAAGGATTTCCTGCGGTGCGCGTTGGCCGGTGAAGCTACCTTGGTTGAACGCTACGCCTGCGTGTTCTGCGCCCCACTTCATGACTTCCAGGCCGATGGCCAATAGCAGAACGAAGACATGCAAGGGGTAGAGCCGAAACGTGCGGGTGATGAAGAACTGCCGGAATTGTCCTGATGAGGTAAGACGCTGGCCGTAAGTGTGGAACATCACGAAACCGCTGAGCACGAAGAAAAAGCTCACCAGATAGTGCGCATTGCGGAAGAACGCCCACTCGCCGAAGCTCTGCAAAATATGGACGTGATAGATCGCAACGCTGAGGGCGCAAAGGCCTCGGAAGCTGTCCAGTACGAGGAATCGTTTCATCGGCACCTTCCCTGTTTGAGCCTGCATTACGCGGCGCCCTTCCCGGTGCCCGGCCAGTACGCCTTCAAACCCTCCACTCGTGCCGCAAGCTGTGCCGCGAAGATGTGTCGTCTGGACATCGCAGGCTTTTCAATGAAGTGCCAAGAGAGCATCGCCGCGATCAACACGACGGGAAATGCGAGGAGCATCATCATGACCGGGCTGATTCCCGAGATCTGATGGGCGAGTATTTCCTGCACCGGGAACGCGTAGATATAGACCCCGTAGGAGTAGTCGCCGAGTTGGTTGTAGCGGTCGATCCAAGGGTGAGTGGCGAAGCCCAGATAGAAAATCAGGTAGGTCCAGGCAAGCACGAAGCTCTCGAAGAAAAACGGTTTCTGATAGGACCAGGCTGCCAGTGCCGCCAATGGTAAGAACCAGACGAACCGGTGTTGGATGTGTTGGCGGTAGCGGTAAAACGACATGCCCAATACGAATGGCAGGCTCCAATTGAAGAAAAACTGCATCCGGTGGAAATCGGCTAGCAACGTGGTGTTCGCCATCAGCAGTTTGAAGACGATATAAATCGCGGCGTAGATCACCAGAAACCCGGCGAAGCGCAAACCACGCTCGTAGAACGCAAACGCCCCTAGCCCTCCGACCAGCACATACAGCGTGACCTCGTAAAACAATGTCCACAGCGAGCCATTGATCCCCGGCCATGGGTTATTTTCGAATACACCGGGTAGCTGGAATTTCATGCTGAACAGCATCAGGTTGTTGCTGAGGTAACTGTAAGTCGCGCCCGCGCGGAAATAATCCAGCATGCCGAGTGTCGTAAAGATCGGGCCGACTACAAATACGCTCAGCAGCAGAACGAGTGTCAGTCCGGGATAGATGCGCAGAAAACGTGCCGAGAAAAAATCGAGATTGCTGGGCGCCCGGTCGCGGCTCAAGGAGATGAAAAAGCCGGAGACACAAAAAAACGTGACCACGGCCAGTTCGCCGAGCGTGAGGCCGATCCAGTTGGACAGCGGTTCCACCGCGCTGCTGCCCAATGCCAGGGGATAACTGTGGGAGATCAGCACGGCGGTGGCAGCGAGCATTCTGATCAGGTTGAAGTTATTGTTTCGTCTGGACGCCAGATCACCCAATGTAGTCATACCGCCTCCGCCCGCGCGCTGGGCAACCACGTTTCGATCCATTCACCGCTGTGATGCTTCGCGTCTTCGAGGGACGCGTAATACCGAGGGGGAGCCGGAATTGTGTTTCGACGTTGAAACGATACACCGCCGACAATAGTCGTCTAATTGCCATCCCTAATGGGGCGGTGAATAAGTCCATTGCCAATAATTTGACCAAAGACGTCGAGCGATAGATTTAACGGAACGAACGTCGGTTTCAGCCATTCGAATCGTCATTAATGGAAGCGACCATGCCTGCCGAACCTGCCCATCCGACACTGCAGCACACCACCGAAGGATTGCGTCTGGAGGGACACGACGCGGCGAGCTGGCGTGAATGGGGGCCTTACGTCAGTGATCGACAATGGGGAACTGTGCGCGAGGACTACAGCGCCGATGGCAATGCCTGGGATTATTTCCCACACGATCACGCCCGCAGTCGTACCTATCGTTGGGGCGAGGACGGTTTGGCCGGGTTCTCCGACAAGGCCCAACATTGGTGTCTGGGGCTGGCGTTATGGAACGAGCGTGACCCGATCATTAAAGAGCGCCTGTTCGGGCTGAACAACGCCGAGGGTAACCATGGCGAAGACGTGAAAGAGTTGTACTTTCACGTGGACGGTGTACCGAGTCATGCCTACATGCGCATGCTCTACAAATACCCTCATGCAGCGTTCCCCTACGATGATCTGGTCGAAGAAAACGCACGCCGAGGGCTGGAAGATCCTGAATACGAAGTGCTCGACACGGGCGTTTTCAATGACAACCATTACTTCGATGTGAGCATCGAGTACGCCAAGCACACCGCTGACGACATCTTGATGCGGGTCACGGTCGTCAATCGCTCTGACCGCTCGGCCCGTTTGCATGTACTGCCACAACTCTGGGCGCGGGATGTCTGGAGCTGGGTGCCAGGTGCCGAGCGCCCTTCCCTCACCCTTGAGGATAACCGCATTGCCGCCGTCCACCCGTTGCAACCTGAAAAGGTAGCCACAGCATGGGGACTGGACGAGTGTGAATGGCTGTTCTGTGAAAACCGCACGAATGCGCCCAAGTTGTTTGGTCGGCCGGAGCCTGGGCCGTTCAAGGATGGGATCAATGAATGGCTGGTGGGTGGTGGGCAAGATGCAATCCGCCGTGACGCGGGCACCAAGGTCGCGGCGCATTTTTTGGTCGTATTGGACGGCGGGGCGTCAACATCGGTGTACCTGCGCTTTGCGCCTGCCAATTCCGGGCACGTGAATGCGCGCGCTCTGTTCGAACAACGCCGATATGAAGCGGATGAATACTACGCGGTATTGCAGCAGAACCTGATGGACCCGGATGCGCGCAATGTTCAACGTCAGGCGCTGGCGGGCTTGCTGTGGTCCAAGCAGCTTTACGACTTCGACGTCAAAGCCTGGCTGGAGGGCGATCCAGGTCTCCCTCCCCTGCCTCCCGAGCGAGCCCACATCCGCAACGACCAGTGGCGACACTTGTGTAACTTCGACATCGTCTCAATGCCGGACAAATGGGAATACCCCTGGTACGCCTCCTGGGACCTCGCGTTTCAGGCCGTGGCCTTCGCACTGATCGATATCGACTTCGCGAAAGATCAGTTGCTGTTGCTGGTCAAAGATCGCTTCATGCATCCCAACGGTCAGCTTCCAGCCTACGAGTGGCGTTTTGATGATGCGAATCCGCCCGTTCATGCGTGGGCTTCATGGCGTGTGTATCAGATGGAAAAGGCGCAGAAAGGCCAGGGCGATGTGGTCTTTCTTGAAAGGGTTTTCCATAAGCTGCTGCTGAATTTTTCCTGGTGGGTGAATCGCAAGGACGCTGAAGGCCACAACATTTTCCAGGGAGGCTTTCTCGGGCTGGACAACATTGGCTTGTTCGACCGCTCGGCCGCCCTCGCCCCCGGTTATCAGCTCGATCAGGCCGACGGCACAGCATGGGTGGCGGGCTATGCACTGGATCTGATGCGTATCGCGTTGGAGTTGGCGCAGCACAACGAAGTCTACGTCGATATCGCCGTGAAGTTTTTCGAGCATTTTTTGTACATCGCAGGCGCCATCAACGAGGTCGATAAAGAAGAAGTCGAAGGCTTGTGGAATGACGAGGATGGTTTTTTCTACGACGTACTGCATCGTCCTGATGGTCAGCGTGAGTCGGTCAAGTTGCGCTCGTTCGTGGGGCTGATTCCGCTCTTCGCGGTGCGAGTGCTGGAACAGCGTGAACATGAAGGTCTCAAGGGATTGCGTGAAAGGCTGCTGGGGTTTTTGCACCATCGGCCGGATCTGGCCGCCCTGATCTCGCGCTGGACTGAACCGGGTAAAGGAAATCGCCTGTTGCTGGCGCTGTTGCGGGGGCAGCGGACCAAAGACTTGATCAAGCGCATGCTCGATGAAAGTGAATTTCTGTCCCCTCACGGGGTGCGTTCGCTGTCTCGGTTGTATGGCGAAAATCCCTTCAGCATGCAGGTCAACGGCAATACGCTGTCGGCGGATTACGAACCGGCGGAATCCAGCTCTCGGCTGTTCGGTGGGAATTCAAACTGGCGAGGTCCGGTCTGGATGCCGCTGAACTACATGCTGATCGAATCGTTGCGTGAGTTTCATCGCTATTACGGCGAAAATTTTTCCGTCGAATACCCCAGTGGCTCAGGGTATCTGGCGTCGCTTGAAGAAGTAGCTGACGGAATAAGCCAACGCTTAAACAGACTTTTCCTGCGCGATGACGAGGGCAACCGGCCCTCCATGGCGGGTTATCCACAGCTTGAAATAGACCCTCAGAGCCGGGATCTGGTGTTGTTCCACGAATACTTCCACGGTGAAAACGGTCGTGGTTTGGGGGCTTCACATCAGACGGGGTGGAGTGCATTGGTGGCCCTGTTGCTTCAGCCAAAAGGATAAACTGCGCGGCTGACTCACACGACGGGCCAAGGAGTTGTATCCCGGATGTCGTTTCGCAAATACCAGAAAGTACTGTCGATACCCCGGGTGCTACCCGCCACGTTGTTCATGTTTGTGGCGGGCATTCCGCTGACTGTCATGACCCTCACTCTGAGCCTGCATGTGCTCAATGAGATGGGACGAAGTTATTTCGATGCCGGGTTGGTGGGAACTGCCACTGCGCTAGGCTTCGCTGTCGGATCCCCGCTGTTGGGCCGCATGATCGATCGCCATGGTCTTCGTCCAGTGGTCGCCGTCAGTGGCGTGTTATCCACCCTCGCCTGGCTACTGCTGCCGGTGTTGACCTATCCGTTCTTTGTCCTGTTTGCGTTTCTCGCGGGCGCTTCCACCGTTCCAACCGGATCGCTCGCGCGGCAATTCGTGGCGAGCCTCGTGCCGCTCGACCAACGGCGCCCGGCCTACACGCTCAACATGATGCTGACCGAGCTTTCGTTCGTGATCAGTCCGGCAGTGGCAATCCTGTTGATAACCACCTATTCGGCGTCGGCCATTTTGATTGGTATCGGCGTGTGGCGGGCGCTGTCCTACATTGCGCTCTACATCCTGAATTGGCCTACACGCAGTTCCGAAGAACTCACTAGAGATCCCGATCCTGTACGACCCGGCATCAGGTCATGGATGACGCCTCAACTGATGAGTGTGTTTCTGGTCGCGGCCGGCGCGTTGTTCATGGTGTTTGGAACAGAGCTGGCGCTGATTGCTGTGCTGCGTACCAACGGAGAAGTCGCGTTCACCGGTTACGTGATCGCTGCAATGGCGCTGGCGTCGATCTGCGGCGGCTTCATTCACGGTGCCGTTCACAGATCCTGGTCACAGCTACGGCTGGCGTTGACCATGAGCCTGCTGTTGATGCCGGTGGTCTTTTTCGACGGCGTTTGGTGGTGGTTGATGTTGGCGCTGTTGCCGAACAACTTGCTGTGTACGCCAACATTGGCATCAGGTTCAGAAGCAGTCGCCAAGCTCGCGCCCGCCAATGTGCGAGGCGAAGTAATGGGGTTGCATGACTCGGCCAATCGGCTGGGTCAGACGCTGTCTACGCCGCTTGTAGGGCTTGCGATAGACCACCTCTCCCCGGCAATGGGATTCGTGGCAGCAGCCACCGGTGGATTGGTACTGGTGGGCATGGCAGCACTTTGCAATCTGTGGATATTCTCCAAGAAACCCATGGCGTAGAAACAAAAATCGGCCTTGGCCGGGGAGGCTCAAGACCGATATTTTCAACCGTGAAAAAGCGCTGTCAGAAAAAACTTATGCACGTTTTTGGTTCGATAATCGCAGTCAGAAATAAGTAATTAAATTAATGACTTAGCGATGGTTCTCAGAAATCTCACACATTTGGTGCACAGGTTATCCACAATTCACGCGGTTGATTTTTCAGGGGTTGGCGCTGGTACGGCAGGCGAGCCTAACGCTTTCTGGGTTTCCTCGTTCCAGGCAGCGACCCGATCATTTAGCGCGGCGATGGCACGGGGGCCAGTGCCCTCGGCGTACATCGGCTCACCAATCACCACTTCGATCGTGCCAGGTTTCTTGCCCCAGCCTTCTTTCGGCCAGTATTTACCTGCGTTGTGAGCAACCGGCAACACGGGCAATTCAGCGTTCACCGCCATCGCTGCACCGCTGCGCGAGAATTTTCCGATCTGGCCGTAAGGCACACGCGTCCCTTCCGGGAAGATCAGCACCCAAACGCCATCCTTGAGTAACTCGTCACCTTTCTTGGCTACGACTTTCAGCGCCGCCTTCGGGTTGTTACGGTCGATGGCGATGGGGCGCAGCATCGCCATCGCCCAACCAAAGAACGGCACGTAAAGCAGCTCGCGTTTGAGCACCTGGCTCAGCGGCTGGAAGTGCGCCGACAGGAAGAAGGTTTCCCACGTGCTCTGGTGGTTGGAGACGATCACGCAGGGCGTCTTGGGGACGTTTTCCTGGCCCGTAACCTTGACCTGAATGTTCAGGAACACCTTGGTCAGCCAGACCGCGCAGCGACACCAATAGACGTTGATGAAGCGATAACGCACAGGGAATGGCAGGAAAGGCGCGACGAAGAAACTCAGTGAGCACCACAGCAAGGCGCTGGTGCCCAGCAGCAGGTAAAAGATGAAGATCCTGATGGCCTGCACTATCGACATAGCTGCTTTTACCATTACGGGCATTGCCCGGATTGAGCGTGCCGTCGAACGACCGGTCAGCCGTTCGACGAAGCGCTGTTGTGAATAAGTTCTGCGGCAACCGCCGCCAGATCGTCAAACACCAACGTTCCAGCGGGTATCGGATTGCTCCGCGTCTTGTGACCTTTGCCCGTCATGACCAGAACAGGTTGAGAGTCGACGGCCACCGCCGCCTCCAGGTCACCCTTGCTGTCGCCCACAAACCAGATTCCGCTCAAATCAACGGAATAATGGCTGGCAATGGTGCGCAACATGCCAGGTTTGGGTTTGCGGCAATCGCACCCCGCATCCGGGCCATGAGGACAGTAAACGATCAACCCGACCTCTCCGCCCTGTTCCGCTACCAATTCACGCAGACGAGCGTGCATGGCGTCGAGGGTGGCGAGGTCGTAATAACCGCGAGCGATACCGGACTGGTTGGTAGCCACTGCCACCGTCCAGCCCGCTTTGCTCAGTTGCGCGATGGCCTCGATCGAGCCGGGGATCGGAATCCATTCCTGCACCGACTTGATGTACGCGTCGGAGTCTTCGTTGATCACTCCGTCCCGATCGAGAATCAGCAGCTTCAAATCATGCGCTCCAGCGTCAGCCCAACAGGGAAATGTCGGCAACGCCGAGGAACAGATTGCGCAGACGTGCCAGCAACGCATAACGGTTGGCGCGCACGCTGGCGTCTTCGGCGTTGACCATCACGGCCTCGAAGAAGGCGTCCACCGGTTCACGCAGTGCTGCCAGACGGGCCAGCGCTTCGGTGTACTGACGGTCTGCGGACATCGGTGCCACCGCGTGGTCAGCCTGCTGAATCGCCGAGTACAGCGAGAACTCGTTGGCGTTGTCGAAATACTTCGGCTCCACGGTCTGGGCAATGCTGCCCTCGGCCTTGCTCAGCAGGTTCGACACGCGCTTGTTCACGGCGGCCAGTGCAGCGGCCTCCGGCAATTTGCGGAAGGCCTGAACCGCTTGGACGCGTTGGTCGAAGTCCAGCGCCGAACCCGGTTGCAGCGCACGCACCGACAGGTAAACCGACACGTCGACGCCTTCGTCTTCATAACGTGCACGCAGGCGGTCGAAGATGAACTCCAGCACTTGATCGGCCAGACCGGCTGGCTTGACCTTGGCGCCGAACTGAGTGACCGCGAATTGCACGGTCTTGATCAGGTCCAGGTCCAGCTTCTTCTCGATCAGAATCCGTAGGATGCCCAGCGCAGCGCGACGCAGTGCGTAGGGGTCTTTGCTGCCGGTTGGCAGCATACCGATGCCGAAGATCCCGACCAGGGTGTCGAGCTTGTCAGCGATGGCGACTGCCGCACCGGTCAGGGTGCTTGGCAGTTCGGCGCCCGCACCACGTGGCATGTACTGCTCGTTCAGTGCCAGTGCAACGTCTTCCGGCTCGCCATCGGCCAGCGCGTAGTAGTAACCCGCCACGCCCTGCATTTCAGGGAATTCGCCGACCATCTCGGTGGCCAGGTCGCACTTGGACAAAATGCCCGCACGGCCTGCGCGCTGAGCATCGCCGCCAATACGCGGCGCGATGAACGCGGCCAGCTTGGAAACGCGCTCGGCTTTGTCGAACACGGTGCCCAGCTGCGCCTGGAACACGACGTTCTGCAGGCGTTGGTTGAAGGTTTCCAGGCTTTGCTTCTTGTCTTGCTTGAAGAAGAACTCGGCGTCGGTCAGACGTGGGCGAACGACTTTCTCGTTACCGAGAACAATCTGCGACGGGTCCTTGCTCTCGACGTTGGCGACCGTGATAAAGCGCGGCAGCAGCTTGCCGTCAGCATCCAGCAGGCAGAAATACTTCTGGTTGTCCTGCATGGTGGTGATCAGGGCTTCCTGAGGCACTTCCAGAAAGCGCTCTTCGAACGAGCACACCAGTGGAACGGGCCATTCGACCAGCGCGGTCACTTCGTCGAGCAACGCAGGCGGTACGATGGCGGTGCCCTCGTGGCGGGTTGCCAGTTCGTCGACACGTTTGCTGATCAGTGCACGGCGCTCGTTGAAGTCGGCCAGTACCTTGGCCGCGCGCAGATCGCTGGCGTAGTTGGCTGGCGAGGTGATACGCACGTTTTCCGGGTGATGGAAACGGTGGCCACGGGATTCACGGCCAGCGGTCTGGGCGAGGATGGTGCAGTCGATCACCTGATCGCCGAACAGCATCACCAGCCACTGGGTCGGACGCACGAACTCTTCCTTGCGAGCACCCCAGCGCATGCGCTTCGGGATAGGCAGGTCGTTGAGCGAATCCTCGATGATGGTCGGCAGCAGGCTGGCCGTCGGCTTACCGGCGATATTCTGGCTGTAACGCAGCTTCGGGCCGCTCTGATCGATTTCGCTCAGGTCGACGCCACATTTCTTGGCGAAGCCCAGTGCGGCTTGCGTCGGGTTGCCGTCGGCGTCGAACGCGGCCTGACGTGGCGGACCGTCCAGATTGACGCTGCGGTCTGGCTGTTGAGTGGCCAATTGGGTAATCAGTACGGCCAGACGACGCGGTGCGGCGTAAACCTGCTTGGCGCTGTAGGTCAGACCAGCGGTCTGCAGGCCTTTTTCGATACCGGCCAGAAAGGCGTCAGCCAGGGTGTTCAGGGCCTTGGGTGGCAGTTCTTCGGTGCCCAGTTCAACCAGGAAATCTTGAGCACTCATTGTGCAGCCTCCAGCTTAGCCAACACTTCATCGCGAATATCAGGGGCGGCCATCGGGAAGCCGAGCTTGGCCCGGGCCATCAGGTACGCCTGGGCCACGGAGCGGGCCAGGGTGCGTACGCGCAGAATGTATTGCTGACGCGCAGTCACGGAAATCGCGCGACGGGCATCCAGCAGGTTGAAGGTGTGCGAAGCCTTGAGGACCATTTCGTAGCTCGGCAATGGCAGTTCGGCTTCGATCAGGCGCATCGCTTCACTTTCGTAGAAGTCGAACAGCTCGAACAGTTTGTCGACATTGGCGTGTTCGAAGTTGTAGGTCGATTGCTCCACTTCGTTCTGGTGGAACACATCGCCGTAGGTCACTTTACCGAACGGGCCGTCGGTCCAGACCAGGTCGTACACGGAATCGACGCCTTGCAGGTACATCGCCAGACGCTCAAGGCCATAGGTGATTTCGCCGGTCACCGGGTAGCACTCGATGCCGCCCACTTGCTGGAAGTAGGTGAACTGCGAGACTTCCATGCCGTTCAGCCAGATTTCCCAGCCCAGGCCCCAGGCGCCCAGGGTTGGCGACTCCCAGTTGTCTTCGACGAAGCGCACGTCGTGAACCAGCGGGTCCAGACCAACGTGTTTCAGCGAACCCAGGTACAGTTCCTGGAAGTTGTCCGGGTTCGGTTTCAGTACCACCTGGAACTGGTAGTAGTGCTGCAGGCGGTTAGGGTTCTCGCCGTAACGGCCATCGGTAGGACGACGGCTCGGTTGTACGTAGGCTGCGTTCCAGGTCTCCGGGCCGACGGCGCGCAGAAACGTGGCGGTGTGGAAAGTACCGGCGCCCACTTCCATATCGTAGGGCTGAAGTACCACACAACCTTGCTCGGCCCAGTATTGCTGGAGGGCGAGGATCAAGTCTTGGAAGGTACGCACGGCTGGCGTAGGCTGGCTCACGAAATTCACCTGTACTGGGGGGCTGCGATTTAAAGAGCGGGAGTATACCCGATTCGGCAGCGCCTCCACCCTTGGGGGGCCTATGCCACGCTGCTTTTGGTGCAACGAAGATCCACTTTATATGGACTACCACGATCAAGAGTGGGGTGTGCCGCTGCGCGACGCGCAGATGCTCTTCGAGTTTCTGTTGCTTGAAGGGTTCCAGGCGGGCCTGTCGTGGATCACGATTTTGAAGAAACGCGCCCGCTACCGTGAAGTGATGTTCAATTTTGACGTCCGACGCTTGGCCGCCATGACCGATGCCGAGATCGAAGAACTGATGCAGGAGCCGGGCATCGTTCGCAATCGCCTGAAGCTCAACGCCGCTCGTAAGAACGCTCAGGCGTGGTTGCGGCTGGAGGACCCAGTGGCATTCGTCTGGTCTTTCGTGGGCGGCAAGCCCAAGGTCAATCATTTCAAGGACCGCAGCGAAGTTCCGGCCATCACCCCTGAAGCCGAGGCGATGAGCAAGGCCCTGAAGAAAGCCGGTTTCACCTTTGTCGGCCCGACCATTTGTTATGCCTACATGCAGGCGACCGGGATGGTGATGGACCACACCACCGATTGTGATCGGTATGTGCAGTTGGTGAGTGCGTGAGATGAACCCCTGTGGGAGCCGGCTTGCTGGCGAAAGTGGTGTGTCAGTCGCCTGATGTGTAGCTGATGCAGTGCATTCGCCAGCAAGCCGGTTCCCACAGGTCCGCGTTGACGGTCAGGAGTGGTTACAATGCCCGCCTCATCGATTCAGGAGTGATCTGTGGATAAGTTCAAAGGCGCCATGATGGTCGGGGCGTTGCGGTTGTTTGCCCTGCTTCCCTGGCGCGCCGTGCAGTGGGTCGGCACCGGCATTGGCTGGCTGATGTGGAAACTGCCCAACCGTTCCCGTGAAGTGGCGCGCATCAACCTTTCCAAATGCTTTCCCGACCTGAACCCCGCTGAGCTTGAAGCCTTGGTCGGCCGCAGTTTGATGGACATCGGCAAGACGCTGACCGAAAGCGCCTGCGCCTGGATCTGGCCTGCGCAAAAATCGATCAATCTGGTACGCGAAGTCGAAGGTTTACACATCCTCAAGGACGCGCTGGCTTCCGGTAAAGGCGTGGTGGGTATCACCAGCCATCTGGGCAATTGGGAGGTGTTGAACCACTTTTATTGCAGCCAGTGCAAACCGATCATTTTCTACCGGCCGCCCAAGCTCAAGGCTGTGGATGAATTGCTGCGCAAGCAGCGCGTTCAACTGGGTAATCGCGTGGCGGCATCGACCAAGGAAGGCATTCTCAGCGTCATCAAGGAAGTGCGCAAAGGCGGTTCGGTAGGCATTCCGGCGGACCCGGAGCCAGCTGAGTCTGCCGGTATTTTTGTTCCGTTCTGCGGCACCATGGCCCTGACCAGTAAATTCGTGCCGAACATGCTGGCCGGTGGCAAAGCCGTGGGCGTGTTCCTGCACGCGATGCGTCTGGAGGACGGCTCGGGCTACAAAGTAGTGCTGGAAGCGGCACCGGAAGAAATGTACAGCACCGACACCGAAGTCTCGGCGGCGGCGATGAGTAAAGTGGTGGAGAAGTATGTGCGGGCGTATCCGAGCCAGTACATGTGGACCATGAAGCGCTTCAAGAAGCGGCCTGAGGGCGAGAAGCGCTGGTATTGATTTTGAAGGCGTCGCCGGTTTTTGTGGGAGCCGCCTTGGTGGCGAAAGCGGTGCATACTGATTGTTCCCATGCTCCGCGTGGGAACACCTCCTGTGACGCTCCGCGTCACATGGGCGCCGAGCGCCCGAACCGCGTGCCCACGCGGAGCGTGGGTACGATCAATTTTTCAATGTCGGAATTGGCGGTGCTAGGCCCTTCGATCCAGCTTCTTGAGAAACACCGTCATTTCTTTCTCGGCCTGTTTGTCGCCATGAACGACTGCCGACTGAATGCCCTGTTCCCACGCCTGGCGTGCTTGTGCGGTATCTCCCGCCGCCAGCCACGCTTTACCTAACAACTTCCACGCCGCCGAATACTTGGGATCGAACTCAACGCAGCGCTGCAAATGCTCGACCGCCTTACCGTGATCCCCGGCATCCAGATAGCCCTTTCCCAAACCAAAGCGCAGCAAGGCGTTGTCCATGCCCTTAGCAAGCATCTTTTCCAGTGATTCCAGCACGCAACGCCTCCTTTAGAAAAAGCTCAAGCCCACCTGAAACAGCCGCTCCACGTCGCGAATGTGCTTTTTATCCACAAGGAACATGATCACGTGGTCGCCGGATTCGATGACCGTGCTGTCGTGGGCGATCAGCACCTGCTCATCCCGCGTGATTGCGCCGATGGTAGTGCCGGGCGGCAGGTTGATGTGCATGATCGCCTTGCCAATCACCTTGCTCGATTTGGCATCGCCGTGCGCCACGATCTCGATGGCTTCCGCCGCGCCCCGACGTAATGAGTGCACGCTGACGATATCGCCCCGCCGCACGTGAGCCAGCAGGGTGCCGATAGTCGCCAGTTGCGGGCTGACCGCGATGTCGATCTCGCCACCTTGTACCAAGTCCACATACGCCGGGTTGTTGATGATGGTCATGACCTTCTTGGCACCCAGCCGCTTGGCCAGCAGCGACGACATGATGTTGGCTTCGTCGTCGTTGGTCAGGGCCAGGAACAGATCGGCGTTGTCGATGTTCTCTTCCATCAACAGGTCGCGATCCGAGGCGCTGCCTTGCAGGATCACGGTGCTATCGAGGTTGTCGGACAGATACCGGCAACGCGCCGGATTCATCTCAACGATCTTTACCTGATAGCGACTTTCGATGGCCTCGGCCAACCGCTCACCAATTTGCCCGCCCCCGGCGATGACGATGCGTTTGTAGCTTTCGTCGAGACGGCGCATCTCGCCCATCACCGCGCGAATGTCCGCCTTGGCGGCAATGAAGAAGACTTCGTCGTCCGCTTCGATGACCGTATCGCCTTGCGGAATGATCGGACGATCACGCCGGAAAATGGCTGCAACCCGTGTGTCGACGTTCGGCATGTGCGCGCGTAACTGGCGAAGTTGCTGACCGACCAGCGGACCGCCGTAATAGGCCTTCACGGCGACCAGTTGCACCTTGCCCTCGGCAAAGTCGATCACCTGCAAGGCGCTCGGATACTCGATCAGGCGCTTGATGTAATTGGTGACAACTTGCTCGGGGCTGATCAGCACGTCGACTGGAATGGCCTCGTTGTCGAACAGACCGGCGCGGGTCAGGTACGCCGACTCGCGTACCCGGGCGATTTTGGTTGGGGTGTGGAACAAGGTGTACGCGACCTGGCAGGCGACCATGTTGGTTTCGTCGCTGCTGGTGACTGCGACCAGCATGTCGGCGTCGTCCGCGCCTGCCTGGCGCAACACGGTCGGGAACGAGCCACGGCCCTGAATCGTGCGGATGTCGAGGCGATCCCCGAGCGCACGCAAGCGATCGGCATCGGTGTCGACTACGGTGATGTCATTGGCTTCGCTGGCGAGGTGCTCCGCGAGCGTGCCGCCGACCTGCCCTGCACCGAGAATGATGATCTTCAATCAGTCTCTCCCTGAAATGATGTTCGTCGCCTCACGAAGCACTTTGTGGGAGCCGGCTTGCTGGCGAATGCGTCGGATCAGACAACACAACATTGAATGGCACACTGTATTCACCAGCAAGCCGGCTCCCACAAGGGCAGATGTGATCATGCACCCGCAGAAATCTTGATGAGCTTGGCGTAATAGAACCCGTCATGCCCGCCTTCCTGTGCCAGCAACTGGCGGCCATGCGGCTGTTTGAGGCCCGGTGGCGGGTTGCCCTGTTGCCCGGCAATATCCAGTTCGCGAGCACCCGGCGTGCGGGCCAGGAATGCGTCGATCACCTCGGTGTTCTCGGTCGGCAACGTCGAGCAGGTGGCATACAGCAGCATGCCGCCCACTTGCAGCGTCGGCCATAGCGCATCGAGCAATTCGCCTTGCAGCGTCGCAAGGGCCGGAATGTCGTCGGCCTGGCGAGTCAGCTTGATGTCAGGGTGACGACGAATCACCCCGGTGGCCGAACACGGCGCGTCGAGCAGGATGCGTTGGAACGGCTTGCCGTCCCACCACTGATCAGTCGCGCGGGCGTCGGCGGCGATCAGTTCGGCGCTCAGGCCCAGGCGGTCGAGGTTTTCCTTCACCCGCACCATGCGCTTGGCTTCCAGGTCCACGGCCACGACGCCGGACAAGCCCGGTTGCACTTCCAGCAAATGACAGGTCTTGCCACCCGGCGCGCAGCAAGCATCGAGCACGCGCTGCCCCGGTGCCAGTTCCAGCAGGTCTGCGGCCAGTTGTGCCGCTTCGTCCTGAACGCTGATCCAGCCTTCGGCAAATCCCGGCAGCGAACGAACGTCGCCCGGCTCATTCAGGACAATGCCGTCCTGACTGAACGTGCTCGCCATGGCTGCGATACCGGCGTCTTGCAGTATCTGAAGGTATTGATCGCGGGTTTTGTGACGACGATTGACCCGCAGAATCATCGGCGGATGAGCGTTGTTTGCCGCGCAGATCGCTTCCCAGTGCTCGGGCCACGCGCCTTTCAGCGCTTTTTGCAGCCAGCGAGGGTGAGCTGTGCGCACCACCGGATCATGTTCCAGCTCACTCAGCAGCGCTTCGCCTTCGCGCTGGGCTCGGCGCAATACGGCGTTGAGTAGCGCCTTGGCCCATGGCTTTTTCAGCTTGTCTGCGCAACCGACCGTCTCGCCGATGGCGGCGTGAGCGGGGATGCGCGAGTAGAACAACTGATAGAGGCCGACCAGCAGCAACGCTTGTACGTCGGTGTCGGCAGCCTTGAACGGCTTTTGCAGCAATTTGGCCGCCAGCGCTGACAGGCGAGGCTCCCAGCGCGCGGTGCCGAATGCCAGATCCTGAGTCAAACCGCGATCACGGTCATCGACCTTGTCCAGTTGAGCAGGCAGCGAGCTGTTCAGCGAAGCCTTGCCGCTGAGTACAGCAGCCAACGCCTTGGCGGCGGCGAGACGTGGATTCATTGGCCGTCTACCGGTTGGCCGAGCACGGCGCCGGTCGAGAACTTCTCACGGCGGCTGTTGAACAAGTCAGAAAAGCCCAACGGCTTGCCACCTGGCAATTGCAGGCGGGTGAGGCGCAGCGCGTTTTGTCCACTGGCCACGATCAGACCGTCTTTGCTGGCGCTGAGAATCGTACCCGGCTCGCCCTTGCCTTGAGTGACGTGGGCGGACAGCACTTTCAGCGCTTCGCCATTGAGCGTGCTGTGGCAGATCGGCCATGGGTTGAAGGCGCGCACCAGACGCTCCAGCTCATCGGCAGGACGGGTCCAGTCGATACGTGCTTCATCTTTGTTCAATTTGTGTGCGTAGGTTGCGAGGCTGTCGTCCTGCACCTCGCCGATCAGCGTGCCGTCTGCCAGACCGGCGATGGCCTGCACCACAGCAGGCGGGCCCAGTTCTGCCAGACGATCATGCAGCGTGCCGCCCGTGTCTTCGCCCGAAATTGGCGTGGTGACCTTGAGCAGCATCGGGCCGGTATCCAGACCCGCCTCCATGCGCATCACGGTCACGCCGCTCTCTGCATCACCCGCCTCGACGGCGCGCTGAATCGGCGCCGCACCACGCCAGCGCGGCAGCAGCGAGGCGTGACTGTTGATGCAACCCAGACGCGGGATGTCGAGCACCACTTGCGGCAGGATCAGGCCGTAAGCGACTACCACCATCAAGTCAGGCTTGAGCGCCGCGAGTTCAGCCTGAGCTTCCGGGGCGCGCAGGGTTGGCGGTTGCAGTACGGGAATGTCGTGTTGCAGGGCGAGTTGTTTGACCGGGCTGGGCATCAGCTTCTGGCCACGGCCCGCCGGACGATCCGGCTGGGTGTAGACCGCGATTACCTCATAAGGGCT
Source organism: Pseudomonas sp. Pseu.R1 (assembly GCF_045764065.1). Taxonomy (NCBI): domain Bacteria; kingdom Pseudomonadati; phylum Pseudomonadota; class Gammaproteobacteria; order Pseudomonadales; family Pseudomonadaceae; genus Pseudomonas; species Pseudomonas sp. Pseu.R1. The sequence continues at coordinate 3,470,338 of NZ_JBJGEE020000001.1, read as the reverse complement.
GTCGAGCAGGGCTTTGAGGTGTTCAGCGGCAAATTCCGGGGTCCCGGCGAAGACGATGCGCAGTGGCTCAGTCATGGGCTTCTCTTGAGAGTTTGACTGTAGGAGCGCGCTTGCCCGCGAGGCGGTGGGTATGACGCATCAATTTGGCAGACTCACCGCAATTAGCGGTCAAGCGCACTCCTACGAATGAGGGAGGATCAAGCGTTCTGCTTGTGTTGCTTTTCCAGCTTTTTCTTGATCCGGTCACGCTTGAGCGTAGACAGGTAGTCGACGAACAGCTTGCCGTTGAGGTGATCGCACTCGTGCTGAATGCACACGGCGAGCAGGCCTTCGGCGATCAGTTCGTAAGGTTTGCCGTCGCGGTCCAGCGCCTTGACCTTGACCCGCTGCGGGCGGTCGACGTTCTCGTAGAAGCCAGGCACCGACAGGCAGCCTTCCTGGTACTGATCCATTTCGTCAGTCAGCGGCTCAAGCTCAGGGTTGATGAACACCCGTGGCTCGCTGCGATCTTCCGAGAGATCCATTACAACGACGCGCTTGTGTACGTTAACCTGCGTCGCAGCCAGACCGATGCCAGGTGCTTCGTACATGGTTTCAAACATGTCGTCGACCAACTGGCGAATGCCGTCGTCCACCTCAGCCACTGGCTTGGCGATGGTGCGCAGGCGCGAATCGGGAAATTCGAGAATGTTTAAAATGGCCATATACGTAAGAGCTGCACTAGTAGGGTAAAGTCAAAATCGGCTGCTAGGCTTGGGACGTTTCAAGCGAAGGCAGCCATAGAAGTCTCGCAGGACTCCATGTTTCACGCGAAGCCAACATGATAAAGGGATTCACCGCATGAGGAAATCACTACTCGCCCTGCTGCTGTTGGCCGCGACAGGCTTTGTTCAGGCGCAAGTACAACTCAGGGAAGGCCATCCAGAGACGTACACCGTCGTCGCCGGTGACACACTTTGGGACATTTCCGGGAAGTTTCTCGCTCAGCCCTGGAAGTGGCCACAGATCTGGCGGGCCAACCCTCAGGTGCACGACCCGGACCTGATCTACCCCGGCGACACCCTGAACCTCATCTATGTCGACGGCCAGCCGAGAATCGTGGTCAACCGGGGTGAGTCTCGCGGCACCATCAAATTGTCGCCCCGTGTGCGCAGCACGCCGATTGCCGAGGCTATTCCGACCATTCCGCTAGGCGCGATCAATGCGTTTCTGCTGAACAACCGCATCATGGACACGGCCAAGCAGTTCGATGATGCGCCTTACGTGGTGGCCGGCAATGGCGAGCGGGTGCTCAGTGGTGCTGGCGACCGTATTTACGCGCGGGGCCAATTCAGTCCGGAGCACGTGTCCTACGGCATCTTCCGCAAAGGCAAGACGTACTACGACCCTGACACCAATGCCGTGTTGGGCATCAACGCGGATGACATTGGCAGTGGTGAAATCGTCGCCAGTGAGGGCGACATCGGGACTGTCCAGATGCAGCGCTCCACGGAAGAAGTGCGTCTGGGGGACCGCTTGTTCGTCAGCGAAGAACGGGCGATCAATTCGACCTTTACCCCCAGTGAGCCAAAGCAAGACATCAACGGCGTGATTATTGATGTGCCCCGTGGCGTGACCCAGATTGGCGAGTTCGACGTGGTGACACTGGACCGGGGCAAGCTTGACGGTCTTGCGGAAGGCAACGTGCTGGCGATCTACAAGACGGGCGAGAAAGTGCGTGACCGGGTGACGGGCGAACAGATCAAGATTCCGGACGAGCGCTCCGGCTTGCTGATGGTGTTCCGCACGTATGATCGGTTGAGTTACGCCATGGTCTTGCACGCCACCCGATCTTTGGCGGTGAATGACAAGGTTCGCAATCCGTAATCCTATGTATCAGCTTTAAAACACATTTTCCCACCGGCATGCTTCACTTATCTAAACGTTGTTAACAGAGTTATCCACAGGTTTGCCCGCCCTTTGAGGCGGGCTCTGTTTTCAAGGAAGAACTCATGCCGTTGTTCGAAAATGCCGGGCAGTCGCCTGCCGAACTGGAGGCGCGTTTGCGTCTTCATCGACTGCCCGAGATCGGTCCCAAGCGTTTCAAAACTCTCATCGATGCCTTTGGCAGTGCGTCCGCTGCGCTCAGTGCTCCGGCCACAGCGTGGCGTTCACTACGCCTTCCCGCCGCCAGTGCGGATGCCCGTCGCGACCCAGCCGTGCGTGATGGTGCAAGCGCTGCATTGCGCTGGCTAGAGCACTCGGACCAGCATTTGCTGATGTGGGACGATCTTGATTACCCTGCTTTGCTGGCGGAAATTCCCGACCCGCCACCGCTGCTTTTCGTTGCGGGTGATCGCACGTTGCTGGAGCGACCGCAGCTTGGAATGGTCGGCAGTCGTCGCGCTTCGAAGCCTGGGCTGGATACGGCGGCAGCGTTTGCACGGAGTCTGGCCGGGGCCGGTTTTGTCATCACCAGCGGCCTGGCATTGGGCATTGACGGTGCTGCTCATCAGGGCGCATTGGATGCAAAAGGTGCCACGATCGGGGTGCTCGGCACGGGAATCGAAAAACTTTATCCACAGCGTCATCGTCAGTTGGCGACCACCATGGTGGCACAGGGTGGCGCGGTCGTTTCCGAGCTACCGCTGGATACCGTGCCCCAGGCGAGCAACTTTCCCAAACGCAATCGCATCATCAGCGGGTTATCACTTGGCGTGTTGGTGGTCGAGGCCAGCGTGCGCAGTGGTTCGCTGATCACGGCGCGTCTTGCGGCGGAACAGGGTCGGGAGGTGTATGCGATTCCGGGATCGATTCATCACCCCGCTGCGCGAGGTTGTCACCAACTGATCCGGGACGGGGCAACGTTGGTGGAAACCGTCGACCATATTCTGGAAGGTTTGCAAGGCTGGAAAAACCTGGCGCCTGCCAGCGGGCCTGTGGAAAATGTTGCGGCACCCGCTCATCCCCTTCTCAATCTGTTGCACGCGGCACCGCAGACCAGCGAGACTCTGGCGGCCAGCAGCGGATGGCCCTTGCCCAAAGTGCTGGCGGCGTTGACTGACCTTGAACTGGAAGGTGGCGTGGTGTGTGACGCCGGACGATGGTTTGCCCGGCCGCGCTGAGGTTAAACTGCCGGCCAGCGATAAATCGGAGAGCGAACGATGGTCAGCAGTTGGCGTGTGCAACAAGCCGCACAAGAGGTCCGGGCCGGGGCGGTGATTGCCTATCCAACGGAAGCGGTGTGGGGATTGGGGTGCGACCCGTGGAATGCCGAAGCGGTGTATCGCTTGCTGGCGATCAAGGAGCGGCCTGTGGAAAAAGGGCTGATCCTGATTGCCGACAATATTCGCCAGTTCGATTTTTTGTTCGAGGATTTCCCCGAATTGTGGATCGACCGCATGGCCAGCACCTGGCCGGGGCCGAACACATGGCTGGTGCCCCATCAAGGCATGCTGCCTGACTGGGTCACCGGTGGGCGTGACACGGTTGCGCTGCGCGTCAGCGATCATCCCCAAGTGCGTGAATTATGTGCGCTGACCGGCCCGCTGATCTCCACTTCAGCCAACCCGACAGGCCGCCCTGCGGCGCGTTCGCGCTTGCGGATCGAGCAGTATTTCCATGGGCAACTGGATATGGTGCTGAATGGCGAGTTGGGCGGACGGCGTAACCCAAGCGTGATTCGCGATCTGGTGACCGCCGAGGTCGTGCGCGCGGGTTGAGGTGGTGCTTTGATCGTTCCCACGCGGAGCGTGAGAACGATCAGGCAAGGGAGGGGTACGCCGTTACGGCACCAGAATGATCGACCCCGTGGTGCGACGGCCCGACAGGTCCGTGTGCGCTTGGGCTGCGTCTTTCAGGGCGTATTTCTTTATGTCGTCGACCTTCACTTTGCCACTGCTGACCATCGCAAACACCTCGTCAGCCATGGCTTGCAAGGCTTCAGGGCTGTTGGCGTAGGAGCCTAATGTCGGGCGGGTGACGTAGAGCGAGCCTTTCGACGCCAGAACGCCCAGATTCACACCGGTGACCGCACCCGATGCGTTACCAAAGCTGACGAGCAGGCCGCGTAATTCCAGGCAATCCAGCGAGGTTTCCCACGTGTCTTTACCCACGCCGTCGTAAACCACCGGCACTTTCTTCCCATCGGTCAGCTCGAGCACGCGCTTGGCCACATCTTCCTTGCTGTAATCGATTACTTCCCAGGCGCCGTTGGCCTTGGCGTGAGCGGCTTTTTCCGCAGAGCTGACAGTGCCGATCAATTTCACGCCGACAGCTTTGGCCCACTGACAGGCAATCGAACCCACGCCACCGGCAGCGGCATGGAACAGGATGGTTTCTTCAGGACGAATTTCGTAGGTCTGGCGGAACAGGTACTGCACGGTCAGGCCCTTGAGCATGATCGCGGCGGCTTGTTCGAAGCTGATGTTATCCGGCAGCTTCACGATATTGGCAGCCGGTGTCAGGTGCAGTTCGGCATAGCTGCCCAGAGGACCTGTGCCGTAACCCACGCGATCACCGACCTTGACGTGAGTGACTTCGCTGCCAACGGCCTCGACTACGCCCGCGCCTTCGTTACCGAGGCCCGACGGCATCGCGGCAACAGGATACAGGCCGGTGCGGAAATAGGTTTCGATGAAGTTGACGCCAATCGCTTTGTTGCGCACGAGGACTTCTTTCGGGCCTGGTTTGGCCGGCTCGAAGTCGACGTATTCGAGCACTTCAGGGCCGCCGTGGGCGCGGAACTGGATACGCTTTGCCATTTGCTTTCTCCGTCATGGATCGAAACTGCTGGAACAAAACAGGAACACTATAGAGCGTCGTAAAAGATCCTATCGGACTCCTTCGTTTGGCCGTCGTCAACTGCGAGGCCGGTCTGGCAGGTGTATGCTACGCGCCAATTTCGAAGCACCGTCATTTCAAGGTACTGCCATGTCCTTTCGCACCGACGCCGTCAAAGCCTATCTGCTGGATCTCCAAGACCGGATCTGCGCTGCTCTGGAGCAAGAGGACGGCAATGCCCGTTTCGTCGAAGATGCCTGGGAGCGCCCAGCCGGTGGTGGCGGTCGTACCCGCGTGATCGAGAACGGCGATGTCTTCGAGAAAGGCGGCGTCAATTTCTCCCATGTCTTCGGTTCAGGTCTGCCCCCCTCTGCCAGTGCTCATCGCCCGGAGCTGGCGGGTCGTGGCTTTGAAGCGCTGGGCGTGTCGCTGGTGATGCATCCGCACAACCCACATGTTCCGACCTCTCACGCCAACGTGCGTTTCTTCATCGCGGAAAAAGAAGGCGAAGAGCCAGTGTGGTGGTTTGGGGGCGGCTTTGACCTGACGCCTTATTACGGCGTCGAGGAAGATTGCGTTCACTGGCACCGCGTGGCCGAGCAGGCCTGTGCACCGTTCGGCGCGGACGTCTATCCGCGTTACAAAGCCTGGTGCGACCGCTATTTCCACATCAAGCATCGCAACGAGCCGCGCGGTGTGGGTGGGTTGTTTTTCGATGACCTGAACGAGTGGGATTTCGACACCAGTTTCGCTTTCCTGCGCGCCATTGGTGACGCTTACGTCGAGGCGTATTTGCCCATCGTGCAGCGCCGCAAAGCCACGGCCTACACACCACAGCAGCGCGAATTTCAGGAATTCCGCCGTGGGCGTTACGTGGAATTCAACCTGGTCTATGACCGCGGCACGCTGTTCGGCTTGCAGTCAGGCGGGCGTACCGAATCGATCCTGATGTCGCTGCCCCCACAGGTTCGCTGGGGCTACGACTGGAAAGCCGCACCGGGCAGTGAAGAGGCGCGTCTGACCGAGTACTTCCTGCAAGACCGCGACTGGCTGGCCGAGGAGGTGAAGTGATGACCGATCAATACGTCGTTTTCGGCAACCCTATCGCACACAGCAAATCGCCGTTGATCCATCGCCTGTTCGCTGAGCAGACCGGTGAAACGCTGCAGTACCAGACCGCGCTGGCTCCTTTGGAGCGCTTCACGCCTTTTGCCAGGCACTTCTTCGAGACCGGCCGAGGCGCCAACGTCACGGTGCCATTCAAGGAAGAGGCCTATCGTATGGCCGATCAACTGACAGAGCGTGGTCGTCGTGCGGGGGCGGTGAACACGCTGGCGCGTCAGGCCGATGGCAGCCTGTTGGGGGATAACACCGACGGCGCCGGGTTGGTGCGGGATCTGAAGGTCAATTACGGCGTGACGCTGAAAGATAAACGCATCCTGCTGCTGGGCGCGGGTGGCGCAGTGCGTGGCGCGCTTGAGCCATTGCTGGCCGAAGAGCCATACGTGCTGGTGATCGCCAATCGTACCGTGGAGAAAGCCGAGCAGCTGGCTCAGGAGTTCATCGAGTTGGGACCGGTACTGCCTGCGGGTTATGACTGGTTGGAAGAGCCGTTCGACGTGATTATCAACGCTACGTCGGCCAGCTTGTCGGGCGAATTGCCGCCGATTGCGCCGAGCCTGATTCAGCCAGGTAAAACCTTCTGCTACGACATGATGTACGCCAAGGAGCCGACCGCCTTCTGCCGCTGGGCCACGGAACATCAAGCCGGGCAAGCGGTGGATGGATTGGGGATGTTGGTAGAACAGGCTGCCGAGGCGTTTTACCTGTGGCGCGGGGTGAGGCCGGAATCGGCGCCGGTTTTGGCAGAGTTGCGGCGGTTGATGGTCGAAGGTTGACGCTGCAACTCATGTGGGAGCCGGCTTGCTGGCGAAAGCGGTGGGTCAGTTACAGATGAATTGCCTGACACTGCGCATTCGCCAGCAAGCCGGCTCCCACAAGGATTGCATCGAATTAAAATATTTCGATCCACGCCCACCCTGTGGGAGCCGCCTTGGTGGCGAAGGCGGTGCGTCACGCGACAGATTAGTCATCGGCACAACGCCGTCGCGACTGGGTGTTAGAGCTTCGCCTTCACCGCAGCCAACGCATCCTTGTCATCGATGGTTTTCACACCCTCCAGCCACTTATCCAGCACCGCCGGGTTGGCCTTGACCCAGGCTTTGACCGCGTCGGAGTTGCTGACCTTCTTCTCGACCACTTCCTGCATGATGCTGTTTTCCATGTCCTGAGTGAACGTCAGGTTGGAGAACAGTTTGGCCACGTTCGGGCAGGCATCGGCATAGCCTTTGCGGGTTACGGTGTACACGCTGCCGGTCTCACCGAAGTATTTCTCGCCACCCTTCAGGTACTTCATGCCCTTGATCTGAACGTTCATCGGGTGCGGGGTCCAGCCGAGGAAGACCACGAATTCTTTTTTCTTCACGTTGCGTTGTACTTCAGCCAACATCGCCTGTTCGCTGGATTCAACCAGCTTCCAGTCGGCCAGGTCGAACTCGTTCTTTTTGATGATCTCCTGAATCGACGCGTTGGCCGGAGCCCCCGAGCCGATGCCGTAGATCTTCTTGTGGAACTTGTCGGCGAACTTGTTCAGGTCGGCGAAGTTATGCACCCCCGCGTCGTAGACATAATCCGGGACGGCCAGGGTGAATTCGGTGCCCTCCAGGTTCTTCGCGTACTGCGTCACGTCCCCCGTGGCGATGAACTTGTCGTAAAAGCCCTGCTGTGCAGGCATCCAGTTGCCCAGAAAAACGTCCATTTGACCGTCTTTGAGACCACCATAGGCAATCGGCACTGCCAGCGTATCGACCTTGGTTTTGTAACCCATGCCGTCCAGCAGAAAACCCGCCGTGGCGTTGGTCGCAGCGATGTCGCTCCAACCCGGATCGGCCATCTTCACCGTGCTGCAGCTCGGTGCATCAGCGGCGTGTGTTACGACGCTGCCCAAACTCATCACCGCAACCGCCAGCGTTGTGAACAACTTCTTCATGGTGTGCCCCTTTTTGGTTTTTTAGGTGTTGGCAGGGTTCAAGGTTGTGGATAACGGGCCTTGCGCTCCAGATCGTCCAGATCGATATGGTTGCGCATGTATTGCTGACTGGCGTCTACCAGCGGCTGGTGATCCCAACTCTTCAGCTTGCCGAGGGTCAGCGATTCGGCAACGAAACGCCGACGACGCTGACTGGCGAGCACCTGGTGGTGTATCGCCGGAATGTCCCACTTGGCCCTTGCTTCAGCCAGGAACGCGTTGAACAGGTCGCGATGAGCATCAGACTGGCTTAGCTCTTCCTGTTCCTTCGGATCGTTATGCACGTCGTACAGCAGACATGGGTCCTGTTCCGAATAGATGAATTTGTAGGCGCCGCGACGAATCATCATCAGCGGGCTGGTGGTGCCTTCGGCCATGTATTCGCCGAATACTTCGTCGTGGCCGCCTTCGTTTTGCAAGTGCGGTAACAGTGAGCGGCCGTCCAGCGGAAGACCGCTTTCCAGCTCGCCCTGCGCCAGTGCAACGAAGGTCGGCAACAGGTCAGCGGTGGACACCGCAGCCTTCACGCGGCCTGCCTTGAACTGCCCCGGAGCGTACACCAGCAGTGGCACCCGAGCGGACATTTCGAACCAGTGCATTTTGTACCAGAGGCCACGCTCGCCGAGCATGTCGCCATGATCGCCCGAGAACACGATGATGGTCTCGTCGGCCAGGCCCGTGTCTTCGAGGGTCTTCAGCAATTTGCCGATGTTATCGTCGATGTAACTGCATGCGCCGAAATACGCGCGGCGGGCGTCGCGGATCTTGTTTTCCGGCAGCGGCTTGTCCCACAGGTCGTAGACCTTGAGCAGACGCTGGGAATGCGGGTCTTGATCGGCCTGAGCCGGTGGCGCAGGCGGCATCGGAATCTCGTCGTCGCTGTAGAGGTTCCAGTATTCCTTGGGAATGGTGTACGGGTCATGCGGATGGGTCATCGACACCGTGAGGCAGAACGGCTGGTCGCGGTCTTCACGCACGCGGTCGTAGAGGTACTGCTGAGCCTTGAACACCACTTCTTCGTCGAAATCGAGCTGGTTAGTGCGCACGCACGGGCCGGCTTGCAGCACCGACGACATGTTGTGATACCAGGTCGGACGCACGTCGGGTTCATCCCAATTCACGGCCCAGCCATAGTCGGCGGGATAAATGTCGCTGGTGAGGCGTTCTTCGTAACCGTGTAACTGGTCAGGGCCACAGAAGTGCATCTTGCCGGACAACGCAGTGTGGTAACCCAGCCGGCGCAGGTAGTGGGCGTAGGTCGGAACATCGGCCGCAAAATCGGCAGCGTTGTCGTAAGCGCCAATCTTGCTCGGAAGCTGGCCGCTGACCAGAGTAAAGCGCGAAGGTGCGCACAGCGGGCTGTTGCAATAAGCAGCGTCGAACACCACGCCGTCAGCGGCGAGGCGGCTCAAATTCGGCATCTTGATCGGGGACTGGGCGTAAATCGGCAACATCGGCGCGGCCATTTGATCGGCCATGATGAAAAGAATGTTCTTGCGCTTCATGTCTTCGCGGCATTCCATAGTGAATATTTATGCGAAATTGCTGCTCCAGAGAATGAAACCCATGAGGTCAGCGGTAAAGCCCATAAAACACAATGCCTAGGATAAGCCACGCTTATGTTTGAAGCCCTTGGTGATATGTCGTTGGACCTGCTGCGCGGTTTCGAAGCCGCTGCCCGTTTGCGCAGTTTTACGGCAGCGGCCATCGAACTTGGCACCACTCAACCCGCCATTAGTCAGCAAATCAAAAGGTTAGAAGAACAATTGGCCACGCGCCTGTTTGATCGCATCTACCGGGGCATCGAACTGACCGACGCTGGCGAGATTCTGTTCAACCATGTGCAGGCCGGGTTGCAGTCGATGGACGCCGGATTGAGCCTGATTACAGAGCAGCATCAACATGAGGTGTTGCAGGTGGCGACCGACTTCGCCTTCGCGGCGTACTGGCTGATGCCTCGTCTGCATCGCTTTCACCAGGCCAACCCCGACGTCGACGTCAGCCTGGTCACGAGCGAGCGCAGTCACAGTATGCTGCGCGCGGATATCGACGTGGCGGTGCTGTTCGGCGATGGCCGGTTCAAACAGGGAGAAAGCCATTGGCTGTTCAGCGAAGAAGTGTTCCCGGTGTGCAGCCCCAAATTGCTCGCTGGGCGTGAACTGCCGTTGCGGCCCGAGGCGTTGAAAGAGTTTCCCCTGCTGCACTTGCGTGGTGAAGGCGGCAATAACTGGTTCGATTGGGGCGGCGTGTTTCGCGCGTTGAACATCGCTCAGGCGCCTGCGCCGGGGCAATTGCGCTTCGACAATTACACGCTGTTGATTCAGGCAGCGATTGGCGGGCAAGGTGTGGCGATTGGCTGGCGGCATCTGGTGGATGATTTGCTGGATCAGGGGCTGCTGTGTCGTCCTATCGACGCTGCGGCGATTTCTGCTTACGGCTATTACATCGTGCTGCCCCAGCGCAAACGACGGGTGCAAATTGTACAGCGGTTTGTCGACTGGTTAAAAAGTGAACAGGCGCTAAGCGGTGACTTATTGATCGGCAAGCCACTGCCATCGATTGCCGTTTGAGGTTTGTCGCGTTCCCTGTAGCAGTACACATTTTGAGGACTGAGCATGTCATCCATCGAGGGCTACCATGCCCACGTTTACTTCGACGCGCAAACCCTCTCGCAGGCGCGGGCCTTGTGCGAGAGCGTTGCGGCGAAATTCGATATTCGTATGGGGCGCGTGCATGAACGCCCTGTGGGGCCGCATCCGGACTGGAGTTGCCAACTGGCGTTCAGCCATGAGCAGTTCGCCGATGTGATGCTTTACCTGGCGTTGAATCGTGGCGGGTTGGTGATCTTCACGCATCCGCTGACTGGCGATGATCTGGCGGATCACACTGAACACGCGATCTGGATGGGCGGAGTGCGGGAGCTGAATGTGGGGATGTTCAGGAAGTGATGGATCGTATCCACGCTCTGCGTGGGTATGCATTTAGCGACGCTCCGCGTCGCATGGGCCGCGGAGCAGCCCGACCGGTGTTCCCACGCAGAGCGTGGGAACAATCGACGGTGGAGCGCGCGGCTTAGTTCAGCACACCATCCAAAATTTCGTAAACGATCCCGCTGCCAATCGCGACCAGCACGATGTCCGGGCCGAGGCGGCGCCATTCGTAGCCGTCGTAGCGTGGCAGGTATTCCAGCGAGCGGGCGTCCAGACGGCGGCCATAGCCATGGGGCAGCGGACGACCCTTCACGATGTGCACGTTCGGCGGCAGCGGCTGGCCGCGCCCGATGACTTCACGGTGTTCCTGAATCGTGCGGCGAACGTCGCCGAAATCAGCAGGAGGGCGTCCGCCACCGGCATGATTGTCAGGGCGATGATCATTGCCGCGATTATTCTGCGGGCCACCTTGCGGGCCATGGTCCTGATGCTGGCCAGGGCCATGGTCGTCGTAGCCGCCACGCTGATCGGGCGGCGCGGCCTGTACCAGCGCGCTGGCGCTGACCAGCAACACACCGACTCCGGCGATCAAACGATTCGAGACTTTCATGCAACGTGCTCCTGAGCAAATTCGAGTCAGCAAAAAGGGGTTCAGACACAGGTCCTGAACCCCTTTGCTGTACTGCTTAGTCTGCTAACGAAGGCGGAGATTCCTCTGTATCAGGAACTTTACCTTCAGGATACGCGGGCCTTACGAACACCTTCCGACAGCTCCGAACACAGCTTCAATACGCCGCTGACTGCCTGATCCGCTGAGGGTGCATTGGCAATCTGATCGATCAATGCCGAACCGACCACCACGCCATCGGCAATCCGTGCGATGGCTGCCGCTTGTGCCGGGGTACGAATCCCGAAACCGACGCTGATCGGCAGGTCCGAATGACGACGCAGGCGCGCCACCGCTTCTTTGACGTGCTCGATGGTCGCCGAGCCCGCACCGGTTACACCGGCAACGGACACGTAGTAAACGAAGCCCGAGCTGCCGTTCAACACGGTTGGCAGGCGGTTGTCGTCAGTGGTCGGCGTGGTCAGGCGGATAAAGTCCAGACCGGCGTCCTGTGCAGGGTCACACAGCTCATTGTTGTGCTCTGGTGGCACGTCGACCACGATCAGGCCATCAACGCCGGACTCGTGAGCCTCGGCGATGAAGCGCTCGACGCCGTAGTTGTGAATCGGGTTGTAGTAACCCATCAGCACCAGCGGCGTGGCGTTGTCTTCAGTACGGAACTCGCGAACCATTTGCAGGGTTTTCGCCAGGTTTTGCTTGGCGCCCAGTGCGCGAATGTTCGCCAACTGGATCGCAGGGCCGTCAGCCATCGGATCGGTGAAGGGCATGCCTAACTCGATCACGTCGGCACCGGCTTTTGGCAGACCTTTGAGGATTGCCAGCGAGGTGTCGTACGCCGGGTCGCCTGCGGTGATGAAGGTCACCAAGGCGGCGCGGTCTTGCTCTTTCAGCTCGGCAAAGCGGGTTTGCAGGCGGCTCATCAGTGTTTCTCCTGCTGGGACAGATCCAGATGGTGCATGACGGTTTGCATGTCCTTGTCGCCGCGACCGGACAGGTTGACCACCATCAGGTGATCTTTCGGCAGCGTCGGTGCGCGTTTGAACACTTCGGCAAGGGCGTGGGCGCTTTCCAGCGCCGGAATGATGCCTTCCAGACGGCAGCACTGGTGGAACGCGGCCAAGGCTTCATCGTCAGTGATCGAGGTGTATTCGACGCGGCCGATGTCGTGCAACCAAGCGTGCTCAGGGCCGATGCCTGGGTAATCCAGACCGGCAGAAATCGAGTGGGCGTCGATGATCTGGCCATCGTCGTCTTGCAGCAAGAAGGTGCGGTTGCCGTGCAGAACCCCCGGAACACCGCCGTTCAGGCTGGCCGCGTGCTTGCCGGTTTCGATGCCGTGACCGGCTGCTTCGACGCCGATGATGCGCACGGTGGTGTCATCCAGGAACGGGTGGAACAGGCCCATGGCGTTGGAACCGCCGCCGATGCAGGCGACCAGGCTGTCGGGCAGACGGCCTTCGTGTTCTTGCAACTGCTCGCGGGTTTCCTTGCCGATCACGGCCTGGAAGTCGCGCACCATCGCGGGATAAGGGTGTGGACCGGCGACGGTGCCAATCAGGTAGAAGGTGCTGTCGACGTTGGTGACCCAGTCACGCAGCGCTTCGTTCATGGCGTCTTTCAGGGTGCCAGTGCCCGCAACAACCGGAATCACAGTGGCTCCCAGCAACTTCATGCGGAACACGTTTGCCTGCTGGCGCTCGATGTCGGTGGTGCCCATGTAGATCACGCATTCCAGGCCGAAACGCGCGGCCACGGTGGCGGTCGCCACACCGTGCATGCCTGCGCCGGTCTCGGCGATGATGCGTTTCTTGCCCATGCGGCGGGCCAGCAGGATCTGGCCGATGCAGTTGTTGATCTTGTGCGCGCCAGTGTGATTCAGCTCTTCGCGCTTGAGGTAGATCTTCGCGCCGCCGCAATGCTCGGTCAGGCGTTCAGCGAAATACAACGGACTTGGACGGCCCACATAGTCGCGCTGGAAGTAGGCCAGTTCTTTCTGGAATGCAGGATCGTTCTTCGCCGCTTCGTACTCGCGGTTCAGATCGAGGATCAGTGGCATCAGGGTTTCAGCGACGTAACGGCCGCCGAACGCGCCGAACATGCCGCGATCGTCGGGGCCATTGCGGTATTGGGTCTCAGTCTGGGACATCGGAACCTCCGAGTGACGAATCGAATGGGGTGAGCCGTTGAGGCAGTGAACACACTTTAACTAGCGCCATAGCGTGTGAAAACCGATAAGATCGCCGCAACCTGTCAGAAAAACTCACAGATACCATGAGCCGAGACCTGCCCCCTCTCAATGCATTGCGCGCCTTTGAGGCCACAGCCCGCCTGAACAGCGTCAGTCACGCGGCCGAGCAACTGCACGTCACCCATGGCGCGGTCAGTCGCCAGCTCAAGGTGCTGGAAGAGCACCTGGGCGTGAGTCTGTTCAGCAAGGACGGGCGCGGCCTTAAACTCACAGATGCAGGCGTGCGTCTGAGAGATGCCAGCGGTGAGGCATTCGACCGGCTGCGCAGTGTCTGCGCCGAGCTGAGCCAAGGTGGCGTCGATGCGCCGTTCGTACTGGGTTGCTCGGGGAGTCTGCTGGCCCGCTGGTTCATTCCGCGATTGGGGCGGTTGAACGCCGACCTGCCGGACCTGCGTTTGCACCTTTCTGCAGGCGAAGGCGATCTTGATCCTCGTCGCCCGGGCCTGGATGCCCTGCTGGTTTTCGCCGAGCCGCCGTGGCCCGCTGACATGCAGGTGTTCGAACTGGCCAGCGAGCGAATCGGCCCAGTGTTGAGTCCTCGCTTTGCGCGCTTCCAAGCCTTGCGCCATGCGCCTGCCAACGCGTTGTTGAACGAGCCGCTGTTGCAAACGACATCTCGACTACAGGCTTGGCCCAGTTGGGCGAAACACAACGGTATCCATCCTGACGCGTTGAAATACGGTCAGGGCTTCGAGCATTTGTATTACCTGCTGGAGGCGGCCGTTTCTGGACTGGGTGTCGCTATCGCGCCCGAGCCGCTGGTGGCGGACGACTTGAAGGCCGGGCGCCTCGCTGCGCCGTGGGGTTTCAGCGAAACCCCGGCGCAACTGGCGCTATGGGTGCCCAAACGCGCGGCTGACGGACGTGCCCGGCAACTGGCGGATTGGCTCAGGCAAGAGCTGGCACGCTCCGGTCAGGCCTGATCAGTTGCCGCGCTTGCACAGCAGGTAGGCGGCCAGCAGGCCGATTGCGCCTACTGCGACACCGGCGGTAGTCCATGGGTGTTCCTGCGCGTAGTCGCGGGTAGCAACGCTGGCTTCGCGGGTTTTCACTTTCGCGTCTTCATAGACGTCGCTCAGCAGGCTGCGCGAATGGCTCAGGGCGCTTTCGGCGTTGGCCTTGAGGGTCTTCAGGGTTTTGCGCGACTCGTCCGAAGCGTCCGACTTCAAGCTCTCCAGGGATTTGAGCAGACTCTCGATCTCAGCTTCCATACTTTGCAATGACGCTTTACGGGATGACGTGAATGCCATGATTGACTCTCCTGCAGTGATGAGTGGCGTGTGTTGTTTCCGACTACAGGGCTTTCAGAAAGTGCAGTGCGGTTTTGACGCGCCGTTTTTTGTGAACTTTTCGGGTGGTTCTCGCGCCAGACAGAGACAGCGATTTTTCACTGCTACGCTGCAATCGAGACCACTTTTGGAGAACTGCCATGTCTGATCATCACACCTACAAGATGCTTGAACTGGTCGGCTCGTCGACCATCGGCACCGACGACGCGATCCAGAATGCCATTGCCCAGGCCGCAAAATCCGTGAAGCACATGGAGTGGTTCGAAGTGCTGGAAACCCGGGGACACATCAGGGACGGCAAGGTCGCGCACTTTCAGGTAACCCTCAAAGTGGGCTTCCGCATCGATAATAGCTGATGAACTTTTGAACTGGCTGAATGCCACAACCTTCGCTATACATACCGCGCCGTTCGTGAATTCGGACGCGGGTTTCATGTATCAGGCCGCCTTGTTTGGCGGCCTCTTTCGCTTGAAAAGCGCCTGACGAAGGAGTGTGACCGATGAAGAAGTTTCTTTTGGCGGTAGGGCTGTTGAGTATCGCGGGCACCACCTTTGCGGCCGGTAAATCGTGCGATGACGTGAAAGCGGAGATCGACGCGAAGATCAAGGCCAAGGGCGTGGCGTCTTACACCCTTGAGGCTGTGGATAAAGGTAGCGCGGCAGACGGCAAGGTCGTCGGCACCTGCGAAGGCGGCAGCAAGGAGATTGTTTACAAGCGCGGCTAGTCCAGCCCGCTGCATTTCCCTTGTGGGAGCCGGCTTGCTGGCGAAAGCGTTGTGTCAGGCCCCATTGATGTACCTGATAGATCGCATTCGACAGCAAGCCGGCCCCCGCACCGTTTGGCCAAGCTTCGGGATCAGCTCCGTGCGACCTGCGCCAGAATCTCGTACGAGCGCAACCGGTCGGCGTGTTCGTACATGTCGCAGGTGAAGATCAGTTCATCGGCGTCGGTCTGTTCCAGCAGCACGTCCAGTTTGGCGCGGATCTTTTCAGGACCACCCACCATCGCCAGCCCCAGAAAATCCATCACCGCTTCGCGCTCATGAGGCAGCCACAGGCCGTTCATGGTGTCGACCGGAGGCTTCTGCATCAGGCTCTGTCCGCGCATCAGGTTGAGGATGCGTTGGTACACCGATGTCACCAGATAGTCCGCCTGCTCGTCGGTATCAGCGGCGGCCAACGGCACACCCAGCATGACATAAGGCTTGTCGAGCACGGCCGAAGGCTGGAAGTGATTGCGATACACACGAATCGCCTCGTGCATGTAGCGCGGCGCGAAGTGCGAGGCGAAGGCGTACGGCAAACCGCGCTGACCAGCCAATTGCGCGCTGAACAGACTCGACCCTAGCAGCCAGATCGGCACATTGGTGTTGGTGCCGGGAACAGCGATCACACGTTGATGCGGCTGGCGCGGCCCGAGGTAGCTCATCAGTTCGGCGACGTCATCCGGGAAATCATCGGCACTGCCAGAGCGTTCACGACGCAGGGCGCGTGCAGTCATCTGATCGGAGCCGGGTGCGCGGCCCAGGCCCAAGTCGATACGGCCGGGAAACAGACTGGCCAATGTGCCGAACTGCTCGGCAATTACCAGGGGGGCATGATTAGGCAGCATGACGCCGCCCGAGCCGACGCGAATAGTCGAGGTGCCTCCAGCCAGATAGGCCAGCAGCGTGGACGTGGCCGAGCTGGCGATGCCATCCATGTTGTGGTGTTCGGCTACCCAGAAACGGTTGTAGCCCCATTTTTCGACGTGTTGCGCCAGATCCAGCGAGTTGCGCAATGAGACCGCCGGGCCTTTGTCTTCGCGCACCGGCACCAGGTCGAGGGTAGAAATCTTCACATCATTCAGACGTTTCATAGGCCGTGGTGAATCCTCTTGGGAGGCTGGGGCGGGCGCCGAAACGATAGCGGCACGAGCGCAGAGCCTGCGTTAAGCCTAAATATTAGCGTTAAGGCCATAGGATAAGGCCGGATTTTGAGGTTGCAATGGGTGGAAGGAAATTTCCTACTGATTTGGTCGGAATTGCTTCCATGAAATCCGGCAAATAAAGCACGCACGTCACAACCGTTGAACTAAGACCCGCCTACACTCCTCAGACTTTTGGTCCACGTGCGAGCCCTTCGCACTTTTCACATGAGGAGACACCATGAGCATCGTCAAGAAAGCATCCGCCCATTGGGAAGGTGATCTGAAGTCCGGCATCGGTAGCATCTCCACAGAAACCGGCGTATTGCGCGAAGCGCCCTACGGTTTCAAGGCCCGTTTCGAAGGCGGCAAAGGCACAAACCCTGAAGAATTGATCGGCGCGGCCCACGCGGGCTGCTTCTCGATGGCCCTGTCGATGATCCTCGGCGGCGCGAATCTGAAAGCCGAAAGCATCGACACTCAGGCCGAAGTCACGCTGGATCAGGTCGATGGTGGTTTCTCGATCACTGCGGTGCACCTGATTCTCAAGGCCAAGGTGCCAGGCGCGACTCAGGCACAGTTCGACGAACTGACCAAAGCGGCCAAAGAAGGCTGCCCAGTGTCCAAGGTGCTGAACGCCAAGATCACGCTGGACGCCACGCTGCTGAGCTGATTCCGCGCTGGCGCTTCACTCGAATGGCCCGCTTTGGCGGGTCATTTGCGTTCCAGAACCCGGCATGGCCGTTGCGGTCTGATACAGGGCCGACGCACATCGCGCGGCGTCGAAGGAGTCGAACATGAAACGCATCGCCACCACCCTGCTTCTCAGCGCCCTGACCACCAGCGTGTTCGCCGCTCCCAAACCCTGTGAAGAGCTCAAGGCCGAGATCGAAGCCAAGATCCAGGCGCAGAACGTCAGTTCGTACACCCTGGAAATTGTCAGCAATGAAGAGGTTCACGATCAGAACATGGTCGTGGGTTCGTGCGACAACGGCACGAAGAAGATCATTTATCAGAAGAATGATCGGTAAAAGCAGGCGCGGGTTGAACCCTCTGTAGCAGTCCGGCTTGCCGGCGGTGGCGATTTCAAAGCCCCCACCGCCGGCAAGCCGGACTGCTACAGAGATTGGGTTTGATCATGGAATACAGAAAATCTCCCCCTCGTTCGCCAACACCTTGCGCTGCTCATCCCTCAATTGCGCGTCGATGCTGTTGGCGATATGGCGCACGTCCAGACGATAGCGGCGTCCTGCTTCAAAGTGGTCGTAGTTGATGGTCACGTAGCAGGTCAGCTCGTTGTAGATGTCCATCGACAACCCCAATCCGCCGGGCGCGTACTCGTAGTCATAGCGCACTACCAGCTTGTGTTTGCCAGGTGTCACCTGAAAAAAACGGCCATCTTCCGTGCGCTTGCCATCGACTTTGTCGGACATCAGCGTTTTGCCAGTGAAGGTGTGCAGATCAACCCAGGCCTGCTGCGGGTCGACGGCGGGCAACGGGCCTGCGCACCCGGCCAGCAGACTCAGGGCTATGAAGGACAAGGGCAGGCGCATGGCAGACTCCGCATTCAGGCAGATGGCGAGGTGGTTGCGTCAGAGGCCGACTCTGCGGCATAACGCTGGGCTTTATACCTTTCAAGTATTTCGACGTTAAGGCCGCTGCATGACTCGATCGAACATCTCGTGGTTCCGGCGCGGCGTGCCGATGCTGGCGATTTTACTCCTCAGCGGCTGTTCCAGTCTTTCCTATTACACGCAATTGGCCAGCGGGCAGTTGGCCCTGCTACGTGCCCGCGAACCGGTGGCTGATGTGGTGGCCGATCCTCAGCGCGACCCCAGACTCCGAGAGCACTTGCGTACCTCGCAACAGGCCCGTGAGTTCGCCAGCCAGCACTTGCACCTGCCCGATAACCAGAGCTATCGCTTGTACGCTGACATTCATCGCCGGTACGTGGTGTGGAACGTGTTCGCCACGGGCGAGTTTTCGTTAGACCCGGTGACGCACTGTTTCCCCATCGCAGGCTGTGTGGCCTATCGCGGTTACTACGATGAGAACGCGGCGCGAGGCGAAGCTGCGTTGCGCAAGCTGGAAGGCAAGGATGTTTACGTCAGCGGCGTGGAGGCGTACTCAACACTAGGCTGGTTCAACGACCCGATCATCAGTTCGATGATGAACTGGGGCGATGAGCGTCTGGCGACGCTGATCTTCCACGAACTGGCGCATCAGCGCTTTTATGTGAAGGACGACAGTGAGTTCAACGAATCCTACGCCACGTTCGTGGAAGAGGAAGGCACCCGCCAATGGCGCGCCGCTCGTGGGATGCCGCCTGAAACGGCGTCATCCGAAACCCGACGGCGTGATCAATTGACCCAATTGGTGCTCGCAACCCGGGATCGTTTGAAAGCCCTTTATGCCGAGCCGTTGAGCCCGCAGGTCATGCGTGAGCGCAAAGCGGCCGAGTTCGAGCGGTTGCGCGATGAGTATCGGCAAATGCGCGACAGCCAGTGGGGGGGTGACAAACGGTTCGACAGCTGGGTTTACGCGCCGATGAACAACGCCCGGTTACTCCCCATCGGACTGTATGACCAATGGACGCCTGCGTTTGGGGCGTTGTTCAGGCAGGTGAACGGCGATTGGCCTGCGTTTTTTGCAGCGGTCGAGAAGATGGGCGATCTGCCCGCAGACCAGCGCAAAACGGCGCTGGAGCGGTTGATGAGGGCCGATTGAATGCGGTGCTGGTTTTGTGGGAGCCGGCTTGCTGGCGAAGGCGGTGTGTCAGTCAACTCATTTCTGTCTGATACTCCGCTTTCGCCAGCAAGCCGGCTCCCACAGTGATACGTGTTGAGCCCTGAGTTTGTGATTGATGCTGATTCTGTGGGAGCCGCCCCTGGTGGCGAAAGCGATTGACCAGGCAACATAGAAGCTCCCACAGTTTTGATCAGTGCCGACCTCAGGATCTGAGAAACGCCTGATGCAAGTCTTTCAACGAGTCGAAGTGGTAGGTAGGCGCCTCAGCCTCCAGCTCTTCCCGGCTGCCAAACCCATACCCCACCGCCGCCACATCCAGCCCGTTACGCTTGCCGCCGATCAAGTCATGCTTGCGGTCGCCGATCATCAGGGTTTGCTTGGGGTCGAGCTTTTCTTCATCCAGCAAATGCCGGATCAGCTCAACTTTGTCGGTCCGCGTGCCGTCCAGTTCGCTGCCGTAGATCAATTTGAAATGCCGAGCAAAGTCGAAATGCCGGGCGATTTCGTGGGCGAATACCCAAGGCTTGGACGTCGCGATGAACAGCGTACGGCCCTGATCCGACAGCAGGTCGAGCAGTTCGAACACGCCATCGAACACCAGGTTTTCATACAGCCCGATCACCTTGAAACGCTCGCGATAGAAGCCCACCGCCTCCCACGCCTTGGCTTCGTCGAAGTCGTAAGCGCGCATGAACTGCTGCAACAGCGGCGGGCCGATGAAATGCTCAAGCTGTGTGATGTCCGGTTCGTCGATGCCCAGCTTGCTCAGGGCGAACTGGATCGAGCGGGTGATGCCTTCACGTGGATCGGTCAGGGTGCCGTCCAGGTCGAACAGAATATTCTGGTAGTGCATGTTGTCTCTCAAAGGCATGTAGAGAATGCTTTGTTGGTGTGCGCTCCCACGGGGTAATCCGTGCCCAAAGAACGCGTATTGCCGATCAGGGCTTGTCAAAGCCCTCGGCCAGATGCTGGTCTTTGAGCTTCACGTAATTGGTCGCGCTGTAGGGGAAGAAGGCGATTTCTTTCTCGGTCAGCGGACGAACCTGTTTCACCGGGCGGCCGACATACAGAAAGCCGCTTTCCAGACGTTTGCCCGGTGGCACCAGGCTGCCTGCACCGATGATCACTTCATCCTCGACCACTGCGCCGTCCATGATCGTGCTGCCCATGCCGATCAGGATGCGGCTGCCAATCGTGCAGCCATGGAGCATGACTTTGTGGCCGATGGTCACTTCATCGCCGATGATCAGCGGAAAACCGTCGGGGTTGAACGGGCCTGCGTGGGTGATGTGCAACACGCTGCCGTCCTGAACGCTGGTACGCGCCCCGATGCGGATGCGGTGCATGTCCCCGCGAATCACCGTCAGTGGCCAGACCGAGCTGTCGGCGCCGATTTCCACATCGCCGATGACAACCGCCGAATGGTCGACGAAAGCCCGTTCGCCAAGGGCTGGCGTGTAATTCTGGAACGTGCGAATGGCCACAATAGGCTCCTTCTCTGATGCTGATAGCTGCGGTCAGCGCCGATTGTAATTAAGATGCTCGGGTGTTTCTTCCAGCCAAGGTGCCAAACCGTGAGCGCGAACAACCCTCTTTTGCAATCGTACGACCTGCCACCTTTCTCGGCGATCCGTGCCGAGCACGTAAAACCTGCCATTGACCAGATTCTTGCCGACAACCGCGCCGCGATTGCCGAGCTCCTCGCCAAGCAAGGTTCGCAGCCTACATGGGCTGGCCTGGTGCTGGCGATGGACGAGTTGAACGACCGCCTGGGCGCCGCCTGGAGCCCGGTCAGTCACCTGAACGCCGTGTGCAATAGCCCCGAACTGCGCGAAGCTTATGAGTCCTGCCTGCCTGCGTTGAGCGCCTATTCGACCGAGATGGGCCAGAACCGCGAACTGTTTCAGGCCTTCGAAGCCTTGGCCAACAGCCCGGAAGCCGCCGATTTCGACGTCGCCCAGAAGACCATTCTGGAGCACTCGTTGCGTGATTTCCGCCTGTCGGGCATCGACCTGCCGCCTGAGCAGCAGAAGCGTTACGCCGAAGTGCAGAGCAAGTTGTCGGAGCTGGGCAGCCAGTTCTCCAACCAGTTGCTCGACGCAACTCAAGCCTGGACCAAGCATGTCACCGACGAAGCCGCACTGGCTGGCCTGACCGACTCGGCCAAGGCTCAAATGGCTGCTGCGGCGAAGGCCAAAGACCTCGACGGCTACCTCATCACCCTGGAATTCCCCAGCTACTACGCAGTGATGACCTACGCCCAGGACCGTGCGTTGCGCGAGGAAGTCTACGCCGCGTATTGCACCCGCGCCTCGGACCAAGGCCCGAATGCGGGTAAGAACGACAACGGCCCGGTCATGGAACAGATCCTCGATCTGCGGCAGGAGCTGGCCAAACTGCTGGGTTTCGCCAGCTTCTCCGAGCTGAGTCTGGCGACCAAAATGGCCGAGTCCAGCGATCAGGTGCTGAGCTTCCTGCGCGATCTGGCCAAACGCAGCAAACCATTTGCCGCTCAAGACCTGCAACAGCTCAAGGCTTATGCTGCCGAGCACGGCTGCCCGGACCTGCAAAGCTGGGACAGCGGTTTCTACGGCGAAAAACTGCGCGAACAGCGCTACAGCGTTTCTCAGGAAGCCCTGCGCGCCTATTTCCCGATCGATAAGGTGCTGGGCGGCCTGTTCGCTATTGTGCAGAAGCTGTACGGCATCGAAATCACCGAGCTGAAAGACTTCGATACCTGGCACCCGGACGTTCGCCTGTTCGAAATCAAGGAAAACGGCCAGCACGTTGGCCGCTTCTTCTTCGACCTCTATGCTCGCGCCAACAAGCGTGGCGGTGCGTGGATGGACGGCGCCCGTGATCGCCGCCGTACTTCGGGCGGCTCGCTGCAAAGTCCGGTGGCCAACCTGGTGTGCAACTTCACTCCGGCAGATTCGGGCAAGCCTGCGCTGCTGACCCACGACGAAGTGACCACCCTGTTCCACGAGTTTGGTCATGGTCTGCATCACTTGCTGACTCGTGTCGAACACGCGGGCGCGTCGGGCATCAACGGCGTGGCGTGGGATGCGGTCGAGCTGCCAAGCCAGTTCATGGAAAACTGGTGCTGGGAGCCGGAAGGCCTGGCGCTGATCTCCGGGCACTATGAAACCGGTGAGCCGCTGCCACAGGACCTGCTGGAAAAAATGCTCGCCGCGAAGAATTTCCAGTCCGGCCTGATGATGGTCCGTCAACTGGAGTTCTCGCTGTTCGACTTCGAACTGCACGCCACCCATGGCGACGGTCGTAGCACGTTGCAAGTGCTGGAAGACGTACGCGACGAGGTGTCGGTCATGCGTCCACCCGCGTACAACCGCTTCCCGAACAGCTTTGCGCACATCTTCGCGGGCGGTTACGCGGCGGGTTACTACAGCTACAAATGGGCTGAAGTGCTCTCGGCTGACGCCTTCTCCAAATTCGAAGAAGACGGCGTGCTCAATGCCGAAACCGGTCGTGCCTTCCGCGAAGCGATTCTGGCCCGTGGCGGCTCGCAGGCGCCGATGGTGCTGTTCGTCGACTTCCGCGGACGCGAGCCTTCGATTGACGCACTCTTGCGCCATTCCGGCTTGAGCGAGGATGCGGCAGCATGACCGATACACCGCAGGTGATTACCAAGAAACGCTTCATCGCCGGGGCGGTCTGCCCGGCGTGCAGCGAGCCTGACAAGCTGATGATGTGGAGTGAAGACGACGTCCCGCACCGCGAATGCGTGCATTGCGGGTATTCGGACACGCTCAACGCTCAGGGTCAGTCGATCCCGAAAGAGTTGGGCACGCGGGTCAATCAGGAGAAGGCCAAACCGGCCAATCCGAAGGTGCAGGGGGTGCAGTTTTTCCCGAATCCGAAGCTGAAGAAGCCGGTTGATCCGAACTGACCGGCTCTTTCAACTCGCCTCACCCGCCTAGGGTGAAGCTGGGCAAGGGGGCGTATGTTTCGATCCCTTGCCCAGGCCCGGTGGCTTATTTAGCACCGCCGATATAGCCGAAGGAAATCTTTCCATCGACGCCTTCTTTATGGTTTGTCACTTGCACATCGGCGTCCTGATAAGAACGGTTGAAGCTTCCTATGACGACAGGCGATGTAATGTCGCGCCGGACGGTGACCACTGTCCTTCCTTGATTCAAATTCCCGTCGGGATGCCCGGTCAATGTGAATTCGGCGCCCTTTTTGGCTCTGAGGATCTTCGCTGAGCGTATTTCGTCATTGGAGCAGCCGTAGCTGTTGCTTTTCATTTTTATGTTGTAAACACGATCAAAGGGGATAGTACAGTCAAGATTTTGACTGGCGTTATTGCCTTCATACAGCGCGATGCTGGCGTCTGAGAAGTCTAAAGGCGTTTGCTTTATTTCAATGCGTGATACTTTTCCTTTCAGACCATTATTACGAATATATGTTGCCTTGTAGGCATCCGTCGTCCGGTTTTGCTCAAACGAGCCCACCACCACTTTCTCACGAAGACCAATATCACGCGTCACATCAATGATCATGTGATCATCTTCACGGTTACCGTTGGCGCTGTCGTACAGAGAAATGCGGGTACCTTTGGCGATACCCGAGAGAGACAGGGATCTCGCTTCGTCATTCTCGCAACCGGCAGTTGGCAGGCTAAGTGTTCGGGAGCCCCGTGGGATCACGCAGACTGCATCCTGCTTGGCGTCTGCATTATTGCCTTCCCACAAATAGATGCCACCTTGGCTGAGTGCCTGAGTGTAGGCCAAGGTGTCTCCGTTGCGGTAGTTATCGATGGCAATGAAGTTTGGAGTTTTTCCGCAGTTATTAACGCGGCGGGTGAGATAGGTCAGGTTGTTGTCATACGCAGCGGAGTCGAAAATGGTTTTTGTCGCAGTATGAAACTGATTCATCAGAAACAGACGGCTCCAGGATTTACCCGTATTTGCGTGGACGCGAGACTCCGTGACGGGAGTGTCACCGTAGCGACTTGGACACGACCAGTTGTGTGCCGCTTCAATGTTTGAGGCGGCTGCACCCAGCGTGGACCAGTGGTTTTGCGCAACCCAGTCCTTGTCAAACAGTACCGTCACGGTCTTGCCGTTAACCGTATAGCTACCCGCCAGCGATCGTTTGTCAGTGAAAAGCATGAGTCGATTGTTTTGCGCGACCAACTGGCTCATGAGTGGCCAGTTGGTGGTGTTGAAGTTGGCAGGGTTGAACGTAACGTCTGCAATTTCAGGCACGGAGTTGAACAGCGTCTGCAGATGAGAGCGTTCAATGTAAGATTCCATAAAAATCGAAATGACTTCGTTACGGTTCTGCTTCAAAAAGGGAATGAATTCATTCGCCAACTGGTTCCTGAAGGGGCCGTAACAGAATGACTCTGTATGGCAAACCCGGATTTGCTCCTCTTCTCGGTAATTAGATTTGTGATACAGATCGATCATGAAGCTGCGCACGCCATCCCGCATCTGCTGTGGAAGTTCTTGCATGTTCTGATTGATCTTTTCGTACGAATTGTGGGTGTTGACCCAGGAGTATTCGTGGAAAGGCTTGTCTTGGTGGGCAAACGGATTGTTTGCCATTGCACTGCCGCCAGTCGTGATAGCGGCAATGGCGATGAGCGTTTTTGAGTAATGCATTGCGAATTCCCTTTCGATTTCCAGCGCGTCCTGCGCTTTGGATGAGTGCCTGATTCAGACGCCTATACTCTTAACCCAGCACTAAGCGCTTTGAAATCGATAAGGCTTTGCAAATTGTGATACCCAGACAGATCCGAGCACGTTCAGATCTGTCTGGCGGTTATGGCAATCAGTCCTTCACCACTTCCATTTCAAGCCCCACACCCAACTGGCGCGACAGGCTCGGCCAGCGTTTCCACGCGGCTTCTGTATCGGGGCTGGCGAGCTTGTCGCGGTAGGCTTCGACCGACTCCAGCGAGAAGCTGTCTTCGTCCAGCAACTGGTCGATGGCGTGGTGGACCACCTCATCAAGCTGGTTCGCAAACGTTTCACCGATCAATTGATGAGCGATGACACTGGCGACGGTGGTGTTCACCGGAATCAGCGGTTGGCGCAGGTGCGTGATGTACAGATCGTTCACTTCCTCCACCAGGCGGTGAGCCAGGTAGGCTTCGTCCAGCAGGCTGTCCAGCCCTTCGTGGCCTTGCATGATGGCAGGCGGTGCACTGAAGAACTGCTCGGCGATTTTGAGTACCGGTTTGATCTGGCTTTCGATACCGGCCTGAAGGGCTACTTCATGAGCGGCATCCAGCAAATCCGGGACCTGTTCGATATAGGCGATGACGAAACGCGCCAATACGCCTCGCGCATCGACATCGGGAAGATGGATGGCAGGGTGCAGATGGGGAAGTTGTAACTCGAGTTGACGCAGAAGCTGGCCGGTCTTTGTCTCGTGTTCCTGTGCTTGGGTGATCTGCTCGCGCAATGCGGCGGTGTTCATGAAGGCTCCATGGGCAATAAACTCAGGCTGTCATTATAGGGAAGTCATACGTTAGCTGGCTTATCAACGACACTCAGACGTAATTGTCATAACAGATTCATGGTTATGTGCATCAGCTATTAAAACGCCACTTTTTCCGCGTTTACCTCAAATTTTTCTCGCTAAGACGCGTGCGTATAGCTGGCTTTTGCAGATTCTCCACCCCGTGCGCGCAATGGCGCCGTGGCTATACTCGGATCTGTGATGAGTGTGCTTGATGAAATCGGAACGTGAAGCAGGCTTGGCCCCGGTCCACTGGCATCTTGAATTGACCGCTCCCTCGCCCGCACAGGCAACGTGAAACCTTGCGCTCGGCCATGGTTGTCACCCCGCCTGAAAAGACTGCTGGCAACAATAAGAAGAACATGAGGGGAACCCGCAATGATGCGACATCCACACGTCTGGATGGGCCTCCTGTTGTGGTCGGTATTCAGTCCGGTGCACGCTGCCTGGACCACGAATATGGCGCCTGGAGCGACTGAGGTCAGCCACAAGGTTTTCGACCTGCACATGACCATCTTCTGGATATGTGTGGTGATCGGGATCATCGTCTTCGGGGCGATGTTCTGGTCGATGATCATTCACCGACGCTCGACCGGGCAGGTGGCCGCCAAATTTCATGAAAGCACCACGGTGGAGATCCTCTGGACAATCGTGCCGCTGCTCATTCTCATCGTCATGGCGATCCCCGCCACCAAGACCCTGATCCAGATGTACGACAGTAGTGAGTCGGGGCTGGACATCCAGATCACTGGGTATCAATGGAAGTGGAACTACAAATATCTGGGGCAGGACGTCGAGTTCTTCAGCAACCTGGCCACGCCCCAGGATCAGATCCACAACAAGGAAGCCAAGGGCGAGCACTATTTGCTGGAGGTCGATCAGCCGCTGGTGGTGCCGGTGGGCGTGAAGATCCGGTTTCTGGTGACGTCGGCTGACGTTATCCATTCCTGGTGGGTGCCCGCCTTCGCCGTGAAGCGCGATGCCATTCCCGGTTTCGTCAACGAGGCGTGGACCAAGATCGAGAAGCCCGGCATCTACCGTGGC
Source organism: Pseudomonas sp. Pseu.R1 (assembly GCF_045764065.1). Lineage (NCBI taxonomy): Bacteria > Pseudomonadati > Pseudomonadota > Gammaproteobacteria > Pseudomonadales > Pseudomonadaceae > Pseudomonas > Pseudomonas sp. Pseu.R1. Next base: position 3,443,205 of record NZ_JBJGEE020000001.1, on the reverse strand, counting down.
CAGTGCGCCGAACTGTGCGGCAAGGACCATGGCTTCATGCCCATCGTGGTCGAGGCCAAGACTCAGGCTGATTACGACACCTGGCTCGCCGAGCGCAAACAGGAAGTGGCCAAGCTCAAGGAGCTGACCAGCAAGGATTGGACGCTTGAGGAGTTGGTGGCGCAAGGCGACAAGGTTTATCACACCACCTGCGTGGCCTGTCATCAGGCGGAAGGTCAGGGCCTGCCGCCGATGTTCCCGGCGCTCAAGGGCTCGAAAACCGTCACCGGACCTAAAGAAGAGCACCTGAACACCGTGTTCAACGGACGGCCGGGCACGGCGATGGCGGCGTTTGGTAAGCAGTTGTCGGAAGTCGACATCGCCGCTGTCGTGACCTATGAGCGCAACGCGTGGGGCAACAACAAGGGTGACATGGTTACGCCCAAAGACGTGTTGGCCCTCAAGCAGGCGGCTGCGAAATGAACGTTCTAATAAGCCACACAACCTGTAGGAGTGAGCTTGCTCGCGATGCGGTGGCTATCGCACAGACGTTGTGGCGAATGTACCGACTATTCGCGAGCAAGCTCACTCCTACAGGGGTAAGTGGCGTCGCCGAGATTTGTGTCTGGTGCGAAATTTCCGCAGGAGACAGGACATGAGTGCAGTGATTGACGACCATGGCCATGAAGGCCATGCCCACGGTCCCGCCAAAGGCCTGATGCGCTGGGTGTTGACCACCAACCACAAGGACATCGGCACGTTGTACCTGTGGTTCAGCTTCTGCATGTTCCTGCTCGGTGGCTCGTTCGCGATGGTGATCCGCGCCGAGCTGTTTCAACCCGGCCTGCAGATCGTCGAACCGGCCTTCTTCAACCAGATGACTACCATGCACGGCTTGGTGATGGTGTTCGGCGCAGTAATGCCCGCCTTCGTCGGCCTGGCCAACTGGATGATTCCGCTGATGATCGGCGCGCCGGACATGGCCCTGCCGCGCATGAACAACTTCAGTTTCTGGCTGCTGCCGGCTGCCTTCCTGTTACTGGTCTCGACCCTGTTCACCCCCGGTGGCGGGCCGAACTTCGGCTGGACCTTCTACGCCCCGCTGTCCACCACCTACGCGCCAGAAAGCGTCACCTACTTCATCTTCGCCATTCACCTGATGGGCATCAGTTCGATCATGGGCGCGATCAACGTCATCGCCACCATCCTCAACCTGCGCGCCCCCGGCATGACCCTGATGAAAATGCCGCTGTTCGTCTGGACCTGGCTGATCACCGCGTTTCTGCTCATCGCCGTGATGCCGGTGCTGGCCGGGTGCGTGACGATGATGCTGATGGACATCCATTTCCACACCAGCTTCTTCAGCGCAGCGGGCGGGGGGGATCCGGTGCTGTTCCAGCACGTGTTCTGGTTCTTCGGGCACCCCGAGGTGTACATCATGATCCTGCCTGCGTTCGGCGCGGTCAGTTCGATCATCCCGGCGTTCTCGCGCAAGCCGCTGTTTGGCTACACCTCGATGGTCTACGCCACGGCGAGCATTGCGTTTCTGTCGTTCATCGTCTGGGCGCACCACATGTTCGTGGTGGGCATTCCGTTGGTGGGCGAATTGTTCTTCATGTACGCGACCATGCTGATCGCCGTGCCCACCGGGGTGAAGGTGTTCAACTGGATCAGCACCATGTGGCAAGGCGAGCTGACCTTTGAGACACCCATGCTGTTCGCCGTGGCCTTCGTCATCCTGTTCACCATCGGCGGCTTTTCCGGGCTGATGCTGGCGATCGCGCCTGCGGACTTCCAATATCAGGATACCTATTTCGTCGTCGCGCATTTCCATTACGTGCTGGTGCCGGGGGCGATCTTCGGGATCTTCGCCTCTGCCTACTACTGGCTGCCGAAATGGACGGGCCACATGTACGACGAAACCTTGGGCAAGCTGCATTTCTGGCTGTCTTTTATTGGCATGAACATGGCCTTCTTCCCGATGCACTTCGTAGGGTTGGCCGGAATGCCGCGCCGAGTGCCGGACTACAACCTGCAATTCGCCGACTTCAACATGGTCTCGTCGATCGGCGCGTTCACCTTCGGTGCCACGCAAATCTTCTTCCTCTTTATCGTCATCAAGACCATTCGTGGTGGCCCCCCTGCCCCGGCCAAACCCTGGGATGGCGCCGATGGCCTGGAGTGGACCGTGCCCTCGCCTGCGCCTTATCACACGTTCGTGACGCCGCCCGAAGTTAAATAAGAGATGAAATGATATGAGCACACAGCGCCCGAACTCGCGACTCGTCACCCGCCTGCTGATGCTGGTGGTGGCGATGTTCGCCTTTGGTTTTGCGCTGGTGCCGCTGTACGACGTGATGTGCAAGGCGCTGGGCATCAACGGCAAGACCGGCGATCAGTACACCCAGACCCAGCAAATCGATGAAAGCCGCCAGGTGCGGGTGCAGTTTCTAGCCACCAACAACGCGGACATGGTTTGGGGCTTCTACCCCGAGGCTCAGGAAATCGTCGTGCACCCCGGCGCGGTGAGCGAAATGCTGTTCGTGGCACAGAACCCGACTGATAAGGCGATGACCGCCCAGGCCATTCCCAGCATCGCACCCGGCGAGGCCGCGGCGTATTTCCACAAGACTGAATGCTTTTGCTTCACCCAACAAATGCTGCAACCGGGCGAGCGCATCGAAATGCCGGTGCGCTTCATCGTCGACCGCGACCTGCCCAGTGATGTGAAACACCTGACGCTCGCTTACACGCTGTTCGACATCACCGCCCGCATGCCGCCGGTGGTCCGCCCTGTTGCGGCCAATGGTGGCTAGGGCCGAGGAGATTCCAGATGGCAACCCATGAGCACTATTACGTCCCGGCGCAGAGCAAGTGGCCGATCATCGCCACGGTCGGCATGTTCGTCACCATGTACGGCCTGGGTACGTGGCTGGTGGGCCTGAAGGCCGGTCGCGACACCCATGGCGCGCTGATCTTCTGCGTGGGGCTGTTGATGGTGGCGTACATGATGTTCGGCTGGTTCGGCACCGTCGTGCGAGAGGGCCGGGCCGGGTTGTACAGCGCCCAGATGGATCGCTCTTTTCGCTGGGGCATGAGCTGGTTCATCTTTTCGGAGGTGATGTTCTTCGTGGCGTTCTTCGGCGCGCTGTTTTACGTGCGGCACGTTACGTTGCCGGCGCTTGGGGGCGAGGGTCCCAAAGCCGTTGCCCACATGCTCTGGCCGGATTTCCAGAACATCTGGCCGCTGCTGCATACACCCGATCCCAAACTGTTCCCGCCACCGAAAGAAGTGGTCGACCCGTGGCATCTGCCGCTGATCAACACCATTTTGCTGGTCAGTTCCAGCGTGACCGTGACCATCGCCCACCACGCGTTGAAAAAGGGCCATCGCGGCGCGCTCAAGCTGTGGCTGGCGCTGACCATTCTGCTCGGCCTCGCCTTCCTCACACTGCAAGCCTTCGAATATCACGAGGCCTACACCGAGCTGGGGCTGACGCTGGGTTCGGGCATCTATGGCGCGACGTTTTTCATGCTCACTGGCTTTCACGGCGCCCACGTGACCATCGGCACGATCATTCTGTTCGTGATGCTGATGAGGATCGCGCGCGGGCATTTTGATGCCGAGCATCAGTTCGGTTTTGAAGCGGCGAGTTGGTATTGGCATTTCGTGGATGTGGTGTGGGTGGGGTTGTTCGTATTTGTGTATGTGCTTTGAGTTGGCCGAATCTTGCGACTGGACGTAGTTCTTGTGGGAGTTGGTTTGCTGGCGAAAGCGACCTGTCAGTCAGCGCATCTTTGACTGCCTCACCGCTTTCGCCAGCAAGCCGGCTCCCACAGGAGGCGCATTATCGACAGGTAGTGTTGCGTGGATCACCAAGGCGGATGCCACACCAACTGCCCGCTGAAATACCCAAAGGCGATCAACGCCAGCGTCACGGCGGCGCAGATCACCCGAACGGTCAGGGCCTTTAGCAAACGGGTGGATGACGCATCGTCCTTCACCAGAAAGAACAGGCCGCTGAACAGGCTCGCGACCGTGGCGAGCAGCATGAACACGATGGTCGCTTTGAGCATCGGATGACTCCGGGAGCGAACGCTATGCACAGGAGTATAGGTGGGCTGAACCAGTCGGTTGAGGAGACGTGATGAAGCGCTTTCAGCCCGGCATTGCCCCCACGCTGGTGGTCCTTGTACTGCTGCCGGTGCTGATTTCTCTGGGCTTCTGGCAACTGGGGCGCGGGGAAGAAAAACGCGTCATGCTCGCCCATTACGCCGAGCGTCGCGCTGCGCCACCCATGTCGGCCGAGTTGCTGCCCAGTGCAGTCGACCCTGCTTATCGTCGAGTGCAGTTGCGCGGCACCTTCGACGCCGATCACAGCCTGTTGCTCGACAACAGCACCCGCCAAGGCAAAGCCGGCGTTGAGTTGATTCAGCCGTTTCATGACCAGCCCAGTGGCCTGTGGTTGATGATCAACCGCGGTTGGCTGCCTTGGCCGGACCGGCGCACACCACCCGTTTTCGACACGCCCTCTGAGCCGCTGAACCTCGATGCCTGGGTCTATGTAGCACCCGGCGCGACCTTCCAGTTGCACCCCGATGCGCAGAACGGCGCATGGCCAAAGCTGCTGACGGCCATCGATCCCGCCAAGGTCTGGCCTGAACTCGACCGCGAAGGCTTCGCCTACGAATTGCGTCTTGAAGCCGGGCCTGCGGCGTATCGCACCGACTGGCCGGTGGTCGCCATGGGACCTGAGAAACACGTGGGTTACGCCGTTCAGTGGTTTGCGATGGCGACGGCGCTGGTCGGGCTTTACCTGTACCTGAGTTTCAACCCTCCTCGCTCTACAAAGAATAAGAAGAAGGAACAAGCCCATGGGAACAACGATGAGTCCGGCCAGCACGTCTGACAGCCGCGCCCCGAAAAACCGGCGTCGCGGGCGTGTGCAATTGATTCTGGTCCTGCTGGTGGCGCTGGGGCCGATGATTCTTGCCACGGCCATGTACAAGCTGCAGTTCTGGGTGCCGGACAGTCGCAGCTATCACGGCGAACTGATCGGCAATGGCGAGAGCCGCACAGAACTTGGCGTGCAGTCCGACGAAAAGCGTTGGCAACTGCTGGTCACCGCGCCAGATCAGTGCGACGCCGACTGCCAGCAGTTGGTGTATCTCGCGCGGCAGATCCAGATTGGTCTGGGCCGGGACGCCTCCCGCGCCAGCCATGCGCTGACCACTGCGCAGCCGCTCAGCGCTGAATATGAGGCCACGCTGACCCGCGAATATCCGCAATTGCAACGCTATCCCCTCGACCTGAAGCGCTATCGGCAAATGGCGCCGGGCGTCGATCTGCCACAACTGTGGATCGTCGATCCGCACGGCAATCTGGTGCTGCGCTATGGCGCGGAGGTCAATGGCAAAGACCTGCTCAACGACCTGCGCCAACTGCTGAAACTGTCGAACATCGGCTAAAGGGGGGCATGATGAACAAACCCGGATTTCGTCTCGCCTTATGCGCAACCCTGCTGGCGCTGGTGGTCGTGTTGCTCGGGGCGTATACCCGACTGACCCACGCAGGCCTCGGCTGCCCGGACTGGCCCGGCTGTTACGGCTTCATCAGCGTGCCAAAGACCGAAGCGCAACTGGCCCACGCGCAATTGCATTACCCGGACTCCCCAGTGATCGAGCACAAAGGCCGTAACGAGATGGTGCATCGCTATTTTGCGGGCGGCCTGGCGCTGACGATCATGATGCTCGGCGTACAGGCCTGGCATCGGCGGCACATCGCCGAGCAACCCGTGGCGCTGCCGTTGCTGTTGCTCGGCGTGGTCTTCGCTCAGGCGGCGTTCGGTATGTGGACGGTGACGCTCAAGCTGTGGCCACAAGTGGTCACGGCGCATTTGTTGGGCGGGATCACGACGCTGAGTCTGTTGTTTCTGCTGACGGCGCGCTTGAGTGGCCAGTTTGCGCCGATAGCTCAAATCGGCCCGCGTTTGCGGCGGCTGGCAGCGGTGGGCCTGGTATTGGTTGGGATGCAGATCGCGTTGGGCGGGTGGGTCAGTTCCAACTACGCCGCCATGGCCTGCACGGATTTGCCGATGTGTCAGGGCCAGTGGTGGCCCGAGGCAGATTTTGCCAATGGCTTTCATCTGACCCAGCACATCGGCCCCAACTATTTGGGCGGCAAACTCGACAGCACGGCGCGCACGGCCATTCACCTGACTCACCGCGTCGGCGCAATGTTGGTGACGTTCTCGCTGCTGGCGCTTGCCTGGCAATTGCACCGAGCAGGGCTCAAGCGCATGGCGGGTTTGTTGGTTCTGGCGCTTGGCGTTCAGGTCGGATTGGGAATCAGCAATGTAGTGTTTCATCTGCCATTGGCGATCGCGGTTGCCCACAACGCGGGCGGCGCGGCGCTGATGCTGACCATGACGTTGATCAACTACCGTGTCAGGCCGGTGTACGCGCCGTCCAACAGGCACGCACCGAGCTTTTGGCAGCATGCCCATGTGCTGTTGCATCTGGGGCCGCATCGATGAATGGGATTTCGTATATGTCTGTAGGAGCGCGCTTGCCCGCGATTGCGTTGGGACATTCGACATCACTGACATCTGGCACACCGTTATCGCGGGCAAGCGCGCTCCTACAGGGATCGCTGCTTGAAATAGGGTATTCCACATGACACCCACAACCGGCGCGCATCACCGCCAGGCCCTGTGGCGAGACTATCTGGAACTCACCAAACCCAAGGTGCTGGTGTTGATGCTCATCACCTCGCTGGTGGGGATGTTTCTCGCCACCCGCGCAGGTGTGTCTTGGTCGGTGCTGTTGTTCGGCAATCTGGGGATCATGCTCTGTGCAGCGGGCGCGGCGGTGGTCAATCATGTGGTAGACCGGCGGATCGATGCCGTGATGGCCCGCACCCATAAACGCCCCATCGCAGAAGGCCGTGTCACGCCCGTGGCGGCATTGGCCTTCGCTGCGGTGCTGGCCATCGGCGGGCAGGCACTGCTGCTGACCTTCACCAATCCGCTGTGCGCCTGGCTCACGCTGGCCTCGCTGCTCGGTTACGCGGTGATCTACACCGGCTTTCTCAAGCGTGCGACGCCGCAGAACATCGTCATCGGCGGCCTGGCGGGCGCCGCGCCGCCGCTGCTCGGTTGGGTCGCGGTCACAGGCCATATCAGCGCAGAGCCTCTTCTGCTGGTGTTGATCATCTTCGCCTGGACGCCGCCGCATTTCTGGGCGCTGGCCATTCACCGCCAAGAAGATTACGCCAAGGCCGACATCCCGATGCTGCCCGTGACCCATGGCGAGCGCTACACCAAATTGCACATCGTGCTCTATACCGGGGTGTTGCTGGCGGCGAGCCTGATGCCGTTCGTGATCAAGATGAGCGGCCTGCTTTACCTGATCTGCGCCTGCGTGCTGGGGATTCGCTTTCTGCATTGGGTGCGGGTGTTGTACCTTGGCAGCCAGCCGCACGCCGCGATCAACACGTTCAAGTACTCGATCTGGTACCTGCTGTTGCTGTTTATCGCGCTGCTCGTAGATCACTACTTATCGTTGAATTTATGACCCGCACCCAAAAAACCGTCTTCATCCTTGTGGCCATCGTGGCATTGATCCTGGGCCTGACCGTCAACCGCGTCCTTTCCGGCAAGGGACCGGGTGATCAGACGGCGCTGATCGACGCCGGGATCATTCTGCTGCCGCAAAGCCGCAGTGTGCCAGACCTGAAACTGGTGGATCAGGACGGCCAGCCGGTGGCGCTGGATGCATTGAAAGATAAATGGACGTTGCTGTTCTTCGGCTACACCTTCTGCCCGGACATTTGCCCGACCACCCTCGCCCAACTGCGTCAAATCAAGAGCGAACTGCCCAAGGAGGCGGTGGAGAAATTGCGCGTGGTGCTGGTCAGCGTCGACCCGAACCGCGACACGCCGCAGCAGTTGAAAACGTACCTGGGCTATTTCGACAAACAGTTTCAGGGCCTGACTGCGCCGGTGGACACCATTCAGAAACTCGCCAATGCGGTGAGCATTCCGTTCATTCCGGCGGACACCAGCAAGCCGAATTACACCGTGGACCACAGCGGCAACCTGGCGTTGCTGGGGCCGGATGGTACTCAGCGAGGATTCATCCGCGCGCCGCTGAACAACCAGAAGCTGGTTGCGCAGTTGCCGGGGTTGGTTGAGCGCAAGTAGTCGTCAGGATGACATTTGATCGTTCCCACGCTCCGCGTGGGAGTGCCGACAAGGCCGCTCTGCGGCCAATGTGACGCAGAGCGTCACGGGATGCGTACCCACGCGGAGCGTGGGCACGATCATCATCTGAGGTGAATCAGAACGCCGGAACCACAGCACCCTTGTACTTGGTCTCGATGAACTGCTTGGTCTCAGGGCTGTGCAGCGCAGCGACCAGTTTCTGGATGGCCGGGTCATCCTTGTTGTCTTCGCGGGTCACCAGGATGTTCGCGTACGGCGATTCCTGACCTTCGATGATCAGCGCATCTTTAGTCGGATCAAGCTTGGCGGTCAGCGCGTAGTTGGTGTTGATCAGCGCCAGGTCCACTTGAGTCAGCACGCGTGGCAAGGTGGCCGCTTCCAGCTCACGGAATTTCAGCGCTTTCGGGTTTTGCAGCACGTCGCTTGGCTTGGCCGTGATGCTGGTTGGGTCTTTCAGAGTGATCAAGCCAGCCTTCACCAGCAGAAGAAACGCACGGCCTTCGTTGGTCGCATCGTTCGGCAGCGCCACAGTGGCGCCATCCGGCAGGTCCGCCAGGTTCTTGATCTTGTCCGAGTACGCGCCGAACGGCTCGACGTGAACTTTGGCCACGCTTACCAGATGCGTGCCCTTGCCCTTGTTGAACTCATCCAGATACGGCTGGTGCTGGAAGAAGTTGGCGTCCATGCGCTTCTGATCGACCTGCACGTTCGGCTGAATGTAGTCGTTGAAGACTTTCACGTTCAGCGTCACGCCTTCTTTGGCCAGCGCAGGCTTCACGAATTCGAGGATCTCGGCGTGAGGCACGGCGGTGGCCGCGACGGTCAGGGTTTCATCGGCGTGGGCGGACAGCGCGGTGACGGCTGCGAAAACGGCCAACAGTTTCTTCATCTCTTTTGCTCCTTGAAATGCGCGCCCCGTGGCGCGCACGTGCCAGCCCATGGCTGACCCCATTCGATTAACGGTGTGAAAAGTGCGCGACCAGCTTGTCGCCCACGGTTTGCAGAATCTGCACCAGCACCAGCAGCAATACGACCGTCACGAACATCACATCGTTCTGGAAGCGCTGGTAACCGTAGCGAATCGCCAAGTCGCCGAGACCGCCCGCGCCCACGGCACCGGCCATGGCAGTGAACGAGACCAGCGCAATCGCCGTGACCGTGATCGCCGCCAGAATGCCTGGACGCGCCTCCGGCAGCAGCGCCTTGACGATGATTTGCCGCGTAGTGGCCCCCATCGCCTGAATCGCTTCGATGATCCCGCGATCCACTTCACGCAGTGCGGTCTCCACCAGCCGTGCAAAGAACGGCGTGGCGCCCGCGATCAGTGGCGGCAGTGTGCCGAGAATCCCCAGCGAAGTGCCGGTGATGATTTCGGTCAGCGGCATCATCACGATCAACAGGATGATGAACGGCAGCGCCCGCAGCATGTTCACGACCAGGCCGATGGTGGCGTAGACCGGCTTGTTTTCGAGCAACTGCCGCGGCGAGGTGAGAAACATCAGCACGCCGAGGGGCAGGCCCAGCAGCACCGTAAACGCGAGAGAAATGCCGAGCATGATCAGAGTATCGCCGGTGGCGACCCAGATTTCGTACCAGTCGACGTTGGAAAACAGAGTGGCGAGAGTGTCCATCAACGCAGGATCTCCATGTGAACGTCAGCGGCGGTGAAGCGCGCGAACGCGGCTTCCATGTCGCCGCCGGTAATGGCCAGCGTCAATTGCCCGTAGGGCGTGTCCTTGATGCGGTCGATACGACCGGCCAGGATGCTGTAGTCCACGCCGGTTTCCCGGGCGACCGTACCCAGCAGTGGCGCGTAGGTCGCTTCACCCTGGAACGTCAGACGCACGATGCGGCCCTGAACGTGGGCGAAATCGGAGTTCCGATCGTTCTCGTCGACCTGCTCGTCTTCCTGTACGAAGCGGCGAGTGGTCGGGTGCTTGGGATGCAGGAACACATCGGCCACGGCGCCCTGCTCGACGATCACACCTGCGTCCATCACCGCCACCTGATCACAGACGCGACGGATCACGTCCATTTCGTGGGTGATCAACACGATGGTCAGCTTCAGCTCGCGGTTGATCTCCGCCAGCAATTGCAGCACCGACGCGGTGGTTTGAGGGTCGAGCGCGCTAGTGGCCTCGTCGCACAGCAGGATTTTCGGCTTGGTCGCCAATGCGCGAGCAATGCCGACGCGCTGCTTCTGGCCGCCGGACAATTGCGCCGGGTATTTCTTCGCGTGGTCGGACAGGCCCACCCGCGCCAGCAACTCGGCGACGCGCTGGTCGATCTGCGCACGGGTCATGTCCCCGGCCAGCGTTAGCGGCATGGCGACGTTATCGGCGACCGTCTTGGACGACAGCAGGTTGAAGTGCTGGAAGATCATCCCGACCTGTTGGCGGAAACTGCGCAGACCATCGGCGTCCAACGCCGTGACGTCGACGCCATCGACGATGATCTTGCCGCCGCTGGGAGCTTCCAGGCGGTTGATCAGGCGCAGCATGGTGCTTTTGCCTGCCCCGGAGTGGCCGATCAGGCCAAACACCTGGCCGTTTTCGATCTGCAGACTCGTGGGGTGCAGTGCGGGAATTTCCCTGTCGGCGACCCGATAGGTTTTATGGACGTATTGAAACTCGATCACGTAGCGAACCTTGTGGGGGCGCGTTGGAAGATCAGCTCGTTTGGGAGCTGCGTGGCGATGCCATTTCGGCCGTTTATCGCCTTGGCTGGATAAACCGGGCGCGCATTTTAGCCTGTCGGGTCGGGGTTAGGCCCGGAATTCTTAGCATTTATTTGGTGGGCGACCTGCCGAATGGTCATAAAAACGGCTGATGCAACGTTAGACCAAAGGTTGGAAAAAACACGGAACGGTCATTTTTCTCCTCAGTCACTTAGTAAGCGCCGGATTCTCCTGCTTCTGTCAGGTAATTCCGGCTGACCGAGCTCATACCGACTTTCCCTTTCGGAAGCGCGAAAAAAGAGCCGCCTGAACCGAGGAGTTTTTGACTGATGGCCACCAAGAAACCCGCACCCGTAAGCAGTACCCCTAAAAGCGAACTGGCAGGCACTGACACGCTAGACCGGGGTAATACCAACACCAAACTCGACAGCCTTGAAGCGTTTCGTTCTGACGCGACCGGTCAGGCCCTGCGCACCAATCAGGGAGTGAAAGTTGCCGATAACCAGAACACGCTGAAGGCGGGCAGTCGTGGCCCTTCGCTGCTCGAAGACTTCATCATGCGTGAGAAGATCACGCATTTTGACCACGAGCGTATCCCGGAGCGCATCGTGCACGCGCGGGGGACGGCGGCTCACGGTTATTTCCAGAGTTACGAGAACCATTCCGCGCTGAGCAAGGCAGAATTCCTGCGCGATCCGGGGAAAAAGACCCCGGTGTTTGTGCGCTTTTCTACCGTTCAAGGCCCGCGTGGTTCGGGAGATACCGTTCGTGACGTGCGCGGTTTTGCGGTGAAGTTCTACACCGCCGAAGGCAACTACGATTTGGTCGGCAACAATATGCCGGTGTTTTTCATACAGGACGCCATCAAATTTCCGGACTTCGTGCACGCTGTAAAACCCGAGCCGCACAATGAGATTCCTACAGGGGGATCGGCTCACGATACCTTCTGGGATTTCGTTTCGTTGGTGCCAGAGTCCGCGCACATGGTGCTGTGGACCATGTCTGACCGTGCGATTCCAAAAAGCCTGCGGACCATGCAGGGCTTTGGCATCCACACCTTTCGCATGATCAATACCGAGGGGAAATCCTCGTTCGTAAAATTCCACTGGAAGCCCAAATATGGCACCTGCTCGTTGCTTTGGGACGAGGCGCAAAAGCTGGCCGGTAAGGACACGGATTACCACCGCCGCGACTTGTGGGAGTCAATTGAATCTGGCGACTATCCCGAGTGGGAGTTGGGCGTGCAGGTCGTTGCTGAAGAAGACGAGCATAAATTCGACTTCGACTTGCTCGACCCCACCAAGATCATTCCCGAGGAAATGGTGCCAGTGACGCCCTTGGGCAAGATGGTGCTCAATCGCAACCCTGACAATTATTTTGCTGAAACCGAGCAGGTCGCGTTTTGCCCTGGGCACATCGTACCGGGGATCGATTTCTCCAACGACCCGCTGCTACAGGGCCGCCTGTTTTCCTACACAGATACGCAGATCAGCCGACTTGGCGGCCCGAACTTTCACGAGATTCCGATCAACCGTCCTGTCTCGCCCAACCACAGCGGCCAGCGTGACGCGCAGCACCGCATGACCATCGACAAGGGACGGGCTTCCTATGAGCCCAACTCCATCGATGGCGGCTGGCCAAAGGAAACCCCCGCAGGCCCCCAGGACGGCGGTTTCGAGAGTTATCAGGAGCGTATCGAAGCGCACAAGGTGCGCGAGCGCAGTCCGTCGTTTGCCGACCATTTCTCTCAGGCCACGCTCTTTTTCAACAGCATGAGTGAGCACGAGAAGGAGCACATCATCGCGGCCTACAGTTTTGAGCTGGGCAAGGTCGAGCGAGAGCACATCCGCGCGCGGCAGGTGAACGAGATCCTCGCCAACATCGACATGACTCTGGCGACACGCGTGGCTGCCAATCTGGGACTGCCGGCGCCAAAAGGCCCGACGGTCAAGGCTCAGAAAACCGGCAAACCGACCGTGGATAAGTCTCCTCTGCTGAGTCAGGCGAACCTTTTGTCCGGTGATATCGCGTCGCGCAAAGTCGCGATCATCGTGGCGGATGGCGTGGACGACAAAGCTGTCGCAGCGATGAAAGCGGCGCTTGAAGCCGAAGCGGCCCATGCCAAAATCCTCGGTCCTACCTCGGCCCCAGTCAAAACGGCGGGTGGCCAAACTTTACCGGTGGATGCGTCGATTGAAGGTTTGCCTTCGATTGCCTTCGATGCGGTATTCATCCCGGGCGGCGCGGCGTCGATCAAGGCGTTGAGCGGCAATGGTGTGGCGCTGCATTACGTTTTGGAAGCATACAAACACCTTAAGGCCATCTCCTACGCTGGCGAGGCCAAAGAGCTGATCGACTTGCTACATCTGGAAGCGGATGCGGGGCTGTTGGCGGTCTCGGACAGCACGTCGTTCAACGCTTTCTTTGAAGCGATCAAACAGCACCGGGTCTGGGCGCGGGAACCGAAGGCCAAGGCGATTCCGGCTTGAGATAAAAGCGCCGGAGGCCTGATTTACCCTTGTGGGAGCCGGCTCCCACAAGAGGTTGTGAGTTTTCATACAAAAAAGGCGTTGCTCGTGAGGGCAACGCCTTTTGTTTGATTAAAAACGATCAGAGCTTGGCGGGTTTCAGAATGATCTGCGCAGGCGCGGATTTTTCAATCTCGCGCTGGATCTGCAATTCGAAATCCGGGTTGATCTTGGTCACGCGCTTGCTCAGCAACGTGGCCAGCCATGGGTAGTCGTCAGTGCGTGGCACCTGCACGATCACTTCACAGTTGAACGCGGTGACATCCGAGGCGATATCGTTGAGTTGACGACGCAATTGCTTCGAATCAGTGATTTTCAGCTCGATGGTCGTGCTCTCGACGGTCGGGTCGATGATCTTGGCTGTGCGCTTGGCTTCCGCCGCTCGCAACTCGGCTTCAGCTTTCTCAAGCTCCGCCTTGCGCGCGTGGGCAATCGCGCCATTGACGCCGCTGGTCAGCGCTGGAGCCTTGGGCATCAGCGCTCGCGCGCGGCTCAATGCTGTGGCCGCAGCGTTGACGTCGCCTTTTTGCAAAACGATCTGGCTGCGGGTCAAGTAGGCCTCGGCCAGCTTGCGCTGGTATTGCTCAAGGCGCGGATCTTCCGGGTCCTTGCTCTGCAGCGCGGCCAACTGGTCTTCAGCGGTGGCCAATTCGCTGCTTGCGATGTTCTGGTCCAGTTGTTCATAGGCGTCGGGTGCTGCAGCCGGAGCTGGCGCCTCGACGGGTTTGCTCTGGCAGGCGCCCAACAGGACGGAAAATGCAGCAAGCAGCAGATAACGGGATGGGAACGGCTTCATTCCTGCGATTCTCTATTTGCGCAAAAAACGAGCAAGTCTACACATAAAGTGGCTTGCACCGAAAAAAACCGATCACGCACGGCGGCATGGGATCAAATCATTGCACATTGCCGCCATGTAATGATTGCCGAGTAAGACTCTACTTTCGGAACAAGGTTCTACCGCTTGGGCAACAGGAAACTGAGCAGGAACAAGGCTGCTGCACACACCACGATAGACGGGCCAGCGGGGGTGTCCTTGAACCACGATAGCGCCAGTCCCCCGCACACGGCGAGGATGCCGATCACACTGGCGCCCAAGGCCATTTGTTCGGGTGAGCGGGCGTGACGCTGTGCCGCAGCCGCCGGGATAATCAACAGCGAGGTGATCAGCAATACGCCGACGATTTTCATCGCCACGGCGATCACCACGGCAATCAGCAGCATCAGTGTCATGCGCAGCGTAGCCACCGGCAGACCCTCGACGGTTGCCAGTTCTTCGTGCACGGTGATGGCCAGCAATGGGCGCCAGAGCGCGCAGATCAAGACCAGTACCGCAGCGCTGCCGCCGAGAATCCAGGCCAGATCGGTCGGGCTGATCGCCAGCAGATCGCCGAACAGGTAGCCCATCAAGTCGATGCGCACCTCGCGCATGAAGCTCAGCACCACCAGCCCGAGAGACAGCGTGCTCGGCGCGAGAATCCCCAGCAGCGTGTCAGACGCCAGTGGTTGGCGCTGTTGCAGGGTCACCAGCAGAATCGCCAGCAGCAGACAGCCGACCGTCACCGCGATGGTCGGGCTGATGTCCAGCAAAAAGCCCAACGCGACGCCCAACAATGCGGCGTGAGACAGGGTATCGCCGAAATAGGCCATGCGGCGCCAGACTACAAAAGAGCCCAGCGGACCGGCAACAACGGCCAAAGCGAGGCCTGCGAGCAAGGCATAGAGTAGAAAATCAGCCATGCTTGCAGTTGTCCCCGTGGTCATGGTTGTGAGGGTGCGAATGCCCGTGATCGTGAGTGTGCGCTTGGCCGTGCGCGGCCTGGCAGACCTCGCCATGCAGGTCGTGAGCGTGGTCATGATGGTGGTGATAAATCGCCAGGCTCGGCGCGTTCTGGCCGAACAGCTCGACGAACGCCGGGTCGTTGCTGACCTGCTCTGGGTGGCCTGAGCAACAGACGTGGCGATTCAGGCACACCACTTGATCGGTGGTGCTCATGACCAGATGCAGATCGTGGGACACCATCAGCACACCGCATTGGTGGCGATTGCGCAATTGAGTGATCAGCGCGTACAGCTCGGCCTGCCCGGCCACGTCAACGCCCTGAACAGGTTCGTCGAGCACCAGCAGCTCGGGTTCGCGCAGTAATGCCCGGGCCAGCAGTACCCGCTGCATTTCGCCACCGGAAATACCTTGCAGCGGGCTGTCGATGACCTTCTCGGCACCGACTTCCATCAACGCGGCGAGCGCTGTTTCGCGATCGACACCCGGCACCAGGCGCAGGAAGCGCAGTACGGAAAGCGGCAGCGTGGCGTCGACGTGCAATTTTTGCGGCATGTAACCGACACGCAGTTTCGGCTTGCGCCAGACATTGCCCGAATCGGGCTTGAGCAGGCCGAGCACGGCGCGCACCAGCGTGGTTTTACCCGCGCCGTTGGGGCCGATCAGGGTCACAATCTCGCCCGGACTTACACTCAATTGAATGTTATCCAGTACGTTCTGACCTGAGCGGGTGACGCTCACACCTTCCAGACGGATCAGTGCGTCGCTCATCAGGCGGCCTTGCAGCCAGCACACACCCCGACGACTTCGACGGTCTGGGTTTCCACGGCAAAGCCGACTTCATTGGCTGCGCTGACGATGGCTGCGCTGATTGCACCGTGTTGCAGTTCGATGGCGGCGTGGCACTCGCGGCAAATCAGGAACTGACCCTGATGCGCATGGGTGGGATGGTTGCAGCCTGCAAAGGCGTTGAGCGAGGCAATGCGGTGCACCAGACCGTGTTCCAGCAGGAAGTCCAGCGCCCGGTAAACAGTCGGCGGCGCGGCGCGGCGGCCATCTTCTTCGCTCAGCACCGCCAGAATGTCGTAGGCGCCCAGCGGCTTGTGGCTTTGCCACACCAGTTCCAGCACGCGACGCCGCAACGCGGTCAGACGCAGGCCTTTTCCGGCGCACAGTGCATCGGCTTCAGCGAGGGCGCTGTGCACGCAATGGGAGTGATCGTGGGGGCGACTGGCCAGTGGTGTTTTAGACATGGGCGGCGACGGCTTCTGGTAGAGACGTTATTATGTTACCCGTTCCTGCCCCTATGAGTGGTCATCGTGTCCCGACTTTTTTTACTTTTTGTCGTTTTCATCACTGGTTTCTCCGCCATCGCCCCCGCCCAAGCCGACGTCCGTGTGCTCACCAGCATCAAGCCGCTGCAGTTGATCGCAGCGGCGGTGCAGGATGGTATTGCGGTGCCGGAAGTGCTACTGCCACCGGGCGCGTCGCCGCATAATTACGCGCTTCGCCCGTCCGACGTACGGCGTGTTCAGGAGGTCGATCTGCTCTACTGGATCGGGCCGGACATGGAAACCTTCCTGCCTCGCGTACTGACCAACCGCACCAAACCTTCGGTACCGGTGCAGTCGCTGCCAGGCATGCACCTGCGTACCTTCACTGCCAGCGCCGCGCATCATGACGATGATGGCGATGACGACGAGCATGATCACGATCACCGCCCCGGCAGCGTTGACGCACACCTGTGGCTGTCGACGGTCAACGCACGGGTCATCGCAGCGAAGATGGCGGCGGACCTGAGCGAAGCCGACCCGGCTAACGCCGCGCGATATCAGAGTAACGTCAAAGCGTTCGATGAACGGATGGATGCGCTGGACGCGAAGCTCAAGCAGCGTGTCGCGGGCATCGCGGACAAGAAATACTTTGTGTTCCATGAGGCGTTCGACTACTTCGAAGAGGCCTATGGGATTCAGCACGCTGGCGTGTTTGCCGTCAGCCACGACGTGCAGCCGGGCGCGCAGCATGTTGCCGCCATGCGTGCGCGGCTGGCCGAATACGGCAAGACCTGTGTGTTCAGCGAGCCGCCATTGCGCCCGAAACTGGCCGATACCCTCAGCGCGGGCTTGCCGGTGAAGCTGGCTGAGCTGGATGGTCTGGGCGGCTACACGCCTGCCTCTGTGCACGGTTATGAGCAGTTGCTGACCAAGCTGGCGGATGATCTGGCGGGGTGTCTGGAAAGCTTGTAACGCCTGAGCGTCCCATCGCGGGCAAGCGCGCTCCTACAGTCAAATGCGGTTCTCCTGTGGGAGCCGGCTTGCTGGCGAAGGCGTCGTGTCAGTCGCCCCATGTGGCACAGGCAGACCGCATTCGCCAGCGAGCCGGCTCCCACAGTTTGACGATTGCGGTGCTGATCTCTACAACGCAAACGGCAGCGGAATGTGGGTCTCCTGACGCTGTTCCAGGCGCTTTCGGAATTCCGATGGGTCATGGATCAACACGTCCTGACCGGCAAAACTCTCGGCGGCGATCAGACGCGACAGCCAGAATCGCACGCAACCCACACGCAGCATCGTCGCCCACAGCTCGGCTTCTGCGGCCGTAAAGGGGCGCAGCGCCGCATACGCCCCCAGCAACGCCCGCGCCCGAGGCGCATCGATACTGCCATCCTCAAACGAGCACCAGTCATTCACGGCAATGGCCACGTCATACAGCATCGGCGCCGAGCACGCGTTGTAGAAGTCGATCACGCCGGTCAGGTGCGTGCCTTCGAACAGCGTGTTGTCGCGGAACAGGTCGGCATGAACGTTGGCTCGTGGCAGCGCCATGATCTTCGTCTTCTCTCGGGCGATTTCTTCCACAGACACCTTCAGCAGCGCGCCTTCGGCTTCGTCCAGATGAGAGATGAAGTTGCCGCCCTCTTTCAGCATCCACTCCAGGCCACGATCAGTCCGGCGTTCGATGGTCTTTTCGCGGGTAGCCAGATGCATGTGCGCCAGCAGCTCGCCGATCTGCGAACAGTGCTGTGTGTTGGGAGCTGTCGGGTGTTTGCCTGAGAGACGCGGTTGCAACAGGGCCGGTTTGCCTTTCAGCTCGCGAAGGGCCTGGCCGTCGGTGGTACGCAGCGCGTATGGCACCGGAAGGTCGGCCTCATGCAGTACGTCCAGCAGTTCGATGAAGAACGGCATTTCCTGCACGGGGCCGCGCTCGACCAGCGTCAGCACGAACTCGCCCTGTTCCATGCTGATGAAGTAGTTGGTGTTTTCACTTCCGGCTGCGATGCCCTGAAAATCACGCAGTTGGCCGAGCCCGTACGGGGCGAGAAAAGCTTCCAGCTCAGGCCGAGCCAGGGGAGTAAAAACGGACATATGAACACTGCCAGCAAAAAGTGAATGTTGGGGCTACCAGCTGAATAATACCCATTGGGGGATCAGCATGTCCGGTTGATCCGCACGAATGAATTGACCGCTGGTGCCATCGGCACGCACCAGATAATACGGTTTGCCGTATTTTGGCGTGATTTTCACTGCATAAACGAAGCCGTTCGCCTTGTATTCCTGAACGAAGTTGTCGCCGTCCTTTTTGATGGTGACGTCGGGTTCCGCGGAAGGCGCTTCATCTTCGGCGGCCACCGCAAACAGTGGGCACACCAGCAACAGAGCGACTAGTAACAAGCGATTTTGCGTACGCATGATAACCTTGCTCCTTTGTCGTCAACGGTCCTCGCATTTTAGCGCCGACCCCGCCGAAAAGGTTGATCCTTCACATGAGTCAAGCGCCTCTCGTCCTGGTGGACGGTTCTTCGTACCTGTACCGCGCCTTCCACGCGCTGCCGCCACTCACCACGTCCAAGGGCCTGCCTACCGGTGCGGTCAAAGGCGTGCTGAACATGCTCAAGAGCCTGCGCAAACAATATCCAGACAGCCCGTTTGCCGTGGTTTTCGACGCCAAAGGCGGTACGTTCCGCGATGAAATGTTCGTTGACTACAAGGCCAACCGTCCGAGCATGCCTGACGACATGCGCGTTCAGATCGACTACCTGCACAACTGTGTGCGCGGCCTGGGTTATCCGTTGCTGTGCGTCGAGGGCGTTGAAGCCGATGACGTGATCGGCACCTTGGCGCGCAGTAGTGCCGCAGCTGACCGTCCTGTGATCATTTCCACGGGTGACAAGGACATGGCGCAGTTGGTCGACGGTCATATCACTTTGGTCAACACCATGACCGGCAGCGTGCTGGACGTCGCTGGCGTGAAGGAGAAATTCGGCGTCGGTCCCGAGCACATCATCGATTACCTGGCCCTGATGGGCGACAAAGTCGACAACATTCCGGGGGTTCCCGGCGTTGGGGAAAAAACCGCAACGGGTCTGCTGGTCGGGATTGGTGGTGGCCTGAAAGAGTTATACGAAAACCTCGACAAAGTGCCTGCTCTGCCGATTCGTGGTGCCAAGTCTCTGCCTGCCAAGCTTGAAGAACATAAGGAAATGGCGTTCCTTTCGTACCAGTTGGCAACCATCAAGATTGATGTGCCGCTGGACATTGAGCTTGACGCCCTGCATTGCGGCGAGCCTGACCGTGAAGCGCTGCTGGCGCTGTACACGGAACTGGAGTTTAAAAGCTGGATTCCGGATTTACAGCGCGAAGCCAGGAAAGACGGCGTCGAAATCGCGCCTATTGAAGACGCCGCGCCGGTCATCGAGGCCCAGTACGAGTTGGTGCTTGAGCAGACCCAATTCGATGCCTGGCTGAAAAAACTGGAGGCCGCCAAGCTGTTTGCTTTTGTCGTGCAGAGCAATGGCACCGATGCGCAGCGCGCGCAAATCGTTGGTCTGTCCTTCGCGATCAAGACCCACGAAGCCTGCTACATCCCGCTGATCCACTCATACATGGGCGTGCCCCAGCAACTGGCTCGTGACGCGGTGCTCAAGGCGCTGAAGCCGGTTCTCGAAGACGCGAACAAGATCAAGGTCGGCCAACATGCAAAATTCGCGATCAATCTGCTGGCCAACTGCGCCATTGGTGGCGATCAAAATCAGGGCATCATTGTCGAAGGTGTCAAGTTCGACACCATGCTCGAATCCTATGTCCTCGACTCCACCGCCACCCGCCACGACCGCGACAGCCTGGTGGCGAAGTACCTGGACCACACGCCGGTCAACTTCCAGGACATTGCAGGCAAGGGCGCCAAACAACTGAGCTTCGATCAGATTGCACTGGAGCAAGCGGGCACTTACGCAGCAGAAGAAGCGGACCTGACCCTGCGCCTGCACGAAACACTGCAAGAAAAGCTGGGCAAGATCCCAACGCTGGCCCCTGTCCTGAACGACATCGAAATGCCGCTCATGCCGGTGCTGGCGCGCATCGAGCGCCAGGGCGCGCTGGTTGACGCCAAACTGCTCGGCATCCAGAGCGTCGAGCTGGGCAACAAGAGGACCGAGCTTGAGCGCGAGGCGTTCGGGATTGCCGGAGAAGAGTTCAACCTCGGCTCGCCCAAGCAGTTGGGGGTGATTCTCTACGAAAAGCTTGGCATGCCGATCATCAGCAAAACCGCCACCGGTCAGCCTTCCACCGCCGAAGCGGTGCTGGCTGAACTGGCCGAACAGGACTTCCCGCTGCCCAAGGTGCTGATGCAGTACCGCTCGATGAGCAAGCTGAAAAGCACCTACACCGACCGCCTGCCGGAGCAGATCAACCCGCGTACCGGGCGGATTCACACTTCGTACCATCAAGCCGTTGCAGTCACCGGACGCCTGTCGTCCAGCGATCCGAACCTGCAGAACATCCCGATTCGCACTGCCGAAGGCCGTCGGATTCGTCAGGCGTTCGTGGCGCCGAAGGGCTACAAACTATTGGCGGCGGACTATTCGCAGATCGAGCTGCGGATCATGGCGCATCTGGCCAAGGACGAAGGCTTGCTGCACGCCTTCCGCAATGATCTGGATGTGCACCGTGCGACGGCGGCGGAAGTCTTCGGCGTCGAGCTGGAAAACGTCACCAGCGACATGCGCCGCAGCGCCAAGGCGATCAACTTCGGCCTGATCTACGGCATGAGCGCCTTTGGTCTGGCCAAGCAGATCGGCGTGGATCGCAAGCAATCGCAGGCGTACGTCGACCGCTACTTTGCCCGTTACCCTGGTGTGCTCGACTACATGGAGCGCACTCGTACACAGGCCGCTGAACAAGGTTTCGTCGAAACGATCTTCGGGCGCCGCCTGTATCTGCCGGACATCAACGCCAAGAACCAGGCCCTGCGCAAAGGCGCTGAGCGCATGGCGATCAACGCGCCGATGCAAGGTACGGCGGCAGACATCATCAAGCGCGCGATGGTCGCGGTGAATGGCTGGCTGGAGAAGTCTGAGCTGGATGCCCGCGTGATTTTGCAGGTTCACGACGAACTGGTGCTGGAGGTACGTGAGGATCTGGTCGAGCAGATCAGCCAGGAAATCCGCGTCCACATGAGCAGCGCCGCGAAGCTGGACGTTCCGCTGCTGGTGGAAGTGGGTGTGGGCGATAACTGGGATGAGGCACATTGATCAATTTTTGATCATTGTCGCGAAATGTGGGAGTCGGCTTGCTGGCGAAAAGGCTGGCCAGCCACCATGGAATCTCCCACAGTCATCGAGAGCAATCGCGCCGCCAACATTAAATTTCCACAGATTTTGAACTTCCCCGGACAAACCCCGGTCAGAGTTCGGGAATGGCAGACGCTGCCATTCATGCTCCTATGTTGTGTTAAGTGTTGGCAGATATCCGGACCCTTCCCTGAAGGTTTGGACTTAGACCCCGAACTTCCCCTCCCCATATGAAGTCCGGGGTTTTTTTTGCCTGCGATTCAGGCCGCAGGCGCTTTGTCTTCCAGCTCCATCCAGTCGGCCAGAACGGTGTAGGCCTCTTCCAGCCCCAAGCGCTTGGGCGCCGAGAACAACTGGATGGTCACTGCGTCGCCCCAACCCTTGCGAATTTCCGACTGCACCTTGAGCAAGGTGTTCTTCGCTGCGCCGAAGGTCAGTTTGTCCGCCTTGGTCAGCAGAATGTGCATCGGCATGCCGCTGGCGATGGCCCAGTCGAGCATCAGGGTGTCGAAATCGGTCATCGGATGGCGGATGTCCATCATCAGAATCAGACCTTTGAGGCTTTCCCGGCTGCCCAGATAGGCTTCCAGGTGGCGCTGCCAGTGTTGCTTGAGCGGGATCGGCACTTTCGCGTAGCCATAACCCGGCAAGTCGACCAGGCGGCGATCGTCGTCCAGGCGAAAGAAGTTCAGCAACTGGGTGCGCCCCGGTGTCTTGGAGGTGCGGGCCAGGCTGGCGTGGGTCAGGGTGTTCAGCGCGCTGGATTTACCGGCATTCGAGCGCCCGGCGAAGGCCACTTCGTAACCTTCGTCATCCGGGCATTGGTCGACTTTGGCGGCGCTGAGCTGGAACTTGGCCTGTTGGCACAAGCCGAGGATCGGGTTTTTGAATTGCATGGGATGTCCGGTGAGGGCGTAACGGCTGACGCGCCGTTAGGGATGTCGATTCCGATTGATGGGCGCAAGTATATAGTGCCGCGAATTTTGTGTGTGCTTTGTCCCCTCGACGGGGTGACGTTCGCGTAACTGCGGCTACCATTAGACCTATAACAAATGCCGGGGGAGTGAATAGGCCCGCTATTCATGATCACTCTGGCCGTACGGATTAGCCGATGAACAAACTACTGGTGAGTCTGCTGTTGGCGTTGGGCGTCTCTGGTACCACTCATGCCGCTGATGTCGTCGTGGGCGATGCAGCCGCCGGTCAGGCGAAAACCGCCGTGTGTGGGGCCTGTCATGGCCCGGATGGCAACAGCATGGCCCCCAACTTTCCGAAACTGGCCGGACAAGGTCAGCGCTATTTGCTCAAGCAATTGCATGAAATCAAGGACGGCAAACGCGTCGTTCTGGAAATGACGGGCTTGCTGAACAACCTCAATGAGCAGGATCTGGCGGATATCGCCGCGTATTTCGCCAGCCAGAGAGGCAGTGTCGGCGCTGCCGATCCGAATCTCGTCGCCAAAGGCGAAGCGCTGTTTCGTGGCGGCAAGATCGATCAGGGCATGCCGGCCTGTACCGGATGCCACTCGCCGAACGGAGCAGGAAACGCCGCTGCGGGCTTTCCGCATTTGGGCGGCCAACACGCCGACTACGTGAAAAAGCAGCTCACAGCGTTCCGTGAGGGCGATCGCACCAACGACGGCGACACGATGGTCATGCGCACCATCGCCTCCAAGTTGAGCAACAAGGATATCGATGCCTTGGCGGCCTACATACAGGGGCTTCATTAAGTCTGGATTAAGGCTGGGGGCCTTATTCTTGACGAGTCGACAGCCGGGAATGGCGAATTGCATTTCTCTCTCCGACGGGCAAAAAAGGGTCGCAAACGGCTGCCCTTTTTTGTCCTCGCAGGCGTTACACTTGCGAACTCGTATCACCTCGCCCGGTCAAAACGCGGCCGTCGAGGTGACTTTTCATGCCCAGGAGTTAAGCATGCGTAATCTGATTCTCAGCGCCGCTCTGGTGTTCACCAGCCTGTTCGGTCTGACCGCTCAGGCGGCAGAGCCGATCGAAGCTGGCAAGCAATATGTCCAGCTGAGCAGCGCCGTTCCTGTTTCCGAACCCGGCAAGATCGAAGTCGTCGAGATGTTCTGGTACGGCTGCCCACACTGCTATGCCTTTGAGCCGACCATCAATCCATGGATTGAAAAGCTGCCGGCGGACGTTCACTTCGTCCGTATCCCTGCGATGTTCGGCGGTCCATGGGATGCCCACGGCCAACTGTTCATCACCCTCGACACCATGGGCGTGGAGAAGAAAGTCCACAGCGCGGTATTCGATGCCATCCAGAAAGGTGGCAAGCGCCTGACCGACAAAAACGATATGGCTGACTTCGTCGCTACCCAAGGCGTCGACAAGCAGAAGTTTCTGGAAACCTTCGATTCGTTCGCTGTGAAGGGCAAGATCGCCCAGTACAAGGAACTGGCCAAGAAGTATGAAATTACTGGCGTTCCAACCATGATCGTCAACGGTAAATACCGTTTCGACCTGAGCACCGCTGGTGGTCCGGAGCAGACGCTGCAAGTGGCGGATCAGTTGATCGCCAAAGAACGCGCCGCGCTGACCAAGTAAGCAGCACGACATGATGCGCTGGGGTTCTGAACGCATCGTTGCCCGACGCACACCCAAGGTCAACGAGCGTCACCTGAAGGAAACCGGCCTGCCAGCCGATGGCAGGCTTCGGTTGCTCAGCTTCAATATTCAGGTGGGCATCAGCACCGAGCGCTACCGGCATTATCTGACTCGGGGTTGGCAGCATTTGCTGCCACACAACGGTCGTGCCGGGAATCTGCAAAAAATCGGCGATCTGCTGGGCGACTACGATCTGGTCGCCCTGCAGGAAGCTGATGGCGGCAGCCTTCGCTCAGGCTACGTCAATCAGGTGGAGCACCTGGCGCAGCTCGGTTCGTTTCCGTACTGGCATCAACAGCTCAATCGCAATCTTGGACGTTTCGCCCAGCACAGCAACGGGGTGCTGAGTCGTTTGCGCCCGTGGGATATCGAAGATCATCCGTTGCCAGGCCCTGCGGGCCGCGGCGCGATCCTTATTCGTTTCGGCGAGGGTGAGGACGCTCTGGTTGTGGTGGTCATGCACCTCGCGCTGGGGGCGCGAACACGGACGCGTCAACTGGCCTACATCCGTGAACTGATTGGCGGCTACAAGCATCAGGTGCTGATGGGCGACATGAACACCCACGCCGCTGACCTGCTGGAAACCTCGCCTTTGCGCGATCTGGGCCTGTTGGCGCCACAGATCGAAGCCACCTTTCCCAGTTGGCGCCCGCAGCGCTGCCTGGATCATATTCTGCTGAGTCCTTCCCTGACACTTGAGAAAGTGCAGGTACTGGCTCAGCCCATTTCCGATCATCTGCCGGTGGCGGTGGAGATTCGCTTGCCTGCCTCATTAATTGGCGATTCACTGCCGATAACAAGCAATCAATAACAAGCAAATCCCCTCGCGGACCCTCGGAATGAGCGACGAAGCCCAACGCTGGAAAGAAAAGTACCTGAAAAGTATCGAGCAGCAGGACAAGCTCGAAAAGCGCTGGAATGCCCGTCTGGACTTGCTGCGGCGTGGTCTGGTGCGAAGCAGTCTGGCGGCCGAGGGTGCCGACAAGGCCGTTGACCAGTGCATGAAGGAAATGCGTGAGATTGTGCGCAAGGACGACATGGACGCAGGGTTGGCAGCCTTGATCCCTCGACTTGAAAAGGCTGTACTCGATTCCGAACAGCGTCGCGAGCAGCGCGTCGAGCAAATGGGTACAGCGCTGACTGCGCTGGTGACGCAATTGCAATCACTGCCATTACCTCGTGAGGTGGCCAAACCGCTCAAGCGTTTCGCCAAGAACCTTGAGGATCGGGTGACGCAGGCCCGGGAAATGCCGCTGCTGTTGAGCGAGTTGAGTGGGTTGCAGGGCAAGGCACTGGCCGAACTGGAGCATCCGGAAGCGGCCGCGCGTCCCGGATTTCTGGAGCGCTTGTTCGGTGGCCGTGAGGCGACAGAAGACGTTCCTGGCGCAGCAGAGCCGCCAGCACCCCCTCCAGCGGCAAAGCCTGCTCCAGCTTCGGATCACCACGATGAGGAGCCCGACGAGGCTGAACCTGCTGTGAAGGCGCCGCCGACACAATGGATCAACGAAGCGCCGCCCACGATCGCTGATACGTCGGCTATGGCTCCAGTGGCTAGAGAGCCCATTGTGGCAGCCGTTGAAACACCTGTTATCGCTGAGCCAGTTCCGGCTTCAGTAGAAGAGGCCGAACCCGTTGCTGTCAGTGAGCCGGTCGCCATGGAGCCTGTTGACTCCGAGCCCGTTGAAGACGCGACGGCGGTGAAACCGGTCGAAGAGATCGAGGCTGCATCGCTGCCTACCGAAGTCACCTCCTCAACGGACGAGCAGGCCGTCCAGCAGGCTGAAGCTGAGGCAGAGCAATCGCTTGCGCAGGAGCCCGTCGAAGACAATCCGAGTGATGAAGATGCCGTCGAAAACGACGATGAAGCTGACGAAGCCGAAAGTGCAGAAACCGATGAGGAGGGGCCGTACGCGCTGCCCTCGTCTCCAGAGCCCAGTTACAGCTCGGTCGCGGCGCACATCGAAGAGACCTTACTGGGCCTGCTCAACGACCTGACTTTGCCTGAACACCACCGGCCGCAGGCTGAAGCCATGCGCCTTCGGTTGGAGCACGGCCTTAACTGGTACGAGCTGCTGCCGATTCTCGACGACCTCGCCGTTTTGATGCTGGCGATCACCGACAGCGGGCAGCATGAGTTCGAGCGTTATCTCAAACAGCTCAACGAACGGCTGGAATCGTTCCAGGCCAACCTTCAAGCCGCGAGCGAAGACCACGCGGGTCAGCAATCCGCGTCGCGGGAGTTGAATGAGCAATTACGGGAGCATGTAGGCGATTTGCAAACCAGCGTGCAGGAAGCGGCCGATCTCGACAGTCTGAAAAACGTTCTGGAAAGCCGACTTGAAGGCCTGCTCGGGACCATGGACGAGCACCAGAAACAGCGTGATCAACGCGAACAGGAGGTTGCATCCCGCCTTCAATCGCTGGCCAGCCGCGTGGCCACGATGGAACAGGAAGCGTTGGGTTTCCGTGCGCACCTTGAAGAGCAGCGTCAAAAAGCGCTGATAGACACCCTCACCGGCCTGCCCAATCGCGCAGCGTGGAATGAGCGGCTGGATCAAGAGATCGAACAGCTACAAAAAGACCGCTCCAGCCTGTTGCTGGGGATTCTTGACCTTGACCACTTCAAGCGCATCAACGACGGCTACGGCCATCTAGCCGGTGACAAAGTATTGAAAATTGTCGCTACCCAGTTGCAAAAGAAACTGCGAGCGGCGGATTTCATGGCGCGCTTCGGTGGCGAAGAATTCGTTGTGCTGTTGCCTCGCACGCAAATGGCGGACGGCCTCGCCTTGCTGGAGCGCATGCGGCAGACGGTCGAACAATGCCCGTTTCATTTCAAAGGTGAGCCGGTCACGATCACTGTCTCGATGGGCGTTACCACGTTCCGTCCGGGTGAGCGCAGTGATCTGGTGCTCAAACGCGCCGACCAGGCGTTGTATCGGGCCAAGGATTCGGGCCGCAATCGCATTGAGCAGGGGTAACATGGCGCACCTTTAGCGCATGAGTGCCCACCGGTGGGGTTCACAGCGTTTTTGGGCGTTGCGCTGTCATTACGTTACACTGTTGCATTATTCGCCTCAGCGTCCTGCCTTTCTATGAAGTCTTTTTACCTCCTGTGCGCCGCGCTCGTGCTCACGGCCTGTTCCAGCGGCCCGAAGCTCGACACCAGCCACCCCTCCGTCAACTTCGATAGCCGGTCGCAGTTCGTGGTGGTGCATTACACCTCCGCATCGCTGGAGCGTTCGCTGGCGCTGCTGACCCATGGTGAAGTCAGCGCGCATTATTTGATTGGCGATGGTCCGGCCACGGTGTACAAGCTGGTCGATGAAAGTCAGCGCGCGTGGCATGCCGGTGAAAGCGAATGGGAAGGTCGGACCTGGCTGAACTCCAGCAGCATCGGAATTGAAATCGTCAATCCGGGATACCGTGACACGCCAACGGGTCGTCTCTGGTATCCGTACAGCGAGGCGCAGATTCAGGCGCTGATTGTGCTGCTCAAGGACATCGTCAAACGCAACAAGATCGAACCCCGTCATGTGATCGGCCACAGTGACATCGCGCCATTGCGCAAACTCGATCCTGGTCCACTGTTCCCCTGGAAGCGTCTGGCGCAGGAAGGCCTGGGCATCTGGCCGGATGAGCAACAGGTTGCGCAGCAGCAGACACAGATGATGGGCGTGGTGCCGAGCGCCATGTGGTTCCAGCAGCAACTGGCCTTGTTGGGGTATCCGACGCCGCAGACGGGTGAGTGGGACATTGCGACGCGCCATGTGCTGGCGGCGTTCCAGATGCATTACCGGCCGCAGAAGTTCGACGGTGAGCCAGATTTGCAAAGTGCAGCTATTCTTCAGGTGCTTAACCTCAGGCATTAAATTTCCCGTGGCATCGGTATTCGGCGGGCTATTTGCGCGCTTGTTGCTATACCTCATTGGTATTCATATGGATATCGGCCGATGTTCACGGCGTCAACGCAGTTGCGCTCAGTTCTTTATCGCCCTTCGTTCCTGGCACTGCTGGCCGCGTTGTTGAGTGCTGTTGTGCTGCTGGCAGGGAGTTTCGGGCTGGCGGTGCATCAGGCCCGCCAGGAAGAAAGTGCTCAAATGAATGCACAGGGCGAGCGCTTTCTGGTGCGTCTGGAGCAATTGTTCGGCCAGTTGCGAGCCGGGCTCGATCAGCTGGAGGCCCAGCCCCTGAGGGGGTGCAGCCCGGAAATGATCGAGCAATTGCGCCAGGTCAACTCGCGCTATCGCTTCATTTATGAAGTCGCTTATGTCGACGACATTCAGTTCTGCTCCAGTTGGACCCGCCAAAGCATGATCGGCAAGCCACGCGCGCCGGACATTCGCGGACCGACCTACGATTACTGGCTCAACACCTCTACCCAACCGGACGACAACCTTGCTTCGCTGATGTTGGGGCGTGGAGAGTTTCGCGTCTCCACTTCCCGTGGGCATCTGACCGATGTCGTCGACCTGCCTTCTGGCGGGAGCCTGGTGGTGGTGCTGGATCAGGGAGCCAAAGCAGTGCCTGTGCTGGGGCCTCCTCAGAGCTGGCCGCCTACGCCGGACTGGACGCCAACCTCTGTCGAAACGCTGATCACCACGCAAGACAAGCTGATCTATCGCATGCCCACTCAAAGTCCGGAGTATCAGTTGGTGCTGATCACCCCGCGCAATGGCTTGCAGCAGAAGGTGACGGGGGCTTGGTGGATGTTGGTGCCGACCAGTCTTCTCGTGTCGCTGTGTGTCGGGATTCTGGTCTTTCAACTGGTGCGGCAACGCCAGTCATTGGGTGGCGAATTGCATGGCGCGCTGCGTCGAGGCGAATTGAAGGTGTTATACCAGCCCATTTTCGATCTCAACACGCGTCTGTGTGTCGGGGCTGAAGCGCTGGTGCGCTGGCGACGACCCGATGGCACGCTGACCAGCCCGGACCTGTTTATCCCCCTCGCTGAAAACACCGGGCAGATCCGGCAAATCACGGATTTCGTGTTGCAGCAATTGCTGGAGCAACTCGGCCAGTTGCTGCGCGCCAACCCTCATTTATATGTGTCGGTCAATCTTGCCGCGTGCGACGTCATGGCCCCACGCATTGGTCGGGTCACGGCGAAACTGCTGGCATTGCATCGCGTCGCACCTCGGCAAATCGCGTTTGAGGTGACCGAGCGAGGGTTGGTCGATGTCGTGGTCGCGCGCAATCATCTTCAGTCGCTGCGTGACCGAGGCCACCAAGTGCTGATAGATGATTTTGGTACGGGTTATTGCAGTCTCGCCTATCTGCAAACGCTGCCGGTGGATTGTTTGAAAATCGACAAGGCGTTTATTGACGCGCTCGGACATGATGCAGCCAGCAGCGGCGTAGCGCCCCACATCATTCGTATGGCCCACGCGCTGGATCTGCGGGTGATTGCCGAAGGGATCGAGTTCGAGTCGCAGGCTCTGTTGCTCAAGAGCGAGGGGGTCGTGTATGGGCAAGGCTGGCTGTTTGCGCGGCCTTTGAGCGCTGCCAAGTTTACTGAGCTGGTCACCGGCGGCAGACGCAATGCGCCACGTCGTGCGGATGATGTGGCGTGATGGTGCCGGTAATAGGCGCTATTGATGTGGGAGCCGCCTTGGTGGCGAAAGCGTCAGATCAGCCGATGACATTGTTTGCAGGCACACCGCTTCGCCAGCAAGCCGGCCCACAATGCGGGGTATCGATCACGGTGCGTTTGCCTGACATTGACGCCAAATGCGGAACATAGGTAGTTACAACGGCAACGCCATATAAAACTGTGTCCCCTGCCCGGGGCGTGAGTACACGCCCATCCGCCCGCCGTGCAACTGCACGATCTCCTTGCAGAGCGCCAGCCCAAGGCCCGCGCCGCCTTTCTTGCGTCCGACTTGCACAAACGGTTCGAAAATCCGGGCTTGCTGGCCGTAGGCGATACCTTCGCCGTTGTCTTCGACACTGATGATCAAGCGCTCGCCATGGCGTCTGGCCTGCAACCGAATCAGTCCGGATTGCGGTGTATGGCGCAGCGCGTTATCCAGCAGGTTATCCAGCACACGCTCCAGTTGCGCCTTGTCCGCCTGTAAGCGTGGCAGCGGCTCTTGCATGTCCAGTTGCACCATCACGTCCTGTTCCAGCGCCGTATCCGCAAAGCGCTGGCGAGCCTCAGTGAGCAGCTCGCTGACATCACACGGCGCGAGCGTCAGTTTTTGCAGGCCGTTCTGGTAGCGCGAGAAGTTCAGCAAGTCGTTGATCAGCTGCATCAAGCGCTGCATCTCTTCATTCACGGTGTCCAGCAGATCGGTTTCGCGAGAGTCCGGGGCAAAGTGCACGCGCTCCCGCAGCAAGCCGAATGCCATATGCATGCCGGTGACCGGTGTACGCAGCTCATGGGAGGCGCGCAGAACGAATTCGCTGCGTACGCGTTCAAAGGCGCGCTGCTCGGTCACATCATGCAACACCATGACTGCGCCGAGGATATGGCCTTTGGTGTGGCTGACCGGTGTGAGGCTATAGGTCAGCAGGCGGGTTTCACCATCTATTTCAATCGACAGGTCTTCCGGCGCCCGCTCCAGGGTGCCGCCGCGCAGGACCAAATACAGTTGCTCGTCCAGTTCCGGTCGTTGCAAAGCCTCGCCCAGACCTTGCCCTAGCCGCCCCTCTTCCCATCCCAGCTGCCTTTGCGCTACCGGGTTCAAGTGTTCCAGTCGCCCTTGCCGGTCAATCATCAACAGGCCGTCGTCAATACTGTCGAGCACCGCTTGTAGCCGTTGCTGCCCCGCCAGCAACTCGTCTACGTTGGTGACCTGATGCTGACGCAAAGCCTCAGCCATGATCCCGAACCGTCGAGTCAATTGGTTCATTTCCGCGGCCGACGATATAGGCAGCGTTACCTCGAAATTACCCTGCCCGATTTTGTCCGCTGCCGTGGCCAGCGCCTCGATGGGCGCGCCAAAGCGTCGTGCGATGCCATGGGCGGTGATGAAGCCGATGGCCAGCACCGCCAGACCCACCAACCCCAATAGCGCTGCCACCCATAATGCACGGGTGCGTGACGCACTTTCCGCTTGGCTGATATTTTCCAGCGCCTGCCGATGAGCATCGAGCAGCCCGTTGCGCAACGCATTGAAGGCGTCAGTGACGGCCTTGTCATCACTCATCGCGTTCTCGGCGTCATTGGCGTCTTGCAACGCTTTCAGAAACTGCGCGTAATCCTGGCGCGCCTTCTCGAAGCTGCTGTGGGCGTTCGTCTGCTGATCGTGGTCGATTCCCTGATCCAGCAGGACCTGAAACTGAGCCTGATATTGGTGCAGCAGGGCTTCGTCCGGCTTGTCCTTGAGCAGCATCACCAATTGGTCGCCCAGGTTCTGACGAAGTTTGAGGCCTATATCCAGCGTTAGGAAGTTTTGCCGAACCAGGTCTTCCTGAGACTTGGCCATCTGCATGACGCTGACCAAGCCCAGCAAAAGCCCCAGCAACGCGACGGTGATCAGCGCAGAAATGCTGAGGAACAGTCGCGTGCGCAACTTCATCGTGAACTTCATGGGCGATCGGTCACAGATTGTACTGTTTGCGTTTGCGGTACAGCGTCGACGCGTCGATCCCCAGCGTTCGCGCGGCCTGATCCAGTGTATCGCTGGTCGCCAGCACGGCGCCGATGTGGGCTTTTTCCAGCTCGTCCAAGCTCAACGGCGCGCCAATCCGGGGTGCATTGTTGGTCGGCTGATCGCCCATGCCCAAGTGGCTGACTTCGACTTTTTCTTGCGGGCAGATAATGCTTGCCCGTTCGATCACGTTGCGCAGTTCGCGGATATTGCCTGGCCAGCGATAGTTGATCAGTGCACTGCGCGCATCGTCACTGAAGCCCCGCGCCGGGCGGCCATAATCCTTGACGAAGCGCGCCAGGAAACGATCAGCCAGTGTCAGGATGTCTTCACCCCGCTCGCGCAACGGCGGCAGGTGCAACGTGATGACGTTCAGGCGATACAGCAAGTCTTCACGGAAACGCCCTTCGCGCACCATGTCTTCCAGGTTCAGATTGGTGGCTGCCAGAATTCGCACGTCAGCGCGGCGGGTCACGGGATCGCCGACGCGCTCATACTCCTTGTCCTGAATGAAACGCAGCAGCTTGGGCTGCAAAGTCAGTGGGAAATCGCCGATTTCATCGAGGAACAATGTACCGCCGTCTGCCTGATTTACCCGGCCAAGAGTGCTCTCACTGGCCCCCGTGAACGCGCCACGGCTGTGGCCGAACAATTCGCTTTCCATCAGTTCGGCGGTCAACGACGGACAGTTGATGGTGACACAGGCCTTTTTCGCCCGTTTGCTCCAGCCGTGAATAGCACGAGCCAGCTCGCCCTTACCGGTCCCTGACTCGCCGAGGATCAGGATGTTGGCGTCGGTGTTGGCCACCTGACGGGCGGTTTCCAGAATCGCCATCATCGATGGACTGTGAGAGTCCAGACCGTCCTTCGGCTTGCGCACCTCACCTTCTAGCGCTTCGAGGCGGGCGGACAACTGACGCACTTCCAACTGTTTGGCGGTCGCCAAGCGCAATTGATCCGGGCTGCACGGCTTGACCAGATAATCCGCCGCACCGGCCTGAATCGCATCGACGGCGGTGTCCACGGCTGAGTGCGCGGTCACGATCACCACCCGCATCCAAGGCGCTTGAATGCGCATTTGCGCCAATACGTCGAGACCGTTGTCTTCGCCCAGACGCAGGTCCAGAAAGCACACGTCGAACACTTGACGTTGCAACAGCGCCTCAGCCTGCGCCGCGCTGTTGGCGGTGGCGACGCTGTAACCCTCATCTTCCAGACAATAGCGGAAGGTGCGAAGGATGGCGGATTCATCATCCACAAGCAGAATACGGCCCTGATTCTCAGTGGCTGCTTCCATTTTTCCTACGCTCCTAAGTGAATTGTCTTGGTTAGTCCCGGAAAGATCGGGCAAGTTGCATGGTTCATTCTGATTGATTCAGCGCGCTGGATGGTAGCGATCTGCCAAAAAATCAAACATTTCGCTGATCTACGGCCTTCTGCGTCGAAAAACTGTCTGGCGAATGAGACTGGAGCTGTCGTTTGCGATGCCGCAGGCCAATAGAACGTCTGGGAGAATGCCAAGTCTCTTCAGTAGTCACCTTTGTCACTGTCTGGAGATTCGTCATGCACCCGCTGAAGAACGTCGCCCTGATCATTGCCACCACCAGCCTGCTGGGAATGACCCCTGCCATTGCCCAGGCCGCTCAAGGCGACCTGCAAACGCAATTGGCTCAAGCGCGTCAGGAAGGCTCGATCTGGACGGCGTTTGCGCTCAACCGCCACCTCAGCCCATTCACCATCGGCGTGAACGTCGAACAGGGCACTGCGACCTTGACGGGCAAGGTGGAAAATCAGGTCGACAAGGACTTGGCCACGCAAATCGCAGGTGACACCCAAGGCATCAACAAGGTTGACAACCAGTTGCAGATTGACCCGCAGGTCGCCGCCGAGCCGGGTACCAAGGCCAACATGGCGCAGCGTTTCGATGATGCGACGCTGGTCGCGACGATCAAATCCAAGCTGTTGTGGAACAGCGTGACCGAGGGCTTGAACATCGAGGTTTCGGCGGCGCAAGGCGTTGTGACGCTCAAGGGACAGGCCAGGGACGCCGACGCCAAGCAGCTTGCAGGGAGCCTGGCGAGCAACACCGATGGTGTGACCGAAGTGAACAACCTGATCAGCCTCAGCGCACGCGACACCCAGACCATCAAGGAGCAGAGCGAGGCCCAGGCCAACAGCGTGCGTGAAGAGTTCAGCGACGCGTGGATTACCAGCAAGGTCAAATCCAGTCTTATTTATAGCCGTACCTTGGATGGTCTGAACATCAAGGTCGAGACCAAGGCTGGAGTGGTGAGTCTGGACGGTGTGGTGGCCAATTACGCCGAGAAAGAGCTGGCGGTGGAAATCGCTCGCAATATTCGTGGGGTCAAGGGTGTGGATGCGGACACCTTGCGCGTGACGGCGCGCAGTGCGGGGTAACCAATCCCAAATTCTATGTTGCAGGGTCGAGCGCTTTCGCCAGCAAGCCGGCTCCCACAGGTTTAGCGTTGAAGATGAGATTTCGATTCGGCGCGGTACTTGTGGGAGCCGGCTTGCTGGCGAATGCGGATGACAGGTCATGATCCAGGTCGTGCAATTCGCACGACGCCAAGTGTTCAATCGTGCAGCTTGCTTGTAAGACGCTTCCTGATAAATCACTCAAGTTATTGATTAATAAAGATTTTATTGATCAAAAAAAGCTGGCACACGGGCTGCAATATCTTCGGTAACTAAGGTCTTTATTACTGGCCGACAAGATTATCCGGAGCTCTTTGAATGAACACTCAACGTCTAGCCGCCCTGCGTATCTCCCCACTGCATTTGCAGCAGGGCCTGTTCGCCAGCCTGGCGTTGATGATCACCCTGATCGTTGTTCAACAGTTCGCGCACTGGACGCAAAAACAGGAAATGTCCTCGATCCATCCGATCTACATCCACAGCGCACCTTTGGCCAAGGCCAGTGCGCTCAAGGCCACGGATGTCGGGATGAACACGCAATCGGTTGAAGGCGCGGCGGCTGCCATCGAAGAAGCGTCGCGCCAGCAGAGTTGGGTTTTCTGACCCCAAAGGTGGCAGAAGCACAACCTACGTCGAGGGCCGAGCCGGACACCTCGCGGCAGTTAGAAATTAAAAACAGTAAGGAGAATCACCATGTTGAGCTGGGCTATCACATTTCTGATCATCGCCATCGTCGCAGCGGTACTGGGCTTCGGTGGTATCGCAGGCACCGCCACGGGTATCGCCAAGATTCTCTTTATTGTGTTCCTGGTGATGTTCGTCGTGTCGTTCTTCTTTGGCCGTCGCGGTCGGGGCTGACCATCATGGCTGGCAAGCATTTCCATGCACTGACGCTGGCGCTTTTGACAAGCGCCAGCGCCACAGCCATGGCCGCCAACGACGGGCAGGCGCGGGTTAATGAATTGCTAAGTTCAGACCCTGAATACCGTCAGACCTGGTCGGGCGTTGTGAAGAAAGAGGAACGTTTGCCCGATTGGGTGATCAATCTGTCCGGTACGTCGGATCAGATGAATGCGGTGACCGAGGACGGTGACAAATACCTGGTAGGGCCTCTCTGCGAAACCCAGGACACGTGCATCAATAAACGGCTCATCGTGGCGTTCAGTCTGGACAAGTCGCACGCCTACGCCATGTTGGTTGAGGTCCCTGCGGGGCTTCCCGCCGACAAGTCGCCGACACGGCACGCGGATTATCGTTTCCTTGGCAAGCCTGATGAGGGAATGCAAGGCCTGCTGAGGGAGCAGTTGAAGAAAGATCCGAACTGGTACTGATTCAGATGAAGGAAGACCGAAAGCGTGGGGTCTTCCCGAACGTCGCGCAACCCGAGGAAGGTCTGCGCGTGACCAAGGGGCCGGGACGTTATGACCAATGGAGTGGTCGCAGCGACCTAAGTGCACAGGGAGTGCTCTCATACGTGGGCCGGGTCAGGAAGCCGCAACGCAAGTCCATCGTTGGATTGGCCGCCAGGCTGTCATCTGATCGTGGGCTTGCGACGCGCAAAACTTGGCGACCGTATATCGCGAAAATTTTCCTTCCCCATGACGTTTCTGCCGTATGTGACTCATTTGTCACTTGCGTCATCTGAATGTCCCTTCACTGCGCTACAGGCGACGATTTAGCCACTTCCCAGCATAAATTTGCTCATCGCAACGGCCTCATTTTGAGGCGAAATTACCTAAGTCTTTGATTTGACTCATACCGATTCGGCATGAGGTAGGCATTTACGGCATTAGACGTTGGCAGTCTTGATGGGAATAGTTGCGCCCTTTTTCCGCCTGCCGAGAGCTTGGACGCTCGTTTGCAGAGACCTTCTGGACAGATCCAAGGGCACCCGCCCCTCGCTATTGCTTCACAAGAGCAATCGCTGAGTGCGTCGGTGAGAACTGTCCATGCCAACTACAACAAAGGTAATGACATGAAGAAGGCAAAACTGAGCCTCGCCTGGCAGATCCTGATCGGTTTGGTGCTGGGTATCACCCTGGGCGCCGTCCTCAACCACTTCAGCGCCGAGAAGGCCTGGTGGATCAGCAACATTCTGCAACCTGCGGGCGACATCTTCATTCGTCTGATCAAGATGATCGTCATCCCGATTGTGATCTCGTCGCTGGTCGTCGGTATTGCAGGTGTGGGGGATGCGAAGAAACTGGGCCGTATTGGCCTGAAGACCATCATCTACTTCGAAATCGTCACCACGATTGCCATCGTTGTCGGCCTGCTGCTGGCCAATGTGTTCCATCCGGGCACCGGCATCGACATGAGCACGCTGGGCACCGTGGACATCTCGCAATATGAGAAAACCACTGCCGAAGTGCAGCACGATCACGCGTTCATCGCGACGATCCTCAACCTGATTCCGTCGAACATCTTCGCAGCCGTTGCCCGTGGCGACATGCTGCCGATCATCTTCTTCTCGGTGTTTTTCGGTCTGGGCCTGTCCAGCCTGAACGCCGAAGTGCGTGAGCCGCTGGTCAAGGTGTTCCAGGGCGTATCGGAAACCATGTTCAAGGTCACCCACATGATCATGAACTACGCGCCGATTGGTGTTTTCGCGCTGATCGCCGTCACCGTCGCCAACTTCGGCTTCGCCTCGCTGCTGCCACTGGCCAAGCTGGTGATCCTGGTTTACGTCGCCATCGCCTTCTTTGCGTTCGTGGTGCTGGGCCTGGTGGCGCGCTTGTTCGGCTTCTCAGTCATCAAGCTGATGCGCATCTTCAAGGATGAGCTGGTGCTGGCCTACTCCACTGCCAGCTCCGAAACCGTGCTGCCGCGCGTGATCGAGAAGATGGAAGCCTACGGCGCGCCGAAAGCCATCAGCAGCTTCGTGGTGCCGACGGGCTACTCGTTCAACCTTGATGGTTCGACCCTGTACCAGAGCATCGCGGCGCTGTTCATCGCGCAGTTGTATGGCATCGATCTGTCCATCGGCCAGCAAGTGATGCTGGTGTTGACCCTGATGGTCACCTCCAAAGGCATCGCTGGTGTGCCGGGCGTTTCCTTCGTGGTACTGCTGGCGACATTGGGCAGCGTGGGCATTCCGCTGGAAGGCCTGGCGTTCATTGCCGGTGTCGATCGCATCATGGACATGGCGCGCACCGCCCTGAACGTGATCGGCAACGCCCTGGCCGTGCTGGTCATCGCCCGTTGGGAAGGCATGTACGACGAGGCCAAAGGCGAGCGTTACTGGAATTCGCTGCCGCACTGGCGCAGCAAGGAATCGGTGCCAGCGGTTCAATCGACGGTTGATTGATTGCGGCATCGCTTGAACACAAACCCCGGCCTGTCCGGGGTTTGTTGTTTTGGGAGAACTCAGGGTCTGCGCCATACCCCTGTGGGAGCCGGCTTGCTGGCGAAAGCAGTGTGTCAGCCATGGATGAACTGACTGATCCACCGCATTCGCCAGCAAGCCGGCTCCCACAATGAGCAATCCATGCCCTCAGGGGATCACCAATACAGCCAAGGGTTTGTTGTTTCGCCCTCCGCCGCTATCATCCGCGCATCGTGTGAGGGGGTTTTCTGATGCTCAATGGCCTGTGGCTTGGTTTTTTCGTGGTCGCGGCGGTTTCCGCGCTGGCGCAGTGGCTGGTGGGTGGCAACGCCGGGATTTTCGCGGCCATGGTCGAGAGTATCTTTGCGATGGCCAAGCTGTCGGTGGAGGTGATGGTGCTGCTGTTCGGCACCCTGACCCTGTGGTTGGGCTTTCTGAACATCGCGGAAAAGGCCGGGATCGTCGATTGGCTCGGCAAAGTCCTCGCACCGCTGTTTCATCGCCTGATGCCGGAAGTCCCGCGCGGCCATCCGGCATTGGGGCTGATCACCCTCAACTTCGCCGCTAACGCCCTCGGTCTGGACAACGCTGCCACGCCCATCGGCCTGAAGGCCATGCGCTCGTTGCAAGAATTGAACCCCAGCCAGACCGTTGCCAGTAACGCGCAGATCCTGTTTCTGGTGCTCAACGCCTCCTCGCTGACCCTGCTGCCGGTGACCATCTTCATGTACCGCGCCCAGCAAGGCGCGGTCGACCCGACCATGGTGTTCCTGCCGATCCTGTTGGCGACCAGCGCCTCGACCCTGGTGGGCCTTCTGTCGGTAGCGTTCATGCAGCGCCTGCGGTTGTGGGATCCGGTGGTACTCGCTTACCTCGTTCCCGGCGCGCTGCTGCTGGGCGGCTTCATGGCGATGCTCGCCGGGCTGTCGGCCACTGCGCTGGCAAGCCTGTCCTCGGTGCTGGGCAACGTCACTCTGTTCGGCATCATCATGCTGTTTCTGATGGTGGGCGCGCTGCGTAAGGTCAAGGTGTACGAAACCTTCGTCGAAGGCGCGAAAGAAGGCTTCGACGTGGCGAAGAATCTGCTGCCGTATCTGGTGGCGATGCTTTGCGCGGTTGGCGTGTTGCGAGCTTCGGGGGCGCTGGATCTGCTTCTGGAAGGGATTCGCCACGCGATTCAGTGGATGGGGCTGGACACCCGTTTTGTCGATGCTCTGCCCACAGCGCTGGTCAAGCCGTTCTCTGGCAGTGCCGCCCGGGCAATGTTGATCGAAACAATGAAGACCCAAGGCGTCGACAGCTTCCCTGCCCTCGTGGCCGCGACGATTCAAGGCAGCACCGAAACCACTTTCTATGTGTTGGCGGTGTATTTCGGCGCCGTGGGCATTCAGCGCGCGCGCCATGCGGTGGGTTGCGCGCTGCTGGCTGAGTTGTCTGGTGTGATCGCCGCAATTTTTGTCTGCTACTGGTTCTTCGGCTCAGCGGTGTAATGCCGCTGGCCTTGCTCCAGCGTCCATTGCAGCACTTGGGCGGTCAGCGTGTCGCTGGCCTGCCCGAAGCTTCCTACAACCGCCGAGACTTGTTTATCAGCCACCGGCTGGTGGACTTCGAAACGACGGCTGGCGATGATCCGCTGACGTTCATCCGCCAGCCGTGCATCCAGGCGAATCACCACTTCAATGGCTTGCCCTTTGTATTCGCTCTGAAACGCCTGCAACTCCCCGCTCAGCTCGAAATCCGCCTGCAAATTGCTGTCATCGGTGCTGATGGACTGCACTCGACCATCACGATAGAACCCGTCGGTCAGCCGATTGCGCAACAGCACGGGCGCCGGGTCGCTCCAGCGCGCGCCTTTATAACTGCTGATCACGTCACCTTGTGGGATGACCGCGATGCGCGAGCTGTCGAGGGTTTCACTGGCTTTGGGCCGCGCCACGCGCAGCGACCATGGCACAGGTGTCGCGGCCTTGGTGGCGGTCGAGGCCGTTGGCAGGCGGTAGACGTCCAGCGGCTCCGACTTGGGCAAAATCGAACAGGCCGCCATGGACGCCAGCGCGCCTGCCAGCAACAACCGAGTGAAGAAAAAACGGGCAAGCCTCATGGCTCGAACTCCTTGTTCTTGTCGCTACCTAGCAGGTAGCCGCTGGGGTTAGCGTTCAGGCTGCGGGAAATGGTCTTGAGCGAGGCCAGCGTTTCCCGCAATTCGCGAATCGCCGGGCCGAGTTCGTTCAGGCCTTGCAAGCCGCCATCGACCGATTCCTTATTGGCCTTGATCAGCCGGTTGATGGTGTCCGTGCTTTCTTGCAGCGACACCATCGCTGCCTGGCCGGTGGCGATGGCCTGCTTACCGTCGACCGTGAACAGCACGTTAGCGTTGCGCATCGCGGTGGAGGTTTGATCCAGTGTCGCACTGGCCTGTTTGCTCAGTGCCAGCAGGTTTTTGAGCGTCTGGCGGATGTCTTCGCGTTGATCGGTGATCACCGCCGTGGTTTGTTCCAGATGCGCCATGGTGTTGCTCAGCGCTTGCACGTTCTTGGACGACAACAGCTCGTTGGCGTTGTGCAGCAGCGTATTGATCCCGGTGAGCAGGTCGTTGCTGTCATTGAGCAAGCGCGAAATCGGTGAGGGTGAGGCAATGATCTCTGGTAGCTTGCCGTCATCACCCTTGAGGGGTTCGCTTTGAGGCGTGCCGCCACTGAGCTGAATGATCGAAGTGCCCGTGATCCCGGCCAGGGCGAGTTTGGCGAAGGTGTCGCGTTTGATCGGGGTTTCTCCGGCGACGCGAATCTGCGCCAGCACGCGGCGAGGGTCCTGCGGGTCGAGGCGCAGGTTGACCACATCACCGACCTTGATGCCGTTGTACTGCACAGGGCTGCCACGGGACAGGCCGGTCACGGCCTCGTTGAACACGACCTGATAATCCTTGAACGCGGTGTCGACGCTGGACTTGGCCAGCCATAAACCGAACAGTAGCGCGGCGGCGACCACGATCACCGTGAACAGGCCAATCAAGACGTGATGGGCGCGGGTTTCCATCATGAGACCTCGTGAGGGTGGGTGGCCGCAGCATAGGCCGAACGGCCTCGAGGGCCATGAAAGTATTCGTGAATCCAGTCGTCCTTGAAGGCCGACACCTTGTCGATGCTGTCGGCCACCAGCACGCGCTTTTGTGCGAGCACGGCGACCCGGTCAGTGATGGTGTAAAGGGTGTCCAGGTCGTGGGTGACCATGAACACGCTCAGGCCCAGCGCGTCGCGCAGGGTCAGGATCAACTGATCGAACGCGCCAGCGCCAATCGGGTCGAGGCCCGCTGTGGGTTCGTCGAGGAACAGAATGTCCGGGTCCAGCGCCAAAGCGCGAGCGAGGGCCGCCCGTTTGATCATGCCCCCCGACAGCGACGCCGGGTATTTGTGGGCGGCCGACAGCGGCAATCCGGACAGGGCCATTTTGATCCCGGCCAGATGCTCGGCCTCTTCGCGGCTCAACCCGGCGTGTTCGATCAGCGGCAGCGCGACGTTCTCGGTGATGGTCAGCGACGAAAACAACGCGCCTTTCTGAAACAGCACGCCGAAACGTCGTTCAACCTGCGAACGCTCTTTGTACGGCAGATTCAGCAAGTCCTTACCAAGCACCTGAACGTGACCTTCAGCGGGTTGCTGCAATCCGACAATGCTGCGCATCAGCACTGACTTGCCGCTGCCCGAGCCGCCGACCACGGCGAGGATTTCCCCGCGATAAAGGTCCAGATCAAGGTTTTGATGCACCACCTGCGGGCCAAAGCGGTTGCACAGGCCTCGCACCTGAATCACCGCTTCGCTGGGATTAACGCAACGTCGGGTCACCAGCCCATCTCCATGAAGAACATCGCGGCCACTGCATCCAGCACAATGACCACGAAAATCGACTGCACCACGGCGGAGGTGGTGTGAGCGCCCACCGATTCGGCGCTGCCCTCCACCTTGAAGCCTTCCAGGCAACCGATCGCGGCAATAAAGAAGGCGAAGATCGGCGCTTTGACGATCCCCACCAGGAAATGCTGCACGCCGATGTCGGCCTGCATCAGCGACAGAAACATCGCAGGCGAGATGTCGAGCGACAGCGCGCAGACCACGCCCCCACCGACGATGCCG
The DNA here is from genome assembly GCF_045764065.1 of Pseudomonas sp. Pseu.R1. Taxonomy (NCBI): domain Bacteria; kingdom Pseudomonadati; phylum Pseudomonadota; class Gammaproteobacteria; order Pseudomonadales; family Pseudomonadaceae; genus Pseudomonas; species Pseudomonas sp. Pseu.R1. Next base: position 3,401,335 of record NZ_JBJGEE020000001.1, on the reverse strand, counting down.
CAGAGCATGGCCAGAAACGTCAGCATCGGCAGTGAGATGAGCAGCGCCAGCACGCGGGGCAGCACCAGCATTTCGGTAGGACTCAGTCCCAATGTGCGCAGGGCATCGAGTTCTTCATTGGCTTTCATCGAGCCGATTTGCGCCGTGAAGGCGCTGGCAGTGCGGCCCGCGAGGAGGATTGCTGTCAGTAGTACGGCAAACTCGCGTAGAAACGAAAAGCCGATCAGATCGACCGTAAAGATCGTCGCGCCAAAGGCCTTGAGCACCGTGGCTCCGAGAAACGCCACAACCGCGCCGACCATGAAGGTCAGCAGCGCGACGATGGGCGCAGCGTCCAGTCCGATCTGTTCGATGTGAGCGATGACCGACGTAGTGCGCCAGCGCTTGGGGCGAACCATCGTGGTGACGAAGCTTTGCAGGATCAGCCCGATGAAACCCAGCAGCTGCAGGGTGTCTTTCCAGACCACTTCAACCGCCGATCCGATCCGAGCCAGCAACTGCGTGCCAACGGCGACTTCGGGATCTTTCATGGGCTGGCAGTAATCGCACAGCGCACTTTGAATGGTTTGCATCAGCGCGCGGCTGGATTCCGGCAGGTTGGGCGCCTGCACCGCCAACAATCTCAGGCGCTGAACGCCCAGCAGTTCAACCAACAATGAGGCCCCCGCAGTGTCCAGCGCACCCAGATCGCTCATGTCCACTTGCGTGGCCGGACTGAAGCCGTCGCTCAATGCATCGGTTTGGCGCTTGAGTTCGTGGTAGTGGGCGAGCGTCCAGTCTCCGGTAATCCACATCTGAGTGGGATTGGTCGAAGTGTCCAGTCGGACGCTGCCGCATGCCTTGGGCGATGGGTGGGCGAGGCTGATCGATGGGGTCATAGCGACGAGCTTAGTTGGTTTTAGCCGGGTCGGAATCGCTCGATGATGGCGTATCGTCATCGGCCTTGTCAGCACCTGAATCGGATGAGCCAAGATCGTCTGCCCCAGGCTTGAGACCGGCAGGCTTGATCTTCTTGCGAGTCACCGCAGGCTGGTCGGTATCCGTCACTTCAAAGCGCAATACGCCGATCATCTGGCCATCCTCTGTCAGCACCCGCACCTGCCAATTGCCGAGCACATCCGGCGGAAAGTTCTGTTTGTGTGTCCACGCGCGGTAGCCTTCCTTGCGTCCGCCATGGATGTCTAGAGCAATTCGATCGACTTCTTCGCCGTTGTGGCGCCAAACGTGATAAATCCGCTCATCCAGGCCACGGGGGGCGTTGATCGAGGTGTAGGCGTACAGCCCGCTGCTGCGCAGTTGATTGACGCCGATCTCCTGAATGCTCTCGCCGGGGGTGCGGTTCTGGTTGTCGAACTGGGTGCTGACAGCAACCTCGGTCATCCACAACGTCGCGGGCGGCACCCATGAACGTAGCAGCCACCCCGCGCCACCGATGGCGGCGACCAGGATCGCCAGCCCTACTCCGCGTTTGAAGCTGTTGATCGGGAAGCTGGATGCCAGACTTGGAATCGACAGCAGCATCGCGGTGCCCAGCGCCAGTTTGTAACTTTCAGCGGTGGTCAGGTGAAGGATGATCGGCAACGCCGTGAGCATGGCGGCAAACAGCGTCAACGTGTGCAACGCCAGGAACAGCCAACGGCGCGGCGCCAGCCATTTGTAGTACAGCGGATCGATGATCGAAATCAGCCCCGCCACCGCCAGCATGCCTGTGAAGGCCAGTTGTCCACTGTTCCAGGTGGTGGTGATCGAGAAGAACGGCAGCACGAAAAACAGACTTTCCTGATGGATCATCTGCGTGGCGTAGCGCAGTAGCGGTTGCGGAATCTCGCGTTTGAAGAGCTTGGCGATGAGGGCAACAGCGCTGTTCTCGACCATCAGCCACAACCAACTGACCAGCAGTACCACCGCAATCCAGCTCGCAGGCCGGGCCTGACGGTCCACCAGAATGAAACTGGCCACCCCCGAGCAAAACCCGAACAGCGCGATCAGCCCCGGGTAGCGTTTCATGAACTCCAGCACGCGCTGGACGAGGGAGTTCTGGATGAGGGCGTTGAGGTCCGGCATTTCGGTGGTCACTTGGGCTGTAGGAAAAAACCTGCGCAGGATAGCAATACGGCTTTAGCAACGGTCGACAGTTTCAGATGCGACGCGACCATTGTGGGAGCCAGCAATTCGGCTCCCACAAAATCAAATACAACTCGCGTCAGGCTGGTCGTTTTTTGTACACCCGCCAGCGCCAGACGATCAGTAACACCATCAACGCACCCAACGCCAGACCGATCTCATACAGCTCGTCATAGCTGAGCAACGGTTCCTCAATCCGCAGATACCCGGGTTGGGTCAGCATCTGGCGCAGCGCACGGTTCGCCAGATCCAGACTCACCGCCTTGGTACGCTTGCCCGGATCTTCAAACCGACCGTCCTCATAGTCGTTCAACGCGCCCCAGTAATAGTCGGCCAGCGCACTGTTGCCCTGCACCGCCCACGCCTGTTTGGCAATCGAGGCCTGCTGCAAACGAGCAAACGTCGCCGGGTCCATGCCCTCTTTGCGCAACTGCTCCAGCATGGCGCGAACAGAGCTGACCGCGCTTTCGACGTCATCACGGTCCAGATCGGCATTCAGGCTCATGAAACCGGTGTCGCCAAAGGCCTCGCGATCTACCCACGGGCCGTAGGAGTAACCTTTGTCCAGACGCAACTCGCTGTACAGCGCCCAATCCAGATAGGCCTTGACCAGATCCCAGGTTTCATCGTGTTGCTCACCCATGTCCGGCTCGGTGAAGAACAGGTGCAGCTTCGCGCCGTCCCCGAGCGTCCCGCGCACCAGCGTGCGTTCCGGCTCGGCTTTCTCGCTGGCGGTGGCAAGAGGTGGATGCTCGGTAGGGTCAACGCCGTTGAGTTGGCCAAAGGTGCGCTCCAGGTAGGCAGGCAGCAGTTTGTCGAGATCGCCGACGATGATCAGCGTCATGTTGTTCGACGCGTACCAGTTGTCATGCAGGGTTTCGACCTGCTCCAGCGTCAGATGGTCAACCTCCGAACGTTCGGCGCATTTGAGACCCATCTCCACCGCCAGTTGGCTGCTGGCGCTGTGGCCAAGGTCACGTTTGTCGAGCCAACGCTGCAAGTGGGAGTAATGCCCGCCATCTTCACGTTCAACGATACGTTTGGCAGTGTCGAGATTGGCCTGATTGATTTGTGTGTGAGTCAGTACGTTGAGCAGCAGGTCCAGCACTTTGCGCTGGTTCTGCGCCGGGGCCTCGATCACGAACGTCGTGTCAGTGTTGCTGGTGAAGGCGTTCCATTCCCCGCCCAGCGCCTGCATCTGCTGCTCCAGCCCGCCTTCACCGGAGTCGTCGATGCCGCTGAACAGCAAATGCTCCAGCAGATGCGGCAGCTCCTTGTCCGCGCAGGGGAAGTCGTCGAAGCCGACGCCCACCACCAGGCGAATCGACACATGACCTTTTTCCGCGGGCTTGAGCAGCAGCTGCAAGCCGTTGGGCAATACATAGCCCTCCACTTGAAAGCGGTCGAGGGCCATCGAGGAAAAGGAGGTCAAAAACAGAACAGCGAACAGCAGGCAACGCATAAAAACGGGCTTCCTTGCGGGCCGGTATGTGTAACAGACTGCTCCCTGGTCCGGGCGTTCACCCCGATTATTCTGGCTGGCTCTCGCTGGACAAGGCCCCGGTGTCAGAGGTTTCAAGAACGGCATAGGCGCTGCTGCAGAACAATGAATTCAGTCGTTTCATGTCGGCGATCAGCTCAAGGTGCAACGAACTGGTCTCGATACTCTGCACGATCTTACGTTGCAGTCTGCTGACATGGGCATGGGCCAGACGCCGCTCCTGTGCCCGGAAGCGACGTTTTTCACGCAACAACTGGCGTGCACTTTCCGGGTCGCCACTGAGGAACACTGAAAGCCCCAGGCGCAGGTTGGCCATCAGTTGCTCGTGCAGGCCGGAAAGCTCTTCCAGACCCACATCGGAAAACGACCGGCGTTGCGACGTCTTTTGCTGCTGGACCTTGCGCAGCATACGCTCGATCAGGCCGCTGGCCAGTTCCAGGTTGATCGACAGCTCGATGATTTCCGCCCAGCGCCGGTTGTCCTGATCGCTCAAGTCTTCGCGGGGCATCTGCGCCAGATACAGTTTGATGGCGTTATACAGCACCTCGATGTCATCGTTCAGGCGCCGGACTTCCTGCGTGACCGACGTCTGATTCCCGCGCAGCACTTCCTGCATCGCATTGAGCATGCTGTCGATCAGGTCCCCCATGCGCAGGGTTTCACGTACGGCGTTGGCCAGCGCCAGACTTGGCGTCGACAGCGCTGCGAGGTCCAGATGGCGGGGTTTGGTCTGGCCATTGACCTCTGCCGCCTGAGGCAAAATCGAGGCACACAGCCGCCCCATCGGACCGACGGTGGGCAGCATGATCAGGCAGCGCAGCGAGTTGTAGATCACATGAAAACTGATCACCAGGCTCGACGGGCTGACGTTAAGGGTGTCCATCCAGTGCACCAGTGGGGTCAGCACCGGAATGATCAGCAGCAGGCCGATCAGTTTGTAGAGCAGGCTGCCCAGTGCGACCTGACGCCCGGCGACGTTCTGCATGCTGGTGCTGAGAAAGGCCAGCAGGCCGCTGCCGATGTTGGCGCCGATCACCAGGCCGATGGCCACTGGCAAACTGATGATCTCCGCACCCGCCAGCGTGGCGGTCAGCAGCACGGCGGCAAGGCTGGAGTAGGAAATCAGCGCGAACATCGCACCGACCAGGGCGTCGAGCAGGATATCGCCGGTCAGCGAGGCGAATAGCACTTTTACCCCGGCGGCTTGTGTGATCGGCGCAGCAGCGGTGACGATCAGTTGCAGCGCCAGAATGATCAGCCCGAGGCCGATCCCGACACGCCCCAATTGACCAACGCGAGTCTGTTTGCGCGACAGAAAGAAAATGACGCCGAGGAAGATCAGCAGCGGTGACAGCCACGACAGGTCGAACGTCAGAATCCGCGACATGACCGCCGTACCCACGTCGGCGCCGAGCATGATCGCCAGCGCAGGGGTGAGGCCCATCAGGTTCTGGCCGACGAACGAAGTCACCAGCATCGCGGTGGCGTTGCTGCTCTGCACCAGCGCGGTGACGAGAATCCCGGCGATGAACGCCAGCGGACGTTTGGACATGTTCTGGCTCAGCACGCGGCGTAGCTGCGAGCCGTAGACGCGCAAAATGCCGGTCCGAACGATGTGCGTGCCCCAGATCAAAAGCGCGACGGCAGAAAGCAAATCGAGCAGGGTCAGCATACGGAAAGCCCCCTGTAGGTTGCCCAATGGGCAAAAAGTGAAAGTACAGCGTGTAGCGAGCGACAGCGCTTGGGCGGTGCCTTGATTAGCATGCTCAACTAAAGCTTTAGTCGGCCCGAGGCCTTATTGCCAGCATGGCACAGACGATTATTTCTTGAAACAAATCTGTAACAAATCAGCCATTTGGCTTAGGTGCCGGTTTCTCTGTAGCAGTCTGGCCTGCGGTGAGAGTTTCAGCATCGCTGCCCCCAGCAAGCCGGGCTGCATCGGGCCGCGAATAAAAAAACGGGGCATTTCACAATGCCCCGCTCTCATTCAGTCACACAGCATCGGAGCTTATTGACCCGGAACGTCCTTGCGAAGTTTCACCGGGTCCTTCAATGCCTTCTTCCTGGCGATGGCCGTGCGCATCTTGATGTTGATGGCTTCCACCGCCAGGGAGAATGCCATGGCGAAGTACACATAGCCTTTAGGCACATGCACGTCGAACGATTCAGCGATCAGCACTGTACCCACCACGATCAGAAACGACAGTGCGAGCATCTTCAGTGAGGGATGCTTGTCGATGAACTCACTGATCACGCCCGAGCACAGCATCATCACCAGCACCGCGACGATGATTGCTGCAACCATCACCGGCACATGGGACACCATGCCGACAGCGGTAATAACCGAATCCAGCGAGAACACGATGTCGATGATCGCGATCTGCACGATGGTGTACAGGAACTGGCCGCCCTTACCTTTTGGCTCTTCGAGTTCTTCTTCCTCGCCTTCCAGCCCGTGGTAGATCTCCTGAGAGCTTTTCCACAGCAGGAACAGGCCGCCGAAGAACAGGATCAGGTCACGCCCTGAAATGCCCTGGCCGAAGACGACGAACAGGTCGTCGGTCAGGCGCATGACCCAGGTGATCGACAGCAACAGCAGGATCCGTGTGACCATCGCCAGCGCCAGACCGAAGATCCGCGTGCGCGGTTGCATCGCCTTGGGCATGCGGCTGACCAGGATCGAGATCATGATGATGTTGTCGATGCCGAGCACGATTTCCAGTGCTGTCAGCGTGAAGAAAGCAACCCAGATCTCAGGGTTGGTCAGCCATTCCATTACAGATTCCTTTGTGCGTGTTATGCCCCCACTGATGCGTGGGTATGAGCGGGGGCGTTATGTGTCGTTATAGACTGCTGAAGACCGGGAAGATCCCCATCAGCAGGGCAGCTATCAGGATGCAGACGCACACCAGCACGGCCCATTTCAGGGTAAAGCGCTGATGGTCGCCGAATTCGATACCAGCCAATGCCACCAACAGGTAGGTCGACGGGACCAATGGACTCAACAGGTGCACTGGCTGACCGACGATCGAGGCGCGGGCCATTTCCACCGGGCTGATGCCGTAATGCGACGCGGCTTCGGACAGCACCGGCAAGACGCCATAGTAGAACGCATCGTTGGACATGAAAAACGTGAAGGGCATGCTGACGATGGCGGTGATGACGGCCAGATACGGACCCATCGCGTCGGGGATCACGGCCAGCAGGCTCTTGGACATCGCGTCGACCATGCCGGTGCCAGACAGGATGCCGGTGAAAATCCCCGCCGCGAAAATCAGACCCACCACGGCCAGCACGCTCCCGGCATGGGCAGCGACGCGATCTTTCTGGGCTTGCAGACAAGGGTAGTTGACGATCATCGCGATACTGAAGGCGATCATGAACAGCACCGGCAGCGGCAACAGGCCCATGATCAGCGCGACCATCAGTGCCGCCGTCAGCGCGGCGTTGAACCAGATCAGCTTGGGACGACGAGCTTCCGGGAATTGCGAGACGCTGATTTCGCTGTGATCCACTTCATCGCCCGGCAAATGCAGCTCGCCCAGACGCGCACGCTCGCGTTTGCCATAGAAATAGGCAATCACCAGAATCGCCACCACACCGGCCAGCATTGCCGGAATCATGGGGACGAAGATGTCCGACGGATCGACATGCAGCGCACTGGCTGCGCGGGCAGTCGGGCCGCCCCATGGCGTCATGTTCATCACTCCGCCCGCCAGAATGATCAGGCCCGCCATGATGCGCGGACTCATGCCCAGACGGCTGTACAGCGGCAGCATTGCGGCCACACAGATCATGTAAGTGGTTGCGCCGTCACCGTCCAGCGAAACGACCAAGGCCAGTACGGCGGTGCCGACCGACACCTTCACCGGGTCGCCTTTGACCAGCTTGAGGATCTTGCGCACGGCCGGGTCGAACAGGCCAGAGTCGATCATCAGGGCAAAGTAGAGAATGGCGAACATCAGCATCACGCCCGTGGGCGCAAGCTTGGTGATACCGGCGAGCATCATAGGACCGATGCCCGAAGCGAAGCCGCCGAACAGAGCGAATACGATCGGCACGATGATCAGGGCGATCAGCGCAGACAAGCGCTTGCTCATGATCAGGTACATGAAAGCGACGACCATGGCGAAGCCGAGGAAGGTCAACATAGGGAAATACTCCAGGCGTTACGCGACGTGAAAACGGACGAGATGAAGCAATCAGCTCAGAACGAGCGGCGCGTGGAGTCGGGGAGCGAGCGAGAGGTACAGCGGAGCACTGGAAAGCATCAGAATCACCAAAATTGTTGTTGTAGATGGGCCGGACGGCATCAGCGCGTGTGTCCTGGCCTGGTCGGTCTGTCGCCGACGGTGAGGGAATGCTAATCGGCTTAGCTTTCAGCCAGCTTTCGTGACCGTTCCGCCAGTCAATGTTTAAAAAGATGAAGAAAACCGGGACGTGGGCAGTCAGAGCTTAAAGATCAACGGGAGAACGACGATGGGTGAACTGCATACCGGTGGATGCCACTGTGGCCATTTGCGCTATCAGCTCGACGCGCCGCTGCGCGACATCGCTCACTGCCACTGCTCGATTTGTCGGCGTACATCGGGCGGTCTCGTGGTGACCTGGATAACGTTGCCATTGGAGGCGTTCAGGTGGTTGGCGGGCAGCCCGGCTGCATACGACTCCGGTCCGACCTGTGTGCGATTCTTCTGCAACAACTGCGGGGCGCAGGTCGCGTTGTTCAGCCGCAACAGCCCCGAGACGATGGACGTGACCATCGCAACCCTTGACCACCCCGAACTGGCCCCCGCCGACCGGCACATCTGGACTGAAAGCCGCTTGCCGTGGCTGCATCTGGATGAGCATTTGCCCGAAGAGCGGGAAGAGACTCTCTAGATCGGGGGCGTCGACAGTCATAGTCAGAATTCAAAGCGAGTGGGCGTAAGGCTTAAGGCAACTCCAACCCACCCGCCGCCTTGTGCAGCGCGCGTAAATGCTCCCCCACTTGCTTGAGATTGTCTTCGGTCGCCGCGATTTCCGCCGCCCGATCCGGCTCCAGCAGTGCCCTCACCTCTTTATCGAGGTCACCGCTCAAACGCGCCAACTGTTTCTGTCGCTGGCTGCTCTCGGCCTCAAGTCGACCCCACTCGCCTTCCTGCGGTAATCCATACCCGCCGCTACCGAGCAACTCAGCCGGGCGACTGAGGAAGCCGCTGTTGGCCAGGATGTCCTGCAAGGTGCCAGTGGCCTGGGATACGCGGTTGTCCTTCTTCTCCACTGCACTCAGATAGCGTTGCTTGACCTCGTCCTGCGCCAGCAACAATTGGCGCCGCATGCTGGCCTGTTCCAGCAACAACAATGCCGCGCTGGCCCTCAAATCCGCCTTGGCGAAATAGGGTTGCCGCTCTTTCGCAGGCAGCGCGAGCCAGTCCTCGACAGACTTCTCTTTCACGTCAGTGCTTTTGCGCAGCACATCGAACATCGCCTGATAGCGGTCCCGGTACGAGTCGAAGCGATAGCCGAGACGCAAGGCCCGCTTCGGATCGTCCAGTACGCTCGTGTCCGCCAGCCCCCTGCCCTTGAGCACTTCCAGCAAGCCGTTGGGCAAGATGCTGTCCAGCCCAACCAGTCGAGGGTCGTTGGTGCCACTGCGTAACAGTTTCAGGTTCTCCACCGCGCAGTTGTTGGACAGAAACCAGTAATTGCCGTCGTACGCCCAGTGCATCTCGGCGGCGTGTTGTACCAGCCCGTCGATCTCTTGTCGGGACAACTTCAATGGCACTGAAGCCAGGCTACGCAGCTCGGTTTTGGTGTATTCGTCGATCACTTGCCCCAGCGGCAGTACGAACAGCCGGGACGGATAAGCCCCGGTCAGGCCGCTCCAACTGGACAATTGCAGGTCATTGACGAAGGCGCGGTAAGACAGCACCAGGTGTTGATCCAGATCCAGTCGACAATCTGGCCCACGGGGGCGACCCGGCTTACAGATCACCAGACGCAGCATGCTGTGGCCCCAGCGACTCACCAGATTCTGATTGGCCTCGGCCAGCAAATAGTCGACTTCATACACACGCTCCGGGTCGAGTTTGCCCAGCGGCTCGCGCGCGAAGTCGTTACCAGCATTGAGGTAGGGATAAGACGTCGGACAGTCATTTTTCGCAGCAGGCGCCCAGTTGAACTGTTGTTTGTAGTAGTCGTAGAGCGCGGGGCGACGGCAGGCGTAGGCCGGGTCTAGCAGGAAATACTCCATGTTGACCGCGACGAACTCCAGCGGACTGGTGATCTCGTAAATGTCAGGGCTGCGGGCGACTTGCCCGTTGCGCTCTTCACGCTCCCCTCGCCGCCCGACGTATTGCGGCCAGCCTGCGAGGTCCAGCAGGCGCGGGTCATCGCTCAACGTGAAGCGTCGGTCGGTTTGCCCCCGGCAACTGTCACGCAGGCCAATCTTGCCCATGCTGTTGCCCTGCCGGGTGCAGGCGATGATCTGCTTGCGTTCTTCCGGCGACCAAAGCTGGGCGTGATCGTAGATATGGGTTAGTTCGTGCAGCACGGTCGCGAGCATTTCTTCGCGCACGGTGCCGTGAGGCCGATTGGTTTTGGTCGTGGCTGCGCTGCCGTCGGTCAAACCCGCCAGCAGGCGTTGATTCAGGTCCAGGCGATAAGGCCCGTCGGCGCGTCCATAGGCGTTGGACGGCATGTCGTCGGTCCAGTGGACGTCGACTTTTCGATCCAGTTTGCTGATGAACATGGGCGGCAAATGCGCCATGGCTTCATCGAGCAACGTCTGGCTGGCTTTCTGTTGTGCAGCATCAAGCCCGTCGGTGTAGAGCGACAGGCTCAGATCGGCGAAGGCGCTCGTGCAGATCAGCGAGAGCGCCGACGCCAGCAGCCAGACGGCTACGCGCCTCACAGTGCGAGGATGGCTTCGGCCAGATCCTGATCACTGGCGTTACGGGCTTCCGGCAGACGCTCGCGCAACGTGGCGAATGCGGCATCCAGACGGGCGCCGTGGATATCACCGTTGCTGGCGACGTAGCTGGCGGCGTCGTCTTGCGCTTCCACGACCATTTTCCAGTTACGCACTGACGAGGTGGTGTCGGAGGAGAAATCAACGCTGCGCCCGAATGCGCGAACAACGATGTTACTGGTGGCTTTCAGGGTTTGCGCGTGCGCAACATCGGTCAGCAACAGCAGGCCGAGGGCAGCGGCAATCAGCGGGGTACGCATGGAACGGCTCCAGAAATACAAGAGATGCAAAAAGTGACTATTGGACGAGGATTGCCTGCGCCAGTTCAAGGTCGCTGGCATGAAGTTTTGGCGTGGTTTGGCGCAGATACATCAACGCCGACTCCAATTGTGCTCCTCGCAGTTGGCCATCAGTGGCAATGAACGCTGCAGCATCATCCTGGGCGGCAAGTATCAGTTTGTTCTCGAAAGGCCCGGTCGTCACCTGGCTGGTGGCGTAACCGCTTTTGATCAGGCTTTGTGTGGTTGTGTCGAACGCTTGAGCCTGTGAAACGCACATCAGGCTGGCAGTCGCTGCAATCAACAGGCGAGTCAATGAATGCATGAGTCTTCGGTAGTGATAAAACGAATCGCAAGGCTAGCGCAAATGCCCCGGCCAGAGCCAGTGAAGGTGTCGGGGCATGCCGTGCAAAAGCTGTCGCGTTGCTGAATCAGATCGCCAGAATCGCTTGAGCCAATTGTGCGTCGGTGGCGTTCAGGCCTGGGCTGACTTCACGGATGTGCTGGAACGCGCCTTCCAGATGCACACCACGTATATCGCCATTGCTGGCCACGAAGCTGGCAGCGTCGTCGCGGGCGGCGAGTACGATCTTGTCGTCATGGAATGAAGAGGAAATCTTCGAAGTGGCGTTGGAGGAAGCGTCCAGCGCACGAACCAGCGTGTCGGTAGTGACCACGAAGCTCGAAGCCTGAGCTCCGGTAGCGGCAATCAAAAGCGCAGTTGCGCTAAGCAGGCGAAGCCGAGACATAGATGAACTCCAAAAAAGGTAGATCTGGAAAACCGCACACGCATAACGGACGAGGAGCAAAGCGGTCTCGCAGGCGATAGGGCAAAGGTGCCATAAGACTAGCGTAACAAGCCATTACGGACTATCAGGGCGATTTGCCAGCGGCCTGGAGTCCTTGAATATCAACGACTGTACTTGTTGTATTTTGTTTTTATTAAACTGTACCTAATGTGCGGTTTTGTGGGAGCCGCCTTGGTGGCGAAGGCGGTGTATCAGACAACATTGATGCAAGTGCCTTTACGCATTCACCAGAAAGCCAGCTCCCACAGACGCGAAACCAGTCAGCCCGGAACGTAACTAGGGCTTGCCCAGAAAATTCAGTCGCCACAAACGATAAAACCCGTCAGCAGTCACCTGCGACGGGTTTTATATGAATTCGGGTTGCTGGTGAGAGGCGCGTAGCCTGGGACCAGCAGACGCTGACTTAGCGCCAGAACGGCTTGCTCAGCTCTTCGTAACGCTGGGATTCGCTGATACCGGCGTCAGCCAGCAGACGAGCATCCAGACGAGCCAGTTGATGGCGGCTGGACAGACGACGCTGCCAGAGCATCAGGTTGGCGAACATACGCAGCGGCAGGGAGCCTTGAGCGGATTTTGCATTTTCTTCGACAAACAGTTCGGAACTTACGGTGCGTTCCATGGTGCTTCTTCCTTCCGCTTGTGGCGGGATTAGATAGTGACTTGATTGGTGACAATCTTCCTCTCGTTGCCCTCCTCTCTCCAGACACAGTTCACCTGAATTGTGCTGCTTCAGTTAACTGTGAGAGGTCACTGTTTTGTTCGTATTTGGGGCAACTGTACCGGTGAGCACCAATTTGATGCTTTTTGTGCGCTGAAATAGTGAAATCTGTGTTTTTAGGGCTAAAAACTACCGGTACAGCAGAACAGTTTTTGAAAATAATGTGTTCAGATGGAAGGCAGTGGCGACGAATGGTCGTCGCCACTTGCAAACTGTTTTCTCACACCGCCAGCATGCGACCGGTTTCTTCCAGGTTCAGGTGCCAACTGAGTGCATCGCGCAGCACGTGTGGCGTGTGTCCTCCGATGGCACATGCACGGCGGAAATAGTCATTCAGCGCGTCGCGGTAAGCGGGATGAACACAGTTATCGATGATTACGCGGGCGCGTTCGCGAGGCGCCAGGCCGCGCAAATCAGCCAGCCCTTGCTCGGTGACCAGAATGTCCACGTCGTGTTCTGTATGGTCCACGTGGCTGACCATCGGCACCACGCTGGAAATCGCGCCGCCTTTGGCAATGGACTTGGTAACGAAGATCGCAAGGTGCGCGTTGCGCGCGAAGTCTCCCGAGCCGCCAATGCCGTTCATCATCCGCGTGCCACCCACGTGGGTGGAGTTGACGTTGCCGTACAGGTCGAACTCGAGCGCCGTGTTGATACCGATGATGCCCAGGCGGCGCACGACTTCAGGGTGGTTTGAAATTTCCTGCGGACGCAATAACAGTTTGCTTTTGTACTGGTCGAGGTTGTCGTACACCGCGTTGTGCTTGCGTTCGGACAGCGTCATGGAGCAGCCCGATGCAAACACCATCTTCTCTGCCTCGAACAGGTCAAAGGTCGAGTCTTGCAGCACTTCGGAGTACATCACCAGATCGTGGAACGGTGAGTCGATCAGGCCTGTCATCACTGCGTTGGCGATGGTGCCCACGCCAGCCTGCAGCGGCATCAACTGGTTGGTCAGGCGGTTCTGGCGCACTTCGTTCTTCAGGAACTCCACCAGGTGGCCTGCGATGGCCTGCGTTTCAGCGTCGGCGGGCAGTACAGTTGAAGGTGAGTCGGTCTGGTCGCTGAAAACGATGCCGACGATCTTGGCCGGATCGATCTTAACCGCCTGGCTGCCGATTCGGCTGTCCGCCTTCAGTACCGGGATGGGTAGGCGCGTCGGACGGTACGTCGGGATATAGATGTCGTGCAGACCTTCAAGCTCAAGTGGCTGCGCGGTGTTGATTTCGACGATCACCTTTTCCGCCAGAATCGCGAAGCTCGCCGAGTTGCCCACCGATGTGGAGAGCACCAGATGGCCTTCCTCGGTAATGGCGACGCATTCAATGATGGCGATGTCCACGGGCTTGATCTGACGGTTGCGTAGTTGCTCCACGGTGTCGGACAAATGCTGGTCGATGAACATGACCGAGCCGTCGTTGATGGCCTTGCGCAAGGTGTTGTCGACTTGAAACGGCATGCGGCGGGACAGCACGCCTGCTTCAGTCAATTGCTTGTCCAGATCGTTGCCCAGGCTGGCGCCGGTCATCAGGCTGATCTTCAGCGGAGACGCCTTGGCGCGCTCGGCCAACGCCTTCGGAACAGCCTTGGCTTCGCCAGCGCGGGTAAAGCCGCTCATGCCGACAGTCATGCCATCTTTGATCAGGGATGCGGCATCGGCCGCGCTCATTACCTTGCTCATCAGCGAAGGCAGGCGGATACGTTCACGGTGCATGGTTTTTTTATCTCGGTACAAGGATGCGAAAGCCCAAGTCTAGAGATTTGAGCTTGTTTGGCTTCACGACCAAGGTCGCATTAGAGGGCTCTAATTAGCGGGTTTTAGCGCAAAACACCTTTACGCAGGCTGTAAAAAACCCTCGACCGATACATGCGTCGAGGGTTCGTTCAGCCGCAGGCCAGAGCCTTTATTCGACGGCCTTGACCATGTCTTCGATGACTTTCTTGGCGTCGCCAAAAACCATCATGGTTTTGTCGAGGTAGAACAGTTCGTTGTCCAGACCGGCATAGCCGCTGGCCATCGAACGCTTGTTGACGATGATCGTCTTGGCCTTGAAGGCTTCGAGAATCGGCATGCCCGCGATCGGCGATTTCGGATCGTTCTTCGCCGCCGGGTTAACCACGTCGTTGGCACCCAATACCAACACCACGTCGGCCTGACCGAACTCGGAGTTGATGTCTTCCATCTCGAACACCTGGTCGTACGGCACTTCGGCCTCGGCGAGCAGCACGTTCATGTGGCCCGGCATACGCCCGGCCACCGGGTGGATTGCGTACTTCACGGTCACACCGGCGTGGGTCAGCTTCTCGGTCAGCTCTTTCAGCGCGTGCTGAGCTCGCGCCACTGCAAGGCCGTAGCCCGGAACGATGATCACGGTGTCAGCGTTGGTCAGCAGGAAAGTGGCGTCGTCCGCCGAGCCGGATTTCACCGGACGTGCTTCTTTGGCGCCACCGGCATCGCCCGCGTCTGCCGCGCCGCCGAAGCCACCGCCGATCACGTTGAAGAACGAGCGGTTCATGGCCTTACACATGATGTAGGACAGAATCGCACCGGACGAGCCGACCAGCGAACCGGCCACGATCAGCATCGAGTTGTTCAGCGAGAAGCCGATACCCGCCGCTGCCCAGCCCGAATAGCTGTTGAGCATCGACACGACCACGGGCATATCAGCGCCACCAATCGGGATGATCAGCAGCACGCCGATCACGAACGCCAGAATCAGCATGATCGCGAAGGCGAACAGGCTGCCGGTGAACATGAACGTCAGACCGAAGAACAGCGTGGCCAGGCCCAGGATCAGGTTCAGCTTGTGCTGACCGGCGAACTGTACCGGTGCGCCTTGGAACAGGCGGAACTTGTACTTGCCCGACAGCTTGCCGAAGGCGATGACCGAACCGGAGAAGGTGATCGCACCAATGGCGGCGCCGAGGAACAGCTCCAGACGGTTACCGGTCGGGATCGAATCGCCCAGGTGCGCAACGATGCCCAACGACTGAGGCTCGACTACCGCGGCGATGGCGATGAATACCGCCGCCAGACCGATCATGCTGTGCATGAACGCGACCAGCTCAGGCATCTTGGTCATCTCAACGCGCTTGGCCATGATCGAACCGGCGGTGCCGCCGACCAGCAGACCGACGATGATGTAACCGATGCCAGCGCTGGCGCCGTCGGTGGAGAGCGCAGCCAGTTTGAACACCAGGCCGATGGTGGTCAGCACTGCCAGACCCATGCCGCACATGCCGAACAGGTTGCCGCGACGGGAGGTGGTTGGGTGCGACAGGCCTTTAAGGGCCTGAATGAAGCAGATCGCCGAAACGAGGTACAACAGGGTGACGAGGTTCATGCTCATTACTTCGATACCTCGTCTTTCGCTTTAGGCGCTTTCTTCTTGAACATTTCCAGCATGCGGCGAGTGACCAGAAAGCCACCGAACACGTTTACCGCAGCCAGTGCGACGGCCAGCGTGCCCATGGTTTTGCCCAGAGGGGTGACGGTCAGGGCAGCAGCCAGCATGGCGCCGACGATGACGATCGCCGAAATGGCGTTGGTCACGGCCATTAGCGGGGTGTGCAGTGCAGGGGTGACGTTCCAGACCACGTGGTAGCCGACGTAGATCGCCAGCACGAAGATGATCAGGTTGTAGACGCCATGAGAGATCAGCATGTCTTCCATTGTTTTTATCCTCAGCCGTTCTTGCGCACGATCTGGCCGTCGCGGCACATCAGGCACGCGGCGACGATGTCGTCTTCGAGGTTGATCTCGAACTGGCCTTCCTTGGTGAAGACCAGCTTCAGGAAATCCAGCAGGTTGCGTGCATAAAGAGCAGACGCGTCAGCCGCCACCAGTGCAGGCAGGTTGGTATGACCCACGATGGTCACGCCGTGCTCGATCACCACCTGATCGGCAACGGTCAGCGGGCAGTTGCCGCCCTGAGCTGCGGCGAGGTCGATGACTACCGAGCCAGGCTTCATCTGCGCGACGGTTTCCGCACTCAGCAGCACCGGAGCCTTGCGACCCGGAATAAGCGCGGTGGTGATGACGATGTCTGCCTGTTTGGCTCGTTCGTGAACGGCCACGGCCTGACGCTGCATCCAGCTCGCGGGCATCGGGCGTGCGTAACCGCCTACGCCTACTGCGCACTCACGTTCTTCGTCAGTCTCATAAGGCACGTCGACGAACTTGGCGCCCAGCGACTCGATCTGCTCCTTCACCGCAGGGCGCACGTCGGAAGCCTCGATGACTGCACCAAGACGTTTGGCAGTGGCGATGGCTTGCAGACCGGCGACACCGGCACCCAGGATCAACACGCGAGCGGCTTTCACCGTACCGGCGGCGGTCATCAGCATCGGCATGAAACGCGGATAGTGATGCGCGGCCAGCAGCACCGATTTGTAACCGGCGATGTTGGCTTGCGAAGACAGCACGTCGAGGCTCTGCGCGCGTGAGGTGCGCGGCGCTGCTTCGAGGGCGAAGGCGGTAATCCCGCGCTCGGCCATCTTGGCGATGATCTCGTTGTTGAACGGGTTGAGCATCCCAATGACAACCGTACCGCTCTTGATCAGAGACAGTTCGCTGTCGCTGGGCGCGACGACCTTGAGGATCAGCTCGGCACCGAAGGCTTCGGCAGCGCTGCCAATCGAAGCACCTGCCGCTTCATAGGCACCGTCCGTGACGCTGGCGGTAATGCCTGCGCCCGACTGAACGGTGACCTTATGACCCTGGCCAATGAGCTTCTTGATGGTTTCCGGAGTAGCAGCAACCCGAGTTTCACCGGACTGGGTTTCTAGAGGGACACCAATGTGCACGTCAAATCTCCTGCGTGATCTTTTTATCTTTTAAAAATAGGCCAGCGCACTGCGGATGGCGCGTCTGGGGCAGCGATCACCACGTCCCCGCCAGAAAAGACGGGGCGCGGCATTTTGCAGGCGGAAATCTGGGGGTTCAAGGAATTCTGTAACGCGACGTGTCTTTGACTACAAGTCACCCTGTGACCGTTTGACGCAACAAAGCGCTACAGGCCTTATATTTAAAGGTGTGCAGCGATATATGGAGTGTTTGAAGTTTTTTTTGTATCGATCACAAGAATGGTGCGCAATCAGGCTGTAAGCCCCGTCATATAAAGCTTTCAGCCTGTTTTGGATAAAGAACACAGGTGTTTCTTAAATGCGACATTGAGAGATATATGTAGTGCTCAAAATTACCTGACTACAAAGTCATGAATGTTGCGCTAATTGCCGAAAGTCAAGGCAGTGCATAGGTTTCAGCTTGTTCCACCAGCCAGTCTCGAAACGCTTTTAATGACGCAGATTCGACTTTTCGCTCTGGAATCATCAAGTAATAGGCTTTTACGCTCGAAAGTGCATGAGCGTTCGCCACTACCAAGCGTTGCTCAGCCAGCTCGCGCTGAATCAGAAAAGGTGGAATCAATGCCACGCCCATCTCATGCATCGCCGCCTGAGCGAGCATGGAGAATAGCTCGTAACGCGGGCCTGTCATGTCGCGGGCGATATTCATGTCCATCGAATTGAACCACTGGCGCCAGGCGTATGGGCGCGTGGTTTGTTGCAGCAACGGCATCTCGGACAATTCACGCGCAGAGAGTCTGGATTTGTTGCCCATTAATTGAGGACTACAAACCGGCATCGGGTTTTCGCTCATCAAGCGATGAGATTCCGTACCTGACCAGTCTGCGTCGCCGAAGTAGATGGCGGCGTCGAAGTCAGTGTCGGCGAATAGGAAAGGCCGCGTGCGGTTAGTCAGGTTGATCGTTACGTCAGGGTTCTGCTGCTGGAAGTCCTTGAGGCGAGGCAGCAGCCATTGGGTGCCAAAAGTCGGAACAACGGCGAGTTCGATCACGTTTGCACCCTGGTGTCCCATTACAGACAAGGTGTCGCGCTCTACCGCATCGAGTTGCATGGCGACACGCCGACTGTAGGAAAGCCCTGCTTCTGTGAGCTTCACCCCTCTACGCGAGCGTCGGAACAGCTCCACATTGAGGAACTCCTCAAGGCTACCAATCTGTCGGCAGATCGCACTTTGGGTGAGGGAAAGTTCTTCAGCGGCCTTCGTAAAGCTCTCATGACGGGCGGCAGCTTCAAAGCTGACCAAGGCGGCAGTGCTGGGAATTTTACGGCGCATGTACGCGAACCTCACTTATCCGAGCCGGATAGCGTTTTTTATTGGTTTTCGGAATGAGAAATTAGCACAGGTCTGTTCGGAATCCTCGTTTGCCCGCATGCCGATCCGCGCCTAGGATCAATCCACGACTTTTCCCGGCATCGACCGGGAACATCATTGAGCGAGGAGAAAGTCATGGGCGGTAAGGCAAGCTTCAACTGGATCGATCCACTGTTACTGGATCAGCAGCTCACTGAAGAGGAGCGCATGGTTCGTGACAGCGCCGAACAATTCGCCCAGGACAAACTCGCGCCCCGCGTGCTTGAAGCTTTCCGCCATGAGCAGACCGACCCTGCCATCTTTCGCGAAATGGGCGAAGTCGGCCTGCTCGGCGCGACCATCCCTGAGCAATATGGTGGAAGCGGCCTGAATTACGTCTGCTACGGCTTGATCGCCCGCGAGGTTGAGCGCGTTGATTCTGGCTACCGTTCGATGATGAGCGTGCAATCCTCACTGGTCATGGTGCCAATCAACGAATTTGGCACTGAGGCGCAGAAGCAGAAGTACCTGCCAAAGTTGGCGTCTGGCGAATGGATTGGCTGTTTTGGCCTGACCGAGCCTAACCATGGCTCCGACCCTGGCGCGATGATCACCCGCGCCAGAACGGTTGAAGGCGGTTATCGCCTGACCGGTAGCAAAATGTGGATTACCAACAGTCCAATCGCTGATGTCTTCGTCGTTTGGGCGAAAGACGATGCCGGGGATATCCGAGGCTTCGTTTTGGAAAAGGGCTGGCAGGGGCTGAGTGCTCCGGCGATACACGGCAAGGTCGGCCTGCGCGCGTCGATCACTGGCGAGATTGTCATGGACAATGTGTTTGTGCCCGAAGAGAACATCTTTCCGGATGTGCGCGGTCTGAAAGGGCCGTTTACCTGCCTTAACTCGGCGCGCTATGGCATCTCATGGGGGGCGTTGGGTGCGGCCGAGTTCTGTTGGCACACTGCTAGGCAGTACACCCTGGATCGTCAGCAGTTTGGGCGTCCATTGGCAGCCAATCAGTTGATCCAGAAAAAGCTGGCCGACATGCAGACCGAGATTACGCTGGCTCTTCAAGGCTGCCTGCGTCTGGGTCGTATGAAGGATGAGGGCACAGCGGCAGTAGAAATCACTTCGATCATGAAGCGCAATTCGTGTGGCAAGTCGCTGGATATCGCACGTATGGCTCGCGACATGCTCGGTGGTAACGGGATTTCCGACGAGTTCGGCATTGCTCGCCATCTGGTTAACCTGGAAGTCGTGAATACCTATGAAGGCACTCATGATGTGCATGCGCTGATTCTGGGGCGTGCGCAGACCGGCATTCAGGCGTTCTATTAAGGAGTCGGCCATGGGCGCGCTGTCACATTTGCGTGTGCTGGACCTGTCTAGGGTGCTGGCCGGACCTTGGGCGGGGCAAATCCTGGCTGACCTCGGCGCTGACGTGATCAAGATCGAGCGTCCCGGCAATGGCGATGATACGCGCGCCTGGGGGCCACCCTTCTTGAAGGATTCGCGAGGCGAGAACACTTCTGAAGCGGCGTACTACCTGTCGGCGAATCGGAACAAGCAGTCGGTCACCATCGATTTCACTCGGCCTGAGGGTCAGAAGCTCGTGCGTGAGCTGGCGGCGAAGTCCGACATCGTGATCGAGAACTTCAAGGTCGGCGGCCTCAAGGCCTATGGCCTTGACTACGAATCGCTACGAGCGGAAAACCCAGGGCTTATCTACTGCTCGATCACCGGCTTCGGGCAAACCGGGCCGTATGCGAAGCGCGCGGGTTATGACTTCATGATTCAGGGGCTCGGCGGACTGATGAGTCTGACCGGGCGTCCCGAGGGGGATGAAGGTGCTGGGCCTGTGAAAGTCGGCGTGGCACTGACCGACATTCTTACGGGGTTGTATTCGACGTCGGCGATTCTTGCGGCATTGGCGCACCGTGATCAGGGTGGGGTGGGGCAGCACATCGATATGGCATTGCTGGATGTGCAGGTAGCATGCCTGGCGAATCAGGCCATGAACTATCTGACCACCGGCGTGCCACCTCGGCGCCTTGGCAATGCGCATCCGAACATCGTGCCCTATCAGGATTTTCCGACGGCGGATGGCGATTTCATCCTTACCGTGGGCAACGACGGCCAGTTCCGTAAGTTTGCGGAAGTCGCGGGTCAGCCGCAGTGGGCTGATGATCCGCGCTTTGCGACCAACAAGCAGCGTGTGGCTCATCGAACTGAGCTGATTCCTCTGATTCGTCAGGCGACGGTATTCAAGACCACCGCTGAGTGGGTGGCTGCGCTTGAGCAGGCGGGGGTGCCCTGTGGGCCAATCAACGATGTTGCGCAGGTGTTCGCGGACCCTCAGGTACAGGCGCGGGGCCTTAGGGTTGAGTTGCCCCATGCTTTGGGCGGAACGGTGCCTCAAGTGGCGAGCCCTATTCGGTTATCTGGAACGCCTGTGGAATATCGGCGCGCGCCGCCGCTATTGGGCGAGCACACACTTGAAGTGCTGACGGGCGTTTTGGGGCTTTCAGATGAGGCTGTCATGACGTTGCGTGAAGCGGGTGTTCTGTAGCTCTTTTATTAGGGAGTTGGTGGGTGCCAATTTCCTATATAAACAGAAGGAAGTGATTGATTTGCTTCGGATTCTGTCTTTTTCACAAAAACGTTAAATTAAAGGTTGACGCCCCTTCAGATGTCTCTATAATTCGCCCCACTTCCGGCGCAGTCGGAACCGAAAACTCCTTGTAGATCAACGAGTTAGCGGTTTCTAGATAGAGTTGGAAGTGCTTCGGTTTTTCGGCTTGTGGCTCGAATCGAAAGCGGTGAAAAAGGGTGTTGACAGCAGCGAGTAACGCTGTAGAATTCGCCTCCCGCTAACGTGAGATGCCAAATCGAACGAAGCGCAAGTGGTTGAAGTTGAAAAAGAAATTTTGAAAACTTCTGAAAATAACCGCTTGACAAGATGAGACGCTGCTGTAGAATGCGCGCCTCGGTTGAGACGAAAGATTCTTGACCAACCGCTCTTTAACAACTGAATCAAGCAATTCGTGTGGGTGCTTGCGCTGTAAGACTGAAGTCAACAGATTATCAGCATCGCAAATTACTCCACGAGAAATCATGGTTTAACCAACGATTGCTGAGCCAAGTTTATAGGGTTTTCTCAAAACCCGATTGCAGTATTGAACTGAAGAGTTTGATCATGGCTCAGATTGAACGCTGGCGGCAGGCCTAACACATGCAAGTCGAGCGGATGAAGGGAGCTTGCTCTCTGATTCAGCGGCGGACGGGTGAGTAATGCCTAGGAATCTGCCTGGTAGTGGGGGACAACGTCTCGAAAGGGACGCTAATACCGCATACGTCCTACGGGAGAAAGTGGGGGCTCTTCGGACCTCACGCTATCAGATGAGCCTAGGTCGGATTAGCTAGTTGGTGAGGTAATGGCTCACCAAGGCGACGATCCGTAACTGGTCTGAGAGGATGATCAGTCACACTGGAACTGAGACACGGTCCAGACTCCTACGGGAGGCAGCAGTGGGGAATATTGGACAATGGGCGAAAGCCTGATCCAGCCATGCCGCGTGTGTGAAGAAGGTCTTCGGATTGTAAAGCACTTTAAGTTGGGAGGAAGGGCAGTAAGTTAATACCTTGCTGTTTTGACGTTACCGACAGAATAAGCACCGGCTAACTCTGTGCCAGCAGCCGCGGTAATACAGAGGGTGCAAGCGTTAATCGGAATTACTGGGCGTAAAGCGCGCGTAGGTGGTTTGTTAAGTTGGATGTGAAAGCCCCGGGCTCAACCTGGGAACTGCATCCAAAACTGGCAAGCTAGAGTAGGGCAGAGGGTGGTGGAATTTCCTGTGTAGCGGTGAAATGCGTAGATATAGGAAGGAACACCAGTGGCGAAGGCGACCACCTGGGCTCATACTGACACTGAGGTGCGAAAGCGTGGGGAGCAAACAGGATTAGATACCCTGGTAGTCCACGCCGTAAACGATGTCAACTAGCCGTTGGAATCCTTGAGATTTTAGTGGCGCAGCTAACGCATTAAGTTGACCGCCTGGGGAGTACGGCCGCAAGGTTAAAACTCAAATGAATTGACGGGGGCCCGCACAAGCGGTGGAGCATGTGGTTTAATTCGAAGCAACGCGAAGAACCTTACCAGGCCTTGACATCCAGTGAACTTACCAGAGATGGTTTGGTGCCTTCGGGAACACTGAGACAGGTGCTGCATGGCTGTCGTCAGCTCGTGTCGTGAGATGTTGG
Organism: Pseudomonas sp. Pseu.R1; assembly: GCF_045764065.1. Classification (NCBI taxonomy): domain Bacteria; kingdom Pseudomonadati; phylum Pseudomonadota; class Gammaproteobacteria; order Pseudomonadales; family Pseudomonadaceae; genus Pseudomonas; species Pseudomonas sp. Pseu.R1. The sequence continues at coordinate 3,378,536 of NZ_JBJGEE020000001.1, read as the reverse complement.
GTTAAGTCCCGTAACGAGCGCAACCCTTGTCCTTAGTTACCAGCACGTTATGGTGGGCACTCTAAGGAGACTGCCGGTGACAAACCGGAGGAAGGTGGGGATGACGTCAAGTCATCATGGCCCTTACGGCCTGGGCTACACACGTGCTACAATGGTCGGTACAAAGGGTTGCCAAGCCGCGAGGTGGAGCTAATCCCATAAAACCGATCGTAGTCCGGATCGCAGTCTGCAACTCGACTGCGTGAAGTCGGAATCGCTAGTAATCGCGAATCAGAATGTCGCGGTGAATACGTTCCCGGGCCTTGTACACACCGCCCGTCACACCATGGGAGTGGGTTGCACCAGAAGTAGCTAGTCTAACCTTCGGGAGGACGGTTACCACGGTGTGATTCATGACTGGGGTGAAGTCGTAACAAGGTAGCCGTAGGGGAACCTGCGGCTGGATCACCTCCTTAATCGAAGACTCGGCTGCTTCGCAAGTTCCCACACGAATTGCTTGATTCATTGAAGAAGACGATAAGCAGAGCCTTTAATAGGTCTGTAGCTCAGTTGGTTAGAGCGCACCCCTGATAAGGGTGAGGTCGGCAGTTCAAATCTGCCCAGACCTACCAGTTCCCTGGGGCCATAGCTCAGCTGGGAGAGCGCCTGCCTTGCACGCAGGAGGTCAGCGGTTCGATCCCGCTTGGCTCCACCATTTACTGGTTTGCCGCTGCTTGTGTTGCTTAAAGCTTAGAAATGAGCATTCCATCAGGCTGATGATGAATGTTGATTTCTGGTCTTTGATCAGATCGTTCTTTAAAAATTCGGGTATGTGATAGAAAGATAGACTGAAGGCCACTTTCACTGGTGGAACTTCAGGCTAAGGTAAAGTTTGTGAATAGCAAACTTTCGGCGAATGTCGTCTTCACAGTATAACCAGATTGCTTGGGGTTATATGGTCAAGTGAAGAAGCGCATACGGTGGATGCCTTGGCAGTCAGAGGCGATGAAAGACGTGGTAGCCTGCGAAAAGCTTCGGGGAGTCGGCAAACAGACTGTGATCCGGAGATGTCTGAATGGGGGAACCCAGCGGTCACAAGACCGTTATCTTGCACTGAATACATAGGTGCAAGAGGCGAACCAGGGGAACTGAAACATCTAAGTACCCTGAGGAAAAGAAATCAACCGAGATTCCCTTAGTAGTGGCGAGCGAACGGGGACCAGCCCTTAAGTTGATTTGAGGTTAGCGGAACGCTCTGGAAAGTGCGGCCATAGTGGGTGATAGCCCTGTACGCGAAAACCTCTTGTCAATGAAATCGAGTAGGACGGGGCACGAGAAACCTTGTCTGAACATGGGGGGACCATCCTCCAAGGCTAAATACTACTGACTGACCGATAGTGAACCAGTACCGTGAGGGAAAGGCGAAAAGAACCGCGGAGAGCGGAGTGAAATAGATCCTGAAACCGTATGTGTACAAGCAGTGGGAGCCTACTTTGTTAGGTGACTGCGTACCTTTTGTATAATGGGTCAGCGACTTATTTTCAGTGGCGAGCTTAACCGAATAGGGGAGGCGTAGCGAAAGCGAGTCTTAATAGGGCGTCTAGTCGCTGGGAATAGACCCGAAACCGGGCGATCTATCCATGGGCAGGTTGAAGGTTAGGTAACACTGACTGGAGGACCGAACCGACTACCGTTGAAAAGTTAGCGGATGACCTGTGGATCGGAGTGAAAGGCTAATCAAGCTCGGAGATAGCTGGTTCTCCTCGAAAGCTATTTAGGTAGCGCCTCATGTATCACTGTAGGGGGTAGAGCACTGTTTCGGCTAGGGGTCATCCCGACTTACCAAACCGATGCAAACTCCGAATACCTACAAGTGCCGAGCATGGGAGACACACGGCGGGTGCTAACGTCCGTCGTGAAAAGGGAAACAACCCAGACCGTCAGCTAAGGTCCCAAAGTCATGGTTAAGTGGGAAACGATGTGGGAAGGCTTAGACAGCTAGGAGGTTGGCTTAGAAGCAGCCACCCTTTAAAGAAAGCGTAATAGCTCACTAGTCGAGTCGGCCTGCGCGGAAGATGTAACGGGGCTCAAACCATGCACCGAAGCTACGGGTATCACTTAGGTGATGCGGTAGAGGAGCGTTCTGTAAGCCTGTGAAGGTGAGTTGAGAAGCTTGCTGGAGGTATCAGAAGTGCGAATGCTGACATGAGTAACGACAATGGGTGTGAAAAACACCCACGCCGAAAGACCAAGGTTTCCTGCGCAACGTTAATCGACGCAGGGTTAGTCGGTCCCTAAGGCGAGGCTGAAAAGCGTAGTCGATGGAAAACAGGTTAATATTCCTGTACTTCCGGTTATTGCGATGGAGGGACGGAGAAGGCTAGGCCAGCCTGGCGTTGGTTGTCCAGGTTTAAGGTGGTAGGCTGAAATCTTAGGTAAATCCGGGGTTTCAAGGCCGAGAGCTGATGACGAGTGTTCTTTCGAACACGAAGTGGTTGATGCCATGCTTCCAAGAAAAGCTTCTAAGCTTCAGATAATCGGGAACCGTACCCCAAACCGACACAGGTGGTTAGGTAGAGAATACCAAGGCGCTTGAGAGAACTCGGGTGAAGGAACTAGGCAAAATGGCACCGTAACTTCGGGAGAAGGTGCGCCGGTGAGGGTGAAGGACTTGCTCCGTAAGCCCATGCCGGTCGAAGATACCAGGCCGCTGCGACTGTTTATTAAAAACACAGCACTCTGCAAACACGAAAGTGGACGTATAGGGTGTGACGCCTGCCCGGTGCCGGAAGGTTAATTGATGGGGTTAGCGAAAGCGAAGCTCTTGATCGAAGCCCCGGTAAACGGCGGCCGTAACTATAACGGTCCTAAGGTAGCGAAATTCCTTGTCGGGTAAGTTCCGACCTGCACGAATGGCGTAACGATGGCGGCGCTGTCTCCACCCGAGACTCAGTGAAATTGAAATCGCTGTGAAGATGCAGTGTATCCGCGGCTAGACGGAAAGACCCCGTGAACCTTTACTATAGCTTTGCACTGGACTTTGAATTTGCTTGTGTAGGATAGGTGGGAGGCTTTGAAGCGTGAACGCCAGTTTGCGTGGAGCCATCCTTGAAATACCACCCTGGCAACTTTGAGGTTCTAACTCAGGTCCGTCATCCGGATCGAGGACAGTGTATGGTGGGTAGTTTGACTGGGGCGGTCTCCTCCTAAAGAGTAACGGAGGAGTACGAAGGTGCGCTCAGACCGGTCGGAAATCGGTCGCAGAGTATAAAGGCAAAAGCGCGCTTGACTGCGAGACAGACACGTCGAGCAGGTACGAAAGTAGGTCTTAGTGATCCGGTGGTTCTGTATGGAAGGGCCATCGCTCAACGGATAAAAGGTACTCCGGGGATAACAGGCTGATACCGCCCAAGAGTTCATATCGACGGCGGTGTTTGGCACCTCGATGTCGGCTCATCACATCCTGGGGCTGAAGCCGGTCCCAAGGGTATGGCTGTTCGCCATTTAAAGTGGTACGCGAGCTGGGTTTAGAACGTCGTGAGACAGTTCGGTCCCTATCTGCCGTGGACGTTTGAGATTTGAGAGGGGCTGCTCCTAGTACGAGAGGACCGGAGTGGACGAACCTCTGGTGTTCCGGTTGTCACGCCAGTGGCATTGCCGGGTAGCTATGTTCGGAAAAGATAACCGCTGAAAGCATCTAAGCGGGAAACTTGCCTCAAGATGAGATCTCACTGGAACCTTGAGTTCCCTGAAGGGCCGTCGAAGACTACGACGTTGATAGGTGGGGTGTGTAAGCGCTGTGAGGCGTTGAGCTAACCCATACTAATTGCCCGTGAGGCTTGACCATATAACACCCAAGCAATTTGAGCCAAGGGCCGGATTGCGGTGACTGTGGAGACGACACGAACCGAGAGTTTGCGTCACGAACGGATATCACATACCTGATTTGCTGAAGCGTCGGAAGACGAGTCGGCACACCGAATTTCTTGACGACCATAGAGTGTTGGAACCACCTGATCCCATCCCGAACTCAGAAGTGAAACGATACATCGCCGATGGTAGTGTGGGGTTTCCCCATGTGAGAGTAGGTCATCGTCAAGATTCAATTGCAGAACCCCGTTTGCGAAAGCAGACGGGGTTTTGTCTTTATAAGTGAAGGTCACCGAATTTCGCTGACACGTTACCTGGTAACGGATCGGCTACAGAATTTCTTGACGACCATAGAGCATTGGAACCACCTGATCCCATCCCGAACTCAGAAGTGAAACGATGCATCGCCGATGGTAGTGTGGGGTTTCCCCATGTGAGAGTAGGTCATCGTCAAGATTAAATTCCGAAACCCCTGTCTGCTAACGCAGACAGGGGTTTTGTCGTTTCGGAGGCTCATAAATTAGCGAGACAAAAAAGCCAGCCTCTGCTGCCAAAGGCTGGCTGGGGTCAGCAGTCGCAGCTTTTAGAACTGGTAACTCACCGTCGCACTGACGTTGCGTTCTTCACCCATGTAGCAGAAGTTCAGGCTGGCGCACGACGCGACGTAACTCTCGTTGGTGAGGTTGTTTGCATTGAGCCGCACATCAACACCCTTCAGACCCACCTTGCTCAAGTCGTACCCCACCGAAGCGTCCCATAGCGTGTAGGAAGGCACCTTCAGGGTGTTCTCGGCGTCGACCCAACTCGAACCTACATAGCGCAAACCTGTGCCCAGACGCAGCCCATCGAGTACTCCACTGTTGAACCGGTAGTCACCCCATATCGACGCCATATGTTTGGGTGCCTGAGTCGGCGAATTGCCTTTGTTATTCACGTCGCTCACAGTGCTGGGCATTGATTTGGAATAGTCAATATCCGTCAGCGTATAGCTACCCAGAAGCTTCAAATTGTCAGTGAGCTGGACATGGGCTTCGAGTTCCAGTCCTTGAGAGCGAACCGCACCGATTGCGCGATAGAAGTTCTCTTGGGGCAGCTTCGTCGCCAGATTTTCCTGATCGATGCGGAACACTGAGGCCGTGAACAAGTTGTCGGTGCCCGGTGGCTGATACTTGATACCTGCTTCCCATTGCTTGCCATCAGTAGGCGCGAGCGGGTTGCCTGCACTATCCGAATACGAATTGGGGTTGAACGACTCGGAATAGCTGAGATACGGCGCAATGCCGTTATCGAACAAATAGAGCACCCCGGCGCGGCCAGTGGTTTTGGTGCGCTTGTCACTGATCTCGGTGCCTTCAGGGCGCCCAAACTCGGCGATACGGTTTTCGTCGGAAGTCTCAACCCAGTCATGACGCAGGCCCAACGAGAAGCGCCATTTGTCCCATTCGATCAAATCTTGCGCGTACATGCCGGTCTGCTCCAGACGGCGCAGGTAACTGGTTGGGTCGTAATAGGTGATCTGCGAGTTGCCGTACACCGGGTTGAATGCGTTGATCGGCGCCAGTGAGCCGCTCTGCCAGTCGACGACTGTCTTGCGACGCTGGTAATCCGCGCCCACCAGGGTGGTGTGTTTGACCGGACCGGTAAAGAAGTCCGCTTGCAGCATGTTGTCGACGATGTACGAATGCAGGTGTTCATTCGCACCCGAGTAGTAGCGATTCAACTCATTACTCGTAGGGCTCGTCCAGCCGTAGCTGTAGACCTGATCCAGACTCACTTTCGAATCCAGATAGCGGAAGTTCTGGCGAGCGGTGAAGACCTCGTTGAAGCGGTGTTCGAATTGATAGCTGAAGGATTGCTGATTACGGCTGTAGCCATCAATCCCCGGTTCACCCTCAAAGAAGTGCTCAGAGATCCGCTGCCCATTGCGCTGATGCAGCACGCCGTCTGCCGGGTTGCCGCCGTGGTAGCCGCCTTCGGGGTCATGTTGCAGATAGGCCTGGAGTGTCAACGATGTATCTTCGGTGAAGTCGATGCTCAGTGTGGGGGCTAATGCGTAGCGCTTCTCTGATGCGTTATCGAACTGGGTATCGGATTTATCGGTCAGGCCCACCAGACGATAGGCAATGCTTTTGTCGTCATCCACAGGGCCGCTGAAGTCAAAGCCCACACCACGCTGGTTGTTGGACCCAACAGTGGCTTGAATTTGGTGATAGGGCTCATACAGCGGCTTCTTGCTGGTCAGTGCGACCAGACCACCCGGCGAACTGCGGCCATACAAAACTGATGAGGGTCCCTTGAGGATATCGACGCGTTCGAGGAAATATGGATCGACCTGCATCGTGCTGTACGTGCCGCTATCCCCCATGGACTTCAGGCCGTCGAGGTAAATGTTGTCCACCGACCCGTCGTTGAAGCCGCGCATCGCCACATAATCGTAACGGTGCGTCGCGCCATAGGGGTTGGTCAGCACACCCGGCGTGTAACGCATGGCCTGAGCAACGGTCTGTGCGCCCTGATCGTCCATCTGCTCGCGGGTCACGACTGATACCGATTGCGACGTCTCCAGCAGTGGGGTGCTGGTTTTGGTCGCGATCTGGCTGTGGGTCGCGTTGTAGCCCTCCATGCTGCCCAGCGCGTTACCCAATGCGAAGCCGCGCACGTCGGTGCTGGGCAATGCCATCGCCTGATCACTGACACTGCGCAACACATAGCTGCTGCCGTCCTGACTGACCGCTTGCAGACCGCTGCCGCCCAACAAAATGGCCAGGGCTTGATCGTTGGAGTAACTGCCTTGAAGGCCTGGGGACCTAAGCCCGACAGTCTGTTCTGGTGTGGCCGAGAGCATGATGTCGGCCTGGCGCGCGAACTGGTTCAGCGCATCGCCTAATGAACCTGCCGGGATTGAATAACTGCGCGCCGGATTGACGACGGCTGGCGTATCGGCCGCTAACGCATGCAGGGGCAGTACGCCAGCGGACAGCGTGGTGGAAATCAGCGCGGCGCGGATGGCTGAACCAAGCAGGGAGGGTTTGACTGCGCCTGAAGCGTATGTCTGAGGGGACTGCATTGCACACTGAAGCCGGGTCATTGCGGGTTCCGTTGAGTTCGGTGAGAGTAGGGGTACTGATCTCTAAGCCGGACTTGCGAACGAAACCCGCCAAAAATAATTGAACGTCATGCGTTGCGTTGCAGCGTCACCCACCAACGCGTGCGGTACTTGAGTTGTACCGGTAGTGTTTGCGGCAACATGGCCAGCAGCTTGTCGGTATCTTCCAGGCGGAACACGCCGGACAGGCGCAAATCGGCGATGTCTTGCGTGCAGCCCAAGTAGCCATGACGATAGCGCGAAACTTCGGCGAGGAAGTCATCCAGCCGCATGTTGCGCGTGACGATCAGGCCGTCAGCCCAAGCGCCGGGGTCCATGTCCAGTTGGGGTATCCGTTCCACTCGCTGTCCATTCACGGAGTAGCTTTGACCTGCCTGAACGGTCACCGAACCCGCACCCGGCGAGCGGATCAGCACGCTTCCCTCGGTCACACTGAGCCGCGTATGGTCCGACTCCTGACGAACCACGAAACGCGCCGACTGTCCCTCGAACACCCCGTGTCGACAACTGACCAGTAATGGCCTTGATGTGGCGCTCTGTGCATCGGCACTACATCTGACGAGAATTTCGCCCTTGTTCAACCGAATCAGGCGCTGGGTTGGACTGAAATCCTGATCCACAGCTGTGTCGGTATTGAGCCGCAGGCGCGTGCCATCCGTCAGCACGATCCCTCTGCGTTCCCCGACACCGGTAGAGAAATCAGCGCTCCACTGCTGCCAAGGGACTACATCTCTGGCCAGGTACGCGCTCGCCCCCACGACTAAAACCCCTGACAACAGCTTCAACGCCTGCCTGCGGCCCAGTCGCTGGGCGCTGTTTTCCAGCGCATCAAACACCGCACCACCGGCAGGTAATGCCTGAAAGCGGCTGTGCAAATCGGCATTCATCGCCACGACACGCTGCCAGGCGCATTCGTGATCGGGGTGTGCAACACGCCATTGTTCACAGCGTTGACGCATGCGTGGACTCGCCGAGTGGTTGTTCAAGCGCATCATCCATTCGATGGCCTGGCGCACCACGACTGGAGAGGGTTGATGGTCTCGCGCCGATGCCTGGCTCATTCGCCATACCGCAACTGATAGCAGTGATACAGCGCATCGGCGACGTAGCGTTCGACTGACCGCACGGAAATGCTCATCTGCTCGGCGATCTGCTTGTACGGTATGCCTTCGCACTGGGCCAGCAGAAAGGCCCGACGTACCTTGGGTTTGAGTCCGTCGAGCATTTTGGCGATGCTTTCCAGCAACTCGAATACCAGTTCACGGGATTCCGGCGAAGGTGTTTCGTGCTCGGGCAACTGGGCGAGGGCTTCGAGATAGGCACGTTCCAGTTCTTCACGACGCCAATGGTCGATGACCAGGCCTCGTGCGACTGTGCGCAGAAACGCTCTAGGCGCTTTCAGCTCCAGCCGTTCGCTGCGATTGATCAAACGAACGAAGGTGTCTTGGGCCAGATCGGCGGCATCGGCGGCGTTACCCAGCTTGCTGCGCAGCCAGCCGTTGAGCCAGCCGTGGTGATCGCTGTAGAGGGTACGCAGGGTCGCGTCGCAAGAGGGCATCGATACGCGCCATCCCCAGCGCTGCTCAAATGATAATTAGTCGCATTGTGTTGGGGTGGTTGATGATTTGCAACATTTGCATACTCGTATCTGCGGAGGTTTGTGGGAGTGAGCTTGCTCACGAAAGCATCAGTCCAGGCACTGCAACAGCGACAGGGCCACCGCATTCGTGAGCATGCTCACTCCCACAGGTACAGTTCAGGGCTTGTTCAGCCACAGCAGCCCTATGGTGTATTAGCCAAACAGCTTCTGCACATTCCCCATGGCCTCATCAGCAAACCCCTGCAGGAACGCGCGAAACTCATCGGCGTTCATTGGGTTGCCGGCAGCGGGCTCCGCCACGATTGTCCAGGTGGCGACGCTGTTGTTGCCGCTACCCGGCGTCACCGTCATTGACGCCCAGAGATTGCCGACACCGAGGTTGTTGTAGATCGTGGTCCAGGTCATTGAAAACGCTTTGTCATTGCGCGAGTTCAGTTGCTCGACCACCTCAAGTCCGCCCTCCCTGAAGCGCTTGTGGCGAATGGCGCCGACGCCGTTGCCAATGACGTCGATGCTCTTCAGTGCGAGGACAAACTTGTCGAAGCCGCCAAAATTACCGACGACTTCCCAGACTTTCCGTGCCTCAGCGGCCACTGTCACTGAGGCCACTACAGGAGCGCCGACCGGGTTGGCCACCAGCGTGTCGGGTTTCAGGTTGACGAGGGTGTCGATTGCGTTCATGTCGTTCTCCATTACGTACGTGGGGTGTTGCGTTCAGATGAAGTCGATTTCTTTCAGGTAGTCGCAGCCCTTGCGCAGCAGCGCCGGGGATTTTTGCGGATAGCGTTCGCCCATGCGCTGCACTCCGGCGAGGGCGTTCTGGTAGGCGATCATCGAGATGTCGCCGATGTCTTCCTCGAAGCCGTCCAGGTAAAAGCCGAGCACGCCAAACAGTGCGTTCTGGCTGTCGACCCGGCTCAGTTGGGTCTGCCAGTGCGCAACGCTGACCATCTCGAATTCGCGCCCGGCTTCACGGAACGCGTCGACGTAACCGCTCCAGCTCAAAGGCTCGGGGTTGTGCAGGTTGAACACGGCGCGGGCGGGTTGATAACGGCTGCTGTGGAAGCCGATGAAACGGGCGAGGAAGTCCACGGGCATGAGGTCGAAAGTCATCGAGAAATCGGGGACTTGCCCCAACTGCATCGAGCCTTTGAGCATCAACATCAAACGATTTTTGTGCGGCTGACAGACACCCGTGACGCTGTTGAACGCGATGTTGCCGGGGCGATAAATGTTGACCCACGCGCCCTGTTCTCGGGTCTGCTGCAGAATGCGTTCGGCGACCCACTTGGACAGGTTGTAGCCGTTCTTGATGTAGATCGGCGGGGTGTCGGCGGCGGGCGCCTCCAGCACATTGCCATCGGCGTCAACGGCGCTGGAGGCCGAGAGTGTCGAGACGAAGTTGAACACCTTTTTGCTGCGACCTTCGCACAGGCGCAGGCATTCGAAGATCGGCGCGACGTTGTCTTTGGCCAGCGTTTCGTAATCCTGAACGTGATTGACGTTCGCGGCGTTGTGCACCAGCGCGCCGAACTCACGATCAAGCCGCTCGTACACCTCGTCGCTCAGGCCCAGTTGCGGCCGAGTGACATCGGCTGCGTAGACGCGCACCCGACTCAAGTCCAGATGTTCCAATCGATTCTCGCGCAGCGATTCGACGAAACGGTCCTGCGCGGTCAGCCCGTTGCCCTCACGCACCAGGCACGCCACTTCGGTCGCACCCCACGCCAGCAACGCCTCAACGATGTGCACGCCGAGAAAGCCGTTGGCCCCAGTGAGGATGACCTTGTGCACATCCCCCAACTTGCCCACCGGCATTATCGGCAGGTCGATGGGGGTGGTCGCGTCGTTGATCGCTTGAGGGCTGACGGTCCAGGTCGACGCACCTTCGGTATCGAGCAGTGACGCCAGATTGATCAGCGTGGGCGACTCGATGAAGCGGTTGATCGGGACGCTGCGCCCGAAACGCTCGCGAATCCCCAGCAGCATCTGCGAAAGCAGAATCGAATGGCCACCCAGATTGAAGAAGCTTTCATCAGTGGAAATGTCGCCCGGCGGCACCTCCAGTAAATCCGCCCACAGCGGCAGCAACAGGCGTTCATTTTCAGTTTCCGGCTGACGGCGGGGCGCCTGTTCGATCAGATTGATCGGCAATTGCAGCAAGGCTTTGCGATCGATCTTGCCGTTGTTCGCGAACGGCATGTTCGCAAGCTCCGTATAGGCCGCCGGGCGCATGTAATCGGGCAGCAGGCGTTCGACGTGGGTCTTCAGCCGATGGCGAGCGGCATCAGGTTCGACGCCGTGGGGCTGGGCGAGAAAGGCTAGGATCCGGCGCTGCTCATCCACCACCACGGCGACTTGGCGATACAGTTGGCTGTCGCGCAGGCAATGTTCGATTTCTTCCGGTTCAACCCGGAATCCGCGAATTTTCACCTGATTGTCTCGACGGCCCGACAGCTCAATGCCCTCGTCAGTCCATTTGCCGATGTCGCCCGTGCGATAGGCGCGCAAGGTCTCGCCGTCACCCAGATTGATGTGCACATAGCGCTCGGTGGTGAGCGCCGGGTTATGGATGTAACCCAGCCCCACGCCCGGCCCGACGATGTACAACTCGCCCGGCGTTTGCTCGGCAACCGGCTGTAGCTGCTCGTCCAGAATCAGCAATTGACTGTTGGCGATGGGGCGCCCAAGGTTGCGGTTGCTACTACCGGGCTGAAATTGCCCGGCGGTGATCAGCACCGTGGCTTCGGTCGGGCCGTACAAATTGTGGAACGCGCACTGCGACGCCAACCGCTCGATGACATACGGCTCGCAGACGTCGCCGCCTGTGCACAGGTGCTGGAGCGTCAGCGGCGTATCCAGCGGCAGAATGCTCAGCAGCGCAGGCGGCAGAAAGGCATGGCTGAGGTTCTGGCCCAGCAGCTCGACCAGTTGCAGCGGATCGCGTCGTTGATCCTCGTTGGCGACCACCAGTTCGGCGCCGCTGAGCAGGGTCGGGAAGATGTCGATCACCGATGAATCGAAACTCAAGGTCGAGAACTGCAATACCCGACTGTGCTCGCTGAGGCTGACATAGTCCGCGTACCAGGCCGTGAAATGACTGAGGTTGTGCTGACTGAGCATCACGCCCTTGGGATGCCCGGTGGTGCCCGAGGTGTACAGCGCCATGCACGGCGCATTGATTTCAGGCTCCCGTCGCATCAAGGACTGAGACGTTGGCGTGGGGGCGATGTCGCAGATGTTCAGCCCCGGTACGCATGAGTCGGCCAAAGGGTGTTGACCGTCGTGCAGCAGCAACGCCGCTTTTGCGTTTTCCAGAATGTACTGCTGGCGCTGCAAGGGCTGGCTGGGGTCGAGGGGCAGATAAACCGCGCCGTACCCCAGAACGGCCAGAATCCCGGCAAACAGCGCAGTGGACTTGGGCAGGCAGATGCCGATCACCAACGGTTGGTTTTCGACCTGATCCAGCAACGCCGTCATGCGTTGCTGGATAGCCACCGCCTGGGCGCGCAGCGTGTCGTAGCGAATGTGTTGACCGTCGATTTCCAGTGCACAGCGTTCGCCAAATTGACTGAAACTGCGGTCCAGTCGCGCAACCAGAGACGACTGAGCGATGTTCAGCAGATGAGGCTCAGCGGTGTGATTGAAGCGGTGCTCGAAGGCCAGCCGGTCCAGCTTCTGCATGCCTTCCTGCCATTCACTGCGGGGCGGCTCGACCCGTTCGCTCCGGATGAAGTGCTCGGGGTCGCGAGAAAAGCGGCTGACCTGCAACGCAATGCTGTCGATCAGCGCCGCCACCGCGCTGTCGCGCAACTGGCGACCGTTGCCCGAAGGCTCGACAGGCACCGACTCCCGCACAATCAGACGTTGCGCAGTGGCCGACCCATACCAGCACAGCCATTCAACCTGCGGCAGCCCCGCGTGCATGCTGGGCGTCAGGCCGACTCGCAATCCAAGATGGACGGCGGTCTTGAAGGCGTGCAATCGGGCGCTCGACAATTCCAGCGTGCCGTCTTCGATGAGCATCGATACGTCGCTCAATGGGCTGCTTTCCAGCGCTTGAGCGTCGGTCAATGCGTGGATCTGGTGGCCATGGCTGTCGAGCGCCGCGCACAGTTCGCTCAACGCCCGACTGTGGCCGATGAGCACAATCGCCAGGCGTTTCATTGCACACCTCCCACGGGCAAATAGTCAGCGAGGGCGTGTTGAACACAGGTCGAATCGAGCATCGAGCTGGTCTTGAAGAACCGCACGATATTGCCCACCAGCGGGTGATGCCGATTGATCGGGAAGCACATCGCCTGGGCTTCCTCCCGCAACGCCTGTTTGACCGATTCGGTGACGTCCAAGTGATCGATGAGCACGAAGTCGAAGCCTTTCTGAATGTCATTGGTCAAATATTGAGCAATGAACACCGGCATGATGTGCGCGATGGTTTGCCGGTCCTCTTCAGGCGCGGCGTTCCAGTAGATGCGCACCAGACGCGCCCAGAAGCCCGAATGGCGACCTTCGTCGAGCAGGTGATCGGCCATCAGGCCCTTGACTGATTGTTTGACCGTGTCGTCCTTGGCGAACGCGGCGACATCATTGGTCACGGTGTTTTCGGCAATGGCCACGCAGATCAGCTCGACAGCGCTGCGCAGATGATCGGGCGCCAATGCCAGCGCAGCGGGAATCGCCCGGCTCAATTCTATTTCCAGCGGCAGGTGGACGGGCTGAATACCGGTCAGGGCGATGGTCTGCTGCATGAAGTCCATGGCCACCAGCGCGTGATAATCCTCGTCGACCACAACGGTCATGGCGTCGTAGCGGCAGGCGAAGGGAAAGCGGATCGCGAAGTTGTCCTTGGCGATGCTGCGGGCGGTCTTGTCGACGATTTCCGTCTCGAAAATCACCACGTCGTTGATGAATTTGTACAGGCTCTGGATCAGCGCAAAGTCACGCAAATGCGGGCATTCGCGGGTGAACGTGTCGCTCAGCACCAACGGTTGGCGGCTCAGCGGATAGATGAGTTTGGCGTCGTTCTCGACGATGCGGCGCGGGCGGGTGCGGATCGTTGCGCGACCTTCCCAGGCATCGGCAAAGGACAGGTAATCTTCGGCTCTCATGATGTCGTCCTTGTGTTCTTGGCTGAGGGGATTGGCAGGCGCTTACGCGCTGACCTCAAGTGCCGGTTCGCGCATGCTCACGCGCAGGGCGTCCCACAGCGCAATGCGGCTTTCCACGGCGGCGATGGCTGCTTCGTAGACTTGTTGCTCGCGTTGCCCATCGCCGTCGACGAGGCGCGCCAGCAGTGATTCGGCTGCCGGGCCGTGGTCCTCGGAATCAACTTCGATGTGACGTTCCAGGTAGTAGCGGAAGGTTGGCGCTTGATTGGCGGTGATGCCCCAGTCGTCGAGGATGCGCTGGAACATCTGCGGGATGACGCTCTCGCGGCCATGCAAAAACGCTGCGGCGACGCTGTGGGCGGGGGCGTTGAGGGCGATATCCAGTGTGTCCCGAACGAAGCAGGCTTCGGCCTTGCCCGCTTTTACTCGCTCCAGCGCGGTTTGGTAGTGAACGCCTTCCTTTTGCAGCTCGACGAAGCGTTCGATTCGCGCCGTACTGGCGCCAACTTCGCGCATGGCGTCCAGATACAGTTCGAAATGGCTGTAATGACCGTGATCGAGACGATCATCGGATTCCTCGCCCAAGACGATTTCGTTGATCAGACGTGCGGCTTTCGGGTCTTTGGGCGGCAACCAGGGCAAGCGGGTGCAGGTCAGTTCCTGCTGCAGTCGCTTGGTCAGCGACATGAAGTCCCAGACCGCAAAAACGTGTGCCTCCATGAAGCGCCGAAGAACGTCAATTGAATCAATTTCGGAGAAGATTGGATGGGCGCTTAATTCGAATTTCTTGCGGGTTAGCAATTGTTTTTGAATGCTCATTGTGACGTCCTTGAAGTTAAAGTTTCCTGTTCAAGCCTTGGCGCTTATTGAAATCGGTCAAGCATTAATTGGACGAATTGAGAGCGCCAAATAAGGGCCTGCCTAACCGATGGGCGAGCGCGAGCGACGAACAGTTCTTTCGTTTAATGGTCGTTGTCAATAACAGGCTTGGTACGTGGAAGTCGGAACAAGCCTTTGCTGTGCGGCCCGTGTATGAAGGGCTGCGCTGTCGTCTGTGGGGCGACGAGAAAACGTTAATTCACTTGTTAATTCGTTCGCAAACACTTTTTAATAATTTTTTACGTATATAAAACCGGGCGTGAAGTGTCCTGATAAAACTTCGGTCCAGAGTTTTATTTGGGTGAGCGCAACCCTTCCGACTCAATTGGGCCAGAATTGATAATAATGAACGAATGCCTCGTTCGGCATTGCGCGTTAACTGAATAATCGCTGTAGAAGGATTTTTGTGGGCGACGTAGATGGACATCCCTCATTACGTCTGCGCCCTGGCACTGCTCCTTTCGCTGCTCCATGAGAATTGCGTTTGCGGAACCGACAGCAGGGGGTTCACTGCCCGAGTGTGCCTGAAACCGAAAACTGCGCTCGGCTGGCGTGGGCAGATTTCACGTTAGATGAGGGTGTGTAGCAGACATGGCTTGCCTGCGGTGGCGAATGTGAGATCGCTGCCGCCGGCAAGCCGGACTGCTAAGGAGGGATGTGTTTGCCGAGGGGGATGTGTGTCGGGGAGGGTCAGACGTCGAGCAGGCCCAGGTGGGTGTTGATAATGTGCAGCAGGCGATCGCGCTGCGAGATGAGGAAATTATGACTGCCGCGCACTTCAATCAATTCGAACTCGCGGCGGGTAAACTCGCGCCAGTTCATCATGCTGGTGGCGGTATCGACCGGGTCGTCACTGCCGTAAAGCGCGGTCAACGGGATGTCCAGGCCTCCATCAGGGCAGTGAGACCATAATTCCGAAAGCTTCAGGTCGCTGCGTATCACCGGTTCGAACAGGCGCATCAGTTTCTTGTCGTGCAGCATGGACTCCTGCGCGACGCCCAGTTTGATCAAAGCCTGGATGAAGTCGTCTTTGGGCAAGGTGTGCAGGTAAGGCGTCGGCTGGCGGCTGTCGGGACTGCGACAGCCGGAGATGAAGAGATGGCGGGTCAGACCGGGATAGTGAGATTGCGCCAGACGCGCCATCTCGTACGCGACTCGTCCGCCGAAGCTATGGCCATAGAACGCGTGAGGTTCGGTAAGGTAGGGCTGTAGCGCCAGGAAGGTATCTTCCAGCAACGGCGCCCACTGATCGTAAGGCGTTTCCTTGAGGCGACTGCCGTGGCCTGGCAGACGCAGGGTGACCAGCTCGATATGGTCGGCCAGGCCTTCGGACCATTCACGAAACTGCTCCGGATCGCCGCCCGCGTGGGGGAAGCAGATCAGGCGCGTCCTGACGGGCTGTCCGGAATTGACCACCATCAGCCATTTGCTTTTTTCAGCGTACACAGGGGGTTCCCCAAGCCTGCGTGGGCAGACTACTGATATCCGTGGGGCCGGGTCCTTCGGCGCTGGCATCGCGTATCCGATGCTCAATAACCCCGTGCCTCATCCGACCAATGGCGGCCGCAAGCAGGGGGGGCGATGCTGGATCGTGAGCTGTCGCCGCTCACGACCGTCGAACCCTCATTGGGTGAGGGCGCGCTTCCTTGACGCCGAGGCGGGTTTGGCGACTTCCGCAGGTCGGCTATTCAAATACGTGTTGATGGCCGCCACACCACGATTCAAATGGTGAGCCAGGGCGTCGATGGTGGATTTGGCGTCACCGGCTTCAGCCATGCGCAGCAATTCATAGTGGTCGTGCTGGGACAGCTTGCCCAACCCCATGTATTTGAGGTTGAAGCGCAGAAAACGCTCCTCCTCGTTCAGCCCGTCTTCCACCAGCTTGAGCAGACGCTTGTTGGTGGCCCGGGAGTATAGCGTCATGTGGAAGAGGCGGTTGAGCGTGCCCATCTTCGAATAATCGGTTTCGATTTCGAGCTGTTCGATGTAGCCGCGAGCGGTCTGGATGTCATCGGCGGTCAGCAGGGGAATCGACTGCCGTAGCGCCTCGGATTCCAGCAGAATGCGCAGTGCGTAGGCATCGGTGGCGTCTTCGTTGATCAGTGGCGCGACGACAGCGCCTTTGTGTGTTTCGACCCGCAGCAGCGACTGGGCTTCCAACTGGCGCAAGGCTTCGCGCACGGGCATGCGACTGACGCCAAACAGTGTGGCCAGCTCTTGCTGACGCAGGGCAACGCCCGCCGGGAGACGCCCGTCGAGTATCGCTGCGCGCAATTTTTCCTCGATCACCCCGCGCGCCAAATGCGCGGGCGGTTGCTCGCTACCGAGGATTTCCCGCAGAAATTGTTCTTTTTCAGCCCTGCGCATCGTCACTTCTTCTTTGCTGACCAGACATTGGATCCAATGGAACACTAGAGGCCGTATTCGGCCTTGTCAAACTTTGAAACATCTCTGACCTGGCTGCGGCGGAGCGCATTCTACAAGGCTTTATGGCGTTCATGTGCGTGGGGTGTTCTATCCTTTGAGCGATACGAGGCGTCGGAAAACGGTCGCCTGAACGCGGCATTCCAACGCTCACGTGCGCAGACAATCGAAGTCATTGATTCGCAAGCCAATGATCGCCAGATGCCATTATTTTCCTCGGTTGGAGCCTCGTCAGCGAGTACCTCCCGTCGACCCCTTTGGACTGACCGCATTGGCGATCCATTTCGCTGTTGACCGGCTTGCGCGCACGCTCTGCCAGGTATTGCTGGCGAGTGTCGTAGTGGCGAGTCTGGCAAATGCCGATTGGGACTTTTCATTGATCACGCGCCGGGCGACAGCACTGTACGGCCCGGCAACGGAGGGGCGGCACCGGATCGATGAGTGGAGGGCGATGCTCGCAGGGCGTAAACCGGGCAATGATCTTGAGCTGTTGCAGCGCGTTAACCAGTTTTTCAACCAAGAGTTGCGCTACGTCGAAGACATCGATTTGTGGCACATGGACGACTATTGGGCGACGCCCGTCCAAGCGCTGTGGAAAGGCGCGGGTGACTGCGAGGACTTCGCCATCGCCAAGTATTTCAGCTTGCGGCAGTCGGGCATGCCTGCGGACAAACTGCTGATCACCTACGTCAAGGTGCTCAACCCGGAACGCGCGCACATGGTGCTGACGTATTACCCGGATGCCGACGGCGAGCCGCTGGTGCTCGACAGCCTGACCGACACCATTGAGCGCGCCGACGCACGTAAGGATCTGCTGCCGGTGTACGCCTTCAATGGCGAGGGCGTGTGGTTGCCGGACGCTACGGACGCCACGTTTGGCAGCAACAGCATCGCGGGGGATATCAAACAGCTGTCCCGCTGGCAGGACGTGTTGAACAAGATGAAAGCCGAAGGTTTTCCGGTCGAGGGCAACACGCCCTGAGCCATTTGCCAGAACAAGGATTCGCCCATGACCCTGTTCAAACAGCTGTTGATCGCCATCTGCCTGTTCATGGTCGTCGCCTTTAGCGGTGGCTTCATGGTCAGCCTGGAAAGCTCCCGCGATCAGTACGTCAACCAGTTGCGCTCCCACGCGCAGGACGCGGCCACCGCACTGGCGTTGTCGTTGAAGCCTTCGGTGGATGATCCGACCATGATGGACCTGATGGTCAGCTCGATTTTCGACAGCGGCTATTACGCGCGTATTCGAGTAGTGAACCCGGCCACCGGTAAGGTCATTGTCGAGCGCAATGCCGTACCTGCGGCCACTGCGCCGGACTGGTTCATCAAGCTCATCGCATTGCAGCCTGCGGGGGCCAGCGCGATTGTCAGCCGAGGCTGGCGCCCGGCGGCGCGGGTCGAAGTGGTCAGCCACCCAATGTTCGCCATTGGCAAGCTGTGGCAGGCCGCGTTGGGCAATCTGGGGTGGCTGCTGCTGTGCGGGATTGTCAGCTTTCTGTTGGGGGCGTGGCTGTTGCGACGCCAGCTCAAGCCGCTGGATTACATGGTCGAACAGTCCGAAGCCATTGGCCGTCGCGAATTTTTGAGCGTGCCGCAGTTGCCGGTCACGCCGGAATTGCGCCGGGTCGTGCAGGCCATGAATCAGATGGTCGACAAGCTCAAGGCGCTTTTTCAGGAACAGGCCGAGCGCACGGAAAAACTGCGGATCGAATGCTACGAAGACAGCCTTACCGGTCTCGCCAACCGACGCTATTTCGACATGCGCCTCAACGAGCACGTCAGCCAAGTGGAAGACACGCGTTCGGGCTACCTGCTGCTGATGCGAATCAACGATCTGGCCGGGCTGAATGAGCGAATGGGCGGCCAGAAAGCCGATGCACTGCTGGTCTCGGTCAGCGATGTGCTGGTGCGACAGTGCTTCAATCACGCCGAAGCGCGGCATTTGATCAGCCGGATTCGTGGCGGCGAGTTTGCGGTGCTGGCACCGGGACTGGTGAAAGAGGAGGCGCTGCAACTGGCCCATGAGCTGGAAACGGCCCTGAGCAGTTTACGCAGTACCGGTGCCTCGGATGTCAGCCCGGCGGCGTACATAGGTCTGGCGCCATACAGTCCGGGAGACTCGGCGCAGACGCTGCTGGGGCTGGCAGATCAGGCGCTGTCTCAGGCCGAGGCCCAGAGCGAGACGATCTGGCATTGCATTGAGCACAGCGCGGTCGGAAGTCTGGAAGACGACCACCACGCCTGGTACGAACTGCTGGATCAGGCCCTGACCGAGCGGCGTTTTCAACTGTTCTTCCAGCCGGTGATGGACGCCAGCGATGTCAGCCGCGTGTTGCATTTCAAGGTGCTGTCGCGGGTGTTCGACGAGGATTCACAAACGCTTGCGGCGGGACGCTTTCTGCCGTGGATCGAGCGCTTTGGCTGGTCGGCGCGTCATGATCGGGTGATGCTCGAAACGGTCTTCGAGCAGCTACCCCGGCACGATCAGACACTGGCCCTGAACCTCTCTGCCGCCACGCTTTGCGACGCCTTCGCGCTAGGCGAAGCGATGGAGCTGCTCAAACGCCATGCGCATCTGGCCTCAAGGTTGGTGCTGGAAATCAGCGAGGATCAGATGCCGGATCAGCAGGGGCTGGAAGACCTGACGAGGCAACTGAGGGAGATGGGCTACTCGCTTGCGCTGCAACACTTCGGCGGGCGTTTCAGCATGATTGGCAATTTGTCGAGCCTGGGGCTGGCGTACCTGAAAATCGAAGGCAGTTACATCCGCGCCATTGATCGGGAGCGGCACAAACGGTTGTTCATCGAGGCCATACAGCGCGCGGCACACAGTATTGATTTGCCGTTGATTGCTGAACGGGTGGAGACAGAAGGAGAGTTTGTCGTGTTGCGGGAGATGGGGATTCAGGGCGTGCAAGGGCAGTTGTTTGGCGATCCTGCGCCTTGGGAATAGAGCGCGTACTCACTGCTGTGGGAGATTCTATGGTTGGGTACAAACGCTCTGTGTCCGACTTGCTGACGATGTTGACTGACCTATGGTCTTCGCCAGCAAGCCGACTCTCACAAGGTTATTGGGTTAGATATACCGCCCCGTCACAAAATGCTGCACATCGTTGAAGCCAGGCGTCGAGGCGTGGCCCGGTGTCACCAGCGAGTCGATGAAGGCTTCATCTTCCGCCGTAATTTTCACACTTAGGGCTTTGGTGTAGCTGTCCCATTGTTCCTCGGTGCGCGGGCCGACGATGGCCGAGGTCACGGCCTGGTTGTTCAACACCCACGCAATGGCGAACTCCACCAGGCCTATGCCTTTGTCCTTGGTGTACTGCTGCAGCTTCTGCGCGATGTGCAGCGACTCGGTGCGCCATTCCGTTTCCAGAATCCGCTTGTCCTGCCGTCCGGCGCGGGTGCTGGCATCCGGAGTCACGTCCGGCGCGTATTTGCCGCTGAGCACTCCACGTGCCAGTGGGCTGTAAGGCACCACGCCCAAGCCGTAGAACTTGGCGGCGGTGATCTGCTCAAGTTCCGCCTGGCGGTTGACGATGTTGTACAGCGGCTGGCTGATGACCGGTTTGTCGACGCCCAGGCGCTGGGCCACGTTGACCACTTCGGCGATACGCCAGCCACGGAAGTTGGACACGCCCCAGTAACGAATCTTGCCCTCGCGAATCAGATCGCCAATGGCCGAGACGGTTACCTCCAGCGGAGTGCTGTGGTCTTCCTTGTGCAGGTAGTGAATGTCGATGTAGTCGGTGTCGAGCCGACGCAGGCTGGATTCGATCTCGTTGAAGATGTGCTTGCGGTTCAGGCCGCTGGTGTTGGGCGCAGTGTTGCCGGAACTGCTGCCGACTTTGGTCGCCAGCACCCATTCGCTGCGACGCTTGGCGATGGCCTCGCCGACGATCTCTTCGGAGCGCCCGGCGTTGTAGACGTTGGCCGTGTCGATGAAATTCACGCCCTCGTCCCAGGCCTTGTCGATGATGCGCAGCGACTCTTCGGTGCCGGTCTGCACGCCGAACATCATCGAACCCAGTGTCAGTGTCGAAACCTTGAGGCCGGATTGGCCAAGAATGCGGTAGTTCATTACTCGATATCCTTTTCGTCAGGGAAGTGGAAATCAGGACAGTCTGGGACAGGCTTGCAAGTGGTCTCGTAAAGGCCTTTCAGACCGACAGCTCTAGGCCGGACATACTCGCCTGTTTGGGGCGAATTTGAAAAGTGACAATTACAGAAGGCGCCCCATTCCTACAGGGGCAAGGCCATTCGCATATGAGTAGGGTCAGAGGGGAACGTCGGCATTCATCAATCGCGCATTTCGCCCCGCCAGAAAGCACAACGTGCCGCCCACCGCCGTCAGGCAGGCCAATACATAGAACATCGTTGGCGCAGGTGAGTTGATCAATAAATAACCACAAATCACCGGGCTCAGGGCGCCACCGAAAGCCGCGAGGTTCTGTGCGCCCAAATAGCTGCCGCGCAGGTGGTCCGGGGCGATGGTGTCAACGAACAGGTATTCGGCGGGGTAGATGATCATCTCGCCTAACGTGAACACGAACATTGCCGCGCACCAGGCCAGGGTCGTTTCGGCACAGCTGAAGCCCAGCAGCCCAAGGGCGAACAAGGCCGTGCCCAGACAAATCCAGTAGGGCAGTTGCTCGCGTTTGAGGAAACGACCGATCTGATACTGCATCAGGATGACCGTGATCGCGTTGCAGGCCAGTACGGCTGAGAGGATTTTCAACGCCTGCTCCGAGGCGTGCGTCACCAGCAGAAATTGCGACAGGTACAGGGTGTAGCGGCCGTGAACGATGGTGCTGAGCAGGCTGCCGCCCGTAAACAGAATCAGCGTGCGATCGTTTTTGAGCGTGGCGAGGGTGTCGAGAAAACTGCGGGGTTGGTTTTTGCCGCGGGTCACCGTTGGCGGGATGCCGATCATCAAAAACAGGCTGCCGAAGGCGATGGCACTGGCGATCAAGAACGGCGCGAGCGGCAGTTGCCCGGCAATTACCACGCCCAGCATGGGGCCTGTGGCATAGCCGATGTTGGTCAGGGTGTAGCGCAACGAAAAGACCTTGGCGCGCTGGCCGATGGGCAGGTTCTCGCTGATGATCGCCTTGGAGCCAATCAGGAACAGCGCCGACGCGGTTTCGGTGAGCACCAGAGTCAGCGTGGTCAGGTAAACGTTCTGGGCGAAGGTCAGCAGGGTGAAGCCGATGGCGCTGGAGAGCATCGCCAGAATCAGCAGCTTGCGCTTTTCCAGTCGGTCGATGATGTAGCCGCCGTAAAGCCCCAGGAGGGTTGCGAGAAACACCGCGATGCCCATCAGCAGCCCGACATCCTGCTGGTTCAGGCCCAGCTTCGTGCTCAGGAACAGCGTGAGTAACGGGCTGGTCATCGCCCGGCTCATGACGATGGTCAGCGAGCAGACCATCAGGCGGCGGATGACGAGGGAGTAGGTGACCACTGTTGTTATTTTGTCCTTGTTCAAGCCTTGGCGCCGATCTCATGGAGCGCCGTAAACCTGTGTGGGAGCCGGCTTGCTGGCGAATGCTGAGTGTCAGACACTTTCTTTCTGAATGACCCACCGCTTTCGCCAGAAAGCCGACTCCCATAGGGATTACTGCCCCTGGTTCATACCGATCCTGGCCACCGCACCCTGCTCCAGCTCCCATTTCTTCAGGATCTTGCCGTAGGTGCCGTCATCGATCATCGCCTGCAACGCGTCCGCGATGGCCTTGGCCAGCTCGGGGTTGGACTTGTTCACGCCAAGGCCTGTGAACTGTTTGGAGATCGCCAAACCGATGGGCTTGTAGGTGTCCTTCTCTTGCGACATCAGGTAAGGAATGGTTTCGCTGCCCTGCATCGCGGCGTCCAGACGACCCTGACGCAGTTGCGCGCGGGCGTCGGCCGAACCTTCGGAACCCGTCACGACAATGGCCGGTTTGCCTGCGGCCTCGCAGTTTTCCTTGCTCCAGGCCGCGATTTCAGCAGGCCAGGTGGTGCGGCGGCTGGTACCGACTTTCTTGCCGCACAGGTCGGTCAGCTGGTTGAGTTCGGCATTTTTGGTCAGCGTGTACAACTGCGGACCGCTGGTGAAGTAGTCAACGAATGTCACGGACTTCTGGCGCTCGGCGGTGTCGGTCATGCCCGACAGGATGATGTCGAAGCGCTTGGTGACCAAACCGCTGACCATCTGCTCGAAGGCCGTTTCCTGCCATTTGATTTTCACGCCCAGCCGCTCGGCCAGCGCGTTGCCCAGATCGACGTCCAGGCCGGTCAGGGTATTGGTGCTGGTGTCCTTGAAGTCCATCGGCGGATAGTTCGGCACGATGGCCGCCGTGATTTCGCCTTTGTCCTTGATGGCGGCAGGCAGGTCGGCAAAGACCACAGGGGAGGCCATGAGGCCTGCGAGCAATGCGGGGAGGATCAGTTTTTTCATGGTCGTTCTCGTTTGTTCTGGTTTAAGTGCGAACGGCAGAAATGAAGCTTTGGGTTCGTGGGTTTTGTGGACTTATTAGAATGTCTTCGGGGCTGCCGGCCTCCACAATCTGGCCGCCGTCCATGAACACCATGCGGTTGGACACTTCGCGCGCGAAGCCCAGTTCATGGGTCACAACGATCATGGTCATGCCGGTGTGCGCGAGGTCACGCATCACCGACAACACTTCGCCCACCAGCTCCGGGTCGAGGGCAGAAGTGGGCTCGTCGAACAGCATCAGTTTGGGCCGCATCGCCAGCGCGCGGGCGATGGCCACGCGTTGTTGCTGGCCGCCAGACAATTCGACGGGATAGGAGTGGCGCTTGTCTGCCAGACCGACACGGGCCAGCAGCTCGATGGCCTCGTCGTTGGCTTCCTTGGGCGAACGCTTGAGTACCTGAATCGGGCCTTCGATCACGTTCTGCAACGCGGTCATGTGGGGGAACAGGTTGAAGCGCTGAAACACCATGCCGGTGCTCAGCCGCTGGCGAGCGATCTGCACGTCGGTCAGTTCGTGCAGCTTGTTGCCGACGACGCGATAACCCACCAGTTCGCCATCGACCCACAGGCCGCCCTTGTCGATTTTTTCAAGCTGGTTGACGCAGCGCAGCAAGGTGCTCTTGCCCGACCCGGAAGGGCCAATGATGCACAGCACCTCGCCTTGCTCGACTTCGATGCTGACGTCCTTGAGGGCGTGGAACTGGTCGTAGTATTTGTTCAGGCCGACGGCTTTGACGATGCTTCTCATGTGGCTTTTGTTCATGTGCAACTCCAGGGCCTGATTACGAACGCTTGCCAGCGCCACGAGCGAAGCGACGCTCCAGACGGCTTTGGCCGAACGACAACACGGTGACCACCGCCAGATACCAGATACCGGCGACGATCAGCAGCTCCATCACGCGCGCGTTGGCGTAGTAGATGTTTTGCGCGTTGTGCAGCAGCTCGGAGTACTGAATCACGCTGGCCAGACTGGTCATTTTCACCATGCCGATGAATTCGTTGCCCACTGGCGGAATGATCACGCGCATGGCCTGGGGGAGAATCACCCGACGCAGCGCTTGCAGGCGGGGCATGCCGATGGATTTCGCCGCCTCGTACTGGCCGGTGTCCACCGACAGCAAACCTGCGCGCACCACTTCAGCGGTGTACGCACCCTGATTGATGCTCAGCCCCAGAAGTGCTGCCACGAAGGGTGTCATCAGGCTCACGGTGTCGAGTGCGAACACGCCGGGAATGCCGATGACCGGGAAAATCAGCGCCAGGTTGAACCACAGCAGCAGTTGCAGAATCAGCGGCGTGCCGCGAAACAGCCAGGTGTACGTGATCGCCACATAGCGCAGGATCGGGTTGGCCGACATGCGCATGATCGCCGTGATCACGCCGATCAACACCCCCAGCACCATCGCCAGAATCGACATGATGATGGTGTTGAGCAGGCCCCACAAAATGGCTTCGGAGGTCAGGAACTGACCGATATAGCCCCATTCGATCTGGCCGTTGGCGAAGGCGCGAACCAGGCCTGCCAACGCGACGACGATCAATGTGGCGAAGAAAATCCGCCCGTAATAGCGGCGCGGGACGTGTTCGTACTGAGTGATGTCGAACTCGTTTTCGGCCTTCTTGCGTTCGGCTTGCAGACGCTCTGCCGGGTTCTGGTTCATGGTGTTTCTCCGAAGCGTGTTCAGGCCGTGGTGTTCGATTTCAGCGGGTGATCGTCAGGCCGGTCGGTGTGTGTTCGGGCACGCATTCGAGGCGGGTGTAATCGCTGAGAGTGAGGGCAGTAAAGCGTTCAAGGTCCTGATCGAAGTGTCAGGTTTTATGGTCTGAATTCAGTAACCGGGTCACTGATCAGGGCGTCATGCAGATGGTTGCCAATCGCCATTTTCTGTGTTCATTATTATCAATCGGGCACGTTTTTGTTGTGGGTCAAAGCCTGTTGAATCTAACGGGCGAGGTAAATAAGCATTATGGAAACTCCACTTTCCACTTCTGGAAACGTGCCGCCCAAACCGGGGATTCGCCCACCCTTGTCGCTCAGCGGAATGGACTTCAAACTGCTGCGCGTCTTCCAGGCCGTTGTCGAAGCCGGAGGGTTCAGTGCGGCGCAAAACGAGCTGAACGTGGGCCTCGCGGCGATCAGCAAGCAGATTTCCGACCTCGAAATTCGCATCGGCATGCGCCTGTGTACGCGAGGGCGAGAAGGTTTTCATCTGACCGAAGAAGGCAAACTTGTCTATCAGGCGTCCATCGAATTATTCGCCTCGGTGGACACTTTTCGTGACCGCATTAGTTCAGCGCAAAATGAATTGATTGGCGATCTGAGTATTGGCGTTATCGACAACACGATGTCCGATAAACGTTCGCCGTTAATTGCATCCCTCAGAACAATGCATGATGAAGCGCCCAAAGTCAGATTGCGCCTGCATGCCTCGCAACTTGACGAGATAGAGCGGGGCGTGGTCGAAGGGCGATTGAGCGTCGGGATCGTGCCGGTGTACCAGCGTCGTGAAGAGTTCGATTACTTCGAGTTGTACGAAGAGCCGTCACACGCCTATTGCGCGGCGGGGCATCCCTTGTTCGATGTGGATGATCAGGCTCTGGACATCGACAGCCTGCGTCACTACCAAGTGATCAACCATCGCTACGCGATTCACCGCGACAAGGCCAGTTTCGTCAATTACGACAGCCAGTCGGCGTCAGCCTCACAGGTCGAGGCGGTGGCGATTCTGATCCTCACGGGGCGTTTCATTGGTTTTTTGCCCGAGCACTACGCCCGCCATCTGGTGCACGATGGCCAGCTCCGCGCCTTGCGCCCGGACGTGATTCGCCTGAGCACACCGTTCAATCTCATCCTGCGCCAAAACGCCCCGCGCAGCCCGCTGGTCAAAGCGTTCGCGCAGGCGCTGGGGGTGGATTTGAAACGGGTGGTTTGATTGTTGCGCAGTCAGGCAATGGCGGCGAAGGTCAGTCCGGCCGCATGCACCACCTGACCCGCAGAACCCGTCACTATCAGTAGGAAATCACGACGTAGCTTGTAGCGTCTAAAAATCCACCGTCGCCGACACCTTCAACGTTCTCGGCTCACCTTGCGTCAGGTAGTTGTTCGCGGTTGACGCCGAAGCCCAATACGCCTTGTTGGCGACGTTTTCGACGTTGGCGCGCAGGGTGATGTACTTGTCGTCGGCTTTGAAACCATAGCGGGCGCCGAGGTCGACGCGGGTCCAGGCCGGAATGCTCAAGGTGTTTTCGGCGTTGATGTACTCGCCACCGGTTCGCAGTATCCGGCCGCTCAGTGCCGCGCCTTCCAGGCCCGGGATGTCCCATTGGGTGCTCAGGTTGTACTGGAAGCGCGGCACGCCCGCGGCGCGGTTGCCGTCGGTAAGGCCGTTGGACGTTTTGCTCAGTTCGGTGTGCATGAACGTCGCACCGGCTAGCAGGCGCAGACCGTCGAGGGGCTCACCGAAGATGTTCATTTCCAGGCCCTTGTTGACCTGTTCGCCGTCAACATTGAAGGTGCCCAGCCGGTTGCCCGGCAGGAGAGTCGTGGCGCTGTTGGGCTGTTCGATGCGATAGACGCCGAAGGTCGCGCCATAGTCGTCCCAGTCCAGTTTCACACCTGCCTCGGTTTGCTTGCTTCGGCGGGGCGGGAACACTTCATTGGGGTTGGTGACGTTGGTCGCAGGCGCGGTCGGCCCCTGCGCCAGCCCTTCGATCCGGTTGGCATAGAAGGAGACGTGATCCCATGGCTTGAGCACCAGACCGTATACGGGCGTCGTGATCGACTCATCGTAGTTGGCGCTTCGTGCCCCGGAGGCGGTATTCCAGGCATCGACCTCAAGGGTTTGGCGCCGCACGCCCACGGTCAGCAGAACCCGATCATCGACAAAGCCCAGTGTGTCGGAAACCGCCGCGCTCTTGATCCGGTTCTTGCCCACGATGCGCGGATCATGAATGTCTGAACCAAAATAGGTGACGCTCGGACGCGGAATTTGCACCGGATTGTACAAATTGTTGGGTTGGCGATTGGCAACCAGAATCGCCTCGTAAGCGGACCGTTGTTCCCCCCACATGCCTGACAAACCGAAGTTCATCTGGTGCGTCACGGGGCCGGTGTCGAAGTGGCCGTTCAGCCCGGCGACAGCGCTCTTGTTGTCCTCATCGTGAGGCGAGTAGAGGAAGCCGGTCTTCGCCGTGCCGCTTTTGTCACTCACGTAGAGTGACGAGTATTCGCCGTTTTCGCGGGTGTGCTTGGCGCCGCCGCCGACATAGGCAGTCCAGTGGTCATTGAGGTCATACTCGGCGTTGACCATGCCGTAGGTGTCCTCCAACTGCGACCAGCTCCAGTCCTGCGAGTAATTGTCCTTGGCGGACGGCGGGTGGGGCACCACGCTGCCGTTCGGGTACACCACTGCTCGGCCCTGGTTGATACGCTCTTTCTGATAGCCGAAATCCGTCGAGATCCGCAGGCGGTCGCCGTGATAGTCGAGAGCCACGGCGATCAGTTGCGAGCGCTTGGTCTCGTCGTCGATGGCCGTTTCACCACCGTGCTGTGCCAGGTTGATGCGCGCGCCGAAGCGATTGTCTTCACCGAATCGCTGGCCCAGATCCAGATGCCCGCCCACGGTGGTGTCGCTGGCGTAATCCAGTGTCATGCTGCGAGTCGGGGTGTCGTCAGCGCGTTTGGGCACGATGTTGACGCTGCCGCCAATCCCGCTGCCCTGAGGCGATACGCCGTTGATAAACGCGTTCGGGCCTTTGAACAGGTCAACACGCTCTACCGCTTCGGTGGTGATGATCTGCCGTGGCAGCAAGCCGTACAGCCCGTTGAAAGCAATGTCGTCGGTCTGCAATGGCAGTCCGCGAATGGTGAATACCTGCGAGAAGTTGCCAAACCCCGCCGACTGGCGCACTGAGGCATCGTTCAACAGGACGTCACCCAGTGTTCGGGCTTGCTGATCGGCGATGGTTTTCGAGGTGTAGCTGACCACGCTGAACGGCACGTCTTTGATGTCCCGGTTGCCCAGCACGCCGAGGCGCGCGGACCGAGCTACCTGGCCACCGGCATAAGTGTCGGACTGAGCACTCATGTCCCCGTTGACGGTGGTGGCGCTCAGCTCCATGGCGTCGCCGACTTTGACGTCGGGCGCGACGGTGTAGCCGTTCTCGCCGGTGCTCAACAACGAATAGCCGCTGCCCTGTAACAGATGAGCGAAGCCCGATTGCACGGTGTAGCTGCCTTGCAGGCCGTCGCTGTGATGATCGTTCAGGAGTTTCGAGTCGAAGGACAGCGGCACGCCGGAAATGGCCGCGAACTGAGCCAGGACATCACCCAACGGGCCGGGTGCGATTGCGTAGCTGCGAGCCGCGCTGCTTTGTAGAGGATCAGCGGCCAGCGCACTGGGAACAGGCGCCAGACCGGTCAGAGCGATGGCCAGACTCAGGGCTTTGAGCGGGAAGCGAGTGGGACTCATTCTTGGAACGTGCTGAAGCGGCCTGAACGTCATTCGGCAATCCTGTCGAAGCATTGAAAAGTGAGGGGGTTCTCTCCCTCACCGAACGACAGGGAAAAAGGTATCAGCGATTGTTGAAATCTTTGCTTGCTCAGCATCGCCTCTGTAGCAGCACGGCTTGCAGACGGCGGTTTCAATGACGCCACCGCCGACAAGCCGTGAGGGATTAGCGTTGGGGCTTAGCCGCGAGGCTCTACCGCCACCCAATAGCGGGTCAGGCTGCTGACGCTGATCGGCAATGTGTTCTGCAACAGGCGCAGGCTGGCGTCGGTATCGCGCAGCGAAAAAGCACCGGAGACGGTCAAATTCGCGACTGCATCGTGGCAGCGCAGAACACCCTGACGATAGCGCCCCAGTTCCTGCAACAGATCGGCCAGTCGCATGTTTTTTGCCACCATCATGCCGTTCTCCCACGTCAGGCTCGCCTGATCCAGTGGCAGCACTGGCGCAGTGCCTTCCGATCCGAACGCGCTTTGCTCGCCGGCGTTGACGAGGACGACCGTGCTTGAATGCGTCGGCCGCATTTCCACGGCGCCTTCGACCACCGCCAGGCGACTGGCCCGCTCTTCAACGCGTACGTTGAATCGCGTCCCCAATGCGCGCGCGGTGCCGTGGCGCGTCTGGACGATAAAGGGCCTGTACGTGGATGACGCATCGTGGCCGGTTGTGATCA
The DNA here is from genome assembly GCF_045764065.1 of Pseudomonas sp. Pseu.R1. Taxonomy (NCBI): domain Bacteria; kingdom Pseudomonadati; phylum Pseudomonadota; class Gammaproteobacteria; order Pseudomonadales; family Pseudomonadaceae; genus Pseudomonas; species Pseudomonas sp. Pseu.R1. Next base: position 3,348,912 of record NZ_JBJGEE020000001.1, on the reverse strand, counting down.
GCACTTCGCCCTTGAGCAGATTGATCCGCCGCTCATCGGCGCTGAAAGCGATGTTCAGCGAACTGTCGGTGTTGATCAACAATCGAGTACCGTCTGCCAGCGTCAGGTTCTTCTGCTCGCCAACGGCGGTGTGCTGATCGGCCATCCATTCCCGCCACGGCAGTTTGTGCTGCGCCAACCAGATGGCCGGGCCTGCGAGCAGGAACAGCCCGATGCGATTGAGCGCCTGACGCCGCCCGATGGATTTGTTGCGTCCAATGCGCTTGATCGTGTCGCTGGCGATTGAACCCGGGATCGAACGAAAGTCGCCCATGATCGCCTCGGCGCGTTGCCAGGCTTGCGCGTGCTGGGCGCTGCGTGCGCGCCAAAGCTGGATCGCGCGATGATCGTCATCCGTTGCCGTGCCGGATTGCAATTGCACCAGCCAGTCGGCAGCTTCGCCGAGGATTTCCGGGTCGATGGCGTGATTCATCAGGCAACACTCAGACAGGCGAGGAAGGCGTCACGCATGTAGCGTTTGACGGTGATCAGCGACACCTTGAGTTCGGTGGCGATTTGCGGGTACGTCATGCCGTCGAGCTGTGACATCAGAAAGGCCTGACGGGTCTTTTCCGGCATCGCTGACAGCATTGCGTCGATGCGGTACAGCGCTTCAAGAATCAGCCAACGGGTTTCCGGTGAGGGGACTTCCGGTTCGGGCAAATGGGCAATGGTTTCCAGGTAAGCGCGCTCGACGTCCTGTCGGCGCCAGCGATCAATCACCAGGCCTTTGGCAATGTGGGTCAGCAGCGCACGCGGCTCGGCGCCCAGACTGGCGGTGTTCTGGCGGGTCAGTAGACGAATGAACGTGTCATGCGCGAGGTCGGCAGCATCGCTGGTGTTGCCCAGCTTGCTATTCAGCCAACGGTGCAGCCAGCCGTGGTGTTCGCTGTAGAGATTCTGGACGTGCAAGTTGAGCGATCGATCGACTGACGACATAGAGACCACTGGAGACGGTCCCGGCGTCCGTGCCGGATGTAATTAAGAATTGATCGCATTCTATAGTCGAGTCCTGAGCGATGGCAATTTCATTGCACAGCACGGGAGACGAGTGGTCTTGGACTGCAGGAGTGAGCTTGCTCGCGATAACGTAGCGCCAGACGATCACACCCCATCAAGCAGATCGCGGTCGCGAGCAAGCTCTCTCCTACAGAGGCGGGTTCAGCGCCCGTACCCCGGCAAACCCCAATCCTGCAGAGGGAACTCAGCCAAGGACCCCAATATCAGGTCGGCATGGGCGTACTGCGAAACCGGCATGTGCGAATCCGGCACGGCCACCGCGTACATGCCAGCGGTTTTGGCAGCCGTCACGCCAAATGGCGAGTCTTCGAACACCAGGCAGTCTTTGGGATCGACCCCGAGCAGGCGTGCGGCGGTCAGAAAAATATCCGGCGCAGGCTTGGCAGCCTTCACATCCTGATGATCCGCCGTGACCACATGCCTGAACAGTTCGAACCATGAACGGTGATTGCCCGTTTTCACCTGGAAGTAATGCAGCGACGAGCTGGTGCCCACGGCAATAGGGATGTTATGAGCGGCCAAGTGACGAACCAGCGCCTCGGCGCCCTGCATGGGCTGGGCATGGGGGAAGCGCTCATCGAGCATGGGCTGGCGCACGGTGAGGAATTCCTCGGCGGACATCGGCAGTCCCAGTGCGCCAATCACGTATTCGGCGAAATCCTGCGAGCCGCGGCCTATCGAGTGCTGTTTGATGGCCCAGTCGAAGGTCTTGCCGTGCCAGGTGGCGATGGTATTGGTGACTTCGGTGTAGATGCCTTCGGTGTCCAGCAGCAGGCCGTCCATGTCGAAAATCACCGCCTTGATCGGCCCCTTTGCCTTTTGCGCGTCGCTCATTTCATCGATCCCGTTTGCAGGTTGTCGCCCAGCCTAACCTCTGCGCAAAGTTCGTGGCTAGGGCCTGGCGGCTGCAAAATAGCCGCATCAGGTGCTACTCTCGCCGGGCCTCGGACAGCGCTGGACGCTGTTCAATACGAGTATCCCGACGCCGACACCTCTCGGGTCAGGGACGACAACACCTCTCTTCAAGAACGGACATCTTCGAGTCGACACATGAAAAAATCAGTCAACATTGCCGTAGGCGTCGTCATCGTCGCGGGCGCTCTTGTCACTGCTGGCGCCTGGTACACGGGGACCCGTCTGGAAGGCGTGCTCGGTGATGCGGTTGAGCAGGGCAATCAGCAAATTCAGGCGGCGCTGGTCGGCCATGAAGGCAGCGCCAGCGTCCAGTTGCTGTCGCTGGATCGCCATTTCTTCACCAGCACCGCGCACTACAAATTCACGTTCCAGGAGCCGAAGCTCAACGAGGGGCAGCCGGTCGAGTTGCTGTTCGAAGACAAGATCGAACACGGCCCTTTCCCGTGGAGCCGCGTGAAGACGCTCAATCTTGTGCCGGTCATGGCCGCCAGCAACATGGCGCTGGAGAAGAATGTTTTCTCCGAGAAGTGGTTTGAAATGACCAACGGCCAGTCGCCCCTGACCGGCCAGTTCAGCATGGGCTATGACCGTGCGGCGCAGGGCCGTGTCGAACTCCTGCCATTCCAGTTCGACAGTGAGGGCGGCTCGATCAAGTTCTCAGGCTTCACGCTGAACGCGTCAGGTACCGCCAATGGCGAAAAACTGGAAGCCAATGGCGTGCTGGGCGATCTCGATGTGACGGCTACCTCCGAGGAAGGGCCGGTTCACTTGCTGCTCAAGGACGTGACATTCAACACCGGTGGCACCAAGGGCAAGTCGGGCTTCTATCTGGGTCACAGCGACGCCAAGGCTGCTTCGGTCACCTTCCAGGCGGCCAATCAGCCAGCGGTGGTGCTCAAGGATTTCGTCAACACCAGTCTGTTGCAGGAAGTCGAAGGCAACCTGGCTGCACAAGTGACCTACGACATCGCCAACATCAGCTTCGGCGGCAAAGACATAGGCTCGTCGCAGATGCTGTGGAAATTCGCCAACTTTGACATCGCCTCGACCAAGAACCTGTTGCAGTTTTATCAGGACAAAATCCAGCCACAGGCGCAAGCCGCTGCCGCGACCGGCCAACACTACACCCCTCACCTGAGCCCGGCCGATCAGGCGTTCGTTCAGGCCGAGGTCGGCAAGTTGCTGGCGGCCAAGCCACACGTCGAGCTGGAAAAACTGTCGCTGAAAACCACCCATGGCGAGAGCCGCTTCAACCTGTCGATGGATTTGGGTAACCCCACGTCCCTCGATCAGCCCGGTAGCGAACTGCTCAAGCAACTGTTGACCAATCTGGATGCGAAGCTGGTGCTGTCCAAACCTATGATCAAGGACCTCGCGACGCTACAGGCGCAATCGGCGGGTATCACTGACCCGGCGGCCATCGCACAGAACGCGCAGGGTGCGGCGGACTCCGTGGGCGGCATGGCGATCATGTTCCAGTTGGGCAAGGTCGAAGGCGACAACATCGTCTCGAACCTGCATTACGCCAACGATGTGGTGGACTTCAACGGCGAGAAAATGAGCGCTCAGCAATTTGCCGCCGCCATGATGGGCAAATTCGTGATGCTCACGCGCGGTCAGTGATCACCCGCGCCTGTCTGCTCAACCTGCACTAGCGCGTCACTGTATGAGCGCTGGTGAAGGCGTGCCAGGCGCCGTTTTGAGGTCGGGTTTCCAGAAGCCGAGAAAGCAGTTGGTCGATGAACAGACTCCCGCAATCGGCGCTAGTGTCGACCACGAACTCAGGGTCTATCGGCGGCTCATAAGGGCTGTCGATACCGGTGAAGTGCTTGATCTTGCCTTCGCGCACGGCTCTGTAAAGGCCTTTGGCGTCGCGGCGCATGCACTCGCGCAACGGCGTACTGACGTGCACTTCAATGAACTGGTCTTCGGCGAAATACTGGCGAATGGCGTCCCGGTCTTCGCGATACGGAGAAATGGCCGAGACGATCACGATCAATCCCGCGTCCACCATTAGCCTTGCGACTTCCCCAATACGTCGCACGTTTTCCCGACGGCTCTGTTCGCACATGCCCAAGTCTTGGCACAGACCTCGACGCAATCGATCGCCGTCGAGCAGGTAACTGTGCAGCTCGTGAGCCACCAGTGTCTGGTCCAGACGATTACCCAACGTGGTTTTGCCCGCGCCGGACAAGCCTGTGAACCAGATGCAGCAGGCACGCTGCTGCTTGAGGGATTGGCGCTCGCTTTGCCCGACCGCTAACGGGGCGTCGATGATCAGGGGGCGGGGTTCGGTTCGTTTCTCAGTCATAGGAAAACAGCTCGTAGTCTCGGGCGTAAACTTCGCGAATGCGTTTGCGTGAAGCCTCGGAGCAGAGCCCTGCGGTTTGATAGCGTGGACCGGGGGAACGGTTGAGGTGCCGCAGTTGGGTGCTGATGCCCAAGTGCTCGCAGAGGGTGGCGAAGTCCGATTCCAGATGTTCCTGACGGCCGATGAAGTCCACGGAAATCTGGCCCATGCTGTTTTGCAGAAAATGATACTGCGGCGCGAAGTGTATTTGTTTCGACACATTCTCTGGGTGTAACCAGCCATCGACGAACGTATCGAAGCGAGAGTAACGGCTGACCAGCTCGAAAGCGGCTCTGTCCCGTGGCTGCGGATTCTGTAGTAAGTAACGATAAGCCGACAGTGCTCGATGTAATGGATCACGTACAAAGCCAAACTTGAAGTATTGCTCATAACGGTCTTTGAACTGCTTCTCGTACCAATATAATGGCAAGTGGCCGGTAGGTGTGTCGCCAAAGATCGACATTGCTACGCTACTTCCCGCGCATTTTGGAACGTGGATGAAGATGCACTCGAAGTGGTCGAAAGCCTCGGGAAATCGGGCCTTGCGCGACAGTGTCTTGTTGACCACCTGGCGGTCCACGACGGAAAGTCGCTCCAGCAAAAACTCGCGCTGGTGCTTTGGAAATAACTTCCAGAGTATGTGATTCATGAGGAGTAACCTGTAACGGGGTATGAAGCGATGTTCAGACTACAGGCACTTATAACGAAAGGGTTGAACTTTGCAAATACTTTACGCTGGCGAAGTTTGAGGTAGACGTTTGTAGTTTTTTGTAAGTTTCAAGATACGTTTGTTACAGTTAGTTATTGTTAGTTAATTCAGTAAGTTGCAGGCCGTGCGCAGCACGCTGCAACGTTACTGTCGAGCGTGTGCGGATCGGCTCAGTCTGATTGCGTTTGCAATTCACTCTGCAACCGGTTCTTCAACCTTAAACAACGACTGATCTTCTGTTCACGTGTTTCGTTGGTGCACCGCTGTGGCACCAAGGAGTGTTGGCATTCCTTCTCCATCAGTTCAATGCTCTGCTGGCTATAGCAGTCCAGTTGCGAGGCTGAGGCTACCGGGGAGGTAAATGAAGGAGACGTGGCTGTGGCTGGGCTTGTCGGTGTCTTTGACGCCGATGGATTCAATACCAGCGACATCGCGAACGCAGCAATGGCGACAGCCGAGAGCGAGAGCTTTCTGAAGTGCACGTGCCAGAAACGGCGCACAGCTCCCCGGACCTGCGCATAAATGTGCGGATGGCGATACGGCGAGAGAAAAAACCACGCGAACATCAGCAGCCCGTAACACACCAGCGCCGCAAAGCCCTGCTGCGCCACCACAACGCCGCCCACCACCAGTGGCACCCCGTGGCGAATCAGCAAGGCCTGTGAGGCGGGCCAGTGCAGCCACTCCGGAAGCACCTTGTCGCTGATCCACTCGTCCGTGTTTTCAACCGCCAGTGAAATGGGGCGCCAGACCCGCATGAAAACACGGCAGATGCCGGTCATGATGACCGGGTAAAGCAGCAGAACAAGTGCGGCTTTGCTCCCTTCCAGCGGCTCTTTCATCATCTCGTTCGGGATCATGAAAAACAGACTGAACAGCAGCCAGCCAAACCATGTCCAGACGGAAGGGTTCAGCGGCGCCACCTGCAATTCCCTCCATGACTTCAGGTCGGCCTGTGGAAAGCGATCGAGCATTTCCGGATAGCGGTTGTTGATGGTCGAACACAGGCGCTCACAGGTGACCCACACATCGGCGCTGCAAAAGCGCGCCAGCCGCAAACGGTCGACCTTGCGCCCCGGTTTCAGCACCAGCATGGCGGCCTTGTCTTCGACGCTGTCGGTTCGGCCACTGGCAACCCGTCGCTGCCAATGCTCGATGTAGGCGTACTTTTCGCAACGCTCGATCAGGTGCCGCCAGATGAACTCCGGCTGGGGAAAGATCCCCTTGCGGTCATCCCAACCGAACAGTGCGCAGATACGGTCGAACAGCGCAGCGGTCCAGCCCTTGTGGTTGTGCAGAAAAAACATCGTCCAGCGTTGAAACTGGTCGCGGCGCTCCAGCGAGGCCAGCCATGGCTGTTGCGTCAAGGTGTCCAACGCGGCCAGAAAGGCCCGTTCTTGTCCCTCACTGAGCATCTGCTCAAGCACAGGGCCTTCGATGTCCAGCAATTGGTGGGTGAGTTGGACTTCCTGATCTGCACTCAGGCGTAACGTCTGCCAGGGCGTCAGCCAGCGCAGATGGGCCACAGCGGCGCTCAGCAGATCATTGTCGGTGTGCGCATCGTCCAGGCAGCGCTCCAGCAGACGCTGTTGAAAGGGTAGGTCGCAATTGTGCTCCACAGCGTTTTGATGTTGCTCTGGAATGTTCTGCGCAGTGGTTTCTTCCACCAGTTGGTGAGCCGTTTGGCGCGCGACTGTTGCGGCATCTGGCGCTGGCATGACCCGATTGACGAGCAAAGTGTCTTGCGGCGCGGGTGGCTTTTCAATCGACGCCGATTCGATCAGCGTTTCCGTGGGCCGTGCAACGGCGGCCGTTGGCGTGTCGAAATCATCCTCGTCATCAACCCGGTTCCGAGCCCAGTCGAGTGCCAGTTCATAAGCCTCACGCAAACGCTGAAAGGCCTCCGGGTCGTCGTCGGGGCGCGTGACCTTGAGCAGCTTGGCGTATTGGCGTTTGACGGTGCGCTCATCGGCGTCGTCTTCAAGGCCCAGCACAGTCCAGGGGTTCATAGCGTTCACCAGTCACCCCGCTCGAAACGCTCGACCTGTTCGACCAGCCGCTTGCGCACCTCGCTGATCTGGCGCTCATCCTGGGTTTCCAGCACGCGCTGAAACTGGTTGGCCCAAGAGCCGACCAGTTCACGGGCGTCGCCCAGATATTCCTGATACAGACGCTCCAGACGCGCGGTCAGGTGGGTGTTCACTTGCTGCTCGCGAGGGTGAATCTTCAGTGAGTTCAGCGCGTTCAGGCGCTCTTGAATCTCATCGGGGGTGAGAACGCCCGGGTTGTTCTCGATCACCAGCGTGTGCGCTTCGCCCGTCAGCGGAATGCGCACATCGGCCTCCAGAATGCCGTTGTTGTCGTAGGTGAAGCGCACATCCAGTTCGACTTCTCCGGCAGGGCGGCGCGGCACCTTGATCTCCAGCTCGCCCAGCGCGACGTTGTCTTTCACCTTGCGGCTTTCGCCCTGAAAGATCTTTACGATGACAAAGGACTGATGATCATTGACCGTATTCACGGTTTTCACCCGGCTGACCGGCACCACGGTGTTGCGCTCGATGATCGGCAGGTAATGGCCGGATTCGTAATGTTCACCAATGCGGTGCGTGGTTTCGATCCCCAGCGTGTAGGGGCAGACATCGGTCAGAACCACCTCCTCCAGCGCCGAGTCTCGTGCCTTCAACGCTGCCTGAATCGCAGCGCCTTGAGCGACCACTTCATCCGGGTTGAGGGTGATCGACGGAAAGCGCCCGAACAGGCTGGCTGTTAGTTTGCGAATCAGTGGCATGCGCGTGGTGCCACCCACCAGCAGGATTTCGTCCAGATCGGCAACGCGGATGCGCGCATCACGCAGAGCGCGTTCAATGGGGGCGCGCAGGCGGTCCATCAGTGGGGCGTACAGTTCGATCAACTGATCCTGAGTGATGGATTTGCGCCATTCCTGATCGGCGTGGCGCAGCACGAAGTCGACGCTCGCCTCCTGCCCCAAGGCTTTGCGCACGCGTTCGGCTTCTCGACGCAACGCTTGCTTGACCGAGGGCGTCGCCGGAAAGTTCGCTTCGTTCTTGTGCAGCGCCACGAAGTGATCCAGCAGCAGGGTGTCGAAGTCTTCGCCGCCCAGAAAGTTGTCCCCGGCGCTGGCGCGCACTTCCATCACGCCGTCGAACAGCTCCAGAATCGACACGTCGAACGTGCCGCCTCCCAGATCGAACACCAGAAACGACGTTTCGCTGTCTTTCTGATGCAGGCCATACGCAAGCGCGGCGGCGGTCGGCTCGTTGATCAGCTTGTCCACCTTCAACCCCGCCAGCTCACCGGCCACCCGGGTTGCCTTGCGTTGTGCATCGCTGAAATACGCCGGGACGCTGATGACCGCTTCGGTCACCGGCTCGCCGAAAGCACGTTCCACATCGGCTTTCAGGCTCTTGAGCACCAGTGCCGACAGCTCTTCGGCCCGATAACTGCGCGTTCCGAGTTTCACTTCATGCGCACTGCCCATGTGTCGCTTGAACAGCGCGGTGGTCAGTGTCGGATGGGTTTGCAAACGCTCGCGTGCGGCCTTGCCCACCAGCACATGCCCCTCGTCATCCAGCCCGACCACGCTGGGCGTCAACAACTCGCCCAGCGCGTTGCTGACCAATTGAGTGGCGCCATCACGCCAGATGGCGACCAGGCTGTTGGTGGTACCCAGATCAATACCGACGATCATGTCGAACGTGCTCCTTGCGGGACTGCTGTGTCTGTTTGAATCAGACGAATGAACAAGTGGGGTGATTAGAGGCTATCGGCGGGGTGGTGTGGGGCTTGAGTGGGGCGGTCCGTCAGATTCGCATGCTGGAACGAGCACCGATACACATTCTCGGTCATTCTTCCGGTCCTTTTCCTTGCTTGTCAGCCAGCATTGCCCGAAAATTTTGCGTTCTTAGAGCCACTCACCTACACGGACAGTAACCCTTCTCATGACGCCTTATCGCATTCAAGAAGCTGACCTCGAAATTCCCGAAACCTGGCAGGACCAGAGCATCAATATCTTCAAACTGCCTGCGGTGGGAGGGGCGAAAGAAGCCAGTTTCGTGATCAGCCGGGATGCGGGGCAAGGTGAAGCATCGTTCGCCGATTACGTCGCCAACCAACTGAAAAGCGCCGAACAGCAATTACCCGGCTTCAAGCTCGCCCAGACCTGGGATTTCGTGCTGCACGGCCACACCGCCACTTTGATCGATTACACCTGGCAACGAGAAGGGCGCGAGCTGATGCTGCGCCAGGTGTTCATCGAGCGTAAGCCTGCGGTGTTGATCACCACCCTGACCACCACGCCCGGGGATCTGATTCATCATGAGCCTGCGTGGAAACAGGCAATGGCGACGTTGACGCCGAGGTCATGACTCGCTGACGTGATTGATTCGATCAAGGAAGACGTAACGCAATGGATGCTCAAGCAGCAGCACGGTTAGGCGATGAGATAGCCCACGGTTTCGGGGTCGCGGCGATGATCGGCGGCGCCGTGGCAGGGGCGTTGATCGGTGCTGCGGTGGTCGCGGCAACGGTTGCCACGGGCGGTGTCGCATTGGCGATCATGGCCGGCTCCATCGCAGCAGGCGGTCTGTCGATGTTCCAGATCGTCAAAGGTCTGAGCACCATTTTCAATTTGCCGGAACCCACGACCGGGGCACTTATTCGAGGCAGCCCCGACGTCTACATCAACTTGCGTAACGCCATGCGTGCGGGTGAGGACGTCTCGTCGTCCTGTAGCGGCCTGCCGCTCAATCATCCCTTGTGGCCGTTTCCCGTGCTTATCGCCGAAGGCAGTGCGACGGTCTACATCAACGGCAGCCCGGCAGCGCGGCTGCACAGCAAAATGGTGTGCGGCGCACACATCAAGACAGGCAGCGAAGACACTTTCATCGGCGGGCCAACCCTCTCCGTGGCGTTCGTGCTCGACATTGAAGGCTGGATGCATACCGGGCTTGAAGCACTGGGTCTGATTGCAGCAGGCGCCGGGCTGGTGCTCGCGGCGATGGCGGGTGTGGCCGCCTTGGCAGGTTTTGTCGTGATCGGTGGCGCGGTCATGGGCGGCATGGCTCTACTCGGCGATCTGGGTGACCGCCTCGGGCCGGGCTACCGGGATCTGCTGCAAGGCGTTGCGGGGATGGCGTTGTTGGGGGTGGGGCCAAAAATGGCGAAGCTGGGCAAGCCCACAGCTCCCAAAACGTTCGAGGAGATCTACGCCCGGGCGCCCGCGGCCAAAGCCGAGATCGACGCGGTTGCTGATGAAATCGCAGCTCAGTACGGGGGTAAAGTGGCCAAGGCGCCGATCAAGTCCCAAGCGCGAGCGCTGGAGAAAATCAACAACGATTACGACGGCGATCCGACGCGCATCAAGGACCTCGCACGCAACACCATCATTGTTGAAGCCGATCAGGTGCAGACGGTCGCCGCCGAACTGAGCAGCCGAGGCGCCAACGTCAAGATCATCGACGGCGCCACTAACGAAATGGGCTACAGCGGGGTGAACTCGACCCTGCCGACCCGCGCAGGTATCCCCGGAGAAATACAGGTAAACTCGCCCGAAATGATCTATGCCAAAGAGCCGGAACCGCTGGCCCGAGCGCTGCTGGGTAATGACACCTACGACGCTGTCGCTGCGAAGACGGACGTGCCGGGCGGTCTTGGGCATAAGTATTACGAGGATTTCAGGGTATTGGACAAATCCAGCCCTGAAGCGCAAGCGATCGCAGACAAGAGCAAAGCGTATTACGACGCGGTGAGAGGTGGCAGTGGGAATTAAGGACCTGAGTGCATTTGCCTCGCGAGACGTGTACCTGGATTACGACTTCGAAGAGGTGACCTATCGTTGGGATCACCTGACCCAAACGGCCTATGTCCGATTCTATGGCGCTGACGAAAGTGCCAGGCCGGTGTCGACCGATAATCGCCTCTACAACGATGCCGTGCTCTACGGTCGAGAAATCACCAAAGACGAATACGAGAAAGGATTTCCGCGCCGATGAACGCTCTCGACACGGCCATCGCGCTCGCCTGCAAGGCGCACGCCGGGCAGGTGGATAAGTCCGGTAAACCCTACATCCTTCATCCGCTGCGATTGATGATGCGCTTCGACGACGAAGACGCTCAGATTGCCAGCGTATTGCATGACGTGGTCGAGGATTCCGACGTGACGCTGGAGGCGTTGCGGGAGGCCGGCATTTCGGAGCGGGTCATTGAGGCCATCGACTGCCTGACCAAACGGCCGGGTGAGGTCTATGAAGACTTTATCGCGCGCATCCTCTCCAACCCCTTGGCACGGCGAGTCAAGATCGCTGACATTCGCGACAATCTGGATTTGACCCGGTTGCCGACCGTTACGGAAAAGGATTTGCAACGAGCGGCCAAGTATCACCGTGCGCTTTCTAGCCTGTTGGGCGCAGGTGATGATAGCGCCGTAACTTCTCTCGGCAGTGCTTAAACGTCCAGCCGATATTTCTCAGGGTTACCCCATGTGCGCCGGTCAAGGACTGCGCACCTTTCGGAAAGGTCCTACGGTGCCGCGAGGCCGTAGCCGACTTCATCGCGCTCCAGCAACGGGCATAAACACGTCCCGAAGAGGGCGATTCGATACAACTCCGGCAGGTCAGGAGGTTGGTGAGCGCTCTCACCCGATCCTCTCCCGCACGGAACGCTCTCGCGATGATGCCCTATCGAATTCAGGAAGCTGATCTCGACATCCCCCAAGGCTGGCACGACCAGACTTTCAACATCTTCAAACTGCCCGCCGAAGGCGACGCCCAAGAGGCCAGCTTCGTCATCAGTCGTGACGCCATCGGTACTCACGGCACCTTTGTTGACTACGTCACTAACCAGTTGGCCAGCGCTGAACAGCAGCTACCTGGCTTCAAGCTCTTGCAGAGCTGGGACTTCGAACTGCATGGCTTTCCTGCTGCGCTCGCCGATTACCTCTGGGAGCGGGAAGGGCACGAGTTGATGCTGCGCCAAGTCTTCGTCCAGCATGGCAAAACTGTTCTGGTCACCAGTCTGACTACGACCCTCAACGACCTGCCACACCACGAGACAGCATGGAAGAAGACCATGCACTCGCTCACGATGCGCCCCCTGCCTGCTGACGACGCCTAAGCGATGGCGAACGACTCCACATCCGAGGGGGCGACGGCCGCTCGGCCTGCCGCACGCGTTGGAGACGAGATTGCTCATGGTTTCGGCCTCGCGGGCATGATCACCGGGGCGGTCGCCGGAGCCTTGATCGGCGCTGCGGTATTGGTCGCGACCGCAGCAACAGGCGGCCTTGCGCTGGCGATCATGGGTGGCGCGATTGCCGGTGGCGGCTTGTCCGTCCTGCAGGTCGTGAAGGGCCTGAGCACTGTTTTCGACTGGCCAGAACCCACGACCGGCAAATTGGCAAGCGGCAGCCCCGACGTCTTCATCAACGGCAGACCCGCCGTGCGTGCAGGCGAAGATGTCGCGTCATCCTGCACGGGCCTTGCGCTCAATCACCCGATGTGGCCGTTTCAAGTCACCGTCGCCGAAGGCAGCGCCACAGTCTTCATCAATGGCAAACCTGCTGCACGTGTGGGTAGAAAGCTGGTATGCGGCGCGCATATCAAGACGGGTAGCGACAACGTCTTTATCGGCGGCGCAACGGTGTCAGTCGCGTTCGTCCTGGACGTTGAAGGCTGGATGAAAACCGGGCTTGAGGTCTTGGGCGTCGCTGCCGTGGGTGCCGCCGCTGTATTGGCAGCGGTGGTCGGTGCGACGGCGCTTGCAAGTGTGGTCGTTGCCGGAGCACTGGTTATGGGCGGAATGGCACTGCTGGGTGAACTGGGAGATCGATTCGGGCCGGGCTATCGCGACCTGCTGCAAGGTGTGGCGGGGATGGGGCCGAAGGTTGCGACTCAAGGTACGCCCTACGTCGTCGCGCATGTTAAGGAGGTGAAGTTATATAAACGTTATGAAATTCGTGAATTACGGGACGAGCCTGTGGTGTTCGCGGAGGCAAAGATCGGCAAGTTTGTGTTTAGGGACACCAACCAGCGAGCTAGACCTGCAGCCAAATCGGAGCCAAACCACCTTACGTTGATAAGTGAGGAAGTCGCTGCTAATGCTTCAAAGAACTCTAAGCCCTACCCAAATGGAAATATGGCCGATGCCCATGCTGAGGTAGGCGTTATTCAGCAAGCATATGAAGCTGGTTTGACAAAGGGTGCGGACATGGTAATAAAAGTTGTAGGTAAAAATGTGTGCAGCTATTGTAAGTCTGATCTGATTTTGATGGCAAAAGCTGCGGGGTTAAGGTCTCTTACCGTAAATGAGGATTTGTCTGGTAAAGCCCTTATCTGGAGGCTGGGTATGGAGCGTTTTTCTGGGAGTAAGGTTAAATGAAATTTCTAATTTCGTGGACGTCAATGAACGGTGGCTCAATGAGTGGCGGAAGTGACTATGTAACGGACTGGAATTCCGTTCTTCGACTGCTAGAGTCGTTGCGAACAAGCCCTGGAACGATGTGTTTGGAAAATTTTGACTCTCCTGCTATTAGTCCCATAAGCGTCGATTTAATTGCCGAAGGTGGCATTTATCTAGTTACGCTGCTGGAAAAAAATGCTGATGGTAATCATGTCAGATCGTATTTTAATCCGGCGGTGAAGCGTGAAATGGTAGATTTGCTTGGGGATTTCTGGGATGCACGCCAGCTTACCGATGATTTTGATTTCGTTTGTATGGTGTTTGGCGAGTTTTTTAAAACAGGCGATGTTTCTCATCAATGGCTGAGCTAGATTCGTTTTGTTTAGCAAAAAAGAAAAATATGTGAACAGCAGGGACAATATTCTGCAACTCGCGTTGACCAACAATGCATTGGAAAAATTTATCGTTGGTGAGCCACCCTATTTCCAAAAGGGCAAAACGGACAACGAAGAGCCGCAGAATGTGATGGGCGCTTTCGACCAATTGGTAGTGCGCCACTGGCGCGAAACTCACGACGCAAGGTTTGCGAGCCAGTTTGTGGCCGCGCAGCTCAGCGCGCTTGCGACCTGCCCGGACGCCAATCGCGCGATGTATATGGTATCGGATTGGCTCTGGTACTACCGTTTTTGCCTGACCAAAACGTCCGTGACAAGCTGGGAGGCCCGGATTTTGTGCCGGCCCACCCCTAGATTCCGGCAGGCTCAATCGTAGGAGTGACAATTTAATGCATGCCATAAAACTCATGGCTGATTATTACTGTCACCCGCTTTGGCATGCTTGCGGTAACGAAGTCGGCGACATAGATCCTCGCGACCTTCCTCTCTCCAGCGAGTTGCAAACCGGGCTGGAAAAGTGGGCGGTGATGTATGACGAAACGTTAGATAAGGAAGTACCGCAGGATTCTGGATTTCTATCTGAGGCGCTTGAGTTGTGTTTCAAAGCCGAAGGGCATCGATTGGCGCGATGCCTCCGAGAGGAGTTGGGAGAGGGCTACATCGTCAGGGAGTATCAGTTTTTTTGTGTTCGGGCTGGTCTGGCCTGCCGTTAGGCAGGCCGTTGTTTCACCAGCTTGGTCTGGTAAAACGGTCTCCATAGAGAATCGCAAACTGGTTAAGCGCCACTTTCCAGTCGTGTGCCGCACGGCTCCAATCCGCAGTGATATTGCGTAACGCCAGCCAGATCAATTTTGTCGCGGCATCATCTGTCGGGAAGTGCCCACGAGTCTTGATGATCTTTCGCAACTGAGCGTTGATGCTTTCGATGGCGTTGGTCGTGTAGACCACTTTACGGATGGCTGGCGGGAAGACAAAGAACGGGATCACCCGATCCCAGGCACGACGCCACGCAGCGACTACTGTCGGATACTGTTTGCCCCAAGGCCCTGCTTCAAAGGCGTTCAGCTCTTGTTCCGCAGCATCAGCGTTGATCGCCTGGTAAATAGGCTTGAGCGCTTTGGCCAGCGGACGGCGTTTATCCCAAGCCGCGTAATCAAGACTGTTTCGGATCAGATGCACGATGCAGGTTTGCAGCGTGGTGGCAGGAAAAACCGCTCCCAAGGCCTCCGGTATGCCTTTGAGCCCGTCAGTGACGGCGATCAGAACATCTTCAACGCCTCGCGTTTTTAGATCGTTGAACACCTTCATCCAGAACTTCGCGCCCTCTGTGCTCTCGATCCAGATACCCAAGATGTCACGCGTGCCATCCGGCAATACGCCCAGCGCCAGATATATCGCCTTGTTGCGCACCAAGCCCTCATCACGGATCTTCACTCGCAATGCATCGAAGAAGATGACCGGATACATCGGTTCCAAAGGGCGCTGCTGCCATGCTCCAACCTCATCCAGCACAGCATCCGTCACCGAGCTGATGAAATCGTGCGATACATCTGTTCCGTACTGCTCCGCCAGAAAAGCGCGTATCTCACGCACCGTCATGCCGCGGGCGTACATGGCGATAATCTTGTCGTCAAAGCCGGTAAAACGGCGTTCGTGTTTGGGAATCAGGATGGGAGCGAAGCTGCCGTCTCGGTCTCTGGGAATGTCCAGGCGAAGCGGCCCATCGTCGGTGAGCACCGTTTTGCCGCTTTTGCCGTTGCGCTGGTTGGTCGAATCCTCGGGGCGCTCCGCGCCCTGAGGATAGCCAAGGTGCTGCCCCAGTTCGGCACCTAAGGCGCGCTCGATCAGCGCTTTTTTGAACGCCATCGAGGCATCCTGAATGGCTTCGGCGCTCATCGGCCCCTTAACGAACTGGTCGATGATCTCTTGGGGAATCGAGGGCAGCTCTCTCGATGTTGCACTGGCAGCTTTCTTTTTGGTCGGCATACATGCACCTCTAGCTACATGTTAGGCCCGAACACAAAATTTCTGACAGTCTCCATCGTCATTGAGCATCTCTAGCACCCCCGGGGCACTTTAAAAGCTGTCGTTCGGATAGGTTATTGATCAGATGATTTTTTGTAGATGCCATGCTTTCATTTCGGGCATATCGAGCCGTGATTACTTCCAGTCAGTCCCGCTCTGGGCGCTGATCCCCCAGCGCCCAGATCTCACCTACTCGGGTTTCTTGGGACTCGACAGACTTGCCTTCAAATCACCCCTGATTTTCTCCTCATCGCCTTCACCCCTCTTGTCCACTTCCTTCGCCCCGCCTGAGTTCAGATCCAGCCGGGGGCTGTCGATGTCAGCTTTAGTGCTCGCAAAAACCTTGAACGTCGTCCCGGAAATACTAATCTCCCCATTCGCATTCATCTCCAGCACGCTTTGGCCGCATACCAAGCGAATTTGGCTGCCTGCCTCGATCAGATAACGGGTGGCGATACTGTCGGACTTCTCACCGCCTACTTGCAATCGGTCATCGCGCTTCACGCCGCGTTTACGGTCTCGACCGATTTTCACGATCTCGTCGTTACCGATTTCTTTATGCCGGTCATGCCCAACGCTGTGGCTCTCATCCACCTCCACCACAATGTCCTGATTCCGCTCGGCATGGATATACAGTTGCTCCTCGCCCTTCTTGTCCTCCATACGGATTTCGTTGTAGTTCGAGGGCGTGCCGCCCTTGCTGGACCGGCTTTTCATCCCGCTCTGCGTGGCGTTGGCAGGCAGATCGTAGGGAACGGTTTGTTCGGCGTTGTAGACGCGCCCGGTGATGATCGGTCGATCAGGATCACCCTCCAGAAAGCTGACGATCACCTCCTGGCCGATGCGCGGGATCTGCACCGAGCCCCAGTTCTTACCGGCCCAGGCCTGTGACACACGAATCCAGCAGGAGCTGTTCTCGTCAGCGTTATCGTGACGGTCCCAATGAAAATGCACCTTCACTTGCCCATGAGGATTGGTGCTGATTTCGTCATCTTTGTAGCCAACGACTTTGGCCGTTTGCGGGCCCCTGATCATGGGGCGCTGCGTGCTGAGCTGTGAACGGAAGCTCTGCTGAGCATCAATGCAGACCAGTTTGCTTTCGAATTGCAGGTCTGCGGAGGCTGAGCCCGTTTCCACGTTCTCCTGTTTGATCTCGTATTGGCTACGAACGATGAGGTATTCGCGGTTCTGATCCTTACGGCTCAGGCCGGTGAGATTGAACAAATGTCCGGCACCCAAGCCGCGTGCATTACCCTCAAGTTTGATGCGCTCGTGTAAGCATTGAATCGCTTCGAGGCGAACGCGAGCGTAGTGTTCGCCGTCCTCGCTTTGCAGGTAGCAGCCCGGATAGTCGAACAGCTTGTGATCACCTGCGGCATGGGGCCGAGGCATGGCCGAGCGCACCTCGATGCGTGCACTGGGGCGCTGAAAGTCGTAGTCGTTGAGCTCCAGCGAACCCGACTGAACCTCCTGCGCCATTTCCCAGCCGGTGATGTGGTCACGCTCACGATGTTGGCTGTCGGGTGGGTAAAACGGCACTGACTCATAGCCTGGTACTGGCGAGTGGGCGTTGTAACCGTCGGCCAGTACCAAAATGTGCCGGTCTTTTTCCTGGCGGAAGTAGTAATAAATCCCTTCCTGTTCCATTAAGCGGCTGACGAAGTCGAAGCTGTTTTCCCGGTACTGCACGCAGTATTCCCACACGCGGTACGTGTGTCCTAAGGTGAACTCTGCATCAGAAAAACCCAAATCGTCGAACACCTGCTTGATGATCTGCGGCACGGTCAGGTGCTGAAAAATCCGGCAATCAGAGGTGCGAGTGAGCAACCACAGCCAAGGACGCAGTATGACCTGATAGCTGGCGAACTGGCCTGTGTCGGCCGTCTGACTGCAACGCGCGACCAGCCCATGGAAATGCCGGTAATCGCCGTCGTTCAATTGCATGGCGACACTCATCGGTTGACCGAGCAATTGGTTAAGATCGATGTCGTGATCATCGGACGTCAGGTGCAGGGTGTACTCGAACAGACGGCCCAGTTCATCGTGGCCCTCCATTTTTTTTAGCAGCAAGACATCGGGTCCAAGAGGGCTGCTGATTTGGGTCAGGCGGGAGAGCTGAGCGAACTTCATGTCAGTATCTCGTTATGCAAATGAGCGTGGGAAGCGTCCTACAGAGACTGGGCACAATACTACGGACTCAAGGGTTTTTAGTGGGTAAGTTTTTAAGATTGCGTTTCCTCATGGGTTAAAAATGCTGGCATATGGACATCTTTAGTGGGGTTGGGTTGATGGCTGAATCGAGCTGTATAACTCGGCGAGGCTTAGTCATCTGGCCAAGTGTCTTTGATTCCTCTCGATTTGGCATAGAAATAAAGAACAGCACGACTCGCAATCAGTAAGAAACCTACGATTGCTGCAGTCCACCATGAGTCGCCTAGGTACGATTCTAATACGTTGTAAAGAATCGCAAAGGGCAGAAGAATAAGGACGCCTATTAGAAAATCTTTCACGGAATTTTGCACCTTGCTTTCGGTTGTTTTTTGTTCCATACATTTTGGCGTATCTTCACGCAGCACCAAGCTGTAGTACCAGTTCTTGCTCTGAGGACTGCTTTTTAGCCAAATTCCGCTGCGGATCTTATTAAATGTATTTCTGAGTTTTTATTCTTCAAACCATGTGTCTTTTATACCTTTATGGCGTCGATAAAAATATAGAGCCGCACGACTAGAAATTAGCACGGTTATCATGATGATTGCGACCAGCCATGTTTCGCCAAAGTAAATCTGTAATACCTCATTTAGAATTGCAAAGGGCAGCAAGACGAGGATGCCTATGAGAAAATTTTTCACGAGAGTTCGCAGTCCTGTTTTTCGTTTTTTGTGAGGCATTTACCTATTTTTTTGACTATCTGCCATTTAGTCTGAGCCTTAATGGCGTCGCCAATAACTTGTTTGTGGGCGGCTGTGCGGGCAGCCAATTTTGCTGTGCGATTAGCCGTGTTAGCTGCCTGCCCTGATAATGCTCTGAGTGCCTTAGACGATTTCCACATGGTTTTAGCACTACTTAGTGCGCCAGGCGCTACTGTACTAACGGCTGCCGAGGCTGCGACTTGAATACCATTGATATGAACGCAACGCCACTTGATATCCGTCAGCTCCCGGCCATTGTCCCAGTTGTCTTTTACCTGACCCAGCACCTGCGTTCCTACTTGCATTCCAACTTCGATCGCCGCGCCTAGAGCTGTTTTAGCCAACAAACCACTAATAATCACCAACGGAACAATCCCAGCAACTGGTTCAAGTCGATGGCGTTGTCGGTGGACGCGAGTTGCAGGTTGTATTCGAACAGACGGATATAAATATTTTCGCTATTTGCCTCTGTGATAGTTATTTTTTTGCCAGCTAAATATCGCTAAGCAGTAGTTCCTGTAAGTTGCTATTCTTCAAACCATGTGTCCTTGATTCCCTTGCGGCGACGATACAAGAATAGCCCAATTCGGAAAATAAACATTGCAGCTATCACAATAAGAGCTGCGGGCCATGTATCTCCTATGTACGATACTAGTATGTTGTGTAAGATAATGAATGGTAGAAATATCAGTGTATACATTGTAAATAATTTAATTATTTTAAACATTTTGGGGGCACTCCTGGTGCTCGTTCTTGGTCACGCACTTCCCTAAAGCTTTTGCGGTTTGTACGGAGGTTTGGGCTACAACTGCGCTGCCAATAGTTTCAATATGAGCCGCCTTGCGTGCGACTAACTTTGCAGCGCGATTTGCGGTATTAGCTGCTTGTCCGGATATGGTTTTGATGGCTTTTGCTGATTTGAAAATTGTTTTTGCTGATGCGAACATGCCAGGGGCAATAGCTCCGGCGCCGGCTGAAATAGCCACGTGTTTCCAGTTAATATCAATACACCTCCACTTAATATCCGTCAGATCCCTACCTTCATCCCAGTTATCCTTCATCTGCCCCCATACTTGCTTCCCCGCCTGCATACCCACTTCAACCGTCGCGCCAATTGCTGCTCCGATGGCCGCTCTCGCCAACCAAGCCCCCACAATCACCAACGGTATAAACAACCCACTCGGGTCATAAGCAATCGACGGCGCATTCAGCGCATACGCATACCCATTCGGCCCACCCCTTAATCCAATCGGGTCTTGAGTCGCATAGCGACCCGCTTCTGGCAGGTAGTACCGATGGCGGTTGTAGTACAGCCCGCTTTCTTCGTCGTGGTACTGGCCTTGAAAGCGGATCGGTTGGTCGTACGCGCCTCGCTCTGCGGTCACTGCTCGCCAGTCGTCGCTGTCGGCTGACCAGATCACTTGGCCGCGTTCATCGCTCAGTTGCAGTGGCGTGCCGATGTGGTCGGTGTGGAAAAACTGCATGGCAGGCTTGCCCAGTGTTGGCAGGCATTGCACGGGCAGGGGTTGGTCGGCAGCGGCCATGTCTTGGCGTACAGCCAACAACTCCGGGCTGTCAGGCTCGCGGGTCTGTTCGATGCGCAGCAGGGGCACAAAGCTGTCGGGTTCGTGAACGGTGGTGCGCAGCAGGTCGTCGGTGACTTCGGCACATTGGCGTTCGCCGTCCCAGCCGTATCGGGTGATCCGTTGCGTTTCGCCCTCGATCACCCGTTTGCTGATGCGTCGGGAGAGTCCATCGTAGTGGTAGTGCGCTTCGGTGATTTGGCCATCGGCGTGGGTGCGGACCAGATGAACCAGCCGGTCTGCGCCATCGTAGGTCAGGCGCAGGTGCTCTCCATCCGGGCCTTCGCGGGAGGTGAGGTTGCCGTGTGCGTCGAAGCGATACACATGCCCGCCGAAGCGCTCCACCCGATTACCCGCCCAAAGCGATGGCGTGTGAGGCGCTTGAGCGGTGTCTGAGTCGGAGTGAACATATCCCGAGCGGTACAGCTCGTTGTGTTCATGATGCTGATTTGCATCAGTGCTTGGGTTGCCACCGAGGTCGAGTCGGTTGCCTGCTTGATCATAGCTATAACGGCGCACGGGCTGGTTGGCGCGGTGGCTGGCAATCAGTTGGCCGCTCAGGTCGTATTCATAGCGCAGGGCCGGTTTGAGGTTGTCGCCGATGTGGGTCAACTGGCCCAGGCCGTCATAGCGGTAGACGCGTTGCCAGTCGTCTGCCGCGTCACTGTGCAGATGGCTGCGGATCAGGTGGCCGACCGGGTCGTATTCGCGCTGTTGGGTGAACAGGGCCTGGGATGATCCTCGCAGGCGAGCGTCCCTGAATTGCTCGCGATGCATGCCGTCGCGCTCAAACGCCATTTCGATGTGCGCAGCGATGACGCCGTGCAGATGCCCCGAGCCGTAGGTCAGCCAGTTAACCGGCGGGGCGTCGCCGTATTGGGTGCTTTCACGCACGCCCAAGGGGCCATGCTGGTGGGCAACGCTGTAGACCCAACCATCGGCGTGGATCTGGCTTTCCAGTGCGAGGTTACCTGCATCGTCGTAGGCGAATCGCACCTCGCTCTCCGGCGTCTTCACGGTCGCGAGGCGACCATCGGCGTGCCAGGTGTAGTGTTCGGTGAAGCGAGGGCCGCTGTCGGTGGTGGGCAGAGTACGGCTGATCAGGCGGCTGTCGCGGTCGTACTGGTAGTGTGTCTCTCTTCCTTCATCAATCAGCGTCACTCGCTCGTCGGCCAGGTTGTAAACATGCTGCTGGCAGCGCCCGTCGAAACCGATTTCTTCAATGAGCCGGTCGTTGACGTCGTAGGTGAAGGTCGTTGTCTGGCCGTTCTGGTTGGTGTGCGAGCACAAACGACCGGCGGCGTCGTAGCGATAAGTCAGCGTTGCGCCCGCGGCATCGGTGGCGCACAGCAGGCGGTCATAGCGATCCCAACTGAATTGCGTACACACGCCTTGGGCATCGCTGACGTGGGTCTGCCGACCTTGTGCATCATAGCGGTGGGTAACCACGTTGCCATCGGCGGTGGTGACTCGAATGACCTGGCCAATCAGGTTGTGGCTGTAGCGCGATGTCTGCCCGTCTGCATCAGTTTCAGCCACCAAGCGGCCTTCGCCATCGTACTCATAGTGGTGAGTGTGCCCCGAGCAGTCGGTGATGTGGGCGGGCAATCCCAGGCAGTTCCATTGCAGGCGTTTGACACCGCCTTTTTCGTCGATGATTTGGGTGGGTCGGTCAGGCAGGGCAGGGTCTTCATAGTGGTAGCGAGTCGTCCCGCTGGGACCTGTAACACTGATCAGGTTGGCCCGCTCGTCACGCTCGAATATCCATAGGCGGCCCAATCGATCCACCAGCTCGGCGGGTAATCCGGTCTCGGTGTCCAGTGTCACGCGGTAGTTCAGCTTGCCGGGAGACTCTTCTTCCAGCACGCGCCCTTGCCCGTCGAGTCGTCGCCGGGAGACTCGCCCCAGCGGGTCGCGAACAGCGACCTGCCGACCAAACAGATCATGTTCAAATTCCGTGCGGCTGCCGTCGGCGCGGATAAGGGCGGTCCAGCGACGCTCGCCGCCGTCGCCGGAGAACTCGTAACGCTCGATGCGGCCCAGGCTGTCGATCACGTCAGTCGCGTCGGGGTGGTAACGAAATTCCCGTGTCAGCCCCTCCGTTTCGCTTTGTTTTACCACCTTGCCATTAGGGTGGCAGGCATCCCATTCGTAGCGCACTTCCATACCGCCCGGCTCGCCGTGGGCGGTCATGATGTGGTTGGTCCAGTCGAACACCCGAACGATTTCGCCCATGCGATCACGGACGGAAATCAGGTCACCGCTGGCGTTGAACTGGTAGCGCACCAGCCAGTCATGCCCCGTCGCCTGAGGGTTGAAGTGCTCGGGAATCGATCCGTTGCTGCTGGCCAGAATGACACCCGCCAGACGTATGCCATCGTCGGTAGGGCCGGCCTCGCACGCATGTTGATAAACCAGCACATAGCAGCGCCCTACGCAGTCGCGGATGTTGGTCAGAAAACCACGCGGACTCCAGCTGAATACGGTTTGATAGCCGCTGCGGCCAAAGGTCGAATGCAGGCGCCACAGTTGATCGGATTGACGAAAAAAGCACAGATAACTGTTGTCTGCTAGGACCACGACAGCGTTTGGATTGCTCTGGAACTCCTCCGGAACGGGGCTCCAGCGCCCGGACCAGCGCTTGATGTCGCTGTTTTCTGCGGCATTGCCGCCTCGTCGCAGCCAAAGCTGTTCGCTGCCAGAGTACAGAACCTGCCCGGGCAATAGCGCAGGGAATCTGATGCGGCGACCTTGAGCGTCGATCAGCACGCAGGCTTCGGCATTCAGCTCCAGTGCCATGCTTTCGCCCGTCAGCCACCAGCCTTGGCCCAGACGGCTCACTCCGGGGTTGCTGGACAAATAACCCCGGCCAAAGGCGAGCGTATCGGGTGCCATCAATGCGAAATCCACTTCCTCGGGTAGCAATTTGCAGCCTAGCATGGGGTTGACGGGATGGCCGACGCCCGGGACGCATGCAGATGCACGGTCTGCCAGCCCGACGGCGGCGCTGCCGACATGCACGGTAGGTGAGCCGGTCACGATGACGTCGCCAGAGACCTTTTCGCCCACATGAGCGACGGGCATACCAGCGCTCATGACGCCTTCCGTTTCGAGTGGCGAGGATATTGGCGCTTGTAGGTGGGCAAGGGTTTGCAGTTAGCAGTTGACGTCAACATCAGGCGAAAGGATCTCTATTTCCGAAGCGGTGATACGAATGGTGCTATGGCCGCACGCCAGGCGAATTTCCTGGTCGGCGGTCAACTCGATGATTTTGCTGCCCAGCTTGATGCTCTTACCGTCCATGGTGATCGTGGAGCCGTCTTCAGAGCCGCCCACGCTGATGCTGTAGGCCTCGCCCACTGACGTGGTTTTCTTCTTCATGACTTGAGTGTTCTGGTTCAAGCCCACAGCGGTGTTCATCATCATTCCAACGTTCAGGCTGTAGCCGAACCCGACACTGTCCATGCGTCCCATGCCGACGTTCTGAAACGACGCCATGAGAATCGTCTCCGACTTGTTCATGCCAATCCTGACGGTCTCGTTGCGGTCGACGGTTTTGGAGCGATTGGCGTGCACGGTGATGGTCTCGTTGTTATCCACCGTTTCAGTACGGTCGTGTTTCACGTGCACCGTTTCATCATGGTCGATGGTCTTACTGCGGTCATGTCCCACCCAGTGGGTTTCGTCGTTTTCAACTTCAATGTCCTGATTCCGCTCGGCATGGATATACAGCTGCTCCTCGCCCTTCTTGTCCTCCATACGGATTTCGTTGTAGTTCGAAGGCGTGCCGCCCTTGCTGGACCGGCTTTTCATTCCGCTCTGCGTGGCGTTGGCAGGCAAATCGTAGGGAACGGTTTGTTCGGCGTTGTAGACGCGCCCGGTGATGATCGGTCGATCAGGATCACCCTCCAGAAAGCTGACGATCACCTCCTGGCCGATGCGCGGGATCTGTATCGAGCCCCAATTCTTCCCCGCCCAGGCCTGTGACACGCGAATCCAGCAGGAGCTGTTTTCGTCGGAGTGATCGTGGCGGTCCCAGTGAAAATGCACTTTCACTTCGCCGAATGCGTTGGTGAAGATTTCGTCGGAGGATCGCCCCACGACAACCGCTGTCTGCGGCCCTCGAATGAGCGGGCGTTTGGTGGTGGGTTGCGAGCGGAAGCTTTGCTGGGCGTCGATGCAGATCAGCGCACTTTCGAATTGCAGCCCTGCGGACGCGCCGCCCGTCTCCAGGCTTTCCTGAGTGATCAGGTACTGGGTGCGCACGATGAGGTATTCGCGGTTCTGATCCAGCCGACTGAAGCCGGTCATGCTGAACACGTGTCCGGCGCCCATGCCACGGGCGTTGCCGTTGAGTTCGATGCGTTCGTGAAGGCTCTGGATCGCCTCGATGCGGGTGCGCGCGTAGTGTTCGCCGTCCTCGCTTTGCACGTAGCTGCCGGGGTAATCGAACAGCGGATAATCACCTGCCGAATGCGGGCGCGGCATGGCCGAGCGTACGTCGATGCGGGCACTGGGGCGCTGAAAGTCATAGTCGTTCAGTTCCAGCGAGCCGGGCTGGACTTCCTGTGCCAGTTGCCAGCCGCTGATGTGATCGCGCTCGCGGTGCTGGCCGTCCGGTGGGTAGAACGGCACCGATTCATAACCCGGCGCCGGATGATGCGCGCCGTAGGCGTCGGCCAGTACCAGAAAGTGGCGGTCCTTTTCGTGACGGAAGTAGTAGTAAATCCCTTCCTGTTCCATCAGGCGGCTGACGAAGTTGAAGCTGGTTTCGCGGTACTGCACGCAGTATTCCCACGTGCGATAGGTGCGACTGAGCAGGTTTTCGACATCGGAGAAGCCCAGATCAGAAAACACCTGCTGGATGATTTGCGGGATGGTCTGGTTCTGGAAAATCCGGCAATCAGAGGTACGGGTCAGCATCCACAGCCATGGGCGTAGCGTGACCGAGTAACTGGCGAACTGGCCGCTGTCGATGTTCTGGCTGCAACGCGCGACCAGCCCGTGAAAATAGCGATGGCCCCCGTTGCCCAGTTGCAGCGACACGCTCATGGGCTTGCCGAGCAGTTGGTTCAGGTCGATGGCGTTGTCGCTGGAGGTCAGTTGCAGGTTGTACTCGAACGGACGGCCCAACTCGTCGTAGCCGCCCATGTGCTTGAGCAGCAGCACGTCCGGGCCGAGCGGGCTGGTGACCTGTGTCAAGCGGGTGAGTTGAGTGAATGGCATGGGTTATTCCGCTAAAAAATCATATCTACACCTCGAAGCAGCATGGCTTGCCCGCGGCGGCGTTGATCCGACCGCTGCCGCCGGCAAGCCGGACTGCTAAAGGTGAGGCGGTGTAAGTCTTGTGGGAGCGAATTCATTCGCGATGGCGCCGGTTCAGGCGCCCGCATCGCTGAACTGATAATCCAGCTGGTTATCCCGCTCCCGAATCTGCACCCCCGCCATTGGCTTGCCGTCGAGCATGCGCGTCAGGAATTCGCGGCTCATGTCCGGCAGCAATGTATTGGTCAGGATGGTGTCGATCATCCGTCCGCCGCTTTCGGTCTCGGTGCAACGCGAGACGATCAGCTCGACCACCCCGTCGTCGTAATCGAAGGCCACTTTGTGTGTGCTTTCCACGCGCTTTTTGATGCGATCGAGCTGCAACCGAGTGATCGCTTTGAGCATGGTGTCGCTGAGCGGGTAATACGGAATGGTCACCAGACGGCCCAAAAGCGCGGGCGGGAAAATCTCCAGCAGCGGCTGGCGCAGGGCTTTGGCGATATCGTCCGGGTCAGGCACGCTGTGCGCGTCTTTGCACAGGTGCGAAATCAGCTCGGTCCCAGCGTTGGTGGTCAGCAGGATCAGGGTGTTCTTGAAGTCGATCACCCGGCCTTCGCCATCTTCCATCACGCCCTTGTCGAAGACCTGAAAGAAAATCTCGTGCACGTCTGGGTGGGCTTTTTCCACCTCATCCAGCAGCACCACGCTGTACGGTTTGCGGCGCACGGCTTCAGTCAGCACACCACCCTCGCCGTAACCCACGTAGCCGGGTGGTGCGCCTTTCAACGTGGACACCGTGTGCGCTTCCTGGAACTCGCTCATGTTGATGGTGATGACGTTCTGCTCACCGCCATACATGGCCTCGGCCAGCGCCAGTGCGGTTTCGGTCTTGCCCACACCCGAAGTGCCCGCGAGCATGAACACGCCGATCGGCTTGCTCGGGTTGTCCAGCCCGGCGCGGGAGGTCTGGATGCGTTTGGCGATCATCTGCAAGGCATGATCCTGGCCGATGATGCGTTTTTTTAGGTGTTGATCGAGATTGAGCACCGTTTCCAGCTCGTTACGGGCCATGCGGCCGACAGGGATTCCGGTCCAGTCAGCGACCACCGACGCGACGGCCTGATAGTCCACAGTCGGCAGAATCAGCGGGCTTTCGCCTTGCAGGACGCTGAGGCGGGATTGCAGATCAACCAGTTTCTCGCGCAGCGCATGGCTTTGCCCGGTCCCTGAATCCTGATCAACAACCCCGGCGACTTCGCGCAATTCGGCGCGAGTGGCCAGCAGTTCATCGACCAGCGACTTCTCTTCGGCCCAACGGCTTTCCAGTGCAGCCAGTCGTTCCCGCTCGCTTGACAACAGGGCCTCGCTATTGCTCTGGCGAGAACCGGTGTCGATGCCAATTGCATGCTCCCGCGCAATGATCTGCAACTCGGTTTCCAGCGCCTCGATGCGGCGACGGCTGTCATCCACCTCCGCAGGCACGGCGTGCAGGCTGACAGCGACCCGTGCGCAAGCGGTGTCCAGCAGGCTCACGGATTTGTCGGGCAACTGTCGCGCCGGAATGTAGCGGTGAGACAGCTTGACCGAAGCCTCCAGCGCCTCATCAAGAATCTGCACCTGATGGTGTTTTTCCATGGTCGAGGCCACGCCCCGCATCATCAGCAGGGCCTTGTCTTCCGAAGGCTCGCCGACCTGCACCACTTGAAAGCGGCGGGTGAGGGCCGGGTCTTTCTCGATGTGTTTCTTGTACTCGGCCCATGTGGTTGCGGCCACCGTGCGCAAAGTACCACGCGCCAGCGCAGGCTTGAGCAGGTTGGCCGCATCGCCAGTACCCGCCGCGCCGCCCGCGCCCACCAGTGTGTGGGCTTCGTCGATGAACAGAATGATCGGCTTGGGTGAGGCCTGAACGTCCTCGATGACCTGGCGCAAGCGCTGTTCGAACTCGCCTTTCATGCTCGCCCCGGCTTGCAGCAGGCCGACGTCGAGGCTGCGTAGTTCCACGTCTTTGAGCGCAGGCGGCACGTCACCGGCAACGATGCGCAGGGCGAAGCCCTCGACCACTGCGGTTTTGCCGACGCCCGCTTCACCCGTGAGGATCGGGTTGTTCTGACGACGGCGCATGAGGATGTCCACCATCTGCCGAATCTCTTCGTCACGCCCGACGATGGGGTCGAGTTTGCCGCTGCGGGCCTGTTCGGTCATGTCCACGGTGAAGCGTCTCAGGGCTTCCTGTTTGCCCATTGCACTGGGCGCCATCGCGCCGCTGGCCTCGCCGGGTGTGGAGGCTGCGTTGAAACCGTCGCTGGCGCTCAGGGTGTTTTCGGGAGAATCACCGACGTACTCGTCAAAGCGCTCGCTCAGGGCTTCGACCTTGATTTTGTCGAACTCCGAAGACAGGCCCAGCAAGGCATGGCGCAGGCTGGGCGTCTTGAGGATGCCGATCAGCAGATAGCCCGTGCGCACCTGGCTTTCGCCAAACATCAGGCTGCCGTAGACCCAGCCGCGTTCGACCGCTTCTTCGACATGGGATGAAAGGTCGGTGATCGAGGTCGACCCGCGCGGCAGGCGATCCAGTGCGTCGGTCAGATCGCGGGCCAGCCGCGCCGGTTCGACGTTGAACTGGCGAATGATCCGGTGTAGGTCCGAGTCCTGCAATTGCAGCAACTGATGAAACCAGTGCGCCAGTTCCACATAGGGGTTGCCCCGCAATTTGCAGAAGACCGTGGCGGCTTCGATGGCCTTGTAACCAACGCTGTTGAGTTTGCCGAACAGCGCTGCGCGACTGATCTCACCCATGTTCTGTGCTCCTTGCGTGATGATGTGGCGACGTCACTGATTCGGGTGCCGTCGCGGGGGCCTGATCGGCGTAATGACGGGCGAGGATGAGGTCGCGGGCGTCGTCTTTCGGTTGTCCCAGCCACGTGTTGAAGCCCAGGCGGAACTGGCCGTTGAGTTGAAATTTCGGGATGTGAGGTTGCTGTAGAACCAGATTCAGGTCCCAATCCAGTTCGTGGCCCAGGTATTCAGCGACCCAGGCCACCAGATGCCGGAATGGCTCGCCATCGGGCAGCATGCCCATGTATTCATCGAGCGTGAGCGGCCCCAGGCGAATGCGGAATTTGTGCTGGCGGTCCCAGACGTGGCTGCCGAGGCAGAAGTCGACGCCAAGCTGATGTGCGTTCACCCCGAGGCGGCTGCGTTCAGGCAGCTCCAGCCACTGGCCGACGTACTCTTCGATCTCCACCGGCAGGCCGAAGTAGTCTTCGAGAATCGCTTTCAATCCATCCGGGTAGCGGGTTTGTGCGGACAAATGCCCGCTGAAGTGCAGCTTGGCGGTGTCGGGAATCAAGCCCTGATCCAGCAGGCTCGGCATGCCTCGACCGCTGAGCGCCGCCAGTCGTGCCGACCAGTAATCGTCATCGGGCCGGTCATGGCTGACAGTCGGTCGCGCCTCGGCCCAGGCCCGGTAGAACAGGCTGAGCAGGCGATGGTGGAACACGTCCAGAAACCGCTTGCTGGTGCTGTCGGCGTTGTTGCGCTGACGCTCGCGCACGTATTCGGTCAGGTGCAACGGCAGCGGGCCATTCGGACCGCCAAGGCCAAAAAAGAACTGCTCCAGCCGCGCGGGTTTGCCGTCCTCGGTTGGCGTCAGAGCCGCCAGCGTCGACGGGGCGAAGGCACAATCGGGCTGTTGGCCAAGTCGCAATGGATCATCCACAAGGCGCAGCGAGTGGCCTACGCGCGGCAGGTCCGGGGATTCGCACTCGATGCGGCGCAGCGCCTGGAAAAAATCGTATTCCCAAGGCGCTTCGTGCATGTCCGTCAGCGTACTCACAGCGTCGGGCGCCTGCCGGGCTTGGCTTTCCATCGCATGATCTCGCCGCGCTCGCGGGTACGAATGACGGTCTCGGTGAAGCTGTTGATGGAGACATAACGCGCCAGAAAACGCTCGAACACCGCACCCAGCAGAAACACACCCGTGCCGCGAAAGGCGTTCTCGTCGAAGGTCAGGGTGATTTCCATGCCCCGCCCGAACACGATGGGGCCGGGCATTGGCAGGCGGCGTGTGCAAGGTTTGCTGCTGACATCATGCAGCCCCTCGATCTGCAATTGCAGGGCGGTGTCGTGATCGTCGCCATACAGGCGCAGCAGTTCGCGTAGTGCTGCTGCGCCTTGGCCGTTCTCGCTCAACGACAGGTAATTCAGCGACAACTGGCTGATCAGGCGCCAGGCCTTGTAGTCATGGGCGTGACTGGCGCGGGGGCGGCTGGGGCCTGCGACACAGCGGACCGAGGTGACTGGCGCACTGTCCGCGAGGGTGAAGTCGGTCTTGCCACTGCCCACATTCATGAACAGCGGCAGGTCGCGGTTGGTGCACAGCGCGCTGACGCCAAGCTGGCGCAGGTCATGGCGATAGGGCGCCTGCTGGCTGTCCACCAGACTGACGAAGGTCTCGCTGCCGACATAGGTCGAACGCGTTCCGGTGCGGCGTTGCTCACTGGACAGCACGCGAGGCTCACGGCGCAACGTGTAATAGGCCTTGTTGCGGCCATAGCGCGAGGGATCACGCACGGCGTAGAAGGGCAGGAAAGGCTGTTCAGGCCCGGTGCCGTGGCCCGTCACGCCAGTCAACGAATGGATTTCGAAGTCCATGGGGCGGGTCCGGTCGGCGATTACATGATGCTCGTTGACCCTGTCTGACAGATGAATCCGGTCGACCCTCCGAGGAAACAGGTTGATCGCCGGGGTGCAGAACGGCACGAACTGCTGCGACCCCACGCTGCCTTCCAGCGTTTGGTCGAAGCGCTCGAAAAGCACGATCAATTCCAGTTCCTGCCCCGAGCACCGTTGAACGGCTCGCCCAAGCTGAGTGAAATCGACGAACAGGTAGCGCTGGGGCAGGGCGAAATACTCCTGCAATAGCCGATAGCCCTGAAATGCCTGCGGCACCACCGGCATCGCGGCTTCCCGGTCATCGAATCCGCGAGACTGCAACGCATCGATCGGCAAGCGTTCGACCCAGTCCGCGCCTGGCTGGCGAACGAAAACTGCGCAAGCGTTACCGAGCAATTGTTCGTACAGACGAAATGGCAGCTCGTCGGCGCCGCTCAAATACAGCGGCAGGTTGTCCAGATCCAGCGTGTTGAATGGCAGCTCGGCACCGGTTTTCAACGTGATGCGCAGTCCGGCCTTGGCCTTTGGCTCGCTGGCTGCCAAGCGTCCCAGCACGGTCGCAGGACTGCCGAAGTAATCGGCCTGGCTCACGTTCAGCGGCCACAGCGTGACCGGGTGGGCACTGCGGTATTCGCACGGCGTTTGAGCATCCCGGCCAAGCGTGGCTCGCAACACGCTGTCGCGGGGCAAAGTGAATCCGCCGCTCAGCGAGCCTTCATCCGGATCGACCTGCATCTGCACCACGGTCATCGAAGGCGTGGGCGCGAGGTAATGGGGGTATGCGATTTCCAGCAGATTGTGGGTGAAGGTCGGGTATTCGGCGTCGAGCTTCAATTGCACCCGCGCGGTGAGGTACGCAAAACCTTCCAGCAGGCGCTCGACATACGGGTCCGCGCATTCGATGCCCGACAGCGTCAGACGCCCGGCGATCTTCGGGTATTCCTTGGCGAACTCCGCCGCGCTTTCGCGCACGTGTTGCAGTTCCTGGTTATACAGCTCCAGCAGGCGCGGATTCATGCGCGCCTCCGCTGCTCGGCGGGCACCACTTGCACGTGGCCGGATTCCAGATCCAGATCGGTGCGCAGCAACAGCGGCAGGGCCACCGGTTGCGCCCACAAATCACCCTCGATCTCGAAGCTCAGGGCATTGTGGTTCATCTGCTCGGGCAGGGTCTGGGCACGGACGCGCAAGGTGTGGCGCAGGATGCGCGGTTCGAACGTGGCAATCGCCTGATGAATCAGGCCTTCCAGAATGCTCACGTCGATACTCGACGCACTGTTGCCCGCCAACGCAGGCAAACCGTAATTGACCACTGACGTTCCGGCGGGCGTATTCAGCGTGGCGTCGGCATCCAGCAATGACGTGGTGTTGAGCAGCCACGTCAGGTCACGCAGTACAGAGGCCTTGAGCTGATTCAGCGACAGCACGCGCTTGTCGGCGCTTTCCTGAAGATTGCCAGGCTCCTCGTCGGTCAGGCGGTCGAGCAGCGAGGGCTGCAGGCGTTCGCGAGAGGTCAGGGTGCTCACCAGTCGAACTGCCCAACGAAGATTTTCTGGTCCCATCGGCGGATACTGCATCTTTCCACTTTGTGTACGGGAGCAAGTTCTACGTTGCCTTTGAAATAGCGGATAGCTTGCAGGTCGGTCGTGCAGTGTGTGTCGGGAGGTACTACGCGATTGCTGTGCTGAACCATAAAGATGGTTGCCGAGCGGTAGTTTTCGAGAACGGCCTTCCTCAGAAAGGTTTGGCTGAATTGGCAAGGCCAATTCACGTCAAGGCGCAGCAGCGAGTCGTCTGAGCGTGCGAGGGCGCAGTGACCGTTATCGTTGACCAGACTGATTCTCCGGCCATCGAAAGAGATGTCGAGCACGTCCTTCTGATCTTGGGGTTTAGTGCTGGCATACGCTGAAAAAGTGCGCAGGCTCAAGATGAACGCGTTGAGACTTTTCATCACGCGAGCTCCTGGAGCAAGAAGGTTTTGGAGTGTCATCGTGTTCACCAACGAAAAAGGGCTGTGAACATTTTTTGGTCCTGCACGCCACTTCCACATCTGCTCGTGTTGACTGTCGAGGTCTCATACCTTTCGGCGCGCAAACGTATCGCTTGGGATTGCCGTTGACCGGCAGCCACTTCAGATGAGGGCTCACAGTGCTCGACTAAGACAATGGGGATCGACTGATACACCTCCACCCGAGACTCTCCTGCACGGTTTGGACTGAAGCGGCAGGGCCAGGCGATGTTCGTCAGTTGTGTACTACCGTCTTCCTTGAGCAATGCACATTGACCTTTAGCATCCACCAGGCTCAATAGTTGACCACCCAGAGTGACCGTCATCAGCTTTTCCGAGGGCTGCGGGGGGAGCGGAGTAGCGCATGCGTGAACGCTGTGTAATAAAACCGCCAGCAGTAGCGCTTTGAAGCAGAATTTGATCATGTCAGCTCCCAAAACCAGACTTGCCTCGACATGTGAGTGTCATCAGCGAAACCTTCAGTTCTACCCCTATCCCAAAGATCAATATGGTCGCCTGAACGCTGATCGGGAGTTTCGTTGAGACGCGAAAAGCAATCTTTGAAGAAAATGATTCCGGTTTTCTCTGCGATGCGCTGTCGGTCTTCCGCACTCCCGTTGAGAATGATCGGTCTGCCTAGATGGTGACGCCACAACCAGTTGGCTAACGACTCTGCTCCTCGTGCATGGTCGTGGGCGCATTTGGGTTCTGAATAAGTAGCCTTGTTAACCTTGATGGTCATTTCACCGTTGAGCGCAATGCTCATGCGGATGGCACACTGGTTGTCCCATGGGCCGTCGCAAGGCGAGTCCACCGGTGGGTAAGCTCGTTGCAAGTTAAAAAAAGAAGGCTTTGCCACGACTCATGCTCCCTGCAAAAAATACCTGTTCCATCCACGCGCGTGCCCGTAACGAGCACGCGCGTGGAGGTGATCACAGCTTGGTGTTGGTGCGGATGTTCCAGCCGTACTTGATCAAGCCGCCGTCCTTGGTGCCGTCTGCTTTCTGTGGCTGGTAGTCGACGCGGACTTGAGCGAAGTTCAGCGTCAGCTTCTCGGTCAGGCGATCTTCCGAACCCGAGCCGCCGGTGTCGTAACCGGTCACGATGACTTCTTCAAGGGTGATCACCAGATACTCGACCTGGCTCTCGCCACCGGCCTTGCGTACGGTCAGGGTGACCTTGTCGATGTGCTTGCCGCTGGAGCACACCATCATCAGGTTCGGCGTAGCCTTGTCGATGTATTTGGTGAACGACAGGTCTCGGACATTGACCTTGCCCGCGCCACCCCCGCCGCCGGTGTGCATATTGCCGGACTGGGTCATGCCCCAGCTCCAGTTCAGGACATCGATTTCGTCCTTGTGTGCCTTGTCTTGCGACTCGCCCTTGATGTCACCGATTTTGATGAAGATATCAACAGCCATGTTTTCTCCAGTGTGTTGTTCGCCACGCAATTGCCAGTCGGAGCATATGCCCGAGTTTTTGTGCACGATGCGAATCCTGTAGGAGCGCAGCTTGCTCGCGATCGGCCGCGAAGCGGTCGTGGAATCTGGCGACTCGTTCCTGATGACGGAACGCGTTTACCGGGTTTGCGAATGCTGCGCACTCGATCGCGAGCAAGCTGCGCTCCTACAGAGTTTGTCAGTCCGTTACGCACCCTTTGCCGAAGGCAGTTTGGAAACCAACCGCAACGAGACGGTCAGGCCTTCCAGCTGGTAATGCGGACGGAGGAAGAATTTCGAGTTGTAGTAACCCGGATTGCCTTCGACGTCCTCGACCACCACCTCCGCAGCGGCCAGCGGCTGCATGGCTTTGGTGGATTCCGTGGAGTGCGCCGGATCGCCGTCGACATACCGCAGAATCCAGTCCTGCAACCAGCGCTGCATTTCGTCCTTCTCTTTGAAGGAGCCGATCTTGTCGCGCACGATGCACTTCAGGTAATGCGCGAAGCGGCAAGTGGCGAACAGGTACGGCAGGCGCGCGGCCAGGTTGGCGTTGGCGGTGGCGTCCGGGTCGTCGTATTCGGCGGGTTTTTGCAGCGACTGAGCACCGATGAACGCCGCGAAATCGGTGTTCTTCTTGTGCAACAGCGGCATGAAACCATTCTTCGCCAGCTCGGCCTCGCGGCGGTCGGAGATCGCGATTTCGGTCGGGCACTTCATGTCCACGCCGCCGTCATCGGTCGGGAAGGTGTGTGCGGGCAGGTTCTGCACCTCGCCGCCGGATTCGACGCCGCGAATTCGCGAGCACCAGCCATAGTGCTTGAACGAGCGGTTGATGTTCACCGCCATCGCGTAGGCCGCGTTGGCCCAGGTGTATTTGGCGCTGTCAGCGCCGTCGGTGTCCTCTTCAAAGGCGAAGGCTTCCACCGGGTCCGTCTTGGCGCCATACGGCAGACGCGCCAGGAAGCGTGGCATGGTCAGGCCGATGTAGCGCGAGTCTTCGGACTCACGCAACGAGCGCCAGCCTGCGTATTCTGGCGTGGTGAAAATTTTGGTCAGGTCGCGCGGGTTGGACAACTCCTGCCAGGAACCCATGCCCATTACGGTCGGCGAGGCCGCTGCGATGAACGGGGCATGCATGGCCGCGCAGGTTTTCGACAGCTCGCCCAGCAGCTCGACGTCTTGCGGCGACTGATCGAAGTAGTAATCGCCCACCAGACAGCCGTAAGGCTCGCCGCCGAACTGGCCGTATTCTTCCTCGTACATCTTCTTGAAAATCGGGCTCTGGTCCCAGGCCGTACCCTTGAATTTCTTCAGGGTCTTATGCAGTTCCGGCTTGGAAATGTTCAACACGCGAATCTTCAGTTGCTCGTCGCTTTCGGTGTTGTTGACCAGGTAGTGCAGGCCGCGCCAGGCGCTTTCCAGTTGCTGGAATTCCGGGTGGTGGATGACCTGATTCACCTGCGCGGTGAGTTTGGCGTCGATGGCCGCAATGATCGATTCGATGGACGTAATGGCGTCGTCGGAGACCAGATCGGTCTGAGCCAGCGCCTGCTCGGCCAGGGTGCGCACGGCGGTTTCGACCGCTTCGCGGGCGCGCTCGGTCTTGGGTTTGAATTCTTGCAACAGCAGCGAGGCGAACGCGTCGGCGTCTTCGGTCTGGCTGGCTTGGGGCTGATTGTCACGCAGCAATTCGGTCATGGTCGGTCGTCCTGATCAGGCCTTTGGCTCGGTGCTTTGCGGTTTCGGCGCGCTGGCCAGGGCCTGCAGCAGGGCAGGGTCCTTGATGGCCTTCATGATGATGTCTTCGGCGCCGGTCTTGCCGTCCATGTAGGTCAGCAGGTTGGCCAACTGAGTGCGCGCTTCGAGCAACTGATTCAGCGAATCGACCTTGCGCGCGACAGCGGCGGGGCTGAAGTCGTCCATGCTCTCGAAGGTGATGTCCAGACTCAGGTTGCCCTCGCCGGTCAGTTCGTTGGGGACATGGAACGCGACGCGAGGCTGCATGGCCTTCAGGCGCGAATCGAAATTGTCGACGTCGATTTCCAGAAACTTGCGATCTGCCACCGCGGCCAGTGGTTCGGCAGGCTTGCCCGCCAGATCCGCCATGACGCCCATCACGAATGGCAACTGGACCTTTTTCTCGGCCCCGTACAGCTCGACGTCGTACTCGATCTGGACCCGTGGGGCGCGGTTGCGCGCAATGAATTTCTGAGAACTGGTGTTCGCCACGTTGCTCCTCCTGGTCGCTCCTGCGACGTGATTGGCGTCATCGGTCTTGGCCGGTAACGGGGTTGCGTGATCCTTGCACTGTCGGGGCCGCTGCCTGCGCCCCCCGCTTTACTCGGCGTCGGGACCGCGCAGGTTTTCGAACTGGGACATGCCGTCGGGAATCAGATTGCGCACGATGGCCGCGAAGTCGGCGTGCACCAGATTCTTCGCACGGTTCAACAGCACCGGCAGCGGGCTGGAAGGCTCGTGGCGGGCGTAGTAATTGAGAATTCTGTCGAGGCTTCTGACCACGTCATCGCGGTTGGCGATGTCCCCGGAAATACGCGGCGCGGCAGAAGCGGCTGACTCGACGGGGACGGCCTCGGCGAATTCCGGAACCGGGGCTTCCTCGCGCTCTGCACCGGGTGCGTATTCATTCAGGATGTGCAGCGCCTGCTTGAGCGGCTGCTTCAGGGCGGACAGGTCCACGCCCTGAGCTGACCCTACTTGGCTGGAAACGTAGTGCTCAATGGCGTCCGCCGTGCTGTGGGCTTCCTGCAACGCGCTGCGCAGAGCGGACAGTTGCTCGGGATCGCTGTCGCGCAAGGCGCCTGCCAGTTCATCGGGTGTCAGGTGTTCGTCCGGGAAACTTTGCAGGCCACTGGCATTGAGCGCCGCACGCAGGCTGATCGGTCCAAACGTTCGCGAGCGGGTCAGCAGGCTTTCGCGCAACAGCCGAACGTTGGTATCGCAGGCAATTCCAGACAGCGCGTTGATGCGCACGGTGGGGTCGTTGTCATCGTCCGCATCGAGTTGCGGGTAGAGGCTCGGCCAGTATTGGCCCAGTAAATCGCTGATCAGCGTCAGGCTGTTGGCCAGACCCGAAAAGCCGTCGAGGGCGAGGGCGCTTTGCAGGAGAAAATGGGTAATTCGCAGGTCTTTGCTGCGTTGCAAAAGTGCAATGCTGGTGTGTTCGATCTGGCGCCATTGTGGCGGTTCTGCGGGGTGAACCGAGTCGCCCATCATGCGCTCTGGTTTACCTTGGGCGTCGCGCTCCAGTTGCAGAAAGTCCGCGTCATATTCCAGGTCATCACCACACGGAGAATTCGCGGAAACTGCGGCGAGCAACAACGGAACATCCACCAAAATCGATCTCCTTATCGGGTGCGGACAAACCAGTTAATTAGCGAGGACATTTCCTACGCGAACTACGGAACTTTCCATAACGCATATGATCAGTGATGTCACCAAGACATCATGGAAGTTTGGAAAGTTGTGCATTTTTGGTGTGGAAGTTATCGGTTGTCAAGGTAAGCTATGCGCCCTCTGTGACAGTTGTGATGTAGCTAACAGCGTATGGGACTGAGCAGTCAGGCGCTGTACGAGTGTCACGGATGTGTGTGTAGAATTGTGGAAAAGCCAGCATCTGGCGCGTTTAAACCCGGTTTTTGAGCGTTTTTGCACGATATTCGACTGTCATGCACAGGCCTTCGCGTCTGTCGCAAAAGCATCGAAGTGCAAGCAAGGAGGCGCAGTGTCGCTCTGTCTGACTATCACCAGTTATCACAAGATAACCCCTGGCCAAATTCCCGAGAAATCATTGGATAATGGGGTGATGGCAATTGGCCGCAGTCAAGAAAATGACTGGGTACTTCCAGACCCGGAACGCCTTGTTTCTTCAAGGCATTGCGTCATTCAATATAAAGACGGTCGCTACTATTTGACCGATAACAGCACTAACGGCGTTGAGCTGGTCAATGCCGGTATTCGTCTGCGTCGCGGGAACAGTGAGCCGCTGGAAGATGGCGAACTTATCCGTATTGGTGATTACGAGATTCGGGCGCGAATCGATCATGGAATGAAACTGGATAATCCGGGTGTGTCGGCCGCCGATTTTTCCAACAGTTTCGAAGCGCTGATGGGGCGGCAAAACAGCTCTGCGCCGCTGCCCGTGGAGCCGGTTCCTACTGCACATTTTCAAGGCGGTGGAGCGCAGGACACCTTCCCTGATCTGTTCGATTTTCTGACCCCTGCCAGCGTGCCACCGCAGACCCGCTCGGACCATGTTCCCGCCGAACGTCATGACTTTCGTCCGCCGACGCCCAGCATTACGCCCGCCCCTGTCGCGCAGCATGCTCCCGTGGCTGCGCCGGGCGTGATTCCCGAAGACTGGAACCTGTTTGTAGAGGTGCCCAAACCTCCGGTTTCTGCGCCGGTCGTACAGAACGCTGCCGTGCCTGTCGTCGAACCGGCTATCACACCCATTCCTGCCGTCGAGGCGCAAGCTCCTGTGAGCGAGGGACGCGAAGGCGATCTTCTCAAAGCGTTTCTACGGGGGGCGGGCCTTGATCAACTGCGTCTCGATCCGGCCCAGGTCGAGGCGCAGATGGAAGCCGTCGGGCGCAGCTATCGGTTGATGGTTGAAGGACTGATCGATGTCTTGCGTGCGCGCAGCAGCCTCAAAGGCGAATTCCGCATGCAACAGACCCTCATTCGCCCAGTGGAAAACAACCCCTTGAAGTTCGCGCCGAATGCCGACGAAGCGCTGCTGTTGCTGCTGCGTCATGGCAATCAGGCGTTCATGCCGCCAGACCAGGCCATCGCGGACAGCTTCGACGATTTGCGCGCCCACCAGCTCGCTGTGATGGCCGGGGTCGAGGCCGCGATCAAGGCGCTGCTCAAGCGCTTCGAGCCTTCCGAGCTTGAGGCACGCATGGGCAAACCCGGCACGTTGTCGACCCTGTTCGGTTCTCGCCAGGCCCAGCACTGGCAACAGTTCACAGAACTTTACGCACAGATTTCCCATGAGGCCGAAGAGGACTTTCAAGTCCTGTTCGGTCGCGAATTCAGTCGTGCCTACGAGGAGCACAGCGCACGGCTGCGCCGCCCCTGAAGGGCTGCAACAGGAAAAACGGATAGACAGTCAGTTCGTCATGAGGACGCAGGATGTTTCGAAAAGTTGTATCGGCCGCAGCCATGGCGCTGTTGCTGGTTGCTTGTGCCAAAAACGCCGAATCGCCACCGCCGGTCGACAAGGCCGCTGATGCCACCACCCTTGCGCTGCATTTCACTGCCGCTGCGGGCCTCAATCCCGGCGCCAACGGTCAGCCCGCGCCTGTGCGGGTGCGGATTTTCGAACTGAGGAACACGGCGAATTTCAGCCGCGCGGACTATTTCGCCCTCGCAGAGCGCGCGCAGAGTTCATTGGGCGCCGACCTGATCGATCAGGACGAAGTGCTTTTGCAACCTGGCCAGCAACTGACGGTCGATCGCACCCTCAACGCCGCCACTCGCCAGGTCGGTCTGGTGGTCGGCTATCGCGAGATCGATCAGGCGCAATGGCGCGTCGTGTTCGATGTCGTGCCGCGCACAACCAGCGAATTTCAGATCGTCCTGGATAAACGCGCCATCAGCAGCACCCCTTCCGTCCCCTCAACTCGCCCCGCCCAATAGGCAATCGGAGAAGCCATGTCCTGGAACAATCGTGTGGTCTGGTCGGAAGGCATGTTCATCGGCACCCAGCATTTTCAACAGCATGACCGTTATCTGGAAAACCTCATCGATGCCCGCAGCCGCCCGCTTTCGGCAGGAGCCTGGGGCTTTTCCGAGCTGTCGCTGGATGACGGCCTGTTGACCCAGGGCAAGCTGGCCATCACTTCGGCGCGAGGGCTGCTGCCCGATGGCACGCCATTCAACATTCCCCATGACGATTTGGCCCCCGCGCCGCTGAACATCGATGCAACCTTGCGTGACGGCATCGTGTATCTGGCGCTGCCGCTCAAGCGCGCAGGGCAGCGGGACACGGTGGAGGAGGGTGAGGCCGCAGGCGGTGCGCGTTTCGTCAGCCAGGTGCGCGAGGTGCGGGATGACAACGCACCGTTCGAAAATCGTGCGCCTGTGGCATTGGGTGCAAGAGCGTTGCGTCTATTGACCGACAAGGACGGACTGCGCGAATACGCGGCGATTGGCGTGGTGCGCATCAAGGAAAAGCTGGCCGATGGTGCGCTGAAACTCGACGAGATGTACATCCCTCCCGTGCTGGATGTGTCGGCGTCCAAATCCTTGAAGCGTTTTCGCGGCGAACTGTTGGGCCTGCTGCATCAGCGCGGCGAGGCGCTGGCAGGGCGGGTAGTTGCTTCAGGGGCGGGCGGTGCGTCGGAGATCGCCGACTTCATGCTGTTGCAACTGGTCAACCGGGCCGAGCCGCTGATTCGCCACTTGAGCGAGTTGACTCCGTTGCATCCCGAGCGGTTCTACGGCGAACTGGTGAGTCTGGCCGGGGAGTTTGCAACGTTTTCCAACGCCGGACGTCGGCCTGAGGCCTTCGGTCAGTACCAGCACGACAACCTTGCGGTGACCTTCGAGCCGGTGATCCTGGCGCTGCGCGAGGCCCTGTCCATGCTGATCGACAGCAAGGCCACGCCCATCGAGATCCACGAAAAGGCCTACGGCATTCACGTCGCCATGCTCAAGGATCGCACCTTGATCGACACCGCCAGTTTCATCCTCGTGGTGAGCGCCGACATGCCCAGCGAAACCTTGCGCGGGCGTTTTGCCCAACAGAGCAAGATCGGTTCGGTGGAGCACATCCGCGACCTGGTCAACTTGCAACTGCCGGGCATAGGCCTGTTGCCGTTGCCGGTGGCGCCCCGGCAGATCCCGTTCCATGCGGGTTCTACGTACTACGAACTGGATCGCGGCAGCGAGCACTGGAAGCAATTGGCGCAGTCCGGGGGCTTCGCGTTCCATATCGCAGGCGAATTCCCGGGGTTGAACCTGGCTTTCTGGGCCATCCGAGGATAACGCGCGATGCCTTCCCACGACGAACCGTTCAACCCGCCGATGCCCGGCAACGACCGAACTCAATTTATGCCTCGCCCCGGTGGCCGAGGGCCTCAACCTGCTGCCGCGCCAGCCAATCCGACACCGCCGCCGCTCTCGGTGCCCGCTGCACCGTTGCCGGTCGGTCAGGCGCAGGGTCTCAATCCACTGGAAGCCGCAGCCGGTCCGCTGCTGGCGATGCTGACGCGCCTGCGCAGCACCATCGCCCACCCGGCGCCCGCCAGCTTGCGGGCGCAGTTGTTGGGTTATCTGCGCCAGTTCGAAGAGCGTGCCGAAGCCGCTGGTATGGTGCGCAATGAGGTTCTGCTTGCTCGCTATGCGCTCTGCACGGCACTCGATGAAGCCGTGCTCAGCACGCCGTGGGGCAGCACCAGCGAGTGGGGCAAGCAAAGCCTGCTGATCACCGTGCACAACGAAGCCTGGGGGGGCGAGAAGGTCTTTCAGTTGCTGGAACACTGCCTGCAAAGCCCCCGCGAACGGCTGTATCTGCTGGAGCTGCTGTACCTGTGCATGTGCCTGGGGTTCGAAGGTCGCTATCGCGTGATGAACGATGGCCGCAGCCAACTGGAAGCGCTGCGCGAGCGCACCAGTGCCGCGATTCGCAGCGCCCGTGGCGAGTTCGAGCGCGAACTGTCGCCCCATTGGCGCGGGCTGAGCGTGGTGCGCGATCGGCTTTCGCAATTCGTGCCGCCTTGGGTTGGGCTGGCCATCGGGCTGGCGTTGCTGTTGGTGCTGCTGTTCGGCTTGCGGCTGAAGCTCGCTGCCGACGCGGAACCGGTGTTCAAGAACATTCATGCGCTGGGCGAGATCCCGGTGCAGGCGATCACCCCGGCGGTGGTTCAGCCAAAGGTCATCGAGCGTCCGCGTCTGGCGGGCTTTCTGGTGGAGGACATCAAAGCCAATCGAGTGGCGGTGGAAGACGCCGTGGACCGCTCGGTGGTGACCATTCGCGGTGACGAGATTTTTGCCTCGGGCAGCGCCACCATCGTCGATGATTTCCAGCCCCTGATGCTGCGCATCGCTGACGCCATCCGCAAAGTAAAGGGCCAAGTGCGCATCACCGGCCACAGCGACAACCGCCCCATCGCCACCCTTCGCTTCCCTTCCAACTGGGCGCTGTCTCAGGCCCGTGCCGAGCAGGTCTTGCAGATTCTGGCGGCCAAGACCGGCCAGCCCGAACGTTTCTCTGCCGAGGGGCGCAGCGACACCGAGCCGGTGGCTTCCAACGCCACCGTTGAGGGGCGTGCGAAGAACCGTCGGGTTGAAATCACAGTATTGGCGGAGGGGGTCGAGTGAAGGCGTTTTTCGGTTTTGTCATTCGCTGGGTCGTGCCGATTCTGGGGTTGATCGCGCTGAGTCTGATCATCTGGTTCGTCGGCCCGGTGCTGGACGTGTTGGTGCCCGAGGGGCGGCGCTGGGCGTTGATCGTATTGCTGTTCGCGATCTGGATCGTGTGGCGTGTATTTCGCATCATTCAGGCGCGGCGGCATGCAGCAAAGGTCATGGAGAGTCTGGCAGCCGAAACCGCGCCGGACGCTGCCAGCGTGGCCACCGCCGAAGAGTTGGCGACCCTGCGCCAGCGCATGGACGATGCGCTCAAGTTACTGAAAAAGGCCCGTCTGGGTGGGGATGAGCGGCGCAACCTCTATGAGTTGCCGTGGTACGTGATCATCGGCCCGCCCGGCTCGGGCAAAACTACCGCGCTGGTCAATTCCGGGCTGCATTTCCCGCTGGCCGCGCAAATGGGTGCGGGCGCGATTCGTGGCGTGGGCGGCACGCGCAACTGCGACTGGTGGTTCACCGATGAAGCCGTTCTGCTCGACACCGCGGGCCGCTACACCACACAAGACAGTCACGCCCAAGTCGACAAGGCCGCCTGGCTGGGCTTTCTCGACCTGTTGAAAACCCAGCGTTCGCGCCGCCCCATCGACGGCGCGTTCATCGCCATCAGCCTCTCTGACCTGCTGCTGAGCAGCGAAGCCGAGCGCGCGGCCCATGCCACGGCGATTCGCGCGCGAATTCAGGAGCTGTACGGCCAACTGGGCGTGCGCTTCCCGATCTACGTCATGCTCACCAAGTTCGATTTGGTGCCGGGCTTCATGGAGTTCTTCGACGCCCTGAATAAAGAGGAGCGCGCGCAAGTCTGGGGCATGACGTTTGCCCTCGACGACGGCAAGCAACCTGACGGACCGCTGGCCAATTTCCTGAGTGAGTTCGCGTTGCTGGAGCAACGCCTGAATGCGCGGCTGGTCGAGCGTTTGCAGCAGGAGCGGGACCCCGCGCGGCGCGATTTGATTTACGGCTTTCTGCAACAGTTCGGCGCGCTGAAAGAAACACTGCGAGGCTTCCTCGACGGCGTATTCAAGCCCAATGCGTTTGAGGATCGGGCGCTGCTGCGTGGCGTGTATTTCACCAGCGGGACTCAGGAAGGCAGCCCGATTGACCGGTTGATTGGCGCCATGGCCCAGAGCATGAATCTGGATCGCCAACACCTGGCGCGGCAGACCGGTACCGGGCGTAGCTATTTCATCCAGAAGCTGTTCACCGCTGTGGCCTTCGCCGAGCGCGGGCTGGTGGGCGTCAACCCGAAGGTCGAGCGGCGGCGCAAATGGCTGGCGCGAGGTGCGCTGGCCGCGACCGTCGCGCTGGTGCTGGTGGTCGGCACGTTGTGGCTGATCAGTTTCCGCGCCAATCAGGCGTACATCGCACAGGTCGATCAAAAAGTCGCCCCGTTGAGCCAAAGCGTGCAGAGCCTGAGCCCGGCGCAGCGTGACGTGTTGGCCGTTCTGCCGCTGCTCAATGCCGTGCGCAATCTGGCGGGTGATCCACCGGGCATGTCGCAGGGGCTGGGGTTGTACCAGGGCGACATGCTGGAAGCCGAATCTGGCAGCGTGTACCGCAAGTTGCTGATAGCTGTGTTCGCGCCGCGTCTGGTCACCCGCGTGGAAGAGCAACTGCGCAGTGGTGGCAGTTCGGATTTCCTTTACGAAGGTCTGAAGGCTTATCTGATGCTGGCGGACAGCGAG
The DNA here is from genome assembly GCF_045764065.1 of Pseudomonas sp. Pseu.R1. Classification (NCBI taxonomy): domain Bacteria; kingdom Pseudomonadati; phylum Pseudomonadota; class Gammaproteobacteria; order Pseudomonadales; family Pseudomonadaceae; genus Pseudomonas; species Pseudomonas sp. Pseu.R1. Next base: position 3,305,087 of record NZ_JBJGEE020000001.1, on the reverse strand, counting down.
CATTACGATCCCGACTTCATCAAGGCTTGGATCGCACTGGACTGGGATCAAAGCCTGCCACGGGATTTGCCACCCGATCAGCGTCAGGCGCTGGGAGAGCATTTGCAGGCGCTGTTCGAGCGCCATCCGCCCAATGCGCGCCTGGATCAGCGCCTGATCGACGATCTGCGTCGGCAGTTGCAGCAACTGCCCGTGGCCCAGCGGGTGTACGACCGGGTCAAGCGCCAGAAGCTGCCCGACAGCGTGCCGGATTTCCGCCTGACTGACGCCGCTGGTCGTGACGCGGCCTTGGTCTTCTCACGCAAAAGCGGCAAGCCACTGGGCGATCCCTTGAGCGGTTTCTTCACCGCCAAAGGCTATCGCGAGGTCTTTCTTGCAACCAGTCTGAGCCAGGCAGGCACGCTGGCTGAAGAGCAGTGGGTGCTAGGCCTGGATCGTGCAGACCAACAGAACGTCGCCAGCCTTGCAGGCGATGTGCGCCGCTTGTATTTCCAGGATTACCAGCGTCAGTGGGACGCGCTGCTCGCCGACATCGACTTCGTGCCGATCACCAGCGTCGCTCAGGCAGCGGATGTGTTGCGGGTGATTTCCGGGCCGACCTCGCCGCTGAAAAAGCTGCTGGTGGCGGTCGCCAAAGAAACCAATTTGCAGCAAGAAGACAAACTGCTGGCCGAGCAAAGCAAAAAGGTCGAGGGCAGTGTCGATCAGCTCAAACAGCGACTGGGTTCGATGCTGGGGCAGGAGCAGGCGAACATCGCGTCTGCACCGGTGGCGAACGAAGATCCGGTGAGCGCGCATTTTGCCGAGCTAAACGCTTTCGTTACCAAGGGCGAAGGCGAGCCTGCGGCCATCGACGGATTGCTGGCTGACATGAACGCCCTGTACGTGCAGGTCAGCGCCATGGTCGGTGCCAGCGGCGATGCGCTGTTGGGCGAAGCCAAGAATTCGGCGAGCGCTGCGGCGACTCGGGTCAACTTGAACGCCGAACGCCAGCCGCCCGTGGTGCAGGGGCTGGTCAAATCGGTGGTCAGTTCCACCACCAACACCATGATGGGCGGCGTTCGCAATCAACTGAACGCCGCGTGGGTCAGCGACGTGGTGAACGTTTATCGACAGTCGTTGAGCGGTCGCTACCCGCTGGCGCCCGGCAGTGCGCGGGATGCAACGCTGGATGACTTCGGCCAGTTCTTCGGGGTAGGCGGGGTGATGGACAACTACTTCCGCAAGTACCTGCAAGCCTACGTCGACACCTCCGCGTCGGCCTGGCGCTGGCAGCCGGGTGCGGCGCAGAAGCTGGGCATCAATGCCTCGGTGTTGCAGACGTTCCAGCGCGCGGCGGCGATTCGTGACGCGTTCTTCCGTTCCGGCGGCGTGCAGCCGACCGTGCGTTTCGAACTCAAGCCGGTGGCGATGGACGCGTCTGTCACGCAATTCCTGCTGGACCTCGACGGCCAGCAAATCAGCTACGACCACGGCCCGAGCCGCCCGGTTGCGATGCAATGGCCGAACCCTGGCAGCATTGGCGTGGTGCGCTTGTCGATCTCGCCGCCTGCGGCCAGCGGTCGTTCGGGCATCACGCTGGACGGCCCGTGGGCCTGGTTCCGCTTGCTGGAGCAGTCGGATCTGGTAGCCGGTGGTTCGCCTGATCGCTTCAACCTGCGGCTGCGGGTCGACAACGCCAGTATTTCCTACGAGCTGCGCGCCAACAGCGCGTTCAACCCGTTCAAGAGCCGTGTGTTGAGCGGCTTCAGCCTGCCGGAGCGGTTATGACGACGCTGGGTTTTTACGGCAAGTTGCCCAGCCGTGGCGATTTTGTCAGTCGCGGCCTGCCGCAAAGCTTCATTCAGCCTTGGGACGCCTGGTTGGCGGCAGGGTTGCACGTCAGCCAGCAGCAGTTGGGCGAGGATTGGCTCGATGCCTATCTGGTCAGCCCCTTGTGGCGTTTCGCCCTGGCGGCGGGTGTGTGCGGCCCTGATGCCGTGGTGGGGGTGCTGATGCCGAGCATTGATCGGGTCGGGCGTTATTTTCCGCTGACCGTCGCCCAGACCCTCGAAGCCGGACAGTCGCTGGCCGGTTTGGTGAGCGCGCCGGATGCCTGGTTTGAACAGGTCGAAGCGCTGATGTTGTCGACGCTGGACGACAGCGCCGACTTTTCGGCCTTCGATGACGGTGTGTCTACTCTAGGTTTTCTCCCCACCGTTGCCCGCGAACCGATTCATCGTTTTGCCGGGCTACAGCGCACGCGGGCGAACGAGCCAGAACAGCGTCATCGCGTATTGGCCGAACTGGCCTGTGAAGGCGCCAGCCTCTGGTGGGGCAAGGGATCGGAACGTATCGCGCCGGGCTTGATGCGCTGTCAGGGCCTGCCTGACGCCGCTGAATTCGGCAGCTATCTGTTGGGACAAGGAGCGTCGATCTAGATGCCTGCACGACCTGAAACACTTCAATACCGCTCTGCCAGTTACAGCCACGTTGGCATGGTGCGGCAGATCAACGAAGACGCTTTTCTCGAACTGCCGGAAAACGGACTGTGGGCCGTCGCCGATGGCATGGGCGGTCACGCGGCGGGGGATTACGTCGCCAGCCTGATCGTCGACAGCCTGCGTCGGACACAACCGGCTGACGTGCTGTCGATCTACACCTGCGCGCTGCGTACGGCGCTCACGGAAGTGAACGCGGCAGTGCGCGCCGAAACCCTGCGTCGCGGCCTGAGCATGATGGGCAGCACGGTCGTCGCCTTCGCTGTACGTGGCGATCAGGGCGTGTGCCTGTGGGCTGGAGACAGCCGCCTGTATCGGCTGCGCGATGGCGAGCTGATCGGCATCTCCCGCGACCACAGCTACGTCCAGGACCTTCAGGACAGCGGCCTGCTCAGCGAGGCCGAAGCCCGTGTGCACCCGCGCGCCAACATCGTCACCCGCGCCATCGGCGTCGATGACGCGCTCGATGTGGCGATGCTCAACCTCGACATCCTGCCTGGCGACACCTGGCTGCTGTGCAGCGACGGCCTGAACAAGACCGCCGAAGACCACGAAATTCGCGATGTGCTGGGCCATGCCGACCCCTATCAGGTGGTCCGCAGCCTGGTTCATCTGGGACTGACCCGGGGCGCCCCCGACAACATCACGGCCATTGTCGTCAAAGCCGTCTGAAGACCCGAGCATGGACATACTGATTCCCGGATTCGACATCGAAGGCGAGATTGGCGAAGGCGCCATGGCCACGGTCTATCTCGCCACACAACGCTCTTTGGAGCGCAAGGTGGCGTTGAAAATCATGGCCGCTGCGCTGGCTGCCGATTCGACGTTCTGCGAACGCTTTCTGCGCGAGGGCAAGACGCTTGCGCGCCTGTCACACCCGCACACGGTCACCATTCACGACATCGGCAATGTCGGCGACCTGTATTACATGGCGATGGAATACCTGCCCAACGGCACGCTGAAAGAGCGCATCGCCAGCGGCTTGAGCGCTGAGCAAGGCCTGACCTACATTCGCCAGATCGCATCGGCGTTGGGGTATGCCCATGCCGAAGGGCTGGTGCACCGTGATGTGAAGCCTGCCAACATCCTGTTTCGCGCCAATGGCTCGGCGGTGCTGTCGGATTTCGGCATCGCCAAATCGCTGGATGACCGCACCCAGTTCACTCAGGCGGGTTTTGCCGTCGGGACCCCGAGTTACATGAGCCCCGAGCAGGCTCGGGGGCTGGAAATCGACGGTCGTGCTGATTTGTACGCCCTTGGCGTCGTGCTCTACGAAATGCTCGTTGGCAAACTGCCCTACAACGGCACTGACGCACTGTCCACGGCCCTCGCGCACCTGACCGAGCCGTTGCCGGAGCTGCCGATTCACCACGGTCGCTATCAGCACATCCTCACCAAACTGCTGGCCAAGGACCGCGAAGAGCGTTTTGCCGATGCAGCCGAGCTGATCGCGGCGCTGGATGCTTTACCGCCCGAAGACAGCGACGCTACGCAGATCCGCATGTTGCCGCTGCCGCCTGCCGATTTTCAGGCGAGTTCAACGCCAAAGAATGATCTGGCAGGCCTTACGCCGGTTTCCATCGAAATCCCCGACTCGCCCCCTGTGCAAACCGCGCCGCCACCACGGCCCACGCCGGTGCTGGAAACGTCCAGCGCGTCCGAGCAACGCAAGGGGCCTGTGCTGGCCTTGTTGGGCGTCGCGATTGCCGCCGCGTTGGGGCTGGGCATCGGTGCCTATTGGTGGATGGGCGACAACACGCCCGCCGCAGCTTCTACGACTGCGGCCAGTCATGCAGCGCCTGCCGCCACTGCGCCTGTTGCCCCCGAAAAAACACTGGCTGCCACGCCTTCGGTTCAAACCCCGGTGACAGACGCCGATGGCGGCAATCGTCCGCTGTTGATGGCGAACAAGAAGACCCTGTTTCAGCGCGTGTTGAGCAAACCCGGCGCCCAATACGCGGCAGAGGCGGGTGGAACAGGCGATCAGGTGCTTCCGGCGTTTTCGGTGCTGTACGTTTACCAGCGCAAGCACCTGAGTGGCAGCGAGTGGCTGCTGGTTGGCGCTGCCAGTGACGGGCACAGCGAAGGCTGGTTGCCTGCCGATCAGGTCAGCGACTGGAAGCAGAGTCTGGTGCTCAAATTCAGCGAGCGCTCTGGGCGTGCTCCGGCGATGTTCCTGCGCGAACCCGGCCCGTTGGAAAAGCTGCTGAACGACCCGGCAGCGGCCAAAAAACTGCTGCTCAACGCGCAGAAAAACGCCGATGACAGTCATCAGGTGTTGGCCCTTGAGCCTGCTGCCAGCGCGGTGCCGCAGAATCAGTTTTATTTGCTGCCGATCTTCGACGCCAAGGAAACATTCGACCAGAACGCTCAGCCCGTTCAACTGCTTAACGTCGCCTCCATTGACCCCGGCAACACCCCTCAGCGCACGGCATCCGGCGAGGCGATCAAGACTGCCGCCAGCAAAGATGCTTTCCGCACGGGGGTGGTGCTGGTGGTCGACACGTCGGTGTCCATGCAGCCCTACATCGATCAGGTACGCGACGTGATCGCCGAGTTGCAGAACCAGATCGGCAAGCGCGGCGAACTGGACAGCGTCAGCTTCGGTCTGGTGGGCTTTCGAAACAACGTCAGCAAGACGCCGGGCCTGGAATACCTCACCAAGACCCTGATCACACTGGATCAGGGCCGCGATCCGCAGCGTTTTCTGGAGCTGGCGCGGCAGGTCAAAGCCACCAACGTGTCCAGCCACTCCTTCAACGAAGACGCTTTCGCCGGGGTGATGCAGGCCGTCAACGGTATGGATTGGTCGGGTTACGGCGGACGGCTGATTCTGCTGGTCAGCGACGCCGGCTCGCTGCGTAAGAACGACCCTTTCAGCAGCACGCAGATGAACGAGGCCGAGGTGCGTCAGGCCGCGTTGGGCAAGCAGATCAAGATCTATGCGCTGCACCTGAAAACCGATGCGGGCAAGAAGAATCACGCCTTCGCCGAGCAGCAATACCGCACGCTGACCGCCGACGCCAACCCGCAGATCGGTGATCTGTACGTGCCGGTGCCGGGGGGCGATGTGCAGAAATTCGGCGAGCGGGTCTCGGAAATCGGCTCGGTGTTCGCCGATCTCGTCCATCAGGTGCGCAGCAACCAGCCGCAGGTCGCACCTTCGCTGCCGTCGGCGCCAAGCGTGGCCGACAAATCGGCCGCCATCGGCTACGCGATGCGCATGGACTTTCTCGGCCAGCAAACCGGGGTGCGCGCGCCGCAACTGGTCAGTGCATGGACGGCAGATCGTGACCTCACCAACCCCGCGCAACCGGAGTTTCAGGTGTGCGTGATGCTCAGCAAGTTGCAGCTCAATGATCTGCAACAGTCGCTGAAACTCATCGTCGATGCGGCGCGCAAGACACAAAGCTCGCCCAAGGATTTCTTCCAGGAAATCGCCAGCGCCAGTGCCTACATGAGCCGCGACCCGTCTGCGCTGCGCAAGGGTGGCAACCTGGCGCAGAGCGGCGTGCTGGGTGAATACCTGGAAGGGCTGCCGTACCGCAGTAAATCGCTGACGATGACCCAGGATTTGTGGCTGTCGCTGAGCGTGGCCGAGCAGGAGGACTTCATCGACGAACTGGATTCCAAGATTCGCCTCTACGAAACCTTCCACAACGATCTGGCCAATTGGGTCCGTTTCGGCGATGCCGAGCCGGGTGATGCGTTATATCGCGTTCCGTTGTCGACGTTGCCGTGATGATGAGCCTGCGAGCGGTGCGCAAGACGCGGGGCGAGGGCAGCCAGCGTTTCAGCCTGGTGATCCCGCGTCTGGAGCTGGGCGTGGGCGAGCAATGGGCGCTGATTGGCCCCAGCGGTTGCGGCAAAAGTACCGTGCTCGACCTGCTCGCGTGGGTGCTCTCGCCTGACGCAGCTGAGTGTTTCGATTTCTTTGTCGATGGTGATCATGTCGATGTCGCCGGGCTGTGGCGTGACACCCGACAGAGCGAGCTGGCGCAACTGCGCAGCCGCCAGATTGGCTATGTCCTGCAAACCGGTGGGCTGCTGAGCTACCTCGATGTGCGTGCCAACATCGGCCTGTCACGCCGGTTGCTGGGCATGAGCGATGACGGCACGGTCGAGCGTCTGGCGGCGCAATTGGAAGTTGGCGAACAACTGGGCAAAAGGCCCCACATGCTGTCGGTGGGCCAACGGCAGCGAGTCGGATGCGCAAGAGCGTTGGCGCACAACCCTCGATTGCTGCTGGCCGACGAACCCACTGCGGCGCTGGACCCGCTGAATGCCCTGCGCGTCATGCAGTTGTTGCTGAGCCGTGCCCGTGAGCAGGGAGCGTGCTGCGTGATCGCGACTCATGATGAGGTGCTGGCGCTGGAAATGGGATTGCGCCCGTTGCGCATCGTCTGTGTTCGCGACGAAGACGGCGGTGTGACGGCCACGTTGGAGGTCGAACACTGATGCGTATCACGCTGGTGATGTCCCTCGCCTTGCAGGATTACCGCGCCGATGCGCGGCTCTCGGCCTGCACCGTGTTGGCATTGGTCGCCGTGATCGCGCCGTTGCTGGTGTTGTTTGGGTTGAAGTTCGGTCTGGTAGGAAGCCTGACTGAGCGCCTTGAGCGCGATCCCGCCGTTCGCGAGGTGATTCCCATGGGCGGCGGTCGCTTTAGCGCCGCTTTTGTCGACGCCCTGACGAAACGACCCGATGTCGCGTTCGCTCTGCCGCGCACCCGACAGATCGCCGCCACGGCGGATCTGTCCGTGCCTGCGCAGGGGCAGGTGGTCAACGTTGAGATGATTCCCACCGCCATTGGCGATCCGCTGCTGGGCACGGCATCGCCGCCCGCTGGTGTTGATCAAATTTTGCTCAGCCAGACCGCTGCCGAAAAACTCGGCACTCAGGCCGGTGACTGGCTCGACGCTGCCTTCACTCGCCAGGTTTCAGGGGTGACACAGGTGCAGCGCACGCGTTTGCAGGTTTCGGCGGTGTTGCCGTTGGAAGCCTTTGGGCGCGATGCCCTGTTTGCGTCGATGGCGCTACTGGAGGCCGTCGAAGATTACCGCGACGGTCGTGCGGTTGACGCATTTGGCTGGCCGGGCGATGCGCCTGCGGTTGATGAGCAGCGCGTGTTCCCGGCATTCCGTCTCTATGCCCGCACGCTCGACGACGTCGAGCCGCTGCGTCGTTATTTCGCCGATCAGCATCTGCTTGTCTCGACGCAGGCGCAAACCATCGCGCAGGTGCAGTCTTTGAGCCGCAACCTGACCCTGGTGTTCTGGATCATTACCGCCCTCGCTGTCCTCGGCGCTGTCGCCGCCGTTATCGCGGGCGCGCTGGCAGCGGTCGAGCGCAAGCGTCGCGAGCTGTCGGTGTTGCGATTGTTGGGCTTCAGCACAGGAGCGCTGCTGCTGTTCGTCATCCTGCAAGCCCTTTACAGCGGCGTGCTCGCGACGGTCATCAGCTTTGTGCTCTACGCGCTGGCCGAGCGCGGCCTCAATCAATTATTCGTGCAGGTGCCGGGGGAGTACGCCAGCCACCTGCTGTTACGTCATTACTGCGTGGCCGTGCTGGCTGTGCTCGGTGCCAGCGCTTGCGCTGCGGCATTGGGCGGCTGGCGTGTGGCGCGCATCGACGCTTCGGAAGGATTACGAGATGTCTGATTGGCGCTTGATGGCCCGAGCGGCAGCTGTCGCGTGGGCGTGTTTGAGCCTGTCGTCGTTGGCGCTAGCGGCTGAGGACAACACGCTGGATAACCCCAAGCCGCTTGCGGACGACGTTGTGTTGCCGCTGCCGTGCGAGGGGGAAATGGTGTTTCGTTACGTCTACGTGCTGGCGCAAGGTTCGCTGGATGATCGCGAGGTCAGCCTGGGATACCCGTTCAGCGAAGGCGAAGCGGGCTACAAGCAGTCGTTCATTTCTGGCTATCGCCGCGACTTCATCAACGGCCAGTTCACCTTGAACGACCTGCCCGGCGACTGGCGCAAGACCATTGGCCCGCAATTACCGGAAACCGACGCCGCCACGCCGCTCAAACCGATGCTGTATTTCATCGGCAAGTACGAAGTCACGGCGCGGCAATACGCGCAGGTCATGTCCCAGGCGCAATCGCTGGCCAGCGGCGAACCGGCCCCGGCCTGCGAAGCGCCGGAAGGCATGATCGGACGGCTGCCCAAGGTCAAGCTGTCGCGCTTTGAAGCCGAGCGCTTTTCGGCGGTCTACAGCGCCTGGTTGATGAAGTACCACCGCGACCTGCTGCCCATCAGCGGGCGCGGCAAAACCGATGACGACGGCGGCGTCGGATTCGTGCGCCTGCCCACCGAAGTCGAGTGGGAGTACGCCGCGCGAGGTGGTCAGGCCGTGAGCCGTCAGGAGCTGGAAGGCCGCCTGTTCCCGCGTCGTGTCGAAGGCAGCGAAGAAGACGGCCCGTTGAGTGACTGGGCGGTGTTCAATCAGGTGGCGGGGGGCACTGGCCAGGCCGCGCGACTGATGCCCATTGGCACTAAATTGCCCAACCCGATTGGCCTGTTCGATGTGATCGGCAACGCCGCCGAAATGGTTCAGGAGTCGTTCCAGTTGGTTCACGCCGGGCGTCGTCAGGGCACCTACGGCGGCTTCGTGGCCAAGGGCGGCAATTATCTGGAAGGCGAGGGCACGCTGTTCACCGGCATGCGCCGCGAGTACCCGCTGTTTGCCGCCGACGGCACCGAGCAGAGCAATGAAACCACTGGGTTCCGGGTCGCCATCGGCGCGTTGTCTGCCCCTCGCTCTCGCTATAAAGAGCTGTTCGAGCAGTGGCAGAAAGAGGGGCGACTGGCCTCTCTCACCGATGCCATTGACGACGCTCAAGACCCGACCAAGCGGCTGGACACCATCATCGCGGCCAGCAGCGACCCTCGCCTTCAGGCCGAGCTGGGTCTGGTGAACGAAGAACTCAAGCGCAACGTCTCGCTGATCGCCCAACAGCGTGAAGAAGCGGCGGGCAACCTGATTCAGTCTTCGGCCCTCGTCGCTGAAACCATCAACAACTACAACATTCGCCTGACCAACCTGCGCAAAAGCCAGAAGCAGGCGGCGGATGCCAAGGACGAGGCCAGCGCCAAGCTGTTTGCGGGTGCCATCGCAAACGGCACCAGCGCACTGGACGGCGCGGTGGCCATCTACATCGACAACCTTGCGACCGGCACGCGCTACACCGACGCGGTGATTCAGGCGCAGTTCCAGCGGGTCAAGGAAGAACTCAATCGCAAGCCGGTGCTGGGCAAGAGCCTGGTCGCCCGGGCCACGTTATTCGTTCGTCATGTGAGCAACTACCGCCAGCAGAAGCGGGCGGACCCACAGGCGATTCTGAAGGAATTGCTCGCTTCGGCCGCGCAGCCATGACGGCCGTCGCCCAGCGAGCTTAAAGGGAGTCCGGTCAGGCATGTGCCCTGCCGGCGTTGTAAAACCAAAAAAGAGAGCATCACCATGCAGTTATCCCGTAACCCTGCTGTTAACACTGTGGTTTCGAACTTCAATTGCCGTGGGCTAGCGTTGGTTGTCGCAGGATTCAGCTTCGTGCTGATGGCGGGATGTGCCAACTCGCCGGTTTCCAAAGTAGGCGCGACCACCAAGGTCGAGTACTACCCGACGTGCTATGAGCCGGTGCAGCACTTGCGTCAGACCGACTCTGACGTGAGCAAGTCGGTGCTGGGGGGCGCTGCGGTGGGCGCCTTGGGCGGCGCGTTGGCCGGTGCACTGGTCGGCAACTCCGAAGATCGCGCACGCAACGTTGCCATTGGCGTTGCAGGGGGCGCGCTGGTCGGCGGCGCGGCGGGTTACTACACCGAGAAACAAAAGCAGATCGCTGACGACAATCAGCGCATCGGCTCCTACGCCACCGACATCGACAAGAGCACGGCGGACATCGACCGCAGCGTGGGCTACGCCAAGGCGTCGCAGTCGTGCTACCAGAGCGAGTTCACCAAGCTGGTCGAAGGGCGCAAGGCGAAGACTATCAACGACACCGAAGGACGCAAGCGTCTGGCTGAAATCGTCGCGGGCCTGAAAGAGTCCAACGACCTGATCACCGCGGTGAACGGCAAGGCCGGTGAAGACATCAACAACTACACCCAGGCCTACGAAAAAGACCTGCAAACTGTGGGCGTAAAACGTGCGGACGTCGCGACCGTCGCCGCTGCCGACACCACGACAACCACCACCACGACCAGCAAGAAAAAGGCTCCGGTGAAGAAAAAGCTGCCGACCGTGCCTCAAGAAGCGGTCAGCACCGAGAAGACCTTGCAGGACGCCAAGGCCAAACAGGCGGCGAGCCAGCAGGTGGCAGCCACCGGTCAGTCGCAGGTCAACGCCATGTGCAAAAACCCGGACCTGGGCGACTGGGCACCAGTGCCTTGCCCGAATGTGTGATTGAGCGGGTTTGAGTAACGAGAAAACCGGCCCTGTTCGATGAGCAGGGCCGGTTTTTTTTCAGAACAGACCGACGAGGTAAATCGCGCCGCCGCCCCGGCCTGTAAACCGGCGTTGACGCCCGCCATGACCAGCGTGCCCTTGGTCGATTGCAGCAATTGACGCTGCATCACCAAAGGGCCGAGCACAGCGCCCACTGGCGTGGTATTGACCGCCATGGTGCTTTTGCGCGTGTGAGAGAAAACCGTGACGCTCGCTGTCCAGATAACCGGCGACGGCCAGCAGCACGACACCGATCAGGGCAATCAACAGACCTTGCACACGATCGGCGCGGGGAGTGGAAGAGGGGCTCATGCTGTATTCGTTCGTCCTTGAAGAAGTGATCCATGACGCAGAGTGAGGCTCCGCACGGCTGTCAGAATCGCGCCTTGGCTGACGCAAATCCCTTCGCTGTTTCGCACGATGGGCCGAAATATAGAGTGACAAAACGACCCACCGCAAGGCGTGGCAAATGGTCTGCTAGCTTTGACGCCACCTCTCAATCGAACGCGTTGATCAGCGCATAACCGGCGAACGTCATCAGCAACGAACCCACCACGTGAGTGGTAATGGTCGCCGCAGCCCAGCCCGGACGACCGTCTTGCAGCATGTACACCACCTCGGCAGAGAACGTGGAAAAGGTGGTCAGTCCGCCGCAGAAACCAGTGGTAACGAACAAGCGCCACGCCGGATCGAGGCTGGGCGTCTTGAGGAAAAAGGCCATCGCCGCGCCAATCACGAACCCGCCGATCAGGTTCACCAGCAACGTGCCCAGAGGAAGGTTGGGAAAGGCCGTGTTGAATTTCAGGCCGATGGCCCAGCGCAACACACAACCGAGACTGCCGCCAACGATGACGGCCAACAGAGATTTGTACATGGGGTCTATCCAGAGAGTCGGAAATAACCCGCTGGAAGAGAAAAGCAAGGCGATAGCCTACGCACCCCTCCAGAGGGATCGCGTAGGCATCATCAGCCCGAAGGCGGTTAATAAGGAGGAATGCCATCTCCTGAGCGCGCCATGCTATGCCATCAAACGGCCATTTCTCAAGGGGCATTGCCGGATTGCGCGTGTCGTTCATCTAAAGCTGGCGCCTGTCAGAGATTTCTCTAACCTCTCATCATCGATCCTGAAGTGCTGTCGGAAACTTCCTCAATGACCACCATCTCTCGTTTTCACCTACCGTTGATACTCAGCCTCTGGCTTTCGCTTTTTGTCACCGCGCAGGCCAGCGAGTGCAACCAGTACGAACCGGCCGACACCACCCTCAGCGGCACCTTGACGCGGCAGGTCTTCCCCGGCCCGCCCGGCTTTGAAGACGTCGTCACTGGCGATGAACCACAGGTCGGCTTTTACCTCTCGTTGTCCGAGCCACTGTGCATGAAAGGCAACGAAAACGAAGGCGACATCAGCGTCGAAGACAACGAAACCCTCGTCCAACTGGTCCTCCAGGCCACCGACTACGACAACCTGCGACCCTACCTCGACCAACCCGTCGTGCTCAAAGGCACCCTGTTCGGCGCCGAAACCGGCTTTCACCACACCCAGGTGCTGATGCAACAAGTGCAACTCATCAGCGGCATGGCCGCCGCGCCGGTCGACTGCGAACTGCTGAACCAGAAAATCGGCATGCAGGAAGAAACCTACACCCCGCCCCTCCAAGGCAAAATCATCGGCGGCAACGCCTGGATCTACCAAGCCCCCCAATCCACCTGCACCCACAAACGCGAGTTCGTTAAGGCAGGCACCGCCGTGAGCGTCACCTCAGTGGCCAGTGGTGGATGGGTGCGAGCGGAAGTCACCGGGAATGACGGCAAGACCCAAGCAGTGTGGCTGGATCAGGCGCAGGTGGTGTTGGGGTTGGGGGATGGGGAGCAGGAGTAGAGGGAGGGCACAGGCTTTGATGATCTGGTTGATTTTCTGAGCTGCCTGTACGGCAGCTCAGAAAAATCGATGTTCGCGTCTGCGTTACGACGAAACGTTCACTGCCGCACAGGCAGCCCAAAAACAAAAAAGCCCGCGCATCGCGGGCTTCTTTCTATCAAGCAGATTCTCAGAACGTCTCGCACGCGCTGAAATCAAAAATGGCGCACTTGGCGGGATTCGAACCCACGACCCCTGCCTTCGGAGGGCAGTACTCTATCCAGCTGAGCTACAAGTGCAACGCGGGCGCCATGATACTCATCTGGCCTGCGTGCGTCCATGCTGGCGAACGACTGTTGTTGATTTCGCACGTTTCCAGATGTTGGAGGTGACGTTGATCAGAATTTTTCGCCAATACGACAATCAGCGTTCTTTTTTTCGAACGGACTATTGTCCTTTACCCCTGTTGTCCCTAGGATTCGTTTGAGATTTCAAACGCTCCCGTTCGGTCACTCGCGCCTTTCGCGATCCGTGCGTGCGGGGCCCGGCGAATGTTTTCCTGACGGCAGCCTTGTTCAAGGCGCCTTTGAATAATCAATAATTCGCTCCGCCTTGCGCGGTGCTGTTTAGGAGGCCGACATGCAGCTCAAAGATTCGAAGTTGTTCCGCCAGCAGGCGTACATCAATGGCGCCTGGGCTGATGCCGACAGCGGCCAGACCATCAAGGTCAACAACCCGTCGACCAACGAAATTCTGGGCACCGTGCCAAAAATGGGTGCTGCCGAAACCCGTCGTGCCATTGAGGCCGCGGACAAAGCCCTGCCAGCCTGGCGTGCCCTGACCGCCAAAGAGCGTGGCGCCAAGCTGCGTCGCTGGTTTGAGTTGATGATCGAAAACCAGGAAGACCTCGGTCGCCTGATGACTCTGGAGCAAGGCAAGCCGCTGGCCGAGGCCAAGGGTGAGATCGCTTACGCTGCCTCCTTTATCGAGTGGTTCTCTGAAGAGGCCAAGCGCGTTTACGGTGATGTGATTCCGGGCCACCAGCCTGACAAGCGTCTGATCGTCCTGAAGCAGCCAATCGGCGTGACCGCTGCGATCACCCCGTGGAACTTCCCGGCGGCGATGATCACCCGCAAAGCCGGTCCTGCACTGGCCGCCGGTTGCACCATGGTGCTCAAGCCTGCTTCGCAAACTCCGTATTCTGCGCTGGCGCTGGCTGAGCTGGCCGAGCGCGCTGGCATTCCTGCCGGTGTATTCAGCGTTGTCACTGGCAGCGCGGGCGACATCGGTACCGAGCTGACCAGCAACCCGATCGTGCGCAAGCTGTCGTTCACGGGTTCGACCGAAATCGGTCGTCAGCTGATGGCCGAATGTGCCCACGACATCAAGAAAGTCTCGCTGGAGCTGGGCGGTAACGCTCCGTTCATCGTGTTCGACGACGCGGATCTGGATAAGGCCGTCGAAGGCGCGATTGTGTCCAAGTACCGCAACAACGGCCAGACCTGCGTGTGCGCCAACCGTATCTACGTGCAGGACGCCGTTTACGACGCGTTCGCCGAGAAGCTGCAAGCTGCTGTGGCCAAGCTGAAAGTCGGCGATGGTCTGGCCGAAGGCACCACCACTGGCCCGCTGATCGATGGCAAGGCTGTGGCGAAAGTCCAGGAACACATTGATGATGCCCTGAGCAAAGGCGCGAAAGTCCTGACCGGCGGCAAGCTGATCGAAGGCAACTTCTTCGAACCGACTATTCTGGTCAACGTGCCGAAAAACGCTGCCGTCGCCAAGGAAGAGACCTTCGGCCCGCTGGCGCCGCTGTTCCGCTTCAAAGACGAAGCTGAAGTGATTGCGATGTCCAACGACACCGAGTTTGGTCTGGCGTCGTACTTCTACGCCCAGAACATGAGCCGCGTGTTCCGCGTGGCCGAAGCGCTGGAGTACGGCATGGTGGGTATCAACACCGGCCTGATCTCCAACGAGGTCGCGCCGTTTGGCGGTGTGAAAGCGTCGGGCTTGGGCCGTGAAGGCTCTAAATACGGCATCGAAGATTATTTGGAAATCAAATACCTCTGCCTGAGCGTTTGAACCTGCTGCGCTCGGTGAGGCTGCGTTGGCAAGGTTCGAAAAAATACTCATTGGCTGCAGCCAACTCCGTTTTTTTCGAACCTTGCCGCCTTGCCTGACCGTCGCTCGCAACGCTTCAAATAGAGGTGGAAGATTCAGCCCGAAGGGCGCGAGAGCGACGCTTTGCGGGTTTTTGTTGTAGAAAAACTATCTGGTGGCCGGGAGGCCGCGGCAGTCGATCATCGTATGCTGCCGCTGTTGACCCCCGCCGCTTCATCCTTGAACCACGCCGCCCGATGAGCGGTGAATGAGGAAGTCATGAGCAAAACCAACGCATCCCTGATGAAACGCCGCGAAGCCGCTGTACCCCGTGGCGTTGGTCAAATTCACCCGATCTTCGCCGATACCGCGAAGAACGCTACCGTTACTGACGTCGAAGGTCGTGAGTTCATCGACTTCGCGGGCGGTATTGCGGTACTGAATACCGGTCACCTGCACCCGAAAATCGTTGCTGCGGTACAAGAGCAGCTGACCAAGCTGACCCACACCTGCTTCCAAGTGCTGGCGTACGAGCCGTACGTTGAGCTGTGTGAAAAAATCAACGCGCGTGTTCCAGGCGACTTCGCCAAGAAAACCCTGCTGGTGACCACCGGTTCCGAGGCGGTCGAAAACGCCGTCAAGATCGCCCGCGCCGCCACCGGCCGTGCTGGCGTGATCGCTTTCACCGGCGCTTACCACGGCCGCACCATGATGACCCTGGGCCTGACCGGTAAAGTCGTGCCGTACTCCGCAGGCATGGGCCTGATGCCAGGCGGCGTTTTCCGCGCTCTGTACCCGAACGAGCTGCACGGCGTCAGCATCGACGATTCCATCGCCAGCATCGAGCGCATCTTCAAGAACGACGCCGAGCCACGTGACATCGCTGCGATCATTCTTGAGCCGGTTCAGGGTGAAGGCGGTTTCTACGTCGCCCCGAAAGCCTTCATGCAGCGCCTGCGCGAGCTGTGCGACAAGCACGGCATCCTGCTGATCGCTGACGAAGTGCAGACCGGCGCTGGCCGTACCGGCACTTTCTTCGCCATGGAGCAAATGGGCGTTGCGCCTGACCTGACCACCTTCGCCAAATCCATCGCTGGTGGCTTCCCGCTGGCCGGTGTGTGCGGCAAGGCCGAATACATGGACGCCATCGCCCCGGGCGGTCTGGGCGGCACCTACGCGGGTAGCCCGATTGCTTGCGCCGCTGCCTTGGCGGTCATGGAAGTGTTCGAAGAAGAAAACCTGCTGGACCGCAGCAAGGCTGTGGGTGAACGTCTGGTCACGGGCCTGAAAGCCATCCAAGCCAAACACCCAAGTGTGATCGGCGACGTTCGTGCTCTGGGCTCGATGATCGCCATCGAGTGCTTCGAAAACGGCGACACTCACAAGCCAAACGCGGCTGCCGTGGCTTCGGTCGTTGCCAAGGCGCGTGACAAGGGGCTGATCCTGCTGTCGTGCGGCACCTACGGTAACGTGCTGCGCGTTCTGGTTCCGCTGACCTCGCCAGACGAGCAGCTGGACAAAGGCCTGAAGATCATCGAAGAGTGCTTCGCTGAACTGGCTTGATGCTCCAGCGGTCAGGTCGCAATTGATCAAATTGTGACCAGTTCGTCAGAAAAAACCTGCTTCGGCAGGTTTTTTCGTTTATTGACGTCAGAAAACGCGCTTTTGCCCTGTCTCACTCGCCGGTCTTTGACTAATGTACGAAGACTGATGCCGGAGAGTCATGATGACCGTTGTAGAGGCGCCTTTAGTTCCTCGTGTGTTGATCGCCGAGGCGGACCCTTGGGCCCGCGAAATGCTCAGTGAGTTGGTGCTGGATGTGCGCTGTGATGCACAGCTTGATGTGTGCCTGGACGGCAAACAGGCTGTGGAACTGATGCGCGGGTACATTCCAGACTTGGTGATTGCGTCCCGCGAACTGCCGGGCGTGGACGGCCTGAGCCTGTTGCGAGGTGTAAGGCTGCTCAAGCGCCAGCCTGCCGTGCGTTTCATTCTGCTGAGCAATCGCAACGACAGCGCCAGCGTACGCGAAGCCGTGCAATTGGCCCCCACCGCATACCTGACCAAACCCCTTAATATCGACAACTTGCGCCAACGGTTGGAAAACCTGCTGCTCAAGGATGGCGCGCAAGTGGCGTGTGAGGTCCCGGCACTGGCCCCAGGCGTCGGGTTGGATGCCTTTCTGGAGAAACGCCGTGAACTGGCCGATGGCGGCCCGCTGTATGTCGATGTGCGTGATGTGCTGGCGCGCAGCCGCAGCCCGGCAGGCGTTGATCTCAAGGTACTTGAGCGCGAGTTGATCGAAGACCCCCATGTCACTGCTGTGCTGATCGCGGCGGCCAACAGTGCGTCGCAGCATCAGGGCAAGCCGCAGCAGACGCTGGTGCAGGCGCTGAACGTTCTGGGCGGCGCGCAGAGCACCAATCTGATTCAGGGGCTGGCGCTCAAGCGTGGGGCGATATTGACCGACGAAGCCCTGATTCTTCAGGCGAGCCAGATTTGGGACGTGTCTCGTCGCACGGCGGGGTATGCGCGGATTCTGGCGCGCACGCTGGATCTGGATCACGAGCGCTGTTATTGCGCGGGGCTGCTCAGGGGGTTGGGTGATCTGTCGGTCATACGCTGCCTTCAGGAGTGGCGTCAGGCGGGGGGCACGCTGGATGACGCGACCATCGCTCACGCCCTTGAGCAATATGCCGCTGCGTTCGGTTCGGCGTTGCGCACCCGCTGGCGTCTGCCGCTGGAGTTGCGCGAGCTGATCGCGGCCGTTTACCAGTACAACACCGGGGTTTACACCCGTGAGGTGTTGGCGATGAATCTGGCAGGGCAGATGGGGCGACTGGGGCAGGAAGACCCGCTTGAAGCGCTGGCCAAGAGCAAGTCGGCGCGGCTGTTGAAGGTCAATGCGTCGGATCTGGAGCGGGTGCGTAATAAGTTGGTCGCTTGATTACGTCTTCAAGACGGGACGCAAACTTGTGGGAGCCGGCTTGCTGGCTACCACAGGGATAGCAGCGCGTCAGGTGAGTTTGCAGTCACACGCCACTCAAGGGCAGATTTACACCAACACAATCTGATTCTTGCCCTGCCGCTTGGCTTGATACATCGCCGCATCCGCGCGGGCGAAGAGGGCTTCGAGGCTTTGGTCCTGTTTGCCGAGGTTTGTCAGGCCCTGGCTTGCGGTAATCCCATACACCTTGTCGTCACGCTGAAAGGTCAGGCGCTGAATTTCACGTTGCAGACGCTCGGCGATCTGTTTGGCCATGTCGGGTGCGCAGCCGACGAAAACCGCCGCAAATTCCTCACCGCCGATACGCCCGAACAGGTCGCCACGGCGCAGCGTATTTCGCCCACATTCGGCAATGCGTTGCAGTACAACGTCGCCTTCCTGATGGCCCCAGGTGTCGTTGACCATTTTGAAGTCATCGACGTCGAGCAACAGAAACGCCATCGGTGTGCCCTGCAAACGGGCTTGCTCGAACTCGCGTTGTGCGCATTCGAAGAAATGCCGTCGGTTGCTGCTTTGGGTGAGGACATCGGTGGTCGCCAGACGCTGCAATTCGTCTTCGAGCTGTTTCTTCTCGGTGATGTCTTCGGCAATGCCGACCACGATCAGACGCTGATCGGCCTGGTGGCTGACGAAGCACTTGTCACTGAGCCAGCGCACCTGCCCGTCCGCGCGGATGATGCGGTATTCGCGATCCTCGATGGAGCCCTTTTCCAGCACTTCACTCAAGCTGCGCTCGGCGTAATCCAGATCGTCGGGGTAGATGCTGTCACGCCACTCGCCAAAGTCGGCGAGCAACAGACCGGCCGAGCGACCGAAGATGCGCTCATAAGCAGGGCTGACGTAAACCATGCGCTGGGTCTGCCAGTCGAAGGCCCATAACACGGCGTTGACGCTGACCAGCAAGGAGCTGAACAACTGCTCCCGCTCACTCAGGCGCGCGACTTCCGCCTGGGCGTGCATCAGGGCCAGAAGGGTTTCAGCGGAGGCTGGGGTGTCGAGCGCGGATTTATTGTTGTCCATGAGCACGGCATCTCAAAATAAGGTGCGGCGCACAGCCACAACGTGTCACACAGCATAGTGCGAAGGTGCTAATGAGATAGGTGTAGTGGCACTTAGTTCCGACAGGCGCACATCCATCCGGATGTGCGCCGATCAACGGCATCAGCCGTGGTGGGGGCGTAGCGAGTAGGATTTGAGCTGATCAGCGAAGTCGCGCAGGGACTGAATACCGCTGGCTTCGGCTTCGTGCACCCAGTCCTTGATCGCGGCGAGCATGTCGTGGCCGTTGCTGCTGGTGCGTGCCCAGATCTGTTGCAGGGCCAGGCGCTTTTCATAGATCACCTTCAAGGCCTGGCTGTGCTCCAGCATGGTCTGGATGCGCACCTGATGCTTGTCTTCAAGCAGGCTGGTTTCCCGGGACAACAGGCGTTTGGCGCGGCGGAATTGATGACGCACCGATGCATCGGCCTTGACCAGTTCCTGTTTCACCAACGGCGCGATCACCAGCTTGCGGTACTGCGCCATGATCTGGAACCGGTTGTTGAGAATGGCCATGGCGGTGTCCATGTCCACGTGGCCCTTGCCTTCGACCCGATGGGCAATGGGCGCAACCCGCTGCACCTTGGCCAGACGCAGCCAGGTGAACACCTTGATCCACGCCCAGCCCATGTCGAACTCCCAGCGCTTGACCGACAGCTTGGCCGAGTTGGGGTAGGTGTGGTGGTTGTTGTGCAGCTCCTCGCCGCCGATCAGGATGCCCCACGGCACCAGATTGGTCGCGGCGTCACGGCATTCGAAGTTGCGGTAGCCGACAGCATGGCCCAGGCCATTGACCACACCGGCCGCCCAGAGCGGAATCCAGATCATCTGGATGGCCCAGACCGTGATGCCGATGACGCCGAACAGCGCCAGGTCCAGCACTGCCATGATCGCAATGCCCAGTTTCGGGTAGCGCGAGTACAGGTTACGTTCGATCCAGTCTTCGGGGCAGTTCTTGCCGTAGATGCGCAGTGTGTCCGGATTTTCCGCTTCGGCGCGATACAGCTCGGCGCCTTTGCGCAGTACGGTAGACAAGCCCTTGATGACCGGGCTGTGCGGATCATCTTCGGTTTCGCATTTGGCGTGATGCTTGCGGTGGACGGCGGTCCATTCGCGGGTGTTCTGCGCCGTGGTCAGCCACAGCCAGAAACGGAAAAAGTGCTTGAGCCCGGCATTCAGCTCCAGTGAGCGGTGCGCGGAATAGCGATGAAGATAGACTGTGACGCTGACGATGGTGACGTGAGTCATCGCCAGAATGACTGCGACCAATTGCCAGACGGAAAGGTCGAGTAGACCGTTGTTCCACATAGGCTGAGTTGCCCTCGGTTGTAACGCATCGGGAGTGCAGGGCCTATGCGACGGCCCTGAGATGGCAACGCGCATTATCACTTAGCCATCTGATAAAAACAGTCCGCGTTTGAGATAAGCGTCGCAGGATGTTTCTTACTCTATAATCCCGTCCATTCGTAAGGCTTTTGGTTTTCCATGTCAGCGATTACCCGAGATGCGCTCAAAACCGCACTGTTGTATGGGCTGCTGTCGATTTTCTGGCTGGCGTTCAGCGACTACGCGTTACCCCATTTGATCGATGACCCGGTCCGGTTGGCCCGCGCCCAACTGATGAGCGGTTATGGGTGGCTGGCCATCAGTGGCGTCTGCATCTTTCTCGCCCGCGTCCGATTGTCACGGCGGATAGGGATGGGGCCTCGGCGTGATGAAGACATTCAGCGCCTAAGGCTCGCATCGGCGGTGTTCGACAGCACACTGGAAGGTGTGCTGGTCACCGACGCCAACGGTGTGATCGTGCACGTTAATCGCGCGTTCATGCAAATCACCGGTTACCGCCAGGACGAAGTGCTGGGCCTGACGCCCAACAAGTTCAAGTCCGGGCGCCACGGCCCGGAATTCTACGAGCGCATGTACAAGACCATCCTCAGCGCCGGACAATGGAGTGGTGAAATCTGGAACCGGCGCAAGAGCGGCGAGGTCTATCCGCAGTGGCAGAGCATTCGCTCCATCAAGAACGATCGGGGCGAGATCACCCATTTTGTTGCGGTGTTCTCCGACATCACCACCGTCAAGCATTCTGAGCGAGAACTGGCCCATCTGGCCCACTACGACGCGCTGACCGGCCTGCCGAACCGCCTGTTGTTCACCGACCGTGCCGAGCAGGCGCAGAGCCACGCCCGGCGTCACAAGCAGAACCTGGCGTTGCTGCTGATCGATCTGGATCATTTCAAACACATCAACGACAGCCTAGGGCACAACATGGGCGATGAAGTGCTCAAGGCGGTCAGTGGGCGCTTGAGCAGCCTGTTGGAGAAGGGCCTGACGCTGGCTCGCCTGGGCGGGGACGAATTCGCGGTGCTGGTGGAAAGCCCACATCATGCAGTTCAGGCGGCAGAGCTTGCGCAGACCATGTTGGACCGATTGCGTGAACCGTTCGTGATCGACGGGCAGCAACTGTTCCTCACGGCGAGCATCGGAATCAGCCTGTTTCCCAGCGATGCGCTGACGGCCGAACAACTGCTGCGCAATGCAGATGCAGCGTTGTTTCAGGCCAAAAGCCAAGGCCGTGAAAGTTACGCGCTGTACACCGCGCAACTGACGGCGCACGCCCAGCGTCGTGTGGAGCTGGCCAGCGAGCTGCGCCGGGCCATTGAGCACGATGAGCTGAGGGTGTTTTATCAGCCGATCCACAATTTGCAAACGCGCCGTATCGAAGGCGTCGAAGCGTTAGTGCGTTGGCAGCATCCGCAGTTGGGAATGGTCTCGCCGGGGGAGTTCATCCCGATTGCCGAGCAGAGTGGGCTGATCGCTGACATCGACAACTGGGTACTCAGCGAGTCCTGTAGGCAGATGCGTCAATGGCTTGATACGGGCATTAAGTTGTCCTTCGTGGCCGTCAACGTATCCAGCCGCTTGTTCAGCCGTGGCGATCTGGAGCGGCGTGTCGCACAAGTATTGAATGAGACAGGGCTGGCGCCGGGATTTCTGGAGTTGGAAGTGACGGAAAGTGCCGTCATGGATGACCCCGAGCAGGCCATTGAGCAAATGCACCGCTTACGCGAGTTGGGGCTGAAACTGTCCATTGATGACTTCGGCACGGGCTATTCGTCTCTGCTGCGGCTCAAGCGCATGCCGGTGCAGAAGCTGAAGATCGATCAGGGCTTCGTCGCCGGTCTGCCTGAAGACGATGACGACATTGCCATCGTCCACGCGATCATCGCCCTTGCTCGTGCCATGGGCATGCGGGTGCTGGCCGAAGGTATCGAACACGCTGATCAGGCGGGCTTTCTGCTGAAAAACCACTGCGAGTTGGGGCAGGGCTACTGGTTCGCCAAGCCCATGCCCGCCGAGCAGATCGACTGGCAGCATGCGCCGGTCTTTGCGGCGGTTTGAGTCTTGGAGCGATGATCGTCAAATCTGTGGGAGCGCGGGCGTCGAGCATGTGATGGGTTTACAAATTCCATTCTGTTATATCTGCATTCTTAAATAGTATTTTTAAGAATATCCCTCCCTCTCTAATATCGCTCCCACGCCACAAGCAGCCGATTCCCACCGCCGCTGCGGGCAACCCTTTCAAGGAGCACGATCATGAGCGCATCTCTACGTAGCGTCGACGGCCAGGACGAAGCAAGCATTCTGCGTGAAATTCAGAGCGCGTTGCGTGACCTGCGATTTGGCGCGGTTGAAATCACCGTACACAACGCACAAGTGGTCCAGATCGAGCGCAAGGAAAAATTCCGTTTGCAGAACCCAGGCAAACAGTCGAACTGAGTCACGCACGACCCCCGTAGAAGCGTGGTTTTGCCCGCGATCGGCGACATCGTCGTCGTAAACTCTGCCAGTGTGGCCTGCTGGTGCACCGCGTTTACCGGTTTACGACTGCTTCGCAGTCGATCGCGGGACAAACCACGCTCCTACATAAAACTAGAAAAACGCCAACAACACCGATTTCCAGGAGCTTGATTCATGTCCATTCGCCGTTATGCGCTGGCCGCACTCGCCAGTGCCGTGTTTGCCGGTTCTGCTGTTGCCAAGGATTACACGCTGCTGAACGTGTCCTACGACCCGACTCGCGAGCTGTATCAGGACTACAACGCTGAGTTCGCCAGCTACTGGGCCAAAGCTCACCCTGGCGACACCGTCAAAATCAACCAGTCCCACGGCGGATCGGGCAAACAAGGCCGTTCGGTGATCGACGGCTCGCCAGCGGACGTGGTGACCCTGGCACTGGCCGGTGACATCGACGAAATCGCCAAACTGGGCAAGTCCCTGCCGGTCGATTGGCAAAAGCGCCTGCCGGATGCCAGTACGCCGTACACCTCGACCATCGTGTTCCTGGTGCGCAAGGGCAACCCGAAAGGCATTCATGACTGGGCAGACTTGATCAAAAAAGACGTGTCGGTCATCACCCCTAACCCTAAAACCTCTGGCGGTGCCCGCTGGAACTTCCTCGCTGCTTACGCCTACGGCCTGAAAGCCAACGGTGGCGACGAGACCAAGGCCAAGGCCTATATCACCGAGCTGTTCAAGCACGTTCCGGTACTGGACACCGGTGCTCGCGGCGCAACCATCAGCTTCGTGCAGAACAACCTGGGTGATGTGCTGCTCGCTTGGGAAAACGAAGCCTTCCTGTCGTTGAAAGAAGACGGCGGCGCGGACAAATTTGATATCGTCGTGCCATCCTTGTCGATTCTGGCTGAGCCACCGGTTGCTGTGGTCGACAAAAATGCCGAAAAGAAAGGCAACACCGAAATCGCTACCGAATACCTGAAGCACCTGTACAGCAAGGAAGGCCAGGAAATCGCGGCGAAGAACTTCTACCGTCCTCGTGACAAGGAAGTGGCGGCCAAGTACGAGAAGCAATTCCCGAAACTGGATCTGGTGACCATCGACAAGGATTTCGGCGGCTGGAAATCGGCTCAGCCTAAATTCTTCGACGATGGCGGGATTTTCGACCAGATTTACGTACCGCAGTAATTACGGCGGAGGACGGCTCGCTACTTCTTTTCATGAGATGCAGTGAGTTGTAGGAGCCGGCTTGCTGGCGAAGGCGTTCGGTCTGACGCTGCTTTGTTGACTGGTACACCGCTTTCGCCAGCAAGCCGGCTCCCACAGAGTTCGTCGTGATCTGCTAGATTTTGCGGCGCTTTTAAAGGCCAAGTTAAAAAACCCGGACCCGCTCCGGGTTCCGTGTATAAACCAAGGACACTTATGTCTCGACGCATATCCCCCGTCATACCCGGCTTCGGGCTGACGCTGGGTTACACCTTGGTGTACCTCAGCTTGATTGTGCTGATACCGCTTGCGGCCATGTTCATCCACGCCTCCCAACTGAGCGCCGCGCAGTTCTGGGGTATCGTCACGGCACCTCGGGTGCTGGCCGCGCTCAAGTTGAGTTTCGGCACGGCGTTCTACGCGGCGATCATAAACGGCATCATAGGCACGCTGCTGGCCTGGGTGCTGGTGCGGTACACCTTTCCGGGGCGCAAGATCATCGATGCAATGATCGACTTGCCATTCGCCTTGCCCACCGCCGTCGCCGGTATTGCGCTGACTGCGCTGTACACCCCGACCGGTCTGGTCGGCCAGTTCGCGACGGATCTGGGCATCAAGATCGCCTACACCCCTTTCGGTATCACCCTGGCGCTGACCTTCGTCACCATGCCGTTCGTGGTGCGGACGGTGCAGCCGGTGCTGGCCGACATCCCCCGTGAAGTCGAAGAAGCGGCAGCCTGTCTGGGTGCCAAACCGATTCAGGTGTTTCGTCACATCCTCGTTCCTGCCTTGTTGCCTGCCTGGCTGACCGGTTTTGCACTGGCCTTTGCGCGTGGCGTGGGCGAGTACGGTTCGGTGATTTTCATCGCAGGCAACATGCCGATGAAGACCGAGATCCTGCCACTGCTGATCATGGTCAAACTCGACCAGTACGACTACGCGGGCGCGACGTCCATCGGCGTGCTGATGCTGGTGGTGTCGTTCATTCTGTTGCTGCTGATCAACATTTTGCAGCGCCGTATCGAAACCCCGAACTGAGGAGGCGCTTATGTCCGGTCCATCGCTTATTGCCGCTTCCTCCGCCAATGCTGCCCGTCGGGGCAGCGCGGTGTCGCGGCGCATTCTGATCGGCCTTGCGTGGCTGGTCTTTGCGTTATTTTTGCTGTTACCGCTGTTTGTCGTGGTCAGCCAAGGCCTGAAAGATGGCATTGGCGGATTCTTCACGGCGATTCTTGAGCCGGACGCCCTGTCGGCGCTCAAGTTGACCATTTACGCCGTGCTGATTTCGGTGCCGCTGAACGTGGTGTTCGGTGTCGCAGCCGCCTGGTGCGTGAGCAAATATTCGTTCCGTGGCAAGGCCCTTCTGGTCACCCTGATCGACCTGCCGTTTTCGGTGTCGCCGGTCATCGCCGGTCTGGTCTACATCCTGATGTTCGGCGCCCGCGGCGTGTTCGGGCCGTGGCTGCAGGATCACGATATCCAGATCGTGTTTGCCTTGCCGGGTATCGTGCTGGCGACCATTTTCGTGACCGTGCCTTTCGTGGCCCGCGAGCTGATCCCGCTGATGCAGGAGCAGGGCACGCAGGAAGAAGAGGCGGCGCGCTTGCTGGGCGCCAACGGCTGGCAGATGTTCTGGCATGTGACTGTGCCCAACATCAAATGGGGCCTGATCTACGGCGTGGTGCTGTGTACCGCGCGGGCGATGGGCGAGTTTGGCGCGGTGTCGGTGGTCTCCGGCCACATCCGCGGCGTGACCAACACCCTGCCGCTGCATGTCGAGATTCTCTACAACGAGTACAACCACGTGGCTGCATTTGCCGTGGCGAGCCTGTTATTGATCCTTGCGCTGTTCATCCTGCTGCTCAAGCAGTGGAGCGAAGCGCGCATTAGCCGTCTGCGCCAAAGCGCGGCGGAGGAATAATTCATGTCGATCGAAGTCCGTAACGTCAGCAAGAATTTCAACGCCTTCAAGGCCCTCAACAGCATCAATCTGGACATCCAGAGTGGCGAGCTGGTGGCTTTGCTGGGGCCGTCCGGCTGTGGCAAGACTACCTTGCTGCGCATCATTGCCGGGCTGGAAACCCCGGATCAGGGCAACATCGTGTTCCACGGCGAAGACGTCTCCGGTCACGATGTGCGTGATCGCAACGTCGGGTTCGTGTTCCAGCACTACGCGCTGTTCCGCCACATGACCGTGTTCGACAACGTCGCCTTCGGCCTGCGCATGAAACCCAAGAACCAGCGCCCGAACGAAACCCAAATCGCCGCCAAGGTTCACGAGCTGCTGAACATGGTGCAACTGGACTGGCTGTCTGATCGCTACCCGGAGCAACTGTCCGGTGGCCAGCGTCAGCGTATCGCCCTGGCTCGGGCCTTGGCGGTGGAGCCTAAAGTGCTGCTGCTGGACGAGCCGTTCGGTGCCCTCGACGCCAAGGTCCGTAAAGAGCTGCGGCGCTGGTTGGCGCGCCTGCACGAAGACATCAACCTGACTTCGGTGTTCGTGACCCACGACCAGGAGGAGGCCATGGAAGTCGCCGACCGCATCGTGGTGATGAACAAGGGCGTGATCGAGCAGATCGGCTCACCGGGCGAGGTGTACGAGAACCCGGCCAGTGATTTCGTGTACCACTTCCTGGGCGATTCCAACCGCCTGCACTTGGGTGAAGACAACCACGTGCTGTTCCGTCCTCACGAAGTGTCGCTGTCGCGTCAGGAAGTGGAAGGGCATCACCCTGCGGAAGTGCGTGATATCCGTCCGCTGGGCGCGACCACGCGGGTTACGCTCAAGGCCGAAGGCCAGCCGGATTTGATCGAAGTGGAAGTGGTGAAGGATCACGACAGCCTGATCGGCCTGGCGCGCGGGGAGACGCTGTTCTTCAAGCCGAAGGTTTGGCAGAAGGTGGAAAACCTCTGATCGGATGATCAACACATGATCGTGCCCACGCTCTGCGTGGGCATGCATCCCGTGACGCTCCGCGTCACCCT
Source organism: Pseudomonas sp. Pseu.R1 (assembly GCF_045764065.1). Lineage (NCBI taxonomy): Bacteria > Pseudomonadati > Pseudomonadota > Gammaproteobacteria > Pseudomonadales > Pseudomonadaceae > Pseudomonas > Pseudomonas sp. Pseu.R1. Next base: position 3,278,167 of record NZ_JBJGEE020000001.1, on the reverse strand, counting down.
GGCGATGAACGCGGAGCGTCCTGGGCGGCGTTACTACGCGGAACGTGGGAACGATCTGACAGCCTTCGGCAGAAACGCGCCGAGGAGCTTTTAAACCGCCGCTTTCTTCAAATCCCGCTTGTGCGTACGCCCCACACGCCCCTCGATGTTGCCTTGCAACTTGCGTCGCATCCCCATCAGAAAAGCCGCTTCGGCGGTGACGAACAACGGTCCGATGATCAAACCTGTGACGTCGTCGACGAACGCCGGTTTGCGGCCTTCGTAATAATGGCCCACGAACTGAATGATCCAGCCCACGACGAACAGCCCCACCCCGGAGCCGAGCCAGACCAGCATGCTTTGTTGCGCCAGGTGCGCGCCGATCCACAGGAACAGCGTAAGCACCACGCCCAGTGCGATGCCGAGCGGCCTATCCAGCCGCAGGTAGAACAAGGTCGCCGCCACGGTCGCCAGCAGCGCCGGTGACAACCACAACTCGCCCAGCGCCCAACTGCTCCAGCCAGGGCGGGACAGCAGCACGGAAACCGCCAGCACAATGAGCGGCACACCGATGAAATGGGTGGCGATGTTACGGGTGTCGCGATGGTAAGCCGCGTACTGACTGAGGTGATCGACGAGGTTTTTCATTGTTATTCCTCCCGTTATGCGTGGATCATGCGCCCTGATTTTTTGGCCAGGCCCACTGATGGGCTCAGCCTGCAATAAAACGCCAGCAAGAAAAAGGAGATTCACGTGACGAATGGAACCCAATGGCGCTCGTGGTTGGACAACGATCACTGGTTCAACGATTTGCCCGCTTCCCTGCAGGATAGCCTGCTCACCGGTATGCGGCAGCGGCGCTTCACCCCCGGCAAACTGATCTTCCAAAAGGGCGAGCCTGCGTGTGGGCTGTACGCTCTGCTCGACGGGTCATTGCGCTTTAACGACGTCAATCAGCAAAGCAAATGGCTTTCTCCGGTGGTGACTGCCCGGCCGTACTGGTTTGGCGAAGTATCACTGTTCGATGACCGCCCGCGTTTGCGGGATGTTTTCGCCGCGGACCAGTTGATTCTGTTGCACATGCCCCAGGCCCCGCTTGATCAGTTGCTGAAGGACCAGCCCCGCTATTGGCGCTATTTCGGCGATTTGCTCAAGCGCAAACTGGGGTTGGGTGTGCCGCTTCCCGATCAAATGACCTTACTGCCGACGGATGAGCGGGTGGCGTTTCGTCTGGTGATGCTCGCCCAGGGCTACGGCGACATGGATCAGTCGGTACGCATCATTTCCAGGGTTGATCTGCACTCCCAGCGCTGTCTGGGGCTGGTGCCCGAGGTGGTGGATCGCGTGCTTGAAGGGTTTGCCGAACGAGGGCTTCTGCGCCGGGAGCACGATTTCATCAGTGAGCTGGACATCGAGCGACTGCGAAAGATTGCCCAGCATCGGTTGACGCTGGCAGGCGCCTGAAACCGTCAGCGCAGCATGCCGTCGCGATACTGGCTGGGGGTCATGCCGGTCCAGCGCTTGAAGGCGCGGCTGAAACTGCTGGTGTCGGCAAAGCCCAGTAAATAGGCGATTTCGCTGAGCGAACTGCCGGGATCGCGCATGTGCTGAAGCGCCAGGTTCTGGCGACACTGATTGAGCAAGAGGTCGTAACTGCAGCCTTCGTCGGCCAAGTGTCGTTGCAGGCTGCGCAGGCTCAGGTGCAAGTGCTGGGCGATACGGTCTGCCGAGGGTTCGCCTTCGGGCAACTGGGTCTCGATAGCGCCACGCACTTTGCGCTCCCAGGTCAGCGGGCTGAGTTTTTCCAGCGCACGGTCCAGAACGGCCTCATTGTGTTCGGCCAGTTCCGGGTTGGCGTCGTCCAGATGGCTGTCGAAATCGGCGCAGGCAAACATCAGCAGGTTTTCCGCCGCGCCGAAGTACAGCGGTGAGCGGAACACGTCATGCCAGGGTTTGGGGTCGGCGGGTTGCGGCCTCACCAGATGTACCGCAAGGGGCGCGTAATGACGCCCCAATCGATTGCGGCAGGTGCGCACGTAGATCGCCGCGAAGGCATCCATTGCCTCATTGGCGGGCACCGGGCCGCCTTCCGGCACACGAAAGCGAAACTCGTAATGATCCCCGACGCGGGTAAAACTCAGGTCCAGCGCATCGCTGACCACGGGGTGATAACGCACGATGCGCTCGAACACCTCGCGCAACGAACCGCTCGCCACCAAGGCGTAACCCAGCGCATGAAAGGTCGTCGGGCTGACGAACCGCGACACCCGCAACCCCAGTGCCGGATCGCCGCTGGCCTCGACCGCCAGTTGCCAAAGCTTTGTGGTGACCGTCACCGGATACCGCGCATTGGGGTCGTCCATCAATTGTGGATCGAGGCCCGCAGCCTGGCTCAGCGCGAGACTGTCGAGGCCAAGGGCATCGAGTTGCTTGCGTAGGGCGCGGGTCCAACTGGCGAGAATACTCGGCTCAGACATACAAGTTGGCGCTTCCGGTCAACAGATTGGCGTCCACGGCCGGGCAGCTTGTGGCCCCGCACGGCACAGTGGCGCAACGTTTCGCTCATCATAAAACCGGAGAATGGAAGCATGCACGACACTTCTGCAAGCGCTGCCGGACTGAATGCACAACAGCGATCAGCCCATATTCGCGCGGTGGTGATGGCCCATGGAAATGCCCTGCGCCAGCGCTACCCGATCCTTGAACATCAGGACGCCATTGGGGCCGGGATTCTGATTTTCGCCCTCGCCGGGATGATCGGCAGTGCGGTGCTCTATCTCAACGATTTCATGGCGTGGTGGGTGTGTTTGCTGCTGAATGCGTTCTTCGCTTCTCTGACCCATGAGCTGGAACACGACCTGATCCACAGCCTGTATTTCCGCAAGCAACGCGTGCCCCATAACCTGATGCTGGCGCTGGTGTGGATGGCCCGGCCCAGCACCATCAATCCATGGATTCGTCGGCATCTGCATTTGAATCACCACAAGGTGTCCGGTACTGAGGCCGACATGGAAGAGCGCGCCATCACCAATGGCGAACCCTGGGGCATCGCACGTTTGCTGATGGTGGGCGACAACGTCATGTCGTCGCTGATCCGCATGCTGCGGGCGAAAACCTGGGCGCATAAATTCAGCATCCTCAAACGAACGCTGCGGGTTTATGCCCCGCTGGCGCTGCTCAATTGGGGCGCGTGGTACGTGTTCCTTGGCTTTCATGGGGCCAACGGTGTTGCCAGCCTGATGGGCGTGGCGATTGATTGGTCGGCCGATACGTTGGCCGTGATGCACGTCATCGACATCGCGGTCGTGGTGCTGATCGCTCCCAATGTGTTGCGCACGTTCTGCCTGCATTTCGTCAGTTCGAACATGCACTACTACGGCGACGTCGAAGCGGGTAACGTCATGCAGCAGACTCAGGTGCTCAATCCTTGGTGGCTGTGGCCGTTGCAGGCGTTCTGCTTCAACTTCGGCAGCACCCACGCAATTCATCATTTCGTGGTGAAAGATCCGTTCTACATCCGCCAGATGACCGCGCCAGTGGCGCACAAGGTCATGGCCGAGATGGGGGTACGCTTCAATGATTTCGGTACGTTTGGGCGGGCGAACCGGTTTGAACGCGGTGGTGGTGTGGGAGATTCTATGTTGTCTGGTCAACTGCATTCGCCACCAAGGCGGCTCCCACAATAACCGCGCCGGATCCAGGCCGTTTGTTCGACGCCGAACCTGTGGGAGCCGGCTTGCTGGCGAAGGCGCCAAGGTCAGTCATAAATGAGCTGTCTGATACACCGCATTCGTCGGAGCGCCGCCCGCGCCAAGCCGGCTCCCACAAGAAAACCTCAAGCCCATAAAAATTTCTGTAACAACTCACCCGTATTCTTCACTCATCCCCGGCGAGCTGGGGGCAGACAGCGTGATTTATCAGGGCCGCTCCTTAAGGCAGGGGGTGGCCCTCTTTTTTTGCCGCGCTGATGCCCATGGTTGCGACATATGATTTTTGGGTATTAATAAATATCTTCTTATTCTTTTTCGAATATATGTCTCGTCCCTATACTCGCCGCCATGAACGCAGAAAATGCAGGAGGCGAAGGCCATGCATAACGAATCGATCCGCTACGTGATCGTCCCAGGCTGGCAAGGATCTGCCGATGACCATTGGCAAACGCACTGGCAAAACAGCTTGCCCAACAGCGTACGTGTGGAGCAGGCCGACTGGTTCAAACCCCGTCGTGAAGACTGGGTTGGCGAGCTGCAACGCGTGATCGCTTCGGACGATTCCCCGGTGATTCTGATCGCCCACAGTCTGGGCTGCGTGACCATCGCCCACTGGGCACAGTTGGCCCCGCTGGACACCTTGCGTCAGGTGCGTGGCGCGTTGCTGGTCGCGCCGGCTGACGTCGAACGCCCTAACTGCCCGCCTGCGATTCGTAACTTTGCGCCGATTCCCGAGCACCTGTTGCCTTTTCCGACGCAGGTGGTCAGTTCCGATAACGATTCTGCCGTCAGCGCCTTGCGGGCGATGGAGATGGCCCGCAACTGGGGCGCCGAGATCGGCATTCTCAGCGGCGCAGGGCATATCAACGTGAAGTCCGGCCACCAGCGCTGGGAACAGGGATTCGCTTACCTGTATCGCCTGCAAGGCCGTATCGAACAACTCACTCGCCGCCGCGCATGAAGCCTCACTGCGCGCCGTGTCTGGTTTATTTCGCCGCAGTTGACCGACAGGCGCTGCGGCCTTTTTTTTAACGCTCAGGCACTGATGGCTTGGGCGGGAGCCTGCCATGGGTCAATCAGACGTACCGCAACAACCCCTTCTTACGTTTCCCGACGCCGAAAAAGGCCCCCTGAGCATCCGCGCCAAAGCGTTGGTGTTTTTCGACCCGCGCTCGCGCCGCTTGCGTGAAGAAATGGAGCAACTGGCCCCGCTCGATCTGCCGGTTTTGATTCGTGGTGAGCCAGGCACCGGTAAAGAACTGCTGGCGCGACATATTCATCGGGGCAGTGATCGCTCGGGACTGTTCGTCTCGGTGAACTGCGGTGCAATCAGCCCGACTTACGCGGATGCCGAGTTGTTTGGCTATGCGGCCGGGGCTTATAGCGGATCAGCGAGTAGCCGGGCAGGGTGGTTCGGTTCGGCCACCGGCGGGACGCTGTATCTGGACGAAATCGCCGATCTGCCGTTGTCGATTCAAATCAAGCTGCTGGCAGCGCTGGAAAATCACGAAGTCACCCGCGTGGGCGCCTCACAGCCCAGCCCGGTGGACGTACGGCTGGTGGCGGCGACGAGCATTGATCTGAGCCTTGCGGTCAAGGCCGGGAAATTTCACGAGCGGCTTTACCGTTACCTGAGCGAGGGGCGACTGGATCTGCCGTCATTGCGGGAGCAACCCGGCAACATTCTGCCGTTGGCCGAGTATTTTCTGGGGATCTACAGCCAGCGGCTGGATTTTGAGATGCCCTTGATCAGCGAAGCCGCGCAACAGTTGCTGGAAGCGCACTATTGGCCGGGGAATACGCGGGAGCTGGAGAATGTCATTCACTTCGCGTTGCTGGTGAGCAGTGGGGCGGAGATTTTGCCGGAGCATTTGAATCTGCCTGCCCGCTGATCACACCTTTTGTGGGAGTCGGCTGGGTGCGGGCGGCTCCCACAAGAGACCGAGGTCAAAGGAGCGCGATATAGAGCCTTCCATCGCGGTCCGATAGTAGCCATCTGCTCGAAGAGAACAAAAAGGCATAACTATCCGCTTAAAAAGTATTGTCTCGGAATAAAAAATCTCGGTAATGTCCGCTTCAGCCGCCACCCTACGGGGTCGTATCCGCGGCAATATCTCCACAGAGTTGCCCACAAGGCGACCGGATTCTAAGGACATCGCATGAAAAAGACGTTGCTGTTCACCGCACTGGCGGCTGCCCTCTCCTTCGGCATCAACGCGGCGCAAGCTGCGGAAAAACTGGTGGTCGGCGCGACTGCCGTGCCCCACGCCGAAATTCTGGAGCTGATCAAACCTGAGTTGGCCAAAGAAGGCGTGGACCTGGAAATCAAGGTGTTCACTGACTACGTGCAGCCAAACGTGCAACTGAACGAGAAACGTCTGGACGCCAACTATTTCCAGACCAAGCCTTACCTGGACGGTTTCAACAAAGGTAAAGGCGCGACGCTGGTGACTGGCGTTGGCGTGCACGTCGAACCGTTCGGTGGCTACTCGAAGAAGTGGAAGTCCATCGACCAACTGCCTGAAGGCGCCACCGTTGCCATTCCGAACGAAGGCAGCAACGCCGGTCGTGCCCTGTTGCTGTTGCAGAAGAACGGCCTGATCACCCTGAAAGACCCGACCAACGCGCTGGCGACCCCGAAAGACATCGCCACCAACCCGAAAAAACTGAAATTCCGCGAGCTGGAATCGGCCCTGCTGCCACGCGCGCTGGACCAGGTTGACCTGGACCTGATCAACACCAACTACGCACTGGAAGCCAAGCTGAATCCGAAGAAGGACGCGCTGATTCTGGAAGGTTCCGACTCGCCGTACGTTAACTACCTGGTGACTCGTAGCGACAACGCCCACACCGACGCGATCAACAAGTTGTCGAAGGCGCTGACCAGCCAGGAAGTGAAAGACTTCATCAACAAGAAGTACGACGGTGCGGTATTGCCAGCGTTCTGATTGAGGGGAATGGGTTGATTTCGGATTGAGGGTCGACCTGTGACCTGTGGGAGCTAATTTATTCGCGATGCGGAATGTCAGGCGACAAACATGTCGCGTGTGCCGACGCTATCGCGACTGAATTCGCTCCCACAGGGGTAGAGGGTGGCCCCGAAATCACTGCCCCACGCTTTTCACGCCGACGGCTCGTACCTGCGTCGGCGTTTTTGCATGGGTGCCCAATGCGCGGCGCAGGGCGATGAGCAGCTTCACGTTGTCTTCGTGCGCTTTGTCTTGCGAATGATCGGCATCGTTTCCGCGTACTGGCATGATCGTTCCTCTTGTTCTTATCCCTGACATCGGTTCGTTCGCAGCCCTGCCTGGCTGCGAGATGGGAGATAGACACCTATCTTGCGCTTTGGGTTCGCGTCCCAAGATAAGAATTTGGTATCCATCCGGTTACCGATAGTGGCATTGCGCCGGGGCTAGTGCTTTCGATGCTATGCATATGCTCTAACGGTATTTAAATTTCGATTCTTATATCTATAAAGTTCTGGCTCAGCCGTTAGCCTTTTTGAGTCGGAGTTCTCATGCCAGCAGTCTCCCCCGCTTCCTTGTCGGCGCAAGCGCCGGATCAGCAGTTCGATGTGCGTCCATTCGCCGAAAAGGTGGGCGCGGAAATCGTCGGGCTGGACCTGTCCCAACCGCTCAATGACGCAGACTTCGCACGCGTACATCGCGCGCATCTGGATCACCATGTCGTGGTGTTTCGTGACCAGCACATTACCCCGCAACAGCAGATCGACTTCAGTCGCCGCTTCGGGATTTTGCAAATCCATGTCCTCAAACAGTTTCTGCTCGCCAACCACCCGGAAATCCTGATCGTCTCCAACATCGTCGAGAACGGCCAGCCGGTTGGTCTGGGTGATGCAGGTAAATACTGGCACTCGGACCTGTCGTACAAAGAACTGCCAAGCCTGGGTTCGATGCTTTACGCCCAGGAGTTGCCAAGTGAAGGCGGTGACACCCTGTTCGCCGACATGCACCAAGCGTGGGACACCTTGCCAGAGCACCTGCGCAAAGCCGTCGAAGGCCGCAACGCCGTGCACAGCTATACCTCCCGTTATCGCGATGGCCGTAACGCCGAGAACTGGCGTCCGACCCTCAGTGCCGAGCAGTTGGCTCAGGTCGCAGTGGTCAGCCACCCGGTGGTGCGCACTCACCCGGAAAACGGTCGCAAGGCCCTGTTCGTCAGCGAAGGCTTCACGACCCACATCGTCGGCCTGCCTGAAGACGAAAGCCGCGCGATTCTCGAAGAGATTTACGCCCACAGCGTGCGTCCGGAGAACGTTTACCGCCACAAATGGCAGGAGAACGACATGGTGTTCTGGGACAACCGTTCCCTGATTCACCTGGCGGGCGGCACGCCTGACCATCTGCGTCGTCGCCTGCATCGCACCACCATCCAGGGCGATGCGCCGTTCTGATTCATATCGGGGACCTGCTCCATGAACGCTGTTCTGCAAAGCCACACGGCTAGCGACCGCTTGACCGCGCAACAGGCCAATCAGCCTACCGCTGAAGCGCTGTTGCAAGTCCAGGGCGTAAGCCTTGAATACCGCACCCCGCAACGTGTGGTGCGGGCCACTCATCAAGTCAGTTTTGAAGTCGACCCCGCAGATCGCTTCGTCCTGCTCGGCCCTTCGGGTTGCGGCAAGTCGACGCTGCTCAAGGCGGTGGCCGGTTTCATCACTCCCAGTGAAGGGCAGATCCGTCTGGCAGGCCAGCAAGTCAAGGAACCGGGGCCGGACCGAATCGTAGTGTTTCAGGAGTTCGATCAACTACCGCCCTGGAAGACGGTGATCGAGAACGTCATGTTCCCGTTGCTCGCCTCGCGCACCCTCAAGCGTCGCGAAGCCGAAGAGCGGGCGCGGCATTATCTGGAAAAGGTCGGCCTGAGCGCGTTTGCCGAGGCCTACCCGCACACCTTGTCCGGCGGCATGAAAGCGCGCGTGGCGATTGCCCGTGCGTTGGCGATGCAGCCGAAAATCCTGCTGATGGACGAGCCGTTCGCGGCCCTCGACGCCCTGACCCGCCGCAAGATGCAGGAAGAGCTGCTGGAGCTGTGGGAGGAGGTGCGTTTCACGCTGTTGTTCGTCACCCACTCCATCGAAGAGGCGTTGGTGGTGGGCAACCGGATTTTGCTGTTGTCGCCGCATCCGGGGCGCGTGCGTGCCGAGATCAACAGCCACCAGTACGACCTGAAGAGCCTCGGCGGCGTGGATTTCCAGGCCTCTGCCCAGCGCATCCACCGCTTGCTGTTCGATGAGGGCGATGCGCCTGCGGTCGAGCAGGATTTGCGGTTTCAGGATATTCGGATCGCCTATTAGCCCTTCACGTTTTCATTTTTCCTTGTGGGTGCCGGCTTGCTGGCGAAAGTGGTTGATCAGTGACGCACAGGTTGCCTGACACACCGCATTCGCCAGCAAGCCGGCTCCCACAAGGGACGTGCGCTGACTCAGAGAGACAACACCATGAGCCTTTCACCCCCCATTCGCGAGGAATACGAGATCGCGCTGGAGCCTTTCACGCAGGAAGACCTGGCCCGCGACATTCCTCTCGTCCAACGTATCTGGCAACAAAGCTGGGTGCGCAAAAGCGTGATCCTGATCGCCCTGGCGGTGATCTGGGAAATTGCAGCGCGCGTTCAAGGTAACGATCTGTTGTTGCCGAGTTTCATCGACACCGCCAAGGCTTTCGTCGACGGCGTCGTGACTGGCGAGCTGCTGGCCAAGGTCTGGATTTCCCTGACCGTATTGGTCAAGGGCTACCTGATCGGCATCGTGCTGGCGTTCGGTTTGACAACCCTCGCCGTGTCCACGCAACTGGGGCGCGACCTGCTGGCCACGCTCACCTCGATGCTCAACCCGCTGCCTGCCATCGCGCTGCTGCCGCTGTCGCTGCTGTGGTTTGGTCTGGGCGAGAACAGCCTGATTTTCGTGCTCGTGCACTCGGTGCTGTGGGCGCTGGCGCTGAATACCTATGCGGGTTTTCTCGGGGTGTCCGAAACCCAGCGCATGGCTGGTCGCAACTACGGCCTCAAGGGTATTCGGTTTGTCTGGTACATCCTGATTCCCGCCGCGCTGCCGTCGATTCTGGCAGGCCTGAAAATCGGCTGGGCGTTTGCCTGGCGCACGCTGATCGCTGCCGAGCTGGTGTTCGGTGCGTCGTCCGGCAAAGGCGGCCTGGGCTGGTACATCTTCCAGAACCGCAACGAGCTGTACACCGACAAGGTCTTCGCGGGCCTGGCGGCGGTGATCATCATCGGTTTGCTGGTGGAAAACCTGCTGTTCAGCAATGTCGAGCGCCTGACCGTCAAGCGCTGGGGCATGCAGCGCTAATCCAAATACACGCCAACATTTTCGCTTTCTTGTGAGGGTTTTATGGGGACTTCATTCAAACGTCCGGCACTGACCGTGCTGGCCACTACGCTGGGTCTGGTCGGCGCACTGTTGAGCAGCGGCGCACAGGCCGAGGGCAAGATCAGCATCGCCCAGCAGTTCGGCATTGGCTATCTGATCCTCGATGTCGTGCAGCAGCAGAAGCTGATCGAGAAGCACGGCAAAGAGCAGGGCATCGACATCAAGGTCGACTGGAACAGCATTTCCGGCGCTACCGCGATGAACGAAGCCCTGCTGGCAGGCGCGCTGGACGTGGTGTCGGCAGGCGTGCCGCCGATGCTGACCATCTGGGACCGCACCAAGGGCAAGCAGAACGTCAAAGCCATTGCTTCGCTGGGTTCGATGCCGAATTACTTGCTCAGCAACAAGCCTGAAGTGAAGACCATCAAAGACTTCACCGACAAGGACCGCATTGCGGTTCCGGCCGCAGGTGTGGGCTTCCAGTCGCGTACCTTGCAGATCGAGACCGCCAAGCTGTTTGGTAACGACAACTACAAGAAATTCGACAACATCTCCGTCAGCCTGCCGCACCCGGACGCCACCTCGGCGTTGATCGCGGGCGGCTCGGAAATCAGCGCGCACTTCTCCAGCCCGCCATTCCAGTACCAGGAACTGGAAAACCCGAACGTGCATAAAGTGCTGAGTTCGTACGACGTGCTGGGCGGCCAGGCCACGTTCAACGTCCTCTACACCACCCAGAAATTCCACGACGAAAACCCGAAAACCTACAAAGCCTTCTACGACGCGCTGGCCGAGGCCGAGCAGATCATCAAGGCCGACAAGAACGCAGCGGCGAAGACCTACATCGACGTTGAGAAGTCCAAACTGCCGTTGCCGCTGGTGGAGAAGATCGTCAACGACCCGGAAATCGACTTCACCGTCGTGCCGCAACGCACATACATCTATGCCGAGAAACTGCATGAAATCGGTGTGCTGAAGAACAAGGCCGACAGCTGGAAGGACTTCTTCTTCGAAGAAGCCCATGGTGGCGCGGGTAGCTGATTCACCTTCTTCACCTGATCGTTCCCACGCTCCGCGTGGGAATGCTGCCCCGGACGCTCCGCGTCCATCGCATTACAGCTCCCGCCTGCCTGCCTTTCGCGTCGTAAGGAACCCTGATCTACGCTCACAGTCGCATGATCACGACACGATAGCGTTCGACGCGCACGGCATTGGCACAAGGAGCTTGCATGCCTGTTCATCCCTCATTCCTCCGATTCGGCATGAAAGCGTTGGCGTTGGGCGTTTGCCTGGCTGTGCTGTCGGGCTGCGGCAAGGAAAAGCCCGCCGACCCCGTGCGCCCGCGCGTGCAGGTACAGGAAGTCAAAACCACTGAATTTGCTGCCACGGTCGCACTGACCGGCGACATTCAGGCCCGTGTGCAAACCCAGCTGTCGTTCCGCGTCGGCGGCAAGATCATTCAGCGCATGGTCGATGTGGGCGACCGCATCACCGCCAAACAGGTGCTCGCCAAGCTCGACCCTAAAGACCTGCAAACCAACGTCGATTCGGCCATCGCCGCCGAAGCTGCCGAACAGGCGCGTGTTAAACAAACGGCTGCGGCCTTTGTGCGTCAGGAAAAGCTGCTGCCCAAGGGGTACACCAGCAAAAGTGAATATGACTCCGCCCTGGCCCAACTGCGCAGCAGCCAGAGCGCCTTGAAAGCCGCACAGGCTCAATTGGCCAACGCCCGTGAGCAACTGGGTTACACCTCGTTGATTGCCGATGCGCCGGGCATCATTACTGCGCGGCAGGCCGAAGTCGGTCAGGTGGTGCAGGCAACGATGCCGATCTTCGGCCAGGCCCGAGATGGCGAGCGCGATGCGGTGTTCAACGTTTATGAGTCCCTGTTCGTCCAGCCACCCGGTGATCAGCCTGTTGAAGTCACGTTGCTGGATAACCCGACCATCAAAGCCAGCGGCAAGGTGCGCGAAGTAACGCCCGCGGTGTCGGCGCAAACCGGCACGCTGCAGGTGAAGATCGCCCTCAACTCGCTGCCGAACGGCATGGACTTGGGGTCGGTGGTCAGCGCCGCGTTGAGCGTGCCAGCCAAGCAGAGTGTCGAGTTGCCATGGTCGGCGCTGACCAAAGGCTTGGGCGATCACCTCGGCCAGCCTGCCGTGTGGATCGTCGATGATCAGAACAAGGCCAATCTGCGCCCTGTTACGGTCGGGCGTTACCTGACCGGGAAAGTCATCATCGTTGACGGCCTGAAAAACGGCGAAAAGGTGGTGGTCGCGGGCAGCCAGTTGCTGCACCCGGACATGCAAGTGGAACTGGCGGACGTCTACAAACCCTCGACAGGAGCGGCCAAATGAAACGCCTGTCGAGTCTGCTGTTGAGCGCATGTGTGTTGGCAGGTTGCGGCAAGGAAGAGCCGCCGCCCGAGCCGGTGCGCCCGGTATTGTTCATGGAGGTCAAACCTCAATCCGAAGAAAGCCTCGGTCGCTTTGCTGGAAACATCGCCGCCCGCTACGAAAGTACGCTGGGCTTTCGGGTCGCAGGTCGCATCGCTTCTCGCAGTGTCGATGTCGGCAGCGAGGTGGAAAAAGGCCAGTTGCTGGCAACCCTTGACCCCACGGATCTGCAAAACCAGTTGCGCGCCTCCCAAGGCGACCTGGCCCGCGTCGAGGCGCAATACATCAACGCCCAAGCCAATGCGCGACGCCAGCAGGAGTTGTTCGACCGGGGCGTGGGCGCCCAGGCGGCGCTGGATGTGGCCGTGACTGACCTGAAAACCACCAAGTCGTCGTTCGATCAGGCCAAGGCTTCGGTGCAGCAGGCTCAGGATCAGTTGAGCTACAGCGAATTGCGCACCGATCACGCCGCAGTCGTGACCGAATGGAAAGCCGAAGCGGGGCAGGTGGTCAGTGCAGGCGAGCAAGTGGTGACGCTGGCGCGGCCCGACATCAAAGAAGCGGTCATTGATCTGCCCGCGCCACTGGCCGAGCAATTGCCACAAGACGTGGTGTTCAAAGTTGCCAGCCAATTGGAGCCAGACATCAGCACCACTGCGACGCTGCGCGAGCTGGAGCCGCAGGCCGAAAGCTCGACCCGCACCCGGCGCGCTCGCCTGACCTTGGCCGATACCCCGGCGGCTTTCCGCTTGGGCACGGCGATCAGCGTCACGTTGAGTTCAGCCATCCAGCCGCGTATCGAATTGCCCCTCAACGTCTTGCAGGAAGTCGATGGCAAGACGCAGATCTGGGTGATCGACATGCAGAACCAGACCGTTTCACCGCACCCGGTCACGGTCGTAAGCCGCGATAACGATTCCGTCATCATCGCCGGTGGGGTCAAGAACGGCGAGCGAGTGGTCACCGCCGGTGTGAACAGCCTCAAGCCGGGGCAGAAAGTCAAAGTCGATAAGGACAGCCCACGATGAAAGGGAATTTCAACCTCTCCGACTGGGCGCTCAAACATCAGTCCTTCGTCTGGTATCTGATGTTCGTCGCCCTGCTGATGGGCGTGTTTTCGTACATGAACCTAGGTCGCGAGGAAGACCCCTCGTTCACCATCAAGACCATGGTTATCCAGACGCGTTGGCCGGGCGCGACGGTGGATGAAACGCTGGAACAGGTCACCGACCGCATCGAGAAGAAGCTCGAAGAGCTGGACTCCCTCGACTACGTAAAGAGCTACACGCGGCCCGGCGAATCGACGGTATTCGTCTATCTGCGCGACACCACCAGCGCCAAGGACATCCCGGAAATCTGGTATCAGGTGCGCAAGAAGATCGACGACATTCGTGGCTCGTTCCCCCAAGGCTTGCAAGGCCCTGCGTTCAACGATGAGTTCGGCGACGTGTATGGCTCGATCTACGCCTTCACCGCCGACGGCCTGACGTTCCGGCAACTGCGCGATTACGTCGAGCAGGTGCGGGTGCAGATTCGTGATGTACCGGGGTTGGGCAAGGTCGAGATGATCGGTCAGCAGGATGAAGTGATTTACCTGAATTTCTCCACGCGCAAACTGGCGGCGCTGGGCCTTGATCAACGCCAGGTGGTGCAAAGCCTGCAATCGCAGAACGCAGTGACGCCCGCCGGGGTGATCGAAGCGGGACCTGAGCGAATTTCGGTGCGTACCTCGGGGCAGTTCGAGTCGGAGAAGGATCTGGAAACCGTGAACCTGCGGCTCAATGATCGCTTCTATCGTCTGAGCGACATTGCCGAAATCAGCCGGGGCTACGTCGATCCACCCAAGCCGCTGTTTCGATTCGACGGCAAGCCTGCCATTGGCCTGGCGATTGCGATGCAGAAGGGCGGCAACGTCCAGGCGTTCGGCAAGGACCTGCACGCGCGCATGGATCAAGCCACCGCCGATCTGCCGATGGGCGTGGGTGTGCACAATGTGTCCGATCAGGCGCAGGTGGTGGAAAAGGCCGTGGGTGGCTTCACCAGCGCACTGTTTGAGGCGGTGATCATCGTGTTGGTGGTGAGCTTCATCAGTCTCGGCATGCGTGCCGGGCTGGTAGTGGCGTGCTCGATTCCGCTGGTGCTGGCGATGGTCTTCGTGTTCATGGAATACAGCGGCATCACCATGCAACGGATTTCGCTGGGGGCTTTGATCATTGCGCTGGGTCTGCTGGTGGACGATGCGATGATCACCGTGGAAATGATGGTCACGCGGTTGGAAATGGGCGACAGCAAGGAGCAGGCGGCGACTTACGCCTACACCTCGACCGCTTTCCCTATGCTCACCGGCACGTTGGTGACAGTGGCGGGTTTCGTGCCCATCGGCCTCAACGCCAGTTCGGCAGGCGAATACACCTTCACCCTGTTTGCGGTGATTGCGGTGGCGATGCTGGTGTCGTGGGTGGTGGCCGTGTTGTTTGCGCCAGTGATCGGCGTGCACATCCTCAGCGATAACATCAAAAAGCATGAAGAGAAGCCGCCGGGGCGCATCGCGCGCGGGTTCACAGGCTCGATGCTCTGGGCCATGCGCAATCGCTGGCTGGCGATCTTCATCACCATCGCGTTGTTCGCCGTGTCGCTGTTCTGCATGCGCTTCGTGCAGAACCAGTTCTTCCCGTCGTCGGACCGGCCGGAAATCCTGCTCGACCTCAACTTGCCGCAGAACGCCTCGATCAACGAGACGCGCAAAGCGGTGGACCGGCTGGAAGCGGCGATCAAGGACGATCCGGACATCGTGCGCTGGAGCACGTACATCGGTCAGGGCGCAGTGCGCTTTTACCTGCCGCTGGACCAGCAACTGGAAAACCCGTATTACGCGCAGTTGGTGATCGTCAGCAAAGGCCTGGAAGAACGCGGCGCGCTGATGGAGCGCTTGAAGAAGCGTCTGCGCGATGATTTCGTCGGTATCGGCACCTACGTGCAGCCGCTGGAAATGGGGCCTCCGGTGGGGCGTCCGATCCAGTACCGGATCAGCGGCGACAACATCGACAAGGTGCGTCAACACGCCATCGATCTGGCGACCTTGCTCGATAAAAACCAGCACATCGGCGAGATGATTTACGACTGGAACGAGCCGGGCAAAGTCCTGCGCATCGACATCAATCAGGACAAGGCGCGGCAATTGGGATTGTCTTCCGAAGACGTTGCACAGTTGATGAACAGCATCGTCGTGGGTGCCAACGTCACTCAGGTGCGCGACGACATTTACCTGATCAACGTGGTGGGGCGCGCGGTGGATGCCGAGCGGGGGACGCCGGAAACCCTGCAAAACCTGCAAATCGTCACCCAAGGCGGCACCTCGATTCCGCTGCTGGCCTTCGCCAATGTGCGTTATGAACTGGAACAGCCGCTGGTCTGGCGGCGTGATCGCAAGCCGACCATTACCCTGAAGGCTGCGGTGAGGGATGAGATTCAGCCGACCGATCTGGTGAAGCAGCTCAAGCCTGAGATCGACCAGTTCGCGGCGGGTTTGCCGGTGGGCTACAAGATCGCCACGGGCGGGACCGTGGAGGAGAGCGGCAAGGCGCAGGGGCCGATTGCCAAGGTGGTGCCGCTGATGCTGTTCCTCATGGCGACCTTTCTGATGATCCAGTTGCACAGCGTGCAGAAGATGTTTCTCGTGGCGAGTGTTGCGCCATTGGGGCTGATCGGCGTGGTGTTGGCGCTGGTGCCGACCGGAACACCCATGGGCTTCGTGGCGATTCTCGGGATTCTGGCGTTGATCGGCATCATCATCCGCAACTCGGTGATTCTGGTGACGCAGATTCATGAGTATGAAGAGGCAGGTTATCTACCGTGGGATGCGGTTGCTGAAGCGACCGAACATCGGCGTCGGCCGATTTTGCTGACCGCTGCGGCGGCGAGTCTGGGCATGATCCCCATCGCCCGCGAAGTGTTCTGGGGGCCGATGGCTTACGCGATGATCGGCGGCATCATCATCGCGACCCTGCTGACGCTTCTGTTCCTGCCCGCGCTGTATGTGGCCTGGTACAAGATCAAGGAGCCGACCCAGGAGCAGCGCGAAAAGGCCAAGCACGCTTAACACCTGTGGGAGCCGGCTTGCTGGCGAAAGCGGTGGGTCAGACACAGCAATGCCGACTGACACGCCGCCTTCGCCAGCAAGCCGGCTCCCACAAAAATCAAAAGCATTCAGCGGCCACGATCAAACCCTGCGCCACACACTCGCCAGCCAAGGCTGCTGCTCACGCGGCAAACCTTCTGGCCGGTAATAATGCTCCACCTCAATAAACCCCGCCTCGACCAGCAACGCGCTCCACGATTCCAGATCATGAAACGAGCCATAGCGCTCGCCCTTCCAGCCCTCCTGGTTGTTGCCACGCGGGTTGGAGCTGAACAGTACGCCACCGGGCTTCAAAGCGGCTCGCAGTTCGCGCAGCACACGAGGCAACTCCTGACGAGGGACGTGAAACAGCGATGCGTTGGCAAAGATCCCGTCGAAGCGTTCGGCGGGTAGATGCAGTTCCAGAAAGTTCTGATGCAGCACGTCGCAGCCGCTGTCTGCACGGGCCATCTCAGCGAAACGCTCCGAGCCATCCAGCCCGGTTGCGACGTGCCCCAGAGCCGTAAACGTACGTAAATCCCGCCCTGGCCCACAGCCAAAATCGAGGATCTGAAACGGCGCCGAGCCTTGGATATTGCGCAGCAGCGCGTCGATGTTCTGGCTAACATCATGATCCCGCGTGCCCTCACGAAAGCCCTCGGCGACGTCGTTGTAGTTGCCCAATGTGGTGGCGGTGATCTGGGCGAGGTCCTTCGGGTCGAGTTTCATGGCACGGATTCTGGGCTGAGGAAGCGGCCAATATACCCCTGCTTGGCATCACCGCAATCCCGACATCGCCTCGCATGGTACGGGTGGTGCAAAACTGTTTCTGGCCGCAGGCCGTAGGAGCGGATCAGCGTTTGTTCAACCGCAACGCCAACCGATCCCCACCCAACTGAATCACTGCCACCAACACCACCAGCAACACGATCACGGTCAGCATCACTTGGGTGTCGAAACGCTGATAACCATAGCGATACGCGATGTCGCCCAAGCCGCCTGCGCCGATGGCGCCGGCCATGGCCGAGGAGTTGATCATGGTGACCAGGGTGATGGTGAAACCGCCGACGATCCCCGGCAGCGCTTCCGGCAGCAGCACGTGCCAGACGATGTGCCAGCGGCGGCAGCCCATGGCTTGGGCGGCTTCGATCAGGCCGTGGTCGACTTCCCGCAGGCTGACTTCAGCGATACGCGCAAAGAACGGCGTGGCCGCGATGGTCAACGGCACGACCGCCGCCCACACACCATAGGTGGTGCCGACGATCATCCGGGTGAAGGGGATCAGCGCGACCATCAGGATCAGAAACGGCACCGAACGGAAAATGTTCACGAACGCCCCGAGTACGCGGTTGACGTTCGGTGCTTCGAAGATTCCGCCCTTGCCGCTGGTGACCAGAATCACCGCCAGTGGAATCCCCAGAATCAGCGCGAGCAGCGACGATACGCCGACCATCAGAAAGGTGTCGATGACGCCTTGCCACAAACGATCAAGCCACATAACCCAGTACCTTCGCGTATTGCGCCTGTTTGCGGGCGCGGTTGAGCAGTTCTTCAGTGGAGAGTGGCGAGTGGCTGACGGCGAGCAGCAAATGCCCCAGCGCGCGGCCTTGAATGCGCTCAACGCCGCCGTGCAGCAGGCTGACGCGTCCGCCGAATGCGCTGAACAGGGCCGACAAATCAGGTTCTTCGCCGTGGCTGCCGGTGAATTGCAGGTCCAGCACCACGCTGGCATGTGTGCCCGATGGATGTGGCTGCAAGCGGGCCTTCACGTCATCCGGCAAGGCTTGTTGCAACGGGGCCAACAGGGTTTTGCTCACCTCATGCTGCGGGTTACCAAACACTTGCCAAACCGGCCCTTGTTCGACGATCCGGCCTTGTTCCAGCACCACGACGCGGTCGCAGATTTCTCGGATCACGGCCATTTCGTGAGTGATCAGAACGATGGTCAGTCCCAGTCGCTGATTGATCTCGCGCAGCAGGCCGAGAATCGATTGCGTGGTTTCTGGATCGAGGGCCGATGTCGCTTCATCACACAGCAGAATTTCCGGATCATGCACCAACGCCCGGGCGATGCCGACGCGCTGTTTCTGCCCGCCAGACAGTTGCGCCGGGTAGGCGTTGTGCTTGTCCTTGAGGCCCACCAGTTCCAGCAACTCGGCGACTTTGCGCTGACGCTGTTCCTTGGGCACACCCGCGACCTTGAGCGGCAGCTCGACGTTCTTCCACACCGTTTTCGCCGACATCAGGTTGAAGTGCTGGAAGATCATGCCGATGCGCCGACGCAACTCCACGAGCTTGTCTTCGTTGAACGCGGCGATGTCGACCTGATCGATCAGCACCCGCCCGCTGCTGGGCTGTTCCAGACGGTTGATGGTGCGGATCAGCGACGATTTACCCGCGCCACTGCGACCGATGATGCCGAAGATCTCGCCGCGCTGGATGTCCAGATCGATACCTTGCAGGGCTGCGACCGGCCCCTGCTGGCCCTCATAGACTTTGCCCAACTGGCTGAAGCGCACGTGAGCCTGGGTCTTCTCGGGGTGCAAACGCACCTGTTCGGCGGAATGCGGAGCGGGCTCTTCCAGTGGCAGGGAGCGTTGCACGGTGGCGTTCATGGTCAGTTCTTCCAGCCGACCTGATACAGCGAGCCGTTCACTTTATCCAGCGAGGCGCGCACCACAGGCGAGTGTTGATAGATGTCGATGAACTTGGCCAGACGCGGGTCGTTCTTGTGGTCGGGCTTGATCACGAACTGGATGACGTATTCCGGGTGATCCAGACCGTCGAACAGAATCGCCGAGCCTGCATCGAAGGTCTTCGCCAGACGGATGTAAGCGGGGTAGCCCTGTACCAGATCCGCGTCGTCATAGGCGCGCACCAGTTGCACGGCCTCGACCTGAATCAGCTTGATCTTCTTCGGGTTGGTAAGGATGTCGTCTTCGGTGGCTTTGTAACCAACGCCGGGTTTGAGGGTGATCAGACCGGCCTTGGCCAACAATTGCAGACCACGTCCGCTGTTGATCGGATCGTTGGCGATGGCCACGGTGGCGCCGGTGGGCAGTTCATCGAAGCTTTTGTATTTCTTCGAATACAGGCCGACGTTGTTGATGATGCCCGGCGCGTAGGGGATCAGATCGAAGCCCGATGCGGCCTTGGCGTTTTCCAGAAACGGAATGTGCTGGAAGTAGTTCACGTCGATGTCGCCTGCGTTGAGGCTGACGTTGGGCGCGATCCAGTCAGTGAATTCCACCAGCTCGACTTTCAGGCCTTGTTTGTCGGCTTCAGCGACAGCAGCTTCCAGCGGGATGGCGAAGGCGGCAGTTGTGCCGACTTTCAGCGGTTGGTCGGCGGCTTGAATGGCGCCAGTGAACAGGCCAAGGGAGAGGGCCAGGGTGAGCAGCGTTTTTGTCATGTGTTGTTTTCCGTTTCAATGTCGGTATGAGGTATATCGGCCTGTCGCAGATCTCTGTGGGAGCGAATTCATTCGCTATGCGGGTGCTCAGGCGACAAATCTCCATCGGCTGTACCGTCCTCTCGCGAATGAATTCGCTCCCACAGTTGGGCCTTCGTTCGTCGTTAAACCGGTGTCGCGTTGCCGAGCGTGCTTGCTGTTCTGTATCCCGCCCCCGCATGCCGCTCCGGCAACCGCGCCGAGCCCTCGCCAAACAGCTTCTCGCGCAAGGTCCCGTGCTCATAAGCGGTCTTGTACGACCCCCGCCGCTGCAGCTCGGGAATCACCAGATCGATGAAGTCCTCATAGCTTTCCGGCGTGACGATGCGGGTCAGGTTGAAGCCGTCCAGGCCGGTTTCGGCAATCCAGGATTCCAGTTCGTCAGCCACCTGTTCAGGCGAGCCAATGACGGTGATGTAACGCCCGCCCAGTGCGTGCTGATTCAGCAACTTCTGCCGGGTCCAGTCGTTGTTCTTGAGGATCTTCGTTGCTGATTGAATCGCGTTGCCTTTGACGTGCTGGATCGGCTCGTTCAGTTCGTAGTCGGCAAAATCGATCCCAGTGGACGCCGCGAAATGCGCAAGCCCCGCTTCCGCGCTGGCGTATTGCAGGTATTCGGCATGCTTGGCTCGGGCTGCTGCTTCGGTTGCACCGACAATCACGTTCAACCCCATGAAAACCTTGATGTCATCCGGGTTGCGTCCGGCCGCCACGGCGCTGGCGCGAACCTTGTCTACCTGCTCGCGGGTCGCCGGTTTGTTCTGGCCACTGATGAACACGCATTCGGCGTTGTTACCCGCGAACTGCAAGCCGCGATCCGAACTGCCCGCCTGAAACAACACGGGCGTGCGCTGCGGCGACGGCTCGCAGAGGTGATAACCCTCGACCTGATAGAACTCGCCCTGATGGCGCACGTAGTGCACTTTCTCGGGCTGGGCATAGACTCGCGCCTGGCGATCCTCGATCACTGCGTCATCTTCCCAACTGCTTTCCCAGAGCTTGTACAACACCTCCAGATACTCGTCGGCCTGATCGTAGCGACGGTCGTGCTCAATCTGCTCCTTTAGGCCCATGGCCTTGGCCGCGCTGTCCAGATAACCGGTAACGATGTTCCAGCCCACGCGCCCCCGGGTCAGGTGATCCAGCGTAGACATGCGTCGGGCGAACAGATACGGCGCTTCGTAGGTGAGGTTGGCGGTCAGGCCGAAACCAAGGTTTTTCGTGACCGCCGCCATGGCCGACACCAGCAGCAGCGGGTCGTTGACCGGTAGCTGGATCGACTCCTTCAGCGTGACGTCGATGGACTTCTGGTACACGTCGTAGACACCGACGATGTCTGCGATGAACAGCCCGTCGAACAGCCCGCGCTCCAGCAGTTGTGCGAGATTCGTCCAGTAGTCGAGGGTCTTGTACTGGGTGGAGGTGTCTCGCGGATGGGTCCAGAAACCATGATTGATGTGGCCGATGCAGTTCATGTTGAACGCATTGAGCAGGATCTTTTTCTTGCTCATCAGATCGTCCCCCGGCGCGGTGGATTCACCTCGTTCAAATAGAAGTTGCCGATGGCGTGGTACTTCCAGCGCACCGGGTCGTGCAGCGTGTGGACCCGCGCGTTGCGCCAGTGACGATCCAGCCCGTGTTCGGCCAGCGTCGATTGCGAGCCGGCCAGTTCGAACAGGGTGCTACCGGCAGCCAAGGAGATGTCAGTGCTGATGGCACGGGCTTCGGCAACGGCGATCGACGCTTCGGCCACGTTCTCGGCAGTGCTGTCGGCTTGTGCGCGATCCAAATATTCCCCGGCGCGTTCCAGCAAGGCCTCGGCGGCGTGCAGACGGATGCCGAGCTTGCCGAAGCTGTGCAGCGTAAGTGGATCATCGACCGCTTTTTCGATGCCGGAGTCGATCCATGGCCGAGTGCGGGTGCGCACGAAATGCAACGCGTCTTCAAAGGCCGCGCGGGCGATGCCGGTGTCGATGGCGGCGTGAAGGATCTGCGCCAGCGGGCCGACGGTGGTGGGGCGCTCGAAAGCAGTTTGGAACGGCACCACGTCTTCATCGCTGACGTAAACGTTATCGAACACCACCGAGCCGCTGCCTGTGGTGCGCTGGCCGAAACCGCTCCAGTCGTCGATGACGCTCAGACCTTGTGCGTCTGCGGGGACGAACGCGAGTTGCTGAATGCCGTCGTCATCAATCACTGAGGTCGGAATGCGCTGGGCGTAAATCGCACCGGTCGAGTAGAACTTGCGACCGTTGATGCGCCAGCCTTGGCCGTCGCGGCTCAGACGGGTGGTGCGGTCATGGGCGGTTTTGGTGCCCAGCTCCGCCAAGGCGTTACCGAAACGCTGGCCTGCCAGGACATCTGCGTACAGACGTTTCTGCTGTTCTGGGCTGCCGTTCACGCGCAGCACTTCAAGCGCATAAAAATGGTTTTGCGGAATCTGCCCCAGCGAGCCATCCGCCGCTGAGATGATGCGAATGACTTCGGCCAGGGTGACGCTGGACACCCCCGCGCCGCCAAAGGCTTTCGGCACGCTGATGCCCCACAAGCCCGAGCGGGAAAACTGCTCCAGTTCGTCATGAGGCAGGCGACGTTCCCGGTCGCGTTGGGCGCTGTGTTGCGTGAAGGTGGCCGCCAAGGCGTGGGCAATTTCCAGCGCCTGAGCGTCATTTTGGATGATCGGGGTCGCCGCCTGCGAGTCACGCGGCAAAGGTTGAAGGCTCATACATGTGCTTCCAGTTGTCTGGTTCAGATCCAGGAATGACGGGCAGGCAGGGTGCCGTTGAGGTGCCAGGCGCCGACGGCGTGGACTTTCCAGCGCACCGGGTCATGGAGGGTATGGACGCGTGCGTTGCGCCAGTGGCGGTCGAGGTTGAACTCGGCCAGCGTGGCTCGGCTGCCGGACAGCTCGAACAGCTTCTCGCTGGCTTGCAGGGCAATTTCGGTGGTCAGCACCTTGGCTTCGGCCACGACAATGGAGGCTCGGGCGGCGGACTGCGCGTCGATGGGCGCAGCAGCGATTTCATCGAGCACACGCCCGGCCTTGTAGAGCAGGGCTTGCGCCGCATGCAGCTCCAGCTTCAACTTGCCGATGTCGGCGATCACGTAAAGGTCGTCACTGGCCCGTTCGACGTTCGCTTCAATCCATGGTCGCGCACGTTCGCGCACGAAACGAATGCTTTCGTCGATGGCTTCTTGGGCGATGCCCGCGTCGATGGCTGCTTGAATCAGTTGGGAGACCGCGCCCTGAATGTTGGGAGACAGGGCCAGCTTCCAGTTTTCAATGACCAGATCTCCGCTGACACGCACGTTGTCCAGCAACACGCTGCCACTGGCGGTGGTGCGCTGCCCGAAACCGGACCAGTCGTCGATGATATGCAGGCCCGGCGTACCCCGTGGCACGAACACCAGCACTTGCTTGCCGTCGTCATTGATCGCCTTGACTGCGACCCAGTGGGCGAACAGGGCGCCAGTCGAATAGAACTTGCGGCCGTTGAGTAGAAAATGATCACCGTCGGCGGTCAGGCGTGTCTTTACGTCAAGCGTGTTTTTGGTCCCTCGCTCCGGCCCGCCATTACCGATACGGGCACCGTTGAGCACGCTCTCGAACAGGATCTTCTTCTGCGCCTCACTGGCGGCGCCGTTCAACGAATTGAGAATGCCGAACTGATTCTGTGGGATTTGTCCGACTGCCGGATCCGCCGCAGAGAGGATGGCGAACACTTTCGCGACGGTTTCGAACGACACCTGGGCGCCACCGAAGGCTCGGGGAATCGAGATACTGCCCAGCCCGCTGCGGGTGAAGGCCTCGATCTCGGCCCATGGCAGCTGACGTTCGCGATCACGCACGGCAGCGGTAGGGCGAATCTGCGCGGCCAGCTCATGGGCGGCGGCGATGGCTTCGGCGTCGTTGCGCAGAACGTTGGCCGAATGCAAAGGGGGGGCTACGTCCAGTGGGCGCTGGAAGGCCAGGCTGCTCGGCTCAGTCATGATGGCGACCTTCGCGAGCGTGGACACTGGGGTAGTTGTGCGTGACCATTCGAACCTCGAATCAATACCGCGATGGCGGCAGGAAAACTGACGGTGGTCCGGTGGTCCGGTGCATATACCCTAAACACGTATAAAGATTAAATAAACTAACATTTAGGAATAAGCATAGAAGGCGCGCAGAGGCTTTGATGGCCCCCCAAGTGGCCTGCCCAGGTCAGGCAGGAGCCAAACAGCATCAGCAAAACCAGGTACTTGACGATATGTTTGCAGCGCATGGCGAACGTCTCGTGAAGAGTTTCCCAGCAGGCTAGCAGCGAGCGTTCGAAGGGCGTGAAACGAGATGTAGGGGAGGGTTGATCCGTTTTGTGGGATTTTTCTTTTGCCGGTGGGTTTTGTGGAGTTCGTCACGGGGGCAGCGCAGTCGGGCGTCGCGGCATGGAGTTTCAGTACCGCGACTGCGTATTGACTGGCAGACGGCTTCAACCTTCAAGGCTTGCCCCGTCAGGAATGTTGACCCGAATTGAGCGGGGCGGCGCCCACAGGGAATTGTTGCCGACGCGGTCAATGATGCAATACGTCACCTCTTGATGCTCATCATCGCCGGCCTCTCTGATCAAGTCCCCCGGTACGTGCAACTTGATCGCGCTGCCTACTTGCTGTTCGGTCAGTGCGGGGAAGTCCATACGCCTGTCTCCCCAGCGCAGGGTGATTTCATCGTAGGCCTCCATGTGTGGATAGCGCTCGATGACCAGCTCGATACCTTCGTCGAGATGCCGAGAGGTCAGGCCGGTTTCTGGCAGGTGCTCGGAAAACTTGACCGGCGCCAGCCCTTGATTTTCCTCGCCATCGATACCAACCAGATGCCCTCCCGGTATTTCCAGTTTGACCCACATTTTGCGACCCGGAGATTTAACCGGCTCACTGCCGATTTTCGTTACCCGGTAGTAAGTTTTAACCTTGCCTGTTTGTAGGAAACTCTCTGGAACATGTAGGACGGTTGTATAACCAATGTCAGAATCTGATAAAAGTGTTGACGCGACATAACAATCGCCCCAGAAAAGTTCAATCAGGTCGCCGCTTTCCATGTCGGGATATGGATCAATGTTTACCAGCAGGTGAGTGGCCGCGAGTGCGCCAATGCCCTGCCGGTTCGACTGAGGTAAATAAGGCGCAAAAAGCTTGAGGGGTGTTTGGCTGACAGGGGTTTTGATCATCTTCGTACGCTCGTTGAATAGTAGGTCTGAATTCGTCCTGCAGCAGTGTTCGCTGCTGTAAACGTCCCAGGAACGTTATGCCGTTAGTACACGCTCGATGCGCATTGTTGGCAAACCATACAAACAGTTCCAATTTCGGACTTGATTTAAATGGTCTTAAAGGTCCGATTTTCTTCATTCAGCTAATTGTGTTGCTGCATATCTGTCAACAGGGTTGAAGGTGTAAAACTTCATGATTTAAAGAAACAGACATTTCCTACGGTTTAACCAGCTCTAGTAGTTGAAAAAAAGAAGTTTGCCTACTCGTCGAGACAGATAGTCTGATCGTGAGTACGGCTGGGTCGGAAAGCGGAACGGCTTTTAACATCAAACAAAACGTTTCGGATCTGGCGTGTAACGCCTGAAGGTGCCCACGGTTCGTATTGAAAAATTTGATAGGAAAAGTCGAAAGTTCGCCCTGTCACTCCCGAACAGCGGGGGTGTTGCACCGTTTCCAAATGTTCGAAAAAAAGAAAACGGCGCCAAGAGACGCCGTTTTTTAAGCACGTGTTGTAGGACTAATTCCTACTGCGCTCCAGAAATTGCCTTGTACGTTCTTCCTTGGGGTTCGCGAACAGTTCTTTGGCTTCGCCTTGTTCGACGATCACGCCCTTGTCGATGAACACCACCCGGTTGGCGACGTCCCGGGCGAACTTCATTTCATGGGTGACGATGACCATCGTGCGGTTTTCTTCGGCCAGCGCGCGAATCGCGTTGAGCACTTCACCGACCAACTCAGGGTCGAGGGCCGAGGTCGGTTCGTCGAACAGGATGACTTCAGGTTCCATGGCCAACGCGCGGGCAATCGCGACTCGCTGCTGCTGCCCGCCAGACAGGCGACGGGGGTAGGCGTCTTCCTTGCCTGCAAGACCCACTTTAGCGAGCAGCTTGCGGCCCAGTTCCAGCGCTTGTTCGCGAGGAACCTTCTTGACGATGGTCGGGCCTTCGATGACGTTTTCCAGCGCCGTGCGATGGGGGAACAGGTTGAAGTTCTGGAACACGAAACCGACGTGTTGGCGCAACTGGCGGATCAGACCGGTCTGCTGGCTCAACGGGCGGCTGCCATCGATCTTGATGTCGCCGACTACGATGGTGCCGCTGGTGGGTTCTTCAAGAAAATTCAGACAGCGCAGAAAAGTGGTTTTGCCTGAGCCGCTGGGACCAATGATGGCGACCACTTCACCCGGCTCGACCTTCAGATCGATGCCCTTGAGGACCTGATTGCCCTTGAATTCCTTGGTCAGTTTTTCAACGGTGATCATGCCTCAGGACTCCACATCATGGCGGTTGGCCCGGGCTTCAAGCCGGTTCTGGAAGTGCGCGAGCACCGTGCACAACACCCAGTAGATCACCGCGACGGTGAAGTACATGGTGAAGACTTCCAGCGTGCGCGACGAAATAAGCTGCGCCTGACGGAACACTTCCGGCACCTGAATGGTGGCGGCCATGGCGGTGTCTTTGACCAGTGAAATGAAGCTGTTGCCCAGCGGTGGCAATGCCGTGCGCGCGGCTTGCGGCAGGATCGCCCGACGCATGGTCTGGGCGCGGGTCATGCCGATACTGGCGGCCGCTTCCCACTGGCCTTTATCCACCGCACCGATGGCGGCGCGCAGGATTTCACAGGCGTAGGCGGCCATGTTCAGGGACAGACCGATGAGCGCTGCCGTGATCGCATCCAGTTCGATGCCCAGATCCGGCAGGCCGTAATAAATCATGAAGAGCTGAACCAGTAGGGGAGTGCCGCGAAAGAATGACACGTAGACCCTGGCGATGGCGCTGATGACCCAGACTTTCGACAGCCGCATCAGTGCCAGGCCGAAGCCCAGCACCAACCCGAAGAACATCGATCCGAGACTCAGACCCACCGTGTAATACGCGCCCTTGAGCAGAAAGGGCGCGGAGTCCAGCGCGAGCTGTAGGCTCTCTGGAATCATTTGGTCACGTCAGCCTTGAAGTACTTCTCGGACAGCTTGGCGAGGGTGCCGTCAGCGCGCAGCTTGTCGATGGCCTTATTCAGCGCGTCGACCAGTTCAGGCTCACCTTTGCGGATCGCGATACCGGCTTCCTGACGGGAGAACGGTTCGCCGGAAACCGCCAGCTTGTCCTTGGTTTTGGCGATCAGTTCCAGTGCGGCAAGGCGGTCGACCAGAATGGCGTCGATGCGGCCTACACGCAGGTCCTGATATTTGGTCGGATCATCGTCGTAGGTTTTGACGATGGCGCCCGGCACATTAGCCTTCAGCCATTCTTCGTAGTTGGTGCCCAGACCCACGCCGACTTTTGCGCCGGTCAGGTCATTGGCGGTTTTGAACTTGCCCGCATCCTTGGTTTGCACCAGGGCCTGAATACCGGAAACGGTGTAGGGCTCAGAGAAGTCGTACTTTTTCTTGCGCTCGTCGGAAATGGTCACCTGGTTGATGACCACGTCCAGACGTTTGGATTCCAGCGCAGCCAGAATGCCTGCCCATGGAGTGGCGGTCAGCTTGACCTTGACGCCCAGTTCCTTGGCCAGTGCTTCAGAGAATTCGACCTCGAAACCGGTCAGCTTGCCGTCTTCACCGACGAAGCTGAACGGCGGGTAAGTGCCTTCCAGGCCGACGTTGAGCGTGCCGTTCTTTTTGATGGTTTCCAGTTGCTCGCCAGCGACAGCGTGGCTCACCAGACCGGTGCCGAGCACCAAGCTGAAGGCCGACAGCAGAAAAGTGCGGCGGATTGCAGACATGTTCATGTAAGTCCCCTGTTTTAATTGGTATGTCAGGTGCGCCTCAGACCTGACGAAACTACTGTGACATCGCCGCTTTATCCAGCTTTTTCAGCGGTCTGACGGGTGTTGTCGAAGCGACTGGCGGCGATGATATGAGCAAGCGTTCAGGATGAAAAAGAATTAAAAATAGTTTATTTAGTTTGTTTTGGTCTATGTATGCGGTTTGTCAGATTTCGCGACATCTGTGGGAGCCCTGGATTTGTGATTGACGCTGATCCTTGTGGGAGCCGCCTTTGGTGGCGAAAGCGATTGACCAGCCGACATAGAATCTCCCACAACTGCCCTAATTACTGTCCGGAGAAAACGCCGGGGTATGCAAACAACGCCGGGGCACCGCCGGTGTGCAGGAAAATGATCGGGCCGTCGTCGAAGCGCTGGCGGCCGATGCCGTCCAGCAACCCGGCCATGGCCTTGCCGGTGTACACCGGGTCCAACAACAGGCCTTCCTGACTCGCCACCAGCTTCACTGCCGCCAAGGTGCCCGCATTCGGCTCACCATAGCGTGGACCGTAATACTCATCCCAGAGGTTCACTTTGAACGCGGCGGGCAAGGATTCACCCAAAAGCTCAACGGTACGTTCCGCCAAACCCTGCACCTTCGGCGCCTGGGTTTCTTCCGGGCGCGAAACGGTCACGCCGATCACCGGCAGTTGTGGCAAAGCTTCTGCCAGCGCCAGACCCAGACCGCTGTGAGTGCCCGCGCTGCCCGAAGCCAACACGACCGCTGCGAAGTCCAGACGTGTCTGCTGAATCTGCTCTGCCAGCTCAAAGCCTGCACGCACGTAACCCAGCGCGCCCACGGGGCTTGAGCCACCAATCGGCACCAGGTAGGGCTTCTTGCCGCTGGCGCTCAAGCGAGCGGACAGGGCCTGAAGTTGTTCGTCGGCGTTGTCGAGGTTTTCCACCCGCTCGACCTTGGCGTCGAACAGATCCAGCAGCAAGCGATTGCCGTTGCCCAGGTAGTTGCTGTCGTCGGTGGCGATGGGGTTTTCCAGCAGGGCCACGCAGCCTAGTCCCAGTTTCGCGGCCAACGCTGCCGTTTGACGTACGTGATTGGACTGGATGGCGCCCGCCGTGATCAGCGTGTCGGCGCCTTGGGCCAGGGCGTCGGCGGCGAGGTATTCGAGTTTGCGCAGCTTGTTTCCGCCCATGGCCAGCGGGGTGATGTCGTCGCGCTTCACATAAATGTCGCGACCGGCCCAGGCCGACAAGCGTTCGAGTTTTTCCAGCGGAGTGGGAGCGCCCAGCAGTTCCAGGCGATTAAAACGGTCGAGCTGTTGTTTGATCATGTTCGTGTCGAGGCGTCTTCGAGTGAGTCGCTGGACTATAGGCAGACGATTCCCACAGGGCAACCGCCCCGTTTCTTACAGGTGTCGGGTTATAGCCTCACGAAAATTGTTATTTTTTTGCCGGTTTTGTTTGCCGTAGAGTGATCCGATCTCGGCCATGTCCAGCCTGACGAGCCGTTGAACTGAGGAGAAATCTGCGTGAGCACTATTCCCGAACTGTCTCCAGAAGCCTGTGCCGAAGGCGTGACCGGCCACTGGCAGTTGCAGCGGATCGTTGGTGAGTTGCGCGCTGCACGTGATGAGTGGCGCACCCGTAACGGTCGTGTCAGCGGGGAGAAGGGCGGTCGTGAACTGCCTTCCCGCGAAGCGCTGCGTGACATTCTCGAAGCCCTGTGTGGCGCGTTGTTTCCGATGCGTCTGGGTCCTGTGGACCTGCGTGAAGAAAGCGAAGATTTTTATGTCGGACACACCCTCGATGTGGCCCTGAACTCGCTGCTGGGGCAAGCGCGTCTGGAGTTGCGTTATGTGGCTCGCCAGCGCGGCGAGGATGCCAGTTGCGCGGATGTCCATGCCGAGCGCCTGATTCAGGATTTTGCCAGCGCCTTGCCGAACATCCGCCGCATTCTCGACACCGATGTGCTGGCCGCTTACCACGGCGACCCGGCGGCGCGCAGTGTCGATGAGGTGTTGCTGTGCTATCCGGGGATTCTGGCGGTGATCCATCACCGTCTGGCTCATCACCTGTACAACAACGGCCTGCCGCTGCTGGCGCGGATCAGTTCCGAACTGGCGCATTCGGCCACCGGCATCGACATCCACCCGGGTGCGCAAATCGGCCCGAGCTTCTTCATCGACCACGGGACCGGCGTGGTGATTGGCGAAACGGCGATCATCGGCGAACGTGTTCGGATCTATCAGGCGGTGACGCTGGGTGCGAAACGTTTTCCTGCAGACGAAGATGGCCAGTTGCAGAAGGGCCACGCGCGGCACCCGATCGTCGAGGACGACGTGGTGATCTACGCGGGCGCAACGATTCTGGGGCGCATCACCATCGGGAAAGGCTCGACTATTGGCGGTAACGTCTGGCTGACCCGTGGCGTACCTGCAGGCAGCAATGTGAATCAGGCGAACTTGCAGCACGATGACGGGACGCAGAAGTAACCCCTGATTTTCCTCGGTTTTCGTGTGGGAGATTCCATGTTGGTCGATCAACCGCCTTCGTCGGAACGCCGCCCGCACCAAGACGGCTCCCACAGAATCGGCGCCAGGCCCAAATCCATGTTTCGACACGCATCACTGTGGGAGCCGGCTTGCTGGCGAATACGGTATATCTGAACCCGATTAGGTGACTGACACTCCGCTTTCGCCAGCAAGCCGGCTCCCACAATGTGCTCTGTATTGCCTCGCCTAACGCGACTGGTCGGCTCTGCAATTGGTCCTCGGTCCGCCTTCTATGTTTTAATTGAACGTTCAATCAAGTTAAACCGGTGGTTCGCTGCCCTTCACACCAGGAGGCCTACCCTTGCCGTATCTGCTTTGCCTGAACGTTTCACCCCTCGTCACGAGGGCGGATTCATGAGTGTTTCGAGCGCGCAAAACAGCGCGCCGGTCCGCATGAACGCTCCCGTTTTCTACTTCGCTGCCAGTTTTATCCTTATCTTCGGGCTGGTCGTGATCAGCTTTCCCGACACCGCTGGCCAGTGGCTCCTCGCTGCGCAAAACTGGGCGGCCAATACCGTCGGCTGGTATTACATGCTGGCGATGACGCTTTACCTGCTGTTCGTCGTGGTCACCGCGCTGTCCGGTTACGGCAAGATCAAACTTGGTGCCGACCACGATGAGCCCGAGTTCAGTTACCTGTCCTGGGCTGGAATGTTGTTCGCCGCCGGGATCAGCATCACGCTGTTCTTCTTCTGCGTCTCCGAACCCCTGACCCACATGCTGCAACCCCCGCAGGGCGAGGGCGGCACCACCGAGTCCGCGCGCCAGGCCATGCAATTGCTGTTTCTGCACTGGGGTTTGCACGGCTGGGGCGTGTTTGCGTTCGTCGGCATGGCACTGGCCTATTTCGCTTATCGCCACAACCTGCCGCTGGCGTTGCGCTCAGCCCTCTATCCATTGATCGGCAAGCGTATCAACGGCCCTATCGGCTACGCGGTGGACGGGTTCGGCATCATCGCCACGATCTTCGGCCTAGGCGCCGACATGGGCTTTGGTGTGCTGCACTTGAATTCGGGGCTGGATTACTTGTTTGGCGTGGCCCACACCCACTGGATTCAGGTGGGCCTGATCACGCTGATGATGGGCGCGGCGATCATCGTGGCGGTGGCAGGCGTCGACAAGGGCGTGCGCGTCATGTCCGACATCAACATGCTGCTGGCCTGTGCGCTGCTGTTATTCGTCCTGTTCGCGGGGCCGACGCAGTATCTGCTCAACACGCTGGTGCAGAACATCGGCGATTATCTCGGGGCGTTGCCAGTCAAGAGCTTCGATGTCTATGCCTACAACGGTCCGAGCGACTGGCTGGGCGGCTGGACCGTGTTCTATTGGGCGTGGTGGATCGCGTGGTCGCCGTTTGTCGGGCTGTTCATCGCACGAATTTCTCGTGGCCGGACCATCCGCGAATTCGTCTTCGGCGTGTTGCTGATTCCATTGGGTTTCACCTTGGCGTGGATGTCGATCTTCGGCAACAGCGCACTTGATCAGGTGCTCAACCACGGCATGACGGCGCTCGGCCTGTCCGCCATCGACGACCCGTCCATGACCCTCTATCTGATGTTGCAAAACTACCCGTGGAGTAAAACCGTCATTGCGGTCACGGTGTTCATCAGCTTCGTATTCTTCGTCACCTCAGCGGATTCGGGCACGGTCGTGCTTTCGACCTTGTCAGCGAAAGGCGGCAGTCCTGATGAAGACGGCCCCAAGTGGCTGCGCGTGTTCTGGGGCGTGATGACCGCGCTGATCACCAGTGGCTTGCTATTTTCCGGCAGCATCGATGCACTGAAATCAGCGGTTGTACTCACCTCGCTGCCGTTCTCTTTGATTTTGTTGACCATGATGTGGGGCTTGCACAAAGCGTTCTACATGGAGTCGCAACGACAAATCGCCCAGCTTTACTCGCTGGCGCCGGTCTCCGGTGCGCGGCGAGGTGGTTGGCGTCAGCGTTTGAGTCAGGCGGTGCATTTCCCGTCCCGAGATGAGGTGTACCGCTTTCTCGATCAGACCGTGCGCCCTGCCATCGAAGACGTGACTGCGGTCTTCGTCGAAAAAGGCTTGAGCGTGGTCACGCAGCCCGATCCGGCGAATCACACCGTGGGACTGGAAATCGGCCACGGCGAAGAGCGACCTTTCATCTACCAGGTGACGATGCGGGGTTATTTCACGCCGTCATTCGCTCGCGCCGGGATGGGGTCCAAGCAACTCAACAACCGCCGTTACTACCGGGCCGAGGTGCATTTGAGTGAGGGCAGTCAGGATTACGACCTGGTGGGCTACACCAAAGAGCAGGTGATCAACGACATCCTTGATCAGTACGAGCGGCACATGCAGTTTTTGCACTTGGTGCGTTAGCGAGCTCGATGCAAATCCCTCTGTGGGAGCGAATTCATTCCGAGATTGACCGTACACCTGAGGCATCTCTATCGGCTGTAACGACGCCTCGCGAATAAATTCCTCCCACAAGTCGTTCGGAGTTTCTGTTACGGAATTGCGGCGCCCCGCGTATGTGGCGTCTGCAGGTGGGTGTGCAAGATCCTCAATGCTGGCGTATCCAGCGCCTGTGCCGCATAGCACAGGCCAACCCTGCGGATGAGGTTGGGCGTGCGGGCCGGGTGGGTGATGACGCCTGCGTGATGGTGGACCATCGATTCCGGCAGCATCGCCAGCCCTGCGCCCGCCGCAACCAGCCGCAAGGCCAGTGTCATAGAGCCTGCTGTCGCGACCACTGCGCCTGAGCGGTTGTACAACTCCATCAAACGCTGATGGGAAGGGTGCGAAGGGCAGGTAATCCACTGCGCGTTGGCCAGATCGGCTTCGTCCAGATGGGACCGCTCTGCCAGTGGATGACCCGCAGGAAGTGCCAGCGCGAAAGCTTCTTCCCACAAGGGCAAAAACAGCTCGTCCTCGCAGCAGTCTTCCTCCACAGAGAGGCGCGCATCGCCGCTGCAGCCATCCTGCAACGTCAACAACAGATTCGGCACGACCCGGTAAGCCATGGCGAGAAATGCTTCCAGATGGCTGGCGGCGATTTCGCTTTCAACGCCGATTTCCAACGTCAGCCGATCATTGCGTTGGCGGAATTGATTGCTAAGTGCCTGCGCATCGGCCAGTAACCGGCGCGCTTGGGGATAGAGCGTGCGCGCGTCATCGGTCACTTCCACGCCCCTGGGCAAACGCTCGAACAGCGTAGTGCCCAAAGCTTCTTCAAGCTGGCGAATCGTCACAGACAGCGTGGGCTGACTGGTAAACAGGCGTTGCGCTGCCGAGGTGATGTTGCGCTCTTCGAAGACTGCGATGAACGCATTCAGTTGCCGCATATCCATATCAGAATCCGATGCCAGCGAGAGGAATAAAGCATTTTTCGAGGATAGTGAGGGCTGAATATACTCGTTTTCTCGCTTATCTATCGACGCGTCTTATCGCTCCCTGCCATTCAGAAAAGAAGAGAGGATTGAATGACCTATATCGCTGCCGAAAACCGTTATGAACGTGTGCCCTACCGCCGCGTGGGCCGCAGCGGCCTGGTGTTGCCTGCGCTGTCGATGGGCCTGTGGCACAACTTCGGCGACAGCACGCCGATGGACACCCAGCGCGCCATGCTGCGCACTGCGTTCGATCTGGGCATCAACCACTTCGACCTCGCCAACAACTACGGCCCACCCTACGGCAGTGCCGAAATCAACTTCGGTCGTCTGCTGCGCGAGGATTTCAAGCAATACCGCGACGAGTTGATCATCTCCACCAAGGCCGGTTGGGACATGTGGCCTGGCCCTTACGGTCAGGGCGGCGGATCGCGTAAATACGTGCTGGCCAGCCTTGATCAAAGCCTGCAGCGCATGGGCCTGGACTATGTGGATATCTTTTATTCACACCGTTTCGACCCGGACACGCCGCTGGAAGAAACCGCAGGCGCATTGGCGACTGCTGTGCAGCAGGGTAAGGCGTTATACATCGGAATTTCGTCGTACTCGGGCGCCAAGACCCGCGAAATCGCGGGCCTGCTGAAAGAGTGGAAAGTACCACTGCTGATTCACCAACCGGCCTACAACCTGCTCAACCGTTGGGTGGAAAAAGACTTGCTGGACACCACCGACGAGCTGGGTTCTGGCGTGATTGCGTTCACTGCGCTGGCGCAAGGGCTGCTATCGGACAAATACCTGAACGGCGTTCCGAAAGACGCGCGGGTCAACCGTCCGGGCGGTGGTTCGTTGCAGGCGTCGCACCTGTCCGAGAAGAACATCGAGCACGTGAGGGCGTTGAACGAGATCGCCAAGCGTCGTGGCCAGAGTCTGGCGCAAATGGCCTTGGCGTGGACGCTGCGCGATCCGCGCGTCACGTCCGCGCTGATCGGGGCGAGCCGTCCGGAGCAGATCATCGAGAACGTTGGTGCGCTGGATAACCTGACCTTCAGTCAGGAAGAGCTGGCCGAGATCGACCGGTTTGCAGTGGAAGGCGGGATCAACCTGTGGGAAAAGCCGTCGTCGGCCGAGTGATGCAAATGATTTGAAATGCCGACCCTGTGGGAGCCGGCTTGCTGGCGAACGCAATATGTCAGTACCAAATTCGGTGGCTGACACACCGCGTTCACCAGCAAGCCGGCTCTCACAACGTTACGAGGTGCTGAGATCAGCCCTCATCCCCTTCATCATCATCCCCACCATCGATCTTCATGCCCAACTCCTTGATTTTGCGGGTCAAGGTGTTGCGGCCCCAGCCCAGCAGCACGGCGGCGTCGCGACGACGACCTGCGGTATGCTTCAGGGCGGTTTCGATCATGATGCGCTCAAACGTCGGCACGGCACTGTCCAGCAGGCTGGACTGACCGCGCGCCAGCGCCTGATCGGCCCATTGACGCAGTGCCTGTTCCCAGTTGGTCACGGGCGCGGCGTCTTGCGGCAGGCTCAGCAGTTCTGGCGGCAGATCGCTGATATGCACTTCGCGGCCCGAGGCCATGACCGTGATCCAGCGGCAGGTGTTTTCCAACTGACGCACGTTGCCCGGCCAAGGCAGGTGCTTGAGGTACTCCTCAGTCTCGGCCTTGAGCAGTTTCGGCTCGACCGCCAGTTCCTGCGCAGCGCGGCTCAGGAAGTGCTTGGCCAGGGTCGGGATGTCTTCGCGACGGTCCGACAAGCGTGGAATGTGGATACGAATGACGTTCAGGCGGTGGAACAAGTCTTCACGGAACTTGCCCGCTTGTACCAAGGTTTCCAGATTCTGGTGGGTCGCGGCGATGATCCGCACGTCGACTTTGACCGGCACATGGCCGCCCACGCGGTAGAACTCGCCATCGGCCAGTACGCGCAACAGTCGGGTCTGGGTGTCGGCGGGCATGTCGCCGATTTCGTCGAGGAACAGCGTGCCGCCGTCGGCTTGTTCGAAGCGGCCGCGACGCAGGTTGGCTGCGCCCGTGAACGCGCCTTTCTCGTGGCCGAACAGCTCGGATTCCATCAAGTCTTTCGGAATCGCCGCCATGTTCAACGCAATGAACGGCGAGGCCGAACGCGGGCTGTGGCGATGCAAGGCGTGGGCAACCAGTTCTTTACCGGTACCCGACTCACCGTTGATCAGCACCGTGATGTTGGAGTGGCTCAGACGCCCGATGGCGCGAAACACTTCCTGCATCGCCGGGGCTTCACCGATGATTTCCGGGGTGCGGGTCAGGGCGGGCGCGACGTCCATCCCTTGCTGTTCCTGAGCATGCTGATTGGCGCGCTTGACCAGCGAAACCGCTTCGTCAACGTCGAACGGTTTGGGCAGGTATTCGAATGCGCCGCCTTGATAAGAAGCGACGGCGCTGTCCAGATCCGAATGGGCGGTCATGATGATGACTGGCAGACGCGGATGCAGCTCACGAATCCGTGCCAACAGGTCCAGGCCGCTGGCGCCGGGCATGCGAATATCGGAAATGATCACGTCGGGCTGTTGACGTGCCAGACGGCTCATCACGCCGTCAGCGCTGTCGAAGCTCTGCGTGGTCATGCCTTCCTGTTGCAAGGCTTTTTCCAATACCCAGCGGATGGAACGGTCGTCGTCGACGATCCAGACAGTTTCACTACGGCTCATGTCGAAGCTGCTCCTTGTTCCAGCGGCAGGAAGATCGAGAAAGTGGTGTGGCCTGGATGGCTCTCGCACTCGATCAGCCCCTGGTGCTGACTGATGATGTTCTGGGTGATGGCAAGGCCCAGCCCGGTGCCATCCGGGCGGCCGCTGACCATTGGGTAAAAAATGGTTTCCTGAAGTTCCGGCGGAATGCCGGGACCGTTGTCGATGATTTCGATCTTGCTCACCAGCCGATGGCGCACATGGCCGATGGTGAACTGACGCATTGCCCGGGTACGCAGGCTGATACGGCCCAGGCGCAGCTCGTTCTGCCCGCTGATGGCCTGCATGGCGTTGCGCACGATGTTGAGCACGGCCTGAACCATTTGGTCGCGGTCGATCAGGACGTCCGGAATACTTGGGTCATAGTCACGCACCAAAGTGATGCAACCCTGGCTTTCCGCTTCGACCAGGCTGCACACGCGCTCCAGCACTTCGTGGACGTTGGTCATCGCCAGCGATGGCAGTTTGTTGGAGCCGAGCATGCGGTCGACGAGATTCCGCAGCCGGTCGGCCTCTTCGATGATGACGTTGGTGTAGTCCTTCAGGCTTTCTTCCGGCAACTCTCGGGACAGCAGTTGTGCGGCGCCACGAATGCCACCAAGGGGATTCTTGATTTCGTGCGCCAGACCACGCACCAGCATTTTGGTAGTTTCCTGCTTGGAAAGCTGAGCCTCTTCCTTGGTGATGCGCAACAGGCGATCACGGGGGTGGACTTCCAGCAGCAACATGGTTTCGCCTTGCGACAGAATCGGCGTCACGGCGTAGTCGACGGTCAGCGTCTGGCCGGTGAGCGCGGTCAACATGGCTTCGCGCTTGGTGAACGGGTGCGCTTGTTCCACCGCCTGACGAAGCGAACTGAGGGCTTCGGCGGATTCGGTGAACAACTCACTGATGAATTGCCCGTGACTGCGCTGACCACTGATTGCCAGCAGCATTTCGGCTGCCGGATTCATGTACTCCAGGCGCAAGTCCGAGTTGAGCAGAATCGTGGCAGTGGTCAGGTTGTCGAGTAACAGTCGGTGCAACGTATCGCTGATAGTCATGAATCTCGTTGACCTCTTTTGGCACATTGCACATGGGGCAGGCCCAAACGTGCAGGCTCTGGTTGGTCTTCGCCAGCGTCTATAGCCGCTGATACGGTACCGGTTACCAAAGATTGCAAAAAACAAACCAAGGCTCCGAAAAGAAGCGTTCGACGACGCATTTCGGACTTTTTTTGCACCGTCAGCGCAAAGAGAGCGCAGCGGAAGGCGATTTGTGAACCAAAATGGGATTTTAAATCGCACGCTCGTTCAGGTTG
Source organism: Pseudomonas sp. Pseu.R1 (assembly GCF_045764065.1). Classification (NCBI taxonomy): domain Bacteria; kingdom Pseudomonadati; phylum Pseudomonadota; class Gammaproteobacteria; order Pseudomonadales; family Pseudomonadaceae; genus Pseudomonas; species Pseudomonas sp. Pseu.R1. The sequence goes on along the minus strand of NZ_JBJGEE020000001.1, from coordinate 3,240,249 downwards.
TGCACCATTGTGGAGCTTAGTCGCTGGCGTAGAGGTATTCAGAAAAAAGGCAGGATGCTGCTTTCTTCAGGTGGCTTGTCCTTGAGGGGGCATTCGGGGCGTATCCCGTAATCGTCGGTCTTGCAGGGCTGCGCCAGACGCTTTTGTGCCAGAGAGATGCGCATCATGTGAAACGGCTGATTGGGTGTGCGCTCGGCAACGCGGCCGAACTCGTCGACGATTTCGATGGAGAGTTGATGAGTGCCCCGGTCGATGTTGGTCATTGGGAACACCGGACTGCGCCCGCCTTCGGCGTAGACCTTGTTGTCCAATAGCAGGCGGTAGGTGTGGCGAGGTTGCAATTCCGGCTCGTTGGTCACCGTGACGATCAGGTTGCCCTGAATGTCGCGAATCGCGCTGTCGGGCTCCGGTGCCAGAATGCGCAGCAACGAGTAATGAAACAGCGGGCCGGGTTTGGGCTTGGTGCTGGAGGCCTGAACAGGTTTTTTGGGCGTCGAGCGGATTTCGTTGCTGGGGGCAATCGGGACTTTCTTCGCGTTCTTGTGCGGCTGGTCGGTGAACACCCGATTCCCATCGGCGTCGATGTAGGTGTAGACCTCGGCAGTAGCTGAATGGGCGATGAGCATCAGCAGGCACAGCAAGGCACCGCGTAGCCAGGTGAATTCACGGTTTACCGACATGGACTCGCTGCACGGTCAGGTTGATGGTCTGGCTCGTCTGGACGATTTGCGTGCCTTGCAGGACTTGCACCGAAAGGCTGTGCTCGCCGCGGTCCTGCTCCAGCACCTGAAAGCGGGGAATATTGCTGGGCTGGCCATAAGGTTTGCCATCGATCAACAGTTGCAACATATGCCCGGGCTGCAAGCGCGGCTGAATCGCCACGCCCACGGTGAAGGAACCGTTGTTGGCGCGCAAGGCTTCGTCTTTGGGAAGGTCTGTCAGTTCCAGCACCTGGTACGTCGCAGCCGCTGGTTGCAGCTGATTCTGATTGGGTGTCGAACTGGGCGCCGGTGATGCGGGGGTCACAGTGTCGACACTGTTGAGCGGCGGCAGATTCACCGCTTCAGCCTTGGTGCCGTCCGGCGGTTGGTTGCTGTAGGCGGTGTTGCCGTTGGCGTCAGTGTATTTGTAGATCTGAGCGACTGCGGGGAGCGCAAGCAACAGCAGCACAAGGGCAAGGCTTTGACGCATGAATACTCCGGGAACACGATCAGAGGAACGACAGCTCATAACATCAGACGCAAGGCCAGCATAGAGCAAAAGCGGGGTGGTGACGTCATCGACTGTCAGTGATCGCTCGCGGTAACGCAAAGATTTGCAGCCGCTCGCTGCAGTGCACTCACGACAATCGGGTCAGAGGCCAGGCGTTGGACTTCGCTATCCACCCAGTGTGGGCAGGCGCTGTCTTTGCGGTAAGGCTGGAAGGCAGCGTAGTTCTGCATCATCAGCGGTTGCAGTGTATCCAGGCGTGCTCGAATTCCGGTGGTCAGGTTGTGGGTGGGTTTTTCAGGCGCCAGCGTTGCGTGCCAATGCTCGATGCGGGCGTACTGCACCATTTTGTTGGCTTCGATTTGCGCGATCATGAATTGGCGCACATCGGCTTTGTCGAGTCCGTACGTAGCTGCCTGCGCTTGTGCATTGTCGATCACCAGCCGTTCACGTTCATTGTCCTGAACCGGCTTGCCGCTGTAGAACTTGCTCTGGGCGACATCGTTGGCGATGTCGAGACGCTGGTGCATCGTCTCGATCAATGGGCGCAGTTCTGCAGGGGCTGGCGCGACCGTCCTGTCGGCGCAACCGGAAATCAAGGCTGCGGTCAGAGGCAGGGTCCAGAGCGGTGTAAGTATTGTTGAGTGTGTGCCAGTCATCACGGTGTCCCGGTTGTAGAGCGAATGGGACAGTATCCAGAAAAAACCACTGAAAAAACGATAAATAGATAGTGCACATGCCTCTTTAGCAATCCGGCTCACCGGCTGTGGCGTTTTTGGCATCGCCGCCGTCGGCAAGCCGGATCGCTATAGCGGGGCAGTGTCGTTGCTCGGCAATAAAAAAGGCCTCCCGAAGGAGGCCTCTCTTTTACGCAGCTATCGCTGACGCAACCGGATCAGACGCTGTAGTACAGGTCGTATTCCAGTGGGTGTACGAAGGTACGTACTTTGATTTCTTCTTCCGATTTCAGAGCGATGTAAGCGTCGATGAAGTCGTCGCTGAATACGCCGCCTTTGGTCAGGAACGCACGGCCCTTGTCCAGCTCTTCCAGAGCTTCTTTCAGGCTGCCACAAACTTGTGGGATCTCTGCTGCTTCTTCTGGCGGCAGGTCGTACAGGTTTTTGTCAGCGGCATCGCCTGGGTGGATCTTGTTCTGGATACCGTCCAGACCGGCCATCAACAGTGCTGCGAAAGCCAGGTATGGGTTGGCAGCCGGATCCGGGAAGCGAGCTTCGATACGACGCCCTTTAGGGCTGGAGACGTATGGAATGCGGATCGAGGCGGAACGGTTACGAGCCGAGTAGGCCAGCATCACTGGCGCTTCGAAGCCTGGGACCAGACGCTTGTAGGAGTTGGTCGACGGGTTGGTGAAGCCGTTCAGTGCTTTACCGTGCTTGATGATGCCGCCGATGAAGTACAGAGCGGTGTCGGACAGGCCGGCATAGCCTTCGCCTGCGAAGGTGTTCTTGCCATCTTTGGAGATGGACATGTGAACGTGCATACCCGAACCGTTATCGCCGTACAGAGGCTTAGGCATGAAGGTAGCGGTACGGCCGTAAGCGTCGGCAACGTTGTGTACGCAGTACTTCAGGGTCTGGGTTTCGTCGGCTTTCTTCACCAGGGTGTTGAACTTGACGCCGATTTCGTTCTGGCCGGCAGTCGCCACTTCGTGGTGGTGAACTTCAACGGTCAGGCCCATTTCTTCCAGGGCGTTACACATGGCGGTACGAATTTCGTGGTCGTGGTCGACCGGTGGAACCGGGAAGTAGCCGCCTTTGACGCCTGGACGGTGGCCTTTGTTGCCGCCTTCGACTTCCTGGTCAGTCATCCACGAACCTTGTTCGGAGAAGATTTTGAACATGGAGCCGGAGATGTCGGACTTGAACTGTACCGAGTCGAAGATGAAGAATTCTGGCTCTGGACCAACGAATACGGTGTCACCGATACCGGTGGACTTCAGGTATTCCTCGGCGCGGTGAGCGATGGCACGTGGGTCGCGGTCGTAACCTTGCATGGTCGAAGGTTCGATGATGTCGCAAACCAGGATCAGGGTCGGTTCTTCAGTGAACGGGTCCAGAACGGCAGTAGAGTCGTCTGGCAGCAGGATCATGTCGGAAGCTTCGATGCCTTTCCAGCCAGCGATGGAGGAACCGTCGAACATCTTGCCGACTTCGAAGAAGTCGTCGTCCAGTGCATCACGCGCTGGCATGGTGACGTGCTGCTGTTTGCCCTTGGTGTCCGTGAAGCGCAGATCAATCCACTTAACGTCATGATCTTTGATGAGTTGAACCGACTTCGACATGTTGTCCTCCGGGGTGGATTAGGGCTGGGTAGTTGTTCGCCCTTCAATTTGGGTGATGCCGGGCGCGATAGTCGGCCAAGGCAACCTGCCTCACAAGGGAGCAATTTGCATGCCAGTGCCCCGTGTTGGGTTTCTTACTGAAAACACCGGGTTTTTCGGTGCAAAACGTCGCATTTGTGAAAATGAACGCACCTTAATGGTGCTTATAAATTGTATACAGTGCCATATTGGTGCGCTGATGATTGGATGCACGATAACTGGTTAAACCTTGAGCAATTTCCGCTATAATCCGCGCCCCCCTTTTTCGACCGGCACCTCGCGCGCTGTTTTCATGAAACTAATCGTCAAAGTTTTTCCAGAAATCACCATCAAAAGCCGGCCTGTGCGCAAGCGCTTCATTAAACAGCTGGCCAAGAACATCCGTACCGTGCTCCGCGATCTGGACCCGGCACTGGTGGTCGATGGCGTGTGGGACAACCTTGAGGTCGAAACGAAGGTCGAGGATGCGAAAGTCTTGCACGAGATGACCGAACGCCTGAGCTGCATGCCGGGTATCGCGCATTTTCTACAGGTCGATCAATACCCGCTGGGCGACATGGACGACATCTATGAGAAGTGCAAACAGCACTTCGGCCATGAACTGCCCGGCAAGATTTTTTCGGTGCGCTGCAAACGCGGCGGTCACCATGACTTCAGTTCGATGGACGTCGAACGCTACGTGGGCAGCAAGTTGCGCCGTGAGTGCGGCGCCGCCGGTATTTCGCTGAAAGAGCCTGAAGTCGAAGTACGGATCGAGATCCGCGATCAGCGCCTGTTCGTGATTCACAGCCAGCACAACAGCATCGGCGGCTACCCGCTGGGTTCGCTGGAGCAGACCCTGGTGCTGATGTCCGGTGGCTTCGACTCCACCGTCGCGGCGTATCATGTCATCCGTCGCGGGCTGATGAGCCACTTCTGCTTCTTTAACCTGGGCGGCCGCGCTCACGAATTGGGCGTGATGGAAGTGGCGCACTTCCTCTGGAAGAAGTACGCCAGCTCCCAGCGCGTGCTGTTTATCAGCGTGCCGTTTGAAGAAGTGCTGGGCGAAATTCTCGGAAAAGTCGACGACAGTCATATGGGTGTCGTATTGAAGCGTATGATGTTGCGTGCGGCGAGCCGGATGGCCGATCGCCTGGACATCGACGCGCTGGTCACTGGCGAGGCGATCTCCCAGGTGTCCAGCCAGACGTTGCCTAACCTGTCGGTCATCGACTGCGTTACAGAAAAGCTGGTCTTGCGCCCGCTCATCGCCAGTCACAAGCAGGACATCATCGACGAAGCCGATCAGATCGGCAGCGGAGATTTTGCCCGACACATGCCCGAGTATTGCGGCGTGATTTCGGTCAACCCGAAAACCGCAGCGAAACGCCATCGCGTCGAGCATGAAGAAAAAGAGTTCGACATGGCCGTGCTTGAACGTGCGATCGAGAACGCCCGTCTGGTGCCTATCGATCGCGTGATCGAGGAACTGGGTCAGGACGTGCAGGTCGAGGAAGTCGGCCAGGCGCTGGCAGGGCAAGTGATCATCGACATTCGTCATCCGGACGAAGCCGAGGATCGCCCGCTGGAACTGTCGGGCATCGAAGTGCAAACGCTGCCGTTCTTTGCATTGAACAGCCGCTTCAAGGAACTGGACCCCACGCGCCAGTACCTGCTGTATTGCGACAAAGGCGTCATGAGTCGCCTGCATGCTCACCATTTGCTCAGTGAGGGGCATGCCAATGTGCGCGTTTATCGACCGAGCTAAGTGCCCGGGGCTGTTTGCCTGTGGCTTGCGTCACCGGCCCCCCGACACCAGTCGTCAGCCGTAACGGCTTGCGCCGGTTTCTGTCTTCATAGCTGGCTACAATCAGTCAGCTCACCGAATCCTCTGATCGAGATACACAAGTGATCGAAAATCTACGTAACATCGCCATCATTGCTCACGTTGACCACGGTAAAACGACCCTCGTCGACAAGCTCCTGCGTCAGTCCGGCACTCTTGAGCGTAACGAACTCAATGACGAGCGCGTGATGGACTCCAACGACCAGGAGAAAGAGCGCGGCATTACCATTCTGGCGAAGAACACCGCGATTCGCTGGAACGACTACCGCATCAATATCGTCGATACCCCGGGCCACGCCGACTTCGGTGGCGAGGTTGAGCGTGTGATGTCGATGGTCGACTCCGTACTGCTGCTGGTCGACGCTCAAGACGGCCCGATGCCGCAAACCCGTTTCGTGACCAAGAAGGCCTTCGAAGCCGGTCTGAAGCCAATCGTCGTCATCAACAAGGTTGACCGTCCGGGCGCGCGTCCTGACTGGGTTCTGGACCAGATCTTCGACCTGTTCGACAACCTGGGTGCCACCGACGAACAGCTGGACTTCAAAGTCGTCTACGCCTCGGCCCTGAACGGCATCGCCGGTCTGGACCACACCGACATGGCCGAAGACATGACCCCGCTGTATCAGTCGATCATCGACAACGTCCCGGCTCCGACCGTTGACGTCGACGGTCCTTTCCAGATGCAAATCTCCGCTCTGGACTACAACAGCTTCCTGGGTGTTATCGGCGTTGGCCGTATCGCTCGCGGTCGCGTCAAGCCGAACACCCCGGTTGTTGCGATCGACGTTGACGGCAAGAAGCGCAACGGCCGCATCCTGAAGCTGATGGGCCACCACGGTCTGCACCGCGTGGACGTCGAAGAAGCCACTGCGGGCGACATCGTCTGCATCAGCGGCTTCGAAGAGCTGTTCATCTCCGACACCCTGTGCGACCCGAACACCATCGAGGCGATGAAGCCTCTGACCGTTGACGAGCCGACCGTTTCCATGACCTTCCAGGTCAACGACTCGCCGTTCTGCGGTAAAGAAGGCAAGTTCGTGACCTCCCGTAACATCAAGGAGCGTCTGGACAAAGAGCTGCTGTACAACGTTGCGCTGCGCGTTGAAGAAGGCGACTCGGCTGACAAGTTCAAGGTCTCTGGCCGTGGTGAGCTGCACCTGTCGGTTCTGATCGAAACCATGCGTCGTGAAGGCTTCGAAATGGCCGTCGGTCGTCCGGAAGTGATCATCCGCGTCAAGGATGGCGTGAAGCAGGAACCGTTCGAGAACGTCACCATCGACATCCCTGAAGACGCTCAGGGCAAGGTCATGGAAGAAATGGGTCTGCGTAAGGGCGACCTGACCAACATGGCGCCGGATGGCAAGGGCCGTGTACGTCTGGAATACAACATTCCAGCCCGTGGTCTGATCGGTTTCCGTAACCAGTTCCTGACCCTGACCTCCGGTGCAGGCATCCTGACCTCGATCTTCGACCGTTACGACACCATGAAGTCGGGCGACGTATCGGGCCGTCAGAACGGTGTTCTGGTTTCGGTCGAAACCGGCAAGGCACTGACCTACTCCCTGGAAACCCTGCAGGCTCGTGGCAAGCTGTTCATCGAGCACGGTCAGGACATCTACAACGGTCAAATCATCGGTCTGAACAGCCGTGACAACGATTTGGGCGTTAACCCGACCAAAGGCAAGAAGCTGGACAACATGCGTGCTTCGGGTAAAGACGAAGTCATCGCTCTGGTTCCGCCAGTTCGCCACACGCTGGAACAAGCTCTGGAGTTCATCCAGGACGACGAGCTGTGCGAAGTGACGCCGAAGTCGATCCGTCTGCGCAAGAAGATCCTGGACGAAGGCGAGCGTACCCGCGCTGCCAAGAAAGCCAAGGCTTGATCTAGCTCAGGCTGAATGAAAACGCCCCCGGTCGAAAGGCCGGGGGCGTTTTTGTTTGTGCGGGGTTTAGTGCTTTTCAGCTCTGTAGGAGCGCGCTTGCCCGCGATTGCGTTCGTTCAGCTACCAGGGCGGTGTCTGACCGACTGCAATCGCGGGCAAGCGCGCTCCTACAAGATTCGGCCAATCCATCGCGGGCAAGTCGGGTCGGTACGAGGAGGAGGCATCAGAACTTGAGGGGCGTGCGCGCAGAGTTCGAACGCAACGTGCCGCTGTCCTGACGCTCAGGCGCTTTGGGCTTGTACGCGCAATACCCCGGACGCGGTCCGATTTTCGGGTGGTTGCGGCAGGTGTCTGGCCGTTTGTCGTAGATCGTGCACAGGCGGCTCTTGCGGTCCAGATACAGGCAATCGTCGTTGCTCATGCGTTGCAGCGTGAAAATGCCGGACTTCTGGTTGAAGCGCTCGATAATGCCTTCCTTCTGCAAGCGCTTGGCGATGTTCTTCGGGTTATCGCCCATTTCGAATTCGTCAACGACACCAATACGGATCAAGTCCTTGATCTTCGCTTCGACCGGCAGCGTGCAGCAGTTGGATACGCAACCTCCGCACATGTGGCTGGAATACTTCTGCCAGGTTTCCAGACGGTCGATTTCTGCGGCGGCGATCAGGGTCGGTTTCATCACGGTGGGCTCAGGGTGTATCGGGCGCGCGATCATACCGGGCGGCGCGCAATTCCCCTATCGCAAAATGATCGATGCGACTATCGGCAAGCGATGCGTCACTGCAACGGTTACGCAATACGGTGGGGGTAGCGTGGCAGGCATCGACGAATGGAAGGTAGCTCATGCAACAGATGCAACAGCGAGTGAATGAAGTGTTTGACCTCTACGTGCAGCGAGGGAGCGCCGATTACATTGGCGAGCCCGTGTCGCAGATCGAACACATGTCTCAGGCTGCGCAGTTGGCACTGGTCGAGGGGTATGACGACGAAGTGGTGCTGGCCGCTTTCTTTCACGACATCGGCCACATCTGCGAGCATCACGCTGACGCAGCCGACATGGGCGGTTACGGTGTCGCGAGCCATGAGCGAGTCGGCGCTGATTACCTGCGCAAACGCGGCTTCAGCGAACGCATTGCAAAACTGGTCGAGTATCACGTTCAGGCCAAGCGCTATTTGACCTTACGCCAGCCGGGTTACTACATGCAGCTCAGCGAGGCGAGCCGTCGTACCCTTGAATATCAGGGGGGTGTGATGAGTGAGGCCGAGGCGGACGCATTCGAGAAAGACCCTTTGTGTGACGTCAGCCTGCGAATGCGTCAGTGGGACGAGATGGCGAAAGAGATGAATGTGCCGGTGATTGATCTGAACGTTTTGAAGGAAAAAGCGTTGGTACTGCTGTCTGCGGTCTGATTGTTCTGTGGGAGCGAGTTCAGTCGCGATGCGATGGAGCAGGCAAGACATATCCGTCGCCCATCATGGCCTCATCGCGAATGAATTCGCTCCCACCGGGCATTGCTTACGACAATACGATTTGCGCCAGTGCCTCAGCCTGTTCCTGCCGCTCGGCATGGTTCAGCTTTGAGTGGGGGTTCAACGACGACCACTGTGGATGCGCCCGGGCTTTGTGCAGCGCGTCCGGCAGTTTGCCCTCGCGCCAGGATTTGTCCTGTGGGGTCTCCAGCTTGATGCTGTCCATCGCCGCATGACCCCGCGCCTCAAGTGCCAACAGCAGTTGCCGTTGGCGCAGGGCGAGCAATCGCAGCACTGCGTCATCGACGGTCAGTTCCCGCTGGCCCTTGAGCTTGCCCAGCAGGCGCCCGCCATAGCTGCGTGCCGTCTGTAATGCTCCACCGGCAATCGCCCCGACCAGCGCCGCCGCGCCCAATGTGATGCCGCCCACTAGCAGATCCACACCGGCGCCCGCCGCAGCCCCGGCCGCAATGCCGCTCCCTACGCGTACGCCCAGCAACTTCAGGGTTTCCGGGTTGAACAGGTCATCGCCCCAGCGACCGTCGAGCAGGGGCAAGTCACTGGCTGACGCGTCATCGCGGCGAAAGGCATACAGCTTGAGCAAGGCCTCGACACAACGCTGTTCGCGCTGACGTACTGATTTGCGCAGCTCGTCAATCGCGGCATTCACTTGGCTGGCTTCGGTCGCCACACTGCGGCGGCAGGCAGCGCAATCGAGCAGCAATTCGGCGATCAGGCGCGCTGCACTGTGACGACGGACTTCACGTTGAGCCTGCTGATCGAGGATCAGCCGTTCCAACTGACCGCGAGACGACTCCAGCAGCAACGCCAGGCTTTCATAAAGCCGTCGCTCGCCGTCTTCCGGCGGAGCAACGCTGTCGAATCGCACCAGTGCGTGCAAACCGAGCCGCGCCAGGGCTTCACGCCAATCCGGTTCGCGATGGTGCGAGCTGCTGACGAAATTCAGGACCGGCAGCAGCGGTTTGCCACAACTGGCGAGTACCGCCAGTTCGTCGCGGTACTTGGCGAAAACGGGCTCTCGGGCGTCGATGACATACAGGCCTGCATCCGACGCCAGCAACTGGCGCAGTACCTTGGCTTCCTGTTCGAAGCGTTGCCTGGCCTCACTGCCTTCCAGAAAGCGCGCCAGCCGCGCCGGGCCATCGAGGCGTTCGCCGGGGCGGTCCAGACGCTCCAAAAAGTCCAGCAGGGCGATGGCGTCTTCCAGACCCGGTGTGTCGTACAGCTCCAGCAAAGCCTCACCCTCCACCGACAGTCGCGCACCTTCAACGTGACGTGTAGTGCTGGGGCGATGGGACACCTCGCCAAAGCCGACATCGCGGGTCAAAGTTCGCAGCAGCGAGGTTTTGCCGACATTGGTGTGACCGACAACGGCCAGTTTCAGTGGGCGATGGGCGTGTTTATCAGTCATGTCCGGTCTCCAGCCACGTGAGCGGCGCGCTGTCGGCCCATTGCAGCTCCATTTGTTGCAGGGCGACGTGCCAGTCGCTCAATCGATCTGCGTCCAGCGCCTCACCGACGGGGGCGGGCAAGAGCCAGATGCGTGTCGCCGTGGCGCAGCGAGCGAGTTCGGCAATCAGTGCCAGGCTGCCTCGGTCCGGCGAACGGCGGGGGTCGCAGGCGATGGCCAGGCGTGCAGGTGGATAACGGGTCAGTTGATCCAACAGGGTGCGGCGGGACTCGCGGCTGTCGAGGATGCCTGCGTCAGCGACGGTGTGTGGGAGCTTAGGCGGCCAAGGGCGTTGATCGTCCAGTTCGATGGCCACCAGCAACGCGCCTTCGCTTTGTTCGGCTGCCGGGCCGCTTTGCACCTGATGCAATTGGGCAGGTGCGGCGTCGCTGACCCCGAGGCGCTCGCTGCTGGGCATCAATCGCTCGCGCAACTCGGCGTAGCCCGGTTCACTTACATCCAGCATGAGATGTTTACGGCCCACGCGCCAGTGGCCATAACACAGCAGAGTCAGCAGCAGGCGAGGGGCAATGCCATAAATGACCAGTACGCCGACGAGCCACGCCGCCCAAGCCTGCCGCGCGTTTTCGATCACCAGCGCGCTGTCGCCACTGGCGCGGATCATTTCTACGGTTGGAACGCGAAAGCCCAGCGCTGACGGCAGTGCGCCGAGGGTCTGGGTCAGACTGACAAAGGTGTCGCTGCCCAGAATGGTGGTTTCCCAGACAAACCCATACCGCCGCGTGGCCATCAGTAACAACAGCAATATCAGCGCGCTGAGTAGAGCCAGCAGCCATAGTCCGTTGACACACGCCCCGAGCAGCCAACGGTTCAGGCGTTTGCGCTGCAGCAACAGCATCAACGCAGGGGCCAATTGCGCGGCCTGAGCATCGCGGGCGAGTTTTTCGCTGAGCCATAACCAGAATCGGCCAAGGCTGGCAGCGCTTTCACCGGCAAACAGAAAGCCCAGCGCCCAACTGATCAGCAGAATCAGGTTCAGCCCCAACAAACTGCCCACGGCCCAGAACACGTTGACCGGTGTTTGCCCGTCGCCCAATGCGGCGAAGGCCAACCCGGCACCGCTGACCACGGCGAAAATGCCTAACAGGATCAGCGAAAGGCGAGCGCCCTGTTTCCATTGACGCAGGGCCGCCACCATGCCGTCGCGCTCGGCCAGCCACACTGCGCGGTTCTTGATACGGGTCAGCAGATCGCCCGCCGTGGTGCGGGCGCGGCGGCTGGCTTCTTCGTCTTCGAGGGCGCCTGCGTGCTGCTCGCGCAGGCGCACCGCTTCGGTCAGCCAGAGTTCATCGAGTGGGGTCAGTGCAGTCACGCGGTATCTCGTTGGTAAGTTCAGGAGGGAGCATAACCGGTGTGACCGCTATCGCGAGCTTCCGTGCATACGTGCATGCATGTGTACTGCTATCCTCGCCGCCATGAAAAAAAAACATCTCCCCCTCAGCCTGATTGCCGCCCTCGCGGAAAACCGCGTGATCGGCATCGACAATTCCATGCCCTGGCATCTGCCGGGGGATTTCAAATATTTCAAGGCCACGACGCTGGGCAAGCCGATCATCATGGGTCGCAAGACCTGGGATTCGCTGGGTCGTCCGCTGCCGGGGCGGCTGAATATCGTCGTGACTCGCCAGGCCGATCTCAAACTGGACGGCGCCGAGGTCTTTACCTCGCTGGAAGCGGCCGTTGAGCGTGCTGAGGCCTGGGCTATTGAGCAGGGCGTCAGTGAAGTGATGTTGATCGGCGGTGCTCAGCTTTATGAGCAGGGATTGGAGCGCGCGGATCGTTTGTACCTGACGCGTGTGGCGTTGAATCCGGAAGGCGATGCGTGGTTTCCGGAATTTGATGAGGCGCGGTGGACGCTGGTGTCGAACGTTGAGAATCCGGCATTGGACGACAAGCCTGCGTACAGCTTTGAGGTGTGGGAGCGGGTTTGATGCACCGGCGACATGTTAGCGAACGAGGTTGAATTTGTGGCGTAGGCTCTAGCTGGATTTTGGATCCCATGTCAGAGTTGCCATCATATTGATGGCTCTCTATTGGGGTATATCGGTGACTATTCGCGATCAACGCTTCATTTACCATTTAACTAGCTTCGACAATATCTCATCGATCCTCCGAGATGGGTTGCAACCGCGTGCAGCTTTGGCTCATGGTGTTTTTAGAGACGTTGCAGATGCCGACATCATCGAGGGGCGTACACGCAACTCGCTAGAAAATTTTGTGCCATTTCACTGGTTTGCCCGTAATCCATTTGACGGCCGAGTTCAGCGTGATCGACCTGACGAGGATTTTGTTTTGATTGCAGTGAATCGTGGTCATGCTAGTCAGAACAATTGGCGCATTATCCCCAGTCACCCGCTGGCCGGAGGCCGGTTTGAGCTCATGTCGTACGTTGAAGGTTTTGCGGCGATTGACTGGGATCTGATGGATCGTAGGGACTACGCTAATGCGGATTGTCGCCATGTTTGCATGTCAGAGTGCCTTTCACCGGCTGCGGTTCCGGTGAGCGATTTTGCTAAAATCTACGTACCGACTGAGGAGATCTGGCAAATGGTCAGCAGGCGAGCTCAAGATATGGGTTATCCGAGACTTTGGGTGGACGCGGCCCCTAACATGTTTTCGAACAGATGATTTTCACGAACCTCAATCCTCAAAAAGCGCTCCTATGGAGGATCGTTCACAGAGACAATCTGCCATGGATCCTCAAGCATGGGCTCTATGCAATGGGAGCAGGGAAGTTTGCGGACAATTACGTCGGCATTGGCAATCCTGACTTGATTTCCAAGCGCGCCTCTCGTCATGTGCATATCGCTCCTGGTGGGACCTTGGCCGATTACGTGCCTTTCTACTTCACACCCTTTTCCGTCATGATGAAAAACATCCATTCGGGGTGGGGCGTGCAGCAGAGGCCCAATGAGGAGATCGTGATCCTCGTCTCTAGCCTGTACCATATTCAATCATTGGGTTTGCCGTTTATCTTCACCGATGCTGACGCTTATCCAGACTGGACCGGCTACTATGCTGATCTCGTGCATCTCGACAGGATCGATTGGAGGCTTTTGCAACACAGAGACTTCAAGCGTGATCCCGATGATCCTCGGAAAATGGAGCGCTATCAGGCTGAAGCGCTCGTCCATGGTCACGTTCCTGTCGCTGGTCTTCTTGGGATTATCTGCTACAACGAAGCTTTGAAACGTCGGTTTGAGCTGGAGGTCCGGCAGCGTCGCCTTGATCTTCCTGTTCATGCTCGTCCTGGGTGGTATTTCTGATGATTCGCTTTACGCAAGGTAACCTGCTCGAGGCCAAGGCCGAAGCGCTGGTCAACACAGTCAACACTGTTGGAGTGATGGGAAAAGGCATTGCGCTGATGTTCAAGGAGCGCTTTGTAGAAAACTATCGCCTGTACGCCGCTGCCTGCAAATCGGATGAAGTCGTCACCGGAAAGATGTTTGTCACCGAGGTTCGGGAGCTGGACGGGCCGCGATGGATTGTGAACTTCCCAACAAAACGACATTGGCGTTCGCCGTCGCAGCTAGCATGGATCACCGCGGGTCTGGAGGATCTGCGCCGCTTCATCCTCGAAAAATCAGTGAACTCCATCGCTATCCCTCCATTGGGGGCGGGTAATGGCGGCTTGCCGTGGCCCGCTGTTCGTGACGAGATCACGGCAGTCCTTAAAGGGCTGGATGCCGATATCCTGGTTTTTGAGCCTACTGATAAATACCAGAATGTTTCAAAACGAAGTGGTGTAGAAAATCTTACGCCCGCTCGGGCTCTTATCGCGGAGCTGGTGCGTCGCTATTGGGTTTTGGGTATGGAGTGCAGTCTGCTTGAGATTCAGAAGCTTGCTTGGTTCTTGGAGCGATCAATCGAACGGTTTTTACCTGCAGATAATCCGCTGGATCTCCAGTTTTCGGCACACAAATACGGCCCGTACGCGAATCGTCTTGATCATCTGCTGGATAATCTGGATGGAAGTTATCTGCATTGTGGGAAACGCATAGCTGATGCGGGGCCACTAGACGTCATATGGTTTGACGATAGTCGAAAGCCCTATCTGCAGGCCTATCTGGCTAGTGAGGCCAAGGCTTATCTACCTGCGTTGGAGTTTACAGCTGACTTGATTGATGGTTTTGAATCTCCATTCGGTATGGAGCTTCTGGCTACGGTCGACTGGCTTTTGTATCAAGATAAGGTCGCTCCAACTGTGGATGACATCAAGAGCGGGCTCAAATGCTGGTCCGGAGGCAAGGCTGCTGCTGTTCGCAAGAGCAAGCTTTTCGACGATGAGTCGCTGGTCATTGCGCTCAATAAACTAGCTGTATTCCGTACCCATTCTCCGGCAGTGACGACTTAGTCAGGCGTTTCGCTGGACGAGTGGATCGCTCTTCAAAATTTCCAGATTGACGCTGACGGAGCCTGCCGCTGCGCTGCGACGCCTTGGCGCTTTCATAAGCAATGAAATGAAAGTGTCGTTTTTATGTCATTTGTCGCGAATGGCTCTCAACATGGCGCCATCAGAACACGCACCGTCGCTGACGCATTAAAACAGTCATGGCTTTTTGTTACGGTCCAGTCTCGAATTTGAAAAGGGGAGGACACCGTTATGAAGCTCGCTCCAAAACTGTTGGCCGCTGCGCTCTGTCTGGGTCTTGCCGGACAGGCATTTTCCACCGAACTCAAGCACTGGCCAGAGCCTGCCGCCAAGCAGCTCAACGCCATGATTGCGGCGAACGCCAACAAAGGTAACTTCGCGGTTTTCGACATGGACAACACCAGCTATCGCTACGATCTGGAAGAATCCCTGCTGCCGTACATGGAAAACAAGGGGCTGATCACTCGCGAAAAGCTGGACCCTTCTCTCAAACTGATCCCCTTCAAGGACACCGCTGAGCACAAGGAAAGCCTGTTCAGCTATTACTACCGCCTCTGCGAAATCGACGACATGGTGTGCTACCCATGGGTTGCGCAGGTGTTCTCCGGTTTCACCCTCAAAGAACTCAAAGGCTACGTCGACGAATTGATGGCATCGGGCAAACCCGTCCCGAGCACCTATTACGACGGTGACGTGGTCAAGACCATCGAAGTCCAGCCGCCGAAGGTCTTCACCGGCCAAGCCGAGCTGTACAACAAACTGATGGAAAACGGCATCGAGGTGTACGTGATGACCGCCGCGTCTGAGGAACTGGTGCGCATGGTCGCGTCCGATCCAAAGTACGGCTACAACGTCAAACCGCAGAACGTAATCGGCGTGACCACCCTGCTGAAGAACCGTGAAACCGGTGAGCTGACTACCGCGCGCAAACAGATCAGCGCAGGTAAATACGACGAGAAAGCCAACCTCGGCCTGGAGCTGACCCCTTACCTGTGGACCCCGGCGACCTGGATGGCAGGCAAGCAGGCGGCGATCCTGACGTACATCGATCAGTGGAAGAAGCCGGTGTTGGTGGGTGGCGATACGCCAAGCAGCGACGGTTACATGTTGTTCCACAGTGTTGATGTGAGCAAAGGCGGCATTCACCTGTGGGTCAACCGCAAGGACAAGTACATGACCCAGCTCAACGGCATGATGAAAACCAATGCCGAGGCCCAGGCCAAAGAAGGTCTGCCGGTGACGGCGGACAAGAACTGGGTGATCGTGAAGCCGGATGAAATCCAGTAAGACTTGGTGAGTATTTGTGGGAGCCGGCTTGCTGGCGAAGGCGTCAGGTCAGGCACGGTTGAGGCGACTGACACGAGACTGTCAGAAATTTTGTGTTCGGGCCTAACATGTAGCTAGAGGTGCATGTATGCCGACCAAAAAGAAAGCTGCCAGTGCAACATCGAGAGAGCTGCCCTCGATTCCCCAAGAGATCATCGACCAGTTCGTTAAGGGGCCGATGAGCGCCGAAGCCATTCAGGATGCCTCGATGGCGTTCAAAAAAGCGCTGATCGAGCGCGCCTTAGGTGCCGAACTGGGGCAGCACCTTGGCTATCCTCAGGGCGCGGAGCGCCCCGAGGATTCGACCAACCAGCGCAACGGCAAAAGCGGCAAAACGGTGCTCACCGACGATGGGCCGCTTCGCCTGGACATTCCCAGAGACCGAGACGGCAGCTTCGCTCCCATCCTGATTCCCAAACACGAACGCCGTTTTACCGGCTTTGACGACAAGATTATCGCCATGTACGCCCGCGGCATGACGGTGCGTGAGATACGCGCTTTTCTGGCGGAGCAGTACGGAACAGATGTATCGCACGATTTCATCAGCTCGGTGACGGATGCTGTGCTGGATGAGGTTGGAGCATGGCAGCAGCGCCCTTTGGAACCGATGTATCCGGTCATCTTCTTCGATGCATTGCGAGTGAAGATCCGTGATGAGGGCTTGGTGCGCAACAAGGCGATATATCTGGCGCTGGGCGTATTGCCGGATGGCACGCGTGACATCTTGGGTATCTGGATCGAGAGCACAGAGGGCGCGAAGTTCTGGATGAAGGTGTTCAACGATCTAAAAACGCGAGGCGTTGAAGATGTTCTGATCGCCGTCACTGACGGGCTCAAAGGCATACCGGAGGCCTTGGGAGCGGTTTTTCCTGCCACCACGCTGCAAACCTGCATCGTGCATCTGATCCGAAACAGTCTTGATTACGCGGCTTGGGATAAACGCCGTCCGCTGGCCAAAGCGCTCAAGCCTATTTACCAGGCGATCAACGCTGATGCTGCGGAACAAGAGCTGAACGCCTTTGAAGCAGGGCCTTGGGGCAAACAGTATCCGACAGTAGTCGCTGCGTGGCGTCGTGCCTGGGATCGGGTGATCCCGTTCTTTGTCTTCCCGCCAGCCATCCGTAAAGTGGTCTACACGACCAACGCCATCGAAAGCATCAACGCTCAGTTGCGAAAGATCATCAAGACTCGTGGGCACTTCCCGACAGATGATGCCGCGACAAAATTGATCTGGCTGGCGTTACGCAATATCACTGCGGATTGGAGCCGTGCGGCACACGACTGGAAAGTGGCGCTTAACCAGTTTGCGATTCTCTATGGAGACCGTTTTACCAGACCAAGCTGGTGAAACAACGGCCTGCCTAACGGCAGGCCAGACCAGCCCGAACACAAAAAAACTGATACTCCCACTGACACACCGCTTTCGCCACCAAGGCGGCTCCCACAAGTATCGGCCCGATCATGAATTTATCGTTGAACACGCACCCCTGCAGGCGCCGGTGTGCGTCCGATATCAAACCCGCGGTAAATCCAGAATCGCTTCCAGCCCGCCGCTCTCTTTATTGCGCAACTGCAACCGCCCTTCATGAGCCGCCGCCACGGTATGGGCGATGCTCAGCCCCAGGCCATACCCGCCGGTCCCCACGTTGCGCGAGCTTTCCAGCCTGAAAAACGGCTCGACCACTTGCTCCAGTTGATCCTCGGGAATCCCCGGCCCCTGATCGGCGATGACGATACGCAGACGCTCTGGCTGATCCTCGACGAAAACTTCGGCCTGATGCCCGTAACGGATGGCGTTCTCCAGCAGGTTCTGCACGCAACGCTTCAGGCTGCGTGCATATGCGGGCAGAGGCTGCGACGCGGTGCCGTGGAGCGTCACTTTGGCATGCATGTCTTCAAAATCGGCTTGCAGGCTTTCCAGCAGGGCATTGATGTCGACGCTCCGCCGAGGCTCGTTGATCTCACCGCTGCTGACAAACTCCAGCGTCGCCGAGACCATGTTTTCCATGTCCTCCAGGTCCTGGCGAAAGCGCTCTTTGGCCCGTTCATCCGCGAGCATTTCCGTGCGCAGGCGCAAGCGGGTAATGGGCGAACGCAGATCGTGGGAGATGGCGGCAAGGAAGCGCGTGCGCTCGCGCAGGTTGTTGATCAGCCGCTGCTGCATGCTGTTGAACGCTCTGGCGGCGCGCCGTACTTCCAGCGGCCCGTCCACCGCCAGCGGCGGGCGTTTGATGTCGCGGCCCAGCGCCTGCGCAGCGTTGGTCAGTTGGGTCAGCGGGCGAATGGCCAGGCGTACGGCCAGCAGTACGATGATTGCCAGCAACACGATGCGCACCAGATAAATCCGCAGGAAGTAATCGAACATGACCTGCACCGGCGTAAGACTGGTCCAGCCCTGATCTTCCCGAGCGCGCACTTGCAGCCAGCGGCCATCGGGCAGTTGCAGCTCGATATCGAACATCCCGGCTGCGGGGCCTGATCCAAACAATGTGCTCATCCCGGCGGTGTTGCCCTGTTCATCCAGCAACGACAAGTGCAGCAGGCGCAGGTTGGTGGGAATGTGGGTGCGCTGCTCGATCACGTTGCTCAACAGGCGCTCTGTGGCTTGATCGGCGCTGCTGAGTTTTTCGGTGCGTGGCGTCGGCGTGGGGATGAACTGCAAGCGAAAGTCGGGGGTGTTCAGGTGCCCGATGAAGCCGTTGGTATGGGTCGGCTCAATGCTGATCACCCGTACGATATCGGCTAGGCGGCTGGCGATCAGACGCGTGGGAATTTCCAGCACCTGACTGTGGCGCACGTCATACCAAATGCTGCTGGTGGCGATCTGCGCGGCGATCATGCCACTGACCAGAATGATCACCAGGCGGCCATAAAGCGTGCGCGGCCACAGCCTCATGAAGCCGAAGCCACGTCAGTCGCAGTGAGCATATAGCCCTCGTTGCGCACGGTCTTGATCAGCTTGGGGTCGAGTTGCTGGCGCAGGCGGCTGACGCAGACATCGATGGAGCGGTCGAACGGTGTGCTGTTTTTCTCGAAAACATGATTGAGCAGGAAGTCGCGACTCAACGGCCGGTTCGGGTGTTGCAACAACAGGCGCAGCACCCGGTAGTCCGAGTTACCGAGACTGATTACCAGCCCAGCCGGAGACAGGATTTGCCGCGCTCGGGTGTCGAGTTTCCAGCCGTCGAATACCACGAAGGGCGTTTCATCCACCCGTGCCCGCTCGGGAAAACTCTGCACCCGGCGCAGCACGACCTTGATCCGCACCAGCAATTCGCGAGGATCGAACGGCTTGGGCAAGTAATCGTCGGCGCCGATTTCCAGGCCCACGATGCGATCAATCAGACTGCCCCGCGCCGTCAGCATCACCACCGGGATGTTGGACGTGGTGCGCAGTTCGCGACACAGCGTCAGGCCGTCTTCGCCAGGCAACATCAGATCCAGCACGATGAGGTCGATGACGTTCAGCTCAAGGCGTCGACGCATTTCCTTGCCGTCGCTCGCCGTGGACGTCTGATAGCCCGCATCGCGCAGGTAATCGGCGAGCAGTTGGCGGATTTCCGGATCGTCATCGACGATCAACACATGATCTTGCTTGGACATTCGGGATGATGTGCCTGTGGGTCGAATGAGGGCAGCCCTGCCGAGACGCCCGCCCGGCGTTGTCCTACCGAAAAAAGCAGTCAGTGGGCGGGGCAAATGTAATGAAATGTTGTGAGCGACGTTTTCCTGCATCGCCAATACAAAGTTCAACCATCGCGCAGCAGGCAGCTCTTTAGACTGGCGAGTGTAAATGCGAGTCATTGTAATCTGGAGACGTGCGTGTTCAAACCTTTCCTCTCGATACGGGCCACCGCTGCGCTGGTCCTGATACTGGGCGCCTGTCTGGCCCAGATGTCCACGGCCTCGGCCAAAGAAGTCACCGACGTGCTGGGCCGCAAGGTCAACGTGTCGGACAACGTTCAGCGTGTGGTGCTGGGCGAGGGTCGTTTGATTTCGGTTTTTGCGTTGCTCGATCACGACGCTCCGTTCAAGCGCATCGTCGGCTGGCAGGCCGACCTGAAAAAACTGGACCCCAACACCTATAACGCTTACGCCGCGAAATTCCCCGAAGTCAGCAAAATCCCGTTGATCGGTCAGGCGTCCGAGCAAAGCGTCAGCGCCGAAGAAATTCTCAGCCTGAAACCGGATCTGGCAGTGTTCAGCATCTCCGGCCACGGCCCGACCGAGCACAGCCCGGTGGCCGACACGCTGGCGGCAGCGGGCATTCCAGTGCTGTTCGTCGATTTTCGTATCAAGCCTATCGAGGGCACCCGCACCAGCATGATGGCCCTGGGCCGCGCTCTGGGGCGTGACAAGGAAGCGGCGGCCTACATCGATTTCTATGATCAACACCTCAAACACGTTATCGACACCGTTGGCAAAGTCGACGACAGCCAGCGCCCGAGCGTTTTCCTTGAATTGCTGGCTGGGGCCTGGCAGGCGCCGGGTCACACCACCGGCAAGAGTGGTCTGGGGGAGGTGATCAAGCTGGTCGGTGGCCGCAACATCGCCGAAGGCGTGGTGCCGGGTGCGCTGGGCGACGTGAGCGTTGAATACGCGCTCAAGGCTGACCCTGACGTGTATATCGCCACCGGCAACCATGAGCCAGGTCTGCTGCTCGGCGCGGGTGTGCAACAAGCCCCGGCGCAGGCCGCGTTCCAGAAAGTGCTGGCGCGTCCTGAGTTCAAGGACCTGCGTCCGATTCGTGAGGGTCAGGCCCACGGCCTGTGGCACGATTTCTACAACTCGCCGTACAACATTCTGGCGATCGAGGCGTTGGCCAAATGGATCAGCCCGGCCAAGTTCAAGGACCTCGATCCGCAGCAGACGATGGCCGAGATGAACAAGCAGTTCCTCGACACGCCGCTGTCCGGCCAGTACTGGATCGACCAACAGAAGTGACTTCTCAAGCCCGTGCTCTGCCCGAGTCCGCTCCGGCAGGGCTTGAAGCCGCAAGCCTGGGCTACCGCCGTTTGCTGGCGCGTCGTTTCTGGCTGCTGGCGATCCTGCTGGCGGTGTTGGTATTCGCAGTACTGATCGACCTCACCACCGGCCCTTCCGGCATGGGGCTGGGCACATTGATCGACGGCATGTTGCACCCCGAACATCTGCCGATCACCGACCGCGTCATCATCTGGAACGTGCGCCTGCCGTACGCGCTGATGGCGGTATTGGTGGGCTGTGCGTTGTCGCTGGCGGGGGCCGAGATGCAGGCCATCCTCAATAACCCGCTGGCCAGCCCGTTCACATTGGGCGTGTCTTCAGCGGCGGCGTTGGGCGCTTCGCTGGTGATCGTGTTTCCCGTGTCGGTCAGTTGGTTATCGGGCAATGCGGCGGTTTCGCTGTCGGCGTTTGTCTTCGCCTGTGCATCGGTCTTCCTGCTGCAAGCCATGTCGCGGTTACGTGGGGCGGGTGTCGAAAGCCTGGTGCTGTTCGGCATCGCGCTCGTGTTCAGTTGCAATGCGCTGGTGGCCCTGCTGCAACTGGTGGCCACCGAAGACGTTTTGCAACAACTGGTGTTCTGGAGCCTGGGCAGTGTCGCCCGCGCCAACTGGGAAAAGCTGGGGATTCTGGCGCTGGTGCTGGCGGTGATCATGCCAATGTCGTTCGCGGCCTCGCCACGCATGACCCTGCTGCGCATGGGGGAAGACCGGGCCCAGAGTTTCGGTATCGATGTGCGTCGTCTTCGGTTGTTCTCCCTGTTGCGCATCAGTTTGCTGTCGGCCACGGCTGTGGCCTTCGTCGGCACCATCGGGTTCATCGGGCTGGTCGGTCCTCACATCGCGCGGATTCTGGTGGGTGAGGACCAGCGCTTCCTGCTGCCTGCCAGCGCGATTGTCGGTGCGCTGCTGCTTTCGCTATCGTCCATCGCCAGCAAATTGATCATGCCGGGCGTGATCGTGCCGGTCGGTATCGTGACCGCGCTGGTCGGCGTGCCGATCTTCGTGGTGTTGGTGTTCAAGCGCGGGAGGCAACTGTGAGCGGGTTAAGCGTGCGCGATGCGCAGGTGAGTTATGGCCGACGCCACGTCGTGCGCGGGCTGTCGCTGCCCGAACTGCAACCGGGTACGGTAACCGCGCTGATCGGGCCGAACGGCGCGGGCAAGTCGACGCTGCTGCGGGCCGTGGCAGGGCTGGAGAAGATGCGTGGCGACGTCAGTCTGCAGGGGCGTTCGCTGAACAACGTCTCCATCGCGGAGCGGGCACGGCTGATCACTTACATGCCGCAGAACTTGCCGCCGGGGCTATCGCTGAGTGTCATGGAAAGCATTGTCGCGGCGCTGCGTGTCAGTTCGGTCGATGGCGTGCCGTTGTCCAGCGAGGTCTGTTTGCGCGAGGCGTACAAGGCGCTGCAACGGATCGGCATCACGCACCTGGCGGACAACCTGCTCAACGGTCTTTCCGGCGGGCAACGGCAACTGGTCAGCCTTGCGCAACTGATCGCCCGTCGCCCGAAAGTCATGCTGCTGGACGAACCCACCAGCGCGCTGGACCTCAATTACCAACTCAAAGTCATGGCCTGCGTGCGCGACATGGTGCGCGAACATCAGTTGATTGCGGTGGTGGTGCTGCACGACATCAGCCTGGCGGCGCGGCATGCCGATCAGATCGCCGTGCTGCGCGAGGGGGAGTTGTTTGCCTACGGCTCAGCGGGGCAGATACTTGATGCTCGTCTGCTGGCCGATGTGTATGGCGTGCAGGGGCGGGTGGAGTTTTGTTCGCAGGGGACGATTCAGGTGCTGGTGGATGGTGCAGTCCATCAGGATTGACGCAATCCGCCTCTGTGGGAGCCGGCTTGCTGGCGAATACGTCGGGTCAGACAAGGAGGCGGTGAATGACACACCGCTTTCTCCAGCAAGCCAGTTCCCACAGGTTCGACGTTGAACATAAGGTATGGGGCCGACGCAGTCATTGTGGGAGCCAACTGGGTGGCGAATGCGCTTGACCAGGCAACATAGAATCTCCCGCGATAAGACCGTATTTCGGACTTCAACAAAAAGCCCGGCATCGCTGCCGGGCTTTTTATTTGCTGCGAAGGCTGATTACGGAACCAGCTTGTCCAGCAGTGCCTTGTCACGCACAGCGCCTTTGTCGGCACTGGTTGCCAGCAGGGCGTAAGCCTTGAGGGCGGTGGTGACTTTGCGTGGACGCGCTTCGGCCGGACGCCAGCCTTTCTTGTCCTGTTCGGCGCGACGCACGGCCAGTTCTTCATCGGAAACCAGCAGGTTGATCCCACGGTTCGGGATGTCGATCAACACTTTGTCGCCGTCGCGCACCAGACCAATAGCGCCGCCCGCTGCTGCTTCAGGTGATGCGTGGCCGATGGACAGGCCCGAGGTGCCGCCCGAGAAGCGACCGTCGGTCAGCAGCGCACAGGCTTTGCCCAGACCTTTGGATTTCAGGTACGACGTTGGGTAAAGCATTTCCTGCATGCCCGGACCGCCTTTCGGACCTTCATAACGGATGATCACGATGTCGCCCGCTTTCACTTCGTCAGCGAGGATGCCACGTACGGCGCTGTCCTGGCTTTCGAAGATCTTGGCGTTGCCTTCGAACACGTGAATCGACTCGTCGACACCCGCAGTTTTCACTACGCAGCCGTCCAGTGCGATGTTGCCGTACAGCACGGCCAGGCCGCCTTCTTTCGAGTACGCGTGCTCAACACTGCGAATGCAGCCGTTCTCGCGGTCGTCGTCCAGCGTTTCCCAGCGGGTCGACTGGCTGAACGCCGTTTGAGTCGGGATGCCCGCGGGGCCGGCCTTGAAGAACGTGTGCACCGCTTCGTCGTCGGTCTGGGTGATGTCCCACTTGGCGATGGCTTCTTCCATCGACGGGGCGTGCACGGTCGGCAGGTCGGTGTGCAGCAGGCCTCCTCGGGCCAGCGAGCCGAGGATGCTGAAGATGCCTCCGGCACGGTGCACGTCTTCCATGTGATACTTCTGGATGTTCGGCGCGACTTTGCACAGTTGCGGGACTTTGCGCGACAGACGGTCGATGTCACGCAGGTCGAACGCGACTTCGGCTTCTTGAGCGGCCGCCAGCAAGTGCAGGATGGTGTTGGTCGAACCGCCCATGGCGATGTCGAGGGTCATCGCGTTTTCAAAGGCTTTGAAGTTGGCGATGTTGCGTGGCAGTACCGAATCATCGCCGTCGCGATAGTAGGTCTGGCACAGCTCGACGATGCGACGACCGGCGCGCAGGAACAGTTGCTCGCGGTCGGCATGGGTCGCCAGGGTCGAGCCATTGCCCGGCAGCGCAAGGCCCAGGGCTTCGGTCAGGCAGTTCATCGAGTTGGCGGTGAACATGCCGGAGCACGAGCCGCATGTCGGGCAAGCGCTGCGCTCGTATTCGGCGACTTTCTCGTCGGACGCCGAGGAGTCGGCGGCGATGACCATCGCATCGACCAGGTCCAGACCGTGGCTGGCCAGCTTGGTCTTGCCCGCTTCCATCGGACCACCGGACACGAAGATCACCGGGATGTTCAGGCGCAGGGCGGCCATCAGCATGCCGGGGGTGATCTTGTCGCAGTTGGAGATGCAAACAATGGCGTCAGCGCAGTGGGCGTTGACCATATACTCCACGGAATCGGCGATGATCTCGCGGCTCGGCAGCGAGTACAGCATCCCGTCGTGACCCATCGCGATGCCGTCATCGACCGCGATGGTGTTGAATTCCTTGGCGACCCCGCCTGCTTTTTCGATCTCGCGCGCGACCAGCTGGCCCAGGTCTTTCAGGTGCACGTGGCCCGGAACGAACTGGGTGAAGGAGTTGGCGATGGCGATGATCGGTTTCTTGAAGTCTTCGTCTTTCATGCCCGTCGCACGCCACAGGGCGCGCGCGCCGGCCATGTTGCGGCCGTGGGTAGACGTTTTCGAGCGGTAATCAGGCATTGGAGCACTCCGGGCGGCTAATCAGGTTCAGTAAGGGAGTGAGCTTCTCTTGGTCCATTGCAACGGCGACAGGTAGCTGCCGCTGCGGATGAGGTCGGTGACGCCACAGGATCGCTGCGCGCTCGGCCAGAGCTCATAAACCCGCCGGGGGATGATTGGCGATGAATAGCGCTGATTCTACACCTGTGAGGGCAGGAGGGAATGGTGGGAAGTGGCGAGGTTGGGGTCTTGCGGTCGAGCGGCTGGGATTTGATTCATGTTGAGACGTCATCGCGGGCAAGCGCGCTCCTGCAGCGGAGCGCATTCACATGGAAAACGCGGTTATCTGTAGGAGCGCGCTTGCCTGCGAAGCTTTTAGCTATTCGGCAACAACCGGCACGTAATGCTCTTGATGTAGCGCGTTTCCGGAATCGCCGGGTGTACCGGATGATCCGGGCCTTGGCCGCCGCGTTCCAGAAACTGGATGTTGCGGTCCAAGTGGCGGGCGCTGGTCAGGAGGATGTTTTGCAGGTCGTCTTCCGGCAGGTGCATCGAGCAGGAGGCGCTGACCAGAATGCCGTCCTTGGTCAGCAGGCGCATGGCTTGCTCGTTCAGGCGACGGTAGGCGCCTTCTCCGTTTTTCAGGTCTTTCTTGCGTTTGATGAAGGCGGGCGGGTCGGCGACGATCACGTCGAAACGTTCTTCAGCCGCTTTCAGCTCTTTCAGGGCCTCGAACACATCACCTTCAACGCAGGTGACCTTGTCGGCAAAGCCGTTCAGCGTCGCGTTGCGCTCCACGCCATCAAGAGCAAAGCCCGATGCGTCGACGCAGAACACTTCGCTCGCGCCGAACGCACCCGCTTGCACACCCCAGCCACCGATGTAGCTGAACAGGTCCAGCACTCGCTTGCCTTTGACGTACGGTGCCAGGCGCGCGCGGTTCATGCGGTGGTCGTAGAACCAGCCGGTCTTCTGGCCTTCCATCACCGGCGCTTCGAATTTCACGCCGTTCTCTTCCAGCGCAACCCATTCGGGCACCAGACCAAACGCGGTTTCAACGTAACGATTCAAGCCTTCGGCATCGCGGGCGGCCGAGTCGTTCTTGAGCAGGATGCCGCTGGGCTTGAGCACCTGAATCAGCGCAGCCAGCACGTCGTCTTTGTGCTGCTCCATGGTGGCTGAGGCCAGTTGCACCACCAGAATGTCGCCGAAACGATCCACCACCAGGCCCGGCAGCAGGTCGGAGTCGCCGTAGACCAAACGGTAGAACGGCTTGTCGAACAGGCGCTCGCGCAGCGACAGGCAGACGTTCAGGCGATGCACCAGCAGCGATTTGTCCAGCGCCAGCTTGATGTCGCGAGACAGCAGACGGGCGCAGATCAGGTTGTTCGGGCTGACGCCGACGATGCCCAACGGCTTGCCGCTCGCTGTTTCAAGAACCGCTTGGGCGCCTGGAGCGAAGCCGTTGAGCGGGGTGGCGGCAACGTCGATTTCGTTGCTGTAGATCCACAGGTGACCGGCGCGCAGGCGACGGTCGGCGTTGGGCTTGAGGCGCAAGCTAGGCAGGGACATGACGTCGCTCCGGAAAAAAGAGCGGGATTATACCGTGTCATCTCGCCAGCGGGCGGATGCAGATGAATTAACCAGGTGGTCTCCGGTCGGAACCTTCAAGGTGTTTCAACGGTTGTCGAAGCATGGGCGGTAAGGGTTAAAATCGCCCCCTGACCTTGAGTGTGTACTTATGTCCCAAGAGCTTACTTCCGAGCAGATCCAGCAGGCGTTGCAAGGCATCAGCGTCCCGCCCCAGCCGCAAATCATGGTGGATTTGCAGATGGAGCAGTACATGCCCGACCCCGATCTGGGTGTCATCGCACGGTTGATCGCGCAGGATCCGGGCCTGTCGGGAGCGCTACTGAAAATCGTCAACTCGGCTCATTACGGGCTGGCCAACAAGATCGCGTCCATCCAGCGCGCTGTGAATCTGCTGGGCAGTCGGTCGGTCATCAACCTGATCAACGCGCAATCGATCAAGGGCGAAATGAGCGACGAAACCATCGTCGTGCTCAACCGCTTCTGGGACACCGCGCAGGACGTGGCGATGACCAGTCTGACGCTGGCCAAGCGCATCGGCTCGCAAACCGTGGACGAATCCTACGCGTTGGGTCTGTTCCATGATTGCGGCGTGCCGCTGATGCTCAAGCGTTTCCCCGAATACATGAACGTACTGGAAGAAGCCTATGCCAAGGCCAGCCCGGAATGCCGCGTGGTGGACACCGAGAACCGCATTCTCAATACCAACCACGCAGTTGTCGGGTATTTCACAGCCAAATCCTGGCGTTTACCCGAACATGTCAGCAATGCGATTGCCAACCACCACAACGCACTGGCGATCTTCCAGGACGAATCAGGGCGCAACGCGCCGCTGAAGAACCTGCTGGCGATCCTCAAGATGGCGGAGCACATCTGTTCGTCCCATCGTGTATTGGGCAACCAAAGCGTCGATCATGAATGGAACAGCATTGGCCACTTGATCCTCGACTACGTCGGCCTGTCCGATTACGACTTCGAAAACCTCAAAGAAAGTATTCGTGAGCTGAGCGCGCACTGACCGCGCGCTTATCCTCCTCTCGCCATCGAGCCGTCCCATGCCTGAATTGCCTGAAGTCGAAACCACTCGTCGGGGTATTGCGCCCCATCTGGAAGGTCAGCGAGTCAATCGCGTCATCGTGCGCGACCGCCGCTTGCGTTGGCCCATTCCGGAAGACCTGGACGTGCGGCTGTCGGGGCAGAAGATTGTCGTGGTGGAGCGGCGCGCCAAGTATTTGCTGATTCAGGCCGAAGTCGGGACCTTGATCAGCCATTTGGGCATGTCCGGCAACTTGCGTCTGGTCGAGGCCGGGTTGCCCGCGCTCAAGCACGAGCATGTGGACATCGAGCTGGAGTCCGGCCTGGCTTTGCGTTACACCGACCCCCGCCGTTTTGGCGCGATGCTGTGGAGCCTTGATCCTCATAATCACGAACTGCTGGCTCGTCTGGGGCCTGAGCCGTTGACCGACGTGTTCGATGGGGTGCGTTTGTATGAGTTGTCCCGTGGTCGTTCGATGGCAGTCAAGCCGTTCATCATGGACAACGCCGTTGTCGTGGGCGTGGGCAACATTTACGCGACCGAGGCGTTGTTCGCGGCGGGCATCGATCCTCGCCGGGAAGCCAAGACCATTTCCAAGGCGCGCTATATAAGGCTGGCCATTGAGATCAAACGGATTCTGGCGGCGGCGATCGAGCGCGGCGGCACCACGTTGCGCGATTTCATTGGTGGGGATGGTCAGCCGGGGTATTTCCAGCAGGAATTGTTCGCCTATGGCCGTGGCGAAGAGCCATGCAAGGTTTGTGGGACGATCATGCGCGAGGTGAAGCTGGGGCAACGGGCGAGCGTTTATTGCCCGAAATGTCAGAAGTGACACACAAGCCGTTGCTCATGGCGCTCCTACGGTCATAACCTTCAAACTTTCGCCACTTGCGTAACCCCCATCCCTGTTTATAGTGAGCTGCATCACTTTTCTTGCTGTGCCTGAAGGATCACGCCATGAGCCCGTTTCGTATTCTCGCTGCCACCCTGGCCCTGTTCTTCGGTTTGCAGATGACGCCTGCGCTGGCGCAGGTCGAGGCGTCGGGCAGTGGGGATCCGATGTACGAGATCCAGAACCCGCCTGCCTACGCGATGATCGGCGACTTGCTGATCGCTCGTCCTCTGTTGATCGTGGCCACCGTCATTGGCGCAGGCCTGTTCGTCGTGGCCTCGCCGTTTGCGGCGGCGGGCGGCAACCTCGGCGCGACCGGCAAGGCGCTGGTGGTCGAACCCGGCAAAGCGGCATTCGTGCGCTGCCTGGGTTGCACGACCAGCGGTTACGGCAAACAGGACTGATCAGCGCAGGTGCGCACCAGATTCAGCGGCGCATCCGGCCGGAACGTCGCTGAAACCCCCACACCTCTTGGATCGCTCGCCGCTTCCACACGCGCATTGTTCTTGTGCCACAGCAGCACTTGCTGATTGCCAAAGTCTCGACGTGTCTCTCTGAGCCGGTAGCCGCGCTCCCGCAAATCGCTCAATTCCTCTTCGGTAAACGCCCCCGCTTCGTATTCCATCATGTCTGGCATGTATTGATGGTGATAGCGCGGGGCCGAGGCCCAGTTGGCGATGGGTTGGTCGTCCAGATACTGCAACATCGACAACAGCACGATGCTGGGAATCCGGCTGCCGCCCGGTGACCCGAAGGCGGTGAAATTTCGAGGGCTTTCGATGAAGCTCGGGCTCATGCTCGACAGCGGGCGTTTGCCGGGTTCGATGATGTTGGCCGGGCTGCCCACCAGTCCGTAGGTGTTGCTGCCTTTGGGGTCGACGGCGAAATCGTCCATTTCATCGTTGAGAATCACCCCTGTGCCCGGAACCGTGAAGGTGGAGCCGAACGGCAGATTGAGCGACAACGTTGCCGCGACGGCATTGCCTTCGTTATCGAGCACGGAGAAATGGCTGGTGTTGTCGCCCTCACGCCAGCGCGGCGCGGGTGGCAGGATATTGTTGGGCGTGGCGCGGTGAGGATCGATGCTGGTAGACAGTTGCAATAGATAATCCGGCGCCAAGACCTGCGCGATCGGGTTGGGCACGAAATCAGGATCACCCAACAGCACGCGGTCCCGATACGCCCTGCGTAAAACCTCCACCACATAGTGCGCGCGTTGAACCTTCTCGGATTCGCGCCATGGCAGTTGTTGAAGCATGAACAGGCTTTGCGCCAACGCTATGCCACCTGCTGAAGGGGGCGGGGCGCTGATCAATTCCCGTTGATCGGCCAACTGGAAGCGCAACGGCGTGCGGGTGATGACGTCGTACTCTTCGAAGTCGTGGTAATTCCAGATCCCGCCTGCGGCCCGCACCCCGCTGACCATCGATTGCGCGGTCAAGCCGCTGTAAAAACCGGCGCGGCCCTTGTCTGCCAGGCGATCCAGTGTCTGCGCCAGCTCCGGTTGTTTGATGATTTCGCCAAGGTCGGGCACGTCGTTGTTACGCAGGAACAGCCGGGCGCTTTCCTTATTGGCGCGCAGGGCGAACAGCCGCCAACTGGCCCGCTCGCGGTACACCTCATCCACCTTGAAGCCGCGATAGGCCACGCGGATGGCCGGGGCCAGGGAAATGCTCAGTGGCAGCCGACCATAGCGCTCGGCCAGCTCGACCAGCGCGGCGGGCAGGCCGGGTATGGCAGCGGCCAGCGGGCCGTTCAGGGATAAATCGGGTTGGGCAATGCCATTGCGGTGAAACATCCGCAGTTTTGATTTGAGGGGCGCCTTTTCTCGCGCATCGAGGAATTGGTACTGCACCGGCTCGCCCGCCTGACGCAGCAGAAAGAAGCCTCCACCGCCCAACCCCGAACCGTAAGGCTCGACCACCGCGAGGGTGGCACTGATGGCAATGGCGGCATCGAACGCATTGCCGCCATCGACCAGAATTTCCCGACCGGCGGCAGTCGCAATGGGATGTGGGCTGGCAATGGCGGCCTGATCGGGATGATCAGGACTGCCTTGAGCCGAGAGGGCGCACAGAAAAAGCGCTGCGCCAAACGAGGACGGTATCCGCGTAAGCTTCGAAGTCATGCGTATCTCGCTCAGTTCAACAGGCATTACAGCCAGTGTCTTCGGCGAAAGCGCGGATGCCGACAGGATATGCCTTCGTTTAGGCCTTGCTGGTAATCAGATGGTACTTGGCCATCAACTGGTCTTTGCTCTCGACGTTGTTTTCATCCAGCGGGATGCAATCCACAGGGCAGACTTGCTGGCACTGGGGTTCATCGTAATGGCCAACGCATTCGGTACACAGGTTCGGATTGATCACGTAGATCTCTTCACCTTGGGAAATCGCTTCGTTCGGGCACTCGGGTTCGCAGACGTCGCAATTGATGCAATCGTCGGTGATGATCAGGGACATGGATACTCCTGCCGCGGTCGACACCGGGGCATATCAAAAACCAATGCGGCGAATTGTGCCGCATTAGCGCTCGGTATGCACCTGAACATAGCGCAGGAACTAGGTTTTGAACCGTTCCTTGAGCGCCTGGGCGACCGCCGGATGTACGAATTTCGTGATGTCCCCGCCTAACGCCGCGATTTCTCTGACCAGCGTAGATGAAATAAATGAATAGCGTTCGGACGGGGTGAGAAACAGACTTTCCACATCCGGGGCGAGCTGTTTATTCATGTTGGCGAGTTGAAATTCATACTCGAAGTCAGACACTGCGCGCAGACCGCGCAGCAGGATGTTGGCGTTCTGCTCTTGCGCGAAGTGCGCCAGCAGGGTCGAGAAACCCACGACTTCGAC
The DNA here is from genome assembly GCF_045764065.1 of Pseudomonas sp. Pseu.R1. Taxonomy (NCBI): domain Bacteria; kingdom Pseudomonadati; phylum Pseudomonadota; class Gammaproteobacteria; order Pseudomonadales; family Pseudomonadaceae; genus Pseudomonas; species Pseudomonas sp. Pseu.R1. The sequence goes on along the minus strand of NZ_JBJGEE020000001.1, from coordinate 3,209,053 downwards.
GTTCGGCAGGTGCTTGGTCGCTTCCTGCGCCAAGGCGACTCGTTGCTCCAGCGGGAACAGCGGATTTTTCTTGGGGCTGGCGGCCACGGCAATGACCACTTGATCGAACATGCGCGAGGCGCGCTCGACCAGATCGCCATGGCCCTTGGTGATGGGGTCGAAGGTGCCTGGGTACAACACTCGGTTCATCGCGTCGTCCTGGTCGGAGTCCGTTGTGGGATTCGGATGGTAGCGCAGCGCGAGCGCACGGGCCAAGTCAGGTGTCGCTCCTACAGGATTCGCGTCGTCATCAATCGCTTTGCCAGTGCGCTCGCCAGCTTCGCCGTCAACCCATACACCGACAATTGCGGATTGGCGCCAATGCTGGTGGGAAACAGCGACCCGTCGTGCACTGACAGGCTTTCCAGTTGGTGATGCCGCCCAAGGCTGTCGACCACCGCAGATGACGCATCCTCTCCCATGGCGCAACCGCCCATGACATGAGCACTGCCCAATCGAGTGCGGAAGATTTCCATGCTCAAGCGGTCGATCAAGGCACGTGCCTCACCGATGGTCTTCACGTAATCCGCGTCCTGGTGCAGCGGCATGACGACCTTGGCACCGCCCGCGAACTGAATGTCCGCCATGGTGTGCAATGCGCGTTTCACGCCGTCCCACGCGTAGGGCGACACCTGATAGTCCAACACTGGCGTGTAATCGCCGCGCAATTCGACACTGCCGCCCACGCTGTCGGGATGAAACCCGTCCCGAAGCAGCGCCAGCATCATGTGGGTATGAGGCAATTGGGCCATGCGTTCGGCGTTTTTCTGCCCATAGTCACCCAGTAACGTACTGGCCAGCGCCGGATGCAGGGGTGGGACCTCCAGCTTGTAGGCCATTGGGCCGCTCACCCCGTCGCGCCACTGAAAGTGGTCGGAGTAGATCGATTGCGGCGCACCGTAGAACGGGTTGATCACCTCATCGAATAGCCCGGACGAAAACGCCACCAAATGCAGAAATGTTCTTTTGCCCAGCGTTTTATGAGGGTCCGGCGCCTTGGAGCGCATCAGCAATGCCGGGCTGTTGATGCCGCCCCCGGCCAATACCGTGTGCCGGGCTTTGACCGTGATCTTGCGGCCGGTGGGCGCCACACAACGCTCATCCATGGCCAGGCATTCCACGCCCAGCACCTTGCCTTTTTCGATGATCAGCCGCTCGGCACGGGCCAGATACAGCAGCTCGCCGCCCTTATCCAGCATGCTCGGAATGGTTGTCACCAACATCGATTGCTTGGCGTTGGTCGGGCAGCCCATCCCGCAATAACCCAGATTCCAGCAGCCTCGCACGTTGCGCGGAATGACATGCCAGCTGTAACCGAGCTTTTCACAGCCCCGGCGAATGACGTCGTTGTTGGCGTTGGGCGGCATGATCCACGGCGCAACACCCAGACGTTGTTCCATCTTGCCGAACCAGGGCGCCATCTCGGTGGGGCCGTGGCCTTTCACGTTGTGCTCGCGTGCCCAGTGTTCAAGGGTCTGGTCGGGTGTGCGAAAACTGGACGTCCAGTTGACCAGCGTGGTGCCGCCCACCGCTCGGCCCTGCAGGATGGTAATCGCGCCGTCCTTGCTCATTCGCCCGATGCCTTCCTGATACAGCGTCGAATAGGCCTGATCTTCAAGCAGTGTGAAATCAGAGCTGGTTTTCAGTGGGCCTTCTTCGATGATCAGCACGTTGAACCCCGCAGCGCTGAGTATCTCGGCGCTCGTCCCGCCGCCCGCGCCGCTGCCGATGATCGCGACGTCAACCTCCAGTGTCAGGTCTTGTTGTAAGTGCGAGCCGTCGTAGGTTTTCCAGCCGCGAGCGAGTCCTTCGCGGAACGTGTCGGGAACAGGCATAGAACCTCGTTGTTTTTATTGTTTTGGGTGGATCAGATTTTCGGTGGGCCGGGGTATCCACATGGCACCCATGCGTCTGGGCGGCTGTACCAGGCCATCAGCACCAGTTGCAGCAATGAGCTATGGCCTTGGCGCAGAAGGTTCAGTGAGCTGTTTTTCCAATGCTCCAGAAAATGCCGTATCGCGTCGGCATCGGCGCCTTCCCAGCTACCCCAAATCCCCGTCAGCGGTCCTCGGGTGATGGCCATCGCCAATACATCGAACAATTGCTGCGTCAGTTTGAGCATTTCCGGAGACAGGTGCGCCAGGCCGCGGTCGAGGCTCTGTAAGGTTTGATCGACAGCACCTGAAAGCGAAACACCTTTAAGCGCACCGTCGAGCATGACTGGAATCGCCGCCCGTAAAAACGCCATGTCGCTGGCGCGCAGAACACTGAACCCTGGCGCCGCTGACGAACTGGAACAGCCGCTCAGGCTGGCGGTCAGTCCGGCGCTGGCCAGAAACGCCGTGGCGCCAAGCCCGAGCTTGAGTGCGTGGCGACGCGAGATCCCTTGCGTCACTGCGCTCATCGCACGAACAACCGATGGATCAGCTTTTGAATGGCTTTCCCGTAGGGGGGGTAAATCAGACGCGCCGCATTGAAACGCTGCTTGATGAACACACCCTTGGCCTTGCTGAAGGTCAGAAAACCCTCGTGGCCATGGTATTGGCCCATGCCAGAGGGGCCGACGCCGCCGAATGGCAGGTCGTCCTGTGCCACGTGCAGCAAGGTGTCATTCAGACAGGCCCCGCCAGAATGTGTCTGCTCCAGCACCCGCTTCTGTTCGGCCTTGTTATAGCCAAAGTAGTAAAGAGCCAGTGGGCGAGGCCGCTGATTGATGTAGTCAAAGGCCTGCTCGATGCGCTCATAGGGCACGACCGGCAAAAGAGGACCGAAGATTTCATCCTGCATGACCAGCATGTCGTCGCCGACATCGAGTAGCAGGCTGAACGGCAGGCGCCGACCTTGGCTATGTGGATAAAGTGAAATGACCCGGGCGCCTTTGCTGGTGGCGTCTGCCAGGTAGTTATTCAGCCGCGCGACGTGTCGGGGGTTGATGATGGCGGTGTAGTCCGGATTGTCCGCGAGCGTCGGATAAAACCCGGTGACGGCTTTTTTGTAGGCTTCGACGAATTCATCGACACGATCTTTGGGCACCAGCACGTAGTCTGGCGCCACACAGGTTTGTCCGGCATTCAGGGTTTTTCCGAAGGCAATGCGCTCGGCTGCGTCTTTCATGGGCACGTCGTGGGCGACGATGGCAGGGGACTTTCCACCCAGCTCCAGTGTCACCGGGGTCAAGTTTTCGGCGGCTGCGCGCATTACATGCCGACCGATACTGGTTGCGCCTGTGAACAACAAATGATCAAACGGCAGCCGCGAGAACGCCACGCCTGTGTCGGCTTCACCGAGTACGACCGCAACCAGATCCTCCGGGAACGCCCTGGCGAACAACCTTTTCAACAGTTCACCCGTTGCGGGCGTGGACTCGCTGAGCTTGAGCATCACTCGATTGCCTGCCGCCAGCGCGCCCACCATAGGGCCTATCGCCAGATACAGCGGGTAATTCCACGGCACGATCACGCCCACCACGCCCAGTGGTTGATACATGACTTTGGCCGACGCTGGTTGAAAAGCCATGCCAACGTGGCGACGAGACGGGCGCATCCACTTTTTCAGATGGCGGCGGGCGTAATGGATGTTGTGCAGACTGGGCATCAACTCGGCGAGCAGGGTTTCATCTGCGCTGCGATGGCTGAAGTCTGCACTGATCGCGTCAATCAGCGCCTGGCGCTCATCGCTGAGTAATTGGCAAAGGCTGTCGAGCCATTGCAGGCGCTGGGCGGCGACTGGCATGGGGTTCGCGGAAAAAGCCCGACGCTGTAAGTCGAAAAGTCGTACAAGCTCGTCGGAGTCGGTCGATGCATCATCGGGCAAGGGTAAATGCACGGATTCGACAGGCATCGCTGTGGTTCCTTTTTGAAGTTATAGAGTGTTTTTAGAGTCATTGCTCTATAAAGTCAAATGACGCGTCGGGCTGCACCGAAACGCAGCGCATGCGTTAAGATCCAGCACATCCCTGTTACATCCAGACGTTCGAGCTGAGCATGGCGCCGCGTATCAAACCCCTACGCATCAAGACCCGAGAACGCATCGTGCAGAGCAGCCTCGAGCTGTTCAATCTGCAGGGCGAGCGTAGCGTGAGCACCAACCACATCGCGGCGCACATGGAGATTTCACCGGGGAATCTGTATTACCACTTCCCCAACAAGCAGGCGATCATCGCCGAGCTGTTCACCGAATACGAAGCGCTGGTCGACAGTTTTCTCCACCCGCCCAAGGGGCGCTTGCCCAGTGTCGAAGACAAGCGCCATTACCTGATGGCGATCCTCGATGGCATGTGGCGCTATCGCTTTTTGCATCGCGATCTTGAGCACCTGCTGGATGCCGATCCTGAGTTGGCCGAGCGTTATCGGCGCTTTTCTCAGCATTGTCTGATCAAGGCGATGGCCATTTATGGCGGTTTCGTTGAAGCGGGCATTCTCGACATGGACACCGTGCAGATTGAATCCCTGACGCTCAACGCGTGGATCATCCTCACGTCCTGGGTGCGTTTCCTGTGCACTACGCGGGAGAACGCGGGCCATCTGAATGAAGAGGCCATCCGTCGAGGCGTCTATCAGGTGCTGATGCTCGAACTGGCCTACGTGACGCCCGAGGCGCGGGACGCAGTACATGCCTTGTGCAGCGAATTTTATGTGCCGTTGAACAAGGCGCTGGAAGATGCAGGTTGACTGTAATCTATCCGTTTGAATGGATTGTCTTATCGCTTTAGCCACTTTTACTGTCTGCAGGAGCCCGTCATGTCCATCGCGCAATTGATCAGCCCGCAACAACTGGCCGAACGCCAACAACAGCCGGGGCTTGTGATCCTTGATTGTCGTTCGTCCCTCGATGATCTGGACTACGGCCAGCGTAGCTACGCGGAAGGACACATCGAGGGGGCGTCCTACGCCGATTTGCTCAAAGACCTGAGCGGACCGATCACCAAGGGCGTGACGGGGCGCCATCCATTGCCATCTCCGCAAACGCTGATCGAGCGTCTGCGTTTCTGGGGAGTGGATAACGACAGCGAGATCGTGCTGTACGACGACGGTCCGGGCGCTTATGCCGCTCGCGCGTGGTGGTTGCTGGCGTGGCTGGGCAAGCGTGATGGCGTGTTCATTCTCGACGGCGGTCTGAAAGCCTGGCATGCGGCGGGGCTGCCGTTGAGCCTGGACCCGGCGCAGCATCGCGAGGGGGCGTTCAAAGGGAAACCGGATGATTCGCTGGTGCTGAGCGCGGCGGATGTACAGAAGAAACTGGATAAGCCTGAAGTCACCCTGATCGACGCCCGCGCGCCTGCGCGTTTTCGTGGCGAAGTCGAGCCGATCGATCCAGTGGCCGGCCACATTCCGGGGGCGCAGTGTGCCGCGTTCACTGACAACCTGGGGCCGGACGGACGTTTCCTTCCCGCTGAACAACTCAAGCAGCGGTTCGCCGAGACGCTGAACGGGCGAGCCCCGGAAAAACTGGTCGCTTACTGCGGGTCAGGGGTGACGGCCTGTCACAACCTGTTTGCTCTGTGTCTGGCCGGGTATCCGTTGGGGCGGTTGTATGCGGGGTCGTGGAGTGAGTGGATCAATGATCCTGAGCGTGGTGTAGCGACTGGGGAATAGCCCGGTCGTCATGATCTGTGATGTGGATGTGGATGTGGATGTGAATCTGTGGGAGTGAGCTTGCTCACGATTGCGGCATGCCTGTCACCACAGATGTGTCAGGCCTGTTGCTATCGTGAGCAAGCTCACTCCCACAGGGTATTGCGTTTGCTGCACGACGCCCCTGCTTCCACAGGGATTGCACAGGCGCGTTATATCAAAGCTGCCCCAACGCCCAGCGCAGCAGGAAGAACACCAGCAACCCCCCACCAATCGTCGCCAGCAGATTGCGGCTGAACGCGGCGATGGCGATGGCCGCGATTCCCGCCAGCAGATACGCGTTAACCAGTGACAACTGCCAGTGCTGGCCATCAGGTAGCAGCATGCCGGGCACCACAATTGCTGTCAGCACCGCCGTTGGCACGTAATGCAGTCCTTGGCGCACAACCGGCGGGAAGCGCAGGTTCGGCCAGGCGAACAGGCTGTAGCGCATCAAAAACGTGATCGCGGTCATCCCCAGAATCAGCCACCAGTAGCTCATGAGTGCACCTCTTTGCCCGATGCGTTTTGCGGGCCTTCAGACTGGCGCCGCTCCAGCAGGACGCCCACCGCAATGCCACTGAATGCAGCGGCCATCAACCCCAGTTTGTAAGGCCACGACCATGTCATCAGAGCGACGGCGCCTGCGGCCAGGGCGGCAGCGATCTGCGGCTGGTTGCGCAACAGTGGCACGACGATGCCGATGAAGGTCGCCAGCATCGCGAACTCTAGGCCCCAACTGGCCATGTCCGGCACGGCTTGACCGAACAGAACGCCGATCAGTGAGCTGCTAACCCAGCAGGCATACAGCGCGCTGGCTACGCCGAGCCAGTACCAGTGAACCAATGGCGTACGACCATGGACGAGGTAATAGCGCTGGACGACAGCGAAGGTTTCGTCGGTCAACCAGAACGCCAGCAACAGTCGCCAGCGCTGCGGCAGGTTCTGGACCTGTGGTTGCAGGGTGGCGCTATAGAGCACATGACGCAGGTTGACGATGAAGGTGGTCAACAGGATCACCACGGTACTGGCCCCGGCGCCCATCAGGCTGACCACGATGAATTGCGCGGACCCGGCGTAGACGAACATCGACATGCCCACCGCTTGCCACAGCGACAGGCCGCCGACACCGGCCAGGGTTCCGAAAATGATGCCGAACGGCGCGATGCCGACCAGCATGGGCATGCTGTCGCGAAGGCCGCGAACGAAGAGCTGATTGCGGGACATGGTATTTCTCCTTATGTCCCGGATGGTAGGCCTGTGGCGCAGAGGTGTCTTGAACGATCCTGCAAGGTTTGAAGCGCTACTTATGCCTCTGTAGGAGTGGCGCGATCAACGAGTAGCGTCTTTCCCATGCACATCCACCAACCACTGCGGTATCCGCTGCTCCAGGTAGTAAACCGGCTTTCTGAGCGTACCCCCGACAAAGCCCACATGCCCGCCATGTTCCTGAAGATCGAATCGGGTGCTTGCCGACAGCTCGCTGAGGGCGGGCAGGCTGTGTTTGAAGACGAACGGGTCATCCGACGATTGCACCAGCAACGTTGGGGTGCGGATCGCGCCGAGGAAGTAGCGGCTCGATGCCTTGCGATAGTAATCCTGGGCGTCGTCAAAGCCATTCAGCGGTGCAGTCACGCGGCCATCGAAGTCCCAGAACGTGCGCAGGTTGTCCAGTGAACCCAGTGCCGCCAGCACGGCGAGTCCTTCGTTCATGCCTTCGTGCTGAAATCGACGCTGCTTGTCTCTGATGTAGCCCACCATTTCGCGCATGAAGTGTCGTTGATAGACCTTGGAGAAGCCCAGCCCGATGCGGTCCGCACACTCATCCAGCCGGAAGGGCACCGACACCGCTGCCGCGCCCTGCAACTGACTGTCCAGCCCGGATTCGCCCAAGTGCTTGAGCAGAATGTTGCCGCCCATCGAGTAACCCACGGCATACAGCGGCGCCAATGGGCGTGCTCGGCGAATGTGGGCGATGACCGCTGCGAGGTCATCACTGACGCCCGAGTGATAGCTGCGTGGCAGCAGATTCGGTTCGCCCGAGCACCCGCGCCAGTTCAGGGCGACACTGGTCCAGCCGTGCTTTTCCATCGCACGTTGCAGCCCGACCACGTAGTGCGAGTTGGATGACCCCGTCAGCCCGTGCAGTACCAACACCACGGGCACTTTGGCGTCATGGGGCCCATGCCAGTCGAGATCGAGAAAGTCACCGTCGTCGAGCCAGATACGCTCGCGTCGTCGCTCCAACGAGGGGATTGAGCGCCAGATCGGCCCCCACATGGTTTGCAGGTGGGGGTTGCCGAGGCCGAACGCTGGAGCGAACGGGCCGCTGTCAGTTGGCGTGGCCACTGCGTTCCCACAAGGCGTAATGCACCTGGCCGGTCTTTTTTTCCCGGTGCAGGCGCCAGTTGCCCGGCATGCCCAGCGTCGACGGAGCCGTCTCGCTTTCGGTGTAAACCCAGGCGTCGTTTGCCAGCCAGCCGCGTTCTTCGAGCAGCGCGCACGCTGGCGTCAGAAGGTTCTGGTGGAAGGGTGGATCGAGAAAAACCACGTCGAACGCTTCGGCGGGCTGCGTCTCCAGGTAACGCAGTGCGTCGCCGGTGGAGGTCTTGCCGACGGTGCAACGCAGTGTGCCCAAGTGCTCACGCAGGCTGGAAACGGCCGCCGAGTTGGCGTCCAGCGCCAGACCCAGGCTGGCGCCTCGCGACAGCGCTTCCAGAAACAGCGCGCCGCTGCCCGCGAACGGGTCGAGCACGCGAGCGCCTTCGATGTAAGGCGCCAGCCAGTTGAACAGGGTTTCCCGGACCCGGTCTGGCGTCGGACGCAGGCCCGGCGCGTCAGGGAAACTCAGACGCCGACTGCGCCATTCGCCGCCGATGATCCGCAACTGGCCCAGGCCTGTGTGAACTTTGGGGCCTTTGTGAAGGCGCGGCGGCTTGGAAGTCGAGGTCATCAATGCTCCGGAACGCCGAGGGGTTGTTCGGCGGGTCTATCAGTGGGGGGTGGCAGAGGCTTCTGCGGGACAGTGGGGCCCGCGGTCACGATCACCAAGTTGTCCACGTTCAGGTGTTTGTTCATCACCGCCTTGATCTGCTCGACGGTGACGCTCTGGGATTGCGTCATGAAATCTTCGAGGTAGTTCAGCGGCAGATTATAGAAGCCAATCGCCCCCAATTGGCCAACGATTGCCGAATTGCTGGCGGTCGACAGCGGGAAGCTGCCCGCGAGTTCCCTTTTGGCGTCGTCGAGTTCTTTCTGGGTCGGGCCGTTGGCAAGGAAGTCACGGGTAACGTCCTTGACCAGCTTGAGCGTGTTCTCGCTCAGTTCGGCGCGGGTTTGCAGGCCGATCATGAACGGGCCTTGCGCCTGCATCGGCGTGAAGCCTGACGACACACCATAGGTCAGGCCGCGCTTCTCGCGCACCTCCGTCATCAGGCGGCTGCCGAAACCACCACCGCCAAGGATCGAGTTACCCAGCGACAACGCGGCGTAATCCGGATCGGCGCGATCAATACCCAGCTCAGCCAGCATCAAGTGAGTCTGCTTGGACGGGAACTCGATATGGGTTTCGCCCGGCTTGGGGGCTGTCGGTGCAACGGTTTTGGCCAGCGCCGGGCCTTTTGGCAGCGACGACGACACTTGTGCGGCCACTGCTTCGGCGTCTGCGCGAGACAGATCGCCCACCAGCGCGATGACGGCGTTGCCCGCTGCGTAGGCCTTGGCGTGGAAGGCTTTCAACTGCGCGAGGGTGATCGGCGTGATGGTTTTCGCGGTGCCCATGCTTGGGTGCGCATACGGATGGTCGCCGTACAGGCGCTTGAACAACTCATCGCCCGCCAGTTTGCCGGGGTTCTGCTTCTGGTACTCGAAGCTGGCCATCAACTGATTCTTGATGCGCGCCAGTGAGTCGGCAGGAAACGTCGGTTTGCCGACCACTTCCGAAAACAGTTTCAGCGCAGGCTCACGCTTGTCGGGAGCGCTCAGGCTGCGCAGCGAGGCCAAGGCCATGTCGCGATAGGAGCCATTGCCGAAGTCCGCGCCGAGGTCTTCGAACCCCGCAGCGATGGCGCTGACGTCTTTGCCTTTGACGCCTTCATTGAGCATGGCATTGGTGATCAGCGCGATGCCCGGGGTTGCGCCGTCCTGGCTGCTGCCGGCGGCGAACAGCACGCGCATGTCGAACATGGGCAGTTCGTGGGCCTCGACGAACAATACGCGCGCGCCTTCAGCGGTGTTCCACGACTGAATATTCAACGCGCGGCGGGCGGGCGCCTTGCCATCGAGTTCCTTGAGCGATTGCAGCGTGTTGGCCGCTTTGTCGATGGCTTTTGGCATCTCCATGGGGGCCGACGCTGGCGTCTCGGCCATGGCCGCGACAGGGCCGAGCAGGCCAACGGTGACGGCCAGCAACAATGCTGAAGCCCTTGTTCGCGCAGAGCGGGTCTCGATGCGCTGGGTCATTGGGCTTTCTCCTCAGGCAGTACATGCGCGACGGCAAGCCGTTCGCGGGTGAAATAGGTGCGTGCCGCTTTCTGGATGTCTTCTGGCGTGACGCTTTGCAGCGCAGCCAGTTCGCCATCGATCAACCGCCAGGACAGACCGACGGTTTCCAGTTCGCCAATGGTGCTGGCTTGGCTGGTGATGGAGTCGCGTTCGTAGACGAGGCCTGCAATGACTTGCGCGCGAACACGCTCAAGCTCGGCTTTGGTGGGTGGCTTGGTCTTCAGTTCGTTCAGCAGGCGCCAGATACCGGCCTCGGTGTCCGCCAGGGTTTTCTTCTTTTGCATGTTTGGCGTGGCGCTGATGGTGAACAGGCTGTCGCCTCGGGTGTAGGCGTCGTAGTTAGACGAAGCACCGGTGACCAATTCTTCCCCGCGTTCGAGTTTCGACGGAATGCGCGCGCTGTAGCCGCCATCGAGGAGCGCCGAGATCAGCCGCAGGGCGTTCACCGATTGTGGGTCCGTGGCCGTGGCCAGGCTCGGTACGTTGAAACCGTACATCAGGCTCGGCATTTGTGTGGCGACGTGAACGGTGATCTGGCGCAAACCGGGTTCAGGCAATTCCAGTGGTTTTTTCGACGGTGGCACGTCGCGACGAGGGATCGGCCCGAAGAAGCGCTCGGCCAGCGCTTTCACTTCGTCGGGTTGCACGTCGCCGACCACCACCAGTGTGGCGTTGTTCGGCACGTACCAGGATTCGTACCAGTGGCGCAGTTCCTCGACCTTCATGCGGTCCAGGTCAGCCATCCAGCCGATGGTGGGCGTGTGATAGCCGCTGGCCGGGTAGGCAATGGCCTTGAAGCGCTCATAAGCCTTCGCGTTAGGCTTGTCGTCGGTGCGCAGGCGGCGCTCCTCCTTGATGACTTCGATTTCCCGAGCGAACTCTTCCGGCGGCAGGCGCAGGCTGGCCATGCGGTCGGCTTCCAGCTCGAAAGCCACGCTCAGACGGTCGCGAGCCAGCACCTGGTAGTAAGCGGTGTAGTCGTCGCTGGTGAAGGCGTTCTCTTCAGCGCCCAGATCGCGCAGGATCAACGATGCCTCGCCGGGGCCTGCTTTGGAGCTGCCCTTGAACATCATGTGTTCCAGCGCGTGGGACAGGCCTGTCTGGCCGGGCGTCTCATAGCTGGAGCCGACTTTGTACCAGACCTGCGAGACGACGACCGGCGCGCGGTGGTCTTCGCGCACGACCACCTTCAGGCCGTTTTCCAGCGTGAATTCGGTAGTGGGTTGAGGATCGGCGGCAACAGCAGCGAGGGGCAAACACAATGTACCGAGCAAAAAGCCTGCGGCACGGCGGGCGAGAGCATTCATTCGTAATTTGAACCTTCGAGACGGCCTGCGTGAACTTAGCGTCGGCGGGCGCGGGGGTGTTAGGATAGCGGCCAGTTTGCTCGCCGACCACGACTAAGATGTAGGAGTTTTCGGATAAGCGATGGCCCATGAGCTGAAACCAGCGCATGCGGCTTCACGCTTCGAAGTGATTTCAGTATCGTCCTGCGCCGGGCCAGCTGATGAACGAGCGGACTTAAAAACAGTCTGTTTCGCATACAGAATTTTTCAGAGGCGCCGGTCTGGCGCGTCGCTACCTTGAGATAGCCGTCCTCCATGTTTGGTTCCAACGACGACAAGAAGACCCCAGCCCAGGCTGGCGAGAAGAAAGGCCTGTTCGGATGGCTGCGCAAAAAGCCGCAGGAAACCGTCGCCGAACAGCCAGCAGAATCCCCCGTTGCAGCCCCTGAGCCTGTCGTTGAGTCGACTTCGCCCCTCGCCGAGCCGCAAACGCCTCCGACCATTCCGCCCACCAGCCCTGCATCGCACACCTTTGTTGCGCCTGAGCCGGAACATGCTGTCGACGCACAGCCTGCCGCCGAGCCTTGGCTGAAGCTGCCTGTTGCCGAAGAGCCGGTCGCGCTGACCGATGAGAGCGAACCCCATGTGACGCCTGCGATTCCAGCGCACACGGCGTCGCACGTGCCGACAGCGGTTGCAGCTCCTGCACCCTCTCCGGTTGTCGAAGCGCCCCCCGCGATCGAGCCGGTGCCCGTGGCGCTGCCGGATCCTGTCGCCGGCAACGATTTGCCTGCCCTGACGCAACCCGCATCCGTTGTCGCGCCGACGCAGCCAGCGCCGGTAGTCGAAACATCGCCAGCTCCTATTGCTGCCGAACCGCCGGTCCCGTCGCCTGTTGAGCCAGCCCAGCCTAAACAGCCCGGCTTCTTCGCCCGCCTGAAACAGGGCCTGTCGAAAACCAGCGCCAGTCTTGGCGAAGGCATGGCCAGCCTGTTTCTGGGCAAAAAGGCCATCGACGACGACATGCTCGACGAGTTGGAAACCCGCTTGCTCACCGCCGATGTTGGCGTTGAAGCAACGTCGCTGATCGTGCGGAATTTGACGCAGAAAGTGGCGCGGAAACAGCTGACCGACAGCGATGCGCTGTACAAATCGTTGCAAAGCGAACTGACGGAAATGCTCAAACCGGTGGAAGCACCGCTGGTGATCGCCGCCGAGCACAAGCCGTTCGTGATTCTGGTCGTCGGCGTCAACGGCGCGGGTAAGACCACTACCATCGGCAAGCTGGCCAAAAAACTTCAGCTTGAAGGCAAGAAAGTCATGCTCGCAGCGGGCGACACCTTCCGTGCCGCAGCGGTCGAACAGCTTCAGGTCTGGGGTGAGCGCAACAAGATTCCGGTCATTGCCCAGCACACGGGGGCTGATTCGGCTTCGGTGATCTATGACGCCGTTCAGGCCGCCAAGGCCCGTGGCATTGATGTGCTGATCGCTGACACGGCGGGTCGCCTGCACACCAAAGACAACCTGATGGAAGAGCTGAAAAAGGTTCGTCGTGTGATCGGCAAGCTCGACGAAGCGGCGCCACACGAAGTGCTGCTGGTGCTCGACGCGGGCACTGGCCAGAACGCCATCAATCAGGCCAAGCAATTCAACCAGACCGTCAACCTGACGGGCCTGGCATTGACGAAGCTCGACGGTACGGCAAAAGGCGGAGTGATCTTCGCGCTGGCCAAGCAATTCGGACTGCCGATTCGTTACATCGGTGTCGGCGAAGGCATCGACGACTTGCGGACTTTTGAGGCTGAACCCTTTGTTCAAGCCCTATTCGCCGAGCGGGAGCGCACATGATTCGTTTCGAACAGGTCGGTAAACGCTATCCGAACGGACACGTCGGCTTGCATGAGCTGAGCTTTCGAGTGCGTCGTGGTGAATTTCTGTTTGTAACCGGTCACTCCGGTGCCGGTAAAAGTACCCTGTTGCGTCTGCTGTTGGCGATGGAGCGCCCCACCTCGGGCAAGCTGTTGCTGGCCGGACAGGACCTGGGCCAGATCAGCAACGCGCAGATCCCTTTCTTGCGTCGTCAGATCGGCGTGGTGTTCCAGAACCACCAGTTGTTGTTTGATCGCACGGTGTTCAACAACGTCGCATTGCCGTTGCAGATCCTCGGGCTGTCGAAGGCCGAAGTCACCAAGCGTGTGGATTCTGCGCTGGAGCGCGTTGCGCTGTCCGATAAGGCCGAGCTGTACCCTGGCGACCTGTCCACCGGTCAGCAGCAGCGCGTCGGTATTGCGCGTGCCATCGTTCATCGCCCGGCGTTGCTGTTGGCGGACGAACCAACCGGTAACCTCGACCCTCGGCTGGCGGCAGAAATCATGGGTGTGTTCGAAGACATCAACCGACTGGGCACCAGCGTGCTCATTGCCAGTCACGACCTCGCATTGATTGCCCGGATGCGCCATCGCATGCTCACGCTTCAACGCGGCCGACTGATCGGTGATGGGGAGGCTGGCGTATGAGTGCCACTCGCAGTCCCAAGGTATCCGAACGCGTCGCGCCCAAGGCCGCCGAGCCGGGGCCACAGAAACAGAAAAAGAAACGCCACGATGACGACGACGGCCCGAGTTTTGGCGAGTTGTTCAACGCCTGGATCGAGGCTCACCGCTCCAGCATGGCCGACAGCCTGCGCCGTCTGGGCAAACAACCGATTGGCAGTTTCTTCACCTGTCTGGTGATGGCCGTTGCGTTGAGCTTGCCCATGGGCTTGTCGTTGCTGTTGAGCAACGTCGAGCGCTTGGGTGGATCGTGGCAGCGCGCCGCGCAAATTTCGCTTTATTTGCAACTGGATGCGTCGCCAAGCGAAGGGCAAAGTCTGGTCAGCCGGATCAAGGAGATGAACGGCGTCGCCGAAGCGGAGTACATCTCCCGCGATCAGGCATTGAACGAGTTCCAACAGCAATCGGGTCTGGGTGAAGCCCTCAAGGAGTTGCCGGAAAACCCGCTGCCTGGCGTCGTGCTGGTGACGCCACTGGAAGTTGACAAGGCGGGGCTTGAGGCATTACGTACACAACTCGCTGAACTGCCCAAGGTGCAACAGGCGCAACTGGATCTGGTCTGGGTCGAGCGGCTGGCAGCGATCCTCAAGCTGGGTGATCGCTTCGTATTCGGTTTGACGGTGCTGTTGGTTGTCGCATTGTTATTGGTGATAGGCAATACCATCCGTCTTCATATCGAAAACCGCCGCACAGAGATCGAAGTGATTAAACTCGTGGGCGGCACCGACAGCTATGTGCGCAGGCCCTTCCTTTATATGGGCGCGTTGTATGGCTTCGGCGCGGGGATCTTCTCGTGGGGCATCCTGGCCTTTGGTCTGGACTGGCTCAATGAGGCGGTCATCCGCTTGGCGGGGCTGTACGGCAGCAATTTCTCGCTGGCCGGTGTGCCAGTGGCTGATGGTCTGTCACTCTTGCTAGGGGCTGTGTTGTTGGGGTATATCGGTGCGTGGATTGCGGTTGCGCGTCACCTGAGAGAGCTGGCGCCGCGTTGAGTGTTAATGTTGGGTTCATGTTTGTAGCGTAAATTTTGTTTCATCTATTGACTTTTCAACTTAAGGGAACTTGTTTCGCGGTCCCCGGTCAATTTCGCAGTGCTGAACTGCACGAGTCATGTGTAGGAGGTTTTTTCGTATGACCAATTCTTTGCAACCTGCTTATGCCTTGGTTCCGGGTGCAAACCTGGAAGCCTATGTGCACACGGTGAACAGCATTCCATTGCTGACTCCCGAGCAGGAGCGTGAACTGGCCGAGAGTCTCTATTACGAGCAGGATCTAGGGGCGGCTCGGCAGATGGTGCTCGCCCACCTGCGTTTTGTCGTGCATATCGCACGCAGTTATTCCGGTTATGGACTGGCTCAGGCTGACCTGATCCAGGAAGGCAACGTCGGCTTGATGAAAGCCGTGAAGCGTTTCAACCCAGAAATGGGCGTTCGTCTGGTGTCTTTCGCTGTGCACTGGATCAAGGCCGAGATTCACGAGTTCATCCTGCGCAACTGGCGCATCGTGAAAGTCGCGACCACCAAGGCCCAGCGCAAGCTGTTTTTCAACCTGCGCAGCCAGAAGAAGCGTCTGGCCTGGCTGAACAACGAAGAAGTGCATCGCGTAGCGGAAAGCCTTGGCGTTGAGCCGCGTGAAGTGCGCGAAATGGAAAGCCGTCTGACGGGCCAGGACATGGCGTTCGATCCGGCGGCGGAAGCGGACGACGACAGCGCATTTCAGTCGCCAGCCAACTATCTGGAAGACCATCGTTACGATCCGGCGCGTCAGTTGGAAGACGCCGATTGGTCTGATAGCTCGACGGCGAACCTGCACGAAGCGTTGAGTGTGCTCGATGAACGCAGTCGCGACATCCTTTACCAGCGCTGGCTGGCTGAGGAAAAGGCAACGCTGCATGACCTGGCCGAGAAGTACAACGTCTCTGCCGAGCGTATTCGTCAGCTCGAAAAGAGCGCGATGAACAAGCTCAAGCTGTCGATTGCAGCGTAAGCGACCAACCGAAACGAAAAACGCCCCGAGATGCTCGGGGCGTTTTTGTTTGTGTAGTTGCCTAATCACCTGTAGGAGTGAGCTTGGTTTGGGCGGCACTCCTACAGGTTTGTAATTTCACCACTTACGGCTGTGATTCAACCCCACCAGATACTCATCCCCACCCAACTGACGCATCTGCTGGCGAATCCACCCGGCACGTTGTGATACGTAGCTGCTCGGATGGCTGGCGCTCCAGACCCGTGGGTTGGGCAGTACGGCGGCAAGGTAGCTGGCCTGCTGCATCGACAGTTGGCTGGCATTCACGTGGAAGTGTTGCTGAGCCGCTGCCTGGGCGCCGAACACGCCGTCGTCCCATTCAACGCTGTTGACGTAAACCTCAAGAATCCGCTGCTTGGACCAGAACACTTCGATCAACGCCGTGAACCAGGCTTCCAGCCCCTTACGGAAGTAGCTGCGACCCGACCACAAGAACAGGTTTTTCGAGACTTGCTGGCTCAGGGTGCTGGCGCCGCGAATTGAGCCGCCTCGTTCGTTGTGAACCAGTGCGGCCTGGATGGCGTCGATATCGAAACCCCAGTGCTCGGCGAATTTCTGGTCTTCACCCGCAATGACCGCGACTTTCAGATCGTCGGAAATTTTCTCCCACGGCTCCCAATCACGTTGCAGATCGATAGGTTGACCATCGAACCAGGATTCAACCTTGCGCTCGACCATCAACGCCGTAAAGGGCGGAGGCACGAAACGAAAAATCAAAACCAGCACGACACTGGCCACTGCGAACCAGAGCAGGCCTTTGGTGATACGACGAAGAAGAAAACGCAGCATAGAGATGGCTTGGCCGAACCCGTTGAGCGGGCCATTATACAGATCACGTGCCATTGAACCTGGAGTTACACATGCTTCGAACCTTTCTGATGTTGGCCGCTTTCTTCGGATTCACCGGTGTTGGGCTAGGCGCCTTTGCCGCCCACGGCTTGAAAAACCGGCTAACCCCGGAGTACCTGGCGATTTTTCATACCGGTGTGCTGTACCAGTTGATCCATGCGCTGGCGATCTTTGGCGTCGCGATTCTCGCTACGCAGATTCAGGGGCGGCTGGTCAGCTACGCCGGTATAGCATTTACGCTGGGCATTCTGTTGTTCTCCGGCAGCCTCTATGCCCTGACCCTGACGGGTGTCAGCAAGTTGGGCATCATCACGCCGATTGGTGGCCTGTGTTTCCTGGTCGGTTGGTTCATTTTGGGCTGGACCGCGTGGCGTTTGGGCGTGGATACCCTTTAAAGGGTTGCGCATGACGAATGGCGCTGCTTTGCCTTTTTCATCCTGACTGATCGGGCTAGAATGCACGCCCCCTAAAATGATGGCTGCCTTCGCATGCGCATTCAGTTGAACGGTGAATCCTACGAACTGCCCGACGGCGAGACCGTTGCGGCGTTGTTGACCCGTCTGGACCTGGCCGGGCGTCGAATTGCGGTCGAGCTCAATCTGGATATCGTGCCGCGCAGCCAGCATGCTTCCACGACGCTGAACGAAGGTGATCAGGTCGAAGTGGTGCATGCCATCGGCGGCGGCTAGGCCTTTCAGCCTCGCGCTGCTGCCCGATCCAGAAGAATTGCAAGAACCTCAACCATAAAGAGGATTTCCAATGAGCAACGTTCGTAGCGACAAGCCGTTTACCGTGGCCGGTCGTACTTTCCAGTCGCGCCTGTTGGTCGGCACCGGCAAGTACAAGGACATGGAAGAGACCCGTCTGGCCATCGAAGCCTCGGGTGCCGAGATCGTCACCGTCGCCGTGCGCCGGACCAATCTGGGCCAAAACCCGGGCGAACCGAACCTGCTCGACGTGCTGCCGCCGGACCGCTACACCATCCTGCCGAACACCGCAGGTTGCTACGACGCCATCGAAGCCGTGCGCACCTGCCGCCTAGCCCGTGAACTGCTTGACGGCCACAACCTAGTCAAGCTGGAAGTGCTGGCTGACCAGAAGACGCTGTTCCCCAACGTAATCGAAACCCTCAAGGCCGCTGAAACGCTGGTCAAGGATGGTTTCGACGTGATGGTCTACACCAGCGATGACCCGATCATCGCGCGTCAACTGGCGGAAATCGGCTGCTGTGCGGTCATGCCGCTGGCGGGGCTGATTGGCACCGGTCTTGGCATTTGCAACCCGTACAACCTGCAGATCATTCTTGAAGAATCGAAAGTCCCGGTGCTGGTCGATGCCGGTGTTGGCACTGCGTCCGACGCCACCATCGCCATGGAACTGGGTTGTGAAGCGGTGCTGATGAACTCGGCCATCGCCCACGCGCAGCAACCGATCCTGATGGCCGAAGCCATGAAACACGCCATCCTGGCAGGCCGTATGGCTTACCTGGCTGGGCGTATGCAGAAAAAACTCTATGCCAGCGCGTCCTCGCCGCTGGATGGTCTGATCAAGTAAGAGCCTGTTGATGATTGATTCGCAAACGCCCGACCCACTTCCGGACGACGAAGTGATGAACGACGAAGACGGTAAAGCCCAGGGCGATGACAGCCATCATCGGCGCATCAAGAGCTTCGTGATGCGCGCCGGTCGCATGACCGAAGGCCAACAACGCGGTCTGGACCAAGGCAAGCCGCTGTTTGTCTTGCCGCTGGCGGACGCGCCGGTGGATTTCGATCAGGTGTTTGGCCGTTCCGCGCCACGCACGCTGGAAATCGGCTTCGGCATGGGCCACTCGCTGCTGGAAATGGCAGCGGCTGCGCCTGAACAGGATTTCATCGGCGTTGAAGTGCACCGTCCGGGTGTCGGTGCACTGCTCAATGGCGTGCTGACCCAAGGCCTGACCAATGTGCGAGTCTACGATTGCGATGCGATCGAAGTGCTCAACCGTTGCGTGGCCGATAACAGCCTCGATCGCCTGATGCTGTTCTTCCCGGACCCGTGGCACAAGGCGCGCCATCACAAGCGCCGTATCGTGCAGGCCGAATTCGCGGCGCTGGTGCGCAGCAAGCTCAAGCCGGGCGGCATTCTGCACATGGCCACCGACTGGGAACCTTATGCCGAATACATGCTGGAAGTGATGAACGTCGCGCCGGGTTATCGCAACTTGGCCGTAGACGGCAAATGCGTTCCGCGCCCTGCGGAGCGCCCGATCACCAAGTTCGAACGCCGTGGCGAGCGCTTGGGGCATGGGGTATGGGATCTGAAGTTCGAAAAGATCGCTTGATCTGACCGTGCTGCACCGATGAGGGTGCAGAGACGCGCAAACCAGTGGGAGCGAATTCATTCGCGATGAGCTATTGCAGACGATAGGGATATACCGTCTGTACCGGCCAATCGTGAATGAGTTCGCTCCCACAGTCGTTCATGATCTGGATCGGTGGATTCTTGTAGGATTCATCCTTCAGCCCCTTCAAAGCGAAACTACACCCCCGTCAGAACCCTCCTGCTTCGCTCGCCAAATTTGATCGCTATCGTCCTGCCGTTGCACCTATCAATGTTGAAAACGGGGAATGATGATGAAAAATATCTGGCAAATGGCCGCAGTCGCTACGCTGATCGCAACGACGAGTGGCTGTGTCAGCTACAACATGAGCCAACCGGTTGCGTCGCTTTCTGGCGATGTGACGACCGATCTCAAGGCGGACGTGAAAGTTGGCGAAACCATTCAGGGTGAATCGTCCAGCAACATTCTGTTCGGCTGGTTGAACATCGGCGGCGATACTCAATTCGCTGACGGTGTGACGTATGGCGGCGCAAGCGGTGGCGGCATGGGCTTGCCTCTGCCGGACCCGGTCTCCCAAGCCAAGGCTGCGGCGGCCTACAAGGCGGTGAAGTCGTCCGGTTCAGACCTGATTGTAGCGCCGCGTTATGAAGTGACCGTCAACGATTACTTCATCTTCAAGCAGGTGAACGTCAAGGTTACCGGCAACAAAGGCAGCATCCAGAGCATTCGCTAATGAAAGCGTCGCACCCGTGAAGCCTACGGGTGCGATGTCCATCACTTGCGATCAGCCACCACGCCAATCAAGACCAGCACCACCAGCAATACCGGCGCCAGGCTGTAGTTGTTGAACTGGCTGAGTCCGCGCACGACCCATGGCGTGGCGTAAATCAGCGCAGCGCCGCTACCGATGGTGCACAGCAGCGCCATGACCGGGACGCGCAAGGCACCGGCAAAGCTGCTCAACCGGCCTTCGATCCAGCCTTTGATATCTGCGCCAAACAGGATCAACAGGCAGCCCACCAACGCCAGCGCGATTTCCGACAGGTTGCTGCGACTCCAGCGTGAGACAGTGGCCAGCAGGTCGAGTACGAGGTCCATTCAGTTTCCTTAGCGTTAAGCCTTAAAGAAGAAAATCCTGCAGCAGGTCATTGAGGAACAGTTGACCTCGGGCAGTCGCTACCAGACGCGTGGGATCGGCCTCCAGCAAACCTCTTTGTTCGGCTTGCTGACGCGCGCTGGCGAGCGAATCGAGGCTTAGACCGGTGCGGCGCTGAAATAATGCAGCGTCGACCCCATTTGTCAGGCGCAGGGCGTTCATCAGGAATTCAAACGGCATTTCATCCAGCGGCAACAGCTTTTCGCCCGCCTGAAACGGCTTGGCCGGGTTCAGGTAATCCTTGGGCAACCGGGTTTTCCAGGTGCGAACGATGCGGCCGTCAGGGTGGCTGAGTTTGCCGTGGGCGCCAGCACCGATGCCGATGAAATCACCGAAACTCCAGTAGTTCAGGTTATGGCGTGCAATACGTCCTGGCTGTGCATAGGCCGAAACTTCGTATTGCGCGTAGCCGTTTTCTCGCAGCAGCGCCTGACCGGCCTCTTGGATGTCCCAGAGGATGTCGTCTTCCGGCAGCGTCGGCGGTTGATTCCAGAACACGGTATTGGGCTCTAGGGTCAACTGATACCAAGACAAATGCGTCGGCGCGAGGGCGATGGCCTGACGCAGATCGCCCAGCGCGTCATCCTCGGACTGATCGGGTAGCCCGTGCATCAAGTCCAGGTTGAAGTTATCAAAACCGGCCTGACGCGCCATGTCCGCCGCGCGCACGGCTTCATCACCATTGTGAATGCGTCCGAGGGCCTTGAGCTTGGCTTCCTGAAAGCTCTGAATGCCGATGGACAGGCGGTTGATCCCCAGGCCGCGATAGGCGCTGAATTTGACCTGTTCAAAGGTGCCGGGGTTGGCTTCCAGCGTGATTTCGATGTCCGGCGCAAAACGAATGCGTTGCTCGACGCCCCTCAATAGCCG
Organism: Pseudomonas sp. Pseu.R1; assembly: GCF_045764065.1. NCBI lineage: Bacteria > Pseudomonadati > Pseudomonadota > Gammaproteobacteria > Pseudomonadales > Pseudomonadaceae > Pseudomonas > Pseudomonas sp. Pseu.R1. The sequence goes on along the minus strand of NZ_JBJGEE020000001.1, from coordinate 3,187,838 downwards.
TCCTAGGGCTTCTGCGCTGAACAGGCTTGGCGTGCCGCCGCCGAAGAAGATCGTGCTCAGCTCACGGCCATAGACGTGAGTCAAATCCTGATCGAGATCGCCCAGCAGCGCGTCGACATACTCCTCTTCCGGCAGCACGGCGCTGGCGGTGTGGGAGTTGAAATCGCAATACGGGCATTTACGCACGCACCAGGGGATATGGATGTACAGCGACAGCGGGGGCAGCTCGGCCAGCGGAGGTCGTGCCGATTCCGAACTGAGACCGGCCGCGCCAAGGATCAGCGGCCGAGTGTGAAGATCACTGACCATTACAAACCCAGACGCTGACGCAGAATGGCCATGGCGCGGGCGCGATGGCTGATCTGGTTCTTGTCGGCAGGCGTCAGCTCTGCGCTCGACAGATTGCGCTCCGGCACCCAGAACAGTGGGTCGTAACCAAAACCATGTTCGCCGCTGGCGGCGGTCAGGATGCGCCCATGCCACAGCCCTTCGCAGAGAATCGGTAGCGGGTCATCGGCATGACGAACCAGCGCCAGCACGCAGACGAACTGCGCGCCACGTTGTTCTTCGGGCACGTCTTTCAGAGCGTCGAGCAGTTTGGCGTTGTTCGCCGCGTCGCCTTTGCCATCGGCGTAACGAGCGGAATAAATGCCCGGCGCGCCGCCCAGAAAGTCCACCGCGAGGCCCGAGTCGTCCGCCAATGCAGGCAGCCCGGAAATGCGTGCGGCATTGCGGGCTTTCAGGATGGCGTTCTCGACGAACGACAGGCCGGTTTCTTCAGGTTCGACGCTGCTGAATTCGCCGATAGAGCGCAGTTTTACGCTGCCGCCGAGCATGGCCTGAAGTTCTTTGAGTTTGCCTGCGTTGTGGCTGGCCAGTACGAGTTGGGAAAAATTCATCATTCGTCCGAGAAAATCTGTTGGTTGAAGCTGAGCGTGTGGGTTTCGCCGTCAGCCGCTTTGACGTTGATCGTGAACACGTAAGTGGCCGAGGTATCAGGCTCCACAGCGAACTGGGCGATGTAATTAATCGAACTGTTCTCACTGATCGACTTGAAGCTCAAGGTTTTCTTGCGCCCGGTCAGGTCGGCGACCGAGCCGTCGACGCTGGCCATGACGGTCTTGCCGTCCTTGATCGCTGTGATGTTGATCACGCCTTGACCCTTGCTGCGGGTCAGGCCGTATTCCGCGGCAATCGCCGGTTGCAGCATGCCGGAGGCGAAGGCGTTGTAATGAACGATCAGGTCGCCGAACTGCTGTTGTCGTGTCGGGCTGGCGCTGTCGGCGGCCATCGCTGACATGGCGAGCGTCATCAACAGGCCCAGCAGGGTTAGCAGGCGCGCCATGATCGTTCTCCTTCTTGTCGGGATTACACGGCGATCTGGTGGTCCTGCAACGTAGGGCTGCTGACTCGATAGATGCCGATCTCACCCAACAGATTAGGCCAAAGCTTGCTGGTCCAACCGTGGCGATGCTGTTGATCCACCGCCAGCCGATCAATGACCTTCGCTGAACGCCCGCGGCACAGTTCTTCGAAGTCCGCGAACGTGCAGAAGTGGATGTTTGGCGTGTTGTACCAGGTGTACGGCAGGAACTCGGACACCGGCATCCGGCCCTTGCTTGCCAGGTACCAGCGGCAGCGCCAGTGACCGAAGTTCGGGAAGGTGATGATGCACTGGCGGCCAACGCGCAGCATTTCGTCGAGGATCTTGTCGGGGTAATGCACGGCTTGCAGCGCCTGGGTCATGACCACAATGTCGAAGCTGTTGCTGGCGAAGTTGCCCAGGCCCTTGTCCAGATCCTGCTCGATGACGTTAACGCCCCGCGCCACGCAATGGGCGATGTTATCGGGGTCGTTTTCCAAACCGTAGCCGGTCACTTGCTTGTTGTCCTTCAGCCAGGCCAGCAATTCGCCGTCGCCACAGCCGAGGTCGAGCACGCGGCTGCCTGCCGGTATCCAGTCTTGGATGATTTCCAGGTCGGCTCTCATGGTGTCCTCAGAGTGCAATTCGGTTCATGTAGCTGGTGAAGGCCTGCAAATAGCGCGGAATCGGCATCAGGAAGGCGTCGTGGCCTTGCGGTGCGTCGATCTCCAGATAGCAAACGTCCTTTTTCGCGGCCATCAGCGCGTCCACCAGTTCCCGCGAACGGGCAGGGGAGAAGCGCCAGTCGGTGGTAAAGGACATCACGCAGAATTTCGAGGTGGCGTTGGCGAAGGTCGCGGCCAGATCGTCGTTGAAATTGGCGGCCGGGTCGAAATAGTCCAGCGCCTTGGTCATCAGCAGGTAAGTGTTGGCGTCGAAACGCCCGGAGAACTCTTCGCCCTGATAACGCAGGTAGCTTTCGACCTGAAACTCGACGCTGTGGAAGTCGTAGTTCAGCTTTTCGCTTTTCAGGCCACGGCCGAATTTCTCGCCCATCGAGTCGTCGGACAGGTAAGTGATGTGGCCGACCATACGCGCCAGCATCAAGCCGCGTTTAGGGATCACGCCCTGTTCCTGGAACGAGCCACCATGGAATTCGGGGTCGGTGAGGATGGCCTGGCGCGCGACTTCGTTGAAGGCGATGTTCTGTGCCGACAACTTGGGCGCCGAGGCGATTGCCAGGCAATGGCGCACGCGGTCCGGATAGGTCATCGTCCACTGCAACGCCTGCATGCCACCCAGGCTGCCGCCGACCACGGCGGCCCATTGAATGATGCCGAGGGTGTCGGCCAGTCGCGCCTGACTGTGCACCCAGTCTTCGACGGTCAGTACCGGGAAATCGGCGCCGAACGGCTTGCCGGTTTCCGGGTTGATACTGCTGGGGCCGGTGGAACCATTGCAGCCGCCGAGGTTGTTCAGGCTGACGACGAAGAATTTGTGGGTGTCGATCGCCTTGCCGGGGCCGATGCAACTGTCCCACCAGCCCGGCTTGCGGTCTTCGGTGCTGTGGTAACCGGCAGCGTGGTGATGGCCGGACAAGGCGTGACAGATCAACACCGCGTTGCTTTTGGCGGCGTTGAGTTGACCGTAGGTTTCGTAGATGAGGTCGTATGCGGCCAGCGAACGACCGCAGGCCAGAGCCAGTGGCTCGCTGAAATGCGCCGTTTGCGGCGTGACCAGACCAACAGAATCTTCGGGAAAGACCGTGGACATCGACCCTGCTCTCACTGAAATGAGGCGTAAGTCTAAAGATCGCGGGGGGGAGCGGCAAGCAAACAACAGGAGTGGCGTACACAACTCCCGTAGCAGTCCGGCTTGATGGCGGTAGCGTCTGAATGATCGCTGTCGCGGCAAGCCGGACTGCTACAGGGGAGTGTCAAGGCTGGGGATCAGATCATCCGCCACAACTCTTGCGGCATACCGGCATAGCCCGCCAGTTCAGGCATGACGTACGACTGCACCACCTGAATCGCCAGAAACGCGAAAATCGGCGAGATGTCCATGCCACCCAGGTTCGGGACGATGCGGCGGAACGGCGCCAGGATCGGCTCGCTGATCTGGTAGGCCAGCTCGGCCGCCGGGTTGTGGGTGCCGGGGGCGATCCACGAGACGATCACCATGATGATCATCGCCACCCAGAAGATCTTCAGCAGCAACGAGGTGATACCGATGATTGCCCACATCAACAGGTGCGGGAAGTCGCCGATGGTGCCGTAGGTCATCATCAGCACGAAGGCCATCAACAGCGCCTGAATCACGATGGCCAGCAGCAGCGACGACGTATCCAGCCCCAGCACGCTTGGAACGATGCGGCGAATCGGCTTGAGCAGAGGCTGAGTGGCCTTCACGGCGAACTGGCTGAGCGGGTTGTAGAAGTTGGCTTTGACCAGTTGCAGCACGAAGCGCAGCAGAACGATGGTCAGGTACAGGCTGATCAGCGTCTGAATGACGAAAATCGTGGCGCCGGTGAGTGCATTCATAAATCGCTCCTTATTTGCCCAGCAGTTCGGCGAGTTCGGCCGAGCGATGTGCAGCGGCGCCAAGCGCCTTTTCAACGATCGTTTCGAAACCGTCCGCCTGGAACGATTTGACCGCCGCTTCCGTGGTGCCCGCAGGCGAGGTGACGCGACGACGCAGCTCGGCGGCATCGACATCGCTGGTAGTGGCCATGCGTGCGGCACCCAGCGCGGTTTCCTGGCTTAGTTGCTTGGCGACCTCAGGCGAGAGGCCCAACTTGACGCCAGCAGCTGCCATCGCCTCGATCAGCAGGAAGAAGTACGCAGGGCCGCTGCCGGAAACGGCAGTGACGGCGTCGATCTGCGCTTCGGTGTCGACCCACAGCGCGATGCCCACAGCCGAAAGCAGGGTTTCCGCCTGTTGGCGCTGAGCCGTCGTCACGTCCGCGGTGGCGTACAAACCGCTCACGCCCTGACGCAGCAGCGCCGGGGTGTTGGGCATGCAGCGCACCAAGGGTTGCTCGCCGAGCCAGCCTTTCATGCTGGCGCAGGTGATACCGGCGGCAATCGAGACGATCAGCTGATTTGGTTTCAACGAGGGTTTGAGCGCCTCGCAAACGGCTTTCATCATCTGCGGCTTGACCGCCAACAGAACGACGTCAGCGCCTTCGATGGCCTCTGAGTTGTCGGCATAGGTTTTGATGCCGTGTTCTTTGCTGATGCGCTCGCGCGTTTCGGCACCAGGATCGCTGGCGCGGATCAATTCAGCCTCGACGCCTTGGGCGCGCATGCCGCCAATCAGGCTGGCAGCCATGTTGCCGGCGCCGATGAACGCAATACGAGTCTTGCTCATGAACGATTTCCTGTGAGGCAAAGGTTAGGGCTGCCCGTAATCACGGGCGCCAAAGAGGGCCGTGCCGATCCGCACCCAGGTTGCGCCTTGTGCAATGGCGGCTTCCAGGTCGTGGCTCATGCCCATGGAAAGGGTGTCCAGCGGCAGCTTCAGTTGGTCTTGCAGGCTGCGCACGGCAGCAAAGGCAGCGTTCTGTTCGTCGCTGTTTTCGGTGGGTTCGGGAATTGCCATCACGCCGCGCAATCTCAGATTGGGCAGGGCGTTGATCGCTTGCGCCAACGCAGGCAGCTCTTCAGGCGTGCAGCCGGACTTGCTGGCTTCACCGCTGACGTTGACCTGAATGCAGATGTTGAGCGGGGGCAGTTCAGCAGGGCGCTGTTCGGACAGGCGTTGTGCGATTTTCAGACGATCCACGGAGTGTACCCAGTCGAAATGCTCGGCGATGGCGCGAGTCTTGTTTGACTGGATGGGGCCGATGAAATGCCAGATCAAGGGCAAATCGCTCAATTCGGTCTGTTTGCCGAGGGCTTCCTGGAGGTAGTTCTCGCCGAAGTCGCGCAGACCCGCGTCGTACGCTTCGCGTAGGTCACTGGCTGGTTTGGTCTTGCTCACGGCCAGCAGCCTGACGGTCGCCGGGTCGCGTTGAGCGGCCTGCGCTGCGATGCGAATTCGCTCTGCGAGCGTTGAAATGTTCTCTGCTATCGTGGACATTGATTTGCGCCAGCAGGGCTAAAGTCTGCGGCATTCTATGTGATGAGGAGCTGTATGGATATTACCGAGCTGCTTGCCTTCAGTGCCAAGCAAGGCGCGTCGGACTTACACCTCTCGGCTGGCCTGCCACCGATGATCCGTGTGGACGGCGATGTGCGACGGATCAATCTGCCAGCGCTGGACCAGAAAGAGGTACAGGCGCTGATCTACGACATCATGAACGACCGCCAGCGCAAGGACTTCGAGGAAGATCTGGAAACGGACTTCTCTTTTGAAGTGCCGGGGGTGGCGCGCTTTCGGGTCAACGCCTTCAACCAGAACCGTGGCGCGGGCGCCGTGTTCCGGACCATTCCATCGAAGGTCCTGAGCATGGAAGAGTTGGGCATGGGGGAAGTGTTTCGGAAGATTACAGACGTTCCTCGCGGCCTAGTGCTGGTCACCGGCCCTACGGGTTCCGGTAAATCGACGACGCTGGCGGCGATGGTCGATTACCTGAACGCCAATAAGCATCACCACATCCTCACCATCGAAGACCCTATCGAATTCGTTCACGAGTCCAAGAAAAGCCTGATCAACCAACGTGAAGTCCACCGCGACACTCGCGGCTTTGCTGAAGCATTGCGCTCGGCACTGCGGGAGGACCCGGACGTGATTCTGGTGGGCGAGCTGCGGGACCTGGAAACCATTCGTCTGGCGCTGACGGCTGCGGAAACGGGCCACTTGGTGTTTGGCACGCTGCACACCACGTCGGCGGCGAAAAGTATCGACCGGATCGTGGACGTGTTCCCGGCGCAGGAGAAATCGATGATTCGCTCGATGCTCTCCGAGTCGCTGCATGCCATCGTGTCTCAGGCGCTGTTGAAGAAGGTGGGCGGCGGTCGAGTGGCGGCGCACGAAATCATGATCGGCACTTCGGCGATCCGTAACCTGATTCGAGAGGACAAGGTGGCGCAGATGTACTCGTCTATTCAGACCGGCGGGGCGCTAGGGATGCAGACCCTGGACATGTGTCTGAAAGATCTGATTAGCAAGGGGCTGATCACGCGGGAGAGCGCTCGCGAGAAGGCGAAGACGCCGGATAATTTCTAGCGCTCAGACGCTGCAAACAATTGTGGGAGCGAATTCATTCGCGATTGGCCGGTACATCCGATCAATCTCTATCGGCTGTACGACTGTCTCGCGAATGAATTCGCTCCCACAGATATTGCAATCCACAAGTTTTTCCGTCGTCAGACAGAATGCCGCGTATCAGCGCTGCGCGACCCGCACCGTGCCTTTATGACTCGGCGGCTGTTTGGGCAATACGCGCTTGGCGATCACGTAGTGGCTGTCCCAGTACGGCTTGTTCAGCGTGTCGACGGTCACGGCCTTGCCGCGACGAGGGGCGTGCACGAACTGGCCATCACCCAGGTAGATCGCGACGTGGTTCACCTTGCGACTCTTGATGTTGAAGAACAGCAAGTCGCCCGGTTTCAGGTCCTTGCGATCGACCTTCTGCCCATGGCCTTCAGCCATGGCGTTGGAGGTGCGAGGCAGGTCCACTTCGCTCACATCGTTGAACGCGTATTTCACCAGACCGCTGCAATCGAAGCCTTTCGTCGGGCTGGTGCCACCCCAACGATACGGGGTGCCGATGGCCTTGACGGCCCGGTTCACCACGTTGCTGCTTTGCTTGGTCCCCGCCTGCCCGGCAGAAGCGAGGGCGACGGTGTTCTTCGAAATCTTGCGAGTGCTTTGGGCTTTCTTGCCTTTGGTCGCTCGGCTTTTCTTGCTGGACGTCTCAAGAGGTGTTGCGGTTTCTTCGATGGCCTCCTGAGTGGCGATGTTGCTGGCTACCGTGGTTTGCGAAGGATGACTTTTCGCGGTGAAACCGGTGAAGCTCGGTGGCAGCGATTGCTCACGATTGGTGGCGTGGGCGGCCAGTGGCATAAATAGACAAATAGTCAGCCATGTCTTTAAAAATGGACGCATTAGGCAGGGCTCATGTGGGTCAGCGCGCAACTTTATAACAGCTTTTTCAAGCGCGCTGATCCCATTTGTCGAACAATTTACTGCCCTGAAAGTCAGATTTGGCGGTAAAACTGTCACATGACTGTAGTCAACGCCTTACGTATCAAGGGTTTGCACGAAGTCGCAGATGTTCAAACCATACGTCGGACGGCGCTACTAAAGTCACAAAAGTTACGCATATTTTTTTCTATCGGTGCAAAAGAGGAACCCAATGAACACCTATTACCCTGACGGCCAGCGCCCGGACACGCATAGCAAAGTGATGGGCTATCTGTTGTGGATCGTCGGCTTCACCGGTTCTCATCGCTTTTATTACGGCAAACCTGTGACCGGGACGATCTGGTTTTTCACTTTCGGTTTGCTGGGGATTGGCTGGCTGATCGACCTGTTTCTAATTCCATCGATGGATCGCGAGGCGGACTTGCGTTTTCATGCAGGCTCAACCGATTACAGCGTCGCCTGGATTCTGCTGACGTTTCTCGGTGTGTTTGGCGTGCATCGGATGTATCAGGGCAAATGGATCACCGGGATCCTTTACCTCTTGACCGGCGGGTTGGCGTTTCTAGGGGTGCTGTATGACTTCTGGACGCTGAATGACCAGGTCTCAGTGAAAAACGCAGAGCGTCATTGAAGACACGCGGGACAATTGTGGGAGCCGACTTGTTGGCGAAAGCGGTGGGTCAGCTATGAATCAGCTGACTGACACTCCACTTTCGCCAGCAAGCCGGCTCCCACAGGTTTTGCGTTGCCGTTAGGGCCGATTGTGTCAATCAGACGCGGGACTACATCACGCGATGTAGCTGATGCGTCCATCCACAAAGGTGTACTTCACCGCGCTCGGCAGGCAATGCCCTGTGAACGGGCAGTTTTCGCCTTTGGACAGCCACTTCTCGCCAGCGACGGTCGACGCCGCCGGGTCGAACAACACCAAATCCGCCGCAGCCCCCGCTGCAATCTGACCCGCTGGCAAGCGCAATGCCGCAGCCGGACCTGCGCTCAGGCGCGAAAGTAGCGTCGGCAGGTCCAGCAGGCCGTCTTCCACCAGTGTCATTGCCAGTGGCAACAACAGCTCCACGCTGCTGATACCCGGCTCAGTTGCGCCGAACGGGGCCAGCTTCGCATCTCGTTCATGGGGCTGGTGATGGCTGGCGATTGCCTGCACCACGCCGGACTTGACCGCTTCACGCAGCGCATCGCGATCAGCGCGGGTGCGCAGCGGTGGTTGCACGTGATAGAGGCTTGAGAAGTCGATCAGTGCTTCATCGGTCAAAATCAGTTGATACAGCGCAACGTCAGCGGTGACTTTCAGGCCGCGAGCTTGCGCCTGAGCAATCAATTCAACGCCACGGGCGCTGGTCAGTTGCGTGAAGTGCGCACGCACGCCACTTTGTTCGACCAACAGCAGATCACGAGCCAGCGCCACCGTCTCTGCGGTTTCCGGAATGCCCGGCAGGCCGAGGAAAGCCGCTGTCGGGCCATCGTGAGCCAAACCGCCTGCGGCCAGATCATGATCTTGCGAGTTGAAGATCACGGTCAGGTCAAACGTCGCCGCGTATTCCAGCGCGCGGCACAGCGTGCGGTTGCTGCCGAAGTGGGTCAGGCCGTTGGTGAACGCCACGCAGCCTGCGTCGCGCAGGGCGATCAGTTCGGCCAGTTGCTCGCCTTCGAGGCCCTTGCTCAGCGCGCCGATTGGAAACACCTTGCTGTGCCCGGCCTCGCGGGCGCGGTCCAAAATAAGCTCTGCAACCGCCGAGGTGTCCAGAACCGGCTTGGTCCGGGGCGGGCAGCACAAACTGGTCACGCCACCCGCTGCGGCGGCGCGGGTTTCGCTGGCGATGCTGCCTTTGCGGCTGTAGCCCGGCTCGCGCAGGGATACGTTCAGGTCGACCAGGCCGGGTGCAGCGACGAGGCCTTTGCCGTCGATGGTTTGCGTCGGAACGAAATCGGCTGGGGCCGCACCGAGGGCGAGGACCTTTCCGGCTTCCAGGTGAATGTCGAGAACCTGGTCCAGACCGCTGACAGGGTCGATGACGCGAGCGCCAAGGATGCTGAACTTCACTGGGCGTTCTCCTGCTCGAACTGACGTTGTGCGGTTTGGCCGCTCATGGCCATGGACAAGACGGCCATGCGCACTACGATGCCGTAGGTGACTTGATTGAGGATCACTGAGTGGGCGCCGTCGGCCACTGCCGACTCGATTTCCACGCCCCGGTTGATCGGGCCGGGGTGCATGACGATGGCGTCCGGCTTGGCACCGGCCAGACGCGCAGTGGTCAGGCCGAACAGGCGGTAGAACTCGCCCTCGCTCGGCAGCAGGCCACCCGACATACGCTCGCGTTGCAGGCGCAGCATGATCACCACGTCGACGTCTTTCAGGCCTTCGGCCAGATCGGTGTAGACCTTCACACCATACTGCTCGACGCCAATCGGCAGCAGGGTTTTTGGGGCGACCACGCGGATGTCCGGGCAGCCCAGTGCCTTGAGCGCGATCATGTTCGAGCGCGCCACGCGGGAGTGCAGGATGTCGCCGACGATGGCCACCGAGAGGTTCTTGAAGTCGCCCTTGTGGCGGCGAATGGTCAGCATGTCGAGCATGCCCTGAGTCGGGTGCGCATGACGGCCGTCGCCGCCGTTGATGATCGCCACCTGTGGGCAGACGTGTTCAGCGATGAAGTGCGCGGCACCCGAGTCGGCATGGCGCACGACGAACATGTCGGCGGCCATGGCCTCAAGGTTGCGCAGGGTGTCGAACAGGGTCTCGCCTTTGCTGGTGGACGAAGTCGAGACGTTCAGGGTGATGACGTCCGCCGACAGCCGTTGCGCCGCTAGCTCGAAGGTGGTGCGGGTGCGCGTGGAGTTTTCGAAGAACACGTTGCAAACGGTCTTGCCGCGTAGCAACGGGACTTTCTTCACCGCCCGCGCGCCGACTTCAAGGAACGAGTCGGCGGTGTCGAGGATTTCGGTGAGCAGTTCGCGGGGCAAACCGTCGAGCGAGAGAAAATGTTGCAACTGACCCTGATGGTTCAGTTGCAGCGGGCGCTTGGCGTCGAGAGGCGTCATCGCAAAGGACTCTTAGAGGGCGGCGGAATCGGTGGAAAGGTCTTGCAGTTCAAGCGTCAGCGGCGTCGGGCCGGACAGCTTGACGCGCTCGTTGGGAGACAGGTTCAGCGTCGCTCCGGTCACATTCGGGCGAATCGGCAGCTCGGCGGCGTCCAGATCCAGCAGCGAGACCAGCGTTACGCTGGCAGGGCGGCCGTAGTCGAACAACTCGTTGAGGGCGGCGCGAATGGTGCGCCCGCTCATGAGCACATCGTCGATCAGCACCAGATGCTGGCCTTCGATCTCGAAAGGTAGCTCCGATGGGCGCACCTGCGGGTGCAGGCCGTTCTGGCTGAAGTCATCGCGGTAGAACGACACGTCAAGCGTGCCCAGCGGCGACTGGCTGCCCAAGGCCTCAAGCAGGGCTTGAGCGACCCACACGCCACCTGTGCGAATGCCAATGAAGCGTGGCTCGCTGATGCTTCTTTTATTCAGGTATGCGGTCAGGTCGATCGCCATCTGGCTGATCAGTTCGGCGGGGTTCGGCAGGCTGCTCATGGTCGCTCCTTCAAGAGCCCGGTCGTGCAGACGGCAACGGACCGGGCCAAAACTCAGATTCGGTGCAGTGTATAGCGCTCAGGTTTCAAACTCAGCCGTCACGCTCAGTCTTCAAACAGTGCGCCATTGGCTTCCAGCCAGCCTTGCAGCAGAAGCGCTGCGGCGATGGCATCCACCGGATTGTCGCGGAAACTGCCGCGCTGACCGCCTCGGGACATGCGCTCGCCCTTGGCTTCAAAGGTGGTCAGGCGTTCGTCGTGGGTGTAGACGGGCAGGTTGAAGCGGCCGTTGAGCTTGCGCGAGAACTTTTCGGCGCGGGCGCTCATCTCACTGGGCGTGCCGTCCATGTTCAAGGGCAGGCCGACCACGATGGCGTCGGGTTTCCATTCCTTGATCAGCGCCTCGACCCTGTCCCAGTCGGGCACGCCGTTCTGGGCTTTCAAGGTGCACAGCTCGCGGGCCTGGCCGGTGATGACCTGCCCGACAGCGACGCCGATCTGTTTGGTGCCGTAGTCGAACCCTAGCAGTAGACGCAACGCGGCCATCAGGCGTGCCCCGCCTGGCTGGTCAGCAGGTTCAGGTTCACGCCCAGTTTTGCGGCAGCGGCATTGAGGCGCTGGTCGCTGTCGAGTTCGAAGAGAATGGCCGGGTCGAACGCGCAGTTCAGCCAGGCGTTGGCGGCACATTCGGCTTCCAGTTGGCCTGCGTCCCAGCCTGCGTAGCCCAGAGTGATCAGATTTTGATCAGGGCCGTAACCGTCGGCGATGGAAAACAGTACGTCTTGCGAGGTGGAGAGCGCTACGCCACCCAGATCGACCGTGGCCTGGAATACTTGGCCGGGCGGATGCAGGACGAAGCCGCGGTCGGTCTGCACCGGGCCGCCGACATGAATGGGGATGTGCTGACAGCGCGCAGGCGGCGTCATTTCCGGGCGTAATTGTTCGAGGATGTCTGCCAGTGACAGGCTTTGCGGGCGGTTGATCACCAGCCCCATCGCGCCATTGGCGTTGTGCTCGACGATGTAGGTCAAGGTCTGGGAAAAGTTCTCATCGTGCATGTGGGGCATGGCGATCAGAAATTGGTGCTTGAGGTACGACGGAGTGACGTTTTTCATGAGCCCTAGTGTGGCGCCGTGGGGCAGTTGTGACAACTGGCAGAACCGACGCAGGGGTGGATAAATCGCGACGGGGTTCAGGTTTCATGTTGCTGATGAGGGGCGAGCGCACGACTACATGCACCAATTGATTCCGGCCGGGCACTGTAGCTGTGGGAGCCAGCAAGCCGGCTCCCACAGGGGCGGGTGGGTTCATTCAATTACTGGAAAGTTTGTCCCCGCGGGCAAATTTCCAGGTGCGGATGATTTCCAGGCGGTCGATGTCCGACAGATCCCCGGTGAACGGCGCAAACGGCGCGGCCAGGCGCACGATGCGTTGCGCGGCCTGATCCAGCAACGGCTGGCCGGAAGACTCAAGTACCAGTACTTCATACAAAGAACCGTCGCGGTTGATCGACACCATCATCCGCAGGCTGCCGTAGATCTGCTGGCGTCGGGCTTCTTCGGGGTAATTGAGGTTGCCGATGCGCTCGATTTTCTTGCGCCAGTCTTCTTTGTACCAGGCGCCCTTGTCGCGCATGGTCGAGGCCGCGCTCAGGCGATGAATCTTCGGCCGCTTGGCGTAGGCTTGTTGCTCATCGGCCAGTTCGGCTTCGAGGCTGGCGATTTCGCTGTTCAACTGAGTGCTGTCAAAGGTGGGTGCTGCTTTCTTCGGCTCGTCCGGCTTGACCTCTTCGCGCTTGGCGACGGTCTTTTCTTTCGCGGGTGCCTTGGTGGCCACGGCGGTTTTCGGTGCTTCCTGTTTGACCACCGGTTTGGCGGCAGGCGGAGGCGTTACCTTGTTGATCTGGGTGTCCTGATAGGGCGCGACTTCTGTTGTCTTGGGAACGGCTTTTTTGTCGAGGGTGCCGCTGCCTTGCTGGTTTTCCTGGGCGAGAAAGTCGGCGTCCTTGGGCTTGGTGTCACTTTTGAATGGGGCGAGGGTGATTTCCAGTGTCTGGCTGATCTTTTCCGGCTTGACGTAGGTGAAGCCCACACCAAGGATCAGCGCCAGATGCACGAGCGCCGCGATCAGCAGGGTAAAACCCAGGCGATCGGCCGGACGCACGGAGGTGCGAGTCAGGGCCATCGGGAGATCTCTATCGACCGCAGCGTTCATCGACGCTCCGGCATCACATGAGCCAGCATTGTGAAAACCCACCTAGGGCGAAAATCAGGCCGCGCATAATAACGCAATGTGAGTGGGGACTTTGTCTTTGATGCGGGTTGGCCGATGTGTGGATAGGCCAGTCGACGCATGACACCTGTAGGAGCGAATTCATTCGCGAGACGCCAGTACAGCCGATAGACATTTATCGGATGTGACGCCCCAATCGTCGGGATGCCGCCCAGAATGAATTCGCTCCCACAGGGTAATGCGCACACCCTGTGGGAGTATTAGCGGGCTTCTAGTTTCTTCTCGATCGCATCCATCAACATCCCGCCGATGTCAGTGCCGAATGCATTGTCGATCTCGCGGATGCAGGTCGGGCTGGTGACGTTGATTTCGGTCAGGTTCTCGCCAATCACGTCCAGGCCGACGAACAGCAGGCCCTTCTCGCGCAGCCTCGGGCCGACTTCAGCGGCGATCCAGCGGTCACGGTCGGTCAGGGGGCGCGCTTCGCCACGACCACCTGCGGCCAGGTTGCCACGGGTTTCGCCAGCAGCCGGAATGCGCGCCAGGCAATATGGCACTGGCTCGCCGTCGATCATCAGAATGCGTTTGTCGCCATCCTTGATCGCGGGCAGGTAGGCCTGTGCCATGATCTGGTGCGCGCCGTTGACGGTCAGGGTTTCCAGAATCACCGACAGGTTCGGGTCTTCGGCGCGGTGGCGGAAGATCGAGGTGCCGCCCATGCCGTCCAGCGGTTTGTAGATCACGTCCCCATGCTCTGCCGCGAAGGCGCGCAGAATGTCTGCCCGGCGACTAACCAGCGTTGGCGGGGTGCAGTGCGGAAACAGGGTGGCGAACAGCTTTTCGTTGCAGTCGCGCAGGCTTTGCGGCTTGTTCACGATCAGCGTGCCAGCGCGTTCGGCCTGCTCCAATAGATAGGTGGTGTAGATGAAATCCATGTCGAACGGCGGATCCTTGCGCATCAGGATCACGTCCAGATCGTCCAGGCCGCTGTCGATTTCGGCTTCGAATTCGAACCACTTCTCGGGATTGGCGAAGACTTTCAGCGGTTTCATACGGGCGCGGGCCTGGCCCTTGGCCTGATACAGATCCTGCTGCTCCATGTAAAACAGCGACCAGCCGCGCGCTTGCGCTGCGAGAAGCATGGCCAGCGAGCTGTCCTTCTTATAGGAGATGCGCTCGATAGGGTCCATGACAATGCCAACGCGAACGCTCATGGGTAATATCCTCTGTTCGGTAATGGCCTTTGCGGGCCTGAAAATACGCGTCAGGGTGGCGCCGCGCAGGCTTCGGGTCAAGGGGCAAGCGTGGCGTATATGCTTTATGGATTGCGTCTTTAGAGTGTGCTAAAAAGGCTCGGCATCTGGCGTGAGGCCAGTTGTCCTATACCCCTCTAGATGGGGGTTCAGCGATTTCGAACAACACCAGACGGCCGAAGGCAACCCATCTGAATCGCCGCGGCGATGGTAGAGCAGATATGGAACAGCATTCAGCCCCATTGAAGGTCATGGTTATCGATGACTCGCGAACGATTCGTCGCACCGCCGAGACCTTGTTGCAAAACGTCGGCTGTGAGGTGATCACCGCGGTGGACGGCTTCGATGCGCTGGCGAAGATCGCTGATAATCATCCGAGAATCATTTTTGTCGACATCATGATGCCCAGGCTGGACGGGTATCAGACGTGTGCGTTGATCAAGAACAACCGGGCGTTCAAATCCACCCCGGTGATCATGTTGTCCTCCAGGGATGGGCTATTCGATAAGGCCAAGGGGCGTATCGTCGGTTCTGATCAGTTTTTGACCAAGCCGTTCAGCAAGGAAGAGCTGCTCAGTACGATCAAGGCCCACGTGCCTGAGTTCGTTGCAGTAGAACAACAACTATCTTGATGCCGGGCCCTTGCGCGGGGACGGCTGTTTCTATAGGGAAGCACCATGGCTCGAATTCTGATCGTCGATGACTCGCCGACTGAGATGTACAAGCTGACCGGGATGCTGGAAAAACACGGCCATCAGGTCCTCAAGGCTGAAAACGGCGCTGACGGCGTGGCGCTGGCGCGTCAGGAAAAGCCCGATGCCGTGCTGATGGACATCGTCATGCCGGGCCTCAACGGTTTTCAGGCGACTCGTCAGCTCACCAAGGATGCAGACACCAGTGCCATTCCGGTGATCATGATCACCACCAAGGATCAGGAAACCGACAAGGTCTGGGGCAAGCGCCAGGGCGCCCGGGATTACCTGACCAAGCCGGTGGACGAAGAAACCCTCTTGAAAACCCTGAACGCGGTTCTGGCGGGCTGAAGCCTGGCCCGCGTTCATGGCCCGGTCGCAAACCGCCTTTCAACTGCTGCTCGACATCGACCAGCGCTGCCGCTCGCTGGCTGCCGGCTTGCCCTTGCAGGAAACCCGGCAGCAAGGCTGGAGCGGCATCGGTTTTCGCATGGGTGAGCGTTACTACGTTGCGCCCATGGGCGAGGTCGACGAAATTCTTCACGAACCGCGCTATGCCGTGATGCCGGGCGTCAAACACTGGGTCAAGGGTATTGCTAACCTGCGTGGGCGCCTGTTGCCGATCATGGACGTGTACGCGTTTTTCGGCCACGAACTCTCCCCTCAGCGCAAGCAACGTCGCGTATTGGTGATTGACGATCAGGATGTCTTCGTCGGGCTGCTGGTGGATGAGGTGCTGGGCATGCAGCATTTCAGCGAGCGGAGTCTGATGCCCGAACCGTCGGGTGAAAGCGATCCCGATATCGCCCCGTATATTCAGGGCTGTTTCCTGCGTGAGCAGGCCTGGCGGGTGTTCAGCCCCCGAAGTCTGGTGCAGTCCCCGGGTTTTATGAATGTCGCCCTTTAATCAAGGTCAAGAGGGTCTGTGTGGTATTCGTCGGCACAGCGGCTCTCGTCAATACTTCAATACCAGGCCTGCCGCGAATTCTGTGAGTCAAACACACCGATCTTCAGGCGGAGCCCTGAGCAATGAGTAAAACCGGCAAGTCTCTGGAAGGTCTGCGCAGCCGCTCGCAGATCGTTGCACTGTTCATCGGCCTGATCGTGTTGATCATGCTGTTGTTCGTCAACTTCGCGTATCTGAGCACCCAGTCCAACTACGACAAACAGTACATAGGCCACGCGGGCGAGTTGCGCGTGCTGTCCCAACGGATCGCCAAAAACGCCACTGAAGCTGCTGCTGGCAAGGCCGCCGCATTCAAGTTGCTGGCCGATGCGCGCAACGATTTCGACACCCGTTGGCAGTATTTGAAGAAAGGCGATAAAAACACCGGTCTGCCTGCGGCACCGGCTGAAGTGGCGGATGAGCTGAAAGCGGTGCAGAACGACTGGGAAAATCTGCGGAAAAGCACCGATGTGATTCTTTCCCGCGAACAAACGGTGTTGTCACTGCATCAGGTCGCTGCGACGTTGGCCGAGACCATTCCGCAGTTGCAGATCGAGTCGGAAAAAGTCGTCGATATCCTTCTGCAGAATCGTGCTCCCGCCAGTCAGGTGGCATTGGCGCAACGTCAGTCTTTGCTCGCCGAGCGAATTCTCGGTGCTGTGAACACCGTGTTGTCCGGGGATGAGTCTGCCGTTCAGGCCGCCGATGGCTTTGGTCGCGACGCGAGCCAGTTCGGGCGTGTACTGAACGGCATGCTCGAAGGTAACGCGACCCTGAAAATCGCTCAGGTCGAGGATCGGGATGCGCGCGCGCGATTGGCTGAAATTGCCGAACTGTTCCAGTTTGTGTCGGGATCGGTCGACGAAATTCTGGAAACATCGCCGGAGTTGCTCGAAGTGCGAGAGGCGTCCGGGAATATCTTCACCCTGTCCCAGACCCTGCTCGATGAAGCCTCGGTGCTGGCAAACAGCTTCGAGCACATGGCCGGCGGTCGGGCGACCAACAGTTATGGGGGTTACGTACTGGGTCTGCTGGCCTTGATGTCGATCATCCTGATCGGCTTGGTCATGGTTCGCGAGACCAACCGTCAACTGCGTGAGACCGCCGAAAAGAACGACCGCAACCAGACTGCGATCATGCGTTTGCTCGATGAAATCGAAGACCTGGCCGACGGCGATTTGACCGTGGCCGCGTCTGTGACCGAAGACTTCACCGGGGCGATTGCAGACTCCATCAACTATTCCATCGATCAACTGCGTGAACTGGTGGCGACCATCAACCTCACTGCCGAGCAGGTCTTCGGCGCGGTGAAGGACACCCAGACCACGGCGACGCAACTGGCGGCGGCCTCCGAGCATCAGGCGTTGCAAATCGCTGCCGCGTCCACGGCGGTGAATGACATGTCCCGCTCTGTCGAGCAGGTTTCGGCCAATGCCTCGGAATCCGTCGCGGTGGCCGAGCGTTCCGTGGCCATCGCCAACAAGGGTAACGAGGTGGTGCACAACACCATCCATGGCATGGACAACATTCGCGAGCAGATTCAGGACACCTCCAAGCGCATCAAACGCCTTGGCGAGTCTTCGCAGGAAATCGGCGATATTGTCAGCCTGATCGATGACATTGCCGATCAAACCAACATTCTGGCGCTTAACGCTGCGATTCAGGCGTCGATGGCGGGCGATGCCGGACGTGGCTTCGCGGTGGTTGCGGATGAAGTCCAGCGTCTGGCCGAGCGTTCGTCTTCAGCCACCAAGCAGATCGAGACGTTGGTCCGCGCGATTCAAAATGACACCAATGAAGCGGTAATCTCCATGGAGCAGACCACCTCCGAGGTGGTGCGCGGCGCGCGGCTGGCGCAGGATGCGGGGGTGGCGCTGGAAGAAATCGAAGGGGTTTCGAAAGTGCTGGCGGCGCTGGTCGAAAGTATCACCAACGCGGCGCAGCAGCAGGCGGCGTTGGGGCAGCAGATTTCCGCAACGATGCAGGTGATTCAGCAGACCACCACGCAGACCACCTCGGGAACCGCCGCCACTGCGCAGAGCATGGGCAATCTGGCGAAAATGGCCAGTGAGATGCGCCGCTCGGTGTCCGGTTTTACACTGCCCGCATCGCGGGATACGCATTGATCGTCAGGCCTCACGACTTGGGCAACTGGAGCCATCATGGCTGACCGTCACGACTACGTGGCCCTAGAGTGGGTCAAGGGTGAAATCGCCGATACGCTCAAACACGCCCGACAGGCGCTGGATGCGTACGTCTCGCGCCCTCACGATCCGTCGACGATGGAAGTCTGTCTGGACTTCATTCATCAGGTGCACGGCAGCCTGCAAATGATCGAGTTCTATGGCGCTGCTTTGTTCGCCGAAGAGATCGAACAACTGGCGTTGGCGTTGCAGTGCGGTCATGTGGGGCAAGAGGCTGAGGCGGTGCAGTTGCTGCATCAGGCCATGAGCCAGTTGCCCGTTTATCTGGAGCGCGTGCACTCGGCCCGCCGTGACCTGCCGCTGGTGGTGCTGCCGCTGCTCAACGATCTGCGCAGCGCCCGAGGCGAGAGTCTGCTCTCGGAAACCAGCCTGTTCTCGCCGCAATTGCTGACCGTTCCCGCTCTCGACACGCAAGCCCTCGCCGAGCGCGACAGCCCCGAACTGCCCGGAAAACTGCGCAAATGGCGCCAGACCCTGCAAACCGCGCTGGTCGGTCTTATGCGCGAGCAGGACGTGCAGAAACAACTCGATTACATGACCAGGGTCTTCGCGCGTCTCGAAACCTTGTGCAAGGATGCGCCCCTTGAACCGCTCTGGCGCATCGCCTCCGCCCTGGTGGACGGTATGGCGAGTGGCAATTTCACCAACAGCCCGGCCTTGCGCAGTCTCTTCAAGGACGCGGACAAGGAATTGAAAAGGTTGTTCGAGCAGGGGATCGCGGGGATCAATCAGCCAGCACCCGATGAGTTGCTGAAAAGTCTGCTGTTCTACATCGCCAAATCTGACAGTCAGGCTCAGAAAATGATGGATTTGAAGGATCAATACGGTCTTGACGAGGCCCTTCCCGAACGCGCGCTGGTCGATGAGGAGCGTGCGCGAATGGCCGCGCCCGACCGCGATGCGATGCGTTCGGTGATCATTGCATTGTGTGACGAACTGGTGCGCACCAAGGAGCGGCTGGACGTGTTCGTGCGGGGCGACCGCCAGCACGTCAGTGAACTCAATGCGCTGTTGCCGCCGCTGAGGCAAATCGCCGACACGCTGGCGGTGCTGGGTTTCGGTCAGCCGCGCAAGGTCATCATCGACCAGCTCACGGTGGTGCAGGGCATGGCTCAGGGGCAACGGGAGCCGAGTGATCCGAGCCTGATGGATGTGGCGGGTGCCCTGCTGTATGTCGAGGCGACGCTGGCCGGCATGGCTGGGACGGTCGATCAGAGCAGCCCCGAAGAAAGTCGTTTGCCGACCACCGACCTGAGCCAGATTCATCAACTGGTGATCAAGGAAGCGCGGCTCGTTTTGCAGCAGGCCAAGGATGTGATTGACGATTACATCGTCGGCGATCTGGATCGTCAGCGACTGGCGCCGCTGTCGGCGCAACTGATACAGGTGCGTGGTGCGTTGGCGATGATTCCGCTGACCCGCGCCTCTGGTCTGTTGGCGGCATGCAACGAATACATCATCGAGCATCTGTTGCAGGATCAGGGGCGTCCGAGCTGGTCGCAACTCGATCATCTGGCCGACGTGATCATCGGTATCGAGTATTACCTGGAGCGCATGGCCGAAGACCCGGAAGCGCCAGGGGAGCGTGTGCTGGATCTGGCTCAGGAGAGTCTGGCCAGGCTGGGGTATTCGCCTGTCACCGATGAGGTGGAGGTGCCGATGCTCGATCAGGTCATCGCCCACGCAGCGCAGCACGATACGCCTCCTGCGTCGGTCGAAAGTCAGAGCCTGGCTGAAGTGCTGGCCAGCCCGGTTTCGGCGGTCAACCCTCCGGCTCGTCACGTTCCCGCCAGCCTGCTGCCGCCACCGAAGAGTGAGCCTGCGGTCGATGACGACCTGCGTGATGTGTTTCTCGAAGAGGCTGACGAAGTTCTCGAAGCCCTGCACGAATACCTGCCGCGCTGGCTGAGTGATCCACAGAATTTTTCCGCGTTGGGCGAAATTCGCCGGGCATTTCACACCCTCAAAGGCAGCGGGCGCATGGTGCGGGCGCTGGTGCTGGGTGAGTTGGCCTGGGCGGTAGAAAACCTGTTGAACCGGGTGCTGGAGCGCAGCGTCGAGCCTGATGAACGCGTCCAGCAACTGCTCAAAGACATGCAGGCGCTGCTGCCGGATGTGATTCGTGACTTTGCCGAAGACGTTCAGCGCCAGCGGGACGATGTCGACCTGTTGGCGGGCCGTGCCCATGCGCTGGCGCAGGGTGAAGAGGAGGAGGTGCAAGTGGTTGCATCGCCCGACCCTGTGGAGCCGGAAGAAGGCTTCGACCCGCAGTTGTTGGAGATTTTCCGTCAGGAAGCCCTGACGCATCTGGACACGCTGAACCGCTATCTGGACGCCGTTCAGCACGATGACTCGCCCACGTTCAGCGACGATTTGCTGCGCGCGATGCACACCTTGAAAGGCAGTGCCTACATGGCCGGTGTGCTGCCGATGGCGGAACTGGCGGGGCCGCTGGACCTGCTGATTCGCGAGTACAAGACCAATCTGATGAGTGTCGGCCAGCCCGAAATCGAGCTGTTGCGCTCAGCCGAGCCATTGTTCCATCAGGGGTTGGCGGACCTGAAAATCGACCCGCTGATGCCGATCGAGGGCGCTGCGGCGTTGATCGAAATGGCTCGGGCGTTGCTCGATCAGCAACTGGCTGAAGCCCTCAACGCGGATGGCCACGGTTTGCGCCGTCGTCGTAACCCGCAATTGATTGCCAGCTTTCTTGCCGAAGGCATGGACATTCTGCTGGACGCCGAAACCCTGCTCAGCCGTTGGCGCAAACACCCTGGCGAGCGGCAGGAGCTCAACGCGCTGCTGGATGAACTGACCATGCTCGGCCAAGGCGCGCACATGGCTGATCTGCCACAGGTGGACGAGCTGTGCGAAGCCCTGCTGGACCTCTATGGCGCGGTGGAAGAAAGCAGTCTTGCGGTCAGCGAGCGGTTTTTCGATGAGGCAGAAAGCGCCCACGAGGCACTGATCAACATGCTCGATCAGGTGGCTGCCGGTCAGGAGGTTCAGGCCTGCCCCGAGCGCATTCAGGCGCTGCGAGAGCTGCTCGATGAGGCCTTGGACCCTGCGGCGATGGGTATCGTGCAGCGCGACGGTGGATTGGCCAGCCGTGTCAT
This sequence comes from Pseudomonas sp. Pseu.R1, assembly GCF_045764065.1. Classification (NCBI taxonomy): domain Bacteria; kingdom Pseudomonadati; phylum Pseudomonadota; class Gammaproteobacteria; order Pseudomonadales; family Pseudomonadaceae; genus Pseudomonas; species Pseudomonas sp. Pseu.R1. The sequence goes on along the minus strand of NZ_JBJGEE020000001.1, from coordinate 3,166,346 downwards.
CGAGCTGGATCAAGCGACCGAAGCCCTTGAGAGCCAGGTTGCGCCTGTCGAGCGGGACGATATCGATCAGGAGATCGTCGACATCTTCCTTGAAGAAGCCGTCGATATCCTCGATGGCGCGGGCAAGGCCTTGCAGCGCTGGCTGGATGATCCGGACAACGCGATGCCACTGTCGTCGCTTCAGCGTGATCTGCACACCCTCAAAGGTGGCGCGCGCATGGCGGAGATTGGCCCGGTGGGCGATCTGGGTCATGAGCTTGAATCGCTGTACGAGGCGTTGATCGACCGGCGCTGTATGTATTCGTCTCCGCTCGCGGCGTTGTTGGTGCGCAGTCACGACCAGTTGGCCGCCATGCTCGATCAACTGCAAAACCGTGCCGAACTGACCACCGCCGATGCGTTGATCGAGGAAATCCGCGAGTTCCGCCAATCCAGTTTCGCAGCCGTGCCGGAAAGCGAGCCGCGCAATGTTGGTTCGATGATCCAGCCGCTGGACGAGCGCGACCCCGAGCTGCTGGAAATCTTCCTCGAAGAAGCCGACGACATCATCGAAAGTTCCAGCGCGGCGCTGGTGCGCTGGCAGGCCGAGCCACAGAACACCGTGGAAGTGGAAAACCTGCTGCGCGACCTGCACACCCTCAAGGGTGGCGCGCGGATGGTGGAAATCACGTCGATTGGCGATCTGGCTCATGAACTGGAGTCGCTGTACGAGGGGCTTTCCTCCGGTGCGCTGAAAAACGGCGCGCTGCTCAACGGCTTGCTGCAAAGCGGCCATGACATGCTTGCCGACATGGTCGATGCCGTTCGTGGCTATGAGCCGCTGCCCAACCCGGCGCTGCTGATCGACAGCATTGCTCAGTATTCCGCCTCGGGAGCGATCCATGAGGCGGCGGTCAAACCGCTGGAAGAGCCCGTCATTGCGCCGCCTCCAGCGGTTGAGTCGGCACCTGTCACGCCCGAGCCCGACGCCGAGCGTGCAGGGCCCGAAATGGTCAAGGTGCCCGCCGAGCAACTGGAAGACCTGGTGAACCTGGCCGGTGAAACCTCGATCTTTCGTGGGCGTATCGAGCAGCAAGTCAGCGATGCTCAAGCCACGCTGGCCGAGATGGAAATCACCATCGAGCGGATGCGCGACCAGTTGCGTCGGCTGGACATCGAAACGCAAGGACGGATTCTCAGCCGAGATCATCAGGCCGAGCGGCTGGGTTATGAGGAATTTGACCCACTGGAAATGGACCGCCATTCGCAGTTGCAGCAGCTTTCGCGCGCCCTGTTCGAATCGGCCTCGGACCTGATGGACCTCAAGGAAACCCTCGACACCCGCGCTCACGACGCCGAAACCCTGTTGCAGCAACAGGCGCGGGTGAACACCGAGCTTCAGGAAAACCTGATGCGCACGCGCATGGTGCCGTTTGAGCGCATGGTGCCGCGCTTGCGTCGGATCGTACGGCAGGTGTCGGGCGAATTGAACAAGAAGGTCCGATTCGACGTGATCAACGCCGAGGGCGAAATGGACCGCAACGTGCTGGAGCGCATGGTCGCGCCCTTGGAACACATGCTGCGAAACGCGGTGGATCACGGTCAGGAAAGCACGGAAAAACGCCTTGCGGCGGGCAAGCCCGAAGTCGGGCATATCACATTGAGCCTGGCCCACGAAGGCGGCGATATCGTCATCGAGATGAGCGACGACGGCGCGGGCGTCGATTTCGAGGCCGTGCGGCGCAAGGCGATCAAGCGCGGTCTCATCGCGCCAGATGCAGAGTTGAGCGAGCACGACACGCTGCAATTCATCTTGCAGGCCGGGTTTTCCACTGCCGAAACCATCACCCAGATTTCCGGGCGCGGCGTGGGCATGGACGTGGTGCACGCCGAGGTCAAAGAGCTGGGCGGCTCGATGGTCATCGACTCGAAAGCCGGGCAAGGCGCGCGATTCCGTATCCGCCTGCCGTTTTCGGTGTCGGTCAATCAGGCCTTGATGGTGCAATGCGGCGATGAGCAATACGCGGTCCCGCTGAACAGCGTCGAAGGCATCGTGCGGGTCATGCCCAGTGAACTGGAGGCCTGTTATCAGTCTTCGCCCGCTCGCTACCAATATAGTGACCGGACCTATGAGTTGCGCTATCTGGGCGAACTGTTGCACAACAGCCAGCCGCCCAAGTTGATCGGGCAGACCCAGCCGCTGCCCGTGTTGCTGGTTCACGTTCACGATCAGTGGGTAGCGGTTCAGGTGGACGCGCTGGCGGGGTCGCGGGAAATCGTGGTCAAGAACCTCGGGCCGCAGTTTTCAGGCGTTCAGGGGATTACCGGCGCTACGATTTTGGGAGACGGCAGCGTCGTGCTGATTCTGGACCTGTTTGCCCACATTCGCCGCCACCACGCGCAGAGGCTCGCCTTGCACGTGTCCGGGCAGGCGCCGACGCCATATATCGAAGCCGAGCATACCCGCCCATTGCTGGTGATGGTGGTGGACGACTCGGTCACTGTGCGCAAAGTCACCGGGCGCTTGCTGGAGCGTAACGGCATGAACGTGCTGACGGCCAAGGACGGTGTCGACGCCATGGCCCTGTTGCAGGAGCACACCCCCGACGTCATGTTGCTGGACATCGAGATGCCGCGCATGGACGGCTTTGAGGTCGCCAGTAAAGTCCGCGAAGACGAAGCGCTCAAACACCTGCCGATCATCATGATTACGTCCCGTTCGGGCCAGAAACACCGAGACCGCGCCATGGCGTTGGGCGTGAACGACTACATGAGCAAGCCGTATCAGGAAGCGGCTTTGCTGGAGAGCATCGCCCACTGGAGTCACGCCCATGTCTGACACCACCAGCCAGACCGCACGCCTGACCAGCCTCACCGGATTGCTCATCCCCTTGAGCGACCGGCATCTGCTGCTGCCCAACGTGGCGGTGGCTGAATTGATCGATTACCAGGACAGCATCGCCGATCCCGCTGCGCCTCAGTGGTATCTGGGGCCGATCGACTGGCGGCATCGCAGCCTGCCGTTACTCAGCTTCGAAGCCGCCTGCGGTGGCCGCGCGCGGGTAGGCGGACGGGCACGGATCGTCGTGCTCAATGCGTTGGGTGGACGGCCTGATCTGAAATTCATCGCCTTGCTGACTCAGGGTATTCCTCGCTCCTGCAAGCTCGACAGCCAACTCAGTTATGTCGATGTGCCGTTGTCCGAGCTGGAACTGGCGGCGGTGCAGGTGGGGGATACGGTGGCGAAGATTCCGGATCTGGTGGCGTTGGAACAGTGGTTGGTGGATGCGGGGGTGGTGCAGGTGTCGGGTAGCTTTTGATTCAGTGTGGAGCCTTGCGGGGTTCGCGCATGGCTTTTGATGCAGATGAGGGTCGACGCATGACTTTTGATTCTGGGCGAAGCCCGTAGGAGCGGCGCTTGCCCGCGATCTGGCGCGAAGCGGCAGCAAAACCATACACCCGCGTCGTGTCAGGCAGATCGGGGGATTGGAGCCACTTTCTGGCAAATCATTACTCCAACCGTAACGATCCCGCCCGCTACTTGATTGATACACCCCCGCCATCCTCCTAAGGTGACCCACGACAGCGAACCCGTGGAGTCAGCATGACGACTACAACAAACCTTGACCCGCGCTGGTCGCGTCGTCGCAGCGAAAAGCAGCGGCGGCTCGAGCAAGTGCGTTCCCTCGCCGATGGCGTGGTTCTGCCCACCGACAAGATCGTCGCGGCGCTGGAGGCGTTGATCGCGCCCGGTGACCGGGTGGTGCTGGAAGGCAACAACCAGAAACAGGCGGATTTTCTTTCACGTTCGCTGGTCAGGGCCGACCCCGGCAAGTTGCATGACCTGCACATGATCATGCCCAGCGTCGGGCGCGCCGAGCATCTGGATCTCTTCGAACGCGGCATCGCCCGCAAGCTCGATTTCTCCTTCGCCGGTACGCAAAGCCTGCGCATCAGCCAGTTGCTGGAAGACGGCCTGCTGGAAGTCGGTGCGATTCACACCTACATCGAGCTGTATTCCCGCCTGTTGGTCGACCTGATTCCCAACGTCGTGCTGTCTGCCGGTTTCATGGCCGACCGCGCAGGCAACATCTACACCGGTGCCAGTACCGAAGACACCCCGGCCTTGATCGAACCTGCCGCGTTCAGCGATGGCATCGTCATCGTGCAGGTCAACCAATTGGTGGACGATGTCAGCGATCTGCCGCGCGTGGACATTCCGGCGTCGTGGGTCGATTTCGTGGTGGTGGCCGACAAGCCGTTCTACATCGAACCGCTGTTTACCCGCGATCCGCGTCACATCAAGCCGGTGCACGTGCTGATGGCGATGATGGCGATTCGCGGGATCTACGAGAAACACAACGTTCAGTCGCTGAACCACGGCATCGGCTTCAACACTGCCGCCATCGAGCTGATTCTGCCCACCTACGGCGAATCACTGGGCCTTAAAGGCAAAATCTGCCGCAACTGGACGCTCAACCCGCACCCAACCCTGATCCCTGCGATTGAAAGCGGCTGGGTCGAAAGCGTGCATTGCTTCGGCACCGAATTGGGCATGGAGAACTACATCGCGGCGCGCCCGGATGTGTTCTTCACCGGCCACGACGGCTCGATGCGCTCCAACCGCATGATGTGCCAATTGGCCGGGCAGTACGCGGTGGACCTGTTCATCGGCGCCACGCTGCAAGTAGACGGTGATGGCCATTCCTCCACCGTGACTCGGGGTCGTCTCGCCGGTTTCGGCGGCGCGCCGAACATGGGCCATGACCCACGCGGTCGTCGTCATGGCACCCCGGCCTGGCTCGATATGCGTCAGCAAACCCCCGATACCGACGCTTATCTGGCTCGGGGCAAAAAGCTGGTGGTGCAGATGGTCGAAACCTTTCAGGAGGGCGGCAAACCGACCTTCGTTGAGAAGCTGGACGCTATTGAGGTGGCGAAGAAAAGCGGCATGCCGCTGGCGCCGATCATGGTCTACGGCGACGACGTGACTCACCTGCTGACTGAAGAAGGCATCGCCTATCTGTACAAAGCACGCAGCCTGGAAGAGCGCCAGGCGATGATCGCCGCCGTTGCAGGCGTCACGGCCATCGGCTTGCGCCACAACCCCAAAGACACCGCTCGCATGCGCCGTGAAGGCTTGATCGCGCTGCCGGAAGATTTGGGTATTCGCCGCACCGACGCCACGCGTGAACTGCTGGCCGCCAAGAGCATTGCCGAATTGGTGGAGTGGTCCGGAGGCTTGTACAACCCGCCTGCGAAATTCAGGAGCTGGTGATGCGTGCACTTAACGTTGCATTCAACGAAGCATCACGTTCGCTGCCATTGGCCGAGCGGCTCGCAGATTTGGCGGTGGACGCGCTGATCGACGAGGCTGACCTCTCGCCCAAACCCGCGCTGGTGGACCGTCGCAGCAGTGGCGCCCACAAAGACCTGCATCTGGGGCTGATGCACGCCTCGGCCTTGTCCCTCTGGCCTGCGTTCAAAGAGATGGCCGAAGTGGCCATTGAGATCGGTGAAATCAACCAGCCGTTGAGAGAGGCGATTGGCCGGATCGGTCGCGAAGGCGAGGCCGCCATGATGCGCACCACGGGCGACGTGAATACCCATCGCGGCGCGATCTGGGCACTGGGTTTGCTGGTCACGGCAGCCGCGCTTGATCCAGAGGATCTGTCACCTGCGGGCTTGGGCCTGCGCGCGGGTTGTCTGGCGTTGATCGAGGATCGTCAGCAGCCTGCCACCAACAGTCATGGCGCGCAGGTCGCTCGCAAGTTCGGCGCGATGGGCGCCAGAGAGCAGGCGCAGATGGGCTTTCCGTCCGTCACGCAAACCGGCTTGCCGCAACTCCAGCGCAGCCGCACAGCGGGGCATGGTGAACAGAACGCTCGGCTCGATGCCTTGCTGGCAATCATGACCACGCTCTCCGACACCTGCGTGCTGTATCGCGCAGGCGAGCACGGGCTGCAGACCATGCAGTTCGGCGCGCAACGTGTGCTCGACGCTGGTGGCAGTGCGACCCTCAGCGGTCGTCGCGCCTTGCATGAGCTGGATCAGCAATTGCTGAGCCTGAACGCATCTCCGGGAGGCGCTGCCGATTTGCTGGCCGCTTGCCTGTTTATCGATTGCCTTGAGCCTGCGCTCGGCATTGAAACGAGGACTATGTGATGGAAACCCTGTCTTTCGAATTCCCGGCGGGCCAACCGCCTTTGGGGCGGGCGCTGGTGGGCTGTGTGGGTTCCGGTGATCTGGAAGTGCTGCTTGAACCCGGCCTGCCGGGCAAGTTGACGATTCAAGTGCTGACGTCAGTGAACGGCAGTTCGGCGCGCTGGCAGCACCTGTTCGAGCGCATGTTCGACGGTCAGACGCCGCCTGCCCTGAGCATCGATATCCACGACTTCGGCGCGACCCCCGGCGTGGTGCGCCTGCGTCTGGAGCAAGGTTTCGAGGAGATCGGTCATGACTGACAGCGCCCGTCTGCTCAAACAACACAGCTTCGTCGAACTCGGTGCTCGGCAACGTGCCCGTGCACTGCTCGACGAAGGCAGCTTTCGCGAACTGATCGATCCCTTTGCGCGCGTTACGTCGCCTTGGTTGGCGAAGCAGGGCGTGGTGCCGCAAGCCGACGACGGCGTGGTTGTCGCCAAAGGTTCGATCGGTGGTCAGCCGGTGGTGATCTGCGCCATTGAAGGGGCCTTTCAGGGCGGCAGCATGGGCGAAGTCGGCGGCGCGAAAATGGCCGGTGCACTGGAGCTGGCGGCTGAAGACAACCGCAAAGGCATCCCGACCGCAGCCGTTCTGTTGCTGGAAACCGGTGGCGTGCGCTTGCAGGAGGCCAATCTGGGGCTTGCTGCGATTGCCGAAATTCATGCAGCCATTGTCGATCTGCGTCGTTATCAGCCGGTGATCGGCGTGGTGGCGGGCAGCGTCGGTTGCTTTGGCGGCATGTCCATCGCCGCCGGGCTGTGCAGCTATCTGGTGGTGACTCAAGAGGCGCGTCTCGGGCTGAACGGCCCGCAGGTGATCGAGCAGGAAGCAGGCATCGAAGAATATGACTCCCGCGACCGGCCTTTCATCTGGAGCCTGACCGGGGGCGAGCAGCGTTACGCCAGCGGTCTGGTAGACGCTTACGTCGCCGACGACATCGCTGTCATTTCGCAGCAGGTGGAAACGCTGCTGCAAAAAGGCATACCGGAACACGAACGCAGCAGCCAGTACGGAGTGTTCCTGGAACGGCTGTCCGGTCTGGACACCGCCTCACAAATCGAGCCTGCTGCTGTTCGCGCGCTCTACAAAGGAGAACAGCCATGAGTGCGTCCGTCCGCGGTTTGAACTGGTTCAATGCTCTGAGCGCTGGCGCTTCGCACGTGGTGGGTTTGCCCGCATCGGTCAAAGTTGCCGATGGCCAGTTGGGCGCTCAGCCTGCGCGTTTTCTCGCGGTAGTGGCTGACTCAAGCAACCGCTTCCCTCGCGCCCGGAACGGCGAGGTCGGTTTGCTGGAAGGCTGGGGGCTGGCGAAAGCTGTCGATGCCGCCATCGAACTGGATCGGCAAAGCCCGCAAAAGCGTGCATTGGTAGCCATCATCGACGTGCCGAGCCAGGCCTATGGCCGTCGCGAAGAGGCATTGGGTATTCATCAGGCGCTGGCCGGGGCAGTCGATGCGTATGCTCGCGCGCGGCTGGCCGGGCATCCGGTGATTGGCTTACTGGTGGGTAAGGCAATGTCCGGCGCGTTTCTCGCTCATGGCTACCAGGCCAACCGTTTGATCGCCCTTCGCGATCCGGGTGTGATGGTGCACGCGATGGGCAAAGCCTCGGCAGCCCGCGTCACCTTGCGCAGTGTCGAAGAACTGGAAAAGTTCGCCGCGAGCATCCCGCCGATGGCCTATGACATCGACAGCTACGCGGGGCTGGGCCTGCTCTGGGAAAGCCTTTCGGTGAGCCAGATCGAACAACCGGCTGCCGGGGATATCAGCGCGGTTCAGGAGTGCCTGATCGCGGCGATCAAAGACGTTCAAGGCGGCAGCAACGATTTGAGTTCGCGGCTGGGCGCGCCTAACCGGGCGGCGTCTTCGAAAGTCCGCGAACTGTTGCGGGCGCAGTGGTAATGCGCCTCAACCTGCCCGTGCAGCCCCACGATTTGTTGTGGGGCATGCCGGTGGCCGCTTTGCCTGCCGACGCGCCTGCGTGGGTGGTCGAGGCGGTCAGCCTTGGGCATCCAGTGGTAGTGCGCCGGGCGCAGGTAGCGGCGGGCTGCATAGCTGTGGGGGTTCGAGGTCGCACGCGGGATCAGCGCTTCGCGATGGTGATGAAACTGGCCGACATCGCGCGGCAGGTCCGACCTGAGCAGTTGGTCGATGCTGTGGACAACTTGGGCACCGAGTGGCCAGCGTTGCGTGCGCTGAAACAGATACGTCCGATGCTGGATGCCGTGAGTTTGCCGTGGGGTATTGCGGGCAGCGCCGGTTTTGAGTTGGCGACGGGCATCAAGGTGCTGCATCAGGACAGCGATCTGGATTTGATCTTGCGCGCCGAGTCGTTCTTCAGCCGCCAACGGGCCGTTGAACTGCTCGAAGCGCTGGACGGCGCGGCCTGTCGCATTGACCTGCAACTGCAAACTCCATTCGGGGCGGTGGCTTTGCGCGAATGGGCGGGTTCCGCGCGGCAGGTATTGCTCAAAGCGGACGAGGGCGCGCGACTGGTGAGCAACCCGTGGCTGGCCCAGGAGTGCGCAGCATGAGCAGCTTTTGGGCGTTTCCCGGCCAAGGCGCACAGCAGGCGGACATGTTGCACGCGCTGCCGAGCGATCCGTTGATTGGCGAATGCCTACGCGAAGCCAGCGACGCGCTGAATGAAGAAGTACTGGATCTGGATTCCCCCGAGTCCTTGCAGTCCACTCGCAGCGTTCAGCTGTGTTTGCTGATCGCAGGCGTCGCCTGTTCGCGATTATTGATGGCGCGGGGCAATGCCCCGGATTACGTGGCAGGGCTGTCGATTGGTGCCTACCCGGCAGCGGTGATCGCAGGTGCCTTGAGCTTCGCCGACGCCGTACGGCTGGTCGCTCTGCGGGGTGAATTGATGCAGGGCGCTTATCCACAGGGCTATGGCATGACAGCGTTGATCGGGCTGGATCAGGGTGTAGTCGAACGTCTCGTCGCGCAAGTCCACAGCCCGCGCAGCCCGGTGTACCTGGCCAATATCAATGCGGACAACCAGTTCGTCATTGCGGGCAATGATCAGGCCATGGCTGACGTTGCATCACTGGCAAAGGGCGACGGCGCTGCGACGGCGAAACGTTTGGCGGTCAGCGTGCCCTCTCACTGCGAGCTGTTGAGCGAATCCGCACAGGCGCTGGCGCAGGCGTTCGCAGAGGTGTCGATTCAAGTGCCGACGCTGAAATACCTGAGCGGCAGCACCGCTCGCCCGCTGTTCACCGCGGACAAATTACGCGACGACCTGGCCTTCAACATGTGTCGGGTCATCGACTGGCGCAGCACCGTGCAAACCGCCTACGAGCGCGGTGCGCGTCTGCAGATCGAATTACCGCCTGGCACTGTCTTGACGGGATTGGCGAGAAGAGTGTTTGAACAAGGATCGGCTGTCGCCTTTCAGGGCGCCCGGCTGGATACGCTGAGCGCGCTGTCGCGAGAGGAGGAACGTCGCCAACTATAAACGGGCTGAACCGGCTGCTGCTTTCGAAGGAACACAAAAACAACAACTTCGACGATTGAGGGCAAAACAATGATTATCTACGGCGTTGCGTTACTCGCTATCTGCACCCTCGCGGGGGTGATTCTCGGTGACTTGCTCGGCGTGCTGCTGGGAGTCAAATCCAACGTGGGCGGTGTCGGGATCGCGATGATCCTGCTGATCTGCGCCCGTCTCTACATGCAAAAGCGCGGAGGCATGAGCCAGGGTTGCGAAATGGGCGTCGGCTTCTGGGGCGCGATGTACATTCCGGTGGTCGTGGCCATGGCCGCGCAGCAGAACGTCGTCACGGCGTTGAAAGGCGGCCCGATTGCAGTGATCGCGGCCATTGGTTCGGTGGTCGTTTGCGGCTGCACGATTGCGTTGATCAGTCGGATCAACAAGGGTGAGCCATTGCCCGCAGAGGAACCCAAACACGAGCCTAAACACGAAAGCTCGGTGATCGCGCCGACCACCGCACCGGCAGGAGGTCGCTGATATGTGGGATCTCATTCAGAAAGACCTCATCAGTCAGGGCCTGATCACGGCGTTCGCTGTCGTCGGCGTGGTGATGTGGATTTCCGTGGTGCTGTCCAAGCATCTGACCTTCGGACGCATCCACGGCTCGGCCATCGCCATCGTGATCGGCCTGGTACTGGCGTGGGTCGGTGGCGTGATGACCGGCGGCCAGAAAGGCCTCGCTGACCTCGCGCTGTTCTCCGGTGTTGGTTTGATGGGCGGTGCGATGCTGCGCGACTTTGCGATCGTGGCCACGGCATTCGAGGTGCAGGCCACTGAGGCGAAAAAGGCCGGGTTGATCGGCGCATTCTCTTTATTTCTGGGCACTGTGCTGCCGTTCATCGTCGGTTGCTGTGTGGCCTATGCGTTTGGCTACCGCGATGCGGTGAGCATCACCACCATCGGTGCGGGCGCGGTGACGTATATCGTTGGGCCAGTGACTGGGGCGGCGTTGGGTGCGAGTTCGGATGTGATGGCGTTGTCGATTGCGACTGGGCTGATCAAGGCGATTCTGGTGATGGTCGGCACCCCCATGGCGGCACGCTGGATGGCGCTGGACAACCCGCGTTCAGCGATGGTGTTCGGTGGCTTGGCAGGTACGGTCAGCGGCGTGACAGCGGGCCTTGCGGCGACGGATCGGCGGTTGGTGCCGTATGGCGCGTTGACCGCAACCTTTCACACCGGGCTGGGCTGTTTGCTGGGGCCTTCGCTGCTGTATTTCATTGTGCGCGGGATTTTGGGTTAAGCCCGGATCTGCACTTGATTCTGGCCGAAGGCCGTAGGAGCGCGCTTGCCCGCGAAGAGGTGTGTCAGTAACTAATGAGTGGCCTGACACGCCGCATTCGCCAGCAAGCCGGCTCCCACACGGATCGGCCCCGGTTCTGTGGGAGCCGGCTGGCGAAAGGGGTTGATCAGTCAACATGGAATCTCCTACAGGGCGCACCCCTGCAGCTACCCCTCGGCCAACCGATTCGAATACATCCGGCACTCTGCCAACAACGCCAACAGGTTCGGATCGCGCTCCCTGGCCTTGAGAAACACCAAACCAATGTGCTGCTGCATGCGATACCGCGGCTGAAGGGGGATCAGGCGCACGCGGTTTTCGTACACGGCGGCGATGCGGCCCGGCAGCAGCGCGTAGCCCACCCCCGAACTGACCATGCTCAGCAGGGTGAAGATGTCGTTCACCTGCATCGCTACTTTTGGTTCGAACCCCGCCTGTTGAAACACTCGCGTGCCGTCACGGTGGGTGGCGAAGCCTTGGGTCAGGGTGATGAAGGTCATTTCCCGCAGATCACTCAGGTCCACTTCGCTCTGTTGTGCAAACGGCGAGTCCGCGGGTGTTGCGAGAAAAATGTCGTCGGAGAACAGCGGCAACTGCTCGCAATCCGGGTCGCTCACGCTTTCGTTGAGCGACACCAGAATTGCGTCCACTTCCATGTTCTTCAGCTTGTAAAACAGGTCGATGTTCGAGCCAAGAATTAAATCGATGTTCAGCTCGCTGCGGCGGATCTTCAGGCCCATGATCAACTGCGGCACGGTTTTGACCGTCAGCGAGTACAGCGCGCCCAGCTTGAAGCGCGCTGCTGAAAACCCTGCCGCTGCGCGAGTCTGCTCGACCATCCCCACGGTGTCCTGCACCAGCCTCTGCGCTTTCTCTTCCAGCACGTATGCGCTTTCGAGCGGCGTCAGGTTGCGACCTTCGTGTTTGAACAACGGGCAGCGCAGCGCGTTCTCCAGTGAGTGAATCGCCCGATGAACGCTGACCGTGCTCGTCTGCAATTCCGACGCCGCGCGCCCAAGATTGCCGGTGCGCATGAAGGCCAGAAAGATTTCCAGCTTCTTGAGGGTCAGTTCTTCATCGATCTGCATCGTCTGGTTTCCGCCGCGGATTCTTGTTGTTCGCAGGCTCGATTGTGCCCAACTCGTCTCTGGCTGGCTGCATTAAATTCTCATTAACACTGACACATGGATTGCGCTTTTGGGTCATAAGCTGGAGCCTTGAGGCATGTCGTGCAACTGAGCGAGGTCGTTTACGGATGTACTACGGAGAAAAATTCAACGCCTGGACCCATCTTGTGGGTGCCGTTTTGGCGTCCATCGGTGCGGTGTGGTTGCTGGTGATCGCCAGTATTGCCGGAGATGTGTGGAAGATTGTCAGCGTCGCGGTGTACGGCGTGGCGCTGGTGCTGTTGTACAGCGCCTCGACCGTGTACCACAGCGTGCGTGGGCGGGCGAAGGTGATCATGCAGAAGGTCGATCATCTGTCGATTTATCTGTTGATCGCAGGCAGCTACACCCCGTTCTGTCTGGTGACCCTGCGCGGGCCGTGGGGCTGGACGCTGTTCGGGATTGTCTGGGGGCTGGCGGTGGTCGGCATGTTGCAGGAGATCAAACCGCGTTCAGAAGCGCGGGTGATGTCCATTGTGATCTACGCCGTCATGGGGTGGATCGTGTTGGTGGCGGTTAAACCGTTAATGGCTGCCTTGGGAACGGCGGGGTTCACGTGGCTGGCGCTGGGTGGGGTCTTGTACACCGTGGGGATTATTTTCTTTGCCTACGACAAGCGCTTTCGGCACTGGCACGGGATCTGGCACCTGTTCGTGATCGCCGGGAGTCTGCTGCATTTTGTGGCGATTACGCGGTATGTACTGTAATCACACTGCTTCCCTTGTGGGAGCCGACTTGCTGGCGAAAGCGGGGTGTCAGGCAACTGATTCATGACTGACTCACCGTATTCGCCAGCAAGCCGGCTCCCACAAGGTTCGGTGCTGGTGTCGAAATCGGTTTTTCACACCAGGCCCCTATCGTTCAGAAATCCCCCCACAACTGCTGCGCAACGCTCAGCGCCACGACCGGCGCGGTTTCGGTGCGCAGTACACGCGGGCCGAGGCGGGCGGCATGGAAACCTGCGTTTTTTGCCTGATCGACTTCCGCATCGTTCAGTCCGCCTTCCGGGCCAATCAGAAACGCCAGCGTGCCGGGCTTTTCATGGCTGACCAGCGGTTCGGCCACCGGATGGAGCACCAGCTTCAAATCGGCTTCGGTCTGCTTGAGCCAGTCAGCCACTGTGACCGGTGCGTTGATCACCGGCACCACTGACCGTCCACATTGCTCGCAAGCGCTGATCGCGATCTGTTGCCAGTGGGCCTGGCGCTTTTCGGCGCGTTCATCTTTAAGTCGAACTTCGCAGCGTTCACTGATGATCGGGGTGATCTGCGAAACGCCCAGTTCGGTGGCTTTTTGAATCGCCCAGTCCATGCGTTCGCCACGGGACAGGCCCTGACCCAAGTGGATCTGCAAGGGCGACTCGGTCAGGCCCGCGAAGCTTTCGCTGACCTGCACGCGGACCCGCTTCTTACCAACTTCCACCAGCGCGGCGCGAAACTCCAGGCCTGAGCCGTCGAACAACTGCACCGCGTCGCCCTCGGCCATGCGCAACACGCGACCGATGTAATGCGCCTGGGCTTCAGGCAATTCGTGTTCGCCGATGCTCAGTGGGGCGTCGATGAAAAAGCGGGAGAGTCTCATGGTTGTTTCTCTGTGAATCAGTGAATTCTTCAGGTACTGCGCATATTCCTGTGGGAGCCGGCTTGCTGGCGAAAGCGATGGGTCATCTATATTGATGTCGACTGTCACACCGCCTTCGCCAGCAAGCCGGCTCCCACAAGTCAGGGGCAACCTGACAGGGGAGCGTTCAGTTCCAATCAACCCGGATCACGGAAATCCGGATGGAAGTTCTCACGCACGGCCACGCTGATGCTGCTGCGGGTGGCGATGTCGATGCCTTCGCTGGCCACTTCGGCGAGGAAGTCGATCTGCTCCGGGGTGATGACATACGGCGGCAGGAAATACACCACGCTGCCGAGCGGGCGCAGGAGGGCGCCACGGGTCAGGGCGTGTTCGAAGACTTTCAGGCCACGGCGCTCCTGCCACGGATACGCCGCTTTGCTGGCCTTGTCCTGCACCATTTCGATGGCCAGCGCCATGCCGGTCTGGCGCACCTCGGCGACGTTCGGGTGATCCACCAGGTGCGCCGTCGCGGTCTTCATGCGCTGCGCCAGCGTCTTGTTATTCTCGATGACGTTGTCCTGCTCGAAGATGTCCAGCGTCGCCAGCGCCGCCGCACAGGCCAGCGGGTTGCCTGTGTAGCTGTGGGAGTGCAGGAAGGCGCGCAGGGTCGGGTAGTCGTCGTAGAACGCCTCATAGACGTCATCGGTGGTCAGGCACGCCGCCAGTGGCAGGTAACCGCCGGTCAACGCTTTGGACAGGCACAGGAAGTCCGGGCGAATACCGGCCTGTTCACAGGCGAACATGGTCCCGGTGCGGCCAAAGCCCACGGCGATTTCGTCATGAATCAGATGCACGCCATAACGATCGCAGGCCTCCCGAAGCAGCTTGAGGTAAATCGGGTCGTACATGCGCATGCCGCCCGCGCCCTGAATCAACGGCTCGATGATCACCGCCGCAACGGTGTCGTGGTGCTCGGCGATGGTTTGCTCCATCACCGCAAACATCGTGCGGGTGTGCTCTTCCCAGCTCACGCCTTCCGGGCGGTGGTAGCAATCGGGGCTCGGCACTTTGATGGTGTCCATCAACAGCGCTTTGTAGGTCTCGGTGAACAGTGGCACATCACCCACCGACATCGCCGCCACGGTTTCGCCGTGGTAGCTGTTGGTCAGGGTGATGTAGCGTTTCTTGTTTGGTTTGCCGCGGTTGAGCCAGTAGTGAAAGCTCATTTTCAACGCGACTTCGATGCAGGACGAGCCGTTATCGGCGTAGAAGCAGCGGGTCAGGCCCTCTGGCGTCATGGCCACTAGACGCTCGGACAGTTCGATGACGGGCTGATGGCTGAAGCCAGCGAGAATCACGTGTTCCAGTTGATCGACCTGGTCCTTGATGCGCTGATTGATGCGTGGATTGGCGTGGCCAAACACATTGACCCACCAGGAGCTGACAGCGTCCAGATAACGCTTGCCTTCGAAGTCCTCCAGCCACACCCCTTCACCGCGTTTGATCGGGATCAGCGGCAGCTGTTCGTGGTCTTTCATCTGGGTGCAGGGGTGCCACAGGACCTTGAGGTCACGCTGCATCCACTGGTCATTCAGGCCCATTGGTCATCTCCAGGTACGGCTCGCCCGAGGCGAGGGCAAAACAATCGCGCAAGCCTATGCAATGCATGGCGAGGGGACAACCTTTAACCGTCAGAAATCGGCTTGATGGACACCGCTAGCGGGGCTTTCGCGGCTGGCGTATCCTGCGCGCTCTTCGAAGAATCGGACGTCTGAATCCGATAATTCCCTCGTTTCACTCCGGAGTTTCCCCGAATGCTTTCTGGTTGGCTGCGCGCCTGTGCGCTGGTGATGGTTGGGCTGGTCAGCGCGTCGGCGCTGGCTGTGGAAAAACCGCATACGGCGATTGTCGTGGGCGGTGGTCTGGCGGGCCTGACGGCAGCCTATGAGTTGCAAAGCAAGGGCTGGCAAGTCACGTTGCTGGAAGCCAAGCCCACCGTCGGCGGCCGTTCAGGCCTGGCAGGCAGTGAATGGATCGGCAATGCCAAGGCGCAACCTGTTCTCAATCAATACCTGGACCGCTTCAACCTCAAACCGGTGCCTGCGCCTGAGTTTGTGCGGACACCGGGTTACCTGATCGAAGGCGAGTATTTCTCCGCCGCCGATCTGGCCACCAAGCAACCGGCGACGGCCGAAGCGATCAAACGTTACGAAACGACGCTGGACGATCTGGCCAAATCCATCACCGATCCGGAAAACCCTGCCGCCAACAGCACGTTGTTCGCGCTGGATCAGATCAACGTGTCCAACTGGCTGGACCGTCTAAACCTGCCACCGACCGCACGTCAGTTGATCAACCAGCAGATTCGTACCCGTTACGACGAGCCTTCGCGCCTGTCGCTGCTGTATTTCGCCCAGCAATCGCGGGTCAATCGCAACGTGGACGACCGTGATCGTCGTGCTGCACGTCTGCCCGGCGGCAGCGCGGTACTCGCCGAGGCATTCGTCAAACAGCTGAAAGTGATCAAGACCAACTCGCCGGTGTCGGCCATCAACCAGGACAAGGACGGCGTGACCGTCAAAGTGGGTTCGGTGGGTTACGAGGCCGAGTATGTGGTCCTCGCCGTACCCTTGCGCGCGTTGAGCAAGATTCAGCTGACCCCGGCGCTGGATGCACAGCATCAGGGCGCGATCAAGAGCACCAACTACGGCTGGCACGACCAGATCATGTTGAAGTTCAAAACCCCGGTCTGGGACAGCAAGGCGCGGATGTCCGGTGAGATTTACAGCAACACCGGTCTGGGCATGCTATGGATCGAGCCTGCGCTCAAAGGTGGTGCGAACGCTGTGATCAACCTGTCCGGCGACAATGCGCGGATCATGCAGGCGTTTGGCGACAAGCAGATGGTGGATCAGGTGCTGATTCGTCTGCATGCGTTCTATCCACAAGCGCGGGGTGCATTCACCGGTTACGAGATCCGCCGCTCCAGCGTCGATCCGTCCACCGGCGGCGCGTATCTGGCGTTCGGTCCAGGGCAGATCAGCAAATACTGGCGCCTGTGGGAAAAACCACTGCAACGCATTGCGTTTGCGGGTGAACACACCGACAGCCTGTACCCGGGCACGCTGGAAGGTGCGCTGCGTACCGGTCAGCGGGCGGCGGGTCAGGTTCAGGATCTGGCGGCAGGCAAGTCGTTCGAGCCTGTGAAGGTCGAGCCTGCAAAAGCAGCTGAGCCTGCAGCGAAGGAAAGCGGCGGTGGCATTGGTGGCTTCTTCTCGAACATGTTCGGTGGTTCCAAACCCGAGCCGAAACCGGTTGAGAAAGCGCCAGAACCTGCACCGGTTCCTGCTCCAGCCCCGGCACCTGCTCCGGTTGCGCCGCCTGCTCCAGTGGTTGAGCCAACCAAGCCTGCTGCCGAGCCTGCGAAGAAGGCGCCTGCCAAGAAAGAAGCGGCGCACAAGGAGCCTGCAAAAAAGGCCCCAGCCAAACCTGCCGCGACGCACAAGCCTGCGACCAAGGCTGATGCCACCAAGAAAGCGCCTGCCAAGACGACTGAGAAGGCAGCCACTCCGGCAGCGGACAGCAAGAACTGATCGCTGAGTTCGAGCTATGAAAAAGGCGCGGTTACATACCGCGCTTTTTTTTCGTCTCGCGAATAAGGCGAGCGTCTAGAGTGTTGTCAGGAGGTGCACATCCTGTGGGCATCGGCTTGCTGGCGAAAGCGGTGGTTCATCTACATTGATGTCGACTGTCACACCGCATTCGCCAGCAAGCCGACTCCCACGGTGAGCGAGGGAGAGCCATAACGTTGCGTTAATCCTCTTCGAAGAAAAATATGACGGGAAATTTCAATCGTATTTCCCGATATTTCGTAGCGAAATTTTGCGCTTTCTTTCGATAGGTAAACCGATAGTCTTGCTCACAGCTTTAACGGGCTGCTCTTACAGGAACGCTAGCATGCAGTTACGCAACTCTTCTTCACGCTATGGCTGGGTCAGCATTGTTTTGCACTGGGGTGTCGCGCTGACTGTTTTCGGATTGTTCGCGCTGGGGCTGTGGATGGTCGGTCTGGGCTACTACGATGCCTGGCGCAAGGCGGGTCCGGATCTGCACAAGAGCATCGGCATCACCCTGTTCTTGTTCATGCTGATTCGCGTGGTATGGCGCTTCGTCAGCCCACCGCCGCCTGCTCCGGCCAACCACAGTCGGTTCGTGCGGATCGCCGCCAAACTGGGGCATGCGTTCCTTTATCTGGACCTGTTCCTGGTGATGTTTGCCGGTTACCTGATTTCCACCGCCGAAGGTGTCGGGATTCCGGTGTTCGGATTGTTTGAAGTGCCTGCGCTGATCAGCGGACTGCCCGACCAGGCGGATGTTGCCGGTGAAGTGCACCTGTACCTGGCCTGGACGCTGGTGATCTTTGCGGTACTCCACGGGCTGGCCGCCTTGAAGCATCACTTCATCGACCGTGATGCCACACTCATTCGTATGCTTGGCCGCAAGGCCTGAATTCAACTCAGAAGGAAGAAGACGTATGTTGAAAAAGACACTTGCTGCACTGGCTCTGGGTTCCGCGCTGCTGACAGCGGGTCAGGCAATGGCCGCTGACTACACCATCGACAAGGAAGGCCAACACGCCTTCATCGATTTCAAGATCAGCCACCTGGGCTACAGCTTCATCACCGGTACATTCAAGGACTGGAGCGGTACGTTCAGCTTCGACGCTGCCAAACCTGAAGACAGCAAAATCAGCATCGACATCAAAACTGCCAGCGTCGACACCAACCACGCTGAGCGTAACAAACACATCAGCAGCAAGGACTTCCTGGACGTCGCGACCTACCCTGACGCCAAGTTCGTCTCCACCAGCGTCAAGTCGACCGGCAAAAACGCCGATGGCAAAGACACTGCTGACGTGACCGGCGATCTGACTCTGCATGGCGTCACCAAGCCAATCGTCATCAAGGCCGTCTTCAACGGCGAAGGCAAGGATCCATGGGGCGGCTACCGTGCTGGCTTCAACGGCACCACCACCATCAAACGTTCCGACTTCGGCAAGATGATGGACCTGGGTCCACAGTCTGACACTGTGACCTTCGACATCTCGTTCGAAGGTGTGAAAGCCAAGTAATACGGGCTTGCCAACAAAAACGCCGACCTCAGGGTCGGCGTTTTTGTTTCAGCTCACAGCGCGATTCCTACGAACTGGTCGGGGGAGGCGTGTCAGCCAATGGAGGTGTGTCCGATCTACCGCCTTCGCCACCAAGGCGGCTCCCACAGAACCGGCGTCGACCACAAATCTATGGCTCGACACGCCTTACTGTGGAAGCCGGCTTGCTGGTGAAGGCGCCCGGCCAGGCAACAAGATTCCCCCGCAGGCGTTAGCTGTCGCGGTTACGCGTCAGCAGCGCTGGCTTTTCACCCCGTGGGCGGCTTGGCAACTGATCAAGCATTTCAGCAGACGGGAACCGGTCGATCTTGGACTCTTTATGCATGATCTTCGGCCCAGGCTGGCCATCGCGAGGCCCACGGACAGCGGGCTCCTGGCGCGCTTGTTGGTCGTCGCGGGACGGGCGGCGGTTGCGTGGCTGGTCTTCGCGACGGCCAGAACCGTTACGAGGTTGGCCATTGCGCTTGCCTTGAGTACCCGCACCTGCTGCTGTGCCTTTGCTCGCGCCACCACCTGAACCATTGCGCGAACCGTTGCGACCTGCGGACTGACCGCGCGGTGCCTGCGTCGAACCTGCGGCAGCAGGAGCGCCCGGACGGCGGTTGCGGCCTTGCGAGTTCTTGTTCTGGTATGGGCTGACGTAATCGGCGCGGTTGCCGAAGTTATCAACATCATCATCCAGAAACTCTTCCGGATCGCGATCAGCGCGAGGCGCTGGCGGCTTGGAAGGGCGTGCTTCGGCGGATGGCGTACCCTGACGAGGCTTCTGCCGACGCTGCTGATTGCGGGCCGGGCGTTGTTCACCTTCGGCGGTCGCGGCAGCAGCCGGTTTTTCCTTGTCTTTCTCTTTGCCCTTGTCCTTGCCTTTGTCTTTGCGACCGCCGTTGGCGTTTTCGCCACGCTGGCCACGGCCGTTTCGCGGGTTGCGCACATCAGGGCGCTCGCGTACTTCAGGCTTTTCAGCTTCGACCGAGTTGATGTCGAAGCCCATCAGATCGCCATCCGGGATCTTCTGCTTGGTCATGCGCTCGATGCTTTTGAGCAGTTTCTCTTCGTCTGGCGCAACCAGGGAGATCGCCTCGCCAGTACGGCCCGCACGGCCGGTACGACCGATGCGGTGCACGTAGTCTTCGTCGACGTTAGGCAGCTCGAAGTTGACCACATGAGGCAGTTGGTCGATGTCCAGGCCGCGTGCCGCGATGTCGGTCGCGACCATGATGCGCACGCTGCCTGCCTTGAAGTCGGCCAGGGCTTTGGTGCGGGCGTTCTGGCTCTTGTTGCCGTGGATCGCCACAGCGCTCAGGCCGTGTTTGTCCAGGTACTCGGCCAGACGGTTGGCGCCGTGCTTGGTGCGGGTGAAGACCAGCACCTGTTCCCACGCGCCCTGAGTGATCAGGTGCGCCAGCAGCGAGCGCTTGTGGTTGGCAGGCAGGCGGAAAACTCGCTGCTCGATGCGCTCGACCGTGGTGTTCGGCGGCGTGACTTCGATGCGTTCAGGGTCGTGCAGCAGCTTGCTGGCCAGCGCGGTGATGTCCGCCGAGAAGGTGGCCGAGAACAGCAGGTTCTGGCGTTTGGCGGGCAGGCGCGCAAGGACTTTTTTCACGTCATGGACGAAGCCCATGTCGAGCATGCGGTCGGCTTCGTCGAGAACGAGGATTTCGACGTGGGACAGATCAACGCTGCCCTGACCGGCCAGGTCCAGCAAACGGCCCGGGCAGGCGACCAGCACGTCGACACCACGGGCCATGGCCTGAACCTGCGGGTTCATGCCAACGCCGCCGAAGATGCAGGCGCTGACGAACTTGAGGTTCTTGGCGTAGATCTTGAAGCTGTCGTGAACCTGCGCGGCCAGTTCACGCGTCGGGGTCAGGACCAGTACGCGCGGCTGACGCGGGCCGTGGCGTTGGGATTTGTCCGGGTGACCGGCGGGGAACAGGCGCTCCAGAATCGGGAGCGCGAAACCACCGGTTTTTCCCGTACCTGTCTGAGCAGCGACCATCAGATCGCGGCCTTGCAACACGGCGGGAATGGCCCGCTGTTGCACCGGAGTAGGCTGGGTATAGCCAGCAGCCTCGATGGCGCTGACTAAAGCCTCGGAGAGACCGAGGGAAGCAAAGGACATGAGTAATCCTGTCTTAAGTTGGGGCCAAGGGGCCCGAATAGGAATGATCTGCGCTGCACGAATCGGCGCGCGATCCCGGGGTCTGTAAGTTCAACTCGTGGCAGGGGCGCGTGAATGAAAAATGCGCTGCTGACGTGATCGAGAAGTCTTCTGGGAGACCGAGCATCCGGGCGTAAGCCTGGCGGGAACGCCGGAGTATAACAGAGCAATCACAATGCGCTGCGTTCGTGCTGCTCAACGGTTTTTTCAGCGCTGTGCGTCGCGGGTCCGGTCGGGGCATTTGCAGGTGCCACCAGCGTTTCCCCAGTGTAGCGCTCCACCAGTTGAGCGTAAGCGGGTTCGCGCTTGAAACGCTTCAGTTCTGCACCGAAGCGTTGTACCAGAAAATCCATGCCCGCGTTGCGTCGCAGCGCGAGAAATTGCTCGCGGGTGCTCAGGACTGTGGGCAATTGGCTTACCTGATCGCTCAACCCCAGTTGCGCCAGCATTTGCTGGCCTAGGCGGCGGTCTGTCACCAGCAAGTCGATGCGGCCCCGGATCAATTTGCCAAAGTTGGCTTCATGGCTGGGGGCGGGTTCGCGAATGAACGCGGTCGAACTGTCGAATTCCGGGGTGTACAGGTAGCCCGGAGAAATCCCCACGGTCAGGCCTTTGAGGTCGTCGAGGCGGTTGAAGGGATGAGGTCGTGCGTTGGCCTGAAACAGTACCCAGTTCACGTCGGACAAGGGTTCGTTTGGGTACAGCAGCAAATCGTCTCGCTCGTTGACCTTGAAGATATCCAGCGCGCCATCAGCTTCGCCTTGTTGCAACATCAGCAGGCAGCGTTTCCACGGCAGGAATTGCCACTGTACTTCGATGCCCAGCCGCTGAAAGACGATAGCCGTGGTTTCGTAGTCCAGCCCCGAGGCCTGGCCGTTTTCGACCATCGCATAAGGCGCCCAAGGTTCGGTCACGATGCGCAGCTTCTCGCCCAGAACGTTGAAGCTCAGGCAAATGAGAAGGAGGGTGAGCAGCAAGCGAGCGGTCGGAGACATGGCGCGAGAGTACGACGCGCGCCTCGGGATGAGAAGCGAAAATCCAGAGCAACGCATGAAAGCCGCCGCTCTGGAATGCAGGTCAGTGCTCGGTTTGTGTTTTGACCAGGTGCTGGAAGATCGCCTCGCGTTGACGTCCCAGCAGTCGTCGGACGGCCCAGTGGTCGAGCCACTGTTTGAGCTGTTCCTGCGGAATGCGGCGTTTCATTCGCTGTTCAGCGTTGCTGAATGCCTTTTCCCACCAGGCGTGGGAGCATGCCCGGTCGAACTCGTTCGGGTAATCGCAGCAGCCATAAAGCACTTCACGAACGAACTGCCGTTGCTGAGCAGGTACGGCAAGTGTCGCGCCTTTGTAGACCAGGCGTTGGAACGTCGACGGGCGAGGCAGTTTTTCGGAAACGTTGACGGTGTCCGCCAGCGCATGATCGCTCAACGGATCGCTCGCGTGCTTGTTCAGCCAGGCGCGCACCTTGGCCCGGAACAGCTGTTTGCGGCTCCAATAGTGATGAATCAGGTCGGGGCATTCGGCCACGCTCAGGGAGCGATAGGCGGCGATTCCCAGGCAGAACTCTTCCATGATCACGGCGCCCGGTACGCGGGGAAAATACTCGTCCATCAAGGCGATCGACTTATCCAGCACAGCAATGTCCTGACGCATCAGACCGATGACGCCGGAGTTGATGAGGACCATCTGGTCGTCGGCCAGGTTGCGCTGTGCGAGCTCCTTGGCCAGTACGGTGTACAGCGAGGACTCTTTGTAATCGACAAAGCGCAGGCGTAGCGCATTGCACAGCAAGGTGCCGGGCTGAATTCGCTCGAACAGTGCCATCGGGGAGTGGTGGAAGAATGTATCGGTGTCGATCAGGATCGCTTTGTCCGATTCTTCCAGTACCGTGCGCGCCACCATGTGCTTGCAACGGAAGTGGTACTGATGCGGCCCGCTCCAGGTGTGGCGTAGCTCGGTATCGAAAGGCCTTATCCGAACGGGCAGCTCTCGATAAGGTTCGGGGTTATCGGTGAATACCTGAATGTCAAAAGGGCGCTCGGCCAGGTCACGGGTTTTGGCCCATGCACTGGCAATACTGAACACCGCTTCTTGATGGTAGGTCTCGGCACCGAAGACCAGATAAACCAACTGCGGGCGAGAGGTACTGCTATTAGGTGAGGTCAACTGCTTGGAATCCGTCTCGGTAGGGCATTGGCAGGCCCTGTGCTATCAGCCTGCCGAACGAACATTACCCTATAGTGACCGGGGTGTTCGAGACAGATTTCCGCCGTTTAGCGGGGCAGCTTCAGATTGTTCCAGACAGACAGGCTAGGTTCAGCCTGGTTCATCGTGTAGAAGTGCAAACCCGGTGCGCCGCCTTGCAACAATCGCTCGCACATCTGTGTCACGACCTGCTCGCCAAACGCCAGGATGCTCGCTGAATCGTCGCCGTAAGCTTCCAGTTGTTTGCGAATCCAGCGTGGGATTTCTGCGCCGCAGGCATCAGAAAAGCGCGCCAGCTTGCTGTAGTTGGTGATGGGCATGATGCCCGGCACGATCGGGATGTTCACACCCAGCTTCTGTACGCGCTCGACGAAGTAGAAATAGCTGTCGGCGTTGAAGAAGTATTGGGTGATGGCGCTGTCGGCACCGGCATTGGCTTTGCGCACGAAGTTCTTGATGTCGTCTTCGAAATTGCGCGCCTGTGGATGCATTTCAGGATAAGCGGCGACTTCGATGTGGAAGTGGCTGCCAGTTTCTTCACGGATGAAGCTCACCAGATCGTTGGCGTGAAGCAATTCGCCGCCGGAGGTGCCCATCCCGGATGGCAAGTCACCGCGCAGCGCGACGATGCGGTTGATGCCGGCTTCCTGATATTGCTTGAGCAGACCGCGCAGATCGGCCTTGCTGTCACCCACGCACGACAGGTGCGGAGCGGACGGAATGTTCACTTCTTTTTCCAGTTGCATCACGGTACTGATTGTACGTTCGCGCGTGGACCCGCCCGCACCGTAGGTGCAGGAGAAGAAGTCAGGGTTGTAGCCTGCCAGCGTACGGGCAACGGCCATCAGTTTTTCATGACCAGCGTCGGTCTTCGTCGGGAAGAATTCGAAGCTGTAGCGACGGTCTTGGGACATGGTCGTATCCTGGGAAACTCTAAAACCTGACTCAAATCCTGTGGGAGCCAGCAAGCCGGCTCCCACAGAGTAGCGGTCGTTCGTGCGGGAGTGGCTTGCCCATGACGGTGGGCAAGCCACTCCCGCAGACGTATCAGTAGCGGTAAGCGTGCGGCTTGAACGGACCTTCGACGGTCACGCCGATGTAGTCGGCCTGGGTCTTGGTCAGTTTGGTCACGACGCCGCCGAAGCCACGTACCATTTCCAGTGCCACTTCTTCGTCCAGCTTCTTCGGCAGAACTTCGACGGTCAGGCGCTCGGCTTTCTGAGCCGGGCTCAGGTCAGCGTATTTCTGGCCGAACAGGAAGATCTGAGCCAGGACCTGGTTGGCGAACGAGCCGTCCATGATGCGGCTTGGGTGACCGGTGGCGTTGCCCAGGTTCACCAGACGGCCTTCGGCCAGCAGGATCAGGTAGTCGTCGTTCTGTGGGTCGAACTCGCCAGCGCCGGTACGATGGATCTTGTGCACCTGAGGCTTCACTTCTTCCCATGCCCAGTTCTTGCGCATGAAAGCGGTGTCGATTTCGTTGTCGAAGTGACCGATGTTGCAGACCACAGCGCGTTTTTTCAGCGCTTTGAGCATGTTCGCGTCGCAGACGTTGACGTTGCCGGTGGTGGTCACGATCAGGTCGATCTTGCCCAGCAGAGCCTTGTCGATGCTGGCTTCGGTGCCGTCGTTTTCGCCGTTGATGAACGGCGAAACCACTTCGAAACCGTCCATGCAGGCTTGCATGGCGCAGATCGGGTCAACTTCGGTGACTTTAACGATCATGCCTTCCTGACGCAGGGACTGAGCCGAGCCCTTGCCCACGTCGCCGTAGCCGACAACCAGCGCTTGCTTGCCCGACAGCAGGTGGTCGGTGCCCCGCTTGATGGCGTCGTTCAGGCTGTGACGGCAGCCGTATTTGTTGTCGTTCTTGCTCTTGGTGACCGAGTCGTTGACGTTGATCGCAGGGATCTTCAGTTCGCCCTTGGCCAGCATGTCCAGCAGGCGGTGAACGCCGGTGGTGGTTTCTTCGGTGACGCCGTGGATGCGCTCCAGCATCTGCGGGTATTTCTTGTGCAGGATCTCGGTCAGGTCACCGCCGTCGTCGAGGATCATGTTGGCGTCCCAAGGCTGACCGTCTTTCAGGATGGTCTGTTCGATGCACCACTCGTACTCTTGCTCGGTTTCACCTTTCCAGGCGAATACCGGGATACCGGCAGCGGCAATGGCAGCAGCGGCCTGGTCCTGAGTCGAGAAAATGTTGCAGGACGACCAGCGTACTTCGGCACCCAGGGCAACCAGGGTTTCGATCAGCACGGCAGTCTGAATGGTCATGTGGATGCAGCCGAGAATCTTCGCGCCCTTGAGCGGTTGCTCACCGGCATACTTGCGACGCAGGCCCATCAGGGCTGGCATTTCGGATTCAGCGATGATGGTTTCGCGACGGCCCCAGGCAGCCAGGGAAATGTCCGCGACCTTGTAGTCGTTGAAATCGTTGGGCGTCAGTACAGCGCTCATAAAGAGTCTCCATTCGTAGTGTGCGAATGGGCGCCGTTGTGCGTTTAAGGCCTGCCCGAAGCGAGCAGACAACGCCCCATCCGAGCCTGACAGGTCTGACCTGCTGCAGCGCCCCTCGGACAGGTGGCGGGAAAACGGTATCAAGCGGTGATGACCGTTTTTTGAAGCGGGGGAGAGTATAGCGGCGTCTCTGGTTCAGCCCAAGAGGCGCGTTCAGATAAATGACGAGCGACTAATCGAGACCATAGTCGATGCTCAATGGAGGTTAATGCCCAGGGCTGGCACTATGCTGGTCATCAACAGGCAGATGACAGGAGCGAATCATGAATTTCCACACTCGCAAGTGGGTAAAGCCCGAAGACCTCAACCCGAACGGCACGCTGTTCGGTGGCAGCCTGCTGCGCTGGATCGACGAAGAGGCGGCGATCTACGCCATCGTGCAACTGGGCAACCAGCGTGTGGTGACCAAGTACATCTCCGAGATCAACTTCGTCAGCGCCTCGCGCCAGGGTGACATTATTGAGTTGGGCATCACCGCTACGGAGTTTGGCCGTACGTCGATCACCCTGATGTGCGAAGTGCGCAACAAGATCACCCGCAAGAGCATTCTGACGGTCGACAAAATGGTGTTCGTGAATCTGGGAGAGGACGGTTTGCCCGCACCGCATGGCAAGACCGAGATTACGTACATCAAGGATCAGTTCAAGGAAGAAGTGATCGGCGAATGATTTGACGAAACGAACAAACCTTGTGGGAGCCGGCTTGCTGGCGAAGGCGGTGTGTCATTCAGCGTTGTGCTGTCTGACCTGACGCCTTCGCCAGCAAGCCGGCTCCCACGGGTTTAGCGGTGTATGTTACGCCGGGTTAGCAGCTTTCCAATCTCGCAACCACTGCAACCCTTCGCTGGTATCGCCCTTCGGACGGTACTCGCAGCCGATCCAGCCGGTGTAACCCAGGCGGTCGATTTCTTCGAAGATCCACGGGTAATTCACTTCGCCCAGATTCGGCTCGTGACGATCCGGCACGCCCGCGATCTGGATGTGGCCGACGCCTGCGAAGTCGCGACGCAGTTTGCTGATCACATCGCCTTCGACGATCTGGCAGTGGTAGAAGTCGAACTGCACTTTCAGGTTCGCCTCGCCCACTTCCTTGCACACCGCTTGGCCCTGATCTTGACGGTTCAGGAAGAAGCCCGGCATGTCGCGGGTGTTGATCGGCTCGATCAGCACCGTGACACCTACTTTGGCCGCTTCCTGCGCCGCGTAGCGCAGGTTTTCGATGTACACCGCGTGGTGCTTCTCGCGCAGGTCTTCGCTCGGCAGCAAGCCTGCCATCACGTGGATGCGATCGTTGCCCAGTACCGCTGCATACTCCAGCGCCTTCTGAATGCCAGCGCGGAATTCCTCTTCACGACCCGGCAGCGAAGCAATGCCGCGCTCACCTTTGGCCCAATCACCCGGAGGGGCGTTGAACAGCGCTTGAGTCAGCTTGTTGTCGACCAGACGCTGTTTGATTTCGGCCGCCGTGAAATCGTACGGGAACAGGTATTCCACCGCCTCGAAACCGTCTGCCGCCGCAGCAGCGAAGCGGTCGAGGAAGTCGTGTTGCGGATACAGCATGCTGAGGTTGGCAGCGAAACGAGGCATGTTTGTCTCCAGAAGGGCTTAAACGAAAGGCCAGAGCAGCAAAGTGAACAGGAAGCCCAGTGTACCCAGAACGGTCACCAGGAAGGTCCAGTTGCGCAGGCCGTCACCGACGTTCAGGCCCGCCAGTTTGGTGAACATCCAGTAACCGGCG
Source organism: Pseudomonas sp. Pseu.R1 (assembly GCF_045764065.1). NCBI lineage: Bacteria > Pseudomonadati > Pseudomonadota > Gammaproteobacteria > Pseudomonadales > Pseudomonadaceae > Pseudomonas > Pseudomonas sp. Pseu.R1. The sequence goes on along the minus strand of NZ_JBJGEE020000001.1, from coordinate 3,138,861 downwards.
TCGTTGATGTGGGACATCGCCAGGCCGCCACCGCCCATGGCCAGACACAGCAGGGCCATGTGGTTGGCGGAGAGGTTCAGGGTCGCGATCAGCGGGCTGAGGATACCGGCAGTGGTCACCAGCGCCACGGTGGTCGAGCCTTGAACAGCGCGCAACAGCAGGGTCAGGATGAAGCCCAGCGCCAGAACCGGCAGGCCAGTGCTGCGCAGTGCTTCAGACACTACGGCGCCGATACCGGTATCGACCAGCACTTTACCGAACACGCCGCCCGCACCGGCAATCAGGATCACCATCGCCACGCCCGGCAAGGCCGAACCGATCACGTCAGACACCTGGCTACGGCTCCAGCCGCGACGCGAACCCAAAATCCAGGCACACAGCAGGGTGTCGATCAGCAGCGCAACCAGTGGCGCGCCGAGAACGGTCAGCACACTGCGCAGGCCTGAGTCGGCAGGCAGCATGGTGGTCGCCAGGGTGCCCAGCAGGATCAGGATAATCGGCAGCAGAATCAGCGCCACGATGAGGCCCGCGCCCGGTGCTGGCGCCTTTGGCAAGCGAGCGGCCAGGCTGCTGGCGCTCTCTTCCAGACCCTGCTCTTTGGTGTGGGTGGCTTCTTTGGCGTTGGAGTAGTCGTTGTTCGCCCACGCCACCAAGTCTTCGTTGGTGATGTGCGGACCGTAGACTTCGCTGCGGATGTCGTCGGTCATCGGGACGGTCTTGCGGGTCATGCGACCGGCAATCACGTAGCCGATGAGGCACAGCACTGCGACCATCGGAATACCGAACATCAGCACGCGGCCCAGATCAGCACCCAGTTGACCGGCTGCCGCGACAGCGCCCGGATGCGGCGGCAGGAACGCGTGAACCGACAGCAGCGCCGCGCACATTGGCAGGGCGAAGATCAGGAGCGGCTTGCGAGCTGCGCGAGCAACGCCGTAGGCCAGTGGCATGAGGATGATCACGCCCACTTCGAAGAACACCGGAATACCGACCATGAAACCGGCCACGGTCAACGCCAGCGGCGTGCGCTTGTTGCCGAAGCGATTGATCAGCGTCTTGGCCAGCGCTTCCGCGCCGCCGGACAGTTCAATGATGCGACCGATCATGGCACCCAGCGCGATGATGATCGCGATGTGGCCGAGGGTCTTGCCCATGCCGCCTTCGATGGTCGCCACCAGATCGGCCGGTTTTACCCCGGCGACCAGCGCGACGATGATGCTGACCAGCATCAGGGCCACGAACGGCTGGAATTTGTATTTGAGTACGAGCAGGAGCAACAGCGCGATACCGGCTCCAGCGATGGTCATGAGAAGTAGTGGGGTCATGTCGTGTTGGGTGTCCTGTTGTTATTGTTTCCGGCGTGCCGGGTTGCCAAAGGCCGCCGAAACGGCCTTCAGTCAAACACTGTTTAAGGCGTTACCAGGTCACGCCGAAGGCCTGACGCAGATCGTCCAGTGCCGCTGCGTCCAGCGGCTCGGGTTTGGGATTGCTCATCAGCCACAGACGCGCAGTCTCTTCCAGCTCTTCCAGGGCGTAGGCCGCCTTGGCCACAGAGCTTTCCCAGACCACCGGCCCCAGCCGCTCAAGCATCACGCCACGCACGCTGTTCGCCAGTTTCGCCACCTGTTCGGCGACTTTCGGCGAGCCAGGGCGCTCGTACGAGATCAGCGGGATGTGACCGACTTTCATCACTTGATACGGGGTGATGGGCGGCAGAATGTCGTCCGGTCGCCAAACGCCTGCGAGGGTCAGCGCCACCAGATGCGTGGAGTGGGTGTGCACCACGCCGCCGACGCCCGGATTACGGTCGTAGACTTCGCGGTGCAGCATCAGGGTTTTGGACGGTTTGTCGCCGGAAACCCATTCGCCAGCCAGATTGACCTTGGCGATGGCCGCCGGATCGAGACGACCCAGGCACGCGTCGGTCGGGGTGATCAGCCAGCCATCATCAAGGCGCGCGCTGATGTTGCCAGCGCTGCCTACGGTGTAGCCGCGTCCGAACAGCAGGCGACCGATGTCGCAAATCTCTTCACGCAGTTTGTTTTCGGCGCTCATCTCGCACCGCCTGCAAGCTGCTTCAGGGCCTTGTCAAAGAAATCGCGGCCACCGAAGTTGCCGGATTTCAGCGCCAGTGCCAAAGGCTGCTCGCCGCTGCTGATGGTCGCCGGAACGCCAGGATCGATCTGTGCGCCGATTTTCAGCAGGCTCACGCCCAGCGCCTGAACGACGGCTCCTGAGGTTTCACCGCCTGCGACAACGAAGCGCTTCACGCCCGACTCCAGCAGACCTTTGGCGATCTTGCCCAAGGCTTCCTCGACCATCGCGCCTGCGCGCTCGACACCCAGCTTTTGCTGCACGGCTTTGACTTCATCCGGGCTGCTGGTGGCGTAGATCAGGACGGTCTGGCCGGCATCGCGAGCAAAGGCCAATGCGTCTTCAACCACTGGCTTACCGTCGGCCAATGCCAGCGGGTCAATGCGCAGGGCGGGGCGCTTGGCTTCCAGCCACGCTGCGACCTGACCGTTAGTGGCGACCGAAGCGCTACCGGCCAGGACCACTTCGCCGCCGTTGACCGGCTCAAGCTGCGCGGCGTCGATGTCGCGCAGTTTGCCCGCTTTGCGGAAGTTGCCCGGCAGGCCTAGTGCCAGACCCGAACCGCCGGTCAGCAGCGGCAGATCAGCGCAGGCTTCGCCCAGCACATACAGATCAGCGTCAGACAACGCGTCAGCAATGGCCATGGTCACGCCATCGGCACGCAGCTCGGCGATGCGCGCACGCACGCCTTCCGCGCCTTTGGCGATGCTGTCGTAACGCAGCAGGCCGACTTTCTTTTCGGTCTGCGATTGCAGCACGCGCACCAGGTTGGCGTCGGTCATCGGCGTCAGCGGGTGGTTTTGCATGCCGCATTCGTTGAGCAGTTGGTCCTGCACGAACAGGTGACCACGGAAAATGGTCCGGCCGTTTTCCGGGAACGCTGGGCAGGCGAGGGTGAAGTCGCTGCCCAGTGCTTCCAGCAGCGCTTCGCTGACCTGGCCGATGTTGCCTTTGGCGGTCGAATCGAAGGTGGAGCAATATTTGAAGAAGATCTGCTCGCAGCCACGATCACGCAGCCATTGCAGGGCTTGCAGCGATTCCTCGACCGCTTCGGCAGTCGGCGTGGTGCGGGATTTCAGGGCGATGACGATGGCGTCGGCGTCCAGCTCCGACAAGCTGTCAGCGCTCGGGATACCAATGCTTTGCACGGTGCGCATACCGCCGCGTACCAGCATGTTGGCCAGGTCAGTGGCGCCGGTGAAGTCGTCGGCAATGCAGCCCAGCAGAGGGCGCGGAGTCGTGGTGCTCATCTGCGATTCCTCAGTCGTTGGCGGCTTTGGCGCCCGGCAGGGTGATGCCCGGGAAGATTTTGATCACGGCGGAGTCGTCTTCACGGCCAAAGCCTGCGGTCGACGCCTGCATGAACATCTGGTGCGCGGTGGACGACAGCGGCAGCGGGAATTTGCTGGCGCGGGCGGTATCCAGTACCAGCCCCAAATCCTTGACGAAGATGTCCACAGCCGACAGAGGCGTGTAGTCAGCCTTGAGGATGTGCGGCACGCGGTTTTCGAACATCCACGAGTTACCGGCGCTGTTGGTGATCACTTCGTACAGTGCGTCAGCGTCAACGCCTTCACGCAGACCCAGCGCCATGGCTTCGGCGCTCGCAGCAATGTGCACGCCCGCCAGCAACTGGTTGATGATTTTGACTTTCGAGCCCAGGCCATGAGCGTCTCCCAGACGATAAACCTTGCCCGCCATGCCATTCAGGACAGCGTCAGCTTTGGCGTAAACGTCGGCAGGGCCGGAGGTCATCATGGTCATCTGACCGGCTGCGGCTTTAGCAGCGCCGCCAGAGATTGGCGCATCGAGGTACAGCAGACCTTTTTCGGTCAGGCGCTGGCCCAGCTCAATGGCGAAAGTAGGGGCGACGGTGGCGCAACCGATGATCAGACTGCCCGGCTTGAGCGCGGCGACAGCGCCGTTTTCGCCAAACAGGACGGTTTCGGTTTGCTCGGCATTGACGACGACGGTGATGATCACGTCGCAAGCGGCAGCCATGGCGGCCGGGGTTGCACAAGCAACACCGCCCTCGCTGGCGAATTGTTCGGTGACCGCTGCACGTACGTCGCAGGCATGAACGTTGAATCCGCTGCGCAACAGGGAGCGTGCGATGCCAAGACCCATGGCACCCAGTCCAATTACGCCGACGTTCTTGTTATTCATGTGTCTCTCCTCGGGTTGAGCGCCGAAGTTTAGCCAGCACTCGAACGGTGTTTGTTCTGATCTGTTAAAGATAGTGAACCTGTGAGCGGATAATGTGAAGCAGTTTTTCAATTTAACAAAAGTTAACATTGATCGTTTTTTGATCAGACACAAAAAAGCCCCGGTTTAGAGCCGGGGCTTTCAGGGTGCAAAGGTCGCGTTTTACTGGGCCTATTGTTTGACGCAGAACCTGTGGGAGCCGGCTTGCTGGCCAAGGCGGTGTGTCAGTCCACTCATCTGTGATTGATCTCACGCATTCGCCAGCAAGCCGGCTCCCACAAGGGCCATCTCACGGCATGGATTCAGCGCTTGTCGACCGACGCCAACATCAACTCAACTCCCTGAGCACGAATGCTGTCAGCCGCCGCCTGGGCCAATCCGTCGTCACTGATGATCGCGTCGAACTGCTCAAGACTCGCCACCTTGTACATGCCGAACGTGCCGTATTTGGAACTGGTGGTCAGCAGCACGCTGCGTGACGCCGCCTGCATGGCTGCCTGCTTGACCTCCACTTTCAGCGCCGAAGGCGTTGTCGTGCCGCGCTGCAAATCCCACGAACTGGTGGACATGAACGCCACGTCGGTCGCCAGATGGCGCAAGGTCGCCGCCGCCAGCCCGCCTACGCAGGAACGGTTCGGGTGATCCAGCAGCCCGCCCGTATGAATCACGTTCACATGGGTGGCATCGGCCAGCGCATTGACCACGCCAAAGTCGTTGGTCACCACCGTCATGCCAGCCAGTGCGGCGATGTGCGGCACCAGCTCCAGCGTGCTGGTGCCCGCGTCCAGATAGACCGTCATCTCCGGGTGCAGCAGTCCGGCAGCCAGACGCGCCATGGCCTGCTTGTGCGGCAGTTCGACGACAGCTTTCGATTGATGGCTCGGCTCGCTGTGCACCTGGCTTGCGATGCGCACGCCGCCCGTCACTGAATACGCGCGGCCGCTCTGTTCGAGCAATGCGATGTCGCGGCGGATCGTCATGTGCGAGCAATCGAACATTTCCATCAACTGGTGCACGCTGAGCACCTGGTGTTTGCGTAACTGACGCAGCATCAGCTCACGGCGCTGATCGGGAATCATGGGCGCTGCACCACTGACGGTGGTGTCTTCTTCGCTGGACATTGAGGCTCCTGGGGCATTGCGGTACAGCCGGTGTCGGCTGTGATGGCTGGCATCTTAGCCAAACGTCGGGGCGGTCGCAGCAGTGAAAAACATCGAAATTCACACCCCTGCATCGCGTGTTCCTGCCTTGGGAATCCTTTATCCTCAACCGCCACGGGGTGTGAGGGCGAATCGATGCCTGCCCGACAAGAAGAAAAAATCGCTCGGCCCTGCGTTCGGGCGGATAAGGAGAGCAAGTGCTCGCGACAACGTTGGTTCTGATCGCAGCGGTGCTGCATGCCACCTGGAACACCCTCATCAAATTCAGCGGCGAACGTGTGTTAGTGATCGCCAGCATGGACGTCGTCGCGTTTGCGCTGGCGGTATTGGCGCTGGTATTCGTTTCGCCACCTCCTTTGCATATCTGGCCATGGTTGGTGGCGTCGGCATTGTTCGAATTGCTTTATCGCGTGCTGCTGATCAAGGCCTATCGGGTGGGCGATCTGGGTTTGGTCTATCCGTTGATGCGCGGACTTTCACCGCTGGTGGTGCTGGCCCTGACGCTGATCTTCGCCGGGGAACACCTGACGACCCAGCAGATTCTCGGCATCTTGCTGATTCCCTGCGGCATGATCTGCCTGCTGTGGCAGGGCGGCGGCGGAGACCGGTTGCCGTGGTCGATGCTACCGGTGGTGGCAATGATCGGGCTGTGCATCGGCTGCTACACCTTTATTGACGGGCAGGCACTCAAGCGCGGCATTGCGCCGCTGGATTACATGGTGTGGTTGACGCTCATCAGTGCGTGGCCTTTTCCGCTGTTGGCGATGGTCAGCAAGCGTCCCGCATTCACCCTGTTCTGGCGGGAGCAGTGGAAACTGGGCTTGAGCGTAGGATTTTGCGTGTTATTGAGCTATGCCTTGGTGTTGTGGGCGATGCAGCTGGGGTCGGTGGCAGAAGCGGCGGCCTTGCGTGAGGTCAGCGTCGTGCTGGTGGTGCTGTTCGGTATGCGCTACCTGAAAGAACCTTTCGGTCGGCCACGGCTCTTAGCCTGTGGGTTGGTATTACTCGGAATGCTTCTGATGAAGCTCAGGTTTTAAAGACGCTCATATTTAAAAAGGAAGATTCAAATGACCGTTGCCTTCTGGTGCGTGTTGATCGTGATTCTGCTGCCGCTCGTATGCACGTCGATTGCCAAGTTCGGCAGCGGCAAGTTCGCCCTGCGTGACAACCACAACCCTCGGGATTTCCTTGAGCGTCTAGAAGGTCTGCCCCGTCGAGCTCATGCTGCCCAGCAAAACAGCTTTGAAGCCATTCCCGGTTTCGCTGCGGGCGTGATCATCGCTCACATCGCCGGTGTAGCGCAGTTGGTGACCATCGATGTGTTGGCCGTGTTGTTCGTCACCACGCGCTTGCTCTACATCATTTTCTACCTGACCGACCTTGCGGCCCTTCGCTCACTGGTGTGGTTCATTGGCCTGGCGCTGGTCGTTGCGTTGTTTGGCATCTCGGTCTGACGGGATAGCTATCCTTCACTTGGGTTTTCAATGGCGCGCGCAGATACTGGCGGCCATTTTTTCAGCCATGAGCCGCCATGAAGTCGAAGCGCGTTGCCATGAAAAACATTCGGTTGATCAGTCTGCTGTTGATGGCCGCAGTGGGGCTGAGTGCCTGCGGCGGTGTTGATCCAAACTCGCCGCTCGGCCAGCGCAAGGCGATTTTCAAGCAGATGCTCAAGACCAGCGAAGACACCGGCGGCATGTTGCGCGGTCGATTGCCATTCGAAGGGCCGAAATTCGCCGAGGGTGCGGTCAAGCTCGATGCGTTGTCTCACGAACCGTGGAAGCATTTTCCCGCAGTGAAAGAGTCGGAGCACACCAGCGCCAAGGACGCCGTCTGGCAGCGACAGGCGCGTTTTCAGGAGTTGGCCCGAGCGCTGGAGGCCCGGACCGGGGAGTTGGTTATTGCGACCAAAACCCTTGAGCTGAACCCCGCCAACATGATCCCGCCGATGAACAACGTCGAAGATGCCTGCGATGCGTGCCACAAGGAGTTTCGCGATCACTGAAAGCAGCCGCGGATAAGCGTGTGGGAGCCGGCTTGCTGGCGAAAACGTTGTGTCAGCTCCATCATCTGCTGCTGATACACCGCATTCGCCAGCAAGCCGGCTCCCACAAAATCTATCTCATGCCAGAAGGTGTATCAGCGGAGAGGTTTGGCCTCATTCGTCGTCTTCATCCGGCTGAATCTCTTCCAGCTTCTGCTGCTCGTCTTGCAACTCCTTGCGCGACTCAGCCAGCTTGTCCTTGCGCTTGTTGATCTTGTCCGCATCACCTTTCTTCATCGCCTTGTCCAGATCTGCCTGGCGCTTGCCGACTTCCTGCTTGGCCTCCAGCACTTTCTTCTCTTGGGCCTTGATCAAACCGGCATCAGTGCAGTGGTCGGTATTTTCAGCAAGGGCCTTTTCCAGTCCGGCCTGTTGCTCACCGTTGCCGGCCGCTTTGGCCTGGTCAATCTGGGTCTGGATATCGGCGCGCTTGGCTTCGCACAGTGGTTCGGCGGCGAACAGTGGGGTCGCCAGCATCCCGCAGGCGGCGAACACCATCAGGGGGGACAGAAAATTCATGAGTGCTCCTTGAAAAGGCAGGCCCGGACGGGCAGCAAACCACCGGCCGGGCGAAAAAATGACTAAAAACCGTGAATACCGTATTCCCGCAACTGCATCGCCAACGCTTGCACCTGCGGGTCTTGAAAAAATGCTACCAATTGCTTCGCACGACCCGGGCCAATTCCAGGTTCAACGCGCCATTGGTCAACACTGCGCGCTGACAAAACGGCCCATGAATCACCCAGGTTCACACCCGCTGTGGGCGGCAAACCGATGGCTTTGAGCCAAACTTCGAACGATTGTTCGCGGGCATCCTGAAAACTCTTCAGCAGTTTAGCGCTGCTTCGCTCGCCGAGGCCGGGAATGTTAGCGATCTGTGCACCATCAAGGCGCATCCAGTCCAGTAAACCACTGAGTTCCCCGCCCTCGATCAGCTTGTCCCACGTCCCTGGACCGACACCGCTCATTGCCAGCCCTTTCTTGCCACTGAGCCACTTCAAGCGCTCACGAAACTGGCCCTCGCAGCCTTCAATCGGCTCCCAGCAACTTAAGGCGTGATACTTGGCGGTATCCGGCACGTTCAGGGGCACCCGTTCGACACTGCGCGTCACCACGCCGTCCAGACGCGGAATGGTCAGCCCCGCCAGGCTGATCGCTACCTGATCGCCGGGCCGGATATCCAGCATTTTCCAGCGTTTCAAAGAACCCACGCTGATCCGGCTGATCGTGCGGTCGTCCAGCTGCACCGGCTCGATATCCAGCACAGGCGTGACCTTGCCGCTGCGCCCGATGTTGAACTCCACCTTGCGCACCGCTCCCAAAGCCTGAGCGAACGGATATTTCCATGCGGCGATCCAGTAGGGTGCTTTGGCCTGCCAGCGATCGACCGTTGGACGATTTCCCTGACGTAAGATGACGCCATCGGTCGCGAATGGCAGGGCGCTTTTGTACCAGTGCTCGCGCCATTTCTTCGCCTGCACGAAGCTCTCGAAGGGTTCGCTCAAGTTGAGGCTGTCTTCAAAACCCAATGCTCGCAAACTGTCCAGCCGCTCACGCATGTCGGCAGGGCCTTGTGGCCAGTCCCAGACAAACAGCCCAATCTGCGCGCCCTCGGCTTCGGTGATGTCCGTTCGTGCCAGCAAACCGGCCACCTTGCTGCGAGCCTTGAGACTGCCCGCCCGGGCTTGCACATGGCGGGGCAAGCGCCAATACAACTCGCCTTGCAGCACCATGGGCGCCTTCTCTTTTAATGTGCGGGGTATTGCGCCGATCTTTCGCGCATGTGCTGTCCAGTCTTGCCCTTTGTTCCCATCTCCACGGCTGATCGCCTTCACGAACTCTCCGTTTTCATACACCAGCGTCACTGCGACACCATCGACTTTCGGTTGAATCCACAGGTCGCTTTTGCCCCTGAGCCAAGCCTGTACGGCGCTTTCGTCCAGCAACTTATTCACCCCGGTATGCGGTACCGGGTGACTGTGCTTACCCCTCGCCGTCTTAAGCGGGTCAGGCTCGGGGGAGCCAATTTCGGCGAAACATTCGCGCAAGAGCGACAAGCGTCGCACCGTTTGGTCGTACAACTCATCCGCGACCAGGGAAATGCCCTGCCGGTGGTAACTGTCGTCCCAATGAGCGATCTGCTCTTGTAGGCCGCGCATCTCGCTTTGGGCCTTGGCGGGAGGCCATTGAGGGCAGGTTTTAGCGGTTGTGAGGGTGGAGAAGAAGGCGATAGCAACGCAGAGGACTGAGCGGGAGAAGGGCAGCATCGGTGCATCCTTGCTGAGAACAGGAAGCGTCAAGGCTAGGGTTTCGTGCGGGATGATTCAGCGGTCATCCGTTACCAGGCTTTTCTGGGTGGTTCAGGGTGTAATAAATACAGGTCGGGTTCGTTTTGTGCGGGGATGTGTCCTTACAAAGGCTGCTCATTGTTACTGCTAAAACGGAGGGCGTTGCGATATACGCATGAAAAGCCCCTGACGACTCACATCGTCAGGGGCTTTTCTTTACCCGGTGCCGCTAGGGCGTATTACAGACCGGCAGCAGCGCGCAGGGCGTCGGCGCGGTCGGTTTTTTCCCAAGTGAACGTGGTGAAGGTATCTTCGCCCACGGTCTTGGTTTGCGGCGTGCGACCGAAGTGGCCGTAGGCTGCGGTTTCCTGGTACATCGGGTGCAGCAGGTCGAGCATTTTGGTGATTGCGTATGGACGCAGGTCGAAGTGCTCGCGGACCAGTTTGATGATCTTGTCATCGCTGATCTTGCCGGTGCCGAAGGTGTTCAGCGAGATCGAGGTCGGTTGGGCAACACCGATGGCGTAGGAGACCTGAATCTCGCAACGCTCGGCCAGGCCAGCAGCGACAATGTTCTTGGCCACGTAACGGCCAGCGTACGCTGCCGAACGGTCAACCTTGGATGGGTCCTTGCCGGAGAAGGCGCCGCCACCGTGGCGAGCCATGCCGCCGTAGCTGTCGACGATGATCTTGCGACCGGTCAGGCCGCAGTCGCCCACCGGGCCGCCAATGATGAACTGGCCCGTCGGGTTGATGTGGAACTGGGTGTCTTTGTGCAGCAGGTTGGCTGGCAGCACGTTCTTGACGATCAGTTCCATCACGCCTTCGCGCAGGTCGGCGTAGGACACTTCCGGGTTGTGCTGAGTCGACAGAACCACCGCGTCGATGCCGACCACGATGCCGTTTTCATAGCGGCAGGTGACCTGGGATTTGGCGTCCGGACGCAGCCATGGCAGCAGGCCCGATTTACGCGCTTCGGCTTGGCGCTGGACCAGTTGGTGCGAGAAAGCGATCGGCGCAGGCATCAGCGCTGCGGTTTCGTTGCTGGCGTAGCCGAACATCAGGCCTTGGTCGCCCGCGCCTTGATCCTCTGGCTTGGCACGGTCAACACCCTGGTTGATGTCAGGGGATTGCTTGCCGATGATGTTCATCACGCCGCAGGTCGCGCCGTCGAAACCGACGTCGGAGCTGGTGTAGCCAATGTTGCTGATCACGTCGCGAACGATCTGCTCCAGATCAACCCACGCACTGGTGGTGACTTCGCCCGCCACGATGGCCACGCCAGTCTTGACCAGGGTTTCCACGGCGACGCGCGCGTGTTTGTCCTGAGCAATGATGGCGTCCAGCACCGCATCGGAGATCTGGTCGGCGATTTTATCCGGATGCCCTTCGGACACGGACTCGGAGGTGAAAAGGGAGTATTCGCTCATCTCGACAATTTTCCTGAGTGTTACCGATGGTGAGTGTCGCCAGTCGGTCGCTGAAAGTGGCGGACCTGAATCTGGAAACCATTGCGTAAACCGATGTACAGACTTTCTCCGGGGACCAACCCCGCCGCGATGGCCCAACGGGCCAGATCTTCTTGTTCGAACCCTAACCAGAGGTCGCCGCAGGCTTCTTTGGCCCAGCTCTGGTCGTGGCTGCACAACTCTGTCACCAGCAGGCTACCGCCGGGTTGCAGCAGGTTGGCCAGTTGTTTCAATGCATCGGCAGGCGCTGCAAAGTGATGAAGCACCATGTTCAAAACGACGCAGTCGCCCGAAACGTTAGCGCTGGACAGGGCGTCGGCCAGTTTCAGCTCAACGTTGTTCAGTGCCTTCTGTTCACAGAGCGTACGCGCCAGTTCAAGCATCGCCGGGCTGTTGTCCAGCCCCGTGACATGCCGAAAGCGTTGCGCCAGGTCAGGCAGAAAACCGCCATCGCCGGGACCGACTTCCACCGCCGTGGCGTCGGCATCGAAGCTCAGTTTGTCCAGCAGCGACAGCAGGCTGTCGCGGTATTGGGCCAGTCCTGCGATCAGGTCCTGCTGAGCCCGAAATTTTTCGGCGGTGCGTGCGAAGAAGTCCTGACTGGCATTGGCGCGCTGACGGTGAACCAGGCCGATACGGGCCTGTACGTCTTCGGGCAGTGTCAGGTTGTCGGCTTCTTCCAGCAGGGCCGCGTGCAATTTGCCGCCGAACTGATCGATGTGGGGCAGGGCGCGGCGATAGAAGATCGCATTGCCTTCGCGACGGGTTGCCACCAGATCGGCCTGGGCCAGCACCTTTAAATGGTGACTCATGCCCGACTGGCCCATGGCAAATATCTGCGCCAGTTCCAGTACGCCGAACGAGTCGTTGGAGAGTGCGCGCAAAACGTTCAGCCGCAACGGGTCGCCACCGGCTTTGCACAAGGCTGCCAGTTCATCGCTTTGGTCATGGCTGAAAGTGGGCGCACTCAGATTCATAAGGCTGGCAGTCTAGTGATCGACTGCGTGTGTCGCAAGGGCAATATCAAAAAGTTTTGATATTGCTCGATGGGTGGTGATTTGCCGTCGCGGCGATTACGTCACTTAAGGGCAAATCCGACGCAATGCTGGAGAAATATCCTGCACAACTGCGGAAAATCGTGTCTGAGCCTTGATCTGTCATTGCCCCGAAGCAGTGCCTGAGGGAAAATGGCCGCCTTTTTCAGATCCCACTTCTTTCTGCCCCAGGAGATCAGCGATGCCAAGCCGTCGTGAGCGTGCCAATGCCATTCGTGCACTCAGCATGGATGCCGTGCAAAAGGCCAACAGCGGCCACCCAGGTGCCCCAATGGGCATGGCGGATATCGCTGAAGTCCTTTGGCGCGACTACCTGAAACACAACCCGGCCAACCCGCTGTTCGCCGACCGTGACCGGTTCATCCTGTCCAACGGCCACGGCTCGATGCTGATTTACTCGCTGCTGCACCTGACCGGCTACGGCCTGTCCATCGATGACCTGAAGAACTTCCGTCAACTGCACAGCCGCACGCCGGGTCACCCGGAATATGGCTACACCCCAGGTGTTGAAACCACCACCGGCCCATTGGGTCAGGGTTTCGCCAACGCTGTAGGTTTCGCTGTCGCCGAGAAGACACTGGCTGCACAGTTCAACCGCCCGGGCCACAACATCGTCGACCACCACACCTACGTGTTCATGGGTGATGGCTGCATGATGGAAGGCATTTCCCACGAAGTCGCTTCGCTGGCCGGTACTCTGCGCCTGAACAAGCTGATCGCTTTCTACGACGACAACGGCATCTCCATCGACGGCGAAGTCGAAGGCTGGTTCACCGACGACACGCCGAAGCGCTTCGAGTCCTACGGCTGGCTGGTGATCCGCAACGTCGACGGCCATGACGCCGATGAGATCAAGACCGCCATCGACACCGCTCGCAAGAGCGACAAGCCGACCCTGATCTGCTGCAAGACCACCATCGGTTTCGGTTCGCCGAACAAGCAGGGCAAGGAAGAGTGCCACGGCGCGCCACTGGGCAACGACGAAATCGCCCTGACCCGTGCTGCGCTGAAATGGACCCACGGTCCGTTCGAAATCCCGGCTGACATCTACAAAGAGTGGAGCGCCAAGGAAAAAGGTCTGGCGACCGAAGCCGAGTGGGACCAGCGTTTCGCGGCCTACTCCGCTGCTTTCCCTGAGTTGGCCAACGAGCTGATCCGTCGCATGAGCGGCGAGCTGCCAGCCGACTTCGCCGAGAAATCCGCCGCTTACGTCGCGGAAGTCAACGCCAAGGGCGAAACCATCGCCAGCCGTAAGGCCAGTCAGAATGCCCTGACCGCCCTCGGCCCGCTGCTGCCTGAGTTCCTGGGCGGTTCGGCTGACCTGGCCGGTTCCAACCTGACCATCTGGAAAGGTTGCAAGTCCATCACTGGCGAAGACGCCAGCGGCAACTATCTGCACTACGGTGTGCGCGAATTCGGCATGGGCGCCATCATGAACGGCATCGCCCTGCACGGCGGTTTCGTTCCGTACGGCGCCACTTTCCTGATCTTCATGGAATATGCCCGCAACGCGGTGCGCATGTCCTCGCTGATGAAACAGCGCGCGATCTATGTGTTCACCCACGACTCCATCGGTCTGGGCGAAGACGGTCCGACGCACCAGCCTATCGAGCAACTGACCAGCCTGCGCACCACGCCGAACCTGGACACCTGGCGCCCAGCCGATGCCGTGGAGTCGGCCGTAGCTTGGAAACACGCCATCGAGCGTAACGACGGTCCGTCGGCGCTGATCTTCTCCCGCCAGAACCTGCCGCATCAGGCTCGTGATGCGCAGCAACTGGAAAACATCAACCGGGGTGGTTATGTACTGCGCGACTGCAACGGCGAGCCGGACCTGATCCTGATCGCGACCGGTTCGGAAATCGGCTTGGCCGTTCAGGCATTCGACAAGCTGACCGCTGACGGCAAGAACGTGCGTGTCGTTTCGATGCCGTGCACGAGCGTCTTCGAAAGCCAGGACGCGCTGTACAAGCAGTCCGTTCTGCCGCTGGAAGTCAGCGCCCGTATCGCCATCGAAGCCGCTCACGCTGACTACTGGTACAAGTACGTCGGTCTGGAAGGTCGCGTGATCGGCATGACCACCTTCGGTGAGTCCGCTCCTGCGGCGGCGCTGTTCGAAGAGTTTGGCTTCACGCTGGAAAACGTCATCAGCACCGCTGAAGAGCTGCTGGAAGACTAAGAAGCTGCGCTCCCCTTGTAGGACGTGGCTTGCCCGCGATCTGCTGCGCAGCGGCAGTGAAACCTGACGGCGTCGATGTGCCTGACACAACGCGTTCAACGGGTTTGCTGCCGGTTCCCGGCAGATCGTGGGACAAGTCACGCTCCTACAGGGATATATGCAACGCCCGCATTTGCGAGAACCCTCATGCCTCAACCACATCCTTTCAAAGTCGCCCTCAACGGTTACGGTCGTATCGGTCGCTGCGTCCTGCGCGCGCTGTGCGAGCGGGGTGCGAAGGCGGGTTTCGAGGTGGTGGCGATCAACGATCTGGCTGACATGGCCAGTCTCGAATACCTCACGCGCTTTGACTCCACCCATGGCCGGTTCCCCGGCGAAGTGCGGGTCGAAGGCGATTTTCTGCACATCAACGATCACGTCATCAAAGTGTTCCGCAGCGCGACGCCGGAAGGCATCGACTGGAACGAGCTGGACGTCGATCTGGTGCTGGAGTGCTCGGGTGTCTATCACACCCGCGCCGATGGCGAACGTTTCCTTTCTGCCCGCGCGCCTCGGGTGCTGTTTTCGCAGCCGATGGCCAGCGAGGCGGATGTCGACGCCACGATCGTCTATGGCATCAACCAGCAGACCCTGACCGGCGACGAGCGGCTGGTCTCCGCTGCGTCCTGCACCACCAACTGCAGCGTGCCGTTGCTGGACTTGCTGAACCGCGAGTTGGGCCTGGAATACGTCACCATCACCACGATTCACTCGGCGATGAACGACCAACCGGTGATTGACGCCTATCATCACGAAGATCTGCGTCGCACGCGCTCGGCGTTTCAGTCGATCATTCCGGTGTCCACCGGTCTGGCGCGTGGCATCGAGCGGCTGCTTCCGGAACTTGCAGGCCGAATTCAGGCCAAAGCAGTTCGTGTGCCGACGGTCAACGTCTCTTGCCTGGACATCACCATGCAGGTGGGGCGTGACACCGACGCGGTCGAGATCAACCGAATTCTGCGCGAGGCGGCGACCAGCGGCCCGCTCAAAGGCCTGCTGGCGTACACCGAATTGCCGCATGCCAGTTGTGATTTCAACCATGACCCTCATTCGGCCATCATCGACGCCAGCCAGACACGGGTTTCCGGCCCTCGGCTGGTCAACGTGCTGGCCTGGTTCGACAACGAATGGGGTTTTGCCAACCGAATGCTGGATGTCGCTGATCACTATCTGCGCAGTATCCATAAACAACAGTAATAAACAGGAACGCCTCATGACCGTGTTGAAGATGACCGACCTCGACCTGCAAGGTAAGCGCGTGCTGATCCGCGAAGACCTCAACGTCCCGGTCAAGGACGGTGTCGTCACCAGCGACGCACGCATCCTTGCTTCGCTGCCGACCATCAAACTGGCGCTGGAAAAGGGCGCTGCCGTCATGGTCTGCTCGCACCTGGGTCGTCCGACCGAAGGTGAATTTTCTGCCGAAAACAGCCTCAAGCCTGTTGCTGCGTACCTGAGCAAGGCGCTGGGTCGCGATGTGCCGCTGGTGGCGGACTACCTGGGCGGCGTGGACGTGAAGGCGGGCGATATCGTCCTGTTCGAAAACGTGCGCTTCAACAAGGGCGAGAAGAAAAACGCCGACGAGTTGGCGCAGAAGTACGCGGCCCTGTGCGATGTATTCGTGATGGACGCCTTCGGCACCGCTCACCGCGCTGAAGGCTCGACCCACGGCGTGGCCAAATTCGCCAAAGTGGCTGCCGCTGGCCCGCTGCTGGCGGCCGAGCTGGACGCACTGGGCAAGGCGTTGGGTAACCCGGCCAAGCCGATGGCGGCCATCGTCGCCGGTTCCAAGGTCTCGACCAAACTGGACGTGCTGAACAGCCTGAGCACCATTTGCGATCAACTGATCGTCGGCGGCGGCATCGCCAACACCTTCCTGGCTGCTGCCGGTCACAAGGTGGGCAAGTCCCTGTACGAGCCGGACCTGCTGGACACCGCCAAAGCCATCGCGGCCAAGGTCAGCGTGCCATTGCCGGTTGACGTGGTAGTCGCCAAAGCGTTCGCGGCGGACGCCGAAGCCACCGTCAAAGACATCGCTGATGTGGCCGACGACGACATGATTCTCGACATTGGCCCGAAAACTGCCGCACATTTCGCCGATTTGTTGAAATCTTCCAAGACTATTCTGTGGAACGGTCCGGTTGGCGTGTTCGAGTTCGACCAGTTCGGCGACGGTACCAAAGTGCTGGCTCAGGCCATCGCGGAAAGCCCGGCGTTCTCTATCGCGGGCGGTGGCGATACGCTGGCAGCAATCGACAAATACGGTGTGGGCGAGAAAATCTCCTACATCTCCACAGGCGGCGGCGCGTTCCTCGAATTTGTCGAGGGCAAAGTCTTGCCTGCCGTGGAAGTTCTGGAACAACGCGCCAAGGCTTGAGATTCAGGCCGAGGTGAAGGGGAGTGACATGATCAAGCCATTGCCGCTGTTCATCATGGCGGGTTTGCTGGTCGGTTGCGCGAGCAAGCCCGAGGCTCAGACGGCGCTCGACACCGCGCCGGACAAGCTTCAGGTCAGCTGCTATCAGGCAGGCTGGCAGGCTGAAACCGTACCGATCGTGTACAAACGCGGCGGTCCTGAAGTCTGGGAAAAGTACGAGTTCATGCCTGCGGTCGGGCCGGTAGCCTGTCGCTGAATCTGAACTGATAGCGAGCAGGAACATCAGAAACAGAACTGCCCCTGGCGATCGAAGCATTGGTGAAGGCCATGTTTCGCAGGGGTTCCAGGAGTGGTAATGAAAGGCTTGATTGCCCTTGCGACACTGATGCTGCTGGGCGGTTGTGCCAGCATGAAGGCTTCTGAACCGGTTGCTCCCTGGACCCATTGGGTCTGCGACAGCAAGGCTGAGGTTTACTGGCGTTACGCTGATGCCGCGAAGAAAGAGGTCGATGTTCGTCTGAATCAGAGCGAGCAGGTATTCCGTCTGCAAGCCGCGCCCGGAGCTTCCGGCGCGCTGTATAGCAATGGCGTACTGGCCTTTGACAACAAAGGCAGCGAAGGACTGGTTTACTGGGACGCTACCAACGATTTGATCGGTCGAGGCTGCAAGGCGCCGTAAGGCGTTACGTGATCCAACCGATGCGACACCGGGCGCCATTGCAGTGCGCCCCTATAATTTGAATAGCCGCCGCTACGGCAGGCACACGCGACTAACGACCCTACCGGGAGAGAGACAGACAATGGCACTTATCAGCATGCGCCAGATGTTGGACCACGCCGCCGAATTCGGCTACGGCGTTCCTGCATTCAACGTGAACAACCTGGAACAGATGCGCGCCATTATGGAAGCGGCCGACAAGACCGATTCCCCGGTGATCGTTCAGGCTTCGGCCGGTGCGCGTAAATACGCAGGTGCCCCGTTCCTGCGCCACTTGATCCTGGCCGCCATCGAAGAATTCCCGCACATCCCGGTGGTCATGCACCAGGACCACGGCACCAGCCCTGATATCTGCCAGCGCTCCATGCAACTGGGCTTCAGCTCGGTGATGATGGATGGCTCGCTTGGCGTCGACGGCAAAACCCCGACCACTTACGAGTACAACGTTGACGTGACTCAGCGCGTTGTCGCCATGGCGCATGCGTGCGGTGTTTCCGTTGAAGGTGAGCTGGGTGTTCTGGGCTCGCTGGAAACCGGCATGGCCGGTGAAGAAGACGGCGTAGGCGCCGAAGGTCAACTGGACCACAGCCAGATGCTGACCGACCCGGAAGAAGCCGCTGACTTCGTGAAGAAAACCAATGTGGACGCCTTGGCCATCGCCATCGGCACCAGCCACGGCGCGTACAAGTTCACCAAGCCGCCGACCGGCGACATCCTGGCGATCGAGCGCATCAAAGAGATCCACAAACGCATTCCGAACACCCACCTGGTGATGCACGGTTCGTCGTCCGTTCCTCAGGAATGGCTGAAAATCATCAACGAGTTCGGTGGCGACATCAAAGAAACCTACGGTGTACCGGTCGAAGAAATCGTTGAAGGCATCAAGCACGGCGTACGTAAGGTCAACATCGACACCGACCTGCGTCTGGCATCGACTGGCGCCATCCGTGAATTCATGGCCAAGAACCCGGCCGAATTCGACCCACGTAAATACCTGGCGAAAACCGTATCGGCCATGCGCGACGTCTGCATCGCTCGTTACGAAGCCTTCGGCACCGCTGGCAACGCCTCGAAGATCAAACCGATCTCCCTGGAGAAAATGTTCGAGCGTTACGCCAAAGGCGAGCTGAACGCCAAGGTCAACTGATTATTCATTGATCAGGTTCTGACAAGAAAAAGCCCGCAGCGATGCGGGCTTTTTTGTGCCTGAAATGCTGACTTTTGTGGGAGCCGCCTTGGTGGCGAATGCGGTGTGTCAGGCAACCTATTCGTTTCTGATGCATCGCTTTCGCCAGCAAGCCGGCTCCCACTAAAGTGCCTCAGACGCGCAGTCCAATGGTGCGGCCGATGTACGCAGGGGCGGGTTGATCATGCTGCGCTTCGGTCAGCAGGCGCATTGCCTCAAGGGACTGCTCGCTGAACGGCGCCGATTTTGGTCCAGCAGCCAAGTCCACGTGCAGCAGCATCTGATCGCTGGCGGCCAGTTCTTCATCTCCACCCGTTTTGTACAGGCTGTGATAGAGCTGCACCCGCTTGCGGTCGTGGGCCACGATCTGCGTGCGCACTTCCACTTCCTCACCGAGTTTCACCTCGTGCAGGTAGTTGATGTGGGCTTCCAGTGTGAACAGCGAATTGTCGCTGGCATCCCGGTCATCGCTGGCCAGACCGATGCGGTCCATGAACGCGTCGGTGGCGTAGCTGAAGATCAACAGATAAAACGCGTCGCGAAGATGGCCGTTGTAGTCGACCCAATCGGCGAGGATGGGGGTTGTGTAGGTGGTGAGTGCGGGCATGGGAGGGGGTCCGTAGTCGTAGTGTCTGATCGTTCCCACGCGGAGCGTGGGAACGATCATCGGGGGGGTTAGTCTTCGAACGCCATCCCATGCTTTTCCTTGGTCTTCTTCACCGCCTCCAGCACCGCGAGCAACGCGTCATCGCGATAGCGCTCCAGTGCCGAAATACTGTGGCTGCCCAGTTGATCACTGGTGCCGTCCACCACATCGTCGATCAGCTTGTCGGTGAGTTCAGGCGCTGGCAGGTAGGTCCATGGCAACTGCAACGCAGGACCGAATTGAGACATGAAGTGGCGCATGCCTGCGTCGCCACCGGCCAGGGTGTAGGTCAGGAACGTGCCCATGAACGACCAGCGCAAGCCCGCGCCGAAACGAATCGCGTCGTCGATTTCGCCAGTCGTCGCCACGCCGTCGTTGACCAGGTGCAGCGCTTCACGCCACAGCGCTTCGAGCAGGCGGTCGGCGATGAAACCGGGGACTTCCTTGCGCACGTGCAGCGGACGCATGCCCAACGATTCATAGATGCTGATCGCGGCCTCTACCGCTTCCGGCGCCGTGTTCTTGCCGCCAACGACCTCGACCAATGGCAGCAGATAAACCGGGTTGAACGGGTGACCGACCACGCAGCGCTCGGGGTGCGTCGCGCTCTCGTAGAACTCTGACGGCAGCAGGCCCGAGGTGCTGGAGCCGATGATTGCATTCGGTTTGGCGGCGGCGCTGATCTTGCTGTGCAGGTCCAGTTTCAGGTCCAGACGCTCGGGTGCGCTTTCCTGAATGAAATCGGCGTCGCGCACGCACTCCTCAATGGTCGCTACGAAGCGCAGACGATCCTGCGAAGCGCCTGCCGTCAGGCCTTTTTTCTCAAGGGCAGGCCAGGCATTAGCGACGCGTTTGCGCAAAGCGGCTTCGGCGCCCGGCGCCGGGTCCCAGGCCACGACGTCCAAGCCGTGGGCCAACGCGCGGGCTACCCAGCCACTGCCGATGACACCGCTGCCCAGGGCTGCGAAGGTTTTGATTTCGGTGATGAAGGTCATGTCGTGCACTCAAGATAAAGGTCACAGGGGAGATGTATGGTTTGATCAACCGCGGCGTTTAAGGCCCATCTTCACGCGGCCCTCAGCCGGGGTCATGACCCTTGCGCCCATGCGGCTGATGATCTCGGTGGCGCGTTCGACCAGCGCGCCGTTGCTCGCCAGTACGCCTTTATCCAGCCAGATGTTGTCTTCCAGACCGACTCGTACGTTGCCGCCCAGCAGCACAGCTTGCGCGGCCATCGGCATTTGCATGCGTCCGATCCCGAAGCCGGCCCAGACCACGTCCGCAGGCAGGTTGTCGACCATGGCTTTCATGGTGGTGGTGTCCGCGGGCGCGCCCCACGGAATGCCCAGACACAGCTGGAACAGCGGGTTATCCAGCAAGCCCTCTTTCATCATCTGCTTGGCGAACCACAGGTGGCCGGTATCGAAGATTTCCAGCTCGGCCTTCACGCCCAGCTCTTGAATGCGCTTGGCGCCTGCGCGCAGTTGCGCCGGAGTGGACACGTAAATGGTGTCGCCGTCGCCGAAGTTCAGGGTGCCGCAGTCCAGTGTGCAGATTTCCGGCAGCAGCGCCTCGACGTGGGCCAGGCGCGCCAGTGGGCCGACCAGATCGGTCGCCGGGCCAAAATCGGTCGGACGCTCGCCCGGGCCGATTTCCAGATCGCCGCCCATGCCTGCGGTCAGGTTGACGATGATGTCGATGTCGGCCTCACGAATGCGGTCCATGGTTTCGCGGTACAGCTCGACGTCACGGCTGAACTTGCCGGTTTGTGGATCGCGCACATGGCAATGCACGACGGTCGCGCCCGCCTTGGCGGCCTCAACGGCTGCGGCAGCGATCTGTTTTGGGGTGATCGGGACCAAATGGCTTTTCCCGGTCGTGTCGCCAGCACCGGTGAGTGCGCAGGTGATGATGACGTCGTGATTCATGAGCGAGGTTCCTTGCAGGCCAGGGCGTGTGAGAGACGGGTTTTTGCCACCCGCTTTTGAGCTGCAAAACTACTCAGCCCAAGGCCGCTCAAAACGCACAGCGGCGACAAGCTCTTGCACGGTAGCGACCTGTGTTGTTGCCTCGTTGTCTGAACAGGCGTATCTCATGTTCAGACCCTCCCGCTGTAGGAGCGTGGCTTGTCCCGCGATCTGGCGCTCCTACAGCCGCCTCAGTTCATCCCCAAGGAACGCGCCAACGATGTCCCAGGATTTCTATTTTCTGCTCATGCCCGGCTTTTCCATGATGGGATTCGTGTCGGCCATCGAGCCGTTGCGGGTGGCCAATCGGTTTGGGGGGGAGTTGTATCGCTGGCATGTGCTGAGCATCGACGGCGGGCCGGTGATCGCCAGTAATGGCATGTCGGTAAACGCCGATGCGGCGCTGGAACCGCTGAAGAAAAGCGCAACGCTGTGTGTGATGGGCAGTGTCGATCCGCTGAACGCTTACACCTCGGCGCTGGCGCACTGGCTGCGCAGGCTCGATCTGGAAGGGGTAGTGCTGGGGGCTATCGACACCGGCAGTTTCGTGCTGGCCGAGGCCGGTTTGTTGCAGGGCTATCGCCTGACGCTGCACTGGGAAGCGCTGGATGCGTTCAAGGAAACCTACCCCGGCTTGCAGGCGACGCAGGAGCTGTTCGAAATCGACCGGCGTCGTATCAGTTCAGCGGGGGGGACGGCGTCCATTGACCTGATGCTCGATCTGATTGGTCAGGCTCACGGCCCTGATCTGGCGATCAAGGTGTCTGAGCAGTTCGTGCTCGGTCGTATTCGCCAGCGCAAAGACCACCAGCGGATGCAGATCGCGACCCGATACGGTATCAACAACAAGAAGTTGGTCCAGGTGATTGGCGTGATGGAGCAACACACCGAGCCTCCGTTGAGCACGTTAGAGCTGGCAGAAGGCATTCAGGTGACCCGCCGCCAGTTGGAGCGGCTGTTTCGGCTGCACCTGAACGACACGCCGAGCAATTTTTATCTCGGCCTGCGTCTGGAGAAAGCCCGGCAGTTACTGCGCCAGAGCGACATGAGCGTGTTGGAGGTGAGTATTGCCTGTGGCTTTGAGTCGCCGTCGTATTTCACCCGCAGTTATAAGGCGCGGTATTTGGTGTGTCCGAGGGAGGATCGGGGGCGTGTAGTACGAGAGGTGAAGATCGCCGGGGCAGACGCAAAATAGTGCGGAACAGGCGATTTCTTGTAGATTTTTGCCCGGACAGACATTTCAGTGGGGGCGCAGACCTACTTCGCGCCTTTCATCAGGGCTGAACACGCCGTCTTATAGGCCTCATGCTGATACTTGTTCAGCGCCGCAGGCAGCTCGAAGTTGTGCTTCTTCATTTGGGCATTGATGGTCTGGGGTGACAGCAGCACCACGTCGCATTCGGCCAGTAGCTGAAACACGGTTTCGATCTTGAAGGTGGTCGGGCCGCCCGCGAATTCGCCTTTCTTGCTGCGTTTCTTGATGGCGAGGTGGGTGATGGCGTTTTCGTGGATGAAGGTCGCGATCTGACGAGCGAACGCTTTGACGTTGGCGGCTTCGTCATCGTCTTCCAGTGCGATCTTCTTGGTTGCCAGCGGCAGGTGTTCAGGCGCGCCGGATGCGCGAGTGGCGACAGCGAAAATGGCTTCGCTGCCTTTGATTTCTACACCGCAGATGTTCATGTGCTGACCTTGGGTGATGACGGGGAGCGTGTGGGAGGTACTGTGTTGGCAGGTCAACTGCATTCGCCACCAAGGCGGCTCCCACAAGTTCAGCGTCTAACAGGAGATTGGTTTCCAGCGCGGTCTTTGTGGGAGCCGGCTTCCACAGATACGTGGCATCACTCAGACTGCGCGATGCTTTCCAGATACTCGGAACGCTCGTCGCTCATGCGCGCCAGGCAGTCGTTCTGGCCGATGTTGAATTCCTTGGTGCCCGGTTTGGAGGGGAAGACTTCCACGGCGCAGTCGGCGTCGCGCAGTTTCTTCCAGGCGTCTTCGGCGGTTTTCAGCTTGGCAGCGAACTCATCTGCCTGTGCTTTATTGGCGCCGAACTGAACGTTCACCCGCTCCAGCAGGTTCTGGAAATTCTCATCCAGCAATTTGACGGCGGTGTCGCGGCTGTACACCGAGCATTCCAGGGTCTGTTTGTCTTCATCCACGCCGTCGCAAGGCGTGGCGTCAGGGTTGGTCGCGGCGTGCGCGCCTGTCGCGAATAGAGCCAGAGCCAGAAAAATCGTCTTCATTGGGGTTTCCCGATTCGGTGATGCGGGGAATTCTCGCCCAAGCGCGCGCCAAAGAACAGTGAACAAACGCAAGGCCCAGACACATGCGGTCGCCCTTTGTCGCTTCTTGACGCTTTCGGCAATTCCCCTGTCGTTTTTACATCCGGCTCATCCGACCCGCAGGCATATGCTGGCCCCAAAGCGCCGACAGACGATTCGGTGCGTGATTAACCTAAAGGGGACAGCCTGATGAGCCCAGCCGAATTGCACGCCGACAGCATCGTTATCGACGGTCTGATTATTGCCAAATGGAACCGTGAGCTGTTCGAAGACATGCGCAAAGGTGGCCTGACCATGGCCAACTGCACTGTTTCGGTATGGGAAGGCTTCAAGCAGACCGTCGACAGCATCGCTGCCAGCCAGAAGCTGATCCGCGAAAACAGCGACCTGGTGCTCCAGGTGCGCAACACCGCTGACATCCGCAAGGCCAAAGAGTTGGGCAAAACCGGCATCCTGTTCGGCTTCCAGAACGCCCATGCGTTTGAAGATCAGATCAGCTATGTCGAGATTTTCAAGCAATTGGGCGTGGGCATCGTGCAGATGTGCTACAACACCCAGAACCTCGTTGGCACCGGCTGCTACGAGCGCGACGGCGGCCTGTCGGGCTTCGGTCGTGAAATCGTCGCTGAAATGAACCGCGTCGGCATCATGTGCGACCTGTCCCACGTCGGTTCCAAGACCTCCGAAGAAGTCATCCTCGAATCGAAGAAGCCAGTGACTTACTCCCACTGCCTGCCTTCGGGTCTGAAAGAACACCCACGTAACAAATCCGACGCTGAACTCAAGTTCATCGCTGACCACGGCGGTTTTGTCGGTGTGACCATGTTCGCGCCGTTCCTGGCCAAAGGTATCGATTCGACCATCGACGATTACGCCGAAGCCATCGAATACGTGATGAACATCGTCGGCGAAGACGCCATCGGTATCGGCACCGACTTCACCCAGGGTCATGGCCAGGAATTCTTCGAATACCTGACCCACGACAAGGGTTACGCACGCCGCCTGACCAACTTCGGCAAGATCATCAACCCGCTGGGCATTCGCACCGTCGGAGAGTTCCCGAACCTGACCGAAACCCTGCTCAAGCGCGGCCATTCGGAGCGCGTTGTGCGCAAGATCATGGGCGAGAACTGGGTTCGTGTATTAGCGGATGTCTGGGGCGAATAAGCCGCTCGATCTCTGAATTTCTCCCTCTCCCTTCCGCGGAGGGGGCATCCAACAAAATTTTTCTGGAGTTAAGTTTCCATGGCCAAGATCGCCCCGCAATTGCCCATCGAAGTCGACAGCGAGACCGGTGTCTGGACCACCGACGCCCTGCCGATGCTGTACGTGCCGCGCCATTTCTTCGTGAACAACCACATGGGCATCGAGGAAGTGCTGGGCGCTGAAGCCTACGCCGAGATTCTCTACAAGGCTGGTTACAAGTCCGCCTGGCACTGGTGTGAGAAAGAAGCCGAGTGCCATGGCATTGAAGGCGTCGCGGTGTTCGAGCATTACATGAACCGTCTGTCCCAGCGTGGTTGGGGCCTGTTCAAGATTCAGGAAATCGACCTGGATAAAGGCACTTGCAGCGTGAAGCTTGAGCACTCTGCTTTCGTTTACGTGTACGGCAAGGTCGGTCGCAAGGTCGATTACATGTTCACGGGCTGGTTTGCCGGTGCCATGGACCAGATTCTCGCTGCCAAAGGCAGTTCCGTTCGCACCGTGGCCGAGCAGGTTTACGGCGGTTCGGAAGAAGGCCACGAAGATGGTCTGTTCGTCGTAAAACCGTTGTAAGCCGAGGACCGTGAGATGGCTTTCGAAGCAATGTTTCAGCCGATTCAGATCGGCAAACTGACAATCCGCAACCGCGTCCTCAGTACCGCACACGCCGAGGTCTATGCCACCGACGGTGGCATGACCACCGACCGTTACGTGAAGTATTACGAGGAGAAAGCCAAGGGCGGTATCGGCCTGGCCATCTGCGGCGGCTCCTCCACCGTTGCCATCGACAGCCCGCAAAGCTGGTGGAAATCGGTCAACCTGGCGACCGACAAAATCATCCCGCACTTCCAGAATCTGGCCGACGCCATGCACAAGCACGGCGCCAAGATCATGATTCAGATTACCCACATGGGCCGTCGTTCTCGTTGGGACGGCGACCATTGGCCGACGCTGATGTCGCCATCGGGCATCCGTGAGCCGGTGCACCGTGCGACCTGTAAAACCATCGAACCGGAAGAAATCTGGCGGGTGATCGGCAACTACGCCAGCGCCGCTGCCCGCGCGAAAGCCGGTGGTTTGGACGGTGTCGAGCTGTCGGCTGTGCACCAGCACATGATCGACCAGTTCTGGAGTCCGCGGGTCAACAAGCGTACGGACGAGTGGGGCGGCAGCTTCGAAAACCGCATGCGTTTTGGTCTGGAAGTGATCAAGGCCGTGCGTAAAGAAGTCGGTCCTGACTTCTGTGTTGGCCTGCGTATTTGCGGTGACGAATTCCACCCGGACGGTCTCAGCCATGAAGACATGAAAGAGATCGCCAAGTACTACGACCAGACCGGCATGATCGACTTCATCGGTGTGGTGGGCTCGGGTTGCGACACGCACAACACCCTGGCCAACGTGATTCCAAACATGAGTTATCCACCGGAGCCGTTCCTGCATTTGGCGGCCGGTATCAAGGAAGTGGTCAAGGCGCCGGTTCTGCACGCGCAGAACATCAAGGACCCGAACCAGGCAACCCGTATTCTGGAAGGCGGTTACGTCGACATGGTCGGCATGACCCGCGCGCACATCGCTGACCCGCACCTGATCACCAAGATCAAGATGGGCCAGGTTGACCAGATCCGTCAGTGCGTCGGTGCCAACTATTGCATCGACCGCCAGTACCAGGGTCTGGACGTGCTGTGCATCCAGAACGCCGCGACCTCCCGTGAATACATGGGCCTGCCGCACATCATCGAGAAAACCACCGGCGTGAAACGCAAAGTGGTGATCGTCGGTGCCGGCCCGGCGGGGATGGAAGCGGCACGTGTGTCGGCTGAACGTGGCCACGACGTGACCCTGTTCGAGAAGAAAGACGCCATTGGCGGCCAGATCACCACGGCTTCCAAAGCACCACAACGCGACCAGATCGCCGGTATCACTCGCTGGTATCAACTGGAGCTGGCACGTCTGAAGGTCGACCTGCGTTTAGGCACGGCGGCGGACATTCCAACCATCATGGACCTGCGTCCTGATGTGGTGATTCTGGCGGTGGGCGGTCATCCGTTCATCGAGCAGAACGAGCACTGGGGCGCGGCGGAAGGTTTGGTCGTCAGCAGTTGGGACGTGCTCGACGGCAAGGTTGCACCCGCCAAGAACGTGCTGGTCTACGACACCATCTGCGAATTCACCGGGATGTCGGTCGCCGACTTCATGGCCGACAAGGGCAGCCTGGTCGAGATCGTCACCGATGACATCAAGCCGGGTGTGGCCATGGGCGGTACGTCGTTCCCGACGTACTACCGCAGCATGTACCCGAAAGAAATCATCATGACCGGCGACATGATGCTGGAGAAGGTCTACCGCGAAGGCGACAAGCTGGTGGCGGTGTTGGAGAACGAATACACCGGCGCCAAAGAGGAGCGTGTGGTCGATCAGGTGGTCATCGAGAACGGCGTGCGTCCTGACGAAGAGCTGTATTACGGCATGAAGGAAGGCTCGCGCAACAAAGGCCAGATTGACATCGACGCCCTGTTCGCGATCCAGCCGCAACCGTCGTTGAGTCAGGCGGGTGATGGCTACCTGCTGTTCCGCATCGGTGATTGCGTGGCGCAGCGTAATACCCACGCTGCCATCTACGACGCACTGCGGCTGTGTAAAGACTTCTAATCGGCGATCTGATCGTTCCCACGCTCCGCGTGGTAACGCTCGCCCATGACGCTCCGCGTCTGCGTTCGAAGCGACGCGGAGCGTCCCGGCGGCATTCCCACGCAGAGCGTGGGAGCGATCATCGTGCTTGACCCTGAGTTCTGCGGGAGCTCCCCATGTTAAACACCCTTCTTCCCATCCTGCTGTTCGCCGCCCTGGGTCTTGCGATCCTCGGCGCCTTGCGACGGGTGTCCATGTGGCGCAACGGGCGTGCGTCCAAGGTCGATCTGATCGGCGGCCTGCTGGCCATGCCCAAGCGCTACATGGTCGATTTGCACCACGTGGTCGCGCGGGACAAATACATCGCCAACACCCACGTCGCGACGGCGGGCGGTGCAGTGGCGTCGATTCTGCTGGCGATCCTGGTTCACGGTTTCGGCCTGCATAACCGCATCCTCGGCTATGCGCTGCTGCTGATGTCGGCGGTGATGTTCGTCGGTGCGATTTTCGTTTACAGACGCCGCCTCAACCCGCCGAGCCGCCTGTCCAAAGGCCCGTGGATGCGCCTTCCGAAAAGCCTGCTGGCGTTCTCCGGGTCGTTCTTCCTGGTGACCCTGCCCGTTGCGGGCATCCTGCCGGAAAACTTCGGCGGCTGGCTGCTGGCAGTCATCTTGGGGATCGGCGTGCTGTGGGGCGTTTCCGAATTGTTCTTCGGAATGACCTGGGGCGGCCCGATGAAACACGCCTTCGCCGGTGCGTTACACCTGGCGTGGCACCGTCGCGCCGAGCGTTTTGGCGGCGGCCGCTCCACCGGCCTCAAACCGCTCGATCTGGCAGACCCGACTGCGCCGCTGGGCGTTGAAAAACCCAAGGACTTCACCTGGAACCAACTGCTGGGCTTCGACGCCTGCGTGCAGTGCGGTAAATGCGAGGCTGCGTGCCCTGCATTTGCGGCAGGCCAGCCGCTGAACCCGAAAAAGCTGATTCAGGACATGGTCGTCGGCTTGGCGGGTGGCACCGACGCCAAGTTCGCAGGCAGCCCGTATCCAGGCAAACCAGTAGGCGAGCACGGCGGTAACCCGCATCAACCGATCGTCAACGGTCTGGTCGATGCCGAAACCCTGTGGTCGTGCACCACTTGCCGCGCCTGCGTGGAAGAGTGCCCGATGATGATCGAGCACGTGGACGCCATCGTCGACATGCGCCGTCACCTGACTCTGGAAAAAGGCGCGACCCCGAACAAGGGCGCCGAAGTCCTGGAAAACCTCATCGCTACCGACAACCCGGGCGGCTTCGCGCCGGGCGGTCGTCTGAACTGGGCGGCTGACCTGAACCTCAGCCTGATGAGCGAGAAGAAGACCACTGACGTGCTGTTCTGGGTCGGTGATGGTGCATTCGACATGCGCAACCAGCGCACCCTGCGCGCCTTTGTCAAAGTGCTGAAAGCGGCCAAAGTCGACTTCGCCGTGTTGGGTCTTGAAGAACGCGACAGCGGCGACGTGGCCCGTCGTCTGGGCGATGAAGCCACCTTCCAGATGCTCGCCAAACGCAACATTCAGACGCTGTCCAAATACAGCTTCAAACGCATCGTCACTTGCGACCCGCACAGCTTCCATGTGCTGAAAAACGAGTACGGTGCCTTTGATGGCAACTACCTCGTGCAACACCACAGCACCTACATGTCGGAGCTGATTGGCGACGGCGCGCTTAGCCTTGGTCAGCACAAAGGCAGCAGCGTGACCTATCACGATCCGTGCTACCTGGGTCGCTACAACGGCGAGTACGAAGCACCGCGTCAGGTGCTCAAGGCGCTGGGCATTGAGGTGAAAGAGATGCAACGCTCCGGTTTCCGCTCCCGCTGCTGCGGCGGTGGTGGCGGCGCACCGATCACCGACATTCCGGGCAAGCAACGTATTCCCGATATGCGCATGGAAGACATCCGCGAAACCGGTGCTGAGCTGGTGGCCGTGGGTTGTCCACAATGCACGGCGATGCTGGAGGGCGTGGTCGAGCCGCGTCCGATGATCAAGGACATCGCCGAACTGGTCGCCGACGCGCTGGTGGAAGACGCCGCACCGGCCAAGCCGGCCCCCGTCAAACGTGAACCTGCGGAGGCGCACTGATGAGCGACATTATCCGCCGCGACCCTCGTGCCGAGTGGATCGCCCGCAACCGGCTTCATCCACTGCACGCGGCCATGCAGCCGGTGCAAAGCAGCTGGATGGGACCAAATGGCCTGGTCCGCAAAAATGTACACGGCATTGGCTTCATCGGCCCCAACGGCATCAAGCGCATCGACCGCAGTGGCGCGCAACAGGGCGGCACCACCAAGCGTTCGGCATCGGTTGAAGTGCAACTGCCGCTGCATCAGGTGGCAGAGCCTGCTTTCTATATCGCCGTCGTGCCGGACATGGTCGGCGGCCGCTTGAGCAGCCACGACCGCGATCTGCTGGGGCTGGCCCATGGGTTGGCAGGCAAGGACGGCGCTGTACTGGCCGTGGTCTTTGGCGAGCACAAGGAAAGCGCGTTCGATACAGCGGGCGTTGACCGTTTGCTGATCATGGACGGCGCCGAGTTTGCCGGTTATTCACCCGAGCAACGTATTCAAGGTTTACGCGCTGTGGATAACCAGTTCGATCCACGCCACTGGTTGCTGCCCGACAGCCGCACCGGTGGTGGCGAGTTGGGGCGTCGTTTTGCAGCCAGTTTGGGCGAACGCCCGGCGACACGTGTCTGGCAGGTCAAAGACGAGCAGGCCACAGGCCGCGCAGGCGCT
The DNA here is from genome assembly GCF_045764065.1 of Pseudomonas sp. Pseu.R1. Classification (NCBI taxonomy): domain Bacteria; kingdom Pseudomonadati; phylum Pseudomonadota; class Gammaproteobacteria; order Pseudomonadales; family Pseudomonadaceae; genus Pseudomonas; species Pseudomonas sp. Pseu.R1. The sequence continues at coordinate 3,108,545 of NZ_JBJGEE020000001.1, read as the reverse complement.
GGGCGTGAAGACATTTCCCGTCCCGTTGCGCGCCTGATTCTGGCGGCTGCCGAATGCGCCGAGCCGGTCAGCGAAACCCGACACGAAGCACTGCCGGTGGAGTTGTCCACAACCATCGCCCGCAGCCTGCCGCGCATCGAAGACCTCGGTGCCGTGGCCGTTGACCCGGCACTTATCCCCATGGCCGAAGCTGAATTCATTTTCTCCGGCGGTAACGGGGTCAAGGACTGGGATCTGTTCCACCGTACTGCCGCAGCGTTGGGCGCGACAGAGGGTGCATCCCGCGTGGCGGTGGACGATGGCTTCATGACTCGCGATCGTCAGGTCGGTGCATCCGGTACCTGGGTCACGGCCCGTGTGTACGTGGCTGTGGGTATCTCTGGTGCCATTCAGCACTTACAAGGCATCGGCGCGTGCGACAAAGTTGTGGCGATCAACATGGACCCGACCTGCGACATGATCAAACGTGCTGATTTGTCAGTGATTGGCGAAAGCGCTGCGGTGATGGATGCACTCATCGAGGCAGTCGAAGCCTACCGGAACGAGGCGAAACGCGATGCAGCCTGACAAAAAACTGCCTGTGGATAAAAGCGCGTTGCACGTCATCAGCCTGGTCTCCATTGGCGCGCACCCGACTTCGGGTCGCCCGCGCCGTGCTGAACAAGACGCCCGCGCCGTTGAACTGGGCTTGCAATTGGCTGGGGATAACTTGCATGTCCTACATGCTGGTAACGCCGAAGAGCCTGCGTTGCGTGCCTACTTGGGCATGGGCCTGAAAGAACTGCACGTCCTCGACCAACCCGAAGGCGCCGACGCGCTGCCGGGGCTGGCCGATTACATCCGCGAGTCCGGCGTCCAAATGGTGCTTGCGGGCACTCAGGCCGAGACCGGCGAAGGCTCGGGCATGTTGCCGTACCTGCTGGCCGAAAAACTTGGCTGGCCGCTTGTGGTGGGCATGGCCGAGGTCGAGTCCATGAGCAACGGCTCCGCCCAAGTGCTGCAAGCCTTGCCACGCGGCCAACGCCGCCGCCTCAAAGTGCGCCTGCCATTTCTCGCCACTGTGGACAACGCCGCACCCAAGCCACGGCAAAGCGCCTACGGCCCGGCGCAGCGCGGCACGCTGGATGTGGAACAGATCGAAGTCACCATCGACGAGTTATTCACAGGCGCCGAACTGACCCCGGCCAAACCTCGCCCGAAACGTTTGAAGGTGATCAAAGCGAAAAGCGGCGCGGACCGGATGAAGGCTGCGACGGCGAAGGCTAGTGGCGGCGGTGGGCAGGTGCTGAAGGGTGTTACGCCTCAGGAAGGCGCTGCGGCGATTTTGAAGCTGTTGGTGGAGGAGGGAGTGGTTCGGTAGGCCATTCGCTTCGTTCTCACGCAAAAGGCGCCGGTGTGGCGCCTTTTGCATTTAAGACTGTGGGTCATCTACCGCTACTGCCGGCTTGCTGGGGTTGTATCGACGATCATCACGTCAAAGACTTGCTCGATGACCTGACGCGGCCCCTGTTTCAGGCTCCAGGTGAAGAAGACGAGGCAGCCGATGAGCAGTGTGAACAATCCTGATGCTATAAGGCTCTGCGATACACCTTTCCAGAATCCCGCTCGAGCGGTGCGAATTTCGTTGTTTGCTTTTGCTGAATAGTACTTCCTCAGATCCCTCCAAAAAATATCGCGATGTCAGACGATTCCCAGAACCACGCGAGGTCGGCGCTCTGCTAACGGTCAAGCAACTCTTCTCGCTGTCTGGGCACGCGCTTCGCTTTGCCAAAAATCAGCCGCATCACCAGCTTCCGGTTAGGTTTGCGGGCATAAGCGCGAAATACCCTTCGGTTGCTACTGAGAAATGACACTGTAGGAGCAATGAAGAGTACAGCGAATATCAGCACTGCCAGCACGTCACTGGGGGCGTCTATCGCAAGACCGCTTTGGGTTAACAGCCATCCCGTGAACAGGACGAAGAGGGCGGCCCAAGAAAGTATCGTTCGCATCATGTATGCCTCGCGAGCATGTCGAATCATGGCGTTTGGGTAGAGCACCTTAGCGCTTGCGACAATGAGAAGATGTCAGACGATTCTGATTCGAAGCGTCGCGGCTTTACCCACATACCCACATCCGCTGTTGATTCACCTGTGGATAAACTGTTTGGCTATTGATGAAGCGCCCGATCTGTAAGGCTTTCAGAGCGTTGATTAAATTATGAGCAGGTTATCTGTCTATTTTTTAAAGCTTTTTCCCGTTATGCCTCGTGCTATATCAGGTTGTTTTGCCCACATTCTCTGTTGGCGCTTATGTGGATAAGTTGTTCGCTACATGCCAAGAGCCTTTAAAATCAAGGCATTCACGAAGCTGGTTAAAAAATGATCTATCGGACGGTTTTCTGGCAGCTTTAATCTTGAAACCACTTAAAACTGTCATGAGTGCCTCTTTTCCACAGCAGGTCATGCGGATATGCGAGTTGCGCACATTCTCTGTTGGTTCCTCTGTGGATAAGGTGTTCGCTCTCACCTGGAGGCCTCTTTGATCAAGGCGTTCAGGCTGTTGATCAAAAAACGACCAGGCCTTTCTCATTCATGTCGGGCTGAATAACTCACGGTTTTTTCTGAGTTTTTGCACAGCCGAATTCCATGTTCCTCACAATTACTGTGGGTTGTGCTGTGGATAAGTTGTTTGTGAATGACGAAGAGGTGCGGCGGGATTGATACGAGGCGGGGTTGAGCGTTTTTTGATCAGAACGGGGCGTGAGGTATCCGTTGTGGGAGATTCTATGGTGTCTGGTTAACTGCATTCGCCACCAAGGCGGCTCCCACCAGTATTGCGTCGAATCCAGATTTTTCGTTCACGCCGAACCTGTGGGAGCCGGCTTGCTGGCGAATGCGTTGGCTCAGTCAAATCAGTGCTGAATGACTCTACGCGTTCGCCAGCAAGCCGGCCCCCACAAGGACGGCTATGCAGGTCTTACTCGTGGTTAACCGCCACACCCTTCAGATACGGCGCAGGCTCGGCGCCCATGTTTTCAAGCAGCTTGGCGCTGTACCAGTCGATGAAGTTGACCACGCCGAACTCGTAGGTCTTCGAGTAAGGGCCAGGCTGGTAGGCGACGGAGTTGATGCCGCGCTGGTTTTCTTCGGCCAGGCGACGGTCCTGGTCGTTGGTGGCGTCCCAGACTTCGCGCAGGCGGGCGACGTCGTAGTCCACGCCTTCGACGGCGTCTTTGTGCACCAGCCATTTGGTGGTGACCATGGTTTCCTGGGCGCTGATCGGCCACACGGTGAACACGATGACGTGGTCGCCCATGCAGTGGTTCCAGGAGTGCGGCAGGTGCAGGATGCGCATCGAACCCAGATCCGGGTTCTGGATGCGGCCCATGAGCTTCTTGCTGCCCTGCTTGCCGTCCATCGTCATGGAAACGGTGCCTTTGAGCAGCGGCATGCGCACGATGCGGTTACGCAGGCCGAAGCTCTTGTGCAGGTAAGGGATCTTCTCGGCTTCCCACGCGGCGGCGGACTCGGCGACGTGATCCTTGAATTTCTGGTCGGCACGCGGATCGTTGGTGTCGTCCCATTCCAGCAGGGTGTTCAGCAGTTCAGGGTGCGAGCCGCTGCAGTGGTAGCACTCGCGATTATTTTCCAGCACCAGCTTCCAGTTGGCTTTTTCCATCAAGGTGGTTTGCACTGCCACCTTGGTGTTTTCCATGTCGTACGGTTCCATGTAGTGATTCAGCGTCTGCAGGAACTCGTCGATGGCCGGTGGGTTTTCCGCCAGGCTGATGAAGATATAGCCGCCCGAGACCTTGCAATGCACAGGCTTGAGGCTGAAATTCTTCATGTCGAAGTCGGCGCCCATTTCGGTGCCCGCGTACAGCAGACGACCATCCAGTTCGTAAGTCCACTGGTGGTACGGGCACACCAGTTTGGCGACTTTGCCTTTCTCTTTGGTGCACAGGCGCGAACCGCGGTGACGGCAAACGTTGTGGAAGGCGTTGATCGAGCCGTCCGGGGTGCGTACGACGAGGATCGGGTTCTTGCCGATTTCCAGGGTCAAAAAGTTGCCCTTGGCCGGGATTTCGCAGGTCATGCCAGCGATCAGCCATTCTTTTTGAAAGATTTCCTGCATGTCGATTTCAAACAGTCGGTCATCACTGTAGAAAGGCTGCGGCAGCGAGTAGGTGCGCTCGCGGGTTTGCAGCATTTCGGCAGTGGCCTTGCGTGCGGGTTCCAGCGGATCGCCCAGGCTCAGAGTTGCGGTGACGTCCATCTTTCAAGTCCTCAGACCGCAATTTCAGCGGCCTACGAATGTGGCTAATACGGTTGTGTTGTGTGTCTGGCACGCGAGGCGACCGATGCAGCTGTCGCTCATGTTTATGGGTGTAAAAATGTCATAACGATTTAGCGGCGAGTGTGGAGCCGGGCGCGACGTGAACCTTATCCATGGGCGACATGGCCGAATCCGTTTCCGACTACGTAAGCCCTATAGACCGGGGCTGGTCGCCATAAGTATGTGAATGTCGCTGATAGGTAAATAGGCGCGTTGTGCGTTACGCAGAATCGCCACCATAAGAGGCCGACAGGCGGCTGTGGAGAGTAAGCATGTCCCAGAATTTCCTAAACCCGGTTACCACACAGACCTGGGCCAATGGCCGCCACGTGGTGCGGGTCGTCAAAGTGATCCAGGAAACCTGGGACGTACGCACCTTTTGCTTCATGGCTGACCAGCCGATTCTGTTCTTCTTCAAGCCCGGTCAGTTCGTCACGCTGGAGCTGGAAATTGAAGGCGTGCCGATCATGCGCTCCTACACCATTTCCAGTTCGCCGTCGGTGCCGTACAGCTTCTCCGTGACCATCAAACGCGTCCCGGGCGGCAAGGTCTCCAACTGGTTGCACGACAACCTGCACGAAGGCCAGGAATTGGCGGTACACGGGCCGGTCGGGCTGTTTAACGCCATCGACTTCCCGAACCCGAAAATCCTCTACTTGAGCGGCGGCGTCGGTATCACGCCAGTGATGTCCATGGCCCGCTGGTATTACGACACCAACGCCAACGTCGACATGGTGTTCGTCCACAGCTCGCGCTCGCCGAAAGACATCATCTACCACCGCGAGCTGGAGCAGATGGCGTCGCGGATCAACAACTTCTCGCTGCACATCGTCTGTGAGAAACACGGGCTGGGCGAGCCGTGGGCCGGTTATCGAGGCTACCTGAACCAGAAAATGCTGGAGCTGATGGCGCCAGATTTCATGGAGCGTGAAGTGTTCTGCTGCGGCCCGACGCCGTACATGAACGCGGTCAAGCGCTTGCTGGAAGCCAACGGCTTCAACATGGCGCAGTACCACGAAGAATCCTTTGGCGCGACCCCGCCAGAAGCCCGCGCCGACGCTGTGGAGCACGCCGAACAGGCCGCCGAGGCGCCGGAAATCGACGTCGCCGAACTGCATCAGGTCGAGTTCACCGACACGGGCAAGAGCATTCGTGTGGCGCCAGGGGAAACCGTTCACGCGGCAGCCGCCAAGCTGGGGCTGATGATCCCGAAAGCCTGCGGTATGGGCATCTGCGGTACGTGCAAGGTAATGAAGCTGAGCGGCGAAGTGGAGATGGAGCACAACGGCGGCATCACTGATGATGACGTGGAAGAGGGTTACATCCTGTCGTGCTGCAGCGTGCCGAAAGGGGATGTGCGGATCGAGTATTGATTCGAACGAGTTGACTCTTGTGGGAGATTTTATGTTGCCTGGCCACCCGCATTCGCCACCAGGGCGGCTCCCACAGAATCGGCGCCGGTCCTGAATTCATGGCTCGACACAGAGCAGTGTGGGAGCCGCCTTGCTGGCGAAGGCGTTGTGTCATTCACTGAGAATGTGTCTGTTGTTCCGCACTCGCCAGCAAGCCGACTCCCACAGTGTTTATGCGTTGTCGCTCACGGTAACTACAACCTGAACCGCGCCACCATCCCGTTCAAATCCACCGCCAGACGCGACAGCTCATTGCTCGCCGCGCTGGTCTGGTTGGCGCCGGTCGCTGATTGAGTCGACAGGTCGCGGATGTTGACCAGATTGCGATCCACTTCACGGGCCACTTGGGCCTGTTCTTCCGCCGCGCTGGCGATGACCAGGTTGCGCTCGTTGATTTCCACGACCGCGCTGTTGATGGTGTCCAGCGCAACGCCTGCGCCTTTGGCGATGTTCAGCGTCGATTCGGCGCGTTCTGTGCTGCTGCGCATCGAATTCACGGCCTGTTCGGTGCCACCTTGAATGCTGCCGATCATGCGCTCGATTTCGCTGGTCGACTGCTGAGTGCGATGAGCCAGTGCGCGCACTTCGTCCGCCACGACGGCAAAACCACGACCGGCTTCACCCGCGCGGGCAGCTTCGATGGCGGCGTTCAGGGCCAGCAGGTTGGTCTGGTCGGCCAGGCCACGGATCACGTCCAGCACTTTGCCGATGTCGCGGGATTCGTCGGCCAGGTTGCCGATCAGGGTCGCAGTGCCCTGCACGTCGCTGCTCATGCGCTCGATGGCGCTCACGGTTTCCTGTACCAGATCGCGACCGTCGCTGGCCGAAGTGGTGGCGTTTTTCGACGCCTCGGAGGTGCTCACGGCGTTGCGGGCGACTTCTTCGACGGCGCTGGTCATTTCGTTGACCGCAGTGGCGGCTTGCTCGATTTCGTTGTTCTGCTGCGACAGACCGCGAGCGCTTTCGTCGGTGACGGTGTTCAACTCTTCAGCAGCCGACGCCAGTTGAGTGGCCGAACCCGAGATGCGTTGCAGGGTGTCGCGCAATTTGGATTGCATTTTCAGCATGGCGGCCAACAGCCGGCCCGCCTCGTCGGTGCCGTCGACGCGGATGGTTCGGGTCAGATCGCCCTCGGCGATTTCCTCGGCAGCATTCAGCGCCGACGCGATCGGACGGGTGATGCTGTTGGTCAGCAGCCAGGCGAACAGCAGCGTCAGCACGGTGGCGATGATCAGGAGGGTGACGACCATGGTAATCGCCGTCGAATACTGGTCAGACGCCATCTTGTTGGTGTCGTTGAGCTGTTGGGTGTTGATCTCTACCAGCTTGCCCAGCACCACGTTCATCTGGTCGGAATTGGTTTGCAGATCGTTATTGAGCAGCGCGGTCAGTTCGTCGAGCTTGTTGGCGTTGCTCAAGGACTTCATGCGGTCTTCGAGCACGCGGTAGTCGTTCAGCAGTTTGACGTATTGGTCATACGTGGCTTGCTCTTCAGGCGCGGCGATCAGCTTGACGTAAATGGCGCGAGCATCTTCGATCTGGCGGTTGCGCATGGCCAGCAGTTCGATGGTTTTTTGCTGGGTATCGGTCTCGCGGTTGAGCATCAAGCGATAGGACAGCACGCGCAGACGAATGCTGGCTTCGGTCAGCTTATCCAGCGCCTTGATGCTGGGCATGCTGTTGGTGGCCATGGTTTCGGTGGCATCGTTGATTTTGCTCATCTGGGTCAGCGCGAAGATGCCAAGCACCAGCATCAATAGGCCGATGATGGAAAAACCGAGGAAAGCGCGGGGCGCGATGTTCATATTGCGGAGGGACATGACGGTTCCTGAGAAAGCCGCAATCCATGCGTGCAAAGGGGAGGTTTGAAAGGGGATGCCTGGCTTATCGGTCATACCGCGCAAGACTTGAACCCTTTGGTTCGCTCCTGCGCGCTTATGCCGCAGTGAAGCTCATCTGACGAACAGCAGGAACAAGAGGGGGAAAACGCAGTCAATCACGTCCGTTACGCGTTTGCGCAATTGAAGCAAAAGATGTGCTTTTTCTGGTCGGTGTTGTGGCGTGAATGCCCTGATTTCACTGGTAGCAGGAGTGACTTTTCTTTATCGTACGCGCCCTTTGAAATTTGCCTGAGAAATCAAAATGTTGGAAGCATCCCTTAGCCAGTTGGAAAAGCTCGTCAGTGACCTGGTACAGCAAAATCAGGAACTGCAGAACACGAACGCGCAACTCGCCCAGGAGTTGAAGCAAGCCAGGGATGAAAACGACAGCCTACAACTGAGCCTGCTGGAGCAGGAAGAGAAGCAGGGCGCCACTGCCGCGCGTATTCAGGCGCTGGTTGACCGGGCCACCAGTGCGAGCGCGGTCAGCGCATGATCATGGATCGTGACTCCACCAAGGTCATTTCCATTCTCGGCAACGAATACACGATCAAGGCACCTGAGGGGCAGGAACAGGCCTTGATGGATGCCGTCATGCTGCTTAAAGCGGCGCTGACCGAGACCAAACGTAATTACCCGGCCCTGATCGGTGACCGCTTGCTGGTGCTGGCGGCGCTGAACCTGTGCTCGAAGCAGGTTGAACTCAAGCAGCAGCATGCGGCTGAGTTGAGCCGGTATGAGGAACAGGTCAGCGCGACGGTTGAGGTGATCGAGAAGACCATCGCGCAGGGGTGAAGGGTCGGAGACGACCGATTGGTTTGCACAATCGATCTGGCTGCCACCTTTCCCTGTGGGAGCGAATTCATTCGCGAATCGGTGTGTCAGGCAACGGTGATGTTGGGTGTGCCGACGCCATCGCGAATGAATTCGCTCCCACAGGAAGGTTGCGTCTGACCGGACGAATCAAGCCCCCATCACCAACCGAATGTCCGCCGCCAGCTCCCGCACGCGTGACACTTCGGTGTCCCACGAGCACATGAACCGTGCGCCGCCGCTCCCGATGAAGGTGTAGAAACGCCAGCCTTTGGCGGTCAGTGCGGCGATGGCCGCTTCCGACAGTTGCAGGAACACGCCGTTAGCCTGCACCGGGAACATCAGCTCCACGCCGGGAATGTCTTTGACCAGTTCGGCCAGCAACTGCGCGCAGCCGTTGGCGTGGCTGGCGTGTTTGAGCCAGGCATCGTTTTCCAGCAAGCCGACCCATGGCGCGGACAGGAAACGCATCTTCGACGCCAGTTGCCCCGCCTGCTTGCAGCGGTAGTCGAAGTCTTCGGCCAGTTTGCGGTTGAAGAACAGAATCGCCTCACCCACCGCCATGCCGTTTTTGGTCCCGCCGAAACACAGGACGTCGATGCCTGATTTCCAGGTCAGTTCGGCAGGCGAGCAGCCCAGATACGCACAGGCGTTGGCGAAGCGGGCGCCGTCCATGTGCAGGTTCAGGCCCAGTTCCTTGCAGGTTTCGCTGATGGCTTTCAGCTCTTCTGGCAGATAGACGCTGCCGACCTCGGTCGCTTGGGTCAGCGTCACAACGCGGGGTTTGGGGTAATGAATATCGGCGCGCTTGAGTGCGACTTCGCGAATCGAGGCGGGCGTCAGCTTGCCGTTCTCGCTACGGGCGGTCAGCAATTTCGAGCCGTTGGAGAAAAATTCCGGAGCGCCGCATTCGTCGGTTTCGACGTGGGCGGTTTCAGAGCAGATGACGCTGTGGTAACTCTGGCACAGCGATGACAGGGCCAGCGAGTTGGCGGCCGTTCCGTTGAAGGCAAAAAACACTTCACAGTCGTTCTCGAACAACTGACGGAATTGATCGGCAGCGCGCGCTGTCCATTGGTCGTCGCCATAGGCGCGTTGATGCCCGTGGTTGGCTTGCTCCATCGCCGCCCAGGCTTCCGGGCAGATTCCCGAATAGTTGTCGCTGGCAAACTGCTGGCTTTGGTCTGACATGGCCGGTTCCTTGTAATCGAAGGCTGGGACTGTAACCAAGAATCGAGGGTTTGGTCATGCATTCTTGCGTCGGAAAGTTCAGCAAAGCAGTAGGGTGAAATGAGCGAAACGACATCAGCGGTCCGCCCTGTGCGTGATCGGGCACTGGACCTGCTCAAGTGGTTGGCGATAGTGAGTATGGTCATGGACCATCTGCGCTATGTCGGGTGGCACGTGGACTGGCTGTATGTGCCGGGGCGTCTGGCGTTCGCGTGGTTTTGCCTGGCGATTGCGGTGAACGTCGGACGAGGTTCGGCGCAGCCCCGTGTGAGTTGGAAATATCTGACGTGGCTGGCCGTATTTTCCGTGGTCTCGGAGTTCCCGTATCGGCTGTTCATTGCGGACGAAGTGACGACGTTCAATGTGTTGCCGACGCTGGCGCTGGGATTGCTGGTTGCACAGGGCGCCATCCATCGCTCATGGCAGGCTCGGATTTTTGGGTTTATGGCGCTGGGCATCGGCGTCGCTTTTGCGCCGCAACTGATGTTTGGCGCCTTCGGCGTGCTGCTACCGACGGCGTTTTTGCTGGTGCTGCGTGGGTCGCTGTGGCTGGCGGTGGTGCCGGGGATTGTGTGTTTATTGAGCAATGAGTGGTCGAAGATTATTGATGGGATGTTGTGGGGCGATCCGATTTCAATTGGTGCCTTGATCACCTGTTTGCTGGGGCCTTGGCTGGGGTTGGCGATATTACGCTGGCGTCCGGGTTTCGATGTCTGGCCAATGCGCAGGTGGGCGTATCTGATTTATCCGCTGCATTTTTTGCTCCTGTACGCGCTGCGAACGCTGATCCTGTAGGAGCGGGCTGATCTGAGATCCTTGTAGACAAACCGCCATCACGACGCTTATCTTCCGCACCAGGCCACCGCAGTGGCCAGCGTCGCTCGGACGGTTCCGGGCGCTTACGTCTTCTTGAGGTTTCCATGGCTGACCACGGTTCGCCGCGCCGCTTTGCGCGTATCGATCGACTCCCCCCTTACGTGTTCAACATCACTGCCGAGCTGAAAATGGCCGCTCGTCGTCGTGGTGAGGACATCATCGACCTGAGCATGGGCAACCCCGATGGGGCAACGCCGCCGCATATCGTCGAAAAACTGGTCACCGTCGCCCAACGTGAAGACACTCACGGCTACTCGACTTCGCGTGGCATTCCGCGTCTGCGTCGGGCGATCTCTACCTGGTACAAAACCCGTTACGAGGTCGACATCGACCCCGAAAGCGAAGCCATCGTCACCATCGGCTCGAAAGAAGGGCTGGCACACCTGATGCTCGCCACCCTCGATCAGGGCGACACCGTGCTGGTGCCGAACCCCAGCTATCCAATCCACATCTACGGCGCCGTGATCGCCGGGGCGCAGGTGCGCTCTGTGCCACTGATTCCGGGCGTGGACTTCTTCGCCGAGCTGGAAAAAGCCATTCGTGGTTCGATTCCCAAGCCAAAGATGATGATTCTCGGCTTTCCGTCCAACCCGACCGCCCAGTGTGTCGAATTGGACTTCTTCGAGCGCGTGGTCGCGCTGGCCAAACAGTACGACGTGCTGGTGGTTCACGACCTGGCCTACGCTGACATCGTCTACGACGGCTGGAAAGCCCCGTCGATCATGCAGGTGCCGGGCGCCAAGGACATTGCGGTGGAGTTCTTCACCCTGTCCAAGAGCTACAACATGGCGGGCTGGCGGATTGGTTTCATGGTCGGCAATCCTGAGTTGGTCAGCGCACTGGCGCGGATCAAGAGCTACCACGACTACGGGACCTTCACCCCACTGCAGGTCGCGGCCATTGCTGCACTGGAGGGCGATCAGCAGTGTGTGCTCGACATCGCCGAACAGTACCGTCAGCGCCGCAACGTGCTGGTTAAAGGTCTGCACGAGTTGGGCTGGATGGTGGAAAACCCGAAAGCGTCGATGTACGTCTGGGCCAAGATTCCCGAGGCCTATGCTCATCTGGGGTCGCTTGAGTTCGCCAAGAAGCTGCTGGCTGAGGCCAAGGTGTGCGTATCGCCGGGCGTCGGTTTTGGTGAGTACGGCGACGATCACGTGCGTTTTGCGTTGATCGAGAACCAGGACCGGATTCGTCAAGCGGTTCGCGGTATTCGCGGCATGTTCAGGGCCGACGGATTGTTGCCAGCCAAATCGGTCTGATTGCGACATCGTCTCCTCTAAAAATCCCCGGCCCAGCCCGGGGATTTTTTGTTTGAACCTGATCGTTCCCACGCTCCGCGTGGTAACGCCGCCTCGGGCGCTCTGCGCCCTCTACCGCAGTGACGCAGAGCGTCACGAGATGCATTCCCACGCGGAGCGTGGGAACGATCAAAAAGGGTGTCGCAATCGCGCATCTGCCGGTCTCTCCAAACCCATGTCGTAAACGCGCCTTTGCGTGGCGTGCGTAGGCATCTGGTCTGTTTGCGTCAGCCCTAGTATCGCCATCAAAGAGCGATTCAAAAGCTCTGACACGACAATTCAGGCGCCGCGCCGCCGCTGGGAGATCCGCGATGTTCAGCAAGCAAGACCAAATCCAGGGTTACGACGATGCACTGTTGGCAGCGATGAATGCCGAAGAGCAGCGTCAGGAAGATCACATCGAGCTGATCGCCTCGGAAAACTACACCAGCAAGCGCGTGATGCAGGCCCAGGGCAGCGGCCTGACCAACAAATACGCAGAAGGCTACCCGGGCAAGCGTTACTACGGCGGCTGCGAATACGTCGACAAAGTCGAGCAACTAGCTATCGACCGCGCCAAGCAACTGTTCGGTGCTGACTACGCCAACGTGCAGCCGCACTCCGGTTCTTCGGCCAACAGCGCCGTTTACCTGGCACTGCTGCAAGCGGGCGACACCATTCTGGGCATGAGCCTGGCCCACGGCGGTCACCTGACTCACGGCGCCAAAGTGTCGTCCTCGGGCAAGCTCTACAACGCTGTTCAATACGGCATCGACACTACCACCGGTCTGATCGACTACGACGAAGTCGAGCGTCTGGCCGTTGAGCACAAGCCAAAAATGATCGTCGCCGGTTTCTCGGCGTACTCGAAGACTCTGGACTTCCCACGCTTCCGTCAGATCGCTGACAAAGTCGGTGCGCTGCTGTTCGTCGACATGGCCCACGTGGCCGGTCTGGTCGCTGCTGGCCTGTACCCGAACCCGCTGCCGTACGCTGACGTGGTCACCACCACCACCCACAAAACCCTGCGCGGTCCACGTGGCGGTCTGATCCTGGCCAAGTCCAACGAAGAGATCGAAAAGAAACTGAACGCCGCCGTATTCCCGGGCGCTCAAGGTGGCCCGCTGATGCACGTCATCGCAGCCAAAGCCGTGTGCTTCAAGGAAGCGCTGGAGCCGGGTTTCAAAGCCTACCAACAGCAAGTGATCGAAAACGCCCAGGCCATGGCGCAGGTGTTCATCGATCGCGGTTACGACGTAGTTTCCGGTGGCACCGACAACCACCTGTTCCTCGTCAGCCTGATCCGTCAGGGCCTGACCGGTAAAGATGCCGACGCCGCTCTGGGCCGCTCGCACATCACCGTCAACAAAAACGCCGTACCGAACGACCCACAATCGCCGTTCGTGACGTCGGGCCTGCGTATCGGCACCCCGGCGGTCACCACCCGCGGTTTCAAAGTTACCCAGTGCGTCACGCTGGCCGGCTGGATCTGCGACATTCTCGACAACCTCGGCGATGCCGATGTCGAGGCCAATGTTGCCAGCCAAGTCGCCGCGCTGTGCGCCGATTTCCCGGTTTACCGCTGAGTCAGGAGTCGCACCATGCAGCATTACTCGGGCTTCGGCCTCTTCAAACACTCCCTCAGCCACCACGAAAACTGGCAGCGCATGTGGCGCACCCCGACCCCTAAAAAGGTCTACGACGTGGTCATCGTTGGCGGTGGCGGTCACGGTCTGGCGACCGCGTACTACCTGGCCAAAGAGCACGGCATCACCAACGTGGCCGTGGTCGAGAAAGGCTGGCTGGGCGGCGGCAACACGGCCCGTAACACCACCATCGTGCGCTCCAACTACCTGTGGGACGAATCGGCCCACTTGTATGAACATGCGATGAAACTGTGGGAAGGCCTGTCGCAGGATCTCAACTACAACGTCATGTTCTCCCAGCGCGGTGTGTACAACCTGTGCCACACCCTGCAAGACATGCGTGACTCCGAGCGTCGTGTCAGCGCCAACCGCCTGAACGGCGTCGATGGCGAACTCTTGAACGACAAACAAGTGGCGGAAGAGATTCCGTACCTGGACTGCTCGAAGAACACCCGTTACCCAATCATCGGCGCGACCGTTCAACGTCGCGGCGGTGTAGCCCGTCACGACGCCGTGGCCTGGGGCTTTGCCCGCGCCGCTGACGCACTGGGCGTTGACCTGATTCAACAGACCGAAGTCATTGGCTTCCGCAAGGAAAACGGCGTCTGCGTCGGTGTTGAAACCAACAAAGGCTTCATCGGCGCCAAGCGCGTCGGCGTGGTGACCGCCGGTAACTCCGGTCACATGGCCAAGCTCGCGGGCTTCCGCCTGCCGGTCGAATCGCATCCGCTGCAAGCGCTGGTGTCCGAGCCGATCAAACCGATCATCGATAGCGTGATCATGTCCAACGCCGTTCACGGTTACATCAGCCAGTCCGACAAGGGCGACCTGGTGATCGGCGCGGGTATCGACGGCTGGGTCGGCTACGGCCAGCGCGGTTCGTACCCGGTGATCGAACACACCATCCAGGCCATCGTCGAGATGTTCCCGGTCCTGTCCCGAGTGCGCATGAACCGTCAGTGGGGCGGCATCGTCGACACCACACCGGACGCGTGCCCAATCATCTCCAAGACGCCGGTTCCGAACATGTTCTTCAACTGCGGTTGGGGTACGGGTGGCTTCAAGGCCACGCCGGGTTCGGGCAACGTCTTCGCTGCCAGCCTGGCAAAAGGTGAAATGCACCCATTGGCCAAACCGTTCTCAATCGACCGTTTCCACAACGGCGCATTGATCGACGAACACGGCGCTGCAGCCGTAGCCCACTAACAGGAGACCCAAATCATGTTGCACATCTTCTGTCCTCACTGTGGCGAACTGCGCTCCGAAGAGGAATTCCACTCGTCCGGCCAGGCTCACATCCCGCGTCCACTGGACCCGGCCGCCTGCACCGACGAACAGTGGGGCGACTACATGTTCTTCCGCGACAACCCGCGCGGCATCCACCACGAACTGTGGATTCACGCTGCCGGTTGCCGTCAGTACTTCAACGCCACGCGTGACACCGTGACTTACGAAATTCTCGAAACCTATCTGATTGGTACCAAGCCACAGTTTGTAAATCCTGTGCCTGCGGTCGGAAAGGGAGACAAAGCATGAGCCAGTCCAATCGTCTGCCTAACGGCGGTCGCATCGACCGCAGCAAGGTTTTGAACTTCAACTTCAACGGCCAGACGTACCAAGGCTTTGAAGGCGACACCCTGGCCGCAGCTTTGCTGGCCAACGGCGTCGACATCATTGGTCGTAGTTTCAAATACTCGCGTCCTCGCGGCATTTTCGCAGCGGGCGCCGAAGAGCCGAACGCTGTATTGCAGATCGGCGCGACCGAAGCTACCCAGATTCCGAACGTGCGCGCCACGCAACAAGCGCTGTACTCGGGCCTGGTTGCCACCAGCACCAACGGCTGGCCAAGCGTGAACACCGACGTGATGGGGATTCTTGGCAAGGTCGGCGGCAAGTTGATGCCACCGGGCTTTTACTACAAAACCTTCATGTACCCGCAATCGTTCTGGATGACTTACGAGAAGTACATTCGTAAGGCCGCAGGTCTTGGCCGTTCGCCGACCGAAAACGATCCGGACACCTACGACAACATGAACCACCACGCCGACGTGCTGGTGGTCGGCGCAGGCCCTGCCGGTCTGGCCGCAGCATTAGCGGCTGCACGCAGCGGCGCCCGTGTGATCATCGCTGACGAACAGGAAGAATTCGGCGGCAGCCTGTTGGACTCCCGCGAAAGCCTCGACGGCAAGCCTGCCGCTGAGTGGGTGGCCACTGTCGTTGCCGAGCTCAAAGGCCTGAAAAACGTCGTGCTGCTGCCACGCGCTACCGTGAACGGCTACCACGACCACAACTTCCTGACCATTCATGAGCGTCTGACCGATCACCTCGGCGACCGCGCACCGATTGGCCAGGTACGTCAGCGTTTGCACCGCGTTCGCGCCAAGCGCGTGGTCCTGGCGACCGGTACTCACGAGCGTCCACTGGTTTACGGCAACAACGATGTGCCGGGCAACATGCTGGCCGGTGCCGTGTCGGTTTACGTCCGTCGTTATGGCGTGGCGCCAGGCAAGAAGCTGGTGCTGTCGACCAACAACGATTACGCCTACCGCGTGGCGCTGGACTGGCTCGACGCCGGGCTGCAAGTGGTCGCCGTAGCCGATGCCCGTCACAATCCACGTGGCGCACTGGTGGAAGAAGCCCGCGCCAAGGGCATCCGCATCCTGACCGGCAGCGCCGTGATCGAAGCCCGTGGTAGCAAGCGCGTCAGCGGTGCCCGCGTGGCAGCTATCGACGTGCGTGCACACAAAGTCACCAGCCCAGGCGAGTGGCTCGACTGCGACCTGATCGCCAGCTCCGGCGGTTACAGCCCGGTGGTTCACCTGGCCTCGCACTTGGGCGGCAAGCCAGTCTGGCGTGAAGACATCCTCGGTTTCGTGCCGGGTGAAGCTCCACAGAAACGCGTCTGCGTCGGCGGCATCAACGGCGTATACGCGCTGGGCGACGCGCTGGCCGATGGTTTCGAAGGTGGCGTGCGCGCCGCGACCGAAGCAGGCTTCCAGCCGGTGGAAGGTGTGATTCCGAAGGCCCTGAGCCGCGTTGAAGAAGCGACGCTGGCGATGTACCAGGTGCCGCATGAGAAGGGCACCTCCCGTGCGCCGAAGCAATTCGTCGACCTGCAGAACGACGTCACTGCCGCCGCCATCGAACTGGCGACCCGCGAAGGTTTCGAGTCGGTCGAGCACGTCAAACGCTACACCGCACTGGGCTTCGGTACCGATCAGGGCAAACTGGGCAACGTCAACGGTCTGGCCATCGCGGCCCGTTCGCTGAACGTCACCATCCCTGAGATGGGCACCACCATGTTCCGCCCGAACTACACGCCGATCACCTTCGGTGCGATCGTCGGTCGTCACTGCGGTCACATCTTCGAGCCTGTGCGCTTCACCGCGCTGCACGCCTGGCACGTCAAGAACGGCGCCGAATTCGAAGACGTCGGTCAGTGGAAACGTCCGTGGTACTTCCCGAAAGCCGGTGAAGACATCCATGCCGCCGTGCGCCGCGAATGCAAAGCCGTGCGCGACAGCGTCGGCCTGCTGGACGCTTCGACCCTCGGCAAGATCGACATTCAAGGCCCGGATGCCCGCGAGTTCCTGAACCGCATCTACACCAACGCCTGGACCAAACTGGACGTGGGCAAGGCGCGTTACGGCCTGATGTGTAAAGAAGACGGCATGGTCTTCGACGACGGCGTCACCGCTTGCGTCGCCGACAACCACTTCATCATGACCACCACCACTGGCGGCGCAGCTCGCGTCCTGCAATGGCTGGAGATCTATCAGCAGACCGAATGGCCTGATCTGAAGGTGTACTTCACCTCGGTGACCGACCACTACGCGACCCTGACCCTGTCTGGCCCGAACAGCCGCAAGCTGCTCAGCGAAGTGACCGACATCGATCTGGACCGCGAAGCCTTCCCGTTCATGACCTGGAAAGAAGGTCTGGTGGCTGGCGTTCCGGCTCGCGTGTTCCGGATTTCGTTTACCGGTGAGCTGTCCTACGAGGTCAACATCCAGGCCGACTACGCCATGGGCGTTCTGGAAAAAATCGCCGAGGCAGGCAAGAAGTACAACCTGACCCCGTACGGCACTGAAACCATGCACGTGCTGCGGGCCGAGAAGGGCTTCATCATCGTCGGCCAGGACACTGACGGTTCGATGACCCCGGATGACCTGAACATGGGCTGGTGCGTCGGTCGCACCAAACCGTTCTCGTGGATCGGCCAGCGCGGCATGGCTCGCGAAGACTGTGTACGTGAGGATCGCAAGCAATTGGTCGGCCTCAAGCCGGTCGATCCGAACAAGTGGCTGCCGGAAGGCGCGCAACTGGTGTTCGATCCGAAGCAGTCGATTCCGATGACCATGGTCGGCCACGTGACGTCGAGCTACGCGGCAAACTCGCTGGGTTATTCGTTTGCCCTCGGTGTGGTCAAAGGCGGTCTGAAGCGCATGGGTGAGCGCGTGTTCTCGCCACAGGCGGACGGCAGCGTGATCGAGGCAGAAATCGTGTCCTCGGTGTTCTTCGATCCGAAGGGTGACCGGCAGAACGTGGAGTAAAGGCTGGGCGAGCGCGGTGCCTTTGATGTACCGCGTGGCCTGATCGATTCGCCAGCAAGCCGGCTCCCACAGACTGCATTCCATTGTGGGAGCCGGCTTGCTGGCGAAGAGGCCATCCGAAACACCACAAATGTTGCGTCAACTGGAACAACAGAATTCAAGACAGGTGCTTTATGACCACAGCCAACGTTTACCAACAGCGGCCAACGACCGACGTCAAAGCCGAGTCGCCACTGTTTCACGCCGACCTGAAAAGCCTGGTCGGCAAAGGCCGCACCAACCCGGGTGTGGTGCTGCGCGAGAAAAAACTGCTGGGCCATCTGACCATTCGTGGCGATGCCCATGATCCGGCCTTCGCCGCCGGTGTACACAAAGCGCTGGGCATGGAACTGCCTGCCGCGTTGACGCTGGTGTCCAGCGGCGACAGCTCGATCCAGTGGATGGGGCCGGATGAGTGGCTGCTGATCGTGCCAACCGGCGAAGAGTTCACCGTTGAGCAGAAACTGCGCGAAGCGCTGGCGGGCCTGCACATTCAGGTGGTCAACGTGTCGGGCGGCCAGTCGATTCTGGAACTGACCGGCCCGAACGTGCGTGACGTGCTGATGAAGTCCACCAGCTACGACGTGCACCCAAACAACTTCCCGGTGGGCAAGGCAGTGGGCACCGTGTTCGCCAAGTCGCAACTGGTGATTCGTCGTACGGGCGAAGAAACCTGGGAACTGGTGATCCGCCGCAGCTTTGCGGATTACTGGTGGTTGTGGTTGCAGGATGCGAGCGCTGAGTACGGCCTCGGTATCGCGGCGTAAGTCATGCCGTCATCGCGAGCAAGCTCACTCCTACAGGTCATCGCGTTTCCTGTAGGAGTGAGCTTGCTCGCGAATGCGTCGTATCAGGCGCTGCTGCTTCAACTGATTCGTAAAAACAGGAGCAACACCCCATGAGCCGCGCACCCGATACCTGGATTCTGACTGCCGATTGCCCCAGCGTGCTGGGCACGGTGGATGCGGTGACGCGCTTTTTGTTCGAGCAGGGCTGCTACGTCACCGAGCACCATTCGTTTGATGATCGGCTGTCCAGCCGCTTTTTCATTCGTGTCGAATTCCGTCAGCCGGAGGGTTTCGATGAAGCTTCATTCCGCGCAGGTTTGAGCGAACGTGCCAATGCCTTTGGCATGAACTTCGAGCTGACAGCCCCGAACTACCGGCCAAAAGTGGTGATCATGGTCTCCAAGGCCGATCACTGCCTGAACGATCTGCTCTACCGCCAGCGCATCAACCAACTGTCGATGGACGTGGTCGCTGTGGTCTCCAACCACCCCGATCTCGAACCGCTGGCCCGCTGGCATGAGATTCCCTACTACCATTTCCCACTCGACCCTAACGACAAGCCTGCGCAGGAAGCGAAGGTCTGGCAGGTGATCGAAGAATCCGGCGCTGAACTGGTGATCCTCGCCCGCTACATGCAAGTCCTGTCGCCAGAGCTGTGCCGCAAGCTCGACGGCAAAGCGATCAACATTCACCACTCGCTGCTGCCGGGCTTTAAAGGCGCCAAGCCGTACCACCAGGCCTACAACAAAGGCGTGAAACTGGTCGGCGCGACGGCGCATTACATCAACAACGATCTGGACGAAGGTCCGATCATCGCCCAAGGCGTCGAGGTGGTGGATCACAGTCACTACCCTGAAGACCTGATCGCCAAAGGCCGCGACATCGAGTGTCTGACCCTGGCGCGAGCGGTGGGGTATCACATCGAGCGGCGGGTGTTCCTGAATGCCAACAGGACCGTCGTTCTTTGAATGATCGTTCCCACGCTCCGCGTGGGAACGATCAACGATCAACAATCATCAGCAACAAACGAAACACCCAGAGCAACCACTGCGTTGCGGCAACACCCAAGCAACGCATTTCTCCGCTACACAGCTGCATCCATAAAAACAATTCAGCGAGGTGAAAGCATGTCTGGTAATCGTGGTGTGGTGTATCTCGGCGCAGGCAAGGTCGAAGTACAGAAGATCGACTATCCCAAAATGCAGGACCCGCGCGGGAAGAAGATCGAGCACGGTGTCATCCTGCGCGTAGTCTCTACCAACATCTGTGGTTCGGACCAACACATGGTTCGCGGTCGCACCACTGCTCAAGTCGGTCTCGTACTGGGCCATGAGATCACGGGCGAAGTGGTCGAAAAGGGCAGTGACGTCGAAAACCTGAAAATCGGCGATCTGGTTTCCGTTCCCTTCAACGTTGCTTGCGGCCGCTGCCGGTCCTGCAAGGAACAACACACAGGCGTCTGCCTGACCGTCAACCCGGCCCGTGCCGGTGGCGCTTACGGTTATGTCGACATGGGCGACTGGACCGGTGGCCAGGCCGAGTACGTGCTGGTGCCGTACGCCGACTTCAACCTGCTCAAACTGCCGAATCGCGACAAGGCCATGGAGAAAATCCGTGACCTGACGTGCCTCTCCGACATCCTGCCGACCGGTTACCACGGTGCCGTGACCGCAGGCGTTGGTCCCGGCAGCACCGTTTACGTGGCCGGTGCAGGCCCGGTCGGTCTGGCCGCCGCAGCGTCGGCTCGCCTGCTGGGTGCTGCTGTGGTGATCGTGGGCGACCTTAACCCGGCGCGTCTGGCTCACGCCAAAGCACAGGGTTTTGAAGTGGTCGATCTGTCGAAAGACACCCCGCTGCATGAGCAGATCGTTGACATCCTCGGCGAGCCGGAAGTGGATTGCGCCGTCGACGCGGTCGGTTTTGAAGCCCGTGGTCATGGCCATGAAGGCGCCAAGCACGAAGCCCCGGCCACCGTGCTCAACTCGCTGATGCAAATCACTCGCGTCGCAGGCAAGATCGGTATTCCGGGCCTGTACGTGACCGAAGATCCGGGTGCTGTGGACGCAGCGGCCAAAATCGGTGCGCTGAGCGTGCGTTTCGGCCTAGGCTGGGCGAAGTCCCACAGCTTCCACACCGGCCAGACTCCGGTCATGAAATACAACCGCGCCCTGATGCAAGCCATCATGTGGGACCGCATCAACATCGCTGAAGTGGTGGGCGTACAGGTCATCAGCCTGGACGATGCGCCACGGGGTTACGGCGAATTCGATGCAGGTGTGCCGAAGAAATTCGTGATCGACCCGCACAAGATGTTCAGCGCGGCCTGACGCCTTCGCCACCAAGGCGGCTCCTACAAAGGTTGTGCAGTAGCCAGTGCAAAGGCGGCCTTCGGGTCGCCTTTTTTGTGGCTGTCTTTCCGGGTTCTCGGTCTGCGTGCTGTTGTCGTCGCAGGTTTCGTGATATTCAAGCCAACCTGTTCAACAAGGAAGTGAGTGGTGCAATGCTGATCGACGCACTCAAGATGTCTCTTCAGGGCTATGCGGTTCTTGGTTTTGTGCTGTACCTCGTTGGCGCGGTGGCGATTTTTTCGCTGTTCGCCTTCGTTTATACCCGTCTGACACCCCATGCCGAATTTGCGCTCATTCGTGAAGGCAATACGGCTGCCTCCGTGGCGCTGTCCGGGGCGATGATCGGGTTTGCGATCCCGGTCGCCAGTGTCATTTCCCATTCGATTTCCCTGCTCGATTTTCTGGTCTGGGCGCTGATCGCTTCGCTGGTGCAGCTGCTGGTGTTCGGCTGCGTGAGCCTGGTGCTCAAAGGGCTGTCCAGCCGAATCGAGAAAGGAGAAATGGCCGCTGCGATTCTGGTGGCGGCGATTTCCGTGAGCATTGGTCTGCTCAACGCGGCCTGCATGACGCCACCGGTCTGAGGGGAATGCCATGAAGCGCAGTGCAACTGTTCGTCTGGCCGCATTGGGCAGCATCCCGCTGGCCTTGGCGTTTTGTCACGGGGAGCGACGACCGACCCGCACGATCACCGAAACCGCCCAATACACCTCGATGGACGCCTGCACCGCAGCGGGCGTTGCCGTGGACGTTTGCAGCGACGCGTACAAGACGGCTTACGAGATTCATCGAAAGCGGGCGCCGTCCTACAACAACGTCGCCGATTGCGAAGCGGATTACGCCATTGGTACGTGTATCGACCGATCGGACAATGGCCGCATCATGCCCGCGGTAACCGGATTTGCAGTTACCACACAGCGGGATGTTCCTGATGATCAGCAGACATCATCCAGTGGCGGCGGGAGTTCTCACGGGTCCGGCAGCAGTTTCTGGCGCTGGGTGAGTCTGGGGGACGATGGGGTTCGCTATTACAGCGAGCCCACTTATCGCGAAAGCGTCGGTAAGGATGGCTCGCGAATGGTGACGCTGAATCAGCAACTGAATGATGGCAAAGCGTTCGCCAAGGCCAAAAGCGGCAGGTTCAACATTTCCAGCCCGCAGTCATTCGCCACCAGCGCACGCTTGGCCGGTGCCGAGCCGGTACGAATCAGCCGAGGCGGCTTTGGTTCGCGCGGCGGTTTTGGGTTTGGTGGCTGAGGGGCGTTTCCAATGAAGAGAGTTCGCATCGCCCCCCGCGCCGATTGGCGAGAAACCGCAGCGCAGTTCGGTTTTGGCTTTCACACCTTCGACGGAGAACCGTACTGGGACGAGTCCGCCTATTACCAGTTCTCTCTCGAACAGATCGAGCGGGATCTGGAAGACCCGACCCTTGAGATCCACCAGATGTGCCTGGACCTGGTGGCTCGGGTGGTCGAGAGCGAACAACTGCTCGAACGGCTGGCCATCCCCGCTGCCTACCACGACCTGATACGTCGCTCATGGAAGGCGCGGCAGCCCCATTTGTATGGGCGCATGGACCTGAGCTATGACGGCCACGGCCCCGCCAAACTGCTGGAAACCAATTACGACACGCCCACCTCGCTGTACGAGGCGAGCTTTTTTCAGTACCTGTGGCTGGATCAGCAGATGCAGCGCGGCCAACTCAGCCCGGACTGTGATCAGTTCAACAGCCTTGAAGAAAAACTGTCGGAGCGGTTCAAGGCGTTTCGCTTCAAGCCTCCATTTCATTTCTCTTCTATTCGTGGCTCGATCGAGGACCGTGGCACGGTCGATTACTTGCGTGATATCGCCCATGAAGCTGGGCTGGACACCCGGATGATCGCCATCGAAGACATCGGGCTGAGCAATCTTGGTCAGTTTGTCGATGAACAGAATGCGCCGATCAACACCCTGTTCAAGCTGTACCCTTGGGAGCATATGTTTCAGGAAGCTTTTGGTCCGGCCATCGACCAAAGCGGCACCCAATTCGTCGAGCCAGCCTGGAAAGCCATTCTGTCGAACAAAGGCGCGCTGGCGTTGCTGTGGGAGTTGCACGAGGGGCACCCGAACCTGCTGGCAACTTATTTCGACAATGACCCGACTCGCCCACTGGACAACGGCTGGGTGCGTAAGCCCTTCTTTTCTCGCGAAGGCGCCAACATCGAAATTCGTACCGACAAGGGGCGCCGTGTTTATCAAGGTGGACCTTATGGCGATGGGCCGTGCATCCGGCAGCGATTTCACGCCTTGCCGTGTTTCGACGGGAACTACACCGTGATTGGCAGTTGGATGATCGGTGATCAGCCTGCCGGTATCGGCATTCGTGAAGACGACTCCCTGATCACCATGGACACGAGTCGTTTCCTGCCTCACGTCATTCTCTGATCGCCCTTGATTGCGTATCCCTCAGGCGATCTTTGGGTCGCCTTTTTTGCGGCTTTTTGTAAGTCGAGTCGCTTGATGGTGTAGGTCAATTCTGAAAGTGCATGAGGAATTTTTGATTTCTATACCAGCTTGTTTCTGAGCGGTGGGGAGCGTGTTATTTGTCCGCCCGGTTTTTTCTGGGGCAGGACGCAGATGTTGCTAGGGATGTTGAAAGCACCTTTTTGGGTGGGTGCTGTGACAGGGCTAATGGCATTGCCGGGGGCGTTGGCGAATACGGATGTTGAGCCAGGCGCGCAACGCTGGATCACTTCCACGGTATTTTTCGAAAACGCCAACGCGTGCATGTGGGCAGGTGTGCCGACGCGAGTGTGCCAGGCAGGTTACCGCTCGGCGTATCGGCAACACGTGCGCATTGCCCCAGCCTATCGGGAGCGTGAAGACTGCGAGGCAGACTTTGCGCCTGGCGAATGCTTTGTCAGTGGTGCTTCTCACCTGTGGTCTCCCTGGTTGTCGGGGTTCTCTCTGATCACGCATGCACGACTGCCGCCATCCGCGCTTCAAGCGCAACGTGTCAGCCAGATGCCCATGGGTCAGCTAAATCGAACGTGGTCTCAGCATTTGCAGGGCGTCAGCCAGTCGCCGGAGCTTGTGACGCAGGTGCGGTATTTCAGTGCGCCTTTGTATTGGGAGCGGGATCACCAAGGAGGGTTTCGTCTGACAACATTGCTTGAAAAACTGCGCAGCGGAGAGCGGTTCGCCAAAGCGTTCAGCAAGCGTCCACCGGTCAATGCGGGCTCTGCGTTGTGGACGCGGCAATTGGCGAGGGTCTTCGAGCCGCAACGGCTGATGGATGCGGGAATACCCTGAATCTTCGTGAGCGCGTCGGACATCGGCTCGTTTGAACTTCTTTTCGGGCCACGGTCCAACGCGTGTTTATCCGGCCATGGCCGGTGTTTCTGGAATGTGAGCTGGAAAGTGAGGTGGGTGCAAATGAACGTTTCAATAAAGGTCGCACAGAAAATCACTCGCGGCGCGGCTCTGACGATGCTGATGGCGCTGGCCGCAAGCCCGGTATTCGCTTTCAATCTCAACGACGCGGCCAACGCGGTTTCCAACGCAACTGGTGGTCAGCAGAAAGCCACCGCTGCGCCTGAAGCAGCAGGTCTGCTCAACACGCTGGGCTCCCAACTGAACGTGACCCCGCAACAAGCCGTAGGCGGGACGGGCGCATTGCTGGGGCTGGCGAAGAACAAACTCTCCAGTAACGACTTCTCGCAATTGAGCCAGTCGGTGCCGGGGCTTGATCAACTGTCCGGCACGTCGGCGCTCGGTAGTCTGGGCGGGCTGGGCGGCATGCTCGGCAACTCTGGTAGTCAGTCGGCGGTCAACAACGCGCTGGGCAACGTGCAGAGCATGGGCGATGTCAACAAGGCCTTCAGCGCGCTGGGCATGGACAGCGGCATGGTGGGTCAGTTCGTACCGGTGATCCTGCAATATCTGGGGCAGCAGGGCGCGAATGATTCGGCGCTGTCGGCATTGAGCAGTGTCTGGGGCGCGAAGTAAGCACCACTGACTCACGCGGACGTTGTGGGAGCCGCCTAGGTGGCGAATGCATTGTGTCAGATGACATCAATGTGTCTGGTGTGCCGCCTTCGCCAGCGAGCCGGCTTCCACGCGTTCGACAGTGATCTTCAAGCTTGCTGCGAGCCTCCCCGCAGCACCTCAATCCGCTCATCCTTCTCCACCCACAACCGATTCACCCATTCCTGCACGTATTCCCGAAAGGCCGGGTCATTCTCGTAATCGCCCTGCCACAGCGCAGGTTCGAGTTCGCGGGTCTTGATGTCGATGATCACGCGGGGCACCTGACCCGAAATCAGGTCCCAAAATCCGGGAATGCGCTCGCCGGGGTACACCACCGTCACGTCCAGCACGGCATCCAGTTGTTCACCCATCGCCGCCAGCACGAAGGCCACGCCACCCGCCTTGGGTTTGAGCAGATAACGATAGGGCGACGCCTGTTCATCGTGTTTGACGGGAGTGAAGCGCGTACCCTCCAGATAGTTCACGACAGTCACGGGCTGGCGTTTGTACAGCTCGCAGGCCTGGCGGGTGATTTCCAGGTCCTTGCCTTTCAGTTCTGGGTGCTTGGCCAGAAACGTCTTGGTGTAGCGTTTCATGAAGGGATAGTCGAGCGCCCACCAGGCCAGACCCAGAAATGGCACCCAGATCAGTTCTTTTTTTAGAAAGAATTTGAAGAACGGTGTGCGGCGGTTCAGCGCTTGGACCAAGGCCGGGATGTCGACCCAGGATTGGTGGTTGCTGATCACCAGATAGGATGTGTCTGCGCGCAGGCCTTCATGCCCCTTGATCTCCCAGCGCGTGGGGATGTACAGCTTGAAGATCAGCTTGTTGATTTCGATCCACGTCTCGGCAATCCACATCACCGCCCATGAACAGCGATCACGCATTTCGCTCTGGAACACCAGTTTGAGCAGCGCAAAGACCATCAGCGGCCCGAACAGCGCCAGGGTGTTGAGTAGCAACAGCAGTGTGACGGCGATTCCGGTGAGCAGGTGACGCATAAATCACTCGTGGTCGGTAAAGGGGCGGCAATGATAAGCAGCCGGGCCATCGGAGCCAAATCCAACTGTCGTCGACAAATGTTTCACTCAGTTACATGTACGCTGAGGTTCTTTCTTTGTAAGCGAACGATGCGCAAAGTTGCGGTCTAAAATCGGGCTCGTGCAACGCCCCACTCATAGAGAGGAATCTGTTACGTGAAATCCCTTCTGGCGCTTCTGTCCCTGCTTGCGCTGCCTGTCATGGCCGCCGAACCGACGATTTACGGTCGCTACGAGTACATTCAGGTCTCCGAATTCGGTGAGACCTTCAAGGCCAAGATGGACACTGGCGCACTCACCGCGTCGTTGTCGGCCAAAGACATCGAGATGTTCAAGCGCGATGGCGATGACTGGGTGCGTTTCCGTCTGGCCACCAAGGATGCTGACAACAAGGTGTACGAGCACAAGGTCTCGCGCATCAGCCGCATCAAGGGCCGTTCCGACGGCGAGGATGACGACGAGCCGGTCGACCCGACCAAACGCCCCGTGGTGGATCTGGAGCTGTGCCTGGGCGATGTGAAGCGCACTGTCGAGGTCAACCTGGTAGATCGCAGCCACTTCAACTACCCGTTGCTCATCGGCGCCAAGGCCTTGCGTGAGTTTGGCGCGGCAGTGAACCCGGCACGCCGCTACACCGCGGACAAGCCTGAGTGCTGACAGGCTGATTGACGTGCGGGCCTGATATCCGGCACCGTTCCGGCTTTACGCCCAATGCTAGGACGGGGCAAACGCGCCCCTAAGGACGCTGACGCCTGTCAAACCGACGGCAGCGTCTCTTTCATCGACGGCCGCTGACTGACTTCGTAATACCAGCTGGCCAGCCGCGGAAAGCTACTGCGCCAGCCCAGATTCGGCTGACGAAAATCCAGATAGCCCAGCGCCGAGGCCAAGCTGATCGAGGCAATATCGAAGTTGGAGCTGAGTTCGGTCACCGCTTCCGTTTCGAAATAGGACAGCGAGCGGAAGATCTTCTCGCCCTGATTGTCGATCCAGTCAGCCCAGCGCTTCTCCTCGGGGCGCAGAAACGTCTCGTAGCGAATCAGAACGGCAGCATCGAGCACGGCATCCGCCAGCGAGGCCAGCGTCAGGCGTCTCCAGCGTGCGGAGCCCTCCCGAGGGATCAAGGGATTGCCGACGTGCTGATGATCGAGATAGTCGAGAATCACCCGGCTGTCGTGAATCACATTGTCGTGTGCCAGTCGCAGTGCCGGGATCTTGCCGCACGGGTTGTCGCGACAGACCTGCGCATCGGGCTTGACTGGCGTAACGGTCACTGGCTTGAGGTCAACTCGCGCTGTCTGGCCGGTTTCGTGAAGCAGAATCAGCACCTTGCGTGCGAACGGCGAAGCGGCGTTGTAATACAGCGTCATGCTGGGAGCAGACATGGACATTCCTCTAATCGGACTGGCCATTAGACTAGTCAGCGGCACTTCGCCATGCAATAAGCGGTGTTCTGTGGGCTGATGAATTCATTGTGGGAGCCGGCTTGCTGGCGAAAACGGTGGGTCAGTCATCGGTGGACTCACTGACAGATCGCCTTCGCCAGCAAGCCGGCTCCCACACGGTAATGTCCCCCCACAGTAAGCGTGAACACCTCAAGTCCTGCGTCGAATCATCAGCCCCTTGATGCTCAACCACGCTGGAATGCCCATGCCGATCCACGACAAGACATCCCAGGCACCATCACCCAACAGCGCCGCGAACAGGCCCGCAGCGGTCAACGCGGCAATCCAGGTCGGTTTGGCGAAGGTCTTCCAGAACGCCGAGTGCTTCTTGTGTCGAGTCATGCCGCCTCCACCGCCTGGCGAACATTCACCGTTGCGGCCGCGCGCCGCCGAACCCACCACAGGTACAGGCCGCTGCCGAGCACGATGATGGTCAGCACGTCGAGAACGCCCCACAGAATCTTCATTGGCATGCCACCGTAATCACCAAAGTGCAGGGGTTGCGACAGCAGCAATGCGTCCATGTACCACGGGCTGCTGACGATGGCGGTAACGCTCAGGTCTTTCGCGTCGATCAACACCGGCGTCAGCAGGTGCGACGTCAGGTGGGTGCTGCCTTTCATGAAGACTGCGTAGTGGTGTTCGCTGGAAAAGCGCGAGCCGGGGAAGGCAATGAACGAAGGCTCGGTGCCTGGCACGGTGGCTTTGGCGATGTCCAGCAGGCGAGTCGCCGGGGCATGCTCAGTCAGGGGTGGGGCGTCGTGATAGGGCGCAACCATCGCCGCCAAGGCATCGTTGCGCCACTGCGCGATCACCAGGTCTGCACAGGCATTGAGCACGCCGGTCAGGCCAACGACGAACGCCCAGGTCAGGGTGACGACGCCGATCAGGTTATGCAGGTCGAGCCAGCGCACGCGGGTCGATTTGTTCGGGCGTACAGTGGCGAAATCCAGTCGGCGCATGAACGGTGCGTAAAGCACCACGCCAGAAATAATTGCTAACACAAACAACAGGCCCATAAAGGCCAAAAGCAGCTTTCCAGGTAACCCGGCGTACATATCCACGTGCAAACGCAGCATCACCATCATGAAACCGCCGTTCGCCGAAGGCGTTTCCACAGCTTCGCCGGTGCGCGAATCGAGCATAAACGTGTGGGTGTCGTTCGGATCGCCCCCTGCAGTTTTGCCCATGAAGGCATACATGCCGTTGGGTTCGTCTTCATCCCAACCGAAGTACTGAACGACCTCTCCCGGACGATGGGCCTCGGCAGCTTTCACCAATTGCTGAAGGTCCATACGCGGCGTATCGGCGGGCATCTCCTTGATTTCCGGGGCGTCGCCGAGCAGATGATCGATCTCGTGGTGGAACACCAACGGCAGACCGGTGATCGCCAGCATCAGCAAAAACAGCGTGCAGATCAGGCTGCTCCACGTGTGGATGAACGACCAACGGCGAATGGTTTGGCTCTTCATGGTGCGGGTACCGGGTTGAGCGAAAGCAAAAAGGGCCGCTGTTGCGAGCGGCCCTTGTTTTTCAGCGCTAGGAGTTTAAACGATTACCATTTGTAGTCCACGCTGGCGAGCACGCTGCGACGGTCGCCGTAGTAGCAATAGAAGCCGTCACAGGTCGAAATGTATTCCTTGTCGAATACGTTGTTGGCGTTCAACGAGACACTCACGCCTTTGAGCGAGTTGTTCATGCGACCAAGGTCGTAATGAACGGCAGCGTCGTACACCGTGTAGGCGTTGCTGTGGCCGTAGTTGGGGTCCGCGACAAAGCCGTAACTGCCGATGGCGATGTTGTCGGTCTCGCCGATATAGCGCGCACCGAAGCCCAGACCGAAACCGTCCAGAAGGCCGGTGTGCCACGTGTAGTCAGCCCAGATCGATGCAGCATTTTCCGGTGTCAGCGGCAATGGACGGTTTTTGTCCAATGGGTCGCTGACTTTGGTCATTTTGCTGTTGGCGTAGGTGTAGGACGCTGTCACTTTCAGGTTGTCGGTGACGTTGCCGACGGCTTCCAGTTCGAAGCCGCGTACTTTGGCTTCACCCAGTGGACGCGAGATGCCAAAGGTGTCACTCAGCACGATATCGCGGCGGGTCAGATCGTAGGCCGCAGCGGTGAACAATAGATCGGTGCCCGGAGGCTGGTATTTGATACCCGCTTCGTATTGCTTGCCGGTGCCTGGCTTGAAGGCGACGCCATTGGCGCCCCCTTGCTCAGCTTGGAACGACTCTGCGTAGGAAATGTATGGAGTAAAGCCGGAATCGAAGACGTAGCTCAGCGCCGCGTTGCCAGTGAAGGCGCTGTCGGTGCGGTCGTCGGACTGATTGGTGTTGTAAAACTTAGTGTCGGTCTTGAGCAGGTCCTGACGACCGCCCAATGTCAGGCGCCAGTTATCCAGAGCGATTTGGTCTTGAACGTAAACGCCAAAGTCATCGGTCTTCTGGTTGTAGTTCTGGAACGCACTGTAGCTGACGTTGCTGAAGTCCTGGCCGTATATCGGATTGGCAATGTTGCTGCTGGGTGCACTGCCGTACAGCCACTTGTAGTTGTGGTTGATGCGCTGATAGTCGGCGCCCAGCAATACGGTGTGTTTGAGCGCACCGGTGTTGAAGTCGGCCTGGAAGTTGTTGTCCAGCGCGAATTGGCTCATGTCTTCATTCACGATGTTTGCGCCACGAGCGACGGTACCGTCGTCAGACACCGACCCGAAGTAGCCACCTGCGGTAATACCCTGGAACGACAAATCGCTCTTGGTGTAACGCAGGTTTTGCTTGAACTGCCAGACATCGTTCAGACGCGTTTCAAACGCGTAGCCCAGCGCGTAATAGGTCTTGTCGTAGAATTCCCAGTCTGGATCGCCCAGGTTTTCGTGGTATTTGACGCGGCCAACGGCTGACGGGTATTTGGTGCCCTGAATCGGCAGGAACTGGCTGGTGATGCCGGTATCGTCGCGGTTGAACATGCTGAGCAGGGTCAGCTTGGTGTCCGGGTTGATGTTCCAGGTCAGGCTGGGTGCAATGTTGTAACGCTTATCGTCCACATGATCGATCTGAGTGCCGCTGTCGCGCACCACGCCAGTGACGCGGTATTCGAACGTATCGGCGTCGTCGATTTTGCCCGTGCTGTCAAAGCTGATTTGCTTGCGATTGTAGCTGCCGACCTGCGCTTGAATCTCGTGGCTGGCTTCGGCTTCGGGGCGTCGGCTGACCATGTCCACCAGGCCGCCCGGAGGGGTCTGGCCGTACACCGAAGAGGCCGGGCCGCGCAGAACAGCGACGCGCTCCAGGTCCCAGGTTTCCATTTTTGGCATCACATACGCGCCTTTCGGCAGCGGCAGGCCGTCGAGGAATTGGGTTGGCTCGAAGCCACGGATTTTCAGCCACTCGGCGCGGCTGTCGCTGCCGTAGCTGCTGGCGACCACGCCGGGCATGTAGCGCACGGCGTCGTCGAGGTTCTGTACGGCACGGTCCTGCATCTGCTGGCGAGTGGCGACGGAGATCGAGCGTGGTGCCTCAGCCAGTGCAGTGTCGGTCTTAGTGCCCGCTGCGGTGCGGGTGGCGGCGTAGCCTTCAGCCGGCCCCCACGCGCTCTCAAAATTGTCCTGACGCCCCTGAATGCTGGTCTCCGGCAGCGCCATCACGCCTTCCGGTGCTGCGATCAGACTGTAAGTACCCGCCGTGGTCTGGCTCAGTTGCAGCCCGGTGCCGCGTAGTGCCTGGGCCATGGCGCCCGGTGCGTCGAACTGGCCCTGAACCGGCGCCGACGTACGGCCCGCTGCCAGCGACGGATCCAGCGACAGGGCGATGCCGGCCTGGCTGGCGATCTGGGTCAGTGTGGTGGACAGCGGCGCAGCAGGCAGGTTGTAAGCACGAACGCTGGAGGCCTGCGAGGCGGCCAGCAGTTGGGTACTTGCCAGCGGCGTGGCGAGGGCGACAGCGACGGCCAGCAGGCTCGGTCGCAGGAGAGTTTGAAGCGTGCGGGACATGGGCGGCTCCTGAGTAGAATTGTTCTCAATGCCTATGTGCCGAACGAGATCTGAAAAGTGATAGAGCCGAATCGAAAATAATTTAGATTTACAATTTGGCACGATTCTTTGCTGATTCTGCGGGCAAACGCAGATTGCGGTGTTGCTACAACTTGCGCGTCTGCTTGGCATCGCTCGCGATCACGGTCACCCACCAATGGGTGCGCTCTTCGATGGCCACTGGCAGGGTCGGCATGAGTGCCTTGAGGGCCAGATCAGTGTTGTTCAGCGGGAAACTGCCGGTAATACGAAGGTCCGCGACATCCGAAGCCACCCCCAGATAACCCGAGCGATAACGGCTCAGTTCCGCGATAACGTCCTTGAGCGGCGCGTTGTCCACCACCAGCATCCCACGCAGCCATGCGTCGGCCCCCGGTTCCAGCGCAACCATCGGCCCCAGGCTATGGCGCTGGATCAGCATTTGCTGGCCCTCGTTCAGAATCATTTCGGTGCCGCTGGCCTGTGGGTGCGCAGCGACAGCCGATTGCAACACGCTCAGCAGCGTACCGTCGTCCTGGCGTTTGACCAGAAATTTCGTTCCCAGCGCGCGCATCTGTCCTTCGTCGGTTTCAACGATGAATGGCCTTGGGTCTTCGTGGCTGCCGGTTTCGACGAAAATTTCGCCTTCCTGAAGAATGACCCGACGTTGCCTGGCGTCGAATTTCACGTCCAGCGCGCTGTGGGTGTTGAGCCGGATCAGGGTGTTGTCCGACAGGCGAATGGTGCGTTGTTCGCCGGTTGCGGTGCGCTGGTCGGCCAGCCAATAACTCATCGGCAGGAATCGGTCACCCAGGAACAGGGTCAGCCCGAGTGCCAAGGCGAACCCGGCCACGCCACGGCCCAGTTTGCGCATCTGCCGCCCTGCACCTTCGCGGGAGCGCATCAGCGCGGAACGGGCAGGCCCGGTCGTGCCGATAAAGCGCTGATCGACCATCCCCAGTTGCATCCACGCGCGGGCATGCTCCTCGCTGGAGGCGTACCACTTGGCGAACTCTTCGCGCTCGGCTTCGCTGCCTTCGCCGCAATCCAGGCACAGTTGCCAGGCAATTGCAGCATCGAGCACTTTGGAAGAGACGGGACGGGTGGTGATGCTCATGTCGGCTCGCCATAAAGGGCGACGTAGCACTGGCGCATGCCCTGGGCCAGATACTGACGTACGCGAGGCACGGAAACGCCAATTTTGTCGGCTATTTCGGCGTGGCTCAAGCCATCCAGACGGTTATACAGAAACGCCGCTCGCGCCTTGCTGGACAACGTACCCAGCATGCGGTCGATGGCTTTCAGGTCTTCCAGGATCAGTTGCTGCTCTTCGAGGGAAGGCCGCTCGGCTTCGGGGATCAGCATCAACTCACTGAGATAGGCCTGCTCCAGTGCCGCGCGACGGAAATAGTCGAACAGCAGTCCTTTGGCCACTTGCACCAGAAAAGCCCTGGGTTCCCGTGGCGCATCCAGATTTTCGCGGCCCAAGAGGCGAATGAAGGTGTCCTGACTCAGATCTTCGGCGCGGTGTGGGCAGGCAACGTTACGTTTCAGCCAAGCCAGCAACCAGCTGCGATGGTCGCGATAGAGCGTTCCGACAAGCTGGTGTTGAGGACTTTGGAATGACGACACGTAGGCACCGAAGAGAACAAAGTAACTAACGAGAATTATTCGCGATTGTGTCAGAGCGGAAGAATGCTGGCAATTGGCGCTCATCGGAATGAGCTGAACGGTTGCTGTAGGAACCTGCGACAGGTTTTGTAGGGGATTGCCTTGTATGGACGCTAATGCAGCCTGTGAGAGCGAATTCATTCGCGAGAGGTCGGTACATCCATAAATCTCCGTCGGATGTACTCGCGCATCGCGAATCAATTCGCTCCCACAAGGTGATTCGGTGTACTCGCGACAGCACATTCGCGCTTTAAAACGAATGCGACTGCTGCCGACGCCGCCATTTGGCCAGGTATTGCTCCAGTTGCAGCGGGCTGTCCATCCCTTGCTTGCGCGCATGGCTGAACAGTATCAGCGCCAATTCCGCCGTCACCAACGCGTCGGCACTGGCGTGATGACGCTCTTCGGCGTGCAGCCCAAAAAATGCGGTCCAGTCATCCAGCCCTGCCTGACGCAAGCACGCCTGAGGAAATAACAGCGGCGCGATCTCGGCGACGTCCAGAAACGGGTGTTGCAGCTTGTAGCCCAGGCTTTCCTTCAAGGCTCGGCCAATCATGTGCTGATCGAAGGGGGCATGAAACGCCAGTAATGGGCTATCACCGACGAACGCCATGAAATCCAGCAATGCCTCCACCGGCTCGCTGCCTGCCGCAATGGCACTCGGTCCCAAGCCGTGAATCAGTACGCTGGGACTCAACTTGTGATCGGGTCGGGACAGCGTACGTTCGAACTGCTGGCCCAGATCAATCGCACCGTCCTCGATCACCACCGCGCCAATGGACAGCACGTCGTCGCGGTTCATGTTCAAGCCGCTGGTTTCCAGATCCAGCACCACCCAGCGTTGCTGTCGCAGCGGTTGCTCGCTGAGCGTCGCTGTGCGGGGCAGCTCGCTCAGGCGTTGCACTTGTTCGGCGGTCAGCTCGGGGGCTTTGGCGCGTTTGGCGGGTTTGAGCCACTGAAACAGGTTCATCGATCGATCGCTTAAAGTTGATAACGCAAGGTCAGGCTGGATTGCAGGCGTTGGGCCTGACGAAACGACTCCCGCAGGATTCGTCGATCCAGATGATTGAGCACGTCCGGGTCGATCCGGTTGGAATACGGCAGGTTTTGTCGGCTCTGCTGCTGGTGTTGCTGCATGCGAGTCTGCTGAATGAAGTGATAGGCCTCTTCATAGGCCGCGCCGTCCAGCGGGTCGATGACGTCTTGGGCCACCAGTTGGCGCAGCCGTTCAAGGGTGTTATTCGCCGCTACCCCGTTGGCGAGTGCAAGCAGCCGGGCGCCGTCGACGAACGGCGTCAGACCTTGGGTCTTGAGGTCCAGCGTGTCTTTCTCGCTGCCTTTGCGCGCCACCACAAAATCCTTGAAACGCCCCACAGGCGGGCGTTGACGCAGAGCGTTGTCGGCCATCATGCGCTGAAACAGTCGGTTGTCCGCGACTTGGGCCAGGATGCTCTGGCGCAATTGCTCGCCACCGCTTTCATCGCCCCAGACGACTCGCAGGTCGAAGTAGATGCTGGAAGACAGCAGGTTTTCCGGAGTCGCCCCACGAATGAACGCACTGAAGCGCCGCGCCCACTCGATGCGTGACAGGCACAGCTCAGGATTGCTGGCCATGATCCCGCCCTTGCACAGCGCGAAGCCGCACAGCGCCAGGCCTTGGTTGATGCGCTCGGCAATGGGCAGCAGACGACCTCGGATCTCGGCGGCTTGGGCGGCATCTTTGGCCTCGAAAATAATGCCGTTGTCCTGATCGGTGTAAAGGGTCTGCTCACGTCGGCCTTCGCTACCAAAACACAGCCAGCTGAACGGTATGCCGGGATCGCCTTTCTCTTCCAGCGTCAGCTCGATGACCCGGCAGACCATATGGTCGTTGAGCAGCGTGATGATCTGGGTGATCTGCGTCGATGACGCGCCGTGCGCCAACATGCGGTCCACCAACTGCACGATGTCGCCGCGCATGTTGCTCAGTGAATCGATGCGCGGGGCGTTTCGGATGGTGCGCGCCAGGTGCACGAGATCGACCCGTTGCAGAGAAAACAGGTCACGCTCGGACACCACGCCGCACAGGCGTTGGTCCTTTACCAGACAGACATGGGCGATGTGTCGCTCGGTCATCGCAATCGCCGCATCGAACGCGCTGGCGTCAGGACTTAAATAGAAGGGCGACTGAATCATGCTGTGGCTGATGGGTTGCCCGAAGTCCGCGTTTACGTCGGCGACCACTTGTCGCAAATCGCGCAGGGTAAAAATCCCCAATGGCGCCTTCGCCTCGTCGACGATCACGATACTGCCCACTTGCTGCTCGTCCATGAGCTTCACGGCCTCACGCAGCGGGGTGTCTGGCGCGCAGATCACCGGATGACGCATCGCCAGTTCGCCCAGTCGCGTGTTCAAGGAATATTGAGTGCCGAGTGTTTCCACCGCCTTCTGCTTTACTTGCTGATTCACCTGTTCGAGCAAGCTGCTGACGCCGCGCAGGGCGAAGTCGCGGAAGGTGCTGGAGAGGGCGAACAGCTTGATAAAGGCTTGTTTGTTCAGTTGCAGGCAGAACGTGTCCTCGGCCGCCAGATGTTCGGTGCGTGTGGCGCGTTCGCCCAGAAGCGCTGCCAGTGGGAAACATTCGCCGGTCGTGATTTCGAAGGTGGTTTCGGTGCCGCCCTTGGCCGAATGCGGGCGTTCCCCGACCACGCGGCCCTGTTTGACGATGTAAAAGTGCTCTACTGGCCCATCGCCAGGCTTGATGATGCTCTCATCCGTAGCGTAGAAACGCAGCTGGCACTGTTCAACTAGATAGGCGAGATGGGCGTTTTCCATCTGATTGAATGGTGGGAATTTTTGCAGGAATTGCATCGTGCCGTGAATGTTCTGCAGCACGGCTGTCTTGCCTGCCTGGATGAAAGCGTCTGCTTTGCTCATGACCGATACCACTTGTTTTTATGGCTCCATGGTCGACCGCTTATCGGGCAGTGCCCATTGGACGTAAGTCTTAGGCGGCAATTCGTCACTGGAGGGCGAGGGGGCCGTGGTGTACAACCTTCACGCCGCGGCCGAGAAGGCCTGGCAGGAAGCCGAGAACGTTGCAGCGTATCAGTCCGATTGCGCTGTCAGAATGAAGTCGACGGGAAGATGAGACGGGTATGTTCGATCACGACATTTTGAGTGATGAAGAGCGCGATGCCCTCAATGAGGTCATGCTGGCGCCTGCATCGCAATCGCCACAACGGGTGCTGATCGTCGACGACGACAAGGATGCTCGGGAGATCCTCGCCGAGATCCTCAGCCTCAACGACATCAGTTGCATCACGGCGGCTGGCGGCACCAGTGCCATGCATTTGCTGGAAACCCGGCCGTCCATTGCACTGCTGATCACCGACCTGCGCATGGTGCCGTGCGACGGGCTGGAATTGATTCGACAGGTTCGCGATTCGGACCGCGCGGCGCTACCGATCATTATCGTGTCAGGCGATGCTCATGTAAGGGATGCGATTGATGCGATGCACCTGAGCGTCGTGGATTTTCTGCTCAAGCCGATCAACACCAAGCAGTTGTTGAAGTTAGTGAAGCGGGAATTGGGGATGGCATAAGGTAGTCGCGGTCTTGAAATTGTGGGAGCCGGCTTGCTGGCGAGAGCGGAGGGTCGGTGACATTGATTTATCTGACCCATCGCTTTCGCCAGCAAGCCGGCTCCCACATGAGATTGCGTCGTTTCGCAAAGGGGGTGTGTCGTTGAAACACACCGCCTGTTTTACAGCCCGTTCTTCGCCTTGAACTCACGGCGACGGCGATGCAGCACCGGCTCGGTGTAGCCGTTCGGCTGTTTGGTGCCTTCGATCACCAGCTCCACCGCCGCCTGAAAGGCGATGTTGCTGTCGAAGTCCGGCGCCAGTGGGCGGTATAGAGCGTCGTTGGCGTTCTGACGATCTACCACCGGCGCCATGCGCTTGAGGCTGTCCATGACCTGTTGCTCGCTGACCACGCCATGACGCAGCCAGTTGGCGATGTGCTGGCTGGAGATGCGCAGCGTCGCGCGGTCTTCCATCAGGCCGACATCGTTGATGTCAGGCACTTTCGAGCAACCCACGCCCTGATCGATCCAGCGCACCACATAACCCAGAATGCCCTGCGAGTTGTTGTCCAGCTCGTTTTGAATCTCTTCAGGCGTCCAGTTCGTGTTCGGTGCCAGCGGGATGGTCAGGATGTCATCGACCGACGCCGGTGCGCGCTGAGCCAGCTCTGCCTGGCGCGCGAATACGTCGACCTTGTGGTAGTGCAGGGCATGCAGCGCGGCTGCGGTTGGCGACGGCACCCAGGCGGTGTTGGCGCCCGCCAGTGGGTGGGCGATCTTTTGCTCCAGCATCGCAGCCATCAGATCCGGCATGGCCCACATGCCTTTGCCGATTTGCGCACGGCCTTGCAGGCCGCACTTCAGGCCGATGTCGACGTTGGAGTTTTCGTACGCGCCGATCCACTTTTCAGCCTTCATCTGTGCCTTGCGCACGACCGGTCCGGCTTCCATGGAGGTGTGAATCTCGTCGCCAGTGCGGTCCAGAAAGCCGGTGTTGATGAACACAACACGCTCGCTGGCTGATTTGATGCAGGCCTTGAGGTTGACCGTCGTGCGGCGCTCCTCGTCCATGATCCCGACTTTCAGGGTGTTGCGCGGCAGGCCCAGCACGTCTTCAACGCGACCGAACAGCTCGTTGGTGAAAGCGACTTCCTCCGGGCCGTGCATCTTCGGTTTGACGATGTACAGCGAGCCTTTGCGGCTGTTGGCGCGGGACGTATTGCCCTTGAGGTTGTGGATCGCTGCCAGGCTGGTCATCAGGCCGTCGAGAATGCCTTCCGGCACTTCATTGCCCTGATTGTCGAGGATGGCGTCGATGGTCATCAAATGGCCGACGTTACGCACGAACAGCAGCGAACGGCCGTGCAGCGTTACAGGCTCGCCTTTTGGCGAGGTGTAGACGCGGTCCGGATTCATGGTGCGAGTGAACGTGGTGCCGCCTTTGGCCACTTCTTCGGACAGATCGCCCTTCATCAGGCCCAACCAGTTGCGGTAGACCACTACTTTGTCGTCAGCGTCAACAGCGGCGATGGAGTCTTCGCAGTCCATGATGGTGGTCAGCGCGGCTTCCATCAGCACGTCTTTGACGCCCGCTGCGTCGGTCTGGCCGACAGGACTGTTGGCATCGATCTGGATTTCGAAGTGCAGGCCGTTGTGTTTCAGCAGAATGGCCGTCGGCGCCGACGCCTCGCCCTGGAAGCCGACCAATTGCGCGTCGTCGCGCAGACCGGTGTTGCTGCCGCCCTTGAGGCCGACGATCAGCACGCCATCAACGATTTTGTAACCGGTCGAATCGACGTGAGAACCCGCCGCCAGTGGCGCGGCATCGTCGAGGAAGGCGCGGGCGAAGGCGATGACCTTGTCGCCGCGCACCTTGTTATAGCCTTGGCCTTTTTCCGCCCCGCCCTCTTCGGAGATAGCGTCGGTGCCGTACAGCGCGTCATACAGCGAACCCCAGCGGGCGTTCGAGGCGTTCAGCGCGAAACGGGCGTTCATCACCGGGACCACCAGTTGTGGACCGGCCATGGTTGCAATTTCTTCATCGACGTTTTGCGTCGTGACCTGGAAGTCCGCTGCTTCTGGCAGCAGGTATCCAATTTCCTGAAGGAAAGCCTTGTATGCGGCGGCGTCGTGGGCCTTGCCGACATTGGACTGGTGCCAGGCGTCGATGCGGGCCTGGAAGTCATCACGTTTGGCGAGCAGGGCTTTGTTCTTCGGTGCCAGCTCGTGGATGAGCTTGTCGGCACCGGCCCAGAACGCAGTGGCTTCGATGCCGGTTCCGGGAATGGCTTCGTTGTTCACGAAATCCAGCAGGACTTTGGCGACCTTAAGGCCACCGACTTGAACGTGTTCAGTCATTGCTTGCCTCACTCTGCTCAGCTATGTGCGCTTCGAGCGCTCTCTTGTTAAAGCCATCGTCATCGCCGCTCACCCTTGCCAGAACGTGCCCTTGCGGGCGGCTGGGCCGGGGCGAGTACCTGAAAGAAAAGGCGCGGGGCGCTTCGCGAAACAGGCTTCAACGCGCGGCGATGCTAAGTCAGGCATCGTTTCTGCGTCGGGTTAACGCTTATGTAGTGAACGCGGTGG
Source organism: Pseudomonas sp. Pseu.R1 (assembly GCF_045764065.1). Classification (NCBI taxonomy): domain Bacteria; kingdom Pseudomonadati; phylum Pseudomonadota; class Gammaproteobacteria; order Pseudomonadales; family Pseudomonadaceae; genus Pseudomonas; species Pseudomonas sp. Pseu.R1. The sequence continues at coordinate 3,069,042 of NZ_JBJGEE020000001.1, read as the reverse complement.
AATACTACATGATGAGTCGCGGCGTGAAAATCAGACTAAATATGTCACCAAGCGACTGGATTTTTACGACGAGTCACATCGGGGTTACGGATGTTCTCAAAAAAAGTGTGAATTGTTCCAGAGAATTATCAAAACAGTACACAAATTGTTTCCTGAGGAAGCATCCGGGCGCTGTCTGATGTGTTGCCTATACTTGCCCAACCGCTGTGCAGGCACTGTTTGACGGCCTGCAGACCTATAAGACTGAAGGAGTCGACCATGGACTATCTCATCGTCACCGTATTTGCTCCCGACAAACCGGGGCTGGTCGAACGGATCGCATCATGTATCGCAAATCACGGTGGCAATTGGCTGGAAAGTCGCATGAGCCATATGGCGGGGCAGTTCGCCGGGATATTGCGCATTGGCGCACCGGTCGAAGCTCAGCCTGCGCTGAAGGACGCCTTATTGGATTTGGCAACCCAGGGCATTCGTGTTCAGTTTGCGGATCTGGGCCCTGAGTCATCCGAAACCTGGAAGCCCATCAGTATGGAACTGGTGAGCAATGACCGGCCGGGGATCGTGCGTGACGTCACGCGCGTATTGGCAGAGCAGGGCGTTAACGTTGAAGCACTGGAGACCAGCGTTGAACCCGCTCCGATGAGCAGCGAACTGCTGTTCCGCGCCAATGCGTTGTTGGGATTGCCAGCGACCTTGACGTTGGAGGTATTGCAGGAGCGTCTTGAAACGCTGGCGGATGAATTAATGGTGGAGCTCAAACTCAACCCTGACGACTGACGCAGCCTTAAGCGGTTTGCATAAGACTCCTTCCTGACCGCTCCCTACAATCGCTTACCGTTAGCGATGCAATCAGCGACTTCGGAGACACCGATCCTGCACGCGCAAGCGTGCAGCGGCTCATTGACCTTGACCAGGCTGGAAAGTTGGTAAACGAAAAAGGCGAACGTTATAAAACGATCGTGCTTTCTCACTGCCGTAACAACTTTCTAGAACCCGACAGCACGATTTCGTATTACGAGATGAGACCTCTGACGGATAGGGTCGAGCCGTCGATTGGCAAGGGGACGAGCGTTGGAGAGGTTCGTGTCACGAGATTGCACCGTGAAAGTGTTGAGCCGTTTGTCGTCGAACATCCCAGCCCTGTTCAATTTCAGTTTGTCCGCGTCTACCCAAAATCGACGACGACAACACCCTCTGGCGCAGCCGTTTGATAGGTTTTGAAGGCCAGCGTTGGAGGTGCGTTGTGCACAGATACCTTGAGTGAGGTTGTGGATAACCTGAGCAAACATCGCTGTAGCCCTTTTAGTTCGGTGCCTGCAGCGATGTGCTTGTTTTTTGATCAGCGTGACGCGCGACGACGGGAAGCCATCCAGGCGTCAACGCTGTAGATCACCAATCCGGCCCAGATGAAGCAGAACGTCACTACGGTGGTCGAGGGGAGTTGTTCACCGAACACCAGCACGGCGAGCGAGAGCACGAGTGTCGGCGCGATGTACTGCAGAAAACCCAATGTCGCATAGGGCAAATGCCGCGCAGCGGCGTTGAAACACACCAACGGTACCAGCGTTACGGGGCCGGCAGCCGCCAGCCAGATCGCCTCCGACGTGCTCCAGAATTCAGCCTGTGCACTGTGAGCCGTCGGGTTGAACAGCAACCAGCCAATGGCCAGTGGCACCAGAATCCAGGTTTCGACCACTAAGCCTGGCAGCGCAGCCACAGGTGCCTTCTTGCGAATCAACCCGTAGAAACCAAAACTGAACGCCAATGCCAGAGAAATCCACGGCAGGCTACCGACATGCCACACCTGTTGCAGCACACCGACCAGCGCAAGGATCACCGCCGCCCATTGCAGGGGGCGCAGCCGCTCCCTGAGCAGCACCATGCCCAGCATCACGTTGATCAGTGGATTGATGAAATACCCCAGGCTGGCCTCGACCATGTGGTTGTTATTCACCGCCCACACGTAGATCAACCAATTGGCAGCGATCAGCGAGCCGCTGCCCGCCAGAATCGCCAGTCGGCGCGGGTCGTCCCGCAGCTCACGCCACCAGCCGGGGTGTTTCCAGACCAGCAACAGCAGTGAACCGAAGATCGCCGACCAGATAGCGCGATTGACGATGATTTCTATCGAGGGCACAGCGGACAGCAGTTTGAAATAGATCGGAAACAGGCCCCAGATGATGTAGGCACTGAGACCCAGGATGTACCCGCGACGCGGGTTGGCAGCTTGCATGGGTGGACCTTCGGCAAGTTTTTATAAATGAACATCACGCCCTCCGGGCAGAGCCGGTGGTGCGATTCAAAACAACTTCAGCGGCTCCTCGTTCAGCGCCGCCATTTGCTCGCGCAACGCCAACACCTGATCGCCCCAGTACCGCTCGGTGCCAAACCAGGAAAAGTTGTGAGGAAACGCCGGATCGTCCCAACGACGCGCCAGCCAGGCGCTGTAATGCAGCAGTCGCAAGGCGCGCAACGGCTCGATCAGTGCCAGTTCACGCGGGTCGAAATCGTGAAACTCGTTGTAGCCGTCCATCAATTCCGACAACTGACTCAGACAATCCTGACGACTACCTGCGAGCATCATCCAGATGTCCTGAACGGCAGGCCCCATGCGGCAGTCGTCCAGATCGACAATATGGAAGATGTCATCGCGGGTCATCATGTTGCCGGGATGGCAGTCGCCGTGCATGCGGATGTTCTGATGCGGCGTTGCCGCGTAGGCATCTTCGATGCGCTTGAGCAGGTCTGTGGCTACCGACTCATAGGCGGGCAACAAACTGCGGGGAATCACGTTGTGTTCCAGCAGGTAGTTCAGCGAGTCATGGCCGAAATTCTTCACGCCCAGCGCGTCGCGGTGCTCGAAGGGGCGAGCAGCGCCTACGGCATGAATGCGCCCCAGCAACTGGCCGAGGCGATAAAGCTGATCCAGGTTGCCCGGCTCTGGCGCGCGTCCGCCGCGGCGGGGAAAGAGCGTAAAGCGGAATCCGCCGTGTTCGAACAGGGTCTGCTCGTTGTGGACAAGGGGCGCGACGACCGGGATTTCCACTTCGGCCAGTTCGGCGGTGAAGCTGTGTTCTTCGAGGATGGCCTCGTTGGTCCAGCGACCGGGGCGGTAGAACTTGGCGATCAGCGGCTGATCACCGTCGATGCCGACCTGATAGACGCGGTTTTCGTAGCTGTTGAGCGCCAAAATGCGTGCGTCGCTGACGAAGCCGATGCTCTCGACGGCGTCCAGCACTAGGTCCGGTGTGAGTGTTTCGAAGGGGTGGGCCATGCGTACTCCTGCGCGCGGCCGGCGGCCGCGTCGGGCCCGTTATGTTAACGCAGACACGTTGCAGCTGACACAGCAGGTTACGCTCAGTGCCGCAGACCAAACTGTGGGAGCGAATTCATTCGCGAATCGGTCGTGCATCCGGTAGAGATGTGTCGGATGTACGATCGCATCGCGAATGAATTCGCTCCCACAGGGAACATCACTCGGTCTGGACGGGGGGCTGAATCAAGCGCCGATAACCCCGCCATCCTCCCGCGTGATCACCATCACCGACGATCTTGGCTTGCCGTTCGGCAAATGCTCGGGGAAGGTCGAGCCGCCTTTCTCGCCGGGGTGTTGAATCCCCACGAACAGCGCTTTCTGATCCGGCGCGAAGCTGATACCGGTCACTTCGCAGCCAATCGGGCCGACCATGAAGCGGCGAATCTCACCGCTGGCCGGGTCAGCACAGAGCATCTGGTTGTTGCCCATGCCTGCGAAGTCCCCGGCGTTCGAGTAGTCGCCGTCGGTGAGAATCCACAATCGACCGGCCTTGTCGAAACCCAGGCCATCCGGGCTGTTGAACATGTTTTGCGCAGTGATGTGGCTGGAACCGCCCTGCGGTTTTCCCGTGTGTACATCAGGATTGCCCGCGACAACGAACAGGTCCCAGGCAAACTCAAGCGACGACGCATCCGAGCCCTTTTCCTGCCAGCGCAGAATTTGCCCGTACTGGTTTTTCTCCCGAGGGTTCGGGCCGCCCACTGGCTGGCCATCTTCACCGCGTTTGACGTTGTTGGTCAGCGTGCAATAGACCTGACCATCCTTGGGGCTGACCACGATCCACTCCGGCCGGTCCATGCGTGTCGCCTTGACCACGCTCGCCGCCAGACGCGCATGAATCAGCACTTCGGCCTGGCTGGCAAAACCGCTCGATACGTCGATGCCGTTCTTGCCGTGGGTCAACTCGATCCATCGGCCCTGGCCCTTAGGGTGATCCGGGTTGCTGTCGCCATTATCGAACTGGGCGACGTACAGCGTGCCGTGGTCGAGGATGTCGCGATTGGCTTTCGGGTTCTTATGGTCAATCTTGTCGCGGCTGACGAATTTGTAGATGAACTCGCCCCGCTCATCGTCGCCCATGTACACCACTGCGCGGCCATCTTTGGTTTCGGTCACGGCGGCGTTTTCATGTTTGAAACGGCCCAATGCCGTGCGCTTGACCGGTGTGGATTTCGGATCGAACGGGTCGATCTCCACCACCCAGCCGTGGCGGTTGAATTCGTTGGGGTTTTTCGCGACATCGAAGCGAGGATCGTGAGGGTGCCAGTTCACCTCCTTGCTGGTGGCGACCACGCCGTAGCGCTTGGCCGCGGCGTCGAACTTTTGTGCAGGATCGCTGCTGCCGAAGCAGTCAGTGAAGTTCTCCTCGCACGTCAGATAGGTTCCCCACGGCGTCTTGCCGTTGGCGCAGTTCTGGAAAGTACCGAGCACGTTCTTGCCTGTCTTGTCGGCCGAGGTTTTCAACCAATCATGCCCGGCTGCCGGGCCGCTCAGGTGAATCAGCGTGTTGCCATGAACGCGGCGGTTATACTTCGAACCTTGCACGAACTTCCATTCACCGCTTTTGCGCTTCACTTCGATCACTGAAACGCCTTCGCTGGCCAAGGCCTTGTGCACGTCGTCAGCGGATTGAGGGTCTTTGCCGTGATCGAACAGATAGCGGTAATTGGTGTACTCGTTGTTGATGGCCATCAGCGCACGGCCAGCGGTGTTGACGTCGTCGCCGGGGAAGGTGAACAGGCTCATGCCGTCGTTGTTGTCGCCGAATTGCAGTTCCTGCGCCTTAGCGGTGCCTTTGCCGCTCGGGTCGAACGCCGGGCCGCCTGCGTGCAGAGGCTGACCCCAACTGATCAGGACGGAAGACCTGTAGCCCGGTGGCAGGCTGATGCTGTCGGCGGTGGAGGCGGGAATACTGTCGAAGCCAATCAGCGTGCTGTTGCCTGCGCTGACGCTGGCGGCCATCACGCTGCGGCTGAGCAGGTTACCGCCCAGAAACATCGCCGCACCACACAGGGCGCCTGCGCTGATGAAGCCTCGACGGGTGAGGCCTGCGCCGTTTTGAGAGACAAGCGTTTCGAGGTCGGTTGACTGGTGTTCTTCTAATAGTTTCATCACGGGCTTCCTGCGGTTTTGGCGCAAACCTTATTCAGCCTGGATGACGCTATTGTGTCCGTTCGGTGACGGTGTGGGCCGCTGAAAACAGCAAATCGTCGCCCGTTAAAGTGGAGTGCCAATCAGTACATAGGACGGCGCGAACAGGACGCTTACCTGACTGCCGACCTTTAAATTCAAAGATTTGAGGTGGTCTGGCTCTGCCACTGCGCACAGCGTCTGACTGCTGGGCAGCACAATTCTGACTTCGCTGGGGCCGTCTTCACCGTCCAGAATTTCCTCGATTTTGCCGCTCAGACAATTGTGTCCAGGTGTTACGGGATGGTCGGGCGGCAGCAGCTCCAGCCAACTGGCCTTGATCAGCGCAAACACCTGAGTGCCTTTCTCCAACTCCAACCGCTGGGTGCTGTCGTGGGTAATCTGCACATCGATAGACAGGCCGCCCGCCAGTGCCAGCCCAATCATGTCGTTGCGCCCGAACGGCGTGATGCTCGACACCTCGCCGTGCAACTGGTTGCGGGCGCTGGTGCGCAGCATCAATCGGCTGAGCAGCGCCAGATCGTCAGATTCTTCCGGCGTTTCCAGCAGTTGCGTCTGCAACGCTTGCAAGCGCTGATACAGACGCAACACCCGCTCGCCTTCTTCCGACAACTTCGCGCCGCCACCGCCCCGCCCACCAACGCTGCGCTCGACCAGCGGCTTCTGCGCCAGGTTGTTCAGCTCATCGATGGCATCCCACGCCGCCTTGTAGCTCAACCCCGCGCTTTTCGCGGCCCGAGTGATCGAGCCTTGCTCGGCAATGTGTTGCAACAGCGCGATGCGATGAGGGCGGCGGACCATGTGTTGCGTGAGGGAGGGGGGTAGGGACATGTTGGGCAAGTCTGGTCATGTTGTGATGGGGCGAAGTGTAAGGCACTTTCCTTTAATGCAATACGAGTCCCTGTAGCGGCACGGCTTGCCGGCGGTGGCGTATATGAGATCGTCACTGTCGGCAAGCTGTGCTGCTACAGGATTAGCGTGTGTCCTCAGGCTTTGGCGTGCGGGCTAAACAATACACATCGACTCGGCTCGCCCCGGCTCGGATCAATAGCCTCGCAATGGTGTCGGCGGTTGAGCCTGTAGTGAGCACGTCATCGATCAGCGCGATGTGTTTGCCGATGACGTGTTCGGGCGCCATCAACACAAACGCTTCCCGCAGATTCCGTTTCCTCGCCTTTGCATTCAATCCCTGCTGCGCGGGTGTGTCTTTTGTGCGTTTGATCAACTGCTCATTCACCGGCAGCTTCAGCGCAGAGGCCAGCCAGTTCGCGATCATTGCCGCCTGGTTATAACCGCGTTGGCGCAGCCTCTTGTTGGCCAGCGGGACGGGGATCAAGGCATCTGGCCGTTCGAAGCCTTCGTCAAAGCGGTGTTGCAACGTCTGACTCAGCAGCTCGGCAAGCAAGCGCCCGAAGGGCCATTTGCCCTGATGTTTGAAACGCGTGACCAGCGCGTCAACGGGAAAGTCATACAGCCACGGCACGATGACCTTATCGAAAGCAGGCGGCTGTCGTGTGCATTGCGCGCAGGTCAGCCCAGAGATCGGCAAAGGCAGCGCGCAGCGCTCGCATTGGTCGATCAGCCAAGGCAGTTCGCTTTCGCAGGCGGTGCAGATCGGGAGGATCGAGTCGGTCTGTTCGTCGCACAACAAACAGGTTTGTACGTTTTTTAACCATATGTAAACCTGATGGTTGTCATGTGGTTGACAGTGCATCGCGCTTCCTTAAATATGCCGAACATCCGTGTTGCGCCTGTGGTCTTTCCGGTTTCGCCAACTGAGTGAACCGCCCGGGTACTCGCCTAAATACATGAAGGAGCCGCCCATGAGCGCCAGCATCAATGCCACTTTGCGTCACGACTGGACCTTAGCCGAGGTCAAGGCGTTGTTCACACAACCCTTCAATGACCTGCTGTTTCAGGCGCAAACCGTGCATCGCGCTCACTTCGACGCCAACCGCGTGCAAGTCTCCACGCTGCTGTCGATCAAGACCGGCGCCTGCCCGGAAGACTGCAAGTACTGCCCGCAGTCCGGGCACTACAACACTGGCCTTGAAAAAGAGAAGTTGATGCAGGTCCAGCAAGTGCTGGAAGAGGCAGCGCGCGCCAAGGCCATCGGCTCGACCCGATTCTGCATGGGTGCTGCCTGGAAGCACCCGTCGGCCAAAGACATGCCGTATGTGCTGGAAATGGTCAAAGGCGTGAAAGCCATGGGCCTGGAAACCTGCATGACCCTGGGCAAGCTGGATCAAGACCAGACCAAGGCGCTGGCTGATGCAGGTCTGGACTACTACAACCATAACCTCGATACCTCGCCCGACTTCTACACCCGCATCATCACCACTCGTACTTACAGCGAGCGTCTTCAGACCCTGGCCTACGTGCGTGATGCAGGCATGAAAATCTGCTCCGGCGGTATCCTGGGCATGGGCGAGTCGCTGGACGACCGCGCCAATCTGCTGATTCAACTGGCCAACCTGCCAGAGCATCCGGAGTCGGTGCCGATCAACATGTTGGTAAAAGTCGCCGGTACGCCGCTGGCCAACGCCGAAGACGTCGATCCATTCGATTTCATTCGTATGCTGGCTGTTGCGCGCATTCTGATGCCGCAATCCCACGTGCGTCTGTCGGCGGGCCGTGAGGCGATGAATGATCAAATGCAGGCCCTGGCGTTCTTCGCCGGTGCCAACTCGATCTTCTACGGCGACAAACTGCTGACCACCGCCAACCCGCAGGCTGACAAAGACATGCTGCTGTTCTCCCGTCTGGGCATTCAGCCGGAAGCCCGTGAAGAGCATTCGGACGAAGTGCATCAGGCGGCCATCGAGCAGGCGCTGGTGGAGCAAAAGAGCAGCGAGCTGTTTTACGACGCGGCGGTTTGATTCCGTCCGCACCGCCACTCTCTGTAGCAGTCCGGCTTGCCGGCGGCAGCGATTTCACTGGCGCCACCGCCGGCAAGCCGGACTGCTACAGGGCGCTTGCAACGCCCATCGAATACCCCACGAGGCCTGCATGTCTTTCGATCTGAGCGCACGTCTCGCTGCCCGTCGTGCCGAACACCTCTATCGCCAACGCCCACTGCTGGAAAGCCCGCAAGGCCCGGAAGTGGTGGTCGATGGCAAGCCGCTGCTGGCTTTCTGCAACAACGACTACATGGGGCTGGCCAACCATCCCGACGTCATCAAGGCCTGGAAAGCCGGTGCCGAACGCTGGGGCGTGGGCGGCGGGGCTTCACATCTGGTAATTGGCCACAGCACGCCGCATCACGCACTTGAAGAGGCGCTGGCCGATCTCACCGGCCGCCCACGCGCCTTGCTGTTTTCCAACGGTTACATGGCCAACCTCGGCGCGGTGACTGCGCTGGTGGGGCAGGGCGATACCGTGCTGGAGGATCGCCTCAACCACGCGTCGTTGCTCGACGCCGGTTTGCTCAGCGACGCGCGGTTTTCCCGCTATCTGCACAACGACCCCGACAGCCTGAGCACCCGGCTGGAAAAAGCCGTGGGTGACACATTGGTCGTCACTGACGGCGTGTTCAGCATGGACGGCGACATCGCTGATTTGCCTGCGCTGACCACGGTCGCCAAAGCCCGAAAGGCCTGGCTGATGGTTGACGATGCTCACGGCTTTGGCCCGCTGGGCGCGAATGGTGCAGGGATCGTCGAGCACTTCGGTTTGAGCATGGAAGACGTGCCGGTGCTGATCGGCACGCTCGGCAAGTCCTTCGGCACCGCAGGGGCGTTCGTTGCGGGCAGTGAAGAATTGATCGAGACGCTGATTCAGTTCGCTCGCCCTTACATCTACACCACCAGCCAGCCCCCCGCGCTGGCCTGCGCAACGCTGAAAAGCCTTGAACTGCTGCGCGGCGAACACTGGCGTCGCGAGCACCTTCAAGCGCTAATCAAACAGTTCCGCGACGGCGCCCTGGCATTGGGGCTGGAATTGATGGACAGCTTCACGCCGATTCAACCGATCCTGATCGGCAGCAGCGACCGCGCCTTGCGCCTGTCGCAGATGCTGCGCGAGCGTGGCCTGATGGTGACCGCGATTCGCCCACCGACGGTGCCAGCGGGCAGCGCGCGTCTGCGCGTGACGCTGTCTGCCGCCCACAGCGAGGCTCAGGTGCAGCTATTGTTGGAAGCGTTGGAGCAGTGTTATCCGCTGTTGGGCACGGACGAATCGGGGGAGCCACACGATGCGTGATCGATTGATCTTGCTGCCGGGCTGGGGGCTTGGCGTCTCACCGCTGGAACCTTTGGCAGCGGCGTTGCGGGGGCTGGACGAGCACCTGCGGGTCGAAATCGAGCCGCTGCCGGATCTGGACAGCGATGACCTGAACGAATGGCTCGACGAACTGGATTCATCTCTCCCAGATAACGCCTGGCTGGGGGGCTGGTCCCTCGGCGGCATGTTGGCTGCTGAACTGGCCGCGCGCCGTGGCGAACGCTGCTGCGGCCTGGCGACGTTTGCCAGTAACGTCTGTTTCGTCGCGCGAAGCCAATGGCCGAATGCGATGGCGCAGACCGATTTCGACGCCTTCATTACTGGTTGCAAAGACGATCCGGAAACCACCCTCAAGCGCTTCAGCCTGCTGTGTGTTCAAGGTGCCGAAGAACCTCGCGCATTGTCGCGTCAGCTCAAAGCGGGTGCGCCTCATGGTACCCGCAACGGCTTGATCGAAGGCCTCAAATTGCTCGAACAAATGGACACTCGCGCAGCACTGCAAGCCTATCGCGGGCCACAACTGCACCTGTTTGGCGGTCTCGACGCCTTGGTGCCTGCTGAAGCCTCTACCGATCTGCTCGATCTTCTGCCGGATATCGAAGTCGGCGTGATCGAGCAGGCCAGTCACGCGTTCATCCTGGAAAACCCCCACGGTGTCGCGGCGGCAGTCCAAGCGTTTTTACATGAGTCCGGCGATGACTGATCTTTCCCACTGCGCGGTGCTCAAGGCCGTGAAACAGCAACAGGCGACACCCGATAGCCATCTGCCGGACAAGCGTCAGGTCGCGGCGTCTTTTTCCAAGGCGGCGGCCAGCTATGACAGCGTCGCGGATTTGCAGCGTGCGGTCGGCGGTGAGTTGATGTCGCGCCTGCCCGAAACGATGCTTGAGCGCTGGCTCGATCTGGGCAGCGGCACAGGCTATTTCAGCCGCGTGCTGGCGCAGAACTTCCCCCACAGCGAAGGCGTCGCGCTGGACATCGCCGAAGGCATGCTCAACCACGCGCGGCCTTTGGGCGGCGCACAGCATTACATTGCGGGCGATGCAGAAAGCCTGCCATTGCGCGATGCCAGTGTGGGATTGATATTTTCCAGCCTGGCGGTGCAGTGGTGCTCGGATTTTGCGTCGGTACTGTCGGAAGCCAAGCGCGTGTTGCAACCCGGTGGCGTATTCGGTTTTGCCAGCCTGTGCGTCGGCACTCTGTATGAGTTGCGCGACAGTTGGCAGGCCGTGGACGGTATGGTGCATGTCAATCGCTTCCGCGCCTTCGAGGACTATCAGCAGCTCTGCGCAGACAGCGGTTTGCAGGTGCGCAGCCTGGATGTGTTGCCGCATGTATTGCATTACCCCGATGTGCGCAGTCTGACCCACGAACTCAAGGCACTGGGCGCCCACAACATCAATCCTGGTCGGCCAGGCGGATTGACTGGCCGGGCGCGGATTCAGGCGTTGATTGAGGCGTATGAGGGCTTTCGGCAGGAGAAAGGCCTGCCTGCAACCTATCAAGTGGTTTACGCCGTGCTGAAAAAACCAGCGGCTGTTTAAAAAATGACCGGTTTTATGAGCGCCGTTCGTGCGAGCGCTATAGTGAGTGAGCAATAGTTTGAAAAAATCTGAACGGATGGTCGCCAAGATGAGTGCTGCGTATTTCATCACGGGAACCGACACCGATGTGGGCAAGACCACCATTGCCACGGGGCTGCTGTATGCGGCGCGACAATCCGGATTGAGCACGGCGGCGGGCAAGCCCGTGGCTTCGGGCTGCGATGTGAAACCCAAAGGCCTGCGCAACTCAGATGCGGTCGCCCTGCGTGCCGAGTGTTCGGTGGAGCTGACCTACAACGAGGTCAACCCGGTTGCCTTTGAACCTGCCATCGCCCCCCACCTGGCGGCTCGCGAGGCGGGTGTTGCGCTGACCGTGCAATCGCTGCTCGGCCCGATGCGGCATATTCTGGAAAAAAAGGCTGATTTCACCCTGATCGAAGGGGCGGGCGGTTGGCGCGTGCCACTGGCGGATCAGGCCAATTTGTCGGATCTGGCGATCGCGTTGCAACTGCCGGTGATTCTGGTGGTGGGCGTGCGTCTGGGGTGCATCAGCCATGCGCTGCTGACCGCTGAAGCCATCGCCAATGACGGTCTGCAACTGGCCGGTTGGGTAGCGAACATCATCGACCCGAAGACGTCACGCCTTGAAGAAAACCTCGCAACGCTGGCCGAGCGTCTGCCCGCGCCGTGTCTGGGCCGCGTGCCGCACATGAAAAAGGCCACGCCGGAGATGATCGCCGAGCATTTGCATTTGGAGTTGTTGGACTGAGCGCTGATTACGCATTTGATCGTTCCCACGCTCCGCGTGGGAATGCTGCCTCTGACGCTCCGCGTCAACCCGACGGCGGACGCGGAGCGTCCGGACGGCGTTACCCACGCGGAGCGTGGGAACGATCAGAAAGCAGCGGATCACTTGATATACCACCCCCACGCCTGATCACTGACGTACTCCGTCACCTGTTTCACTTCCAGATAGTTATCCAGCCCCCATTGCCCCAATTCCCGGCCAATCCCGCTGTGCTTCATCCCGCCCCATGGTGCTTCGACGAAGGTGGGTTGTGAGCAGTTGACCCACACGATCCCTGCGCGCAGGTGATTGGCCACCCGCGTGGCACGCTGGGGATCGGCGCTCATCACGGCGGCGGCCAGACCAAAGCGGCTGGCGTTGGCCATTTGCACCGCTTGCGCTTCGTCTTTGAAGCGCTTCACGCACAGCACCGGGCCGAAGATTTCTTCGCGCCAGACGATGCTGTTGTGCGCGGGCTCATCGAAAATCGCCGGTTCCATGAAGTAGCCCCTTTCCAGATGCGCCGGACGTTTGCCTCCCGTAAGCAGCTTCGCGCCACTGGCCTTGCCCTGATCGACAAAGCCCAGCACTTTTTCGTACTGCCCACGACTGACCAGAGGCCCCAGTAACACGTCAGGCTCAAGCCCTTGCCCGAGGGTGATCTTGCGTGTTTCTTCCACCAATCGTTCAATGAGGCGTGACGCGATGTTCTCCTGCACCAGCAAACGCGACGTTGCGCTGCACACCTGGCCCTGATTCCAGAAAATCCCGAACAGAATCCACTCCACCGCCGCCTCGACATCAGCGTCGTCGAACACGATGAACGCGGATTTTCCGCCCAACTCAAGGCTGATGTTCTTGATGTCACTGGCCGCTGCCGACATGATTTTTGACCCGGTCGGCACGCTGCCGGTGAAGGCCAGTTTGTCGACGCCGGGGTGCAGCGTCAGCGGGCTGCCTGCGTCCGCGCCCAAGCCGGTGACAATGTTCAGCACGCCAGCGGGCAGGCCGATACGATCCGCCGCACCCGCCAGCTCCAGCGCGGTGAGCGGGGTGAGTTCCGAAGGCTTCAACACCACCGTGGCACCGGCGGCCAGCGCGGGCGCGACTTTCCAGGCCGCCATCAGCAGCGGGTAATTCCACGGGATGATCTGCCCGGCGACACCCACCGGTTCCAGCCGCGTATGACAACGAAAGCGCGTGTCGGGCAGGGCGAGTGGCTGGTTCTGACGACCGTCCAGCTCACGTGCCAACCCTGCGTAATAGCGAAAGCAGCCAATCGTATCGCCGATGTCCCACTGCGCCTCGGGCAGCGGTTTGCCGTTGTCGTGCACTTCAAGGATGGCCAGGTCGTCTTGCACGTTTTGCAGTTCATCGGCCAGCGCGTCGAGCCACACGGCACGCTGGGCGCCAGTGGTTTGGCCCCACTCACTCTCAAAGGCACGTCGGGCAGCTCGCACTGCGTGGTCGATGTCTTCTTCGGTGCCCGCCGCGACCTTCTGCAAAACCTGCTCGGTCGCCGGGTCGATCACATCAATGTAGCCACCCAGATCCGGGCTGACCCACTCGCCGTTGATGTACAACTGATCACGCATGTGAGGCTCCTGTGCGGCGATTTTGCAGATAGCGGGAAGTGAACAGCAGTGCCAGCGAGGCGCAGATGATCACCGTGGAAACCGCGTTGATTTCCGGGGTCACGCCGCGCCGGATCGACGAGAAGATGTAGATCGGCAGCGTGGTTTCAGGGCCAGCGACGAAAAACGCGATGATGAAATCGTCGAAACTGAAGGTGAATGCCAACAGAAAGCCCGCCATGATTGCCGGGGTGATCTGAGGCAATGTCACGCGCCAGAAGGTTTCCAGCGGTGGTGCGTAGAGATCGGCAGAGGCTTCCTGCAAGGCTTTGTCCAGCGACTCCACGCGGCTGCGCACGATTACCATGACCAACGCCATGGTGAACAGCGAGTGAGCCGCGACGACCGTGAAGAAGCCCATGTTCAGCTTCGGGAGGCTCGGTATCAGTTGGGCGAGCAAAGGGTTGATCACGTCGAACACGCTGATGAAAGCGATCAACGTCGAGATGCCGATGACGATGCCGGGGATGATGATCGCGCAATAGGTCAGGGCGTCGAATATCAGGCGGATTCTGCGCCCGGCCCGTTGCAGGCCGAACACCGCGAGGGTGCCGAACAGCGTCGCCAGCACCGCCGAGCAGGTGGCGATCAGCGCGCTGTTGCCCAAGGCTTCCATGATGAACGGGTTGCTGAAGGCCCGCCCGAACCACTGCACCGAGCAGCATTCGAAGGCCAGCCCGCTGCGCCCGGCGTTGAAGCTGAACAGCATGATCAGCGCGATGGGCAGGTAGAGAAACAGATAAAGCGACGTCGAGTAGGTGCGCAGCCACATGTCAGAGCGCTCCTTCGCCGGGCTTGCCACCGTAGCGGGCCACCAATTTTAGATAGACACCGATGATCACCAGCATGATTGCCACCAGGGTCATCGCCAGCGCACTGCCAAACGGCCAGTTGCGCGATTGCAGGAACAGGTCGACCAGCGCGTTGCCGACGAAGAACACCTTGCCGCCGCCGAGCACGGCAGGGATAAGAAATTCGCCCATCAGCAGAATGAACACCAGCATCACACCGGTAATGATCCCCGGCGCCGAGAGCGGCAGGGTGATGCGGCGGAAACTCTCGAACGCGCTGGCGCCCAGATCCGCCGAGGCTTCCAGCAAGCGCTTGTCGAGCTTTTCCAGACTGACGTAAATCGGAAACACCATCAGCGGCAAGTAGCCGTACACGATACCGATCAGCACCGCGTAGGGCGTGTTGATCAGCCGCACATCGTCCAGCCCGACACTCGCCAACAGCGCCGGAATGCCTTTGCCGCTGAGGATGAAAATCCACGCGTAGGTGCGAATCAGGAAGCTGGTCCAGAACGGCACGATCACCAGCGTCAGCAACAGCGAACGGCTGCGTCCGGCTTTTACGGCGAGAAAGTAGGCCAATGGATAGGCCGCCAGCAGACACACCAGCGTCCCCAGCGGCGCCAGCATCAGCGTGTTGCCGAACGCCGCCGCGCGGGAGCCGAGGTTGAGGTAATTGGCCAGTGTCAGGCCGCCCGCGTAACCGCCGACGGCGCTGCGCTCGCCAAAGCTGAATACCAGAATGATCACCAACGGCATCACCAGAAGCAGCAGGAACCACAGGGTAGACGGCAGCAGCATCAGCATCGTGATGCGCCGCGCCAGGCTACGCCGCCGAAGGTGTGCGCGCTCGATGTCCACCGCCGCCTCGGCAGCGGCGGGGCGAGCGTCAGGGGTCATGACGGCTTGCATGTGCGGTTCCTTGTCGTTCATGGCGATACGCCGGATCAGGCGGCCTTGAAGCGGGCCATCAGTTCGGCGCGCAGCGGGCTGGTCAGCGTCGCGGCGGCACCGAATTCCAGTGGGCTCAATTGCTCGGCGGCCGGATACATGATCGGGTCGTTGAGCATTTCCTTCGGCAGCAGCGCATCGACACGCTTGTCGCCGCTCGGGTAGCCGTGGCTCAGCACTTCCAGCTTGTTGTGCTGCGGGTCAAGCAGGTAATTGATGAAGGCGTAAGAGGCGTCTTTGTGCTCTGCGCTTTTCGGGATGGCGAAGAAGTCGCTCCACAGCTCGCCGCCTTCCTTGCCCAGCGCGTAGACCATCGACGGAATGTCGCGATGCAATTGCGAGGCATCGCCGGTCCAGGACATGGCCAGAATTGCGTCGCCGCTGCGCATCGACGGCTGGATGTCGGAGTTGATCGCAAACAGGTGCGGCTTGACCTCGATCAGCAGTTTTTCGGCGTCGGCCAGTTCTTTCGGGTCCAACGAGTTGAAGCTGTAACCGAAGGATTTCAGGGCGTTGCCGATGGCGGTCAATTGGTAGTCGTGCACCATGGTGCGGCCGTCGGCCTGATCCTTGGCCAGCGCCCAGAACTCTTTCCACGAGGTGGGTTTGGCCTTGAGCTTGGCGCTATCGTAGGCCATGCCGGTGGTGCCCCAGTTTTTCGGCACGGCATACACCTTGCCGTCGACAGTGCCTTGGGCCATGAATTTTTCTTGAAAGGCCGACGCGTCGAAATTCGGGATGCGCGACAGGTCCAGCGGCTCGATCAGCCCCAGTTTCACGTAGGTGCTGATGGTGTAGTTGGTTGGCACCAGTACGTCCCAGCCACTGCCGCCTGCCTGCAATTTGGCGAGCATTTCTTCGTTGGAGCCGAACACGCTCATGGCCACGCGGGCGCCGGTGGTCTTGGCGAAGTTATCGAGGTTTTCCTGGCTGTGATAATTCGGCCAGGTGGCCAGGCCCAGACGGTCGCCGATGTTTTTGTCAGCACCTAGTGCGCTGGCGCTGGAGCTGCCCGCAAGCAGCCCCGGCATGTTGGTGGCGACCACCGCCGCAGCGATACCCAAGCCGGTACGACCCAGGAAGTCGCGGCGCGTGATCGAGCCGTTCTGCCAACTGCGCATCGTCTTGATGAAGGTTTTCTGGTCCATGGCATGCTCCCCGTCTGATAAATAGTCCGATCGTTGGAATTGCTGTGCGCCTTACAGGGCCATCGCCAGGCCGCTGGCGTTGTTCCAGCCCACTTGAACGGCGGCGCCGTGTTCGAAACCTGCGTTGTCTGACGCCCCTTGGACCCCTGAGCCGAGTTGGCGCGGCACCCGCACGCAGACGATGCCGAATGGTTGGGTGCGCACGCGGTATTCGGTGATGTTGCCCAGATAGATGCGGTCTTCGACGCAGCCGTCCAGGGTTACGTCGCGACCTGGCAGGCTGCCTTGGGCGGCGATGTCGATCAGCTCCGGACGCACCGCGATGCAGCCCTCGGTGTTCGCACTCAGGGCCGTTCCGTTGGGCGTCAATGGGCTGCTCAGCTCGATGCCTTGCTCTGTGCGCAGCAGCGCCGAATTGCCCTGCACGTGGCGCACGGTGCCGTTGAACAGATTGGATTCGCCGATGAAGTCGGCCACGTAGCGTGTAGCGGGGGCTTCATAGAGTTGTTCGGGGGAGGCGGTCTGGATGATCGAGCCGCTGTGCATCACGCTAATGCTGTCGCTCATCGACAGCGCTTCTTCCTGATCGTGAGTGACCAGCACGAAGGTGATGCCAACTTCACGTTGCAAGCGCAGCAGTTCGGACTGCATTTCCTTGCGTAGCTTGCGGTCGAGTGCGGCTAGCGGTTCATCGAGCAACAAAACAGTGGGCTTGTTTACCAGCGCCCGCGCCAAGGCTACGCGCTGTTGCTGGCCGCCTGACAACTCGCTTGGTTTGCGATGACCGAGGCCTGAAAGACGCACCATCTCCAGCGCCTCGTCGGCGCGGCGTTGCTGTTCTTTCTTGTCCGGGCGAGGAGTGAGGTAGCGCAGGCCGTAGGCGATGTTCTGCGACACAGTCATGTGCGGAAACAGCGCGTAATGCTGGAACACCATGTTCACGGGGCGCTGATAGGCGGGGACGCCTGCGACGTTTTTGCCTGCCAGACGCACCTCTCCGACGGTCGGCTGATCGAAGCCTGCGATCATGCGCAGTGTGGTGGTCTTGCCGCAGCCCGAGCCGCCGAGAAAGGAGTGAAAGGTCCCGCGCTTGACCTGAAAACTCAGGTTGTTCACGGCCTTCAAGTTGCCGTAGTGCTTCTCGACGTTACAGAACTCGATATCGTTTTCGTGGCGATGGTCGGTCATCAGAGGCTCTCGCATTCCAGTGCAGGGTTCGCTGCGATGGAGGCGAAATTAACAACCGCGGTTTTGCGCTGTATATATCCCTCGGGGGATAGGTGTCGTTTCAGAACGCGTCACTTGTAGGAGTGAGCAGGCCTAGGCAGTGGCTGCAATATCCGGCCCGGTCAGCTCGCGAATGAACAGCCCCAGCAACTCGGCCTGGCTGCCAATTCCGAGCTTGGCATAGATGTTCTTGCGATGGATTTTCACGGTTCCCGGACTGATCGTCAGTTGCTCGGCCACCGACGCGCTGGAGTGCCCGCGCAACAGCAGACGTACGATTTCCTGCTCGCGCCCCGTGAGAATGTGATCACCGAAATGATCAAAAGCGGCGTGTACCTTGAAGTCGAGATCCTGCGGCGAGCGCGGCTGTTGCGCCCGATGCTGACGCCAGGCTTCGTTGATCACTTGCTCGACAATCGCTTGCGCACACTCCATCAGTTGCAGTTCATCGCGGCTGAACGCGCAACTGGTGGTCGCCCGCATCAGCGATAACACAGCCATCGCGTCGCCGCCCAGATCCACAAAGAACGCCACTTCCTCGGCCAGCCCCGTTTGCTGGTAATACGCCAGGTAATACTCGCTGAGATAGAAGTGATCGGGCGCGAACTGGCGCAGACGCCACAACCCCGGTTGCTGTTTTCGGGTACAGGCCAAGTAAAACGGGTCCAGCAGATAGGGGCCGCACTGGTAATCGTCGACGTACACCTTGCGCTTGTCCGGCGGGAAAGTGTCGAACAGTGCAAGTGGACGGTGATTACCCTCGTAGATGAACAGCACGAAATGATCGACAGGCGCGATTTGCTTCAGCCACTGGCTTAGCCCGCTCAGCCGCGCGCCGCCTCCCGGCAAGTCGAGAAGATGGGCGATTCCGCTGGTCCAGTGTTTCAGTTCCTTTGGGCGCATGAGGCGTTCGTGGCCGAATCCGGGAAAGAGGAGCAGTTCAGCACAGGATGCAGGATGTGCGCCACTGCACAGTTCGGGGCTTCGGTAGCAGCGAGCAGGGGAAGAAGCGGGTAGGCTGATGGCCTGAATTGTTTCGTGATGCACTGTTTTTACGCATGAATTGTCACCGGTTGCTACGCGGTAACGTCTCAAATCAGGTGCGATTCGGGCCTCGTCTATCAGAAGGCCCGATGCCATTAGTCTTTTTGCCGAGTGTTTCACGGCTGATACTGGTTTAATGGCGTTGTTCGTTTTTTGAACAAAGGACTCCAGTCATGCAAATCTCACTGAACAACACGCTGTATCCAGGCCTGAGCGCGATTCAGGTCGGGCAGGACCGTGTCGATCAGGCGGCTACTCAACTGGCCAGCCCGGCGACCGAAGTGTCTGGTCGTAGCCAGTCTTCGGATTTCCAGCTTGAGCGTCTGCGTTCTGTCGAGCGCCCTGACCGTTCCGATCTGGCCTCCAATGTGGTTGAAATGGCCGAAGGCAAATTTCAGGTCCAGGCCGGTGTGAAAGTCGAGAAAGCCAGCGACGAAATGCTGGGCACGTTGATCGACACCTACGCGTAATTCCCTCTCTCTGACGTGCGCTGCGGCGCACGTTTGCGTTACGCCCTCCGCCTCTGAATAACGCCCTATAACGCGACCGAATCGCGGCGTTCTAAAGGCCGTTCCAGAGCGCTTCCTCAACTAGACTCTTCTCTATTGCCCCGACCCGTTTCGTGCGTTGTGCGTGGTCGCGTGCATGACGTTTTGCGCAGCGTTGATGAAAGGTTCGCGATGCGCCCTTGACAACTCAATGGGCGTAAACGTATGTTTCAAACACCTGTTTGAGCCTCGAACAAAAGCAGATATCGAGGAGCGGGGCCAGTCCCCACAGTGACCCTACGGTCATCCAATTCAAGGATTCATCAGCAGAGGTTTATCGCTATGCCTGACTACAAGGCCCCCTTGCGTGATATTCGCTTCGTTCGTGACGAGTTGCTCGGCTACGAAGCGCACTACCAGAGTCTGCCAGCCTGCCAGGACGCCACGCCTGACATGGTCGACGCCATTCTGGAAGAGGGCGCCAAGTTCTGTGAGCAGGTATTGGCGCCGCTGAACCGCGTCGGTGACACCGAAGGCTGCACCTGGAGTGAGTCCGGCGTGAAAACCCCGTCGGGTTTCAAAGAAGCCTACAAGCAATTCGTCGAAGGCGGTTGGCCAAGCCTGGCCCACGACGTTGCCCATGGCGGCCAGGGTCTGCCTGAGTCGCTGGGTCTGGCGGTCAGCGAAATGGTCGGTGAAGCCAACTGGTCGTGGGGCATGTACCCAGGCCTGTCCCATGGCGCGATGAACACCATCTCCGAACACGGCACCCCTGAACAGCAAGAGGCTTACCTGACCAAGCTGGTGTCGGGTGAGTGGACCGGCACCATGTGCCTGACTGAGCCTCACTGCGGCACCGACCTTGGCATGCTGCGCACCAAGGCTGAACCTCAGGCCGATGGTTCGTACAAAGTCTCGGGTACCAAGATTTTCATTTCCGCTGGCGAACACGACATGGCCGATAACATCGTCCACATCGTGCTGGCCCGCCTGCCTGATGCGCCTGCGGGCACCAAAGGCATTTCGCTGTTCATCGTGCCGAAGTTCGTGCCGAACGCCGAAGGCGGCATCGGTCAGCGCAACGCTGTGAACTGCGGTTCCATCGAGCACAAGATGGGCATCCACGGTAACGCCACCTGCGTAATGAACTTCGACGGCGCTACGGGCTTTCTGATCGGCCCGCCGAACAAGGGCCTGAACTGCATGTTCACCTTTATGAACACCGCGCGTCTGGGCACGGCATTGCAAGGTCTGGCTCACGCCGAAATCGGCTTCCAGGGCGGCCTGAAATACGCCCGCGAACGCTTGCAAATGCGCTCGCTGACTGGCCCGAAAGCGCCGGACAAAGCCGCTGACCCAATCATCGTTCACCCTGACGTACGTCGCATGCTGTTGACCATGAAGGCCTTCGCCGAAGGGACACGTGCGATGGTGTACTTCACCGCCAAACAGGTCGACATCGTCAAGTACAGCGAAGACGCCGATGCCAAGAAGCAAGCCGATGGTCTGCTGGCGTTCATGACCCCGATCGCCAAGGCGTTCATGACCGAGGTCGGTTTTGAATCCGCTAACCACGGTGTACAAATCTACGGTGGCCACGGCTTCATCGCTGAGTGGGGCATGGAGCAGAACGTGCGCGACAGCCGCATCTCGATGCTGTACGAAGGCACCACTGGCGTTCAGGCCCTCGACCTGCTGGGTCGTAAAGTGCTGATGACTCAAGGCGAAGCGCTGAAGGGCTTCACCAAGATCGTGCACAAGTTCTGTCAGGCTCAGGAAGGCAACGAAGCAGTCAGCGAATTCATCGCGCCATTGGCTGCACTGAACAAAGAATGGGGCGAGCTGACCATGAAGGTCGGTATGGCCGCCATGAAAGATCGTGAAGAAGTCGGTGCTGCTTCGGTGGATTACCTGATGTTCTCCGGTTACGCGTGCCTGGCGTACTTCTGGGCTGACATGGCGCGTCTGGCAGCCGAGAAGCTGGCAGCGGGCACCACGGAAGAGGCGTTCTACACCGCCAAACTGCAAACCGCGCGTTTCTACTTCCAGCGTATCCTGCCACGCACCCGTACTCACGTTGCGGCCATGTTGTCGGGCGCCAACAACCTGATGGACATGAACGAAGAGCACTTCGGCCTGGCTTACTGAGTTACGCGCTGCGCTTTACCTCAAAGCCGCTTGTCCTTCGGGGCAAGCGGCTTTTTTGTGCCTGTGGGTCAGGCCCCTGTGCGCACCGCAACAAACCGTGATCCAACGCACAATTTTTTCTCATCAAATCTGTTACTCAGCCGATACAGGCACTGTGCCATTTGATTTAAACTCGCTTCATTCCGGTCGGAGATAGTCCTCTTGCTGCGCCCATCCGCTGCACGGATCAGCCATTTTTTGCCTTCGTTGGCGTTATTCATCGCCGGGCTGGCGGCTGCCTATGTGAAGGACCTCAACGTATTCTTCACGTCACTGTTCAACGTATTGCCCACTCTGGTGTTGTTGCTTGGCGGCGCGTACTGCGGCGTCTACAAGCGCCAGCGTGAACTGTTTCTGATGATCACGGTGTACGTCGCGTATTTCCTGCTCGATACACAAACCGATTACTACCGCGATAACGGAAAGGTCCGAGAAGACGCCGCTGTGGTCTTCCACTTGTGTTGCCTATTGTTGCCAGTGATGTACGGCCTGTTCGCGGCGTGGGAAGAGCGCACGCATCTCGGCCAGGACCTGATCGCCAGGCTGGCTGTGTTGCTCGCGGTGGGCGGTGTCGCGCTGGGGCTTGAGCAGAGTTTTCCGGAAGCACTGCTCGCTTGGCTGGCGGACATTCGCTGGCCGTCGTTGCATGGCGAATGGATGAGCCTGATTCAATTGTCCTACGCGACATTCCTGGTAGCCTTCGGCGTGTTGATCGCTCAATACATCCGTAAGCCCCGCCCGCTGCATGCCGCGCAACTGGTGGGTTTGTTGGCCATGTTCTGGGCGCTGCCGAAAACGTTCATCCTGCCGTTCACGCTGAACATCATGTGCAGCCAGGTCATGTTGATGATTGCTGCCGGGGTTGCCCACGAGGCGTATCAAATGGCCTTTCGTGACGAACTGACCGGATTGCCGGGCCGCCGCGCGCTCAACGAGCGGATGCAGCGCTTGGGGCGCAATTACGTACTGGCCATGAGCGACGTCGACCATTTCAAGAAATTCAACGACACCCACGGTCACGATGTCGGCGACCAGGTGCTGCGTCTGGTGGCGAGCAAGCTGTCGAAGATCACCAATGGCGGTGGTCGCGCCTATCGCTATGGGGGTGAGGAATTCGCGATCGTTTTCGCGGGCAAGACCCTCGAAGAGTGCATGCCGCACCTTGAAGTCATCCGCGAGACAATTGCCAACTACGCCATCCATCTACGTAATCAGGACAGCCGTCCGCAGGATGATCAGCAAGGGCGCCAGCGCCGCGCAGGTGCTCAGGCCTCGACGGTTTCCGTGACTGTCAGCATGGGCGTGGCCGAGCGCCAGCCAGAGCACCGCAACCCCGAGGAAGTGTTGAAGGCAGCGGACCAGGCGCTCTATGCCGCCAAAGGCGCCGGTCGCAATTGCGTCATCGCTTACGGTCAGACGAACAAGCGCGGCGCCGTCAGAATGGCCGCCGCCAGCTGAATTTCTTTCCTTTTTCTTTGTAATCAAAGGCTTTCACAAACCCTGTGAAGGCCTGCTTATTTTTGTCATTTATATGTGACCATAAAATGATTAATGGTCACTACTTGACCCTATGTGTCGCAAATGGTGTTCCTGTACACTCGGATCAACTGACACATCGACGCCGCATGATGAGGTGTGGTGTCTCTATTTCCGGGTATCTGTTGCTGTTTGCGAGGTTTGCCATGGCTGACTACAAAGCGCCTTTGCGCGATATGCGCTTCGTCCTCAATGAAGTGTTCGAGGTCTCCAAGCTCTGGGCCACGTTGCCCGAATTGTCCGAGACCGTGGACGCGGAAACCGTCGAGGCGATCCTCGAAGAGGCGGGTAAGGTCACTGGCAAATCCGTTGCGCCACTGAGCCGTGCTGCTGATGAAGAAGGCTGTCACTGGAAAGATACCGTCGTTACCACTCCGGCAGGCTTTGTTCAGGCCTACAAGACCTACGCCGAAGGTGGCTGGGTCGGCGTGGGCGGCAATCCTGAATTCGGCGGCATGGGCATGCCCAAGGCTGTGTCCGCGCAGGTCGAGGAGATGGTCAACTCGTCGAGCCTGGCGTTCGGCTTGTATCCGATGCTGACCTCCGGCGCCTGTGTATCGATCAACACCCATGCCAGCGAAGAACTGAAAACCAAGTTCCTGCCGAACATGTACGCGGGCATCTGGGCCGGTTCCATGTGCCTGACCGAGGCCCACGCAGGGACCGACCTGGGTATCATTCGCACCAAGGCCGAGCCTCAGGTTGATGGCTCCTACAAAATCAGCGGCACCAAGATTTTCATTACCGGTGGCGAGCACGATCTTACCGAAAACATCATTCATCTGGTGCTGGCCAAACTGCCGGATGCACCGGCTGGCCCGAAAGGCATCTCGCTGTTCCTGGTGCCGAAATTCCTCGTCAATGACGACGGCAGCCTCGGCGCACGCAACACCGTTTCCTGTGGCTCCATCGAACACAAAATGGGCATTCAGGCCTCGGCCACCTGCGTGATGAACTTCGATCTGGCCGAGGGTTATCTGGTCGGTGAGCCGAACAAAGGCTTGGCCGCGATGTTCACCATGATGAACTACGAGCGTCTGGGGGTTGGCATTCAGGGCTTGGCGTCTGGCGAGCGCTCGTATCAGAACGCCATCGAATACGCCCGTGATCGCCTGCAAAGCCGAGCGCCGACCGGTGCGCAATTCAAAGACAAAGTCGCTGACCCGATCATCGTTCACCCTGACGTGCGTCGCATGCTGCTGACCATGAAGGCGCTGAACGAAGGCGGTCGTGCCTTCTCGACGTACGTTGCCCTGCAACTGGACACCGCCAAGTACAGCGAAGACGCCGAAACACGTCAGCGCGCCGATGCGCTCGTCGCGTTGCTGACGCCCGTGGCCAAGGCGTTCCTGACCGACATGGGTCTGGACACCACCGTACAGGGTCAGCAGGTGTTCGGCGGTCACGGGTACATTCGTGAGTGGGGCCAGGAGCAACTGGTGCGAGACGTGCGCATCACGCAGATTTACGAAGGCACTAACGGCATTCAGGCGCTGGACTTGATGGGGCGCAAGGTGGTCGCCAGCGACGGTGCGTTCTACCGGTTGTTCTCTGAGGAAGTGCGCCAATTCATCGCTTCGTCCGACAGCTCCCTGGGCGAATTCACCAAGCCATTGAACGCGGCGCTCACCACACTGGATGAATTGACCAACTGGGTTCTGGACCGCGCCAAGGCCAACGCGAACGAAATCGGTGCGGCGTCGGTCGAGTATCTCCACGTGTTCGGCTATACCGCTTACGCCTACATGTGGGCGATGTCGGCCAAAGCCGCACTCGGCAAAGAGGCTCAGGACGATTTCTATGCCAGCAAGCTCGGCACTGCGCGTTTCTATTTCGCACGCCTTTTGCCGAGAATTCAGTCGCTTGTCGCGTCGGTGAAGGCGGGCAGCGAGCCTCTGTACCTTCTGGATGCTTCGCAATTCTGATCCGCTTACGTCGTGTAAGCATTTGCTTACACGACGTGCTGACAATCAGCTCTATCGCTCTAATGGATCCAACATTAATCTACACACATGGACGTCGCGCAGGATGCGCAAACAGACAACAGGGACACGTAGGGATTGCCTGCCAGGACGGTGGGAAGAAAGGGAAATCAAAAGGGAAACAGTCTGGAAAACCTCGCTTCGGCGGGGTTTTCTTTTATGTGCGCCTGAAAGATTCTGTTGTCAGCCCAGCCACTTTCGCCACCAAGGCGGTTGACCTGCCACCACAGAATCTCCCGCAAGGATCGCGTCCGATCCAAACCTCTTGCTCGGCGCCGGCTCCCAGCCGTGGTTCAAGGTATAGACACCGGCTTTTCCACCTCGTCCAGCACCGACTTCAACAACTCCAGCGTCGCCTGCTGTCGTTGCGCATCACGATACAAAAGCCCGATCTGCAGCGGCACGCGTGGCTCACTCAGTGGCTTCCACAACAACTCCTCGTTGTCCTGAATATCCTCCGCCCGCCCCGGTAAGACCGTCGCCAGTTTCATGTGCGCGAGGCTGTCGAGAATCCCTGCCATGTTGTTCAACTCGGCCTGCACATGCGCGCGTCGCCCCAGATTGCCCAACTGTGTCTGCCATATCTGTCTCACTTGAAACTCTTCGCCGAGCAGCAACATGGGCAACTCGGCCGCCTGACTCATCGAGACTTTCTTGAATTCCCGCAGTGGATGATTGGCCGGGATGACGAGTTTCAGTTCATCTTCGTACAGCAACATGCCGTGTAACCCTGGCTGGCGCGCTGGCAGGTAACTAATGCCGATGTCCAGCGAGCCATTGAGCAGACGCCGCTCGATTTCCATCGCGCTCAGCTCATAGATCTGCACCACCAGATGCGGCTGGGCTTTTCGCACATGCTCCAACATCTGTGGCACGAGGCTGGAGTGCACGGTCTGCATTACACCAATGGCGAGCGTCCGTTGCGATTGCCCCTTGAAGTTGCGCAGGGCATCACGAGCACGTTGCATGCCGTCCAGCAGCGGAACGGCGTGGTTGTATAACGTGTGCGCGGCGAGGGTCGGCAACAGGCGTTTGCTGCTGCGTTCGAACAGGCTGACATCGAGGCTGTGTTCGAGCAGGCGGATCTGTTGCGACAGGGCCGGTTGTGACAGCGAGAGGCGTTCGGCAGCGCGCCCTACATGGCCTTCTTCATAGACCGCGACGAAATAACGCAGTTGGCGGAAATCCATAAGTGATTCTTATCGAAATGGCTGGAAAATCGAAATGGCTGTTTAAACGGTAGGCGCATAGTCTACGCCCAACTCACAAGGGTTACAGGGCCGCACAGCATAATGAACAGCGTTCGCGTTGAAGGTGTTTACATAGGTAAAGCGAAAAATCTGGGTCATGGATTGATCAGCGATATCGACAAGCACCGATTAAACCGACGCTCATGGCTGTGGCCGCAAGGGCTGGGCACCGACGAGCACGGTGATCCGCGCTTTCACACCGGCCCTGAACGCGCCTTGCATCATTACCCTTCCGAGCATTACGCCTACTGGCGCAAGCACTACCCACAAATCGAGTGGGGCGCACCTGCATTTGGTGAAAACCTGTCGTCCATCGGGTTGACTGAAGAGCACGTGTGCCTGGGTGACATGTTTCGTTGGGGCGAAGCACTGCTGCAAATCAGCCAGCCCCGTTCGCCGTGCTACCGCTTGAGCCACCGTTGGGGCATCGAAGCGTTGCCACAACACGCCCAGGACACAGGGCGTTGCGGCTGGTTTTACCGCGTGCTCAGGCCCGGTTTTGTAAACCCCGACGACAGGTTCGAACTGATTCAGCGCAGCTATCCCGGCCTGACAGTCGCCTGGGCGCTGCGCAGCTTCTATCAGGAGCCGCTGGAGCACCCGGGCCTGAAAAAACTCGTCGATTGCCCGGCATTGTCGTCCCGCTGGCGCGACCTCGCCCTCAAACGCTTGCGCACAGGCCGGGTCGAGGATTGGAGTGATCGTTTGCTGGGCCTGCCACTGGAAGGATTGCGCGCATGAACCTGTTCAAACGGTCACGTCCTGCCGAGGCGCCCGAGACGGCAACTGTCGATCAGCCTTTGCTGCCCCCGCTGGAGCGTCTTCGCCAACGCACCGGCAGTGATCAGGCAGGCTTTTTCGCCGCCGAATACGATGCCTGCGTAGGGGCGATGAAGCTCGCACGTCTGTGGGGTGAACACCATCGGCGGGGGCACTGTGGTGTCGTGGTTGCCAGTGGTGGCCGTTTCGACGAGTTGATCGAGTCGATGGCGACGGCGTTCTGTCGAGTGCCGTTCAACGACCTGGCTGCCATGGAGGCCGCCGTGGATTCTCGCACCGTGGCGATCATTCTGGAGCCGATTCAGGGTGAGAGCGTGGTAACGCCCGCCACTCAAGCCTATGTGCAGGGCGTGGAAGCGCTGTGCCGGGCGCTGAACATTCTGCTGATTTTCAACGAGGCGCGGGGCACTGTCGGCCAGCAGGGTGGCTTGCTTTGCGAAGATGCTTACGGCGTTTGTGCAGACATCGTGGTGCTGGGCGATCACTCGAATCGTAGCCCGCGCATTCCAGCGCTCCTCGCCCGAGGCCAGGCTTGCGTAGCTTCCGTGGAGTCGCTGCCCGGCTACGTTCAGGAACCCTGCTCCACGACGCGTCCGGCACGCCCGGCGCCATCCCCTCGAATTCAACGGTCGTTCGTGCCCAGCGGGCTGATGGCCTGACGCAACCCTATACCGTCTTGCGTTATTTACGCTTCGCCCTGCACCGGAGAACTGGGTGTGGGGCGTTTTTTTGTGGGTGATGGCTCGTTGATATGGCGTGGTGGAACCCCTGCCATCGCGCAGGGTCGATTAGCTGTGTGGCCTTCTCGGGGCCATCTTCTCAATCAGGAGCTTCACCCATGGATTTCATTCGCATTCTTATCGCCATCCTGCTGCCACCCTTGGGTGTTTTCCTGCAAGTCGGTTTCGGCGGGGCGTTCTGGCTCAACATTTTGCTGACGATTCTGGGTTATTTCCCCGGCATCATTCATGCGGTTTACATCATTGCTAGCCGGAAATAAGCGCGGCCAGCCCTGAACCGAAATCACCCTGTGGGAGCGAATTCATTCGCGATGCGGTGGTGCATCCGACAAAGATGCGTCGGATATACCGGCCAATCGCGAATGAATTCGCTCCCACAGGTTCAGTGTTTGCTGCGCGACAGCGCGGCGCCGGAACGAAGGGCGATGTCTCTGACGTTACCCCTCAATCACCTTGCGATAAAACGCCCATTCGGTCTCCAGCGCATGCGCCAGGTTGGCCGCCTTGCGGAAGCCATGGCGTTCATCGGGGTAGAAATGCCCCTCGGCCGCAATGCCTTTTTCCAGCAGCGCATGGAGCATGTCGCGGGTCTGGGCCGGGACGACCACTGCATCCAGTTCGCCTTGAAAGAAGATCACCGGAGCCTTGATCTGATCAGCATGTAACAGCGGCGTACGTTCTTTGTAACGTGCCATGTCGATGTCCGGATCGCCAATCAGCCAGTCCAGATAATCCGCTTCGAACTTGTGCGTCGCCTCGGCCAGTGCCAGAGGATCGCTGACGCCATACAGGCTGGCGCCCCCACGGAACACGTCCCTGAACGCCAACGCACACAGCGTCGTGTAGCCACCCGCGCTGCCACCACGAATGAATGCTTTGGCCGGATCGATCAGACCCTGATTGCCCAGATACTCAACCACCGCACAGGCGTCTTCGACATCGACCACGCCCCACTCCAGAAATAGCGCCTGGCGGTACGCGCGGCCATAGCCGGTGCTGCCCCGGTAGTTGAGGTCGGCGACCGCAAAGCCCCGTTGGGTCCAGTATTGAATGCGAGGGTCGAGCACCGGATAGCAGGCTGACGTCGGCCCGCCGTGGATGAACACCACCAGTGGTGGCTTCGCATCACCGTTCATCGCTGGGTAGAAATAGCCGTGCGCCTCTTCGCCACCACTGGGGTAGCGCAGCGTTTGTGGCTGGCTGATGCGTTCGGCGGGCAGGGGCGAAACACCTCCGGCGAGCACGTGAACCCGCTTGTCGGCGCGATTGATTGCCAACACGGCCGAAGGGCTGATCGCCGAAGCCGCGATGCAGTAGATGTACTGATCGTCCATCGCGAGGCTGCGGAAACGACTGTAATCACCGCTGAAGTCGTCTACGTTTTCCTTCAGACGAATACCCAAAACGCCCATACCGCTTTCCGACCACGTCGCCAGATAGGCGTTGTCATCGAGCGGTAGCCAGCTTGACCCTCCCAGTTGCCAAGGCGCGGGGGCGTGATCGGCTTTGGCGGCAGGCAGCGGTTTGAATCCATCCAGCGTCTCGACCCACGGCTGCCAGAACCCGGCGCGGTCGGTCAGGCAATACAAACGGCCTTGGGCGTCGAAGCGTGGTTGTTGCAACGATTCCAGCCCCAAGCCGCCCGCCAGGCAATGCGCGCGACTCCAGTTGCCGTCGCCTTGGCGTTCAACGCTTTGTAGGCGCGTCGAGGTCCACGGCTGATGCGGGCGCCACCACTCGATCCAGACCAGGCGATTACCATCCGGGCTCATCACCGGGGAGGCATAAAAGTCAGCGCCTTCGGCCAGTACGTGACGTTGGCCGTCCAGGTCGATTGCGACCAAGCGATGTACGTCATGATCCTCTTCAACGGCCAGAATTTGCCCGCGAGCGAATCGGACATCGCCGTAGCGCTTGTCGCCTTCGGTCAATGCCTGAGGGGCTTCAGAATCGAAAGGCTGAACGTAAATCTGCTGATCGGCCTCGTTGACGAACGCGATGGCGTCATCGGTCAGGCAGAACGAGCCGCCGCCGTATTCGTAGACCCGGCTGCGAACACTGAAACCGTCCGGGGTCAGGCAAGTCGTGGCGCCGTCGCTCCAGCGCCAGATGCGCGAAGCCGCGTCCTGCGGGCGGAATTCATTCCAGAACAGGCCTGCGGGACTGACGCTCAGTTCAGCGAAATCGACGCCTGCCGCCACGGCCTGGGCGGCAGAGAACAGATCAGGATTTTGCGATGAGGCGTGAGTTTCGTTCATTGCGGAAAGCCAGTTGCTCGATGGTCTGGCTAGCATACTCGGCTTCGTCGCGCGCTTGGGTGATCAGGCCGTGTTGCGGCGATTTACTGCACACCGGGTCCGCGTTGCTGGCATCGCCCGTGAGCATGAACGCCTGACAGCGGCAGCCGCCAAAGTCCTTCTCTTTCTCGTCACAGGACCTACACGGCTCGGGCATCCATTCGTACCCACGAAAGCGGTTGAAGCCGAACGAGTCGTACCAGATGTGCTGCATGCTGTGATCGCGCACATTGGGGAACTGGATCGGCATCTGCCGAGCACCATGGCAGGGCAGTGCGGTGCCGTCGGGGGTGACGGTCAGGAACAGGTTGCCCCAGCCGTTCATGCAGGCTTTGGGACGTTCTTCGTAATAATCAGGGGTGACGAAGATCAGTTTGACGGGGTGTTTTTCTGCCGCGAGCTTCTCGCGATATTCGTTGGTGATGCGTTCGGCGCGCACCAGTTGATCCTTGGTCGGCAGTAGACCCACGCGATTCAAGTGCGCCCAGCCGTAGAACTGGCAAGTGGCCAATTCGACGAAGTCCGCTTCCAGCGCGACACACAGCTCGATGATCTTGTCGATGCGGTCGATGTTGTGCCGATGGGTGACGAAGTTCAGCACCATCGGATAGCCGTGTTTCTTCACGGCGCGGGCCATTTCCAGCTTTTGCGCGAACGCTTTTTTCGAGCCTGCGAGCATGTTGTTCACTTGCTCGTCGCTGGCCTGAAAGCTGATTTGAATGTGGTCCAGACCGGCTTCCTTGAAATCGATGATTTTCTGCTCGGTCAGACCGATGCCCGAGGTGATCAGGTTGGTGTAGAAACCCAGTCGACGGGCCTCGGCGATCAACTCGGCGAGGTCCTGACGCACCAGCGGCTCGCCACCGGAAAAGCCGATTTGCGCTGCACCCATCTGCCGGGCTTCGGCCATCACCTTGAACCACTGCTCAGTCGTCAGCTCCTGGCCCTGTTTGGCGAAGTCCAGCGGGTTGGAGCAATACGGACATTGCAGCGGGCAGCGGTAGGTCAGTTCGGCGAGCAGCCACAACGGCAGCCCGACCGGGGGCGTGGGCGGAATGTGCACGGTGGTTTTTTCAAGCACTGAGTCAGGCAAGTTCGATCCAGTGTTCGGCACGGGCGACCTCCATGAATTGCTCGACATCGGTGCCCAGCTCCGGAACGCCGGGGAATTTCTCGTCGAGAATCGCGATGATCGCGCCCACGTCACGCTGGCCGTCGATCAGGCCACCAATGGCGCTGGCGCTTTCATTGAGTTTGATCATGCCCTCCGGGTAGAGCAGCACGTGGCCATTCTGCGCGGGTTCGAACTGGAAGCGATAGCCCCGGCGCCAGCTCGGCACTTGTTGACGGTTGAAACTCATAAGGCGATTCCTTTATGCCAGACGCGTTGATCAGTGACGCTGTGGTATGGCGCGCGGTTCAGCTCGTAGGCCATGGTCATGGCGTCCAGCATGCTCCACAAAATGTCGAGTTTGAACTGTAGGATTTCCAGCATGCGCTGCTGGCTTTCCCACGTCGTGTAGTGTTGCAGGGTAATCGTCAAACCGTGCTCGACGTCCCGACGGGCCTGCCCCAGACGCGTGCGGAAATACTCATAGCCTGTCGGGTCGATCCACGGGTAATGCTGTGGCCAGCTGTCCAGACGGGATTGGTGGATTTGCGGCGCGAACAGTTCGGTGAGCGAGCTGCTGGCCGCCTCCTGCCAACTGGCACGGCGTGCGAAATTCACATACGCGTCGACGGCAAATCGTACCCCCGGTAACACCAATTCCTGCGAACGCAGTTGATCAGGGTCCAGACCGACGGCCTGCCCAAGACGCAACCACGCTTCGATGCCGCCATCTTCGCCGGGTGCGCCGTCATGATCGAGCAGGCGCTGAATCCACTCGCGACGAATCTCGCGGTCCGGGCAGTTGGCCAGAATCGCAGCGTCTTTCAGCGGAATGTTCACCTGATAGTAGAAGCGGTTGGCGACCCAACCCTGAATCTGCTCGCGGGTCGCACGGCCTTCGTACATTGCCACGTGATAAGGGTGATAGATGTGGTAATACGCCCCCTTGGCACGCAGGGCCTGTTCGAATTCGGCGGGGGACAGTGGCTGTTGCTCGCTCATGTCGGCAGTCATCCTCAAGAGTTTCTGTGGAACCTGTGGGAGTGAGCTTGCTCGGGGCCGCCATCGGACGAATGCGGTAGATCCGCGCCTCATGAACTGACTGACCTGACGCTATCGTCCGATGGCGGCCCCGAGCAAGCTCACTCCCACAGTTGATCCATCACCCGTAGTTAGAGATCAATACTCATCCCATCGAACGCCACTTCAACCTCGCGACGGGCCAGCTCGGCGCGCTCAGGCGAGTCCTCGTCGAGAATCGGGTTGGTGTTGTTGATGTGAATAAGCACTTTGCGCTGTTTCGGCAGTTTTTCCAGCACTTCCAGCATGCCACCGGGGCCGTTCTGCGCCAGATGGCCCATTTCCGTGCCTGTGCGAGTGCCGACGCCACGGCGTTTCATTTCGTCGTCATCCCACAGCGTGCCGTCGACCAGCAGGCAATCGGCACTGCTCATTTTTTCCATGAGCGCGTCATCGACCTTGCCCAGGCCCGGTGCGTAAAACAGTTTGCCGCCAGTACGCAGGTCCTCGACCATCAAACCGATGTTGTCGCCCGGATGTGGGTCGAAACGGTGAGGCGAGTAAGGCGGTGCCGCGCTGCGCAGTGGGAACGGTGTAAAGCGCAGGTTCGGACAGGCCGGAATCACGAAACTGCCTTCCAGCTCGATGCGGTTCCAGACCAGCCCGCCGTTCCAGTGCTTGAGCATGTTGAACAGCGGAAAGCCGGTGCTCAGGTCTTCGTGGACCATGTCCGTGCACCACACTTGATGCGGACAGCCTTCGCGCAGACTCAGCAGACCGGTGGTGTGGTCGATCTGGCTGTCCATCAGAATGATTGCGCTGATGCCGGTGTCGCGCAGGCCACGATTGGGCTGCATGGGCGCGAAACCTTGCAGTTGCGCGCGAATGTCGGGGGAGGCATTGCACAAGACCCAGTTCACGCCGTCATCTGACAAAGCGATAGACGACTGAGTGCGAGCGTGCGCCCGCAGGCTGCCGTCGCGAAAGCCTGCGCAGTTGGCGCAGTTGCAGTTCCACTGAGGAAAACCGCCGCCCGCTGCCGAGCCGAGAATCTGGATGTGCATGTGTGCTCCGTACCGAAGGGGCTGTCAGACGTTTTGCGTCGGGCCCGAAAATCTCAAATCCTGTAACAAAAAAGCCCCGGCGAACCGAGGCTTTTCAGCGCGTAGCCATCAACGGCTGGCGAAGTACATGGTGACTTCAAAGCCGATACGCAGGTCGGTGTAAGCAGGTTTGGTCCACGCCATGGGAGACTCCTTCCAAGTAGGTGTTACGGTGGGTTGGTACATCTTTAGTGCCCTCGCGAGAGGAGACGTTCAAATGCTTAGGCAGCTATGTTACTAAAAATATCGGCTCGCCAATGATGAAATATCAGATAAAGCTTTTTGCATCTTGAGCAATGATCACGGGCGTACAAGCCGCAACCCGTCTGGCACGGCGCGATTTGCCAGGTAAAGAACCGGCGTTTGGGGTAGCGCTACCCGACTGGCGGCCTCTCTCATGGTGTCGAGCGACAGATTTGCAAGCGAATGTTGCAGGCGCTGAGGGTAATCGGCTGCGTGACCTGCGAGATGTGCCTGCCACAGTGTTTCAGCGGCGACCTGGAATTCCTGGGTGGTCAGTGCGAGTTGATTTCCAAGCGCCTGACGCGTGGTTTGCAGGTCGGCGCGCTCGATCAATGCAGGCAGCGTTTTGAGAACCTCACCCATGTGCTCGACCAGTTGCATAGCGTTGGCGCTGGGCGATTGGACACCGAATAACAACCCGCTTTGCCCGGCGATCTGTCGGAAACCGCTGAAAACTGCGTAGCCCAATTGCAGCTCGACACGCAGACGTTGGTAGAACGGCCCTTGAATGATGTGTGCGAACAATCGCCACAGCACCTCATCTTCGATACTTGCCGTGGGTGTGGGATAGAACATCAGCACAGCATCTTCAGACGATTCCGACGGCTCGACGGCCCAACGTGAGTCGGTCATCTGGGCGGAGACGTTCAGTGTGTGTGTGTCAGGCGTACCGGGTGCATGCCGTATGGCGTGGGTAAGCACCGATCGCTGAGTCGCCTGCAGCCCCGCTGCAAATCCAGTCCAGCGCGCGTACCGCCAGATAGCCTGCGCATCGCGGGTTTCGTTGCTGATCGAGTTGTTCAAATAATGATCAGGCAGCGTCTTGAGCAACTGGCGAATCGGGATAAGCGCGGGTTCGCTTTCCGGTTGGCCATAGCGAGCCTGCGTTTGCGTTGTGGGGGCTGCGAGCACGTGCAGCGTCTGTGCGAGCACGGCAGGAATTGGCTCGGCCATACCGCCCAGCTTCAATTGCCAATGATTGCCATAGGACGAGAAGCCCAGTGTGACGCCCGCTTGCCCGGCGTCGGCGATCAGCGTTTTCAAGCTTTCGTTGAGCATCCGAAACAGCGTTGGCTGGGGGGAGGACAGCGTCCAGCGCAGATAAACGCTGGCCTCTCCTGTCGCAGCCAAATGATCGCTGAAGACCCATGCTGGCGATGGTGGGGTGGGGGATGCAGGAACTGACGAGGTGTGCAGAAATGGGTTGGGTTTTGGAAGACGCCAGTGGACGGTGGGGCGTGACCCAATGGAGAGCGGCTCAATCAGCCTATCCGGCGTGAGCTGGTTCAACAGGGCCTCTAGCGCCAAAATGTCTTCGTCATGCATCCCCGTTGCCTTGTCGTCGGCACTGTAATGCCGGGCCAGAGACAGTGCACTGGCGACGTCGAGATGGCGGGTTTGCAGGCGGGCGTACTCTTCCAGTAGCGCTTGGTAATGAGTTTTGAAGAATGACAGCCAGTCGAAGATCAGGCTTGGGAGGTGTGTGGTTTGATCTGGCGTCATCGCGGGCAAGCTCACTCCTACAGGGGAACGCGTCTCTTCTGTAGGAGTGAGCTTGCTCGCGATATCGGTTGTGGGGGCAATCTCAATCTCAATGACTGTCTGCCCCGCGAACGCATACAACACCGTCGCTTTTAGCGACTCGATCAATCCCGCTTCACGTAAGCACGCCACCAGCCCGCCGGATTGTCCATTGTTCATCCAGGTACAAAGAAAATCCGCTGCCCGCTCATGGCCTTGCGGTAATCCTTCGCACGCAAACATCAGATGCGTCCGACGCTGATCAGCGCCTGGTAATGAGGTTGCGGCGCATTGACCCATCAGCGCAGGAGGGGATTGCTGCTCAACCCTGACGCCAGTGGGGAAACACCCTCCAAACCGGGTCGCCAACGCCTGCAACTCATCGAGCGTTTGCGGCCCGCTAAGGCTCAGGGTTATCTGACCCGCGTGATAGAACCTCCGGTAAAAATCTTGCAACGCCTGCTGAAAAGCCTGACGCGGAACGGGCAGGCTGAAGCGATTGCCTGCGTGAAACCAACGTAACGGATGTGAAGCGGACAGCGGCTGAAGGCGCTTCAGCAGGTTGCGTGATGCGTCGTCCCGAGACCAGGCGATAAATTCGGCATGCAACACTTCTCGTTCGCGCAACTGATCGTCCATCGACAGACGCGGGTGGGTGAGCATTTCGCACAAACGCTCCAGTCCGCCTGCAAATTCGGGAGGGGAAAGTTCGAAGAAAAAATCCGTAGTCCGCTCGCGAGTGCTGGCGTTGAGTTGTCCGCCATGACGCTGAACGTAGGACATCAGATGTTCGCCTGTCGGAAAGCGCTCTGTACCCAAGAAGAAAAGATGCTCAAGAAAGTGAGCAAGCCCTGGCCACTGCTCCGGTACGTCATGACTGCCTGCCGCCACGCGTATTGCCGCTGCACAACGCTTCAGACGCGGTGCCGAGCAGAGCACCACACGCAAGCCGTTGGGCAGTATCAGGGAGAGAAGACGGGATGAATCTGACGCAGACATGACAAATTTCCGCAAAGGCACAGGCAAGTGACTGCTCATGCTAGCGGATTACCCTGAAGGACACGTACTTCCCCGTAACAGTCTGGTCGGGCGGCCACAGGGGACAGTGATGTGCTCAAGCTTTGCTTAAATCCTTGTAAAACCCCGGCCTCCGATCCTTGAAGTAGGTATTGATCGCCTGAGACTCATTCATCAATGCCCGATCCAGATCGGCGATCACCAACGCGTCATCTCGCCCGGCCAAGCCAACCTGCTGCCCATCGGGCGCGCAAATGCTGCTCTGGCCGCAGTAATGAATGTCGCCTTCGTTGCCGCAGTAATTGGCATACACCAGATAGCACTGGTTTTCGAAGGCCCGCGCGCGGACAGTCACTTGCGCGACGAAGTCGTAAGGCGCCATGTTGGCGGTGGGCACAAGAATCAAATCAGCTCCCGCCAAGGCGAGACGTCGTGTGTTTTCAGGGAATTCCACGTCGTAGCAGATGAGAAAACCGAGCTTCCAGCCGTCGAATTCCACGACGGGAAAGTGCTCGTCTCCTGCGCTGAACATCGACTTGTCCAGCTCTCCGTACAGATGTGTCTTACGGTAATTGCAGCGTCGCGCGCCGTGCGCATCAATCAACTGCACCGCGTTGTAAACCTGGCCATTGGCGCTCAGCTCGGGATAGCCATACAAAATTGCGATGCCGTTCTCTTGGGCAATGTCTCCGATGGTGCGCGCGGCTGATCCATCGCTGGGTTGGGCCAGGTCCCGAGCGGCCTGCGCGCCGATGTTGTAACCGCTCAGGAACATTTCCGGGAAGACCAGCAGCGCAACGCCTTGTTTGGCTGCTTCTGTCGCTTGTGCGCGCAGACGAGCGAGATTGCCGCTGACATCCAACGGCAATGGCGAGCACTGATACAAGGCAATGCGCATGGCCATCTCCTTATTCGGGTAACACAATCGGGCCGATCTCGTGGAATACGTCACCTGGCCCCGGGTTCTCGGCGTGGGTCTGGCCGCCAAAGTGAGTCATGATGCCCCACACCGCGTTGAGTGACGTCTGCACGGCGCCTTCAACCCAGGCTGGAGTCCACGAAACGTCGTCACCCGCGATGAAAATGCCCCGCTGTTCGTCAGGCATGTCCTTTTGAACGAAGTGCGCGTACATCCGTTGGTTGTAGCGATAGTGGCCCGGAAGCGCACCTTTGAAGGCACCGAGGAAGTGCGGGTCAGCTTCCCACGACACGGTGATCGGATCTCCGATGATGCGCGCTGCGATATCCACCTTCGGGTAAATCTTTTTCAGCGCGCCGAGGGCCAGACTCACGCGCTTTTCCACCGGGTGCGGCAGCATTTTCAGCGCATCGCTCATCCACGAGTAAGACAGACAGATCACACCAGGCTTTTCCGTGCCGTCGGGATAGGTGCCGTTATCGAACAGGTAGGTGCCTCGGGTCAGACGGTCGGTCAGGGTCATGCTCATCAGATCGCGACCGGTTTCCGGGTCTTTGTCTTTCCAGAAAGGTCGGTCGACCATCACGAAGGTTTTCGATGACTGCATGTAACGGGTGCGGTCCAGCGCCATCCACATCTTCTGCGAGAACAATGATTCTTCGCACTCGATCTGCGTGGTCAGTAACCAACTTTGGCAGGTCGCCAGCACGGCGTCGTAATGGCGGGTATCACCCCAGTTGTCCGTAACGGCAAATTTGCCGTCAGCGGCACGCGCAATGCGTTTGACGCCCGTGCGCGGCGCGCCGTGATGCAACGTCGACAGGCTGGTGCCTTCAGGCCAGTGCGCGCAGCGTTCCGGAACGTGGCGCCAGATGCCCAGTGGCACTTGTTCCACGCCGCCGACGATCAGGTGCTGGTGATCGTCGCAATTGGTCATGACCACACGGAAGATTTCCAGCATCGAGTTGGGGAAGTCCGAGTCCCAGCCGCCGGTGCCAAAGCCGACTTGGCCAAACACTTCGCGGTGGTAGAACGACAGCTTGGCGAAGGCTTTGGAGGTGGCGACGAAGTCGTAGAAGGTGCGGTCGTCCCACAGTGGAACGAGAGTGTTCCACAGTGCTTTCAGGCGCGGTACGTCGCGATCACGGATCGCCTGCTGAATGTCGGCAAACTGTGCGCCGTCTTCCAGCGCATCCGCCCACGCGTCAGCCACTTCCTGAAACAGCGCAGGCAAATCCGACAATTTTTGTGCGTAGTGGGTGGTGCCTTCCAGATCAATGACCGTACTGCCGGATGCCGCAGTCAGCGGGTTGGGGAAAGGTTTGGATTCCAGGCCGAGCTTGTCGACGTAGTGATAGAACGCGGTGGACGACGCTGGAAAACGCATGCCCCCCAGTTCAGCGATGATGCCCTCTGCGCCTTCGAACTGCTGCGAGCGCAGACGGCCGCCCATTTTCGAGGCCTCATACACCACGGGTTTGAGGCCAAGCTTCATCAGTTCATATGCGGCCACCAGACCGGCAATGCCAGCGCCGACAATCGCCACTTCTTTGCCCAGATTGTCGCTCGGAATGCTGCCGAGCCCGGCGGGGTGCTCGATCCATTCATCAAAAGCGAACGGGAAGTCCGGGCCGAAAATCGTGATGGGCTTTTTGCCGTCGGCGGGGTGGCGATTGTTTTTCATGACTGACCTTGTTCGGCTGTGGCGCGGAAGAGGAAAGTCTAGATAACAGTTGAGACGTAAATAAGACGCAGAGTGTCGTCGTTATGCAGAGTTTTTTAGCAATATGACGAAGTGATCGTGCTTTTTGTAGTGATCTGCTGCCGTCATTCGCGATGACGCACGTCCACGTGGCCGTTGTCTCTAGATCAAACCGGCTGCCCGCGATCAATCTTGCTGCTGAGAATGATCGACGTCGTGGTTTTCTCGACCCCATCGACGCTGCCAATCAAATCCAGCAACTGATCCAGTTGCTCAGGCGAGTCGGTGCGCAGCCAGGCCACGTAATCGAACTCACCGCTCACGGCACACAACTGCTGAACCTGGGCCAGAGCGCTCAACCGGCGCAGCACTTCCTTGCCCGAACGCGGCTGCACCGTGATCCCGACGTAAGCCTGCAGACCGCCGTCCACCACCCGCTGACTCAGGCGCACACCATAGCCGGTGATGATCTTTGCCTTCTCCAGCCGCGCAAGACGTGAAGTCACTGTCGTACGCGCAATGCCCAACTGGCGAGCAAGATTGGCCACAGGTTCACGGGCGTTGATCTGCAAGGCGGCGATCAATTGACGATCAATCTCATCCAGGGCAAGGGGGCGTGTTTCAGACAAGGGCAGCTCTCCGTCGGGCAAGCGCAGATGGTAACCGTTGCGTGGAGGTTGGTCAGGATTCTTCAGTTACTCGTTCGAAATGACCATAGACGTAAGTGTCCAGACTCTATCTGTAGGACTTTTCCTTGGCATCACCGTTTTGTCATTCAGCTGTCACCCCCGGCGTGCCTAAATTTCGGCCTGACCCTCTAACTCCATGCCGGGAGCCCTGTCATGACGCTGGATCTTTCCGAAACCGCCCGCTACATCCAAGCCGACATTCTCGACAGCTTCGACGAAGAACTGGAGATGGAGTACGACGATGCTCGTCTCGATGGCTTGCTCTCCGATCTGGGCGAAGAAGTCCCCAAGGGTATCGATCGTCGCCTGTATTTCCGCGAGCTGCTGCGTCTGCAAGGCGAATTGGTCAAGTTGCAGGACTGGGTCGTCAGCCAGAAACTGAAAGTCGTGGTGCTGTTCGAAGGCCGCGACGCAGCCGGTAAGGGCGGCGCCATCAAACGCATCACTCAGCGCCTCAATCCGCGTGTCTGCCGAGTCGCTGCGCTGACCGCGCCCAGCGAGCGCGAGCGGACGCAATGGTACTTCCAGCGCTACGTCGCACACCTGCCTGCGGCGGGCGAGATGGTGCTGTTCGACCGCAGTTGGTACAACCGCGCGGGCGTTGAGCGTGTGATGGGCTTCTGTGATCAGGACGAGTACGAAGAGTTTTTCCGCACCGTTCCCGAGTTCGAAAAGATGCTGGTTCGCTCCGGCATCATCCTCATCAAATACTGGTTCTCGATCACCGACGACGAGCAGTATCGCCGCTTCCTGATGCGTATCCACGACCCACTGAAACAGTGGAAACTCTCGCCGATGGATCTGGAGTCCCGCCGTCGTTGGGAAGACTACACCCGCGCCAAGGAAGAAATGCTTACCCGCTCCCACACCGATGTGGCGCCATGGTGGATCGTCGAAGCCGATGACAAGAAACGTGCGCGCCTGAATTGCATTCACCACCTGCTGCAACAGATACCACGAGGCGAAGTGGAAGCGCCGCAAGTGGTGCTGCCAGAACGTGAATACAACGCCAACTACCTGCGCGCGCCCGTGCCACGAGACATGGTGGTGCCGTCGGTTTATTGAGAAAACGCAGATAACGGCAGATGCTCAACCTGTGGGAGATTCTATGTTGGCTGGCCAGCCTAATTCGCCACCAAGGCGGCTCCCACAGAGTCGGCGCCGATCATGATTACAGGGCTCGGCGAGCATCACTGCGGGAGCCGCCTTGGTGGCGAAATCGGTGGTTCAGCGACATTGATTGAACTGATCCAATGCACTCGACAGCAAACCAACCCTCACTCAGGCTGCATCAAATCTCAGGTATTCGTTGCCGTTCAGATCTTCCACTTCTTTGCAGTCTTCGCCAGGCGCTGCTGCAACCCTTCCAGGTTCAACGCGAGCTGGCGATTCATCAATTGATAACCCAGCACTTCCGCCGAAACAGCGGGCGTTTCGGGGCCGACCGCCAGGGACTCGGTCGGACGCGCCAGCCGCTCTGTTGCGCCGTTCTGCAGCGCCCGCGCCATGCCGATGAACAGGCGTCGGATCCGCCGTTGTTCAGCGTTCATCCCTGCACTGCCCAAATCCGCCGGACGCAGATTGGAAAGTATCTCCAGCGTGCTCAGGCACATCCGAAAATGCCCCTGAATCGCATCCAGCTCCACCAATGAAATCTTTACTTCCTTTGACACCGAAGGCATCAGCGAACGCAGTTGCAGCATCGTCGCGTTCAACTTGGCCGTCAGCTTCAGGTGTTCATCGGCGGCGATCGACTGTCCACTGCTGATGCGCTCGTACACCTTCGCGCAGATGCGCAAACCACTGGCCAGGTTGTAACGCCACGAATACACCGCGTACAGCGGCAACGCGAAGGAAAACGCCAGCGCCAAGGCAATCCCGATCAGAATATCCACGGTGCGCCACAGCCCGTCAGTAATCGGGTTATCGCCATGCCCCGCCACGATGAACAGCGTGATTGCCGATAACAGCGCCGTGTAACCGCCTTTGCCGATCGCGTGATAGGCGAAGAAACCGCAGATCAGCGACATGATCACGTACGTCAAAAGCGGCATGCCCAGATAGCTCTGCTGCGCCACGACTGCCAGCCCCAACGCCGCCCCGATCAACGTCCCATAGGCCCGCTCCACCGATTTCTTGCCGATATTGCCGTGATGCTGAAGACCTCCAATCACGATCAACATCGTCACCGACGCCCACTCACCGTGGGGCAGGTGAATGCCGGTGGTCAGCAGGATCGAGACCAATAAACCAACGACGATACGACCCGCGTGGATGTAGCGGGCGTGGCGATAGCGGCGGTAGGGGTCGAGGAGGGGGCGTAGTAAGCGGCGCAGGAGCATGGAAGGTGTATTC
The DNA here is from genome assembly GCF_045764065.1 of Pseudomonas sp. Pseu.R1. Taxonomy (NCBI): domain Bacteria; kingdom Pseudomonadati; phylum Pseudomonadota; class Gammaproteobacteria; order Pseudomonadales; family Pseudomonadaceae; genus Pseudomonas; species Pseudomonas sp. Pseu.R1. Next base: position 3,027,288 of record NZ_JBJGEE020000001.1, on the reverse strand, counting down.
ATGAGGAGACTGACCGTCGAGAACGTGAATATATCCTGCGGCTCGTCAAATTGATGCGGGTTTTGTGGGGCAGTCCAGACGAAAAAGCCGCGCAATGCGCGGCTTTGAAGGTGGTGGGCCCACACGGACTCGAACCGTGGACCAAAGGATTATGAGTTAGCTCGACACCAAGTAAGCCTAGTAAACGCTGGTGAAAGCTACCGTAGGTATCACTAGGGGATAAGAGCTTATTTTGCTGGCAGAATGCTATTTTAGCGTAAGTTACGAAAACCTAGCTCTGTACCGGTACTGTACCCCACGAGCGACCCAAAAGGTGCCAGAAAAATCACCTGTGGTTGGCGCACCATAGCCGGCCAGCTGGCAGCGCAGATCTTAAGGATTGAGCAAAGCTATGGATCAGACGTTCTCAATAAAAAATCTGAAAAAGCTCATGAAGCATGACCGAGAAAAAGGTGGTGCGTTAGAGGAAAATTTCATTCCTCAAGCAGATGTTATCCGGAAAAAAATAAATGAGCTTAAGAAGCTCAGATCAGTCTCTCGCAAAAAACTTCGAATTAAAAAAATTACTGAAGAGTTCTTTGCGATTAGATCTGGTCGAATATCAGCAGTTTTAGAAAAACGGAAGGCACAACACGACGGAGCCATGACTTCCGCACTTGAGTTGGTTGCTGCTGAGATGAACAAAAAAGATTTTAAAGTAGATATTGTCCAGCTTCCAAGCTTGGTTGCGGGTAAAAAAGTATATGGTGTCGGAAACTCGTTAAGTCAAATTCTTGCTGTTCGATTTACTCAGAATGTGTTGAAAGTCATTTATGATGTGAAGATGCCCCCTAGGGACATGCTTGTCAGCCAAGTAAAAAAATTGGCGCTAGATGGTATGCCGAAGTTTATTGTTCGAGCTGACGTTGAGTCGTTCTATGAGTCAGTTCGGCATAAAGATTTGCTTGACGGTATACATCAGTCCCCTGAGTTGTCTGTCGTAATCAAAAGAATCCTAACTCGACTTATAAAGAATTACGAAAGCCTTACGGGTGAAGCTAAAGGGCTTCCAAGGGGTGTCGGTATAAGTGCATATCTCTCTGAGATTTATTTGTCCAGCATAGATGCTCAGATTAAAAGGCATGAGGATCTTTTTTATTATTCAAGATATGTGGATGATATGATTCTCATGTATGCGCCTCAGCGGAAAGATTCTGCTGGAGGGTATCTAAAGGTGCTTGAGGATACCCTTATGACTAAAGGGCTTAGAGTGAACTCTAAGACTGAGGCAATTAACTTGCTGGAGAGCCAGGTAGGAAAATTCGAGTACCTGGGTTATGAGTTTGATATGAGTCCTAGCAAAAAAGGTGTTAGGCTGAGCTTGAAGAAATTCAATAAGTACAAGGATAGAATTGACAAGTCATTTGCTGATTACATTAAAAAAGAGAAATTTGTCGCAAAAAAAGCAGCAGAGGAATTGTATGTTCGAGCGCTGTATTTGACGGGAAATATGCGTCTTTTTAATCGTAAAAGCAACGCCTTTATTGGTGTTTACTTTAGTAACAAATTCATCACCGATACAAAGCAGTTGAAAGGTCTGGATGCTATGTATCAGGCCAAAGTGCGAGGGATATCAGATCCCGCTCTAGCGAGAAGGCTAGCGAAGCTCTCCTTTGTAGAAGGGTTTGAAAAGAAAATCTTCAGAGGATTTGACGCCGTGAAGCTATCTCTCATTGCAAGAGGCTGGACTCATGCCTAAAAAAGCTCTATCAATAAACTTTCCAGTTGAGAGAGTGGTGCTTTCTGATGTCTTGCCTTATGAAGTGCCAATCGTATTCTCGAATAGATATTTTTATCGTTTCCTATGCGAGCACTCGATAAAGCTATCAAATCACAAGCTGACGTGGGATTATCATTCGGAAATAATTGATAATTTAGTTAAAATGTTATTCGGGATAGAACTGTCTAAAGTAGTAAGGTATGACAGCTCGACTGGAGTTAAAAGATCTGTGCTGGATTTGGAGCGTGCTGAAGTTCCATCGGTTCCTCACGTTTTTTCCACGTCGCATAAGCGAGATCAACTCAGGCAACTATCCCTTATGCATCCGAAGGGGCAAGTGCTGGTTGTCGATTTCTATGATGAATTCAAAGATTTGATGATCTACTACTGTGGTCTTAGTAGCTTTAGCTTAAGGTCTCCAAGACGAATTGCTGGTTGTACATATATAGATATCAGGTCCCAGATAGAGCGGCAAGATAAGTCTGATTCTGTTGTGGAAGTTGAAGGCGAGAATTACGAGAATCTTAGATCGTTTTTTGTATATGAAAGATTCAGCAATGTCTTCAAGTTCTATGAGTCTAAAGATCATCTGCAAAGTGAGCGAGACTTCCGCTTCTTGACAAAGTTTGATGTCTCATCTTGTTTTGATAGTGTGTACACTCACTCTCTAGCGTGGGCCGTCTATGGGAAGGATTTTGCAAAGAAAAACCTTGACTCTTTAAAAGGTGCGTTTGCTGGTAAATTTGATTGGTTGATGCAGAAGTTAAACCATAATGAGACTAATGGAATCCTTATTGGGCCTGAAGTTTCTAGGGTGTTTGCTGAGATCATCATGCAGGCAGTTGACGGAGAGGTTGGAAACAAGCTTCTAGGTAAAGGGCTTGTCCATGGAGAGGATTATAAAATTTATCGGTATGTGGATGATTTCTTTGTTTTCTACAGCGATGAAGATGTCTGCTATCAGATAAAGATGGTTTTGCAAGAGTCGCTTAGGCTATACAAATTAACGCTTAACAAAGGGAAGGAAGAAACAATTGGTCGGCCAATAATAACGCCGATTTCTATTGCCAAAAAAAGAATTTCTGATCTATTTGATCAATTCCTCTGTTACGAAGTAGCACCTGCGGCGGTGGATGGTGAAGAGCTGCCTAGGGGAGAGATTTATGTAAGCCACTCAGCACTCATCACCGACTTTAAATCTATCCTTTCAACTTCAGGTGTTGGTTATGGCGATATTCTTAACTATTCTCTGTCCGTAGTTGAAAGGAAGGTAGGCTCAATCATTGATACTTACGGAAAGATTCATCAGTCTGAGGGGGCGGACCGAGCGCTATCCACTTCGCTGGTGTCAATTCTCGAGTTTGTTTTCTTTATTTATGCAGTATCTCCCAAAGTTAATACTACCATTAAGCTTTGCAGGATCTGTCAGCGGATTTTGTCCTTCTATAATGATGAGCCTATTGGGCGCAGTTATGGTGCGATGATATCTCAAGTTATCTATGAGAGATGTCGAGGGGTCATGGATAGGGGCGCAGACAAAAAAAGTGCGAAGATAGAAATAATGTATCTTCTAGTGCTGATGCGACAGCTTGGAAAGAACTACAGAATTGATGAGTCAGTCCTAGCTTCTTCGTTTGGTTTTGAACAGGATTTGCAGCTACGATCGACGTTGAGCTATTTCTCAATTGTTACTCTGCTTTTTTATATAGAGAATAAGAAGCGCTACCGAAGTCTTAAGAGGGCTCTCGAACGTCATGTAATTGAGCGATTAGAGCTAAAGAAAGATTCTCTGGTCGGTGATTCCGAGATGATTCATTTGGCTATGGATCTTATTGCCTGTCCGTTCATAGATAAGTCGGTAAAAAAGGCAATACTTTGTTACTACGAGGTTCCTCAGAGCAACTTGGCCACGTTTATGCAAGCCAATGAGTACTGGTTTACGAAGTGGGGAGATTTTGATTTTTCGAAAGAGCTCGACGCGAAGGTAGGCCAAGAAGTATACTGATTTGGATGCGTCGTGCACTACGAAGACCGTTTGCGGTCGCACACACCAGCATCATAGGTAGATTGCTCTATGCATGAGGGTTTACCTTCGGACGGTCCGCACGAGCCAACCGGTCAAAACCCTGCTCTTCTTCAGAAAGCGAAGGCCTCATGAGGAAGAGCGGGGCTAGATTTTAGATATTCTTCTCTCCAGGCCGTTACCTGAAATCGTTCATGATAGTGCCGATCGCACCGCTATATGTTTTAATTCCATTTTGCTCAAGAAATTGTGCGCATTGTGCGTAAGTATAGCCGTCCTGGCGTAGTTTCTTTAGTTCTGGGATGAAAGGTAAAATCTTATCGCGAAGTGTCGGCTTTCGCTCTGGCGGCTTGGTCTTCTGCATGAACTGCTCGACTGTAATTCGAGGGGCTTTATCTGAATCGTCAGCGGCGTTGCTTATGCTGGATTGATATACCGAATAGTGCCGCTGCAGAAGATATGGTTGTGCTTCGAATAAAGAGGCTACCTGTTCAGCTAAGTGCCGAATAGACGATGCGATTGAGTCAAGGGTGTCCGTTTCGGTTACCCCAAGATCGTACGAAACTCCGATGCTTTCAACCACATCGGTGATCCCTGTCAACAGCTCGCTTTGAATGGTTTGGCCAACTCTGTCAAGATCATTGCTTATTTCAGCGCATATGCTACTGATTATGTCTTGCTCTGGTGCGTTTAATTTTTCTTTATCTTCAGTGTTGATTTTTTGTGGTGCTATGCCCAGTGTTGCCTTTAAAGCGTCAGAGCTTCCGTCAGCCAGCATCATGTCATGCCCAAACAACTTACATGCGACAAGAAAGCGACCTATCAAATTTTGTTGGATAGGATTGAACTCGCTGCGTACTGTTTCTAACAGGCTTACCGCTGCGTCGAGTTCTTCGAAAACTACTGCGCACATTCCGGTAGTGTTTTTTTGTGGGGATTTTATATCAGGAAAAAAATTTGCCATCACAGATGCCTATGATTGAAGAATGAACAACAGTTTTGCGATCATCAGCAAAGTCAAATGCGGTCCCGTGGAGTCACCACGAATCTTTCTAACGGTAGTCCTTTAACACAAGCGCGGTGGAACAGTGACCCGAACTCAGTTAGTGCAATAGCCCAACATTGGTTATGGTGCCCCAAGCCACGAGCTAATGTGTATTCTGCATCGTTGACGTACTCAAGTATTCCAAGAGAATGCAGATGCCCAACGTAAACCTGCAGATGCATCGGCCATAGGAACTTATCGGGGTTGACGGTGAGATTCCAGTCTATCTCAAGGGAGTCAAGCCCCTCTCGTCTAAGATGTTCAATAATCCCTTCAGAGGATTGGGACCACTCCGACATCTTTCGCCCAAAATAATTTTTGGGATAAGACTCAGCAAGCGTATCAATCAGTCTAATTTCGTCAGGCGATAACTGCGAAATAATAGTCAAAAATGCAGGGTGAGCATCACCCACACGAGACTTGTCGAAACCAGCCGAGAGAAGCTCAATGTAGATTTCAGTGAGCAGGTCCCCGTCATCCTGATATCGTAGCTTCTCCAGGATGGGTAGTGCGAAGGATGGGACAGGGCGTACCCTATCCGCTGGAAGTGCTTTGAGGGCAGCCCGCTTAAAATATAGAGCTAACCTGTCTTGTAGCATCGCCGAGTACTGCAACGGTGCGAGTGCTAATCTTAAGGTCTTTGCTACGTCTACACCAATCTTGGAAACCTCTTGTATAGTCTCTTTAACACTGTCCGAATAAGCCTCCTTTGCCAGTTCACCGACTTCAACTGGAAGCTCTAAATTCACATCAAGCATATATCCTCCGTGACGATGAGAGGGGGCAGGTAGATAAGTTTGTCAAAATTCCCCCTTGGCGGTGTGTGCTTAACTATTGCTACACCGTCAAATGGCATAAGCGCGTAGCTGATGTTCGATCGCCTCTTTAAGCGCAGCCCCTGGTGTTTTACCTCGTACATCACAATAGGCGACCCAGCGCGCCTTTAGATCTGCCCCCAGGTGGACGTTCATAGCTTGGTTGGGCTTTCGCATAACGACCTCTCACACGCTGCAAGGTATCTCTTGAAAACTGTGTGCGCACACTTTACCGGCGATTAGCCTATCCTGCAGTAGTCCTTCGTAGCAATCGAGATTTCGTCATGACGAAGAATTTGGGATGCATGGCACTTTCAGATAGTGAGCCAAAGTGAGATAATAAATACCGCCAAAGAGCAGTGCTTTGGTTTTATTCCATGAACGCTGTAACCGCCTCGCTGATGCTTATTACATTATGGGCGCGGCCCTTAAAAGACGGGGCCTACACCGGGTAAGACTGGCGCATAGTCACCCCAAGAACGGTATAGCCGTACCGGGTGCGATTCCTGAGCAGATCGACAGGCCGGACAGACGGCCCAGCGTTCACCATGTCCAATGGAGAGGTGACTATGGGTCTGTTCAAGCGTCTCGCCTTCAAAGGCGTACGGCCATTTAGTTTTGCGACAACGCTCGCGTTGATGCTCGGCTCGCAGCAGGGATACGCGCAAATCCCTGTAACCGTTACTACCCAAGTGACGGATTCCCCCATGACTGTTGCAGAGTTCGCATCTAACACGACTCGCTGGGCCCAACAGGTTCAGCAGATGACATCTCAGATTGATCAGATGAAGCAGCAGTACGGTGCGCTCACAGGGTCGCGTGGACTCGGTCGAGTATTCGATGACCCGCAGCTGCGAGATTATCTGCCCCAAGATTGGCAGGCTGTGTATGACGCAGTGAAGCGTGGCGGCTATTCAGGCCTGAATGGTCGCGCTGGCTCGATCTATGCGGATAACAAGGTGTTCGATGCCTGCGAAAGCCTGGTTCAGGATCAGCAGCGCGATGCTTGCCGAGTACAAGCGGTGAAGCCTTCGCAAGATAAAGCGTTTGCGCTGGAAGCCTATGACCAGGCCGAAGCCCGACTACGTCAGATTGACGAGCTCATGGGGCAGATCAATCAAACACAAGATCCCAAAGGGATCGCAGAGCTGCAAGGTCGCATCGCTGCAGAGCAAGCGATGATCCAGAACGAGCAGACCAAATTGCAGATGTTCCAAATGGTCGCTGAGGCCGAGGGCAAGATTCAGGAGCAGCGGCAACGGGAACTGAATGCCCAGGTGCTCGACAAGAGAGGCTACAAGAATCGCGAATTGCTGAACCTGGGGGGCAACTGAAATGATCTCGTACGCTCATATCCTCCCCTTGGTCGTGTGCTTCTTCATCCTCACTTCCTTACGGCGATTCTGGATTTGCATTGGCCGGTTCGGAGCTTTGAAAGAGGTGTCACGACGTGCACCTGAGTTGATCCAGAGCGATCTCCTGGCGGCGTCGGCCGCGATCATGCCTTTTGTACTGGCGCCTGCCGATTGGTTGCAGATAGTGCCGCCCCGAGCAACTGGGCCAATCTCCTCAACACTCGCCGTTTTCATCTCGTTCGCATGTGCGCTGGGTTCGTCGCTATTGATTTCGAGGTCCGAATATCGCATCGCGGGTAGTTGGGCAGGGACAAGGGAAAGCGCGTTGAGAACGCTTGCAGCCCTCCAGATTATCAACGCTGCTGAGCTGGCCTATTCGCTGAAATTTGCTGGGGAATTCCGTACCGAGGCGGAGCATGTGCTGCCTCGTGATGTGAACGGGACGGATCAGAATCGGGAGGGCCGGAAATGACAGCCTCTCGTTTCTCAATTGTCGTTTTTTTTCTGCTCACAGGCTGCGGGGCGGATGAACCGGTCCATTCTGTCGATTGGTACAAAGCCCACAGCTCGGAGAGGGATATCCGTATATCGGAGTGCGAGCGACACGCCGGGAGTCTGGCCCTTACGCCGAACTGCGTTAATGCCAAGCAAGCCAGGAATGAGCAGCAGCTCGATCAGCGTGGCTATCGGAAGCGTGAGTTGCTGAATTTGGAGGGGCAGTGACTATGGAGTCGAATATCTTCGAATGGATAGGAGGCTCAGTCGACGCAGTGTTGAACAGCTACGTTCAGCTCATGGCACATAGTGTCATTGATGATTTCTCAGGCTTGTTCGTTGTCGGCGGTGGTCTGTTCTTCATGACCCTGGGCCTTTTGTCAGTCGGTGGATTCATCGAGCATCCCCTTCCACATCTCTTCAAGCTGATGCTGAAGTGGGTATTTGTCGGCGCATTGGCACTCAATGCTGATACTTACCTTGGTTGGGTGGTGGACGCGATTAACGGCCTGGAGGTTGGCCTGGCAGATGCATTTTCGCCAAACGGCGACGGTGTAGCTGCGAAATCGGTCTATCAGGTGATTGATAGAGCTATGACAGATGGCATGGATATCTTTTCCGATCTCATTGCTCGTGCAGGACGGCGTGGGATGACCGAGATAGGCATGATTCTTTATGACTGGCTCATCGCTGGAACGATGCTCATTGCAACATTCCTGATGACGGTGCCCGCTGGAGCGATGATCATTACAGCCAAGGTGCTATTGGCATTTTTGCTGGGGTGCGGACCGCTCTTCATTGCTCTGCTGCTGTTCGGACAGATGACCAGCAAGTGGTTCGATCAATGGTTCGCCCAAGTGATGACCTACATCATCCAATGCGCAGCGATCACGTCAGTGCTTACGCTGGGGATGAAGTTCTTTTCGACAATGCTTGCTGATGTGCAGCCCACTGCTGGAAACGGTCCAGCGACCGACGTGCTGGAGATCCTCGCATTGAGTGGGGTCGTGCTCTACATGGTTTATCAGGCTTACTCTTTAGGAGGCCAGCTTGCATGTGGATTGTCGTCCAGTGCGATCACATTGCGGCAGATGGCTCAGGCTGCGTTAAACCCAGCCAAAGCTGTCTTCAACACAGTCAATCCGATGTCAACGCGCCGTGACCTTCAGTCGGGCATGATGACCACTGCAAGAGGTGTGAATCATGTGATCGCGGGAAACAGTGTTTGGAACCCAGCCTACCGGCAGCATGTGATGCAGAACCTGGGCAAGAACTGGGGTAGGGCGAGAGGAGGGAGAGTTGGTAGTTAGCGGGTATCAGTGCCGTGGACACTGCTGCGCGCCCTGGCGGGCTTGCCCAAAGGGGCTCTGCCCCTCTGGACTTCCCGCCCTCGCCGGTAGCAGGGGCTGCTGGGAAAAACACCCAGCAGCCCCGCAAGTAGGATTGGGCGGGCGCAGCGTCAAGGGTGCGCTTCGCCGTCATCCTCGCCCGGTCCCGTTTCACGGGCTGCGGCCTCCGGTGACGCCCTTGACCCTCGTTTATCTGTTCAGCGCTGAAATTGTCTTGCTTTAGTCACCGACACGAGGGGAGGCCCGTGAATACTTCGGAGAGCATCATCATCACGAGTGCTGAGCGGGAGCGGCGTCGGAAGGCTGTCGAGTATGCTTGCGCGTCAATCGGGCTGGAGGGCTTTGTATTGAGCGTTGAAGAAAAGCGACGCGCTCAAGCTTTTGTGGACGGGAAGCTCACCTTGACCGAATTTGTTTCAGCCAGCATCCACGAATAGCTGGAAGCTGGGTCAAGGGCATCACCGCAAGCCGCAGCGGAGCGCAGCCCGGAGTGGCGAGCACCGAACGGGTGAAGATGATGGGCGTAGCCGTACCCTTGATGCAGCTGTAAGCGACCAAGCCTAGCGACAGGGGGAGGAACAAGGCGTAGCCGCCGGACCTGCCCCTGCCGCCCGTCCGGCAAGGATAGGACGCGGGATGCAACCGAAGGGGTTGCCCAAGCGGAGCGCGGAGATGAACGGCGAATAAATGCGAGGTTTCACAGCGCTCCGCTCCTACGCTTGTGGCTGCTGATATTTTCTATTCAGAACTGCGGCTATGTGCTTTGGCATGCCGGAGATGTTTGCATCCGCAACCGATCTCGTTTTAATTACTCGCTTCGTTTTTGGGGGATGGTCCGGCAATGTCGAGTTCTGCTTATTTGCCATGGCGCGTGCAATCGTGGGTGAGAACTTACCTTCCCTGTAGCGTTTGAGAACTGCTTTAAACCATCTGTTAGGTGCCTTAACTCTACCTGCTTCCAGATTGCCTGCTAGCTCATCAAGAAGCATCTGAGCGGCTTGTTGGTCCACATCTATCAACAATGGCTCAATGAGGCTCCGCTCTGTGGCGGCCAGTGTTGGCCATGTGAGCGTATGCTTCGGTGAAATCTCGCTGGTGTTAGGTTTTGTTCTAGTTTCTTTTATAATGGTATGGTTTGTATTGTTTTCTCTTTTTATTGGTATATCCCCCTTGGGGCCAGGGGATGGTTTCCCGGGCAGTGGCTCGCCATGGCATGATCGGCCATCCCCTGGTTTTTGGGGGGATGGTTCACTGGGGGTATACGTGACAAAATTCTCCCAGATGATCTTCCCTGATTCATTCTGGAATCGCTCCTGCTTGAAGTAGCCTAGCGCCCGTAGCTCTTTGCTTGTAGCGCTCCATTGCTGCTCGCTGAGGCCAAATTTTCCACGTATGTGGCCGACTCTAAGCTCCCAGCCTTCGTTCTGACCCAGCATCCAAGACAAGACCACACGCGCGCGCCAGCTCAGCCTGCTCTCGGTTAGGACGCTTGCTGGAACAATGCAGTAGGGCGGCCTTTTGACTTTGAAGGTTTGATCCGTGCTCATGGGATTGCACTTCCACGCTCTCCGTCGAGCGACAATACCTCCTTGACTTGGAGGGTGCGAAAATAAACTCGCCGGCCGATCTTGAGCATCGTAGGTTTGAGTCTTTTAGAAATTTCGGTGTTTGAATAAAGGGCCACTCTAACTCCTCCTGGAGATCGGCCTAATATCGCGGCAAGATCTACGATGCTCATCAGTGGGCCAAAGCGCTCAAGCAAATATTGTTCGGTCGTCATTGTCAATCAACCATAGTTGCTAATAGTTAGGCGTATATTTGGGTAATGATGCACAGTCGTCAAACGGCTACGCCTCGGTTTTCAACCAAGGCGTATTAGTTTGGATTAGAGACTTTACTAATCAGAGATTGCCAAAGTATGTGGTTTTGGCTAGTTGGCAGGTGTGGAAGAGCCAATATATATAGGGGGTTGCCTGAAATCTATTGTCGGTGAATGTGTGATAGAAATTATTTTTTGCCTGTTTTTTTGGCTTTCAAGCCATCAAGCCTCACCACCAGGTCCTCCGCGCGAAGATGCGTATATCGTTTCAACATCTGCATTGACTTGTGGCCGCTGATGCTAGAAACCTCTTGGTCTGAAAGCCCACCTTCAACCAATCGGCTGACTGCCTCATGGCGGAGGTCGTGGAAGCGGAAATCTGGCATGCCCAGCTTAGATTTGAGCAATCCCCAGATTTTCGTGAAGGCATAAGGGCGCCGCTTTCCGTCCTTTCCAGGTTCACCAAAAAAGATCAAATCGCAATCGATGGGGCGCACAGGGTTTTGAAGCGCTGCTTGGAATGTTGCTGCAGCGAGCTTACTAAGTGGCACAGTCCGGGCGCTGTCGTTCTTCGTGACCAGAAGACGTGCTACGCGCTTTTTGACATCGACCTGATGCCGACGTAGCCCTGTGATTTCAGACGACCGCATACCCGTTTCCAAGGCGATGCTGACGATCCATCCGAGCATAGGGTTGCTGTGCTTGTTTACCTCTTTCAGCAAGCGACGTTCCTCGTCTGCTGTAAGCCGACGATTTCGGCCTTCACCTGGGCTCGGTTTCCGAATGTTGAGCACAGGGTTGTATGTGAGTCCGAGGCCCCACTCCTGAATTGCGACAGTGAATAGGTGGCTGAGTAGGGCAAGCTCCAGCCTCACAGTGTTATTGCTCGTGGGTTGACCGCGGTTGGTCAGCGAGCCCAGGCGCGTATCGCGATAGTTGGCGATCACCTCGGATGACAGAGCCGCCAGCGAGTATTTGCCCAGGTGCTTGATCAACTGCTGAGCCTTGGTTGCCTCAGCCTTCTGCGTGGTGGGCTTTTTGGTAGGGCTGACTTCGCGCAGATATCGCTGCAGCGCATTTTCGAGTGTCAGCCGCTCGGACCCGCTGCGCTGGATATAGACACCCCGCACCATTTCATCTTCGGTGCGTCGTGACCAATCTTCGGCGTCGCGTTTGGTGCGAAAGGTTTTGGCGTTGGTCGGCCATCCGGTCTTGCGGATGACGGCCTTCCAGGTGCCGGCAGGGGTTTTGACGATTGTGGCCATCTGAAGGACTCCAAAGGCGTGCAAGCGAAGCCGCACTGTACCTAATTTGTACCTTCGGACCATAGGACTGATCCGGCTGCCACAAACCCAAAAAGCCGAAAGCCGCGTAGTACGCGGCTTCAAGGTTGGTGGGCCCACACGGACTCGAACCGTGGACCAAAGGATTATGAGTCCTCTGCTCTAACCAACTGAGCTATAGGCCCTCAGTCAGGCGGCGGATTATAACGATGGTTTCCGTGCTGTGCTATCCGAAAAGTCTGAAACGGTGATACGAAGAAACGTCGCGCAAAACTCTTCCGGGCGCAGGGGCAGGCTGACGATGTAGCCCTGGATCTGTTCGCAGCCTTCGTCGGCCAGGAATTGCTGCTGTTCGAGGTTTTCAACGCCTTCGGCGATGACGGTCAGTTGCATGCTGCGGCCCAGAGCGATGATGGCGCGCACGATGGCGGCGTCGTGAGGGTCGTCCGGGAGGCCGCGGACGAAGGATTGGTCGATTTTCAGGATGTCCAGTGGCAGGCGTTTGAGGTAGCTGAGCGAGGAGTAGCCAGTACCGAAATCGTCGATGGCCAGTTGTACGCCGAGCTTCTTCAGGCGATGCAGCACCGAGAGGGCTTCTTCGGTCTGGGACATGATGAAGTTTTCGGTGATTTCCAATTGCAGGCAGCCGGGTTGCAGCTCGTATTGTTTGAGCAGGTGTTCGATGCGGTTGACCAGATTGGGCTGGCGCAATTGGGCCCCGGCCAGGTTGACCGAGAGTGGCCCGAAAATGTCATAGGACTGGTTCCATTCATAGAGCTGTTGGCAGGCTTGCTCCAATACCCATTCGCCGATTTGCAGGATCATGCCGTTTTCTTCTGCCAGCGGAATGAACCGTTCGGGGGGGACTTCTCCGAAGGTGGGGTGAGTCCAGCGAATTAGCGCTTCGGCGCCGACCAGTCGCTGCGTCAGCAGGCTGACTTTCGGCTGGAAGGAAAGCGTGAACTCGTTGCGTTCAATGGCGCGGCGCAGTTCATGTTCGAGTGCAATGCGTTCGCTGGCTTGGGCGGTCAGGTCGCGGGTATAGCTTTCTACGCGGTTGCGGCCTTTGGCTTTGGAGCGGTACATCGCCGCATCGGCGTTTTTGATGAGTGTGGCGACGTCTGCGCCATCCGTGGGGAACAACGCAGAGCCGATGCTGGTGCTGATGAAGAATTCATGTTCTCCGGCCTGAAAGGGGGCGGAGAAGCTGTTCAGCAGTTTGGTCGCAATGACTTCCGCGTCATGGCTGGTTTGCAGGCCAGGCAACAGGATGATGAATTCGTCACCGCCCAGTCGGGCGACGGTGTCGATGTCGCGCAGGTTTTCTTTAAGCCGCTGGGCGATGCCTTTCAAAAGCAGGTCGCCCACTGGGTGACCGAGGCTGTCGTTGATGTGTTTGAAGCGGTCGAGATCGAGAAACAGCACAGCGCCCAGGCTGTGAGCCTCTTTGCTGTGCACCAGCGCGGCATGCAGGCGGCTTTCGAACAGCGTGCGATTGGGGAGGCCGGTGAGCGGGTCGTGGTGAGCCTGATAATCCAATCGCGCCTGGGCCTGTTTGAGGCTGGAGATGTCGGCGAATACGGCGACGAAGTGCGTGATGAACTTGTCGCGGTTGCGAACCGCGCTGATGGTCAGCCAGCTCGGGTAAATCTCGCCGTTTTTGCGACGATTGCTGATTTCCCCTTGCCAGTGACCCTCGGCGGTCAACTGGTACCACATCGCCGCATAGAACGCGCTGTCGTGCAGGCCTGACGCCAACAAGCGTGGCGTTTCGCCAATGGCCTCGCCCTCGCTGTAGCCGGTGATTTCACTGAAGGCGCGGTTGACCGCATTGATGCGCTGGCGGGTGTCGGTGATCAGTACGCCTTCGGCAGTGCTCTCGAATACCGTCGCCGCCAGTTGCAGTTTCTCCTGCATTTGATGGCGTTCAGTGATGTCTCGGGCGATGGTCAGCATGCAATCTTCGCCGCCAATGGGGAGTGGTCGTGATGAAATTTCGCACAGGCGAATCTGGCCGTCCCGACGGCGAATGTGGCTGGTGAAGTCCTTGACGAAGCCGTCGCGGCTCAGTTGCTCCAGTAATTGTTGACGCTCGTTGAGATCGACCCAGATGCCGAGGTCCAGCGTCGTGCGATCCAGTGAGAGCGAGCTGTGATAGCCAGTGATGCGGCTGAATCCGTCGTTGATCTCCACCAGCATCCCATCGCTTTGTCGGGAAATGAGCATGCCGTCCGGGGAGGAGTGAAAGGCTTTGGCGAACTTTTCTTCGGACAGTTGCAGCTGTTGCTGCGCCTCTTTGAGCGGGGTGATGTCCCGGACAACCACCACCACGGCAGGTGTGGAGTCCAGGTCGAACGGCTCGGCCGAGAGTAGCCCAGTGAACGTCTGGCCATTGCTGCGACGGAAGGGCATTTCCAGGTTGCGAATGCTGCCCTTTTGCAAGCGTTGCAGCAGGCTTGGGCCGATGTCGGGAATGCCCCAGATGTTCAGTTCGCTGGGCTTGCGGCCCACGACTTCGCTGGCATCGAGACCAATCTGTTCGACGAACGCCTGGTTCGCCTCAAGGAAACAGCCGTCGGACAGTCGTGCGATGACCAGAATGTCAGGACACTGGGCGAATACGGAGGCGAATTTGCCTTCCGAGCGACGCAGGGCTTCTTCGGTCTGCTTGGCCTCGGTGATGTCGATCATCAGGCCACGCATGACCGGTTCGTGACCGTAGCTGATCAGGCTGACAATGTCGCGTACCCACAGCACGTTGCCATTAGCGTCAATGACGCGGTAATCGAGGCTGTGATCGTTGCCTTGTGCTGTTTGCTGATCGCAATACGCTTGTGCGCATGCGAGGTCGGCGGGGTGCACGATGCTGCGCCAGAAGCCCGGTTTGCGCCATTGGTGAAGTGGATAACCGAGCAGGTTTTCAGCGTGAGGGGAGACGTAGTTGTAGGAATAGTCCTGAATATTGGCTTCCCAGGCGATGGCCGACAGGCTCTCGATCATGCCGCGATAGTGGTATTCGCTGCTGCGAAGTTCTTGTTCCAGTGCTACGCGTCGAGAGATTTCCGAGCTGAGACGGCGGTTGATGCGTACCACCACGGCCAGGATGGTCGACAATAGCAACAGGCCAGGCAGTCCGTAGAGCAGAAAATCTCGCCAGAATCTCGCCAGCTCGGAAGGGCGTGCGGTGGGCGTTGTGGGGTTAGCCGAGTTGGTTTCTGGCAGTTCGGTATACGCCAGGGCTTCATGAAGGCGATCATCAATGCTCGAAAGTCCGTCACCCACGGTATCCGGGTGCGAACCGGTCTCGCTGATGCGTTCGATGTCAGGCGACGCAGCGTCCTTACTCTGCATTGTTTCCCTGTGCACGCCCTGCCAGGACAGCGCTCCCTGAGAAGGCGCCGGAGTGTCAGCAAGCGCCGACCCCGTCAAGCACAAGAAAACAATGGCTGGCATCCAAAACATGGCAGCCTCAGTCGTTTCAGTGTTGAGATTGAGTCGAGTGTAGCTGGGCTGAGGGGCAGTGGCACAGTGCCGAAATCTTATTCCCTTAAAATGCAAAACCCCCGGCAGTGCCGGGGGTTCTGGGTAACGCGGATCGCTTACTCGTCCAGGAATGAACGCAAATGTTCGCTCCGGGTCGGGTGGCGCAGCTTGCGCAGTGCCTTGGCTTCGATTTGACGGATACGTTCACGGGTGACGTCGAACTGCTTACCGACTTCCTCAAGGGTGTGGTCGGTGTTCATGTCGATACCGAAACGCATGCGCAAAACCTTGGCTTCTCTGGCGGTCAGGCCGGACAGCACTTCGCGTGTCGCTTCCTTCAGGCTCTCAACGGTGGCGACATCGATTGGCGACTGCATGGTCGAGTCTTCGATGAAGTCACCCAGATGCGAGTCTTCGTCGTCACCGATCGGGGTTTCCATGGAGATCGGCTCTTTGGCGATCTTCAATACCTTGCGGATTTTGTCCTCAGGCATTTCCATGCGCTCGCCCAACTCTTCCGGCGTCGGTTCGCGACCCATTTCCTGCAACATCTGGCGGGAAATGCGGTTGAGCTTGTTGATCGTCTCGATCATGTGCACCGGAATACGGATGGTGCGGGCCTGGTCAGCGATCGAGCGAGTAATTGCCTGACGAATCCACCACGTGGCGTAAGTCGAGAACTTGTAGCCGCGACGGTATTCGAACTTGTCCACCGCCTTCATCAAACCGATGTTGCCTTCCTGAATCAGATCCAGGAACTGCAAGCCGCGGTTGGTGTACTTCTTGGCGATCGAGATCACCAGACGCAGGTTGGCCTCAACCATCTCTTTCTTCGCGCGGCGGGCCTTGGCCTCACCGATCGACATGCGACGGTTGATGTCCTTGATTTCCAGCACGCTCAAGCCGGTTTCTTCTTCCAGCGCGGTCAGCTTCTGCTGGCAACGCTGAATGTCGGCTTGAAGGCGGCCAATGGCTTCGGCGTATTTTGTCTTGCCCTTGGCCAGTGCTTCAGTCCAGCTCTGGTCGACTTCGTTGCCCGGGAACTGGCGCAGGAAGTCAGCGCGCGGCATGCGTGCATCACGGACGCACAATTGCATGATGGCGCGTTCTTGCGCGCGCAGACGCTCCAGAGCACTGCGTACTGTTTCAACCAGGTTCTCGAATTGCTTGGGAACCAGCTTGATCGGCATGAACAGGTCAGCCAGAACCAGCAGTTCCTCGTTGGCCTGTTTGCTGCCGCGACCGTGCTTCTTCAGCGCCTTGAGGGTGATCTCCATCTGCTCGGAGACGGCACCGAAACGCTGGGCAGCAACAACAGGATCCGGCCCGCTTTCGGTTTCTTCCTCGTCGTCGCCGTCGCTTTCTTCGTCTTCTTCGTCGTCCGACTCATCGGCCTTGTCGGCTTTCTGATCCATCGGCATTGGCGCTTCCGAAGGTGGCGCAATGCCGTCGTCCGGGTCGATGTAGCCACTCAGAACGTCGGACAGGCGTCCGCCTTCGCTGGTAACGCGATCGTATTCGGACAGGATGTGCTCGACGGTGCCCGGGAAGTGGGCGATAGCGCCCATCACTTCGCGGATGCCTTCCTCGATGCGTTTGGCGATTTCGATTTCGCCTTCACGAGTCAGCAGCTCAACCGTACCCATTTCGCGCATATACATGCGCACAGGGTCGGTGGTGCGACCGATATCGGTCTCCACCGCTGCCAGCGCGGCGGCTGCTTCTTCCGCAGCGGCCTCGTCGGTATCGGCGTCGGCCAGCATAAGGGCGTCCGCATCCGGAGCACTCTCGTGTACGGGAATCCCCATGTCGTTAATCATGCGGATGATGTCTTCCACCTGCTCCGGATCTGAAATATCCTCGGGCAGGTGGTCGTTGACCTCGGCGTAAGTCAGATACTTCTGCTCACGGCCCAGTTTGATCAACTCAATGATACGAGACTGCTGTTGCGCTTTTCCGGACATAACACCCTATCCACTGAAGGTCTTGGCGGGCAAAAAACAAGCCGAGGATTATACCCGAGCTAGGACCTCACGCGCCAGTTGAGGTCGGGGTTTGTGCAGGAAGATTGCGATTTAACAGGCTGAGCAGCCGAACTTTTTCATCGGCGTTCAATCCTGTCTGCCTTTCCTTCCTGATCAATTCATCCAGGTGGCGCTCGCGTTGGCGAGCGGACAACCTAGTTATAGTGTCGAAAAACTGTTGTTCAAGGTTGTCGGCCGCGATCAGCCATTCCTTTTCCGCCAGTTGTCGTAATAATTTTCCCTGATCGGTTCCATGCCATCGAGCGATGAGTTGCATGGGTTTCAGCTTTGGGTTTTTTTGCATGGCTTCGATCAGGGCCACCAAAAGCTGAGATGTGCTGTGTTCTTCGTCGGCGAACGTGCTCGCATTGGCCACTTTTGCCGAAAGGTCAGGATGATGAAGCAGTGTCCTGAGTGCAGTCAGGATTGGCGCTTCAACGCCTATCGGGACCCAGCGTGGTTCAAAATCCGACCGTTTGCCGTTCTTGTCCCACTTTTTGCCTTTGTCCCAAGGCTTGTTTTCCCATTTCTTTTTCTGGCCGCCACTGCTTGGCGTTTGTGGTGCCCATTCCTGCTGTGGTTCGTAAGCGTCGTGTGGCTGGTAGTCGCCATAATCGGGCACTGAATCGTAATCGAAGCCCGGATCGTAAGGCGGTGGCGCCTCGGCAGGGGCTGATTGCACCAACTGGTTTACCGTCGCCGTATCCAGCCCGGTTATTTCCTTGAGTCGCCGACGCATCAATTCGCGCAGATTGGCGCCTGGCACTTTTTCGATCAGTGGCGCAGCCAGGGTGACCATGTGCGCCTTGCCTTCCAGAGAGCGCGGATCCGCTTCCTTGGTCAGTTGCTCGAAAAAATAATCGGCCAGTGGCTGCGCATGTTGGTTGATTCTCGCCTTGAACGCGTCTGTGCCTTCGGCTCGAACCAGCGTATCCGGGTCTTCACCCTCCGGCAGAAATAGAAAGCGTGCCCGTCGGCCGTCTTGCAGGCTGGAAAGGGTGGCTTCCAGTGCTCGCCAAGCGGCGTTTCGCCCCGCCTGGTCGCCGTCGAAGCAGAACAGCACGTTCGGGACGATGCGATACAGGCGTTTCAAGTGTTCTTCGCTGGTTGCGGTACCCAGCGTGGCGACGGCATTGCGCAGGCCCTGTTGGGCGAGGGCGATGACGTCCATGTAACCTTCGACAACGATGATTTCGTCGAGGTTGCGATTATGTTTGCGCGCCTCGAACAGGCCGTAGAGTTCCTGGCCCTTGTGAAATACCGGCGTCTCCGGAGAGTTCAGGTATTTCGGTTTGTCGTCACCCAACACGCGGCCGCCAAAGGCGATGACTCGGCCTCGCGTATCGCGGATGGGAAACATGACCCTGTCGCGGAAGCGATCGTAGCGCTTGCCGGTTTCGGCATTTTCAATCAGCAGACCAGCGTCGATCATTGCCTTTTGCTGAAGCGTGTCGCTGCTCAAATGCTTGTAGAGATTGTCCCAGCCGGGCGGAGCGAACCCCAGTCCGAAATCACGGGCAATCTCGCCTGACAGGCCACGGCCTTTCAGGTAATCCACTGCAGCTTTGCGTGTCGGATGGCTTTTCAGCGCAGCACGGTAAAAATCGGCAGCGGCGGTCAATAAAGGGTAAAGCGGCGAATCTGTGGGCTGTCTTGGCTTTTGACCTCTGACGCCCTGTTCGCGGGGTACTTCCATGCCCGCGGCTTTGGCCAGTTCCTCGACGGCCTGGGGAAAGTCCAGATTGTCGTGGTCCATGATGAAGCCGAGGGCGTTGCCGCCTGCGCCACAACCAAAGCAGTAATAGAACTGTTTGTCCGGGCTGACACTGAAGGACGGCGTCTTTTCCTTGTGGAAAGGACAGCAGGCGCTGAAGTTCTTCCCGGTTTTCTTGAGCTGGACGCGTGAGCTGACAACATCGACGATGTCGGTGCGGTTCAGGAGGTCGTCAATAAAACCTTGGGGAATCAATCCAGCCATGGCGTTCTCATCATCAGGCGCCCCGCCAGAAAGATCGTGGAGAATCCAAAGCGTAACGACGGTTGCCTGGTCAGTGTAGACCGGTCAGCGTAGCCTGGTTCAGGCTGGAAGAATTTGACTGGGCTTGTCGTGATTACGTCGAGGACGCTGAAAGCCTTTGTCTGTGCTGCGTGGGGCTAAATCTATAACTGCCGACAGCCCGGCTTTGAGGCCGGGCAAGGCAGAAGCTTGCGACAGACGTCTGTATTAGTACAGACGAACGGCGCGGCGCTGTTCGCGCTGAACTTTCTTGGCGTGACGCTTAACAGCAGCAGCTGCTTTACGCTTACGCTCGGAAGTTGGCTTCTCGTAAAATTCGCGGCTACGAACTTCGGCCAGAGTGCCGGCTTTCTCGCAGGAGCGCTTGAAACGACGCAGAGCTACGTCGAAGGGTTCATTCTCTTTAACTTTGACGGCTGGCATCCAGAGCTACCTTCATTCATTACCGGGGTCGACGCCTCGCACAACGCTTGTACTGAGTACGCCGGTTTTAAGGGTTGCGGATGTTAACCCCTCGGCGAGAGGAATGCAAAGCCTCTGATCGAAAAGCACTGGTCGCAGGCATGAGCGGCGACTATCATGCGCGCCTTCGAAATCAGCGTCCACAAGGCGTACCCCATGTTAGTACTGGGTTTGGAAACCTCCTGCGACGAGACCGGCGTAGCGTTGTACGACAGTGAACGCGGTCTGCTCGCCGATGCATTGTTCAGCCAGATCGACCTGCACCGGGTCTATGGTGGCGTGGTGCCTGAGCTTGCCTCTCGTGATCACGTAAAACGCATGCTGCCCTTGATTCGTCAGGTGTTGGCCGAGGCCGACTGTGCCGCGACCGAGATCGATGCGATTGCCTACACCGCAGGCCCTGGGCTGGTCGGCGCCTTGCTGGTTGGGGCCTCCTGCGCCCAGGCACTGGCATTCGCCTGGGACATTCCGGCACTGGGGGTTCATCACATGGAAGGCCACCTGCTGGCCCCCATGCTGGAGGCGCAACCGCCTGAGTTTCCGTTCGTCGCTTTGTTGGTGTCGGGCGGTCACACGCAACTGGTGCGTGTCGATGGCATCGGCCTTTACGAACTGCTGGGCGAGACGCTGGATGACGCCGCCGGCGAGGCTTTCGACAAAACGGCCAAGATGATGGGCCTGAATTACCCCGGAGGCCCCGAAATTTCGCGTCTTGCACTAAAGGGCACCCCAGGGCGCTTTTCGTTTCCACGACCCATGACCGATCGTCCGGGTCTGACTTTCAGTTTCAGCGGTCTGAAAACCTCCGCGCTGAACACGTGGCAGCAATGTCAAAGCGCTAGGGACGACGGCGAGCAAACCCGTTGCGACATCGCGCTGGCCTTCCAGGATGCGGTGGTGGAGACTCTGACCATCAAGTGCAAACGCGCGCTGAAACAGACGGGCCTCAAACGTCTGGTGATTGCGGGGGGCGTGAGTGCGAACAAGGCGCTGCGTCAATCGCTGGAAGAGATGCTGCGCGGTATGGGGGGGAACGTTTTCTACGCCCGTCCGGAATTCTGTACCGATAATGGCGCGATGATCGCGTTTGCCGGATGCCAGCGTTTGCAGGCCGGTCAGAAGGAAGACCTGAGCATCAGTGTTCGGGCCCGCTGGCCGATGGAGCAATTGCCGGGGTTGTAACGTCCGGATGAGATAGAAGAAAAAGGCTCGTATGAGCCTTTTTCATATTCTGGTTTCAGAAATGCCGTTCGCGCCCGGCAAAGAGGTCGCGTAGATTGCCACGATGGCGCCAGACGATCAGCAGGGTCAGAACGCTCATGGGCAACAGCGCGTGAGGTTGCTGCCAGGCGAGTAGCGGCAGGGTCAGCGGCGTGGCAATCAGCGAAGCCAGCGAGCTGGTGCGGGTGAGGTAGAACGTCAGCAGCCATGCGGCAATTGCCAGCAGGGCGGCGGGGGGATACAGGCCGAGTAACATGCCGGCTGCCGTCGCCACGCCCTTGCCACCACGAAAGCGGAAGTACAGTGGAAACAGGTGACCGAGTACCGCGCAAAGCCCGATCCAGGCTTGGCCTCTGGCGTCGAGCCCGGCCCAGGCGGCGATCAGCACGGGAATCAATCCTTTGCAGACATCGCCGATCAGGGTCAGGATAGCGAGCTTCTTGCCTGCCAGACGCAACATGTTGGTCGCGCCCGCGTTGCCCGAGCCACTGTCGCGCGGGTCCGGGCTGCCGTTCAGGCGGCTGAGCAGGATGGCGAAGGACAGCGAGCCGAGCAGGTAGGCGAGGATCGCCAGTAACCAAAACATGCTAACCATTCCGGGCGGGGATGCCCTGATTCTAACGGCGCATTGCGCCCTTGTCGTGCAGCGGAGAGAAAGGCTTGGACAGAGTTTTCATTGAGGGTCTGGAGGTCGATACGGTGATCGGCGCCTATGACTGGGAGCGTGGCATTCGCCAGGTTCTGCGTCTGGACCTGAGTTTTGCCTGGGACAACCGCCCCGCAGCGGCGGGCGACGATCTGAGCAAGGCCCTCGATTACGCCAGTGTGTCTGCACGCATTCAGGCCTTTGCCGACGTCTCTCAATTCCAACTGGTGGAGACCTTCGCTGAGCGGTTGGCAGAGGTATTGATGAGCGAATTCAATATTCCCTGGCTGCATTTGAAATTGACCAAGCCAGGGGCCGTAGCAGCGGCCAAGGGCGTGGGTGTGGAGATCGAGCGCGGATGCCGCTGACACGGGTTTTTCTCGGCCTGGGCAGTAATATCGATCGGCACCGTCACCTGTGTGCCGGGCTTGATGCATTGGCAGGCATTTTGACGGACATGTCGTGCTCTGCGGTGTTCGAGAGCCATCCTGTCGGGATCAAGAGCGGGCCGTTCATCAATCTGGTGGTGTCGGCGCTGACCGATCTGCCGCTGATCGAGCTGGATCGCCGCTTGAAGTTCATCGAGGCGGATAACGGTCGTTACGCGCCTGATCGTAAAGGTCTGCCGCTGGATATCGACGTGCTGCTGTATGGCGAGCACGTGGGGAACTTCGATGGTCTTGTTCTGCCGCGCGCTGAAATCCTGAAAAACGCCTTCGTGCTGTGGCCACTTTCTTTGATTGCGCCGGAAAAGGTGCATCCGGAGACGGGGCTTACGTTTGCCCGGCAGTGGGAAATTGCTCAGATCGAACAGCAGTTGTGGCCAGTGGCGTTTGAGTGGCGGGGGCAGCAGTTGACCCCGGATTCAATCTTGTCTGCGGTCTAATCAGCACCGCATATCTCTCGTGGGAGCGAATGAATTCGCTCCCACAGAGGTCAGATGGCCTCCAGCGAAACCTCGGTCACGCCTGAGATGCCGCCTTGTAGAACGTCAGCGTATCCAGACGTTCACGCTTCAACGCCTCGCCCAACTCTTGCCCTTGATAACCCTTGTCCAGTAGCGGTTGAATCGCCACTTGCCTGGCCGCTTCCGCTGCGCCGCGCAGGTACTCGGCCTGTGGATAACTGCGATCCTCAAAGCCTTTGCGGCCACGGGCGTCCATTTCGCAGGCAATGATGAACTCTTCGAACCGCTGAGGACGGCGGTACACGTCGAAGCTTTGCAACAGGTCCAGAAGGGTCGATGGCTTCAGTTCCAAAGCGCGATGACCATGGGTGTGGTACTGGCCGACCAACAGCGCCAGTTCCTGACACTCTTTCGGCACTTTGAAGCGCAGGTTCACAGCCTTGATCGCTTTCAGTCCCTTCTGTTCATGAGCAATGTGTCGTGGCCAGTCCTCCTGCGGGGTCAGCCCCTTGCCAAGATCATGGAGCAGGCACGCCCAGCGCACGCTAAGTGGCTGGTGATGCAGCGCAGACTGATGCAACACGCTCAGCACATGCACGCCAGTATCGATTTCAGGGTGATGGGCTTCTGGCTGAGGGATGCCGAACAGGGTGTCTATTTCGGGCATGAGCACGTTGAGCGCGCCACAGTCCCGCAGCACCTGAATGAATACCTGAGGCTCCGGCTCCATCAATGCGCGAGAGATTTCCTTCCAACTGCGCTCGGGTGTCAGGGCTTCGAGCTCGCCTGACGCGCTGAGCTCACGCATCAATTCCAGCGTCTCGGGGGCAATGGTGAAACCGTCAGGTGCATAGCGAGCGGCGAAGCGGGCAACCCGCAACACACGCAGTGGATCTTCGGCGAAAGCGGGGGAAACGTGGCGCAAGATGCGTGCTTCGAGATCGCGTTGACCGTGGTACGGATCGGTGAGGTGGCCGTCCTTGTCTTCGGCCATTGCGTTGATCGTCAGGTCGCGCCGAATGAGATCTTCTTCGAGCGTGACGTCGGGGTCGGTGTGGAACACAAAGCCGCCATAGCCTCGGCCGTTCTTGCGTTCGGTGCGCGCCAGCGCATATTCCTCACCCGTGAGCGGGTGGAGGAAAACCGGAAAATCCGTCCCCACCGGGCGATAACCCTTGATCAGCATTTCGTCGGTCGTCGCGCCGACAACCACCCAGTCCGTGTCCGAGACCGGTTTGCCAAGCAGGCGATCGCGAACGGCTCCGCCAACTTTATAGATCTGCATAAAAAACCTCCGTAAGCGCGACAGGATAAACCTTACGTCGCTCTTGCGGAGGTGCAAACCGCTTTATCTTCTAAAGGTGAACGACGGCCAAGTCGAGCCGGGGATATTCACTGTCGGCGTGATCGCCTCTCGGTGGGACGTGATGGGTTTTCATGACCTGGTCGCCTTGCAGTGTTTCCAGATGAATATCGAAACCCCACAGACGGTGCAGGTGTTTGAGCACTTCTTCGGTCGAGTCGCCCAGTGGCTTGCGGTCGTGTTGTTGATGGCGCAGGGTCAGCGAGCGATCGCCACGGCGGTCAATGCTGTAGATCTGCACATTGGGTTCGCGATTACCCAGGTTGTACTGAGCAGCGAGGGTTTCTCTGATCGTTCTGTAGCCTGATTCGTCATGAATGGCGGGAACGAGCAGATCGTCTTTCTGATCGTCATCCAGAATGCTGAACAGTTTCAGGTCGCGAATGACCTTGGGCGACAGGTATTGAAGGATGAAGCTTTCATCCTTGAAGCTGCTCATCGCGAACTTCACGGCGGTCAGCCAATCGGTGCCTGCAAGGTCGGGGAACCAGCGACGGTCTTCTTCGGTGGGGTGCTCGCACATCCGCCGAATGTCCTGATACATGGCGAAGCCCAGCGTATAGGGGTTGATGCCGCTGTAATAAGGGCTGTCAAAACCGGGCTGGAACACCACGCTGGTGTGGGATTGCAGGAATTCCATCATGAACCCGTCTGTGACCAGACCTTCGTCGTACAGGTCATTCATCAGGGTGTAATGCCAGAAGGTTGCCCATCCCTCGTTCATCACCTGCGTCTGGCGTTGCGGATAGAAATACTGGGCAATCTTGCGCACGATGCGCACCACTTCACGCTGCCATGGCTCCAGCAACGGCGCGTGTTTCTCGATGAAATAGAGGATGTTCTCCTGCGGTTCGGCCGGGAAGCGCGCGTTGTCCTCCTTGTCGTTCTTGCTCGCGCTTTTCGGGATGGTGCGCCACAGGTCGTTGATCTGCTTCTGTAGGTGCTCTTCCCGATCCTTCATGCGCCGACGTTCTTCTTCTGCCGAGATCGGATAGGGGCGTTTGTAACGGTCCACACCGTAATTCATCAGCGCATGGCAGGAGTCGAGCAAGTCCTCCACGGCGTCGATGCCATGGCGCTCCTCGCACTGCATGATGTACTGCTTGGCGAACACCAGGTAATCAATGATTGAGCTAGCGTCGGTCCAGGTGCGGAACAGGTAATTACCTTTGAAGAAGCTGTTGTGGCCATAGCAGGCATGAGCCACGACCAGTGCCTGCATGCAGATGGTGTTTTCTTCCATCAGATAGGCGATGCACGGATCGGAGTTGATGACGATCTCGTACGCCAGACCCATCTGCCCTCGCGAGTAGGACTTTTCCGTACTGAGGAAGTGTTTGCCGTAGGACCAATGGTGATAGCCCAGCGGCATGCCGACTGACGCATAGGCGTCCATCATCTGCTCGGCGGTGATCACCTCGATCTGATTGGGATAGGTGTCCAGTGCGTACCGTTCGGCAATGCGGCTGATCTCCCGGTCATAGGCCTGGATCAGTTCGAACGTCCACTCTGAACCCGTGGAAAGGGGTTGGCGTTTCTGTTCTCTACCGGTCATGTCACTAACCTGCGCTGGAAGAGTTCACGGAATACCGGGTAGATGTCCCCGGCGGAGACCAACTGTTGCTGCGCGAAGGTGTCAGCGAAGGCTTCACCGATGCGCTCATATTCGAACCACAGCGCCTGATGTTCGCGCGGGGTAATTTCGACGTAAGTGTAGTACTGCACGAACGGCATGATCTGTTTGATCAAAATGTCTCGGCAGATTGGCGAGTCATCGTTCCAGTTATCGCCGTCCGAGGCTTGCGCTGCGTAAATGTTCCACTCGTTGGTGGGATAGCGCTCGGCCATTATTTCCTGCATCAGTTTCAGCGCACTGGAAACGATAGTGCCCCCGGTTTCCCGAGAATAGAAAAACTCTTCTTCGTCGACCTCGCGGGCGCTGGTGTGATGGCGGATGAACACGACCTCGATCTTGTCGTAGTTACGCTTCAGGAACAGGTACAGCAGGATGAAAAAGCGCTTGGCGATGTCCTTGGTCGCCTGGGTCATAGAACCCGACACGTCCATCAGACAGAACATGACCGCCTTGGAACTTGGGTTGGGCTGTTTGACCAGCAAGTTGTATTTGAGGTCGAAGGTGTCGAGATAGGGCACGCGCTTGATGCGTGCGCGCAACCGTTCGACTTCAGTTTCCAGCTCCTGAATATCACCAAAATTGTCAGGTTCTTCGCGTTTCATGCGCTCAAGTTCGGCGAGCGCTTCCTTGAGTTTGGCGCGGCTGCTGCCGGACAGGGCGATGCGTCGTGCGTGTGCCGAGCGCAATGTGCGAATGATGTTGATGCGCGACGGGTTGCCTTCGTTGCTGATCCCTGCGCGTACGGTTTTGAAGGTGTCGGTACCGGTCAGGTTGCGTTTGACCAGGTTGGGCAGTTCGAGGTCTTCGAACATGAATTCGAGGAACTCTTCCTGGGTGATCTGGAACACGAACTCATCCATGCCTTCGCCGGAGTTGCTCGCTTTGCCAGCGCCTTTGCCACCGCCGCCGCCTTGAGGCCGGGCGATGTGTTCGCCAGTGGTGAACTCCTTATTACCGGGGTGGACGACTGTCTGTTTGCCGCCACGCCCATGATGCAGAACCGGTTCGTCGATATCTCGCCCCGGAATGCTGATTTGTTCGCCGTGTTCCATGTCAGTGATAGAGCGACGACTGACCGCTTCTTCCACTGCTTTCTTGATGTGATCACGGTAACGCCGCAGAAAGCGCTGACGATTTACCGTGCTCTTGTTCTTGCCATTGAGACGTCGGTCGATCACATAGCTCATAAGCCCTCCGGGCAGCTACAAGGTAAAAACAGCCACAAGCTGCAAGCTGATCTGGCCGGACATCAGGCGCCGCTCCGTTCAGCTTGCCGCTTGAAGCTTGTAGCTCACAGCTGTGTTATTGGGACTTACGCACGCGCAGGTACCACTCGGAGAGCAGCCGTACCTGTTTGTCGGTGTAGCCCCGCTCGACCATCCGGGTAACGAAGTCGTTGTGCTTCTGTTGGTCCTCTTTGCTGGCTTTGGCGTTGAAACTGATCACCGGCAGCAGGTCTTCGGTGTTAGAGAACATTTTCTTCTCGATCACCACCCGCAGCTTCTCGTAGCCAAGCCAGGTCGGGTTTTTGCCGTTGTTGTTGGCGCGGGCACGCAGCACGAAGTTCACGATTTCGTTGCGGAAATCCTTCGGATTGCTGATGCCGGCCGGTTTTTCGATCTTTTCCAGTTCCTCGTTGAGCGCAACGCGATTAAGGATCTCGCCGGTTTCCGGATCGCGGTACTCCTGATCCTGAATCCAGAAATCCGCGTACAGCACATAGCGGTCGAAGATGTTTTGACCATATTCGCTGTAGGACTCCAGATAAGCCGTCTGGATCTCCTTGCCGATGAACTCGATGTAGCGCGGCGCCAGGTATTCCTTGATGAAGCGCAGGTAGCGCTCACGGGTTTCGGCCTGGAACTGCTCCTGCTCGATTTGCTGCTCAAGCACGTACAGCAGATGAACCGGGTTCGCGGCGACTTCGTGCGGGTCGAAGTTGAAGACCTTCGACAGAATCTTGAACGCAAAACGGGTCGACAGGCCGTTCATGCCTTCGTCGACACCCGCCGCATCGCGGTACTCCTGAATCGACTTGGCTTTCGGATCGGTGTCCTTGAGGTTTTCCCCGTCGTACACCCGCATCTTGGAATAGATGTTCGAGTTTTCCGGTTCTTTGAGGCGTGACAAAACAGTGAACTGCGCCAGCATTTTCAGCGTGTCGGGCGCGCAATGGGCCTTGGACAGCGAACTGTTGAACAGCAGCTTGTCGTAAATCTTGATTTCGTCGCTGACGCGCAAGCAATACGGCACCTTCACGATGTAAATGCGGTCGATGAACGCTTCGTTGTTCTTGTTGTTGCGGAAGCTGTGCCATTCCGATTCGTTGGAGTGGGCCAGCAGAATACCGGTGAAGGGGATCGCGCCCAGGCCTTCGGTACTGTTGTAGTTACCTTCCTGAGTGGCCGTGAGCAGTGGGTGCAAGACCTTGATCGGCGCCTTGAACATCTCCACGAATTCCATCAGGCCCTGGTTGGCCCGGCACAGCGCGCCCGAGTAGCTGTAAGCGTCGGCGTCGTTCTGTGGGTATTCCTCAAGTTTGCGAATATCGACTTTACCGACCAGTGCCGAGATGTCCTGGTTATTCTCGTCACCCGGTTCGGTTTTGGCCACGGCGATCTGATTAAGGATCGACGGATACAGCTTCACCACCTTGAACTGGCTGATGTCGCCCCCGAACTCAGCCAGACGTTTGGTCGCCCAGGGCGACATGATGGTGTTCAGATACCGGCGCGGGATGCCGTAGTCCTCTTCGAGGATCGCCCCGTCTTCGGAAGGTTTGAACAGGCCCAAGGGCGATTCGAAAACCGGCGAGCCCTTGATGGCGTAGAAAGGTATTTTTTCGACAAGCTGTTTGAGTTTTTCAGCCAGAGACGATTTACCACCGCCTACCGGGCCGAGCAGATAAAGGATCTGTTTCTTCTCTTCCAGACCTTGGGCCGCATGGCGGAAGTACGAGACGATTTGCTCGATGCAGTCCTCCATGCCGTGGAAATCCTCGAACGCCGGATAGCGCCGGATCACCTTGTTGGAGAAGATTCTGGACAGCCTGGAGTTGGTCGACGTGTCGAACAGCTCAGGCTCGCCAATGGCCATCAGAAGACGTTCTGCGGCTGAGGCGTATGCACTGCGATCGGTTTTGCAGAGCTCCAAGTACTCCTGTAGCGAGAGCTCTTCCTGGCGGGTCGATTCAAAGCGTTGTTGGAAGTGGCTAAAAATACTCATGACGTCACCTCGCTCGATACGTGGAGCCGGCGGCGGATCGTCAGTCGATGCTGGATGACGGCTGATCAGTCAGTCGCCATTTACCCCCCAAACACCATAAAAGTAGCTACCGATGACCCACGCGCCGGTGTACCGGCTCTCCCCTGATTCGGATGGCCTGAGGACAAGGATAGTTCGGATTCGCACACAGAAAGAAGGAAGGCGTGTGAATGTGAGGCAACCGTTCGTCAGTTGGATGCGCGAAGCCGCGTAGGACGCGGGCTTGCGCTCGGAAAAAATATTTTTCGATCAGCCTTGCGCGGTTTCGCTCGGAAACGTGGTTTTCCAAAGCTCGAAACCGCCATCCATGCTGTAGACCTCAGAGAAGCCCTGCCCTACAAGATAGGCCGCCGCGCTCTGACTTGAGTTGCCGTGATAGCAGACGACGACGAGTGGTTTGTCCAGATCGGCATTGCGGATGAAATCGGCGACCGAATGGTTGTCCAGGTGGTGCGAGTCAGGGATGTGATTACTGGCGAACGTCTGCGCGTCGCGGACATCGACCAGCACGGCGCCTTTTTCACGCAAGGCATGGGCCTGCTCCGGCGGAATGCGTTTGAAGTCGGTCATGGCATTGGGCTCCTGGGCCAGTGGGTTCTCGACCCGTCGAGAACGAAAAAGGGATTTTAGCGCGGGGATGCGGTCGAGTGCTCGGTCGCTTGGGCGGGGGATGCTGTCGCGATGTTGCCTCGGTCGTCGCACTTGCAGCGGATCATTTCCCGTGTGTCGACATTGAGCATCGACATCGCGCCGCCCCACACACAACCGGTGTCCAGGGCGTAGACGCCAGGTTCGTCGCAGCGGCCTTCAAGGGCTGCCCAATGGCCGAAAATGATGTTCAGGCCTTTGGTCTTGCGATCCTTGTGGCTGAACCAGGGGGCGTATCCAGCAGGTGCGCTGTCCAGGCCTTCCTTGCTCTTGAGGTCGAGCTTGCCGTCGCTGGTGCAGAAGCGCATGCGGGTGAAGTAATTGGTGATCACGCGCAGCCGGGTGACGCCCGTCAGGTCTTTGTCCCATTTGGCCGGTTCGTTGCCATACATGCCATCGAGGAACGGCTCGAAGCGGTTGTCGTCACGCAAGGCTTCCTCGACTTCTTGCGCGCAACGCAGCGCTTTTTTCAGGCTCCATTGGGGCGGAATGCCCGCGTGAACCAGCGCGATATCGCGCTCGGCGTCGTAATGCATGAGCTTCTGCTGGCGCAGCCAGTCGAGCAGGTCGTTGGCGTCGGGCGCTTCGAGGATCTCTCGCAGCGTGTCGCCTTTTTTGAGGCGTTCGATGTTGCGCCCCGCTGCGAGCAGGTGCAGGTCGTGATTGCCCAGTACGCAGACGACAGCGTCACGCATGCTGTAGAGAAAACGCAGGGTTTCCAGCGATTGCGGGCCACGGTTGATCAGGTCACCCACCAGCCACAGCTTGTCGTTGACGGGGTCGAACGCTACTCGTTCGAGCAGGCACTTCAGCGGTTCAAGGCAACCTTGCAGATCTCCGACTGCGTAAACCGCCATCAGTGAAGCGCCCCTGGCACCGCCAGACGGAACGGCGCAATGATGGCATCAAAGTGGGTGCCGTCGTCCGCGAGCATCTGGTAGCTGCCCTGCATGTTGCCGACTTTGGTGTTCATGACCGTGCCGCTGCTGTAGGTGTGGCTTTGCCCGGGCTGAATCAATGGCTGCTGACCCACGACGCCTTCGCCGCGCACTTCTTCGACATTGCCGTCGCCATCGGTAATCACCCAGTGCCGCGAGAGCAGTTTGGCCGGTAGCTCGCCGTTGTTGTGTACCGTGATGGTGTACGCGAAAGCGAAGCGGTTTTGCTCAGGCTGTGATTGTTCTGCGAGAAAGCGGGTCACGACGCTGACGTCGACCTGGTAACGAGGATCAGACATGCAAAAGGCCTTGGAAGCTGGGGCGGAAAAAGCCGGAAAAGCCCGGAGATGAAAGAGTCTAGGACATGTCGCAGGTAAAAGACCAATAGCGGTTCTGACCGGACATGTCCTGAGTGCATCAGCTTGCGACAGATTTATCCGCAAGCTTGTCGGCCAGACGTACGAAAGCGGCCAAGTCCAGTTGCTCAGGGCGTAGGCTGCCGTCCACGCCTGCGTCAGCGATTTCGTCGCTGGTCAGCAGCGCTTTGAGCGTGTTGCGCAAGGTCTTGCGGCGCTGGTTGAAGGCTTCGCGCACGATGCGCTCCAGTACGCGATGATCCTTGGCCGGATGCGGCAGGGTCTCGTGCGGTACAAGGCGCACGATCGCCGAATCGACTTTCGGCGGCGGATTGAACGCGCCAGGCCCAACGTTGAACAAGTGCTCCACGCGGCAGTGGTACTGAACCATGATCGACAGACGGCCCCAGTCGCCACCGCCCGGACCGGCAGCAAGACGCTCGACGACTTCTTTTTGCAGCATGAAGTGCATGTCGCGAATCAGATGCGCGCTATCGAGCAGGTGGAAGATCAGCGGTGTAGAAATGTTGTAGGGCAGGTTGCCGACCACGCGCAGTGTATTGGGCGCTGCGTTCAGGGTGTTGAAGTCGTACTTCAGGGCATCGCCCTGGTGCAGGTTAAAGTTCGGCAAATGGCTGAACTGGCCCATCAGGATCGGCACCAGGTCCTTGTCCAGTTCGACGACGTCCAGCTTGGCGCCGCTGCTCAACAGACCTTCGGTCAACGCACCCTGACCCGGGCCGATTTCCAGCATGCGATCGTCGGCCCTGGCGCGGATGGAGCGCAGGATTTTGTCGATCACGCCCGCGTCATGCAGGAAGTTCTGGCCGAAGCGCTTGCGCGCCTTGTGTTGGTATTGCTCAGTCATTTACGTACGGGTCTCGGCCATCTGATAGGCGTTTTCCAGAGCGACCTTGAGGCTGCCGGTGTCGATTTTTCCGCTGCCCGCCAGATCCAGCGCGGTGCCGTGATCGACAGACGTACGGATGATCGGCAGACCCAGTGTGATGTTGACCGCCGCGCCGAAGCCTTTGTACTTCAGCACGGGCAGGCCCTGGTCGTGGTACATCGCCAGCACTGCATCGCAGTGCTCCAGATATTTTGGGGTAAACAGAGTGTCGGCGGGCAACGGGCCGCGTAGATCTAGGCCGTCGTTGCGCAGACGCTCCAGAGTGGGTTCGATGATGTCGATCTCTTCGCGGCCCAAATGACCGCCTTCTCCCGCGTGCGGATTCAGTCCGCAGACCAGAATGCGCGGCTGGGCGATGCCGAACTTGTTGACCAGATCGGCGTGAAGAATACGTGTAACGCGCTCCAGTCGTTCAGGGGTGATGGCGTCGGCGATGTCGCGCAGTGGCAGGTGAGTGGTCACCAGCGCCACACGCAAATCGCCTGTGGCAAGCATCATCACCACTTGTTCGGTTCGAGTCAGTTCAGCCAGAAACTCGGTATGGCCTGAAAACGCGATGCCGCTCTCGTTGATCACGCCCTTGTGAACGGGCGCTGTGATCATTCCGGCAAAATCGCCGTTCATGCAGCCTAGACCCGCACGGGTCAGGGTTTCGAGCACAAACGGGCCGTTCGCTGTGTTCAATTGCCCGGCAACCACGGGCGCTTGAAGAGCGGTATCCCAGACATACAGGCTGTCAGCCGGTGCTGGGGCGTCAGGCCATGCGTCCGGCGTGACGGGAATCAGTCGAACAGCCACGCCCAGTTGCGCGGCCCGCTCGTTGAGCAGGTCGCAACTGGTGATGGCAATCAGGGGGTAGGGCTGGGATTGCGCGGCGAGCAGCAGGCAAAGGTCAGGACCAATGCCGGCGGGCTCGCCGGGTGTCAGCGCGAAGCGCCGGGGCTTCACTTGGCAGCCTGGTCAGCGCCAGGCAGCTTGATTTCAACGTAGGCTTCGTCGCGTATCTGGCGCAGCCAGGTTTGCAGCTCTTCGTCGTATTTGCGGTTGCGCAGCACGGTCATGGCCTGCTGTTCGCGAGCCTGGGTGGTGCTGTCGGTAGCGCGGCGGCCCAGAACTTCCAGAACATGCCAGCCAAACTGAGTCTGGAACGGTTTGGACACCACGCCTTGTGGCGTTTCGTTCATCACGTCGCGGAATTCAGGGACCAGGTTGCGTGGGTCAACCCAGTTCATGTCGCCGCCATTGAGCGCCGAACCCGGGTCTTCCGAGAAGTTCTTCGCCAGTTCGGCGAAGTCTTCACCGTTCTGAATACGATCGTAGATGCGCTGAGCCAGCATTTTGGTCTCAGCTTCGCTACGGATCTCGCTTGGCTTGATCAGGATGTGACGGACATGAACTTCGTCGCGCATCTGGGTCTCTGTCTCGCCGCCGCGTTTTGCCAACAGCTTGAGAATGATGAAGCCACCCGGCGTGCGGGCTGGAGGCGTCACTTCGCCAGGGCTCATCGAGTTCAGCATGTCGCCGAACGGCGGAGGCAGTTGCGCGGCTTTACGCCAGCCCATGTCGCCGCCGTCCAGTGCGCTTTCACTGGCAGAAGAGGAAATGGCCAGTTGCTCGAAGTTCGCGCCTTGTTGCAGCTTGCCATAGATGTCTTTGGCCTTGGCCGCTGCTTCCTGGATCTGCGACGAAGTTGCGCTGTCCGGTGTAGGAATCAGGATGTTGGCCAAGTGGTACTCTTCGGAAAATTGCGCCTTGCCCAGATCCGAAGCCAGGAAGTTCTTCACTTCCTGTTCCGACACCTGGATGCGCTCGGCCACACGGCGCTGACGCACGCGGCTGATGATCATTTCACGACGAATCTGTTCGCGGGCGCTCTGGTACGACAGACCGTCGTGAGCCAGTGCGGCCTTGAACTGGTCGATGCTCATGTTGTTGCGCTGAGCAATGGTGCCAACGGCCTGGTTCAGTTCTTCATCGGTGATGCGAATGCCGGAACGTTCGCCGATCTGCAGTTGCAGGTTTTCCAGAATCAGACGATCCAGAACCTGAGACTCCAGCGCGCTGGCAGGCGGAACGCCTTGCCCGCGCTTGGCGATGGTCTGTTGAACTTCGCGGGTCCGCTGATCGAGCTGGCTTTTCATGACCACGTCGTTGTCGACGATGGCAACGACACTGTCGATGGGGCGCACTTCTGCGTGCACCACGGTACCGATGAGTAGAGCGCCCAGCATCAGCGGGCGCAGACAATCAGAAAGCTTGGTCTTCACGTTCACGATAACCTTGGATGCCTTTGTCGAGGAAGCTTTCAACTTTCTGGCCAACAACGCCGCCAAGCCCCTTCAACACGATTTGCAGGAAGATGCCGCGGTCGCCTTTTTCGTTCTGCGCGACCTCTTGAGTGGACTCGTCATAATCAACCCAGTAACGGTTGATCAGACGCAGCTTCCAGCAGCAGTTGTCATATTCAAAGCCGCCAAAGGCTTCGAGCGTGCGGCTACGGTTGTAGTCATATTGCCAGCGAGCAATGGCGCTCCACTGTGGTACGACCGGCCAGATGACCGAGAAGTCATGCTGTTCGATCTTGTAGTAGTCCTTGATGACCGAACCATCTGGCAGGACTGCGTCACCACCGCCCACGGTCCAGCGACCGGTGGTCTGGTCATAGCGAACCTGGTCGTTACGGTAGCGGTAACCGGCGTTGAACACTTTGCCCGGCTCGTCTTCAGGCTGGTAGTGGAACATCGCGCTGCCCGAGCGGGTGCTGCGGCTGTCCGGGTCCCAGTTGAAGGTCGAGTTGAGGCGCCAGTCGCGGTTGAAGCGGTATTCGTATTCAAGCGCGTAAGGCGACACGTCAGACTGTGCGTCTTTACGGTCCTGATAGCTGATGCCTGGCAGTTGAACCTTGCGATCTGCAAAATACAACGCTTGACCGATGCTGAAGCGCTGACGCTCGAAGCCGTTGTCTTCGATCCAGCGGTTGGTCACGCCCAGCGACAGTTTGTTCTCGTCGCCGATCCGGTCGGAGCCGACGAAACGGTTGTCGCGGAACAGCGAGGCGTAATCGAACGTGGTTTCACCCGAGTCGAAAATCGGGATGTCGGTCTGATCCTTGTAAGGCACGTACAGGTAGTAAGCCCGCGGTTCGAGCGTCTGGCGAT
Organism: Pseudomonas sp. Pseu.R1; assembly: GCF_045764065.1. Lineage (NCBI taxonomy): Bacteria > Pseudomonadati > Pseudomonadota > Gammaproteobacteria > Pseudomonadales > Pseudomonadaceae > Pseudomonas > Pseudomonas sp. Pseu.R1. The sequence goes on along the minus strand of NZ_JBJGEE020000001.1, from coordinate 2,992,312 downwards.
AGTTTGTGCCGAACCAGTTGGTGTTGCGATCGAAGTACAGGCCGCTGTCGATGCTGGCGATCGGTATGGAACGGTCTACGCCGCTGTCGAACTTCTCGCCGTCAAGCAAAGTAGCCTTGCCTTTGCTATCCAGATCCAAGTCGTACTTGGTGTACTGGTACTTCAGCTTCGGTGTGATGTAACCGTAGGAGGCGGTCAACGGCAGGCTGATGGATGGCGCAAGATTCAGGCGGTTACCGTTGGCACGCGCCAGGCCGGCGATGTTCTCGTCCAGTCGGGTTTCGGGAATGTCGTCCTCGTTCGTGTAAGTGCCGGTACGCAAATCACGATCAAAACGAACCAGCTCAGTGTCATAACCGAACTTCAGACCACCCGGGTTGTAGGGCAATACGCCGTTCAGGGTCAGCTGTGGCAGACGGCCGTATGGCGTGATCTGAGTCACTGTCGTCAGTTGATACTGCTGGACATTGAGCATCGCGTTATAGCTGTCGCCGCGATAGAACAATGCGCCCTGTTGGTTCAGGAAGTCATGCTGACTGACGCCTTCCTGGCCGCTCTTCAGATCCTTGAAGTAGTAAGGATCACTGACCTTGGTGTAATCGACCTTGGACGTCAGGCGTGAATCCAGCCCGCTGCGATCCTGCCAGTTGATCATCCAGCGCGTGTCCTTGTAATCGGACTGGTCCTTGCGATCATCGTTGTCGTCGTTCAGGTAAGCCGCACCGAACTGACCTTCGCTGCTCTTGGTCAGGTAACGGAACTCGCCTTCCAGCAACAGACCACGTTTGGCCATGTAGGTCGGGTACAACGTGGCGTCGTAGTTCGGCGCCAGGTTGAAGTAGTACGGGGTGAGCAACGAGAAGCCAGTGTCGCTGCTGGCACCGATGGTCGGTGGCAGGAAGCCGGACTGGCGACGGTCGTCGATCGGGAAATAGATGTACGGCGTGTAGAGGATCGGAATGTCCTTCACGCGCAGGGTGGCGTTGGTCGCCGTACCGAAACCGGTGGCCGGGTTCAGGGTGATGTTGTTGCCCTTCACCGTCCAGGCGTTGCTGCTCGGTTCGCACGTGGTGTACGTACCGTCCTTCAGGCGGATGATGGCGTTTTCTGCACGACGCGCGTACAGCGCATTACCGCGCACGTTGGATTTGTGCAGCACGTATTCGGCGTTGTCGACTTTCGCCTCGCCGGTGTCCAGCTGGATCTCGGCGTGGTCGCCGACGATCAGGGCGCCGTTGTCACGCAGACGGACATCGCCGTTCAGCTCGCCACGGTTTTCGGCCTGGTGCAAACTCGCTTCGTCGGCCTCGACCTGCATCGAACCCTGACGCATGACGACATCACCGGCCAGGCTGGCGATCTGTTCGTCCTGTTGATAGCGCGAAGCCTTGGCACCGATGAAGGTCGGCGCGTCGCTCTTGGCGGTCTTGTCGTCCATGCCAGGGCGAATCGGCTCGATGTAGGCACCGGAGCAATAAGGGCCGGTCTCTGCCAACTGGGCAGCGGTCAGCTTCTCGCGAGGCACCCAGTCCAGGTGGCTGTAGTCGGCGCTGCGCGATTTCAGGCCACGGCCCTTGGCTTCGGTGACCAGCATCGTCTTGGGCACGACCTCACCGCTTTCGGTGGTCGTCGTCGACTCCGTCGTCGCCGTGCTGCTGTTGGACGACACGCTGTTGGCGTCGTGCACAGGGCGCGGAGGCAACTGGGCAGTATTGGTTTTCGGGGAGCAATCCCAGGAACCCGTTGCCGACGCCGCACAGTCGAACTGTTCAGCCGCAAACACGAACTGGGTGGCCAGAGGTTGCATCGCCAGCAAACTGCCGGTTACCAGCAACGGAAATTTTTTACGAAACGCGGGGGATTTCAATGCCATCTTATTAGTCCGGGCTTCCTGCGCGCCATCTGCCCGCGGGGGGCCGCACGCCTCTCGATGGGCTGAAAAAGATGTCGGATAATAAAGCATGACCCGCTTGACGGCTAGCGCCGTCGGAGACCCTTGTAATGCAAGATCAAGATGTACGTCTGCAACACCTGAAAGTCTGGCTCGATGAGCAGTTGCCAAAATTGTTCGCAGCCCAGGGCTGGGGCGCGATTCCCCCGGCCACATTGACCGCGGCCAGCAGTGACGCGAGTTTCCGTCGGTATTTTCGTTGGGAAGGTGAGGGCCGAACTTTTATCGTGATGGATGCGCCACCCCCTCAGGAAAACTGCAAACCGTTCGTGGACATTGCTCATTTATTAAGCAAGTCGGGTATTAATGTTCCGAAAATTTATGCCGAAGACCTGACTCAAGGCTTTCTTCTGCTCAATGATCTGGGTCGAAAAACGTATCTCGACGTGATTGATGAGCAAAATGCCGATCAACTGTTCGCAGATGCCATTGATGCGTTACTGGCCTATCAGCAATTGCCGATGGATACGCCATTGCCCAGCTACGACGTCGCCCTGTTGCGTCGCGAACTTGAGCTGTTTCCCGAGTGGTACGTGAAGCGCCATTTGGGTATCGAGTTTGACGCCTCGCAGCAAGCGAGTTGGCAGCGTGTCAGTGATGTGTTGATCGAGAGTGCCTTGGCGCAACCCAAGGTTCTGGTGCATCGCGACTATATGCCGCGCAATCTGATGGTCAGCGAGCCGAACCCTGGTGTACTGGATTTTCAGGATGCGGTTTATGGCCCGGTGACGTATGACATCACGTGCCTGTTCAAGGACGCCTTCCTGAGCTGGCCGGAAGAGCGTGTCGTCGGTTGGTTGAAGGCGTACTGGGAACGTGCCGCGGCTGTCGGAATTCCGGTGCAGGATGACTTCGAGGAGTTTCGTCGTGCCAGTGACCTGATGGGCGTGCAGCGGCATTTGAAGGTCATTGGTATCTTTGCGCGTATTTGCCATCGTGACGGCAAGCCGCGTTATGTCGCCGATGTCCCGCGCTTCTTCTCTTATATAGAGGCGGTCCTGGCGCGCCGGCCTGAGCTGGTTGAATTGAGCCATTTGTTGATCAGCCTCGCCCAGCCAAAATAAAAGCCATCGTGAAGGGATGGATGTGACGACTGTTTTTAAGAGGGATGCATGAAAGCGATGATTCTGGCAGCAGGCAAGGGCGAGCGCCTGCGCCCGTTGACCCTGCACACGCCCAAACCGTTGGTCCGTGCCGGTGGTGTTCCGCTGATCGAATATCACCTGCACGCGTTAAAGGTAGCGGGTTTTACCGAGGTGGTGATCAACCACGCCTGGCTGGGCCAGCAGATTGAGGCGTATCTGGGCGATGGTCAGCGGCTGGGCTTGAGCATTCGCTATTCCTCCGAAGGCGAGCCGCTGGAAACCGGTGGCGGAATTTTTCGCGCGCTGCCACTGCTCGGCGACGAGCCGTTTCTGGTGGTCAATGGTGATATCTGGACCGACTGCGACTTCACGGCGTTGAATGCGCCGATCAACGGATTGGCCCATCTGGTGCTGGTGGACAACCCGCTGCATCACCCCTCGGGTGATTTCGCCCTGGTGGGTGGTGAAGTACGCGACGATGCCAGCCTTTCACGGCTGACCTACAGTGGTATCGCTGTACTGCATCCACAGTTGTTTGCCGGTTGCAGTGATGGCGCGTTCAAGCTCGCGCCGCTGTTACGTGAAGCGATGGCGAAAGGGCAGGTGACCGGTGAGCATTTCACCGGTCGCTGGGTGGACGTCGGAACCCATGAACGATTGGCGGAAGTCGAGCAGATCCTTGCGGTGAAATCCTAGATGCTCTGGCCATTCACAGTGATCGGCGGTGGCGCCGGGTATGCAATTGCCAGCATCCCCGGCGCAATGCTGGGTGCGCTGCTGGGGCAAGCGCTCGACCGGCGACTGCACGTGCAGAGCCTGGCCGAGTTGCGCGAGCGGGCCAGTGGGCGAAAAGTCCCACGGGACGACGAGCTGATTTTCATCTTGCTGGGCCGCCTGGCAAAGAGTGAAGGGCGGGTAGTCGATGGCCATATCCAGCAGGCGCGTGTCGAAATGCGTCGTCTGGACCTGAGCGAGCCTGCGACGCGTCGTGCGATTGCCGCGTTCAATCGCGGCAAGGATGGCCGCGACAATTTGCGGGTTCACCTGACGCGCCTCAAACCACAGCCCAACGCGGCGGAAGGGTTGCTGCGAGCGTGCTGGCGCATGGCCTGGGCGGACGGCAAGGCGTCCCGCACCGAGCGTGAGCTGATCGTACTGTGGGGGAAGTGGCTGGGTTGGACGGCAGACAAGGTCCAGGCGCTATCGGCGACTGAAGATGATCAACGTGCACGAGCGCCTGCCAGCAGCGGGGGGGAATATCAGGAAGCGCTGCGTTTGTTGGGCGTCAGGGAGGATTCGGAGCCTGCGCAGATCAAACGCGCGTACCGGCGGTTGTTGAGCCGTCATCACCCCGACAAAGTGGCGGGGACGGGGGCCAGTCAGGTGCAGGTGCGTGACGCCACCGAGAAAACCCGTGAGTTGCACAACGCCTATGCGGTGATTCGCGACAGGCGCGGGTTTCGATAAGGGGGGCGCAGGGCAGACTCAAAAGCAATGTCGGGGTTACTCCGCCTCCAGCCACCCACGAACCCGGCGGAATAATTGATCCTGTTCCATCGCCGAATTACCCGGAATCGCACTCAAGGCCACTTGCGTGAAACGCGAGTTCTTCACCCGTTTACTCGCGTCCAGGCGATCCTGAGCCTGCTGGCGGGGCACTGATTTTTCCTTGTTGACGAAGTCCGCCGTCGCCACCTTGAGCGTCGGCAAAATGTCGACCAAGGACGGCGTGTCCTTGCCATTCTCGACGGCAGTGACCATTACCAGCTTTTGAATGGCCGGCGCCGGACGCTCGCTTAAATACCGCGCTGCCCAATACGCCCCTGTGCCGTGCCCCAACAGGACCACGCTACGGGCTTTGTTCTGTTGTGCAAACGCGATGGCGCTGTCGATGCGTGCGAAGATTTTCTCGGCATTGGCCTTGGCGATTTCAGCCTGCGCTGCCGCTTGTGCCGCTGTCGCTGCGGCATCTGCCTCGGCCGCGGCTGCCGGGTCGGGTGCCTTGGTTTTATCTTTGTCAGCCGCAGCCTTGTCGTCCGCCGCAGGCGCGTCCGCTTCCCGTGCGAAAACGCCGTCGTTGTAGGCGTCTGGCAGGCTTAGGCTCAGACTCGCCCAACCCACGTCCGGCAGTTTGCGTCGCAGCGGACCCACCGCGTTTGGCCAGTCCGCTGACTCATCCGCGCCCGGCACAATAATCACCGCGCCTTTAGGGTCGTCCGTATTGGCCTGTTTCCACAGGGCCAGAAAGTTTTCGTCACCGGCCTGCAACTGTTGCTGCTCGGACGGCGGCACCTGGCGTTCCAGCGCTACCGCGTCTTCCTGGCTGCGTGACGGCAGCGCTGCACGTTCGACAGGCGCCTCGGCAGGCTTGTCATCCTTGGCAGGGGCGGGATCGGCTGCCATCACAAGCGACGAGCAAGGTAGTATCAGCGTCAGACAGAGCGCGGGAAACATTGCGCGAAAGGTGTAGGACATCGAATATTCCAAAGGCCAGAAACAATTCTGGCAGCCTAATGGGTTCATGGCGGTTTGTCAGGCAAGCGAATGGCGTCGGCCAATCGTGCCGCGCACCCCACACGTTTGATCAGGATTCAGAAAAGTGGAGATGACAGGTTGAGAATCCCTGTGCGGTGCCTTTGGGTTATCGGCCGTCCAATTGTGCTCTTGATGGCGATGGTCATGAGCACGTTGTTCTCCACAGCGTTTGCGGGCGTGCCGACAGTGTCTCCGGACGCCTTGAACACGGCTCAGCGTGAGTGGCTCAACCAGCGCGGCCAGTTACGTGTGGGGTTGGTGTTGCAGGCGCCGTACGCGCAATACGACAGACGCGCACAGGTGCTGTCAGGTGCGAACGTCGACCTCGTTAATCTGATGGCCAAAACCCTGCAAGTTGAATTGCTGTGGCGTAATTTCAGCGATCAGGCCGAGCTTGAAAAAGCATTGGCCGATGGGCAGATCGATTTCGCGCCGGGGCTGACCCAAACGCCTGCGGGCCTACGCATGTGGCTGTATTCAGACCCCTACATGCGGGTGCCGCAACTGGTGGTCGGTGAGCGTGATGGCTCGGGCGCCGTGGACCTTGAGAAGCTCGACAGCCAGGTGCGGATCGCCGTGCGCATGCCCAGTGCCACTGCCGACTATTTGCGCTCCAACTACACCCATTTGAATATGCAAGGCGTGCCATTGGAGCGACAAGCGCTGCAATTGTTGTTGAGCCAGCAAGCGCGCTATGCGGTGGTCGACGAGGCGCAGCTCAGCCGTTTGTCTCGCGAAAGCGAATTCGCCGGGTTGGCGGTCGTGGGCGACATTGGTTTTCCGCAACTGCTGCGAGTGGCCTCCCGTCGTGACATGCCCATACTGGCTGACATCATCAGTCAGGCACTGAGCGCTATTGCGCCGAAGGATCTGGACCAGCTGCACGCCCAGTGGCTGCAACCCAAGTACCCGCAGGTCAGCGAGATGCCTGGTCTGTGGAAAAACATTTCGTTGTTGCTGCTGGTGCTGCTGATGGCCAGCGCCGCCATCGTGTTCTGGCAGCGCAAAGAACAGCAAATATTGGAACGAGATCTGCTGGCCGCTCGCGAAGACATCGCCAAGCGCCTGGCCAATGAGGAAGCGTTGCGTCTGGCGCAGTTCTCCATCGACCAAAGCACGGTCGGGATTCTCTGGGTCAACTGGGACAGCCACGTGCGCTACGCCAATCAGGCCGCCGAGACCATGCTGGGGTATGCGCCGGGTGGTGTTGTGGATCGGCCGTTGATCGATTTCGAGCCCAACCTGAATATGGACCGCTGGCTCAACCTGTGGAAGAACGCGCGCTCCAGCGATGAGACCCCACAGAACTTCGAGAGCAATTGCGTGCGCGCCGATGGCAGCATTTTGCCCGCCGACGTGTCACTGAGTTTTTTGAGATTCCGGGATGCCGAGTATCTCGTGGTCTTCATCACCGATGTCACCGAACGGCGCCGCTCCCTTGCGGCCTTGCAAGAAAGCGAGGCGCGTCTTCAGGTGTTGGCCGAGCAACTGCGTGAGCTGTCGGCGCACCTGGAAACGGTTCGGGAAGAGGAAAAGGCGCGAATTGCGCGGGAAGTGCACGACGAACTGGGTCAGATGCTGACGGTGCTGAAGCTTGAAACGTCGATGTGTGAACTGGCCTACGCCGATCTCGATCCTGGACTGCGTGACCGATTGAACAGCATGAAGCGTTTGATTGCCCAGTTGTTTCAGTTGGTGCGAGACGTGGCCACGGCATTGCGCCCCCCTATTCTTGATGCGGGCATTGCGTCAGCTATCGAATGGCAGGCGCGACGCTTTGAAGCGCGCACACAAATTCCCTGTCTCGTCCAAGTGCCGGAAAACCTGCCGACCTTGCCTGACGCGACGGCCATTGGTCTGTTCCGTATTCTTCAAGAGTCGCTCACCAACGTCATGCGTCACGCCCAAGCCCATACTGTCGAGCTGAATCTGAGCCTCAGCCACGACGTGTTGTGCATGAGTGTGGCGGACGATGGACGGGGTTTCGATCAACGAGAAGAACGGCCTGCATCGTTCGGTCTGGTGGGAATACGCGAGCGGGTGTTGATCATGGGCGGACGATTGCAACTGGACAGCACGCTGGGAGAAGGCACAACCTTGCGTATCTACATTCCGCTGGAACAGGTCGCTCAGGAGCACGTGCAGTGATTCGCGTATTGGTCGCCGAAGACCACACCATCGTTCGTGAAGGCATCAAGCAGTTGATCGGTCTGGCCAAAGACCTGCAAGTGGCGGGGGAGGCCAGCAACGGCGAGCAGTTGCTGGAGGCCTTGCGTCACACCGAGTGCGAGGTTGTGCTGCTGGACATTTCCATGCCGGGCGTTAACGGGCTTGAGGCCATCCCAAGAATCCGAGCGTTGAACAACCCGCCTGCGATTCTGGTGTTGTCGATGCACGATGAGGCCCAGATGGCTGCCCGCGCGTTGAAGATCGGCGCGGCGGGGTATGCGACCAAAGACAGCGACCCGGCATTGTTGCTGACGGCGATCCGACGGGTGGCGTCGGGCGGGCGTTACATCGATCCAGACCTGGCCGATCGCATGGTCTTCGAGGTGGGGCTGACCGACAGTCGGCCGTTGCACTCGCTGTTGTCCGAACGCGAGTTTTCGGTGTTCGAGCGTCTGGCCCAGGGCGCCAACGTCAACGACATCGCCCAGCAACTGGCGCTAAGTAGCAAGACCATCAGTACCCACAAGGCGCGTCTGATGCAGAAGCTCAACATTACCTCGCTGGCCGAGCTGGTGAAGTACGCGATGGAGCATAAGCTGGTCTGAAAGCGACATCCTCGCCGACGCTGTTTATCCCTGTGGGTGCGAATTCATTCGCGATACGTTGGTTCTGATCACACAGATGTGGCGTCTGAACATCTGTCATCCCGAATGAATTCGGTCCCACAGGTACGGTGTCTGTTCCAGCGAGGTAATCCGTCTGACAAGAGATACAAAAAAGGCCTACAAGCTAACGTATCTATTCCCGCCATCCGTGTAGGGCAATCCCTACACAGAACCTTCCATCTCGCTTAGGCCAATCTCTCCTACGCCCCGATTTGCGCGGCCTGTAGCCTCATCTAGGCTTGTTCCCACGGTTGATTAAACAAAGGTGTGGGTAATGAGCAACGTCGATTCAAGCGCTGGGGCGAATGATGTTCTGGTCAGCTTTCGTGGTGTGCAAAAGAGCTACGACGGCGAAGCCCTGATCGTCAAAGACCTCAACCTGGACATTCGCAAAGGCGAATTTCTCACCCTGCTGGGGCCGTCGGGTTCTGGCAAGACCACCAGCCTGATGATGCTCGCCGGTTTCGAAACGCCGACTGCGGGCGAGATCCTGCTGGCGGGTCGTTCGATCAACAACGTGCCGCCGCACAAGCGCGACATCGGCATGGTGTTCCAGAACTACGCGCTGTTCCCGCACATGACGGTGGCCGAGAACCTGGCCTTCCCGCTGTCGGTGCGTGGCATGAGCAAAACTGACGTCGCCGAGAAGGTCAAACGTGCGCTGGACATGGTGCAGCTCGGCGCGTTGTCCCATCGTTATCCGGCGCAGATGTCCGGGGGCCAGCAGCAACGTGTGGCCCTGGCCCGCGCGCTGGTGTTCGAGCCGCAACTGGTGTTGATGGATGAACCCCTCGGCGCCCTTGACAAGCAATTGCGCGAACACATGCAGATGGAAATCAAACACCTGCATCAGCGCCTGGGCGTGACTGTGGTCTACGTGACCCACGATCAGGGCGAAGCGCTGACCATGTCGGACCGCGTGGCGGTTTTCCATCAAGGCGAAATCCAGCAAATCGCCCCGCCGCGTACCCTCTACGAAGAGCCGAAGAACACCTTCGTCGCCAACTTCATAGGCGAAAACAATCGCATCAACGGCACCTTGCTCAGCCAGACCGGTGACCGTTGCCTGGTGACGTTGGGCCGCGGCGAGAAGGTTGAGGCGCTGGCAGTCAACGTGGGCGCTGCGGGCAGTCCGGTGACGCTGTCGATCCGCCCTGAACGCGTGAATCTGAACGGTCGCAGCGAAAGTTGCGTGAACCGCTTCTCCGGCCGCGTCGCTGAATTCATCTATCTGGGCGACCACGTGCGTGTACGTCTGGAAGTGGCCGGTAAAACCGATTTCTTCGTCAAGCAGCCGATTGCCGAGCTGGACCCGGCATTGAGCGTTGGCGACGTTGTGCCCATTGGATGGCAGGTCGAGCACGCACGCGCGCTGGACCCTTTGCAGGAAGCGCATTGATTCATCTGCGGTATGCGTAACCCGATGCACCCAGAGGCGAACGAATCGCCCCATTGCTTAACCAACATTGTTCGTGGAGAGAAAAACAAATGCTCAAGACATTGAAGCTCACCGCCCTTTCGGTCGGCATGATGTGCGCGGCGCAAGCCATGGCGGCCGACCTGACTGTCATTTCCTTCGGTGGTGCGAACAAGGCGGCTCAGGAAAAGGCCTTCTATGCACCTTGGGAAAAAGCGGGCAACGGCAAGATCATTGCCGGTGAGTACAACGGTGAAATGGCCAAAGTCAAAGCGATGGTCGACACCAAAAGCGTGACCTACGACCTGGTAGAAGTTGAATCCCCAGAGCTGTCCCGTGGTTGCGACGAAGACATGTTCGAAGAGATCGACCCGGCCATTCTGGGCAAGAAAGAAGATTACGTACCAGGCGCCATTCAGACCTGCGGCGTGGGCTTCTTCGTGTGGTCGACCGTGCTGGCTTACAACGCCGACAAACTGAAAACCGCACCAACCAGTTGGGCTGATTTCTGGAACACTGAAAAATTCCCGGGCAAGCGTGGCCTGCGCAAAGGCGCCAAATACACCCTGGAATTCGCACTGATGGCCGACGGCGTTGCACCGAAAGACGTCTACAAAGTGCTGGCCAGCAAAGACGGTCAGGACCGCGCCTTCAAGATGCTCGACAAGCTCAAGCCAAACATTCAGTGGTGGGAGGCCGGTGCTCAGCCGCCGCAATTCCTGCAATCGGGTGACGTTGTAATGAGCTCGGCCTACAACGGCCGTATCGCTGCGGTACAAAAAGAAAGCAACCTGAAAATCGTCTGGACCGGCGGCGTCTACGACTTCGACTCCTGGGCCATTCCGAAGGGCGCGAAAAACGTAGCAGAAGCCAAGAAATTCCTTGCCTACACCCTCCAGCCAGAGCAACAAAAGACCTATTCCGAGAACATCGCTTACGGTCCGGCCAACTCCCAGGCTGTCAGCCTGTTGACCGCCGACAACCAGAAAAACATGCCCACCACCCCTGAGAACATCAAGGATCAGGTGCAGTTGAGCGTGAGCTTCTGGACCGACAACGGCGAGTCGCTGGAGCAGCGCTTCAACGCTTGGGCTGCCAAGTAAGACCCATGCGGTAAACCGCTTGGACAGAAATTGTGGGAGCCGCTTGCTGCGGGCGGCTCCCACAGACGGATTTTCGTCCATGCCATTTTTGCGTCAGACCCGGATGTGACTGTTCTTTCTCATCGAGTAAACAGTCCCATCCTTTGTTGAAAGATTTCGGAGTTCGCTATGGCCACCGCCGTGCCCCTGACTGAAGGCGCCAGCCCGACCTTGAAGCAACGCCTGGCCCGTGCCGAGCGCGTCAACCGCTGGAAGGCTCAGGCGCTGATCGCGCCATTGGCGATTTTCCTGTTGCTGGTCTTTCTCGTGCCGATTGCGGCACTGCTCTACAAGAGCGTGAACAACCCCGAAGTGGTCGGCGGCATGCCGCTCACCGTGACTGAAGTGGCCAAGTGGGACGGTAAAGGCTTACCTCCTGAAGCGGTCTACAAGGCAGCGAGCCAGGATCTGGCCGAAGCCCGTAAAAACCAGACGCTTGGCGACCTGTCTAAACGTCTGAACCAGGAGCTGGCCGGTTATCGCAGCCTGCTGACCAAAACCGCTCGCGCCCTGCCATTCAGCGAAGAACCCGCCTCTTATAAAGAAGGTCTGGAGGCCATCGACGAGCGTTGGGGCGATCCTGCGTACTGGCAGGCGATCCGTCGTAACACCTCAAGCTTCACCGCCTATTATCTGCTGGCGTCGGTCGATCATCGTATCGACGACCTCGGCGAAATCGCCCCCGCGACCCCGGATCAAGCGATCTACCTCGACATCTTCGCCCGCACCTTCTGGATGGGCTTGGTGATCACCGTGATCTGCCTGTTCCTCGCGTACCCGCTGGCTTACCTGCTGGCGAACCTGCCTGCACGCCAGAGCAACCTGTTGATGATTCTGGTGCTGTTGCCGTTCTGGACGTCAATTCTGGTGCGGGTGGCCGCGTGGATCGTATTGCTGCAATCCGGCGGCCTGATCAACGGCGCGCTGATGGCCATGGGCATTATCGACAAGCCGCTGGAACTGGTATTCAACCGGGTCGGCGTGTACATCTCGATGGTCCACATCATGCTGCCGTTCATGATTCTACCGATCTACAGCGTGATGAAGGGCATCTCGCCGACCTACATGCGTGCCGCGATTTCCCTGGGCTGCAACCCATTCGCCAGCTTCTGGCGGGTGTACTTCCCGCAAACCTACGCTGGCGTGGGCGCAGGCTGCCTGTTGGTGTTCATCCTCGCGATTGGTTACTACATCACCCCGGCGCTGCTTGGCAGCCCGAACGATCAGATGGTCAGCTACTTCGTCGCTTTCTATACCAACACCAGTATCAACTGGGGCATGGCGACCGCGTTGGGTGGCTTGCTGCTGCTGGCAACTGTCGTGCTGTACCTGATTTATAGCTGGCTGGTTGGCGCCAGCCGCCTGCGTCTGAGCTGAGGAGAATGACCATGTTGAGCCCTTATTCCTCGCCCACCGAGCGGGTCTGGTACTACACGCTGCGCATCCTGTGCGGGCTGATTCTGCTGTTTCTGGTGCTGCCCGTGCTGGTCATCGTGCCACTGTCGTTCAACTCGGGCAGTTTTTTGGTGTACCCGTTGCAAGGTTTCTCGCTGCATTGGTATCAGGACTTCTTCGGCTCAGCCGAATGGATGCGTTCGCTGAAAAACAGCCTGATCGTCGCTCCGGCCTCCACGCTACTCGCCATGGGCTTCGGCACGCTGGCGGCGATTGGCCTGACCCGCAGCAACTTTCCCGGTAAATCGCTGGTGATGGCGTTGGTGATCTCGCCGATGGTCGTGCCGGTGGTGATCATCGGCGTGGCGAGTTACCTGTTCTTCGCGCCGTTGGGGCTGGGCAACAGCTATATCTCGCTGATTCTGGTGCACGCCGTGTTGGGTGTGCCGTTCGTGATCATCACGGTGTCGGCCACGCTGCAAGGCTTCAACTATAACCTGGTGCGTGCGGCCGCGAGCCTCGGTGCGTCGCCCGTGACCACCTTCCGCCGCGTGACCCTGCCACTGATCGCGCCGGGTGTGATCTCGGGGGCGCTGTTCGCTTTCGCGACGTCGTTCGATGAAGTCGTGGTCACGCTGTTCCTCGCCGGTCCCGAGCAAGCGACCCTGCCTCGGCAGATGTTCAGCGGCATTCGCGAAAACCTCAGTCCGACCATTGCTGCCGCGGCGACCCTGCTGATTGGCTTCTCGGTGCTGTTGCTTCTGCTTCTGGAATGGCTGCGCGGGCGTAGTGAGAAGTTGCGCACCTCGGCGGAGTGATCCGTTTGAGCTGAAATGCTTTCCCCTGGGGAGCCGGCTTGCTGGCGAAAGCGGAATGTCTGTGCCGACTTTGGTGACTGACTCGCCGGATTCGCCAGCAAGCCGACTCCCACAACGTTTTGATCGTGCCCACGCTCTGCGTGGGCATGCATCCCGTGACGCTCTGCGTCGCCCTCCAATCCGTTAAACTTCACCGCTCCTCACCTCGCCACGGAGCCCCTCGGTGAACGTCAACGATGCCAGTTTCGAAGAACTGCTCAACGCTTTGCACGATGGCGTGTACATCACCGACGGCCAGGGCACGACGCTCAAGGTCAACCACGCCTACGAACGGCTCACTGGCCTGAGTGGCGCGGACCTCATTGGCCGTTCGATGCAGGCGTTGGTGAAGGAGGGCGTCATCTCGCAATCGGCGTCATTGCGCGTTTTGCAGGAAGGCCGCCCCGTCTCGGTGATGCAGAGCCTGAGCCAGGGGAAAAAGCTCCTCGTCAGTGCCACGCCAATTCTTGACGCTGATCACCGCATTTCCTACGTCGTCAGCACCGTGCGCGACATGACCGAACTGCTGCGCATGAAGCACGAGCGTGATGAGCTTCAACAGCTCAAACAACTGCGCAACAGCACTGCCAAGCTTCACGCCGGTCAGCGGGACAACTTGCTGCACTCGCCACTGATGGCCGATCAGGAAGTGTCTGGTCGCGTGTTCGCATTGGCCCGTCAAGTCGCCAGCAGCTCGGTCAAAGTCCTGCTGCAAGGCGAGACCGGCGTGGGTAAAACCCTCGTCGCGCAGTTCATCCACAACGCTAGCCCCCGGGCCAGCGAGCCGTTTCTGGCGCTGAACTGTGGTGCGCTGCCTGAGAACCTGATAGAGGCCGAGCTGTTCGGCTATGCCCCCGGCGCGTTCACCGGGGCGGGGCCGAAGGGCAAGCGCGGCCTGCTGGAACTCGCGCATCACGGCACACTGTTTCTCGACGAAATCGGCGATTTGCCGCTCCCGGTGCAGGTCAAGCTGCTCAAGGTCATCGAAGAAAATCGCTTCATCCCCGTCGGTGGGCTGGAGCTGAAGGAAGTGGATGTACGCATCATCAGCGCCACGCATCACGATCTCAAGCAATTGGTGGCCGAAGGGAAGTTTCGCGCCGACCTGTTTTATCGCCTGAACGTCGTGCCGATCGGTATCCCGGCCCTGCGCGAGCGCAGCGAAGAGATCCCGCCATTGCTGCATTACTACCTCGACAGCTTCAACACCCGCTACGAACGGCAGGTGCAATGGAGCCTCGAAGCCCTCGACCTGATGTGCGAGTACGCCTGGCCAGGCAACATTCGCGAGTTGATCAACATTGTTGAGCGATTAGTGGTCACCAACCAGAGCGGCACCATCGAAGCGCTGGATCTGCCCGAGGAGATCCTCAACCTCAATCCGCAGAGCACCGACGACAGCCGTCTGCCGCTGCGCAAAGTATTGGAGAACGCCGAGCGCTCGGCGATCAAGGCGGCGTTGCAGATGCACAAGACCACGCGGCTTGCGGCCAAGGCGCTGGGTGTAAGTCAGGCAACCGTGGTGCAGAAGATGAAGCGCTGGGAACGCTCTGATTAGCATTTCAATCAAGCCCGTCTGATTCGATCAGAAAGCTGATCAAGACTGGCCGGTCAAACCCCTTCAAACACCGCGTGATTCTCGCAAAGCCTTCTAGCACGGGGCTTTGCGAGGGTTGGCACAGCTTTAGCTATTTCCTTCGGCACGTCTTCCAATAAAACAACGCACACAGGACGAGCCCGATGAGCCTCTCTGCCTCTCAAATCAGCGCCTTCAAAATCGCCAACAAACTGATTACTGGCCAAGCCGCCATCGAACAGTTGGCTGGCGAACTGACTCGCCTCAACGTCAATAACCCCCTAATCGTCACAGACGCCATTCTGGTCAAGTCCGGCACCGTCGACCTTGCGCTGGCGCAACTGGGTGGTCGTCGTTACGGCATCTTCGATCAAGTCAAACCCGAGCCTGAAATTTCCATCGTCGAAGACTGTACCCGCGCCTTTCGCGAAGGCGGTCATGATGGCCTCATTGGTCTGGGTGGCGGCAGCGCCATCGACATCGCCAAGGGCGTTGCGGCGTTTGCCGGTCACGAGGGGCCGCTGGCCGAGTTGTTCGGTGTCGATCTGGTAAAACGCAAAGGCCCTGCGCTGATCGCGATCCCGACCACCGCAGGCACCGGTTCGGAAGTGACCAACGTGGCGATCTTCTCCGATAAAGAGGCCCAACTGAAAAAGGGCATCGTCAGCGATTACCTGCTGCCGGATGTCGCCCTCGTCAGCCCGGTCATGACCCTCACTTGCCCACGCAGCGTGACGGCGGCCAGCGGCGTGGACGCACTGGTGCACGCGGTCGAGTCGTACCTGTCGGTCAACGCCTCGCCGATCACTGACGCCATTGCCCTTGGCGCCATCAAGCTGATCGCCAAGGCTCTGCCCAAGGCCTACGCCAACCCGGCCAATCTGCAAGCCCGCGAAGACATGGCCACTGCCAGCCTCATGGCGGGCATGTCCTTCGGCAACGCGGGCGTAGGCGCTGTGCATGCGTTGGCGTATCCCTTGGGCGGTCGTTTCAACATCGCCCATGGCGTCAGCAATGCCTTGCTACTCCCCTACGTGATGGAGTGGAACAAGATGGCCTGCGTCGAGCGTTTCCGTGACATCGCCGAAGCCATGGGCGTGCGGGTTGCTGATCTGAGCGATAAAGACGCCGCCGATCAGGCCGTCAAAGCCATGGCCGACCTGTGCGCCGCCGTCGATATCCCGACAGGCATGCGCAGTTTCAACGTGCCGGAAGACGCGATCCCGGCCATGGCCGAAGAGGCCAGTAAAATCGACCGCCTGATGCGCAACAACCCTCGCCAATTGACCGCCGCTGATATCGAGAAGATCTACCGCGCCGCTTACTGATCCCAGAAACACAACGCCCGATCCAGCGGTTCGGGCGTATGCCGCGACACGACCCAGAAATAAGACCAATAAAACAGGTACACAGCATGTCCAACTCTCCTCAACAGCGGAGCGAAAGCCCGTACATCCCGCTCGGCCCATTCAAGGTCCGGTTGCCGTTCATTCACTACAAGTTCGAGATGCCGGATTACCTGCAAGGTCTGCTGATGTGTGCAGTGGACCTGGCGGCCATTCCGTTGATGACTGAACTGCTCGGCATGCCATTCGAAGTGGCGCTGGCGGTCGTCATGCTCAACGGTTTGCTCTACCTGACACACCACCTGCTGGGCGACCCGACCGTTCCCGGCTGGATCACCCCTGCCGTTCCTTTGCTGATGGCCTACTGCGCGCAATTCCCCATGGGGCCGGAGCGTGTTCATGCGCTGATTGCCTTTCAGTTAATGCTCGGGGTGTTCTCGATAGCACTCGGCGCGACGGGCATGGCGAGGAAGGTCGTCGAATACGTGCCCCCGGCGATCAAGTCTGGAATCATCGTGGGCGCCGGTCTGAGTGCGGTGATTGCAGTATTTCAGGTCGGCGGCAAATTCAACGTACTGCCCTGGACCATTTCCATCGCCGTCGGCATCGCGTTCTACCTGATCTTCTCGCAGCACTTCAACGAGCTGAAACAGCGCAACCGCTTCTGGTGGAACTTCGCCAAACTGGGGATTCTGCCGATCATCCTGCTGGCCGTGGTCATTGCACCGTTGTTCGGCGAAGCGCCGTGGCCGACCATTCAATGGGGCATCAGCAAGCCGGACTTCGCCGGGCTGTGGCACAACTACACCGTTTTTGGGCTGGGCATGCCGCCACTGTCGATGTTCATCTCGGCCCTGCCGACCATGCTGGCGGTGTACATCATCGTGTTTGGCGACGTGCTGAGTGCGAAATCGCTGCTCGATGAGGCGGAAACGGTGCGTACCGACGAAGTCGTCGATTACAACCCGGATCGTGCTCACTGGATCTTTGGCGCGCGTAACGCCTTCATGAGCATCTTTGGCCCGGATGTCGCCATGTGTGGACCGAAATGGGCGGCGATGTTGGTCGTGGTGATCGAGCGTTTCAAAGGCGGCCCGAAAGCCATGCAGTCGATCATCGGCGGCGTGGGCTCGTTCCGTTGGGGCACCAACACCGGTTTGCTGCTGTTGCCAGTCGTGACGCTGGTGCAGCCAATTTTGGGTGTGGCGTTGTCGCTGACTCTGCTGATTCAAGGTTACGTAAGCGTGCGCTTGGGTATCCTCGAAGCCCGTAGCCAGCGCGACTTGGGGATCGCGGGCGTGATCGGCGCAGTGTTGGCGATCAAGGGCGCGAGCTGGGCGTTCGGGATTGGCGTGGTGCTGTGCCTGCTGATCTACGGCAAGAATTTCTTCAAGGGCGAAGTGGACGGCACGTTCAGCAAGGACTTGAAAGCGGTGGATGCCAAGCCAGCGGCCAAGGCTGAGCGCGTGAAGGAAGAAGCGTTGGTGGATTGATCGACACACATCACCTGTGAGCTGTAAACACGGGCCCTGTAGGAGCGAATTCATTCGCGATTGGCCGGTACATCCAATCCATCTCTTTCGGATGTACCACCGCATGTTGATCGTGCCCACGCTCCCACGTGGGAATGCCGCTTGCGACGCTCTGCGTCGCACTGACGCAGGAGCGTCAGGTGCCGCGTGCCCACCGGGAGCGTGGGTACGATCAAGTCCGGCGGACTGCTGCAGGGGGCGTGCGCATCAGTTACATTGCGACTACATGCCCCCGCATTCATCCGCCACACACACCATGTTTCAAACTCTTGGAGTACAATGCGCGCCACCGTGATTTCGCTCAAAAAAGGTGCGTCATGCAGCCCTTCGCTATTGCTCCGTCGATTCTGTCCGCCGATTTCGCCCGTCTGGGGCAGGAAGTCGACAATGTTCTGGCCGCTGGCGCCGACATCGTTCACTTCGACGTCATGGACAACCACTACGTCCCCAACCTCACCATCGGCCCGATGGTCTGCGCGGCACTGCGTAAATACGGCATCACTGCACCGATCGACGTGCACCTGATGGTCAGCCCGGTCGACCGCATCATCGGCGACTTCGTCGAAGCCGGTGCGACCTACATCACTTTCCACCCGGAAGCGACCCAGCACATCGACCGTTCCTTGCAACTGATCCGCGAAGCGGGCTGCAAGTCCGGTCTGGTATTCAACCCGGCGACCCCGTTGAACCTGCTTGAGTACGTCATGGACAAGGTCGACATGATCCTGCTCATGAGCGTCAACCCAGGTTTCGGCGGTCAGAAATTCATCCCCGGCACGCTCAACAAGTTGCGCGAAGCCCGCGCGCTGATCGATGCGTCCGGTCGTGACATCCGTCTGGAAATCGATGGCGGCGTCAACGTCAACAACATCCGCGAAATCGCCGCCGCTGGCGCGGACACCTTCGTGGCAGGCTCGGCCATTTTCAATGCGCCTGACTACAAAGAAGTCATTGAAAAGATGCGTGCAGAACTGGCGTTGGCGCGCTGATGAGCGGCTTCGAACAGCTGTTTCCAGGTCGCCTGCCCAAACTGATCATGTTCGATCTGGATGGCACGCTGGTCGACTCGGTGCCGGATCTGGCCGCAGCTGTGGACAAGACACTGATCCAGCTCGGTCGCGCACCTGCCGGTATCGAGCGGGTTCGCGACTGGATCGGCAATGGCGTGCGGGTACTGGTACGTCGCGCGCTGGCCAACGACATGGATCACTCGGCGGTCGATGAGGCCGAGACCGAGCAAGCCTTGGCCATCTTCATGGAAGCCTACGGCGACAATCACTCGTTGACCCGGGTTTACCCGGGCGTGCGTGAGACGCTCAAGTGGCTGCAAAAGCAGGGTGTCGAAATGGCCCTGATCACCAACAAGCCGGAACGCTTTGTCGCGCCGCTGCTGGATGACATGAAGCTGGGACGATTCTTCCGCTGGATCGTCGGCGGCGACACGCTTCCCCAGCAGAAGCCCGATCCGGCTGCGCTGTTTTTCGTCATGAAAATGTCCGGTATTCCGGGGTCGCAATCGCTGTTCGTGGGTGACTCGCGCAATGACGTGTTGGCGGCCAAGGCCGCTGGCGTAGCGTGTGTCGCGTTGAGCTACGGCTACAACCATGGACGCCCGATTGCCGAAGAATCTCCGGCGCTGGTCATCGACGACTTGCGCAAACTGATTCCCGGTTGCTTAGAGGCTGGGGCTGAGATAACGTTGCCCGACGTTCAAGCCCCCTCCTTTAGAGAATCCATCGTGGTGGTCACTCGCAAACTCTGGATGAAAGTCATCAAGGCCTTGGCCCGCTGGCGTTGGCGCGCCTGACTTGAATCTGGCCGCACCTGCGGCGCGTTTGCACACCTGACCGTTTTACCCTCAGACCACGAGGCTGATCATGACCCGCGAAGAATTCCTGCGTTTGGCCGCTGAAGGCTACAACCGCATTCCGCTTGCCCTTGAAACCATCGCTGACTTCGACACGCCGCTGTCGATCTACCTGAAACTTGCCGATGAGCCGAACTCCTATCTATTGGAGTCGGTGCAGGGCGGCGAGAAGTGGGGGCGTTATTCGATCATCGGCCTGCCGTGCCGCACCGTGATGCGTGTGCACGATCATACCGTCAGCGTGACCCATGACGGTGTCGAGACCGAGCGTATGGAGGTTGAAGACCCGCTGGCTTTCGTCGAGACCTTCAAAGCGCGTTACAACGTGCCGACCATCCCTGGCCTGCCGCGCTTCAACGGCGGTCTGGTGGGTTACTTCGGTTATGACTGCGTGCGTTACGTCGAACCGCGTCTGGGCAAATGCCCGAACCCTGATCCAGTGGGCGTGCCTGACATTCTGCTGATGGTGTCCGACGCCGTGGTGGTGTTCGACAACCTGGCGGGCAAGATGCACGCCATCGTGCTGGTCGATCCGACGCAACCGGAAGCCTTTGAAAATGGTCGCGCGCGCCTCGATCGATTGATGGATAAATTGCGTCAGCCGATCACGCCACGTCGCGGTCTGGACCTGACTCGTCCACAGGCGGCCGATCCGGTATTTCGCTCCAGCTTCACTCAGGGCGACTACGAAAAAGCCGTCGACACCATCAAGGAATACATCCTGGCGGGCGACTGCATGCAGGTGGTGCCGTCGCAGCGCATGTCCATCGATTTCAAGGCCGCGCCGATCGATCTGTATCGCGCGCTGCGCTGCTTTAACCCAACGCCGTACATGTATTTCTTCAACTTCGGCGACTTCCACGTTGTCGGCAGTTCGCCGGAAGTGCTGGTGCGGGTCGAAGACAACCTGATCACCGTGCGTCCTATTGCCGGGACACGCCCTCGCGGCGCGACCGAAGAAGCCGACCACGCGCTGGAAGTCGACCTGCTGTCCGACGACAAGGAAATTGCCGAGCACTTGATGCTCATTGATCTGGGCCGTAATGACACCGGGCGCGTCTCCGAGATCGGTTCGGTGAAATTGACCGAGAAGATGGTCATCGAGCGTTATTCCAACGTGATGCACATCGTGTCCAACGTCACCGGCCAGTTGAAGGAAGGCCTGAGTGCGATGGACGCTTTGCGGGCGATTCTGCCAGCGGGCACGTTGTCTGGTGCGCCGAAAATTCGGGCGATGGAAATCATCGACGAACTGGAGCCGGTCAAACGTGGCGTTTACGGTGGCGCGGTGGGCTATCTGGCATGGAACGGCAACATGGATACCGCCATCGCGATCCGGACCGCTGTGATCAAAAATGGCGAGCTGCACGTGCAGGCGGGCGGCGGTATCGTGGCCGACTCTGTGCCTGCGCTGGAGTGGGAAGAGACCCTCAACAAGCGCCGTGCGATGTTCCGCGCCGTGGCGTTGGCAGAGCAGACGCCTGAGGCCTGATCGCTGCCGGGAACGGCGCCTCGCGCGCCGTTTGTCTCGATGTGCGCTGATCCGCTTTCTGTGCGCTGTTCTGACTGCATCCAATGGGATTTTTCTATCGTAGAATGCGGTTGCGCCGTGTGACCCGGTACGCTAATGTCCCGAAACGTTTAGATGAGACACCTTCCGTGACGACTGTCAGCAAACTCTTGATGCGCGTTATCAAGGCCCACGCCCGCTGGCGTTGGCGCGCCTGACTTTTCTCCTGCCGGACCCTCCGGCTTCGCAATACCCTGCCTTCAAACCGTGACGCCCCCGCTGCCGGATGATCATTTCAGTGATCGGGCACGCTGCGATGAAATCGGGCACGGATTTCGAAGGTTCGCACCAAGTCAGAATTCAAGAGGTTAAGCACACCATGCTGCTGATGATCGATAACTACGACTCCTTTACCTATAACGTCGTGCAGTACCTGGGCGAGCTGGGCGCCGATGTTAAAGTGATCCGCAACGACGAAATGACCGTCGCTGAGATCGAAGCCCTTAACCCGGAGCGAATCGTGGTTTCGCCAGGCCCTTGCACGCCGAACGAGGCGGGCGTTTCCATCGACGTGATCAAACATTTCGCGGGCAAGTTGCCGGTTCTGGGCGTGTGTCTGGGGCATCAAGCCATCGGCCAGGCCTTTGGTGGCGATGTGGTTCGTGCGCGTCAGGTCATGCACGGCAAGACCAGTGACCTGATCCACGAAGATCAGGGCGTCTTTGAAGGCCTGAAGCACCCACTGACCGTGACCCGCTATCATTCGCTGGTGGTCAAGCGCGAAACCCTGCCCGATTGCCTGGAAATCACCGCCTGGACTCAGCTTGAAGACGGTTCTGTCGACGAAATCATGGGCGTGCGCCACAAGACCCTGAACGTCGAGGGTGTGCAATTCCACCCTGAGTCGATTCTTTCCGAGCAGGGCCATGAGCTGTTCGCCAACTTCCTCAAACAGACCGGCGGCACGCGTCAGGGTTAAGGACACTTCGATATGGCAATGGATATCAAAACGGCGTTGGGCCGGGTCGTGAATCAACTGGACCTGACCACCGACGAAATGCGCGACGTCATGCGCGAAATCATGACCGGTCAGTGCACTCAGGCGCAGATTGGCGCTTTCCTGATGGGCATGCGCATGAAGAGCGAAACCATCGACGAAATCGTCGGTGCCGTTTCGGTGATGCGTGAGCTGGCCGATCAAGTTCAATTGCAATCGCTGGATCGCGTGGTCGACATCGTCGGCACCGGTGGCGATGGCGCGAATATCTTCAACGTTTCCACTGCCGCTTCTCTGGTGATTTCGGCAGCAGGCTGCACGGTCGCCAAACACGGCAACCGCGCGGTTTCGGGCAAGAGCGGCAGTGCTGATTTGCTGGAGGCGGCAGGCGTTTATCTGAACCTGACGCCGGTTCAGGTCGCACGCTGCATCGACAGCGTCGGCATCGGTTTCATGTTCGCTCAGACCCATCATCAAGCCATGAAGCATGCGGCGGGACCGCGCAAGGAATTGGGGCTGCGCACTCTGTTCAATATGCTCGGTCCGCTGACCAATCCGGCAGGTGTTAAACACCAGGTGGTCGGCGTGTTCAATCAGGCCTTGTGCCGCCCGTTGGCGGAAGTGTTGCTGCGTCTGGGCAGCAAGCACGTGCTAGTGGTGCATTCGCAGGACGGTCTGGACGAGTTCAGTCTCGCCGCGCCGACCTTCGTCGCCGAACTCAAGAACGGCGAAGTCACTGAATACTGGGTGCAGCCGGAAGATTTGGGCATGAAGAGCCAGAGCCTGTTCGGTCTGGTGGTGGACAGCCCGCAGCAGTCACTGGAGTTGATCCGGGACGCGCTGGGTCGCCGCAAAACCGAACATGGTCAGAAAGCGGCCGAAATGATCGTGCTCAATGCGGGCGCGGCGCTCTATGCTGCTGATCATGCCTCTACATTGAAAGAAGGCGTCGAGCTGGCCCACGATGCGCTGCACACCGGGCTTGCCCGTGAAAAACTGGAAGAGCTGGGTGCTTTTACAGCGGTATTCAAACAGGAGAATGAAGGATGAGCGTGCCGACGGTACTGGAAAAGATTCTGGCCCGTAAGGCCGAAGAAGTTGCGGCGCGCCGCGCCAGCGTCAGCTTGTCCGAGCTGGAAACCCTGGTCGCCACCGCCGACGCACCACGCGGCTTCGCCAACGCCTTGATCGAGCAGGCCAAGCGCAAGCAACCTGCGGTTATTGCCGAAATCAAGAAGGCGTCGCCGAGCAAAGGCGTGATCCGGGAGAACTTCCAGCCTGCCGAAATCGCCAAGAGCTATGAAGCGGGCGGCGCGACCTGTTTGTCCGTGCTGACCGACATCGACTTCTTTCAGGGCGCCGATGCTTACCTGAGAGAAGCCCGTGGGGCGTGCAAGCTGCCGGTCATTCGCAAGGACTTCATGATCGACCCGTATCAGATCGTCGAAGCTCGCGCCTTGGGGGCCGATTGCATCCTGCTGATCGTCTCGGCCCTTGATGATGTGCAGATGGCGGAGTTGGCCGCCGTTGCCAAGGCCAACAAACTTGATGTGCTGGTGGAAGTGCACGACGGTGACGAACTGGAGCGGGCCTTGAAAACCCTCGACACCCCGCTGGTCGGCATTAACAACCGCAACCTGCACACGTTCGACGTCAGCCTGGAGACCACACTGGACCTGCTGCCGCGCATCCCGCGTGATCGTTTGGTCGTGACCGAAAGCGGCATTTTGAACCGCGCAGACGTTGAGCTGATGGAAATCAACGAGGTCTATTCCTTCCTCGTTGGCGAAGCGTTCATGCGCGCCGAGAAGCCGGGTGTGGAATTGCAGCGTCTGTTTTTCCCGGAGAAGGGCACAGCGGCGATCAAGTCCAGCACGCTGGATTGAGTGATTGGAGCATTCGCCAAGACGACCCGTGCCAAAGGGGAGATTCTGTGGTGGCTGCTTAACGGCATTCGCCACCAAGGCGGCTCCCACAAACGCCACGCCGACTTCAATGGTTGTGCTCGACACTGAATCTGTGGGAGCCGGCCGGGCGGCGCTCCGCTTGCTGGCGAATGCGGTGGATCAGTAACGGAGTAATCCTCTGAGAGCCCGCTCACTCAAGACCGCGTTGAGGCTCATCAAGGATTTCTATGAACATGCGTGTAACCGACATCTGCGTAGAAGCAGGCCTCAAGGCCGAACAGGATCTATTGGCTTCCGTCTGCGCCGGTGATGCCGATTACGGGCTGTTGTTCTGGCGCCCCACCGATCATGCGCTGGTCATGCCTCGTCGCCTCAGCCGCCTCGAAGGCTTCACCGAAGCCAGCGAAACACTGGCCGACATCGGCTGGCCCATTCTGTTGCGCGAAAGCGGCGGCGAACCGGTTCCGCAATCCCCGGCCACTGTAAACGTCGCGCTGGTCTATGTTCAGCCTACGACCGACCACGATCGCGATCGCATCGAAAATGCCTACATGCGTTTGTGTCAGCCCATGCTCGACGTGTTGAGCGAATTGGGTGGCGCCGCGTCTTTGGGTGAAGTCGAAGGGGCGTTTTGTGACGGTCGCTTCAACGTTAACCTGAATGGTCGCAAGATGGTGGGCACCGCTCAGCGCTGGCGTCAGAGTCAAGGTGGGCAGCGCCCTGTGGTGCTCGCCCATGGCGCGATGCTGCTGGACAATGAGCGGGTCGACATGGTCAATGCCGTCAACCGCTTCAACGAGATGTGCGACCTTGAGCAGCGTTGCCGCGCTGACAGTCACATTGCCTTGCATGAGTTGTTCGCCGCCCCCGATTTTCTCGACCGGTTGGGTGAGCGCTACGCGGACGTTTTCGCCCGCTTGTAACTGCGCGGTCAGCGAGTGCCGTAGACCACCATGGTCTTGCCGCGTACGTGCACCAGCTTTTGTTCTTCCAGCGACTTCAACACGCGCCCCACCATTTCACGCGAACAACCTACGATACGACCAATCTCTTGGCGTGTGATCTTGATCTGCATGCCGTCGGGGTGAGTCATCGCATCGGGCTGTTTGCAAAGGTCCAGCAGGCTGCGGGCGACACGACCGGTGACGTCGAGAAACGCCAGATCGCCGACTTTACGCGTGGTATTGCGCAGGCGTTCAGCCATTTGTCCGCCCATGGCGTACATCAGTTCAGGATCGTGCTGACTCAGTTCGCGGAATTTGGCGTAGGTGATTTCAGCCACTTCGCACTCGGTTTTGGCACGCACCCAGGCACTGCGTGAACCGCTGTTCACGGGTTGGAAAAGGCCCAATTCACCGAAGAAATCCCCGCTGTTGAGGTAGGCCACGATCATTTCGCGCCCGTCGCTGTCTTCGATCAGAATCGTGACCGAGCCCTTGATGATCAGATACAGCGATTCGGATTGCTCGCCCGCACAAATGATGTTGCTCTTGGCGGGACAGCGACGCCGTTGGGCGTGGGGAAGAAGTTTGTCGACCAGCTTCACTTTGTTCGGAGGGGTCATGGCAACCATAGAGGTATCCCGTAAAAAACTGCGCCCTGCGGCATTCTTATAGGTATCGGCAGTATTTCCGATTTGTCGCAGTTCGGCAGCGGCAATTAGCCATTTTTTCAGAAATTTCCTACATTTCTGTCGCTTATCGGCATTTTCTGACCCGCTCAGCGACACCTCGACCTTGTGCTAAGCTGGCCGCCTTTTTCAAACATGGGAGTCCTGGGGATGAAAGCGCGTATTCAATGGGCGGGTGAGGCCATGTTCCTCGGCGAATCGGGCAGCGGCCATGTGGTCGTGATGGACGGCCCGCCTGAAGCCGGTGGCCGCAACCTGGGTGTGCGCCCGATGGAAATGGTGCTGATTGGCCTGGGCGGTTGCAGCAACTTCGACGTCGTCAGCATCCTCAAGAAAGCACGTCAGCCGGTTGAAAGCTGCGAAGCGTTTCTGGAAGCCGAACGCGCCACCGAAGACCCCAAGGTGTTCACCAAGATCCACCTACATTTCGTGGTCAAGGGGCGTGGGCTGAAAGAGACGCAAGTGAAGCGTGCGATCGAGCTGTCGGCCGAGAAATATTGCTCGGCGTCGATCATGCTGGGCGCGGCGGGCGTTGAGATCACCCACGACTACGAGATCATCGAGCTGGGTTAAGGGCTCTTGTTGATATGCTGTGGGAGCCGGCTTGCTGGCGAAAGCCGGCTCCCACAAGAGCTGCGTTGGCCGCACAGAACTACCTTCAGATGCGATACGTGCTCTTGGTCATCACCTTGGCCAGCAAACTCATCCCGAATTTGACTGGAGCCGGGAAGCGGTAACCGCCTGCCTCGATGGCACCTTCAGCGTGCTGCTCTTCATCTGTGCGCATCTGTTCCAGAATCGCCCGAGACTTTTCATCCTCTACCGGCAACTGCTCCAAGTGCTCGTTCAAGTGCTTGCACACCTGATCTTCGGTAGCGGCTACAAAACCGAGGCTCACTTTGTCGCTGATCAGACCGGCCATTGCGCCAATCCCGAACGACATCCCGTAAAACAGCGGATTGAGCACGCTGGTGTGGCTGCCCAGTTGGCGAATACGTTGCTCGCACCACACCAGATGGTCGATCTCTTCCTCAGCGGCGTGTTCCATGGCCTTGCGCACATGGGGCAACTTGGCCGTGAGGGCCTGGCCCTGGTACAGCGCTTGAGCGCAGACCTCGCCGGTATGGTTGATGCGCATGAGGCCGGCGACATGTTTGCTGTCGGTCTCGCTCATCTTCGAATCAGGCTGGACGATGGCCGGCGACGGACGATGGGAATGCGCGCTGGCAGGCAGCAGCGTTTTCATCGCGGCATCGGCTTGCAGAAGGAAACGGTCGATAGGGGAGTAGTGACGTTCGGTAGCCATGGGCACCTCCGGATAAATCCACGGCGGCCAGTCTACCTCAATCAATGTGACGAGGCTTGTCTTGCGTCAGCCCGCCGGAGCGCCAGATAGACGCTCGGCGGATGTAACTCGTTGAAATCGCGACTCAGCCCGGCGGCCAGGTCATCTGACGCTTGCCCAACACGTGCATGTGAATGTGATAGACGGTCTGGCCGCCTTTCTCATTGGTGTTCATGACCACGCGGAATCCGTCCTCGCAACCTTGCTCTTTGGCCAGACGCTGCGCGGTGAACAAGATGTGACCCAACAGGCCTTTGTCCTCTTCAGTGACGTCGTTCAGGGTCGCGATGGGCTTTTTCGGGATGACCAGAAAATGGATCGGCGCCTGAGGGGCGATGTCGTGGAAGGCCAGTACCTGGTCGTCTTCATAAATGATCTTCGCCGGGATTTCCCGGTTGATGATCTTGGTGAACAGAGTTGTCACAGCCGTGTGTCTCCTTATGAGAGGAATGAGCCGAGTGTACTGAGCAGCTCCTGCTGCGCCCAGCCATTTCTTTGCGGTCGTGCGTTCAGATCGGTGTCCGGGATTTCAGCATCGAGCCCCAGATTTTGCGCGTGAGCCAGCGGCCAACAAGCCGAGGCAGGCGGGTCATGAACCGATTGCGCCAGCCCGGAATGATGATCGCCCGATTCTTGTCGAGCGCGCGCACGGTATAGAGCGCGATCTCTTCAGCGGTCATGGTCTTGTCATCGGTGAATTTATCAGCGTTCAACTGTGCGGTCCGGAAGAACGACGTTCGTGTCGGGCCAGGGCACAGCACGGAGATCTTTACCCCGGTTTTTTTCAGCTCTTCGCGCAGGCCTTCCGAAAAGTGCAGCACAAACGCCTTGCTCGCCGCGTAGGTGCTCATCCACGGGCCGGGTTGAAAACCCATGATTGAGGCAACGTTGAGGATTTGTCCGCCACCCTGCACTGCCATCAGGTTGCCGACGGTGTGACACAGACGAGTCAGCGCCAGCACGTTCAAGTCGAGCAAATCCTGTTCTTGCGCCCATTCCTGAGCCAGAAACGGTCCGCTGTTGCCGATGCCTGCGCAGTTCACCAGCAGGTCGATTTGCCGTTCGCCATCCTCCAGCTCCAACAAGAAACCGGACAGCCGCAGCGGCTCCCCCAGATCGCAGGCACGAAACAGCACCTCCACGCCAAAGCGTTGGGTGAATTCGATCGCGATGCTTTCCAGCATGTCCCGGTGGCGGGAAACCAGAATCAAAGGGCGACCACGACGGGCCAAGGCTTCGGCAATGGCCAGGCCAATGCCGCTGGATGCGCCTGTGACCAAGGCGTAACGGGTCATGCAGTTCTCCAATGAGCGTGTTGCGAGTGTCGAAACAGCATCCTTGCTGCCAGGCAGTTATTGATTATCGTCGGTGTCGGATGGGTCGTCGGCCGGGTCTACCGGAACGACCGGCTGTGCAGCGCTGTCGGCGTCATCGTCATACGGCAACGATTGTTCGTATTCGCCGGTGGTGATTTCGACTTCGTCTTTGACTTTCTGTAAGCCGCCTGTCAATCCACCGATAAACACCAGCACCAGGAAGATCAGCCAGAGCGCGGCGAGGCACTTTACGCCTTTATTATTGGGTGGCGGCGGTGGGCCGTAGCGGTTCGGGCCACTATTGCCGGGAATGACCATCATCAGAAACGGAAAGAAGCTGCCCACGAAGGGCACGAGGTTGAGCAAGAGCAGCCACGCCGACCAACCGGCATCGTGCAGCCGTTGTGCGCCCATCTGGATGCTGACGACGATCAGCGCAACGAGCAGCACTGCGCCTAATAGGCCTCCCGCCACCAGTGACAGGCTCATGATGCCGAAGCACAGAGCGGCGAGCAGCAGACCCACGAACGTCAGTACCATGGTCCAGGCCAGGTAGCGTAGCCGACCAATTCGACCCTGAACGGTGAACACCTTGAGTTCACCCTCGGTTGGCCAATCCGGGGTGACAGATGACCGGGGTGGTGCGTAAGGCGATGCGGCAGGTTCGAGGGACGGCTTCACTGGCGCGGGTTCTTCGATTTCTTCAAGGGTCCAGGCGACAGGCTGCTCGGACTCGATCCGCGCGTCCACGCCCGCGTCGTTCAACGCCTTCAGGTAGCGCTGCGCATCATCGTGAGTCAGGCCACGTTTGACAATAATCGGCTTGCCCGTGAACAACCGGTCTACGCCGGAAACGTCGCTTTTGAACAGTTGCGCCAGATTCAGGCGCGCGGTTTCCAAATCGACACCCGTTCGCAGTTGTCCCTCGAAAACGATCTTGAAGTGCTCGGCCATGCTTGGCTTCCTTGTCAGGGGTTAAATGCGTCTCTTGTCTGAGATCAGAACGGCTTGACGACTACCAGAATGACGATCGCCAGCAGAATCAGTACAGGGATTTCATTGAACCAACGGTAAAAAACGTGACTGCGGCCGTTTTCGCCCCGAGCGAAGCGCTTCACTTGGGCGCCGCACATGTGGTGATAGCCGATCAGGATCACCACCAATGTCAGCTTGGCGTGCAGCCAGCCCTGCTGGAGATAGCCGGGGATGAGTGTAATCAGCCAGATACCAAACACCAGCGTGGCGATCATCGCCGGTCCCATGATGCCGCGATACAGCTTGCGCTCCATGGTGCAGAAACGTTCACGGCTGACCGCGTCCTCGCTCATGGCGTGGTAAACGAACAGGCGGGGGAGATAGAAGAGGCCGGCGAACCAGCAGACGATGGAAACGATGTGCAGTGCTTTTATCCACAGATAGAGCATTTTGGTTTTTTCCAGGATCACGGTGGCGCAAATAGTAGTGGCTCGTGTGCCCGTACGTCACGTTCACGGTTGTCCCAAGGGCGTCTGGCTCATATTATCAGCGGCTTTCCAGTGGTTTCGTTGAGGGCAGGTTATGGTCAAGGTCGGTATCGTCGGTGGCACGGGTTACACCGGCGTCGAGTTGCTGCGTCTTCTGGCACAACATCCAGAAGCTGAAGTGGTTGCGATCACTTCGCGCT
The DNA here is from genome assembly GCF_045764065.1 of Pseudomonas sp. Pseu.R1. Classification (NCBI taxonomy): domain Bacteria; kingdom Pseudomonadati; phylum Pseudomonadota; class Gammaproteobacteria; order Pseudomonadales; family Pseudomonadaceae; genus Pseudomonas; species Pseudomonas sp. Pseu.R1. Next base: position 2,962,407 of record NZ_JBJGEE020000001.1, on the reverse strand, counting down.
CCGAAGCAGGTCTGCCAGTGGCCGACATGTATCCAAACCTGCGCGGTCATTACGACGGGCTGGCGTTCAGTGTTCCTGATGTAAAGGTGCTGGGCGCTTGCGACGTGGTGTTCTTCGCCACGCCTCACGGTGTCGCCCACGCGCTGGCGGGCGAACTGCTGGCGGCGGGCACCAAGGTCATCGACCTGTCCGCCGACTTCCGTCTGCAAGATCCGATCGAATGGGCCAAATGGTACAACCAGCCTCACGGCGCGCCAGAGTTGCTGCCTGAGGCGGTGTACGGCCTGCCTGAAGTCAATCGCGAAAAAATCAAGGGTGCTCGCCTGATCGCCGTTCCGGGTTGCTACCCGACGGCGACTCAACTGGGCTTCCTGCCGTTGCTCGAAGCGGGGCTGGCCGATCCGACACGCCTGATCGCTGACTGCAAGTCCGGCATCAGCGGCGCAGGTCGTGGTGCCAGCGTTGGTTCGCTCTATTCCGAGACCAGCGAAAGCTTCAAGGCCTATGCTGTGAAGGGGCATCGCCATCTGCCGGAAATCAGCCAGGGTCTGCGCCGCGCAGCGGGTGGGGATATTGGCCTGACTTTCGTGCCGCACCTGACTCCGATGATTCGTGGTATTCACGCGACACTGTATTCGACCGTGGTCGACAAGTCCGTCGATTTGCAGGCGCTGTTTGAAAAGCGCTATGCCAATGAGCCGTTCGTCGACGTGATGCCTGCGGGCAGCCACCCGGAGACGCGTAGCGTTCGTGGCGCAAACGTCTGCCGTATTGCCGTTCACCGTCCACAGGATGGCGACCTGGTGGTTGTGCTGTCGGTCATCGACAATCTGGTCAAAGGTGCGTCGGGGCAAGCGGTGCAGAACATGAACATCATGTTCGAACTGGATGAGCGCCTGGGCTTGTCTCATGCGGGCATGCTGCCCTGACGGCAGCTTCAAGTCGTAAGCGGCAAGCTTCAGGAGAACGTCAGGTCGTATGCATTTCGCTTGCAGCTTGTCGTTTGAAGCTTCCAGCTGTACTCGGAATAGTTGACCGGTTTTCTAGGACAAGCGGATAATGGCCGTCATTACGCATTATGACGGCTTACCGCCGGGAGATATCGAGCATGAGTGTTGAATCCTTCACACCTACGGCTCTGGAATTCACGCAAGGTGCAGCGCACAAAGTGAAAACCCTGGTCGATGAAGAGGGCAATGACCGCCTCAAGTTGCGTGTATTCGTGACCGGTGGTGGCTGTTCCGGTTTCCAGTACGGCTTCACCTTCGATGAAGATGTGGCCGATGATGACACCATCGTTGAGCGTGAAGGCGTCAGCCTGGTGGTCGACCCGATGAGCTTCCAGTACTTGGCAGGCGCAGAGGTGGATTATCAGGAAGGGCTGGAAGGCTCGCGTTTCGTGATCAAAAACCCAAATGCTGCCACAACCTGTGGTTGCGGGTCGTCGTTCTCGATCTGAATCGTGTCTGCGCAAAAAAAGCCCGCATCGCTGCGGGCTTTTTGCATTTTGCACTGAGGTCAGGCGGGATAGATCGCACCCAGTACCCGCAGGCCTTTGGCGCCAGTCACGCTTGGGCGGTTGGCAGGGACGCTTTCCAGCGCGCAATGCGCCAGCCAGGCGAAGGCCATTGCTTCGACCCAGTCAGGATCAACACCGAACTCGGCAGTGCTGGACACTTTGGTGTTTGGCAGCAGCGCAGCCAGTCGAGCCATCAGTGCCTTGTTGTGAGCGCCGCCACCACAGACCAGCAACTCTTTGGTCTGAGCCTGAGCCGACTGTAGCGACTCGGTGATGCTGAGTGCCGTCACTTCCAACAGCGTGGCCTGCACGTCTTCAGGCTTCAATGTCGGTAACTGGAACATGTGGTGATGAACCCAGCCAAGGTTGAAAACCTCACGACCGGTGCTTTTCGGACCACGGGTCTGGAAGAATTGATCGCTCAGCATCGACTTCAACAGGTCAGCGTTGACCGACCCGCTCGCACCCCAAGCCCCATCCTTGTCATAACTCAATCCGCGTTGGGCCTGAATCCAGGCATCGAGCAACACGTTGCCCGGGCCTGAATCGAAACCGGATACGGGTTTGTCGATCTCGATCAGACTGAGATTGCTGAAACCGCCGACGTTCAGGACCGCACGATAGTCTTTGTTGTCATCGAACAGTGCTTCATGGAACGCGGGCACCAAAGGCGCGCCCTGGCCACCCGCCGCGATGTCACGCTTGCGGAAGTCGCTGACGACGGTAATGCCCGTTAGTTCAGCAAGCAGGGCAGGGTTACCAATCTGAATGGTGAAGCCGCGCGCCGGTTCGTGACGAATAGTCTGACCATGGCTGCCGATGGCGCGAATCTCTCCGGCGGAAACATTCTGTTTGTCCAGTAGCGCAAGCACGCCCTGGGCCGCGAGATGCACCCATTTCTGTTCGGCGATACCCGCGCGGGCCAGTTCGTCCGGGCCACTGGCGCACAACCCGAGCAGTTCGGCGCGCAGATCATCCGGCATGGGAATGTAATGAGTGCCGAGCAAGCGTGGGCGGTCACTCTGTTCTACGAGCGCGAAGTCCAGTCCATCAAGACTGCTTCCGGACATTACACCTACATATAAAGTCATGGGTCAGCGCTTACTCGAGGCCAGCATGGTGGCCTTTTCCTGGTCCATGCGTGCCATCAATGGCTGGCTCTCTTGCATGAACCGCTGTTTTTCGGACTTGGCGATCGGGTCTGCCATGGGCAGCTTCTGACCCAGCGGGTCAACGTGAACGCCGTTTACCTGAAACTCGTAATGTACATGCGGACCTGTCGACAGGCCGGTCGTTCCAATATAGCCGATGACCTGACCTTGCTTGACCACTGAGCCATTCTGAATGCCTTTGGCGAAGCCCTGCATGTGCCCATAAAGGGTGCGATAGGTTTCGCCGTGCTGAATGATCACCGTGTTGCCGTAGCCGCCGCGACGTCCCGCCAGAATGACCTTGCCGTCGCCAGTCGCCTTGATCGGTGTGCCGCGAGGTGCAGCATAGTCGATCCCTTTGTGGGCGCGGATCTTGTTCAGAATCGGGTGTTTGCGGCCCATCGAGAACAGCGAACTGATGCGCGCGTATTCAACCGGCGTGCGGATGAACGCTTTACGCATGCTGTTGCCGTCCGCGGTGTAGTAGTTGGTGTTGCCTTGCTTGTTGGTATAGCGCACGGCGGTGTAGGTCTTGCCGCGGTTAGTGAAGCGGGCGGACAGAATGTTGCCGGTGCCGACAGTCTTGCCGTTGATGACTTTCTGCTCGTAGATCACATCGAATTCGTCACCCTTGCGGATGTCCTGCGCGAAGTCCACGTCATAGCCGAAGATGTTGGCCATATCCATGGTCATGCTGTGACTCAGGCCAGCGCGCTGGGCCGATTGCGACAACGAATTGTTGATCACGCCATGAACGTAGGCTGTGCGCACGTTAGGTTTGCTGACATCGCGAGTAAACGTGTAGCCCTTTTCCGTTCTGGAGAGGCTGATGCTTTCCAGATCATTCAGCTTGCTGTGCAGTTGCTTGAGATTGCCGTCTGGCGTCAGCTCGAACTGCAGGACCTGGCCATTTTTCAACTGGCTAAACTGTTTGGCCTGTTTGTCGCTGGCCATGACTTCATGGACAGCCGCAGGCGGCAAACCCACTTTCTCGAACAGGGTCGAGAGCGTGTCACCTTTGGCGACGACGACTTCCTTATGGTTGGGGCCTTTTGCGGCGGCGACAGCCTTTTTGGCGGGCACAGTTTCAGGTTCCGTCTTGGCTGTGTCGTCAGTCGCGTCGTCGCCATTGTCGATTTGTGCAAATGGAGATTCAGCGGGGAGTTCTGTGGCCTGAGACTGATCTTGAGCGTCTTGTTCTTGCTTCAACTGCTCAATCGGGGTTTCTGGTTCGAGACTGAGGCTGGTTTTCTTGGCTTCGACATCGCTGGATGGGAAAACCAGAAGGGCCAGGCTCAGCAGGGCCGCGATACCGCTGGCTGCGAGCAGGTGGCTCTTCGGATAAAGCGGGGGCGCTTTAGGCGGAGTGTCGTTCATAAGTGATTTTGACTTTGAAAAAAGATGAAATGGAAAAGATGAATGACATGATGAAGATGAAATAACTGTATAAAATATAACCAAATCATGCCTGAGGCAAGCTCGCGTGCGGATCGCTCCCCGATTCGTCGCATGGCTGTTTCCGGAACTTGTATTTGGGCGGTGATCTTGTATGGTTGTTTCCCTTTGAAATAGGGCATTACGGGGCGGTTATGAAGTCGGTTGAAGAGCAGTTGGCGCTGATCAAGCGCGGCGCGGATGAACTCCTGGTCGAGTCCGAACTGGTCGCGAAACTCAAACGTGGTCAGCCTCTGCGCATCAAGGCCGGTTTCGACCCTACGGCGCCGGATTTGCACCTCGGGCATACGGTGCTTATTAATAAGCTGCGCCAGTTCCAGGACCTGGGGCATCAGGTCATCTTTCTGATTGGCGACTTCACCGGCATGATCGGTGACCCAAGCGGCAAGAGCGCGACCCGTCCTCCGCTGACTCGCGAGCAAGTGCTCGACTTCGCCGAAACGTACAAGTCGCAGGTCTTCAAGATTCTCGATCCAGCCAAGACCGAGGTGGCGTTCAACTCCACGTGGATGGATCAAATGAGTCCGGCCGACTTCATTCGCTTGTCCTCCCAATACACCGTTGCGCGCATGCTTGAGCGCGATGACTTCGACAAGCGATACAAGTCGAACCAGTCCATCGCTATCCACGAATTCCTTTACCCATTGGTGCAGGGCTATGACTCTGTTGCCTTGCGCGCTGATGTGGAGCTGGGTGGTACTGATCAGAAGTTCAACCTTCTAATGGGGCGTGAGCTTCAGCGCGCTTACGGTCAGGAAGCGCAGTGCGTATTGACCATGCCGCTGCTCGAAGGTCTGGATGGTGTGAAGAAGATGTCCAAGTCCTTGGGCAACTATGTCGGTATTCAGGAAGCGCCGGGCGTCATGTACAGCAAGCTGGTCTCCATTCCGGATGCGTTGATGTGGCGCTACTTCGAGCTGTTGAGCTTCCGCTCAATGGAAGAGATCAATGCCTTCAAGGCCGATTGCGAGGCGGGTGCGAATCCGCGGGACGTCAAGATCAAGCTGGCGGAAGAGATCGTTGCTCGTTTCCATGGTGAAGAAGCGGCCGCTTCGGCGCATCGCTCGGCGGGCAACCGAATGAAAGATGGTGAGCTGCCGGAAGATTTGCCGGAGATTGCTGTGGAGGCTGCTGAGGATATGCCAATTGCTGCTGTTCTTAATAAGGCCGGGTTGGTGAAGAATTCTGCGATTGCTCGCGATTTGCTAGCGTCTGGCGGTGTGCGTGTCGATGGCGAGGTGGTTGATCGTGGCTTTATCTTCAAAGTGGGTGCGACCCATGTTTGCCAGGCTGGCAAGAAGGCATTCGGGCGCGTCACGTTGAAGTGAGAAAGGCATTGGCTATATAGATGCAAGAAAGGGGCGAGCCGCAAGGCTCGCCCCTTTGCTTTTGGGCTGTTTCCGACCGATATAACAAATAAGTAAAAATAAGGGTTGACGCCCCTGCAGATGTCTCTATAATTCGCCCCACTTCCGGCGCAGTCGGAACCGAAAACTCCTTGTAGATCAACGAGTTAACGGTTTCTAGATAGGGTTGGAAGTGCTTCGGTTTTCCGGCTTGTGGCTCGAATCGAAAGCGGTGAAAAAAGGGTGTTGACAGCAGCGAGTAACGCTGTAGAATTCGCCTCCCGCTAACGTGAGATGCCAAATCGAACGAAGCGCAAGTGGTTGAAGTTGAAAAAGAAATTTTGAAAACTTCTGAAAATAACCGCTTGACAAGATGAGACGCTGCTGTAGAATGCGCGCCTCGGTTGAGACGAAAGATTCTTGACCAACCGCTCTTTAACAACTGAATCAAGCAATTCGTGTGGGTGCTTGCGCTGTAAGACTGAAGTCAACAGATTATCAGCATCGCAAATTACTCCACGAGAAATCATGGTTTAACCAACGATTGCTGAGCCAAGTTTATAGGGTTTTCTCAAAACCCGATTGCAGTATTGAACTGAAGAGTTTGATCATGGCTCAGATTGAACGCTGGCGGCAGGCCTAACACATGCAAGTCGAGCGGATGAAGGGAGCTTGCTCTCTGATTCAGCGGCGGACGGGTGAGTAATGCCTAGGGATCTGCCTGGTAGTGGGGGACAACGTCTCGAAAGGGACGCTAATACCGCATACGTCCTACGGGAGAAAGTGGGGGCTCTTCGGACCTCACGCTATCAGATGAGCCTAGGTCGGATTAGCTAGTTGGTGAGGTAATGGCTCACCAAGGCGACGATCCGTAACTGGTCTGAGAGGATGATCAGTCACACTGGAACTGAGACACGGTCCAGACTCCTACGGGAGGCAGCAGTGGGGAATATTGGACAATGGGCGAAAGCCTGATCCAGCCATGCCGCGTGTGTGAAGAAGGTCTTCGGATTGTAAAGCACTTTAAGTTGGGAGGAAGGGCAGTAAGTTAATACCTTGCTGTTTTGACGTTACCGACAGAATAAGCACCGGCTAACTCTGTGCCAGCAGCCGCGGTAATACAGAGGGTGCAAGCGTTAATCGGAATTACTGGGCGTAAAGCGCGCGTAGGTGGTTTGTTAAGTTGGATGTGAAAGCCCGGGCTCAACCTGGGAACTGCATCCAAAACTGGCAAGCTAGAGTAGGGCAGAGGGTGGTGGAATTTCCTGTGTAGCGGTGAAATGCGTAGATATAGGAAGGAACACCAGTGGCGAAGGCGACCACCTGGGCTCATACTGACACTGAGGTGCGAAAGCGTGGGGAGCAAACAGGATTAGATACCCTGGTAGTCCACGCCGTAAACGATGTCAACTAGCCGTTGGAATCCTTGAGATTTTAGTGGCGCAGCTAACGCATTAAGTTGACCGCCTGGGGAGTACGGCCGCAAGGTTAAAACTCAAATGAATTGACGGGGGCCCGCACAAGCGGTGGAGCATGTGGTTTAATTCGAAGCAACGCGAAGAACCTTACCAGGCCTTGACATCCAGTGAACTTACCAGAGATGGTTTGGTGCCTTCGGGAACACTGAGACAGGTGCTGCATGGCTGTCGTCAGCTCGTGTCGTGAGATGTTGGGTTAAGTCCCGTAACGAGCGCAACCCTTGTCCTTAGTTACCAGCACGTTATGGTGGGCACTCTAAGGAGACTGCCGGTGACAAACCGGAGGAAGGTGGGGATGACGTCAAGTCATCATGGCCCTTACGGCCTGGGCTACACACGTGCTACAATGGTCGGTACAAAGGGTTGCCAAGCCGCGAGGTGGAGCTAATCCCATAAAACCGATCGTAGTCCGGATCGCAGTCTGCAACTCGACTGCGTGAAGTCGGAATCGCTAGTAATCGCGAATCAGAATGTCGCGGTGAATACGTTCCCGGGCCTTGTACACACCGCCCGTCACACCATGGGAGTGGGTTGCACCAGAAGTAGCTAGTCTAACCTTCGGGAGGACGGTTACCACGGTGTGATTCATGACTGGGGTGAAGTCGTAACAAGGTAGCCGTAGGGGAACCTGCGGCTGGATCACCTCCTTAATCGAAGACTCGGCTGCTTCGCAAGTTCCCACACGAATTGCTTGATTCATTGAAGAAGACGATAAGCAGAGCCTTTAATAGGTCTGTAGCTCAGTTGGTTAGAGCGCACCCCTGATAAGGGTGAGGTCGGCAGTTCAAATCTGCCCAGACCTACCAGTTCCCTGGGGCCATAGCTCAGCTGGGAGAGCGCCTGCCTTGCACGCAGGAGGTCAGCGGTTCGATCCCGCTTGGCTCCACCATTTACTGGTTTGCCGCTGCTTGTGTTGCTTAAAGCTTAGAAATGAGCATTCCATCAGGCTGATGATGAATGTTGATTTCTGGTCTTTGATCAGATCGTTCTTTAAAAATTCGGGTATGTGATAGAAAGATAGACTGAAGGCCACTTTCACTGGTGGAACTTCAGGCTAAGGTAAAGTTTGTGAATAGCAAACTTTCGGCGAATGTCGTCTTCACAGTATAACCAGATTGCTTGGGGTTATATGGTCAAGTGAAGAAGCGCATACGGTGGATGCCTTGGCAGTCAGAGGCGATGAAAGACGTGGTAGCCTGCGAAAAGCTTCGGGGAGTCGGCAAACAGACTGTGATCCGGAGATGTCTGAATGGGGGAACCCAGCGGTCACAAGACCGTTATCTTGCACTGAATACATAGGTGCAAGAGGCGAACCAGGGGAACTGAAACATCTAAGTACCCTGAGGAAAAGAAATCAACCGAGATTCCCTTAGTAGTGGCGAGCGAACGGGGACCAGCCCTTAAGTTGATTTGAGGTTAGCGGAACGCTCTGGAAAGTGCGGCCATAGTGGGTGATAGCCCTGTACGCGAAAACCTCTTGTCAATGAAATCGAGTAGGACGGGGCACGAGAAACCTTGTCTGAACATGGGGGGACCATCCTCCAAGGCTAAATACTACTGACTGACCGATAGTGAACCAGTACCGTGAGGGAAAGGCGAAAAGAACCGCGGAGAGCGGAGTGAAATAGATCCTGAAACCGTATGTGTACAAGCAGTGGGAGCCTACTTTGTTAGGTGACTGCGTACCTTTTGTATAATGGGTCAGCGACTTATTTTCAGTGGCGAGCTTAACCGAATAGGGGAGGCGTAGCGAAAGCGAGTCTTAATAGGGCGTCTAGTCGCTGGGAATAGACCCGAAACCGGGCGATCTATCCATGGGCAGGTTGAAGGTTAGGTAACACTGACTGGAGGACCGAACCGACTACCGTTGAAAAGTTAGCGGATGACCTGTGGATCGGAGTGAAAGGCTAATCAAGCTCGGAGATAGCTGGTTCTCCTCGAAAGCTATTTAGGTAGCGCCTCATGTATCACTGTAGGGGGTAGAGCACTGTTTCGGCTAGGGGGTCATCCCGACTTACCAAACCGATGCAAACTCCGAATACCTACAAGTGCCGAGCATGGGAGACACACGGCGGGTGCTAACGTCCGTCGTGAAAAGGGAAACAACCCAGACCGTCAGCTAAGGTCCCAAAGTCATGGTTAAGTGGGAAACGATGTGGGAAGGCTTAGACAGCTAGGAGGTTGGCTTAGAAGCAGCCACCCTTTAAAGAAAGCGTAATAGCTCACTAGTCGAGTCGGCCTGCGCGGAAGATGTAACGGGGCTCAAACCATGCACCGAAGCTACGGGTATCACTTAGGTGATGCGGTAGAGGAGCGTTCTGTAAGCCTGTGAAGGTGAGTTGAGAAGCTTGCTGGAGGTATCAGAAGTGCGAATGCTGACATGAGTAACGACAATGGGTGTGAAAAACACCCACGCCGAAAGACCAAGGTTTCCTGCGCAACGTTAATCGACGCAGGGTTAGTCGGTCCCTAAGGCGAGGCTGAAAAGCGTAGTCGATGGAAAACAGGTTAATATTCCTGTACTTCCGGTTATTGCGATGGAGGGACGGAGAAGGCTAGGCCAGCCTGGCGTTGGTTGTCCAGGTTTAAGGTGGTAGGCTGAAATCTTAGGTAAATCCGGGGTTTCAAGGCCGAGAGCTGATGACGAGTGTTCTTTCGAACACGAAGTGGTTGATGCCATGCTTCCAAGAAAAGCTTCTAAGCTTCAGATAATCGGGAACCGTACCCCAAACCGACACAGGTGGTTAGGTAGAGAATACCAAGGCGCTTGAGAGAACTCGGGTGAAGGAACTAGGCAAAATGGCACCGTAACTTCGGGAGAAGGTGCGCCGGTGAGGGTGAAGGACTTGCTCCGTAAGCCCATGCCGGTCGAAGATACCAGGCCGCTGCGACTGTTTATTAAAAACACAGCACTCTGCAAACACGAAAGTGGACGTATAGGGTGTGACGCCTGCCCGGTGCCGGAAGGTTAATTGATGGGGTTAGCGAAAGCGAAGCTCTTGATCGAAGCCCCGGTAAACGGCGGCCGTAACTATAACGGTCCTAAGGTAGCGAAATTCCTTGTCGGGTAAGTTCCGACCTGCACGAATGGCGTAACGATGGCGGCGCTGTCTCCACCCGAGACTCAGTGAAATTGAAATCGCTGTGAAGATGCAGTGTATCCGCGGCTAGACGGAAAGACCCCGTGAACCTTTACTATAGCTTTGCACTGGACTTTGAATTTGCTTGTGTAGGATAGGTGGGAGGCTTTGAAGCGTGAACGCCAGTTTGCGTGGAGCCATCCTTGAAATACCACCCTGGCAACTTTGAGGTTCTAACTCAGGTCCGTCATCCGGATCGAGGACAGTGTATGGTGGGTAGTTTGACTGGGGCGGTCTCCTCCTAAAGAGTAACGGAGGAGTACGAAGGTGCGCTCAGACCGGTCGGAAATCGGTCGCAGAGTATAAAGGCAAAAGCGCGCTTGACTGCGAGACAGACACGTCGAGCAGGTACGAAAGTAGGTCTTAGTGATCCGGTGGTTCTGTATGGAAGGGCCATCGCTCAACGGATAAAAGGTACTCCGGGGATAACAGGCTGATACCGCCCAAGAGTTCATATCGACGGCGGTGTTTGGCACCTCGATGTCGGCTCATCACATCCTGGGGCTGAAGCCGGTCCCAAGGGTATGGCTGTTCGCCATTTAAAGTGGTACGCGAGCTGGGTTTAGAACGTCGTGAGACAGTTCGGTCCCTATCTGCCGTGGACGTTTGAGATTTGAGAGGGGCTGCTCCTAGTACGAGAGGACCGGAGTGGACGAACCTCTGGTGTTCCGGTTGTCACGCCAGTGGCATTGCCGGGTAGCTATGTTCGGAAAAGATAACCGCTGAAAGCATCTAAGCGGGAAACTTGCCTCAAGATGAGATCTCACTGGAACCTTGAGTTCCCTGAAGGGCCGTCGAAGACTACGACGTTGATAGGTGGGGTGTGTAAGCGCTGTGAGGCGTTGAGCTAACCCATACTAATTGCCCGTGAGGCTTGACCATATAACACCCAAGCAATTTGAGCCAAGGGCCGGATTGCGGTGACTGTGGAGACGACACGAACCGAGAGTTTGCGTCACGAACGGATATCACATACCTGATTTGCTGAAGCGTCGGAAGACGAGTCGGCACACCGAATTTCTTGACGACCATAGAGTGTTGGAACCACCTGATCCCATCCCGAACTCAGAAGTGAAACGATACATCGCCGATGGTAGTGTGGGGTTTCCCCATGTGAGAGTAGGTCATCGTCAAGATTCAATTGCAGAACCCCGTTTGCGAAAGCAGACGGGGTTTTGTGTTATTGGCGAAAAAAGCGGGCTGCTCGCTCAGTCCTTATGCTCCCTCTTCTTTGCATTGGCCTTGTGCGTGGCTATTATGCGTCCCTCATCCGTAGGTGGACTGCTAATGCATTCGTTGTTAAGGCTTTTAAGTGATGGGGCTTTTCACTCCGGTGAGGACCTGGGAAATGCTCTGGGGGTTAGCCGTAGCGCTGTCTGGAAAAAGCTCCAGCAATTGCAGGCCGAAACCGGCATAGAAATACATAAGGTTCGCGGTCGTGGCTATCGGCTGGCCCAGCCTCTTCACCTCCTTGATCGTCCATGGCTTGTGGAGCGTCACAAAGCGCTCGGTTGGGCTGTGCAGGTTCATGACTCGATTGACTCAACAAATGCCGAAGCCATGCGCCTGGCGGTTGTGGGTGAGCACATTCCCGCCTTGATTGTCGCAGAGCAACAACTAGCAGGAAGGGGGCGGCGTGGTCGTCGATGGGTCAGTCCTTTTGCCGAGAACCTTTATTACAGCCTTGTGCTGCGTATAGAGGGTGGCATGCGTCAGCTTGAGGGCTTGAGTCTTCTTGTCGGGCTTGCTGTAGTCAAAACCTTGCGCGCGATGGGCGTCCCGAATGCCGGTCTCAAATGGCCGAATGACATATTGTCGGGGGAGCGAAAGCTCGCGGGTGTCTTGTTGGAGTTGACTGGAGATCCTGCTGACGTATGCCACGTTGTGATTGGTGTTGGCATTAATGTGAATATGCGTGTGGCTCAGGATGTCGATCAGGCGTGGACCTCTATGAGGCTGGAGAGTGGGGGAGATGTTGATCGGAATCAGGTCGCGGCTCTACTGAGCTCTGAATTGGCGCGTCATCTCGCTGCGCATCGCCAAGGGGGGTTCGAGGCGTTCCAAGATGAGTGGGAGCGCCTCCATTTGTGGCAGGGGGAGGAAGTGACCCTCTTGGCGGGTTCGACGGCGCTGGAAGGCGTTGTTGTGGGGGTGGATGCTGTAGGTGCGCTTCGTCTCAGGGTTGGGCGGGAGATTCGTACTTTTAGCGGTGGGGAGCTGAGCTTGAGACTGCGCAAGCGCCTTGATCCAGAATCGCGAGGCTGATATGCGTTGGTTGTTTTTGCTGTTGGTCATGCTGAATGCCTTTTACTACGTATGGCATCAGCAAGATGTGCCGTTGAGGCCAAAAGAGGTGGCCCCGCTGTCCGTCTACAAGGGGGCGCAACAAAACATCCAGCTTTTAAGCGAATCTGGCGATGGGCGCTCTTCAGCTGATCGCGCGGAGGTTCAGTGCTTATACCTTGGAGGAGATATCTCCCAAGGTGTGGCGAAGACGATTGAGCAGCGCTTGGTTAGTCTGGATATACAAGCGCAAGTGGTTGCTCAGGCGGGGGAGTCAAGTGGGGCACTTTGGGTACGAATCGCTCCGGAAAGTCGGCGCCTTGTTGATGATGCATTGGTAGGAAGGTTGCGTCAGGACTTCCCTCAAATAAAAAACAAAATAATGTCATGCGAAAGCATTGCAACTGCCGAATAGTTTGCATAGAATGGCGCCCGCTTCGCAGTGCAAGGCAAATTGAAATGCAAGCAAAGCAAGAGTCAACGTATGTAACCTCAAGATTTTATTGAGAAAAAGGTTGACAGAAGGGTGGCATGAGTTAGACTGTCGCCTCGCTTAGGAGGGGTTCCCGAGCGGCCAAAGGGATCAGACTGTAAATCTGACGTCTACGACTTCGAAGGTTCGAATCCTTCCCCCTCCACCATATTTGAGCGTAAGCAGCGTGCTCTGCGGGTATAGTTTAGTGGTAGAACCTCAGCCTTCCAAGCTGATGATGCGGGTTCGATTCCCGCTACCCGCTCCAAGTTTGCTGGTTGTGCAATGTGTTTTGCTCTTGTAGCTCAGTTGGTAGAGCACACCCTTGGTAAGGGTGAGGTCAGCGGTTCAAATCCGCTCAAGAGCTCCATTACTAAGGCAGATATGAAAGTATCTGCCTTTGTTTTAGGTGTTGCGGGTAGTCCGGCCTGTCGATTTTCGGGTTTGGGTGAGAGTGGTTCCTTGCAGCGTTCGATTGCAGAAGTCTTTCGAATGGCTGTTGAAATCTTTCTGTTGGGTCCGCATAATGGTCGGCCTGATATAGCTTTTAGGTCAGTAGCTCAATTGGCAGAGCGACGGTCTCCAAAACCGTAGGTTGGGGGTTCGATTCCCTCCTGACCTGCCAGATTCGCGTAATGCATCTGGCTTTCTTTTCGCAGGATTTTAGTAGATGAATCCAAAGGCTGAAGCCCCAGACTCCCGTTTTGATCTTTTCAAGTGGCTAGCGGTAGTCCTTCTGATTGTCGTGGGTGTCGTCGGAAATCAATACTACTCGGCGCAGCCAATCCTGTATCGCGTGCTTGCCTTGCTTGTGATTGCGGCAGTTGCAGCCTATGTGTCGCTGCAGACTGGCAAGGGTAAGGCTTTCTTTGTGCTGGCCAAAGAAGCTCGCGCTGAGATTCGCAAGGTCGTATGGCCTACTCGTCAAGAAACCACCCAGACAACCCTCATCGTGGTTGCTGTGGTTTTGGTCATGGCGCTGCTGCTGTGGGGGCTCGATTCCCTGCTCGGCTGGCTTGTTTCCCTGATTGTTGGCTAAGGGTGTCCTGTGGCTAAGCGTTGGTACGTAGTGCATGCCTACTCGGGTTACGAGAAGCATGTCATGCGCTCTCTGATTGAGCGTGTAAAGCTGGCAGGCATGGAAGACGGCTTTGGTGAAATTCTGGTCCCTACCGAAGAAGTGGTAGAAATGCGCAACGGCCAGAAGCGCAAAAGCGAGCGTAAGTTCTTCCCAGGTTACGTGCTTGTTCAGATGGAAATGAACGAAGGGACTTGGCACTTGGTCAAGGATACCCCTCGTGTTATGGGTTTCATTGGTGGTACCGCTGACAAGCCAGCGCCTATCACAGATAAAGAGGCAGAGGCTATTCTGCGTCGCGTTGCCGATGGTAGCGACAAGCCGAAGCCGAAGACGTTGTTCGAGCCTGGTGAAGTGGTTCGCGTTACCGATGGTCCATTTGCGGATTTCAACGGTACGGTTGAAGAGGTTAACTACGAGAAGAGCCGGATTCAGGTCGCAGTGCTCATTTTCGGACGCTCTACTCCGGTAGAGCTTGAGTTCAGTCAGGTCGAAAAGGTCTAGCTGGGCTGAAAATCCCATACCCCACAGTCTAAGGCTGTGGGGTTTTGTCGTCACTGGGATAAACGCGCAAGTAACCGGGGAGCCTCTCGAGGCGTTTGAACCCGTAATTGGAGTGCCTCATGGCCAAGAAGATTACCGCTTACATCAAGCTTCAAGTGAAAGCCGCTCAAGCTAACCCAAGCCCGCCCGTCGGTCCTGCGTTGGGTCAGCACGGCGTCAACATCATGGAGTTCTGCAAGGCTTTCAACGCCCGTACCCAGGGTATGGAGCCAGGTCTGCCGACTCCAGTGATCATCACTGTATACAGTGACCGTAGCTTCACTTTTGAAACCAAAAGTACCCCGGCTTCGGTTCTGCTGAAAAAGGCTGCTGGTCTGACCAGTGGTTCGGCTCGTCCTAACACCGTCAAAGTTGGCACTGTTACCCGTGCTCAGCTGGAAGAAATCGCTAAGACCAAAAAAGCGGATCTTACTGCAGCTGATATGGATGCAGCCGTGCGTACCATCGCCGGTTCTGCTCGTAGCATGGGCCTTAACGTGGAGGGTGTGTAATGGCTAAGCTGACTAAGCGCCAGAAAGCTATCGCTTCGAAAGTTGAAGCAGGCAAGTCTTACAGCTTCAACGATGCAGCTGTGTTGCTGGCTGAACTGTCGACTGTGAAATTCAGCGAGTCGTTTGACGTTGCTGTAAACCTTGGCGTCGACCCGCGTAAATCTGACCAGGTTGTTCGCAGCGCCACTGTGCTGCCGCATGGCACTGGCAAGACTGTTCGCGTTGCTGTGTTCACCCAAGGCCCGGCTGCTGAAGCTGCTCTGGCTGCAGGTGCTGATCGCGTTGGTATGGACGACCTGGCTGCTGAAATGAAAGGCGGCGATCTGAACTATGACGTCGTAATTGCCTCTCCAGATGCAATGCGTGTCGTTGGTCAGTTGGGCCAGGTTCTGGGTCCGCGTGGCCTGATGCCTAACCCGAAGGTTGGTACTGTAACTCCGGACGTGGCGGGCGCGGTTAAAAACGCCAAGGCCGGTCAGGTTCGCTACCGCACTGACAAGAACGGCATCATTCACACCTCCGTAGGTAAAGTCGGCTTCGACGCAGACAAGCTGCGTGAGAACGTTGAAGCCTTGATCGCTGACCTGAAGCGCATCAAGCCAGCTTCTTCGAAAGGTATCTACGTCAAGCGCGTTACCCTGAGCACCACTATGGGCCCAGGTCTGGTCATTGATCAGGGCTCGCTGAACGCGTAAGACACGCTTGGCGCGATTTTTCGTGCCAATGCAAAAATTGGGGTCCCTGCCTGGCGGGGGCTATCCAAGACCGTAGGCGGCGAAAGCCTTAAAACGCAAGCCTACGCAGATGGTGCTCCCGGTTCTTTACCGAATCAGACACCAAAACGACATCAGGCCTTTGGCCAGATGAAACGGTAACAAGCAGGAGTTAAACCCGTGGCAATTAAACTCGAAGACAAGAAGGCCATCGTCGCTGAAGTCAACGAGGCTGCCAAAGTCGCTCTGTCTGCTGTCGTGGCTGATGCCCGTGGCGTGACTGTGGGCGCGATGACCGGACTCCGTAAAGAGGCTCGTGAGGCTGGCGTTTACGTACGTGTCGTACGTAACACCCTGCTCAAGCGTGCAGTTGCTGACACTGAATTCAGTGTTCTCAACGACGCCTTCACTGGCCCGACCTTGATCGCTTTCTCCAACGAACACCCCGGCGCTGCTGCCCGTCTGTTCAAAGAGTTCGCGAAGGGTCAGGACAAGTTCGAGATCAAGGCAGCTGCGTTTGACGGCAAGTTCCTTGCCGCCAACCAGATCGACGTGTTGGCTACCTTGCCAACTCGCGACGAGGCTATTGCGAAGCTGATGAGCGTAATCCAAGGCGCTACCAGCAAGCTGGCTCGCACTTTGGCAGCTATTCGCGACCAGAAAGAAGCTTCGGCTGCCTAAGGCACCACAAGCTCTTTCGAAATCATATGTTTAATTTGATGGTCGCGTAGGCCGTCACCCCCAATACAGGATATATAGTCATGTCTCTGACTAACGAGCAAATCATCGAAGCGATCGGCCAGAAAACCGTTCTGGAAGTTGTTGAGCTGATCAAAGCCATGGAAGAAACCTTCGGCGTAACCGCCGCTGTTGCTGCTGCTGGTCCAGCTGCTGCTGCCGCTGTGGTTGAAGAGCAAACCGAGTTCAACGTTGTTCTGGCCGAAGCTGGCGAGAAGAAAGTCAACGTGATCAAGGCTGTTCGTGAGCTGACCGGTCTGGGCCTGAAAGAAGCCAAAGAGAAAGTCGACGGTGCTCCTCAGGTCATCGCTGAAGGCGTTTCGAAAGAAGCCGCTGAAGACGCTAAGAAGAAGCTGGAAGAAGCTGGCGCCAAAGTCGAAATCAAGTAATTTCGACCTTGCGTCTCCAGCCCAAGCGTTGAGCAGAAGGCTGATGGCTGGTGGCTTTTGCCACCGGCCTTTTTCCGTTATTGGCAGTTGATCAAGTCGACGCCATAACGTGCTTCAACCACCGCGAATGGTGGTGCAAACCAAGGGGTTTGCAAGATTTTCTGGCCGCTCCCGCCGGGGGAGGCCAAACAAGCAGGTGACCAAGCTGGGGAACGCTGATGGCTTACTCATACACTGAGAAAAAACGTATCCGCAAGGACTTTAGCAAGTTGCCGGACGTCATGGATGTGCCTTACCTCCTGGCCATCCAGCTGGATTCGTATCGTGAATTCTTGCAAGCGGGAGCGACTAAAGATCAGTTCCGCGACGTGGGCCTGCATGCGGCCTTCAAATCCGTTTTCCCGATCATCAGCTACTCCGGCAATGCTGCCTTGGAGTACGTCGGTTATCGTCTGGGCGAACCGGCTTTTGATGTCAAGGAATGCGTGCTGCGCGGTGTCACGTACGCCGTACCTTTGCGGGTTAAAGTCCGCCTGATCATTTTCGACAAAGAATCGTCGAACAAAGCGATCAAGGACATCAAAGAGCAAGAAGTCTACATGGGTGAAATCCCCCTGATGACTGAAAACGGTACCTTCGTTATCAACGGTACCGAGCGTGTTATCGTTTCCCAACTGCACCGTTCCCCGGGCGTGTTCTTCGACCATGACCGTGGCAAGACGCACAGCTCCGGCAAATTGCTGTACTCCGCTCGCGTCATTCCTTACCGTGGCTCATGGCTGGACTTCGAATTCGATCCGAAGGACTGTGTATTCGTCCGTATCGACCGTCGTCGCAAGTTGCCTGCGTCGGTACTTTTGCGCGCGCTAGGCTATACCACTGAAGAAGTGCTGGACGCTTTCTACACCACCAACGTTTTCCATGTGCAGGGCGAAACCCTGAGCCTGGAGCTCGTACCTCAACGTCTGCGCGGTGAAGTTGCTGTTCTGGACATTCAGGACGACAAAGGCAAAGTCATCGTAGAGCAGGGCCGTCGTATTACTGCCCGCCACATTAACCAGCTGGAGAAGGCTGGTATCAAGGCGCTCGATGTACCGCTGGACTACGTGATTGGTCGCACAACCGCCAAGGCGATCGTCCATCCTGCCACTGGCGAAATCATTGCTGAATGCAACACTGAGCTGAACACCGAACTGTTGGCGAAAATTGCCAAGGCGCAGGTGGTTCGTATCGAAACGTTGTACACCAACGATATCGATTGCGGCCCGTTCATCTCTGACACGCTGAAGATCGATTCGACCGGCAACCAGTTGGAAGCTTTGGTCGAAATCTATCGCATGATGCGCCCAGGCGAGCCGCCAACCAAGGACGCAGCTGAGACCCTGTTCAATAACCTGTTCTTTAGCCCAGAGCGTTATGATCTGTCGGCTGTAGGTCGAATGAAGTTCAACCGTCGTATCGGTCGTACCGAGATCGAAGGTTCGGGCGTGCTGTGCAAGGAAGATATCGTCGCGGTCCTCAAGACCCTGGTCGACATCCGTAACGGCAAAGGCATCGTCGACGACATCGACCATTTGGGTAACCGCCGCGTGCGTTGCGTCGGCGAGATGGCTGAGAACCAGTTCCGCGTAGGTCTGGTGCGTGTTGAGCGTGCAGTCAAAGAGCGTCTGTCCATGGCGGAAAGTGAAGGCCTGATGCCTCAGGACCTGATCAACGCCAAGCCGGTCGCTGCTGCGGTCAAGGAATTCTTTGGCTCCAGCCAGTTGTCCCAGTTCATGGACCAGAACAACCCGCTGTCGGAGATTACGCACAAGCGCCGCGTTTCCGCACTTGGCCCAGGCGGTCTGACCCGTGAGCGCGCAGGCTTTGAAGTTCGCGACGTACACCCGACGCACTACGGTCGTGTTTGCCCGATCGAAACACCGGAAGGTCCGAACATCGGTCTGATCAACTCGTTGGCGGCCTATGCTCGCACTAACCAGTACGGCTTCCTGGAAAGCCCGTACCGTGTGGTAAAAGAAGGCTTGGTTACCGACGAAATCGTGTTCCTGTCCGCCATTGAAGAAGCTGATCACGTGATCGCTCAGGCTTCGGCGACCATGAACGAAAAAGGTCACCTGATCGATGAGCTGGTCGCGGTACGTCACCTGAACGAATTCACCGTCAAGGCGCCGGAAGACGTCACCTTGATGGATGTTTCGCCGAAGCAGGTCGTTTCTGTTGCAGCGTCGCTGATTCCGTTCCTTGAGCATGACGACGCCAACCGTGCGTTGATGGGTTCCAACATGCAGCGTCAGGCTGTACCAACCCTGCGCGCCGACAAGCCGCTGGTAGGTACCGGCATGGAGCGCAACGTTGCTCGTGACTCGGGTGTTTGTGTCGTGGCACGTCGTGGCGGCGTGATCGATTCCGTTGATGCCAGCCGTATTGTTGTCCGCGTAGCGGATGATGAGGTCGAGCCAGGCGAAGCCGGTGTTGATATCTACAACCTGACCAAGTACACCCGTTCGAACCAGAACACCTGCATCAACCAGCGTCCGCTGGTGAGCAAGGGTGATCGCGTTCAGCGCAGTGACATCATGGCTGACGGCCCGTCCACCGACATGGGTGAACTGGCGCTGGGTCAGAACATGCGCATTGCGTTCATGGCATGGAACGGCTTCAACTTCGAAGACTCCATCTGCCTGTCCGAGCGTGTTGTTCAGGAAGATCGCTTCACCACGATCCACATTCAGGAACTGACCTGTGTGGCCCGTGATACCAAGCTTGGCCCAGAGGAAATCACCGCCGACATCCCTAACGTGGGTGAAGCGGCTCTGAACAAGCTGGACGAGGCCGGCATCGTTTATGTGGGTGCTGAAGTCGGTCCAGGAGACATTCTGGTCGGTAAGGTCACTCCGAAGGGCGAGACCCAGTTGACGCCGGAAGAGAAACTGCTGCGGGCGATCTTCGGTGAAAAGGCGAGCGACGTTAAAGACACCTCCCTGCGCGTACCGACCGGTACCAAAGGTACTGTCATTGACGTACAGGTCTTCACCCGCGACGGCGTTGAGCGTGATTCCCGTGCGCTGTCGATCGAGAAGAGCCAGCTGGACGAGATTCGCAAAGATCTGAACGAAGAGTTCCGTATCGTTGAAGGTGCAACCTTCGAGCGTCTGCGCAGCGCGCTGGTTGGCCAGATCGTTGAAGGTGGTGCTGGCCTCAAAAAAGGTCAGGAAATCACCAGCGAAGTTCTCGACGGCCTTGAGCATGGTCAGTGGTTCAAGCTGCGCATGGTTGAAGATGCGTTGAACGAGCAGCTGGAAAAAGCTCAGGCTTACATCGTTGATCGCCGTCGTCTGCTGGACGACAAATTCGAAGACAAGAAGCGCAAGCTGCAGCAAGGCGATGACCTGGCTCCAGGTGTGCTTAAAATCGTCAAGGTTTACCTTGCCATCCGTCGCCGCATCCAGCCGGGCGACAAAATGGCCGGTCGCCACGGTAACAAGGGTGTGGTCTCCGTGATCATGCCAGTTGAAGACATGCCACACGATGCCAATGGCACCCCTGTGGATATCGTCCTCAACCCGTTGGGTGTACCTTCGCGTATGAACGTTGGTCAGATTCTGGAAACCCACTTGGGCCTCGCGGCCAAAGGTCTGGGCGAGAAGATCAACCGTATGCTCGAAGAGCAGCGTAAAGTCGTTGAGCTGCGTAAGTTCCTCAGCGAGATCTATAACGAGATTGGCGGCCGTCAGGAAAGTCTGGACGACCTGTCTGATCAGGAAGTTCTGGATCTTGCGAAGAACCTGCGTGGTGGCGTTCCAATGGCAACTCCGGTTTTTGACGGTGCCAAGGAAAGTGAAATCAAGGCGATGCTGCGCTTGGCGGACATGCCGGACAGTGGTCAGATGCAACTGTTCGACGGTCGTACCGGTAACAAATTTGAGCGTCCGGTCACTGTTGGCTACATGTACATGCTGAAGCTGAACCACTTGGTGGACGACAAGATGCACGCACGTTCCACTGGTTCTTACAGCCTGGTTACCCAGCAGCCGCTGGGTGGTAAGGCGCAGTTCGGTGGTCAGCGTTTCGGGGAGATGGAGGTCTGGGCACTGGAGGCCTACGGCGCTGCATATACCCTGCAAGAAATGCTCACAGTGAAGTCGGACGACGTGAACGGTCGTACCAAGATGTACAAAAACATCGTGGACGGCGATCACCGTATGGAGCCGGGCATGCCCGAGTCCTTCAACGTGTTGATCAAAGAAATCCGTTCGCTCGGTATCGATATCGATCTGGAAACCGAATAACACGTGACGCGATCGAGAGTGGGTCGGTATGACCACTCTCTGCTCCGCCAGGAGGAAAGGCCTTGAAAGACCTACTGAATTTGCTGAAAAACCAGGGTCAAGTCGAAGAGTTCGACGCCATCCGTATCGGATTGGCCTCGCCTGAGATGATCCGTTCGTGGTCGTTCGGTGAAGTTAAAAAGCCGGAAACCATCAACTACCGTACGTTCAAGCCTGAGCGTGACGGCCTGTTCTGCGCTAAGATCTTTGGCCCGGTCAAGGATTACGAGTGCCTGTGCGGTAAGTACAAGCGCTTGAAACATCGTGGCGTGATCTGCGAGAAGTGCGGCGTTGAAGTTGCACTGGCCAAGGTCCGTCGTGAGCGCATGGCTCACATCGAACTGGCTTCGCCGGTTGCTCACATCTGGTTCCTGAAATCGCTGCCGTCCCGTATCGGCCTGCTGATGGACATGACCCTGCGTGATATCGAGCGCGTTCTCTATTTTGAGAGCTATGTCGTTATCGATCCGGGCATGACCACGCTTGAGAAAGGTCAGCTGCTGAACGACGAGCAGTATTTCGAAGCTCTCGAAGAGTTCGGTGACGACTTTGATGCCCGCATGGGTGCCGAGGCTGTCCGCGAGCTGCTGCACGCTATCGATTTGGAGCACGAGATTGGCCGTCTGCGCGAAGAAATTCCGCAAACCAACTCCGAAACCAAGATCAAGAAGCTGTCCAAACGCCTGAAACTGATGGAAGCGTTCCAGGGTTCTGGCAACCTGCCTGAGTGGATGGTGTTGACCGTTCTGCCGGTTCTGCCGCCAGATCTGCGTCCACTGGTTCCCCTGGATGGTGGCCGTTTCGCGACGTCTGACCTCAACGATCTGTATCGTCGAGTGATCAACCGTAACAACCGTTTGAAGCGCCTGCTGGATCTGTCCGCTCCGGACATCATCGTGCGCAACGAAAAGCGCATGCTGCAGGAAGCTGTGGACGCGCTTCTCGACAACGGTCGTCGTGGTCGCGCCATTACCGGCTCGAACAAGCGCCCTCTGAAATCCTTGGCTGACATGATCAAGGGTAAGCAAGGTCGTTTCCGTCAGAACTTGCTTGGTAAGCGTGTTGACTACTCGGGTCGTTCGGTTATTACCGTAGGTCCCACCCTGCGTCTGCACCAATGCGGTCTGCCGAAGAAAATGGCACTTGAGCTGTTCAAGCCGTTCATTTTTGGCAAGCTGGAAATGCGTGGTCTGGCGACCACCATCAAGGCTGCCAAGAAGATGGTCGAGCGTGAGCTGCCAGAAGTTTGGGACGTTCTCGCTGAAGTGATTCGTGAACACCCGGTACTGCTTAACCGTGCACCGACTCTTCACCGTCTGGGTATTCAGGCGTTTGAACCGGTGTTGATCGAAGGTAAGGCAATCCAGCTGCACCCGCTGGTTTGTGCGGCATACAACGCCGACTTCGACGGTGACCAAATGGCCGTTCACGTACCGCTGACACTGGAAGCCCAGTTGGAAGCGCGTGCGTTGATGATGTCGACCAACAACATTCTGTCGCCAGCCAACGGTGAGCCAATCATCGTTCCTTCGCAGGACGTTGTACTGGGTCTGTACTACATGACTCGTGAGGCGATCAACGCCAAGGGCGAAGGTCGTGTGTTCGCGGACCTGCAGGAAGTCGATCGCGTGTTCCGCGCCGGCGAAGCAGCGCTGCACGCCAAGATCAAGGTTCGTATCAACGAAACCGTGAACGATCGTGATGGCGGTAGCGTGACCAATACCCGCATTGTCGACACCACTGTCGGCCGTGCATTGCTGTTCCAGGTGGTTCCGGCGGGGCTGTCCTTCGACGTGGTCAACACGCCGATGAAGAAGAAAGCGATCTCCAAGCTGATCAACCAGTGCTACCGCGTGGTTGGTCTGAAAGAGACTGTGATCTTTGCTGACCAGTTGATGTACACCGGTTTCGCGTACTCGACGATCTCGGGTGTTTCCATTGGCGTTAACGACTTCGTTATCCCTGATGAGAAAGCTCGCATCATCGATACTGCTACCGAAGAAGTTAAAGAAATTGAAAGCCAGTACGCGTCCGGCCTGGTCACTCAGGGCGAGAAGTACAACAAGGTGATCGACCTTTGGTCGAAGGCGAACGACGAAGTTTCCAAGGCGATGATGGCCAACCTCTCGAAAGAGAAGGTCGTTGACCGTCACGGCGAGACCGTGGACCAGGAATCGTTCAACTCGATGTACATGATGGCTGACTCGGGTGCGCGGGGTTCCGCTGCACAGATTCGTCAGTTGGCGGGTATGCGGGGCCTGATGGCCAAGCCGGACGGCTCAATCATTGAGACGCCGATCACGGCGAACTTCCGTGAAGGTCTGAGCGTACTTCAGTACTTCATCTCGACTCACGGTGCTCGTAAAGGTCTGGCGGATACCGCGTTGAAAACCGCGAACTCCGGTTATCTGACTCGCCGTCTGGTAGACGTGGCGCAAGACCTGGTCGTGACCGAAGTCGACTGCGGCACCGAACAGGGCCTGCTGATGACTCCGCACATCGAAGGCGGTGACGTCGTCGAGCCGCTGGGTGAGCGCGTACTGGGTCGTGTGATCGCACGTGACGTATTCAAGCCGGGCACCGAGGACGTTATCGTTCCTGCAGGCACTCTGGTAGATGAGAAGTGGGTCGAGTTCATCGAGCTGAACAGCATCGACGAAGTCGTCGTGCGCTCGCCGATCAGCTGTGAAACCCGCTACGGCATCTGCGCCAAGTGCTACGGCCGTGATCTGGCTCGTGGTCATCTGGTGAACATTGGTGAAGCGGTTGGCGTTATCGCTGCACAGTCCATCGGTGAGCCGGGTACCCAACTGACCATGCGCACGTTCCACATCGGTGGTGCGGCAAGCCGTACTTCCGCTGCCGACAGTGTTCAGGTCAAGAATGGCGGTGTTGTACGCCTGCACAACCTGAAGCACGTCGAGCGTGCTGACGGCAACTTGGTTGCTGTTTCTCGTTCCGGCGAGTTGGCGATTGCCGATGAATTCGGTCGTGAACGCGAGCGTTACAAGCTGCCATACGGCGCTGTGATTTCGGTTAAAGAAGGTGACAAGGTCGACGCTGGCGCCATCGTGGCCAAGTGGGACCCGCACACCCACCCAATCGTTACCGAGCTGAAAGGTACTGTGACCTACGTGGGCATGGAAGAGGGTATTACGATCAAGCGCCAGACCGACGAATTGACCGGTCTGACCAACATCGAAGTGCTCGATCCGAAGGATCGTCCTGCTGCTGGCAAGGACATTCGTCCAGCGGTCAAGATGGTCGGTGTGGATGGCAAGGATCTGTTGCTGCCTGGTACCGACGTACCGGCGCAATACTTCCTGCCGGCGAACGCGCTGGTTGGTATCGCGGACGGCGCACAAGTGGGTGTGGGTGATGTACTCGCTCGTATTCCGCAAGAAACGTCGAAAACCCGTGACATCACCGGTGGTCTGCCGCGCGTTGCCGACTTGTTCGAAGCGCGTCGTCCGAAAGAAGCGTCGATCCTCGCAGAAGTCAGCGGTACGATCGCCTTCGGTAAAGAGACTAAGGGCAAGCGTCGTCTGGTGATTACGCCGAACGATGGTAGCGATCCGTACGAAGAGCTGATTCCGAAGTGGCGTCACCTGAACGTGTTCGAGGGTGAGCAGGTAAACCGTGGTGAGGTTATCTCCGACGGTCCTAGCGATCCGCATGACATTCTGCGTTTGCTGGGTGTCAGCGCACTGGCGAAATACATCGTCAACGAGATTCAGGACGTTTACCGTCTGCAAGGCGTGAAGATCAACGACAAGCACATCGAAACGATTCTTCGCCAGATGCTGCGCAAGGTCGAGATCAGCGAGTCGGGCGATTCGAGCTTCATCAAGGGCGACCAGATGGAGTTGACGCATGTCTTGGTAGAGAACGAGCGACTGGTACAAGAGGAGAAGTTCATTGCGAAGTTCACCCGCGTACTGCTCGGCATCACCAAAGCATCGTTGTCTACCGAATCGTTCATCTCGGCGGCTTCCTTCCAGGAAACCACTCGCGTTCTGACCGAGGCGGCCGTAACCGGCAAGCGCGATTATCTGCGTGGCCTGAAGGAGAACGTCGTCGTGGGTCGTTTGATCCCGGCGGGCACTGGTCTGGCTTATCACAGCGAACGTAAGCGTCGTCGTGATTCCGAAAAACCGCTGCGCGTTAGCGCGAGCGAAGTGGAAGCAGCGCTGACCGAAGCGCTGAATTCCAGCAACAATTGAGTGTACTGCCCTGTTGTTCTGTGGCCTTCCTGTTCGACAGCTGTCTGTTGCCTCGGGTTGGTTGCGGAGGGCAGGGCATTGCCTTGACTGGGGGCAGGATCCTCTTTAGACTCTTGTACCCCAAAATCTGGCGGGACTTTCGTCCTGCCATTTTGCTTTTCTTGCAAGACAATAGCGTCGCAAGACAACAGTGGAGCTAGTAGATGGCAACTATCAACCAGCTGGTACGTCAGCCGCGCAAGCGTATCGTCGAGAAATCCGACGTTCCTGCGCTGCAGAACTGCCCGCAACGTCGTGGCGTGTGCACCCGTGTGTACACCACTACGCCGAAAAAACCTAACTCGGCACTGCGTAAAGTGTGCCGCGTGCGTCTGACCAACGGTTTCGAGGTTTCCTCGTATATCGGTGGTGAAGGCCACAACCTGCAAGAGCACAGCGTCGTTCTGATTCGTGGCGGCCGTGTAAAAGACTTGCCAGGTGTTCGTTACCACACCGTTCGCGGCTCTCTGGATACCTCCGGCGTCAAAGGTCGTAACCAGGGTCGTTCGAAGTACGGTACCAAGCGTCCGAAGTGATTCGGTCGTTTTGCAGTCGTTTTTTAAATTTATTGAGTCGATAAGAGTAAGGTCGGGCATTGCATTTCAATGTGTGCTGTCCCGAGCGAACCTGAAGACCGTTTGAGGGCTTATCATGCCAAGACGTCGCGTAGCAGCAAAGCGTGAGATTCTTGACGATCCGAAGTACGGATCCCAGATTCTCGCCAAGTTCATGAACCACGTAATGGAGAGCGGCAAGAAAGCCGTTGCCGAGCGTATCGTTTACGGTGCACTGGATACCGTTAAGGCGCGCAAGGCGGGTACTGACCCCCTGGAACTCTTCGAAAAAGCACTCGACGCCATCGCTCCGCTGGTCGAAGTGAAGTCGCGCCGCGTTGGTGGTGCTACTTACCAGGTTCCGGTTGAAGTACGTCCTTCTCGTCGTAATGCTCTGGCAATGCGTTGGTTGGTAGACTTCGCGCGCAAGCGCGGTGAGAAGTCCATGGCTCTGCGCTTGGCTGGCGAACTGCTGGATGCCGCCGAAGGTAAAGGTGCTGCGGTCAAGAAGCGTGAAGACGTGCACCGTATGGCTGAGGCCAACAAGGCTTTCTCGCACTACCGCTTCTAATTTCAGCGTCACTCAATTTGCGAGGGCTTTATGGCTCGTACTACTCCGATTAACCGCTACCGTAACATTGGTATCGTTGCTCACGTGGATGCTGGTAAAACCACCACCACCGAGCGCGTCCTTTTTTACACGGGCGTAAACCACAAAATGGGCGAGGTGCATGATGGCGCCGCGACCATGGACTGGATGGTGCAGGAGCAGGAGCGTGGTATTACCATTACTTCTGCTGCGACCACAGCTTTTTGGCAGGGCTCTGTCAAACAGCATAAAGACCGCTATCGCTTCAACATCATCGATACCCCTGGTCACGTTGACTTCACCATTGAAGTAGAGCGCTCGCTGCGCGTACTCGACGGCGCTGTTGTAGTGTTCTGTGGTACTTCGGGTGTTGAACCTCAGTCGGAAACCGTATGGCGTCAAGCCAACAAATACGGTGTTCCGCGTCTTGTTTATGTAAACAAGATGGATCGTGCTGGTGCGAACTTCCTGCGCGTTGTTGATCAGATCAAAAAGCGCTTGGGGCATACCCCGGTTCCAATTCAGCTGGCAATCGGCTCGGAAGATAACTTCCAAGGCCAGATTGACCTGATGACCATGGAAGCTGTGTACTGGAACGATGCTGACAAAGGCATGGAACCACGTCGCGAAGCCATTCCTGCAGAAATGCAAGAGCTGGCTGAAGAGTGGCGCAGCAACATGGTAGAAGCGGCGGCTGAAGCTAACGAAGAGCTGATGAACAAGTACCTGGAAGGTGAAGAGCTGTCGATCGAAGAGATCAAGGCTGCACTGCGTCAGCGTACTATTGCCGGCGAAATCGTTCTGGCTGTCTGCGGTTCGTCGTTCAAGAACAAGGGTGTGCCTCTCGTTCTTGACGCCGTTATCGACTACCTGCCAGCGCCTGTCGAGATTCCTGCGATCAAGGGTATCAACCCTGATGACAAGGAGCTGGACAAGGACGATCCTGCTGTTCGTCACGACGAGCGTCATGCTGACGACAATGAGCCGTTCTCTGCTCTGGCATTCAAGATCGCGACCGACCCGTTTGTGGGCTCGATCACCTTTGTTCGCGTCTATTCGGGCGCTCTGAACTCGGGTGACTCGGTTCTGAACTCGGTTAAAGGCAAGAAAGAGCGTGTGGGCCGTATGGTTCAGATGCATGCCAACAGCCGCGAAGAAATCAAGGAAGTACTGGCGGGTGACATCGCTGCCCTGATCGGCATGAAGGATGTGACCACTGGTGAAACGCTCTGCGCACTGGATAAGCCAATTATCCTTGAGCGGATGGACTTCCCTGAGCCGGTGATTTCGGTTGCTGTTGAGCCGAAAACCAAAGATGACCAGGAAAAAATGGGTATCGCTCTGAGCAAGCTGGCTCAGGAAGACCCGTCTTTCCGCGTCAAGACCGATGAAGAGACTGGTCAGACGATCATCTCGGGCATGGGCGAATTGCACTTGGACATCCTGGTTGACCGGATGCGCCGTGAGTTCAACGTCGAAGCCAACATCGGTAAGCCGCAAGTTTCTTATCGTGAGAAGATCACCAAGAACTGCGAAATCGAAGGCAAGTTTGTTCGTCAGTCCGGCGGTCGTGGCCAGTTCGGTCATTGCTGGATTCGCTTTGCTCCTGCTGACGAAGGTCAGGAAGGTCTGCAATTCGTGAACGAAGTAGTGGGTGGTGTTGTTCCTAAGGAATACATCCCGGCTATCCAGAAGGGTATTGAAGAGCAGATGAAAAACGGCGTTGTTGCCGGTTATCCGCTCATCGGCCTAAAGGCAACCGTGTTCGATGGCTCTTACCACGACGTCGACTCCAACGAGATGGCGTTCAAGGTGGCTGCTTCCATGGCGACCAAGCAACTCGCGTCGAAAGGCGGTGGTGTTGTGCTTGAGCCGATCATGAAAGTAGAAGTTGTAACACCTGAGGACTACATGGGTGACGTGATGGGTGACCTGAACCGTCGTCGTGGTCTGATCCAGGGTATGGAAGATACGGTCTCTGGCAAGGTTATCCGTGCCGAAGTGCCGTTGGGTGAGATGTTCGGTTATGCGACCGACGTTCGCTCCATGTCTCAGGGTCGCGCGAGCTACTCTATGGAATTCTCCAAATACTCCGAAGCTCCGTCGAACATCGTCGAAGCTCTCGTTAAAAAACAAGGCTGATTCAGCCCTTTTAGGCTAGGAGTTCACTGTCGTGGCTAAAGAAAAATTTGAACGTAACAAACCGCACGTCAACGTTGGCACCATCGGTCACGTCGACCACGGTAAAACCACTCTGACCGCTGCTCTGACTCGCGTTTGCTCCGAAGTTTTCGGTTCGGCTAAAGTCGACTTCGACAAAATCGACAGCGCACCAGAAGAGAAAGCTCGTGGTATCACCATCAACACTGCGCACGTTGAGTACGACTCGTCTGTACGTCACTACGCGCACGTTGACTGCCCAGGTCACGCCGACTACGTCAAGAACATGATCACTGGTGCTGCCCAGATGGACGGCGCGATCCTGGTTTGCTCGGCTGCCGATGGTCCGATGCCACAAACTCGTGAGCACATCCTGCTGTCCCGTCAGGTTGGCGTTCCATACATCGTTGTCTTCCTGAACAAGGCTGACATGGTTGATGACGCTGAGCTGCTGGAACTGGTCGAAATGGAAGTTCGCGACCTGCTGAGCACCTACGACTTCCCGGGTGATGACACTCCGATCATCATCGGTTCGGCTCTGATGGCTCTGAACGGTCAAGACGACAACGAGATGGGCACCAGTGCTGTCAAGAAGCTGGTTGAAACTCTGGACAGCTACATCCCAGAGCCAGAGCGTGCTATCGACAAACCGTTCCTGATGCCAATCGAAGACGTATTCTCGATCTCGGGTCGCGGTACTGTTGTGACTGGTCGTGTTGAGCGTGGCATCGTTCGCATTCAGGAAGAAGTTGAGATCGTTGGTCTGCGTCCAACCACCAAAACTACCTGCACCGGCGTTGAAATGTTCCGCAAGCTGCTGGACGAAGGTCGTGCTGGTGAGAACTGTGGCGTTCTGCTGCGTGGCACCAAGCGTGACGACGTTGAGCGTGGTCAGGTTCTGGCCAAGCCGGGTTCGGTTAAGCCGCACACCAAGTTCACCGCAGAAGTCTACGTTCTGTCGAAGGAAGAAGGCGGTCGTCACACTCCTTTCTTCAAAGGCTACCGTCCACAGTTCTACTTCCGTACTACTGACGTGACTGGTTCTTGCGAACTGCCAGAAGGCGTTGAAATGGTAATGCCAGGTGACAACATCCAGATGGAAGTCACTCTGATCAAGACCATCGCAATGGAAGATGGCCTGCGTTTCGCTATCCGTGAAGGCGGTCGTACCGTCGGCGCTGGCGTCGTAGCCAAAATCATCGAGTAATTCTCTTTTGTAGAATTTGCTTGATGGATGAAAAAGCCCCCGCTTAGCGGGGGCTTTTTTATTGGGTTGACACCTATCAGGGGCGTCTATAGAATTGCGCCTCCTTTTAACGGGCGTATTGCGCTCGGTGGGAATAGCAGCCGGAGTCTGAAATCCAATGCAAAATCAGCAAATCCGTATCAGGTTGAAGGCTTTTGACCATCGCCTGATCGACCAATCCACCCAGGAAATCGTGGAAACCGCGAAACGTACTGGTGCTCAAGTGCGTGGTCCAATTCCACTGCCTACCCGTAAAGAGCGGTTCACCGTTCTGGTCTCTCCGCACGTCAACAAAGATGCGCGCGACCAGTACGAGATCCGTACTCATAAGCGTGTTCTGGACATCGTCCAGCCAACGGATAAAACCGTTGACGCGCTGATGAAGCTTGATCTTGCGGCAGGTGTGGAAGTGCAGATCAGCCTCGGCTAAGACTCGGGTCTTGGTCGTGTAACGCTCTGAAATGGGCGGCCATAGCGGGTGAAAGCCCCGTACACTCATGAGGTTTATAACATGACTATTGGTGTAGTCGGTCGAAAAGCGGGTATGACCCGTATTTTCACCGAAGAAGGTGTCTCCATTCCGGTCACGGTCATTGAGATCGAGCCGAATCGCGTCACCCAGTTCAAAACCGAAGAAAGCGATGGCTATCGTGCAGTTCAGGTTACTGTCGGTGAGCGTCGTGCATCGCGCGTGACTGCAGCTCAAGCAGGTCACTTCGCTAAAGCGAACGTTGCCGCTGGTCGTACCGTCCTGGAATTCCGTCTTGAAGAAGGCGAATACAAGGCTGGTGACCTGATCAACGCAGAAATTTTCGCCGCTGGCCAACTGGTAGATGTTACCGGTCAGTCGAAAGGTAAAGGCTTCGCCGGTACCATCAAGCGCTGGAATTTCCGTGGTCAGGACAACACCCACGGTAACTCCGTTTCCCACCGCGTCCCGGGCTCTATCGGCCAGTGCCAGACTCCTGGTCGTGTATTCAAGGGCAAGAAAATGTCCGGTCATATGGGCGCTGAGCGCGTGACCGTACAGTCCCTGGAAGTAGTGCGCGTGGACGCTGAACGCAATCTGTTGTTGGTCAAGGGCGCTGTTCCTGGCGCTACTGGCGGCAACGTGGTTGTACGTCCAGCAGCCAAGGCTCGCGGTTAAGGGGAAGCTGACATGCAATTAAATGTAAATGGCGCTCAAGCGATCGAAGTTTCCGAACTGACTTTCGGTGGCGAATTCAACGAGACGCTGGTACACCAAGCAGTCGTGGCCTACATGGCCGGCGGCCGTCAGGGCACCAAGCAGCAGAAGACCCGTTCCGACGTGGCTGGTGGCGGTAAGCGCCCATGGCGTCAGAAGGGTACTGGCCGTGCTCGTGCTGGTACTATCCGTAGCCCAATCTGGCGTGGCGGCGGTACCACTTTCGCAGCTCGTCCTCAGGACCACTCGCAAAAGCTCAACAAGAAGATGTATCGCGCAGCTCTGCGTTCCATCCTCGCTGAGCTGGTTCGCAGTGATCGTCTGGTCGTGGTTCAGGATTTCGCTGTTGAAACTCCAAAAACCAAAGATCTGCTGGGCAAACTGAACGGCATGAGCCTGACTGATGTTCTCATCGTGTCGGACGCTGTTGACCAGAACCTGTACCTGGCTGCTCGCAACCTGCCGCACGTCGACGTTCGTGATGTGCAAGGTTCCGATCCGGTCAGTCTGATCGCATACGACAAAGTGTTGATCACTGTGTCGGCCGTGAAGAAATTCGAGGAGCTGCTGGGATGAACCAGGAACGCGTATTTAAAGTTCTGCTTGGCCCGCACGTTTCCGAGAAGGCTACGGTTCTGGCAGACAAAAAAGGTCAGTTCGTTTTCAAGGTTGCTACCGATGCAACCAAGCTTGAAATCAAGAAGGCCGTCGAAAGCCTGTTCAGCGTGAAGGTTGAGCGCGTGACCACCCTGAATGTTCTGGGTAAGTCCAAGCGCACAGCTCGCGGTCTGGGCAAGCGTAATGACTGGAAGAAGGCAGTTATCTCCCTTCAGCCAGGCCAAGATCTCGATTTCAGCAGCAGTGCTGAGTAAGGAAGGGGTGCATCATGGCAATCGTTAAATGCAAACCGACCTCCGCAGGCCGCCGTTTTGTGGTCAAGGTGGTCAACCAGGAGCTGCACAAAGGCGCTCCTCACGCACCGCTGCTCGAGAAAAAATCGAAGTCTGGTGGTCGTAACAACAATGGCCGCATCACTACTCGTCACGTAGGTGGTGGTCATAAGCAGCATTATCGTTTGGTCGACTTCCGTCGCAACGACAAGGATGGCATCGCTGCCACCGTCGAGCGTATTGAATACGATCCGAACCGTACTGCTCACATCGCACTGCTGCTGTACGTAGACGGCGAGCGTCGTTACATCATCGCGCCAAAAGGCGTGAGTGCTGGCGATCAACTGATCTCTGGTGCGTTGGCTCCAATCAAGCCCGGTAACTCGCTGCAACTGCGCAACATTCCAGTGGGTAGCACCGTTCATGGTATCGAACTGAAGCCTGGTAAAGGTGCTCAGATCGCACGTTCCGCTGGCGCTTCGGCTCAGTTGGTCGCTCGTGATGGTGTGTACGTAACTCTGCGTCTTCGCTCCGGTGAAATGCGTAAAGTTCTGGCTGAATGCCGTGCAACGCTGGGTGAAGTCTCGAACTCCGAGCACAGCCTGCGTTCCCTGGGTAAAGCTGGTGCCAAACGCTGGCGTGGCGTTCGCCCAACCGTTCGTGGTGTTGCCATGAACCCGGTTGACCACCCACATGGTGGTGGTGAAGGTCGTACCTCCGGTGGTCGTCATCCGGTATCGCCGTGGGGCTTCCCGACTAAGGGCGCGAAGACTCGTGGTAATAAGCGTACCGACAAAATGATCGTCCGTCGTCGCAAGTAAATAGAGGGATACGACAGTGCCACGTTCTCTGAAAAAAGGTCCTTTTATTGATCTTCACCTACTGAAGAAGATCGAAGTGGCGGCGGAAAAGAACGATCGCAAACCAGTTAAAACCTGGTCGCGCCGTTCGATGATCCTGCCACAGATGGTCGGTCTGACCATCGCTGTGCATAACGGTCGTCAGCATGTTCCTGTTCTCGTGAACGAAGACATGGTCGGCCACAAACTGGGCGAGTTCGCCGGTACCCGCACCTACCGCGGGCACGTGGCTGACAAGAAAGCCAAGCGTTAAGGGGTAAGGAAATGGAAGTAGCCGCTAAGTTGTCGGGCGCTCGAATCTCCGCCCAGAAAGCCCGCTTGGTCGCCGACCAGATCCGCGGGAAGAAGGTGGGCGAAGCGCTCAACCTGCTGGCTTTCAGCAGTAAGAAAGCCGCCGAGATCATGAAAAAAGTGCTGGAGTCGGCCGTAGCCAACGCCGAGCACAACGAAGGCGCAGACGTAGATGACCTGAAAGTCTCTACTGTTTTCGTCAACGAAGGGCGTTCGCTGAAGCGCATCATGCCACGTGCCAAAGGCCGTGCTGATCGCATCGTCAAGCGGTCTTGCCATATCACTGTCAAGGTTGCTGACAAGTAACGGAGTCGAAGAGATGGGTCAGAAAGTACATCCCATTGGCATTCGCCTGGGAATCGTCAAGGAGCACACCTCCGTCTGGTACGCAGACGGTCGGACTTATGCGGACTATTTGCTCGCAGATCTGAATGTGCGTGAGTATCTCCAAGACAAACTAAAAAGCGCGTCCGTTAGCCGTATCGATATCCATCGTCCGGCTCAAACTGCACGCATCACCATCCACACCGCTCGTCCTGGTATTGTTATCGGGAAGAAAGGTGAAGATGTTGAAAAACTGCGTCAGGACCTGACCAAGCAAATGGGTGTGCCTGTGCACATCAATATCGAAGAGATCCGCAAGCCGGAGCTTGACGGTATGCTGGTTGCTCAGAGCGTAGCTCAGCAGCTGGAGCGT
The DNA here is from genome assembly GCF_045764065.1 of Pseudomonas sp. Pseu.R1. Classification (NCBI taxonomy): domain Bacteria; kingdom Pseudomonadati; phylum Pseudomonadota; class Gammaproteobacteria; order Pseudomonadales; family Pseudomonadaceae; genus Pseudomonas; species Pseudomonas sp. Pseu.R1. Next base: position 2,928,524 of record NZ_JBJGEE020000001.1, on the reverse strand, counting down.
CGTGTGATGTTCCGTCGCGCCATGAAGCGCGCAGTACAGAACGCCATGCGCATTGGTGCCAAAGGCATCAAGATCCAAGTGAGCGGTCGTCTCGGCGGTGCTGAAATCGCACGTACTGAATGGTATCGCGAAGGTCGTGTGCCACTGCACACCCTGCGTGCCGATATCGACTATGCCACCTACGAAGCACACACCACCTATGGTGTGATCGGTGTCAAGGTTTGGATCTTCAAGGGCGAAGTAATTGGTGGTCGCCAAGAAGAGCTGAAACCTCAAGCGCCTGCGCCTCGTAAAAAAGCTGCCAAGTAAGGGGTACGCCAAATGTTGCAACCAAAGCGTACGAAGTTCCGCAAGCAGATGACTGGCCACAACCGTGGCTTGGCACTGCGCGGTAGCAAAGTCAGCTTCGGCGAGTTCGCGCTGAAGTCTGTTGCTCGTGGTCGTCTCACCGCTCGTCAGATTGAGTCAGCGCGTCGTGCTCTGACCCGTCACGTAAAACGTGGCGGCAAGATCTGGATCCGTGTATTCCCGGACAAGCCTATTTCCAAAAAGCCACTCGAAGTTCGGATGGGTAAAGGTAAGGGTAACGTCGAGTACTGGGTTGCCCAGATTCAGCCAGGCAAAGTCCTGTATGAAATCGAGGGTGTTTCCGAAGAGCTGGCGCGTGAGGCTTTCGCCCTGGCTGCTGCAAAGCTGCCGCTCGCCACCTCCTTTGTTAAGCGGACGGTGATGTGATGAAAGCGAATGAACTTCGTGAAAAATCAGCACAGCAACTGAACGAGCAACTGCTCGGCTTGCTGCGCGACCAGTTCAATCTGCGTATGCAGAAAGCAACTGGCCAGTTGGGGCAGTCTCACCTGCTCTCGCAAGTTAAGCGTGACATCGCTCGCGTGAAGACTGTGCTCAACCAGCAGGCAGGTAAGTAATCATGGCTGAAGCCGAAAAAACCGTCCGTACGCTGACTGGCCGTGTCGTCAGCGACAAGATGGACAAGACCATCACCGTATTGATCGAGCGTCGCGTTAAGCACCCTATCTACGGTAAATATGTTAAGCGTTCGACTAAGCTGCACGCGCACGACGAAACCAATCAGTGCCACATCGGCGACAAGGTCACTATTCGTGAAACTCGTCCGATGGCCAAGACCAAGTCTTGGGCGCTGGTTGATGTTATCGAACGCGCTGTGGAAGTCTAAGGGCTAGGGGTCGGAGAAATTATATGATTCAGACTCAATCCATGCTCGATGTGGCCGATAACAGCGGCGCTCGCCGCGTTATGTGCATCAAGGTGCTTGGTGGCTCTCATCGTCGTTACGCTGGTATCGGTGACATCATCAAAGTGACCGTCAAGGAAGCGATTCCGCGCGGTAAGGTGAAAAAAGGCCAAGTGATGACTGCTGTTGTAGTCCGCACTCGCCACGGTGTCCGTCGTGCAGACGGTTCCATCATCCGCTTTGACGGCAACGCTGCTGTTCTGTTGAACAACAAGCAAGAGCCGATCGGCACCCGTATCTTTGGGCCAGTGACCCGTGAACTTCGCTCTGAGAAGTTCATGAAGATCGTCTCGCTCGCCCCAGAAGTGCTGTAAGGAGATCCGACATGCAAAAGATTCGTCGTGACGACGAGATCATCGTGATCGCCGGCAAAGACAAAGGTAAGCGCGGTAAGGTGCTCAAGGTTCTCGCTGACGACCGTCTGGTCGTTGGTGGGATCAACCTGGTGAAGCGTCATACCAAGCCTAACCCGATGTCGGGCGTACAGGGCGGTATCGTCGAGAAAGAAGCGCCACTGCACGCTTCCAACGTCGCCATTTTCAACAGCGCAACCAACAAGGCTGATCGCGTTGGTTTCAAAGTTGAAGACGGCAAAAAAATTCGTGTCTTCAAGTCGACCCAAAAAGCGGTTGATGCTTGAACACTGCTAGGTAGAAGACCATGGCACGACTGAAAGAGCTGTACTGGAAGGAAATCGCACCGAAGCTTAAGGAAGAACTTAAGCTGTCGAACGTGATGGAAGTTCCACGCATTACCAAGATCACCCTGAACATGGGTCTGGGCGAAGCGATCGGTGACAAGAAAGTCATCGAGCACGCTGTTGCTGACCTGGAAAAGATCACCGGCCAGAAAGTCGTTGTGACTCACGCTCGCAAATCCATCGCAGGCTTCAAAGTCCGCGAAGGTTGGCCGATCGGTGTCAAAGTGACCCTGCGTCGCGACCGTATGTACGAATTCCTGGATCGTCTGCTGTCGATCTCCCTGCCGCGGGTTCGCGACTTCCGCGGCCTGAATGCCAAGTCCTTCGACGGTCGTGGCAACTACAGCATGGGCGTGAAAGAGCAGATCATTTTCCCGGAAATCGATTACGACAAGATCGATGCCCTGCGCGGTCTGGACATTACCCTGACCACCACTGCTCGTTCGGACGACGAAGGTCGCGCACTGCTGCGTGCTTTCAAGTTCCCGTTCCGCAACTGATTGGAGTAGGACCATGGCCAAGAAGAGCATGAAAAACCGTGAGCTGAAGCGTCAGCTCACCGTTGCCAAGTACGCCACCAAGCGTGCAGCACTGAAAGCAATCATCGTGGATCTGAACGCGAGTCCAGAAGCACGTTGGGAAGCTACCGTTGCGCTGCAGAAGCAACCACGTGACGCCAGCGCTTCGCGCATGCGTAACCGTTGCCGCCTGACCGGCCGTCCGCACGGCGTTTACCGCAAGTTCGGCCTCGCCCGTAACAAGCTGCGTGAAGCTGCCATGCGTGGTGACGTACCAGGTCTGGTTAAAGCCAGCTGGTAATTCGCATTTCTCGTTTCGTGCTGCGAGGGGCTTCGGTTTCCGACCAGCGCGACACTTGAAGCTGATCAAGCCCCTTTTGGGGCTTGATTCGTTTCTGGGGTACGTCTAGAATTGCCGGCTCGCCAGAGCCCGTGTTTTCACGTGCCCGGAACATTAAGGCGATAAGCTGTAGCCGCAAGGCTCATTTTTTTTGTATCAGGAGCGTCTAGCCCATGAGTATGCAGGACCCGTTAGCGGACATGCTAACTCGTATCCGTAATGCCCAGATGGCTGAAAAGTCCGTCGTAAGCATGCCATCCTCCTCGTTGAAGGTGGCTGTGGCCAAAGTCTTGAAAGACGAAGGTTACATTGCGGGTTATCAGATCAGCAGCGAAACCAAGCCACTGCTGTCCATCGAGCTGAAATACTTCGAAGGTCGTCCGGTCATCGAAGAAGTCAAGCGCGTCAGCCGTCCAGGCCTGCGCCAGTACAAGTCCGTCGATGATCTGCCAAAGGTTCGTGGCGGTCTCGGTGTGTCTATCGTCTCCACTAACAAAGGTGTGATGACTGATCGTGCTGCGCGCGCTGCCGGTGTTGGCGGCGAAGTGCTTTGCACTGTGTTCTAAGGGGGGATAAGCATGTCACGCGTAGCTAAGAACCCCGTTAAGTTGCCAGCAGGCGTCGAAGTTAAGCTCGTCGGCCAGCAACTGTCGGTGAAGGGTGCCAAGGGTACTCTCGACCTGAACGTTCATTCGTCCGTCGAAATCGTTGAAGAATCCGGTGAGCTGCGTTTCGCTGCTCGCAATGGCGATCAACAGACTCGCGCAATGGCCGGTACCACTCGTGCATTGGTCAACAACATGGTCCAGGGCGTAAGCCAAGGCTTTGAGCGCAAGCTCCAGCTGGTCGGTGTTGGTTACAAGGCCCAGGCTAAAGGCAAAATCCTGAACCTGGCTCTCGGCTTCTCGCACCCAGTGGATTACGAACTGCCGGAAGGCGTTACCGCTGAGACCCCAAGCCAGACCGATATCCTGATCAAGGGCATCGACAAGCAACTGGTTGGTCAAGTGGCCGCGGAAATCCGCGACTTCCGTCGTCCAGAGCCGTACAAAGGCAAAGGCGTGCGTTACGCGGACGAAGTTGTCCGTCGTAAAGAAGCCAAGAAGAAGTAGGGCATAGCAAATGACCGTCAAAAAAGTTACCCGACTGCGTCGCGCTCGCAAAGCACGCCTGAAAATGCACGAACTCGAAGTCGTGCGTCTCTGCGTGTACCGCTCTTCGCAGCACATCTACGCCCAGGTCATTTCGGCCGACGGCAGCAAAGTCCTGGCAAACGCTTCGACTTTGGACAAAGAACTGCGTGATGGCGCCACTGGCAACATCGACGCGGCCACTAAAGTTGGCCAGCTGATCGCTGAGCGTGCGAAAGCCGCTGGTGTATCTCAAGTGGCTTTTGATCGTTCTGGCTTCAAGTACCACGGTCGCGTCAAGGCGCTGGCTGATGCTGCTCGTGAAGGCGGGCTGGAGTTCTAAGTTATGGCAAATAACGACCAAAAACGCGACGAAGGCTACATCGAGAAGCTGGTTCAGGTTAATCGCGTAGCAAAAACCGTAAAAGGCGGCCGTATCTTCACCTTCACCGCGTTGACCGTGGTTGGTGATGGTAAGGGTCGTGTTGGCTTCGGCCGCGGCAAATCCCGTGAAGTGCCTGCTGCAATCCAGAAGGCCATGGAAGCTGCCCGTCGCAACATGATCCAAGTCGATCTGAACGGTACCACTCTGCAGTACGCCATGAAGTCCGCTCACGGCGCTTCGAAGGTCTACATGCAGCCTGCTTCTGAAGGTACTGGCATCATCGCCGGCGGCGCAATGCGTGCTGTCCTGGAAGTTGCTGGCGTTCAGAACGTTTTGGCTAAGTGCTACGGTTCGACCAACCCTGTCAACGTTGTTCATGCAACGTTCAAGGGTCTGAAGTCGATGCAATCTCCTGAGTCCATCGCTGCCAAGCGTGGCCTGAACGTTGAGGAGATCATCTGATCATGGCTACCGTAAAAGTAACGCTGGTCAAGAGCGTCAGCGGCCGTATCCCTAGCCACAAACTGTGCGTTAAGGGTCTGGGTCTGCGTCGCATCGGTCACACTGTAGAAGTCGCTGACACCCCGGAAAATCGTGGGATGATCAACAAGGCTTACTACATGCTGCGCGTCGAGGGTTAATCGATGAAACTCAATGATCTGAGTCCAGCGCCGGGTTCCCGTCGCGAGAAGCATCGTCCGGGTCGTGGTATCGGTAGCGGTTTGGGTAAGACTGGTGGCCGTGGTCACAAAGGTCAAACTTCCCGTTCCGGTGGCACCATTGCTCCGGGCTTCGAAGGCGGCCAACAGCCGTTGCATCGTCGTCTGCCTAAGTTCGGCTTCGTCTCCTTGAAAGCTATGGATCGTGCAGAAGTACGCACCTCCGAGCTGGCCAAGGTTGAAGGCGTCGTAACTGTGCAGTCCCTGAAGGATGCCAACGTGATCAACCAAAACGTACAGCGCGTGAAAGTCATGCTGTCCGGTGAGGTTACTCGCGCGGTCACCCTTAAAGGTATCGCAGCCACCAAAGGTGCGCGTGCGGCTATCGAAGCAGCTGGCGGCAAGTTCGAGGAATAAATGGCTAAGCAAGGTGCTCTCTCAGCGCTCAGCAAAAGCGGCGGGTTGTCCGAACTCTGGGCTCGTCTGCGTTTCCTGTTCCTGGCGATTATCGTCTATCGGATCGGTGCGCATATCCCAGTTCCAGGTATCAACCCTGACCGGCTGGCGGACCTGTTTCGACAGAATGAGGGGACCATTCTTAGCTTGTTCAACATGTTTTCCGGCGGTGCGCTGGAGCGCATGAGCATTTTTGCATTGGGGATCATGCCGTACATTTCGGCCTCGATCATCATGCAGCTCATGACCGCTGTCAGCCCACAGCTGGAGCAGTTGAAGAAGGAAGGTGAGGCTGGTCGTCGCAAGATCAGCCAATACACCCGCTATGGCACCGTCGTCTTGGCCTTGGTTCAAGCTATTGGCATGTCCATTGGTTTGGCTGGTCAAGGCGTTGCTTTCTCTGCAGATATAGGCTTCCACTTCGTGGCGGTTACCACCTTCGTGGCTGGTGCACTGTTCATGATGTGGCTTGGCGAACAGATCACAGAGCGCGGTGTTGGTAACGGTATCTCGATGTTGATTTTTTCGGGTATCGTCGCCGGTCTTCCGAGAGCGATTGGGCAGTCTTTCGAGTCTGCGCGTCAGGGTGATATCAACATTTTCGCTTTGGTCGCCATCGGTTTGCTGGCAGTAGCGATCATCGGTTTCGTGGTGTTCATTGAGCGTGGTCAGCGTCGTATTGCTGTTCATTACGCCAAGCGTCAGCAAGGCCGCAAGGTCTTCGCTGCGCAGACCAGCCACTTGCCGTTGAAAGTGAACATGGCCGGTGTTATTCCAGCCATTTTTGCGAGCAGCATTTTGCTGTTCCCGGCTTCGCTGGGTGCCTGGTTCGGTCAGTCTGAAGGTATGGGCTGGCTTCAAGACATCTCGCAGTCGATCGCTCCTGGTCAGCCGTTGAATATTCTGCTGTTTAGTGCAGGGATTATTTTCTTCTGCTTCTTCTATACGGCGTTGATGTTCAATCCGAAAGACGTAGCGGAAAACCTGAAGAAGTCCGGTGCCTTTATTCCGGGCATTCGTCCTGGTGAGCAGTCTGCGCGCTATATCGATGGCGTTTTGACTCGTCTGACCATGTTCGGTGCTCTCTATATGATGGCCGTATGCTTGCTGCCCCAGTTCCTGGTCGTGGCTGCAAACGTGCCGTTCTACCTTGGCGGGACCTCGTTGCTGATCGTGGTCGTGGTTGTCATGGACTTTATGTCCCAAGTGCAATCTCACCTCGTTTCGCACCAGTATGAATCCCTGATGAAGAAAGCCAACCTGAAGGGCTACGGCAGCGGCATGCTGCGCTGAAGCACCCATAAGGTTCGAGGAGTTGGTGATGAAAGTTCGTGCATCGGTGAAAAAACTGTGCCGTAACTGCAAGATTATTCGCCGCGAAGGTGTCGTTCGAGTAATTTGCAGCGCGGAACCACGTCACAAGCAGCGCCAAGGCTGAGTGTGATCTGTGCTAAAAGCCCAGCAGCTAGTGCGCTGCTGGGTTGATTATTTGTTATTACAGCGATATTATCTCGCGCCCTATTTCTTGGCTTCCGGGGCGTAGGTAGCTGTCAATTGGAGTCCCACTGAATGGCCCGTATTGCAGGCGTTAACATTCCAGATAACAAGCACACTGTTATCTCGCTGACCTACATCTATGGTGTTGGTCGCACGACTGCACAGAAAATCTGTGCTGTCACCGGGGTAAACCCGGCCGCAAAGATCAAAGATCTGAGCGATGAGCAGATTGAACAGCTGCGTGGCGAAGTCGCGAAGTTCACCACTGAAGGTGACCTGCGTCGCGAAATCAACATGAAAATCAAGCGCTTGATGGACCTCGGTTGCTACCGCGGTCTGCGTCATCGTCGTGGTCTGCCAGTACGCGGTCAGCGTACTAAGACCAACGCGCGTACCCGTAAAGGTCCGCGTAAGCCGATCCGCAAGTAATCGCCCCAGCGAATCGACAGGAATTAAATCATGGCAAAACCTGCTGCTCGTCCTCGTAAAAAAGTTAAAAAGACAGTGGTTGATGGCATCGCCCACATCCATGCATCTTTTAACAACACCATCGTGACCATTACCGACCGTCAAGGTAACGCTCTTTCCTGGGCAACCTCCGGTGGTTCGGGTTTCCGCGGTTCCCGCAAGTCCACCCCGTTCGCTGCTCAGGTAGCTGCTGAGCGTGCTGGTCAAGCTGCGCTGGAATACGGCCTGAAAAACCTCGACGTCAACGTCAAGGGCCCAGGTCCAGGTCGTGAATCCGCTGTCCGTGCTCTGAACGGCTGTGGCTACAAGATCGCCAGCATCACCGACGTGACGCCTATCCCGCACAACGGGTGCCGTCCGCCGAAGAAGCGCCGCGTGTAATCCAGGAGATTGTAAAGAATGGCTCGTTACATTGGTCCAAAATGCAAACTCGCTCGTCGCGAAGGCACCGATCTCTTCCTGAAGAGCGGCGTGCGCGCTATCGAATCGAAGTGCAACATTGAAGCAGCACCTGGTATCCACGGTCAGCGCCGCGGCCGCCAGTCCGACTACGGTACTCAATTGCGTGAAAAGCAAAAGGTCCGTCGTATTTATGGTGTTCTTGAGCGTCAGTTCAGCGGTTACTACAAGCAAGCTGCCAGCAAGAAAGGCGCTACTGGTGAGAACCTGCTGCAATTGCTCGAATGCCGTCTGGACAACGTTGTATACCGCATGGGCTTTGGTTCGACTCGTGCCGAATCGCGCCAGCTGGTATCGCACAAGTCGGTTAGCGTGAACGGCAAAACCGTTAACGTTCCGTCTTACCAGGTTCGTGCTGGTGACGTCGTTGCTATTCGCGAAAAAGCGAAGAACCAACTGCGTATTGTCCAGGCACTCGATCTGTGTGCCCAACGTGGCCGCGTAGAATGGGTAGAAGTAGACACTGAGAAAAAATCTGGCGTGTTCAAAAGCGTTCCAGCTCGCAGTGATCTGTCCGCCGACATCAACGAAAGCCTGATTGTCGAGCTCTACTCCAAGTAAGGGCTAGAAAATAGGTGCATCCATGCAGATTTCGGTAAATGAGTTTCTGACACCTCGTCACATTGATGTGCAGGTAGTCAGTCCAACCCGCGCCAAGATCACTCTCGAGCCTCTCGAGCGTGGTTTTGGCCATACCCTGGGCAACGCGCTGCGCCGCATCCTGTTGTCCTCCATGCCTGGCTGTGCAGTAGTCGAGGCCGAGATTGACGGTGTACTCCATGAGTACAGTGCAATCGAAGGTGTACAGGAAGACGTCATTGAAATCCTGTTGAACCTGAAAGGCCTGGCTATCAAACTGCACGGTCGAGACGAAGTTACGCTGACCTTGTCGAAGAAGGGTTCGGGGGTGGTTACCGCTGCCGATATTCAGCTGGATCATGATGTCGAGATCGTTAACCCCGATCACGTAATCGCTAACCTGGCGTCGAATGGCGCCCTGAACATGAAGCTCGTTGTAGCTCGTGGTCGCGGTTATGAACCAGCAGACTCGCGTCAAAGCGATGAAGATGAAAGCCGCAGCATTGGTCGCTTGCAGCTGGATTCTTCGTTCAGCCCGGTTCGCCGTATCGCCTACGTGGTGGAAAACGCCCGTGTCGAACAGCGTACCAACCTGGACAAACTGGTTATCGATCTGGAAACCAACGGTACTCTGGATCCTGAAGAGGCTATCCGCCGCGCTGCAACCATCCTGCAACAGCAGTTGGCTGCGTTCGTCGACCTCAAAGGTGATAGCGAACCTGTGGTGGTCGAGCAGGAAGACGAGATTGATCCAATCCTGCTTCGTCCGGTTGACGATTTGGAACTGACCGTACGTTCGGCCAACTGCCTTAAGGCGGAGAACATTTACTACATCGGTGATCTGATTCAGCGCACTGAAGTGGAACTGTTGAAGACTCCGAACCTGGGCAAGAAATCCTTGACTGAAATCAAGGACGTTCTGGCTTCTCGTGGTCTCTCCCTCGGCATGCGCCTCGACAACTGGCCGCCTGCAAGTCTTAAGAAGGACGACAAGGCGACTGCCTGATCGTCGTAATCACCGAACGTTGTGTTTGGTAAGGAATGAACCATGCGTCATCGTAAAAGTGGACGTCACCTGAGCCGTACCAGCTCTCACCGTAAGGCCATGTTCCAAAACATGGCGGTGTCGCTGTTCGAGCACGAGCTGATCAAAACTACTCTGCCGAAAGCCAAAGAACTGCGCCGCGTCGCCGAGCCGCTGATCACTCTGGCTAAAAACGACAGCGTTGCTAACCGCCGTCTGGCTTTCGACCGTACTCGTTCGAAAGAAGCCGTTGGTAAGCTGTTCAACGATCTGGGCAAGCGCTATGCAACCCGTGAAGGTGGCTACTTGCGTATCCTTAAGTGCGGTTTCCGCGCTGGCGACAACGCGCCAATGGCGTACGTCGAACTGGTTGATCGTCCAGTCGGTGGCTCGGTAGAAGCTGCTGAATAAGACGTCAGTCTTTACAAAAAACCGGGCCTAGTGCCCGGTTTTTTGTTTTTGGCATTTTGCTGAATACAACACGTTATCAATTGAACTACGTGAACATTGCGCTGATCGCAAGTGATAAACAGAACTCTCCTCATTTAGCAGCATTTTCGATATAAGATGTCAGAAAATAGCGGTTTTTCTTCGTTTTTCTGCCTCTGAGAAGATGACCTCAAGCAGATGTTGGTTCAAACTATTGTCTTTCACGAAGGAGATTCACGGCGATGCAAGGCCACCCGGACGTCATCGATTACCTCAACACGCTGCTGACCGGCGAGCTGGCTGCGCGCGACCAATATTTCATCCACTCTCGGATGTATGAAGATTGGGGTTTCAGCAAACTGTATGAGCGTATCAACCACGAGATGGAAGAAGAGGCGCAGCACGCCGATGCACTGATGCGCCGGATTCTGATGCTTGAGGGCACGCCCCGTATGCGTCCGGACGATCTGGATGTGGGCACAACGGTTCCCGAGATGCTTGCCAGTGATCTTCGCCTTGAATACAAGGTTCGCGCAGCGCTCTGTAAAGGCATCGCGCTTTGCGAGCAGCACAAGGATTACATCAGTCGCGACATTCTGCGCCTGCAGTTGGCCGACACCGAGGAAGATCACACCTATTGGCTCGAAAAGCAGATGGGTCTGATCAAGTCCGTTGGCCTGGAAAACTACCTGCAATCGCAGTTCTGATTTCGACTTAATAAAAAGCCCCTGTCATTTCCGTTATGGCAGGGGCTTTTTATTATCTAAGTCATGATCACGCCATTAGGCTCGATCACGCTTCAGCAGCGGTTTAAGGTAATGCCCAGTGTAGGACTGTTTCATTTCCGCGACCTGCTCTGGCGTCCCAGTGGCGATGATCTGACCGCCCTTTGAGCCGCCTTCCGGCCCTAGGTCTACCAGCCAGTCAGCCGTCTTGATCACGTCTAGATTGTGCTCGATGACGACCACGGTATTGCCGTGATCACGCAAGCGATGCAACACGTCCAGCAATTGCTGAATATCGGCAAAGTGCAAACCGGTGGTGGGTTCATCGAGAATATACAGCGTCTTGCCAGTATCCCGTTTCGAGAGTTCACGGGAGAGTTTTACCCGTTGAGCCTCGCCGCCTGACAGTGTTGTCGCCGATTGCCCCAGCTTGATGTAGGAAAGCCCTACATCCATGAGTGTCTGAAGCTTACGTGCCAAAGCTGGTACTGCATCGAAGAAGGCGCGCGCCTCTTCAATCGTCATCTCCAGCACCTCATGGATGCTCTTGCCTTTGTATTTGATCTCCAGAGTTTCCCGGTTATAGCGTTTGCTCTTGCACACGTCGCAAGGCACGTAAATGTCTGGCAGGAAGTGCATTTCGACCTTGATCAGACCGTCGCCTTGGCATGCTTCGCAGCGCCCGCCCTTTACGTTGAACGAGAACCGACCTGGGCCGTAACCCCGAGATCGCGATTCAGGCACACCTGAGAACAGCTCGCGGATAGGCGTGAACAGTCCGGTATAGGTCGCTGGGTTCGAGCGGGGTGTGCGGCCAATTGGGCTTTGGTCGATATCAACGACTTTGTCCAGGTGCTGCAGGCCGTCGATGCTGTCGTGAGTTGCGGCTTCAAGTGTCGTTGCGCCGTTCAGTGCCGTTGCGCTGAGCGGGAACAACGTGTTGTTGATCAGTGTCGATTTGCCAGAGCCCGAGACGCCTGTAACGCACGTCAACAGGCCAATTGGAATTTCCAAATCTACATTGCGCAGGTTGTTTCCGCGGGCGCCTTTGAGTTTTAGCGAGAGTTTCTTATTGCGTGGAGTGCGTTTGGCAGGCACCTCAATCTTCACGCGACCAGACAGGTATTTGCCCGTCAGTGACTCTGGATGTGCCATGACTTCCTGCGGTGTCCCCTCGGCAACGATGCTGCCCCCATGGACGCCAGCGCCTGGCCCGATGTCGACCACGTAGTCCGCCAGACGAATTGCATCCTCGTCGTGCTCGACCACGATTACCGTGTTGCCGATGTCGCGCAGGTGACGAAGGGTGTCGAGCAGTCGGTCGTTGTCGCGCTGGTGCAGGCCGATGGAGGGTTCGTCGAGAATGTACATCACACCGACCAGACCAGCACCGATCTGGCTGGCCAGGCGGATGCGTTGCGCTTCACCGCCGGACAGCGTGTCCGCGCTGCGATCCAGCGTCAGGTAATCCAGGCCCACATTGACCAGGAACTGCAAGCGCTCGCGGATTTCCTTGAGGATCTTGTCGGCAATCTCACCGCGTCGACCGGTGAGCTTGAGATCACCGAAATAATCCGTGGCATCGCCAATGGGCAGGCTGGTTACGGCGGGTAGCGTCTTGTCGCCGACCCACACGTGGCGTGCCTCGCGCCGCAGGCGAGTGCCGCGGCAATCAGGGCATGGCTGGGTGCTGAGGAATTTGGCCAATTCTTCACGAACGGTCGCTGACTCGGTTTCGCGATAACGGCGCTCCAGATTCGGCACGATGCCTTCGAAGGGGTGAGCCCGCTTCACGATATCGCCACGATCGTTCAGGTAGCGGAAGTCGACGTTCTGATTGCCGCTGCCGTTGAGCAGAATTTTCTGCTGCTCGGCTGGTAGCTCCTTGAACGGTACTTCCAGGCTGAAGCCATAATGCTGGGCCAGCGAGCCCAACATCTGAAAGTAGTACACGTTGCGCCGATCCCAGCCACGTATTGCGCCTTCAGCCAGCGTCAGATCCGCATTGACGAGCCGTTTGGCGTCGAAGAACTGCTTCACACCCAAGCCGTCGCACGTCGGGCAGGCACCTGCCGGGTTGTTGAACGAGAACAGCTTCGGCTCCAACTCACTGATCGCGTGGCCGCAGATCGGGCACGCGAAGCGCGCCGAGAAAATCATCTCTTCGCCCGGTTCGTCGTCCATCGGCGCGACCAGCGCAATGCCATCGGCCAGTTTCAGGGCAGTTTCGAAGGACTCGGCCAGACGCTGCTGCAAATCGCCACGCACCTTGAAACGGTCGACCACAACGTCGATCGAGTGCTTCTTCTGTTTATCGAGTTTTGGCAGCTCGTCCAGTTCGCAGAGTGTCCCGTCGACCCGTGCGCGGACGAAGCCTTGAGCGCGCAGTTCCTCAAACACGGCCAGATGTTCACCTTTGCGTTCGCGCACCACGGGCGCCAGCAGCATCAGTTTGCGACCTTCGGGTTCGGCCAGCACCAGATCGACCATCTGACTGACGGTCTGAGCCTCCAACGGGATGTCATGATCCGGGCAGCGGGGTGTACCCACGCGGGCATACAGCAGACGCAGGTAGTCATAGATTTCAGTGATCGTTCCGACCGTCGAGCGAGGGTTGTGCGATGTCGATTTCTGCTCGATGGAGATAGCAGGCGACAAGCCTTCGATGGTGTCGACGTCCGGCTTTTCCATCATCGACAGAAACTGCCGGGCGTACGCCGAAAGAGATTCGACATAGCGGCGCTGACCTTCGGCGTACAGAGTGTCGAACGCCAGCGAGGATTTGCCGGACCCGGAAAGCCCGGTAATCACGATCAGCTTGTCGCGTGGCAGGGTAAGGTCAATGTTCTTAAGGTTGTGGGTTCGAGCCCCACGAATCAGGATCTTGTCCAAGGTGGCCTCGCACGGCGGGCGTAAAACGCAGGAGTATACGGCCAAATACTGGATGGATGCACACTATTGAGATGTACGATGCCTCACCGGGGAAAAAGAAAATTCCTGCGATACGCGGCAAAGCGTCGTATGTGCTGTACATCGATGGGACTGGTAGAATCGCCGCCGGTTCACATGAGGTTCTTCCATGCACGATTCTCACAGCGAGCGCATGAGTGGCAGCGAAACCCGCGCGGCGGGCGGTCTGGCGCTGGTGTTCGCGTTCCGTATGCTGGGCATGTTCATGGTGCTGCCGGTTCTGGCCACCTACGGCATGGACCTGGCTGGCGCAAGCCCTGCACTGATTGGCCTGGCCATTGGCGCATACGGCCTGACTCAAGCCGTTCTGCAAATTCCGTTCGGCATCATTTCCGATCGTATCGGCCGTCGACCGGTGATTTACCTTGGGCTGGTGATATTCGCTTTGGGCAGTGTGTTGGCCGCGCAGTCGACCTCGATCTGGGGTGTCATAGCGGGGCGCATTCTGCAAGGCGCTGGTGCGATTTCCGCAGCGGTGATGGCGTTGTTGTCTGACTTGACCCGCGAACAGCACCGGACGAAAGCGATGGCCATGATCGGTATGACCATTGGCGTGTCTTTCGCCGTTGCGATGGTTGTCGGTCCAATCCTGACCAGCGCGTTCGGTCTGTCCGGTCTGTTCCTCGCCACCGGTGGCATGGCACTGATCGGCATCCTGATCATCGCGTTCGTCGTGCCCAAATCCACCGTGACGTTGCAGCACCGCGAATCCGGCCTGGCAAAGCAGGCGTTGGGGGCGACGCTTCGTCATCCAGACCTGTTGCGTCTGGATCTGGGCATTTTCGCGTTGCACGCCATGCTCATGTCCAGCTTCGTTGCGTTGCCACTGGCACTGGTCGAAAAGGCTGGCCTGCCAAAAGAACAGCATTGGTGGGTCTATCTGACTGCTTTGCTGATCTCTTTCTTCGCGATGATTCCGTTCATCATTTATGGCGAAAAGAAACGCCAGATGAAGCGTATCCTGCTCGGCGCTGTGCTGGTGTTGATGCTCACCGAGCTGTTTTTCTGGGAGTTCGGTAATACGCTTCGGGCACTCGTTATCGGTACGGTCGTCTTCTTTACGGCCTTCAACCTGCTGGAAGCGTCGTTGCCTTCATTGATCAGCAAGGTGTCCCCGGCGGGCGGCAAGGGCACGGCGATGGGGATCTACTCCACTAGCCAGTTCCTCGGCTCCGCGGCGGGTGGCATCCTCGGCGGCTGGCTGTTTCAGCACGGCGGGCTGGATGTGGTGTTCCTCGGCGGTGCGGCACTGGCCGCCATCTGGCTGGCATTTGCTGTTACCATGCGCGAACCTCCGTACGTGACCAGCCTTCGCCTGCCGTTGTCGCCCGAGGCTCAACGCGACACTGGCCTGGCCGATCGTGTGTTGGCCGTACGTGGAGTAACAGATGCAGTGGTGGTGGCCGATGAGGGCGCCATCTATATCAAATTTGACAAAGAACTGTTGGATCGGGCGTCTTTCGACGAAGTGGTCAATCCAGCGTCGGAAACGTGTGAAGCCTAGGAGAACGTTATGGCCCGTGGGGTTAACAAAGTCATATTGGTCGGTACTTGCGGCCAGGATCCCGAAGTTCGCTACCTGCCTAACGGTAATGCCGTGACCAATCTGAGTCTGGCAACTAGCGAACAGTGGACCGACAAGCAGACGGGCCAGAAGGTCGAGAAGACCGAGTGGCACCGCGTTTCGATGTTCGGCAAGGTCGCTGAGATCGCTGGCGAATACCTGCGTAAAGGCTCGCAAGTCTACATCGAAGGTAAATTGCAGACGCGTGAGTGGGAAAAGGACGGCATCAAGCGTTACACCACCGAGATCGTCGTCGACATGCAAGGCACCATGCAATTGCTGGGCGGCCGTCCACAGGGTGACGCTCAACAAGGTCAAGGTGGTGGCGGTTATCAGAATTCCGCACCTCGCCCACAACAGTCGCGCCCTCAGCCTGCGCCGCAGCCTCAGCGTGATTCGCGTCCGGCTCCGCAACAGGCGCCACAACCGGCTCCTGATTTCGACAGCTTTGATGACGATATCCCGTTCTGATAAGAACCAGGCGTCATAAGTGTTGAACTAAGCCCTCGGCAGCCTGACTGTCGAGGGCTTTCTTGTTTGGGCGAAGCCTTATGCAAAACGATCCGCGCCATCCGCCAGGCGTTTGTCGATGTACGCTTTTTGGATTTTTCCAGCCAACACCTCAAGGCGCAGCCTTCAACTACTCCTCTCCGTCCCGAAGAAAATGCTGTGCTTTCGCGGATTGGCTGTCTGTATTTCCAAGCGTTGGCCGGTTTCCAGTAGAGCGCTTACGCGCTATCGAGGAAGCGACCTATGCACGGTGGGGGCTCAGACTGGAGGAGCCCGGTCAGTCGAGTCACGTGCGGCTGAATCTGGGGGGGCTATGGTGCGCGGATGTAGACTGACGAGTGATTGAGTGAGGGTGTTTGAAAAAACGAATACCTGAATGGGATCTGTAACAGTCCGGCTTTTTTCGGCGGTGGAGATTTCGAGTCAGCCACCGTCGACAGGCCGGATTGTTACAAGGTCAGGTGCGACGGGGACGATTACAACCCCAACTCCGTCAGCCCCGGGTGATCATCAGGACGACGTCCCAGCGGCCAGTGAAATTTGCGCTCCGATTCTTTGATCGGCATGTCGTTGATGCAGGCGAAGCGACGGTGCATCAGGCCGTCTTCGTTGAATTCCCAGTTTTCGTTGCCGTAGGAGCGGAACCAGTTGCCTGAGTCATCGTGCCATTCGTAGGCATAACGCACGGCGATACGGTTGTCGGTGAAGGCCCACAATTCTTTGATCAAGCGGTAATCGAGTTCTTTCTTCCATTTGCGGGTCAGGAAGTCTTTCGCTTCTTCGCGATTAGTGGCGAACTCGGCGCGGTTGCGCCATTTCGTATCGAGGGTGTAGGCCAGCGATACCTTCTCTGCGTCGCGACTGTTCCAGCCATCTTCCGCCAGGCGGACTTTTTCGATGGCCGATTCACGGGTAAACGGGGGAAGTGGCGGGCGAGTCTGAGCGTTGGACATGGCGAGGCCTCCAGGACAATTGGATACGGCAGTGAATAGAGCGTTCTTGAAGCGCAGGCCGTTACGGTGAGGTGGCCTGTTTCAGCAGCAGCTGCGCAACATCCCTTGCGCTGTCGGCGGCACTGTAATCGCCCATGACGCGGGCGGTGGTGATAGCGCCTTCCATGAGAATCAGCAACTGTCTGGCCAACGCCGACGGTTGCTCGATGTTCAGTTGTTCGGTCAATCCCTGCGTGTAGTCGAGCAACTTCTGTTTGTGCAGCTTGGCGATCAAGCGAATTGGGTCATTCGGATCGCCTACTTCCCCGGCGGTGTTGATGAACGCACAGCCGTGAAATCCATCGGATTCGAACCAGCCTTTGAGTACCGAAAACATATTGAGAATGCGCGCTTCGGGCGTTTCTGCCTTGTCGGATTCGGTTCTGAACCAATTCATCCAGCGCACATCGCGAGCGTTAAGCGCGGCGGCGGCCACTTCATCCTTGGTGGCGAAGTAACGGTAGATGCTTTTTCGGGCGACGCCGGAAGTCTTCACCAGAAGGTCCATGCCGGTGGCATGAATTCCGTTCTGATAGATGAGTTGCTCGGCGGTTGCGAGAATTTTCTCGCGTGTATCGGTTGTCGGTATGTTCATGGGATTTAAGGTAGAACGATCGTTCTCCGTAGTCAAGGCGCTTTTCAAAAAAACGTCTTTTCTGGGTTCGGTGCAGGGGGCGCGCTTATGACGTCTGCCGAAAGGGCCGAACTTGCGCGGCAAATTTCGATCAGTTCAGTTGGGCCTTGATTTCGCCGTCCTTCATGACTGAAAGGGAGTGACCTGCGTTTTGTCGAATTTCAAAACCGTCTTGCTGCTGTATCTGATGCTCGGTGTCGGCAGCTTTAACGCTCAGGCAGCCGATGCGCCTGCCGCGAGTACCGCTCAGTCAAGCGCACCTGCCAATTCTGATTCAACAGGAGAGCCCGCCAAGCCAGAGATTCTGGTCAAAGGCGGTTTGCTCGGCGCTATCAGTTCCAGCATCGACAGCGTGCAGGACAAGCTGGATCTGGACGACCACCTGCTCGACTCTTGGCGTTTGCGCGCCGACCGAGCGGCCGATGAGTTGGGGGCGCTGGTCAACAAGCCATCCACTCGTTCGCCTTGGGCGATGGTGGGTGACTTCCTGATTCTGTCGGTGGTGTGGATCGGATCTTTTCTACTGTTGAACCGAATCGGCCGCTTTATCGCCAACCGGATCACACGGCACAGGCTGATGAAAAAGCGCGAACGCGTAGAGGGCGTGCTGAGCTACGTTTTGCCCTTCACCGTTCCCGCGCTGATCTGCCTGCCGCTGACGCTCTACGTCAGCCATTTCATGCCGCTGTCCATTGGCCGGGCGCTGGCGCTGTGTCTGGCGTATTCCACCAGCAGCGGTATCTTTTCGACGTCGGTGCTGATGTCGGTGATCGTGCTGTTCAACTCCGGGCATAAACGCCCGGCGGTTCGGATCATTCGCGAATATGCGCCGCATCCGCTGTTCATCGTCGGTTTTTTTGCGGCCCTGAGCGACGCGTTGACCAGCCCGCAGATTTCCCGACAATTCGGCGGCAACGTGACGACCAGCGTCGCGGCGTTCACCGGGCTGATGGCGTCGGTGATGTTCTGCATTGTGGTGATTCGCATGCGTCGTCCTGTGGCGCACTTGATCCGAAATCGCCCTTTGAACGCGCGCCTTTCGCAACCGGCCTTGCAACAGACGCTGAAGATATTTTCCAGTCTGTGGCATTTGCCCATTCTGTTGATGATTCTGGTTTCGGCGGTCAACCTGATCGGCGCGGGCGAGGACAGCCAGGAAGCGTTGCGCTGTGCCGTGCTGACCACGGTGCTGTTGATCGGGACGGTGTTTCTCAGCACGCTGTTCCAGCACATGTTCAAACCTGCTGAGGCGCGCACAGGCCGGGTCTACAAAGAGCGTTTGTTGAGCCTTTTGCATGCCGTGCTGCGTATCGCATTGGCGGGAGGATTTATCGAGCTGCTGGGGCGGATCTGGGGCTTTTCGTTATTTGAATTCGCCCAGCGCAACGCGCTCGGCAAGGTGATCAGCGATTCGTTGAGCAGCATTGGCCTGATCTTCCTGGTGACCTGGTTACTTTGGGTCGTGATGGACACGGCAATTCAGGAAGCCCTAAAACCGCCTACCAATTCCCGCTCATCCCGCCAGCCCAGTACGCGGGTGAAAACCATCCTGCCGCTGTTGCGCAACGCGATCAAAATCATTCTGGTGGTCATCTGCACGATCACGACGATGGCCAATCTGGGGATCAACGTCGCGCCGTTGCTGGCGGGGGCCGGGGTGGTGGGGCTGGCCATCGGTTTCGGTTCGCAGCAACTGGTGCAGGACGTGATCACTGGCCTGTTCATCATCATCGAAGACACCATTTCCATCGGCGACTGGGTAGTGCTGGATTCTGGCCACGCGGGAACGGTCGAGAGCCTGACCATCCGCACGTTGCGCCTGCGCGACGGCAAGGGGTTTGTGCATTCGGTGCCGTTCGGCCAGATCAAGGCCGTCACCAACCAATCGCGCCAGTTCGCCTATGCGTTCTTCTCGTTCCAGTTCACTTACGACTCGGACGTGGATTCAGCGACCTCGCTGATTCGCGAAGCCGGGCAGGCCATCACCGACGACTTTCTGCTGGCGAGCAAGCTGCAAGGGCCGCTGGAGGTGTTCGGTCTGGATCGCATGGACATGAACGGCATCGTCATCACGGCGCAGTTCCGCACGTCGTCAGGTGGTCAGTACGCGGTAAGCCGTGCGTTCAACGACAAACTCAAGCGACTTGTGGATAAGTCCACGGACGTACGCTTTGCGCAAACTTATCCACAACTGGTGATGAGTCCGCACAGTGGACAGTTTTCGCAGATGGAGGAGGGGGACGAGCAGCATTCGTTGTCGGGCAAGACGACGGTGGTGAACAAGGACGGCTCGGAAAGCCCGGTTTAGGTAATCCCTTTGTAGGAGCGCGCTTGCCCGCGATGACGGCGCATCAGACGCCAACGATGCAGGATGTGCCGACGTATTCGCGGGCAAGCGCGTTCCTACAAATTCGATCAGTGTCATCTGAATAATCGGTCGCGCACCTGCAACATCACACCGGCCTCCAGCTCACCCCAGTACTGCGGTTTTCCCGCAATGATGGCTGCGATGGGCACACCGTCGCGATATACCAACCGATTGCCGACCACTGCCGGGACCTTTGCGCCGGGAAGCAATGTGCCTGCCAGGTTCAGGGGATCGACGCCGCTGACCCCTGTCAGACTCCCGTCCAGCGGCCGTTTGCGAACTTCACGCAGCAACGGGATCGCCTCCGGCAAGGCGAATTGCTCGCCCGCCAACCCTGCAATGAATCTTCCTCCTCGAATGTCCCCACGCGCTTCCAGCCGATGGAACGTTCGCAGCAATTCGCGCCAGTTTGGCAGCCAGTCCGCTTCGCGCTCCAGCAGGCGCCAGAACACTACGCCGTAACGACGCAACAGGGCCATCGCGACATGCTCCAGGGTATCGCTATCGGGTCTTGAAGAGGGATTGGCAGGGGCGCGACGCAGCAAGGCCCAACGTCCCGCATCGTCCATTCCGCCGATGAACGCCCCTCGGTTGCGTCGACTGGTGTGAGCGGCGCGCTTGCTGGCCGGAGTGATCAACGCACGTAATCCCGCAAAACTGTCGGCATTCACCAGACCGGCGCCGACCAGTTCCTGTAGTGCGTTTTCCAGTTCGGTGCGCAACAGGTGCGCTTCGCTGGTCAGTTCATCGAAGAACATCGCGCCCTGAGTCGACAGCACCTCATGCACCCGCTGTGCACGCAACGACAGCTCGGTCGGCGCAGGCTGTTCAGTCAGGCCGCTCCATCTTTTTACCTGCGGACGAGGCAACAGCACGATGGGTGTGCTCTTCAGCGCGGCATTGCTGACTTTGTTGCGGCTGGTCAGGCGCATCCACACGACTTTGCCAGACCGACACAGCTCATCCAGCCAGTGTGAGGAATAGTCCTTCAATCGCGCCGGAAGAATCTCGCTGTCCCACGCGCTCGCAGCCGCGGAGTAGCCTTCCAGTTGATCGACCACTTCGGGCAATGCGGCCTTGCCCTGACTTTGTGTCGACGCAGACAGGTGTTGCCAATCGAACAAGAAGCGCACGAAGTCCTGCAGCGATACCGGCTCGATTTCCCTGCGCAGCCGTTTGACGGTGTAGCGATGAATGCGTGACAGCAAATGTCGTTCGCACCATTGCTCTTCGCTGGCGCCGGGGCTGAAGCGGCCACGGAGCACGTAGCCTTCGCTTTCCAGCTGTGCCAGCGCTTGTGCAATGTCGGTTGGCGACAAGGCCAACGGCTCAGCGACAGCCGAGACCGTCAACGGGCCAAAGCCGCTCAGACGCGCACGCACCAGTTCGACTCGCGCTTCTTCTTCATTCCATTGTTCGTCGAAGCCTGGAAGCGCCGTCAGCGGTGGATGCATTTCCGCGCTGGGATAAATTGCCTGTAGACAGGACAAGCGCTCAAGGGCGATCCAGATTGCCTGATCTGGCGAGACCTGCAACCGCGTGGCGCGGCCCGAGCGGGCCAGGCTTTCCAGCCATTGCATCCAGCCTTTCTGATCGCGCGCTTCAAATCCGCTGACGCAGCCCAGACTCATCAACGCTTCGTGCATTTCGTCCAGGCTCTGTGGTTGCGGCCAGGCCTCTTCGGCGACCGCAAGAATGGCTTCGGCATCCAATGCGCCCAAATCATCGGACGACTCCGGGTCGCTCCAACGACGGTTGAGGACCGCTTGTGTGCGTCGTTCCTCCAAAGGTGCATCGTCTAGAAAACTGTGGGGCTTGGCGTTGAGAATCTCGGCGGCCAGAGGCGAGGGTGCAGGCAAATCGCGGCTGATCAGGCGTACCTCGCCTTTTTCCATGCGCCGCAGCAAGGTCAGCCAACCTTCGGCGTCCATGGCTTCGTGCAGGCAATCGTCAAGGGTCTGCTCGACGAGGGGATGGTCGGGAACTTCTCGCTCGCCGACCAGATTTTCCAGGCACGCGATTTGGTCCGGGAACACCGTGGCGATCAAGTCTTCGCTCTTCATGCGCTGCAATTGGGGCGCGACTTTGCGGCCTCCGGCATAACGCGGCAGGGCAAGCGCCACGCCTGCGTTCCAGCGCCAGCGCACGCCGAACAATGGGGCATCGAGCACCGCCTGAATCAAAATGTGCTCAGCGCTGTTGGCGTGCAGATAACGCCAGACCTCCTCCAGTGCGAAGCTGTGGGTGGTGGACAGCGACAGGACGATGGCATCTTCACTGGCCGCCGCCTGCAATTCGAAGTTAAAGGTACGGCAGAAGCGTTTGCGCAGCGCCAAGCCCCAGGCGCGATTGATACGGCTGCCGAACGGGGTGTGGATGACCAGTTGTGTGCCGCCGGATTCGTCAAAAAAGCGCTCCATGACGAGCGTGTCTTGAGAGGGCAAAGCCCCCAGAGCCGAGTGCGCCCGCGCCAAGTATTCCACCAGCTGTTCCGCGCTATCGGCCCCCAATCCCAGTGTGTCCATCAGCCAATCAATACAGGGCCTGAGCTGGGCGGGGTGCTCGTCTAAACGCTGACTGATGTCAGCCTGCAAGCGCGCCACCGCGAACGACAACTCGTTGCTGCGCCCGGGTGCTTCGCCGAGCCAGAACGGGATATTTGGCGGCGCGCCTTGGGCGTCTTCCACGCGCACGCGGCCGGATTCGATGCGCAGAATTCGATACGACGTATTGCCCAATTGAAAGATATCCCCCGCGATGCTTTCCACCGCAAAGTCTTCGTTCACTGTCCCGATGTTCAGCGCTTGAGGTTCGAGGATCACGCTGTAGTCGGCGTTGTCGGGAATCGTCCCGCCGCTGGTAACCGCTGTGAGCTTGCTGCCTCGTCGCCCGCGCAGGGTGCGCGTGACTGCATCGCGGTGTAGATACGCGGCGCGCACGCCCTGTCGTCCGCTGTAGCCTTCGGCGAGCATGGCCAGCAAGGCGTGATAGTGCTTTTCGTCCACGTCAGCGTAGGGCGAAGCTTTGCGAAACATGTCCAGCAGCGCCTGCTCTTCCCACTCCTGGCAACTGACCTCTGCGATGATCTGCTGGGCGAGTACGTCCAGCGGAGCCTTGGGGATCAGCAACGTGTCAAGTTCGCCCCGGCGCACGCAATCCAGCAGCGCGGCGCACTCGATCAGGTCGTCCCGGGAGGTGGCAAACAACCGGCCTTTCGGGGTGCCGCCCACGTAGTGGCCTGAGCGTCCGACACGTTGCAGAAAAGCGGCGATAGAGCGTGGGGAACTGATCTGACACACCAGGTCGACATCGCCGATATCAATCCCCAGTTCCAGCGACGCAGTGGCAATCAGCACCTGCAATTCGCCCCGCTTGAGCCGTTGCTCGGCGTCCAGTCGCTGTTCCTTGGCCAGACTGCCGTGATGGGCAGCGACCGCCTCTTTGCCCAGTCGCTCACTCAGGTGCCGCGCCATGCGTTCGGCCAAGCGGCGCGTGTTGACAAAAATCAGCGTGGTCCGATGTTCCCGCGCCAGTTCAGCGAGGCGGTCGTAGACCAATTGCCAGACGTCATTGGCCATCACGGCGGTCAGCGGCACGGGCGGCACTTCAATCGTCAGATCGCGAGGGCGAGCATGGCCGATGTCGACGATGGCGCAGGGCCGACTGACCGGATCGCTGCCTGCCAGAAAGCGTGAAACCTGCTCGATGGGTTTCTGCGTTGCCGAAAGGCCAATCCGCAGTAGCGGCTGACCACACAATGCCTGCAGGCGCTCCAGACTCAAGGCCAGATGGCTGCCGCGTTTGCTGGCGGCGATGGCGTGGATTTCATCCACGATGACGGTGTGCGTGCTCGACAGCATGCGTCGGCCTGAGTCAGAACCCAGCAGCACGTACAGCGATTCGGGCGTGGTGACCAGAATATGCGGCGCGGTTTTGCGCATCGCGTTACGGTCTTTCTGCAGGGTGTCGCCGGTGCGCACGGCGGTGGTGATGTGCAGCCCTGGCAGGCCGCGGTTTTCAAGCTGTTCCGTAATCCCGGTCAGCGGGTTTTGAAGGTTGATCTGGATGTCATTGGACAGCGCCTTGAGAGGCGAAACGTAGACCACAAAGGTCTGATCGGGGAGTTGCCCACCCATTTCCAGGCCTTGGTGCACCAAGTCGTCGATCACTGCCAGAAACGCTGTGAGGGTCTTGCCCGAACCGGTGGGGGCAGCGATCAGCGTGGATTGACGCTGCTTGATCAGCGGCCACGCTTGAGCTTGAGCGGTGGTCACAGCCGGGAACGTGGCGTTGAACCAGGCGCTGACGGCTGGGTGAAAGGCGTCAAGCACCGGGTCTGGAGTCTGGGGAAGGTTCATGACTGAATTTATGCGGGCGCTGCGCAGCAGATGCAAGGCCCGGTGATCGGCAAGCCGTACCCGTACACCCCTTGGGGCTTATCCACAGGACGTGTTATGTTTGCGACCGTTTTTCACCTGTTTTTCTAATTGAATCCAAGACCGAGCCTGCTGACTCTATGCGAATGCGCCTTATGCTGTTGGGCGGCGGGAATGCCCTTGGGCAGGCGTTGATCCGTCTGGGTGCCGAGGAGGACATTGGTTTCCTCGCACCGCGTCCACCGCAAGACGGTTGGGATGCGGCAAGCCTGACGCAACTGCTCGATGACACCCGCCCGGATGCTTTGATCAACCTTGCTTATTACTACGACTGGTTTCAGTCGCAGAGCGTGAGCGCAGAGCGGCTGGATGCCCAGGAACGCTCTGTCGAGCGTCTGGCCGAACTGTGCCAGCACCACAACATCATTCTGGTTCAACCTTCCAGCTATCGCGTGTTCGATGGCTCGCGGGCCACTGCGTACAGTGAAAAAGACGAGCCTGTGCCGCTGGGCGTACGTGGTCAGGCGCTGTGGCGCATCGAGCAAAGCGTGCGTGCAACGTGCCCGCAGCATGTGCTGGTGCGCTTCGGCTGGCTGCTCGATGACAGCGCCGATGGCGTGCTCGGGCGTTTCCTCACTCGTGCTGAAACAGCGGGAGAGCTGTTTCTGGCGGATGACCGCCGTGGCAATCCGACGCCGGTCGATGACGCGGCGCGGGTGATCATTTCGGTACTCAAACAGCTCGATTGCGCCGCTCCGCTGTGGGGCACGTATCATTACGCCGGTCACGAAGCCACCACGCCGCTGGCGCTGGGGCAGGCGGTGTTGACCGAAGCACGGCTGATGCGGCAACTGGCGATCGAAGCGCCCACCGCTCAGGCCCATGCCGCGAGCCCTGATGCTGCCGATGAGCCACAGAACGCCGTGCTCACGTGCAAGAAAATCCTTCACACCTTTGGTATCAAGCCCCGCGCATGGCGTGCCGGTTTGCCCAGCTTATTGGACCGCTATTACCGTCATGTCTGATGCTCCTGTCCTCATCACCGGCGGTGCCGGTTTCATCGGCTCGCACCTGGTCGACGCACTGCTCGCCAAGGGTTACGCGGTGCGCGTACTCGATGATCTGTCCGCCGGTAAACGCAGCAACCTGCCTCTGGACAATCCTCGGGTCGAGTTGATCGTGGGTGACGTTGCGGACGCTGCGCTGGTGGCGCATGCGGCAGCGGGATGTCAGGCGGTCGCGCATCTGGCGGCTGTGGCCTCGGTGCAGGCGTCGGTGGACGACCCGGTCAAGACGCATCAGAGCAATTTCATCGGCACGTTGAATGTCTGTGAAGCGATGCGTCAGGCGGGGATCAAACGCGTGGTGTTTGCGTCCAGCGCAGCGGTGTATGGCAATAACGGCGAAGGCCAGGCCATCACCGAAGACACCCCGAAAGCGCCGTTGACCCCCTACGCTTCGGACAAGTTGGCCAGCGAGTACTACCTGGATTTCTACCGCCGTCAGCACGCGCTGGAGCCGGTGATCTTTCGTTTCTTCAATATTTTCGGGCCGCGGCAAGACCCGTCGTCGCCCTACTCAGGCGTGATCAGCATTTTTGCCGAGCGTGCCGAGAAGGGCCTGCCGATTTCGGTGTTTGGCGACGGCGAGCAGACGCGGGACTTCTTCTACGTTGAAGACCTGGTCGACATCGTGGTGCAAGGGCTGGAAAAGCCTGCGGTTGAAGAGGGGGCGATCAACGTGGGCCTCAATGCCACTACATCGTTGAATGAACTGCTGACTGCGTTCGGTCAGGTGGTGGGTAAATTACCGCCTGTGAGTTATTTGCCTGCGCGCTCGGGGGATATCAAACACTCTCGAGCAGACAATCAACGCTTGCTGGCGCGGTTCAACGTGCCGCAACCGACGCCGTTGAATCTTGGGTTGGCGCGTCTGCTGGGGCGCTGATCACTGAAACGCAAAAAGGCCCCGATGATCGGGGCCTTTTCATGCGTGTTGTTTCTGGCGCGGTATTTGTTGCTGGTAACGCTTTCCCTGTGGGAGCCGCCCGCAGCCAGCCGACTCCCACAGTAATCGCGTCCGTTTGGTGGTGAGGCGATCAGAATTTGTAACCGAAACCGACCATGTACACCCACGGATCGACATCGACGTTGACTTTGGTGCGGCCCACGCCCAGTGCTGAAGGGCCGTCCAGTGTGGCTTGGGTATCGATGTCCACGTACCACACGGCGGCGTTGACCATGATCTTGTCGGTCAGCATGTAATCCATACCCACCTGACCGGCCCAGCCCCACGAGTTTTTCAGGCTCAGATTGCTCATACCCTGGCCTTTGCGATTGCTGCTCAGGTCTTCGTCGTAGAACCAGGTGTAGTTGACGCCCAGACCCGCGTACGGCTGGAACTTGGAGTTGGCGTCCATCGGGTAATACTGCAACGACAGCGTCGGCGGCAGTTGCTTGACGTCTGCCAGCTTTCCATCCAGACCGGCGCCCAGGCCCTTCAACGCGACGGTGTGCTGGAACGGGGTCGCAGCCAGCAGTTCGACGCCGACGTGGTCGGTCAGCATGTAGGCGAAGGTCAGGCCCAGTTGGGTGTCACTGTCCAACGTTGCCTTGGTGCCTGGCGCTTTGACGCCGTCGAACTTCAGATTGCCGCTGTCTTCATTCGGAGCGGTGGTCGCGGCCCCGGCGCGAACGATGATGTCACCGGCCTGGTGAGCTTGAGCGGCAACGGGAATGCCAAAGGCGAGTGCAAGGCACGATGCGCCGAGCAGGTACTTGTTCATGGGGGGCTCCGTAAGGGCGTTTAAAAGGGATGCCCCCATGTTACGAACAGTGCAGATGCGGTTATTTGATGCAGCTCAATGAAAAGCTGATCGACGAGTCGAAACGCTGAACTTCTTTGCCTGGAATATCGTCATCGCGAGCAGGCTCACTCCTACAGGGGAATGCGATCACTGTAGGAGTGAGCTTGCTCGCGATGAGGGAGGACGGCTGAGGAACATCTCTAGCTATTGATCGGGAAGCTCATAAATCAGAATTTTGTCCGCCTCCATCTGATACCCGGCGTCGGCCAGGTCCGTGGTGGTGGATTTGACCTGCATCGGCCCTTCGATCCAGTACGGCTGATACAGTTCGTCGACCTTGACGCCCAGCTCGCTGGTGACGTGGACGATTTGGTTCGGCGGGGGCGGTGGGACGTGGATACAGGCGCCGAAATACGGCACCAGCAGGAAGTCGGTCACGCGGCCTTCTTCGCTGACTTCCAGCGGCACGATGTAACCCGGCAGACGCACCATCTGCCCATCCAGCGACTTCACCACCGGGGCATGGGGGGCGAGTTGATGCGCGGCGGGTGCGGACTCCATCGACAAGGTGTCCGCCATTTTCGACAGGTCGTGAATCGGTGCTGTCACCAGCTTCACAGGCGGCGC
Source organism: Pseudomonas sp. Pseu.R1 (assembly GCF_045764065.1). Taxonomy (NCBI): domain Bacteria; kingdom Pseudomonadati; phylum Pseudomonadota; class Gammaproteobacteria; order Pseudomonadales; family Pseudomonadaceae; genus Pseudomonas; species Pseudomonas sp. Pseu.R1. Next base: position 2,901,035 of record NZ_JBJGEE020000001.1, on the reverse strand, counting down.
ATCAGGCGGGATCATTTCCTGCCACGTCAGTACGCGCAGGTCCTGCGCCCACGACGCACTTGCGAACAACACCGCCAACACCAGCCACCACCTGCGCATCACCCCACCCCTCACAAACGAATCGACAGGCCATCGGCCAGCGACTGACGGTACGCGCGCCAGGCGGGCACTGTGCCCATCAGCAGCGCGGCGCCGAGAATGCCCCCCAGCAGTGTCCATTCATAAGCGCTCGGCAGCGACAGCGGCAAGTACAGCCCGTAATTGGCCTGCACGTAACCCTGAGCCGACGCGATGCCGATGTACAGCAGCGCCAGACCGGTGACTGCGCCCGCGAACGCCAGGGCGAAGGCTTCGAGGATCAGCAGGCTCGCGACGTGCCAAGGCCGTGCGCCCACCGAGCGCAGAATGGCCATCTCCCGGCGGCGCTCGTTGAGGCTGGTCAGAATCGCCGTCAACATGCCGATCAGGCCGGTCAGGACCACGAACAGCGAAATCACGAACAGCGCTTTTTCCGCCGTACCCATCAGGCTCCACAGTTCCTGCAAGGCCACGCCCGGCAGAATCGCCAGCATCGGCTCGCCGCGGAATTCGTTGATCTCCCGTTGCAGCGCGAAGGTGGAAATCTTGCTGTTAAGGCCCAGCATGAAGGCGGTGATCTGCGTGGGCGTCAGGTCCATGTTGCGTGCCTGATCCGCGCTGATGCGGCCTGCACCTTGCGCCGGAACGCCGTTGTGCCAGTCGATGTGAATCGCTTCCATACCGCCTAGGCTGATGTGCAGCGTGCGGTCCACCGGGGTGCCGGTACGCTTGAGAATACCGACGACGGTGAATGGCTTGTCATCGTGCTTGACCAGGCTCACCGTTGCCACGCCGTGGGCCAGTACCAGCTTGTCGCCGAGTTTGTAATGCAGCGCTTCGGCCACTTCGGCGCCGAGCACCACTTCGAACGGGTCTGTGGCGAACGGACGACCATCGGCGATTTCCAGATGCTGCTGGCGGCCGTACTGGTAATGCTCGAAATACGATTCGTTGGTGCCCATCACCCGATAACCGCGATGGCTGTCGCCCAACGAAATCGGGATCGCCCACTTCACCTGTTTGCTGTTGGCGAAATGTTCGAAGCTGTCCCAGCGAATGTTGTTGGTGGCGTTGCCGATACGGAACACCGAATACAGCAGCAGGTTCACCGAGCCGGAGCGGGCGCCGACGATCAGGTCGGTGCCGCTGATGGTGCTGGCGAAACTGGCGCGCGCTTCGGTGCGCACCCGTTCCACGGCCAGCAACAGGCAGACGGAGAGGGCGATGGCGAAGGCCGTGAGAAACGCGGTGAAGCGGCGGTTGGCGAGGCTGGCCAGCGCCAGGCGAAGAAGATACATCTCAAACCTCGGGGGCGATGGCGGCGCGGTTGAGTTCGGCCAGCGACAGATTGCGGTCGAACAGCGGCGCCAGGCTTTGATCGTGGCTGACGAACAACAAGCTGGCACCGGCCTCGCGGCACTCAGCGAACAGCAGATGGATGAAGGCTTCCCGCGCATCGGCATCCAGCGCCGAGGTCGGTTCGTCAGCGATCACCAGCTCGGGCTGACCAATTAGCGCACGTGCAGCGGCAACCCGTTGTTGCTGGCCGATGGAAAGCGAATCGGCACGGCGTTCCAGCAGTTGCTGGTCTTTCAAACCCAAGTGGGCGAGCAGCGTTACGGCGGCCTGATCGACACTGCCGTGACGTTGTGTGGCCCGTTCAGCACGCAGCTTCGAGAAGTGACAGGGCAGTTCGACGTTTTCCTGCACCGAAAGAAACGGCAGCAAGTTGAACTGCTGGAAGATGTAACCCGTGTGGTCAACGCGAAAGCGATCCCGGGCGCTAGCCGAGAGCTGGGTCAGCTCCTGGCCGAGCAACCGAATGCTGCCGCGATTGGGCTTCTGCACCCCACCCAACAAGCCCAGCAACGTGGTTTTGCCACTCCCGCTGGGGCCTTTGAGAAACAGCGTCTCGCCCGGCTCCAGGCGAAACGCCGGAATATCCAGCAACGGCGCATGACCCGGCCAGGCGAAGCCCAATTCGGAGAGTTCGATCAGAGCGTGAGCCATGTTCAGAACTTGACGACCGGATTGCTAGGACGCACTTCAGCGCCCATCTGGCGCTTCGGCGTCACCAACTGGACCTGGATGGTCTGAGTGGCCGGAAACGTGGTGAACAGTTGGGTCAGGTCCAGTTTGTTCAGGACAGCGGGCGTGGTGCAGTTGAACTGGTAGTGACCGTGGATCTCGCTGTGCTCGTGTTCATGCTCGTCGGCATCGCCGTCGTCGTGGTCATCGTCCTTGTCACCGAACAGCGGGCTTTCCAGCTTGGCTTTGGTGACCGAGCAACCCGCGGCCTCAGGGATGCTGAACAGGCCGTGCGGCTTGAGCAGGCTTTCGCGGGCCAGCGCCAGCTTCATTTTGTCGGCGTCGGTGGTGGCGGCGTGTTCGAAGCCGACGATGTTCATGGCCGGGCTGTCCAGCTCGAACTCCAGCGTACGGCCGTCCAGCGCCATGTCCAGACGCGCAACCCCGTGCACATGCGCACCCAGGCTGCCGTGTTCATGATCGTGATCATGTTCGTCGGCGGCATGGGCGATGGCGAGGGGAAGCAGAGCGAAAGGCAAGGCGAGTAGCAGACGACGCATGGGGGAGCTCCGGGAGGGATTAGAAGTTGTTATGTGATCTTATAACAATGTCTCGCTGCGTTTCTTAAATTTTTGCCACGCACTTCGCTGTAGGAGTGGGCACAGGGGTTGTGGGAGCATGTCACATCGCCAAACAGAGGACAGACATCATGTTGCGAATTCGTGGAACCGTCGGCGATCTGCCGGTGGATCTGACTGTGGAAATGGATGACAGCGACTGGGCGAAGCTGGGTATGCATTTAAACGTTCAGCCACAGAGCAGCCAGCCAGAAACCGGGGCAGTGGCGAAACCAGCCGCCGCTCGCAACGACGCAGCGTGGGATATCGCGCAGGATTTGCTGCGCAAAGCCGGGCACATGAGCGGGCCGGACCTGCTGGGGCAACTGGAAGGGCTGGCAGGGAGTACAGCGGCAGGCAAGCGCCTGATGGTGCGCATGCGCCATAGCGCCAACGTCAGGGTCGAAAGCCATGGCGATGCGCCGGAGTATTACTGGGTGGAGTGATTTTCAGGGCAGAAACGCAATCTTCTGTGGGAGCGAATTCATTCGCGAGGCGGTGGCACATCCGAAATATCTCTATCGGCTGTACGATTTTCGCGAGTGAATTCGCTCCCACAGAGGGATGTGGTTAGGCGTCCAATCGTGGCGTTAGTACAACGCCGCAAACAACTTGCGACGGTACGTCGTCACCAGCGGATGGTCGTTACCCAGCAGGTCAAAAACCTGCAGCAGCGTCTTGTGCGGCTGGCCTTCGTTGTAGCTGCGATTACGGCTGAACAACTTGAGCAAGCCCTCCAGCGCCGCATCATATTGCTGGCGGGACAACTGCTGGATCGCCAGTTGATAGGCCGCTTCATCGTCTTGCGGATTTTGCGCCAGACGGGATTTCAGTTCGGCAGCATCCGGCAAGGCTTTCGCCTCACCGAGGAACGTCAGTTGGGCCTTCGCGCCCGCCAATGCGGCTTTGTGTTCGTCACCTTTGACTGCGTCCAGCACTGTGCGGGCTTCTATCAATTCGCCACGCTCAGCCAGGCAGCGTGCGTACAGAATCAGCGCAGCGGCGTTAGTGTTGTCCTCGCTCAGAATCGTTTGCAGAACGGCTTCGGCTTCGGCGAAGTGGCTCTCGGCGAACATTGCCTGAGCCGTCTTCAACGGATCGGCTTCGGCAGGCGGTGGCATTTGCACATGGGGTTCGAGCAGCTTGCGGATTTCGGACTCGGGCTGAGCACCGGCGAAACCGTCCACTGGCTGGCCATCCTTGAACAGCACTACGGTTGGCAGGCTGCGAATACCGAATCGCCCGACGATTTCCTGCTCGGCATCGCAATCGACCTTGGCCAGCAACAACTCACCCTGGTAGCTCTCGGCGATTTGCTTGAGCAACGGCATCAGCACCTTGCACGGCGCGCACCATTCTGCCCAGAAGTCCACCAGCACGGGTTTGTGAAAGGAATTCTCGATGACCAACTGATCGAAAGTGGCAGTGGTCACATCGAAGATGTACGGCGTTTCCTGGCTCATCACACGTCTCGAAAAAAGGCTCAATGGCGCCAACTATAAAGGGCGGCGGCCATTGCCGGAAGCGGGTGTGGTAATGACCTGTCGCAATACGGCCGGCTGAGAAGTGCGCGTTCTATCGCATCGCGTGATACAGGCTGACTTTGCGAAACTCCCACGGCTCCGCCAGATCCGGCAGGGTGAGCGCTTCGAGAATCCCCAATCGCTGATAATCCGGGTGCTGGAAATCGCGAACCCGGGAGTCAGCCACCAATGCCTCTTTCCCGCGTGTCAGAAACTGATCCAGCAGCGGCAGGTTGGCGCGGTCGTAGAGCACGTCGGCCACCAGAATCAGATCGAAGCGATCATCTTCTGCAAAAAAGTCCGTTGAGTAACTGAGCGTGACACCGTTGAGCTGCGCATTCGCTTTGCACGCCGCAATGGCGACAGGGTCAAGATCACAGGCCACCACCTCCAGTGCTCCGGCCTTCATCGCTGCAATGCCTGCCACGCCGGAGCCTGCGCCAAAATCCAGTACCCGTTTGCCCTCGACCCAATGCGGGTTCTCAGCCAGAAACCGCGCCAGTGCCAGACCACTGGCCCAACAAAAGCTCCAGTAAGGTGGCTCTTCGAGGATGCGCCGGGTCTCTTCAGGGCTGAAAGCGCGATCCATGTTGTCCGCATCGATCAGCCACAGTTTGAGATTGGCACCTGGCAACGGCTCGGCAACCAGCCGGGCATCGCCCAGCAGGTCGCTCAACGCCGATTGCAGATGAAACGGAGGCGTCATGGCATTTTGAAAAGTTGCAGTTGCCCCACCGATTGGGTGTCAGGTCGTGCAATCAACACTGAAGGCAGATGCAGAATCAACTGGCCGGACTGGCTGGCGCGGCCACGCAACTCGACCCGCGCCCCCTCGGGGAAGGCCTCGGGATTAAAGCGCAACTGAAACGGCAGCGACTGGTTGTTGCCCGTCAACTTGGTGCTGCTCAGCAGCTTCTGAGGGCGATTACGCTCGTCGATCACCAGCAGCGCCAACTCGACCTCGGCGCCCGCAGGCACGCCCAACAACTGGCCGCTTATTTCCCGTTGATAAGGCAACAGCGGGCCGGGGCCTTCTGGCAGCTTGATGGCGTTCGGTGCAGGTTTGGCCGGGGCCGTGGCCTTGGGCGGTTCTGGGGTGCTACAGGCGGCAAGCAGGCCGACCAGGCTGAATACGGCAAGCAAACGTAGCGTCATGAACGGCTCCAGCAAAAAACAGAAACGGGGACAGGCGCAGTATCGCTGAGGGCGAGCGCTTTCGCTGCCTGAATGCGCGTCTATATACCTCAAAGGTCGAGGCTTGTCTTGCGAGCGGGATGCGCTACCATGGCCCTCCCTTTTTTTGTTGCCTGCCACCATGCACTGTCCCTTTTGCGGTGCCAACGACACCAAAGTCATCGATTCGCGCCTTGTTGCTGAAGGCGATCAGGTTCGCCGTCGCCGTGAATGCGTGGCCTGTGGCGAGCGTTTCACCACGTTTGAAACCGCCGAACTGGTCCTGCCTCGGCTGATCAAGCAAGACGGCAGCCGCCAGCCCTTCGACGAAGAAAAGCTGCGCGCCGGTATGCAGCGGGCACTGGAAAAGCGCCCGGTCAGCGTCGAGCGTCTGGAAGCGGCACTGGCCCACATCAAGAGCAAGCTGCGGGCGACGGGCGAGCGCGAGGTCAAATCCTTGATCGTCGGTGAACTGGTCATGGCCGAGTTGCAAAAGCTCGACGAAGTGGCCTACATCCGCTTTGCGTCGGTGTACCGGCGGTTTCAGGACCTCAACGAATTCCGCGAAGAAATCGACCGACTGGCCCGCGAGCCGGTTAAAGAGTGAGCATGCCCTCCACAGAGCAAAGTGTGCTCGACGCCTTCTACATGGCGCGAGCGCTGGAACTGGCGCGCAAGGGCGTCTACTCGACGCACCCAAATCCACGGGTGGGCTGCGTCATCGTGCGTGATGGTGAAGTTGTCGGTGAAGGTTGGCACGTGCGGGCGGGCGAGCCTCATGCCGAAGTCCACGCGCTGCGTCAGGCAGGCGACAAGGCAAAAAGTGCCACCGCTTACGTCACTCTTGAACCGTGCAGCCATCACGGCCGCACCCCGCCATGCGCCGATGCGCTGGTGAATGCCGGTGTCGGTCGTGTGGTTGCGGCGATGCAGGACCCCAACCCCGATGTCGCCGGGCGCGGTTTGTTGCGCCTGATGAGCGCCGGGATTGCGGTGCAGAGCGGCGTGCTGGAAAGCGAAGCGCGGGCGCTCAACAAAGGTTTTCTCAAACGCATGGAACATGGCCTGCCTTACGTGCGGGTCAAATTGGCGATGAGCCTCGACGGCCGCACGGCCATGGCCAGCGGCGAGAGCCAGTGGATCACAGGCCCTGAAGCGCGCTCGGCGGTGCAACGTCTGCGGGCGCAGTCGAGTGTGGTGCTGACCGGCGCTGACACCGTGCTGGCCGACGATGCTCGTTTGACCGTGCGCCCTGACGAGTTGGGCCTGAACGCAGAACTCACTGCGCTGGCTGTTACCCGCCCGCCATTGCGCGTGCTGATCGATGGCCGTTTGCGCGTGCCGCTGGATGCGCCGTTTTTCAAGGCGGGCAGCGCGCTGGTCGCCACCTGTGCCGCCGCTTCCGCGCGCGAGCGCTACACCGCCGAAGGCCATGAATTGCTGGCGTTGCCGAGTAGCGGTGGCCATGTCGATCTGCGTAAATTGCTGGTTGAGCTGGCTGCCCGTGGTGTCAACGACGTACTGGTCGAAGCGGGTCCCAAGCTGGCGGGCGCATTCACGCGGTTGGGGCTGGTCGATGAATTTCAGATTTTCGTCGCAGGCAAGTTCATGGGCTCTTCTGCACGTCCATTGCTGGATTTGCCGCTGGCGCAAATGAGCGAGTCGCTGGAGCTGAAAATCGTCGAAATGCGCGCAATCGGTAATGACTGGCGCGTTATTGCAATTCCGACGCCGAGCGCGAGCGTATAATTCCGGCTTTCGCTTTCAGCGCTGGCCCTGTTCTCCTGGAGGACCCATGTTTACCGGCATCATCGAATCCATCGGCAGCATCCGCGCCATCACTCCCAAAGGCGGCGATGTCCGCGTTTATGTAGAGACCGGCAAGCTCGACCTGTCTGACGTCAAACTCGGCGACAGCATCGCGGTCAACGGCGTGTGTCTGACCGCCGTTGAGCTGCCAGGCGACGGTTTCTGGGCTGACGTCAGCCGCGAAACCCTCGACGTGACGGCCTTCGTCGATCTGAAGACCGGCAGCCGCGTCAATCTTGAAAAAGCTCTGACCCCGACCACCCGCCTGGGCGGCCATCTGGTCAGCGGTCACGTCGACGGCGTCGGCGAAGTCCTGTCCCGCGAAGAGAACGCCCGTGCGATCCAGTTCCGCATGCGCGCTCCACGCGAGTTGGCCAAGTACATTTCGCACAAAGGCTCGATCACCGTCGACGGCACCAGCCTGACCGTGAACGCCGTCAATGGCGCCGAGTTCGAGCTGACCATCGTGCCGCACACGCTGGCCGAAACCATCATGGGCGACTACCGCCCGGGCCGTAAGATCAACCTGGAAGTGGACCTGCTGGCACGTTACCTGGAGCGTTTGCTGCTCGGTGACAAGGCCGCCGACCCGACGCCTGCCCAGGGCGGCACCATCACTGAAAGCTTTCTGGCCGCCAACGGCTACCTCAAATCCTGAATTGAAGGGGGTGCCGCGTGGCGCTCAATAGCATCGAAGAACTGGTGGAAGACATTCGCCAAGGCAAGATGGTCATCCTCATGGATGACGAAGATCGCGAGAACGAAGGCGATCTGATCATGGCCTCCGAGTGCGTCAAGGCTGAGCACATCAACTTCATGGCGCGTTATGCCCGCGGCCTGATCTGCATGCCGATGACCCGCGAGCGTTGTGAAACCCTGAAACTGCCACTGATGGCACCACGCAACGGTTCGGGTTTCGGCACCAAATTCACCGTGTCCATCGAGGCCGCCGAAGGTGTGACCACTGGTATTTCCGCTGCCGACCGTGCGCGCACTGTTCAGGCCGCTGCCGCGAAGGATGCGAAAGCTGAAGACATCGTCAGCCCCGGTCACATCTTCCCGCTGATGGCTCAGGCCGGTGGCACGCTGTCCCGCGCCGGCCACACCGAAGCTGCGTGCGATCTGGCGCGCATGGCCGGTTTCGAGCCAACCGGTGTGATCTGTGAAGTCATGAACGACGACGGCACCATGTCCCGTCGCCCTGAACTGGAAGCGTTTGCCGCCGAGCACAACATCAAGATCGGCACCATCGCCGACCTGATTCATTACCGGATGATCCACGAACGTACCGTTCAGCGGATTGCCGAGCAGCCTTTGGATACCGAACAGGGCCAGTTCAACCTGGTGACCTACCGAGATTCCGTCGAAGGCGACGTTCACTTGGCCCTGACCTTGGGCAAGGTGTGTGCGGAAGAACCTACCCTGGTACGCGTCCACAACATGGACCCGCTGCGCGACCTGTTGATGGTCAAGCAACCTGGCCGCTGGAGCCTGCGCGCCGCCATGGCTGCTGTGTCCGAGGCGGGCAGCGGTGTCGTTCTGCTGCTGGGACATCCGCTGGATGGCGATGCGGTGTTGGCCCATGTGCGGGAAACCGCAGGTGCCGCACCGGTCAAAACACCGACCACGTACAGCACGGTCGGCGCCGGTTCGCAGATCCTGCGCGACCTGGGCGTTCGCAAAATGCGCCTCATGAGTTCGCCAATGAAGTTCAACGCGATATCCGGTTTCGATCTGGAAGTTGTAGAATACGTGCCCTCCGAATAAAGACCGGCAGGTCAGCCGCCGTGAAAGCCCCGTGTTTTCCCGGTTTTTGTTCCTGCGGTCGCCGATTCGTGGCCTAAAATCCCTGAAAGCGCGCGCCTGATGCGCGCTTGCTCTTTAATTACGAGACTCAGCCGAATGACCCTGAAGACCATCGAAGGTACCTTCATCGCCCCACAAGGTCGCTACGCCCTGGTGGTTGGCCGTTTCAACAGCTTCGTCGTGGAAAGCCTGGTGAGCGGTGCCGTTGATGCCCTGGTTCGCCATGGCGTGAGCGAAAGCGACATCACCATCATCCGCGCACCAGGCGCGTTCGAAATCCCGCTGGTCGTGCAGAAAGTCGCTCAACGCAGCGAATACGCCGCGATCATCGCTCTGGGCGCCGTGATCCGTGGTGGCACTCCGCACTTCGAATACGTGGCCGGTGAATGCACCAAAGGCCTGGCCCAAGTCTCCATGGAATTCGGCGTGCCGGTCGCCTTCGGCGTCCTGACCGTTGACTCCATCGAACAAGCCATCGAACGTTCCGGCACCAAGGCCGGTAACAAAGGCGCCGAAGCTGCGCTGTCCGCCCTTGAGATGGTCAGCCTGTTGGCGCAGTTGGAGGCCAAGTGATTAACGACGACAGCGATCAGTTCAACCCGCGTGAACCTCGTCCGGCCGATGCCGGCAAGCCATCGAAGAGCGAAAAGCGTCGCGCGGCCCGTGGCCTCGCCACTCAGGCCCTTTACCAATGGCACATGGCAGGTCACTCGCTGAACGAAATCGAAGCGCAATTCCGTGTCGACAACGACTTCACCGACGTTGACGGCGTGTACTTCCGCGAACTGCTGCACGGCGTGGCCGCCAGCAAGACCGAAGTCGACACTGCGCTCAAGCCTTGCCTGGATCTGGCCCTTGAAGAGCTGGACCCGGTTGAGCTGGCGGTTCTGCGCCTCTCGACCTACGAGCTGCTCAAGCGCATCGACGTGCCGTACCGCGTGGTCATCAACGAAGGCATCGAACTGGCGAAAGTCTACGGTTCGACCGACGGCCACAAGTTCGTCAACGGCGTACTCGACAAGCTGGCACCGCGTCTGCGCGATGCTGAAGTCAAGGCCAACAAGCGCTAAGGCGTCTGGCTGTCCAGAACCTTGAGTGCTTGACGCCATGGGCGAGTTCGAACTGATCCGCAACTACTTCGCCGCTGCGCCCTGTGCGCAGCTTGGCGAAGGTGTCGCATTGGGGATCGGCGACGACTGCGCCCTGTTGTCGGTGGCTGCTGGCGAGCAATTGGCGATTTCCACCGACACGCTGGTTGCCGGGGTGCATTTCCCCGACGCCTGCGATCCTTTCCTGCTGGGCCAGCGTGCCCTTGGTGTTTCCGCCAGCGATCTGGCGGCCATGGGCGCCAGCCCCCTCGCATTCACCCTTGCCTTGACCCTGCCTGAAGTTTCCGCCGCCTGGCTGGAAGCGTTCGCCCGTGGCTTGAACGAGATGGCTCAAGGCTGCTCGATGCGCCTGATTGGCGGCGACACCACCCGTGGGCCGCTGAGCCTGACGGTCACGGTGTTCGGCTCGGTCCCCATCGGGCTGGCGATGACGCGTAGCGGTGCGAAACCGGGTGATCTGCTGTGCGTTGGCGGGCCTTTGGGCGATGGTGCCGGTGCGCTGCCGCTGGTGTTGAACCAGCGCAGTGCCGAGGCGTCTACCACTCAGGCCCTGCTGGCGCGCTACTGGTCGCCACAGCCTCAACTTGAACTGGGCATGGCGCTGCGGGGCAAGGCGACCTCGTCGCTGGATATCTCCGACGGGCTGTTGGCCGATTGTGGGCATATTGCAACGGCTTCGGGCGTAGGCTTGCGAATTGAACGCGACAAAGTGCCAATGTCTGACGCGCTGCGAGCGTTTTTCGATGCTGACGAGGCGCTGAATGCGGCACTCAGTGGCGGCGACGACTACAGACTGGCCTTCACGCTCCCGGCATCATGCCTGGCTGAGCTCGTCGAGGCGGGCTGGCCCGTTTTCGTGATCGGCCAGGTGGTCGACGGGCGGGGCGTGGTATTGATCGACGAGCAAGGGCGCGACGTCACGCCTTTGACTCGGGGTTACCAACATTTTCGGGAGACACGGTGACAGATCATCCTAATCAGGTCCCGGCGGAAAACGTTCCGCCATCGGTGTGGACCAACCCCTGGCATTTCCTGGCGTTCGGTTTCGGCTCGGGTACTTTGCCCAAGGCGCCGGGCACTTGGGGGTCAATGGTCGCCGTGCCGTTCATCCCGTTGTGGCAGATGCTGCCGGATTGGGGCTACTGGCTGATGCTGGGCATCACCATGCTGTTCGGTTTCTGGCTGTGCGGCAAAGTGGCGGACGACCTGCGCGTGCATGACCACGAAGGCATCGTCTGGGATGAAATGGTCGGCATGTGGATCACGCTGTGGCTGGTGCCCGAGGGATGGGGCTGGCTGCTGGCAGGCTTTCTGATGTTCCGCTTCTTCGACATCCTCAAACCCTGGCCCATCCACTGGGTCGACAAACACGTCCACGGCGGCGTCGGCATCATGCTCGATGACGTTTTGGCCGGTGTCTTTGCGTGGTTGGCGATGCAGGGTCTAGTCTGGGTGTGGGGCGTCATTTAGGAAACGACCGATGGGGCGCGTGGGGATGAATTGGCTGCTGGGCCTGTCGATGCTGATCGCAGGCTTTTGTGCGGCCGACGATTTGGCACATCCCGAGCCTTCGCCCGAAAAACCGACCGACATCGTCCTCGTCAGCGAGCAATGGAACGCCTATACCGAGGCGGACGGCACGGGGCTGGGGTGGGACCTGATGCGGGAAATCTTCGAGCCTGCCGGTATCAAGGTCGCGTCGCGGATCGAGCCTTACACTCGCGCCGTCGGTCTGGTGCAGCGTGGCGAAGCAGATGCCTGGGTGGGGGCCTATGAGAATGAGGTCGAAGGCACGCTCTACCCGAAATGGCACTACGACACCGACGAGATCTATGCGCTGGGGCCGGCTTCCGATCCTGCACCGACGCTCAAGTCTCTGGGCAGTTATCGGCTGGCCTGGGTGCGCGGTTACGATTTCCAGCAATACCTGCCCAATGTGGTTCACTTCAATGAGGTGGCGCGGCGCGATCATATCCTGACGATGCTCGACCATGGCCGTGCCGACCTGTACATCGACGCCAAGCCGGAAGTGGATTTCATCCTCGCTCAAACCAAAGAGCCTCAGCGCTTTCGCAAGACCTATTTGATGGCGATCCCGCTGTACCTAAGCTTTGCCGACAACGCGCGAGGTCGCTTTCTGCGGGACTTGTTCGATCAGCGCGTGGCGCAATTGGTGCACTCAGGCAAGCTGCGACCCGTCTTCGCTCACTGGAAGCAGCCTTATCCGTTCGATGCAGGCGATGGTCCGAGCAAGACAGGGGTCAGGCAATGATCAAACTTCCTGATCTGAATGGCCGACAATTCAGCCTAAGCGTCTGCCAGAACCTGCTGTTACAATGCGGCCTTGCTAAATTCCAGTCCTCATACTGATCAGGAGCACACGGTGCCCGTCGTATTTGTCGCGGCTTCCAAGCTGCCTACCCCTTTTGCCACTTTCAAAATGAACGGTTTTCTGGAGCAGGAAACCGGTCGTGAACACGTTGTTCTCAGCCTGGGTGATGTCTCGGACGGTGCGCCGGTACTGGGCCGCGTGCATTCCGAATGCCTGACCGGCGATGCATTATTCAGCCAGCGCTGCGATTGCGGCTCTCAGCTCGAAGCCGCCTTGCGCGCCATTGCCGCTGAAGGTCGTGGCGTGCTGTTGTATCTGCGCCAGGAAGGGCGCGGTATTGGCCTGATGAACAAGATCCGCGCCTATGAATTGCAGGACGGCGGTGCAGACACCGTTGAAGCGAACGAGCGTCTGGGCTTTGCCGCCGACCAGCGTGACTACGGGATTTGCCTGCCGATGCTGGAGCATCTGGGCGTCAAATCGCTGCGCCTGATGACCAACAACCCGCGCAAAGTCAAAGCCCTGACCGACATGGGCATCAAGGTCGCCGAGCGGGTGCCGCTGCACACGGGTCAGAACCCGCACAACAAGCTCTACTTGGCGACCAAGGCAGGCAAGCTCGGACACATGATGGGCAACGAACATCAAAGCGAGGTCGATCCCGCGTGACACGGGGCAATGTGCGCCGTCGTCTGGCGCTGGCATGGTGGCGGCAACTGGCCTTGACGCTGGCGCCGCTGCTGGTGGTCTGCATGTTTTTCGGCAGCGACGAAGCGGCCAGCCCGTCGGTGTTCGCCATGCCCCTGTTCATCGCGGGCATCGCCTCAATGTTCGTCAGCCTCAAACCGTTCGGCGTCTACAAGCGCTCACTGCTGGCCACCGGCAAGGCCCTCGATACCCCTGAAGAACCTGCTGCGTGGCTCAAACTGGCCGCTGACCGGCGCATGGCGTTTCTGGCAGCAGGATTGCCCGCCTGGATAGCGGCGCTAGCGGTGCTCGCGAATCTCGAAGCTGTAGCGCTCGCGTTGTTGGCGCTGTCCAGCGTCGTCCTTCTGTACCTGTATCGCATCCCTCGCCAGTTGGCTTGATGCGTCGGCTGATCGCCTGCCTGCTGTCGTTCACCGTCTGGCACGCCAGCGCGGCTGAACGTGTCATCAGCCTTGCGCCTTCCCTGACCGAAATCGTGGTTGAACTGGATGCTGCCGATCTGTTGGTCGGTGTGCTGGATGGCGGCGATCGTCCCTCTGGTGCAGCAGCATTGATGTCAGTGGGGCGTTACGGACAACTGGAAATGGAGCGCCTGCTGAGCTTGCGCCCGGATCTGTTGTTGCTTTGGCCGGGCAGTGTCAGCGCTTCCCAGCGTGACCAGTTGCAGCGTCTGAAAATCCCGACCTTTATCGCCGAGCCGCACTCGCTGGCCCAGTTGGCTGATCAGATTGAGCAGATTGGCGAACGGCTAGGGCGTGCCGAGCGGGGGCGGCAGGTGGCTGGGGTGTTTCGTCAACGCCTGAGCGAATTGCGAAAGCGCTATCACCAGGATGTGCCGATCAGTGTGTTTTATCAGGTCTGGGATCAGCCGCTGTACACCGTGGGTGGCGGGCAGATCATCAGCGATGCTCTGGCCGTGTGTGGGGCCCGCAACGTATTTGCCGACCTGAGTCAGCCTGCGCCGCAGGTCAGCCTTGAATCAGTGTTACAGCGCAATCCTGAAGTGATCGTGGCGGGGGCGACATCTCAACTCGCTGTCTGGAAAGCCTGGCCGTCACTGAAGGCCCGTCTGTTGGTGGTGCCGGATAAAGGCATAGAGCGGCCGAGTGGGCAGATGATCGAGGCGGTGGCCAGACTGTGTGAAACCTTATCCCCTGATCGCTGATGCGCCGCTTTTGATTCTGGCCGAAAGGGCGTGGGAGCCGGCTTGCTGGCGAATATGGCATATCATTCACCGCTGCGGTGTCTGACCCTCTGCATTCGCCAGCAAGCCGGCTCCCACGCCTTCGGCAGAAGCCGCCATATTCGGAGTTACAACTGGGGCGTCCAGGTGATGCCAATCACCCACGTGCGGCCTTCTTCGCGATAACCGTAGTTGCTGCCATCAAAACTGTACAACGTGCGGCTGTAGCGCTTGTCCAGAGCGTTATCCAGTTTGAATTCCAGTCTCACTTCGTCACTGGCCTTCCAACTACTACGCAGCCCTAGCAGCGCGTAACCGCCGATGTTCTGCGTATTGGCTTCGTCGTTGTAACTGCTGCTCACCGCCTGCCAACTCGCGCCCACGCCGAGGCGGTCGAACTGGCGATCGAGGTCCAGATTCAGGGTTCGACGCGCGCGTCGATTCAGCGTGTGGCCGGTATCGCGGTCGCGCGGGTCGATGATCGAAGCGCCCAGCTTGCTGGTCCAGCCAAACAGTTGTTGCTCGAACGAAGCTTCAACACCGTTGATTCGCGCTGAGCCGATGTTCTGTGGGCGGAAGTCACTGTCTAGCGCAATCGCGTCTTCAAGGTCGGTGCGGTACAGCGACGCTTCCAGTTTGCTGGTCTCGCTCAGGCGGCTGCGCCATTGCACTTCGTAACTTTTTGAATGCTCGGGCTTGAGATTCGGGTTGCTGAAGTCCGGGTAATACAGATCGTTGAACGTCGGGGCGCGAAAGCCTTCGCTGTAGGACAGCAGCACATCGTTGGCGTCGTTCAACGGCACGGTCAGCGTCCCGCTCCATGTGTTCTGGCTACCGAATTGCTGGTTCTGGTCATGACGCAGACCCAGTTCAGTGGAAAAGCCGTCACCCTTGAAACGGTGCTGAATGAACGCCGCGCGGTTCCAGCGGCTGTCTTCATCGAATGCCGTGCTGCTATTGACCCGATCCTCGTACCAATCGCCGCCGAGCATCAGGCTGTTGCGCTCATCCAGCGTCAGGTCGTTCTGCCAGTTCACCGAGTCGCGGTAGGTGTTGAATACGTAGTGATCGTCGCTGAGCTTGTCGAAGGTCTTCTCGCGGTTCTCGCTGTGGCCCACCTCCAGCCGCGTTTTCCAATGCTCGTTGATGCGTGCATCGAGGTAGGTGCCGAGGCTGCTCAACTCGAAGTCGCTGTATGGCTGTTGTCCCACGCTGTCGAAGGTTACGGGGTCGAACAGGCCAAACGGGTTGTCGAACTCGGTCTTGCCTTTGTTATTCAGCGCGTTGAAACCGATTTCCACGTCATCGTTCAGCCAATGGCTCAGGTTCAGGCTATACGCCTTGTTGCGGTAGGCGTCGTGATCGGCGTCGCTGGCAAAGGACGGGCCGGTTCGGTCGATACCATCGGTTTCATCGAGGCTGGTACTGAGGTTGAAGTGGGTTTGCGTGTCGCCGCCTGACAGGCCTAGGCTGTTTTGCGTCGTGCCACGATTGCCGAAACCGGTGTGCAGCCGCGCTTGCAGGCCCTGTTCGGCGCCGCGCCGAGTGAAGATCTGAATCACGCCCCCGATGGCGTCTGCACCGTATACCACTGACCGAGAGCCGCGTAGCACTTCGACGCGTTCGACTTGATCGACGTTGAGGTACTGCAACGCGCTGTCAGCGGAGGTGGCGTTGGCAATGCGCTGGCCGTCCACCAGTACAAGGCTCTGCGCAGCTTTGGTGCCACGAATGTAAATCCCCGGCAGGCTGCCACGACCACCGCTCGGCGCTACTTGTACGCCGGGCACGCGGTTGAGCAGGTCGGTGACGCCGGTGGGTTGCAGGCGTTCGATGTCGGCGCGGGTGAAGACGGTGTTGGCGGCGGTGCTCGCGTCCCGCTGTTCGACTTGACGGTTGGCGCTGATCAGGACGTCGGGGAGTTTCAGGGCGTTTTCACGGTCCGGGAGATCGGCGAAGGCTTGGGTGGTTGGCAGTAGGGAGAACGCGAGGGCGAGACGGGATAAGGTCATATGTTCAGCGAGATGATGATCGTTCCCACGCAGTGCATGGGAACGATCATGGCTTTAGATTTTGCTCAGGCGTGCGCTGATCGACGCTTCAATCCCGTCCGCATCCAGCCCGCATTCGGCCAGCATTTGCGCCGGTTTGGCGTGTTCGACGTAAACATCCGGCAAGCCCAGGTGCAGCACGGATTTGAGAATGTTCTCCCGCGCAAGGAACTCGCTGACCGCCGCGCCTGCACCACCCATGATGGCGTTTTCTTCGATGGTCACCAGCAACTCATGGCTGGCAGCCATTTCGCGAACCAGCGCCTCATCCAGCGGTTTGACGAAGCGCATGTCGACCACGGTCGCGTCGATCTTTTCGGCGACTTTCAGTGCATCGGCCAATTGCACACCGAACACCAGCATGGCGACTTTGCTGCCTTGGCGACGCACGATGCCTTTACCGATTTCCAGCGGCTCCAGACCGCCTTCGATCACCGCGTTCGGACCAGTGCCGCGCGGATAGCGCACAGCCGCCGGGCCATTGAACAGGTGGCCGGTGCTGAGCATCTTGCGCAGTTCGTTCTCGTCGCTCGGCGTCATTACCAGCATGCCGGGGATGCAGCGCAGGTACGACAAATCGAAGCTGCCCGCGTGGGTCGGGCCGTCCTCGCCCACCAGGCCTGCGCGGTCGATGGCGAACAGCACGTCCAGATTTTGCACCGCGACGTCGTGGATCAACTGGTCGTAGCCGCGCTGCAGGAAGGTCGAATAGATCGCTACTACCGGTTTGGAGCCTTCGCAGGCCATGCCCGCCGCCAGTGTCACCGCGTGTTGCTCGGCGATGGCAACGTCGAAATAACGCTCCGGGAAACGCTCGCTGAAGGCGACCAGATCCGAACCTTCTTTCATCGCCGGGGTGATCCCGACCAGACGCTCATCAGCAGCGGCCATGTCGCACAGCCACTGGCCGAACACGCCGGAATATTTCGGACCGCTGGCCTTTTTAGGGGCCGCCGGTGCATTGACCGGGTCGAGCTTGGTGATGGCGTGGTAGCCAATCGGGTCAACTTCCGCCGGGGCGAAGCCTTTGCCTTTCTTGGTCACCACGTGCAGGAACTGCGGGCCTTTGAGGTCACGCATGTTACGCAGCGTGGCGATCAGAGTCGGCAGGTCGTGGCCGTCGATCGGGCCGATGTAGTTCCAGCCCAGCTCTTCGAACAGCGTGCCGGGCACCAGCATGCCTTTGGCGTATTCCTCGGTGCGGCGGGCGATTTCCCACGCACCCGGGAGGCGCGAGAGCACTTTCTTGCTGCCTTCTCGCATGCTGGCGTAGGTGCGGCTGGAAAGGATCTTCGCCAGATAGTTCGACAGCCCGCCGACGTTGCGCGAGATCGACATGTCGTTGTCGTTCAGGATCACCAGCATGTCGGCGTTGACTTCCGGCGCGTGGTTCAGCGCCTCGAAGGCCATGCCTGCGGTCAGTGCACCGTCGCCGATGACGGCGATCGCCTTGCGATCCTTGCCGTGCAGGCGATTGGCAATGGCCATGCCCAGTGCGGCGCTGATCGAGGTGCTGGAGTGGCCGACGCCAAAGGTGTCGTACTCGCTCTCGCTGCGGCGCGGGAAGGCGGCCACACCGCCTTTCTGGCGCAGGGTCGACATCTGCTCGCGGCGACCGGTAAGGATCTTGTGCGGATACGCCTGATGGCCGACATCCCAGACCAGCCGGTCGTCGGGGGTATCGAAGACGTAGTGCAGAGCCACGGTCAGCTCGATGACGCCAAGCCCGGCACCGAAATGCCCGCCGGTCTGGCCAACGGTGTAGAGCAGCTCCAGGCGCAGTTCGTCAGCCAGGGCTTCGAGCTCGGCTTCACCTAACCGGCGCAGGCCGTCCGGCGTCGCTGCCTTGTCGAGCAGGGGCGTGGACGGGCGCTCGCGGGGAATCTCTTTGAACGTCGTGGGCATCAGGCGAATCGTTATAAGTAAAAGACGCGGCAGTTTACCTGATGCATCGCGACCTGCCCATGAACAGCAGTCGATGGATGCTCAAATCAGCGTGCCAGAGCGGTGCAATTCGCTATAGCAGCGCGGCTTGCCGGCGGTGGCGGCCGTGAGAGCGCTGCCGCCGGCAAGCCGGACTGCTACATGGGGAGGGTGGCGATCAGTTACGCCGCTCGACGATATAACGCGCCAGCGCTCGCAGAGGTTCGGCCGCCGCGTCGAAAGGTCGCAGGGCCACCAGCGCCTGATCGCGCAGTTCCAGTGCGTAATGTTTGGCTTCTTCCAGCCCCAGCAGGGCGGGGTAGGTCGGTTTGTCTCGTGCGATATCGGCACCCTGGCGCTTGCCGAGGGTGGCGGTATCGCTTTCAACGTCGAGGATGTCGTCCTGAACCTGGAACGCCAGGCCGATGGCCCGGGCGTAAATCTGTAGCGAATCGAGCTGGACCTGGCTGGCACGACCGCTGGCCAGAGCGCCAAGTCTGACGCTGGCCTCGATCAACGCGCCGGTCTTGTGCCGGTGCATGAACTCCAGGGCTTTCTGGTCGAGCTTGAGGCCCACCGAGCCCAGATCGATCGCCTGACCACCGACCATGCCCGCCGGGCCTGCGGCGTGGGCGAGGGTGGTGACCATTTTCAGGCGGGTTTCGGCGTCCTGCGGGGTCAGCTTACTGTCGCTCAAGACGCTGAAGGCCATGGTTTGCAGACCGTCACCGGCCAGGATCGCACAGGCTTCGTCGAACGCTTTGTGAGTGGTCGGCAGGCCGCGACGCAGGTCGTCATCGTCCATCGCAGGCAAGTCGTCATGCACCAGCGAATAGGCGTGGATCAACTCCACCGCGCAGGCCGCACCGTCGGCGTGTTCAGCATTGCCACCCAGCGCTTCGCACGCGGCGTAAACCAGAAGCGGGCGCACGCGCTTGCCGCCGTTGGTGACGCTGTAGCGCATGGCTTGGTAAAGACGGGTCAATTCCGGGGCGGGGGCGTCGAACAGAGTGTCCAGCGCGGCGTTGACCCGCGCCTGGCTGAGGGCCTGATACTCGGCGATCATTCGGGCTGTTCCGCGTCGAAGGGCTCTTCAGCCAGCTCGCCATCACGCTCCAGCAACACCTGCACCTTCTGCTCGGCCTGGGCCAGTGCGCTTTGGCACTCGCGGGTCAGGCGGATACCTTGTTCGAAGGCGGTCAGGGAATCTTCCAGCGACAGCTCGCCGTTCTCCAGACGCTCGACCAGCGTTTGCAAATCCGTGAGGGACTGTTCGAAATCCAGTGCTGCTTTCTTGCGGGCCATGGCGGCTTTCCCGGTAGACGTTAAACCGGCGCGACACTAGCAGAGCGAGGGCATCGGGGCAAATGAGAGGTGCCGGATGGAAGAGGGGAGGAGGGGCGCAGACACCGATTTATCGCCAGGTACCGCACCTGTGGGAGATCTATGTTGACGGGTCAACCGCATTCGCCACCAAGGCGGCTTCCACATTGACCGCGCCAGACCCAAGCCTTTTACTCGACGCCATACCTGTGGGAGCCGGCTTGCTGGCGAAAGCGTCGGGTCAGGCACATCATCGTTGACTGACAGACCGCATTCGCCAGCAAGCCGGCTCCCACAGGGGCATGTGGCGGCTGTTACAGGTGGGTAAATACGGCCTCATTCGACAAACGTGATTTCGGCAGCTTGGCGTTGAAGTCGGTTTCGCTGCGGTAGCCCAAGGAAACCACGACCAGGCTGCTGAAACCCTTCTCGCGCAGGCCCAGTTCGGCATCCAGTTTCTTGAAGTCGAATCCTTCCATCGGCGTGGCATCCAGCTCCAGCGACGCAGCGCCCAGCAGCAGGGTGCCGAGGGCCAGGTAGGTTTGTTTTTCCATCCAGTGCTGCACGTCTTTCAGGTCGTACTTGTGCATATTCACGTAGCCACGGCGAATACCGTCCTGGCCCGCCTTGGCTTCTGGGTTGGCGAAACGGCCATCCAGCTCTTCCTGCGCCAGCACGGCGTTCAGATGCTCGTCTGTCATTTCAGTGCGGGTGCACAGCACGATCACGTGGGAGGCGTTGAGGATTTTCGCTTCGTTGTACGCGAACGCGCCCTCTGCGCCTTTGGCAACGCGGGCTTTGCCTTGCTCGTCGGACGCGACGATGAAATGCCAAGGCTGGGAGTTCACCGACGACGGGCTGTGGCGCAGTTGCTCCAGCAGGGTGTCGATGGTTTCTTGTGGGATCTTGCGGGTCGCGTCGTAAGCTTTGGTGGTGTAGCGGGATTTGGCGATGGCAGTGAGTTGCATGACGTGATTCCTGGATAAAAAAGGGGCCGACATTGCAGGGGATCGGCGCAGAAAGGCGCCGATCTTCACATGCTGTACGCCGGGTGAACAATGGGATCAGAAACTTTCCAGCACAATTTTCCCACGGGCCTTGCCGCTTTCGATCACGGCATGGGCGCGGCGCAGATTTTCAGCATTGATCGCACCGAAATGCTCGCCCAAGGTGGTTTTCAAAACGCCCTGATCGATCAACTGCGCGACGCGATTGAGCAGTTCATGCTGGGCAATCATGTCCGGGGTTTCATAGAGCGAGCGGGTGAACATCAGCTCCCAATGCAGCGACAACGCCTTGCGTTTCATGGGAACCACATCGAGTGTCTTGGGATCGTCGATGAGTGCCAGTTTGCCTTGTGGACGCAGCGCTTCGATCAGTTGCGCAAAGTAGCTGTCGGTGTGGGTCAGGCTCGCGACATGGCTGACCTGGCCGACGCCAATGGCCTCCAGTTGCGCCACTATCGGCTGGCTGTGGTCGATGACGTGATGGGCGCCAAGGCCTTTGACCCACTCTTGAGTTTCCGGGCGCGATGCGGTGCCGATCACCGTCAGCTTGGTCAGTTGGCGGGCCAGTTGAACGAGGATCGAACCCACGCCACCCCCTGCGCCGATGATCAACAGGCTGTCGCCTTCACCTTCGCCTTCTTTTACGCCGAGGCGGTCGAACAGCAGTTCCCACGCAGTAATCGAGGTCAGCGGTAGTGCGGCGGCGTGGGCGTTATCGATGGATTTCGGTTTGCGGCCAACGATGCGCTCGTCCACCAAATGGAATTCGCTGTAGTTGCCAGGGCGAGCGATGGACCCGGCATAGAAGACCTCGTCACCGGCCTTGAACAGCGTCACGTCACTGCCGGTTTCGCGAACCACGCCGACGGCGTCCCAGCCCACGACTTTAGGGGCGGTGGCGGCCGAGCCTGCCCGGACTTTGGTGTCGACCGGGTTCACGGAAATGGCCTGAACTTCGACCAACAGATCCCGAGGGCCGGGCGTCGGTTTGGGCAAGTCCATGTCCTTGAGCGCGTTTGGGTCTTCGATAGGCAGGCCGTGCTGGGTGAAGGCGATGGCTTTCATGGCGATCTCTCTGAAAAGGGAGGCTTGAGTTGCGCCTATCTTGGTCTCCTCCCGCGATGAAGAACACCGGCCTGATGCGGCAACACTTTCATGGCAGCGGTGAAAATGAATCGCATCGGACGGGGGGCAAGCGCCCTGAGCGCCGGCCCCTTGTCATCTTCAGTGCGAATGCCTTGGCTCGCCGTTTCGGGCGATGACCCGAAGGTGCAACGTGGCCGGCTCAAGGCAGCCGCCGGTAGACAACTGCCCCACCAACTGGCGATACAGTTCCTGCCACGGTGTCTGCGAGGCGGGCATCTTCGGCTCGAACCGGGCGCGGCGTTCGGCCATTTCCTCCTCACTGATCAGCACGTTGACGCTGCGGTTGTTGAGGTCCACGCGCAGGCGGTCGTTGGTTTTCAACAGCGCCAACCCACCGCCCACCGCCGCTTCCGGCGACATGTTGAGAATCGAGGGGCTGGCCGAGGTGCCGCTCTGGCGACCATCTCCAAGGCAGGGCAGCGAATCGATTCCTCGCTTGATCAGTTCGGCAGGAGGCGCCATGTTGACCACTTCGGCGCTGCCGGGGTAACCCACGGTGCCTGCGCCGCGAATCACCAGAATGCAGCGTTCGTCGATGTCCAGCGAAGGGTCGTTGATGCGCGCGTGATAGTCCTCTGGGCCTTCGAAGACAATTGCCCGTGCTTCGAAGCTGTTTTCCGCGCCGGGCTCTGACAGGTAGGTCTTGCGGAAAGCCTCGCCGACCACCGACATCTTCATGATCGCGCTGTCGAAGAAGTTGCCGCTGAGAACGATGAAACCGGCGCGGTGCTTGAGCGGGTCTTCGTAGGAGCGAATCACGTCCGCGTCATGGGTGACGGCAGCGGCCACGATCTCGCCCACCGTCTTGCCCGATACCGAATGGCAGGCCTCATGCAGCTTCCCGGCTTTCTGCAGTTCGTGCATCACGGCCGGGACGCCTCCGGCGCGATGGAAGCCTTCGCCCAGGTATTTACCCGCTGGCATACAGTTGACCAGCAGTGGAACGTCTTCACCGACGCGCTGCCAGTCGTCCAGGCTCAGTTCGACACCCATGTGCCGGGCGATGGCGATCAAGTGCGGTGGGCAGTTGCTGGATGCACCCAGGGCAGAGGCAACGGCGATGGCGTTCTCGAAGGCTTCGCGGGTCATGATCTGCGAGGGGCGGACGTCCTCGCGCACCAGGTCGCAAATGCGTTTGCCAGTCATGTAGGCCATCTGGCCACGCTCGCGATACGGCGCCGGGATGCTCGCACAGCCTGGCAACGACATGCCCAGTGCTTCTGCCAGCGCATTCATCGAAAGCGCCGTTCCCATGGTGTTGCAGTGGCCGACCGAGGGCGAAGCCGCGGTGGTCATTTCCATGAAGCCTTCATAGTTGATTTCGCCGGCCGAGAGCAGGTTGCGGGCATGCCACAGCACCGTGCCCGAGCCGATCAGTTCACCCTTGTGGCGACCGTCGAGCATCGGCCCGCCAGAGAGCACGATGGCAGGCAGGTCAGTGGTGGCGGCGGCCATCAGGCAGGCGGGCGTGGTCTTGTCGCAACCGGTGGTCAGCACCACGCCGTCGAGCGGGTAACCATGGAGAATTTCAACCAGCCCCAGATAGGCCAGGTTGCGGTCAAGCGCGGCCGTGGGGCGACGGGTCTGCTCGGCGATAGGGTGGACCGGAAACTCCATCGGAATGCCGCCGGCATCGCGAATCCCGGCCTTGACCCGCTGGGCCAATTCCAGATGGTGACGGTTGCAAGGCGTCAGGTCGCTGCCTGTCTGCGCAATCCCGATGATCGGCCGCCCGGACTGCAACTCTTCGCGGGTCAGGCCGTAGTTCATGTAGCGCTCGACATACAGCGCCGTCATGTCGGCGTGGTCTGGGTCATCAAACCATTGCTGGCTGCGCAGGGGGCGTTTCGGGGCTTCGGACATGGTTCGGGTTTCTCTTGTTATCGGGGTAACGGGCGACGCTCATCGCGCGGCGCACCGGTTATCGGCGAGGAGGGGCGTTGCGTCACAGGACTCACTGCCGCGTCAGCAAACCACGCGCCGTCAGGTTACGGAACAATGCGCCAAGACCGAACGTCCAGGACGTGGCCTGGCTGCTATGCGTCACTTCGTTGTGCAGGCTGCCCAGCAAACGGCTGCTGATGCTGACCTCGTCTCCAAGCTTGTGAGTGAAGCCGCCCCCCACGTGGTCACGGTCTTCAGTGGGCGCGAACAAGGTGCCGAGGTACAGCAGAAAACCGTCGGGATACTGGTGGTTTTCGTTGAGGGTCTGGGCGGCAATGTCTTCCGGGTCCCGGCTGATCTGCGACATGGAGCTTGAACCCTTCAGCACGTAGCCGTCACGGCCCTTGACCTGCAGGTCGACCACGCAATTGCGCACGTCGTCCATCGAAAAGGTTTCGTCGAACAGGCGGATGAACGGGCCGATCGCGCACGACGCGTTGTTGTCCTTGGCCTTGCTCAGCAGCAAGGCGCTGCGGCCTTCGAAGTCGCGCAGATTGACGTCGTTGCCCAGCGTGGCGCCGTGAATTTCCCCGCGACTGTTCACCGCGAGAACCACTTCGGGCTCAGGGTTGTTCCATTCGGATTTGGGGTGGATGCCGATCTGACTGCCGCTACCGACAGCGGCGAGTACCGGGGCCTTGGTGAAGATTTCCGCATCCGGGCCGATGCCGACTTCCAGATACTGCGACCACATTTTCTGTTCGATCAGCAGCGCTTTCAGGGCGCTCGCCTGTTCCGAGCCCGGTCGGATGCTGCGCAGGTTGTCGCCAATGATGTCATGCACGATCGCGCGCACGCTTTCGGCCTTGGTCGGGTTGCCCGCGGCTTGTTCCTCGATGACGCGCTCGATCATGCTCGCCGCAAACGTCACGCCTGCCGCCTTAATGACCTGAAGGTCAGCGGGGGCAAGGAGGAAGGGCGCATTGGCATCTGGGTGGGTGCCGGAGTTGGCCAGCAGCGCTTCGACGCTGCAGATCAGCGCGCCTTGGGTCTCGCGCACGGCCTTGAGCGGCGACGCGGATTCAAGCAATTCGCTCAGGGTGGCAAAGCGCTCGGACAGATCGAACACCCCGTCGCGACGCAGGACAACAGGCGAAGGACCGGCGACCTGACCGGGCACCCATGCGCGGCCAATCAAGGTGCCATCGAGGCCGTCGGCAGGCAGCGTGTTTTCAGGGGTGAGTCGAATTGACATGGGGCGATCCTCGGAAGTTCTTATGCTTTTGCTGCCGACCCTAGCCAGCCAACACGATAAACTCCAATGACATCTGCTCAATTATCGATAACATGGGGTTATCAAGTCCGAAGGCTGCTCACTATGTCCGACATCTCGTTCTCGACGGTCTGTAACTGGCTCAAGTTCAAGCATCTGGTGCTGATCGATACCTTGGCTCGTACGCGCAACATGCACGCGGCCGCGTTGCACATGAACCTGAGTCAGCCCGCCGTCAGCAAGATGCTTCGCGAGATCGAGCGGTTATTGGGGTTCGACCTGTTCGAGCGGCTGCCTCGCAACATGCCCCCCACCGCACTGGGGGAACATGTGGTGCGTTACGCGCAGATTGCGCTGAATGACGCCAACAAGTTTGTCGACCAGATCAGTAGCCTGCGCGAAGGCGGTCATGGCTTTCTCAAGGTCGGAGCGATTTTCGCCGCCACGGCAGTGGTGTTGCCGGATGCCATCGTGCAGTTGAAACGGCGCTGGCCGTTGCTGTCCATCGAGATCGTCGAGCAGACCAGCGATCATCTGATGGAAATGCTCGACGACAAAAAACTCGACCTCGCCGTGGCCCGTTACACCGACGAAAGCCAGCAGCAAGTGTATGACTTTCAGGCGTTGGCGCCTGAGCCGTTCTGCATGGTAGTCAACAGCCGTCACCCGCTCACCGAGCTTGAGGAGACGCCGCTTGAGGAACTGGGCAACTGGCCGTGGATTCTCTACCCGGTTGGCACGCCGATCCGTGCGCGTATGGAGCAAGCGTTCGCCAAGGCCGGCATCCCGCTGCCGCGGAACACCATCGATACCATCTCCATGCAGACGTTTTTGCAGGTGTTGCAGTCCGGCCCGATGATCGCCATGTTGCCCGCGTCGATGGCCCAGCCGCATCTGGAAGGGGGCTTGTTGAAAGTGCTCAACACGCCGCTGAAGCTGGCCCCTCAGGATTATGGAATTCTCACCCGACGCGGCGAGCCGCTGTTAGGTGCCGCCTCGGAATTCGCCAATATTCTGATCGCCAACGCAAAAATGGTCCCCCGCTAGATCAATAACCTTGGGTTATCGATCAATGGAAACATCTCATTATTCTTCATCTGTCGCTTGTCAGTACCATCCGCTCGTGTCTTGACCCCATAAAAACAACACAGGCGCAACCAGTGCCTGGAGGTCCTACCATGGCAACTGCATCTGATCGCCTGCCCGAACACTCGGGCGCCGGGCACGCCAGCTTCGAAGATCGTACCTACCGCAAGGTCATCCTGCGCATTCTCCCTGTCCTGCTGCTGTGCTACATGGCGGCGTACCTGGACCGCGTCAACATTGGTTTCGCCAAGCTGGACATGCTCAACGACCTGCAATTCAGCAACACGGTCTACGCCTTGGGCGCGAGCATTTTCTTCTGGGGCTACTTCATTTTCGAGGTGCCCAGCAACCTGCTGCTGCATCGTTTCGGCGCCCGTTTCTGGATCGCGCGAATCATGCTCAGTTGGGCCATTGTCTCGATGGCTGTGGCCTTCACCGTGCCGTTGGCGAAGTTTTTCCACATCGAGTCGGAAACCATGTTCTATGTGCTGCGCTTCTTGCTCGGCATCTGCGAAGCAGGGTTCTTCCCAGGCGTCATTCTCTACCTCAACTACTGGTTCCCGACGCGCCGTCAGAGTCGCGTGATGTCTGGCTTCCTGATGGCCATGCCGATCAGCCTGACCCTGGGGGGCGTTGTTTCCGGCTGGTTGATGACCAAGATGCAAGGCGTACAAGGCATGGCCGGTTGGCAGTGGCTGCTGATCATCGAAGGCCTTCCTTCCGTGGTCATGGCGTTCGTGGTGCTGGCGTTCATGGCGAACAATATCGATGCCGCGAAATGGCTGTCGCCGGAAGAAAAAGCCATGCTCAAGGCCAACCTGCAGCACGACAGTAAAGGCAAGGCGTCGAGCCTGCGCGAAGTCCTGTTCAATGGCCGGGTGTGGTTGTTGGTGCTGATTCTGTTGACCTTCAACACAGGCTTCTACGGTTTGGCGTTCTGGATGCCGTCGATCATTAAAAGCGCAGGCATTTCCAACCCGCTGGACATCGGCCTGTTGACTGCAATTCCCTACGGAATCGCCGTTATCGCGATGACGCTCAATGCCCGTCACTCCAACAGGACCGGTGAGCGCCGCCTGCATGCGGCGATTCCTGCGGTCATTGGCGGAATCGGCCTGATCCTCAGCGCCTACTTCGCCAACAACGTGGTGTTGTCGATCATCTTCCTCAGCGTATCCGCCTCCGGTGTGCTGAGCCTGATGCCGATCTACTGGACCCTGCCTGGCACCGTTTTGTCCGGCGTCGCCGCTGCGGCGGGGATCGGCATGATCAACGCCATCGGTAACTTGTCGGGGTTCACCGGTTCGATGATCACGGCTGTCGCCGAGAACCTCACCGGGAACATCAATAACGGGACCTACGTGCTGGGCGCGTGCCTGTTCGTCAGCGCGGGCTTGATCCTCTCGATTCCCAAGGCAATGCTCGGCAACCACAAGGTCGAAGCTTCGGAGCCTGCGGGGGCGCTCTCCAACGCCTGATTTCCGCCTGCCCCCACCTGACACCCATTGCCTGCCATCGCCAACCGCGATGGCAGGCTCGCCAATGCTTGATATACGCCCCTTTCCAGCGCTCCTAACATCGGTCCCATGTGACCCCTCGCCCCAAGCGAAATGAAGGAGAGCCCGTGAAAAACTTTCGAATCGGCCAGATCGTCCCCAGCTCCAACACCACCATGGAAACTGAAATCCCGGCGATGCTGACTTCGCGTTATGCGTTGTTTCCCGAGGAGCGTTTCACCTTTCACTCCTCGCGCATGCGCATGATGCACGTCAGCCCCGAAGAGCTGAAAAAGATGGATGTCGACAGCGACCGCTGCGCGCTGGAACTCAGCGACGCGCGGGTGGACGTCATGGCGTATGCCTGTCTGGTGGCGATCATGTGCCAGGGCGCGGGCTATCACACGGTTTCTCAGGAGCGTCTCAGCAAGACCGTTGCCGCGAATACCTCCAGCGCGCCGGTGCTGAGCTCGGCGGGCGCCCTGATCGACAGTCTGCACATGCTCGACTACAAGAAAATCGCGATCATCACCCCTTACATGAAGCCGCTGACCGCCCAGGTGATCGATTACATCGAAGCGGCGGGCATCGAAGTCGTGGACGCCATCAGCCTGGAAGTCTCGGACAACCTCGCCGTGGGGCGGCTCGACCCAATGAACCTGGTGGCGCACGCCGATAGACTGAACATCGGGCAGGCGGACGGGGTGGTGCTGTCCTGCTGCGTGCAGATGCCGTCGCTGCCGGCAATTCAAGTGGTCCAGGACCGCCTCGACAAACCGGTGTTGTCAGCCTCGGTCGCGACCGTTTACCAGATGCTGAAGACCCTTGGCCTGAAAGCCCAGGTGCCGAACGCCGGTCATCTGTTGTCCGGGGCGTTCTGACGCTGTGCCTGACGGGGTACTATGGCGGACATTCTGGCCTGCACGCCCGGTACCCCACATGAAGCTCGACCCCGTTTCGCTGCGCCTGTTCGTCAGCGTCGTTGAAGAAGGCACCATCGCCGCTGCCGCCAAGCGCGAGCACATCGCGGCGGCGGCGGTGAGCAAGCGACTCAGCGAACTGGAAGAGCTGCTAGATTCGCGTTTGCTCACGCGCACCAACAAGGGCATCACGCCGACCGACGCAGGGCTGTCGCTACTGTTCATGGCTCGCAGTGCGTTGAACAACCTCAACGAGATCGTTGTACAGATGCGCGATTACTCCCATGGGCGTCGCGGGTCGGTGCAGGTGCTGGCCAATGTCTCGGCCATTACCCAGTTCATGCCGGGGCTGATTCAGTCGTTCATGGCGCTGTACCCGCTGATCACTGTCAGTCTCGAAGAACAGCAAAGCCTTGCGATCACCAAGGCCGTGGCCGAGAACCGCGCGGATATCGGCATCTTCACGCGCCTGCCCCATGGGGCGGACATCGAAGTCTTCCCATTTCGCGCCGACCGGCTGGTGGTGCTGGTGCCCAACGGTCATCCACTGGCCGGGCGCGAGTCGGTGAGCTTCAGCGAAACCCTCGCTCACGACCACGTCACCCTGCGCAGCGGCACGCACTTGAACTTTCAGTTGATCAAGGCCGCCAACGATTTGGGGCGTTCGCTGAAAATCCGCATGGAAGTGTCCAGTTACGACGCGCTCTGTCTGATGGTTCAGGCGGGAGTGGGGGTCGGCATCATGCCGGAGGGGAGCGTGGCGATTTACAAGCTCAACGGTGCCCGTGCCGTGAACCTGAGTGATGACTGGGCCAGCCGTGAACTGAGCGTTTGCGTAAGATCGCGGCAGGGATTATCCAGCGCTGCGCTGTTGTTCCTCGACCACATCCTGGCGTCGCCTCTGGTCCCGCCGGTAGCGACGGAATGAGGCTTATCGCCGGAAGCGATCAGGAACCGTAAGCGGCTCCTGATCGCGAAGCCCTTCTCTACATCGCAGTGCGGAAGATTTCCTCGATCTGCTCCTGAGTCGCAGGGCGCGGGTTGGTGAAGCCGCAGGCATCTTTCATGGCGTTGGCCGCCAGCGTCGGGATGTCATCGGATTTGGCGCCCAGTTCGGTCAGGCCGGCCGGAATGCCGATGTCGCCAGACAGCTTGCGGATGGCCGCGATGGCCGCGGCCGCGCCCTGGGTGTCGTCCAGGCGCTGGGTGTCGATGCCCATCGCCGCTGCCACGTCTTTCAGGCGTGCTGGACAGACACTGGCGTTGAAACTCTCTACATGGGGCAGCAACACCGCGTTGCACACGCCGTGGGGCAAATCGTAGAAACCGCCCAATTGGTGGGCCATCGCGTGCACATAACCGAGCGAGGCATTGTTGAAGGCCATGCCGGCGAGGAACTGTGCGTATGCCATGTTTTCTCGCGCAGGCATGTCACTGCCATTGGCCACCGCGGTGCGCAGGTTGGCGGAAATCAGCTCTACCGCTTTGAGCGCGCAGGCGTCGGTGATCGGCGTGGCCGCCGTGGAGACGTAGGCCTCAATGGCATGGGTCAGCGCGTCCATGCCGGTGGCAGCGGTCAGCCCTTTGGGCATCGCCGCCATCAAGGAGGGGTCGTTGACGGACAGCAAGGGCGTGACGTTGCGGTCCACGATTGCCATTTTCACATGACGGGTTTCATCGGTGATGATGCAGAAGCGCGTCATTTCGCTGGCCGTGCCGGCAGTGGTATTGATCGCGATCAATGGCAGCTGCGGCCTGGCCGATTGATCCACCCCTTCGTAGTCACTGATTTCCCCGCCGTTCGCCGCCACCAGCGCGATGCCTTTGGCACAGTCATGAGGCGAGCCGCCGCCTAGGGAGATGATGAAATCAGCACCGCTGGCCTTGAGCTGTTTCAGGCCATTTTCCACGTTGCTGACGGTCGGGTTCGGCTTGGCACCGTCGAAAATCGTGGCATTGATGTCCTGCTCGCGCAGCAGACCGGCCACCTTGTCGGCCACCCCTGCCTTGGCCAGCCCTGCGTCGGTGACGATCAGCGCGTGACGAAAACCATATTTGCGAATCGCATCGACCGCCTCACCGAGACTGCCGATACCCATCATGTTCACGGACGGAATGAAGAACGTGCTGCTCATTGACTGATCCTCTTTCTTATCATTGTTGGCTTCGGCCGGGTGGCCGGAGGGGTACTCATCGAGACAGGACCATCCTAGGCGCCACGGGAACGGGGCTAAATGGTTCTTTGGAGGGGGCAAGCGGGGGTCTTTGGTCGTAGTGGCGCGGCGGGGTTGTGATCTCTGGACGAGGCACTGCGCGCAAGGGCGAATAGGCAGCGCTCATTAAAAAGCCGGCTTGTGGCCGGCTTCTCGGTGACAGGTTTGGCGAGTTTTTGGCTCACCGTACCCATCCGCAAAAGTGCGCGCTGCAGGCAGGCGCTTGTGAGGTAGACGTGACGGGCCGAGGGCCGGTGTCAGGTCGGTCACCCTTCGGCGGGTAGCCAACGGGTGGTGAAACGAAGGCGTGCAGGATACGCATGTTCATGGCATCTGCCCAGCCCGGGTGCGCTGCCTTTTGTCCTTTTCCTTGGGGATCAAGGCATTGTTGCGGGATGACGGCGGTTGTTGAGGGTGGACCACCAGAAGATCCAGCCAAGGATGTGGATATGTTGTTCCTGTATCTGTTCTGCGCTGAAGATTTCGTCGGGGTATTCGCCTGCATTGTGGCTGCGCAGGCGCAGGCCCCCGCCGGGCAGGCGGTAAAGGTATTTCACGCGCAGCATGCCGTCGTGTTCCAGCGCATACATTTCGCCGTCGATGACGAGCACGCGTCCGCGGTCGATGCCGATGAGCGAGCCGTCCTGGATTTTGTCGGCCATGCTGTTGCCGACCATGGCCACGCAGATGGCGTTGTGCAATTCGACGTCCATGGCCGCGAGCACGCGCCTGGCCAGACGCACTTTTTGATGGGGCGCTTCACTGACGGCGGTTCGGCCTGGGGTTTGGGTGGGCAGCTCTGTGTAGAGCGGCATCTCCAGCTCTTCGCGATCGGGGAGGCGTTCGCCTCGCGGTTTCGCTGCGCCGTCTGCACTGTGTTTTTCGCGACCTTCTCCGGGGTGTTTGGGGCCATCGCCGCTGCGCAGCCAACGCACGTTGACGCTCAGCAGTTCGGCGACTTCTTCCATGCGTGCCATGGGAATGCCGCGCTTGAACCAGTTGTTCACATGTTGCGGCGTTACCTTTCGGTTGGCGGCGAAGTCTGTTGCGGAGAGATGGCACTCCCGCAGAAGGACGCGTAGTCGATCACCTGATGTATTCATGGGCCGAAGTTTACGTGCCGTTCAACTTCGTTTAAATGAACGAAGTGTTCAAATGCGCGCAACATCAAACTTGCCTTTGGCGATAGGGACTACAGTGTTCGCTCATGGGTGTAGGGTAATTCTTGAGTTATTGATCTTTCGTCAACAATGCCAAAAAGCATTTGCACCACAATGAGTTGGATAAATTTGAGGAGTGTAAGTGAGTTGGCGTAGGTCTCTCGCAACCTGCATTAATGAGTTGTTGCGCAAAGAGCCAAGGCGGTCGACGAGAATAAACAGATTGTTTGGTGTGGCGTAAATTTAAACGCCTGGAGTGCGAAGGGAATGAAAATAAAGAGGGTGTCGCAGAGAAAGGGGAGCGGCCTTCGAAGCGTCAGGCGCTTCGAAGGCTGCGAACCGGATCAGCCTTTGTAGGCAGCAACCGATTTGGTAATGGCTTCGCGAGCGGCGTCCGCGCCAGCCCAGCCTTCGATCTTCACCCATTTGCCTTTTTCGAGGTCTTTGTAGTTCTCGAAGAAGTGCTCGATCTGTTTGATCAGCAGTTCAGGCAGGTCGGTGTATTCCTTCACGTCGACGTACAGTTGGGACAGTTTGTCGTGAGGAACGGCCAGAACTTTGGCATCGCCGCCGCCGTCGTCGGTCATGTTCAGCACGCCCACTGGACGAGCGCGGATGACGGAGCCAGGCGCGACCGGGTAAGGGGTCACGACCAGAACGTCGAGGGGATCACCGTCGTCGGCCAGGGTGTTCGGGATGAAACCGTAGTTGGCCGGGTAGAACATCGGGGTGGCCATGAAACGGTCAACGAACAGGCAGTCGCTATCTTTGTCGATTTCGTACTTGATCGGCGCGTGGTTGGCCGGGATTTCGATTGCGACGTAGATGTCGTTCGGCAGGTCTTTGCCAGCCGGAATCTTGCTGTAGCTCATTGGGCTTTGCCCCCTTGGTTGACCATTCAGAATCTGGCGCGGAACGCCAAAAAGTGGGCCGGATTATAGGCATATTTGGTAAGCGTTACCATGTACGCCGATCAGCCCTGAACGTTGGTAGGAGTCGAATAGACCGGATTATTGGCCTGAAGTGCCGTCAGGCGCGCTAGAGGGTCCTGGCGGTAAAACGCTTTGAGCTGCGCGTACACCTGAGGATAAGCCTCGACCAGCAGATCCGGGGCGCTGAAGA
This sequence comes from Pseudomonas sp. Pseu.R1, assembly GCF_045764065.1. Classification (NCBI taxonomy): domain Bacteria; kingdom Pseudomonadati; phylum Pseudomonadota; class Gammaproteobacteria; order Pseudomonadales; family Pseudomonadaceae; genus Pseudomonas; species Pseudomonas sp. Pseu.R1. Next base: position 2,868,065 of record NZ_JBJGEE020000001.1, on the reverse strand, counting down.
AGTATTCACTGGTGACTGCAAAGAACTCGGCAGGGTTTTCCGCCGCGTAGGGATCGATAGCGGTTTCGGCGTCAGGGTCGGCGTCCAACTGGCGGTTGAGGTCATCGAAGGCGCTTTGCATGGCGCTGGCCCAGTCGGCAATGCGCATGTCGTTGTGCAGAGGCGGCAGTCCGTTGGCGTCGCCATTGAGCATGTCGAGCTTGTGCGCCAACTCATGGATCACCAGGTTGTAGGCTTCCCAGCCGCCGCTCGACAGCACACCGGGCCAGGCGAGGATGACCGGGCCTTGCAACCAGGCCTCGCCGCTGTGTTCGCCGTCCCATTCATGCTCGATCCCGCTGGCGTCACGGTGCCGTTGCGGACTGATGAAGTCATCGCCATAGAGGATGATTTCGTGAAAGCCCTGATACCAGTTCAGATCGCCCAAGGCCAATAGCGGCAATTGGGCCTGTGCCGCGAGGAACAGACGCGACTCGTCATCGAGTTCGACGCCTTCCAGTGCGGTCAGGTGTTTGGACTGCAAAAACAGTACGCAGCTATCGAGCAGGTAGCGATCCTCGTCGGGACTGAGACCGTCGAGGATCGGCAGACGCTCACGCACCCGGTCCCACAGCGCAGGGTCGACCGGGTTGCGTGCCAGCGTACGGCGTTTGAGCCAGCCGCTCAGCGACCACCCCTTCAAGAACATGGCTCAGCGCGCGGTGGCGGAACGGCCCATGCGGCTGCGAACCAGTCCGATGATCATCGGCAGCAGCGACAGCAGAATGATTGCCAGTACCAGCAGGGTGAGGTTTTTCTTGATGAACGGAATGTTGCCGAAGAAGTAGCCAAGGGTGACCAGACCGCCGACCCACAGGATCGAACCCAGTACGCTGAAACCCAGAAAACGCAGGTACGGCATCTTGCCCAGACCCGCCACGAACGGCGCGAAGGTGCGGATGATCGGCAGGAAGCGCGCCAGCGTCACGGTCTTGCCGCCATGACGCTCATAGAACTCGTGGGTCTTGGTCAGGTAATCGCGGCGAAAGATTTTCGAGTTGGGGTTCTTGAACAGCTTGTCGCCAACCGTTCGCCCAATTACGTAGTTGGTGCTGTCGCCGATGATCGCGGCAGCCATCAGCAGGCAGCCCAACAGCACAGGGTCCATGCCGCCGCCTGCGGCTACGGCACCCGCGATGAACAACAGCGAATCACCCGGCAGAAACGGCGTCACTACCAGACCCGTTTCACAGAAAATCACCAGAAACAGGATCGCGTAGACCCAGGTGCCGTAGTTGGTCACCAGCATGTCGAGGTAGACATCGAGGTGAAGAATGAGGTCAAGCGGGTTGAAATCCATGTACGGCACCTGATTGAGAGACCCGGGGCGGGTCACGAGCGGGGTCGGAGAGAACGGCTAATGAGGGCCGCATTATAGAGGGAAGAAACGAGATGTTGCTGGGGGCGGTATCTGAAATGAAACATTTGGTATTGAAGGCATGGAACACCGAGCCTTCGTAGGAGTGAGCTTGCTCGCGAACGGTGCATCAGTGGCAATTGGTCTGACTGACACACCGCTATCGCGAGCAAGCTCACTCCTACAGGTTTGAAGGATGGCTCAATTAATCGGCAAGACGTAGTTCTTGAACTGCGTGTCCTCCTTGAACCCTATCGACTCGTACACTTTTTGCGCCACTTCATTATTGGCGCTAGTGGACACGCGCATGCGCACGGCCTGGGTTTCGCGGGCCATCTTCTTGGCTTTTTGCATCAGGTGATCAGCCACCAGTTGGCGGCGGGCGTCTTCGGCGACGTAGATGTCGTTGAGGATCCACACACGTTTGAGCGAAAGGGACGAATAGCTGGGGTAGAGCTGACAGAAACCCAGCAGTCTGCTGTCGTCATCGTCCGGGAATGCGAGGTAAATGACCGACTCTTCGCGCTTCAGGCGTTTTTCCAGAAAGCCTCGGGAGGAGTCCGGGTAGGGAAGCTCGCCATAGAACTCGCGGTATTTGACGAACAGCGGGGTCAACAGGTCCAGGTGCTCCAGAGTGGCTTGGATGATCCGCATGGTTGGGCCTCAGCTTCATTGTGCAATGCATGAAAGGGGGAGGACGCGACTGGCACGGGGACAGACGATTTCGACTGTGCCTAAGCGGTTTAGAAAGCGCAATCCAAAAGCAGTTTTCAGACGACATGGACCCGCTGTGGGAGATTCTATGGTGGCTGGACAGCCTTTTTGCCACCAAGGCGGCTCCCACAAAGTCGGCGCCAATCGCAAATCCATGGGCAGACACATCACTGTGGGAGCCGCCTTGGTGGCGAAGACGGAGTGTCAGTCGACATCTGTGTGTCTGGTCTATCGCTTTCGCCAGCAAGCCGGCTCCCACAAAACGATGCATACGATCCAATAAAAACGGCCTCCGAAGAGGCCGTCGTTTGACGCGCCAGCGCTGAATCAGAAGAAGCCCAGCGGATTGATGTCGTAGCTCACCAGCAGGTTTTTGGTCTGTTGGTAGTGCTCAAGTGCGACTTTGTGGGTTTCACGGCCGACACCGGACTTCTTGTAACCGCCGAATGCAGCGTGCGCTGGATACAGGTGATAGCAGTTAGTCCACACGCGACCGGCCTTGATGGCACGGCCTACGCGGTAGGCACGGTTGATGTCGCGGGTCCACACGCCCGCGCCCAGGCCGAACTCGGTGTCGTTGGCGATGGCAATGGCTTCGGCTTCATCTTTGAAGGTCGTCACGCTGACCACCGGGCCAAAGATTTCCTCCTGGAACACGCGCATCCTGTTGTTGCCTTTGAGCAGCGTCGGCTGGATGTAATAGCCGGTCGCCAGATCGCCCTGCAGTTTTTCCACCTTGCCACCGGTCAGCAGCTCGGCGCCTTCGCCCTGCGCGATGTCGAGGTAGGAGAGGATCTTGTCGAACTGTTGCTGCGATGCCTGAGCGCCGACCATGGTGTCGGTGTCCAGCGGGTCGCCGCGTTTGATCTTCAGGACCTTCTTCATCACCGCTTCCATGAATTGCGGGTAGATCGATTCCTGAACCAGGCAGCGCGAAGGGCAGGTGCAGACTTCGCCCTGGTTGAAGAACGCCAGCACCACGCCTTCTGCCGCCTTCTCGATGAACTCGGGTTCCGCGCTCATCACGTCTTCGAAGTAGATGTTCGGAGATTTGCCGCCCAACTCAACGGTGGACGGAATGATGCTGTCCGCTGCCAGTTTCATGATGTGCGAACCGACCGGGGTGGAACCGGTGAAGGCGATTTTGGCAATGCGCTTGCTGCTGGCCAGCGCTTCACCGGCTTCGCGGCCGTAACCTTGCACGATGTTGAGCACGCCTTTTGGCAGCAGATCGCCGATCAGTTCCACCAGCACGCTGATGCCCAGCGGTGTTTGCTCGGCGGGTTTGAGTACCACGCAGTTACCGGCTGCCAGTGCAGGGGCGAGTTTCCAGGCGGCCATCAGGATCGGGAAGTTCCACGGGATGATCTGGCCGACCACGCCCAGCGGCTCGTGGATGTGATACGCCACGGTGCCTTCGTTGATTTCAGCGGCGGTGCCTTCCTGAGCACGCAACGCGCCTGCGAAATAGCGGAAGTGATCGACCGCCAACGGGATGTCTGCGTTCAGCGTTTCACGCACGGCCTTGCCGTTGTCCCACGTTTCGGTCACGGCCAGCAGTTCGAGGTTTTGCTCGATGCGGTCAGCAATTTTCAGCAGGGTCAGCGAGCGTTCCTGAACGGAAGTTTTACCCCACGCGTCGGCAGCGGCGTGGGCAGCATCCAGGGCTTTATCGATGTCTTCGGCAGTGGAGCGAGGAAATTCGGCGATCAGCTTGCCGGTGATCGGCGAAGTGTTTTCAAAGTATTGGCCTTTGACCGGAGGCACGAATTCGCCACCGATGTAGTTGCCGTATTTGGCCTTGAAGGTAACGATCGAGCCTTCAGTACCGGGATGGGCATAACGCATGGTGAATATCTCCTTGCTCTTGTGATTGTGTGGGGATAACGCGCTGCTGCGCTTGATGAAAGCGTAGAGCAAAGCGCGGGCCACTGCCGTCCGGTGCCCGGTTTATAAGGGCTTTGTCGATTTTTCAGACGTTTGGCGGATGTCCTTGTGCCAGTGCTGGCGCAGCCTGAGTGACACTTTGTATCGAATGTGGGACAGCGGATCGGATTGCGCCTTTGGAAGCATTGCAATGGCGAAGGGTGAAGAGGATGCTGGTCAGCAACGCAGCAGGGGGAAGAATAAAAAGTGCCCAGCAATCACCTGACTCGACATGCCCAACAGGTCCTGACCGTCGCCCAAGGCAAGGCTCATCATCGTTACGGCCCCGGTGCCGACCCGTCCATCGCTCGGTCGTGGACGCGCTGTCTTGAGGACTACCACCTCGACCCCGCTCAACCCATGGCGCCCACGGTGCTGGAACACGCGCGAGTGCTGGAAAGTCGCGAGCGCCTGCAACAAGTGCTGAGCATCGCGGGCGGGGAAATGAACAGCCTGCATCAACAGCTTTCGGGCGGGCATGCGGTGCTGCTGACCGATGATCGCGGCGTGATCCTCAACTGTGTCACCGAACCCGGCGAGCGGCGGATTTTCGAGCGCGCTGGCCTGTGGCTCGGTGCGGACTGGAGCGAGTCGCGGGAGGGCACCAACGGCATAGGCACCTGCCTGGTGGAGCGGCAGTCGGTGACCATTCATCGCGACGAACACTTTCGCGGGCGGCATACGGGGCTCACGTGCTCGGCCAGCCCGGTCTTCGATCCCCATGGCGATCTGCTGGCAGTGCTCGACGTCTCATCGGCCCGCCATGACGTCTCCCGGCAAAGCCAGTTCCACACCATGGCGCTGGTGAACCTCTCGGCCAAGATGATTGAAAGCAGTTATTTCCTGCGGCATTTCGACGATCAATGGCTGCTGCGTTTTCATTTGCAGGCCGGATCGGTCGGGCTGTTCAGTGAGGGTTTGCTGGCCTTTGATGGCGAGGGGCGAGTCAGTGCGCTGAACCAGAGTGCGCTGAACCTGCTGAGCCTGGGCCGTGCCAACTTGATTGGGCAGCCGGTCGAGGCGTTGTTCGAGTGTTCGCTGGACGACCTGCTGAGCCGGGCGTCTCCCCACCCTGCCGCCAGCTGGCCACTGAGAACGCGCGATGGGCGCGGATTCTTCGCTGTGCTGCGTGGGCAAGCACTGCATGCGCCGAAAGTCTTTTCTACCCCTGTTGGCAGCAAGCCCGTTGCGCCCGCAGCGTTGAACGGCATTTGTCTGGGCGATTCCGCGCTGCAAACCGATTTCCGTCGCGCGCTGAAGGTCTTCGAGCGAGATGTACCGTTGTTGATCAATGGCGAGACCGGGTCCGGCAAGGAAGCATTCGCCAAGGCGGTGCATCAGGCCAGTCAGCGCGCGCGCAAGCCGTTTGTGGCGCTCAACTGCGCGGCGATTCCGGAAAGCCTGATCGAGAGCGAACTGTTCGGTTATCGCGGTGGCAGTTTTACCGGTGCACGCAAGGAGGGCATGCGCGGCAAGTTGCAGCAGGCCGATGGCGGGACACTGTTCCTTGATGAAATCGGCGACATGCCCGTGGCCCTGCAAACCCGATTGCTGCGCGTTTTAGAGGATCGGCTGGTGGTGCCGATTGGCGGTGAACCTCAGTCAGTGGACGTGCGAATCATCAGCGCGACACACCGGAATTTGCTTGGGCGGGTAGAGAACGGCGGTTTCCGCGAAGACCTTTATTACCGGCTCAACGGTCTGGAGGTCGCGTTGCCGCCGTTGCGCGAGCGCAGCGACAAGTCGCAGTTGCTGGACTTTTTATTGGAAGAAGAGGCGGGTGGGCATCCGGTCGTGATCGAGCCGGACGCCAGGCAAACGCTGCTGGACTTCAACTGGCCGGGCAATGTGCGGCAGATGCGCAATGTGTTACGAACGCTGGCTGCGCTGTGTGAGGAAAACCGGATTGGCTTGTCGGATTTGCCCCATGTCATTCGCCAGAAGGCTGCTCCTATAAAAGAAGCAGCGCCCGATTCTCCGTTGGAGTGCGCCGAGCGTTCAGCCTTGATCGAAGTCCTTGAAGCGCAGCGCTGGCACATGACCCATGTGGCGCAGGAACTGGGCGTGAGCCGCAATACGCTCTATAGAAAGCTGCGCAAGCATGGAATCGCCCGGTAGTGCTGCGCACGGGATCTATTTGTGGGAGCCGGCTTGCTGGCGAATGCGGTGGGCCAGAGATGTTAGTGCCGCCTGACACACCGCATTCGCCAGCAAGCCGGCTCCCACAGTAGAAAGCGATCTCGGCAATTGAAACTGTGCGAACCGACCCTCTCTAAGCTAACCTGCGCGAACGTTTTAAGAGGTCGGTCATGCACATTCATATTCTGGGTATCTGCGGCACGTTCATGGGGTCGCTGGCGGTTCTCGCCAAGGATCTGGGCCACAAAGTCACCGGCTCCGATGCCAACGTCTACCCGCCGATGAGCACACAACTCGAAGCGCAGGGCATAGAGTTGATGCAGGGGTATGACCCTTCGCATCTCGAACCGGCACCCGATCTGGTGGTGGTCGGCAATGCCATGTCGCGGGGCAACCCGGCGGTGGAATACGTTCTGAACAAGGGCCTGCCTTACGTCTCCGGCCCACAATGGCTGGCCGATCACGTACTGCGCGGTCGCTGGGTGCTGGCAGTGGCCGGAACCCACGGCAAGACCACCACCAGCAGCATGCTGGCCTGGGTGCTGGAACACGCAGGCATGGCGCCGGGCTTTCTGATCGGTGGTGTGCCGCAGAACTTCGCGGTGTCGGCACGTCTGGGCGACACGCCTTTCTTCGTGGTCGAAGCCGATGAATACGACAGCGCCTTCTTCGACAAACGCTCGAAGTTCGTTCACTACGGCCCGCGTACCGCCATTCTCAACAACCTTGAGTTCGATCACGCTGATATCTTCCCGGATCTGCCCGCCATCGAGCGGCAGTTCCACCATTTGGTACGAACGATCCCGAGCGAAGGTCTGGTCATTCATCCGACCACCGAGCCTGCGCTGGAGCGTGTGATCAAGATGGGTTGCTGGACCCCGGTGCAAACCACCGGAGAAGGTGGTCAATGGCAGGCGAAACTGCTGAGCGAAGATGGCTCTAAATTCGAGGTTCTGTTCGAGGGCGTGGCGCAAGGCGTCGTCGACTGGGGCATGACCGGCCAACACAACGTCGCCAATGCGCTGGCCACGCTGGCGGCAGCGCGCCATGTGGGCGTCGTTCCGCAACAGGGCGTTGAAGCGCTGAGTGCATTCAAGAGCGTCAAGCGCCGAATGGAGAAAGTCGCCGAGGTGCGGGGCATCACCCTTTACGACGACTTCGCCCACCATCCGACCGCCATCGCGACCACGCTGGACGGCCTGCGCAAAAAAGTCGGCGACGCATCGATCATCGCCATCATCGAGCCGCGCTCCAATTCCATGAAGCTCGGCGCTCACCGCGACGGCTTGCCGGAAAGCGTCGATCAGGCCGATCAGGTGGTCTGGTACGCCCCGGCGAATCTGGGGTGGGATCTGGCGGCGACGGCGGCGTTGTGCACGACGCCTTCAGTGGTCTGCGATTCGCTGGAGGCCATCATTGAGCACGTCAAAGGCCTGGCCCAGCCTGGCACCCACGTGGTGATCATGAGCAACGGCGGGTTCGGTGGTCTGCATGGCAAACTGGCCGAGGCGCTGAAATGAGCGGTCCGGAACGCATCACCCTGGCGATGACCGGCGCGTCCGGCGCGCAATACGGTCTGCGCCTGCTGGATTGTCTGGTGCGTGAAGACCGCGAGGTGCATTTCCTGATCTCCAAGGCCGCGCAGTTGGTGATGGCGACGGAAACCGACGTCACCTTGCCACCCAAGCCGCAGATGATGCAGGCGTTTCTGACTGAGTACACCGGCGCCGCCGATGGGCAGATTCGGGTTTATGGCAAGGAGGACTGGATGTCCCCTGTGGCGTCTGGTTCGGGTTCGCCTGCGGCGATGGTGGTGGTGCCGTGTTCGACCGGTACGCTGTCGGCGATTGCGACCGGCGCCTGCAACAACCTGATCGAGCGTGCGGCCGACGTAACCCTGAAGGAGCGTCGTCAGTTGATTCTGGTGCCCCGTGAAGCGCCGTTTTCCAGCATTCATCTGGAGAACATGCTCAAACTTTCGAATCTGGGCGCGGTGATTCTTCCGGCGGCCCCGGGTTTTTATCACCAGCCGCAGACCATCGACGACTTGGTAGATTTCGTCGTGGCGCGCATTCTCAACGTGCTGAACATCCCTCAAGACATGCTCCCGCGTTGGGGCGAGCATCATTACGGCGCCGATGAATAAGAAGCTGTTTGTCCTCACCCTCGGTCTTTTGTTGGCGACCGGTTGCTCGACCGTGCGTACCCTCGATGCCAATCAGCCGGGTGCGCCCGTGATCTATTCAGGTACGCGTCTGGATCTGTATGCGATTCGGGGCGGGTGCTGCGAGAAAGACCGCTTTGGCGCCGAGGCACCGAAATATCCGCTGCTGGATCTGCCGGGCAGTGCGCTGCTGGATACGGTGCTGTTACCGCTTTCGGTGCTGACCGCGCTGGGCGTGGGGTATCAGGCGACGGGTGGGATGTAGACAGCGTCGAACTCGAATCTTGGATGGGGCACATTTTTGTGGGAGCCGGCTTGCTGGCGAATGAGGTGTTTCGGTGTCAGGTATAGCGCCTGACACTCCGCATTCGCCAGCAAGCCGGCTCCCACAGGTTGTGGTGATCCGCAGACCTCGGATTACTTCCCCAACCGTCGCAACTCATCCGACTCCACAATCCGCACTCCGTCCTGTTCCTCCAGCGCCAGGCGCCACAGCGCACGGGCCAGTTGGCAGGCTTCGATGCCGCCATATTTGCCAGGAATCAGCTTGGCAAGCGGCGCCGCCAGTTGTTCGACCAGGCGCTGATCCTGCCGCTCACCAATCAACAGTGACGGACGGGCGATGGTGAGCTGTGGCCAGTTCTGGTCCTTGAGTGCCCGTTCCATCTCGCCCTTGACGCGGCTGTAGAAAATGCTGGATTGCGGATCAGCATTGACCGCGCTGACCACCAGAAGATGCCGTGCCCCCATTTCACGAGCGCGTTTGCCGAAGGCCACAACCATGTCCATGTCGACAGCCCGGAAGGCATCCTGCGAGCCTGCCTGTTTGATCGTGCTGCCCAGGCAGCAGAACGCGATATCCACACGCCCGCCCAGCTTCGCCAGCAGCGAGGTGAAATCACCGACGGGGTTTTCCAGATGAGGGTGATCCGCCAGCGGGCGACGGCTGGGAGCCAGTACGCGGCTGACAGTGGGCTCATTGAGCAGACGGTCGAGCAGATGCTCTCCAGTCAAGCCCGTCGCCCCGGCAAGCAGGATGTGTTGCGGCGTCAAGTACATGGTCTTTCTCCCTTGAAACGACACAAGCTACGACACAAGCATAGGCGCTCTAACGCTACAGACCCTCCGGTGAAGAGGCGGGTTTCACAAATCGTTGCAAATCTTCATCCGGGGCATGACGCAATCAACGTTTGACCGTATTCAACGCGCGCTCTGCCTGGCTTTTACGCAGCTTTTGCCAGTGCGCAATGACGCCTTTCGGGGCCCAGATCTGCGGTTCCGAAGCCTCGAAGCTTTCTTCGATCTCACGTTGCGCCACGATGGCCTTCGCATCATTGAAGGCTTGTTGCAAGTCGTCGGTCTCCACCAGCGCCTTGCCGAACAGTGCCTCGCCGAAATACGTGAAATCCGCTTCTTCCGAGCAGCCAAACGACACCCGGTCTTCCCGCGATGCGGTGATGACCATGGTTTTTTCGTCTTTGATCGCGGGAATGAAACCGCCCGAATAGCAGGCTGAAATCACCACGATCTTGTCGCGATTTTTCAGCGGGGCCAATACCGCAGCCATCTCATCGGCAGGCAGATCCGACAGTTCCAGACGAGGCTGATCAAGGACCAGTTCGTGGTCATGGGTGCCGTGGCTGGTGAGGTAGATGAAAATCAAGTCTTCGGGACCGCTGCGTTGGGCGAGGGTCTGTACGGCGCGGCTGATGTTCTCCCGGGTCGCCAGCGGTCGGTCGGTCATGTGATCGCGATGGTTGACCAGCGTGATCTGGCCTAGCGCGCCGAAGCGGGTCGCCAGCAGTTTGTTGACGTAGTCAGCCTCGCGCAGAAACACGCTCTGTTTGCCATCACCGCCCACTACCAGACTGTACAGCTCGGTAGCTGGGGTCGAAGCCGGGACTGCCGCGAGGGCTTTTTCCAGCAAGGGACCTTGAGCGAGCAAGCCGACTTCCAGAGGGTCGGGCAGCAGTTTGCCCATTGCATCGCGCACGCGCTGGCCGTTGGACCAAGTGCCGCTTTGCACGCTGCCGTCGGCTGACGTCAGCACGCCTGCGCCCTGATAGCTGTCGTTGTCGAACTGGCCGACGTAAACGCTGCCGTCCGGCAGCTTCAGACGGCCTTCGCCTGCGAAGCGCCAGTTGCGGAACTGGCCCTGATAAATGGTGCCATCCGAGCCGATCAACTCGCCTTTGCCCGTGAAGGCGCCCTCCTTGAACTGGCCGGACCAGACATCGCCGTCAGCGTTTTCATAACGCCCGCGTCCGCTCAGTTGATTGTCGTGAAACCCGCCGACGTACTGATCGCCATCGGCGCTGTTGAAATTGCCGGTGCCCTGCAACTGGCCATCGACGAACTTGCCGCTGAACTGATTGCCCGCCGCATCGCTGCGTTGACCCTCGCCGTTGGGCTTGCCGTGAGCAAATTGGCCCTGATACTCGCTGCCGTCTTCCAGCTCCAGATGGCCAAGGCCGTCGTAGAGGTCGGCCTTGAACTCGCCGCGATAGCTCATGCCGTGCTCTTTGAGCGTGCCTTCACCGTCGCGTCGCCCCAGTTTGTAGCCGCCCACGTAAGTTCCGGCGCTGGTGGTCAGGGTGCCCTGACCATGAAACAGGCCGTCCTGGAAGCCGCCTTTATAGACGTCGCCATTGCTGGCGTGCCACTCGCCCTGGCCATTCCATTGACCGTTCCTGAACTCACCGGCATACCAGCTGCCATTGGGGTAGTCGATACGACCCTTGCCTTGCAGCACGCCGTTGACCACGTCGCCACGGTAGCGGCCGCCGTCAGGCAGGCGTGCGTCAGGCGGCAATAGCGATTCGCCGTCACCGCACGCGGTAATCAGAAGGGTCAGGGCCAGAGGGGCAAGCGCGCGCATGGTAAATCCCGAGAATGAGGTATTTCGGCGTGCTCGGATCGCGTTTTTGTATCGCTTCGCTCACACAACCGCAGCGAGTATGCCGCAGCCGGGAAGCGTCATGAAACAGTCAGTTACGACTGTTTCATGTTCTATCGGATTTACACGAAGCAAAGGGACAGTGGTTCAGCGATGAACGCAGGCTTGTCCTGACCCTCGATTTCAAGCGTTGCAGTGGCTTTGAGCAGCCATTGGCCCGGCTTCTTTTCGGTGACTTCGGCGAGGCTGACTTTTAGACGAACGCGCGAGTCGACTTTCACTGGCTGGATAAAGCGCACGCTGTCCAGGCCATAGTTGACCGCCATTTTCATGCCTTCAGGCATCACCAGCAGCGACTCCATCAGTTTCGGAATCAATGACAACGACAGGAAACCGTGAGCGATGGTCGAGCCAAAGGGCGTTTTCGCGGCCCTGACCGGGTCGACGTGAATGAACTGAAAATCGCCAGTGGCTTCGGCAAACAGATTGATACGTGCCTGATCGATCAGCAACCAGTCGGAACTTCCCAGTTCCTTGCCTTCGTAGCGCTTGAGTTCTGCAACAGGTACATAGGGCATCGATACTCTCCTTGTGGATCGGTGTTGTTTTTCAGTCATGCGCCACGGTCGGCGCTTTTATTGCTTCACTCAATTCCTGAGGGCGGCGCCGCTCCTACAGCGTGGGGCGTGCCTGGATTTGAAGATCAGCACGCCACCGATGGTTGGTCAAGAACCCCAAGGCGCGCGAATACCGAACCATAGCTGGGTAAGCCGCGTGCTTATAATGTCGCCGCGAATTGGCTGGAGTTGTCTATGTTGCTTAAAGGCCTGACATGGCTGGTGCTGTTCCAGTTGGTGGGGACGGCGTTGAATCATTTGTTCCTGTCGATATTGCCGGGGCCGATTATCGGCTTGGTCTTGTTGATGATTTACCTGATGGTGCGGGGTGAAGTCAGCGAGCCCATCAGTCTGGCCGCCAGCAGTCTGCTGCGCTACCTGCCGTTGCTCCTGGTGCCGCCTGCGGTGGGCGTCATGGTGTATGCCGGGCAGATTGCCGACGATTTCTGGGCCATTGTAGGGTCCTTGGTGTTGTCGTTAATGATCTCGCTCACATTTGCGGGCTGGCTGATGCAAAAACTCATCGATCGTCAGGCCAATCGCCGGGAGCCATCATGAGTCTGGACTGGCAGGGCGCGTGGCTTTCGGTGATCCACCACCCGTTGTTTGGCATCGCCGTCACATTGGGCGCCTATCAATTGGTGCTCGCAGGGTATGAAAAAACTCGCTGGGTCTTCCTGCAGCCGGTGCTGGTGTCGATGCTGGTGGTGATCGGTGTGTTGGTACTTTGCGGACTGGATTATGCCGAGTACCGCAAGAGCACCGAGATCCTCAGCATTCTGCTAGGCCCGGCAACGGTAGCGCTGGCAGTGCCGCTTTATCTGAATCTGCGCCGAATCCGGCAGTTGTTCTGGCCTGTGTTGACTACGCTGGTGATTGGCGGCGTGTTAGCGACGGCGTTGTGCGTCGCGCTGGGCTGGGGCCTGGGCGCCAATCACATGATCCTGATGACCATGGCGCCGAAGTCCGTGACCTCGCCGATTGCCATGCTGGTCGCTGAACAGATCGGTGGCGTAGCGGCGCTCGCAGCGGTGTTTGTGTTGATCACAGGCGTGATCGGCGGCATATTCGGCCCCGGCTTGCTGACGCTGTCGCGCGTCCACAGCCCTGAAGCCAGAGGCATGGCGCTGGGGCTGACCGCGCATGCGGTGGGTACGTCCGCAGCTTTGCAGGAAGGTGAAGAATGCGGCGCCTTTGCGGCGTTGGCCATGAGTCTGATGGGTGTCGCCACGGCGTTGTTTCTACCGCTGGCGGTCTCGCTGGTTGCTTGACGATGGGTGCTTGAGGATAGGTTTATGTCGCTGCCTTTGTTTCCGCTGAACGCTGTGCTGTTCCCGGGGTGCGTGCTCGATCTGCAAATTTTCGAGGCGCGCTATCTGGACATGATTGGCCGCTGCATGAAACAGGGCGAAGGCTTCGGCGTGGTGTGTATCACCGAAGGCAGCGAAGTGGGCGGTGTCCCCGAAGGCTTCTCGCAGATCGGTTGCGAAGCCTTGATGACCGACTTTCAGCAGCAGGACAACGGCTTGTTGGGTATTCGCGTGACAGGAGGGCGGCGTTTTCGCGTGATCAGCGCCCAAGTGCAGAAGGACAACCTGCTTGTTGCTGACGTGGAATGGCTGGAAGACCCGCAGGAACGTCCGCTGCAGGAAGAGGACGAGGATCTGGTTGCCTTGCTGGCGGCGCTGGCGGAGCACCCGATGGTGGCGGCCCTGAACATGGGGCTGACGGCAGAGGGGCAGCAATCCCTGTCCAACCAGTTGGCGTACCTGCTGCCGTTCACGGAAGAAGACAAGATCGAACTGCTGGAAATCGACGACGCCGAGGAGCGGCTCGACGCCATTCAGGACCTGCTCGATGAAATGCAGGGGGATATGCAGGCGTAGCTGTTTTCCACATCCCCCTGTAGCCGTCCGGCTTGTCGGCGGTAGCGATCTGACGGGTCCCGCCGCCGGCAAGTCGGACTGCTACAGGGGAGTTGCGTGCATCAATACTCGTAACGCACCAGCCCGTGCGTCAGCGAATGCACCGCAAACCCGATCAACACCGCGACCATTGCCGGTATCAGCCAATACCACACTCGCATCGGCAACGCGGGCAGCGACTGTTTGTTCTGCACGAATGCCAGGCTCGCCGAGCAGGTGAAGAACGCCAGCAACATCCCTGCCAGCACGTCAGTTGGCCAATGCACCCCCAGATACACCCGTGACACGCAGATCGATGCAGCGGGAATCGCACCCAACAGCAGCCACGTCAGACGCAATCGCACCGGTTGTCCACGTCCTGCCAGCACCGCCAGCGTCATGAACAACGCGAACGACGCCGACGCATGGCCGCTCGGCATGCTGTAGGTGGCCAAGGGTTCAGCCAGCACTTCAGGGCGGGCGCGGGCGAAGGTGTGTTTCATGGTCTGGTTGAGGATCGCAGCGCCCAGCGTGGTCGAGCAGGCGAAGATCGCATGTCGCCACTGGCGGGCAGCGACCAACACCATCAGCAACACAGCCGCGGCGCAGAATTGAGTTTTGAAGTCACCCAGCCCGGTGACCAGTACCACGAAGTTCTGGGCGGTTTCGCTGCGATGCTCTTGAACCAGCGTCATCACGCCCTGATCCAGATGCGCCAGATACGGCCAGCCCAGAAACACGGCAATCAGCAGGGTCAGACTGGCGCATGCGATCAGCTTCGTGGCATAGGGCTTGCGGCGCACGCTGGTCTGAATCGCAATCCCCAGCAAAATGGCCAGTCCCGCGCCAACAACGGCGGCCTGTGGCCAGAAGCCCTCTGGCAACGGCAGGCGAATGGCGGCCCCGGTCGCCCAGCCCGGCAGAATGTACGCCACCGACCAGCCGGCTGCTGCCACCACGCTGACGACCGCGAAGCGCACGAACGGCATGTCGAACATCCCGGCCACCATGGGCAGCATCGGGCGCAGTGGGCCGATGAACCGGCCCACCAACAGGCTGGCGATGCCGTAGCGCTGGAAATAGGTCTCGGCTCCGGCGATCCATTCCGGATGATGGCGCAGCCCCGGCAGGCGGCGAATGTTCTGGTGGAAGCGTCTGCCCAGAAAGTAGGACACGAAATCGCCCAGCAGCCCGCCGAGCAACCCCAGCAACAGCGCTTCGCTCAGCGGCAGGATTCCGCTGCCGGCCAGCGCCGCAATGGCGAAAAGCGCGACAGTGCCGGGGACGATGATCCCGGCAATGGCCATGCATTCAAGAAATGAAACCAGAAAAACGGCGGCGCCCAGCCAGGACGGGTTGGCGCTCAGCCAAGAGGTGATGCTGTCGAGCCATGAGCCCATGGGTCAGTTTCCTTGCTCGATGATGAAGTAGTCGCGGCCTTCGACTTGGCCGCGCCGTAGAGGGTTCCGTGTGCAAAAGCGCGCATATTCAAGGTCTACGAAGCGGTACATCAATTGTTCGTCTCGTCCGAAGGGGATGCCCAGGCGTGTGGTCTGGATGATGTGCGTGGGTGTCTGGCCTACGTCTTCGACAAAAATCTGTTCGTGATCGAAACGCTTGGCGTCCCACATCGGAACTTTCAGCCCCAGTGCCTTGCATAACAGGGTCTGGCCCGCGCACAAGCGTTCGGGCGAGCGCAGGTTGCCACTGGCGTCGGGGTTGTTCAGTTGCATCTGCGCCAAACTGTTCTCGTCCGAGAACGCGTCGACCCAGGGATAAGCCGATTTGATCAGCACCGCATTGCCAGGACCTTCAGCGCTGAAATTCAACGAATCGCCTCCACGGGCGTAGTACATATAGATGTGGCCGCCATCCAGAAACAAAGCCTTACGCTTTTCTGTATAGCCGAGTGACGCGTGGCTGCCTTTTTCCTTCAGGTAATAGGCTTCTGTCTCTATGATGCGCGCCGACAGCCACAGTGGGCCGACCTTGTGACGCACCACTTTGCCCAGCAGATCGCGGGCGAGGGTCTGGGCGTCGCGGTTGAAGAAGCTGTCTGGCAGGGCGCGTTGAGGGGTGTCGGGCATGGGGCGGCTACGTGATGGCGTGGATGGCGATGATAGCAATGCGGGGCTTAATTGGCGCTGAATGGCAGCCGTTTGCCAACGACTCCGTTATGACGGTTCGGCTTTCTGGCCGACGCCGGTTCCCACAAGGATCGTGAGTGCCAGGATTACGCTTTCACCCAACAAATCCGGCTTATATCGACCATCCGCCTGTCGCCGCTGTCGTTCGTCACGCCCGACAGCTATAATCGGCCGCTTTCCTCTCTGCCAAGACCTCTGAGACCATGACTGAGTCCGTTCTTGACTACATGACCCGCCTGGGTCGCGCCGCCCGCGAAGCTTCGCGCGTGATCGGTCGCGCCAGCACCGCGCAGAAAAACCGCGCCCTGACGGCCACTGCCGCCGCGCTGGATGCTGCCCGTGATGAGCTGACTGCCGCCAACGAACAGGATCTGGCCAAAGGCCGCGCCAATGGTCTTGAACCCGCTCTGCTTGAGCGTCTGGCCCTGACCCCGGCGCGGATCGACAGCATGATCGCCGGTCTGCGTCAGGTCGCCAGCTTGCCAGACCCTATCGGCACTATTCGCGACATGAATTTCCAGCCGTCCGGCATTCAGGTCGGCAAGATGCGCGTGCCCCTGGGTGTGATCGGGATCATCTATGAGTCGCGTCCGAACGTGACCATCGACGCCGCCAGTCTGTGTCTGAAGTCCGGTAACGCCACCATTCTGCGCGGCGGTTCCGAGGCCATCAATTCCAACCGTGCTATCGCCGCTTGCGTTCAACGCGGTCTGGCCGAGGCCGGTCTGCCTGCTGCCGTGGTGCAAGTGGTCGAGACCACTGATCGCGAAGCCGTCGGCGCGCTGATCACCATGCCGGAATACGTGGACGTGATCGTTCCTCGTGGCGGCAAGGGCTTGATCGAGCGCATCAGCCGCGATGCCAAAGTGCCGGTCATCAAGCATCTGGATGGCATCTGCCACATCTACGTCAGCGCCCACGCCGATCTGGCCGCCGCGCAAAAGATCAGCTTCAACGCCAAGACCTATCGCTACGGCATCTGTGGTGCCATGGAAACGCTGCTCGTGGATCAGGCGATTGCCGCGGACTTCCTGCCGCCGATGGCCGCGCAGTTCCGCGAAAAGGGCGTCGAGTTGCGCGGTTGCGAACGCACCCGCGAGCTCATCGAAGCGATTCCGGCGACCGAAGAAGACTGGCACACCGAATACCTGGCAGCGATCCTGTCGATTCGTGTGGTCACCGGTCTGGATCAGGCCATTGAGCATATCAACCACTATGGCTCGCATCACAGTGACGCGATCATTTCCGATTCCCAGGCGCAGACTCGCCGTTTCATGGCGGAAGTCGACTCCAGTTCGGTGATGATCAACGCGCCAACCTGCTTCGCCGATGGCTTTGAATACGGCCTGGGTGCCGAAATCGGCATTTCCACCGACAAGATTCACGCCCGTGGACCGGTCGGCCTGGAAGGCCTGACCTGTGAGAAGTACATCGTGGTCGGTGATGGTCGTCAGTTGCGCGGACAAGGACCTGTCTGAGTTGACTGCCAATCGGCAACAACCAGGTCACGATGCGAAGCCTGACGAAAAAAACGCCACTCGCAGGCCGAAACGCATCGGCATGCTGGGCGGGACGTTCGATCCGGTGCACATCGGCCATTTGCGCGGCGCCCTGGAAGTCGCCGCGTTGCTTGAACTCGATGAGTTGCGTCTGACGCCCAGCGCCAGACCGCCTCATCGCGATACGCCCAGCGTATCGGCGCAGGATCGTCTGGCGATGGTCCGCAGCGCCGTACAGGGCGTGTCGCCATTAACGGTGGATGACCGCGAACTGTTGCGGGACAAGCCGTCGTACACCATCGACACGCTGGAATCGATGCGCGCTGAACTGGCCGTCGATGACCAGCTATTTTTGTTGCTGGGATGGGACGCCTTTTGCGGGCTGCCGACCTGGCATCGATGGGAAGAGTTGCTGGAGCACTGCCATATCGTGGTGCTGCAACGCCCGGACGCCGACAGCGAGTCGCCGGACGCCATGCGTAACCTGCTGGCGGCACGCGCGGTCAGCGATCCGAAAGCCCTCAAAGGGCCTGGCGGACACATTACATTCGTCTGGCAGACGCCGCTTTCGGTGTCTGCCACCCAGATCCGCCAACTGCTGGCCAGCGGTGAGTCGGTACGTTTTCTGGTGCCAGACGCGGTACTGGCCTACATCGAGGCACACGGGCTGTACCGTGCGCCCAATTGAACTGAATGAGTTTTATATGACACAGCAAAAAAACATCGTTACCGGCGAAGAGCTGGTTGAACTGGCCAAGGCTGCTTTGGAAGACGTCAAGGCGCAGGATATCCAGGTCATCGACGTTCGCGACAAGCACAGCCTGACCGACTACATGGTGATCGCCACCGGTACATCGAACCGTCAGATCAACGCCATGCTCGACAAGGTTCGTGAGAACGTTAAAGCCAAGGGCGCGCAGCCACTGGGCGAAGAAGGCAAGGGCGAGAGCGACTGGGTGCTGCTGGACTTGGGCGACGTGATCGTGCACATGATGACCGCCGCCGCACGCCAGTTCTATGACTTGGAGCGTCTGTGGATGGGTGCCGAGCAGAGCCGCGCGGCCAGCGGTGCGCACCACACCCCGGGCAACGAATAAGGGCTCGTCGTGCGTCTGCGTCTGATTGCCGTCGGTTCACGCATGCCCAAATGGGTGGAAGAAGGTTGGCACGAATATGCCAAGCGTCTCCCATCCGAATTGGCCCTTGAACTGGTCGAGATTCCGCTCAACACCCGAGGCAAGAACGCCGACGTGGCGCGCCTGATCCGTCAGGAAGGCGAGGCGATGCTGGCCAAAGTGCAGCCGGGTGAGCGAATCGTCACCCTCGAGGTCCATGGCAAGCCGTGGAGCACCGAGCAACTGGCCGTGGAGCTCGATCGCTGGCGCCTGGATTCGCGCACCGTGAACCTGATGGTGGGTGGCCCGGAAGGGCTCGCGCCTGAGGTGTGTGCCCGTGCCGAGCAGCGTTGGTCATTGTCGCCGCTGACGTTGCCGCACCCTCTGGTGCGCATCCTCATCGGCGAACAGATTTATCGTGCCTGGACGGTATTGTCCGGTCACCCTTATCACAAGTAGCGCCGCTGCCTTCACTGTGAACTCGCCCTAAATGTCTCAGCCGATTCGCCTGAAAGATCACGAAAAGGACGCACGTCTAGTGCGCAACCGGGTCGTGGTCGGTGCCGTGATCGTGATCGTGCTGATCTGCGTGCTGGTGGCGCGCCTGTACTTCCTGCAAGTCATTCAATATGACTACCACTCGACCCTGTCGGAAAACAATCGGGTGCACGTGCAGCCGATTCCGCCCAGCCGAGGGCTGATTTACGACCGCAACGGCGTGGTCATCGCGGACAACCGGCCCAGCTTCAACCTGAGCATGACCCGCGAGCGTTCGGGCGGTGACTGGCCGAAAGTGCTCGATACCATCATCGAAGTGCTGGAATTGACCCCGGATGACCGGATCATCTTCGAAAAGCGCATGAAGCAGGGGCGTCGCCCGTTTGAACCAGTGCCGATCCTGTTTGAGCTGACCGAAGAGCAAATCGCCCGGATCGCGGTCAATCAGTTCCGGCTGCCAGGCGTCGAAGTGGTCGCGCAGTTGATTCGCCACTACCCGCAGGGCGCGCATTTTGCGCACTCGGTCGGCTACATGGGCCGAATCAACGAGAAAGAGCTGAAAAGCCTGGATCCGGTGAACTACAGCGGCACTCATCACATGGGTAAAACCGGCATCGAGCGCTTTTACGAGCCGGAGCTGCACGGCCAGGTTGGCTATGAAGAGGTCGAAACCAATGCCCGAGGCCGGGTGTTGCGTGTCTTGAAGCGGACCGATCCGGTCCCGGGCAAGGACATCGTCCTGAGCCTGGACATCCAGTTGCAGGAAGCCGCCGAAACCGCGCTGGCCGGGCGTCGTGGTGCCGTTGTGGCGCTGGACCCGAGCACGGGTGAAGTGCTGGCGATGGTCAGCCAGCCAAGCTTCGACCCGAACCTGTTTGTCACCGGTATCAGTTTCAAGGCGTATTCCGAACTGCGCGATTCGGTTGACCGGCCGCTGTTCAACCGCATTCTGCGTGGCCTGTACCCGCCGGGTTCGACCATCAAGCCTGCGGTGGCCATCGCAGGACTCGACACCGGTGTTGTGACGGCCAGTACCCGGGTGTTCGACCCCGGTTACTACATGCTGCCGAACTACGACCACAAATACCGCAACTGGAACCGCACAGGTGATGGCTGGGTCGATCTGGACACCGCCATCATGCGTTCCAACGACACCTATTTTTACGATCTCGCTCACAAGGTCGGCATCGATCGCCTGTCCGCTTACCTGAACAAGTTCGGCATCGGGCAGAAGGTTTCGCTGGACATGTTCGAAGAGTCGCCCGGCCTGATGCCGTCCCGTGACTGGAAGCGTATTACCCGTCGTCAGGCCTGGTTCCCTGGCGAAACGTTGATTCTGGGTATCGGTCAGGGCTACATGCAGGCCACGCCGCTGCAACTGGCGCAGGCCACGGCGTTGGTCGCGAACAAGGGCAAGTGGAACCGTCCGCACTTGGCAAAGACCATCGAAGGTCAGAAGCCTGTGGATAACAATCCGATGCCGGATATCGTCCTGCGCGACCCCTCCGACTGGGCCAAGGTCAACCACGGCATGCAACAGGTCATGCACGGTGCTCGTGGTACGGCACGCAAGGCGTCCGTTGGCGCGCAATACCGCATTGCTGGCAAGAGTGGTACGGCGCAGGTCGTTGCCATTCGCCAAGGTGAAAAATACGACCGCTCGAAAGTCCAGGAACGCCATCGCGACCACGCTCTGTTCGTGGGTTTTGCGCCTGCCGACAATCCGAAAATCGTCGTGGCGGTGATGATCGAAAACGGTGAGTCGGGCTCCGGTATTGCGGCGCCTGTTGTCCGTCAGGTCATGGATGCCTGGTTGCTCGGCCCGGATGGCCGTTTGAAACCCGAATACGCTGCCAACACACTGCCTCCGGAGACCGCGGCCCGTGAAGAGTAATTTCGACCGCATCCTCTCCAGCGAAGATGTGATGCGCCGTCGCGCGACGTTTCTGCAGAAGATTCACGTCGACGGCCCACTGCTGATCCTGCTGCTGACCTTGGCAGCGGGCAGCTTGTTCGTGCTGTATTCCGCCAGCGGCAAGAGCTGGGACCTGCTGATCAAGCAAAGCACCTCATTCGGCATCGGCCTGGTGTCGATGTTCGTCATTGCCCAGTTGGAACCGCGCTTCATGGCCCGCTGGGTGCCCGTGGCCTATGTCTTCGGTGTCTTGCTGTTGGTGGCGGTGGACGTCATGGGCCACAACGCGATGGGTGCGACACGCTGGATCAACATTCCGGGGGTCATTCGCTTCCAGCCGTCGGAATTCATGAAGATCATCATGCCCGCCACCATCGCCTGGTATCTGTCCAAGCGCACCCTGCCACCGCATTTGAAGCACGTGGCCGTGAGCCTGGGTTTGATCGGCTTGCCGTTCATTTTGATCGTCCGCCAGCCCGATCTGGGCACCTCGCTGCTGATTCTGGCGTCCGGAACGTTCGTGCTGTTCATGGCCGGCCTGCGCTGGCGCTGGATCATTGGGGTGATCGCGGCGGCGGTGCCAGTGGCGATCGCGATGTGGTTCTTCTTCATGCACGACTACCAGAAACAGCGGATTCTGACGTTCCTCGACCCCGAAAGTGACCCACTGGGCACCGGCTGGAACATCATTCAATCCAAGGCGGCCATCGGTTCGGGCGGTGTCTTTGGCAAAGGCTGGCTGCTAGGCACGCAATCGCACCTGGACTTCCTGCCGGAAAGCCACACTGACTTCATCATCGCGGTGCTGGGTGAAGAGTTCGGTCTGGTGGGTATTTGTGCACTGCTGCTGATTTATCTGGCGCTGATCGGTCGCGGGCTGGTCATCACGGCTCAGGCGCAGACCCTTTACGGCAAGTTGCTCGCAGGCAGCCTGACCATGACGTTTTTTGTATACGTTTTCGTCAACATCGGTATGGTCAGCGGTCTGCTGCCGGTGGTGGGGGTGCCGTTGCCCTTCATTAGTTATGGCGGAACTTCGCTCGTGACGCTGCTGTCAGCGTTTGGGGTTTTGATGTCGGTCCACACCCACCGCAAGTGGATCGCGCAGGTTTGATTAAGGTGAAGAACTCAATGCAAGTAGTGCGTGGCTGGGCTGCTCGATGTGTGCCGCTGGTCGGTCTGATGGGCATCCTCGGCTCAGTGCAGGAGTCGCTTGCCGGTGACTATGAAGGCTCTCCTCAGGTCGCACAGTTCGTCAGTGACATGACCCGGGACTATGGGTTCGCGGGCGAGCAATTGATCGAGGTTTTTCGTAACGTCGAACGCAAACAGTCGATTCTCGACGCCATTTCCAAGCCTGCCGAGCGGGTGAAGCCGTGGAAGGATTATCGCCTGATGTTCCTCACCGATGCGCGTGTGGCGCGGGGTGTAGATTTCTGGCGGCAGCACGAAGCGGCCCTTGCACGGGCCGAGCAGGAATACGGCGTGCCCGCGCAGGTGATCGTCGCGATTATTGGTGTTGAAACGTTTTTTGGGCGCAATACCGGAAATTACCGGGTAATCGATGCGTTATCGACGCTGAGTTTCGACTATCCACCTCGCGCCGAATTCTTCCGCAAAGAGCTTCGCGAGTTTTTGCTGCTGGCCCGCGAAGAGCAGGTCGACCCTCTGACCCTCAAAGGGTCCTATGCTGGCGCGATGGGATTACCACAGTTCATGCCCAGCAGTTTCCGCAATTACGCGGTGGATTTTGACGGCGATGGCCACATCAACATCTGGAACGATCCGGATGATGCCATCGGCAGTGTCGCCAGTTATTTCAAGCGCCACGGTTGGGTTGCGGGCGAACCGGTGGTCAGTCGTGCCAGCGTGCGCGGCGACCGGGTTGATGAGGGATTGAGTCCCGGAATCGAGCCAGTGAAGACCGTTGGGGAGTTGCGAGCCTTGGGGTGGGCGAGTCATGATGCGCTGCGCGATGATTTGCCAGTGACGGCGTTTCGCCTGGAAGGCGACGTTGGCCCTGAATACTGGATGGGTTTGAAGAATTTTTACGCAATCACGCGTTACAACCGCAGCGTGATGTACGCCATGGCCGTGCATCAGCTGTCTGAACTGCTTGTTCAAGCTCGGGGCGTCAAGTAATGCGGTCATTGCCGATCCAAAAACCCTTTCAGTTGATGGCCTTCGCGGCGCTCACATTGCTGGTTGTCAGTTGTTCCACCAGTCGACCGACACAGCAGGGCAATATCATCCGCTCACAGCCGGGGTTGGACATCAACCGTGCGCACAAAGACGGCGCGCCTTGGTGGGATGTCGATGTGTCGCGTATCCCGGATGCCGTTCCTACCCTGCACACCGGCCCCTACAAAGCCAACCCCTATACCGTTCTGGGCAAAACCTATTTCCCGCTCACAGACTCGGCCAGCTATGTGCAGACCGGTACGGCGTCCTGGTACGGCACCAAGTTCCATGGCCAGAACACCGCCAACGGCGAAGTCTATGACTTGTACGGCATGAGCGCGGCACACAAGACACTCCCGCTGCCCAGCTATGTTCGCGTGACCAATCTGGACAACAACCGCACGGTGATCCTGCGGGTCAACGACCGTGGGCCGTTCTATTCGGACCGTATCATCGACTTGTCCTACGCAGCGGCCAAAAAGCTCGGTTACGCCGAAATCGGTACGGCACGGGTGAAGGTCGAAGGAATCGACCCGGCGCAATACTGGGCGCAACGTGGCAAACCGGCGCCGTTGATGCTGGATCAACCGCAAGTGGCACTCAGCGGCCCTGCTGCCAAACCACAACCTGCGGCGCCAGTGATCACCGCCTCGGCAGGCACCATCGAGCAGTGGACACCGCCACCGCAACAGCACGCCGCTCCGGCATCGCCGATACCGATCGACGCAAAAAAAAACGCTTCCGGACAAGCGTCTGGGCTGTTTCTCCAGGTGGGAGCCTTCGCCAATCCGGACGCTGCGGAACTCCTGAGATCGAAACTGAGCGGGATGGTACGAGCGCCGGTGTTCGTGAGTTCGATCGCGCGCAACCAGCAGACGCTCTATCGAGTGCGGCTGGGACCAGTCGACACGCCGGGTGAGGCCCAGCAACTGCAGAACAGCGTTCGCTCGGCCAACCTGGGGTCGCCAAGCGTCGTGACCTCGGACCAGTAAAAAGAAATCTGTGATCCGAACCTTGGTCACAAGGTCGGATCGAAGCTTTCTGGCAGACGACTCGCCGTCAGAGCGAGCGATGTCAGCAGCTTTTCACGGGACCATCTACGGCGCCACCTGTAGAATGTCGCCCCGTCCGCCAGGGGAGCCTGGCATTACCGCTTTGCCCGCGAGGGCATGTTTGCCCATTAGCATTTTCGAGAGACGGATGAACATCACCACCTTTGCAAAACGCCTTTGCCTATTAATCCCGCTTTTCACCGCGCCTGCCGTGTTTGCGGCAGAGCAGATGACGCCATCGGCACCGCAACTGGCTGCCAAGGCGTATGTGCTGATGGATGCCAACAGCGGTAACGTGCTGGTTGAGAATAATGGCGATCAGCGTCTGCCTCCGGCCAGTTTGACCAAGCTGATGTCCGCCTACATTGCGACACTGGAAATCCGTCGTGGCCAGATCGGCGAAAACGACCCGGTGACCATCAGCGAAAACGCGTGGCGCACGGGCGGCTCGCGGATGTTCGTCAAGGTGGGCAGCCAAGTGACGGTCAGCGATTTGCTGCACGGCATCATCATTCAGTCGGGTAACGACGCCACTGTTGCCCTGTCCGAGCACATCGCGGGCAGCGAAGATGCGTTCGCCGACATGATGAACAAGACCGCTGGTGACTTGGGCATGGTCAACAGCCACTTTATGAACCCGACCGGCCTGCCGAACCCGGACCACTTCTCGACTGCGCACGACATGGCAATCCTGGCCCGCGCGATCATCCATGAAGACCCGGCCCACTACGCGATCTACTCGCAGAAGGAGTTCTTTTGGAACGGTATCAAACAGCCGAACCGAAACCTGCTGCTGTGGCGCGACAAGACCGTTGACGGTCTGAAAACCGGCCACACCGAAGAAGCGGGCTACTGCATGGTGTCCTCGGCCGTTCGTGATGGCATGCGTCTGATCGCCGTGGTGTTTGGTACCAACAGCGAGCAGGCCCGTGCTGCCGAAACTCAGAAGCTGCTGACCTACGGTTTCCGTTTCTTCGAAACCCAGACCTTTTACCAGAAGGGCGCCGAACTGGCTCAAGCCCCAGTCTGGAAAGGCACCGAGCGTCAAGTGAGGGCCGGCCTGGCTGAAGACCTGTCCATGACCATGCCCAAAGGCGAGATCAAGAAGCTCACCGCCAGCATGACCATCAACCCGAAACTGGTTGCACCTATCGCCAAGGGCGACGTGATCGGTCAGGTTGAAGTGAAGCTGGAAGACAAGGTCGTGCGCACCGCTAATCTCATCGCGATGGACAGCGTTGAGGAAAGTGGTATCTTCCGCCGCCTGTGGGACAGCATCCGCATGTTCTTCTACAGTCTGTTCAACTGATCTTTGATGGGTTGCTGATTGACCACATATTGACTGTTGTTCCGTACGCCCCTGTCGCTGATCGTGGCAGGGGCCTGTCCGTTTTCCGGCTTACGAGGCCGTTACTGCCATGACAGATACCGAAGCTAAAGCTCCGAAAATCGAATTTCCCTGCAAGGATTACCCGATCAAAGTGATCGGCGACACCATTGTGGACATCAAGCAAAAGATCGTCGACATCGTGAAGAAACACGCCACGATCAATGACGAGCGGGTGGACGAGCGCCAGAGCAGCAACGGCAAGTACACCACTATCCAGCTGCACATCTTCGCCACTGGCCAGGATCAACTGTACGACATCAACAGCGAGCTGCGGGCCACAGGTTTCGTGCACATGGTGCTGTGATGGGCGAGCGTCTGGGCTTTCGCGATCTCGGCTTGATCGATTACGAGCCCACCTGGCAAGCCATGCAACGCTTCACCGACGGTCGCGGTCGCGACACGCCGGATGAAGTGTGGCTGGTCCAGCACCCCCCGGTTTTCACACAAGGACAGTCTGGAAAGCCCGAGCATCTACTACTTCCGGGTGATATTCCGGTGGTACAGGTCGATCGCGGTGGCCAAGTGACTTATCATGGCCCCGGCCAACTGGTAGCGTACTTGCTGCTGGATGTGCGTCGCTTGGGGTTTGGTGTGCGCGAGCTGGTGACCCGGATCGAGCACAGCCTGATCGAGCTGCTGGCCAGTTATGGCGTCACGGCAGCCGCAAAGCCTGAAGCGCCGGGGGTCTATGTGGACGAGGCGAAGATTGCCTCGCTGGGCCTTCGCATTCGCAACGGTTGCTCGTTCCATGGTCTGGCGTTGAACGTCGACATGGATCTGGCCCCGTTTAAACGGATTAATCCCTGCGGGTATGCGGGGCTGGCGATGACCCAGCTGCGCGAACAGGCAGGTCCGATTGAATTTGCCGAGGTCAGTGCCCGGCTGCGTGCGCAGCTCGTCAGACACCTCGACTACGCTGAGCAGACGACCCTAACGGGCGGAATCGATTGATATGACTACTGCGCATGAGACGGCCGACGCCGTGCAAACCCTGATCCCGACAGTGAACGTGCACACTCCCGAGCGGGCGGCGCGTCCAAAAGTAGAGGCGGGCGTGAAGCTGCGTGGCGCGGAAAAAGTGGCGCGCATCCCGGTGAAGATCATCCCGACGGTGGAGTTGCCGAAGAAGCCGGACTGGATTCGCGTCCGCATTCCGGTTTCCCCGGAGGTTGATCGCATCAAGGCCCTGTTGCGCAAACACAAGCTGCACAGCGTTTGCGAGGAGGCGTCCTGCCCGAACCTGGGCGAGTGTTTCTCCGGTGGTACGGCGACCTTCATGATCATGGGCGACATCTGCACCCGTCGCTGCCCGTTTTGCGACGTCGGTCATGGCCGTCCGAAGCCTCTGGATGTCGACGAGCCGAAAAACCTCGCCGTTGCCATCGCTGACCTGAAGCTCAAGTATGTGGTGATCACCTCGGTCGACCGTGACGACCTGCGCGACGGCGGCGCTCAGCACTTTGCTGACTGCATTCGCGAAATCCGTGCGCTGTCACCGAACGTGCAGCTGGAAACTCTGGTACCGGACTACCGTGGCCGCATGGACATCGCGCTGGAAATCACTGCCGCCACGCCGCCAGACGTGTTCAACCACAACCTGGAAACCGTGCCGCGTCTGTACAAAGCCGCTCGTCCGGGTTCGGACTACCAGTGGTCGCTGACCCTGTTGCAACGCTTCAAGGAAATGGTCCCTCACGTACCGACCAAGTCCGGCCTGATGCTGGGGCTGGGCGAGACCGACGACGAAGTGATCGAAGTGATGCACCGCATGCGCGAGCACAACATCGACATGCTGACCCTTGGCCAGTACCTGCAACCGTCGCGCAACCACCTGCCGGTCCAGCGCTTTGTGCACCCTGACACCTTCGCCTGGTTCGCCGAGGAAGGTTACAAGATGGGCTTCAAGAACGTGGCGTCTGGCCCGCTAGTGCGTTCGTCGTACCATGCGGACGAGCAGGCCAAGCTGACCAAGTCGTTGCTGACGGCGGGCTAATGTTTTGGGCGCGGAGCGCCCAGAGCTGCGTTCCCACGCCGAGCGTGGGAACGATCATGAAGGCGTACAAAAAAGGGCCGGATAGCGATATCCGGCCCTTTTTATTTGAAATGCATTCTGACTGTACTACGAACCCTGTGGGAGCCGGCTTGCTGGCGAATGCGGTGTTTCATTCAGCGAGGATGTGCCTGACACGACGCATTCGCCAGCAAGCCGGCTCCCAAAGGGGAGGTGTTACGGCTTACGCAGATTTTCCAGCAGCTCCTGCGTCGGATACCCATCGGCTGGCCAGCCAAATGACTGTTGAGCGCTACGAATGGCTTTGCGCGTGTTGGCGCCGATGATCCCATCTGGCGCGCCCGCATCGTATTGGCGGGCCGAGAGCAGGGTTTGCAGTTCAATACGCTCAGAGCGGCTCAGAGGGCGGTCGCCGCGTGGCCACTGGCCGATAACGTAACCGCCACCGTTAAAGCGTTCTGACAATAGCCCGACGCCCAGTGCGTACGACGACGAGTTGTTGTACTTCAGAATCGCGCGGAAATTGTCCATCACCAGAAAAGCCGGACCTTTGTACCCCGCTGGCAGCAGCAGGGCGGCTTGCTGTTGCAACAGATTGGCAGGCAGTGCAGCGCCGTTCGGCTGTTTCAGACCCAGTTGCTGCCACTCACCGATGCTCTTGCGCGTCGAGGCATCTGCCAGCGCGTAGTCGAAGCCCTGACGCAATTGCACCTCGAAGCCCCATGGCTGGCCTTTCTGCCAGCCGGAGCTTTGCAGGTAATGCGCGGTGGAGGCGAGGGCATCGACGGGCGAGTTCCAGATGTCACGCCGACCATCGCCGTCGAAATCCACGGCGTGTGTGTTGTAGGTCGTGGGAATGAACTGCGTCTGGCCCATTGCTCCGGCCCAAGAACCCAGCATGTTTTGAGCATCGATGTCGCCGTGCTGGATGATCTGCAACGCGGCAATCAATTGATCCTGCGCGAACTGCGGGCGACGGCCTTCATAGGCCAGTGTCGCCAGAGAGCGAATCACCAATTGCGTGCCCTGAAACTGCCCGAAACTGCTTTCCATGCCCCACACGGCGATCAACGCCTGACGGTCCACGCCATAGCGTTGCTCGATGGCGGTCAGCACGTCGGCGTATTGCGTCAGCAGCGCCTGACCTTTGCGCACGCGCACAGGCGAAATCGCGCCGTCGAGGTATTCCCAGACAGGGCGAGTGAATTCTGGCTGGCTGCGGTCAGCCTTGACCACGCTCATGTCCGGGGTGACGCCTGCGAAGGCGCGGTCGAACACGTCCGGGCGGATACCGGCGGCCAATGCCTGAGCGCGAAACATGGACTGCCATTCGGCAAAGCTCATGGCGGGCTGGATTTCGAAATTGGAATCGTCTGGCTGAGCGACGGCGGTGGGGATGCCTGGTGCGGACTTAGCGACCGTCATGGGGGCGGCCTGGAGCGGGGTGGCGACGGCAGCGGTGGGTTGCTCCGCGCAGGCGACCAGCACGAGAAGGCTGGAGGCGGCGATCAGTTGGCGGACATGCCAACAACGGGGAAAGCTAAGGGGCATTCTGGGGTCCACAGGGAAAAACCGTAAGGTGCAGACCTTAACATGTCGGCTCTGCCGGCGGGGCGCCAGTCAGTAACCTGGCATGTTTTCACGCAGCCATAACGGAAGAAGCCTCCCAATCTCTCGACTGGAAGGCTTCGCGGCGGTAGCTGCCTTTGCCCTTGGCGGGTTGTTCCTGGCGGCTGCGGAACAGGGGTTGGGCGATGATGGATTTGGCCTTGTTCGGCCGCTTTTTGGCTTTGCTCATGGCGGTGTTCTCTGAGGTGGTGTATGACGCGGCGGGATGATGGGACAGATTGCGGTTGGGGTCTAATTGATCTGTGCTATAGCAACGGGTTCCAAACGACGGTGATCTGCTGTGGGAGCGAATTCATTCGCGAAACGGGGTGTCAGACAACGATGATGTCAACTGTGCCGACGCCATCGCGAATGAATTCGCTCCTACAGGGGATTTGTGTTGCTCTGTGGACGTTACTCCGACGGCAACGCCAGCCGCTGTCCAGCCATTTGCAGTGACAACAGGCTCAGGCTGTTCCACACCGAACCGGGCGCCTGACCTTTGATCTGCGCGTCAATGTGCTGAGCGTCCATCAGCAACTGGTTCCAGCGGCGTACCGAATGCCGTTGCAGTACCTTGCTCATCAGTGGTTTGCGCTTGTCCCAGATGGGGGGGCGGGCCTGGCTGAAGGCTTTGTCCAGGGGCACGCCCTGGCTGAACTGCAACGCCAGGTTTGCCAGCACTCGGAGTTCGCGGGACAAGGCCCAGAGAATCACCGGCGGTTCGACGCCTTCACCACGCAAGCCTTCAAGCATGCGCAGGGCGTGAGACGCCTCGCCGTTGAGGATGGCATCGGTCAGACCGAAAACGTCGAATCGCGCACTATCGGCCACGGCAGCCTGAACGGTTTCGACGGTGATCTGGCCCTCTTCGGCCGTCAGCT
Organism: Pseudomonas sp. Pseu.R1; assembly: GCF_045764065.1. Lineage (NCBI taxonomy): Bacteria > Pseudomonadati > Pseudomonadota > Gammaproteobacteria > Pseudomonadales > Pseudomonadaceae > Pseudomonas > Pseudomonas sp. Pseu.R1. Next base: position 2,838,009 of record NZ_JBJGEE020000001.1, on the reverse strand, counting down.
TGAGCTTCTCGACTTCCTGAGCGGCGGCCAGCAGGTTGCCCTCGACGCGCGCGGCAATCAGTTCGATCGCATCAGGGCTGGCGGCCAGACCCGATTGTGACAAACGCTGACGAATCCATTGCGGCAACTGGCTGGCATCCACTGGCCAGATTTGCACGAACTGCGTCTGCGCCCCTTCGACCAGTGCCTTGCCCCACTTGGTTTTCTGCGCCGCGCCGTCGAGTTTCGGCAGGCTGATCAGCAACAGTGTGTCTTCAGCCGGGCGGTTGCAGTATTCCAGCAATGCAGCAGCGCCTTTGTCACCGGGCTTGCCAGAGGGTAGGCGCAGTTCCAGCAGGCGGCGTTCAGCGAACAGCGACATGCTGGCGCCTGCTTGCAGCAGGGTGCCCCAGTCGAAGCTGGAGTCAGCGCTGAACACCTGTCGTTCATCAAAGCCTTGTTGGCGTGCTGCCGTGCGAATGGCGTCGCACGCTTCCTGGCATTGCAACGGGTCATCGCCGCTGACGACATAGACAGGCGAAAGTGCACCTTGCAGGTGCTTGGCGAGTTGGGCGGGGGCGAGTTTCATCGGTCAGAAAAGATCGGGGCCGGCGAACCGGCCCCGATATCGTCACTTGGTCGGGAATTCGGCAGGCGACTGCTGCGGCGTCTCGTCGCGAACGCGTTGAGCGGCCGCTTCAGCATCGGCTTGAGCGCGCGCTGCGGCATCGGCCTTGGCTTGCAGTTCATCCAGACGTTCAGGCGTCAGCAGTTGCAGACGGGCCATCATCTTTTGCACCAGGTCGCTGCGCATTTCCTTGCGGATTTGCTCGGCTTCCTGGTCCGAACCGATCAGGTTGTTGCCGTCATGTACGAAGATTTTCTGTGCCTGCACGTTGTCTTCCAGCAGCAGGACGTTCTTGCTGCCGTGGATTTCGTACTTGAGCACGGTGGTCAGTTCGTATTCGGCCGAGCGGCCCGAACCTACGTAGCTGGCCGTACGTTGGGTTTCATCCTCGCGGGCCAGGAACAGCTTGTACTGCGCACCGGTGTAAACATGCACACCACTGTTGGTCAGCGTTTGACGCAGTTGCGTCACGACTTCGCCATAGGCATCGCGAGCGCTTACGTCCAATTCCTTGATGGAGATGGCGTTCGTGCCAGTGCCACGCAGCTGGAAACCGCAGGCGCTCAGCAATACCGCGAGGCCCATAACCAGCAGATTGCGTTTGATCATCTTGTTGCTCCCCTTGAATCCGTTTGAGCCCGAATCTGCGAGCCCTGGAAGTGTATTCGGCGCCCGGTGATACCAGGCGCCTGATCCAATCAGCTGGCGACGATGTTCACCAGTTTGCCGGGTACCACGATCACTTTGCGGATCGTCAGGCCATCGGTGAAACGCAGCACGTTTTCGTTGGTCCGTGCAGCGGCTTCGACCTCTTCACGGCTGGCGCTGGCAGGCACTTCGATGTGGCCACGCAGCTTGCCATTGACTTGTACCACCAGTTGCAGCGAGTCCTGAACCAGCGCGGCGTCGTCGACCACAGGCCAGCCAGCGTCGATGACCGGATCGGCGTGGCCCAGCGCGCTCCACAATTGGTGGCTGATGTGCGGCGTAATCGGGGCCAGCAAAAGAGCCACGGTTTCCAGGCCTTCCTGGAGCAGCGCGCGATCCTGTTCCGATGCTTGTGGTGCTTTTTCCAGCACGTTCATCAGCGTCATCACCTGAGCGATGGCGGTGTTGAATTTGTGGTGCTGACCGACGTCCTGGCCGGCTTGCTTGATGGCCAGGTGAATCGAACGGCGAATGGCTTTCTGATCGTCCGTCAGCGCCGCTTTGTCCAGTGTGCCCGGCAGGCCAGCCGTCACATGGGCCTGGCCCAGACGCCATACGCGCTTGAGGAAACGGTGCGAGCCTTCGACGCCCGAGTCGGACCATTCCAGGCTCATGTCAGGCGGCGAGGCGAACATCATGAACAGACGGCAAGTGTCAGCGCCGTACTGATCGATCATCGATTGCGGGTCAACGCCGTTGTTTTTCGACTTGGCCATCTTCTCGATGCCGCCGATTTCCACCGGCAGGCCGTCTGCGATCAGCTTGGCGCCGATGATCTTGGCCTTGCTGTCGCGTTCGAATTCGACATCGGCCGGGTTGAACCAGGTTTTGCTGCCGTTGGCCTCCAGACGGTAGAAGGTCTCGGCGACCACCATGCCCTGAGTCAACAGGTTCTTGAACGGCTCGTTGGAGCTGACCAGACCTTCGTCACGCATCAGTTTGTGGAAGAAACGCGCGTACAGCAGGTGCAGAATCGCGTGTTCGATGCCGCCGATGTATTGGTCGACCGGCAGCCAGTGGTTGGCCGCTTTCGGGTCGACCATGCCGCCTTCGTAGTGAGGCGAGGCGTAGCGGGCGAAGTACCAGGACGATTCCACGAAGGTGTCCATGGTGTCTGTTTCGCGTTTGGCGGGTGCACCGCATTTCGGGCACGTGCACTCGTAGAATTCAGGCATGCGCGCCAGTGGCGAGCCTGCACCATCCGGTACGACGTCTTCCGGCAGTTTGACCGGCAGTTGATCTTCAGGGACAGGCACGTCGCCGCACGCGTCGCAGTGAATGATCGGAATCGGGCAGCCCCAGTAGCGCTGACGGCTGATGCCCCAGTCGCGCAGGCGGAATTGAGTGCGGGATTTGCCGAGTTCTTTCTTGATCAGCGCGGCTTCCATGGCGTCGAATGCGCCCGCGAAGTCCAGGCCGTCGAACTCACCGGAATTGATCAACACGCCGTGCTCGCCATAGGCGTCCTGCCATGGGGCAGGGGATGCATCGCCTGCGCTGGTACGCACCACCGATTTGATCGGCAGGTTGTACTTGGTGGCGAATTCGAAGTCGCGCTCGTCGTGGGCCGGAACGGCCATGACCGCGCCATCGCCGTAGTGCATCAATACGTAGTTGGCGACCCAGACCGGCAGCTTCTCGCCAGTCAGCGGGTGCTCGACGAACAGCGAGGTCGGCAAGCCTTTCTTTTCCTGGGTGGCGACGTCAGCTTCCGCGACGCTGCCGCTCTTGCATTCGTTGATGAACGCTTGCAGTTCAGGGTTGTTTTGCGCGGCGAGGGTCGCCAGCGGGTGCTCGGCGGCCACGGCCACGTAAGTCGCGCCCATCAGGGTGTCAGCGCGAGTGGTGAAGACTTTCAGTGCACCTGCTTCGCCGATCGAGGCTTGATCGTACGGGAACTGCACTTCCATCCCACGGGATTTGCCGATCCAGTTGCGCTGCATGGTCTTGACCTGCTCAGGCCAGCCCGGCAGCTCGTCGAGGCTCTCCAGCAGCTCATCGGCGTAGGCCGTGATCTTGAAGTAGTACATCGGGATTTCGCGTTTTTCGATCACCGCGCCCGAGCGCCAGCCGCGCCCGTCGATCACTTGCTCGTTGGCCAGAACGGTCTGGTCGACCGGGTCCCAGTTCACGGTGCCGTTCTTGCGGTAGATCACGCCTTTTTCGAACAGGCGAGTGAACAGCCACTGTTCCCAACGGTAGTAGTCAGGCTTGCAGGTGGTGACTTCGCGCGACCAGTCGATCGCCAGACCCAGGCTCTTGAGCTGGGTTTTCATGTAGGCAATGTTTTCGTAGGTCCATTTGGCTGGTGCGACGTTGTTCTTCATCGCGGCGTTTTCGGCCGGCATGCCGAAAGCGTCCCAGCCCATTGGTTGCAGCACGTTCTTGCCCTGCATGCGCTGATAGCGCGCGATCACGTCACCGATGGTGTAGTTACGCACGTGCCCCATGTGTAGCTTGCCGCTGGGGTAAGGGAACATCGACAGGCAATAGTATGTGTCCTTGCCTGGCTGCTCGCTGACTTCAAACGACTTTTGCTCTTCCCAGAAGGTCTGGGCGGCGGCTTCGATTTCACGGGGCTGATAGAGTTCGTGCATGGCTACTTTTGACTAGAGATTGGTGACCCTTGACCGCTTCGCTGCATTCCCGGACCGGTTGGGCATCGCTGTTCGGGCAAGGCCGTTCGGTGACGCGGTGTATTTGTGTCCGGGTGAGCGGAAGTGGAATGACAAGAAGCGCCGTAGCATACATGAGGGCAGACTGCCTAGGGAAACCCTGATTACATGCCCGCAAGCCCCGCCCGCCGTTGGTCGCGGCATCGCGCCGGTTTTCGCAGTGCCGCTAAGCTCATTGACGAGGGTATGAGTTTATCTTCAGTGAGGTGAACGGATGGCAGAGCTGCGGCACCAAGTAAAGAATCCTGATCTGTATGACCGTTTGATTGATCGTCTGGGGCTGGCCCTGGATATGGCGAAAACAGCAGTCCGGCTTCGTGATGAACATCCTCTTGAACTGGAGTTGCGTGGCTTGAGCCACGCCGAATTTCAGTTGATCGAGGCGTATCTGGATCGCAACGAAAAACATGAGGCCGTCGTAAAAGAGGAAACACCGAACATCGTAAAGAAGGGCAGTTCCAACACTTCACGGGAGCCTTCGGAGCCGTTCCGCGCCCCGCGTCCAGCGGCCAATGTCATCTGGCTGAAGGATCAACGTCGCGCCAAGGTGTCGGCAAAGTTGAGTCGCTACAGTTCCAGCAAACATTTCAAGCGGTAACGATTACGGGTGTCAGTCCCGTCTGATTAAGCATTGTTGCTTAGTGTCATTCCCATTAGGCTTCGGGCATCTTCTGGAGATGCCCGATGCCTGTTCGATATTTCATCAAAAATATTCTTTTGCCGCCGGGCATCTTTCTGCTGCTCTTGCTGTTTGCCTGGTGGCTGAGAAATGCCCGGCCACGTCTGGCCCGCCTGTTGTTTTGTGTGGGGTTGTTGGGGCTGACCGCAATGAGTCTGCCGGTTGTCGTCGAATGGTCGGCTAAAGGTATTGAAAGCGTTCCGCCTCTTTCGCGGAGCGAATGGGCAACCTTGGCGCAGCGCGCTGACGCTATCGTGGTATTGGGTTCGGGGCGTGAGCGCAACGACCCGAGCTGGGGGGCGGATATTCCGACCGGTGTTGCGCTTGAGCGCCTGCGCTATGCCGCTCGTTTGTCGAAGGCATCGGGCCTGCCGATTCTGACTACGGGTGGTTTGCATTATGGCGAGCCTCCGAGCGAAGCCGCTATCATGGCTGACTCGTTGCGAGATGACTTTGGCGTAACGGTGCGCTGGCAAGAGGGTGAAAGCCGGACGACGTGGGAAAACGCGACGATGAGCGCGGCGACTCTGCTGCCGCAGGGCATCAAGCGTGTGGTCGTGGTGACGCAGGCCTGGCACATGCCGCGTTCGGTCTGGAGTTTCGAGAAGGCGGGTTTTGAAGTGGTGCCTGCACCGGTCGGTTTTTTGAGTGTCGACAATGCCCGGCCATTCGGTGGCTGGACGCCTGAGGCTAAAGCTGTCTGGCAGAGTGGGCAGTTGCTGAATGAAGCGGCGGGGCTGGTGGGGTATCGGTTGTTTTATCGCTGATCGAAACTACGCAGATCACCTGTAGCAGTCCGGCTTGCCGGCGAAAGTGCTGGGTCAATCAAAGCAGCATTGACTGACATATCGCAATCGCCACCAAGCCGGCTCCCACAGTTTCTGCGTCGGACACGAGATTTAGGCTCGGCGCGATCCTCGTGGGAGCCAACTGGGTGGCGAAAGCCGTTGATCAGGCAACATGGAATCTCCCACAGGGATTGGTGTTGTAGTCGAGCCTTGTGTCAAACCGTCTTGGCAATCCGGCTCGCCAGCAGCGCCCAGCCAATCAAGAGCACCGACAGAATGATCAGCGGCCACGAACGCCAGTGCAGGTAAGGCGTGAGTTTGTGCATAGGCGTAACCTCGCCATACATCACTGCACGCTGGAACTGCGGGACGGTGGTGGTGATCTGGCCGAACGGATCGATCAACGCGCTGACGCCGTTGTTGGTGGCGCGGATCATCCAGCGGCCGGCTTCCAGCGCGCGCATTTGCGCCATTTGCAGGTGCTGCAAGGGACCAATCGAGGTGCCGAACCAGGTGTCATTGCTCACCGTCAGCAACAAATCGCTCTGGGCAGAGAGTCCGGCGGCAAACTCCGGGTAGACCACCTCGTAGCAAATGAACGGTGCGATCTGATAACCCTTGGCCTGCAACAAGGCCTGATCGGCAGGGCCTCTGGCGAAATCCGACATGGGCAGATCGAAGAACGTGATCAGCCCGCGCAATACATCCTGCAAAGGCACGTATTCACCGAATGGCACCAGCTTCTGCTTCAAGTAGGTGCCATCTCCTTCGCCGGTCACGGTGATGGCGTTGTAGTAACGGTACTCGCCGCGCCCGGTTTTCTGCCGCAGGGGGACGCCTGTGATCAGGGCCGAGTCGCGGTCGGCGGCGAATTTGCCCATCACCGACAAATAGCCTTCAACCGACTCCTTGAGCACCGGCACCGCAGTTTCCGGCCAGATGATCAGGTCGGCTTTCTGCGAGGTGAACGTCATGTCGCGGTACAGGGCCAGTTGTGCATTGAGCGCAGCCGGGTCCCATTTCATGCTTTGTTCGACGTTGCCTTGCATGGCCGCGACTTTCAGCGGCGTGCCGGACGGCTCGGTCCATGCGTGGTTTTTCAGGCTCAGGCCGATGCCCCAAGGCGCCAGCAGCAGAGCGACGCCTGCGGCGAGAAAGCTTTTGCGAGCGCGCAGCCGTGGCAGGTTGCAAAGCAGGGCGGCGGTCAAGGCGAGACTGAAGGAGATCAGCCACATGCCACCCAATGGCGCGAGGCCTTTCAAGGGGCCATCGAGCTGGCTGTAACCGGAATAAAGCCAAGGGAAGCCGGTCAGGAACCAGCCACGAAACATTTCCTGACCAAACCAGAATGCGGCGAAGGCGAGGGCGTCGGCCAACGGCGCTTCGTTACGACGAATCCAGCGCGCCCACAAAAAGGCGGGCAGGGCGAAGAAGAACGCCACCGACGCGCAGAACAGCACCATCAGGAAGCACGCCAGCCACACCGGGGCTTCGCCGTAAGTGTGGATGCTGACGTAGATCCAGCTCGTCCCGCCGCCGAACATGCCGAAGCCGTAGGACCAGCCGCGCCACAACGCCTGCCGTGGTTTCAGGTCGCGCAGCCCAAGGTAGAAGACCACCAGCGCGACAATCGCCAGTGGCCAGATATCGAACGGCGCAAGGGCCAGGGTGGTCAGTGCGCCAGCCGCCACGGCCAGCAGGTTACCGGGCCAGCCGGGGCGAGTGATCCAGCGCATTTTCATTCCTTTTTTACGGGATACGACGTTACGAGCGGGAGATCGGGCTCAGGCGCAGCAGATGAATACGACGGCTGTCAGCATTCAGAATGCGGAAACGATACGCGCCGATTTCGGTGATTTCGTTACGTTTGGGCAAATGCCCGAACGCGTTCATCACCAGACCGCCCACGGTGTCGAATTCGTCATCGGAGAATTCGCTGTCGAAAAACTCGTTGAAGCTCTCGATCGGCGTCAGCGCCTTGATCAGGAAGTCGCCGCTGGGCAGCGGTTTGATGTAGCTGTCTTCCTCGACGTCGTGCTCGTCTTCGATGTCGCCAACGATCTGCTCCAGCACGTCCTCGATGGTCACAAGGCCCGCAACACCACCGTATTCGTCGATGACGATGGCCATGTGGTTATGGTTGGCGCGGAATTCACGCAGCAGCACATTGAGGCGCTTGGATTCCGGCACGAAGGTCGCCGGACGCAGCAGGTTCTTGACGTCGCCTGCGCCGCCGTTGTCCTTGAGGATCAGAGGCAGCAGGTCTTTGGCCAGCAGCACGCCGAGCACGTCGTCGTGACTTTCGCCGATGACCGGGTAGCGCGAGTGCGCCGAATCGATCACGGCAGGCAGGAATTCACGAGGGCTCTGGCTGGCCTTGATGCTGATCATCTGCGAGCGCGGCACCATGATGTCGCGCACCTGCAAGTCAGCGACCTGAATGGCGCCTTCGACAATGGCCAGTGCTTCGCTGTCCAGCAGCTTGTTCTGATGGGCTTCGCGCAGCAGCTCAAGCAGCTCCTGGCGGTTTTTCGGCTCATGGGCAAATGCCTGGGTCAGTTTGCCCAACCATGACTTTTGCCCGTTGCTCGATCGGTCTTCGCTCATAGCCCTTACTCGTGGTCCTTGCCTGGTGTTTCTGTAGATGGTGTGTCGACGAGTTCATCGTCGGCGTAGGGATCGGGATAGCCCAGCTCTGCAAGCAACTCCCGTTCCAGCGCTTCCATTTCCTCGGCTTCATCGTCGTCGACGTGATCGTAGCCGAGCAAATGCAGACAGCCGTGAATCACCAGATGCGCCCAGTGTGCATCCAGCGCCTTGCCTTGCTCGGCCGCTTCACGCGCGACCACCGGGACGCAGATGACCAGATCGCCCAGTAACGGGATGTCGAGGAGTTCATCGGGGACTTCGGCAGGAAAGGACAGCACATTGGTGGCGTAGTCTTTGTGACGCCACGTGTGATTCAGTTCCCGGCCTTCGGGTTCGTCGACCAGCCGGATGGTCATTTCCGAGTCAGCCGTGCGCTGGCGCAGGCCCATTTCACACCAGAGGCGGAACTGAGCTTCGCTGGGGGCGCTGGCTTCACTCGCGACTTGCAGATCCAGCTCAAGCATCGCGGCGGTAATCCCGTGCAGGCTGCTGTTCGGCGTGGCTCGCTTCGAAGCGCTCGTAGGCTTCGACGATGCGTTGCACCAGCGGGTGGCGCACGACGTCCTTGGGTTTGAAGTGGGTGAAGCTGATGCCCGGCACGTCCTTGAGCACTTCGATGACGTGGGTCAGACCGGACTTTGTGCCGCGCGGCAGGTCGATCTGAGTAATGTCACCAGTGATCACAGCGGTGGAGCCGAAGCCAATACGGGTCAGAAACATCTTCATCTGCTCGACGGTAGTGTTCTGACTCTCGTCGAGAATGATGAAGCTGTTATTAAGGGTGCGACCGCGCATGTAGGCCAGCGGTGCGACTTCGATCACCTGCTTCTCGATCAGCTTGGCGACGTATTCGAAGCCGAGCATCTCGTACAGTGCGTCGTAGAGTGGTCGCAGATACGGGTCAATTTTCTGCGCCAGGTCGCCTGGCAGGAAACCGAGCTTTTCGCCTGCCTCGACTGCCGGGCGAACCAGCAGGATGCGGCGAATCTGCTCGCGCTCCAGCGCATCGACCGCAGCCGCCACTGCCAGGTACGTTTTACCCGTACCGGCCGGGCCGATGCCGAAGTTGATGTCGTTGCCGAGGATTTCTTTTACATAGCGCTGCTGGTTCAGGCCGCGTGGGCGAATCATGCCTTTTTTCGTGCGAAGCGCCACGCCAGCGTCGGCGGCAGGGTGATTGTCCAGCTCTTCGACGCCGGACTCTTGTAGAAACAGGTGAACCATGTCCGGGGACAGTTCGGTGCTCTTGGTTTCCCGATACAGCCGACGCAGCAGGTTCTCTGCCGAAGTGGTCTTTTTCGGCTCGCCGATCATTTCGAACTGGCCGCCGCGGTTGCGGATCTCGATGTCCAGACGCTGTTCGATCAGACGCAGGTGTTCGTCGAATTGCCCGCACAAGTTGGCGAAGCGATGGGCCTCAATGGGTTCGAGGCTGAAACGATGAGGTTCGATAGATGCGTTCAAAGTGGTTTTTAGCCGCCCGACGGCAATAAAGGTGAAATGAAGGATAACCCCTGTCGGCAGTGTCCGAAAGGGTTGGCTTACTAATGGTTAGAGAGCCGATGTCATTCGTGCGCGGTGCTGTGTCGAACGCGTCACTCCTGTTGGAGCGAATTCATTCGCGATGGACCGGACATTCGACACATTTCCATCGGCTGTACCATCGCATCGCGAATGAATTCGCTCCCACAGGGGGATCTGCTGTCTGCTCCTATTGCAACAACGACCCGCGCAGCGAGTGCGGCTGTGCGCTGTCGATGTACACATCAACGAACTGCCCGATCACCTTGGGGTTATCGCAGCGGAAGTTGACGATGCGGTTGTTCTCGGTGCGGCCCTGCAACTCGCCGGGGTCCTTCTTCGAGTAGTCGGTGACAAGAATGCGCTGCACCGTGCCTGCCATGCGACGGCTGATTTCGAAGCCCTGACGGTCGATCAGGTGTTGCAGTTGCTTCAGGCGCTCTTTCTTGACTTCTTCCGGGGTATCGTCGGCCAGATCGGCTGCCGGAGTACCGGGACGCTGGCTGTAGACGAAGGAGTAGGAGAAGTCCATGCCGACGTCCTCCACCAGTTTCATCGTCTGCTGGTGGTCTTTTTCGGTCTCGCCAGGGAAGCCGACGATGAAGTCCGAGCTGATGCAGATATCCGGCACGGCGGCGCGAAGTTTGCGCAGGCGAGATTTGTATTCCAGCACGGTGTGGTTGCGTTTCATCGCCGCCAGAATGCGGTCGGAGCCCGATTGCACCGGCAAATGCAGGTGTTTGACCAGCTCCGGCACCTCGGCGTGGGCCTGAATCAGGCTGTCCGAAAACTCCAACGGGTGCGACGTGGTGTAGCGAATGCGGTCGATGCCGTCGATGGCGGCGACCACGCGAATCAGCTCCGCCAGGTCGGCCACGCGCCCGTCGTGGGTGGTGCCGCGATAGCCGTTGACGTTCTGGCCTAACAGGGTCACTTCACGCACGCCATTTTCGGCGAGGTGGAAAACTTCAGTGATCACGTCGTCGAATGGACGGCTGACTTCCTCGCCACGGGTGAAAGGCACCACGCAGAACGTGCAGTACTTGCTGCACCCTTCCATGACCGACACATAAGCGCTCGGGCCGTCGACGCGAGGCTCGGGCAGGTGGTCGAATTTTTCGATTTCAGGGAATGAAATATCGACTTGCGGCAGGCGGGTCACGCGAGCGGCGTCGATCATTTCCGGCAGGCGGTGCAGGGTCTGAGGGCCGAACACCACGTCGACATAAGGCGCGCGATCACGGATCGCCTCGCCTTCCTGGCTGGCAACGCAGCCGCCCACAGCGATCACCATCTCCGGGTTCGCCAGTTTCAATTCACGCCAGCGACCAAGCTGGGAGTACACGCGATCTTGCGCACGTTCGCGAATCGAGCAGGTATTGAGCAGGATCACGTCGGCATCTTCCGCGCGAGCGGTGACTTCCAGTGCTTGATGTTCGCCCAGCAGATCCACCATGCGCGAGCTGTCGTACTCGTTCATCTGGCAACCGTGGGTTTCGATGTAAAGCTTCTTGGCCATGCGGGTTCGGATTCATCAGGTGATTCGAAGAACCGCGCATTATAGTGACCCGCGCCCCGGCTTCCTAGCGTTGGCTAACGAGCGGCGTGCTATAGTTTGCGCCCTTTTTAACACCGATCATTGCCTGCCTGTCATGACCAAACGCGAAGCTCCAATCTACAAGGTGATTTTTCTCAACCAGGGCCAGGTGTACGAGATGTACGCCAAGCAGATCTACCAAAGCGATCTGTGGGGCTTTCTGGAGGTCGAGGAATTTGTCTTCGGTGAGCGGACAACGGTGGTGGTCGATCCCAGCGAAGAGAAATTGAAGGCGCAGTTCGATGGCGTGGTGCGCAGCTTCGTGCCGATGCATTCGATCGTGCGTATCGACGAAGTCGAGCGGATGGGGACGGCGAAGATCAGTGAGGCGCGTCCGGCCGGAAACGTCATGCCGTTTCCTATGCCGATGCCGGAAAAGTAACCGGCTCGATCAGGGCTTGCTGGTGTCCGGGAAGGGTGCGAAAGGCGTGCGCCCTTCTGCGGTCTGCAATTCCAGCAGATATTTGCGGAAAATTTGCCCCAGCACTTGGCTGGCGACGTCCAGGTCTTCCTTCTTCATTTGCGCGGACACTTCGTCGGCCTGATCCAGTGCATCTTCAGAACCGTTGACCGCTGCCATCTTCAGCACGATATACGCCTGGATGTTATTGGCCTGAACCCCTTCGCCCTTAAAGAACATCAGGCCCAATTGATATTGCGCCTGTGCATGGCCTTGCAATGAGGCCTGTTCGAAGTAAGTGAGTGCCTGAGAGAGATCGCGCGGCGCATTCTTGCCGTCGTAATAGAACTGTCCCAACTCGTATTGTGCTTGTGCATCCCCACTCTGCGCCGCCTGCTGGCAGGCCGCCAACGCGGCTGGCAGGTTGTCTGGCTGGGTATTCAGGGTGCAGCGACCCACCGCTGGGATTAACAACGAGTTGCCACCTGCATTTGCCAGCAGGGGATGAAGAAGCAACAGGCAGCCCAATGCAAGGGTGCGGCCGGTGCGATTCATGGAAGTCGACTTACCTCTAAAAAAGGTGCGGGCATGCCCGTCCAGCTAAAACGTGCTGGCTGCGCATTATGAAATAAGCAGGGCCAACCTTACAAAGTCTTTGCTCAAATTCTGCCGCACGGGCTTGATGGGCCTGACTTCAGGCGCTCAATCCGGTGTGCGGATATAACGATTCAACAAAAATAACGCAGAAACAACTCAAATCAACCGTTAATGCGTCAGGCGTTACGCAGCTCTATTGTGGGAGCCGGCTTGCTGGCGAAGGCGTCGTGTCAGCCAAACTTTTAGTGACTGACACTGCGCTTTCGCCAGCAAGCCGGCTCCCACAAGGTCTGGCGGGGTTACTTCAACTGGGCGAACGCCTTCTCGGCCGCATCGAGGGTGAGTTGCAGTTCGGCATCACCATGGGCGATGGAGGTGAAACCGGCCTCGAATGCACTCGGCGCCAGGTACACGCCGCCGTCCAGCATCAGATGGAAGAAGCACTTGAAGCGCTCTGCGTCGCTGCTCATCACGTCCTGGAAGGTCACGATGCTCTTTGCATCAGTGAAATACAGACCAAACATGCCGCCCGCTTGGGTGGTGGTGAACGGAATGCCCGCTGCATCGGCGCGCTGTTGCAGGCCTTCCAGCAGACGGGTGGTGTAGGCGGTCAGTTCGTCGTGGAAACCCGGACGGCTGATTAGACGCAGCGTCGTCAGGCCTGCGGCCATCGCCAGCGGGTTGCCCGACAGCGTGCCAGCCTGGTAAACCGGGCCAAGCGGGGCGATGTGGGACATGATTTCGCGCTTGCCGCCGAAGCAGCCCACCGGCATGCCGCCACCGATGATCTTGCCGAAGGTGCTCAGATCAGGTCTGACGCCGTAGTAAGCCTGCGCACCGCCGAGGGCAACTCGGAAGCCGGTCATCACTTCGTCGAAAATCAACACAACGCCATGTTTGTCGCATTCTTCGCGCAGGCCTTGCAGGAAACCCGGAGCGGGTGGCACGCAGTTCATGTTGCCTGCCACGGGTTCGACGATGATGCACGCCACTTCCTGGCCCACTTCCGCGAGCATCGCCTTGACCGCATCGATGTCGTTGAACGGCAGGGTCAGCGTATGTTTGGCGAACGCGGCAGGTACGCCCGGCGAGCTTGGCACGCCGAGGGTCAGGGCGCCGGAACCGGCCTTGACCAGCAGGCTGTCGGAGTGGCCGTGGTAGCAACCTTCGAACTTGATGATGCTGTCACGGCCAGTGAAACCACGGGCCAGACGGATCGCGCTCATGGTTGCTTCAGTGCCGGAGCTGACCATGCGCACCATTTCCATCGACGGCACGATGGAGCAGACCAGATCGGCCATCTCGGTTTCCATGGCGGTCGGCGCGCCATAGGACAGGCCGTGTTCCAGTTGTTTGCGCACCGCGTCCAGCACGTCCGGATGGCTGTGGCCGAGAATCATCGGACCCCACGAACCTACGTAATCGACATAACGCTTGTCGTCTTCGTCAGTGACGTAGGCGCCAGCGGCGTGTTTGAAGAACAGCGGTGTGCCACCGACGCTCTTGAACGCGCGAACGGGCGAGTTGACGCCACCGGGGATGTGCTTCTGTGCATTGGCGAAGAGGGTTTCAGAACGGGACATTGATGAGGTCTCTGTTTGAATCGAATGAGGTGAACCGGCCCGATGCAGGATCAGGCGGGTTTGAACAGATCGTTGAACGCGCGGGCGCGACGGGTGACTTCCTGGGCGGTGTCTGCGCCGAACAGGCCGTGCACCACCGCCAGCAGGTCGGCGCCCTGAGCCACCAGGGGCGCGGCGTTTTCCAGCGTGACACCGCCAATGACGGCGATGGGCAGCGAAATGCGCTTGCGCGCTTCGGCCAGCATCTCAAGGCTGCACGCCGGTGCGCCGGGCTTGGTGTTGGAATTGAAGAAGCGGCCGAAAGCCACATAAGTCGCGCCATCGGCCTTGGCTTTTTCGGCCAGTTCGAGCTGGGCGTGGCAGGTCGCACCGACGATCGCCTTGTGACCCAGCAGCGCGCGGGCGTCCGGCAGTGAACCGTCGGTCTGACCCAAATGCACCCCGACGCCCAAACGCGCGGCGACTTCGGCGTCATCGTTGATGATCAGACGGGTCTTGTAGCGTTCGCACAGTTTCAGCAGTTCCGAGGCCTCGCGCAGGCGGCGGGTCTCGTCACCGGATTTGTCACGGTATTGCAGCAGGGTCACGCCGCCATCGAGAGCGGCTTCGACGTAAGACAGGAATTTTCCGGCCAACAGTTGGCTGTCGGTAACGGCGTACAAGCCACGCAGTTTCATCAGGGGTGCCTCTTGTTCGTGGCGTTACGAGCAAAAATCCAGCGGCAGACGACGGGGAACGAACTGGCCTTTGCCCAGTTGTTCGGCGTCGCGCAACGTGCGCCAAGTGTAGTCCAGCGCGGTTTCCACGGCGCTGATCACGTCCTGCCCAAGGGCCAGCCGACCCGCCAAGGCGCTGGCCAGTGTGCAACCTGAGCCGTGGTAGCTGCCCGGCAAACGCTGGCAGGTGAAGGTGCGTGACTGGCCGTTGCGGATGTAGAGGCGGTTGTGGACTTCGTGTTCGTCGCCATGCCCGCCGGTGATCAGCAGGTGTTCGCAGAACGGCAGCAGTTTTTCCGCACATTCGTCTGCGGTGCCTTCCGGCAGTTCGGCCAGAATGCGCGCTTCGGGCAGGTTCGGCGTGGCGATGGTCGCCAGCGGCAGCAGGCGTTCGCGCATGGCGTAACCCACTTCATCCTTGCCCAGACGACCGCCGCCACCTGCACGCAGAACCGGGTCGCAGACCAGTGGCAAGTGCGGATGGGCCTGTAGCAGTTCGACAACGGTGTCGACCATTTCCAGCGAACCGAGCATGCCCAGCTTCACGGCTGCAACGCTCGAATCGTTGAGCACGGCGTTGGCTTGCGCCAATACCCACTCGCGGTCCAGCACCCGGAAGTCAGTGACGTTCACGGTGTCTTGCACCGTCAATGCGGTAACCGCAGGCGCGGCATGGCAACCCTGAGCGAGCAGGGCTTCTATATCTGCCTGCAGACCGGCGCCGCCACTGGGGTCGTGGCCGGAGAGACAGAGGACAACGGGGCGGGAGCTATAGATATTCATGGTGCGCGAGCTTACCACTAAAGTTTTTGCCGGACCGCTGGTCGCTGGGGGAAATTTCGCGGATTAGGATGGGACCGCTCTAGCCCGGTGGTTTCAGGTTGGTACATGCCGATCGTCATGAAAGACTCACGAAAGCTTGGAATGTGACGATTTAGATGGTGTCATCTAGCTATCAAAAGCTATGCTTTCGGTCAGATTCTGTTTCCCCTCCATAAGAGTGAATGCAAGTGCGTTGCCCGTTAACCCAGTTGGCCGGGGCTGCCCGGATTGAAATGTCGTCTCCAATGGACTGGGGGATTCACTACGCCGCCCACAATCAAGCGGGCGGTCTCTCATGCGTATATTTCTGACGTTGCTGTTGGTTCTCTTGCCG
The DNA here is from genome assembly GCF_045764065.1 of Pseudomonas sp. Pseu.R1. Lineage (NCBI taxonomy): Bacteria > Pseudomonadati > Pseudomonadota > Gammaproteobacteria > Pseudomonadales > Pseudomonadaceae > Pseudomonas > Pseudomonas sp. Pseu.R1. Next base: position 2,822,333 of record NZ_JBJGEE020000001.1, on the reverse strand, counting down.
ACGCTGGCCAGCGCGCTGGATTTCGACGAGCACACGCGCACATTGCCATTGGGGCGGGCAACGATGGTGTTCGAGGACCCGACTGGCGAGGCGACCATTGAAGAGGTGTCGTCAGCCTCGGGGCTGGCGAAGTTTCATGCGCTGGACGCCAGTTCCCTGAATGCCGGCTATTCGCGCTCGGCGTACTGGCTGAAAGTGGATTTGACCTATCGGCCGCTCAATCCGGTGGCCTCCGCCGACTGGTTGTTGGAGCTGGCCTACCCGCCGATGGATCACGTGGATCTGTACCTGGCCAGTGATGGTGTCTCGCCAAGCCTGACCTGGCAGACCGGCGACATGCTGCCGTTCTCCAGCCGTCAGATAAAACAGAACAACTACCTTTTCGATCTGAATCTTCAACCCCATGACACCAAGACGGCCTATATCCGGGTGGCCAGTCATGGCTCGGTGCAGGCGCCTCTTAATCTGTGGTCCAGCCACGCCTACATCGAAGAACAACCCGCGAGGCTATACATTCTCGGCATGATCTACGGCGTGCTGGTGGTCATGCTGGTCTACAACCTGTTCATCTATCTGAGCATCCGAGACACCAGTTACTTCTATTACATCCTCTACATCACCTGTTTCGGCCTGTATCAAGTGTCGGTGAATGGCGCGGGGATCGAGTATTTCTGGCCTGACAACCCCTGGTGGGCCAACACCTCCACGACCTTTCTGATTGCGGCGGCGATCCTCTTCGCCAGCCAGTTCGCCCGCAAGTTCCTGCAAACCTCGCGTCTGGGGTGGTGGCTGGATGCGCCACTGTGGCTGATGATGGCCTGCGCGGCGGTGATCATGGTCCTGTCGCTGTGCATGGACTACGGCATCGCGCTGCGGCTGGTCACCGCGTTGGTGCTGGTGTTCACCCCGGTGATTCTGTTGATTGGTGTGGTGGCGTGGCTCAAGGGGCGTCGTGTGGCGCGCTATTTCATCTTTGCCTGGTCCGCCTTTCTGCTGGGCGGGGTGATCAACGCCACCATGTTGCTCGGCCACCTGCCGAACAATTTCTGGACCATGTACGCCAGCCAGATCGGTTCGGTGGTGGAAGTGGCGCTGCTGTCTCTGGCGCTGGCGGATCGCATCAACACCATGCGCGATCGCGAGGCCCAGATTCTGGCTCAGTCGAGTCGCGACCTTGAAAAGCTCAATCAGCAATTGGCGGTCAGCAATCGCCTGAAAGACGAGTTCCTTGCCACATTGACCCATGAACTGCGCACACCGATGAACGGCGTGATCGGCTCTCTTGAGCTGATGCAAATGGACGGCGATGAGGGCGAAATGGAACTGTATCGCCAGACAGCGGCGGAATCTGCGCAAAACATGATGGGCATCGTCAACGGAATTCTGACCTTGACCGAGCTTCAGGCCGGGCGCATTGCGGTACAGAACGCGACGTTCAGCCTGCGTCATCTGCTGTTCCAGGTCCGTAGCACCTTCGAGCCTCTGGCGCGAGCCAAATCGCTTTCGCTGAACATCGATATGGACGCAAGTCTGCCCGACGGCCTGCACGGCGATGCCTTCAGATTGCGTCAGTGTCTGGACTGCCTGATGGATAACGCCATCAAGTTCACCAAGGCCGGGTCGATCCGTATTAGAGTCAGCGGTCATTGCACCGATGATCGACAGGTGCGGCTGCTGGTTGACGTGATCGACACGGGCATTGGCTTCAACCGGCTGGACGAAGAAACCCTCTACGCCAATTTCTATCAGGTGGACGGCTCCATGACCCGGGAATACGGCGGGCTGGGCATCGGGCTGGCAATCTGTCGGCAGTTGATCGAGTTGCAGGGCGGTCGTCTGAGCCATCAGTCCGAACCGGGTAATGGCAGCCAGTTCCGTTTGAGCGTGGAAATGGAGCGCGCTAAAGAGGGCAAAAGCGCCGTGATTTAGTCGTCTATGGCGCTTTTTTCGGGTTCGGGTGCGTGTTTCACTGGCGCTTATCTGCCGAACGGACCGGAGCCCTCCATGAACCTGCATCAGTTCGCCGAGACCCACGAGGTCACCAACCAGCCGCCATCGCTGGACGGCACCAACCTCTACCGCATCGACCTGCCGTTGCAGGAGTGGGCCCGGCGATTTGGCGCTGGCTGGGCCGAGTCGAGAATCGATGCATACGGCGCGCTCGCCGGTGGTCCGTTGATGGAAGCGGGGTTTCTCGCCAATCAGAACAAGCCCGTGTTCGCCAGCCATGATCGCTACGGGCACCGCATCGATCTGGTGGAATTTCACCCGGCTTACCATCAACTGATGCAAACCGCCGTCGAGCACGGCATCCCATCATTGCCCTGGACCGACGCTCGCGAGGGCGCGCACGTGGCCCGGGCGTCTATGAGCTATCTGCATTCCCAGGCCGAAGCGGGCAGCGGTTGCCCGTTGACCATGACCTTCGCCAGCGTGCCTGCGCTCAGGCTGCAACCCGATCTGGCTGAGGTCTGGCTGCCGAAAATTCTCGCCACGCAATACGACCCCCGCAACGTTGGCATCGCCCACAAAGCGGGGGCGACCATCGGCATGGCCATGACCGAAAAACAGGGCGGTACCGACGTGCGCGCCAACACGACACGCGCTTACCCGGTGGGCCAGCCAGGCCCCGGTCAGGCTTACGAATTGGTCGGCCACAAGTGGTTCTGTTCCGCGCCGATGTGCGATGCCTTCCTGACCCTGGCACAGACTGACAAAGGCCTGACCTGTTTCCTGCTGCCGCGCCATCGCCCGGACGACACCCGCAACGAGTTCTACATACAGCGCTTGAAGAACAAACTGGGCAATTGGTCGAACGCCTCCAGTGAAGTCGAGTTTCGCGGCGCGTTGGCCTGGATGGTGAGTGAGGAGGGGCGCGGCGTTCCGACCATTATCGAAATGGTGGCCATGACCCGCTTCGATTGCATGACCGGCTCCAGCGCATTAATGCGTCAGGCGCTGACCCAGGCGGCGCATCATTGCGCACATCGCAGTGTCAGCGGACGTGTATTGAGCGAGCAGCCGTTGATGCAAAACGTGCTGGCGGATCTGGCGCTGGAAAGCGAGGCGGCGCTGGCATTGAGTCTGCGCATGGGGCGTTCGCTGGAGCGTCTGGGCGATGCCCACGAAGCGCGTTTCGCCCGGCTGGTGACGGCGGTGGGTAAATACTGGATCTGCAAACGCGCCCCCGCGATGATCAACGAGGCGGCCGAGTGCATGGGTGGCGCGGGGTATGTCGAAGATACGATTTTGCCGCGCTTGTACCGGGAAGCGCCGGTCAACTCGATATGGGAAGGCTCGGGCAATGTGCAGTGTCTGGACGTGCTGCGGGCGTTGTCCAAGGAGCCGGGCGTGCTGGATGCGCTGTTCGACGAGTTGGGCGATGGCCATGGCGACAAGCGGCTGGCCCGACACATCGAACGGCTGAAAGTGGCGTTTACAGACACGGCGGACATTCAGTACCGCGCCCGCCAGTTGACCGAAGACATCGCCGTTGCACTACAGGCCAAGTTGCTGCTGGAGGCGGGGAATTCGGTGGTCAGTGACGGATTCATCGCCGGGCGCATCGAACAGCCGGGGCGGGTATATGGTGCGCTGCCGCGTGGGGTGGACGTCGAGGCGTTGGTGGCCAGATCTTCACCACATTTGTCTGATTAACGCACGCACCTACAAGGATATGCGGTGCTGGTCGCATCAGTTCGTGCCTTCGCCCGCTGTTGCAGGCAAGATGGAGCCTTGCAAGATCAGAAGGATGCGCATCGTGACTGAAGCTTTTATCGTCGTAAAAACCGCCGAACAAGCCGTGGACCGGCTTGCCGAATTGCACGGTCGTGCGACCACCGCCTTGAGTCAGGCGCTCAAGCGTTATCTGAAAGACCGCATCGAACCCGACGCCGCCGAGCGCCTGCTGTTCCGCTACCCCGAATTACGTCTGACCTATCACTGCCAGGGTGAAGTGCCGCTGACCACTCGCGCCTACGCCAAGGTTCAACTGCCGGGCACTTACAGCGTCACCGTCACCCATCCGGCAGCCTTTCGCAAATACCTGATCGAACAGCTCACACCGCTGATGAACGACTTCACCGTCACGGTCGAAGTGGGCGTCAGCGAGCAGAACATTCCATATCCGTACGTGGTTGAACAGGGCGACGAACTGGCAGGCACTGGCGTGACGGCCGCGACACTGGCCCGAGTCTTCCCGAGCACCGATCTGTCCGCTGCAACCGATGGCATTGCCGACGGCCTGTACGATTGGGCCAACACCGACCCGCTGCCGTTGGCACTGTTCGATGCCGCACGTGTGGATTTCTCGCTGCGTCGCCTGGTGCATTACACCGGCAGCGACTGGCGCCATGTGCAGCCGTGGATTTTGCTGACCAACTACCACCGCTACGTCGACCAGTTCATCGTCCATGGTCTGGAAAAACTGCGTGACGACCCCCGCTTCGTGAAGATGGTGTTGCCGGGCAACGTCGTCGTCGACAAGAGCATGGACCACGGCGAAGCACAGGCCATCGTGTCCAGCGTGGTCTGGCACCGCTATCAGATGCCGGCCTACCATTTGATCGCTGAAGATGGCCATGGCGTGACGTTGGTCAACATTGGCGTCGGCCCGTCCAACGCCAAGAACATCACCGACCACCTGGCGGTGCTGCGTCCGCATTGCTGGCTGATGATTGGTCACTGCGGCGGCCTGCGTCAGTCGCAGACCATTGGCGACTATGTGCTCGCCCACGCCTACATGCGCCGTGACGGAATTCTTGACCGCGTGCTGCCGCCGAACATCCCGATTCCCGCGCTGGCCGAAGTGCAACTGGCTTTGCAGGAGTCGGCTGCGCAAGTCACGGGCGAGCGTGGCGATGACCTGAAAAAACGTCTGCGCACCGGCACCGTGTTGACCTATGACGACCGTAACTGGGAACTGCGCTGGGCGCAGGAGCGGCCATTGATCAACTTGTCCCGTGCCGTGGCCGTGGACATGGAAAGCGGTACCATCGCCGCGCAGGGCTATCGTCTGCGGGTGCCGTACGGGACGCTGCTCTGCGTGTCGGACAAGCCGTTGCACAGCGAAATCAAACTGCCGGGGTCGGCCAACGCGTTCTACGAACGTGCGGTGACCCAGCATTTGAAGATCGGCATCGCTGCCCTTGACCTGATGCGCACCCAGCTCAACTCGCTGCACTCGCGCAAACTGCGCAGCTTCGATGAGCCGCCGTTCCGTTGATTCGTTAGGCATTTTGCGCAAGGGCCACTAAAGTGGCCCTTTCTGTTTATGCGTTTTGAGTCGTCATGCCCCGTCATCAACCTCCCGTTTCCCGCCGACCTGCGTCGAAGACTTCCGGCGCGCCTCGCCGTGTGGCCAAGGCCCTGCCCGCCGAGCCTCGGCTGATTCTGTTCAACAAACCATTCGATGTGCTGACTCAGTTCAGCGATGGAGAAGGGCGCGCGACGCTCAAGGACTTCATCGAGATCCCCGGGATTTATCCCGCAGGTCGGCTGGACCGGGACAGCGAAGGCCTGTTGCTGCTCACCAACGACGGGCAGTTGCAAGCGCGCATTGCCGATCCCAAACACAAGTTGGCCAAGACATATTGGGTGCAGGTCGAGGGCGAGCCTTCCGAGGAGCAATTGCAAACGCTGCGCGATGGCGTTGAGTTGAATGATGGCCCGACATTGCCTGCGCAGGCTCGCCAACTGGATGAGCCGGAGTTGTGGCCACGCAATCCTCCGGTGCGTTTTCGTAAAAGCGTGCCGACGAGTTGGCTGGAGTTGATCATCAAGGAAGGCCGCAACCGCCAGGTGCGCCGGATGACCGCAGCGGTCGGTTTGCCGACGTTGCGGCTGGTGCGAGTGCGGATTGGCGACTGGAGTATCGAGGGGCTGGATCAGGGGCAGTGGCGGGAAGTGCCTGCGAGGCTTTAATTTGTGAGAGCCGGCTTGCTGGCGAAAGCGCCAGACCCTGAACATCAATGTTGCCTGACACACCGCTTTCGCCAGCAAGCCGGCTCCCACAGAAAAGCCGTGTTGAGCTGACCTATTTGTGCTGCTCAAGATAGGCGATGACCACGCTCTTGATCACAAACGCCAACACACCCAAGCCCAACACCCCGAACAGAATGATCGTGCCGAAGCGCCCGGCCTTGGATTTCTTTGCCAGGTCCCAGACGATGAACCCCATGAAACCGATCAGCACGGTCACCAGAATGGTCATCATCCATTCTTCGAACAGTTCGGGTTCCATGATCATCTCCAGTCAGGCGGGGTTGCGAGTATAGAACGCGCCCGGTCAATCAACTGCGCAGATGAACCAGTGGCAATTCGGTACTGGCCAGTACCTGGTTGAGCACGAAGCTTGAGCGCACGCTGGTGACGCCGTCGATGCGGGTCAGGTGGCCGAGCAGGAATTTCTGGTAGTGCTCCATGTCCGGCACCACGACCTTCAACTGGTAATCGGCGTCGACGCCCGTGACCAGACTGCACTCAAGCACTTGAGGCAGATTGCGGATCTGCTGTTCGAAGTTCTCGAAACGGTCCGGGGTATGGCGATCCATACCGATCAGCACGTAAGCGGTCAGGCTCAGGCCCAGCAGCTTGCGGTCCAGCAGGGCCACCTGACGCACGATGTAGCCATCGTCTTCCAGTTGCTTGACCCGTCGCGAGCAGGGGGACGGCGACAGCCCGATGCGCTCGGCCAGTTCCTGGTTGGAAATGCGAGCATCGCGTTGCAGTTCGGCCAAAATACTCAGGTCATATCTGTCGAGCTTGCTCACGACTGGCTCCTTTATTCGATCAATTGCGCCGAATTATTCATCCGAAGGGAAAAATTGCGCAAGTGGTGTTTTCGCCAGCAACATTCGCAATCCTCTGCCTGCGTCCCAAGCCTATTCTTTTTAACAGAATCACTGCCCGGACATAGCGTCCAGCGCGGCCCGCCCAATCAGGCCAGCCGCGGCCTCCAACCCGACAGGGTTGACCAGGCCACCGGGCTACGCACTGTCCAGAAGACGATGTGAGGTGAGCCGACGTCAAAAGCGTCGAGCCAGGACGAAGTATCCAAGAGAGGGCTGACGAGCCCTCTTTTTTTATGCCTGCGATTTAGGCCTGCGCAGGACTGTTTCCTGTAGCGGCACGGTCGGGCGGCGTTCCGCTTGCCAGCGGTGGCGTCCCCGAGATCGCCACCGCTGGCAAGCCGTGCTGCTACAGAGTGCGGATCAGGCCCCTCACTGATAGAGTGCGGCGAACGGCGCACCCAATATGCAGTCCTATCATCAGGTATCCGCGCCGCAGTGAGGAAAGCATGAACACGCGCATCTGGCGTTTGGCAGGTGTCAGTCTTTTGGCCTTGAGTATCAGTGCTCAGGTGTTGGCCGACGATAACAATCAACAGCAACAGCAGCAGCGTAACGAGCAGCGCCAGCAACAGCAGCGGGGCTTTGAGCAGCAGCGTCAGCAACAACAGAATCAGCAACGCACCTTCAATGAAGACCGCCAGCGCGAGCAACGCAGCTTCAATGAGGATCGCCAACGCGAACAACAGCAGCAACAGCAGCAACAACGTCAGCAACAACAACAGCAGTACCAGCAACAGCGCCAGCAGGAGCAGATCAACCAGCAGCGCCAGATTCAGCAACAACAGCAGCAGCGTTTCGATCAGCAACGTCAGCAGCAGGACTTCGAACGCAATCAGCAGCGTCAGGAGCAGCTCCAGCAGCAACAACGCCAGCAGCAACAACAACTGCAACAGCGTCAGTTGCAGGACCGTCAGAGCAACCTGCCGATTCAGAGTCGCCCGGACACCGCCGTTCAAACACAACCACCGCGTCAGGGCTTCTACCGTGATCAGCCTCGCGATAATCCATGGCGCGGCGGCGACAATCGCCCGCCTGTGGCGGGTCGTCCGGGTGGTCATGGCGATGGCTGGGGTTCAGGGCCACGCTATCGCCCTGGCTATGAGATTGACCGGATGCCGGGCGGCTATTCGCGTGTGCCGTATCACGGCAGCGACTATTTCTATTCAGGTGGTTACTGGTATCGCCCACAGGGGCCGCGTTACGTCGTCGTTGCGCCGCCGCGCGGAGTACGGGTGCGTTATCTGCCGGACTACGCGCAACAGGTCTGGCTGGGCAGCGCGCTGTTCTTCCTGGCGGCGGGCACGTATTACACCTATGAGCAAAGCACGCAGGAATACGTCGTAGCCGAACCACCGCAAGGCGTGGAGCCGGTGTACAGCCCTGAGCAGCCCGTTCAGCAGGCCAGCCCCTATGAAGTGACGGCGTACCCGGCCAATGGTCAGTCCGAGCAACAGATCGCCCAGGACCGCTACGACTGCTACCAGTATGCGGTGCAGCAGAGCAATTTCGATCCATCGGCGGCGACCTACCAGCCTGCTCCGGAGGTCATTGGACTGTTCCGGCAGGCGATGGCGGGATGCTATGCGAGTCGGGGGTATAGCGTTCAGCAGTGAAGGTGAAAGATTGTGGGAGCCGGCTTGCTGGCGAAAGCGGTCTGTCAGTCGACTCATCAGTCACTGACCCACTGTATTCGCCAGCAAGCCGGCTCCCACAGATTTAGCGTCGAACATCAGATCTGGATTCGGCGTGATCCTTGTGGGAGCCGCCTTGGTGCGGGCGGCGTTCCGACGAAGGCGGTTGACCATGCAACCTAGAATCTCTCACATGAGTCTGAAGTTCAGTTCAACACCGGACTATTCGCCTGCTTCACCACTTCCTGAGGGTCGGCGTGCACCAGCACTTCGGCCTTCGGGTATTCGGCCATGATCGCCCGTTCCACCTGAACGCACAGGTCATGCGCCACCGACAGGGTCAGCGCGCCGGGCAATTCCAGATGCAGTTGCACAAACCAGTGGTTGCCCGAAACGCGCGTGCGCAGATCATGAGCGCCGAGCACGCCGGGGACGTTCTGCGCCAGTTCCAGCATGCGGGTGCTGACTTGCGGATCAAGCTCCGTGTCCATCAGCACCGACACCGTCTCCCGCGCGATCGAAATCGCGCTCCACAGGATGTAAAACGCGATGGCGAGGCCGAACCACGCGTCCAGTTGGCCATAGCCGAACCAGGCAAGACCCAGCGCCACCATGATGCTGAGATTGAGCAGCAGGTCAGAGCGATAGTGCAGCGAGTCTGCACGGATGGCCGCCGAGCCTGTTTCCTTCACCACCTTGTTCTGCAGCGTCAGCAGCGCCACCGTCAGTGCAATCGACAGCAACATGACTAACACGCCCAAACCTGGCGCGTTCAAGGGTTCGGGATGCTGAATGCGCTCGATGGCCTGAAAACCGATAAGAAATGCACTGACGGCGATGAACAGCGATTGCGCCATGCCAGACAAGGCTTCGGCCTTGCCGTGGCCATAACGGTGGTCGTCATCGGCAGGGCGGAGCGCGTAATGCACCGCCAGCAAATTGAGGAAAGACGCCGCCCCATCAAGCAGCGAGTCCGTCAGGCCTGCCAACAGGCTGACAGAACCGCTGACCCACCAGGCCACCGCTTTGGTGACAACCAGGATGCTGGCGACGACCAGCGAAGCCCGCGTCGCCAGACGCAATAACCGGGCATGTTCAGGACTGCTGCTCATGGCACTTCCTTTCGTCAAAACGGCGAAAACATCAGGCCGACGGCACCAGACCCAGCGAGGCCAGTTGCTCCACGCTGCCCTTGTGCTGAATCAGACGCGGATCGTCCAGCGGCAGGCTACGGCCCAGCTCGGTCTGAAGAATGGCCTGCAATTTGGCGTTGTCCACCGTACCATCGGCGCGCACGGCGGGCTTTAGTGTTTGAGGGTCGATTTGCGCCTGCTTGCCTTCAGGCAGATAAATCGCACCAGTGGCAAAGTCGACGCCGAAGGCGATCACGCCGGGGATGATGTAGAACAGCAAACCGATGGCGTCGAGAACCACGATTGCCGGGTCCATACGACCGCTGCCTTGAATCTGACCGCGACGGTCAGGGTAGAAAATGCTGCCGCACGCGGTCAGTTGAGCCAGCAGGCTGACGACCAGGGCACCGCCAATCAAACGGGAATGAATACGCATGGAGATCTCCTCAGAGGAAGTCGCAACTATACAAGGCAAATGCCTAATCAATAAGACTATCCAACCTGTAAGAGGGTTCTGCATTGAGAGAAACAAAGGCGCGCTGTGGCCCCGTATAATCGGCCATCAGTTTTGGAGCCTCCATGATTTCTCTGCCCATTGATGCCGTCCTGCCTGCGTTGCGCCAGGCGCTTGTCGAACGTGATGAAGCGGTGCTCGAAGCGCCGCCCGGTGCGGGCAAGACCACGCGGGTGCCGCTGGCGTTGTTGCAGGAGCCGTGGCTCGCCGGGCAGACGATTCTGATGCTGGAGCCTCGGCGCCTGGCCGCGCGGGCGGCTGCGGAGCGGCTGGCGTCGGAGTTGGGCGAGAAGGTTGGCGAGACGGTGGGTTACCGGATTCGGCTGGACAGCAAAGTCGGTCCCTCCACCCGTATCGAAGTGGTGACGGAGGGCATCCTGACCCGGCGGTTGCAGGAAGACCCGTCGCTGGAAGGTGTCGGCCTGCTCATCTTCGACGAATACCATGAGCGCAGCCTGGACGCGGATCTGGCACTGGCGTTGAGCCTTAACGGTCGAGCGCTGTTTCGCGACGATCAACCCCTGAAAATCCTGTTGATGTCAGCAACGCTGGAAGGTGAGCGTCTGTCGAGCCTGCTTGACGATGCACCGGTCATCAGTAGCGAAGGGCGCATGTTCCCGGTCGCAATACAGTGGGGACGACCATTTCAGCCGGGTGAGTTCATCGAGCCGCGCGTGGTGCAAACCGTGCTCGATGCGCTGGGTAACGAAACGGGCAGTCTGTTGGTGTTTCTGCCGGGGCAGGCGGAAATCCGTCGGGTCAATCAACAACTGGCCGATGCCTTGGGCGAGCGCAGCGATGTGATGCTCTGCCCGCTGCACGGCGAGCTGGACCTGAACGCTCAGCGCGCGGCCATCGAGCCCGCGCCAGCGGGCAAGCGCAAGGTGGTGCTGGCGACCAACATTGCCGAAACCAGTCTGACCATCGACGGCGTGCGTGTGGTGGTCGATGCCGGGTTGGCGCGGGTGCCGCGTTTCGATCCGGGCAGCGGCATGACCCGGCTCGACACCCAGCGCATCTCACGCGCCAGCGCCACGCAGCGGGCGGGGCGGGCGGGGCGTCTGGAGCCGGGTGTGTGTTATCGGCTGTGGTCCGAGGCACAGCATGAGCAACTGGCCGCGTACGGTGCTGCGGAAATTCTGCAGGCGGACCTTGCCGGGCTGGCTCTGCAACTGGCGCGTTGGGGTGTCGAGCCTGCGCAACTGGTCTGGCTCGATGCGCCTCCAGCTGCTGCTTATGCGCAGGCGCAGGATCTGCTCGGTCGGCTGGGGGCATTGGGTCGTTCACCCGGCGAAGAGTGGAAACTCACGGCTCACGGGCAGGCCATGGCCGAAGTGCCTGCTCACCCCCGAATCGCCCATTTGCTGCTGCGCGGGCAGGAGCTGGGGCTTGGCGCGCTCGCTTGCGATGTGGCGGCGTTGCTGGGCGAGCGCGATATTTTGCGGGGGGCGGGAGCCGATCTTTACAGTCGCCTGACGTTGGTGGCGGGCACCGAACGGGCTGGGCGAGTTGCTCAAGGTGGAGTGCAGCGTGCGAAGCAGCTCGCTCGGCAGTACCGTGGCTATCTCAGGGGCACGCCGAACCAACCGGTCCCTGATCCCGATCATCCTCGCTGGCTCGGCGCGTTGCTGGCGCTGGCGTACCCGGATCGCGTTGCACAACAGCGCAAATCCGGCGGTGCGGAATATCGCTTGGCCAACGGCCGCGCCGCGTTGTTCGCCGAGCCGGATGCGTTGATGAAAGAGCCTTGGCTGGTGATTGCGGACTTGGGCAGCCGCCAGGGCCAGCGTGAAGAGCGCATTTATCTGGCCGCCGAGTTCGATCCGGCTCTGTTCGACTCGATCCTCGCCGAACAGGTGGTGACGTTCGATCACCTGGACTGGGACGAACGCGAAGGCGTGTTCCGCGCAGAGCGACAGCGCAAGGCTGGGGAATTGATCATCAGCCGCGAGCCATTGACCGGGCTGGACGAAGACGCCCGAGGGCATGCGCTGCTGGCGCTGGTACGTCGTAAAGGGCTTGAGCTGCTGCCGTGGACGCCGGAGTTGCGGCAGTGGCAGGCGCGGGTCGGGCTATTGCGCCAGTTGGATCTGGAGAAACAAGACAGCACCGAGTGGCCGGATGTCAGCAATGACGCGCTTCTGGTCAGCCTTGAGCATTGGTTGCTGCCTTATCTGGGCAAAGTCACCCGGCTGAGCCATTTCAGCAACCTGGATTTGTCGTCAATCTTGCACAACTTGCTGCCTTGGCCATTGCCACAACGTCTGGACGAACAGGCGCCTCATCATCTGAGTGTGCCGTCCGGGTCGTCGGTGCGTCTGGATTACAGCGAGTATCCACCGATTCTGGCGGTGCGCTTGCAGGAGTTGTTCGGCCTGTCCGATACGCCGCGTATTGCGGGTGGTCGGCAGATCGTCAAATTACACCTGCTGTCTCCGGCTCGCAGGCCCGTGCAGGTGACGCAGGATCTGGCCAACTTCTGGCGCAGCACCTATGCCGAGGTGAAGAAGGATTTGAAAGGTCGTTACCCCAAGCATTACTGGCCGGATGACCCGTTGATTGCAGAACCGACGGCGAGGGCCAAACCGAGGAAGTGAATGCAGGCGAATGCGTCCGGTCAGGCACATCAAAACTGAATGACACACCGCTTTCGCCACCAAGGCGGCTCCCACAGGTTCATCGTCTAACACAAGATTTGGGTTCGGCGCGACTCTTGTGGGAGCCGGCTTGCTGGCGGGCGCTGCTGACCCGCCAACAGAGTATCTACTGGGCTGATGCGGGAATCAGAAACCGCCCAATCACCGGCAAGTGATCGGAAATCAGCAACGTATCCGCCTGCCTCACTCGCGCATCAATCCGCTTCAGCGCCGGGCTGTAGAACAGGTAATCCTGTGTGCGATCCGGGCCGTTCACGCGAGGGTCGTTGGGAAAACGGGTGTACCACTTGCGACGATCTTCACCGTTGGTGTCGTCGTTACTGGGGATCATCGGGTATTTGTCCCACAGCGCGTGCATCGCGCTATCGGGTGCGTAGCGTTCCTGCTGTTCAACCGGGAGTCGCTGATATTGCCCGCTTGGCAGCACATTGAAATCGCCGCCACTGATCCAGAGCGTCTCTGCTTTTTCAAAGGCATCCAGCTGGGCCGACGTGGCCGCCATTTGGCGCTGCAAGGTGTTGTCGCCCGGTCGAGCATCTCCCAGGTGCGTGTTGACCACGGCCAATTGCCCGCCGTCGTGCAGGGGCAGGTAACTCACCAACAGCGCATGTTTGGGTTCGAACTGGCGGCCGATCAGGTTGCCTTTGGGCGACGGCAGTTGCAGGCGTTCGGCCTTGTCCATGCGATAGCGGCTGAGTGTGGCCAGTTTGGTGCCGACACTGCCGTAGATGTGCGGATTGGGGACGAAATCCGATTTCCAATAAAACGCTTCGGTGCTGCACGGGTAAAGGTCGGTGATCCGCGCCTGCAACAGTGCCAGTTGATTGGTGTAATCGGTGTTTTTGGCGCCATCGTCGACTTCCTGAAGCAGCACGATGTCCGGCTGTTCGTCGCGGATCACTCGCGCCACCTCATCGAGGTTGTAGGCGACGTCCTCTGGCGTCGGACGTTCATCCGGGCCGCTGCCGTCGGCCATGTCGTACCAGAACACGTAGCGCTTGCCTGCCAGGTACTGGATGTTCCAGGTCATGACTTTCAGCGCCTGTCCGGGGACAAGGGTTGGCGGCGTGGCGTCCCTGGCGTTGCAGGTGACGGGCATTTGCTCGCGCCTGGCCGGGTGCCAGGTGATGTCGTAGACAAGGCCCGCCATTAAAACCATCAACAGCGCGACCGCAACGCCAAGACGCACTAAACGTTGCATCGACGCTCCTCAGACCGGCCGTGGTGACTCGTCGATCAGCATGAACAGACGGAACATCACCACGCTGATGAACAGTTGCAGGAAGCTGGAAATACTGTCGACGGTCAGTGACAGCATCGGACTTTGCTGTTCGGGCAGCACGTAGAGGCTCAGCCCTTCAAGCACCGACAGTGGGACGTAGACGAACAATACGCAGATGAGAATCCGCACCAGATGACCTCGGGTCATCTTGAAACTCTCGCGCATGGCATCCAGTGGCCTCAAGCCGCGCAGCACCAACAGGTACTCGGAAAACACCAGCTTGATCATCACCCACACGCCCGGAACGATGAACAACGACAGCCCTGCCATGATCAACAACGTGCTCAGAGCGGTGAGCACCGCGAAGGTCGGCCACAGGCCCAGGGTGGCGGCCAGCAAGTCGCGTTTGGCGGGGGTATCACCTCGGGTTTTCGCGTCGAGGAACAGGATCAGCGCGCCGGTATAGAGCGGGTAGAACAACAGGCCGGTCAACAACTGCCAACTGGCGGAACTGTCCGGCCCGACAGCGGTGGCCAGCAGTTGTTTGCTCAATGCCTCAAGAATCACCAGCGGGAGGCACAGCGTGAGAATACTGGCGAAGTGGCGCCGGAAAAAGTAAAGCGAGTCTTGAATAATGGTCAGCGGGTTCATGAAAGGATCACAGGCCAAAGCAAGCGGACACTGTAACGTAGAGGTTGTGAGCGGGCCAACCGAATGGCAGTGACGGCTATTCTTAAATTTTTCTACACCCTGTTGAAACGCTTTTGAAACGCCCCATTACTGTTTGTGTCTGACACATTCGTCAGTCGCAGAATTCCTACGGCAATCTAACGAGGTCGCCATGAATACCGAAGAGCAAACCCTGATCGATGGCTTGTTTGGCAAACTCAAGCAGGCAGAAACCGATTCGGCCCCCCGAGACGCCCAGGCCGAGGCGCTGATCAAGGAGCACCTGACCCGGCAGCCCGCTGCGCCTTACTACATGGCGCAGGCGATTCTGGTGCAGGACGTCGCGCTCAAGCAGATGGAGGCCCAGAACCGTCAGCGTGACGAACAGATTCAGCAGTTGCAGGCCGAGCTGCAACGCGCCAAAGCCCAGGCCGCGCCGCAACAGAGCGGTGGTTTCCTGTCGAGCATCTTTGGCGGCGGCTCGCGTGATGCGCAGCCGCAACAGCCAGCGTCGTCATTCTCCCGACCGTCCAGCCCTCCGCCGAGTGGCAATGGTTGGCGCGACGGCCCGGCCAGCACGCCGCCGTACAACCCACCACCACAGCAGGGCGGCTCACAAGGTAATTGGGCTCAGCCGCAACAACAGGCACCTGCCGCGCCGTTCGGCAGTGGCTTCCTCGGCGGCGCGCTGAAGACCGCAGCCGGTGTGGCCGGTGGTGTGATGCTGGCTGAAGGCATCAGCAGCCTGTTCCACCACAACAGTCAACCGCAGGAAATCGTCGAAATCATCGAAGAGCAACCTGCACAGCCTGCCAGCAACAACGATTTTGGCAATGGCGGGTGGGGTGACGATCAGCAACGCGTCACCAGTAACGATAACTGGGGCAATGATTCCGGCGGATTCGCGGACACCGATTACAGCAGCGATGATGGCGGCTTTTTCGGCGGTGATGACGACGATACGTACGTTTGATCGCTAGACCTTCGCGGGAGCCGTCTTCATCGGCAAGCCGACTCCCGCAGGCAGTGAATAGCGCGGCTTAGCCTTTTTTCGGCAACACCACGGTGAACGTCGTCCCATCCCCGAAATTCGACGTCACCGTAATACTCCCGCCGTGGGCGTTGACCACTTCCTTGACGATGAATAACCCCAATCCGAGGCTGGTGGACGGATTGTGGGTGCCGGCCTCTTCGTTGATCGAGCGCACCAGCGGATCGAAGATGCTGCCAATGGCTTCTTGAGCGATGGGTTCGCCGTCGTTGTGCACCGCAAGGCTGACATACTGATCACCGCCTGTTAGCGTCACGCTGATTTTGTGCGTCGCAGCCCCGTGTTGCAGGGCATTGCCGATCAGGTTTTGCAACATCTGATCGATGCGCGCACGATCCCATTCGCCTTGGGTATCGCCCGTCGTAATGAACACCGGGTCGCAATCCGGACTTCCGGCGCTGGCGGCTTCAATGGCTTCGCGGCAGGCCAGGGTCATTTCCATCGGCTTGCGTACCACGGGCAGCGTCACACCCAAGCGGCTGCGAACGAACTCCAGCAGGTCGCTGACCATCGTCGCCATGTGCCGACTGCTGCTCTTGATGCGTTTGATGTAGCCGAGATCGGCGTCGCTCATGCCCGCTCTGCGCAGCAGGATTTCGGACGACATGCCGATGGCCTGAATCGGCGCGCGCAGGTCGTGACCCAGGATGGCCAGAAAAATGTCTCGCGAGCGGGTCACCCGTTCGGCATAAGCCGCCGTGGATTCAGCGAGCGCCTCATCAATGGCCTCATTGAAGCGAATCATGTCCGTAAAGTAGGTGATCTCCGGCGATGTCAGGCTTTCGACCCAGAACCGGATCACCGTCGCCCGCAGGTGTCGAAATTCAGAGGTCATCTGCACCAGGTCGAACCCCACCGTGTGTCGCAGCTCGCCATGACTGGCCGCGGCCTGATCCAGAGTAGGTGTCTTGCCGGTTTCCTCGCCTTGGGATTTTGCGATCTGTTCGGCCTTGGTCTGCGCGGTGTTCATGTCCCGCGCGGCGGCCAGCAAAATCGACTTCGCGTGGTCCCGCAGCTCCGCCCTGTTCATCGAATCAGCCGCGGGCGTCAGCGTTGCGGCGAACTTTTCCCATTCGTCGACGATGCGATCAACGTGCTGAACGATGAAGTCGGATAGACGCATGGGGGCACGACCTTGCTGGCATGGCTCGGGAGGAAGTGGGGCCATCTTAGCGCCATGTTGTGGCGGGGAGTACAGGGGATTTATCAGGAGTACCGCAGCCTCTGTAGGAGTGAGCTTGCTCGCGATAGCGGTTGACCTGTGACACCGGAGGTGGCTGACAGAGCACAATCGCGAGCAAGCTCACTCCTACAAGAGTATTGCGTCAGAAGAGGAAATACCGCTGCGCCATCGGCAGTTCTTCCGCTGGCTCGCACCACAACAACACGCCGTCGGCCTTGACCTGGTAGGTCTGCGGATCGACGTCGATTTTCGGCAGATAGTCGTTGTGGATCAGGTCGGCTTTGGTCACGCTGCGGCAGCCCTTGACCACGCCGATCTGTTTCTTCAGCCCCAACTGCTCCGGGACGCCTGCGTCGAACGCCGCCTGGCTGATGAAGGTCAGGCTGCTGGCGTGCAGCGAGCTGCCGTAGCTGGCGAACATCGGGCGGTAGTGCACCGGTTGCGGCGTCGGGATCGAGGCGTTGGCGTCGCCCATCAGGCTGGCGGCGATGGAGCCTCCTTTCAGAATCAGCGTCGGTTTGACGCCGAAGAACGCCGGGCGCCACAGCACCAGATCCGCCCATTTGCCCACTTCGACCGAGCCCACTTCGTGGCTGATGCCGTGGGTGATCGCCGGGTTGATGGTGTATTTGGCGATGTAGCGTTTGGCGCGGAAGTTGTCGTTGCCTTCGCCGTCGCCCGGCAATGGGCCGCGTTGACGCTTCATTTTGTCGGCGGTCTGCCAAGTGCGCATGATCACTTCGCCCACGCGGCCCATGGCCTGACTGTCGGAGCTGAGCATGGAGAATGCGCCCAGGTCGTGAAGGATGTCTTCGGCGGCGATGGTTTCGCGACGGATGCGGCTTTCAGCGAAGGCCACGTCCTCGGCGATGCTCGGGTCCAGGTGATGGCAGACCATCAGCATGTCCAGGTGTTCGTCGATGGTGTTGCGGGTGAAAGGCCGGGTGGGGTTGGTCGAACTCGGCAGCACATTCGGGAAGCCGCAGGCCTTGATGATGTCCGGCGCATGACCGCCACCGGCACCTTCGGTGTGATAGGTGTGAATGGTGCGGTTCTTGAACGCGCCGAGGGTGGTTTCGACGAAGCCGGATTCGTTCAGCGTGTCGGTGTGGATCGCCACCTGCACGTCGTACTGATCGGCTACGCTCAGGCAATTGTCGATAGCCGCAGGCGTGGTGCCCCAGTCTTCGTGCAGTTTCAGGCCGATGGCGCCTGCTTTGACCTGCTCGATCAGCGGCTCTGGCACGCTGACGTTGCCTTTGCCGGTGAAGCCGATGTTCATCGGGAAGGCTTCAGCAGCCTGCAACATGCGCATCATGTGCCATTTGCCGGGAGTGACGGTGGTCGCGTTGGTGCCGGTCGCAGGGCCGGTGCCGCCGCCGATCATGGTGGTCACGCCACTCATGAGGGCTTCTTCGATCTGTTGCGGGCAGATGAAGTGAATGTGGGTGTCGACGCCGCCTGCCGTGAGAATCATGCCCTCGCCCGCGATGATTTCGGTGGCCGCGCCAATGGCGATGGTCACGTCGGGCTGGATGTCCGGGTTGCCTGCTTTGCCGATGGCGGCGATGCGACCGTCCTTGAGGCCCACATCGGCTTTGACGATGCCCCAGTGGTCGATGATCAGGGCGTTGGTGATCAGCGTGTCGACCACTTCATCGGCAGGCAACTGGCCTTGGCCCATGCCGTCTCGGATGACTTTGCCGCCACCGAACTTCACTTCTTCGCCATAGACCGTGTAGTCCTTTTCGACTTCGATCCAGAGGTCAGTGTCGGCCAGACGAACGCGGTCGCCGACAGTGGGGCCGAACATGTCGGCGTAGGCTTGTCTGGAAATTTTCATGCGCATGCCTTGAGATTCAATGATCGTTGATCGTTCCCACGCTTCACGTGGGAATGCATCCCGTGACGCTGTGCGTCACAAAACGGACGCACAGCGTCCAGTCTGGCGTTCCCACGCGGAGCGTGGGAACGATCAAAAGCGGGTTACAGATCGCCCATCACGCGCCCGGCAAACCCGAACACTCGGCGATGTCCCGCCAGATCGACCAATTCAACTTCCCGCGCCTGACCTGGTTCGAACCGCACGGCGGTCCCGGCGGGGATGTTCAAACGCATACCCCGGCTGGCGGCGCGGTCGAAGGTGAGGGCGTCGTTGGTTTCGAAAAAATGGAAATGCGAGCCGACCTGAATCGGACGGTCGCCGCTATTGGCGACACTCAGTGTGATCGTCCGGCGCCCGACATTGAGTTCGATCTCGCCGGGCTGGATCTGGTATTCACCAGGAATCATGCGCTCTTCCTCGACAGTAACTTGTAGTAAATGGCCGTAGCGTGATATTCGCCATCCGGGTTGCAGGCGTAATCCGGCAGTTTGCCGCACAGCTGATAACCCAGAGAGCGATAGAAATCTTCGGCGGGTGAGCCGGAAAGGGTGTCCAGGTACAACAGGCCGCGCTGGTGCTGATAGGCGGCCTGTTCCACCGCGTGCATCAGTTGCGTGGCCAGCCCGTGGCGACGAGCGTGGTGCATCACCAGCAGTTTCTGTACTTCGGCGCGGTTCAGGCCATTGGCTTTCTGACACAGCGCTAACTGCACGGTGGCCAGCACCTGCTCTTCCTGAACCACCACCCACAACAGTGTTTTGCCCTGCTCGACTTCGGCCTTGATGCTTTCCCACCAGCTGTACGCCTGATCAGCGTTCAGATCCGCCATGAACCCCACCGATGCACCGCGATGCACGGCGTCCATCAGCAGCGCCACCAGCCCGTGACGGTAGTGCGCAAAGCTTTCGCCAGTAACACGTCGTATCTGAGCAGCATTCATGAGTCGGCTTCCTTCATCGAGAGAAATCAGGGCACAGGGTTTTGTCTTTTACCGGGCAGGGGCCTGGGACGGCGGCGCGTCGGCGCCGGGTGACAGGTCCAGTTGCATGAAGGTCAGGTCCAGCCACCGGCCGAACTTGGTGCCCACTTGCGGCATCTGCCCGGTGGTCACGAAGCCCTGACGCTCGTGCAGATAAATCGACGCGGCGTTTCCGCTCTCGATGGCCGCCACCATCATGTGTTTGTCGCAGGCTTTTGCGCGTTCGATCAGCACTTTCATCAACATCGGACCGAGGCCGTTGCCGCGTTGATCGGCGCGCACGTACACCGAATGCTCGACGGTGTGGCGAAAACCTTCGAACGGACGCCAGTCGCCGAACGAGGAATAGCCCAGCACCTGGTCGGCGTCATCGACGGCCACCAGAATCGGGTAGGCCTGGGTCTGACGCGCGGCGAACCAGGCTTCACGATTGGCCAGGTCCACGGGTTGTTCATTCCAGATCGCCGTGGTGTTGAGGACGGCGTCGTTGTAAATCTCCAGCACGGCAGGCATGTCAGTCAGGAGTGCGTCACGAATCGTATAGGTCATGTTCGTTTTCACTGGTTCTCAAAGGGTGTTCAGGCAATCGGTTGATGCACGGTGACCAGCTTGGTGCCATCCGGGAAGGTGGCCTCGATCTGGATTTCCGGGATCATTTCCGGGATGCCTTCCATCACTTGTTCGCGGGTCAGCAGGGTGGTGCCGTAGTGCATCAGTTCGGCAACCGTCTGGCCGTCCCGTGCGCCTTCCAACAACGCAGCAGAAATGAAGGCCATGGCTTCCGGGTAGTTGAGCTTCAAACCCCGTGCCAGCCGCCGCTCGGCGACCAGTCCGGCGGTGAAGATCAGCATCTTGTCTTTTTCGCGTGGAGTCAGGTCCATGTGTTTTTCCGTTTCAAATCGGTTGGGCGTTTGCCTGTTAAATCGTTGTTGATTGGGCCGACGATGACGTCAGTCCAGCCAACCCAAAAATCATGTACTCCAAATCCTCGGCGCTACCGCCTCTCTGCCTAATAACGCAGGCCGCAGCAGCTTCCACAATCCAGTCAACCAGGCCCGCGCATGCAGCGCTTCATCGGCCAGGCAGCGGGCAACGATCAGCCCCGGCAATTGGCTCAAGTCGCCACGCACGGGAGAATGCTCCGCCAGTTCGCGGCAACGCTCCATCAATTCGGCATCGATTTCCCCGGTCACGATCAGCGTCGCGAACACCGGCTTGCCATTCAGCCCTACCGGCGAATCCAGCAAACCGTCATTACCCGTGATGCGCTGGCGTTCATGCCACAGCAACTTGCCGTCGCGGCGAATGTCCAGATGCGCCTGAAAATGCCCCTGATCGAAACGCTCGCCACTGGCTGGACGCCCCAGCGCCACAACGTCCCAATAGAGCAGCCGTGCGTTGCCTTCAAGCTCGATGCGCGTGGTCAGTTCAGCCTTGGCCTCGCTGAAAACTATCGTTTCCTGCGGCAGCCATTCCAGCGTAGCGCCAGCCGCCACTTTCAAATCGAGCTGTTGATAGGCAGGCCCCGCTGCGCGATACCACTTGGCGGCGCCCGGGCTGGTCAACTGCGCCCAGGCATCGGGACCAACGCTGGCGCTGATGTCGAGGCGATCACCCCCGGCGATCCCGCCCGGTGGATGAACGATGATGTGCTGACAGACTTCAGGGCCTTCGGCGTACAGGTGTTTCTGCACCCGCAACGGGCCTTTGTGGCGACGTTGGGTCGGGCGCGTGGTGTCGTTGAAGCGTCCATAGCCCAAGTCCAGCTCGGCGTGCCAGCTGGGCGTGAACAGGGCGGTGGGGGCAGGAAGATTCATAGAGTCGTTATCGTTTTTCGAAGGCGTCTACCTTAGCCGATCGGCGCGTCAAATGGTCACCAGACCACGCACGCCCTCGGCTTCCATGTGTTCGCCGCGGCCCTGTTGAATGATTTCGCCACGGGACATGACGATGTACTGATCGGCCAGCTCAGCGGCAAAGTCGTAGAACTGCTCGACCAGCAAAATCGCCATGTCGCCACGGGCCGCGAGCTTCTTGATCACCGCACCGATTTCCTTGATCACCGACGGCTGAATGCCCTCGGTCGGCTCATCGAGAATCAGCAGGCGAGGGCGGCTGGCCAATGCGCGGCCAATCGCCAATTGCTGCTGCTGACCACCGGACAAGTCGCCACCTCGGCGATGCTTCATTTGCAGCAGCACTGGAAACAGTTCGTAGATGAAGGCGGGGACTTCCTTGGCCTCGGAACCGGGGAAACGGGACAGGCCCATCAACAGGTTTTCTTCCACCGTCAGGCGCCCGAAAATCTCACGGCCTTGAGGCACGTAAGCGATCCCGGACTGCACGCGTTGGTGAGGCTTGAAACCGGTGATCGGTTTGCCCTCCCACTGCACCACGCCTTCTTTGGCGGGCAGCAGGCCCATCAGCACTTTCAATAATGTGGTCTTGCCCACGCCGTTACGACCCAGCAGGCAGGTAACTTCGCCGATCTTCACGTCGAAGGACAGGCCGCGCAGGATGTGGCTGCCGCCGTAGTATTGGTGAAGCTTTTCAACTTGCAACATGTGCGAACTCTCCCGGTGATCGTTCCCTCGCTCTGCGTGGGAATGCCGCTATGGACGCTTTGCGTCCCCTGCCTGACGCGGAGCGTCGGCGGATGCATTCCCACGCGGAGCGTGGGAACGATCAAAATCTGAATCAGCGTCCCAAATACACTTCGATCACCCGCTCATCCGCCTGCACTTCTTCCAGCGACCCTTCCGCCAGCACACTGCCTTGGTGCAATACCGTCACGTGGTCGGCGATGGTGCCGACGAAGCCCATATCATGCTCGACCACCATCAGCGAATGCTTGCCCGCCAGGCCCTTGAACAGCTCGGCGGTGAATTCGGTTTCGGCGTCGGTCATGCCCGCTACCGGCTCGTCGAGCAGCAGCAATTGCGGGTCCTGAACCAGTAACATGCCTATCTCCAGAAACTGCTTCTGACCATGTGAAAGCAAACCTGCAGGGCGCGACATCGACGAGGTCAGGCGAATGGTTTCCAGCACCTCGTCGATGCGATCGCGCTGTTCGCCATTGAGCCTGGCCCGCAAGCTGGCCCACACCGATTTGTCGGTTTTTTGCGCCAACTCCAGATTCTCGAACACGCTCAAGGCTTCGAACACGGTAGGTTTCTGGAATTTGCGACCGATCCCGGCCTGGGCGATTTGCACTTCGCTCATCTTGGTCAGGTCCAGCGTCTCGCCGAACCAGGCCGTGCCATGGCTGGGGCGGGTCTTGCCGGTGATCACGTCCATCAGCGTGGTCTTGCCCGCGCCGTTGGGGCCGATGATGCAGCGCAGCTCACCGACACCGATGTACAGATTCAGATCGTTAAGCGCTTTGAAACCGTCGAAACTGACGCTGATGTTTTCCAGGGTGAGGATGGTCCCGTGCAGGGTGTTCAGGCCTTTGCCTGCGACCTGGCCCAAGCCGATGGCGTCGCGGCTGGTGCCTGCGTCGCTGTTAGGGTCCAGCACCGGATCGAACGCGGGAGTGGGTGTGCTTTTCATTGCTCGCCCCTTTTTTTGATCAGGCCAATCACGCCTTTGGGCAGGTACAGCGTCACCACAATGAATAGCGCGCCAAGGAAGAACAGCCAGTATTCAGGGAAGGCCACGGTGAACCAGCTCTTCATGCCGTTGACCAGGCCTGCGCCCAGCAGCGGCCCGATCAGTGTGCCGCGACCGCCCAGAGCGACCCAGACCGCAGCTTCGATGGAGTTGGTCGGCGACATTTCGCTGGGGTTGATAATCCCCACTTGAGGCACGTACAGCGCCCCGGCGAGGCCGCACAACACCGCGCTCAATACCCAGACAAACAGTTTGAAACCGCGCGGGTCATAGCCGCAGAACATCAGGCGGTTTTCCGCATCGCGCACGGCGGTCAGTACACGACCGAACTTGCTGCGCGCCAGACGCCAGCCCACGTAAAGGCTGCCCACCAACAATGCCACCGTCAGCAGAAACAACACGGCGCGGGTGCCCTGAGACGTGATGCCAAAGCCCAGAATGCTGCGGAAGTTGGTGAAGCCGTTGTTGCCGCCAAAGCCTGTTTCGTTGCGGAAGAACAGCAGCATTCCGGCGAAGGTCAGGGCCTGGGTCATGATCGAGAAGTACACGCCCTTGATCCGCGAACGGAAGGCGAAGAAGCCGAACACCAGCGCCAGCAAGCCCGGCGCCAGCACCACCAGGCACATGGCCCAGAGGAAGTGCTGAGTGCCGACCCAATACCACGGCAGCTCGGTCCAGGACAGGAAGGTCATGAACGCAGGCAGGCCATCCCCCGACGCTTCGCGCATCAGGTACATGCCCATGGCATAACCGCCCAGGGCGAAGAACAGCCCATGGCCCAGTGACAACAGACCCGCGTAGCCCCAGACCAGATCCAGCGCCAGGGCGACAATGGCATAACAGAGAATCTTGCCCACCAGCGTTAGCGTGTAAGCCGACACTTGCAGCCCGTTGCCGTCGGGCAACAGCGACAGCAGCGGCAGGGCAATCAGGATCGCGAGAATCACTGCGCCCACGGTGAGTGTGACTTTAGTGCCAGCGCGTTGCGCGGCGGTAACCATCAATGGCTGGTTCATCAGTCGATCACCCGTCCTTTGAGTGCGAACAGACCTTGCGGACGTTTCTGGATAAACAGAATGATCAGCGCCAGGATCAGAATCTTGCCCAGCACTGCGCCGATTTGCGGTTCAAGCAGCTTGTTGGCGATGCCCAGCCCGAAGGCCGCCATCACGCTACCGGCCAGTTGGCCGACGCCGCCGAGTACCACCACAAGGAAGGAGTCGATGATGTAGCTCTGGCCCAGATCAGGGCCGACGTTGCCAATCTGACTCAACGCCACGCCGCCCAGCCCCGCGATGCCCGAACCCAGCCCGAAGGCCATCATGTCGATGCGCCCGGTCGGCACCCCACAGCACGCGGCCATGTTGCGGTTCTGAGTGACGGCGCGCACGTTCAGGCCCAGACGGGTCTTGTTCAGCAGCAGCCAGGTCAGCACGACCACGAACAGGGCGAAGGCAATGATGATGATTCGGTTGTACGGCAGCACCAGATTCGGCAGCACTTGAATGCCACCGGACAGCCATTCGGGGTTGGCCACTTCGACGTTCTGCGCACCGAACACCACACGAATCAGTTGAATCAGCATCAGGCTGATGCCCCAGGTTGCGAGCAGGGTTTCCAATGGGCGGCCATACAGATGACGAATCACCGTGCGCTCCAGCGCCATGCCGATGCAGGCCGTGACGAAGAACGCCACGGGCAGCGCCACCAGCGGATAGAACTCGATAGCGCCCGGTGCGTAGCGCTGAAACATCAACTGCACGACGTAAGTGGCGTAGGCGCCGAGCATCAGCATCTCGCCATGGGCCATGTTGATCACGCCCAGCAAGCCGAAGGTGATCGCCAGACCCAGTGCCGCGAGCAGCAGAATCGAGCCGAGGGAAATGCCACTGAACACCTGACCAATGACTTCGCCAATCATCAGCTTGCGTTTGACTTGCGCCAGGCTGGTCTCGGCGGCGAGGCGCACGGTCGCGTCCGTTTCGACGTTGGGTTCGAGCAGGTTCTCCAGACGAGTGCGGGCGAGTGGGTCGCCGGTTTCACCCAGCAAGCGCACTGCTGCCAGACGCACGGTCGGGCTGGTGTCCACCAATTGCAGGTTGGCGAGGGCCAGATTCAGAGCGGCGTGAACAGTGTCGTCTTTTTCACTGGCCACTTGTTGCATCAGCAATTGGAGCTGCGCGGGTCGGGCGCTCTTTTGCAGGGTCAGGGCCGCCGCCAGACGCAATTTCGCATCAGGGTCGAGCAGGCGATGACTGGCCAGCGCGGTTTCCACCAGACCGCGCAAGCGGTTGTTCAGGCTGATGCTTTGCGGTTCGTCGGGATTGGGCGCGTCGGCCAATGCCGGGGCATTCGGATCGACGGGGGTGAAGCTGTCGTCGCTGTTCTGGATGAAGGCGCGGTTGCTGCTGTCGGCAGCGACTCGGCCATCTTGCAGCGCAAGGAGCAGGGGAACGCGGGCCGGATCGGGCTTGGCTGCCCAGTTTTCCAGCAATTCAGCGCGTTCGGAAGAGTCGGCCGCAACAAAGTCACCGGCGTCGCTGGCGTGGGCTGCGAAGGGCAGCAACAGGCTCAGGGCAAGAAAAAGGCGGTAGAGCAATCTGGGCATATCGGGGTCCTGGAAGCACCCGCATGACTCGCGCCATACGAGGAAACCTGCTGATCGTTCCCATGCTCTGCGTGGGAATGCATCCCCTGACGCTCTGCGTCATCCGGTGTCGCACGCGGAGCGTCCAAGGCGCGGTTCCCACGGGGACCGTGGGAACCATCAGGGGCTGTGTGCCTGTGTTCGCTTAGTTGCTCTTCACCGCATAGTCAGGCTTCTTGTCGTTGCCCGGAATGAACGGACTCCACGGCTGGGCGCGGATCGGCTCCTTGGTTTTCCAGACCACGTTGAACTGACCGTCGGCCTTGATCTCGCCGATCATCACCGGCTTGTGCAGGTGGTGGTTGGTCTTGTCCATTTCCAGGGTGAAGCCCGACGGCGCAGCGAAGGTCTGACCGGCCATGGCCTCGCGGACTTTATCCACATCGGTAGACTTGGCTTTCTCGACCGCCTGCGCCCACATGTGGATACCCACGTAGGTGGCTTCCATCGGGTCGTTGGTCACCGCCTTGTCAGCGTTCGGCAGGTTGTGCGCCTTGGCGTAGGCTTTCCAGTCATTGACGAACTTGGTGTTGACCGGGTTCTTCACCGACTCGAAGTAGTTCCAGGCGGCCAGGTTGCCCACCAGCGGCTTGGTGTCGACGCCGCGCAGTTCTTCTTCGCCCACCGAGAAAGCCACGACCGGAACGTCGGTGGCTTTCAGGCCCTGGTTGCCCAGTTCCTTGTAGAACGGCACGTTGGAGTCGCCGTTGACGGTGGAGATCACAGCCGTCTTGCCGCCAGCGGAGAACTTCTTGATGTTGGCCACGATGGTTTGGTAGTCGCTGTGGCCGAACGGGGTGTACACCTCTTCGATATCGCTGTCCTTCACGCCTTTGGAGTGCAGGAACGAGCGCAGAATCTTGTTGGTGGTGCGCGGGTAGACGTAGTCGGTGCCCAGCAGGAAGAAGCGCTTGGCCGCGCCGCCGTCTTCGCTCATCAGGTATTCGACCGCAGGAATCGCCTGCTGGTTAGGCGCCGCGCCGGTGTAGAACACGTTCGGCGACATCTCTTCGCCTTCATACTGAACGGGATAGAACAGCAGGCCGTTCAGCTCTTCGAAGACTGGCAATACCGATTTACGCGATACCGACGTCCAGCAGCCGAACACCACAGACACCTTGTCCTGGGTCAGCAGTTGGCGCGCCTTCTCGGCGAACAGCGGCCAGTTGGAGGCAGGGTCGACAACCACGGCTTCCAGCTTTTTGCCATTGACGCCACCCTTGGCGTTGATTTCGTCGATGGTCATCAACGCCATGTCCTTGAGCGAGGTCTCGGAGATGGCCATGGTGCCGGACAAAGAATGCAGAATGCCGACCTTGATGGTCTCGGCGGCCTGGACGGTCCAGGTCAAACCCATAGCGGCGATCGATGCGGACAAGGTGAACGCTTTAATCAAACTGCGACGCTTCATTGGCTAGCTCCATTCTTTGATTTTTTTGAGACGACTGCGGTTGGCGATGCAGAAGTTGAGGCTACTCAGGCTTTAGCAAAGGCTGGGCCAAGGCGGCAGGGGTCGCAAAATCGAATGAAAGCGTCGCGCTACGAAGAGGGCGTGCACCAATATGGGGTGGGGTGGGTTGAGTGGTGCGCGCTGCGCGCTGATCTGGTGCGGAAAGCTGACGTGCCCGACAGGTTTTCACATGAAAGGGCGTATGCATGACATCTGTGGGAGCCGCCTTGGTGCGGGCGGCGTTCCGACGAAAGCGGCGGGACAGTCAGCTCATTCGTCGCAGGCAGCTCGCATTCGCCAGCAAGCTGGCTCCCACAAGGAAGAGTGTCGTCGGGAAAGCTGTATTTTCAGAAAAAGGAAAGAACGGGGCCTGAAACCGGAAATGAGGAGGAATTCATCACTAAACCACTCAAAAATGATTTCAGGCCCCGCAGGACGCAATCTAAGCTGTCGCCGCCGATTTGGCAAAGCGCGAAAGGGCTATCCGATCGAGCAACCATACTGCCAGCATGGAAATCCCGACGAGCGGAAAGGCAACGCCCAGTGCCAGCATCACAACTGTCGCGATTTTCCAGCGGGGAAGGTCATGACGCAGCGGTGGAACGCCCCAGCCACTTTGTGGGCGACGCTTCCACCAGATCACGATGCCGCTCACAGAACTGAGCAGCACCATCAGGCAGATGAACAGGATGATCAACTGGTTCAGCCAGCCGAACATCTTGCCCTCATGCAGCATCACGCCCAGCTCGGTTGCCTTGGAAACAGCGCTGTAATCGGTGTAGCGCACGTCTGCCAGCACCTTGCCGCTGTATTGATCGACGTGCAGCGTCGCGTCGTCGCGCGGATCGTCAGCAAACACTGAAACCGTGAACACGCCATCGGCCGTTTTCGGTTGCGTGATGCTGTAGCCAGGTTCGATGTTGCGCTCTCTGGCGATATCCACCACTCGCTGCAACGTGACAGTCGGTGCGGCAGGCGCACTGGACATCGCGCCATGGTTCATGTGTTCGGCGTGATCGCCGGACGACACCGGCATCGGTGTGTTTTCCATTGCCCAAGGCACGGTTTGCACGGCAGCCGTGTTCAGTTCGCTGGCCTGTTTGTCGGACTTGGGCACGTCATTCCACATCGCCGCCGGAAAGGTGTTCCAGACATCGGCGTAGACCTTGCCCCACATGCCCGTCCAGGTCATGCCACTGAGCAGCATGAACAGCAGCGCCACCGAACCCCAGAAACCGGTCACGGCATGCAGATCACGCCACAGCACGCGGCCTTTCGCCGAGATTCTTGGAAAAAGCACCCCTGCCGAGGAACGTCCCCGTGGCCACCAGAGATAAAGACCTGACACCACCAGCACGACGCCCCAGCCCGCCGCCAGTTCGACCAGCCGGTCGCCCACGGTGCCAATCATCAACTCGCCGTGCAGGGCGCGGGCCATGGCTTGCAAATTGTTCTTGGCGTCCTGGGTGCCGAGGATTTTGCCGCTGTACGGATCGATGAACAGGTTCACATCACGCCCGTCTTGTTTCACTACGAATTGCGCGCTGCTCTCGGCATTCACGGGCGGCAAGTATTTGCTGATCAAGACCTTCGGATACGCCTCCAGCACCCGTTGCTGTTGTTCATCGGCGCTGAGCAGGTGGTGGGCGGGTTTGACGGTCAGCAGATCGCGGTACATCAGCGAATCGAGCTGGGGTTTGAACAGGTAAACGATCCCGGTCAGCGACAACAGGATCATGAAGGGCGCCACGAACAGCCCGGCATAGAAATGCCAGCGCCACGCCAGGTTGTAGAACGACACGTTGGTTTTGGACATAGTGAAACGCTCCCGTCAGGGAATAAGCACGGCGCAAAACGCTGACGACGAAAGGGCATCAGCGGGTACGAATCTTTATTGAGGTATCAAGCGACGGAGGCGAAAGGCGGGGCGCGACTGCGGGCGTTGGGGAAGACGTTGCGTTGCGCGTGGCCCTGTTGCGGGGCTGCGTTGTAGAAGTCTGCGGGCTTCGGCGGGACGGGGGCAATGACCGCTAGCGTCTGCGTCAGCGCGGGGCAACTGAACAGCAGGGTGCAATAGCCGCACTTGGCCCAGATCACATGATCGATGCCGCCTGCGTCGCTGCTCGCTTGGTTCGATGCGGCGTGGTGGTTGCTGTGATCTGCTGCCGACATGTCCATGGGCGCGGACATGTCCATTTCGCTCGACATAGGCGCAGACATCGACATGCCTGCGTGATGTTCCATCGGCATCGACTGGGAAACCAGCGGGCCGATGAAAATCATCACCATGGCGAACAGGCTCAACCACGCACCCGACGATGTACGAGGTGCGTTGGCAGAATGAGCGTGTACCGCAGGCATGCGCTTCACGTGGGGTCAGCTTCGACGGTCAGAGGCCAGTCAATGAGCGTGTACGGGGGCTGCGTCCGGTGCCTGTTTCTGCACCATGACCTGGACCGTCACGTCGCCGGTTTTCTCGAAGTGCAGGGTCAGCGGGAACATCTGGCCGTTCGTCAGCTTCGAGCGGTCTTTCAGATCCAGCAGCATGACGTGGTAAGCCATCGGCGCGAACGTCACTGCGCCGCCAGCCGGAATGTCCACCGTCTGCACCTGCTGCATCTTCATCAGGCCGTCTCTGTTCACGTGCTCGTGCAATTGAGCGGTGCCTGCAATGGGGCTGTCGACACCGGTCAGACGATCGGCATCAGGGCCTGCATTGCTGATCACGAAATACGCCGCAACCGTGGGCGCATTCGGCGGCAACTCCATCGACCAAGGGTGGGCGATTGCTAGATGGCCTTTTGCATACTCATGAGCTTCAACATAGCAGGCAGGCAGCAGCAGTGCTGCCAGCAACAGAACTTTTTTCAACATCGACGGGGGTCTCCAATCCATTCAGATACGCGGCGTGCAGCGTGAACGAACGATCAGACCCGTGGGGAGGCGCGGGGGTTGAGATTGGGCCACAGCACCCTTGGTGGCGCGTGGAACAGCAGGTCGGCGTCCAGTAGATGGACGGGCTGAATGAAGACCAGGAAACCGAGCTGATTGCCCGATGGCACGGCGACCATCGACAGCGCCCCGGAACAGCACGGGCAGTGTTGCATCAACGCATGGTCGTTGCGCTCAGGTGTGCCTTGATCGGCAGGCGCGATGGACGTCGCCACCCACTGCGTGCCTTGGCCGGTACAAAAACTTCCCCACACCAGTTGCTCCCCCTGCGTGCGCGGCATCGTCGGCGTCATGGGCATTGCCAGCATGCCGAACAGCAGCGCAAAGCAGGCAATCCAGGCGAAGGCCCGGCGCCGCTTGTGACTGATGAGGGAGGATTGTTGTGGTTTCATGTCGGCCATTTAGCCTGAATGGCCGTGAGATGTAAAAAGTGTTGGTGCGGCGTTATGTTGCGGGTGTGATTTCGTCGATGCTCGTCCGCTTTGCGTTGAACAGGTCCCGGAGGATGATTTTTGCAGCTTCGGATTCACCGCTTTGAGATAACAATGCCGCTTCGCTCAGCAAACCCCGCACAAACTCAGGGTCTTTTTGAGCTCTCTCTTTTATCGTTTTTTGCAGCAGCGTGTGGCGGCCATTTACACCTCACAGGGCACAAGTACGTAGGCTGGCGAGAGTTGATTAGTCTGTAGAGGCGTGCAGCTTGAGGCCTAGCGCCTTGATCACTTTCATTATCGTCGCGAATTCCGGGTTTCCGTTGGCACCTAGAGCTTTGTATAGGCTTTCTCTTCCCAGCCCTGTTTCGTTAGCGATCTGGGTCATGCCGTAGGCGCGGGCGATATTTCCCAGCGCTTTGCTGACGAGAACGCCGTCGCCCTGATCTTCTTCAAGGCAGGCGTTCAGGTAACCCACCATGTCCTCAGGGGTTTCCAGATACTCAGCTACGTCGTAGGGTTTGAATTCTTCATTGACTTTCATGCTTATGTCCTCTTGCCGAGGTTTTTCGCCATTTCCTTGGCCTGATCGATGTCCCGTGCCTGAGTCGACTTGTCGCCGCCAATGAGCAGTAGATAGGTGACGTCGCCACGTCGGGTGAAATAGATTCGATATCCCGGCCCATAGTGTATGCGCATCTCGAAAACGCTGCCGCCAACAGGTTGGCAATCTCCAAAATGACCTTCTTGGGCAGCGTCAAGGCGCGCAAAGATTCGTTGTTGTCCGGTCTTGTCTTTCAGGGACTTCAGCCATCTTGAGAATGAAATGGAGCGTTCGAGAAAAATCATACGGAGAATGTATCTCGTAGGATACTTTTCCGAAGTCGGACGGCCTAAGCCAATGTGGTCAGAACTTTCTGCAGGGCGGTGGCGACTTAGCCTGATGTGGCAGCGCTATGAGAAAGAATCCTGCAATGCACCAAGAATGTCTCTCATAGCGAAAAACTCCCGATCCACCCCCGCCAGCACCGGCCGCTTCAACACCAACACCGGCACCCCCCGCTCCCGAGCCACCTCCAGCTTGGGTTCAGTCGCCCCACTGCCGCTGTTCTTGCTGATCAGCACATCAATGTTTTTGCGTTCGAACAAAGCCCGTTCATCCTCAAGCTGAAACGGCCCCCTGGCGCCGATGACTTCACATCGTTCGTTTCCGGGATAGCTGTCGAGGGCGCGCAGCGTCCAGAACTGGTGTTCGGGGATTTCGTGCAGGTGTTGCAAAGG
This sequence comes from Pseudomonas sp. Pseu.R1, assembly GCF_045764065.1. NCBI lineage: Bacteria > Pseudomonadati > Pseudomonadota > Gammaproteobacteria > Pseudomonadales > Pseudomonadaceae > Pseudomonas > Pseudomonas sp. Pseu.R1. Next base: position 2,790,185 of record NZ_JBJGEE020000001.1, on the reverse strand, counting down.
TTCGCGACCCAAGGTGAACAGCGGTCGTTTGAACGGTGCCAGGGCGGTGATGAGTTCGGCCCAGTCCGACACTTCGCGCCAATCGTCTTCAGGGGTGGCTTGCCACGCAGGACGACGCAAGGCCCAGCAGGGGATGCCTGCGAGTTTGGCGGCAGTGGCGGCGTTCTGGCTGATCTGTGCGGCGTAGGGGTGAGTCGCGTCAAGGATTAGATCAACGCCTTCATCTCGCACGAATTGCGCCAGCCCCTCAGTCCCACCGTAACCACCGACGCGCACTTGGCAACGCAAGTCAGTGGGCACCCGACCCACGCCCGCGAGGCTGTATATGTGCTCAGGCCCAAGTGTGCGCGCGATGGCCAGCGCTTCGTTAACACCGCCCAGCAACAAAATCCGCTTCATTCGAATGCTCCGGCGTGGCCAACGATTCCGCCTTGGCGGTCAATGGCGAAGACCTCGACCTGCACCTGAGCAGGCACCACGCTGCGGGCGAAATCCAGGGCGTGCTGACAGACCGCATCGCCCAACGCCACGCCGACTGCCGACGCCATCGCAAGAGCTTGCTGGCTGGTGTTGGCGCCGCGAATCTTCTCTTGCAGGTCAGCATCGGCGCCGACATCTGCGGCCCATTGCGCCAGTTGTTCCAGATTGATGCTGGAGTGGCGGCTGTGCAGGTCCATATGCCCGGCGGCGAGTTTGCTGATCTTGCCGAAGCCACCGCACAGGCTGAGTTTATCCACAGGCACTTTGCGCAGGTGCTTGAGGACGGCGCCGACAAAATCCCCCATCTCGATCAACGCGATGTCGGGCAGGTTGTAGACCCTGCGCATGGTGTCTTCGCTGGCGTTGCCGGTGCAGGCAGCAATGTGGGTGTAGCCGTTGGTTTTCGCGACATCGATGCCCTGATGAATCGAGGCAATGTATGCGGCGCAAGAGAAGGGCCGGACGATGCCGCTGGTCCCCAGAATCGACAGACCGCCGAGAATCCCCAGACGCGGGTTCATGGTCTTGAGCGCCAGCTCGCTGCCGTTCTCTACGCACACTTTCACTTCGAAGCCGCCCGCGTAGCCGCATTCGGCAGCCAATTGCGTAAGGTGCTCGGTCATCATGCGTCGTGGCACGGGGTTGATCGCAGGCTCCCCGACGCCTAATACCAGTCCCGGTCGGGTGACGGTGCCTACTCCCGTTCCAGCAACGAACTGCACGCCGGGTTCGACAATCAAAGCCACCTGTGAATACAGCAGCGCGCCGTGGGTGACGTCCGGGTCATCCCCAGCATCTTTGATCGTCCCCGCCTCTGCACCGCCTTCGACCAAGCGACAAAACTCCAGCCGCATCTGCACCTGTTTGCCCTTGGGCAGCGTGATGTGAATGGCATCGTTCACCTCGCCTCGCAACAACAGGCGTGCGGCGGCAAGCGATGTCGCGGTGGCGCAACTGCCTGTGGTCAGGCCGCTGCGCAGGGGGGCGGGTTGCTCGGCGGTTTCTTCGCGCATCAGGGCTTGATCGCTTCGAGCAGGGTGATGGGCAGGGCCTGACGCCAGGTGTCGAATTTGCCCAAGGGTTTGGAGTGCGCGATGTGAATGCGTGTCAGCTCTCCGCCATGCTGCTCGCGCCAGTTCACCAACATGGCCTCGCTTTGCAGCGTCACGGCATTGGCCACCAGTCGGCCGCCCGAGCGTAGTTGCTCCCAGCAACGATCCAGCACGCCACTGCGCGTCACGCCGCCGCCAATGAAAATCGCATCGGGCGGCTCCAGCCCTTCAAGCGCATCCGGGGCTCGGCCACGCACCAGTTGCAGGCCCGGTACGCCCAGCGCATCGCGGTTAAATTCGATCATTTGTTGGCGCTCTTCGTTGGCTTCGATGGCCAGCGCGCGACAAGTCGGATGGGCGCGCATCCATTCGATGCCGATTGAGCCGCAACCGGCGCCGACGTCCCACAGTAACTCGCCAGGCACGGGGGCAAGGCGGGCGAGGGTGATGGCGCGTACATCACGTTTGGTCAGTTGGCCGTCGTGGCGAAACGCATCATCGGGCAGACCGCCGAGGGGCGACAGACGCAACGTGTCTGGCTCGGCGCGGCAGTCGATGGCCACCAGATTCAGGGCTGCAATTTCTGGATTCGACCATTCGCTGGCAACGCCATCCACGCGACGCTCGGAGGGGCCACCGAGGTGCTCCAGCACGGTCATATGGCTGGGCCCAAATCCACGCTCGCGCAGCAAGGAAGCGATGGCCGCTGGACTGCTGCCATCGTTGCTCAGCACCAACAACCGCAGGCCGTGATGCAGCTGCGCATTCAGTGCTGCCAAGGGCCGCGCGACCACCGACAGCGTCACCACATCCTGCAACGCCCAGCCCAGTCGAGCGGCGGCCAAGGAATAGGAAGAGGGGGCGGGAATCACGCGCATCTGCTCGACCGGCACTTGGCGCGAGAGGCTGACCCCGACGCCGAACAGCATCGGATCGCCACTGGCAATCACACAAATGGACTCGCCGCGCTGCTCAAGCACCGAATGCAGGGAAAACGGACTCGGCCATTGCCGACGTTCGGCGCGAATGCACGGCGGCAAAAGATCCAGTTGGCGCGAACTGCCGAACACCTGACGCGCCTGCAACAGCGCATGCCGCGCATTGCGACCCAGCCCCTTGAAGCCGTCCTCACCGATTCCCACGACTGTCAGCCACGGCGACATGTATTGCCCTCAGACCCAATGCTTGCGACAGGCCTGTTTGGGTGGCCTGTGTATAAGGTGGGCATGATAGCGCGAGAGTGATGGCTCGTCGTCCGCGTGGTTAACCTTACGACAGTTTCGAGGGCGACTAACGGCGCGTGTCTCTATAGTTTAACCTGCTGGCTTGACGCACGCCGCCTGTTGAGCAGGCTTAGACTGAAATAGACAAAAAGGGTATTCGCTAGCAGAGCGAGTACTGCGATAAAACCTTCATATAAATAGTCCCATAGAGGATCTTTTATGAAGTCGTAAGTGTTTAAGGTTAACTCCCATATCCACCATTCGGGGAAGAGTGACAAAATGATTATGAAAAAAACAACGTAGGGCATGAGGTATAGCAGCCATAGTGTGATAAATCTTGAACGTGATAGTGTTTTTTTGTCTGGCTTGCTCCCGTTTGAGGGAAGTGGCGCGGTTTTGTTATGAGGCATTTTTCTGTTGGGTGTTAATATGATCCGCATAAAAATAATATTGAAAGCTACGCCGATACAAAGCGCGGTCAGGCTGTAGATCATGTCCTTGGTTTTTTCTTCGGCTAACATGAATGGTAAGCTTGCTAATGATTCCCATAGGAAGGTGTCAGAGAGGAAGCCAAAGGTTAAAGCCGCGAACACTAGAAAGGATAATAGAAAAAGCGCCCAAGTGAGCGCGAAATTTAAAGGTTTCATTAGTACACCTGTACCGTTCCGTATGCTGTTAGTGTTGGCCTTATATTCATTGGAGTAGTGGCAAGTAGTGCGTTTCGCAATGTGGCGTAGTTACAGTGGTCAGGAAGGGTTATGCACCCCATAGAGATTCCACGGTATCCAGCAGGGTGGAGTCGAAATTCACCACGTCGGACGCTGTCAACAAAGGTTTGGTCATCAAGTTGAGAATCATCTTTGAAGAGGCCGAACCATAGATCACGATCTGATCCACTCCAGATGGAGTCGCGATAGTCCCGGAACCAGCCTAGCGTTCCACCTTTTGGCCTATCTACAATGTAATACCTCCCCGTGGGTAACGGTCCAATCTCTTGAATCGCCATATCATCCGGATTATTCCTCGTAGAACCCGCCTGCCCCGAATACGCAGGAAAAAATCCCACCCCAGGACACACCAGCGTCGACATCCCTTCGCCGTTCAACCGAAACAAACACCGGATCATCGTTCATTCCAGGCATCAGAATAAATAATGTTCCCGTCGCAGTGCTTCCAGGTGATTTTTTCATAGCATAGGGAAATAGCTTCAAGATGGTTATGCTTTTCGGTCGCAGGGTTTTTACAGTCATGCATCATCGGTGCAACCGCGGTGACCTTTACGCCTTCGAGCAGCATGTTGAAGTACTCAACCTCCTGGCCCGCATCGTCGATGTTGTACCACTTGATCTCAGCCGATTTTAATGTCTGGCCCGTCGAAACGGCCTTGTAGAGATAGGGGCTGGAAATGTCGAACTCTTTCTCAAAGGTGAGTGCCGAGTGCTTGCGCTTACCCATGACTTTTCCGGTGGCGGGATCCGTTGGCAGGAATACGCCATGGCCGAAGCCCAGAATTTCAATGCTGCCTTCTCTTTGGTTGATATCCACTGAACCTTTGATTTCTGCTCCGCCATCGTCCTTGAGCCAGAGGTATGCAGGAATAGCCATAAAAATCCTTTTGTTTCAGGGGGGATTAAAAACGGGCGTGTCAGCCGTAGCGGCAATTTAAGGTTCAAGGCCGCGCCAATCGATCAGATAGAGGAAGTAAGGGGCGCCGGTTGAGTCCGACGAGGGTGTGGGATATCTGCCACGGTAGGGGGTAGGCGTTAAACCGTGCGGGGTGTTTGCGCAGTCATTGCGAGCACATCCGACCAACCGCCTTTTCCCGCCCCCGGCCAAAGCAGGCATAATACCGGCCTCGCAGAACCCGCCTTCTGCCCCTTCATTCCGCTCACATCAGGTGACCCTTTGGCCGAGCCGCTGTCCGCTCGAATCCCTGCTGCGCCCATACGTCCCTCGGCTTGTCCGGGGTTGTTGCGTATCGTCCCGGCGCTGGATGGCGGGATTTGCCGGATCAAGCTGCCGGGCGGGGTGATTACGGCGCAGCAGGCGCTGGCGGTCGCGGACGCGGCCGAGCAATTCGCGGGCGGTGTGATCGAGGCGACCAACCGCGGCAATCTGCAGATTCGAGGGATCGGTCAGGATCATCAGGGCCTGATCGCGACCCTGCTTGATGCAGGGCTAGGCCCGAGGAATCCGGCCAGCGACGACGTGCGCAATCTGATGCTCAGCCCCACAGCGGGCATCGATCCGCAGCAGTTGTTCGATGCTCGCCCGCTGGCGGCCCGGATGCTCGACACGCTGGAAAACCACCCTCGCTTCCATGAGTTGTCGCCCAAATTCGCACTGTCGCTGGACGCCGGTGAAGGTTTGGCGATGCTCGATCATCCCCATGATCTATGGCTGTCAGCCCTCGATATCGAGGGCCAGACATGGCTGGGTTTCGGTCTGGCGGGATGTCCTGGCACTGATTCGCCACTGGCGGCGGTGCCGGTGGAGGCAGGCCACGATCTCATGGTCGCGGTCTTGGAGCTGTTCCTTGACCACGCCCGGCCTGATCAGGCGCGCATGCGTCATCTGCTGCAAAACCTGCCTTTGGAAGCACTGCTTGATCTCCTGGCCCAGCGCCTGCCGCACACGCTGCGAATCGGTCGAACCATCACCACTTCACGACGCAAGCCGACGAAGCCAAGCGCCCACATCGGCACTTATCCACAACGTCAGCCCGCGCTGATTTCAATCGGCGGTGTCGTGCCTTTGGGGCGTTTGACGCCGTCCATGTTGCGCAACGCGGCGAGGCTTGCCGTTGAGCGGGGTGACGGCACATTGGTAATGACGCCATGGCAAAGCCTGATGCTGCGCAACGTGAGCCGTGAAAATGCCTCGCTCGTCCTCGACAGTCTGCAAGCGGCCGGGCTGTTGTGCGATGCCGATCAGGCGCTATCGCACATCATAGCCTGCACCGGCTCGGCGGCCTGTGGCAAAGGGCTGGCCGACACCAAGGCCGACGCGCTGCAACTGGCGGAGTACCTGCAACAACAGGGTGTAACCCAAGCTGTGCACCTGTCGGGCTGTAATCGGTCCTGCGCAGCCGCCCACGCTGCGCCGATCACCTTGCTGGCGGTGAGCGCTGGCCAGTACGACCTGTATTTTCGCCGCGTAGACCAGCCGGGTTTCGGCGAGTTGCGTGAGCGTGACCTCACTATTGAAGCAGTCGGTGCGTTGTTGACCGCCGACTCACGGAGCAACACCGATGATTGATTACATCCGCGACGGCCAGGAAATCTATCGCAACTCCTTCGCGATCATTCGCGCCGAAGCGCGGCTCGACACCATTCCTGCCGATCTGGAAAAACTGGCTGTACGGGTGATTCACGCCTGCGGCATGGTCGATGCGGTCGAGGGGCTGCGTTTCTCGCCGGGCGCCGGGACTGCCGGGCGTCAGGCGCTGGCCAAGGGGGCTCCGATCCTGTGTGACGCGCACATGGTGGCTGAAGGCGTGACCCGCGCCCGTTTGCCTGCCAACAATCAGGTTATTTGCACCCTGAAAAACGAAAGCGTGCCGGACCTCGCGCGTGAGTTGGGCAACACCCGCTCTGCGGCCGCGCTGGAGCTGTGGCGACCCCATCTGGAAGGCGCTGTGGTGGTGATCGGCAATGCGCCGACCGCGTTGTTCTATCTCTTGGAAATGCTCGACGCGGGTGCACCCAAACCTGCGCTGATTCTCGGCTTCCCGGTGGGATTTGTCGGCGCCGCTGAATCCAAGGACATGCTCGCGGCTGACAGCCGTGGCGTGCCGTACGTGATCATGCAGGGCCGTCGTGGCGGCAGTGCCATGGCTGCGGCAGCGGTCAATGCTCTCGCCACGGAGATCGAATGATGCAGGTTCGCGGTCGTCTCATTGGTCTTGGTGTCGGTCCCGGTGATCCCGAACTGATTACGGTCAAAGCCTTGCGCCTGCTGCGCGAGTCCCCTGTGGTGGCGTATTTCGTCGCCAAGGGCAAAAAGGGCAACGCCTTCGGCATCATCGAGGCGCACCTGCAAGATGCTCAAACGCTGATGCCGTTGGTGTACCCGGTCACCACCGAGGTGCTGCCCGAGCCGATGTCCTACGAGCAGATCATCAGCGATTTCTATGACACCGCCAGCCTGGATGTCGCGGCACATCTGGACGCAGGCCGCGATGTGGCAGTCATCTGCGAAGGGGACCCGTTCTTCTACGGCTCCTACATGTACCTGCACGACCGCCTCGCCGAACGTTACGAGGCCGAAGTGGTGCCGGGCGTTTGCTCGATGTTGGGCGGTGCCTCGGTGCTGGGCGCGCCGCTGGTGTATCGCAATCAGAGCCTGTCGGTGCTGTCGGGTGTGCTGTCGGCGGACGAACTCAAGCGCAAGCTGGAGGATGCCGATGCGGCCGTCATCATGAAGCTGGGGCGCAACCTGCCGAAAGTGCGTCAGGTGCTGGTGGAAACGGGCCTTGCCGAGCGCGCGCTGTACGTCGAGCGGGCGACCATGGCCAATCAGAAGATCGTGCCGCTGGCGGAGGTCGATCCGATGTCTTCGCCGTACTTCTCTCTGATCATCGTTCCAGGCGAAAGGTGGCAAGGCTGATGGGCGCTTCGAACTTCAAAACGCCCGCCATCGTTATCCTCGGCAAAGGCGCACTGAGTACCGCTCGCCGAATTCAGCACCTGTACCCGGATGCGCTGATTCATGGGCTGGCCGAGCGTGTTGAGGGGGCGGATCGCAGCTATTCCGAATTCGGCGCGACACTGCGTCAGCTTTATCAACAGGACACCCCGATCATTGCTCTTTGTGCAGCGGGTATCGTCATTCGCACGCTGGCACCTGTGCTGCTCGAAAAAGGTGCCGAACCGCCTGTGCTCGCGGTCGCTGAAGACGGCAGCGCGGTCGTGCCGCTGTTGGGGGGGCTGGGTGGCGTGAATATCATGGCCCGAGAGATCGCTGCCGGTTTGAACACCGCAGCGGCGATCACGACCAGTGGTGAGCTGCGTTTTGGCACCTGCCTGCTCAATCCGCCCAGCGGTTATGCGTTGGGCGACCTGGAGCTGGGCAAGCGCTTCGTATCCGATCTGCTTTCAGGCGAGCCTGTACGTATCGAGGGGGCTGCGCCTTGGCTCGCTCAGGCGCAATTGCTTGAGGACGATCAAGCGCAACTGGCGATTCATGTGGGTTACGCCGAACGCGAACCCTCTGCCAATGAGTTGCTGATTTACCCGCGCAACGTGTTGGTTGCAGTGGATGCATCGCTGGAAAATCTGGCCGATGTCGTGCGTGCCACGCTGCATGATTCACGCATCGCCCTACAGGCGCTTGCCTGCTTGCTGGCCAGTGAGCGCGACATGGCCAGCCCTGCGCTGCAGGCCGCCGCTGAGGCGCTGGGCGTGCCAGTGCGTTTCACGACGCACGCTGTACCCAGCGAAATGGCGCAACAGGTCCTGCCGCAGTCGTTGCCCCCAATCACGCCTGTCGAGGGAATCGCCATCGCTGTGGCGCCTCAGCCGCTGGATATCGAGCGGGTAGGACGAGGGCGCGGGCGTCTGGCCGTGATCGGTCTAGGGCCGGGCGCTATCGAATTCATGATCCCTGCCGTGAAAGCCGAACTGGCGCGGGCCAACGATGTGCTGGGTTATGAAACCTACGTGCGCATGGCCGGGCCTTTCAGGTCGGATCAAGTGCTGCACTGCACTGACAACCGCGAAGAAATGCAGCGTGCCCGTCATGCTTTTGAACTGGCCGCTCAAGGGCGTTCGGTCGTCGTCGTTTCGTCGGGCGATCCAGGCGTCTTCGCCATGGCGGCTGCGGTGCTCGAAGCGCTGCACGAGTCGGACAATCCGCAGTGGCATGCGGTGGATCTTGAAATCCTGCCGGGGGTTTCCGCTTCGCTGGCGACAGCGGCGCAGGCGGGCGCTCCGCTGGGTCATGACTTTTGCGTGATGTCGCTTTCCGACAATCTCAAGCCTTGGGACATCATTGAAAAGCGTCTGGACCTGGCCTGCCAGGCCGATCTGGCGCTGGCGTTCTACAACCCGATTTCTCGCTCTCGTCCTTGGCAGTTGGGGCGCGCGCTGAAAATCGTCCGCCAGCATCGAACACCTGAAACTCCGGTCACGCTGGGCCGGGATATCGGGCGTCCGGGGCAGACCTTGCAGGTCATCACCCTGGGCGAACTGGCTCCAGAACAGGTGGACATGCGCACCATGGTGCTGATTGGTTCGTCGCTGACCACGATCTTTCCTCGCGCCGAGGGAGGGCAGTGGGTGTACACCCCGCGTTGGTATGGCGCCAAACCCGCGCGGTGATCGCCATGTAGGCTCGTTGGGAACTCGTTGTCCGAGTTTCCATCGTTCCGGGTAGGAAGGTTCTTCAGAAACTCCGGAAATGTCCACTCTCGCAAAGCGATACATCCCCCTCGGCACATCGAACATCGCGCGACCGTTACCTCGAGTTGTAGGCAAAGTCCCGAGTGCCGGTCAAAGCCTCGTTTGCTCTGCTCTGCCGTAACCGCGATTGAATGGCGCGTCCTATTTTCATTAGCAAACGTAACGGCCTCGGCCCCCGAATGACCGCCAAACGTGCCTGCCGATGTGCGTTAAGGTGTTCCTCGTCCAGTGAGGACATTTACCCCAAAAGGATTTGGAAATGAAAAACGATGCATTTATTCAGCATGTGATGAACGTGCCGCCGCTGGAATCGATCCGCGACGCTCGCTCGGTCGACCTGCCTGCGTCCGAGGCCATCGTCCCAGCAGGCGCCGCAGTGTCCGGTGCGGGCATCATTGGTTTCGTGGAGGGCATGAGCCAGCAAGCGAAGGACGATGTACTCGACAGCTACTCGTACGCCACCCTTGCCGCAGACCGGCGTCACAGCTCTACCGAGGAGCCTGGCAAGTGGTATCAGGTCTTTCGCGAGGTCATGACCCGCGTCATGCATTGGACGTCGCAAGACGCGGCCTACAGCAGTTACTCCCGTCGCGAACGTGTACTGACGTTGGACCAGATCGTCATGCAAATCCTGGCGAAGTCGCTGTATGCCGCCGGTGTCGGTGCGGTGGGAGCACCTCAGTTGCTGGAAATTGCAGATGCTGCGGTCGAAAAACTCAGCGAAAAAGACGAGCCGCTACAACTGTTCAACTACAACTCCACCAAGCCTCTGGGCGGCGGTCGGGCCATGGTCGGAGGCTGCCGAGAGAGTGCCGATGGCGTGATTGTGCTCGCGGTTGGCGCAGTGGAACTGAAGACTGACCTGACCGTTGGCAATGTCCTGTTCTTCAACTGGAACTCGGTGTCGCTGGACGTGCAGCGTAACTCGGACGTTTTCGTCTTCAATCAGTCCCTGTATGCCCGAAGTCGCCGTCAGAAAGTGCGCGATGCGCTGGAAAGGTCTGCCGATGCAGTGGTAGAGCTGTATCCGATCGATTGATTTCAAGGGCCGCAGTGCGTACTGCGGCCCTTTTTTACAGGAGTTGACCTATGGCGAAGGAATTGCTCGAGGTGCGTGTCAATGGCTCTGAGTTGCTGGTGTTGCGGGGGTGTCCCGATCAAGCGATGAGAGACGACATGATGGCCTCGACGTTGTATACGCAGTTGGCTGCCGATCATCAATTCAGCAAGTTTGACGACTTCAACAAGTGGCAAGACATCCTGCTCAACGCGTCGAGCAAGTTTGGCTGGCTGCGGCTCGATGTGGCCAACACCCAGGAGCGCGTGGCAACCTCCGAGACACTGACACCGGCCGAAGCCATTGGCGCCTTACTGCCCGCTTCACTGGCGCATTGGCAAGGCGCCCCTCTTCGCTCGTTGTTTACCCAGCTCTGCACGGCGCCTGCCAACGGCGAAGCGTTTTGCCTGCTTAAACAGGGCATGCTGCGCACGTCCTCGTCCGGCGACCTCTGCGCCGTGGTCATGCGGCTCGGCTTCGTGGGGCCGACAGGCAAACGGGTGGCGCTCTCTTTGGCCTTCGCGACGCGTGAGGCGCTGGCCGACAACCCGTTCAATCAGGTTTTCTCGCGCCATCAGTTGACCGGGAACGTCATGTGTTCACGCGTGATCACTCAATTCGACGGCATTCGATACGCTCCGCTAAAAACGCCGGTCATCAAAGCCCTCAAGACCAAACAACCCGGCTTGGTGCTTCCGGTGACAACGGTGGGCCTATGAGTGCGGTCTCAGGCATGGTTATCGGCAACGCAGTGATCGCGCTGCACGAGGAAATCGCCGCCGGCTCTGATCGTGACGATGTGCTGAGCTGCCTGGCTCACGCTGACGGCTTCGCGAGTCGGTACTTTGATCCGAGGACGGAATATCAGAACTGGCTGTTTCGGTATCACTCGCGATTGCAACAGCGCGGCTGGACGCTGATCAATCCGATACAGCACACCCCGCAGGTCATCTTCGACGCTTCGGAGCTTGAAACCGTGACCTATACGATCTTCGATTCGGTGAAATCCCGGCGTCTGGCCAGGTTTGCGCAGGCAGCGTGGTCTTCCTTGAAGACCAACCGGGTGGCGCAAGATTTTTTCAGCGGTGGTGATCGCAACGGAGAGCTGGGGCGAATACAGTTGATACCCTGCGTGCTGGACGTCAATGGCGACATTACATTGCTGACGTGCTGCATTCGGCTAACCGGTGAGGTCGACACCCGAGACTTCGATTTCTGGAGCGTAACTCAGCGTGAAATGCTATTGCGCATCAGCGGAGGAGTGTACCGCTTCGACCGCGCCATTTACGCCCGATACCGCGAGGAGATCCTGCAGCAACTGGACGCCTGTGCCGACCGGTTCATGCAGAAATACCCCGTCTGACCCACGACGTGGGCTGGCCGCGCAGGCTTTTTCACGGCACCAGATAGCCCTTGATGCCGGTGAAAATGATCTGAGCCGCCAGCGCACAAACGAACAGCCCCATCAAGCGGCTAACAATCTGCAAGCCTTGCTCGCCCAGAATCCGCTCGATGCTGTTGGACAGGTAAAGCACCACGCCAACGGTGAAACTGGCGAGCGCAATGCTGACAATGGCGGTCAGCTTGTCGTCCCAATGGGGTTGGCTGACGCCCATCACCAACAGGGCGCCGATGGTGCCGGGGCCGACGGTGATGGGAATGGTCAGCGGGACGATGGTTACGTCCTGCTGCACATTGTCGGTCTGAACGCCTGATTTGCCTTGCGCCATGCCCAGCGCCGAAATGAACAGCACGCTGCCCGCGCCGATTCTGAAGGCGTCGGCGGTGATGCCGAACACGCTGAAAATCACTCGTCCGAACAGATACAACAGCACGCTGGCGATCAGCGTCGCGAAGGCCACTTTCCACGCCAGATGACGGCGTTCCTTGCGTGAATAGCCTCGGCTCAGGCTGATGAAGCAGGAGAGGACGAAGAACGGGCTATAGAGCACCAGCATCTTCAGATAAACGCTGAACAGCACATGCAGCATGGTGAGGACTCGCAGCGGCAGACTCGACGCGGGAAGTCTATCAGGCGCCGCACCGCAGAGCGGGTCAGTTTTGCAGGTAGCGATCCTGATCATCAGGTTCGTCGCTATCCAGGCCGCGCGTCCGCTGCTCGACCCAGTATTCGACCAGTTCACGCAACTGCGACAGTTCGACCGGTTTGGACATGTGGCCGTCCATACCGGACTGTCGAGCGCGGTCCTTGTGTTCAGCCAGGATGTGCGCAGTCAGGGCAACCACAGGGGTGCGAGTGCGCTGATTGCCGACTTCCCAGGCGCGCAGTTGCTGCGTGGCCGAGAATCCGTCGAGAATCGGCATTTCACAGTCCATCAGCACTAGGTCATAACGCTGGGCTTTCATCGCCTGCAATGCTTCTTCGCCGTTGCTGGCAGTGTCCGGTTGCAGGTTGAGTTTGCCCAACATGCCGCGGATGACCTTGGTCGAAATGCTGTTGTCCTCGGCCACCAGAATCCGGAAATCGCTGGGCACGTCGACTTCGGTGATTGGCGTCGGGGCAGGCAGATAAGAGGCCTGCCCTTTGTTGCGCTGATTCAGCTCGTCGGCCAGCGTGGTTTTCAGCGTATAGCCTGCGACCGGTTTGGCGAGGATGCGTTTGACACCGGCATTGCGTGCGATGACCTTACTTGGGGCGTTGCTGATGCCAGTGAGCATGATCAGCAGAATGTCGTGGTTGAGGCTTGGGTCTTCCTTGATCTTGGCGGCCAGTTGCATGCCGGTCATGCCGGGCATGTTCTGGTCAAGCAGCACAATATCGAAGTAGTCGCGCAGGTGCGCCTTGGTGCGCAGCAGGGCAAGCGCTTCCTTGCCCGATGGCACGGCGCTGACGTTCAGACCCCACGCGCTGCATTGCTGAACCAGCACTTTGCGACAGGTGTCGTTATCGTCCACCACCAGCACCCGCGCCCCCTTCAGCGGGCTGTCCAGATCGGCTGGTGGCTGTTCCAGCCGATCCGCATCCAGCGGAAGGCTGAGCCACAGGGTGCTGCCCTGATTGCTGCCGCTCTGAATGCCGAATTCGCCATTCATCAACAGGATCAACTGGCGCGCGATGACCAGGCCCAGGTGGCCACCCACTTTACTGGCCGCGAGGAAGTTCTTGCTGTGCAGTTCGGCGTGGAGCAGGGCATCGCGCTCTTTGGCGGTCAGTGGTGTACCGCTGTCCTGAACGGCGATGCGCAGACGCGGTTTGCCACCACGGGAGTCGAGGGCGACCACCAACAGGATTTCGCCTTCGTCGGTCTTTTTCAGGGCGTTTTCCAGCAGGCTGAGCAGAGTCTGGCGCAGTCGGGTCGGGTCGCCGCTGATCACCCTGGGTACTTGCGGCTGAATGAAACTGATCAGTTCGACACGCTGTTGCTCGGCCTTTGCCCGGAAGATACTCAGGCAGTCTTCGATCATCGCGTTGAGGTCGAATTGCACATCGTCCAGCTCGATTTGCCCGGATTCGAGTTTGGTGATGTCGAGAATCTCGTTGATCAGCGTCAGCAGCTCATTACCTGCGCTGTGAATCGTCTGCACGTAGTCGCGCTGTTTGACTGACAAAGGCGTGCCCAGCAGCAATTCGGTCATGCCCAGCACACCGTTCATGGGGGTGCGGATTTCGTGGCTGATCTTGGCCAGAAATTCAGCCTTGGCGTTGATTTCGGCGGTGCTGGCGGCCAGTTCGCGGCTGATGCTGAAGTTGTTTTCAGTGATGCTGCGATGACGCTCGCTCAAGGCGATGCTCATCAGCAGGCCGCAAACGCAGAACATGCCCATCACAGCGATGATCAGGGTCTGTGCCGCGATGGTGGTCAGCCACAGCATGGCAGGCAGGATCACCAGATTGCCGAGGTTGAAGGCTATCATCGCGATCACGAATGGGCGTGCCGGGGTGTAGCCTTTTTGCAGGTGATAAATCGACACCAGCGTGATGGTCAGCGTGGTGAGCGCGACCAGCAGGAAGGTCATGACGTTCAGTGGCAGGTTGTCGACGAACAGCACCAGCAAGCCGCCGAAGCCGACGACCAACAGTGCGCTCATCAGCAGCCGGTTGAGCACTTCGGCGCCGCGCTGGACGAAGAAGCAATGGGTGTACATCAAGCCGGTGGCCGCCGCCATCAGCAACGCCAGGTGAGCGCTCGGGGTCTGAGCCAGGTGCCAGTTCGGCAGCCACGACGCTTGAAGGTTCAGCAGCAAAAGCGCGCTGAGGCCCAGAAATGCCTCGCAGGCCGCGAGCCACAGGCTGCTGACCGAGCGGGACTGGGCATAGCGGGTGATGTTCTGCACGATCAGCATGATCAACGAGCCAAAGAACAGGCCCAGCAGCAAGGGGCGACGTTCATCGGCGGCGCTGGAAACGGCGGACTCCAGCGAAATGTTCGGTCGCAGTTCCTGCTCGGATTTCAGGCGCAGGTAGAGGTCCAGCGGGGTGCCGCTTTGCGGGACTGGCAGCAGGAAGTCGACGGAAGGCAGTGGTTGCTGCGCCCGAGGGACTTTATTGCCCGAGCGCGAATGATCGATCAGCGTTTCGCCGTTGAGGACGTACATGTCCACGGTGGCCAGGTCCGGGGCGAAGATGCGCACCAGTTGTTCGTGATCGGTCGGGGGAAGACGATAATGCAGCCAGAGCGCGGAATCGCGGCTGATGGCGCGGACCTGGTCAAGTTCGACCGGGCTGAACTGGGAGTCGTAGTGAGGGGAGCGAACGTCGCTGAGCTGCAGATTGGCCTGATCGTCGACAAGGGTCGACCATCCTGCACTGACCTCCGCGAATGTCGGGGGCATGCAGAGCAGGGTCATCATGGCGATGATCGAACAAGTGGCAATCCTGAGCCAGCGCACGGCGAAATCCCTTCGTGAATGAAGCCAGTTACTCTGGTGCGGCTCTGGATGATCGGACGGTCGCTTGACTTCAAGCGACCGTCCACTCCCAGACTTACTCCAGATGTTCGCCGCGTTCACGGGCAATGGCGCGGTAGCCAATGTCCTTGCGGTAGAAACAGCCTTCCCAGTCAATCTTTGCAGCCAGTGCGTACGCCTGCTTCTGCGCGTCACCAACGCTGTCGCCCAGCGCGGTGGCACACAGAACACGGCCACCCGATGTCACGACCTGACCATCCTTCAATGCAGTACCGGCATGAAACACTTTACCCGGCAATGCCGCAGCAGCGTCCAGACCCTTGATTGCAGCGCCCTTGGCGTAATCGCCAGGGTAACCGCCTGCGGCCAGCACGATGCCCAGGCTTGGACGCGGATCCCACTGGGCTTCCACTTTGTCCAGAGCTTGCGCCAAAGCAGCCTCGACCAGCAAGACCAGGCTCGATTGCAGACGCAGCATGACCGGCTGGGTTTCCGGGTCGCCGAAGCGGCAGTTGAACTCGATGACCTTCGGGTTACCGGCCTTGTCGATCATGAGACCAGCATAGAGGAAGCCGGTGTAAACGTTACCTTCCTCGGCCATGCCTCGGACGGTCGGCCAGATCACCTGGTCCATGACGCGCTGATGCACGTCAGCGGTCACCACTGGCGCCGGGGAGTAGGCACCCATGCCGCCAGTGTTCGGGCCGCTGTCGCCATCGGCAACGCGTTTGTGGTCCTGGCTGGTGGCCATTGGCAGTACGTTCTTGCCGTCGACCATGACGATGAAGCTGGCTTCTTCGCCATCCAGGAACTCTTCGATCACAACGCGAGAACCGGCGTCACCGAAGGCGTTGCCTGCGAGCATGTCACGTACGGCTTCTTCGGCCTCGGTCAGCGTCATCGCGACGATCACGCCCTTGCCAGCGGCCAGGCCGTCGGCCTTGATCACGATCGGTGCGCCTTTTTCGCGCAGATAAGCCAGCGCAGGCTCGATCTCGGTAAAGTTCTGGTAGTCGGCTGTCGGAATCTTGTGACGGGCCAGGAAATCCTTGGTGAACGCTTTCGAGCCTTCCAGTTGCGCAGCGCCCTTGGTTGGGCCGAAGCAGTCCAGACCACGGGAGCGGAACAGGTCGACGACACCGGCCACCAGCGGGACTTCCGGGCCGACGATGGTCAGGGAGACGTTCTTCTCGGCGAAATCCGCCAGTTGCTCAAGTGCCAGCACGTCGATGGCGACGTTCTCGCACTTGGCTTCGATGGCGGTCCCGGCGTTGCCTGGTGCAACGAAAACCTTCTGCACGCGGGCGTCCTGCGCGACCTTCCAGGCCAGTGCGTGTTCGCGGCCACCGCTGCCGATGATGAGTACGTTCATTTCAAAACCTCGATGACGCTAATTCTGTGGGTGTTGCTCGTAACGCTTTTGATCTTCTCAAAACTGCGTTACGAGGTCGCAATGGAGTAGGTGTATGCAAGGCGGATGGGGCTTCGCTGAGTCGGAGTTGCCTCCTGGCAATGAGCATCAGCGGAGCCCCATCCAACGCAGCAGACGCCTGCTACAGTGCGGCCGTTGTCATGTTAGTGACGGAAGTGGCGCATGCCGGTGAACACCATCGCGATACCGGCTTCGTCCGCCGCCGCAATCACTTCCGCATCACGCATCGAGCCACCTGGCTGGATCACAGCCGTGATACCAACCTTGGCCGCGTTGTCCAGACCGTCGCGGAACGGGAAGAACGCATCCGATGCCATCACGGAACCGGCGACCTGCAGGCCTGCGTGTTCGGCTTTAATGGCAGCGATACGTGCGGAGTTCACGCGGCTCATCTGGCCTGCGCCGACGCCGATGGTCTGGCGGTTCTTGGCGTAGACGATGGCGTTGGATTTGACGTATTTGGCCACTTTCCAGGCGAAGATCAGGTCGTTGACTTCCTGCTCGGTCGGGGCGCGTTTGGTCACGACTTTCAGGTCGTCAGCGCTGATCATGCCGTTGTCACGGCTCTGGACCAGCAGGCCGCCATTGACGCGCTTGTAGTCCCAGGCCGGGACGCGGTCAGCTGCCCACTGGCCGCTGGTCAGCAGGCGCACGTTGGCTTTGCTGGCGACGATGGCCTGGGCTTCGGCGCTCACGCTCGGGGCGATGATCACTTCAACGAACTGACGCTCGACGATGGCTTTGGCGGTCTCGGCGTCCAGTTCACGGTTGAAGGCGATGATGCCGCCGAACGCCGACTCGCTGTCGGTGGCGTAAGCCAGTTCGTAGGCCTGACGAATGCCGCCTTCCGGGCTGACCGCAACGCCGCACGGGTTGGCGTGCTTGACGATCACGCAGGCCGGTTTGACGAAGCTCTTCACGCATTCCAGCGCAGCGTCGGTGTCGGCCACGTTGTTGTACGACAGTTCTTTGCCTTGCAGTTGGGTCGCGGTGGCGATACCGACTTCAGCCGGTTTGGCTTCCACGTAGAACGCCGCGCTCTGGTGCGGGTTCTCGCCGTAGCGCATTTCCTGGGCTTTGATGAACTGAGTGTTGAAGGTGCGCGGAAATTCGCTGCGGCCTTCGGTCGACAGGGTTTCGGCGCTCTGATCGACGCTGCCCAGGTAGTTGGCGATCATGCCGTCGTAGGCGGCGGTGTGTTCGAACGCCTTGAGCATCAGGTCGAAGCGCTGAGCGTAGGTCAGGCCACCGGCTTTCAGGCTTTCCAGCACTTGGCCGTAGTCGCTGGCATTGACCACGATGGCCACGTCTTTGTGGTTTTTCGCGGCAGAGCGGACCATGGTCGGGCCGCCGATGTCGATGTTTTCGATGGCGGTCGGCAGGTCGCAGCCTGGCTTGGAAACGGTGGCTTCGAACGGGTACAGGTTCACGGCCACCAGGTCGATCGGCTTGATGCCATGCTCGGCCATGATGGCGTCGTCAGTACCGCGACGGCCCAGAATGCCACCGTGGATTTTCGGGTGCAGGGTCTTGACCCGGCCGTCCATCATTTCTGCGAAGCCGGTGTAATCCGCGACTTCGACCGCTGCAACGCCATTGTCCTTGAGCAGTTTGAACGTGCCGCCAGTGGACAGGATCTCGACGCCCAGGGCTTCGAGTTCACGGGCGAATTCAAGGATTCCGGTTTTGTCGGAAACGCTGATCAAGGCGCGGCGGATCGGCAGGCGGGTAGTCTGGTCGGTCATCTCAACTTCCATTATCAATTCAGCAAAAAAAACGACCGCAGGGGATGAGGTCGCTTTTTGTGTTTTGGATGCTTACAGCAGATCGTACTGCTTGAGTTTCTTGCGCAGGGTGCCACGGTTCAGGCCCAGCAGCTCGGAGGCTTTGGTCTGGTTGCCCTTGACGTAGTTCATCACGCACTCAAGCAACGGCGCCTCGACTTCCGAGAGCACCAGGTTGTAGACATCAGTGACGGCAGCACCTTCCAGGTGGGCGAAATAATTGTGCAGCGCCTTTTCGACGCTTCCGCGCAGGGTCTGACCCTCTTCGCTTGGCGTGTTGAGGTGCTGTTTCAAATTGACGTTGTCGCTCACGGGTGTTGTTCCACTCACTAAAGTCTCTGTCATCATCGTCATGCGGCCACCTCTTGTTCGTTCCCTGCTTTCGGGCTTTTTTGGCGTTCGGCAAAAAAGTCCCGAACGTTGGCGCACTGTGCTTCCGTATCTTCCAAACGATTGAAAAGGGCGCGAAACTCCCTGGCGCCCGGCAAGGTTGCGAGATACCAGCCGACGTGTTTTCGGGCAATCCGCACGCCCATCACGTCGCCATAGAACGTGTGAAGCGCGGCCAGATGCTCTAGCAGAATGCGTTCCACTTCGTTCAACCCCAGCGCCGGGAGTTTCTCCCCGGTGCGCAGGTAGTGCTCTATCTCGCGAAAAATCCATGGGCGCCCTTGGGCGGCCCGGCCTATCAGCAGTCCATCGGCACCGGTCGCGTACAGCACGTGCCGGGCTTTCTCCGGTGAATCGATGTCGCCATTGGCAAACACCGGAATCGACACCGCCTGCTTGATCGCGGCAATGGTGTCGTACTCGGCTTCGCCGGTGTAGAGATCCGCACGGGTGCGTCCATGTACCGCCAACGCCTGAATGCCTGCTTGTTCGGCGATTCTGGCAACCGTCAGACCATTCTTGTTCGCCCGGTCCCAGCCGGTGCGAATCTTCAGGGTGACCGGTACCTCGACTGCCGCGACCACCGCGTGCAGGATTTCGGTCACCAACTGTTCATCTTTCAACAACGCGGAACCCGCGGCCTTGTTGCAGACCTTCTTGGCAGGACAGCCCATGTTGATGTCGATGATCTGTGCGCCAAGTTCGACGTTGGCGCGTGCCGCATCCGCAAGCATCTGCGGATCACCACCAGCGATCTGGACCGAGCGGGGCTCGGGATCGCCTTCATGAATCATGCGAAGCCGCGACTTGCGGCTGTTCCACAGGCTCATGTCACTGGTGACCATTTCCGAGACCACCAGCCCCGCGCCAAGTTGGCGGCAGAGCTGACGGAACGGTTGGTCGGTGACGCCCGCCATGGGGGCGAGGATCAAGCCGTTCTGCAATGTATAGGGGCCGATGCGTACCGCCGACATAGGGTGACCTGTTGTGGGGCCGTATCACGAAGCCTGGTCCGAAAAGTGCTTTGGCAGCTATTCAGACGGGACCCAGAGTATGAAAAAGGGTGGGCATGATACCCGCTCTCGATGACCGGATAAAGGCTGAATTGGATAAAATCTGAACAGTTGCATTCTTATCGCGAACGGTTAGGAAGGCGTTCGCATTGTCATAAAACTGTCGTCAGCATCCTGATGGCTCTGTGCCGCATTTTAGAGCGCTCAGGCGGCGTGAAATCCGCTCGGCCAGAGGGGAAGTTTACTCCGGCGAGCGAAAACTCAAACTGTAATTCACAGCCTTCGGACCTGGGTCAAGAATGTCCAAAGCGATGTGGATAGGCGTCTGGGGCGGCATTTCGTCCTTTCCGGCCAGCTCACCGCTCAGGTATTCGCCGGGTTTGAACCGACGACTGGCAATCAACTGACCATTGGTATCGGCGAAGCGCAGTTCCAGCAGCGGGAACGGTTGAGCGAACGAGGCGCGGTTATAGATGATCGCATCGACGACCAGCGCGCCCTGAAATTCGGGATGGCTGCGCACCACCAGGTTGCTGCTCTTGAGCAGCTTGATGTCGACCCTGGAGGGCACTTTGCAGCCGACTTGGGGGCAGATGTCCTGAAACCATGAGCGATATTGGTCCTGACGTGCCAGTTCGTCGAAGTGGTACCACACGTATTGCCCTGCCAGCGCCCCCAGTGCGATCAGTGAGAGCAACAGCCAAAGCAGGCGGCGCCCCCAGCGTGGCTTGGGTTTTTGCCACGACAGTTGCAAGGGGTCGTCCATCAGGTCGAGCAAGGCCTGATCCCGTAGCCCCGGCTCATGACGTCCTCGTTTGCCGTTAGGGAGCGGCTCGTCGTCCTCGGCGTTGTCGTGAGAGGCGTAGCGTTCGTCGTCGCCGTCCAGTGCCGAGAAACGCTCGGAGGGCTGTGTGCCGTGAGGCTCTTCGTCGATGTGGATTCGATCCGACTGACGAGGCTCGTCGTCCAGGTCGTCGGGTGCCATCGACAGTGAAGGCTCGGTGCGTGCGTCGTCATGGTCGAGATCGCTGTCAGTCAGCGGCTCGTCCAGCGCGTCAGGCTCATGGTGGTCTTTATGGTCATCGATCACTTCAGCCCGCAATTCCGGCAAAT
Organism: Pseudomonas sp. Pseu.R1; assembly: GCF_045764065.1. Classification (NCBI taxonomy): domain Bacteria; kingdom Pseudomonadati; phylum Pseudomonadota; class Gammaproteobacteria; order Pseudomonadales; family Pseudomonadaceae; genus Pseudomonas; species Pseudomonas sp. Pseu.R1. The sequence continues at coordinate 2,769,371 of NZ_JBJGEE020000001.1, read as the reverse complement.
GGCTGACATCATCATGGCTAAGGCCTTGATTCCACGGGTCAGTGGCGACATCCGGTTCATCACGTCGAGCACTGAAGGATTCGACCTCATCGTGCTCACGTGACGGATGTGCGCGCCCGAACGATTCCGGCAACTGGATTTCCCGTTGTTCGAGGCGGGCGAGTTCGACGTCGAGGTCATCGAGGTCGAGGCTGTCCATGTCGACTGTCCGGTCTTCGTGTTTGACAGGAACAGGTGCGGGTTGGGCGAGGGTGACCGATTGCGGTGCAATGACTTCGGGGCGCGGTTCGACTGCAGCGGGCTCGGAGAGTGGGGTGGTGGTCGATGCCCGCGCCTGGGCGCTTTTTTCCAACAGTTGTTTCGCGGCATTGAACACTTGCAGGCAGGAACCGCAGCGCACCATGCCTCGGGCCACGCTCAACTGGGCGTGGCTGACGCGGAAACTGGTCTGGCAGTGAGGACACTGGGTGACGAAACTGTCGGTCATGCGGGTATCCGGGCTTAACGAGCGCCTAAAAGGTTGCAGTCAGTGGGTATCAGCGACGACGTCCGGAGATTCTTACCCAGCCGTCGCGGTTGGCGATCGGGTCCAGGTCGAATGCGTCGGCGTAGGCTGCTGCCACTTCATCGCCTTGTTCGGCCAGAATGCCGGACAACGCCAGGCGTCCACCGGGTTTGACCAGGCTGGCCAACTGAGGTGCCAGAGAAACCAGAGGGCCGGCCAGAATATTTGCCACCAGCACGTCGGCAGGCTCTTTGGGCAGGTCTTCCGGCAGGTACAGCGGGAATTTCTCGGCAGGCACGTTGTTGCGCCCGGCATTGTCGCGAGAGGCCTCAAGGGCCTGCACGTCGATGTCGGTTCCCACTGCATGTTTCGCGCCCAACAGCAATGCGGCGATGGCGAGGATGCCCGACCCGCAGCCGAAATCCAGCACGTTGGCGTCGCTCAGGTCCTGACCGTCCAGCCATTCCAGGCACAGTGCGGTGGTCGGATGGGTGCCGGTGCCGAAGGCCAGGCCCGGGTCCAGCAGCAAGTTGACGGCATCGGGCTCGGGCGCTGAGTGCCAGCTTGGCACGATCCACAGACGCTGGCCGAAACGCATGGGCTGGAAGTTGTCCATCCAGCTGCGCTCCCAATCCTGATCTTCGATGACTTCGTGGGTGTGCTCGGGCAGTTCGGCGTCGGTGAGCAATTTCAGGTGCGCGAGCGCCAGTTCGGCGTCGGTATCGGCTTCGAACAGGGCCAGCAGGTGGGTGTGTGCCCACAGCGGCGTGGTGTTGAGTTCCGGTTCAAAGATCGGCTGGTCTTCAGCATCCATGAAGGTCACGGACACGGCACCGACTTCAAGCAGCGCGTCTTCGTAGGTTTCGGCTTGTTCTGGGCTGATGGCGAGACGGACTTGCAGCCAAGGCATGGCGGATTACCTTCGAATTGAAAAAATGACAGGCGGCACAACGCCGCGAAAGACCGGCAAGTTTACGGGGTTCGGGGGGAAACAACAAAGAGGGTGATGCCGGGATTGGGTTTTGATTTTGTGGGAGCCGGCTTGCTGGTGAATGCGTCAGGTCCGACGCCACAATGTTGAATGGTCCACCGCGTTCGCCAGCAAGCCGGCTCCCACAAGGTTCGGTGTTGGTCACAAGATCCGGATTCGGCGCGATTTCTGTGGGAGCTGCCTTGGTGGCGAATGCTGTTGACCAGGCAGCATGGAATCTCCCACAGAAAAGCGCGTAAGGCGCCAGAAACAACAAAGCCGCTCGAAAGCGGCTCTGTTGTTTTGTAACACTTACTGGCGGATCAGTGTTTCTCACCGGCCAGTTTGTGTTCCAGGTAGTGAATGTTGACGCCGCCTTTGCAGAAGCCTTCATCGCGGGTCAGATCACGGTGCAGCGGGATGTTGGTCTTGATGCCATCCACGATGATTTCGTCCAGGGCGTTGCGCATGCGGGCCATGGCCTCGTCGCGGGTCGCGCCCCAGGTGATCAGCTTGCCGATCAGGGAATCGTAGTTCGGCGGCACCGCATAACCGCTGTACAGGTGCGAATCGACGCGAACGCCGTTGCCGCCTGGTGCGTGGAAATGCTTGACCGTGCCAGGGCTCGGCATGAAGGTGCGCGGATCTTCTGCGTTGATCCGGCATTCCAGGGCGTGGCCGTGGATCTTCACGTCGTCCTGGGTGTACGACAGCTTGTTGCCCGCGGCGATGCTCAGCATCTCCTTGACGATGTCGATACCGGTGACCATTTCGGACACCGGGTGCTCGACCTGAACGCGGGTGTTCATTTCGATGAAATAGAACGCGCCGTTTTCGTACAGGAATTCGAACGTACCGGCACCGCGGTAACCGATGTCGATGCACGCCTTGACGCAGCGGGCCAGCACTTCAGCGCGGGCCTTTTCGTCGATGCCTGGCGCCGGTGCTTCTTCCAGCACCTTCTGGTGACGGCGTTGCAGCGAGCAGTCGCGGTCGCCCAGGTGAATCGCATGACCCTGCCCGTCGGACAGCACCTGAACTTCCACGTGGCGTGGGTTGGTCAGGAACTTCTCCAGATAGACCATCGGGTTGCCGAACGCCGCGCCTGCTTCGGAGCGGGTCAGTTTGGCCGAGGCGATCAGGTCTTCTTCCTTGTGCACCACGCGCATACCGCGACCACCGCCGCCGCCAGCGGCCTTGATGATCACCGGGTAGCCGACCTGACGGCCGATGCGCAGGGCTTCTTCTTCGTCTTCCGGCAGCGGGCCGTCGGAACCGGGAACGGTCGGAACACCGGCCTTGATCATGGCGTCCTTCGCCGAGACCTTGTCGCCCATCAGGCGAATCACGTCAGCGTTCGGGCCGATGAAGGCAAAACCGGATTTTTCGACCTGCTCGGCGAAGTCGGCGTTTTCCGCGAGGAAGCCGTAACCGGGGTGAATCGCCGTGGCGCCGGTGACTTCGGCCGCCGCGATGATCGCCGGAATGTGCAGGTAGGATTGAGCAGCCGATGCCGGACCGATGCACACGGACTCGTCCGCCAGACCCAGGTGCATCAGCTCCTTGTCGGCCTTGGAGTACACGGCGACGGTCTTGATGCCCAGCTCTTTGCAGGCACGCAGGATCCGCAGGGCGATTTCACCGCGGTTGGCGATCAGTACTTTTTCCAACTTCGCAGGATTCGTCATCACAGACACTCCGCGGTTCAAACGATGGTGAACAGCGGCTGGTCAAACTCAACCGGCTGGCCGTCTTCGACGAGGATGGACTCGATCACGCCGCTGGTTTCGGCTTCGATGTGGTTCATCATTTTCATCGCTTCGACGATGCACAGGGTGTCGCCTTTCTTCACGGTCTGGCCGACTTCAACGAAAGCTGGCGAGGTTGGCGAAGCCTTGCGGTAGAAGGTGCCGACCATTGGCGAGCGGGCAATGGTGCCGTTCAGTTTTGGAGCGGCGGCTGGCGCGTCGGCGGCAGCGGCAACAGGAGCAGCGGCGGGTGCAGGCGCTGCGACCGGAGCGGCAGCCGGGGCAGGCGCGTAGAACTGCTGCGCTGGAGCCTTGCTGTGGCGGCTGATACGGACGGACTCCTCGCCTTCCTTGATCTCCAGCTCGTCGATGCCAGATTCTTCCAGCAGTTCGATCAGTTTCTTGACTTTACGGATATCCATTAATCAACTCCCAGGGGACGGTCAGGGGTAATTCAGTAGCCGGTTCGGGCCGTGTGGCTCAGTGCGAAACGTCGCCGTTCACGCCTTCGAACGGGTGGCCAATTGTTCCAGGGCGGCCTCCAGGGCCAGTCGGTAACCGCTGGCGCCAAGGCCGCAGATCACGCCTACAGCAACATCTGAAAAGTAGGAGTGATGGCGGAAAGGTTCTCGTTTGTGCACGTTCGAGAGGTGCACTTCGATGAATGGGATGCTCACTCCCAGCAACGCGTCACGTATTGCGACACTTGTGTGAGTAAAAGCAGCCGGATTGATCAGAATGAAGTCCACGCCTTCATCCCGTGCCGCGTGAATGCGATCGATCAATTCGTACTCGGCGTTGCTTTGCAGGTACATCAGATGGTGGCCGGCTTCGCGCGCGCGCTTTTCCAGATCCTGATTGATGTCGGCCAACGTGATCGAGCCATAGATTCCCGGTTCGCGGCTGCCCAGCAAGTTCAGGTTAGGTCCGTGCAGAACCAGAAAAGTCGCCATCGTGTGTTCCTTGTTGTGGGCGTTGTCGACGCTCATACATAGGTATGAGCCGTTGATGCGCAGCGACTATGCCGGAAAGCGCAATGGACTGTCCAGTTACCGACCCAGATATCGACAATGTTCAGCACGATGTCCGATGTTCGCGCAAAGTTTGTGACTATAGGGCTAAATTTGGTCATTTGCTCTAGAAAGGCGCTCAGAGAACCCTTCCACGTCGATTTCGCCGACGACACGCACATTTTTCAGCTCGTTCCCGTCTTTTCCGAAAAACAGCAAGGCAGGAGGGCCAAATAATTTGTACTGATCCAGCAGCGCGCGCTGATCGGCACTGCTCTCGGTCATGTCGAAGCGAATCAGCCGAAACCCCTTGAGCTGGCTAACAATGTTCGGGTCGGGCAGGACTTCATGCTCAATCACCTTGCAACTGATGCACCAGTCGGCGTACCAGTCCACCAATACGGGTTTTTCGCTATTTTTCGAATCGGCGAGGATCTGTTTCAGCTCGCTCACCTGTTTCACTGTCTGCCATTGGTAAGACGATGTTTCCGCGCTAACCGGTGCCATCGATATGCGGCCGAGTGGGCGAAGTGGATCGGTCTGCCCATTGAACGCGCCGTACCAGCAGGACAGAGCGTAGACCAGTAAAAACAGACCGACTAATTGAGCAAGACGGCCCCGCGTGGTTTTTTCCGTGAACTCCAGCGCGCCGAGAAACACCGCCACACCGGCCCACAGCAAGCCGATCAGCAGCAATGTGGCCTGGCCTGGAATGACTCGACTGAGCAGCCCGATGGCCAGTGCCAGCAGCAGAACGCCAATGGCGTTTTTAACCGTCACCAGCCACGGGCCGCTTTTCGGCAGCCATGCCGCGCCGCCCGTGGCGACCAGTACCAGCGGCGCGCCCATGCCCAAACCGAGCGCGAACAGTTTCAGCGCCCCGCCCCATGCGTCGCCACTGGCGCTTATATAAAGAAGAGCGCCCGCCAACGGGGCCGAAACGCAGGGAGAAACCAGCAGGCTCGACACCACCCCCAGCACTGCGGCGCCCCACAAAGAGCCACCTTGGGTGTTGCCGGCGATGCGATCCAGCCGGTCATTCAGGGCGCGGGGCAGGCGCAGTTCGAAAGCACCGAACATGGCGATGGCAAACACCACGAAAAACAGTGAAAACGGCACCAGGACCCAGGCCGATTGCAACCGAGCCTGAAGATTGAGACTCGCACCGAACAGCCCCATCAGCGCCCCGAGAATCGCAAAGCAGATCGCCATGGGCAGCACGTATGCGAGGGACAGCGAGAAGCCGCGCACACCGCCAATCTGTCCGCGCAGCACCACGCCCGACAGGATTGGCAGCATGGGCAGGACGCATGGCGTGAAGGTCAGACCGATGCCCGCGAGAAAGAACAATGCCAACTGTTTCCAACTGAACGGTGCTTTGCTTTCGCTGAGCGCAGGCGTGTAATCGAGCGAAGGTGCGGCACCGCCGATGCTCAGCCGTTCGGTCTCTGGCGGGTAGCACAAACCTTTGTCGGCGCAGCCCTGATACGTGACCACCAGCGTGAACGGTCGGTTATCCCCGGCTTTGCGCGGCAGATTGACGTCGAGGATGCCGTGATACACCTCAACATCGCCGAAGTATTCGTCGTGCTTTTTCTCGCCGTCGGGCAACTGCGCAGCGCCCAGGCCGATGTCCGCGGGCTCGGTGCGGAACTGGAAGCGGTGGCGGTAGAGGTAGTAGCCCTCGGTGGCGACGAATTGCAGCTTGATCGCTTCGGGCGTCGTGTCGATCAGGTTCAGTTGGAAGGCCTGACGAACCGGCAAAAAGTCCTTGCTGTTGTCGATGGCCGAGCCACCCAGTGCAGGGCTTCCCAAGCCGGACGCTGGCCGACTGTCCAGCAGGCTCGCGCCTAAGGCGGGGAGGGCAAGGGTCAGCAAAATCAGACAAAGCAGGCGGCGCATGGCGGTCTCGCATCACGAAGATGCGCGCATGATAACGGATCTTTGTCGATGTGCAGGTGGGAGGTGTGTTCCGGACACCTCCCTGTAGCAGTCCGGCTTGTCGACGGGTTGCGTCCTCGAGATCGCTGCCGTCGGCAAGCCGGACTGCTAGAAGGATGGCGGGGAACTCGCGAAGCGAGACGCAGCGACTAAACGATGTCCACCGGGTAATGCTTGCCGGACTGCACGAAATCATCTTGCAACGTAAACACCTGATTACGCCCTGCCTTTTTCGCGCGATACAACGCTTCGTCAGCATGAGATGCCATCATCAACGAGTCGTCGTATTCGCCTAGCTCCACAACCCCGGCACTGAAGGTGCAGAACAGATCCGCAGGCTGCGCCGGGTAATGGATTTCGGCAAAGCGGCGACGGATTTCGTCGAGTACGCCATAGGCGGACTTCAGGTCAGTGTCAGGCATGACCACCGCGAACTCTTCGCCACCGTAGCGGCCGATGTAGTCGGTCTTGCGTAACCGCTGCTTGAGAAACAGCGCCAGGCTCTTGATCACGCGGTCGCCCATCGGGTGACCGTGGGTGTCGTTCACCTTCTTGAAGTGGTCGATGTCGAGCATCGCAAAGCTCAGCGGTTTGCTCTCGCGGCGCGCACGGAAGCTGCAATCTTCGAGCAGTTGCAGAATGTGTGTGTGGTTATACAGGCCGGTCAGGCTGTCGCGGACCATTCGCGCCTTGAGGTTACGAGCGCGGGCGGCGCGGTTGCGCACGGTCGTGATCAAGTGCCGTGGTTTGATCGGCTTGGTGAGGAAGTCGTCGCCGCCTTCACTCATCGCATCCAGTTGCTTGTCGAGATCGTCCTCGGCGGACAGGTAAATGATCGGCACGCTGACGTAACGGTCGTTATGACGAATCACTTTGGCCAGCTCGGTGCCGGTACAGCCGGGCATGTACATGTCGAGGATGATCAGGTCCGGCTGGAATTCGGCCAGCTCGGACATGGTTTTGATCGGATCGAACAGCGTGCGCGTGACAATTCCGGCGTTGTTCAGCAAGCGCTCGGTGTGCGTGGCCTGTGCGCGGGAATCATCGATGATCAGCACTTTATAGGGTTCGTATTGAGCGACCCGCGTGAGGATCTCGATTTTCTCCAGCAGGCTCGACGCTTCCAGCGTCCCCGTCAGGAACTCCTCGCCTCCTGCGCGCACAGCCGCCAACCGCGTCGGGGTATCGGTTTCGTGATGACTGAAGAACAGCAACGGCAATTTCTGCTCCAGGCCTTCCTGCATTTTGGCGGCCAGTTTCAGGCCTTCGCCCACACCTCCAAAATCCACGTCCATGACCACCGCCGCAGGCAGACGCTCCGCCAGCGACGCATGGAATGCGTGAACGCTGTCGAGGGACTGGGCGCTCAAACCGAAGAATTCCAGTTGCTTGGCCAGCCGCTCCGCCCGTTCGTCATCTTGCAGCATCACGTAAATAGGCTTGCGAAGCGGTGGCAGCGATGTGTGCTCAAGCTTGTCGCCGTGGCGCAGGCCGGTGCGCGAGAGGCGTTGCATGAGTCGATTAAGATCGGTGATCAGCGTGCTGCTCAGGCGACCACGGTTGGCTTCCACGTCCAGAAGTGACTGACTGATTGCACGCGCCAGTTGAGCATGCTCGACCTGATCGAAACGCTCGGCGAAGCGCAGCAGGCGCTGGTTGGCGTCGCTGAGTTCTTCGAGGTCGGCAGGCGACCATTCGCTTTGCTGCAAGCGCTGCCAGACCTCAAGAATCTGACGTGCCTGATGAATGACGCGCTGAGCGAAATGGTGCTTGAGACGGTCACGGCTCGGATCTTCTGGTTCGGTCATATCCTGACTACTTATAGGGGAAACCCTGATACAAATGCTGGCGCTATGCTAGCACCACTTTTCATCGGCAAGTGCGCCGTAAGTCATTTTGTTGTCATTTTTTATCGACTTTTCGCGTCAATTTTTTATCTTCCTGAGCCATAAGCGTGCCAGATCCGACAGAAAAGCGACCGATGGATTCCCTTGTTGTATCGGGAAATGCCTGAGAGGCTCTGTTTCCATGTGCGAATGTATTCGCAAGAGGCCCCTACACTCTGCGCAGGTGTAACGACATGCTCACGTCATCGCGAATGAATTCGCTCAAACAGGTTGTCTGCGTTTCCCGGTCAGCGATGACGCCCACGGACCTGCGGATTACGCATTTGAGCCATCGCTCGCGTTCCTGACGAACGCACCTTGCTGTAAGGTTGCGGTCAGAAGCACTGAATTCCGTGATTGAAAGGACAAGGCCATGCTGGATTGGAAGAAACGCTCGGAAACCTCGGGCGCAGGTGAGCGTGTTGAAGAGAAGCCGATAGGCAAGGCACCCCGTGGTTATTGGGGTGGTCTGTTCTTCAGTCGCGCTGTCGGTGCGGTGGTGGGCATCTATCTGGTGATCACTGTCGCGCTCGGCATCTGGTGGAGCAGCGAGCCTGCGATGTTTCCGGTCCAGCAAAACGCTCAGGCGGCCGCCGAGCGTGAAGGCAAGCAGATGGTGATTGGCTACACCACCGTCGAAACCCTCAAGACCGTCGTGTCGACCTTGCTCGACAAGCCGGGCGGTTACATTTCCAACGACCGTTTCCCGCCCGGCCTGTGGCTGGACAACATGCCAAGTTGGGAATACGGCGTGCTGGTTCAAGTCCGCGACCTGACACGCGCTCTGCGTAAAGACTTCGCCCGCTCGCAATCGCAATCCGCTGAAGACAGCGATCTGGCTCGCGCCGAGCCGCTGTTCAACTTCGACAACCGCAGTTGGATCCTGCCATCGAGCGAATCGCAGTACCGTGATGGCATCGCTGCGCTGAGCCGCTATCAGGCGCGCCTGTCTGACCCGAATCAGAAAAATGCCCTCTTCTATACCCGCGCCGACAACCTGAACAACTGGCTGGGCGACGTGGGAACGCGTCTGGGTTCGCTGTCGCAGCGTCTGTCGGCCAGCGTCGGCCGCGTGAAACTCAACACCAGCCTGAAAACCGAAGCTCAGTCCGAGGTGTCGGTGAAACCGGGTGAAGTGCCGCAGGTTGACGAAGAAATCGTCGAGACCCCGTGGATGCAGATCGACAACGTATTCTATGAGGCGCGTGGTCAGGCTTGGGCCTTGTCGCACCTGCTGCGTGCCATTGAAGTGGACTTCGCTGACGTATTGGCGAAGAAAAACGCCACCGTGAGCGTGCGTCAGATCATTCGTGAACTGGAAGCTTCTCAAGAGCCGATGTGGAGTCCGGTCATCCTCAACGGCAGCCCGTTCGGCGTGTTCGCCAACCACTCGCTGGTCATGGCCAACTACCTGTCCCGCGCCAACGCAGCCGTCATCGACCTGCGCCAACTGCTGTCGCAGGGTTGATCGATGTCGGTCTCTGAAAACGAAGTCGCGCATCGCGCGGCTTCCGACGCCGAGCTGATTGCCTGGGTCGATCGTCAGGACCAGTTGCTGGGTTCATTGCCTCGCGCCGAATTGCGTGAGCGTGGGCTGATCGGTCGGGGCACCTACATTCTGCTGTTCAATTCTGCGGGCGAGCTGTGCGTGCATCGTCGCACTCTGAGCAAAGCCATCTATCCGGGGTACTGGGATGTGGCGGCGGGCGGGATGGTGCAGGCAGACGAAAATTATGCACAGTCTGCTGCCCGTGAGCTGGAGGAGGAGCTGGGTGTGGCCGGTGTCGAGTTGACGGCACATGAGCGGTTTTTCTTCGATCAACCGGACAACCGCTTATGGTGCGCCGTGTTTTCGGCAGTCTGGGATGGGCCGTTGAAATTGCAGCCTGAGGAAGTGCTGGAAGCCCGCTTCATCGGCATCGATCAGGTGCTGCGTGAAACCGCTGAAAAGCCTTATTGCCCGGACTCTCTGGCTGCGTTGAAGCGCTATTTGGGCGACGTCGCAAAAGTCCCGTAAATTGGCGCATATTTGCACTTAGCATCAGGGCGGTTTGCCGTTACACTGCGCGCCTTTTCACGCCGGACTGTCTCCACGGTCCGGTTGCGCTGCCCCTGCCTGAGTGGGGCTTCGCGGTCGGCTGTCGCCGTCCAGACTTTGGTCCTCAAGAAGAGGATTGCCCGTGGCCAAAAAAGCCGCCTCCTTCGCCGCCCTTGGTGGCCTGGTATTTTCCACTGACGCCGGACGGCATTGTCCCGAATGCCGCCAGCCTGTCGACGCCTGCATCTGCAAGAAATCCGTGATCCCCGAAGGGGACGGTATCGCTCGCGTGCGCCGCGAAAGCAAGGGCCGTGGCGGCAAGACCGTGACCACCATCACAGGTGTTCCGCTGCCTGAAGAGGCGCTCAAGGAACTGGCGTCTACGCTCAAACGACGTTGTGGAACCGGCGGTGCGCTCAAGGACGGCGTGATCGAGATTCAAGGCGATCACGTCGAGACGCTGTTGGCCGAACTGGTCAAACAGGGTTTCAAGGCGAAAAAGTCGGGCGGTTGAGCCTTTCGTTCCACCTGTCCAGGTTTCGCTGTCGGTCGAGCGCGGGTTTCAGAGCAAACTCTGGTGCGTGTCATGGGTCTACTGAGCCATTCGGGAGACGCATGCGCATCGGCGCCAAACCGTCATTTCCACTCTATACACTGCGCCCAGCCGGTCAGGCCGGGGCTTCATGACTTTTTATATAGGGGACTTCGATGTCCGTACGACGCACACGCAAAGACGATGGCAGCCAATGGACCGTGGCAGACAGCCGCAGTGTCTATGGCATTCGCCATTGGGGGGCTGGTTATTTTGCAATCAACGAAGCCGGGCGTGTTGAAGTTCGCCCCAACGGCCCGGGCAGTTCGCCCATCGACCTTTACGAGCAGGTAGAGGAGCTGCGCAAGAGCGGCCTGTCCCTGCCGCTGCTGGTGCGTTTTCCCGACATCCTGCAAGACCGCGTGCGTCAGTTGACCGGTGCGTTCGACGAGAACATCGCGCGCCTGGAATACCAGAGCAAGTACACCGCGCTGTACCCGATCAAGGTCAACCAGCAGGAAGCGGTGGTGGAAAACATCATCGCCACCCAGAACGTTTCCATCGGCCTTGAAGCAGGCTCCAAGCCTGAGCTCATGGCTGTGCTGGCATTGGCGCCGAAGGGCGGCACCATCGTCTGTAACGGGTACAAAGACCGCGAATTCATTCGTCTGGCATTGATGGGCCAGAAGCTGGGCCACAACGTCTTCATCGTCATCGAGAAAGAATCCGAAGTCGAACTGGTCATCGAAGAAGCTGCCGAGCTGAAAGTCGCCCCTCAAGTGGGCCTGCGCGTGCGCCTGTCGTCGCTGGCGTCGAGCAAATGGGCGGATACCGGGGGTGAGAAGTCCAAGTTCGGTCTGTCCGCTGCGCAACTGCTGTCGGTGGTCGAGCGCTTCACCAAAGCCGGTCTGGATCAGGGCATTCGCCTGCTGCACTTCCACATGGGCTCGCAGATCGCCAACCTGGCCGACTATCAGCATGGCTTCAAAGAGGCCATTCGTTACTACGGCGAGCTGCGCAACCTGGGGCTGCCGGTCGATCACATCGACGTCGGCGGCGGCCTGGGTGTTGACTACGATGGCACCCATTCGCGCAACGCCAGTTCGATCAACTACGACATGGACGATTACGCCGGTGTCGTGGTCGGCATGCTCAAGGAGTTCTGTGACGCGCAAGGCCTGCCGCACCCGCACATCTTCTCGGAAAGCGGTCGTTCATTGACCGCCCACCACGCGATGCTGGTGATTCAGGTCACTGACGTTGAGCGTCACAACGACGAAGTGCCGGTGATCGAAGACAAGGAAAGCCTGCCGGAAACCCTGCAATGGCTGATCGATCTGCTGGGGCCGACCGACATCGAAATGGTCACCGAAACCTACTGGCGCGCCACGCACTACATGAGCGACATCGCTGCCCAGTATTCGGACGGCAAGATCACGCTGGCGCAAAAGGCCCTCGGTGAGCAGTGCTACTTCGCCGTCTGCCGTCGTCTGCACAACTCGTTGAAGGCACGTCAGCGTTCCCATCGCCAAGTGCTGGATGAACTGAACGACAAACTGGCTGACAAGTACATCTGCAACTTCTCGGTGTTCCAGAGCTTGCCGGATACGTGGGCCATCGATCAGGTGCTGCCGATCATCCCGTTGCACCGCTTGAACGAGGAGCCGGACCGTCGTGCCGTGCTGCAAGACCTGACCTGCGACTCCGACGGCAAGATCAACCAGTACGTCGACGAGCAGAGCATTGAAACCAGCCTGCCCGTTCATGCGCTGAACGACGGCGAAGACTACTTGCTCGGCGTGTTCCTGGTCGGTGCGTACCAGGAAATCCTGGGAGACATGCACAACCTGTTCGGTGACACCGACTCGGTGAACATCTACCAGAATCAGGACGGCAGCGCGTATTCGGCTGGTATCGAAACCCACGACACCATCGAAGACATGCTGCGTTACGTGCACCTGTCGCCGGAAGAGTTGATGACCCACTACCGCGACAAAGTGGCCAGTGCGCGCATCAGCCCGCGGGAGCGGACTCAGTATCTGGACGCGTTGCGTCTGGGCCTGACGCGTTCTTCGTACCTGTCGTCGTAACGGAGCCGGACGCTGTACCCGTAGGTGTGTACTCTGGGCGTCCAGCCCACGATAGCGGTGTGTCAAAAAAGCCAATGGTCTGACACGCTGCTGTCGTGAGTACGCTCACTCCTACAGGATTTTTGTAGGCGTGCTATCCAGCGTTGTAGGGCCTTTCCTGTTCTGCGTTTACCCTCTCTACTTCGCAGACGTTCTGTTACAGAATCCTCGACCGCCTGAAATTGTCTGTCGAGGTCATTCTCTCCATGTCACCGCTCGCCCAAGCCATGCCACTGCGTCTGGAGATCAATCGCTCCAGGCATTCCTTTGAGGTCGTGGCCTGCGAAAGCAGCGAAGAGCCGAACCAGCCTTATGTGTTCACGCTCGATATCACTCACCCTGAAAGCACGTTGGATACCCATGAATTGCTCTTTAGCGCAGCCTGGTTGCATGACCTGGGCGCGCGTACCGGCATTCACGGGTATATCCAGAGCATCGTTCGCGTTCCGACCGGTGTCGTATCCGGCAATCTGATACCTGTCGCCCCCTCCCGCTACCGTCTGACGCTGGGGCCTCGATTGGGGCTGATGGCTTATCGGTACAACCAAAGAGTCTTCCAGGACATGACCGCCGAAGAGATCATCAAGCTGGTGCTGGACGAACACGGTATCGGCCCGCGCGCTTGTCTCTGGCAGCGCAAGCGGCCCTGTCAGGCGCGTGATTATTGTGGGCAGTACCACGAAAGTGATCTGCAACTGGTCCAGCGGCTTTGTGCGGAGGAGGGGATGTACTATCACTTCCTGCATGCACGCCATCGGCATGTGGTGGTATTCACTGATGAGAAGCCCGCGCGTTTCGACGAGGACGCCGAGCAACGTCGAATGAGCGAAATGGAAACGTCCACACCTCGCATGGGCATGCAGCGGGCCTGTGTGGTCGGTCGGCTGTTCGAACCCGTCGCGCCGAATGCGGAGGGGCGGCTCAAGGTGCGTTTTGACTGGAGCAATCAGGGGGATCGTGCGCGTTTCAATGAATGCTGGGTTGCGCTCGACACCGTTCTCGCCCACGCGCGCCAGCCGTGGTGGGGCGGAATGGAGGTCGTTGTCCGGTTTCGCAATGGTGACCCCGGCAAGCCGTATATCAGCGACCGGCTGTGGGACCCGGACATCAATCCGGAGACCGAACCCAACGTTGACTCGCCTGCGCGCCGGGTGATCACGACGCGTATCGACAGATCCATGTTTCTTGATGAGTCGCAGAGCTTCTCGATCGACGATCAGTTCATCGTGCGGATGGCCCAGCACAATGAAATGCATTTCAGGGTGGGCAACAGCATGGTGACCATTGATTCCAGATCCATTTCGCTCAGCGGCTTGCGCATCATGCTGTCGTCCATCGCCGAAGCCGAGGAGGCCGGGTTGGCATGAGCCTGATCAGCCGCTGGGTCAGGCGAACCAGCCTCCGTTGCGATTCAAGCCGCGGGCGAGGTAGCCCAGTGTCAGTGCTCGCAGCGCCATGAACAGCAGAAATACGATCCACAGCCCGTGGTTCCCCAAGGTGCTGGCCATCCAGGCGAAGGGCGCAGCAATGAGTGCGCTCACCACCATCGCATTGCGCATCTCCCGCGCGCGAGTCGCGCCGATGAACAGGCCGTCGAGCAGGTAACTCCAGACGGCCACCAGGGGCAATAGGGCCAGATAGGGCAAATAGACGAAGGCAATTTCGCGCACGGCGGTGATGTCGGTCTGCATCTCGATGAACAGATGCCCGGCGAACAGGAACAACAGCGCGAAGGCGATGCTGCAAATGAGTGACCACCCGCCCGCTACGTTGAGTGCGCGACGCAAGGCGTCTCGGTCACGCGCACCGATGGCGTGGCCGCAGAGTGCTTCAACCGCGTGGGCGAGGCCATCCAGTGCGTTGGCGGTCAGCAGCAGGCCATTGAGCAGCAGGGCATTGGCTGCCACGGTGGCGTCGCCCAGCCGTGCGCCCTGCACCGTGATCAGAAAGAACACCGATTGCAGCACCAGGCTGCGGATGAAAATGTCGCGGTTCACGACCAGCAAGGGTCGCCAGCTCGCCCAGCGTTTGAGCACTGAGAGCGCCAGATGGCCCGGATAGTCGCGCAGGCCTCGTTGAGTCAACGCCAGGCCCAGCAACGCTCCGATCCATTCCGCAACCACCGAGGCTCGGGCGCTGCCGACCACACCCCAATCCAGTCCAAGGACGAACCACAGATTGAGCGCGATGTTGACCAGATTGGTCGTCAGCAGAATCGCCAGCGGCGCCCGGGCGTTTTGCAGACCAAGGAACCAGCCCACCAACGCGTAGCTCGCCAGTGCAGCAGGCAAACCGAACAGCCGGGTGTGAAAGAAGTCGCGAGTCAGATCATTGAGATCGGCAGAGGGCTGCATCATTTGCAGCGCGAGGTGCTGAAACGGCAGGCCGATCAAACCGAGCAGGAAGGAAAAGCCCAAGGCCAGCAACAGGCCCTGCAGCAACACCTGGCGCAGCGCGACCCCGTCTGCGCGCCCGGCAGCCTGAGCGGAAAACCCTGTAGTGCCCATGCGCAGAAAGCTCATCGCCCAGGCGAGAAAACTGTACAGCGTGCCGCCGACAGCCACCGCGCCCAATTGATGAGCGTGGGGCAGATGGCCGATGACAGTGCTGTCGACCAGTGAGACCAGCGGCACCGAAATGTTCGACAGAATCATCGGCGCCGCCAGCGCCCACACCTGCCGATGGGTGGTGCGCTGGCGCCAGTCAGAGAGAAAGTTGGACATGAGGGCTCCCGTGCAAGCGCGGGATTGTAACGCAAGCGAAGACATTGCCGATGTGCGGGTAGAAGCGGCCCCTGCGAACAAACGCACAAACCCACGGTCTATGTCCGCGCCGCGCTTTACGATCCCGATTGCGGTGCTATAACTGCTGCTCCTCATCACAACTGCCGCCAATGAGTGCCTCATGCTTAACAAAGGATTGTTCCTGGCCTGTGCGCTGGTACTGCTCAGTGCCTGCGATTCCTCCACTTCCGACAAACCCGCTTCTGCCCCCGCGCAGCCTGCCGCGCCTCAAGCCGCAGCCGTAGAAACGGCCAAACCCAAGCCCGCTTTGGACATCCCGGCGCTGAGCAAGCGTTACGCCGGGCGTGAGCTGACAATGGTGGACGTCTCGGAAATCCAGCTCGACGGCGCCAGTACGCTGTCGCTGAGTTTTTCCGTGCCGCTGAATCCCGACCAGAAGTTCGCTGAAAAAGTGCACTTGGTGGACAGCGTCAACGGCAAGGTCGATGGCGCCTGGGAGCTGTCGGACAACCTCATGGAACTGCGTCTGCGTCATCTGGAACCCAAGCGCAAACTGGTCCTCACCATCGATCCCGGTCTGGCGGCCGTGAACAACAACACCCTGGCGGCCGAGTATTCAGCGCGCCTGGAAACCTCTGACCTGCAAGCGACGGTTGGCTTCGCCAGTCGTGGCAGCCTGTTGCCGACCCGCCTGGCCGAAGGCTTGCCGGTGATCGCGTTGAACGTCGACAAGGTCGATGTCGAGTTCTTCCGCATCAAGCCGGACTCACTGCCTGCGTTTCTCAGTTCATGGGAAGGCTCGTCCAGCCTGCAAAGCTATGAATCCAAAGAACTGCTGCCGATGGCCGATCTGGTTTACGGCGGTCGTTTCGACCTGAACCCTGCGCGCAACACTCGGGAAACCGTGCTGCTGCCGATTGCCGGACTCAAGCCGTTGCAACAGCCGGGTGTGTATCTGGCGGTCATGCGCGCTTCAGGCACCTACAACTATTCCCAGCCTGCAACGCTGTTCACCCTCAGTGACATCGGCCTGTCGGCGCATCGTTACGCCAATCGCCTCGATGTTTTCACTCAAGCGCTGGAAGGTGGAAAGGCGCTGAATGGCGTTGATCTTGAGCTGTATGACAACAAGGGGCGCGTGGTCGGTCAGGCCAAGACCGACAATGCCGGTCACGCCGAGCTGCCGTTGCCCGCCAAGGCCGAAGTGCTGCTGGCCAAGCAGGCCGAGCAAACCAGCCTGTTGCGTCTGAACAGCGCAGCGCTGGATCTGGCCGAGTTCGACATCACCGGCCCGCAAGCGCACCCGCTGCAATTCTTTATTTTTGGCCCGCGCGACCTGTATCGCCCCGGCGAAACCGTGCTGCTCAACGGCCTGTTGCGCGACAACGACGGCAAGGGCGTGAAACCTCAGCCGATCACCGTCGAAGTGCGACGCCCCGACGAGCAGGTCAGTCGCAAATTCGTGTGGGAAGCTGACGCCACCGGGCTGTATCAATACCAACTGCAACTGTCGGACGAAGCCCCGACAGGACGCTGGCAATTGGTCTTCGACCTGGGCGATGGCAAGCCGCAGTTGTATGAATTTCAGGTCGAGGATTTCCTGCCGGAGCGCATGGCCCTCGAACTCAAGGGTAGCGACACCCCGCTGGCCCCTGACGCGCCATTCGATGTGTCCATCAATGGCCGTTACCTCTATGGCGCGCCTGCCTCGGGCAATCGCCTGACCGGTCAACTGTACGTGCGCCCACTGCGTGAAGCGGTGCCGGGATTGCCGGGCTATCAATTCGGTTCGATCACCGAAGAAGACCTCAAGCAGGATCTGGAGATTGAAGACAGCACGCTGGATGCCAACGGCCAACTGGACCTGAGCATCGACAGTCAATGGGCCAAGGCCCGCTCGCCGCTGCAACTGGTGCTGCAAGCCAGTTTGCAGGAGTCGGGCGGACGGCCGATCACTCGGCGTCTGGAACAACCGGTCTGGCCTGCCGACACAATGCCGGGCCTGCGTGGCCTGTTCGACGGCGAAGCCACTGATGGCGATGGCCCGGTGGAATTCGAAGTGCTGATGGCCGATGCCGAAGGCCACAAACTGGCGGCCGACAACCTCAAAGTTCGCCTGATTCGTGAGCGTCGTGACTATTACTGGAATTACTCGGAGAGCGATGGCTGGAGCTATCACTACAACGAGAAATTCCTCAACCTGTCCGAAGAAACGGTCAGCGTGAAGAAGGATTCCACCGTCAAAGTCAGCTTCCCGGTGGAGTGGGGTCCTTACCGCGTCGAGGTCGAAGACCCGGCCACTGGCATCGTCAGCAGCGTGCGCTTCTGGGCCGGTTATCGCTGGCAGGACAACGCCGAAGGCGGCGCCGTGCGTCCTGATCAGGTCAAGCTGGCGCTGGATAAACCGGCCTACGCCGATGGCGACACCGCAAAAGTCACCGTCACACCGCCGTCTGCGGGCAAGGGCTATCTGCTGGTGGAGTCGAGCGAGGGGCCTCTCTGGTGGCAAGAGATCGACGTGCCCGCAGAGGGCAAGACCTTCGACGTGCCGGTGGACAAGAAATGGGCACGCCACGACCTGTACGTCAGCGCGCTGGTGATTCGTCCGGGTGAACGCAAGGCCAATGTCACGCCCAAGCGTGCCGTCGGCGTGCTGCACCTGCCGCTGGATCGCTCGCAACGCAAGCTGGCGCTGACCGTGACGGCGCCCGAGAAGATGCGTCCCAAGCAGCCGCTCAAACTCAAGGTCAACGCGAAGAACGCCGATGGCTCGATTCCAAAAGACGTGCACGTGCTGGTGGCAGCGGTGGAC
Organism: Pseudomonas sp. Pseu.R1; assembly: GCF_045764065.1. Lineage (NCBI taxonomy): Bacteria > Pseudomonadati > Pseudomonadota > Gammaproteobacteria > Pseudomonadales > Pseudomonadaceae > Pseudomonas > Pseudomonas sp. Pseu.R1. Next base: position 2,751,056 of record NZ_JBJGEE020000001.1, on the reverse strand, counting down.
GTCGGGATTCTCAACATCACCGAGTACGCTACGCCCGATCCATTCGCCAGCCTGTTCGGGCGCAAGGAATACGGTGCCGATCAGCTCGACATCTATGGCCAGTTGATCGAAGCCGGGCGCAATCGTCTCGCCAGTCTGGCCTTCGGTGGTGATGCCGCACTGGCCAAGGGCGGCAAGCGCCCGGAAACCAGCGTGACCATCGTTGCTCTGCAAAGCGCTCCAGTGACCTTGAACGAGCAGGGCGATGCGGAAGTCAGCGTCGACATTCCTGATTTCAACGGCGAACTGCGGATCATGGCGCAGGCCTGGACCGACGAACGCTATGGCATGGCCGAAGCGAAAACCGTTGTGGCCGCGCCGCTGATTGCCGAACTGTCGGCCCCGCGTTTTCTGGCGGGAGGCGACCAGACCAAAGTGGCGCTGGACCTGTCGAACCTGTCCGGCAAAGCGCAGAAACTCAATGTGCAGGTCACAGCAGAAGGGCAGTTGAGCCTGGGTGAAGGCGACGGCGCGAAAGCGGTCAGCCTGAATCAAGGCCAGCGCACGACGTTGCAGATCCCGGTGAAAGCGCAGGGCGGTTTTGGTCAAGGCGTGATCAAAGTGACCGTCAATGGCCTGGACCTGCCGGGCGAAAACCTGCCAGCGTTCAGCCGCGAGTGGACCATTGGCGTGCGTCCGGCTTATCCGGCGATGCTGCGTCAGTACCGTGCCGTGCTCAAGGATCAGGCCTGGAGCCTGCCGGACGGTGCGCTGGACGCATTCGAACCTGCCGGGCGTGAGGCGCTGCTGTCGGTGTCCAGCCGTCCACCGCTGAACCTTGGCGAACAGATTCGTGCGCTGAAGGCTTACCCCTACGGCTGTCTGGAGCAGACCACCAGCGGCCTGTATCCGTCGTTGTATGCCGATGCCGCCACCCTCAAGCGACTGGGGCTTGAGGGTGAGTCCGATGAGGTGCGCAAACACAAGATCGAGATCGGCATCGAGCGCCTGTTGGGCATGCAGCGTTACAACGGCAGCTTCGGCCTGTGGGGTTCGGATGGCGAAGAGGAATACTGGCTGACCGCGTATGTCACCGACTTCCTGCTGCGCGCTCGCGATCAGGGCTTCGCGGTGCCGCCCGAGGCGCTGAAAAAGGCCAATGAACGGCTGCTGCGTTACCTGCAAGAGCGCAATCAGATCGAAGTCAACTACAGCGAAAACGCCGACCACACCCGCTTTGCCGTTCAGGCCTACGCCGGTCTGGTGTTGTCGCGCAGTCAACAGGCGCCGTTGGGTGCACTGCGCAGTCTGTTCGATCGCCGCAGCGATGCGCGTTCAGGCTTGCCATTGGTGCAGTTGTCTATCGCGCTGGAAAAAATGGGCGACAAACCGCGTGCCGATCAGGCGCTGTTGGCGGGGCTGGCAGCGGGTCGAAAGGCCAACGACTGGCTGGCGGATTACGGCAGTCCGCTGCGTGATCAGGCGTTGATTCTGTCGCTGCTCGAAGAAAACAAACTGGCGTCGGACAAGGTCGAGGAGCGGCTGTTTGCGTTGGCGGATCAGGTCGCGGCCAGTCGTTATTTGTCGACTCAGGAGCGTAACTCGCTGTTCCTCGCTGGGCGTGATCTGCTGGGCAAGCCTGAGGCGAAATGGGCCGCGACGTTGAACAGCGGCAGCAACAACCGCGAACTGAGCAACGATCAGCCGGGCGTGAAACTGGACAGCTCGGTACTGGCCTCTCCGCTGACGGTGCAGAACACCGGCAGCGAGACGCTGTATCAGCAGATGACCATTTCTGGCTACCCCTCGCAGCCGCCTGCGGCTGGTGGTGAGAATCTGGCGATTCGTCGCGAGTACCTGGGCATGGATGGCGAGGCACTGAACCTCAATGCCTTGAAGAGCGGCGAGTTGGTGCTGGTGCACCTGGAATTGAAATCCAAAGAGCGTGTGCCGGACGCGTTGGTGGTTGACCTGCTGCCTGCCGGTCTTGAAATAGAAAACCAGAATCTGGCGCAAAGCGCGGCCAGCCTGGAAGACGCCAGCGAGTCGGTAAAACAGTGGCGGGAGTCGATGGAAAACGCCGGGTTGAAGCACCAGGAATTCCGCGGCGACCGCTATGTGGCGGCGGTGGATTTGCAGGGCTTCAACACGGTGCACCTGCTGTATCTGGCGCGGGCCGTGACACCGGGTACTTATCGCGTGCCGCCGCCGCAAGTGGAGTCGATGTACCGGCCGAACTGGCAGGCACTGGGTGATGCGCCAGCGCAGTTGGTGGTGAAAGGGAAGAGGTGATGGGTAGGGGCTGGAATCATTGAACTTCTGTGGGAGTGAGCTTGCTCACGAAGAGGCCAGTACATCCTTTAAAGATGTGTTGGCTGGATGTCAGCATTCGTGAGCAAGCTCACTCCCAGATAGGGTTACGAACCTGGCAAATCGCTGCTCAATGAATAATCCAGCTCAACAGCCACAGCCCCAGAAACAACCAGATGATCCCCATGATGATCGAGGCGCGCATGAAGGCGCGGATCGCCGAGTAGAGCAGCATCAGGCCGATGATCAGGGCCACGATGCTGATCAGCGAGGTGTCCATGCCCAGCGTGCGCGCCAGGCCGTCGACGAAGTTGCCACCTGCATGAGTGAACAGGTTGAACAACCAGCTCAAACCATCGACCACGAAGCGGATCACGGCCCCGATGACCTGGCCCAGCCACTCGAAAATGCTTTCTACCTGCATGTCTGTTTCCTGATGAAAAAAATGAAACGCGAAAGGGAATGTTCGCTTTGGCTGTCGATGGGCTGGGCGAGTTCCCTAGAGCATAAAGGCTGTTTGGCATGACGCATGGAGTTTTTTATAGGCGTACACGTGTGCTACGACGCATCGGCGTTGTACTCATTGGCGTCTGCCTGCTGCTCTGGCTCGTTGACCGTATCTGGCCGTTACCGTTACCCAAAGACGACTTGGCTCGCGTCGTCTTGGCCGAAGACGGCACGCCTTTGTGGCGCTTCGCTGATGCCAACGGCGTGTGGCGTTATCCGGTGACGGTCGAGCAGGTCTCGCCCTATTACCTTGAAGCACTGCTGACCTACGAGGATCGCTGGTTCTATCAACATCCCGGCGTGAACCCGATGGCGCTGGTCCGGGCGACGTGGCAGAACCTCAGCGGCGGCCACGTAGTGTCGGGGGGCAGCACGTTGTCGATGCAGGTGGCGCGTTTGCTCGATCCGCATTCGCGCACCTTGCCTGGTAAACTTCGACAGCTGTGGCGCACGCTGCAACTGGAATGGCACCTGTCGAAACAGGAAATCCTCGACCTGTACCTCAATCGCGCGCCGTTCGGGGGCACCTTGCAAGGCGTGGCGGCAGCCAGTTGGGCCTACCTGGGAAAATCCCCCCAACAACTGACCCGTGCCGACGCCGCGTTGCTGGCCGTGCTGCCTCAAGCGCCCAGCCGGTTGCGCCCGGACCGCCATCCGCAACGTGCGCAAGCCGCGCGGGACAAAGTGCTCAAGCGGCTGGCCGAGTTTGGCCAATGGCCGCAAGAGGCCGTCAACGAAGCGCTGGAAGAACCGCTGCTGTTGGCGCCGCGTCAGGAGCCGAGCCTGGCGCCGTTGCTGGCACGCCGCCTGAATCGCCCCAACAGCCCGCCATTGATTCGCACCACGCTGGACGCCAGTTTGCAGCGGCGTCTCGAAGACTTGTTACTGGGCTGGCGCGCGCGTCTGCCCGAGCGCACGTCAGCGGCGATTCTGGTGGTGGAGGCCGAGAACATGGCCGTGCGCGCTTACGTCGGCTCCGTGGACATTGGCGACGACAAGCGCTTTGGGCACGTCGACATGGTCAATGCGCTGCGCTCGCCGGGTTCAACACTCAAGCCCTTTCTCTACGGCAAGGCCATGGACGCGGGGCTGATTCATTCCGAATCGCTGATGCAGGACGTGCCGCGACGTTATGGCGATTACCGACCGGGCAATTTCTCGTCTGGTTTCAACGGTGCGGTGGCCGCCAGCTCCGCATTGTCGATGTCGCTCAACTTGCCCGCCGTGCAGTTACTGGAAGCCTATGGCCCGAAGCGCTTTGCGGCAGAGTTGCGCAATGGTGGTGTACCCCTGACGTTACCTCCGCTCGCCGAACCCAATCTGGCGCTGATCCTGGGTGGCGCGGGGAGTCGTCTGGAAGATTTGGTCGGTGGCTACGCCGCGTTCGCGAGGGGAGGGCGCAGTGCCGACATTCGCTTGCAGCCTGAAGACAGATTGCGTGACCGACCGATGATGTCGCCGGGGGCCGCGTGGATCATTCGGCGCATCCTCAGTGGCCAGTCGCGACCGGATCTGGACCCCCACGCCGAGTTGGTGCAGCGCCCACAACTGGCGTGGAAAACCGGCACCAGCTACGGCTTTCGCGATGCCTGGTCGATTGGCGTCGGGCCTCGCTTCCTGATTGGCGTGTGGATTGGCAGACCTGATGGCACGCCGGTTCCAGGGCAGTTTGGCCTGGCGTCTGCGGCGCCGTTGATGTTGCAAGTGCACGATCTGCTGGTCAACCGCGATGCTCAGCGCAACATCCTGCCGCCGGTTCAGCCGGTGCCGTTGAGCGTCGGTGTCGCCGCGATCTGCTGGCCGTTGGGGCAGCCAATGAGCAAAAGTGACCCCAACTGCCGACGCCAGCGTTTCGCCTGGACGCTGGATGGCACCACGCCGCCGACGCTGCAAGCCACCGATCAGCCGTTGGGTTTAGGTTTGCTGGAGAAAGTCTGGATCAACGACAAAGGCCTGCGCGTCGGTGCGAGTTGTCCACAGGCCGAGGCCCGCGACATCGCGCTCTGGCCTGCGCCGCTGGAGCCTTGGTTGCCGAAAAGCGAGCGACGGGAAGCGCGACTGCCTGTCATTGACCCTTCTTGCCCGCCTCAGGGTTTGAGCCTTGCCGCACCCATCTCGATTGTGGGTGTGCGTGAAGGTGACCAATTGCGGCTGCCTGCGGGAAGTCAGCAAGAGCTTCGTCTGAAACTGTCGGCGCTGGGGGGCAATGGCCGACGCTGGTGGTTCATCGATGGTGCGCCGGTGGGGGATACCGCGAATCAGGACAGCTACACCCACACGTTCACCCGATTGGGGCGTTATCAACTGAGTGTGCTGGATGAAAGCGGACAGACTGCGCGAGTGGAGTTCAGTGTGGTGGATTGAAGTCGCCAAGCCGGCTCCCACAATGACCGCGTCGGACTCGGGTCTTTTTGTTCGGTGCTTAACCTGTGGGAGCCGGCTTGCTGGCGAATGCAGTTGGCCAGCCATCGAATGTCCTCGTCGTACCTAACGGATTAATACCAAGTTACGAATTGCACGAATGCCTGCAAAACGCTGATATATAGCCACAGGCCACTGTCCTCGTTAGGTGGCCTTCAGTGTGTGACAGGCGTTGTCGGCGGTGGTTTGAGTGGGGTGTGGCTGAGCGTCAGGCCGTAGTGCCGGGCAGTGTGAGAACGTTCGCGAGTCTGATGTCCGCGATGCAGTGTTCTTTCTTCGGCGGTCGACTATGAAGGCACGTTCGCTCAACGCTCGCGTCTGTTTCGGACAGGGGAGTCGGATGATCCCCTGTCTTTTTTTCGTCCACACAAAACAACGCCGGGGCATGCCCGGCGTGTTCGAAGGCGATGTCAGCGCATCACGGTCCGACTTGGTAAACCTTGGGTTCCGGAAACAGGTTGTTGAGGGTTTCCAGCAGGCGGACGTGGTAGATGGGCTTGCGGAACAGGTCCAGCACCTGAAGGCGAAGCAAATCGCTGACATCCTCCATGTCGGCGTGGCCCGAGGTGACGATCACCGGCAGGTGCTGGCGTGACGTGTGCTCGCGCAGGCGCTTGATCAGCGAGATGCCGCTTTCTTCCGGCATGCGCAGATCGGTGATCACCAACGCGATATCAGGGTGTTCGGTCAACAGCTTCAGCGCGACCCGCACAGAGGGGGCGGTGAAGCAGCAAAACCCTTCACCCTCCAGCAGTTCGGCGAGCTCTTCGTTGGCGTCCTCTTCGTCGTCAACGAGTAGTAATTGTTGGCGTGTGGGATGAGAGGGCATCTTGGTTTCCTTGCCGAGACGTGGTTGAAACACGTGTGACGCCTTGATCCATCGCTAAATGGCGGTGCCACCCAGGTTCGTGAGGATCAAGTTGAACTTGGCCTTGACTGCGTTCCCCAGCGGCGTGACAAAAGCAATCACGACAATGGCGACCATGGTCGCAATGACCGCGTATTCGATGGCAGACGCCGCTTCCTCGTCTTTCACGAAACGTCGAATCATGGCTGATACGAAAGTCAGGAACATCTGATTACTCCTCAGCGCACAAGGCGCTATCGCACGCATGACGCGTTAAACAATCCTTCGTGCCCACAGCATTGACCCCATTGGGCCACTCTTCAATCACAAGAAAGCATTAATCCGAAAGTGATAGAGGACCGCGTACCGTTGCCTTGCCCCGTCCCTCCGAATGAAGAGATCGCCGTGAAATTTCCCACGGTTGATGGCGTTTTGAAGCACCTCGACTACCTTTCATAGCGAAATGGATGAATGTTCACAGCCAACTGACTGACAGGTTGTCTTTAAACGTTTTCAGGTTGTAGTCAGGCACGGGAGGGCCGTCATGAACAGTCGCGTCACAATGGGGCTGGCTGTGTTGTTTTTGCTGGGCGCGCTGTTTGCCGGATATTGGGGATTGGTCCTGAGCCGCCAGCCCGCGCCTGCGCCACAGGCCCCCGTGACCGATAGCGCTGCCCCTGCCGTGGCGCCTGTCGCTGTCGAAAAACCTGCCGAAGACCCCACCCGTCAGCCGGTATTGGTGCTGGTCAGAGACGTGCCCGCTTATCAGCCGATCACCCCAGACGATTTGGTCGTCGAGCGCTTGAAGGTCGCGCCTGCCGGAAGTTTCAGCAAGCCTGAGGATGCCATCGGGCGCTCATCGTGGCGCCCGCTCGCGGCGGGCACCTGGCTGAACGACAACAGCTTCGAAGCCGGTGGCACGCTGGCGCGGATGATTCGTCCCGGCGAGCGCGCCATGGCCCTGGCGATCGATGAAATCATCGGTGCAGGCGGCCAGTTGAGCCCCGGCGATTACGTCGATGTTTTGCTTTATCTGCCGCCTGATCAGATGAGCACCGACCGCAGTGCGCAGACGGTCGTGCCTGCGTTGCGCGTGCTCAGCGTCGGGGCGTTCATGGGGCCGGTGAATCAGGGGCAGGATGATCAGGGCCTCAGCCGCGATGACCGCGCGCAACAGCAGAAACTCAAATCCGGTGCGCGAAGCGTCGTCGTCGCCGTTCCGGAAAAACTTCTCAGCCGCTTGATGCTCGCCTCGCAGGCCGGTCCTTTGCGGCTGGCGGTGCGCAGTGCCGAAGAAAAGAACCTGGCGCGCTACTGGGCGGGGGACACCGACATTGCCACGCAATTGGAGGGTTCCAGCCGCAACGTCATTCATTACGAGCAATTGAATTTGGGCGCTGCCCGCGCTACGCCGGTCGGCAATGGCACGGGCCAGAAATCACGCGGTATCGAAGTGATTCGTGGCAATCAGGTCACGCAGCAAACCCCCTGAGTCGAGCAAGGACTGCGCATTCATGAGCAAGCGTTTCATAGTGGCATTGAACCCTGTGGTGTTGGCGTTCATCTTATCCGCGCCGGTTCAGGGGACGGCGGCTGCGGCAACGGCAAACTGTGCCGGACTGACATCGATGCCCGCAGTGATGGAGATCGGCCAGGGTGTGCAACAGGACATTCGCTCACCGGTCGCGATCACGCGGCTGGCCGTGGGGGACCCGAAGATTGCGGACGTCCATGTCACTGAAGGCGACAACAATGGCTACCTGCTGACGGGCGTCGGGCCGGGCACCACCAGCCTCATGGTCTGGACGTCCTGTTCTGCCTCGCCCCGGCAGAGCATGGTGTTCGTGCGCGGCACGGCGAGCACCGCGATGACCGACAAGGCGCTGCCACCTTCCGAAGACCCCTCTTTGCCCAGCCAGGTGCAGACGGACATTCGGTTCATCGAGGTCAGCCGCACCAAACTGAAAGAGGCCAGTACCTCGATCTTCGGCAGGGGGTCGAACAACTTCCTGTTTGGCTCACCCGGCACGGTTCCGGGGGTTACGGTGACACCGGGCACTGTTGGCGCCACGCGCCCGGCGATTCCGCTGAACAACAGTAACTTCAATATCGTCTGGGGCGGTGGCAGCAGCAAAGTGCTGGGCATGCTCAACGCGATGGAAAGCAGTGGTTTCGCCTACACTCTCGCGCGGCCCAGTCTGGTGGCGTTGAGCGGCCAGAGCGCGAGCTTTCTGGCGGGAGGCGAGTTCCCTGTGCCAGTGCCCAATGGCGAAGGCAATGGCATTTCCATCGAATACAAAGAATACGGCGTGCGCCTGACGCTCACGCCCACGGTAGTGGGCCGTGATCGCATTGCCTTGAAAGTTGCGCCGGAGGTCAGCGAACTGGACTTCACCAACGGCGTCACTATCGCGGGCACCACAGTGCCTGCCCTCAACGTGCGTCGGACCGACACCAGCGTGTCGCTGGCCGATGGCGAAAGCTTCGTCATCAGTGGCCTGATCAACACCAGCAACATTGCCACCATCGACAAGTTTCCGGGGCTGGGTGACATCCCGATTATCGGCGCGCTATTCCGCAACTCGCAGATCAATCGGGAAGAGCGCGAGCTGCTGATGGTGGTCACGCCCCATCTGGTTCAGCCGCTGGCGGTCAACGCGCCGATGCCGACGTTGCCGGGCGAAGGGCTGCGCAACTACGACCCGAATTTCTTCAAGATGTATTTCCTCGAAAACGGCAAGTTCGACCGTGGCGGGTTATCGCAATGAGTCAGGGACCGAGTCTGAGCCAGACGTTTCTGGCCATTACCCGCAACACCACCGACCTTGAATGGTTGCAGGGCGCGTTGGCGCCGCTGGGGCAAGTGGTCAGCGCCGGAACGGGCAGCCTCGACGAGCTGTTGGCGCTGGTGGACGTCACGTTCGCCAGCGTGGTGTTCGTCGGGCTTGACCGTGAGCATCTGGTGAACCAGAGCGCATTGATCGAAGGCGCGTTGGAGGCCAAACCGATGTTGGCCATCGTTGCGTTGGGCGACGGCATGGACAACCAACTGGTGCTCAACGCCATGCGTGCAGGGGCGCGGGATTTTGTGGCTTATGGCTCGCGTTCCAGTGAGGTGGCGGGGCTGGTCCGGCGGCTCAGCAAGCGCCTGCCCGCCGTGGCGGCGAACCCGAACATGGGCGGTCTGACCGTGCTCTACGGCGCCCAGTGTGACGGCGACGGCGCCTTGGTGTCGGCCCATCTCGCGTTGGTGGCGCAACAGAAAGGTCAGCGCACGTTGCTGCTGGATCTGGGCATGCCGCGCGGCGACAGCCTGGCGATGTTGAGCCTTGAGTCTTCGTTCACCTTCGGCGATGCGGTGCGCCATTTGCGGCGACTCGACTCGACCCTGATCGACAGTGCCTTCAGCGTTCACCCCAGTCAGTTGCGGATTCTGGCCTATGGCGACGATGACATGGCGCTGGAGCACACCAGCGCGGCCGAGTTGTACATGCTGCTCAGCGCGCTGCGCCAGCATTTTCAGCATGTGGTGGTGAATCTGGTGGGGCAGCAGGACAGCGAGTCGCTGCGCACGTTTGTCACTCACTGCGACCAATTGCTTTGGTACGCCGACCAGAACGTCATCGAGTGTCGACGCAATCTGGCGATTCTCAATCTTTGGCGCGAGAAAGGCTTGAAGCTGCAACAGGCCGGGTTGCTGGTGGACAAGTACCTGCGCCAGGTCACGCCCAATTCCGATGCCTTGGAGAAAACGTTCGGACTGCCCGCGATGGCCGTGTTGCCGCTCAGTCCGGAGTTCCGACTCAACGCCAAGAATCAGGGGCTGTCGCTGTTCGAGCTGTCGTCTCGGGAGTCGCTGAGCACCGGTTTGCGGCACCTTGGCGAGCGGTTGGCGAGCCAGTCGCAGACGACCGACAAACCCCGTGACGGCTGGTTGGGCCGTCTGTTGAGGGCCAACAAATGAAAGGTGAAAAACTTTTTGGCGTGTCCGCGCGCCCCGCCGATGGTGGCGGCGACGGGCAGGGCCTGAAACTGGTGTTGCACCGCTACATCATCGACGCCATCGAAGAAAGCGGACGCAACCTGCTGGAAGGCACGCGTCCGGCGCTGGCGCAGTTCGTCACGGACAAGGTGGCCGAATACGTCGCGCGTCTGCGGTTGGCGATTTCCCGCTACGAAATGGAGCGGCTGGCCGAAGAGCTGGTGGATGAACTCACCGGCTTCGGCCCGCTGGAAGTGCTGCTGCGGGACAAGAGCGTCACGGAAATTCTGGTCAACGGTCCGAACAAAGTGTTTATCGAGCGCGAAGGGGTGCTGCATCACTCGGACCTGCGCTTCATCGATTCGCATCACGTCGAACGGGTCATTCAGCGGATTCTCGCGCCATTGGGCAGACGTCTGGACGAGTCCTCGCCGATGGTCGATGCGCGCTTGCCGGATGGCAGCCGGGTCAACGCGATCATCCCGCCGATTGCGCTGGACGGGCCGTGCGTGTCGATCCGGAAGTTCCGCAAGGACATGCTCAAAAGTTCTGATCTGGTGGCCATGCAGACCATCGATCAGTCGATTTACGACTTTCTGGAAAACGCGGTCAGCAAGCGTTGCAACGTGCTGATCAGCGGCGGTACGGGCACCGGCAAGACCACCATGCTTAACGTTCTGAGCCAAATGATTCACACCCAGCAGCGTCTGGTGACCATCGAAGACGTCGCCGAATTGCAGCTCGGCCACCCCCATGTGGTACGCCTGGAAACCCGCCCGCCCAACGCCGAAGGCCATGGCGAAGTACGCGCCAGTGACCTGATCCGCAATGCCCTGCGGATGCGCCCTGACCGCATCATCCTCGGCGAGATTCGTGGCGTCGAAGTTCTCGACGTGTTGACCGCGATGAACACCGGCCACGACGGTTCGATGAGCACCGTGCACGCCAACAACGCCCAGGATGCCCTGTTGCGTCTGGAAACGCTGGTGGGGCTGACCGGGCGGCAGATCGCTGAGAAAACCCTGCGCCAGATGATCTGCGCGGCGCTGGACGTGATCATTCAGCTCACTCGCATGCCGGACGGCCGACGTTGCGTCAGCGAGGTGGTGGAAGTGGTGGGCACTCGCGACGACGTGTACGTCACCAACACGCTTTTCCGCCTGGATCGACGCAGCGGATTCGGCTTCATGCGCGAGGCGATGAACCCGGCAGGCGACAAGTTGCGGCAACTGGATTACTAGGTTCCGCGATGCTTGGTTTTCGTACCGAACCTGGGCCGGGAATAGGAGGTTCAAGATGAAGGGCGCCATCGTTTTCGGCGTGATGTTCATGCTGCTCGCCGGCCTGTCGGTGTACCTGTTTTATCGCGGCCTGAACAAAGGCGTGAACGAGCGGGTCATGGCGCGTCTGCTGATCGGGCGCCCTGAGCCTGTGGCCGCCAAACCGGGCCTGGCCCGGCTCGAACGTGCGTTTCTGCGCGCCGGGCTGGGGCGCCCGGCTGAGCGTTTGCCACTGGCGCTGGCTGTCTGGGCGATGGTGATGTTGCTGGGGTTCTTGCTGTACGACGGCCTCGGGCTGCTGCTGGGCATGCTGTTGCCGGTCATTGTGTTGCGCTTTTACGTCAGCTTTCGCTACCAGCGCCGAGTGCGACGGATGATCAGCCAGTTGCCGCAATTGCTCGATCACACCATCCGCAGCCTCAAGTCCGGACGGACGCTGGGGGACGCGGTGTTGCAGGGCATCGACGCCTCGGGCTACCCGCTGAACGAGGCGATGTCGCGGATCAAGCGCAACGTGCAATTGGGCATCACCTTGCCGGATGCCGTTCAGGATTTTGCCGAACTCTATGAACGTGAGGAGTTTCGTCTGTTCGCGCTGGGGCTGCGCGTCAACCATCGTTATGGCGGCAACGCCAGTGAGTTGCTGGAAAACCTGATCCGCCTGATTCGTGACCGGGAGCAGGCTGCCCGGCAATTGCGCGCGATGACGGGCGAGACCCGCTTGAGCGCGGTCGTTCTGGCGCTGTTGCCAGTGGCGATGGTGGGTTACTTCATGGTGGTCAACCCCAGTTACCTGCTGCATATGTGGAATGACGCTGCAGGGCAGAAAATGCTGATGGTCGCCTTCACCATGCAGACCCTGGGTTGTCTGTCGCTGTGGCGCATGTTGCGGAGTATCTGACATGGCATTGCTGCTGAGTGCACTGATGTTCGCGGCTGCCGGGTTCTTTCTGATGATCACGGTCGCCCGCCAGCGCCGCAGCGAGCGCCTGATCATGTCACGCCTGCAAGGTGAGGTCGCACGGGACAGCCGCGTCAGTACGCTGTTGCGACTGCTCGGCGACAGCCGCTTCGGGCAACGCTCGGTGAGCATGGACAGCGAAACGCAGATTCTCCTTAACCGCATCGGCTGGCGCAAAGCGAGCCAGCGCTCGCTGTTCGCGGCGTTCCAGGTGGGCGTTCCACTGGTGCTCTTGTGTGTCGTGCTGCTGATTCAGAGCCTGTTCTTCGAAGACGTGACCTACCCGCTGCTGGCGCCGATCTTTGCCATGGGGCTGGGCTATCTGGCGCCCAAGCGCACGCTCGCCGCAGCGGCTCAGCGACGACAAAAGGAGGCACTGGCCGAGGTCGGCACGTTCATTCCGCTGCTGCGCATTCTTTTTGAATCCGGCATGGCGGTTGAGCAAGCGCTGCGTGTGCTGAGTAACGAGGGCCGTCGGTTACTGCCGGTGCTGTCGTCCGAGCTGCGAGTGATGCTGGTGCGGGTCGACTCCGGCCTTGAGCTGGGGGACGAGCTGAACAAGATCGCTGCGCAGTTGGCGGTCGATGAGTTCAGCGACACCTGCGTGATTCTCAACCAATTGATCCATCAGGGCGGCGGGGCGATGAAATCGCTGCTCGCGCTCAAGCAATTGATCGACGACCGCCGCATGACCCGCTTGCAGGAGTACATCTCCAAGCTCTCGGGAAAGATGTCGGTGGTCATGATGGTATTTCTGTTTCCGGCGCTGCTGATCGTGATCGCAGGGCCGGGCTTCACAGCCATAGGCAAGGCGCTGAGTTCTTAGGGAGATCGCATGAAAGCAGTCATCGCAGTCATCGGACTGGCTCTGCTCAGTGGCTGTGCCAGTGACGGCAGCGCGCCGTGGCTGGCACACACCACGGGGGCCAGTTGTACCAAGCCGACGTCCGATCAGGAACTGGCCCTGAACATGGCCCAGGACATGGCCGATGAAGGGCGTCTGCACGCCAGCCTGGCGCATCTGGAAAGCCTGCCGCCGAACCTGGCGGAAGTCCGGCTGCGCAAGGCGCGCGTGCTGCGCTTGCTGGGCAGCAACGAGGCGGAGCCGTTGTACCGAAGCCTTTTAGGCACCTGCCGTGCCGCCGAAGGTGAGCACGGCTTGGGCCAGCTCGCTGCGGCGCGCGGGGACAACAATCAGGCCCTGATGCATTTGCAGGCGGCGGTAAAACTGTCGCCCACCGATGAAAGAATTCGCAACGATTTGGGGGTCGTTTATCTCAACCAGTTGAAGCTGGACAAGGCGAAGTTCCAGTTCCTGACGGCCATCGAACTCAAGCAGTCCGACACGCTGGCGGCGTCGAACATGGTGACGCTGCTGATCTATCAGGACAACTGGACACAGGCCGCCGAACTGGTCTCACGGGCAGGGTTGACGCCGGATCAGGTCAGTGATGCACAGGCCCGCGCGGAAAAACTCAAGACATCGCCCGCCAGCGTGCGGGTCAAGCCTGAGAGGGTTGCGGCGGTGGCGGCGACAACAACGGATGGAGGGAGCCAGCCGTGAAATCCAGCGTCTTTATCGGGCTTTGTATGGCGGCTTTTGGCGGCATTGCGCTGGCGGACGACGCCTCGTCTTCCAACACACCCACCGAGCAATGGCTGCAACTGCAAGCCAGCGGCAAGGCCGCCTCGACCACCCCGCAGCCCCAGGCGCCCATCGAGCGCGACCTGAGCATGCAGCGCTGGTTGAACAACTACCAACACCCGATTCCTGAATTCTTCGAGCAGAAGAAGGGCGGGAGTGTGTCGGGCAGCGGTGGGGCGGGCGGGAGTTGAATGCGCTTGGTGCTGCGCAAAATCGCCCGTTGTACAGACACTGCGCTGTTGCGCAGTCAACACGGGGCCCTGTAGAGGTGAGCTTGCTCTGGGCGGCATTCCTACAGGTTTTTGTGTAGCCGGACGGCCATCGATTTTCCAACGGCTAAGCCTGCGCTGAAATCTCAATGTGCCGTCACCCTACTCGTAAAGCGAACATTAAAGGCTTCCTCTTTCTGTAGGAAACAGCCTAGGCCACTCTCCTGCATTTCTGACGCCCTGTATCGGCCATGCCGACATACGCTGCTCGTCTCGTCCTCCACCCTAAGCGCCCAAACGATGCTTGCTCATCCCTATCCCGGATCAGCAGCCCAATTACGCGCTCATGATCTGGAGTTCAAATGAGTACAGCGACACCGCTTTTCTACGACAACACCGTTACAGACGAGCACCTCCGTGCAATGAATTGCGCCACTAATCGCGAACCCGCGTTGGCGGGAGCGGATGAATTCGTGTTCACCACCGCTTGCCGGCCGGGGGTTCCTGTCGCTCCGAACCCGGTCATTGCGATCTATCGACCCGCCAGCGAAGGCAGCCAGAGCCGCGATGGCGGTGTCATTCTTCAAGCCACATCGGCCATCACCTGCGAGACGCGTGAGGGTGAGACGTTGCGCCTCGCGCAGCCGGGCGACGTCGTTACTTACCCCAATGGTACTTGCGCGCAGATCATCACCGGCTCAGGCACTACACAATTTAATCTCGCACTCGTCGGCAGCCGCTTGAGCAACGGGGATGAAATCATCAACACCCGAAATGACAGGTTCGTCTTTGTTGAGCGAGCCGACACGCCATTACCTGATGATTTCCTCGCCGAGCTTGAGGGCTAGAAGTCCCCGGACTGTGCTCGACCGCCGTTGAGTGGCCGACCCAACAATGGCTACACACCACTCGCATGGATGCGTGTTTCAACAGGGAAGCGAACGTATGGCGGAAGGGTATTTCATAAGGAAAGGCGACAAGACTTCATGCGGTGGTGTCGTCATCGATGCGCACAGCGGCGTGAACATGTTCGGCATCGATCATGCTCGTGAAGGCGACCGGGTCACCTGTGGCGTCGACGGCAAAATCTACACAATCGTAGACGGCATCGATTACATCGTCAGCCACGGTAAACGCGTGGCCGGTTCGTTGGACAGTTACAGCTCATGCCCCTGTCGCGCAACGCTAAACCCGTCGTTGTTCAAGTCGTCTTATGAGAGCAAAGCCAATCACGTGGCCGCGAGATCGGCTCCGGGTTATCCCCCCGCGCCGATGGCCTCCGTTCGTCCGCCACCTGCGAACGTGCAGCGCGAGATCATGCCTGCCAACTTGCAACTTGAAGAAGAGGAAGAAGAAGTCGAGCAGGAGCAGCTCATCACCTTGCGCCTGGGCGTGTTCTTCGATGGCACCGGTAACAACCAGGCCAACAGCGAATCCGTAGCGGGATGCATGGCACGGGATGTCGGGCTGGAAAATGAGGCTGACGCCATTCAGCAGTTCTGCGCCGAGCACGGTTATGGCCTCGACGGGAGTGCGCCGGATAGCAGTTATGGGAATGACACGTCGAATGTGGCGCGGTTGTATGACTTGTATAGGGATCAAACGGAAGAACCCATTGGGTCAGAAGATGAAGAGGCATCAATTGCTGTCTATCTGGAGGGGATAGGAACTATCAGTGGCGGCGCTGACGATCTGTGGGGGCAGGGTACTGGAATGGGGAAGTACGGTATTTTGGCTCGGGTTCAGCAGAGTCCATCGTTGATTCTGAAGCGTTTGAAGGTCTTCACGGATAACAACCCTGGGGTAACGATTCGCCGTCTTGAAATTGATGTGTTCGGCTTCAGTCGAGGAGCCGCTGCCGCCCGTCATTTCGCCAATGACATACGAAAGGGCGCCAACAGCTGGCTCGCTAAAGTGCTGCCTTCCAGCTCTTCACTGTTCGTCGAGGGATTTGGCTGGCAAATCCAGCGCGATGTCCACCTGAACTTCATAGGCCTTTTCGACACCGTGCCCGGTATCGTTATGCCTCAGCAGTTGGACTTCAGCCCCGCCAATGCGCGAAACGCGGGCCTCGACCTTGGGTTACCCGCAGGCTGCGCCCGCAAAATCGTGCAACTGGTCGCCCGGGATGAGCATCGCCTGAATTTCGCCATGATCCGCACTGGCAACGATATCGTGCTGCCCGGTGCCCATTCGGACATCGGCGGTGGCTACCGACCTCGCATGCGCGAACGCCTGTTGGTGGCGAAACCCACCAGCAGCCGGGAGCGCAAGACGTTGCCCAACGAACAAGCACGGGCCGTCTCCAGCGCTCGTCAAAGTGTCGGCCCTCTGGTCAAGCGCCTGATCGAACAAGGCATCGAGCCGGAGATGCGCATCTGGTCAGAGGACGAAGCGCGTACCCGGGACAATCTGACGCCTGCCTACAAACAGGTGTACGTCATGAGCACACTTGAGCGTGAGGTGGAGGGAGACCTTTCGAAAGTCTATTTAAGAGTGATGCGGGAGTTGGCGGTACAGCATGGAGCGCCGTTCGATGCGATCAACGACCGAGATCCGCGTCTGGCCTTACCAGAAGACCTAACGCTTATTGCGGCGAAAGTTCTGAATTACGCAACAGGAAGAAAGGGAGCGTTGGAGTTGACCGCCGCCGAAGAGGCCTTGCTACTCCGCCGTTACATCCACCTGTCCGCGAGCTGGAATGCGGTGAAGGACAGGCACAGAACGGACATAAGAGTGCTGTTCATTAACCGACCCGCTGATGATCACCAGCGGATTATTCATGGCAATCAATAGGCTCAAAGCATTATTGGGGGGGGCACTCGCCATGGTTCTCGGCGGGTGCAGCCACGTTAATGATTATGGCGCAGAGCTACCCTACGACGCGTGGCGTCTGGGCTTTCTGGCGCCCAACTACATGGAGGTTTGGATCGAAACCGCAAATGTGGTCGACGTCAAAGGTCGGGTGTTCGGGCGAGCCATGAGTGGCATAGCAGCCATTCAGACGCCGCCCAATCTCAGGGGAAATCCGAGAGGGTGGCCAAAACGACCGGGAGATGGCAAAGGGAAGTATGTCTGGCGCGCTGACGTTCCTCGTCTGATCTATGTGCGTTGGCAATCGTTGGCGGAACCTCAAACCTACGAGGCTTTCATCGATATTCCGGAGGCGACTCGTAACGCCATGATGGAGGTTAAGCAAGACACGTACTGCAGAGCTACCAAGGAACGGATCACGGACCATCGCGAGCTTTTGGTCATTGGCCTTGCCCCCGGTGGCATAGCTAAAACCTGGATCAGAGGGATATGCCTGGATCCGATTGAAGTCAGCCGAGTGCAGGGCCAAATTGTAAAGAAAGGACCCTATGACGGTCTGTCAGACGGTCACTACTACCGCCCGCCTAATCAGGAATCTCAGGCTTACATCGACAAGTTCGGTATTCCCTATGGCTCTTGGTAACGCGCTATCGCCAGCCAGCGGATCACCCATGGTGAAAGCGCTTTTGGGGTGCGCACTCGCCATGGTTCTCGGCGGGTGCAGCCACGTTAATGACTATGGAGTAGAGCTGCCTTATGACGCGTGGCGATTGGGCTTTCTGGCACCCAACTACATGGAAGTCTGGATCGAAACCGCGAATGTGGTCGACGTCAAAGGTCGGGTGTTCGGGCGAGCCATGAGCGGCATAGCGGCCATTCAGACGCCGCCGAATCTAAAGGGTAATCCGAGAGGTTGGCCGAAGAGGCCCGGGAGCGGGGCAGGGAAAGATGTCTGGCGCGCCGATGTTCCTCGTCTGATTTACGTACGCTGGCAGTCTTTGGTGGAGCCGCAAACCTACGAGGCTTTCGTTGATATCCCGGAAGCAACTCGTAAGGCGATGGTGGAGGTCAAGCAGAACACGTACTGCCGAGGCACGAAAGAACGGATCACGGACCACCGCGAGCTTTTGGTCATTGGCCTTGCCCCCGGTGGCATAGCCAAAACCTGGATCAGAGGGATATGTCTGGACCCGATTGAAGTCAGCCGCGTGCAAGGTCGAGTAGTCGAAAAAGGTCCTGACTTGGGACGTACCAACGGAAGGTACGCCCTGGAGTTAGAGCCGGAATCGCGAGCTTACATCGACAAATTTGGCATCCCCTATGACTCCTGGTAACGCGCTATCGCCAGCCAACGGATCACCCATGGTGAAAGCGCTTTTGGGGTGCGCACTCGCCATGGTTCTCGGCGGGTAAAGTGCCGCAATCGGGCGATACAGAGAGTTGAACGTGGATGGGAATCTGACCGATATTGAGGTCGCTAAACTGATCAGCAGCACTGGTTGAACAACTACCAGCACCCGATCCCCGACTTCTATGAACAGAAGAAGGGCGGGAGTGTGTCGGGCAGCGGGGGCGGCGGGGGGAACTGATCGGCTCCCGATATGGGAGTCGCCTGACGACTAGACAACGATCCCCTGTAGGAGTGAGCTTGCTCGCGATGGTATAGGGTCAGTCACTGCAGTTGTGATGGCCAGACCTCAATCGCGAGCAAGCTCACTCCTACAGGGAAAATGTGTTGGCTGCGCGCCAGAGCGGCCGGTAGTTCCCCACAGGCTTTAGTGCGCCGTCACCCGCCCTCGCGCGGTCGCGGTGGGGGACAATGCCAGCGCCAGTTGCGTGCGGTTGTGCATGTGAGTCAGGCGCAGCACTTGTGAAACGTAAAGCTTCACGGTGTTCTCGGTGATGCCCAGCTCGCAGGCGATCTGGTAGTTGGTCTTGCCTTTGCTCACCAGTTTGGCGACATCGAGCTGGCGGGGGGAAAGCTGTTCGAAAATGGACGGGATTTGCACATCGCCCTCGCTGTCCGCCAGCGCCGGTTGAGCCAGTTGCCGCGACTTGTCCAGGTCCTGGCACAGATCGTCGATGGACGCCGCCAGAAATTGCAGTTTGTCGTTGAGATGGCCCAGGTGCTGTACGTTCTTCACGCGTTCTTCCAGTGATTCTTCCTGACGCCGCACGCCGTCGAGCAGCTCGTTCAGGTCTACCGGCTTCTGGTAGTAATCGGCGATCCCCGCGCGCAGGGCTTTGATCACGTCCTGCTTCTCGGCGCGGCCCGTGAGCATGATGGATTCGAAGATCCGCGTTTTCCCCGCCACGCGCTTCATGGCTTCGACCAGTTCGATGCCGTTCATGCCGGGCATGTCCAGGTCGCACAGCACGATGGCGACGGTGGGGTCTTCGCGAAAACATTCGAGGGCTTCGCGGCTTGAGTAACAGGGCACGCACGGGTAGCCACTGTTTTCCAGAAATTCGTGGATCTCATCCACGATGAGGGGCTGATCGTCGACGATCAGAATCTTTAAAGCGGGATGGTTGTTCACGCGCGACTCCCTGCTGCGACTACGGCTGAACCGGGTCCGGCGCCATGCCTATCCTTATGGCAATCCACTGTAGGACAGTTCTCTGCCCGGACGTAGGACTAAACCTAGACTCACTTTTGGACTATGTACATAGCATGAGATGGCATTTCGACTAGTGGGAGATGCATGGGGGCGATCTACCGATTTTCCTGTAGCAGCACGGCCGTGCTGCTACGCATGCGAGTTCAGGAAAGACAGAGTGTCGTCATCAAAAAACCGGTGAACAGGAAGGGCACGAACGGCTGTTTGTTTGACGGCTCGGGGGCGAGCTGGGGATAACGGTTTCTAACCCCTTGAGCCAGATGGGGCCAGATTTTTTGACGCAGCAGCAGCCACATCAAACTGGTGAATCCAGCGCCGACAAACGTGCCCAGCACGTGAATCTGATCGCTGGTCAGCGCAACGGTGACCAGCAACTTCGCGTCCCCGGCACCCAGTTTCTTCAACGCGTAGCCGGGCAGTGTCAGTAACAGCGCCCACAGTACCGCCCACCTTGCCTCTGTCATTGAGGCGCCCAGCCACGTGCTGCCATTCATCAGCAGGTAGACCAGCGCCAGCGCTGCACCACCGAGGGTCAACACGTTGGAAACCCTTCTGTGCCGAGCATCCTGGTCGGCGCAGGCGGCAAACCACAGCAGCAGGATCAGTAAATTCATGGGCTAAAAAACGTCCTGTTTTACGGAAAGAATCTATGCTCCTTGCAAGGTAGCACTGTCAGGGTAGACGTCGGCATGCGCAGGACACCTCGCATATTCCCCCCTCGAAAACAAAAAGGCGCAGCCGCCATCGAGTTTGCGGTGGTGTTCGTGATTTTCTTTGCCGTGTTCTATGGCCTTCTGACCTACAGCTTGCCCCTGCTGCTGATGCAGTCGTTCAACAACGCTGCGGCCGAGGCCGTGCGCCAGGGCGTTGCGATCAGCCCCAGCGTTTCGGGTTACGTCACCGTGGTCAAAAATCAGGCCACGCAAGCCCTGACCACCCAATTGTCGTGGATACCCACGCCGTTCGCGTTCAGCGTGGCGTCCGATACGTCGGTCAGCTTTGACGGCAAATTGCTTCAAGTCAGCATCAACTACCCCAGAAGCAAACTGACCCAAGTGGTGCCCGTTTTAACACTCCCCGGAATCGGTGACGTACCGAATCTGCCGACCTACCTCTCTGCCCAAGCGAGCCTGCAACTTGCCCCTTAAAAACGAAATTCTCAATCGTTGGCTCGGACGCGAGGCGCCTGCCGAACACGAGCCGAAAAAACAGCCCGAACCTGCGGTTGTCGAGCCTGCGTCGGTGATTGCGGACTGGCACATGCAACTGGACGAGGAGGGCCGTGTGACGGGCATCAGCAAACCGTTGCGCAACGCGCTCGGGCTGGCTGCGGTGGTCACGCCTGCACAGCGTTTGATGGGCTATTTGATGCCTGGCAGTGCGCTGGTGGTGGAAGGTGCGCCGGAAGAGTGGCACGGGCACATGCTCGATCTGGACTTCCGGCGCCCCAATGGTCAGGTGCTGCACACTCGGGGCTGGGTGCAGGCGCAGGGCGAAAAATGGCTGCTGCAACTGCTGGACATCGGCGATCTGATGGAGGAAGCCAACGTCGCCCAAAGCCGTCAGCAGTGCCTGAGACTGGCCGGGCAACTGGCGGAAAAAGTGCGTGGTTGCCATGTCGACCGGTTACAGGCCGTGACCGCCGAACAGCTTGAAGAGCTGGCCCAGAGTTACCGCGTGCCTTGCCTGGCGCTGGCATTGGCCGAACCGGGTGGCGCAGGCTGGCGCATCTACGCGCAGTTCAACGCCCAGACCGCCCCGCAATTGTGGCAGGACGGCCAGCGGCTGGGCACCGATCTGGACGCGTTGGTCAGCACCCAGACCCATCAGATCGATTTTGGCGAGCCCACTCAACTCGTCCACTTGCAAAGCGCTTTTGGCAATGCCGACGGATTTTTGCTGCCCCATCACAAGGAAGGCTCGGTCAAGGCCTGGCTGTTGTTCGGCTTCTACAACGCCGCGCAACAGGCGCCGGAACTGGGCGAGCGCGAATGGATGAACCTCTGCTCGGCGCTGGCAGGGCCGATTCTGTATCGGCACGCCGATCAGGCGCATCGTCATCAACTTGAGCGTCTGGCGGTGTTGCAGGACTTGCTGGGCACCGGTTGGTGGGAATTCCTGCCGGACAGCGACGAGGTGCAGTTGGCGCCACAACTGGCCCGCACGCTGGGCTTGCCGGGCAGCAGCGATGTGCTGCCGTTGACGCAGTGGTTGCAGTTGATTCACCCGGCGGACCGCCATGAGCTGGAAAGCCGTCTGGGGCTTTTGCGTGATCGCGGGACAGCCATGTTGTCGTGCGTGCGCTTGCAGCAAGAAGACCCGGCCCAACCTCCGGTCTGGCTGCGGATTCAGGGGCAGGTGCTGGTCAGCGGGCAGGCCCGGCGGGTGCTGGGCTTCATGCTCGACGTCAGCGACATCAAAAACCAGGAAATCCAGGCCGCCGCCGCCCACGCCCGGCTCGATAACCTGATCGCCAGTTCACCGGCCGTGATCTACGTGCTCGGCTATGACCGGGGCAGTTTGGAGCCCACCTTCTTCAGCGCCAGCCTCACGCCGTTACTGGGTTGGACCCAGGCCGAATGCGCCGAGGGTTTGCTCACGCAATACGTCCACCCCGACGACCGCGATATCTGGTTCCAGCGCACTCGCCAGTTGCTGCGCGAAGGCGTGGTCAGTTGCCGCTATCGCCTGCGCGACAAGAAAGGCGAATACCACTGGCTGCTGGATGAAGCGCGTTTGCTGCGTGACGATCTGGGCATGCCGGTGGAGGCGGTCGGATTGTGGCTGGACGTCACAGAAGCGACTCAAGCGACTGAGCGTGTGCGGGAGAGCGAGGAGCGCTACCGGATTCTCGTCGAAGACTCGCCCGCGATGATCTGCCGCTATACGCCGGATCTGATACTGAATTTCGGTAACCGCCCATTGGCCGACTACCTCGAATGCACGCCGCAACAACTGCCGGGCGTCAATCTGGGCAACTGGTTCTCTGCCGAGCAGAAAGAGGCGTTCTTGCGGCGTATCGACGAACTGACGCCGGAGGCGCCGATGAGCACCGCCGAGATTTGTCTGGAGTTGCCAGGCCGTGAGCATGCCTGGTGGGTCTGGGCGGATCGGGGTGTTTTTGATGACAGCGGCAAGCTGGTCGAGATCCAGGCCGTGGGCCGCGACAACACGGAAATCCGTCGCACGCGCATGCAACTCAATCAGAGTGCGAAAATGGCCACCCTTGGCGAAATGGCCACCGGTTTGGCCCATGAGATCAACCAGCCACTCAACGTCATGCGCATGGCGGTGGTCAACGTCCTCAAACGCCTGAGCAATGGCGACACCGACGTCGAATACCTGACCGACAAACTGAACCGCATCGATACTCAGGTGCAACGCGCGGCGCGGGTGGTCAACCACATGCGGGTGTTCGGGCGTCGTTCGGAAATCGAACAGCAACTGTTCGACCCCATTGATGCCGTGGATGGCACCCTGAACATGCTCACCGAGGGCATGAAAGGTAAGGGCGTCGAGTTGCGGGTAGGCGAACCGGGGCCTCGCGTGCAAGTGCGCGGGCACGTCGACCAGCTAGAGCAGGTGCTGATCAACTTGATGGTCAACGCCCGCGATGCGCTGCTTTCCAAGAAAGAAAAGACCCCCGAGCTGGAACCCTGGATCGCGCTGCACGTAGAACAGGACGATCAGACCCTTTGGTTGATCGTCGAGGACAACGGTGGCGGCATCGATCCGCGTCTGCTGGAGCGGATTTTCGAGCCGTTCTTCACCACCAAACCCGTGGGCGTCGGCACCGGGCTTGGGTTATCGGTGAGTTATGGCATCGTCGAGCAAATGGGGGGGCGGCTGAGCGTGAGCAACGCCAGCGAAGGGGCGTGTTTCCGGATCGCGTTGCCGATTGCGCGGGATTAAGACCTGTTTCTGCCCGAAGGGCGTATGAGCGAGGCTTGCCCGCGATCGTCCGGGGTCGCGGGCAAGCGCGCTCCTGCGGGGGAGGGCGCGCATTCAAATCACCAACACCGCCTGCGCCGGGTGGCAACTGAGGTTGGCAGCCACGTTGACGTTAGCGATGTTCACGCCGAGGTTTTTCAGCACCAGGTTCAGCAACGGGTCCAGCAATGGGCCGATCAGGCCACTGACGATTGACGTGACGGTGCTGACCAAGCCATTCACGAGCGAGGTCACGGCGTTGATCACCAGGCCGAGCAAGCCTGCGTTGGTGGCCGAGTGCAGCACGACCGGGTTGCTCAGGCTGTTGCCCAGGCTGGTCACGATGTTCGGGTCGCCATTGAGTGACAGTACGGGCGACGGGGTGGCGCCGATTTCGGCAGGCTGAGCGAAATTCAGCGTTGCCCTGTTCGCTGCGACCGGCAGGTTGACCAACAAACCCACGCCGCCGCCCCCGTAATCGACCCTCGGGTTGCCTGTCCTAATATTCAGCAGCACCAACTCCTGCGGCGCCGGAAGATCAGCCACCGAAGAACTCCACGTGCTGCTGTCGATTTTGCCGACCTTGAGTTTGACCAGCGCTGTATTGGTGTCGGCTGCCAGTGTTTTGGTGGCGTCGGACGCGCAGCTATAGCCGGTCACATGGCTACTGGCGCTGGCGGCCTCCAGGCTGATGTCCAGCGACAGCGGCGCCGGTGCGATCTGGACGTCTGCACTGAGCAGCGAGAGCAGGGTGTTGAGTGATCCGCTGACGATATTGAGCACCGGGCTGAGCGAACTCAAATCCACGCTCGTCAATGTGCGCACCTGCGCGGTGCGCACGTAAATCTGATTGGGGTCGCTGCTGTTGGCGGTCGCCAGTCGCGGATCCCCGGCGGCGGACAGTTGAGAGGGTTCGACGATTTTCACCTTGGTGCTCAACCCCACCAGCCCCAACACGTTGGCGGGGATCGTGGCGTAGGCCCCGCTGTTGCTGTTGGCCACTTGAACGAAGCCCTGCAACAACCCAAACACGTTCAGGTTGGCATTGAGAGCGGAGGATGGCAGGCCGGTTTGCAGGTTCAGCAGGTCTTGCAGTTTGATCGTCGTGCCGCTGGCAATGGTGCTGACGCTGAGCAGGCCGCTGATCGCTGTCTGAACGGCGGAATTGTTTTGCGGCAGCACGGTGGCAGCCGTCGTAAGCAGTTGTTTGACGGAGATGTTGGTGGCCAGCAGTGAGGTGTAGTTGCCGGCCTGGGCGTTGACGTCGATCGCCAGTTGATTCAGGTAACTGAGCAGGTTGATGTTGGCGTTGGCCAGTCCGTTCCAGCCCGCCGCCGAGATGTTGAGCGTGCCGCCGAGCAACCCGCCCCACAACGTGTTGAGCAACCCGGCTTGCGTGCTGTCCACGGTCGCTAGCGAGCTGTTGATCGTCAACTGCGCGAGCGGCGGCAAGGCCGGGGTCGCCACGGCCACGGCGGTCAATTGGATGTCGGAGGGTGTGGGGTTGGTGTCGAACATCGCGCCAATGCCTGCCGCGATGCTGCGTGATACGGTATGGCTGACCACCACTTGAATCGCATCGGTTTTGGTTGCATCGACCGTGAAGGTGCGAAGGCCGTTCGAACCTGTGCTGAGCGTGCCGCAGCGGGTAGTGAGGGTACGTGTGTTGTCTGTGACGGTGAAGCTGTTGCGGGTGGCGCTCTGAGTGGCGTAGGTGCTGGCGGTGTTACTGCCGGTGCAGACGCCGTTCAGGCTCGCCGCTTCCAGTGCGGCCATGTCGGCGACCCGTTGCAGGGTGCGTTTTTCCATGAACAACCGACCGCTGTCGACCACTACTAGCGTACACAACAGCGCCAGGGCCATGGTCAGCGCGGCCAGCAGTCCTATGGCACCACGCTGCCGGCCCCGGCGCGCGCAGGGAGATTTCAGGGGAGACATCCAGCACTCCTTCGGCTACGCCATCGCTACTCACCCGAGGTTGGAGTGTAGTTGGGGCGCGGGGAGCGTGCCGGGAGAAAGATGTTACGCGGGCCTGTTGATGGGGTCCCGGTTCCCTGTGGGAGCGAATTCATTCGCGAAGACGTCGGCAGCCATAGCATCAACGTCGCCTGACACTCCGCTTCGCGAATGAATTCGCTCCCACAGGGTCCTGTGTTTGCCGCGCGTCAGCACGGCACCGACGCGATCGGTTGTCTCCCACAGGGTATCGGGCAGACCGACAATTATGTATCGGTCTGCTATCCATCAATGCGGCGGATACTGCTGCAGGATTTTCTGCACGGTCTGACGCAAAGCCAGTTCTCGTGCAGCCGGGTTGGCGCTGCCGTCGTTCACGACCTGTTCGGTACTGCCGCGCCAGACGAGTTTGCCGTCCTTGCCGTCGAGCATGTCGATTTGCAGCGTCGAGACCTTGTAATCGACGTTACGCGTTTCGGTGCCAATCGGGCCGCCCCAGTAACCGCCCCACGGGTTGCCCCAATAGCCGCCACCGCCGTAGTTGGTGGTGACCATTTGCTGGCGGTTTTCAACGATCAGCCAGGCCTGCACCTGCACATCGGCCTTGGCGCCGGGCGCCGCCATGCGCAAACCCCTTTGGTCGAGTTGTTCGCTGACCGACTGGCGAATGCGTTGTTCGGTCAGGTCACTTTTGATGCGTGGGTCATTGGGTTGATATTGCAGGCCCGGTTCTTTCCAGGCCCAGGTTCTGTACCCGCCGAAGTCGCGCTGTGCGTCGAAATCGCGATTGACGCGATCGGTCTGGCAGGCGGCGAGCAGCAGGGCAACACACACGACAGCGATACAGCGGAGCATGATGGTTCTCCAGAAGCGCGTAACAGGTTACGCAGGGGGATAGGCGGCCAAAGCGCGCTGCACGGCCTGACGCAACGCTTTGGCGCGATCGGACTGATCGCCGCCACTGCCGGTCTCGGCACTGGCGCTCCACACGGGTTGGCCGCTGCGGGCATCGAACAGACTGATGTTCACCACGACCACTTGCTCTTGGTAGGTTCGCACCACCGGTACGGTGGCGTATCCGCCGTAACCGTGACGATAGCCTTTGTAGTAGCCCACCCCGGCACCGCCATAGTACGGATCGTAATAATCGTCGCGCACCTGGCGCAGACGGGTTTCGATACGGGTGTCAGCCGCGACCCGCAAGTCTGCCGCCTGCGGGTTCTGCGAAGGGCGCAGGCCGCGCTGATCCAGGCCGTTGCTCACCGCCTCCGCCACCTGTGCTGAATCCGCCCACTGGGTGCCCGGTGGCAACTGGCCGTTGAGCCAGGTCCAGTTGCGATAACGCCCATAATCTCTTGGTGCGGCCGGGTAGGCGCTCATGTCGATGGCATTGGCCGCTTGCGGCGGGGCAGGCGGGATCGCGGCGGAAACGGCGGTGTAAGGGTTCTGGCTCTGACAGGCAGCCAGTGCCAGGGTCGAGAACAGTGTGAGCGAAGCGAGACGGCGTTTCATAGTGGTCTCCGCAGAAAGCCTCAAACGGGTCGGCACATCCAGTGCAGATAACGTCCCAGTCCGGCGAAACTCGGGTGGCGCCGATGGGCCAGTTCCATTTCCAGCAAGTCCGCCAGATCGGCCTTGGTCTGGAATTCCACCGGCATGTAATCGTGGAACACCCGAACGCCACTCTGGGTTTCGACTCGCCACAGACCTTCAAGTTGCGCCGCTAATTCGCGCGGATCAAGGGGTTCTTGCGGCGTCAGGCTCTGTTTTTCACCGGCCAGCGTGTTACGGCGCATTTTGCGGAAATGGCCCTTGAGCAGATTGCGATAAATCAGTGCGTCACGGTTGTAAAACGCCAGAGACAACCAGCCCTCGGCGGCGGTCAATTGGCGCAGCACCGGCAGGATCGTGAAAGGCTCGGCCAGCCATTCCAGCACGGCGTGGCAGATCACCAGGTCGTAGGGTTCGTTCAGCAGATTTGGCAGATCCTGCCATGGCGCCTGAATGAACGTTGCTGTCTGTCCGGCATCTGAAAAGCGCTGACGTGCCCCTTCGAACATCGGCTCGGCAGGCTCGGCCAGTGTGACATCGTGGCCCTGCTGCGCCAGCCAGAGCGACATGTGGCCCAGCCCTGCGCCGATGTCCAGTACGCGCAAGGGGCGATCCGGCAGGCTTTCGTTCAGGTCCGCCTGCAAAACCGCCAGACGAATCGCGCCCTTCGCGCCGCCATAGATTTTTTCGGCAAAGCGCGTCGCCAATTGGTCGAAGTGACGATCACTCATTTCAGAAAACGCCGCTCGCTGTCCGCCAGCTTGGCGCGGACCACTTCGTTCATGTCCAGACCCAGTTCGCTGCACATCAGCAGCAGATAGAGAACGATGTCGCCCACTTCCTGACCCGCATGGGCCAGTTCATCCGCCGGTAATTGACGGGACTGGTCCTCGGTTTTCCACTGGAAAATCTCCACCAATTCGGCCATCTCCACACTCGCGGCCATGGCCAGATTCTTGGGGCTGTGAAATGGCCGCCAATCGTTGGTATCGCGGATGTGGTGCAGGCGCTGGATGAGTTCGTCGAGGTTCATGGGGCGGGTCTCCTGAAGGTGCGTAGCTTCAGGGGGATGAGGGGAGGAATCAAGTGAAGTCGGTGTAAATTCAGAACGGTGCAAACCCCTGTAGCAGTCCGGTTTGCCGACGGTAGCGGCTTTGAGGACGCCACCGCCGGCAAGCCGGACTGCTACAGATAACGCGTCGTGTGCAAAATCTGTCGTCGGCGTTACTCCCCTGTAGGCTGCCAACTCCCCACCATGTGCACGATCCCTTCCTTGCCCTCCAGCCTCAATTGCCCATGAGACCCCGCCGTGCTGGCTGACAACGTCACTTCGCCGGGCAAGCGCACCGGCTTTTGAAACGTCACCGAGATATCCACATTCGAGGCGGGCAAATGATCGTCCAGCGCCGCCAATGCACGGCTTTTTATCCACATCCCATGGGCGATGGCGGTCGGGAAACCAAACAATTTAGCGCTGCTGGCGCTCAAATGAATCGGGTTGTAGTCGCCGCTGACCTTGGCGTACTGACGGCCGATGTCCGATGGCGCGTACCAGGTGGCCAGCTCGCTCATGGGCAAGGGCGCCGGTTCATACGTCCCATCGGGTTCACCTGCGATCTGCACACCCCGACACAGCATGGTGCTCTCTTCCTCCCAAAGCAGGCCCAAGGCGTCATCGATCTGGGTGATCAGGCTGAACGTCGCCCCTTTGGCATGGGGCTTGAGGTCGGCCACGCGGACGCTGACCTGAGCCTTGATCACACTGCCCAGGGGCCTGCGAATACTGATGCGGTTCTGCAAATGCACTAGCCCCAGCAGTGGAAAGGGGAAGTCTTTGTCGGTCAGCAGCTTCATCTGCAACGCAAACGCCAGCACATGGGGGTAGGTCGGTGGCAGCAGGCTGCCGGGAATAAAGCCGCAGACGTTGGCGAAAGCTTTGACCTTGTCGGGGTCCACCGACACCCAACAGCGCAACCCCTGATCGGGCAGGTGCGTGCCGTGGACCTTGCGCCGCAACGCCGCTTGCATGAACAGGCCCGGCAGAGCGGGTGGGGTGTCCAGATAGCGCCAGTGTGTTCCCATCACGTCTCTCCTCATCTGCCGCTTGTGGCAGGTTTTTTAGGCGCCGATGACGCTTTGCCCGCACACGCGCAACACTTGGCCGCTCACTGCGCCGCTGCCGGGCTGACTCAACCACGCAACGGCTTCGGCGACATCTTGCGGCAGACCGCCCTGGCCCAGTGAACTCATGCGTCGTCCGGCCTCACGCAGCGCGAACGGCATGTGCGCAGTCATGCTGGTTTCGATGAAACCGGGCGCGACGGCGTTGATGCTGATGCCACGCGCCTTCAAGGTCGGTGCCAATGCCCGTGCCAGCCCAATCAACCCGGCCTTGCTGGTGGTGTAGTTGGTTTGCCCGCGATTGCCTGCCAACCCGCTGATCGAGGCCATCAGGATCACGCAGCCATTGTCCCGCAGAGCACCCGCGTCGATCAGCGACTGAGTCAGCACTTGCGGCGCGTTGAGGTTGACATTGAGCACTGAGTTCCAGAAATCGGCGGTCATATTGGCGAGGGTCTTGTCCCGCGTGATGCCCGCGTTGTGCACCACGATGTCGAGCCCGCCCGGCACCTTTTCGATCAATTGCGTGGCAGCATCCGGCGCGCAGATGTCCAGCATCAGCGCCTGACCGCCAAGGCGCGCTGCCAGCGCTTCCAGATCGGACCTGGCCTGTGGCACATCGAGCAGCACAACGTCGGCGCCATCGCGCGCGAGGGTTTCTGCGATCGCAGCGCCGATGCCCCGTGCGGCACCTGTGACCAACGCCTTGCGCCCGGCCAGTGGGCGACTCCAGTCCTGAACCTTCGCAGCGCAAGCACTCAGACGAATCACCTGCCCGGAAATGAATGCGCTCTTGGGCGACAGGAAAAAGCGCAATGCGCCTTCCAGTTGGTCCTCGGCCTCGTCTTCGATTTGCAGCAACTGGACCGTGCCGCCGTTGCGCATTTCCTTCGCCAGTGAGCGGCTGAAGCCTTCGATGGCTTGCTGCGTACTGGCCTCCAAAGGGTCGGTTTGCGTATCCGGCGCGCGAGCGAGAATCACGAGGTGGGCGCTGTGTTCCAGTTGACGCAGGACCGGCTGGAAAAACTCGCGCAATTGACCGAGTTGTGACGTGTGCAAAATCATACTGGCGTCGAACACCACGGCTTTGATCTTCGCACCTTGCTCGGCGGTCCATGGGTGGGCGCCGCTGACCTCGTTGCCGAAGCTGAAGAGCAAATCGGTCATGCGCGGGGCAAAACTGCTGACTCGCTCGGCCACAGGGCCTCCACTCAACAGCAGCGCACCCTCGACAGGCCGCAGACGCCCGGCTTGCCAACGTTCCAGACGCGCCGGAGCAGGCAGTCCCACAGCGCCTACCAGCCGACGGCCGATGTCTGAGTTAGCGAAGTCAATGTAGCGATCAGATGCCATGGAACGCGCTCCTTGAGTCAGGGTTCAAACCAGTGGACCACACGCTGGTGAAGAAAGTCCTACGCTGCATACACCGAATCCCCGCAGGAGCAAGAAGGAGAGATTTGAATGACTCAGACACGTCGCGTGGCTATCGTCGGCGGTAACCGGATTCCGTTCGCCCGCTCCAACGGCGCCTACGCCACCGCCAGCAATCAGGACATGCTGACCGCCGCGCTTGAAGGCTTGATCGAGCGTTACAACCTGCACGGCCAACGCATGGGCGAGGTCGTGGCGGGCGCTGTGCTCAAGCATTCCCGGGATTTCAACCTGACTCGCGAGTGTGTACTGGGCTCGCGCTTGTCCGCACAAACCCCTGCCTACGATCTGCAACAAGCCTGCGGCACCGGACTGGAAGCGGCGCTGCTGGTGGCCAACAAGATCGCATTGGGCCAGATCGAATGCGGCATTGCAGGTGGCGTCGATACGACCTCCGACGCACCCATCGGCGTGAACGAGGATTTGCGGCAGATTCTGTTACAAATCAATCGCGCGAAAAGCACGGGCGACAAGCTCAAGGCGCTGACTCAACTACGTCCCCGCAACCTCAAACCCGAATTGCCGCGCAATGGCGAACCGCGCACCGGCCTTTCCATGGGGCAGCATTGCGAGTTGATGGCGCAAACCTGGCAGATTCCACGCGACGCTCAGGACCAATTGGCACTGGAAAGCCACCAGAAACTGGCGGCGTCTTACGTCGAGGGCTGGCACAGCGATCTGCTGACGCCATTCCGAGGCCTGACGCGCGACAACAACCTGCGCGTCGACGCCAGCCTGGAAAAGCTCGCGTCCCTCAAGCCTGCGTATGAACGCAGCGCCAAAGGTACGCTGACAGCAGGCAACTCGACCCCGCTGACTGACGGCGCTTCGCTCGTGCTGCTGGCCAGTGAGGAGTGGGCGCGAGCGCGCGGCTTGCCAGTGTTGGCCTACTGGCGCGATGGCGAGGCCGCTGCGGTGGATTTCGTCCTTGGCGAAGAGGGCTTGCTCATGGCACCGGTCTACGCTGTGCCGCGCTTGCTGGCACGCAATGGCCTGACGTTGCAGGATTTTGACTACTACGAAATCCACGAAGCCTTCGCTGCTCAAGTGCTGTGCACGCTGAAAGCATGGGAGGATGCCGAATATTGCAAAACCCGTTTGGGGCTCGATGCGCCGCTGGGGTCCATTGATCGTAGCAAACTCAATGTCAAAGGCAGCTCATTGGCGGCAGGCCATCCGTTTGCGGCGACGGGAGGGCGCATCGTTGCCAACCTTGCCAAATTGCTCAGCGTGGTGGGGCAGGGCCGAGGGCTGATTTCGATCTGCGCGGCGGGTGGGCAGGGCGTGACTGCCATTCTGGAGCGCTGATTCTGGGCGTCAGCCCGTAGGAGCGTGGCCCGGGGCAAGCCACGCTCCTACGCCTTCGGCAGAAGCGGGCTAGCATGGGATCACGTACACTGCCGTTCCACGACAAAAGACGCGCCCATGCCCAGCAAAGGACATTCCCCCTCCCGCAGTCCCCAGACCGAGCGGCTCATTCCAGTGTTGGCGGATTTGCCACGCCCGCTCTACGCCCGCGCCGAGAGCTTGAGCGCGGGGTCGTGGACGCCGACACATCGTCACGACTGGGTGCAATTTTCCTACGCTATCAGCGGTGTTCTCGGCGTCCATACCGAGCAGGGCAGTTTCTTCGCTCCGCCGCAGTGGGGTGTGTGGATTCCGGCAGGGCTGGATCACGAAGTCGTCACCTCGACCCGCGCTGAGATGCGCAGCCTCTACGTGCGGACTCAAGATTCATTGTGGGCGCCGGATCGTTGTCGGGTGCTGGAAGTCACGCCTCTGGCCCGAGAGCTGATCAAAGCCTTTTGTCTGCTGCCCGTCGATTATCCCGAGGGGGACAGCCAGCCTGCGCGCCTCGTTCGCGTGCTGCTCGATCAATTGGCGAGCCTGCCTGAAGTCGGTTTCTCTTTGCCGTTGCCACGCCACGCCCGGTTGTTAATGTTGTGCCAGGAACTGGTCGAAGAGCCGGGGCAAGACATCACGCTCACCGACTGGGCGCAACGCCTGAGCATGTCTGAAAAAACCCTGATGCGCCTGTTTCAACGGGAAACCGGTTTGAGCTTCAGAGGCTGGCGGCAACGCGCGCGATTGCTCGCCTCGCTCAACGCGCTGGAAGAGGGCGACAGCGTGACGAGCACCGCCCTCAATTGTGGGTATGACTCAACGTCTGCGTTCATTGCCGCGTTCAAGGGGCTCTTCGGTTTTACACCGGGGGATCTGTTCCGGCCTTGAACAAGGCGGCAGGCGGTGCGCGTACATCTGCTTTCACTCTGTCGCTGTGGTGATCCATTCGCTAGTTTATGCTGTGCCGCGGCATGAAAGGTGCTTGCCTCAATTCAGGGAACGTATGGGCTGCAATTGAATCCATGACTGCATTCCACATGCCCCTACTCGCTGGCAGAGGATTGCCGTATAACGAGCAACGATCGCGTGTTTGGCAACGAAGGACCCAGAATAAAAGCTGATGAAGACTCCCAAACGCATTGAACCCCTGATCGAAGACGGTCTGGTAGACGAAGTGCTGCGCCCGCTGATGAGTGGCAAAGAGGCAGCTGTTTATGTGGTGCGCTGTGGCAAAGAGCTGCGCTGCGCGAAGGTTTACAAGGAGGCGAACAAACGCAGTTTCCGGCAGGCCTCGGAATATCAGGAGGGGCGTAAGGTCCGTGGTAGCCGCGAGGCGCGCGCCATGGCCAAAGGTTCAAAATTCGGACGCAAGGAAAGCGAGGACGCGTGGCAGAACGCTGAAGTTTCTGCGCTATTCCGGTTGGCGAATGCGGGCGTCAGGGTGCCCAAACCCTACGACTTCCTCGACGGCGTGCTGTTGATGGAAATGGTCTCGGACGGCTACGGCGATGCGGCGCCACGGCTGAACGACGTCACCCTCGAACCGGATCAGGCCCGGGAATATCACGCGTTTCTGATTCAGCAGATCGTGCTCATGCTGTGTGCCGGACTGGTGCACGGTGACCTTTCGGAGTTCAACGTGTTGTTGTCACCTGACGGCCCGGTCATCATCGATCTGCCACAAGCTGTCGATGCAGCAGGGAACAATCATGCCTTCAGCATGCTGGAGCGGGATGTTGGCAACATGGCGGCCTACTTCGGTCGTTTCGCCCCTGAACTGAAGAAAACCCGGTTCGCCAAAGAAATGTGGTCTCACTATCAGGCGGGCACATTGTCCCCCGCCACTGTGCTGACCGGCCATTTCGACGATCCGACCAACCAGGCCGACGTCAAAGGCGTGTTGCGCGAAATTGAGGCGGCCCAGCGGGATGAGGCACGGCGTCAGGCCGCACGGCAGGCTGATGACGCGCCACCGGGCAAGGCCGAAGAGCCTACGCCGCCCTGGATGCAGTGATGAACTGATGAGAAGCCCGGCTTATGCCGGGTTTTTTGTGGGTGCACAACATCCGCCTGATTCCAGATCCTTGAGAATCGGACAGTCAGGACGGTGATCCCCCTGACAATGCTCCACCAGGTCTTGCAACGTGTCGCGCAGCCCCGTCAGTTCAGCGATCTTCTGATTAAGCTCATCGATGTGTTGGCGGGCCAGTTCTTTGACATCGGCGCTCGCCCGGTCGCGGTCTTGCCAGAGGGTCAGCAGTTTGCCGACCTCTTCAAGTGAGAATCCCAGATCCCTTGACCGCTTGATGAACGCTAATGTGTGCAGGTCATCCCGACTGTAAAGGCGATAGCCACTGTCGGTGCGATGGGCAGCATGGAGCAGACCGATGGACTCGTAGTAACGAATCATCTTGGCGCTCAGCCCGCTGATTTTGGCGGCTTGTCCGATGTTCATTGTGCGTCTCCCTGATCGTCAGGTTTCCAAGTCTTGAGTAGCAGCGCGTTGCTTACGACGCTGACGCTGGACAGTGCCATGGCGGCGCCTGCGAGCACGGGGTTGAGTAAACCGAATGCGGCCAGCGGAATGCCGATCAGGTTGTAGATGAATGCCCAGAACAGATTCTGACGGATTTTGCCGTAGGTCTTGCGGCTGATGTCTAGCGCCGCCGGGATCAACCGGGGGTCGCCGCGCATGAGCGTGATGCCCGAGGCGTGCATGGCGACGTCGGTGCCACCGCCCATCGCAATCCCGATGTCAGCGGCGGCGAGGGCCGGAGCGTCGTTGATGCCATCGCCCACCATGGCGATCACGCCGGTTTTCTTCAAGGCGACCACGGTGGCGGCCTTGTCGGCGGGCAGGACTTCGGCGTGAACGTCTGTGATGCCCAACGCATCGGCGACGGCGTAGGCGCTGCCGCGATTGTCCCCGGTGAGCAGGTGGCTGCTGATCTGGCGTGCGCCAAGTTGCTTGATGGCCTCGGTGGCACCAGGTTTGAGCGTGTCGCCAAAGGCGAACAGGCCCAGCACGCGACGCTCCGGCTTCAGTTCGATCAGCCACGACAGGGTCCGGCCTTCGGCTTCCCACGTTTTGGCGGATTCGCTCAGCGCATCGGAGGACAGGCCGTTTTCTTCCAGCAAGCGGCGATTGCCCAAGGCCAGTGCGCGCTCCTGCACTGATCCCGCTATGCCGCGCCCGGCCAGTGAGCGGCTGTCGTGAATGTTTTCCAGCGTCAGGCCACGCTCTGCGCACACGTCCAATACGGCCTTGGCTAACGGGTGTTCGCTGCCCTGTTGCAGCGCTCCGGCCAGTTTCAGCAGGGTGTCGTCATCGCCGTCCAGTGCGCTCAGATGGGCGATGCGCGGTGTGCCTGAGGTGAGCGTGCCGGTTTTGTCGAACACCACGGAGGTGACTTCGTGAGCGCGTTCCAGGGCTTCGGCGTCTTTGATCAGAATGCCGTGGCGCGCAGCCACGCCCGTCCCGGCCATGATGGCGGTGGGTGTTGCCAGTCCAAGGGCGCACGGGCAAGCGATGACCAGCACGGCGACCGCGTTGATCAGCGCGGTTTCGACCGACGCACCCGCCAGCCACCAGCCAACCAGCGTGGCAAGTGCCAGCAGCAGGACGACCGGGACGAACACCTGGCTCACTTTGTCGACCAGCTTCTGGATCGGCGCCTTGGCCGATTGCGCGTCTTCGACCAGCCGGATAATGCGAGCCAACACCGTTTCAGACCCCAGCGCCAGCGTGCGCACCAGCAGCCGTCCCTCGCCGTTTATCGCGCCACCTGTGACCTTGTCACCGGGCTGTTTGGCGACAGGCAGGCTTTCGCCGCTGATCAGCGCCTCATCGGCATGGCTCTGGCCCTCGATGACCTCGCCGTCCACCGGAAAGCGTTCGCCGGGTTTCACCCGAACAAGATCGCCCACGTTCAATGCGCTGATAGCGACGTCCTTCTCCTGGCCGTCAATGACCTGAATGGCGCGCTCCGGCCGCAAGGCTTCCAGTGCACGAATCGCGCTGGCGGTCTGGCGTTTGGCGCTGCTTTCCAGGTATTTGCCCAGCAGCACGAGAGCGATCACCACCGCAGACGCTTCGAAATACAGGTGCGGCATGCTGCCGGACGGCGCGGCGAGCCACTGATAAACGCTCAGGCCGTAACCGGCGCTGGTGCCCAATGCGACGAGCAGATCCATATTCCCGGCTTTCGCTTTTACGGCCTTGAATGCCGCCACATAAAAGCGCGCACCGAGGAAGAACTGCACGGGTGTTGCCAGAACGAATTGCGCCCACGCGGGCAGCATCCAGTGAACGCCCAACGGTTGCAGCAGCATGGGGACCACCAACGGCAGAGCGAGGATAATTGCGAGGATCAGGTGCCAGCGTTCGCTGTCGTGGCGTTTTCGCTGATCGGCCTGCTGCGCTTTGCTGTCCTGTTCAAGACTGGCGCCATAACCCGCTTTATCCACCGCCGCGATGAGCGTAGCGGGGTCGATCTGTTCCAGCACTTCGACGTGGGCACGCTCGTTGGCGAGATTGACCGTGGCGTTCTTCACGCCAGGTACTTTGCGCAATGCACGCTCGACACGCCCCGCGCAACTGGCGCAGGTCATGCCGGTGATCGGCAGGTCGAAGGTATCGGGACTGGACATTCCGGGCACTCCTTGAAGGCGATTGCCAGCAAGGATCAACCTTGCCACGTTGGCAAGGTCAAGTCCCGATGTTTTAGTCATGGAGGCAATTATTGTGAGGGTCAACCATGGCTTCGGAGTGACCCGATTTGTGGGAGTCGGCTTGCTGGCGATAACAGACTGCCAGCCAACTCATTAGGGAATGTCACACCGCTTCGCCAGCAAGCCGGCTCCCACAAACAATGCATTCCTGTCGGAAAATTTCAGTAATTCAGCTCGGCTTTCTTCAGGTACATGCCATTGGGCCCGGAGGCGATGCGGTACTTGAGAACGTCGTGGGCATTGATATGCAGCCGGGTGTTGTTCTGCGCTTCGATGCCTGGCGAGCAGCCTGGCGTCTGAGTGGGCAGCACGCGCAAACGCACGGAAACATCACCGGCAGGCAGGTTGAACGAGCGTGTTTCTTCCTGAAACAAGCGGCCCACCAGTTGATCCTGCATATAAATACCGATTTCGCACGGTGTGCCTACTTCCAGCCGCTCGCGGGAAATGATGAGTACGCCGTAATCCTCATCGGCCTGAGCCCAGGAGGCGCAAGCCAGCAGGCCGAGAAATCCGAAAAGACGAGGGGTTGACCAGCGCATGGCCGATTCTCCTGATGATCGTTGATGAAACACTTTGGCTCAGGGTGACGCTGAATGCCAGCCCGGCAGGTTCAAGAGAAACTTGACCTTGCCATGGTGGGAAGGTCAAAGATGCCGTCATTCAATGCTTTTCATTCACCCGAGGAGTCACGACATGCAAGTGTTCAACGTTCAAGGCATGACCTGCGGCCACTGCGTTCGCGCGGTTACCAACGCCATAAAGGGTGAAGACCCGGCGGCGGATGTGCAGATCGATCTGGCCAAAGGCGAAGTGGCGGTGCAGAGCCAGTTGGCTGCCGAGCAGATCATCAGTTTGATCGTGGAAGAGGGCTACACCGCGAAGGTGGTGTGACAACGCTGCTGCTGCCGAAGGCGTTGATCGTTCCCACGCTCCGCGTGGTAACCCCGTTCACACTGTAGGGGTGACGCGGAGCGTCACAGGCTGCGTGCCCACGCAGAGCGTGGGAACGATCAACACGCCTCTGGCAGAAACCGTCCGTTTCGCCTCTTTTTTTCAATAGTGATACCACTTCAATTCCAGCATCACCTCATTCACTGGCGAGGTCATTTCGCTGAACTGCCGTTGTGCGCTCAACCGCAGCCCCAGGTTGCGCGATAATTCCCACTGTTGATTCAGACTGATCGTGCGGCGTACTTCGCCGTTGGTGAAGTAGTCGCCTTTACCCTCAACGCTCAGATTCCCTAGCGGATTACGCCACAACACCCCGGTGTCAAAACCTGCTGCCGGTGACACGAATGCATCGAAATCATTGTTGTGTTCGACCCGCACGGTGCCCAACGCGAAGCCCAAGGCATCGTCCCCCAGTTTCCACGTGCCGCCCGCGCCGCCATTCACATGGCTCACCAGGTTTTCATCACCATGCTTGCCCAGCACCCGCTCCAGTCCGCCCGTCACTTGCCAGGACCAGGGTTGCAGCAGTTCGTTGCGCGGGGTGAGTGAGCGGATGGTCGCCAGATCCAGCCGCTGTACCTGCCACTTATTGTTTTCGTACTGGCGCAGTTTCAGTTGCAGAATCTCGATCTGCGCCCCGAGCGGGAAGCCATAAGCGTTGTCGTTCAAATCGTGATACGCCATGCGCAGGCCGTATTCGGCAAAAGCCTTGTCATCGCGCGTACCGACGCCCAGTTGCCAGGTGCGGGATTCATGGCCGTCTTCTGGCAGGCCGGGGCGTTCGATGTTCAGCGCAGGCGGCGGGTTGGTGCTGATCGCTCGTAACAGGTCGTAGCTGCGCTGCGCCCGCACTGGGTCGCGCTCCTGGCCATTGGCACGATAGCGCTCAAGGCGATAGGCCGCGTCCTGAATCAACGCACGGCGATCTTTTGCCAGCGCCTGATATTCCGAGGTTCGCATCTGTTGCTGATCGGCGCTGATCTTCAGCACCCACTGTTTTTCGTCGTGGCTCAGCGGTTCGGCGCGGCTGAGCAGTTCGCGCTCTTTCGAAGGGCGATAATCGATTTTCTCCACCAAGCCTGCGTCTTTCACCGCTCGCACGGTATCGGTGGGAATGGCGGTCAGGCGAAATTGCGGGGTCAGGTTCAGACTTGGACGCGCGACTTGCAGCAGCTCCAGCAGACGGTACGAACAGTTCTCGTCGAAGAAGAAATAGCCGAAGCGAATCTGTTTGAGTTCCCACACATGCTCGACCATGCGCCGGGTTTCTTCCGGCGTCAGGTTCAGGCGGTATTCCCACAGGTCACGGTTTTCGAGGCTACGGTACTCTGAGAGTTTTTCTTGATACGGCACCAGCGCGAACAGGCCCGGATAGCCCCCCATCAGGCCCTTCCACGCATAGAGAATGCTGTTGTCGGAGCCTTCGATGTAGGCGCCGAAGTTGATTGCGTAGCTGAGCAGTGCGGTCTGATTTTCCTGCACGCCTTTCTGGTCGATGCGCAGCAGGGTGTGGCCGAACATGGAAGACGGACTGTTGAGGTAGGCCGCCGGAAAAATCATCACTGTGCTGTCCGGCGCGACGTCGGAAAACCATTTGTTGAAGTCTTTGCAGTCGGCGGCAGGCAGGTCTGTCAGCTTCAGTTCGTTCCGCAAAAAGCGCGTGCGCGAGGGATAAACGCATTGCGGATGAAGGTCTTCCTTACCTTGCACCACAGGGCGATAGATCGCTTCGAGGGTGGCGGCCAGCTCGGCCTTCGGGTCATGGGCGCCATCGACCGCGAGGAAGAACTTCGGGTCATCGACGTAGCTGCGCCAGCCGCCCAGCTTGGCGGATTCGTAATGGCCGATGGCGATCCAGAATCGGGAGTCGGCCAGTTGCTGCAAACGATCATTGTCGACATGCGGTGCGGCAGAAAGCTGCGCGGCGTACAGCGGGGCACACATGTAGAGCGCCCGCCGGGCAAGGCGTTTGAGCATAGTGTGGCAACTAGTCAGGATTGGACGGAGGCGTTCGACTCCTGCCCTCCGAAGAGGGCAGGGGGATACAGCGTTTTAAGCTTGTGTGGCGTATTTGGCCAGCGTCGGATCATTCTTCAACACGTCCATTGTGTTGGTGTGAACGTCTTCGGCGGTGGCATCAGCCTTGTTGAAGATCTGCGAGTAGTGCTCATGGGTGACCGCGGCGAAATGCGCACGATCTTCAGGTTTCACGCCCAGTACCACCGCGTAGGTGGTCAGCGCTTCGCCCTGGCCCATGGCCATGTCCTTGGAGAGTTCGTCCATCATGCCGTTCATGGCAAACCAGGACTTGCCGCCATAGGTCAGCGCGCTGTTGGTGGAGCAACCGTTGGTGCCCGAGGTCATGCCGAACGTGGCGTTACCGGAGGTGCCGTTGGTGGTGGACGCAAGGAAGTGAGCTGGAGTACCGCGTTGGCCTTCGAACAGCATGTTGCCCCAGCCGCAATCAGGGCCGCCAGGCGCTTGGGCCATGGCGTTCAGGGATGCAGCGGCGAGGAGAGTACCAAGAAGAATCCGTTTCATAGCTTTAGTCTCTGTTGTTTCAACCAAGGGTCGGATGCCTGGCCAGAACGGCGCCAGGGGGGGGCCGGTTTATTGAATTGTTACCGGCCGCGCAGGTTGGAGTTTAGGCACGATCCGAACGTTCCGTGGGTTATTGCAGTTTGTTGCCTGTCGCCCAAATCGCTTGGGTCTTGTAAGTCGCTTCTTCAGGGGGAAAAAGATTCCGAGGGTTCCTGCCTTGCCAGTCTGGTGCAGCGAGCGCCAGAATGCCCCCATCTGCCCCGCCTGATGTAAGGATGTCCGATGCCCGATTCTGTAGCTGCCAGCCTGCGACTAGCGCCTGAGGCGCTGACCCGTCCCTTTTCCGCTGAACAGTTCAGCTTCACGACAACCAACGATCTGGAACCCTTTCGCGGCGTGCTCGGTCAGGAACGAGCGGTCGAGGCCTTACAGTTCGGGGTCGCCATGCCGCGCCCCGGTTACAACGTCTTCGTCATGGGCGAGCCCGGCACGGGCCGTTTTTCTTTCGTAAAACGCTACCTCAAGGCCGAGGGCAAGCGTTTGCAGACCCCGTCGGACTGGGTTTACGTCAACAATTTCGACGAGCCACGCGAGCCACGTGCGGTGGAATTGCCGCCCGGCAGTGCGAGTTCGTTCATTGCCGACATCAACGGACTGATCGACAACCTTCTGTCGACATTTCCTGCGGTCTTCGAGCACCCGTCCTACCAGCAAAAGAAAAGCGGTATTGACCGCGCCTTCAACCAGCGCTACGACCGTGCACTGGACGTGATCGAGCGTCTGGCACTGGAAAAGGACATCGCGCTTTATCGGGACAGCAGCAACATCGCCTTCACCCCGATGCTCGATGGCAAGGCGCTGGATGAGGCCGAGTTCTCACAATTGCCGGATGCTGAGCGCGAGCGTTTCCACAGCGATATTTCGGCGCTGGAAGAGCGTTTGAATGAGGAGCTGGCCAGCCTGCCGCAATGGAAACGCGAGTCCAGCAACCAGATGCGCCAACTGAATGAAGAAACCATCATTCTGGCGTTGCAGCCGTTGCTGGCGCCGCTGTCCGAGCAATACGCCGAAAACGCGGCGGTTTGTGCGTACCTGCAAGCCGTGCAGGTCAATCTGCTGAAAACGGTGGTCGAGCAACTGGTCGATGACAGCAAGAGCGATGCTCAGGCGCGCAAGCTGCTGGAAGAGCAATACTGCCCAAGCCTGGTAGTGGGGCATTCGGCCAGCGGCGGGGCGCCTGTGGTGTTCGAGCCGCACCCGACCTACGACAACCTGTTCGGCCGCATCGAATACAGCACCGACCAAGGCGCGCTGTACACCACCTATCGCCAGTTGCGTCCGGGGGCGATTCACCGGGCCAACGGCGGTTTCCTGATCCTTGAAGCGGAGAAAATGCTCAGCGAGCCGTTCGTGTGGGACGCGCTCAAGCGTTCTCTGCAATCGCGCAAACTGAAGATGGAATCGCCGCTGGGTGAGTTGGGCCGCATCGCCACCGTGACCCTGACCCCGCAAACCATCCCGTTGCAGGTGAAGGTCATCATCATCGGTGCCCGTTCGCTGTACTACACGCTGCAAGACCTCGATCCGGATTTCCAGGAGATGTTCCGGGTACTGGTGGACTTCGACGAAGACATCCCGATGGTCGACGAGAGCCTTGAGCAGTTCGCCCAACTGCTGAAAACCCGCACCTCGGAAGAGGGCATGGCGCCGTTGACCGCCGATGCCGTTGCCCGACTGGCGACCTACAGTGCGCGGCTGGCCGAGCACCAGGGGCGTTTGTCGGCGCGTATTGGCGATCTGTTCCAGTTGGTCAGCGAAGCCGATTTCATTCGCAGCCTGGCCAACGACGAACGCACGGACGCCGGGCATATCGAGCGTGCACTCAAGGCCAAGGCGACGCGCACGGGGCGGGTGTCGGCGCGGATTCTCGACGACATGCTCGCCGGGATCATCCTCATCGACACCGCAGGCGCAGCCGTTGGCAAATGCAACGGCCTGACGGTGCTGGAAGTGGGCGATTCGGCGTTCGGGGTGCCTGCGCGGATTTCCGCCACGGTGTACCCGGGCGGCAGCGGCATCGTTGACATCGAACGTGAGGTCAACCTCGGTCAGCCGATCCACTCCAAGGGCGTGATGATTTTGACGGGCTATCTGGGCAGTCGTTATGCGCAGGAGTTCCCGCTGGCGATCTCAGCAAGCATCGCGCTGGAACAGTCCTACGGCTACGTGGACGGCGACAGTGCGTCGCTGGGCGAGGTCTGCACGCTGATTTCCGCGCTGTCGAAAACGCCACTCAAGCAATGCTTTGCGATCACCGGGTCCATCAACCAGTTCGGCGAAGTGCAGGCGGTGGGCGGGGTCAACGAGAAGATCGAAGGCTTTTTCCGACTCTGTGAGGCTCGTGGCCTGACAGGGGATCAAGGCGCGATCATCCCGCAGGCCAACGTTGCCACGCTGATGCTCGATGAGCGCGTATTACAAGCCGTGCGCGCCGGGCAATTCCACGTGTACGCGGTGCGCCAGGTGGACGAAGCGCTGAGCCTGTTGGTGGGCGAGCCGGTGGGCGAAGCCGACGAAGAGGGGCAGTTCCCTGAAAACTCGGTCAATGGCCGTGTGGTGGATCGCCTGCGCGATATCGCCGAAATGCTCAGCGAAGATGACCTCAAAGAGATCGAAAAAGAGGCGCCACAATTACAGCCTGAGCTGAAAAGTTAAGGGTTTGACGTCAACTAAACCGGGCGTTTGATGGCCAAATGACCATTCGGCGCCCGTTTTGTTTTCGCTCTTTTCCTGTGGGATATTTCTTCGTATTGTCGTGTTACAGCAGTTGTCAAACGGACTGACGCGTTTCCTTCGGTCGTTTCAAGGGAATGAATACTGCAATCAATGAGGAGCTCGCCATGCCGCGCAGCCTCTGTCTTACTCGTCAATGCCTGGGTCTTGTGACCCGTATCGAATGTGTCATTCGCCCGCTGTCTGGCGATAACGGAATGTGGACCTTACTGTTCGCCGCTGGAATGTCGGGTGAACAACCTTCTGCGCTAAAAGCTCAAGGACCGTTTCATGGGCCGGTTGCGGCCGAATCGGTACTGGATGCGATTGCTGAAAGCCTTGCTTTGCATGGCTATCAAACGGCCGAGGAAATTCCGATCTGGAGCCTTCATCTGCAAGGCGAATTGCGCCGGATCAATGGGGGCACGTCTCACGGCCATCGAACGTTCCCACTCAACTGACGGATTACGATCCAGTGAGCGCCACGTCGTTTTTCCTGTGACACAGGGTCGTAGCGTGGCGTGCACTTCACCGCAGGCGGATCTGTCTCCGAGTTAATTGTTTCAAGTTTTGTCGTGATGGGTTGTGCTGCACAGCCTTCGCCCTATACTCGCGAGCTTTCAATTAACTGTGAGTTTCAATGGAACGTTTTATCGAAAATGCCATGTACGCGTCGCGCTGGTTGCTGGCGCCGATCTACTTTGGTTTGTCTCTGGGGCTGTTGGCGCTGGCGCTGAAGTTCTTCCAGGAAATCTTTCACGTCATTCCCAATGTATTTTCGCTGGCTGAATCGGACCTGATTCTGGTGCTGCTGTCGTTGATCGACATGGCGCTGGTGGGCGGTCTGCTGGTGATGGTGATGATCTCCGGTTACGAGAACTTCGTTTCGCAACTGGACATCGACGAGAGCAAGGAAAAGCTCAACTGGCTGGGCAAGATGGACTCATCTTCCCTGAAGATGAAAGTCGCGGCTTCCATCGTCGCTATCTCCTCCATTCACCTGCTTCGGGTGTTCATGGACGCCAAGAACATCGAAACCCAATACCTGATGTGGTACGTGATCATTCACATGACCTTCGTGGTGTCGGCGTTTGCGATGGGCTATCTGGACAAGCTGACCAAGCATTGATAGTTGCTTATTTGTAGGAGCGCGCTTGCCCGCGATTGCTTTAAAGTCAGACGCCTTGATGTTGCCTGATGCGCTGCATTCGCGGGCAAGCGCGCTCCTACAAATCGATAACCTTTCGACAGTGGTCAAACCGGACCAGCGGCACACCTTCCTTCCTTTACTCCAGCCAGACTTGTCACTCGTTCATCTTCATACTGGATCAACGAGGACCCTCTCATGAATCTTCAGGAACTCACCGCCCACGCCAGTGCCGGTCGCATTGACGAACTCAACCTTATCTCCATGGAAGGCGGTATCTACCTGCTTGAAGCGCGCATGCATGGCGCGGCTCACCCGCTCAATGATGCCCACGGCAAGACGATGCACTTGCGTTCGGTCGAGCACGCCCGGGAGGTGTTGCATGCGGTGTCGGACATGCCCTTCAATCTGGT
The DNA here is from genome assembly GCF_045764065.1 of Pseudomonas sp. Pseu.R1. Lineage (NCBI taxonomy): Bacteria > Pseudomonadati > Pseudomonadota > Gammaproteobacteria > Pseudomonadales > Pseudomonadaceae > Pseudomonas > Pseudomonas sp. Pseu.R1. The sequence continues at coordinate 2,706,589 of NZ_JBJGEE020000001.1, read as the reverse complement.
GCACGCCGTGGTTCACGATGAGATGTGCGGAATCCGGGATACCGAAGAGCAAACCGTGCGTGTGCCGATGTCAATCCGCTCGGCGTGGTAAGCCATGACCTGATGCGTCGGCTTGTGCTAGGCTGCTCGGCCTTTTAGTTCAGGGCGCCTGCGGGCGTTCTCCAAGCGGAGCAGCAGCATGTCCGAAGTCAATCTGTCTACCGACGAAACCCGTGTCAGCTACGGCATTGGCCGCCAGTTGGGTGACCAGTTGCGTGACAACCCGCCACCGGGCGTGAACCTGGATGCCATCTTGGCAGGCCTGACCGACGCCTTCGGTGGCCAGCCAAGCCGCGTCAGCCAGGAAGAAATGGCCGCCAGCTTCAAAGTCATTCGCGACATCATGCAGGCTGAAGCGGCTGCCAAAGCCGAAGCCGCTGCTGGCGCTGGCAAGGAATACCTGGCCGAAAACGCCAAGCGTGAGGGCGTGACCACTTTGGCGTCCGGGCTGCAATTCGAAGTCATCACTCAAGGTGAAGGCGAGCAACCTACCCGTGAAAGCAACGTGCGCACTCACTACCACGGCATGCTGATCGACGGCACTGTGTTCGACAGCTCCTACGACCGTGGTGAGCCCGCTGAATTTCCGGTGGGTGGCGTGATCGCTGGCTGGACCGAAGCGCTGCAACTTATGAAGGCCGGCAGTAAATGGCGTCTGCACGTTCCAAGCGAACTGGCCTATGGCGCTCAGGGCGTGGGCAGCATTCCGCCGCACAGCGTGCTGGTATTCGACGTCGAACTGCTCGACGTCCTGTAAAAGCAGCCACAAGCTTCAAGCTGTCAAAGCTGTACGTTGCGGATTGACGCTTTCGCTCAGTCAGCAGCGCGCAGCTTGAAGGTTGAGCTGTTCAATGAAGTTCACACGCCGGGCGCAACGCTCGGGCGTAGCAGAACAGAAACAGGCTTCGTACCATTTCCTTCTGCACACCCGGTTCACACGAACTGAGGCTGTGCACATCCAGATCCCCCTGATCCCGCAGTTCATCGAGTGCGTCTTCTTCCAGCACGGCACACACCTCACCAGTTTCACGGTGCAGGATGCGCAGGTAAGGATGTGGCCGGTCCAGCCAGGCGTCTATCAGATAAGTCATGTTCGTTCTCCTTGAAAATGTTCAATGAGAATAATTCTTATCCGAGGAATAGCAAGGATCTATTTGAGATTAATTCGCATTTTCTGCTCGAATTGACCTGAGTCAGAAAAAATGCCGGGCGAGCGTGTGGCGATTGGCCCACAAAAAAGCCCCCGGAGATGGGGGCTTTCCTGTTACAAAGCGCGCTGCGATCAGACGTTGAAGCGGAAATGCAAAACGTCACCGTCCTTGACGATGTAGTCCTTGCCTTCCAGACGCCATTTACCAGCTTCTTTGGCACCGGCTTCGCCCTTGTACTGGATGAAGTCGCTGTAGGCCACGCACTCGGCGCGGATGAAGCCTTTTTCGAAGTCGGTGTGGATGACGCCAGCGGCTTGTGGCGCGGTGGCGCCGACACGGACGGTCCAGGCGCGGACTTCTTCGACACCGGCAGTGAAGTAGGTCTGCAGGTTGAGCATTTCATAACCGGCGCGGATCACGCGGTTCAGACCCGGCTCTTCAAGGCCCAGGGCTTCGAGGAACATGTCCTTCTCTTCACCGTCGTCGAGTTCGGCGATCTCGGCTTCGATCTTGTTGCAGACCGGCACCAGCATGGCGCCTTCTTCTTCGGCGATGGCGCGAACCACGTCCAGGTGCGGGTTGTTTTCGAAGCCGTCTTCAGCGACGTTGGCGATGTACATCACAGGCTTGGTGGTCAGCAGGTGGAAGCCCTTGATCACGGCCTTCTCTTCGGCGCTCATGCCTTTCATCAGGCTGCGCGCAGGCTTGCCATCGGTGAAGTGGCTGATGAGTTGTTCCAGCAGGCCTTTTTGAACCACCGCTTCCTTGTCACCGCCCTTGGCATTGCGCGCAACTTTCTGAAGTTGCTTCTCGCAGCTTTCGAGGTCAGCGAAGATCAGTTCAAGGTCGATGATTTCGATGTCGCGTTTCGGGTCGACGCTGTTGGAGACGTGAATCACGTTTTCGTCTTCGAAGCAGCGGACCACGTGGGCGATGGCATCGGTTTCGCGGATGTTGGCCAGGAACTTGTTGCCCAGACCTTCACCTTTGGAGGCACCCGCCACCAAACCGGCGATGTCGACGAACTCCATTGTGGTCGGCAGGATGCGCTTGGGGTTGACGATTTCAGCCAGCGCGTTCAGGCGTGCATCGGGCATGGCCACGATGCCGCTGTTCGGCTCGATGGTGCAGAAGGGAAAGTTCTCTGCCGCAATACCGGATTTGGTCAGGGCGTTGAACAGGGTGGACTTGCCGACGTTGGGCAGGCCGACGATGCCGCAATTGAATCCCATGGTGTTTCCCCTCGTGTGATGTCAGGCCTTCTGGCTGTGCAGGACTCGCATCGCCTTGGCGAAGTCGCCTGCGAGGACATCCGGCAGCACGCCGAGGGCAAAGTCGATGCTGGCGTCCAGTTTTTCCTGTTCGGCGCGCGGCGCACGACCCAGTACGAAGTTGGAGACCAATTTGGCGTCGCCTGGGTGCCCGATGCCGAGCCGCAGACGATGGAAGCCGTTCTGGTTGCCGAGCTGCGCGATGATGTCGCGCAGGCCGTTGTGCCCGCCGTGTCCGCCACCCAGTTTGAGTTTGGCGACACCCGGAGGCAGGTCGAGTTCGTCGTGGGCCACCAGAATGGCCGCAGGAGGAATCCGGAAGAAACCCGCCAGTGCCGCAACGGACTGGCCGCTACGGTTCATGTAGGTGGTGGGTATCAGCAGACGAACGTCTTGGCCCTGATGGCTGAATTTAGCCGTCAGGCCGAAATACTTGCGGTCAGCGGTCAGATTGACACGCTGGGCGCTGGCAATGCGTTCAACGAAAAGAGCCCCTGCGTTATGCCGGGTCTGTTCGTATTCGGGGCCGGGGTTTCCCAGGCCGACGATCAGTTGGATGGCGGTCACGTCAGGGGCTCTTCCTTGGGTTGTGGGTGACGATACCGAATATCGTCACTCATGCAACCGGCGTGCGAGTAATGAATTACTCGGCAGCGCCTTCTTCAGCAGCTTCAGCGGAAACGCGTGGCGCGTGAACGTTGGCAACTGCTTTGTCGTCACCGTGAGCCAGAGCCACGAATTCTACGCCTTTCGGAGCTTTCAGGTCCGACAGGTGGATGATGGTGCCGACTTCGGCTTTAGCCAGGTCAACTTCGATGAACTCAGGCAGGTCTTTGGCTTCGCAGGAAACTTCGATTTCGTTTTCTACGTGGGAAACTTCGCCGCCTTTCTTGACCGGAGCTTCTTCGTTAACGAAGTGAACCGGAACCTTGGCAGTCAGTTTCTGGCCAGCGACAACACGGATGAAGTCAGCGTGCATGATGAACTGCTTGGCTGGGTGACGCTGCAGTGCTTTAACGATGACGTTTTGCTTGGTGCCGTCAACGTTCAGTTCGATCACGTGGCTGAAAGCCGCTTCGTTGTCGAACAGTTTGGTGATTTCCTTGGCCACGATGGTCAGGGACTGCGCGTCTTTGTTACCACCGTAAACAACGGCAGGGATGCTGGCGGAGTGACGCAGGCGGCGGCTCGCACCTTTCCCCAGGTCAGTACGCGCTTGGGCGTTCAGAGTAAAGTCAGTCATTTTGTATCTCCAAAATAGCCATGCTCGGGTGGCGTTTGCGACCAGCGCCAAACCCGATATGGGCAAAAAAGCCCCGCCCCAACAGAGGCTGTTGGGGCGGGGCGCTTTTCGTCAACGGAGTTTCGAAAGGGCAGAGCCCTTAGCGGAACATCGCGCTGATCGATTCTTCATTGCTGATGCGACGCATCGCTTCAGCCACTACCGGTGCGATATCCAGTTGACGGATACGGTCACAGGCTTGTGCTGCTGCGGACAACGGGATGGTGTTGGTCACCACCAGTTCGTCCAGCACGGAATTTTCAATGTTCTCGATCGCACGACCCGAGAGAACAGGGTGGGTGCAGTAGGCAAATACCTTGGCTGCGCCGTGTTCTTTCAGAGCCTTGGCCGCGTGGCACAGAGTGCCGGCGGTATCGACCATGTCGTCGACCAGAATGCAGGTACGACCTTCGACGTCACCGATGATGTGCATCACTTCAGAGTGATTGGCCTTCTCGCGGCGTTTGTCGATGATCCCGAGATCGACACCCAGGGATTTGGCAACAGCACGTGCACGCACGACGCCACCGATATCCGGAGAAACGATCATCAGGTTTTCGAAACGTTGATCTTCGATGTCATCCACCAGAACCGGGGAGCCGTAGATGTTATCTACCGGAATGTCGAAGAAGCCCTGAATCTGGTCAGCGTGCAGGTCAACGGTCAGCACACGGTCGATACCGACAACGGTGAGCATGTCCGCAACCACTTTGGCGCTGATTGCCACACGAGCGGAGCGCGGACGGCGATCCTGGCGGGCATAACCAAAGTAAGGGATAACAGCGGTGATACGAGTCGCTGAGGAGCGGCGGAAGGCATCAGCCATCACGACGAGTTCCATCAGGTTATCGTTGGTCGGAGCGCAGGTCGGCTGAATGATGAAGACGTCTTTACCGCGAACGTTTTCATTGATCTCAGCGGTAATCTCGCCGTCGGAAAACTTGCCGACAGAAATGTCACCGAGAGGGATATGCAGCTGACGAACGACACGCCGAGCCAGATCGGGGTTAGCGTTCCCCGTGAAGACCATCATCTTGGACACGCGCAGTACCTGATGTATTTGGGTATGCCTGGATGGCTATAGGAAAATGGCAGGGGCGGCTGGATTCGAACCAACGCATGGCAGGATCAAAACCTGCTGCCTTACCGCTTGGCGACGCCCCTGTATTTGTTGCAACGAATGCCTGGCATTCGGTTCTCTTAGAGCAGTGTTTGTAACTTGCGGTGCAACATCGAAATGTTGCTGCCTTTTGCTACAAACCCTGTAAGGGTCTCTGTAAGAAGGGCCGAGACTTTATCAGCTTCAGCTTTGTTTGGGAAGGCCCCAAACACACAACTTCCAGTTCCGGTTAATTTTGCTTCGGTAAATTTACCTAGCAAATTCAAAGCGTTACGAACATCTGGATAACGCCTTGCTACAACCGGTAAGCAGTCATTTCGACTGTTTCCCTTGGGAACGGGGCGCACTTTAATGGGCGGCGTGTCACGTGTCAACAGTGGATCTGAAAAAATTTCTGCTGTACTTACAGAGGCTTGCGGCACCAGCACGACATACCACAATTCTTCGGGGTCCACAGGGGTGAGGATTTCGCCCACGCCCTCGGCGAAAGCCGCGTGTCCACGTACGAAAACCGGGACGTCGGCGCCCAGTTTGAGGCCCAGTGCAGCGAGGCGATCCTCGTCCCAGCCCAGTTGCCAGAGATGATTGAGCCCTAGCAGGGTGGTCGCGGCATCCGAACTGCCACCGCCAATGCCGCCACCCATGGGCAGGATTTTCTTCAGCCAGATGTCGACACCTTGTGTGCAACCGGACTGCTCTTTGAGCGCGCGAGCGGCTTTGACAATCAGATTGCTGTCGTGGGGGACGTCAGGAATTTCCGTTTGCAGGCGCACTTCGCCGTCTTCGCGCAGTGCGAAACTGAGCTCGTCGCCGTAGTCGAGGAACTGAAAGATCGTCTGCAATTCGTGGTAGCCGTCGGGGCGGCGCCCGAGTATGTGCAGCATCAGGTTCAGCTTGGCAGGGGCGGGCAGGGTCAGACGTGGCGCGTCTTGAGGGGACAGTGACATGCTCATTGCCCCAGCTTGCGCGGCTGCCAGTCTTTGATGACCAGCGTGACGTCCAGGTCCTGGCCGTGCAGTTTCATGCGTTCAGGCAGCCAGTAACCATTCTGCTCTGCGTAACTCAGGTACTCGATTTTCCAGCCATCCTGCTCCAGCCCGGCCAGGCGGCTGTCGCCATCCAGTGTCAGGCTGCTTTTGGTTTCAGGCGCGGGCAGGCCGCGGACCCACCAGACCAGATGGGAGACCGGCAGCCTCCAGCCCAGTTGATCCTTGAGCAGGGTTTCTGGGTCGGGCGCGTCAAAACGCCCCTGATTGGCAACTTCCAGCGACACGGCGCCGGGGCGTCCCGTCAGGCGTGCAGCACCACGACCCAACGGGCCGGACAGGCGAATGTCGTAGTAATCCTGGCGTTGCAGCCAATACAGGGTGCCGCTGCCGGAGTCCTTCGGTGCGCGGATGCCGACCTTGCCGTTGATTTCCCAGCCATCGAGGCTGGCAAGTTGCTCTTTGTTGACCTTCCATTTGCTGGCATCGCCCGTGCCTTGCACGGCCTCACGGGAGGTGATTCCGGCGCAGCCGGCGAGCAGGGCAATCAAGCTGAATACGATGACGTGGCGCAATAACATAAATCAAAGGGTCTCGGAGCCGGTCAGGCGTTTGAGGGTGCTGCGCAGGACCGGGCTATCAGGTTGCTGTTCGAGGGCTTTGCCCCACACTTTGCGGGCTTCGCGCTGTTGGCCTTTGGCCCAGAGCACTTCGCCCAGGTGCGCGGCGACTTCGTGATCAGGGTAGCGCTCCAGTGCTTCACGCAGCAGGCGCTCGGCCTCATCGAGATTGCCCAGGCGATAATTGACCCAGCCCAGGCTGTCGAGCACGGCAGGATCGTCTGGATTGAGCTGATGGGCGCGCTCGATCAGTTCTTTCGCTTCGGCATAGCGCGTCGTGCGGTCGGAGAGGGTGTAACCCAGCGCGTTCAGGGCCATGGCGTTGTCCGGTTCGCGCTTGAGAATCGCCCGCAGGTCGGTCTCCATCTGCTTCAGGTCGTCACGCTTTTCCGCCAGCATGGCGCGGGTGTAGAGCAGATTGAGGTCGTCCGGGTATTGCTTGAGCGCCTGATTCAACACCTGCCAGCCACGGTCGCTCTGGTTGTTGTTGGTCAGTGTTTCTGCCTCGATCAGATAGAGCTGAATGGTGTAATCCGGCTGGTCGGCGCGGGCCTGAGCCAGACGTTTCGAGGCTTCGGCGGTGCTGCCGTTGCTCATCAGAATGTCTGCCTGACGCAGTTGCGCGGGCAGATAGTCGTTGCCTGGCCCGACCTGGGCGTATTCATTCAGCGCGTTTTGCGGGTCTTCGCGCTCTTCATAAATACGGCCAAGGTTCACGTGAGCCGAGTCAACGTGGCTGCCGCGGGCAATGAGGTCTTCCAGATAACCTTGTGCTTCGTCCCACGCTTTGTTTTCCAGGCACACCAGTGCCAGCGAGTAACGCAGTTCGTCGTCGTCCGGGTATTGCTGAACGAGGCTGGAGAATTGCACCTTCGCGTCTTCCATGCGGTTCTGCTCGACGAGCATCCGCGCGTACGTCAGGCGCAGGCGCTTGTCATCCGGGTATTTCTTGATGCTTTTTTCCAGCAGGGGCAACGCTTCCTTGCCACGATTCATGCTTTGCAGCAGGCGGGCGCGCAGCAGAATCGGTGCGACTTCACCCTCTCCCGGAGGATTGTCTTCGAGCAGTTTCAGCGATGCAGCGCTGTCACCTTCCTGCTGCAGCAGCAAGGCTTTGCCGAAGATCAACTGGCCGTTTTTCGGGTATTTGGCCAGCAGGCGATCAAAACTGGCGAGCAGACCTTTACGTGTATTGGAGTCGGTTTCCGCGGCCGAGAGCGCGAGGAAGTCGAAATGGGTGTCGCCTTGCCCTTGCAACACTTTCTCCATATAGCGCATGGAGTCGTCGTAGCGTCCGGCGCGGGCCAGTTGAATGGCGGCAGCGCGCTGCGCTTCGAGATTGGTCGGGTCGTTTCTGGCCCACAGCATCGAGGTGTCCAGTGCAGCCTGATCGGCGCCCAGGTATTCGGCGATGCGGAAGGCGCGCTCGGATATCCCCGGATCCTGCGTCTGGATCGCCTGGGTCACGTAATTATCCAGTGCGATGTCAAAGCGGTTGCGCTGCCCTGCAAGCTCGGCGGTCAGCAGGGCAACGACGGTTTCCTGGGTGAACGAACCATAGACCTGCGGCTTGGTTTCAGGTACGGGCGTCGTTTCTTTCGCGGGGGCCGGAGGCTCCGTGGAAACGGAGGCCGTAGACTGACAGCCACCAAGAACGACAAGGGCAAGGAACAACGCGGAGGATTTATTCATATAGAAGAGAGGGCGGCTTACCTGCGGTTTGAAAACATCATGACACAAGGCAGGGAGCAAACCCACAGCCCGACGGAAAACTACAGACCCGCCATTTACAGCCCGCGCTTGGACAATTTGTCGCAGGGCGCGCGCTGCGAAGCGGAACACTATAGGGACAATAGACGGTCCTGGACGTTCTGAATGTATTGCGGTGGTTGTTCTGAATCTATTGAAGTAGGACAATTGTCGGCTTCACGTCACCATCAGCGACCTTGAATGGCCTTTCTTGCTCTGGGTATCAACCATAAGACTGCATCCGTGGATGTCCGCGAGCGCGTGGCATTTACGCCTGAGCAGTTGGTCGAGGCGTTGCAGCAGCTGTGCCGCCTGACCCAGAGTCGCGAGGCGGCCATCCTGTCGACCTGCAACCGCAGCGAGCTTTATATAGAGCAGGATTCGCTCACCGCGGACGTCGTGCTGCGCTGGCTGGCCGATTATCACCACCTCAATATCGATGAACTGCGCGCCAGTGCCTATGTGCACGAAGACGACGCAGCGGTCCGGCACATGATGCGCGTGGCCTCGGGGCTGGATTCGCTGGTGTTGGGCGAGCCGCAGATTCTGGGGCAGATGAAATCCGCCTATGCCGTTGCGCGGGAGGCCGGAACCATCGGTCCATTGCTGGGCCGGTTGTTTCAGGCGACGTTCAGCGCGGCCAAGCAGGTGCGCACCGACACGGCCATTGGCGAAAACCCGGTTTCGGTGGCATTTGCCGCGGTCAGCCTGGCCAAACAGATTTTCAGCGACCTGCAACGCAGTCAGGCGTTGCTCATTGGGGCAGGCGAGACCATCACGCTGGTCGCCCGGCACCTGCATGAATTGGGCGTGAAGCGTATCGTGGTCGCCAACCGCACGCTGGAGCGCGCCAGCATCCTCGCTGAAGAGTTTGGCGCTCATGCCGTTTTGCTGGCCGATATCCCGGCCGAGTTGGTCAACAGTGACATCGTCATCAGTTCTACTGCCAGTCAGTTGCCGATTCTGGGCAAGGGCGCAGTGGAAAGCGCGCTGAAACTGCGCAAGCACAAGCCGATTTTCATGGTAGATATCGCCGTTCCACGGGATATCGAGCCGGAAGTCGGTGAGCTGGACGACGTTTATCTGTATACCGTGGACGATTTGCACGAGGTCGTCGCCGAGAACCTGAAGAGTCGTCAGGGCGCCGCTCAGGCGGCTGAAGAATTGGTGACGCTGGGCGTCGACGATTTCATGTCGCGCCTGCGCGAGCTGGCGGCCGTCGATGTGCTCAAGGCCTATCGTCAGCAAAGCGAGCGCCTGCGTGATGAGGAGTTGCAAAAGGCACAACGCATGCTCGCCAACGGCAGTAACGCCGAAGATGTATTGATGGCGCTGGCACGGGGCCTCACGAATAAACTGATGCATGCGCCAAGCGTGCAATTGAAAAAGCTGTCTGCCGAAGGTCGCGTCGATGCGCTGGCCATGGCCCAGGAACTCTTTGCCCTCAATGAGGGCTCCACGGATAAACCCCCGCAATGAAAGCTTCACTGCTCAATAAGCTGGACGTGCTCAGCGACCGTTTCGAAGAATTGACCGCGCTGCTTGGCGACGCCGAAGTCATTTCCGATCAGACCCAATTCCGCGCCTATTCCCGCGAATACGCGGAAGTCGAACCCGTGATTCGGGCCTACTCGCAGCTGAAAAAAGTACAGGCCGGACTTGAGGGCGCGCAGGCGTTGCTCAAGGACAGTGACCCTGATATGCGCGAAATGGCCGTCGAGGAAGTGCGTGAGGCCAAGGAGCAACTGGTGGTGCTGGAGGGCGAGTTGCAGAAGATGCTGCTGCCCAAGGACCCCAACGACGGCCGTAACGTGTTTCTGGAAATTCGCGCGGGCACTGGCGGCGACGAGGCGGCGATTTTCTCCGGTGACCTGTTTCGTATGTATTCCCGTTACGCCGAACGTCGCGGTTGGCGCGTGGAAATCCTTTCCGAGAACGAAGGCGAGCATGGCGGCTTCAAAGAGGTCATTGCGCGGGTCGAAGGCGAGAACGTCTATGGCAAGCTGAAATTCGAGTCCGGCGCCCACCGCGTCCAGCGCGTGCCTGAAACCGAGTCCCAAGGCCGCATTCACACCTCTGCCTGCACGGTTGCGGTGCTGCCTGAGCCGGATGAGAAGCAGGCGATCGAGATCAACCCGGCGGATTTGCGTGTGGATACGTTCCGTTCCTCGGGCGCGGGCGGGCAGCACGTCAACACCACCGACTCGGCGATTCGTATTACCCATATACCGACCGGAACCGTCGTCGAGTGCCAGGAAGAACGTTCCCAGCACAAGAACCGTGCCCGGGCCATGGCCTGGCTGTCAGCCAAGCTCAACGACCAGCAAACCGCTGCCGCTGCCAATGCGATTGCCAGTGAGCGTAAATTGCTGGTCGGTTCAGGAGATCGCTCCGAGCGTATTCGTACTTACAATTTCCCACAGGGGCGAGTGACGGACCACCGCGTGAACCTGACGCTGTATTCGCTGGATGAAGTTTTGGCGGGTGGTGTCGATGCAGTGATAGAACCGTTGCTTGCCGAGTATCAGGCAGATCAACTTGCGGCACTGGGTGAGTAAATGACCATCATCGCCAGCTTGTTAAGAAGCGCTGAGCTGCCGGATTCTCCGACAGCCCGACTGGATGCCGAACTGCTGTTGGCCGCTGCCCTGGGCAAGCCGCGCAGCTTTTTGCACACCTGGCCGGAGCGCATTGTCAGCACCGAAGCCGCGCAAGCGTTCGACGGCTATCTTCAGCGTCGTCGTACCGGTGAGCCGGTGGCGTACATCCTCGGCCAGCAGGGCTTCTGGAACATTGATCTTGAAGTCGCGCCCCATACGCTGATCCCGCGCCCGGAAACGGAAATGCTGGTGGAGACCGCACTGGAACTGCTGCCGGGCGCGATTCCTCATCGTCTTCTGGATTTGGGCACTGGCACCGGCGCCATCGCGCTGTCGCTGGCCAAGGACCGTCCGCAGTGGTCTGTCACGGCGGTGGATCGGGTGGCCGAAGCCGTGGAACTGGCCGAGCGCAACCGCCAGCGCCTGCATCTGGACAACGCCCGTGTGCTGGAAAGCCACTGGTTCGGTGCAGTGGAAGGCCAGCGTTTCGATCTGATTCTGAGCAATCCCCCCTACATTGCGGACAACGATCCTCACTTGGTTCAGGGCGATGTGCGCTTTGAACCCAGTACCGCCCTGACGTCCGGCAAGGACGGCCTGGACGATCTGCGTCTGATCGTTGCGCAAGCGCCTGCGCATCTGGAACCCGGTGGCTGGTTGTTGCTTGAACACGGCTACGATCAGGGTGCAGCCGTTCGCGAGTTGCTGAACCAGCAGGGCTTCGAGCAGATTCAGACCCGCCGCGATCTCGGCGAACATGAACGCATCACCTTTGGGCGCGTGCCGTGCTGACCGACGAAGAGCTGCTGCGCTACAGTCGGCAGATTCTTCTGCAACAGGTCGACATCGATGGCCAGTTGCGCCTCAAGCAGAGCCGCGCACTGATCGTCGGTGTCGGCGGATTGGGGTCTCCTGTGGCGCTCTATCTGGCTGCTGCCGGGGTGGGTGAGCTGCATCTGGCGGACTTCGACACGGTCGACCTGACCAACCTTCAGCGCCAGATCATTCATGACACGCAGAGCGTGGGCGTGAGCAAAGTGGACTCTGCCATCGCACGGCTGACCGCGATCAATCCCGACGTTGTGCTGGTTCCCCATCGCGCTGCGCTGGATGAGGACTCCCTGGCGGCGGTCGTGGCGGCGGTGGATCTGGTGCTCGATTGCTCCGACAACTTCACCACTCGTGAAGCTGTGAACGCGGCGTGTGTCGCGGCAGGCAAGCCTCTGGTCAGCGGTGCGGCGATTCGGCTGGAGGGCCAGTTGTCGGTGTTCGACCCCCGTCGTGCCGAAAGCCCGTGCTACCACTGCCTGTACGGGCATGGCAGCGAAAGTGAGCTGACGTGCTCCGAAGCGGGTGTGATCGGACCGCTGGTGGGGCTGGTGGGCAGCCTGCAAGCGTTGGAGGCGCTGAAATTGCTCGCTGGCTTTGGTGAACCCATGGTCGGACGGCTGTTGTTGATCGATGCGCTGGGCACGCGCTTGCGTGAACTGAAAGTCAAACGCGATCCGGGCTGCAGCGTATGCGGCACCCCTCATGAATAGAATGAGCAAGCATGGCTAGAGACAGCGACGCGCCGGTGGGCGTGTTTGATTCGGGTGTCGGCGGGCTGTCGGTGCTGGGCGAGATTCATCAGCTGCTGCCCAACGAATCGCTGCTGTATGTCGCTGATTGCGGGCATATTCCCTACGGCGAGAAAACCCCCGAGTTCATTCGCCAGCGCTGCGTGACCATTGCAGAGTTTTTCCGCGAGCAGGGCGCCAAGGCGCTGGTGATCGCCTGTAACACGGCCACTGTGGCCGGGGTCGCTGATTTGCGCGAGCGCTATCCGGACTGGCCACTGGTGGGCATGGAACCCGCCGTCAAACCGGCTGCCGCCGCAACCCAAAGTGGCGTGGTGGGCGTGCTGGCGACAACGGGCACGCTGCAAAGCGCGAAGTTCGCTGCGTTGCTCGACCGCTTCGCGACGGATGTACAGGTGATTACTCAACCCTGTCCGGGATTGGTGGAATTGATCGAAACCGGTGATCTGGTCAGTCCTGTCATTCGCCAACTCTTATGGCGTTATGTCGAGCCGCTGCTTGAGGCGAGGTGCGACACGATTATTCTGGGCTGCACTCACTATCCCTTCCTCAAACCGCTTTTGAGGGAAATGATTCCGTCATCCATCACCCTGATTGATACTGGCGCCGCAGTCGCCCGCCAATTGGGACGTTTATTGAACCAACGTGATCTTCTTTCCACTTCTCGCCCTGTGGAAGCTCAATTCTGGACGAGTGGAAATCCAGAAAATTTCAGAAACATCCTACCTGTACTATGGAAAAAATCTGACAGTGTGCGATTCTTCGGTTCGTGAAAAAAACGTGAATAGCACTGCTTTTGGATGAACTTTCATTCATTCGAAGATTTCTACAGCTCGTCTGTTGATAAAAATATTTCTAACTGCACTCGAAAATGGGATGTTTCAGATGAAGCGACTGTTTTGTTTGGCTGCGATTGCGGCTGTGTTGACGGGGCAAAGTGCGATTGCACAGGCCGATGGGGTCGAATTCTCGGTGGGCCATACCGGCGAATCGACGATGACCTATCGTCTGGGTGCGCAATTTGATTGGGACAAGAGTTGGTGGCAAACCAGCGTCGGTCGTCTGACCGGCTACTGGAGCGGCGCCTACACCTACTGGGAAGGCGACAAGAACGCGAGCAACAACAGCCTGTCGTTCTCTCCAGTGTTCGTATATGAATTCGCCGGTGACAGCGTCAAGCCTTATATCGAAGCCGGCATCGGCGCTGCGGTATTCCAGCGCACGGAAGTCGAAGGCAACAAGCTGGGCAGCGCTTTCCAGTTCGAAGACCGCATTGGTTTCGGCCTGCGTTTCGCCGGTGGTCATGAAGTGGGCCTGCGTGCGACTCACTACTCCAACGGTGGCCTGACCAGCACCAACGACGGTATCGAGAGCTACGCGATTCATTACACGATGCCGTTCTAAGCATCGTTGTCTGAGACACCGCCTTCGCCAGCAAGCCGGCTCCCACAGGTTCAGCGTCGAACAAGAGATCCGAATCCGATGCAGTCAATGTGGGAGCCGGCTTGCTGGCGAAGGCGTTTGGCCAAGCCACATAGAAACTTCAACAATGAACGCGTAAGTTGACCGGCTCACACCGACACCTCCCGCTGACGCGCCTCGCAAAAATACCCTGCCAGCCAGTGCAACAGCGGAAACACCACCGCCCAGATCACTCCCAGAATCAGCGCGCTCGGCCAGACGCCCAGTGGCAATTGCACGTAGGTCAGGTGCGATCCCGCGAGGTAAGACAGTGGTCCGCCGATAGACCCCAGCAGACTCGCCAGCCACCAGGGGCGTGCGCTCCAGGCCAGACAATGCCGTAACGTCGTCCCCAACAGCGGCCAGAGCAAGGCCAGCCACAGTGGAATCACACGCCCGGCTTCTCCGAAATCGAACAGGCCGATTTTGATCAGCGCGCTGTCCAGCACACAGCCCAAGGCGAAAACCGTCATCAGCAATCGCCCCTCCGTCCGCCAAGTGCCTATCAGCCACAGGTGCCCCAGCACGATGGTCACAGGCAGCAATAGCCAGCCACTGTTGCCTCCCAGCACGCAGGCGAACCAGCCGACTTGAAACAGCGCTGCGTTCAGCAGCCTTTTAAGCATCGAAACGTCCCAGCAGCGGCGCACGCATCGCTTGGGGTTTGGCCAGCAGCAGTTGTGCGGTGCCAATGGTGCGTTCGAGAAAACCGCCCTCGCAGTAGCACAGGTAAAACTCCCACAGCCGCAGGAAGTAATCGTCGTAGCCCCGTTCTTTCAAATGGCCCGTCGCGCGGCGAAAGTTGTCGTGCCACAGGCGCAGGGTACGTGCGTAGTGCAGGCCGAAATCCTCCATGTGCAGCAGGTTCATGTCGGTGTCCTTGCCGACGATCTCCAGCATGCTGGTCACTGATGGCAGTGCGCCGCCGGGGAATATGTAGCGCTGAATGAAGTCCACACTGCGCTTGGCCTGCGCATAGCGTTGTTCGCGGATGGTGATCGCCTGAATCAGCATCAGGCCGTTGTCGTTGAGCAAGCGCGCGCACTGCTTGAAATAGGTGGGCATAAAGCGATGGCCCACCGCTTCGATCATTTCGATGGACACCAGCTTGTCGAATTGGCCGTCGAGGTCACGGTAGTCGCGCAGCAGCAGTGTAATGCGGTCCTGTAAGCCCAGTTCTGCGATGCGTTTTTCGGTGTAAGCGAACTGTTCTTTGGAGAGCGTCGTGGTGGTGACCTTACAGCCATAGTGCTGCGCGGCATAGATCGCCATGCTGCCCCAGCCGGTGCCGATTTCCAGCAAATGGTCTGACGGTTTGAGCGCCAGTTTCTGGCAGATCCGCTCCAGTTTGTTCAGTTGCGCCTGTTCCAGTGAGTCCTCGGGGCTGAGGAACTGTGCCGCCGAATACATCATGGTCGGGTCAAGAAACTGTTCAAACAGGTCGTTGCCCAGGTCGTAATGGGCGGCGATGTTCTTTTGAGAGCCTGCGCGAGTGTTGCGATTGAGCCAGTGCAGCCCCTGAACGAACGGGCGGCTCAGGCGCGCCAGCCCGCCTTCCATCGCGTCGAGCACATCGAGGTTGCTGACGAAGACGCGAATCACGGCGGTCAGGTCCGGGCTGGTCCAGTAGCCGTGAATGAAGGCTTCCCCCGCGCCAATCGAGCCATTGCTGGCAACCAGGCCCCAAGCGGCCGAATCTTGCACGCGGATTTCGCCTAGTAACGATGCGCCTGCTGCGCCGAACACATGATGTTGATCGCCCTCGTAGATCACCAGTTGTCCATGACGTAGATGTTCCAGTTGGCGTAACACACCACGTCGCAAGAAATGGGAGGTCAAGCTGTGGGTGCTCAGACCCAGGGGGAGGCTGTTACTTTTCATGACGTCGAGCCTTTGATTGAGCGGCGGCAGTGCGGTACGAGCCCTCAGCGGCCTGGTGGGAAAACACCGGAATACGTTTCAGAAAAAGTCTCAACGCCTGCCAGTAAATAGCCAGGCAGGTCTTGGCCGTCATCCAGGGAAAATCCAGCAAATGACGATGCAGCGCCGGGCGGTCCAGCGGTTGGCGCTGCAAATTCAGCGTGGCATCAAACACTTTTTTATCGCCCTGCCAGTCGGCCATGTGGACCCCCAAGTGCGCATCGGGCTGGCTAAAACTCATGCGGTATTCAAGATCACGAGGCAGAAACGGCGAGACATGAAAGGCCTTGGCCACGGCAAAGTGCTGATGGCCTTTAGGCCCTGCGGGCAGGACGTAGTGGTAGCGCTCGCGCCAGGGCGTATTGGTCACCTCACAGACAATCGCCGCTAATGCCCCATCTTCTTCGTAGCAATAGAAGAAGCTCACGGGGTTGAACGACAACCCCCAACTGCGGGCCTGGGTCAGCAGGCAAACTCGCCCCATGGGCGCGCGTCCTTGCGATTGCTTGACGATTTCCCGAACGGCGCCGATCAGCGACATGCCTCGACTGGTGTAATCCTTCAGATAATCTCCGGGACGAAACGAGAACGGCGCCAGTCGGCTTGCGCCTGCGAAGGGTGATAGCTTCATCACCGCATCCTGTTCGTCGAGATCCAGGTACAGCATGCCGATGCGGTAGGTGAAGGCATGAGCTTTGGGCACAAAGCGCCGATGAGTCACCCAGCCGCTGTACAGGGCGCTGTTCATAGAGACTCCCCGAACGCCGACGCCACGCGCAGTGCGCTGACCACCCCATCCTCATGAAAGCCGTTGGCCCAATAGGCCCCGCAGTAATAGGTGTGCCGAGCGCCGTGCAGTTCCTGCCAGCGGGCCTGGGCGGCGATGCCCTTGAGGCTGTATTGCGGATGGGCGTAGCGATAGCGCGCGAGAATCTTGTTCGGATCAATGGACGGCGTCTGATTGAGGCTGACGCAGAACGTGGTGTCGCTGTCGATCCCTTGCAGGATGTTCATGGCGTAGGTCACGGCAGCCGATTGATCGCCTGCGCCACCCAGACGGTAATTCCAGCTGGCCCATGCCAAAGGGCGTTTGGGCAGCAGGCTGGTGTCGGTGTGTAGCACCACGTCGTTGTCGGCGTAGGGCAGGGCGCCGAGGATTTCCCGCTCGTTGGTGCTGGGTTCGGCCAGCAACGACAAGGCCTGATCGCTGTGACAGGCAAACACCACTTTGTCGAAGCGCTCGCTGCCGAGGGTGCTGTGAACGGTCACCCCTTCACGGTCGCGCTCGACCCGTGTGACCGGACAGCGCAGGCGAATGCGGTCACGAAACGATGCCGTCAGCGGCTCGATGTAGCGACTCGATCCCCCTTCGATGACGTGCCATTGCGGCCGGTTGCTCACTGACAGCAGGCCGTGGTTCTTGAAAAAGCGCACGAAAAATTGCAGCGGGAACGCCAGCATGTCAACCAGTGACATTGACCAGATCGCAGCCCCCATCGGCACGATGTAATGCTCGGTGAAGCGTCTACCGTAGCCTTCGGCCTTGAGATAGGCGCCCAACGTGGTATCGGCGGCGATGCGCTGGCTTTGCAGGTCTGCGAGTGCCTGCTTGTTGAAGCGCAGGATGTCTCGCAGCATGCCCCAGAAGGTGGGCGACAACAGGTTGCTGCGTTGCGCGAACAGGCTGTTCAGGTTGTTACCGTTGTATTCGATGCAGGTATGAGGGTCGCTCACCGAAAAGCTCATTTCGGTGGGTTTGTAGGCGACGCCCAGTTTGCCCAGCAACTTGATGAAGTGAGGGTAGGTCCAGTCGTTGAAGACGATGAACCCGGTGTCGATGGCGTGCTGCTGGCCATTGACCGAAACGTTGACGGTGTGGGTATGGCCGCCGATCCAGTTTTCCGCTTCGAAAACGGTGACGTCGTGCAGCCGGTTCAGCAGCCAGGCGCTGGTCAGGCCCGAAATGCCGCTGCCAATGATCGCGATCTTCATGGCGCCGCTCCTGGCTGGTCGGTGCGGCGCACCATGCGTTTGCTCAGCGCCAGTTGCAGGCGGTCGGGCAACAGGGCAATGGCCTTGAGCGCCAGAATGAATAGCCACGGGAAGGAGATTTCCAGTGGTCTGCGCGGTGTGTCCAGACGCTCGGCGATGAAGCGCGCCGCTTTGGGCGCGGACCAGCGCATCGGCATGGCGAAATCGTTTTTGGCCGTCAACGGGGTGTCGACGAAACCGGGGTTGACCAGCGTGACGTCGATGCCTTCGTGTGCCAGGTCAATGCGTAGCGACTGAAACAGGTAACGGACCCCGGCCTTCGAGGCGCCATAGGCTTCGGAGCGGGTGAGCGGCAGGAAGGCGACCGAACTGGCCACGCCCACCAAATGAGGCCGTTCGCCCAGGCGCAATAAAGTCAGCGCTTCCTGAACGCAGTAGGAGGTGGCAATGAGATTGGTCCTGATCACCCGCTCGACCAGCTTGGCGTCGTATTGGTGAGTGTCGACGTATTCACACGTCCCGGCATTGAGAATCGCTGTGTCCAGCGCCCCCCAGACCTGCGCGATGCGCTCGCCGATGGCCGTGACTTGCTCGGGATCCGTCACATCGCCCGGCGCCAGCACCACTTGGCGGGGGAAGCGCCGATCCAGCGCTTCCAGTGGCTCGAAGCTGCGCGCGGTCAGCGCCACCTGGTGACCCGCACTGAGCAGCGCTTCGGCCAGTGCGAGGCCGATTCCGCTGCTGGCGCCCGTCAACCAGATGCGTCGTTTCATACCAGTCGCCTCTTGAGCCAGCCAATCATCCTGCCCATCACGGGCAGGTGTTCGTAGAGCAGCGCTCCGGCGTCGAAGAAATCGCGATGCTGAAACACTTTGTTGTCGGTCCACAGCAGGTGCGAGCAGCCGTTGACGGCAATCAGCTCGCCATGATTAAGACGCGGGTGGCGATAGGTCATGGTCCAGCGCAAGTAGCCCTTGCCTTCGCGCACCTGGTCGAATGCATGAAACTCGAAATGCAGGTCACGCACGTTGGCGTACAGCTCGGCGAAATAGTCGCCCAGACGGGTCAGGCCATGGATCTCGTGCAGCGGATCGGTGAAGGCGATGTCCTCGCTGTACAGCTCACCGAGCCGATGCAGGTTGTCCTTGTCGAGTTCGGCAAAGCGCCGGGCGTAGTCGCGCAGGAATTCACTCATGGTCTTGAGTCTCTGGCTGACGATGGGGGAGGGACTTGAACGCTGCCAGGGCCCGCTCGCGGCTGGCCTTCAGGTTCACGATGGGCGCCGGATAGCCTTGTACGCCAAACAGCCCACCCAGTGCCGAGGGGTCGTGAACGTCGCGTTTGTTCAGTTCGGCCAGCTCCGGCACCCACTGCTTGATGAACACGCCTTGCGGGTCGAACCGCTCGGACTGGCTGATCGGGTTGAAAATACGGAAGTAGGGCGATGAGTCGGTGCCCGTCGACGAGCTCCATTGCCAGCCGCCGTTGTTGGCGGCCAAATCACCGTCAATCAAGTGCTGCATGAAGAAACGCTCGCCTTCGCGCCAGTCGATCAGCAGGTTTTTGGTCAGGTACATCGCCACGATCATGCGCAGGCGGTTGTGCATCCACCCGGTCTCCAGCAACTGGCGCATTGCTGCATCAACAATTGGAAGTCCGGTCCGGCCTTGCTGCCAGGCCTCCAGATCCTTAGGGGCGTGACGCCATTTCAACGCTTCGGTTTCCGGCCGGAACGCCCTGTGGCGAGACACCCGCGGGAAACCGACCAGAACGTGTTTATAAAACTCGCGCCACAGCAGCTCGTTGATCCAGGTCACCGCGCCGACGTTGCCGGTCTCGAATTCGCCGTTGTTGCTGCGCAGCGCAGCGTGCAGGCATTGCCGTGGTGAAATCACGCCGGCTGCCAGATAGGCGGACAACTGGCTGGTGCCGGGTCTGGCCGGGAAATCCCGTTCGTCGTTGTAGTAATGCACCGCGTCGTCGGTGAACTGCGCCAGCCGTTTGCGCGCTTCGTCCTCGCCAGCGGGCCAAAGCATGCGCAGCGCCTCGGGAGGCGTGGCGAAACCGTGGACACTTTCTGGAACGTCATCACTCTTGATGTGCAGCTCCGCCTGCGCCGGGGGCAGCCTGCCCACAGACGGAATCGAGTGATGGAGACGCTCGTAGCAGACTTTACGAAACTGGGTGTAGACCTTGAAGTAACCGCCGCTTTTGGTCAGTACGCTGCCGGGCTTGAAAAACAGTTGATCCAGGTGGCGCGTAAAGCCGATGCCGTGTTGATCAAGCATCGCAGCAACGGCCTTGTCGCGATTGTCCTCGTTGATTCCATACTCTTCGTTGACGTGAACGTGCTCGATTTTATGGGTCAGGCACAACTCCAGCAGTGCCTTGGGGGCTTTGTCCCACGTAGTGGCATTGACGATCAGCAGCGGTACGTTCAGTGCCTCCAACCCGTTTTTCAACGCCGCCACATTGCGTAGCCAGAAATCCACCTTGCACGGCGCGTCATCGTGGCTGTGCCATTGTCCCGGACTGATCATGTACACGGCCACAGTCGGACCCTGCTTCATCGCAGCGTTCAATGCGGTGTTGTCGTGTGCGCGCAAATCAGTGCGCAGCCAGAACAATTGCATGATCACTCCTTAAATGAGGTCCAGACGCTGCAGCGCGGCGTGGGCGCTCAGCGGGTCGTCCGCGAGGGTCAGCCCGTTGATTTCCCTGACGCACTCGGCCCATTCGTCCGCATGAATTTGCACCGTCGGGCCGACGATCAGTTTCGGGCAGTCGATGTTGCTCAGCAGGCGCGGCAACGGGTTCAGGTTCAGCGATTTGCTGGAGTACAACAGCACGGCGCGGGGTTTAAGGTACTCACAGGCCAGGCCCAGTTCGCCGACCGGCAGGGGCCAGTCGAAGACTTCCACCGGGCAATCGGCGCTGCTGACCAGCCACGCGGTCAGCCACAGGTGCGGCTCCATGGGCGTATCGGACTGATTGACCAGCAACAGTGGCGCGCCGCTGACCTGACGGTTGTTGTGATACAGCCGCGCGCCGAATTTGCTGCGCAGCCATGAATAGAAGAACGTCCGCTCCAGTTGTGCGCCGAACTGCCCTTGCCAGCGCTGCTCCAGCTCACTGAGCAGAGGCAGCAGCAACTGCTCGCACAGCGTGCGCGGCGGGTAAAGCGACATGGCCTGATTGACGGTGTCGTCCAGCCGGCGTTCCGAGAGGCTGGTGATGGCTTGCAGCAGATTCTGACGCAGCGGTTCCCAGTCGCTTTCGACGCTGGGTGACGCGGCCTGTTGGTTGTCGATCAGTTGCTTGACCTGACTGACCGACACCCCGCGATTGAGCCAAGTGAGGATCGCCAACACTCGGTCGACGTGGGCGGTGCTGTACAGGCGATGCCCCTTGGGCGTGCGATGGGGCACGATCAGGCCGTAGCGACGCTCCCAGGCGCGCAGGGTCACAGCGTTCACGCCGGTCAGGCGGGCGACCTCACGAATCGGCAGCCAGCCATCTTCGAGGGCCTCGGCGTAGGCTTGCGGGTCGTCTTCCATTGGTTCGGTAGTGATGTCGTTCATGGTTCAAATGGCGTTGCGCAGGCTAAGGTTTTCCGGGTGCGGTTGCAGGTACACCTGGATGGCGATGTACGGGTCCGGGTGCTGTCGGAAATGGTGTTTGAGCAGGGTCAGCGGCACCACCAGCGGCACGATGCCTTGGCGGTACTGGTTGATAAGGCCCTGTATTTCCTGTTTGTCCGACGTGTTGAGCGTTTCGCGCAGGTAGCCGCACAAATGCTGCAACACGTTGGTGTGAGTGCGCCGGGTGGCAGGCTTCTTCAATGCGTTCATCAATGCACTGAAATAGCGGGGGGCGATCTCGGTTGGATCGCTGCGGCCCATATGACCGAGCAGGCTGCCCAGTGCCTTGTATTGCACGGGGTCGTTGGCCATCAGTTGGTATTTGTAGCGCGAGTGAAATTCAGTCAGCGCCCGTCGGCTGATCCCCTCTTTGAGCAAGTGCTGCCAGGCGGCGTAGGCAAACACGCGGGTGATGAAGTTTTCCCGCAGGACCGGATCATTCAGCCGGCCATCTTCCTCAACGGGCAGATCAGGGTGCCGGGCGCAGAAGGCCTGGGCGTAAACGCCACGACCGCCTTCATCGAACGGCGCGCCGTTGTCGCGATAAACCTTCACCCGCTCCAGGCCGCAGGACGGGGATTTTTGCATGAAGATGTAGCCACAGATGTCGTCCATGGCCTCGGCCATGTGCGCTCCGTAATCGGCCAATGGCTGCGTGACGTTCAGCTCTTCGTGGACGGTGCCGACGGCTTGGGGGTGTTTGGGGTCGCCTACCAGGCGGATCGTTTCGCGAGGAATTCCCAGGCCGATGGCCACTTCCGGGCAGGCCGGAACGAAATCGAAGTGCTCGTTGAGTGCGCGAGTCAGCAGATGCGACTCTTTGTGCCCACCGTTGTAGCGAACCTCAACGCCCATCAGGCACGCGCTAACGCCCAGCTTGGGCTTCGTTTTGGCTTCCGGTGGCTGATCCAGCGGCGTACGCATGGGTAAAACCTCGACGAGCTTCATGTACAACCCTTGGCGGTTGTACAACTTTTGCTCATCATAGGTTCTGAGTTGTACAAGTCAAACGGTTTGTACAACTTTAATGAACTGCGTCCTGCGAGATTCTATGTTGTCTGGTCAACTGCCTTCGCCACCAAGGCGGCTCCCACAATGACTGCGCTGGATCCAGGTCTTGTGTTCGACGCTGGACCTAGGGGAGCTGCCTTCGTCGCAACGTCTCCCGCATTAAGCTGACACCCACAACGCTCCGCCGCTCTATAGGTTTACGTCCGGGGCAGGCGATTTACTTCAAATGTTCAAGCAAACGACGCGCCGCTTCCTGGCCACTGAGCCAAGCGCCCTCGACGCGACCGGACAGGCACCAGTCACCACAGACATAAACGCCCAGATCAGGATCCGACAGCGCCCCCACTTCACGTCCCCCCGCAGGCCGTGCATACAACCAGCGGTGGGCGAGGGTGAAGGCGGGGGCGGGCATCGCGCAACTGATCATCTCGGCGAAGGCGCCGTGCAAGTGATCGATCACGTCTTCTTTGGACATGTCCAGATGTTGACGGCTCCATGCGCTGGTGGCGTGGAGCACCCACGTGTCCATCGTGCTGTCGCGGCCCGGTTTACTGCGGTTGCGCGCCAGCCAGTCGATGGGGCTGTCCTGCACGAAACAGCCCTCCATCGGCGTATCCAGCGGGGTTTCGAAGGCCATGGCGACGGCCCAGGTCGGCTCCATTTTCACACCGGCCACGACACTCGCCAGTTTTGGCGCGGCGGCCAACAATGTTGTCGCCTGAGGCGCGGGGATCGCAATCACCACCTGACTGAACGGCCCGTGGCTGCGGCCATCGGCGTCGAGCAGGTGCCAATGCTCTTCACCCCGGAAGACTTCATTGATACGGCAGGAAAACGTCACTGGTAGGTCGCCGAGCATCGCCCGGGTGATGGCGCTCATGCGCGGCTTGCCGACCCAGCGGACTTGCTCGTCGGGCGACAGACTCAACTGCCCGCCATGAAAGTTGTAGAGCACCGGTGCCCATTCAGCGACGAAGCCCTCGGCCTGCCATTGCTGAACGACGTTGGCGAATCGACGATCACGGGCGGTGAAATATTGTGCGCCCATGTCCAGCGAACCGGCATCGCTGCGCTTGCTGGACATGCGTCCGCCGCTGCCACGGCTCTTGTCGAAAAGGTGAATGCTGTGCCCGGCGGCGTGTAGCGCGCGGGCAGCTGAGAGTCCGGCAATGCCGGTACCGATGATTGCGATGGGTACAGTCATAGGAGCCTCGTTACCTTGTCTGCACAGACTACGCCGTCGTCAAAACCTGTACAATGCTGTTTTTCGGTATAACTTGTCGTCCTTCGACGCTCAGGACGCTGACCACCCCCGCTGTTGAGCGGGTCAATAGTGAGTCTGACGGTTCGCCAGAATCGTTCAACTGTGCGAACGGATGAGATCGAACGTATGGCGTTCGAGCGGCTCTCTATAACGTGGCCTAAGGTTTCACTGTTCGCTTCGTCTAAAGCACGTTGTGTGTAAAGAAATAGACTACCGATTTGCGATGAACGCCACGCGAGGATCACCGACATGCACATCTTGCTGACCGGCGGTACAGGCTTGATAGGTCGACGCCTGTGTCGACACTGGCGCGATCAAGGGCATCAGCTGATCGTACTGAGCCGCACGCCGGCTCAGGTCTCGCGTCTCTGTGGTTCTGGCGTGCGCGGTGTCGCGCATCTGGACGAAATCGGCAGCCAGCCGGTCGATGCCGTGATCAATCTGGCGGGCGCACCGATTGCCGACAGGCCCTGGACCCGCAAGCGCAAAATGTTGCTATGGGACAGCCGCATTACCCTCACCGAACAACTCCTGACCTGGCTTGAGCGACGCGAGCAGAAGCCGCGTGTGCTGATTTCCGGCTCTGCCGTTGGCTGGTACGGCGACGGGGGCGAGCGTGAGCTCGACGAGACGTCACAGCCAGTCAGCGAAGACTTCGCCAGCCGCTTGTGCATCGCTTGGGAAGAAACGGCGCAACGTGCGCAGACATTAGGCATTCGCGTCGTGTTGCTGCGCACCGGCCTTGTGCTCGCTCACGATGGCGGCATGATGCAGCGCTTGTTGCCGCCTTTCAAACTGGGCATGGGCGGCCCCATCGGCAATGGGCGCCAATGGATGCCTTGGGTTCATATCAACGACCAAATCGCGGCGATTGATTTTCTGTTGAACCGTGACGATGCCGAGGGTCCGTATAATGCCTGTGCGCCATCACCGGTTCGGAACCGCGAGTTTGCCAAGACGCTCGGCTCGATCCTGCACCGCCCGGCGTTCATGCCCATGCCAGCCCTCGCGCTGCGGCTGTTGATGGGCGAGTTGTCGATTCTGCTGTTGGGCGGCCAGCGCGCGCGTCCGACCCGGTTGCTGGACGCCGGATTCACTTTCCAATTCACCGATCTGCACGCGGCCCTGGAAAACATTACAGGCCGCCATTGACCTCAAGGTGCTGCATGACCGATCACGCGTTGCTGCTGGTAAACCTCGGTTCGCCAGCCTCCACCGAAGTTGCGGATGTCCGCCGCTACCTCAACCAGTTCCTGATGGACCCTTACGTTATCGATCTGCCCTGGCCGTTGCGCCGCCTGTTGGTCTCGTTGATCCTGATCAAGCGCCCGGAGCAGTCCGCCCACGCCTATGCGTCGATCTGGTGGGACGAAGGCTCGCCGCTGGTGGTGTTGAGCAAGCGTCTGCAACAGGCGATGACCCGGGAATGGACCCATGGACCGGTTGAACTGGCGATGCGTTATGGCGAACCTTCGATTGAGTCTGTATTGACCCGACTGGCCGCGCAGGGCATCAAGAAAATCACGTTGGCCCCCTTGTATCCACAATTCGCCGACAGCACCGTGACCACGGTCGTCGAAGAGGCCCGCCGCGTCATCCGCGAAAAGCAGCTGAAATTTGAGCTGGCGCTGCTGCCGCCGTTCTTCAATCAGCCGGAATACCTCGACGCGCTGGTGCAGAGCGTCAAACCGCATTTGGAGCAGGATTACGATCACCTGCTGTTGAGCTTCCACGGCCTGCCGGAGAGCCACATCAACAAGCTCGATCCGACTGGCAAACATCGCTTCGACAAAAACGGCAACTGCTGCGATCACTCGAATCCCGAAACCCTCGCGTTCTGTTACCGCGCGCAGTGCATGCATTCTTCGGCCGAGTTTGCCAGGTTGATGGGCATCCCGGAGGGCAAGTGGTCGGTGTCCTTCCAGTCGCGCTTGGGCCGCAACAAATGGATCGAACCCTATACGGAAGCGCATTTGGCGGAACTGGCAGAGCAGGGTGTGAAGAAGCTGCTGGTCATGTGCCCGGCGTTCGTCGCGGACTGCATCGAGACGCTGGAAGAGATTGGGGATCGTGGCGCGGAGCAGTTCAAAGAGGCGGGGGGCGAAGAGCTGATTTTGATCCCGTGCCTGAATGACGATCCGAACTGGGCGAAGGCGTTGAATGCCTTGTGTGAGCGTGCGCCTGCGATGGTTTGAGTCCTGCGCAAATCAGACCTGTGGGAGCGAATTCATTCGCGAAAAATGGTACAGCCGATGGAGATTTATCGGCTGTACAAACGTCGCGAATGAATCCAATCCCACAGGTGGATTGTTGTACGGGCACAAAAAAGGGGCTCATTGATGGCCCCCTTTTTTCGTAGCGGACTAACTACGGCAACTGATCATCCAGATGCTTGTTCTTCCAGCCATCATTGCCCGGCAGGATCAGGTTCAGCAGAATCGCGGTCACGGCGCACAGGGCGATGCCCTTCATCCCGAAGTCATTCGGGCCAGTGCCGGTGCCGATCAGCACGCCGCCGATACCAAATACCAGCGTCACCGAAACGATCACCAGGTTGCGCGCTTCGGCCAGATCCACTTTGTGACGGATCATGGTGTTCAAGCCCACTGCCGCAATAGACCCGAACAGCAGGCACAGAATCCCGCCCATCACTGGCACTGGAATGCTCTGCAACAGCGCGCCGAACTTGCCGATGAATGCTAGCGCGATGGCGAAGATCGCCGCCCAGGTCATGATTTTCGGGTTGTAGTTCTTGGTCAGCATCACCGCGCCAGTCACCTCGGCGTAGGTGGTGTTGGGTGGGCCGCCGAAGGCGCCTGCCACGGTGGTCGCGATGCCGTCGCCAAGCAGCGTGCGGTGCAAGCCAGGCTTCTTGAGATAGTCACGGCCCGTCACGCTGCCCACGGCAATCACGCCGCCGATGTGCTCGATGGCGGGGGCCAGCGCCACAGGGACGATGAACAGAATCGCTTGCCAGTTGAATTCCGGCGCCGTGAAGCGTGGCAGTTCCAGCCATGGCGCCGCAGCGATCTTGGCTACGTCGACCACGCCGAACCAGAACGACAATGCAAAACCCACCAACACGCCGGAGATGATTGGCACCAGGCGGAAAATGCCTTTGCCGAATACGGCCACGATCAGCGTCGTCAGCAGGGCCGCCATCGAGATGGTGATTGCCGTGTGGTACGGGATCAACTCTGCCGCGCCGTCACCGGTTTTGCCCATCGCCATGTTCGCGGCAATGGGCGCCATTGCCAGGCCGATGGAAATTACCACTGGGCCAATGACCACGGGTGGCAGCAGGCGGTCAATGAAACCGGTGCCTTTGATCTTCACGGCCAGGCCCAGGAAGGTGTAGACAAAGCCCGCTGCCATGACGCCGCCCATGGTCGCGGCCAGGCCGAACTGGCCCTTGGCGAGAATGATCGGGGTGATGAAGGCGAAGCTTGAAGCCAGAAAAACCGGCACCTGACGGCCTGTCACCACTTGAAAGCACAGCGTGCCCAGACCTGCGGTGAACAGCGCGACGTTGGGATCGAGCCCGGTGATCAGCGGCATCAGCACCAGCGCACCGAAGGCCACAAACAGCATTTGGGCGCCCGACAATACGGTGCGCCACAGTGGATCGTTGAACTCGTCCTGTTTCATCAGGCGTCCTTTTGCTTGGTGCCGAAAATCTTGTCACCGGCATCGCCCAGACCCGGAATGATGTAGCCGTGTTCGTTCAGGCGTTGATCGATGGACGCGGTGTAAATCTGTACGTCCGGGTGCGCTTTCTCGACGATGGCGATGCCTTCCGGCGCTGCCACCAGGACCATCGCGCGGATGTCGCGGCAGCCGGCTTTTTTAAGCAGATCGATCGTGGCGACCATCGAGCCACCGGTCGCGAGCATCGGGTCAATGATCAGCGCCAGACGTTGGTCGATTTCCGGTGCGAGCTTTTCCAGATAAGTGTGGGCTTCGAGGGTTTCTTCGTTGCGCGCCACACCCACGGCGCTGACCTTGGCGCCCGGAATCAGACTGAGCACGCCTTCGAGCATACCAATGCCTGCGCGCAGGATCGGCACGACAGTGATCTTCTTGCCAGCGATCTTCTCCACCTGAACCGTCCCGGCCCAACCCTGGATGTCGTAGGTTTCCAGCGGCAAATCCTTGGTCGCTTCGTAGGTCAACAGTGCGCCGACTTCCTGAGCCAGTTCACGAAAATTCTTGGTGCTGATATCGGCACGGCGCATGAGGCCGAGCTTGTGACGGATCAGCGGATGGCGGATCTCACGAATGGACATAAGGGGAAGGCTCCAGCGGGCGGGCAAAAAAAACGGCCTAGATTAATCTATTCAGCAGTAACTTGTCCTACAGGTTAAGTTCAGGTTTTTTACATTAATGGGACGCTGGTACAACGTTAGTCCAGAAACACTTGCTCTGACGATGACGGATGCGTACCTTTGCCCGCTTTTCTTGCCCAGCCCCCTTTGGAGAGCACCATGCCCGCTGATCTCGCACACATCCGTCAAGTCATGGACGAGGCTGACTGCCTGTACACGAATGAGGAAGTCGAGGCCTCCATCGCTCGTGTCGGCGAGCAGATCAACAGCGTGCTGGCCGACCGCAACCCGGTCGTATTCTGCGTGATGAACGGCGGCCTGATCTTTGCGGGCAAGCTGCTGACCCACTTGAACTTCCCGCTGGAAGCGTCCTACCTGCACGCCACCCGTTATCGCAACGAAACCAGCGGCGGCGAGCTGTTCTGGAAAGCCAAGCCGGAAGTCTCGTTCATCGACCGTGACGTGCTGATCATCGATGACATCCTGGACGAAGGGCACACCCTGGGCGCGATCATCGACTTCTGCAAACACGCAGGCGCCAGCGCCGTTCATACAGCCGTGCTGATCGACAAGGACCACAACCGCAAGGCCCGTCCTGACCTGAAGGCCGATTTCGTGGGGCTGCCGTGCATTGACCGCTACATCTTCGGTTACGGCATGGATTACAAAGGTTACTGGCGCAACGCCGCAGGTATCTACGCCGTTAAAGGAATGTGAGCATGAGCAGCCCGCGTTACATGGATCGATCATTATTCGAAAGCTTGGCGGCCAAGGCCGATGAAAGCCCGCGCGGGCGTGCACATCACAATTTCCATGAGATGGAAGAGCCTTGTCATCGCATGATGGTGGGGCTGCAACCCGACACCTATATTCCTCCTCATCGCCACCTGAGCGCCGACAAGGCGGAAGCGTTGCTGGTCCTCAAAGGCAAGCTTGGGCTGTTGCTGTTCAGCGACGAAGGCGTGTTGCTGGAGACTCGGTTGCTTCAAGCCGGTGGTGAGTGTGTGGGAGTCGATTTGCCCCCTGGCGTTTTCCATGGCCTGGTCGTCCTTGAACCGGATACGCTGATGTTCGAATGCAAGGCGGGGCCGTATCGACCGGTTAGCGAGGCTGAGCTTGCCAGTTGGGCGCCCCGCGAAGGGGAGCCCGGCGTGCCCGAGTATCAGGACTGGATGCGGGCGCAGTTCAGCCGCTGATCCCCTTCTGCATGCTAGAGTACTCCCCTGATTTTTCGGGGAGTTGCCATGCCATTGTCCTTGCGTTGTAGTGCCGTCGTATTGCTGTTGTCGAGCCTGTCGATGGCAGCTCCTGCCCTTGCTGAACCCATGCACGCCCAGTACCTGCCGCCCGACGAGATGTCGGTGCGCGAAGGTGAGCCCGAGCAGCAGCAACTGTTGCAGATTACCGAGTACGTCATCGTCGCGGGCAGCCAGCGTCAGTCCAATCAGCAACCCATCCCCGTCACATCGCCACTGACGCTGCGCCTGAAAGGTAAGCCGATGAACAAAGGCGCTACGATTGCCGAGGTGCTGATTCATTTCGACGGTGAAAGCAAAAGCCTAAAAAAGCCTGCATATGACGAGCCGAGCCGCACGCTGACGCTGTATTACCCGGCGAGCCAGTACCGCGTGCTGGTCGATTTGCTGCGCAACGAGAAGATGTACGTCCAGTTCCTCAGTTACGCCAATGGTCACGTCTGGGCCGACTTGCACACCGGCAGCGTACGCGCGCGTTGAGCCGGTGACCGAGCGAGGGGTAAACTGCCCGCCCCTGAAAATGTCCCGCAAGTCAGTTGGAGTCAGCAATGCGTAAAGATAAGAAGCAGGTGATTGGCGATGAAATCGGCGACGCCCAGATCAAATTGTTCCTGGATTTCGAACCAGCCGATGCCACTTCGCCCTCGCTGCACAAACTGATCAAGGCCTATCGCGGCCTGCGCATCGATGATTTCGAGCGTTTTCTGGGGTTCTTCAAGGAAGCGGGCTACGACCTCGATGGCAAGGACGAGCACGGCAATGACTTCGTTGCTCTGATCAAGGATCAGCGCAATGCCGAGGATTACATCGAGTTGATCGAAAAAGCGCGCGGCTGATTGCCAGCCTGCGTGGTGTCTGTTGGCGGCGCTGAACCGGCAACAGGCAAAACTGAAGACCCCGCTGCGTGGGCGGGGCCTTCAGTGATATCACTGATTCAAGGCAAGCCCTGAATCAAGCGAAGCTTGCCGCCGGGCTGTTGGAAACCAGTTCCAGGCTTGCGTCGCTCTGGGCGCTGATGCGTTGATACAACTGCGCATCGCTTTCCAAGGCCTTTTCACGTGCCGGGAAGATTTCGTTGAGCTTGGCGGCCCATTCGGTTTTGGCTTTCTCCGGGAAGCAGCGTTCGATCAGTTCCAGCATGATCGACACCGTCACCGAGGCGCCTGGCGAAGCACCCAGCAACGCTGCGAGGGAACCGTCCTTGGCCGAGACCAGTTCGGTACCGAATTGCAGAACGCCGCCTTTCTTCGGGTCTTTCTTGATGATCTGCACGCGCTGTCCGGCCACTTCAAGGCGCCAGTCTTCAGCTTTCGCTTCAGGGTAGAAACGACGCAGGGCTTCCAGACGCTGCTCCATCGACTGCCGCACTTCGCTGATCAGGTATTTGGTCAGGTCCATGTTGTCGCGGGCCACGGCCAGCATCGGGGCGATGTTGGCGGCGCGGATCGACAGTGGCAGGTCCATGATCGAACCGTGCTTGAGGAATTTGGTGGTAAAACCGGCGTATGGGCCGAACAGCAGGGAAGTCTTGCCGTCGACGACGCGGGTGTCCAGGTGCGGAACCGACATCGGTGGCGAACCCACGGCGGCCTGGCTGTAAACCTTGGCCTGGTGGTGCTTGACCACTTCAGGGTTGTCGCAACGCAGCCACTGGCCGCTCACCGGGAAGCCGCCGAAACCCTTGCCCTCTTCGATGCCGGACATCTGCAGCAGCGGCAATGCCGCGCCACCCGCGCCCAGGAACACGAATTTGGCGTCGATTTCGCGGGTGCCACCGCTGTTGACGTCCTTGATGGTGACGGTCCAGCCATCGCCTTTACGGCTCAGGTCGGTAACGCGCTTGCAATACTTGACCTGCGCATCGGGTGCAGCGGCCAGGTGTTTGAGCAACTGGTTGGTCAGGGCGCCGAAGTTGACGTCAGTGCCGTGCATGACACGGGTCGCCGCCAACTGTTGGTCTGCCGGACGGCCCGGCATCATCAGTGGCATCCACTCGGCCATTTTGGCCTTGTCTTCGGTGTATTCCATTGTCGAAAACGCATGGTGCTTGCGCAGCGCCTCATAGCGTTTCTTCAGGTAGGAAACACCTTTCTCGCCCTCGACGTAGCTCAGGTGCGGAACCGGTGTGATGAACGAGCGTGCAGAACCGAAGGTGCCTTTGCGAGCCAGATAGGCCCAGAACTGCTTCGAGACTTCGAACTGGGTGTTGATGTGAATCGCTTTCTTGGTGTCGATGGAGCCGTCAGCCGCTTGCGGTGTGTAGTTCAGCTCACACAGGCCTGCGTGGCCGGTACCGGCGTTGTTCCAGGGGTTGGAACTCTCTGCGGCACCTGAATCCATCAGCTCGACCACCTCGATCTTGAGGCTAGGGTCCAGTTCCTTGAGCAGTACCGCCAGGGTGGCACTCATGATGCCTGCCCCGACCAGTACCACATCGACTGCTTCGTTATGCGCCATTAACGCGTCTCCAAAATCTGCAGCACCAAATTGACGGCATGGCTCCCGAGGTCAGTTGCCGAGGGCGGGCGGCGCGTATTCGCGCAGTGCCTCAAGCCTGTCGGCCGGGAGATCCATGTCCGGTTCTTCGCCATTTTTTGCATCTTCAGCGGACGCTACTGGTAGGGCCTGGTTGATGCTTTTATTAAGAAGCATGAACGCATTTTTCGGCCCGAACAGCCATTCGACTATCGTCAAGACGTCCGGTCATGCAAGCAAATCAGTCGTGAACGGCTTCAGGCTCCGGTTGTGGAGACTGCCAGGCAGTCAGTCCTGTGCGATGGGGCTGGGTCAGACGCTAATGGTGCATTTACAAACGCGTAACTGTTCATTTGCTCGCCACACTCTTGTGAAGTTGTGAAAACCCGTTTTTTTCACGCTCTTTTGGAGACGCGAACCTCAAAAAAGGCCTGCGCGCTGGCAGGGCCTGCAGATCAGGTTCCAACACAGTGTGGGCATTGGTCAGCGCGAAAGGTTCGAATGAATCGAGTTATTCACGCGGGCAAGGCGGCACGCCGGGCTGCACATGTCTGTGTGGAAGGCTCTCTGTGGGCGGAACGAAGGAGCTGACAACAGGTATCAGCGATGCTGCGAGGCCCGATCAGGAGACGTCCTTATAATCGGGGGGAGATTATAGCGATGAAACGCGCAGAATTGATCCAGAAAAAATGACTTTTATTCGCCGTTCGGTCAGATGCTGAGCAATTGTCGGGCGGTAATCGCACGTGCGCGCGAAGCGACACGGGCGCTTGCAGGCAGGGGACGTTGCAGCCAGCACAGCTTGGGTTCGGTGATTTCCACCCAGTCATGGCCCTGTGGCGGCAGTGCACAGTGCTTGAACGACAAACAGACTCCGTGTTGATCCAGGCGAGCGTAGTGACGATGACGGCTTTTCGGGAAAAACAACGACCAGAGAAAGTCCATGACGGGGACTCCGTGTTGGGTAGTTGTTAAAAGTATGTCGTGGGCCGATGACATGGCGATGACGCTGGTATTGCTTGATGATGTCCGAGTGTCGCGAGATGTTGGGATGCGCATGCGCGGGAACCGCGACAGTGGCACTTTGTCGTATCTTTACGCTAGTGAGTGAGCTTGTGAGGTCGCTATACTGCCGCACAATTTGTGCCTTGGCCCATGGAGAAATGAGCATGTTGCGTCGTGTTTTGTTCGGTTTGCTTGCCGTCGGCAGTCTGGCGCTGGTGGGGTGTGCCCACAGCCCGCAGACACTCAACCCGCAACCGAAGTTGACCAGCCAACTCGCGCCTGTCGGGCACGGTCAGCAGGTCGTGGTTCGTGTGGTCGATGGTCGCCAGTCGCAGACCCTTGGTACCCGTGGCGGTCTGTATCCGGAAACCAGCTCGATTACAGTGAGCGGTCAGCAACTGGTACCACAAATCCAGGCTCAGGCCGAAGCCGCTGTTCGTCTGTTGGGCTTCACCCCGGTTCAGGGTGGCAATGGTCCTCAATTGACCATCACGTTGGCCGATCTGAAGTATCAGTCGCCAAAAGAAGGCTTGTACGTGACCGAGGCAAACATCAGCTCGACCTTCCGCGCTGACGTGCAGAACAACGGCCGCAGCTACAACGGTCGTTATGCCGCTTCGCTGGATCAGCGTTTTGGCATGGCGCCGAACGAAGAGACCAACACCAAGCTGATCGGCGACGTGTTGAGTGATGCGCTGACCCGTCTGTTCCAGGATCAGACGATTGGTCAGATGCTGAGCCAGTAACGGCATCAAGCGTCAACGAAAAGCCCCGGTATAGCGAGATGCCGGGGCTTTTTCATGAGCGTTCATTTCTAGGGCTGAACACACATTCCCACAGGGTGAGTCGCCGATTGTCCAGGCGCGTTTTTAGCCTTATGCCGCCTGATAGAAATCCAGAAAGCTGAACCCTGTGACCAGATCTGCCTCGGGCAAATCATGGTGTTGATGCCCACCCAGCGCGCAATACACCAGCCAGTGGCGATCCTGGACGTTGAAAGCCAGGCCGTCGATCAAGGCTTGCTGCTCTTCGCTCGGCGCAATGAGATAGAGGCGGTCCTGATTGTAGGCGTGCAGCATGACGGGCTCCGTGTCCTGTAGGGGGCGTTCGGGGGCCTACACAGTGACCGGTTCAGGTGACGTTAAGGTGACAGGCGATACCGTATTCGGCAGATCCCACCGAATCTTCGGCGCCTTCTATCCGGCGCCATCGAGGCCCCATGTCGCTCTTCCAGCACTCCCCCGGGATGGTCATCAATCTACTGGCGCTGGCAGCGGCAGGCCCTGGCATCTGGTTGCTGCACACTACGCGTGTCCGGGAGCAGCGCGAAACCGCGCATTTGAATAACCTTACCGAACAGGCGCCGATTGATGAGCCTATGCACCTGATGGACGTGCCGACTTTGCGTATGATTCGCCAGAGCTACCGGATTGGAGCGGGGTGTCTGGCGTTTGCGCTGGTGTTGTCGTGGGTGAGTACCAAAATCTGACTGATGCTGAGGGCTGTGGGAGCCGGCTTGCTGGCGAATGCGGTATGTCTACTCCCTCAGGCGACTGACACACCACTTTCGCCAGCAGGCCGGCTCCCACAGGATTGGGTGGCAGGCAATAAAAAACGGCGCCTGATTGTGCGCCGTTTTTCATGATGTGGTCTTTACAACGGCAACCCTGCCTTGACCCGGTACTGGTTGCGCACCGGCGTCGCGTATTGCAACACCAGATAAGGCCGGTGCTCTTCAGGGCAGCCGTCCAGACGACGTTGCCACTCTTCCTTCGCCCGCGCCAGTTCGTCTGCCGGGAACACCTCAGCAGCGCTTGGTACGTTCAGGCCAGGATCAGCATCGGCCCACTGCGCGTACGCCAGGTAATGCACCGGGAACAGGCGGTAGCCACCGAGAATTTGCTTGTCCATTTCAGCAGCCAATTGCTTGGTGTCTTCATAGGCTTCTGTGATCGGCGGTGCGAAATTGACGTGCACGCGGCCTTTATAGCCAGTGATGCCTAGCGCGATGCTGACATCGTCCTCACCCGGCGCCTTGGTGTAGCTGCCGGTGGTGGCGCGGATGTACAGCTCGCGAGCCTTGGCGTGGTCGCAGGGGTCGTATTCATAGCTGATCGAGACGGGCGTCAGGTTCAGCGACTGAATGACCTCGCCGAACGGCTCGTCCTTGCGGCTCATGTGGAACATTTTGAGGATCGCCGACTCAGTGCGATCGTCGCCGTCTTTGGCGCGACCTTCGGCCTGAGCGATCCAGATCGAGGCGCAGTCGTGGCGGATCGAGTGGTTGATGTACGCCGACAGCAACTGATACGCCGCCATTTTCTCGCGACGCCCGGTAATGGAACGGTGCACGATGAAGCTCTTGTTCAGACGCATCAGGTCGCTGACGAAAGGCTTTTGCAGCAGGTTGTCGCCGATGGCGATGCGCGGCGTCGGTAGGCCTGCGTGGTACACGGCGTAGTTCACGAACGCCGGGTCCATCACGATGTCGCGGTGGTTGGCGAGAAACAGGTACGCCACGCCGGACTTGAACTGCTCGACGCCAGTGTAGGTCACACCATCGGTGGCGCGCTCGATGGTATGGTCGACGTAATGTTCGACCTTGTCCTGCAGGGCCGCAACGGACTCGATACCGGCAAACTGGCGACGCAGTTTACGGGCGATGGCCGGTTGCAGGATCCAGCCGAGGGAGCCGGCCAGACGCGGAAAACGGAAATGCGTGAGGATTGCGAGGAACGCCTTGTCACCCAGCAGCCGGTTGAGTACGGCTTTTACTTCGGTGTCGTCGTACGGTCGGATGGCATCGAATTCGCCCATCATGCTCTCTTGTTGGAAACGGCTAGGGTAAATAAGGATTGGCCAGGCTTGTAGATACGAAATGGAAGGCCTGGCCGGCAAACAAGTCGGCGATTATACGCAAATCTGGGCGCGGAGACTGTGATGCAGGAAATACAGGATTATGACTGCCCGTATTGTGGCGAGCCGGTGGAGGCAATGCTGGACCTGTCCGGCGGCGATCAGACGTACATCGAAGATTGCCCGGTCTGTTGTCGCCCGATCATTTTCAGCCTGCATACCGATGGTGAGGACTGGACCCTGGACGTGCGTAGCGAGAACGAATGATGCGCAAAATCTACGAGCCGGAAAACATGATGGAAGGTGAGCTGCTGCAATCGATGCTCGCCAGTGAAGGTATCGAGGCGCACATCACCGGGCGCCATTTGCTCGGCGGAATTGGCGAGTTGCCGGTGTTCGGCTTGTTGGGGCTGGCGGTGGAGGATGATCAGGCCGAGCGGGCGCGGCGCTTGATCACTGAGTACAATGACGCGTTTCCGCTGTCTGGCGAAGAACCTGACAGTTACCCCGATGTGTTGTTGTGCTGAGGTCGGCACCGTCACTTTCTAAAGAAGAGTTACCTAAAACCCATGTGTGGACGTTATGCCCTGTTTCGCTGGACGCCTGCTTTCGCGGCCTTGCCGGGCTTTCCGGCAGACCAGCAGGCGCAGTGGAACATCTCCCCCAATGACACGGTGTTGATCCTGCGTGCCGCGCAAGACGAGCAAGGCGGACGAACGCTGGCGCGCGCTCGGTGGGGGCTGACTCCGCCGTGGCTCACCGACATGTCCCGCACCCCGGCCCATGCGCGGGCGGAAACTTTGGCTGAGCAGCCGATGTTTCGTCAGGCGTTTCGCGAGCGTCGCTGTTTGTTACCGGCCAACGGCTTTTACGAATGGCGTGGCACGGTGCGCAAACGGCCATTTTGGTTGACGCCGGGGGAGGGCTCGGCGCTGTTCTTTGCGGCGATCTGGGAAGCGTATCCGGTGGATGGCCACGACTGGTTGAGCGTGGCGGTGGTGACACAATCGGCGATGAACCAGCGCAGGCCGTTGATTCTCGACGCAGAAGGGCAGGCTGCCTGGCTTGATCCGGAGAGTTCGCTGGCGACCCTGCAATCCCTGCTCGCTGCGCCGCAGATGCAACTGCGTGAGCGGCCGTTGGCGAACATGGTGAATGATCCGAAGCTTAATGCGCCGGAGTGTCTGACGCCGCTTTAAACATTTCGAAGATCCCCTGGGGGGCGCGATTGATCGTTCCCACGCTCCGCGTGGTAACGCCGCCCAGGACGCTCTGCGTCCGTTGCTGGTGTGACGCGGAGCGTCATGGGATGCATGCCCACGCAGAGCGTGGGCACGATCAACGGGGGATGTGGCTTTTAGACCCTGAACTGATTAATCAACCGGCGCTGCTGTTCTGCCAGTTTGGTCAGCTCGGCGCTCGCTTGACTCGACTCATCCGCCCCACCCGCCACTTCGTTGGCCACTTGACCGATGTTGATCACGTTGCGGTTGATGTCGTCCGCCACGGCGCTTTGTTCCTCGGCGGCGCTGGCGATCTGGGTGTTCATGTCGTTGATCACCGACACGGCCTGGGTGATGCTCTCCAGTGCCTGCGCCGCTTCGGCGGCATGGCCCACACTTTCATCGGTCTTGTTCTGGCTGTCTTCCATGACCTTCACCACTTGCCGCGTGCCGGTTTGCAAGGCCTGGATCATGGTCTGGATTTCTTCGGTGGCCTGCTGGGTCTTTTGCGCCAGATTGCGCACTTCATCAGCGACCACCGCAAAGCCCCGACCCTGTTCGCCCGCGCGCGCTGCCTCGATCGCTGCGTTGAGGGCCAGCAGGTTGGTCTGCTCGGCAATTCCGCGAATGGCGGTCAGAATCGCGTTGATGTTCTCGCTATCCTTGGCCAATGTCTGAACCACTTCCACAGCCCGGCCGATTTCCACCGCCAGTTCGCTGATGGAGTTCGAGGTGTTGTGCACGATGCGCATGCCCTGATTAGCGGCGTCGTCCGCATGATTCGCGGCTTGTGCGGCCTGGGTGGCGTTGCGCGCCACGTCTTGGGCAGTAGCGGTCATTTCATGTACGGCAGTGGCAACCAGATCGATCTCGGCCATCTGTTTGTGAACGCCTTTGTTGGTGCGGATGGCAATATCGGCAGTGTGCTCGGACGAATCGCTCACCTTCTGCACCGATGTCACCACCTGGCTGATCATCGCCTGCAATTTGCCGAGGAAGGTGTTGAAGCCCGACGCAATGGAGCCCAGTTCGTCGGCACGGTCGCTGGTCAGGCGACGAGTGAGGTCGCCTTCGCCCTTGGCAATGTCGTCAAGCATGGCGACCATTTGTTTCAGCGGACGCGCGATGCCACGTCCCACGAACCAGACGATCAGCAAGCCCAGCGCCGCAATCAGCAGGCCGACGACGGTCATGCCGAAAATATCGGTGTCGCGTTGATGGGCCAGGTCGCTCTGCAATTTTTGCAGGTCGGCCATGACCGCGCTGACCGGCATGCGGATCATCAGCGTCCAGCGTGCGTCGGTGTTGCCGATACCAAACGGCAGGTACAACTCGATGTGGCCGTGCTCTTTATCGATGTCGTAACGCACTTCGCCTTTGACGATGTTGTTCAGGTTGGCGACTTCGTTGGCGTCGAGGATGTCGCTGGCTTTCTCGCCGAGTTTGCTGGTGTCCTTGGTGTAGGCAACCAGCCGCCCGTTGGTGGCGATCAGGGCCAGATCGCCCGCGCCGTCATACAGCTTTTTATCCGCGCCTTCGAGCATGTCCTGAATGAAGTTCACCGACAGGTCTGCACCGACGATGCCCTGGAATTGACCGTCGAGCATGATGGGTTCGATGAACGAAGACAGCATGACCATTTTGTCGCCGACTTTATAAGGCGCCGGGTCGATCACGCAGGCTTTGCGGGTCTCGCGGGAGCACAGGTAATACTCGCTGGAGCGGATGCCGGTGGAGAGGATTTTGGTGTCTTCCAGGCTGGCCAGCTTTTCCAGATTGAAGGTGCCGTCCGGCTTGCGGTACCACCAGGCCATGAAACGGCCGTCTTTGGGGTCGACACCTGTGATCGGCGTTTCGACGTAGGCGGCGTCATTGTGATCCAGTGCGTTGTGTTCCCAGCCAATGTAGGAACCCAGAATTTTCGGGTTACGTACGACGGTCTCGTGCAGCACGTTGAGCAGTTGTTCACGGCTCATTTTTACCAGTACTTCGCCTTTGGCGTCCTTCATGCCCAAGGTGGCGTTCAACGTCGCCAGACCCGCTGCCGTTTGCAGCGGTGCTTCCAGTTCCCGCTGGATTTCACTGGCCTGCGTTCGGGCGATTGCGGTCAGGCGTTCCTGGATGGCCTGCTCGAATTGGGCGGTTGTCCGCTTTTCCACCAAATCCTGAGTGCGTGCGCCGGAAAACAGCGCGTAAAGAACGAGGGCGGCCACAACGCTGAGCACGATGGCGCCCGCCAGTGCGGCGACTGAAAACTGGATCGATTTGAACTTCATAGGGGCTCCGGACGCGGAAGAACGTCTGAAGGAGATATCGCCTCGGTCCCCTGTTTTATTAGGTGAAACCGACGAAGTGGCCGCTTTTGAAGGCGTTTTGTCGTTTTTTGACATGCTGCCTGATTGGTCTGATTCAAAAGAGAGCATGTCATCCCGAAAGGGAGATGAAGTGTGTTTCAGCGCTGTTACGAATGTGCGATTTTTTTGGCAGGCTTTCATATGGCAATCGGCTGCTATCTGGTGCTCATCGGGCGTACCGCCTAGGATGGGCGCGATTGTTTCGATGGAGATACAAAATGCGTCAGACCTTTGTTCTGTGTGCCTTGAGCGCAGCGTTGCTGGTTGCAGGATGTCAGGCCGTCAATACCACCAGCGGCGATTCGGTAGGCGTCGAGCGCAAGCAGTACATGTTCAGCATGCTGTCGACCGATCAGGTCAATCAGATGTATGCCCAGTCCTATAAAGAGACGGTCAGCGAGGCCACAACCAAAGGCGTGCTGGATAACAGCAGCGCCGAAGCCGCCCGTGTGCAGGCGGTCGCTAAGCGTTTGATCGCTCAGGCGCCGAAGCTACGTGCCGATGCTGCCCAATGGCAGTGGGAAGTGAACCTGATCAAGAGTGACGAGTTGAACGCCAACTGTGGGCCGGGTGGCAAGATCATCGTCTACAGCGGGCTGATCGATACACTCAAGCTCAGCGATGACGAGCTGGCAGCGGTCATGGGCCACGAAATTGCCCATGCCCTGCGCGAGCACGGTCGTGAGGCGATGTCCAAGGCGTATGGCGTGCAAATGGCCAAGCAGGGCGCGGGCTCATTGTTGGGGCTGGGACAGGACAGCCTGGCCCTGGCCGATACCGTGGTCAATTACAGCCTGACATTGCCCAACAGCCGGGCGAATGAAAACGAGGCGGATTTGATCGGTCTGGAGCTGTCGGCCCGTGCCGGTTACAACCCCAATGCGGCCATTACGTTGTGGCAGAAAATGCAGGCTCAGGCGGGAGCATCGCAGCCTGAGTTCATGAGCACTCACCCGGCGTCGGAAAACCGGATTGCGTCGTTGCAGGCAGCGATTCCGAAGGTCATGCCGCTGTATGAGCAAGCACCGAAATCCTGAGGATAGGTAATAACCTTGATCGTTCCCACGCTCCGGCGTGGGAACGATCATCGAAGGGCGAATGGGGTTAAACCCAGCCGCTCACCTGCATCGCCTTGTACACCGCCACGATGGCCAGGATGAAGAACGCACCGGCCGCCAAACGGCGAATCAGCGTCAACGGCAGTTTCTCAGCGGCGAAGTTACCCGCCAGTACCACCGGCACGTTAGCCAGCAACATGCCTAATGTCGTGCCCAGAATCACCAGCCACAGGTAGGAATACTGCGCCGCCAGCATGACGGTCGCGATCTGCGTCTTGTCGCCG
Organism: Pseudomonas sp. Pseu.R1; assembly: GCF_045764065.1. Classification (NCBI taxonomy): domain Bacteria; kingdom Pseudomonadati; phylum Pseudomonadota; class Gammaproteobacteria; order Pseudomonadales; family Pseudomonadaceae; genus Pseudomonas; species Pseudomonas sp. Pseu.R1. Next base: position 2,666,066 of record NZ_JBJGEE020000001.1, on the reverse strand, counting down.
ATTTCAGCAAGGAAGAACGCGATCAGCGTGGTCATGAATGGGCCGAATTTGCGAGCGGTATTGGCTTCGTCGTCGTCCATCTTGTCCGGCACCAGGGTCCACAGCGCAGTAGCGGTGAAGCTCGCGGCGAGGATCCAGTGCAACATGGCATCGGAGAAGAAACTGCTGAACCAGGCGCCCACGGCACCGGCTGCGGCGTGGTTGGCCAGCGTGGCTGCGACGATACCGGCGATGATCGGCCAGGGCTTGCGAAAGCGAGCAGCGAGGATAAGCGCGAGCAGTTGGGTCTTGTCACCGATTTCGGCCAGTGCGACGACCGCGGTAGGGACCAACAGGGATTCCAGCATCAGGGGTTTCCTAAGGGGCGGGTCAACACGGCTATGACACGTACAGCCTCCCCGCCCCGGGTCAGGATGTGCGTGTCATAGGTCTTGTCAAACCGCCGATCCGTCTGATGCGGATCTGGGGTCGCGCGCACCATGGTCTGAGGACCAAGTATGTTGATGCGCGCCGGACGAGCGTGAGGCTCGTGGGAGACTACTCCCCTAGGACGGAGCGGATTCTGCCTACGGGAATCCGGTTCGGCAAGCGTTAATTTTCACCCACGTTTCGCGCGGTAAATCCGGAATCCATTCCCTTCGGCCAAGATGGCACATACGCCAAGGTGCTGCTCGATGATCGGCTGGTAGCGCAGGAAGCTGTTGGCAACAAGGCGCAGTTCGCCACCTTTTTTCAGATGTTCTCGCGCTTTTCGCAGCAGGTTTTCTGTCGCGGCGTAATCGGTGTGAACGCCGGTATGAAAGGGCGGATTGGTCAAAATCACGTCCAGGTGTTCAGGCGCTGCATCGATCCCGTCGCCGGTCACTACCTCGCCTTCCAGACCATTGGCAGCCAGCGTCAGGCGGCTGCTGGCGGTGGCGAAGGCGTCGACGTCGAGCATCGTCACTTGCATGTCCGGACTGCGACGTTTGACCGCAGCACCGAGTACGCCCGCGCCGCAACCGAAGTCGAGCAAACGCCCGACAGGGAGCTTGTCGATGTGCTCCAGCAACAGGGCCGTGCCCCGGTCCAGGCGCCCATGGCTGAAGACGCCCGGCAGGCTGATCACTTTCAACGGGCCGCCGTCCATCTCGATCTCAAAGGCTTTGGCGAGGCTGTTCAACTCGACGGCGTGCGGTGCGTTCTCCACAGTGACTTGCCAGAGCTGGCAATGGCGGGCGCTGTCAAGTTTGCGGGCGCGACCGAATGGGCTCAGTTGGCGTGCGGCGGCTTCGATGCCGCCGCGCTTCTCACCCACCAGAAACAGTTCGCGACCGGTCAGACGGGAGGCCAGCGCATTGAGCAGATAGTCGGTGAGGTCTTTGGCTTTAGGCAGAAACAGTACGGCGGCCTCGAAAGGCTGGGTCGGCGCTTCGGTGCCGAAGTGGTTTCTGCCATTGAAACGGGCGTCCAGCGCGGCGAAGTCCCCAGCGTGCCAGCTCCAGCCCTGCGCGTTGGGCAGTCGGCTCAGAAGGTCGTCGGCAGGCAGGCCCGCCAGCAGCAATTCACCCTGAAACAACTCGGCCTGACGGAGTAACACTTCACTGCGCGGGTCCATCGTCGGCTCCTGAAAAAAGGGCGGAGTTTAACAGGGGAATATCAGCGCCAGGCGCGTATTTATGTGGGAGCGTGATGTTTCAACTGACCACGCGAATAGGTTGGCCCGCGTAAAACCCACGGGCGTTTTCGTTGACCTGGCCAATGATGCGCTGGCGCGCTTCCTGGCTGCCCCACGCGCTGTGCGGGGTGATGATCAGGCGCGGGATGTCGCCGGACAGCAGCGGGTTGCCGTTCACAGGAGGTTCTACGGTCAGCACGTCGGTCGCCGCGCCCGCCAGATGACCGTTGCGGAGCGCATCGGCCAAGGCTTGCTCATTAATCAGCCCGCCGCGAGCCGTGTTGACGATGAAGGCTTTGGGTTTCATCAGGCTCAATTCATGCGCGCCGAGCATGTCGCGGGTGTGTTCGTTGAGTGGGCAGTGCAGGGTTAGCGCATCGACCTGCGGCAGCAACTCGTGCAGCGGCACGCGATCTGCGCGGGCAGGACGCCCCGGGATCTGCCCCAGCAGCACGTGCATGCCGAACGCTTCGGCCAGTTTCGCCACTGCCCCACCCAGCTCGCCATGGCCCAGCAGGCCCAGGGTCTTGCCTTCCAGTTCCACGATCGGGAAATCCAATAGGCAAAACTGCTTGGATTTCTGCCACTGGCCCTGATGGATCGCCTGTTGGTAATCCGGCAGGCGAGTCGCCAGTGCCAGCAGCAACATCAGCGTGTGCTGCGCGACGGAAGGGGTGCCGTAGCCCTGGCAGTTGCTTACCACGACGCCGTGTTTACGTGCTGCATCCAGGTCGACGTTGTTGACGCCCGTTGCCGTCACGAGCACCAGTTTGAGATCCGGACACGCCGCGAACGTGGCGGCATCAATCATGATCTTATTGGAAATGGCCACCTGAGCGCCTTGCAGTCGCTCGATCACCTGATCGGCTGAAGTGCTGGCGTGCAGCACCAGTTCACCGAAGGTTTCGCGCCATGGAGTGAGATCCAGATCGCCGAGATCCAAAGAGGTGTGGTCCAGAAAAACTGCTCTGCTTTGACTCGACATCAGCTGTACCTTTTGTTCTGTGGGGTGGGAGGGGTAAGGTAGCGAGCCTACCAGAGCCTGCCGGAGCCCTCACAATGTACTGGACGGAATTTTTTACCGTTGCCCTGATTCATCTGCTTGCCGTTGCCAGTCCCGGCCCTGATTTTGCCGTGGTCGTACGTGAGAGCGTCACCCACGGCCGCAAAGCGGGCACTTACACCGCGATGGGGGTGGGAACCGCGATTTTCTTGCACGTTGGCTACTCACTGCTGGGTATCGGCCTGATCGTTTCCCAGTCCATCGTGCTGTTCAACGCGTTGAAGTGGGCGGCTGCGGCGTACCTGCTGTACATCGGTTTCAAGGCCTTGCGTGCCAAGCCAGCGGCGGCGTCGGACGCCCCGGTTGATCTCGCCAAAGGCGAGCGCACGGCACGCGGTGCGTTTACCGCCGGTTTCGTGACCAACGGCCTGAACCCGAAAGCGACGTTGTTTTTCCTCTCGCTGTTCACTGTCGTCATCAACCCGCACACGCCGCTGCTGGTGCAGGCGGGTTACGGCGTTTATCTGGCGGTAGCGACTGGCATCTGGTTTTGCCTGGTGGCGCGTTTGTTCAGTCAAGAGCGGGTGCGTGCAGGTTTTGCGCGGATGGGGCATTGGTTCGACCGCGCCATGGGTGGAGTGTTGGTGGCGCTGGGCTTGAAGCTGGCGCTGACTGAGGTGCATTGATTCGCGCTAATTTTATTGACACGGCTAAATCCCGTGGGAGTCGGCTTGCTGGCGAATGCGATGGATCTGTGACGAATGAGTTGGCTGATGTGCCGCATTCGCCAGCAAGCCGGCTCCCACAGGATTCGTGTTTGCTGCGTGATTGCGCGGCGCCGAGGTGGACTGGCGCCATTGCGAGCAAGCTCACTCCTACAAGGTACGGTTTACCGTTTCAGCTCACTCAACTGTTTCAACGCCCCCAGATATTCCCTCGGGCTTTCCCCCAGCAATCGGCTGAACATCGCGCTGAACGCTCGCGCGCTGCCGTAACCCAGGTCGTTCGCCACCCGCTGCACGCTCTCGCCCTCCAGTAACTTGGGCAGCGCTTCCATCAAACGCACCTGCTGACGCCATGCGTTGAAACTCATCCCTAGTTCCTGCGTGAACAGCCGCGTCAACGTGCGCGAGCTGGCGCCCACCTCCTGCGCCCAGTCTTCCAGCGTGTTGCCGTGATCCGGCGCTCTGAGCAGGGCCATGCAGATGCTGTGCAGGCGCCGGTCGCGGGGCATGGGGATGTGCAGCGGCAGGTTCTCAAGACTGGCGACTTCTTCCAGCATCAATTGCTGAATCAACGGATTGGCCGCGTGGGCATCGCTTTGGGTCGCCCGCACGATCAGTTCGCGGAGCAGGGGCGTGACGGCCAGCACGCAGCATTGATTCAAGCCCGAGGGGCAGCGTTCAGGCGCGATGAACAGTGAGCGCATCAACACCTCGCCCGCCATGAATGTCTCGTGTTCCACCATCGGCGGTATCCACACCGCGCGGGTCGGCGGGATCACCCAGGCCCCGCTCTGGGTCACCAGCCGCATCATGCCACTGACGGCATACAACAGCTGCGCTTGAGCGTGGATGTGCCTCGGGTGATGGCCACCGTCGGGGTAGTCCGCAGGGTGGGCAGTGACCGGGCTGTGACTGAACAGGTTGATCAACATGGCGGATTCGATGACTTAGTTGTCTCAACTGCGAATAGTCGCCAACTTAGCATGAGCATCCCTACCCACTGCAAGTTCAGGATGCATCGCTATGAATAAACCCGAACGACAGAATTCACCCAAACGGGTGATCCACTTCATCAACGCCGCTCACGTCATTGACCACATGTTCATGCTGATTTTCCCCGCCGCCGTGCTGGGCATGTCGGGCGCGTTCGGTCTGGATTACGCGCAACTGATCGGCCTGTCGCTGGGCGGTTTCATCACCTTTGGCGCGTGTTCGCTACCGGCCGGCTGGCTGGGGGATCGCTGGAGTCGGCGGCACATGATGGTGCTGTTTTTCCTCGGCATCGGCGCGGCGTCGATCTTTACCGGGCTGAGCACCAGTACCACGATGCTGGCGGTGGGCATGACGTTGATGGGTGTGTTCGCGGCGATCTACCACCCGGTGGGCACCGCGATGCTGGTGGGGTATGCGCAGAATCGCGGTCGCGAAATCGGTGTCAACGGCATGTGGGGCAACCTCGGTGTGGCATTTTCTGCGCTGTTGACCGGGTTTCTGGTGGCGCAGTTTGGTTGGCGTTCGGCGTTCATTCTGCCGGGCTGCGTGTCGATGGTGATCGGGCTGGTGTTCGCCTGGCAGATCAAGGACGAGCCGATTCCTGTACGTCCCCACACGGCACCGAAAGGCAAAGCCGGTCAGCGCATTTCCATGACCATGGTCTTCAGCGTGCTGGCCATCGCCACGGCTACCGGGGGCGTGGTGTTCAACGCCACCACCATGACCTACCCGAAACTGTTTCAGGATCGCCTGCATGACCTGTTCGCCTCGCCGCAAACCCTTGGGCTGATCGTCAGCCTGGCCTATGCCTTCGGTGCCATCGCGCAGTTGACCATTGGCCGCTTTCTCGACCGCTTCAGCCTGAAATGGCCGTTCGTGATTCTCACCGTGTGCCAGGCGCCTTTTCTGTTTGCGCTGGCTTATGTGGATAGCTGGCCGGTGATGTTGCTGGGTGCAGGGTTCATGTTCGTGGTGTTCGGTCAGGTGACGGTCAACGACGCGATGGTCGCCAATTTCGTCGCCCCGCAGTGGCAGTCTCGGGTGTTTGCACTGCGTTACTTCCTTTCGTTCGGTGCCAGCGCCACGGCCATTCCGCTGATTGCCTTCGTCGAGCCGCGTCAGGGCCTGGTGGGGCTGTACGTGATCCTCGCGGCCTTTGCGGCACTGACCTTTCTGGCGGCACTGGTTTTCCCTCGCACGCCGGCGGACAACCCCTCTGCGCAGCTCGCTTGAGGCGGCTTTGCCCTTTCAAATGGCGCAATGCCTGCACGGTCACTCGTCATTCGAATCATCCCTTTGGCTGATTTGACTGGCGAGTGAAGGCTCTAGAGTGCATATTTTCGGCACCGCCAATGCATCTTGAAAAGGGATTCCTATGCTGCAGACACGCGTGATTCCGCCAGCTGATGGCGCGTACCAGTACCCTCTGTTGATCAAACGCTTGCTGATGTCGGGCAGTCGCTATGAAAAAACGCGGGAAATCGTCTACCGGGACCAATCACGCTACTCCTATCTGACCCTCAATGAACGCATTTGCCGTCTGGCCAATGTGTTGACCGAGGCGGGGGTGAAAGCGGGCGATACCGTGGCCGTCATGGATTGGGACAGCCATCGGTATCTGGAATGCATGTTTGCCATTCCCATGATCGGCGCGGTGATTCACACGATTAACGTACGCCTGTCACCCGATCAGATTCTGTTCACCATGAACCACGCCGAAGACAAATTCGTCCTGGTCAACAGCGAGTTCGTGCCGCTCTACAAATGCTTCGCCAGCAAACTCACCACGGTGGAAAAAACCCTACTGCTCACCGACGCACCGGACAAGACCGCTGATTTGCCAAACCTGATTGGCGAGTACGAAACCCTTCTGGCCGCTGCCAGCCCGACGTATCACTTCGAGGATTTCGACGAGAACTCGGTCGCCACCACCTTCTACACCACCGGCACCACGGGTAACCCCAAAGGCGTGTACTTCACCCATCGGCAACTGGTGCTGCACACGCTGGCTGTGGCCACGATCATGGGCAGCGTCGAAGGGCTGTTGGGCACCGACAAGGTGTATATGCCGATCACGCCGATGTTCCACGTCCATGCGTGGGGCGTGCCGTATGCGGCGACGATGCTCGGTGTGAAACAGGTCTATCCTGGGCGTTACGACCCGGAATTACTGGTCAGGCTGTGGCGTGAGGAGCAAGTCACGTTCTCCCACTGCGTGCCGACCATCATGCAAATGGTGCTCAACGCCAAGGCCGCCAAAGATGCTGACTTCACCGGCTGGAACATCATCATCGGTGGCAGTTCGCTCAACCGTTCGCTCTACGAAGCGGCCAAGGCCAAGGGCATTCAACTGACGGCAGCCTACGGCATGTCCGAGACCGGGCCGTTGGTGTCGGTGGCGCATTTGAACGACGAGTTGATGGCGGGCAGCGAAGACGAGCGCATCACCTACCGGATAAAGGCCGGTGCGCCGGGCGTGTTGGTAGAGGCGGCCATCGTCGACAGCGATGGCAATTTCCTCCCTTCTGACGGCGAAACCCAAGGCGAATTGGTGTTACGCGCGCCGTGGCTGACCGAGGGCTACTACCGCGAGCCGCAAAAAGGCGCCGAGCTCTGGGCGGGCGGCTGGCTGCACACCGGCGATGTCGCGACGCTGGACAGCATGGGCGGCATTGATATTCGTGACCGGATCAAGGACGTGATCAAGACCGGCGGCGAGTGGGTGTCGTCCCTGGAGTTGGAAGACCTGTGCAGCCGCCATCCGGGTGTGCGCGAAGTGGCAGTGGTCGGGGTCGCCGATCCGCAGTGGGGCGAGCGGCCGTTCGCGTTGCTGGTTGCCCATGAGGGCCACGTCATCGACGCCAAAGCCTTGAAGGAACACCTCAAGCCGTTCGTGGAGCAGGGGCACATCAACAAGTGGGCGATTCCGAGTCAGATCGCCCTTGTTACCGAAATTCCCAAGACCAGTGTCGGCAAGCTCGACAAGAAGCGCATCCGCCTGGACATCGTCGAATGGCAGAGCACTAACAGCGCGTTCCTCTCCACCCTCTGACCCTCTCTTTTTCGCGCACATTGTCACGGTTTCGACCGGGACAATGTGTCGTGAAGGTGTCTGGCTTGCGTCTGCCTTGCCAAATTTTGAAATTCAGCCATCCTCCCTGTGCCGCGCAGTCGGTCCGTCGAAATCGGCGGATTAGAGGCGTTGACGCTGTAAATCACACTTTAGAGGGATCAAGCAGTAGCACCTGCTGGCTATAGTCGGCAGTAGGTTGGTACCGGAGAAAAACGCCCCATCGCTTCGCAGCTTCACATGGGCTGCCCGATACGCGTTGACACCCAGGCACTGCGGATCAGTCCACCTGAGTCGTTTCTGGAAGCACCCACTGCCATAAAAATAAAAGCACATGGAGTAGCGTCGATGACATCAGCAAACCTGTTCTGGCGCCGGGCGAAACTGCCTCTGGCCGTCAGCCTCGCTTCCACGCTCGCCGGTCCTGCATTCGGCGTCAGTTTCAACATCGGTGAAATCGAAGGTAATTTCGACTCGTCCCTGTCCATCGGCGCAAGCTGGTCGACGCAGAACGCCAACAAGAACCTGATCGGCTCGAACAACGGCGGACACGGTCTCTCGCAAACCTCCGACGACGGCCACTTGAACTTCAAAAGTGGGGAAACCTTTTCGAAGATCTTCAAGGGCATCCACGATCTTGAACTGAAATACGGTGACACTGGCGTGTTCCTGCGTGGCAAGTACTGGTACGACTTTGAACTCAAGGATGAAAGCCGTGAATTCAAGGACATCAGTGACTCGGGCCGCAAGGAAGGTGCGAAGTCTTCAGGTTTCGAACTGCTCGATGCATTCGTCTATCACAACTATTCCATCGCCGATGAGCCAGGTTCCGTGCGTTTCGGTAAACAGGTCGTCAGTTGGGGTGAAAGTACCTTCATTGGCGGCGGCATCAACAGCATCAACCCCATCGACGTCTCGGCGTTCCGTCGTCCCGGCTCGGAAATCAAGGAAGGCCTGATTCCGGTCAACATGTTCTACCTGTCCCAGAGCCTGACCGAGAACCTCTCGGCTGAAGGCTTCTACCAACTGGAATGGGACCAGACCGTCGTCGACAATTGCGGCACGTTCTTCTCGCAGCCTGACGTGATTGCTGATGGCTGCTCGAACAATCTGGCGGTATTGCGTACCCGGGCCGGTCTGAACTCCGCGTTGCCTGCGGCGCTGCGCAACCCGGTGCAGAACGCACTGGCGCAGCGTGGCGTAGTGTTTGGCACGCCGGATGAGGGCGCGGTGGTGCGTCGTGGTCCTGACCGTGATGCGCGTGACAGCGGCCAGTATGGCTTGGCAATGCACTATAACTTCGAGCCGCTGGACACCGAATTCGGCGCCTATTACATGAACTATCACAGCCGTCTGCCGATCTTCAGCGGTCGCGGCGCACCGGCCAGCGCCTATAGCGGCGCAGGTCTGGTCGGGCAACTGGTGGGCAACGGCGTACCGCTGGCGACCGCGACGGCTCTGGCACCGACGCTGCTGCCACTGGTGGTGGCGGGCAACTCCAGCTACTACGTCGAATACCCTGAAGACATTCACCTGTTCGGCCTGAGCTTCTCCACCACGTTGCCCACCGGCACGGCGTGGAGCGGTGAAATCAGCTATCGCCCGAACGCACCGGTGCAACTGAACACCACCGACATTCTGTATTCAGGCCTCTCGCCGTTGAACTCCAGCGTCTCGCTGCTGCAAGGCACGCCGGGTCAGGACCAGAAAGGCTATCGCCGCAAAGAGATCAGCCAGGCACAAACCACGTTCACCCACTTCTTCGATCAGGTGATGGGCGCCGAGCGTCTGACCGTGGTCGGCGAAATCGGCTGGACCCACGTCGGTGGTCTGGAGAGCACCTCGAAACTGCGTTATGGCCGTGACCCGAGCTATGGGCCTGGTCCGTTGCCAAATGGCCAATGTACGGCGCTCAACGCCAGTACGCTGGCGGGCGCGGCGCAGAACAACCTGAGCCGTTACTGCGAAAACGATGGCTTCACCACCACCGACTCCTGGGGTTATCGCGCGCGCGCCATCTGGGACTACAACAACGTGTTCGCCGGGGTGAACCTCAAGCCAAGCGTGGCCTGGTCCCATGACGTCGACGGTTATTCGCCAGGCCCGGGCGGCAACTTCGAAGAGGGTCGCAAAGCGATCAGCCTGGGTGTGGAAGCGGAGTACCAGAACACCTACACCGCCAACCTGTCCTACACCAACTTCTTCGACGGCAAGTACACCACAGTGGATGACCGCGACTTCGTGGCGCTCAGCTTCGGTATGAACTTCTAAGGAATGACCATGAACATGAAAACAACAAAAGGTCTGCTGCAGATCGGTGTACTCGGTATGTCGTTGCTGGCGACCGGAGTGATGGCGGCTGTTTCCGCCGATGAAGCCGCCAAGCTGGGCAATACGTTGACGCCGATGGGCGCCGAGAAGGCCGGTAACGCGGCCAACACCATTCCGGCCTGGAGCCCGATGCCGACCAACGCAGGAGCGGTGGACGACAAGGGCTTCCTCGCCAACCCGTACGCGAACGAAAAACCGCTGTTCATCATCACTGCGCAGAACGTCGAGCAGTACAAGGACAAGCTCGCGCCGGGCCAATACGCGATGTTCAAGCGCTACCCGGACACCTTCAAAATGCCGGTCTACCCGTCACACCGGGGCGCCACCGTGCCTGCTGACGTGTTCGCGGCCATCAAGCGCAACGCCACCAACACCAAGCTGGTCTCCGGTGGTAACGGCCTTGAGAACTTCGAAACCGCTGTGCCGTTTCCAATCCCCAAAGACGGCCTTGAAGTGATCTGGAACCACATCACCCGTTATCGCGGTGGCAGCGTCCAGCGTCTGGTGACCCAGGCCACACCGCAGACCAATGGCTCGTTCAACCCGGTGTACTTCCACGACGAGTTCGTGTTTCGCGACAAGATGAAGGACTACGATCCGAAGAATCCGGGCAACATCCTGTTCTATTTCAAACAGGAAGTGACCGCCCCAGCGCGTCTGGCGGGTACCGTGCTGCTGGTGCATGAAACCCTCGATCAGGTGAAAGAGCCGCGCTCGGCGTGGGTCTACAACGCGGGTCAACGTCGTGTGCGTCGCGCACCGCAAGTCTCTTACGACGGCCCGGGTACGGCAGCGGACGGTCTGCGCACTTCCGACAACCTGGACATGTACAACGGCGCTCCGGACCGTTACGACTGGAAGCTGATCGGCAAGCAAGAGATGTACATTGCGTCCAACAGCTACAAGCTCGACGACCCGAAACTCAAGTACACCGACATCATCAAGGCCGGGCACATCAATCAGGATTTGGCGCGCTATGAACTGCGCCGCGTCTGGCACGTGACCGCCACGCTGAAGGAAGGTCAGCGCCACATCTACGCCAAGCGTGACTTCTTCATCGACGAAGACACCTGGCAGGCGGCGGTGATCGACCACTACGACGGCCGTGGCCAACTCTGGCGTGTGGCCGAGGCCCATGGCGAGAACTACTACGACAAGCAAGTGCCGTGGTACGCCCTGGAAACCCTGTACGACCTGCAATCGGGCCGTTACCTGGCGCTGGGCATGAAGAACGAAGAGAAGAAGGCATACGACTTCGGCTTCACCGCCACCATCAGCGACTTCCAGCCTAACGCGCTGCGTCAGGAAGGCGTGCGCTGATCCGATGACCGAATTGGCGCAGAGCGGTGCACTGTTGATCACAGCCACTGAGCACTCGTTGTCCTGCGCCGCTTTACCCTATGGCCGAACCCCATGGTGGCAAGAAGAAAACACCCCGATTCGTCGGGGTGTTTTCTAGCACACATCGTTTCAGGCACACCCGTCCCCAAACATATAAAGCAACATTCGCGCTGTTGATTGGATATGTTTTCTTACAGTCTTTCGTCGAACATTCTTCAAAACCCGCACCATAGCCGCTAGTCTCCCGACAGTTGAACGCCGAATAACAAACACTTCCAACAAGAGTCGGCCATGACTGATCTGTCGCGTTTGCAAGGATTCGCAAATCACGCAGTCACTGCACTGGAGGGGCGTTTCTTTCGTCCGCCACTGCCTGAAGGCTATGTGCCCAGGCCGCGTTTGTGCGAGCGCCTGAGTGCCGGTCTTTCAGGGCGTTTGCTGTTGGTCAGCGCGCCAGCCGGGTTCGGCAAAAGCTCCCTCGCTGTTGAGTTCTGCGAAAGCCTTCCTGATCAATGGCAGAACCTGTGGCTGGGGTTGAGTCAGCGCGATAGCGACCCCGGCCGATTCCTCGAACGCCTGCTTTCAGGCCTCCAGCAATTCTTCCCGCAACTCGGCAGCCAGGCCCTTGGCCTGTTGAAAATGCGTCAGCGGCATCAGCCTTTTGCCTTTGAGGAGTGGCTCGACGGCCTGCTCGATGAACTGGCGATGCACCTGATGCTCAGCAAACCGCTGCTACTGGTGCTCGACGACTATCACCTCGTGCAAGGCCCGGTGCTCGACCGCTGTCTGCAATTTCTCCTCAATCACTTGCCTGCCGGGCTGGCCGTCATGGTTACCAGCCGTCAGCGTCCGGATTGGCATCTGGCGCGGCTGCGGCTGTCGCGGCAACTGCTTGAACTGTCTGAGCAAGACCTGCGCCTCACTGACGAAGAGTCCAGGGCGGTGCTCAATCAGCAGAGCAATTCGCTGAGCGAAGACGCGCTGAAAAACCTGCTGCAACGCAGCGAGGGCTGGGTCGCCGGTCTGAGGTTCTGGTTGCTGGCGGCCACCGAAGCCGGGGATAACCCCCTGACCCAGGAACTCAATGGTGGCGAAGGGTTGATCCGCGATTACTTGCTTGAAGAGGTCATCGACTGCCTGCCCGCCGACGTCCAGGCCTTCTTGTATGAAACCGCCTGCCTTGAGCGCTTTTGCAGTGCGCTGTGTAACGCCGCTCGCGACACTCACGACAGCGCCGAAATCCTCGCCTTCCTTCAGGCCCATCAAGTGTTTCTGGTGCCATTGGATGAGCACGGGCGCTGGTTCCGCTATCACCACTTGTTCTCCGACCTGCTGCGTGCTCGGGCCGGAAGTAACGTTGCGCCCCAGCAGCGCCGCCTGCACTTGAACGCCTGTCGCTGGTTCAGTGAACAGGGCTTGCTGGATGAAGCGATTGAGCAGGCCTTGCGCGCAGGCCATCACGACGTTGCTGCGAATCTGGTGCAGAACCTGTCCGAAGAGCAACTGCTGGCCGAGCAAAATGTGGGCATGTTGCTGCGCTGGAAAATGGACTTGCCCGACAGCTTACTGATCAGCACGCCGCGTCTGATCGTGCTGTATGCCTGGGCGTTGGGGCTGGCGTGCCAACTCGATGCCGCCGAAGAACTGGGCAATCACCTCAGTCGCTTTCTACCTGCACCTTCGGCGACGGCGCAAAAGTCCATGCTGGCTCAATGGTTGGCGCTGAGCGGCATCATCGCCCGAGGTCGCGGTGACAGTTACACCGCACAGCGTTATTGCAGCGAAGCGCTGGCCAGTCTTCCGCAAAAGCGCTACGGCCAGCGCTTGTTGTGCCTGTCGACCTTGGCCAATCTGGCGATTGCCGAAGGCGATTTATGGCGTGGTCGCGCACTCAATCGCGAGGCACTGGAGTTGGCGCAGCGAGTGGCCAATCCGCTGTTCGAAGCGCTCGCCCACTATGATCGTGCGCGCACCTTGCAGGCTCGGGGTGAAGCGTTACGTGCGCTGGAAGAGGTGCGCCAAGGCCTGCGACGTCTCAATGGATTGTCCTCGCAACGGCTTTACGCCGTGCGAGCGCGGCTGACCTTGTACGAGGGCTATCTGCTCGTTCAGTGTTTGCAATCCGAGGCCGGACGCGCCCGTCTCGGCGCGGGGCTGACCGAGGCTCGCGCCTGTCGCGACATCAGCGTGCTCATCGGCCACTGCGTCATCGCCGGGCTGGAGGGACGGGAGGGGCGCTTTGCCGAGGCCTTTGCCGAACTGGCCGAGGCTGAGCGGTTGATGCACATCTGGGATGTGCCGCCGGTGTATTACCTCGCGATGATTACCTTGGCCAAGTGCGAGCTGTGGCTGGCGCAGGGGCGCATCGATCTGGCCGACGCCTGGCTGCTGCGTCTGGGCCAGACGTATGGTGGCGATCACCCGGCTGCGGCGCCTGAATGCCTGCCGCAAATGCCACAACACATCGAACTGCTGCGGGCCATTCTTGACCGCATTCAGGGGCGGACCGATGACGCCGCTCGACGCCTGAGCCAACTGAGCGACTACGCCCAGCGCATCGGCGCGGGATTGCTGGGACTGTATGCGACCAGCCAACATCTGTTGCTCGCACTGGCCATGTCGGATAAAAGCCAGGCTCAAGACATGCTCAGCCGCAGCCTTCAGGGCGCGACCGGCGGCGCAGTCCTGCCGTTCTTTGGCATCATTCATCAGCACGGCAACTGGCTGCGCGAACAGTTACTCAAACGCCCACGCTGCCGACTGGTCGACTACCTGCTCAATCAGCTTCCCCCTGGCGCCGACAAAGACATGCCTTGTGCCCGCGACGTCAGCGAACCGATCGCATGCCCCGGCGGCGACCCCCTCAGCGCGCGGGAACTGGGCGTGCTGCAACTCATTGCCCAAGGCTGCTCCAATCAGGAAATCAGTGAACGGCTGTTCATCTCGCTGCACACCGTGAAAACCCACGCCAGCCACATCAACAGCAAGCTGGGAGTGGAGCGCAGAACTCAGGCGGTGGCGAGGGCGCAGGAGTTGGGGTTGTTGGGGTGATAGGCATTTAAATACCGATTTGTTGTCGGATTAACTTTTCTTTAGGCATTAAATTGCCTTTTTTTCGCTGCGGATTTATTTTTTAGGCATTAAATTGCCGGATCCTCCCATGAACCTCACCCTTCAGCTCTACGCATCTGGCCAATGGCAAGACGTCATGCGCATTGAGTTTGAAAAGACTGAGCTTGGCCAAAATAGCCCATGCAACTTCGGTTACGACCAACACTACCTGGTCGAGCATCTGGGGCACTTGGGACGGCCGACTGCCCAGTCCGTCAGCGCCCGTATTCCTTTGGCTTGGGATCTTTATAGAACGCCGGGCTTTCCTGCCTTCTTGCTCGATATTCTGCCCTCCGGCGCTGCTCGCCGTTTTTTGCTGGCACGACTGTCAATTCCGGAGAAGCAAGGTGCGTCTGCTGACTTGGCGTTGTTGCAACGTTGCACTCCCGCTCCGATCGGGCACCTTAGAATCAAAGAGTCTGTCGAGACGTTGGGGCAACATACCGGCCTGGGTTTTGATCGAGCAGAAGTGATCGCCCGCGACAGCCGCTTTCTGGAGTACGCCTATGAGCAAGGCGCTGCCGTCGGCGGGGCTACGGGCGCGGGCGGCGAAGCCCCCAAATTATTGCTTGCTGAAGATGCTCGGGGATTGATGCACCCTGACGCTACGCTGGCCGACGAAGCTGTTCGGCAACATTGGTTCGTGAAGTTCTCTCGTAACAATGGGAATGCAACCGACCGCACGATCCTCAGGAGTGAGTTCTGTTACTACCAGGCGTTGGCGAAAATCGGCATGAACGTCGTGCCATGCGACGGCATGCGTCTTGAAGAGGCGCGCAAGCCGAGCCTGTGGATGAGGCGTTTCGATCGCAAAGTCGATGAGAATGGTGTCAGCCGACTGGGCGTCGAGTCGGTTTACTCGTTGGCTGACGTTACGCGCCCAGGCAGTTATATGACGCATCCTCAAGCGGTTGCAGCGCTTGCCCAAGCCTGGTCTGCCAATGGCCAGCAGAATGAAATTCCCCAAATGGTCGCGGAATACGTGCGTCGTGATTTGATCAATCAGGTTCTTGGGAACAGTGATAACCACGGTCGCAACACGTCCATCCTGCGCGAAGAGACGCGCCTCTCACTGGCGCCCATTTATGATCTGGCGCCCATGGTCATGGACGAAGAGGGCGTGACACGCACCACTAAATGGCCCGACCCCATTGAGCGGGCCGGTGAGGTGGAGTGGCTAGCGGCGTGCCGTTCGCTCGCTGCGTGGGCCGATCCCGATCAGCTTTTTGAGCGACTAAGGGCAGACGCCAAGCAACTGCTGGCGTTGCCCGACTTGCTAAATGAGGGGGGACTGCCGCAACAGACCTTCAAACATCCGCGTGTGGCATTGAGTCGACTGCAGGCGACTTTTCAAACGTGGGGGCTGGCATGACGGATGAAATACGCCAACGCGGGATCATTCTCGATGAGCTTCGGGATCATCTGTCCACGGGCAGCATCAGCATCGGAGAGGCCGTGAAACGGCTGCGCAACGAAGTGACCGGTTTGCGGCAGGAACAGTTTGCCTCTATGTGCAAAATATCCTTGCGTACCCTTCGTCAGATCGAACAGGACGAGGGAAATCCAACGATCCAGACGCTGAATGCGGTGTTCAAGCCCTTTGGAATGCGGGTCGGTATCTTGCCCTTGCAGCGGAGTTGATGACTCAGACCGCCGCATCCCCCGCCCACATTTTCTCAACGTCACGCACGCCCCAGTCCTCGGCCCGTTCGTATTTCACGATGGCGTCATGTTCGTCGGTGCAGGCCAAGTCGACGATTTCCGGCATGAACGTGATGCGGGTGCGGGTGGAAAGAAAGACTTTCACTTTGGGGTGCAGCAGCGATTTCTCGCCCTGTTCCATGACCACCCCCAGGCGCTCGCTTTTCAGACGAACCAGCGCGCCAACCGGGTAGATGCCCACGGTTTTGACGAAGTGCTGGAAAATCGTGTCGTCGAAGTGGCCTTTCCAGGACGCCATTTCGCGGATCGATTGCGCAGCGTCCCAACCTTTCTTGTAAGGCCGGTCTGAGGTCACGGCGTCGTAGACGTCGCAGATCGCCCCCATCTTGGCGTAGATGCTGATTTCATCGCCTTTCAGACCGTGAGGATACCCCGTGCCATCCATCTTCTCGTGGTGATGCAAGCAGACATCCAGCACCGCTTTGGTGGCTTGCCGGGTGTCTTGCAGAATCTTCAGTCCGGCCTGAGGGTGATATTTCATCGCCTCAAATTCTTCAAATGTCAGCCGGTCCGGTTTGTTGAGGATCGTTTTGGGAATCATCATCTTGCCCACGTCGTGCATCAACCCCGCAACGCCCGCTTCGCGCACCTGTTCCTCGTTCAGTTCCATTTGCCGCGCTAGCGCCACCATCAGCGCGCAGACCGCGACCGAATGCATGTAGGTGTATTCGTCAGAGGTTTTCAGGCGCGACAGGCTGATCAGTGCGTGAGGATGACGCATCACCGAGGTGGAAATTTCTTCGACCAGAAGATCGACGTCCTTGGCGTTCATCGCTCGCCCCATGCGCGCGTCGGTGAACATGGTCATGACCGCAGCCTTGGCCCGACCGCAGATGGCCTTGGCCCGAGCCAGCTCTTTTTCCATGGTGCTGGGCGTGGTGTCCGCCTCGCGGGTGCTCGACGGAGCGAAGGCCAGAATCGTCGTCTGCTCGTCGGGGCTTTTGCCGCGACCGGTGTCGATCCATACCTCGCGCGTCGAAGCCTGAATGCGCTGCAACACCGTCTCGTCGCTCAGCTCGCGTTCGACATGCTGAGTCCAGAACGGATCATGAAGCCGCGGGCGGCAGAACTCGTGGATGTACATGCCCAGCCTTAGATCGGAAACCGCGATTTTTCTTAGCATGGAGCCTGCTCGTTACGCTTGGGGGCCTGGCTGCCTTGCGGGGTCATCGAGTGACATCTTATCTACTCGAACGCCACACATTTCGATGGTTGCGCAAGGCCAGTATATGAGCGGTTTTTGGAAAAATACATCAACCGAAACAGGGGGGCTGGAAGGGTGCGTTTTCAGGTTTCTCCTGATTAAACAAACCGTTATTTACAGATGTTCGACGGGCATCAAAGAGTCAGGCAAAAAATAAAATCCTTACCTTTCTGACCATAGTCGAAAAACCACTCAGTTGAGAGGGATGATGGCGTTGCAAGTACATTGGCGTGTTGTAATTGCCTTACACAGTCACCTGATTTTTGGATTGCCTATGAACACCCCTCAACCCACCCTCATCCGCGAAACCTTCCCCGTCGGCCCGCTGCAATGCAATTGCACGATTATCGGTGATCCGGTCACTCAGACGGCCATCGTGGTCGACCCGGGCGGCAACCCCGAATTGATTATGGCCAGGCTCGACGCACATGGCCTGAAGTGTGTGAGCATCATCCATACCCATGCGCATCTGGATCATTTTCTGGCGTCAGGGCAGTTGAAGGAAAAGACTGGAGCGACGTTGCATCTGCACAAAGAGGATCAGTTCTTGTGGGACAACCTCGAAACCCAGTGTCAGGTGTTTCGCGTGCCGTATGTACCCGTTCCGCCGCCGGATCGC
This sequence comes from Pseudomonas sp. Pseu.R1, assembly GCF_045764065.1. Lineage (NCBI taxonomy): Bacteria > Pseudomonadati > Pseudomonadota > Gammaproteobacteria > Pseudomonadales > Pseudomonadaceae > Pseudomonas > Pseudomonas sp. Pseu.R1. The sequence continues at coordinate 2,648,290 of NZ_JBJGEE020000001.1, read as the reverse complement.
TGGCTAGAGCACGATGAGGAGCTGGCCTGTGGCTGCGGCGTGGCCTTGCACACACCGGGGCATACGCCGGGGTCGATGAGTTTCTGGTTCGAAGACGCCAAGTTGCTGATCGCAGGCGACACGTTGTTCAAGCGAGGCGTGGGTCGCACCGATTTGTGGGGAGGCGATCAGGCGACCATTGTGCGTTCGATCAAGCAGCGGCTGTACACGCTGGATGAGGCGGCCACGGTGGTGACAGGCCACGGGCCAGACACACGACTGGGTGATGAAATGCGTGAAAATCCATTTGTCCGGGCGTGAAATCGTTCAGGCGACGTTAAGGAATTTTTGACGGCGAGCATGCTCTAATCGCGCAAATCGCTCGGCCTTTTCAGTGGCCGTGTAAAGCAAAACAGGAGCACTTCCGAGATGTTTACCTTTCGCCGTTTGATCATCGCTGCGACCGCGCTGGCCGTATTGTCTGGCTGCGCATCGCAAAATCCTTACGACAATCAGGGGCAAGCGCAGAATTCCGGCGGGATGAGCAAAACCGCCAAGTACGGTGGTCTGGGCGCATTGGCTGGCGCCGTCGCGGGTGCTGCCATCGATCACAACAACCGCGGCAAGGGCGCCTTGATCGGCGCGGCCGTGGTGGGTGCCGCCTCCGCCGGTTACGGTTATTACGCCGACAAACAGGAGGCTGCGTTGCGCGCGAGCATGGCCAACACTGGCGTTCAGGTACAGCGTGAAGGCGATAACATCAAGTTGGTGATGCCGGGCAATATCACGTTCGCCACCGACTCTTCGGCCATCGCCAGCAGCTTCTACGCGCCGTTGAACAACCTGGCAGGCTCGCTGAAACAGTACAACCAGAACGTGATCGAGATCGTGGGTTATACCGACAGCACCGGCAGCCGCCAGCACAACATGGACCTGTCGCAACAGCGTGCGCAGAGCGTGGCGACTTACCTGACTTCGCAGGGCGTCGATGCTTCTCACCTGTCGGTACGGGGTGCCGGTCCTGATTCGCCGATCGCCAGCAACGCCGATGTCAATGGCCGTGCCCAGAACCGTCGCGTCGAGGTCAACCTCAAGCCGATTCCTGGTCAGCAATATCAGCAGCAATAACCTGACCGCGTTCTATCAGACAACCCCGGCCTTCGTGCCGGGGTTTTTGTTTGCTCGCGAAGGAGTCCTCAATGGATGAGCGCTGCGAGCGACATGAGTCAGCCGGAATACCGCTCACGCATCTGCCCCAGCAACGCATCCTTTTCTTCCCACAGGCGGTTGATCCACTGCTGGAACTCTGCGCGATACGCCTCGTCCTGGTCGTAGCTCTTGCCGATGAACTGCGTCGGAATCTGTACTTCTTCAAAGTGCGCAACCACCTCACGAACGCGTCCGCACAGCAGGTCCCAATAGCCGGGACGACCAAAAGGGTAATGGATGGTCACGTTGACGATGGATTCAAGCTGTTCGCCCATCGCATCCAGCACAAACGCAATGCCACCCGCCTTGGGCTTGAGCAGATAACGAAAGGGTGATTGCTGTTGTGCGTGCTTGCCACGGGTAAAGCGCGTGCCCTCGGCGAAGTTGAAAATGCCCACCGGGTTGTTGCGAAATTTCGCACAGGTGCGGCGCGTGGTTTCCAGGTCCTTGCCTTTCTTTTCCGGGTGTTTGGCCAGATACGCCTTGCTGTAACGTTTCATGAATGGAAAGCCCAACGCCCACCACGCCAGGCCAATCACTGGCACCCAGATCAGCTCTTGTTTGAGGAAGAACTTCAGCGGGCGAATGCGCCGGTTGAGCACGTACTGCAACACCATGATGTCGACCCAGCTCTGGTGGTTGCTGGTCACCAGATACGAGTGCTGATAGTCCAGACCTTCCAGCCCGCTCAAGTGCCAGCGAGTACGGCCCAGCAGGTTGATCCAGGCGTTGTTGTTGCTGATCCACGCTTCGTGAATGTGGCTCATCAGCCAGTCGGTGACTTTCTGCGCCGCAGGGAAGGGCAGGCACAGTTTGAAGATCGCGACGATGAACAGCGGGGTGCAGCAGACAATCGTATTGAGCGCCAACAGCAGCGAGGCGATGACACCGCGCAAAGGGGCGGGCAAGAAATCCATGAGGGACCGAACTCCGAGGGTAAGACAGCCGCCGGTGCGTTCCCGGCGGCGTTATTGTGAGTGAACGATGTTTCAGGACGACAGCTATTGCGACGCCTATTGCGGCAAGGTCGCGGCCTGAATGGCCGTCAGGGCGATGGTGTAGACAATGTCGTCCACCTGAGCACCACGCGGCAGGTCGTTCACGGGTTTACGCAGGCCTTGCAACATCGGGCCGAGGCTCACGCAATCCGCACTGCGTTGCACGGCCTTGTAGGTCGTGTTGCCAGTGTTGAGGTCAGGAAACACGAACACGTTGGCGCGACCGGCCACCGGGCTGTCGGGGGCCAGCTGTCGGGCGACATTTTCGTTGGCGGCGGCGTCGTATTGCAGCGGGCCGTCGATCAACAGGCTGCGCTGGGTTTCCTGCGCCAGTTGCGTGGCTTCACGGACCTTCTCGACTTCCTCGCCGCTGTCGGAGTGGTTGCTTGAATAGCTGATCATCGCCACCCGAGGCGACAAGCCGAATGCAACGGCCGAGTCGGCGCTCTGAACGGCGATTTCCGCCAGCTCCTGTGCCGTTGGATGCGGGTTCATGATGCAGTCGCCGTAGACCAGCACCTGCTCGGGGAACAGCATGAAAAACACCGACGACACCAGTGTGCAGCCCGGCGCGGTCTTGATCAGTTGCAGGGCCGGGCGGATGGTGTTGGCGGTGGAGTGAATGACGCCAGACACCAGCCCGTCGACTTCATCCAGCGCCAGCATCATCGTGCCGATCACCACCGGGTCTTCCAATTGTTGCTCGGCCATCGGCGCGTTGAGGCTCTTGTTCTTGCGCAGGTCGACCATGGGGGCCACGTAGCGTTCGCGAATCACGTCCGGGTCGAGGATTTCCAGCCCCGGCGGCAACTCGATGCCTTGGGCCCGGGCGACGGCCTGAACTTCGTCAGGCTTGGCGAGCAATACACAACGGGCGATGCCCCGGGCCGTACAGATGGCAGCGGCCTGCACGGTCAGCGGCTCGGCGCCTTCCGGCAGAACGATGCGCTTGTTGGCAGCTTGCGCGCGCTGAATCAGTTGATAGCGGAACACGGCGGGTGACAGGCGCATTTCACGCGGGGTGCCGCAGCGCTGGTGCAGCCAGTTGGCGTCCAGATGGCTGGCGACAAAGTCAGTAATGATCTCCGCGCGTTCGCGGTCGTCGATCGGGATTTCCTTGTTCAACTGGTTGAGCTGGTTGGCCGTATCGTACGACCCCGTGCTCACCGACAACACCGGCAACCCGGCCTGCAACGCGCCTCGGCACAGGTCCATGATGCGTGGATCTGGCAAGGTGTCGCTGGTCAACAGCAGACCGGCCAGCGGTACGCCGTTCAACGTGGCCAGGCTGACGGCGAGGATGATGTCGTCGCGGTCTCCCGGTGTCACCACCAGCACGCCTGGCTTGAGCAGTTGCAGTGTGTTGAGCACGGTGCGGGCGCAGATGATGATCTTCGACATGCGCCGCTGTTCGTAATCGCCTGCGTTGATCACCTGCGCGCCCATTAAATCGGCCACATCGCGGGTGCGCGGCGCGTTGAGGTCAGCCTGAAACGGGATGCAACCCAGCAGACGGAAATCGCCACTACGCAGTAACGGCGAGTGTTCTTTCAAGCGCGCCGAGAAGGCTTCCATGCTCTCGTCGGTACGCACTTTGTTGAGGATCACACCCAGCACTTTCGGGTCTTTCGGGCCGCCGAACATCTGCGCTTGCAACTCGACGCGACCGGAAAGCTCGGTCAGCACTTCATTTTCCGGGGCCGACACCAGAATCACTTCAGCGTCGAGCGCTTTGGCCATGTGCAAGTTGACCCGGGCGGCGTAGCTGGCGGTGCGGGTTGGCACCATGCCCTCGACGATGACCACATCGCGGCCTTCGCATGCCTGCTGATAGAGAGTGATGATTTCTTCCAGCAGCTCATCCAGTTGGCCCTCACCGAGCATGCGCTCGACATGGGCCAGTGCCAGCGGTTTGGGCGGTTTGAGGCCGTGGGTGCGGGCGACCAGTTCGGTCGAGCGCTCGGGGCCGAGATCGCCAGGGTGAGGCTGGGCGATGGGTTTGAAAAAGCCGACTTTGAGTCCGGCGCGCTCCAGGGTTCTCACCAGCCCCAGGCTGATGGACGTCAAACCCACACCGAAGTCTGTGGGCGCGATAAAGAAAGTCTGCATGCGGGCTTCTCGAAGGTGAGCGTGCAAAGGTCATCAATGGACCGGGCGAAACAGGACGCTGTTCAAGCGCAGCGTCTCAATGGGGGACAAGGTTATCGTCATCTGCCCCCTGCGCACACCAGCCACAGCGAAAGGATTGGCCTATTTTTTCATGTCGCTGCTGCGCATCGAGTACCCAGGCCCGTGACTGCCATGGCGGCTGGTGGCGCAGATGCTGGGTATGGCCGCAGGACAGCTCGGCGATCCAGTGACCGTCCTCGTCCTGATGGAAACCGGTAATCGTGGTGTCGCTGCCGGGCATCATGGGGTCGCGCAATCGGGGCCGTCCGTCTGAGTTGCGTTCGCTTTCGCGCGAGGGCTTGGTTAGACTTGCTCGCTCATATCTCTATTTGCAAAAGGTCTTGCCCCATGCCGATCGCCGCCAACAAGGCTGTCTCCATCGACTATACCCTGACTAACGACGCTGGTGAGGTCATCGACAGTTCGTCCGGCGGCGCGCCGCTGGTTTACCTGCACGGCGCGGGTAACATCATTCCGGGTCTGGAAAAGGCACTGGAAGGCAAGGATGTCGGTGACGAGCTGAAAGTCGCCATCGAACCAGAAGACGCTTACGGCGAATACTCGGCCGAGCTGGTCAGCACCCTGAACCGCAGCATGTTCGAAGGTGTCGACGAGCTGGAAGTCGGGATGCAGTTCCACGCCTCCGCGCCGGACGGTCAGATGCAGATCGTCACCATCCGTGACCTGGACGGCGACGACGTCACTGTCGACGGCAACCACCCGCTGGCCGGTCAGCGTCTGAACTTCCAGGTCAAGGTCGTTGCCGTTCGTGACGCCAGTCAGGAAGAAGTCGCTCACGGTCACGTGCATGGCGAAGGCGGCCATCACCACTGATTTGTCCTGCTAAGCTCCAATAGCTGGCCAGGCGTCCTCGCGGGCTTTGCGAAAACCACCTTGGTTTCGCGGTCTGACAGGGCGCCTTTTTCTGCCGATGTTTTTTGTTTAGAGAGCAGGGGAGTTTCGTCATGAGTATATTTCACGACCTGAAATTAAAAGCTCTGGATGGTCAGGAACTGCCTCTCGCGCCGCTGAAAGGCAAAGTGGTTCTGGTGGTCAACGTGGCCTCCAAATGTGGCCTTACGCCGCAATACGCCGCACTTGAAAACCTCTATCAGAAGTACAAGGATCGGGGCTTCAGCGTCTTGGGTTTGCCTTGTAATCAATTTGCCGGTCAAGAACCCGGTACCCAGGAAGAAATTCAGGAATTCTGCTCGCTGAACTACGGCGTGACCTTTCCGCTGGGCGACAAACTGGAAGTGAACGGGCCTCATCGTCATCGGCTCTACCAGATGCTGGCGGGCGAGGGGGCCGAGTTTCCGGGCGACATCACCTGGAACTTCGAAAAATTTCTGGTGGGGCAGGATGGCCGCGTACTGGCGCGCTTCTCTCCGCGCACCACGCCCGATGATCCGGCGGTGATTCAGGCGATTGAAAAGGCGCTGCATTGAGCAGCGCTTTCTGATCTGGCACCTCTCTTTGGGCAGACATGATGTTCTTTGTGGGAGCGAATTCATTCGCGATGACGTCGGCACATTGAATATCTTCTTTGCCTGACACTCCGATTCGCGAATGAATTCGCTCCCACAGAGGTGGCGTGGCTCTCTCACGATTCCTCTAGCCTTCTAAACCTTAATCACCCAAATCAATAGTGCTAGGCATCGCAGCCTCGTCGGCTCATTCTGTATGACCTTCATAATATTTCCTGCCGCCGAGGACGTTTCGATGCCAGTCAAAGCCTTGTTCAAACCCTTTCATATGGGCAGCCTGGAATTGCCGACGCGCGTGGTGATGGCCCCAATGACCCGCTCGTTTTCTCCGGGTGGCGTGCCCAATTCCAAGGTGATCGAGTATTACCGCCGTCGTGCCGCGGCAGGCGTGGGCCTGATCATCACCGAGGGCACAACCGTCGGCCACAAGGCCTCCAACGGCTACCCGAATGTGCCGCAATTCTTCGGCGAGGCCGCATTGGCAGGCTGGAAGAAAGTGGTCGAAGCGGTCCATGCCGAGGGCGGCAAGATCGTTCCGCAACTCTGGCACGTGGGCGCCGTGCGTCGCTTGGGCACAGAGCCGGATGGCACCGTTCCGGCTTATGGCCCGACCGAGAAACTCAAGGATGGCAATGTCGTCGTTCACGGCATGAGCAAACAGGACATTGCCGACGTCATCGCCGCTTTCGCCCAGGCTGCCAAAGACGCAAAAGACATCGGCATGGACGGCGTGGAAATCCACGGCGCTCACGGCTATATCGTCGACCAGTTCTTCTGGGAGGGCACCAACCAGCGTACCGACGAATACGGCGGTGATCTGGCGCACCGTTCGCGCTTTGCCATCGAGCTGATTCAGGCGGTGCGCGCCGCTGTCGGCCCTGACTTCCCAATCATCTTCCGTTACTCCCAATGGAAGCAGCAGGACTACAGCGCACGTCTGGTGCAGACCCCGGAAGCGCTGGAGGCGTTCCTCAAGCCGCTTTCTGACGCAGGCGTGGATATTTTCCACTGCTCGACGCGCCGTTTCTGGGAACCGGAATTCGAAGGTTCCGACCTCAACCTCGCAGGCTGGACGCGCAAACTGACCGGCAAGCCGACCATTACTGTGGGCAGTGTGGGGCTGGATGGTGAGTTTTTGCAGTTCATGGTCAACACCGACAAGGTGGCCAAACCGGCCAGCCTGGAGAACCTGCTCAAGCGTCTGGGTGATGACGAGTTCGACCTGGTGGCCGTGGGCCGTGCGTTGCTGGTCGACCCGGATTGGGCAGTGAAAGTGCGCGATGGCCGTGAAGAAGACATCCTGCCGTTCAGCCGCGATGCGTTGGGTAAGTTGGAGTAAGTTTTACGGGGGGGAATGACAATCTGTGGGAGCGAATTCATTCGCGATGACGTCGGCACATTGAACATTCTTTTCGCCTGACACGGGAGTATCAGTTTTTTTGTGTTCGGGCTGGTCTGGCCTGCCGTTAGGCAGGCCGTTGTTTCACCAGCTTGGTCTGGTAAAACGGTCTCCATAGAGAATCGCAAACTGGTTAAGCGCCACTTTCCAGTCGTGTGCCGCACGGCTCCAATCCGCAGTGATATTGCGTAACGCCAGCCAGATCAATTTTGTCGCGGCATCATCTGTCGGGAAGTGCCCACGAGTCTTGATGATCTTTCGCAACTGAGCGTTGATGCTTTCGATGGCGTTGGTCGTGTAGACCACTTTACGGATGGCTGGCGGGAAGACAAAGAACGGGATCACCCGATCCCAGGCACGACGCCACGCAGCGACTACTGTCGGATACTGTTTGCCCCAAGGCCCTGCTTCAAAGGCGTTCAGCTCTTGTTCCGCAGCATCAGCGTTGATCGCCTGGTAAATAGGCTTGAGCGCTTTGGCCAGCGGACGGCGTTTATCCCAAGCCGCGTAATCAAGACTGTTTCGGATCAGATGCACGATGCAGGTTTGCAGCGTGGTGGCAGGAAAAACCGCTCCCAAGGCCTCCGGTATGCCTTTGAGCCCGTCAGTGACGGCGATCAGAACATCTTCAACGCCTCGCGTTTTTAGATCGTTGAACACCTTCATCCAGAACTTCGCGCCCTCTGTGCTCTCGATCCAGATACCCAAGATGTCACGCGTGCCATCCGGCAATACGCCCAGCGCCAGATATATCGCCTTGTTGCGCACCAAGCCCTCATCACGGATCTTCACTCGCAATGCATCGAAGAAGATGACCGGATACATCGGTTCAAAGGGCGCTGCTGCCATGCTCCAACCTCATCCAGCACAGCATCCGTCACCGAGCTGATGAAATCGTGCGATACATCTGTTCCGTACTGCTCCGCCAGAAAAGCGCGTATCTCACGCACCGTCATGCCGCGGGCGTACATGGCGATAATCTTGTCGTCAAAGCCGGTAAAACGGCGTTCGTGTTTGGGAATCAGGATGGGAGCGAAGCTGCCGTCTCGGTCTCTGGGAATGTCCAGGCGAAGCGGCCCATCGTCGGTGAGCACCGTTTTGCCGCTTTTGCCGTTGCGCTGGTTGGTCGAATCCTCGGGGCGCTCCGCGCCCTGAGGATAGCCAAGGTGCTGCCCCAGTTCGGCACCTAAGGCGCGCTCGATCAGCGCTTTTTTGAACGCCATCGAGGCATCCTGAATGGCTTCGGCGCTCATCGGCCCCTTAACGAACTGGTCGATGATCTCTTGGGGAATCGAGGGCAGCTCTCTCGATGTTGCACTGGCAGCTTTCTTTTTGGTCGGCATACATGCACCTCTAGCTACATGTTAGGCCCGAACACAAAATTTCTGACAGTCTCCCTGACACACCGATTCGCGAATAAATTCGCTCCCACAGGGAATCACCTGAAGACTGTCATTACGCGCCTAGAGCGACCCCATCCCGCGTCTCACTGGCATTACGCAAATAGCATTCAAACGCTTCGATCACGCCCGACCAGCCCTGACGGCTCGCGTGCTGACGCGCATTCAAGCGCACTCTGCGCAGCGTTTCGTCGTCCTCCAGCATCCAGCGCGCCGCGTCGATGAATCCCTCTTCATCCCCCGGCATCGCCACGGCGCCGTTATGCCCATGACGAATATGCTGGGCCGCTGCTGCTTCGTCATACGCCACAACTCCCAGTCCGGAAGCCAGCGCTTCGAGCACAACGTTGCCAAAAGTTTCAGTCATGCTCGGAAACAGAAACAGATCCCCCGACGCGTAATGTGCCGCCAACGCTTCGCCGCGTTGCGTGCCGCAGAAAATCGCATCAGGCAGTTGCTGCTCTAATGTCATGCGAATGGGGCCGTCACCTACAATCACCAGCTTGAGCTTTTTATCGGGATAAGCGCTGGCCAGGCTGTCGAAACTGGTCTTGAGCAGGCCCAGATTTTTTTCCGCCGCCAGCCGTCCTACGTGCAAAACAGCCGTGTCACCTGGCTCCAGTCCCCAAGCCTCACGCAAGAGACTGGAGCGACGAGACGGGTGAAAAAGCTGACAATCCACACCGCGCGATAGCAGTTCCAACCGCTCGAAGCCTCTGCGCTCCAGTTCGGTTTTCTGACTGGCACTCGGCACCAGCGTGGCGTTGGAGCGGTTGTGAAACCAGCGCAGATACGAGGTCAGCAAGCGCGTGATGAACCCCAACCCGTACTGGCGCGTGTACTGCTGAAAATTGGTGTGAAAACCGCTGACAATCGCAATGCGCAGCCGACGCGCCGCCCTCAAAGCCGAAAGTCCCAGCGGCCCCTCGGTCGCGATGTACAACACGTCAGGCCTGTTGCGTTGCCAGCGCCGCAACAACTTGTGCATCGACGACTGCCCCCACTGCAAGCCCGGATACCCGGGAATCGGCCAGCCGCGACACAGCATCAAATCATCCCCGGCCGCCCGCAGCTCATCCTCGCTCTGGCGCGGCCGAATCACCTCCACCCGATGCCCGCGCGTGCGCAAACCGTCGCACAACCGGCTCAGCGTATTGGCCACGCCGTTGATTTCCGGTGCATAGGTTTCAGTGATCAGGGTGATGTGCAGGGATTTACTCATGACAGCCAGTTTCAGAGGGCTGCGTTGCGCTTGTGTGGCGGTTGGGTGATGGATTTGTGACGGTTGAACAATGGCGCGATAGCGCTACGTACCATTGTTCAAAAGCCGGTGAGGTCTTATCCGGCGGTGGTAAGCGGCAATATCCGCGACCTGCCAACGCGCTCCAGAGCCGCCGCTTCCGGCACGTAACTCGTCTGCACAAGGTTCAGGCTGATCAGATCCAGATGGCAACGAGGTTTGACCTGTCTTGCCAGGTTTGCGGGTTCCGCTTTCAAGGTCTTGGATGTCGCCGTTTCCACTGCTTCGGCGAGCGCCTGCATGAACTTGGGCGCGTTGGGTTCTGGTTTGGGTTTCGGTTTCAGCAGCACGGACTGAGGCGGGTTCGATGCGTCGACACGATTCATTTCCATGGACATGACACTCCTGATGAAAGCGCCCGGAGTGGGCTTGTCCATGGTTGAACAGGTCAGTTGTGGGATGTTCGGAAGACTTTTGTAGGACTCTTCCTGATTTTTCGGGAGGTGATTAAAAACGCGTTTTGACCGCTAGGATGCGCTGCACTTACTCACCGAGGGAACGATGTGTCTGACGTTTTTTATACGCCGCCTGCTGCTGATTTACAGCCGCCCAGCAATGGCCATCCGGAATTCTTCACGGTCGCACCACGCAAGCTGATCGTGATGATGTTGCTGACTCATGGTCTCTATGTCGCTTACTGGTTCTATCAGAACTGGAAGAACTATAGAAATCGCTCAGGACGAGAGATTTGGCCTTTGGCGCGCACCCTGTTTGCGCTTTTTTACACACCTTCACTGTTCTGCAAAATTGACCGGGCGTCCAAGGTCAAGAGCGCGACAGGTATGCCTTACTGGGGGATCAGTAGTGTTCTGTATGTGCTCTTGCCGTTTATTCCTTTTCTCATCGGCTTTGCGTACGGTATGTACAGAGCGCTCAGCGGCAGTGATACCGCACCAATCGAATTCTGGCTCGACTTCTTCATGGGAACTGCGGTGATTGTGTTTCAGAGCTTGATCGTGCTGAGGGTTCAGCGATTCATCAACCTTGTAAACGAAGACCCGAATGGGATGGCGAATGCTCGTTACACTGTAGGCAATTTCATCTGGATCCTGATTGGCCTATTGGTATGGTTTTCAATCAGTGTGGGGACGCATCTTGCGTTTCAGGCATGATCAAACAAGGCCTCATTTGAGGCCCTTTTTTAACTGCTGTTAAACCCTCTCCGCCAATGTCTCCGCCCCACGCTCTCTGACCCAAAACATCGTCGCCCCGGCCACCGCCGCAGGCATCATCAGGATGTTGACCACCGGGATCAGCAGCGCCAGGTACACAATTCCGCCAAAGCTCATGCTCTGCCAGCGCTTGGCGCGTAGCCAGGCGAGCATGTCTTGCCAGCTCATCTTGTGGTTGTCGGCGGGGTAGTCGATGTACTGGATGGCCATCATCCACACGCCGAAGATCAGCCACAGTGGCGCAGCAACAATATTGACCACGGGAATCCACGACAGGATGAACAGGCCAATGGCGCGGGGCAGGAAGTAGCCCAGTTTGCGCATTTCGCGGCTCAGGGTGCGAGGGATCATTTCGATCAATTCGCCCCAACTGAAGGCCGGGAAGTCGTCTTTTCCGCGTAGCACGACTTCCACTTTCTCAGAAAGAAAGCCATTGAACGGCGCGGCGATGACGTTGGCGATCATGGTGAAGGTGAAAAACACCATCAGGACGACTAGTGCGACGAACAGCGGCCAGAGGATGTAATTAAGGAAGCTCAGCCAGCTCGGCAGGGTGGGCATGAATGAGTCGACCCAGAGGCTGAATTCATGACCGGCGAAATAGATGAGGGCGCCGAACAGCACCAGATTGATGGTCAGCGGCAACAGGACGAACAGACGCAGGCCGGGGCTGAGGATCAGTTTCAGGCCTTCGCGCAGGTATTGAGGGCCAGAGAGAGCGGGTGCAGGCATGTGGGCCTCCAAACGTTGAAAACGCGCCGACCTTACCGGCTTTGCGAGAACGGCGGAAGCTGGATCAGCCTTTGGACATTCGCCGAAACAATCTGACGAGGGTAGAGTCTATCGATACCCCGCGCGTAGCAGCTTGTCGGAATAGGGGCGGTCTATGAGCTGGATTGTGAAACGATATTTCCTTAATCTTCGCCGCCCCGATAAGCTTGCGGGCAACTTTTAGACCTATTCCCATTCACTTTGAACCTCGAAGGAGTTTTGATGAGCGTTCTGGTAAACAAACAAGCCCCTGATTTCACCGCAGCGGCAGTCCTGGGTGACGGTTCGATCGTCGACAGCTTCCAGCTGTCTTCCCTGCGCGGCAAATACGTCGTGCTGTTTTTCTGGCCACTGGACTTCACGTTCGTGTGCCCGTCGGAAATCATCGCCCACGACAACCGCGTCGCTAAATTCCGCGACCTGGGCGTTGAAGTGGTTGGCGTTTCCGTCGACTCGCATTTCACCCACGCAGCATGGCGCAACACCCCGGTTGAAAAGGGCGGCATTGGCCAAGTCCAGTTCACCATGGTTGCCGACATCAAGCACGAAATCACTCGCGCTTATGGCATCGAACACGAAGACGGCGTTGCGCTGCGCGGTTCGTTCCTGATCGACCAGAACGGCGTGGTTCAGCACCAGGTTGTGAACAACCTGCCACTGGGTCGCGACGTTGACGAAATGGTCCGTCTGGTTGAAGCCCTGCAGTTCACTGAACAGCACGGCGAAGTCTGCCCGGCTGGCTGGCGTCCAGGCCAGAAAGGCATGAAGGCTGACGCTTCCGGCGTTGCCGATTACCTGGCTGAGAACGCCAAGAGCTTGTAATACCGTCGCTGCGGTTTCGGCCGCAGCGTCACGATTTCAGGATGGGTGAGCGTACTGTGCGAAGTGGCTCGCCGATCCGTTTTATTCAGCCGGTACGCCGGTACAGATCTCAGTAACTCCGACCACACGTAACGATGGCCGGTCGATAGGAGTGTGTCATGTCTGATGTACGTCATTCCCGAGTGATTATTCTCGGCTCCGGCCCTGCCGGTTACAGCGCTGCGGTGTATGCAGCACGCGCCAACCTCAAGCCTCTGCTGATCACCGGCATGCAGGCGGGTGGTCAACTGACCACCACCACCGAAGTCGACAACTGGCCGGGCGACCCCCATGGCCTGACCGGCCCGGTGCTGATGGAGCGTATGCGCGAGCACGCCGAGCGTTTCGAGACCGAGATCATTTTCGATCACATCAACGCTGTGGATCTGGCCGGTAAGCCGTTCAGCCTCAAGGGCGACAGCGGCACCTACACCTGTGACGCGCTGATCATCGCTACCGGCGCCAGCGCTCGCTATCTGGGCCTGCCGTCCGAAGAAGCGTTCATGGGCAAAGGCGTTTCGGCCTGCGCGACCTGCGACGGCTTCTTCTACCGCAACAAGCCGGTGGCTGTGGTCGGTGGTGGCAACACCGCAGTGGAGGAGGCGCTGTACCTGGCCAACATCGCCAGCAAAGTGACTCTGGTTCACCGCCGCGATACCTTCCGCGCCGAGAAGATCCTGATCGACAAGCTGCACGCACGTGTGGCTGAAGGCAAGATCGAGCTCAAGCTCAACGCCACGCTGGACGAAGTGCTGGGCGACAACATGGGCGTGACCGGTGCGCGCCTGAAGAACAACGACGGCAGCTTCGATGAAGTGAAAGTCGACGGCGTGTTCATCGCCATCGGCCACACCCCGAACACGTCGCTGTTCGAAGGCCAACTGGCGCTGAAAGATGGCTACATGGTCGTCAACGGTGGCCGTGAAGGCAACGCGACCGCTACCAGCGTTGAAGGTGTGTTCGCGGCGGGCGACGTGGCTGACCACGTGTACCGTCAGGCAATCACCTCGGCTGGCGCAGGCTGCATGGCGGCACTGGACGTCGAGCGTTACCTGGACGGCCTGGCGAACGCTTCGTTCTGATCGGCTGTTCCACAACGAAAAAACCGGCTCAATTAGGCCGGTTTTTTTGTGTCTGCGGACAGCTCGCTGTTACAGGGTTTTCATGGTCTTTCAGGCCTTGCGCGACAGGGGCTGGGCAGCGAACTTCACACCCGCCAAGCCATGAGCGATCAACGCACGAATGTTGCCATGATCGCTGCCTTCCGGCGTAGCAACGACCGAACGGTAGTGCTCACCAAACGCCAGCAGCGCCTCTTCGTCGCTCAGACCTTCCAGCAGTGCCAGACCCAGGGTCTTGCAAGAACCTTCGTTCTGTCCCGCAGCGTTTTCCACCGGGCCGTTGCTGAAGGCTTGTGGCTGGTAGTCGTAGTTCGCGGCAACAAAGGCCAGGGTGTCGGCAAACACGTGTTCGCCGGATTTCAGGCTGCTGCGCAGGGTGTTCAGGTCAGTCATTTCTTTTCCTTGGCGAACGCCGCTTGTTGTTCGGCGCTGGCTTCTTTCTGATAAAGGGATTTCCACTCGCTGTACGGCATGCCGTAGACCACTTCGCGGGCGTCATCGAGGCTGAGGTCGATCTGGCGATCATCAGCGGCGGCCTTGTACCACTTGGACAGGCAGTTACGGCAGAAACCGGACAGGTTCATCAGGTCGATGTTCTGCACGTCCTTGCGGCTGTCCAGGTGCGCAACCAGACGACGAAAGGCGGCGGCTTCGAGTTCGAGGCGTTGTTGCTCGGTCATGATGGGCTCGGGCAGAGAAAAGATGGGGCGGATGATAAGAGTGCAGTGGGGAGCGGGCAATGGCATTCGTCAGCCCGGCACGGCCCCCTGTGGGAGCGAATTCATTCGCGAGACTTAAGTGCAGACGATAGAGATGTATCGAATGTACTGGCTAATCGTCGGATCGCCGCCCGGAATGAATTCGCTCCCACAGGGTGAGTGTGCCAGGCCCTGAATCCTTAGCGTTCTGCCGCCAGCGTTATCGACACCGACTCGGCAAAACGCAGCGCATGGGGCTTGTCGACTTCGACTTCGGCATACTGCACTGCGTCGTGAGCCATGACCAGATCCAGCACTTCCTGGGTCAAGCGCTCCAGTAGCGCGAAGCGGTTGTTCTCGACGTGATGAATGATGGCCTTGGTGATGGTCCGGTAATTCAGGGCGTGGTCGATGTCGTTATCGCGCACCGCTTCTTGCGCGGCGTACAGGATCGTCAGGTTGATCAGCACGTCCTGTTTGTTGAGGATTTCCTCCTCGTTGATGCCGATGTAAGTACGCAGGCACAGGTCCTTGACCCGGATGCGTGCGGTGCCTGGTTCGAGTCTGGCCATGAACTACTTGCTCCGTCCGATCAGTTGCAAAAATTCCATCCGTGTCGTGTTCGATTCGCGAAAGGCGCCCAGCATCACCGAAGTGTTCATGGTCGAGTTCTGCTTCTCGACGCCACGCATCATCATGCACATGTGTTGTGCTTCGATCACCACGGCCACTCCGGCGGCTTGGGTCACGCTCTCGATGGCGTCGGCAATCTGGCGTGTCAGATTTTCCTGAATCTGCAGTCGGCGGGCGAACATGTCGACAATGCGCGCGATCTTCGACAGGCCCAGAACTTTTCCGGTGGGCATGTAGGCCACGTGAGCCTTGCCGATGAACGGCAGCAAATGGTGTTCGCACAACGAATACAGCTCAATGTCCTTGACGATGACCATCTCGTCGTTGTCCGACGCGAAGAGGGCGCCGTTGACGATTTCATCCAGTGTCTGCTCGTAGCCGTGACACAGGTACTGCATGGCCTTGGCGGCACGTTTGGGGGTGTCCAGCAGACCTTCGCGCTCCGGGTCTTCTCCCAGGCCGACAAGGATTTCGCGATAGTGCTGAGGCAGTGACAGGGTCATCAAAGGGTTCCTCGGGGCGGCTTACTTGACGTGCCGTCCACCGTTTACGGTCAATGTAGTGCCGGTGACGTAAGGGTTATCCAGCAAGTAGCGCACGCTTTGGTAGATCACATCAGGACCGGGTTCAATCCCCAGCGCGGATTTGGCCAGCGTGCGGGCGCGGTACGCCGCGTCGTCGTCAGGTTGAAACATCAGCATGGCCGGAGCGATGCCGTTGACCTTGATGCGGGGCGCGTAGCGGGCAGCGAACGACAACGTCAGATTGTCCAGCCCGGCTTTGCTGGCGCAGTAGGCAATGTGTTTGCTGCTGCCCTTGCGCGTCACATCGTCGCCGATGTGAATAATGTCGGCCTTCTGCGAGCGCTCTAGCAAGTCGGCGCAATGCAGGTTGATCAGATAGGGCGCGAGCATGTGCACGTTGAACATGCGCTGGAACACATCGGCTTCAGCGCCCTCGGTTTCTGCCAGCCATTCGGAGGCGTTGTGAACGATGGCCCTGAGGCTGTCAGTGCGCTGCTTGAGTTGCGCGATGAAGGTCATCACGCCGTCCTGCGAAGAAAAATCCGCTTGAATCGCATCAGCGCCCAATGCCTTGAGCCGCTGTACGCCGGGCCGTTCGGTGCGGTAGCTGATGATCACGGACTGTCCTTCGTCCAGCAGTCGTTCTGCACAATGCAGGCCGACGCGCTGGCTGGCACCCGTGATCAGGACAGGGGCAGAAGAGGAGTTCATGGCAGCTCACGCGTATTCAGGGAAGAGAAAACGGGCGTGTCGGCTCTGAGAGTGCGGGCGCCGGTTGTGGTCAATGCGCCATCAGAGAACGAACGTCTGGGGCCAACTTAACCCAATGGTCAGTGGTGTACAACTGCGGAGGGGCGACGCAATTCCTCAAGGTGGCGCAATCTTCTGTTGGAAATTCTATGTTGCCTATTCAAACGCCTTCGCCACCAAGGCGGCTCCCACAAGGACCGTGTCGAGTCCAGATACTTCGCTCTACGCCGAAACTGTGGGAGCTGTAAGGTATCAGCGGGTCGACGCCGACTCGGCAGGCGCGACGGGCTGTTGCGTGTTGCTGTGCAACCACCCGGACAACAAATGCGTCGACAGCGGAATGAACCAGAACACCATCAACGGCGTGAGGATCAACGTGCTGATCATGATTCGCGGCAGCAACTCAAACTGGCTGAGCAACGGCCCCAACACATAGTTGAAGATCAGCGAGACTGGGAAAAACGCCAGCCAGATAGCAACCGCCTGCTTCCAGCGCGGTGGACGCTGACCAACGGCACCAAACCAACCGTCCATGCCGCGTACGCGATGCGTGGAGTTCTTGGCAAACAGGCCGCTGCCGCGCACCAACCAGGAGCGTCGGGACGCAGAATGCTCCCAGGCGTGCATGGTGGCTTCATCGGCAAAGCGGAAAATGATCTGAAATTCATCGTCTCCCGGCGGCGGCGCGAGCACGCCTGAACCCAGGTAGCCGGGGAAATCGGTAGCGAGTTGTTCGCCTTCATGCAGCCAGGCAATCAGTTCCTGATAGCGGCCATGGGCGACGCGACGGGCAACCATCAGCGTGACGGGGGACGTAGACATTGTGTATCTCCGATAGACGAGTGAGATTCCCGGATAGGGAAATCACATGGCGCAACGCCGGGGTGATGGCATTGCGTCAGCTTCGCAGAAAAGCGTGCAAATATTATTCCTGACGGCGGTGGCAGGCTACAAGCTGTGAGCGACAAGATGCGCGGCGTTGATCCACGCTTGCAGTTCAACGTCGCTTCAAAAATGCATCGAAGGATGGATCTTGCGGTGTTCCTGAAGGATGTACTGGCGCAGGCGCTCAGTGTCTTCCTTACTGTTCTGGCTCAGGCGATAGGCCGCCAAGCCTTGTTCGGTCAGGCGTTCGAATGTGCCACGCAACGCAATGGGCGCAAGACCGTTCGGTGTGAACCAGGCGGAGAAATATTTCGGCGGTTTGGTCTGCTTGCGGATTTCCAGCAGGATGCCCTTGAACGAAATCTCGTGGACCCACAGTGCAGTGAGTGCGCCTTTTTCAGTCTCCAGCGCGACGGGCTCTGGCAGGATCAGACGCCACGGGCGAATGCGCGGGCCTTCTTCGAAAATGCTCGGCGCACCCAGTTCCAGGTGAAGGGCATGGAATTCGTCTTCGACCAGATGCAGCGGAAAGGTCATCTGCTGATTGTCGAACTGGGCTTGAAGGGTCACTTGCTCATGGGCAGCCAGACGCGTCAGGAGATCCTGAATCTGCACGCCGCCATTGACCACCAGGCTGCGGGATTTGTCGCGCAGGTTCAGCTTGGGGTTGTGCTGCATGTTCTGGATGAAATCCAGTTCATCCTGCGTGAGAAGGTTGTCGCGCTGCATGGTCAAGCTCTGTTAACCGGTTATTGAAAGAGCAGACACTAAATTCAATGTTTGGTTGCTGCCGTTCGTCAGTTGCAAATGGTTACAGCTTCGGCGCCTGACCCTGCCCTAGTCTTGAGCATGAGCTTGCGCCTGTTTCGCGTGCAATTCGACTACTTTCTGCGGCGCGACGGTGAGCGCCATTCTAAGACATTCCCGCGCGCTGGGGCATAATGCCGCACGATTTCAATTATCCACAGGATTGCTTATGAAAGTCGCCATTGTTTCGGGCTCGGTGTACGGCTCGGCCGAAGAAGTTGCCCGACACGCCCAGCAGATCATCAAGGACGCCGGTCACGACGTGCTGTTCAATCCACGCGTGACATTGGCTGACCTGCAAGCCTTCGCGCCAGAGGCTTTTCTGGTCGTGACCTCGACCACTGGGCTGGGCGAGTTGCCCGATAACGTTCAACCGCTGTACTCGCAGATTCGCGACGTCCTGCCCGCCGCCTGGCGTGGCCTGCCAGGCGGTGTCATTGCGTTGGGCGACGCCAGTTATGGCGAGACGTTCTGCGGCGGTGGCGAGCAGTTCCGCGAGTTGTTCATGGAGTTGGGCATTCGCGAAGTGCAGGAGATGCTGCGTCTGGACGCCAGTGAAACCGTGACGCCAGAGACCGATGCCGAGCCTTGGCTGGCAGCGTTCGTCGAAAAGCTGGGCGCCTGATCACGGCTGCTATCGACGAACCAATGCCAGCCACGCCTGCGCGGCCTTGGACAAATACGCGCCTTCACGCCAGATGAAGGCGATGTCCCAGCGCAGGATCTCCGGGGCCTTGAGCGTTACATGCACAACGCCAGGCCTGACTAGCGCCCGGGCCACCACTTGTGGCAGCAGCACTACGCCCTGACCGGCCGCCACCAGTGCTGCAAGGAAATCCGCCTGCCCACTGCGGCCACCTTCTTTTGGGGTAAATCCGACTTGCTGGCAGGCCTGCAACAACCGGTCATTGAGCACGAAGCTGCGTTGATAAAGAAGGAAAGGGGTGTCGGCCAGTTGGCTGAGTTCCACCTCCTTTAAATGCGCCAGTGGATGGTCGGCGGGCAGCAAGGCGTCCAGCGGTTCGTCGCAGAAAGGTTGGGACGCGAAGGCCGGATCGCTGGGCGTCAGGCTTGCTCCCAATTCCAGTTCACCAGTCATCACGGCATGTTCGATGGCGCGGCTGCCGCCTTCGATCAAATGAATGGTGACGTTCGGATACAGCCGACGGTATTCGGCGAAGGCTTTGGCGAACAAGGTATCGCTGCCCAACATGGGCAAACCAAGATGCAATTCCCCTCGCGCCAGATTGCTCAGGTCATCCAGCTCGCGCAGCAGGCCATTGCGCAGCATCAGCATTTCCTCGGCGCGATGCAGCGTGACCCGGCCTGCTGCCGTCAGCGAGACCTGCGAGCCGTGGCGGTCCAGCAGGGTCACGCCCAGGCTTTCTTCCAACTGGGCAACTTGTTTACTCACCGCTGACTGGCTGACGTACAGCGTCTTGGCCGCTTGCGTGAAGCCACCCTCACGTACCACTTCGATGAAGCTGCGCAGTTGTTTGAATTCCATTGTTCGAATGCCTGGCGATGCCCGAATGAAGGGTGGGCGATTCCGGCAGTGTGAATGATTCAATTCCATAATGGAATTGCTTTAAGTCTAACAATTCGTTTTTGGGATGGGGTGCGCGTCGTTAGACTGCAGGTCTCAGAGGACCAAAGATCATGAAACGTTTGTCTCGTCTCGCGCGCCTTGTTGTCGAACTCGTCGTCCTGTTGGCGATTTATCAGATCGGCTGCGAGATCGCGTCGTGGCTGAACTGGCCGATTCCTGGCGGAGTCATCGGCCTGGCGCTGTTGCTGGCGATCTTTGCGACAGGCGCTGTACAACCCTCTTCGCTGCAAACCGGTGCAGGGTTGCTGCTGGCCGAGATGCTGCTGTTCTTCATTCCGCCTTTGATGAGCCTGCTGGATTACGGCGCGTTGGTGCGTCATGAAGGCTGGCGCATCATGCTGGTCATCGGGTGCAGCACGTTGATGGTCATGCTGGTGACTGCGGTGACGGTCGAAGTGGTGTGCCGTCTCAAAGACCGTTCGGCGCAGGAGCAGGCATGAAATTCGAGCCGATGCCGATCTTCTGGCTGCTGATCACGGTGGGCGCTTACGTCAGCAGCCGCTGGCTGTACCGTCGAACCGGACGTTATTTGTTGTCACCGCTGATTCTGGTGCCAACGGTGCTACTGGCCATCGCGGCCCCGATGCACACGGCCTACGCCGAATATTCCACCAACACCCACTGGCTGATGCTGGTTCTGGGGCCGGTGACGGTGGCGTTCGCCATTCCAATCTGGCAGCAGCGTGCCTTGCTGGCGCGGCACTGGCCTGCGCTGCTGATCGGCATGCTGGCGGGCAGTACGGCGTCGATTGCCAGCTCGTTTGGCTTGTCGAAGGCGCTGGCGTTGGACACTTCAGTGGTGATGTCACTGGTGCCGCGCTCCATCACCACGCCTTTCGCGATGCCATTGGCCCATGACTTGGGCGGCGTCCCGGAGCTGACAGCGGTATTCGTGATGTGCACCGGGGTGTTCGGTGCCGCATTGGGTGGCGTATTGCTCAAATGGCTGCCGCTGCGCACGGCACTGGCCCGTGGTGCACTGTTTGGCGTCGGTGCTCATGGCGCGGGCGTCAGCCGGGCGAGAGAAGTGGGCGGCGAAGAAGGTTCTGTGGCCGGATTGGTCATGGTACTGACCGGCCTGCTCAATCTTTTTGCCGCGCCTCTATTGGTGTGGATGCTCTGAAATGCCCGTTCCAGAGCGTTCAGTCAATAACTGACTCGCCGGGCCATTAAGCTGGCTGGCAAGGCAAGTACCGCTTCCGTTTTGGCTGACTAGACTGCTGATCCATTAGAGCAGAATAAATGCCGAGGGAAGCCGATCGTGAAAGTCGCACACGTAGTCGCGGAAACCGTCAGTCACATCAACCACACCGTGAAGGGCCAGGTCAGCGCTGAGGAATGGCAGGCGCGAGTCGATCTGGCTGCGTGTTATCGACTCGTGGCCATGCACGGGTGGGACGATCTGATCTTCACTCACATCTCGGCCAAGGTGCCAGGCACCGAAGACTTTCTGATCAACCCCTACGGCATGATGTTTCATGAGATCACCGCATCCAGCCTGGTCAAAGTCGATCAGGCGGGCAAGAAGCTCATGGACAGCCCTTATGACATCAACCCTGCGGGCTACACCATCCACAGCGCGGTTCACGAAGTGCGCCACGACGTGCTCTGCGTGATGCACACCCATACCGCAGCGGGCGTCGCGGTGTCGGCGCAGAAGCAGGGTGTTCTGCCCATCAGCCAGCAGTCGCTGTTCGTGCTCGCGAGTCTGGCCTATCACGGCTATGAAGGTGTTGCACTGAATCACGACGAAAAAGCCCGTTTGCAAGCCGATCTGGGCAACTGCAATTTTCTGATGCTCAACAATCATGGATTGCTGACCTGCGGCGGCAGTATCGCCGACACTTTTTTGATGATGTTCACCTTCCAGCGCGCCTGTGAAATCCAGGTGCTCGCGCAAGGGGGCGGGGCTGAGTTGATTCCCATCGACGGTCAGATTCTTTCGGGCGCCAAAGCCATGATCGCGGGCGTGACGCGCAGTGCCGAAGGCATGGGCGGCAAGTTGGCGTGGCCCGCGCTGTTGCGCAAACTCGACCAGTTCTCGCCTGGGTATTCGCAGTAATGAGGCCTGGCGAGATTCCCCTCTGCGTCTGGCGCACGCGCGGGCACGATTTTCAGTTTCGTGGCCGCACTATCCGGTACTGGGTAGCGGGGCACGGGGCGCCACTGTTGCTGATTCATGGCTTCCCCACAGCCAGTTGGGACTGGAATTACCTGTGGCAACCGCTCTCGCGCCAATACCGGGTGATCGCCTGCGACATGCTCGGGTTTGGCGATTCGGCCAAGCCTCGGCGCCATCCGTATAGCCTGATCGAACAGGCGGATTTGCAGCAGGCGTTGCTGGATCACCTGAACGTTCCGAGGCCGGTGCATGTGCTGGCGCATGATTATGGCGTCAGCGTTGCGCAAGAATTGATGGCGCGGCACGGCGAGGGTCGGTTCAAAATGGCCAGTTGTGCGTTCCTCAACGGCGGTCTGTTTCCCGAGGCGCATCGAGCGATACAAGCGCAGAAATTGTTGCTCGGTCGGGCGGGTTGGTTGGTCAGTCGTCTGTTTGACCGTGGCTGTCTGGATCGGGACTTCAGCCGCATTTTCGGGCCTGACACGCGCCCCAGTGAAAGCGAACTGGACGATTTCTGGAGCCTGATCGCGGCTCATCGAGGGCATCGAATTCTGCATCGCCTGATTCACTACGTCCCTGAGCGGAGGCTGCATCGCGAGCGTTGGGTGCAGGCCATGCAGCAGAATCACGTGCCGATGCGCTTCATCAACGGGGCCGCCGATCCGGTTTCCGGTGAGCACATGGCTGAGCGATATCGGGAGCTGATCCCCCACCCTGATGTGGTTTCCATCCCTGGCATCGGTCACTACCCGCAAACTGAAGCACCTGAGCAGGTGTTGCGCCTGTACGCCGCCTTTCGTGCCGCCGCCGCTGATTTCAGACCGGCCGTCCTTGCGCCGCGAGTGGTCCCCGGTAATGAGCCGCTCAATCATCCCTTTGTGTTATCGAACACCATTCAGCCTGCTTCGTGTTGATTGTGACTCGCAAGTGACTAGTTGAAACTCCTGTGACTGTTTAGCCGCTCCCGGCCCTGAAGAGGGCTTAGAGCGAGCATCATCATCGGGGAAAGTGGCATGAGCGAATCCGTACGTTTTGAGGACAAGGTGGTGATCGTGACCGGCGCGGGTGGTGGCCTGGGGCGCGCGCACGCCCTGTTGTTCGCCCGCCATGGTGCGCGCGTGGTGGTCAACGATCTCGGCGGCTCGGCACACGGCGAAGGTGCCAATGCTTCAGCGGCGGACCGTGTGGTCGCAGAAATCCGCGAAGGGGGCGGCGAAGCGGTGGCGAACCACGATTCCGTCACTGATGGGGACAAGATCGTACAAAACGCACTGGACGCATTTGGCCGAGTGGACGTCGTGGTCAACAACGCGGGCATCCTGCGCGACAAGAGCTTCGCCAAAATGGAAGATCCCGATTGGGACCTGGTTTACAAAGTCCATGTCGAGGGGGCCTACAAAGTAACCCGCGCCGCCTGGCCACACCTGCGCGAGCAGAATTATGGTCGAGTGATCTTCACGTCATCCACATCAGGCATCTATGGCAACTTCGGTCAGTCCAACTACGGCATGGCCAAGCTGGGACTCTACGGCCTGACCCGCACACTGGCGCTGGAAGGGCGCAAGAACAACATTCTGGTCAACGCCATCGCGCCCACCGGCGGCACCCGCATGACCGAAGGGCTGATCCCGGCCAGTGTATTCGAATTGCTCAAGCCCGAACTTGTCAGTCCGCTGGTGGTGTATCTGGGCAGCGAGCAATGCCAGGACACCTCGGGCTTGTATGAAGTGGGCGGCGGCTGGGTAGGCAAAGTGCGCTGGGAACGTAGTCTGGGCGCCGGATTCGACCCGCGTGCGGGCTTCTCTCCTGAAGACGTCGCAGCGCAGTGGGGCGTGATCAGTGATTTCAGCGATGCTGTTCATCCGGCGGATAACGTCGAAGCGCTGAAAGAGATGATGGCGAACTTGCAGAGGTTTGCGGGGTGATGGCCTGACAGTCTGCTCGGAGTGCCCGGTTCAGGGATTGAACGGGCCACTTTTGTAGGAGGGTTATTTGCGGTTTTGTAGGACTAATCTGTTTCTTCGAAAGGGAGCGTTATCGGGGTCAAGCCGCTGAAGCGCCTCCCGATAGGACGAAAGTAATCGTTCTTATCAGGAGGCAATCATGATTCAGAATTTCGTGGAAATTCGTCAGCGGTTGAGTGCGTATACCGTGGCGCCGGATGACCGATTCAGGATGCGGTCGGGGGCCACAGAGCAGGAAGAGAGCATCAAGACGAAAGTGCGTCAGTATTGGGCGGATACCAGCATTTCCAACGCCGAAAAACTGAAGGGTTTCGACATGGACCTCTCGGGGTTTGATCCGAGGAATACGACGAATCGGCAGTTGAGAGAGATAGGCAGTGTTCTTGTGGATATGGGCATTGTTGACTACGGGACATCGGGTTGGTTATCGAGTGTCGATGTTGATTTTGATGCCCAAGGCAGAGAAATTAGTCTTGATAAGAAAGTCAATATGTATGACTACTTCAAACGTGAACTTGATTTTCTGACGGCTCGTGCTTCTGAGGGTAAAGAGTATGCAAAAGACACGCTGACCAAACTTCGGACAGTGATGTCTGTCACTGAGGCTTTGGTCGAACATGCTAACCGGCCTAAACATAAATCGTGGGTCAGCATCCGGACTTAGTCGTTGGACTTAGGCCAAGGCCGTCGGATGAACGGCCTTGGTGTTTATCGTTTCAAAGTGGTACTGAGAAACTGCCTCGATAAGCGATCGGCGCCTTTCCGTTCATGTTATCCAGAATCACCCGAAAGTTTCCCCCGCCCCAATTTACCGTCGGATCATGCGCGTCTCTAGCGACAGTGACCCAACCGCCTCCGTCATTGCGTTGCACAGTAATGGGCTGTAAAGCACCTCGTTGAGTGCGAACGGTCAAATTGTGCAGTGAAGTTCCACAACTGACCCGGTAACTGTGAATGATCTTGTACTCGCCCGGGGCCGCGATCCCGGGAGCCATCTGCCCGCTGTACCTAAGACAAGGCATTGCTTTGGCTGCAGGTTCTGCCAGTGCAACGTTTGCGATGGGGGCAATACTCATCGCGAGTGCCAAGGCCATCCATTTTTTCTTGTTCATGGTGAATCTCCATTCGTCATTGAATTGTGTATCTCCACTGGACCGCATGCGCAATCCCGTTTCGATGACGGATGTTTAAACATATTCCTTGGTCGGACTGCTCCCAATAATGGTGTGGGAAATTTCTGAAGATTTGACGGTTCTTTAAAATATCAAAAAAAAGCCGCTGCAATGGCAGCGGCTAAACAAGACGTCAGATCCAGGAGCTTGAAAATCTACGCCGGGAAACCCTTTCTAAAAGTATGGAGCCGGTAAAAGCCAAACTCATAAAGCAGGTTTCCAATTCGCGGCGAGGGCGGCCGCGAAGTGAGCCAATGGTAAGTTGTTCGGGCACTTCTAAACAGAGCGGTTTGCGACATGCTGTTTTACTTGAACGGCAACAATGCTGCTGGCCGACCGACATCTTGATATCCGAATTCCTACCCGCTCTGTCGGATCAGCCGCGGTCGATCCAGCAATAGTTACCGCACATTGATCGAGCTGGCGATGTTTCATAGGCGCTCATTTCATCGCTCGTCTGCATGACCGAACGGCTGGATGCCGGGAGGGAGATCAGCGACTTACCCTTGGAGCTACACCTATGAACACTGTAACCGGCGGCCCGTCTGCGTCCGACACCGACCGCATCACGCAACACCTGGCAGCGCTCGCTGAAGCCTGTGCCGGATGCTCGAAAACACTGGCCCGCACCCTGGCGTTACGCGATATGGCCACGGCGCAACTGAGTGCACGGGTCCGTCAGCAGACTCAACTGATCGTTTCCAACCCTGATGCCATTTTTTTCAACTGGCAGGATGAGCGTGGGGTTCTGTTATCCCGGTCGATGACGGATTTGCTCATTGACCTCTTGCGTCGTGCGACACCGGTTCGGGATCTGAGCCATGCGCAGGCTTTTCTTCGACACAACACCTTGGATCCGTCGCAAAAGCTGACCGCCGAAGAGGGCCAGTCGCTGGTTGAAATCATCCGTGATGTCGCTCGGGATTTACCGGAGCGTATCCGTCTCCATTTTGACGAATTCTGGCGTGGGCCTGGCGCTCTCCAACCCCTGCTTCAGCAGCACTTCGATGCTCTGACGAACGAAATCGCGTTGCGCGGTTTTTCAGGAGAACTGTCCGAAACCGAGCAGTCTCGTTTGCTGGCGGTTGTGGATAACTCGATTCCGGCTAGCGTTTTTTCTGTTCATCTGAACATCAGTGATGACGTAGCGATACTTGTGCCGTCTGCTTATGTCGTCGGCCAGTTTGCCGAGGCGACCAACGCCCCGGAAGGCGTTGTGTTTCTACTCATTCCGGGCGCTGGCATCGAGCGCTTCGCTTCGCTGGATGCGCTGCGTGATGCCCTCACCCGACGGGTCGTCGATCCGGCAGATGTCGTGGCAAATCTGTTGCGGCTTTCGGATCAGCATTCAATGAGCGCCCACGAAAACCTAGATCCGCAGATGTGGACGTTCAAGCCCGTGAGCGAGCCGGTCGTGCTTGATCACGTTCGAGCCCTGCAACACAGGCAAATGGAAGACCTTCATTTTGTTCTGGAGGGAGAGTCACCCGTCCTGGATGCGGGTTCGTTTCTGGAGTGTCTTGAGCGTCTGAGGCGTTGTGCTCACCTGGACGACGCCATGGGCCAACGCTTTCGTTCGTTGGCGAATCATATGAGTGAACGTGCCCAGCCGCACTGGCGCAAATACGCCAGTCCCGAGGATCGGGAGCACTTGAATGTACTGGAGGGCGAGCACCGTCGACGTAAAGAAAGGGTGCAGATCGCACTTCAAGGGCTGGAGTCGATCGAGGCGTTCGCCGCCGCTGAGATGATGCGGTACTGCCGCGAACACCTGGGTTGTGAGATCGACCCCGGCGCGATTCAACTGACGCTGTCTGACACGATTCATGTCGGTGGCGGCGACGCCTTGCAGGCGAATTACAGCGGGTCGCTTTTGCATTTTGCGGTAAAAGGGCTGCCTCTTGTCGCCGGGGAAATGTCAGTCTCGCCCGAGCGGGTTCATGTTGATTGGTCCCATGACTTTGTCACCACAATGCTCGATGTGCTCAAGCTGCCTCAGCGGTACGCGGAGCAACTGCGAGATCGCTATCTGGACGAAGAAAACCTTCGTGTCATGGCCCACCATCGCGACAGTGCCATTGAACTGAGTGCGCAGGCGGCGCGAATGCAGGGCCATCTGGTTCAGGACCGTAGCCATGAACTGCTGATGTTCATCCGCGCAGACAAGGCCAAAGAAGGAGCCAGTTACAGCATTGGCAGCCTGCACCTGAAACACGGTAATACGCGCTTCAGGGACTTGATTGTTTTCAGCGAAGAAACTGAGTTCGATGAGCAATTCGTGCTCTACGCGCCCGGCGCGCCGAATGGCCAGGATTTTTATGAGTTCTCTTCGTGGCGACAACTGAGCCTGCACGTGGGTGGATGGCTGGCCAGCGAGTCCGGTCGATCGTTCGTTCACGACCAACTGGCCAGTCCTGCACAGCAGAGCATTAATACGCTCCTCAATAACATTCAGCTCAAACCTTCACTGTGGGGGCCTGATAGCTGTGTATTCGAGCGTTGCCCCAATGAAACGTACGAAGCCAACCTTGCTCTACTTGTGCTGTTGAAAGTCGTGGCGCTCGTCAAGGGCGAGAAGATCGCGTTGTGGCAAATGGACGCCGAAACATTACGTTCCACCCTGTCGGGGCTGGCAACGGTCGAGTCCCGTATCGAAGCTCTTAACACAGAGTTTGCAAGGCTTAGTCCGGGCCTTATGAACTTGAGGGATTATGTCCATCAGCAGACGTCAGCACGCCTTCAAGAGTTCTTGCGCAGTCAGGGCTACCGACGTCCTGTCGATCCGGACACGCTTTATCTGGGATTGGGCCAACCCTATTTCGACAGCCCTGACTTTGGCGAGCATTCACCGTTGCAATCGTTGACCGATTTAATGATGCACGGAGCCGAAGACATTCTGTCTTACCGGCCTGGCATTCATCTTTATTCCTCTACTGGTCTTGATGTCTCGCAACTTCCCAAGACGCTGATTCCGTTTCTGGATAAACAGATTCGAGAGGCTGACTTGGGCGCCCGTTACATGAGCCATCTGACCAATGACTTTCTGAAGAGGAATAACCCGATTTATGTTCGCCGCAAAGCGTTGATCGCCACCCGTTCCGAATACGAGATGACGCGTGGCGTCATGTTGCAGTATCTAGAGGGGGACCTGCATGACCGACAGTACTCTTGGCTCCGTGCGGCCATCCATGCATTTGGCCGTCGCACCCCAAGCGTAGGGATTGTCAAAAACACCGGAGTGTCGGCATTCAAAATAGCGGGTCAGATCATCGAGGGCGTTTTTATCTTCCGTGATTTTTCTACAAGCGATCCTGACTACAACATGCTCTATACCCCTAATGCACCGGATGGTGTGCATTTCAGACCCCTGACCGACTATGGCGCACTCCTGAATTCCGCGCCGATGCAAAGCTACTTCTACGGGCGAGTGGCATACGCCGGACAGCGCAGAGTGGGGACGTTCATCGAAAACTTCGAACGAGGTGGTAAACATGATCCGGCGTTTTTGACCATCGTCAATCGTATGGAGGACCGGATCTCCAGCTCTGAGCAGCTTTACGGCGAGATGTTCGAACGCATGATCGCGGACGTGGATGAGCGGATCGAAACGTCGGCCGAGAAACATCTTTCGCTCGCGTGGAATGTCATCAGATGGACCGGAACAATACTGCTCTTGCCTTTTCCTGGCGCAAGCTTTGGCTGGACGGCGCTGACCAGTACGGTCAATTTGATAAAAGCTTACGAGGCGTATTCATCCGGAGACCGGGCGACAGCATTGCCATTGCTGATCTTTGGTGTGATGGGGATGGTGAGCGGTGCCGATGGCGTTCGGGCGTTTATCCATGGCTCCCAGACGGTACTCAAGGGCATTGGCCTCAGCACAGGGCTATGGGCATGGCGCAAACTTGAGCTGAGTCGGGTGTATCAGGTTGCGGCCTAGTGCACCGCCCGCCCCGAGGGCAGTTGCACGAGGCGCTGGGTCAACCTGATGCGCTGCACGGGGTCATCACTCAACAGCAGCGCATGCTCAAGGTCGTAACGCTCTGCCTGCGGGCATTCCAGTGTCTGATACAGACTGGCACGGGCGAGGTAATCGCTGGTGTTGGCTTGCCCCAGTTCCAGAACCCGGTTGGCATCCTTCAAGGATGCGATGAGATCGTCGTTGATCTGATGCAAATGACGCAAATTGCGCGATAAACGCTGAAGCATGGCTTGAGGCGTGGCGGTACGCATGTGTTCGGCCTTGAGCGGCATGTCGGGGCCGAACTGGCGAAGTAACAGTTCGCGGCAATCCTTGGGGTAGAGCCTGCGGCCGTCACAGGGGTCAAGTGTGTGATCGGCGCCGGGAACACGAAGTAGAAAGTGCCCCGGAAAATTCACGCCTTCCAGCGGAATGTCCAGCCGACGCGCCAGTTCCAGCGCCACCAGCGCCAGGCCCAAAGGCTGGCCACGGCGGCGCTCGACGATCTTGTGCAGCAAGGCCACCTGAGGTTTGGGTTGGGCGACATCATCTTGCTGGAAACCGATCGTCGCCATTTGCCGTAGCAGAGGCTGGGCGAGTTCGTTGGCAGGCAGTAAAGGCAGCGCTGCGCTGAGGCGACGCTGAAGTTGATCCATCAGATCGTGGGTGTGCCGAAGGTCGGCCTGAGCGTCGTGCTCGACCGAAATCCACAGTGCCGCCTGGAAGGTCAAAGGCGGGGTGTGGTGCAGACAGTCAAGGCAGAGTTGGCGTGGATTCATCGACTTCTCCAGTAGGATCAGGCGTCTGAAACGGTGTCTTGGGAAGTTTCGTTTTAGCGCTGGCGACGATGTTCGTCCAGTGACGAATGCTCGCGGACATGTTCTGTCAGAAATCTGCCGATTTCTTGTCGAGATGTGTCCGGCGCAGCCGTCGTTTTTTTTGCCAGCGCCTATACTCGCAATACAAAAAACCGGGAGCACGACCTATGTTCGCTCTCATGCAAAGCGCGCGCGTTCAATCGTTGCATCTGATCGTCGATTCACACACCTGCCTAAAAGCCGTGATCGCGATCCACAGCAGTCAGAAAGGCCCTGCTCTGGGTGGGGTTCGCTACCTTTCCTATCCAAATGAAGAGAGCGCCGTTGAGGATGCCATTCAACTGGCGAGGAACATGAGCTACAAGGCTGTTCTGGCAGGCTTGCCGCTGGGCGGTGGGACCGCAGTCATTTTGCGGCCTGCCCATGTGCCTGATCGCGCTGCCTTGTTCGAAGCCTTTGGACGTTTCATCCAGACGCTGGATGGTCGCTACATCGCGGCCATGGACAGTGGCACGTCCGGCGAAGACATGGACTGTATTGCGCAATACACCCAACACGTCACCAGCACCACCGAATCGGGTGATCCTTCTTCTTATACCGCCATGGGCCTTTACGCTGGCATTCGTACTACGGCCATGGCGCGGCTGGGCAGCGACAATCTGGAAGGGTTGCGCGTTGCGGTTCAGGGCTTGGGCCATGTGGGCTGGGCGCTGGCCGAGCAACTGCACGCTGCGGGCGCTGAACTGCTGGTCGCCGACCTGGACAGTGGCAAGGTGCAATTGGCCATGGAGCAAATGGGCGCCAAGCCCATCGCCAGCGAAGCCTTGCTCAGCACCCCGTGCGACATCCTCGCGCCTTGCGGACTGGGCGGCGTGCTCAACAGTCACAGCGTGACCAAACTGCGTTGCGCTGCCGTGGCCGGTGGCGCCAACAACCAATTGAGCTGCGCAGCCATCGCCGATCAGCTCGAAACCCGAGGCATCCTCTACGCACCCGATTACGTCATCAATTCCGGCGGGCTGATCTACGTCGCGCTTCAGCATCGAGGAGAAAACCAGAACACCATCACCGCACATCTGTCCCAGATAGGAACACGGCTGACTGAAGTATTTGCCCATGCCCAGGCCGAGAAGCGCTCACCCGCGCGGGTAGCCGATGCATTGGCAGAACGCCTGTTGAACCTTGAGTGAGTGCCTTACCGGCGCTGCTCTATTGAAGCTCGCGACCACAAGTGGCGAGTCGAGACCATCACGCGCGGCAGCGCGTGTCAGGAGTGTGCAATGTCCAATAACAAGATCGATCTTGCGTACACCCGTTATCTGTCCCCCGACGGTCGGCTGACCGGAGCGCTTCCCAACTGGGCCGATGACTTCAACCTGCTGACCCGCCTCTATCGCCAGATGGTCCTGACCCGGCTTTTCGATCAGAAAGCCGTCGCGTTGCAGCGTACCGGTCGTATTGGCACCTACGCGCCCACACTGGGTCAGGAAGCCATCGGCGTAGCGATTGGCAGTCTGATGCACCCCGAAGACGTGCTGATTCCCTACTACCGCGACACCGCCGTGCAGCTAATGCGTGGGGTGCGCATGGAAGAAATCCTGCTGTATTGGGGCGGCGACGAGCGGGGCAGCGATTACGCCGAGCCTGCCGTCGCGCAGGATTTCCCTCTGTGTGTTCCCATCGCCACGCAGGCCCTGCATGCGTGTGGTGTGGCCAGTGCGTTCAAAATTCGCGGCGAACACCGCGTCGCTGTAACCACCTGCGGCGATGGCGCCACCAGTAAGGGAGATTTCCTCGAAGCGTTGAACGTCGCGGGGGCCTGGCAGTTGCCGGTGGTGTTCGTGATCAACAACAACCAGTGGGCGATCTCCGTGCCCCGGCGCATTCAGTGTGGTGCGCCGACGTTGGCGCAAAAGGCCATTGGCGCTGGCTTTCACGGTGAGCAAGTCGATGGCAATGACATGCTCGCCGTGTACGACCGCATGCAGGTCGCCCTGGAGCGAGCGCGCAAAGGGAAAGGCCCGGTGTTGCTGGAGTGCTTGAGTTATCGGCTCGGCGATCACACCACCGCTGACGACGCGACCCGCTATCGCGCCGCCGATGAGGTCAAGCAGGCTTGGCAGGAGGAGCCAATCAAACGCCTGCAATCGTTCATGGCCAGTCAAGGGGTGTGGGACGAAGGTCGTGAACAGGCGTTGATCGCCGAATGTCAGGGGCTGGTTCAGCAGTCTGTGGATAACTTCGAACGCGCAGGCAATCAGGCGCCGGCATCAGTGATTGATCACGTCTACGCCCGCTGGCCTGCACCATTGGCCGATCAGCGAGAGTGGTTTCTGGAGCGCGTGGCCCGTCGTCAGGGAGGTGCTCATCATGGCGAATGACCTTCCCGTCGATAAAAAGCTCAGCTTGCTTGAGGCCGTCAATCTGGCGATGCACCGGGCCATGAGTGAAGACGAACACGTCGTGGTGCTCGGTGAGGACGTCGGCGTCAACGGCGGTGTTTTTCGTGCGACCCAAGGCTTGCGCGACACCTTCGGCTTCAAGCGGGTGATCGACTCACCGCTGGCGGAAACCATGCTCGGCGGACTGGTCGTCGGCATGGCCGCGCAAGGCCTGAGACCTGTGGTTGAAATCCAGTTCATGGGTTTCATCTATGCCGCGATGGAGCATCTGGTATCCCATGCCGCGCGCATGCGCAACCGTACGCGGGGGCGGCTGAGCTGCCCGATGGTCATGCGTTCGCCCATGGGTGCGGGCATTCGCGCACCCGAGCATCACAGCGAAAGCACTGAAGCGATGTTTGCCCACGTGCCAGGATTGCGGGTGGTGATTCCGTCTTCGCCTGCGCGGGCTTACGGCCTGTTGCTGACGGCCATCGACGATCCCGATCCGGTGATCTTTCTTGAACCCACACGCCTGTATCGCATGAACCCGCAAATCCTCGTCGACGATGGCAAACGCCTGCCGCTGGACACCTGCTTCACCTTGCGCGAAGGCAGTGACATCACCCTTGTCAGTTGGGGCGCCAGCGTTCACGAAACCTTGCAAGCCGCCAGCGCCTTGGCCGAGCAAGGCGTGTCGGCGGAGGTGATCGATGTCGCCTGCGTCAAGCCGCTGGACCTCGACACGCTGGAAGCTTCGGTCCGCAAGACCGGGCGCTGCGTGATCGTTCACGAAGCGCCGCGCTCCGGTGGATTGGGCGGGGAAATCGCTGCAAGCCTGTACGAGCGCGTGTTGCTGGATTTGCAGGCGCCGATTCAGCGCGTCACCGCGCCGGACATTCCACCGCCGCTGTACCGGCTTGAGCAGCTGTACATCCCCAGCGTCGAAGACATTCTTCACGCGTGCGACAGCGCTCTGAATTTCGCCTGACGGCCGAGGAGGCTTGCGATGAAATATTTCAAACTGCCCGATCTGGGCGAAGGGTTGCAGGAAGCGGAAATCGTCGAGTGGCATGTCAAGGAAGGCGACACCGTCAAGGCTGACCAACGGGTGGTGTCCGTGGAGACAGCCAAGGCCCTCGTCGACATTCCCGCGCCCTATGATGGCGTAATTGCAAAGCTGTACGGTGGCGATGGCGACATCTTGCACGTTGGCGAACCGCTGATGGCGTTCGAAGGCGAGGGCGACGCGGGCACGGTGGTCGGGCGTCTGGAAGGCGGGGGCAGCAGTCAGGACGATCAGTTTTTCGTCGGTGCTGCGCCCTCGACCCGCGAACACATGTCGACCCGTGCAACGCCCGCAGTGCGACAGCTGGCCCGGCAATTGGGTGTGGACCTCAACGCGCTCAGCGGCACAGGCAGCGCAGGTCTGATCACCCGCGCTGACGTAGAGGCCGCTTCTCAGGCCGAGCGCGACAGGTTCGGTGGTGAGAAACTGCGCGGCGTGCGGCGCAGCATGGCGCTGAACATGGCCAAGTCCCATGCCGAAGTGGTGCCGGTGACGATCTTCGGTGATGCCGATCTGCATCGCTGGGGCGCGGCTCGGGATCCGTTGATTCGGATTGGCAAGGCCATGGCGGCGGCGTGCAAGGTGGAACCGGTGCTCAACAGTTGGTTCGACGGCAAGTCGTTGTCGATCAAACACCACGACAATCTTGATCTGGGGATTGCCGTGGACACGCCGGACGGGCTGTTCGTGCCGGTGTTGCGCGACGTGGGCAATCGCCAATCGGCAGACTTGAAAGAGGGCATGAGCCGTCTGCGGGCCGACGTGAAGGCGCGTTCGATTCCGCCAAAGGAAATGATGGGCGCGACCATTACCCTGTCCAATTTCGGCACCTTGTTCGGGCGCTATGCGAACCCGGTGGTGGTGCCGCCACAAGTAGCGATCATCGGCGCGGGGGGCATTCGTGAAGAGCCGGTGGCGATGGACGGACAGGTGGTGATTCATCCGATTCTGCCGCTGTCGTTGACCTTCGATCATCGGGCGGTCACGGGCGGTGAGGCGGCCCGGTTCTTCAAAGCGCTGGTGGAGGCCTTGGAAAAGCCAGAGTAATTGGCTTGCTGATGGTGTTGTCAGACCCATTGCCTTCGTCGGCAAGCCGGCTCCCACAGTTCAGCGTCGATCTGGATCAGACGCAACCCTTGTGGGAGCCGACTTGCTGGCGAAGGTGGCAGATCAGACACACAGGCGTTGTCTGACACTGCGCAATCGCAGGCAAGCGCGCTCCTACGACGTATCCATACGCAGCACATTCGGTTTTATTTCCTGTGACTTTGTATCGCACTGTGTATCGCCCCCCGAGAGATACATCTGCTCAGCCTTCGCCCCGCTCTGTGACACAGACGAGATACAGCCCCGCGATTAAATCTGCTCACCGAAAGGCGCTGCCGGTTTCAACGTTGAGACCTGGCAAGGATGCCGGATTCGGTCCCCATTCCGAACGAGCAGGAGTTACACATGAATCGCAAATACGCTGCCCTCGCTGCAACCCTCGCGCTGTCCCTGACGGCACTGGCCGGTACGGCTTCCGCTGCCGATCAGGTAACCCCCAAAGAGAAGTGTTACGGCGTGTCGCTGGCTGGGCAAAACGATTGCGCAGCGGGCCCTGGCACTTCGTGCGCGGCCACTGCGTCTGCGGATTATCAGGGGGACGCCTGGGTGCTGGTCGACAAAGGCACCTGCACCTCGATCAAGACACCCAAGGGCTACGGCTCGCTGACGGAACAGAAGTGATGCGCGGCTCGATGCTGGCGCCTTCGCTGCGGGCGGCGACGCCCAGTGCGTTGCTGCTGGTCGCGCGGGTCGGGATCGCGGCAGTGTTCTTCCTGTCGGGCCGTACCAAGGTCTCCGGCTGGTTGACCCTCAAGCCATCGACCCTGCAACTGTTCCAGTACGAGTACGCGTTGCCCGTTTTACCAACGGACGTGGCGGCATATCTGGCGACCTATGCAGAGCACTTGTTTCCGATCCTGCTGGTATTGGGACTCGTCACCCGACCGGCCGCCGCAGCGCTGCTGGCCATGACGGCAGTGATCGAGTTTTTCGTGTACCCGAACGCGTGGCCGACGCACCTGACCTGGGCGGGCTTGCTGCTGCCGCTGGTGGTGTACGGCGCCGGTCGCTGGTCACTGGATGAGTTGTTCTTTGGCCGGTTTCGCACCGCCCGTCGTTGACGTTTTCGTTCAACCGAACCCTTGAAACCTGAGTGGGGCCGCACCGGCCCCTGGAGAGTCATATGCGTGCTGTTTCCAAACTTGCCCTGGGCATCATGGCGGTTGCTGCGCCGATCTGGGCATCCGCTGCCACACCTGCGGCTGCACCGGTTCCGGCCATTGGGGCAAAAAACATCGTGATCGTTCACGGTTCCTTCGTCGATGGCTCGGGTTGGCGTGTCGTGCACGACATCCTGATTCACAAGGGCTACAAGGTCACTGTGGTGCAGCAGCCCGCCACCAACCTGGACGCAGATGTCGCCGCGACCCGGGAAATCCTCGATCAACAAGTCGGTCCGGTGGTGCTGGTCGGGCACAGTTCCGGCGGCGGCGTGATCAGCGCAGCGGGTGTGCGCGACAAGGTCAAGGTGCTGGTGTACGTCGCCGCGCTGCAACCGGAAGTCGGTGAAAGCATGGGCCAGTTGATTGCCTCGATGCCGTCGCCCAGCGATGACGTGCGCCCGACTCGCGACGGCCACCTGTTCTTTGATCGCAGCAAATTCGGCACTGATTTCGCCGGTGACCTCACCAGCAATCGCACCGACTTCATGGCGGCTTCCCAACCGGCCGCGACCGCCGCCACTTTCGGCACCCAGGCCTGGGCGGCCGCGTGGCACAACAAACCGAGCTACGGAATCGTTGCCACCGAAGACCACGCTTTGAGCCCTGATCTGCAGCGCTGGATGTACCAGCGTGCCGGTTCGAAAGTCACGGAAATCAAGGCCAGCCACGCCGTTTACATCTCGCAGCCTGAGGCCGTGGCCAAGGTCATCGAAGACGCCGCTCTGGCCGTCAAGTAATCCCGTTTTCACCCAAACGAATCACCTCAAAAACGCAATTGGAGAACACCCGCATGACCACTTCCAGCAAATCCCGTTTCAGCCTCGCTACCGCTGCTGCCCTGATCGCACTGGCCTCGGCGTCCTTCAGTGTTGCCGCTTCGGCCGCCGATGCGGACGCCGACGCCAACAAGCCGGGCCGCTGCTACGGCGTTAACAGCTGCAAGGGCGAAAGCCTGTGTGCCACGGCCAAGCACGACTGCAAAGGCCTGAACACTTGCAAGGGCGAGGGCGTGATCGTCAAGACCAAGGCCGAATGCCTGAAAGCGGGCGGCACCTTGACCGAGCCTAAATAAGTGAGCACGGGCCTGTCAGTTTAAGCGGCAGGCCCGTTATTGATTCCGCATGCAAGAGCAACGAGGGACAGACGATGTCAGCGGTTTTTTCAGGTTATGGGCTGGGGTTGCGCCGAGAACACTATCGCGATTTTCTTGGAACTGACGTGCCGGTGGATTTCGTCGAGGTCATCTCGGAAAACTTCATGATTGAAGGCGGACAGCCGCGCCACATTCTGCGTCAGGTGCGCGAACGTCATCCGGTGGTGTTACACGGTGTTTCGATGTCGATCGGTTCGGCGGACGGGCTGAATCCTGAATACCTCAAGCGCCTGCGCGCTCTGGTGGACGAAATCGAGCCGTTGTTTGTGTCCGACCATCTGAGCTGGTCGCGGATTGGCGGCTTCAACTCCCACGATCTGCTGCCCGTGCCGTACACCTGGGAAGCGCTGGAGCGGGTGTGCGCGAATATTTCCCGAGCGCAGGATGCACTGGGCCGTACGATGCTGTTCGAAAATCCGTCCAGTTACCTGAGCTTTCCCGACGCGGCGATGAGCGAGTGGGAATTCATTGCCGAGATGTCCCGACGCACCGGCTGCGAACTGCTGCTGGACGTCAACAACGTGTTCGTCAGCGCCAGCAACCATGGCTTCGATCCGCTGGCATTTCTCGACGGCGTTCCTGCCGAGCGCGTGCGGCAGATCCACTTGGCGGGCCACAGCCAGGGTCCCGATTTGCTGATCGACACCCACGATAGTCCGGTGTGTCCGGATGTCTGGCAGTTGTACGCCAAGGCCATTTCGCTTCTGGGGCCGGTGGCAACCATGATTGAGCGCGACGACGACATTCCGCCGTTGGCCGATTTGCTTGACGAGCTGTCCACCGCCCGTCATCTGGGCGTGGCCGAAACCCGTCGTCGCATGGGGGATGTGGCATGACACTGGCTCAGATGCAGCGCGATTTTCAATCCTGGCTGGTCGATGCGTCCGAAGATGCCGCCGATCGTCTGAGCTGTCACGACGCCGCAGGGCTGGCGGTCTACCAGAACAACTACCGTGCGCAATTGGTGAGTTGCCTGGAGCACGCTTTCCCGCAATTGCGCCAATGGCTGGGCCAGGACGAGTTTCGCCAGACCGCCATCGCCCACATCGACGGCCATCCGCCTCATGCCTGGACCCTCGATGCGTATGCCGAGTCGTTTGGCGAGACGTTGGGCAGGCGTTTTCCCGACAACCCCGATGTGCACGAATTAGCGTGGATCGAGCAGGCCTTGGGTGAGGCGTTCGTGGCCCGTGATGCCGAACCGCTGGCGCTGGACGCGCTGGCGACACTCGATTGGGACCACGCTCACTTGCGTTTCACCCCGTCGCTGCGTGTGTATACGATGACCACCAACGTCGAGGCGATCTGGTCGGCACTGTGCGAAGAACGCACGCCACCGGAGAGCGAAATGCTGGCTGAGGCAGGCGGACTGGTGGTCTGGCGGCGACAGTTCACTTCACGTCTGCGAGAGGTCGATGCACTGGAGTACGCCGCCTTGGTTCAGCTTCAGGACGACGCCAGCTTCATGGGCTTGTGTGAAAGGCTCGTTGCCCGGCTTGGGGAAGAGGAGGGCGTGGCCAAAGCGGGTGCGCTGCTGGCGAACT
The DNA here is from genome assembly GCF_045764065.1 of Pseudomonas sp. Pseu.R1. NCBI lineage: Bacteria > Pseudomonadati > Pseudomonadota > Gammaproteobacteria > Pseudomonadales > Pseudomonadaceae > Pseudomonas > Pseudomonas sp. Pseu.R1. The sequence continues at coordinate 2,610,064 of NZ_JBJGEE020000001.1, read as the reverse complement.
GGTTAGGCAGCGAGCTGATTGTCGGCGTCGAAGAGGCGTGAGGCGCTGCTCGATGGGCTTGACCGGTCCGGCAGGTTTCCAGTTTGCGTAAGTAGACTTGCCATTTGAAACATTTGCCCCCCTTTTGAATTTTCCTAGGATCCCTCTCCGGTGATCGATTCAACGTTCGCGATTTCGCACTCAACGTGACAACGGAGAAGGTAAATGTCTGATGCTACCGAGCGCCTGTGGGGGGCGCGGTTCAAGTCTGGCCCGGCTGAAGCCATGGCCAATCTTTCACGCTCACCCTCTGCGTACTTTCGTCTGACGCCCTACGACGTGGCCGGGTCTAAGGCTCACGCCAACGAGTTGCAACGCGCAGGCCTGCTCGATGCGGGCGAAACCCGACGTATCATCGAGGCGTTGTCGTCCATCGACGCTGACTTCGCCGCCGGCAAGGTCCAGCCCATTGCGGCGGACGAGGACGTGCACACCTTCATCGAGCGTTTGTTGACCGAACGTCTCGGCGCATTGGGCGGCAAGCTGCGCGCCGGTCGCTCACGCAATGACCAGTCCGCCAACGACCTGCGCTTGTACCTGCGCGATCAGGTGCGCCGCTTGACCCTGGCCATTCTTGAGCTGCAAAAAGCGCTAGTCGGGCAGGCCGAGCAACACCTCCACACCATCGCGCCGGGCTTCACCCACTTGCAGCAGGCGCAGCCCATCGTCTTCGCTCACCATCTGATGGCTCACGCCCAGGCGATTCATCGCGACATTCAGCGGCTACAGGATTTCGACAAGCGTTTCAGCCTGTCACCGTTGGGCGCGGCGGCGTTGGCAGGCTCGGCGATTGCGCGCGATCTGCAACAGTCAGCGGCTGAAATGGGTTACGCCGGGCCGTGCGAAAACTCCATTGATGCGGTCGCCAGTCGTGACCACGTTGCGGAGTTTCTGTTTTGCAGCAGCATGCTGGGCATCAACATTTCGCGCATGGCCGAGGAATTCTGTCTGTGGACCTCGCGGCAGTTTCGCTGGGTCGAGCTAGACGACGGCTACGCCACCGGCAGCTCGATCATGCCGCAGAAAAAGAACCCTGATATCGCTGAACTGGCGCGGGGCAAGTCGGGGCGCATCATCGGTTCGCTGACCGCCATTCTGGCGGTGCTCAAGGCCCAGCCGCTTTCTTATAACCGCGACTTGAGCGAAGACAAACACGCGGTCATCGACACGCTGGAAACCTTGCATTTGGTGCTTCCAGCGTTCGCGGGTATGGTCGCGACGATGAAAGTGCGTAAAGACGAGATGCTGCGCCAGGCGCCGTTGGGTTTTACGTTGGCGACCGAAGTGGCGGACTGGCTGGCGATGCGCGGCGTGCCCTTCAAGGAAGCCCATGAGATTACCGGGCAGTTGGTGCAATTGTGCGAAGCGCAAGACATCGGACTGGAACAGCTCACCCCCGAGATGCTGGCTCGCACCGATGCGCGGCTGACGCCAGACGTGCTCGATTGCCTGACACTCGAAGCGGCGTTGGCCGCGCGCAGCGGCTGGGGCGGCACCTCCCCGGTTCGCGTGGCCGAACAGATCGAGCGGTTCAAGGCGCAGTTGCAAGTGCAGGAGAAATGGGCGCTGGCGTACGCCGGGCCAAGGGGGTGATTTTCGGTGGGCGCCCATTGCAAAGAGTAGCCACTGTCAGGACGCCATTCCTTCGGGAGCTTCTATGTTGGCTGGGCAACTGCTTTCGCCAGCAAGCCGGCGCCCACAAAGGCTGCATGGGATTCAGATCTTTTGTCCGATGCTGAATCTGTGGGAGCCACCTTGGTGGCGAAGGCAGTCCGTCAGTCAGCTCATCCGTGGCTGGCCAACGGGTGGCGAATGCAAAAAACAAAAGCCCGCGAAGGATCAGAAGATCACTTCGCGGGCTTTTTCGTTACCGGATGGATCAGTTCAGGTGAGCTTTCAGTTCACCGGCCGCCTGACGCATCGCAGCCTTGACCTCTGGAATGTTGGCCAGTGGGTTCAGCAGGCCGTAGTCGTGAACCATGCCGTTGTAGCGCACGGCGGTCACATCGACACCGGCGGCATCCAGTTTGCGGGCATAAGCCTCGCCTTCGTCACGCAGCACGTCCAGTGCAGCGGTCTGTACCAGAGCAGGTGGCAAGCCTTTCAGTTGCTCGGTGGTTGCACGCAGTGGCGAGGCGTAAATCTCGGCGCGCTGTTTGGCGTCGGTGGTGTAGCTGTCCCAGAACCACGTCATCATGTTTTTGGTCAGGAAGTGGCCTTCCGCATACGCCTGATACGAACCGGTGTCGAAGTTGGCGTCCGTCACAGGCCACAGCAGCAACTGGAAGCGCAGTTTCGGTGTGCCTTGCTCCTTCGCTTTCAGAGCCACGACCGCCGCCATGTTGCCACCGACGCTGTTACCCGCTACAGCCAGACGCGAGCTGTCGACGTTGATCTCTTTACCATGTTCAGCGACCCATTTCGTTGCCGCGTACGCCTGATTGATCGCAGTCGGGTAGTGCGCTTCAGGCGATGGGGTGTAATCCACGTAGACCGCCACCGCACCGGAACCGACCACCAGATCACGGATCAGACGGGCATGAGTCGGGTAGTCGCCCAGTACCCAGCCGCCGCCGTGGAAGAACATGAACACTGGCAGCTCACCCTTGACCCCGGCTGGACGCACGATGGTCAGTTTGATGTCCTGGCCGTCAGCCTTGATCACTTTGTCGCTGACCTGAATGCCCGACATGTCCACTTTCACCGAGTTCTGCGCGCCGGTCAGAACGGCCCGAGCGTCTTTAGGGCTCAGTTGTTCCAGTGGGCGACCACCGCCAGCGGCCAGCGCATTCAGAAACGCTTGGGTCTGGTGCTCAGGCACTGCGGTTTCAGCGGCGAAAGCGCTGCCGATGGACAGGGCGAGAACGGTGGCGGTTACGGCTTTCTTGATGGTTTTCAGAGTGCGAGTAGTCATTTTCATGTTCCTTCGGATTCGATTGGGTCTTTAAATTTGGGTCGCCACTGTCAGCGTCGTCGCTGTGTCTTGGCTGGCTTGGGAGTAAATTTACGGACTTGTCGATGATGAAACAATTTAGCTAAATAGAGACTCATTGTTTCTATTTTGGGGACGATTACTGTCACTGTTATTCGCCCATAAAAAAACCTCCCGAGGGAGGTCGTTTTGAAGGGGGCAAATCAGCTCTCGCTGTCGACCTCTCCAGGATTGGAAAGCTCGTTCAGGGCCGTGGCGTTGTTCTTGAACGCTGCCGCGAACACGGCGCGGTTCTTGGCCATGTAAATACTCGCGTCTTCTGCATGCTTTTCGGACAGACCCGGCACGTTCTTCATCAGCACGTCGGTGAGGAGCTCGGCCAGCTCAAGCATTTGATCATGCGCATCGGCGAGTTTGCGGTCCACGAACGTAGTCTCCAAATCGCGGGTACTGCGGTAAAGGGTTTCAACAGCCATTTTGGCCTCGTCGTTGTATGCAGTGGTGAGGTTGGCCCTGCGAGGCGGGGCCTGGTGGCCAACAGTAAAACCATTGTGGTTACTGTGTATTTATACAGTGCGCAGCATAAGGGAATCGACGCAGTCTGAATAGTGGCAATTCACATTCATTTTCAACGCCAATGCCGTGACTTGCGACAACCGGTCACGTTCTCAACCCTAGCCGATGGCTTTATTAATGCAGCGAAAATGCAGTTCTTTTGACGAAACGACCAGTTGTGGGGAGTGAAAACGGATGAAATGGGCAGACCGGATGCGTATCAGGCTACATGCCGGAGCGAACAGTCTCGGCAACCTTGGGGTGGAGCTGTTTCACTACCTTGCCCTGTTCGGCATCGGCGCCATTACCGTCTATGCGGGTATTACAGCGTTCGTCGAAATGCTTCATCAGGACAAAATCAGCGTTGACGATATTTTGCTGCTGTTCATCTACCTGGAATTGCTGGCGATGAGCGGCATCTACTTCCGCACCAATCACATGCCCCTCAGGTTTCTGTTGTACATCGGGGTAACGGCGTTGATCCGTCTGCTGATCAGTGATGTGTCGCACCACAAGTCGCCAGATGAGGGCATTCTTTATCTGACGGGGGGCGTGGTGCTGCTTTCTGTGTCAATCCTGGTCGTGCGGTACGCCTCTGCCCGGTTTCCTTCGGTCAAAGAAAAGGCTGATTGACGGGGCCGACGTTAGAAATCTTGAGAGGGCTGCGAAGGGGAGGCGATTCATTGAGTCGCCTCCTTTCGTTTCGCGTCATGTGGGGAGCATTCGGTTTAGAGGGCTGATGTTCAGATGCCGACGTTCAACTGTGGGCGATTGATGAACGCTTCGTTGCGCGCCGGTGGCGGGGCCAGTTGTTTGAGGTCGCCATCGGTCATGGCGGCGAGAATTTTGATCGCGCTGTGACCCTGTTCGATTGCAATGCCGAATTGCACGCTTTCGATCAAGCGACGCAGACGTTTGGGTGAATTGCGTTGCTCGGGGCTGATCAAGCGTTTGGCGACCACGCCTGACTCGTTGGAGAGCGTCAGCATGATGGTGCCGTCGAGGCCCTGGATACTCAAATTGACCCGGTAGTCTGGGTGAAACGCATCAGTGATCTGTTGAAAAGGATTGTCCATGGCCTGATACCTGATTATCGATCTGCATAAGTTGACTTGGGGTTAGTCCCTTTAGTTCTTGACGCTGGATGGACGGTAGCAGTCGATCTGCATCGGGTGTATGAGTCAGCGGCCCGTCGAGCCATGAAAAGCGGGGCCTGCAGAGGTGGAGGCTCGACGCATTGATACTTGCAGGGTTCGGGCCATTTGGGACAAATGGCGCTTTTAAAAGGATCACGAATCCTTTCAGCGATAAAACTGCGAAGTGGTTTGTTGTTTTGGATTAATGCTTTAGTGCTAGCCAGATGCCGCCTTGGTAGCGGGTGAGCACCATTACTGCGCTGGCTGCCTGATTTGTGTGCGCGTTTGCGCTCCTACAGGGATCACGAGTCTGTTATCGCAGGACACAAAAAAGGGCGGGCCTGTCTCCACAGGCCCGCCCTTGTTGTTTGGATCAGTCGCTGAGGTCAGCCAGCCAAATCAGCCGTGCCGTGCCTGATCATTTTCGAGGAATTCTTCCTGTAGCAGGGCGTCGGGGTCTTCCGTAGTGCGGCTGCGGGCGTTGCTGATGGCGTACACACCACCGCGTTTGCTGCGCAGTTTGCCGAACAGGTGATCCAGCGCGTGATCGAGTTTCAGCGCGGCACCGTCTACGGCCTGATCCAGCGAATCGGCCTTGTGGGTCACGGAAATGGGTTGGTGTCCTTTTGGCCGGGCTTCCATCTGGCAGCGGATGTCATGCGGGCCGGGCTTGTCGCCGTTTTCGTCGCGGATGTGAACTTCGACGCGGGTGAGGTCTTCTTCGTAGCGGTCGAGCGTGCTTTCAACGGTGGTTCGTACCCACTCCTCCAGTCGGATGCTGCTTTCGATGTGGTTATCGCTGTTGACCTGGATTTGCATAGTTCTTCCCTTACTTTGGCTTGCTCGGGCTTGCGCTTGCTAGCGAGGGATTCGACGAAGGTGGATTTTCGTCTGCCCTCACGCACAGTGTTGGCGCCGATCGAAAAACAATTCAACCCCCAAACGAAAGAAATATTTCATTGCAGAAATCTTTTTGCAGCATCGCACGCGCCGTTGTAAGGGGGCTGGTCCCGCAGTCAGCTGCGCGGCCGTGGTGAAAGACGTCGAAGCCGGACAGCAGCGGACTCGACTCGTCGAGCACGTAAACGTCGTCGAGATGAGCCAATAAATGCTAGGGATTCGGTCAGACTCTTTTGCATATGAGAATATTTATCATTAATATTGCATTCTTTTGTTTGCAGGCTACGGACCGGGCCTGTCCGCTTGTTTGATTTCAAGAAGATCACCGCCATGCCGATTCGCTCAAGCTGCTGCGAAAACACCTGCGCTACCCTCGGGATTCGCCCGTGATGGAGGCTGCATCGGTGAGCGCGCCCGTGTCCGAGAAGCGGGCAAAGTGTGCGAAAAAGCGCGGCGGCGTTTGCTTGCGCCTGCGTTTGGCGGTGGCCTCTCGCGTGGCCGCTGCCTTGATCGGCGGTTACCTGCTGGCTGCATTGGCCAGTGTGTGCATGGCGCAATTTCTGCCGCTGCCTCGCGCTGAAGCAGCAGTATTGTCGATGACCCTGTCGTTTCTGGTTTATCTGCCCGCGGTGCTCTGGTGTTTTGCCTGCCGCACGGCGTGGCGTGCCTGGTACGGCCTGTTGTTGCCCTGCGCGGTGCTCGGTGCGGTTTACGCCAGTGCGAGGTGGCTGCTGTGAAAGAGGGCTTCCGTCAGGCGATGGCCTGGTTGCACACTTGGGCCGGGCTGGTATTTGGCTGGCTGCTGTTTGCGATTTTTCTGACCGGCACGCTTTCGTACTTCAAGAATGAAATCACCCAATGGACTCAGCCGGAAATCGTGCCCCATGAGGTCTCGGCAGCGGACAGCGTCAATCGGGCGCAGAACTGGCTGCAACAGAATGCCGCTGACGCCAAACGCTGGTTCATCCGTTTGCCGGACGAACGCACCCCAGAGCTGGGTGTGAGCTGGACCACCGCGAAAGGCGCTTTTGAAGACAAATCGCTCGACTCGCTGACCGGCGCTCCGGTTCAAGCCCGCGAAAGCATGGGTGGCGAGTTCTTCTACCGTTTCCACTTCCAGTTGCAGATGCCCTATCCCTGGGGCCGCTGGCTGGCGTCGCTGGCCGCGATGGTGATGTTCGTCGCGCTGATCAGCGGCATCATCACCCACAAGAAAATCTTCAAGGAGTTCTTCACCTTCCGCCCGCGCAAAGGCCAGCGCACCTGGCTGGACGGCCATAACGCGGTGGCGGTGCTGGTGTTGCCGTTTCACTTGATGATCACCTACAGCAGCCTGGTGATTTTCATGACGATGATTATGCCGGTGAGCATTCTCACGACGTATGGCAATAACACGCAGGGTTTTTTCGAGGATCTGTTTCCGGCGTTCAAGACCGTGCCTGCCGCCGCTGAGCGGGCGCCTATGGCACCGATCGCGCCGATGTTCGACATCGCCGCAGACAAATGGCCCGGCAGTCGCGTCGGCCTGATCACCGTGAACAATCCGGGCAGCGCCAGTGCGTCGGTCACGCTGACGCGCCATGGCGCCGATCACATCCCAAATGAGCCAGGCACCGTGCTGGTGTTCGATGGCGTCAGCGGCGCGCTGAAAGATCAGAGCACCATGAGCGCGGCTTCACTGCTGCTGGCCGGTGGGCTTTACGGATTGCACATGGGGCATTTCGCGGGGCCGTTGCTGCGCTGGTTATATTTCTTCGCGGGCATCGGCGGCACGGCGATGATCGGTACAGGGCTGGTGATTTGGCTGGGCAAACGCAAGCTCAAGCACGCCAAATCCGGAGTCATGCCCTTTGAGTTGCGGCTGGTGGAAGCATTGAACGTGTCCAGCATGTCGGGGTTGATGTTGGCGATCATCAGTTTCTTCTGGGCCAATCGGTTGTTGCCGATGAGTTTTGCCGCGCGCAGCGACTGGGAAGTGAAGGTGTTTTTCTACGTGTGGGGCGCGGCGTTGCTGCATGGCTTTGCGCGGGTGTTTTTCCGCGACGGTCGCACCGCGTGGCGCGAGCAACTGACCCTCGCCGCGTTGCTGTATTGCGCGCTGCCGATTCTGGACATGCTGACGGCAGGCAGTTATCTGCTGGCGTCGTTGAAACAGGGGTACATGACCTTGGCAGCGCTGGATGTGACGGCGTTGGCGACGGGGATTTTCCTGGCGTGGGGCGCGTTCAGGTTTCGTGGGGAGGGCAAAATCGCTATCGCGAGCAAGCTCACTCCTACAGGTTCGCGTCGTATGAAAGACAGTGTCCTGGCCCAAAACTGTAGGAGTGAGCTTGCTCGCGATGGCGTCAGTCCTACTGCTGAAGCCCGGGAGGCCAACTGATGTTTCTGGCCACCTTGCTCTGCTACGTCGGTTTCACGGCCCTGTGCCTGTCGATGAGCCGCCACTATGAGGATATTGTGGGCGGCGCGTTGTCCGACTCACGTGGCAAATGGCTGAGGCTGGTCGGCTGGGTCGCGCTGCTGGCGTCGCTTTGGATCGCCAGGGTGTCGCTCAGTATCGGGCAGGCGCTGGTGCAATGGTCCGCTGCGCTGATGGTCAGCGCGGTGGTGCTGGTTTTTGTGATGTCTTACTGGCCAAGGCTGGCCTTGTCGTTGGCAGGAATCGGCGTGCTTCTCGTGCCGGTCGCTGCTTGCATTCAACTTCTGGCCTGAGCCTGACATGATCGACCTCACCCCTCCGACCTCGACCTCGACCTCTGTCGACGCCGACCCCGATGCTCCGAAGGCGGCACGCGCACATTTTCTGAAAGTGTTCCTCTCGCAACGCCCGCAAATGGAAGCGCTGGTGAGTCGCCGTGTGGGCTGTCGTGCGACGGCAGCGGATCTGGTGCAGGACCTGTTCGTCAGGTTCTGGCGGCGTCCGCTGGTGCAGGTCGAAGAACTCAACACGTACTTGCTGCGCTGCGCGGGCAATATCGCCATTGATCATTTGCGCACCGAAGGTACACGTGCGCGCCTCAATGAAGAGCTGATGCCGGACGAGCATGATCTGCGCAATGACGAGCCGCAGGCTGCCGTCAAGGTCAGCAACGATCTGCGCCATATCGAAGCGGCGCTGCGTGGGCTGCCCGAGAAGACGCGGCAGATTTTTCTGCTTAATCGCATTCACGGGCGCAAGTACGGCGAGATCGCCAAGGCCATGGGGCTTTCGCAAAGCGCGGTGGAAAAACATATGATGCGCGCCTTGCAAGCCTGCAAGGCGAGTCTGGGTCAGGACGCCGCGCGGGTGATTCCCTTTCGTGCGAAGTCCGAGGACGTTCGTCGATGAAAGCGCCGACGGACCCGATCCCGATGATAAGCCCCGAACAACACGATGCCGCCTTGCGCTGGCTGAGCTTGCTGCATGACGAACCGAGCGCGGCTGATCAGGCGCGTTTCAGCCGCTGGTTGCAGGCCGATCCGGCCCATGCCGAGGCGTATGCGCAGGCCCAGGTGATCTGGGAGATGAGCGAAGAGCCCGCCGCGAAACTGGCAGCCGAAGAGTCGGCGTCCCTCGACGCGTTGCTCAAAGCCATGGACGCGTCACCAAAGCGCTCCCTGCCTCGATGGGGGGCGGCGCTGGCGATGGCGGCGTGTCTGGTGATGATGATTGGCGTGGGGCTGGGCTGGCAGCCGCAGCGCTGGATCGACGACGTGGGCGCGGATTACGTGTCCGCGCCGGGGCAGGTGCGCACCGTGACTCTGGCGGATGACTCCCAAGTGACCCTCGACGCCGACAGCGCCATTGCCGTGAACTTCGCCAACGGCGAGCGCCACGTGCAGTTGCGTCGAGGCGCGGCGTTCTTTCAGGTCACCCATACCGGTGAGCCGTTCGTGGTCGATGGCGGGCAGGGTGAAACCCGCGTGCTGGGCACCCAGTTCGAAGTGCGTCTGCAGCCTCAAGGGGCACAGGTCACGGTGCTGTCCGGGCGCGTGGGCGTGACGGCGGGCGCTGATCTGCCGCAACAGATTCTCACGGCGGGGCAGCGGGTCAGCTATGACCAGACCCACACCACCGATCCGCAGCCCGTCGACAGCGAAAACCAGTTGGCCTGGCGTCAGGGTTGGCTGAATTACTACCGCACACCGCTGGCGGATGTGATCAACGACCTGAGCCGTTATTACCCAGGTCGCATCGTGGTGCTCAACGATCAACTCGCGGCGAAGAAGGTCAGCGGCAGTTTCCCCAGCAAAGATCCGGTGGCGGTGCTGGCCGCGTTGAAATCGGTGGTGGGGTTTGAGCAGTACGAAGCGCTGGGGCGGGTGATTGTCATCCGTTAAGTGATTGCGGTGGATGGCTGATTTGTGGGAGACGGCCGGGCAGCGCTCCGTTTGCTGGCGAACGCAGCGTGTCAGTCAACGTTTATGCTGCTGACATAACGCCTTCGCCAGCAACCCGGCTCCCACCGTGATACGTGTTGAACCCTGGATTTGTGATTGACGCTGATTCTGTGGGAGCCGCCTTGGTGCGGGCGGCGTTCCGACGAAAGCGATTGACCAGCCAACATAGAATCTCCCAAAGGGAGTGTATTCGTCTCAAGCGCCTGAGATCGATATTAAGAGGTTTTCCAGGGTGAAAGTCTGGCTCGGCATTTCCATGTTCACTGTCTGGAGCGCATGCGTTCAGGCGGCGGAGCCTGCTTTTGACTTTTCGATGCCTGCCCGACCCTTGCCTCAGGCCCTGAGCGAGTTCAGTCGCATCACCGGGCAGAGCGTCATTTACACCCAGGACGCCCCTTATGGCGTCGAAGCCCCGGCCATCAAAGGATCGTTCACAGCCGAGCAGGCCTTGTGGCGATTGCTGGGAGCATCGGGGCTGCGATTTCGTCGCCTGACCCCAGACACCTTCACGCTGGAACCGGCATCGAGTGACGGCGCTATTTTGTTGGGGCTGACCCAGATCGACTCAAAGCGTAACGCTTCCGAGAGCTGGCAGCCGCCGTTTACCCGTTCCGTCATGCGCACCTCGACCCCCTCGCTGGAAAACCCGCAATTCGTCAGCGTGGTGCCCGCGCAAGTCCTGCGGGACAAAGCCCCGCGCAATCTCGATGACGCCTTGAGGAACATCAGCGGCGTGACCCAAGGCAACACACTGGGCAGCACTCAGGACACCCTGATGAAGCGCGGCTTTGGCGACAACCGCGACGGCTCGATCATGCGCGACAGCATGCCGGTGGTGCAGGGGCGCAGCCTCAACGCGACGGTGGAACGGGTGGAAGTGCTCAAGGGGCCGACCTCGCTGTTGTATGGCATTCAGGACCCAGGCGGGGTGGTCAACGTGGTCAGCAAACGCCCGGAGTTGCAGTCGTACAATGCGCTGACGGCCCGAGGATCGAGCTACGGGGCGGGAAAAAACGGTAGCGGCGGGACCCTCGACAGTACCGGCGCATTGGGCGATTCAGGGCTGGCGTATCGGCTGATCGTGGACCATGAGGACGAAGATTACTGGCGCAATTTCGGCGTGCATCGCGAGTCGCTGGTGGCGCCGTCACTGGCCTGGTACGGCGACGCCACGCAAATCGTCGCCAGCTACGAGCATCGGGAGTTTCTCTCGCCGTTCGACCGGGGCACGGCTATCGATCCGGTCACTAATCACCCGCTGAACATCCCCGCCACTCGCAGGCTCGATGAGCCGTTCAACAACATGGAAGGGCGTTCGGACCTGTACCACCTCGAAGTCGATCATCAGTTCGACGACACCTGGAAGGGGCATCTGGGTTACAGCTACAACCGCGAAACCTACGACGCCAGCCAGGTGCGGATAACGGCCGTGAACGCGGAAAATGGCACGCTGACCCGTTCGATGGATGGCACCGGAAATTCCCTGAGTACCGACCGCTTCACCACCCTGACGCTCAACGGCAGCGTTGACGTTGCGGGCATGCAGCACGATTTGTTGTTCGGCCTCGACGATGAATACCGCAAGTTCTATCGCGGTGAGTTGATCCGGCAAAAGAGCCTGACCACGTTCAGTTACCTGAATCCGGTTTACGGTCAGGAAGTGGAGGGTACGCAGGTCAGCGCACCGGACAGCAATCAGTTGGACATCCTGCGCAGTGACTCGCTGTTCTTTCAGGATTCGGTGCACCTGACGGATCAGTGGATTTTCGTGGCGGGGGCGCGTTATCAACGGTTCGATCAGCAGGCGGGCAAGGGGATTCCGTTCACCCGCAACACGGATCTGAATGGCGAAAAATGGATTCCCCGGGCGGGGTTGGTGTATCGCTATAACGATGAGCTGTCGCTGTATGGCAGTTACACCGAGTCGTTCAAACCCAACTCCAGCATTGCCGCACTGACGGGCGGCACAGTACTGGATTCGGGCACTCCGCCCGAGCAGGCCAAGGCCTGGGAGCTGGGGGCGAAGTGGGATCTGAACAGCGGCATCAGCGGTACGCTGGCGTTGTTCGATATCAAGAAACGTAACGTGCTGGTCGCCAACTTCGATTCGTTGACGAGCAACACGGTGTACACCACCGCCGGGGAAGTGCGCTCTAGGGGCCTGGAACTCGACATGAGCGGGCAGTTGTCGGAGCGCTGGAGCGTGATCGGTGGCTATGCCTTCACCGATGCCTGGGTGGTGGAAGACCCGACGTTGAAGGGCAATCGCCTGCAAAACGTCCCACGGCACAGCGGATCGTTGTCCGCGGTGTATGACGTGGGTGCTGTATCGGGCGGCGATCGGTTGAGACTGGGTGCCGGGGCGAACTACGTGGGCGATCGGGCGGGTAACCCCGATAACGATTTCACCTTGCCGGGCTACACCGTCGCCGATGCCTTCGCGACCTACGAAACGAAGCTGGACGGGCAGAAGGTCAAGTTTCAGCTCAACGTGAACAACCTGTTCGACCGAACCTATTACAGCTCGGCGGTGAGCCGGTATTTCGTTTCGGTGGGGGATTCGCGGCAGGTGGTGTTGGCGACGATGCTGGAGTTTTGAAGAGCGCTTTATCTTTGTAGGAGCGCGTGTTGGCCTACTGAAACGCCAACCGATACGTCCCCGGCGTCGCGCCCATCGCCTGCTTGAACGTGTTGTTGAAATGGCTGGCACTGGCAAACCCGCATTCCAGTGCAACCTCACCAAAAGCCAGACGGGTCGTGCGCAGCAATTCGCGGGCGCGGTTCATGCGTCGAGCCAGTAAATACTGGTGTGGCGGCAGGCCGAAGCTTTCGCGGAACATGCGCGCAAAGTGGTACTCGGACAACGCACACATCCCCGCCAATTGCCCAAGACTCAGCGGCTCGGCGAGGTTCAGCTCGATGAACTCCACTAGCTGACGACGCAGATGCGGCGCCAAACCGCCCTTCAGCTTCAGACCCTCGCGCAGCCCGACCTGATTGAGCACCACGTGAGCGAGCAGTTCGTGGGCCAGGCTGCTGGTTTGCAAGCGTTCCCCCGGCTCGTTCCAGTTCATGCGAATCAGGCGATGGAAACGCTCGGCCTGGAGCGGGTCGTCGAGGAAGGTGTCTTCCCGTAGCGCCATCTCCCGAGGTTCGCGGTCCAGCAACGTGACGCAGTTGAGTGCGAACTGTTCCGGGCTGATGTAAAGATGCGCCAGCCGGATATCGCCATTGATTACCCACGACGACTGATGCCCGGCAGGCAATACGCAGAGCTTGTCTGGCGCGCCTTTGCGGTCTGGCTGGTCACGGCGGTAAGTGCCGGTTCCGCCGCCGATGTAGCAGGACAGGGTGTGGTGGGTCGGTGCGTGATAGTCCTGCGAGTCGTGGCGGTTGTTCCACAAGGCAGCTACCACACCGTCGCCAAGGGATGCACTCTGCTCCAGCTGCGCGTGGGGCGAGCTGTTGAGGGATTGGAAGACCTGGATGGTTTCGAGTGATGGCATGGCGGTCTCGTTGCGACTATACGACGGCGTACTGCTTTCTGTGGGAGCCGGCTTGCTGGCGAATACGGTGAGTCCGCTACGAATGAGTTGGCTGACAGATCGCATTCGCCAGCAAGCCGGCTCCCACAGGTTCAGCGTCGAACGAAAAATCTGGATTCGACGCAATCACTGTGGGAGCCGCCTTGGTGGCGAAAAAGGCTGACCAGCCACCATAGAATCCCAAAGGGGAAACAGGCAGCATCGGTTTTCCGTGCCTCGCATCCTACCCCGTAGCGCGCCTGCTGCCAGCGCTACGGCGATCAAATGCGCAAGTTTTTGCAAGTGACGTTCACCGGCCGCGCTCAGACTGGGGCCTCAATGAGGAGCCTGCCATGAACATCTCGCTGTATCTGCTGACCGTCCTGATCTGGGGCACCACCTGGATCGCCCTGAAGCTGCAACTGGGCGAGGTGGCGATTCCGGTGTCCATTGTTTACCGCTTCGGGCTGGCGGCGCTGATTCTGTTCGCGATGCTGCTGATCAGCGGCAAGCTGCAAAAGGTCAATCGTCGCGGGCAGTTCATCTGTCTGGCGCAGGGGCTTTGCCTGTTCTGCGTCAACTTCATGTGCTTCTACACCGCCAGCCGCTGGATCCCGAGCGGGCTGGTGGCGGTGGTGTTTTCCACGGCCACGCTGTGGAACGCGCTGAACGCGCGGGTCTTCTTCAAACAGAAAGTCGCCCGCAACGTGCTGACCGGCGGCGCGCTGGGCCTGTTGGGGCTGGGGTGTCTGTTCTGGCCTGAACTGTCAGGGCACAGCGCCAGCCGCGAGACGCTGATCGGCCTGGGCCTGGCCTTGCTCGGTACACTGTGCTTCTCGGCGGGCAATATGCTGTCGAGCCTGCAACAGAAGGCCGGTTTGCGCCCGCTGACCACCAATGCGTACGGCATGCTGTACGGCGCGGCGATGCTGTGCGCGTATTGCCTGATCAGCGGCACACCGTTCGCGTTCGAGTGGAATGCGCGTTACATCGGTTCGCTGCTGTACCTGGTGATTCCGGGTTCAGTGATCGGGTTTACCGCTTACCTGACACTGGTGGGCCGCATGGGGCCTGAGCGCGCAGCGTACTGCACGGTGCTTTTCCCGGTGGTGGCGTTGAACGTCTCGGCTTATGCCGAAGGTTACCAGTGGACCCTGCCTGCGCTGATGGGGCTGGTGTTGGTGATGGTGGGGAATGTGCTGGTGTTCCGGAAGCCCAAGGCGGCGGTGCCTGTGGCCGCGAAACTGGCGTAAAGATGATCGTGCCCACGCTCTGCGTGGGAACGATCAGGGACCGCAGAAGATCAGCCCTTCCACACCTGCTGATTCACCAGATCCTGCGGCTTCTCGCCCAGCAGCGCCGAGCGCAAGTTGGCGCACGCACGATCGGCCATGGCTTGGCGGGTTTCATGCGTCGCGGAGCCGATGTGCGGCAGGGTCACGGCATTGCTCAACTGGAACAGCGGCGATTCGGCCAGTGGCTCTTTCTCGTACACATCCAGACCTGCGCCGCGGATGGTGCCGTTCTGGAGCGCCTCGATCAGTGCCGGTTCATCAACGATCGGGCCACGGGCGATGTTGACCAGAATCGCGCTTTTCTTCATCAGCGACAGTTCGCGGGTGCTGATCAAGTGCTTGGTCTTTTCGCTCAATGGCACGACCAGGCAGACGAAATCCGATTCAGCCAGCAACTGATCCAGCGTGCGGAATTGCGCGCCCAGTTCCTGCTCGACCGCCGTCTTGCGCGAGTTGCCGCTGTACAGAATCGGCATGTTGAACCCCAGACGACCACGACGCGCAACCGCTGCGCCGATGTTGCCCATGCCGACGATCCCGAGGGTCTTGCCATAGACATCGGTGCCGAACTGCGGCGCTTCGATGCTGCGAGTCCATTTGCCCGCCTTGGTGTAGGCGTCCAGCTCTGCGACGCGACGAGCACTGCTCATGATCAGCGAGAAGCCCAGGTCGGCGGTGCTTTCGGTCAGCACGTCCGGGGTGTTGGTCAGCATGATGCCGCGTTCACTGAGGTAGCTGACGTCGTAATTGTCATAACCGACCGAGATGCTCGACACCACTTCCAACTGTTTCGCGCTTTCCAGTTGCTCGCGGCCCAGCTTGCGACCGGCGCCGATCATGCCGTGGACGTGGGGCAGGGCTTCGTTGAACTGCTCGTTCAGATCACCCTTTTTGGGGTCGGGGATGATCACGTTGAAGTCTTGCTGCAGGCGCTCGGCCATTTCCGGGGACACGCGGCTGAAGGCAAGGACGGTCTTTTTCATCGGATAGCTTCTCTCGGGCGGTTCGGTTAGACGATGCGTAGCACGCTAACATTCTTGTTGGGGGGAGGGCTACGGTTCGCCGGAACCTGTAGGAGTGAGCTTGCTCGCGATGACGACATCTCTAACGCTGGGGATGTGGCGGCCATACCGGCCTCATCGCGAGCAAGCTCACTCCTACAGAATGGGGTGTGTATCCAAGGGCCTTACACCAACTCCGGCAACACATGAGTCTGCAAATCCGCCTCATGGGCCGCCATGATTTCCGGCAGCGAGCCGCGCAGGTATTCGACCCAGGTCTTGATCTTCGCGTCCAAGTACTGGCGCGACGGGTAGATCGCGTACAGGTTCAGTTCGTTGGAGCGGTACTGCGGCAACACGCGGCTCAACGAACCGTTGCGCAAGCCTTCGATGGCCGAGTAGATCGGCAGAATGCCCACGCCCATGCCGCTGCTGATCGCGGCCTTCATGGCGTCAGCCGAGTTGACCTGAAACGGCGAGGTGCCAATGGTCACGGTCTCCTGGCCATCGGGGCCATCGAACGCCCATTTCTCCAGCGGGAACGCCGGGCTGACCAGGCGCAGGCACGCATGGTTGAGCAGATCCTCAGGCTTCTGCGGCAAGCCAAAGGTCTTGATGTAGGCGGGAGACGCACAAACGATGCTGTACGTGATGCCCAGGCGCTGCGACACGAACCCCGAATCCGGCAGCTCGCTGGCCAGCACGATGGACACGTCGTAGCCTTCTTCAAGCAGATCCGGCACGCGGTTGGTCATGGTCAGGTCGAACGACACATCCGGGTGGTTGCGGCGATAGCGGGCAATCGCATCGATCACATAATGCTGGCCGACGCCGGTCATCGAATGCACCTTTAGTTGCCCAGCCGGGCGTGCATGGGCGTCGCTGGCCTCGGCTTCCGCTTCCTCGACGTACCCCAGAATCTGCTCGCAACGCAGCAGATAGCGCTTGCCCGCTTCGGTCAGGGCAATGCGTCGGGTGGTGCGGTTGAGGAGACGGGTTTGCAGATGCGCTTCGAGATTGGAAACAGCGCGTGAAACGTTAGCGGTGGTGGTATCCAGTTGAGCTGCGGCAGCGGTGAAGCTGCCTGCCTGTGCCACGCAACTGAAAGCGCGCATGTTTTGCAGAGTGTCCATGGGCCGTTCTCTGGTGAGATAGCAAATTGTGACATGAAGTTACTGATCCATGTCAGCCATACCAAAGGATTATCTTCCGTTCGGTAACAAAGATTCACAGAAGTCCCGGCTTATCGCCGAAACAGACGCATCCTAGAATCGCGGCTCGATATCCACTCTTCTCCAATCATTCCTCCCATTTCAGGTAATTGCAGCTGTGCCGCGTCGCATCGTCAGGGGACTCAAACCCCTCAGTGTCTGGGCTTTAACGTTACTCATCAGCGGCTGCATCGGAACCGGCGGAATCGCCCCTCAAGGCAACTCGTTGTCGCCAGACGCCCTGGCCACCGACGACGCCATCAAGGAAGCAGCCAAAGACGCCCATTGGCCCGACGGCCAGTGGTGGCGCATTTACGGCGACGATCAGCTCAATCACTGGATCGAACTCGCAGCCCTGGGCAGTCCGAGTCTGGCCATTGCGGCTGCTCGCGTGCGTCAGGCCAAGGCCATGGCCGGGATTGCCGAGTCGGCTGAATCGCTGCATGTCACGGGTGACAGCACCCTCAAACGCCACAACTGGCCGACCGACCAGTTCTACGGGCCGGGCGAGTTGTCGAACACCAGCACCTGGGACAACAACGCGTCCATCGGGCTGAGTTATTCCCTCGACCTGTGGGGCAAGGAAAGTAACACCACCGAGCAGGCGCTGGACATGGCGCACATGAGTGCTGCCGAAGAGCGTCAGGCACAACTGGAATTGCAGGACAACATCGTCCGCGCCTACATCCAGTTGTCGCTCAACTACGCCCAGCGCGACATCGCCGAAGCGACCCTCGCCCAGCAACAGCAGATTCTTGAACTGGCGCAGCGTCGTTTGAAAGGCGGTATCGGCACTCACTTCGAAGTGAGTCAGGCTGAAACCCCGCTGCCGGAAACCCATCGTCAGATTGACTCACTGGACGAAGCCATCGCCCTGAGCCGCAACCAGATTGCCGCGCTGGCGGGCAAGGGGCCGGGCGACGGCGCAAGCCTCAAACGCCCGACGCTGTCGTTGGGTGCGCCGCTCGCCTTGCCTTCTGCATTGCCTGCGCAGCTTCTGGGTCAGCGTCCTGACGTTGTCGCCAGTCGCTGGCGGGTCGCGGCGCAGGCGCGTGGCATCGATGTCGCTCATGCCGGTTTTTATCCCAACGTCGATTTGATGGGCAGCCTGGGTTACATGGCGACCGGCGGTGGGATGCTGGAGTTTTTGACCGGCAAGAAATTCAACTACAGCGTGGGTCCGGCGATCAGCCTGCCGATCTTCGATGGCGGTCGCCTGCGTTCTGAGCTGGGTGTGGCTTCGGCGGGGTATGACGCTGCGGTGGCGCAGTACAACCAGACGCTGGTGACGGCGCTCAAGAGCATTTCCGATCAGTTGATTCGTCGCGAGTCGATGAACAAGCAGCAAGTGTTTGCCGATCAGTCGGTGGCGGCTGCGCAGAAGACGTACGACATCGCCATGGTTGCCTACAAACGCGGGCTGACCGATTACCTCAATGTGCTGAACGCACAAACCCTGCTGTTCCATCAGGAGCAGGTTCAGCAACAGGTTCAGGCCGCGCGTCTGACCGTGCATGCCGAACTGGTGGTGGCGCTGGGTGGCGGGTTGATGGCGGGGAATGATTCGCCTGCGGCGGACAAGGTTGCTGCGCCGAAAACGCCGATTTCATTGGATGTGCTGGGGCGGTGAGCAGGATGAGCAGTTTTCAGCCACGCCCACGATGGCGTCGTCTCAGCCAACACAGGTCTTGAATTGAAATGAACCAAGCCCTGACCTGGCTCAAATCCCTCGAATTTCGCCGCGAACTCAACGGCTGGGCGCGCAGCGACGGGGTGACCTGGATCTACATTTTCAAGGTTTTGATCGCGGCCTTCCTGACCTACTGGATCGCCATGCGGCTGGAATTGCCACAGCCGCGCACGGCGATGATCACGGTGTTCATCGTCATGCAGCCCCAGAGCGGGCATGTGTTCGCCAAGAGCTTTTATCGCTTGCTTGGCACCCTCGCGGGGTCGGTGGTGATGGTGGTCCTGATGGCCTTGTTCCCTCAGGACAGCGCACCGTTTCTGGGTCTGCTGGCGCTGTGGGTCGGCTTCTGCTGCGCCGGTGCTGCACGCTATCGCAACTTTCGCGCTTACGGGTTCGTGCTGGCGGGCTACACCGCTGCCTTCACAGGCCTCCCAGCGCTGGCGCACCCGGAAACCTCGTTCATGGCGGCGGTCTGGCGGCTGCTGGAAATCTCGTTGGGCATCATCTGCTCGACCCTGGTCAGCGCCGCGATCCTGCCGCAAAGCTCCGGCGCGGCCATGCGCAACACGGTGTATCAACGCTTTGGTGTGTTCGCCCAATTCGTGATCAACGGCCTGAGAGGCCAGAGTGACCCCGCGACGTTCGAGGCCAGCAACGTGCGCTTCATCGCTGATGCCGTGGGCCTGGAAGGTCAGCGCGCCGTCACCGTGTTCGAAGACCCGCACATGCGTCGCCGCAATGGCCGTCTGAATCGCCTGAACAGCGAGTTCATGACCATCACCACGCGCTTCAATGCCCTGCATCAGTTGCTGGAGCGGTTGCGTCGTCGTGGTGTAACGCCTGCGGTTCAGGCCATCGAGCCTGGTCTTGATGCGTTGGGCGCGCTGCTTGAAGACTTTGCCGGACGAGCGCTGACCGACGCCGACGCCGCGAAGCTGGCCAGCCGCTTGAGCACGTTCAAAGCCGATCTGCCCGAACAGGTTCGCAGTCTGCGGGCTGCGTTCGTCAAGACCGAGCCGAGCGACGACGACCTGCTGGATTTCCACACCGCCTACGAATTGCTCTATCGCTTCGTCGACGACATGCACGATTACGCCCAGACCCACGCTTCGCTCGCCGACCACAGCCATGCTCGGGAGAAGTGGGTCGAGCCGTTCGTGTCCACCACCAACTGGACGCTGTCGCTGGCCTCCGGCTTGCGCGCATTGTTGATCATGGCTGCGATGGCGTGGTACTGGGTCGCCACGGCCTGGCCGAGCGGCGCAACGATGATGCTGGTATCGGCGGCCACGGTTGCGCTATCGGCGACGACGCCCAACCCGCGACGCATGTCGTTTCAGATGGCTTGCGGCACCTTGCTCGGTGCGCTGCTGGGGTTCTTCATCACGTTCTTCGTCTTGCCGCGCATCGATGGTTTTCCGTTGCTGTGCATGGTGCTGGCGCCCGTGTTCGCGTTGGGCGCGTTTCTCACCACGCGTCCACAGTGGACGGGATACGGGCTGGGCCTGTTGATCTTCTTCAGCATTGGTTCGGCACCGGACAACCTCACGGTCTACAACCCGTACGCGTTCATCAACGATTACATCGGCATGGTCATCGGCATGCTGCTGTGTGCGGCAGCGGGGGCGATCATCTTGCCGCCCAACAGCCGCTGGTTTTGGCGGCGCCTTGAGGATGACTTGCGTCAGCAAGTGAGTTTCGCCATCGGTGCGCCATTGCGCGGGATTCGTTCCAGCTTCGAAAGCCGCACCCGTGATCTGATGCACCAGGCCTATGGCCTGGCGGCGGGCAAACCCGAGGTGCAGCGCAACCTGCTGCGCTGGATGTTCGTGGTGCTGGAAATCGGCCACGCGATCATTGAGCTGCGTCGCGAGCAAGACGACTTGCCGGTGCATCCGAGCTATGCCGAATCCCAGCCCTGGCGTCAGGCCATTCGTGCCATGGGGCGTGCGCTGGTGCGTCTGTTCATCCAGCCCGATCACCACAACCTGGCGCGTTGTTTGTACGCCGTGGACCACGCGATCATCTGCGTGCAGAACACCGACGAGCCGTTCGCCCCGCATTTCGACACTTCGGCGTTGCGTCGGGTGAAGAGCTACCTGCACTTCATCCGCACGTGCCTGCTCGACCCGCAATCACCGCTGGCCGCCTTCGCGCCGGCCCAAGCTGATGCGCAACTGGCGCAAGGACTTTCCCATGCCTCGTGAAGTCGCCTTTCACGGCGTTTACATGCCGACCGTGACCCTGATGTTTCTGGTTGCGATGGTGTTGTCGTGGGCGCTGGACCGCTTCATGTCCGGGCTCGATCTTTACCGTTTTTTCTGGCACCCGGCGCTGTTGCGCATGGGGCTGTTCAGCTGCATTTTTGGCGCGATGGCGCTGACCGTTTACCGTTGAGGCACATGTGAATTCGAGATGAAAAAGCTCATCAGTCTGATCGCGACGTTATTGATTCTTGCCTTGGCCATCTGGATGGGCCGCCTGCTGTGGATTCACTACATGGACACCCCGTGGACCCGTGATGGCCGAGTGCGCGCTGACGTGATCAACGTCGCCGCGGACGTCAGCGGCGTGGTCATCGACGTGCCCGTCAAGGACAACCAGCCTGTGAAAAAGGGCGACCTGTTGATGCAGATCGATCCCGAGCACTACCAGTTGGCGGTCAAACAGGCCGAGGCGATGGTCGCTTCACGCAAGGCCACGTGGGAGATGCGCAAGGTCAACGCCGCCCGCCGCAAGGACATGGACGCACTGGTGATTTCGGCCGAAAACCGCGAAGACGCCTCCAACGTCGCGAACTCCGCTCAGGCCGATTATCAATTGGCCGTCGCGCAACTGGAGGCCGCGCAATTGAACCTGCAACGCACCAAAGTGCTGGCGGCGGTCGATGGTTATGTGACCAACCTGAACGTGCATCGCGGCGACTACGCGCGCATCGGTGAAGCGAAAATGGCCGTCGTCGACAAGAACTCGTTCTGGGTTTACGGCTTCTTCGAAGAAACCAAGTTGCCCCACGTCAAAGTCGGCGACCCCGCTGACATGCAATTGATGAGTGGCGAAGTGATGAAGGGCCACGTCGAAAGCATCGCCCGTGCGATCTACGATCGCGACAACCCCGAGAGCCGCGAACTGATCGCCGACGTCAACCCGACCTTCAACTGGGTGCGCCTGGCCCAGCGCGTGCCGGTACGCATCCATTTGGATAACGTACCGGACAGCGTGGTGTTGGCGGCGGGGATTACCTGTACGGTGATTGTGAATCCGGTTCCGTGATTACAACGGCCCACGCAGCTTGAAGCGCTTGCTGAGGACGCTTTCCAGCAGCGCTTTGGGCAACAGTCGCGCCATCAACGGCAATGCGCGGCTCCCATTGCCAGAGCGCAGCAAACGAGGCGGGTTAGGCTTTTGCACCGTATTGAGCACATCGCGAGCAAACTCGCTGGCGGGAGTAGGGTTGGTCTGCGAGGCATTGGCGCGGGCGCGAATGCCCTCGCGCAACGGCCACCACGGCGAGCCCTCCTGAATCGTCTGTTCGGCTTCATGGCTCGCGTTTTTTGCGAACTGGGTGTCGATAGCGCCAGGCTGAACCTCCATCACCCGCACGCCAAACGGGGCCAGTTCCATGCGCAATGCATCGCTTAACGAACTGACGGCTGCCTTGGAGGCGCAATATGCACCGCCGAAGGGCGTCGTCAACACGCCGGAAACGCTGCCGATATTGACCACTAGGCCCCTGTTGCGGCGCAGCAAAGGGAACAGCGCGCGAGTGACGCCGACGATGGAAAACACGTTGGTTTCGAATTGCCTGCGAATCGCCTCGACACCGCCATCGAGCAGCGGGCCGATGCCGCCGTAACCGGCGTTGTTGATCAGCACATCGAGCCCTTTGCCGTGTTGGTCGAGTTCGTTAGCCAGTCGTTCAACGGCAGCACTGTCGTTCACGTCCAGCTCCACCGCACGAAAACCGGCGGCCGTCAGCGCTTCGACATCGGCGACCTTGCGTGCCGTGGCCCAGACCTCATGGCCAGCGGCCTTGAACGCATCCGCCATGGCGCGGCCGATGCCGCTGGAGCAACCGGTGATCAGAACGACAGGCATGGTGATTCATTCCTTGAAAGGGGGGTGGGTTAGCCTGAGAACGTACCTTGCAGGCGTTCGGCACGGAATTCCAGTGTCTGCGGACGATAGCCGTTACGCAGCGGCGGCACAGGCAAGCAATCCTGCCACTGGCTACCCGGCAGCAACTCACCGGGGCCGCGATAGCGCGGCGCGGTGTAAGTGTCATCGGCGAGATTCACGGTATCGCCTGGCGCATAGGCTGCGACTTTCCAGCGCAACTCCTGCAACGGCACATCGTTGCCGTTATCGATCAGCACCAGCAAAGGGCGCCCGACCGGGCACTGCTGAGGGGCGTAGTTCACACGTAACTGCAACCGCTCCAACCGCTGGGCATCGCGCTTGTCTTCCCAGACCACGAACCCTGCGACGATCGCCAGGCCAATTGCTGCGGCCAGCGAAACCGGCAAGGCCTTGGCCGGGTAACGCAGCAGAAGAATCAGCCAGGTGAAGATCAGTACGGCGCCGATGATCATGAGTTCGGTCTCGCGAGGGCAGATAGAGCGCATCGTACCTAAAGGGGCGAGAGAGACCAATCGGCGTTTGGGTGACGCACGCAGTAACGGGCTCATAAAAAAGCCCCTGCCCGTCGTCTGCGGATGGGGATACGCAGACGATGGGCAGGGGCACTGCAACGGGGTGTTAGAGGTTTATCAACGCGCGATGGTCTGGGTTTTTACACCCACATCGATACCCGGCGTCGAGCGGCCATACACATCCTCGAAACGCTCGATGTCGTCTTCACCCAGGTAGCTGCCGGATTGCACTTCGATGATTTCCAGCGGGATTTTGCCCGGGTTGCGCAGGCGGTGGACCGAGGCGATCGGGATGTAGGTCGACTGGTTCTCGGTGAGCAGGAACACGTTTTCGTCACAGGTGACCTGTGCGGTGCCCGACACCACGATCCAGTGTTCAGCGCGGTGGTGGTGCATCTGCAACGACAGGCTGGCGCCCGGTTTGACCGAGATGCGCTTGACCTGGAAGCGGCCCCCCATGTCCACGGAGTCGTAGGAACCCCAAGGGCGATAGACTTCGAGGTGGTTCTGGGTCTCGGTGCGGCCCCGCTCGTTGAGGGTGTTGACCAGTTGCTTGACGCCCTGAACCTTGTCTTTGTGGGCGATCATCATGGCGTCCTTGGTTTCGACCACCACGATGTTGTCCAGGCCGATCACGGTGACCAGTTTGCCGTTGCCTTGAATCATGCAGTTGCGGCTGTCCTGAATGACCACGTCGCCTTTGGTGACGTTGCCTTGATCGTCTTTGTCATGCACTTCCCACAGCGATGCCCAGCAACCCACGTCGTTCCAGCCCGCTTCCAGTGGCACGACGCAGGCGCGTTGGGTTTTTTCCATGACCGAATAGTCGATGGAGTTGTCCGGGCAGCAAGCGAAGCTGGCTTGATCCAGCTCGATGTTGTCGCCGTCGTGCTTGCTGCGTTCCAGGGTCAGCAGGCAGTTGTCGTAGATGTCCGGATCGTGCTTTTTCAGCTCTTCCAGATAGCGGCTGGCACGGAACAGGAACATACCGCTGTTCCAGAAGTAACCACCGGCTTCGACGAATTCCTGGGCGCGTTTTTCGTCCGGTTTTTCGACGAACTGGGCCACGCGATTCACGCCTTCCGGCAGCAGGGCGTCGGCGGTGGAACGGATGTAGCCGTAGCCGGTTTCCGGGCGAGTGGCCGGTACGCCGAACAGCACCATTTCGCCACGCTCGGCGGCGACGGTCGCCAAGGCCAGCGCGCGTTGCAGGGCCTTCTGGTCGTCAATGACGTGGTCGGCTGGCAGCACCAGCATCAGCTCGTCACGGCCTTCGTTGGCCAGCATCATGGCAGTGATGGCCACTGCAGGCGCGGTGTTGCGGCCGAACGGCTCCATGATGATGGCCTGAGTGTCCAGACCCAGACCGTCGAGCTGCTCGCCGACGATGAAGCGGTGTTCCTTGTTGCAGACCACGATGGGGTGCTGCATGCCCTCGAATTGCAGGCGTTCGAGGGTCTGCTGGAACAGGGTGTGTTCGCCGGTCAAGGCCAGGAACTGTTTGGGGAACTGTTTACGCGAAAGAGGCCAGAGTCGGGAACCGCTGCCACCTGACAAGATCACTGGAATCATTTTGTTTCTCCAAAATTTCGATAGCGTTTGTTTGGGCTATACGTCGGTTGTTGTCTGTCGTTTCGGGTGTTTCTTATTGGGTGTGTCACACAACCTGGGGGAGCCGGCTTGCTGGCGAAAGCGTCGGTTCAGACGCTGCGATGTTGCGTGATCGTCAGCATTCGCCAGCAAGCCGGCTCCCACAGATGAAATGCGTTACTGGGTCGACGTAGGGCGCTTGACCCACACGGGCGACAGGTTGCTGCCGTTGCCGGTGACGTACAGCACCGCTGCCTCACCGCGCTCGAGGGCGACCGGCTTCAGGTCGCTGACTTTCTTGTCGCCGTCGAACAGCGCGAAGCTGACCTTGACCGGGTTGATTTCACGCTCGCCGGTGCCCTTGGCCTTGACCGAATCCACCACGGACGTCTTGCCGTCTGCGGTTTTCAGGGTCAGCGCCTTGTCGCTCAGGTTCTGCACGCGCACCAGCGACTTCTGCTTGTTCTTGAACGGCGGCTCTTCCACCAGTTGTGGTGCGCCCGAGGTGTTGTTGACGATGGTGTAGTAGTGGTCGCTCGCCAGCTTCACCGGCAGGGTGTTGCTGCCAATCTTGGCGCTGTAGTCGCCTTGCGGCATGAAGCTGAAATCGCTGCTGGCCAGCGGGCCGATTTCGTTGAGGCTGGTGTTGCCGACGCTGGCGCTGATTTCGGCGTTGCTGGCGTTGTAGACACGCACGAAGGTCGAGCCCTTCGGTGCGGTCGGGCCGTACAGGGCGGCGTCGCCACCGGCGAAGGCCGAGAGAGAGACAAAGCTCAGGCTTGCGGCCAATACGCAGGTTTTCAGCAGGCCGGATTTGGTCGAACGGGTAGGCATGTGAGTGGTGGTCTGCATAGTCATGTGAGGAGTCCTCTCAGTTTTGCGCCCGGCTGGGCGATTCGTTGTTGGCGTTCTGCGCCAGATTTTGTTGTGGGTCGCGAGCCTTCTTGAGTTCGGCGATCCACTGCGGATCGAACTCGGTCAGGTCGTTGTGTGCAGGCAGGTAGCGCTCCGGGAATTCCCAGATCAGCACCTGCGGCGGGTTGCTCTTGAAGGCGTCGGTCTGCAGGTACTTGAGCATCGGCAGGATCGGGCCATGGCCGTCTTCGGCGTAATTCACGACGTCGCTGTGCAAGGCTTGCTTCAGGGCACCTGCGAAGTTCCAGTTGGGGTTGGCGCTGTAGCTGGTGCCCACCAGGCCGACCGCTACCGAGTTGTCGGCGAACAGTGCGTCGCCGCCTTCACCTTCGGTTTGGGCCGGATGGGTGCTGCGCTGTTGCAGATCATCCGGCTTGGGCAGCAGGTTGCTGAACAGCGGGTCCAGCGGCAGGAAGTTGGTCAGGTCACCCTTGTACGGCGCGGTCGACTTGGCTTCGGTGACGAAGTTTTGCGGATCGCCACTGAGCGGGGTCTCTTTCGAGATCGCTTCGCCCAGTTGCTGCGCGACCACCTCGGCGCCCATGGGCGTCCAGTGGGTGTCGGTGCGAAGGAAGACCTGGCCCTTGTTCTTGGCGTTTTGCAGAGGCGCCAGCAGGTCAGGGGCGAAGATGCCGGCCTGGCTCACTTGCGCGTGGAACTGCTGGTACAGGTCAGTGTGCAGCGCTGTGGGTTTGGTGTCGCCGATGTGCTCGGGGTACAGACGGGTCTTGGCCGGAACGATGGCCAGCACCAGTTGCGTGCCCTGTTTCTTCAGGGTGTCGCGCACGCCTTCGATGATGGCCAGGTTGTCGGCTTCGTTTTGCTCGCCGTTGACCACCGCGTCGAATTCCTCGTCGGTGTACAGCCACTGGTCCTTGCCCAGAATCACGCCCGGACGGCCTTCGTTGAACACCTTGTAGTCCAGCGCAGCCCAGAGATTGGTGCCCAGACGCTTGATCGGGAACTGGTCGTCGTAGTGAGTTTCCACCGCTTTGGTCCAGTGACCGTTGAGCACGGTGGTTTCCTTGGACGTCGAGAAGCCGATGAAGCTGCGCAGCGACCACAGGCCCAGCGCCAGCAGGATGGCGAGGAACAGGAAGATGTAGATGAAACGCAATGAGCGGGTCATGTCAGGCGCCTCAGAACTGGAAGTACAGGAACGGCGAGAAGCTGGCCGCCGAGAGTTTGAGAATCGAGGCGATGAACATCAGCAGGATCAGGGCGCGCATGGCATAGCGTGACCAGTCGACGGTCCAGTAGGCAGGCTGAACCTGCGCCTCGGTGCCGACGATGTAACCCGGTTGATGGATGCTGCCCGGTTTGTCGCCCGGTACGGCTTTGATCAGGCCTGGCTGCGCGGTGGCAGGGCCGTCGGCTTGAACGTTGGTTTCGGTTCTGGGCTTCTCGGGTGCACGGTTGCGGTAGAAGTCGCGCAGACCGAAGAACGCCAGCGTGATGTACGCCACGATCAGGGTTGCGACTTGCAGGCCGGTGAGGCTGGCGCGATTGAGGTCCGAGAGCTGCCAGTCGCTGAAGCTGAACATCGCACCGTACATGCGAGCGGCAACGTGCAGGTTTTCTGCACGGAAGATCACCCAGCCCATCACCACCAACAGGAAGGTGAAGGCCCAGCGCACGACGTTGAAGGTTTTCGGCGCGGTGTTGATGCCCAGTGCTTTCTCAATGGCCAGCCACACACCATGCCACGCACCCCAGACGATGTAGGTGATGTTGGCGCCGTGCCACAGGCCGCCCAGCAGCATGGTCAGGAACAGGTTGCGGTAGGTTGCGACCTTGCCGCCACGGTTGCCGCCCAGGGTGATGTAGAGGTAATCACGCAGCCAGGTCGACAGGCTGATGTGCCAGCGGCGCCAGAACTCGGTGATCGACTGGCTGATGTAAGGCTGTTTGAAGTTTTCCATGAAGCGGAAACCCATCATCAAGCCCAGGCCGATGGCCATGTCGCTGTAACCGGAGAAGTCGAAATACAGCTGCGCCGTATAGGCCAGTGCGCCCAGCCAGGCATCGCCTGTGGTCGGGTTTTGCAGGGCGAAGCAGTGGTCGGCGACCACGGCCAGAGTATCAGCGATGAAGACCTTCTTGATGAAGCCCTGCATGAACCGGGTACAGCCTTCGGAGAACTTGTCCAGCGTGTGGGTGCGGTTGTTGAACTGGTCCACCAGGTCACGGAAACGCAGCACGGGACCGGCGATCAGGTGCGGGAAGATCGCCACGAACGCTGCGAAGTCGATCAGGTTGCGCGTCGCCGGGGTGTCGCCACGGTAGACGTCGATGATGTAGCTGATGGACTCGAAGATGTAGAACGAGATGCCGATCGGCAGCAGTACGTGGGTCAGGATGAACGGCTCAAGACCGAACGAGGTCATGATCGCGTTGAGGCTGTCCACGCCGAAGTTGGCGTACTTGAAGTAGCCGAGGATGCACAGGTCTACCGCGACGCCCAACAGCAACCAGCGCTGCGCCGGTTTGGTCTTGACCCCGGCCGCGCCAACGCGCAGGCCGATCCAGTAGTTCCACAGCGTCACGGCTGCGAACAGGGCCAGGAAGTCCACACGCCACCAGGCGTAGAACACGTAACTGGCAACCAGCAGCAGCAGGTTGCGGTAGCGGTTTCCGCTCACGTAGTACAAGCCGAGAAACACCGGCAAGAACAGGAACAGGAACACGTTGGATGAGAAAACCATCCTTATCTCTCCGTTAGTCCAGCACCAAGGGCCACAGCCCCCCCAAACCCCCCATGGAAATGGAGGGGTGAAACATGAATCTCACTGCCAACGCCGAACTCTGTGGGAGCCGATTTGCTGGCGAATGCGGTTATCCAGCTACAGAGACGTCTCTGATCCACCGCTTTGGCCAGCAAGCCGGCTCCCACAGAAGGCATCACCAGACAGGACAGTGGTGTCGTGTCTGTGAATGCCGTCGTGGTTAAGAACCGCCTTTCTCACCCTTCTCATGGCTTGGGTCGTAGGTCCGGGTCATGTCCCCGCCCAGGCGGAAGTTCTTGAACGGTTGCATCTTGTGCTTGCGTTCGAGCACATCCGGGCTGCAGTCGTAGAGCGAGCAGTAGGGTTCCAGCCAAGCGAATTTCATGTCGGTTTTCAGATCCGTCATGTCTTGCTGCTGGCCGTCGCGCGCCTGGAATTCGCTACCGGAGTTCTGCACGCCCGCAAGCACTCGATCACCCAGACGCTTCAGTGCGCCGTTGTTTTCCTGACGCAAATCGACACCATTGGCCTGGGCGAAACTGGCGATCATTGCCAGCGGCGGCAGGGCGTAGTTGTGGTACGCCAGCGCGCGCTGTTTGCGCTTGAGTTCGTTAGGCAAGAAGCCCTGCGGATCGACCTGATTGGCCGCTACCTTGAACTCCTTTACCGACCAGTCGAACAGGTCACGTCGGTTGGTCGCCACGGCGGTGGACATCACCGACCAGGCCGCCCAGTACGAGTGGTTGTTGGTCTTGTCCAACGGCAGGTTGTTCCAGTCGCTGACCACCTGATCGGCCAGCTTGCTGAACCAGGCTTCGATCACTTGCGCATCCTGCTGACGGGTGGCCAGCGGGTGCGATTCGGAGAACTTCAGGCGCAGGTAGGACGACGACATGCTGCCCAGCGCCCATTTGCGCATCGACTTGCCGGTATGGTTGAAGTCTTTTGATTCCAGCGCGTCGGCCTTGGCCCACGTCGTGAGCATGCCCAGTGCGCAATCGAGCTGTTCAGGACGACCATCACGCATGTACTGCATCACTACCTTGGCGGTATTGCGCTCCATGGTGGTGATGTCCTTGGTCGTATCGCGGAATGCCTTGTCGGATTCTGCGTTGAACGTCGAACGG
This sequence comes from Pseudomonas sp. Pseu.R1, assembly GCF_045764065.1. Classification (NCBI taxonomy): domain Bacteria; kingdom Pseudomonadati; phylum Pseudomonadota; class Gammaproteobacteria; order Pseudomonadales; family Pseudomonadaceae; genus Pseudomonas; species Pseudomonas sp. Pseu.R1. The sequence goes on along the minus strand of NZ_JBJGEE020000001.1, from coordinate 2,580,391 downwards.
GATTTGTCAGAGCCTTCGTACTTGCTGCGGAACTGCAGCGCGCCGGTGTAAGGCTGTGGCGTGGCATCACAGGTGAACTTGTTGTCACCGGTCTTGAATTTCTCCACGCTCTCGTAATAACCCTGCGGCGGCACCAGGCTTGATGCGGCGCTGACGCTGGTGGCGAATGCGGTCGCAGACACCATGGCCAGCGACAGAAGGGTAGGGAGCATCAGTTTTGGCGTGTGCATAAGAGCCTCATAACCCGGCTTGCGCGGTTTGATGCGCGACATTCGGGAACACGTTGCGTTTGCATACTTTCGCTTCGACTTCCTGCGGCGGGGTCCCGGCTTCAGGACCCTGAATTTCCAGCGCGAGCAGTTGCAGGTCTGCCCAGTCGCCGTCGTTGCGCAGTTCGAAGGAGAAGCGCCCGTCGGTTTCAGATGTTTCAGGTTTCTCGATCTTCAGGTCTTCGTGGCGGCCGTTCATGTACCAGAGGCGCGCCTGAAGGGTTTTCACCGAGGTGTCGGCGAACTTGATGTCGATCTGATTACTGCCGTTGCGCACGTCCTTGATGCCGTTTTTGCCGTTGACCAACAGTTCGTTGATGCCAGGTTTCAGTGAGGTTTTGGTACTCATCAGCGCCGGTTTTGCTTCGCAGCCGTTATCCAGCAACGACATCATCTGGCGGTAGATGGTCTCCTGGTCCAGGCGATACAGCGGCGAGAATTCCCAGATGAGAATCTTCGGCGGATGCTTCTGGAAGTCGTCGCTGCCCAGGTACTGGAGCATTGATCCTTCAAGGCCGCCGCCGGGAAAGGCGACGTTCAGCACGTCAGCACCGATGTATTCCTGTAGAAAGCCGGCGAAGTTGTAGTTCTTGCCGCTGTGGCTGGTACCGACCAGGGTGATTTCCGGGTTGCCGGAGTCACCGAACAGGTCGCCGTCGGCCGCTTCGCCCTTGGGTTCCGTCTCGAACTGATCCATGTACTGGATGGCGTAGCTGGTGCCACACAACTGACCGGCCATGTTGTGCAGAGTGCCCTTCTTGCCCATGCGGCCTGACAGATGGGTCTCGAATTCACGTTTGGGAATGTCCGCGAAGGCCGGCATTTTCTTCACCGACTCCGCAACGATTTTCGCCGTGCGCTGAGCACCGTAGGGCGTCCAGTGCTGGTCCCCACGGAAATAGAAATCATGAGCCTGTTGCTCGTTGGTCAGCGGCGACAGGTCTGGCACGGTGTAGCCCATTTTCGCGAAACGACCGAGCATGGCCTGGTAGTTGCGCAGGGCCGTGTTGTAGTCGAACTTGTCGCGGTCCGCCGGGAACAACTTGTTGCGGTCCACCAGACCACGGGTCGGCTGATAGACGATAACCAGTTCGACGCCCTTGCTCTTGAAGGCATCGTGCAGTTGCTGCATGCGACGGTAGCCCTCGGGCGTAGTGTCGAACTCGGTACGCAGGTCTTCGCGAGTCCGGAACAGCCAATCACCCTGAGCCTGCACCAGTGTGGTGAAGTTCTGTTGGTAGCGCGTGACGTAGTTCTTCGCGTCATGGGCTTCCGGGCACAGGCTGCAGCAAGGTTCTGCGGTGAAGCTCGGTGCTGCGGCGTCGGCGGCAGATGCCGTGTTGCTGGCCGCGAACAGAGCGGCGGCGAGTCCCGAGAGGGTCAGCAATTTGATCAAGTGTGCGTGCATGAATTTGGCTTCCTCAGTCCCGGAGTTGTTTCTGGCTTTCGACCGGGTCGATCAACACGGCTTTTTGTTGGCGCACCAGCAGATCAAGGATTTCGTCCTGACGATCACCGAGCACGCCGTTGAAGCTGATTCCGCTGCTCTTGGTCGGCGCGAGCATCGACACCTTGTAGAGCTCGACGCTGAGCGGCGAATCGATGGACAGCGGGCCTGAGCCGTTGGAGGTCAGTTCGCCACCGACCATGATCAGCGACACCTCGGCGTCGAACGGGTCGAGCTTGATGTCGCGGTCGGTGTCAGTCAGATCCTTGATGTGGCCGTACACGCCCATCAGACCGTTGCCGATGGCCAGGTTCTCGTACAGCTTGATGTTGGTGCTGTTGCGAACGCGGATGCCGTGGCGTTTGTTGGCGAATACCCGGTTGCCCCACAGCAGGTTGTCGGCGCTCTCGTACAGCGTGATGCCGTCGGTGTGGTTGCGGTAGATCTGGTTGTAGGCCACCAGGTTGTTCACGCTGTTACGGTCCAGCACGATGCCGGACAGGTGGTTTTCGTAGCTCTTGTTGTTGATGATGAAGCTGTCGTTCACCTCACGGGAAATGATGATCCCGTGCTTCTTCTTGGTCCCGTACACGGTGTTCTCGGCAATGATCAGGCCGTGGGAACGGTCATGCGGGTCGATGCCGTAGATGATGTTGTCGCGGTAGGTGTTGCCCTTGACCACGAAGTCCCGGGTCTCATAGCAGTAGTAGCCGTACCACATGTCCGAGAACTCGGAATTGACGATCCAGCCGGTCGGGTCCGGGCGGTTCATCTGTGCCTTCATGTTCGGCGTGTACTGGGAAATACTGATGCCGTACGACTTGCTGTTGTTGTAACCCAGGCTCGCGACCTTGGTGTTGTACATGTAGGTCTGGGTGCCGCCCCAAGACAGCAGGAACGGGCGGAATTCCTTCGGCGCCTTGAATGTCGACGGGCCGTTGGCTTTCTCGCTCCAGCCGGTCAGCTTGGTGTCCTGCACGAATAACTGGTTGTCGTTGATCAGGAAAGCACCAGCTTCCTGCGACAGGCGCAGCTCGGTGGTTTTCTTGTCGACTTCGAAGATGCCTTTCTGCCCGACCACAATCGGCAGGCGCGCCAGAAACACGCCTGGCGAGGTTTCGCTCAGGTACTGCTTGGGCACTTTCTTCGCCAGGTCCTGCAGGTTCATGTAGCCGTCGTCAACGAAGATCGCCTGCGGGATACCGTGTTGACGGGCCACCCATTCGGCCATCTTGTTGTCGCCACCGATGAATTCCTTCAGCGAGTCTTCCTGCATCATGCGGCGGATCGATACCTTGGCGACCTTGCTGCGCACGATCTTCTTCTGCATCGCCTGCTGGGTGTAGCCCGACAGGTCTGGCAGTTTCGGTTTGTCCATCAACAGCGGCTCAACCGGCGGGCTGGTGATGGTGTAGGTCTTGGCCTCATGCAAGTCCTTGACCGTGCCGGTGTCGGCGGATGTCTGCGCAGCAGCAGGCGTTGCTTTGGTGACCGGTGTGGTGTTGGCCATCGCCGACGTTCCGGACAGCAGCAGGACGCCACCGAGCACCGCACTCCTCAGCGCGGCACTGTCCAACAGGGCGTGGGACCAGGCCCGGTGGCGCAAACTCAAACTCATCGTTTGGCTGTTCATGTCATTGCACTCCTATCGCGGCTTGCATCAGAAGCGCCAGATGACGTCGACGATGGCGCGGTGCATGTAGTTGTCCACACCGCTGCCATACGCATCCCCGGGCTTGAACACGCCCGCACGCAGACGAATCAAAGCCGACGGCTCGTCAAAGGACTGACTGACCGACGCGGGCAACAGGCCTTGCTTGAAATACTTGGTGACGACCAGGTCCATCTCCTGACCCAGATCCTTGTTGCCGTCTTCCAGCGGCAGCGACGTGAAGGTCGAAACGCCATCGGCGTCGACGCTTTCGCTGGCCGGGTTGATGCCCGCGCCGCCGATGCCCGCATGACCGTCCACGCGGCGGAACTTGTGGTAGATCAGCGAGGCGTCGTACTCGTCCTGCAACTGCCAGGAGGCGAACAGCGAGCCGGACTCCACGTTGGCCATTTCGCCCTGGAAGGCTTCACCGAAGCGATGCACGCGCGAGCGAGTGCCGGTCCAGTTCGAGCGGTTGCTCTCAAGGCCGTTCTGCTCGTAGTTCTTGCTGGCGCGGGAATAAGCGCCGCCCACTTGCCATTGCGGATCGAGACGGAAGCGCAGGCCCAGATCAGTTGCCCAGCCGTTGACGTGACTGCTGTCTTTCTGGCCGGCCAGGTACTGGTCGGTGGTGGCATCGTAGGTGCTTCCGATCTGATCGCGGTTACCCGTCAGCCAGGTCACGCTGCCCCAGTAGTTGATGTTGTTCAGGTTGCGGTAGTTGTACGCATCACTGTTGGCCTGAAGGCCGAGCCAGGTCAGGTCGCCGCGGCTGGTTTTGTCCAGATCGTCGATGGACTCGCCTTCGTGTTTCAGGCTGCCGCCGTCGTGGCTGTGGTGAGCGCGGATGCCAGCCCACTGGCCCGGTGTCCACTGGTACGCCACGTCACCGAAGACGTGCATGCGGTCCTTGTCCTGGGCCGACAGTTCGGTGAGGTCGGTGCGGTATTCGCTGAAGCGTTGCGCGGCGCCGACTTCGGCTTTGAGCAGCGTGGTGTCGAAGGTCCAGTTGAGGGCTTCGATGTTGGTGTCATGCCACTGGCCGTCGTCGTTGCGCAGGCGCTGGCGACCGAATTTCAGGATCTCGCCAGGGTAGGGCGTGAAACCGCTGTAGCCGATCCAGAATTCGCGCAGGGCGGCATAGCTGTCGTCCACTTCGCGGCTGCTCGAGGTCTTGCGCGCACGCTGGGCGCTCTGGCCGTTGGCGTCAGTGACTTGCTGATCCAGCGGGTCGGTCTGGATGGTGTCGGTGGCGGTGACCACCTGGCCCATCGCATAACCGCTCCAGTCGCCCCATTGGCCATAGGCCCATGGGCGCAGATCCAGACCGATACCGTTGACGTCGCCACCACCACGGGTGCCCAGGTCACGGTCGTCTTCCATCTGGCCGGTGACCTTCACTTCGATACCGAAATTGTTCGGGGTGTCGGTCAAGGCAGCCAGGGTCGGCGTGGCCCACATCAAGGTGAAGCCCAGGCCCAGCCCGGCTGCCACCAAAGGATTCAACGTAAGCTTCATAGAGGTGCGTCCTCGCCGTCTTTTTCTTCTTGCAGGGTTTGCAGGGCCAGCGCGTTTTGCGCAGTGGTGCCCCGAACCTGCTGTTCGCGTTGCAGGAGGCTCTGGGCCTCGGCGCGTTTCTCAGGCGGCAATTGATCGTTGAGTTGTTGCATCAGGTCTGCTGCTTGCGGCGTGCCTTGCGCCTGAGCAAGCGTGCCGAAGACCCAGGCGTTGACCGGATCGGGCTTGATGCCCTTGCCCTGCGAGAACAACTGCGCGAGGGCGAAGTCGGCGCTGTTCTGGCCGCCACGTGCGGAGGTCAGCAGCTCGTTGACCGCGCGTTGCGGGTCGGGATTGCCGAGGTAGCCACGGCGATACAACTGGCCCAGGTAGTAGTGCGCGGAGATCTGCGTCGGCGCAGCTTTGCTTAGGTGCTCTTCGGCTTTCTTGGCGTCAGGCAGTACCAGCTTGCCTTCGTAATACAGCTTGCCCAGCAGCAGTTCGGCGCGGGGTTGGTCCGCGGCACGGCCGTTGTCCAGGTACTCCATCATCTTGTTGACGTCGCCCAGTTCGGGGTAGTCGTAGAGCAGTTGCGCGAGGCTCACCCAGGACGCTGGGTAACCGGGAGCCACCTTTTCCAGCAGTTGCTGCGCGGTTTTTTCATCCGGCTTGCCAAGGGTCGAATCGGCCAGCACACGGGCAACGGTGTCGACGCGCATGGCCGGAACGCTACCACTGGCGTAGCCGCTTTCCATCTGCTTCAACAGCGCCGCCTGTTTGTCGGCCTCACCACGTTTTTGATAGACCGTCGCCAGTTCCATGTAGCAAACGTCATTGGCGCGCAGCGCCTGTTTGCAGATGCTTTCGACTTCGCCCAAATGCTGGTCGTAGGTGCCTTGGGTGCGATACAGCACCACCTGGGCGAGACCGGCTTCGGGGTAACCCTGAGCGCGCCACTCGTTGATCTTCTGCTGTGCATTCACGTTGGGGAACGTGTGCGGATATTGCAGGTAGAGCATGGCCAGCGGGATCAGCGTACCGGCTTCACCATTTGCGAATGCCTTCTTCAACAAACCCTCGGCTTCACGTTGCTCGGCCTCGGTGGAGTTGGGTTTGACCGCCAGCAGTTTGCCCAGACGGGACTGCGCCCGTGGCGATGTTTCGGCGGCGGCGCGGTACGTCGCTTCGGCCTGTTTGATCAACTCGGGGTCGCGAGTGCCAACCTGAATGTCTGCCAGACCCACTTGCGCGTCGGTGTAACCCATGTCCGCCAACTGGCGATAGTTCTGCTCGGCGAGGTTGGTGTCTCCTCGTTGCAGCGCTTCGTTGGCCAGGCGCTGGTCGGGCAGGTTGAGGCCGCAGCCGCTCAGCCCGAGGGCGATGCCAACGGCGATGGCTAGGTTCAACACTGCCGGGGCAGAGACGTTTCGTAGAGGGCCCGTCATGATCAGAGACCTGCTGCAGTGGCTTTGTCGATGAACCAGTTCAGCGAAGGGCCACGATCGCTGACCACTTCCACCGGCAGGCCTGCGAGGTTGCTGCTCAAGGATTCGTCAGGCTTGATTTGCACGCGAATGTCGGAAGAGAGGTCGGCCGGGCTCAAGGCCGTGGCGCTGACGATTTTGCCGGTATGAGTGGTGTCATCACCGGCCACTGTGAAGTTCACGCGGGCGCCCGGTTGAACGTCGTTGAACTGACGATAGGTGAAGCGGGCATCGACATTGGCGGCGGTGTTACGCGGCACCATCTGAAAAATGACCTGACCTTTGCTCGCATATTGACCGTCGGCGACCAATTGCTTGCTGACGATGCAGTCACACGGACTGGTCATGGTTCCGGCCAACTGGCGACCGAACAGTTCTTCGATCTTCGCCGGTTGCATTTCGTCCGGGTCCAGGTTGCCTTTGAGCATATCCAGCATGCTGGTGTTGAAGGTGGCCAGTGGCGCACCCTTGGCGACTTCACCGTTTGGCGCGACAAGGCTGGTCATGGTGCCTTCGCGCGGCATGGTCACTTCCATGGTCGGCACGCTCACCAGACCCGAGGTGGAGTGGCTGACGAAGTACATGCTGTAGACCGATTTGGCGACGAAACCGAATGCGGCCAGACCCACGACGAAAATGCCGGCGCTGAACGTCACCGCACGCAGGCGGCCGAACGCGCTCAGACCGCTGCCGCTGTCCTTGACCTTGCGCGCCTTGGTGAAGTTGTCGCGCTGCAAGGTGGCGAGCACTTCGCCCATGCTGACGATCTCGCCGGACAGGTGAGACGTGATCAGGTGGCGCAGGGTCGCGATGTCCTGGGCTTCCAGGTGCTGGAACTGGCAACCCACGCGGCCAGTGGACGGATCGATGGCGCGGACCAGCAAGTCGACGTCCATGGCAAGGCCCAGGTTGTCGATCAGGAACTGCATGCGGCCTTTGATCACGTCACCCACGGCGGGCTTCTGGCTGGCAGGGGCGATGTAGCTCAGGCCACCGGCTGACAGGTCTTCGATGCGCACCAGTGGGGCGTTGGGCTGGCCGTTGAGCAGGCGCAGTTTTGCCGGGATCTTGATCCGGGCGTGCTGGCGCTGGGCTTCGGATTCATGGACGACGTTTGCATTCACGGCTGTGTTCATGGTGTGTAGTTTCCTGATTAATCGATTTGATCCATACCTGCTGTCAGAGCGCAGCTCATCAGCCTTTTCATACCAACGTCAGCAGCACGGCAACGAAGATGCTGCCCGCCGAGAAAGTCATGGTTCGCGAGGACCAGGTGTTGAACCATTGTTGAAAACTGGCCAGGTCGCGCTTCAGGGCGGTGGGCTGGCGGGTCCAGGACTGCTTGTCGAGGCGGAAGAACACGTAGATCTTCATGAGTGCGCCGACGATCTGGTTGTAATAGAGAATGATCGGATAGGCCGGGCCGATACGGTGCCCCGAGCACGACAGCAGCAGCGTGAGGATCAGACGGGTGATACCGATCCACAGCAGGTAAGCGAGCAGGAACTGGATGCCGTACTTGAGGCTGGCCAGCAGTGCGACGGTCAGGCCCAGGATCGAGGTCCACATCGACACGCGCTGGTCGAACAGCACGATGCTGGTGAACACGCCGAGGCGGCGAATGCCCAGTCCCAGTGCGCGAGAGTTCTGGCGCAGGTTGTTGCCGTACCAGCGATACATCAGTTTGCGGCTGGCCTTGAGGAAGCTCTTTTCGGGCGGGTGCTCGACGGTATTGATTGCGGCATCCGGCACGTAGAAGGTGTCGTAACCCAGACGCATCAGACTGAACCAGCTGGACTTGTCATCGCCGGTCAGGAACTTGAAGCGGCCCAGACGCCAGTGGTGCAGCGAATCGCTTTCCACATCGGCAATGAAATCCGGGTCGGTGACCACGGTGGCACGAAATACCGACATGCGGCCGGTCATGGTCAACACGCGCTTGGAAAGAGCCATCGAACACATGTTGATGTGGCGCTGGGCGAAGCGCAGCTTGTGCCACTCACTCATGATGTAGCCGCCGCGCACTTCGCAGAATTCGTTGGTGGTCAGACCGCCGACGTTTTCGAAGAGCTGAAACCACGGCACGGTTTTCTTCACCACACCTTCAGCCAGAACGGTGTCACCGTCGATCACGGCCACCACGGCACGGTCATCAGGCATGTGGCGGGAGATTGCACGGAAACCGTAAGCCAAGCCGTCGCGCTTGCCGGTACCGGCGATGCGCACGAAGTCCAGGGTCACGTGCTCAGGCGGGTTGTATTTGGCCCAGAGCGCCTTGACCAGCAACTCGTCGGACCTTTCCACCAGCGAACAGACAACGGTGGTCGGGTAGCCACAGGCGATGGCTTCTTCGATCACCGAGCTGTACACCTGAGCGGTGGTCAGTGCGTCGATACGGAAGCTGGTGACCATCAGGAACACGTGGGACGGGTCCGCGGCCTTGCCCAGCTTGCGCACCTTGCGACGCAGGTACGGGTAAACGAAGTAGAGAAAGATCATGCCGCGCACAAAGTGCGTAGCGCCCATCGAGTAACGCCAGATACCGACGAGACCGACGAGGAAAATAAAGTCTTTCGACTGCGAGTCGAACAGCGACGCAGGCAAGGCCATGGCGATGGCCGCCAGCAAACATAAATAAAACAGCCAACCGGCGGCTTGTAGAAAGCCGTGTTTCAGCCTGTCCATAATTCGCACCTCTAGATCAGTTGCAAGCGGCAAGCTTCAAGCCGCAAGTCCAGGCAGAACGCGTTGGACTTGGGGCTTGGAGCAGGCTCTTACGTGTCGCTTAAAACGTGCAGCTTGCAGCTGCTGTCATCCGCTGCTGTTACCAGCAGATGCCTTCGGTCTGGCCGTCTTCGGTCGTGGTGCCTTTCATGAAGCCCACCAGATCGATGACCTTTTTGCCGGCTGGCGCGTTGTTGGCCAAGGTGCGGAAGCGCTCGTCACGGTTGCCCAGGATGATCACGTCGGAGTTGTCGACAACCGCGTCGAAATCCGAGTTGAGCAGGGAGGAAACGTGCGGGATCTTCGACTCGATGTAGTCTTTGTTCGCACCGTGAACGCGGGCGTATTCGACGTTGGCGTCGTAGATGCTCAGGTCGAAACCTTTGCCGATCAGCATCTCGGCCAGTTCCACCAGCGGGCTTTCACGCAGGTCATCGGTGCCCGCCTTGAAGCTCAGGCCCAGCAGCGCGACCTTGCGGGTGTCGGCGGCGGCGACGATGTCGAATGCGTTCTGCACTTGGGACACGTTGCTGCGCATAAGCGAGTTGAGCAGCGGCGCTTCGACATCCAGGGAGCTTGCGCGGTAGGTGAGGGCGCGAACGTCTTTCGGCAGGCAGGAACCGCCAAACGCGAAGCCTGGGCGCATGTAGTACTGGGACAGGTTCAGGGCCTTGTCCTGGCAGACCACTTCCATCACTTCGCGGCCATCGACGCCGACCGCCTTGGCGATGTTGCCGATTTCGTTGGCGAAGGTGACCTTGGTCGCGTGCCAGACGTTGCAGGTGTACTTGATCATCTCGGCGACGGCGATGTCCTTGCGGATGATCGGTGCATCGAGTTCTTCGTACAGCGATTGCAGAACGTCACCGGAGGTTTTGTCGAACTCCCCGATGACGGTCATCGGCGGATGGTCGTAGTCCTTGATCGCGGTACTCTCGCGCAGGAACTCAGGGTTCACCGCGACGCCGAAATCAACACCGGCCTTCTTGCCCGAGCAATCTTCCAGAATCGGGATAACGACGTTGGCGACGGTGCCTGGCAGTACGGTGCTGCGCACGACGATGGTGTGGCGCGAGGTCTTCTCTCGCAGCACGAAGCCGATTTCGCGGCAGACGGATTCGATGAAATCCAGCTCCAGGTCGCCGTTTTTCTTGCTTGGCGTGCCCACGCAGATCATCGACAGATCAGTGGCGCGAATCGCTTCGGAAAAGTCTGTGGTACCGCGCAGCTTGCCGGTCTTGATACCGTTTTCCAGAAGTTCCCCCAGACCTGGCTCCACGATGGGAGACTTGCCCTGATTGATCAGATCGATCTTGGCGCTGGAGATATCCACACCGACCACGTCATGACCACGCGCCGAGAGGCAACCAGCACATACTGCACCGACATAGCCCAAACCAAAGATGCTGATATGCATCGTAATCTCCTCGATTTTTACGCCATTTAGTTGGCTGGATATAAGAACTTTCTTACATGTTTCGCGCACTCGTCCGCACGGCAATTAATGTCGTGACACAAGCACAGGCAGAATTTAAAAGTGAGCGGCCTGATTCCGTAGGCGGGCTCTAATATTTATTAACGGTTACACGCGTCGGGTAACCCATACATATTTGTATACGTTCCCGATCTGGGATATGGCATAACACTCCCGCGGGTGGTTGCGAGTCGCTGCCGCGCCTCTGGCTCAAGGCTTGTGGCCATGATTCAGTGCTGTCCTGCTCGTCAGTGGCTGTAGGCACCCGTTTGGTGCTTGCTCATTCAACTCAACTAGTTTGGTGCGTTCTCTCCTTGCACGTACCACTCAGACCGAGGGGCCTAACTACGTTGAAGCGTAACTTCCAGATCTATCGTTATTCCTTGTAAGAGATGTCTCACAAGGTGGACGAGAATTGTTACGGGATGTAGGAGCGTGAGGTTTCCCCAGAAGTTCCTGGCCGCCTGTCCTCTTTTTGAGATTTTTTGAAATATTCTTCATCTTCGTAGTGGTTGCACTATGATGGCACTTTTCGTTTTGCCCTTTGTATTAAGGGGTTTGGCGCTAGTTCATGTAACTGTGCCACTAGTGAAAAAAGGTGAAGTGCCACCACTCAAAAATCTTGTTAATTTTTTGAGAAAAAAGCGCGGAACTTTTTGGTCGACTAATTATTGGCGTCATTCATTTGTCAGTTGCGCCGTTCGTCTGCCGAAATCGCCGAAACGGAACTTCAGTGCGGTGTGATTCTGATGAGTGAAGGGGGGATTTTTGAGGGCGAGTAGGTCCGCTCGGTAGCGTCGACCGGGTGACATTAGAAAGAAAAAAAGAGAGCAAGAGGTGCGTTCAGTGGGCTTGAATGCACCTCTCGGGGGCGATCACGCGTCGACTTCATCCCGCAAAAACACCAGCTTGTCGGCCTTCGACAGCTCTTTGGCGAACCGATAACCCTGCACAGCGAACTGCTTGAGGTGCTCCGGGTTGTCGATGCGCTCGGAAATCACGAACCGGCTCATCATGCCCCGCGCCTTTTTGGCGTAGAAGCTGATGATTTTGTACTGGCCGTGCTTCTGGTCGCGGAATTCGGTGTCGATGACACGGGCCTTGAGGGCTGGGCGTTTGACAGCCGAGAAGTATTCATTTGATGCCAGGTTCAGCAGTACGTCGTCGCCTTGCTCGGCCAGGGCTTCGTTCAACCATTCACTGATACGGTTGCCCCAAAACGCGTAGAGGTCTTTGCCGCGGGCGTTGGCCAGTTTGGTGCCCATTTCCAGACGATAAGGCTGCATCAGGTCGAGCGGGCGCAACAGGCCATAAAGACCAGACAGCATGCGCAGGTGCTGCTGCGCGTAGTCCAGGTCGTTTTCGCTGAGGGTTTCAGCGTTCAGGCCGGTGTACACGTCGCCCTTGAAGGCCAGCAGCGCCTGTTTGGCGTTTTCCGGGGTGAACGCGGGCGTCCAACTGCCGAAGCGCGCAGCATTGAGGCCGGAAAGTTTGTCGGACAGGTGCATCAGTTCGCCGATCTGCGCCGGGCTCAGTTCGCGCAATTGGGTGATCAGCTCTTGAGAGTGATCCAAGTATTGCGGCTGGGTAAAACGTTCGGTGGTCGGCGGTGTATCGAAATCGAGGGTTTTGGCTGGGGAAATCACCATCAGCATGCGGTCGTCTCCTTTAATCGTGGGGGCGATTCTAGGGGTTGTGGGTGGCTGACTCCAGCTATGGTGGTGATAGAGCGACGGCTGCGTGATGTTTGGGTACATACCAGATCCTGTGGGAGTGAGCTTGCTCACGATGGCGTTGTCTCAGTCACCGTTGTTGTGACGGTTGCTCTGCATTCGTGAGCAAGCTCACTCCCACAGTGGGGCCTGCCGCTGGGCATGCGTAAATCCGCTATAGTGCCTCGCCGGTCTTTTTCGGCCTCTTCATTCAAGGATTGGGAGCACGTCGTTTGCGCAAGCTGTTATTGATCGGTGCCTGTCTGCTGGGCTTCAACGCTCACGCCGCGACCGGCGATATCGCGACCATTGATCGCGGTGTCTGGCCGGAGGTGCTGGAAACCCCGCAACTGTTCGACGTGGCCTCTCGCGCCGAAATCATGAGCTTTGCCCATCAACTGCTGGAAAGCGAAGGACTGAGTGATGTCCAGCTCGCTGATCGGCTGGGACTGCGACAAATCAATATCCAGACCATCAACCTGATCCGCACCCGGCTGTGGACCCGTCTGTTTGAAAACTGGAAGGCCGCCGAGCGCTCCTGCGAAGCGGATGCGTCATTTTGCGTGCTGGTGGATGACGTGCCGATGCTGCGTCAGCGGGCGAGCGAATACAAAATCGCAGACGACTCCTTTTATGCGCGCTGGGCGGCACCTGCCGATGCCTTCAACCAGCGTTATCTGAATGAGTTGCTGCGCATGGCGGCCCTGTTTCCGCAAACCAGCAGTGAAATCGAGCGCTACAACTCGGATGAATTGAGCGGCGAAGAGATGCCGGATCGCACCTTCCTGCTCAATTTCGAGAGCGGTCCTACCGTCGCTGATGGTGCAACGGATTGGCTGGCCGACTTCATGCGCCAGCAGAAGATCAACGCTACTTTTTTCGTGCTTGGCAAGAATCTGCAGAGCCGCGTGGAAGGCAGCACGCCAGAAGCGCTGAAAACGCTGTATCGCCAACAATGCGTGGGTTTGCAGGGCTGGGAATACCGCTCTCATGCTCACTGGAATGACTGGCAGGACTCCATCGGGCGCAGCGCCGCGCTGGTGCAACAGATGCTGCCGGACAACTTCGTGCCGTTGTTTCGCCCCCCTTATGGCCATCGTCGGGCCGACAGTGCGCCGTTTTTCCGCGAGCAGGAATTGCGTGTGTCACTGTGGAACATCGATTCTCAAGACGCCACCGGGCGCATCACCGCCGAGCAAGCGGCGCATCGCGTGTTGACCCTGATGTTGCTCTGGCGTCGTGGCAACATCGTTTTCCATGACAGCACCGACAAGGCACAGCAGGCCGTGCCGTGGCTGATGGCGAACACTGCCCAAAGCGGAATCCAGTGGGAAGACTGTCATATTTATCCACAGCAGTTGTCGGATGAGGCTGATCAGGATGAGCCAGACGACGAAGATGCGGATGAGCCCGCAGATGAACAGCCGGAGGATGAGGCGCCCGCCGCCGATGACCAGGCTGAAAAGCCCGTAAATAAAGGGGACTAGGGGGGATTGAGAGAGAAACGGTCGAAATTTTGCGGGTATTTCCTGTCGACCGGACTTCCGACTGTAAACGCGTGGGAGGGATCCGCCAAGGGCTATTCGTCATGCTGTGAAATAAACTTCAAAATCCTCTCAAAACGCTTTTTTATGTCATCGGTTTTGCGGTATTACGACAACAGACCGCCGAACCCTGCAACACAGGTGGCGTCACCCAGACCCCACTTTGCGCATTTCTCACCTGCCTTAAGGTGAGAGCCTCGGCGGCCTTCAGGCGCAGCAGCACATCGTGTACTGCGTTATCTGGCGACTACAAAGGTGAGCGAGTATGGATGACCACGGACGCACCCCTTCCTCTAACCAGCCGATCCTCTATGTGCTCGATACCAATGTATTGATTCACGATCCAAACGCACTGCTGAACTTCGAAGAACACCACGTTGCACTCCCGATGACTGTCCTCGAAGAACTGGACAAGCTCAAGGCGGGCAAGCACTCGGTCGCCGCTGAATGCCGTCAGGCGATTCGGTTGATCGACAAGACACTGGGCGAAGCGACCCCGGAGGAGGTCGAACGAGGCGTACCGATCGATCGCGGTACAGGCGTTTTCAAGGGTTACCTGTCCATCCTGATGAGCAAGCGTGAAGAGCCCAACAGCCTTCTGCCTGAACACCTGAACGACAACATCATCATCAACCAGTTGATCGACCTGCATGCGCGCAAAAAGGACATGCGCATCGTTCTGGTCACCAAAGACATCAACATGCGTCTCAAGGCGCGCGCCTGCGGGATTGCGGCGGAGGACTACAGCACCGACCAACTGGTCGACGATGTATCCTTGCTGTCCCGTGGCTACCACACTTTGACCGGCTCCTTTTGGGACCGTGTGAGCAAAGTCGATACCCGTCAGGATCATGGCCGCACCTGGCACAAAGTGCAGATGAACGAGCAGATTCCGGCTGTGCACATCAATGAGTTCATCATCGATGAGCAAGGTTTCGTGGGTTGGGTCAAAGGCGTCAAGGCCGATGAAATCGTGTTGCTGGACATGCACCAGGAGCCGCTGCTGCACCAGGAGGCCTGGGGCCTGAAACCTCGTGACATCTATCAGGGCCTGGCGTTGTTCGCCTTGCTGGACCCGGACATTCACCTGGTCAACCTGTCCGGCGCAGCAGGCTCGGGCAAGACCATTCTGGCGCTGGCCGCTGCCATCGAGCAGACCATGGTCAGCAAGCGTTATCGTCGCATCATCGCGACCCGCAGTGTGCAGGGTCTTGATCAGGAAATCGGCTTCTTGCCAGGCACCGAAGCGGAAAAAATGGAGCCGTGGCTGGGGGCGATTACCGATAACCTGGAAGCGCTGCACATGGATGACGAAAACACCCATGGCAGTGTCGATTACATCCTGAGCAAAGTGCCGTTGCAGTTCAAATCCCTCAACTACATTCGAGGTCGTAGTTTCCAGCAAAGCCTGATTCTGATCGACGAATGCCAGAACCTGACTCCGCACCAGATGAAAACCATCATCACCCGTGCGGGCGCCGGTTCCAAAGTGGTCTGCCTGGGGAACCTGGCGCAGATCGACACCCCCTACCTGTCGGCCACCAGTTCCGGTCTGACCTACCTGACGGAGCGCTTCAAGGATTTCCCCAACGGCGTGCACATCACCCTGCAAGGGGTGCCACGCTCCATTCTGGCTGAGTATGCGGAGAGTCATTTGTAACGCTTGGCCGTCAGAGGCGCCGATCTCTCGGCGCCTCTCGCTTACACCTGTAGCAGTCCGGCTTGTCGACGTCAGCGTCTTTGAAACCGCCACCGCCGGCAAACCGGACTGCTACAGATTATGGTGTCCGCTCACTACTGCATTCATTGTGTACAATTGCCGCTCCTGTCCAGGAGTCATCCCGTGCTTACTCATCTCGATTCACAAGGTCGCGCCAACATGGTCGACGTCACTGAAAAAGCCGTGACATCCCGTGAGGCCGTGGCCGAAGCGCGCGTGCGCATGTTGCCCGAAACTCTGCAAATGATCGTCGATGGCGACCACCCCAAAGGGGACGTGTTCGCTGTGGCGCGTATCGCGGGTATTCAGGCGGCCAAGAAAACCAGCGATCTGATTCCGTTGTGCCACCCGTTGATGCTCACCAGCGTCAAGGTGGAGCTGAATGCTGAGGGTGCCGACACCGTTCATATCGTCGCCCGCTGCAAGCTGTCCGGCCAGACCGGCGTGGAAATGGAGGCGCTGACCGCTGCCAGTGTTGCGGCATTAACGATCTATGACATGTGCAAGGCGGTGGATCGCGGCATGGTCATCGAGCATGTCCGTTTGTTGGAAAAGCTGGGCGGAAAAAGTGGCCATTTCGTGGCCGATGAAACGGTGGGGGCGTGATGAGTATTCATGTTCAGGTTCAATACTTCGCCCGCTTTCGTGAAACCCTGGGCGTTGAAAGCGAAACCCTGGAAGGTGTTTTTACGACCGTGGACGCAGTGCGTCAGCATTTGCTGCAACGCGGCGGGGTGTGGGAAGTCTTGAGCGAGCAAAGCATCATGTGCGCGCGCAATCAGGAACTGTGCTCGCTGAACGAACCGGTCGAGCAGGGCGATGAGGTGGCGTTCTTTCCGACCGTGACCGGAGGTTGATCATGGCCATTCGTGTACAGGCCACAGCATTCGATCCGGGCGCTGAAGTCAATGCGATGCATGACGCCAATGTTGGCGTCGGTGCAGTGGTCAGCTTTGTCGGTTACGTGCGGGATTTCAACGATGGTCGGGAAGTGGCGGGGATGTTTCTTGAACACTATCCGGGCATGACCGAAAAAGCCCTGGCCAAGATCGCCGATGAGGCTCAGCAGCGCTGGCCGCTGTTGAAAATCGAGGTATTACATCGCGTGGGCGCGCTTGAGCCGGGAGAGCCGATCGTGTTCGTCGGCGTGGCGAGCGCTCATCGCCAGGCCGCGTTCGAGGCCTGTGATTTCGTGATGGATTACCTGAAAACCCGCGCGCCGTTCTGGAAGAAGGAGAACACCTCAGAAGGCCCGCGCTGGGTGGAAGGGCGGGACAGCGATCACCAAGCGGCGCAGCGCTGGAAATAAGTCTGAGCCCACATTGGGGTTGCACCACGCGCCTTGTGGGAGTCGGCTTGCTGGCGAATGCGTCGTTTCAGTCGCAATAATATTGGCTGATATGACGCCTTCGCCAGCAAGCCGGCTCCCACAGGTTTAGCCCCGCGCTATTCCGCTGTCGGAGCAGCCTTCTGCTTACGCACCACCGCTCGGAGCAACTCCGTCGGCGGCATTTCGCAGCTGATCTTGCGACCGAGTTTTTCCTCGATGGCGGGCAACTGATACGAGTCGTCTTCACCGGCAAAACTGATCGACACCCCTTCGGCGCCCGCCCGACCGGTTCGGCCAATGCGGTGCACGTAGTCGTCCGGCACTTCCGGCAGGGTGAAGTTGATCACGTGGCTGATGCCGTCAATGTGAATCCCGCGTCCTGCGACGTCGGTGGCCACCAGTACGCGAATCTTGCCTTCGCGGAAGCCTTCCAGGGTCTTGATGCGCTTGTGCTGCGGGACATCGCCTGACAGTTGCGCTGCATTCACGCCATCACGCACCAGCCGTTCTTCGATGCGCCGCACTTCGTCCTTGCGGTTGGCGAAGACCATCACCCGCTCCCAGCCGTTGTCGTTGACCAGGTTGTACAGCAGCTTGTACTTGTCCGCTGCCGCCACGGCATAGACGTGCTGTTCAACGTTATCGCTGGCAACGTTTTCGGCTTCGATTTCGACGATGGCCGGATTCGTGGTCCATTGCTTGGCCAGGTTCATGACGTCGTCAGTGAACGTGGCGGAGAACAGCAAGGTCTGGCGTTCGCTTTTCGGTGGGGTCTGGCGAATGATCTGACGCACCTGCGGGATGAAACCCATGTCCAGCATGCGATCGGCTTCGTCCAGTACCATCACTTCGACCATGTCCAGGTGCACTTCACCGCGCTGGTTGAAGTCCAGCAGACGGCCGGGAGTGGCCACCAGAATGTCGCAATGTCGGGCTTCAAGCTGCTTGAGTTGTTTGTCGAAGTCCATGCCACCGACGAACGTCATGACGTTCAGCCTGGTGTATTTGGTCAGCGCGGCGGCGTCCTTGGCGATCTGTACAACCAATTCGCGGGTCGGCGCGATGATCAGTGCACGGGGTTCTCCCATATAGCGCTCTTTGGGCGGCGGCGTCTGGATCAACTGGGTGATGATCGACACCAGGAACGCGGCGGTTTTGCCGGTGCCGGTTTGCGCCCGGCCGATAGCGTCCTGGCCCTTGAGGGTAAAGCCCAGCACGCCCGCCTGAATCGGCGTGCAGTACGGGAAGCCCAGATCCTGAATGGCATGCATCAGTTCGGGGGCGAGGGGGAAGTCATGGAAGCGGGTCTTGCCTTCCTGTGGCTCCACCACGAAGTCTTCGAGTTTCCACGGTTCGACGACGGGCTTGGGCGCGCGTTCACGGCGTGGTCGTTCGGCCTTCTGGCGTGAACGGGCTGGCTCGGCAGGCGCTTCGGATTTCGCAGGCTGGGTGACGGGTGTCGCGGTTTCCCGATAAGCGGCTTCAGTCGGAATTGGCGCGGCGGATACGGGGGTGGGCGCTGCGGGCGCGAGCGGCTCAGCCTCGCTTTTGCCGAACATTTTTTTAAGTGCTTTGAGCACGGTCATCTCGTCGATTGGTTAAGGAGTGTACGCCGGGCAGTGTAAAGCAAGAACCCGGCGCGGCGTAGTGCCATACCAAATCCGCACGGCAAAAGAAAGTGAAAACTCAGTCTTTCAGCGCAGCCGATCCGCGAGCCAGACGCCTATATCGTTGATTTCCTGCGGTAACACTTCATGGCCCATTGGGTATTCCTGCCATGTTGCGGTGACGCCTTGAGCCTTCAATTGCTCGTAGGCGGTCCGGCCCATCGCGTTTTGAACCACTTCATCGTAATGCCCATGCAAGCAATACACCGGAATCCGCTGCTGGCTTGCCGACAGGCTCATGTCGTCGCTGAAGGTCGGTGCGTAGGTAGACAGCGCAAGCACGCCGCCCAGCGGGCCTTCCCAGCGCAGAAATGCGGTGTGCAGCACTACGGCGCCGCCTTGCGAGAAGCCTGCGAGGAAAATCCGCGCCGGGTCGATGCCGCTGTCCCGTTGCTGTTCGATCAGGGAAAGAATGCGCTGGGCCGAGCCTTCCAGTTGATCGCGGTCGATGGCGCGGGCCGGACTCATGGCCTTGATGTCATACCAGCTCGGCATTTCATAGCCGCCGTTGACGGTAACAGCGCGGGTGGGCGCTTGAGGCAGCACGAAGCGGGTCGTGAGCAGCGACTGCTGCAACGCTTCGGCCACGGGCATGAAGTCGTAACGATCGGCCCCCAGGCCGTGCAGCCAGATAACACAGGCGTCAGCGGGTTTTTCAGGCTCGATAATCAGGGGTTCGCTCATGCGTGCTCCATTTGTGTGCGATGGCTCTGGCGCGATGCTTTAAGGCAGTGCGCAGGCTGAAATATAAATGACAGAAGATGTCGCAAGGTTACAAGTTTTGATCTTGACCTGTCGCTAATTTGACTTTGCCACCATGGTGGTACGGGCTTTGCTATAAAACCGTTGGAGTGAAGGCGCTCACCTCGGGCGGTAACACTACTAGGCTATACCTCGTGCAGCCTAGTGTTACGACGGGGCAGCATGGAGTCCATCAACAGGATTCCCGGCACGATTCGCCCGCAACCCTCGGGTTTCGGGACATCAGGGGGCTTCAGTCCGTTTGACCACATCGAATCTGACCAGCACTGAGCACGATGCCAGTGGCATGAGCGGATCCGGGTCTTACGTCGCATGACCCAAAAACAAGCCAGCACGGGTCATTAATGCCTCACAAGGGTGCGACGGGGCTAAAGCTCCTACACAACAAAGGGCAAACTGGAGGTTTGAATGAAGATGTTGAAATCCACCCTGGCTGTAGTGGCCGCCGCAGCAGCACTTGGTGTCAGCAGTTTCGCTCAGGCGGGTGCGACACTGGACGCCATTCAAAAGAAAGGCTTCATTCAGTGCGGCGTGAGCGATGGTCTGCCGGGTTTCTCGGTGCCTGACAAGAGTGGCACCATCGTTGGTATCGACGCCGACGTTTGCCGTGCTGTAGCTGCTGCCGTGTTTGGCGATGCCAAGAAAGTCAAATTCAGCCAATTGAACGCCAAAGAGCGTTTCACCGCGCTGCAATCCGGCGAGATCGACATCCTGTCCCGTAACACCACCTGGACCAGCTCCCGCGATGCGAGCATGGGTCTGGTATTCCCAGGCTTCGTGACCTACTACGACGGCGTTGGCTTCCTGGCCAACAGCAAGCTGGGCGTGAAGAGCGCGAAGGAGCTGGACGGTGCGACCATCTGTATTCAAGCCGGTACCACTACCGAGCTGAACGTGTCGGACTACTTCCGTTCCAACGGCTTGAAATACACCCCGATCACCTTCGACACCTCCGACGAAAGCGCCAAGTCGCTGGAATCCGGTCGTTGCGACGTGCTGACCTCCGACAAATCGCAGCTGTACGCACAACGCTCCAAGCTGGCTTCTCCGAAAGACTACGTCGTTCTGCCTGAAACCATCTCCAAGGAACCTCTGGCCCCTGTGGTTCGCCGCGGCGACGAAGAGTGGACCGAGATCGTTCGCTGGGTTGGCTACGCACTGCTGAACACTGAAGAAGCAGGCGTGACCTCCAAGAACGTCGAAGCCGAAGCCAAATCGACCAAGAACCCTGACGTTGCTCGCCTGCTGGGTGCTGACGGCGAATACGGTCCTCAGTTGAAACTGCCGAAGGACTGGGTCGTCAAGGTCGTTTCGCAAGTCGGTAACTACGGCGAAATCTTCGAGAAGAACCTGGGTAAAACCACTCCTCTGGAAATCGACCGTGGCATGAACGCTCTGTGGACCAACGGCGGCATTCAATACGCGCCACCAGTGCGTTGATTGACCTGCGCCCGGCTACGCGAACCGTAGCCGGGCGCTTCGTTGCATTTCTTCCGGGGCACTCCCATGCAAAATCAGATCAGCGCACCCAAGCAGAGGCTATCCCTCAGCGACCCCAAAGTGCGTGCGTGGCTATTCCAGATAATCACGGTTATCGCGGTAGTCGCGATGGGTTGGTATCTGTTCGATAACACCCAGACCAACCTGCAACACCGGGGCATCACCTCCGGTTTCGGTTTCCTTGAAAACAGTGCCGGTTTCGGCATCGCGCAGCACCTGATTCCCTTCAAGGAGTCGGACTCGTACGCGCGGGTTTTCCTCATCGGTTTGCTCAACACGCTGTTGGTGACGTTCATCGGCGTGATCCTCGCGACCCTGCTCGGCTTTGTCGTCGGCGTGGCGCGACTGTCCAACAACTGGATCATCAACAAGCTGGCGACGGTTTACGTCGAAGTCTTCCGTAACATCCCGCCACTTTTGCAGATCCTGTTCTGGTACTTCGCCGTGTTCCTGACACTGCCAGGACCGCGCGCAGCGCACGGCTTTTTCGGTTCGTTCTTCGTCAGCAGCCGTGGCCTGAACATGCCCGCTGCAATCACTAACGACGCCACTTGGCCGTTCGTGATCAGCATTGTGCTGGCCATCGTCGCCATCGTGTTCATGGCGAAGTGGGCGAACAAGCGCTTCGACGAAACCGGCGTGCCGTTCCATAAGTTCTGGGCGGGCCTGGCCCTGTTCATCGTGATCCCTGCGCTGTGCGCGCTGATCTTCGGTGCGCCGGTGCATTGGGAAGTCCCCGAACTCAAAGGCTTCAACTTCGTTGGCGGCTGGGTACTGATCCCTGAACTGCTGGCGCTGACCCTGGCCCTGACCGTGTACACCGCAGCGTTCATCGCTGAAATCGTGCGTTCCGGTATCAAGTCCGTCAGCCACGGCCAGACTGAAGCTGCCCGCTCGCTGGGGCTGCGCCCAGGTCCGACGCTGCGCAAGGTCATCATCCCGCAAGCCCTGCGGGTGATCATTCCGCCGCTGACCAGCCAATACCTGAACCTGGCGAAAAACTCTTCGCTGGCGGCCGGCATCGGTTACCCGGAAATGGTTTCGCTGTTCGCTGGTACCGTTCTTAACCAGACCGGTCAGGCCATCGAAGTCATTGCCATCACCATGAGTGTTTACCTGGCGATCAGCATCAGCATTTCCCTGCTGATGAACTGGTACAACAAGCGCATTGCGCTGATCGAGCGGTGAGGACTCGCGCATGACATCCCATACTTTCAAACCTGACATGCCGCCGCCGAGCAAAGTCTTCGGCCCGGTGGCATGGATGCGCCAGAATCTGTTCTCGAACTGGATCAACACCCTGTTGACCCTGTTCGCGATCTACCTGATCTGGCTCGTCGTTCCTCCGCTGCTGAGCTGGGCGATTTTCGACGCCAACTGGGTCGGCAGCACCCGCGCCGACTGCACCAAGGCGGGCGCCTGTTGGGTGTTCATCGAACAGCGCTTCGGCCAGTTCATGTACGGCTACTACCCTCAGGAATTGCGCTGGAGGGTCGATCTGACCGTGTGGCTTGCGATCATCGGCGCTGCGCCGCTGTTCATCAAAGCCACGCCGCGCAAGGCGATTTATGGCCTGAGCTTCCTGGTGATCTACCCGATCATCGCGTACTTCCTGCTGCATGGCGGCCTGTTCGGCATGGCCGAAGTGGCGACCAGCCAGTGGGGCGGCCTGATGCTGACGCTGGTGATCGCCACGGTCGGTATCGCCGGTGCGCTGCCGTTGGGCGTGATCCTGGCCCTTGGCCGTCGCTCCGATCTTCCGGCGATTCGCGTGATTTGCGTGACGTTTATCGAGTTCTGGCGCGGCGTTCCGCTGATCACCGTGCTGTTCATGTCGTCGGTGATGTTGCCGCTGTTCCTGCCGGAAGGCATGAACTTCGACAAACTGCTCCGCGCTCTGATCGGCGTGATCATGTTCCAGTCGGCTTATGTGGCCGAGGTGGTGCGTGGTGGCATGCAGGCCATCCCGAAGGGCCAGTACGAAGCTGCTGCGGCCATGGGCCTGGGCTATTGGCGTCGCATGGGCCTGGTGATTCTGCCGCAAGCCCTGAAGCTGGTAATTCCGGGTCTGGTGAACACCGTGATCGCGCTGTTCAAGGACACCAGTCTGGTGATCATCATCGGCCTGTTCGACCTGCTCAACAGCGTCAAGCAGGCTGCCGCCGACCCGAACTGGCTCGGCATGGCGACCGAGGGCTACGTGTTCGCAGCCCTGGTGTTCTGGATCTTCTGTTTCGGTATGTCCCGCTACTCCATGCACTTGGAGCGTAAGTTGGACACAGGCCACAAGCGTTAGGAGTCAAATGATGAGCGAAGTTATCAAAAAGCCTCTGGGCGCCGAAGGCATGATCCGTATGGAAGGCGTACACAAATGGTACGGCCAGTTCCATGTACTCAAAGACATCAACCTGAACGTGCGTCAGGGCGAGCGTATCGTTTTGTGCGGCCCTTCGGGTTCGGGCAAGTCGACCACCATTCGCTGCCTGAACCGTCTGGAAGAACACCAGCAAGGCCGCATCATCGTGGACGGCACCGAGCTGACGTCTGACCTGAAGCAGATCGAAACCATCCGCCGCGAAGTCGGCATGGTGTTCCAGCACTTCAACCTCTTCCCGCACCTGACCATCCTGCAGAACTGCACGCTGGCACCGATGTGGGTGCGCAAGATGCCGAAGAAAAAAGCCGAAGAAATCGCCATGCACTACCTGGAGCGCGTGCGCATTCCAGAGCAGGCGCACAAGTACCCGGGCCAACTCTCCGGCGGTCAGCAACAGCGCGTGGCCATCGCTCGTGCGTTGTGCATGAAGCCGAAAATCATGCTGTTCGACGAGCCAACCTCGGCCCTCGACCCGGAAATGGTGAAAGAGGTGCTGGACACCATGGTCGGCCTGGCGGAAGAAGGCATGACCATGCTCTGCGTAACCCACGAAATGGGCTTCGCCCGCACCGTGGCCAACCGCGTGATCTTCATGGACAAAGGCGAAATCGTCGAACAGGCCGCCCCCAACGACTTCTTCGACAACCCCCAAAGCGACCGAACGAAGCTGTTCCTCAGCCAGATTCTTCATTGAGTTAATAGCCGTACCCAAAAACCCGGGCCTTGTGTCCGGGTTTTTGTTTAATCACGCTGAGTTGTGATTGGGTTGAGCTCCTGTAGCAGTCCGGCTTTTCGGCGGCAGCGATTTCAAAGGCGCAACCGCCGGCAAGCCGGGCTGCTACGGGGTGATCAGTACGCCTTTTTTGTATTCAATCCACGCAAAACTTGTGTTCTCTCGTGATCTCCAACAGGATTACGTCTTTGCGCAATGCGCTGTTACACAATCCTGCCCCCACGAGAATCCCATGACGACCAAGGCGCCGACGGCGAGCGACACGCTATCCCATTCCCGAAAACATCATGAACTCAATGAGCTGCTGATCGATGCGGAAGCCGACGATGAGCAGGTTCAGCAGCATCGTCCAGTGTTAAGGCGCCCGTGGTTTTTGCTGTTGGGGCTGGTGTTGGTGGCGCTGAATCTGCGTCCGGCGTTGTCGAGCATGGCGCCGTTGCTCAGCGAAGTGTCGAAGAGCCTCGGGTTGTCCGCTGTCACCGCGGGCCTGCTGACGACGTTGCCTGTGTTGTGCCTGGGCTTGTTCGCACCATTGGCCCCTGTGCTGGCAAGGCGATTTGGCAGCGAGCGAGTCGTGTTCGGGATTCTCCTGACGCTGACCTGCGGGATTTTGCTACGCAGTTCGTTTGGCGTGGCGGGGCTCTTCGCGGGAAGCATTTTGTCGGGTGCGAGCATCGGCATCATCGGCGTATTGCTGCCTGGCATCGTTAAGCGTGATTTCGCCAAACAGGCGGGCACCATGACCGGCGTTTACACCATGGCGCTGTGTCTGGGCGCGGCAGTCGCTGCGGGTTCAACGGTCCCGTTGAGTCAGGCGTTCGGCACTGATAGCGGTGGCAGTTGGACGCTGGGCCTGGGTTTCTGGATCGTTCCGGCGCTGCTCGCGGCGATTTTCTGGTGGCCCCAGACGCGGCAAAGCCATGGCCAGCATCAGGTTGCCTACCGCGTGCGCGGTTTGTTTCGCGACCGGCTGGCGCGGCAAGTGACGCTGTACATGGGCCTGCAATCTTCGCTGGCGTACATCGTTTTTGGATGGCTGCCGTCGATTCTGATCGCCCGCGGCCTCACGCCGACAGAGAGCGGGTTGCTGCTTTCGGGTTCAATCATGGTTCAGTTGCTCAGTTCGTTAGCGGCACCTTGGCTGGCGACGCGAGGCAAGGATCAGCGGTTGGCGATTCTGCTGGTGATGCTGTTGACCCTTGGTGGCCTGTACGGCTGCCTCTACGCGCCGGTCAACCAGTTGTGGTTTTGGGCCGTGGTGCTCGGATTGGGGCAGGGTGGCACGTTCAGTCTGGCGTTGACCTTGATTGTGTTGCGCTCGCGGGATTCGCACGTCGCCGCCAATTTATCGAGCATGGCCCAGGGCGTCGGTTACACGCTCGCATCGCTGGGGCCGTTTGCCGTGGGTGTGGTGCACGACTGGACCGGCAGTTGGAGCGCAGTGGGCTGGATTTTCGGTCTGATTGGCGTCGGCGCGATCCTCGCGGGGATGGGCGCAGGCCGAGCACTGTATGTGGACGTGACCAGCGAGAAAGTCTGAGTCCGGGTATTTGTCGCGCGAATGTCCGTGGCAAAACCCGTCGAGGCCGCTTATCGTGCAGGCATCTTTTTCAGGGATGTCCTGCGCATGAGCGATATCAACCAAAGCGAGCAAAACAGCGCGCTGATCACCCGTTTCTACGAAGCGTTCAACCGACTCGATGCCGAGACCATGGCCGCGTGCTACTCCGACGATGTCCTGTTCAGTGATCCGGTGTTCGGCGAGCTGCGTGGCCGTCAGGCGGGGGACATGTGGCGCATGCTCACCTCGCGGGCCAAAGAATTCTCTGTACGCTTTGACAACGTGCGCGCCGATGAGCGTACCGGCGCTGCGCACTGGGTCGCCACCTACCTGTTCAGCCAGACCGGGCGCACGGTGGTCAACGACATTCAGGCGCGCTTTGTGTTTCGTGATGGCAAGATTTGCGAACATCACGACCAGTTCGACCTTTGGCGCTGGTCCCGTCAGGCGTTGGGCGCGAAAGGCGCTCTGCTGGGCTGGACGCCTCTGGTGCAGAATGCGATTCGCGCTCAGGCGCAAAAGGGGCTGAAGGCGTTTCAGGCGGGACGTTGAGGCTCTGTTAGAATCGGCGCCCCTGCTCCCCAGACCTCACATGCACGATGACCGATGCCCTCGCTGATCCCGCACCTGAACCGGCCACCAGCAAGCCATGGTTTGTCTATCTGGTGCGCGCGGCGAACGGTTCGCTGTATTGCGGTATCAGTGACGATCCCCACAAGCGTTTCGCCAAGCACCAGAGCGGAAAGGGGGCGCGCTTCTTCTACTCCAGCCCCGCTGTTGCGCTGGTGTACATCGAGGCGTGTGCCGACAAGCGCGAAGCGTTGCGTCAGGAGCGATTGATCAAAAAGCTGCGAAAAAGCGCGAAGGAAGCGCTGGCTACCAGCTTCATCCATGAGCGTGATTCGGTGCCATTAACGTGAGCGGGTAGGCTGCCAGGCCGGTCGCCGCTATGCTGGTGCTTCATACCTGCTGATGGGCCGAACCATGTCAGACCTGATCCTGCATCACTACCCCACGTCCCTGTTCTCTGAAAAGGCCCGTTTGATGCTCGGTTTCAAAGGACTGTCATGGCGTTCGGTGATCATTCCGCCGATCATGCCAAAGCCCGATGTGGTCGCGTTGACGGGCGGTTATCGCAAGACGCCGGTGCTGCAGGTGGGCGCGGATATTTACTGTGACACCGCCCTGATGGCCCGTCGCCTCGAAGCGCAAAAGGCTTCACCCACGTTCTATCCTGAGGGGCAGTCGTTCATTGCGGACAGCCTGGCGAGTTGGGCCGACTCGGTGTTGTTCCTGCATTCGGTGAGCCTGGTCTTCCAGCCCGCTTCACTAGCGCTGCGTTTCGCCAAGCTGCCGCCTGAGGCCGTTAAAGCCTTTGTTGCGGACCGGGCTTCGTTCTTCGAAGGAGGAAGTGCGACACGGGTGCCACTGGAACAGGCTCAGCACCAATGGCCCACGTTGATGAGCCGTTTGGAGACTCAGTTGGAGCGCAACGGCGATTTTCTGTTGGGTGATCCGTCGATTGCCGATTTTTCGGTCGCCCATACCCTGTGGTTTTTGAAGCAAACCCCTGTGACCGCACCACTGGTCGATGACTATCCGGCGGTGCTCGCCTGGTATCAGCGCGTGATCGGTTTCGGCCATGGTGCGGCCAGTGAGCTGAACTCGGCGGACGCTGTGGACATCGCGCGTCAGGCGACGCCTGCGCCACTGCCGGACGAGATCCTGGTTGATCCCAATGGCTTCGAAGCCGGGCAGCAGGTGAGCGTCAGTGCGGTGGATTATGGCGTGAACCCGGTTCAAGGCGAGCTGGTGTTCAATGGCCGTGAAGAAATCATCCTGCGCCGGGAGGACGAGCGCGCGGGAGAGGTGCATGTGCATTTCCCCCGGCTCGGATTTCGCATTGAAAAGCGCTGATCTATTTCAGCGCGGCCAGAATCTCTTCCTCGGAAAACCCTCTGATCAGCGTCCCGTTCACGTCGATCAGGGGAATGCCGCGTCCTCCCAGCGCTTCGTACGCCTTGCGCCCTACGGCATCTTTTTCGATGTCGTACTCGGTATAAGGAATGCCCTTGCTGTCGAGAAAGCGTCGGGTCTGTTTGCAGTAGCCGCACCAGTCGGTGGCGTACAGCGTCACCTTCGCGTTCGTCTGGACCTGCGCCGAGATCGCCGGGTCCGGGTGAATGAGGTTCTCGATCTTGCCCCAGTTCTGATAGACGACCACCACTAGCATGATCAGTACGAACTTCTTGAGGGTGCGTATCAGCATGGTGTTCAGCGCCTTTTCAACTGGTCGGTGAGTTGAGTTGGCAGGCCCTTGATGATCAGTGTCCCTTTTTCTTCGTCGTACTCGATCTTGTCGCCCAGCAAGTGCGCCTCGAAGCTGATCGACAGCCCCTCGGCGCGCCCGGTAAAGCGGCGGAACTGGTTGAGTGTGCGCTTATCGGCCGGAATCTCTGGCGACAGGCCATAATCCTTGTTGCGGATGTGTTCGTAGAAGGCACGTGGGCGGTCTTCGTCGATCAGGCCGGACAGTTCTTCCAGTGCGATCGGCTCGCCCATCTTACTCTGGCTGCTCGCGTAGTCGACCAAGGCCTTGGTCTTTTCGCGGGTGGACTCTTCCGGCAAGTCTTCGCTCTCGACGAAGTCGCTGAAGGCCTTGAGCAAGGTGCGGGTCTCACCGGGGCCGTCGACGCCTTCCTGACAGCCGATGAAGTCGCGGAAATATTCAGAGACTTTTTTGCCGTTCTTACCCTTGATGAACGAGATGTACTGCTTGGACGCCTTGTTGTTCTGCCACTCGGAGATGTTGATGCGCGCCGCGAGGTGCAGTTGGCCCAGGTCCAGATGGCGAGAAGGCGTGACGTCCAGCTCGTCGTTCACCGCCACGCCTTCGCTGTGGTGCAGCAGCGCAATCGCCAGGTAGTCGGTCATGCCCTGTTGGTAGTGCGCGAACAGCACGTGGCCGCCCACGGACAGGTTGGATTCCTCCATCAGCTTTTGCAGGTGCTCGACCGCCACGCGACTGAATGCCGTGAAGTCTTTGCCGTCGTCGAGGTACTCCTTCAGCCAGCCGCTGAACGGATGGGCACCGGATTCAGGATGGAACAGACCCCACGCCTTGCCTTGTTTGGCGTTATAGCTCTCGTTGAGATCGGCCAGCATGTTCTCGATGGCCTGGGACTCCGTGAGTTCGGAATCGCGCGCGTGAAGGACTGCGGGTGTGCCGTCGGGTTTCTTGTCGATCAGGTGGACGATGGCATGACGGATCGGCATGGAGTTCTCGGCTGCTGAAAGGGGACTGAACGGGGAAGTGGAAGGCCCGTGCGAAAGTCGCCAAGTGTACCGCAGAGTCGGCGGAACGCGCGCTGGCGAGGTCCGAAACCCGGTTTCAGGGCCGTTAATATGACTTTTTTACCCCTCAATCGCGATAAAGCTGACCAAATGGCTAGTCAGGTGCGGATATTTGCTTGGCTCTGTGCTAGCTTTGCCCGGTCTTGCGCACCCGAAGCGCGCCAAGCATGCAGTTTGTGGGCGTCTGGCCGAACCAAAGACCGATTTCGGTATCTACATTTCGCGTCTGTACACACTCTGCAAACCATATGAATTTGATAGGGAAGGAACACCACCATGGCTCTGACTAAAGACCAATTGATCGCCGATATCGCAGAAGCTATCGACGCGCCAAAAACCACCGCGCGCAATGCTCTGGACCAATTGGGCCAAATCGTCGCTGACCAACTGGAAAACGGCGGTGAAATCACCGTGCCAGGCATTGGCAAACTGAAAGTGACCGAGCGTCCTGCCCGTACTGGCCGTAACCCTTCGACGGGTGCAGCGATCGAAATCCCTGCCAAGAAAGTCATCAAGCTGGTTGTGGCCAAAGGCCTGACTGACGCTGTTAACAAGTAAGCGACAACGCTTCTTGTAAGAGAAACCGTGTGACGGAGTGATCCGGGCACGGTTTTTTTGTGTCCGGGATTTGAGAGCTGAGCGCAATCCTGTGGGAGCCGCCTTGGTGGCGAAAGCGTCGGGTCAGCAACATCTATGTCGATTGACGCACCGCTTTCGCCACCTAGCGGAGCGCCGCCCGGCCGTCTCCCACAAAATCCGTCTTGCGTTATCGGCTGTTCCAGCGCTCTGCTCGCCACGCGGCCTGCTGTGCCTTGTCTTGGAAGGTCCAGGCCACGAAGCGGCTCTGCTTCTGTCCTTGTGACATCTCAACGACGCGGCTTTCAACTGCGCCCACCTTTTTCAGCGTGCTCTGGATCAGCGGCAGATTCGATGCCTTGGACACCAGCGTGCTGAACCACAGCACCTGATCAGGCACTTGTGCACTCTCGGTGATCAATTGTGCGACGAATCTTGCCTCGCCGCCTTCGCACCACAACTCCGCCGCCTGACCACCAAAGTTCAGCACCGGCAGTTTGCGCTTCGGATCGGCTTTGCCCAGTGCTCGCCATTTGCGTCGGCTGCCGCTCAGCGCTTCCTCAGCCGAAGCGTGGAAGGGCGGGTTACACAAGGTGATGTCGAAGCGTTCTTCGGTGTGCAGCAGGCCTTTCAGGATCAGCGAGCGATCGCTTTGCTGACGCAGGCTGATGGCTTTGCCGAGGTTGTTTGCCTTGACGATGGTGGTGGCCGAGGCGAGGGCGATTTTGTCGATGTCTGAACCTACGAAATGCCAGCCGTATTCGCTGTGACCAATCAGCGGGTAGACGCAGTTGGCTCCGGTGCCTACGTCCAGCGCTTTAATCGCTGCGCCGCGAGGGATCACGCCGTCGTTATATTCGGCCAGCAGGTCCGCGAGGAAGTGCAGGTAATCAGCGCGGCCGGGGATGGGCGGGCAGAGGTAATCCGTTGGAATGTCCCAGTGGGCGATGCCGTAGAAGGCCTTGAGTAGCGCACGGTTGAATACCCGCACCGCTGCCGGGTTGGCGAAGTCGATGCTCTCTTTACCGTAAGGATTGATGATCACGAACTGCCCCAGTTCGGGGCTGGCCTTGATCAGCTTGGGAAAGTCGTAACGGCCCTGGTGGCGGTTGCGCGGGTGCAGGCTGGCCTTTTCCCGCGTTTCGGCAGGCTTGGCTGAGGTCGCGGGTTTGGGCTTCTTGCGCGGTGGTTTGAACGGCTCGGGTTTGGTCATCGCATATTGTTCCGGTTAAAACACAAAACCCTGTGGGAACCGGCTTGCTGGCGAAGGCGTCAGGTCAGACAACGTGATGTCGATTGATCCGACGCCTTCGCCAGCAAGCCGGCTCCCACAGGGTCTGTGTGAATCAGCCAGCCCGGTTATTGGGCTGGCTGATTGGGTTGTTACAAGCTCGCAATCCGCGCGTGCTGTTCCGCCAGCTTGCCCAGGGCCTGTTCGGCCTCGGCCAGTTTGGCGCGCTCTTTTGCGATGACGTCTGCCGGGGCCTTGTCGACGAAGGCGGCGTTGGACAGCTTGCCGCCCACACGTTGCACTTCACCTTGCAGACGCTGGATTTCCTTGTCCAGACGCGCCAGTTCAGCGCCTTTGTCGATCAGGCCAGCCATTGGCACCAACACTTCCATCTCGCCGACCAGCGCGGTGGCCGACAGCGGCGCTTCGGCAGCCGCTTCCAGCACGGTGAACGATTCAAGCTTGGCCAGCTTCTTCAGCAAGTGCTCGTTCTCGTTCAGGCGACGCTGGTCTTCGGCGCTGACGTTCTTGAGGAACAGTTGCAGCGGTTTGCCCGGGCCGATGTTCATCTCGCCACGGATGTTACGCACGCCCAGCATCAGGCTCTTGAGCCATTCGATGTCGCCTTCGGCAGCGGCGTCGATGCGCTCTTCGTTCGCCACTGGCCACGGTTGCAGCATGATGGTCTTGCCTTCTGCACCGACCAGCGGCGCCAGGCGCTGCCAGATTTCTTCGGTGATGAACGGCATGAACGGGTGCGCCAGACGCAGCGCCACTTCCAGCACGCGAACCAGCGTACGGCGGGTGCCACGCTGACGCTCGACGGGTGCGTTCTCGTCCCACAGCACCGGCTTGGACAGCTCCAGGTACCAGTCGCAGTACTGGTTCCAGATGAACTCGTACAGCGCTTGTGCGGCGAGGTCGAAGCGGAATTGATCCAGTTGGCGGGTCACTTCGGCTTCGGTGCGTTGCAGTTGCGAGATGATCCAGCGGTCCGGCAGCGACAATTCATACGCTTCGCCGTTCTGGCCGCAGTCTTCGCCTTTGTCGAGCACGTAGCGCGCGGCGTTCCAGATCTTGTTGCAGAAGTTGCGATAGCCTTCGACGCGACCCATGTCGAACTTGATGTCGCGACCGGTGGACGCCAGCGAGCAGAAGGTGAAACGCAGGGCGTCGGTGCCGTAGCTGGCGATGCCGTCGGCGAACTCGTCGCGGGTCTGCTTCTCGATCTTCTTCGCCAGTTTTGGCTGCATCATGCCGCTGGTGCGCTTTTGCACCAGTGCTTCCAGCTCGATACCGTCGATGATGTCTAGCGGGTCCAGGACGTTGCCCTTGGACTTGGACATTTTCTGGCCCTGACCGTCGCGCACCAGACCGTGGACGTACACGGTCTTGAATGGGACCTGTGCTGTGCCGTCTTCGTTTTTCACCAAATGCATGGTGAGCATGATCATCCGGGCGACCCAGAAGAAAATGATGTCGAAGCCGGTGACCAGCACGTCAGTCGGGTGGAAGGTCTTCAGGAAGTCGGTCTGCTCAGGCCAGCCCAGTGTGGAGAAGGTCCACAGGCCGGAACTGAACCAAGTGTCCAGGACGTCGTTGTCCTGTTGCAGCGCAACGTCTGGACCGAGGTTGTGCTTGGCGCGCACTTCGGCTTCGTCGCGGCCAACGTAGACCTTGCCAGACTCGTCGTACCAGGCCGGGATGCGATGGCCCCACCACAGCTGACGGCTGATGCACCAGTCCTGAATGTCGCGCATCCAGGAGAAGTACATGTTTTCGTACTGCTTCGGTACGAAGGCGATGCGGCCGTCTTCCACAGCAGCGATCGCAGGTTCGGCCAGTGGCTTGGTGGAGACGTACCACTGGTCAGTCAGCCATGGTTCGATGACGGTGCCGGAGCGGTCGCCTTTCGGGACCTTCAGCGCGTGGTCGTCAACGCTGACCAAAAGGCCTGCGGCTTCGAATGCGGCAACGATTTGCTTACGCGCTTCAAAGCGGTCCAGACCCGCGTATTCAGCGGGCCAACTGCCGTCGATGGAGTCGTTCAGCGTGCCGTCGAGGTTGAACACCTGAGCGGCAGGCAGCACGGTGGCGTTTTTGTCGAAGATGTTCAGCAACGGCAGGTTGTGGCGCTTGCCGACTTCGTAGTCGTTGAAATCGTGGGCCGGGGTGATCTTCACGCAGCCGGTGCCGAACTCAGGATCGCAGTAGTCGTCAGCGATAATCGGGATGCGGCGGCCTACCAGCGGCAGCTCGACGAACTTGCCGATCAGCGCCTGGTAGCGCTCGTCGTTCGGGTTCACGGCGACGGCGGCATCACCCAGCATGGTTTCCGGGCGGGTGGTGGCGACGATCAGGTAGTCCAGACCTTCGGCGGTCCTGGCGCCGTCGGCCAGCGGGTAGCGCAGGTTCCACAGGCTGCCTTTTTCGTCGTGGTTTTCCACTTCGAGGTCGGAGATGGCGGTGTGCAGCTTGGTGTCCCAGTTGACCAGGCGCTTGCCGCGGTAGATCAGGCCGTCTTCGTGCAGGCGCACGAAGGCTTCTTTAACGGCTTCGGACAGGCCGTCGTCCATGGTGAAGCGCTCACGGCTCCAGTCCACGGACGAGCCCAGGCGGCGGATCTGACGGCTGATGTTGCCGCCGGACTGATCCTTCCATTCCCAGACTTTTTCGAGGAATTTTTCGCGACCCAGGTCGTGACGGTTCTGGCCCAAGGCTTCCAGTTGACGCTCCACCAGCATCTGCGTGGCGATACCGGCGTGGTCGGTGCCCGGCTGCCACAGGGTGTTGCGACCCTGCATGCGGCGGAAACGGATCAAGGCGTCCATGATCGCGTTGTTGAAACCATGGCCCATGTGCAGGCTGCCGGTGACGTTCGGCGGCGGAATCATGATGGTGTACGAGTCGCCCGCGCCTTGCGGAGCGAAATAATTCTCGGACTCCCAGGTCTGGTACCAGGAAGTTTCGATGGCGTGCGGCTGGTAGGTCTTGTCCATGCGCGGCGGGAACCTGATCTGCTTTCAGTCGGAAAAGCCGGGAAGTATAGCTTTTCACGAGGATCAGGTGTAGCGGGGCGGCAGGAACGCATTGAACTCCCTGGCGGGACGCCGTTCTAGTGGGAGCCGGCTTGCTGGCGAAAGCGTCGGGCCCGTTACGAATGAGGTGACCGGCAGGCCGCTTTCGCCAGCAAGCCGCCTCCCACACGAGACGTCAGCGCCGTCCCAGGATTCGTCACTGGCCTGGATATTGGCTCAGCAGTCGCTCCATCCGCGCTTCGAGACGCCGTTTGATCTCGTTCTCGATGTGGGGCGCGAAATCGTCGATCACGTCTTGCATGATCAATTGCGCAGCGGCGCGCAGTTCGCTGTCCAGGTGCAGCAGGTCGTCGGGGTTCGGCGTATGGGGATTCGGTTCTGGCTGGGCAGCGGCAGGCGGCGCAATGGCTGCTACAGGCTCAGGTTGCAGCACAGGAATGTCGGTGGTGTGCGTGTCGGGCTCGTCCGCCGCGACGACCTGACCGCTGACCACATCGAAAAGCAAAGGGATCTGGCCTTCGTGGGGGACCGTTTCGGTCAGCAGCGGCGGGTTGATCGAATCATCGCCGAGCAACTGGCGGATCGACTCCAGGTCGTCCAGCAGATGCGCGGAGTCTTTCAGGGTTTTTGGATTGTCCATCGTGTACTCAAAAACGCTGCAGTCGGTGGTTGTGCAGAGGATAGCCCTGTTCACGGTAGAAGCGGAAACTCTCTCGCGCCGCTTCGCGGATGGGCGGGGCCTCCACGACGATCTCCGCGACACGCGCAAATCGTTTGAAAAAATCGGGGATGCGCAGGTCCAGATTGACCAGCAAATCCTGATGTTGCCCGGGATCGGTACCGATGCCCAATGCCACCGGGGCGTCCTGATCGTCTTCGACCGAGCCGTGGGGCACGAAGGTTTCGCCCTTGAAACGCCACAAACGGGCGTCCAGCTCAGCGCGCTGTTCGGCATCGCTGCAATGCAGGTAGATGCGATGGCCGAGGCGCCAGGCCTTGTCGGTAAGTTTGCAGGCGAAGTCCAGCCGTGCGCGCGGGTCGGCGGTAGGCAGGATGTAAAAGTCGACTTGGGTCATGAACGGTCCAGAGCGTGAAACCTGCCGGGCCGCTCGAAACGAGAAGGCCCGGCGAGTTTCGAGGGCGTTTTACACGCCTGCGCGGTCAAGCAGGTATTGGGTCAGCAGCGGAACCGGACGGCCGGTGGCGCCCTTGTCCTTGCCGCCGCTCAGCCAGGCGGTCCCGGCGATGTCCAGGTGCGCCCACTCGAACGATTTGGCAAAGCGCGACAGGAAGCAGGCCGCAGTGATGGTGCCGGCTTTCGGACCGCCAATGTTGGCGATGTCAGCGAACGGGCTGTCCAGTTGCTCTTGGTACTCATCGAACAGCGGCAGTTGCCAGGCGCGGTCGTCGGCGCGTTTGCCTGCGTCCAGCACTTGTTCGATCAGCGTGTCGCTGTTGCCCAGCAGGCCGGATGTGTGGCCACCCAGAGCAACCACGCAGGCGCCGGTCAGGGTTGCGATGTCGATGACGGCCTTTGGCTTGAAGCGTTCGGCGTAGGTCAGTGCGTCGCACAGCACCAGACGGCCTTCGGCGTCGGTGTTGAGGATTTCGACGGTCTGGCCGCTCATGGTCTTGAC
The DNA here is from genome assembly GCF_045764065.1 of Pseudomonas sp. Pseu.R1. Lineage (NCBI taxonomy): Bacteria > Pseudomonadati > Pseudomonadota > Gammaproteobacteria > Pseudomonadales > Pseudomonadaceae > Pseudomonas > Pseudomonas sp. Pseu.R1. The sequence continues at coordinate 2,545,103 of NZ_JBJGEE020000001.1, read as the reverse complement.
GATGTCGCCCGGACGGGTCGCGGTGCCGCTCGGCATGTTTTCCGCTGCGGCGATGATGCACACCAGGTTGATTGGAAGTTGCAGTTGCAGTACGGCATTCAGGGTGCCGAACACGCTGGCGGCGCCGCACATGTCGAATTTCATTTCGTCCATGCCCAGGCCCGGCTTCAGGCTGATGCCGCCCGTGTCGAACGTGATGCCTTTGCCGACCAGCACGTAAGGCTTCTCGCTTTTCTTGCCGTTGTTGTACTGCATGACGATCAGGCGCGGCGGTTGGGCGCTGCCCTGACCTACGGCGTAGAACGAGCCCATACCCAGCTCGGCGATCTTCTTCTCGTCGAAGACTTCGACTTTCAGGCCTTTATTGGCCTTGCCCAGTGCCTTGGCTTGCTCGCCCAGGTAGGTCGGGTGGCAGATGTTCGGTGGCAGGTTGCCCAGCGTGCGGGTCACGGCCATACCGGCGGCGATGGCCTGCGCGTGCTTCGCGGCGCGCTCGACGTCGGCGACGCTGGACTTGGCGGTCAGCAGGGTGACTTTCTTCAGCGCGCGAGGGTCGGCTTTCTGGCTTTTAAACTGGTCGAACACGTACTCGCCATCGGCCAGGGTTTCCACCAGCAGGCGGTTCTTGCCGTAGGTGTCACGGTTCTTGACCTTCAGGTGATCCAGCGCAAAGGCGGCATCGGTGCCACCCAGGCTTTTCAGGGTGTTCAGCACGCCGCTGATGATCTTGCGGAAGGGGCGGTCGCCCAGTTCGGCTTCTTTACCGGTGCCGACCAGTAGCACGCGTTCAGCCTTGACGTTGGGCAGGTTGTGCAGCAACAGGCTCTGGCCCACTTTGCCTGCCAGGTCGCCGCGTTTGAGCACTGCGCTGATGGCGCCGCCGCTCAGAATGTCGATACTTTGTGCAACATCGCTCAGGGTACGGCCTTCACCGACGGCAACCACCAGGGTGGCGGTTTTCAAGGTTTCTGCACTGACGCTCTTAACAACCAATTCCATGTCGGGGTCCCCGAATAAACTGTGGTTTATCGCAATATGATTGCGCGGCCCGGTGAGTGGCGATGACCTGCGACCCCGTGCTCGCGGCAAGGCCCGCAGTTTGACCCCGGCTTATGACCCCTGACAACCCCGAATAGGGACGCTCGTGCCTGCATCGGGCAAATAAAGTATCCGGCGCACGCAGTGACAGACACGATCAATCACAGGATAATGCCGCATATTTTTTCGCGGGTTCGCGTCGCGCGCGTCCTGAGTGACCCATTTCCTTGTCAGGCTGCCTGAGCGTGACGACCCTGGAGTGTCTGGTTTGATTGTCTTCCGTTACCTGTCCCGAGAAGTGCTGGTTACCTTGAGCGCTGTGAGTGCCGTGCTGCTGGTGATCATCATGAGTGGTCGCTTCATCAAATACCTGGCCCAGGCTGCCTCCGGCGCACTCGATCCAGGTGTGCTGTTTCTGATCATGGGCTTTCGTCTGCCAGGCTTCTTGCAACTGATTCTGCCGCTGGGTCTGTTCCTTGGCATCCTGCTGGCGTACGGGCGTTTGTACCTGGAAAGCGAGATGACCGTGTTATCGGCCACTGGCATGAGCCAGCAACGCCTGCTGTGGATGACGCTGGCGCCTGCCGCGCTGATATCACTGTTGGTGGCCTGGCTGAGCTTTAGCCTTGCGCCGCAAGGTGCGACCCAGTTCCAGTTACTGATCAACAAACAGGACGCAATGACCGAGTTCGACACCCTGGTGCCGGGCCGCTTTCAGTTGCTGCGTGACGGCAGCCGTGTGACGTACACCGAAACCATGACCGACGACCGCATCAATCTCGGCGGCGTGTTCATCTCCGAAAAGAAGCTGGACGAGAAGAAAGACCACGGCATCACCGTGCTGGTGGCCGAGAAGGGCAAGCAGGAAATCAAGCCCGATGGCAGCCGTTACCTGATTCTGAACAACGGCTATCGCTATGACGGCAACCCCGGTCAGGCCAACTACCGCTCGATCAAGTACGACACCTACGGTGCACTGTTGCCCAAGCCGGACATCAGCGACGAAATTACCGACCGCGACGCCATACCGAGCTCCGAGTTGTTCACCGGCGAAGACTCGTTGCGCAATCGGGCCGAATTGCAATGGCGCACATCGCTGCCGATTCTTGTCTTCATCGTGACGCTGATGGCCGTTCCGCTGGCGCGCGTCAATCCGCGTCAGGGTCGGTTCCTCAAGTTGCTGCCTGCGATTCTGTTGTACATGGCCTACCTCACCATCCTGATTGCAGCGCGCGGTGCGCTGGAGAAGGGCAAGATTCCAGCAGCGCTGGGCTTGTGGTGGGTGCATGCGATCTTCCTGGCCATTGGTCTGGGACTGCTTTACTGGGAGCCTTTGCGCTTGAAACTGGCGAGTCGCCGCGCAGTGTCGGAGGTGGCTCATGGTTAAGCTGGATCGCTACATCGGAAAAAGCGTGTTCATGGCGATCATCGCCGTGTTGGGGATCATTCTGGGTCTGGCGTCGCTGTTCGCGTTCATCGACGAGATGGCCGACATCAGCGACACCTATACCTTCTGGGATGCGGGCAGTTTCGTGGTCATGACCGCGCCGCGTCGTCTGTACGACATGCTGCCAATGGCGGCATTGATCGGCTGCCTGATTGGCCTGGGTACGCTGGCCAGCAGCAGTGAGCTGACCATCATGCGTGCGGCAGGCGTGTCCATTGGCCGTATCGTCTGGGCGGTCATGAAGCCGATGCTGGTGCTGATGGTGGCCGGCCTGTTGATTGGTGAATACGTTGCGCCGGTCACCGAGGCTTCTGCCCAAGCGGCCCGTTCGCTGGCACAGGGTACTGGCGATGCACAGAGTGCACGTCATGGCCTGTGGCATCGTCAGGGTGAGGAGTTCATCCACATCAACACCGTGCAACCCAACGGCCTGCTGTACGGTGTGACGCGATACCACTTTGACGATCAGCGCCACATGCTCAGTGCCAGCTTCGCCAAACAGGCGAACTACAAGACGGATTACTGGCTGCTCAAGGATGTTTCCACCACGCTGTTCCACGAAGGCCGCACCGAAGTCGTCACGACCCCGGAAGAGCGCTGGAACATTTCCCTGAGCCCGCAGTTGCTGAGCACGGTGGTGCTGCCACCTGAATCGCTGTCGATGACCGGGCTGTACAGTTATGCGCACTACCTGGCCGATCAAGGGTTGGCGAACGGCCGTTACTGGTTGGCGTTCTACACCAAGATTTTGCAACCGTTGGTGACCGTGGCGCTGGTGTTGATGGCGATTTCGTTCATCTTCGGCCCGTTGCGCTCGGTAACGCTGGGGCAGCGTGTGTTCACTGGCGTTCTGGTGGGGTTCACCTTCCGCATCGCGCAGGACCTGCTAGGGCCGTCGAGTCTGGTGTTTGGCTTCTCGCCATTGTTCGCCGTGCTGGTCCCAGCGGGGATTTGTGCGCTGGCTGGCCTCTGGCTGCTGCGTCGGGCGGGTTGATTGCTGGATGTATGACGAAAAGCCGACTTCAGGGTCGGCTTTTTTGTGCCTGACGCCGGGTCCGCTTTCATGTTGGAGATGAACGCTGTGGGAGCCGCGTTGGTCCGGGCGGCGTTTCGACTAAAGCGGTTGACCAGGCAGTATGGAATCTTGCGCAGAGATAGCGGCGATTAGTTTTTTTTCTGCTTCGGAATCCGCACCACCTGCGTCTCTGAGTATATGTCATGCCAGCTGCGTTTCTGCTTGTCGAACAGGCTCCAGAAGAAGCCCAGCCCCACACACAGCCACGACGCAATCGCCACCACAAAGCGCAGCAGTGCCTGCCACAGGCTGATCCCGGTGCCATCCGCGTTTTGAACACGAATACCCCAGACTTGCATGCCCAGCGTCTGCCCGGCATGTGTCCAGAACTTTGCGAAGAAAGCGAACAGGGCGAACACCAGAATCGTCGACAGCAGGGGGTCGCCGTCCAGCGCGCCCGCGTCAGACAGTGCGCGCATTCTGGTTTCACCGATGATGGCGAGCCAGACCAGCTTGTAGAGAAAGGTAGTGACCATCAGCAGCGCCACGCACAGCAGCGCGTCATAGAAAATCGCAGCCAGACGTCTGCCCAGGCCAGCGGGGGGAAATTCGCCCTGGGGGCGTAACACATGTTTGGACATGGACGGTGCCTGTTCGCGAGGATACGGGCAGTGTAGGAAATCGCAGGCATAAAAAAGCCCCTGATGTTGCCATCAGGGGCTTTTCAGCTTTCAGCGATCAAGCTTCAGCGATAACTTCGTCAGCTTGCATGCCTTTCTGGCCTTGCACAGCGATGAAGGTCACTTTCTGGCCTTCTTTCAGGCTCTTGAAGCCGTTGCCCTGAATAGCGCGGAAGTGGACGAACAGATCCGGACCGCTCTCTGGAGTGATAAAACCAAAACCTTTCTCGTCGTTAAACCACTTAACGGTACCGCTCTGACGTTGAGACATTTTCTTATTCCTTGAAGCATAAATTAATGACAGCCCCTTTCACACGAAAGAGTACTGGGCTGGTTGCAGGAAGAAGAAACGTAGAGCGGGATGTAGCATTGCTTTTGGCGCTACTGCCCAGGTCACGATCCCAGCGACCTATGCAAACACAGTTAAGAGACTCTACGCTAACTCTCGCAGAAAAAACAAGCCCCGGATAAGCCCGGTTTCAGGGGCTTTCGGCCACTTTTTGAAAACTTTAACCAAGTGGCGTGAATCGATAGTTTTTGCTATTGGAACCTATCCGAAAGTGCAGTTTTCTGACAATTTCATTGCTGTTTTTCAAGCGCCAGACTGCGGCAGTCGAACAGTGTTTTGCACTGTTGCGGTGCCGCAGTTTTTTGACGTCAAGGTCAGCCGCGGAAGTAACGTGGCGCAACGAAAGGCATTTTGCTGACTTTCATTGGTACTTTCTTGCCCCGCACGATTGCCCAGACCGGCGTCTCAAGTGCCGTGAACGCCGCGTCCACGTAGCCCATTGCTACTGGCGCGCCGAGGGTCGGGCCGAAGCCGCCACTGCACACCGTGCCGATGATTTTGTCATCGGCATCGACGATTTCTGCGCCTTCACGCACCGGGGTGCGCTCCTGTGGCAGCAGGCCAACGCGCTTGCGAGTTGCACCGCTTTGGTGCTGAGCGAACACGTGTTCAGCGCCGGGGAAACCGCCTGCGCGTTCACCATCGGCTCGGCGGACTTTGGAAATCGCCCACAAAAGGCTGGCCTGGATCGGCGTGGTGTCGGTATTCATGTCGTGACCATAGAGGCACAAACCGGCTTCCAGACGCAGCGAGTCGCGAGCGCCGAGGCCAATCGGCGCCACTTCAGGCTCGGCCAGCAGGCGGCGCGCCAGGGATTCGGCCTGATCAACCGGAACCGAAATCTCGTAGCCATCTTCCCCGGTGTAGCCCGAGCGGCTGACGAAGCAGTCGATGCCGTCGATTTGCAGGGTGACGTATTGCATGAAGATCATCTTCGCGACTTCCGGCGCGAGGCGTGCCAACGCGGTTACAGCCTGCGGGCCTTGCAGGGCCAGCAGGGCGCGCTCTTCGAACAGCGGCGTGATGTCGCACTGATCGCCGATGTGTTTGCGCAGATGCGCCAGGTCTTCGTTCTTGCAGGCTGCGTTGACCACCAGCATCAACTGATGGTTGCCCAGATTGGCAACCATCAGGTCATCGAGAATGCCGCCCGTTTCGTTGGTGAACATGGCGTAACGCTGCATGCCGACGGGCAGGTCGATGATGTCCACCGGCACCAGCGTTTCCAGCGCCTTGGCGGCGTTCGGGCCGCTGAGCAGGATCTGGCCCATGTGCGACACGTCGAACAAGCCTGCCTGATCGCGAGTGTGCAGGTGTTCTTTCATCACGCCCGCCGGGTATTGCACGGGCATGTCGTAGCCCGCGAACTCGACCATCTTGGCGCCCAGTTCACGGTGCAGCGCGTTGAGCGGGGTTTTCAACAGTTCAGTGGACATCGATGACTCCTTGAATGGGGCCTGGGCGTTGTGCACCGCAAGCCCGAAAAAAAACGGGCTGAAATCAGCACTCGATAATGTTCACGGCCAGCCCGCCACGGGCTGTTTCCTTGTATTTGCTTTTCATGTCGGCGCCTGTCTGGCGCATGGTGCGGATGACTTTGTCCAGCGACACGAAGTGCTGGCCATCGCCGCGCAAGGCCATGCGTACCGCGTTGATCGCTTTCACCGAACCCATGGCGTTGCGCTCGATGCAGGGCACTTGAACCAGCCCGCCGATGGGATCGCAGGTCAGGCCCAGATTGTGTTCCATGCCGATTTCGGCGGCGTTTTCCACTTGCTGCACATTGCCACCCATGACCTCACACAGTGCCCCGGCGGCCATCGAGCACGCCACACCAACTTCGCCCTGACAGCCGACTTCGGCCCCGGAAATCGAGGCGTTTTCTTTATAGAGAATGCCGATCGCCGCAGCCGTCAGCAGAAAACGCACGACGCCGTCTTCGTTGGCGCTGTTGATAAAGCGCATGTAGTAATGCAGCACGGCAGGGACAATGCCCGCTGCGCCGTTGGTGGGTGCAGTGACCACGCGCCCGCCATTGGCGTTTTCTTCGTTGACGGCCAGTGCGTACAGGTTGACCCAATCCAGCACCGAGAGCGCATCGCGCAACGAGGCTTCCGGGTTTTGGCACAGTTGACGATACAGCCTGGCAGCACGTCGTTTTACCTTGAGGCCGCCTGCCAGAATGCCTTCGTTGCGACACCCTGCTTCGACGCAGTCCTGCATCACCTGCCAGATCTTCAGCAGCCCGGCGCGTGTTTCGGCTTCAGGTCGCCAGGCGGCTTCGTTGGCCAGCATGACCTGACTGATGGACATCCCGGTGTTGGCGCAATGGGCCATCAGTTCCTTGCCGGTCTTGAACGGGTAGGGCAGAACGGTGCTGTCTTCGACGATACGGTCGGCACCCGCGGCGTCTTCATCCACCACGAACCCGCCACCGACCGAGTAATACTCGCGGCTGCGGATCTGCAAACCTGCGTCATCAAAGGCACGAAAAATCATGCCGTTGGGGTGATAGGCCAGCGGTTTGCGGATCATCGCCAAGTGCTGCTTTTCGATGAACTCGATGCTGTGCTCGCCGAGCAGGTTGATGCGGTTGCTGTTGCGGATGCGTTGCAGGCGTTCGTCAACGTGCGCGGTGTCGACGGTATCCGGGTGTTCGCCTTCAAGACCCAGCAGTACGGCCTTGTCGCTGCCGTGACCTTTGCCGGTGGCACCGAGGGAGCCATAAAGCTCGACTTTGACGCGGGTCGTGGCGGAAAGCAGGTCGTCGCGGCGCAAACCTTCGACGAACCGCGCAGCGGCACGCATCGGACCCACGGTATGGGAGCTGGAGGGGCCAATGCCGATCTTGAACAGGTCAAACACGCTCAGGGACATGATTGGGCTCCTGGGGAGATTCTTATTGTGTAGCTAGGACGGGCCTTGTGGGAGCCAGCAAGCCGGCTCCCACAGGTTCAGCGCTCCCATGCAATTACATCGGAGCGCTCCAGATTGCGTGTTACGCGTAGTCTTCGATAGACGGGCAAGCGCACACCAGGTTGCGATCACCGAACACGTTGTCGACGCGACCGACTGGTGGCCAGTACTTGCCTTCGATCAACGACGCCACCGGATACACCGCTTGCTCGCGGCTGTACGGATGGCTCCACTCACCCACCAGCTCGGCCGCCGTGTGTGGCGCGTTTTTCAGTGGGTTGTCGTCTTTGTTCAGATCGCCGCTTTCCACTGCGCGAATTTCTTCGCGGATCTTGATCATGGCGTCGCAGAAGCGATCCAGTTCTTCTTTGGATTCGCTTTCGGTCGGCTCGATCATCAGCGTACCCGCTACCGGGAACGACATCGTCGGGGCGTGGAAGCCGAAGTCGATCAGGCGCTTGGCGACGTCATCGACGCTGATGCCGCTGCTGTCTTTCAATGGGCGCAAATCGAGAATGCATTCGTGAGCGACCAGGCCGCTGGTGCCGGTGTACAGCACCGGATAGTGCTCTTCCAGGCGACGGGAGATGTAGTTGGCGTTGAGAATGGCCAATTGCGACGCGCGCTTCAGACCTTCGCCGCCCATCATGCGGATGTACATCCAGGTGATTGGCAGAATGCTTGCGCTGCCGAATGGTGCGGCGCAGACCGCGCCTTCCTTGCGCTCCATCTTGCCGTGGCCCGGCAGGAATGGCGCCAGGTGCGACTTCACGCCAATCGGGCCGACGCCCGGGCCGCCACCGCCGTGAGGGATGCAGAAGGTTTTGTGCAGGTTCAGGTGGGACACGTCGCCGCCGAACTTGCCCGGTGCACAGAGGCCGACCATCGCGTTCATGTTGGCGCCGTCGATGTACACCTGGCCGCCGTTGTCGTGAATGATGCCGCAGATTTCGCGGATGCCTTCTTCGAACACGCCGTGGGTCGACGGGTAGGTGATCATCAGCGCGGCGAGGTGTTCGCGGTGCTCGATGGCCTTGGCACGCAGGTCTTCGATGTCGACGTTGCCGCGGGCATCGCAGGCGGTCACCACCACGCGCATGCCCGCCATTTGAGCGGTAGCCGGGTTGGTGCCGTGAGCGGACGACGGGATCAGGCAGATGTCGCGACGGTCATCGCCACGGCTTTGATGGTAGGCGCGAATGGCCAAGAGACCCGCGTATTCGCCCTGGGAACCGGCGTTCGGTTGCAGCGAGATAGCGTCGTAACCGGTAGCGGCGCACAGCATCGCTTCCAGTTCGTCGGTCAGTTGCTGATAGCCAGCGCTTTGCTCGGCAGGGGCGAAAGGGTGCAGGTTGCCGAACTCGGCCCAGGTCACCGGAATCATTTCGCTGGCCGCGTTGAGCTTCATGGTGCATGAACCCAGCGGGATCATGGTGCGGTCCAGCGCCAGGTCCTTGTCGGCCAGGCGACGCAGGTAGCGCATCAGCTCGGTTTCGGAGTGGTAGCGGTTGAAGACTGGGTGGCTGAGGATTGGCGACTGGCGCTTCAGTTCGGCAGGCAGGCGCGATTCAACGCTGTTGGCCAGCGCGGCGAAATCCGGCAGTGCTTGACCGTCGGTGGCGAACAGTTTCCACAGCACTTCGATGTCGGCTTGCTGAGTGGTTTCATCCAGCGACAGACCCAGACGCTCGGCGTCCACTTCCCGCAGGTTGATCTGCTGGGCGCGTGCCTTGGCGTGCAGTTCGGCGGTTTTCGCGCCGGTGTTCAGGGTGATGCTGTCGAAGAAGAACGCTTGCTCGACGTTCAGACCCAACTGGCTCAAGCCTTTGGCGAAGATCGCGGTCAGGCGATGCACGCGGTTGGCGATGCGGGTCAGGCCGACCGGGCCGTGGTAAACGGCGTACATGCTGGCGATGTTGGCGAGCAAAACCTGCGCGGTGCAGATATTGCTGGTGGCCTTCTCGCGGCGGATATGCTGTTCGCGGGTCTGCATGGCAAGACGCAGTGCGGTCTTGCCGAAACGGTCGATGGACACACCCACCAGACGGCCCGGCATGTCGCGCTTGTAGGCATCTTTGGTGGAGAAATAAGCAGCGTGCGGACCACCGAAGCCCAGCGGCACGCCGAAGCGTTGCGCGCTGCCGATGGCAACGTCGGCGCCGAATTCGCCTGGTGGGGTCAGCAGCGTCAGGGCCAGCAGGTCAGCGGCCACTGCGACCAGCGCATTGGCGGCGTGGAAGCGCTCGACCAGTTCGCGGTAATCGAACAGATCGCCATTGCTTGCCGGGTATTGCAGCACGGCGCCGAAGAACTCGCTGACATCGCCCAGTTGGCTTTCGTCCGCCACGACCACTTCAATGCCCAATGGCTCGGCACGGGTACGCAGTACGTCGAGGGTTTGCGGGTGGCAATGGGCCGAGGCGAAGAACTTTTGGCTGCCTTTGTTCTTGCTCAGGCGTTTGCAGAAGGTCATGGCTTCGGCGGCGGCGGTGGCTTCGTCCAGCAGCGAGGCGTTGGCGATGGGCAGGCCGGTCAGGTCGCTGATCAGGGTCTGGAAGTTCAGCAACGATTCCAGGCGGCCTTGGGAAATTTCAGGTTGGTACGGGGTGTACGCGGTGTACCAGGCCGGGTTTTCCAGCAGGTTGCGCAGGATCGGCGCCGGGGTGTGAGTGTTGTAGTACCCCTGACCGATGTAGGTCTTGAACAGTTGGTTCTTGGCGGCGATGGCTTTGATGTCAGCCAGTGCGTCGGCTTCGCTTTGCCCGGCAGACAGGCCCAGTACGCTGGTGCCCTTGATCGATTCGGGGATCACGCTCGCGCTTAGGGCTTCCAGCGAGTCGAACCCCAGGGTGGCGAGCATGGCTTGCTCGTCGTCGGCACGCGGGCCGATGTGACGGGCGATGAATTCGTTGGCGGTGCTCAATTCGATGCGATCAGTCATTACGCGTTCCTCAGGCTTCGGCGTTGGCTTTGATCAGACGGTCGTAAGCGTCCTGATCCAGCAGTTGGCCGACAGCGGTAGCGTCGGAAGGAATAAAACGGAAGAACCAGCCTTGGCCCATCGGGTCTTCGTTGACCAGCTCGGGGTTGGCGTCCAGTGCCGGGTTGATCTCGACGACCTCGCCATTCAATGGCATGTAAACGCCGCTGGCCGCTTTGACCGATTCAACGGTAGCGGCTTCGGCGCCTTTGTCGTAGGACTGTAGCTCAGGCAGTTGAACGAAGACCACGTCACCCAGTGCGTCTTGCGCGAAAGCCGTGATGCCGACTGTGACGCTGCCATCCGCTTCGGCCCGCAGCCACTCGTGATCTTCGGTAAAACGCAACTCGCTCATGGAAACTCCCCAAGGTGAAAAACTGCCCGTCGTTGTCGCGAGCATGATGGGCAGGTGCTTAGCAAGTTTGCGGCCAACCTTGTGCCAGGCCTGTAAATCAGGGGTTTCAGGGTGTTTTGGGATTTTTTGAAATCTGTAGTTGTAGCGAAATCGCTACAGTTTCGCGGGGTTTGAAAAGTGCTTCGGTATCAACGCCTTGTCGGCTGGGGAGTTACGCAGGTCGTAACGATATCGTTCCGTCGTATCGATTTCGTTCCGATCGGCGCGAATCTGCAGGAGATTCTATGGTGGCCGATCAACCGCATTCGCCACCAAGGCGGCTCCCACAGGTTCGGCGTCGAACTAAAGATTGGATTCGGCGTAATTACTGTGGGAGCCGCCTTGGTGGCGAAGACGATAGGTCAGTCAGCATCGTCAGCAAGTCGGACACAGAGCCTTTGTACCCAACCGTAGAATCTCCCACAGTTCCGGCGTGAGCAGCGGGGTTGTGTTGGGCCATTCAGTTTTTGCTGGATATCCTGTACTTGCGCAGCCGATGGGCGATGGCTGTGTGGGAGGTTTGCAGTCGGGCAGCCAGTTGCCGGGTCGAGGGGTATTCGCCATACAGCTTTTCCAGCAGCGACTTTTCAAAGTGCTCGACCGCCGCTTCCAGGCTCTCGATTTCGCCGTCGCTTTCCCGAGCGACGGCTGTACCGGCGATGTCCAGATCGCCAATGTCCACCAGCGCACTTTCGCAAATGGCCGCCGCGCGGAAGATCACGTTTTGCAACTGACGCACGTTGCCCGGCCAGCGGTTGCCCAGCAGCGCCGGATAGGTCGCTGGCGCCAATCGGCACACGGGGCGTTGAATCTGGGTGCAGGCCTGTTCCATGAAAAAACGCGCCAGCAGCAGGATGTCCTGACCACGCTCGCGCAGGGGCGGGACCTCCAGATTGAGCACGTTCAGGCGATAGAACAGGTCTTCACGAAACGTGCCCTCGGCGACCATCTTCTCCAGATCGCGGTGGGTTGCGCTGACGATGCGCACGTTGACTTGCACTTCTTTGTCGCCACCGACCCGCCGGAAACTGCCATCGTTCAGGAAACGCAGCAACTTGGCCTGCAGGTAGGGCGACATTTCGCCGATTTCGTCGAGAAACACCGTGCCTTGGTTGGCCAGCTCCATCAAACCCGGTTTGCCACCACGCTGCGCCCCGGTGAACGCGCCGGGGGCGTAACCGAACAGTTCGCTCTCGGCCAGGCTTTCCGGCAGTGCGGCGCAGTTCAATGCCAGAAACGGTGCACCATTGCGGGCGCTCACGGCGTGGCAGGCGCGGGCCACCAGTTCTTTGCCGGTGCCGGTTTCGCCTTGAATCAATAACGGCGCATCCAGTGCTGCGACTCGCTGGGCACGGGCTTTGAGGGTTCGAATGGGCGCGGAGTCGCCGAGCAACGAATCGAACCCTTCGGCGTGGTCGTGATGCAGCGCTGAAAGGCGCTCACCAATGCGACTGGGCAGGTACAGCGTGATCAGGGCGCCTGCGTCCGTGATCGGCGTGGCGTCCAGCAGTAATGCTTCGCCATTGAGCGTGACTTCGCGCAAAGGCAGTCGAAAGCCATTTTCCAGCAGCGCGGTTTGCAGCGCGGCATCGGCAAACAAGTCCCCGACAGCCTCGCCCGCAGGTTCGCGGCCATACAGCGCTACCAGCGCAGGGTTGGCGAGCAGCACATGGCCCGCGCTGTCCAGCGCCAATACTGGGTCGGCCATGGCCGCGAGCAGAGCATCGAGTTGCAAGTGCCGACGCTGGCCGGGAAGGATATCCACGACCTTGATCGCTTCCACCCCGCGTACGCGAAACAATCGGTCTTTCAGTTCTTCCAGCAGTTCATGGCTTAGGGTGGGCGCGTCGATGTAGACGTTGGGCGGCACCATTTCCACGGCGTCGAGGTTCAGATTCCGCGCGCCGAGAATCGCCAGCACTTCCTGAGTGATGCCGACGCGGTCGATGAACGTGACGTGGATGCGCATGGGGAGGTCGGGATGCTCGTGCCGAAGATGGGCGCGATTATGCCAGCAAACGAACATATTCCGTGCCACGGAGCAGCCCCTGTGGGAGCGAATTTATTCGCGATGCGGTTGTGCATCCGACACATCTCTATCGGCCGGACTATTTTCGCGAATGAATTCGCTCCCTCAGGGGAGGATCGACAGACCTGTGATTATTCCAAATGCTCAGGCTTCACCGGATCGCCGGATTTCATGTCCAACTGGTCGCGAATGTCTTCGAACATGGCGTCGTATTGGCCATGCATTTCATGCAGATCGGTGTTTTTGGGCAGGCCATGCTTCTCGGCAAGACGTGAGACGTCGCTGGCGAAGTTGTAGGCGAGGTCTTTGGGCAGGTCGAAGCTTTCGTTGACGGCTGTGCCCTTGATGTCGCCCTTGAGCGTGAAATGCATACCGGGGCCGGAGTCGGTCTGGCTGACTTCATAGCGAATGTGCAGATCGTAACTGACGTCATCCGGCTGCAGGGCAGGGCGAGCGATGTGCAGGTGGCCTGGTTCGAACATGTGACTGCTCCCTCAAGAAACGATGACCGTAAGGAGCAGACCGTGTGCGCTGGCCTGGGTTCAGCGCTGGACGTTCAGCGCTGACCGGAAGACTCCGGGCACTCGGCGGAGCGTGCGCCGGGTTCAGGGCGTGACCAGATCCACAGATTGACCAGCACCATGCCGGTGATCGCGAAGTAGATCCACCAGTGAGGTGTCAGCACGATCAGCATGATGACGGCACAGATGAGCATGGTGACGGTTGCACTGATCTTGGCACTGCGGGCGATGAGTTTGCCGTTGCGCCAGTTGCTCAGCATCGGGCCGAACAGGCGATGGTTTTCCAGCCAGGCACTCAGGCGGGGCGAGCTTTTGGTCGCAGCCCAGGCAGCCAGCAGGATGAATTCGGTGGTGGGCAGCCCCGGAATGAAGATCGCAATGATGCCGATGGCAAGGCTGACGTAGGCCAGAATGCCAAACAGGATGCGGGACAGTTTGCTGCCGGGCGGAGTGTGGGTCATGAGTCCTGGAACAACCGGTGAAGAGATGTTGCACGGGGCAGGCCCGTCGAAGGCCCCCAGCTTAACAAAGCCGGGGCGCCTGCGGGGCGTCATCAGGCAGGTTCAGCTTCGGCAGCCGACGTATAGGCATGTTCCAGCAATACGTTGAAGCGTTCGAAGGCGGCGATGGCGCCTTTGTCGATCTGGCGCTCCTGCTCTTCGCTGAACGGCAGTTCGTCGAGGATCCGGGTGAAACGTTTCCAGCCGTCGGCGCGACCACCGACTGGCTCGCCCAGATGACGGGCGCCGAACGTCTCGCTCAGGTTCAGGGACACAGCGCGTTTGATCAGAAAAGCAGCGCCCAGCTTCGAACCCTCCGACACGAACAGCCAGCCCAAGGCTTCGGCTTGTGAAGGTTTGTCGACGGCGCCCGCCACGGGAGCCGGGATCGGGGTGTCGAGGTCGTTCAGGTCAGCCTTGGCTTGTTCGGCGCGGCAGCGCTCTGGCAGATCGGCGATCAGGTCGACCAGGTGCGGGTCGGTGTACAGCGCTTTCAATTCCTGTTGAAACAGGTATTGGGCGGCCAGAAAACGACTGTAACTGGCCAGGGTTTCGAACGGGGCGTTGGCCTTGACGGCCTTGTCCAGTTTCTCATGCGGGGCATGGGTGATCTGGTTCAGGCGCTGCGAGCGACGAATCGAGTCTTCAGACATGGTGTCTTCCTTGGAAAAAAGAGGCCTTGTAAATAAGACGAGTGAGTCTCGAAGAACAGTAAAAAAATCGATGGGGCAAAGAGAATTCCGTGGGAGCCGCCTTGCTGGCGAATGCGGTGTGTCATTGCCATTGGCGTGGCTGACGCGCCGCTTTCGCCAGCAAGCCGGCTCCCACAAAAGTAGGTGAGTGGCCGGTTAGATATCCCACACCAGATTGATGGCGAAGTTACGGCCCGGCTGAGTCAGGCGATCAAGGTTGGCGGGCGCGGTGACACCTGCCTCACCCACGCCGTCGTAGCCGCGCACGTCATCCCACAGCCAGTATTTCTTGTCGGCCAGGTTGTACACGCCGCCGCTGACGGTCACATCGTCGGTAACTTTGTAGTAACCGGTCAGGTCCAGCAAACCAAAGCCTGGGGTCTTGAACTGGGTCGAAGAGCCGTCCGGCGCGTGGAAGTTGGAGTCGTCCACGCGGGTTTTGCGCTTGACCAACGTCCAACTCAGCAGGCCGCCGTAGTTGTCCTGGTCATAGCCCAGACCGAATACGCCGGTCAGCGGGTTGATGCTGTTGATCGGTTGACCCGTGTCGTCGTTACGGCCGTAGGCATAGGCCAGCGATCCTTGGGTGTAGAGGCCTTGTGGCGCGCCGAAGCTGTCCAGATTCAGACGGCCCTTCAACTCCACACCCTTGATGGTGGCGTGCTTGATGTTGTTGGACTGGAACACCGCTTCGGTAGAGGTCGCCGGTTGAATGGCGTCTTCATTAATGAAGTCACGGTATTTGTTGTAGAACACCGCAACGTCGAACGAGCCCTCATCGAAGCGCCCACGCAGACCCGTTTCGTAGCTCTTGCTCTTTTCCGGTTCCAGGTCCGGGTTAGGCTCCACCACATAACCGGTGTTGAGGTTTTCGAAGCGGCCATACAGCGCCTTGGCGCTCGGCGTGCGGAAGCCTTCGGCGTACTGGCCGTACCAGGTGTAGGCGTCGTCGATGGTGTACGTCACACCCAGTTTCGGCGACAGGCGATGCCATTTCTTCTCTTTGTCATTGAACTGGTCGGCGCTGGTCAGGCTGACGGCACGCAGGAACTCTGGCGTGACGTGCGGATTGAGCGTGGTGTAGTCGTAACGCGCGCCTGGCATGAAGGTCCAGTCACCCCATTTGATCTGGTCTTGGGCGAACAGGGCATAGGTATTGATGGTTGGATCCGGGAAGTCGCTGTTTGGCGCCAGGCTGTCGGAGGCGGTAGGGCTGGTGGCGCCAATGGTGCGGCAAGTGCCCAGAACGGCGGCGCAGGTCGCGGTTCCGCTGCGTTCGCCAGTCACTTTCTGCTGCTTGAGGGTCGTGCCGTAGGTCAGCAGGTGCTCGGTATCGCCGATGTTGAAGGCCTTGTCCAACTGGGCGTCAAAGATCCACTGGCGTTCTTTGTAGGTGGTGTCGCGGGTCCGCCAGACATCTCGGCTGCCTGGCACGTAGCGCTCGATGGTGTTTTGGTCGGTCTTGGCGATTTGATAGTTCAGGCTCCACTTGACGTTGTCGACCAGCAGGCTGTCCAGTGCGAAGGTGTTTTCCAGACCGAAACGCTCGCGGGTGATGACGTCGTTACCTTCGCGCCCCTGATAGAAGCCGAAACCACGCCCCCCCGTGAAGGGGCCGCCCACCGCGCTTTTCTGGTTGGTGTGGGTGTCATCCTTGTACTTTTCATAGGTGAACGCCAAGCGGTCGCCGTCGCCATAGTTCCACCCCAGTTTGGCCAGCACGTTGGTAGCGCGGTTGTCTTCCGGGTTGGCGGCAGTGCGATTCAGCCCGGTGCCGCCGTGTTCACCGTAAGACTCGGTTTCGCGACCGTTGCGCTGGCTGACATGCAGCAACGCGTCGAAATCACCTTCGCGACCGGCCACGGTGGCCGAGTTCAGCCAGCTATTGTCCGCCGAGCTGTAACCGGTTTTCAGGCGGGCGCCGACGTCCTTGCCTTCTTTGATGATGTCGTCCGGGTCCAGCGTGTAGTAGCTCACTGCGCCGCCGATGGCGCTGCTGCCGTACAGGGCCGACGCCGGGCCGCGCAGGACCTCCACGCGTTTGACGATTTCCGGGTCGATGTAATTGCGATGGGTGTTGGCGTACGGGCCGGAGAAATAGTTGTCCGGCACTTCGACGCCGTCGACCTGCGTCAATATGCGATCACCGTCGATACCGCGAATGTTGTAGCCGCTGGTGCCTGCACGCTGGCCGGCGCCGCCTACCGAAACGCCCGGTTCATAGCGCACCAGATCGCGAATGTTGTTGACGTTCTGGCGATCCAGCTCGGCGCGGTCGTGCACGGTGACGGTGCTGGGGACCGAATCCACCGATTGCGCCTGACGGGTGGCGCTGACAGTCACCTGATCCAGTGCCAGGGCGCCCGCGGTGTTGCGTTTTTCCAGCACGACGTTGTTGTTGCCCAGGTTGCGGTAGCTCAGATTGCTGCCTGCCAGCAGACGATCGAGGGCTTTCTCTGCCGACATCGAGCCTGTGACGCCTGGCGAGGTCACATTTTGTGCCAGATCTGACGACATCCCCACCTGCCAGCCGGTGATTTTGCTGAACTCGTTCAGTGCCGACACCAGTGGCTGCTGTTTGATCGAGAACTGATAGCTGCCCGCCACACGGGCCGGTTGTTCAGCGGCTGCAACGGGGGCGCTGTGCAGACCGGCGGTCAACACCGCGACGGTCAGCAAAGAAGGGGCGAAGGTGCGGGTGGCTCTTGGCGAGTCGGAAGTGGCGGGGGTGAACGTGGACGGCATCGATAGCGCTCCCTGTCGTGCGGGTCGTTACAGTGTTGGCAAGTGCTGTATTAATAGGAATCACTTGCATTGGCTATAACGAGACGAACGACCCTCGGCTATCGCGTAAAAATAATTATTCTCAATTCAAAATCACCAGCGCAGGCAGTTCGTGCAGGCGTGCGGAGGTGATTTGCGCCAGTGAGCGGACCACGTCGATAGGGTTGTCGAGGCGATAGTTTCCAGTCACGGCAACCTGATCCAGCTTGGTATTGGCGTTGACGATCCAGCCTGGGTAGTAACGGCGCAGCTCCGTCAGGACTTCGCTCAACGGGCAATTATCGAAAATCAGGCGGCCCTGGACCCAGGCCAGATCCTTGTTCTGGTCGAGTTTCTCTCGGTGCCCGAAGCCATCGGGGCCGACGCGCAAACTGTCGCCTGCATTCAGGCTCATCTGGGAATTGCCTTTGGCGGAATGGACATTGACCGCGCCACGTTCGACCTGAATCTGCGCGACGCCGTCCAGATAACGCACGGCAAATGAGGTGCTACTGGCGCTCATGCGCACCGGACCGGCCTCGACCTCTAGTGGCAAACCCTTCGCGCCGGGCACTTCGAAGAAGGCCTCGCCCTCGTAAAGCCGGGCGATGCGTTGCCGATCATCCAACTCGCTGGAGAACGCGGATCGGGTATTGAGTAACACCTTCGAACCGTCCCCCAACTCAAGGCGCTGGCGCTCTCCGGCGACCGTCAGGTGGTCGGCTTTCAATCGCAAGGGCAGGTCGCTGAAGTTGAACAGGCCCAGCAGCAGAACGGCGGCAGTGGCCAGTGGTAGCCAGTGCGGACGCAGACGGCGCAGCATCGACGGTTTTTTCGGCGCGGCAAGACTCATCGCGGCATCGAATACCGGTTGGGAATTCCAGATGGCCTCGGCCTTGGCAAAGGCTTCGCCATGGACTGGGTCGGCGGCGAGCCATTCCTGAAAGCGTGCGCGCTGCTGCGCGTCAGCGCCTTCCAGTTCGATCAGCCAGTTCAGGGCTTGATCCATGGCGCTGCCGTTCAGCGGCTGGGCTGCCTGACTGGGGCCAGGTGAGTGAGAGTCCGTCAAGGGGCGTCCTCGGCTACACGGTGTGGGGCGGGAGTTTAGCGCTACGGTCGCTGACCTTCCGCAAGATTTCTTATGAAGTATGGATCAGGCTGCTCTCATCAACGTTCGAGCCGGGCTGCAACCCCGACGCAAATCGCCATGATCAGCTTGAGTTCCTTTTGTACGGTGCTGGCGGAAACACCCAGTTGCTCGGCGATTTCCAGATAGCTGCAACCGTTTAACCGACTCAGCGTGAAAATCTTCTGCTGGCGCGGCGTGAGCTTCTCCAGGCTGGCGTTCAGGTTGTGCAGCAGGCGATCCGCGTGGGCGGCATCTTCGAGCGTGGCATCGGGCGCGACGACATTGTGAACGTCAGCCAGTGGCACGTCGTCAACGATGGTGCGCGCGTGAATGCGTTTGGCGCGCAGATGGTCCAGCGCCAGGTTGCGAGCGGTCTGGAATACGAAGGGTTCGAGATGATCGATGGCGCGTTCGCCCAGTGCACGGGTCACCCGCAGGTAGGTTTCCTGCAAGAGATCTTCGGCGGTGCTGGGGTTGCGAACCATGCGTTGCAGGGTGCGCAGCAGAATCGTTCGCCTTGCCAGGAAAACGTCGTTGAAGTGCGACTGACTCACGGGGATACCCGACCAGAAAATCAGCGAATGATAATGATTGTCATCTGCTGTATGGGTCAAGGGTCAAAATTGCAAAGAATGTGTAAACGCCAGTATCGGTCGGCGCTTATAGACATTGTGGGAGCCGCCTTGGTGGCGAAAGCGGTGTGTCAGTTGAAGAGGTGTTCACTGACTCACCGCTTTCGCCACCAAGGCGGCTCCCACAGGGGCGTGTTGCCTTAGGCTTTTACTCCGCCTTCATCAGCGCCAGGCAGTTATCCAGCATGCGGTTGGAGAAGCCCCATTCGTTGTCGTACCAGGCCAACACTTTCAACAGACGGCCGCTGACTTTGGTGTGGTTGGCGTCGAAGATCGACGACAGCGGGTTGTGGTTGAAGTCGTGGGACACCAGCGGCAGGGAGTTGTAGCCGAGAATCTTCGAGTGTTTGGCGGCTTCTTTCATGATCGCGTTGACTTCTTCGGCAGTCGCATCGCGCTTCAACTGAATGGTCAGGTCCACCAGCGAGACGTTGATCACCGGTACGCGCACCGCCATGCCGGTCAGTTTGCCCGCCAGTTCCGGCAGCACCAGGCCAACGGCCTCAGCGGCGCCGGTTTTGCTCGGGATCATTGATTGCGTAGCCGAGCGGGCGCGGTACGGGTCGGTGTGGTAGACGTCGATCAGGTTCTGGTCGTTGGTGTAGGCGTGAACGGTGGTCATCAGGCCGCTTTCAATGCCCAGCTCGCGGTTCAGCACCTGGGCGACCGGCGCCAGGCAGTTGGTGGTGCACGACGCGTTGGAGATGACCTGATGGGACTGACGCAGCACGTCATGGTTGACGCCGAATACCACGGTGGCATCAGCGCCCTTGGCCGGGGCCGAGATGATGACTTTCTTCGCACCGGCGGTGATGTGCGCGGCGGCTTTGGCGCGGTCGGTGAACAGGCCGGTGCACTCAAACACCACGTCGATCTTTTCCGACTTCCATGGCAACTCGGCAGGGTTGCGAATGGCGCTGACCGAAATACGGTCACCATTGACCGTCAGGCTTTCCTTGTCGTGCTCGACAGTGGCGTCGAACGGGCCGTGAACGGTGTCGTATTTGAGGAGGTGGGCGTTGATCTCGCTGTCGCCCAGATCGTTGATGGCGACGACCTGCAGGTCCTGGCGATAGCCTTGGGTATAGAGTGCACGAAGGACGTTGCGGCCGATGCGGCCAAAGCCATTGATTGCGATGCGGAGAGTCATACACCCATCCTCTGTGAATTTGTTGTTGGAATTACAAGATTATTCTCATAAAAATAGAAAACAAGCCTTTTTAGTGGCAGTATTTTGTTTTATCTACAAATAGAAGCCCGTCGGGCCAGCACAATTTCCTGAAAATCAATGCGTTGCTGAAGCGTTTCTTCAGGGCCATCATGATTGTCAGATTTTGTAAGCGCCTGAAACGGGTGACCCCATCCGTTAGCCTGGAGTTCATGACAATGCATCCCCGCGTCCTTGAGGTAACCGAACGGCTGATCGCTCGCAGCCGTGACACCCGTCAGCGCTATCTGCAACTGATCCGGGGCGCGGCGAGCGACGGGCCGATGCGCGGCAAGCTGCAATGCGCCAACTTTGCCCATGGCGTCGCGGCCTGTGGCAGCGAAGACAAGCACAGCCTGCGCATGATGAACGCGGCCAACGTCGCCATCGTGTCGGCGTACAACGACATGCTCTCTGCGCACCAGCCGTACGAACATTTTCCTGAGCAGATCAAAAAGGCCTTGCGTGAGATTGGCTCTGTCGGCCAATTTGCGGGCGGTGTGCCTGCCATGTGCGATGGCGTCACTCAGGGTGAGCCGGGCATGGAATTGAGTATCGCCAGCCGTGAGGTCATCGCGATGGCCACGGCGGTGGCGCTGTCCCACAACATGTTCGATGCCGCTCTGATGCTGGGCATCTGCGACAAGATCGTGCCGGGCCTGATGATGGGGGCGTTGCGTTTTGGTCACCTGCCGATGATCTTCGTGCCGGGTGGGCCGATGGTGTCGGGTATTTCCAACAAGGAAAAAGCCGACGTGCGGCAACGCTACGCCGAAGGCAAGGCGACCCGCGAACAGCTGCTGGACTCGGAAATGAAGTCCTACCACGGTCCGGGTACTTGCACCTTCTATGGCACCGCCAACACCAACCAGTTGCTGATGGAAGTCATGGGACTGCACTTGCCGGGCGCCTCCTTCGTCAATCCCTACACACCGCTGCGCGATGCCCTGACCCGCGAAGCGGCGTTTCAGGTCACGCGCCTGACTAAGCAGAGCGGCGATTTCATCCCTCTGGGAGAGATTGTGGACGAGCGTGCGCTGGTCAACTCGATCGTTGCATTAAACGCGACGGGCGGTTCCACCAACCACACGCTGCACATGCCCGCCATCGCTCAGTGCGCAGGCATTCAACTGACCTGGCAGGACATGGCTGATCTGTCGGAAGTCGTGCCGACCCTGACCCACGTCTATCCAAACGGCAAGGCCGACATCAACCATTTCCAGGCGGCGGGCGGCATGTCGTTCCTCATTCGCGAGCTGCTGGACGCCGGTTTGTTGCATGAAGACGTGAACACCGTGATGGGCCGTGGCCTGCGTCGCTATACCCAGGAGCCGTTCCTTGAAGATGGCAAGCTGGTTTGGCGCGATGGCCCGATTGAAAGCCTGGACGAGAACATTCTGCGTCCGGTGGCTCGCCCGTTCTCGCCGGAAGGCGGCTTGAGAGTGATGGAAGGCAATTTGGGCCGTGGTGTGATGAAGGTTTCGGCGGTGGCGCTGGAGCATCAGATCGTCGAAGCCCCGGCGCGTGTGTTCGAAGATCAGCAGGACCTGGCCGACGCCTTCAAGGCGGGCGAGCTGGAGCGGGACTTCGTCGCCGTGATGCGTTTTCAGGGGCCGCGCTCCAACGGCATGCCTGAGTTGCACAAAATGACGCCGTTCCTGGGCGTGCTGCAGGATCGTGGCTTCAAAGTGGCGTTGATCACCGACGGGCGCATGTCTGGAGCTTCGGGGAAAATTCCGGCGGCGATCCATGTGTGCCCGGAAGCCAGCGATGGTGGTCCTTTGGCGCTGGTGCGTGATGGGGATCTCATCCGTGTGGATGGGGTCAAAGGAACGTTGCAAGTTCTGGTCGAACCGGCAGAATTGGCGTCCAGAGAACCGGCAATCGGACGTTTGTCCCACAACGTGGGCACCGGCCGTGAGCTGTTCGGTTTCATGCGCATGGCCTTCAGCTCGGCAGAGAAGGGCGCCAGCGCCTTCACGGCTAATCTGGAGACGCTCAAGTGACATTGGCGATGGTGGGTGATATCGGCGGCACGAATGCGCGTTTCGCCATTTGGGAAGACGATCAGTTGCATTCGATCCGGGTCTTCCCGACGGTCGATTACGCCAGCCCCGAAAAGGCCCTGCTGGTCTATCTACAGGATCTGGAGCTGCAGCTGGGCGACGTCGGTTCCATCTGTCTGGCGGTCGCAGGCCCTGTGACCGGCGATGATTTTCACTTCACCAACAGCCACTGGAAAATCAATCGTCAGGCGTTCTGCGCGGCGCTAAAGATCGACAACCTGATCATGGTCAACGATTTCACCGCCATGGCGCTTGGCATGACCCGCCTGCGCGATGACGAATACCTGACCGTGCGTCACGGCAAGGGCGATCCCAAAGCCGCTCGCGTGGTGATCGGTCCGGGCACCGGGTTGGGTGTCGGTACGCTGATTCGCTCTGGCGAGAGCCACTGGACGGCGGTGCCAGGCGAAGGTGGGCATGTTGATTTGCCTATTGGCAGCCCGCGCGAGGCGCTGTTGTGGATGCGCCTGATGGCCAGCCACGAACATGTCAGCGCCGAGACCATTCTCAGTGGTGCCGGTCTGTTGCTGTTGTATCAAGTGAGTTGTGCGCTGGACGAGATTGAGCCAGAGCTGAAATCTCCGGCAGCGATTACCTCGGCCGCGCTCAAAGGCGACCCGGTAGCCTGCGCGGTGCTTGAGCAGTTTTGTGTATTTCTGGGACGCGTGGCGGGCAACAACGTGTTGACCGTCGGTGGCCGGGGCGGTGTATACATCGCTGGTGGGGTGATCCCGCGTTTCGTCGACTTCTTCACGCAGAGCGGCTTCAGCAGGGCGTTTGCGGAAAAAGGGCTGATGAAGGACTACTTCAAGGACGTGCCGGTGTGGCTGGTGACGGCTGAGTACCCAGGGCTGATGGGCGCTGGTGTGGCCCTCGATCAGGCGCTGATTGCCCAGGGCTGATGCCGAACGCAATACCTGTGGTAGCTGGCTTGCTGGCGAATGCGGAGTGTCAGACAACACAGTGTCGAATGAAACACCGCTTTCGCCAGCAAGCCGGCTCTCACAAGAAATGTGTCACCCGCTAGACCCCATAACAACAATTTCAGTGCTTACAAGGACGACCCAATTGAACGCTGTCAGTAAATCGATTCTGGTGGTCGATGACGACCAGGAGATTCGGGAATTGCTGCAGGCCTACCTGAGCCGTTCCGGCTTTCAGGTGCGTACCGTCGGTGACGGCGCCGAGTTTCGTCAGGCGTTCAACGACGAGCCCAGCGACCTGCTGATTCTTGATGTCATGTTGCCCGACGAAGACGGCTTCAGCCTCTGTCGCTGGGTTCGCCAGCATCCGCGCCAGCCCCATGTTCCTATCATCATGCTCACGGCCAGCTCCGATGAGGCGGATCGCGTGATCGGTCTGGAGCTAGGCGCCGACGACTATATGGCCAAGCCGTTTTCCCCCCGCGAACTTCAGGCTCGTATCAAGGCCCTCTTGCGTCGTGCCCAATTCGGGCAGGAGCGCGTCGGTGGTGAAGTGCTGGTGTTCGATGAGTGGCGTCTGGACATGGTCAGCCATCGCCTCTTTCACAACGATGGGGAAGAAGTGATCCTGTCCGGTGCCGATTTCGCGCTGCTCAAACTGTTTCTCGACAACCCGCAACAGATCCTCGACCGCGACACCATCGGCAACGCCACCCGAGGGCGCGAATTGATGCCGCTGGAGCGCATCGTCGACATGGCCGTGAGCCGTTTGCGTCAGCGTTTGCGTGATACCGGCAAGGCGCCAAGGCTGATTCGAACCGTGCGCGGCAGTGGTTACCTGCTGGCGGCCAACGTGCTGCCGCAAGCCAGCAACGGCTACTGATCGCCGATGGGCAACGAGAAAAAGCGTCGCGTCCCGGTGCCGCGTTCATTGCTGGGGCGCATGCTGTTGCTGACCCTGCTCGCGGTGTTGCTGGCGCAAACGCTGTCCAGCCTTATCTGGCTCTCGCAACTGCGTGCCACGCAGATGGAGGGCCTGATCACTAGCGCGCGTAGCCTTGGATTTTCCATGGCCGCAAGCGTGAGTTACTTCCGTTCGTTACCCGTGGCGTTTCGCCCGCTGGTCCTTGATCAATTGCGGAGCATGGGCGGTACGCGCTTTTTCGTGTCCCTCAACGATCGTCCGCTGGACATGCAGGTGCTGGAGCCGACGGTGCGCAAAACGGCGGTGATCGACGTCGTCGGTCAGGTGCTGCGGCAGAATCTCGGCGCCGACCCAGACATCCTCGTGCGCTTTGTGCGCCCCGAAGACCTGCGCATCTTCAACAGTGGCCTGAAACTCGACGAACTGCCGCGCTCCTGGGCGCATTACGCGCTGACACTCGAGCCGGTAAACCCTCCGGTGCTGGTGACGCAAATCGAGCTGTCACCCGGCGAATGGCTGTACATCGCCTCGCTCTTGCCCGAGCCGTACACCATGCTCGAAGAGGAAGGTTTGCCTTCGCAACAAGTCTGGTTCATCGCGTTGACTAGTATGTTTCTGCTGGTGTTCATCGGCCTGCTGGTGCACTGGCAGAGCGGCCCGCTCAAGCGTCTGGCCCGGGCGGCGCGGGACCTGTCGCTGGGGGCGGACGTAGAACCGGTGGTCGAAGGCGGCGGCAGTGAGGTGGTCGAGGTGATGCGCGCGTTCAACACCATGCGCGACCGCATCAGCCGTTACCTGACCGAGCGCGGGCAGTTGTTCAGCGCCATCTCCCACGACCTGCGCACGCCCATCACCCGCCTTCGGCTGCGCGTCGAGTTGCTGGAAGATGAAGCGATGCAGACCAAATTCACCCGCGACCTCGACGAGCTGGAGCTGCTGGTCAAAGGCGCGCTGCAATGCGTGAAGGACACCGACATCCACGAGAACATCGAACCGGTGGATTTGAACCATGCGCTGGATTGCCTGATCGAGCCGTATCTGGGCGCCAACGGCGACGGTCGTGTCACGCTCAAGGGCAAGGCGATGTCGATGTTTTACGGCAAGCCGCTGGCGTTGCGGCGCTGCATGGGCAACTTGATCGACAATGCGATCAAGTATGGCGACAAGGCGCATTTGATCGTCAAGGACGATGCTGAGGCCTTTGTTCTACACGTCGAAGATGAAGGGCCTGGCGTACCCGAGCAGCGGCTTGAGCAAGTATTCGAGCCACATTTTCGCTTGGCGGGCAAACAGCAACAGGGCTACGGCCTGGGGCTGGGCATCGCCCGCAACATCGCCCACAGCCATGGCGGCGAGGTGAGCTTGCAGAACCTGCGTGAAGGTGGGTTGCGGGTGACGCTGTATTTGCCGCGTAGCCCAAACTGAACGCGGCCACTGTAGGAGCGCGCTTGCCCGCGACCGCGGTGGGTCAGCCATCTCACTCGGTGCTGACCCACCGCGGTCACGGGCAAGCGCGCTTCTACAACGGAATACAGCGAATGTCACCATCCTGTGACACTCGCGCATCCCTTCGTTACCGTCCGCTCTAGCCCGTTGTTTAGAATCCATGCAGCGCAAGCACTACGACTTGCTCATGCATAACAACAATAAAGGTCAAATAGATGAATTCGATCTCCCGTCTCGCAGCACTCATTTCTCTCGCCTCGTTGTTCCCTCTGAGCGCCATGGCCGCTGATTCCAAAGGCACCGTCGAAGTTGTCCACTGGTGGACCTCTGGCGGTGAAAAAGCGGCTGTCGATGTGCTTAAAGCACAAGTCGAAAAAGACGGTTTCACCTGGAAGGACGGCGCCGTCGCCGGTGGTGGTGGTTCTACCGCCATGACCGTTCTGAAGAGCCGCGCCGTGGCCGGTAACCCGCCAGGCGTCGCCCAGATCAAAGGCCCGGACATTCAGGAGTGGGCATCCACCGGCCTGCTCGACACCGATGTCTTGAAAGACACGGCCAAAGAAGAAAAGTGGGACAGCGTCCTCGACAAGAAAGTCTCCGATACCGTGAAGTACGACGGCGATTACGTGGCCGTGCCGGTGAACATTCACCGCGTGAACTGGCTGTGGATCAACCCGGAAGTCTTCAAGAAAGCCGGTATCGATAAAGCGCCTACCACCCTCGAAGAATTCTACGCTGCAGGCGACAAGCTGAAGAAAGCCGGTTTCATCCCGCTGGCCCACGGTGGCCAGCCTTGGCAGGACAGCACCGTATTTGAAGCCGTCGTGCTCTCCGTCATGGGCGCTGATGGTTACAAGAAGGCCCTGGTCGATCTGGACAACGGCGCGTTGACCGGCCCTGACATGGTCAAGGCACTCACCGAGCTGAAGAAAGTCGCGACCTACATGGACCCGGACGGCAAAGGTCAGGACTGGAACCTGGAAGCCGCCAAGGTCATCAACGGCAAGGCCGGCATGCAGATCATGGGTGACTGGGCCAAGTCCGAATGGACCGCGGCCAAGAAGATCGCCGGCAAGGACTACGAGTGCGTAGCTTTCCCAGGTACTGACAAGGCGTTCACCTACAACATCGACTCCCTCGCTGTGTTCAAGCAGAAAGACAAAGGCACTGCTGCCGGTCAACAGGACATCGCCAAGGTCGTATTGGGTGAAAACTTCCAGAAGGTCTTCAGCATCAACAAGGGTTCGATCCCGGTGCGCAACGACATGCTGGCCGACATGAACAAGTACGGCTTTGACTCCTGCGCCCAGACCGCCGCCAAGGACTTCCTGGCGGACGCCAAGAACGGCGGCCTGCAACCGAGCATGGCGCACAACATGGCCACCACGCTGGCGGTTCAAGGTGCGTTCTTTGACGTCGTGACCAACTACATCAACGACCCGAAAGCCGATCCGGCTGATGCGGCGAAGAAGTTGGGTGCTGCGATCAAGGCGGCTAAATAAGCCACAGCTTTGTAGGAGCGCGCTTGCCCGCGATGCGTCAGATCAGGCCCTGATCGTTTAATGACACACCGCAATCGTCCGGGTGCGGCCCAGACCAAGCGCGCTCCTACAGAAACTGACTTCGCATTTCATTTTTCTGTACTGGATTTCACCATGAGTTCTGTTGCTGTGTTCAGCAAAGCCTCGCCGTTCGATGCACTGCAGCGCTGGCTACCCAAACTGGTGCTGGCGCCCAGCATGTTCATCGTTCTGGTGGGCTTCTACGGCTACATCCTGTGGACGTTCGTTCTGTCGTTCACCAATTCCACATTCCTGCCGTCCTACAAGTTCGTAGGGCTGGCGCAATACGCCCGGTTGTTCGACAACGACCGTTGGTGGGTTGCGAGCAAGAACCTGGCCGTTTTCGGTGGCATGTTCATCGGCATCAGTCTGGTGGTCGGCGTGCTGCTGGCGGTGTTCCTCGACCAGCGCATTCGCCGCGAAGGGTTCATCCGCACGATTTACCTGTACCCGATGGCGCTCTCGATGATCGTCACCGGTACGGCCTGGAAATGGCTGCTCAACCCTGGCATGGGCCTGGACAAGCTGCTGCGTGACTGGGGCTGGGAAGGCTTCCGTCTGGACTGGCTGATCGACCCGGATCGCGTCGTCTACTGCCTGGTCATCGCCGCTGTGTGGCAGGCCTCAGGCTTCATCATGGCGATGTTTCTGGCGGGTCTGCGGGGCGTCGATCAATCGATCATCCGTGCTGCGCAAATCGACGGCGCGAGCATGCCGAAGATCTACTGGAAAGTGGTGCTGCCGAGCCTGCGTCCGGTGTTCTTCAGCTCGGTGATGATCCTGGCGCACATCGCGATCAAGAGCTTCGACCTTGTGGCCGCGATGACCGCCGGTGGTCCGGGTTATTCGTCTGACTTGCCTGCGATGTTCATGTACTCGTTCACCTTCAGCCGTGGCCAGATGGGCATGGGCTCGGCCAGTGCGATTCTGATGCTCGGTGCGATTCTCGCGATCCTCGTGCCCTACCTGTATTCCGAGCTGAGGACCAAGCGCAATGACTAGTCTGGCCGACAAACCTTCACTGAGCCTGAGCCGCATCGCGATCTACGCGGTGCTGATCGGTGCCGTGCTGATCTACCTGATCCCGCTGGTGGTCATGCTGCTGACCAGTTTCAAAACCCCGGAAGACATCGGCACCGGCAACCTGCTGAGCTGGCCTGCCGAAGTCACCGCCATTGGCTGGGTCAAGGCCTGGGCGACGGTCAAGGGCTACTTCTGGAACTCGATCATGATCACCGTTCCGGCGGTGCTGATCTCTACCGCCATCGGTGCGTTGAACGGCTACGTGCTGTCGATGTGGCGCTTCCGCGGTTCGCAGATGTTCTTCGGTCTGTTGTTGTTCGGTTGCTTCCTGCCGTTCCAGACCGTGCTGCTGCCCGCGTCGTTCACGCTCGGCAAGATGGGCCTGGCCAGCACGACCACGGGTTTGGTGTTCGTCCATGTGGTTTACGGCTTGGCCTTTACCACGCTGTTTTTCCGTAACTACTACGTGAGCATCCCGGATGCGCTGGTGAAAGCCGCGCGTCTGGATGGCGCCGGATTTTTCACGATTTTTCGTCGGATCATTCTGCCGATGTCGACCCCGATCATCATGGTCTGCCTGATCTGGCAGTTCACTCAGATCTGGAACGACTTCCTGTTCGGCGTGGTGTTTTCCAGCGGTGATTCCCAGCCCATTACCGTGGCGCTGAACAACCTGGTCAACACCAGCACCGGGGTCAAGGAATACAACGTGGACATGGCAGCGGCGATGATCGCCGGGCTGCCGACGCTGCTGGTCTATGTGCTGGCAGGCAAGTATTTCGTGCGCGGGCTGACGGCCGGCGCAGTCAAGGGGTAATCATGGCAACGCTCGAACTTCGCAATGTAAACAAGACTTACGGGGCCGGTCTGCCAGACACCCTGAAGAACATCGAACTGTCGATCAAGGATGGCGAATTCCTGATTCTGGTGGGCCCTTCCGGCTGCGGTAAGTCGACCCTTATGAACTGCATCGCCGGTCTGGAAAACATCACCGGTGGCGCGATCATGATCGGCGATCAGGACGTCAGTGGCATGAGCCCGAAGGACCGTGACATCGCCATGGTGTTCCAGTCCTACGCGCTGTACCCGACCATGAGCGTGCGCGAGAACATCGAATTCGGTCTGAAGATTCGCAAGATGAATCAGTCGGACATCGACGCGGAAGTGGCGCGGGTCGCCAAGCTCCTGCAGATCGAGCACCTGCTCAATCGCAAACCGGGCCAGCTTTCCGGTGGTCAGCAACAGCGTGTGGCCATGGGCCGTGCGTTGGCCCGTCGGCCGAAGATTTATCTGTTCGACGAACCGCTGTCCAACCTCGACGCCAAGCTGCGGGTCGAAATGCGCACCGAAATGAAACTGATGCACCAGCGCCTGAAAACCACCACGGTCTACGTGACCCATGACCAGATCGAAGCGATGACCCTGGGGGACAAAGTGGCGGTCATGAAGGACGGCATCATTCAACAGTTCGGCACCCCCAAAGAAATCTACAACGACCCGGCCAACCAGTTCGTCGCCAGCTTCATTGGTTCACCGCCGATGAACTTCATTCCGCTGCGCCTGCAACGTAAGGATGGTCGTCTGGTGGCCTTGCTGGACAGCGGTCAGGCGCGCTGTGAATTGCCGATGAGCATGAGCGACGCCGGCCTTGAAGACCGTGAGGTGATTCTGGGCCTTCGCCCTGAGCAGATCATGTTAGCGTCCGGTGAAGGTGCGGGTCTGCCGACCATTCGCGTCGAGGTGCAAGTCACCGAACCGACCGGTCCCGATACGCTGGTTTTCGTCACCCTCAACGAGAGCAAGGTGTGCTGCCGTCTGGCACCGGATGTCGCACCTGCCGTGGGCGAGACCCTGACCCTGCAATTCGATCCGTCCAAGGTGTTGTTGTTCGATGCTGCCACCGGGGAGCGTCTGGGCGTGCTGGGAAAGGCAAAACCGAATGAGGGCATGAGTAACGTTACGCGGCTCAACCGAAACTGAGCCGCAACTGACTTCACACGCAGGAGCACTGCGTCAACGAGCACACTGGCAAGGCACTTTCTGCCGTAAAAAGCGCCCTGTCAGGCACACGAGGCAAGTGGTTACAACGCTGTTCAAAGCTAATAACAATAAAACGAGGATTTAAGGGATGAAGAAGGTAAAAGGCAAATCGCTTAACCAGTTTCAGCTTATCGGTGGCTTGTCGGTCTTGGGCGCTTTGTCGCTGTCCGGAACGGCCTCCGCGATGGAACCGTTCAAAGCGAGTGAACACCTGACCGGTGACTGGGGCGGTCTGCGCCAGGAACTGTACGACAAAGGCTACGATTTCCCGATCGAGTACGTGGGCGAGGCAGGCTCCAACCTGGCTGGCGGCTACAACCACGACACGACAGGCCGTTACAGCGACCAGTTCGCATTCGGCGTGCAGATGGACCTGCAGAAAATCCTCGGTTGGCATGATGCGGAATTCAAGCTGGCGATCACCGAGCGTAGCGGAAACAACATTTCCAACGACCGTATCAGCGATCCGCGCGCGGGCACCCTCAGCTCCTCGCAAGAAGTCTGGGGCCGTGGTCAGACCTGGCGTCTGACGCAGATGTGGGTCAAGCAGAAGTATTTCGACGGCGCGCTGGATATCAAGGTCGGTCGCTTCGGTGAAGGCGAGGACTTCAACAGCTTCCCGTGCGACTTCCAGAACCTGTCTTTCTGCGGCTCGCAAGTGGGTAACTACGTGAACACTTGGTACAACTGGCCAGTCAGCCAGTGGGCCTTGCGCGTGAAGTACAACATCACGCCGGAAGTCTTCGCCCAGATCGGTGTGTACGAGCAGAACCCGTCCTATCTGGAAACCGGCAACAGCTTCAAACTCAGCGGCAGCGGCGCGAAAGGCACCGTGGTCCCGGTCGAACTGGTTTGGTCGCCTAACGTGAACTCCTTGCCAGGCGAGTACCGCGTCGGTTACTACCTCAGCTCGCCAAGCGCTGATGACGTTGCTGAAAACGTCGATGGCCAGAACCAGCGTATCTTTGGCGGTGACTTCAAGTCCCACAAAGACAAGCACGGCTGGTGGATCGTAGCGCAGCAACAACTGACCACTCACAACGGCGACGCTTCCCGCGGCTTGAGCATTTTTGCCAACGCCACGGTGCATGACAAGGCGACCAACTTCGTCGACAACTATCAGCAGATCGGCTTTGTGTACAAAGGCCCGTTCGATGCGCGTCCGAAGGATGACATCGGTATTGGCATCGCGCGCATTCACGTGAACGACGACGTCCGTGACGCTCAGCGTGAACTCAATGCCTTCAACGGCGTGAGCGATTACGACAATCCTCTGTTCCAGCCGGTGCAGACCAGCGAGTACAACTCGGAAATCTACTACGGCTTCCACGTGACCGACTGGCTGACCGTGCGTCCGAACCTGCAATACGTGAAGAGCCCAGGTGGTGTGACCGACGCGGACAACGCGCTGGTTGCGGGTCTGAAGATTCAGTCCAAGTTCTAAATCGCTTCATCGCCGCGCGGACCCGCTCCTCCGCGTGGCGCTCTCTGATGTGCTTCACAAACGATCAAGGGTCGTGTGTGCTTTGCGGGCAGCTTGGCTGCCCGTTTTTTTATGGATGACAGCTCCGTTTCCAGGAGCATTTTTTGTACGGTCAAACAACGCCATTTCTGGGATTTTCGCCGAACCTGTAAGAGTGAGCTTGCTCGTCATTGCAGTGGGTCAGCCGACTACATGCAGTTTGATACACCGCCATCGCGAGCAAGCGAAGGCCTACAAGGTGGATTCGTAGTGGGAAACAATGTCCAGTAAAGAAGCCGGTTCGCTTGAACATCCTCTGCAACGCTTCTTCACCAGCGTAAGACCTCAACCCACCTTCCAATGGGAGCGCCATCAGCAGCGCGACGTCTTGGTGATCACTCATCCGCAATGCCAAGCGGTTTTCAGTCGCCAAGGTGCGCAGCTCGTGCATTTCCAGCCAGCCGGTCAGAAACCTTGGTTGTGGTGCTCCTCACATTGGCCGCAAGTCGGTGCGATTCGCGGTGGCGTACCGGTGTGCTGGCCTTGGGTGGGCCGTCACCCGGAAGAGGGCGGCTGGCCTGCCAATGGTTGGGGGCGGCTGCTCGACTGGAAGCTGATCGACAGCCATGAGCATGACGAAGGCGTGTCGTTGCACTGGCGCCTGAGTCTGTGGGATTGGCAGGCTGATCTTTATGCGGAGCTTGGGCACGGCATGGACTTGCGTCTGGAAACCCGGCATGAGGACAGCGAGCCCTGTCAATTCGGCCACGCCCTGCATGCGTACTGGCGAATCAGCGACATCGCCGACATCGCGTTGGAAGGTCTGGAAGGGGGGCTGGAGCTTCATGACGATAACTGGCAGCGCCGTTTGAACATCGACACCCGCGACAGTGCCAGCACCGCTGTGTGGCATCCCGGCAGTCGACCGCTGCTGGGTGTCACAGGTCATGAGGCTGCGGGTTTTGTGCGAGTCGAAGCGGCTTCAGGTGCTGATGATTGCCTGAGCCTGGCGCCCGGTCAGCAAGTCCGGTTGAGCCTGCAAGCGAGTTTGGCGGGTTGATCTGTGGTTGGGGGGAATCCTGTGGGAGATTCTATGGTGGCTGGTCAACCGCATTCGCCACCAAGGCGGATCTCACAGAATCCGCGTCGAGCACCAACCCTTGATTCGATACGCAACCTGTGGGAGCCGCCTTGGTGGCGAATGCGTCGGGTCAGAAAATATTGACTGACACCGCATCGTCGGAATGCCGCCCAGAATGAATTCGCTCCCACGGGTTCTGCGCTCTGTCCGGAAACGCTATTCAATCCAGCCCGTCATCCACCGGATACCGGCTGGCATTGAGGCTTTCCTTGATTTTGCGCAGATGCGGCTGGAAATCCACGCCTCGGCGCAGGGTCATGCCGGTGGCCAACACATCGAGCACCGTCAGTTGGATGATGCGTGACGTCATCGGCATATAAATGTCGGTGTCTTCCGGCAGCGGAATGTTCAGGCTCAGCGAACTGGCTTTGGCCAGCGGCGAGTTGGCGGCGGTCAGGCCGAGCACCGATGCGCCGTTCTCCCGCGCGATGCGTGCCACTTCCACCAGCTCGCGGGTGCGGCCGGTGTAGGAAATGATCACGAACAACTCGCCCGTGTGGGCCACCGACGCCAGCATGCGTTGCATCAGCACGTCAGCGTGGGCGGTCACCGCCAGATTGAAGCGGAAGAATTTATGCTGCGCATCCAGCGCGACAGGGGCCGAAGCGCCGAGGCCAAAGAAGTGGATCTGCCGGGCCTGAATCAACAGGTCGACGGCCTTGCTGATCAGATTTGGATCGAGCACCTGGCAAACACTGTCGAGGGATGCAATGGCGCTGGCGAAAATCTTGCGGGTGTAGGCTTCGGGATTGTCGTCGGCTTCCACCGCCCGACTGACATAAGCCGCACCACTGGCCAGGCTTTGCGCCAGTTGCAGTTTCAGCTCGGGATAGCCGCTGACATCGAACGAGCGGCAGAAGCGGTTGACAGTTGGCTCACTGACCTTGGCCGCCTGGGCGAGCGCCGCGATGCTGAAGCGCGTGGCTTGCTGAGGGTTGCTCAGAATGACCTCGGCGACCTTGCGCTCGGCCTTGTTCAGTTCTTCAAGACGGCTCTGGATCTGCTCCAGAAGATTGCGTACCCGTTCCATTCAAAGTCCTTCTTGTGACGCTGTAACAGGCTGATCTGTGAGGCAATGTGCAAACGGTTTGCAAAAGGTGCTCAACAGGGCCTTTAGCCTGTAGCAAAGGTGGCCTATCGTACTGGGGGCCTGTAGTGATCACCACTCTAATGTGCTTTTTGGGTAAATGTTGTGGTTATTACTACATTTGGCCTTGAGTAACGCCTTTAAAAAAGGTATTTGTAGCTTAACTTGATAAAAGAACCAACATTATGCTCTCGATTACGGTTGAACCGTGCACTTTCGCCTTGTTCGGCGCCTTGGGCGACCTGGCAGTGCGCAAGCTGTTCCCTGCGTTGTACCAGCTGGACCGTGCTGGACTGCTGCATGCCGAGACCCGAATTTTCGCTCTGGCCCGTGAAGCGGGCACGCCTGAAGAGCATCTGGCGTATATCGACAAGAGCCTGCGCCGTTTCGTCCCCGAATCGCAGCTTGAGCGTGAACATGTGGAGCGTTTTCAGGCGCGCCTGAGCTACCTGCACGTGGATTTTTTGAAGGGCGAAGACTACGCCGCGCTGGCCGAGAAAGTCGGCGATGCGCAAACCATGATCGCTTACTTCGCAACGCCCGCTTCGGTATATGGAGCGATTTGCGAGAATCTGGCGTTGGTCGGCCTGACCGATCGCACCCGGGCCGTGCTGGAAAAACCGATCGGCCATGATCTCGCATCGTCCCGTCGGGTCAACGATGCGGTGGCCAAATTCCTACCCGAGAATCGCGTTTATCGCATCGACCACTATCTGGGCAAAGACACCGTACAAAACCTCATCGCGCTGCGTTTCGCCAACAGCCTGTTCGAAACCCAATGGAACCAGAACTACATTTCCCACGTCGAGATTACTGTGGCGGAGAAAGTAGGGATCGAGGGCCGTTGGGGTTACTTCGATCAGGCTGGTCAGTTGCGCGACATGATCCAGAACCACCTGTTGCAACTACTGTGTCTGATTGCGATGGACCCGCCGAGCGACCTGTCCGCCGACAGCATCCGCGATGAAAAGGTAAAAGTGCTCAAGGCACTGGCACCGTTCACCCCGGAGCGCCTGGCGACCCAAGTGGTGCGTGGGCAATACATCGCCGGTTACAGCGAAGGCAAACCGGTACCCGGTTATCTGGAAGAGGAAAACTCCAACACCGCGAGCGACACCGAAACGTTCGTTGCCATTCGTGCCGACATCCGTAACTGGCGTTGGGCCGGGGTTCCGTTCTATCTGCGTACCGGCAAGCGCATGCCGCAAAAGCTGTCGCAGATCGTGATTCACTTCAAGGAACCGCCGCACTACATCTTCGCCCCGGAACAGCGAATGCAGATCAGCAACCGCCTGATCATCCGCCTGCAGCCTGATGAGGGTATCTCGCTGCAAGTGATGACCAAGGATCAGGGGCTGGACAAAGGCATGCAATTGCGCAGCAATCCTTTGCAACTGAGCTTCTCCGACGCATACCACAGCGCCCGAGTCCCGGACGCCTATGAGCGGTTGCTGTTGGAGGTCATGCGCGGCAATCAGAACCTGTTTGTCCGCAAAGATGAGATCGAGTATGCGTGGCAATGGTGCGACCAGTTGATCGCAGGCTGGAAGAAGGCGGGCGATGCGCCCAAGCCTTATGCGGCAGGCTCTTGGGGGCCGATGAGTTCCATTGCGCTCATTACTCGTGACGGGAGGTCCTGGTATGGCGATATGTGAACTTCAATTTCCGGCTGGCCTGAAAGCCAACGAATTCGATAACCCCGAACAACTGGCCAGCGCGCTGGCCGATCACGTGGCCGAGCGTCTGACGGCGGCCATTTCCAGCAATCCGCATGGCATCGCGACCTTGGCGGTGTCAGGTGGCAAGAGTCCGGTGGCGTTCTTCCAGGCATTGGCGCAAAGGCCGATCCAGTGGTCGAAAGTGGTTATCACGCTCGCCGACGAGCGCTGGGTGCCGACCGAGCACGCCGACAGCAACGCCGGTCTGCTCAAGCGCTTTCTGTTTCAAGGACCGGCGGCCGAAGCAGGTTTCTTCAGCCTGTATCGCCCGACGACGACCTTGGACGAAGCGGCAGCGGCTACGGATGAAGCGCTGAAAGAATTGCCGAAAATTGACGTGCTGATTCTGGGCATGGGCGATGACGGTCATACCGCGTCGCTGTTCCCGGGCAGCCCTAACCTCGCCGAGGCGCTGGATCTGAACAGCAACAAACGCTGTCTGCCGATGCTGGCCCCGAGTATCCCCCATCAGCGTCTAACCATGACGCGCTCCCTGTTGGCGTCGGCAACGACGCCAATCCTGTCCATTTCCGGGCAGGCAAAACTGGAAACACTGCGCACCGCGCTGGCAGGCGATGATCTTGCCGAAATGCCGGTTCGCGCGTTCCTCAATTCGTCTCTAGAGATTTACTGGTGCCCATAAGCGATGGATCAGCCGCCATGGAGAAAACCCAAATGACACAACCGTTGAACAGCATGGCGAGCAAAGTTGCCCAGATCGATGAACTCTGCGCGAAAGCGAAGATTCTGCCGGTCATCACCATTGCGCGTGAACAGGACGTGCTGCCGCTGGCCGATGCGCTGGCAGCAGGCGGCCTGACCGCGCTGGAAATTACCCTACGTTCCGAATTCGGCCTCAAGGCCATTCGCATGCTGCGCGACGCTCGTCCTGAGCTGTGCGTTGGCGCGGGCACTGTGCTGGATCGACACATGCTGAAGGCATCCGAAGAGGCCGGTTCGCAGTTCATAGTCACGCCTGGCAGCACGCAAGACCTGCTGGAAGCCGGTGCGCAGAGCGAATTGCCGCTGCTGCCGGGCGTTGCCAGTGCGTCGGAAATCATGATCGGTTACGCGCTGGGCTATCGTCGCTTCAAGCTGTTCCCGGCTGAAATCAGCGGCGGTGTTGGTGCGCTCAAGGCTTTGGGCGGTCCGTTCCCGGAAGTCCGCTTCTGCCCGACTGGCGGCGTCAGCGCGGCCAACCTGAAAAACTACATGGCGTTGCCGAACGTGATGTGCGTCGGCGGCACATGGATGATCGACAACGCCTGGGTCAAGAACGGTGACTGGGGGCGCATCACTGAGGCAACGGCCGAAGCGGTTGCGCTGTTCGGCTGACGCAGGCGTCAGGCGCCCCGTTTATTGATCTTCGACAGCTCCCGTTCATGCGTGAGCTGTTCTAATCGAGAGCATTGAATGCGTTCGAGCGCTGGGGCGCTGCTACAGGAGTCGTTGTTGCATGGCTGTTTAACGGTGTTCCTTTGGTCAGGAGCGCCGTTTTTTTTGCCTGATTTTCAGAAAAAACAGACGCTATAAATATGTACCGCACTCGACCTCAAGCGCTTTCGTATCTTTAGCACTCCTTTGTAGTTGTTTTTCCATGAAGCTCTTTGGCGGCACCGTATTCGTCTGCGGTTGCCGCTTTTTTTTGCCCGATTTTTGGTGGGCGCAGATCAACGCGTTCAGGTGAAGCGGATCGGTGTCTTCAGCGGGCTTTCGCGTAACGGCTCGCGAGGGCGTGTGCGCAACGGATCGAGGAGGGCGGACAGCCCGTTGTGGTCGATCTCGTGCATCAAGGCCAGCAAGCTGCCCAGTTCCCCGGCAGGAAATCCTTTGCGGGCGAACCAGTTCAAATAGTCACCGGGCAGGTCCGCCAGGAGGCGACCTTTGTATTTGCCGTAGGGCATTTCCCGGGTCACCAGCAGTTTGAGTTTTTCGGGATTCATGCCGACTCCGTTTATCGTTTTCAATGAACTTGGACGATACGTGCATTCTGCAAGTACGCCAATGCACTCATCATGCAGAACGCGAGGTTGAACATAATGTTGAATGTTGTAAGTCATTGAAAATAGGGTAGAAATATTTATCAGATTAACTGGCACGCACGCTGCAATAACAGTGTTATCGAGTGTGGACACATCAACCCTTCGATTAACCTGCCAGAAAGGAACTGCAAAATGACAGACATCAACAAAGAAGCGATTTCGGTCCTGAATGATCTGATCGAAACCAGTAAGGATGGCGAAAAAGGTTTTCACACCAGCGCCGAAGACCTGAAAAACCCAGAGATTAAAGCCTACTTCCTTTCTCGCGCTTCGGAATGCGCGTCGGCCGTGCGTGAGCTTCAAGCCGAAGTTCGTGCGCTCGGTGGCGATCCAGAAAATTCCTCCAGCGCTGCAGGTACTGTGCACCGTCTGTGGGTCGAGCTGAAATCGGCAGTCACTGGCAAAAGCGATGAAGCCGTGCTTAATGAAGTGGAACGTGGTGAAGACCATGCACTGAAAGCCTATAAAGAGGCTCAGCAAAAGGCTGTGGAAAAAGCATTTCCAACCAATGTGGTCAGCCTTATTCAGCGTCAATTGGCAGGTGTGCAAGCCAACCACGACAAAGTGAAGGCGCTGCGCGACTCTGTTCGCAGAGCGAGCTGATCGCCAGAGTGATCGAAAAACGCCAGCCTGACTGGCGTTTTTTTATGGGCGCGGTTCGACCCTGTTACGACCGTTTCGTTTGGCTTGGTACAACGCTGTGTCGGCATCGGCCAGCAGTTGCGGTTGCTTGTCTCCTGATCGTGGCCGCTGTGAGGCGACACCAATGCTCACTGTGACGGGATGAGTTTCGCTGGCATAGGGCGGCAGGGACCCTATGGCGATTCTGATCTTTTCTGCCAGTGCATAGGCGCCTCGCAGATCGGTTTCCGGCAATACGACCATGAATTCTTCTCCGCCATAGCGGGCCGCCAGATCGCCCGGGCGACGGATGTTGGCGGCCAGTGTTTTGGCTACATCGCGCAGCGCGACGTCGCCGCCGTGATGTCCGTGTCGGTCGTTGAATGTCTTGAAGTGATCCACATCGATCATCAGCAGCGAGAGCGGGGTGCCGGAGCGCACGCTACGCGCCCATTCTTGCCGTAGGACCATGTCCAGCCGACGACGGTTGGCAAGTCCTGTCAGGCCATCCGTTGCCGCCAGTTCGGCCAGCTCTCGTTCCGCCCGGTGCCGTAACTTCAATTGTTGGCCCAGCAGGTAGGACAGCCACAGGATGCCCAGGCACAACAGGCCGGTTGCGCTCGCTACCAGCAGCGCATTGCGCTTCCAGACCGCGTACACCTCGTCCCGCGACTGTGCGACCACCACGATCAGGGGTAGGTCGCCCACCCGCGAGAATGTGTAGAGCCTGCGTTCGCCATCCAGTTCCGAGACGGCGGTGAAGCTGCCGTTGACCTCCTTGAGAATGCGCTGGAAATTGGGTCGCTGACTGAAATCCTGCCCGATGAAGGTACGCTCGGTTTCCTCCGGTTCCCTGGCGAGCATTATGCCGTCGGCGTTGATCAGATTGATGGTGCCGTGCTGGCCGACGTCCAGTCCGCGAAACAGGCGGTTGAAATACGCCAGACGCATCGATGCGGCTACCACGCCGACGAACCTTCCGTCAGGCGAGGGGATCCGGCGGCTGAAGCTGATACACCAATCCTTGAACCCCCAGCGCGACTTGAAAGGGCCAGCAACCTGCAAGGCCAGAGAAGGGTTATCCCGGTGCCAGGCGAAACTGGCGCGGTCGGAGAAGTTGTCTTCGCGAGGGATGGCTGAAATTGAATCGGCAACGATGGTGCCGGTTTCGTCCAGCACCACCAGATCGCCTTTGTAAGGGGCAGCGGTTGAGCGGTCGAACAGCACCTGCTGACGTAACTGTGCGGAAATCGACATCACCTCCGGCTGCCGCCAAGTGGCGATCATGCCCTGAAGCGATGTGTCGTAGAGGTCTGCGCTGCGTTGCACGTCGGCGTCGATCAACTGCACCACGTTGTTCGCCGAACGCACCGCAGTATCGGTAGCGTTGCCGTACTCGCGAGCAAGCAGTGACGTGACGATCAGCACAATCGCCAACACCGCCAGTACGCTGCCGGTCATCAACATTTTTTCCGAGCGGGACCAAGCCCCGTGAAGCGCCAACGCTGCGGACAGTGTCATCGATCAACTCTGTGAAGGTACACCCGAAAACCCGTCACGCTTGAGTATGGACCTCAGTCGCCACTCAGGCTGATGAACGATTGAGAGTGGATGATGAGCAATGAGGTGTTTCAAAGCGGTGAATTAAAGATCCATCGCCGAGAATGATCAAGTCGGATGATTCCGAGGGTTGGGTGAGGGCGGGGGGATCTGGAGATTGTTGCGACCTTCCCCGACGGGCAGATCAAAAAACCAGAATTTTTCGAACTGACGAGCGCCGAGGACTTCAAGGGAATGCATTGGTAAGCGGGGCGATTACTCGCCCTCGTCAAACTTGTTGTTGATCAGCTCGATCAGACCTTCCAGTGCCGCATGTTCGTCGTCGCCTTCGGTCAGCAGGTGGATTTCGGTGCCTTTTCCGGCGGCGAGCATCATGACGGCCATGATGCTTTTGCCGTCGACCATGCTGTCGGGAGAGCGACCGACGCGGATCTGGCACGGGTATTTACCGGCAACGCCGACGAACTTGGCGGCCGCGCGGGCGTGCAAGCCCAGCTTGTTGATGATGGTGATCTGGTGAGCGGGCATCGCGTAAGGGGTCCTTTCAGCTGAGGTCGCGGTGGCGGACCTGAACATTCTTGAGCGATTGCTGCAGGACCTGACCCAGACGTTCGGTCAGGTAGACGGAGCGGTGATGCCCGCCAGTGCAGCCAATGGCAATGGTGACGTAAGCGCGGTTGCTGGCGGCGAAGCGCGGCAACCACTTGATCAGGTAGGAAGAGATGTCCTGAAACATCTCTTCGACATCCGGTTGCGCCGCCAGGTATTCGGCGACGGGTTGATCCAGCCCGGATTGCTCGCGCAGCTCCGGCTTCCAGTAAGGATTCGGCAGGCAGCGCACATCAAACACCAGATCTGCGTCCACCGGCATGCCGCGCTTGAACCCGAACGACTCGATCAGGAAAGCGGTGCCGGGTTCTGGCTTGTTCAGCAGCCGCAGTTTGAGCGTGTCACGCAACTGGTACAGATTCAGGTGGGTCGTGTCGATGGTCAGGTCGGCCAGATCGATGATCGGCCCCAACAGCGTCTTTTCGTCACGAATCGCTTCCGCCAGCGAGCGTGTGGCGGTGCTCAGCGGGTGGCGGCGACGGGTTTCCGAGAAGCGTTTGAGCAATGTGGACTCTTCGGCGTCCAGGAACAGCACATCACAGCGGATGTGCCGGGCGCGCACCTCTTCGAGCATGCGCGGAAAGCGAGTCAGATGACTGGGCAGATTGCGTGCGTCGATCGAAACCGCCAGCAGCGGCTCGGCCAGTTCGGTGTTGATCAGAGCGCGCTCGGCGAGTTCGGGCAGCAGGCCCGCCGGCAGGTTGTCGACGCAGTAAAAACCGCTGTCTTCGAGAACATCGAGGGCCGTGCTCTTGCCGGAGCCGGAGCGACCGCTGACGATGATCATGCGCATGATCAGTGGCCGTTCTGGACGTGAAGCACGACGTTGTAGAGCTCATCACTGCTTTTCGCCGCGCGCAGGCTGGCGCGGACATCCGCACGATCAAGCATGCTGGCGATTTGGCGCAGCAGCTCAAGATGAGCATCGGTAGCGGCTTCGGGCACCAGCAGCACAAACAACAGGTCCACCGGGGCGCCGTCAATCGCGTCGAAATCGACAGGGCGTTCA
The DNA here is from genome assembly GCF_045764065.1 of Pseudomonas sp. Pseu.R1. Classification (NCBI taxonomy): domain Bacteria; kingdom Pseudomonadati; phylum Pseudomonadota; class Gammaproteobacteria; order Pseudomonadales; family Pseudomonadaceae; genus Pseudomonas; species Pseudomonas sp. Pseu.R1. The sequence goes on along the minus strand of NZ_JBJGEE020000001.1, from coordinate 2,503,577 downwards.
AGGTGCAATACCGCGCTCACTGGGGCAGTACAACCCTTGAGTCGGCAATGAGGAATCGCGATGCCATTGCCGAAACCGGTAGATCCCAGTTTTTCACGGGCAATGAGGCTTTCGTAGACAGTTTCCCAGTCGAATTCAGGCACTTGTTGCCCGATCATTCTGGCGATCTGTTCGAGTACGGCTTTTTTGCTGCCACCTGGCACGTTCACGAGGGAACGGCCAGGGGTCAGGATATTTTCAAGTCGAATCATGGATGGGGAGTATCAGCGAGCTGCCGCACCTTTGAGGATGCTTTGCTGCTTTTCCTTATGCTTGAGCAATTGTCTGTCGAGCTTGTCAGTGAGCAGGTCGATTGCCGCATACATGTCGTCATGCTCCGCATTGGCAACCACCTCTCCACCGTGGATATGCAGAGTGGCCTCGATCTTCTGTTTGAGTTTCTCGACGGCCATCGTCACTTGCACATTCGTAATCTTGTCAAAGTGCCCTTCGAGCTTTTTCAGCTTCAGCTCGACGTATTCGCGCAGGGGCTTGGTGACTTCCAGTTGGTGTCCACTGATGTTGACTTGCATACAGCTTCTCCTTCGTTGCCAGTGCATTAAGAGGCAGACCTTGGGGCCTGCCACTGGAACGCTGTGGCCTGTGACCTCTACATCAGCCGCTTGCGTTCGCTCGAAGGCGCTATCCCCAGGGATTCGCGGTACTTGGCGACCGTGCGGCGGGCCACTTGAATGCCTTGTGCCTCCAGTAAACCAGCGATCTTGCTGTCGCTCAACGGCTTTTTCTGATTTTCCGCAGCAACCAGTTTTTTGATGATCGCGCGGATCGCCGTGGACGAGCATTCGCCGCCTTCGGAGGTGCTGACGTGGCTGGAAAAGAAATACTTCAGTTCGTAAATGCCACGGGGCGTATGCATGAATTTTTGCGTGGTCACGCGGGAAATCGTCGATTCGTGCATGCCCACCGCTTCGGCGATGTCATGCAGAACCAGCGGTTTCATCGCCTCGTCGCCGTATTCAAGAAAGCCTCGCTGGTGCTCGACGATCTGGGTGGCGACCTTCATCAGCGTCTCGTTGCGGCTTTGCAGGCTCTTGATGAACCAACGCGCCTCTTGCAACTGATTGCGCATGAAGGTGTTGTCGGCGCTGGTATCGGCACGGCGCACGAAACCGGCGTACTGCGGATTCACACGCAGACGTGGCACCGCTTCCTGGTTGAGCTCGACCAGCCAGCGTTCGTTGTCCTTGCGCACGATGACATCCGGGACGACGTATTCGGCTTCAGTGGATTCGATCTGCGAGCCGGGGCGCGGGTTGAGACTCTGGACCAGTTCGATGACCTGGCGCAGGTCGTCTTCCTTGATCTTCATGCGGCGCATCAGTTGCGCGTAGTCGCGGCTACCGAGCAAATCGATGTAGTCGCTGACCAGACGCTGGGCTTCGGCGAGCCATTTGGTTTTCGCCGGAAGCTGACGCAGTTGCAGCAGCAGACACTCGCTCAGTGTGCGTGCGCCGACGCCAGCCGGTTCGAATTGCTGAATGCGGTGAAGGACCGCTTCGATTTCATCCAGCTCGATGTCGAGTTCGGGATCGAACGCATCCAGCAGTTCTTCGAGGGATTCGTCCAGGTAGCCCTGGTTGTTGATGCAGTCGATCAGCGTCACGGCAATCAGGCGATCCGTGTCAGACATCGGCGCCAGATTCAATTGCCACAGCAGGTGGCTTTGCAGGCTCTCGCCAGCGGACGTGCGGGTGGTGAAATCCCATTCATCGTCGTCGTTGCTGGGCAGGCTGCTGGCACTGGTCTGGTAGATGTCTTCCCAGGCGGTGTCGACGGGCAGCTCGTTGGGGATGCGCTCGCTGTCGCTCCATTCGCCGTCTTCGAGGTTGTCGACGGTGGGCGTGGATTCTTGGTAAGTCGGTTCCTGAACGTCAGCAGCAGGTTTTGTTTCGATGTTATCGGCCATCGGGTCGGCGTTATCGAAATCGTCGCCTTCTTCCTGGCGTTCCAGCATGGGGTTGGACTCCAGTGCCTCCTGGATTTCCTGTTGGAGATCCAGCGTCGACAGTTGGAGTAAGCGGATGGCCTGTTGCAGCTGCGGTGTCATCGTCAGCTGCTGGCCCATTCTCAAGACTAGCGAAGGTTTCATGGCAGGGGCTTAACACCTTATTCGCCGGCGCACTCGCGCCATCCACTACTAGGGCGCCGTGGCGCCAACTTAAGCAAATTATATGCCTGAAACCGGAGTGTTTGCCTAGGGTGTGATGGCAATTAATGCGAGGTTGGCGATGAGCCGCATGCCGCGTTCCGCCGTCAACCACTCGCCATCGCCCGCTTAGAGGCGGAACTCGTGGCCGAGGTACACTTCCTTCACCAACTGGTTGGCGAGGATGGTTTCAGCATCGCCTTCTGCGATCAGTTGCCCATCGTTGACGATGTAGGCGGTTTCGCAGATGTCGAGGGTCTCGCGGACGTTGTGGTCGGTGATCAGAACGCCGATGCCCTTTGCCTTGAGATGGTAGATGATCTGCTTGATGTCGCCCACGGAGATGGGGTCGACACCGGCGAACGGTTCGTCCAGCAGAATGAATTTGGGCGAGGTGGCCAGGGCGCGAGCGATTTCCACACGGCGACGCTCACCACCCGAAAGGCTCATGCCCAGGTTGTCGCGAATGTGCGTGATGTGGAATTCCTGAAGCAGGCTTTCCAGCTCCTTGCGACGTCCGGCGCGATCGAGGTCCTTGCGGGTTTCAAGGATGGCCATGATGTTGTCCGACACCGACAGCTTGCGGAAGATCGAAGCTTCTTGCGGCAGATAACCGATACCGGCACGGGCGCGGCCATGCATGGGCTGGTGGCTGACATCCTGATCGTCGATCAGCACGCGCCCCTGATCGGCCTGCACCAGGCCGACGATCATGTAGAAGCACGTCGTCTTGCCTGCGCCGTTGGGGCCTAGTAGACCGACGATCTGACCGCTGTCGATGGACAGGCTGACGTCACGTACGACCTGGCGAGCCTTATATGCCTTGGCCAGGTGTTGGGCTTTCAGCGTTGCCATTACTGGGCCTTCTGCTGGTCGGTTTTCTTTTTCGGCTGGATCACCATGTCGACGCGAGGGCGAGCTTCGGTGACCTTGCTGCCGGTGGCGCGGCCAGCACTGGCGAGTTTACGGACCGTGTCATAGACGATCTTCTCACCCTGCGTGGTGTTGTTGTCCTTGTCGACAACCTTGGCCTTGTCGATCAGCACAATGCGGTTTTGCGGCGCATGGTACTGGATCGTCACGCCCCAGCCCTGAACGGGTTTCGGGTCGCCAGCGGTTTGCAGCTGCTCGAAATAGGCCAGATTGCCTACCGAGGTCACAACGTCGATATCACCGGCCGGGGTACGGGTCATGGTCACCTTGTTGCCGGTCACCTTCATCGAACCCTGGGTAATGATCACGTTGCCGGTGTAGGTGGCGATGCCTTGTTTGTCATCCAGCTGAGCATCGTCGGCCTGAACACGGATAGGCTGATCCTGATCGTTCGGCAGAGCCCAGGCGCTCACGCTTCCCAGTGCTGCGCCCAAGCCGAGCAAAATAGGGAGGGTTTTAAGGAGCCTCATACTGTCCTCTTGCGTTCGATAGCAGGTGAATCCTGCTTTCTTTTAGATAGGCCTTCATACCCGTACCGGTGCTCACGCCGTTAAAGCCGTCGATTCTAACGGGTTGCGCGGTTTCCGCATATTGCTTCTGAGGGAAGACAGTCATGCGGGTGCTGGTGATGATCGTGGTGCGGTTCTTTTCGTCGGTGCGATTGATGCGGACATCGTCGATCAGCTCGACATGATCGCCTCCCGGCGACACTTCCGCACGCACGCTCTTGACGTGCCACGGGAATTCGGTGCCGCGATACATCACCAGAACGGGTGTCGTCATCAGGGTCACGTCGGTGGCCTTCAAGTGTTCGACCTTGTCGGACGTCAGGTCGTATTGCACCGAGCCGTCTTCAAGGTACTGGATGCTGTGGGCGTTCGTCGCATAGTAATCGATTGCGCTCTCGTCCACGGCCGCCTTGGGCTGATCCATGAAGCTTTCCGGGCTGATGTTCCAGTACCCGGCCGCTGCAAGCAGTGCGGCGAGTACACCGAAGATCAGAAATGTACGAATTCGTTTGCTCAGCATAAATGCACTTCTATAAGTAGGCGGCATGGGCCGCTTCGAGATTGCCCTGAGCGTTCAGGATCAACTCGCAAAACTCTCGGGCTGCACCTTCGCCACCACGTGCCTGGGTGACGCCGTGGGCGTGTTCGCGCACGAACCCTGCCGCGTTGGCGACAGCCATGCCCAGGCCCACCCGGCGAATCACCGGCAGATCCGGCAGATCGTCGCCCAGATAGGCGACCTGCTCGTAGCCCAGGTTCAATTGCTTGAGCAATTCGTCGAGTACGACCAGTTTGTCTTCGCGCCCCTGGTACAGGTGCGCGATGCCCAGATTTTTGGCGCGGCGCTCGACGACAGGCGTCTTGCGACCACTGATGATAGCGGTAGTCACGCCCGAATTGATCAGCATCTTGATGCCTTGACCGTCCAGCGTATTGAACGTCTTGAACTCGCTGCCATCTTCGAGAAAGTACAGACGGCCATCGGTCAGAACGCCATCAACGTCAAAGACCGCGAGTTTGATCTGTTTGCCGCGTTGCATCAGTTCGTTCATATCGCCACTCACTTACATGACTCCTGCGCGAAGAAGGTCACCGAGGTTGAAGGCGCCAATAGGGTGGTCGTTCTGGTCGACCACGATCAGTGCGCCAATCTTGTTGTCTTCCATGATTTTCAAAGCCTCGGCGGCCAGCATCTCCGGGCGTACGGTTTTTCCGTGCGCGGTCATCACGTCGTCGATGGAGGCCTGGCGAATGTCGATGTCGCGATCCAGCGTGCGGCGCAGGTCGCCGTCGGTAAAGATTCCGGCCAGTCGGCCATCTGCTTCAAGAATAGCGGTCATGCCCAGGCCCTTTCGGGTCATTTCCATCAGCGAGTCGCGCAGTGGGGTGCCGCGGGCGACCTTCGGCAGTTCGTCGCCGGTGTGCATGACGTGCTCGACCTTCAGCAGCAGCCGACGGCCCAGTGCGCCGCCCGGATGGGAGAATGCGAAATCTTCGGCGGTGAACCCGCGGGCATCGAGCAGTGCAACGGCCAGGGCGTCACCCATGACCAATGCTGCTGTGGTCGATGAGGTCGGTGCCAGATTCAACGGGCAGGCTTCTTTTTCCACGCGCGCGTTGAGGTTGACGTTGGCGGCCTTGGCCAGCGCTGATTCGGGATTGCCGGTAAGGCTGATGAGCTTGATGCCCAGACGCTTGATCAAAGGCAGCAGGGTGACGATTTCAGCGGTTGTGCCTGAGTTGGACAGGGCGAGAATGATGTCGTCGCCGGTAATCATGCCCATGTCGCCGTGGCTGGCTTCGGCAGGATGCACAAAGAAAGCGGGGGTGCCGGTGCTGGCCAGGGTGGCAGCGATTTTCTTGCCTATATGGCCGGATTTGCCCATGCCGACGACGACGACACGCCCCTTGCTGGCGAGAATCATCTCGCAGGCACTGACGAAGTCTGCGTCGATGTGCGCGAGCAGGCCTTCAACCGCTTCGATCTCAAGGCGGATGGTGCACTGTGCGGATTGAATCAGGTCGCGAGCGTTGGTCATGTCTGAAGAGGGTCGGTCGGGTGAAAAGGCGGCGATTATAGCGGCAATGTTGAAAAGCCTCACGCATCATCGCAGTTGTTTGTTTATAGAAACGGCAGTTCCTTCAGCTTCTGTGCAGTAACAGCCGCAACGTGTGCAGGAAATTTCCTGCTGCCTCGAAATATTTCTCTGAAGATACAACTGACCTGTTTGGCCCTTGGGCGGCGTGCGACAGCGGTGTTATAGTTCGCCGCTTGTTCGGCCCCTCCAGACAGTGTGTCGTTCGAAAAGGACGCGGCATCTGAGAGGCAGGCTGCATCGCAAGGAGTTTAGATGAGCGCCGATAACGCCTACGCGGTCGAGCTGAAGGGTGTGTCCTTCAAGCGCGGTACGCGCAGCATCTTCAATAATGTAGACATCCGCATACCCCGGGGCAAAGTCACCGGCATCATGGGGCCGTCGGGCAGTGGGAAAACCACTCTGCTGCGACTGATGGGTGCACAGCTGCGCCCGAGCAGCGGCGAGGTCTGGGTCAATGGCCAGAACCTGCCACAGCTGTCGCGCAGCGATTTGTTCGATGCACGCAAGCAGATGGGTGTCCTGTTTCAGAGCGGTGCGCTGTTCACCGATCTGGATGTTTTCGAAAACGTGGCATTTCCGCTGCGTGTGCATACCCAGTTGCCTGAAGACATGATTCGCGACATCGTCCTGCTCAAGTTGCAGGCCGTGGGGCTGCGTGGCGCTGTCGAGTTGATGCCGGACGAGCTGTCTGGCGGGATGAAGCGTCGCGTCGCACTGGCGCGAGCCATCGCGCTGGACCCGCAGATTTTGATGTACGACGAGCCTTTCGTGGGGCAGGACCCGATCGCCATGGGGGTTTTGGTGCGTCTGATCCGTTTGCTCAACGATGCGCTGGGTATCACCAGCGTCGTGGTGTCTCATGATCTGGCCGAGACCGCCAGCATTGCCGACTATCTCTACGTCGTCGGCGACGGTCAGGTACTGGGGCAGGGCACGCCGCAGGAACTGATGCAGTCGGATAACCCACGCATTCGGCAGTTCATGACAGGGGATCCAGACGGCCCCGTGCCTTTTCACTATCCGGCACCGGATTTTCGCGAAGATCTTTTGGGGAAGCGCTGATGCGCAGAAAGTCGTTGATGGATCGTGTTCGCCTGATGGGGCGATCCGCGATCGACATTGTTGCAGTTTTGGGGCGTTCGGGGCTTTTTCTGGTGCATGCTTTGCTCGGGCGAGGCGGTATCGGTGGTGGTTTCCAGTTGCTGGTTCGCCAGCTGTATTCGGTCGGCGTGATGTCGCTGGCGATTATCGTCGTGTCCGGGATTTTCATTGGCATGGTTCTGGCGCTACAGGGTTTCAGCATCCTCGCCAAATACGGTTCCGAACAGGCCGTCGGCCAGATGGTTGCGCTGACATTGCTGCGTGAACTGGGGCCTGTCGTGACAGCCTTGCTGTTTGCCGGTCGTGCCGGCTCGGCGCTGACTGCGGAAATCGGCAACATGAAATCCACCGAGCAGTTGTCCAGCCTTGAGATGATCGGTGTCGATCCGCTGAAATACATTGTTGCCCCGCGCCTGTGGGCAGGTTTCATTTCTCTGCCGGTGCTGGCCATCATTTTCAGTGTGGTCGGCATCTGGGGTGGTTCGTGGGTGGCCGTCGACTGGCTGGGTGTCTACGAAGGTTCGTTCTGGGCCAACATGCAGAACAGCGTTTCCTTCCCCAACGACGTCATTAACGGTGTCATCAAAAGCGTCGTCTTCGCTTTTGTGGTCACCTGGATTGCCGTATTCCAAGGTTATGACTGCGAACCCACCTCAGAGGGGATCAGTCGCGCCACGACCAAGACCGTGGTCTATGCCTCTTTGGCCGTACTGGGCCTGGACTTTATTTTGACCGCCTTGATGTTTGGAGACTTCTGATGCAAAACCGCGCCCTCGAAACCGGTGTCGGCCTGTTCCTGCTGGCCGGTATTCTGGCTTTGCTCCTGCTGGCCCTGCGCGTCAGTGGTCTGAGCGCCAGTACGACCACTGACAGCTATAAACTTTATGCAAACTTCGACAATATCGCCGGTTTGACTGTCAGAGCGAAGGTGACCATGGCCGGTGTGACCATCGGCAAGGTCACTGCGATCGATCTGGACCACGATACCTTCACAGGCCGTGTGACCATGGAAGTCGACAAGCGGGTCAACAACCTGCCGTCCGACTCCACCGCTTCGATCCTCACCGCAGGCTTGCTGGGCGAGAAATATGTCGGCATCAGCGTGGGTGGGGACGACAAGCTGCTGAAGGATGGCGGTACGATTCATGACACCCAGTCGTCGTTGGTACTTGAGGACCTGATCGGCAAATTCCTGCTCAATTCCGTGGGTAAAGACGCCAAATGAGGAGTTTTTTCATGATCTCGATTCTGCGCCGTGGCCTTCTGGTGCTGCTGGCTGCTCTGCCTCTGTTCGCCAATGCGGCGGCCACCATGTCGTCCGCGCATGACCTGGTGGACAACACCACCAAGCAATTGCTGGCGGACCTGGCAGCCAACAAGGAAACGTACAAAACCAATCCGCAGGCGTTCTACGATGCGCTCAATGGCATTGTCGGCCCCGTGATCGATGCCGACGGTATTTCCAAGAGCATCATGACCGTCAAGTATTCGCGCAACGCCACCCCGGCGCAGATGCAACGGTTTCAGGAAAACTTCAAGCGCAGCCTGATCCAGTTCTATGGCAATGCGTTGCTGGAGTACAACAACCAGGGCATCACCGTGGGTTCGGCCCGTGATGATGGCTCTGACCGCGCCTCTGTCGACATGTCCGTCAAGGGCAACAACGGCGCGGTTTACCCTGTGTCGTACACCCTTGTGAAGATCAACGACGACTGGAAAGTGCGTAACGTGATCATCAATGGCATCAACATTGGCAAGCTGTTCCGCGATCAGTTCGCCGACGCCATGCAGCGCAATGGCAACAACCTGGACAAGACCATCGATGGTTGGGCCGGTGAGGTCGCCAAGGCCAAGCAAGAGACCGAAAACTCGCCTGACAAGGTCGTCAAATGAGTGAGGCATGTGTCACGGCGGTAGGTGGCGGCGAGCTGAAACTGTTCGGTGTGCTCGATTACCGAACGGGGCCTGAGTTGCGTAAACAGGGGGCTGAGCTGATCAAATCCAGCGATTCGCCTTCTCTTGTGCTGGATTGCTCGGCGGTCGTGAAGTCCAGCAGCGTTGGGCTGGCTCTGCTGCTGGCGTTCATGCGCGATGCCACGGCGGCCGGTAAATCGGTGAGCGTTCGGGCATTGCCCGAAGACATGAAAGAAATCGCACAGGTATCGGGCGTCACCGAACTGTTCGAACAACATTGATTGCTGTCATCGATCAAGCCCCTCGTCCGTCTCCTGCAAAGCAGGGTTCGCAACGAGAGGGCTTTTTTGTATGATGGCCGACCCGCGCGCGTAGGGCGCCGATTGAGGTTAAGCATGCAGGCCGTAGAAGTTAAAAGCTTCCTTGAAGGTAAGCTGCCAGAGGTCCAGGTCGAAGTTGAAGGCGAAGGCTGCAACTTCCAGCTGAACGTGATCAGCGACGAACTGGCTACACTGAGTCCAGTCAAGCGCCAGCAGCAGATCTACACGCATTTGAACCCTTGGATCGCTGATGGCAGCATCCACGCGGTCACCATGAAATTTTTCAGCCGCGCGGCTTGGGCCGAGCGCACCTGAGCCAAATTGGCGTCGAGATCCCAATGGACAAACTGATTATTACTGGCGGCAGTCGTCTTGATGGCGAAATCCGCATCTCCGGGGCGAAAAACTCTGCCCTGCCGATTCTCGCAGCCACGTTGCTGGCTGACGGTCCTGTGACCGTCGCCAACTTGCCGCACCTGCACGACATCACCACCATGATCGAGCTGTTCGGTCGCATGGGTATCGAACCTATCATCGACGAAAAGCTCAGCGTTGAAATCGACCCGCGCACCATCAAGACCCTGGTCGCCCCGTACGAACTGGTGAAAACCATGCGTGCGTCGATTCTGGTACTGGGTCCGATGGTGGCGGGTTTCGGCGAGGCTGAAGTCGCACTGCCAGGCGGTTGCGCCATCGGCTCGCGTCCGGTCGATCTGCACATCCGTGGCCTTGAAGCCATGGGCGCGATCATTGAAGTCGAAGGCGGTTACATCAAGGCCAAGGCGCCGGAAGGCGGTCTGCGTGGTGCTCACTTCTTCTTCGATACCGTGAGCGTGACCGGTACAGAAAACATCATGATGGCTGCCGCTCTGGCCAAAGGCCGCAGCGTCCTGCAGAACGCCGCGCGCGAGCCGGAAGTCGTCGATCTGGCTAACTTCATCAATGCCATGGGCGGCAAAGTATCCGGTGCGGGCACCGACACCATCACCATCGAAGGCGTCGAGCGTCTTGGCAAGGCGACCTATCGCGTCATGCCTGACCGTATCGAGACCGGCACCTACCTGGTCGCTGCTGCCGTGACCGGTGGCCGCGTCAAGGTCAAGGACACCGATCCGACCATCCTGGAAGCCGTTCTCGAAAAGCTGCGTGAAGCCGGTGCAGAAATCACCACGGGTGAAGACTGGATCGAGCTGAACATGCACGGCAAGCGTCCAAAGGCCGTAAACCTGCGTACCGCTCCGTACCCGGCGTTCCCGACCGACATGCAGGCACAGTTCATTTCGCTGAACGCCATCGCCGAAGGCACGGGCGCGATCATCGAAACGATTTTCGAAAACCGCTTCATGCACGTCTACGAAATGCATCGTATGGGCGCGCAGATTCAGGTCGAGGGCAACACTGCCATCGTGACCGGCTGCGAGAAGCTCAAAGGCGCACCCGTCATGGCAACCGACCTGCGCGCTTCGGCCAGTCTGGTGCTGTCGGCGCTGGTGGCCCAGGGCGATACGCTGATCGACCGCATCTACCACATCGACCGTGGTTACGAGTGCATCGAAGAGAAGCTGCAAATGCTCGGCGCGAAGATTCGTCGCGTTCCGGGCTAACAGCCTCTGGCGCTTCGCGGCCTGCCCACAGTGGGTCGCGAGGTGACGCAATGAAAGTTTGACGTTTTGAATCGTTTCACTTCGAGCCAGGTTTCATCGGCTCGAAGGTTACCGGGCGCCGTTTGCGACCCGGCATGCGCCTGCTGATAAGGACTGACGTTTCCCATGTTGACCATCGCACTGTCCAAGGGCCGAATCCTTGACGACACCCTGCCGCTTCTCGCTGCTGCGGGCATCGTGCCGACCGAGAATCCGGACAAGAGCCGCAAGCTGATCATCCCGACGACCCAGGATGACGTGCGCCTGCTGATCGTCCGGGCGACCGATGTGCCGACCTATGTCGAGCATGGCGCAGCTGATCTGGGCGTTGCAGGCAAGGATGTGCTGATGGAGTACGGCGGTCAGGGCCTTTACGAGCCGCTGGATCTGCAAATTGCCAAATGCAAGTTGATGACGGCGGGTGCCGTCGGTGCAGCCGAGCCAAAGGGCCGACTGCGCGTGGCAACCAAGTTCGTCAACGTGGCCAAGCGTTACTACGCCGAGCAAGGTCGTCAGGTCGATATCATCAAGCTGTACGGTTCCATGGAGCTGGCACCCTTGGTGGGGTTGGCCGACAAGATCATCGACGTCGTCGACACCGGCAACACGCTGCGTGCCAACGGTCTTGAACCTCAGGAACTGATTGCAACCATCAGTTCGCGTCTGGTGGTGAATAAGGCATCGATGAAAATGCAGCACGCCCGTATTCAGTCGCTGATTGACACCCTGCGCACCGCGGTGGAGTCGCGACACCGCGGCTGACTGTTTCGCGCCATTTCAACCTGAAATGGCGCCCAGCTATCCGTGTCATAGCCAAATTTCTCAGGTGCCTGCGCGGATGGCTTGGTAGCTTAGGCTCCTGCCTTCGCATTCAGGCTCCTGAGAAAACGCCATTTATAGAGGCTCACGCTATGACCACTTCCAACACCATTCGCCGACTCGACGCTGCTGATCCGGATTTCGCTCGACATCTGGCTCATCTGCTGAGCTGGGAAAGTGTGTCCGACGATTCGGTCAACCAGCGTGTGCTCGACATCATCAAGAACGTACGCGAACGTGGTGATGCGGCCGTGGTGGAGTACACCCAACGCTTCGACGGGCTGGATGCCAAGTCGATGGCCGACTTGATTCTGCCGCGCGAGCGTCTGGAACTGGCGTTGACTCGCATCACACCTGTTCAGCGTCAGGCGCTGGAAAAAGCCGCTGAGCGTGTGCGCAGTTACCATGAGCGGCAGAAGCAGGATTCCTGGAGCTACACCGAAGCTGACGGCACGGTGCTGGGTCAGAAGGTCACGCCGCTGGATCGCGCAGGTCTGTACGTGCCGGGTGGCAAGGCGTCTTATCCGTCTTCGGTGCTCATGAACGCCATCCCGGCCAAAGTGGCAGGCGTTGGCGAGGTGGTGATGGTCGTGCCGACCCCGCGTGGCGAGGTCAACGAACTGGTGCTGGCGGCGGCCTGCATCGCCGGTGTCGACCGCGTGTTCACCATCGGTGGCGCTCAGGCGGTTGCGGCGTTGGCTTATGGCACTGAAAGCGTTCCGCAAGTCGATAAAGTTGTGGGTCCGGGCAACATCTATGTCGCCACTGCCAAGCGTCACGTGTTCGGTCAGGTCGGCATCGACATGATCGCAGGTCCTTCGGAAATTCTGGTGGTGTGTGATGGTCAGACGGACCCGGACTGGATTGCCATGGACCTGTTTTCCCAGGCTGAGCATGATGAGGACGCTCAGGCGATTCTGGTCAGCCCGAATGCCGAGTTCCTCGATCAGGTGGCCGCCAGCATCGCCAAACTGATGCCGACCATGGAGCGTGCGGAGATCATCAACACCTCGATCAATGGCCGTGGTGCGTTGATCAAGGTCGCCGACATGAACCAGGCCATCGAAGTGGCCAATCGTATTGCGCCTGAACACCTGGAGCTGTCCGTGGCAGATCCGCAAGCTTGGTTGCCGCAGATTCGCCACGCAGGCGCGATCTTCATGGGCCGTCACACCTCTGAGGCGCTGGGCGACTACTGCGCAGGCCCGAACCACGTCTTGCCGACCTCCGGCACGGCGCGTTTCTCCTCGCCACTGGGCGTGTATGACTTCCAGAAGCGTTCCTCGATCATCTTCTGCTCGGAGCAAGGTGCATCGGAGCTGGGCAAGACTGCATCGGTACTGGCTCGTGGTGAATCGTTGACCGCCCACGCCCGCAGCGCTGAATACCGAATCGTTGATAACCCACAAGAAGGCCAGTGAGCATGAGCAAGTTCTGGAGTCCGTTTGTCCGTGATCTCGTGCCTTACGTGCCGGGCGAACAACCGAAGCTGACCAAACTGGTCAAGCTGAACACCAACGAAAACCCTTATGGCCCGTCGCCGAAAGCCATCGAAGCTATGCGCGCCGAGGTCAACGACAATCTGCGTCTGTACCCGGATCCGAACAGCGACCTGCTGAAGCAGGCCGTCGCGCGCTACTACGGCGTCGAGACCAGCCATGTTTTTCTGGGTAATGGTTCCGATGAGGTGCTGGCCCACGCGTATCACGCGTTTTTCCTGCGGGAAAAACCGCTGCTGTTCCCGGACATCAGCTACAGCTTCTATCCGGTCTATTGCGGCCTGTATGGCGTCGAGTACGAAGCCGTTCCGCTGGACGCGCAGTTCCAGATTCGCGTTGAGGATTACAACCGTCCAAACGGCGGGATCATCTTCCCGAACCCCAATGCACCGACGGGCTGCCTGCTGGCACTCGAGGCGGTCGAGCAGATTCTTCAAGCCAACCCTGAGTCGGTGGTGATCGTCGATGAGGCTTACATCGATTTCGGTGGCGAAAGCGCGATTGCGCTGGTGGGGCGTTACCCGAACCTGCTGGTCACACAGACCCTGTCCAAGTCCCGTTCGCTGGCGGGGCTGCGTGTCGGGTTGGCCGTCGGTCATCCGGATCTGATCGAGGCGCTGGAACGGGTCAAGAACAGCTTCAACTCGTACCCGCTGGACCGTATGGCCATCGTCGGTGCAGCGGCAGCGTTCGACGATCGCGAATATTTCGAGAAGACTTGCAATCTGGTCATCGACAGCCGTGAAAAGCTGGTCGAGCAACTGGAAGGCAAAGGTTTTGAAGTGCTGCCGTCGGCGGCCAACTTCATCTTCGCTCGTCACCCGAAACACGACGCAGCGGGTCTGGCAGCCAAGGTGCGCGAGCAGGGCGTGATCGTGCGTCACTTCAAGCAGGAGCGCATTGCGCAATTCCTGCGCATCACCATCGGCACGCCGGAGCAGAATCAGGCGCTGGTGGAGGCGTTGGGCGAGTTGTAAGTCTTTCCGCCTTCCATAAAAAAACCGCCGAATTCGGCGGTTTTTTTATGGAAGAAATACTGGCGCACCTTGTGGGAGCCGCCTTGGTGGCGAAAGCGGTGTGTCGTCCAAAACGTCTGTGACTGAATTGACGCCTTCGCCAGCAAACCGGCTCCCACGGGTTTGTCGAGAGGCTCAATCCTCTGCCGCAGGCTGCGGCGTCTGCGGCGGACGCAGTCCCACCTCCGCCATCAGCTTCAATTCCTTGCCATTGCGCATGACCTGAATCGCGATCTTCTCCGACGGCTTGGTGCGCGCCACCTGATTCATCGATTTACGCCCATCGCCCGCAGGCTCGCCATTGATACTCAGGATCACGTCACCCAATTGAAGACCGGCCTTCTGCGCAGGCCCGTCGCGGAAAATACCGGCCACCACGATGCCAGGACGGTCTTTCAGGCCAAAGGATTCGGCCAGTTCTTGCGTCAGAGGCTGAACCTCGATCCCCAGCCAGCCACGAATCACCTGGCCGTGCTCGATGATCGACTTCATCACCTCCAGCGCCAGTTTGGTCGGGATCGCAAAACCGATGCCTTGCGAGCCGCCGGATTTGGAGAAAATCGCCGTGTTGATCCCGGTCAGGTTGCCGTTAGCATCTACCAGCGCGCCGCCCGAGTTGCCGGGGTTGATCGCGGCGTCGGTCTGGATGAAGTCCTCATAGGTGTTCAGGCCCAGTTGATTACGGCCTGTGGCGCTGATGATGCCCATGGTGACCGTCTGACCCACGCCGAATGGGTTACCGATCGCCAGCGCGACGTCACCGATGCGAATGCTGTCGGAGCTGCCAAGGGTAATGGAGGGCAGGTTTTTCAGGTCGATCTTCAACACGGCCAGGTCGGTTTCCGGATCGCTGCCGATCACTCGGGCGATGGTTTCGCGGCCATCCTTCAACGCCACGACGATCTGGTCAGCACCCGAGGTGACGTGGTTGTTGGTCAGCAGATAGCCTTCGGGGCTCATGATCACCGCCGAGCCGAGGCTGGATTCCATGCGCCGCTGTTTGGGCAGGTTGTCACCGAAGAAGCGGCGGAACTGCGGGTCTTCGAATAACGGGTGGTTGGGCTTGTTGTTGACCATCTTGGTCGTGTACAGGTTGGCCACCGCAGGCGCCGCGCTGCTCACCGCGTCGGCATAGGACACCGGCCCCGGTTGAATGAAGGCGGTTTGCGGGGCTTGTTGCAGGTTGACGTCCTGGCTGGGCAGGCCGACCCACTGTGGATAGCGCTGAATAATCAATAAAGCGATAAGCACACCAGCGAGCAACGGCCAGCCGAGAAAACGCAGCGCTTTGAACATTGAACAAGGTCCTGAAAGGAAAAACGCAGCGTACCTGCGCCATAATGGCGGGCATTATACGAGGACCAGCACGGTCTGAAATGCCTATTTAGGAGACTTTTATGGCTGTTTCTCTGAACACTCTCGTCGAGGAGGCGGACCGCTATCTGGGCAGCGCGCGGGTTCAGGATTACTGCCCCAATGGCCTTCAGGTCGAAGGGCGCCCGCACGTCAGTCGGATCATCTCCGGCGTCACGGCCAGTCAGGCGTTACTGGATGCGGCGGTCGATGCGGACGCCGATTTGATCCTGGTGCATCACGGCTATTTCTGGAAGGGCGAAGACGCGCGCATTACTGGCATGAAACAGCGCCGCCTGAAGACGTTGCTCAAGCACGACATCAGCTTGCTCGCCTACCATCTGCCCTTGGACCTGCATCCGGAGGTGGGCAATAACGTGCAACTGGCACGGCAACTGGACATTACCGTCGAAGGCCCGCTCGATCCCGAGAACCCGCGGGTGGTGGGGCTGGTTGGCTCGCTGTCGGAACCCATGACGCCGCGAGACTTCGCCCATCGGGTGCAGAGCGCGCTGGGGCGTGAACCGCTACTGATAGAGGGCAGTGGAATGATTCGCCGCGTGGGCTGGTGCACCGGAGGTGGACAGGGTTATATCGATCAGGCCGTATTTGCGGGCGTCGATCTGTACTTGAGCGGTGAGGTGTCGGAGCAGACCTTCCACAGCGCGCGGGAAAATGACATCAGCTTCATTGCCGCCGGGCATCACGCGACTGAGCGCTATGGCGTGCAGGCGCTGGGTGATTACCTGGCGAGGCGCTTTGCGTTGGAACATTTGTTCATTGATTGCCCGAATCCGATTTGAAATTGCCGCCCGCAACCGCCGATCCCCTCTGTGGGAGCCGGCTTGCTGGTGAAAGCGTTTTGTCATTCAACACATCGGTACCTGAGCTGACGCCTTCGCCAGCAAGCCGGCTCCCACAGCGATGCGCGTCGAGTATCGCATTTATGATCGGCGCTGATTCTGTGGGAGCCGCCTTGGTGGCGAATGCAGTTGACCAGTCAACATGGAATTTGCCGTGGAACAGAGGTGACCTTCATTCGTCCAAATCCTGAGCTATATGGTTATATCCTTTCGATCTATAAGCTCCACTGATTAGAATCAGGCCCCATGATAAAGTGCCTCGCTCGATAGAGCCCGCAGGCTCTCCATAAAAGTACGTTATCCCGTGAGTAACCATGGTCGACAAACTGACGCATCTGAAACAGCTGGAGGCGGAAAGCATCCACATCATCCGTGAGGTCGCCGCCGAGTTCGATAACCCGGTGATGCTGTACTCGATCGGCAAGGACTCCGCCGTGATGCTGCACCTGGCGCGCAAGGCGTTCTTTCCGGGCAAGCTGCCTTTCCCGGTGATGCACGTCGACACGCGTTGGAAATTCCAGGAGATGTACCGCTTCCGCGACAAGATGGTCGAGGAGATGGGCCTTGAGCTGATCACCCACATCAACCCGGAAGGCGTGGCGCAGGACATCAACCCGTTCACCCACGGCAGCTCCAAGCACACCGACATCATGAAAACCCAGGGCCTGAAACAGGCGCTGGACAAGCACGGTTTCGACGCCGCTTTCGGTGGTGCTCGCCGCGACGAAGAGAAATCCCGCGCTAAAGAACGCGTCTACTCCTTCCGCGACAGCAAACACCGTTGGGACCCGAAGAACCAGCGTCCCGAGTTGTGGAACGTGTACAACGGCAACGTCAACAAAGGCGAGTCGATCCGCGTATTCCCACTCTCCAACTGGACCGAGCTGGACATCTGGCAGTACATCTACCTTGAAGGCATCCCGATCGTCCCGCTGTATTTCGCCGCCGAACGCGAAGTCATCGAGAAGAACGGCACGCTGATCATGATCGATGACGACCGCATCCTCGAACACCTCACCGACGAGGAAAAGGCGCGCATCGTCAAGAAGAAAGTACGTTTCCGTACCCTGGGCTGCTACCCGTTGACGGGCGCTGTCGAGTCGGAGGCCGAAACCCTGACGGACATCATTCAGGAAATGCTCCTGACGCGAACTTCCGAGCGCCAAGGCCGAGTCATCGACCACGATGGTGCGGGCTCGATGGAAGATAAAAAACGTCAAGGTTATTTCTAAGGGGTTGTCATGTCGCATCAATCTGATTTGATCAGCGAGGACATCCTCGCCTATCTGGGCCAGCACGAGCGTAAAGAGATGCTGCGCTTTCTGACCTGTGGCAACGTCGACGACGGCAAGAGTACGTTGATCGGCCGCTTGCTGCACGATTCCAAAATGATCTACGAAGATCACCTGGAAGCCATCACTCGCGACTCCAAGAAGTCCGGTACCACGGGCGATGACGTCGACCTGGCGCTGCTGGTGGATGGTCTGCAAGCCGAGCGCGAGCAGGGCATCACCATCGATGTGGCCTACCGATATTTCTCGACGGCCAAACGCAAATTCATCATCGCCGATACCCCCGGCCATGAGCAGTACACCCGCAACATGGCCACCGGTGCTTCCACCTGTGACCTTGCGATCATTCTGGTCGACGCCCGTTATGGCGTGCAGACCCAGACCCGCCGCCACAGCTACATCGCCTCGCTGCTGGGCATCAAGCACATCGTGGTCGCCATCAACAAGATGGACCTCAATGGCTTCGACGAAACCACTTTCGAGCAGATCAAAGCGGATTATCTGAAGTTCGCCGAGCGTATTTCCCTGAAGCCGACGACCATGGAATTTGTTCCGATGTCGGCGCTCAAGGGCGACAACGTGGTGAACAAGAGCGAGCGTTCGCCGTGGTACACCGGCAAGTCGCTGATGGAAATCCTCGAAACCGTCGAGATTTCCAACGACCGCAACCTCGACGACCTGCGCTTCCCTGTGCAATACGTCAACCGTCCGAACCTGAACTTCCGTGGCTTCGCCGGTACGCTGGCCAGCGGCATCGTGCGCAAGGGTGACGAAGTCGTGGTGCTGCCATCAGGCAAGGGCAGTCGCGTGAAGTCCATCGTCACCTTCGAAGGTGAGCTGGAGCACGCAGGCCCCGGTCAGGCCGTGACCCTGACCATGGAAGACGAAATCGATATCTCCCGTGGCGACCTGTTGGTTCATGCCGACAACGTGCCGCAAGTGGCAGATGCGTTCGATGCCATGCTGGTGTGGATGGCCGAAGAGCCGATGCTGCCGGGCAAGAAGTACGACATCAAACGCGCTACGTCCTATGTGCCAGGCTCGATTGCCAGCATCACCCACCGGGTCGATGTGAACACTCTGGAAGAAGGCCCAGCCAGCGCGCTGCAACTGAACGAAATCGGCCGCGTGAAGGTCAGCCTCGACGCACCGATTGCGCTGGATGGCTATGACACCAACCGCACCACTGGCGCGTTCATTGTCATCGACCGTTTGACCAACGGCACCGTCGCGGCGGGCATGATCATCGCCAAGCCGGTTACGGCGGGCCATGACACCCATCA
Source organism: Pseudomonas sp. Pseu.R1 (assembly GCF_045764065.1). NCBI lineage: Bacteria > Pseudomonadati > Pseudomonadota > Gammaproteobacteria > Pseudomonadales > Pseudomonadaceae > Pseudomonas > Pseudomonas sp. Pseu.R1. The sequence goes on along the minus strand of NZ_JBJGEE020000001.1, from coordinate 2,484,727 downwards.
TGGCGCGCTGGCCCACGTTTCGGTTGAAGAGCGCGCTCAGCGTTTCGGCCAGAAGCCCGCCACTGTGCTGTTCAGCGGCTTGTCGGGCGCGGGCAAGAGCACCCTGGCGTATGCCGTCGAGCGCAAGCTGTTCGACATGGGCCGTGCGGTGTTTGTCCTCGATGGCCAGAACCTGCGTCACGACCTGAACAAAGGTCTGCCACAGGATCGTGCAGGGCGTACCGAAAACTGGCGTCGTGCCGCGCATGTGGCGCGTCAGTTCAACGAAGCGGGCCTGCTGACCCTGGCCGCCTTCGTTGCGCCGGATGCGGCGGGTCGCTCGAACGCCAAGGCGCTGATCGGCGATGATCGCCTGATCACCGTTTACGTTCAGGCATCGCCGCAAGCGTGCCGGGAACGCGATCCTCAGGGCCTGTACGCGGCTGGCAAGGACAACATCCCCGGTGAGTCTTTCCCGTACGACGTGCCGCTGGACGCCGATCTGGTGATCGACACCCAGTCGTTGAACGTTGAAGACAGCGTCAAACAAGTGCTGGACCTGCTGCGGGCACGCGGCGCGATCTAAGCGTTGTATGACTCACAAGAAACCCGCCAGCAATGGCGGGTTTTTTGTTGGCCGCGATTTCGCTGCCATGACCATCCCTGTAGCAGCACGGCCTGCGGCCAGAATCAAAAGCAAGGAGGGACCCGCTCTAAAACTTTTTAAAAATTAGTACGGATATAAATATTTATATCAACTGTTGTACGTAACTCTGATTGAGTGAAGGCTCATTCGTTGACATAGATAAGTGCAATGAAAATCAATTATGTTCCATTCACCGGGAGCGGATCTTCGGTACTGCCACCCAATCAGATCATGACCCCAGGCCAGTTTTTGGTATCGCCAAATGGGCGATTCGTATTGGCGCTTCACGCTGACGGCAATTTAGTCATCAAGGATAATCATGTCATCGTGTGGGTGGCGAACCGCGAGCAGCCTTATAGCTCGACTTTGGCAGGAAATAGGCTCACCGATGTACGGTTCTTCGTCAGCAACAGTGGTTTTCTGTATGACGTACATGGCCGTCGCAAGTGGATCGCCGAAAGCAGCCACAGCCGAGATAAATCTTTATGGTTTCATAGCCATCTATCTATTCAAGATGACGGAAACCTTGTGATTTACGATAACCGAAATGGTGATCTGTGCTGGGCACGATTTGGTTTCGTACCCAGCAGGATAAAAAAGAAGGGTACTCAAGTTTGGGGACCGTACGGAGTTTATACTTGGCGTTTTTAATCGTGGTTAGTAGCCTATTTTGAGGCTGCCTTCACGCCCCTCACAGCGTGGATCTACCGAGCCAGTCGAGCACTTGTAATCGAGGTCCAGGTCGAACTTTCTGAGCTCGACGATATAGCAGTCTTTCACGCAATCGGCAGAGACGCAGCCTATCAGGGGCAAGCAGCAAAGCAGGGCAGTGATCGTTTTCATGGTGGCTCCAGTTTTTTGGAGATCCTATTAGGTCGCTTTACTGGCGCGTAGATGGCGGCGTCTGATAGACCCGTAGGATGTTTCTGTAAAGTCGAAACACACAAAAAAGCCCGCCCCTGATCACCTCAGGGGCGGGCTTTCTGTGACGCGTTCGTGCTTACTTCTTCAACCCATAATGCTCATCGAGCATACCCGGCGTGTTCGGCGCTTTTGGCGCGTAGTCTCGCGGCGGCTCGGCGGCGGTGCGCGGTGGGGTCAGGCGGTCGCGTGGGGTCTGCACCGAATCCGGATGCAGGGCGGCCAGCAGGCGTTGACGGGTGAGTTCGTCGGTGGCCAGGCGATTGGCGCTTTCAGCCAGATGTTCCTGGACTTCCTGATAGCTCTGAGTCAGCTTCTGGACCAGATTAGCCGTGCTGTTGAAGTGAGTGACCACCTCGTTCTGATATCTGTCGAAACGCTCCTGAACGTCATCCAGCTGGCGCTGAGTGCTGTTAGGCGCGGCATTGGGCAGCGCACGTGCCACGAAGAAACCGATGGCGACACCGGCAACCAGGGCAATAGTCGGCAGCAACCAAACTAAGAGCGAGTAATCCACGAGTCCTTCCTCTATAAACGGCTTTGCTTTACGTTAACGGCTCGAACCTGCGCTGTATAGCGGCGACGCGTCGCCGACATGCCAGCCACAGACAATCAGCTAGACGAGTCGACCCAATTGAAGGTCACGGAGTTCATTCTTGCTCATGCGTGAAACCCCTGTATTCATCGACGGCCCGGTGGGCCAACTCGAAGCCCTGTACCTTGACCTGGAAGGGGCCAAGGGCCTGGCGCTGATCTGCCATCCTAACCCGGTTCAGGGCGGCACGATGCTCAATAAAGTCATCTCGACCCTGCAACGTACCGCGCGGGACGCAGGATACATCACGTTGCGTTTCAATTACCGGGGCGTTGGTGAAAGTGCGGGCAGTTCGGACATGGGGCAGGGCGAGGTCGATGATGCCGAAGCGGCGGCTGCCTGGCTGCGTGACAAACACCCGGATCTGCCGATGACGCTGTTCGGCTTCTCATTCGGTGGTTTCGTGGCTGCGACACTCGGCGGACGTCTTGAAGCCAAGGGCGAAACCCTGAGTCACCTGTTCATGGTTGCACCGGCAGTGATGCGCATCGCAGACCCGAGCGCACTGCCACAAAACGGCCCGCTGACCCTGATCCAGCCAGAAACCGACGAAGTGGTGGACCCACAACGGGTATATGCCTGGTCTGACGCACTCTCGCGCCCCCATGAGCTGCTGAAAGTGGCAGAATGCGGACACTTTTTTCACGGCAAGCTGACCGATCTCAAGGATCTGGTCGTGCCGCGCCTTTGAATCGATCGCCGTACCCAGAATAAGCGACCCGCCATGACCACTCGTATCCTGACCGGTATCACCACCACCGGTACGCCCCATTTGGGCAACTATGCCGGTGCCATTCGCCCGGCCATCGTCGCCAGCCGCCAGAGCGACGCCGATTCGTTCTACTTCCTGGCCGACTATCATGCGCTGATCAAGTGCGATGACCCGTTGCGCATTCAGCGTTCGCGTCTGGAAATCGCCGCGACCTGGCTGGCTGCCGGTCTGGACGTAGACCGCGTCACTTTCTATCGCCAGTCTGACATCCCGGAAATTCCTGAGCTGACCTGGCTGCTGACTTGCGTTGCGGGCAAGGGCCTGCTCAATCGCGCCCATGCCTACAAGGCGTCGGTGGACAAGAACGTCGAAGCCGGTGAAGACCCGGATGCGGGCGTGACCATGGGCCTGTTCAGCTACCCGGTGCTGATGGCGGCGGACATTCTGATGTTCAACGCTCACCAAGTGCCGGTCGGTCGTGACCAGATTCAGCACGTCGAAATGGCCCGTGACATTGGCCAGCGCTTCAACCACTTGTTCGGTCAGGGCAAGGAATTTTTCGTCATGCCCGAAGCGTTGATCGAGGAGAGCGTGGCGACCCTGCCGGGCCTCGACGGTCGCAAGATGTCGAAGAGCTACGACAACACGATCCCGCTGTTCAGCAGCGCCAGGGAGATGAAGGACGCGATTTCGCGCATCGTCACCGATTCGCGTCTGCCGGGCGAAGCGAAAGATCCGGACAACTCGCACCTGTTCACTCTGTATCAGGCGTTCGCCACCAAAGCGCAGAGCGACGAGTTCCGCGCGGACCTTCTGCAAGGCCTGGGCTGGGGCGATGCTAAACAGCGTCTGTTCCAACTGCTGGACAGCGAATTGGGTGAAGCCCGCGAGAACTACCATCGTCTGATTGAACGTCCGGCCGATCTGGAGGACATTCTGCTGACCGGTGCGCAAAAAGCCCGTCGTATCGCCACGCCGTTCCTGGGCGAGTTGCGGGAGGCGGTGGGGCTGCGCTCCTTCCGCGAGACCACACAAGCCGTCGCCGCCACCAAGAAAAAAGCCGCCAAGGGTGCGCGCTTCGTCAGCTTCCGCGAGGACGACGGCAGCTTCCGCTTCCGCCTGCTGGCGGCGGACGGTGAGCAACTGCTGTTGTCGCGCACTTTTGCCGACGGCAAGGCGGCCGGGGCCGTGACCAAACAGTTGCAGCAAGGCGGCGCGCTGGACATTCGTTCGGAAGGCGAGGCATTCACGGTCTGGCTGGGCGGCGCCTGTGTGGCAGACAGCCCGGCGTTCGCCGACACGGCGGCCCGTGACGCTGCTATCGAAGCCCTGAAGCTGGCCTTGTCGCCACAACAGGATTAATTGCCATTACAACGGGCCATCGCTACAGTGGCGGCCCGTTTTTGTTACCTCGCTAACGAAATTATGACGCCTCTAGAAAGCTACCAGAACGACCTTAAGAAACCCGAGTTCTTCCATGACGCCGCTCAGGAAAACGCTGTGCGTCATCTGCAGCGTCTGTACGACGATCTGATCGCGGCCCATGAGAGCAAGCCAGGCCTGTTCGGCAAGCTGTTCGGCAAGAAAGAGGTCTCGGTGGTCAAGGGCCTGTATTTCTGGGGCGGGGTAGGCCGTGGCAAGACCTATCTGGTCGATACCTTCTTCGAAGCGCTGCCGTTCGAAGACAAGATGCGCACGCACTTCCACCGTTTCATGAAGCGCGTGCATGAGGAAATGAAGACCCTCAAAGGTGAGAAAGACCCGTTGAAGGCGATCGCCAAGCGCTTCGCTCAGGAAGCCCGAGTGATCTGCTTCGACGAATTCTTCGTGTCCGACATCACCGACGCCATGATCCTGGGCACGCTGATGGAAGAGCTGTTCAAGAACGGCGTGACGCTTGTCGCAACCTCGAACATCGTGCCGGACGGCCTGTATAAAGACGGCCTGCAACGCGCGCGCTTCCTGCCAGCGATTGCGCTGATCAAACAGAACACCGACATCGTCAACGTCGACAGCGGCGTGGACTATCGGCTGCGCCATCTGGAGCAAGCCGAGCTGTTCCACTTCCCGTTGAACGAAGCAGCCCACGAAAGCCTGCGCCAGAGCTTCCGTGCCCTGACGCCGGAATGCACCAAGGCCACCGAAAACGACGTGCTGATGATCGAGAATCGTCCGATCAAGGCGTTGCGCACCTGTGACGACGTGGCGTGGTTCGAATTCCGCGAGCTATGCGATGGCCCGCGTAGCCAGAACGACTACATCGAATTGGGCAAGATTTTCCACGCTGTGCTGCTCAGCGGCGTGGAGCAGATGAGTGTCACCACCGACGACATCGCCCGTCGTTTCATCAACATGGTCGACGAGTTCTACGACCGTAACGTGAAGCTGATCATCTCGGCGGAGGTCGAGTTGAAGGATCTGTATTCCGGTGGTCGCCTGAACTTCGAATTCCAGCGCACCTTGAGCCGGTTGCTGGAAATGCAGTCCCACGAGTTCCTGTCTCGCGCGCACAAGCCGTAACGCGCTGATCATTGTGGGAGCCGGCATGCTGGCGAAGACGAATTGTCAGTCGATATCGTGTCGGCTGACTCGACCTTTCGCCAGCAAGCCGGCTCCCACAGGATCGCTGTAGTGTCAGGCAGCTAATGAAAACGCCCCGAATTGTAGCGGGGCGTTTTTCATTTCAGGCGGCCTGCTGGAACTGCTGCCGATACTGGTTCGGCGACAATTCTGTGTGCTGGCGGAACAGGCGGGCAAAGAAGCTCGCGTCGTCGTAGCCGACTTCGTAACTGATGGTCTTGATGCTCTTGCGGGACCCCGACAGCAGTCCTTTGGCGGTCTCGATACGCAAGCGTTGCAGGTAATGCAGCGGCTTGTCCCCCGTGGCCGTCTGAAAGCGGCGCATGAAGTTGCGAATGCTCATGCCGTGCTCCCGCGCCACATCCTCAAAGCGAAACTTGTCAGCGAAGTGCTCTTCGAGCCAATGCTGAATCTGCAGAATGATCACGTCCTGGTGCAGTTTCTGCCCGCCGAAGCCCATACGGCCTGGCGAGTAGCTGCGTTGCACTTCATACAAAATGTCCCGCGCCACGGTCTGCGCCACGTTGGCGCCGCAGAAGCGTTCGATCAAGTAGATGTACAAGTCACAGGCTGAGATCGTCCCGCCTGCGCAATACAGATTGTCAGCGTCGGTCAGGTGCTTTTCCTGATTGAGCAGCACGTTGGGGAAGCGTTCAGCGAAGTCGTTGAAGAAGCGCCAGTAGGTGGTGGCCTCCTTGCCGTCGAGCAAGCCTGCTTCCGCCAGCCAGAACACGCCGCTGGCTTCGCCGCACAACACGGCGCCTCGGGCGTGCTGCTCGCGCAGCCACGGCAGGATTTGCGGATAGCGGGCGCGCAAGGTGTCGAAGTTATCGACGAAGGCAGGGAGGATGATGATATCGGCGTTTTCCAGCGCGCCATCGACCGGCAACATGACTTCACTGAAACTGCGCACCTGCTGGCCATCTGGGCTGACCAGTCGGGTTTCAAAGGCGGCTTTTAGGCCGTGGCCCAGCTGTTTGCCGTAGCGCAGGCTGGCCAGATGGAAGAAGTCCTTGGCCTGGGTCAGGGTGGAAGCGAAAATTCCATCGATCGCAAGGATGCTGACGCGCCGCAACGGCACGGTGTGTTGAGTAGACATAATCTGTTGTTCTTATAAGGGAAAGTGGTCAAGCAACGGCGTGATCGTCTTATTTTTTGTCGGATGTGTCCAGTGTCGTCGTTAAATCCCTCGGAATACGCTCTGTTCGCAACGATGTCCGACGATCCCTCACGACAAGGTGTCCCATGCTCCCAAGAACTCTTTTCAGCCCGGAACACGAGCTTTTCCGTGACAGTGTTCGCAAGTTTCTCGAACAGGAGGCCGCGCCTTTTCATGCTGCGTGGGAAAAGCAGGGGCATGTTGATCGCACGCTGTGGAACCGTGCGGGCGAGCAGGGCATGTTGTGTTCGCATCTGCCTGAAGCCTACGGTGGCATGGCGGCGGACTTCCTCTACACCACGGCGGTGATCGAAGAGATTTATCGGCTGGGCCTGACCGGTATCGGTTTTTCGCTGCACTCGGACATCGTCGCGCCCTATATCCTGCATTACGGCAGCGAAGCCCTGAAGCAGAAGTACCTGCCGAAGATGGTATCGGGTGAATTGGTCACGGCCATTGCGATGACCGAGCCGGGGGCGGGCTCGGACCTCCAGGGGGTGAAGACCACGGCCGTGCTGGACGGGGATGAGTACGTCATCAATGGCTCGAAAACCTTCATCACCAACGGCTTTCTCGCGGAGCTGGTGATCGTGGTCGCCAAAACCGACCCCAAAGCAGGCGCCAAAGGCACAAGCCTGTTTCTGGTGGAGGCGGGCACGCCGGGCTTCGAGAAGGGCAAGCGTCTGGAAAAGGTCGGGATGAAGGCGCAAGACACCTCCGAATTGTTTTTTCAGGACGTCCGTGTGCCGAAGGAGAATCTGTTGGGGCAGGCGGGCATGGGCTTCGCCTATTTGATGCAGGAATTGCCGCAAGAGCGATTGACCGTCGCCATTGGCGCCATTGCGTCGGCTGAAGCTGCGTTGCAATGGACGCTGGACTACACCCGCGAACGCAAGGCGTTTGGGCAGGCGATCGCCGATTTTCAGAACACCCGGTTCAAGCTGGCGGAGATCGCTACCGAAGTGCAGATCGGACGGGTGTTTGTCGATCGCTGTCTGGAGTTGCATCTGGAGGGCAAGCTGGATGTGCCGACGGCGGCGATGGCCAAATACTGGGCCACTGACCTGCAATGCAAGGTGCTCGACGAATGCGTGCAACTGCATGGTGGCTACGGCTTCATGTGGGAATACCCGATTGCACGGGCCTGGGCGGATGCACGGGTGCAGCGGATTTATGCGGGGACTAACGAGATTATGAAGGAGATCATTGCGCGCTCACTCTGAGCCGGACATGGACCCTGTAGGCGTGAGCTTGCTCGCGATAGCATCAATTCAGACGCCGCATTGGTGAATGACACACCGCAATCGCGAGCAAGCTCACTCCTACAAGAGGTATGCGTTACGGAGCAGGATTGGGCTGATCCTTGTGAATCGCCTCGATCCCCGCCAGCACTTCCTCGGACAGCACCAGCTCAGCGCTGGCCAGGTTGCTGTCCAGTTGCTCAAGCGTCGTGGCGCCAATGATGTTACTGGTCACGAACGCGCGGCTGGTGACGAACGCCAGCGCCATTTGCGCCGGGTCCAGGCCGTGTTCTCGGGCCAGTGCCACATAGCGGGCGCAGGCCGCTTCCGACTGCGGGTTGAAGTAGCGGGTGAAACGGCTGTACAGGCTCAGACGGCCTTTCGGTGGGCGAGCGCCGTTGGCGTATTTGCCTGACAGCAACCCGAACGCCATCGGCGAGTACGCCAACAGGCCGCACTGTTCGCGAATGGCGACTTCCGCCAAACCCACCTCAAAACTGCGGTTCAGCAGGTTGTACGGGTTCTGGATCGACACCGGGCGCACCAGGCCGTGAGTCTCTGATTCGGCCAGGTATTTCATCGTGCCCCAGGCGCTTTCGTTGGACAGGCCGACGTGGCGAATCTTGCCTGCCTTGACCTGTTCGTTCAGCGCTTCAAGGGTTTCCAGCAGTGGCGTGAATTGTTCGTCACTGTGGGTATAACCCAGTTTGCCGAAGAAGTTGGTGCTGCGTTCCGGCCAGTGCAGTTGATACAGGTCGATGTAATCGGTTTGCAGGCGCTTGAGGCTGGCGTCCACGGCGGCAACGATGTGATCGCGGTTGAATTTCAGTTGGGCGTCGCGGATATAGTCGATGCCGTTGCCGGGACCGGCGATCTTGCTGGCGAGAATCCAGTCGGCGCGGTCGCCGCTTTTCTTGAACCAGTTGCCAATGATGGTTTCGGTGGCGGCGTAGGTGTCTTTCTTCGGCGGGACTGGATACATCTCGGCGGTATCCATGAAATTGATGCCCGCTGCCTTGGCGCGTTCGATCTGGGCGAAGGCTTCGGACTCGGTGTTCTGCTCGCCCCAGGTCATGGTGCCGAGACAGATGGCGCTGACATTGAGGTCTGTTCTGCCCAGTTGGCGGTAATCCATACAGCTCTCCCGATCAAAAGACCCATAAAAGCAGGTTGAAATTTTTTTCGCAATCTGGATAATTCCGCAGCTCTTCGTCGTGGGAGTGATGCCCCGCGATACAAGACACCGCTGCGATCGAACGCGCTGACCCGAGCCCCCTATAGCGTTCGTGCCCGGCGGCCTTTGACTTGTCAAAGACCGTACTAACGAGTATGCTCCGCCGTCTATTTTTCAGGGCGGCCTTTGAGGCTATAAAGAATGAAAACTTTTACCGCTAAACCGGAAACAGTAAAGCGCGACTGGTACGTCGTCGACGCTGCTGGCCAGACCCTGGGTCGTTTGGCCACTGAAATCGCGAGCCGTCTGCGTGGCAAACACAAGCCGGAATATACTCCGCACGTCGACACTGGCGACTACATCGTCGTGATCAACGCTGAGCAAATCCGTGTTACTGGCGCCAAGACCTCCGACAAGATCTACTACTCTCACTCCGGTTTCCCGGGCGGGATCAAGTCGATCAACTTTGAAAAGCTGATCGCCAAAGCTCCTGAGCGCGTGATCGAGACCGCGGTCAAAGGCATGCTGCCTAAGAACCCGCTGGGTCGCGACATGTATCGTAAGCTGAAAGTCTATGCGGGCGCTGCTCACCCTCATACTGCTCAGCAGCCCCAAGAACTGAAGTTTTAACGGAATAGTTCATTATGTCGGCGACTCAAAATTACGGCACTGGCCGTCGCAAGACCGCAACCGCACGCGTTTTCCTGCGTCCGGGCACCGGTAACATCTCCATCAACAACCGCTCCCTGGACACGTTCTTCGGCCGCGAAACTGCACGCATGGTAGTTCGTCAGCCGCTGGAACTGACCGAGACCGTTGAAAAATTCGACATCTACGTCACCGTTATCGGCGGTGGTGTGAGTGGTCAAGCTGGCGCAATCCGCCACGGTATCACTCGCGCTCTGATGTCCTACGACGAAACCCTGCGCAGCGCTCTGCGTAAAGCAGGCTACGTCACTCGCGACGCTCGCGAAGTTGAACGTAAGAAGGTCGGTCTGCGTAAAGCGCGTAAGCGTCCGCAGTACTCGAAGCGTTAATTCGCTTTCGTTCAAAAAGAACGCTCAGTTTCCTCACGGAACTGGGCGTTTTTTTATGGGCGTCTATTATGGGTGATGACGACACGAATCATCGGTGGATGCCCCGATCTATAAGGCCTCCCGGTTTTCGCCAAATGGCAGTCCCCTTGATGGATCAAGGAGCGCTCTGATTGCCTTTGGCAGATGCATCGACAGCTAAAAAATAATACGAAGGGAAGCCTGACCAAGCAGGTTTCTAAAAGCTGATGGGAGAGGAAGGAATGAGCAATGACGGCGTGAATGCAGGCCGGCGTCGCTTCCTCGTCGCCGCCACATCTGTGGTGGGCGCTGCAGGGGCGGTCGGGGCTGCGGTCCCGTTCGTGGGGTCATGGTTTCCCAGTGCCAAGGCCAAAGCGGCTGGTGCACCCGTTAAGGTCAATATCAGCAAAATCGAGCCAGGCCAGCAGATGATCGCCGAGTGGCGCGGTCAGCCGGTCTTCATCGTCCATCGTACGCCGGAAATCCTCACCAATCTGGGCAAGATCACCGCTCAGCTCTCCGACCCAGAGTCCAAGAACTCTACTCAACCGACCTACGTCGATCCGGTGGTTCGATCAATCAAACCCGAGATGTTGCTGTTGATCGGCATTTGTACGCATCTGGGTTGTTCGCCCACGTTCCGCCCTGAAGTTGCCCCCGCTGATTTGGGTAAAGACTGGGTGGGTGGGTACTTCTGTCCTTGTCACGGCTCCCATTACGACCTGGCCGGGCGCGTCTACAAGGCGCAACCAGCACCTCTGAATTTGCCAGTGCCGCCGCATTCCTACGAGTCGGACTCAATCATCGTCATTGGTGTCGATCAGGAGAAAGCGTAATGAGCAAGTTCATGGACTGGATCGATGCGCGCTTCCCTGCCACTTCCATGTGGGAAGATCATCTCAGCAAGTATTACGCCCCCAAGAATTTCAACTTCTTCTATTTTTTCGGCTCGCTGGCGTTGCTGGTGCTGGTCAATCAGATCGTCACTGGCGTCTGGTTGACCATGAGTTACACGCCCTCGGCGGAGGAGGCGTTCGCGTCCGTCGAGTACATCATGCGGGACGTGGAGTACGGCTCGATCCTGCGTCTGTTGCATTCCACAGGGGCGTCGGCGTTTTTTATCGTCGTTTACCTTCACATGTTCCGCGGACTGCTCTACGGCTCGTATCAGAAGCCTCGCGAGCTGGTGTGGATCTTCGGTATGTTGATTTACCTGGCGCTGATGGCTGAAGCGTTCATGGGGTATCTGCTGCCGTGGGGGCAGATGTCGTACTGGGGCGCGCAGGTGATCATCTCCCTATTTGGCGCGATTCCCATCATCGGCAATGACCTGACCCAATGGATTCGCGGTGATTACCTGATTTCCGGCATTACCTTGAACCGCTTCTTCGCACTGCATGTGGTGGCGCTGCCGATCGTAATTCTCGGGTTGGTGGTGCTGCACGTACTGGCGCTGCACGAAGTCGGGTCCAACAACCCGGACGGCGTCGACATCAAGAAACTCAAGGACGAGAACGGCAAGCCGCTGGATGGTATCGCGTTCCATCCGTACTACACGGTCAAGGATATCGTCGGGGTCGTGGTGTTCCTGTTCATCTTCTGCTCGGTTGTCTTCTTCTTTCCGGAGATGGGCGGGTATTTCCTGGAAAAACCCAACTTCGAGCAGGCGAATGCCTTCAAGACGCCCGAGCACATTGCACCGGTCTGGTACTTCACCCCGTTCTACGCGATCCTGCGCGCGATTCCCGACAAGCTCATGGGGGTCATGGCGATGGGGGCGGCGATTGCCGTGCTGTTCGTGCTGCCGTGGCTGGACCGAAGCCCGGTCAAATCCATGCGCTACAAAGGTTGGCTCAGCCGAATCTGGTTGCTGCTGTTTTGTGTGGCCTTCGTGATTCTGGGGATTTTGGGTGTGCTGCCACCCAGCCCGGGGCGCGCGTTGCTGTCGCAGGTGTGTACGGCCGTGTATTTCGCCTACTTCATCCTGATGCCGTTCTACACGCGCATTGAGAAGACAAAACCGGTACCGGAAAGGGTGACGGGCTAATGAAAAGAATATTGGCGGTCTTACTGCTTGCAGCACTGCCTGTGCTGGCGATTGCAGATGAGCACGGCGGGCCTGAACTGGAAAGCGTCGACATTGACGTCGCCGACAAAGTGGCGATGCAGGACGGCGCGAGAACGTTCGTCAACTACTGCATGGGCTGTCACAGCGCCAAGTTCCAGCGCTATGAGCGGGTCGCGGATGATTTGGGTATTCCTCATGAGCTGATGCTCGAAAAACTGGTGTTCACCGGGGCCAAGATTGGTGATCACATGGTCGCTGGCATGCAGCCTGCCGATGCCAAGGTCTGGTTCGGCGCAGCCCCTCCCGACCTGACGCTGGTGGCGCGAGTACGAGGCACGGACTGGCTCTATGGGTATCTGCGCTCGTTCTATGAGGACCCTGCGCGCCCGTGGGGGGTGAACAACAAGGTTTTCCCGAACGTCGGCATGCCTAACGTGCTGGTCGGGCTTCAGGGGCGTCAGGTGATCGGCTGCAAGCAGGTGCAATGGGTCGAGCACGGCAAGAAACAGTTCGATCCACTGACCGGTGTGCCGCTGACCCACGAGGCCTGCGATCAATTGACCATCGTGCCCAAGACCGGCACGCTGACCGAAGAGCAGTTCGACGAGAAGGTGAAGAACCTGGTGACCTTCCTCGCGTATTCGGCGAACCCGGTCAAGCTGCAACACCAGCGCATCGGCACCTATGTGCTGCTGTATCTGGCGGTGTTGTTTATCTTTGCCTATCTGCTCAAGCGTGAATATTGGAAGGACGTGCATTAGCGGGGCAGTCGTGGCGAGGCAGACGGAACGCGCTCTGTAGAGTCTCATTCGGGTAATGGACGCAAAGCGGGTATAGTTGCGGGCGAAAGATTGCAGAATTTACTTCGCGTAAATGAGCTATCTTGTCGCCCGCATGAACACCCGCTGATCGTGGATGTTGCCGGAGGCGTCTTCAGGGCGCGTTCGTTTTTCTGCTTTTGCATATTTAACAAGCGAGGAGGATCGCCATGGGCGTGACCAATCGGTTGGCCTGTTACTCCGACCCCGCCGACCACTATTCCCACCGCGTGCGCATCGTGCTCGCCGAGAAAGGTGTCAGCGCCGAGATCATCGATGTCGTTGAAGGTCAGCACTCGGCCAAACTGAGCGAGGCGAACCCGTATGGCACGGTGCCGACGCTGGTCGATCGTGACCTGGCGCTATACGAGTCGACGGTGGTCATGGAATACCTGGATGAGCGTTATCCGCATCCGCCTTTACTGCCGGTTTACCCTGTGGCCCGAGCCAACAGCCGTCTGCTGATGCACCGCATTCAGCGCGACTGGTGCGCTTTGGTGGATGTCATTCTGGACTCGCGCAACAAAGACGCCGTACGAGCCCAGGCGCGCAAGGAACTGCGCGAAAGTCTGACCGGTGTCTCGCCACTGTTTGCGGAAAAGCCATTTTTCCTCAGTGACGAGCAGAGCCTGGTCGACTGCTGTCTATTGCCCATACTCTGGCGCCTGCCGGTTCTGGGTATCGAGTTGCCGCGGCCCGCCAAGCCGCTGCTTGATTATATGGAGCGCCAATTCGCTCGTGAGGCATTTCAGGCAAGTCTGTCTGCTGCCGAACGAGACATGCGCTAAGGCTTAAGGAACCGTTCGATGAACTCCAGTCGCCCCTACCTGATCCGTGCTCTGTACGAGTGGATCGTGGACAACGATTGCACGCCGCACATTCTGGTCAACGCCGAGTATCCGGCGGTACAAGTCCCGCAAGGCTTCGCCAATGATGGGCAAATCGTTCTCAACATTTCGCCAAGCGCCGTGCGCCATTTGCACATGGACAACGATGCGGTGAGCTTCGAAGGACGCTTTGGTGGTGTGCCGCACAGTCTGTACGTGCCTGTCGCCGCCGTCATGGGGATTTACGCCCGTGAGAACGGTCAGGGCATGGTCTTCGACCTGGAGCCGGCCGTGGATGACGATGAAGATCTGGATGTGGAAGATGATGATCTGCCACCACCGGATGACGAGCCACCGCGCCCGACCGGTCGGCCGAGTCTGAAAGTGGTCAAGTGATCATGACGTAGTAACGAAAAAGGCAATCCCGAGGGATCGCCTTTTTTGTGCCTGCCGTTGATCCCATGTGGGAGCGAATTCATTCGCGATGCGTTCGTACATTCGACAGAAATGCATCGGACCTGCCGGCCCTTTCGCGAATAAATTCGCTCCCACAGAGTAGGTTCGCAGTTATTTCGTTAATCGATGTACTCAAACAGCTTCACGATCTTCTGCACGCCGGACACGCCCTGAACCAGATTGGTTGCGCGGTTGGCTTCTGCCTGGGTCAGCAGGCCCATCAGATAGACGATACCGTTCTCGGTCACGACCTTGATGCGTGAGCCGGGAATGGCGCTGTCAGTCAGCATCTCGGTCTTGATCTTGCTGGTCAGCCACGAGTCGTTACTGCGGGCCAGGTAGGAGGACGGCTCGATCACTTGCAGTTCGTTGCTGACCTTCTTGACCTTCTGCACTTGGCTGGCAGTCTGTTCGGCCAACTGCTTGAGGTCGGCGCGCGGTGTCTGGCCTGCCAGCAGCACTACGCCGTTGAAGCTGGTCACGACGATGTGCGAGTTGCTGTCCAGGTCCGGGCTGGCTTTGGCGATGTTGACCGCGACCTTGGTTTCGATCAGAGAGTCGTCGATCTTGCTGCCCAGTGTGCGGGTGCCACGATCGTCATCGATTGGTGCTTCGCGGCTGGCATTGACCACCGAGCTGCATCCGCCGATGCCCAGGCAGAGGGTCAGGGCCAACAGGCTGAGACGTGTGGATATCATTCTTCACTCCCGAAAATTTGGCTGTCGATCAAATAGCACAGGCAGTGGATCACCAACAGGTGAACTTCCTGAATGCGCGCGGTGACTTTGGCTGGAACGCGGATTTCCACGTCCTCTGGCAGCAGCAGCGATGAGACGTCGCCGCCGTCGCGACCGGTCAGGGCCACTACAATCATTTCCCGATCGTGCGCGGCCTGAATGGCTTGAATGACGTTGGCCGAGTTGCCACTGGTCGAAATCGCCAGCAGCACGTCGCCGGGCTGACCCAGTGCGCGAATCTGCTTGGAGAAAATCTCGTTGTAGCTGTAATCGTTGGCGATCGAGGTGATCGTCGAGGTGTCGGTGGTCAGCGCGATGGCAGGCAGGCTGGGACGTTCACGTTCGAAGCGGTTCAGCAGCTCGGATGAGAAGTGCTGAGCATCGCCCGCTGAGCCACCGTTACCGCAGGCGAGAATCTTGCGCTCCGTGAGCAGGGCATCAACCATCACCTGACTGGCTTGCTCGATGTAAGGTGCAAGAACGTCCATCGCCTGCTGCTTGGTATCGATGCTGGCCTGAAAAAGCTGGCGAATTCGGGATTGCATGTCCATCTATGAAAACCTTAATAGGGGCGGCTGGTCGGTCGGCGTCTGAAACGGGTCATCGGCTTCCCGGCACAAAACTGTGCAGCCCGCAAAGCAAAGAGCAAAAAACGGTGTGAATGAGGTGTTTTGGCGAGCGTGGCATCGGCATGTATTCATCGGGGATCAGCCTTCGAACGCATGTTGCAGCCAGTTCAGCGCAGGCTCAGTGCCTGGGTCACCATTGATTGCCACGACATCGAAACGGCAGGGGGAATCAGACCATTTCAATTCACTCTGCAGAAACCATTGTGCGGCCAGGATGAGTTTTTCCTGCTTGCGAAAATCGACGCTCTCCAGTGCACCACCCCATCCGGCGTGGCGCCTATAGCGAACTTCGACGAATACTACTGTATCGCCGTCGAGCATGACCAGATCAAGCTCGCCGCGTTTGCACGACCAGTTTTGCGTGATCAATTGCAAACCGTGTTGTAGCAAGTGTCGCAGGGCGTAGGCCTCGGCCTCTTGCCCTGCGGTTTTTCGCGTACTGCCTGAGGTCAAGGCGCAGTGTCCGGCAGGCGCTGAACTTTGCCGTCAACGAATTGCGCCCAAGGCAGTTGGCGTTCGATGCGCTGACCCTGACCGATGGCCAGGCTGCCCGACAGGCCGTCGATACGGCTTTCAGGCAGGGTTTTCAGTTGGGTGAGGCGCGGCGCCAGGCGATAGGCATCAATGCCCATGGCGTACAGGCGGCCGAGGCTTCCCGCTGCTTGTGGCCATTGATTGGTCACTTGCTGGCGCAGTGGGTCGGTCGCGTTCAGCAGCCAAGGGGTTTCACAGAAGCGCACGCCAGCCAGATCGTTGTACATCGCTTGATCACCACTGTTGGTGAACAAATGAGAAGTCGCGTAGACCGGCACATCGCCCGCGTACTGGAACACCATGGTCGGTTTGATCTGCTGTGCCTGTTGCGGCGTGGCCGCCAGGAACATGAAGTCCACGTCCTGACGACGGCTCGGCTGGGCGGCCATCTGGGCGCCAGTGGTGCTTTGCAGGCGTTGGGCGCGGCCTTCGCTATTGCGCAGTTGGAACAGGTCGGCAACTTGTTGGGCCAGTGCCACCGGTTGATCGATGCGCTCGACACCCAGGAAGGTGCCGCCTTTGGCCTGCCAGCTCTGACGGAAAGCGTCGAGGACGCGGTCGCCCCATTCGCCTTTCGGCACCATGGCCACGGCGCTGCGCTTGCCATCCGCCCAGGCGCGACGGGCCACTTCGCGGGCTTCGTCTTCGGCTGCCAGACCAAACTGGAACAGTTCAGCCGGGCCTTGAGCGCTGGAGTCGCTGTAGTTCAGGGCCAGGGTCGTGATTGGCAATTGCGGGTGAGCGCTCAGCTGTTTGACCAGCGGCTTTTCCAGGGGGCCGACGACCATTTGCACGCCAGCCGCTTTGGCTTGGGCGTAGAACGCGTCCATCGACGTCACGCGGGAGCTGTCGAACACTTCAATGGCAGGTGGTTTCTGACCGGCCTGTTGCGCTTGGTAATGAGCGGCCATGAAGCCGTCGCGCAGGGCACGGGCAACGGAGGCCAGAGGGCCATCCTGTGGCAGCAGCAGGGCAATTTTCGTCAGCGGCTGGCTTTTCAGTTCGCGCAATTGAGCCAGGGACGTCGGCAGTTGACGCGCGGCTGGGTGCTGCGGGTTTTGGGCTTTCCAGTTGTCGATGGCCGCCTGCTGTTGTTCCAGCGTGCCAGCGCCTTTGACGGCGCGGGCCAAGCTCAGCCAGCCGCCCATGTCATCGTTGGCGGTGCTTTGAAGTTGTTCAGGCGGGAGTGCGGCAACCAGTGTCCAGATCGCGTCGTTGTTGGCGCTCAGGGCATCGCCTTGCAGCAACGGCCCCATGAAAACGCGTTCGCTGGCGGCGGCCAGGGTCTGACCATCGGCCTCGAAGGCGCGGGCGCGAACGGTGTAGGCGCGGGTTTGCAGATCGACAGGCATTTCGCCCAGATGCTGCATGCTTGGATGGTTGAGCGCCTGCAGTGCCGCTTTGGGCTGACTGCGACCCAGAGCCAGTTCGGCCGACAGGGTATTGGCGTAGATCTGCTTGTCAGTCTTGAGTTGGTCGATCTGGACCTGTTCAAGAATGCTGGCGGCACGGCTCGGGTTGTTCTGGCGTGCTGCAAGGTCTGCCGCGGTCAGGCGCAAGAGGGCGGCCTGGTCGGGCGTTTTGGCGGCAGCGGCTTGTTCGAGCAACTGCTCGATGCTGGCGTCAGGAGTGCGAGGCAGTTCGCCAAGACTGGAAGAGGGCGAACCGGCGCAAGCGGCCAACAAGGCAGCCAGGCAGAGGGCAGAGAACAGCCGCAGGCAAGCGATCATGTATGTGTTCCTGGTACTCAAGCAAATAAGCGTGGAATTGTACCCAAGCACTGGCCGGGGCGCGATGTTGTAGGCGTTAAAGCAGTGATATTGGTCGTACTGAAGCGTAATCGGACGCTTCGGTCAGTGGTTTTCCCGTTCTCGAAGGTGAAGGCATGACGCTTTGCTTCATTCTTCAAGCTCCCTGTTTGTTTCGCCTTAACCTGTACAATGCAGGCTTTGACTGATCATGAGGTGTGCGCTTTGACTGCTCCGGGTGCTTTGAATTCCACTACAGGCTCGCTTTATGTGGTGGCCACGCCAATTGGCAACCTGGATGACATGAGCGTGCGCGCGTTGAAAGTGTTGCGCGAGGTTTCGTTGATTGCGGCCGAAGATACCCGGCATTCATTACGACTCATGCAGCACTTTGGCATCTCCACGCCATTGGCGGCCTGCCACGAGCACAACGAACGTGACGAGGGCAGTCGCTTCATTGCGCGTCTGCAAGCGGGCGATGATGTGGCGCTGATTTCCGATGCAGGCACGCCATTGATTTCCGATCCGGGTTACCACCTGGTGCGTCAGGCTCGTGCGGCAGGGATTCAGGTCGTGCCCGTTCCGGGGGCCTGCGCGTTGATTGCAGCGCTGTCGGCGGCAGGCCTGCCCTCCGATCGTTTCATCTTTGAAGGTTTTCTTCCGGCTAAATCAGTGGGGCGCAAGGCGCGGCTCGAGCTGCTCAGAGAAGAGCCGCGCACGGTTATCTTCTATGAGGCGCCTCACCGGATCCTGGAATGCCTTCAGGACATGGAAGCGATCTTCGGTGCCGACAGGCCGGCCGTACTGGGGCGCGAGTTGACCAAAACCTTCGAAACCCTGAAGGGGTTGCCCTTGGGCGAGCTGCGAGCGTTCGTCGAGGGTGACAGCAATCAGCAGCGCGGAGAGTGCGTCGTGGTGGTCGCAGGATGGAGTGAGCCTGAAGGAGACGACGCGGTTGGTGCTGAGGCGCGGCGCGTGCTGGACCTGTTGCTGGAGGAAATGCCGCTCAAGCGTGCGGCGGCGCTGGCGGCCGAGATCACAGGTGTGCGCAAGAATCTGCTGTATCAGGTGGCGCTGGACAAGCAAAAGGGCGAGTGAGCAGTGCCCGTCAGCCTGTCGTTTAAATGAACGACAGGCTTATTAATGCTTGTTCTTGAGCCGACCAGTCAGTAACCTTGGCGGCGGAGAGTCGATTGGACAGTCGCTGCCTTTCATTGTTCCGCAATGAAGGGGGGAGGAAAGTCCGGGCTCCATAGGGCGGAGTGCCAGGTAACGCCTGGGGGGCGTGAGCCTACGGAAAGTGCCACAGAAAACAACCGCCTAAGCACTTCGGTGCCGGTAAGGGTGAAAAGGTGCGGTAAGAGCGCACCGCACGGCTGGTAACAGTTCGTGGCTAGGTAAACCCCACTCGGAGCAAGACCAAATAGGGTTCCAAGGCGTGGCCCGCGCTGGAACCGGGTAGGTTGCTAAAGATGTCCAGTGATGGCCATCGTAGAGGAATGACTGTCCTCGACAGAACCCGGCTTACAGATCGACTCTCCACTTTTCTCCACCTCCGCTTTTTTTCCTCGCATAACCCCTCGTCGTAATGTCGAAAAAATCTTAAACCTCACAAATCACTTTAACTTCGAAGCTCATCTTTTTGAGTTCCTTCGGATTTATCCGTAGGAACGATCCGATTTTTTTCAAAACTCCTCTATTACCCCTCGTAAATCTCCGTCCTGTAAGGGTTTTCCTTAAGAAGTTGCCTTGACGGTGTGGTGGGCGGATTCCTATAGTGTGCGCAAGTGGCGGAAAGTGGCGTGAAGTGGGTTTTTTGGACGCAAAACGATAATATTCGGAGAAAGCGCCTGTGTTCCGTGGTGCAAACGCAATCAATCTCGACGCAAAGGGCCGTCTCGCTATGCCGAGCCGGTACCGTGACGAGCTCGATTCGCGTAGCGCCGGCCAATTGATCGTGACCATTGATACCGTCGACCCATGCTTGTGCATCTATCCGCTCCCGGAATGGGAAGTGATCGAAGCCAAATTGCGTGAGCTCGCGACATTTCGTGAAGAAAACCGTCGCTTGCAGCGGTTGTTGATCGGTAATGCGGTGGATCTGGAACTCGATGGCAGTGGACGTTTTCTGGTGCCGCCACGTTTGCGCGAGTACGCCAAGCTCGACAAGCGAGTGATGCTGGTAGGCCAGCTCAACAAGTTTCAACTGTGGGATGAGGACGCCTGGAACGCACTTGCTGATGCGGACCTTGCGGCCATTCAAAAACCGGGCGCGATGCCTGATGAACTGCGTGATTTGATCCTGTGACTACGAATAGCGGCTTTACCCACATCACCGTACTGCTCGAAGAAGCCGTCGAGGCTCTCGCGGTGCGCGCTGATGGCTGCTATCTGGATGGCACGTTCGGGCGGGGCGGGCACAGCCGTCTTATATTGCAGAACCTCGGGCCGGATGGTCGACTTCTCGGATTCGATAAAGATCCTCAAGCGATTGCCACCGGGCAAGCGCTGGCGGCCGAAGACGGCCGCTTTGTCATTGTGCAGCGCAGTTTTGCCGAGTTGGGCTCCGAGGCTCTGGAGCGCGGGATTGCGGGGAAAATCAGCGGTATCCTGTTGGACCTCGGTGTGTCCTCGCCACAGCTTGACGACCCTGAGCGCGGCTTCAGTTTCATGAATGATGGCCCGCTGGACATGCGCATGGATCCGTCCCGGGGTGTCAGCGCCGCCGAGTTCGTCAACACCGCACCTGTCGAAGAAATCGCTCGCGTGTTCAAGGAATACGGCGAAGAGCGTTTCGCCAAGCGCATGGCTGCAGCCGTCGCAGCGCGCCGCGAAACCCAACCTTTCGAGCGCACGGGTGACCTGGCTGAAGTGCTGAAAGTCGCCAACCCTGCCTGGGAAAAAGGCAAAAATCCGGCGACGCGTGCCTTCCAGGGGCTGCGTATTCACGTCAATAACGAACTGGGTGACTTGGAAGCTGGCCTCGACGCCGCTCTTGAGGCGCTGGAAGTGGGTGGTCGTCTGGCGGTCATCAGCTTCCACTCGTTGGAAGATCGCATTGTCAAACTGTTCATGCGCAAGCTGGTGAAAGGCGAGGCGGATAATCTGCCGCGCAATCTGCCGGTGCGTCATCAGGCATTCGAGCCACGCATCAAACTGATCGGCAAGGCGCAATTCGCCTCCGACGAAGAAACCCGTGCCAACCCTCGCTCACGCAGTGCCGTGATGCGTGTTGCGGAGAAACTCCGGTGAGTCGCGGTTTCTTCAAGCCACTGCCCGGCGGCAGCTTCTTTATGATGCTGTTGTTTATCGCTGTCCTTGTGTCGGCCATCGCCGTGTCCTACAGCGCCCACTGGAACCGCCAGTTGCTCAACTCGCTGTATGCCGAACTCAGCGTGCGCGACAAGGCGCAGGCCGAGTGGGGGCGTCTGATTCTTGAACAGAGCACCTGGACCGCCCACAGCCGTATCGAAACACTGGCCACTGACCAGTTGAAAATGCACATCCCGAACGCTGCCGATATCCGGATGGTGTCGCCATGATGAAGCTTGAAGGCGCCCTCTATCCGTGGCGGTTCCGCGTCGTGGTCGGCTTGCTGTCGATCATGGTGTTGGCGATCTCCTATCGCATCGTCGACCTGCAAGTTATCGATCACCGCTTCCTGATCGAGCAGGGCGATGCGCGCAGCCTGCGTACCGTTTCGATTCCTGCCCACCGCGGTCTGATCACCGACCGTAACGGCGAGCCGCTGGCGGTCAGTACGCCGGTCACCACCATTTGGGCGAACCCGTCCGAAATGCAGGCAGACAAGAGCAAGTGGGGCGTGTTGGCGCAAGCGCTGGGGCAGGACCCGAAAGCGTTGGCCGATCGTCTGAACGAGCAGGCCTCCAAAGAATTCATTTATCTGGTTCGTGGCTTGACGCCGGAACAGGGGCAGTCGGTGCTCGACCTGAAGGTGCCGGGCGTCTACGGGAAGGAAGAGTTCCGTCGTTTCTATCCGGCCGGTGATGTCACCGCGCACATGGTGGGTTTCACTGACCTGGACGACCACGGTCGGGAAGGTGTGGAGCTGGCCTACGATGACTGGCTCGCCGGGGTGCCCGGTAAGCGGCAAGTCATCAAGGATCGGCGAGGCAGGCTGATCAAAGACCTGCAAGTTAAGAAAAACGCCAAGGCCGGGAAGACCTTGGCTTTGTCTATTGATCTGCGCCTGCAATATCTGGCAACCCGCGAGCTGCGCAACGCGATTCAGGAAAACGACGCCAAGGCGGGCAGCCTGGTGATCATGGACGTGAAGACCGGCGAAGTGCTGGCGATGGTCAATCAGCCAACCTACAACCCGAACAACCGTCGCACCATGGTACCTGCGGCGATGCGTAACCGCGCAATCATCGACGTGTTCGAGCCGGGCTCGACCATGAAACCGATCTCCATGACCGCAGCCCTGGACAGTGGCCGCTGGAAACCCAGCGACAAGGTCGAGGTGTATCCGGGCACCCTGCAAATCGGCAAATACACCATTCGCGACGTGACCAAGACTGAAGGCCCGATCCTTGACTTGACCGGCATTCTGATCAACTCCAGTAACGTCGGCATGAGTAAAGTGGCTTTCGATGTCGGTGGCGAAGCGATCTTCCGCGCCATGCAGCGTGTGGGTCTGGGGCAGTATACCGGCCTGGGCTTCCCGGGCGAGCGCGTGGGCAACCTGCCGAACTATCGCGAGTGGCGTAAAGCAGAGACCGCGACCCTGTCTTACGGCTACGGCCTGTCGGTGACCGCGTTGCAACTGGTTCACGCCTATTCGGCGCTGGCCAACAACGGCAAGATCGTTCCGCTGACGATTCTGAAGACGGACAAGCCGGCCGAGTCCACTCAGGCCATTCCGGAAGCCACTGCCAAAACCCTGCAGACCATGCTGCAGTCGGTGATCGAAGACCCGCGCGGCGTTTATCGTGCCCGCGTGCCGTCGTATCACGTGGCGGGCAAGTCGGGTACTGCACGTAAGACGTCGGTTGGCACCAAGGGCTACGCCGAAAACTCTTACCGCTCGCTGTTCGCAGGCTTCGGCCCGATGAGCAACCCGCGTTACGCCATCGTGGTGGTGATCGACGAGCCGAGTAAAGGCGGCTATTTCGGTGGTCTGGTGTCGGCGCCTGTGTTCAGCAAAGTCATGTCGGGCACGTTGCGTCTGATGAACGTGCGTCCGGACAACCTCGCGCCAGTTCCACCTGAACAGCAAGCCAACGCGGCGCCGCTGGTCGTGCCTGTTAAAGGAGGGCGCGGCTGATGTCCTTTAACCTGAACAAGATTTTCGCCCAGAGCGACCGTGATTTGTTGATCCGCGAACTGACCCTGGACAGCCGCAAGGTGCGCCCGGGCGACCTGTTCTTGGCGGTGCCGGGTCTGAAGGTCGATGGTCGTGATCACATCACTGACGCCATTGCGCATGGCGCAGCGGCAGTGGCTTATGAGGTCGAAGGCGCCAAAGTGCTGCCGATCACTGACATCCCGATGATTCCGGTCAAAGCGCTGGGCGCTCAACTGTCGGACATCGCCGGGCGCTTTTATGGCGACCCAAGTCGCAGCCTGAATATGGTCGGCGTCACCGGGACCAACGGTAAAACGAGCGTCACCCAGTTGATCGCACAGGCACTCGACTTGCTGGGCGAGCGTTGCGGCCTGATTGGCACTTTGGGCACCGGTTTCCATAACGAGTTGAAAAGCGGGATTCACACCACGCCCGATCCGATTTCCGTGCAGTCGACGATCTACGACCTGAAAAAAGCGGGAGCCAAGGCCATCGCCATGGAAGTCTCGTCCCATGGCCTGGATCAGGGGCGCGTGACTGCTTTGGCGTTCGACGTCGCGGTCATGACCAACCTGTCCCGTGATCATCTGGATTACCACGGCACGATGGAAGCTTACGGCGCGGCCAAGGCCAAGTTGTTCGCCTGGAATGACCTGCGTTGCCGCGTTGTCAATATCGACGATGCGTTCGGTCGCCAACTGGCCGCTCAGTCTCACGAGTCGCGGTTGATCACGTACAGCCAGGAAGACAGCAGCGCGTACCTGTTCTGCCGCGACGCGCGGTTCGATGACGACGGCGTGCGCGCCACACTGGTGACGCCGCAGGGCGATCACGTCTTGCGCAGCAGCCTGCTGGGGCGTTTCAACCTGAGCAATGTGTTGGCTGCCGTCGGCGCGCTGATGGGGCTGGACTACCCGCTGGACGAGATTCTGAACGTGTTGCCGTTGCTGGAAGGCCCGGTCGGACGCATGCAGCGTCTGGGCGGCGGCGCCCGTCCGCTGGTGGTCGTTGACTACGCTCACACCCCGGATGCGCTGGAAAAGGTTCTCCTTGCACTGCGTCCGCACGCAAAAGGTCAACTGACCTGCCTGTTCGGTTGCGGCGGTGATCGCGATCGCGGCAAGCGTCCGTTGATGGCAGAAGTGGTCGAGCGTCTGGCGGACAAGGTGCTGGTCACCGACGACAACCCTCGCACCGAAGACCCATCTGTCATTTTCGAGGACATTCGCGCCGGTTTCGCCGCTGTGGATAACGTCGCGTTCGTCGCCGGTCGTGGTCAGGCCATTGCGCAAATCATCGCGCAGGCTAACGCCGCCGACGTGATCGTGCTCGCGGGTAAGGGGCATGAGGATTACCAGGAAATCGATGGTCAGCGCCATCCGTTTTCTGATCTTGAGGAAGCCGCCAAGGCACTGGACGCATGGGAGGCTGCACATGATTAAGCCGCTTTCGTTCAGCGAATTGCTGTTGCCCCTCGACGCGCGTCGGGTGGGTGAGGACGTGAGTTTCAACGGCGTCAGTATCGACAGTCGTGCAATCGACGCAGGGCAGTTGTTCGTGGCGCTCACCGGTCCGCGTTTTGACGGCCACGATTATCTCGATCAAGTCGCGGCCAAAGGTGCCGTCGGCGCCTTGGTCGAGCGTGAAGTACCGGGCAGTGCCCTGCCACAACTGATCGTCGGGGATACCCGCAAGGCGCTGGCCCAATTGGGCGCGATGAATCGCAATGCGTTCGTCGACAAGCCGGTTGCCGCTATTACGGGTTCCAGCGGCAAGACCACGGTCAAGGAAATGCTCGCGAGCATACTGCGCACACGTGGCTCAGTATTGGCGACCAAAGGCAATCTGAATAACGAACTGGGCGTACCGCTGACGTTGTTGACGCTGTCGCCGGAGTTCGACGCAGCCGTGATCGAACTGGGCGCCAACCATGTGGGCGAAATCGCGCTGACCGTCAGCCTGACCAAACCGCATGTGTCGGTGTTGACCAATGCCGGGACCGCCCACGTCGGTGAGTTTGGCGGCCCTGACAAGATCGTCGAGGCCAAGGGTGAAATCATCGAAGGTCTGGACGCTCGCGGCACGGCGGTATTGAACCGTGACGACAAAGCGTTCGACATCTGGGCGACCCGTGCCGGTGCGCGCAAGGTTCTGAGTTTTTCGGTCAAGAGCAGCGAAGCGGACATCTACGCCAGTGATCTGGGTATCGATGCCCGTGGCTGTCCGGCCTTCACCCTGCACACCCCGGCTGGTTCCGCGCAGGTGCAACTGAATCTGCTGGGGGCTCATAACGTAGCGAACGCACTGGCTGCGGCGGCTGCCGCTCACGCGCTGGGCGTTTCGTTGCCAGGCATTGTCGCGGGTCTGAACAATGTTCAACCGGTCAAGGGGCGCACCGTTGCGCAACTGGCGACCAACGGCATCCGGGTGATCGACGACACTTATAACGCCAACCCGACGTCCGTGGCGGCAGCCACTGACATTTTGACCAGTTTCCCGGGCCGCAAAGTGCTGGTGCTGGGCGATATCGGCGAGTTGGGCGACTGGGCCGAGCAGGGCCATCGTGATGTTGGCACTTATGCTGCGGGCAAGGTCGACGCGCTGTATGCCGTCGGTCCGCTGATGGCCCATGCGGTCAAGGCTTTCGGGCAGGATGCCCGCCATTTTGCCAGTCAGGCCGACCTGATCGAGGCGCTGGGCGCTGAGCAAGATAAAAACACCACCATTTTGATCAAAGGTTCTCGCAGTGCCGCGATGGAAAACGTCGTCGCGGCTCTGTGTGGAGTCAGCTTGGAGAAACATTAATGCTGCTGCTGCTGGCCGAGTATCTGCAACAGTTCTATAAAGGCTTCGCGGTCTTCCAGTACCTGACCCTGCGCGGGATTCTTGGCGTGCTCACTGCATTGTCGCTCTCGCTGTGCTTCGGTCCCTGGATGATTCGTGCCCTGCAGAACAAGCAGATCGGCCAATCCGTCCGCAACGACGGTCCTCAATCCCACCTGTCCAAATCCGGCACCCCGACCATGGGTGGCGCTTTGATTCTTTCCGCTATCGGGGTTTCCACCCTGCTGTGGGCCGATCTGACCAACCGTTACGTGTGGGTCGTGCTGATCGTCACGCTGCTGTTCGGCGGCATCGGCTGGGTCGACGATTACCGCAAGGTCATCGAGAAAAACTCAAGAGGCTTGCCAAGCCGCTGGAAGTATTTCTGGCAGTCGGTCTTCGGTCTGGGTGCCGCAATCTTCCTTTATATGACTGCGCAGACGCCGGTCGAAACCACGCTGCTGATCCCGATGCTCAAAGACTTCAGCATCCCGCTGGGCGCAGGCTTCGTGATCCTGACCTACTTCGTGATCGTCGGCTCAAGCAACGCGGTCAACCTGACTGACGGTCTGGATGGCCTGGCCATCATGCCGACGGTCATGGTCGGTGGTGCGTTGGGCATCTTCTGCTACCTGTCCGGTAACGTAAAGTTCGCCGAATACCTGCTGATTCCTTACGTGCCGGGCGCGGGCGAACTGATCGTGTTCTGCGGTGCACTGATCGGTGCCGGTCTGGGCTTCCTCTGGTTCAACACTTACCCGGCTCAAGTCTTCATGGGCGACGTTGGTGCATTGGCGCTGGGCGCTGCGCTGGGCACCATCGCGGTCATCGTTCGTCAGGAAATCGTTCTGTTCATCATGGGCGGCGTGTTCGTGATGGAGACCCTGTCAGTCGTCATTCAGGTCGCATCCTTTAAATTGACCGGCCGCCGCGTTTTCCGCATGGCGCCGATCCATCACCACTTTGAACTCAAGGGCTGGCCCGAGCCGCGCGTGATCGTCCGTTTCTGGATCATCACCGTGATTCTCGTGCTGATCGGCCTTGCCACGTTGAAACTGAGGTAAGACAGAGTGTCACTGATCGCTTCTGACCACTTCCGCATCGTTGTCGGCCTCGGCAAGAGCGGCATGTCCCTGGTTCGCTTCCTGGCGAACCGGGGCGTGGCGTTTGCCGTGGCCGATACGCGGGAGAACCCTCCGGAACTGGCGACCTTGCGTCGTGACTACCCGCAGGTGGAAGTGCGTTGTGGTGAGCTGGACGTCGAATTCCTCTGCCGTGCCGATGAACTGTACGTGAGCCCCGGGCTGGCGCTGGCGACACCCGCGTTGCAGCAGGCTGCAGCCCGTGGCGTGAAGCTGTCTGGCGACATCGAGCTGTTCGCGCGTAACGCGAAGGCGCCGATCATCGCCATCAGCGGCTCCAACGCGAAAAGCACCGTGACCACGCTGGTCGGTGAAATGGCCGCTGCGGCGGGCAAGCGCGTCGCGGTCGGCGGCAACCTTGGCACGCCTGCGCTGGATCTGCTCAGCGACGACGTCGAGCTGTACGTCATGGAGCTGTCGAGCTTCCAGTTGGAAACCACCGATCACCTCGGCGCCGAAGTGGCCACCGTGCTCAACGTCAGCGAAGACCATATGGACCGCTACAGCGGCCTGCCGGCTTACCACTTGGCCAAACACCGGATTTTTCGGGGGGCGCGGCAGGTGGTGGTCAACCGCCAGGATGCCCTGTCACGGCCTTTGATCGGTGAAGGCGTGCCGTGCTGGACCTTTGGCCTGAACAAGCCGGACATCAATGGTTTCGGCCTGCGGGAAGAGGACGGCGAGAAGTACCTGGCGTTCCAGTTCGAAAAGCTGATGCCTGCGAGCGAGCTGAAAATCCGTGGCGCGCACAATCAGGCCAACGCGCTGGCTGCATTGGCGCTGGGGCATGCGGCAGGGCTGGCGTTCGAGCCGATGCTCGACGCATTGCGTCGCTTCGGTGGCCTGGTGCATCGCTGCCAGTGGGTGCGCGAGCGTCACGGCGTCAACTATTACGACGACTCCAAGGCCACTAACGTGGGGGCCGCACTGGCCGCCATTGAAGGTCTGGGAGCTGACATCAACGGCAAGCTGGTGCTGATTGCGGGCGGCGATGGTAAAGGCGCTGATTTCTCTGCGCTGAAAACGCCGGTCGCGACTCACTGCCGTGCAGTGGTCCTGCTGGGACGCGATGCTGAGCTGCTCGCCGAGACCTTTGGCGATTCGGTGCCGTTGATTCGCGTCAAAACATTGGAAGAGGCCGTACAACGTGCGGCCGAAGTGGCTCAGGAAGGGGATGCCGTGTTGCTGTCTCCTGCCTGCGCGAGCCTGGACATGTTCAAGAATTTCGAAGAACGCGGACGTCTGTTCGCACAGGCGGCGGGGGACTTGTCATGATCTTTGGCGTGATCAAGCCTTACCCGTCGCCGATCATCAGCGGTCGTGGCGTGGACCTCGATTTCCCGATGCTGGCGGGCTGTCTGGCCTTGCTGGGTCTGGGCCTGGTGATGATCACTTCCGCATCTTCGGAAGTGGCTGCCGTACAGTCGGGCAACGCGTTGTACATGATGACCCGCCACTTGATTTATCTGGTGTTGGGGCTGGCGGCTTGCGTGGCCACCATGATGATTCCGGTGTCGACCTGGCAACGTCTGGGCTGGCTGATGCTGATCGGCGCCTTCGGTTTGCTGGTGCTGGTGATCGTGCCCGGTATCGGGCGCGAGGTGAACGGTTCGATGCGCTGGATTGGCTTCGGCATGTTCAACGTACAGCCATCGGAAATCGCCAAGGTGTTCGTGGTGATCTTCCTCGCCGGTTACCTGATTCGTCGCCAGACGGAGGTGCGCGAAAGCTGGATGGGCTTCTTCAAGCCGTTCATCGTGCTGCTGCCGATGGCAGGTCTGTTGCTGATGGAGCCTGACTTCGGTGCCACCGTCGTGATGATGGGGGCGGCGGCGGCAATGCTGTTCCTCGGAGGAGTCGGCCTGTTCCGCTTCTCGCTGATGGTCGCTTTGGCTGTCGGTGCGGTGTTCGTGCTCGTACAGGCGCAGCCGTATCGGATGGCGCGTCTGATCACTTTCACTGACCCTTGGTCCGATCAATTCGGCTCCGGCTACCAATTGACCCAGGCACTGATCGCTTTCGGTCGTGGTGAATGGTTCGGCGTCGGTCTGGGCAACAGCGTGCAGAAGCAGTTCTACCTGCCGGAAGCGCACACCGACTTCGTGTTCTCGGTACTGGCCGAGGAACTGGGCGTTGTGGGTTCGCTGGCGACCGTTGCGCTGTTCATGTTCGTCAGTATTCGTGCGATGTACATCGGCATGTGGGCCGAGCGTGCCAAGCAATTCTTTGCCGCTTACACCGCTTACGGTCTGGCGTTCCTGTGGATCGGTCAGTTCCTGATCAACATCGGTGTGAACGTCGGTCTGTTGCCGACCAAGGGCCTGACCCTGCCGTTCCTCAGTTACGGCGGCAGTTCGTTGATTATCTGCTGCGCCAGTCTGGGTCTGTTGCTGCGTATCGAGTGGGAGTCACGCAACAACATGGGCAGTGAAGAAGCCGAGTTCAACGAGAGCGATTTCGCCGAGGAGCCGAATCATGGCCGTCGGTAATGTGTTGATCATGGCAGGCGGCACCGGCGGGCACGTGTTCCCGGCGCTGGCCTGCGCCCGTGAATTCCAGGCGCGTGGCTACACCGTGCACTGGCTGGGCACGCCGCGGGGCATTGAAAACGAACTGGTCCCGGCAGCCGGGTTGCAATTGCACTTGATCAACGTGACCGGGCTGCGCGGAAAAGGGCGGCTGTCCTTGCTCAAGGCGCCGTTCATGTTGCTCAAGGCGCTGATGCAGGCGCGCAAGGTCGTGCGTGAACTCAAGCCCGTCTGCGTCGTCGGCTTCGGTGGTTATGTGACCGGCCCCGGTGGCCTGGCCGCGAAGCTGGCGGGCGTGCCGTTGATCATTCATGAGCAGAACGCCGTCGCCGGTACTGCCAACCGCAGTCTGGCCTCGTTCGCATCGCGTGTGTGCGAAGCTTTTCCGCAGACTTTCGCCGCATCGGCCAAACGCCGCACCACCGGTAACCCGGTGCGTGCCGAGCTGTTCTTCGAAACGCCGCGTCAGGCACTGGAAGGACGCAAGCCAAGGCTGCTGGTACTGGGCGGAAGCCTTGGCGCTGAGCCGCTGAATAAATTGCTGCCCGAAGCGCTGGCTCAAGTGCCGGTCGAGGTCCGTCCTGAAGTGTTCCATCAGGCGGGCAAGAATCACGATGAAATCACCGCCGAGCGTTACCGCGCGGCGGGTGTCGAGGCACAGGTTGCCCCCTTCATCAAGGACATGGCCCAGGCCTATGGCTGGGCGGATCTGGTGGTGTGCCGCGCAGGCGCGTTGACCATCAGTGAACTGGCCGCCGCTGGGTTGCCGTCGTTGCTGGTGCCGCTGCCCCATGCGATCGACGACCACCAGTCGCGCAATGCCGAATATCTGGCCCGTGAAGGCGCTGCCTTCGTGATGCCACAAAAGACAACTGGCGCAGCCGAAATGGCGGCTCGCCTGAAAGAGGTTTTGATGCAACCCGAGCAATTGAAGCGCATGGCTACCACGGCCCGCCAACTGGCCAAGCCGGATGCCACCAACACCGTCGTCGATGTCTGCCTGGAGGTGGTCCATGGTTGAGAATCAACGCGCGATGCCACAACCGGAAATGCGCCGTATCCGTCGCATCCACTTCGTCGGGATCGGCGGTGTGGGCATGTGCGGGATTGCAGAGGTGTTGCTGAACCTGGGCTATGACGTATCCGGTTCCGACCTCAAGGCATCGCCTGTGACTGAGCGTCTGGAATCGTTCGGCGCCCGGATTTTCATTGGTCACCGCGCCGAGAACGCTGCTGCCGCTGACGTGCTGGTGGTCTCCAGTGCCGTGAACACTTCCAACCCGGAAGTGGCGACGGCCCTTGAACGTCGCATTCCGGTGGTGCCACGCGCCGAGATGCTGGCCGAGCTGATGCGCTATCGTCACGGCATCGCGGTGGCCGGAACTCACGGCAAGACCACCACCACCAGCCTGATCGCTTCGGTGTTCGCGGCGGGTGGCCTGGACCCGACCTTCGTGATCGGCGGCCGTCTGAACGCCGCGGGCACCAACGCCCAGCTCGGCACCAGCCGTTACTTGATCGCTGAAGCTGACGAAAGTGACGCCAGCTTCCTGCACCTGCAGCCGCTGGTGGCGGTTGTCACCAACATCGACGCCGATCACATGGCAACCTACGAAGGGGACTTCAACAAACTGAAGAAAACCTTCGTCGAATTCCTGCACAACCTGCCGTTCTACGGTTTGGCGGTGGTGTGCACCGACGATCCTGTGGTGCGCGACATCCTGCCAGCGGTCAAGCGTCCGGTGGTGACCTACGGCTTCAATGAAAATGCTGACGTGCGCGCCATCAATGTGCGCCAGGAAGGCATGCGTACCCATTTCACCGTGCTGCGCCGCGACCGAGAGCCGCTGGACGTGTCGGTAAACATGCCGGGCAACCACAACGTGCTCAACTCGCTGGCGACCATCGCCATCGCGACGGATGAAGGCATCACCGACGAAGCCATCGTTCAGGGCTTGTCGGGCTTCCAGGGCGTGGGCCGTCGCTTCCAAGTCTATGGCGAGCTGCCGGTCGAAGGCGGCAACGTGATGTTGGTTGACGACTACGGTCACCACCCGCGTGAAGTCGCAGCGGTCATCAATGCCGTGCGCGGTGGCTGGCCGGATCGTCGTCTGGTGATGGTGTACCAGCCGCACCGTTACAGCCGAACCCGCGATCTGTACGACGATTTCGTGCAAGTGCTCAACGACGCCAACGTGTTGCTGTTGATGGAAGTCTACCCGGCGGGCGAAGAGCCGATTCCGGGTGCGGACAGCCGTCAACTGGCCCACAGCATTCGTCAGCGTGGGCAACTGGACCCGATCTATATCGAACGTGGCGTCGAGTTGGCGCCGCTGGTCAAACCCTTGCTGCGTGCAGGCGACATCCTGCTGTGCCAGGGCGCCGGTGACATCGGCGGTCTCGCACCACAACTGCTCAGGAGCCCATTGTTCACGGGCGCCATCGTGGCTTCTACCGAAGGTAAGCTGAAATGACAGCCGTTGCGCCAGTCTCCCTGCTCTCGACCGCCGAGCCGAAAAGCTTCGGTCGCGTGGCCGTGCTCTTCGGTGGCAAGAGCGCGGAGCGGGAGGTGTCCCTGAAATCCGGCAATGCAGTGCTTGAAGCGCTGTTGAGCGGGGGCGTGGATGCCTTCGGGATCGACGTGGGCGATGACTTGCTGCATCGACTGGCCAGCGAAACCATCGACCGTGCGTTCATCGTTCTGCATGGCCGTGGCGGTGAAGACGGCACCATGCAGGGCCTGTTGGAGTGCCTGGGCATTCCTTACACCGGCAGTGGTGTACTGGCCTCTGCACTGGCGATGGACAAGCTGCGCACCAAGCAGGTCTGGCAGAGCCTGGGCTTGCCGACACCGCGTCATGCCGTGCTGAACAGCGAAGCCGACTGTATTTCTGCGGCGACGGAACTGGGCTTTCCTTTGATCGTCAAACCCGCCCATGAAGGCTCCAGTATCGGTATGGCCAAGGTGACCAGCGTCGACGAATTGATCGCCGCATGGAATGCCGCCAGTACCTACGATTCGCACGTGTTGGTCGAACAATGGATTCAAGGTCCGGAGTTCACGGTCGCGTCCCTGCGTGGGCAAATCCTGCCCCCCATCGGTCTGGGCACTCCTCACAGTTTTTACGACTACGACGCCAAGTACCTGGCTTCCGATACCCAGTACCGGATTCCATGTGGCCTCGATGCAAGCAAGGAACAGGAACTCAAGGCGCTGACCGCTCGCGCCTGCGAAGCCGTGGGGGTTGCCGGTTGGGCGCGCACGGATGTCATGCAGGACGCCGACGGCAAATTCTGGTTGCTGGAAGTCAACACCGTGCCCGGTATGACCGATCACAGTCTGGTGCCCATGGCGGCGAACGCGGCGGGGCTCGATTTCAAACAGTTGGTGTTGGCAATTCTGGCCGACAGTGTCCAGGTGCGGGGGTAAGTCATGCTCGGCGCAACGGTACGTCATCAACAACCCGTTTCCGGTGGTCGCAAGCCGGTGCCGCGGGGTGCCAGTCGCATGGTGGCCAAAGAGCCGCTGTCGGCGCGAATGCCTAAACCGAATTTCGGTTTCCTGCGCAGCCTGATGTGGCCCGTGTTGCTGGTGGTATTCGGTTTCGGCACTTACGAAGCGGCCCAGCGTCTGCTGCCTTATGCTGATCGGCCGATCTCGCGGATCAACGTTCAGGGCGACCTGAGCTACATCAGCCAGCAGGCCGTTCAGCAGCGTATCGCGCCTTACGTAGCGACCAGTTTCTTCAACATCGACCTGGCTGGCATGCGTACCGAGCTTGAGCAGATGCCGTGGATTGCCCACGCCGAAGTCCGCCGTGTCTGGCCGGATCAGGTAGTGATCCGTCTGGAAGAACAATTGCCGGTTGCGCGTTGGGGCGACGAAGCCCTGCTGAACAATCAGGGGCAGGCCTTCACCCCGCGTGAACTGTCCAACTACGAACACCTTCCGCAGTTGTTCGGGCCTCAACGGGCCCAACAGCAGGTGATGCAGCAGTACCAGGTGCTGAGCCAGATGTTGCGCCCGCTGGGCTTCTCCATCGCTCGTCTGGAATTGCGCGAGCGAGGCAGTTGGTTCCTCACCACCGGCGCAAACAGCGCAGGCCCCGGTCTGGAGTTGCTGCTGGGGCGTGATCATCTGGTGGAGAAGATGCGCCGCTTTATCGCCATCTACGAAAAAACGCTTAAAGAACAGATCACGAACATTGCGCGAGTAGACCTGCGCTACAACAACGGCTTGGCTGTTGGGTGGCGTGAGCAGGCAGTAGCGCCAACGACGGACAAACCCGCCGTCGCGAAGAATTGATAAGAGGCAGGACCCATGGCAAACGTGCAAAGCGGCAAAATGATCGTCGGATTGGATATCGGCACCTCCAAGGTGGTGGCGCTGGTAGGCGAAGTCGCGGCTGATGGCACGCTGGAAATCGTCGGTATCGGCACCCACCCGTCACGCGGTCTGAAGAAGGGCGTGGTGGTCAACATCGAGTCGACCGTGCAGTCGATTCAACGCGCTGTCGAAGAAGCGCAGTTGATGGCGGGTTGCCGCATCCACTCGGCGTTCGTCGGTGTGGCCGGTAATCACATTCGCAGCCTGAATTCCCACGGCATCGTGGCGATTCGTGACCGCGAAGTGAGCTCTGCGGACCTTGAGCGCGTACTGGACGCGGCTCAGGCGGTCGCGATCCCGGCTGACCAGCGCGTGCTGCACACCCTGCCGCAGGATTACGTGATCGATAACCAGGAAGGCGTTCGTGAGCCACTGGGCATGTCGGGCGTGCGTCTTGAAGCCAAGGTTCACGTCGTGACCTGTGCGGTGAACGCTGCGCAGAACATCGAGAAGTGCGTACGCCGCTGTGGTCTGGAAGTCGACGACATCATCCTGGAGCAACTGGCCTCGGCCTATTCGGTCCTGACGGACGATGAGAAAGAACTGGGCGTGTGTCTGGTGGACATCGGTGGCGGCACCACTGACATCGCGATCTTCACCGAAGGCGCGATTCGTCACACCGCCGTGATCCCGATTGCCGGTGATCAAGTGACCAACGACATCGCCATGGCGCTGCGTACCCCGACCCAGTACGCCGAAGAAATCAAAATCCGTTACGCCTGTGCGCTGGCCAAGCTGGCCGGTGCCGGTGAAACCATCAAAGTGCCGAGCGTGGGCGACCGTCCACCTCGCGAACTGTCCCGTCAGGCGCTGGCCGAGGTGGTCGAGCCGCGCTATGACGAGCTGTTCACCCTGATTCAGGCCGAACTGCGTCGCAGCGGTTACGAGGACCTGATTCCGGCCGGCATCGTGCTGACCGGTGGCACGTCGAAAATGGAAGGCGCGGTGGAGCTGGCGGAAGAAATCTTCCACATGCCGGTTCGCCTGGGTACTCCGCACAACATCAAAGGGCTCGCGGACGTCGTTCGCAACCCGATCTACTCCACTGGTGTCGGCCTGTTGCTCTACGGACTGCAAAAGCAGTCTGACGGCATCTCGCTGTCCGGCCTGACCGGCTCCAGTAGCAGTTATAGCGATGAACCTAAGGCACCCGTGTTTGAGCGTCTCAAGCGCTGGGTCCAGGGGAATTTCTAAGTTTCAAAAAGTGGTAGGCGGCAGTAGGCGATAAAAAACTAGAGAAGTGAAGGAGAGGGAACATGTTCGAGCTCGTAGACAACATCCCACAAAGCCCGGTAATCAAAGTTATCGGTGTCGGTGGTGGCGGCGGCAACGCGGTCAATCACATGGTCAAGAGCAACATCGAAGGCGTTGAGTTCATCTGCGCCAACACCGATGCTCAAGCCCTGAAAAACATTGGCGCACGCACCATTCTGCAATTGGGCACTGGCGTGACCAAAGGTCTGGGTGCCGGTGCCAACCCTGAAGTGGGTCGTCAGGCTGCGCTGGAAGATCGTGAGCGCATTGCGGAAGTGCTGCAGGGCACCAACATGGTCTTCATCACCACCGGCATGGGTGGCGGTACCGGTACCGGTGCAGCGCCGATCATCGCCGAGGTGGCCAAGGAACTGGGCATTCTGACCGTTGCGGTCGTGACCCGTCCGTTCCCGTTCGAAGGCCGCAAGCGTATGCAGATCGCCGACGAAGGCATCCGCGCGCTGTCCGAAAGCGTCGACTCGTTGATCACCATCCCCAACGAGAAGCTGCTGACCATCCTGGGCAAAGACGCAAGCCTCTTGTCGGCTTTCGCCAAGGCTGACGATGTACTGGCCGGTGCCGTTCGCGGTATCTCCGACATCATCAAGCGTCCTGGCATGATCAACGTCGACTTCGCCGACGTACGCACCGTGATGTCCGAAATGGGCATGGCGATGATGGGCACCGGCGCGGCCAGCGGTCCGAACCGTGCGCGTGAGGCCACCGAAGCGGCCATTCGCAACCCGCTGCTGGAAGACGTGAACCTGCAAGGTGCTCGCGGCATTCTGGTCAACATCACTGCCGGTCCTGACCTTTCTCTGGGTGAGTACTCCGACGTGGGTAGCATCATCGAAGCGTTCGCCTCCGAGCACGCGATGGTCAAGGTCGGTACCGTTATCGATCCGGACATGCGCGACGAGTTGCACGTGACCGTGGTTGCCACCGGCCTGGGTGCAAAAATCGAGAAGCCTGTGAAGGTTATCGACAACACCATGCAAACCGCTCAAGCCGCTCCCGTGCAGCAACAAGCCGTTCGCCAGGAGCAGCCGTCGGTGAATTACCGCGATCTGGACCGTCCTACCGTGATGCGCAATCAGGCTCACGCAG
The DNA here is from genome assembly GCF_045764065.1 of Pseudomonas sp. Pseu.R1. Classification (NCBI taxonomy): domain Bacteria; kingdom Pseudomonadati; phylum Pseudomonadota; class Gammaproteobacteria; order Pseudomonadales; family Pseudomonadaceae; genus Pseudomonas; species Pseudomonas sp. Pseu.R1. The sequence continues at coordinate 2,448,299 of NZ_JBJGEE020000001.1, read as the reverse complement.
GCGCCACGGCAGCGGCAAAAATGAATCCGCAAGACGATCTGGATTACCTGGACATTCCAGCTTTCCTGCGTCGTCAGGCCGATTGATGAGTTCTATCAGGGGTATAAGGGTGATTGGTGTTCAGCAAAGGCCAGGTCTGCTATCATCGCCAGCCTTTGTTGATACTAATTCGCGATATGCGCTGAAGCGGCCAATGCCATGATTAAACAACGCACCCTGAAGAATATTATCCGTGCCACAGGTATCGGCCTGCACTCGGGGGAAAAGGTTTACCTGACCCTCAAACCTGCACCTGTGAACGCTGGCATTGTGTTTTTCCGTACCGACCTTGAGCCGGTTGTCCAGATCAACGCACACGCGCTGAATGTGGGCGACACCACGCTTTCCACAACGCTGTTCAACGGCGATGTGAAGGTCGATACGGTTGAACACTTGCTGTCGGCCATGGCTGGCCTTGGCATCGATAACGCCTACGTTGAACTCTCTGCCTCCGAAGTTCCGATCATGGACGGCAGCGCAGGTCCCTTCGTATTCCTGATTCAGTCAGCTGGCCTGGAAGAACAGGACGCACCGAAGAAATTCATTCGCATTCTGAAAGAAGTCTGCGTGGAAGAAGACGGCAAATACGCCAAGTTCGTGCCGTTCGAAGGTTTCAAGGTGAGCTTCGAAATAGATTTCGATCACCCGTACCTGAAGAACCGCACACAAACCGCGAGCGTCGACTTCTCCAGCACTTCCTTCGTGAAAGAAGTGAGCCGTGCGCGTACTTTCGGTTTCATGAAAGACATCGAGTACCTGCGCAAGCACAACCTTGCTCTGGGCGGCAGCGTCGAAAACGCGATCGTCGTGGACAAGGACGGCGTATTGAACGAAGACGGTCTTCGCTATGAAGACGAATTCGTCAAACACAAGATCCTGGATGCCATCGGTGACCTGTATCTGCTGGGTAACAGCTTGATCGGCGAGTACCAGGGCTTCAAGTCTGGACACGGTCTGAACAACCGTCTGCTGCGTGCGTTGATCGCACAGCCAGATGCGTTTGAAGTCGTGACATTCGAAGATGCCAGTACTGCACCGATCTCATACATGCGCCCTGTAGCGGCGGTGTAACCACACCTCTTCTTCTTAGTTTGAATATTTCAGGCCACCTTCGGGTGGCCTTTTTTATTTGGATTGGCAATCAGGTAGCGGTGCCGCTGCAACTACGACTGCCGTTGATCTTGGGACGTTCTCTATTCAGACGCCGCAGAGCGTGACCTGGGCGCTGGCCGAAACGCAAGCCCCAAAGAAGTTGGAACAAGCCGGGAGTAAAGGCTTTTGCTTACTCGGGGTCACGCGTTCTTGACCTTCCCATGCGCCGCCAATCGCTCCAGCGCCGCCCGCAACTTCGGATCAGTGATCCCTTCAGCCGCTTCGTTCAACGCCTCAGCCGCCACAGGCGAAAGATCCCTTGGCTGACCCGGCACGGCGCCGCGCGTGATTGACGGTTGGACCTTCAACGACAGCCGAGTCAGGTTGGCAAATTCCCTGAACGCTACCAACTGCCGCTGCAACCGTTTCTGCTGATAGCGCAATCGCGTGGCCCAGTGCCCGTCGGTCACCACCAGCACCAGCGTACCTTCCCGCCACGAAGCCACATGGCAATGTTCCCGCGCAGCCGGTTGCAACTGACTTTCCAGCAATCGCTGCAAGTGAGCCAGCCGTTGAGCGTGATTGAAAATGGCTTTGAGTGGTCTCGCATCACGCAGAAAAACAGAGGGGGCGCGAGCCGAGAGGGGCCGGAATGCCATGTCAGGTTGCCTTTCGATACAAGTTCACGATGTTACCAGAATGCGTGTCTGCCATTCTCGGCACCGGTGTGGTGTGCCGTGAGCCGGGCGATTATGAAGAAAACTTTATGTAATCTGATGCCTGTACGGGTTGAAGTCCGAAGAAATGCCCCTATTGTACTTCTGCCCCGTAACATTGCAGTGCCAGCATCGTGGAATAACGCCACTTTCCTCACCACCATTTCCGGGTAGAATGCTCGTTCGCATGCGGCCATGAGGGCTGCACGGGCGACTCACGGGGCCGCCCTCCATTCCTATGTGTGGAAGATCCTGTCGATATGTTTGCACCTTTGTTAAAAAAACTTTTCGGAAGCAAGAACGAGCGCGAAGTGAAGCGCATGCTCAAGACGGTCCAGATCGTCAATGGCTTCGAAGAGCAAATGGTGGCCCTTTCGGACGAGCAGCTGCGCGCCAAGACCGAAGAGTTCAAGGCCCGTATCGCCAAAGGTGAGACCCTCGATAAGCTCCTGCCTGAAGCCTTCGCGGTCTGCCGTGAAGCGGGTAAACGCATCATGGGAATGCGTCACTTCGACGTTCAGCTGATCGGCGGCATGACGCTGCACGAAGGCATGATCGCCGAAATGCGTACCGGTGAAGGTAAAACCCTGGTAGCCACCCTGGCGGTGTACCTCAACGCGCTGTCTGGCAAGGGCGTGCATGTGGTGACCGTGAACGACTACCTGGCCCGTCGTGACGCCAACTGGATGCGTCCGTTGTATGAGTTCCTCGGCCTGACCGTCGGCGTCGTCACGCCGTTCCAGCCGCCTGAAGAAAAGCGTGCTGCGTATAACTCCGATATCACCTACGGCACTAACAACGAATTCGGCTTCGACTACCTGCGCGACAACATGGCGTTCAGCCTGGAAGACAAATTCCAACGCGAGCTGAACTTCGCCGTGATCGACGAAGTGGACTCCATCCTCATCGACGAAGCCCGTACCCCGCTGATCATTTCCGGCCAGGCCGAAGACAGCTCCAAGCTGTACACCGAAATCAACAAGCTGATCCCCAAACTCGAACAACACATCGAGGAAGTGGAAGGCCAGGTGACCAAACAGGGCCACTTCACCATCGACGAGAAATCCCGTCAGGTGGAACTGAACGAGGCCGGTCACCAGTTCATCGAAGAGATGCTGACCCAGGTCGGTCTGCTGGCCGAAGGCGAGAGCCTGTATTCGGCGCACAACCTGGGCCTGCTGACTCACGTTTACGCCGGTCTGCGTGCGCACAAGCTGTTCCATCGCAACGTTGAATACATCGTTCAGGATGGCGGCATCATGCTGGTCGACGAACACACCGGCCGCACCATGCCGGGTCGTCGTCTGTCGGAAGGCCTGCACCAGGCGATCGAAGCCAAAGAGCACCTGAACATTCAGGCCGAGAGCCAGACGCTGGCATCGACAACGTTCCAGAACTACTTCCGTCTGTACAACAAGCTGTCTGGCATGACCGGTACGGCGGACACCGAAGCGTTCGAATTCCACCAGATCTACGCACTGGCCGTGATGGTCATTCCGCCGAACAAGCCGTTGGCGCGTAAAGACTTCAACGACCTGGTGTACCTGACCGCTGACGAGAAATACGCAGCGATCATCACTGACATCAAGGCCTGCCTGGCCGAGCAGCGTCCGGTGCTGGTGGGTACCGCGACCATCGAAACCTCCGAGCACATGTCCAACCTGCTCAAAAAGGAAGGTATCGATCACAAGGTCCTGAACGCCAAGTTCCACGAAAAAGAAGCCGAGATCATCGCGCAGGCCGGTCGTCCGGGCGCCCTGACCATCGCCACCAACATGGCCGGTCGTGGTACCGACATCCTGTTGGGCGGTAACTGGGAAGTGGAAGTCGCGAGCCTCGAAGATCCGACGCCAGAGCAGATCGCCCAGATCAAGGCCGATTGGCAGAAGCGTCATCAGCAAGTGATCCAGGCCGGTGGTCTGCATGTGATCGCCTCCGAGCGCCACGAATCCCGTCGTATCGACAACCAGTTGCGTGGTCGCGCCGGTCGTCAGGGCGACACCGGTTCGAGCCGTTTCTACCTGTCGCTGGAAGACAGCCTGATGCGCATTTTCGCCTCTGACCGGGTGAAGAATTTCATGAAAGCGCTGGGCATGCAGTCCGGTGAGGCGATCGAGCACCGAATGGTGACCAATGCCATCGAGAAGGCCCAGCGCAAGGTTGAAGGCCGCAACTTCGACATTCGTAAGCAACTGCTGGAGTTCGACGACGTCTCCAACGAACAGCGTAAAGTGATCTACCACATGCGCAACAGCCTGCTGGCTGCGGCGAATATTGGTGACACCATTGCCGAATTCCGCGAAGAGGTCCTCGATGCCACCATCACCGCGCACATTCCGCCACAGTCGCTGCCAGAGCAGTGGGACGTGGCGGGTCTGGAAGCGGCGCTGAACAGCGACTTCGGCGTGAAACTGCCGATTCAGCAGTGGCTGGACGAAGATGACCATCTGCACGAAGAAAACCTGCGTCCGAAACTGCTGGAAGCCATCCTGTCGGCTTACAACGAGAAGGAAGATCAGGCGAGCGCCGAAGCGTTGCGCACCTTCGAGAAACAGATTCTGCTGCGCGTGCTGGACGACCTGTGGAAAGACCACCTGTCGACCATGGACCACTTGCGTCACGGTATTCACCTGCGCGGCTACGCTCAGAAGAACCCGAAACAGGAATACAAGCGCGAGTCCTTCACGCTGTTCCAGGAACTGCTGGATTCGATCAAGCGCGACACCATTCGTGTGCTGTCTCACGTTCAGGTGCGCCGCGAAGATCCGGCCGAAGAGGAAGCGCGTCTGCGTCGCGAAGCCGAAGAGCTGGCTCAGCGCATGCAGTTCCAGCACGCCGAAGCGCCAGGTCTGGATCAGCCGACCGCGCTGGCAGAAGAGGGCGATGACGTCGCCGTCGCGGCTGCCACCGCTATGTCGCCGGTTCGCAACGACCAGAAACTGGGTCGTAACGAATTGTGCTGGTGCGGTTCGGGCAAGAAATTCAAACACTGCCATGGCCAGATTTCCTGAGTAACAATCCGGCTGTAGCATCACCGTAATCCCACGCCGCGACTGGCCTAGCCGTCGCGGCGTTTTTCAATCATTCGCGCCGTCGTGGCACTGCCCGTCGGCCTGGCTATTCAAGGAGCGCATTTCATGGCTGTTGGTCTTGGTCCTCTGCCGACGCTGCACCCGGTTCCCGGTTTTGAACTCGGCATCGCCTCTGCCGGTATCAAGCGCCCAGGGCGTAAGGACGTTGTGGTCATGCGCTGCGCCGAAGGCTCCAGCGTTGCAGGCGTGTTCACCCTGAACGCGTTTTGCGCCGCTCCGGTGATCCTGTCCAAGCAGCGCGTGGGCGGCACTGTTCGCTACCTGTTGACCAACACCGGTAACGCCAACGCGGGCACCGGTGAGCCGGGCTTGCGTGCCGCCGAGCGCACCACTGCCAAGCTGGCTGAGCTGACTGGCGTCGACGCCAGCGCCATTCTGCCGTTCTCCACCGGGGTGATCGGTGAGCCGCTGCCTGTGGAAAAGATCGAAGGCGCCCTGCAAGCCGCGTTGGACGACCTGTCTGTGGATAACTGGGCGGCTGCGGCCACCGGCATCATGACCACCGACACCCTGCCAAAAGGCGCGAGCCGTCAGTTCCAGATCGATGGCGTGACTGTCACCGTGACCGGCATCAGCAAGGGCGCGGGCATGATTCGTCCGAACATGGCGACCATGCTCGGCTACATCGCCACCGACGCTAAAGTCTCCCAGAGCGTGTTGCAGGACCTGATCCGCGACGGTGCCAACAAGTCGTTCAACCGCATCACCATTGATGGCGACACCTCGACCAACGACTGCTGCATGCTCGTTGCGACCGGCCAGGCCAACCTGCCGGAAGTCACCGAAGCCAAAGGCCCGCTGTTCGATGCGCTGAAAAAGGCCGTGTTCGAAGTCTGCATGGACGTGGCGCAAGCCATCGTGCGTGACGGCGAAGGCGCCACCAAGTTCGTGACTGTTGAAGTCAACGGCGGCGGCACTCACCAGGAGTGTCTGGACGTTGGCTACACCGTCGCCCATTCGCCACTGATCAAGACCGCACTGTTCGCTTCCGACCCGAACTGGGGCCGTATTCTGGCCGCTGTGGGCCGTGCTGGCGTGCCGGATCTGGACGTGAGCAAGATCGACGTGTTTCTGAGCGGCGTGTGCATCGCCAGCAAGGGCGCTCGCGCGACGACCTACACCGAAGAGCAAGGCTCGGCAGTGATGGCCAAGGAAGAAATCACCATTCGCATCGAACTGGGCCGTGGTGAGTGCAGCGAAACCATCTGGACCACCGACCTGTCCCACGAGTACGTGAAGATCAACGCGGAATACCGCACCTGATTGGATCGTGTGTCGAGTGTCTTTGGTTGGACACTGTTCTTGTGGGAGCCGGCTTGCTGGCGAATGCGGTGAGTCAGTGACGAATGAGTTGACTGACAGGTCGCTTTCGCCAGCAAGCCGGCTCCCACAGTGATACGCGTCGAACCATAGATTTGTATTCGATGCCGATTCTGAGGAATACCGAACGTGAAACGCATCCATGTAGCCGCCGCCGTCATCCGTGGCGCCGACGGCAAGATTCTCATTGCCCGGCGCGCTGACACGCAGCATCAGGGCGGCTTATGGGAGTTTCCCGGTGGCAAGGTCGAGCCCGACGAAACCGTCGAAGCGGGATTGTCCCGCGAGTTGAAGGAAGAACTGGGCATTACGGTCACCAAGGCGCGGCCCCTGATCAAGATCAAACACGACTACCCCGACAAGCAGGTGTTACTGGATGTCTGGGAAGTTTCGTCTTTTACTGGCGAGCCCCATGGCGCCGAGGGGCAGCCACTGGCCTGGGTGTCCAACAAAGAGCTGGCCGGGTATGAATTCCCTGCGGCGAACAAGCCGATCGTGGCCGCCGCACGGCTGCCGGGTGAGTACCTGATCACTCCGGATGGCCTCGACACGCCGCAGTTGCTGCAAGGCATGCAGAAGGCCATTGCCGGTGGCATCAAGCTGATTCAGCTACGCGCGCCGAACGGATACGACCCTAAATACCGCGACATCGCGGTGGATGCGGTAGGCTTGTGCGCAGGCAAGGCGCAGTTGATGCTCAAAGGCCCGCTGGAGTGGCTGGGCGACTTTCCGGCTGCGGGTTGGCACCTGACCAGCGAGCAACTGCACAAGTACGCCAGCAAAGGCCGTCCTTTCCCGGAAGAGCGCTGGTTGGCGGCGTCTTGCCATAGCGCTGAAGAACTGTCCTTGGCTGAGCAGATGGGTGTGGATTTCGTCACCCTGTCACCGGTTCAACCGACCCAGACGCACCCGGATGCCACGCCGTTGGGCTGGGAGCAGGCGCGGGCGATGATAGACGGGTTCAGCAAGCCGGTCTATCTGTTGGGCGGGGTAGGGCCCGCGCAGCGGGAACAGGCGTGGGAAAACGGCGCGCAGGGCGTGGCCGGAATCCGCGCGTTCTGGCCACACGGGGTTTGATTGCAACGATGATCGCCTAGGAGCCGACTTGCTGGCGAATGCGTCGGGTCAGTTGCAGATAGGCAGCAGACACACCGCATTCGCCAGCAAGCCGGCTCCCACAGGTTAACCCCATCGAATTGTTATTTGTGGTCACTCCGGCTTCTTCGCTGCCTCCCACAAAATCTCCGCCACACCCTGCCTGCGTGCGATGATTCGTGCGGCAACAAACAGCAGATCCGACAGGCGATTGATGTACGCCAACCCCACGCCAGCCAGCGGCTCGATCGCATTGAGGTGCTGACAGCGGCGTTCTGCACTGCGCGCCAGGCTGCGGCAAACATGGGCTTGGGCAATCAACGTAGAACCACCGGGCAGGATGAAATTCTCCAGCGGTCCCACTTCTTCGTTCCACTCATCAATCGCCGCTTCCAGCCGCTCGAGTTCGGCCGCATTCAGCGCCTGATACTCGGGCATTGCTAACTCGCCACCCAAGTCGAACAACCGGTGCTGACACGGCGCCAGTACATCGATGACGTCCTGCATCGCAGGCACTGAATGGGCCAACCCTTCAAGCCCCGCCAGCAGCAAACCCAACTGGCTGTTCAGCGTATCGACTTCGCCAATGGCCTCGACTCGCGGATGGTCCTTGGGTACGCGGCGGCCATCGCCCAAGCCGGTTTCGCCCTTGTCGCCAGTGCGTGTGTAAATTTTCGACAAGCGAAATCCCATCGTTTTACTCCCGGTCGTTTTGACCAATGACTTGCGGGGCAGGCACGTTCATCGGATTGCCTGCCAGCGGCAGACGAAGCGTGAAACAGGTGCCCTGGCCGACGGTGGAATGCACCTCCATCTGGCCTTTGTGGTTGTTGGTGATGATGAAATACGAGACAGACAGGCCCAGCCCGGTGCCCTGACCGACTTCCTTGGTGGTGAAGAACGGCTCGAAGATGCGTTTGCGCACGTTCTCGGGCATGCCGATGCCGTTGTCCTCCACCTGAATTTCCGCCCACGGCGGGTTCAGCCGGGTGCGCAGAATGATGCGCCCCGGATCGGCGTCGTGGTCTCGCATGTGAATGGCTTGCGCGGCGTTTTTCAGCAGATTGAGCAGCACTTGTTCCAGTTCGTTGGCCGTGCCGGGGACGGGGCCGAGTTTCGCATCGAACTGGCGCAGGATGTTCTGGCCCTTGAAGTCGAAGCCGATGGTCAGATCGAAGTCGTTGCTGGCGATTTCTACTGCCTGATCGATCAGCGCGGGGAGATCGCACGGCGCCATCTGTCGGTTGCTGCGGCGGCTGAAACTGAGCATGTGGCTGACGATCTTCGCCGCCCGCCCACCGGCTTGTTGAATGCCGTCGAGCAATTGCGGCACTTCCCGCGCGCTGAGGTATTGATTCACCGCCGCCAGTTCGATGCCTTCCTGTTCGGCCTGTTCCAGGTTCTTCGGCAGCTCAGGGGACAAGCGGCGTCGTATGTTCTGCACGTTGTGCATGATCGCGCCAAGCGGGTTGTTGATTTCGTGGGCCATGCCTGCAGCCAGACCACCGACCGAGAGCATTTTTTCCGACTGCACCATCATGTCCTCCAGCGACAGGCGCTGGGTGATGTCGTCGATGCGGATCACCACACCACGCCCGGCGCCGCCGGTCAGCGGGTAGAAGGTCAGGGCGAAGTGGCGGGTGAGGTCGTCTTTGACCCACGTCACGCGCTCGATCTTGGTGACGGTGTGCTTCTCGACGGTCTGCTTGATCTGCGGCAGGAACGCCTTCATCGGCGGGAACGCGAGGAATATCGGCTGGTTCAAAGCCTCGTCCAGTGGCGTGCCGGAGAGGGCGCCCGCTTCCTGGTTCCACTGGGTCACGTACAACTGTTCGTCCAGTGCGATCAGCGCCGAAGGCATGGAGTCGATGATGCTGTTCAGATAATTCTGAAAACCGGTGAGCTTTTTCTCGATCTTGCTGCGAACCTGCACTTCCAGTTCCAACTTGCGGTTGGTGTGACGGGTTTCTTCCGCCAGCCCTTGAGCTTGATCGTAAGCTTCCTGAGATTCATCGCGAGCGCGCTTGAGCTGCTGCTCGCGGGCTTCCATGCGCGACAGCATCGTGTTGAAGGCCTCGGCGAGGGAGCCGATTTCGTCCCGATTACCAGGGCCTGCGCGCAGGGCGTAGTTCTCTTCGCGCGTGACTCGGCGCGATAGTTCTTCCAGTTGATAGATCGGTTCGGTGATGAAGCGGCGAATCTGCCGGGCCACACCCGCCCACAGCAGGACGCTGAAAATCAGAATGCCCAGACTCGCCGTCAGCGTGCCGGTGTAGAACGCTGTGGGCAGTTCGCTGCTGGCCACCAGCAACAGATGGCCTGGCGCCTGGCCTGGCTTGGGAATCGAGATCACCTGGGTATTGCGAAACTCGGTGATGCGCCAGCTTTCCATGTTGCGGTAATGGTCCGGCAGACGCAGTTTGTCGCCTTGCTGCACTTGAGCCAGTCGCTCGCCGGTGCTGTCGTAAACGGCCGCAGCGCGCAGGGGGCCGTAGTTTTTCAGCTCTTTAAGCAAGGCTTGCGCGTTGTAGGGCGAGGACAGCGCCTGCTCGGAGAGGCCAGGGTTGCTGATCAGGCGGCCGATGGTCTGCAACGCCTGGGGGGCCATCGCTTCCTGAGAGATGTAATAGGCGGCACTGATGAAGGTCAGGTTAGCGACCAATAGAACGGTGGTCAGCAGAACCAGCAGGGCGGCCAACAGCTTTTGGCCGACCGGCAGGTTTTCAAGGCGCTGGCGCAATGGCATGGGGCAGGATCACTGGCGAATGGGAATTGGCAGGTTAGCGCTGTTCGCGGCGAGCGCAAACCCGTGATGTAAAGTCTGGAGGCATCTGTGGGGGATATTGCCGCTCCCACAAAGAACTCAATCGTTAGGTAGACCTTTGACAGTCAGGTGCGACACCAACTGTTGACGCAAATCATGCAATAACGGCGCATCAACATTGTGAAGTTCCGCAGCGTCGCACACATACCCCAGCAAATAGCTGATTTCCGTACGTCGCCCCTGCGCCACATCCTGATACATCGACGAGTAATTGGCCGCCGTGGCCTCGATGACCCGGCTCACTTCAGCGTGCAGCCCTTCTGCGGCGGCAGCTTGCCCACAGCCGGTCAGGACGGCGACCAGCTCATCACACAGTGCCGCGACCTCGTCGGCATGCGCGCGCAATTCGCCGTTACGGCACCCATGCAGCACGGTCAGCGGATTGACCGCGCAGTTCAGGGCCAGTTTGCGCCACAGGCGGTCGAGGATATCCGGCGTCCATTCGTGGGGAATGCCCGCCTGTTCGAGAGCGGTGAGCAGTTCAGATGGCGCCTTCTGCTGGCCGTCACCCAGCCAGTTGAAACCCTGCCCGGCAAACACCACGCTGAAATCGTCATCGCGAAAGGCCCCTTCGGTGCTGGACACAAACACGCAGTGAGCCTGAGAAATGGATTCGACGACCGCTTGCTGGCTGCCCAGACCATTTTGCAGCAATAGAACCTGCGCACCAGTCGCCAGCCGTGAAGCGATGCTCGCTACCGCCCGCTCAGCGTCATAGGCCTTGCAGGCCACCAGGAGGCGATGGATGGGCTCGGGGTCGTCGAGGGTTTGCGCGGATATTTGAAAAACGTGTCGCTGGCCTTGCTCGCTCAGCGTCAGGCCGCCTTTGGCGGTGTAAGTGTCCAAGCGTGTTTGATCACGCAGTAGCAAGCGCACAGGTAAACCGGCACGGGCCAGTCGGGTCGCCCACAGACTGCCCAGACTGCCAGCGCCGAGGATGTGCCACACAGAGGATTTCACGGGGAATTGCGCCATACCGGGAGGGGTCGCGATGAACAGAGGAAAAGTCTCGTTATAATGACCGGGTTTTCATCCCGTCAAGTCAGGCGCGCTCGTTGTGCATTGAGCCGCGCCGTATCAATTGGAGAATCTACATGCCCTCGTTCGACGTAGTGTCTGAACTGGATAAACACGAAGTCACGAATGCCGTCGACAACGCGATCAAAGAGCTGGACCGCCGCTACGATCTCAAAGGCAAAGGCAGCTTCGAGTTCAAGGAAAAGGAACTGACCGTCAACCTGACCGCCGAAGCGGAATTCCAGCTTGAGGCGATGATCGAGATCCTGAAAATGGCGCTGATCAAACGCAAGATCGACGTGCAGTGTCTGGAAGTGAAGGACGCCTACGCCTCCGGCAAGGTGATGAAGCAGGAAGCCACCCTCAAGGAAGGCATCGACAAGGAACTGGCGAAGAAGATCGTCGCTCACATCAAGGAAGCCAAGCTCAAGGTTCAGGCCGCCATTCAGGGCGAACAGGTTCGTGTGACCGGCAAGAAACGTGACGACCTGCAAGAAGCCATCGCCGCCCTGCGCGGTCACGAATTCGGCATGCCGCTGCAGTTCAACAACTTCCGCGACTGATCGTCTCCTCGATTTGCCCCGACGCGGGAACCTGCCGGGTTTGTGCACGTCGGAGTGCAGGTCATCTTGAAGCGGTGCACCCTGAGAGGCGCATCGCTTCAGTCTTTCGTTTCGCGACCACAAGGAGCACTCAATGGATCTGGATTTGAACGGCCAGGTGGATCATCTGGTCAAGGCTTCCCAAGCCTGGATTCCCATGGTCATGCAGTACGGCAGCCGCGTGCTGCTGGCGCTTGTCGTATTGCTCATCGGCTGGTGGCTGATCAACAAACTGACCGCCAAAGTCAGCGCGCTGTTGGCTTATCGTCATGTGGATCTGGCGCTGCAAGGCTTCATCGGCAGCCTGGCCAACATCATTCTGAAGATTTTGCTGATCGTCAGCGTTGCATCGATGATCGGTGTCGAAACCACCTCGTTCGTGGCCGCCATTGGTGCTGCGGGCCTGGCCATTGGTCTGGCGCTGCAAGGCAGTCTGGCCAACTTTGCCGGTGGGGTGCTGATTCTGCTGTTTCGTCCGTTTCGCATCGGTGACTGGATCGAAGCGCAGGGCGTGGCGGGGACTGTGGACAGCATTCAGATTTTCCACACCATCCTGCGCACTGGCGATAACAAGACCGTGATCCTGCCGAATGGCAATCTGTCCAACGGCATTATCACCAACACCAACCGCCAGCCGACCCGTAAAGTGGTGTTCGACGTGGGTGTGGACTACGACGCCGATCTGCAGAAGGCTCGCGAAGTCCTGCTGGAACTGGCCAAGGACCCGCGTGTACTGGCCGAGCCTGCGCCAGTGGCAGTGGTGTCGACGCTGGGCGACAGCTCGATCACCGTGTCGCTGCGTTTGTGGACCAAGACGTCGGATTACTGGGACGTGATGTTCATGCTCAACGCTGAAGCCCGCGATCGCCTGCGTGCCGAGAACATCGACATCCCGTTCCCGCAGCGCGTGATTCGTGTGGTGCAGGAGCAGCAGGAAGCGACGACTCAGCGTTAATTCGTCTGCCCTGCAACGCAAAAGCCCCGACTCGTGAGAGATCGGGGCTTTTTGTTGTCACGTTTCAGGCGCTGCTGCACCTGGAAGCCACGGATTCGCAATCATTGTGGGAGCCGCCTTGGTGGCGAATGTGTCGTGACAGTGAATGTATCTGTGACTTGACCCACCGCTTTCGCCAGCAAGCCGGCTCCCATAGGTTTTGCGGCAGCCATTCGATTTACGGCCTGTCGCTGGCGGGCGTCTCCACCGGCTTCTCTTCTTCCACCGGCTTCTCCTTGCGCAACTCCTGCCCCCAATGCAACGCAATCATGAACAGGGTAGGCACGCCCATCAGGGCCGTGGCCAGGAAGAAGTTGTGGTAGCCCATCTTCTCGACCATGACCCCCGAATACCCGCCGATCAGGCGTGGTAACAGGAGCATGATCGAGCTGAGCAGGGCGTATTGGGTCGCCGAGAATTTGAGGTTGGTCAGGCTCGACAGGTACGCCACGAACGCCGACGTCGCCAGACCCGAGCTGAAGTTGTCCAGCGAGATCGTCAGGATCAGCATCTTCAGGTTCGGCCCCATGTCGGCCAGCATCAGGAACAGCAGGTTGGTCGCCGCGGAGGTCGCGCCGCCGATGAACAGGATCGGCAGGATGCCGAAACGCACGATGGCCAGGCCACCGAAGGCGGCGCCGAGCAGCGTCATCACCAGCCCGAAGATCTTGCTGACGCTGGCGATCTGGTCCTTGGTGAAGCCCTGATCGATGTAGAACACGTTGGCCATCACGCCCATGACTGTGTCGGACATGCGATAGGTCGCGATCAGCCCCAGCAGCAGAAAGGCCTGCCATCGGTAGCGCAGGATGAAGTCATTGATGGGGGTCAGCACTGGCGCCAGACCGCGTCGTCCCATGGAAGACAGACAGGCCGCGGTAAGCAGCGTGTAGAGGATCGCGCGCAGGAAGGCGCGGTCTTCCATCAGAAGGCTTTTCCAGGTCGCATCCTTGAACAGCACGCTGGCGAAATCGGTGTTGTAGAGCTGGGTGAACATCGCAGGCACGGACACCAGCAGAATGATCAGCACAAACACTGAGGCCAACTGGTGTGCGAAGCCATAACGCGCCGCCGAGAGCTGGGTGCGCAAGGCGACGGGCGGTTCGCGCATCACCAGCGTGGTGATCAGCGCCGGGACCATCAACAAGCCGAAGATGACGTAAGTGCCGGTCCAGGCCGAGTGCTTATACGCGAAGCCGGAGGAGCCGAAGCCTTCGGCGAAGTACAGCGCGCCTGCGGTGGCCAGCAGGGCTGCAACGCGGTAGCCTGCCATGTAGCTGGCGGCGAGGGTGGCTTGCTGACTGTCCGAGGCGATTTCAAGGCGGTAGGCGTCGATGGCGATATCTTGGGTCGCAGACGAGAAGGCCACGACCACCGCGATCGCGATCAACCACGACAAGTGCTGCTGGGGGTCACAGAAACCCATGCCGATCAGACCGAGGGTCACCAGCGTCTGCGAGAGCACCAGCCAGGAGCGACGGCGCCCCAGTTTGCCCAGCAGCGGCAGGCGCCATTGGTCGAGAAGAGGGGACCAGACCCATTTGAAGGCGTAGGCCAGGCCGATCAGGCTGGCGTAACCGATGGTCTCGCGGGCGACACCCGCTTCCCGGAGCCAGACCGACAGCGTGGAAAACACGAGCATATAAGGCATGCCCGCAGCGAATCCGAGGAGCAGCAGCACGAACGTCGATGGGCTGGCATAAGCGGCGAGCGCGGCGCGCCAGGTTTTGCGGGGCATGGGCTGAAATCTGCCTCAGATTACGTAAACAAAGCGCGCACTCTAACCGTTGTGCTCTGTCGGGCGCCAGCCATGACGCTCCATATCCACACGATTGTTACGGATGGTCACCCCTTCGGCGCGCAATCGAGCGCGCTGCTCTTCTCCGGAAACCGTTCCGGCGACCAGACTCAAGCGTCCGCCTGCGCCGATGACGCGATGCCAGGGCAGGCTGCTGCCGTCCGGTAACTGGCTCAAGGTGCGCCCGACGAAACGTGCCGCTCGTCCTAAACCGGCCAACTCGGCCAATTGGCCATAGCTGACGACTTTGCCTACGGGAATTTGATGCATTGTCAGGTAAAGCGCCGTGCGCCGTGCCTCTGCGGGAGATTGACCGCTGGGGTCATCCATCAATGAAGTCTGTTCGGTCACGCGTTCGTTCCTGTTCAAAGAGGCAGCAGGAAAATTCGATAGGGAACTGAGGAAATTTCCTACGGTCAGTGATTCCTGTGTCGGCGGTCCACGGATTGCCTCGATGTTGTCCCGAGGGATAATGCCCGATTTACCCGCCAGCCAGAGCCTTGTTTTCGCTTATGTTGTCCAGAACCCTGTTGTGCCTTGCCATTACCAGCGCCTCCACTCCTTTGCTTGCCGATACCGTCTGGTTGAAGAACGGCGACAAACTGACGGGGACCATCAAGGTCTTCGACGGCGGAAAGTTGCTGCTCAATACCAAGTATGCAGGCGATATTCCGCTGGACTGGAAAGAAGTCAAGACGCTGGAGAGTGATCAGCACCTGCTGGTCAAACAGGACGCTTACACCGGCGAGATTTCCAAATCGTTGAAGGCAGCGGATGACGGCAAGGTCACCCTGGCCAACGGCGATGCGCCGAAGACCGTGGATCTGGCGAGCATTCAGCAAATCATGAAGCCCAAGCCGGTCGTCACCGATCTTGTCTGGAAGGGCAACATCGACGCGGCGCTGGACTTCCAGCGGGCAGACACCGACACCGACGACTACAACCTGGCCTTCAAAACCTCTGCGACCCATGGCCGCTGGCGCCATAACGCCAAGGGCGAATTCAACCGCGAGACGCAGGACGACACGACCACCACCAACAACTGGAGTGCCGAGTATTCCCTCGACCGCTTCATCACCGACAAGTTCTTCTGGGACGGTCGGATCACCTACAAGCATGACGGTATCGAAGATTTGCGCCGCCAGCGCACAGTCGGTACGGGACCGGGTTATCAGCTTTGGGATGACGAGTTGGGCGCATTCAAGATCGGCGCGTTGGTCAACCGGACGGACTTTGAATATTCCAATGGCTCGAAAGACAACTTTTACTCCGTTTCAGGTACGTGGGATTACAACCGTTACCTGATTGGCAAGAAGGTCGAATTCTTCACCAACGGCGAAGTGGGCAAACCGATCAGCGGTGTGGCGGATTACAGCCTCGATACGGAAGTGGGCCTGCGCTACAAGGTCACTGAATGGGCCTCGCTCAACGTCAAGGCCGAGAAAGACATCATCAGCGGCTCTGACGATGGTGATTTGAACAAGACCCGTTATACCGCAGGGTTTGGTGTGGCGTGGTAAGCCCTGTATCTAGACATAGCGGCCCCACGCTGTTGGTAGTCGCCGCTTAACCTGTGGGAGCCGGCTCCCACAGGTATTGCGCAAGGCTGGCCTTCTCTGAAATTTTTACGCAAATTTCCCGCAAAATCGTCACGTGCCTCCAATCTGGCACCCCTGAGCGATAACGATTATCGTGTGGGCCTCAGCCGCTGAGCGCTGTCCCACTCGTCGTTTTCATCTGTTCAGGAGCCTCATCATGAGCGCCAAAGCCAACCGGCAAGCCCGAGAGTTATTGCTCAAGGAATATCGCGGCGTGCTGTCGACGCATTCCAAGTCGATGCCCGGTTTCCCGTTTGGCTCGGTGGTGCCGTACTGCCTTGACGATCAGGGCCGTCCACTGATCCTGATCAGCCGCATCGCCCAGCACACCCACAACCTGCAGCGTGACCCCAAGTGTTCGATGCTGGTGGGTGAGCGTGAGGCAGAAGATGTTCAGGCCGTCGGTCGCGTAACGGTGATGGCCGAGGCGCAGAAGGTCACCGACCAGGCTGCGATCGAAGCTGCCGCCCAGCGCTACTACCGCTATTTCCCGGACTCCAAGAGCTATCACAGCGCCCACGATTTCGATTTCTGGGTGTTGGTGCCGGTGCGCTATCGCTACATCGGCGGTTTTGGCGCGATTCACTGGCTTGACGACGTCGCGCTGGCCAACCCGTTCGCCGGAGCTGCCGAAACGAGCATGGTCGAGCACATGAACGAGGATCACACCAAGGCCATCGCGCATTACGTCGAGTTGTCCGGGCTGCCCCAGACCGAACCGGCAGTATTGGTGGGTATCGACAGCGAAGGCATGCACTTGCGCATCGGCCAAAGTCTGTATTGGCTGGCGTTTGCGGAGTCTTGTAATACGCCGACACAAGTCCGCCAAGCCTTGGTGCAGCTGGCTCACGCGGAAAAATGGCCGACCGCTGAACCGACCGAAGCTTGAATTAACGACTTTGCGACTTCACCTAGTGTCTACTGGAAGCCTTACTTCCGTAGAGGAAACTATTTGATGCGCGCTTTTTTACTGCTTTTTTTGCTTTTTCCGGTGCTTGAGCTGTTCGTACTGGTGAAAGTCGGGATGTCGATCGGCTTTCTGCCGACCTTCCTACTGGTGGTCGCCGGGTCCATGCTCGGGTTCTTCGTCATGCGTGTCGCAGGCCTCGCGACGGCCATGAGCGCTCGCGAGAGCCTGGCGCGGGGCGAGTTGCCCGCGCAGCAGATGATGGATGGGCTGATGATGACGGTCGGCGGCGGCTTGCTGGTGTTACCTGGTTTCATCAGTGACGTGTTGGGGTTGATCTGTTTGATGCCGTTCACTCGTCGCTTGCTGGCCAACAAGGTGCGTCAGCGCGCCGAAGCGTCGGCCAATCGTCAGCGAGCTTTCGCCGATGATCTGCGTGCTGGTTCCATGCATCCGGGCGCTGGCCGTACGGGCGCTCGCCAGCCCGAGGTGATCGAAGGTGAAGTGATCGAAGGCGAATACGAGCCTGTCGACAAAAAGTGAATCCTGCCTGCGATTCGCGCGGCACCTTCGGGTGCCGTTTTCGTTTCAACGGCATGTGCCCGTTGAAAATTTTTTCTTCGCCCAGCCTTGTAATCATCTTGCCCGCCCCTATGTATGGGTCACCGTAAGGTTTCTGGCGCATTTCGCCAGACCGTATTCCGCGGTTCGCTCGCGAGCCGCACCCGGCAAGTCCGGAACGTTTTAGCCGCTCGGTGCCAACGCCGGACGTTCAAAAACCATAATTAGGAGATCGACAATGAAGCTTCGTCCTCTGCATGACCGCGTCGTAATCCGTCGCAGCGAAGAAGAAACCAAGACTGCTGGCGGTATCGTGCTGCCAGGTTCGGCTGCCGAGAAACCAAACCGTGGCGAAGTCATCGCCGTCGGCGCTGGTCGCATCCTGGACAACGGTGAAGTACGTGCGCTGGCCGTAAAAGTGGGTGACAAAGTGGTGTTCGGCCCTTACTCCGGCAGCAACACTGTGAAAGTAGACGGCGAAGACCTGCTGGTGATGAGCGAGAACGAAATCCTCGCCGTCGTTGAAGGCTGAGTCGATAAACCGCATTTCCCGCTACTACTAAGTATTTAAGGAATAACGATCATGGCTGCTAAAGAAGTTAAATTCGGCGACGCCGGCCGTAAGAAAATGCTGACTGGCGTAAACGTCCTGGCCGACGCTGTAAAAGCAACTCTGGGCCCGAAAGGCCGTAACGTCATCATCGAAAAAAGCTTCGGCGCTCCTCTGATCACCAAAGACGGTGTATCGGTAGCCAAAGAAATCGAGTTGAAAGACCGTTTCGAAAACATGGGCGCGCAGCTGGTCAAAGACGTTGCCTCCCGTGCCAACGACGACGCCGGTGACGGTACCACCACTGCAACCGTTCTGGCTCAAGCCATCGTCAACGAAGGCCTGAAAGCCGTCGCTGCCGGCATGAACCCAATGGACCTCAAGCGCGGCATCGACAAGGCCACCGTGGCCATCGTTGCTCAGCTCAAATCCCTGTCCAAGCCTTGCACCGACACCAAAGCCATCGCTCAGGTCGGCACCATCTCGGCCAACTCCGACAATTCCATCGGCGACATCATTGCCGAAGCCATGGAAAAAGTGACCAAAGACGGTGTGATCACCGTTGAAGAAGGTTCGGGTCTGGAAAACGAGCTGTCGGTCGTTGAAGGCATGCAGTTCGACCGTGGCTACCTGTCCCCGTACTTCATCAACAAGCCGGACACCATGGTGGCCGAGCTGGACAGCCCGCTGCTGCTGCTGGTCGACAAGAAGATCTCCAACATCCGCGAAATGCTGCCAGTCCTGGAAGCCGTTGCCAAAGCTGGCCGCCCTCTGCTGATCATCGCTGAAGACGTCGAAGGCGAAGCGCTGGCGACCCTGGTTGTGAACAACATGCGTGGCATCGTCAAAGTCGCTGCCGTCAAGGCACCAGGCTTCGGCGACCGTCGCAAGGCCATGCTGCAGGACATTGCTGTTCTGACCGGCGGTACCGTGATCTCCGAAGAAATCGGTCTGAGCCTGGAAAGCACCACCCTGGAGCACCTGGGTAACGCCAAGCGCGTTGTGCTGAACAAAGAAAATACCACCATCATCGACGGCGCTGGCAACAAGGCTGACATCGATGGTCGTATCGCTCAGATCCGTCAGCAAATCGGCGACACCTCGTCCGACTACGACAAAGAGAAGCTGCAAGAGCGTCTGGCCAAGCTGTCCGGCGGCGTTGCGGTGATCAAAGTCGGCGCCGGTTCCGAAGTCGAAATGAAAGAGAAGAAAGCCCGCGTTGAAGACGCCCTGCACGCAACCCGCGCAGCCGTCGAAGAAGGCGTGGTGCCTGGCGGTGGTGTAGCGCTGGTTCGCTCGCTGCAAGCCATCGCTGAGCTGAAAGGCGACAACGCCGATCAGAACGTCGGTATCGCCCTGCTGCGTCGTGCGGTTGAAGCGCCTCTGCGCCAGATCGTTGCCAACTCCGGCGACGAGCCAAGCGTCGTGGTCGACAAGGTCAAGCAGGGTTCGGGTAACTTCGGTTACAACGCTGCAACCGGCGAATACGGCGACATGATCGAAATGGGTATTCTGGACCCGGCCAAAGTGACTCGCTCTGCTCTGCAGGCGGCGTCCTCGATTGCCAGTCTGATGATCACCACCGAAGCGATGATCGCTGACGTGGCAGAAGACAAGCCAGCAGCTGGCGGCGGTATGCCAGACATGGGCGGCATGGGTGGCATGGGCGGCATGATGTAAGTCGGCCTTACCCGGATGCACAAAAAACCCCGCTTCGGCGGGGTTTTTTTATGGATGTCTGGCTTGGGGTTCTTACTCGGATGCCTTGGCGGGGGTTGCATCAGAGTTGCGATCTAACGCCAACTACCCAGAGACCGCCTCACCCGCCAAAGCCTTGTCTGATTTCCCCACCGGTCTATACAACACCGCGTAATACGCCCCCAGACAAATCAACCAGCAAAACACCGCCGTCCACACGTTGTGCGAAAAGAAGTGCGCGCCTTGCAGCATGCGGCCTACAGAGAACACCGTTCCCAAGCCAAACGCAAAGATCAGCCCCGCCTTGGCCAGACGTGGTTTGCGGTCTCTGAACACGAAGAACAGGGCGAACAGGGTAAAACCCGTCGCCGCATGCCCACCCGGCCAGCAGCGGCCCGGTTTGTCGGTCGGTGGACGAGGACTCAGCAGTTCGCTGTAGGTTTCCTCGCCACCAAACTGCGTAAGGCTCCACGGGCATTGAACGGACGTCACAGCCTTGACCGGTGTGACGAAGCTGGTCGACAGCGCCATCGACAGCACCATGCAACCCAACTCCCGTTTCCAAGGCTTTAGTGGCCCCACGAAAAACGATGCAACAAATCCTGCGAGCGACAACACGCCCAAGGTGATGACCACCTGTTTGGCGCGGTCGTGCAGGATGTTTTCCAGAAAGTAACTGTGTTTGCCGATGAACTCCCCTGCGGCCGGATCGTAGGCCATTTGGGCGAGGTTCATGTCCAGCGAGGTCAGTTCCAGCAACAACAGGGCGATGGCGGTCACCACCGGGATGCCCAGATACACCCACAGGTTGATCGGGCGCGAAGCGGGCCGTTCGAGAACTTCAGACATGTTGGATTCCGTGTGATGGCGAGGAGCCCCTCGTTAGCATTCGGCAGTCTGAGCTGCAGGCTGTCGCGTCGCTGTGAATCACGGGTGAAAAAAACGTTATGTGCCTCGGCGCTGGCCCTCGGGCGAAGTTGGCCGTAAGCTGCCGCCAACTCTGACCTCGTTGAGTGCGCGTTCCGACGCGGCCGGGTCATCGCGACAACTGCATACGGAGACATGCGCCCATGAGAATTCTGCTGGTTGAAGACAACCGCGACATCCTGGCAAACCTGGCTGACTACCTGGGGTTGAAGGGGTATACCGTCGATTGCGCGCAAGATGGCTTGTCCGGCCTGCACCTGGCCGCAACCGAGCATTACGACCTGATCGTGCTCGACATCATGCTGCCGGGCATCGACGGTTACACGCTGTGCAAACGCCTGCGCGAGGACGCCCGTCGCGACACGCCAGTGATCATGCTGACCGCTCGTGACCAGCTTGATGACCGTTTGCAGGGCTTCCGCTCCGGTGCGGACGACTATCTGCTCAAACCCTTCGCGTTGTCGGAACTGGCGGCGCGTATCGAAGCGGTGCTGCGTCGTGCGCAAGGCGGCGGGCGTCGCACGCTGCAAGTCGCCGACCTGGTCTACGACCTCGACACGCTGGAAGTGACCCGCGAGGGGCGCATGCTCAAGCTCAACCCGGTCGGCCTCAAGTTGCTGGCGGTCCTGATGCAGAAAAGCCCTCACGTCTTGCGTCGGGAAATTCTCGAAGAGGCGCTGTGGGGCGACGATTGCCCGGACAGCGACAGCCTGCGTAGCCATGTGCACCAGTTGCGTCAGGTGATCGACAAGCCGTTCGCCAAACCGCTGCTGCAAACGGTACATGGTGTCGGCTATCGCTTGGCTGAGGGCCGCGATGGAGTTTAAGCAGAGCCTTGCCCAGCGCATCATCATCGCGTTTGCCTTGATGAGTGCGCTGGTGGCCGGTTCGTTCGCGATGGGCATCGTGGCGACCGTCCATCTGGTCGAAGAAAAGCTGATTTCTGCGGGGCTGGGGGGGGATTTGACCCGTCTGCTGCTGATGGACAGCGTTGAAGACTGGAGTCATCGCCCCGAGCCGGATCAGTTGTTTTATTTCAGCGGCGGTCCGGGAGATTTCGAGCTACCCAAAGACCTGCGTCATCTGGAGCCTGGTTTTCACGAAGTATTTCGTGGGCCGCTGTCCTATCACGCGATGGTTGAGGTGGTCGATGGCCGCCATTACGTGCTGTTGCAAGACCAAAGCGATTTCGAGGAGCGCGAGCGTGTGCTCTTTGCGGTCGTGCTTGTCGGTTTCGTACTGGCGCTGGCGTTGGCCGTGGTCCTGGGCTGGATTCTCGCTCGTCGGGTCATGGCGCCTGTGGTGCGGCTGGCGCGACAAGTGCGTCATCGCGACCAATTGCTGGGGCTGGCGCCACCGCTGGCACCGGACTACGCGGCAGATGAAGTGGGCGAACTGGCCGTCGCGTTCGATGCCACGTTGGGACGCCTGCGCGATGCGCTGACCCGCGAGCGGATGTTCACCAGCGACGTGAGCCACGAATTGCGCACGCCGTTGATGGTGCTGGCCAGCTCTTGTGAATTGTTGCTGGAAAATCCCGCACTCGATCAGCGCGCCCGTGCGCAAGTCGAGCGAGTAGGGCGCGCCTGCGAGGAAATGCGCGACTTGGTGCAGACCTTCCTGATGCTGGCCCGCACACAACGCGACGATGCCGGATTGAATCCGCAGTTGTCTCTGCAAGGGGCCGCGCAACAGTTGCTGACGCTCTGGCGTGATCCGATCGAAACCAAGGGGCTGCGTCTGGATTACTTCCCGGACAACGCGTCTCAAGGCACCTACAACGCTACATTCCTGTATGCCGTGATGGGTAACCTGCTGCGCAACGCACTGCATTACACCGATCACGGGTTCATTCGCCTGACGCTGCTGCCCAATGGCTTCACGGTTGAGGATTCGGGTGTCGGTATCCCGGAAGAAAAGCGCGAGGCCATGTTTCAACCTTTTGTGCGCGGCAATGAAAAGCGCGGCGAAGGACTGGGGCTGGGACTTTCGCTGGTTCAGCGGATTTGCGAAAACCAGGGGTGGACCGTCAGCCTCGATACCATGGAGCCCAACGGGTGCTGTTTCACTGTCGAGTTTAAAAAGGCCGCTGCCTGACAGCCTTGTCAGTGAATGGCCTTTCAATGTATCGGCAGTGTAAATATTGCTGCGATCATTCAGGTTGTGGCCATATGCTAGCCCTATCTTCTGGAAAAACCTCGTAACATTTGTGCTTGTCAGGGGACGTTTTTTTCACATTCACGTGACCTGAGGATGACGTTAATCCACCTACTTTTGGCCGTATCACCTTCAGGAGAGGCGGCCATGAGCAAGCGGATTGAGTTAGATTTCTCGCGCAAATACGACGACGAACACGCAAAAAAATATTTACGCAAACACAGGGACGGATTGGCGCGGCGGTTGTCTGACCATCGCGACAAGCAGCTGGCCCGCCGCGCACTGGCGTTGGCAGGCGAACCTGGTCTGGTGCTGGACTTGCCGTGTG
Organism: Pseudomonas sp. Pseu.R1; assembly: GCF_045764065.1. Lineage (NCBI taxonomy): Bacteria > Pseudomonadati > Pseudomonadota > Gammaproteobacteria > Pseudomonadales > Pseudomonadaceae > Pseudomonas > Pseudomonas sp. Pseu.R1. The sequence goes on along the minus strand of NZ_JBJGEE020000001.1, from coordinate 2,424,984 downwards.
GGGCCGGGCGTTTCTGGCCATTGCTGGCGGAAAAGGCCAACCGGGTCATCATCGGCGCCGATAACTCGGCCTCCATGGTCAAGACCGCTTGCAATTCGCAACCGGCTGAAGTGGTGAAACGGGTACAACCCTTGCAGACCTCTGCATTCGCCATCGACATGCCAGACAATGCAGTGGACAGCATCTTTTGCATGCGCCTGTTGCACCACGTCGGCAAGGCCGAGGACAGAGCCGTGTTGCTCAGGGAGTTTCATCGGGTCACTCGCGACAGCGTGATCATTTCGCTCTGGGTGGATGGCAATTTCAAAGCCTGGAAACGCAAGCGCGCCGAGCGTAACCGTCATCAAGAGGGTTACCAGAACCGCTTCGTGTTACCGGTGAACACAGTAGAAGCCGAATTCGAACAGGCAGGATTTCGCATCCAGGATCGTCTGGACTTCCTGCCGTTGTACGCCATGTGGCGTGTGTATCTATTACGTAAGAGGTAACAGGATGGCCGTGGATTTCGCAGCAGAGTTGACCCTTCCCGCCAAGGACCGTTTTGCCTATTTCTGGAACACCAAAGGCGAGTGGGTGGAAGAGCCCAACGTGCGCCGTGGTGGTGAAAGTGGCGTGCAACGCGTCGTGTCGGAGAATGGCCGCTTGCTGTACGTGAAGCGGCAGGTCGGTCACATCTACCGCAGTTGGCTGCATCCATTCGGCCGCCCGACGGTCTTGCGTGAGCGCGATGCCCTCGAAGGCCTGCGTCAGCTCAACGTCAACGTACCGCGCATGGTGTTCTGTGGTGCTGAGCGCGATGAAAACAACGAGTGGCGCGCGCTGTTGGTCACCGCGTCGCTGGACGGTTTCGACGAATTTGAAAACTGGCTCAAGGCCGGTGGTCGTGAGCAATATGGCGAGGCCGTTTACGAGCAAGTGCTCAAGGAACTGGCCGAGAACCTGGCGCGCATGCACAAGGGGCGCTGGCAGCACAGTTGCATCTACATCAAGCACGTTTTCGTCCGCGTGGTCGGTGAAGGCGCAAACGCCAAGCCTGAAGTGGCGCTTCTGGACCTGGAGAAATGCCGCCAGCGCCTGACCGCTTATGGCGCGGCCCAGCACGACATGAAACAACTGCGTCGCCACTCGTCGTTTGCGTCGGCGGACTGGAGCAAGCTCGTCTATTTTTACGAAACGGCGTTTGGCAGCCCCATCAAAGGTTTAGATCGATGAAGTTAGAAGTCGCTCGAGGTTTGTTTCTGGTTGGAGCGTTAGGCATCGCATCCATAGCCATGGCGGCGTGGGAAACCCCCAAACCGAAGATCCTGAGCGCAGTCCACGGCGAGGGCCAATGCGCCCTCCCGCGTGTGGCGAAGGCTGAATCGCCCGTACGTCCGGATCATGATTTGCTGTTGTTGATGTTTGGGTTGGCGCAGGGGACGAGGGGGCAGAACTGAGGTTTGTTGGGTTTTTGAGAGTGGTTGGCTCTGGAATCTCACTCTGTTGCCCTGTCGGGCCTATTCGCCAGCTTGCTGGCGAATAGGCCCGACAGAGCAACAATGTGGCCACCTCACGCTAACCTCTTATCCCTCCCCGCCAACACCGTATAAACACACGGCAACACAATCAGCGTAAACAACGTCCCCACCGACATCCCCACCGCGATCACCAGTCCGATATCGAACCGGCTCACAGCCCCCGCGCCTGTCGCCAGGATCAACGGCACCATGCCGAACACCATCGCCGCCGTGGTCATCAACACCGGCCGCAGGCGAATCGCTGCTGCTTCTTCCACCGCCTCACGGGCGGTCAGTCCTTTGTCCTTGCGCAACTGGTTGGCGAATTCAACGATCAGAATCCCGTGCTTGCTGATCAACCCGATCAACGTCACCAGCCCGACCTGGGTGTAGATGTTCAGCGTCGACACCCCAAGGAACAGAGGAATCAGTGCGCCGCAGATCGACAACGGCACGGTCACCAGAATCACCAGCGGATCGCGGAAGCTTTCGAACTGCGCCGCGAGCACCAGAAAGATAATCGCCAGCGCCAGGCCAAAGGTGACCCACAGTGCATTGCCCTCCTGAACGAACTGGCGGGAGGTCCCCGCATAGTCGTAGGCGAACCCGGCGGGCGCTTCTTCGATAGCGATCTGCCGAACCGTTTCGATGGCCTCACCCATGCTCACCAGCGGGAACCCGGAAATAACCGCCGAGTTGAGCTGCTGGAACTGGTTCAACTGACGTGGACGAGCCCGATCGCTGACCTTGATCAGCGTCGACAGTGGCAGCATCTTGCCTTCGGCGTTTTTCACGTAATAGTTGGACAGCCACTGCGGGTTGTCGCGATAGGCCCGCTCCACCTGCGCGATGACTTTATAACTGCGGCCATCGATGGTGAACCGGTTGATCTCCGCCTCACCGAGCAACGTGGCAAGGCTGCCGCCCAGGTCCTGCATCGACACGCCCATTTGTGCGGCCTTGGCGCGATCGATGTCGACCACCACTTCTGGTTTGTCGAACGCCAGATCGAGGTCGAGAAACGCGAACTTGCCGGATTCGGTCGCACGTTTCTTGATGCGGTTGACCACCTCCAGTAGCGCCGCATAGTCGTTAGGGGTGTTGATCACGAACTGGAAGGGCAGGCCCTCGCCCGTGCCCGGTAATGAAGGCAGGTTGAAACCGAAAATCTGCAGCCCGGTGATCTGTTCCAGCTTGGCCTGCACTTCGGGCAACAATTGCATCTGCGTGCGTTTGCGTTCATCCCACGGTTTGAGCAGGAAACCGCCCACGCCGGTCTGTACACCATTGAAACCGTTGATCTGGAACGATGAGTAATACTCCGGGAACGCCTTGAAGATGTCGATGAACTGCTGGGTGTACTTGTTCATGTAATCGAGGTTGGTCGGCTGCGGCGACGTGGCCATCATGAAAATGATGCCCTGATCCTCGTCCGGCGCCAGTTGCGACTGACTGAACTTGAGGAACACTGGAATCAGGCACAGCACCAGCACAGCGAACACGATAACCACCGGGCGGGTGTTCAGCGTGCCGTGCAACAGCCGCTGATAGCGCACTTTCAGGCCGTCGAAAATCTGATCGAGCTTGTGGGCCAGCCCGCTGGGGTTTCCATCGTGGTGCAGCAGCATGGCGCACATCATCGGTGACAGCGTCAGGGCGACGATCCCGGAAATCACCACCGCACCGGCCAGCGTCAGCGCGAACTCCTTGAACAGGGCGCCGGTCAGGCCTTCAAGAAAACCGATGGGCGCATAAACGGCCGCCAACGTGATGGTCATCGAGACCACCGGCATGGCGATTTCCCGCGCGCCTTCCAATGCTGCATTCAACGGCGTTTTGCCTTCCTCGATGTGGCGATGAATGTTCTCCACCACCACGATGGCATCGTCGACGACAAGGCCAATCGCGAGCACCATCGCCAACAGTGTCAGCAGGTTGATCGAGTAGCCCATCATTTGCATGAAGAACAACACCCCGATCATTGACAGCGGAATGGTGATCACCGGGATCAGCACCGAACGCAGTGCGCCCAGAAACAGGAACACCACGACGATCACGATCAGCACCGCTTCGATCAGGGTTTTCACCACCTCATGGATCGATGCCTGAATGAACAGCGTGGCGTCGTAAGCGATGGAGGCTTTCAGGCTGGGCGGCAACTGGCTTTCCAGTTCCGGCATGATCCGCCGCACTTCCTTGATCACGTCCAACGGGTTGGAACTGGGCGTGCCCTTGATGCCGATGTAGACCGACGGCGTGCCATCGAACGAACTGACGGTGTCGTAGTTTTCCGCACCCATCTCGACCCGCGCCACATCGCCGAGCAGCACGCGGCTGTTGCCCACCGTCTTCAACGGGATCGCGGCGAAGGTTTCCGGGGATTTGAGATCGGTGGTGGCGTTGACGCTGGTGACCACGTATTCGCCTTTCACCTCGCCTGCCGCCGAAAGGAAGTTGTACTTGCGCACGGCGTCAGTGACGTCGTTGGCGGTCAGGCCAAAGCCTGCCAGTTTCACTGGGTCCAGCCACAGACGCATGGCGAACACCTGATTGCCAAGGATTTCGGCTTCGGCCATGCCCGGCAGCGTAGCGAGCTTGGGCTGGATGACCCGCGACAGGTAGTCGGTGATCTGGGGGTTGTTCAGCTCCGAGCTGTAGAAACTGATGTACATCAGCGCCGAGGCGTCAGCCGCTTCTTTGCTCAGCACCGGGTCTTCGGCGTCCTGAGGCAACTTGTTCTTCACCTCGTTGGCTTTGGCCAACAGTTCGGTGTAAAGGCGGTCGCTGTTGGAACCGATGCGCGCGTAGATCGAGATCACCGAGAAGTTCTGGCGACTGACCGAGGTCATGTAGTCGATGCCTTCGGCGCTGGCCAGACTTTGCTGTAACGGTTGCGTGATGTAGCCCTGAATGGTTTCGGCATTGGCGCCGGGGTAAGCCGTGGTGACGGTGATCAGCGCGTTTTCCATCTGCGGGTACTGGCGGATGGTCAGTTTGCTGAAAGCCTGAAAACCCAGCAGCACGATCAACAGGCTGATCACGCTGGCGAGCACAGGGCGTCGGATGAACGGGTCTGTAAATGCCATGAAAAAAGCTCCTTCGAACAGTCGCCAGGGTCAGTCAACCTTGGGCTGGTCGCTCTGTTCGACGGGGGCTGCCGAATCGGCACTGATGGCGACAGGGGTGCCGTTGTCCAGCTTCAACTGGCCACCGGTCACCACTTGTTCGCCCACTTTCAAGCCTTTGCGGATGATCACCTGCCCGCCACGGCGCTCGCCGGTTTCGACGAAACGGCGCTCCACGGCCAGCAGCGGCTCACCTTTGGCGTTCTTTTCAGGCTGGCCATTGGCGTCTTTTTTCGGGGTGATGACGAACACCGAATTGCCGTAAAGGGTGTAGGTGATGGTGCTTTCGGGGACGACCAGCTCTTGGGTGTCCTGCCCCAGAATGACCTGCAAGTTGGCGAACATGCCCGGCAGCAGTTTGCTGTCCGGGTTGGGCAGGGTTGCGCGTACCAGCACGTTACGCGTGGCGTCTTCGACCTTGGGGTTGATTGCACTGATGCTGGCGTTGAAGCTTTCATCGGGGAAGGCCGCGACGCTGACCTGAACCTGCTGGCCGATGCTCAGTTTCGGCAGCATCTGCTCGGGCACATAGAAGTCGGCGTAGAGGCTGCTCAAATCCTGCAACGTGGCGATGACTGTGCCGCTGGCGAGGTAGTCGCCCACATCCACCTGGCGAATGCCAATGGTGCCGCTGAAAGGCGCGAGGATGCGCTTCTTGGCCAGTGAGGCGTTGAGTTGCGCGACGGTGGCTGCGGCCTTTTTCTGCGTGGCGGCCAGTTTGTCGAACTCGCCTTTGGAAATGGCCGCGTCGCCCACCAGCTTGCTGCCCCGTGCGTAGTCGACCTGCGCCAGACCCAGATCCGCCTCGGCGGTGCCCAGCAGGCCTTTTTCCACATCGCTGTCGAGTTGCAGAAGTGGCTGGCCGACTTTGACCTTTTGCCCTGATTCGAACTGAAGCGCTTTGACTGTCCCGGCGACCTCCAGACTCAGGTTCACGCCTTGCAATGCCTTGAGGCTGCCAATGGCAGGCAGGCGGTTTTGCCAGGCTCGGGATTCAACGACAGCCACCGCGACATTGATTGGCGGTTTTGGGGCAGAGAACTGCTGGATTTGCTGATAAATCGAGAATGCCTTGTACCCGCCCAGGGCCAGCACCACGATCAGGACAACTCCCAACATGATCAACATGCGGCGACGCAACATATTCCACTTCCTTGGAAAACAGATGAATCAGGCGAGCACGGTAGTCGCGTCGCGGGTTTGTTGCCAGTGCTCGTTGCGGTTTTCGTGGGCTCACTCCTACAGGGGGATAGGGGTTAAACCAAATGCAAATGGTTGTCCCACAACCCCGCAGGCAGCTCCAACGGCTGTGCCACCAATGCACTCTGGCGGCAATCATAAAACCGGCAACGACCCTGGCCTGAAGTCACCACGAAGCCATCCGCCACCGCGCCGACCCCGGCACAATCCGGCAACGGTGCATCGAGGCGCACGGCGCCGCTGTCCAGGTCCCAAATGAAGAAACGATTACCACGCGGCGCTGTTAATGCCACCAGCCGCAATTCGTTATGAATCGCCACGCTGGCGGTGTAATGGGCCATGGCCTGTAACTGCTGCTCGGCCACCGGAAATGCCTGAAACGGTTGCCCCGGACGTTTGATCGCCAACAGCTCGGCAGACTCATGAGATGGCCCCATGAACTGCTGCCCGGCGACGATGGTGCCGTCGCTGGCGATCGCCATGTGGCGCACGCTGTTCATCTGCTGTGACAGGGTTTCCTTGCTCAGCAGGGTGCCGTCACGCTGCATCAGCACCAGGCTCGGCTCCATCGCGTTGAGGTTCATCTCGACCCGGCTTTCCGCTTCGGTGCGAATGCCGCCATTGGCCACCACCAGGGTTTCGCCGTCCGGCAGCCAGGAGACCTGATGCGGGCCGATGCCGTGGGTGGAGATTTCGCCGTTGTGCTCCAGACGCTCACCAACGAACCGGTAAACGCCCAACACGCCACGCCCCGGATCAGTGGTGTCGTTCTCGGTGGCGTACAGCCATTCGCCGCCTTTGTGGATGACGGCGTGGCCGTAGAAATGCCGGTTCGGTTGCGAGGTGATGGTTTGCAGCAAGTGCCCATCGCGCAGGTCGATCAGGTAGCTTTCCGTTCCAGGGCGCCGGGCGACGAACAACGCAATCGGCAGTTCCGGGTGATTGATGATGTCGTGGCAACGCTGGGCGACCTGCGTGGCGAACACTTGAGTGCCGTCCACGCGATAGCCGACGGCATAGTGCTGGCCGTTGCCGTCATCGCGGGCGGACAGCAGCAACGGGCTTTCACCTTTTTTCCTGAACAGCGTCCAGCCCCCCAGCGTGCACGCGCTGAGGACCAGACTGCCAAGGGCAAGGGCCTGACGTCGCAACATATCAGTCACCATCGTTGGCATTGAAACCGAGCTGGATGCCCAACGCCTTGGCCAGTTCGCCTTCATGCAGGCGGTGGACGACGTTGAGGCTGTCGTAGAACGCGTTCAATTGTTGGCGACCCTGTTCGGTGGCCAGCAGTTCGACCAGCGGCGGCTTCAACGCGGCCAGTTGTTTGCGGCTTTCAGCGTAAGCGGCGTCGATCTTGTCGGCCAACGGTTTCTGCTCAGCGGGCAACAGGCCGCGCAGGCCGTTGTTGTCCACACCCGACCACACCGTTTCAGCGCTGTCCAGGCTGGCTTGCAGACTGCTCAACGAGGCCTTGCTGCGCCAGGCATCGGCCTGGAACGGCTGCGGTACGCCTTTGGATTGACGGCCCAGCGGCGTGCCGAGTTTCTTCTTCAGGGTGTCGAGGGCGGTCACTTGCACGCGCAGCAATTCGGCGATGGCTTCGTGAGAATCGGCGTAGCGCTGGTTCGGGAATTTGCTCAGCTGGGCGAGCATGCCGTCGGTGCTGTTCCAACTGTTGAGGATTTCCTCGGCCAGAGTCTTCTGACGTTCGCCGATGGCGGTCAGCAGCGGGCAGTACTGGGCTTTCTGTTCGGCGTTGGCCATGTCGATTTCAGCGTCGAACAGGATGTATTCATAAGCCGACAGCCCCTGCACCACGACGCTGGACTTGGCCAGTGCTTCTGCCGTGATGTGCGGCTGCGCGGTGACCAGTTGTTCGACCTGACGCCCGACGAGGTTCTTCTTGTCCGGCCAGAACTGGATCTGCCAGGAGCGATTGCCCTCGGCCAGCGGGCCAATCAGCAATGGCTGCAATTGGGCCCAGGCCTTTTGCGCATGAAGGAAATCGGCGCGGGCGGTGTCCAGATCGGTCTTGCCCTGACAAAACGCCAGCGCGCTGACCGCCAGTTGCCGGTCGGCGTCAACCCAGCGGCTGTATGTCGGCAGGATCACCTGCTTGGCGATGGCCGCAGACGTCACGGCCTGCGGGTCCGATGGCGCACAGGCACCCAGCGCAAGCGCAGCGAGGCTGGTGAACAACAGCTTGGGACGGAACATGTCCGGCTCCTTTTTGTAAAAGTACGATTAAAGAGAATTCAGAAACGCCAGCAACGCTGCCCGCTGCCCCGCGTCGAACGCCAACACCTGCCGCTGCGCAGGCAATGCCTCGCCGCCATGCCACAACACGGCTTCCATCAGATTGCGCGCACGCCCGTCGTGCAGGAATTGCGTATGGCCGCTGACGCTTTGGGTCAACCCAATGCCCCACAAGGGGGGCGTTCGCCACTGCTGGCCGCGGGCCTGGAATTCGCTGAGGTTGTCCGCCAGGCCTTCACCCATGTCGTGCAGCAACAGGTCGGTATAAGGGCGGATGACTTGATTGGCCAGCTCCGGCTCGGCAGCGTCGGCAGTTGTTGTGAACTGTGGTGTGTGGCACTGCTGGCAACCGGCCCTGAAGAACAGGTTTTTACCTTGCAGCACCTGTGGGTCGCCGACATCACGACGGGCTGGAACCCCAAGGTTACGGGTGTAAAAGGTGATCAGCCGAAGGATGTTGTCGCTGACTTCCGGCTCGCCATTGGGGCCGCCGCCGTGAGGCGCCTCTAGGCAATCCGTCTGAAACACCGTGCAGTCGTCAGCGAGTTTGAGGCGTGAAGTCAGGCCCATGTCTCCGGCGAGCGCATGAGCGTTCTGTTGATTCACGCTGGGTTGCGATGCTTTCCAGCCGAAGCGACCGAGCACGGTTTTCTGCTGCGCTTCATCCCAGACCCAATTTGGGGTGCCGGTGATGCCGGTGCCGTTTTTATTATCGGGGTTGGCGTTGGCCAGAATTGACGCCTCGGGGATCGCTTCGAGCAGACCCAGACCAATCATCGGCGGGGCGATTCGGGCCGAAGCGCGGGTTTGCGGGTGCATTGCGCCATAGCCGAGCTGGGTGATCTGCAGGGTCGGGCGGCGCAGTTGAACCGGCGTGCCATCGCGAAAGTGCACCGTCAGTGAGTCGTAGTCGACGCGCACCTTGCCTTCGGGAGGCACGCCGGGAACCGCCATGTCCTGCAGTTGCATGCCGTACACCGGTTCTGGCGTCAGGCCCCATCGTGTCAGGCGTTCGGTGCGCGCGGGGTCATCGGGAATCGACAGGCGTACCAGCATCGACACGGCGTTGTCCGCACCAGGTTCGGGTGGATGCCCGCGACCGTCCCGGATGTGGCAATTCTGGCAGGCGTTGGTATTGAACAGAGGGCCGAGGCCGTCTCGTGCGGTGGTCGTCGAAGGGGCGATCACCCAAGGGTTGCGAAAGAAGCTGTTGCCGACGCTGAAGTCCAGGCGTCGTTCGGGCGACAGGTTGCCCGAGGGCAGGGCGAAGGCGTTGCGATCGCTGCGGCTCACGGTGGCAGCACCACCGGATTGGGCTTCGCCAGGCTCGGCAGCGGTGAAACGCGGGGCGTCATCACACCCGCCGAGGGCCGAAGCCATCAGCAGGAACAGCGAAAGACGGAACCTCGCAGTCATACATACCTGCAAAAAAGGGGGGAATCGGGGCGGGCAAGCTTACCAGCCCCGTGTTGGCCTAATAAGAGGGATTTGCGTTTGTAAGCGCCTCTCGAAACGTGTTGTAACTAATTACCCAGCGCCCGGTATCGCGGTTTCGAGGTTTCCGAATCCGGTAATTTCCAGTGATGGATTCTCCACCATGAGTTGCATGAGGCGACGCTCGCCCTCGACCACCTTGAAACAGCGATACTCGCCGATGCTGTCGAGCTGACGCTCTCTCTCCCGGATGGCCAGCTCTTTCGCCCGCTCATAGCCGTAATATTCGACGCGGAAGGATTTGGTCACGCTGCTGCCGTTGCGTAACGTCGTGCGGGCTACCCAGTAGGCGATTCCGGTGTAGCAGCGGTAGTGCACGCCCGGATAGCCGCTGGTGTTGGTTGCAATGATGCGTTGGCGGATGTCTCGGCTGAGTTTGGGCAGGTGGGTCAGCATCAGTTCGTCACGACATGCATCAGCGGCTCTTCTTGCGGCCTCGCGCCCTCCGTATCGAGAGAATGAGAACAGGCGGTTGAGGGTTCGGCCGTCGCGGTAGATCGTCACTTTCCATGCTCGCGGCCCGTTGATTCCGACCAACAGGTGGATTCCGTAATCGTTGGCTTTGAGTGTGTTGACGCGACGCCTTTTCTTGTTTCCTTTCGGCACGGTCTGTCTCCTCCTGGATGGGATGGGGTCAAGGAAGTGACCATGATCAAGGGCGAGTAAAAGGCGTTCAATCCGACAGAGTGAGAACAGGAAATGCCCTACAGAACTTACGGATCGGTCTCTGGGAGGGACCTGTTTTGCGGGGCATTTGAGGGGTTTCAGAGGCCCAAAAAAGAAGGCCGACCCACGAATGGGTCGGCCTTTTTCTGGTGCTTTACCGAACGCGCCGATCAGAACTCGTGATCGGCGTTGTCCGGGTTCAGGTCGGTGATGCCCAGCTTGCCTGCCGCCTGCTCGATGGCGCCTGTCTGCTTGACCAGTGCCGCGATGGCGTCGCGAACGACTTGGTTGCCTGCCGTGTTGCCTGCGGCAATCAACTGGTCGAAGTGCTCGCCTTTATTGGCGTGATCAACGATGACTTGCAGCTTGGCCTGGGTGTCATCCAGATCGGTGCGCAGGGTAGTGTCGGTTGCCGCGTCGGCCTTGGCCACCAGCGACGACAGGCTCGGGCCGCTGACCTTGCTGCCATCTACACGGGTGTATTCGCCCAGGTAGACGTTGCGGATGCCCAGGCCGTTGTAGAAGTGCGAGTTGTGAGTGTTGTCGCTGAAGCAATCGTGTTCGTCTTCGCTGGAGTTGGCTTCCAGTGCCACCTTCATGCGTTCGCCCGCCAGTTCGCCCAGTGAGAGGCTGCCCATGCCGAACAGCATTTTGCGCAGGCCACTTTCCGCCGGTTCGGCTTCCAGGGTGGCGCGGTAGTTGTCGGCAACGCCCGGTTTCCAGTTATTGACCATCTCTTCGAGGTCGCTGACCAGCAGATCGGTAGCAGCCTTCAGGTAGGCGCGACGACGGTCGTTGTGGCCGCCAGTGCCGCCTTTGCCATCGATGTAGTCGCTGGCAGGGCGTTCACCCGCGCCGGGACCGGTGCCGTGCAAGTCCTGGCCCCAGAGCAGGAATTCAATGGCGTGGTAGCCGGTGGCAACGTTGGCCTCTGAACCGCCCAGCTCGTTCAGGCTGGCGAGTTTCTGCGGCGTGATTTCGGTGACGTCGACCTTGTCTTCGCCGACCTGGATCGATTTGTTGGCGATGATGTTGGCGGTGGCGCCCGGGTTGCCCAGCGCGTGTTGATAGTCCTTGGCGACGTAGTCGATCAGGCCTTCGTCCAGTGGCCAGGCGTTCACCTGACCTTCCCAGTCATCGATGATGGTGTTGCCGAAGCGGAAGACTTCGGTCTGCATGTACGGCACGCGAGCGGCGAGCCAGGCATCGCGAGCGGCTTTAAGGGTTTGATCGTTCGGCGTTGCAAGGAATGTGTCGACGGCGGTGCTGAGGGCTTTCGCAGTGGATTCGGCGTCGCTGAAGGCGGCGTACACCATGCTCGCGTAGTTGGCGACCACCGCCTTGGCGGCTGCATCGCTGGTCTGGGCGGGCGCGGCGGCCGGGGCAGCGGCTGGTGCTGGCGCGGAAGCGGCGGGGGCCGGCGTTGGTGCGGCGGCAGCGGGCTTGTCCTTGCCTTGGTCACAACCGGCCAGAGCGATAGCGAGGGCCAGCAGACTGGCAGTAGCCAGGGGCTTACGAATCATGACGGAATCCTGCGTCGAAAGGGGGAGGGGAACGGTGGCGAACGCCAAAAAAAGCTGCGACATAATGCGAAAGATTTGCATTCTGTGTAAAGGCAAAACGCCCTGATGCGGGCGATGAGATATTTCAAGCTGTTACAAGAACATTCGCGACAAAAAGTGCCCGCAACACCAAACGCTCTCGCTCTTCATAGACAAATAGTCGAGACACCGCTGAACGCGACATGGGCGTCGGAGTGAAGGGACCTCGGCAATGCCGAGGCCAAATCAGGAGCCAGCGGTTTTCCTCAAGGAGAGATCGGCTACAGAACGCCGACGTGGGTGCGATGGGATTGTTTCAGGTACGACAGCAACTCCCGGGCAGGCAGCGGCTTGCTGTAGAAATAGCCCTGACCCTCGTGGCAACCCTCGGAAATGATGTACGCCTCTTGCTCAGTGGTTTCCACACCTTCTGCAATGACCTGCATGCCAAGGCTTTTGCCCAACTGAATGATGGCGCGCACGATGGTGGCGTCGTCATCGTCGTCGATCAGGTCCTGAACGAAGCTCTTGTCGATCTTGATCTTGTCCAGCGGCAAGCTTTTGAGATAGCTCAGCGAGGAATATCCGGTTCCGAAGTCATCGATCGCAATCAACGCCCCGGAGCGACGCAGGCTGAGCAGGTGTTGAGCGGCGGTGCTGATGTCTTCCATCAGGCCGGTTTCCGTCACCTCCAGTTCAAGGCTGCGCGGCGGCAGACGGTAGATCTGCAACAGGTTGTTCACCACGCGGGGTAACTCAGAGTGGTGCAGTTGCACGGTGGACAGGTTCACAGCCATGCGCAGTTCGGTGAAGCCTTGATCGTGCCATTCGCGCAGTTGTTTACAGGCCTGATCCAACACCCATTCGCCAATCGCGATGATCGTGCCGTTCTGTTCGGCCAGTGGAATGAACTGATCCGGCGGCACGAAGCCGTGTTCGGGGTGAATCCAGCGAATCAGTGCCTCAACGCCCACTACACGCTGGTCCCGGTAGCTGATCTGTGGCTGGTAGACGAGATGGAACTGATTGCGCACCAAGGCTTCGCGCAGGTCTTTTTCCAGTTCTCGGCGGCGGCGCATTTCGCTGTCGACGCTGGCGATGTAGAACTGGTATCGATTGCGTGAGCGGGTCTTGGCCAGAGTCATGGTCTGTTCTGCTTTTTGCAGCAGCTTTTCGGTGCTGTCGCCATCTTCCGGGAACAGGGTGATGCCGATGGTGGCCCGCAGACGGATGTCTTCGCCTTCTACCGCGAAAGAGGCTTCCAGATCGTCGAGGATGCTTTGCGCCAGCTCGGCCGCTTCGTAGGGCTGTTCGATATCGGCCTGAACCAGCGCGAACTGGTCGCCGCCCAAGCGAGCCAGTGCGCCCAGACGTCCGCTATGAGCGCGCAGACGGTCGGCCAGCGCCAGCAATAACTGGTCGCCCGCTTGATAGCTGAACTGCTCGTTGATGCCTTTGAAGTCATCCAGACCAACGCACAGCACGGCCACTCGGTGTTGCACGCGACCGGCATCGACCAGAATCTTGTCCAGTTGGGTTTGCAGTTGTTGGCGATTGGGCAGGCCGGTCAGGAAGTCGTATTGGGCCATGCGCTGGAGGCTGGATTCGGCCTCATGACGCAAGTGGGTGTTGCGCTCGATGGAGGCCAATAGCTGGTTGGCGGTGGTGACCCAAATCCCCAGTTCGTTCTTTTCATGGCCTTTGAGCAGGGGGAGTTGATGCTCGCTGGGGCGGTCGGGGTTGATGCTGATCAGGTGTTCGATGATGCGCGACAGCGGTTTGGTGAGTAGCCAGTGATACACCAGATACAGCACCATCCCCATGGCCAGTGCACGCAACACGCCGGAAACGAAGATGATCATTGAATTGACCAGAAAGCCTTCACCGTAGGTGGCCGTGTCGAGGGTGATGCGCAGGTCGCCGTAGTATTCGCTGTAGGGGCTGCGACCGACCAGTTGCGTGGTGAAGCTGCGTTCCTGTCCGAGAATCGGATCGGTCAGCCAGCGGGTGGGGGACGATTTGAGATCGCGGGTCTTTTCGGCGAGAAGGGTTTCGTTAGGATGGCCAATGGATGCCATGCGCACGGCCTTGTCCTGGAACAGACCTTCGATGACCTGCATGCCCATTTCCCGATCCAGGCTATAGACAGCCTGAGTCGACGGGTCTCGGAACATGTCCAGAATCCGCTCGGCGTCTGTGGCGACGGCTTGCCGGGTTTTGTAGGCGTCATAGACGATTTGCGCGCAACTGAGCACAACGCCCACGACCAGCGCCGACAATAACACCACACGCAGCAGCTTCACCGACAAGCTGTTTTTGAGTTCCAGCTTCAAATGGCCATTCCTTCATCCATGCTGATAGCGGGTGACGTAACAAGCATTGGCAATACAGCGCCCGGGGTCAAGGTTTTGAAACACCCTCGACCTGTTTCATTCAGGTAACGATTTCACAGGGGCAATCTTGGCTATCAGTACTGTGTCGGTAAACAGAGGGCGGAACTTGAGCCTCGTTTCGTCGATTCTGACCGAACCTGATATTAGTCCGCTATCGTGGCCTGACAATACATAAAGGACGAATAGAAGGCGAAAAAAAACCCGGACAGGCCGGGCTTTTTTCATTGGGTGCGCAAATCAGGCAGTGAACGCCTTGCCTTCGAACTGCTCAGCGACGAACTTCCAGTTCACCAGGTTCCAGAACGCCTCGACGTATTTTGGACGCAGGTTACGGTAGTCGATGTAGTACGCGTGTTCCCAGACGTCGCAGGTCAGCAGCGGGGTGTCGCCGTTGGTCAGCGGGTTGCCTGCGCCGATGGTGCTGGCCAGCGCCAGGGAGCCGTCAGCTTTCTTCACCAGCCAGCCCCAGCCGGAGCCGAAGGTGCCGATGGAGGTTTTGCTGAACTCTTCCTTGAACTTGTCGAAGGAGCCGAATGCAGCGTTGATGGCGTCAGCCAGTGCACCGGTAGGCTGGCCGCCAGCGTTTGGCGCCAGGCAGTTCCAGTAGAAAGTGTGGTTCCAGACCTGGGCTGCGTTGTTGAAGATACCGCCCGAGGAAGACTTGACGATTTCTTCCAGTGTCTTGCCTTCGAACTCGGTGCCTGGGACCAGGTTGTTCAGGTTCACGACGTAGGTGTTGTGGTGTTTGTCGTGGTGGTATTCCAGCGTTTCCTTGGAGATGTGCGGTGCCAGAGCGTCATGAGCGTAAGGCAGCGGCGGCAATTCGAAAGCCATGGTAATTCTCCTAATCAGGTCAGGTTGCGGTTAGCGCAAGGCCGATCACGGACGGCCAGACAGAATACGCCGGCGAGTTTTTACTCTTTGCGGCGCAGGGGCTGGATCATAGCACCGGCCCCGGCCCATAACCACGCAACAACTGTGTGGGATAGAGGTTCCAGAGGTTTGCAGGGGAAATGATGAAAAGCGGTGGCACGCTGATCTCTGTGGGAGCCGGCTTGCTGGCGAAGGCGGAGTGTCAGGCGGCTCATTCGTCACAGATCCACCGCATTCGCCAGCAAGCCGGCTCTCACAGGGGCGTGTTGGGCGCCATATTTAAGCCGTGCGAATCAACTGCACCGCCACACTGAACATCATCACCGCCACCATCAGATCCAGCAGACGCCAAGTGGCGGGGCGGGCGAGCCAGGGCGCCAGCCAGGCTGCGCCAATCGCCAGCGTCGAGAACCACAACAGCGATGCGCTGGCGGCGCCCGCGACATACGCGCCGGGCTCGGTCTGTTGAGCGCCCAGAGACCCGATCAGCAAAACGGTATCCAGATAAACGTGCGGGTTGAGTAGCGTCACCGCCAGTGCTGTCAGCAGGACCGCGCGACGCGAGCGCTGGCCGTTGACGTCCCCCTCTTGCAGACTTTGCGGGGCCAAAGCACGGCGCAGCGCCTTGGCGCCGTACCAGAGCAGAAACACCACACCGCCCCAGCGCGCCACGGCAAGCAATGTCGGGTTATGCGCCAGCACGTTGGCCAACCCGAACACTCCGGCAGCCACCAGCACCACGTCGCACAGAATGCACAGCACCGCGACGGACAGGTGATGCTCACGACGCAGGCTTTGCGCCAGCACATAGGCGTTTTGCGTGCCGATGGCCATGATCAGGCCGAACGCGACCAACAGTCCGTTGAGGTAGCTTTGCCACATGATGTCTTGCTCCGTGAGTCAGGTGTTGCGATGAAAAGAGTGTGGCGATTGTCGAGGGATCGGCGGTATAAGAAAAACCAATAATGCTGATCGCTCATTAGGAAAATTGATGTTCGATTACAAACTGCTCGCGGCCCTTGCGGCGGTCGTGGAACAAACGGGGTTCGAGCGTGCCGCTCAGGTGTTGGGGCTGTCGCAATCGGCGGTGTCCCAGCGCATCAAACTGCTGGAGGCGCGGGTCGGCCAGCCGGTGCTGGTCAGGGCCACGCCACCGACACCGACGGAAATCGGTCAGCGCCTGCTCAACCACGTGCAGCAGGTTCGGTTGCTGGAGCGTGACCTGCAAAGCGTCGTCCCTGCGCTTGACGAAGGCGGTGCGCCTGAACGATTGCGCATTGCGCTCAACGCCGACAGCCTCGCGACCTGGTGGGCACCGGCGGTAGGGGACTTCTGCGCCGAGCATCACTTACTGACCGATCTGGTGATTGAAGATCAGGATGTCGGCCTCAAGCGCATGCGCGCAGGAGAGGTCGCCGCTTGTCTGTGCGCCAGCGAACGGCCTGTCGCCGGGGCCAGAAGCCTGTCGCTGGGCGCCATGCGCTATCGTGGTTTGGCCAGCCCCGCATTCATCGCTCGGCATTTCCCGAACGGGGTGACGTCTCAGGCGCTGGCGCGCACGCCCGCGTTGGTGTTTGGCCCTGACGACTTTCTGCAACATCGCTACATGGCGTCGTTGGGGGTTGATGGCGGTTTCCAGCACCATTTGTGCCCGTCGTCCGAAGGCTTCATGCGCATGACCGAGGCGGGCATGGCCTGGGGGCTGGTGCCTGAGATGCAGGTTCGCGAGCAATTGGCGGCTGGCAAGCTGGTGGAGTTGTTCGCGGATCAGTGGGTGGATGTGCCTTTGTACTGGCATCATTGGCGCAACGGTGGGCAACTGTTGACGCAGTTGACCGAGCATTTGGCGAAAAAAGCCGGGCAATGGCTGGTGCCGCTGAGCGAGCAGTGAACGTCAACGTGTGATTCACGCAAATCCCTGTAGCAGTCCGGCTTGCCGACGGTAGCGATTTTGATGACGCCGCCGCCGGCAAGCCAGGCTGCTACAGACGTAAAACGGAGCGGTAAATGAAGATTCTGGTCACCGGCGCAAGCGGCTTCATCGGCGGACGCTTTGCGCGTTTTGCGTTGGAGCAGGGGTTGAGCGTCCGGGTCAACGGCCGTCGCCCGCAAGGCGTTGAACATCTGGTTCGACGGGGGGCCGAGTTCATTCAAGGCGATCTGAACGACGCCGAACTTGTGCAGGCGCTGTGCGACGACGTCGAAGCCGTGGTGCATTGCGCCGGTGCGGTCGGCACCTGGGGAAAGCATCAGGATTTCCTGCAAGGCAACGTTCAGGTCACCGAAAACGTCGTTGAGGCCTGCCTCAAGCGGCGAGTGCGACGGCTGGTGCACCTGTCGTCGCCTTCGATCTATTTCGACGGCAAGTCGCACCTCGATATTCGTGAAGAGCAGGTGCCCAAACGTTTCCACAACCACTACGCTGCCACCAAGTACCTGGCGGAGCAGAAGGTGTTCGGTGCCGAAGAGTTCGGTCTGGAAGTGATTGCCTTGCGCCCGCGCTTCGTCACCGGGGCCGGGGACAACAGCATCTTTCCACGGCTGATGCAGATGCAGAGCAAGAAGCGTCTTTCGATCATCGGCAACGGCTTGAACAAAGTCGACTTCACCAGCATTCAGAACCTCAACGAAGCATTGCTCAGCAGCCTGCTGGCGACCGGCTCGGCCCTGGGCAAGGCGTACAACATCAGTAATGGTGCGCCGGTTCCGATCTGGGACGTGGTCAATTACGTGATGCGCAAGATGGAGCTGCCGCCCGTCACGCGCTATCGCTCCTATGGCCTGGGCTACAGCGCCGCTGCGATCAACGAGGCTGCGTGCCTGCTCTGGCCCGGTCGACCTGAACCGACGCTGTCGAGAATCGGAATGCAGGTCATGAGCCGAGATTTCACGCTTGATATCAGCCGCGCCCAGTATTATCTGGATTACCAGCCCAAGGTCAGCGTCTGGACCGCGCTCGACGAGTTCTGCGGCTGGTGGAAAGCGACACACGGTACGGCGCTGTAAAACAGCCGACGATTCGGATGGTCCTAACGTTCGGTGGACAGCCTCCACCCTCAAGATTCAATGGATTTCAAAGGGAAACCCATGCGCAAAGACCCCTATGACGACGTCGATGACATTCCGAGCCTTAGCGCCAAAGACGATGACGACGATTTCATCCCCACCGCCGGTGCCCGTGAGCGTACGACGGTGTATTCGCGGACCACACCGGTCGTGAAAGTCAAAGCGCCAGGATCAGGTGCTTTGTGGGCGCTGATTGGCGCGCTGCTGATCGCGTTCTGCGGCTTGGCCTGGTGGAGCTTTCAGCAGATCTCGTTGATGGAACAGCAGTTGGTGGCCACTCAGGAAAGCTTCGCGCGGATCAGTGAAGAAGCTGCAGGCCGTCTGCAGGACATTTCCGGCAAGTTCAACGCCAGTGAGTCAGAAGCCAATAGCGGCGGCGCAGCGCTGAAAGCTCAGATCAAGCAGTTGCAGGACCAATTGGCCGATCAGAGCAAACAGCAACAAGGCGTGGCTGGATTGCAGGGCGGCCTGGACAAGCGGTTGGAGCAGATTGCCAGTCAGACGGCCCAGCAGCAGGCAATCAATCAGCAGTTGCAAGATCAGCTCAAGACCGTGGCCACTGAACTGGCCGCACTGAAAGCGGCGATGCCGGACGGAAAGTCAGCCAAGGCCGAGCAGGACTCGCTGGACGCGCAAATCAAGAGTTTGTCGGCAGACGTGGCGAACCTGAAGAAGAACAACAACAGCCAGGCGATCGAGCGACTGGAGCAGGACATGATCGTGCTCAAGAGCGAGCAGGACAATCGTCCGGCGCAGGCGGCTTCCTCGGGCGCGAGCACCCAGGAATTCGATGCATTCCGTGGGCAGATGACGCGTAATCTGAACACCTTGCAGAGCCAGATTCAGACGTTGTCGCAGCAGATTAATGCGCGGGGGCAGTGAGCGGGTTTTTTGATGTGGGAGATTCTAGGGTGGCTGGCTAGCCTTTTCGCCAGCAAGGCGGCTCCCGCTTCGATTGCGTCGAATTCAGATTTTTTGTTCGACGCTGAAATTGTGGGATCCGGCTTGCTGGCGAATGCGGGGGTTCAGACAACATCGAGATGCCTGACCTTCCTCGTTCGCCACCAAGGCGGCTCACAGGTTCCGCGTTGTCTGAATTACAACGTCGGATAATCCAGATACCCCACCGGACCCTTGCCGTAGAACGTTTCTGGGTGCGGCTGGTTCAGTGGTGCATCCTTGGCCAGACGCGCAGGCAGGTCAGGGTTGGCGATGAACGGCACGCCGAAGGCGACTGCGTCGGCTTTGCCGCTGGCCAGCCAGGCGTTGGCGCTTTCCTTGGTGAACTTCTCGTTGGCGATGAACACGCCGCCAAAGGCTTGCTTCAGGCGTGGCGCTAGGCTGTCGTCCAGTTCACGTTCGCGAGCGCAGATGAACGCGATGCCGCGTTTGCCCAACTCCGACGCCACGTAGGTGAAGGTTTCGGCCAGGTTGTCGTCGCCCATGTCGTGGGAGTCGGCACGAGGTGCCAGGTGCACACCAACGCGGCCAGCGCCCCAGACTTCTACCGCCGCATCGGTCACTTCCAGCAGCAGACGCGCACGGTTTTCCAGCGAGCCGCCGTAGGCGTCGGTGCGCTGGTTGGTGCTGCTTTGCAGGAACTGATCGAGCAGGTAACCGTTGGCGCCGTGGATTTCCACGCCGTCGAAACCAGCGGCTTTGGCGTTTTCCGCACCGACACGATAGGCGTCGACGATGTCGGCGATTTCAGCGGTTTCCAGTGCCCGTGGCGTTGGGTAATCCGACAGCGGACGCACCAGGCTGACGTGACCTTTTGGCCGGATGGCGCTTGGCGCGACCGGCGCTTCACCGTTCAGGTAGATGGGGTGAGACACACGGCCCACGTGCCACAGTTGCAGCACGATCTTGCCACCTGCCGCATGAACGGCCTTGGTGATGTTGCTCCAGCCGCGCACTTGGTCGTTGGACCAGATGCCGGGAGTATCCGGGTAGCCTACGCCCATTGGTGTCACCGAGGTGGCTTCGCTGATGATCAGGCCCGCCGAGGCGCGCTGTACGTAGTACTCGGCCATCATCGCATTGGGCACGCGCCCTTCGTCCGCGCGGCAGCGGGTCAACGGGGCCATGATGATTCGGTTGGTCAGGTCCAGTTCGCCGACCTTGATCGGGTCAAAAATCGTGGTCATCGGGAATATCCTCAATGCTGTCAGTAAAGGGTGAATCCGCAGTGGTTAACGCATGCGTTCAGCGCTGACTCTTGAGGCTCAGTTCGCTACCGCAGCCAGCTCGGCATCGCCGCGCTGACGGAAAATGATCAGGGTGACCAGCAGGGCCAGTACCGCCAAAGCGCCCGCGGCCAGTGGCACGCTGGTCAGACCGAAGCCGTGGGCGATGACGCTGCCGCCGACCCAGGCCCCCAAGGCGTTGCCGACGTTGAAGGCACCGATGTTCAGGGTCGACACCAGGTTCGGTGCGTCCTTGCCGAAGGTCACGACATTGATCTGCAAGGCCGGGACCGCCGCGAAGCAGGCGACAGCCCAAAGGAACAGCGTCACCTCGGCGGGGATCAGTGCAGCGCTGGTCCAGCTCAGAACCGTCGAGACAACGGCCATGGTGATGAACACGCCGATCAGCGTGGCGGCCAGACGCCGGTCTGCCAGCTTGCCGCCGATGATGTTGCCGACGGTCAATCCAAGGCCGATGAGCATCAGGGTCCAGGTCACACCGCGAGGCGAAACCCCGGTGACGTCGCCCAGCAGTGGCGCCACGTAAGTGAAGAGCGCGAACACCGACGCAGAAAACAGCGCCGTCATGCTCAGGGACAGCCAGATTCCGGCGCCCTTGAGCATCGCCAGCTCGGCGCGCATGTCGAGTTTCTCTTCGTCGTGTTTATTGGGCAGGAAGCGCACCAGACCGATGAAGGCGATCACGCCGATCACGGTCACAGCAAAGAACGTCGAACGCCAGCCCGCCTGTTGACCCAGCGCTGTGCCCAGTGGCACGCCTAGCACGTTGGCCAGGGTCAGACCGGTGAACATCAGGGCGACGGCCGAGGCTCGACGGTTGGCCGGAACCAGACCGGCGGCCACCACCGAGCCGATGCCGAAGAACGCGCCATGGCACAGGGCGGTGATGACGCGGGCGAGCATCAGCACGTTGTAATCGGAGGCCACGGCGCACAGCAGATTACCGATGATGAAGATGCCCATCAGTGTGATCAGCGCAGCCTTGCGCGGCAGGCGGGAGGTGGCCATGGCCATGAACGGCGCGCCGATGGCAACGCCCAGCGCATAGCCGGTCACCAACCACCCGGCGCCAGGAATGCTCACGCCGAGGTCGGCGGCGACGTCGGGCAACAGGCCCATGATGACGAACTCGGTCGTGCCGATGGCGAAGGCGCTCAGGGCCAGAATAAGTAGCGAAAGAGGCACGGTGCGTCTCCTGAATCTGTAGGGGAACGGTCAGCTCAGAGCTGCTTGTTCAGTTCCTGCAAAAACGCCTGAATGACGTCTTCGTTGCGTTTGAAGAAGTGCCACTGCCCGTGCTTTTTGCTGGTGATCAGCCCGGCACGTTGCAGTTGCGACAGATGGGCAGAAACCGTCGATTGCGAAAGTCCGGCGCGTTGGTCGATCTGACCGGCGCAGACGCCGCCTTCGAAACTGTGCGTTTGGTCCGGGAAGCAGGTCGCAGGGTCTTTGAGCCAGTCCAGAATCTGACGGCGAACCGGGTGCGCCAGGGCTTTTATTATTTCGTCGAGGTCGATAGGCATGTCGTTCTCAAGGGTGTGTAGCGGTATATCGCGATAGGGCGAACCATATATCTGTAAATCGCGATATACAAATATGAATGCGTGATAAGGAAGTCGAAAATCGGTATATCGGGTTATAACGATATTCGTACTGCCTTCATTTGCAGTCCATTGAAACGCGATCCTCGTAGCAGCACGGCCGGGCGGCTACAGGGATTGCGCTGCACTCTGATACATTCCTCTCCATGAACTACCTCGCACACCTCCACCTTGGCGGTCAAACGCCTGCGCAATTGCTCGGCAGCCTGTACGGCGATTTCGTCAAAGGGCTGCTGCCGGGGCGTTTTCCTGCGGACATCGAGGACGCCATTCGTCTGCACCGACGCATCGACGCCTTTACTGACTCCCATCCCGTCATCAAACAGGCCATGGCGCGCTTTCCGGCAGAGCGCAGGCGTTACGCGGGGATCGTACTGGACGTGTTTTTCGATCACTGCCTGGCGCGAGACTGGGCGCACTATGCTGACGAACCGCTGGAGATTTTCACCGGCAAGGTCTACCGCGTGCTGGCTGACGAACCGCAATTACCCGAACGTCTGGCGCTGATCGCCCCGCGCATGGCTGCGCAGGACTGGCTGGGTTCGTACGTGGAGTTCGAGGTGGTGGGCAACGCGTTGGCGGGGATTTCCAGACGCCTGTCGCGCCCCGAAGGGTTGGTCGGCGCCATGCAGGAATTGCAGGCGCTTTATCGACCATTGAGTGAGGATTTCAGCGTGTTCTATCCTGAACTTCAGGCATTCGCTCAGGCGGCTTTGGCCGCCGGGCGGGCGCCATCAGGCTGAGCCGTCTCGTTTGGCTGATCCGCTTCGCCAAACAGCGCCACCTGAACCGCCTGCTGGGCTTCGAACGCCAGGGCTGCGCGTTCTTTGTCATGCGGCTGAATCGGGGTCAGCAACTGAATGTGCACCTCGCTCACCTCGTTGGCGAACAGGCGGCGCAAGTGGGAGAGCAGATCGTCATCGCCAATGAACGGCGCGATCTGATCCGGTTTGCCGTCTCGCAGGTACTGGATCGCCACCGGTTGCAGTGGGGTGCTCGTTTCAATCGCGCTCGACAGTAAGCGGCCATGGAAGGTGCGCAGGCTGCGACCGTCGGTGGTGGTGCCTTCGGGGAAGATCACCAGCGAGTGCTTGCTCAGCAAATGCTGCCCCATCTGTTTCTGGATCAATTTGCTGTCGCCCGAACCGCGACGGATGAACAGTGTGCCAGCCTTCAGTGCCAGCCAACCGGCGACAGGCCAGGTGCGCACTTCGGCCTTGGACAGAAACGACAGTGGGGCGAGCATACCCAGCAGCGGGATGTCGGTCCACGAAACATGGTTGGAGACCCACAGCATTGGCTGATCGGGCAGTTTGCCGCTGACCTTCACGCGGAAGGGCAGAGCGGCGGTCAGGCGCGCCATGAACCAACTGGTCCAGCGCTGACGACGAGCCATGGACGCGCCGATGCTCATACGTTCCATCAGGGCGAAGGTGCCCGCGATGGTCAGGCCCAGACCGATGACCCACAACACGCGAATGACGCGCGCATGACTGCGCAGGGCGCCCATCACACGGCTGCCTTGAAGTGGCGGGCGTAGCGCGGGCAGAGTTCGTCGCGCTTGAGCAGGATGAACACGTCGGCGACCTGGAAGTCTTCGTCCCAGCACGGCTCGCCGCAGATCTTCGCGCCCAGACGCATGTAGGCCTTGAGCAGCGGCGGCATTTCGCAGATGACGTTGTTCGGCAGGTCCAGATTGGGCAACGGGTTCTTCGGCTCGGCGCGCAGGTGCTCTGTGCTCAGGTAACGTTCGCGCAGGCGCTGCATGATTGCCTGGGCCTGAATGCCGCCGTCCTGCATCGGAATGCTGGCGCAGCCCATCAGGTAGCTGTAGCCGCCTTCGTTGAGGACTTCAGCCAGTTCGCTCCACAGCACTGCGATGGTGCCGCCGTTGCGGTAGGCCGGGTCGACGCAGGTGCGGCCCAGTTCCAGGATTGGGCCTTGCAGATGGCCGAGGCCATGCAGGCTGAATTCTTCTTCGCTGTAGAACCGGCCCAACGTGTTGGCGGCCTTGTGGTCCAGCAGGCGAGTGGTGGCGACCAGGCGACCGCTGTTCAGGTCACGTACGCCGATGTGCATGCAATGGATGTCGTAATCGTCGATGTCCAGGCCCAGCTCGGCGCCTTTGAGTTTTGCGTTGAATTCGCCACTGAACACGCTGAAGCGCAAAGCCTGTGCTTCCTGCAGGGCTTGGGTGCCGATCAGGCGTTCAGCCTGCAGACGGCGGTCGGAGCTGGAGTCTCGAATACTGGCGATCTGAGTCATGTGGCGTCTCCGTGGGCCAGCCCTGGTCCAGGCCGGTCGACTGATTATTCGAAGCATTGCTGTACGAATGCAGGCTAGGGAGGGCCGATGTCATGACCATTAAGCTTTGGTGATGGTTGCGTGACAGGGCGGACGGAGGGTGTGCGCCTACGTTCATGAACCGACGTAGATCATCTTGTGGGAGCGAATTCATTCTGGGCGGCTTCCGACGATGGCGTCGGCACACGCGACATTGATTTCGCCTGACACGCCGCATTGCGAATGACTTCGCTCCCACAAGGTGAACAGCGTTTGTCGAAGAAGATGTGTTGGCCTCCACGCGTTGTCATCATCCCCTGCTAGGGTTCTGGGCAACCTGCGTTCGAGACCCCTTCATGAGCCGTCTGTTGTTCGTTTTCTTGCTGTTCGCCAATGTGGCGTTTGCCGAGAGCTGGCCTGACCCCGAGTGGCCCGTTCACCCTCTTGCACAGAGCGCTGCCCTAAAGGATCTGGAAACCTACGCCTTCCCACCTCGCGACGAACAGGAGCGCAAAGGCATCCGCACCGACGCGCTGTTGATCATCCGCAACGGTGAAGTGGTCTACGAACGCTACGCAGGCGTGACGACCGCCCAGACGCCGCACCTCACCTGGTCCATCAGCAAAAGCATTCTGGCGACCGTGCTCGGCGTGGCCTTCGGCGAGGGGCATTTCAAGCTCGATGATCCAGTGGCGAAGTTCTATTCGCCGTTCAGCGCCCACCCCGATATTCGCCTTCAAGACCTGCTGCACTGGGCCTCGGGCCTGGACTGGCAGGAAGACTACGAATACGCACCGCTCAATTCCTCGGTGGTCGCGATGCTCTACACCCGTGGGCGCGGCGACATGGCGCGCTACACCGCTGAGCACAAGGTAACCAGCGCTCCCGGCACCTCGTATCGCTATTCCAGCGGCGACAGCACGGTGTTGGCCGCCGCGTTGAAAGGCATGGTGGGCGACACGGCCTATGCCGATTACCCGTGGACGGCCTTGTTCGACCCGCTGGGCATCACAAGTGCGGTATGGGAGACGGATGCCACCGGCACGTTCGTGGGTTCGTCCTACGCCTACATGACCGCTCGCGACCTGGCGCGCATTGGCCTGCTGATGCAACGCGGTGGCGTCTGGCAAGGTCGCCAGTTGTTGCCCAAAGCGTGGATCGATTTCAACGTCACGCCGTTCGCATTCCCGAATGCCACGGGTGAAGCCCCCGGTGGCCAGTGGTGGCTGAACCTTAAAGCAGGCAGTCAGCCCGGACCTTGGCCAGACGCGCCGCCCGATACGTTTGCCGGGCTTGGGCATTGGGGCCAGGCGCTGTACGTGGTTCCGAGCAAGGGATTGGTCATCGTGCGCTACGCCGATGACCGGGACGGCACCTACGACCACAATCAGTTGTTGAAGCGAGCGTTGCATGCCGTGCTCGGGGAGGGTGCCCAATGAACGCGGGTAAAGGCTTCATTCGACGTCGCCCATTCAGCAGCCTCGCGATCCTGCTGCTGTTTTTCCTGTGCGCCGTGCTCTGGGTCTGGCGAGTGCCATTGCAGGTGTTCCCAAGCATCATCAGCGCCTACACCGCCAAGGAATATTGTTCCTGCCGTTATGTGATGAACAACCCGGTGGACTATTGTCAGCGGTACGTGAAGCAGTGGCTGCCCAGCACGTTGTCGGAAAGTGCCAGCGACAAGCGCATCACTGCCACCGGCATGGGCCGGGAGAGCACAGCGCAATGGCAAGGTGCGCGTCAGGGCTGCCAATTGTTGCCCCCGGTGCCGTAACGGCGAACATCCCCATTTGCCTGCGGTCTGACAGCCGGATAAGGTTTGTCCCATCGCGCATCTGGAGTTCCCATGCCCTTACGTTCTCGCCTGCTGCTGGCCTCGCTTGCCGCCTTGGCGTTGCCTGCTCAGGCGAACTGGTATCTGGATAACGAGTCGTCGCGGCTCTCGTTCATCTCTACCAAGAACGCTGACATTTCCGAGGTGCATCGCTTCCTCAATCTGCACGGCAAGGTCGACCCGAAAGGCGTGGCGGAGCTGGAAGTGGAAATGGACTCGGTGGCCACCGGCATCCCTTTGCGCGACGAGCGCTTGCGCAGGCAGTTGTTCGACGTCAAGCAATTCCCCGAAGCGAAAATCACCGCACAACTGGACATGCGTCCTATCAACGCGCTGGCCCCCGGCGCGCAATTGGAACTGCGCCTGCCGCTGAAGGTGCAAATGCATGGGCAGTCGCAAAGCTACAGCGCTGAACTGTTGGCCACGCGGCTGGATGACCGCCGCTTTCAAGTGGTGACGCTGGAGCCGCTGGTGCTGCACGTCGAGGATTTCGGTTTGCTGCCGGGCCTCGACAGTCTGCGCAAAGTGGCTGATCTGTCGGCCATCGGCTTTTCGGTGCCCGTCGGTGCCGTGTTGATCTTCACGGCGCGCTGACCATGAGAGGCGCGATCTTTCCGTGGCGTGACGACAACCAGTTCAACCTGATGATCGACGGGCCTGCGTTCTTCCCACGCATGCTCGCGGCCATCGATGCCGCGCAGCAGCAGGTGGAACTGGAGTTGTATCTGGTAGAGGCGGGGGCGTGCGCCGAGGCGGTCGTGCAAGCGCTGGTCAATGCCGCTCGGCGTGGCGTCATCGTGCGTTGCCTGTTCGATGATTTCGGGTCGCTGGCCTTCACCTTGAGTTTGCGCACACGCCTGACCGACGCCGGGGTGATTCTGCGTTTCTACAATCGCGTGCATTGGCGTCGCGGCATCCGTAATTTCTACCGA
This sequence comes from Pseudomonas sp. Pseu.R1, assembly GCF_045764065.1. Taxonomy (NCBI): domain Bacteria; kingdom Pseudomonadati; phylum Pseudomonadota; class Gammaproteobacteria; order Pseudomonadales; family Pseudomonadaceae; genus Pseudomonas; species Pseudomonas sp. Pseu.R1. Next base: position 2,398,014 of record NZ_JBJGEE020000001.1, on the reverse strand, counting down.
GATCATCGCAAGCTCCTCTTGGTCGACAAGGAACTGGCGGTGGTGGGCGGTACCGGGGTGACAGACGAGTTCTGGCGCCCCGATCATGACATCAGCGAGTGGCACGAAGTGATGGTGGAGATTCGTGGCCCCTTGGTACTCGACTGGCAAGCCCTCTTCGACCGCCAGTTCCACGCCAACCCCCGACGTCGCGCCTGGCGTCCGGCGGAAAATTTCGGCCTGCCGCGCTTGCCGAAAGCCCCGGTCAGTGGCCAGGGTCTTGGGCGCGTGGCTTATGCCGATTCGCGCCAGCATCGAGACATTCTGCAATCACTGATTCGCGCGCTGAGCACCAGCAAAAAACGCATCTGGCTGGCGACTCCCTATTTCTTGCCCACCTGGAAAGTCCGCCGCGCATTGCGTCGCGCTGCGGCCCGAGGCGTCGACGTGCGCCTGCTGCTCACCGGCCCGCGCACCGACCATCCCTCGGTGCGCTACGCCGGGCATCGCTACTACCCCCGCTTGCTCAAGGCCGGGGTGAAAATCTTCGAATACCAACCGTGCTTCCTGCATTTGAAAATGGTGTTGGTGGACGACTGGGTCAGTATCGGCTCGTGCAACTTCGATCATTGGAATTTGCGCTTCAACCTTGAGGCGAATCTGGAGGCGATTGACCCGGGATTGACTCAAGCGGTGGCTGAGAGCTTTGAGCGCGATTTTCTGGTCAGCCACCAGGTCAGTCTGGAGGCGTGGCAGGCTCGTCCGCTGTGGAGTCGCGTCAAGCAGCGGGTGTGGGGTTGGGTGGATCGGTTGGTGGTCAATGCGTTGGATCGGCGGGGGTAAACGTCGCGCAGCTCCTTGTCCTGCTACAGATGCCAACGTGCATTTCTCTGTGTAGTACTACGCTGTTACCTGCGGGGGAAATATCCCACCGATACTTTCGGCTAAAGGACTCTCTCACTGGAGGACATCGCACATGGCAGCCAAGAAAATCCTCATGCTGGTCGGCGATTACGTCGAAGACTACGAAGTGATGGTGCCGTTTCAGGCGCTACAGATGGTCGGCCACACCGTTCATGCCGTTTGCCCCGGCAAGAAGAAAGGCGAGGTCATTCGCACAGCCATTCACGACTTCGAAGGCGATCAGACCTACAGCGAAAAGCGCGGCCATAACTTCGGGCTGAATTTCGATTTCGACAGCGTCAAATCCGCCGACTACGACGCGCTGCTGGTGCCCGGCGGCCGTTCGCCTGAGTACCTGCGGCTCAATGCCCGCGTGTTGGAACTGGTGCGCGAGTTTGGTCGCGACAACAAGCCCATTGCTGCTGTTTGCCATGGCCCACAATTGTTGGCTGAAACCGGGGTGCTCAAGGGCAAGTCGTTGAGTGCCTACCCCGCATGCGCGCCCGAGGTCAGGCTGGCGGGGGGCGAATACGTCGAGATCGGCATGGAAGAGGCGCACACAGACGGCAATCTGGTGACCGGCCCGGCGTGGCCTGCCCACCCGGCGTGGTTAGCGGCGTTTTTGAAGCTGCTGGGCACTCAGATCATTCTTTGACAGAAGGCAATCTCACAGGGGAAAACCATGTGCGAACTCTACGTAAAGGCCGACCCGATTCTCTATGAATCCCGCTCTCGTTCGTTGCGCATCTGCGGCGTGGTGACGACATTGCGGCTGGAAAACCAGTTCTGGGACATCCTCGCGGAAATCGCCCGCCACGACGGCATGACGACCAATCAATTGATTACCAAACTGTACGAAGAGGTGATGGGATTCAATGGCGAAGTGGTTAATTTCGCCTCGTTTCTGCGGGTGAGTTGTACGCGGTATTTGAGTCAGAAACGACCCTCTGTGGCGCCCGAGCCCAGCCTTTTGCGAGCGGTGGGCAAGTAAGGCCAGGGGCGAAGCGCACATGAAAAAGCCCGGCACTGAGGCCGGGCTTTTCGTTGCTGCCAGAGCAGCGCTTACTGCACTTCCACCGCCAGACTCTCACTGATCTTCTTCTGCCAGATGGCAGGACCTGTGATGTGTACCGACTCGCCTTTGCTATCGACCGCGACAGTGACCGGCATGTCTTTGACTTCGAACTCGTAGATCGCTTCCATGCCCAGTTCAGGGAATGCCAGCACTTGCGATTTCTTGATCGCCTGAGCGACGAGGTACGCTGCGCCACCCACGGCCATCAGGTAGACAGCTTTGTTGTCCTTGATCGCATCGATGGCGGTCGGGCCGCGCTCGGATTTGCCGATCATGCCCAGCAGGCCGGTTTGTTCCAGGATCTGGCGAGTGAACTTGTCCATACGGGTAGCGGTGGTCGGACCGGCTGGGCCTACCACTTCGTCACCGACCGGATCGACCGGGCCGACGTAATAGATGAAGCGTCCTTTCAGGTCCACCGGCAGGGTTTCGCCCTTGTTCAGCATCTCGACCATGCGTTTGTGCGCAGCGTCGCGACCGGTGAGCATCTTGCCGTTGAGCAGGACGGTTTCACCCGGCTTCCAGCTCTGCACTTCTTCTGGTGTCAGGGTGTCGAGGTTGACGCGGCGAGCCGAAGGACCAGCTTCCCAGACGATTTCCGGGTAGGCGTCCAGCGGTGGCGCTTCCAGCGAAGCGGGGCCGGAACCGTCGAGCACGAAGTGGGCGTGACGGGTGGCGGCGCAGTTCGGGATCATGCAGACCGGCAGCGAGGCGGCGTGGGTCGGGTAGTCCATGATCTTGACGTCGAGCACGGTGGTCAGACCGCCCAGGCCCTGAGCGCCGATGCCCAGTTGGTTGACCTTCTCGAACAGCTCCAGACGCATTTCTTCCAGACGGTTCGACGGGCCGCGCGCTTTGAGCTCGTGGATGTCGATGGACTCCATCAGGACTTCCTTGGCCATGACCGCAGCCTTCTCGGCGGTGCCGCCGATGCCGATGCCGAGCATGCCAGGCGGGCACCAGCCAGCGCCCATGGTGGGAACGGTTTTCAGCACCCAGTCAACGATCGAGTCGGACGGGTTGAGCATCGCCATCTTCGATTTGTTTTCCGAACCGCCGCCTTTGGCTGCCACGTCCACTTCAACGGTGTTACCCGGAACGATGGAGTAGTGAATGACCGCCGGGGTGTTGTCCTTGGTGTTCTTGCGAGCGCCTGCCGGGTCGGCGAGGATCGAGGCACGCAGGACGTTTTCCGGCAGGTTGTAAGCGCGACGCACGCCTTCGTTGATCATGTCGTCCAGACTCATGGTGGCGCCATCCCAGCGCACGTCCATGCCCACGCGTACGAATACGGTGACGATACCGGTGTCCTGGCAGATCGGACGGTGGCCGGTGGCGCACATGCGCGAGTTGATGAGGATCTGAGCCATGGAGTCGCGCGCGGCGGGCGATTCTTCGCGCAAGTAGGCCTCGTGCATGGCCTGGATGAAGTCGACGGGGTGGTAATAGGAGATGAACTGCAGCGCGTCGGCGACGCTCTGAATCAGGTCATCCTGCTTGATCACGGTCATGGGCGTTCTCCTCTGTCAGGCGGGAACATTATATGGGCGGTTGGCGCACGATGCGCTTGGCATCTGCGCGAACGGCCTCTGGCTCTGCTACCGCTCAGGCGCAGCGGCAGGAAAAAGGCGCGGCAGTATACCGCGTGGAGACCGGCGCGACACCCTGCCGCAGGGTAAACGTTGGTCTTAAAGGGCACGGTGTCGGTGTCTCCGCTTAGCCGGGATGCCGGGAGTCCAGCGGTTTACTGAGGGTAATAGAATTTGTAGGTCGCCAGTTCGTAGTTCCTTCCCATGTCATAGGGCAACTGTCTGCTTATCTTGAATTGTTTCCAGAACGACACTCGCTGTAGCGGAAAATTGGTTTCGATGACTTTACCGACGGCTCCATATCCGAATCGGGTCATCAAATGGGGCGCGTGGAGGTGGATCACTTTATCGAAGCCAATCACAGGTCTGCGTACGACATCGGCAACCTGTTGCGCGGCGCCGCTTCTTCCACCTTCACAAGCCAGCAACACAAGGGGTCGATCTGATGCATAGCCTGCCAGCCGGGGGGCAATTTCCTGTCGGGCAATATTGGCCGCGTCTTCGAAGACCCCGTTTGCATTCATCAGATGACCGTTTTTCAGCCCGTGGGTCTCAAAAGCCCTGAGCTCCCCCGGCCCCCAAGGCTTGGGAACGTCGCCCCACAGGTTGTGGTGGAATGCGACGTCGGGTCTTGGTGAACCGAACAGAACATCGGCATGACCCATTTTTCGGATAGGCGCGCTTGGTGAGCCTGACTTGGTGTATCGGCCCATATTCAAGGCTGAGCGGCTGGTTTTGAATCCGATTGTCAGCGCTCCAGCGGCGGCCAATCCGGTGCCGAGCGAAACCCAGCCCAGCACGTCGGAGGCGTTGGAGTCTGCGCCCGCCAACTCCATGCCCATTGCCGCAATGCCCGTGGCTGTCGAGGTAATGTCCAGAGCGACGGCACCGATGGTTATCGCTGCACTGGGCGTGAGCGCCGACCATCCCGCAGCGGCGATTCCTCCAATGACGGCCGACGCCGTGCCGAAACTCGCGATAGCAGTCGCTATGCCGATCGCTAGCCCAATACCGGCCAACGCATAGCTCACCCAGCTATGACCGTCCGGATCGATGCGATTGACCGGATCACCCGCGCAATAGGCATAAGGATTAAGCCCTCCTTTGCCGAACGGACTCAGGCTGTCCGGGCTGAGAAAGCACATCAACACTGGGTCATACGGGCGGTAGTCGCCCAGAATCTGCCAGCCAGTCAGTGGCTCGTGGCGTTGCCCGGCAAACCCGAAGGGCACATGCTCGGTGCTTACTGGCTCGGCGCCATGGGCGCTGTAGCGACGGGTGCGGATGTCGCTGTCAGCTTCCAGTTTGATACTGCCCTGTGCGTCGGCGCCCAGCAGAATCGTTTGATGGACACCTCCGGCGATTTTGTTGATGGCAAACATGCCCTGAGCACCTGAGCAAAACTTCATGCTGTTTTCGCCGGTCCGTTCATGGGTCAGCTCTTCACCACTGAAAAAACTGCGGCTCAGGGTGCCATCCAGCGTGCGGTCTGCCAGACGGCCATGGGCGGTGTAGCCGTATTGGCAGGTTCGGTCATCAAGATGCACTTCAGTCAGACGGTCTTGCGCATTCCAGACCATGCGACGTCCTAGGCTATCGCTCACTACACGGCCACAGGCGTCGTAGGTCAGTGTCACTTCCTGGGGCCAGGACGGGTGGGTGTGAGTGATCTTGACCACCTGAACGGGGTTGCCCTTCGCGTAAGTGAACAGCGCCTCGTCGGTACTTTCGTCTGTGAAGGTAGTCACCACTTTCTCGTGGCCGTTGAGGGCGTTGAATGAAAATTCCTGTCGCACGATGCGGTTGCCGAATGGATCCTCCGGCGCTGCGAGGGCATTGGCGACGTAGGTCACCAGACGACCCCGCGTGTCGTATTCGAAAGCCTCTTCGGCGAGCTGATCATCTTCAGTCCAGATGCGAGAAATGATCTGATCCAGCGCGGAGTAGGCGAGGGTCTGGGTGAACGTGTTGATGACCGGCTGCTCAGGGTCGCCAATAGCTGTGGTCGAGAAGGTTCGCGTCGACTCACGCCCCAAAGCGTCGTAGGTCATTGCCGTGGTCAGTGTACGTGAGTTGTCCGGATCCTTGATGATGATGCTCACTGGACGCGACAACCCGTCGTAGATGTAGCGGGTTGTCAGGTTGCCGACCTGAGTTTGTTGCACGCGCCCCTGAGCGTCGAAATGGCGTCGATGGTTCTCGCCGTTGGCATCCCTGAAGCCTTGCAGCAAACCGTTTATCGAGTACAGCCACAGGGTGTTGTACGGCGTGCCGTCAACGGTCCAGGTGTCCTGTTGGGGCTGGCCTGCCATCGTGAAGTCGAATGCCTCTGTGCCCAGCGCGCCACTGGCTGAGGCGGGCATGCCCAACGGGTGGTATGACAGTTGTTGCGCGGCTTCGTCCTGCGGTTTGACGCTGAGCAATTTGTTGCTCAGCGCCGGTTCGTAGGTAAAGTCCACGCGCTTGCCATTGGCCAGGACGTTGGCCGTGGGCGGGAGTTGCCCTTGAGTGTATTCAAACTGGGTGATGTAGCCTGCGGCCTCTACCGACAGCTGTCGACCCAGGCCGTCGAAGGTCTGCCGACCAATGATCAGGGGTGTGTTCATGATTTTCCAATCCTTGGAAGTTGAGTCCAGATGGTTCGTTGCACGCCGTCGGAAGCATGTCACGCTGCCGAGGCTGCTGCTGGTGGATAAAAGATCTTCGAAGCGGCCTCCCGGTAGGTTGTCTTCCAGGCTTTCACGGGGTTGCGGGTTGCCAATAGACGCTCGAAGTAAGGGTTGGCTTCTTTGGCAATGGTGTTTTTGTTGGCAGGCTGAGCCAAGTTGACGAACTTAATGTAGGCCTTATGAGTGAATGCCTGTACCGGCCGGTTCAGCTCCCTGGCGATTTCCAAAGCCGCACCATTCTTCGCCCCCCAACATGACACCAACACAATGGTGGCATCCGCGTCAGGGAGGTTTGCAAGCCGTGGGGAGATAACCGTTCTGGCAAATTCGGCTGCGGACATGGGTTTGCCGTCCGGGCCCATCAGGATCGGGCGCAGGGGATCGCCATGAGTGACGAACGCAGCACGTTTGGTGCGGTGATAGTTAGGAATGAAACCCACGTCAACACTGTTTGACGCAGCCTCGTAAATGACTTCGTAATCCGCTTGTTTTCTGGGAGTTGATTTGAAACCATGCGTGCCCGCGCGTCGGAAACCCAATTTCAAGCCCAGTCCTGCCCCCGCCAGGCCGGTCACCAGCGAAATGGCCCCGAGAATCGATGATGCTTTTCCATCGTTGCCTGAGGCTTCGAGGAGTGTGCTTGCAGCTCCGGTGGCTAGCGCAACGATATCCAGTGTCGTGGCGACCAGTGCGGTGATATTTGAAGTCGTGAGTAAACTCGTCCCGGTGCTGAACAAAACTCCAAAGGCAGGTAATGCCTGCAAGCCAGGTATCAATCCGATAAAACCCAGGACGATGCCAGTGACTGCCAAGGCGTAGCTCACCCAACTATGGCCGTCCGGGTCGACGCGATTGACCGGGTCCCCGTCGCACCACGCGTAAGGGTTGATTCCCCCCTGACCGAACGGGCTATCGGTGTCAGGGGCCAGAAAACACATGAGCACGGGGTCATAAGGCCGGTAACCGCCTGGAATGTACCAGCCTGATACCGGCTCGCACTGCTCGCCGGTATAGCCGAACGGCTCGTTGTCTGCAGTGGCTACGTCTGCCCCATGCGCACTGTAACGGCGGGCTCGCACCGTGTTGCCTGCCTCCATGCGCACGCTGCCCTGGGCATCGGTGCCCAGCAGAATGGTCTGTCGAACGCCGTCCGTCACTTTGTTCACGGCGAACAGGGCATCCATGTCACCTATTAACTGAATACTGTCTTCGTCGGTCTGTTTGTGGGTCAGTTGGTCTGCGCTGAAGAAGTCTCGGGTAAGGATACCGTTCACTTCGCGGTCGGTGAGCTGGCCACTGGGGTCGTAGCGGTAGGTGCACGTGCCTGTAGGCGTTTGCACTTCGGTCAGTCGACCTTGGGTGTTCCAGCTTAAATTTCGCCCCAGGCTGTCGCTGACGACCCGGCCGCAGGCATCGTAGGTCAGCGTGACTTGCGAAGGCCACGAAGGGTGAGTGTGGGTAATCTCGACGACGCGGGTGGGGTCGTTTTTGGCATAGCTGAAGACAGCCTCGTCGTGCGTTCCATCGATGAAGGTGCTGACGACCTTTTTATAGCCATTGAACGCGTTGAAGGTGAACACCTGCTCGACGATCCGGTTGCCGTAAGGATCTTCTGCCGCCGCCCAGGCATTGGCCGTGCAGCGCACCAAGCGATTGCGCACGTCGTATTCGAATGTTTCCTCGCCTTGCGCCTCTCCATCGGTCCAGGTGCGAGAAGTGATCTGGTCGAGCCCTGAGTAGCTCAGTGTCTGGGTCAATGTGCGAGTGGTGGCCTCGGGTGCCTCGCCCGCTTCGGCATCCGTTGTCTGCACGACCGTAAAGGTGCGGGTGTGTTCTCGCCCCAGCGCGTCGTAGGTCAGCGACGTGGTGAGGGCCTGCTGGCTTTGCGGGTCGATGACGCTCACGGTGAGTGGGCGAGACAGGGCGTCATAGGTGTAGGTCGTCTCGACGTCTGCCACGCGGGTCTTTTCCACGCGTCCGACTGCATCCAGATGGCGCTCATGAACCACGCCTTGCGCGTCATTGAAGCCTTGCAGCAAGCCGCTGAGCGAATGCCGCCAACGGGTGGTATGAGTCTTGCCGTCCACTGTCCAGTTATCGTTGTCCGGTTGACCAGCGGCTGTGAATTCGAAGGCTTGGGTGCCCAATTCCGCTTCGATGAAGGAGGGCTGGCCAAGCATGGGATGGCGACTGATCAGGGTCGTCGTTTCGCCCTCCGCAGCTATGCTGAGCAATTGATTATTCAACGCCTTTTCGTAGGTGAACGTGATCTTCTTGCCATCGGCAAGGGTGTTGGCTGCTGGAGGAAGCTGGCCGTCGATGTAGTCAAACCGGGTAGTGTTCCCGCCCACTTCGACGCTGAGTTGACGGCCCAGGCCGTCGAAGGTCTGCCGACCGATAATCGTTGGTGTGCTCATGTTTCCGATCCTTGGAAATGATGTAAGTCGTGGGATGCTCTTTCCGCTCTCAGGCTTCCCGACACTCGCTCGGTCATTCGGATGGCGCGGCTTGCGATTGTTCAGCGCTCGAGGGTGTCACAGCGATGGTTTCCGGGTGGTTGGCATCGCTGTGCAAGGCGTATGTCCAATTCACGACCGTATCGTCGGCCAGACGCTGTTCGAGGACTCGGCCATAAACATCCAGTCTTAACGACGTTACGCGGTCCTGTTGGCCGGGCACCTTGATGGTGGTCTGGGTGACACGATCCAGCCCGTCGCGTACCCATTCCTTGGTGCGGATGAGCGTGCCTTCGCTGTCATACAACTGCTCCTTTATCGGGCTGCCTGCAGCGTTGTGCCGGGTCATCGTCTGCGGCCCCTGAAGGGAGCCGTTCTGCTGCCAGGCTTTGAGGGTCAAGGCCACCGGGTCGTGTTCATTGCAACTCTGCACACCATCCGGAGAAGTCGTTTGGCGCACTTGACCCCAGTCGTCGTATTCGAAGGTTGTGGTAAGCGTGAGCGCTGTGACCGTGGCCGGGTTTTCCGGGGCGCGCAGCCAGTCCTGCTGTGTTTCGCTGATTGTTCTGCCCTCAGCGTCGAACACGGTACGGGCGATCTCGCGAAACTCATCGGGAGCGTGGTCTATATCCTGCAGTTCGATGCGAACTGCGCGGCCTTCTCCGTCGAGCCATTGCCGACGTCGCTGGCCCGTGGCAAGCACCTGCTCGATCATCACCGGGTTTTCGCCCTCAGCGGCGGTTTCGATCGCCACCTTGTCTTTCACGTGATAGGACGACGTCATCTGGGTCTGATAAGGGCTGTCGTCGGCGTTGACCGCTTTGGTCACACGACCAAGGGCGTCGTATTCGTAACGCGACAATACACCCGCCTGATTGCGCTCGCGGGTGAGTTGGCCGGTGATCAGCGAGCGCGAGCTGCTTTGAGTCGCACGAACCAGATCGGTGTCCTCGAAACCTGTGACGGTCGTGTGGGTGCTCAACTCATCGTTGGTCAATTCATAGCGATAGCTGGTAGTGGTGGCCTTGCCATTGAGGGTGATGACTTTTTCGCTCACGCGAGCATAGTGGGGGCCTTTCTCGGTGATGTAGGTCTGGGTCGTGGTTTCCAGATCACGGGAGTGAGTTTCATCCCGCACCCTCTCGCTCTGCACCACTACGAACGGGAGGCCACCTTCGATAGTGGAATCCAGCGCTTTATAGGCATACGTGGTGGATGTCTCGGATGCGCCGCCGTAGGTGCCGTCTTCCACGAGGGCCGGCTTGACGGTTTTTTTCTTCAAGAACCTGACCAGGCCCAGAGGGCTGGCCGGGCAACCGTCGCTCTCTTCGGTCGCTTCCACGCCTTCGGCAGGGTAATACTCGCTGTACTCCTCGATCCCGTCGGGTGTGCGTGTGAAGAGCACATTGCCGAACGTGTCGTAGCGGTATTCGGTCTCTTCGCTACGTTGCAGGTTTGCAGCGCTGTGATCGATAAACGTCGTTTTCCGTAGGTGGGGAAGCTGGCACCACGCGGGTTGGTCTTCCCAATGCTTGCCAGTCTCGATGCCGTAGGTGGTGGTGTTCCGGATCTCGCACTGTCCTCGGCGAGTCACTTCACTGGTCAGCAGATGAAAGCGGTTCCAGGTGCGCGTAGTGGTCGAAAGCGTGCGCTCTTGTTCATCTGTCAGCGTTTCAATGACTTCGTAGTTGTAATCTTCCTGGACCGCATAAAGGTTGTCGCGTCCTGTCTGCCAGTCGAAGGGGTGCTCGCTGCCGAACCCCAGAAAGTTGAGTGCTCCGACCCATTCGTAAGAGCGGGTCAGTTCAACGTCTCCCGTACCGGATGAGTGCTTCCATTCAATCACCCTTGGTAGTTCAGGGAAGGGAGCACTTGGTGGAAGCTGGTGGCCAAACTCACCCGTCCCCCATCTGACGCTATCGGATGCCCCCAGTGGGCTGGTGAGTTCGGTAGGCAGCAGTATTTCCAACTGGTCGCTCACCGGATGAGCCTCATAAGTCACCGTGAAGGGTTGATCGATGCCAGGCAGGTACACAGAGCCCAGCATATCGTTCGTCAGCTGCAGGGACAGGGTACGAGCCTCATGGCCTGGCACCTGAAATACCACTTCTGCGCCGTCACTTTGAACCTCCAACAGGGTGCGAGTCTCGTCGCGGATTTTGTCGAGCCTGAAATCGTCATTGGCGAACGCGGACCAATCCACGAACATCCGACGCCCCTCTGGACTGCGTAGCTCCGTCAGGAGGTATTTGGCACTGTTGTGTTGTTTCGTCAGAATCTCGGTCTGCCCGGATTTATGATCGATTCGGACCTCCGTGTCACTTTGGCACGTGATCACCATGGATTTAAGTTTGTTGTCCAACAACAGCAGCTCGTTGCCAGGCGAGAAGTCGGTATTTTTGATATCAATGGCAAAACTTTCGCCTGACGAAAGTTGTAGGGAGGCTGAGGTTTGCTGAAGGTTGATTTCGCTGAAACCCAGTGCCCAACCGTAACCAAAGCCTCGGTCGACGGTCGAGGCCAATACGTTGAATGACAAGGTGGGCGAAAGAGAGGGACCCGCCAGACCGTTAGCGGGAAGAAGTGGCAATTGGAATGCAATCGTAAACTGACCCGTCCGTGCATCTACGCCAGTCTTGATAAAATCCATGAAATTTGTAGCTTGGGTATGAATACCGCTGATAGACATATCATCGTTCCCTGTAGGTATGCCTGATAGAGGACGCACCCTTTTGAACTTGCGCTCAAAAGGGACGTCGTTACCGCTGTGCTATCAAGCGGTCGTAATAGTGCGACTCAATGACTTTGAAGTTTGGAATGTTGCCATTGGATTCCGTAAACATCTCGATTTTATGTGTGTTCCCGTTCTGATCCCGCAACAGCCATACACTGCGCTCATTGACGGTTTTTACCGATACAGGAAATGAAGGATGCTTCTCATAAATCTTGACGCGTACAAAATTCATGACGTTGCGTCGGGAGACGTTGATGGTGATGTGCTCGTTACTGAAACTCAGCTTTGTACCGACCGTATAGGCGATGTGCGTGTGTATACGGCTTTCGCGGCTGTCGAAGAACCAGGATGCGTCGGCTTCGAACTTTTTGTGGAACCACGGTTCTCCCTCACCCACGGTTCCTTCTTCAGCTTTTACGGACTCCACCAGTCGGTTTCGTGGGTCTTTGAAGGACAGATGGTAGACGTCGACGTCCAGCTCTCTCGTGGTTTTCTGCCCTGCGTGCCAGCTGCTCAGGTCCTCCTCGTGAACATCTTCGCCCCAGAATTTGAAATCCTGGCGAGAAAGTATCAGGTCCGGATTGACTGTCGTTATGATGCACGATGAATTGAAGTATTTGGTTCCCGTGATTGCCACAAGGTCATCATCTTTGTTCATGGCGGCGTGGAGATTGATGGGGACCTCCGCTTCATGAGTGGAGGAAATGTAGAAGGTTTTGATGTTCTGGCCTGCGATAACCTCCGGCGCTCTTACGTTAGACGGACCCCGCGGGTCTTGAAAATATTTGAATCGTGGGTCGCGGGTGGTCGAGACGGTGAACTCATCCGACAGCTCTTGGAACTCACCCCCTTTGGAGGTCACGAGCCTGAGGCTATTTAATTGCTCTTCAGACAGCTCCACATTTTTTGCCGGTTGATAGGTGACCGTTATTTCGATCTGCTGATGCCCGTTGTTGTAGATTCGAGGCTGGCCAGAGGTTATCTGAATTTTAAATGTGCTGAGAAAGTTGGTGTTTTCAATAATCTTCATTTTTATTCCATCCATGGATTGACGAGTCGCCCGATCTAGGCGTGCTTGAAAGAGGCTCTGGGCGTCTCGTCTAGATTAAACAGACTGAAATCGCTTGCGCCTCAGATGTATTCGAGCAACTCGAAATCCATACCTGCGCCATCGTTGAACTGTTTCATCTCGATCGTGTGTGCATTTCCATATTGATCCAGCAACTCCCAACGGCTAGCGTCGTGATGGAACTCCACCTCAGGACTGTCGCTGATCGTCTTCAGTCGCACGAAGTTCATGACGCCAGGTGTCTGGTTCAGCGGGATGGCGGTGCCCTGAAAGACGAACTCCTTGGGTTCGCCCACCTTATAGGCGTGGTGGTAGAAGTTCTGGAAGCGTGTCGGGACGTACTCTTCTTCATTAGCGTCGTCCCATGGAGAAATATCGAGGTGGTTCTGGTAGTAGGCGACGCCTTCTCCAGCCCCGCGAGGAACAGATGCCACAATTCTGCGTTCTGCGTCCTTGAAGGCCAGGGAATAGATTTCGCAGCCTGCCCGCGAGGTAGCAAGCTCCCGGTCCGATACGTTGTCTGCCCATAACAAGAAATCGTCTGCACCCACCTGTGTGGGTACTACCGACTCCACAGTGACTGAAGCGCCAAATTCGCTGCTGTGAGTGACGTAGCGTGTCTCCTCGTTTTTGCTGATCACCGCATAGAGCGTGTCTTGAGAGCCCTCAGGGCGGGTCGACGAAACATAGAAGGTGCGGCGCTGAGTCGTGGATTCGAGGTCTGTGGTGTCGGAGGCAGAACCTGCGTCCGGGTGATAGTCGAAGCGTTCGTCCCGCTCGGTGCCGAGCTGCAGTTCGCCAGACAGCTCCTGATAATTGCCGTCATCATCCAGAGTGACGAGCTGGATGCTCGCCATCTGCTCCTCGGTGACTTCTTCACCTTCCTGTGGGGTAACTCCGACCGTGATTTCCACCTGGTGGCGGCCGTTGGAGAACACTTTGTTGGAGCTGGAAGTGACCGCGAGGGTGAAGGCGCTGATCCATTGGGTATCGTTGTTGTAACTCATGGTTTTTCACCGTCCATGGTGTTAGTGGGAGACTCTAGCCTAGAGGCTGCTTCTCTGCGGGTTGGTATATATATGTATTGCACTCCCGTGGAAGGTTTGCAGAGTGTTTCCCTGTGGGCAGGCACCGAGGGAGGATGGCAGCACGTGTGTCGTTCAGATGTGTGGCCGAGACTGATCGTTCAGCACGCGTTGGCGAATCGCCACGTTTGCTCTACATTGGCATTTTTCCGGATGACCGTAGCGCCTCTGCCTTTTCCGACAGCAAGACTCGATCAGAAGGCTGTTTAAGGCAGGCACATCTGGTCGGACTGCAAGAGCCTCAATGATGAATCACCCCCATGTAGATGGAACTATTCAGCGCTTGCGGTTGAAGCGCTTCGCCATGGCGGCGGGCACCTACATGCTGCTGATCGTGCTCGTTTGGCTGGCGTATTGCGCGGGGTATTACCACGCTGATTTCTTCGACGTCTGGCTGGTCAGCGTCTCGGTGATGATGTCTCAGGCGGTGCTGAGCCTGGCTTTTTTCAGCGGTTACAACCAACGCTTCAAGGATTCGAGCCTGACGGAGTTTCAGGTGTTGATGGGCCTTGGATGGGAAACCTTTCTGCTCTATCACCTGGATTCGGCGCGGGGCACCTTTTTGCTGTTGTATGTGCTGGTGCTGCTGTTCGGTCTGTTCCATCTGCCGCCCAGAGTCTTCACCCGTTGTGCGGTGTTTGCGTTGCTGGGATTCACGGCGCTCAATCTTTGGGACGGGTATGAGGGTCGCCTCGATGATCCTGGTCTGGCTATTTTGCAAACGGGAGCGCTGTTTATCGCGCTGAGCTGGTTGTGCCTTTATGCGCGCTTTGTGCAGGATTCAAGGCAACGCATGCACCAACACCGCATCACCTTGCAAGCCCACCAGGAAACGCTGCGCGGCATGATGTTTCAGCTTGAGGAACTGGCGTCCACCGACGAGTTGACCCATCTGTGTAACCGGCGCCATTTCCTGCGTCTGGCCAGCCGTGAACTGGAGTCCATGGAGGGCAGCTACACGCAAGGACTGGCGCTCATCGATCTGGACCATTTCAAGCGGGTCAATGACGTGTTCGGTCACGCCGCAGGCGACCGCGTGCTTCAGGTATTCGCCAAGACGGCCGCCAATTGCCTGCGTTCGGATGACATCCTGGCGCGGTATGGCGGGGAGGAATTTGTGTTGTTGATTCCGCGTTGTACCCGCGAGCAATTGATCGATTGCTGCGAGCGGGTTCGCCATGCTTTCGAGCACGTCACCCTTGTTGATTTGCCGGGGCTGGAACTGAGCCTGTCGGTCGGTATGACGTTGATCGAACGCAGCGACACACTGGACTACGCATTGCACCGTGCCGACCAGGCCTTGTATCGCGCCAAACACCAGGGTCGCAATTGCTGCCACGGCGCATGGGACCACGTCGATGCCTGAATTGCGTGCCGGTGATTGGCAATGGTCGGTCGCCGCCGGAAGCAACCTGTTGGACGCACTCAACGGCGCGGGGCTTTGCGTGCCTTACAGTTGCCGTGCAGGCAGTTGCCATGCCTGCCTTGTGCGTTGCACTCAGGGTGAGCCACTGGATGCGCAACCCGAGGCACTGGATGCGGGCCAGCGCGAAAAGGGCTGGCGCCTCGCATGCCAGTGCCGGGTCGTCGATGACTTGAGCGTCGAGCTCTTCGACCCAGTACGCGATGGTTCGCTCGCGACTGTCAGCGGTCATGACTGGCTGAGTCCTTCAGTGTTGCGTCTGCGGCTTGAACCCGAGCGTCCATTGCGCTATCGAGCCGGGCAACATCTGCTGCTCTGGACCGCCAGTGGCGTCGCGCGGCCCTATTCGCTAGCAAGCGTTCCGGGGGAGGATACCTTTCTTGAATTTCATATCGATTGTGCCCGGCCCGGGGCGTTCGTCGATGTGGCGCGCTTCTTGAAAATCGGCGACGAACTTCGAATGGGCGAACTGCGTGGCGGCGTACTGCACTACGACCCTGACTGGCAGGAGCGGCCTTTGTGGTTGCTGGCGGCGGGAACCGGTCTGGGGCCTTTATGGGGCATTCTGCGCGAAGCGTTGCGGCAGGGGCATCAGGGGCCTATTCGGGTGATGCACATTGCGCGGGAACATTACCTGGCTGCGAGCCTTCAAGGCTTGGCGACCGAGCATGATCAACTGCAGGTCGAGCTGATCGATGCCGAGCAGTTTCAGACTGCGCTGTCTGGCTTGCGGGTCGCTTCTCGACAAACCATCGCCCTCGTTTGTGGTTCGCCAGGTAGCGTTGAGGCGTTTTCGAAGCGCTTGTTCATCGCCGGGTTGCCACGGGGGCAATTGCTGGCGGATACCTTTCTGGAGAAGGGTTAGTCGATACAAAAAAGCCCCGGACGCTCACGCGCCGGGGCTTTTTGATCGCTGCGAAGTGCCTTAAACCATTGGGTCGCCGACGTGCAGAATCTTCATGCCGTTGGTGCCACCGATAGTGTGGTAACTGTCACCCTTGGTCAGGATGACCCAGTCGCCTTGCTCGACCAGACCGCGTTTCACCAGCTCGTCCGCAGCCGATTGGCTGACCTGGCCCGCTGGCAGCGAAGCAGGGTCGAATGGAATGGTGTAGACGCCACGGAACAGGGCCGCACGGGCCTGGGTTTCGCGGTGCGGGGAGAACGCGTAGATCGGCACCGAGGAACGGATGCGCGACATGATCAGCGGGGTGTAGCCGCTCTCGGTCAGTGCGATGATCGCCTTCACGCCAGGGAAGTGGTTGGCGGTGTACATGGCCGCCAGGGCGATGCTTTCGTCGCAACGGGTGAACGAGTGGCCGATACGGTGGCTGGAAGTCTTGCCGGTCGGGTGACGTTCGGCGCCGACGCAAATACGCGCCATGGCTTCAACGGCTTCGACAGGGTAGGAACCCGCGGCACTTTCAGCGGACAGCATCACGGCGTCGGTGTAGTCGAGCACGGCGTTGGCCACGTCGGACACTTCAGCGCGGGTCGGCATGGGGCTGGAGATCATCGACTCCATCATCTGCGTGGCCACGATCACCGCTTTGTTGTTGCGTCGAGCCAACATGATAATTTTCTTCTGGATGCCCACCAGCTCGGCGTCACCGATTTCTACGCCCAGGTCGCCACGGGCAACCATGACGGCGTCACTGGCGCGGATCAGATTGCCCAGGGTTTCGTCGTCGGCAACCGCTTCGGCGCGCTCGATCTTCGCCACGAGCCACGCCGTACCGCCAGCTTCGTCACGCAGTTTGCGGGCGTATTCCATGTCGGCTGCGTCACGCGGGAACGAAACGGCCAGGTAGTCCAGGTCCATTTCAGCGGCGAGCTTGATGTCTTGCTTGTCTTTGTCGGTCAGCGCTGGTGCGGTCAGGCCACCACCGCGGCGGTTGATGCCTTTGTGGTCCGACAGCGGGCCGCCAATGGTCACGGTGCAGTGCAGGGCTTCAGCGGTTTGCGTGTCCACACGCATGACCACGCGTCCGTCGTCGAGCAGCAGTTCGTCGCCTACGCCGCAATCCTTGACCAGATCGGGGTAATCGATACCGACAACTTCCTGCGTGCCTTCGGTCAGAGGATGGCTGGTGGAGAAGGTGAACTTGTCACCGACTTTCAGCTCAATCTTCTTGTTGGCGAATTTGGCGATGCGGATTTTCGGGCCTTGCAGGTCGCCCAGCAGCGCGACGAAGCGGCCATTCTTGGCAGCGATGTCACGGATCAGCTTCGCGCGAGCCTTGTGCTCGTCAGGCGTGCCGTGGGAAAAGTTCAGGCGGGCAACGTCCAGGCCAGCAAGAATCAGCTTCTCGATGACTTCAGGCGAATTACTGGCAGGGCCAAGTGTGGCTACGATTTTGGTGCGACGAACGGACATGCACAAACTCCTTAAATGAAGCGCAGCGGAAGGCTACTACTGTATTGGCCTGTAGTCATTGTTCCTTTGCACTACTTGTTGCGTATTGAATGGGCAATCGGCCCAGTGTAGGCAGACTGGCAATGTGCAAAACGGGCTTGAAGAAATCTCGCCAGGCGCCGATATGCTGGAGAGCACAGGAGACTCTCATGCGAATCGTGATGATATTAGTGGCGCTGGCGGCTTTGAGCGGCTGCACGCGCTGGGCAATGAACAGCCATCTGGACAATGCCAACCGTGCGTACGCCCAGGGCGACTGCGATGCGGTGATGTACAACCTGTCCAAAGTGGATCGCGAAAGTCGCGCGCGCCGCTATGTTCAGCCTGAAGTATCGATGTTGCGCGGTCAGTGCCTGGAGCGCCAGAAGCTGTACGTCGATGCCGTGCAGACGTACCAGTTCATCATCACCCAGTACCCGTACAGTGAATACGCGTTCAGAGCCCGAGCGCGTCTCGATACGCTGCACCAGTTGGGCCATGACAACCTCGCGCCCCCGGCAGTCCCGCGACCTGCTTCACTCTAGTTACACCCGTTTGGATACAGCGTCACGTTTTTCGAGTGGCCTTTCTAGAATGTTGAGCTAGGCTGCAATCGGTAGGGACCTAAAGATTTCATCACAGGAGTGGCGAAGAGCACTCCGGTTATTTCAACGCGGGCTAGCGGGATCAATCGCTATCGCGAAATCGAATAATCGGATGAGTGACTTCGGTTATGGCTGGTGAGTCAGATGACGTCCCTGTTGTAATGAACAGGTGGGTTCGGTCGTTTCGTCGTCTGTGGTTCACGCGCGACCGGATCTCTTCGCATTAGCAAGGCCATGCTCAATGGTCATTCGAGGACCCATGTCCAATGCTTAACGAAAGACGAATCGAGCGTCACCAACTCCCTTACTACCTCCAGGTGTTCAATCGGTACACCGACAAGCCATTGGGTTGCCTGGGGAACGTGTCCGAACAAGGTCTGATGTTGATCAGCGACCTGCCGATTCTCGTCGGCGCGGACTTTCAGTTGCGTCTGAAAGTCCCTGACGAGAAGAACGGTCTCTATCACATCGACATCAACGCCAGTTGCCTGTGGTGCCAGGAAGACGAGACCCCCAGGGTCTACGATTCAGGGTTCAAGCTGCAGGCGGCACCTGCCGAGTACTACCATCTGATTCAGGCGCTGCAGCGCTATTTCAGCTTCTATCCGCTGGAGGCTTCTGCCTGAGAACGGCACCTGTCACAGGGTGCCGGCTTTCTTCCAGCTCAGGTAGCGACTCACCAATTGCGGCCCCAGTTCGCCGGGGCGCACGTCCAGTACCGGAATGCCATGAGCGGTCAGCCTTTCATGCAGGCTTGCCCGGGCATTGAGAAAGTCCACTGTGCCGCAATAGTCCAGTGCCTGCTGCCAGCCCTGGACAGGTGTACTGCGCCGTTCATCCAGCACTTCCTCACGCAAGCTGGCGATCAGTACGCGGTGCTGGCGTGCCAGGTGTTTGACCGCTCCCAGCAATTCCTCGTCGTCCTCATCGCGCAGGTTGGTCACCAGCACGACGAGGGCGCGGCGTTTCTGTCGGATCAACAGTTGGCCGATCGCGGCGCCGTAGTCGGCAGACTTTTGTGTGCTGTCCAGGTCATATACGTGATTGAGCAGCAGGTTCAACTGAGCCGGGCCTTTGACCGGCATCAGGTGTCGATCCTGTTCGGCTGCGAACGTCGACAGGCCTACCGCATCCCCTTGCCTGAGCGCGGCGTAGCCCAGAAGCAGGCAGGCGTTGAGCGCATGGTCGAAGTGCGTCAGCTCTCCGTCCTGACTGCGCATCCGACGTCCGCAGTCGAGCAGAAACACGATTTGTTGATCCCGTTCGTCCTGGTACTCGCGCGCTATAGGGGTGCGCTGCCGGGCTGTCGCCTTCCAGTCGATCTGCTTGAGGCTGTCGCCCTCGCGAAATTCGCGCAATTGATTGAACTCCAGACCCAGCCCTCGGCGAGGGTGCTGACGTATGCCAATCTGGCTGAGCCAATTGTCCACCGCGAGTAACTGGCCATTGTGCAGCCGTGCAAAGTCGGGATAGACCCGCGCCGAGCTGATCAACGGCACATAGCGTCGGGAAAACCACAGACGCAGCGGGCTGCGCAGTTGGAGTTCGGCTTTTTCGAAGGTGAACAGCCCACGGCTAGTAGGGCGCAGGCGCCAGGTCAGCTGCGCGCCGCGCTGGGCGCGGAGTACGACTGCTTGGGGCAGGTATTCGGCGTCGAAACGGTTGGTGCCGCCTTCCGGGCCGTGATCGAACACGCTCAGGGCGACGCTTCGTCGATAGGTGTGTTCGATCGCGATACGCACCTCGGCCCAACGCCCCAATGGGAGGCTGCCGGGGAGATGGCGTTGCAGACGGGGAGACGGCAAGCGCCAAAGCCAGCAGGCATCAAGCGCAATCAGCACGCCCATCACGCCGGCCAGCGTCCAGAACAGCCCGTCGAGGCGGCCCAGCGGCCCTCGTCCCAACGCCTGCAATGCTCCCAGCAGTACGCCGTAACCTGCCAGAACGGCCAGCCACCAGAGCAGTCGAGTAGAGGGTCTCAACAGTTGCTTCATTGACGCGGCGCCGGAACCTGGTCGAGCATTTGTTTGAGCACCTGATCCACCGACAGGCCTTCGATGTCCAGGTCAGGCGACAGCCTGACGCGATGACGAAGCACGGCCAGTGCGCAGCTTTTAATGTCATCGGGGATCACGAAGTCTCCCCCGCGCAACAGCGCACGGGCACGACCGCCGCGCACGAGTGCGATGGACGCGCGAGGGCCTGCGCCCAGTGTCAGGCCAGGCCATGTACGCGTGGTGCGGGCAAGGCGCACCGCATAGTCCAGCACCTGATCGTCCACCGGTAATTCGCTGGCGATGCGTTGCAATACCTGCACATCCTTGGCCGTCATCAGCGTGCGTAATGGCTGGACCTCCAGCATGTCAGAGCGCGTCGATCGGGTGACCTGTCGCACCATTTCCAGTTCCTGGTCCGCCTGTGGATAGTCCATGCGCAACTTGAGCATGAAACGGTCCAGCTCGGCTTCAGGCAGAGGGTAGGTGCCTTCCTGTTCGATCGGGTTCTGGGTCGCCAGCACCATGAACGGTTGAGGCACCGGCAGTGCGCGGCCCTCCAGCGTCACTTGTCGTTCCTGCATGGCTTCGAGCAGCGCGGCTTGCGTCTTGGCAGGGGCGCGGTTGATTTCATCGGCGAGCAGCAGGTGGGTGAACAGCGGGCCTTTGCGCAGCTTGAACTGTTCACTCTGCATGTCGTACACGGCATGCCCCGTTACATCGCTCGGCATCAGGTCGGGGGTGAACTGAATACGGGCGAACTCACCGCCGAAGCAGCGGGCGAGGGCACGGACCAGCAGGGTCTTGCCCAGCCCGGGAACGCCTTCGAGCAAAACGTGGCCCCCGCCGATCAGCGCGGTCAGTACATCGTCGATGACGAGGTTCTGGCCGATCACGGCCTTTTGCAATTCATGGCGCACGGCCTGCGCCAGATGAATCGCCCGTTGACGTTGCTGAGTCATGTGGCTGGCGGACCCGGCTTGAGATGCGCTGTCTTCGGGTTCGCCAGGTGCATGGGTGACGGGCTGTTCAATGTCCGTCTGGCTGTCTGTCGCGCTCGACTGCGGCGTGGGGTGATCGCTCATGCTAAGGCATTCCTGAGGCTTTGCAGGTAGGCAACCTGACGGGTGAATTCAATGTCGGAGAGATGTTCGTCCGGACGTGGTCGCAATGCCTGTCCGATATCGCGGGTGGATTGACCTGTCATGCGGGCCAGTATCTGCCACTGCTCGGCAACGGGCAGGCCCTCGAAGCCGGGATGTCGTTGACGGGCTCGGCGCAGGATGTCGTGCTGCAATGGACGTAGCAGCGCCTGATGCCCCTCGCGTCGCAGTATGAAATCGGCGCTGGCTCGCAGGTGTTCGCTCAATTGCCGTCTGGCGCGGGAAGGCTCCGGTTGCAGGGGGCCATGGCGCATGCCGCTGTGCCAGAGTCCTGCGCCAATGAACAGCGCCAGCGCGAACAGTGCCTGTGGGAAATACCGCCACAGCAGCGCCGACAGATTATCGTGGTCAGTGCGCAGCAACATCGTCACGTCGCTGTCCTGGCTCAGATACCACAGCAGCCAGGCATTGTCGTATTTGCCGATGGCCCGGGTTTTCCAGAGGTCGGCGTCGGTCAACACCGTGATCAAGCCCTTGCCATAGGCCATCTGTAGCAGGTGTGTCGCATCCGCGCTGTTGGCCCAGGACTGTGCAAGATTGTCCGGGTCGTCCAGATGGAAGGCCGGATCGAAGCTCATGTAGGCCGGATCGTTTTCGTTCTGCACGTAAAGCCGGGTGAGCTCGGGCCAGAGTGTTTTGGGGGCTTCGACATCCGGGACGCTCAGCGGAATGACAGGGGTGTTCAACGCTCGCTCGCGCTGTTTGTCCTGTTCGCGCAGGTCGCGGGTGAGGAATTGGTGAATGTGCAGTTGATCGAGCAACAGATCGCCACTGCGGCCCTTCGTTTCATCCCACAACTGCTCGGCAACGAAGAGCAGCCGTCCGCCTGCTCGCGCCCACCTCAGTAGACGCTGGACTTCGCTCGGCGTCATCTTTTCGCGGGTGTCCAGCAGCATCAGGGTCTGAGGCTGCTGACCGATATCAGGCAGCACGTTGAGGGCCTGTGTCGTGTTGACGGTGATGCCGCGCTCGCGCAGAAACGTTTCAGCCGCCAGATAGGGATTCGCTCTCACCTCTGGGGCAGGGCCTTGATCGACCACTTCCTGATAGTGTTCGAGGCGCTTGAGCAGAGGCACGCTGGCGCCCGCAATGCTGAGCAGGACCAGCGCAATGATCACGAACCCGATACGGCGGCTCATGCTGTCGTTTCTCCGGTAAACAGACGTCGCCAGTCATCGCACAGCGATTTCAGCACCTCTGCGGCGGGGAGTTGGTGGCCGTAGGCGAGGGTTTGCCAGTGATGGGTGAGGGTCTGGCTGAAGGCATGCAAGGGGGGCAGGTTCAATCGCTCGGTATGCGCCAGCACTTGCCCTTCGGTGTCCGAGTTTTTCAAGGGCAGTTGGTAGTCGGTCAGCAGGCGATTGAGCAGTGCGCGATACAACAGGCTGAGCGCTTCGCGAGGTGATTGCTGCCAGAGTCGTTCGGCGGCAGCGGCAACGTCGTCCGGCAGGCTCTCTGTATTCACCTGCAAGCCGAACAATTGCTGGGGAACGTTGTGGCGAGTTACAGGTGTCGCCTTGTTGCGGCTGACGAATGTGCCGAACCAGGCCCGATAGCGCCAGATGACCCAGCCCAAGGTCAGTGCGAGAAGCGTCCAGAGCAGGGCTTCGAATACGGTTGAAAGCGTTTTGCCAAGGTTGAGCATGCCCAGAATCAGCTTTGCCAGCCACTGAGGGGTGTCGCTGGCCTTTGTTTTCGCGTTGTGCTTTTGTTCGGGCAGCCGCCAGCCTGAAACGTTTTTCGGGTTCTTGAAGGGCGGGCTGTCGAGCACGCCTTTGATCGCCTCTCGGGACGCTGCACTGGTCAGTGGCTGATTGAGCAGCCTTGCCGTGTTGGGGGCTGCGACCTGATCCTCTGTTTGCGGCAGATCCAGTGGTGGCAGCGGGCAGCTGTAATTCGGCTCGTCAGCGCTTTCGTCTGCCATGACACTGGATGGCGAAACGCTCAGCGCCAGTGCGACGCCGAGCAACAAGGCATAGGCACTGCCGACCACTCGCTGACGCAGGCGGCGGAACGTCAATTCGATGTCCCAGGCTTCGAGTGTGGTGCGGCGATTGATGTACAGCGCAAATCCGGATGCCACGTAAATCGGCCCCCACATCACCAGTACCAGCGCATAGAACGCGTTGGTCAGGTGCTCCAGCCAGTTCCAGCTGCTATCAACGGCGAGCAGGCTGCGCCATGACCAGTCCAGCTCGACCTGTTGAGGGATCAGCGTATAGAACAACACCATCAGGCCTATCCAGAGGCACATTTCCAGTGTGCTGCCCATCGAGGTGAGACAGCGAGCCACCCAAAGGTTTTTCTGGCCAAGCAGCGCGATGCGTTGCGCGCGGGGCAAGCCATCCAGCCCCTCCAGTTGCAGGACCGGCAGATTGAAGCTGCGGCTGAGGCTGAAGCGGCGCCAGGTCAGGCTGGCCAACAGTTGTGGTTTGAGCGCTCGAACCCAGGCGCCAAGGGCATTTTTGAGTGTGGGAGGCTGGCCGAACAGGGCTTGCGACAGGATCAGCAGGGGCAGACGCTCGAAGGCGGGCTTCAGCCACCAGAACAGCAGCACCGCGAGGGTCGGATAGTCCCACAGCACCACGCTGAGCAGCAGGAACGTCGGCAGCGTCACCAACGCCCAACTGGTCATCAACAAACATTGGTGCTGGCGCGCGAACAGGACACCCAGGTCGACGGCTTCCCAAGGGTTGCGCGGGCGGATGGCCACGTGGGCTTCAGTCAGGCGCATGGGCGGTGCGTCCGGCGAAAATCAGATAGGCGCCGACCAGCAACCACAACGTGGCACCGACCAGGTACTTGGTGACGGGCTGCGGCCAGGTCATCGATGACCAATAGGCCTCGATGAAGGCGGCGATCATCAGAAACAGGATAACGCCACCCATCAGGCGAACGCTGGTTTGCGCGGCCACTCTCAAGGCTTCGCCACGCCGCAGCGGACCGGGCGCCAGCAACGCCCAACCCAGTTTCAAACCTGCCGCGCCTGCCAGGGCAATGGCGGTTAACTCGAATGAACCGTGGCCCACCACGAACGGCCAGAAGGTTTCACCAAACCCGACGTTCGTGAGATGCCCCGCTACTGCGCCAATCATCAAACCGTTGAACAGCAGGAAGAACAGACTGCCCAGGCCGAACAGCAATCCGCTGGCGAAGGTCTGAAACGCGATGCCGATGTTGTGCATGATGTAGTAGCCGAACATCAGCCAGTCTGTACTCGACGCCCGCTCGGCAGACTGTCCAAGGCGTCTGGCTGCCGGGTCGTACATGCCCTCCATTTCACTGACCTCTGCGGGGCTGACAACGCTGTAGATCAGGTCCGGGTAGCCGTGAACGAGCACTCCCATGATGAACAGGCTGCCGAAGAACAGCACTCCCGAGAAGGCGACCAGCCGCCATTCGGCACGTACCAGCCGAGGAAAGTCAGCCAGAACGAAACTCAGAAGCCGGGCCACGAGTTGACTGCGATGACGATAGAGCTGTTGATGACCTCGCATCGCCAGCTGCTGCAAGGGATCGACCAGGTGACTGCTGTACCCACGCTCCTGTGCCAGAGCCAGGTGCCGGCAAATCTGGCGATAGTCTTCGGTGAAGCCCTTGCCCGCTTCGTTGAGGCGACGACTGCTCTCCAGGATCACCAGGCGCTCGGCGAAGCGCGTCCAGTCTGCCTGATGGCGTTGTTCGAACTCGCGTTGTTTCATGGTGACCCCGCCAGCCCACGCGCGATACCGTTCAACTGGTCAACCGCATGTTGAGGGGGCGTCTGCGTCGGCATTTGCAGGGGCGTCACCAGCAGCGCAGCCAGTTCCTGCGCTCTGGCGGGTGTGAAGTGCTGTTGTCGTTCGGCAAAGGACAGTATCGCCCGCTGCTCGTCCAGTGTCAGACGCAGGGGGGGCATCAGCAAGGGAGCATCCGGTACGGCAGGACGCGTGACCGGAACGTCGCGGTAGATCACCAGTGTGCCGGCGGCCAGATCCCCCAGTCGCTTGAACAATGGATGTTGCAGGCAAGCGAAGGCGCCGACGCTGTACCCAAACGGGAGCATGTCGACGAAGCGCAGCAAATTGCGCAGCAGCGAGGCCGACCACCCCACCGGCGTGCCGTCGTCATGAACCACACGCAGGCCCATGATCTGTTTGCCGGGTGTGCGCCCTTGATGCAGCACTTCGAACAGCACCATGTACCACCAGTTGATGAGAAACAGTGTGAGCACGAACACCCCACTGCCGAATTCGCCGAAGGCATCGAGCAGGAAGAACAACGCGATCAGTAACACGCCGCGAATGGCCAGATCGATCGTGAACGCCAGTGAACGGGACAACAGCCCCGCCGGGCGCAGCAGCAAATCGATGCCTTCCGGAGTTTCCATGCGGATGCGGGTGTCCAGCGGGGCAGGCTGTGCAGCGTTCCTTGGCCAGGCTTGCGAGGAGGACATTGTCGGGAGGGGTATGCCTGAAAATAAAAGTTGATGCTAGCCACGGTATGAACGCTAAGCAACCGGACGATTCTGAACCGTGTTGTGGGAAACGTCTTTAAACACTTCACGACGCCTTTTGGACGGTCTGGGTGCCTGATCGCATCTGTTAGACTGCGCGGGACTTTTGCTCAGGATCTACCCGTGACTTCCAGCATCTTCTGGTACGACTACGAAACCACCGGGATCAATCCGCGTAACGACCGGCCGCTTCAGGTGGCGGGGATCCGCACGGACGACCAGCTCAACGAAATCGACGAACCCGTGAACCTCTATTGTCAACCCAGCGATGACATCCTGCCTCATCCGGCGGCGTGTCTGGTCACCGGTATCACACCTGCGCGGCTGGCTGAAAAGGGCCTGTGCGAAGCAGATTTCATGACTCGGGTCCATGCCCAGCTGGCGTTGCCCGGTACATGTGGTGCGGGCTACAACACGTTGCGCTTCGATGACGAGATGACCCGCTACAGCCTTTATCGCAACTTCTACGACCCCTATGCACGCGAGTGGCAAGGTGGCAACAGCCGCTGGGACCTGATCGATGTCGTGCGTACGGCCTATGCCTTGCGCCCCGAAGGGATCGTCTGGCCGGAGGAAGAGGGGCGGGGCACGCTCAAGCTGGAGCGATTGACCGTCGCCAACGGTATAGACCATGGACAGGCTCACGACGCGCTGTCCGATGTGCGAGCGACGATTGCACTGGCGCGCCTGATCCGGGACAAGCAGCCCAAGCTGTACGACTATCTTTTTCAGCTACGCAGTAAACATAAGGTTCAGGATCAGATCCGTTTGCTACAGCCGCTTGTTCATATATCCGGACGCTTTTCCGCCGCGCGAAGTTATTTGAGCGTTGTTCTGCCGCTGGCCTGGCACCCGACCAATCGCAATGCCCTGATTGTCTGCGACCTTTTTCATGACCCCCGTCCATTACTGGATGAAGCGGCGCAAACGTTGTGTCAGCGCTTATATACCCGTCGCGAAGATCTGCTCGACGGCCAGTTGCCGGTGCCGCTTAAACTACTGCATATAAACAAGTGCCCGGTCGTGGCCCCGTTAAGCGTGTTGCGAGAGGAGGACCGTGAGCGTCTGCAACTGGATATGGACGTTTACAAGGCGCGTGCCCGGGACCTGAGTGAAGGGCAGGGGATCTGGCTGGATAAGTTGAAAACGGTTTACGGCGCTGACGAATTCGCTGTCAGCGATGACCCGGAACAACAGTTATATGATGGATTCATTAACGATCGGGACCGTCGTCTCTGTGAGCAGGTGCGTCTGGCCGAACCGCAACAGTTGGCCAGCGATCCGTGGCTTTTTGATGATCCACGGTTGCCTGAGTTGCTGTTTCGTTACCGGGCACGAAACTTTGCTGAAACCTTGAACGATGTTGAACGGCAGCGCTGGTTGAGTTTTTGTCAGCAACGCTTGACCGATCCTGAAGCAGGCGCCCCGAATACCTTGAAGGCCTTTACCAAGGCGCTGCTAGAGCTGTCGCTGAAGGCGACACCGGATCAATTGAAGGTGCTGGCCCAGTGGCAGGATTACTCGCTGCAACTGCAGCAACGAGTCGGACTTTGACGCAGGTGCATGATGAATCCGGGGCAATAAAAAACGCCAGCAATCGCTGGCGTTTTTCAGGTCGCACATCACTGTACAACGACGGTTACAACACGCGGGCTAATTAGCCCAGCAGCGTTGCCCAGCTTTCAACCTCGTCACCGCCCCACTTGGCTTTCCACTCTTTCAGCGTTTTGTGGTTGCCGCCTTTGGTTTCGATGATTTCGCCGTTGTGCGGGTTCTTGTATTGCTTGACCTTGCGTGCGCGCTTGGTGCCGGTAGTTTTGACAGCGGCGCCACGTGGGGCCTTCAGTTTGGATTCTGGATCCAGCAGCGCAATGATGTCGCGCAGCGATTTTTGGTACTCACCCATCAGCGACCGCAGCTTGCCTTCAAACTCAAGTTCTTTTTGCAGCTTGTCGTCTTGTTGCAGGTTTTGCAGACGGGCCTGCAATTCTTTGATGGCTTCTTCTGTTGCGCGGTATTCGTTGATCAGGGACATGAGGGCTACCTGTGTTGTGATGAGCGGGGTGCAATGACGCAATAATAGTCACAGTATTTGCGCAAGTAAACATTTAAGAAAAGTTTTATTCGTAGCATTTTGAAATAGCGTATGAACATACGCGGGCCATCAAACAACACTGTCGGCGGTAAGAAGTGACGGTTAATAAGTTTTTAGCGACGCTATGTTCGGCGCGGGCGGACCTCGGGTGAAAACACCGGTCCATTACCATTGATCGGATCCTTTTTTCTGCCCGGGGAAAATCTGCGTGATCAGCATACTGCACTGGCGCCGGGTTATCGCTAGAATAGCCGCCTTTGCGAAGTTCTGGAGTTTTCCCCCATGCGCACTTTTCGTCTGGTGATCGCCTGCCCGGACCGTGTCGGCATCGTTGCCAAAGTCAGTAACTTTCTGGCGTCGTACAACGGCTGGATCACGGAAGCGAGCCATCACTCTGACAACCTCAGCGGCTGGTTTTTCATGCGGCATGAAATCCGCGCCGACACCCTGCCTTTTGACCTGGAAGGCTTTCGCGCGGCATTTGCCCCGATCGCGGAAGAGTTTTCGATGGACTGGCGCATCACCGACTCCGATCAGAAAAAGCGCGTCGTACTCATGGCCAGCCGCGAATCGCACTGCCTGGCGGATCTGTTGCACCGCTGGCACAGCGATGAACTGGACTGCGAAATCGCCTGCGTGATTTCCAACCATCAGGATCTGCGCAGCATGGTCGAGTGGCACGACATTCCTTATTACCACGTCCCGGTAGACCCAAAGGACAAGGAGCCTGCGTTCGCCGAAGTGTCGCGTCTGGTCAAGCAGCATGAGGCCGATGTGGTGGTACTGGCGCGCTACATGCAGATCCTGCCGCCCCAACTGTGTCGCGAGTACGCGCATCAAGTCATCAACATTCACCACAGCTTCCTGCCGTCGTTCGTGGGCGCCAAGCCTTACCATCAGGCGTCGCTGCGCGGCGTGAAGCTGATCGGTGCGACGTGCCATTACGTGACCGAAGAGCTGGATGCCGGTCCGATCATCGAACAGGACGTGGTGCGTGTCAGCCACCGCGACAGCATCGAGAACATGGTACGTTTCGGTCGTGACGTCGAGAAAATGGTGCTGGCTCGCGGCTTGCGCGCGCATCTGGAAGACCGCGTTCTGGTGCACGACAACAAGACGGTGGTATTCGACTAAGCTCGAAGCACGCCCAGCCCTGCGGGGGTGAATTCATTCTGGGCGGTACTTCGCGAGAGCGCGGTACATCCTATGCGTAACTGCCGGATGTACCCTTGCATCGCGAATGAATTCGCTCCCACAGGACACGTGTCCCCATCTTCGGAGGCATTCTGCAATGACCCATCCACTCGACAAAGCCACGTCCAAAGCCCCGCCGACGCTGGGTGAAGGCTGTCTGACGCGTTACGACCCGGATGCGCTGTCTCCCGAAGACGGCACCGAGTTCGAGGGCGCTGCGCAGTTGTGGGAACAGGTGAAGCCTGATGAGGACGAGTCAGCCGGTCCTGACTCGCAATAGCTTCATCAGCAGCGGCTTGCCGACCATCAGCAGAAAGACCGGCCCGCCTGCGATCAGGTAGAAGTAGTAGGTCACGATCCGCCAGATCAGAATCGCCGCCGCAGCGGTCGATTTACCCACCATCGGCGCCAACAGGGCGGCTGATGTCAATTCCGCAGCCCCGGCACCGCCCGGTGACAGGCTGAACTGTCCCGCACTCAGCGACAGCATTTGCACCAGAAACGTCCAGGCCCAGTCGATGTCGACTCCCAGGCCTCTGAGGGCCAGATACATTACGCTGTAGCGCAGGCCCCAGTGCACGCAGGTCAGGGCGAATACCTTGAGCAGAATGCGATGGGGCATTTTCCAGGTATCAGCCAGTGCGTCGCGAAAATGCAGAAGTTTGCGTGCCCAGCGAATGCGTGTGGTGTTCTTGCGTCTCAGACGTGTCAGCAACTTGCCATTAAACAGAATGATGCGCCGGTGAAAGCGTGCGAAGCCTGCACACACGCATAAACCCGCGCCGATCAGCAGCGCGCTGGCGATGAGCATCCATTCCAGATTTTCACTGAGCTTGTGAAAGACCGCGTAAATCAGAATCCCGATCAGTGCCAGCAGGAAAAACACCAGATCATTGAGTTGGTCGGTGGCGAACGCGGCCGTGCTTCTGGCAGGGCCGATGCCGCAACGTGACAACAACGCCACCAAGGTCAATGGCGCGCCGCTGCCTCCAGGTGTCGCGCTGTAGGCAAATTCCGTGGCCATGACGATGCCCAAGCTTTTACGCATGCCGACTCCGGCAGCGCTCTCACCCAGCAATAGCCGCAGTCGCATGGTGTTGGCGCACCATCCCACCAGCACCATGCCAAACATGGCGAGCAGCAGTGTCAGGGGAAAATTGCGCAAGCGGTGAAACATCTCTGCGCCGCCCATGAAGAACGGAATCAGCAAGGCGATCAGCAGAATGACGACAAGCCAGACGAGTCGTTTCACGCGCAGGACCTGTTGGACGATTTGAACGCGGGTAAGAAAAAGGCAATGGGCACGATGACAAATGCTCTTCGTTTTGGGTGCTGAGTGGACAGCGTTCACAATCAGGTGTTCGTAAGCAGGTGGTGGGTGGCCGGTGCCCGGGCTGCATTGAACTAGAGTGAAGGGGCTGACTTCAGTTGGCAATCGTCGATGCAGGCAAGGGTGTGTCGTTTCGCCGTGGTCTTGCTGCAACTCCCATTTGATTTGTAGGTGAAGACATGCCGGATTCTCAACAGATGCTGATTGGTGCGGGGCCGGATGGCCAGCCGGTCGGGCAGACGCTCAGGCTTGGTAATCGCCACGGTCTGGTAGCAGGCGCTACGGGCACCGGAAAGACGGTCACCTTGCAGCGCTTGGCTGAAGTGTTCAGCGATGCCGGAGTGGCCGTGTTCGCTGCCGACATCAAAGGTGATTTGTGCGGTCTGGGGGCGGCGGGCAGCCCCCAGGGCAAGGTCGCCGAGCGCATTGCCGGGATGCCTTGGCTCAATCACACGCCCCAGGCGTATCCGGTGACATTGTGGGATGTTTACGGCCAATCGGGTCATCCTTTGCGAACGACACTATCGGAAATGGGGCCTTTGCTACTCGGCAGTTTGCTCGAACTTACGGACAGTCAGCAGTCGGCCCTGTACGCGGCGTTCAAGGTGGCGGATCGCGAGGGCCTGTTGTTGCTGGATATCAAAGACCTCAAGGCTTTGCTCAATTACTTGCACGACAACCCGCAGGCATTGGGCGAGGACAGTGCCCTGATGACGACGGGTTCCAGCCAGGCGCTGCTGCGGCGGCTGGCTGTTCTGGAACAGCAGGGGGCCGAGGCGCTGTTTGGCGAACCCGCGCTGCAACTGGAAGATATTCTGCAACCGGCAAGTGACGGGCGAGGGCGCATTCATTTGCTCGACGCCAGCCGGTTGGTGCATGAAGCGCCGAAAGTGTACGCGACCTTTCTGCTCTGGCTGCTGGCGGAATTGTTCGAGCAATTGCCGGAGCGCGGCGATGCGGACAAACCCCTGCTGGCATTGTTTTTTGATGAGGCCCATTTGTTGTTCGCCGATACCCCCAAAGCCTTGCAAGACCGCCTCGAACAGGTGGTTCGTCTGATTCGCTCAAAGGGTGTCGGCGTGTATTTCGTGACCCAGTCGCCGGGTGATCTGCCAGACACCGTTCTGGCGCAGTTGGGTCTGCGCATTCAGCACGGCCTGCGAGCATTTACCAGTAAGGAACAGAAATCGCTGAAAGCCGTGGCGGAGGGTTTCAGGCCCAACCCTGCTTTCGACGCGCTGACGGTGCTGACCGAATTGGGTATCGGCGAGGCGTTAGTGGGCACCTTGCAGGAAAAGGGTACGCCGGAAGTGGTCAGGCGTGTGCTGGTGGCGCCTCCACAATCGCGGATCGGGCCGCTGAGTGAGGCGGAGCGAGCAGTGCTGATTGCTCATTCGCCGCTTGCCGGTCGGTATGACAAGGCGGTGGACCGCGAATCAGCCTACGAGATGCTATTGGCGCGCAAAGGCGCTGCGCCTGATGCTGCCTCGAAACCCGGCGCTGAAGAAAAGTCCGAAGGCGGTCTGGCCGATCTCGCAGGCGGCTTTTTGGGTAGCCTGGCGGGGCAGGCGGTCAAGAGTGCAGTGCGCCAGGCCGCCAACCAGATCGGTCGGGAATTGGTGCGCGGTCTCATGGGATCTTTGTTGGGCGGCAGTAAGAAGCGACGTTAAAGTGGACTGTAGAAGCGAAAATGCCCACTCAATTGTGGGCATTTTCATGTCACGAGGGCTGTTGAATCACGCCAGCGCCTTGGACGACAGCCAGAACAGCGCAGCGGACAGCGCAACAGTGGCAGGCAGCGTCAGCACCCAGGCGAGCAGAATGTTGCGGACGGTGCCGCCTTGCAGACCGCTCCTGTTGGCAACCATGGTGCCAGCGACGCCAGACGACAGGATGTGGGTGGTCGAGACTGGCAGGCTGAACACGTTGGCCAAGGCGATCGCGCTGGCAGTGGTGATCTGAGCCGACATGCCTTGTGCGTAGGTCATGCCCTGTTTACCGATTTTCTCGCCGATGGTCAGTACCACGCGTTTCCAGCCGACCATGGTGCCGATACCCAGCGCCAGTGCGACAGCGAGAATCACCCAGAACGGCGCGTATTCGGTCGTGGCGGTCAGGTCCTTGCGCAGCTTTTCCAGATCGGATTTTTCGCGGGCGTCGAGCGCAGGCAGTTTCCCGACCTTGCGCGCCGTATCGTCCAGGCAAAGCAGATAACGGCGGGTTTCGATGCGGTGCTCGGCAGACAGGCTGTGGTAGTCCGTTACGCCTTTGAGGTTATTGAGCAACGCGTCGATAGTCGGCTCGGTTTGCTCCGGGTTGCAGCTGAAGTGCTCCGGCAGGTCACCGTTCGTCGATTTGCCCAGTGCCAGGTATTCGCCCAGCGTCGCGTTGTTGCGCTGGTAGAACTGGCTCAAGTGCAGCGTGGCGTCGCGAGTACGTTCGATCTGGTACGTGGTGGTGCTCAGGTCCAGCACGAATTGGGCAGGAACGATACCGATCAGCACCAGCATGATCAGGCCAATGCCTTTTTGGCCGTCGTTGGAACCGTGGACGAAGCTGACCGCCATCGCTGAAATCACCAGCACCAGACGGTTCCAGAAGGGTGGATGCTTCTTGTCCTTGGTATTGCGACGCTGTTCCGGCGTGTTGTGCATCTTCGACAGCGGACGCCACGCCTTCAGCGCGATCAACGCCAGTGCGGCGACGATGAAGCCCATCAGAGGCGAGAACACCAGCGAGGCGCCAATGTCGATTGCCTTCTGCCAGTTCACGCCTTCCGCCAGCGGAATGTGGTTGATCAGCGCGTTGGCCAGGCCCACGCCCAGAATCGAACCGATCAGCGTATGGGAGCTGGACGCCGGAATCCCGAAGTACCAGGTGCCCAGGTTCCAGGTGATCGCCGCAGCCAGAAGCGAAAACACCATGGCCAGGCCATGACCGGTGTTGACGTTGATCAGCAGTTCGACTGGCAGCAGATGGACGATGGCATACGCAACGCCGACGCCGCCAAGCAGCACCCCGAGAAAGTTGAACACACCCGAGAAGAACACCGCCAGGTGGGGCGGCATCGCCTTGGTGTAAATGACTGTCGCCACCGCGTTGGCGGTGTCATGAAAGCCGTTGATGAACTCGAAGGTGAGGACGAAGGCCAGGGCGAGCAACAAGCTCACAATCACCCAAGCATCCAGTCCGCTGAATAAATCGATCATGGAAGGTTTTCTGACCCGGTATTAAGGGGGCGGGATTATGACAGAAAAAAAACTAATCGATAGGCAAGCCGCCAATTGGTAGCAACCTGCAACGAAAATTCTGCCCGTTCACCCCCGTTGACTTTCTGTGGGAAAGCCTTGCGGGTCACCTTGCCTATGTCGGTACATCGAGCCTGAGCCGATCAAGGATCAACGTTCTTCCTTGAGCTCTTCTTCCATCTTCTGAAGTTCTTGCTTGAACGCCTGATCGAGCAGGCTGGCACGTTTGCGCCATGGCTTGCGTTCGGGCTCCGGCTGGGCGGCGTAGGTGGTCACTTCACCGCCGTAGACTTCCTTGTAACGTTGTTCCTGGCGCTCTAGTTCTGCGCGCAGTTCATCTTTGGTCACATTATTACCTGATCGTGTCGAGTGTGATTCTGGTGATAACGCAGGTGGCAGAAGTGTCGAGCGCTGGCGACGGATGGCAAACGTGTGCGATGAGTCTTCAACGAATGTATTAAACACTTCTTGTCACATGCGGCTACGCACACCAGAACGACAAAACTGTCGTAGCCCCAATTCATGTGTTCGGTTTGCCAGGAGGCTGGCAGATTGACCAGGCTTCTGGCCTGTCTATCGCCGGGCATGGCACTCGGGTAGTGCATGCGGCGCGTTGATTGGATCCATTACCTTCAGGGTTTCGGATGGCACACGCGCCTTGGCGTTACAGCTCGTCAATGAGTGGGCACTATCTCCAAGAAGATCGCGGTAGTCAACTGTGCAGCGCACTTCAATTCAATAACTGCGAACAGATACTGTTTTCTTGTACGACGCTTCCGAAGTTCATGAAGGAGAAATCATGACAAAACTTTAATATTCAAAACTCGGCATGCAGAGACAAAAAACTGGCGACGTAATTCCATGGCGCTCTTCATGGGGCGATAAGCGTGAGTGTATTGGATTGCTTACAATTTATTGCGAGGCGAGGAGGCGTGGAGACAAAAACGGCCTTGCAGTGAGCAAGGCCGTTGCCTGGGACTTCTCAGTGGGTACCTGACCAGTATTTCCAAGAAGCCACATGGTGGCGTGTGAAAGGTATAAGCAACTGAGCGGCGGGTCAATTGCGATTATCGGCCAGTGGTTCGATAATCGCACGGATCGCTCTTGCCGTTCTCTGCAAAAGAAGCGAGAGTGGCGCTACAGAAGGCCTGCAAGGCCGCGACGAACGGTGTGAAGATGAACGATCAACTGCGTAATTCCTTTTCTTCGCTGGCCCCGCCCATTGTGGCGTCTCCTGCCAAGCGGATTCAGGCCTTTACGGGTGATCCGGATTTCATGACCTCTCTGGCGCGTGGGCTGGCAGTGATTCATGCCTTTCAGGAGCGTAAACGGCACCTGACCATCGCCCAGATCAGCCATCGCACCGAAATCCCGCGCGCTGCAGTTCGGCGTTGTCTGCATACATTGATCAAGCTCGGTTATGCCACCACCGACGGTCGCACGTATTCGCTATTGCCCAAAGTGCTCACTCTGGGCCATGCGTATCTGTCGTCGACCCCGTTGGCAGTGTCGTCTCAGCCTTATCTGGATCGCATGAGCAATCAGTTGCATGAAGCCTGCAATATGGCCACCCTCGAAGGCGATGACATCCTTTATATAGCCCGTTCGGCGACGACGCAGCGGCTGATTTCGGTGGATCTGGCCGTCGGCGGTCGTCTACCGGCCTATTGCACGTCGATGGGGCGAATTCTGCTGGCGGCGCTGGATGATGTGTCGTTGCAGGAGTATCTCGATCACGTCGATCTGCAGCCCAAAACCAGCCGCACCCTGCGCACACCCGACGCCTTGCTCGAATGTCTGCAACAGGTTCGCCAGCAGGGGTGGTGCATTGTTGATCAGGAGCTGGAACAGGGTCTGCGTTCCATTGCAGTTCCGGTTTACGACGCATCCGGCCAGGTGCTTGCCGCGCTTAATGTCAGCACCAGCGCGGGCCGGGTGACGCGCAATGAGCTTGAGCAGAAATTTCTGCCGATCATGCTCGACGCCAGTCGAGACCTGAGCACTCAGTTGTTCACGTGATTTCTGCTGATGCACTCTCTGTTCGATTATCGAACAGATAATCGATTATCGGATTGTTACGCCCCACGCTCAGGCATAACCTGAATCTCATCCCGGCGCTGATCGACAACGCGCCGCTCACCGATAGAGATTCGAACCTGGAGCGCCCCATGGCTGAAATTCTTTCCCTGCACGATGCCGTGAAGCAATTCGTCAACGATGGCGACACCGTTGCGCTGGAAGGCTTCACCCATCTGATTCCTACCGCAGCCGGGCATGAAATCATTCGTCAGAAGAAGAAAGACCTGACGCTGGTTCGCATGACCCCTGACTTGATCTACGACCAACTGATTGGCGCCGGCTGTGCGAAGAAGCTGATTTTTTCGTGGGGCGGTAACCCGGGTGTAGGTTCGCTGCATCGTTTGCGTGACGCCGTTGAAAAGCAATGGCCGCAACGGATGGAAATCGAAGAGCACAGCCATGCTGATCTGGCCAACGCCTATGTAGCGGGTGCATCGGGTCTGCCGTTCGCTGTCTTGCGCGCTTACGCCGGGTCCGACTTGCCCAAGGTCAACCCGCTGATCAAGTCCGTGACCTGCCCGTTCACCGGCGAAGTGTTGGCTGCCGTGCCGTCCGTGCGCCCGGATGTGACCGTGATTCACGCCCAGAAAGCCGACCGCAAAGGCAACGTGCTGCTGTGGGGCATTCTTGGCGTGCAGAAAGAAGCCGCACTGTCTGCCAAGCGCTGCATTGTCACCGTCGAAGAAATCGTCGACGACCTGAACGCGCCGATGAACGCCTGTGTGCTGCCGACTTGGGCGCTGAGTGCCGTGTGCGTCGTGCCCGGTGGTGCGCACCCTTCCTACGCTCATGGCTACTACGAGCGTGACAACCGTTTCTATCAGGCGTGGGACCCGATCGGTCGCGACCGTGAGGCATTTACTGCGTGGATCGAGGAATACATCCACGGCACCCGTGATTTCAGTGAGTTCCAGAGCAAGCTGGCCCGCGCTTCGGAGGCAAAATAATGACGTACACCACCAGTGAAATGATGACCGTGGCTGCGGCTCGCCGCCTGAAGAACGGTTCGGTCTGCTTTGTCGGCATCGGTTTGCCTTCCAAGGCCGCTAACCTCGCACGTCTGACCTCGTCGCCTGATGTCGTGTTGATCTACGAGTCCGGCCCGATTGGTGCCAAACCCAACGTGCTGCCGCTATCCATTGGCGATGGCGAGCTGGCTGAAACCGCCGACACTGTGGTCTCCACCAGTGAAATCTTCCGTTACTGGCTGCAAGGCGGCCGGGTGGATGTCGGTTTCCTCGGTGCGGCGCAGGTCGACCGCTTTGGCAACATCAACACCACCGTGGTGGGCGACTATCACAATCCGAAAGTGCGCCTGCCGGGTGCCGGTGGCGCGCCGGAAATTGCCGGGTCAGCCAAGGAAGTGCTGATCATCCTGAAGCAGTCTTCCCGCGCGTTCGTCAACAAGCTGGATTTCGTGACC
Organism: Pseudomonas sp. Pseu.R1; assembly: GCF_045764065.1. Lineage (NCBI taxonomy): Bacteria > Pseudomonadati > Pseudomonadota > Gammaproteobacteria > Pseudomonadales > Pseudomonadaceae > Pseudomonas > Pseudomonas sp. Pseu.R1. The sequence continues at coordinate 2,361,011 of NZ_JBJGEE020000001.1, read as the reverse complement.
TCCGTGGGGCATGGCGAGGGCGGCGATTCCCGCAAGCGCCTCGGCCTGCCGGGAGCCGGCCCGGTCGGCATCATCACCGACTTGTGCATCATGGAGCCGGAAGCGGGCACCAACGAATTCGTCGTAACTACGCTGCATCCGGGCGTCACCCGCGAACAAGTCATCGCGGCCACAGGCTGGGAGCTTCGTTTCGCGGACAACGTTGTGGTGTCTGAAGAGCCGAGCGAATACGAATTGTCTGCCCTGCGTGATCTGGAAGCGCGTACCGCTGCCGCTCACGGTCAGGCACCGGGAGAAGCATGATGCGTGAGGTCTTTATCTGCGACGCGATTCGCACCCCGATTGGCCGCTTCGGTGGCGCACTGGCCACGGTTCGTGCTGACGATCTGGCTGCATTGCCGATCAAGGCGCTGATGGAGCGCAATCCGTCGGTGAACTGGAAGGAAGTCGACGAAGTTTTCCTCGGCTGCGCCAACCAGGCCGGTGAAGACAATCGCAACGTGGCGCGTATGGCGCTGTTGCTGGCGGGCCTGCCGGAAACCGTACCGGGTGTGACCCTGAACCGCCTGTGCGCTTCGGGGCTGGATGCGGTCGGTACGGCATTCCGCGCCATTGCCTGTGGCGAAATGGACCTGGCGATTGCTGGGGGCGTCGAGTCGATGTCCCGCGCGCCGTTCGTGATGGGCAAGGCCGATACTGCCTTCGGTCGCGGCCAGAAGCTGGAAGACACGACCTTGGGCTGGCGCTTCGTCAACCCGTTGATGAAAGATCAGTACGGCGTAGAGACCATGCCGCAAACCGGTGACAACGTCGCCGAAGACTTCAAGGTGTCCCGCGAAGACCAGGACGCATTCGCGCTGCGCAGTCAGCAGCGCACGGCGGCGGCTCAGGCCAGCGGCTTTTTTGCAGAAGAAATCGTGCCAGTGCGTATCGCGCACAAGAAGGGCGAAACCCTCGTCGACAAAGACGAGCACCCACGGGCCGACACCAGCCTCGAAGCCCTGAGCAAGCTCAAACCCGTCAACGGTCCCGGTAAAACGGTCACCGCAGGCAACGCGGCGGGCCTGAATGATGGCGCGGTGGCGCTGATTCTGGCCTCGGCTGAAGCGGTCAAGAAACATGGCCTGGCCCCCCGTGCGCGCGTGTTGGGCATGGCCAGCGCGGGCGTCGAACCTCGTGTGATGGGCATTGGCCCTGTCCCGGCGGTGCGCAAACTGGTCGAGCGTCTGGGGTTGGCGGTGTCGGATTTCGATGTCATCGAACTCAACGAGGCGTTCGCCAGTCAGGGCTTGGCGGTCATGCGTGAACTGGGCATCGCGGACGATTCGCCCAAGGTCAACCCCAATGGCGGCGCCATTTCCCTCGGCCATCCGTTGGGGATGAGCGGGGCGCGTCTGGTGCTGACAGCGTTGCACCAATTGGAGAAAACCGGCGGCAGCAAAGGATTGGCGACCATGTGCGTCGGCGTAGGACAGGGCCTGGCCCTGGCAATAGAACGATAAGCGACACACGCCTGAAATCATTGAGTTTCAATCACCCGAGCCATGGACTGCCTCCACGAACAGGCAACTTCCAGGCTCGGGCGGTTGTCCTTGTGATGTCGAAGTGTTACTGCTTAAGTCTAAGTGTTTCAGGTTATGTCGTAGACTGGGCCTTCACGGCAGGTCTTTATAAAAACTGGGGAAAAATAATGACAACGACTCACTACACCGGAGAAGAAAGGAGCAAACGGATTTTTGCGATTGTAGGTGCCTCATCCGGCAACCTCGTGGAATGGTTCGACTTCTATGTCTACGCCTTCTGCGCGATCTACTTCGCACCGGCCTTCTTCCCCTCCGATGACCCAACCGTGCAATTGCTCAACACCGCAGGCGTCTTTGCTGCGGGCTTCCTGATGCGTCCCATCGGTGGCTGGCTGTTTGGCCGCGTCGCCGACAAACACGGCCGCAAGAATTCTATGATGATTTCGGTCTTGATGATGTGCGGTGGCTCGCTGGTCATCGCCTGTCTGCCAACCTACGCCGCCATCGGCGCTTGGGCGCCGTTCCTGTTGCTCGTCGCGCGCCTGTTTCAAGGCCTGTCGGTTGGGGGCGAATACGGGACCACGGCCACGTACATGAGTGAAGTCGCGTTGCGGGGGCAGCGTGGTTTCTTCGCCTCGTTCCAGTACGTGACGCTGATTGGCGGTCAGTTGCTGGCCGTACTGACCGTGGTCATCCTGCAACAATTTCTCAATGCCGATGAGCTGAAAGCCTACGGCTGGCGGATTCCGTTCGTGGTCGGAGCGATTGCGGCCGTCATTTCGCTGCTGCTGCGCCGCTCGCTGAAAGAAACCACCACCGCCGAAGTGCGTCAGGACAAGGACGCGGGCAGCATGGCTGCGCTGTTCCGCAACCACTCCGGCGCCTTCATCACTGTGTTGGGTTACACCGCCGGTGGCTCGCTGATTTTCTACACCTTCACCACGTACATGCAGAAATACCTAGTGAACACTGTGCACATGGATGCCAAGACCGCCAGTTACATCATGACCGGCGCGCTGTTCCTTTATATGTGTATGCAACCGGTGTTCGGTGCGCTGGCGGACAAGATCGGTCGTCGGGCGTCGATGTTATGGTTCGCGGGTCTGGGGACCGTGTGCACCTTCCCGATTCTGATGACCCTGAAAACCACCACCAGCCCGGTGCTGGCGTTCATCCTGATCACGTTGGCACTGGCCATCGTCAGTTTTTACACTTCGATCAGCGGTCTGGTAAAAGCCGAGATGTTCCCGGTCCACGTTCGTGCGCTGGGCGTGGGTCTGGCGTATGCGGTGGCCAACGCCATCTTTGGTGGTTCGGCAGAATTCGTGGCGCTGAGCTTCAAGAACATGGGTTCGGAAAACACGTTCTACTGGTACGTGACCGCCATGATGGCGATTGCATTCGTCTTCAGCCTGCGCCTGCCGAAGAAGCCGGAATACCTGCACGAAGATCACTGATTCAATTGCGCGCGCCTGCGATCGGGCGCGCGTCATCCATACTCTTCAATGACTTTCTCGCAAAGTGCTCAACACAAGGGAGCTGCTATGGCATTCGTACAACTTGAAGACGGCGAACTGCATTATCAGGTCGAGGGCCCTGCGGGGGCGCCGGTACTGGTTTTGTCCAATTCTCTCGGGACCGATCTGCACATGTGGGACGCGCAAATCGCCGCGCTCAGCAAGTCGTTCCGGGTCGTGCGTTACGACACTCGGGGCCATGGCAAGTCCCTCGTCACCCAAGGGCCGTACACCATCGAGCAGTTGGGGCGCGACGTGCTGGCGCTGCTCGACGTGCTGAAGATCAAGCAGGCGCATTTCTGTGGGCTGTCGATGGGCGGACTGATTGGCCAATGGCTGGCTATTCACGCCAACGACCGTCTGCACAAATTGATCCTGTGCAACACCGCCGCGAAGATTGGTGGGCCTGAAATGTGGAACCCGCGCATCGAGATGGTGGAGCAGGGTGGTGAGCAGGCGATGAAGGAATTGGGCGCAGGTGCCGTAGCGCGCTGGTTCACGCCTGATTTCGCTCGCGATCATGCCGATAAGGTCAAGCCGGTGACTGACTCGCTGGCGGCTACATCGTCTCTGGGTTATGCCGCTTGCTGTGCGGCGGTGCGTGATGCGGATTTCCGTAAACAAGTGAGTTCGATCAGCGCGCCGACGCTGATCATCTGTGGCAGTCATGACGCGGTGACGACGGTTGCCGATGGGCACTATTTGCAGAATCACATCGAGGGGGCGCAGTTGTCGGATTTCTATGCGGCGCATCTTTCCAATGTTGAGTTGGGCGAAGTGTTCACCCTGCGCGTGACGGAGTTTCTGCTGAGCTGATCAACCCCGTGCTTGCTGTCTGAAGGCGAATCTCGTGTGCCGGGGATTCGCCTTTTTCATAGGGGCCTCGTCAACACTGGCGGCCGATCCGGCTCGACGCTTGATCCAGGGTGGGGCTGAGTTCGATGCTTATGCGTTTTTGAAGCAGTTAGTCGGTGCTGACAGCGAGCGGCCTTTTCGCACCAGCGGTCCGCAACTGACCGCATTGCAGCAGGTCATGGCCCGTCTCAAAGAAGAAGGGAACGAGGGTGAGCCCGCTTACGCCGTTGCCAGAGCGGCGTTCAGCAAGGCCTTCAGCATGAGCTTCATGGTGCAGGCGTTCATGAACACTGCTCTGAGTGCGCCGGATGACGAAGACAGTCGGGAGAATGTGGAGTGGTAACGCGCGTCGCCCGAGGGGGCGAAACCCTAAATATCAGTGCACTCAACAATGGATCTGCCCCGGATTTCAGCGTCGCCAATCGCTTTAAAAGCGCGGTCCAGATATCCGGGACCATAGAATCTCTCACGTCATCCAACAAATGATTGTCCACCACGGTTTTCAGTCGTGGATGAAGGAGGAATGAACTGTCCCCGGCGCGTTGGTTGGGGGCGGTGGGCAGTGACTGAGTGGAGAGGGATATCCGGCGGGTGCACGGATATATCTGGCCAGGCATTGTTCGATACTCCAGTTCAACAACCGGGCGGAGTATGAGCGGGATATTTGTGGCGGGCTTTCAACTATCAATCATGGGACGGTCAGCGGACATAAAAAATCCGATGCCAGGGATCCGGCATCGGATTATGTGCGCCGCTTCAGGTCCGCCACCCCGATGAGCGGCCTTGCACCGCTCAGCAGGTTGTCTGCGGGTCTGAGTCAGAACATGCGCATTTCTGGCACGTCGCCCGAGGTCGGCTTTTTCTCACCGGTCGGGGTCTGTTCGTACCAGCCGCCACCCAGGGCGCGATACAGGTTCACTTCGCTGCTCAGTTGCGACAGACGATCGGTGATCAACGACTGTTGCGCGCTGAACAACTGACGCTGGGCGTCGAGGAAGGTCAGGTTGCTGTCGACGCCGATGCGATAGCGACGCTCTGCCAGGCGGTAGTAATCCTGGTTGGCGTTGACGAAGTCGTTTTGCGCCTTGAGCTGCTCGGTGAAGGTTTTGCGTGCCGCCAGACCGTCGGAGACTTCTTGGAAGCCCGTCTGAATCGCCTTCTCGTAGTTGGCGACGCTAATGTCTTTCTGGATCTTCGAGTAGTCCAGACTGGCGCGCAGACTGCCTGCGTTGAAGATCGGCAGGTTGATTTTCGGCGTGAACAGCCAGGTGCCCGATCCGCCTTTGAACAGGCCGCTCAGATCACTGCTTGCCGTCCCGGCACTGGCCGTCAGGCTGATGCTTGGGAAGAACGCAGCGCGAGCCGCGCCGATGTTGGCGTTGGCCGCTTTCAGGCTGTGTTCGGCCTGAAGGATGTCCGGACGACGCTGCAACAGTTCGGACGGCAGACCTGCTGGCATTTCGTTGAGCATGTCAGCGCTCAACGGTTGTGCGGCTGGCAGGTTGGCTGGCAGACCGGTGCCCAGCAGCAGGACGAGGTTGTTCTCGTCCTGAGCGACCAGACGCTGGTACTGGGCCAGCTTGACGCGAGCACTTTCAACCGAGGTACGCGACTGCGCCAGATCCAGCGCCGAGGCGACCCCGACTTCGTTGCTGCGCGAGGTCAGGCGCAAGCTTTCTTCAAAGGCACCGAGGGTATCCTGCGTCAGCTTCAGCAGTTCCTTGTCCGCCTGCCAGGTCAGATAGGCGTTGGCGACGTTCGCCACCAGGCTGATCTGAGTGCTGCGACGGGCCTCTTCGCTGGCGAAGTAGGTTTCCAGTGCTTGCTCGCTGAGGCTACGGACGCGACCGAACAAATCCAGCTCATAGGAGCTGACGCCCAGGCCTACCGAGTACTGACTGGTGATGCCCGCTTGACCGCTTGACGACAAGTCAGCCGGTACTCGTTGGCGGGTGCTGGTGGCATCGGCGGCTACCGCCGGGAACAGGTCTGCACGCTGGATGCGGTACTGCGCCCGGTAGGCATCGATGTTCAGGGCCGCGACACGCAGGTCGCGATTGTTACTCAGGGCCGTTTGAATCAGTTGTTGCAGGGCCGGGTCATGGAAGAACTGACGCCAGCCTTGTTCGGCAGCAGCCTGATTCGCCGCGTTGTCCGGCGAGTACGCCGGACCTTGCGGGTATTGCGCAGCCACGGGTGCAGCAGGCTGTTTGTAATCAGGGATCAACGAGCAGCCGCTAAGTACGATCGCGGTCACTGCCAGAGAGATCAGGGACTTGCTCATTGGCCAGCCTCATCGTGTGGGATGTGTTTCGGTTTGCTCTTGAACAACCCGGATACCGATACGAAGAACAGCGGTACCCAGAAGATCGCCAGGATGGTCGCGGTAATCATACCGCCGATCACGCCTGTACCGATCGAATGCTGGCTGCCCGAGCCTGCGCCGCTGGAAATGGTCAGCGGCACCACGCCGAGGATGAACGCCATGGACGTCATCACGATCGGACGCAGACGCATGCGACAGGCTTCCACTGCCGCGTCGAGCAGCGATTTGCCCTGTTCATGCAGTTCCTTGGCGAACTCGACGATCAGAATGGCGTTCTTCGCTGCCAGGCCCACCGTCACCAACAGACCTACCTGGAAGAACACGTCGTTGGACAGGCCGCGCAGACTGGTCGCCATCAGTGCACCGATGACACCCAGCGGTACCACCAGCAGAACGGCAATCGGAATCGACCAGCTTTCGTACAGCGCAGCCAGGCAAAGGAACACCACCAGAACCGAAATGGCGTACAGCGCAGGTGCCTGCGAACCGGACAGACGTTCTTCGAACGACAGGCCCGTCCACGAGTAACCGATGCCAGGCGGCAGTTGTTTGGCCAGTTGCTCGATCTCGGCCATGGCCTGACCTGTACTGTAGCCCGGCGCTGGCGTACCGAGGATTTCCTCAGCCGGAACACCGTTGTAACGCGACAGTTTTGGCGAGCCGTAGACCCACTCACCACTGGCGAAGGCATCGAACGGAACCATGGTGCCTGCGGTGTTGCGCACGTACCACTTCTTCAGGTCTTCAGGGCTCATCCGGGACTTGGGAGTACCCATGATGTACACCTTCTTCACACGACCGCGGTCGATGAAGTCATTGACGTAGTTACCGCCCATCGCGACCGATAGGGTGGTGTTGATATCCGACTGGGTTACGCCGAGGGCGCGGGCTTTCTCGTCATCGATCAGCAACTGGTACTGCGGTTCGTCTGTCAGTCCGTTCGGACGCACTCCTGCCAGGATCTTGCTTTGCGACGCCAGACCCAGCAGTTGGTTACGCGCCTGCATCAGCTTCTCATGGCCAACACCGCCCTGATCCTGCAGATACAGGTCGAAACCGGTGGCGTTACCCAGTTCCAGTACCGCTGGCGGAACCACGGCGAACGACATGGCGTCACGGAACCCGAAGAAGTGCGCCTGTGCACGCTTGGCGACTTCGAACACGCTGTTGGACGAGTCGCGCTGTTCCCACGACTTGAGCATGACGAAGCCCAAGCCCGAGCTCTGGCCCCGACCGGCGAAGTTGAAGCCGTTGACGGTAAACACCGAGTTCACGCCCGGATCGGTCAACAGGTATTCACGCATCTTGTCCAGCGTCTGCTGGGTTCGCTCGGCGGTAGAGCCAGGAGGCGTCTGAACCTGAGCGAAGATTACGCCCTGGTCTTCTTCCGGCAGAAACGCAGTCGGGATGCGGGTGAACATCCAGATCATGCCCGCGAAGATCAGCAGGTAGGCGAGGAACGCCGGAAACTTGTGACGGATCACGTTGCTGACGCCGCGCTCATAGCTTTGAACGCTGCGGTCAAAGGTGCGGTTGAACCAGCCGAAGAAGCCTTTGCGCGGCTGGCCGTGCTTTTCAGGGTCGATCGGTTTGAGCATCGTGGCGCAGAGGGCAGGGGTGAAGACCAGCGCAACCAGTACCGAAAGTGCCATGGCCGAGACCACGGTGATCGAGAACTGTCGATAAATCACACCGGTCGATCCGCCGAAGAAGGCCATAGGCAGCAGTACCGCCGACAGCACCATGGCGATACCCACCAGTGCGCCCTGGATCTGCTCCATCGATTTGCGTGTCGCTTCCCGAGGCGACAAGTGCTCCTCGGCCATGACCCGCTCGACGTTTTCCACCACGACGATGGCGTCGTCCACCAACAGGCCGATGGCCAGCACCATACCGAACATGGTCAGGGTGTTGATGGTGAAGCCAGCAGCCGCGAGGATGCCGAACGTACCCAGCAATACCACCGGTACAGTCATCGTGGTGATGACGGTGGCGCGGAAGTTCTGCAGGAACAGGTACATCACCAGGAACACCAGAACGATCGCTTCGCCCAGGGTGTGCACAACGCCGTTGATCGACTCTTTCACCACCGGGGTGGTGTCATACGGATAGACGACTTTCATCCCTGGCGGGAAGAACGGCTCCAGACGGCTCATGGTGTCGCGAATCGCCTTGGAGGTGTCCAGCGCGTTCGCACCGGTCGCCAGCTTGATTGCCAGACCCGATGCCGGTTTGCCGTTGAACTGCGCGTCGACGCTGTAGTTCTCGCCGCCCAGGCCGATGGTGGCGACGTCTTTCAGGCGCACTTGCGAGCCGTCCTGGTTGACTTTCAGCAGGATGTTGCCGAACTGCTCGGCGCTTTGCAGACGGGTCTTGCCGATGATCGTGGCGTTGAGTTGCTGGCCTTTGACCGCAGGCAGGCCGCCGATCTGACCGGAAGACACCTGAACGTTTTGCGCGGTGATCGCCGACTTCACGTCAACCGGGGTCAACTGGAAGTTGTTCAGCTTGTCCGGGTCGAGCCAGATGCGCATCGCGTACTGCGAACCGAACACCTGAAAGTCACCCACGCCAGGCGTACGAGCGATCTGGTCCTGGATGTTGGACACGATGTAGTTGGACAAGTCTTCCTTGGCCATGCTGCCGTCTTCGGACACCAGACCGATGACCAGCAGGAAGTTCTTCACCGCCTTGGTCACACGCAGACCCTGTTGCTGTACTTCTTGCGGCAGCAGCGGGGTGGCGAGGTTGAGCTTGTTCTGTACCTGAACTTGCGCGATGTCAGGGTTTGTACCCTGGTTGAAGGTTACAGTGATGGTCATGCTGCCATCAGAGTTACTTTCAGACGAGATGTAGCGCAGGTTGTCGATACCGTTCATCTGCTGCTCGATCACCTGAACCACGGTGTCCTGCACGGTCTGTGCGGACGCACCTGGGTAGGTCACCTGAATCGCGATGGCCGGTGGCGCAATGGCCGGGTACTGGTTGATCGGCAAATTGAGGATCGATAGAGCCCCGACCAGCATGATCACGAGGGCGATCACCCACGCGAAAATCGGTCGGTCGATGAAAAACTTCGACATGAATCAGTTACTCCCTTGCGCCGGTGCCGGGGCAGCTGCCTTGACGTTGGTTGCCTCGGACACCTTCACTTCTGCGCCTGGTTTGACGTACTGCAGACCTTCGGTAATCACGCGATCACCCGCACTCAGGCCCTTCTCGATGACCCAGTCGGTGCCGCTGGTGCGGTTGGCGACCAAGGTGCGCAGCTCGACTTTATTGTCCTTGTTCACGACCAGTGCAGTCGGGGTGCCTTTCAGGTCACGAGTCACGCCCTGTTGCGGAACCAGAATCGCTTGCTCGTTGACACCCGCTTGCAACTTGGCGTGCACGAACATGCCTGGCAGCAGGGTGTGGTTCGGGTTCGGGAACACGGCGCGCAGGGTGACGGAACCAGTGGTCTGGTCAACCGAGACTTCGGAGAACTCCAGCTTGCCGTCAACCGGGTACTGGCTGTTGTCTTCCAGCGTCAGTTTGACCTTGGCGGCGTTGTCGCCCGCCTTTTGCAGCTTGCCGCTTTCCAGCTCGCGGCGCAGACGCAGCATCTCGGTCGACGACTGAATGACGTCTACGTAGATCGGGTCCAGTTGTTGAATGGTGGCCATCGCATCGGCCTGACCATTGCTGACCAGCGCACCTTCCGTCACTTGCGAGCGGCCGATGCGACCGGAAATCGGTGCGTACACTTTGGTGTAGCGCAGGTTGATTTCGGCGGTCTGCACGGCGGCCTGCGCTTCACGCGCGTTGCCCACAGCGGTGTCGTATTCCTGACGGCTCACGGCTTGCTCGTTGATCAACTGCTTGTAGCGACCGGCCAGTGAACTGGTGGCATCGTAGGTCGCCTTGGCGCTGTTCAGGTTGGCTTCATAGACGGCCGGGTCGATCTGATACAGCTGCTGACCGGCTTTGACGTCGGTGCCTTCAGTGAACAGGCGTTTGAGGATGATGCCGTTGACCTGGGGACGCACTTCGGCCACGCGATACGCAGTAGTGCGACCCGGCAAATCGGAGATCAGGGTGTAAGGCTGGGGCTGGATGGTCACGACGCCGACCTGAGGGGGCGGTGGAGCAGCCGCCGCCGCTTCTTCCTTTTTACTGCATCCGCTGAGCAGCGATGCCAGGGCGGCGGCAGTGACCAGTACGGTAACAGCTGGCTTGAATTGCATGAAGATCCTCGGGTCAGGAGCAGGGCTCATGAAAAGTGGAAAGGGTGTTAATGCTTTTCCGGCTGGATAAGTAGCAAGCTAATGAATATACTTACGTTCACGGTTGTTTGTAAACACCTGTAACTGCGACAGTCCGGCGCATTGCGGGGATCGATTGCTCGCGCGGGACAAGGCATTACAAAGGCCGCCCGCTATGCTTTTCAGGCCGCTCGACCGCAGAGCCTGAAGCATTTTCATTGAGGTTTTACTGCCATGGTTCGTCGCACGAAAGAAGAAGCTCAGGAAACGCGCAGGCAGATTCTGGAAGCGGCCGAGCAGGCGTTTTTCGAGCGAGGCGTTGCGCGCACGACGTTGGCGGACATCGCGACGCTGGCAGGCGTGACCCGAGGCGCGATCTATTGGCATTTCAGCAACAAGGCCGATCTGGTGCAGGCGATGCTCGACAGCCTGCACGAGCCGCTGGAGGAAATGGCCCGCGCGAGTGAGAGCGCGGACGAAGTGGACCCTCTGGGCTGGACGCGAAAGCTTTTGGTTCATTTGTTTCAGCAAGTTGCCACGGACCCAAAAACCCGCCGCATCAATGAAATTCTTTTTCATAAATTCGAATTCACCGATGAAATGTGTGACATGCGGCGCCAGCGACAATTCGTCTGGCTAGACGCTAACGAACGCATTGCCTTGGCCTTGAGCAACGCCGCGCGTAAGGGGCAATTACCTGCCGACCTGAATCCGCAGCGGGCGGCCGTTTGCCTGCATGCTTATATACACGGCATTTTGGGCCAGTGGTTACTGGTGCCAGAGAGCTTCCCCTTGCACGAGGACGCTGAACGCCTGGTCGATACCGTGCTGGATATGCTTCGTTACAGCCCCGCTTTGCGAGATACCGCGGCGCATCGTTGAGCGCTGCTGTCTTGTCAAACGGCATTTCCCACGCCCACGCCGAGCCTGCGTGAGGATGAAGCCGACTATAACCGTGTGGCGCTTAGCCTGCACCTATACAGAGGTGCATCGTCATTGAACAGACGATTTACTCATCTTTTACCCAAATCCATCACCGCGTTCAGCAACACGACAGCCTGATTGCCATCGCGCGTCTACGCTTGCTCCCAAACCAATAAAAACGGGGTAGGTGCGATGGCGGTCGTTTCGCGATTCAAAAGCTGGAGAACAGTCGTTTTCACAGCCGTTGCCTGCGTGTTTGCAACGCAGGCCCTGGCAACCGGAGATGAAGAGCAGGAAGCAGCGGCAGCCAGAACGCTATTGGAAAAGGCCGTCGCTCATTACCGTCAGGTGGGCGACAAGGCATTGGCCGAATTTAGCCGACAGGGCGAGTTCGTCGATGGAGACCGTTATGTGTTCGTCACGGATACCAGCGGTGTGATGCTGGCCAGCGGCGGGCCGTCGGTGGTGCTGATTGGACGCGATATCTCCTCGGTGCTCGATCCCGATCTGCAAAAAGGCTTCAAACAGGTCCTACAAACCCCGGAAATTGCGGGTGTCCAGCAGGCTGAATATCGCTGGCAGAACTGGCGCGACGGTAAGGTTGAACGCAAGCGCGTGTATTTCCAGCGGGTGGGCAACCGTATTCTGGCCGTGGGTTATTACCTGCCCCGCGCCGCGCCGGAACAGGCCAGAGCCTTGCTCGACAAGGCCTCCAAAGCGCTGGAGCAAGATGAGGATGGCACCCTCGAATCCATCAACAATCTCAAGGGCGGTTTCTTGCAGGATGACCTTTATGTGTTCGTCGTCAACGTAAACACCAAACGCTACGTTGCCCACGGCACCAACCTGCGGTTGGTGAATACCGACTTCAGCAAGGTCAAGGACCCGGAAGGCAAACCGGTGGGGCTGCCGATGCTGGAGATGATCAAGAAACAGCTCGAAGGCGAATACGAATACCGCTGGCGCAATCCGGTGACCGGCAAGGTCGAGCACAAGCATGCGTACATGCGCAAAGTGGGGGATTTTCTGGTAGCGGTGGGGTATTACAGCGGTTGATTCGGGACAGCCTAAACACAGCCCCGTAGCAGTCCGACTTGCCGGACTGCTACGGGTGTTTGGCGGACGTAAAATCTGCCTTCACCGATCCTTATCCGCCCGCCCTCTGAGCAGGTTGTTCGGCATTGCCAGCGCTGCGGCCAACCCGAGCAACGAAACCCCGGCACTGATGATCAGCAGGTGCTGAAACGTCATCGCCAATTGCCCGCGCAACAGCTCCAGCGCAGGGCCGCTGACGGCATGCAGGCTGTCCATCAGCAGGTTGCCGGAGCTGCCTTCGCCGATCACGCTGCCACTGATTTGCCCAAGCCCTGTGCCCGCGAGCATGGCCAGCAACAGCGCCGACATGCTCGCCACACCGACCGCGCCACCCAGTGAGCGAAACAGGTTGGTGGTACTGGTGGCTACGCCCATGTCTTTCATCTCTACCGAATTTTGAGTGCCGACCAGTGATGTAGGGAATTGCAAGCCACTGGCGATGCCGGTAAACACCATGAACAAGCCGGTCAGGATCACGGACTGGGGCGGCGTGAAGGCGATGCCGAGGATGGCGAAGGGCATCAACAGCGCGCCAGTCAGAATGATGGGTTTGTAACGCCCGGACAGCGAGGTACGACGGCCTCCAAAGTAGGCGCCCATGGGCATGCCGATGGCCAGTGGCATCAAGTGCAGCGCCGCGATGTCAGCGCCGCCCCCCGTGACGGTCTGAAAGCGCAGCGGCAACAGCACGATGAGCGAAATGGCCTGAAAGCTGGTGAAGAAGATCGTGCACCAGCACAGCACGGCGCTGCGGTTGGCGAACAGGTGCATCGGCAGCAGCGGCTCGCGGGTGCGACGCTCGTACAGGACGAAAATCACTAGGGCCAGCAGCGCTACGCTCAATTGAAGTTGGACGCGGGGATCGCGCCAGCTGTGACCTTGGCCAATTTCCGTGATGCCGAGCAGCAAGGCCGTCAGGCCGATGATCATCAGGACCGTGCCGAGATAATCGATGATCGGTTTGCGTTGCGGAATCGGCAGCCCGATGAGCGTCTGACGCGCCACCCACCAGGCCACCAGGCCCAGAGGCAGATTGATGATGAACACCCAGCGCCACGACAGGTATTCGGTCATGAATCCGCCGAGTACCGGCCCAGCGACACTGGCCGCTGCGTACATGCTGCTGAAATAGCCTTGATAGCGACCCCGTTCGCGAGGGGGAACGATGTCGCCGATGATCGCCTGGCTGACCGACACCATGCCGCCCGCGCCGATGCCTTGCAGCACTCGCGCCAGCACCAGTTGTTCCATGCTCTGGGCCATGGCGCAGAACAGTGATGCAACGGTGAAGGTGCCCAGCCCGAACAGCATCAATCGTCGACGGCCATACAGATCGCCGAGTTTGCCGTAGATGGGCACGGCCACCGTCAGGGCCACCATATAGGCTGAAATGACCCAGGCGAGCAGGTCGAAGTCTTTGAATTGGGCGGAGATGGCGGGCATCGAGACCGCGACGATGGTCTGGTCGAGCGCGCTGAGGAAAACGGCCATCATCAGCGCGAAGAGGATGCTGCGGATGTCCGGGCGGGTTTGATTGAGGCTGGTCACGAACAGGGACTCGAACTGGCAGGTTGACCCGCCGCAACACGGCGGGAAAAGTGTGACCAGTCTAGTCCGTTAGCTAGCTAATCGATAGCGGCCTTCGGGTGAAACCTGGCGACGCGATCAGCGTAATGCACTGAAGCTGGCGTCCGTCGGTACGCAGTGACCGAACGTGCACACCACCGCTCCTCGCGGGATTTGCCGCATTTGCTCAATCCGGTAAGCACCGGCTGCATAGATGCTGAGCACCGCAGCGACAGCGACCACATACACCATTTGTCTTTTTATTGTGGTTCTCATGACGTGTACCTCGATCCGCGTACAAAAATGACTTTTTTGTCGGACAAGGTCAGTGTAGGCCCGTCGGGGCTATGATGGCGTAACGCTGGGCATTGAATGTTTTTATCGGAACGGGACAGGTGCCGACGTTATGACGATGGAACTTTAACGCGCACGCGCTTGCGCCAACAGCCAGTTGAGCAACTCTTGCATCAGCGGCGTCGCTTCAGTGCGGTTCGGGTAAACGAAATAGTATGCGGCGCCGGTCTTGAGTCTCAGCTCGAACGGCGTGACCAGCCGCCCGGCGCTCAGGTCCTCGCCGATCAGCGCCCAGTCGCCTATCGCAACGCCCGAGCCCTGTGACGCCACGGTCATGGCCAGATCCATGGTGTCGAAGTGCTGCCCTTTGCTGACGTTGTTCAGCCGCGCACCTGCGGCCTTGAGCCATTGCGCCCAGTCCTGTTCGTCCAGTGTGGGGTGCAGCAGCATGTGCCCCTCCAGATCGTCAATCTGTTGGAGTGGCTGCGGGCCTTCGAGTAGAGAGGGCGCGCACACCGGAGTGAGTTCTTCGTCCAGCAGGCGATGAACATGCATCGAATCGTCGGGATATCCGCCGTACACCACGGCCGCATCGAAGCGCTCGCGGCGGAAGTCGACGCCATGGGCAATGGTCGTGGTCAGTTCGACCGGCACATCGGGCCGCTCTTTTTGCCACTGCATCAAGCGGGGCAGCAGCCAGCGGGTGATGCAGGTCGGTGCCTTGAGTTGCAGGGCCTGTGTATGAGTGCTGACTTGATCGACGGCGTCTTCGATCAGCCCGAAGACCTGCTCGATACGCGGAAAAAACTCACGCCCCTGCGCGGTCAGGGTCAAGCCTCTGGCCTGACGATGAAACAATTGATAGCCCAGATGACTTTCAAGCCCCGCGATCTGTCGGCTCACCGCCCCTTGCGTGATGTGCAGCAACTCCGCCGCCCGTGTGAAATTGCAGCAGCGGGCAACCACCAGAAAGGTGTGCAGGGCGGGGAGTGGGGGCAGGCGTTTCATGCGTGACTGAAGCCATGAGCTGAGAACATGGCTAAGCATGACATTTTTTGCGTTGTCACTGATACGGCCCCGCGGTTCCAATGGCGCGCAGATGCGTAGTTTCCCAGACACGCAGTTTCGAAGACGATTTCAAGAACGAACAAGGGTCCAGACACATGGCGACGTGCGGCGAAGTATTGGTCAAGCTCCTCGAAGGGTATGGGGTCGAACAAGTGTTCGGTATTCCGGGCGTACATACCGTGGAGTTGTATCGCGGATTGGCTCGGTCGTCGATCAATCACATCACGCCGCGCCATGAGCAGGGTGCAGGGTTTATGGCCGATGGCTACGCGCGCACCCGTGGCAAACCGGGTGTTTGCTTCATCATCACCGGCCCTGGTATGACCAACATTACAACAGCGATGGGCCAGGCTTACGCGGACTCGATTCCGATGCTGGTGATTTCCAGTGTTCAATCTCGCGGCCAATTGGGTGGCGGTCGCGGCAAACTGCACGAGCTCCCCGCTCAAGGCGCGATGATCGCGGGCGTGGCGGCGTTTTCTCACACCCTGATGTCGGCTGACGAATTGCCCGCCGTTCTGGCGCGCGCCTTTGCTGTTTTTCTGGCCGGTCGCCCACGGCCGGTGCACATCGAAATCCCGCTGGACGTGATGGTCGAAAACGCCGACCACCTGCTCGGCAGCCAGCCGGTGTCGATCACCCGCGCAGGCCCGGCGCCTGCCGCCATCAAACAAATGGCCGGTTTGCTCGCGCAGGCCAAGCGCCCGCTGATCCTTGCCGGTGGCGGTGCCATCGATGCCGCGCCTGCGCTGACACAACTGGCCGAAGCCCTTGAGGCGCCGGTCGCGCTGACCATCAACGCCAAAGGCATGCTGCCGTCGAATCACCCACTGTTGATCGGCTCCGCCCAAGCCCTTGATCCGACTCGCGAAATCATCGAGGGCGCCGACGTGGTGCTGGCCATCGGCACCGAATTGGCCGAGACCGATTACGACATCACGTTCCAAGGCCATTTCAAGATCCCCGGTACGCTGCTGCGCATCGACATCGACCCCGATCAGACCGTGCGCAATTTCCCGCCGACGGTTGCGCTGGTGTCTGATGCGCAGACCGCCGCCGAGGCGTTGGTCACGGCGCTGGCGGATGAAACATTGAGTGAGCGCAGCGGGGACTGGGGCCGGGCACGCGCCGCGCAATTGAAATCGACGCTGGACGCGATTTGGGACGAAGCTACGCGCGGCCAGACCCTGTTCCTGCAAACCGTGCTCGACGTGCTGCCGGATGTGGTGATCGTCGGCGACTCCACCCAGCCGGTCTACACCGGCAACCTGACGCTGGACCTGGACAAGCCGCGTCGCTGGTTCAACTCGTCCACGGGCTACGGCACCCTCGGCTACGCCCTGCCTGCCGCCGTGGGCGCCTGGCTGGGCAGTCAGGATTCAGGCGAACGCAATCCGGTGGCCTGCCTGATCGGCGATGGCGGTCTGCAATTCACCCTCTCGGAACTGGCCAGTGCCGTTGAGGCGCGCACGCCCATCATCGTCCTGCTGTGGAATAACCAGGGTTACGAAGAGATCAAGAAATACATGGTCAACCGCGCCATCGAGCCGGTGGGTGTGGACATATACACCCCTGATTTCATCGGCGTCGCCAAGGCATTGGGCTGCGCAGCCGAGGCGGTCAGCGGCGTCGAGCAATTGAAAGCCGCATTGAGTGCGGCGAGCGATCGGCAAGGGCCGAGCGTGATCGAAATCGACCAGCGCGGCTGGATGAACGGGTTGAAAGCATGAGTGAGGCAGCAGTGGTAAATCCGGTTTTGCAGGGGCTGTACATCGACGGACTGTGGCGCGCGGGCGGTGAGCAACTGACCGTGATCAATCCCTCGACGGAGGAGCGTCTGGCCATCGTGACGGGCGGTGATGCGGGGGCGGTGGACGACGCCGTGCAAGCAGCACGCTTGGCGTTTGGCGCCTGGTCGAAAACCACGGGTGCCGCGCGGGCGATGATCCTGCGCAAGATCGCTTCAGGCGTCGCCGCCAAGCGCGAACATTTGATGACGTTGCAGTCGACCAACAACGGCAAGCCCGGTTTCGAGGCGGCCATCGATGTTGATGATGTGATCGCGACGTTCAACTATTACGCCGATTTGGCGGAAGCGGCTGATGGCCAACAAAACCGTGCAGTGGAACTGCCGAGCGAGGACTTCACCGCGCGCTTGCGCCGCGAGCCGTGTGGCATCGTCGGGCTGATCGTGCCGTGGAATTTTCCGATGGTGACCACCGCGTGGAAACTGGCTCCAGCATTGGCCGCGGGTTGCTGCGTGGTGCTCAAACCGTCTGAAGTCACGCCACTGGCCGAGTTGGAATTGGCCCGGATCATTGCCGAGAGCGGCCTGCCCAACGGTGTGTTCAATGTGGTGTGTGGCACCGGTCTGGCGGTCGGCGCGCCGATGTCCGAACACCCTGACATCGCCAAAGTCTCGTTCACCGGCAGTAACGCCGTGGGTGTGCAAGTGATGCAGCGCGCGGCGGAAACCGTGAAAGGCGTGAGCCTGGAGTTGGGTGGCAAATCGTCGCTCTTGGTCATGGCCGATGCCGATCTGGAGCTGGCTGTGGAGTTGGCCAGTGGCGGCGGCTATTTCAACGCGGGGCAGATGTGCTCGGCGACCAGTCGCGTGCTGGTCGCGCAGGAACTGCTGGAGCCTTTCTTGCAGCGCCTCGTCGCCAAGGCGCAGTCGATCAAGGTGGCCGGCCCGCTGGAAAAAGGCACGGAGATGGGGCCCTTGGTCAATCAGGCGCAATACCAGCGCGTGATCAACCACATCGAAGCCGGAAAGAACGCAGGCGCGCGACTGCTGTGTGGTGGTAAGCGCCCGGCTGGTCAGACTCGGGGTTACTTCCTGGAGCCAGCGGTGTTCAGCCAGGTGCCGCTGGACAGTGCCTTGTGGTGTGAAGAAATCTTCGGGCCGGTGCTGTGTGTCCGGGGCTTCAACTCGGAGGCCGAAGCCATCGCGCTGGCCAACGACAGCCAGTTTGGATTGGTGGCCAGTGTGGTCAGCGGCGACGGCGCGACGGCGGATCGCGTCGCCAATGCCCTGCAGGCAGGCATGGTATGGATAAACTCGCCGCAGGTGATTTTCCCGCAGACCTCATGGGGCGGCTTCAAGCAGAGCAGTCTGGGCCGCGAGTTGGGGCCTTGGGGCATGCAAGCGTTTCAGGAGATCAAGCACGTGGTGCGTGCGGTCTGATCACAGCGTCTTGCGCAGGCGCGCCAGATCCCGCAACGGGGGCGCGCCGAACAGACGGCTGTACTCGCGGCTGAACTGGGACGGGCTTTCATAGCCCACCCGGTAGCCAGCCGCCGACGCCTCAAGCCCGTCCGCCAACATCAGGCGGCGGGCCTCCTGTAAACGCAGCTGCTTCTGATACTGCAACGGACTCATGGCCGTGACGGCCTTGAAACGATGGTGCAGCGTCGAAACGCTCAGGTTCACTTCACGCGCCAGCTCTTCGATGCGCAGCGGTTGCTGGAAGTTGTCGTTCAGCCACTTGATTGCTTGGGTGACACGATGGGTCTGGCAATTGGAGATCGCTATTTCGTACAGCCGATAGCCTTCGCTCCCACGCAAGAGGCGGTAAAGGATTTCACGGGTGATCAACGGCGCCAGCATGGGAATGTCTTTCGGACTGTCCAGCAAGCGAATCAGGCGGATGACCGCATCGAGCAGTTGTGAGTCGATGCGTTCGACGTACATCCCGCGACCGCTGGGTCGGGTCGGCACACTCATCGGACCTGCTTCGGCAATCAAGGCATTGATGTCTGCCGGGTCAATGTCCATGCGCATCGCCAGATGCGGCTCTTCGGGGGTGGCATAAATAACCTTGCCGCTGATGGGCAGGGCAACGGAGAGCACCAGATAATTCAGCGGGTCGTAGGTAAACAATTCCCCGCCCAGGGTCACGTCCTTGCGCCCTTGGGCCATGATGCACAGCGCCGGTTGCACCAAACCGGGCACCGATTGCTGTGGGTGATCATGGCGGACCATGAACAGTGATTTGATCACGGTCTGAAAGCTGCCGTCGGTCGGCGCATGGCGGCGAATCAGGTCAGCCAGTTCGATACGCTGTTGCTCCATTTGCGCGCTCAGTTCCGGCGCGGGAGGGGCGTCTGGCAAGGCAGGCGCGATGGCGGTCGGCAGCATGGGAAAGTCCTCTGGTGGAGCATTGATGCAGCACAGCTTATTTTTGTGCAATCGCGAGCGTTAGGCGGATCCTGTCGGATGATTGCCTGATTCTGCCCCGGCTTCACGTCTGTTACGACGAAGTGCCCTGTTCAACGGGGTCGATTGCTTGAAAGTCCCGTTGTGAGCGCCTCGAAAACCGCACGTTCGTACAAGCCCTTGACTATTGTCCGCGCAGAATCAGGCAATAACCGGGCAGTATTTGGCTATCGGGAGTGGCTCCTCGGCCCCTAATCTTCACTTCCAGCCGCAAAGCCAATTCTCCGTTGCGGCGTCAACGCAGGAGCACACCATGCACAGCACTTCCGTCGTGAGCCACATCGTCTGCGTGCGCGCCAGTGCCGGAAACAGCGCGCAATTGGGCGCGCGTTTGAGCGCGTTAATTGGCCCGTCCTCCAAAACCGCAGGCTGCCTGCACTTCGCCCTGCAAAAGTCCATGACCCAGGATGACGTGTGGGTCATCAATGGGTGGTGGGCGGATCAGTCCGCGATGAACGACTGGTTCGCTTCCCCGGATTTGAAAGTGTTTGCCGAGTTGATGAATGAGCGCCTGGTCAGGAGTCTGGATTTTCAGACCTTTGCCAGTGTGACGGCGGCTCAGGCAAAAAGCGCTTATGAGTACCCAGATAGGCGGATGGCGGGCTAACGAGGCCTGGCCGCGCCCCTAGCAATCCGGCAAGCCGGACTGCTACAAGGGGGGGGGCTGTAAAGCCAGCCTGCTACGCCAGCGGTCTCGTCACCGAGGAGTGAGCAGATCGGGGGACGAACGTTTAAAATCCTCGCCTTATTTCTTCAGGGCAGGAGCTCCACCCATGGCACGCAAAGAATTCCAACATTACGAAGCCGTCTCCGCCGCCATTCCCGGCGACGGTGGCTATAGCGCTGCGATCGCGATCAAGGGCTTGGGCGCTGGCGGTGCTCCGGCGTTTCATCGTGTACTGGCCGATCAAACCTTCAAAACCGCGATGGCCGCCGATCTGGCAGCCGTCGAGGAATTGGAGCGTCTGATCGATGTCACCTCCGAAGGCGAGTTGATGTTCGCCCAGGATTGATCAGGCCTTTGGCCGGTACATCTTGAATAGCGACTCAGGGCCCAACTGGAAGTAATCGGCCGGTCCACCCCCGCGCAAGATCGGCTCACCGGCAGCCGTGTCGTAAATGCCGTCCTTGAGCAGCCGCTTGGCGATGTGAATTGCCACCACCTCTCCCAGTATCAACCAGCTCGGCACGACTTCTTTGTCGGCGCGTTGTAGTTGGATGATCTGCGTCACCTTGCACTCGAATGCCACGGGCGTTTCCTTCACTCGTGGCACCGACACGATGCGCGACGGTTCGGCAGTGAGACCGGCCAGTTCGAATTCATTCACCTCTGATCCGACTGGCGCGCAACTGAGGTTCATCTGCTCGGCCAGCGGGCGCGTGGCCAGGTTCCAGACGAACTCGCCGGTTTGCTCGATGTTGTTCAGGCTGTCTTTGCGACCAATGCTGCAGAAACCAATGATCGGTGGTACGTAGTTGAAGGCGTTGAAGAAGCTGTACGGCGCCAGATTGAGCGTGCCTTGTGCGTCGTGAGACGAAATCCAGCCGATGGGACGAGGACCGACGATAGCGTTGAACGGATCGTGAGGCAGACCGTGCCCCTTGGAGGGTTCGTAGAAATGAATATCGTCTGACATGGTTCAGTTCCTGATAGCGGGCGTAAACGGCAGGGTGGGCAATGGCGGCAGCCTGCGGAAAATGAAGGCGACCATAGTGCTCGGCATCGTCGCGGGATGCCAGCTATTCGACAGGCAAAAAAAAGCCCGACATCAGTCGGGCTACAAAGGGAGTTTCGGGAGGTGGAACAATGAAACGGTGTATCAGCTGACGCGGTTTGCACCAACGTGGTCAGCACCGTCAGCAGCCAAACGGTTGGCACCGACGTGATCAGCGCCATCAGCGGCCTGGCGGTTTGCACCGACGTGGTCGGCACCATCAGCGGCCAAGCGGTTGGCACCGACGTGATCAGCGCCATCAGCGGCCTGGCGGTTTGCGCCGACGTGGTCAGCACCGTCAGCAGCCAAGCGGTTGGCACCGACGTGATCAGCGCCATCAGCGGCCTGGCGGTTTGCACCGACGTGGTCGGCACCGTCAGCAGCCAGACGGTTGGCGCCTACGTGATCCGAACCATCGGAAGCCTGACGATAAGAACCGGTGTGCGAAGCATTGGTGTGAGAAGAACCACCTTCAGCAACAACAGTGCTGTTAATAACAGAGTGACTATCGGAAACAGGCAGAGCGAATGCGCTCGACGCCAGAATCGAAAGACCAAGACCAAAAACAAGATTTGAAGTTTTCATGATGTTTGCTCCAGCAAAGTTCAATAATTTTTTCAACTTGGGTATGGAGCTAATGTTACGCGCGCACGGATTAAGTAGAAGTTAACAAGATTGCTAACGACCATCGCCAAAAATGATAGTTGGCTGAAACGCCCGGTTTTAAAGCATTCCAGAGGGTTTTGATCTGAAATGGGGCAATTTCTGTCAAAATCGACAGATTCGCCGCTTGACAAAATTGTTGCTTCGTGAGCTTTGTTTTTTTTCGACTAGTGTTGCGTGATCGCGCAAGATTCACGGTATCGATGCTTCGATAGCGAAAAAATTGGGATCGAGTGAGCCGATTTGAGAGGGAAGTCAGTAGATACGCGGGGTGTAACGTTTTGTTTCGCCAGAAAAAATCAAGCCCGGCGAAAGCCGGGCCAGGGAAGGAACCGATGACACGTTAGCTGATACGGTTCGCACCCACATGGTCAGCACCATCAGCAGCCAGACGATTTGCACCAACATGGTCAGCACCGTCAGCAGCAACGCGGTTAGCACCAACATGGTCGGCACCGTCAGCAGCAACGCGGTTAGCACCTACGTGGTCAGCACCGTCAGCAGCAACGCGGTTAGCACCTACGTGGTCAGCGCCGTCAGCAGCAACACGATTAGCACCTACGTGGTCAGCGCCGTCAGCAGCAACGCGGTTGGCACCCACGTGGTCAGCGCCGTCAGCAGCAACGCGGTTGGCACCTACGTGATCGGCACCGTCAGCAGCGACACGACCGATGTTAGTGTGGGAAGAACCGTTTTCAGCAACAACAGGGGCATTGATTTGTTTGTTGGCTTCTATGGCTGGAAGTGCAAAAGCGCTGCTAGCCAGAATCGAGAAAGCCAGGCCGAAGATCAGTTTGTTAGTTTTCATGGTAGTTGCTCCAGATCGATTTAGTGAGTGGGTAACTCGGTATGGAGTTAACTTTACTCGGCTCTGGATCATTAAGAAGTCAATCGCATTGGTAGCGATCATCGCTGAAATTGATATTAGGAAAAGCCGTTGATGATTCAGCCACTTAGCTGCCATGGCAGCGAAAAAAAGGGCAGCTCACTGGCGTGGGCTGCCCTCGTTGCGGTGACGCATATGCGCTGATTCGCTGCGGACGCCGTTCATGTGGGAGCCGGCTTGCTGGCGAAGGCGGCGTACCGGTTAAAGATCAGTTGATTGACCTATCGCTTTCGTCGGAACGCCGCCCGCACCAAGCCGGCTACCACCGGAAAAGCTCGACCGGCAGCAGAGTATCTGCAAGCCATCATCTCAGTCAGTCTCGATGCGCGAATGCTTGCGGGTGTCTTTCATGAACACGTACACCAGCAGCGAGACGGCGATACAGGCGGTGACGTACCAGTAGTAGCCCGTTTCCATGCCGATGCTCTTGAACCACAGCGCAATGTATTCCGCGGTGCCGCCAAAGATCGACACGGTCAGAGCGTACGGCAGACCAACGCCCAATGCGCGAATCTCGGTTGGAAACAGCTCGGCCTTCACCACGGCGTTGATCGAGGTGTAGCCGCTGACGATGATCAGCGCCGCCATGATGAGGAAGAACGCCCCCCACCAGGTCTGGATGGTGTGCAATGTGCTGAGGATCGGCACCGTGCACAACGTGCCGAGTACACCGAAGGCGATCAGGATCGGGCGACGGCCGATTTTGTCCGACAGCGCGCCAATCACCGGTTGCAAACACATGAACAGAAACAGCGTGGCCGCAGAAATGGTGGTGGAGTCGGAGATGCTCATGCCGACGGTGTTCACCAGGTATTTCTGCATGTAGGTGGTGTAGGTGTAGAAGGCCAGCGTGCCGCCCATGGTCAGGCCGACGACGGTCGCCAGTTCCTTGGGATGGCGCATCAGGGTACGCATCAGGCTTTCTTTCGGTGCTTCTTTCTTCTGAGTGAACGACTCGGTTTCTTCCATGCCGCGACGCAGGAACAGCGCGACCACCGCACACAGGGCGCCGATGGCGAACGGAATGCGCCAGCCCCATGCGTTCAGCTCTTCGGTGGTGAGGGTTTGTTGCAGGACGATCAGCACACCCAATGCGATGAGTTGGCCGGAAATCAGGGTCACGTATTGGAAGCTTGAGTAGAACCCGCGGCTTTCCTTGGTGGCCATTTCACTGAGGTAGGTGGCAGAGGTGCCGTATTCGCCGCCCACCGACAGGCCTTGCATCAGACGGGCGAGCACCAGCAGGATCGGCGCGCCGACGCCGATGGTTTCATAGCCTGGGGTCAGGGCGATGATCAGCGAGCCGAAGCACATCAGCAGCACCGAGGCCATCAGCGCAGCCTTGCGCCCCTTGCGGTCGGCGTACAGGCCCATCAACCAGCCACCGATCGGGCGCATCAGAAAGCCCACAGCGAAGATCGCGGCGGTGTTCAGCAGTTGTGCAGTGGTGTCGCCTTTCGGGAAGAAGACTTTGGCGAAATAGAGGGAAAAGGCGGCGTAGACGTACCAGTCGTACCACTCGACCATGTTGCCGACCGAACCGGAGAAAATGGATTTCAGACGGCTGCTGGTGGTCTTTTCGGCGACAGGCGCCGTAGCCGATCCAGATGATGCAGAGTTGGGGATAGCCATGAGGTTTACCTGCAAGTCATTGTTTTTAGAGGGAACGCGGCGAAGCGGTCTGACGACTGTGATAGCAGGACCTGTGCCAAGGCGTGAGAGGCCCGGTTTAGAAGGGTTTGTGAAGTTCTAGTGAGCGGAAATCCGCTTATGGGCGTTATTGGGGTGAGCGAAAAACTGCCGACGCATGGGGCGCCGTAGCAGTCCGGCAAGCCGAGCTGCTACACAAGCATCGTTGGCAGGCCGGGCTGCTACAAAGGGCTGGCGCTAGGGGCCAAGAAAATCTTCGCGCACCAACCCATGGCGCTGCATTTTTTCGTTCAAGGTACGGCGCGGCAGTTGTAACTCTTCGAGCACCGCCTTGATGTCCCCACGATGCCGACTCAACGCCGAGCGCAGGCAATGAGCTTCGAACGCTTCCTGCTGAGCGACGAGGGATTGCCCTGCTGGCAGATCGACCGAGGCCGGGTTGTCCAGCCCCAGCACCTGACGCTCGGCCGCATTGGCCAGTTCGCGTACGTTGCCGGGCCAGTCGTGGCTCAGCAGATGACCCAATTGGCCGCCACTGAGCGTTGGAGCGCTGCGACTCAGACGTTGCGCCGCTTGACGCGAGAAGTGGTTGAACAGAAGCGGGATGTCTTCACGTCGCTCGCGTAATGGAGGAAGTCGCAATTCGGCGATGTTGAGGCGATACGCCAGATCCTCTCGGAAGCGCCCGGCACGGGCTTCTTCGAGCAGATCGGGTTTGGTGGCCGCGACGATGCGTAAGTCGACCTCAATGCTCTGATTCGACCCCAGTCGTTCCAGGCGCCGCTCTTGGATCACCCGCAGGAGTTTTACCTGTTGAGCCAGCGGCATGCTCTCGATCTCGTCCAGAAACAGCGTGCCGCCATCCGCGTATTCCAGCTTGCCAATGCGTTTACCCTGGGCGCCGGTGAACGCGCCGCTTTCATGGCCGAACAGTTCGGCTTCGAACAGTTGCTCGGGAATGGCGGCGCAGTTGACGGCCACGAATGGCTTGTTCGCGCGCGGACCGAAGTCGTGCAAGCAACGTGCGACCATTTCCTTGCCGCTGCCGGTTTCGCCACGAATCAGCACGTTGACCGGAAGCGAAGCCAGATCCATCACTTGACGGCGCAGGGTCTGCATGGCGGGCGACAGCCCCAGCAATGTCGCGTCCAGGCGGTTCTGCGTGTCAACGTGTGCGTGGAGGCGGCGGTTCTCCAGCACCAGTTCCCGTTTCTCCAGCGCCCTATGAAGGCGGGTCAGCAGGGTTTCCGGGGTGAAGGGTTTTTCCAGAAAGTCATAGGCCCCGTCGCGCATGGCCTCGACCGCCATGGGGACATCGCCGTGGCCGGTGAGCAGGATGACAGGCAGGTCCGTGTCGCGGGTTTGCAGTTCAGCCAGCAATTGCAGCCCGCTCATGTCTGGCATGCGTACGTCGCTGAGCACCACGCCCGGAAAGTCCGCAGGCAGATGTTTCAGGCAGTCTTGCGCGCGGCTGAACACCTTGACCTCGAATCCGGACAGGGAGAGCCATTGTTCGATCGCCTCTCGAATCGGCGCTTCGTCATCGACCACAATTACCGAGTTCATCATGGTTTTTCGGCCTCCGGCGCCTTGGGCAGAGAGAAAGAGAACTGTGCACCCGTATTCAGGTTTTCGGCGATCAGGCGTGCCCCTGATTCATGCACGATGGCGTAGGACACCGCCAGGCCCAATCCCAGACCGTCCCCCACCGGCTTGGTGGTGAAAAACGGATCGAAAATATTGGCCAGATGCTCATCGGCAATTCCGCCGCCACTGTCCGCGACGCAGAGCCGCCAATGATCACTGTCTTCACTGATTCGAATTTCCAGACGTTTGAGCGGTTTATCGCTCATGGCATCCAGCGCGTTGCGCAGCAGGTTGATCAGCACCTGTTCCAGTCGAATCGCATCGCCCAAGACCCAGGCGGGACGCGTCAGATCCAGTACACAACTCACGCGCTCAGTGCGAATCCGGGCCTCGAGCAGCAACAGGGCCTGATCAACCACGCAGGCCAGATCCAGTCGTTCACGCAAGCCGCTGGGGCTTTTGCGGGCGAAGGTCTTGAGGTGGCCGGTGAGGGCGGCCATACGGGTCAATTGCTGGTCGAGCAAGGTCAGCGCCCTGGCGGCATCCTCGATGCGGCCGTGGTCGAGCAGCAGGCGCAGCGTTGCCAACTGCATGCGTTGCGCAGTCAGGGGCTGATTGATCTCGTGGGCCAGCGCGGCGGACATCTGGCCCAACGCCGCCAGTTTGGTCGATTGCACCAGGCCCTCCTGCGCGGTTTGCAGGTCTCGGGTGCGCGCTTGCACCAGTTGTTCCAGTTCTTCACGGCTGCGTTGACGGATACGGGCCAGCCGCCAGCGCTGGTAAAGGAACAGCCCCAGAAACACCAGCGTCAACCAGACCCCAGCTGCGGCCAGAGCAGCGTTGCGCAGGTCCTCGGTGGCGGGTTGGGGTTTGCGCAACAGGTGTAAGGTCCAGCCTTCGGGTTGGAGGAGCCGGGATTGCCATAGGTAATCGGCAGTGCCTTCAGGGGCGATGATCCGGGTCAGTTCACTGCGCTCGCCGAAAGTACGCAGCGACTGTCGGTTCAGCGCGGTCAACGGCTGTTTATCGTACTGGCGGGTGCTGCGCAGTTCGGCCACGTCCTGGTCGGACAGTGAATGCAGCATCCGATAGCGCCAGCCGGGCTGGTTGGCAATGAACACGATGCCTTTGGCGTCGCTGACCAGCAGTATGTCATCACCTTGTGCCCACGTGTGTTCCAGATCGGGAAATTCGAGCTTCACCACCATCGCGCCGATGAACTGCCCTGCATCATCGTGTACGGCGTTGGACAGGAAATAGCCGGGTATACCGCTGGTCACACCCACGGCGTAGAAACGCCCGACGCCTGTGGCTTTGGTTTGAGTGAAGTAGGGGCGAAAGCCGTAGTTGTGGCCGACATAACTGCTGGGCAGCTTCCAGTTGCTGGCGCCGATGGCCAGACCGTTACGGTCAAGCAGCTCCAGCGTCGACGATTTTGCGGCGCCGTTGATCTGTTCCAGCTTCAGGTTGAGCGCCTGTGTGGTTTCGGGGCTGACCGGGCCGTTCAAGGCGGCGCGCAATTGCGGGTCCAGCGCCAGTACCGCGGGCAGGGCGCGGTAACGTTCGATCAGGGTTTGCAGGGTGTTGGCGTATAGCGAGAGTGGTTGCTGTGCTCTTGCCGCGTCGTCTTCCAGCGCGTGACGTTGTGCCTGGTGCATCGCTAATGTCGCGACGATCACTGCACCCGCGATGATAAGCAGAGCATAGACAATGAGGCGGGCAGAGCGTGGCATGGTAACGGCCCACAAATATCGCGCCGAATCCAAATCTCGTTTTCGACGCAGAACCTGTGGAGCCGGCTTGTTGGCGAAAGCGTCGTATCAGACAACACCATGTTGAATGACCCACCGCTTTCGCCAGCAAGCCGGCTCTCACAAGAGGGATGTGTTATTGGCAAGATTTTGCACCTTGCCAACAGGCTTCTTACTGCAAAGTGAAACTGGCTTCTTTCACATTTTCGGAATCCAGCCCGATCATCAGCTTGAAGTCACCGGCTTCAGCCGCGTACTTGAGCGACGGGTTGAAGAACTTCAGGTCTTCCTCGGTCAGGGTGAAGGTCACGGCCTTTTCTTCGCCCGGCTTCAACATGATCTTCTGGAAGTTTTTCAGTTCTTTCACCGGGCGGCTCAGTGATGCTGCAACATCACGCAGGTAAAGCTGAACCGTCGTTTCACCCGCCACTTTGCCGATGTTCTTTACCTGAACGGTGGCCGTCAGCTTGTCCTTGCGGGTCATTTTGTTGATCGACAACACGATGTCCGACACGCTGAACTGGGTATAGCTCAGGCCGTAACCGAACGGGAACAGTGGGCTGGTCGGCTCTTCGAAGTAGTTGGAGGTGTAGTTCGAATCGTTGACGCGATACGGACGACCGGTGTTCAGGTGGTTGTAGTACGCAGGCACCTGACCGACCGAGCGCGGGAAGGTCATCGGCAGTTTGCCCGACGGGTTGTAGTCGCCGAACAGTACGTCAGCCAGGGCGTTGCCGCCTTCGGTTCCGAGGAACCAGGTCTCCAGCATCGCGTCGGCCTGTTTGTTTTCCTCGACCAGTGCCAGCGGGCGGCCGTTCATCAAGACGATGACCAGCGGTTTACCCGTGGCTTTCAGCGCTTTGAGCAGGTCACGCTGACGGCCCGGAATCACCAGGTCGACGCGACTCGCGGCTTCGTGAGACATGTTGCGAGACTCGCCGACAACAGCAACGATCACGTCCGATTGCTGCGCAACCTTGACCGCTTCGTCGATCATCTCCTGCTCAGGGCGACCGTCGATCGGGATCTGGTCATCCATGTTGTCCAGGTACCGGATGGCTTCCTGGTTGTCGGTGACGTTGGCGCCTTTGGCGTAGAGGATTTTTGCCTTGTCACCCACTGCGTTCGCCACGCCGTCATACGCGCTGACCGTTTGACGAGCAAGGCCTGCCGCCGACCAACTGCCCATCATGTCCAGCGAGCTTTTTGCCAGAGGACCGATAACGGCGATGGTGCCTTGTTTCTTCAGTGGCAGGGTGTTGTTGTCGTTTTTCAGCAGCACCATGCTGCGACGCGCGACGTCACGGGCCTCGGCGCGGTGCAGGCGGTTTTCGGCGTTACGGTCGGCAGGGTCATCAACGGCTGCGCCAATGCGCAGATACGGGTTGGCGAACAGGCCCATTTCCCACTTGGCGCCGAGCACTTCACGTACGGCGTTGTCGACTTCCTTGACCGAGACTTCACCGCTCTTGACCAGCGCAGGCAGCTCTTCGCCATAGGCCTTGTCGTTCATGCTCAGGTCAACACCGGCCTTGATCGCCAGCTTTGCGGCTTCGCGGAAGTCCTTGGCGACACCGTGGTCGATCAGCTCTTTGATCGCGCCGTGGTCGCTGACGGTCACGCCCTTGAAGCCCCAGTCCTTGCGCAGCACGTCTTGCAACAGCCAGGTGTTGGCGGTGGAAGGCACGCCGTTGATCGAGTTGAGGGCGACCATCACACCCCCCGCGCCTGCATCGATGGCGGCGCGATAAGGTGGCAGGTAGTCCTGTTGCATGCGCACGGGGCTCATGTCGACGGTGTTGTAGTCACGACCGCCTTCGACCGCGCCATACAAGGCGAAGTGTTTGACCGCCGCCATGATGCTGTTCGGCGCCTGAGTGCTGGTGCCTTGAAAGGCGCGGGTCATGGTCGCGGACAGGCGCGACACCAGATAAGTGTCTTCACCGAAGCCTTCGGAGCTGCGGCCCCAACGGGCATCGCGGGTAATGTCGACCATCGGCGCGAAGGTCATGTCCACGCCGTCGGCGGCAGCTTCGATCGCCGAGACGCGACCGGCGCGGGTAACGGCGTCCATGTCCCAGGTCGATGCCAGGCCCAGGCTGATCGGGAAAATGGTGCGCTGGCCGTGGACCACGTCGTAGGCGAAGAACATCGGGATCTTCATGCGGCTGTGGGCGACAGCGGCGTCCTGCATGGCGCGGTTGTCGGGCAGCACGACGGAGTTGAAAGTGCCGCCGATCTTGCCTGCCGCGATTTCCTTGGCAATTTCAGGCTTGGGCATTTCCGGCCCGATGCTGATGAGGCGCAGTTGACCGATCTTCTCTTCAAGGGTCATTTGCTTCATCAGATTGGCAATGAAGGCGTTCTTGGCTTGCAACGTGGAGAGATTACTGGCGGGCTTGGCGGCCGTTTCAGCCCAGACGGACTGACTGGCCAGGCCGATGACGAGACTCAGTAAACACAGCTTATTCATGTATGAGGTTCTCAAGGCGTCGACCGGCAACTCGCGCGAAATACCGGGTGGCCTTTGTTCTTGGTGTGAAACCTTTGGTTTTTGTTGTCGTCAGGACGCAGTCGTCGCTGAACTCCCGGCCCGTTAGAGCATCAGTAGCGCAGCGAGTTTTATCCGATAGCACAGCGGCAATCCAGAGCCTGGCGACGTAATGGGCCAAGATTATGCCGGGGATCGTCCGATTTGGCTAAAGTCATGTCTGACGGGACGACAAACGCAGGACATAAAGAGGCACGCAGGCCATGCAAATCGAGCGTTACGGGCATATTCGGGGCAGTCGTTACAATTTGTCACTAACACTGCTGATGCTGTTGAGCACCTTGTTAGCCGGTTGCGGTATTAACAACATCCCGACCTACGACGAACAGGTCAAGGCTGCGTGGGCGCAAGTGCAGAATCAGTACCAGCGCCGGGCTGATCTGATCCCCAATCTGGTAGAAACAGTAAAGGGCTACGCCAAACAGGAGCAGGAAACGTTGACCGCGGTGATCGAGGCGCGGGCCAAGGCAACGTCGATCCAGATCGACGCCAATACCCTGAACGATGCAGCCAAACTCAAACAGTTCCAGGATGCCCAAGGCCAACTGACAGGAGCCTTGAGCCGTTTGATGGTGGTGTCCGAGCGTTACCCCGATCTGAAATCGAATCAGAACTTCCTCTCGCTGCAGTCGCAACTGGAAGGTACCGAAAATCGGATTGCGGTGGCCCGGCGTGATTTCATTGCGGCGGTGGAAAAGTACAACACCGAAATTCGTACCTTTCCGGGGCGGCTCTGGCATTCGGTGATGTACAGCGATTTGCCGATACGTCCCAACTTTGAAGCCACCAGCGCCGGGGCCGACAAGGCGCCGGAAGTGAAATTCTGATGCGGGCGGCGCGGCGGGGTGTAGCAGTCGCGTTGCTGGCCATGTTGGTGGGCGTCTTCGCTCCCCAGGTGTTGGCTGAAATCAGATTCCCGGCATTGAGCGGGCGGGTGGTCGATACCGCTGACATGATCGACAACGCAAGCAGGGAGCGTTTGTCGCAGATGCTGCGGGCACACGAAGAACTGACCACCGAACAGGTCGTGGTGGTTACGGTGCCGAACCTGCAGGGGAGCACCATCGAAGATTACGGCTATCAGTTGGGGCGTTACTGGGGCATTGGCCAGCAGGGCAAGGACAACGGTGCGCTGCTGATCGTCGCCAAGGAAGAGCGTAGGGTGCGCATCGAGGTGGGCTACGGCCTTGAGGATCGTCTGACCGATGCGCAATCGTCGGTCATCATCAATCAGATCATCACGCCTGCCTTTAAACAGGGCGATTTTGTCGGCGGTATCAATCGCGGTGCCGATGCCATCGTGCAGGTGCTGGGTGGCGATCCGTTGGCCGAGCCTGCGATGGGGGCGACGGGGGGCGACGATGTCACGGACTGGCGCATGACCCTGTTGCTGTTCGTGCTGTTTGTGATCGCCTGCTATATCAGTGCGCGCTACGGCGGTGTGGGCATCATCGGCCCGGGTAGCTCCCGTGGTGGCGGGGGCTTTGGCTCGGGCGGGTCCAGCTCCGGCGGCATGCGCGGCGGTGGTGGCAGTTTTGGTGGGGGCGGTGCCTCCGGGGGCTGGTAGTCGATGGTTCAACAAGGTCGCAATGCATGACGTTACTCACCGAAGACGAACAGCGGCAGGTCGCCAAGGCCATTGAAGCGGTGGAACGCACGACGGACGCTGAACTGGTCACGGTGCTGGCGGCCAGCGCCGATGATTACGCCTACGCACCGCTGATCTGGGCGGGGCTGATCGGCTTGCTATTGCCGGGGCTGATCAACTTCTATCCCGGTTGGCTCAACGCTAACGAATTGCTGTTGACCCAGATTGCTACTTTTATTGTGGTGGCGTTGTTTT
Organism: Pseudomonas sp. Pseu.R1; assembly: GCF_045764065.1. Lineage (NCBI taxonomy): Bacteria > Pseudomonadati > Pseudomonadota > Gammaproteobacteria > Pseudomonadales > Pseudomonadaceae > Pseudomonas > Pseudomonas sp. Pseu.R1. The sequence goes on along the minus strand of NZ_JBJGEE020000001.1, from coordinate 2,328,734 downwards.
GCCGTTTACCGGCGATCGTCACGCGGCTGGTGCCCGGTTCGGTGCGGCATTGGAGGGCGGGCAGCCTGGCGCGACGGCAGTTTCTTGAGCAGAACCTGCATGCCACGGCGAACGGCACCGGTGTGTTGATTTTTGTCAGTGAGGCCGAGCGCTACGTAGAAATCATCGTCGACGATGGAATTGCGCGGCAGGTGGATGACATGGTCTGGCGCTCGATGGTCGATGTCTTCACCCGGCAAGTGGGGGAGGGCAAGATTCTGGAAGGGTTTCTGGGGTGCATTCGTTCTTGCGGCGAGGTGCTGAGTGCTCAGGTGCCGGTGACCCAGCCGCGCAATGAATTGCCCAATCGGCTGATCGTTCTGGAATAAGGCTCTGTAGCAGTCCGGCAAGCCGGACTGCGGTAGCCGCAAATAAATTGCCCATCACCACCCCATCCCCGCCTAAAATACCGCCCTCGCATTATTCGCTTCCCGAGGCTGCACCCGATGTCCGTCACCGCCCCCAACACCACCCCTGCGCAGGATCACCGCGCGGACTTTCTGAGCCTGCTTGAGACCTGTCTGACACAGAACTCGCTGATCAAGCTGGTGCTGGCCAGATACGTGGGTGAGGAGGCGGAGTTGCAACGGATCATCATCAAACCGACCACGATCAAGCAGCAGCCTTGCCTGTCCTTCGTCTATCGCTACAAGACCCGGGACATCACCAAGAATCATTCCTTGCCAGAAGCCCAGGCGCTGATTGCCAGCCTGTTGCCCGAGTCGTTCAAGAACGCTCACTTACTCTCGTTGACGGACGAAGTGCAACTTGAGTTCGGCAAGAAGGGCAAGAGCACGTTGCATCGCAATACCCCTCAACAGCAGCGCGAAGCGCCGTCTGCGGGGCATGATCGTGAGAAGAAACGCTATCTGGAGTTGAGCCGTCCGTTCCTCACCGATCTGGGCGTGACCGATAAACAGCATGCGCTGATTCCTTCCATGTCGCGCAAATGGAAGCAGATCAACAAGTTCATCGAGGTGTTTTCCCATGCCCTGGCCACCTCGCCGATCAACCTCGACAAGCCGGTGACGGTCGCGGACTTCGGCTCGGGCAAAGGCTACCTGACCTTTGCGATCCACGATTATCTGCGCAACACCTTGCAGGCCGAAGGTAACGTCACGGGGGTTGAGCTGCGTGAAGACATGGTCACACTGTGCAACGACGCGGCCAGTCGACTGGAGCATCCGGGGCTGGCGTTTAAATGCGGCGATGTGCGTTCAGTGGCCCCGAGTGAACTGGACGTGATGATCGCGCTGCACGCCTGTGATATCGCGACCGACTATGCGATTCACACCGGCATCCGTTCCGGCGCGTCGATCATCATGTGCTCGCCGTGCTGTCACAAACAGATTCGTCTGCAGATTCAAAGCCCGACGTTGCTCAAGCCGATGCTGCAATACGGCCTGCACATGGGCCAGCAGGCCGAGATGGTGACCGATGCCTTGCGCGCGCTGTTGCTGGAAGCCTGCGGTTACGAGACCAAGGTCTTTGAGTTCATCTCGCTGGAGCACACCAACAAAAACAAGATGATTCTGGCGGTCAAGCGTGCCACTGCGACCGATCCGGCCGAGTTGCTGGCGAAGATTCAGGAGCTGAAAACCTTCTACACCATCAGCGAGCAGTGCCTGGAGACGTTGCTCCAGGCGGATGGCTTGCTGGGTTAAAGGCGGGTGGCCGCGACCGGCTTTGGCGCGATGACTGCGGTCTTGCGTCCAATGGCCAGCGTCACGACCACGCCTGCGGCGAAAATCCAGGTGATCGGGTCGATGTGCTCACCGAAGAACAGCGCCGAAAAGGCCATGGTGAAAAACAGCTGTACCAACTGGATCTGACTGACCCGCGCGATCCCGCCCATGGCCAGGCCTGCGTACCAGGCGAAGAAGCCAATGAACTGGGAGAACAGCGATACGTAGCCGAAGGCCCACCACGCCCCCATCGAAATGGGTCCCTGATGCTGTGAAGCCAGATAGCCGACGGGGATGACCAGCACTGGCATCGAAATCACCAGCGCCCAACAGATCACCTGCCAGCCGCCCATCTGTTTCGCCAGTCGCCCACCTTCTGCGTAGCCCAGGCCGCCAATCGCCACCGCCCCAACCATCAGCAAATCGCCCGCCTGCAAATTGCCCGCGCCGCTGATCAGCGCGTACCCCAGCACCAACACACTACCCATCGCAGCGCAGGCCCAGAAGGCGCGAGACGGACGCTCATGAGACAACCACGCGGCATAGATCGCCACCAACAAGGGCTGTAGGCCGTTGACCAGTGCGCCGTGGGACGCCGGAAGGGTTTTCATGGCCCAGGCCGACAACACCGGGAAGCCAATGATCACACCCAGGGCCACCACCATCAGCGCTTTGAACTGAGCGAGCGTGGGCAGCTTCTCTCGGCGCCACAGCAGCAACGCGGCTGCCGGAATCGCCGCCACAAGTGCTCGCCCAAGGCCGTTGAGCAGTGGATGGATTTCCTGAACGACGATACGGGTCATGGGCAGGGTCAGGCTGAAGATGACCACTCCGAGCAGCCCCAGGAGCATGCCGGTGTTTTCGCGAGAAGACATGTTGAATCGTGCCTTGTTGTTATAGATGAACGAAGACATTCATTCAGCCACAGAACGGGCACTTAGCCCCTTAACAGCTAGCGACAGAATCAGCCGTACACTTTGGGGGACAGGGTGGAAATGCCGTTTTCGAGGATTTTTCCGTGAGCGCCGCTCAGGGTCAAATGTTGGTGCAGAACTTGAATGCCATCTTCCTGCAACAGTTTGAAGGTCAAATTGCTGCCATTGAACTTAGTCAGGAGAACCATCGTGTCGGTCATCGGAAAGTGGGCGTTGCAAGGTGTCGTAGTGTTCGTGTTCGCATGGATGGCGACCGTGGCGGCTCAGTGGTCATCGAGCGTCGTCAGATCGACGAGCAGCGACCGTCTGGCGGCCTTGAGCAGTGTCCGGCTCTCGACCGAAACGATGGCCGCCAGCGTCGGCAGACAAGCACAGGGCGGTGCGGTGTTGGCGGGCGCGTTGTCGGAAAGTAACGAGTAAACGCTTCAGGGTGGGAAGAATCGGAGCGTTGTGATTGTCGGGATGAATGACCGGACCATTTGAGGTCCGGTTTCTGTTTTGGCTGGGGAAGATGCAGTGATCGTAGGGCGGTGATCAGCCGTTCTTCAATTCCAACCCCTCCTTCAACCGCGCCACCGGCACCGCCAGATCCGGATTCCCCAGTGGATGAGTTCTGGCATCGAAGAACTGCAGCTCGATATTCTGCCCCTCGAACAGGGTGCTGTAATGCCGTTTCTGGTGCTGCACAAATGCGTCGCTGCGAGGCAGGACCGAAATGGCCACCGTTTTCGGACGGGCCTGAAGAACGGCATTGAGAATGTGCCGGTCCTGCCGACCCAGTGCATGACCGAAGATGCACAGCGCACCCTGGTGCTGCGCCAGTTGAGCGTGACAATAAGCGAGGTAATCCGAGCCACGGATGATCTTCATCTTGTCGTCACTGCGTCCTTCACAGACGAACAGTGGCACGTCCTCCAGCGCGTTGACGGCAAAACTGCCCAGTAGGGTGCTTTCCGAAGATTGCAGCTTGCGCGTGGTGCCGTCGAAGTTCTTCACCAGGTGCATGCCGCCGTGTAGATACAGAATTCGGGTAGCGTGGCTGGCGGTGCGGTGCAGGTTGAAGGTGGCGTCTTCGTCGAACAGATCATCGAACGGGTGTGCACCATGCATCACTGCCCAGTAGGCAAGCAGGTCGTAATTGGTTGAGTACACCGTGTCGTATTGACCCAGCGCATGGCCGATATGGGCGATGGTCGAAGGCGCCATCAAACGCCACGGAATGTGCGCCGAGCGAATGCCATGGATCAATGCTTCCTTGATAGCGAAGTAGCGATTACGTGGGGATGACGAACTGATCGTCAGTGCGGCATTGACTCGCATCGCCACCTTCAGGCCGCTGAGCACGGGCTCGAAGTTCTCCGTTTCCATCGATTTGAACAGCGCCAGTTCGGTCGGGCTCAACGGCTTGTTACGGGTCGTCTGGGCCAGTTCGAACAGCGAGTCGTATGCGAAGTTCTTCCACACGGCCAGGCTCGCGCCGTTACCCAGCAACAGGCCCGAGCAGGGATGAATGGTCTGCAACTGGGTCCAGTCGGACAATTTGGCATCAAAATCGGTGAAATCCATCGTCTCGCTTCGCTTTCGGGTGAACAGGCACTGACCAGAGCCAGAACGGAGTGGACTTATAGGAACACAGGTCTGGCTTGTCAATGTGGCTGCCTGTGGTCGGTCAAACTGAAAAACCTTCGAACTGCTGAACCCTGCGCTTTTCTAACCTCTGAACGTTCAAATCCCGCGATCCAGACGCCGTCGGTCCGCTGGTGAGTCAACAGGCTGATACCGGGTGTAAGGTTTTTCGGGTCAGAGCCCACAACACTCTCTGAATGAGAGGGAGGTACCCATGCACAGTGCGATGCTTAGCAAAACGCATTTCAACGGTTACGACGTGATTAACGTGAACAACGGTCCATGGCGCGTCTGCACCGACCATGACCGATTGGGATCGTTCGGGACAAGGGAGGAGGCGATGGCGTTTGCGGCGTCGCTACCGGCTTATAAAGAGCGGGCGGCGATGAAGGCTCAAGTTAATGAGGATAAGCCTGAGAAAAAAGCGCACAGGGCGAAGGATGAGACGAGGCATTGAGTGCGGGAGCGGCTTAAAGCCCCTGTGATTGAGCAGGGGCTTTTTAATATGTTTTTAAATGGATAGGAGTAACCAGCCTGATGGACGGAGAGGCGGCAAGCCTGGAAGGTAGGTTTCTGGATATTGCTCTACGACGGGTCACCCGAAAATGCTTCCGGGCATGACGTACACCTGACCGGCTGAAATGTAACGAAATATGTCAGCCCCGCATCCCACGCATCTCCATTACAAATCCCTGTAAAGCTGGCAAAAGGCCGTTGATAGAATTTCGCTGTTGTGAATGCGATTTATTCTCCTTGACGAAGGCCGACTGATGTCCTCCCCAACCCAACTCAACCTCCAGCGCGGCGCCAGCCTTTCGCTTGCCGCTTCTCGTACACACACGCTCGCGCCGTTGATGGGGCTGGCGACGTTCATGGCGTTACCGATGTCGACTTGGGCGGCCGGACAGGACGCCTCGACCGGTCAAGCGGCGGCGGAGGACTTGACCCTCCCGGCCACCAGCATCGACAGCCAGAGCGATGCGCCGTACACCACCGAGAAGCTCAGCTCGTCCAAGTCCACCGAGCCACTGCTGGACACGCCACAAAGCGTCACGGTGGTGTCGTCGCAACTGCTCAAGGAGCAAAACGCTCAGAGCTTGAAAGACGCGCTGCGCAACGTGCCGGGCATCACCTTCAACTCCGGCGAGGGCGGCGGTGGGGTGGGTGACAGCCTGACCATTCGTGGCTTCAACGCCGACGGCAACATCTATCGCGATGGCGTGCGTGACCCCGCGAAATATTCGCGCAATGACTTTTTCAATACTGAATCGGTGGAAGTGCTCAAAGGCTCCAGTTCCGCAGGTTGGGGCGTGGGTGCGACTGGCGGCGCCGTCAATCTGGTGACCAAAGCGCCGGTGCTTGACGACTTCAATCACGTCAGCGCGGGCGTTGGCACGGCGGATTATCGTCGCGGCACGCTGGACGTAAACCACACCCTTGACGGTCTGGGCGAAGGCGCCGCGTTCCGTCTGAATATCATGGGTAACAACTCTGGGGTCGATGGTCGTGACTGGGTCGGCGACGAGCGCTATGGCTTCGCGCCTTCGCTGGCACTGGGTCTGGGCACCGACACCCGCTTCACCGTTGCGTACGAATACATTCACGACAACAGCAACCCGGATTACGGTATCCCGACGGTCAACGGTACCAACGGCAGCCGCCCGAGCCGGGCCGGTGGCGCGAGCTGGAACAGCTACTGGGGTTGGCGCAACCTGAACTACGAAGACAACGAATCCCATCGTCTGAACATGAAGTTCGCCCATGACTTCAACGATTCGCTGAGCGTCGACACCCAGTTCACCTATTTCCATCTGGATCACGATTACTTCATCACCACACCCGGCGGTGACGCCACGGCGGGTGCGCCAGGGATTCAGGCCGGCAGCGGAATCTACCGCCGTAACGTCAACACTCCGCAGCGGACGCAGACCAACGAAACCTTCAGCAACCAGACCAACCTGACCTGGAAAGTCGACACCTTCGGCATTGGTCATACGCTGGTCGGCGGCTTCGACCTGAGCAAGCAAACGCTGGATTCGAAAACCGGGGCACTCACCGCCGCCGACCGTGCGCGCATGGGCAGCCTGCCGACGTCCAGCAACGACTGGTCGAAGTACCCATTCAGCGCCAACACCTACTACTCTGCCAAGCAATCGGTGGAGCAGACGGACAAGGCGTTTTACGTGCTCGATACGCTGAAGTTCAATGACAATTGGCAGTTGCATCTGGCTGCGCGTCAGGACCATTTCGATGCTCGCGTGACCGACAACGAAAGCCGCGCCAGCCAGACGGCTGCGTGGACCGATCTGGGTAATTCCGATCAATCGGAAAAACTCACCAGTGTTCACACCGCGCTGGTCTATAAACCGGTGCGCAACGGCAGCTTCTACATCAGCTACGCCAACGCCAAGCAGCCGTCCGGCGTACTGGCCGTGGCGCAGACGGGCAGCATTGCATCGACCAAGGGCGATCGGGGCAAGACCTACGAACTGGGCACCAAGTGGGAGTTGTACGACGGTGCGTTGGAGTTGACCGGCGATGTGTTCGAAACCAAACGCCAACTGACCTTCATCGACGATGACGAAGGCACCGCATTCACGGGCGGCGAAGAGCGCGTGCGCGGTCTGGAGCTTTCCGGCACCGGCAACATCACTCGCAACTGGTCGGTCTACGGCGGCTACATCCACGAGAACAGCAAGCTGGTCAAAGGCTACAACGGTTCGGAAGAAGGGTTGGAGCTGGCCAACACGCCGCAGAATGCCCTCAACCTATGGACCACTTACAAGCTGCCGCTGGACCTTTCGGTCAGCTACGGTGTGCGTTACGTCGACGAGGTGAAAATCTACCGTGGTCAAGGCGCTGTCCTGACTCGCGCAGGCGAAACCACTGTCCCGGATTACGTGGTGCATGACGCCATGGTCAGTTGGCGAGCCACTCGCGATCTGGATGTGCGGGTGAACGTCAACAACCTGTTCGACAAGCACTACTGGTCGCAATACAACGGCCGTGGTTACGGCGTGCCAGGTGCAGGTCGTGGCCTGATGCTGAGCGCTGACTACTCGTTCTGAATGCTGCAGAGCACAGGCGCGGGCGTCGGGTCGATATTCCCCAATCGACCTGACGTGCGCGCCGACTTGTTCCTGATCACCATGCGGCTTAATCTCGAAAGCGTTATAAACCCTTTAAGGGTTATTGGTTTTTGAGATAGCAGGTAAGCCCCGTGGATGTGATCGATCTGAAAGTCGTGGACGCTGTGGCCAGGCACGGCAGCATGAACAAGGCCGCTGTCGAGCTGAACACCGTGCAATCCAACGTTTCTTCACGCATTCGTTCGCTGGAAGACGAACTCGGTGTTTCGTTATTTCAGCGCAGTGCCAAAGGCGTGCAGATCACGCCTGCCGGACGGCGCGTTTTACCCTACGCCGCAAAACTCGCCAAACTGCTTTCCGATGCCGCCGCTGCTGCCCGTGACGACGGCACGCCATCAGGCGTGCTGGAAATCGGCACGCTGGAAACCACTCTCGCACTGCGTCTGCCACTGTTGATCGCGCGTTTCGCCAAGACGTATCCCGACGTCCGCCCGGTGGTCAGGACGGGCACGACCAGTAGCCTGATTCAGGCGGTTGTCGATTGTCAGCTTGAAGGTGCGTTTGTGGCCGGACCCGTCAGTCATCCCGAGTTGCTCGCCGAAACGGTGTTTCACGAAGAGCTGGTGTTGGTCACCTCCCGCGCCATCCGTTCACTGGACGCGGTCGCGACCATCGCTCATTTGAAAACCATCGTGTTCCGGGTCGGATGCTCCTACCGTCAGCGCCTCGATGCGCTGCTCGCAAGCCTTGGCGTTCAGGCGCCCGAGCCGCTGGATTTCGGTTCCATCGAGGCGATCATCGCCTGCGTGTCAGCGGGCGTTGGCGTCACACTGCTGCCCCGAGGCGTCGTGGCGGATGCGTGGCAGGAAGGGCGCGTTGCCGTGCACGAAATACCGCCCGCTTTTGCTCAAGTCGAGACGGTTTTCATACGGCGTGTCGACAGCCATTTCTCCAGTGCATTGGCGACGTTTCTCAAGAGCGTGCATCTGGAGAGCCAGGCGCGCTCGCTGAATGTTCGTCAGTTGGCCTGAGGCGCTATCGCGTGATGCGGCTGGGAACTCGCGCCGCGACAAGGTCGATCAGAAGTGCCAGCGCGATGGCTCCGGTCCCCAGCATGAACAGCAGCGCGTACTGGCCGCCACTGAGTGTAAACAGATACGAAAACCCATAGGCCGCGACTGCTTGAAACAGGGCGAAACCCACGGTGGCCGTGCGCCAGGCAGGGCCTTGCTGAGCAGGATGGTGGGCCAACAGTTCCTGAACACGACCGAGCACCAAAGGCACCGTTCCGGTTACGAACGCGCCGACCACCATGCTCGACGCTATCAGCCACGGCGCGCTCGCACTGAGGGCGGGAATACACACGCACCCCCCCTCAAGGATGAACGACAGCCGAAGTGCCAGAGCAAAGCCCACCCTGTCCGCCAAAACCCCTGCCAGTAGCGGCCCCAATGTCGCGCCGATACCAAACAGCACCCAATAATGAGCCCCGACCTCCAGCCCCTCGTTCAATCCATGGGCAATGAACGCCACCAGAAAAATCATGTGCGGCACCCAGCCTGCGGCGTTTAACGCGTACTCGATGTACAGGGCCTTGAGCGTGGTGTTTTTCGTCTGGCGTGGGGGTTGACCCGATTTCGTCGGCTCAACTTCCTGCAATGGCCATCCCTTCCACGCCAGTGCTGTGAACAGCAGCGAGATCACGCCAAGCCCCAGCCACGTCTGTGTAAGCCCCTGTTGCAGCAACAACGGCACCAATGTTCCCGAGGCTGCAATCCCGACGCCGACCCCCATGAAAATCACCCCGCCCGCCAGCCCTTTCTTCGACGGCGCGACGTGCGCCAACACCGCAGGAGCGGCCAGTACCATCAACGCACCACCGGAAATCCCCGACAGCAGCCGCCACACGAAAAACCACAGATAGGAAACCGGAAAGGCGCAGGCCAGAAACGCGACACTCGCCAGCAGCATCATTGCTCGCAGCGTGAAAGCGGTGGACGACTTCTCTGCCATCACTCGGCCCGTCAACGCGCCCATCAAATACCCCGCCAGATTCGCAGCCCCCAGATACGCCGCCTTCGACGAGTCGAACCACCCCGCATCGATGATCGCGGGCAGCAGCGGGGTATACGCGAAACGTGCAAGGCCAATGCCGACGAGGCTTGCGGAAAAGCCTGACGCAATGGCCCATTTGCTGTTGTGGGGGCTGGTGTGAGTGGTTGTGGAGCGAGAAGAGAGGTGAGCGTTTTCCATCGTCATCGCCTGGGTGATTTCGGATGGGTTACGTTAGGCAGAACTGGGTATCTGGAGAAGCGAATAAATTAGATTGCAGATATCTGTGTATGAGATATGAAATCTCTAGATTGTCATCCATAAAAAAACCGGCCAATCGGGCCGGTTTCGTATAACGATTCCCTCATCAAGTCATGTTGACCTAACGTCAGGAGTAAATTTCTGGAGCGGGTAGAGGGAATCGAACCCTCAACTAAAGCTTGGGAAGCTTTCGTTTTACCACTAAACTATACCCGCATTTGACACACTTTTTTACATGCCAAAGCAGGCGTTTCCGAGAGCGCTCTCGTGAATGGCCTTGACGCGTTCAGCGGGTGACTTTGTACCAGATGCCGCTGACGAATTGAAGCTTTAAATACCTCGTCGAGCATTCAGCGTTGCTGACAGAAGGTTCGGGATTCATCCGCCGAGAACTGTTGGACGGGCGCTGGCGAATGAATCCGTACCTTTGGACCTTCACGGTCAGATTGCAAATGCATGGTGCGTCTGTACCTGTCTGTAGCGGTTTCGGCTCGGTTCCGGGGCCGGGGTGAGGAAGCTCAGCAGAGCGTTCTGAGAGTCCAGGCAGGCTGCCTTGTGCTCCATATCCAGAAAGTGCCCGGCGTCCTTGATGGTGGTGAAATGGCAGTCGCGCACATGGTTCTGGAACAGCCTGGCGTCATCCACCGACGTGTATTCGTCCCATTCCCCATTCATGAACAGCACCGGCACGTTGATGCGTTTGGCGGCCTTGAGCTGTTTCTGCGTCGTCGCTTCCAGCACATGGTTGATGTGGTGGTGCATCTGCGCGTATTCGTGCAGGTCCAGTGAGCTGACGTGTTTGTAATTGAAGCGCTTGAACAACGAGGGCAAGTGCTTGCCAATCGTGCTGTTGATCAAGGTGCCGACTTCGAAGCGGTCGAACGCGCCCAAGTGTTGCTGGCCTCGGGTGAGGTAATCGCGCATCGGTTCGTTGATCACGGGTGAGAACGAGCTGATGACGGCCTTTTCGATGCGTTTGGGGCGATGGGCCAGGGCAACCAGTGTCGGAGCGCCACCCCACGAGAACGACATGATGTGCTCGGCGTTGAAGTGGTCGATCAGCTCCAGCAGGATCTGCCCTTCGATTTCCTTGGTCAGCGGTGTTTCGTTGAGGTTGTGGGGTTTGGATTTGCCCGCATACGGCTGGTCATAGAGCACCACGTTGAATTGCGGGTGCAGGTTGCGGACGGTCTGGGCGAAAGATGCTGTAGTGGCCAGTGAGCCGTTCACCATGATGATGGTCTTTTCTGCGGCATCTGCGCGATAGAACTCCGTGTAAACCCGAAACTGGCCCTGTATATCAAGCACAGCGATTTCTGGCCTCATATCCATGTCTCCTGACGTTAAAACAGGTGTGCGCGCAGCGACGTTAACAGTGACGTTGCACGAGTTTCGTGACAGGTAGGCAATGCCTTGAAGTGGCCCCGTGTCGGTCCGTTTACGGGCTGGCCGACAGGTATTGTTATTGGCGGGCGATTTGTCGGATGTCGCGCTTGGCCGCGTGGTACCGACAAAAGGTTTCTTAGAATGCGTAAGTGACTCTCCGGTCACATGTGGACCGACGATTGGATTCAAGCAGGCGACCCGGGATGTCGCAAGTGCCGTTCGCGAATTGTCCTACACGACCTGCCGAGCGGTCGAAAGACGTCAGATGTGCTGAATCTCTTCAGCAGAAAGTGCCCGGTAGTGCCCGGGCTGCAAGGCGGGATCGAGAACCAGCGGCCCTATGCTTTCCCGGTGCAGATTCACAACCTTGTTGTCGAAAAAACCGAACATCCTTTTGACCTGATGATAACGGCCTTCGACGATGCTCAGCCGTGCGTGATGGCTGTCAAGTATCGTCAAGTGCGCTGGGAGTGTGGTCAGGTCTTCGAAGGCAAAGTAGAAGCCTTCTGCGAATTTTTCGATGTAGTGCTCACCGATCTCTTGCTCGGTTTCGACGTGATACACCTTAGGCAGTTTGGTGCTCGGTTGGGTTAGACGGCGGGACCATTGGCCGTCATTGGTGATCAGCATCAGGCCCGACGTGTTGAAGTCCAGGCGTCCGGCGATGTGCAGATCCTGTTTGTCCGGCTCGTCCAACAGGTCGAGGACGGTGGGGTGTTGCGGATCGCGGGTAGCGCTGACGCAGCCGGGTGGTTTGTGCAGCATGAAGTAGCGGGCGGGTTTACCCATTTGCAGGATTTCGCCATCGAAGGTCACTTGGCTGAATTCACGCACTTCGTGCAGCGGTTCTCTGATCGTTACGCCATCCACCGTCACTCGACCTGCGAGCAATGCCAGGCGCACGTCCTTGCGGCTGAAGCGGGGGAGGTTGCTGAGGAAGCGGTCGAGGCGCATGGGCGTTTGAGGGTAGAGAGAAGGATGCGGATATTAAGGTATGTGACGACTTTGTAGGGGCGTGGCTTGGTCTGCTTCGACAAGGCCGGCGCAACGCGGGCACAGGCAGGCTTTGTTTCGGACGTCTTCGGGTAATGCCGCCAACACCGCAGAATCGATGGTCTCTGTAAAACACCAGCACGCCCGATCCACCGTGCGCGGATCGGCCAGCGTGCAACGGTTGCTTTGGCCACACACCGGACAGGTATCAGGGTTGATGTCAGTGCTCGTCATGCCGGTTCTGCCATCTCGGTACACACCTGATTGCGCCCGCTTTGCTTGGCGCTATAGAGCGCCTGGTCCGCGCGTGCGATCAGGCTTTGCAGGGTGTCGTCGGGGTGAAGTTCGGTCACGCCCAGACTGACCGTGACTTGCAGGGCAGAGCCTGTGAACACGTAGGTGTGTTGCTCGGCGAGCAGACGAATTTTCTCGGCGACGCGTCGGGCACCGCTGCTGTTGGTGTCCTTGAGCAGGATGATGAACTCTTCGCCACCCCAACGGCAAATGATGTCGCTCTCACGCAGGCAGCGGCGCACGTCGTCGGCAAAACCGGTCAGCACTTCGTCACCCGCCAGATGGCCGTGGGTGTCGTTCAGGCGTTTGAAGTGGTCCAGGTCCAGCAGCATGGCTGAGAGCGCCTTGTGATCGCGTCGTGCGTCGTCGATGGCGTTCATCGCGATGCGGTCGAAGCCGCGGCGATTCGGCAAGCCGGTCAAGCTGTCGACCATCGCCTGAGTTTCGATGCGCACCTGAAAACGACGAATGACCCGATGCAGCAAGTACAGCACCAGCAACATGACCGCCAGGCAAATCGACAGGTTCAGATACAGCGAGCGGCGAATGTCCGTCAACGCGCCGTCTTCACGCTTGTCGACGAACAGGTACCAGTTCAGCTCGGGGATGTAGCGCACGTTGAGAAAGTGCCCATCGCCCAGCGACTCATATTGATAACTTCCGCTCTGGGGCTTGGGCATTTGCGCCTGCAAGTCCTTGAGGTTCGGCAACTCGCGCAACACCTGGCCGATCTTCGCCCCTTGCGGGCCGCCTTCGGCGCCGGTCAGCACCAGACGTCCGAACGCGTCGACGAAGTACACGCTGCGCTGGTAGCGCTGTTGATAGCGGTCGATCAGCTTGATCACGGCGTCGACGGTCAGCCCCACGCCCGTGGCACCGATGAAGTTGTCGTTGTAGTCGAACACTTTGTAGTTGATGAAGAAGGTCAGGTTGTCCTTGTTCGCCAGGTCAGGGTCGACGTTGATCTCGTAAGGTTCGGCCATGTCCCGCACGCGGTAGTACCAGACGTCGCGAGGCTCGTCGGGCCGGATCTTCTTCAGTACGCCCTTGGCCTGGTAATAGGTCAGGCTTTGGTTGGACACGAAGAACGAGGTGTAGGCACCGTAGTGATCCATCACCTCTTTCAGATAGCGCGTCATTTGCTGCGAGTCTTTCTCCCCTGCCACGACCCAGTCGCGTACGAAGGTGTCGCGGGCCATCATTGACGAGATCAGCACCGGGCGGACCAGATCTTTCTGGATCTCGGAGTAGACCGTGTCCGACGTCAACGGCAATTCGGTGTTGACGATGCTGTCGCGAATGGCGTCCCGCGAGGCGAAATAGCTGAGCAAGGAGGTTGCCAGAAAGCCGCTCCCCAACAGGATCACCAACGTCAACAGCAGGGAGCGTTGTGAATGGAGCGTGGAACGAAGGGGCATGACCAGTCCGCTTGAAGAAGTAATCCATTGAGCGACACATGCTAGCCTGCTGCCACCCCTTGGCGCCATGGGCTTGTGCAGTTTCCGGCCGGTTTGCTCAGGGCGAAATGGGGATTGCGGCCGTGTCAGGCACGAATCTGGGCGCCAGTCCCAGGCTTGCGCTGATCACCGAACAACGGCAATGCACGAGCAGAATCTTGTCGTAGTGAATACCGTGTCGATGCAATTGCTCGAACAGATCCTCCAGTGTTGCGCCTGCCATGCCGAAGCGGTTGCGTACAGTGAGCACGTCCATGGGCGTTGCCGGTATCTCGGCGGGCAGCGGTGAGCGATAGCTGTTGGAAACGATTTGGGAAATGTCCCGATAGCTCTCATAGGTGTCGCTTTGGTATTTGGCCAGCGAGTAGTTCTTGATATGGCCGGACAAGGTCGTACCCGCCATCAAGGTGTCACCTTCGACAAGACTGGAAAACGACATTGTTGCCGGTCCCGCCTGTGGCTGTGTGCTATCGATTTTTGCGTAGGGCAGCACGGATTGACTGACCACTTTGTGCAGGCCGGGATCAATCAGCACATGGCCATGAGGGGCGTAGGTTCTGAGTTCCGTGCCATTGGGGACGGCGGTGGTGCGAGTCCAGGGGAAATAGTAGCCGTGGCTACTGACCACCAGGGTTCTGGCTTGCGAACGGTCGGACGTCCAGAGCAGGAATTTGCGCCCCAGTTTCCAGACCCTGACTGGCTCGCTATCGAAGGTGCGGCTTGCGGCCACCCGCCAATTTTTCAGCGGCCCCGATCCGTTAAAAAAGCGGCTTAGCACGGTTTTACGCGATTGCGTGGCATGTTGCAGCCACAGGCCGAAATTGCGCAGGGGCGGGGTAGCTGCGGTGAGTCCGACCAGCTTCGTGGGCGTGGCAAGGCGACTGAACGACCGGAGCAGGCTGGGGGTGGCGGGAGCAAGTTGCAGCAGGCCCAGTGACAGAATGATGGCCAGCACCTGCCGTTTTTCCTCTGTCCGGTCGCCCGGAAGATTCGCTGCCTGAACACGCAACGCAAGGCTGGCTGCGCTTGCCGTCAGTGACGCAATCGCGGCAGCAGGTAATAGCAGCGCCAGTGGTGCAAGCAGGACCTGCAAGCGGTTGAGTCGTCGGGTCAAATCATCGAGCAGCAATTCGCGGTCGGTCACGATGCTGCTTTGCGCGTCGGAGAGGCTGTTGCTGCGCAGTTGTTCCAGGATAAAGCTGACGGGACATCCTTCAAGAAGCTGTTCGCCCCATTCATGATTCACGGCTTTGTACACCGCTTCGCGATACAGCCGATCAGTCCAGGGACGCAGGCGCGATACGGGCTCTGGAGGGCGCCTCAGGTCTGCCCACAGTTCCAGAATGTAGTTGCACGATGAGTGAAGGTGCAGGGGCATGTAGTTGAGGACAGTGGCACGCCATGAGGGATCGGCAGCGGCACGACGAAGGTGCTCGCTCAGTTGCCCGGAGGTCGTGAATTCAACGAAGGCCCGAGGCTGACCCGCCTGGTACAGGACGCCTCCCGGTTGACCAGCATGACGCAGTACAAGCAACCCCCCGCAAGGTGGGCACAGCGTGCCCCCCACAGGGCCACCGTCCAGATAGAAGCCAATGGCGCTCCACTGAGCATGGCGCCGGGAAATGCTGCGTTTCTGCTCCTGCAGGGCAGACACCAGAAGATTGAACCCCTTGGTCGACAGGTCACCGTGTTTGAGGTTGAACAGGGCCTGACCGATCAGCGTCGACCACAGGCCGCGCTCGACGGCAGGCGACTGATCTTGCCAGAACCGCCGCAGTTTGCCGCTCATGTTGGTGAGGAACTTGATGTTTCTGATATGGCGCTCGACAGCCGCCGCAGTGAGTGGAACTTCATTCTCCACGCGCCACTGGCCTGCACCGTCATGGTCCTCGTACACGACCCAGCGCCCGCCTTCGTCGTCATAGCCGATCGGGCGGCGCTCGCGAAAGTTCTGTACCAGCGCCTGATCGAGTGCGACCGGGGTTTCATCAGGGGACACGATCTCGGGATTCACGGCCAGTTGCGCATGCCCCCAGGGTCTGATGGATGTGCCTCGAAGGTAGCGAACGAACACATGGGCTGGATCGACTTTGCGCCCGAGCGTCTGTGTGAGCCATTTACCCATGATCCGGTTGGCCACCCCCAGTGGTGTTGGAATGCGTTTCTTGAGGTGCGCCGCGCTGTGCCAGTGGTCGAGCGCACTGATCAGTGTCAACGCCGGGTTGATCAGTAGCAGCAACGAAGGGACAGCAAGGTGATCGAGCGAGAATTGCTCTTGCGCCGAGCGCAGGTAAGTGAACAGATCGCCACGAATCTCCCTGCCGAGTGTGAGATGGCCCGGCGCATCGCCCAAGTCCAGATGCGCCCGGTGCCAGGGTGACCGGTTGAGTATTTCCAGCACTTTCTCGGAGTGCCAGGGGGCGTTGTCGCTGATGTACTCCAGGCAATCGGGCTGCTCACCCTGCAGATGAACGAAGCAGTGCCCGGTGCGTCGGGACTTCACATGAAACAGACCGGGAATGGGTTCGTCGTTCAGCAGCACACCGTTGACGGTCGAGTGTTGGGGCGAAACGCTCGCCTCCAGAGGATCGAGCGTTGTTGGGAGGCGATGGATGCCCATCGTGTTGAGGCCCAGCCAATAGCTGTCGCGGCTGATCTTTCCGGTTTTGTACTGTCGGTGCAGGCCATGCAGAAATGAACATTTGGCGAGCAGTTGCCATGTGTCAACGTAGCGCTGCCAGAACTGGCGCAATAGAGTTTCGTAGGCGCCAGGCCAGTTGGCCCTGATCAGCATTCTGAACAGATGCTGGATCGTAAACCCAGGGGCATGGTCGAGCAGCGGGCGTTCAGGCTCGACAGCGCAGCGGGTCAGGGCAAGAAAGGCTTCTGGTTCCAGCAGGGTTCGGCCCAGCTCGCGCAAGGACAGCCTCAGCTCATAGCGCTCCTGCCCGTCCACATCCACCGCGGGATGCTCCTCGGTGGTGAAGTCGATGTGCACGGCATCCAGGTCGACAGTTTCGTTAAAGGGCGTTCTCAGGGCTTCGCTGAACTGGTGGTCGATCCAGGTTTCTACAGGGGGCGGCATCGCCATGTCGAGCTGCCAGGCTTTCAGGACCCAGATCGATCCCGAAAGCAGGCGAGCGACAGGACTGTTGCGCAGCCTGGCGATGTGGTTGTGATTCAGGATGGCGGGGGAGGCGGGTAGAGCGTCGGTCATGGCGAAACACATATGAAGGAATAAGCCCTTCACTATCTCGCGTTCGAGCGTCCAAAGAGCCGTATCTATATACCGCCATTGACGATGCGATTTGTGTCTGGGTGTTGAAAGGGCGGCACCATGAGCGCCGCCCTCCGCAGGGCTCAGCTTTCGCTGGCCAGCACCACAACGCGTTGTCCGGCGCGCACGGCAGAACCGGGCTGAACACGGACTTCCCGAACCAGGCCCGCCACGGGGGCGATCACCGGGATCTCCATTTTCATCGACTCCAGAATCACCAGCGTTTCCCCCGCCTCGACGCGTTGTCCGACTTCGACCTGCACCTGCCAGAGATTACCGGCGATGTGGCTGTCGATACTGGTTTCACCTGGCTGCAAGGCCCCTTCTTCGGCCGCATCGGCAACGGTTTCGTCACTTTCGAAGGTGGCCTGACCGTTGGCGATCCAGCGTTCGCGCTCGGCGTTGAAGGCGCTTTGCTGTTGCGCGCGGAACGCCGCGATGCTATCGGCCTCCTTTGCCAGAAACCCTTGGTAGTTCGCCAGATTCAGCGTGCTCTGTTCGATGTGCAGCGGGTAGCGGCCCAACGGAAAGTCGCGACGGATCTTCAACAGTTCGTCGGCGCTGACCGGGTAGAAGCGAATCTGATCGAAGAACCGCAATAGCCACGGTTTGCCATCGAACGCTTCGACGGCGCGATAGCGGTTCCACATCTGCAATGTGCGGCCGACGAACTGATAACCGCCGGGGCCTTCCATGCCGTAGACGCACATGTAGGCGCCGCCGATGCCCACCGAGTTCTCGGCAGTCCACGTACGCGCCGGGTTGTATTTGGTGGTCACCAGACGATGGCGTGGATCGAGCGGCGTGGCCACTGGCGCGCCGAGGTACACGTCGCCCAGGCCCATCACCAGATAGCTGGCGTCGAACACCGTGCGTTGCACTTCGTCCAGATTCGGCAGGTCGTTGATGCGGCGGATGAACTCCAGATTGCTCGGGCACCATGGCGCATCCTTGCGCACGGTGGTCATGTATTTCTCGATGGCCAACTGACAGGCCGGGTCGTCCCAGGACAGCGGCAAATGCACGATGCGCGAGGGCACTTCCAGATTCTTGCTGGCGCACACCGCGTCCCATTCACCGGCGACGAGGGTCAGCAGATCGGCCAGCGGCAGTTGCTCTGGCTGGTAATGCACTTGCAGCGAACGGATGCCGGGGGTGAGATCGATCACGCCCTTGAGGGCTTTATTTTCCAGGGCCTGCATCAGCGCATGGCCACGGAAGCGCAGAACCAGATCGAGTTCCGGCGCGCCGATTTCCAGCAGCAGGTGGGTGTCGCCGGAGAGGCGGGCGACGAGGCGGGTGTTGTCGGTGCCGATGTCCAGCACAATCGGAGAAGCAACAGAGATCCCTTGTGGGAGCGAATTTATTCGCGAGAGGGACTGACTGGCGACCGAGGTTCCTGCATCACGAATGAATTCGCTCCGAGATGACATCAGTGCTCTTGCTGCCTCAACCGTCACGGGATGAAACCTGACTTTGTCCCCCGCCTTCAACTGCCCCAACTGCCAAAGATCCGCCTCGATAATCGTCACCGGGCACACGAACCCACCCAGGCTCGGCCCATCCGGCCCGAGGATCACCGGCATGTCGCCGGTAAAGTCCACCGCGCCAATCGCATAAGGGTTGTCGTGAATGTTCGAAGGGTGCAGCCCGGCCTCACCCCCATCGGCACGTACCCATTCCGGCTTCGGCCCGATCAGGCGCACGCCCGTGCGGCTGGAGTTGAAATGCACTTCCCAGTCGGTGGCGAAGAACGTCTCGATGTAGGCTTCGGTGAAATATTCCGGCGCGCCATGGGGGCCGTAAATCACCCGAATGTTGCGCACAGCGGGCAACTCGGCGAGCTGTTCAGCGGCCAATGACTGACCAGCGCTGCGCTCGGCCAGCGGCGCGACATGCAGCACATCACCCGCGCGCAAGGCACGACCGCCATGCCCGCCGAACTGACCTAAAGTGAAGGTACTTTTGCTGCCCAGATAATCCGGCACATCCAGCCCGCCACGCAGGCACAAATAGCTGCGTGCACCGGCCCCAGCGATGGTGCCCAAGGTCAGGGTCGAGCCTGCTTTGACCAGCAGCGATTGATTCATGGGCTGCGCTTGGCCATCGATATTCAGCGGAATCACAGCGCCCGTCACGGCCACCACGGCGTCAGTGTTGAAGCGCAAGGTCGGCCCGGTCATGGTGATTTCCAAGGCGGCGCAACCTTCCGGATTACCGAGCAACTGATTGCCCAGACGCAGCGAGCGACTGTCCATCGGCCCCGACGGCGGCACGCCAACGGCCCAATAGCCGAGGCGCCCCGGATAATCCTGCACGCTGGTCTGCGTGCCACCGCTCAACACTTCGAAGGTGTCAGCGTGATACACCAGCCCCTCAAGGCAACGGGTCCACGGCTGGCCGCTGGCGAACGGCGCATCGTTGATGATCTGCCGCAGGTAATCGCGATTGGTCTCAACGCCATACAAACGGCTCTCGCCCAACGCTTGCTCCAGCGCTTGCGCCGCAGAGGCTCGATCCGGCGCCCATGTGATCACCTTGGCAATCATCGGATCGAAGAACGGCGGAATCTCACAACCGGCCTCGACCCACGTGTCGATGCGCAGGCGTTTGCCATCGGCAGCAGGGAAGTTCACAGATGTCAGCAAGCCCGGACTCGGCTGGAAATCCCGCCCCGGATCTTCGGCATACAGGCGCGCCTGAATCGAATGGCCTTCAGGCTTCAAACCGGCGTACAGCTCGGCCAGCGGCGGAAGATCACCGGCGGCCAATTGCACCATCCAGCTCACCAGATCCACGCCCCAGACCTGCTCGGTCACGCCGTGCTCGACCTGCAGGCGGGTGTTCACTTCAAGGAAATAGAACCGCTGATCGTCACTGTCGAACACGAACTCCACGGTCCCGGCGCTGCGATAACTGACTGCTTTCGCCAGCTTGATCGCCGCTGCGCACAGCTCATCGGCCATGCCGTCAGGCAGGTTCGGCGCCGGGGTTTCTTCAAGGACTTTCTGGTTGCGGCGCTGCACCGAGCAGTCCCGCACGCCAAGGGCGATCACTTCGCCGCGACCATCGCCGAACACCTGCACTTCAAGGTGACGAGCGCGCTGAATGTACTTCTCGATGAACACGCCCGCGTCGCTGAAATTGTTCTGCCCCAAGCGCTTCACGGCTTCGAACGATTCACTCAGTTCGCTGGCGCTGCGGCACACGCGCATGCCGATGCCGCCGCCGCCCGCCGTGCTTTTCAGCATCACCGGGTAGCCGATGGATTCGGCTGCGCTCAAGGCGGCTTCGACGCTGTCCAGCAACTCGGTGCCTTCCAGCATTGGCACGCCGTGCTGTTTGGCCAGTGCGCGGGCCGTGTGCTTGAGGCCGAACACCCGCAGTTGCTCGGGTGTCGGGCCAACGAACGCAATGCCCGCGTCCTCGCATGCTTGAGCGAACGCGGCGTTTTCCGACAGAAAGCCGTAGCCCGGGTGGATCGCCTTGGCGCCGCTGGCTTGAGCGATGGCGAGGATCTTGTCCACCGCGAGATAAGTCCCCGCCGCGCCGCCTTCACCGAGGCTGTGGGCCTGATCCGCTTCGAGAATGTGCAGGCTGGCGGCATCGGCTTCGGAATAGACCGCCACGCCCTCGACATTCAAGGCTCGCAGGGTACGCAGGATGCGGCAGGCAATGGCGCCGCGGTTGGCGATCAGCAGTTTATCGAACATGGTTTTTACCCCAGGGATCGTATGCTTCGATCCCGCATCGGGTAGCGGGCCGTCCCGCTGTTGTACGCGTTGCGCGAAGGCCGTCCCTCGCGCCAAAACTTCAATTCAGGCAGCGCGAGGCGATTAATCCCACACCAGCAACTCTGCCGGCGTCGGGTTGTAGCCGTTGCACGGGTTGTTCAGTTGCGGACAGTTGGAGATCAGCACGATCACGTCCATTTCTGCGCGCAGTTCGACGTATTTTCCGGCACCGGAAATCCCGTCTTCAAAGGTCAGGCCGCCTTCGGCAGTCACCGGCACGTTCATGAAGAAGTTGATGTTCGGGCTGATGTCGCGTTTGCCCAGTCGACCGTCGTGGGCGCAGGCGCGCAGGTAGTTGTCGCGGCAACTGTGCATGTGGCGTTTTTCCAGTGCGTAACGCACGGTGTTGCTTTCCTGCGCGCAGGCGCCGCCCAACGTGTCGTGACGCCCGCAGGTGTCTTCGACGATGGTCAGCATCGGCTTGCCAAGGTTGGAATACAGGACGCTGCCTTTGCTCAGGTAGACGTTGTTCTGCTTGCGTAAGGTGCGTTGTACGTCATAACGCTCGCGTGGGTTGGCCAGGCTGTAGAACAGCGTGTCGACCGCCTGATTGCCTTCCAGATCCAGCAGGCGCAGGGTTTGCCCGGCCTTGAGTTCGGTCAGCGAAGGCTCGCCCGCAGGAATGTGGGTGATGGAAACAGGTGCTGTTGTGTGTACGGCGCTCATGGCAGGCCTCCTCAGGCGAACAGACGGTCGGTGTTGATGAAACCGCGCACGTTTTCTTCGCGGGACGTACGGCAGTGCTCGGCGACGCTGGCGTCGGCCTTCATCCAGCTCAGCTTGACCGGCTGTGGCGCGTACTCAGGGTTCGGGTCCATGGGGTGTTGCAGGGCCGTGAGCACCACCAGCGTGTCCATCGGCGCGTACAGCTCGATGTAATCACCGGCTTTCGAGTTGCCGGGCACAAAGGCCAGCGCACCGTGATCGTCGACGTTGACCCGGCTGAACAGGTTCAGGGTCATCAACAGGTCGGACAGACCCAGTCCCCATTTGCCCATTTCCACCAGCAGGTTGTCGGCGCCATTGCGGAAGAAGCCGTTTCGCAGTTCCTGATAACGACCCTGGCCGTATTTTTCTGTGACCTCTTCGGCACACAACACGCCGCCAATGCTGTCGCTCCAGCCACAGGTGTCGGCCGTGATTGCCGCCAGCACGCGGCCCATGTCCGAGTACAGGCAATGGCCGCTGGTGAGCTTGGCGGTGTGTTGGCATTTGAGGCTGTCGGGCAGGTTCAGACGCTCGGTTTTTTCATGAGCGTTGAACATCGTCAGGCTGACGTTGGCGTTGCCGTTCAGATCGGCCAGGCGCAGCAGTTCGCCGCGTTTGAGCACGAACGACAGGTGACCGCCACCGGGCAGCAGGTCTTCGGCGAACACCGGGAATACAGCAGTTGAATCAGTCATGTCGAAATCCTTCAAGCCGATTGCAGCGATTCAATAGCCGCGCGGGCGGCGCGACGATCGCTGTTCAGGGGAATGTCGTAAGTGATACGGGCGCCATAGGCACCGGGGGCGTGTGGGTCGTGGCGGACCTTGTCGAAGACCATCAGGCGCGTACCAAGGTTGAAGCCTTCGGACAGGTCGTGCGTGACCATGAACACCGTCAGTTGGGTTTCGCGCCACAGCTCCAGCAGCAGGGCGTGCATGTCTTTGCGGATGCCGGGATCGAGTGCGCCGAATGGCTCGTCCAGCAGCAACACGCGAGGCTTCATGATCAGCGCCTGTGCGATGGCCAGACGTTGTTGCATGCCGCCGGAAAGCTGCGTCGGGTACTTGTCCCGCGCGTGACCCAGACCGACCTTGTGCAGCAGCGCGGCCGCTTGCTCCCGCGCTTCACGCTTGGCTTTGCCGAACAGCCGACCGAACAACGCCGAGCGCGGCAGTTCAAGGCCCAGCGCGACGTTGTCCAGCACCGACAGGTGCGGGAACACCGAATAACGCTGAAACACCACGCCACGGCTGGCGTCCGGTTCTTTGGCCAGCGGCTGACCGTCGAGCAGGATCGTCCCCTTGCTCGGCGTTTCCTGGCCCAGCAAAAGGCGCAGAAAGGTCGACTTGCCGCAGCCCGATGCGCCGACCAGTGTGCAGAACTCGCCCTCGGCAATGCTCAGATTGAGGCCTTCCAGCACCACCTGATCGCCATACTGTTGCCAGACGTTATTGACCGAAATGAAGCTCATGGGCGCGCCCCTTCATACCAAGGGAATGCCTTGCGGGTCAGCGCTTTCAGGCCCCAGTCCATCAGCCAGGCGAGGAGGGTGATCCAGACCACGTAGGGCAGGATCATGTCCATCGCCAGATAACGGCGCACCAGGAAGATCCGGTAACCCAGACCGTCCGTGGACGCGATGGCCTCGGCGGCGATCAGAAACAACCACGCCGAACCCAGCACCAGCCGCAGCGAAATCAGCAGGCGTGGCAACAGTTGCGGCAGCGCCACGCGCAGAATCAGCGTCCAGGTCGAAGCCCCCAGTGTCTGCGCCTTGATCAGCAATTCGACCGGAATTTCCCGAGCACGTTGTTCCAGATCGCGGGCCAGCACCGGGGTGATGCCGATCACGATCAGCATCACCTTCGACAACTCGCCCAGCCCGAAGACGATGAACAGGATCGGCAGAATCGCCAGCGGCGGCACCATCGACAGCACAGTCAGCAAGGGCGACAGCGGCGCACCGAACAGCGGCAGCACACCCGACGCGATGCCCAGACACAGCCCCACCACAGCACTGATCGCCAGACCAATGGCCAGGCGTTGCAGGCTGGAGCCGGTGTCTTGCCAGAGCAGGTATTCGCCGGTGCGTTGATCGGGAATGATCGCCACACGTTTGATCGCGTCGATCATCTGCACGGCGCTGGGCAGCAGCTTGTCGTTGGGATTCTCCGTCAGCCGCGTGGCCGAGCCTGTGAAGTAGGCAAACAGCAACAGGGCGAACGGCAGGATCACCAGAATCAGGCGGCTGGCTCCATCCGGACGGCGGTTTATTAAGCGCATCTCAAATAACCTGTATGAAGCGGATGTTTACAACTTGCCGTCAGCAGCCATCTGCACGTAGCTCGGGTCGAAGTGCAGCTTGAGGTTGCCTTTGTCGCCTTCGGTCACGCCGCCCGCGAAGGTCATGCCCACGGCGCTGGAATCCTTGGCGCCCTCGCCGAGCAGGCCATGCTCAAAGGAGAAGTCCGCGACTTTGCGCATGGTGGTCGGCAGTTGTTTGCTGGTGGCGAAGTCCAGCGCTTCTTTAGGCGTGGCGAACAGCTTGGTGGTGTCCAGTTGCGACTGGAAACCGGCGAGGTCGGTGCCCGAGGCTTTGGCCATGTGCTCCAGTGCTTCCCTGGATTGGGCGTTCTTGGCGTTCATCAGCGCGACCACTTCGAACCAGGCGCCGGTCAGGGCTTTGCCCAAGGCTGGGTTGTCTTTGAGGGTCTGGGTGTTGACCACCATCATGTCCATGATTTCACCAGGGATCTTGCTGGAGTCGAACACCTCGGTGACGCCAGGCTTGGCCTTGATTTCCGAGAGCATGGGGTTCCAGGTGGTCACGGCCTTGACCTGATCGGTATTGAAAGCGGCGGCGATGTCGGCGTCGGAGGTGTTGACGACTTTCAGGTCTTTCTCGGTCAGGTCCACCGAGTCCAGCGCTCGGGCCAGCAGGTAGTGGGACACCGACAGCTCCACCAGATTGACGTCCATACCCTTGAGGTCGGCGACTTTCTTGCCTTCTCCCTTGAGCACGATGCCGTCGTTGCCGTTGGAGAAATCGCTGACCACCAGCGCAGTGCTTTCCACGCCGCCTGCGGCCGGAATGGTCAGGGCGTCCATGTTGGTCATGGTGCAGCCGTCGAACTGGCCAGCGGTGTACTGGTTGATCGATTCGACGTAGTCGTTGAGCTGAGTGACCTTGATGTTGATGCCGTACTTCTTGGCCCACTTGTCGACGATGCCTTGAGTGCCTGCGTATTCCCACGGCATCCAGCCGGCGTAAATGGTCCAGCAGACATCGAAGTCTTTTTTCGGGGCGGCGTTGGCTGAGAGGCTGAGGGCGGCGAAGAGACCTGCGGCGAGCAGGGCGGATAGACGGGACTTCTGCATTGATGAACCTCCAGTAGCGAAAAAGGGGCGGTCAGGAGCACGGCGACACCACTGGTGTCCTGTCTCCCGGGCTTTTATCCCGCCGTGTAACCTCTACTGGAGGTCGCCGACTCTCGGACCAGCCACCCGCTCGTTCAAGCGGGCCGGAACCCTAGTCGGCTATTGCAAATTGTGGTGCCGCGAACCTGAGTTGACTCCTGCACATTGCTTTCCAAAGCGAGAGGCGTGCCAAGTTGTTGCAAACCTTGTGGGCTGAGGGCTGCCGCGTAATCGCCGGTTTTTTCAGGCCATCAACGTGCACCGTTGCGGGGCGCCGTCCGGCAGTTGGGGTTTGGATCAGGGCACTCGGACGGGATTTTGCAGTCTGAAAAGGTGTTCTCGGCAGTTGTGAGAACGCCGACCAGCGCCGCTGGTTTGAGCTCTATCGCGGTCCAGGAGGCCGCCATGTATCGACGAAGCTTGCGTACCGTTTTGATGACTGTTTTGGTGACATCTACTCTTGCCGGGTGTTACGGAGGCTATTACGAATCAGAGAGCTACACGCAGCCGGTCTATAGCAGTGGCTACAGCAGCGGGTACGTGTATGACGGCTATCGCCCTTATGGGCCGACCGGCTACTACGGGGCATCGGTTTACTACTCATCGCCGCGTTATTACTCGGCGCCGCGCTACTATTCACCGCCCCGGTATTACGCGCCGCCCCCACGTTATTACGGCCCTGGACCCGGCTACGGCGGTCCACGTCCTGGCTATGGCGGCGGTCACTGGAACGGCGGCTCGGGTTACAGACCGCCACCTCCCGGTCCCGGTCCGAGACCTGGCGGTCCGGGGCCGGGCTGGAATGGCAACCACGGCGGTCCGGGCGGAGGCGGTCCTCCACCCGGAAGGCCGTCTGGCAATTTCCGTCAGGACGGTAATTTTGGCCGCGGCGGGCATGGCGGACCGGGTGGCGGCAATCGCTAAGGCAAACGACAGCGGCGCTCCTCGGAGCGCCGTTTTGTATGATCCTGCCGCAGTTCTTTGTAGGCGGGTGGCGGATCAATAAGCAGAAAGATCCGCCAGCGGATGCCGTCCCTCCCACGCCTTCTCAAAATGCGCATCCACTACTGCGAGGGGAATCTTCGCCACATCCTGCCAGTGCCAGCGGGGTGCGTGGTCCTTGTCGATCAGCCTCGCCCTGACCCCTTCATTGAAATCCGGATGGCGACAGCAATTAAGGCTCATGGTGTATTCCATCTGGAAGACTTCAGCGAGTGACAAATGCCGCGCCCGCTCGATCTGCTCCCACACCAGTCTGGCTGTCATCGGGCAGCCCTCAGTGAGAGTCTTGGCCGCTTTGGCGATCAAGGCGTCCTGCGCGTGCAACTGGTGTTTGAGCGCGTTCCAGGCACAGGGAATGTCGGCGACGTCCAGTAACTCGTCGATCAACTGACGACGCGGCAACCATTGCGCAGGAGGCAATTGCCCAATGGCCTCCTGTTGCAACGCTTTGAACAGGCTGTTGAGTTGCACCGCGGTCTGCTCTTGCCAGTTCAACTGCAGCAGCCGGTCGATCATTTCATCTTGCTGATCATCGAGCAGGAAGCGATCCGCCAAGTCCAGATCCAGTGCATCGCGACCGTTGATGTGCGAGCCGGTCAGGCCAAGGAACAGCCCCAACTTGCCGGGCAACCGAGACAGAAACCAACTGGCGCCGACGTCGGGGTAAAGGCCGATGTTAATTTCGGGCATCGCCAACCGACTGCTAGGCGTGACCACACGAATACTGGCGCCTTGCAGCAGCCCCATACCACCGCCCAGCACATAGCCGTGGCCCCAGCAAATCAGCGGTTTTGGATAGGTGTGCAGCTTGTAATCCAGCCGATATTCCGCTGCGAAAAATTGTGCCGCCAACGGTGGGGCTTTTCCGGGGGTATTGCGACCCGCTTCCACCAACGCCCGCACATCGCCCCCTGCGCAAAAGGCTTTTTCGCCGTTGCCTCGCAGCAAAACGCAGACGATCTGTGGATCGCTGGCCCAGGCATCCAGGCGATCCTGTAACGCCAGAATCATCGGCAGTGACAGCGCATTCAGTGATTTTTCCGCATCCAGTGTGGCGATGCCCAAGCGGGCGCCGTCGGCTCCGGTCAACTCTTCGAAGTGCAGATTCATCGTGACCTCGTGTGTGTGAGACAGGCATCCAACACGGCTGTGAGTCGAGCCGTTGCCGGGAAGTTGCAATCAGTCGATGCACTGGAGTGTAGGAAAGCCGGGGCGTGCTGCGCTGGAAATAATTGGCTTGACCCCCTAAAGTCCGCGCATTGTTTTTCCGGATATGACCATGACTGACGACGACCGCATCAAACTTGAGCCCAGTTGGAAACAGGCGCTTCGCGAGGAATTTGAAAAGCCCTACATGGGCGAGTTGCGCGAGTTTCTGCGCCAGGAACACGCGGCTGGCAAAGAGATTTATCCGCCGGGGCCGTTGATTTTCAACGCCATGAATTCGACGCCGCTGGACAACGTAAAAGTGGTCATCCTCGGCCAAGACCCGTATCACGGCCCCGGACAGGCTCACGGTTTGTGCTTCTCTGTCCAGCCGGGCGTGCCTGCGCCGCCATCGCTGGTCAACATCTATAAAGAGCTCAAGCGCGACCTGAACATCGACATCCCCAACCACGGCTACCTGCAATCGTGGGCCGATCAGGGTGTGCTGATGCTCAACACCACCCTGACCGTCGAGCGCGCCAACGCGGCTTCGCACGCGGGCAAGGGCTGGCAGCATTTCACCGACAGGATTATCGAGACCGTCAGCGCCCAACGACCACATCTGGTGTTCCTGCTATGGGGATCGCACGCGCAGAGCAAGAAAAAGCTGATTGATGCTTCGAAACACCTGATCCTCACCTCCGTGCACCCATCGCCGTTATCGGCCTATAAAGGCTTCTTGGGCTGTGGACACTTCGGAATGGCGAACAAGTTTTTGCAACAGAATGGCCTGACGCCGATTGAGTGGCGGTTGCCGATGAGTGTTTGACCTCTCTCGAGGCGGGGCGATTTTCGCCCCTATTCCGCCCGCTCCTTGAGCAGCGCCTCAGCAAGCAAGTTTTGGATCTGCTGCGCCTTCACGAAGTTTCTTGAAAAAAGTGTTCGAAAAGCACACAAGCATGCGCTGAACTCGTTTTCAGGGCTGCACAGCATATTGATCATGCTATTGGCGAATTCCTCCTGACCAGGTTGCTTGGCCAACATCAGGGCAGTCCAAAGTCCCAAAATCGCTTTTCCGCGCCTTGTTGTCAGATCTTGGTGATTGAGTTGAAAGAACTCGATGTTGGTGACCGCACGTTCATACTTTGAACCACTGTCATGCGCCGGGACGGCCAGCACTCCGTCGAAGCTGATGATGTCTTCCGGAGCATCAATATCAACCGATGAAATGGGGTAAAGCAGCAATTGAGACTCTGACTGCATGTTTACAGGGTGAGCACTCAGCAGGTCTCTTTTCCCTTTAATCGGGAAATAGTTGGATTTCAGCGTCGAGTTGCAACGTGTACAGGCGATTGCATAGTTAAGCGGATGGTAGGTAAGCCGAAAATAGCCGGTCTTGCTTGCTGCGCCTGTAACCCAGCTGGGTTTGAACAACTTCCACCGTTTGCTTTTGGGATTCGGCCAGACCTTAATACTACTTTTAGGGCGAAAATGTTCGACCTCATGCACTTTGCTCGCCAGCGATTTGCCTTGTAGCTTCGTTTCGCAATAAGCGCACTTCTCGTACTGCAAATCGATATAGACTTCTTTGATTTCCCCCCAGAAGTCGCTTCCCTCCAGGTAGTCTTTAGCATCGATAAATCGCTGCGTTTCCAATGCAGCGCGGGTTCGCCAGTCCGGCTTTATCTTGTCGATCAGCTTGATCAGTTCGCTTTCCGAGATCGGGTAGCGAATCATTTTGTCGGCCCCTTGGAGGACGCTTTTCGGGAGGCTGCGATCGTCTTATCGGCAGTCGCTGACGCTGGGGTATTTCGCGCGGTTCTTGAGGGGCTCCTGCGCTTCGCGACGGGAGTGATGCCTTGCGCGAGGATTTTCAGATAGGCAATCGAGGCATCGACATCGCCGGAAACTGCGCTGGCTGCCAAACCATTGAGTTCGATTGATGTTTCCTCGCTACGCGTACTGTCCAGACCAAAATAGGGTGACAGCAGGATCTGTTCGGAGCTTTTGCCGTGAACCTTTTCGGGCAGGCGTTTGATGATGGTTGCATGGTCTTGCTGATCCAGCACGAACAGATTTTCTGAAGTCAACGATCCCACCACCAGAGGGCTGTGGGTGGTGAAGATAAACTGGATGTTGGGCAGTGCGGCGGCAAGTGTAGGGACGACGGTACGTTGCCACTCGGGGTGCAGGTGAAGATCAACTTCATCCACCATCACGATACCGCGTGTTTGCCGCAATTTCTGCCCTGATGCAACGCCTTGGCAGATGTGAAAGAGCATGTCACCAATCCAGCCGATGTACGCTTTGAATCCATCGGAAAGCGCGCGGAATGGAAGGGTGGTTTCATTCATTTCAAATAGGTGTTCACGGCCTTGCTGCGTTTGGCTGGCCAAGTCTTGAATCCGACACGATGGTGGCAGCAGGTCGTTAATGAGGTGGATGACTTGTTTATACCGTCCTGGATTTTCCTCAGCAAAGGCAGGCAGCCAATAGGAAAGCGGCATCAGTGACAAATGATCTTCGAACAAACCTGCAACGCGCTCATATCGACGCAGTCGTGATTTCTGTCGCGCACTTTCATCGACCCGGCTTGAGGCTTCAACCCTTCGTGTCGCGCCATAGCCGACGATAAAAAAGGCCGGACTTTGCTCGTCAAACTGCATATGTTCTGCTGAATCGTTTGCTTCTGATGGCGATATCGACCACTTGAGCTGTTCGATGGTGTTGAGCAGGCGCACATCGGTGGTCATCGAGAAACGATCTGGCATCGACCAGGATGAGTTTTTTTTGCTCTTCTCGCCTGGGGTGGCTATCAAGTCGGCAGTGACGGAGGTGGCGCCAGTTTTTTGCAGATTGATTTTCCCGTTGCGCCTGGCGGGCTGTTTACGAACCAGGCCGTCAGGTACGTAGCCGGAGGAGCCGCTGAGCAGCGGCCCCAAGATCGCAAGGGCCACAGCACGCAGGACCGTTGTCTTTCCAAGACCATTATCACCGAGCAATACGTTCACATTCGGAAACTGCAAGCCTTTGCTGTCCGGCAGATTGAACTCAATGTCAGTCTTTTTGAACGATCGCAGGTTTTCGATCTGAAGTTTCTGAATGTGCATGCGTCACCTCTGGCGTAGGCATCGATGGTAGCAAACTCTTTCGACACCAGCATGGCGGCCTTGGGGCAGATCTACCTGTTCCAATACCTGAACAACGGCTCCGCCAAAAACAACACGAACAACAGCCGCATCACCTGCATCGCCGTCACCAGCGGCACCGACAACTGCAACACCTCCGCTGTCAGGCTCATTTCGGCAATTCCGCCCGGCATCATTCCCAGCGTCAGCGAACGAAGATCCAGATGCGTCGCCGCGCTAAGGATCCACGCGCACAGCGCCGCGATGCTCATGGTCAGCGCCGTGCCAATCAGCGTGCGCCCCATGAATGACGGCGCGCGCCGGAAGAACGCCCGGTTGAAGTGACAGCCCAGACCACTGCCGATCAGCCATTGGCCGATCTGGCTGCCGCCGTTGGGCAAGCCGGTGTGCAGATCGAAACTGACGCTGACGATCGCGCTCACCAGCAACGGCCCGAACAACCACGGGTTGGGTTGCTTCAAGCGCTGCCAGCCCCAGGCGACCAGCGCCCCAAGCGGAAACAGCAGCGCCAGCCACGACCAGTCCACCACGGTCGCGTGAGCGGGTGGGCTGCCATTGCCCATCAGGTATTTGAAGATCGCCGGAACACACAACACCACCGCCAGCACCCGCAGGCTCTGGCCCGCTGCGACGTTGCTGAGAATTGCGCCATTGCGAGCGCCGAGGTTGACCATCTCCCCCGAGCCGCCGGGCATGCTGGAAAAGAACGCTGTGGCCCGGTCTTCGCCAGTGCGCAGCATCAACCACACACCGACCACGCTGGATACGCTGGTGACCAGTGCGCCGATGAAGATCAGGCCGAAATGCGAGGCGACTTGTTCGATGACGACAGGGGTGAAATGCAGGCCGATGCCAATCCCGACGACCCATTGGCCGCATTTGCGGCCGCCGGGGATTTCAGCAAGCTGCCACGGGGTGAGGCAGCGTACCAGGATGATCGCCAGCAACGAGCCGACCATCCAGGGCAAAGGCCAGCCGACCTGGCTGGCGAGGTAACCTCCCAGCAGGCCGACCAGCGGTGTGCCCCACCACGTCTTGAAGGGCCGATCAGACATTGGCCATTGCGCGACGCTGAACACTGCGTTTGCGCCAGATGCGCAGCAATGGCAGCACCAGCATGAACAGGGTCACGACCCACACGCCGAGGGTGATCGGGCTGGACCACAGGATGTCCATCGAACCATTGGAGATCGACAGCGCGCGACGCAGGTTCTGCTCCATCAAACCGCCGAGGATGAAGCCCAGCAGAATCGGCGAGAGCGGGAAATCCAGCTTGCGCAGGATGTACCCGAAGATGCCGATGCCGACCATCAGGAACAGGTCGAAGGTGGTCGCGTGCACGGCGTAGACGCCGATCCCGGTGATGATCGCGATCACCGGCACCAACGCCCAGTTCGGCACGGCCAGGATGCGGGTGAAGACGCGGATCATCGGGATATTCAGGATCACCAGCATGATGTTGGCGATGAACAGCGAGGCAATCAGGCCCCAGACGATGTCCGGTTGCTGTTGGAACAGCAGCGGGCCAGGGGTGATGTTGTACAGCGACAGTGCGCCGATCATCACTGCGGTGGTGCCCGAGCCCGGAACACCCAGCGTCAGCATCGGCACCAGCGCGCCGCAGGCGGTTGCGCCAATCGCGGTTTCAGGCGCTGCCAGACCGCGCATGTCGCCCTGTCCGAATTTGCCGCTCGCGCCTGCGATGCGTTTCTCGGTCATGTAGGTCACGGCGCTGGCCAGGGTCGCGCCTGCACCCGGCAACACACCCATGATGAAGCCCATGAGGCCGCAGCGAATATTGACGATGAAAACCGAACTGGCTTCCTTGAAGTTGAACAGCATGCGCCCGGTGGCCTTGACCGCTTCCTGGCCGCGATGGGTCTTCTCCAGCAACAGCAGGATTTCGCTGATCGAGAACAGGCCCAGCACCAGCACCACGAACTGAATGCCGTCGGCCAAATGGATGTTGTCGCCGGTAAAACGATACACGCCGCTGTTGGCGTCGATGCCGATGCTCGACAGGAACAGACCGATCAATGCTGCAATGAACGTCTTCAGTGGTCGGTCACCGGCCATGCCGCCGAGGCAGACAATGGCGAACACCATCAACACGAAATACTCCGCCGGTCCGAAGGCAATCGCCCATTTGGCCAGCAACGGGGCGAACATCACCATGCCGCAGGTGGCGATGAGTGCACCGATGAATGAACTCCACGCCGACAGCGACAAAGCGACACCGGCCAGACCCTGACGAGCCATCGGGTAGCCGTCCAGTGCGGTCATCACCGTGGAGGCCTCACCCGGAATGTTGAGCAGGATCGAGCTGATGCGCCCGCCGTACTCGCAGCCCAGGTAAACAGCGGCCAACAGAATCAACGCCGACTCCGGCGGCAGGCCCAGGGCGAAGGCAATCGGGATCAACAGCGCCACGCCATTGATCGGGCCCAGGCCCGGCAGCAGGCCGACGATGGTGCCGATCAGGGTGCCGGAAAGGGCAGTGACCAGGTTGTACGGGGTCAATGCGACGCCGAAGCCTTGGCCGAGATAACCAAGCGTATCCATATCAGTTCTCCAGAACGTCGAGCAGGCCGAGGGGCAGGGGCACATCCATCACTTTGTCGAAGAGCACGTACAGCAAAATGCTCATCAACGTGGTGATGACGATGCTCGGCAGCCAGCGACCGCCGTACAGCCGCGCCATGGGAATGCCGATCAGGATGCTGCTGAGCACGAAGCCCAGCGGCTCGAACAACCCGGCGAACACCAGCAACAGCGCAGTGCAGGTGCTGATTTTGATCAGGGTCGGACGGTCCAGCGGCGGCTCGTCTTCGGAATGCTTGATCGGGGTCGGACGAAACAGCATGTACAACAGCGAAATGCCCATCAGCGCCAGCATCAGCAGCGGAAACGCGCGCGGGCCAACGGGTTCATAGGAAAACGGGGCCTGATAAGGCCAGGCCATCAGGGCCAGGCCGATACAGGCCAACAGCAGCACGAAGGCGAACAGTCGTTGCAAGACCATGGAAAACTCCCGGGTCGCGCCACCGCGCAGGCGGCGCAACCTCTTAGTCAGTCAAAAGAGAACCAGCCGAGGGGTTCAATTACTGAATCAGGCCGAATTCCTTGGCCAGCGTCTTGTATTGGGCGACTTGTTGCTTCACGTAGGTGTCCAGCTCCGGACCGGTCATGGCGAACGGGAACAACTCACGCTGGTCGCGCAGCTTGGCGAAGTCGTCCGAGGCCAGCAGCTTGTCGAACGAGGCTTTCCACCAGTTGTATTCCTCGTCGGTCACTTTCGGGCCAAGGTAGAAGCCACGCACCACTGGCCAGACGATGTCATAGCCTTGTTCTTTGGCGGTGGGAATGTTCTTCATTTCCGGCTCGTCCAGACGCTGCTCGGAGAACACCGCGAGCAGGCGCATGTCGCCGCTGAGGATGTGCGGCATGGAGTCGGAGATGTCGGTGGAGCCCACCTGAATGTGGCCGCCGAGCAGGGCCGTGGCGATTTCGCCGCCGCCTTCCAGCGCCACATAACGCAGGTCGCGTGGGTTGATGCCTGCGGCTTTGGCGATCAGCGCGGTCTGCATCCAGTCCTGACTGCCGACGGTGCCGCCGGAGCCGATGACCACTTTGCTCGGGTCGGCTTTCAGCGCTTTGACCAGATCGTCGAGGGATTTGTAAGGCGAATCGGCTTTGACTGCGATGGCGCCGTAGCTGGTGCCGACGGCAGCGAGCCAGCGCACCGCGTTTTCATCGAAACGACCGAACTTGCCTTGCGCCAGATTCAGCAGCGAACCGCTGGACCAGGCTACCAACGTACCCGCGTCCGCAGGGCGCTGGGCGACGACCGCGTTGTAGGCCACGGCACCCACGCCGCCTGGCATGTAGGTCACACGCATCGGTTTGGTCAGAATTTTCTCGTTGACCAGTGCGCTTTGCGCCAGCTTGCAGGTCAGGTCAAAACCACCGCCGGGCGAGGCGGGGGCGATGCATTCAGGACGGTTAGGCTCGGCGGCCCACAATTGAGTGGCCACCAGCATGCAACTGGCAGCGACGCTGAAACGGCGCAACGATAGGTTCATGGTCAGTCTCCGACGGAGTTGTTGTTTTTAAGGCGTTCGGTTGTCGATCAGGCAGAGGTTCAGCAGCGTGAAAAGCCTGCCGGGATCAAGAACGGGGACGTGACGATGCACTGCGCTACAACGTGGCGAAGTGTACTCAAAACAGAATGGGATTCAGACGGCGCGGTGGCCGAAGATTGCAGTGATTGCATCACCGATGACTCCGATATTGTTTTTATTGTTGAAAACGCATCGAGGCGTTTTTCGTCACGACCCTGACGTCACGTTGGCTGTAAAACGCGCAACCGTAACGAGTCGTAAACGGATCCTAATCAGCGAAGCTTTCATCAACCTTTCAACTACCTTTCATGAAGCTTTCGTTGGCAGGGTTTTGTTGTTCACTGGCCGCTTTCGGCGTATTTCGGGCCTTCACAGACCGCCTTGCGCCTGTAAACTCCGCCCCACAAAAAGCCTCAATCGGGAGAAACCGATGCGTGTCCTGCTCGTCGAAGACCATCTGCAACTGGCTGAAAGTGTCGCGCTGGCCCTCAAGGGGAGCGGCCTGACCGTGGACGTTCTGCACGATGGCGTGGCGGCTGATCTGGCCTTGAGCAGCGAAGAGTACGCTGTGGCGATTCTTGATGTCGGCCTGCCGCGCATGGACGGTTTCGAGGTGCTGGCCAAACTGCGCGCACGGGGCAAAAACACCCCGGTGTTGATGCTTACGGCCCGTAGCGACGTGAAGGATCGGGTGCATGGCCTGAACTTGGGGGCCGACGATTATTTGGCCAAACCCTTTGAGTTGTCGGAGCTGGAGGCGCGGGTGAAAGCGTTGCTGCGTCGCAGCGTGCTGGGGGGCGAACGCCAGCAGCGTTGCGGTGTGCTGGCCTACGATCTGGACACGCGACGCTTCACATTGGGTGATGAGGCCATGACTTTGACTTCCCGCGAGCAGTCGGTGCTCGAAGCGTTGATCGCACGTCCGGGCCGGGTGATGAGCAAAGAGCAACTGGCCTCGCAGGTGTTCGGGTTGGACGAAGAGGCCAGTGCAGACGCCATCGAAATCTATGTGCACCGCCTGCGCAAGAAGCTCGACGGTCATCCCATCGCGATCGTGACGTTTCGTGGCTTGGGCTACCTGCTGGAAAGTCGCGATGCTTAACCCGTTCCCCTCAGCGGAAAACAGCCTGCGCTGGCGCCTGCTGTGGAACCTGGGGTTATTGCTGGTAATGCTGATGATCGCCAGCGGCATGAGTGCGTACTGGAATGGGCGAGAAGCGGCGGATACGGCTTACGACCGCACCCTGCTGGCCTCGGCGCGGACCATCGCTGCGGGGCTGTCCGAGCGGGACGGAACACTGAGCGCCGATGTGCCCTACGTTGCCCTCGACACCTTCGCCTACGACAGTGCCGGGCGGATTTACTACCAAGTCAACGACATCAACCACAAGCTGATTTCCGGCTACGAGGGCATTCCGCCGCCGCCTCCGGGCACGCCGCGCACCGACGATTATCCAGCACTGGCCAAGTTCTACAGCGCCCGCTATCAGGGCCAGGATGTGCGGGTGGTCAGTCTGCTCAAGGCGGTCAGCGAGCCGAACATGAACGGCATCGCTGAAATTCGTGTGGCGGAAACCGAAGAACAGCGAGTCAACATGGCCCGTGGTCTGATGGCCGACACACTGCTGCGCCTGGGTATGCTCGGCAGTGGCGCGTTGTTGCTGGTGTGGTTCACGGTCAGTGCGGCGTTGCGCCCGCTGGATCGCCTGCGCACGGCCGTGGAAGAGCGCCAGCCCGACGATTTGCGTTCTCTGCCCATGGTGCAGGTGCAGCACGAATTGCGCCCGTTGGTGAGTTCGCTCAACCACTTCACCGAACGGCTTCGCATGCAGTTCGAGCGTCAGGCCCAGTTCATCGCCGATGCGGCCCACGAACTTCGTACCCCACTGGCTGCACTCAAGGCGCGGCTCGAACTGGGTTTGCGCGACCAGGACCCGCTCATGTGGCGCGCCACCCTGGAAAGTGCGGCAACGGGCACTGACAAACTGACCCATCTGGCCAATCAGTTGCTTTCTCTGGCGCGCATCGAAAACGGTGCGAGGGCGATTGCCGAGGGCGGCGCGCAGTTGCTGGATCTCAGCCAGTTGGCGCGGGAGCTGGGGATGGCCATGGCGCCGTTGGCCTACAAGCGAGGCGTCGCACTGGCCCTTGAAGCGGAGGAACCCGTGTGGGTGAAAGGCGAGCCGACATTGCTCAACGAACTGTTGAGCAATCTGGTCGATAACGCACTGGCCCATACGCCGCCCGGAGGCAATGTGGTACTGCGGGTTCATTCGCCCTGCGTGCTGGAAGTCGAGGACGATGGCCCCGGCATCCCGCTGCATGAGCGCGACCGGGTGTTCGAGCGCTTTTACCGGCGTAATCAGCAGAGTTCGGGGTCAGGATTGGGGCTGGCCATTGTTGGGGAAATCTGCCGTGCGCATCTGGCGCAGATCACCCTGCACGATGGGGCTGAGCGTGGGTTGAAGGTGCGCGTAACGTTTCCTGGATGTGAGGGCGCGTCGTAGTAAGAGGATTGTCATGTGCAAGAGCATTTGCGGTTGAATGCGACTTTTGTGGGAGCCGGCTTGCTGGCGAAGGCGGTGTGTCAGGCGACAACGCTATGACTGACCCAGCGCTTTCGCCACCAAGGCGGCTCCCACACATGACATACGGCGGACAACTATCACTAGAACGCGATTCAATAAAGCAGCGTCATCGCCTCATTCATCTGACCAATCAACTCGCCATCGGCCATGTTCAGCCCCAATTGCCTGACCGCAGTCATTGCCATCACCTCAAGATTGGCGTAAGGCCTGCCTGTCGCTTCGTGCACATGAACGGTCGCGACCTGCACCAGATCCACATAATCAGCCTGTTCGGAAACCCGGCCGAAGTTCTGGAATTGCCTCGGCACGATGGCCAGCGCTTCCGGGAAGTCCCAAGATCGCAGCAACCGTTCACCGATGATGGGATGAATACGCTCGATCACATGATTGAGGCTGATCGGATCGGCCAGCAGTTCGAAGTTATCCTCGGCGTAGGTCAGGATCGGCAATACGCCAATCAGATGAATCAGGCCTGCCAAGGTCGCCTTGTCGGCCTTCAGATGAGCGCGCCGCAAGCTCAACAGGCTCGCCACCCCTGCCACTTGCAGGCTCAGTTTCCAGATGTCGCGCATCTTGGCTTCGATGACGTTCGATTTGGCGTGAAACATTTGCTCCACCACCAGGCCGATCGCCAGGTTGCAGCTGTAATTGACGCCCAGACGACGCACCGCCGTCAGTACGTCGCTGACTTCGAAGTTGGGCCGCAACAAGGGGCTGTTCACCACTTTGATCAAGCGAGCGGACAACGCGGTATCACTGCCGATGACCTTGCTCAATTCGGCGATGGTGATCTCCGAGTCTTCCGCCGCCAGACGGATTCTCATTGCCACTTCAGGCAGCGTCGGCAGAAACAGGGCGTCCTTCTCGATCGCCCTGATCAGATCCTTCTGCACCTTGTCAGCCATGCTACTCATATAGGGTCTCTGAAAAGTGCGTTCCAGCCACCCCGACGCCGCGCGACGACGCCGGGTGGACAGCGACGGTTAACGCTGTGTTTCAAGCTTGGCGTCCAACGTGTAAGGCAATTCGCTCAGTTGCAACGCCGGGCCGTCCGGCGCGCCGAGGTGGATGTTGCCGTCTTCTACCGCATCTGCCTGCAATACTGCCAGCAGTTCGATGTTCGAACCGGCACTCGCGGCCAGCACCACATTGCCGACCGAGCTGGCATGTACCGGCGAGAACAGTTCGACACCCGGCTCCGGTACGTCGTTGCCTTGCAGTGAAAGGCGATACTGACGACGCTTGAGTTTGCCCAGATACTGCATGCGCGCGACGATTTCCTGACCGGTGTAGCAGCCTTTTCTGAAGCTGACGCCGCCAACGGCCTGCAAGTTGATCATCTGCGGAATGAATTCTTCGCGGGTTTGCGCGAACACCTGGCCGATACCGGCGCGAATCTGCCCCAGCAACCAGTCGTTCAACGAGCCTTCTGGCACAACGGCAGCCAGACGTGAGTTGATCTCGTCAGCCTGATCGGCGCGCACCCAGAGTTCGGCGCGGGCAGGGGAGACACGGATGGCGATCAGATCCTGAGTTCGTGCGACCGCGTCGGTGTCGGCGGGCAATTCCAGGCCCAGGCTCGTCAGCGCGGCGTCCGCATGATTCAGACCAAAGCGCGCCCAGGAGGCACTTTCGTCCGTCAGCTTGGATTTGGAGAACACGGCGTACTTTCTCAAGTCCAGCAATTGCAGATCGATCAGCTCGCTGGCCATCGCCAGTACAACGCCATCACCTTCCAGCAGGATACGGAAACTGGACTGCATGCGGCCTTTTTGCGTGCAACGGGCGCCGAGCGTGGCTTTGGCGTCGCTCAGGTAGTCCATGTTGCAGGTCAGTTGGCCTTGAAGAAACTTGCTGGCATCCACGCCGCGAACGGCTAGCACACCTTCGTGAGAGAGCGGGCAGAAAAAAGCTGAATCGGCCATGAGTCATCGCAGGGGTAGAAGTCTGAGGCGCCATGATAGTGCTCAGAGGGTGTAATGGGTATATCCGAATCCTGATAATGACTATGTGCAAAAACCTGCGACTAACTGTGGGTACGCCGAACAGCGCTGCGCCTGTATACTCGCCCGCAAATTCGAGGAGCCCTCCATGGTCGAACAAATTGAACTCAATCGCCTGTTCTGGCACAGCCGACGCGGCATGCTTGAACTGGACGTCCTGCTGGTGCCGTTCGTCCAGGAAGTCTATCCGTCGCTCAACGACGTCGACCGCGCGCTCTATGTCCGCCTGTTGACCTGTGAAGATCAGGACATGTTCGGGTGGTTCATGGAGCGCACCGAGTCCGAAGACCCCGAGTTGCAGCGCATGGTTCGCATGATTCTGGACCGTGTCCAGCCGAAATGACCGTTTCGAATGCCGTTGGCAGCGTTCCCGTGCGTTGCTGATGGCGTACCTCGGCGCGCAAACGCTGGCGCTGTTCTCGGTTTCCCTGCTTGAAATCCCGTTCTGGGCCAGGGTGGTCGGTGTATTGCTGTGTCTGCTGCATGGCCTGCGCGTCTGGCCGACGCTGAGCAACAGCGATATTGGATTTACCGCTTTGCGTCGTGACAGCGCTGGTTGGCATCTCTGGAACGAGCGTGACGGCTGGCAACCGGTACAACTGCGGCCTGACAGCATCGCCTTGCCGAACCTGATCCTGCTCCGGTTTCGCTTGATGGGCGGCCATTGGTTGTCGCGGTATTGGGTCAGGAGCGTCTGCATTCCTGGCGACGCAATGGCGCCGGACAATCACCGGCGCCTGCGTCTGCGGCTGAAATTCAGTCGCCGAAGGTGGGCGGCACCAGAATAGTGTCTACGGCTTCGGGCAGCATGTCCGGGTAGTCCAGCGTGTAATGCAGGCCCCGGCTTTCCTTGCGCGCCATGGCCGAGGCAATCATCAACTCGGCGACTTGCGCCAGATTGCGCAGCTCGATCAGGTCGCGGCTCACCTTGTAGTTGCTGTAAAACTCATCGATTTCATCCAGCAGCAATTGCACGCGGTGTTGCGCGCGCTGCAAACGCTTGGTCGTGCGCACGATCCCGACGTAGTCCCACATGAATCGCCGCAGTTCGTCCCAGTTATGCGCGATGATCACGTCTTCGTCTGAATCGGTCACTTGGCTGGCATCCCAGAACGGCAGGTTTTGCGGCTGAGTGATCGTGGGCAGTTGCGCGATAATGTCGGCCGCCGCCGAACGGGCGTACACGAAGCATTCCAGCAACGAGTTGCTGGCCATGCGGTTGGCGCCATGCAAGCCGGTGAAACTGGTTTCGCCAATCGCATACAAGCCTGGTACATCGGTGCGACCGTGCTGATCGACAACGACCCCGCCACAGGTGTAATGCGCCGCCGGTACGACTGGAATCGATTGGCGGGTAATGTCGATCCCAAATTCCAGGCAGCGCTCGTAAACGGTCGGAAAATGCGTTTTGACGAAGTCTTCGGGTTTGTGGCTGATGTCCAGATAAACGCAATCGACGCCCAGTCGTTTCATTTCATGGTCGATGGCGCGGGCCACGATGTCGCGGGGGGCCAGCTCGGCGCGCTCGTCGAAGCGCTGCATGAAGCGCTCGCCGTTGGGCAGCTTCAGATAGGCGCCTTCGCCGCGCAGCGCTTCGGTGACCAGAAAACTCTTGGCCTGCGGATGGTAGAGGCACGTGGGGTGAAACTGGTTGAATTCCAGGTTGCCGACCCGGCAGCCCGAACGCCAGGCCATGGCGATACCGTCGCCGCAGGCACCGTCCGGATTGCTGGTATAAAGGTAGACCTTGGCGGCACCGCCCGACGCCAGAATCGTGAAGCGCGCGCTGTGGGTGTCGACCTCGCCGGTCGAACGGTCCAGCACGTAGGCGCCGAGGCAGCGGGCGCCGTCCCGACCCAGTCGACGCTCGGTGATCAGGTCGACGGCCACACGCTGTTCCAGCAGTTCAATGTTGGGCCGGGCTTTGGCAGCCGCCAGCAGGGTGCGGAAAATCGCAGCACCCGTTGCATCAGCCGCGTGAATGATGCGGCGGTGACTGTGCCCACCCTCGCGAGTGAGGTGAAATTCAAACCCGCCGTCG
The DNA here is from genome assembly GCF_045764065.1 of Pseudomonas sp. Pseu.R1. Lineage (NCBI taxonomy): Bacteria > Pseudomonadati > Pseudomonadota > Gammaproteobacteria > Pseudomonadales > Pseudomonadaceae > Pseudomonas > Pseudomonas sp. Pseu.R1. Next base: position 2,287,671 of record NZ_JBJGEE020000001.1, on the reverse strand, counting down.
ACCACTGCCGATTGATCGTCGCGAGTGAAGGGTACGCCCATGTCGATCAGCCATTGAATGGCCTCGCGGCTGTGCTCGACCGTGAATCTCACCGCGTCTTCATTACACAAACCGCCCCCGGCATTGAGAGTGTCTTCGACGTGGGACTGCACGGTGTCTGCATTATCCAATACCGCTGCCACGCCCCCCTGTGCCCAGAAGGTCGAGCCGTTGGCCAGGTCGCCTTTGCTCAAGACGGCAACGCGCAAATGATCGGGCAGGGTCAAGGCAAGGCTCAATCCGGCCGCGCCACTGCCAATTACCAAAACGTCGTGCTGAAAATGTCGACTCATTGTGATTTCCGGCTTCTAAATGGCCACTAGTATGTAAAGGGTGAGAACGGCACAATGGCTGGGATTTTATGGCAATTGTGAATCACAGCGGGGGGCGGATTGTGCGCTACTCCGCAGCATCGTGCATACCGTTTGGCGGGCAAATTCAATGTCGGTCACTGCGTCGAATTGGATCCCGTAAACACCTTGATGCGTGTCTTACGCTCTGAATTGAAATGTGGGAACTTTTCATAAAGCCCCACGTTCAATAGAGGGTTGCCGATAAAGGGACAGCGTCGGCGCTGTGCCGTGGCCGTTTTGACTGGCCGAGGCACGCGCATTCGACGACAAGATTATTCACGCAGCCGACCATGTTCGAGCTGCGTTTTTCGTGCGGGCCACCAACGCTCGCCGGAAACTTGCTTGAAGGGGGGAGAACTTTTGCGAAAAGCCCGAGTCTATGGTTGCAAGTCTGTGAAGCAGCCTCTGCAACACTCCTTTGAGCTCTATGAGGAGTGTTCATGCTAACCCAGGAAGAGGATCAGCAACTGGTCGAACGCGTACAACGCGGCGACAAGCGAGCCTTTGATCTGCTAGTGGTGAAATATCAGCACAAAATTCTTGGGTTGATCGTGAGATTCGTCCACGACACCCATGAAGCCCAGGATGTCGCGCAAGAGGCTTTTATCAAGGCTTACCGTGCACTGGGGAATTTCCGCGGCGACAGTGCGTTTTATACGTGGCTGTACCGGATCGCCATTAACACGGCGAAAAACTATCTGGTGTCGCGAGGTCGGCGGCCGCCGGACAGCGATGTCAGATCTGAAGACGCGGAGTTCTACGACGGCGATCATGGCCTCAAGGACATCGAGTCGCCGGAACGTGCATTGTTGAGGGATGAGATCGAAGGCACCGTCCATCGGACCATCCAGCTACTGCCAGAAGATTTACGTACAGCTCTAACTTTGCGTGAGTTTGACGGTCTGAGTTACGAAGACATTGCGAGCGTGATGCAATGTCCGGTTGGTACCGTGCGCTCTCGCATCTTCCGCGCTCGGGAAGCCATTGATAAAGCCCTGCAGCCTTTGTTGCAGGAAACCTGAGACAGCGGCGATAGCCAAAGAGAGGAACCGCCATGAGTCGTGAAGCCCTGCAGGAATCGCTGTCCGCGGTGATGGATAACGAAGCGGACGAATTGGAATTACGTCGGGTGCTCAATGCAATCGACGATGCGGATACACGGGCCACGTGGTCGCGTTATCAAATTGCTCGCGCAGCCATGCATAAAGAGCTGCTGATGCCTCATCTGGACATCTCGGCCGCCGTGTCTGCCGCGATCGCCGATGAAGTCAGTCCGCTCAAGGCCGGTCGTGGCCCTTGGCGTACGCTGGGTCGTCTGGCTGTTGCAGCGTCGGTCACTGTCGCTGTGCTGGCGGGCGTGCGTCTGTATAACCAGGATGAAATCGCTGGCGCCCAACTGGCTCAGCAATCGGCACAGCCTGCCAGCATCGCCATGCCTCAAGTCAAAGGTCCGGCGGTATTGGCCGGTTACACCGAGAGCGAGCCGGCCCCGGGTCCGATGGCCAGCGGCGTATTGCAGAATCAGGCCGGTTGGCACGATCAGCGTCTGCCAGGTTATCTGCGTCAACATGCTCAGCAAGCTGCGTTGAAGGGCACTGAAAGCGCGTTGCCATACGCCCGCGCCGCCAGCCTGGAAAACCGTTAAGGAGGATCATGCGCGCCATCCCTCTAGTGCCGCTTCTGCTTGGTGGGTGGCTGGTCCTTCCAGCTCATGCCGATGATGCGCAAGGCCAGCTCAAGCGTCTTGCGCAGGCTGAGCAAAAGCAAAGCTTCCAAGGCACTTTCGTCTATGAACGCAATGGAAGCTTCTCCACTCATCGAATCTGGCATCGCGTCGTCGATGGCAAGGTTCGTGAGCATCTTCTTCAACTCGATGGTTCCGCTCAGGAAGTGCTGCGCGTCGACGGGGTGACCCAGTGCGTCAGCGGTACGCTGGTGGCCGGTGTCTCGAATTTCCCTGATTCGCCCGCTCACGCATTCGATGCGGCCAAGCTGTCAGCCTGGTACGACATGAAAGTGGCGGGCAGTTCGCGTGTTGCCGGGCGATCGGCGACCGTAGTGACGCTGACGCCCAAGGATCAGCACCGTTACGGCATCGAATTGCATCTGGACAGCGAAACCGGATTGCCGCTCAAGTCGTTGTTGCTCAGTGACAAGGGGCAACTGCTCGAACGCTTCCAGTTCACCGAGCTGGACACTGCCAACCTGCCGACTGATCAAATGCTGCAACCCAGCGCTGATTGCAAGGCGGTCGAGGTCGCCAAGACCAAGTCTGACACGCAGAAACAGCAGGTGGCCTGGCATTCGGACTGGTTGCCACCAGGTTTTGAGTTGAGCAGTGCAGCAGCACGCAATGATCCAGACTCCAAGGCGCTGGTCACCAGTCTGATGTATGACGATGGTCTGGCACGATTCTCTGTGTTCATTGAGCCGGTCAGCGGGGCGGAGGTCACGGATATCCGTACTCAATTAGGCCCGACCGTTGCGGTGTCGCGCCGCCTGACCACGCCCAAGGGCGATGCGATGGTGACGGTGGTCGGTGAAATTCCGATTGGGACCGCAGAGCGTATTGCGCTTTCGATGCGCAGCGACGCCGCTGCGCCGGTCACCAAAAAGTAAGCTGACAAAAACGGTAAGTGCCCACTATGAAAAAGGTTTCATATTGGGCATTTCCAGCTTTCGGCCCAGAGAATGCGGGCTTAAAACGAGATGCTGAAATGTTTGGTGAGCTTTGCAGGTTGCAATCACATCCTTTTTTTTCTATAGGTCACAGCTTCGCGGCTCTGGCCTTTGTTGTTTTCAGCGTTTAGAAAGCTGACTGAGAGTAAAACTGGGCCAGAGCAGTACACCGCGCAAAGCTGCGTTCTGTAGATGCTCCTCGAACCTTGAGGTTCGTACCGCTTAACCATGCTCGTTGTGAACGGGAGCCGTATGTCGATACCACGTTTGAAAACTTATCTGTCCTGGATGGCCGCCGTGCTGATGCTGGGCCAGGTCCTCACTGCGCAGGCTGAAGCCCTGCCGGACTTCACGACTTTGGTGGAACAGGCGTCTCCTGCCGTCGTGAACATCAGCACCCGCCAGAAACTGCCGGACCGTTCGGTTGCTCAAGGACAGATGCCGGACCTCGAAGGCCTGCCGCCGATGTTGCGCGAATTCCTTGAGCGCAGCATGCCGCCAGGCTCACGTTCGCCCGGCAAGGGCGATCGTCAGCGTGAAGCGCAATCCCTGGGGTCGGGCTTCATCATCTCGGCCGATGGCTTCATTCTGACCAACAACCATGTGATCGATGGCGCGGACGAGATTCTCGTGCGTCTGTCCGATCGCAGTGAAATGAAAGCCAAACTGATCGGCACCGATCCACGCACTGACGTTGCGGTGTTGAAAATCGATGGCAAAGACCTGCCAACCGTCAAGCTGGGCAACTCCGACAAGTTGAAAGTCGGTGAGTGGGTACTGGCAATCGGTTCGCCATTCGGCTTCGACCACTCGGTGACCAAAGGTATCGTCAGCGCCAAAGGCCGTAGCCTGCCGAACGACACCTACGTACCGTTCATTCAGACCGACGTGGCCATCAACCCGGGTAACTCGGGTGGTCCGCTGTTCAACATGGCCGGTGAAGTCGTGGGTATCAACTCGCAGATTTTCACCCGCTCCGGCGGTTTCATGGGCCTGTCGTTCGCGATCCCGATCGATGTGGCGATGGACGTTGCCAATCAGCTCAAGGCCAACGGCAAGGTTAACCGTGGCTGGCTGGGGGTCGTGATTCAGGAAGTGAACAAGGATCTGGCCGAGTCGTTCGGTCTGGACAAGCCAGCGGGCGCACTGGTGGCACAGGTGCTGGAAGACGGTCCTGCGGCCAAGGGCGGCCTGCAGGTGGGTGACGTGATTCTCAGCGCCAACGGCACGCCGATCGTCATGTCCGCTGACTTGCCGCACTTGATCGGCAATCTGAAAGACGGCAGCAAGGCTGAGCTGGAAGTGATTCGCGATGGCAAGCGTCAGAAACTGACCGTGACCGTGGGCGCGTTGCCAGCTGAGGGCGAAGAAATGGGCGCGACCGATTCGGGCGTCGAGCGCAGCAGCAATCGTCTGGGCGTGTCGGTCACCGATCTCACTGCCGAGCAGATGAAATCGCTGGATCTCAAGGGCGGCGTGGTCATCAAGGATGTTCAGGACGGTCCTGCTTCGTTGATCGGTCTGCAAACCGGTGATGTGATTACCCACCTGAACAACCAGGCCATCACTTCGGCCAAGCAGTTCACCGAAGTGGCCAAGGGCTTGCCGAAGAACCGTTCGGTCTCGATGCGTGTCTTGCGTCAGGGCCGCGCCACGTTCATCACGTTCAAACTGGCGGAATAAACCGCCAGACGGGAAAAGGAGCGGCCAGGCCGCTCCTTTTTTGTATCGGGCAGACGGTCGGCGATCAGGCCTCGCGTGCGAACGTGACGCCCCGATGTTCCTTCAGGTACAATTCCCGGCTATTTTTGGCAGGCAACCTGCCTGCAATCTTTTTTCGAGTGTTGATCCGTGAGTGATTTGAGTCATATCCGCAATTTCTCCATCATCGCCCACATTGACCATGGCAAGTCGACGCTGGCTGACCGTTTCATCCAGATGTGCGGCGGCCTGAGTGAGCGTGAAATGGAAGCCCAGGTGCTTGATTCCATGGACCTGGAGCGCGAGCGCGGGATCACGATCAAGGCCCACAGCGTCACCCTTCACTACAAGGCGAAGGACGGCAACACCTACCAGTTGAACTTCATTGACACTCCCGGCCACGTTGACTTCACGTATGAAGTCAGCCGTTCGCTGGCGGCCTGCGAAGGCGCGCTGCTGGTGGTCGATGCAGGACAGGGTGTGGAAGCGCAGTCCGTTGCCAACTGCTATACCGCCATCGAACAGGGCCTGGAAGTCATGCCGGTCCTGAACAAGATGGACTTGCCGCAGGCCGAACCCGATCGTGTCAAAGACGAAATCGAGAAGATCATTGGTATCGACGCCACTGACGCCGTGGCGTGCAGCGCCAAGAGCGGCATGGGCGTTGATGAAGTGCTGGAGCGTCTGGTTCAGACCATTCCGGCGCCCACGGGTGATATCGATGCGCCGCTGCAGGCGCTGATCATCGACTCCTGGTTTGACAACTACCTGGGCGTTGTCTCTCTGGTGCGCGTCCGTCATGGTCGCGTCAAAAAGGGCGACAAGATTCTGGTCAAGTCCACCGGCAAGATTCACCTGGTCGACAGCGTCGGTGTGTTCACGCCGAAGCATACCGCTACCGCCGACCTCAAGGCCGGTGAAGTGGGCTTCATCATTGCCAGCATCAAGGACATTCACGGCGCGCCAGTGGGCGACACCCTGACGCTGTCTTCGACCCCAGAGGTTGAAGTCCTGCCAGGTTTCAAAAAGATCCAGCCGCAGGTCTATGCAGGCCTGTTTCCGGTCAGCTCCGATGACTTCGAAGACTTCCGCGACGCACTGCAAAAGCTCACGCTGAATGACTCGTCTCTCCAGTACCTGCCGGAAAGCTCCGATGCACTGGGTTTCGGCTTCCGTTGTGGTTTCCTCGGCATGCTGCACATGGAGATCATTCAGGAGCGTCTGGAGCGCGAATACGACCTGGACCTGATCACCACCGCGCCAACCGTCATTTTCGAGCTGCTGCTCAAGACCGGTGAAACGATCTACGTCGACAACCCGTCGAAGCTTCCGGACATTTCCGCCGTTGAAGACATGCGCGAGCCGATCGTGCGGGCCAATATCCTTGTGCCTCAGGAGCACTTGGGTAACGTCATTACGCTGTGCATCGAGAAGCGTGGCGTTCAGCGTGACATGCAGTTCCTGGGTGGCCAGGTTCAAGTCAGTTACGACCTGCCAATGAACGAGGTGGTGCTGGACTTCTTCGATCGTCTGAAGTCCACCAGTCGCGGTTATGCCTCGCTGGACTATCATTTCGACCGTTATCAGTCGGCGAATCTGGTGAAGCTGGACGTCCTGATCAACGGCGATAAGGTCGACGCCCTGGCGCTGATCGTGCACCGCGACAACGCGGCCTATAAAGGCCGTGCGTTGACCGAAAAAATGAAAGAACTGATTCCTCGTCAGATGTTCGACGTAGCAATCCAGGCTGCCATCGGTGGCCAGATTATCGCACGTACAACTGTCAAGGCGCTCAGAAAGAACGTACTGGCCAAGTGTTACGGTGGTGACGTAAGCCGTAAGAAAAAGCTGCTTGAGAAGCAGAAAGCCGGTAAGAAACGCATGAAGCAGGTCGGTAACGTGGAAATCCCACAAGACGCCTTCCTCGCTGTGCTCAGGTTGGAATAAACAGGCCCTATGTCACTAAATTTCCCGCTGTTGTTGGTCATCGCCGTGTTTGTCTGCGGCGTGCTGGCGTTGTTCGACCTGATCGTGCTGGCGCCGCGTCGGCGCACGGCGGTCGCGAATTATCAGGGCAGCGTCAGCCAGCCGGATGTCGCGGTCGTCGAGCAGCTCAATAAAGAGCCGTTGCTGGTCGAGTACGGTAAATCGTTTTTTCCGGTGCTGTTCATCGTGCTGGTACTGCGTTCGTTTCTGGTCGAGCCGTTCCAGATCCCGTCGGGTTCGATGAAACCGACGCTGGATGTGGGCGATTTCATTCTGGTCAACAAGTTCTCCTACGGCATCCGCCTGCCGGTGATCGACCTGAAAGTCATTCCGGTCAGCGATCCGCAGCGGGGCGACGTCATGGTCTTCCGTTACCCGAGTGATCCCAACGTCAACTACATCAAGCGTGTAGTCGGCCTGCCAGGCGACGTCATTCGTTACACCAATGACAAGCAGTTGTTCATCAACGGCCAACTGGTCGCCAAACAGCTGATTGGCTCCGAGCCGGGAACTTTGGGCAGTGCCGAGCTGTACGACGAGAAGCTGGGCGAAGTGCAGCACCAGATTCGTCAGGAAATGAGCCGTTACCGCGCGCCGCCTGATCATGAATGGACGGTTCCGGCCGGTCACTATTTCATGATGGGTGACAACCGCGACAACTCCAACGACAGCCGCTACTGGGATGACCCCAACATTCCCAAGGAAGAGCTGGGCATGGTTCCCGACAGGAACATCGTCGGCAAGGCCTTCGCCGTATGGATGAGCTGGCCAGAGCCGAAGCTGAGCCACTTTCCGAACTTCTCACGAGTCGGTCTGATCAAGTAACACCGATGCGGCGCTGTCTGATACAGCGCCGTATGTCATTTCGGCAGGCTATGCTGCAAGGCTTACATTGCACGCAACAGGGAAAGACTATTCTTGAGGGCGCACATGACATCTGTCGGTTCGGAAAAGGGCTTGTCGTTCATTGGATGGCTGCTTTTGCTCGCCGTCCTTGCATTTGCCGCGAGTACCGCCGCCAAGCTGGTGCCGCATTACCTCGATTACATGTCATTGAAGAAGATCATCGAAGCCACCGCTACTGACAAGGCTGCAGAGATCAACACCAGTGACGAATTTTATGACTACGTGGCCAAAGGCATGCTGGTCAATAACATCCGGGATTTGGATTTGAAGAAGGCGTTAAGTGTGACGACGGAGAACAACCGGTTCCTCGCCCATTTGAAATATGAGCAGCGTGAGCCGCTGATCCAGAACATTGATCTGGTGGTCAAATTCGACCACGAATTCAGCGTGGGTACACCGTGAGCGTGTCATTGAGTCGTCTGGAGCGTCAGCTCGGTTACACCTTCAAGGATCAGGAACTGATGGTTCTGGCCCTGACCCACCGCAGTTTTGCCGGGCGCAACAACGAGCGCCTCGAATTCCTCGGCGATGCCATTCTCAACTTCGTTGCCGGTGAGGCGCTGTTCGAGCGTTTCCCCCAGGCTCGCGAAGGCCAGCTGTCGCGTTTGCGCGCACGCCTTGTGAAAGGCGAGACCCTGGCGCTGCTGGCTCGTGGCTTTGATTTGGGCGAATACTTGCGTCTGGGCTCCGGCGAACTGAAAAGCGGTGGCTTTCGTCGCGAGTCGATTCTGGCCGACGCACTGGAAGCGTTGATCGGTGCGATCTATCTGGACTCTGACATGCAGACCGCTCGCGATCGCGTTCTGGCCTGGCTGGCCAACGAGTTCGATGGTCTGACGCTGGTGGACACTAACAAGGACCCGAAAACCCGTTTGCAGGAATTCTTGCAATCCCGCGCCTGTGAGCTGCCGCGTTACGAGGTGGTGGACATTCAGGGTGAACCGCATTGCCGAACCTTTTTCGTCGAATGCGAAGTCACCTTATTGAACGAAAAAAGCCGGGGACAGGGTGTCAGCCGCCGCATTGCCGAACAGGTAGCCGCTGCGTCAGCCCTCATCGCCCTCGGAGTGGAGAATGGCAATGACTGATTCAACTGCAACACGCTGTGGCTATGTCGCCATCGTCGGCCGGCCAAACGTGGGCAAGTCGACGCTGTTGAACCACATCCTCGGCCAGAAACTCGCGATCACCTCCCGCAAGCCACAGACCACGCGCCACAACATGCTGGGCATCAAGACCGAAGGCGCCGTTCAGGCGATCTACGTCGATACCCCCGGCATGCACAAAGGCAGCGACAAGGCACTGAACCGCTACATGAACAAGACCGCTTCGGCGGCGTTGAAAGACGTCGACGTGGTGATTTTCGTGGTGGACCGCACCAAATGGACCGATGAAGATCAGATGGTGCTGGAGCGCGTGCAATACGTGACCGGCCCGCTGATTGTCGCGTTGAACAAGACCGATCGCATCGAGGACAAGGCCGAGTTGATGCCGCACCTGTCCTGGTTGCAGGAGCAATTGCCCAACGCGCAGATCATTCCGATCTCGGCGCAGCAGGGCCATAACCTGGACGCGCTGGAAAAAGTCATTGCTGACGAATTGCCAGAGAATGACCACTTTTTCCCGGAAGATCAGATCACCGACCGCAGCAGCCGTTTCCTCGCCGCTGAGCTGGTACGCGAGAAGATCATGCGCCAGCTGGGCGCAGAGCTGCCCTACCAGATCACCGTCGAGATCGAAGAGTTCAAGCAGCAGGGCAAGACCCTGCACATTCATGCGCTGATTCTGGTCGAGCGTGATGGCCAGAAGAAAATCATCATTGGCGACAAGGGCGAGCGCATCAAGCGCATCGGCTCCGATGCCCGTCGTGATATGGAAGTGCTGTTCGACTCCAAGGTGATGCTCAACCTGTGGGTGAAGGTCAAAGGTGGTTGGTCCGATGATGAGCGCGCCTTGCGTTCATTGGGCTACGGCGACCTGTAAGAGACTGACTGCGTGGCGTCTACCCTGACGTTGACGCTAGACATTGTGGGAGCGAATTCATTCGCGATGGCGTCGGGTCAGCGACCAGTGCGGGTGTATGGCACAGCGCATCGCGAAGGAATTCGTTCCCACAGTGGTTTGTGGCGTGTGTAGATACGTTTTAGCCCCCATGAGATCGGAATGTCCCAATCCCCGCCCGCCGGCCAACCTGCTTACGTCCTGCACAGCCGACCCTATCGCGAAAACAGCGCACTGGTGGACTTCATCACGCCTCAAGGCCGGCTGCGCGCAGTGCTGCGCAGCGCCAAAGGCAAGACGGGTTCGCTGGCGCGGCCATTCGTACCGCTTGAGGTCGAGTTTCGCGGGCGCGGCGAATTGAAGAACGTTGGCCGCATGGAAGGAGCGGGCATTGCCGTCTGGCTGGAAGGCGAGGCCTTGTTCAGCGGACTCTATCTCAATGAGCTGCTGATTCGCTTGCTCCCCGCCGAAGACCCTCACCCCAGGATCTTCGAGCACTACGCCGCCACGTTGGCCGCGCTGGCCGAAGGTCGCCCATTGGAACCCTTGCTGCGCTCTTTCGAGTGGCGCCTGCTGGACGAGCTGGGTTACGGTTTCGCCCTAGACGCGGACATCAACGGTGATCCGCTCGTCGCAGACGGCCTTTATCGTTTGCAGGTAGACGCAGGGCTTGAGCGGGTGTATCTGTTGCAGCCCGGTCTGTTTCAGGGCGTGGAACTGCTGGCGATGGCCGAGGCCGACTGGACGGCGCCGGGGGCGCTTTCAGCGGCCAAGCGTTTGATGCGTCAGGCGCTGGCGGTGCACCTGGGTGGCCGCCCGCTGGTGAGCCGGGAATTGTTTCGAAAGCCTTAACGACACGCATTTTTCGTCAGTAACAGGCTGCCATGGCCTGTTCGAACCCTTTTTTCAGGAGACCAACGTGACTCACAGCACCCGCATTCTGCTCGGCGTGAACATCGACCATGTGGCGACTTTGCGTCAGGCACGCGGCACCCGCTATCCCGACCCGGTGAAAGCGGCATTGGATGCTGAAGAAGCGGGGGCTGACGGTATCACCGTTCACCTGCGTGAAGACCGCCGCCATATTCAAGAGCGTGATGTATTGCTGCTCAAGGATGTGTTGCAGACCCGCATGAACTTCGAAATGGGCGTGACCGAAGAGATGATGGCGTTCGCCGAGCGCATCCGCCCGGCCCATATTTGTCTGGTTCCGGAAACCCGTCAGGAACTGACCACTGAAGGCGGTCTGGATGTGGCCGGTCAGGAAGCGCGGATCAAGGCGGCCGTGGAGCGTCTGTCGGCCATTGGCAGCGAAGTCTCGCTGTTTATTGACGCCGATGAGCGCCAGATCGAAGCATCCGCTCGCGTCGGGGCTCCGGCCATCGAGCTGCACACCGGTCGCTATGCCGACGCCGAGACCCCGACTGAAGTCGCCGAAGAGCTGAAACGCATTGCAGATGGTGTGGCGTTTGGCATTCAGCAGGGGCTGATCGTCAACGCGGGGCACGGCCTGCATTACCACAACGTGGAGGCGGTGGCGGCGATCCAGGGCATCAATGAGTTGAACATCGGTCATGCGCTGGTGGCCCATGCGTTGTTCGTCGGGTTCAAGTCGGCGGTGTCGGAGATGAAGGCGTTGATTGTGGCGGCGGCCAGCAAGGGCTAGTTTGGCGCTCCTACAAATGGGTGCGGTATATCAGCTACCTTTGCGGTTGCTGTACTACCGCTTTCGCCAGCAAGCCAGCTCCCACAGGTTCGGCGCCGACCAAACGTCATGGGTCCGACGCAGTCATTGTGGGAGCCGCCTTAGTGGCGAATGCGCTTGACCAGGCAACATCGCATCCACAGGGATATTCGGTTGCAGAGCGCTTTAGTGTGTCAGGCCTTGCGCCCGACAATCACGGCCCTGCGCGGCGCGGGCAAACCTTCCACGGTCTTGCTGTGGTCATTCGGGTCGAGGAAGTCGCTCAGCGACTGATATTTCATCCACTCGGTACTGCGCTGTTCTTCGACGGTGGTGGTGCTGACATCCACGCAGCGCACATCGACGAAACCGGCGCGGCGCAGCCACAGTTCCAGCGCAGGAACTGAAGGCAGGAACCACACGTTGCGCATCTGCGAGTAGCGGTCTTCCGGCACCAGCACTTGATGCACGTCGCCTTCGACCACCATGGTCTCCAGCACCAGCTCGCCGCCTTTGACCAGGCAATCCTTCAGCGCCAGCAAATGGTCGATCGGCGATTTGCGGTGGTAAAGCACGCCCATCGAAAACACTGTGTCGAAGCCTTCCAGCCGCGCAGGCAGGTCTTCCAACGCAAACGGCAGGTGCCAGGCGGGCAGGTCAGGCAGGTAGCGCTGCATGGCCTGGAACTGACAGAAGAACAGCCAGTTGGGGTCCACGCCGATCACGCTGTCAGCCCCTGCGCCGAGCATGCGCCATTGGTAATAGCCGTTACCGCAGCCGACATCGAGCACCCGCTTGCCCACCAGATCGAGATGGGGCGAGACGCGGGACCATTTCCAGTCCGAGCGCCATTCGGTGTCGACGTGCACGCCGAACACATCGAACGGGCCTTTGCGCCAAGGCGACAGTCCCATCAGCGCGGCTCGGGTCTGCTCGCGGGTGGCGTCGTCGCAGTCGGCGTCCAGCGCGAAACGATCCTTGAGTTCAACGCGGGTCGCAGTCAGTTCGGGCAGCGCATTGAGCGCACCTTGCCAGCGCTCCAGGTCGCCATGGCCTTTTTCCATCTTTGCGTCGAGTTGCGCTTGCAGGCCTTGAGCCCAGATATATAGAGGGGTGCCCGCCAGACGGCGGACCAGTGGAGCGAGATCGATCATGGCAGGGCAATCAAAGAAGCGAAATTAAGGCACTGGAACCAGGGCACGACTTTGCTGAACCCGGCCGCCAGCAGGCGTTCGCGGTGCTGTTCGAGGCTGTCAGGTTTCATCACGTTTTCAATGGCGCTGCGCTTCTGCGCGATTTCCAGCTCGCTGTAACCATTGGCGCGTTTGAAGGCCACGTGCAGGTCGGTGAGCAGGGCGTGTTCTTCGTTGTCGTCGAAGCGCAGTTTCTCGGACAGGATCAGCGCGCCGCCAGGCAGCAGGGACCGACGAATCCGGCTCAGCAACTCCAGACGCTGTTCAGGGGCGATGAATTGCAGGGTGAAGTTCAGGGCCACGACTGAGGCGGTCTGGAAGTCCAGTGCGAGGATGTCGCCCTCGATCACGTCGACCGGCAGCAGTTCCTGATACATCGAGTCCTGTGCATTGAGGTACTCGCGGCAGCGTTCGACCATCGCAGCGGAGTTGTCGACGGCGATCACCCGGCAGTCGTCGGTGCGCACATGGCGACGCAATGCCTGGGTCACGGCGCCCAGTGAACTGCCCAAGTCATAGAGCACGCTGTGGGGCTGGGCGAATTGCGCCGCGAGTACGCCCAGGTTCTCGACGATGGTCGGGTAGCCCGGCACCGAGCGCTTGATCATGTCCGGGAAGACCCGCACTACGTCCTCGTTGAAGGCGAAGTCAGGCACCTGGGCCAGCGGCTGGGCGAATAGGCGGTCGGGTTCTTGGCTCACGGCAGTTCCGAAGGATGAGGCGAAAAGTGCGGCATTTTAGCCAAATGTGTTGTGATGCTGAAACCTCATCTCATCGTGACCAAGGTCAGAGGATGTTCGGTAGGAGCGGTGTGGAGGTTACTTCACCGTGATCGCGCAATCGAACGTGCGCTCGGGCCGTACTTCCGGCGCCCAGGGTTGCTGGTAAACCATCATCAGGTGACCGGTGCCGGGGTTGGCGGCTTTGTAGCGCCAGACTGACTGGCCGGAAGTGCCCACCATGCCGACGTCTTCCGGGGTGTTGAACACTTCAGGGCCCAGGGCGTTGAGGATCGAGGGTGCGGGGTTCTGCATCAGCCAGCGGTGCCCGGTGGTGGGGTTGCTGGGCAGCATGAGCATGAGGGTCTGGCCGGTCTTGAGGGTGATCGGGCAGTCTTTCTGGTCTTCGAGAGAGACGATCTGTTTCGGTTGCTGGGCGCAGGCGGCCAGCAGGGCCATGCTCAACGGGACAAGCAGACGGGCAGGGGTCATGAAGGCTCCGGTCTTGAACGGTGTGGGGCCGAGCATAACCGAAGATGGGGTGGATTTGATCGTTCCCACGCTCTGCGTGGTAACGCCGCTAAGGATGCATGCCCACGCAGAGCGTGGGCACGATCACTGCCTCAACCGGAAGAGCGTGGGGTATTAGAACAACACCTTTGCCACGTCCGAGAAGCGCTTGGCGAAGTGGGCGGTGATGCCTTCCTTGAGGTACTCCGGCAGTTCGTCGAAGTCTCCCCTGTTGGCTTCTGGCAGGATCAGTTCGAAGATCTTCTGGCGTCGCGCCGCAATGACTTTCTCCCGCACGCCGCCAATGGGCAGTACATGCCCGGTCAGGGTCAGTTCGCCGGTCATGGCCACGCCTTTCTTCGGCGCCTGATTGCGTGCCAGAGAGAGCAGGGCGCTGGCCATGGTCACGCCTGCGCTCGGGCCATCTTTTGGCGTCGCGCCTTCCGGCACGTGCAAGTGAACGAAGGCCTCGTCGAAGAAACCTTTGTCGCCGCCAAACTTCGCCAGATTGGAGCTGATGTAGCTGTAGGCGATTTCCGCGGACTCTTTCATCACGTCGCCCAACTGGCCGGTCAGCTTGAAGCCGCGGTTGTGGGTGTGAATGCGCGTGGCTTCGATCGGCAACGTGGCGCCGCCCATGCTGGTCCACGCCAGGCCGGTGATCACGCCTATGCCGGACAACACCTGTTCGCTGCGGAAGACCGGCATGCCAAGGGAGGCTTCAAGGTCTTTCGGGCCGATCTTCACGACGGTGTCGGGGTTATCGAGCAACTTGACCACCGCCTTGCGCACCAGCTTGCCCAGTTGCTTCTCCAACTGACGAACGCCGGACTCACGGGCGTAGCCTTCAATGACTGCGCGCAATGCGCTGTCGCTGATGCTCAGGCTGGTTTTCGCCACGCCTGCCTTGTCCAGTTGTTTGGGCCAAAGATGGCGTTTGGCGATGGCCAGTTTTTCCTCGGTGATATAGCCCGACAGGCGGATGACTTCCATCCGGTCCAACAGTGGGCCGGGGATCGAGTCCAGCGTGTTGGCGGTGCAGACGAACAGCACTTTCGACAGGTCCAGACGCAAGTCCAGATAGTGGTCGAGGAATTCTACGTTTTGCTCAGGATCGAGGGTTTCCAACAGCGCAGACGCCGGGTCGCCTTGATAGCTCTGACCCATCTTGTCGATTTCGTCGAGCATGATGACGGGGTTCATCACCTCCATGTCTTTGAGCGCCTGCACCAGCTTGCCCGGTTGGGCGCCGATGTAGGTGCGGCGATGGCCCTTGATTTCGGCTTCATCGCGCATGCCGCCGACGCTGAAGCGATAGAACGGTCGCCCCAGCGATTCGGCAATCGATTTACCGACGCTGGTTTTACCCACGCCCGGCGGGCCGACCAGCAGCACGATCGAGCCTGCGATTTCACCTTTGTAAGCGCCGACCGCAAGGAATTCGAGGATGCGGCTCTTGATGTCATCGAGTCCGGCATGATGCTGGTCGAGCACTTTGCGCGCGTGCTTGAGGTCCAGCTTGTCTTCGCCGTAGACGCCCCATGGCACCGAACTGGCCCAATCGAGGTAGTTGCGAGTAACGGCGTATTCCGGCGAGCCGGTTTCCAGAACCGAGAGCTTGTTGATCTCTTCGTCAATGCGCTTGCGCGCTTGCGGCGGCAGGGTCTTGCCGACCAGACGTTCTTCGAACTGCTCGATGTCGGCGCTGCGGTCGTCTTTGGTCAGACCGAGTTCCTGCTGAATGACTTTCAACTGCTCTTTCAGGAAGAACTCGCGCTGGTGCTCGCCGATCTTGCGGTTCACCTCGGCGGAAATTTCTTTCTGCAAACGCGCGACTTCCACTTCCTTGCGCAGCATCGGCAGGACTTTTTCCATGCGCTTGAGCACGGGCACGCAATCCAGCACTTCCTGCAATTCCACACCCGTGGCCGAGGTCAGGGCGGCTGCGAAGTCGGTCAGCGGGGATGGATCGTTGGGGCTGAAACGGTTGAGGTAGTTCTTCAGTTCCTCGCTATAAAGCGGGTTGAGGGGCAGCAATTCCTTGATCGCGTTGATCAGCGCCATCCCGTAAGCCTTGACCTCGTCGGTCGGCTCGTTGGGTTGATGCGGGTATTCGACTTCCACCAGGAAGGGGGGGCGATGGTGTTTGAGCCACGTCTTGATGCGCACACGACTCAGGCCCTGGGCCACGAACTGCAATTTGCCGCCTTCACGGCTGGCGTGGTGCACCTTCACCAGCGTGCCGTATTCGGGCAGGGCCTTGGTGTCGAAGTGGCGTGGGTCTTCAGGCGGCGTGTCCATGAAGAACAGCGCCAGCGAGTGGTGTTCGGATTTGCTCACCAGTTCAAGGGTTTCGGCCCAAGGTTCTTCGTTGACGATCACCGGCAGGACTTGCGCCGGGAAGAACGGGCGGTTGTGAATCGGGATGATGTACACCTGATCCGGGAGGTTCTGGCCCGGCAGCGCAAGGCTTTTACGGTCCGCGCCGATGACTTCGTGCTCGTGATCGATATCACCGGCAGCGTGTGCTGAATCTGCTTGCTGGTCGCTCATGGGGCACCTGCATGAATGGAGTTGAGGCTTAGATGGGGCAGCCGCGCTCAGGTTTCAATAGTTGCGGTCGATAGCATTGAACAGGAGAGCCGATAGGGAAATATAGGTGGCTTGTGCCTTTCGTCGGCTATTAGTGAGTAGTGGCGTTATGCCTGCTTTTATCGCGTGATCTTCCTTTTAGGGGCGGGTAATCTGCGTAAAACGTTTCCGCACAATGCCAGGGCTGGCGCTACTCTTACTACCGACCATGCCGTACTGGACGTTTGTATGAACCACGTTGTTTCTTCGTTGTGGGTGGCCGCAACCGTTCTTCTTGGCTCCGCTGCCAGCGCCGCCTCGTTGACTGCCGAATTCGTCGATGCTCAGGGCAAACCTTTGAGCGATGCCGTGTTGACGCTCCAGGGGCCTGCCGCAAAGCCCGATCCGGCCCCTAAAGCCGACATGGACCAGCGCGATCAGCGCTTTGCGCCCCATGTGCTGGCGGTGCGTACGGGTACTCAAGTCAAATTTCCCAACAGCGACGACATTCGCCATCAGGTGTATTCGTTTTCGCCCGCCAAACGCTTCGAACTGCGTCTGTACGGCGGCACGCCGTCTGACCCGGTGTTGTTCGACAAACCAGGTGTGGTCGTACTCGGCTGTAATATCCACGATTGGATGTTGGGCTATATCTACGTAACTGACGATCCCTGGTTTGGCGTGAGCAGTGCCAATGGGACGCTTCGTCTCGATCAGATGCCCGCAGGGCACTACAAGGCGACGCTCTGGCATCCCCAGGCGCCTGACATGCAACCCGTTTCCGGAGGCGAGTTCGACATTCCTGCCGCAGGCCTGCATCAGCGTTTCACCCTCGCCGTGCAACCCAAGGCCGAAGATAGCCCCGCAGCGCCCCCGCCCAGTGCATTTGGCGATGCGTTCCACAAAGCTGCCCATGAATGAAACGCCGAATTAGCTTTCAGGCGCGCATTGCAGGCGTGCTGATTCTGCTGCTGCTGATCGTGGTTGGTGCGGTGTTTCTCGCCGTCAAGGCCGCGACGCAGGACGCTGTGCGCAAACAGGCGCAGGCACAACTGGAAGTGGGTACACGGGTGTTCGAGGGCTTGCTGGAAATGCGCGGCAAGCGGCTGCGTGATGCCGTGCAATTGCTCTCCAGCGACTTCGGCTTTCGTGATGCCGTGGCGTCGGCGGACTCGGCGACGATCCGCTCGGTCTTGCTCAACCATGGAGCACGGATCAACGCCAACGACATGTTCCTGTTGGGCATGGACGGCAAAGTGTTGTCCAGCACCATCGACCAGATCCCCGAAGGCTCGCCGTTTCCTTACTTTCAAGCCTTGCGCGATTTGAAGTCACACAATCAGTCGATGCTGATTGTGCCATTGCAGGGCATGCCGCACCTGTTGGTCGAGAGCACCATATCGGCGCCGCTGCCGATTGCGCGAGTGGTCATGGGGTTCAGCATGGATGACGACCTGGCACAGGAGCTGCGTTCGCTCAGCGGTTTGCAGGTGTCGTTCCTTTCTGTGGTCAATCACGAACCCGGACAAGTCATCAGTACCCAACCCCAACGGCTGCACGACAGCCTGCAAGGTCTGATGATGAGCCCGGCGGGCGATCAGATGCAGATGACCGAGCACGGCAAGCACAGCTTTTTGAGCACGCGCCTGAATCTGGGGAATACCGGCGACAGCAACGGCGATCAGGTCGTGGCCTTGCTGCAAAGCCCGCTGGATCACGCGATGCAGGCGTTCGCGCCGCTGGATGAAAAGTTGTTCTGGATCACTGTGGTCGCCATGGTGGCCTCATTGATTGGCACGTTGCTGCTGGCGCGCAGTGTGTCGGGACCTGTGAGGGCGTTGGCCCAGGCCGCCGAGCGGATCGGGGAGGGCGATTACAGCACGCCTGTCACGCTCGAGCGCGGCGATGAACTGGGGTTGTTGGCGGGGGCGATCAACCATATGCAGGAAGGCATCGCCGAGCGTGAAAAACAACTGGCGCACAACGCCCTGCATGACGGTCTCACCGGCCTGCCCAATCGGGCGTTGGTGATGGAGCGTCTGGGCAGTGCGGTCTCGTCGCAGCGGCACGTGGCTTTGCTCTATCTGGGCATCGACAACTTTCGCGCCATCAACGACAGCATCGGGCCGGAAGGGGTCGAGCACCTGTTGCAAATCCTTGGCGAGCAACTGCAACTGCCGTTGCGCCCCGGTGACACCGTGGCGCGGTTATCCGGTAACGAGTTCCTGCTACTGGTGCACAATGCCGAAATCGACAGTGCGGTGGCAGTGGCTGACCGGCTGCAACGACTGCTGCTCAAGCCGCAGCACATCGCCGATCACGATATCTCGCTGGACGCCTGCATCGGCATCGCGGCGTACCCGGTTCATGGCGATTCGCCTTCCGAACTGCTTCGCCGCGCCTCCATTGCCCGGCAGGACGCCACGCAGATGCCGGGGCGTCTACAGGTCTACGAGGATGGGCGGGACGTTGCGCATCAGCGCCAGATCAAGTTGATTCGGGATCTGCGCCATGCTGCACGCAACGGCGAGCTGCTGCTGCATTACCAGCCGAAGCTGGATATCCGTAATGGCCGTGCGCGGCAGGCCGAGGCCCTGTTGCGCTGGCAGCATCCACAGTTCGGGAGTGTATCGCCTGGCGAATTCATCGTACTGGCCGAGCGCACGGGCAGCATTCAGTTGCTGACCAACTGGGTCATCGAGGAGGCCATGCGCCAATTGGCCGAATGGGGTCGTCGCGGCTTGCACGTGCAGTTGTCGGTGAACATCTCAGCCGATGACCTGCTCGATGGCGACTTGGTCGACCGCGTGTCCGATCTGCTCAAGTTGTACCGCGTGCCCGCCGAACAATTGATATTCGAGATCACTGAAAGTGCTGTGATGCGCGAGCCGGAGCAGGCGCTGCAAGTGCTCAACCGGCTGCGTGAATGCGGCATCAGTCTGTCAGTGGATGACTTCGGAACCGGCTACTCTTCATTGGCGCACCTCAAGCGCTTGCCGGTGCAGGAACTGAAAATCGACCAGTCCTTCGTGCGTAATCTGGATGAAACCAGCGAAGACGCGGTGATCGTCCGTTCAACCATTGAGATGAGCCATAACCTGGGGCTCAAGGTGGTCGCTGAAGGCGTTGAGTACGAGCACAGTTTGCGATTGCTGGAGCGTTGGCACTGCGATACCGCGCAGGGCTATTTGATCAGTCGGCCGCTCAATGCGGTCGCTTTCGAGGCATGGATCGCCAAGTCTCACAGTTCACCGAGCATGATGATCCACTGATTGGTTGATGTTTATGACACGTAGTCTCTGGGCTGTATTAAGCCCTGTGGTGTTAGCGAGTGTGGTAGGTGGTTGCATGGCCGGTCTGGCCGCTGTGGCCGAAGCCGATCAGGGGCGTCTGATCGCTACCGGGGGGGCCAGCAGCATCGAAGGCGCGGCTGGGGGCGGGATCATCCCTTGGGCAGTGCTCGCCGGTTACGACGAACAGGGCGAGTGGGGCGCCAACCTGTTCGCCACCCATATCGATCTCCCCGACTACACGCTGGATGTCGCCGGTATGGCGTTTTCCTACGGTAACCGCGTGGAGTTTTCGTACGCGCATCAGCGATTCGACCTGGGTTCGCTGGTTCATAAACTGAGCCTGCCGGAAGACAATCTCACTCAGGACATCTTCGGGGTGAAGGTCCGGCTGTTTGGCGACCTGATCTATGACCAATTGCCCCAAGTGTCAGCGGGTCTTGAATACAAACACCAGAATGACTTTCTGATCCCAAGCCTCATTGGCTCCAAACGTGACGCCGACGTTGAGGGTTACCTCACGGCGAGCCGTTTGTTCATGGGCGCTGCCTTTGGTTACAACGTGGTGGTTAACGGCGGCGTGCGTTACAGCCGGGCCAATGAAACCGGCCTTCTGGGTTTTGGGGGCGATCGGCGTGATACCCGCAGCGTGTTGAAAGAGGGCTCGGTGGCGTTGCTGTTCAACCCGCGCTGGGCGGTGGGCGTCGAGTATCGGGAAAAGCCCGACAACCTCTCGTTCGCCGGGGAGAGCGATTGGGCTGACGCATTTGTCGCCTGGTTCCCCAACAAGCATGTTTCGGTGGTGTTGGCCTACGCCCGTCTAGGCGAAATTGCCACGCTGGACAACCAGAACGGCACGTATCTGTCTGTGCAGGGGAGCTTCTGATGGTGCGACCATTGCGCTGGATGGGGGTCTTGAGCCTTGCCCTGTTGGTGGCCTGCGCGCAGCAGCCGCCCAAGGATGACAGCTTGTACCACGCGCTGGGCGAGCGGGCGGGGATTCAAAAGATCGTCGAGGGGATGCTGCTGCATATCGCCAAAGATAAGCGTATCTACAAGTTTTTCGCCAAGGTCGACATCGTTCGTGTGCGTGACAAGCTGGTCGAGAAGTTCTGCGTCGAAGCGGGAGGGCCTTGCACCTACACCGGCGATACGTTGGCTGAGGCGCACAAGGGGCTGAACCTGAGTCGCAGCGACTTCAATGCGCTGGTGGAAAACCTGATCGACGCGATGGATGACCAACACATCCCGGTGTCGACGCAGAACCGGTTGATCGCGCGACTGGCGCCGCAGCGCGGTGAGGTGATCGAAAAATGATCCGCTGCGTATCTTGTGGGAGCCGGCTTGCTGGCGAACTCGGAGTGTCAGGCTAACGATATTCGGCTGATCCGACGCGTTCGCCAGCAAGCCGGCTCCCACAAAGGATCGGGGTCACCGAAAGATTGTGCACGGCGCCAGATCCGACGGCACAACAAACCCTTTCACAAAAAAGGCGGTCATCTTTCGATGGCCGCCTTTTCGTTTACCGCTCTACCGAATCAATCCGGCAGCTTGTACGCAATGATGTAATCGCCCATTCGCGTACCCAGCGAGCCGTGGCCGCCGGCAACGATCAGCACGTATTGCTTGCCGTCCTTGCCGGTGTAGGTCATTGGCGTCGCCTGGCCACCCGCTGGCAGACGCCCGGCGAACAGCTCTTTACCGGTTTTCACGTCATACGCACGCAGGTACTGGTCCAGCGTACCGGCCAGGAAGCCCACGCCGCCTGCCGTCACCATCGAACCGCCCATGCTCGGCACGCCCACTGGCAGGCCAATTGGTACTGGCGTGTTGTCGCGGCTGGTGCCATTTTTGTGCTTCCACACCACCTGATTGGTGGTCAGGTCGACCGCCGCCACGTTACCCCACGACGGGGCCTGGCACGGCATACCGAACTGCGACATCAGCGGGTGCATGATCACAGCGTACGGCGCGCCGGTGTTCGGCTGCACGCCGCTGGTTTCGCTCTCACGCTTGCTGCCCGCCTCAACCTTGGCGCGCGGCACCAGCTTGGACACGAAGGCCATGTAGTTCGGGCTGGTGAACATCAACTGACGCACCGGATCGACCGAAACGGCGCCCCAGTTGAACACGCCCACGTTACCCGGATAGATGATGCTGCCTTGCTCGGACGGAGGTGTGTACTGACCTTCGTAACGCAGTTCCTTGAACTGGATGCGGCACAGCATCTGGTCGAACGCGGTGGCGCCCCACATGGCTTTTTCAGTCAGCTCAGGCGGCAGCATGTTCAGTTGCGAACGCGCTTGAGTCGGCGAAGTGTGGTCGCCTTGCGCAGCACCGGTCGGCGCCGGAACCTCGTCGATGGGCACAATTGGGGTGCCATCGCGGCGGTCCAGTACGTACAGGCTGCCTTGCTTGGTCGGCTGAATCACGGCCGGCTTCACGCCGTCCTTGGTTTTCAGGTTGATCAAGGTTGGCTGGCTCGGTACGTCCATGTCCCACACGTCGTGGTGAGTGAACTGGTAGTTCCAGCGCACCTTGCCGGTATTGACGTCCAGTGCGACCAGGCCTGCGCTGAATTTCTCGGCGCCGGGGGTACGGTCTGCACCGTACTGGTCAGGCATCTGGTTGCCCAGTGGCAGGTAGACCAAGCCCAGCTTTTCGTCGACGCTGGCCAGCGACCACATGTTCGGTGCGTTGCGCGAGTAGAACTGGTCGGCAGCAATCGGCGCGGTAGCGTCCGGGTTGTTCGGGTCCCAGTTCCACACCAGTTTGCCGTCGTGCACGTCGTAGGCGCGGATCACGCCCGATGGCTCGTTGGTCGACTCGTTGTCGGTCACGTGGCCGCCAATGATCACCAGATTACGGGTGATCGCGGCAGGCGAGGTGGAGTAGTAGCCACCGGCAGTGAACGGGCCGATGTTGGCGCGCAAATCGACAGCACCTTTGTTGGCGAAGTCTTCGCAGACCTTGCCAGTGTCGGCGTTCAGCGCGATCAGGCGCGCGTCGGCGGTCGGCAGGTACAGGCGACGAGGGCAGGCGGTTGCAACCGCTTTGCCAGCGTCAGACAGCGCGGCCGCCGGAGCGCCGACGTCGGATTTGGCGTAGGCGTCTTCGTCGTAGTACGAAACGCCACGGCAGGTCATGTGTGCCCAGCCTGTGAAGTTTTTCGCACCCTCTTTCGAGATCTGCGGGTCGTACGACCAGATGGTCTTGCCGGTGTCCGGGTCCAGCGCCAGCACCTTGCTGTGCGGGGTGCAGGCATAGACCATGCCGTTGACCTTCAGCGGGGTGTTCTCGTTGGTCAGTTCGACCGGGTCTTCTGCCGTTGGCAGGTCGCCGGTGCGAATGCGCCAGGCTTCTTGCAGTTTGCCGACGTTTTCAGGGGTGATCTGCTTCAGCGGCGAGTAGCGATTACCGTGCTCGGAGCGACCATACGCCTGCCAGTCGCCTTCCGGCATTGGCTGCGGATCGTACGCCACGCCTGCGTCGTCGCGGTCCAGCTTGCCTTTGATTTCACCCGGGCTGGTGAACTGGCTGGCGATGGCCGTCAGACCGGCCAACACCACAGCGATGCTCAGCGCAACGGTCGGCAGACCGCCCGGCTGGCCGCGCAGCACAGGGCGGCGGAACCATGGCAGTAGCATGATGACGCCGAGTACGAACCACAGCGACAGACGTGGCACCAACTGCCACCAGTCCAGGCCGACTTCCCATAGCGCCCAGACCGTGCTGAGAAACAGCACGACGGCAAACACGCCCAGTGCCGCGCGGCTGCCTTTGATCAGCAACACGCCAGTGATGATGAAACCAATACCGGCCAGCAGGTAATACAACGACCCGCCCAGTGTCAGCAGTTTGATACCCCCGGCCAGCAAGGCCAGGCCCATGATCAGAATCACCAGCCCGAGCACGCTCGGTAACCGGCGACCCCGACTGAAAGCACCGTCAGTGCTCATAGTGTCGTACTCCGTAACGATTAAGTGGTTGACGCTTTGTTCTTTTCATTTGTCGACTCGAACCGTTTGAATCCGTCTCTTTCACGCTAGTTCCAGAAACCGGATTCAGAAAGTTCGAATATGTCGATCAGAACGAAGATTGAATCTTCAGTCCGGCCACCAACGCGTCGTCGACCTGGTTCACGCCGCCTGGGTGACGGATGAATTGCAGGTTGGGGCGCACGGTCAGCCAGTTGGCGACGTGGACGCCGTAGTACAGCTCGGCGTTGTATTCGGTGTCCTGCACGGGCAGGAAGGCCGGGTCGTTGTAGTCGCTGACGTTGTTGGCCAGATTTTGCAGGTTGATGTTCTTGCGATACGCCGGGTTGACGTGAATGCGACCGATTGCAAGGCCGATGTCATCTTTCGGGCGCGCGTCGAACGGGCCGGTGTAGGTGGCGCCCAGCGCGACGTAGTTGTCGATCATGTTGGTCTTCTTGTCGTGCACGGTGCCGTTGGCGAACAGGCTCAGGCCGCGGCTGTTATCGCTGGCCTGGCTCGTGACTTGCTGGCGCAGGGTCAGCCACATGCCGTGTTTGCTGGACGACGAAGCGTAGTCGTCACCGCTCAGGGCGGCGTAACGGCCATTGCTGTCCTTATAGACGTCGCTGCTGTCGGCGGTGCTGTAGTAGTAACCGAGGCGGTACTCGCCCGGCAGGCCGTTGACCTTTGGCGACCAGACCAGCTCGACTGGCAGCACAGCGCCTTTCGTGCCGCTGCCACTGAGCTTGAAATTGTTGTCGTTTTCCAGGTTCGACGGGTTCTGCTCGAAGGCACCGACCTGAACGAACAGTTCGGGGTTGAGCTGGTATTTCACGCGCAAGGCCCACTGGCTGATCGGCCAGTTGTACCAAATGCCGCCGCCCCAGTTGCCAACTTGTGAGCCACAGAACGACAGGTTCTGGAAGTCGCAGGGGAAGGTGTTGAAGTCCTCGCCTTCGTTGAAGCGACCGACCTTGATGCTCAGCTTCTGATCGAGAAATTTCTGCTGATACCACAGGTCGGTCAGGCGCGTGACGTTGCCACGGCCCCAGACTTCTTGCGATGACGAAATAGTGCCGACACGGGGATCGGACACCCGGTCGTTGCTGATGTTGTCGCCGTTGCGGTTGGTCAGCGTCACTTGAAATTCAGCGTCGTGCCAGCCGAGGATTTTTTGCAGATCAAGGTGCGCGCCGAGGGCGAATTGATCGCTGTAGCGGGTCGCCTTGTCGTGGTTGTAGCCGCCATGCAGGTTCGAACCGACCTCGATGACCGTGTCGAGCTTGAAGTCATAGCCCTGTTGCGACAGCTCGCTGCGCTTGCCACCCCAGTCTCCGAGCATCCATGGCGACTCGCCATCGAACGCGGAGGCGGCGTGGGCGCAGGTTGTCAGGCTCAATGCGGCCAGGCCGAGTGAGCGAATTGAGGTGCAGCGTTTCGAGGACGAAGGCATAGGGCGTGAGTTCTTTTGGGTGAGGTGAAGACGGCGCAGACCGGTCACTGCGTCGATAAGCCGCGAGGGCAAAACTTGACAGATGAGTGCATGAAACGATTCAGCTGTCAGCTCGGCGCGATGATAGGGGGCTAACGATTTTTAAAAAAGACGATTTTGCGACATGAATAGTTACGAATTGCGCAACAGTCATGAAAAGATGGGGTAGCGCTATCCCTTAGTGTTTATGGGGAATACGCGAATCGTGATCTGTGATGTGAGGCGAGAGATAGTTACACAGGTTGGATATAAACGCGGTCTCTGTAACAGCACGGCTTGCCGACGGTGGCGATTTCAAAAACGCCATCGCCGGTAAGCCGTGCCTGGAGTCAATTGTGGGAGCGAATTCATTCGCGAGAGGCCCTTACATCCGACACATCTCTGCCGAATGTACCGCCGCCTCGTCGGGATGCCGCCCAGAATGAATTCGGTCCCACAGGGGGTACGCATGAGTCAAATGACGATCGTTAGAACGTCGTACGCAAACCGACCTCGATGCTCCGGCCTTGCGCCGGGGCGATGTCACGCAAAATCGAGCTGGCGTAACGTACGGTCTGGTTGGTCAGGTTTTCTCCGTTCACAAACGCCAGCCACTGACTGCCACCGAGGTTGAATTTATAACCCGCACTCGCACCCAGCGTGGTGTAGCCGTCGGTGCCAGTTTCGTTGTCCGGCACACGGCCTTGGGACGCGGCATGCTCAACGTCGATCCGCGCCTGCCACTTGTCCAGTTCCCACAGCAGACCACTGTTCAAGCGCAACGGTGCGATGCGCGGCAGCGCTTCGCCGGTGTCCAGATTGGTGGCGCGGGTGTAATCGCCTGACAGCTCCAGCGCGAATTTGCCGTACTGGCTCTCGCCCAGTTTCCAGTGATCCTGTACCTCGAATCCTGCAAACCGTGCGCGCACACCCGAGTAGGTGTATTCCGGGATACCGTCCGCATCTTCTTCACCGTCGTCGTTCAGTGTACGACCGGTGCCCAGCAGGCCGATGTAATTGGAGAAGTGGCTGTAAAACACGCCGAAACTGCCCTTGTGCGTGCCGTTGTCAAAGCGCAACGCCAGGTCACTGGACACGGCCTTTTCTTTCGAAAGCCCCGCATCACCCACTTCATAGGTGCCGGTCGCGACATGAGCGCCATTGGCGTACAACTCATAGAACGTTGGTGCGCGTTCGGTGTAACCCAGCGTGGCGGCCAGCGACCAGATCGGCGTCAGGGTGTACACGGCACCAGACGACAGACTGCCCGCAGTGAAGCTGCTGGAACGGTCTGCATTGGCGAAACGCTCGTTGCCTTTGCCATCCGGATCGACGGTGGTGTGTTCCAGGCGTCCGCCCAGGCTCAGCTTCAGGCGATCCGTGGCCTGTAGCTCTTCAAGAATGAACAGTGCACCGGCGTCGGTATCGGTCTGGGGCACGAAGGCTTCTTCGCCCAATGCCGAGAACTCGCTGCGGGTGACTTGCGCGCCAACCACGCCATTCAGCGGGCCAATCGGTTGGTGGCGCGCTTCGATGCGGGCTTCGTAGCCTTTGTTCTTGAAGGTTGTGCCGACTTCGCCGTCTTCGATCTCCATGTGTTTGTATTCGGTGTAACCGGCGTCCAGTTTCACCGAACTGAACGGGCCGGACAGGTTGCGGATTTCCGAGGCGAACGCGTAGTGATCCTGCTTCATGCGGATGCGCACGTCCTGCTCGGCGGGCGAGCCGTAGTTGGAATCGTAATTGCTGTAGGAAAGCCCCGCGTAACCGTCGTCCCAGGTGTAGGAACCGCCGACTGCGCCGCCGTCCTGACGGCCGTCGCTGTTGCCCAGACGGTGCTTTTTGTCATCACCATCCTGATCGCGGGCGCGTTCGTCGGCGGTGCGGGCGTAACCGGGGATTTTCAGGTCGTTGAATTCCCGGGCGTTGGCGTCCAGGTGCAAGGCGAACGTGCCGTTGCCCGCTTCCAGACGACCCGCGCTGCTGCGCGTGGTGTCGGCGCCGCCATAGCGCAATTCGCCTGCGCCATGAATGCCTTCGATGGCTTCGGTGGGGATGCGGTTGTCAAAGGTGTTGACCACGCCGCCAATGGCGCTGCCGCCGTACAACAAAGCGGCGGGGCCACGCACGATTTCGATGCGATCCACATTGACCGGGTCCAGTGGCACCGCGTGGTCGTACGACAGCGATGAGGCATCCAGCGCGCCGACGCCGTTGCGCAGCAGACGAATACGATCGCCGTCCAGACCGCGAATGATCGGACGGCTTGCGCCGGGTCCGAAGTAGGACGAAGACACGCCGGGCTGCTTGTTCAGGGTTTCGCCCAGGCTACCTTTTTGTTGCAGGGTCAGGTCATCGCCGGTCAGTACGGTGCTGGGCGATGCCACCTGATCGCTCCCCAGCGGGTTGGCGGTAATGGTTTGCTGTTCCAGTTCGATCGCGTGGGAGGGCGAGGCGATCAGCAGCGCAGTGGCCAGCGGCGTCAGACGCCAGAGTCGGGAAGAGAAAGGGCGGGACATGCAGCGGTTTCCTTGGCAGGGTGAGACTCAAATGATTAGCTTTATAGTGTTATAACATAACAATAAAAATGCAATCATTTTGGAATCGCCACAATGGAGTGGCTAGGCTTGTCAGTGCCCATGAGGGCATTTGTGGGAGCGAATTCATTCGCGAAGGCCCTTACATTCGACACATCTCTGCCGAAGGTACCGCCGCCTCGCGAATGAATTCGCTCCCACAGGGACGGTGGCAGGCACACGAACGCTTCACACCCACTTCATGCTCCGTTAAGGTGCGCACCTCGTGAGCACGTCCTTCCATCGATTGCACAAAGGCCCGGCATGACCACACCGAACAACAACCCGCTGCACGGCGTGACACTGGAGCAGATCCTCAACCGGCTGGTGGAGCATTACGAATGGTCGGGGCTGGCGGAGCGCATCGACATCCGCTGTTTCAAAAGCGATCCGAGCATCAAGTCGAGCCTGACGTTTCTGCGCAAGACACCCTGGGCGCGGGAGAAGGTCGAACACCTGTACGTCAAACTGGCGCGCACCAAGCGCTGGTAAGCTTGTCTAGGTTTTCAGGGATTGAGCACCATGTACGACTCAACGCTGCACCTGACGCCCGGACAGCGTCGCTATGCCACTGTGGCTGCGCTGCTTGGCTGGTTTGCGCTGGCCGTGCAGTTGTACCTGGTGCTGTGGGGACGATGGACTGATCAGGCCAGCCTGGTGGGCGGGTTGATCAAATTCTTCAGCTTCTTCACGGTGCTCACCAACACGCTCGTGGCCGTGGCGTTGACCTGCGCGATCACAGACCGGCACTCGACCTGGCACCGGTTTTTCAGATCACCCGTTGTTTGCGGCGGGATCACCACCAGCATTCTGTTGGTCGGCATTGCTTACAACCTGCTGTTGCGGCACTTATGGAGCCCCGAGGGCTGGCAGAAAGTCGCCGACGAATTGCTGCACGACGTCATGCCTTTAGCGTTTTTGGCTTACTGGTGGCTGTACGTTCGCAAGGGGCAATTGCGGCTCAAACACCTGTTGGCGTGGATGGTTTACCCGGTGGTTTACTTCGGCTATCTGCTGATGCGCGGCAATGCGTTCGGCGATTATGTCTATCCGTTCCTGGACATTGGTACCTTGGGATTGCAGCGGGCGCTGGCCAATGCGTTCGGAGTGTTGGCGGGGTTTGTGGGGATTGGGGTGGTGATTTTGTTGGTCGATAGGATCCGCCGTACGCCCCTGTAGCAGTCCGGCTCGCCGGCGGCAGCGTCAGTAAAACCGCCGCCGCAGGCAAGCCATGCTGTTACAGATGAATCAGCGTGAAGATGACTCCTCGCCCGAACCCTCCAGACGCCAGTAACCCGCCGCCTTCACCGCCGCTTCGTCCAGCTTGAACTCATCCAGCAACACTCGGCGCACTTTGCGCGACAGCGCCGATTCCGTCGCGACCCATGCGTACAGGCTGCCTTCCGGCAACGTCAAACCCCGTGTCACCTCCAGCAAATCCCGCTCGCCGCGAACGACCCAAACCACCTCGACATGCGCCTGGCTTTCCAGCGCCTGACGTTCGGCGTTGTCTTCAATCTCGACCACCACCAACGCGCGACGATGGGCCGCCAGCTCTTCCAGACGTCGTCCAATCGCGGGCAGGGCCGTTTCGTCGCCAATCAGCAAGTAACTGTCGAACATGTCCGGCACGATCATCGAACCGCGAGGGCCTGCGATGTACAGAAATTGCCCGGCTTGAGCCTGCGCGGCCCAAGTGGCGGCAGGGCCATCGCCATGCAGAACGAAATCAATGTCCAACTCGCCCGATGCGGCGTCGTAGCGACGCGGCGTGTAGTCACGCATCGCCGGGCGCGGGCCGTCCGAGGCGTTCGGGCCTGGGGTGAAGTTTTCAAGCGCCGCCTGCTCTTCGGGCGAAGTGGCGAACAGCAGTTTCACGTGATCGTCAGTGCCCAGGCTGATAAAACCCTTCAACTCCGGGCC
This sequence comes from Pseudomonas sp. Pseu.R1, assembly GCF_045764065.1. Classification (NCBI taxonomy): domain Bacteria; kingdom Pseudomonadati; phylum Pseudomonadota; class Gammaproteobacteria; order Pseudomonadales; family Pseudomonadaceae; genus Pseudomonas; species Pseudomonas sp. Pseu.R1. The sequence goes on along the minus strand of NZ_JBJGEE020000001.1, from coordinate 2,258,089 downwards.
GTGCAGCGTGATGCGACGCATGCGTGGGGTGATGTCGGTGACGCGCAGCACTTGCAGCTTGCGGCGTTTGATTTCGTGGCTGACGCGATGGATCGATTGCTGCGAATTCATACGGACTTCTCCGACGGAGTGTGTGTGCCATCAACGACGGCTTTGGCGGTTTCGTTCAGCAGGTCGCGCACGCGGATGATTTCTTCCGGGGTCCAGCGACCGTGATGCATCTGCAAGGCGTGGCGCAGGTTGTGAACGGCTTCGTGAATCTCTGGTGGGCGGTCATGGCCACGCAATGAACGTTTGCTGACCTCGATGCGCATTTTCACGCCGTCCAGCGCCACGGCCTGCTCGACCAGAAACTGCTGACCGGCTTCGGTGATCTGGTAGCGCTTCTTGCCGCCTTCGGCGTCGCCGGTGATCAGCTCGCTTTCTTCAAGGAAGGTCAGGGTCGGATAGATCACGCCAGGGCTTGGACTGTAGGCGCCATCGAACAGGCCTTCGATCTGGCGAATCAGATCGTAGCCGTGGCAGGACTGATCGGCGATCAGGGCCAACAGCAGCAATTTCAGATCGCCCGGGGCAAACACACGAGGCCCGCGCCCGCCGCGTTCCCGGCCAGTGCGTTTTTCAAATCCGTCGCGGCCATCGCCGTGGTCGCCGAAGTGAGGGCGGTGATGGTGGGGGTGGTGTGAGTGGTCTCTCATCTTTCGTCTTCTCTCGTTACGTTTAGATATACCTTAAGATATATCTTAATGTGTCTGCAAGAGAGGTTAAGACGAACGGTTCTCGTTTGGCAGTGGCAATACGTTTGAGGTTGGAATCGAAACCTGTAGGAGTGAGCTTGCTCGCGATGGCGGTGTGTCAGATGGATGTGGATGTCTGACACTCCGCCATCGCGAGCAAGCTCACTCCTACGGGCAGGTGGCGTTAAGGAGCACTCGCCACCTGCGCCGCCAGCGGGGCCTTGCACTGGGTGTAGGTCCCCGGCTCCAGGTAGCGATTGAGGATCGGCGCCATGCCCTTGAGCACTTGCACGGGCAGGGCCGAGGTGAATTTGAAGGCTTCGGCGGCGCGGCCCGGCACGTAAGCGGTCAACGTGCCGAAATGGTTTTCACCGATGTAGAACACAAACGTCGCCGTGCGGTTGATCGCCTTGGACGCCAGAATCCGCCCGCCCGAGCCAATGCTCTCGATGCGGTTGTCGCCGGTCCCGGTTTTGCCGCCCATTGGCAGCGCCGTGCCGTCCAGGGTTTTGAACGTGCCCGACACCCGGCGCGCCGTGCCCGCATCCACCACTTGGGACAAAGCCTCACGCATGGCCGTTGCAACTTCCGAGGGCAACACACGCTTACCCAGCTCCGGGTTGTTGTTCAGCAACGTTTCGTAAGGCGTGTCGGCGGCGAAATGCAGGCTGTCGATGCGCAGAACCGGCAGGCGAATCCCGTCGTTCTGAATGATGCCGATCAGCTCTGCCAGCGCCGCAGGACGGTCCCCCGAGCTGCCAATCGCCGTGGCCAGAGAAGGGACAAGGTGATCGAACGGATACCCCAGTTTTTGCCAGCGCTGATGAATATCGAGGAACGCTTCGATCTCCAGCATCGTGCGAATCCGGCTGTCGCGGGCGCTCTTGTGGCGGCTCTTGAACAGCCAGCTATACACCTCCTGACGCTCGAAACGGCTGGCGGCCACGGCATCCTTGAACTTGGCGTCCGGGTTTTGCAGCAGGTAGCCCACCAGCCACAAGTCCAGCGGGTGGACGCGGGCGATGTAGCCCTGATCCGGCAGGTCGAATTTGCCAGGCCCATAGGCGAAGTACAGATCATCCAGACGCTTTTCGGTCAGTGCAGGCTGGCTCTTGTCCGCCACGGTGTGAGCACGAACGAAGGCGTTGAACGCACTTTGGCTGGCGTTCGGCAGCAAATAACGATGCACGGCAGCCATACGACTGGCCGAGGGGTGCACACCATCGAGGAAGGTATCGAGGCGGTCTTGCGTGGTTTTGTTTTTGTAGCGCTTCCAGAAGCGCAACAGGAACGAGGTGCCTTCTCGATCAGCAAAATCCGCCAAATATTCCTGACGCCGCGGGTCGCTGTCGTCTTTCATGAGCACCGCGCTGTTGTTGGGGCCTGAATAAGTGACGTAGCGCACCACATCGCGCATCAGGCGGATGAACGGCAGGTTGATCGATTCTCGCAGCGCCTCACGCAACGTTGGGTTGCGGCCATTGTCTTCGCGGCGGAAGTTGTTGAAGTGATGCATCCCGCCGCCCGTGAAGAAGTTTTCGGCAGGGCTGGCCGAATATTGGCGGTCCAGAGCCGTCGCGAGCATTTTCGATAGGTCGCGATCAGGGTTTTGCATCAAATAATCAATCGCCCAGCGGCTGAGGCGGTCTGCGTCCTCGACCGGGACTTTCTTCAACTCGGCGTTGCTCATCCCGCCGTACTTGTCGTGCAGCTCGGAGATGATTTGCAGGTACGTGGTCAACACTCGCATCTTCGCAGTGGAACCCAGCTCCAGCTTGCTGCCCTCATTGATGTCGAAGGGCTGGTCAGTGCTGTCGGTCTGCACCCGAACCCGCGAGCCGTCGATGTCACGCTCGAACAGTGTGAAGCTGTAACGCACTGCCTGCGTGCTGGTGGGCGTCAACAAGTGCTCGCCGAGCAGGCCGAGTTTCGCTGCATAGTCGGGTTTGGCCAGATCGCGCAGGTACTGGCCGACGCTGGTTTGCAGATCGTTTTGCAGGGTGCTGGTGGCCGACAGGTCGAGGCGGTCCAGGTCATACAAAGGACGATTGAGCATCGCCGACAGCCGGGTGCGTGCAACCGTGATGCCCTTGTTGGTTTCGATGGGCTGAATCGTCGGCTGTTGCACCCAGTCGCGATAGGTCACCGTGGCGCCCAATGCGGCGTCGGCCAGGGGTTGATCAATCACGTTGTTCTGGGCCAGCAGACGGATGTGGCTGTCGGTGAGGTCAGCCAATTCCTTGCGCCCCTTGGCCAGATAGTGAGAAGGCCGCCGCTGTGCGATGACCAGCGAAAGTACTTCACGCAATGCCAGACCTTGAGCCGCGAGCGTCTTGGCGTCCTTGGCCGCAGAGGCGAGCAATTGGTTGGTTTTATCGAAATCCGCGCCGTACCAAACGCGCAACCCTTCGGCCATGCCATGCACTTCGCCATGCCCCGGTACGGCGGAAAGGGGAACGCTGTTGAGGTAATCACGCACCACCCGTTGACGCGCTTCCAGCGTTTCAGGCCCGGGTTGATAGGCCCGCACGCTGGCCGAGATCATCTGGCGGATTTTCTCGCCCCCCGACTGCGTCAACCCATCGGGCGAATGGCGATATTTTTCGAGCTGTGTTGCCAGCGTGCTCCCGCCTGCCGACTGGCCGGGCAACCCCACCAGCTTCGCTACCTGCGAGACAGCGGCTTTCAGGAAGCGTGGCCAGTCCACGGCGGGGTTGGCCATTGGCTGCTGTGTATTGAGCAAGTCGCGGTTTTCGATGAACAACAGACTGTTCACCAATACCGGCGGGATCGAGGTGAACGTCGAGTAAAGCTGCTGTGGGTAGGTGAATTGATACAGCGCGTCACCCCGACAGTCGGCGATGGTCAGGCCAGACTGGCTCTTTTCCTGATAGGGCACGAAAAAGCCCCGTTTGGCGTAGGAAAGCAGTTCGGGAGAGAAGCGCGATTGCTCTGTGATTCGGTAGTCCCGTTTCAGCAAGCGGGGCAGGAACTCGCCAAGGGCCGAATAGCCCAGGCGTTTGTCGAACGGGCCATCACCGGGGTAGAGGATTTCATCACTGGCCCCCGGCTCGACGGTGTAACTGAGATGATCGGCAAACTGGCTGAACTCGCGGGCCTGAAGCTTCGAACTGCGGACTTCCGAGAAAACGGCAAATCCCAGGATCACCAACCCCACCAGCACCAAAACCAGCAACACCCGCCACGCATGAAACCCGTGGCGCGGATGTGCAGGCAATGGCGCATCCCCCTGACTGTCAGCCTTGACCGCAGCCTTTTTCCCATCGGAATGCCACAGAGCGCCCATATCGTTGGCCCGGTTAAACCTGTTAATCGCACCTGACTACAAGCTTAGACGCTGGGCGGAAAAACGTAGGACGTTTCTGCTTTTTAAGCCTATGGGTTGACTGGGGTGATTAAATCCAATTACGTCGAAATTGTTGTGAATTTGAAAGTTTTAACAAAAACAAAAGGGATATAGGTATGTGGTGATTCAAAAGGACAATTTTGGCGTCGATGATACTGGTGTTGGGGGCGGAATCTCAGTTGTCGCACGCGACGGCTCCTGACTTACAGCAGGGCGTGCCAAAATCGAGAGAGTTCAAGTATGGCCTCGTTGAGAGCGTTTCAGAGTCTCATATGGACGGCGAGATAGTGCTGACGGATTTGTCGGATCAAATTCATGTGCTTCAGAACAGGCTTGTAAGCTCTACCGCCGCTAACTACTACACATTCACCGCTACTCGTGGGCAGCGTGTGTTGCTTTCTTATCCAAACGGTCTGCCTCAGACTTCCTTCAAGGTTGAATATCTTTCAGGTAACAAGTGGGAGCCATTGGTGGGAGGTTCTAAAACCTTCTCAGGCTTGGGGGCTGGTGGCTCGGTAATCGCACGAGTGGTGAGCGGTTCGAATGCCTCTGACACTTCTACTTCTTACAAAATTGTCTTTGGCTCGTTTCCTGTGTTAAAAAAATACGAGCTTAAGGATGAGGTAGGGGTTAACCGAATTCCAACCGGGCATACCCATCCTTCGTGGCTATGGACCCAAGGTTACAATGAGGCGAATTTAGAGGCGCACTTCACCGATTCTGTCGGTGCCCCACTGAAGGGAGCGATGGGGCGTTTTATCTTGATTTGCAAGAGTCTCGAGTAAAAACAGTGGTTGAAGAAGTGATCAGTGGTGGTGATGGAAAAATAGAACAAGTCGTCAGGTTCGATCGCTGTTCAGGAGGTCATGAGGCACGGGATTATGTCTCTTATGACCGTGGTGCCAATACTTGGAGAAGCTACTACTATGTGGGTGGGTACACTTTTTCGAACGCGTTACTCGGCGCAGAAGCACAGGCTGAAGCTAATGCAGACGTTCGGTTGTTTGGGCATATTTGTAAATCGTCCCGAGTCTGACTGGAGTTATCTAGCCAGGCTCGGGAAACCTGTCAGGCTTTTTCGAAAATACGCGAAACTTCCAAGGCAGTGGGCGTAAAGAGTTGATGGTGGAAATTCATGTAAGAGTCTTCGCTTTTTAGGATTTTTTGAAAATCGAGGCGAGGGGGGATGCTTCCGTCAGGTGCTTGAGCGGGGTTGGACAGGTCATACTTGACAAGTGTTTTCGCGATGTAACTTATCGCCATTGCTTGAGTTTTGAGGCCGTCGTGCGCATTTAATTGCTGCGTAAGGCACTCGATTTCCTCTGAGTTAAGGACGCCCTGTGGGTCGCTTACTTCAAAATTTCCCTGGCTATTAATAGTGAAACTAAAGCTCTTGTTGGCCAGTTCCGGTCGCTCCGCTCTCAGCTTGTCGATGAAAGATTCGTACTGTGATTTCATAATTTCTAGTGAAATACAAGCTAACGTTTTTTTGACCGAAATGTACTCTTCCATCGAATCGATACACTCCAACCCTGGCTCTGTCAGCCAAGGCGTCTCTGCTGATGCAGGCTGTATTTTCTGAGGCTCTTGTTTCACGCTTTCATTGGCATCTGGAACAGGCCGCTTTCCAGCCGATTGATCCAATGACGCTAAGTGCATGCTGCTCACGTTGCTGATATTCATCCTGATTTCCCTCACTGGTTTATCCATACCCCTCGCATAACGGCCGTCAGCGAAAAATCTTTGCCTGATAAACCAGTAGGAAATTTCCGAAGTGCATCCCTAGCGTGAACCCGTTCTCAAACCCCCGCTACCTGTGCCGCCTTCGGGCTGCCCAAACGCTTGTTCAACTCCAGCCAGTTCGACAACAGCAGCATCAACCCCAGCCCCAACAATGCCGTGATCACGCGCATCTGCCACACATCTCCGGCCAGGGCGTTGACACCATCGGCCAGCGGCGCGAGCAGAACACCGAGACAGAAGATTTCCAGTGAGTAGCGTCCCATGCGACAGGTCTGCTGGGCGGGCCAGTTTTCCAGCCACGCGTGGGAGGCTGGCAGCAGTTTGGCGACGACGTAGACCAGCGCGACGAAGTGCAGCAGGCGCAGGGGCGAGAGGTCGGTCTTGCTGATCGGGTAGATCAGGTCGGAGATGGCCTTGGGCATCAGCGCGTCGTGAACAGCAGGGAATTTCCATAGGAAGGTGATGACACCTGCAACCAGCATGTACAGCGCCGCGATCAGGAACAGCGGTTGTTGCCAGACCGGACGAGCAGAGGTGACCCGCGCCGACGGACGTTGGGTGTACAACGCAAATGCACCGCCAAAGACGAAGATCAACTGCCAAGCCACCGGGTTGAAGTACCAATAGCCGCCACCCTCGTAGGCACGCAGGTTCCAGCCGAACAGCGGCACCATCATGTACAGGGCAATCGACAGACCGACGGCCACTGCCGCATTGTGCAGCAGAATCGGCAGAATCAGTGGCAGTGTGCCCATCAGCAGGATGTAGAGCGGCAGCGGGTCGGTCAGGTTGGGCTTGAAGCGCAGCAGCAGTTCATCGGCCAGCGCCTGCTGCGGATTGCCGACGAAGTATTCCAGGCCCATCTCGCGCACCATGTCGCGGGTGTCGACGTGATTGTTGGCGACGAAGACGATGCCCATTAAAAGCGTCAGCAGGAAGATGTGTGCGACATACAGCACCCACGTGCGGCGCAGGATGCGCAGGCAGGCAACGACCCAGCCGTCACGTTGTGCCACCCGGCCGTAGGCCAGCACGGCGGCGTATCCGGCGAGAAATACGAACACTTCGGCGGCATCGCTGAAGCCGAAGTTGCGCAGGGTGAGTTGCGCGAAAGGGTTTTCTGGTACGTGATCCCAAAAAATGAAGATCAGCGCCAAACCACGAAAAAAGTCGATTCGATGGTCGCGTCCGTTCGTCATGGCGATGAACTCTGAAAGTCTGTTTAAAGAAGAGGATGCAGCCGAGCCTTGGTTCAACCCTAGCAGGCGGGGCTGATCGGCGGCGCGCAGGGTGGCGGTTTTGCGGAGTAAATGCAAAGGAGGGATATTACAGAATGTTGACAGTCAGTGATGGCGCGCAAAAAAACACGCGTGAAACGCTCTTTGTGGGAGCCGGCTTGCTGGCGAATGCGTCAGTTCAGTTGGCGATGTGTTGGATGACACACCGCATTCGCCAGCAAGCCGGCTCCCACAGTTTCTGCAGCGGACACGAGATTTAGGCTTGGCGCGACCCTTGTGGGAGCCAACTGGGTGGCGAAAGCTGTTGATCAGGCAACATAGAATCCCCAACAGTGGTGAGTGCCGAGTCGAGAGTTTGTTGTTGACGCCGATGTGCTGGGATCAATCGATCTCGTTAGGCTCGAAGCTGTCCGCCCGCGCCATGCGCCACATCCGCGAGTAGAAACTGTCGTCCACGATGCCGTTGAGCAGTTGCCCCGGTTGCAGGAACACATGGGACTGGGAGAACAGTTTCACTTCGGTGGCCGACTGACGCCGCACCAGATGCCTGGCCTCAAGCTGCGACGGCGAGTCCAGACCTGCAGCGGCGATCATTTCAGCCAGGGCATGCAACGTGCTGCGGTGGAAGTTGTACACCCGCTGCGCCTTGTCCGGCACCACGAGGGCGCGCTGGCGCAGTGGGTCTTGAGTGGCCACGCCGGTCGGGCATTTATTGGTGTGGCAGGATTGCGATTGAATGCACCCGATCGCAAACATGAAACCCCGCGCCGAGTTGGCCCAATCAGCACCGATGGCCAGCACGCTGGCGATGTCGAAAGCGCTGACGATCTTGCCGCTGGCGCCGACCTTGATCTTGTCGCGCAGGTTCAGACCCACCAGCGTGTTGTGCACGAACAACAGCCCTTCGCGCATCGGCAGGCCCATGTGATCGGTGAACTCGACCGGGGCGGCGCCAGTGCCGCCCTCAGCGCCGTCGACCACGATGAAGTCGGGGTAAATGCCGGTTTCGAGCATGGCCTTGGCGATGCCCATGAACTCCCACGGATGGCCCAGACAGAACTTGAACCCCACCGGCTTGCCGCCTGACAGTTCACGCAATTGAGCGATGAATTGCATCATTTCGATCGGCGTCGAAAACGCGCTGTGGCGTGACGGCGAGATGCAGTCCTCGCCCATCGGAATACCACGGGTCTCGGCGATCTCGCGGGTGACCTTGTGCTTGGGCAGGATGCCGCCGTGACCGGGCTTGGCGCCTTGGCTCATCTTGATTTCGATCATCCGCACTTGCGGGTCCTGCGCCTGTTTGGCGAAGCGCTCAGGGTCGAAACGGCCATCTGCAGTGCGGCAGCCGAAATAGCCGCTGCCCAGTTCCCAGGTCAGGTCGCCGCCGTTCTCGCGATGATAGGGGCTGATGCTGCCTTCACCGGTGTCGTGGGCGAAGTTGCCCATTTTGGCGCCTTTGTTCAGCGCGCGAATGGCGTTGGCGCTCAACGAGCCAAAGCTCATGGCTGAGATGTTGAAGATCGACGCCGAATACGGCTGCGTGCACTGCGGCCCCCCCACGGTGACGCGAAACTGGTTGGGATCGGACAGCGGCGCCGGGCGCATCGAGTGGCTGATGAATTCAAAACCGGTCTGGTAAACGTCAATCAGCGTGCCGAACGGTTTGTCTGCTGATTCATTCTTGGCGCGGGCATACACCAGTGAGCGTTGCGCGCGGGAGAAGGGCAGGGCATCGCTATCGGACTCCAGCAGGTACTGGCGAATTTCCGGGCGAATGGTCTCGACGGCATAACGAATGTTGCCCAGGATCGGGTAGTTGCGGCGTACCGAATGTGGCACTTGAATCAAGTCGAAGATCCCGACCAGGCTGAGCAGTGCGGTGACGAGGGTGAACGGCCACAGCCATTCGTGGTGCAGAAACGGGAGGCTGAACAGGGTGAAGAGCACGCAGCCCACGAAGAAGGCGTAGCGACTGAGAAGCGAGAGGCTCATGGGCGATCCTTAAAGTCCTTACACGGTTGAATTGGGTAGCGCTGTGCCGCGCTTTTTATTTCGGTAAGACGTGTCTGGCTTCAAGCGCTCTGCGCCTGAAGGAAAATCGAGAACAGCTCGGACTGCGATTTGATCCCCAGTTTGCTGTAGATATGTTTCTTGTGTACGCGCACGGTCTCGGCAGAGATATCCAGTTTGCGCGCAATTTCCTTGCTGGAGCAGCCGCTGAGCATCAGGCGCCCGACGTCCAGTTCCCGCGCCGTCAACTGCGCCCCCCGGCTCTGTTGCACCGAGGCCTCTAGTTGCGTGCGCCAGTCGCTGGTCGGCAGTTGAGCGGCGGCCGGTCCTTGTTCGGTTTCGATCTCCGAGGCAGGTTCAGCCAGTTCGAAGGGTAGACGCTGACGCAGCAGCGCGAGCACCCACGGTTGAATCAGCGACAGCAAGGCGATCTGTTCGGTGTCGAAACGTTGGGTCGAGCCCAGCGAGAGGCAGAGCGTGCGGTCGTGATCGAGCTGGCAATTGAACTGGATTTCATCGGCCACCACATTCAGACGAAAGTATCGCTGGTAATACTCGGTCAGCTCGAAATGCTCAGGCGCCACTTCGGCCAGCCGGAACAGGCCGCTTTGCGAGCGCTCGCGGCTGGCGATGTAAAAGGGGTCCAGCAGGTACAGGCCTTTGAGGTAATCCTGAAACAACTGGTCGGGGCTGCCGTCCTCACCGGGGGATTCGGCGAAGACTTGGGGCCTCTGACCGGAGCTGAATTGCAGCACCACCCAGCTATCGAAAGAGACGTACTGATGAAGCAGGCGCACCAACTGAGCCCAGAAATTCGGACGGTCCAGCGCCTCGATCAACTGTGCGACCGAGCGGTGCCAGGCGATGTCCTGCAGTGCGATTGTCATGGATCTACCCCTATTGGGTTACTACAGCTGCGTAATACCCCGTAACACGTGCTGATGCGCATACTGCCCGTAGAGCCGAGGGGCAGGCCAGCATTTTGTGCCCGAACCGGCCTCGCGGCTTATGTTTCGAACATCTATAAGGAAAACCCATGAAGGTCGAATTCGCCCAATTGACGGGTCAGGACAATGGCACGCGCCATAACCTGAAACGCGCGCTGGACGCGATTGCAGCTTGCGCCGCTGATACCGCGCTGATCGTGTTCCCGGAAACGCACCTGATGGGCTTTCCTTCCAGTGACACCGTCGCCGAGATTTCCGAGCCGCTGGATGGCCCGACCGTTCAAGCCGTGCAGCAGGCCGCCTGCGCGCGCAATGTGTCGGTGGTCATCGGCATGGCCGAAAACGACAACGGACGTTTCTACAACACCACACTGTTGATCACCCCTGAAGGCATCGCGTTGCGCTATCGCAAGACCCACCTGTGGGCGTCTGACCGGGGCGTGTTCACACCGGGCGATCGCTATGCGACCTGTCTGTGGAACGGCCTGCGGGTCGGCATGTTGATCTGCTACGACATCGAATTCCCCGAGTCGGCCCGTGCCTTGGCGCAATTGGGTGCCGAGTTGCTGATCGTCACCAACGGCAACATGGACCCCTACGGCCCGACGCATCGCACCGCGATCATGGCCCGCGCCCAGGAAAACCAGGCGTTCGCGCTGATGGTCAACCGCGTGGGCGAAGGTGACGGCGGGCTGGTGTTCGCCGGGGGTAGCGCGCTGGTCGATCCGTTTGGCACCCTGTTGAAAGAGGCCGGGCGCGAAGAGTGCCAGTTCTCAGCCGAACTGGACCTGAGCCAGCTTCAGGCAGCCCGCCGCGACTATCGCTATCTGGACGACCAACGCCTGCGCCTGCCGGGCGAAGTGATCGAGCATGCCAATGGTGTGCGCGAACTGATGATTCCCCAAAACCAATAAATAGCTGCCTTCGCCGGGAGCCGTTACGACGAGCGCCCGGTGCTTCCAACTAAAAGAAACGCCTTTGTTCTGCCGAACTTTTCTCTGCCATAAAACCTATAAATTCGGAGTAGTCGCTCATGGCTCGTTTGCAACGCACCCTTTCATTAGGGGCGGTGGTGCTGTTTGGCATCGCCTATATGACCCCCATCATCGTGCTCGGGACATTCGGCATCCTCGCCCAGTCCACGGGCGGCATGGTGCCCGCTTCGTATCTGGCCGCTCTGGTGGCGATGTTCTTCACCGCGATGAGTTATGGCCGTATGGCGGCAGCGTTTCCGGTGGCAGGCTCGGCGTACAGCTACGTGCGCAAGGCGATCAGCCCCAAGCTGGGCTTCATTGCCGGTTGGGCGGTGCTGCTCGACTACCTGTTCCTGCCCATGGCGATCTGGCTGATCGGCGCGGCGTATCTGGGGTCGGCGTTTCCGTCGGTGCCGCAGCCAGTGTGGGTCTTGGCGTTTATCGTCATCACCAGTCTGATCAACATCGTCGGTCTGAAACTGGCCAATACGGTCAATGCGCTGCTGATGATCATCCAGTTCCTGGTGCTGGCAGCGTTCGTCGCGTTGTGCATTCACTACATCGGTGGTGATGCCAGCAAGCCGCTGTGGACCCTCACTCCGTTCCTCAATGGCGACATGCAAATGCCGTTGATCATGAGCGGCGCGGCCATCGCCTGTTATTCATTCCTGGGCTTCGATGCCGTCAGCACCCTGACTGAAGAGACCCGCGACCCGCGTGGGACCATTCCGAAAGCGATCATGTTGATCACCCTGATTGGCGGGCTGATCTTCGTCGGTGTGTCTTATTTCGTGCAGTTGGCCCACCCCTCGGCGCAATTCGAAAACGTCGACTCTGCCGCTTACGAAATCGCCCGTAACATCGGCGGCGACCTGTTCGTGACCATTTTCCTGATTGGCCTGATCGTCGGTCAGTTCGCTTCGGGGTTGTCGGCTCAGGCCAGTGGCTCGCGCTTGCTCTACGCGATGGGGCGTGACGGTGTGTTGCCGAAATCGTTCTTTGCAGGGCTGAGCGAGCGTTTCGGCACCCCGGTCAACAGCATTCTGCTGTGTGCGGTGGTGGCCTTGCTGGCGCTGAAACTGGACGTGACCACTTCGACATCCTTCATCAACTTCGGCGCCTTTCTGGCGTTCAGCCTGGTCAATCTGTCGGTGATCTTCCATTACTGGATTGCGGGCGAAAAACGCGGACCGCGTGAGCTGGTGCTGTTCCTGATCTGCCCGTTGATCGGTCTGGTGGCGGATGTGTGGCTGATGATCAGCCTGGACAAGCTGGCGATCATTCTGGGTGTGAGCTGGCTGGTGTTCGGTTGCGTCTATCTGGCGTGGCTCACCGGTGGGTTCCGCCGCCAGCCGCCGGAGATGGATTTTCAAGAGGCCACGTGATCCGACGATGCACCTCACCTGTAGGAGCGTGGGAAGTCCTGCGTATTTTGCGCTGCATTTCGTCAAGCAAAAGGGGCTGGGACTGGACTAACGGCGCAAATTGCTTTTAGCTCTGCGACCTGAAATCCAGGAGCATCCCCTTTTGAAAAAGTCAGTCGCCATCGTCTTCGGTGGGCAATCCTCCGAACATGAAGTGTCGTTGCAATCGGCGCGCAACGTGATCAATGCGATTGATCGCAACAACTATTACGTCACCTTGATCGGCATCGACAAACAAGGCCATTGGCTGCGTTTTGACGAGCGCGATTACCTGCAAAATGCGGACGACCCGGCGCATATCAAACTCAGCGACTCAGGCCGTCGGCTGTCGCTGATGCCGGGCGCGCAAGGCCCTCAGTTCGTCGAGGTGGAAACCGGTCTGGATGTGCCCCGCATCGACGTGGTGTTCCCGCTGATTCACGGCAGCACGGGCGAAGACGGCTCGCTGCAAGGCCTGTTGCGTCTGCTCGACATCCCGTGCGTCGGCCCGGACGTGCTGGGTTCGGCGGCGTGCATGGATAAGGACGTGACCAAGCGTCTGCTGCGCGACGCGGGCATCGCTGTCGCTCCGTTCGCCGTGCTGCACCGGGGCGAGTCAGTGGATTTCGTCAGCGTGTCGGCGCAATTGGGCCTGCCGCTGTTCGTCAAACCGGCCAGCCAGGGGTCGTCGGTGGGCGTGAGCAAAGTCACGGACGAAGCCAGCTATGCGGCTGCGCTGAAACTGGCGTTCGATTACGACAACAAAGTGTTGATCGAACAGGGCATCGTGGGCCGTGAAGTGGAATGCGCGGTGCTGGGTAACCATGAACCTCAAGTCAGCGTGTGCGGTGAAGTGGTCGCCAACGACGAGTTCTACGCCTACGACACCAAGTACCTGAACGATGGTCAGGCGCGCATTGCCATTCCGGCCGATCTGCCTGCTGACCTGAGTGACGAAGTCCGTGAAGTCGCGTTGCAAGCCTATCGCGTGCTGGGCTGCGCCGGGCTGTCTCGCGTGGACTTCTTCGTCACCGAGGCGCGGGAAATCATCATCAACGAGATCAACACCCTGCCAGGATTCACCTCCATCAGCATGTACCCAAAACTGTGGCAGGCCACCGGGGTGAGCTACCCGGACCTGATCGATCGCTTGATCGGTTTCGCGCTGGAGCGGGCGCAAGAGAACCGGGCATTGAAAACCGAGGTGGTGCTGTGAAGGTCATTCGTATTGCCGCAGCGCTGTTGATCGGCGCCGATGGTCGGACCCTGCTGGTGCGCAAGCGCGGCACTCAGGCGTTCATGCAGCCGGGGGGCAAGATCGATGCGGGTGAGTCGCCCGCCGAGGCCCTGGCCCGTGAGCTGAACGAAGAGTTGGGGCTGGTCGTCGCAGCCGAAAAGGCGCAATTTCTCGGCGAGTTTTCCGCGGTCGCGGCCAACGAGCCGGGTTTTGAGGTGAACTGCCAGTTGTACCGGCTGGACGTCGATCAGGCCGTGAACCCTGCGGCTGAGATCGAAGAAGTCGTGTGGGTCGACAGCGGCAACCTTGATCACCTGCACCTGGCGCCGCTGACTCGCGATTCGATCTTGCCGTTGTATCGGTCGCTTCAATCGGCCTGACGGACGATAACCCTGTGGTCGGTCGCGTCGCCTCGGCGCTGCGCTGCAAACACGGGACCTTGTGGGAGCGAATTCATTCGCGATGCGGTATTTCACGCGATGCATTTATGTCGAATGTACCGACGTCTCGCGAATGAATTCGCTCCCACAGTAAAGGCCGCGCGCGTCCCGACATCAACGCACCGCGCTCACCCCATCCAGCGTCGAAAACGACGTGTCCTTCGCCGTCAGCAGGAAGTCGCGCATGTAGGGTGCGTCCAGCATGTCGGTACGAACCGCCGCATACAGCGTTGCAAACAGTCCTTTTTCCCCCAGCCGCTTGGCCTTCACGTAACCCCGTGAGCTGTATTCATGCAGCGCCCAGTGCGGCATCCCACAGACGCCACGGCCACTGGCCACAAGCTGCATCATCATCACCGTCAACTCTGACGTACGCACTTGCGCAGGCTCGATATCCGCGGGTTCCAGAAAGCGCGTGAAGATGTCCAGCCGATCCCGTTCCACCGGGTAGGTGATCAGCGTTTCACTGGCCAGATCCTCCGGCACCACGAACGGCTTGCTCGCCAGTGGGTGTTGATTGGCAACGGCCAGCATGGCCTCGTAAGTGAATAACGGCACGTAGGTAATGCCTGGCAGATCCACCGGGTCGGACGTCACCACCAGATCCAGATCGCCTCGGGCCAGCGCGGGCAGCGGGGCGAAGGCAAAACCGGAGGCCAGGTCCAATTCCACCTCGGGCCAGGCGTCACGAAACTGGTCGATGGTCGGCATCAGCCATTGAAAGCAACTGTGGCATTCGATGGCCATGTGCAAGCGTCCGGCCACGCCTCCCGCCAGACGCGAGATATCACGTTCGGCATTACGCAGTTGAGGCAGCACCGAATCGGCCAATTGCAGCAGACGCAAACCCGCACTGGTGAAGCGCACCGGCTTGGTCTTGCGCACGAACAGCGGCACACCCATGCGCTCTTCCAATTCTTTGAACTGGTGGGACAGAGCGGACTGAGTCAAATGCAAACGGTCAGCGGCATCTACCAGGCTGTCAGCCTCGCGCAGCGCATGCAGGGTTTTCAGGTGACGAATCTCAAGCACCTTGGCGCTCCATGAATAAATTTTGTGACAACAACCGAGACGATGAGTTTGTCTCATGTAACGAGCGATGTCGACAAATGCCCCAGTTGTCAGTAGGGATACAGATCATCCCGTGGGAGTGAATTCATTCGCGATGAGTAGGTACAGCCGACAGATATGTATCGGATGTACCGACCCATCGCGAATGAACTCGCTTCCACAGTTGACCTTCATCAGATGCACCGACGTGCTTTGATCTACCGCTGAGCCGCCTTCATCAAAATGTCACGCAACTGTGGCAGCGCGCTTTAGAAAACTTCATCAGACTCGCGGCCTACTGGGGTTCTGCGTTTCGGTGTTTTTCCATGCGTTTCTTATTTTTTCTGGCTGCGCTCTTGTGCAGCTTGCCGTCTTTTGCGGCCGCTCGATGCGATGTCAACGTTCCCACCCAAGTGGCCGAACTCGATCAAGTGCACCTGGCGTATCAAAGTATCGGTCGAGATTCAGACCCGGCGCTGCTGCTGGTCATGGGGCTGGGCGGGCAACTGATTCATTGGCCGGACGAGGTCGTCGTTGCCCTGTGCCAGCAGGGTTTTCGGGTGATTCGTTATGACAACCGCGATGTTGGTTTGTCGACGTGGGTACAGGCACCTGCGACGGCCAACCTGACCTACGAAGTGCTGCGTTACAAAATCGGCCTGCCGGTGTCGGCACCGTATTCGTTGACCGACATGGCGCAGGACGCACTGGGCCTGATGGACGCCCTGCACGTTCAGAAATTCCATGTGCTGGGGGCCAGCATGGGCGGGATGATCGCGCAGCATCTGGCCGACATGGCGCCCAAGCGTGTCGAAAGTCTGACGTTGATCATGACCAGTTCTGGCGCACCGGGGCTGCCAATGCCAAGCCCCGCGCTGTTGCAGCTGTTGGCACGTCGAGGCGCTCCGGATCGTCAGACGGCGCTGGAGCAACAGGCCGATCTGCTAGCCGCGCTGGGCAGCCCGGAAGTCAAGGATGATCGGCAGAAACTGCTGCAACAGGCGGCGATTGCCTACGACCGGGCGTTCAATCCTGAAGGTGTCAAACGTCAGATTCTGGCGATCCTCGCCGAACCCAGTCGCGTAGAGCTGCTGAATCGCCTACGGGTGCCGACGCTGGTGGTGCACGGCACGGCAGACCCGTTGTTGCCGGTGATGCACGGCGTTCATGTGGCGGCGCACATTCAGGGCAGCCAGTTGAAGCTGATTCCGGGGCTGGCCCATCGTTTTCAGGAAGCATTCAAGGCGCCATTGCTGGCGGCGGTGTTGCCGTATTTGCGTGAGCATCGCGACGATGCCTCGCACATCGCCCAGCTATGAGGACTGTAGGAGCGTGGCTTGTCCCGAGAACGGCTGCGAAACAGTCGTAAAATCAGGCAACTCGGTTTGGCAGATACACCGCATGCTCTGGTTTTACGACGGGGTCCCCGTCGATCGCGGGCAAGCCACGCTCCTTCAAGTTTTGTGGCGCTGCGACATAGGCGTATCGTGCACCTTTCCCTCTTTTGCACGAGGCTGTCATGCCCACTCCGCTGAAAATCGATTTCATCTCCGACGTCTCCTGCCCCTGGTGCATCATCGGCCTGCGGGCGCTGGATCAGGCGTTGGAGCATCTGGGCGATGAAGTCCAGGCGCAGATTCACTTCCAGCCTTTCGAACTGAACCCGAACATGGGTTCGGACGGGCAGGAGATCTTCGAGCACATTGCCGAGAAATACGGCTCCACCCGCGAGCAGTATCAGGCCAACGCCGAAAACATCCGCCAGCGCGGCGCTGAGCTTGGCTTTGTGTTCAAACCGGGCGAACGGCGCATCTACAACACCTTCGATGCTCATCGCTTGCTGCATTGGGCTGAGCGTGAGGGCAAGCAACAGGCGCTGAAGGAGGCTCTGTTTACCGCCTATTTCAGTCAGCACGCTGATGTTTCTTCCCACAAAGTCTTGGCCGATGTTGCGCAGAAGGTCGGGCTGGATCGAGTGCGCGCTGAAGCCGTTCTTGCGTCTGACCAATTCACCAGCGAGGTGCGAGAGCTTGAGCAGCTTTGGGTTTCCCGAGGTGTGAGTTCGGTTCCGACCATCGTATTCAATGACCAGTACGCCGTGTCTGGCGGCCAGCCGGTGGACGTGTTCGTGGAGGCCATTCGTCAGATCGTCAGTGAGCAGTCGAGCATCGTTAACCCCGAGCGGTGATGAGCTACGCTGACGGACGCCATCGCGAGCAAGCTCACACCTACAGGGTTTTTAAGCCTTGCCATCGGAGTGAGATTGCTCGCAATGCGATGTAACAGACGTAACAAATTTTCGGTTGAGATTTAAAAATAACTTGATCCCATCAACCCTTTTCGGATATCAATTTGTACATGATTAGACAGGTTCGGTTTGACAAGAAAAAACGCGTGGTCGACGAACTCGCGCGACGCATAGAAACCGGTCAAATGGGCTCCGGCGAGCTGTTGCCAGGTGAAAACCTGCTAGCTCAGGAATTTAACGTCAGCCGCGGCACCTTGCGTGAGGCGCTGTCCGAGTTGAAGCGTCGCAACTACATCGCGACGCAGACGGGCGTTGGTTCGATCGTCACCTACGACGGCATTTCGCTGGATCAGCGCGCCGGTTGGGCACAGGCGCTGGCCGATACAGGCGCCAGAGTCAGCACGGAAGTCTTGCGCCTGGTCGCGGTGCAGCGACCGGATCTGGAAAGCCGGTTCGGCACGGCAGCGTTTATCGCGCTGGACCGCCGTCGCACGGCAGCCGATGGCAACGTGGTGTCGCTGGAGCGCGTGTTGATTCCTGCCGTTGACGGCCTGGAAAACCTGCCTCGCGATGGCCTGATCGACGACTCGCTGACCGTGACCATGGCCGCCCATGGCTATGTCGGTGATCGCGGTGACCAGTGGATTGGCGCCGAGCCGCTGGGCAATGACGACGCCGCGTTGATGTTGCGTGAACCGGGCACGGTATTTCTCAAGGCGATCCGAACCACGTTCGACCGCCGCGAGCGTTTCATGGAGCACGTGGAAAGCCTTCTGGACCCCGTGCATTTTCGTCTGCATCTGGCATTTGGATCGAGTACATGACTGCATTGATCGACATTCGCGACCGCGCTCAGGCCGCTTTCTACGGCCTGGCTTTAGGCGACGCGTTGGGCATGCCCACGCAGTCGCTCAGTCGCGAACAGATCAAGCAGCGTTTCGACCGTATCACCACGCTGACCGCCGCCGATGCCGACCAGCCGATCGCGCCCAACATGGCGGCCGGGTCGATCACCGATGACACCGAACAGGCCGTACTGGTCGCCGAATTGCTGGTGGCCGGGGGCGGGCGCATCGACCCGTCCGACTTGGCGCAAACGTTGATCGACTGGGAAGTGGTGATGCAGGCCAAGGGGTCGCAAGACCTGCTTGGCCCGTCAACCAAGCGTGCAATCGAGATGATTCTGGCGGGCCATAGCCCTGAAGAGGCCGGGCGATTCGGTACGACCAACGGCGCGGCGATGCGCATTACCCCGGTGGGCATTGCGGCAGATGTCATCGACGAAGCCTCGTTCGTTGAGTCGGTCGTGCAGGCCTGTCAGGTGACCCACAACACGACACTGGGTATTTCCAGCGCGGCGGCGGTGGCGGCGGTGGTCTCGGCGGGGATCAACGGTGTCGCGCTGAGTACGGCACTGGACATCGGCGCCCGTGTCGCGTTGATCGCCGAGCGTCACGGTCACTGGATCGCAGGAGGGCGTATTGCGGCCCGTATCGGCTGGGCTCGGCAACTCTGCGCCGACGCGACCACCGAGCAATTGCCTGATTTGATCTATGACGTGATCGGCACGTCGGTGGCCTCGCAGGAATCGGTGATTGCCGCGTTCGCGCTGGCGCACCACGTCGCTTCAGGTCAACTGGCCGCGTTCGATGCGTTGTGCATGGCGGCCAGCCTGGGCGGCGACACTGACACCATCGCGGCGATTCTTGGCGCCATGCTGGGTGCGTGTCAGGGCATGGCGGCCTGGCCGCAGGCAATGATCGAAAAGGTCAAGGCCGCGAACAACCTCGATCTGTCCCCTCTGGTCGAGCATTTGCTGTCCCTGCGCGCGGTCTGACCGACGCCGGAAAACTGATTTGAATAAGACACACATCGCCCTGTCATCCGGCGGCGATTCGGGGGCGGCTTGCTCGTTGATCGTGAGCGGCTACCCTCGTCCGACACGGAAGTCCTTTGCTTTACGTACTGCCCACAACCAGAACAAATGGCAACAGGAGCATTCACATGACGTCATCCAACGCCAGTCAGGGCGCAGGACAGCTTGAAACACGCGGCATCGAGCCGGTTCCGGAAAACGAATGCAACGGCCACCCGCTGCAACTGTTCTGGGTCTGGTTTGCGGCCAACATCAGTATTCTCGGTCTTCCCCTTGGTGCGACGCTGGTAGCGTTTCGCGGGTTGTCCATCGGTCAGGCCATCATCGTGGCGATTCTCGGTGCCGCGGGTTCGTTTGCCGTGGTCGGGGTGATTTCCATTGCCGGTCGTCGTGGTCGTGCACCCAGTCTGACCCTGTCCCGTGCCATTTTCGGGGTGCGCGGCAACATCGGTCCTACGATTGTTTCGCTGATGTCCCGTTTGGGCTGGGAAACGGTCAACACCACCACCGCAGCGTTCGTCCTGCTGTCGCTGTGCTCGATCCTGTTCGGCACGGCGGTCGAGGCGAAAAACTCACCGGGCCTGACGCTGCTGTTCATCGCCATTTTCGTGCTGATGACCCTCACCGTTTCCGGGCTGGGCCATGCGACGCTGCTGGTTATCCAGAAATGGGCGACCTACATCTTCGGCGCGCTGAACATTGTGGTCGGCGGCTTCCTCATCGCGCACATCAATTGGGCGGCCGTATTCAACGCTACGCCAGCACCGATGAGCGCAATGATCATTGGTGTGGGCACCATGGCGGCGGGCACCGGTATCGGCTGGGCCAACGCGGGTGCGGACATGTCGCGCTATCAACACGGCAGCGTCAAAGCCACGCGCCTGGTTGCCTCGGCGGCGTTTGGCGCCGGTATCCCGCTGGTGTTGCTGATCACCCTCGGCGGCCTGTTGTCGGTGGGTAACGATCACCTGGCCTCGGCCACTGACCCGATCATCGCGATTCGCGAGTTGCTGCCAACCTGGATGGCCGTGCCGTACCTCATCACGGCGTTCGGTGGCCTGTTGCTGTCGAACAACCTGTCGGTGTATTCGGCGGGCCTGACCACGCTGACCCTGGGTTTGAAGATCAAGCGCGTGCACGCGGTAATCGTCGACATCGTGGCGATCTTCGTCGGTTCGATCTATTTCATGCTCATCGCTGACAGTTTCTACGGCCCGTTCATTACGTTCATCTCGATGCTGGCAGTGCCGATCACCGCATGGGTCGGGATCTTCGTGGTCGACCTGATTCATCGCCACGTGTACTCGGCCAAGGACTTGATGGACGTGTCGCCTTCCAGCGCTTATTGGTACAGCGGCGGTGTGGAGTGGCGTGCGGTCGGTGCGTGGGCGGTGGCGATCGTGCTCGGCTTCAGTTTCACCACCGTGGCCACGACGCCGGAAAACGTGCTGTTCAAAGGCTTCCTGTCCGACTCCTGGCTCGGCCACAACGGTCTGGGCTGGATCGTGACGTTCATCGTCGCCGGTGGTCTGTATGCGCTTCTTGGCGGTTCCCGCGACCGCCGCGTCGTCTCCCATGAGGCTGCACATGCCCGCTAGATTGCTCTACACCGGCCAGGTCGTGGTCGACCTGGTCATGGCCCTCGATCAGTTGCCCCGTTCGGGAGGCGATGTGCTCGCCCGTTCGGCAGCGTTCGAGACCGGGGGTGGTTTCAATGTCATGGCCGCTGCGTGCCGAAATGGTTTACAGACAGTGTATCTGGGCCGCCACGGCAAAGGGCGTTTTGGCGACCTCGCACGTCAGGCCATGGCGGTTGAGGGCATCGAAGTCGCCACGGTTGCGTCGGCCGATCAGGACACGGGATTGTCGGTGGCCCTGATCGAGCCGTCGGCCGAGCGTTCGTTCATCTCCTACGTGGGGGCTGAGGGCGGGTGGTCTGCCTCGGACTTGAACAGCCTGGTCGTGCATCCGAACGATTTTGTGTTTGTCAGCGGCTACAGCCTGTTGCACAAAAACAAAGTCTCGACGCTGTTGAGCTGGCTGGATGATTTGCCGAGTGGTGCGAGTGTGGTGTTCGACCCGGGTCCGCTGGTGAATTCGCCCGAGGGTGAAGAGATGCAGGCGGTGCTGCCGTTGATTGGTGTGTGGACCAGCAACTGCGAAGAAGCCCTGCGATTTACCGGCTGCGAGGCGATTGTCGACGCGTTGGAACAACTGGCGCGGTGGCTGAACGATAACGCGCTGATTGTCGTGCGTGATGGCCCGAATGGTTGTTGGATTCGGCAGGGCAGCGAGGCGCAGCATGTGCGTGGATTCCCGGTCACGGCCATCGACACCAACGGTGCGGGTGATGCCCATGCCGGTGTGTTGCTGGCCGGGTTGGCGGCGGGGCTAAGCCCCCACGAAGCGGCTTTGCGCGCTAACGCGGCAGCGGCGATTGCCGTCACCCGCTGGGGGCCTGCGACCGCGCCGTTGGCCGCCGAAGTCGACCAGTTGATCAACGCCTAACCCTGTAGGAGCGCGCTTGCCCGCGATCTGGCGCGCGGCGGCAGTAAACCTTGTGCGCGCGGAGGGCCTGACACAACGCGGTTGTCCGGTTTTACTGCTGCTGCGCAGCAGATCGCGGGCAGGCCTCGCTCCTACGCCCTGCGGGCAGAATCAAACGCTGACTGCGCGGGTCCAGCTCATCGCACAATCTTGTCCACATGAATCTCCAGCTTTTTCAGTCGATACCACAGGCTGCGCTCTGAAATCCCGATGCGCTGCGCGGCAGCGGCCTGGACGCCGTTCGACTCGTGCAGGGCGGCGAGGATGTAGGCTTTTTCAACCTCCGCCAGTGCAGCATCCAGGTCGCTGGGGATGCCGGGTCCGTCGCTGAGGATGCTGGCGGTGGAGCTCTCCAATGGCTTTGCGCCAAACAGGTACGCGGGCAAATCCGACTCTTCGATGGTCTGCGACGAGGCGACGATAGTCGCGCGCTCGACGCAATTCTGCAGCTCGCGAATGTTACCTGGCCACGGGTAATTGGCCATGGCCAACAAGGCCTCGGGGCTGAAGCCTGTGATGCGTTTACCCGCCGTCGCACCCAGCACATGGGCGAAATGACGGGCGAGGGCGGGAATGTCTTCCACCCGCTCGCGCAAGGCGGGCAGCGGAATCGGGAACACGTTGAGGCGGTAATACAAGTCTTCGCGAAACTCCTTGCGCGCCACCGCTTCCAGCAACCCCTTGTTGGTGGCGGCGATCACCCGCACGTCGACCTTGCGCTCACGCGGATCACCTACCGGCTCGATCACCCGTTCCTGCAACGCGCGCAAGATCTTGGCCTGTAACGCCAGCGGCATGTCGCCCACTTCATCAAGAAACAGCGTGCCCTTGTCCGCTTGCTGGAAGCGCCCGATACGGTCCGACACCGCGCCAGTGAACGCGCCTTTCTTGTGGCCGAACATCTCGCTTTCCAGTAGCCCTTCGGGAATCGCTGCGCAGTTCACCGCCACGAACGGCTTGTCCGCGCGGTTGCCGTGTTTGTGGATGGCTCGGGCGACCATCTCTTTGCCGGTGCCGCTTTCGCCGGTCAGCAGGATGGTCGCGCTGCTTTCTCGCACCGAGTCCACTGCCTGCAACACTTTCCGGAACGCGGGGCTTTCGCCCACCAGACTCTCGATCTGCTGATGCTCATCCAGCTCGGCGCGCAGGCGTTGGTTGTCCCGCAGGATGTCGCGAAACTGCAAAGCCTTGTGCACGGTGATGTCCAGTTCGTCGATGTCGAACGGCTTGCTGATGTAGTCATAGGCGCCGTTGCGCATTGACTGTACAGCGTTCTTCACTGTGCTGTAGGCGGTCATGACGATGACGGGCAGTTGCGGGAAACGCTGTTTGATTTCCGCCAGCAACTGCGGACCGTCCATGCCGGGCATGCGCCAGTCGCTGATCACCAGGTCGATTTCTTCGCGCTCCAGCACGGTCAGCGCGTGCAGCCCGTTCCCGGCGGTGAACACCTGAATGCCGTTCTGGCTCAAAGCCGAGGCCAGCAGGTCGCAGAGCTTGGGTTCATCGTCGACCACCAGCACATTGTGGCTCATGCCTGTTCTCCTTCGTCGGCGGGCAGGTACAGGTTGAACGTGGCGCCAGCGCCGTGTTCGCTGATGCACTCTACACGACCGTCGTGGTTCTCCATGATCGAAAACACTTTCGCCAACCCCAGCCCGGTGCCTGACGCTTTGGTCGTCACGAATGGATTGAAGATGCGCTGAATCACTTCCGGGTCCACACCTTGTCCGGTGTCGGTCACGCTGATGCGGGTGATCGGGCGCTCGCTATCTCCGGTTTCGCGAGCGATGGCCAGTGTCAAGCGCCCACCTTCCGGCATGGCATCAATGGCATTGAGGATGAGGTTCAGACAGGCCTGAGTCAGCTGCCGCGCGTCGGCGTATACCGTGGCGCCCACGGACTGTTCGTCAATGGCGGCTTCGATGTTGTGGGTGGCCAGTTCCGGTCCGCAGAAACCCAGTACGTCCTCCAACAAAGCACGCGCCGATTGCGTCGCGCGAATCGGTGCGCTGGGCTTGGCGAAATCGAGGAATTCGGTGATCAGGTCATTGATTCGCGTCACCTCGGAAATCACGTACTCCAGATGGCGCATGTCCGCTTCCGGCAGGCTGGCGCGGCGATGCAGCAATTGCGTGGCGGTTTTGATGATGCCCAGTGGATTACGGATTTCATGGGCCAGCCCCATCGCCACTTCGCCCAGCGTGTGCAGCTGATCGCGTCGGCGCAGTTGCGCTTCCAGATGCTGCAATTCGCGCAGGCGTTCGGTCATGTGGTTGAAGGTTACGCTCAACTCGGCCAGTTCGTCGCTGCCAATGACCTCGACCTGCTGGTGGTAGTCTCCCGCCGTCACGGCTTTTACGCCTTCGCGCAGGCCTCGCAACGGGCGGGTCAGGTGTTGGGAGACCAGAGAACCCACGCCCAGCGACAACGCCGAACCCACCAGGAAAATGGCCAGAAACAGGTTGGTCTGATTCACCAGCCCCACCAGCGACGAGTGCCGCAGCAGGCCGCTGAAAATCACCCCTTGCAGCTCGCCGTTATCGTTGAGTATCGGCGAATACAAACCGCTGTAGCGTGCGGTGGACTGCTCGCTGGACGCCTTGGTCGTACGCAAAATCTCCTCGATGCGCGCCGGCACCAGCGGAGGATGATCTTCGAAGCGCTGGGTGGAAAAAATCTCGCCGAAGCCGTTGCTGTTGCGCAGGTAGAGGCGCAGGTCCAGCGAATGCACATCCGCCACGCTGGTCAGGAAACTGCTGTCCAGATAGGTCGCGATCACCAGCTCGTAATCGACCCCGCCCTCAACGGTATGAAAGGTCGAAACCACCGTGCCCACGGCGCTGCCACCTTCGTGGATGGTTTGCAGCACGGCCTTGGGGGCCAGACTGATTTGACTGACGATGTCGTCGGCAGCGGTGGAGAATATGACCTTGTGATCGTCGCTGCGGATCAACGCCACCACGTCGATCCCCATGGCGTCAGCGACGTCGGCAATCAGCTTGTCGCGCTTGGCACCGTTTTCGGCATTCGGCCGGGCGTAGGCCTGGAACAACTGCGCCACCCGCGCGTTGTTGTGCATGATTTCGGTGGTTTCGTCGATGACGATCTGGGTCGATTCCTGTAGCCAGATGCGCACGTTGCTATCGAAAATCTGCGACAGCGTCGAGGCCGCCAGTTCGGCGGCGATCATGGTCGGAACCACGCTGACCAGCCAGAACGCCAGCACCAGTTTGCGCTGCACACTCCAGCGCACGAGGGAGAACAGTGAGCGGGCAGAACGTTCGGGAAACTCAGTCATCGAGGGTCGCTTAGTGGTGATAGCGCCGCCGCCAGGGCGGGATCGGATCGGTCGGGGCGGATGATTTGTCTGATCAGCCTGAGCAATGTATTCAGCAACCGGTTACGGTGGCGAAAGAACAGCTGGTTGGGCGCGAAACGGCAACCGAAGCGAATCTTGCTGGCGTAGCCCGCTTGACCGGCTTCGTACACGGGAATGCGATGGTCGATGCAGTACTCGACATTGGCCAGCCAACTGCGTGCATAGAGGTTGTACTCCCGAGTGCGATTTGGGTCATGGGCGAAAATCTTGTCGATCAGGCGATGCTCGTCCAGCAGCATCAGATTGAACGCCACCAGCCGCTCGTCGATCCAGTACAGCACGCATACCGCGCGCTCGCCGAGCTGGTCGAGCAGGCCGGTGAAGTAGCCAGGACCGAGCCGTTCGAATTGTAGATCACTGCGTGCCAGCGTCGCTTCGTAGAGTTGCATGATCTCGGGCAGTACGTCGTCGATCTGTCGCCGCCACTCGATGCGTGGCGCAGGGCCGCGCAGGGTTCGCCGCAGGTCCTTGCGGGTGGATTTGCCCAGTGAACCCAGGTAGGCGTCCAACGACGGGTATGGGACGGCCAGCAAGGCGCTGGGCAGGCCGGGCATGTTTTGCAGTCCGGCCAGGCTACACGTCTCGGCCCACAGAGGCTCGTCGGTGGGCGCATCCTTCACGGCCAACAGGCCGATGCCCAGATCGTCGGCATCCTGTTGCGCCCGCTGCAACAGACGGTTGAACACCTCCTGGCGCAACGGTCCACTGACGTGGCGAGCAGTTCCCGCGTTGCAGCGTTCCGCGACGGGCGAGCCAACGGCGTACATGCGCAGATCGAACACCCCCGGCCACACCCGGTTGATGTGTTCCGTCACCCGTTTGCCCACGCCCTGAATCGTCGTGTCGAGGCGATAGCAGGTGACGAACGCCGGGACCACCCCCAACAACGTCGGACCGTCGAACACCGCCAGATAGCGCCACGTGAAGCCTTCGACGCCGGCCTGTTCGACTGCCCAGTAAAAATCCCAGTCTTCCAGTTGGTCGGGAAAGCATTCGTTCCAGGCCTCGCGATCAATGGACCGGATGCTGGAAAAGGCGTGGGTGCTGATCATGGTTCAGGCCAGTTGAGGGTGATCGTCGATACCCGGTAGGTCATTGAACAGCGCAGCGTCTGTCGCCGCTTCGACCGGTAAACCGGCTTGCACGCGTGTCTCGATGAACGACGCGCTCAAGTCGATGACCTGCCGATATTCCAGGTCCACGGTGATCATGTGGTAGCAGTTGTCGAGCAGCACCTTGACCACCGGCCCGCCCAGATGGCGCTGCACATAATCGGCGTTCCATCGGCTGGTGATGTCGTCCTCCAGCGAGTGCAGCACCAGCGCAGGGGTGTTGACGTGGGGCATGTTCCGTTTGACCACGGCGATCAGCCGATGCAGTTCGCGCACGCTGATGCCGGACATGGTCAACAGCCCGGCGTTGCTGCTTTCGCCTTCCTTCATCTGCTTTTCGACGATGGCGCGCAAGCGTGGGTTCTTGATGCCGTAAGGCGACTTTTCGTTGAAGCGGCACACATGCACGCCGAACGGCACCATCATGTAAATGTGCGTGAACTTGGCCACGAACGGCATGTTCCAGCCGTCGTAGCGCAAGGTCGTGGAATACAGCAACAGCCCGGCAATTTCACCGGGGTGTTGTGCGGCCATGTGCATCGACATGACCGCGCCCATGGACAGGCCGCCGACGAACACCTCACGGTGGCGTTGACGCACACCGACGAAGGTACGACGGGCGCTTTCGTACCAGTCGGTCCAGCGGGTGCGTTGCAAGTCGTCGTTGTTGCCGCAGTGCCCGGCCAGGGTTGGCACGTACACCGTGCAGCCCCGGTCCGCAAGGCCTTGGGCCACCCGACGCAACTCCGTCGGGGTGCCGGTCAGGCCGTGGATCAGCAACACGCCCACGTCGCCGCTGCCGAGAATGAACCCGGCATCGCCTTCGCCCATGTCGATCGCGATGTGCGAGGGCGTCTGGCTCATCGTTGCATGGCCCGGTGCAGCAGACGGTCGAGCAGGGCGATGCCCAGATCGATCTCGTGGTAGCTGATTTCCAGCGAGGGCGCGAGGGTGATCACGTTCTTGTAGTAACCGCCCACGTCGAGCACCAGACCCAGGCGTTTGCCGTCGATCTCGATGTCGCCTTTCATGCCTTCCTCGACCATGAAATCCAGCGTGGCCTTGTCCGGGGTGAAGCCGTCCGGTTGGCAGATCTCTGCCCGCAGCGCCAGCCCCAGACCGTCGACATCACCGATGATCGGGTAGCGCTTTTGCAGGTCGCGCAGGCCTTCGAGGAAGTATTTGCCCTTGTTCATGACCATCGCGCCGTAGTCGGTTTCCGAGGTCATCTTGAACATTTCCAGACCCACCGCCGTGCCCAGCGGGTTGGAGGCGAAGGTGGAGTGGGTCGAGCCCGGCGGGAAGATTTTCGGGTTGATCAGCTCTTCACGGGCCCAGATGCCGCCCAGCGGATTGAGGCCGTTGGTCAGTGCTTTACCGAAGACAATCACGTCGGGTTTGACGTCGAAGTGCTCGATCGACCACAGCTTGCCGGTACGGTAAAAGCCCATCTGGATTTCATCGACCACCAGCAGGATGCCGTGTTGATCGAGCACGTGCTTGAGTTCGCTGTAGAAGTTCATCGGCGGAATCACGTAGCCGCCCGTGCCTTGAATCGGCTCGACATAAAACGCGGCGTATTCGCTTTGACTGACTTTCGGGTCCCACACGCCGTTGTATTCGGTCTCGAACAAGCGGGCGAATTGTTGCACGCAGTGGCTGCCGTACTCCTCTTTGGTCATGCCTTTCGGGCCGCGGAAGTGATACGGGAACGGGATGAATTGCGCGCGCTCACCGAAGTGACCGTAGCGGCGGCGATAGCGGTAGCTGGAGGTGATCGACGATGCGCCGAGAGTGCGACCGTGGTAGCCGCCTTCGAAGGCGAACATCAGGCTCTTGCCGTTGCTGGCGTTGCGCACCACTTTGAGCGAGTCCTCAATGGACTGCGAACCGCCGACGTTGAAGTGCACGCGACCGTCCAGACCGAACTTGTTCCTGGCGTCCACGGCGATGGTTTCCGCCAGCTCGATCTTGCCCTTGTGCAGGTACTGGCTGGCGATTTGCGGCAGGGTGTCGATCTGCTGTTTCAGCGCATTATTCAGGCGTGGGTTGGCGTAGCCGAAGTTCACCGCCGAGTACCACATTTGCAGGTCGAGGTAGGCCTGATCGCTGGTGTCGTAGACGTACGAGCCTTCGCAGCGGCTGAAAATGCGCGGTGGTTCGATGTAATGAACGGTGTCGCCATACGAGCAGTATTTGGCTTCTTTTTCCAGAAGGATCTGGTCTTCGGCGGTGGCGATGCGGATATCAGACATGGTGGAAGCGTTCCTGGGATTCGGTAGGGAGGTGTACGGCCGGCGCGGGCAGGTTGTGAGGCAGCAGGGCCACCAGCGCGGGGAGTTCAGCGAAAGAGTTGAAGCGGGCGTGGGGGATGCCGTTGGCGGCGCAGTACTCGGCCAGACGGCCCTTGGCAAAAACGAAATCAGCGGTGCTGGCCACGCACATGTCGGACTTGCCGTCGCCGATCACCAACACACGTTTGTCGTTGGGCGTGGATTTGCATTTGCAGTTGCCCGACGCGGCGCGGCAGGCATCGCTGGCGTGAGGGAAGACGATGCGCCAGCTGTTCTGGTCCACTTGACGCAGGCCGTTGGCGATGATCGGCAACAGCGGCAGTTGATGACGGGCGAGGATGCGAGCAATGCCTTGTTCCAGGCCGTCGCTGACGATGTCCAGCGTGGCGCCCAAGGCCAGTACGTGCTCGACGAACGCGGGGAAGTCCGGGTCGATGGTCACGCTGTCGAAGTACGCCAGCAGTTGCGCGGGGAATGCCTTGACCAATGACAGTTGGCGGCTGAGGCATTCACGCGAGCCAATGCGACCACTGAGCCATTCATCTTCGATGTCTGCCCAGCTCGGGTGAGCGAAGCGTTCGAGGATGTTGTCGATCACGTCCGTCGGGGTGATCGTCCCGTCGAAGTCACACACGATATGCCAATGCATCATCTGCGTTTGCCTGTCTTGTCCAGAGAGTGAGCAGGGCGAACGGGTCGCCGTATTGCTCGTGAGAGGGCAAGAGCAGGGACTGTGCCAAGGGACTGAGAGCCCGGCTCACTGGGGCTTTGAAGGTGGAGGGGCGGGTCAGGAGGCGCGTGAAGCTACAATTTTTGTAGCTCGCTACAAACAACATCAGTGCTTGCACGGGGCGCAGGCTTTGGGGATTGATGCGCGCATGTTCGCCGTCCCGAGGCTTTTGCGATGACCTGCCTGCCTTCCTCTTTCAAGCGCAACCTGTGTGTCGTGGGCCTGCTCTGCGCTGCGTATTTCAGCCCGCTATGCCATGCCGATTCGCTGACCGGTGATGTCGGCACAGGCGTCGCGTATCAGCCTCACGACCCCACCGGCACGCGCTATGAAACCCGGCCCATTCCCTACCTGGACCTGTCCTGGGGTCGGGTCAATCTCAGCTCCGATGAGGGGTTGTCCTGGGACGCGGTGAAGGCTAACGGCTGGAGCGTCGGGCCGTTCGTCAACTACGTCGAAGGACGTACGGCAAACGGGGCGCTGCATGGTTTGAAGGACGTCTCCGACATGGGCGAAGTCGGCGGTTTCGTCGAGTACAGCCCTTCGGATGCGTGGCGTGTGTTCGCTGAAGTCGGTCGTACGTTCGGCTGCAGCAGCGGGCAAGGCGGGGTGCTGGGACGGGTGGGCGGTGAGCTGGATTATCCGTTGGGACGCGGTGTTTTCGGCGGCACGACCCTGGCTGCGCATTACGCCAACGCCGAACAGGCGCAGACCTTTTTCGGTGTCAGTGGCCCGGAATCACTGGCCTCGGGCATTCGGCCCTATAACGCCAGCGGCGGGTTTCAGAACCTGACCCTCACTCAGAGCGTGGCCTTCCCGCTGGCGCCGAACTGGTCGCTGATCACCAGCGCCAGCTGGATTCATCTGGTGGGATCGGCGGCTGATAGCAGCATCGTCCGCCAGCAAGGTCGGCTGAATCAGGGCGAGCTGGACGTTGCGGTGGCGTATCACTTCAAGTAGCGCTGGGGTTGGTCTGGCCCTTGCAATGACCCGAAGAACTCATCGTTTTCGAGGAAGTTCTTCATGGCTCGTCCTGTTTACCGCTGGCTCGCGTACTCACTCTGGGACCTGGTCCCGATTGCTATGGCGCTGGCGCATTTTGCGTTTGTGCTGTGGCTGGTCGTGGCCTTTCACAGCTTGTCCTGGTGGGCCATCGTGCCACTGGCGTTGGTGTATGCCGTCAGCCTGTCGTGGAGCATCAACAGCATTTCCCATAACCAGATCCACAACCCGTACTTCACCCACAAGGGCATGAACCGGGCGTTCGATCTGCTGCTATCGGTGACCATCGGTTTCTCGCAAACCATGTACCGTGATATCCACAACCGCCACCATCGCGGCAACTCCGACCGGCCCAACGAAAAGGGCGAAACCGTCGATCCGTTGTCGATCTATCGCTACGGCCACAACGGAGAGCCTGAGGCCCTGTGGCGCTATGTGTTCCTGAGCGCGTTTCGCGACGAACCCAAGAGCTATTACGAGGAAATGAAGCGTAAACACCCGGACGATGCGCGCTGGGCCAAGGTGGAAATCTACGTGACCGTCGCCGCGTACATCGCCCTGGCGATTTACGACTGGCATGCGGTGTTGTGGCTGCTGCCGTTCTGGTATTTGGGGCAATCGCTGTCGTCGTTGAACGGCTACTACGAGCATCTGGGCGGTAACCCGGATTTGCCGATTGCCTGGGGCGTGAGTTCATACAGCAGGCTGTACAACGTGATCTGGATGAACAACGGCTACCACGCCGAACACCATTACCGGCCGAAAATGCACTGGACCAAAGTCAAGGCGTTTCACAAGGAGATCAAGGACCAGCAACGGATGATGGGGGTGAAGGAAATACCCGTGTCCCATGGGTTGGGTTTTTTGGTGGATCACACAAAGCACGATTAACGCCCAGAATCAAAAGCCTGAGTCGCTTCAGGCTTCTCCCTCCGCCAACAACGCAATTCCGCCAATGATCACCCACACCCCCAGCCAATGCAGCGGGCTAATGTGCTCACCCAGCCACAACCACGACCCCAGCAACACCACCACGAACACCAGCGAACTCAACGGAAACGCCAGCGAAAGGCTGCTGCGGCGCAGGATCAGCATCCAGCTCAGAAACGAGCCAACGTAGCAGCCCACCGCACCCAGCACCGCAAGGTTGGTCAGCGATGCCAGCAACCAATCCAGCCCGAACGGCAGGCTCGTCAAGGCGTCGCCACCGACCTTCAGCGCCAGTTGCGCCGCGCTTTCGAAACCGATCAATAGCGCCCATAACCCGACGCTCGCGGCGCGGCTCTCCAACCAGCGCCAGGCCGGTTTTTCATTCAATGCCTGTTCACCCATGATTGTCCTCTGCGATAACGTCCGATCGATCCAGCCCTGCCTCACGCGCTACCCAGCCCAGTAATCGGGTCATCCAGCGGCTGCGGTGTTGAAGGTAGTGGTCATTGCCCAACAAACGACAACCCAGCCGCAACTTCTCGCTGTACGCCGCCTGGCTCGCTTCAAACGCTGGGATACCCTGCTCGATGCAGCGCTCGACATGGGCCAGCCAGGTTCGGTGATACAGGTTGTGCTCGCGGGCGGCGGTGCCGTCGGAGGCGAAGACTTTATCGATCTGCCGCGTACCATCGTCCAGCAACAGGTTGAAGCCGATCAGTCGCTCACCCGACCAGAACAGGTAGCAGGTGGCGCGCTCACCGAGTTTCGCCAGCACGGCACGAAAGTAGTCAGCAGTCAGCGGCTCGATCTCTTCACCACTGCGTGCAACGGTATCCGCATACAACGCCAGCATGCGTTCGATCACATCGTCGACCTGATGCTGCCGCGCCTCAATGCGCAGCTCCGAAGGCGCACTGAGCTTGCGCTTGAGCCCCTTGCGCGTGGTTCGGCTGAGGCTTGCGAAATAGCCCTCAAGATCGGCATATGGCAGTGGTAACAGGGTGCGCGGCATGCCTGCAATACGAGCAAAACCGAGTTGTTCCAGTGCGTTGCGCAAGGTCACGCGTTCTTCAGCGACGTCTTTGAACAGGTACAGCCAGGTGCGCTCAAGCTTTGATTGCCGACGTAACGCCTCGACCAATACCTGCATGATCTCTGAGCTACGGGCCAGCCAGTCCGGGGCACAGGCGATCGAGCACGTTTCAGTCACGGGTGAGCCGACCGCCAATATCGACACCGACAGATGCCCCAACAGCTTCGCCAGCACGCCATCGAGCACCTGATGCAGCGGCACGCGATGCCGATACGCCGGGGCCACGGCAATCAACCGCTGCCCGTCGCGAATCATGAAATAGCGCGGCTCGATGCCCGGAAGCCCGGCATCCTCGACGGCGGTGTAATAGTCGTAACCTTCCAGCGGATCGCTCTCCAAATGTGCCCAGTCCGTGCGGCTGACGCGATGAATGCTGTGGCTGACTTCAACACTCAATTGCGACCTATCAGCCAACATGACCGGTGAGGTCGGTCCAGAAACGGATTGAATCTGTGTCATAAACACCTCATGCACCCGTGGCGCAGACCAGCATGACGCCTGCCGTGATGACGAGCGTGCCAAGCCAGCGACGACGGCTGACCCGCTCGCCGAGCACCAGACGCCCGCCCAGCACCACACCTACGTAACTCAGGCTCGCCGCCGGAAACACCAGACTCAGCGGCGCCAGCGACAGCACCAGCAACCAGGTGATGAATTCGAGGGTGTAGGCGCCGACGCCGAACCAGAGCATCGGCGCTCCGGCAATCTGCACCCAGAAACTGCGCAGGCGAAAGCCACCTTCCTGCTCGGGCAAACGGTCCAGCCCGAGCTTGAACGCCAGTTGGCCGATGACATCCAGCAGGATCGAAAGCGCGGTGAGCAGCACGACAGTCGGGGTCATGGAAACAGCTCCTCGAACAGCGTGATCAGCGCTGCGTTGGTCTCGGCATTACGCGCAATGTCCGCCTCGCTCCAGCGTTCGGCCGGTGGCTGATCGGACTTCGCCTCCCAGCGTTTCAGCGGATTGCTGAATGCAGGGGGCGCGAATTCACCGCACACATCAATGCCCAGCACGCGGGTGTGAGTGCCCAAAGCGCGGATGGCATTGAGCAGGTGAGTCAGGCGCATGCCGCCCTGATCCCAGTTGGTGGCGGCGTCTTCGCTGGCCAGTACGTCTTTGTCGACGGTGATCCACACAGCTGTGGTGGGCAGGCTGGCGATCAGCTGTTCAAGGAAGATGGGCCAGTCGACTTCGGCCAGGTTGTGCCAGTGCAGATGGCCATCGAGCTGCTGATGGCCAGGGCCGTCGCCGATCCTGCCCCAGACTTTCGACGGCGGATGACGCCAGGGGAACAGCTGTAAGTCGCCACGTTTCAAGGCGCTGAGATTGCCACCCTTGAGTTGCGGGCTTTGCAGGTCGTCGCTGCACGGGCCAAGGGTGATGATGCGCTTCACATGGGGCAGCTTCAGTGCCCGATTGACCCACGAGCCGCAGTGGCGTTTGGGAGCGAAGTGCACCCAGTCCGGGTGGTTGTCGAAGTGAATCAGGGTGACCGGCTCAGGCAGATCAGTGAGCAGGGCAGGGGTCAGATGATGGTAGTCGCCGGAGCCTACGAAGAAGATTTCCGGACGATTGCCCAGCGGCCTGGCGCGATAGCTGAGGTGATCGGCAAACCGGCGATAGTTGGCTTCGGTGGACCAAAGCCGCAGTTGTGGGCCGAGCGCAAGCAAATCCAGCCGGGTAGCACGACCGTCATGCAGACGGTCTTTGATTGGCGCCTGCTGCGTGAGGCTGTGATCGAGGTCAAGAATGTTCAAGGTTGCCGTCACCCATCAAATGCCGCCCAAGACACCGGGTTCACAGGCATGAACACCAGCCGGGCGGGCCTTTCAGGGGGATTGCAAAGGGTGGGCCAAGGGTTTGAACGGGGGCTGAACGAACAACACAAGCATCTGCGCCATGCGTAATACCTGTAGGAGCGCTCTTGCCCGCGATGAACGATGATGAGGTCTGTCCGGCAGTCCGTGTCATCGTTCATCGCGGGCAAGCACGCTCCTACAGGGTGATCACCCCAACCCGTACTTCTTCACCTTGTCGAACAACGTGGTCTTGGCCATGCCCAATTCCTGGCTGGCCTGGCTCAGATTCCCGCCGCTACGCTGCAAGGCCTCGCTGAGCAAATTTCGTTCGAAGGCTTCCACCGCCTCCGAGAACCCAAGGCTCTGCGCTTGCGTCGACAAGCCTGACTTCTTGAACGCAGGCAACCCCAACGCATACCGTTCGGCCACATTACGCAGCTCACGCACGTTGCCCGGCCAGTCGTGGCTCATCAGCGCCGACATCGTCTGCGGGTCCAGTTGCGGCGGCTCACGGTCAAAACGAAGCGAGGACAACTGCAGGAAATGCTCGAACAGTTGCAGGATGTCCTCACGGCGTTCGCGCAAGGGCGGCAGTTCCAGGGTCACGACGTTGAGCCGGTAATACAGGTCGCTGCGGAACTGGTTGGCTTTGCTCAGATCGGCCAGATCCGATTTGGTCGCCGCAATGACCCGACAATCCACTGCCACGCTCTGGTTCGAACCCAGCCGCTCCAGCGTGCGCTCCTGCAAGACCCGCAGCAGCTTGATTTGCAGGGGGATCGGCATGCTTTCCACTTCGTCGAGAAACAGCGTGCCGTTGTGAGCGTGCTCGATTTTGCCGATGCGCCGCTTGCCCGCGCCGGTGAAGGCGTTGGCTTC
This sequence comes from Pseudomonas sp. Pseu.R1, assembly GCF_045764065.1. NCBI lineage: Bacteria > Pseudomonadati > Pseudomonadota > Gammaproteobacteria > Pseudomonadales > Pseudomonadaceae > Pseudomonas > Pseudomonas sp. Pseu.R1. The sequence continues at coordinate 2,223,047 of NZ_JBJGEE020000001.1, read as the reverse complement.
GTGGCCGAAGATTTCGCTCTCGAACAGATTTTCCGGCAGGCCGCCGCAGTTCAGCGCCACGAATTGATGGGTCTGGCGACGGCTGAAGTCGTGAAGACAGCGGGCGACCAGTTCCTTGCCGGTCCCGGTTTCGCCTTCGATGAGCACGTTGGCCGAGGTGTCGGCGACGTTGGCGATCAGCGCCCGCAGGTTCTGCATGGCGGCTGAACGGCCAATGATCTTGCCTTCCAGTGAGTCACGCTCGGCCAGTTGCCTGCGCAGCGACCAGACCTCTCGCGCCAGCCCGCGTTGCTCCAGCGCACGCCGGGCGACGTCCACCAGGCGCTCGGGGGAAAAGGGCTTTTCCATGAAGTCATAGGCACCGTCGCGCATGGCGCCCACGGCCATCGACACATCGCCGTGGCCGGTAATCAACACCACCGGCAGCGTGCGATCACGCTCCTTCAGGCGCTTGAGCAGTTCCAGCCCGTCGATGCCTGGCAGGCGGATATCGCTGATGACGATCCCGGCGAAGTTATCGCCGACCACCGCCAGCGCTTCCTCGGCACTGCCCACGCCCTGGCTGTGAATGTCCTCCAGCGCCAGCGCCTGCTGGCAGCCGAGCAGGACATGGGGGTCATCTTCGACGATGAGGACGGTCAGTTCAGTGTTCATGTGCACATCCAGTTCGTCAGCGTTGCCTTCATCGCGAATGAATTCGCTCCCACAGATAAAACGCGTTCCCCTGTGGGAGCGAATTCATTCGCGAAAATGTTTGGGGCGACGGGGATTTTTGAAACACGGCTCATACCTGTGTCGCTCCGCGATCCACCAGCGGCAAAATCAACACAAACATCGTGCCGCCCTCGGCCGGGTCTTCGGCGTTGAGGCTGCCACCCGCTGCCGCTGCAAGGCTTGCAGACAGCGTCAGGCCCAACCCCAGCCCCTGCTCACCCGGCTTGGTGGTGAAAAACGGTTCGAACAAATGCTTGCGCGCCTCGGGGTCGATGCCGTGGCCGTTGTCGCGTACGCGCAGACGATAGCGTCCTTCGAACAGATCACCCTGCAACCAGAGCACTGGCAGTGGCTGGGCTTGCATGGCGTCCAGCGCGTTGCCGATCAGGTTGACCAGAATCTGCTCCAGTCGGGTCTGGTCAATCGCCAGCTCCACTTCATCGAAATGCTGATTGAGATCCAGCGCGCTGTTTTCCAGACGCCCGGCGAGCAGTTGCAATGCGGCGTCGACGGCCTTGCTCAGCGACGCCTGGCCCTTGTCTTCGCCACGTCGGGCAAACGCGCGCAGGCTGGCGGTGATACGGCCCATGCGGTCGACCAGATCGTTGATCGTGCGCAGGTTGGCGCTCGCTGTATCCAGCGCGCCGCGCTCAAGGAAGCGCACGGTATTGCCGGACAACGTGCGCAGCGCCGCCAACGGCTGATTCAGTTCATGGGCGATGCTGGTGGACATCTGCCCGATGGCCGCCAGTTTACCCGCCTGCACCAGTTCATCCTGTGCCTGGCGCAACGTCTCTTCGGCCTGACGTCGCTCGCGAATCTGCCCCTTGAGACGTTCGTTGCTGGCGCGCAAGTCGGCAGTGCGTTCGGTAATCCGGCGCTCCAGTTCGTTGTTGGCTTGCTCCAGCGCTTCGCGAGCGGCCAGGCGGGTGGCGATCACCTTGCGCCGCTCGTTCCAGGCAATCAGCAAAAAGGCCACCAGCGCACACGCCACCGCGACCAGCATCCCCTGATTGGCGGCTTCGCGGCGCAAGTCCTCCAGTGGCGTGAGCAAGGTCAAGTGCCACGGGGTGTCGGCCAGGTCGCGGGTCTGCGCCAGATAGCTCACGACGGTGTGCTCGTGATCGACGCTGCTGTTGGCGGGGAACGTTAGTTTCTCCACGCCGTCAGCGATCAACTCGCGCTCCAGCGGCACCAGTTCATTGAGCGGCCACCAGTAATATTGCAGGCTGCGGGCCAGACGCTCCTTGATCTGCGGCGTCAGCGGACGAACCGATTTGAGCCGCCGCGCCGGGTCGCTGGACAGGATGATGATGCCGTTTTCATCGCTGACGAAAGCCTCCAGCCGCGCCCGTTGCCAGCGCTCCTCCAGGGCTTCCAGGCGCACTTTGATGACGGCCACGCCGATGATCTTGCCTTTCTCTTCCAGCCCGTGAGCCAGGTAGTAGCCGGGCTCGCCGGTGGTGCTGCCGATGCCATAGAAACGGCCCGGCAGCCCGCGAATGGCGTCCTGGTAGTAGGCGCGAAACGACAGGTCCTCGCCCAGATAACTGTCGGCGTCGCGCCAGTTGCTGGTGGCCAGCACTCGACCCGTGGTGTCGAGCACGTAGATCGCACGGCTGCGGCTACGGCGGTTCAGGCCTTCAAGGTAATCGTTGACCTTGGCTCTCAACTCCGGCGACGGGTCGTTGAGCAGCTCGGAAACATTGGACTCCAGCTCCAGCACGCTGGGCAGGTAGTTGTATTTGTTGATTTCGCTTTCGACAGTGCGGGCGTGCAGTTCAAGCTGGCGCGCGCCATTCTCGCTGAGCGATTTGATGCCGTTCTTTTCGCTGTACAGGTACGTGAAGTAACCCAGCGCAATCATCAGCAGGATGATCAGCGGCGGCAGGAACAGTTGGCGAATCAGGCGGGGTTTCACAGTCAGTGATGGCGGCGTACTAAGGGGTGGATCGCATTTCATCACAGTCGTCCTGGACCGACCAGCCGCCCGTGTCATGGATGTCGACACGAACGGCCAGCGGGTTTTGCGCCCTTGTGAGGCTTAAATCAATCAGTGCTGCAGGATCTTGTTCAGGAAGTGCTGGGCGCGCTCGGAACGGGCGTTGATGTCGCCGAAGAACTCTTCCTTGGCGCAGTCTTCGATGATCTGACCCTTGTCCATGAAAATCACGCGGTCAGCCACTTTGCGAGCGAAGCCCATTTCGTGGGTCACGCACATCATGGTCATGCCTTCGTGGGCGAGCTGCACCATCACGTCGAGCACTTCGTTGACCATTTCAGGGTCGAGCGCGGAGGTCGGTTCGTCGAAGAGCATGACGATCGGGTCCATCGCCAGCGCGCGGGCAATCGCCACACGTTGCTGCTGACCGCCAGACAGTTGGCCAGGGTGTTTGTGAGCGTGTGCGGACAAACCGACGCGCTCCAGCAGCGCCAGGCCTTTTTTGGTGGCCTCTTCCTTGCTGCGCCCCAGGACCTTGATCTGCGCGATGGTCAGGTTTTCGGTGATGGTCAGGTGCGGGAACAGCTCGAAATGCTGGAACACCATGCCCACACGGGAACGCAGTTTGGGCAGGTTGGTTTTCGGGTCGGCAATCGAGGTGCCATCGACCACGATGTCGCCTTTCTGGAACGGCTCCAGCGCGTTGACGCACTTGATCAGGGTCGATTTGCCCGAACCCGATGGGCCGCACACCACGATCACTTCGCCTTTCTTGACCTCGGTGCTGCAGTCGGTCAGCACCTGGAAGTCCCCATACCACTTGTTGATATTTTTGATGGAAATCATACGGCTAACCTTTTTTGCATGAGCTTGACCAGACGCGAGGCCACGAAGCTGATGGTGAAATACACAAGACCGGCAACGATCAGGAATTCGTTGGAGCGACCGATGATGTCGCCGCTGGAACGGGCCGAGTTCAGGAAGTCCACCAGGCCGACGGTGTACACCAACGAGGTGTCCTGGAACAAAATGATGCTCTGCTGCAACAGCAGTGGGGTCATCTTGCGAAACGCCTGGGGCAGGATGATCAAACGCATCATCTGGCCGTAGGTCATGCCCAGTGCCTGCGCTGCGCCCATCTGGCCACGGGAGATCGACTGCACACCGGCGCGCACGATCTCGCAGAAGTACGCCGCCTCGAACATCATGAACGCCACGACGCAGGAGGTGAACGCGCCCACGGGCGTGTCTTGCCCGGTGATCCAACGCAGCACGAACGGCACCGCCAGGTAGAACCAGGTGATGACCAGCAGCAGAGGAATCGAACGGAAGTAGTTGACGTAGGCGCCAGCGATGTTCGACAGCACCTTGTTGTGGGACAGACGCATCAGCGCCAGGATCGTGCCGATGACGATACCGCCGATCACGCCCATGACCATCAGTTGCAGGGTCATGAGCATGCCGTTCCACAGGCCTGGAATGGCCGGAATGACTCCAGAGAAGTCCATTATTTGCCTCCCACGGAGATCAGGCCCGGCACCGCGACTTTCTTCTCGACCAGACGCATGAGCAGCATCAGGCTCATGTTCAGGGTGAAGTAGATCAGGGTGGCGAGGGTGAACGCTTCAAACAGGTTCGCGGAGAATTCGGCGGTCTGTTTGGTTTGCGCCAACAGCTCCATCAGGCCGATCAACGACGCCACCGACGAGTTCTTGAACACGTTGAGGAATTCGGAGGTGAGCGGCGGGATGATGATCCGGTAAGCCTGCGGTAGCAGCACGTTCCAGTAGATCTGCGGCAGTTTGAAACCCATGGCGCGGGCGGCGGATTCCTGGCCGCGCGGCAACGCCTGGATACCGGTGCGCACTTGTTCGCACACCCGTGCGGCGGTGAACAGACCCAGACACACGACAACGCTCAGGAAGGCCGAGGTGGTCGGGTTAAGGTCCTGCTTGTACCACTCCTGCAGGTTTTCGGGCAGCAGGTCGGGTACCAGGAAGTACCAGATGAACAGCTGCACCAGCAGTGGCACATTGCGGAAGATTTCCACGTAAACCGTGGCGATTGACGACACGATGCGGTTGGGCACCGTACGCATGACACCCAGCACCGAACCCAGCGCCAGGGCGATGATCCAGGCAACGATGGAGATGCCGATGGTCCAGCCCAGGCCGGAAATGTACCAGTCCAGATAGGTCTCGCTGCCCACGCCAGTGGACTTGAAGAATACGCTCCAGTCCCAGTTGTAATTCATCAGGGTCTCCCCTCTGATCGATCGTTATGCACGCACACCGCTTTGCAGCGGCTTCCGGAGCCGCATTGCAGCTCCGGGAGTCAGGCTTTCACTTTTGTCGCGTGTGAAGGAAAGGACTTACGCCTTCTTCTCAGGAGCAGGCTTGTCGTTCGGGTTCTCGATCAGCTTTTGCAGCTCTGGGCTCATCGGGAATTCGAGGTTCAGGCCTTTTGGCGGGATTGGCTGGGTGAACCACTTGTCGTAGATCTTCTTGATTTCGCCCGACTTGTAGAGACCTACGATGGCGTCGTCCACGGCTTTCTTGAACGCAGGGTCGTCCTTGCGAACCATGCAACCGTAGATTTCATAGGACTGTGGAGTGCCGGTCACGTGCCAGTCGGTTGGCTTCTTGGCCTTGGCCATTTCGCCTGCCAGCAGGGCGTCGTCCATCATGAAGGCGACAGCGCGGCCCGATTCCAGCATCTGGAAGGACTCGCCGTGGTCTTTGGCAGAGATGACGTTCATGCCCATTTGCTTGTCGGCGTTCATCGCTTTGATGATGCGCTCGGACGTGGTGCCCGCAGTGGTCACGACGTTTTTACCTTTCAGGTCATCGAAGTCGTTGTATGGAGAGCCGACTTTGGTCAGCAGGCGGGTACCGATTTCGAAGATGCCGACCGAGAAGTCGACTTGCTGTGCGCGCTCGGCGTTGTTGGTGGTCGAACCACACTCAACGTCGACGGTGCCGTTCTGGACCAGCGGGATACGGGTTTGCGACGTGACCAGGTTGTAGTTGACCTTCAGGTCCGGCTTGTTCAGGTCTTTCTTGATCGCTTCAACGATCGCCAGCTGGATGTCGTGGGAGTAGCCGACTGGCTTGCCCGACGCGTCTGCGATGTAAGAGAACGGAATCGACGAGTCGCGGTGACCGAGGGTAATGGTGCCCGAATCATTGATTTTCTTCAGGGTGCCGGTCAGTTCTGCAGCAGAGACTGGGGTGCTGATCAAAGCGGCGGCTGCAATGGCCACGCCCAGAATGTGGGGAACGATACGCATCTGTTAATCCTCGACTTTGTTTTTCTTATGGGTCCGGTGTTGGGTCGGCCCTATCGTTTCAGAACGCTACAACGGCGGCCCAATCAGGCGGCACGCTACATCGGAGCAATCGTGGATGAGTGTAGAGCATGAGTCATGCCAAGGACGTGGCAGCTCTTAATTCATTGAAAATAAAGGAAATTTATTCTGTTTCAGTCACGGAAAAGCGTTTTGCTGTCCGGGATGCCGAATAGGCGAGGGGAGGGGTGTTCGGAAATCCGAATGGAAGTGATGCGTGCTGGGGTTTTAAGGTTGACGCTGCACTTGTGGGAGCCGGCTTGCTGGCGAATGCGGTAGTTCAGTGACAGATGAGTCAGCTGGCACGACGCTTTCGCCAGCAAGCCGGCTCCCACAGATTCAGCGTCGATAACGAGATTCAAGTTCGGCGCGATCCCTGTGGGAGCCGCCTTGGTGCGGGCGGCGTTCCGACGAAGGTGTTTGACCAGGCAACATCTCCCACCGGAGTGCGCAGTGTAGGGGCAGGGGTTCACGCAGCCGCTATGGTGCTTTTATGGTGAGCCACCTTATCGAGGTACGCCTGCACGTTCTGCTGTTCTTCCACCGTGGTGAAAAGCCCGAGCTTGGTCCGGCGCCAGAGAATGTCTTCTGCCTGAGTGACCCATTCAGCCCTGCACAGATAATCTACCTCCGCACTGTAAAGCCCGCCCCCCAGGTGCTCGCCCATATCCGCCAGCCCATGCACACCATCAACGATCTGCCAACTGCGCGAGCCGTAGGTGATCGCCCAACGTTTGGCCATCTCGGCGGGTAGCCAGTTGCAGCGCTGTTGCAGCTCGGCGGCCAGCGCCGATGGAGTGGTCATGTTTTCACCGCCGGGCAGGCTGGTCTTGGCGGTCCAGCTCGGTTTCATCTGCGGGAAGAATGGCGCCAGTTGCTGCATCGCAGACTCGGCCAGCTTGCGGTAGGTCGTCAGCTTGCCGCCAAATACCGACAGGATCGGCGCTTCTTCAGCACTGCCCGACAGCGACAGCGTGTAATCGCGAGTAATGGCCGACGGGTTGTCGGATTCGTCGTTGCACAGCGGACGCACGCCCGAATAGGTGCGGATGATGTCATCGCGGCTGAGCTGCTTCTTGAAGTGCTCGTTGACGATTTTCAGCAGGTAATCGGTCTCGCCTTCGGTGATTGCCACTTTCGCAGGATCGCCCGCGTATTCGCGGTCGGTGGTGCCGATGATGGTGAACTGCTCCAGATAGGGAATTGCGAACACGATACGCTGATCTTCGTTCTGCAAAATGAACGCGTTTTCGCCTTCATACAGCTTCGGCACGATCAGGTGGCTGCCTTGAATCAGGCGGATGCCGTACTGCGACTCAAGCTTCAAGTCTTCACGAATGAACTTGGCGACCCAGGGACCCGCAGCATTCACCAGCGCTTTGGCGCGAATCGAAAACAGGCTGCCATCGGCGCGCTCCATATTCAGGTGCCACAGACCATTGCTGCGACGGGCACCGAGGCAGAGGGTCCGGGTGTGAATGTGCGCGCCTTTTTCGCGGGCAGCCATGGCGTTGAGCACCACCAGACGGGCATCGTCGACCCAGCAGTCAGAGTATTCGAAACCGCGGGTGATCAAGCTGTTCAGCGGACTGTTGGCGCCGAAGCGCAGGTTTTTCGACGCAGGCAGTTTTTCGCGCTTGCCCAGATGGTCGTACAGGAACAGACCGGCGCGGATCATCCAGGCCGGACGCAGGTGAGGGCGATGAGGCAACACGAAACGCATGGGTTTGACGATGTGCGGCGCCTTCTCCAACAACACTTCACGCTCGGCCAGCGCTTCGCGTACCAGACGGAATTCGTAATGCTCCAGATAGCGCAAGCCACCGTGGATCAGCTTGCTGCTGGCCGACGAGGTGTGGCTGGCCAAGTCGTCCTTCTCACACAAGAATACCGAGAGGCCACGACCGGAGGCGTCCGCTGCGATCCCGACACCGTTGATCCCACCGCCGATCACGGCTATGTCGTATACCTCGGAAAGGGGCGGGGTGGGCAAGGCGGACTGGGCCATCGGGGCCTCCTGTGGGAAATTCGATCATGTTCGATTTTGGCGAATTCGAACATTTGCGTTCATTTTCGAAAATAGTAACGCAATAAGGAACACCTCACCACTCGGCAGTGATTGAAAATACTGATTAGGAGAACGGGAAAGGAACAAAAGCGAACATGAGCATGTTCGGTTGGGTGTATAAACCCGAGAGGAATGGTTAATCGCGATTTGTCTTTGATTCTGCCCGAAGGGCCTAGCGAGGCTTGCCCGCGATCTGGCGCGAAGCGGCAGTAAATCCTGATGTCGCGGTGTACCCCAGCCAACCAGATCGCCTGGTTTTGCTGCCGGTGTCCGGCAGATCGTCAACAAGCTGGACTCCTACGTCCTTCGGGCAGACGCAGGAATATACGTTGTTCAGACGACTTCCAACCGAATCTTGTTCTGCGCCAGCAATTGCGCCAACGCAGGCACGGGCGCCTGATCGGTCACCAGGCAGTCGATCAGGGTGATCGGCCCCAGGCGCACCATCGCGTTACGTCCGAATTTGCTGGAGTCCGCCGCCAGGATCACCTGACGCGCGTTGGCGATGATCGCTTGGGATACCCGCACTTCCTGATAATCGAAGTCCAGCAGGCTGCCGTCTTCGTCGATGCCGCTGATGCCCACCAGCGCAAAATCCACCTTGAACTGAGTGATGAAATCGACGCTGGCCTGACCCACCACGCCGCCATCACGGCGCACGTTGCCGCCCGCCAGCAAGACTTCAAAGTCGTCCTTGCCGCTGAGGATCGACGCCACATGCAGGTTATTGGTGATGATTTTCAGGTGGTTGTGGTTGAGCAGGGCGCGGGCGATGGATTCGGTGGTGGTGCCGATGTTGATGAACAGCGAAGCGTGATCGGGGATTTGCGCTGCAATGGCCTCGGCGATGCGCTGTTTCTCGTCGCGCATCTGATCGGCGCGCATGGCATACGCGGTGTTCTCGATGCTGGAGTCATAGGCCGCGCCGCCGTGATAGCGACGCAGCAGATTCATTTCCGCCAGTTGATTGATGTCGCGCCGGATGGTTTGCGGGGTCACGACGAACAATTGGGCCATTTCTTCGATGCTGACGTAGCCGCGCTCACGGACCAGCTCGAGGATCTGCTGTTGACGGGGGGGCAGATTCATTTTTCTTCCTTCGGGCAAGGGCGCCCATGATGCCGCAGGGAGCCATTACCTGTCAGCCGGAAAAATGACCGCTCTTGAGCGCCGCCACACCTCTGTAGCAGTCCGGCTTGCCGGCGGCAGCGGTATGACAGACATCCTTTAACGCCTGACACACCGCTACCGTCGGCAAGCCGGACTGCTACAGAGGACTGTGCAACTTATTCAGCATCCTCGTGCGGTTCCCAATCCCGCGTGCGGTCCACCGCTTTGCGCCAGCCCGCATACAGCTTCTCTTTTTCAGTCTCATCGCACTGCGGCTCGAATTTGCGCTCGATCACTGCTTTGTCCTTCAACTCGTCCAGCCCGCTCCAGAAGCCAATCGCCAGACCCGCCAGGTAGGCCGCGCCCAAGGCGGTGGTTTCGCGCATCTTCGGACGTTCGACCTGCGTCCCCAGGATGTCTGCCTGGAACTGCATCAAGAAATTGTTCGCCACCGCGCCGCCGTCCACGCGCAGCGCTTTGAGCGGCTCGCCAGCGTCTTGCTGCATGGCGTCGAGCACGTCGCGGGTCTGGTAGGCGATCGACTCAAGGGCAGCCCGAATGATGTGATCGACTTTCACTCCACGGGTCAGGCCGAACAGCGCGCCGCGCGCGTAAGGGTCCCAATACGGCGCGCCCAGCCCCGTGAACGCCGGAACCAGGTACACGCCATTGCTGTTTTTCACTTTGGTCGCGAAGTATTCGGTGTCCATGGAGTCGTTGACGATTTTCAGTTCGTCCCGCAGCCATTGCACGGTGGAGCCGCCGTTGAACACTGCGCCTTCCAGTGCATAGGCGACTTCGCCCCGAGGGCCGCAGCCGATGGTGGTCAGCAGGCCGTGATGAGATTTCACCGCTTTCTTGCCGGTATTCATCAGTAGGAAGCAGCCCGTACCGTAGGTGTTCTTGGCCTGTCCCGGTTCCACGCACATCTGCCCGAACAACGCCGATTGCTGGTCGCCTGCGATACCGGCGATGGCGATGCCGCTTTTGCTGTGGCCGTAGACTTCAGAGGAGGATTTGACCTCGGGCAGCATCTCCCGGGGTACGTCCAACACGTCCAGCATTCGCTGATCCCATTCCAGCGTGTGGATGTTGAACATCATGGTGCGCGAAGCGTTGGTGTAATCGGTGACGTGAACCTTGCCGCCGGTGAATTTCCAGATCAGCCAGCTATCGACGGTGCCAAAGAGCAACTCGCCCCGGCGAGCGCGCTCGCGGCTGCCTTCGACGTGATCCAGAATCCATTTCAGTTTGCTGCCGGAAAAGTACGGGTCGATGACCAGGCCCGTGGTTTCCTTGATGTAGCCCTCAAGCCCATCGCGCTTGAGTTGCTGGCAGATTTCCGTGCTGCGACGACATTGCCAGACCACCGCGTTGTAGATGGGACGACCGCTGTCCTTCTCCCAGACCACGGTGGTTTCACGCTGGTTGGTGATGCCGATGGCGGCGATCTGATTGTGGTGCAGGTTGGCCTGAGCCAGCACTTTGGTCATGCAGGCCGTTTGGGTGGCGAAGATTTCCATCGGGTCATGTTCGACCCAGCCAGGCTGTGGGTAATGCTGGACGAACTCGCTTTGTGCGGTGCTCACCACATTGGCGTCCCGGTCGAAGACGATCGCGCGGGAACTGGTCGTGCCTTGATCGAGGGCGATGATGTAATTCTTGTTGTCGTGGTCGGTCATGTCGATTGCCTGGTGATAAAGCGGGTGTCCGCAGGGCTGCCATCAGTGTACGTGTGAAAGCGCTTTTTGCGCTCGAACAGATGATTCATGAGTCGCTGAATATTCGTATTCGAAAAAATATAGACGTAAACGAACCTTGTCAAAGGTCGTAAATGAATGTCCGAGGCTTTGAAACTGTTCTCGGATTTTCACCTGGCCAAGCCCTTCTGGCTAAGGCGTTTGGGGAGCAGATGGCCTAAAGTAACGGCAACCCATTTTGATAAAGCCCGGCCGTCTGGAGCCTCGCATGACCCCCGCACTGGATCTACTGAAAAAAGTTCGCGCCGAACACCGTGTACACAGTTATGAGCATGATCCCAAGGCTGCGTCTTATGGTCTTGAAGCCGCTGAAAAATTGAACCTGCAACCAGCTCAGGTGTTCAAGACGCTGTTAGCCAGCACGGAAAAAGGTGAATTGCTGGTGGCCGTAGTGCCGGTGGTGGGGTCGTTAGACCTCAAGGCGCTGGCCCATGCCGCAGGGGTAAAAAAAACGGAGATGGCCGACCCTGCTGCTGCACAGCGTGCGACGGGGTATTTGCTGGGGGGCATCAGTCCGCTGGGGCAGAAAAAAAGGCTGCGCACTTTCATCGATGAGTCCGCTCAGCCGTTCGCGACGATTTTTGTCAGCGCCGGTCGGCGCGGGCTTGAAGTCGAACTGTCGGCAGCGGTACTGGCGCAGCACACCAGCGCAATCTTTGCGCACATCGGCCGTGAGTGAGTCATTGAGGCCGTGACGTATTACGGCGACCAGGAAGGGACGCTGCGAACAATAACGATTGGGGGCACTTTCCATGCAGCTTGAATTTCATCAAGTCGACGCGTTCAGCGACCGACCCTTCGCAGGCAATCCGGCGATGGTCTATCGCCTCGATGCCTGGCTGTCGGACGAATTGATGCAGCGCATCGCGGCAGAACACAATCTGTCCGAAACCGCCTTCGTGGTACGAGAAGCGCAGGGCTGGCACATCCGCTGGTTCACGCCGACCCATGAGGTGCCGCTGTGTGGGCATGCGACGCTGGCGACGGCGTGCGTGTTGCTGGAGAAGTATGGGGAAACCTCCGACGTCATCTCGTTCATCAGCAAGTCCGGTGCGCTGAGCGTGACTCGGGAAGCCGGACGACTGCTGCTGGATTTCCCTGCCATGCCACCGAGTGAGGTGGGCGTCACCGTGGACATCGAACGCGCGCTCAACACTGAAGTGGTGGATGTGCTGGGCTCGGCGGAGTTGCTGGTGGTGCTGGAGTCCGAGCAGGCGGTGCGCGATTGCAAACCCGACCTGGCGGCCATCGCTCGTTTACCTTGGCCCGGTGTGATCGTGACGGCCAAAGGCGACGGCGAGCGATATGACTTCGTGTCTCGCTACTTCGCACCTGCGATCGGCATTCCCGAAGACCCCGTAACCGGCGCAACCCATTGCAGCCTGATCCCTTATTGGTCGGGGCGCCTGAACAAATTCAGCCTGAATGCCCATCAGCTTTCGGCCAGAGGCGGGGAGCTGTTCTGTCGGCTGGAAGGGGATCGGGTGAAGATCGGTGGGCACACGACGCTGGTGGCCAGCGGAACCCTTACGCTGGGTTGACTCAGACTTTTCCAGGTGACTCCTGAGTGACTCGAACACCTACAGAGGTGCGCTGGATTCAGGCCGCTGGAAACAACACCAAATGCTCAGCCGCCACCCGAATCCCGGCGTCTTCCCCTACACGCAAATCGACGTTGCTGGGGAACAGGCCTTCCAGTGGCGTACCGCTCGGCAATTGCAGCCGATACAACGTGGCAGCGCCCTGGAACGTCTTGCTGGTGACCCGGGCTTTCAAGGCGTTGTCCGGTGCGTAGACGATGTCATCCGGGCGCAGCAGCACGTCCATCGGCGAACCACTGGCCCCGCGGTAGGCGCGGTTGCCGCGCAGCGCACCCAGCTCGGTCTGCACCGATTCGGCATCGATCAATTGGCCACGAATGAAATACCCCTGGCCGACGAAGCTGGCGATATAAGGCGTGGCCGGTTCGTGATAGAGGTTGTAGGGCGTGTCCCACTGCTCCAGTCGGCCTTCCTTGAACACCCCGACATGATCGCTGACCGCGAAGGCTTCCTCCTGATCGTGGGTGACCAGAATTGCGCTGGTGCCACGGGCCTTGAGGATGTCGCGCACCTCATGGCTCAAGCGCCGTCGCAGCTCGCCGTCGAGGTTGGAGAAGGGTTCGTCGAGCAGCAGCAGTTGGGGTTCAGGGGCCAGCGCACGGGCCAATGCGACACGTTGCTGCTGGCCCCCGGACAGTTCGTGCGGATGGCGTTTGCCCAGCGTGCCGAGGTTGACCAGCTCCAGCATCTCCTCGATCACGTGTGTCAGGCGCGGATGGTTGCGGATGCCAAAGGCAATATTGTCGGCGACTGTGAGGTGGGGGAACAGCGCGTAGTCCTGAAACACCATGCCGATGCGACGCTTTTCCGGTGCCAGTGTGAAACCGGCTTTGGAAATGACCTCGTCCGCCAGCACGATTTCACCTTCATGCACGGGCTCGAAACCGGCAATGGCCCGCAGCGTCGTGGTCTTGCCGCACCCTGACGAACCCAGCAGGCAGCCGATGTCACCGGCATTGAGGTGCAGATCGAGGTTCTGCACCACGCGTTGGTCTTGATAGCCACAGGCCAGGTTGCGCAGTTTCAGCAGCATGGGGTCACTCAGGCGGGTGTGTAGGCAGGTGCCACGAGGAACTCCAGCAGCGCCTTTTGTGCGTGCAGTCGGTTCTCGGCCTGATCCCACGCGACCGAGCGCTCGTCATCGAGCAGGTCTTCGCTGATCTCTTCACCACGGTGCGCTGGCAGGCAATGCATGAACAGCACATCGTCAGCGGCCAGATCGAGCAGTTCGCGGGTCACCTGGAAGGGCTTGAACAGCGCGTTGCGTTTGGCGGTTTCGTCTTCCTGGCCCATGGAGGTCCAGACGTCGGTGCTGATCAGATGCGCGCCCTTGACCGCTTCGCGAGGGTCACGGGTCACGGTCACACGGTCACCGGCCAGGGCCAGGAAGGCCGGGTTCGGCTCATAACCTTCAGGGCAGGCGACCCGCAGATTGAAGTCGAACTGGATCGCCGCTTCTATATAGCTGTTGCACATGTTGTTACCGTCGCCGATCCAGGCCACGGTCTTGCCCTTGATCGAGCCGCGGTGTTCAAGGAACGTCTGCATGTCGGCCAGCAGTTGGCACGGGTGCAGATCATCGGACAGGCCGTTGATCACGGGCACCCGTGAATGCGCAGCGAATTCGGTGAGATTGCTGTGAGCGAAGGTGCGGATCATCACTGCGTCGACCATGCGTGACATGACGCGTGCGCTGTCGGCAACCGGCTCGCCACGGCCCAGTTGCGTGTCGCGAGGAGACAGAAAGATCGCCTGACCGCCGAGTTGAATCATGCCCGCCTCGAAGGAAACCCGGGTACGAGTCGAAGATTTCTCGAAGATCATGGCCAGTACACGACCTCTCAGCGGCTCAAATAGCACGCCTCGATTTCGCAGGTCCTTCAGCTCAATGCCGCGACGGATCAACGCGCCCAGCTCATCTGGCGTGTAATCCATCATCGAGAGAAAGTGCCTGGTGTTCATCATTAACTACCTTGTCTGCAACAGACCGCAGATCCTCAAAGCCGGGTTTTATCGGGAAAACGGGCGAGACCTGCGGCGAAAGCCGCACGGGGCGACGAATAGGGAAGGCGCGAGGGTATAAGAAAATGTCGCCTCGTGCCAAGGCCCGGCGTGTCTGAAAAAGATCGTCAGACGTTCGGTCGCTTGAATATGGCGAGTTCAGGACGCTTTTCATGTACCGAAGTGCTACAGTTGCGTACACAACGAAGGCAATTAGCCATCGTCTCGTCGACAACAGGGCAAAGGTTTTACACCGCCGTGTCGGACGCTGGCAATTACTGCCGATTCTGCAACAGTTTCAAAATGCTGCAGGACCTTATGCGACACGCTTCACGCCGCGCAAACCCGGACGTTTCCTAAACCAGTGGCGTGGGTTATAAAGACTGCTTATGTCCTCCAGAAGAGGTGGGGAATGGATTCAAAAGAGAAACAACTGACGGAACTGCTCGGGCTGACCGCCCGCACCCTCACGCACCTCACGGCTTCCATGACATCGATGTCGTTCGAGCTGATGCGCAGTGAAGATGAAGTGACTCGCTCGGCAGGTCGTCGCATGATCGACCGCATGGCCACCATTAGCGCGGGTCTCGACGATCATTGGCGTTTGATTGGCGAATTGACCGGCGTGCAGGTCTCGCAGGAGCAGGTCGAAACCGTTCACGAGATTCAGATGCAGCGCAAGGTCGTCACCCCCATCGGCGGCTCCGCTTCCTGATTTTCCCTCCTTTGCGCAGGTGAGCTATCGGCTCACCTGATGCTGTCCGATTCACGGCACTGACGTTTCTGGCGGATGTCCGCAACAGGCTCCATAGTCTTGTTTCCGCGATGCTCCAATCGCTATACAAGAACGTGAGACTGGCGATGACCAAGACTCTCCATCACCGTGCCTGTCACCTGTGCGAGGCCATCTGTGGCCTGACCATCGAAACCACCCTTGAGGATGACGCGTCGGTGCGCATCAGCTCGATCAAGGGCGATGCGCTGGACACCTTCAGCCGAGGGCATATCTGCCCCAAGGCCGTTGCCCTGCAAGATATTCAGAACGATCCGGACCGGCTACGCCAGCCGATGCGCCGTATCGGCACCGAGTGGCAGCCGATCGCGTGGCAAGACGCTTTCGACCTGATCGCTGAACGCCTGGCCGACATCCAGCAGCGTCATGGGCACAATGCGGTGGCGGTGTATCAGGGTAACCCCAGCGTTCACAACTATGGGTTGATGACCCACAGCAACTACTTCCTCGGCCTGCTGAAAACCCGTAACCGGTTTTCGGCGACCTCGGTGGATCAACTTCCTCACCACCTGACCAGCTATCTGATGTATGGCCACGGCCTGTTACTGCCGATTGCCGACATCGACCACACCGATTTCATGCTGATTCTGGGGGGGAACCCGCTAGCCTCCAACGGCAGTATCATGACCGTGCCCGACGTGGAAAAACGCCTGAAGGCCATTCAGGCACGGGGTGGCAAAGTCGTGGTGGTCGACCCGCGGCGCAGCGAAACGGCCGCCATTGCCAATCAACACGTGTTCATCCGTCCGGGCGGCGATGCGGCTTTGTTGTTTGGGCTGTTGCACACGTTGTTCGCTGAAGGGCTAACACGGGACACGCATTTACCTGTAGACGGGCTGGAAGAGGTCCGGGCCGCCATTGCGCACATGGACGCCGAAGCCATGAGCCTGCGTTGTGGTGTTCCTGCTGAGCAGATCCGTCAATTGGCCCGTGAATTCGCAGGGGCGGACAAAGCCGTGTGTTATGGGCGCATGGGCATTTCCACTCAGGCGTTCGGCACCTTGTGCCACTGGCTGGTGCAACTGATCAATCTGGTCACGGGGAATCTGGACCGAGTGGGTGGCGCACTCTGTACCGAGCCTGCGCTGGACCTGGTGGCATCGACATCAGGGGGCAGTTTCAATCGTTGGCAAAGCCGCGTGTCGGGGCTGCCCGAGTATGGCGGCGAGTTGCCGGTCTCGGCGCTGGCCGAGGAGATGTTGACCGAAGGCGAGGGGCAGGTGAGGGCGCTGGTCACAGTGGCGGGTAACCCGGTGCTGTCAACGCCCAACGGACGCAAGCTGGACCAGGCGCTGGAAGGTCTGGAATTCATGGTCAGCGTCGACCTCTACATCAACGAGACCACCCGCCACGCCGATCTGATCCTGCCGTCCACGTCGGCTCTAGAGAATGATCATTACGACACCACATTCAATATGTTCGCGGTGCGCAATGTCACCCGCTTCAATCGGGCGATTCTCGCTAAACCTGAGGGAGCGTTGCACGACTGGGAGATTTTCGTCGGGCTGGCCCAAGCGTTTGCGCTCAAGACCGAGCGGGAGTTGAAACCGACCATCCCGCCCGCGCAAATGGTGGATCGTGGTTTGCGAGCCGGGCTGTATGGCGACACGTCTGCGTTCAAATTGTCGCTGGGAACGCTGCATGATCACCCTCACGGGCTGGATTTGGGGGCGTTGAAGCCCAATCTTGCGACGCGTCTGCGAACGGCCAACCAACGCGTTCAGGCGGCGCCTGAGGTGATCCTCGCTGATTTGGTGCGATTCGCTACGGCGCAATTGCCCCCCGCAGACGAATTATTGCTGATCGGTCGGCGCCATGTGCGCAGCAACAACTCCTGGATGCACAACTACCATCGTCTTGTGAAAGGCAAGCCTCGGCATCAATTGCTGATGAACCCTGAAGATCTGGCCAGCCGTGGATTGAGCGATGGCCAGCGAGTGCGCGTAAGTTCGCGGGTGGGGGTGATTGAAGTCGAAGTCATGGGCAGCAGTGACATGATGCCCGGCGTGGTCAGCTTGCCGCACGGCTGGGGGCATAGGCGTCCGGGCGTACAGATGGACATCGCCCGCGATCAGCCTGGAGAGAGTGCGAACGATTTGACCGATGAGCGGCAACTGGACGCTGTCTCCGGGAATGCAGCGCTTAACGGCGTTCCCGTCACGGTAGCCGCTGCATGACATTCATCATATTTATCGGATCGATTAAAGCCAAGACCGAGCGTTACGCTGGGTAATCGGTTAGAATGCGCCACCGTGTCGACTCATACAGTCGTAAAGTTCAGCCGAGGTGCTCCATGGATATCATCGAAACGATCAAAGACCAGATTGCCAAAAACACCGTCCTGCTTTACATGAAAGGCGCCCCGAATGCCCCGCAGTGCGGCTTCTCGGCCAAGGCTTCTCAGGCCCTTATGGCGTGTGGCGAGAAGTTCGCGTACGTCGATATCCTGCAGAACCCTGAAATTCGCGCCAACCTGCCAAAGTACGCTAACTGGCCAACCTTCCCACAACTGTGGGTCGACGGCGAACTGGTGGGCGGTAGCGACATCATCGTTGAAATGCATGCCAACGGTGAGTTGCAGCCACTGATCAAGGCTGCGGTCGAGAAGAACGCGACTGCCTGATTCGGCTGTTGAGGAAAAGCCCCGCTCTCTTACGAGAAGCGGGGCTTTTTTGTGGACGTCGTTCCTGACCGCGACGCCCCCCTGTGGGAGCCGGCTTGCTGGCGAAGGCGCCCGGTCAGACATTGAGGTGTTAAATGAATCACCGTATTCGCCAGCAAGCCGGCTCCCACAGTGATGTGCCGTCCCATAAAAAAGCCCTGCCAGGCTCAACGCCGGGCGGGGCTTTTTTGTAGGCTAAGACTTTGTAGGCTAAGACTGAATCAGTCTTCTTCGCCCATCTGCGATTGCAGGTAGTTCTCGATACCGACTTTGTCGATCAGGCCCAGTTGGGTTTCCAGCCAATCGATGTGCTCTTCCTCGGATTCGAGGATGTCTTCCAGCATCTCACGGCTGCCGAAGTCGCCAACACTTTCGCAGTGAGCGATGGCGGCTTTCAGATCCGCGTGGCCTTTGCGTTCGATCTTCAGATCGCACTCCAGCATTTCCTTGGTGTGCTCGC
Organism: Pseudomonas sp. Pseu.R1; assembly: GCF_045764065.1. Classification (NCBI taxonomy): domain Bacteria; kingdom Pseudomonadati; phylum Pseudomonadota; class Gammaproteobacteria; order Pseudomonadales; family Pseudomonadaceae; genus Pseudomonas; species Pseudomonas sp. Pseu.R1. The sequence continues at coordinate 2,204,590 of NZ_JBJGEE020000001.1, read as the reverse complement.
CGATCAGGATTTTGCCCAAGTCTTGCAGGTTAGGCAGGCCTTCCAGAAACAGGATGCGCTTGATCAACTTGTCAGCGTGCTTCATCTCGTCGATGGATTCTTTGTACTCGTGCTTGCCCAGCTTGTTCAGGCCCCAATCTTCGTACATGCGGGCATGCAGGAAGTACTGGTTGATCGCGACCAGCTCGTTTCCGAGGATCTTGTTGAGATGCTGGATGACTGTAATGTCGCCTTTCATGATCGAGGTCCCGTCGAAGATGTTTATATACAGGCGCCAAGTTTGAGCCTCGAATTATCCTCTGTCAAACCTAAGTTATTGAATAATAAGTGAAAATAAATAGGAATAAGAATGTTTGTGTTCCTCATCTTATCGCTAAGCGATTGAATTACAGGCATAAAAAAACCGGACACAAGGTCCGGTTCTTGAAAAACAGCTAATTATGCAGCAGAAAATTCTGCAGGGTAGGCGAGTGCAGCCTGCGAGGTTTGCAGCTCGGTCAGGGTTTCACGCACCACTTCCTTCGCCAGGCAGGCACATTTCCCACATTTGCTGGCGACACCCAAGGTCTCGCGCACTTCACGATAGCTGCAGCATCCTTCCATGATCGCTTCGCGGATTTGTCCGTCGGTGACACCTTGGCAGAGGCAGACATACATATAAAAAGGACCGTCGCAGAGTTATTTGCTCATGTGCGACGGATACTAATGTTAATGAGAATGCTTGTCAAAGCTACTTCCTGAACGACAGATGAACGTCGATGAATGGTCATGTGCGTGAGCTTGGCGCAGGACTTGTGGGAGCCGGCTTGCTGGCGAAAGCGACGTGTCAGGCAACCTCTTTCCAGCAGACCCGGCGCCTTCGCCAGCAAGCCGGCTCCCACGCGATTGGTGGTGAACCCGAAAAAAAACCGGCCACTTGGGCCGGTTTCTTGGGTTGGCACAGACTTCAATCGTCGAAGTCGTGCCAGCCGCCCATTTCCTTCCAGCGGTTCACGATCCCGCAGAACAGCTCGGCGGTCTTTTCGGTGTCGTAACGCGCCGAATGGGCTTCACGGCCATCGAAATCGATACCGGCCGACTGGCAGGCTTTCGCCAGCACGGTTTGGCCATAGGCCAAGCCCGCAAGCGTGGCGGTGTCGAAGCTTGAGAAGGGATGAAACGGATTACGTTTCATGTCCAGCCGCGCCACGGCCGCGTTGAGGAAACCGAGGTCGAAACTGGCGTTGTGGCCCACCAGGACCGCCCGTTTGCAGCCGTTGGCCTTCAGCGCCTTGCGCACGCCCCGAAAGATATCGGTCAGCGCGGTTTCTTCGCTCACGGCCATGCGCAACGGGTGATCCAGCTTGATCCCGGTGAACTCCAGCGCAGCGGCTTCGATGTTGGCGCCCTCAAACGGCTCCACACGGAAGAAGTACGTGTGCTCCGGGAAAACAAAACCGTGGTCATCCATGCCGATGGTGGTCGCCGCAATTTCCAGCAACGCATCCGTGGCCGCATTGAAGCCGCCTGTCTCCACGTCGACAACGACCGGCAGATAACCGCGAAAACGCGCTGCCATCGGGTGCCTGGAGCCTGTACCGCCGCCAGAACCTTCCTGATCGTCGTCGTAAAGGTCTTCACTCACGCGTTGTCCTCCAGCAAGCGCCAGCGCAATTTCTCTCCGGCACGCAGCGGGATGACCGACAGCTCGCCGAAAGGCAGGCTGGCCGGGGCGGTCCACTCATCACGCACCAGCGTGATGGTGTCGGTGTTGGCTGGCAGGCCATAGAATGCCGGGCCGTTGAGGCTGGCGAAGGCTTCCAGTTTGTCCAGCGCGTTACGCTGTTCGAAGGCTTCGGCGTACAGCTCGATGGCTGCATAGGCGGTGTAACAACCGGCGCAACCGCAGGCTGCTTCCTTGGCGTGCTGCGCGTGCGGCGCCGAGTCGGTGCCCAGGAAGAATTTCGGGCTGCCGCTGGTGGCTGCGTCCAGCAAGGCCACCTGATGGGTGTTGCGCTTCAGGATCGGCAGGCAATAGAAGTGCGGGCGAATGCCGCCCACCAGCATGTGATTGCGGTTGTACAGCAAGTGGTGCGCGGTGATGGTCGCGCCAACGTTGGCCGAGGCTTCGTTGACGAACTGCACGGCGTCGCCTGTGGTGATGTGTTCGAACACGACCTTGAGGGTCGGGAAACGCTCAACGACACGACGCATGTGCTCATCGATGAAGATTTTTTCGCGGTCGAACACGTCGATGTCGCCACGGGTCACTTCGCCGTGGATCAGCAGCGGCATGCCGACTTCGGCCATCGCTTCAAGGACCGGGAAGATCTTGTCGACGCTGGTCACGCCAGAGTCGGAGTTGGTGGTGGCGCCGGCAGGGTACAGCTTGGCGGCGTACACGAAGCCACTGGCCTTGGCAGCGCGGATGTCATCGGGCTGGGTCAGGTCGGTGAGGTACAGCACCATCAGCGGCTCGAAGCGGCTGCCTTGCGGGCGGGCCGCGAGGATGCGCTGACGATAGGCATCCGCTTGTTCCGCGTTGCGTACCGGTGGCACGAGGTTTGGCATGATGATGGCGCGGCCAAAAGTGCGCGCAACGTCAGCGACGGTGTGGGGCAAAACAGCGCCATCACGAAGATGGATGTGCCAGTCGTCGGGACGCAGGAGGGTCAGGCGGTCGGACATGGGGGGGATTCCAGGCGGGCAAACTCGCTGGGAATGCTACCGGAAAAGACTCGTCCAGGCACTCGCTATCAAGTTTTGTAGGAAGTTACCGATAGACACGTGTAAGCGATCAATTTGTTTCGCGTGAAATTTTCTAGTGGAGCCTCCCGTGCGCCAGCGATATCTAGCCCTGCTCAGCGTGTTTGCCAGCCTTCCGGCCATGGCTCTCACTTTCCAGACCCGTCTGGAGAATATCGAGTGGAAGGTAGAGGGCGATCAGTTCGAATGTCGTCTGAGTCAACCGATCACCGATTTCGGTGCGGGCGAGTTCGTGCGTCGTGCAGGTGAACAGGCCACTTTTCGGCTGAAAGCCACAGGCTACAGCCTGGCGTCCGGCTCGGCCACGCTCATTGCAGCGGCAGCGCCATGGCAACCGGGGCGGGGCGATCTGAACCTGGGCGCTGTGAAGGTCGGCAACGGCGAGATTCCTTTCAATACCAATCAGGCCCAGGCCGGTCGGCTGATCGCAGGGCTGATGGAAGGGCGCAGCCCGGTCATTCGTCATGCCCTGCGCGATGGTGGCGGGGCGATGGAAGTGCGTTTATTGCCGGTCAAGTTCAGCAAGGCGTACACAGATTTTCAACTGTGTACCGCCAAGTTGCTGCCCATGAACTTCGACCAGGTACGTCAGGCTGAAATCGGCTTCCCGGGTGGCGGTATCGATCTGGATGCCCAGGCCAAGCGTCGTCTTGATACGGTACTGGCTTACATGAAGGCCGACCCGACCGTCAATCACGTCGAACTGGATGGCCATTCCGATAACAGCGGCAACCGCCTGACCAACCGCGATCTGTCTCGTCGCCGGGCCTTGGCCGTCATGGATTACCTGAAGGCTCAAGGCGTGCCGGAAGAGCAGATCACTGTTCGCTTCCATGGCGAGCAATACCCCTTGGTTCCCAACACCAATAATGCCAACCGTGCGCGCAACCGTCGGGTGAACATTCATCTGGATCGCGTGGCCGAACAGAAACCAGCCGTGCCGCCCGCCGCAGCCCCCGCGCCATTCGCGCCACCTGCTCCAGCGCCTTCCGCTATGCCGGCACCCACGCCTGCGCCGACCACTGCAACGGGAGCTGCGGCGTCCAAGGTCTCCTGAGTCATCCCCGCACGTCGTGTGTTCGACAGCTTCTGTCGCTTCGTCGTCAGAAGCTGTCGCGACACTGTAAATCCAAGCGTATGAGCGGTAGAATCCGCGGTTTTCCGTACAACGCGTTGGAGTGATGGCATGGCGGACGTTAACAAGGTAGTTCTCGCGTATTCCGGTGGCCTGGATACTTCGGTAATCCTCAAGTGGCTGCAGGATACGTATAACTGCGAAGTGGTGACTTTTACCGCTGATCTGGGTCAGGGCGAAGAAGTCGAACCCGCACGCGCCAAGGCGCAAGCCATGGGCGTCAAAGAAATCTACATCGACGATCTGCGCGAAGAGTTCGTGCGCGATTTCGTGTACCCGATGTTCCGTGCCAACACCGTTTACGAAGGTGAGTACCTGCTGGGTACTTCCATCGCGCGTCCGCTGATCGCCAAGCGTCTGATCGAAATCGCCAACGAAACCGGCGCTGACGCCATTTCCCACGGCGCGACCGGCAAGGGCAACGACCAGGTTCGTTTCGAGCTGGGCGCCTACGCACTTAAACCAGGCGTTAAAGTGATTGCCCCTTGGCGCGAGTGGGACCTGCTGTCTCGCGAGAAGCTGATGGACTACGCCGAGAAGCACGCGATCCCGATCGAGCGTCATGGCAAGAAGAAGTCCCCGTACTCCATGGACGCCAATCTGCTGCACATCTCCTATGAAGGCGGCGTACTGGAAGACACCTGGACCGAGCACGAAGAAGACATGTGGCGCTGGACCGTTTCCCCGGAAAACGCGCCAGACAAGCCGCAGTATCTGGAACTGACCTATCGCAACGGCGACATCGTTGCACTGGACGGTGTTGAAATGACCCCGGCCACTGTTCTGGCTACGCTGAACCGCATCGGTGGTGAGCACGGCATCGGTCGTCTTGACATCGTTGAGAACCGTTATGTCGGCATGAAGTCCCGTGGTTGCTACGAGACCCCTGGTGGCACCATCATGCTCAAGGCGCACCGCGCCATCGAGTCGATCACCCTGGACCGTGAAGTCGCTCACCTGAAAGACGAGCTGATGCCGAAATACGCCAGCCTGATCTACACCGGCTACTGGTGGAGTCCTGAGCGTCTGATGCTGCAACAGATGATCGACGCTTCCCAGGTTCACGTGAACGGCGTTGTGCGCCTGAAACTGTACAAGGGCAACGTGATCGTGACCGGTCGCAAGTCCGACGATTCGCTGTTCGACGCCAACATCGCGACCTTCGAAGAGGATGGCGGTGCGTACAACCAGGCCGACGCAGCGGGCTTCATCAAGCTCAATGCGTTGCGCATGCGCATTGCGGCGAACAAGAACCGCAAGTTGTTCTGATCGCATCATCTTCAGGGTGCGGCCTTTCGGGGGCTGCACCCGCTCTCCGGGTTACCTCATCTTTTCCATTTTCGAAACATGCTCGTCATGAGTCGTTCTGATCTTCGGATGACGCCTGTCGGACATCCTGTTCTCCTTCCATCGGCGCTGCCGTTTGACTCGACTCAGGCTTTGGAGCGTTTTTGAATTCAAAGCGGTAGGCTTTGCCGATATTCCAGACGTCACGCACTGCAAGTTCCAGCAATTGCGCGATCTCCGGCACGGTATAACCCAATGCCGAATAATGCATGGCATGCCCGGCGACGGTATCGTCGACAGCGAGCGTGTCCCGGCTGCGCTGAGGCCTTGATCCTCTGACAGGACGGCTGTAATGAATCTTCACGCCGTTTTCGCTGGCCAGGCGCTTGATCTCCTTGCGGTTCATTCGCAATGAATATTGAAGCGCGGTAACCCCTGCGCCCTTGGCGACCAATCCCTTCAATTGTTCGATTTTGGCATGCGCGTGAGTCGCGTCAGTCAGGCTTTCGTCAGTGGGCTGAGCCTCCCAGTTCGAGTGTCGAGTTTCGCCCTCGGGAACAACGCTGATGATGCCACCCTTGGCGACGTAGGCTTCCACCGCTTCTTCCAGTTTAAGAGCGGGGATGACGGAACCCGAAGTTATATCTGTTCGCTTGGTCATGGTCTGTTCCTGTTAATGTGTTGATATATACGATTCGATATGCCAGAGGCCCGTGATCGAATAAATGAATGCACCGCTGGCAGGATGTTCCGTGCAGCCGAGTCCTGCTCGCGTATTAATACAGGCAAGGTCTTATAAATGGATGGGCGATGGCTCAGGCGACGTGACGGGCAGGAGGTGTAGTTATAGTTGCCTGAAACCGGAAAAGGTTGAGGAAAAAAGTAACGACTGGAAATAGGTTTGGCAAGTAAAAAATGTTTTTTTGGCAGGGGCGTGAAGTTGGAGTGAAGGGGTCTTACAAGTGAATGAGTTCAGTCCGTTAGTGTTGTAGTATTTTTCTTATTTATTAATATTTGTCTGGAATTACAGTCGGATTTCGTATTACGTGTGTGGCGGGCGCCTGACGAATCATGAAGGCATGTTGAATGTAAGTTCTCCCATTGTTTGATGAGTTAGGCACGGGTTGCACGCAGTCGTAGAGCACCGGGCTAAACGGGCGTTGTTGCTCCGGGCGAGGCGTGGCTTCGGCCTATTCCGAAAGGTGTGTAGGAGATTTCGTTAAATAAATATGTATAGGAAATGATTTTTTTGAGTGTGTATTTTTCAACATTGCGCTGATTGACAAGGCGGGGTTGTAATTTGCAATATTTTATGATTGAACTTGCATGGAATGTTTCCAGGATCCGCTTATCCTGAGCATCAATGCGATCATGATGCAGGTAATGGGATCATTTGGGCGTCTGTCTCATAACGACGCGTCCCTCATATTTCGATAATGAGAGAATTCTTTAAGCCGACTGATATTTCGATGTCTGAGCGCGCGGCTATTGACATGGGGAGAGCGGTTTCGTGGGCAGGCGGATCAATGAGTGGATATGCGGCAAACACTGGTTTCTTCACAATGCCTTACGGGGGCTGTTCAAAACCTGCGAATGGAGAAGTCAGTGTGGGATGGTGGCAGGCTGTCCGGCCGGAAACTCGGGTGCATAAGTCTGGTTTTGTAGGACATTTCTGTTGCTTGAGTGGGAAAGGTCTTTGCCTGCTAGTCCAAAGGGAGGAGCGCCATGCAAAGCGGTAAACGACTAAGCTATTGTGCGGGCTCCAAAATATCGAACAGCAAAAAAATGGACTGCACATGAATAAAGTGTTGATCGTGGACGATCACCCCGTCATTCGGCTCGCCGTGCGTATGCTGATGGAGCGGCATGGCTACGAGGTCATCGCTGAAACGGACAATGGAGTGGATGCACTGCAGCTGGCCAGGGAGCATTTGCCCGATATCGTCATTCTGGATATCGGTATTCCAAAGCTCGACGGGCTTGAAGTCATTGCGCGGCTGACAGCGATGACACTGCCGTTCAAGGTCCTGATCCTGACATCACAGGCGCCTGGTCATTTCTCGATGCGCTGCATGCAGGCAGGCGCGGCAGGCTATGTGTGCAAGCAGCAGGATCTGACCGAGTTGCTGAGCGCTATCAAGGCGGTGTTGTCCGGATACAGTTATTTTCCCAATCAGGCGCTTCACACGGTGCGTTCGAGTCTGGGCAATGCCAGCGAAGCGGAAATGGTTGATCGCCTCTCAGGCAGGGAGATGATGGTCTTGCAGCAGTTGGCGAGGGGGAGGACCAACAAGGAGATTGCTGACGGGATGTTTCTCAGCAACAAGACCGTCAGCACGTATAAAACGCGTCTGCTGCTCAAACTGAATGCGCACTCGCTGGTTGATCTGATCGAGCTTGCCCAGCGCAACGGCCTCGTTTAGCGATAGCTCCAATCGCCCTTGCGAGCATGATGGTCATCAAAAAGGTGCGGGTGCCTCAGCGGACTTCTGCCGATAAGGCAAAAGCCTCTCGAAACCAGGAGAGGCTTTGAGCGCCAGGGGTCAGAAGTCGAAGTCGTAATCCGCGAGCTGCTTTTGCAGGCGACGCTCTTCCAGAAGATTATCGATGGTGCGGCGCTTGCTGAGATTGGTTTTCGCAGTTTCTACGGGTACTTGCACGGCTTCGTCCGCGTCGGCGGACACGAAGTCGTCATCTACGTCCATCTGCTCTTTGTCAGTGCTCATGAAAGTTGACTCCAGCTTAGACTGTCATTGGCGCACCTTATATCGACAAAACCGAACCGGGTAAAAAAGATTTTTTCAATCGATCATCAGGCAAAAACGCTATTGCTCAATCGTCAGAAGTCTTCTGCTTGAACTCACACAAATCTTCGATCCGGCAACTGCCGCAGCGAGGCTTTCGGGCCACGCAGACGTAGCGACCGTGCAGGATCAGCCAATGGTGGGCGTCCAGGAGATAATCTTTCGGTACGAACTTCATCAGTTTGTTTTCGACATCGACAACGTTCTTCCCCGGCGCGATTCCGGTGCGATTGCTGACGCGGAAAATGTGTGTGTCGACCGCCATGGCCAGTTGGCGAAACGCGGTGTTGAGAACCACGTTTGCTGTTTTGCGACCCACCCCTGGCAGCGCTTCGAGCGCTTCACGGGTTTGCGGAACTTCACCCCCGTGCAACTCGATCAGCATCCGGCATGTTTCGATGACGTTCTTCGCCTTGCTGTTGTAAAGACCGATGGTCTTGATGTACTCCGAGAGGCCTTCAACACCCAGTGCGTAGATGGCCTGCGGCGTATTCGCGACAGGGTAAAGCCGCGCAGTCGCCTTGTTGACGCTGACGTCGGTTGCCTGGGCGGAAAGAATCACAGCGATCAGCAGCTCGAATGGAGAGCTGTAGGACAGTTCGGTTTTAGGATCGGGATTGTCTTCGTGAAGACGGCGAAAGATTTCCAGACGTTTTGCTGCGTTCATCGAGTGGGGATTCCCAAGGGCATCATCAGGTCGTTTTTATCAGGCGGCGTGAAGGCAGGGATTCAGTCTACGTGGCTTCAATGGCCCGCAGGGCTTGTTCTGCCTCTACGATTTCTGCATTCAGTGCAGCAAGCTGCTCCGCGGTCACCTCAGTGGCTTGTGCCTTCTTGAGCGCGGCTCGACGCATCGCCAACTGGATCTTTGCCCGATTCAGCGCTGCCTTGTCGGGCTTTTCGGCGTTTGCATCCGCTCGTACGGGCAGGGGCGGTGACTCGTTGGAAGGCGTTGCCTTCAGAAGTGCTGCCAGTGCTCGTTCCGCGTCGTCAAATTCACGCTGTAACACCACCAATTGAGCGGCTTGTTCCGCGATGGGGGGATGACCAAATGCCTTGAGCGATTTGTTCAATTGGGCACGAGTCATGTTGACGTGTACACGCGCCTGCTTCAAGGCGGCGTCGCCCACTGCGGCTTTCTGCACGCGAACGCGCTCTAATGCTGCCTGCACCGGGTCAACGGTGGTTGGGGCCAACACCTGTGGTGGCTGCTGGCGAGCCAGGCGTTCGGCCTGGCGCTGCTGTGCTTCACGTTGCAGGCGTAGCGTACGTGCCTCGAATCGCTGGCGAGCATGGTCTCGCTTTGCGGTTCTGGCGACGCGTTGGGTTTCGTCAAATGCAAGCCCGCCGACGATGGGAACGACGTTCGATGAGGGCAAGGGCAGCATGTCGATACAGTCAACCGGGCATGGGGCGACGCACAGATCGCAACCTGTGCACTCGTCGGCAATCACCGTGTGCATTAGCTTCGCAGCTCCCACGATGGCGTCCACGGGACAGGCTTGAATGCATTTGGTACATCCGATGCACTCAGCTTCCCGGATGAAAGCAACTTGTGCAGGTGCGCTGCCGCGTTCGGTGTCGAGCGGAAGAGCGGTGACGCTCAGCAAATGCGCCAACGCGGCGATGGTTTCATCGCCGCCCGGAGGGCACTTGTTGATGGCTTCGCCGTTGGCGATCCCTTCGGCGTAAGGCTTGCAGCCGGGGTGGCCGCATTTGCCACACTGGGTCTGTGGCAACAGGGCGTCGATACGCTGAATCAGGTTCATGCTTGGACCAAAGGCCGACGCTGTCGAGGCGTCGGCGCCTTTTGTGTGCTCGATGCGTTGTTTACTTGATGCGTTGACCAGGTTTGGCGCCGCTGTCCGGGCTCAGCAGGTAGATTTCCTCACCGCCAGGACCTGCTGCCATCACCATGCCTTCGGAGATGCCGAAGCGCATTTTCCGTGGCTTCAGGTTCGCGATCATCATGGTCAGACGGCCTTCCAGCTCGGCCGGGTTCGGGTAGGCGCTCTTGATGCCGGAGAATACGGTGCGCTTCTCGTCACCGATGTCGAGGGTCAGGCGCAGCAGTTTGTCCGCACCTTCGACATGTTCGGCTTTCTCGATCAGCGCCACGCGCAGGTCGATGGCTGCGAAGGCGTCGAACTCGATTTCCGGCGACAGCGGGTCTTTCGCCAATTCGCCGTTGCCCGGTGGGGCCGTGCCGGTATCGGTGGCGCTGGCCGCCAGATCTTCTTTCGAGGCGTCAGTCATGGCTTCCACTCTGGCCGGGTCGATACGGGTCATCAGGGCCTGGAACGGATTCAACTGATGGTTGCCGAGCAGCGTCAGGTGGTCGTTCCAGGTCAGCGGTGCAACGTTGAGGAATCGCTCGGCATCGGCCGCCAGTTTCGGCAGGACGGGCTTGAGGAAGATCACCAATTGGCGGAACAGGTTGACGCCCAGTGCGCAGATCGCCTGCACCTCGTCCTGTTTGCCTTCCTGCTTGGCCAGCGACCATGGCGCCTTGTCAGCGATCCAGGCGTTGGCTCGGTCGGCCAGGGCCATGATTTCGCGCATGGCACGAGCGAAATCACGACCCTCGTAGGCGTCGGCGATACTCGGTGCGGCGGCGAGGAAGGCGTCAGTCAGTTCAGGCGCAGCGTTGTCGGCAACCAGCACGCCCGCGTTGCCTTTGTGAATGAAGCCTGCGCAGCGGCTGGCGATGTTGACCACCTTGCCGATCAGGTCGGAGTTGACCTTCTGTACGAAGTCTTCAAGGTTCAGGTCCAGGTCGTCGACGCCGCGGCTCAGCTTGGCCGCGTAGTAGTAGCGCAGGTATTCCGGCGACAGGTGCTCAAGGTAGGTGCGCGCCTTGATGAAGGTGCCGCGGGATTTCGACATCTTCTGGCCGTTGACGGTCAGATAGCCGTGAACATTGATGCCGCTCGGCTTGCGGAAGCCCGAGCCGTCGAGCATGGCTGGCCAGAACAGGGCGTGGAAGTTGACGATGTCCTTGCCGATGAAGTGGTACAGCTCGGCGGTCGAGTCTTTGTTCCAGAACGCGTCGAAGTCCAGGCCTGGTGTGCGCTCGCACAGGTGCTTGAAGCTGGCCATGTAGCCGATTGGCGCGTCCAGCCAGACGTAGAAATACTTGCCCGGCTCGTCTGGAATCTCGAAGCCGAAATAAGGCGCATCACGGGAGATGTCCCATTGCTGAAGACCCGCGTCCAGCCATTCGGCGATCTTGTTCGCGACGGCGTCCTGCAGGGTGCCGCTACGGGTCCACTCTTTGAGCATGGCGTCGAAGGCGGGCAGGTCGAAGAAGAAGTGTTTGGAATCCTTGAGCACCGGGGTCGCGCCGGAAATCGCCGATTTCGGATCTTTCAGGTCGGTCGGTGCGTAGGTGGCGCCGCATTTTTCGCAGTTGTCGCCGTACTGGTCTTCTGTGCCGCATTTCGGACAGGTGCCCTTGATGAAGCGATCGGCCAGGAACATTTTCCTTTCCGGGTCGAAATACTGGGTCACTGAACGCGTGGCAATGTGACCGGCGTCCCGCAGACGAGTGTAGATCAGGCTCGACAACTCGCGGTTTTCTTCGGCGTGGGTCGAATGGAAGTTGTCGAAATCCACCAGGAAGTCGGCAAAGTCGGCACTGTGCTCGGCCTGCACGTTGGCGATCAGTTGCTCAGGCGTAATGCCTTCCTTCTCGGCGCGCAGCATGATGGCCGAACCATGGGCGTCGTCCGCGCACACGTAGATGCACTGATTGCCACGGTGCTTCTGGAAACGCACCCACATGTCGGTCTGGATGTACTCCAGCATGTGGCCAAGGTGGATGGAACCATTGGCATAGGGCAGGGCGCTGGTGACGAGAATCTTGCGTGGCTCGGACATGGGGCTCGGCTACTTGAAGTGAAACGGAGATCGGCCACTATAAAGGCCTGAGCGTTTTTTTTCATCTCGCAGATGGGCGCAGGGAGACCTTTTACGATGTCTGAATACGCTACAGACCTTGTGGGAGCCGGCTTGCTGGCGAATGCGGTGCATCTGCAATTCATCAGGGGGCTGACACTCCACATTCGCCAGCAAGTCTGCGCAGTGTATGGAGTGTGGCCTGCAAAACCGCGCCCCGCTCATCTGACAGACGCGGTAGGATAGCCGCCTGTTTTGCTCAGTCTTTTTCGGGAGTGACCCATGAGCGCTGTGAATCGCGCAACGGTGGAGGCTGTTCTTCGCCAATACACCGATCCTTATTTGAACCAAGACCCAGTCAGTGCCGGTTGCGTGCAGGCCATAGACATCGAGGGTGAGCGCGTCAGTGTGCAATTGGAACTCGGTTATGCCGCCGATCTGTTCAAGAACGGTTGGGCGCAGATGCTGCAACTGGCTATCGAAGGGCTGGACGGCGTGACCTCGGCGAGGGTTCACATCAATATCCGCATCACCGCGCACAAGGCTCAGGGTCAGATACCAGGCCTGACCAACGTGAAGAACATCATTGCAGTAGCCTCGGGCAAGGGCGGCGTGGGCAAGTCCACGACCGCCGCAAACCTGGCGCTGGCGCTGTCTCGCGAGGGCGCGCGCGTGGGCATTCTGGATGCGGATATCTACGGCCCGAGCCAGGGTGTGATGTTCGGTATTCCGGAGGGGACTCGTCCCAGGGTGAAGGATCAGAAATGGTTCGTGCCCATTGAGGCCCATGGCGTCGAAGTGATGTCGATGGCCTTTCTGACGGACGACAACACGCCGATGGTTTGGCGTGGTCCGATGGTCTCTGGCGCGTTATTGCAGCTGATTACCCAGACGGCCTGGAACGATCTGGATTATCTGGTTATCGACATGCCGCCGGGCACAGGCGATATACAGTTGACCCTGGCGCAGAAAGTACCGGTGGCCGGCTCGGTGATCGTCACCACGCCGCAGGATCTGGCGTTGCTGGACGCGAAGAAGGGCGTGGAAATGTTCCGCAAGGTCAACATTCCAGTGTTGGGTGTGGTGGAGAACATGGCCGTGCACATTTGTTCGAATTGTGGCCATGCCGAGCATCTGTTTGGTGAGGGCGGTGGTGAGAAGCTGGCCTCGCAATACGGTGTCGAACTGCTGGCGTCGCTGCCGCTGTCGATGCTGATTCGCGAACAGGCAGATGGTGGCAAACCAACAGCCATCGCGGAGCCGGAAAGCCAGATCGCCATGATCTATCAGGAACTGGCTCGCCACGTGGGCGCACGGATCGTGTTGCAAGAAGCGGCTTCGCCAGCGATGCCGAATATTTCCATTAGCGACGATTGATCATGCCTGCGCCCTCGATCTCCTGTGGATTAACCAGTAGAGGCGAGGTTTTCTGTGGGAGCCGGCTTGCTGGCGAAAGCGGAGGATCAGTTATTAATGAAGTAACTGACAGCTCGCATTCGCCAGCAAGCCGACTCCCACAGGGGGGGGCAGCGCATGTTGTGTCTCCGTGAAACCATGGTGCCTGAGGTGGGGGTGTTCTTGAAGGCATAAAAAAACCCCGCTTTTGAGGGCGGGGTCTTTCAAGCGATGAAGCGCAAGTTAGATAACTTGTACTTCTTCAGCTTGCATGCCTTTCTGGCCGCGGGTAGCGACGAAAGAAACCTGCTGGCCTTCTTTCAGGGTTTTGAAGCCGTCAGCCTGGATGGCTTTGAAGTGTACGAACAGGTCGTCACCGGATTGTGGGGTGATGAAGCCGAAGCCTTTCTCATCGTTGAACCACTTAACGGTACCGGTTTGGCGATTGGACATGGGATGTCTCCTTGGACAAAGTTAACTGCGACTCAGGAAGAGCCCTGGCCGAGACTGAGTGCAAAGAGCAGGAAAATTCGAGATGGTTGGATCGAAATTCAACATCGTGTAGAGATTCTCAGTGACACAAGCAACACAGTGGCGTCACCATAAACCTTTTTGAGAGGTGTGCCAATGCTTCCCCGACGTTTATTTCGGCGGATGACAGACGGTTCGCACCCCGCGTCGTGCGCAGTCTTTGAACCGGACGCTCATGCCCGGTAAGATGCCGGACATCTTTTTTCACCTCGCTATTCAGGACACCGCCATGAGCATCAAATCGGACAAGTGGATTCGCCGCATGGCGCAAGAGCACGGCATGATCGAGCCCTTCGTGGAGCGTCAGATGCGTGGCGAAGGCGCCGATCGTCTGATTTCCTTCGGTGTGTCCAGCTACGGCTACGACGTACGGTGTGCCGATGAATTCAAGGTGTTTACCAATATCAATTCGGCCACCGTCGATCCGAAGAACTTCGACGCGGGCAGTTTCGTCGACATCAAAAGCGACGTATGCATCATTCCGCCAAACTCGTTCGCGCTGGCCCGCACTGTCGAGTACTTCCGCATTCCGCGTAACGTGCTGACCATCTGCCTGGGCAAAAGCACCTACGCCCGTTGCGGTATCATCGTCAACGTGACTCCGTTGGAACCGGAATGGGAAGGCCATGTGACCCTGGAGTTCTCCAACACCACCACGCTGCCTGCGAAGATTTACGCCAACGAAGGCGTCGCGCAGATGCTGTTCCTTGAGTCCGACGAAGAATGTGAAGTGTCTTACAAGGATCGTGGTGGTAAATACCAGGGCCAGCGCGGCGTCACCCTGCCTCGCACTTGATAGCACCGTTGGTCATATCGCAACTGAATTTGTCTCGAAAAACGCACTCTATGTACTGAACTGTTCCCATCCGCACCATGCGGATGGGACCAACGCTCAGGAGTGCCCTATGAAGAGACAAGTCAAGACCAGCAGAAAGGAAACCGACCCCGGACAGAATCAGGTCGGGTTGCTGGCATGGTCGCTGTTAGCGCATCCTCACCTGATTAACATGGTTGCCGGTGGCATCCCTGGCCAGCCGAATCCCGACACTCCCAACGATTTCCCTCAGCCTGAAGAACCCGGTGAGCCGACGTTGCCCGACGAGCCACCTCCCGCTCCGGTAGCATGACCCGCGATCCCTGTCAGCGCACGCGTTGACAGGGATTTTTTGTCTGAATGCCCTGTTTCAATCGTTTCAGCCGCTGTTTCAATGCGCCTGCCAGACCGCACCATCTCCCACAACATAAATGCGGCTGAGATCGTCCTTCTCGACATTCATCCCCCCTGTAAACGCGCCAAACGCGGGCAACAGGCTGATGTCGGGCTGAATATGAAAGCAGGGCAGGCGCAAGCGCTGTCGTCCTTTGCCAAGGAGCCTGTAGGCAGGGTGCACATGACCGGCCAGGACATGATGCGTCGGGTGTGGGATTGGTTCGTGTTGCAAGGCGAAAGGACCTAGCAGCAGTGGCTCCGGGACTACCTGAATGCGCAAACCCGGGGGCGGATCACCCGCACGCTTGTCGTGATTGCCCCGAATCAGTGTCACTGTCAGCGCAGGGTGTCGTTCACGCCAGTCTTGCAAAGACGCCAACGTACCCGCCGCGTGCGACTCAGGGGCGTGCAGGAAATCGCCGAGGAATATGAGGTGTTGGCAATCATAAGCCGTCAGCAAATGATCCAGCCTGCGTAGGTTGTCGTCCGTCGTGCCGTGGGGGACCGGTTGGCCCAGTTTGCGATAGGCCGCCGCTTTACCGAAATGAGCGTCTGCAACGAGCAACGCACGTTCTCTCGGACAGTAGATTGCCTTTTCAGCCAGCAACCACAGCTGCACGCCTGCCAATTCAATCGCCAGATAAGGCCTCATGCACGAACCTCTGGGCCTGCTGCTTTCTCAAGATCACCGACCATGCGGGCAATGCGGTCGGACAACTTCTCGGTGCTCAAACTCTCACGCATGCGCTCGACCAGCAGGGGAAAGGCCATGGGCGTGGGGCGTTTGATCAGGTGCAGATCCAGGGTGCTTTCGTTAATACGCCGCAAGGCGTGCTCTAGCCTGGCGAGATCCAGTTCCTGACGCAGCACTTCTTCCTGCGCCTGAGTCAGCAACAGGTTACCTGCGTCGTATTGCTTGAAGACCTCGAAGAACAGACCACTGGAAGCCTGCAATTGACGATTGCTCTTCGGCGCGCCGGGGTAGCCAGAAAACACCAGCCCGGCAATACGAGCGATTTCCCGGAAGCGGCGCAAGGCCAGTTCACCGGCGTTAAGGCTGGCAAGAATGTCGGCGAGCAAGTTGTGCTCGCTGAACAGACCGCTGTTAAGGTGTTTTGACCAGTCCACTTCAGTCGCGCTGAGCAATTCGAAGCCGTAGTCGTTGACTGCAATGGAGAACGTCAGGGGTGTGTTTCGGCTCATGCGCCAAGCCAGCAGGCTGGCCAGCCCCAAATGCACATGACGCCCAGAGAAGGGGTAGAGAAACAGGTGCCAGCCCTCTCGGGATTTCAGCACTTCGGCCAGCAACGTGTCCTTGCGCGGCAGCGCGGACCATTGGCGTTGCACGTCGAGCAACGGGCTGACGGTGTGCATTTCGGGGCTGTCGAAAACGCCCCGCGCCGCGGCGTCGAATTTGGCCACCACGGCGTCAGCCAGTTCGCTGGAGAGGGGCATCCGCCCACCGTTCCAGCGAGGGACAGCAGCTTTTTTGCTGGTGGCCCGTTTCACGTAGGCGGTCATGTTTTCCACCCGCACCAGCTCCAGCAAGCGGCCACTGAACAAAAAGCCATCGCCGGGTTTGAGTCGCGCGATAAAACCCTCTTCGACGCTGCCAAGCGAGCCACCGCCACCACCCTTGCTCCAATACTTCACGTTGATGCTGGCGTCGCTGACGATGGTGCCGACGCTCATGCGATGGCGTCGGGCCAGACGAGCATCGGGAACGCGCCAGACACCGTGCTCGTCAGGCTCGACTCGACGATAGTCAGGGTACGCCGTGAGTGATAACCCGCCATGGCGGACGAAGGCCAGCGCCCATTGCCATTCCTCGTCGGTCAGATCCTGATAGGCCCAGGCGGTTCGGACTTCGGCCAGCAGTTCGGCAGGTTTGAAACCGCCTCCCAGAGCCATGCTCACCAGGTGTTGTACGAGTACATCCAATGGTTTGTGAGGGGATTCTCTGGGTTCGATCAGGCGGGCGTCGACGGCATCGCGAGCCGCTGCGGCTTCCACCAGTTCCAGGCTGTGAGTGGGCACCAGCGTCACGCGGGAGGGGCGCCCCGGCGCGTGCCCCGAGCGCCCGGCCCGCTGCATCAGGCGAGCGATGCCTTTGGCCGAGCCGATCTGCAACACGCGTTCAACGGGCAAAAAATCCACCCCCAGATCGAGGCTGGACGTGCACACCACCGCTTTCAGATGACCCTCCTTCAATGCACGTTCGACCCAGTCGCGCACCTCGCGTGACAGCGACCCATGATGCAGCGCGATCAATCCTGCCCAGTCTGGCCGGGCGTCGAGCAGCGCCTGGTACCAGATTTCCGACTGTGCACGGGTGTTGGTGAACAGCAGACAACTGGCGCTGCTGTCCACTTCAGCGAGCACTTGCGGCAACATCTTCAGGCCCATGTGCCCCGCCCACGGGAAGCGCTCGATGCTCTGAGGAATCAGGGTGTCGACGATCAGTTCCTTGATCACCTTGCCTTGCACCGCTGTTCCCGACTCACCCAGCAACACGTGCTGAGCATGGTCCTGATTGCCCAACGTGGCGGAAAGCCCCCACACGATCAATGCCGGATTCCATCTGCGCAGGCGGGCGATTGCCAGTTGCAGTTGCACGCCGCGCTTGTTGCCAATCAGTTCGTGCCACTCGTCGACGACGATCATATTCAGTGTCGCGAACGTCGCCTCAGCGTCGGCGCGGGTCAGAAGCAGTGTTAGGCTCTCTGGGGTGGTGACCAGTGCCGTGGGGAGCCGGCGGCCTTGTCTGGCGCGCTCGCTGCTGCTGGTGTCGCCGGTACGCAGCCCGACGCTCCATGGGATCTGCAACTCCGTCAATGGCGCCTCCAAGGCGCGAGCGGTGTCGGCAGCCAGTGCGCGCATGGGGGTGATCCAGAGCACGCTCAGTGGCGGGGCAGGAGGTTTGCGTTTGCGTGGCTTTGCATCGTCTATGCGGGGGGCTGATTTAGCGAAGCGATTGAGCGCGCCGAACCACACGGCGTAAGTTTTACCGGCACCGGTACTGGCGTGCAGCAGACCGGACTCGCCTCGGCTGACGGCATCCCACACGTCTTTCTGAAAGGGAAAAGGCTTCCAGCCACGGGCGGTGAACCAGCGCTGAGCGAAGGAGGCGGCTTTGGGCATGCGCGGTCTCGGACGGGGTTTAAGTCAGAGACCGTTGGCGCAAGCAATTAGTTTGGTTGGATCACAGTTGACTGAGCTGTAGCAGTCTGGCTTGCCGGCGGTGGCGGTTTCGAAATCGCTGCCGCCGGCAAGCCGGACTGCTACAGGGTACGCGTCAATCCGGAAGGGGGGTTATTTCAGGTTTCCACTCAAGAACTGTTTCAACCGCTCGCTCTTCGGGTTGCCCAACACTTCATCCGGGTGGCCCATTTCTTCGATCTGGCCCTGATGCAGGAACACCACCTGATTCGCCACTTTGCGAGCAAAGCCCATTTCGTGGGTCACCAGAATCATGGTGCGGCCCTCTTCGGCCAGGCCTTGAATCACCTTCAGCACTTCACCCACCAACTCCGGGTCCAGCGCCGAAGTCGGTTCGTCGAACAGCATGATTTCCGGTTCCATCGCCAGCGCTCGGGCAATCGCCACA
Organism: Pseudomonas sp. Pseu.R1; assembly: GCF_045764065.1. Lineage (NCBI taxonomy): Bacteria > Pseudomonadati > Pseudomonadota > Gammaproteobacteria > Pseudomonadales > Pseudomonadaceae > Pseudomonas > Pseudomonas sp. Pseu.R1. The sequence goes on along the minus strand of NZ_JBJGEE020000001.1, from coordinate 2,185,979 downwards.
CGCTGTTGCTGGCCGCCCGACAGGAACGCCGGGTACTGGTCGGCAACGCGAGCGGGCAAGCCGACCTTTTCCAGGTACTTGCGCGCGCGGTGTTCGGCTTCGACTTTCGATACGCCCAGCACGCGGCGAGGGGCCATGGTGATGTTTTCCAGCACCGTCATGTGGCTCCACAGGTTGAAGTGCTGGAACACCATCGCCAGACGGGTGCGGATGCGCTGCAGTTCAGCCGGGTCGGCGACGCGCATACCGGTGGCGTCGCTGACCATTTTGATCTGCTGGCCGTCCAGGCTCATGGCGCCGTCGTTGGGTTGTTCGAGGAAGTTGATGCAGCGCAGGAAGGTGCTTTTGCCCGAGCCGCTGGCGCCGATCAGGCAGATCACGTCGCCGACGTTGGCCTTGAGCGACACGCCTTTGAGGACTTCGTGGTCACCGTAGCTTTTGTGCAGGCCATCGATGGTCAGTTTGTACATGGAGGCGTTCCTTAAGGAGAAAGTAAGTAGCCGCTGCGGAACGGCTCGACGCCAGCGACATGGGCGATGACCATGCCGGCGGTAGCCATGCGTCGCAAGGAGCGGGCGTACATAAGGCCAGCGTTGGTCGCGTGAACGGGGGTCACGGCGTCGCTGATCGGGTCGATGATTTCAGCGATCAGTTGCCCCGCCTCGACGTATTCGCCTGGCAGTGTGCAGAACACCAGCAGGCCGCCGACTGACGTGGCCACCGGTTCGACCGCTGCCAACGGTGTCGCGGGATAAAGCAGTTCAGGGGCAGGCGCCGGTTCACCGGCAATCGCGCCGTACTGCATCAGATAGCTGATGATGGCCTGACAATCGCGGCTGCCGAGGGCGTGATTCACATCGCCTTGGCCGCGCAATTCCAGCGTCACGGAAAAGCTGCCCAGTTCAATCGGGAAGCGCTTTTCGAAGCGCTGCTGCAATTGCCACCAGACCAACGTGAAGCATTCGTCGAACGACTGGCCGCCCGAATCGGTGGCCAGCAGACTCGCTTGCGCGCCCAGATAGCGGGACAGCGGCTCGACCTGAGACCAGGCTTCCGGCGTGGTGTACAGGTGTTCCACCGATTCGAAATCACAATGCAGGTCCAGCACCATGTCGGCGTCGCAGGCCAGGCGTTGCAGGATCAGGCGCTGGGAGTCCAGTTGCGTGGCGGCGACCCGCGCGTTCAGCCCGGCCAGCAGGCTATTGCGGATCAGCCCGGTGTTGCGTTTCGCATCGTCGCCCAGCAGCGGCTCCACCTCATCGCCGACCTGTTGTGCGAGGTCGACGAAATGGCGATTGAAGTTCTGCCCGCTTTCCAGTTCGTAGCGGCCCAGCGGCGTGTCCATCAAGACCTGTTCCAGCCCGGCCGGGTTGGCCACCGGGACGACGACGATTTCGCCCAACAACTGACCGGCCTTTTCAAGCTCGGCCAGACGCTGTTTCAGGTACCAGGACACCAGCATGCCCGGCAGTTCGTCGGCGTGCAGTGAGGACTGAATGTAGATTTTGCAGGCACCGTTTTTCGGGCCGTAATGAAAGCTGTGAATCTGCCGCGCGGTGCCAGGCACCGGCGACAGCAAATCATGGGTCAGGTGTCGCATGTACGAGTCCTAGTGAGACGGGCCGAGGAAGGCCAGCCAGCGGCGTTCGGCCAGTCGGAACAGGCCCACCAGAATGAAGGTCACCGTCAGGTAGATCAGCGCGGCGATGCCAAACGACTGGAACGTCAGGAAGGTCGCGGAGTTCGCGTCCCGCGCCACCTTGAGGATATCCGGCACGGTGGCGGTGAAGGCCACGGTGGTCGAGTGCAGCATCAGGATCACTTCGTTGCTGTAGTAGGGCAACGAGCGGCGCAGCGCCGACGGCATGATCACGTAGGTGTACAGGCGCCAGCCAGTCAGGCCGTAAGCCTTGGCGGCTTCGACTTCGCCGTGGTTCATGCTGCGAATCGCACCGGCAAAGATTTCCGTGGTGTAGGCGCAGGTGTTGAGGGCGAAGGCCAGGATCGTGCAGTTCATTGCGTCGCGGAAGAACGCATTGAGTAATGGTTGCTCGCGCACGGCGGCGATGCTGTAGATCCCGGTGTAGCAAATCAGCAACTGGATGTAGAGCGGGGTGCCCCGGAACAGGTAGGTGTAGAACTGCACCGGCCAGCGAACCATCGGGTTCGGTGATACACGGGCGATGGACAGCGGGATCGAGACGATGAAGCCAATGGCGATGGAGGCGCTGAGCAGCCACAACGTCATGGCCAGGCCGGTGATGTTCTGGCCGTCCGTATAAAGGAAGGCGCGCCAGTATTCTTGCAGCAGTTCGATCATCGTTGAGCCTCCCGGCTGCCTGCGGCATAACGCCGTTCAGCCCAGCGCAGGGCAAAGTTGGAGACACTGGTGATGACCAGATAGATCAATGCGGCGAGCACCAGGAAATAGAACAGTTGATAGGTGCTTTTGCCCGCGTCTTGCGAGGCTTTGACCAGATCGGCCAGGCCGATGATCGACACCAGCGCAGTGGCCTTGAGCACCACCTGCCAGTTGTTGCCGATGCCGGGCAGGGCGAAACGCATCATCTGCGGGAACACCACGAAGCGGAAACGCTGGGCGCGGCTCAGGCCGTACGCGGTGGCCGCTTCCACCTGTCCGCGAGGCACGGCGAGAATTGCACCACGGAAGGTTTCAGTGAAATAGGCGCCGTAAATGAAGCCCAACGTAATGACACCCGCAGCGAAAGGGTCGATTTCGATGTAGTCCCATTCCATCGCTTCGGTAAAGGTCGTCAGCCAGGTTTGCAGGCTGTAGAAAATCAGCAGCATCAGCACCAGGTCCGGTACGCCACGGATCAACGTGGTGTAGACCTGCGCCGGTACGCGCAGAAAGGCGGTCTTGGAGAGTTTGGCACTGGCGCCCAGCAGGCCGAGCACGATGGCCAGCAGCAGCGACATTACCGACAATTTGACGGTCATCCAGGTGCCCTGCATCAGCAGCGGGCCAAAGCCCTTGAGGCTGAAGGCGGACAGTCCCAGGTTTTGCAGGAGAGTTTCGAACATGTGCAACCTATACAGTCAATAAAAACGCCCATGGAAGTCAGAGGAGGGATTCGGATGAACCTCTGAAATCGACGGGCGTTTGTTTTCTTACTTACCGCTGTACAGATTCAGATCGCCGAAGTGCTTCTTCTGGATCTCGGCGTACTTGCCGTCATCGTGTAACGCTTTGATACCTTTGTCCAAAAGCGCTTTGAGCTCTTTGTTACCTTTCGAGATGCCGACTGCGGTTTTGGATGGCAGCAGTGGATCGTCGATTGGCTTGCTGACTTCGTAGTCCGCGCCTTGTGGCGATTTCAGGAAGCCCAGTTCGGCTTGCAGCATGTCTTGTACGGAAGCGTCCAGACGGCCGGACACCAGGTCAGCGTAAACCTGGTCCTGGTTGGCGTAGGCCTGGGTCTTCACGCCAGCTTTGTCCAGAACGGCCTTGGCGTAGGCTTCCTGGATGGTGCCTTGCTCGTAACCGACGGTCTTGCCTTTCAGGGACGCGACGTCAGCGCTCAGCCCGGAACCTTTCTTGTAAACCAGCGAGGTGGGGCCGGAGAACAGCTCGCTGGAGAAGTCGATGACTTTCTCGCGCGCCGGGGTCACGGTCATCGACGAGATGACGCCGTCGAATTTGTTGGCTTTCAGGCCAGGAATCATGCCGTCGAAATCGCTTTCGACCCATTTGCACTTGACCTTCAGTTCCGCACAGATCGCGTTGCCCAGATCGATGTCGAAGCCGACCAGGCTGCCGTCAGCGGCTTTCGATTCGAATGGTGCGTAGGAAGGATCGACGCCGAAACGCAGCTCCTTGTACTCCTTGGCCATTGCATTGCCAGCGGCCAGGCAGATGGCGAGTGCGGAAAGGGTCAGCCATGCTTTTTTCATCGTTCAGTCCTTAAAACCAAATTGAGCGTTGGGAACACGCGTAGGCTTGCTACCGGCAGGTGCCAGACCGCAAAAAGATAGCAATTTCCGAACCAAAGAGACGAACGTGCGTTTTAAATGTACGGAGTTGTCGCAATGATGACTTTGGGCCATCTCTTGTCTTTTTTCAGGGCGCCGGAGGCAGGGGGAGATTAGCTGAAACGACCAAAAAGGGCGCGTAAAAAATCGGTTACAAAGGGCTGAGTATGGAGGAATTAGTAGCACCTGAATGGTTGGCGGTGACGAACTTGAATCCTCATTGCCAGTGGCATTGGCCGTTTTTGTGGGAGCCGGCTTGCTGGCGAATGAGGCCGGTCAGCCAACTCACCCGTCACTGACCTACCGCTTTCGCCAGCAAGCCGGCGCCCACAGAGTCGGTCGTGCTATGACAGGGGGCATTGGCGTAGTGCGTTGCAGATGTTGCGCACTAAAACAGTGCTCATGCCAACAAGTCCTGCAACGTCGCCAGGCTGTCCGCCTCTGCCACCGGTTTGTCCTGCCGCCACCTGAGCATCCTGGGAAAACGCACGGCGATCCCGCTTTTGTGGCGTTTGGAGAGGGCAATGCCTTCAAAACCCAGCTCGAACACCAGGGTCGGCGTAACACTCCTCACCGGGCCGAATTTCTCTACTGTGGTCTTGCGAATGATTGCATCGACTTTGCGCATCTCTTCATCCGTCAATCCCGAATACGCCTTGGCGAACGGGACCAGTGTGCGTTCGGCGCTGTCTGGCGGGCCGTCCCACACGGCGAAGGTGTAATCGCTGTAGAGGCTTGCGCGCCGACCATGGCCACGTTGGGCATAGATCAGCACGGCGTCGACGCTGAAGGGGTCGATCTTCCATTTCCACCACACGCCCATGTCTTTAGTGCGGCCCACGCCATACAACGAATCCCGCGCCTTGAGCATCATGCCCTCGACCCCAAGGCTGCGGGACGCTTCACGTTGCTGACTCAAATCGAGCCAATCCTTGCCGCTCAAAACTGGAGAAGGCATCAACACCGGGCTGTTTGCGCTGGTGATCACCTGCTCCAGTTGCGTTCGGCGCTGGTGCTGCGGGCGATTGCGCCAGTCTTCGCCCCGCCATTCCAGCAAGTCATAAGCGAGGATGACCACCGGCGCGTCTTCAAGGATTTTTTTGCCCAGGGTTTTGCGGCCAATCCGTTGCTGAAGCAGGGCGAAGGGCTGGACGGACGGCGTGGACGCGTCGGATGGGAGCAGCTCAAACGCGTCAGGTGTTTCCGGGGCAGGTGTCGGCGCTTTCCACACGACAATCTCGCCATCGATGACCGTCCCATCGGGCAAGCTCTGCGCCAGGCTGTGCAACTCGGGAAAACGATCCGTCACCAGCTCTTCGCCCCGCGACCACACCCACAACCGCCCCTCGCGCTTGACCAACTGAGCGCGAATGCCGTCCCACTTCCATTCCACCTGCCAGTTGTCTGCGGGACCGAGCAGCGTTTCGAACTCATCGACGGGCTGCTGAAGCGCATGGGCCAGAAAGAACGGGTAAGGCTGACCGCCGCGCTGGGCGTGCTCGTCTTCGGACTCTTCGGCGATGAGCTTGAGATAACTGTTGGCGGTCGGTCGATGGGACAGGTCGGTGTAACCCACCAGGCGCTGCGCTACACGTTTGCTGTCGATACCGGCCAGCGCGGCCAATGCGCGAGTGACCAACAGCTTCGACACACCAACGCGAAAACTGCCGGTGATCAGTTTCAGGCAGACCATCAGGCTCTGCCGGTCCAGTTGTGCCCAGAACGCGGGCAGGCGCTCCAGCAATTCGTCGGGCGGAAGACCCCGTAAGGGCAGCAGGTGGTTTTCCATCCAGCGTGCCAGCCCTTCTTCGGAACTGTGCGCAGCCTGCGGTAATAACAGGGATAAGGTTTCCGCGAGGTCGCCCACGGCCTGATAGCTCTCTTCGAACAACCATTCGGGCAAGTCTGAAAGCCTGAGTGCCTGTTCGCGTAACAACTTGGTCGGCACTAATTGACGTGGCCTGCCGCCTGAGAGGAAGTAAACGGCCCACGCGGCGTCTTCCGGCGCGGCATGAGCGAAATAGTGCTGCATCGCCGCCAGCTTGGCGTTGCTGGAGGTGGTTGCGTCCAGTTGGGCGTAAAGTTCGGCGAAGGCCTTCACGACGCGGCCTCCTCTTTTGGTGGCGCGGGCGCGTCGTCTTCCTCATCGCCGTATTCTGTGGTGAAGCCTTGAGCGTCCAGACCCCACTCACGCAGGTAACGCACCAACACCGCCACTGATCCATGGGTGACCATCACCCGCTCGGCCCCGGTGTTTTCGATGGCCCATAACAGGCCGGGCCAGTCAGCGTGGTCGGAAAGCGCAAAACCGCGATCCACGCCTCGGCGTCGCCGAGTGCCGCGCAGCATCATCCAGCCGCTGGCAAAGGCGTCGCTGAATTCGCCAAACCGGCGCATCCAGGTGCTGCCTCCCGCAGAGGGTGGCGCAATGATCAGCGCCTGACGCAAAGCCGGGTCGGTCTTTTTGAAGTCCCCGGCGTAGTGCGTCTCGGGGATCCGCACACCCGCTTCGCGATACACCCGGTTCAGCGGCTCAACGGCGCCGTGCACCAGAATTGGCCCGATACCCGGATCGATGCCGTGCAGAATTCTCTGGGCCTTGCCGAAGGAATAGGCGAACAGCACGCTGGCCTTGCCCACGGCGGCATTAGCGCGCCACCAGTCGTTGATGCCAGTGAAAATTTCGCTCTGGGGCTGCCAGCGGTAGATTGGCAGGCCGAACGTGGATTCGGTGATGAAGGTGTGGCAGCGCACGGGTTCGAACGGTTCGCAGGTGCCGTCCGGCTCGACTTTGTAATCGCCGGATGCGACCCAGACTTCGCCCTGATACTCCAGCCTCACCTGCGCCGAGCCCAATACATGCCCCGCCGGATGCAGGCTGAGCTTCACGCCGTGATGAGTGATGGACTCGCCATATTCGAGGGTTTGCAGGTTGATGTCCTGGCCCAGCCGTGCGCGCAGAATGCCTTCGCCGGGGGCGGCCGCCAGATAGTGTTCATTGCCCGTGCGGGCGTGGTCGCCATGGCCATGGGTGATGACCGAGCGAGCGACCGGTCGCCAGGGATCGATGTAGAAATCTCCCGGCGGGCAGTAGAGGCCTTCGGGGCGGGCGATGACAAGGTCCATGGCATGACCGCAGTGGTGGGCTTGTCAGGTAGAGCGGTGATGCCAACAGGAAGTTCGGTCCAATTGTGAACACCGAGCCTGTAGGAGCGCCACCCCGACACCTCCTACAGGGAACTGCGTTGAAGTGCTACTTCCCCGGCGTCAGCGTCAATCGCGTCTTGCCATACACCCGCTCGAAATTCTCCGGTTGCATCGGCACCGACATGTACAGCCCCTTGACCCATGGATCGATACCATCGGCGAAGTGCGGACTGGCCGGGTTGCCCGACTGGCCTGCGGCACTCTGAGCCATCATCGGCTCCTGTTGCGCGAAATCGACGATCATCCGCATCGCTGGAACCACGGCCGCATCGAAGTCCTGCCCCCAATGGAAGCCTGATGCATTCAGCGTCGTGTGATCGCCACCGGCCGCCAACGGCCCTTTGATCATGCTGGCTTTGCTGCCGCCCAGCGCGGCCGTCAATTGCGCACTTTGCGACGTCCATTTGTACTGGTGCAATTTGCCCCATTGCCAGGCCTTGTGATCGCCACCCAACTGGCTTTCGCCTGCGGTCATCGCGGCCGCCAGGCTGCGGGCGAGAATCATCGGTTTGTCTTCTTTCTGCGGCGTTTTCACGTCATCCCAATACGGACTGTCTTCACGCCCCAGCAGGTGGTCGGCTTGCGGCGAGTAGGACAGGTCCGCGCTCTGCACCAGTGCTTTCCACGCCGGGCTGCTTTCCGGACCTAGTTCGTCGAGGAAAATCTGCTTGGTGCTTTCTTGCAGGAACAGCTCGTAAATAGCGGCATCGGCCGATATTGGCGACAAACGTCCGTCGAACGCCATCAAGCGGCTCAATGCTTCTCGCGCCTTGTCCCGATCTGCGGGCGGCAAGGCGTCGATGGCCTGTTTCAGCGGTTTGGCCATGCCCGGCGCTTCGAACATCTTCTTCAGCTTGGCGGCGAACGTGGTGGTCTGGTCGTATTGCATTGAAATCGTGCTGCGAGTGTCCTGCTTGCCGCTGTTGGCCAGTTCGGCGATGCGCTCGGCACGCTCCGGGTAGTCCCAGGAATTGGACAACTGCATGCCATAGCCCTTGGGCACGGTGCGTTGGTTGGCAGTGCCGATCCAGCCCTGCGACGGGTCTTGATCGTAGGGGTGCAGCATGGCGTCGGCGTAACCGTCCCAGTCATAGCGACCTTCCCAGCCTGGCGATGGAATCAGGCCCTGGCCTTCGCGGCGGTTGGGGTAACGACCGGTGACTTGCCAGCCGGTGTTCGTCGCATCGGCGAACACTATGTTCAGGGTGATCGCGCGGATTTCCCGCGTGGTGTCGAACGCACGCTCGACGTTTTGCGCGCGGGTCAGGTCGAACAGGGCATCGAGGGATTTGTCATCCTTGGCGTTCGGGGTTTGCAGGGCGATGCCCAGGCCGTTGGCCAATTGCGCCGAGCTGCCGTTGAGCAGCGGGCCGTGACGGGTCTCGAACGCGGCTTCGCGAATCGGACTCTGTCCGCGGATGAAATAGGTCTCTTCGTGAGCGCCCGCGGGCACCCATTTGCCATCGGCCATGACCATCAGGCGATTGTTTTCGCGCTTGAGTTTTTCCAGAAACAGGTCCTGATTGTCGCCCATCGCCGGACCCATGCCCCAGGCCAGTTTGCCGTTGAAGCCCGAGAGCACCAGTGGCAGACCGGCGACGGTCGCACCTGCGGCCTGATACTTCGGCGCGCGAATCTGCACGAAATTCCACATCGACGGCAGGGTGGCGGGCAACTGGCTATCGGTGGCCAACAGGCTTTTGCCTGCGCGAGCACGTTGCGGCGCGATGACCCAGTTGTTCGACGCCGAAACGCCCAGCAGATTGAGATCGGAAAGTTGCAGCGCGGCTTTGTCCAGATCGCTCAGGCCCGGCATCTGGTTACTCAGGTTCAGGCCTTTGAGTTTGTCGGCTTCAGCGAATGGCAGCGCTTCGTCCGGGTAAGTCGGCAGCAGCCACGCGAGCTTGTCGGCGCCGACTTTCTGAGCCAGTACCAGCGAGGAGATTTCTTCCTGCAGGTTGACCGACAGACTGAAGTTCAGCAGCGCAAAGATCAGCGCCGAGTCTTCAGGTTTCCAGTATTCGGGTTTGTAGCCCGCGTCTGCGAGGTCCGACGGCAGCTTGTCGCGGTAGCGGAACAGGTAGGCGTTGACGCCGCGTGCATACACTTCGAAGAAACGCTTCAGACGCGGCGACGAGGCGTTGTACAGATCGCCCGCCGTTTGCTTGAGGTTGGCCGCGCGCATCATCCGGTCCAGATCCAGTGCGCCGGAGCCTGCGATTTCCGACAGACGGCCCTGAGCCAACAGGCGCATTTGCACCATCTGCGAGATGCGGTCACTGGCGTGGACATACCCCAGCGTGAACAGCGCGTCGTGAAACGTGCTGCTTTCGATCAGGGGCATGCCCAGATGATTACGACGTACGGAGACGTTCTGCGCCAGCCCCTTGATGGCGTAAACGCCGCTGGTGGGCGGCAGATTGTCACGGTCTTCGCCGCCCAGTTGGCAGCCTGCAAGGCTCAACAGCCCCAACATGGCAGCGGCTGTGCTGAGTCGCGTCTTCAGGGATGAATGGGCGGGCGAGGCCATGATGAAGCTCCTGCGGGGGTAGGCGTTGGAAACGCGCTACGTTAGAGAGCAGGCAGGCGGCACGCAAGCGGGGGAGGCGGGTTTATTTTCAGGATGATTCAGGGAGGCGGTACTCGTACCCCTGTGGGAGCGAATTCATTCGCGATGGATGTGTCAGGCGACAAAGATGTATCGACCATGAACACGTATCGCGAATGAATTCGCGCCTACAGGGAGCAGCGGTGCTCGATGTCAGGCGCCGTGGCACTTCTTGAATTTCTTCTCGCTGCCGCAGGGGCAAGGATCGTTGCGACCCACGTCCTTCAGCGCGTTGCGTACCGGCTCCTGCGGTTCGTGGTTGCAGTGCGGGCCGTGTACATGACCGTGGTCATGGTGGTGATCGTGATGGTCATGATCGTGGTTGCAATCAGGGCCGTGCACGTGGGGTTGGTTGCTCATGGGGCTACTCCGGAATCAAATCGCCGGGAATTATGTCGCCTTCGCGGCCAATACGCACGTCGTCCCCGAACAAAAAGCCGGTTTTGAGGTAGCCTTCCAACCGATAGTGAACAGGCTGATTGACCTTGCCGAGCATCCGGGTCACATCCTTGAGGTGTTCCCAGAGGTTGGTGCGGATCGGCACCGAGAAATTCCGGTGACCATTGGCCTTGACCTTGAACCAGTCGTTATATTCGCCATCGGCGATCAGGATGTCGTTGAGCACGACCTTGTAGCGCAACCCGCGGACCCAGAGACCCGAGTCATTGGGGTTGTCGATGCGAAAGCGCAGCGTCATGTCCTGCTTGAGCAGACGGGCCTTGACCACATCGACCTTCAGCAGCTTGACCTCCGGGTCCTTGGCAGCGTCACTGCTCATTATTGATGAACACCCGGACAGCACCAGGGTCAAGAGAAGACCGACGATCCTGATTACGTTTGCTTGAAACACCATGGGGTCACTCCCTGTCGGGCTTGCGTTCAGCCATTTGTGGCAATTCGCTGTTCCATAAAGCCTGCGCCATACTCACGCCATGTGTCGAAGGAGTATTGACTCATGAAGCTGTACGAAATCATTTTTTCTGGCCAATTGGTACCCGGCGCACAACTTGATCGGGTTCAGGCCAATCTGACAAAACTGTTCCAGGCCGACGCTCAGCGCATTGCACTGCTGTTTTCCGGCCGTCGTCTGGTCCTGAAGAACAATCTGGATCAGGCCGCCGCCGAGAAGTATCGCTCGACCCTCGAACGCGCAGGGGCGCGGGCTGAGGTCGTGGAAATGGCCGGACAGGTTCAGGCAGAACCGGAGCCCGTGGCAAGTCCTGATCCGGTTGAAGTGGAAGAAGTCGAGCTGGCGCCTCCACCGGATGAACCCACCTGGACCCGACGCGCGCCACGGACGCCATCCAACGCCGACGTTAAACCCGACAACGCTGAAAAGGTCTCGAAATTCGAACCCCGTGACGTCTACATGGCCGCATTCGCCGACGTCGACGCGCCAGACTTCACGATTTCCGAACTGGGCAAGGATGTGCAAGACTCTAAAGCCGCACCGGTTGCCCCTCGGTTGGACCTGTCAGGCTTGAGTCTGGCGCCGCAGGGCAGTGACATGGGCGAGGTAAGGCCTGTTGAGCATGTGTTGGTGCCAGACATCTCTCACTTGAAGCTCGCTTGAGATCAGACCTCTGAATGATTTCGGTCAGGCGCCGTTTTTGTGGGAGCCAGTTTGCTGGCGAATGCATCGGTTCAGTTGACGATGGGCTGAATGACACATCGCATTTCGCCAGCAAGCCGGCTCCCACAAGGTAGGAGCCCATCAAGCCATATAGGCCGAACAGCACTTCTTGAATTTCAAATCACTGCCACACGGACACGCGTCGTTACGCCCGGCCTTGAGCTGTACGGTCGGGTCGATGAAGTACCAACGCCCGCCGTTCTGCACGAACGCAGAACGCTCGCGATGACTGTGCTCGCCACCCGCATCGTGCCAACGTGCGGTGAAGGTGACGAAGGCATGCTCCGGCTTGCCGCCCAGCAACTCCGCGCTTTCTACCTCAAGCCCGAGCCAAGTGCTTTGTGCGCTCCATTGGCTGATCGAATCGCGATCCAGGCCGCTTTTCTGAATGGGCAATGTGGTGTCCACCAGATAATCCACCAGTCCCAATACATAAGCGCTGTAGCGCGAGCGCATCAACGCTTCGGCGCACGGCGCAGGTGTGCCTGCGTGATAGCGGCCACAGCAGCCGTCGAGAAGATTGCCGCTGCCGCAGGGGCAAATTGCACTGCTCATGATGTCTGCCTCACCACCAGTACTTTCCGAAGTTCTCCGGGTTGGCCCAAAATTTCGCGTTCAGCCAGTCCGGCACCTGTTTGTATTCGCGCAGATCATAGGTGAACAGGGTCAGTACCTGTTCGTCCCGGGCAAAGCGTTCGCTGGCTTGCAGGGCCAGAGAATAGAAATCGGTGGTCTGCCAACCGCAGGCTTTAAGGTCGGCCAGTACCGCAATGCGGCTGGCATTGAGGTTGCGAATGCCGCCGAGTAATTCCAGGCCTGCGCGCTTGGGCATGTGTTCCAGGCAATCGACCACCAGCGCCAGATCAAAGCGTTGACCGGCCAGCTCACTGGGCAACGCCCCCGGCGCTGCTTGTGCCAGTTCCGTGTCCGGATGCGCCTCCTTGAAGGCTTGCAGTGCCGGAAAGCTGTCAGCGCCAATCAACAACAGACGCTTGGGCGCGTAGCGGTCGAGCAGCGCGGCCAGCGCCTGTTGCGGAGTGCGGGTGGAAAAACTGTCGGTCATTAGAATCCCTCGATCAAGCCCGCAAGGTTAGCGCGCCCAATCTTCATGGCCTAGCGGTTGTTTTTCTTTTCAGTATGAACAGCGTTTGGGGCTTGAACTTTTTCATTCGTCGCCATGACAAAGCGTACGGAGTGAAGGCAAAAGGCTATTTGTAAAAGAACAAGCCTCCAAGAGCGCTGAAAAAACCACCAAACCCCCCGGTTTTCGGGTGGCAAATGGCCCCAGCGGCGTCTTTACTGCATTTCAGTCGGTTTTAGCCGATACCAAAGGAGAAGAACTGTATGAGCATGATTCGGACAGCGTTACCTCTGATTTTGGTTACCAGTGTATTGACGGGCTGTGCCGGCTTGCAAAAGACCGACTGGCCTCTGTGTGCTGCGGGCGGTGCGCTCGCGGGTGGCGCGGTAGGAGCGTTTCAGTCGGCGTCCGTAGCGGCGGGCTTCGGTGCGGCAGTGGGCGTGATGGCGGGCGCTTATTGCTGGGCGCACGGGGATGGCGATGATGATGGCGATGGCGTTCTGAACAGCGTCGACAAGTGTCCGAACACGCCCAAGGGCACGCCTGTGGATGCGACCGGTTGCCCGATCGTGACGCCTGCGCCTGAGCCGGTTGCCGCGCCTGTGGTTCAACCGAAAGAAGAAATCATCACCATCCGTGACGTGCACTTCGAATTCAACAAGGCCACCCTGACCCCGGCTGACAAACATCAACTGGATGCCGTGGCGACCAAGCTGAAAACCGAAGCGCCTAACGTGCAACTGCATGTCAGCGGCCACACCGACAGTGTGGGCAGCGATGCCTACAACCAGAAACTGTCGGAAAAACGTGCGCATTCGGTCACGGATTACCTGGTCAGCGCAGGCATTGCGCGCAGCGCGTTCGTGTCGGTCGAAGGCGATGGCGAAAGCCGTCCTGTAGCGGACAACAAAACCGCTGAAGGCCGTGCGCTGAACCGTCGTGTCGAGATCAAGATCAACCGCTGATCCTTCGCTGCGCGTCACTGAAAACCCCGACCTGTGCGTCGGGGTTTTCTTTTTGTCAGGCCCGAAAAATGGAGAGATGGACGCAATTGTTCACAACCTCTGGCATAGTCACCTCCGTCACCGTTCTGTGCGAATCGCTTTCATTTTTCGCACAGCCATAAAAAACAGCAGGGGCGTGTCATGAGGTTGTTTTGGGGGTTGGGGAAAATCTTGACGTTGGGATTTTGGGCCGTGGTGCTGATCAATCAAGCCGCCGTGTTGCCGATTCCCTTCGATATGCTGATCAAACTGGCCGGTTGTCTGTTGCTGCTGACCCATCTGATGGAACTGTTCCTGTTCAACGGTAGCCTGCGGGGGCGCTCGCACCCCTGGTTCGACCGCCTGCAAATTCTGGTTTTCGGCATTTTTCACCTGCAATCATTCGGTCGCCATCAGGCGGAGGTTCAGCATGCGTAACGCGTTGATGATGACGGCAGGCCTGCTGTCGGCCCTGAGCAGTTCACTGGTGATGGCGCAGACCATTTCGGTGGAGCCGCACTCGTTGATGCGCCTGCCGAGCAACGCCAGCACACTGCAACTGGATCGTCTGGAAGTGGCGGATTACGGCACGTTGCTAGTTCCTGCAGGGTTGACCGAAGTGCAGGTTGGCCAATTGGTGATGGGCCATGAGTCGCGTATTGCCATCGTGCCGAGTGCTGAGCCATTCAAATTGCAGGTTCGCCAGGGCGAGCTGGGCAGTGGTTCGCAGATCACCGCTCGCGGGGCGCCGGGTACCTTCGAGAAAGCGCCGTTACCGGGGCGAAATCTGAACGTGCGAATTGAACAGTTGAATGCCGACGTGCTGTCCATCGACGCGCGCGGGGGCGCAGGTTCGCCCGGTTATGTCGGCCTCGACGGCGGTAATGGCAAGGACCCAGGCTGCACGTGGGGTTCGGCGAGCCGCGGGTTCGATGGCGATAACGGCGGCAACGGCCATGACGGTGCGGCGGGGGCTTTGGTGCGTCTGGAACTGCCGCAATCGTTTCCGGATGAGCGGGTGAAGGTCAACGTACAGGGCGGCTCCGGTGGTGTGGGCGGTGAGGGCGGTCGTGGCGGCAAGGGCGGCGCGTCCAAGGGGTGCCTGGTCTACCGCGCCGATGGCGCCAAGTCCGGAAAAAATGGCGAGAAAGGCCAGAGCGGCGCGGTCGGGCCAGCGGGTTCTGTGAGCGTTCGCAAGCTGTAAATGCATTGTCTGTAGGAACGCGCTTGCCCGCGAAGCAATTTGTCTGTGACACCGCAATCGCGGGCAAGCGCGCTTCTACAGGTCACTCACTCAAAACGACGGACGAGCCGCTGCGATGGCCACCACGGCAATCCCGATCAGCAAGTTAATCCCTACCAGCCTGCGAATCCCGCCCAGCGCAGCAGCACCTTCGGCCCACTGCTCTGCGTCCACGGCCTTGCGCAGCTGTGGCAGGTTCAGCGTTGAAACTCTCAGGAACAGCGCTGTCATCACCACATACAACCCGATCATCACCTGCACGTAACGCGGCGCCGTCTGAAAGCCGCTGAAATTGATGTTGATGATGCCGATCCCGGTCACCGGCAGCATGATCACCGCGCACCAGACCCAGACAAAAAAGCGCGGAAACACTTGCAGCCACAGCTTCAGGCGTGCCGGACCTTCGAGGGCTGCGATGACCGCCGGTCGCAGAATCATCCAGGCGAAAAACATCCCGCCGACCCAGAGAACCGCAGAAAACACATGCAAGACGTAGACAAAGGCTACAGGTGACATCGACAACTCCGATCTGCGAAGAAAGCATTAGCGCGGTATGATAGCCGCCCGCTGCAACCACTGATAATTTATCCAGCGGTTTTTTCATCTGTAACCGTGTGACGCCGAGCCAACGACCCAGCCCATGATCAGCACCGAACTCAAAACCCAGATTCAGGGCGCCTATTCGCGTTTCCTCGAAGCCAAGAGCCTCAAACCTCGCTATGGCCAGCGTTTGATGATCGCAGAGGTGGCCAAGGTGCTGGGCGCGGTGGACACCGATGAAGAGGGCCGCCGTTCGGGCGATCCGGCCGTGGTGGCGGTCGAGGCGGGCACCGGTACGGGCAAGACTGTCGCCTACGCGATTGCGTCGATTCCGACCGCCAAAGCGGCAGGAAAACGGTTGGTGATAGCCACCGCCACCGTCGCGCTACAGGAGCAGATTGTCCATAAAGACCTGCCTGACCTGATGCGCAACAGCGGGCTCAATTTCTCGTTCGCCCTGGCCAAGGGGCGGGGCCGTTACATGTGCCTGTCCAAGCTGGACGTGTTGCTGCAAGAGGGCAACGCCCAAAGCGCAACCGCACAGCTTTTCGAGGAAGAAGGCTTCAAGATCGAAGTCGATGAGGCCAGTCAGAAGCTGTTCACCAGCATGATCGAAAAACTGGCGGGCAATAAATGGGATGGCGACCGTGATAGCTGGCCCCAAGAGCTGGCCGATCAGGACTGGGCGCGATTGACCACCGACCACAGCCAGTGCACCAACCGGCACTGTCCGAACTTTCAGCAGTGTGCGTTCTATAAAGCACGAGAAGGCATGGGAAAAGTCGACGTCATCGTCACCAACCACGACATGGTGCTGGCGGACCTGGCCTTGGGCGGCGGGGCTGTCCTGCCCGATCCCCGTGACACATTGTATGTGTTCGACGAGGGCCACCATTTGCCCGACAAGGCGATCGGCCATTTCGCCCATTTCAGCCGCCTGCGTTCCACGGCGGACTGGCTGGAACAGACGGCGAAAAACCTCACCAAATTACTGGCCCAGCACCCGCTGCCGGGGGATCTGGGCAAGCTTATCGAACAGGTGCCGGAGCTGGCTCGTGAGATCAAGACCCACCAGCAATTCATGTTCACGGCCTGCGAGCAAATCGCCGACTTCAAGGCCGGTGAAGACATGGAAGGCCGCGAGCGCCCGCGCCATCGCTTCGTCGGCGGTGTGATTCCCGAGCACATGCGTGAAATGGGCATTGAGTTGAAGAAAGGCTTTGCCCGTCTCGACGACCTGTTCACCCGGCTGACCGAATTGCTCAAGGAAGGCATGGATGGCGAAGTGAACATCGGTATCGCCAGCCATCAGGCCGAAGAATGGTATCCGCTGTTTGGCAGCCTGCTGGCCCGTGCCCACGGCAACTGGGAGCTGTGGACCGCGTTCACTGCCGAAGACCCGGAAAACAGCCCGCCCATGGCGCGCTGGCTGACCCTCGCCGAAAGCGGTTCGCTGTTCGACATCGAGGTCAATGCCAGCCCGATCCTGGCTGCCGAGATGTTGCGGCGCAACCTGTGGAACGTGGCCTACGGGGCGCTGGTGACTTCGGCGACGCTCACGGCACTGGGTAAGTTCGACCGTTTCCGCATGCGCGCCGGTCTGCCTAAGGACGCGGTCACCGCCGTGGTGCCAAGTCCGTTTCATCACGCCGATGCGGGTGTGCTGCGGGTGCCTGACCTCAAGGCCGACCCTCGCAATGCGGCGGAACACACGGCAGCGATCATTCGCGAACTGCCTGATCTGGTCGAAGGCTCCAAAGGCACGCTGGTGCTGTTCTCGTCGCGCAAACAGATGCAAGAGGTCTTCGACGGCCTGGAGCGGGACTGGCGCAAACGAGTGTTCATTCAGGGCAATCTGTCCAAGCAGGAAACCCTGAACAAGCACAAGGCCCGTGTCGATGGGGGGGATGAAAGCGTGCTGTTCGGCCTCGCCAGCTTCGCCGAAGGCGTCGACTTGCCGGGTGATTACTGCGAGCACGTGGTCATCGCCAAAATCCCGTTCGCGGTGCCGGATGATCCCGTAGAAGCGGCATTGGCCGAGTGGATCGAGGCGCGGGGTGGCAATCCGTTCATGGAAATTGCCGTGCCCGACGCGTCGTTGCGCTTGATTCAGGCGTGTGGTCGTCTGCTGAGAACCGAGAAGGATCGGGGCATCATCACGCTGCTGGACCGGCGTGTGGTCACCCAACGCTATGGCAAGGCGATTCTCAACGCGTTGCCACCGTTTCGTCGTGAGATTTCCTGAGGTAGTTGCGCCGTTTTTTTGTGATCTGGCGCCTGACCTGTGGGAGCCGGCTTGCTGGCGAACGAAGTACATCAAACACACATTTGCTGACTGAGACGCTGCATTCGCCAGCAAGCCGGCTCCCACATGGAACACTTGGCCAGTACTTGCACATCCAAGGAACTATAGTGACCCGTTCCCAAACCCCCCAATCGCTGAAACAATGCACGCCATTTTGTGCAGCCCCGGCCCGGAGAGCTTAACCGTGCAGATTCAAGGTCATTTCGAGCTTCAATTCGAAGCCGTGCGCGAAGCGTTCGCAGCGTTGTTCGATGATCCACAGGAACGGGGCGCGGCGCTGTGCGTACAGGTCGGCGGCGAAACGGTGCTCGACCTCTGGGCAGGCACTGCCGACAAGGACGGTGCCGAGGTTTGGCACAGCGATACCATCGCCAACCTGTTCTCCTGCACCAAGACCTTCACTGCCGTCGCCGCCCTGCAAATGGTCGGTGAGGGCAAGCTGGACCTCGATCAGCCTGTGTCGCGTCTCTGGCCGGAATTCGCGGCTGCCGGAAAGCAATCCATCACCTTGCGTCAACTGCTTTGCCATCAGGCCGGCCTGCCTGCCATTCGTGACATGCTCCCTGCCGAGGCACTGTATGACTGGCAGGCGATGACCAATGCACTGGCCGCCGAAGAACCGTGGTGGACGCCGGGCCAAGGCCATGGTTACGCAGCCATTACCTATGGCTGGCTGGTAGGTGAAGTGATTCGGCGTGCCGATGGGCGCGGACCGGGTGAGTCCATCGCGGCGCGTATCTCCCGTCCTCTTGGCCTGGATTTTCATGTCGGTCTGCCGGATGAAGCGTTTCACCGTGTCGCTCATATCGCACGCGGCAAGGGCAATACGGGCGATGACGCGGCTCAGCGTCTGCTGCAGACCACGATGCGTGAACCCTCATCGATGACGGCTCGGGCGTTCACCAACCCGCCGTCCATCATGACCAGCACCAACAAACCCGAATGGAGGCGCATGCAACAGCCGGCCGCCAATGGTCATGGCAATGCTCGCAGTCTGGCAGGCTTCTACAGCGCCTTGCTTGATGGGAGCCTGCTGGATGCCGAGTTGGTCAACGAACTGACCCGCGAACACAGCGTGGGTCAGGACAAGACCTTGCTGACCCAGACTCGTTTCGGTTTGGGCTGCATGCTCGATCAGCCCTCAGTGCCGAATGCCACGTTCGGGCTGGGCGGGAAATCCTTTGGCCACCCAGGTGCGGGCGGGTCGGTGGGGTTTGCCGATCCGGAGCGTGATGTGGCCTTTGGCTTCGTGACCAACACGTTGGGTCCCTACGTACTGATGGACCCCCGTGCACAAGGTCTAGTCCGGGCGCTTGGTGAGTGTTTGCAATAACTATCGCCGATAAGTGCTTGTTCTACCGACTGTCAGGTAAACCGCCCATATGGGAACCGTAGGGCGGTTTCCTTTTCCAACTCAGCGTTTAACCGTGTTATATGGGCGCTGCTTCGTTCATTTTCTGATCAATTATTTGTGTGGGTCACCCATGTCTGCCAACAAAAGCCTCGCATTTGCCCTTTGCCTTGCCGTTACTGGCTGTGCGCAAACTCCTCAGGATCAATCGGCCAGCAACGATCACTGGTGGTCGTTTGGCTCCGGTAAAAACGCAGATGCCGCTGCGCCAGTAAAACCGGCTGCCAATCCTGCGGCGGCCGAAGTGGCGAAGACAGAAGCCGAGAGCGGCACGCACTGGTACTGGCCGTTCGGTTCCGACCATGGCGCCACCGAGAAAAAACCTGAGCTGGCCGCGACTCAGCCTGCCGCCAAGCCTGAAGTGGCCAAGGCCGACGATGGCAGCAAATGGTGGTGGCCGTTCGGGGGCAGCGATGCCAAGAAAGATGCCACGCCAGCCGTGCCAAAGGTCGACCCTAAAGTGACCCAGGCCTGGCTTGACCAGTACGAGCCGAAGGTGCGTGAAGCGATCAAGGACAGCAAATTTCAGTTCGAGCGCCGTGAAGATGTGCTGGTCGTGACCGCGCCGGTGGACAGCACCTTCAACCCGGATCGTCCGGAAATGCTGCTGCCGATCAATCTCGGCCCGATCACTCGCATGGCCAAGGTGGTCGAAGGCGATCAGAAAACTGCAATTCTGGTGCTCGGCCACGCCGACGTCGCCAGCGAAGCCAACACCAAAATCAGCCAGCAGCGCGCCCAGTCCGTGGCGGCAATCTTCCGTCTGAGTGGTCTTGAGCGTAACCGTCTGAACCTGCGTGGCATGGGCGCCGTGATGCCGCGTGCCGCCGATGACAGCGCTGCTGGCCGCGCGCTGAACCGTCGTGTGGAAATCATCATGACGCCACAGGACACCATGGTCGCGCTGATGGCCAAGTACAACCTGCCGCCTGCGCCGACCCTAGTTGCCGTTCAGCAGGCCAAACCTGCCGTGGCGCCAGCGCCTGCTGCTGCCCCTGCCAAGGCCGCCACACCCGCCAAGAAGGCCGCGCCTGCCAAAGCCACCACCGCCAAGAAGGCTCCGGTGAAGAAAGCTGCGCCAACCAAGGCCAAGGCTGCTCCGGCGAAGGCTGCCGCCAAGAAACCTGCTTCCGACGCACAGGCCAGCGCCAACTGAGGGTAATATCGTCATCCCGTTCACGGATTTCGATAAAGGAAGGCAGTGATGAGCCAGCGTCTGGCTGATATGCGTCGTAACTACGCCCGCGAAGGTTTGACCGAATCGCAGGCACCGGAAGAACCTTTCTCGTTGTTCCAGCAATGGTTCGACGAAGCGGTGAAAACCGAACAGGCGCCGGTCGAGGCCAATGCCATGACCCTGGCGACCGTCGATGCAGACGGTCGCCCTCACTGCCGGGTCCTGCTGCTCAAGGGCCTCGACGCTCAGGGCTTCACCTTCTTCAGCAACTACCAGAGCGCCAAGGGCCAGCAGTTGACGGCCCGGCCATTTGCCGCGATGACGTTCTTCTGGCCGACGCTTGAGCGCCAGGTGCGCATCGAAGGCCAGGTCGCCAAGGTCTCCCATGAAGAATCCGATGCGTACTTCCAGGTGCGCCCGTTGGGCAGTCGTCTGGGCGCATGGGCATCGCCACAGAGTCGCGTGATTGCGGATCGTGAAGAGCTTGAGGGCTTGCTCAAGGCCACCGAGGCGCGTTTCATGGACATCCAGCCCGAATGCCCGGATCACTGGGGCGGCTATCGCCTGGTGCCGGATCGCATCGAATTCTGGCAGGGGCGGCCCAGCCGACTGCATGACCGTCTGAATTATCGTCTGATCGACGGGCAATGGACTCGCGAGCGGCTGGCGCCCTGACGACAGCTCGGCGGCGTAAATGCGAATTCTTTGAATCTATCGCAGGGTCAATCGTCCATACTCGTAGACGCCGGTGGCTTTCTGTATAGCCCCTGAATGAACGTAAATTATCGGTACAGGACCGTGACATCGATTGGCGTCGCGGAGTCTAATGGCTACCTGTTCCTCTGGAGGCAAATGTTATGCGTAAGTCTGTTCTGTTGGTCGCTTCGTTCACCGCCATGGCGCTGACGCTGGGCGGCTGTACTTCGAGCCTGACTGGCGACTCGTATTCCCGTGAAGAAGCTCGCCAAGTGCAGACTGTGCGCCTGGGTACGATTGAATCGCTGCGTCCTGTGAAGATTGAAGGCACCAAGACCCCGATCGGTGCGGGCGCCGGTGCAATCGTGGGTGGTGTGGGGGGTAGTGCCATCGGCGGCGGTCGCGGCAGTATCGTGACGGCCGTGATCGGTGCAGTGGCCGGCGGCCTGCTGGGCTCCATGACCGAGGAAGGCCTGACCCGTACTCAAGGCGTTGAAATCACCGTACGTGAAGACGACGGCACCATGCGCGCCTATGTGCAGCAGGTTCAGGAGAACGAAATTTTCCGTATCGGTGAGCGTGTGCGCATCATGACGGTCAATGGCACCAGCCGCGTCAGCCACTGATGCACCTTGTGGCGAGCACGATGTGACACGTGTTGCTCTTGCCGCACCCAATGCAAAACGCCCCGTTTGTTCGGGGCGTTTTTGCATCTGGCTTCAGAGATTATGGCGTTTGCGGTTTGCGGCTGGCCATCGCGGTGATGCCATAGCCGATCAGCGCAGCAGCGATGGAGCCGGTCAGGATGCCCATGCGGTCCATGCCCGCGAATGTGCTTTCTCCGGGTACGAAGGCCAGAGAACCGACGAACAGGCTCATCGTGAAACCGATGCCACACAGGACTGACACGCCCAGCACCTGCCCCCAGTTGGCGCCAGTGGGCAGTGCCGCGAGTCCGGCTTTGATCGCCAGCCAGGTCAGGCCAAACACGCCGATCGTCTTGCCCAGCAGCAGTCCCAAGGCAATGCCCATGGGAACGTGATGGGTGAAGCTGTCTATCGTTATCCCGCTCAACGACACACCGGCGTTGGCAAAGGCGAACAGCGGCAGGATGCCGTAGGCGACCCAGGGGTGCAGGGCATGCTCCAGTGTTTGCAAAGGCGAGGGCGAGTCTCGGGCGGTTTTCAGTGGAATACAGAACGCCAGAATGACCCCTGCCAGGGTGGCGTGGACGCCGCTTTTGAGCACGCACACCCACAACGCCAGGCCGACCAGCAGATAGGGCGCAAGCCGGACGACACCGAGCCGGTTCATGACGATGAGCGCTGCAATCGATGCTGCTGCGATGCTCAATGACAGGGTGGATAGCTCGCCGGAGTAGAACAGGGCGATGACAATGATCGCCCCCAAATCGTCGATGATCGCCAGCGTCATCAGAAACAGCTTGAGGGACACGGGAACACGCTTGCCCAGCAGCGCCAGTACGCCCAGGGCGAACGCAATGTCGGTGGCCATGGGGATTGCCCAGCCACTCATGGCGGCGGGGTTGTCTTTGTTCAAGGCCCAGAAAAACAGCGCGGGCACCACCATGCCGCCCATTGCCGCTGCGCCGGGCAGAACGACCTGTGAAGGCCGTGACAAATGCCCCTGAACGACCTCGCGTTTCACTTCCAGGCCGATCAGCAGAAAGAACAACGCCATCAAGCCATCGTTGATCCACAGCAGCAGAGGTTTGGCGATCTTCAACGCGCCGATCTGAGCCACCACGGGCACGTCGAGCAGGCCGTTATACAGCCAGGAAAGGGGGGAGTTGTTGATCAGCAGAGCCAGCGCGGCGGCTGCAATCAGCAACAGACCGCCAGCCGCCTCTAGCTGGAAAAAACGTTTGAATGTATTGCGTACAGGCAAGGGCACTCTCCATGGACATGCGCACAGGGAGCGACACCGTACCGTGTGTTCTTATTGCTGAAAACAAAAGTTATATACGATTTGGTTATTAAAAACCTGTATACAACCTATCTATTTTCTTAGTTACAAAATGCTGCGGGGCTTGTTCTGCGCGGCTTGTAGGACGTTTCAGAGATTTGCGGTGTGGAAGCTGGCCGGGCGTCTCCCACAGTGATCGCGTTTTCGCCAGCAAGCCGACACAGGTTCATCCTCTGACTCAAGATGTGAATTCGGCACGATCGTTGTGGGAGCCGCCTTGGTGGCGAATGCGTCGTCAGGCTATTGCTCGATCCCCAGAATGCTCCGCGCCACGGCTTCTGCAATCCTGATCCCGTCGACACCTGCTGACATGATCCCCCCTGCATAGCCCGCGCCTTCGCCAGCCGGGAACAGGCCTTTGACGTTCAGGCTCTGCATGTCTGCCCCACGGGTGATGCGCAGTGGCGACGAGGTGCGGGTTTCGATGCCGGTGAGCACGGCGTCGTGCAGCGAAAAGCCTTTGATCTGCTTGTCGAACGCGGGTAAGGCTTCGCGGATCGCCTCAATGGCAAACGCAGGCAATGCGTCGGCCAAGTCGGTGAGTTTGACGCCGGGTTTGTAGGACGGCTCCACTTCACCCAACTGAGTCGACGCTTTACCGGCGATGAAATCACCCACCAATTGGGCGGGCGCTTCGTAGTTCTCGCCGCCCATGATGTAGGCATGGGATTCCAGACGTTCTTGCAGCTCGATGCCAGCCAGTGGGCTGCCCGGATAGTCTTCTTCAGGGGTGATGCCGACCACGATGCCGGAGTTGGCGTTGCGCTCGTTGCGCGAGTACTGGCTCATGCCGTTGGTGACCACGCGATTCGGTTCCGACGTCGCGGCCACCACCGTGCCTCCCGGGCACATGCAGAAGCTGTAGACGGAGCGGCCATTCTTCGCGTGGTGCACCAGTTTGTAATCAGCGGCGCCGAGTTTCGGATGCCCGGCGTATTTGCCCAGTCGCGCTCGGTCAATCAGGCCCTGTGGGTGCTCGATACGGAACCCCACCGAAAAGGGTTTGGCTTCCATGTAGACGCCACGGCCGTGCAGCATGCGGAAAGTGTCGCGCGCACTGTGGCCCAGCGCCAGAATGACGTGCTTCGAATCGATGCGTTCACCGCTGTCGAGCACTACACCGTGTAACTGGCCATCGTCGACCAGCACGTCAGTGACTTTCTGCTGGAAGCGCACCTCGCCGCCCAGGGCGATGATCTGCTGGCGCATGTTTTCCACGACGCCAGTCAGACGGAAGGTGCCGATGTGCGGCTTGCTGACGTAGAGGATCTCCTCCGGCGCGCCCGCTTTGACGAACTCGTGCAGGACTTTGCGCCCGTGGAATTTCGGGTCTTTGATCTGGCTGTAGAGTTTGCCGTCAGAGAAGGTGCCCGCGCCCCCTTCGCCGAACTGCACGTTGGATTCGGGGTTGAGCACGCTTTTGCGCCACAGGCCCCAGGTGTCCTTGGTGCGCTGGCGCACTTCCTTGCCACGCTCCAGGATGATGGGCTTGAAGCCCATCTGGGCCAGCAACAGGCCCGCAAAAATGCCGCACGGGCCGAAACCGACCACCAGAGGACGCTCGCTCAAACCCGCAGGTGCCTGGCCGACGACTTTGTAGCTGACATCCGGCGCCGGTCCGATGTGCTTGTCATGGCTCAGGCGCTTGAGCAGCGCCGCCTCATTACGCACTTTGAAATCGAGGGTGTAGATGAATTGCAGTTCGGTGGATTTCTTGCGCGCGTCATAGCTGCGCTTGAACAGGGTGAAATCCAGCAGCTCGGCACTGTCGATGCCCAAGCGTTGCAGCAGCGCAGGGCGTAGCTCGTCGTCCGCGTGGTCCAGCGGCAGTTTGAGTTCGGTGATTCGTAACATGAAAAGATCCGGTTTCAGGCCGCAGGATCGGCCCGGCAGCACTACAAGAACCGGCGATTATAAGCCAGAACGGCGCTTGACGCTGATGATCTGTGGGAGCCGCCTTGGTGAGGAATGCGTCGGATCAGCCGAGTACGATGTTGACCCATGCACCGCTTTCGCCACCAAGGCGGCTCCCACAAGGTTGTTTGGGGATTTCAATCGTTACGCAGCGCGCCGAAATACGCACATCCACGCTGCACCTGGCCATTGACCCGCAGCTCGGCAGTCAGGTGCTGCACTGCGCCAGTGGCCGGATCGACACAGCGCTGAGGCGCGACGTACAACTCGACGTGCTGGTCGTTGGCATCGGTAATCAGGTTGAAGCGGCCTTCAGGCATCTGTTCTTCCATGTAAGGCACGGCGAACGGCTCCATGCCCTCACGCTCCAGCACCAGACCCTTGCCGCTGGCGTTCAGATTCCATTTGGGACCATTGCCGCTGGCGTGGATGGTCAGGCGCTTGAAATTGGGGTCTTCGCAGGCACCGCTCGGGCGCTCGACGCGATAGAGCTGAAACACGTCGGCCTGACCGTCGCTTCCCTGTGCCCGACTCGCAACGAAGTTGCCTCGAACGTCCGCGAACGCCTTGTTGCTTTTGTCCACCACGGAGGCGGCTTCCTGAAGAATACCGGTGTTGCCCCTATCCGTGACGGCGTAGCGACGTTGTTCGTTGCACGGCTCGAAGAACAGCTTGCCGCCATCACCTGTCAGGATGCCTTGCATGCGGATCATGCCCGCCGTTGACACCTTGTCGTCACTGGAGTGCACAGGCAAAAACTGGCAACCGGCGAAAAGAGGCAACAGGGCGAACATCACGACAGAACGAGCAGCAAACATGAGCGATCTCCAGACAAGAGCCGTCACGTTACTCAGGCTGGTCGCGCATCACAAGCGCTGATTGCCCTCCTGCGGAATGTGTCTTGTCTGTAGGTTGTTTCCGATGCGCTTGTAACGAAATCCCCTATAAAAAGGGCGTCTCCCTAAAGCACCTATCCGTTCGAGGAGTTTGCGGATCGAAGCACCCTCACTACCATCGCCGCTTTCACGGGGCAGTTGGGCGGAAGGGAAGCGGTCATGAGCGAAATGGACGATCTGGCGGCGTTTGCAATGCTGATCGAGGCCAACAGTTTCACGCTGGCGGCGCAATGGCTGGACGTCAGTACCAGCCAGCTCTCCAAACGCATCAGCAAACTGGAAAGCAATTTCGGAGCGAGGCTGCTCCATCGCACGACCCGCACACTGTCGTTGACGCCAGCAGGGGCCGTCTTGTTGCCCGAGGCGCGGGCGTTGCTGGCGCATCGCGACCGTGTGCGTGACGCCATGGCGTGTTTGAGCGAACGGCTGACAGGCACCGTCCGACTGAGCGTGCCGGTGGTCATGGGGGATACGTTGTTCGAGGCGATACAGACGGAGTTTTCGCCGCAATATCCCGATGTCCACGTAGAGCTGGAACTGAACGATGCGTTTCGTGAGTTGCGGCGGGATGGTTTCGATCTGGGCATCCGTTCGAGCATTGGGGTCAATGAGCGGCTCACTGCACATCCGTTGTTTGCCCTGCAAACGCTGACCTGCGCCAGTCCCGAATACCTCGCCCAGCACGGCAAGCCGCAAACGCCGGACGCACTGCGCGTGCATCGCTGCCTGTCGAGCAGCCATCGAGACCCACATGAAATCTGGACCTATCACTGCAATCAGGAAGTCAGTCGCGTGGGTATCCGAGGCGCTTTTTCCAGCAATCATCCTGGTTTGCTGAAGCGGGCTGTGTTGATGGGGCAGGGCATTGCGAGGTTGCCGTCTTGCCTTGTGTATAACGAAATCGGCGACGGTCGGATGGCGTGGTTGCTGCGCGAGTACCAGACGCCCGTGTCATCGTTGTTTCTGGTGCATGGATTTGACCAGCATCTGCCGAGGCGCGTGAAGGTCATGGCGGAGTTTTTGACGGCGTGGTTCGACACCTGCCGAAACAGGCTGGAAACGCTTTGAGTACCGAATAGCAAAACGGCCCCATTGAGGGGCCGTTTCTTTTAGCAGGCGATCACCCGCCCAGATACGCATCCCGCACTTTTGGATCGACCAGCAGCTCTGCACCTGTGCCCTGCATCACCACCCGGCCGTTCTCCAGAACGTAGGCGCGGTCGGCGATTTTCAGGGCCTGGTTGGCGTTTTGCTCGACTAGGAACACGGTCACGCCTTCACGCCGCAATTGTTCGACGATTTCGAAAATCTGCTGAATGATGATCGGCGCCAGACCCAGCGACGGCTCGTCGAGCAGCAGCATTTTCGGCTTGCTCATCAAGGCACGACCGATGGCGAGCATTTGCTGCTCGCCGCCGGACATGGTGCCACCACGCTGGTTGAAGCGTTCCTTCAGGCGCGGGAACAGTTCCAGGACCTTGTCCATCTGCTCCTGATAATCGCCCTTCTCGGTGAAGAAACCGCCCATGGCCAGGTTCTCCTCGACGGTCAGGCGGGCGAACACACGGCGGCCTTCCGGCACGACCGCAATGCTCTTGCGCATGATCACCGAGGATTCCAGACCGACCAGCTCTTCGCCCATGTAGCGAATGCTGCCGCTGTGAGCGCGCGGCGAGCCGCACAGGGTCATCAGCAAGGTGGACTTGCCCGCACCGTTGGCGCCGATCAGGGTGACGATCTCGCCCTGCTGCACGTCGATGCTGACGCTGTGCAGCGCCTGGATCTTGCCGTAGAAGGTGGAAACGTTGTCGAACTGCAGCATTTACGCTTCCCCCAGGTAGGCTTTGATCACATCAGGATTGTCGCGGATCTGTTCCGGTGTGCCGTCAGCCAGAGGCGTGCCCTGGTTGATCACCACGATGTGGTCGGAAATGCTCATGACCAGTTTCATGTCGTGCTCGATCAGCAACACCGTGGCGTTGTGTTCGTTGCGCAACACACCGATCAGCGCCTTCAGGTCTTCGGTTTCCTTGGGGTTCAGACCTGCCGCCGGTTCGTCGAGCATGAGGATGCGCGGACGCGTCATCATGCAGCGGGCGATTTCCAGACGACGTTGCTGACCGTAGGCCAGCGTACCGGCAGGGCGGTTGGCGAAGGCTTTCAGGTCAACGGCTTCCAGCCAGTGCTCGGCGTATTCCATGGCCTCGCGCTCGCTCTTGCGGTACGCCGGGGTCTTGAACAGGCCAGACAGGAAATTGGTGTTCAGGTGGCGGTGCTGGGCGACCAGCAGGTTTTCCACGGCGGTCATTTCCTTGAACAGACGCACGTTCTGGAAGGTCCGCACCACGCCTTTACGGGCGATCTCATGACCGGCCAGGCCCTGAATCGGCTCACCGTCCAGCAGGATGGTGCCCGCTGTAGGCTTGTAGAAACCGGTCAGGCAGTTGAAAACGGTGGTCTTGCCCGCGCCGTTCGGGCCGATCATCGACACGACCTGCTTTTCCTGAACGGTCAGACCGACGCCATTGACCGCCAACAGGCCGCCAAAGCGCATGCTCAAGCCAGAGGCTTGCAGAAGTGGACGGCTCATCAGCGTTCCCCTTTGAGTTTCATGACGGGACGCTGCATCGGCAGGAAGCCCTGAGGACGCCAGATCATCATCAGCACCATCAAGGCGCCGAAGCCCAGCATGCGGTATTCGCTGAATTCGCGAAGCAGTTCCGGCAAGAGGATCATCACGACCGCCGCGAGAATCACGCCCAATTGAGAACCCATGCCGCCTAGTACCACGATGGCGAGGATGATCGCCGATTCGAGGAACGTGAACGATTCCGGGGTGATCAGGCCTTGGCGTGCGGCGAAGAAACTACCCGCGAAGCCGGCGAACGCAGCCCCCAGGGTGAACGCGGAAAGCTTGATTACGGTCGGGTTCAGACCCAGTGCGCGACAGGCGATTTCGTCTTCACGCAGGGCTTCCCACGCGCGGCCGATCGGCATGCGCAGCAGGCGGTTGATCACGAACAGGGCGAGCAAAGCCAGCAGCAGGGCGATCAGGTAAAGGAAGATCACTTTGTTGATGGAGTTGTATTCCAGACCGAAAAACTCGTGGAAGGTCTGCATGCCCTCGGCCGCTTTACGCTCGAAGGTGAGGCCGAACAGGGTCGGTTTTTCGATGTTGCTGATTCCGTTCGGGCCGCCCGTGATGTCGGTCAGGTTACGCAGGAACAGGCGAATGATTTCACCGAAGCCCAGTGTCACGATGGCCAGGTAGTCACCGCGCAAGCGCAATACCGGGAAGCCCAACAGGAAGCCGAACGTCGCCGATGCCAGGCCGGCCAATGGCAGGCAGATCCAGAAACCGAAGCCGAAATAGTGTTGCAACAGAGCGTAGGTGTAGGCACCGACGGCATAGAAACCGACGTAACCCAGGTCCAGCAGGCCGGCCAGACCGACGACAATGTTCAGGCCCAGGCCCAGCATCACGTAGATCAGGATCAGGGTCGCGATGTCGACTGCACCACGGGAGCCGAAGAACGGCCAGATCAGGGCAACGACAACGATGGCGCCGAGGAACCAGCGCTGGGTGGACTGTTGGGTCAGCAGATTGCTGGCCTTGTCCGACACCAGTTTGGTCTGAGGACGCGAGCGCCACATGGCGCTGATCTGCTCGTTGAACAGCACGCGCAGGAACATCAGCAGAGCCGCGGCGAAAATCACCATCACGGTGGTGGTACTGGCTCCGACGACCGCCAGGTTGACCCCGACGATGTCCAGTTTGAGCCCGAGGATCGGGTAGGCAACCAGCAGCACCAAGACAGCGCTGAACAGGGCCGATTTGAGATTCCTGGTCATACTTTTTCAACCTCCGGACGGCCAAGCAGGCCGGTTGGCCGGAACAACAACACCAATACGAGAAGACCGAACGCCACCACATCCTTGTACTGGTCGCCGAAGATGTCGGCGCCGAACGCTTCAGCCACACCCAGCACCAGACCGCCGAGCATCGCGCCCGGGATACTGCCGATACCGCCCAGTACCGCCGCGGTGAAGGCCTTGATGCCGACGAGGAAACCGGCGTTGGGATTGATCACGCCGTATTGCATGCTCAGCAGCACTGCAGCGACTGCGGCCAGTGCAGCACCGATGACGAAGGTCAGGGCGATGATGTTGTTGGTGTTGATGCCGAGCAGGTTGGCCATCTTGATGTCTTCGGCACAGGCGCGGCAGGCGCGACCCAGGCGAGAGCGGGAGATAAACCAGGTCAGGCCGAGCATGGCCACGACGGTCACGATGAAGATCAGGATCTGCATGTACGAGATCACCACTTCATGGGTGGAGCCTGGGCCGAACACGAAGTTGCCGGGAATCAGGTTGGGGATCGATTTGTCTTTCGAGTCCTGCGACAACAGCACGGTGTTCTGCAGGAAGATCGACATGCCGATCGCGGAAATCAGAGGGATCAGACGATTGCTGCCGCGCAGCGGACGGTAGGCAACCCGTTCGATGGCGTAACCGTAGGCGCTGGTCACCACGATACTGGCGACGAAGGCTGCGGTAATCAGCAGGGGAAGGTTGTCCAGGCCCAGCATGGTCAGGCCCGCCAGCGCGATGAACGCGATGTAGGAGCCGATCATGTACACCTCGCCGTGGGCGAAGTTGATCATGCCGATGATGCCGTAGACCATCGTGTAGCCGATGGCGATCAAGGCGTACGTGCTGCCAATGGTCATGCCATTAACGAGCTGTTGGAAAAAATGATAGATGTCTATCTCGGGCATTTGCCGCGCTCCTAAAAACCTTCTCGGTGTTTCACTGGTGAAGTCTTTTTCCCGCTCGCGCGTCGTGATCTACGTCCGCGTTTGGCACGAGCCCAGTGATTCACTGGTGCGGTTTCAAGATGTTCAGGCCATCAAGGTTCTTGTGAAACCCCGCGTGCCAGCTAAAACAAAGCCCACTGCGGTTGCAGTGGGCTTCGGGTTCAACCTGAGGCGTGTGATTACTTCACAGGGGCTTCAGTCTTGGTGCCATCTTTGTGCCAGGTGTAGACGACGAATTTGAAGTCTTTCAGGTCACCCTTGGCGTCGAAGGACAGATCGCCGGTCGGGGTCTTGAAAGTGCCTTTGTGGATAGCTTCAGCCACTTTAGCGGTGTCTTCGGACTTGGCGGCCTTGATGCCTTCGGCGATCACTTCCACAGCGGCGTAGGCCGGGAACACGAATGGACCGCTCGGGTCTTCTTTCTTCGCTTTGAAGGCGTCAACCAGTGCCTTGTTCGCCGGATCCTGGTCGAAGGATTTCGGCAGGGTCACGAGCAGGCCTTCGGAAGCGTCCTGAGCGATTTGCGAGATCGAAGCGTTACCCACGCCTTCCGGACCCATGAAGCCCGCTTTCAGGCCTTTTTCCTGGGCCTGACGCAGAATCAGGCCCAGCTCTGGGTGGTAGCCGCCGTAGTAGACGAAGTCGACGTTGGCTTGCTTCATCTTGGCGATCAGCGAGGAGAAGTCCTTGTCGCCGGCGTTGATGCCTTCGAACAGGGCGACTTTCACGCCGTCTTTTTCCAGGGTTTGTTTAACGGCGGTGGCGATGCCTTCACCGTATTGCTGCTTGTCGTGGATGACCGCAACGATTTTCGGCTTGACCTGCTTGGCGATGTACTCGCCTGCAGCTGGGCCCTGAGCGCTGTCCAGGCCGATGGTGCGGAACACCAGTTTATAACCACGGGCAGTGATGTCCGGGCTGGTAGCGGCCGGGGTGATCATGATCACGCCTTCGTCTTCATAGATGTCGGACGCTGGCTGGGTGGAGCTGGAGCACAGGTGGCCGACAACGTATTTCACGCCATCGTTGACCACTTTGTTGGCGACCGCCACCGCTTGTTTAGGGTCACAGGCGTCGTCGTATTCAACGGCCTCAAGCTTCTTGCCGTCCACACCGCCTTTGGCGTTGATTTGCTCGATGGCCATCTTGGCGCCGCTGAACTGCATGTCGCCGTATTGGGCAACAGCACCGGTTTTAGGACCGGCGATGCCGATCTTGATGGTGTCGGCTGCGAACGAATGGCTGGCAACCCCCGCCAGAACCAGTGCGGCAAACAGCTTGGAAATCTGATTAATACCCTTAGTCATGATGCTCCACTCTTGCGTTGTAGTTTTTATAATCCTGACGGCCAAAGCTGCAGGACCGGATTGATTTATCCAGGCCACACCCCCAGCAACTGTACCGGAACAGTTTAGAGCGCCGGTTGAGCGCTTGAAAAGCTGGCTACGGGGGGCAAAGCCTGTCTATGTCGCTTAATCGAAAGAAAGATACACAATCAAGCCGGTCGATTACCCAACCGGGTCGTTCTATCTATCGGCTTGAGCGA
Organism: Pseudomonas sp. Pseu.R1; assembly: GCF_045764065.1. NCBI lineage: Bacteria > Pseudomonadati > Pseudomonadota > Gammaproteobacteria > Pseudomonadales > Pseudomonadaceae > Pseudomonas > Pseudomonas sp. Pseu.R1. The sequence continues at coordinate 2,153,943 of NZ_JBJGEE020000001.1, read as the reverse complement.
AGTTCTCTGCAATCAATCACTTGAATCCGGGTTTGAGCGCAGGGAAGGCGGCGTTATCATTTGCGCCGATTTTCCAAACGGTGAAACCCATGACGCAAGAACCTAGCACCCTCTATGCCAAGCTGCTTGGCGAAACGGCTTCGATCTCCTGGAAAGAATTGCAACCGTTCTTCGCCAAGGGTGCCCTGTTGTGGGTCGAACCCTCTCAGGATCTGATTGTCGTGGCCGAAGCTTTCGCCGAGAACGCCGAGGCCAAAGTGGCTGCGTGGCTAAAGAGCGGGGAGGTCGGCAAGGTCTCTGAATCAACGGCTCTGGACTTGCTGGAGCGTGATCCGACGTTGTGGGCGGTGGTGGTGGCGCCTTGGGTGTTGATCCAGGAAAGGGCGTGATGCGGAGTTGCGCGCTGTATTGGTGCGAGTAGTGATGGCGAAGTGGGTGCGGGGGTAACGCTGGCCTCGCTTTAGATTGTTACTCTGATGCCCCTCGGGCGCATTCGTCGGCTTGCTGGCGAATGCGCCCGAAGGGCATCAATGTAGCGATCTCAATCTGAGACCCAGCGATCTCACCCCAAATAATCAGTCTTCCCCGTATGCTGATTCAACGAAATCACTCGCGTTTTGCCGATCCGGTGGCGGTAAATCTCGCGCAGGTATTTCACCGCCTTCTTCACACTTTCCCGCGAAATACGAATGTCGTTGATCGAGATAAATCGCGATTTGTCGTCAATCAACTCGCGGTATTTCTTCTCGTACATCGGCTTGATCGCGTACCAGTTGGTGTCGAGGATTTTCGCCGGGTTTTCGTATTCGTTGAGCAGGTCGTCGATACGGTCCTCGTCGAATTCCTCGCTCATGATGAAATCCAGAATCGAGTTGTCCAGCGTGTCATCGAAGCGATACGGCTGTTTGGCGAAGCAGCGCTTGATGAACGCCACGATCAGGGTCAGGAAGTCGTCCGACAGGCACGGGCTTTTGGCAATCAGCGTGGTCAGCGACAGGTTGGCCGAGGCGCCGATCACCAGTGCGTAGCGCTTGAGCGTGGTGTTGGGGAACAGGCTGTTCAGATGGGTCTTGAGCCGGTTCAGGTCCATGTACGACAGCTTGTAATCCTTGGGCAGCGAAACGATGGACACCACCGAGGAGCAATTCTTGAAGAAGTGCAGGTCGTGCAGCGCTGCCGCGTCGTAGCCCGATGTTTTGTACTGCTCCAGCGCAGCGCGGTAACGCCGCGACTCGATCGGCAGCAGGCTGATGCCCTCGATGGCCTGGGTCATCTTGTTGAAGTGCGGCAAGTCGATGGAGCGGAAGAACAGGTCGTCGATGTCCAGACGCGGTTGTTCTTTCTCGAAGATTTTCAGCTTGTCCGACCCGGCAGGGGGCGTTTCCGGCACCACCGATTCGGCGTAGGCAATGGCCACAGGACCGGCCAGGCTCATGAACAGGTCGTTGGCGTCCAGGCGAATCGTCTCGCCAATGTCGATGCCTGCGCGCCGGAAATAATTCTGGTCGTAGTCGGTCGTAACCGCCTGGGCCGTCAGAATGTTGAAAATCTGCTGTGAGATGTACTGGTTCGCGTGACGCTCCATGGCGTTGACGTCGATGTTCTCGATGGTGCCGTCATCGCTCTCTTCGGCGTAACGCATGATGTCATTCGAGATCAGCATCATGGCGTTCCATGGGCGAATGCGGCCCATGACGCTGGCTTCGCTGCTGTCTTCGTTCTCGAAGTTGTACGAGAAGTCCCATTCCTCTGCCAGATACTTGCACAGCAAACGTCCGGCGTTGATGTGCAGGGCTTCGGACATTTCGCTGCGATGGTCGGAAATGTTAGGCAGCACGCAGATGCCGCTGGTGAAGATCGGCTCGAAGACGAACGAGCGCCCACGTTTGCCGTCGTTCTCGCTGGCAGGCTTGGTGTCGAACGTCTTGTTCATGTACGAGAATTGCTGCGCCAGGCCGAACTCCGAGGCCATGCCCGAGCCGGTACCGCCGCCTGCACTGAAAATGTAGAAATACAGCCGCGACTGGTTGGCCTTGATGCCGCAGGAGTCGATCAGGTACGAGTGGATCAGTTTCCAGTCGGCGCTGGAAAAATGCTCGGTGTCCTTGTTGAGGATGATCTTGGCCAAGTACTGGCCCAGGATCGGCGCGTTACCGGCGCCCCCAGCATGGACTTCGGACAAGTCCATGATCTTCATCTTGCTGTAGTCCTTGATGAAGCCGCTTTTCTCGCCTTTGCGCGAAAAGCGGATGCGTCCGGCAATGTCTTTGTCCAGATCGCCCAGCATCACCAGTGGCTCGACCAGAAACACCGGCTTGCTCGACTTGTTCTGCACCAGGCGCAAGTTGTTGCGAATCCAGCGTGCCGGGCTGTAGCCCTTGTCGTCGCGCAGGCGATCGTCGTTATTCAACTGATTGAGATAGAAGGTGCGGGCGTTGTACACCAGTTCCGCGACGTCCAGCGCGATGTTGGAGCCGCAACGGCCCAGGCCGATCAGGCAGACCGAGGGAAACTGCTGATCGCTACGGTTTTCCGTTTCTTCGAAATGGATCGACGGCGGAAACACCATGTCGCGCAGGCCGTCGAGGTTGTCGAGGATGCGGTCCGTGTCGGTTTCAGTGAAATACAAATACGACTGGGCAGGCACCGGCTGAGCGCGGTAATGGCCCTGGGGCACGACACTGTGCTCGTCGAGTACGTGTTGCAGAAGTTCGGATACAGCGCCGGCTGCCTCGGTTTTGTTGGTCATCGCACGTCATGCCTGGAGGATGACGCAGAGGTATCAGCGCGCCATCACTGAAAATAAAACCCGACTCTACAGCGGGATATCGGCGGCGGGCGATAGGGCCTAGCCCTAGCACCGCCTAAGGGAATCCCTCTGCTGATCGGCAGGGAGCGGTGCTTCTTGACGGGGCCGGCGCGAGGTTGAGCGCTGCTTCACAGGCTCAACGCTGAGGGCGGGCGCGAAAACGGTCGCCGTGGGCGTGACTGGCACGTTGAGACTTGCCGCTTGTACCGGGGGTGGTGCCTGTCATCTCCACAGTTTCCAACAGGTGAGTGGAAGGCCACAGTTCGGACGGCTTGCGCTGGTTGAGCTGTTTCACCAAGGGCCTGAGCGCTTCGAGCGGCGCCGGTTTGCTGAACAGATAGCCTTGCACGTAATCGCAGCCATATTCGCTGAGAAACTCCAGTTGTGCCGGTGTTTCCACGCCTTCGGTGACCACTTTGAGGTGCAGGGTGTGGGCCATGACGATGATCGCCTGAACGATTTCCATGTCTTGCGGGTATTTGGGGATGTCGAGAATGAACGAGCGGTCGATCTTCACCGTGTCCAGCGGCAGCCGTTTGAGGTAAGCCAGTGACGAATAGCCGGTGCCAAAGTCGTCGATGGACAGGGCCACGCCCAGCTTGCGAATGTCGTTGAGCAACAGCACGGTGTTGCTGATGTTGCCCATCAGAGCGTTTTCCGTGACCTCCAGCTCCAGTCGCTGTGGGGCTACGCCCGCTGCTTTGAGGGCGACGTCCATTTCTTGAACCAGTTCTTCGCGGGCCAGATTCAACGCCGAGCAGTTCACCGCGATGACCAGTTTTTCGAAGCCGCTGTCGCACAGTTGCGCCAGATCCTGACAAGCCCGGCGCAACACCCAGTTGTCCAGTTCGGCAATCAATCCGTTGTTTTCGGCGATGGTGATGAAACGGTCCGGTGTCAGCAGGCCATGGACCGGGTGCTGCCAGCGCACCAGGGCTTCCAGTTTGGCCACGTGACCGGTGCGCAGGTCGACGATAGGCTGGTAGAACACTTGCAGGCCCTGCTCTTCGACCAATGCGCTGCGCAGTTGCTCTTCAAGATGCAACTCCAGGCTGGCCTTGGTCTTCAGGCCTTCGTTGAAGAAATGCAGGGTGTTGCGGCCGTTGCCCTTGGATTGGTAGAGCGCAAGGTCGGCGTTCTTGAGCAGTTCTTCACACGTGGTGCCGTCGTGCGGAAAAACGCTGATGCCGATGCTGGTACTCATCACCATGCGCCGCCCGGCCAACGCGATGGGGTCTTTCATTTTGGCCATGACCCGCTGTGCCATGTGCCGGGCTTCCTCGATGTTGTGCAAGGCAATGAGGATGCAAAACTCATCCCCGCCAAACCGCGCCACCACATCATGGGCACGTGTGGCGCCGCGAATCCGCTCGGCGATGACTTTCAACAGCTCGTCGCCAGCGTCGTGACCCAGGCTGTCGTTGATGCGCTTGAAGTGATCGACATCGAGAAACATCACCGCCAGCATGCCGTCCGCCAACTGCTGTTCCATCAGGCGCTCGGCGAAGATCTGATTGAAGCCTCGACGGTTGATCAGGTTGGTGAGGGCGTCGTAATGGGCCACTTGCTGTAACGAGACGCGAGCCTGATCCAGTTGGCTCAACAGCGCATTGACCCGATGCAGGTCACGCTCCTTGGCCTGAAGTTTTTTGTCGGCCAGTGCCGCGCTGACGCTGCCTGCGATGATCAGCAGCACGATCAGGGCGATGGTCAGGCTCAATTGCAGGCTGTTTTCAGTGGACGCCATTTGCATCTGCGTGCCGTCCGGCACCATCAGATGCAACGCCCACATACCCATGAAATGGGTGCTGACGATCCCGGCGCCCAGCACCAGACTGGCACCGTACTTGATCAATTGATGGAAAAGCCCGCTGCCCTGACGCAGATGAATCGCCAGAACCAGCGCAGCCAGGCTGCTGGCAATCGCTACCACGACCGAGCCTGCAAAGCGCACGGGCTCGTAATACTGCACCGCACTGGAGCGCATGGCAGACATGCCCACGTAGTGCATTGCGGTGATACCCAGGCCAATGCAGATGGCAGCAAACAGATATTGCGCGACGTTCAACTCAGCGTGACTAAGGGCTTCCATGGCGACCATGCCGGACACCAGCGCAATCGCCAGCGAGGCGACGGTGATGGGCAGGTCGTAGTGCATTTCCAGCGGCGCCTGAAACGACAGCATGCTGATGAAATGCATCGCCCAAATACCCACCGCCAGGCATAGCGCGCCCAGTGCACGCCAGCGCAGACGCGCGTTGCGGTGCTCGACGTGGCCCACACGTTCGGCGATGTCCAGTGTCGCGAAGCTGGCAGCGCAAGCCACTGCGTAGGCAAGCAGAATCAGCAGAGGGTTATGGCTGCACTCAAGCAGCATCCGGCCACTTACCGATGTCGCGGGGAGAAAATGCAAACCCAGCCAATCCATAGCACGCTCCATGTGTCCACTGCCGGAGTGATCTCAGTCTGGGTAACTGATGGCACTTTGGAATGATTATAGGAGTCGCAGGGTTTTAAACAGCCGTTGGAAGACGGACGTACCAACTATTTCGGAATAGGCTCAATCGCCAAATGTTCTAAAGAACGCCCATTACATCCAGATGAGTTGACTCCACCAGCAGAACAGGCCGTTCGAGCGGGAGCAGGCCAAAGGCGGCGCGTGCCTTGTCGCAATCGGGATTGTGCTCGCCGTGCTCCCACGACGACTCGAATTCGCGACAGGTGCTGGAGCGCTGTTCATAGATCGAACAACTCACCGTTTTTCCCACCTCGCCACCCAACGCCGTGCAGCGCGGCGCTTTGAACTCGGTGCCCAGCATCGCCACGCGGCTGGGACTGATGCTGGTCACCAGTTCATCGGGCACGGTTCCCCCCGCTGATGCGCATTCACCCCAAAAGAAAGACACGCGAAAGTGTGAACAGCAGGCACCACAATTCAGGCACGGACTGACGTCGGACATAGCTTCGGACCGAGGATAAGGGGGATATGGGAGGTAAGCGCGCTCATTCTAGGCTTCCCATTGCGGCTGGGAAGGGGGGGCAAAAAATAAAGTTCAGGGCAGCTATTCCCTTTAGCAGCACGGCCTGCCAGCGGTGGCGGACTCAAGACCGCTGCCGCCGGCAAGCCGTGCTGCTAAAGGTGATTGCCCTCGATGTCGCGGGCCATTCGATAAAGCGATATCAGCCCTGCGAATGATCACAGACAGGCAAGGTTGGGCTGTCTAGATTTCAGGGTTACGGCGCAGGTGTCTGGCCTGACAACAACAAGAAAGAGGGCGACACATGGTTCATTCCACTCAGGCGACGAATGCGTGGCGCATTCTGTTTTTGCTGTTTCTGGCCAACCTGTTCAATTTCTTCGATCGGACCATCCCCGCCATCATCATCGAACCTATCCGCAAGGAATGGTCATTGAGCGACTTTCAGCTCGGGATCATTGGCACTGCGTTCACGCTGGTGTATGCCATCGCCGGTCTGCCTTTAGGGCGCATGGCCGATACTGGCTCGCGACGCAAACTCATGGGCTGGGGTCTGGCAGCCTGGAGCGCGCTGACGGCGGTGAACGGTCTGGTCAGCAACTTCTGGACATTTTTGCTGGTGCGCATGGGGGTGGGGATCGGCGAGGCGAGTTACGCACCTGCTGCCAATTCACTGATCGGCGATCTGTTTCCAGCGCACAAGCGCTCGCGGGCGATGGGCATTTTCATGTTGGGACTGCCACTGGGCTTGCTGTTGGCGTTTTTCACCATCGGCGCAATGGTCAAAGCGTTCGATAGCTGGCGCGCGCCGTTTTTCATTGCTGCTGTGCCGGGGCTGATCCTGACGGTGTTCATGTTCATGATCCGCGAACCGGCGCGCGGGGCCGCAGACACCGCTGTGGTGACCGAGGAAAAGGTCAATCGACCCATCCGTCGCGTGCTGTCGATCCCCACGTTCCGCTGGTTGGTGCTGGCGGGGCTGGCATTCAACTTCGCCAGCTACGCCTGCAATTCGTTCATGGTGCCCATGCTTCAGCGTTATTTCCTGCTGCCGTTGCAGGACGCGGCGATGGCCACCGGGATGATCGTGGGGGTCACCGGGCTTATCGGCCTGACGGTTGGCGGCTGGGTTGCCGACAAAGTGCATCAACGCTGGGCTAACGGGCGTCTGATGTTTGCGGGGTTGAGCATGACCGTCGCGTGCCTGTGCACCGGGTTTGCGTTGCACGCCGGGAAGATCGAAATCGGTGTGTTCGTGGGCGTGTTCAGCGTGGGTTGGTTGTTTTCCTACAACTTCTACACCTGCGTTTACACCGCCATTCAGGACGTGGTGCAACCTCGGCTGCGCGCCACGGCAATGGCGCTGTTCTTCGCCGGGTTGTATCTGCTGGGCGGTGGTCTTGGGCCTGTGGTGGTAGGGCTGCTGTCTGATCACTTCGCCCATACGGCGATGGCCGCTGCGCAGGTCGAACAGATGAGCGAGGCGTTCAAGGCCATGGGCCTGCATGACGCGATGATGTACCTGATTCCCGGCGCGTTGTTTTTCACGCTGGTGTTTCTGGTGATCGCGTCGAAAAGCTTCAGCCGCGATGCGCAGCGGATGCGGGAGGGGATGGGGGTGGACGCGCCTATGGGGCAGCCGTCGGTTGTGTAAGTGTGAACGCCAAACATTGTAGGAGCGCGCTTGCCCGCGATTGGGGTGTGTCAGATGACATATTCGTCATCGACAAAACGCCATCGCGGGCAAGCGCGCTCCTACAGTAATAAGGTGTTGATCAGCCCGCGACCAGCACCCGAATCGCTTCCAGACGCAGCGCAGCCTTGTCCAGCATCGCCAGCCCCTGTTCACGCAATTCGCGCAATGCCGTCAGTTCGCTGTCGCGAACCGTCGGGTTGACCGCCTGCAACGCCGTCAAGCGCGCCAGTTCCTCATCGGTGTCCGCGGCCAGGCGGCGTTGCGCTTCAGCCACGCGTTCGGCGTGTTTCGGCGCAACCTTCGCTTCAGCGGCGTTGATCTGCGGATTGAGCACGTCACGCTGGGCCTGAATGAACTTGTTGGCGCTGGCGCGCGGTACGCTTTCCAGTTGATCGTTCAAGGTGGTGAATGACACACGGCTCGACAGGTCGTTGCCGTTGCCGTCCAGCAGGCAGCGCAGCGCAGCCGGTGGCAGGTAGCGGCCCAATTGCAGCGAACGCGGCGCGACCACCTCACTGACGTACAGCAACTCAAGCAGCACGGTGCCCGGTTTCAGCGCCTTGTTCTTGATCAGCGCGACTGCGGTGTTGCCCATCGAGCCGGACAGCACCAGATCCATGCCGCCCTGCACCATCGGGTGCTCCCAGGTGATGAACTGCATGTCCTCGCGGGACAGCGCCTGATTGCGGTCGTAGGTGATGGTCACACCTTCGTCGTCGCCCAGCGGGAAGCTGGCATCGAGCATCTTCTCGCTTGGCTTGAGGATCAGGGCGTTTTCAGAATGGTCTTCGCTGTCGATGCCGAAGGCGTCGAACAGGGTCTCCATGTAGATCGGCAGGGTGAACTGGTCGTCCTGTTCGAGAATGGCCTCGACCAGCGCCTCGCCTTCGCCTGCGCCGCCGGAGTTGAGTTCCAGCAGGCGGTCGCGACCGGTGTGCAGCTCGCTTTCCAGACGCTCACGTTCGGTGCGGGCTTCTTTGACCAGTGCTTGCCAGTCGTCTTCATCGCCGCCTTCCAGTTGCGGCAGCAGGCGCGGGCCGAACTGATGTTGCAGGGCGTTGCCGGTCGGACAGGTGTTGAGGAACGCGTTGAGCGCCTCGTGATACCACTGGAACAGGCGCTCTTGCGGGCTGGTTTCCAGATACGGTACATGCAGCTCGATGGTGTGCTTCTGGCCGATCCGGTCCAGACGGCCAATACGCTGTTCCAGCAGGTCCGGGTGTGCAGGCAGGTCGAACAGCACCAAGTGGTGCGAGAACTGGAAGTTGCGACCCTCACTGCCGATTTCCGAGCAGATCAGCACTTGCGCACCGAACTCTTCGTCGGCGAAGTACGCAGCGGCGCGGTCACGTTCCAGAATGTTCATGCCTTCATGGAACACGGTGGCCGGGATACCGGAGCGCACGCGCAGCGCGTCTTCCAGATCCATCGCGGTTTCGGCGTGGGCGCAGATCACCAGCACCTTGACGCGCTTGAGCATTTTCAGCGTGTCGATCAGCCAGTCGACACGTGGGTCGAAACGCCACCAGCGCTCTTCTTCGCTGGATTCGGCCTGGGCCTGGAAGCTGACTTCCGGGTACAGGTCGGCGTGTTCGCCCACCGGCAATTCGAGGTATTCAGCCGGGCAGGGCAGCGGGTACGGATGCAGTTTGCGCTCCGGGAAACCCTGCACGGCGGCGCGGGTGTTACGGAACAGCACGCGACCCGTGCCGTGGCGGTCCAGCAGTTCGCGAATCAGGCGGGCACTGGCTTCGGTGTCGCCATCGGCCACAGCGCCCAGCAGGGATTCGCCTTCGGCGCCCAGGAAGCCCTGAATGGTTTCATGGGCTTTAGGCGACAGATGGCCTTGATCCAGCAACTCCTGAACGGCTTCAGCCACCGGGCGATAGTTTTCGCTTTCGGCGCGGAACGCTTTCAGGTCATGGAAACGGTTCGGATCGAGCAGGCGCAGGCGTGCAAAGTGGCTGTCCTGACCCAGTTGTTCCGGGGTCGCGGTCAGCAGCAGCACGCCGGGAATCACTTCGGCCAGTTGCTCGACCAGCGAGTATTCCGGGCTGACCTTGTCTTCATGCCAGACCAGATGGTGAGCTTCGTCGACGACCATCAAATCCCAGCCCGCAGCAAACAGCGCGTCCTGAGCCTTCTCGTCGTCCACCAGCCATTCCAGCGAAACCAACGCCAGTTGCGTGTCTTCGAACGGGTTGCTGGCATCGCTCTCGATGAAGCGTTCGGCGTCGAACAGCGCGACCTGCAGGTTGAAGCGGCGGCGCATTTCCACCAGCCACTGGTGTTGCAGGTTTTCCGGCACCAGGATCAGCACGCGGCTGGCACGGCCCGACAGCAATTGACGATGGATGACCAGACCGGCTTCGATGGTTTTGCCCAGACCCACTTCGTCCGCCAGCAGAACCCGAGGCGCGATGCGATCGGCGACTTCACGGGCGATGTGCAATTGGTGAGCGATTGGCTGAGCACGAACACCGCCCAGGCCCCACAGCGAGGACTGCAACTGACGGCTGGTGTGTTCCAGGGTGTGGTAGCGCAGTGAGAACCAGGCAAGGGGGTCGATCTGCCCGGCGAACAGACGATCACTGGCCAGACGGAACTGGATGAAGTTCGACAGTTGGGTTTCCGGCAGGCTTACCGGTTGGTTCTGTGCGTTGAGACCGTGGTAGACCAACAGGCCATCAGCGTCTTCGACTTCGCGAACGGTCATTTTCCAGTTCTCGAAGTGGGTGATGGTGTCACCCGGCGAGAAGCGCACCCGCGTCAACGGGGCATTGCGCAATGCATACTGGCGGGTGTCGCCAGTGGCCGGGTAGAGCACGGTCAACAAGCGGCCGTCCTGTGCCAGAACGGTGCCTAAACCCAGCTCGGCTTCGCTGTCGCTAATCCAGCGTTGCCCCGGTTGATACTGCTGCGCCATGCTGCCTGACTCCCGCCTTGAAAAAGCCGACTATGTTAACGGAACAAGCTGCTCAGGCCAAAGCCACATTGTAAAAAGCCCCGTATTTATTGGGCGTGTGGACCTCGAAGGGCACTTGTTGCGAAAAACATAGTCGAAAGTCCCGCACGTTACGGCTCAAGTCGACGAACCGGCAGCCGACAGCTTGATAACAGGAGACCATTACCATGCTGCCACCGCTGATCCCCTTGAGTGCGGCCCCCGTCACTGCGCAGCAGGACCCGGTCAAACCCACGCCGGACATCCCGCCTGTGGCGCCTGCGCAGCCGAGCTCCAATGAAAGCACCATCAACATGGGCCAGCGCGACCCTGAGCAGGCGCAATTGCTGCTGCGTGAAGAACAGCGTCGACAGCAACGACGACGCAAAGACCGACGGGCATCCGATCGTCATCCCGAACTGAACGAAGAGGCTGAACAGGACGCGCATCAACAGGCGCCTGCCGGGCCGGCGATTCCCGGTGATTTCCTCAATGCCGACAACACCGTGCCGGTCGTGCCAATCATCGATGATGAGCCACGTCAGGGCTTGTGGGTCGACTTGAAGGTCTGAGGTGGTGGTCAGCGACTGTGGGATTGCGCATTATGGTCGCCAACGGGCATTCGAGAGCAGCACGTCATGAGTGATGAAAAACTGGTAGACCTGAGTGTCGAGCGCGCCAAGCGCATTCACGACCTCAACGACAAGCGACTCAACGAAGTACGCCAGGCCTTCGAACAGGCGATGCCGCTGGGCAAGGCCAAGAAGAAGTCCAAGAGCAAACCGAAAAAACGCTAGACCCCTCTGCTTTTCTGATCCGGGTCGATCAGGTGTCGCGTCGCGACATTGATCTGGGTCAACACCCCCAAAACCCCCTCTGCGTAATCTGCACCCATCGAACAGGGTCACAGCGGAGGGGCGTTTATGTTTCTCGATCATGCAGTGATAGCGGGCGTTGGCACGGTCATGCTGATACTCAGCTTCTTCGCAGGCCTGTCATTGTTCATCTGGAAAGACTCACGCAAGCGCGGCAAGGATTGAGTCTTCTATAAAAAGAGCACGCAAGGCATTTAGGGCGACTTCGGTCGCCCATTTTTTTTGGCTTCAAGGCGTGAAGAGGTACTTCGGGAGCCGCCGACAAGCCGTGGTGCTACAGGTTTTCAAGTCAGTCGTTGAAGGCAGAACTCCGTTCTTCAACCGACCGTGATGGTCGGCAACTCTGCCAACGTAACCGTTTGTTCTTTGCGAGGCGCAAGAATCTCCGCTTCACCCTCGACCACCAGTTCATCGTTCTGGTTGTACACGTTGGTGGCAATACGGATCTTGAACTTCGGCAGTTTCTCCAGAATTTCCAGACGCACTGTCAGCGTGTCGCCGATCTTCACCGGCTTCTGAAAGCTCATCTTCTGACCCAGGTAAATGGTCCCCGGGCCAGGCAGTTCACAGGCCACTGCGGCGCTGATCAGTGCGCCACTGAACATGCCGTGGGCGATGCGATCCTTGAACATGGTCTTGGCGGCGAACTCGGCATCCAGATGCACCGGGTTACGGTCGCCGGACATTTCGGCGAACAACTGGATGTGACGCTCTTTGACGGTCTTGGTGTAGCTGGCCTTCTGGCCGACTTCCAGCGCTTCGTAGGGCGTGTTGGTAACTTGAGTCATGCTGCGATCCTGTGACTGAAGGTGAAAAGTGATAACGAGTGCTTCATTCGCTGCGCGGCGGCCGTGGCTCCGTCAGCGCCTCGTCGAACCAGGCGAGTAAATCACGGGTGACTTCGTCGCGGTTGGTTTCATTGAGAATTTCATGGCGCGCCTGGGGGTAGATCTTCAACGTGACGAACGGATGATCGGTCCCGCTCAAGGCGTCGGCCAGATCCTTGAGACGTCGCCCTTCGCTCACCGGATCACATTCGCCGCCCATGATCAGCATCGGCAGGCTTTTGTCGATTTGCGCCAGGTTGGACGGTTTGCTGATTTGCTGCAGGCCGCCGAGCATGTCCAGCCAGAACTGATTGGTGCAGCGAAAGTCGCACAGTGGGTCGTTGACGTAGTGGTCGACCTCGACCGGATCGCGGCTGAGCCAGTCGAATGAGGTGCGCACCGGCTTGAATCGGGTGTTGAAGGAGCCGAACGAGAGAAACTCGATCAACGCACTGCGCCCGGTCGGTCCCTGACGCCAGCGCTCCATGCGGGCCACCACGGCCGCAGTGCGATAGAGCGAAACCGGCTGGAAATTCGAGCCACTGAGCACCGCGCCCTGAAGACTGGCGCTGTGGTGCATCAAATACGCCTGCGCGATGTAGCTGCCCATGCTATGGCCCAGCAGAAACATGGGTGTACCCGGGTGATGTTGGGCAATTGAGGCGCGAAGGGTCGCCAGATCGCCCACCACCTTGTTCCAGCCATCCCGATCCGCGTAATGCCCCAGCACGCCATGATCGGCAGTACGGCCATGGCCGCGCTGGTCGTGGGCATACAAGGCAAGGCCCGCGTCGGTCAGTGCCTGACCCAGTCGTTCGTAACGTCCGCTGTGTTCGGCCATGCCATGGGACAGCATCACCACCGCTCTGGGGGCCGTTATCGGCTGCCATGTGTTGACGAACAGGCGATTGTGATCGGGTGTGTCCAGCCAAAAGGCATCGTGTTTCATGGCGTTTCCCTGGCCTTGTATAAAATTGTCTTGAAAAACCGCTTTAGTGGGTCTTTTCCAGCAGTGTATAGCCGTTACCGAATGGCGGTCAGGCCACTCGCAAGATTCACGTCATTGATGACACCAGCGAGTGTATTTGCCTTGTTCGCGTTAGCTGCTAACGTCCCGCAAGCACCCGTGCACGACAGCGGGGCCAGCACTCTCAGGTAAGAGGATAAAAAGAACATGCAACCTGATTTCTGGAATGACAAGCGCCCGGCGGGCGTCCTCTCTGAAGTGGATTTGCACGCGTATCAGTCCGTGGTCGAGGTCTTCGAGCGCAATTGCAAGAAGTACGCGGATCGCCCGGCGTACAGCAACATGGGCGTGACCCTGACCTACGCCGAGCTTGAGCGGCAATCGGCGGCCTTCGCCGGGTATCTGCAACAACAGACCGAACTCAAACCGGGCGACCGCATCGCGGTGCAAATGCCGAACCTGATCCAATACCCCATTGCGGTCTTCGGCGCCATGCGCGCCGGGCTGATCGTGGTCAATACCAACCCGCTCTATACCGCGCGGGAAATGCGCCACCAGTTCAAGGATTCCGGCGCCCGGGCGCTGGTGTACCTGAACGTCTTCGGCAAGAACGTGCAGGAAGTACTGCCGGACACCGACATTCAGTACCTGATCGAAGTGAAGATGGGCGACTTGCAATCCGCCGCCAAAGGCTGGCTGATCAACACCGTCGTCGAGAAGGTCAAGAAGATGGTGCCCGAGTACGATTTGCCTCAGGCCGTGTCGTTCAAGAGTGTGTTGAAGATCGGGCAGGGCGATCACTTGCAGCGGGTGCAACTGGATCTGGACGACATCGCGGTCCTGCAATACACCGGCGGCACCACCGGCTCGCCCAAGGGCGCGATGCTGACCCATGGCAACCTGGTGGCCAACATGCAACAGGTCTATGCCTGCATGTTGCAGCACGATGTGGACGGGTTGCCGATCTTCAAGCAAGGCAGCGAAATCATGATCGCGCCGCTGCCGATGTACCACATCTATGCGTTCACCTGTAACTGCATGTGCATGATGGTCAGTGGCAACCACAACGTGCTAATCACCAACCCTCGCGACATTGCCGGCTTCATCAAAGAACTCAAAAAGTGGAAGTTCTCGGCGATGCTTGGTCTCAATACCCTGTTCGTGGCCTTGATGGATCATCCGGACTTCAAGAGCCTGGACTTCTCCAGCCTGCGCCTGACCAACTCGGGCGGTACGGCGTTGGTCAAAGCCACCGCAGAGCGCTGGTTGCAACTGACCGGTTGCCCCATTGTGGAAGGTTATGGCCTGACCGAGACGTCACCGGTCGCCACGGCCAACCCCTATGGCGGCAAGTCGAAGCTGGGCACGGTCGGCATGCCGGTGCCGGGCACGACCGCCAAGGTGATCGATGACGAGGGCGTCGAACTGCCTTTGGGCGAGCGCGGCGAGCTGTGCCTGAAGGGGCCGCAAATCATGCTGGGTTACTGGCACAAACCGGATGCGACGGCGGAAGTCATCGACAGCGAAGGCTGGCTCAAGACCGGCGACATTGCGGTGATCGACCCGGACGGGTTCATTCGCATCGTTGACCGTAAGAAAGATCTGATCATCGTGTCGGGCTTCAACGTGTACCCCAACGAAATCGAAGACGTCGTGTCCCGTCATCCGAAAGTCGCCAATTGCGCGGTGATCGGTGTGCCGGACGAGCGCTCGGGGGAGGCGGTGAAGCTGTTTGTGGTGCCCAGAGACTCAAGCCTGACCACCGAAGAATTGAAGACCTACTGCAAGGAGAACTTCACCGGTTACAAAATTCCTAAATACATCGTGCTTCGCGAGTCGTTGCCGATGACGCCTGTAGGCAAGATCCTGCGGCGAGAGCTGCGCGACATCGCCTGAAACGGCTATAAACAAAAACGGCGTGTTGAGAAACACGCCGTTTTTTGTGTTCGAAAGATTTGTACGCCAATCATCGGCCCGACAGCGAACCCTGTGGGAGCGTATTCATTCGCGATGCGGTGGTGCAACCGAAAAATATGTGTCGGATCTACGGCCCAATCGCGAATGAATTCGCTCCCACAGGTGAACGTCGGCGTCAGGTAGGGCGTAGGATTTTTCGACATTTAGGTTCATTGCTCTAAACATGACTAAACGCAATTCAAGAGTCATGTTTGTGACTGTGGGGGCTGCTTTTGCCTCTGGTGGCCCCTTGGCAAAGCTGCTACGCTCGGCCCGCTTTTTGTTCTGTCGATAAGCAAAAAGCGGTTGCTACAAACATTCCAAACACAAGAAATCATCGCTTTGAGCGGTGTGTAGAAACGCTGTCGCTGAGGAGTCGGCTTCCATGATCGAAAATTTCTGGAAGGATAAATATCCGTCTGGCATCGCTGCCGATATCGATCCGGACGAGTATCCAAACGTCCAGGCCGTATTGAAACAGTCCTGCGAGCGTTTCGCCAATAAACCTGCGTTCAGCAACCTGGGCAAGACACTCACCTATGGTGAGCTGTATCAGTTGTCGGGAGCATTCGCAGCGTACCTGCAACACCACACCGACTTGCAGCCGGGCGATCGCATCGCCGTGCAACTGCCCAACGTATTGCAGTACCCGATTGCCGTATTCGGCGCCATCCGCGCCGGTCTGATCGTGGTCAACACCAACCCGCTGTACACCGCGCGGGAAATGGAACACCAATTCAACGACTCCGGTGCCAAGGCGCTGGTGTGCCTGGCCAACATGGCGCACCTGGCCGAGAAGGTCGTGCCCAAGACCGGCGTCAAGCATGTCATCGTCACCGAAGTCGCCGACCTGCTGCCGCCGCTCAAGCGTCTGCTGGTCAACAGCGTCATCAAATACGTGAAGAAAATGGTCCCGCCGTTTCATCTGCCCAAAGCCGTCAAATTCAACGACGTGCTGGCGCAGGGGCAAGGCAAATCGGTCAACGACGCTTCGCCTAAAAGCAGCGACGTTGCCGTGCTGCAATACACCGGCGGCACCACCGGCGTGGCCAAGGGCGCGATGCTGACTCACCGCAACCTGATTGCCAACATGCTGCAATGCAAGGCTCTGATGGGCTCGAACCTCAACGAAGGCACGGAAATCCTCATCACCCCGCTGCCGCTGTACCACATCTATGCGTTCACCTTTCACTGCATGTCGATGATGCTGATCGGCAACCACAACATCCTGATCAGCAACCCGCGCGACCTGTCAGCAATGGTCAAGGAGCTGTCGAAGTGGAAGTTCAGCGGCTTCGTCGGCCTGAACACGTTGTTCGTGGCACTGTGCAACAACGCCGACTTCCGTAACC
Organism: Pseudomonas sp. Pseu.R1; assembly: GCF_045764065.1. Taxonomy (NCBI): domain Bacteria; kingdom Pseudomonadati; phylum Pseudomonadota; class Gammaproteobacteria; order Pseudomonadales; family Pseudomonadaceae; genus Pseudomonas; species Pseudomonas sp. Pseu.R1. Next base: position 2,137,539 of record NZ_JBJGEE020000001.1, on the reverse strand, counting down.
TGGATTTCTCTTCGCTGAAAGTCACCCTCTCAGGCGGCATGGCGTTGCAACAGGCGGCGGCAGAACGCTGGAAGGAAGTCACCGGTTGTTCGATCTGCGAAGGCTACGGCATGACCGAAACCAGCCCGGTGGCCACTGTCAACCCGATCCAGAAAATCCAGATGGGCACCATCGGCATTCCCGTGCCGTCGACCCTGTGCAAGACCATCAACGACGCGGGTGAAGAGCTGCCGCTGGGCGAAGTGGGCGAGCTGTGTGTCAAAGGCCCGCAGGTCATGAAAGGCTACTGGCAGCGTCAGGAGGCCACTGACGAAATGCTCGACGCTGAAGGCTGGTTGAAGACCGGTGACATCGCGATCATTCAGCCTGACGGTTACATGCGCATCGTCGACCGCAAGAAGGACATGATTCTGGTGTCCGGCTTCAACGTGTACCCGAACGAACTGGAAGACGTGCTCGCGACACTGCCGGGCGTGCTGCAGTGCGCGGCCATTGGTGTGCCGGACGAGAAGTCGGGCGAGGCGATCAAGATTTTCGTGGTGGTCAAGCCCGGTGCGACGCTGAGCAAAGAGCAGGTCATGGAACACATGCGCGGTAACGTCACGGCGTACAAAGTGCCGCGCAGCGTGGAATTCCGCGATGCGCTGCCAACCACCAACGTAGGCAAGATCCTGCGCCGTGAATTGCGCGATGAAGAGTTGAAGAAGCTGGCGTTGAAGAAACCGGCATAAGCGTTTCCCCTTACCAGACCCCGCCCTCGTGCGGGGTTTTTGATTTGATGTCGATGACCCCTGTAGCAGTCGATCAGCGATTTTTGATTCGACACCATCATTGTGGGAGCCAGCTTGCTGGCGAATGCGGGGTGTCAGGCACCGCAGCTTTGAATGACACACCGTATTCGCCAGCAAGCCGGCTCCCACAGGTTGTGCATGATCATGGGTAAATCTGCGACAATCCGCGCCCTGCATTCAGACAGAAAAGACTTCGCGCCCTGATGACCGACGAATCGCCCTCCATCGACCAACTGCTCAAGAACCTCGACCACGCGATGATCAGTGATCGTCATCGCCTGCGTCGCCAGTTGCACGAACTGCGCAAGAAGCCCGACGAGGCGAAGCTGGCGCAGTGGGTCGAGCGTGTGCAGGCGTCGTGCGCGCTGGTCACGTCACGCAAACAGAGCGTGCCGACCATTCGCTATGACGAAAACCTGCCCATCGCTGCCAAGCGCGACGAGATCAAGGCGGCGCTGCTCAAGCACCAGGTGCTGATCATCGCGGGCGAGACCGGTTCAGGCAAGACCACGCAGTTGCCGAAAATCTGTCTGGAAATCGGTCGCGGCCAGCACGGCCTGATCGGTCACACCCAACCCCGTCGAATCGCTGCACGCAGCGTCGGCGCTCGCGTGGCCGAGGAAATTGGCACGCCACTGGGCGGTCTGGTCGGCTATCAGGTGCGCTTCGAGGATCAAAGCGACGAGAACACCCTGATCAAGCTGATGACCGACGGTATTCTGTTGGCCGAAACCCAGCACGACCGTTTTCTTGAGCGTTACGACACGATCATCGTCGACGAGGCCCATGAACGCAGCCTGAACATCGACTTTCTGCTGGGCTACCTGAAAACCCTGCTGCCCCGTCGCCCGGACCTCAAAGTCATCATCACCTCGGCGACCATCGACCTGGAGCGTTTCTCGGAGCATTTCGACAAGGCACCCATTATCGAAGTCTCGGGCCGGACCTTCCCGGTGGACACCTGGTATCGCCCGCTGACCGCCGAGCAGGACGAAGAGGGCAACAGTGTCGAGGATGACCTGACCGTCGATCAGGCGATTCTGGCGACGCTGGACGAACTGGCCGCTTTCGAACGGGCCGAACGCAAATCGCCGGGCGACGTGCTGGTGTTTCTGCCCGGCGAGCGAGAGATTCGCGACGCTGCCGAGGTGCTGCGCAAGGCGCAACTGCGCCACACCGAGATTCTGCCGCTGTATGCGCGCCTCACGCCTGCCGAACAGGCGAAGATTTTCCAGTCCCATCCCGGCCGTCGCGTGGTGTTGGCCACCAACGTCGCCGAAACCTCGCTCACGGTCCCCGGCATTCGTTACGTGATCGACACCGGCACCGCGCGGATCAGTCGCTACAGCTACCGCGCCAAGGTTCAGCGCCTGCCGATTGAAGCCATTTCCCAAGCCAGCGCCAACCAGCGCAAGGGCCGTTGCGGGCGGGTTGAACCGGGCCTGTGCGTACGCTTGTACAGCGAAGAAGATTTCCTCGCGCGCCCGGAATTCACCGACCCCGAGATTCTGCGCACCAACCTTGCGGCGGTCATCTTGCAGATGCTGCATTTGCGGCTGGGCCAGATCACCGACTTCCCCTTCATCGAGCCGCCGGATGGCAAGGCGATCAGCGACGGTTTCAACCTGTTGCAAGAGCTGTCAGCGGTTAACCGCGAAAACCAGCTCACCCCGCTGGGCCGCCAACTGGCGCGCCTGCCGGTGGACCCTCGCATGGGCCGAATGCTGCTGGAAGCGGCCAAACAGGGCAGTCTTCAGGAAGTGCTGATCGTCGCCAGCGCGATGTCGATTCAAGACCCTCGCGAGCGTCCGCCTGAGCGTCAGCAGGCCGCTGACCAGGCCCACGCACAATGGAAGGATCAGGACTCGGACTTTGCCGGGCTGGTCAATCTGTGGCGCGGTTTCGAAGAGCAGCGCCAAGCGCTCACCGCCAGCCCGCTGCGTAACTGGTGTCGCCGTAACTTCCTCAACTACCTGCGACTGCGTGAGTGGCGCGACTCTCATCGCCAACTGAGCCTGATCTGTCGTGACCTGCAACTGAACGTCAACAAGGCGCCGGCGGATTACCCGAAATTCCACAAGGCGGTGCTCTCTGGCTTGTTGAGCCAGATCGGCCAGAAGACCGAAGAAGGCGATTACCTCGGCGCCCGTCAGCGGCGATTCTGGGTGCACCCGTCCTCCGGTTTGGGCAGAAAACGCCCGCAATGGATCATGGCCGCCGAACTGGTGGAAACCACCAAGCTCTACGCGCGCATGGTGGCCAAGATCGAGCCGGACTGGATCGAGCCGCTGGCCAGCCATCTGGTCAAGAAAAACCACTTCGAACCCCATTGGGAGAAGAAGCGCGGCCAGGTCGTGGCCTACGAGCAGATCACGCTGTTTGGTTTGATCATTGTCGGGCGGCGTCCGGTGCATTTCGGCCCGATTGATCCTGTGGTCTCTCGCGAGTTTTTCATTCGTGAGGGGTTGGTGCGGGGCGAGATTCAGTCCCGGGCCAAATGCCTGAGCGCCAACACCCGATTGCTGGAGCAGCTCGACGAACTGGAGGCCAAGGCCCGCCGTCGGGACATTCTGGCCGACGAAGAGACCTTGTTCGGTTTCTATGAGGCACGCCTGCCCGCCGAGATTCACCAGACCGCGACCTTCGACGCCTGGTATCGGATTGAAAGCCAGAAGAACCCGCAACTGCTGATCATGCGCGAGGAGGACGTGCTGGCGCGGGAGGCCAGTGAGGTCACCGCCAACCTGTACCCGGACACCCTGCGCCTGGGCGATCTGACCCTGCCGCTGAGCTATCACTTTGAACCCAACCATGCCCGCGACGGCGTGACCTTGCGGGTTCCGGCGCCGTTGCTGCTGTCGTTGCCCGCCGAGCGGCTGGAATGGCTGGTGCCGGGCTTGCTGGAAACCAAATGTGTGGCGCTGGTGCGCAACCTGCCCAAAGCCTTGCGCAAAAACTTTGTGCCAGTGCCGGACTTCGTCAAGGCCGCGCTGCAACGCATGGTCTTCGCGGATGGCTCGCTGCCTCAGGCGTTGGGCCGCGAATTGCTGCGCATGACCGGTGCACGGGTGACCGACGAAGCGTGGGTCGAGGCCGCGCAGCAGGTGGAGAGCCACCTGAAAATGAACCTGGAAGTGGTCGACGCCAACGGCAAGTTCCTCGGCGAAGGCCGTGATCTGGATGCCTTGACCGCCCGTTTCGCCGAGGCCGGACAGGCCGCGTTGGCTGTGCCGCAGTCGGCGAAAAGTCAGCAGCCGGTGGAGGCCAAAGGCTTCGCCAAAGTAGAAGAGAAGACTCAGCAGAAGATCGCCGGGTTGTCGATGACGGTCTATCCAGCGCTGGTAGAAGAGGGTGGCACGGTCAAGGAGGGGCGCTTCTCGACCCAGACCGAAGCCGAGTATCAGCACCGTCGTGCGTTGCAGCGTTTGTTGCTGCAACAACTGGCCGAGCCTGCGAAATTCCTGCGCAGCAAACTGCCGGGGCAGACCGAGCTGGCGTTGCTGTATCGCGACATGGGCCGGGTCGACGCGTTGATCGAAGACATCCTGCTGGCGAGCCTCGACACCTGCATTCTCGACGGCGAAGCCACCTTGCCACGGGATGGTGCAGGCTTGCTGTCGTTGGCCGAACGCAAGCGCGGCAACCTGACCGAGCATGCCGAGCGACTGGCGCGGCTGACGCTGGAAATCCTCAAGCTGTGGCACGGCCTGCAAAAGCGCTTCAAGGGCAAGATCGATCTGACTCAGGCCGTGGCGCTGAACGACATCAAGGCGCAGCTTGGAAAGCTGGTGTATCCCGGTTTCGTCCGCGAAACCCCGGCGGTCTGGCTCAAGGAGCTGCCACGCTATCTGAAGGCCATCGAGCTGCGTCTCGAAAAACTGGGCGCTCAAGTGCAGAAGGACAGAGTCTGGAGCATCGAACTGGGCAATCTCTGGGCGCAATACCAGATCCGCGCCGACAAACATGCCCAAGAGGGCAAGCGCGACGCGGAACTGGTGGTGTATCGCTGGTGGCTGGAGGAGTACCGTGTGTCGCTGTTCGGCCAGCAACTGGGCACCAAGGTGCCGATTTCCGACAAGCGCCTGAGCAAGCAGTGGGCGGCAGTCGAGGGGTGAGGCCTGCCGCCTAAAGGGCGGTGCCTGACATGACGACCTCCAGCACCCGAATCTGCCCCGGCTGCGGGTAATGCCAGCGCACATCCAGATCCCAGAACTGCGCCCCGTAACGGCGCTCAGGCGTCGGTTGCTGGTAGGCAGGGCGCGGGTCTTGGGCCAGGCACTGTTCGATCAGTTCGACCAGAGGCTCACTCAAGCGTAATGCGTGCTCGTGAGCCTGCCCCAGCGCGCTGTCATCCCACGACACCGGAATCAACTCCGGCGCAGCGGCGGCCATGCTGTTGCGCGCTTCGGGAATGATGTCCGCGTAGGGCACGTAGGGCTTGACGTCCAGCACGGGCGTGCCGTCCAGTAAATCGATACCCGATAGCCACAGACGGCCTGCTTCGACTTTCTCCAGCTTCACCACCGACTGGCCGATGCCATTGGGGCGGTGGGTCGCGCGGGTGGCGAACACCCCCATGGACTGGTTGCCGCCCAGACGGGGAGGACGCACTTTCAGGCGCGGTTTGTCTTCCAGCGCTTCGTGGAACAGGAACAACAGCCAGACATGGCTGACCTGCTCCAGCCCCTGCACCGCGTCGCCCTGATCGAAGGGCGCCACCAGTTCCAGCACGCCCCGCGCGGCGGGCGCCAGTTGCGGCTGGCGCGGGATGGCAAACTTTTCCTTGAAACAGGAGCGGACGAAACCGATGGGCGAGACGCTGTAAGGCTGATTCATCGGAGGGGCAATCGCGCTCAACCGCGAACGCGCAACGTCAGGCCGCGCAGGAAATTGCGCAGCAACTGCTCGCCGCACGGACGGTAGTTGTTATGGCCTGGCTTGCGGAACAGGGCGCTTAGTTCAGGTTTGGAAATCGGAAAGTCGGACGCCTGAAGCACGGCGAGCATGTCTTCTTCCTTGAGTTCGAAGGCGACGCGCAGTTTCTTGAGGATGATGTTGTTGGTCATCGGCAGTTCGATGGGCAATGGCGGGCGGCTCTCGTCCTTGCCGCGTTTGAAGAACACCAGGCCGTCGAGGAAATACGCCAGCACTTCATCGCTGCACGGCTCGAAGCCTTCTTCTTCCTCTTTTTTGGTGAGGGCGATCACTTGGGCCTTGGTCACGTCAAGGCCGCCGAGTTTGATGATGTCCGCCAACTTGCCATCGCTGATATTCAGCGTGTAGCGAATGCTGCGCAGTACGTCGTTGTTCATCATGATGCATGTGTCCTGATCGGTATGAGCACGCGCGACATCTCGCGCCGCGCTGAAAAACGGGGGTTAAAACTTTTCTTTTTCAGTCAGGTAGCGCCACTGGCCTTCGGGCACTTTGCCGATGGACACGCCACCGACGCGAATCCGGCGAATGGACACGACCTTCAGGCCAACCGCTTCGCAAAGCTGGGCGATGATTCCGGGCTGCGGATTCTTCATGGCGAAGCGCAGGCGGGTCTCGTTCTGCCAACTGGCTTTGACCTTCGGCAGTTCCTTGCCTTTGTACATCAGGCCGTGGTTCAGGCGATTGAGGCCATGGGGCGCCATTTCGCCGTCGATTTCGACCACATATTCCTGCTCGATCTTGCTGCGGTCGTCGGTGAGCTTGCGCAGGATTTTCCAATCCTGGCTGAACACCATCAGGCCGCTGGCGTTGGCTTGCAGCGTGGAAATGGCTTCCTGACGCAGAAAATGGCCCTTGAGGGGGCGTTTGCCGACGCTGTGCTCTGCCGAGAGGGTGGCAGGCGTGATCAGGCTCAGGGCTTTTTCAGGGGACATGCCGGCTGGCACGTTGAGCAGCAGCGTCACCGGCTCCGGTTTGTCGGCCTTGGCCTCAGGGCTCAGGGCGACGACCTGGCTATCGACCTTGAATTGCGGCTCGTCGATGACGACGCCATCCACAGTGACCCAGCCGCCCTCGATGAACAGTTCGGCTTCGCGGCGGGAACAACCGACAAGCTCGATCAGGCGTTTGGAAAGACGAATGGGGTCAGTCATGAGAAAAGCCGTTACAGAAGGGAAAGGCGCCTATTGTACCCGTGCATGCACCGTTAATCGCGGCAACATTGAAAATGACGGCTCGATAGGACTCCATTCGAGGGATTTTTCCGAGAGCGGCTCAGGTCTGCTCTTGATTCCCACTCTGTCTGGAGCGTTTTCATGACCAAATGGCTACCCGCGTTGCTGATGGGCGTCAGCCTGCCGCTGATGGCGGCACAAACACCGTCCTACGGGCCGCAACTGGAGGGGTTCCAGTACCCGTTTGCGGCGCAGAACTTCAGTTTTGAATCCCAGGGCAAACAGGTGCAGATGGGTTACATGGACATCAAGCCGACCGGCACCCCCAATGGCCGCAGCGTGGTGATGCTGCACGGCAAGAACTTCTGCGGTGCGACGTGGGAGGGCAGCATCAAGGCGCTGACCGCCGCGGGGTATCGTGTGGTGGCGCCGGACCAGATCGGTTTCTGCCGCTCCAGCAAACCTGCGGATTATCAGTATTCCTTTGAGCAACTGGCGCAGAACACCAAAGCGTTGCTGACGAGCCTGGGCATCGATCACGTTACGGTGGTCGGGCATTCCATGGGCGGCATGCTGGCGACCCGGTTTGCCCTGATGTACCCGGATCAGGTGGATCAACTGATGCTGGTCAACCCCATCGGTCTTGAGGACTGGAAGGCCAAGGGTGTGCCAGATCGCAGCTTTGACGACTGGTACGCCCGCGAGCTGAAGACCAGCGCTGAAAGCATCCGCAAATACCAGCAGTCGACCTACTACGCCAACGAATGGCGCCCGGAATTCGATCATTGGGTCGACATGCAGGCGGGGATGTTCAACGGCAAGGGCAAGGAAGAAGTGGCCCGGGCCTCGGCGCAGACCTACGGGATGATCTTCAATCAGCCGGTGTTCTACGATTTCGAAAAGCTGAAGATGCCGACCGTGCTGTTCATCGGGCAGAAGGACAACACCGCCATCGCCAAGGACGCCGCGCCTGAAGAACTGCGCAAAACATTGGGCAATTACCCGGAGCTAGGCAAGGCGGTCGCCGAACGCATTCCACAGGCCACCTTGATCGAGTTCGCGGGGCTGGGCCATGCGCCACAGATTCAGGACCCGCAACAGTTCAACCGGGTGTTGCTGGAAAGCCTCAAACGCTGAGGCCGCCAACCTGTGGGAGATTCTATGTTGCCTGGCCAACCGCCTTCGTCGGAACGCCGCCCGCACCAAGGCGGCTCCCACAGGGTAGTTCCGGGTCAGGGCCTGCGCGGCAACAGGCTCGGCACCGCGTGCATCAACGCATTGATCGCAAAACCAATGAACATCACCCCACACAAGCGCGTGATGGTGAGCTCATGGCGTTGGTACACCGCACGCACCTGCCGCGCGCCGACCACGCCAACGATGATCCCGTAGGCCACGATCCCGCCCAGCGTGCTGATCAGAATCAACAGCGGCAGCATCGACCAGTTCAGTAGATCGGCCCGGCTGGAAAGCAGCGCGGTGAAGGTCGCCACGGCCACCGGGTACGCCTTGGGATTGGTCAGGCCGAACATGATGCCGTGCCAGAACGGGTGGCGACCTGAGGCTTTGGGTTCGCCTTCGGTGCTGCGTTTGGCGCGGATCGCGCGCCAACCCAGCCAGAACAAAAACAGGCCACTGATAATGCCCAGCACGTCGAACGCTGTGGTGCCGATCACCTTGGCACCAATGATCGCGGCCAGCGCGGTACTGCACCAGATCACGTCCCCCAACAGATGCCCACTGAGAAACGCCGCCCCTGCGCGACGGCCTTTGGACGCGCCAATGCCGAACACCGCCAATACACCAGGACCAGGCGAGATGGCGTAGATAAAACCGGAGGCGAGTACGGCGAGCAGCAAAGACGAAGTCATGGGGGCCTTCTTCTTGTTTATGGGAAAAAAGGAAGTGCTGACGGGATGTATGCCCGAGTGTAGATGAGCGGATGACTAAGTTTCGAGCCTTTTCATACGTTTAAAGAGGGCGTAGCGCAGTTGTAAAAAATCGGTACAGAACGTAAAAAGTGCGCCCACGAAATCCCCTCTGGAGCTTCACCGTCGATGACCACCTCGCACCGATCTGCCGCAGGCTTCAGCCGCCTGCTGCCGCTGAGCCTTGCCTTTGCTTCGCCATGGCTGGCCGCGCAAGAAGCCGAGCCGCTGACGCTGGACGCAGTGAAAGTGTCGGGCGAGGAGTTGTCGGTGTATCAGGCGGACAGCGCATCGGTGGGTGGTTTCGGCGAAAAACCAGTGCGTGACACGCCCGCGTCCATTTCCGTGTTCACTGAGGCGCGTTTGAAGGATCAGCAGGCGAAGCTGCTCAGCGATGTGCTGCGCAACGACGCCTCGGTGGGGGACAGCTACGCCCCGGTGGGCTACTACGAGAACTTCGTGGTGCGTGGTTTTTCGCTCAATGCCGCCAACAGCTATCGCATCAACGGCCGCAGCATCACCGGCGAGCAGAACGTGGCACTGGAGAACAAGGAGCAGGTCGAGCTGCTAAAGGGGCTGTCTGGCCTGCAAAGCGGCGTTTCAGAGCCGGCGGGCGTGGTCAACTACAAGACCAAGCGCCCGGAAGACGTCCGCTCGGTGACGGTCTCCACCAATGAGCACGGCGAGCGTTACATCGCCACCGATGTGGGCGGCTGGTTCGGCAGCGAAAAGCAGTTCGGCCTGCGCGCCAACGTCGCCCACGAAGACATCCGCTCTTACGTCGAGCATGCCGATGGGCAGCGGGACTTCGCCTCCCTGGCCTTCGACTGGAACATCAACGACCAGTCCACCTTGCAACTGGATGTCGAGTACCAGACCAAGGAGCAGCGCTCGGTGCCGGGGTACCAATTGATCGGCGGCACCGAGCTGCCTCACGATGCGTCACCGCGCAAGCTGCTGGGTTATCAGAGCTGGTCGAATCCGGTGGGCATCGACTCGTTGAACATGAACGGCCGTTATGAATACCGATTCAGTGACGACTGGAAAGCCAGCCTCAGCGCCTCACGCAGCCGTGTGGTGATCGACGACTACAGCGCCTTCGCCTATGGCTGCTATTACCAGACCGATTGCCCGGCAACGCCGGTGACCGGCCATTTCAACACCGACGGTGGTTACGATATCTACGATTTCCGTAGCCCTGACGACACGCGGCGCAACGATGAAATCGAAGCCGCGATGACAGGGCTGTTCAACACCGGCTGGCTGAAACATGAACTGACGTTCGGCACCAGCGCGTTCCGCCGCACTGTGGATACTCGCCCGTATTTCAGCGAGTACGTGGGCTCGGGAAACATCAATCAAACGCCTGAAACCTTTGCACCGTCCGACTTGCCGGTAGGGCACACCGAGCGACGTCTGGACAGCCGCCAGTATGGGCTGTTCGCCACTGATCGCATCAGCTTCAACGAGCATTGGCAGACCGTGATCGGCGGGCGACAGGTACGCCTCGACGAGAAGGCCTACAACGAAGACGGCAGTGACAATCGCCACACCCAGCGCTCGATCTTCTTGCCGCAAGGCGCGTTGATCTACAAGCCGGTGGACAATGTTTCCCTGTACACCAGCTACAGCAAAGGCCTGTCACTGGGCGGTACGGCATCGGTGTTCGACACCAACGTGGGTGAAATCCTTGCGCCAACGATTTCTCGCCAACTGGAAGCCGGGGTCAAGTACGACTGGCGCCGCATGAGCTTCACCGCTGCGCTGTTCCAGACCCGTCAGGCCTATCAGTATTCGAAACCCAATGACGACGGCAGCCTGACTTTCGTTCAACAGGGCCAGCAAAAGAACACCGGGCTGGAGCTAAGCGCCAACGGCTGGCTGACCTCGCAACTGCAAATCGCCGCCAGCGTCGCAGCGATCAAGGCGCGGGTGGAGAACAGCGGCACGGCGGCGTACGAAGATCATCAGGCGATCAACGTGCCCAAATACCGGGGCAGTCTGTCAGCGGACTACAGTCTGCCGATTCCGGGTCTGGCGCTGCTGGGCGGCATGCAATACAGCGCCAGCAAATACGCCAACCGCGAGGGCTCGGTGAAGGTCGACGATTACACGGTGTTCAACGCGGGCAGTCGCTACAGCACCAAAATCGACGGTTACGACACCGTGTTCCGGCTGACGGTCGATAACTTGTTCGACAAACGTTACTGGCGTGATGTCGGCGAATACCTGGGCGACGACTACCTGTTCCTCGGCTCGCCCCGTACTGCGCGGTTGTCGGCGACGGTGAGTTTTTAAGTGACTTGAGCAGCCTTTCGGCTCACTCCCACAGGGGCGGTGTTTGAAGCGTGATTGTTCGGTGCCTGGGCGGTAGGTGATCTTGCGCAGGGGATGACACCAGCACCTTCCAGCCTGGCGAGGAAAAGCGCATCCTGTCGCTCTGGCGTTAACAGGCTGTGCACGGACAGGCATGTTCGTGCGTGTTCTTCTGACGGATGCGCAACATGATCGAACTCAGACCAGGCTCCATTCCGGACATCCCCTTGTTGTGGTCGCTGCGCACACGGGCCGTGCGGCACTTATGTGCCAGCCATTACTCGCCGGAACAGATCGAGGTCTGGAGCGAGTCTCCTCCGCCTGAGTCTTACCTGCGCCTGCTGGCCACTCGCTGCGCCTTGATCGCCGAAGAGGAGGGCCAACTGTTGGGCTATGGGATTCTGGACCGACAGAGCGGCGAGGTGATTGCGGTGTTCGTCGAGCCTGCTCATGCAGGAAGGGGCGTGGGCAAGCGCTTGATGGAGGGGCTGGAAGCCATCGCGGCCGAAGAGCATTTCACTCGGCTTTACCTGTATGCCTCGCTGAATGCGGCGGACTTCTACCGGGCGATGGGGTTTGTCGCCATTCGCGATGACGGCTATGAGCACCCGAGCGGCATCACCCTGCGCAGCCTGTATATGGAGCGGGACATGCCTGCGGAATCGGTGCACTGATTCCGCAGTTTTCTCTCTGGATTGTGTTCGGCGAGCCTGTGCCGTTTTCACCCCGTTCGCGCTGACTTCAAAGCGGTGTTCATGCCGGTCTTGAGGTTTTCACCGTGAAAGCGTTGTCCTCGAAGCGCGAAGCGGTTTTCGTGGTTTCTGTAGGAGATCACGTGTCCGTCGGCAAGTCGGACTGTGACAGGGATCAGCGTTACGAACAAAATCAGGTTCGGGTATTGGGCGGCGATGACGCTGGCATTGGGCCCCTCTGGCTTGCTAACGTCGACATGTCACTCAACAGGGAAATTGGGCCATGCCAGCACAGTACCCGTTGCAACGCCGTATCCAGGATGGACGCCCGCTGCTGATCACAGCCCCCGTGCAGACGAGCAGTGACGACATCCTGCATCGCTACCGCGAAGGGCAATTGTGGGCCGTTCGGCAAGGTGTGATCACCGCCGAACTGGATACGGGCAGTTGGGTCGTGCCTGCTCGGCGCATCGGCTGGATCCCCCCTGGCGTTGCTCATGCAGCGCGCGTCCATGACACTGCCACCGGTTGCATGGTCTACCTGCGCCCCGATCTCTGCCCGCTGTTCCCGACCACACCTACTGTGTTCGACATGACCCCATTGTCCGGCGCACTGCTTGAACGCATCGCGCAATGGCCTGATCATTCCGGCGAGCTGTCTCCGCCACAGAACCGTCAACTGGACGTCTTGTTCGACGAACTGAAGATTTCGCCTGCTCACCCGCTTTTTCTGCCCATGCCCAGCAGCCCGCATCTGGTGGGTATGACCTTGACCATCGTCGCCGACCCGGCCAACAAAACCAGTCTCGACGACTGGGCGCGGCGTGTGGGGATGTCGCGGCGCGGTCTCACCCGCCACTTTCGTGCAGAGACCGGTATGTCGCTGGTGCAATGGCGCATCGTCGCGCGGATGAAGCGCGCGCTGGAACTGCTGGCCCAGGGCGACAGCGTCAACCGCGTGGCGCAACGCCTGGGCTACGACAGTGTCAGCACCTTCATTGGTGCCTTCAGCGCCCAGTTCGGTATGACGCCCGGCACTTATGCCCTGTGATGTGACCTGATTCCGGTTGTCTGCCAGCCGCCCGTTGGGCGCAAGCTTTGTTATCCTGCGCGCCTTTGCCGCACCTGACGGCTTTTCACTCTGCCAAATGGGGTCTTCCATGACAGCCATTCTTCGACCACGTCCACAACCGATCAGCCGGGGCGATTACAAGACCCTGGGCCTGGCGGCGCTGGGCGGGGCACTGGAAATCTACGATTTCATCATTTTCGTGTTCTTTGCGCTGACACTGAGCCAGCTGTTTTTTCCGCCGGAAATGCCCGAATGGCTGCGGCTGTTGCAGAGCTTCGGCATCTTCGTCACCGGTTACCTCGCTCGCCCGCTGGGCGGCATTCTCATGGCCCATTTCGCCGACAAACTCGGCCGCAAACGGGTGTTCAGCCTCAGCATCATGATGATGGCCTTGCCGTGCCTGCTGATCGGCGTGATGCCGACTTACGCCGAAATCGGCTACTGGGCGCCGCTGGCACTGCTGGGCCTTCGCGTGCTGCAAGGTGCGGCGGTCGGTGGCGAAGTGCCGAGTGCCTGGGTGTTCGTCGCCGAGCATGCACCGAAAGGCCATCGAGGTTACGCGCTAGGTGTATTACAGGCAGGTCTGACGTTCGGCTATCTGATCGGCGCGCTGACCGCGACCTGGCTGGCGAAGGTGTTCAGCCACGCGGAAATCCTCGATTTCGCCTGGCGCATTCCATTTCTGCTGGGCGGCGTGTTCGGTGTGATCGGCGTGTGGCTGCGGCGCTGGTTGAGCGAGACGCCCGTGTTCATGGCGCTCAACGCCCAGCGCGAAGGCCTGACCGAACTGCCGTTGCGCGCTGTCATACGCGAACACCGTCAGTCGCTGCTTCCGGCCGCCTTGCTCACCTGCGTGCTGACGTCTGCGGTCGTCACGCTGGTGGTGATCACGCCAACCGTGATGCAGCAACGGTTTGGCATGAGCCCTAGCGACACGTTCGCCCTGAGCAGCGTCGGCATCGTGTTTCTGAACATCGGCTGCGTGCTGGCGGGGCGTCTGGTAGACCGCATCGGCGCCTGGTGGGGCGTCGTGTTGTACAGCCTGCTGCTGCCAGTGGGCGTTGGTCTGTTGTACGCCAGCCTGGTCGTCCAGTGGTTGCCGGTCGGGCTGGCATATGCAGTCGCCGGGCTGGCCTGTGGCATCGTCGGTGTGGTGCCGTCGGTCATGGTCGGACTGTTCCCGGCGAACATTCGCGTGTCCGGCATCTCATTGACCTACAACATCAGTTACGCGCTGTGGGCCAGCACCACGCCGCTGGCGCTGATCGCGCTGATGCCATGGAGCCCGTGGGTATGCGTCGGCTACTGCGCGATCATGGGCGCAGTGGGCCTGCTGACGGCGATGTTTTTCGGCCTGCGCAAAGGCATGCAGGTGGATGACGTGCTGCCTGCGGGGTGCAGCAACTGATTGACGGGGCGTCATTGAGTGGCGCCCGGTGCAGGACTACCCTGATGACGCTGGTGTGCCTCTGATGACAAAAACAGGAGAGCCGTCATGAGCGTCAAACCTATCCCCGAGGGTCAGCACAGCCTGACCGTCTACATGGGCGTTTCGCCCGCTGCCGAAGCCATCGAGTTTTACAAGAGAGCGTTTGGTGCCAAGGAAATGTTCCGCCTGGAAGCGCCGGGCGGACGCGTTGGCCATGCCGAGCTGCAGATCGGCGATTCACGCATGATGCTGTCCGAGCCGTGCGATCAGGGAGGCTTCAACAGCCCCGAGCCCGGTGGCAAGACCGCCTTTGCCATGCATCTGTACGTCCCCGATGTCGATGAACAATTCAAGCGCGCCGTCGAGGCAGGGGCGACAGTGGTCACCGAGGTTCAGGACATGTTCTACGGCGACCGCAGTGGCAGCGTCCGCGATCCTTTCGGGCATCTCTGGTTCATCGGGACTCACAAGGAGGACCTCACACCTGATGAAATTCGTGAGCGTGCCATGAAAATGTTCAGTCAGCCGACGTCCTGATACGTCGTCAGCCATTTCCTTTTTTTATGTAGTGCGACCAGCTGTTTCTCTGGGGTTGGTCGCACTTTCCTAATGCTGCAAGTGTTCGGCCTGCTTCGCTATTCATGACCGCGCAATTGTAACGAGTGATTGTATTTGCAGTTTTCTACGTTTATTGTCGCGGCCCGAAATATGAGCGTGTCGATTCGTGTGCAAACACTTGTTTGCGCCATGGGCTATTCATGTTCGATGACAGTGCTGTAGGGGAATGTCAGGAATGTTTCTCAAATTTTTGTAGGAATAATTACCGTCTGCAGTTCTGGCCATAACTTCTTCAGAGGTCTGCGGTGAAAGTGTGCAGTGTTTTAAATTTCGCTCAATAAAATCCCGTCGATGCCGATGGGTCGTTAATACCATGGAAGGTCATCAGAAAGGGTGGAGGCTCATCAATGCAAGAACGAGCGCCTAAGCGCAAACGTGCCAGACGCACGACGCCGCGAGAGTCCGAAGTGCTGGCATTGGTGCTGCTGGGCTGTACCAACAAAGACATCGCACAGCAGTTGGGCATCAGTGATTACACGGCCCGCGACCATGTATCGGCGTTGCTGAAAAAGAATCAGGTGAAGAACCGGGCACAGTTGTTGGCCCTGCATGTTGCTCCACCGCGCAAGAAAAAACAGGAACACCCCCTACATTTGACGGATTGTATCGCGGAGCGGTTTGCGCATAATGGGGATGGTCAATAGTTACAGGTGCAGCGAGTGAAGTGTCTCTTTATGCCGGTGTGACAGTCCTTCCGGTATTTGTTAAAACAACCCCATGGATAATAAACAAGCTTGTACAGGTATCGTCAGGATACTGCCGCAGACGAATTCTCTGATGAACAGCTGTCGGTGTTTTTCACATTTAAGAATGTTAGTCAGAGCAAAAAAAGTGGCACGTAGAGGATATGAGTCTTCAGGATCTCCAACTTTTCGATACAGGGCAGTGAAACCTACGTCATTGTCGGAGCCTCCGGATCTGGCAAACGTACGCTGCCGACCTGGAAATAATCCAACAACAAGAAGGAGCGACACGATGACAACCGAAAAACCGCCGTACGACGAAAACCTGCCCGCTGATCCTCAACTCGATTTTGAGGACGATGAAGACCCGGTCATCGTGATATTTCACGACCTGGTGCATGAGCAGGCGTCCTACGGCAGCGCCAATCTAATCGAGCTGCACCGAAGGTGGATGGGGCCACGAGGACTGTTCGCCACGCTGTGCACCGAGATCGAACAGTTGGGGCGGCAGGCGCCGGGGCTTCAGGACGTTCAGTCGCTCGCATGTCCTGAGCGCATGGAGGCCGCCGAGAAGGCCGTTGCCTTCGCCCTCGCCAAAAGCAACCGCCGGGTGATCACCCCCAACCCGATGAAGGAGTTGTCGAGGGAGGCCTTGTGTTGCATCGCCTTCGGTGAGCGTTCGGATTACACGCTGGTCGAGCGATACACCGCATACGAGGCCATCCGCGATTTCGATTCGGCATTTTTCATCAAGCTGATCGCGACCACACGCGGTGTGTCAGAGCGACGCATCGTCTTTCGCGGCTTGCTGGAACATTACGACCGCCTGATGCCGCTGGAGAAATGCATTTTCCCGGTAGGCTATCGCGCGGTTCAGGCGGCTCATCTGGAACGTGAAGAGGCGTTGAACGGTGAGTGGATGTTCGAGGACGATGTGGTGACGTTGCTTGAGAAGCTCACACCGTTGGAGCTGTTGAGGCAGGTCATGGCGTCTGCGGATCCTTTGCAGTGAGGTGTAGCAGTACGCCAATACCTACACAAAACCGGGCTGCCCACGCTCTTCGAAACCCTGATGCGCCTGGGCCGTTGATCCTTCAAAACTCCGTACTCAATGAATGACATGCCCTTACTCCGGGTGACGCCGAGTTGACTCGGTTTCGCCCGGTGCTTTTGGCGTCGTACAGTGCCATGTCCGCTTCGTGCAGCCACATCCCGGCGTCGGTGAGATGAGGGCCGTAGGCAGCGATGCCGATGCTGAGGCTGAGCCTTAATTCGGGAATTTTACTGTGGTTGTGTTCGTGGACTGTGCGGCGCAGGCGTTCGAGGATCTCGGTGGCCTGGGTCAGTGTCGTGTCCGGCAGGATCACGCAGAACTCGTCGCCGCCGTAGCGTCCGGCCAGATCGGTGGCGCGCAGGCTGGTCGACAGCGCGCCACTCAATTGCTTGAGCACATTATCGCCAATGATATGGCCGTAGGTGTCGTTGATGTGTTTGAAGTGGTCGACGTCGATCAACGCCACGCTGTTCTGTCGCTTCATCGTCTGGCAATGATTGAACTCGACCCTGAGCCGGTCCTTCCAGGCGCCATGGTTCATCAGGCCTGTGAGGCTGTCGGTCGTGCTGAGTTTTCCAGCGATTTCTTGCTTTCCGACAACTGCACGGCCACGCGATAAGACACCAGGCCGATTGCCAGGGGATAGATCACCAGCATCGGCAAGCAGGCGTACACCTGCATGGGGGTAATGGTCGGGAACAGCGCGGGCAGAAAAATTCCGTATCCCACCAGCGCGCCGACGATTTGCGCCAACGAACCGCTCAGGAACAATCGCGGGCCGCCTGCGGCAATGTTGTTCATTGCCATCATCGACAAGGCAGTGACCGTCGGGAGCGGGTTAAGGCCCATCGCTCCAGCCCAAAAACCGCCCGCCAGCGAATCGTAGATCAGGTTTCGGCGCTCGGCTTTGTAAGGCTGTTTCGACACCCTCGCCAGAAGAAACGCTACATGGGGCCAGACGTAGCCATGCAGGACCATCGCTGTCCAGACCCACGCGGGTGGGTGTGAAGGGTAGAGCGCGGCGGCGACGGCGAAAAAGCCGATACCCAGCCCTACACTGCGCGGCACATGCATGCGCCGGGCATACGACAGACCTCTGCGGATGGAAGTGTTCATAGCTCTTCACCGGGTGATGACGCAGCATCCCGACTGAAACATCGGCCACGCTTCGAGTGTCGCTCGGCATTTGGTTTCTGTGAAGAGCAATTTGCCACTATTGGACGGTTGAACAGCACCGGCTGTCGTTCAGCAAACCCGGACCCCGTGAGAGTGACGCATCTGTCCCGGTCGTTTTATCGTCCATCTGTCTATGGACGGCGTCCTGTGGTTTGGCTGAAATGCATCCGCCCCCACCCGAATACTCGGGCGGGTGATTTCAGCGACGTCTGAGCAGGACTTTTCCCATGCCCGAATTCTCGAATCTGATCGCCTTTTCCCTCATATCGCTGGGTATGGTCCTGACACCTGGCCCGAACATGATCTACGTGATTTCCCGGTCCATCTCACAAGGCCGCAAGGCGGGTTTGATCTCCCTGGGGGGCGTCGGGATCGGTTTCATTTTCTACATGTTGTGCGCGGCGTTCGGCATTACCGGATTGGTCATGGCCGTGCCCTATGCTTACGACACCCTGCGTGCGGCGGGTGCTTTGTACCTGCTGTACCTGGCATGGCAAGCCGTCAAGCCGGGCGGGCGGTCTCCATTTCAAGTCAAGGATCTGCCTCAGGACAGCAACCGGCAATTGTTCCTGATGGGCCTGCTGACCAACCTGTTCAATCCCAAGGTCGCCGTGCTTTACCTCTCGCTGCTGCCGCAATTCATCACGGTCGGTAACGGCACCAGTGTGCTCAGCCAATCGTTGGTGTTGGGCAGCGTGCAGATTGGCGTCAGTCTGACGGTCAACGCGATGGTCGCCATGGCGGCGGGCTCTATCGCGACTTTTCTGACGACCAAGCCGACCTGGGCCAATGTCCAGCGTTGGCTGATGGGAACGGTGCTGTTCGGGTTCGCCATGCGGATGGCGGTGGAGGGACGAAAGTAGGAGGCTGACAAAGTCGTCAGCCGATCCCTCATCATTTACTGCCTGTCACGCCTTTCACCACCGCCCCATGGGCCTTGGCGTCTTTTGCCAGTGAGATGACGTTGACCATCGCTGTTCGCGTGCCTGACGCAGCCGCGACGGTGGTGCTCAGGACTTTGCCGCCGTCGACGCTGCCGGAGATATCGAGCTGACGCAGGCCAAGGCCTTTTCTGACGAGTTTCTTCTCGCCCAGTTTGGTGAAGTCCTTGTAACTGGACTGCTGCTGAACAAGGGTTTCGGCAATGATGTTGTCCAGGGTTTCCGTGTCGTTGGACGACGCCGTGTTGCCCTCGGGCAAGGGCGTTTCGGTGATGATCACCACGCGCTTGGCGGGTTTGTTCATGTACAGCGAGCCGGTGACGCCCGCCGCCTTGGCCTTGTCGTCGATCTCCTCCATAGGCCCTTTGACATAGTCTTTGGGCAGGAAGAACACGAACTTGCCGCCCAGCATCGAGACTTTCTGGCCGGTGGGTTTGGCGGGGGTGGTCTTTTTGGCGGTGTGGGCGCTTTTGGTCGATTTGGCAGGGTGCTTGGCGTCAGTGGCCGCCTGCGCACCTGTGATGCCCAGCGCAATGGTCAATGCAGTACACATCAGGGCTGATTTCAGGGTGAACAAGCGCATTCCTACCTCTTCAAATGCTGATTCCTACAGAGGGTAGGCATTTTGCCTGAGTGATTTGGATAAATGTTGGTGGGGTGACTGGGCGCATGCTGACTGCTGTAAGCGATCTCGGTGGTGATCATCTTTTTATGGCCCGCCACACGTCACTGTGGGCCGGCTTGCTGGCGAAAGCAGTTCGTCAGTGATGGATCTGTCACCTGACACTCCGCCTTCGCCAGCAAATCGCCCCTCACAAAAGGTGAATTCGGCCTCAGCGAACGCGATCAGAACACATTAATCGGATAATCCACGATCACCCGGTATTCATCCGCATTGTGATCCACCGTCTTATACCCATCGCCCCCCCGGTTGGTCGCCCAGCGCAAACGCACGCCGAGGTTCTTGGCCGGGCCGCCTTGCACCACGTATTTGATGTCGGCATCCCGTTCCCAGTGCTTGGCGTTGTCGCCATCAGCGTTGTAATAGCTGTAGCCCGAGTCAGCGGCGGTCGTCGCTTTGGTCAGATCCATCGTGCCTCGGGTGTAGGACAGCGACGAGGTCAGCCCCGGCATGCCCCAGCCCGCGAAGTCATACGCATATTGCAGCTTCCAGGATTTTTCCCCCGGCGCGTTGAAGTCCGAGTACTGCTGGGAGTTGTCCAGATAGACGCTGTCGCCGTCGCGGATGTAGTCGAAAGGTGTGTTGCCGTTGACCTTCTGCAACGAGGTGGTCAACGTCTGATGACCGACCGTGACGCCCAGATGCACGCTAAACGTGTTGTTGTCGATGCTGCCCAGCAGCGCATGCCCGCTGTCCTGCGTATGGTAGTAATGGAAACCGGGATTGAGGCTGACCAGATCGTTCAATGCCCAGTTGTAGTCCAGATCATAGTAATACTGGTTCCAGATGTCCTTGAGCTGCGAGGCGTACAGGCTCGACGTCATGCCCGGCACGCCGGTGTACGTCGCCCCGGCCCAGCTCATGTGCTTGCTCTTATCGCCATCGGGCAGGGTGCCGTAATAAGTGCCGATACGCCCGTTGCCACTCTGGTTGAACAGCTTGTCGAAACTCACTTGCCCGGCGTCCAGCGTCAGGTGATCGACGCTGGTGTTGGTCAGGCTGAAGCCGCGAAACGTCATCGGCAACATCCGCGTCGCACCGCCCGCGATCACCGGATTATTGAGGAACATGTCGCCCGCTTTCAGCACGGTATTGAAGGCACGCATTTTCACCGCGCCGCCCGCTGACGAGAATGAATCCGGGGCATCGCCGTACAAATTGTCCTTGTTCGGATTGGGGGCGGTAGTCGGCAAAATGCTCGACCCGCCACTGCCACCGCCGCCGTCCAGCTTCATGCCCAGCATCGCATTGGCATCGAGCCCGAAGCCCACCGGGCCTTGGGTAAACCCGGACTCAAAGACCCCGACGAAGCCTTGGCCCCACTCTTTGCTGTCCTGCTTGCCATCGTGCCGGTCGTGGTTGAAGTAATAGTTTTTCAGGTCGAGATTGAAGCTTGACCCCTCGATAAAACCATCCTTACTGCCAGTAGCATCATCGGCATAAACAGACGTAGCGGTAATGGCTGTCATCGCCACGACCAGCGCACTCAGTTTGAAAGAGACGTTCACAGATCAGTATCCCCGTAGACTTTATTGGCGTTCGGCAGTGAGAACAGACGTCGAACTGTATTGTTATAAATACCGCTTATTATTTTTCGCGCTCAAAAAAAAGCCGCTAGGGAAAGCGGCTGAAGTTTGGAGCTTAAGCGCTTGCGTCAGGAGCAGTGACGCAAACAACACAATGAAAAAACGACAGAAACAGAAGCTACGTACAGGTCAGGTGTGTTTGGCATTCTCCGCTTGAGGGTTGAAGGTAGACGCTTGTTGGGTCTTGCTCTGTTCCTTGGCCTGGGCAGCCAGGGCTTCCTCGTGCTGCTCGAAGTTCGTATGAATCGCTTCATTGCGCGCCACGAACGCAGGAGACTCTTCTGCCAAAACAAGAGGAGAGGCCATTAAAGAAGAAACCGCCAGAGCGCTGATAATACCGATGGATTTAAACATTTGATTCAACCTTCTTGCGTGAGCAAGTTCGATTAGGTGAGGCCACTGTAAGAATTCAATGACCCTGGATCAAATGAAACCCCTTTAAAAATTGTTTAGCGAAAATGTTATGTGGATGAGAGGGAATTAAATCGTCTTCATGGGAGCGAAGATCGGGCGGATGCCTCGACACTTCGGAAAATCGGTGCAACCCCAGAAGTTGCCGCCTGCATTGGCGCCCGTACGTTCGACCTTGATCACCATCTTTTTACGGCAAAACGGGCAGGCGGGTGCTTTCGGTCAACGCCGCCGTCCGGGCCTTGTCCGCCAATCTCCAATCTGTGTAAGACAAAAAGCGAAGCGTCTGTAAGACCCTTGCTCACTCGGTTTGAGAAAGGCGCCACAGTGTACGCTGAAAAGATACTGTGGTGGCTTAATGATGTCATGGTAAAAAGCGCGTCGGAATATTCATCGACACGCTAAGGAATAGCCATGCTCAAGGTAGGAACCAGCTTCATCGCCGCACTCGTGCTGCTCAGCGCCTTCATCGTTTCCGCGAAGGAAACCCGCCTCACTGACGCCGCCATCGCGCAAATCCTCATCGAAGACTCCATCGCCGCCTACCCCGGCAATTGCCCATGCCCCTACAACGCGGCCCGCAATGGCAGTCGCTGTGGCAAACGTAGCGCCTATAATCGCGCAGGCGGCTACTCGCCATTGTGCTTTAAGGAAGACGTCACCAAGGAAATGGTTCAGGAGTATCGGCAGCGTACCAAGGGCTGATCACTGCCTCATCCGGCAAGTGCACAAGTGGCCGGGCACCGATGTGCCCGGCGCTCTGGATGTCACTGACTCATTTCGCCCTTCTTCATCGCATCCTTCTTCATGCCGTCCTTGGACATGGCATCGTGCTTCATTGAACCGTTCGACATCGCGTCATGCTTGGCCTCGGGTTTGGCCATTTTGTCCTTGCTCATGGCGTCGCGCGACATCGTGCTCTGATTGCTCATGCTGCCGTTGCTCATCGCATCCTTGGACATCGTGTCAGCCGCATAAGCACCGGAAACGGCTAACAGCAAAGCGCCGGAAAAGACAGTTGCGATCATCTTGTTCATTTTTGGATTTCCTTCAGAGAGTGGCCCAAAAGCGGGCGTGCCATGGCGATCAACGTCTACCGCACTGACGGATTCGCCTTGATTGCCGCGTTTGAACTCAAGCGGCCCAGTTACTCTGAAGGCAATCAGATCGCCAAATCCTCTCGAAAGGTTAAACAAATCGTGAAGTGTGCCTGGTTTGCCAGACCGAACTTTGACACGTTTTCCGAGTGGAAAAGGCAGAGCCAGTCAATCGCCAACTGATACCGTTTTTTGGGTGGCTTCTGAGTCTTTTCTCGCCAGTCATTGCTTCATACAGTGTGCGGTCGTACCACTCATTGAAAGCGGTCGGCCGCCACCCGCGTGAGGCCGACTGGCAAACCGGCCCATCCAGCTTCTTTTCAAGACTTCCCGAACATTGCGCACCGCCCCGATATCGCTCCGCGTCTCCGGACAGCCGATAGGGCCGCGGGCGGCCGGGTCTTTGGGGCGCTTGCAGTGGGCAACGGTCCGTTTTGGATCGCGAGCGGCGACGCAGGCCACGGCTATCAGACGAACAGGTTTAACGTCGAGCGCATCGTGCCGATACAGCTCGTAAGCATGGCTCGAAAAAAAGCGCTACGGAAACTATGGAAAATCTGCCCAAATCCTTTAAGTCGGAAAACCGCCGCTCCAGCGTTGCGCTGACACGCAGCTCCCTTTTTTATTTCGTCGCCTTACTGACAGGGGTTTTCTTGCTGGCGAGCTTTATGTTGCTTTTCCTGGCAAGGGATCTGGACAGAACCGAGGAAGAAGAAAGCGCTTTTTATACTGCCAAAGCCGTGCATGCCTCAGAAAGGAGTGTGGGTTCGACGCTCAAGGATTACGCATTTTGGGGCGACGCATACAAACACCTCCATCTACAGGTTGATCCTGAATGGGCATTTGTCCGCCAGAATATCGGTTCGACGCTCTATGCTGACTTCGGCTTCCAAGGGCTGTTCGTCGTCGATGAGAGGGGGAGCACCGTTTATGCAGTGGTCAACGGTGAGCTAAAAAATATCTCGATTGAAGACTGGCTAGGGCAGCCATTAGCGCCTCTGGTAGCCCAAGCGCGGAAGGTGGCATCGGAAGAGAGACCTGTAACCTCTTTCATGAACGTAAAGGGTGTTCCCGCCATCGTCGCCGCTGCCGCGATCACCCCTGGCACCGATCCGACGATCGAACCCGATGATCGTGCGGCGTCTGTGCTGATTTTTGTCGACTTACTGACCGACGACAAGCTGGCGACGCTGGGCCGGGATTACGGGGTGAAAGATCTTCGTGTCGCCACACCGTCTGAGCCGCATCAGGCATCAGATTTTGTGCTCGGCGCTAACGGCGAGGGTGGTGCGTTACGCTGGACGCCGCCCAAGCCGGGTAATCGGCTCCTCGCCCTTGGATTACCTCTTACGGGCGTCGCTGCCCTGCTGGTCTGCTTGATGGCGTGGGTGATTTTGCGCCGTACGACCGCTGCCGCCAGTGCGCTGGACGAAAGCTACCTTTCGCTCCAGAAAAGCCAAGCGGCGTTGGCGACCAGCGAGGCCCGGTTTCGCGATGTCGTCGAGGCCAGTTCAGACTGGGTCTGGGAGATCGACCAGGAATGCTGCTTCACTTATCTCTCCGAGCGATTTGAAACTGTTACCGCGTTCTGTCGGCAAGACTGGATCGGCGTGTCCATAGACGCGTTGCTCACCAGTCAAATGGGGACTCTTTCGCAATGGTTGTCGATTCCAAATCGCAAACCGGACATCACAGTGTCCTGCCGATACATCAATACCCAAGGCGAAGAGCGCGTCACTCGCCTCTCTGCGCGTCAACTGCCCGACGGTGGTTTCCGCGGAACCGCCACCGACATTTCAGAGGAGGTCCAAGCGCGTCGGCGCATTGAGTTTTTATCTCAGCACGATGCCCTTACAGGTCTTCCAAACCGCGTCAGGCTACAAGAGTTTCTCGATGGTAAGTTCAAGGCGTTGCCGACCAAAGAGCAGCCGTTGGTCATGCTCAGTCTGGACCTGGATAGATTCAAACCTGTGAATGATTTGCTGGGGCACGCTGCTGGGGACAGAGTACTCAACGACATTTCAGCTCGGCTGTCTGAGTGTATTCGCCATGGAGATCTCGTCGCGCGGGTAGGTGGCGATGAATTCGTGCTGATTCTCACTGATGCCAAGGACCCGGAGGAAGTTGAGTCGCTATGCCGACGTCTCATTGAGTCGATCGAACTTCCTTTGGTGATCGATGAACAGGAAGTTTTTGTCAGCGCCAGTATCGGTATTGCGATGGCACCGACCGACGCACGAGAGGCTGCCGAATTGCTACGTTATGCAGACATCGCCTTATACGAGGCAAAAGCCGGCGGCCGCAGTACCTGGCGGTTTTATGCCGGTGACATGAACGCCCGCATCATCGAGCGGCGACGTCTGGAGAGTGACCTGCGCTTTGCAATAAAGCATGGTGAGCTGAGGTTGCACTTCCAGCCTCGGTTCAGGATTGCTGACGGCAGGATGGTGGGCGCTGAAGCATTGGTGCGTTGGCAGCATCCCCAACGAGGCTTGGTGTCGCCTGAGAAATTCATACCGATTGCAGAGGAGACCGGCCTGATTCTGCCGCTAGGCGATTGGGTGATGAAGACGGCTTGCAGCTATGCAGCACAATGGCCGTCCCACCTTTTCGTTTCTGTGAATCTCTCTCCAGCTGAATTCAAGCGCGGCAATCTGATTGCCCGCGTTCAACAGGCACTCACCAATAGTGGCATTGAACCGTCCCGCGTTGAGTTCGAGATTACAGAGGGGGTGATGCTCGAAGACGCCGTAGGTGGTTTGGAGTTGATGCACCAACTCAAGCGCTTGGGGGTACGTATCGCGATGGATGATTTTGGTACCGGATACTCATCTCTCAGTTATTTACGAACGTTTCCCTTTGACGGCCTGAAGATAGACCGCTCCTTTCTCTCCCGGCTGGGTGAGAGCGAAGATGATCAGGCCATCGTTCAGGCGATCGTCGGTCTGGGGCAGGCGCTTTCTTTAACAGTGACGGCAGAAGGCATTGAGACCGCCGAGCATCTCGCGCTGTTGAAAGCCGTGGATTGCGCAGAGGGTCAAGGCTACTTTCTTAGTCGTCCAATGGAAGCGGACGCCTTTGATGCATTGCTGGGCGAAACGCATAGGTCGGCATTTACCATAAAGAGTTAAGTCCCGTATTGCCGCCCTGACTGAATGGCCGAAGGTGCTTGGCGAGTCGGGCGCAGCAACCTGAGCGAAAGACTGCCTCGGACTGTGGGTTCAACCGTATCCCTCCCGATTGCTGATCTGAATCATAAACCTCTACCATTGATGCTTATGTCCGATCACCGGTACGGAGCCGCAGGTGAGCATCCAATTTGACTTAAACGACCTACTGGCCTTTCGAGGGGTGGTGGAGCAGGGCAGTTTTCGGCGTGCTGCGGACTCGATACGTATCACGCAGTCGGCCTTGAGTCGGCGCATCGAGAAGCTGGAAACCGCTTTGGGCGTTAAGCTGTTTGAGAGGACCACGAGAAAGGTATCGTTGACCAATGTGGGACGGGCCTTCCTTCCACAAGTGGAGCGTTTGCTGGACGATCTGGATCTTGCTTTGTTGAGCGTGGGGGAAGGTGGCGCGTTGCGGACAGGCACGTTGACCGTCGCCTGTGTGCCCTCAGCCGCTTACTATTTCATGCCCCATGCGATCCGAAGCTTTCACGCACAGTACCCAAAAATCAAAATCAAACTGATCGATGCCTCGGCTAACGAGGTCAGCGCAGCGGTGACCTCGGGAGAGGCCGATTTTGGGGTGGGTTTTACCGGCAATCTCGCGCCTGAGGTCGAATTCAGCCTGTTGATGGAGGAGCGATACGTCATTGCTTGTCGTAACGACCATCCGCTCGCTTCACGAAACGCGGTGACCTGGGCGCAGGCTTATGAGTACGACTACATCACTCTCGACAGGTCATCGGGCAATCGTCTTGTCATAGACCGTGCACTGCCGGGCCTTCGGGTCGAGAAAGCAAGCATTTGCGAAGCGCGCCACGTCACCACCGTACTGGGCTTGGTCGAGGCAGGATTGGGTGTGGCGGCGGTGCCATCCATCGCCATGCCTGTCGCGCCGCATCCTATTCTCACCAGCGTGGCGCTCAACGAACCTGAAGTCGTCAGGCAGATGGGGTTGCTCAAGCGCCGCGGGCGCACGTTAACGCCCGCGGCACTGGAGCTGGAACGGTTAATTCGCGAGTTGCCAGACCGATTAGCGCGGCACTGAATCCAGACCCGTGGAGCGAACAATCGGCTGCGCGTCCGGGGACGCCAGGTAGGTCAGAAGTTTCTTCGCCTCGGCGGGATGATCGGCGTTTTTCGGGATTCCCGCGGCGTAACGCGTCACCGATTGGACGTCTTCAGGTATCTTGCCGACGAAGGTGATCCCCGGAATGGGCAGCAGCTCAGCCACCTGCTGGAAGCCGATTTCATAGTCTCCTTTGGCAACCACGGATGCGACAGGGATGCGCTCGATCATCTTGCTCTTGGGCGCCAATTGAGCCTGCACACCCAGCTTTTTGAACAGTTCGTTCTGAATGTACACACCGCTCGCGCTATCGGAATAGGCGACTGATTTTGCCGATAGCAACACTTGCTTCAGCTCGGCATCAGTGTTGATCGCAGGTTTCTTTTCTCCTGCCTTGACGACCATGCCAATGCGCGAATCGGCGAGTTCCACGCGGGAGCTGGCGTCCACCTTCCCCTGCTTGATCAGTTCATCCAGCGCGTAGCCGACCATGATCACCACGTCGGCATGTTCGCCCCGTTCGAGTCGATTGGGGATCGCTTCCTGCGCTTTGCCCATGGAGGGTCCCAGCACGGTGTTCAGCGTGTTGCCGCTGCTCTTTGCGTAAAGCGGAGCCAAGCCTTTATAGGCCGCGGTGAAGCCGCCCGAGGTCATGACGGTCAGTTCTTCTGCCTGAGCAGTCGCGCCGTATAAGCTTCCGGCAATCAGCAGTGCCGTTAGAGAGTGGGTAAACGGTTTCATAGACATTCCTTTATGTCAGGCAGTGGCAGGTGACTGAGTTGCCAAGCGGCGGTAAAGCACCAGAGTGGCGGCGAACGCGCAGCCAGCGGCGAAGATCATCCAGTACGCGGGTGCGGCTTTGTCGCCGGTCATGTGGATAAGCCAGGTAGAAACGGCAGGGGTGAAGCCACCGAATACGGCGGTTGCCAAGCTGTACGCCAGCGAGAAGCCCGCGACGCGTACCTCCACTGGCATGATTTCAGTGAGGGCCGGAATCATTGCACCGTTGTAGAGACCGTACAGGCAAGAGAACCAGAGCAGTACTTCCAACATGTGCGAAAAGCTTGGCGATTGCGCCAGAAAAGACAGTGCTGGATACGCCGTGATCAGGGTAAGCACGGACATTGCCATGAGCAACGGCTTGCGCCCAAATCGGTCGCTCAAGGCGCCGCCAATGGGAAGCCAGGCGAAGTTGGAGACGCCCACTAGCAATGTGACCATGAGTGCGTCACGGGTACTGAGTTGCAGCACGGACTTGCCAAATGTCGGGGCGTACACGGTAATCATGTAGAACGCGGTCGTGGTCATGGCGACCATCAACATCCCCAGTATCACGATGGCGGCATTGCTGTAGAGGGTGGCCATGACCTCTTTCATGGTCGGACGATGCTTACACGTCGAAAACGCTTCGGTCTCCTCAAGGCTACGACGCAACAGGAATATGAAGGGGATGATCAGGCATCCGATGGCGAATGGAATTCTCCAGCCCCACTCCGACAAAGCGGCCGGTGCCAGCCAGAGATTCAACGCGTAGCCCAGCCCTGCCGCCACCACGATAGCGACTTGTTGGCTCGCGGATTGCCAACTGGCGAAGAAGCCTTTGCGACCTGGCGTTGCCATTTCTGCTAGGTAAACGGACACACCGCCCATCTCTGCCCCGGCCGAAAATCCTTGAAGCAACCGCCCCAACAACACGAGCGCAGGCGCCCACAGGCCGATGCTGGCGTAGCCAGGGACAAGCACGATGAGCAACGTGCCGCTGGCCATGATCGCCAAGGTGACAATGAGCCCTTTGCGGCGCCCTACATCATCGATGTAGGCGCCCAGCAGGACGGCACCTAGCGGGCGCATTAAAAAGCCTGCGCCAAACACCGCAAACGTCATCATCAGTGACGCGAATTCGTTGGCAGCGGGGAAAAATGCAGCGGCGATCTGGGTGGCGTAGAAGCCGAAGAGGAAAAAATCGAACTGTTCGAGGAAGTTTCCGGACGTCACCCGGAAGACCATGGCGGCCTTGGATGACCCATTAGCCGCGTGGCTTGGATTGGGCATTGTGATCTCCAGCGTTTTTTTGAGTGTTTTGTAAGCGCTTGTAACTGGAGATTCTCGGGGAAAAAACGCGGGGTGATAAACGTTGATTTCTCATCGATTGATGCATGAATACGATCAATTGAGAACGACAACGGACCCGTTCCAATCGACAGTCGCTGTCGGACGCCCAAATTGTCGGCGACGGCGGCAGATTTGAAATGCCCACGACGAGCCCCGTCCACCGAGGGGCTCGCTAAAGGCACGTGGGCGGCAAATTGTGGTGCTTTATTGGTTAGTCGAACGTTGGGCCTGTACGGCGGCAGCGGTAACCGGTTTGCCCGTGTTTCCCCACCCTGTGCGGATGAAGGTGACCACGTCTGCCACTTCCTGGTCGGATAGACGCCATGCAAAACCCGGCATGGCGAACGCCGTCGGCGCATGCTGGTTGCCTGGGAGGTAGCCGCCGTCAAGCACGATGTGAACCAGCGAGGTTGCGTCCTTGCCGTTGACCACCGAATTGCCGGCCAGCGCCGGGAACACTTGCGCGTACCCTTTACCGTCACTGCGATGGCACGCCATGCAGTTGTCCGCATAGGTTCGTGCACCAACCGCTTGCACGTTCAGGCTGGCCATCTGCTTGGCGGTGTCGGAGCTGCCTGATGCAGCAGGTGCAGCGCCAGAAGCAGGCAGACTCTTGAGGTAGCGAGCAATGGCCAGGCGATCGTCGTCGGTCAGGTACTGCATGCTGTGCTGTACCACATCGGTCATGCTGCCAAACACCGCTGTCCGGTCGGTACGGCCTGTCTTGAGGAATTCGGCGATTTCTGCCTCGCTCCATGCGCCCAGACCATCCTGGGCGTCGCCTCGCAGGTTCTTGGCGACCCAGCCTTCCAGCGGCGCGCCCCCCGAGAGGAAATGCCCTTGCGCATCGGCTGACAGCGCCTTTTCCTGCATGCCGATACCACGCGGTGTATGGCAACTGCCGCAATGGCCCAGGCCTTCGACCAGGTACTGCCCGCGCGCCAGTTGCGGGTCCGACGAGGCGGGCAATGTGCTCGCCACCGCCGGTGCGAATGTCCAGCGCCAGATCGTTAACGGCCAGCGCATGCTCAGTGGCCAAGGGATATCCGCGTCCCGGTTAGGCGTTGCGGCAGGCTTCACCCCGTTCATGAAATAGGCGTAGAGGTCGGCGATGTCCTGATCGGAGACTTTCGCGTATGACGGAAACGGCATCGCCGGATACAGGCTCGAGCCATCGCGTCGGATGCCGTGACGCACGGCCTTGTCGAAGTCCTCCAGCGTGTATGCCCCGATACCGTGTACCGGATCGGGAGTGATGTTGGTGGCGTAGACCGCCCCGATCGGGGTTTCCAGACCCAGGCCGCCGGCGTAGGGCTCGCCGCCTTTGACCGTATGGCAGGCCATGCAGTCACCGGCGCGGGCCAGGTACTCGCCTCGCTGGATCGCCTGGGGATCTGCCGACGCGGCCATGGCCTGCAAACTGATCGTGCCCAGGCACACTGCGCTCCACTTCAGGAGTGTGTTCAACGTCGTCATCTCAGGCCTCCACCAACGGCTTGCCGGGGTTCTTCAGGTAGTGCTGCCGGATGGCGTTGGCCGACCAATAGGCGAGGGCACCGACGAGTCCTGTCGGGTTGTAGCCGATGTTCTGCGGAAACGCAGACGCGCCGATCACGAACAGGTTGGGCACATCCCAGGATTGCAAGTAGCGATTGACCACGCTGTTGGACGGGCTGGTGCCCATGATGGCGCCGCCGGTGGTGTGCGTGCTCTGGTAGAAGCGGGTGTCGTACAGCGTGCCGATTTTCTTGGCATTGACCTGATAGGACTCAGGGTTCATGGCCTTGGCGATTTCTGCCGCCTTGCCTGTCACGTACTGCGACATCTTGATGTCGTTGTCATGCCAGTTGAAGGTGACGCGCAACAGCGGCTGGCCAAACGAGTCGCGGTAGGTCGGGTCCAGGTCCAGGTAGGTGTCTCGGTAGGCCATCACCGAGCCCTGGGTGTAGATGTTCAGGCTGCGCTGATAGTTGTCGGCGACGGCGGCTTTCCAGCCTTTGCCCCAGTTCGGCGCGCCCTTGGCGACACTGGTCTGCCCGATAGGGCGCCCGCCGGTGCGATGGTGACCAATGTTGGCACCGCCGATGAAACCGAGGCCAGTGTGATCGAAATTGTCGCCGTTGTAGTTGTCGATGGCCGATCCGCCCGCCCCCGTGCCGATGAAGGGGTTCAGGTAGGCGCCCTTGGGCATGACCACGTTGACCGAGCCGAGCATCTGATAGGCGTAGTTCTTGCCCACCACACCTTCGCCGGTCTGCGGGTTGTAGGGTTTGCCAATGCCGGAAAGCAGCAGCAGGCGCACGTTGTGCAACTGAAACGCGCTGAGTATGACCAGCCGTGCGGGCTGCTCGGTCTCTTGACCTTGCGCGTCGATGTAGGTCACGCCGGTCGCCTGTTTTCCAGTGGAATCCAGATTGACCTTCGTGACGTGGCAGAGCGCGCGCAATTCGAAATTCTTCCGGCGACGAAGTGCCGGGAGGATCGTGGTCTGCGGCGAGGCTTTCGAATACATGTAGCAGCCATAGTTTTCGCAGAAGCCACAGAAGTTGCACGGCCCCAGACGAACCCCATAGGGGTTGGTATAGGGCGCCGACGCATTGCCTGCCGGGATTTTGAAAGGCGAGTAGCCGAGGCCCTTCGCGGCTGTTTCGAACAGCGTGTCGCCGTAGACCGGTTTGAGCGGTGGCAGCGGGAACTCCTTGCTGCGCGGGCCTTCGAACTGGTTGCCGCCTTCAATGAGCTGGCCCTTGATGTTGCCTGCTTTGCCAGAGACGCCGGCGACGTCTTCGAAACGGGTGAAGAACGGTTCGAGTTCTTCGTAGCTGACCCCATGATCCTGAATGGTCATGTTGTCAGGAATCATGTTCTTGCCGTAGCGCTCCGTGTAATGGCTGCGCAGTTTCAGGTCACTGGGCAGTGGGCGCCAGGTCAGACCGTTCCAGTGAAAGCCCGCGCCGCCCACGCCATTGCCCAGCAGGAAGGTGCCTTGCTGGCGATAAGGAACCGCGATGTCGGCGGGGGTGTGCCGAATGGTGACGGTTTCCTTGGATAAGTCCTGGTACAGCTTGCCGCGCACCGTGTAGGCGAGCTCGTCGATGACTTTCGGGTAGCTCGCGTCGTCAGGGGTGTCCTGGTCTGGCCCGCGTTCGAGGGCGACCACATTCAGGCCGGCTTCGGTCAGTTCGGCGGCGAGTATCGATCCCACCCAACCCAGACCGACGATGACGGCATCGATTTCCGGTTTCTTGATTGCCATCTGCTCTTACCCCTTGAGTCCGTTGATGGACACAGGGCCGAGCGGATACCGCTCGTTGGGACGATCTACCCAGTCCATGAAATCTGCGCGCGCACCGGGGAAGCCGATCATTTTCCACCCAGCCATGTCTTGGTTGCCGCCGTACTTGGGATCGGCGAAATAACCTTCCTTGACGTTTTTCAGCAGCAGCGCGAAGAACATCTCGCCCGGCACGTTATTCAGTGTGAGCTGGCCTTTTTCCAGCG
The DNA here is from genome assembly GCF_045764065.1 of Pseudomonas sp. Pseu.R1. Lineage (NCBI taxonomy): Bacteria > Pseudomonadati > Pseudomonadota > Gammaproteobacteria > Pseudomonadales > Pseudomonadaceae > Pseudomonas > Pseudomonas sp. Pseu.R1. The sequence continues at coordinate 2,105,104 of NZ_JBJGEE020000001.1, read as the reverse complement.
CCGTCAGCGTCGCAACCCGGCCCTGTTCAGGCAGCTCGGCGAAACGCTTGCCATGTCTGGTCTGACAGGCAGTGTCGACCTCGGCGATGCTCAGGCGATAGATCTCGCGCGGCACCAGCTTGAACTGGAAGCCCATTTCCACGGGTTGATCGGTGATGAAAGGGCCCTGCATGTACCACAGGCGACCATAGGCGTAAGGGGTTTCCATCTGACGGTCAAGAAACTCCGGGACCCCCGCCGACAGCGCACCAGGGCCTTCCTCGTCTTCGGGAATGAGGACGGCGCAGGCGGCATTGACGAATCGCCACTCGGCGTCCGTGAAAAAGCTCGGCTCGTAGGCACGCGGCGCAGGGGCAGGTTCGTCCTGCGCGGCAGCGGCCTGTACCGGGGCCGGAGTCACTAACTGCGTTGTCGAATAGCCGCCCAGGCTTACGGCGGGGATCAGAATGGCGCTGCGACGCAGGAATTCGCGTCGTGAATTGGGTGTGTCGGTCATCGTTGCTCCGTCAGGCGTGCGGCAGAGGGTGCTTGTGAAGTGGCCTGCTGACCATCTTGGAAGTGGGTGTTTCGGGGAGGATGCGGGCGCTGTGGAGGCGTGCGTCAAACCACCACAGCGGCATCTGGGCGAAGAATGGTATCTCAGTGAAATGGCAAATAATAGAATGACATTTCATTAATACGATTTTTTAGCGCCGCGCTACATTTTGAAGCTGGCAACCAGGCGCGTCAGGGAGTGCCCCAACTGCTCCAGATCCTCGCTGGCCGAAGCGGTCTGGCGGGCCTGCTCGGTGGAAACGATCGACAAATTACGAATGTTGATCAGGTTGCGATCCACTTCCCGAGCGACCTGGGCTTGCTCTTCCGAGGCGCTGGCGATCACCATGTTTTGCTCGTTGATCTGCAGCACACTGGCCATGATTTCCTGCAAGGCGTCCCCGGACTGGCGTGCCAGAGCTCGCGTCTGGGTCGCTTGCTCGGTGCTTTCCTTCATGGCAGAGACTGCGTGATCGGAGCCCTCCCGGATGGTGGTGACCATCGATTCGATTTCGAAGGTGGACTGTTGCGTCCGGGCCGCGAGGGCGCGCACTTCATCGGCCACCACCGCAAACCCGCGACCCGCTTCGCCCGCACGCGCTGCTTCGATCGCAGCGTTCAGCGCCAACAGGTTGGTCTGTTCGGCGATACCGCGGATGACATCCAGTACCTTGGCGATTTCCCGCACGCGATCGGCCAGGCCCTCGACTCGCTCGGCGCTTCGCGCGGCGTTGCGTTCCAGTGACTCGATCGCTTCGATGGTTTCGCCGACGCGAGCATTGCCTTGCTCGCTGGCCGAACGGGATTCTTGCGACGCCTGGGAGGTGGCCACCGCGTTGCGTGCGACTTCCTCCACGGCGGCTGTCATTTCCGTAACGGCGGTCGCCGCCTGCTCGATTTCATTGTTCTGTTGAGCCAGGTTCTGATTGGACTCCGAGGTCACCGCCCGCAGTTGGCTGGACGAGGAGGCGATGACTTCGGCCGATCGAGCGATTTCCTGCAAGGTGTTCTTGAGGTTGGCCTGCATGGTCAGGAGCGTGCCATTGAGCTGGCTCACTTCATCCCGGCCGTCTGTGGCGATCGGTTGGGTCAGATCCCCGGCAGCCACCTTCTCAGCGGCAGACAGGGCGCTGCCGATCGGACGCACAATGCTGCGGCTGACCAGAAGGGCGACGGCAATCGTAATCAGTACCGCGAGCACAATGATCATCACGACGTTATTACGGGAGCTGCTGTAGGTCTGGGTCGACTCCTCGAACAGCCCTTTCATGTTTTGGTCGTTCAGGGCTGTCAGCTCGTACAGCTTGGGAAACGCCTGCTCGGAGTTCTGTCGCAGAGTGCCGTTGAGCAGTTCGATCATCTCCTTCTCGCGGCCCTGCTTGCCCAGGTCGATCAATTGCCGGATGCCGGGCTCGGTGGCCTGCAGAATGGGCCTGATGTTTTCGAACAGGGCACGCTCGTCCGGTTTTTCGAGGCTGGCGGCATACGCGGTCTGCGCTTCACTGAGTTTCTTGAGCTGGACTTCCAGACGGCGGTTGCTGTCCTCGCGCATGTCGGCAGAGGCGTATAGCGCCAGCTTGAGTGAATTGATCCGCAGGCCAAGGACGGCTTCCCTCATGGCACCCAGTGCGGCGGACGATGGAATGCCCGTCTGCTGGATCGTGCGATTGGTGTTGTCGATCAGAGACATCTTGAACAGGGCGTAGATGCCGACGATGACCACGATCGAAGCGATCAGGGTGAAGCTGATCGCGGATCGTGCAGCGATGGAGATGTTGCGGATCATGGGACTAACCTCTGCGCGGGATAAGGACTGCCACGGGGTGTGGAAAATCCTTATGTCGGCGCCAGAGGGGAACTCTTAAGATATTTTGAAACACAATTTCAAAAATACACATTTGAGCGGGGCGCTGCTTCTTGAAAGGCCAGGTGTCGACGTTGACAGGGAAACCGTTGGTACCTTGTCCCGCGCGGATTGACCCAGCTGGTAGCTATCCCTTTTCAGCTATCGGATAATGCCGGTCAGTTTCGCTTTCGACGTTCAGTCAGTCGGCAAGGAGTCATCGATGGTCAAAACCCGTCCGCGCCCGGCGGTCAACGGTGTGGCATCCGCGGATCGTGTGCTTACCGTTCTCTCTGCATTCAGGGTGGGAGATACCGCTTTGAGTCTGGTCGAGTTGGTCGAGCGTACCGATCTGATCAAAAGCACCATCATGCGGCTTATGGTCTCGCTGGAAACCCACGGTTTCGTCAACCGTCTGGCGGACGGGCGCTACATGCTGGCCAGCGAAGTCATGCGGCTGAACGCTGTGTACCAGGATGCCCTGGACCTCGAGCGGCATGTCTTGCCCAGGCTGCACAAACTGACGGATGAAACGGGTGAGACGGCCTCGTTCTATGTGCGTCACGGCGCCTATCGGCTCTGTCAGTACCGGGTCAACTCACCGCACCGCCTGCGTCTTCACCTGCAACCCGGCGACATGCGGCCGATGGATGGTGCTGCGAGCGCGGAAGCCTTGCGTACGCCTTTCAGCCGCGCGAAGGAGGGGTTGGACCCGTTCTACTCCAGCGGCGCCACCGACCCCCACGCGGCATCGATGGCGCTGCCGATTTTCGGGCCGTCGCAGGAAGTGATCGGCGCGCTGGTCCTCTCAGGCCCGGCCACCCGCCTGACCAGCGACTACGCGAAATCCCTTCGCGAAGTATTCATCGAAGTGGCCGATGACCTGACTCGCAGTCTGGGGGGCAAGACCCTCAAGGACGACAAAGGCGCTCATCACGCCCCCGTCCTGGAAAACATCAACTGAAGCCGTAGAGGCTGACCGGGTTGTCCCGCAGGATGCGGGTCCGGTCACGCTCCGATGGCGCCCATTCGGTGAGCAGATCGAGAATGCCCGCATCGTCGGGCTTGTGGGTGGCGACTGTCGGGTGCGGCCAGTCGCTGCCCCACACCAGCCTTTCCGGGTTTATCTTGACCAGCGCTTGTGCGACCTGACCGACGTCGACGTAGCGGGGCGCCCCGGTTTTGGATCGAATGTACGGCCCAGACAATTTCACCCAAGTGCGTTGGTTGTCCAGTAGTCGGGTCAGTGCCGCGAACGCGGCCGAGGTCACGCCCTCAGGTTGAGGGACGTGGCCCATGTGATCGATGACCAGCCGAGAAGGCAGCTTCGCGAGGCGGTTTTCCAGATCGGTCAATTGCGTGCCAGGCGCAACGACCTGCACGTTCCAGCCCAGTGCGTTGACGCGCGCGGCCAGCGGTTCCAGATCGTCCAGGTTGGCGCCGCCATAGCTCAAGTTGAAGCGAATACCGCGCACCCCTGCCGCGTGGAGTTCTTCCAGTTCCTTGTCTGAAATCGAGCCCGCGACCACTGCAACGCCGCGAGCGTCGCCTTTTGCGTTGGCCAGACCATTGAGCATGACCCGGTTATCGGTTCCGTAGGTGGAGGGTGTGACGATGACCATGCGCTTGACGTGAAGGCGTTGCTGCACCTGACGATAATCATCCAGCGAGGCATTGGGGGGCAGCAATGTCGCCCCGGATGCTGCCGGATAATGATCATCGTACAGGTGCATGTGGCAATCCACGCTACCTGCCGGAGGCACCAGCTTCGAACTGTTCTCGCCGCTGGAATAGCGGAATCCTGCGAACGCATTGAGCGACATGAAAGCCCCCAGGCAAACGCCACCCTGAACGAACTGACGACGGTTAATGGTCATGCTGAAGTTCTCATTATTGTTGTAGATGTCGAGTAAAAAAGGTGCTCAAGTCTGGCTTGAACACCGTGATGCGTTGCCTCCCAGCCCAGAAGGCCTGAGATGTTCGAGCGCCGACCGACGCCGTCTTTCTGATGGTCGGCGACGTCAGGCCAACGGTTGCGATGGGCCTGTTTGCAGGCTCAACGTGCTTCGATCGAGCTGGGCTCTCCAACGGACGGGTGTTTGTGCTTGCGGCCCATCAGCAATACCGCAATACCCCCCGCAGCGCACAGGGCCGCCAGTGGCATCATTGCCAGTGCGTAGCTTCCGGTGGCGTCATGGATGGAGCCATAGACGTTGACCATCAGGCCGCCACCAATCAGGTTCGCCAAGGCACCGACCGCCGCCAGACCCGCTGCAGCCGTGCTGCTCGATAGCCACGTCGACACCAGTGCCCAAAACGGGCCTTTCATCGAGTAGGCACCGATCAGAACCATCGTGAGCAACATCACTGTGGCGGGCAGCGAGGAGGTCACCAGCGCGAGCAGCAGACCGGCGGCGATCAGCAGCAGCGTGAGCGAGGTGTGCCAGCGACGTTCGTTGGTGCGATCAGAGCTGCGTCCCCAGATGATCATGGCCACCGAAGCGATGCCGTATGGAATGGCGTTGGTGAAGCCGATTTCCAGGTTGGACAGGCCAAAGGTCTTGAGCAACTGAGGCGCCCAGACGCTCATCGTGCTGCCTGCGGCGGAGGCCCCGGAGTAAATGAGCGCCAGAACCCAGATGTCCTTGTGCCTGAGCAGCTTCCACAGCGAGATGTGACCGATGTTGGTTTTGCGCTGCTTCTCTTCATCGAGTCGGTTGACCAGCCAGGTGCGCTGCTCGTCACTGAGCCACTTTGCCTGTTCTGGACGGTCGGTAAGCACGAACAGGCACGCGACCCCGAGCAACACGGCAGGGATGCCTTCCAGGATGAACAACCAATGCCAGCCGCGCATCCCCATCCAGCCATCCAGTGTCAGAAGAAAGCCGGACAGAGGCGAGCCCAGGAAGTTGGCGCCGGGGATGGCCACCATGAAGATCGCGACCATGCGAGCCCGGTATGCCGACGGCAGCCAATAGGTCATGTACAACAGCACGCCCGGAAAGAAGCCAGCCTCTGCTGCGCCCAGCAGAAAACGCATGACATAGAGCGAGTTGGCACCCTGGACGAAAGCGGTACCTGCGGAGATGAGGCCCCAGGTGATCATGATGCGGGCGATCCAGATTCTTGCGCCGAATTTCTGCAGCGCGAGGTTGCTGGGCACTTCGATCAGAAAGTAGGAAACAAAAAACAGGCTGCTGGCGAATCCGAAAATGGCGGGCGTCAGGCCCAGGTCATGGTTCATTTGCAGGGACGCCATCCCGATGTTGCCTCGATCGATGATTGCGATCAGGTAGCAGACAATCAGAAACGGCAGCAGACGCCAGGCAACTCGATGCATCGTGGCGCGTTCGAGGTCGCTGACGGGGGCGGTGACAGGCTTTACGGCCATTGTGCTCTCCTGTGTTTATTTTTTTGGAGAAACGGTTCGGAACGGACGCATGCCGCTGCGCAGCGGCACTTATTCGATCGTGAGGTCAGTCATTGATCAAGTGGCGGTTAACGACGCACCTTGGGTCCATGGCTTCGCCTTCCCAGATCTTGATGACCTGTTGCAGGGCCAGCAGACCCACGCGGTCGCGGGCTTCGCTGGTGTTGGCGCCAACGTGGGGCGTCGCCACCAGGTTAGGGAGGGACCACAACTCGCTGTCCACAGGTGGCGGTTCAGGGTGGAATGTATCCAGGCCCGCACCTGCGATCTGCCCGTTGCGCAGCGCTTCGACCAGCGCCGGAGTGTCGATCAGCTCGCCGCGCGCGGTGTTGATCAGAATGCTGCCCGGGCGCATGCGCGCGAACTGGGCTGTGCTGAACAAGTTGCGATTCTGCTCGGTGAGCGGGCAGTGCAGGCTGATGATGTCGCTGCTCTCGATCAGTTTGTCGAAATCGTCTTCACGCTCGACATGTGAGCGATCAGGCAGGGCTTTCAGGAAGGGGTCGTAGACTTTGACCTTCATCTGCAAGGGAGCCACGAGGTCCATCAGAATCCCGCCAATCGAGCCCAGACCGATCAGGCCAAGGGTCTTGCCAAAGAGCTCGGTGCCGTTGGCCGTCGATTTGTCCCAGTGCCCCGCGCGCAGCCGGGCGTCCTGGTAGGCAGTCTGGCGTGCAACGCTGAACAACAAGGCGAAAGCGTGCTCTGCCACGGATTGTGCGTTGGCGCCCACCGCGATGGTGACCGGTATGCCTCGCTCTGCCGCCGCCTGAATATCGATGGAGTCGTAGCCCACGCCATGTTTGGCAACCACTTTGAGATTGGCTGAGGCCTCAATCATGGCTGCTGTCAGCTTGCCTTGGCGAACGATGATCGCATCCGGCTGCTCGTCACGAATGATGGCGGTCAGTGCTTCGGCGGGCATGTAGGGCGTGGTGGGAATGATCTGGATGCCCAGGCTGTCTGCGTGATTCATGGCATCGGCCGTCAGGGCCGGGCCTGTCAGCAAGATTTTGCGAGTCATGGATATCTACCTTGTTTTTATCGTGAATACCGACCCATGAGGTCGTCGTGTGCTCAGGATCACCCTAGCACAATGAAATGCCATTTCAATAATGAAATAAATTTGGCGATGAAGGGTATGGGTGGTTGAGATAAAAACTGTTGAATGCTGAAAATCGAAATGCGATTCTATTATTTCAGTCGGGTAGCTCCCGTCGGCACACCACAATTTCAAGAGAGAGATGCCATGTCCATCGGATTCCGAGTCCTGAATGCCTCCCGTAAAGTCAGCGCGGAGTGGATTTCGCGCTATCGCGAAGTCCCCGTCGCCAACGTGAGCGATTCCATGCACCGCATGACTGCCGCCGGTGCGCGTCTGCGGCCTATGCACCGTGGAGGCGTGCTGGCAGGCGCCGCACTGACAGTCAAGGCGCGGCCGGGTGACAATCTGATGCTGCATTACGCGATCGATATCGCCCAGCCTGGTGATGTGATCGTTGTCGACGCAGGCGGCGATCTGAGCAATGCGCTGATCGGCGAGATGATGGTTGCCTATGCCGTCAAGCGTGGCGTGGCCGGCATCGTTATCAACGGGGCCATCCGTGATGCCGGCAGTATTGGCGCCGGTGAATTCCCAGTGTTCGCGGCAGGCATTTCCCATCGCGGTCCTTACAAAGACGGGCCGGGTGAAATCAACGTGCCTATCGCTATCGATGGTATGGTCATCGAGCCGGGCGATCTGGTAATCGGCGATGATGATGGTCTGCTCTGCGTGCCGTATGATCACGTGGCTGAGGTGTACGAGCGCGCGACCGCCAAGCACCATGCGGAGCTCAAGCAGATGGACCAGATTGCCAAAGGCGAAAACGACCGCAGTTGGGTCATCGAAGCATTGAAAAAGAAAGGCTGTCAGTTGCCGGAGTAATCTGGCGCACGATGCACGACCCTGTGCGAGCCGCCTGCTTCCTATCCATAGCGGGCGGCCTGAGGCCCGCGACAGAGGCCTGAATGACGTCCCAGATTCCGTCCCGTAAACCTTGGCCGATGCCCGTTCGGGCGCTGGCTCACCGCGATTTCCAGGTTTATTTTTTCGGCCAGGCGGTTTCCACGCTTGGCAAATGGGTACAGCAGGTTGCGTTGACCTGGTTGGCCTATCACCTCACAGGGTCGGCCTCATTGCTGGGGTTGCTGACCTTTCTGTCGTTGGCCCCGCAACTGTGCATCGGTCCGCTCGCCGGCGCCTGGACCGATAAGCACGACAAGCGTCGGCTCCTGTTGATCGCACAGGCTTTGCTGGCTGCTCAGTCGTTGTTTCTGTCGGTGATGACCTGGCTGGGTGACATGAACAGCTATTGGCTGATCGCGATGGCGCTCATGCTGGGCGTGCTCAATGCGTTCGAAACGCCCCTTCGCCAGGCATTGATCGGCAGCTTCGTTGCCGATCCAGCGGACTTGCCCAATGCACTGGCGCTCAATGCCATGCTGATCAATGCAGCGCGGTTTGTTGGCCCCCCGTTGGCGGGAGCGCTCATCGCATACAGCGGCGAAGCGGTGTGCTTCCTGGTCACCGCCTGTGCATTTTCCTTATTGTTGTTTGCCTTGATGAAGGTCAAAGGGGCGCCCTCAGCCCGGGTGGCTGGCAAGACCGGGCAAATCTTTCGTGAGGGCCTTACCTACATGTGGGGCACCCTGGAAGTACGTCGGTTGTTGATGGGCGTGGTCGTGGTCAACCTGCTGTCATCCATCTATGCCGTGTTGCTGCCTGTGATCACTCGTGAGTCCTATCAAGGTGATGCCACCACGCTTGGCTGGTTGTGGGGCGCTGCCGGCGCCGGGGCGTTCGTGGCCTCGCTGGGTCTGGCGCTGGCCGGTTCATTGCCTCGACTGACCCGTTTTATCGTGGTTGCCGCCCTGTGCTGCGCGTGCGGACTGGCGAGCCTGGCATTGAACATACCGTTGGGCTGGGCCATGGTGTCTCTGGCGGTTTTGGGGTTTGGGATCACGGCCAGCAACGTCAGCAGCAACATGCTTCTGCAGAGCCAGGCACCCGCCGAATTGAGAGGTCGTGTGGTTGCGTTCTACCTCTCCATGCGCTTCGGTTTCGAAGCGATTGGTGGTCTGTTCGCGGGATTGGTGTCGGTCGTCTGGGGAGCCCCGGCGACGATGGGAGCCGCCGGGGTGTTGCTGCTGGGCTACGTGGTGTTCGATCACTTCTACTGGCGAGCGCGCTCGTCGGCGCCGACTAGCACTCGGTAGCAGGTTTTGAAACCGTCTCGGACTTAGCCCGCTGCCTGGCTGGGTCGCCAAGCCACAGCATCAGGCAGGTGCCTAGCATCAGAATCGAAGCCACGGCATAGAACGGCCCGGAGTAGGACTGCGTGGCATCCTTGATCAAGCCGATCATGAAGGGGCCAACGAACCCGCCTAGGTTACCGATCGAGACGATCAGTGCCAGACCGCCCGCCGCCGCACGCCCGGTCAGGAACGACGACGGGATCGCCCAGAACGTCGCCTGGAACGACAGAATGCTGGCAACCGCCAGGGCCAGACTGGCGATCTTCAATACCGGTTGCTCGATCAACGCAGCCGCGACCAGTGAGATCGCGGCTAACGCCAGCGCTCCCACCACATACGGCAGACGGTGCTTGCTGCCGTTAGCCAATCGAGCCCAGATCGTCATGGACACAGCGCCCAGCACATAAGGTAAGGCAGCGACCAGCCCGACCGTGCTGTTCTCCATGCCAAGGCTTTTGATGATCTGGGGCATCCAGATGCCGATGCCGATCGAACCGACGATGCAGCAGAAGTTGATGGCTGCCAGCACGAAGACCTTGGGGTTGGTCAGTGCGCCGCGCAAGGTGTTGCCATGGCTGGCGCTGATCGAGGCCTGTTCACTGCTCAGCTTGTTTTGCAGCCAGGTCTTCTCCCGCTCACTCAGCCAGCGCGCCTTGGCCGGGGTGTCCACCATGACGAACAGGCAGGCAATGCCCAGCAGTACAGCAGGGATCGCTTCGGCGACCAGCAAAAATTGCCAGTTCTTCAGGCCCAGAACCCCGTGCATGTCCAGCAGCCATCCCGAAAGCGGGGAACCGAAGATATTGGCGGTGGGGATGCCCAGCAGAAACGTTGCTGTGGCTTTCGCCCGCCATTTACCGGGAAACCAGTAAGTGAAATACAGGTACACCCCCGGCGTGAAGCCTGCCTCGGCAAGCCCCAGCAGGAAGCGCATGATGCTGAAGCTGACAGGGCCGGTGGCGAATGCCGTTCCGACCGAAATCAGCCCCCAGGTGATCATGATCCGTGCGATCCAGATGCGTGCGCCGAAGCGTTGCATCAGCAGGTTGCTGGGGATTTCGAAAATGAAGTATCCGAAGAAGAACAGGCCTGCCGCCCAACCGAACATCGTCGCGGTCAGGCCAAGGTCTTTGTTCATGCTGATGGCGGCAAAGCCGACATTGGTTCTGTCCAGATAGCTGATCACGTAACAGACAAAGATGAACGGAACGATGCGCAGCAGAACGCGGCGCAGCAGCTTTTCACCTTCAGCATCGGAGAGCGGGGCGTTCGTTTTGGTATCCGGAGTCATGGCGTCACTTCTTTTATCGTTGTTTTAGAAGACATGTGTGTGGTCTCGCAGCCGCTTAGCTATGTGAATACATCGGCAGGCCTTTCACCGGTGTTCGAACCTGCAAAATGGAACCCGTCTCCGATTCGGTGATGAACAGCGTGCGGCCGTCGGCCCCTCCGAAAGCGAGATTGGTGTTGCTGATACCTTCGCAGGAGACATAGCGCTGGGTAGGTTCGCCGACTCTGGAGAGTCGCCAGACCGAGCCAAACCCCGTATGAGCGATATACAGATTGCTTTCGTCATCCAGCGCCAGGCCATCCGGGCCTCCGAGCCCGCCATGCAACTGCGCGAAGACGCCGACCTTGCTGATGATTGAGCCGTTACCCAGCGGGATTCGCCAAATCTGCTGCGCACGGGTGACCGCAATCAGCAGATGGTTGAGTTTGGGGTCGAACACAATTCCGTTGGGGCTGGGAACGGTATTGATCAGGCACGTGAGCTGACCGGCGGCGTCCAGCTTGTAGACGCGCCCGGTTGGGTCCTGCAGACCGGTTTGCCCCTGATCGGTGAAGTACATGTCGCCTGCTGGCGAGAACACCAGATCGTTCACCCCTTTGAAACCTTCCGAGCCAGCCGACTCCAGAAACGGCTCGATCTTCCCGCTTTGCGGGTCAAGCAACATGATGCCGCGCTTGTAATCCGTGATGAAAATCCGGCCGTCCTGGTGAATCTTCAGGCCGTTGGGCCAACCGTCGTATTCACAGACCAGTGTCCAATCGCCAGAGGGAGAAATCCTGAAGATGCGACCGTACGGGATGTCCGTGACGTAAAGGTTGCCTTCCTTGTCGAAAGACGGACCCTCCAGAAATGAATCGATGACTTTTCCCTGGCGATTGGCATCGGCCCACGTCGTCCGTCGTGGATTGCGAAAATGCTCAGGCAAACGAGTGAAGACCGTTGTTTCGGTGATGGTTGGGGCGGGGAAGAAGCTCATGAGTGCTCCTGAAGCGATCCGACGGTACGGGTGCGGTATGTTATTAAAATAGAATTCGATTCCAAAAAATAAATCATTTCCACGAAGGGTGCGAGCGGTTTTACACGCTGATCGTCAGTTAACAGGCAGGACGGGGGGAAGGGCGATGTCGCAATTGCTGGATTTTTAGAATTTTATTTCAATAGATCGATAGGGTGAGTGGCAAAAAACGGTATTCATCCGCTGCAAAACGATCTGAATGCGTTGGCGCGCAAGCGCTGACGGCTCAGCCGGGCGCAGGAAGCACGTGCGAAGGCGGCGTTTCGAAATGGCGCGTGAAACATGGGCGACTCTCTTCGTTCGCGCTGCTAGTAGCGCTTACATCTTGGTAGCCACCGTTTCAACTCGCCAAATCCAGCGGCAGATCGCTAATGTCCTTCAGCCGCTTCCCGTCCACTATTGTCCACTTGCACGACACGCTGGCATGAAGCAGCGGCAGTCCCCCAGCTGCGGCTCGGAGGCTCGCGCGCGTGCTGACCGAATCATCCACCAGACACTCATGCCTATTGATGGACGCATCGCGTTCCAACGCACGTGCCACAACGATATCCGGAGTAATGGTGTAATCACTGCCCAACGCCGCGGCCAATTCACGATCCGCTTTCGCAGCGCGATCCAGTGCTACCAGATGCGCGTATTGCTCATACTTGGCGATTTCAAGACGACGGCGGCCAGATACCTGATGCACATCCCAATCACCGGGGCGCAGGTGGTTGAGTTTTAAAAAGGTGTCACGGATGAAGGCGGCGCAGAGGCTTTCAAATGAATGCTCGGACGCACATCCTGTGATAGGCACCCCAGTCGAGTTTGTCAGCATGCGCCCGAAGACCCCTTGAGCGATTGCAACACTTCGGCTGTGCGTGCGATCCGAATTACTGGGCATACCCTGGCTGTCGTACGTGAAGGCGGCGCTCAGCAGCGATGCATGAAACACTTGTCGCGGAAGTGAATCTTTCATTTCGAGCCCCAACAGGTGCTTTGCCCAGAGCGCCCGCAAAAGCGCCTTAGTGCTTGCAGCCATGACGATTCTGGCTTCGCGCTATCACACCCCAATGTGATCTGCGTGTGCCACTACTTGTGGCATGTCCCGTAACCGAATCCATGGCTCGCCCTGCCAGTGCAGCATGCTCACCGACAGCCCTGGCCATTGCAGGAAACTCAAGCACGGATGACAGGGCTCGGGTGGCACCCGCTCATCTCTCAGACACGGGACCACTTCATGAGTGATCCAGCGCCGCAATGCTCGGTTCTCGCCGTGATAGTGATGCACGAGAAGCGCGTACACCGCCGATTCACTCACCATTAGCTCATCTGCATCGCCGTGCTGACCTGCCAACGTCATTACTCGCCGTTGATCCGCATCAAGCTTGCGCGTCGTGCGTTCGTTCAGGGGCCAGCCCATAATACGGCCCATGTCCTTGGCGCAGAACCAAGCTTGGGATTCCAGGAGGAGAGTACGCAGCGGGCGGTTGTGACGGTGGAAGGTGGTGGGGTGCAAGGCTGGCGGCATGGGTCCGTATCTCTTCTGATCGCCTTCCGTGGCATGGGTGTCGGGAGCTAAGAAACCCCGAGCAGAGAACAGGGCCGGATTTATTCCCCTTGCGGGTCTTGTATTCGCCCACTCCCGACATAGCAGAGAGATTTTCTACGCGCAGGTAGAAGCCGTGGGCGTAAAAAAAGCCGCATCTATCGGGAGCGGACGGGCCGCTCTGCTCAGTTGTTTCTGCTGCGTTTCTTAGGCGCTGGGGCAGGGTAGGTGGCTGGGCCTGCCTCGGCAAGATTCGATGTTGTAGGAAAAATCTGAAAATCATCAGAGTTGGTTAGGTATTGCTACTTCAACGTTGCTGCTAGCATTTGGTGTTCCTGGTCTACGTCAGACGGAATGGAGTCATCGGGAGCGTTTAACGAGCCTGACGGCTGTGGATTACCGCTTGAGCCAGCGGACAGTTGCAAGGTATTGAATTGCGACTTCAGCGCTTTGACGCTAGGCCAGTCTGACGAGTTTTCAGGAGCGTAGAGGGCTTTATTCGCCCATTCCTCGTACTCGCTGCCGATCAGCGGTTCAGCCAATTTTACCGTTCGATTCTCAGGATCGATCCACAAAAGTCTCAGGTCGAAAAGGGTATGAATATCAGCGCGAAGCAATAAACCATTGCTGACGACGTTGGTTTCATCACCCAGGTAAGGGACGATGTGAGCCGCTTCTAACAGTGCCTCAATGGTGCATCCGGTGACGGCGCATCTGCCTTTGTAGGCTTTGAGCAGCGCGGCTCTGAACTTGCCTTGGCCTTTGCGACGAACTACCGATGCAATGACCTTCTTGCGAGCGTCGATGATGTTTTGAGGATCGAATTCACCTGACTCTGCCAGTTCCTCTTCGACGACAGAAGCGTTGAGGAGAGGACTGCTCTCATGGCGGAGAACAAATTTGGTTGGTCTCGAACCTGACTGGCTTTGATAGAGGAAACGCCCTTTGTAGGTAAAGCCATAGCCGGGATGCTGATTTTTCTTTGTCCTGTAGAAAAGCAGTACTTCTAGCCCGCGCTCGACGTGTTTCTCAAGAAGGTAATCGGTCCGTCCTTCGGTCTGTCCTTCCATCCGTAACTCATCGCCGATAAGTACGTCCTCGTACTGAGTTTTATCTGCTGTCTTGGTTTCTGTGACGAAGATCCATACGGAATCGAAAGCCGCGGGTTTGAAGATGCCGTTGTTGATATTGGCGTCGACGATCTGGAACTGGGTACTCAAATCCTTGCGGCTATACACGTGACCTTGGCTGAGCGAGCTAGACGTGTTGGTACCGGTCAGAACCTGTTGTGAGTCTTTCTTCGCCACGCTGTAGTCCTTTTCCGCAGAACATGTAGGAAAAGGAATGTTGCGTCACGCTGGTGCTACGTTACAACCTGTTTCAGGTCAATGTGATATCACTGGACGGTCAAGGTTTCAGGCCTCATACCTGATCGTCCCCACGCTCCGCGTGGGAACGCAGCCCCTGACGCTCCGCGTCAGCTCTACCTAACACCACCGCTGCACCTCAATAGGCCCCGGCTGCCCCTGATAATCTCTAGCACTCGAATACCTCCAGTGCTCCCCGAGATCGACATACCCTCGCTTTACAGGGTTGTGGTGAATGTAATCGAGCTTCTGCCGCATCACGCTTTCGCTGTAGACCAACTCCGCATGAACGCCTTCCTGCCAGACCTGATAAACGCGGTCGACCTTATGCGCGCATTTGGCGAAGCGCAGTCGTTTGAGCGTGCTTTCTGCGTACGCGGTCTTGAGGTGTTCGATGATGTGTCGGGCCGTGAAGGATTTGAAGCTGGCGACTGATTTTGCGAGGTCGGGAGATTGAGCGAGGTAATGCAGGTGGTTTTCCAAGACTACGTAACCGTAGAGCCTTAGGCTCTGATTTGTCTGTTGATATCGCCATGTGTTCAGGACTATATCCACGAGGGTGGGGCGGGTGAAGAGCGGGAGCCATTCGACGACGGTGCAGGTGAGAAAGTGGGGTTTGTCGATTTCGGTGATGGTATAGCGGCTGCGGGCCATGGCTCTTCCTGAATTTGACGCTGGACGTGGAGCGTTGAGGCTATTTCAAGGTTTTCAGATATAAGAGCGGTTTAGCGTTTCGAGGTGCTTCAGTGGGGCGACGCGGAGCGTCTAGGGATGCATTCCCACGCTCCGCGTGGGAATGCAGCTTCTGACGCTCTGCGTCCGCTCCTTCATCGCAAACGAAAAGGGCCGCCATCGCTGGCAGCCCCTTTCATTTCAAACCGCGAAAGCAGGACCCCACTTTCCAGATTTGCTCAGCATAAGGCCCATTGATTTTTAAAGCTTTTTTCTTGATGACTTGATATGCAATGTCAAAATTGGTGGGCTTTTGGAGTTAAGGCACCCAAATGACCTAACTTTTGGGAGCGCGTTGCAATACCTCGACACCATCGTCGTTAACACAAGGAACCCACGCGCTAGCACCCTTGGTTGTGTAATTGCATGGACTTGACCACCCATTTGCATTCGACCTGACCAGTAGTTTGTGTTGGATCTGCCTGCCGCACTGGGTGCGCCTTGACCGGCAGGAATCAACCCATAGCGGACAGTCGTCAATTCTGCCGCACCACCAGCTACATCGTTCCGATGACGAGCTCGGTTAATACGCACGTCAATAAACTATGAAGGGCGAATTTACACTCGATCTTTCCCGTCGATGAGGCCAGCGGCAGGGCGGTGCTGCCGGTTCAGCCCGGTAACCGCAGCCCTCATGAAGTGCAAAGTTTGGAGCAATCTAGTCGCAGTATCTGTAGCTGATCGTACGATCCTGATTTTCCAGCCGTGTAGGAAATTGTTGGGAGTATCGACTGCGTTTCGTCTTGGTTACATCTTGAAATAATTTAATTGACGCCAAACAAATGACTGAATAGGATCCAACCCCTTCTGATATCACTGTGCCATTGCAAGGACGCTCCGTGGGTTTTCCCGTTCATCGAGTCGCGCTGTTCTGCCTACTGACCACGCCACCCCTTGTCTCCGTCGCCGCGCCTACCCCAGGCGAACAGGACCTCATCCGCGATCGCCAAGAGCGTCTGCTGCAAGACCAGCAACGCCGCCTTGAAGAACTCAAGGATCTACCCGGCAAGCAAGCGACGCCAACGCAACCCATTAAGCCCGCGGATGCGCGCTGCTTCACGATCCAGACCATTGAACTCAAAGGCGCCGATTCTCTTTCCGAGTCTGAGCGCAAACGTTTGACCCAGCCGTACCTTGGTCAATGCCTTGGCGTCTCGCAGCTTAACGAGCTGCTCAAGGTCATCACCGACCTCTACATCGAGAAAGGCTTGGTGACCAGTCGCGCCTACCTGCCGCAACAGGATTTGTCCAAGGGCCACTTGCAAGTGCTGGTGATCGAAGGGCGGCTGGAAAAGCTCAAAAGCGATGCCGGTAGCGGCCTTACTGATCGTGAACTGGCCATGGCGTTCCCGGGGCGGGAAGGGCAGTTGGTCAACCTGCGCGAGATCGAGCAGATGGTCGACCAACTCAACCGCTTGCCGTCCAATCAGGCCCAGATGGAATTGACGCCGGGGCAGCAGGTCGGCGGCAGTGACGTGCTGGTCAAGAACACCCCACAGAAACCCTGGCGTGCCAGCCTGTCGCGCAACAACGACGGCCAGCGCAGCACCGGCGAGCAGCAGTGGAACACCGGCCTCGAGTGGGACAGTCCGTTGGGTCTGGCCGATCAGTTGAGTCTGCGCGGCGGCCACGACGCGATGACCGATTCGGCGCACACCTCTCACAACGCTTCGCTAGCCTACAACCTGCCTTGGGGCTGGTGGAACTTCAGTTACAGCTACAGCGAGAGCGATTTCCGCTCTCAGGTGCAGGCCAACGGTTTCAACTTCAAACAGAGCGGCGACAGCCAGACCCACCAGGTGCGCGCCGAGCGGGTCATCTACCGCGACGCCCTGAGCAAGACCTCGCTCAATGTCGGCCTCTCCAGCCTTCGCACCAACAACTACATCGAAGACAGCCGCCTGGCGCTGAGCAGCAACCGCATCACCGAGGTGCAATACGGCATCAACCACGGTCGGCGCATCGGTGGGGCGTTCCTCAACGTCGATCTGGGCATGCAGCAAGGCATCGGCGCCTTCGGTGCTCAGGACAACGGCCATCCCGGACCGGGCGAAGCCGACGCGCGCTACCGCAAATACACCGGCACCGTCAGCTATTTGCAGCCGTTCAAGCTGTGGGGCGAGAGCCTGACCTTCACCAGCCTGGCCACCGTGCAGCGCAGCGAAGACGTGCTGTTCAGCCCGCAGCGCATGAGCCTGGGCGGCTCGGCCTCGGTGCGTGGCTACAAAGACCAGTTTCTGTCCGGCGACAGCGGCGGCTATTGGCGCAACGAGCTGCGCCTGACCCGCCCGGTGACCTTGGAATGGTTGCGCCCGGTGTTCAGCGATTACGGCACTGCCATTGGTTACGACCAGGGCGTGATCCGCAACGACCGCTACAACGGTGACCAGCACGGGCGCCTTTCCAGCAATGCCTTCGAATTCTTCGCCCGCGGCCAGCACGTCGCCGCGAGTGCCACTTTTGCCCACTCTCTGGAACGTCCTGGCGGCGTGATCGAGCGCGAGTCGCCGATCTATTTTCGCCTCGACTTCTTCCTCTGACGTTTCGCCGGGATGCCTGACATGGACGTTCGTTTCTTCGATTTTCTCGCCCGCCAGCCTTCCGCGAAACTGACCGCGCGCAGCACCTTCTGCGGCCTGCCCAAACGTGGTCTCGCCCTGATTCTGGCCAACGCGATGTTCTGGCAGCCGCTGCTCGCCCAGGCCGACGGCATTGCCGTGAGCGGCACCACCAACACCACGTTGGGCCAAGCGGGCAACGGTGTGCCCATCGTCAACATTGCCGCGCCCAACGCTGGCGGCCTGTCCCACAATCAGTACCAGCAGTACAACGTCGGCACGCAGGGCGTCATCCTCAACAACGCCACCGACCGCACCCAGAGCACACAACTGGGCGGCATCATCCTCGGCAACCAGAACCTCAACGGCCGCGCCGCCAACACCATTCTCAACGAAGTGACCGGCGCCAACGCCACGCAGCTCAAGGGTTATACCGAAGTGGCAGGGCAGGCCGCCCGCGTCATCGTCGCCAACCCGTACGGCATCAGTTGCAACGGTTGCGGCTTCATCAACACCCCGCAAGCGACCCTGTCCACCGGCAAACCCGTGCTCGACAGCGCAGGCGGGATTGACCACTTCCACGTCGACGGCGGCAGCGTCTCCATCGACGGCGCAGGGCTGAACGCCGACAACGTCGACCGATTCGACATCATCACCCGCAGCGCGAAAATCAACGCCGAGCTGCACGCCAAACAACTGAACATCGTCACCGGCCGCAACGACGTCAACGCCCAGACCCTCAACGCCACTGCGCTGGCCGACGACGGCAGCGCCAAGCCACAACTGGCCATCGACAGCTCTGCCCTCGGCGGCATGTATGCAGGTGCGATCCGCCTGGTGGGCACCGAAGCCGGTGTGGGCGTGAAGCTGGCCGGTAACCTGGCGGCCAGCGAAGGCGACATCCAGATCGACGCCAACGGCCAGTTGAGCATGGCCCAGGTCGCCGCCAACGGTGCGGTCAACGTCAAGGCGGCCAGCGCCGATGTGCAAGGCGCGATGTATGGCAACAGTGTCGACGTGCAGACTCGTGACGCGCTGACCATTCAGCAGAACATCGCCGCGCAGAGTCGCATCAGCCTGAGCAGCAACGGCCAGTTGACCAACAACGCTATCGTCGAAGCTGGGGTCAATGCCGACAACAGTCGTAACAATGCGGGTGATGTGGCGCTCAGCGCGAAGAACCTGAAGAACAACGGGACCGTGATTGCCAGCCGTGATGTGAGCGTGGCAACCCATGAAAATCTCGACAACAGCGCGCATCAGATTTCAGCCGGGCGTAACCTGACCCTCAACGCCCAAGGCACGCTGAACAACCAAAAAGGCAAACTGGTCGCCCAAGGTGGCTTGACCGTCAAGGGTGTTCATCTCGACAACCGCTCGGGCGGCACGCTGTCCGGACAGGCCGGGGTGCAGATCGGCCTCACGGGCGACCTGAACAACAGCAACGGCCTGATCAACAGCGAGGGCACTCTGGACGTCGCCGCCAACCAACTGATCAATACGGCGGGCAGTTTCTCCAGCGCTGGCAACACTCAAGTCGCCGCCCTCGGCGTACTCGACAACCAGCACGGCTCGATCAGCGCGGACGGCACGTTGAGCCTAACCAGCGCCCGTCTGGACAACCGCAATCAGGGTGCAGTTTCCGCAAAAGGCGCAACGGTTGTCAGTACCGGTACGCTCGATAACAGCCACAGCGGCCAGATCACCAGCGCTGACCGCCTCACGCTGACGGCCACTCAGGTCACCAACCAGGACAATGGGCGTATTGCCGCCTCGCAGGCCGTGAACGCCAGTGTCACTGGTCTTGATCAACAGAATGGCGAGCTGTTCAGCAATGGCACGCTGAACCTTGACCTCAACCATGGCCAGTTGAACAACCAGAATGGCCTCATCAACTCGCCCGGCGCGTTGTTGCTGAAAAACCTGGCGGGAGTGAACAACCAGAACGGCGAAATTTCTAGCGCCCAGGGTTTCACCTTCAACGCTGCCAGCCTCGGCAACGGCAACGGCAAACTGATCAGCGATCAGGCGCTGGTCGTGCGCGTGGCGCAGGCGCTGGATAACGTCAACGGCGTGATATCTGCCGGGTCGCTGGATGCCAGCAGTGCCAGTCTGAACAACACCGGTGGCCTGTTCAGCAGCCACGGAGCAATGACACTCGCCGTCACCAACACCCTGACCAACCACAACGCCACGGTCATCGCCGACGGCACGCTGTCGCTCACGGCCGCGAACGTCGACAACAGCCTCGGCCAGATCGCCAGCAAGCAAGACTTGATCGCCAATATCGGCGGACTGCAGCAACAGGGCGGCCAGTTTGTCGCGCTAGGGCGCCTGAGCCTAACCGGCAACACCCTCGATAACCGTGATGACGGGCTTGTCAGTGCCAACGGCCCCCTTAGCTTGGACGTCGGCGTGGTCGACAACCGGGGCGGTGAGCTGTCCAGCCAGGACCGCATCAGCCTCAGCGGTCAGCAACTGGATAACAGCGACGGCGGTCGCATCATCGGCCAGAAAGAACTGGCTCTGGTGATCGACACCCTGCTCAACCGGAACGCCGGGCAGCTGTCCGGCAAGACCGGAGTGAGCCTGACCGGCATCCAGCTCGACAACAGCGCTGGGAGCCTGTCGAGCCTGCAGAACCTCGACCTTCGGTTGAACGGCAATCTGCTGAACAGCCTGGGCCTGCTCAGCGCTGAAGGCACGCTCGCGGTTCACACCGGTTCGCTGAACAACAACGGCGGCACCCTTTCCAGCGCAGGCGCACTGAGCGTCGACAGCATTGGGGCGGTCACCAGTCAGGGTGGCAGGCTGGTCACCGACGACCGGGTGAACATCACCAGCGCCAGTCTCGACAACACCCTGAGTGGCAGCATTAGCGGCAAAGGCCCGGTGGTGATTCAGACGGGCAACGTCGACAACAGCAATCACGGTCGCATCACCAGCGGCGCAGGTCTGGAACTGACCGCAGCGCAACTGACCAATCGCGACGGCGGCAACATCGGCAGTCAGGTCAGCTTGCTGGCCAGTGTCACCGGCCTCGACCAGCAGGGCGGTAGGCTGTTCAGCAATGGTAGCCTCACGCTTGACCTCAACCACGGCCAGTTGAACAACCAGAACGGCCTGATCAACGCGCCCGGTGCCTTGCTGCTGAACAACCTCGCAGGGGTGGACAACCAGAACGGCGAAATCTCCAGCGCTCAAAGCTTCACGTTTGGCGCCGAAAGCCTCGACAACGGCGACGGCAAGCTGCTGAGCAATCAGGCGCTGATCGTGCGCGTCGCCCAGGCACTGAACAACGTCAAAGGTATGATCGCCGCCGCGAGTCTGGACGTAAAGGCCGGCTCGCTGAACAACAGCGGCGGCACCTTGACCAGCCGCAGCGATCTTGCACTCAATGTCGACGGCCTGCTGCGCAACGACAATGACGGCCTGATCAACGCCGCCAACACGCTCAATGCTCAGGCCACCGGCATCAGCAACATCGGTGGCGCACTGCTGGCCAACACAGCGCTGAACCTCGACCTCAACGGCGCGGATCTGGACAACAGCAACGGCCTGATCACCACCCAGAACCCGCTGACGATCACCCATCTGCGCGACCTGAAAAACGCCGGGGGCGAACTCTCCAGTGCGCTGAGTTTCAGCCTGACCGGCCGTACGCTGGACAACAGCGGCGGCAAGCTGATCAGCAACCAGACCCTCACCCTCAATGCCGATTCGTTGCTCAACCAGCTTGGCCTGATTTCCGGCTGGCAGGGGCTGAGCGTCAGTGGTGGCAGCCTCGACAACCGCAACAGCGGCACACTCTCCAGCCGCAGTGGCGACGTCGGCGTGGTACTCACAGGCGCTTTGCTCAATGGCAACGACGGCGCGCTGGTCAGCCAGAATGCGCTCAACGTTGCCGCCGCCAGCGTCGACAACCAGGGCGGGATTCTGTCCAGCGGAGCAGGGCAGACCTACACCGTCAGCGGCCTGCTGAACAACGGCCAGAACGGCCTGATCGACAGCGGCGCAGGCTTGACCCTCAACGCCACAACGCTGAACAACGCCGCTGGCACGATCAACGCGCAACAGGCGCTGACGTTCACCGGCACCGATCTGGACAACAGCGCGGGCAGCATCGCCAGTAACGCAGCGATCACCCTTGACCTGCTCGGCAGTCTGACCAATACCAACGGTCAGCTCGCCAGCGCGGGCGACCTGCTGATTCAGCGCGCCACCCAGATCAACAACCAGGGCGGCCAGCTCGCCAGCCAGCGTGCACTGACCCTGTTCACTCAAGTGCTCGACAACCGCAATCGCGGCACTGTGGCCGCCAATGACGCGCTTATCCTCACGGCCAGTGGCGCGATCCAGAATGCCAACGACGGCCTGATCTACAGCAAGAATGCCGACCTCACGGTGCAGGCCGTGAGCCTCGCCAACAACCAAGGCACGCTGCAAAGCCAAGGCGCGTTGAACGTGACCATCAGCGGCGACATCGACAGCCAGACCGGCAAGATCATCGCCCAGAGCGGCGACCTCACGCTCACCGCCAACAACGTCGACAACCGCGGCGGTGTGCTCTCCAGCCTGCAAAACGCCTTCACCGCGCGTATCACGGGCGTGCTTAAAAACGGCTACGACCTCAACCACCAAGGCGGCATCACCCAGGCCCAAAACCTCGACATCCGGGCACTGGCCGGCCTCGACAACTACGGCGGGCGCATCTCGGCGCAAACCGGCGACGCGCTGATCAACACCGGCAGTGGCAACTTCGACAACCGCAACGGCGGCCTCTACGCCAAACAAAAAATCAACGTCACCGGCAACAGCTTCGATAACAGCGGCGACAACGACGGCCAGATCGCGGGGCAGCAGATCGACCTCAACCTGAGCGGCACACTCAACAACCGCCTGGGCATCATCGAAAGCGACAGCACTCTCAGCATCAAAGCAGCCAGCGTCGACAACCAGACCGGCAAGATCCGCGCGATGGGCACCAGCGGTACCAGCCAGTTCCAGATCGGCGGCCTGTTCGACAATCGCCTCGGCACTCTGGAAACCGCCAACACCGATCTGGCGCTGGGTGTGGGCAGCCTGCTCAACGCAGGCGGCAGCGTACTGCATGTGGGCAGCGGCAATTTCGGGATTTCCACCGCCAACGTCATCAACGCAGGCGGCAGCTTCGTCACCCGCGGCGCCATGACTCTGAGTGCTGACAGTTGGACCAACAGCAGCGTCCTGCAAGCGGGCTCGCTGAACATCAACGTCAATAACTTTACCCAGACCGCGACGGGGCAATTGCTGGCCTCGAACGCTTTTACAGGTAGCGGGGTGAACTGGACCAATGACGGATTGATCGCCAGTGACGGGACGTTGAGTCTGAATCTGAGCGGTATTTACTCGGGTAATGGTCGACTCACCAGCCTCGGAACTCTGGGCTTGAGTGCGAGCCAGCTGTCGCTGGGTAGCGCAGGCAGTATCGCCGGTGGTGCGCACACGGACATCAACGTCGCGGGGCAGTCCACCACTTATGGCCGTATCACGTCAGCGGCGGACATGCTGTTCAACGCAAGCAGTATCGCCAACTACGGCACGTTGGGCGCGGCTCAAGGCTTGACGCTGACGACTCCCGTATTGACGAACGATCAAGGCTTGATTTTTAGCGGCGGCGATATGGTGCTGCGCGCAGGGGACGTCACCAACCGTAATGCTGACATCTACAGCCTGGGGTCACTGAGCATTGGCGGGCTGCAGAGTGGTGGGTGGGCCAACTCAATCACGAATCTGTCGGGCAGCATTGAAAGTAATGAGGATTTGGTGCTGGCTGCCAATTCGCTCATTAACCAAAGAGAAGTATTTGAAGTTACAGGTTCGCTGACCGGGAGCTCGATTGGGGTACGTTGTATCGATTGTGCGGCGACTGCGGACTGGATGGACTGGATGGACCGGCACGCCAGCCAATTGGTCTGGTTGCAGGATTACAACGCATCGGTAGGTAACACGTCTGCCGAGTCTGCCATCACGGCGGGTAGGGACTTGGTCGTGAACGGAGGCAGCCTGCAAAACGTCGCCTCGACGATCAGTGCAGTCAGAAACGCTTCCATCACCGTGAATGACTTCGAGAATCGGGGCTATGCCTTGGGCAGCTACTCGGTCAGAAGTCTCTACTCCCCGCCCGGAAACCTTACCGAAGGCTTTCTGATGCAGATTCTTGGCTATAACGCCATCAATGATGTTGATTACGACAGCCATTTTTTCTACGCAGATGGCACATTTGATCCCAATATTCATTTCTTGGATCGCGATTACAATGACAGCGTGCAGCACCTGTTGTTTATCCATGGAAATGGAAAGAATGATGGTCGTGGCTGGCACCTTTATTTTGGGACCATGAACTTTGAGTTCCAGGACGGCGGGCATTTAAACGATGCGGAGGCACGGATCCCTCGTCCTGCCTATGCGCCTACTGACGCTGGCATTATCCCGGCACCCCTCAGTGGTTTGTCACTGATTGATCAAGTTACGACCAATGGGTCTGCGGTCTCTAACGTCAGTTCGGTCGTGCAGGCGGGCGGTAGTCTGGTTATCAACGCCAGCCAGAATCTGAACAATTCGGTTGTGCAGGGCGCAATGGCTGTCACAAAACCTGCTGCACAGGGGCTGTCTACCGGTGTAAGCAGCGTTACTCCAACCGTTATTTCGCTTAATAAGCAACTGCCCCCCGACCTTGCACAACAGCAAGTCGACCCAACGACCTTGCCCGGCTTCAGCTTGCCCACTGGCCAAAACGGCCTGTTCCGCCTGAGCGGTCAGGGCGGCAACCAGGCCAGCGCAACACCGCAGAGCTGGAGCGTTGGCAGCACTACTGTCTCGACATCCCAACGTGATCAGGCGCTACCGGGCAGCTCCTCACGCGACGTGCTCATCGGCAACACCAACACACCAAGCGCCACGGGCCAATCACTGACCGTCGCTGACCGGCAAGACACAGGGGACACGGCCAGCCTACCAGGCCTGACCCGTGTGCAAGGCGTGCCCAGCTCGGCAGCGAAGCCTGGGACCGGCAAATACCTGATCGAAACCAACCCGGTACTCACCGACCTCAAGCAATTCATGAGTTCGGACTACATGCTCTCGGCGCTGGGCTACGACCCGGATCTGGCGCAAAAGCGGCTGGGTGATGGCCTCTACGAACAACGCCTCGTACAGCAAGCCGTCACGGCCCGCACCGGCCAGGCGTTCATCGACGGACAGACCTCCAACGAGGACCAGTTCAAATACCTGATGAACAACGCCATCGCCAGCAAGGACGAACTCAACCTATCCGTTGGCGTCTCTCTGACCTCCCAGCAGGTCGCCGCACTGACCCACGACATCGTCTGGCTTGAAGAGCATGAAGTGAATGGCGAAAAAGTGTTGGTGCCCGTGCTGTATCTGGCGCAAGCCGACAACCGCCTGGCACCCAATGGCGCACTGATCGCCGGTAACGACGTCACCCTGATTGCAGGCCAAAACCTGGAAAATGTCGGCACCCTGAAAGCCACCAACAATCTCTCAGCCTCCGCGGGCACCGATTTGGTCAACAGCGGCCTGATCTCTGCGGGCGACCGGCTGGATCTGTTGGCGGGTAACAACATTACCAACAGGTCGGGCGGCATCATCACCGGTCGTGATGTGGCGGTGAGCGCCGTAAACGGCGATGTGACAAACGAGCGAACACTGACTGAGCATCAAGTTGACTATCGCAACACAGTCACCAAAGAAGCCTTCCTGGACAGCTCGGCTCGTATCGAAGCCGCAAATGACCTGTCTCTTTCCGCCGGACGTGATCTGGTCAATACAGGTGCGTTGCAAAGTGGTCGCGATCTGACACTTTCTGCGGGTCGTGACGTTAATCTGCTTTCAGTCGCGACACAGACCTCATTTCAGGCGGGTAGCAATTTCTCGTACTCGACCACAACGCAAAACGGCAGCTTGACCTCGGCAGGACGCGACTTGTCGGTAACCGCAGGTCGCGACGTTATGGCGATTGCCAGTCAAATCGATGCCAAGCGTGATATTGCCATGGCGGCGACAGGCGATCTGACACTGAACTCGGCGACTGACGAGGATCATTCGTACAGCAAAAGCAAGAAGGTGACGGCACAGAACGACCATGTCAGTCAGGTTTCCAGCACGCTGACGGCAGGCGGGGACATTGCGCTCAAGGCCGGAAACGACCTTGGAATTATCGCCAGCAACGTCAAGGCTACGGGTGATGTGAGCCTGGATGCCGGACAAGACGTCTACGTCACCTCGGCCCAGAACGAAGACTATTCCTACTACAAGAAAAAGAAGAAAGGCTCGTTCGGTCGCAGCAGCACTCGCGTAACCGAAAGCTACCACTCCGACAACGTGGCCTCGGTGGTTGAAGCCGGGCATGACCTCTCCGTCAATACCACCCAGGATGCAGCCGGTGCCGTGAGTCTCAATGGCGGCCGCGATGTGGCTGTCATTGGCAGTCAACTGAGCGCTGGCAACGACATGCTGATCGGCGCGACGAATGATGTTTCCATCGTTTCAGCTGCGGAGGAGAGCGGTTCCTACAGCAAAAAGACCAAATCCGGTCTGTTCGGTATCAGCAAGAGTGGCAAAAGCCAGTTAACGACCGCCGAAACTCAAGTCGGGAGCGCGTTGCAGGCGGGCAATGATGCTGTCCTCGTCGCCGGCCGGGACGTCGATCTCAGCGCCAGCACCCTCGTTGCCGGGCGGGACGCAGAACTGCACGCGGGGCTGCTGGATGACACGGGTGACGTCAATCTCACATCAGCCAGCAACTCAACCTACAGCCACGCTGAGTCGTACAAATCCGGGCTGGGTTTGTCAGGCAGCCTGAACTCCAGCGGCATTGCAGGCAGCATCGGATCATCGACCCAACGCGGGCACGAAGTCACCACCTCGGCAGGTGTGGGCAGTCAAGTCGTGGCAGGGCGAGATGCGATTCTCGACGCTACCCGTGACATCAACATCATTGGTAGCTCGGTCGATGCTCAGCAAACCGCAGCGTTGGATGCCGGGCGTGACGTCAACGTCGTTGCAGGGGCAGACAGCACCCAGTCCACAAGCTGGAAATCCAGCAGGGATTCCGGATTGTCGTTGACGTGGGACCGTAACGGCTTCACCGGCTTCGTGGGTGAGACCAAGATCACGGACGCTTCGGCAAAAGGCGCAAAGACAGCCTCCGCCAGTTCTGTCTCAGGCGGCAACATCGGTGTGGACGCTGGCCAGGATGTGAATATTCAGGGTTCCGACCTCTACGCGGATAACAACATCGACCTGAAGGCCGGGCGAGACATTCGGGTTAACGCCGCCGCTGAAACCGACTCACAAGGCAGCAGCCGCAGTGTGACCACTAACGGCGTCTCAGTGACCGTCAACCACAACTACGGCAACACCGTCGATGCATTGAAAAACGTCGGCAAAGGCGATGATCTCGTCAGCCAGGCCTCCAGTGTCATGAAGGCTGCCGACACAGTCGATCAGTTCTTCCGTGGCGCCACCATGGATGAGAGTACGGGTAACAAGCGACAAGGTGAAAGCCTGATCAGCACCGTGGTCAGCAATCGCGGCTCGACCCTCAACGCGGGCAACGACATTTCCATGGACGCCGGTAACGATGTGACCGTCCGGGGAGGTGCGCTACAGGCAGGGCGAGACATCAACGTAAAGGGCAAGGACATTTCCCTTGATGTTGCCAAAGGCTCCGAGACGTCAGCAGGACAACAAAGTCAGAGCAAAAGCGGCATCGTCGGCGGCACCACGGGTGGCTTCAAGGTCGGTATCGGCGCCAGCAGCGGGGCCGCGTCACAAGATGGAAAGCAAGGTACATCTAGTGCTACCGAGTTGTATGCCGGACGTGACGTCAACCTCAACGCTTCCAACGACCTCAGCCTGATCGGTACTCGTGTCGACGCCAATCGGAATATCGACCTCAAAGCAGGCAACGACCTGACGATCCACGCTGCGCAGAACGATTCAAGCAGCAAGGATAGTCGGCACAGCGGCGGCGGTGAAGTCGGGCTTACAGTGGGACAGGGAGGCATTGGTGTCTACGCCAGCGTCAATCTGGGACGGGGCAATCTGGATCGTGAGGCGGCTAAACAGCAGGAAGCCTATCTCTACGCTGGAAATACGCTGGGCTTCGAGAGTGGCCGCGACACCACCGTCGCCGGAGCGACACTGCGTGGCGATAACGTCATCGGCAACGTTGGACGCGACCTGACCGTCTCCTCCGTCCCTGATACCGGAAAGGTGACCGGCAAAGAGTTCGATGTCAGTGCCACCGTCACAGTGGGTTATGGCGGCAGTGTCAGTGGCTCGGTCGGCTACGGCCAGACCACAGGCAGCACGAACTGGGTCGGCAATCAAACCTCAATCACCGCCAAAGACAAGCTCGACATCCGCACCGAGCAGCACACCCAAATCGACGGCGCGGTGCTTGCCTCGGACAGCGGTAACCTCAAGCTCGACACCGGGACCTTGGGCTTCAGCGATATCGCAGGCAAGGACAAGGAACAAGGCTATTACCTGAACGTGGGCGGTACCTACGGCTGGGGCGCCAGCGGCACCGCCAATCAGGATGCGAACCAGGTGGGCAAGGGCAAGGACGGCGAAAGCGGCTGGAACGTCTCGGGTTACAACTACAACAAGGACCGTGAACAGATCGTGCGTGCCACCGTGGGCGCGGGCGATATCACCGTGCGTGACGATGCACAGACCGGCAACGATTCGACAGCGGGCCTCAACCGCGATCTTAGCAAGGCGTATGAGATCACGCGGGATGACGAGCACAGGACGGACCTGTATGTGTCGAGTTCGTCGATTGATTTGGTCACGCATCCGTTGCAAACCCTCCAGCGCTGGAAGGATGCTGCGCTCAATTTTGACAAGGTGATCAAAGGGCGCATAACGGAAGTCACGACCTCCGCCGAGAGATTATGGAGCGAGATTCAAGCGCAGCGCGTAAGTGTTGAACAAATTCCAGAGGCGTCACGCAAGGCGTTGGGTGACCAACGAGCTTTGGATGTTGGAAAGAACCTCGTACGCGCAGGGCTTGACCCAGCGTTGCTGGCCACCCTTCCCGCAACCGTCACGACGCAGCTCAACGACTGGGCGAACTGTGCAGCAGGCGCCTGCCCTGTCACGAGCAGCAATGGCAGCGCAGAGGTAAACGGTCCCACATCCGGCACAGTGTTGACGCTTGATGAGACCGTAACCCAAGGCGTCACGCCATTCATGGCACTGTTCCTGACCCGGACGAGTGACCTGATCCAGGAGATCAACAAGCTGCCGGTGCAGGAAGCTCAGGTCGCGATGCTTGCGATGCAAGCCGCCATGGGGCCAGCCAAGGCGACCTTGAGCATCGCGTTGAATGCGTTGGCCCATGCGGCTTTCGGCGAGCAGTATGAAAAACTGAAGGAAGAGCTGGCGATCACGTTGACGGCCGAGCTGACAGAGACAGATCGCCAGGAAATACAAGACGCTAACGACGAAGCCAAGCGTCTGTACTCAAGCAACGATCACAGCGTTTTCCAGCTTGATGGTGACTCACAGGTTCTGGCCACTGAGTTTTTGATTGACCTTGTGGGTGGTGGACTGCAGTCGCTGGGAGGAAAGGCCACTGGGAAAGTGGTTAATGTGGTCGGTGATAAAGTACAAACCGGCTCGCTCAAACCAGAATGGCTGAGCCGTCTCCAAGCGGGTAATGACTTTAATAAAGTGCAGAGCAAAAATTATCCTTACAACGAGGTTTATATACAGAGGGAGGATGGCAAGGGGTATTATCGAGTTGACTCATACAATCCTGTAACAGAGGAAATTATTTCGCGGAAGTTCACTCAGCTCTCGGAAGTATCCGAAGCAACGGCAAAGAACTATATTAGTGAGGCGGTATCAAAGTACTCTCCTGGTGCTACGATTGCTAAGGTTCCATCTAGTGGATCGCTAGGAGGACAAAAGCTTCAAGGTACTGTAATATTGGAAATTCCACCGCAAAATGGACCGATTCCTTTGTCGGTTTTGGATGCAGCTAAGAAAGCTGACGTTATCCTTCGTGATACGAATGGGAAGGTATACTAGTTATGGAAACCGTAAAATACTGCCAAACGTGGTCCAGAATCAAAAAAGAGATGGTAGGGCCACTCTCGGAGGAAGAGGCCGCGTCTCTACATTCGTCTAATAACTCCTACACAGCACTCATCGGCGGAGGGCGATATCCAGCTTGTTTTATCGAGATGGTGATAGATAAAGCAATGGTGGGTGTGGGTTTTTTAGATGAGATGGGGCGAGTTTATTTGACTTATCAATTTCAAGTAGTTGCTAATGGGAAGATATTTCTCACCATGGCGACGTGGCGAAAATTTGATGGAGAGGGGGATAAAGTCCTGTCAGGGGAAAGCTATATTTTTTCAGAAAGTGGAGAGCTAGTGATTCGCCGCAATCGGATGGTCCCTTATGAGGTGGAGGAGGCAAACGCAACATTTGATCCTGCCGGTAACTATGAAAATATCCCTGTGTTTGGAGATTATTCGGCAGTTATTAAAGTCGAAAGATAGCTGCTAATACCGAATTGACCCAAATGCTGGCGCAAGAATGCCCCAAATCCAGCGTAGGCGATGGCTGCACGAAATCCGAGCGGTTCAACGATATCTCGGCAACTGGGTCTGTTCGGTATCAGCGCCAACACTCTCTACCAAAATGCCCGGATCCTAGATACCGGCCGTCTCCCATAAAGAGTGCTCACCAGTATTCAATATCGCAGACTACTGTAGTGGTCAACTCATCCCGGACACGGTTTTGAGTTTTTCTTCAGCTTTCGCCGGAGCCAGCCCATCGTTGAACTGATGCGGCCGGATCCAGTTGTAGTGGCCCATCAGGTATTGGCCAATGTATCGTTGAGCTTGCTGCCCGGTCAGGTAGCCCGTGGTCGGTATCCACTCTGATTTCAAGCTGCGGAAGACTCGCTCCATCGGTGCATTATCCCAACAGTTGCCTCGGCGGCTCATGCTCTGGCGCATGCGGTAGCGCCACAGTCTCTGGCGAAACTGACGGCTGCCATATTGCGATCCTTGGTCAGAGTGGAACAGGAGTCCTTGAGGCTTTCCACGTTGTTCGTAGGCGACGTCCAGCGCTTTGACCACCAGGTCTCCATCCGGCTTTTCTGATAAGGCCCAGCCAACCACTCTGCGTGCATAGAGATCCAGGACAACTGCCAGATAGTGCCATTTGCCTTGTGCCCAGACGTAAGTGATGTCTCCACACCAGACCTGATTTGGAGCTTCGACATCAAACGCTCGGTTCAAGGTATTCGGTATATCTGGCCGCTCCACTGTGGCCTTTTTGTACGCATGTGATCCTGGCTGCTTGCTGATCAACGCCAGCTCACGCATCAGGCTGCGTACCTTGAACCGCCCGATTTGCTCACCCTCTTCTTGCATCATTGCCATGATGGTACGGCTGCCGGGCGCACTTCGACCTCGCGTGAACAACTCATTCACTCGACTGCGCAACCGTAGTCGTTCAACGTCCGGAGTTCGCCTTCTGTGACGATGTGCGTAGTAACTTGAGCGAGTGACTTCGAACACTTCGCACAAACAATCAACGGGATCATGGTCGCTGAGCTGGCGGATCAGCGCGTACGCTCGAGATCTTCCGACATCAAGAGCGCGGTAGCCTTTTTTAGTATCGATTTCTCGCGTTTAAGGCGCGTGATCCGGGCTTCCAACTCTTGGATTTTTTGCTGCTTTGGAGTCAACGCTTTGCTGGCCGGCGTAACGCCGCCGCGCTCCTGCTGAAGCTGATTAACCCATCGGCGTAGGGCCGACTCGACCAAGCCGAGCGAACGGGCCGCTTCGGCATGGCTGTAGCCTTGATCAAGCACCAGGCAGGCAGCTTCGCGCTTGAACTCAGGGGTAAAGGTACGGCGTTGCTTGGTCATCGGACACCTCTCTGTGGCGAGCATTCTCGCCTAAATGGGTGTCCGGGGTTAGTAGACCACTACACTAGAGCTTGAGTCCAAGTGCAGCCAGAGGTCTTCTTGAGGCATTTCGCTTCGCACTTCAACTTCTCAAAAGCGGTTGCAGTAATCTGGGAGGAAATCCTGCGTGTGCTCCAAAAGTCAGAGCGGATCTATCCAGTGCCCACTGCTGAATTCAGCAAACTCAACGAATCAACGCATAAGGTTGGGTAATTGCACGGACTTGACCACCTGTTTGCATTCGACTTGACTATCAAATAACACGCTAGTCAGTGGGAAAAAACATGTCGATTTGAGTCCCGAGTCGCTACATGAAATCTGCAAGCGTTCGCACAGTCGGTAAAGGCGTGAGATTTGAGCGCTAACGCGAACACGATTGATGACCTAGTTGTTGGCGCCGAAGTCGAATTGACTCAGTTGCCGAGATATCACTGACCCGATCTGATTCCTCGCGAAACATTACCCTTACTGGATTTGTACCGATATGGAGGTGCGTCAGCACGTGCGTCAATTCGGCGTTGGCGTTAACAGAGAGCGAGAGAGATGGCAATTTTGTCCGGTGAGCGCGGATCTGTAGCGGTGATTGTGTGTCACACCACCCATCCAACCACTCAAATCATTCACTTCACTCACAGGGCCTGTTCGAAGATTTCGACAAATGCCTTGACCAGCGGGCTGCGCTCGCGTTTGCGCGTCAATACCAACAAGGGGGCGGTGGCCCCGGGTTCGGCCAAGGGTCGATAGGTCACGCCGCGCTTGACCAGGGTCTGGGTGCACTGGGGCACCACGGCGACGCCACGGCCTGCGGCGACCAGAGCGATGATCGAGGTGATCTGCTTGCCCTTCGGCGCGGGCAGGGGGGTCAGCGCCTGGCGCCGATATAGTGCCTCGATGATCTCGTTCAATCCGGAACCGTAGTCGGTCGGGAAGGCGATCAACGGGTAGGCGCTCAGCTCGGTGAGTGTCACCTGTTCTTGCCGGGCGAGCGGGCTGTCACTGGCAATGGCCGCGACCAGAGGCTCGTTGTCCAGGCAGATGGTTTGAATCCCGGTATCTTCGGCGGACGGCTGCATACGACTCATGCCGATATCCAGACGTCCCTCGATGAGCTGTGACCATTGGGTGCTGGACGCGCCTTCTTCCACGGTCAGTTGCACATCTGGATACGCCGAGCAGAAGGCCTGAATGGCCTGGCTGAAGATGTCCGACAGCGCAATCGAACTGGCGTAGCCCACCGCCAGATGACCAGCGGAACCCGCCGCCAGCTTACTGGTGATGCTCGCCGTCAGATCGACTTGCTCCAGCACCGCCCGGGCGTAGGGCAGAAAGTGCCGGCCCTCGGAGGTAAGCATGACGTTGCGGGTGCTGCGATCGAACAGGCGAAAGCCCAGTTCCGCCTCCAGTGCCGAAATCTGCCGAGTCAGTGGCGGCTGGGCAATGTGCAGGCGTGCCGCGGCACGGCCAAAGTGCAACTCGTCGCTGACGATTAGGAAGTAGCGCAGGCGGTGGAGGTCAATCATGGTCATCCTTGAGGTATCAATCGGTCAGAAATAGGTATTGGATCCATTCGGCGGCCTATTTTATAAAGTTGTTAAAAAATATTACAAATAATCGTGGGAATCATCGTGTGAGTTGTCCTCGAGTTGCCGTGTTTTTGGCTGGGTGCGCCGCTTTTATCAACCTATATGTCACTCAAGGACTGCTCAACGAGTTGGCCGCGGCGTTTCACATTTCCGCTAGGCAAGCGAGCTGGAGCATTACCGTCACCACCTTGGCGGTTGCAATCACCGCCCCCTTTGTCGGCCGGTTGACTGCGCGGGGCGAGCAGCACCGGGTCATCGCCGTGGCCGCGATATCGCTGGCATTGCCTGCGGTGATGGCGGCCTGCTCGGGCAGTTTCAGCGAGCTGCTGCTCTGGCGAGCGGTGCAAGGCATGCTGATTCCGGTGGTGTTTGCCACCAGCGTTGCCTACATCGGCGTGCGCTGGAGCGGCGGGACCGTGACGGAAATAACCAGCCTGTATATCGCCGGCACGGTTCTGGGCGGCTTTAGCGGACGCTTTTTGTCCGGTCTGGTGACCGAGTTCGATAACTGGCGCTTGGCGCTGGCAGTGCTGGCCGGCTTGAATCTGCTCATCGGCTTGGGGATTTTCCTGTTGTTGCCGCGCAACCTTCGTTCACCCGTACAAACACCTGTCGATCGCCAGGCAATGCGCAGCGAATTGCTAAGCAGGCCGTTGCTGGCCACCTACACCGTGGGTTTCTGCGTGCTGTTCGCCCAGGTCGCGATGTTTACCTATGTCGGCTTACACCTGAGTCGGGCGCCATTTGCGCTGGGCACCGCTGCGCTCGGTTCGATTTATGCGGTGTTCCTGCTGGCACTGGTGGTGGTGCCGATCGCCGGGCGCATGAGCAAGGCCCGGCCTCGCAGTGAATTGGTGAGGGTGGCGGCATGGCTGGGCGCCACCGGCTCGGTGCTGACCCTGTGGCCATCCTTGTGGCTGATCGTTGTCGGTCTGGCACTCAGTTGCACCGGCGTGTTTCTCGCCCAGTCCGCGGCCAATGCCTTTATCACCGCCCATGCCCGGCAAAACAAGGCCGGCGCCGTGGGCGTGTATCTGACCTGCTACTACCTGGGCGGCAGCTCCGGCGCGTTTGTGCCTGGCGTGTTGTGGGAGCAATGGGGCTGGCCTGGCTGTATCGCGTTGATCGCGGTTTTCCAGTTGCTGCCGCTGCTGATCGTGCGGGGTGGTTGGAAGTATTCCTCATTGCCGTCATCGCCGCTCCCGCGCCTGTGAATGTGCGTGAAATCATCATCCAACAAGGAAAAAAGTGAGATGACCGTGAGTAACATGCTGACGCTGCAAAGCCAGTTGTTGAACGTGATAGAACCGGTGCTGGAGCTGATGCCGGTCGGGGTTCTGAAGCAAGCGTTGGTGGATGCGTTTCGCAGCCAGGAATCGGAACTGCTGGACATCGAAAGTACGTTCCAGATGCTCACCTCGCGCCGCCATGCTGCAC
Source organism: Pseudomonas sp. Pseu.R1 (assembly GCF_045764065.1). NCBI lineage: Bacteria > Pseudomonadati > Pseudomonadota > Gammaproteobacteria > Pseudomonadales > Pseudomonadaceae > Pseudomonas > Pseudomonas sp. Pseu.R1. The sequence goes on along the minus strand of NZ_JBJGEE020000001.1, from coordinate 2,070,487 downwards.
CGCAGTTGCGCAAGTTCTTTGGCAGTTGGTCGAAAACCAACAACTCGGCCGTCAGTGTGTCCGGTTTGGCCAACCGCATCACGCTGCTGGCGCGCTCCGAGCAGTGGGGCGAAGCGGCGCAAACGCTCTACCGGGTCTGCGGCAGCCTGCAACGGATCACCGACGAAGACCTCGGCGCACTGAGCAACACGCTGCATTCCGAGCTTTTTTACAACATGGCAACGCCAATCTGCGGTGACGATGAGTGGCTGCTGAAAAACAACTGCCTGCCGTCGGCGCAGTCCTTCAAGGACTGGACGGACGCGCGACGCCTGCGTGACCGCGACCTGTTGCAGGGGCTGTTGGTCACCCTGGTTCACGAGGTCTACACCCACGGTGAAGTGGAGTTCATCCATCCGCTGTTCAAGCAATGGTTTGAACGCGACATGGGCGTGCCGTCCGCGAAGGTACGGGCCACTGTTGCCTGGGTCACCGTGCACACCGGCGGCACCGAAAGCAATCACTTCGCCCACGCGGTTACAGCGGTCGAGGAGCTCGTCGATGTCATGGGCATCGCGGTGGTCAAATCCGCCGCCCAGGAAATCTTCGGCCAATACCTGCAGCGCAAGGCTGCAGTGATGCGTGAGTGCGGCCAATACCTGGGCTGACAGACAACGACCTGAACAGCGCTTGGCAAAGTATTAATAACGACGGAATCGGTATTGGCCTGTACTTTAGGTTTTTATCAAGATACTGAAGCTCCGGATCCGGAGTGGATTTGATGTGCCTGAAGTTGGAGATTTACAAACTATGGAAGATTGCAAGGAAAGCCGTATGCAGCTCATTGTTTTTTGCCCGCCGAAAATTCTTCTCCAGCACTCTGCCGCGAGCTGGTCTGCCGCGCTTGGCCAGGGGGGCATGCTGTTGAGCTGCGCCTCACGATCTCAAGAGATTGCGGCGCATCTGGGCCATACCGTCCGCTTCCAACTCTTCGACAACTTTAACGACAGCGCGCTGGTCGAGATCGATGTCCATGAGCTTGCACAGGAGCTCCATGCGCCGCTGTGTGTGGCGCTGGCCGAGATTGATGTGCTGCGGGTGGCGCGCATCAATGATCGGCTCGGGGTTACGCTGGATGCCGAGGATCGCGCCTCGTTTTACCGGGACAAGTTCCTGATGAAACAACGCGCCAGGGACTGCGGGTTTGCCATCGCCGAAATGGCATCGATCAGCAATGCCACGGAAGCGGTTCGCTTCAGCGAGCGCTTCGGTTTCCCGGTGGTCATCAAGCCTCGCGATGGCCGCGGCTCGAACGGCGTGGAGGTGCTCGACGACGCGCAGCAGCTGCGGGAATGGCTGGCCGAGCGCACTTCAAGCACTTTCCACAATCTGATGATCGAGAGCTATGTACGTGGCAGCCATTACATCGTCAATGGCCTGTACATCGATGGCCGTCCGATCCTGGTTTCACCGGTTCGGGTCATGACCTCGGCGCTGGATTTCCTCGGCGGCAAATCACATGACCTGCACATGCTCGACGCCGACAACCCTATGCGCGACAGGCTGGTTCGCTATGCGCGTTCGCTGGTCGAAGATGTGCTGCCATCCGATCCGACCATGCTGTTTCATCTCGAACTTTTCGTGGATGGAAATGACGAGATCGTCCTCTGCGAAATCGCCTCGCGGTTGGGTGGGGTGTTCTTCAATCAGGAGCTAACCCACGCCTGGGGCATTGATCCGCGGATGAGCTTCCTGCGCGCGCTGCATGATCCGTTCTACCGCCCTGAGCCAATGGCCGCGCCGCTGCGGATGGTCGGGCATATCAGCATCCCGCCACGGGTCGGTCTGCTGCGCGACGTCCCGCAAATCTGCACGCTCGACGGTGTCTTGGAGTACCGAATTTCCGCCAAAAAGATGACCTCCTATGGCGGCATGGAATTCACCAACTCGGAAATCCTCAACGCCATCGTGGCAGGCCAGGATGAGGCCGAGTTGCGCGACAAGCTGCATCAGGTCGAAGCCTGGTTCCACGAGAGTTGCGACTGGTCGGGCAGCGAAATCGCCGCCGTGATATAGACCTTACCGCACACCCTTTCGACATTAATTGAGCTGACCTTCCTGAGCTGGACGGAATCGTCACGCCTGCAGAAAAGTGGATATCCAATGAAGAATGTGTTCGAAAGCCTTATCCCGATTCCCGTGGCGGCCCTGGGCGCATGGCTCGGTTACATGACTGGGCTTCCGCTTGGTGAGCTGATCGGTGCGATCTGTCTGGTCACAGCGCTCAGCAAAATGGGCGTGCACATGCGCATGCCATATCCGTTCGTGGCCACCGTGCAGTTGCTGCTCGGGGTCAGTGTTGGCTCCATCGTCACCGCCTCGATGATGCATGAACTTACGGATTTCAACATTCTGGTCGGTCTGCTCATCTGCATGACCACGCAGATTTTCGTCGGCTACAACTGGCTGCGACGCATGGAGCGCTGGGGGCACATAGAAAGCCTGCTCGGGTCCATTCCCGGCGCAATGGCAGCGGTGATGACGGTCTCGGGAGAGGAGGGCCCGGCCTCCGGGCGCATTGCGTTCGTGCACATTGTCCGTTTACTCGCGCTGTTGCTGGTGGTGACGATCATTGCCGGTGGGCACTCCGAAAGCGCAGCGCCGGTGCTGGGCTCGTTTGATGATTACCTTGGCGTGATCCCTCCGGCGATCGCGGCTGTGATCGCCGGTTATCTGCTGGAACGCTTCGATGTTCCGGCGCCTTACATGTTGACCGGGCTGATTTGCTCAGCCGCAGTCAACGTCGGTTTTCCTCAAGTCCATCTGCATGTTCCCGATCCGCTGGCGATCGTTGCGCTGATCTTGCTCGGCGGCCTAATCGGCATTCGCCTCAAGGACATCACGCTCAAGGATTTCGTGCGCTACATCCGCGCCGGTCTGGTGGTTACCGCCCTGACGTTCTGCACGACACTGCTGGTTGCCTTCGCGTTCAGCAAGCTGACCGGCAAGCCGTTCCTTTCGCTGTTCATGTCGTGGGTTCCTGGCGGTGTTGAGGTGATGACCGCAGCGGCTTTGCTGCTCAAGCTCGATCCTGCCTTCGTGATGCTCAATCACGTGGTGCGGATGTCGATCATCCATATTTCGCCGGCGTTCCTGCCCAAACGGCTGCTGCAGGAAAACCCGCAGCCTGAACAGTAATTGCTGCAAAAAACTTCGAATGTCAAGGATTTGATCTCGATGAGTATTGCTATTCACGACCCAACGCTGCGCGACGGAAATCATGCCGTCTCCCATTCGCTGAGCCTGGAGGATATTGCCTCCTACTGCCAGGCGGTCGATGGCTGCGGCCTCAGCGTTGTAGAAGTCGGCCACGGAAATGGCCTGGGTGCGTCCTCCCTGCAACTCGGACTTGCGCGCTACAAAGACAGCGAGATGCTCGAAACGGCGCGAGCCAACCTAGCGCATTCCAGACTCGGCATCCATATGATTCCCGGGTTTGCCAGGCTGAGCGACATCGATACCGCACTGCAGATCGGCGTCGACGTGCTGCGCATCGCGTCCCATTGCACCGAGGCCAGCGTGACCGAGAGCTACATCGAACATGCACGGGCTAAGGGCGCGTACGTCCAGGGCGTGCTGATGATGACTCACATGGCCAGCCCCGAGACGCTGCTCGAAGAAGCATTGAAGCAGCAGGGCTATGGCGCCAATGCCTTGGTTCTAATGGATTCGGCGGGGCACTTTGACCCGGACAGCACTCGCGAAAAGATCGGCCTGCTGGTCAGGGAGCTCGCCATTCCCGTGGGTTTCCATGGTCACAACAATCTTGGCCTGGCGGTCGCCAACTCGCTGGCTGCCGTCCAAGCCGGGGCGACCATCATTGACGGCTGCATGCGCGGGTTCGGCGCGGGTGCCGGCAACACCCAGCTGGAGGTGCTGTGCGCGGTGCTCGAGCGCTATAAGTTCGAGACCGGAGTGAAGGTCTTTGACCTTTGCCGCGCCGTCGAGAGCCTTGAGGGTTTCGCGCCGGTCAGGACTCCTACGGTGGTGAAGACTGCCAATCTGATCAGCGGCCTCTACGGCGTTTGCAGCGGGTTCGAGAAGCACGTTACGCGCGCGGCGGCGGAATTTCGCGTCGAACCGCGAAAAATCTATGAAGAGCTTGCGCGATGCAACGCCGTGGCCGGCCAGGAAGACCTGATCATCTCGGTGGCCAGCCGCCTTTCTCAACCCGTCGTCGCCTGACTCTGGAGCTGAAAAAATGACTTTGAAAACCGCCATCATCGGCAGTGGCAATATCGGCTGCGACATCCTGTGCAAGGTGCTCGCCCATCCGGATCTGGATTGCACGCTGGTTGCCGGTCGCTCCCTGCACTCATCCGGCCTTGCATTCGCCCGTGAGCGCGGGGTCGCCACCACCGCGGAAGGCATCGACGGCCTGTTTGCCCGGATCAACGAATTTGATCTGGTGTTTGATGCCACCTCGGCGGCCGACCATGAAGCCCACGCACCGCGCCTGGTCGAGGCCGGGAAAGCGATCATCAACCTGACCCCGGCCTCTCTGGGCGCGTTGTGCGTGCCGTCCCTCAACGGAGTGGAGCTGAGCGAGGCTAGCAATATCAACATGATCACCTGTGGTGGCCAGGCTTCCATCCCGCTTGCGGCCGCAATCGCCCGGGCTAATCCGGGCGTGCGCTACATCGAAGTGGTGTCCTCAATCAGCGCCGAAAGCGCCGGCCCGGCTACTCGGCGAAACCTGAGCAACTACATCACGACCACCGAGAATGCGCTGAGCCATTTCACCGGTTGCAAGGACGTCAAGGCGATCCTCAACATCAATCCGGCTAAGCCGAATGTCTTTATGCAGACCGCGGTTTCGGCGCTAATCGAGACGGTTGATCTGGCCGCCACCCGCCGTGAAGTGGAGCGTGCCCTGACCCAGGTGCAGTCTGCTGTGCCTGGGTATCAGGTGATCGTAGATCTGCATTACAGCGAAGGACGCTTGTTCACCATGGTGCGTGTTGAAGGGGCAGGAGACTTTCTCGATCCAAGCGCCGGCAACCTCGACATCATCACTACGACCGCAACCCACATGGCCGCGCTCATGGCCCGAGGGCGCGTGACCGAACGCGCAGCCTGACTCAGCGTAACGGAGAGACTTTTATGCCTACTCTTTCGCCAGATCTCGAATTTGCACGGTTTTGCCCGATTCTGGGTGTCGTTCAGAAGATCAGGGAAACGCTGCATCCAGTGATCGATCTCGGTGTCGGTGTGCCGGGTTTTCTTCCGGCGCCACATATCGTCGAGGCGGCCGTCAAGGCTGCCTGCGAACACACGGGCGGGTATGGCTCGAGCCGCGGAGATGAAGCGCTGCTGGCGGCGTATCTGGGTTACCTGCATGGACAGGGGTTCACCCACTATCGCGAGCAGAATCTGGTGGCCGGCCTCGGCGCCAAGCACCTGTTGTTCAGTGTGCTACGCGCGATCATCCGCCCCGGCGACGAGATACTCGTATCCACCCCTTGCTGGCCGACCTATTTCGACATTGCCGATCTGGTCGGGGCGGGCGTGATCAACGTCACCTGCTCGGCGCAAACCGATTTCAAGATGACGGCCCAATCTCTTGAAGATGCCTTGTCCGACAAGGTGCGGGTGGTCATGCTGAACTCGCCGGGCAACCCTACCGGCGCCGTGTATTCCGCCGAGGAACTCGCGGCGTTGGCAGAGGTGCTGCGTAAAAAGGATGTCTGGATCATTTCGGATGACGTCTACCAGCGATTCGTCTACGACATGGATAGTTGCCCCAGTCTGCTTTCAGTCGCACCGGATCTGAGCGACCGCATCATCAAGATTGACAGCGTATCCAAGTTCTATGGGATGCCGGGCTGGCGGGTCGGGCTGTTGGCGGCCAGTGAACGGATTGCCGCGGCAGTCACCACGCTCAATTCTAACTCGATCTCGAATATCCCACCGATCCCGGCGGCAGCGGCAGCGGCGGCCTTCAGCGGTGACCAGGCGTTCTCCTACGCAGCAAGAGACCGCTTGTACGGCCAGCGCCAGGCATTGCTCGCCACTTGCAGGGGGCGCCACACCTGAGGTTCTGCCAACCAGCGGGGGCGTTTTATCTGTTCATGGATATCAGCCAGACCCTGGGCAAATCCCTGCATGGCAGATTGATCGCCGATGACGAGGCATTTTGCGCCTTGCTGCTGGAGGAATACAGCGTCGCGCTGATTCCCGGCAGCTTTTTTGGCGCACCGGGTCATGCGCGATTGTCGTACTCCGGCGATGCCGAGCAGGTCAGGTCCGGGGCCGCGCGCTTGAGAACGTTCCTGTCCGCCATTTCGTGACTACCGGTCTAGCAGGGGCGAGGTTTGGCGACGCTGAAGTGTCCTGATTCGGCTAACCGCGAGCTGCTCTGCGTTCTTCTGGAACGGGGAGTGGCTGGCCACGCCACGTCTGCTGCCGGGCCAATGCACACGTAAGGGAAGCGGTTCAATATAAGGAAATACCTTGATGAAATATGCTTTTGCAATCGTCGGCTGCGGCGCGACGGCTATCGCATTCCTGCAACGTCACCTGGATCGCGTCGCTGCATGCAGCGCACCGGCCGGGACCATTTACCTCTTCGAAAAACGCGATGACTTCGGGCGCGGCGCGGCTTATGAGGCTGATCTGCAGAGCAATATCCTCAATACCAAGACCGGTTTCATTACGCCCTATCCGCATCTCCCTGGTCATTTCCAGCGTTGGTTGGAGGATCATCCCGGGGTGTGGCGGCATGCCTTTCCCGAGTTTCGTCCGACACCGGAGAGCTTTGCTCCGCGGGCTTTGTTCGGCATTTACCTGCAGGACCAGATCAAGAAAATCGTATTGCGTGGCGCCTCGCTCGGCTGCCAATTGGTGATGATGAATGCCGAGGTCTGCGCTATCGATGTGATTGACGGAATGGAGACCGTGCGGACGCGATGCGGGCTGAGTATCGCCACGCACAAGGTCTTGCTGTTCTGCGGGCCGTTGGCCAAAAAAATTGATCCCGAAAAGCAGGACGAGCGTGTCCTGGCGACACCCTATCCAGTTGCGCGCCTGCTGAAGACAATTTCCCCGGACGAGCGGGTGGCCGTAATCGGTGCGCGGTTGAGCGCCATCGACACGGTGATCGCGCTAATCGAAGGCGGGCATCGCGAGTTGATTCGCATGCATTCGCGCAGCGGCTATTTCCCCGTGGTTCGCGGAACCCAAGAGCGCGTCGAGCTCAAGCACCTGACCCGCGAGGGTGTTCGCGCGCTGGTCGCGCAAAACGGGCCGTTACAGATCAGTGATCTGGTCGCACTGTTTCGCAAGGAACTGGCCGCCCACGACCCGGCCTCGACAAGTGCCGTGATCCCTCTGCCAGCACCGCCGGCCGACGTCATCAGCTTCATCGAGAACGAGATCAATGTCTCGCAGGCTCCGCGTATCTGGCAGGCCATCCTCTATGCAACCAACGGCTTCATCGAACACCTTTGGCAGGCGCTGGACGACACTGCACAAGCCAGGTTCATGAGCGAGTATTTCAGCTTCTTCATGGCTTACCGCGTCTCCATCCCGGCGGAAAACGCGCGCAAAATTCTCGGTTACCTGCGAAGCGGCCAGCTGGAGTTCGTCCCCGGTGCGTTCGCCGGGCCCGAGCCGGTTGATGTGCCGGGACTGAGCATTCGCGGGGCTGGCTGGGAGCATGTCTATGATCGGGTGATTTACGCAACTGGCTTTCCTCGAGATGCGAACCTCATTGAGTCGACCTTGCTGGGATCGCTGATCAAGAGCGGCACGGCCACCTGTCATCCGATGGGGGGAATCTCCGTCGACCCGGATACCTACCGCATTCAGGGCCGGACAGGCTCGGCACGGCAGATTTATGCGGTCGGCGAGCTAACCGTGGGGCAGTTCTTTTTCACCTCTGCGCTGGAAATCAACGGGCGACACGCCTTCTGTTGCGCGGACGCGATGCAATGGCGCGAAGAAACGCACAGGGTTGAGCGCGTGGAAGAGCATGTCTGAAAAACAGGGGCGCGGCAGCTCATAGCTTTCAGGTGCGGCATTGAATTCACCTGATTCGAGTTGTATAGGCCCTAATCAGGATTATCGGTCACCTACGCAACAACTTGAGAGGAAAAGGTGCAGGGCATAGTATCTGGGGCTGTAATCGATGCTGCTGGTACTTGAGGTTCGCTCAAAGGCAGCTTGTACTTGAGAGCTTGGCGATCGTCAAAGTCTTGGATTACAGCCTCAAATGTTGGATAGCGCCACCCTGATCTCGATGACGGCTTCCTCTGATACTTCAACGGCCTTTTTATTGACTCGACAATGGCCGGGTAGGGCTCCGCCGCGCCACGATTGATCGTTATTGACTGACGACCAGAACCTGTTTGCGTAGCCTGTTGCTGCGCCTGGTAGTTGCGAGCCGTTTCGAACGACCATGAAAAAATGCCCAGTAATACTGAAACCTATGGGTTGCCCACTGGCTGATCTGATAATCAATGCCGGTTTGCTAGGGTGACGCAGAACAGATCTCAGAGCAAAAAGCCACCTCTGCCGTTCGGCCTAGGTGGCTTTTTTATTACTAGCACTAGATTGAAGCGTTCAGGTTAGGGTTCGTAAAATCCCCTCCGATTGCTTTGAAAAACTGAAGCTAACGGGGACAAATGACCCCTTGAGTCAAGTCATCGTGACATCGTGTCAGACCTTCGTGACAAGTGGGGCAGGATCCTTCGTTTTTCATCCAAGTCCAGACTGAGTTGCATTGATTTTTAAACAGATTTTCAGATGGGATGAGACTCGCTTTTTCAGAAAAGTTAGACTCTGTACAGAAAATTCTTATAGCCTCGGACTGGTCGGAACCGAGCAATGCTTAAAAAGCAATGCAGTGTTCAATTTCCTAGATTGAGTTGTATACGCGGTCGGGGGGGCGGCGCTAAGCCGGCGGATAATGGGGGAGGGTGCAGTGAGCCAAATGCGGAATACGTGGGTGTTACAGATCGTGCACTACCGATTAAACATCTTGTTTAATCGGAACCTTTCGAGGATATGCCGTCTCGCTGAGGCGATCAAAAGAAGCTCTAGTAATGAACGTGCCTTGTGGAAGGTCGGCTGGTATATTTGTTGACGTTTCAAGTACCCCGATTCGCCGCAGGTAAACGGCGATCCTTGGTACACTTAGTTTTTGATCTACCATAGCAGGTGTCATCGAATGAGCGAGTATCTCCCGACATTTCGCCGCATCTGATGGTGTAATATGTAACTTTTGATTTATTCTGATTGTAGGGATGAATTTTGAGCGAAGAAATACCGACCAAAAGCTCCGAACAGGAATATCTAGATCCGCTGCTGCCGTCTCGACGCTGAGCAACTCAACAATATTTAAATGGCTCCATTTGGTGCTCCCATTCCGGCCAGTGCTGGGGATTCGGACACCGTATTCACATAGCTCATTGAGCCTGTAGATTAGACAGCTGCTGTAGTCTTTCTGAGGAATACAAATGGGCTGTACTCCGAACTTAGACAAGATCTGCCGAATAAGCTTCACGTTAATATTGGTTATCTCTGCTGCCTCTACGCCGTTGACGTGTGTGTTCTTAAAGTTAACTACCTTGTCGAGACTGGCACACCGTAATTTGGTCGTGTTGCATTCTGGAGCAAGGTCGCCAAGTGCGATAAGGCGGAGCACTGTAGGGTGTGAAAGGTTTAAGCGCATAGAAGCTTCATGGCTGGTAATGAGACCGGATGGCAACTCATTCAGATTTTTAGCAAGTTTTTCTATATCGGAGCGGAGAAACAGTGGCTGAGTGCATCCTTTGACCTGTTTATATGTGACAGGATTAACACCCATTTCGATCAGATGCCTACTACAAAGGCGGTAATCTAACTTTAGGATTTTTCGGCATTGAGTAGGGAGAAGATAAGTGGCCGCGACGCGGTCGATATCCGTGTTTTTTAGGACGATCCGCCCCGTCGCGCTGGATCGATAGGGGAACAAAATTCCGGATTGAATGTAGTTGTAAATGTTCTCGTAATTGACTTTAAGTTTTTTTGCTGCGGCTGATACAGTGCAATAGCCAATTCGACTGGTGGTCGTAAATACCTCAAGCTTGGACAGGTCATAGCGTTGCTTCTCATTCACAGGAGAAGCTACAAAGTGATCGTTTAAAATGTTACCGGTAGCTTCTCGCTCGAAAATGGAGGAGCCTGAGTAATGCAAATGATTGATAGGGCGGAGGTCAAGTAGTTTAAGCTGGACAATGGTATCTTGCAGGCTTAGGCCTAACCTCCGCGATAACGCAGATGCCGACTCATAGCGCTGCATAAACATATGTAGTTCATCGGCCATTACGAAAATACCACGGTTCTCTCCGCGGATCTCGGTCAGGAAATTCTGGTGAATGAGATGGCGCATCGTGTTACGGGTAACGAGAGCAGCCTCCGCTGCTGAGTTGATGTCAATTTGATCAGATACGTCAGTAGAACTTTTATCAAAATCGCCGTTTAGTTGATTCAATAGTGGCATAAAATATCGATCAGATATCTGGCGTACACGGTCCCCTGGCCATGGAAGTCCAAAGTCCGTTGACAGTTTTTTAACTCTTTCATTGAGTGCCTAGAGATTCTTACCAACTGAGCCCGGCTCAGCTCGAATTCTGGAGGATCGACAAAAGATGGAGCTGGCAAGGATGGAGCGGGCGTATGATCCATCCTGAACTGCTCAAGCGAGGTTTTGATCACGGGCTCATTAATATGACGCAGCTTGGCTTGAATGTAAGAAAGAGGAATATGAGGGTATTTTTTGGTCTGATAGTGTAGATACTCATCAATATACTGTCGTTGACCTCGCATGATACCCGCCGCCGCATTCAGGACTACTTTTCTTTCTTCTGAATCGCCGCCTCGGTTATAACAATAGCCCAATTCTAATAACAGCATTTTAAGTTTGGATAGAGCTGAGCTATCCTGGTTTCTGATAGTTTCTAATAAGTAGCGTTCTGAGTACACGTCATCGTCGGAGCAGGCCTCGGAGACAAAAACATGGCCGCATGCGCAACGCCCATTGAGCGCGCTTATCCAGTATAGCTTATGGTGGCAGGCCGGGCATTCATGTATGTATCTGCGATGATGATAAGGGCAGCACTCTGTCAGGCTGATATCCTTGATGTAGCGTTCATGACGCTCATCCCAACATTGGGAGCAAAATGCTACAGGTCCTCTGCGTATAAACTTGCTAGGAACAATCGTCCCGTTGATTTCGAAAGGGCCATGTTTACCTTCCCGGACTAACGGGATGTAAAAGCCTGCAAGAAATCGCTGTGCATCCCTACCTGCCCGAGCCGCGATCCATTGCACCAACGGGGAACAAATGGTCATCTCCGATTTGTTGAGGTTGATCATGAAGGTGAAATCTTGGAGCTGGGCAGGACACTCACACCCATGCCCTAAAGCAAATCTTTTGAGGATACTGCTCGGACTTTCTTCCTCAAGGGGGTAAGGTAAGAAAATCATATCATCCATGAAGGTCACTCCGTTGGAAATGGGATTTTTTCAACTGAGTTGATTAACATCCGGCACTGCTCCAGTGTCAATTCGAATGGGTTGCTTTTGCATAGGTTAAGATGAAGTTTGAGCGGGTCACAGGCGCAAAGGAAGTCTTCAGTGGTCATACCTAGTTCATCTGGCCGTTGGAAGCATTGCAAGAGAACATCCTGCAAGATGATGTTTATTTGTTTGAGGTTGCCTCTCGTTGCTACATATATTGCTGCAGAAATTTCTGCGTCATGCAAGTGCACGCTACTTTTCATTGGCTTCAACCTGTGGATGACCTCATCTAGGGTTTTCATGAACAGTTGGAAGACGGACGTCGGGTTGGCCTCATACTCCATCAGCGTAAGTTCGATCATGTAGGGGAAACGATTAGCGAACGACTCATAGTAGCTTGTAATGTCGCGGCATCCCTCTGTGCCTATCAGAATGATTGGTTTGTTCAATTTGTTTGCTAGGTCAACTAACCATTCCAGTGTTGCAATTCTCACTTTTCTAGCTTCCGGCTTGCAAAGTCTTTGAATTTCGTCTAGAAAAACAACCTCCACTTTCATCAGTTTTAGCCGATTAACCAATACAGTGGTCAGTCGGGACGTGCTCCCGCGAGGGTTATTGACTCCCAAACCAGTAAGCATGGTCTCTACCAACTGCTTTATCGTCGGTGGGGGAGGTACTTCGAAATACACAGTTCGCTTGGTATAAATAACACCCTCTGGGGTAATGATTTCTTCGCTCTCTAGAGCGTAATGTTTTTGCAGTTGCTCGCTGAGTGTTGTTTTGCCAGTACCAGATCGTCCACAAATGATAGCGGAAGTTACTGCCCCGGTCGCAATCGCCATGTCAATCACATCGCAGGCTGTTGAATAGGCTTGCGCGAACGCGGGAAAGAAAATAGTCTGCTGCTGGAAGACTTTTATCAATTTTAATGCCTTTGCGTTACTCACTTTCATCGCCTCTTACAGAGTAGTCTCCCGGGGTGTCATCGCGTTTTTTGTAGGTCCTGCCATTTTGTTTTTTTGTTCTTTGTGGGGAGCCGTTAAGTGCGGTGGAAGCGGGGTCGGTTTTAGGATTTCTTTCCCTGAATCTCTCAAGTTTTAGCCGTTCTTTAGCATTATTCTGACGTGAAATTTTAATAAGAAGTTGTATTCTGGCCTCCTCCACAGATTCATAGACGCCAGATCGCTTATTTTTGATCAAACGGTCATGGATTTCCCTGTGGAAACTAAAAGTGAGGTCTGTTTGATAGTCAGGGTCCAATGCCTGCAAAGGTTGTGGGGAGTCGTTAAGGAAGTGTGGGTGGCACAGCCACGCTTGACTCACATCACACGGGTCAAAGTAGAGTATCAGCTTGTCGCAATGCGGATGACGGGCAGCAAGTTCGCTAACAGCGCCCCCGTACCAGGTCAAGTTTTCAGCTGTGACCCTCCCTGCAGTAGGCGTAACCATTGCTTGGCGCCAGAACAATCTGCGAAGGTCCTCACTGGAATACCTCCTTGGCGGCAAGTCACGTTTGAGGCACTCCGCCCACGCTTCGTTCGGTGACATGTTAAGAGCCGAGTGACGTCTGTTGTGATAATTGTCTAGGAATTCAACAAAGCATTCACGGAAGTCCTTCAGAGTGTACACTGCGTGCCCTTCGGAGTCGTAGTCTCCTCTTTGTTCGATGTTTGATCGCGTGGTTCCACTGAAATAATGGACAAATCCGCGCGAAACTGTCCCGAAAGGTCGTTCAATATGAGCTTTCCCATCAGGCATGTAAGGTTCGCAGTAGGACATCTCTGTATGTACGCAATCTAACCGATCACGGTGCGATTCTCCGATATTTTCGGCGCCATTATCTGCAAGGTAACTATCAGCCACTCCCCCATACGGATTATCTGAGCAAATGGATTTAATGAATACGCGTAAGGTTGTGTCTTCACTGGGAGGGTTGAAAGAAATATCCCATGCAACTACGCGTCGAGTTTTAACTTCAATGAATGCAGTCAGGTACGGTTTGCCTATTACCTCGTACTGGTCATTCACTAGGAAGATGTCCATTTGCTGCGAGTCAAATTCCACTCTTTCAAATAGGTATTTAGGTTTCGGTAAGGTTCCACCAAAGCGATGTCTGCGCCTTGCTATCCGCTTGCCTTTTTGTGCAAGGTCAGTCTTATAGGCGTCCAGCTCTTTGATGATTCGCCATAACGTGGTGCTCGACGGCACGCGGTATTGCTTAAGAGGAGGGCGGAAGTTATTCAGCTTATCGATTGCCAGCTGTATTCCCTTACTCAAATCTTTGATCTGCCAAGGAGTTTCGCACCAGAAGTAGTCGTCCACATATTCTCTGATCAACTCCCTGATTTCTTCGGGCTGATAGGACAGGTGTTTTCGGTGGGTTCGCCGACCGGGTATGATTGCTACGAAACCACCCTGTTCGAAAAACGCCTTGCGCCAACTGCATACCGTGCTGTAACCAGGGTAATGGTGCGGGCCGATCTTTTTCTCCACTGCGTCCTTAAGGCTTTCGAAGTCATCATGCGACAGTACCCCTGCATAACAATTTGTCAAGGTCGTGATATACGCCATCCTCACCTTGAATATGTCGGCTTGGTGCGCCGTCAGCCCTGCGATAATTTTATCGGGTGAGCACGTGATAGGCGCTTCCTGGGTTTTCCTCAGTTGACCGCGAGCGGCCGCCACTTGCAATGCATCGACTGGCTGATAAATTATTTTCGGCGGACCCTGTACAGACCGAAGTTGCACCTCATTCTCTTCAATCGCCACGATCTGATAGTGATGCCCTCGTAGATAATATTGCTCGCCGACATTAAAATTTGACGGGGTCATCTCAGGCGGACTCGACTTGAAAGTCTAGATTAGGCCGTTGCCTTAAATCGGCATGAAGGTGCCTATAAAATACCCCGAAAGCTATATCACACAGGGGAATGCCTTGTTGGATCAAGCTCCGAATGGTGGCCCTGTGTTGAAGGTGATTTGCCAAAAGGTCAGAGATCACAGAAGCTTTCTCAGCGGAGCCGCCGTGTAACTGGAAATAAAAGCAGCGCAGCGTGGATGTGTGAGCGTTAATTTGCAAGGCTGGGAGAGCGAGCGCCTCATAATGCAGCCCTGCCTGGGTAAACTGGTCGTAAGTTTTCGACAAGCGCTGACGAGTATATTCCTCGATTTCCAACACACCCCGTACATCGTAATAGATACATTGACCAGTTCTCAGGGTCACTGCGAAATGTGGACGAGCTATGAAGCCTGTCTTTTCGAACCTCAAGGTAAAGGGGCGGCTTTTGTAGGCAAGCACTCGAGGGTCATGTTCCAAGTGCACGCAAAAATCGGCTTGTAACGTATTTTCACACGCCACCATCTGATGGTTTTTGATTGATGGGAAATGGGTCACCCGCATGTGCGGACGGCCCGACGTTAGCGGCGTCCTTGGTGTAAGTGTGATGTCGTGATGGGCTAAGCTGGTAACGAATGTGTTCATTTCAGCAATCCTCACAAAGGTTCACGCTGACCATCTCAGTACTCCGTGCCCGTAGACCTCCTACCACGTGCTCCGTTTTTACGCCCAAACTCCAACTCCCTCCGTCTGGGGGCTTGGTAGCGGTGTACAGCCTTTTTTGCTCGCATTTCAGCGAATCTTTTCCCTACGCCAGAAGGTGATCAGTTCTATCTTTCACCCTTATACGTTTTCGTTCTTAACGAAGACTGCGACGCATCCAGTGTGTAGTTTTGCTACCACGCTTGCTGGCACGGTTAAGTATTATTCATTACGATTGATTACGGCAGGGATCGAAAAATGGCTACCTCGTCGTTTTCGATTTTTCCGCGCAAGCGTCTAGATCGGGGCTTAACGCAAATATTTCCGCGGAGCAAATTCCGCGCAAATAGAACCGTACCCGGCGGTACGGAGAGGTGTACGCCATGAAATTGCATGTCACGCGACCATGTCGCAGGCTGCGCGGGGTCGCTTATTTTCACGCAATTGCCGACGCCGCCGGCTGCGATCACACACCCGATGGTATCAATAGATACTGGCACTCCCTTCGACCAAGGCTAAGCAAAAACCGATCTCGATGGCAGCGCGCAAAGAAGGGGGCAGAGCTCTCCACGTGGACTCGGCGTGAACTGGGCTCTCACCTTCCACAGCTAGATGTGATGTTCAACAATCCAATTTGGGCTTTGCTAAACGGTGCACTGGACCCTCAATACTGGAACGCCTTGGCGGATACGATACAAGTTCAGGGGTGCCCCTTACGGGAGTGTCAGAAGCTACATCCTGAACGCCTATTTAGGCGGATTGATTGGTCCTGCTTCTGCATTTATTTAGTGCTATGGCGGACGACATCGCCAGCTTATTATTTTTACCGCACGTGGATAAATAGCAATTTTCCAGAGATTTTTTTGCTTTTTTCTTTACAATTACCCATAAAGCATATTGCTAAGGAGTTGTATGATTTGCTTTCGCGTGAGGCTAATCTGAGAATTCAGGATCCCCTAGTTCTTCAACAATGGCTCAATTGGCCTGAACGCCATGCTGCCCATGAAGACTGTTATCAAGTCCTGAAGCACATTGCGTGGATTGGTGGCCGGCGTGACCTGTTCGCACAGCTGATGTGGCAGTTTCCACGTGAGGTCAGAGAGTTACTGGTCGACGAGTCAGAGTCTGGAAATCAGAGCAGTATGACTCAGCGGTTTTCCGCGCTCCGCCGACCATTCCAGCACGTAGTCCGTCGTTGCAGGATTACCACTATGGTTATTCACGATACCGACTGCGGATTCTACTGGCCAACGCCGACTACCCTAGCCTGAGGGCTGGTGGATGACTTTACTGCGTAGCTCTGAGAATAACGCAAGCGGATGAGGCGATAGTTCTCATCCTCTAACGGGCAGATCCTCGCAACTGCATGAGTTCGCGGGCTGAAACTCGTACCGGTCACGTTGATCAGCGTGGGAATCAATGTGCGCCAGCACGTCGCACTCGTTCTCGACGCCGTCCAGCGTATGATGCGAGCGGAAGTGCCCGCACTGTTATGCAGGGGTCATACGTTCGTAGTTTTGGCTGACAGCAACTGATGCAGATAAGTGAGTTGGTCGGCTTGCACGCGAAGGGCGCGCCGATCCTGCCGATGATCCTGCAGATAGCCCCGAGCCTTCTCACGCATGACCGAAAGTTCCAACAGCAGTTTCGCCGACTGCGCTTGCTCGGCACGCAATGCGTCTTGGACTGCATGCAGGCGACGATTTTCATCCTCCAGTTCCTGGGACTGCGTTTGTAACTCTTGAACCCGATGGCGTTGCTCGGCATTTAGCCTTTCCAACTCACGGTATAACTCTGCGACCTGTTCTTGCTTGACCATCGACTGGTTCTGCAGCGCGCGAAGCTCATGTTGCAGACTTCGAATGCTATCCTCATAGCGAGCAACTTCGGCGTTCCTCTGCTCCAGTTGTTGCTCCCGATAGTGCTTGAGCGAGTCTCGGGCTTCGCGGTGTTTTTGTTCTAACGAGGCGATCTGCAGGGCACGCTCATCGAGCAAACGATGCTGGTGCTGTTCGGCCGAATTGAGCCGTTGCCGTTCACCTTCCAACTGCTGAAGGCGTTCGTTCAACTCCCGCTCCCGATTTTGCCCCTCCCGACGCTCCTTGTCGGTTCGCTCGTAGATGCTCTGCAATTCCTCAAGGCGTGCCACGTCCGCTTGCCGTTTGCGTTGATAGGCCTCTTGCTCCCGATCCAAGCGTGCGCGATCAGTGGCCACAGCGTCTTGGGCGTCGGCCGCTAAGCGTTGGGCTAGACTGCTGATGAAGACCTGCAATTCCTGATCGAGTTGGACGTAGGGCGGTTTGGGTTCCTCCAGATCCAGGTCGCGCAGAAAGCGCAGGATCGTGGTTTTGGACCCCGTGTTGCCAAGCTCGCTGCGGACCATGTCAATGCTGGGATGAATCCCTCGCGCAATCAAACGGTCGCGAGCTTGTTGTACGAGGGCTTTGTTGATTCCGGGACGGGCCATGATTGCTCTCCGACAATTACATACCGTTTTAGAAGTATGAATGTACGGGTACAGCTACGCTCGTAAGGCCTTTTGGATTCAGACGGGATGACGTTCGAGAATCCTGAATTCTCAAACGTCAGATGCTTTTAGGGCGGCCGAGATGCGTTGAGACGGTATGCTCGGAGGTTGAGAGGTGAATGGTTCAACTGATCGCTATCTCAATGCGGCGCGGCGGGACAGCACCCGGCGCCGCTACCTGCAGGCGCTAGAGCACTTCGAAGAGCAATGGGGCGGAGTGCTGCCGGCCTCGAGCGAGAGTGTTGTGCGCTATCTGGCAGCCCATGCTGAACAACTGTCGGTCGCCACGTTGCGGACTCACCTCGCTGCTCTAGCTCAGTGGCATCAGCGACAAGGTTTTGTCGATCCGACTAAGGCACCCCAAGTCCGTGACGTCCTCCGCGGTATTAAGGCTGAGCATCCCCAAGCCGTAAAGCGGGCGGAGGCGTTGCAACTGCAGGCGCTCGAGGCGTGTATTGATGTTCTACAGCATCAGGTGGAATCAGCGCAGCCTGCCATTCGGCTTCGGGCAGGTCGGGACCGTGCGCTGGTACTGCTTGGCTTCTGGCGGGCTTTCCGCGGAGATGACTTGTGTCGGCTCAGGATCGAACACATCCAGGTGCGGTCAGGAGAGGGAATGGAGATCTTTCTCGCCAGTGGCAAGACTGATCGCCAACATGAAGGGGTGACGTTCGCGGTGCCAGCACTGAAGCGGATGTGCCCGGTGCAAGCGTATGAGGACTGGCTGGACATCAGCGGCTTGCGGCATGGGCCGGTCTTTCGATCGATAGACCGCTGGGGGCATTTGGGGCATGAAAGTCTTAATCCCAACAGCGTGTCGCGGCTGCTGCGTCATGCGTTCGTGCGTAACGGCCTGGACGGCGACTCATACAGTGGGCACTCATTGCGGCGAGGTTTCGCGACGTGGGCCAGTAAAAATCAGTGGGGAACCAAGGCGTTGATGGATTACGTAGGCTGGCGGGATGTACAGTCTGCAATGCGCTATATCGACGCCACAGCGCCTTTTGGTGACTGGCGCCGTGGTGAGTCGGGAGAGTGATGATCGTATCTGGAGGTTCGACTCCGCCGCTATCGAATGTCCAGTGATCTTGAATCTGGGTTGAAGAACCGGGATACGACCAAGCCACTGGCTTCAAGATCAGGATGAATTTCCGAGGTAGCAAAGATCAATTGATAATCACTCTTGTAGTTGCTGCACTCGCGAACGATGAGCTTCTGCAGATTATGACTGCGGTTTTGCTCCATACCGCCGTCATCGATCCCATCTAGCATGAGGAAGCGTGGGACGCGCATATAGCCAAGCTCTAATGCTGTTGTGAGGAGGGCAAGGTGAAAAATGTGTCGCAGCACCACCGTCGAGCTTTCTGAAAAATTGCGCGAGCCATTCACATACACTGAATTTTGCTCAAAGTCATAATGCACGTTGCGCGCGTGCATAAACTCAGGCTGTAATTGGAGATCCTCTTTCAGCAGACGGATGGTGTGTCGTTCGATGACTTTTGACACTTCGGCCTTGCGGCTGGCTTGATTAGCTTCCAGTGATTCAATGGAGGACTCAAGATTCGATAGTTCGTTTTGAAGTTCATCCCGCTGTTTCTGAAGCTCCTGAATCACGGAGAACAGCTTCTGCTTTTCATGGGCTTGCTTTATCTCGCTGTCCAATGCGCCCAAGCTTCGTCCTCTGGCCTCCAGAACCGTTTCAAGGCTGGATGACCAGGTAGAAGTTGCAAGCTTGTATTCTTTTTCTAGCTTTTTCACTGCTGCGACAGCACCCGGGATGTCGTTTCGCAGCATCGACGCTTCTTCTTCTCGGATCACCAATAGCGCTTGAGATTCTTTAAGCTGAATGCTGAGTTCGTTTCGCATTCTAAGGAGTTGGGAATCTCCGCTGCCTTCGATGGTCGACTTGCACAGTTGGCAGACGTGAGCGGCGCCGTCAGGGTTTATTTCGGATAAGCAGCCAGGGCAAAACTGAAACGAAATGGTCCCCAAATATTGGCGAGTGACTTTGGATTCGTCGAGATTGTCCAACCGCGATATTAACTCTGCCACGAACAAGGTGGAATCTGAGATGTCAAGCTCCAGCGCCGCTAGGGCGTCTTTGAGCGTGGACTCATACTTCTTGGCGTGGTTGAGCTTCGTGCGCAAACTATCACCCACTTTAGCGGCTTCGCGGGATTGCTGGGCGTTCACTGCGCGGCTGGTTTTGAGCTGCTCAATATCGTTGATGATAGCCGTTCGCTGGGTTTCCAGTTCTGAGATGATATTCCGAGAGGCTTCAAGATCGGGGGCCTGTCCGGATTGCCCTAGCACTCGGAAAATCCCACGAAGTTCAGATACTTTTTTATCCAGCGCTTTATTGAGCTCCCTGACACGCAGTTGGGCGGTATATAGAGTGTCGTCGTAGACGCCGCACAGGTATCCACCAATGGTCTCTCGGGTCAGTGCACTGTCAAAGCTATCCATCCTGAAAATCGGGCTATGGACGGATGGCTGATCGGCGTACAAGACCCTAAGAAGTTGATGCATGGTTAGATTGGCTGCGCCTTGCCCTTGGGCTTGAGGCATTTCCAGAGCCACAAAAATAGCTTGCGAGAAGCTGATCTTCTGTTCGGAGCGCTTGAAGGGGTATCGCTCCCATAATGTGGGCCCAGCTTCCAGAGCCTCAGTCATTTTCCCCCAAAAGATGGACATGGGACGCTGAGATTCACTGCTCACCTCGCGTAGGAAAGTGGCAGATTTCCCGTTTAGCTGCACCTCCACCATCACAGTCGAGCATTGGAGAGCATGAGGTTTCCACCTTATGTTTTCCGCACCCAATGAGTAGGCGATCATATCCATGATCGTGGTCTTACCCGAAGTATTACGTCCCCTGATGACGTTCACACCCAAATGAAAATGGCAGTCGAAGGCGCGATGCCCTCCTTGCTGAACTATCAGTCGGTTGATCTGTAGGGTAGGCTTAAGGAAGGTCATATCGATACTCTAGTAATTCCGTTCGGTGTTTCAAGCCGTCGATCCCATGGAGGGGAATGCTGGCCAAGTCCTTGACTAGAAAGCTGAAGACTTCAGGTTTAACATCGTGATAGATCGCGATACGCTGTGTTAGCTCTGCGGGGATTACATGCTCTTCCGCACGCTGAAGCACGCCCTGTTCATACGCCTTTACATCAATGATCCCTAAAGCAGCAATGCTTCTTAAAGCCGCGTGTTGAATCTGAGCCATATCGCGGAATACGGCTCTTGGATTTAACGGATCCCGGTAAGCGTTGCCGTTGGCTTTGGCGAGTCGTCTGCCATGCGCTAGCGAATTAGGAAGGCGGATTTTTGAGATAGCGGAAGGGAACGTCAGGTAGAAGTCGAGTAGTCTTGCCCGATCCAGCTCTATAGAGGGTGATGCTTCCAGAATCGCGAGCATTCTGAAAACACAGTGGTAGGCATCAAATGCCGGATGGTAAATCAGCATTTTTGTCCCACCTCACGTGGCAATTCCCGGCTAAGAAATACAACAGCCCGAGAAGGTCCTTGACGGTAAATTCCATAAAATTTTCCCCGAGCAAAGATTTGATAGCTTGTAATGCTCGGTTGATGCTTAAGTCCACTGCTTGACGATCCCCCCCGGCTTCAATAACCGGTGTGACGGTCAGCATGTAAATTGTATGAAGCTCATCCAGAAGAATTGTGTACACGCGCTGTGCGGTTTTGGATGACTGAAACTTCATTATAAGTTTTACAGCCTTTTCCTTTTCTTTCATCGCGAAATGCAGCATGTCCAAGCGGTCACTGTCTCGTAGCTTTTCCTCTAAACCACGAACATCACCATCCGTCGGCAGTGCCATATAATGCTGAAGCTTTCTAGAGAAGGTGTTGCCTGACGGGTCACCAATACCATCCACTTTCATTTTTTCATACAGGACAGCAAGCTCTTCAATAGATGCTTGAGTAATAATGTTGATATCAACAGTGCTGATATCACCGGCAGCCATGTGCCCGCCGACGCGATTGTTGGACTGGTTGGCAAACACGGTAGGATTACGCTTTGTTGTTTTTGTGGATGTCGCCGCCGGCCATATCACCACCTACCTGATTGTGGTGCTGCGAGGCTCGTGACGTTCTCGATGAGCGACTAGAACTGTTACTGATGACCACTTTCAACGTCCATCCAGCACCCAGTCCCGCGAAGAACGTTACGATATGTGTGAGATATTCCATTATCCAACCTTCATCAATATTTGTGGCGATCAATATGACCAAACGTGGCTAGGGTAGCGTATGGCTATCATCCCGTCCATGCAGTGTCACAAGACCGGACCTAGGCACTAAGGAATCGGTGAGGACGAGGGGCTTGAGTACAGATTCTGAGTGGAGCAAGGCTGCAAGCGTTGCTGGTTCTCATCAGGCACCGTCGTTGTCAAAAGCTGCCGCTGGAAACCCGGCTACAGCAGAGCTTAGCCGGGCAATAGCCCACGCAAAGCACCCGTGATCAAGATCGCAAAGATCACGACTGGCAGAATGGAGAAACGTGACGCGGCATAAACCGTGAGGGCCAGAGCAATCAGATCAGCAGGGTGTCCTGACACGAATTTTGGAGCGATCACGGCGATCAGTACACAGCCTGGAGCCGCATTCAACACCTAGGTGAGATTCGGCTGTCGAAATTCTTCTCGTATGAGATTGACCGCAAGCGATCCAGAACGTTGACTGTATATGCATACAGTTTGGCATCGCAAGGCGTGCATCATGAGCATCACCATTCTTGGCCCATTGGCGACTGGCGGCGAAAAGCTGCCCATGTACTCGTTCCACGTACCGGCAGGGTTTCCATCGCCGGCGGCGGATCACATCGAAAAGCACATTTCGCTCGACGAGCTCTTCGACATTCGGGCACCCCATGTTTATCTGGTCAAGATTGAAGGCGACAGCATGCGTGGCGTCGGCATCTACAACGGGGATCTCGTAATCGTAGATCGGAGCCTGTACGCGGAGCATGGGGACATCGTGATTGCTGCTCTAAACACTGAGCCTCTGTGCAAGCGCCTGCATATGCGTGAGAACGAGGTGATCCTGCTCTCTGAGAATCCGAAGTATCCGCCACGCCATGTGATGGAGGGGGATGAGCTTGTGATCTGGGGCGTCGTCAAATACAGCGTTCGTGATCATGACAACGGCTAAACCCGTCTTCGCACTGATCGACTGCAACAGCTTCTACGCGAGTTGCGAGCGTGTCTTCCGTCCTGATCTTGCGAAGACCCCGATCGTAGTACTGAGCAACAACGACGGCTGCGTGATCGCCAGGTCTTACGACGCTAAGCCCTTCGTTAAAATGGGCCAACCGTACTTCCAGATCAAAGACCATCTGCGACGAAACGGCGTGGTCGCTTTCAGCAGCAATTACGCCCTATATGGCAACATGAGTGAGCGTGTTATGACCATCATCGAGTCGATGGTGCCGTCGCTGGAGGTGTACAGCATCGTCGAGGCCTTTGCTGATCTGACTGGAATGCCTGGAGATCTCATAGCCTTTGGCCGCAAGCTTCGTGCGACGATTTTGAAACGCACAGGGATACCCGTTGGGGTCGGGATTGCCCACACCAAGACCTTGGCCAAGCTTGCGAACCATACAGCCAAGCGACTGATCGATAAGACCGGCGGGGTAGTGGATCTTTGCGATCAATACAACCGGGAGTGGACGTTGCGCAACACCGACGTTGGTGAAGTCTGGGGTGTCGGAAAGAGGATGAAAGCTCATCTTGAAAGCATGGGCATCATGAGCGCGATGGACTTGGCTAAGGCCGATGCCTGGACGCTTCGGCAGAAATTCAGTGTGGTGGTCGAGAAGACGGCTCGTGAGCTTGCTGGCACATCCTGTCTTGAGTTGGGGGAGGCCGATCCACCGAAACAAGAAATTTGCTGCAGCCGAATGTTCGGCAGTCGCCTGACGGACATTGAGCCCATCAAAGATGGCGGTGGCCACGTACACCCAGCGGGCGGCAGAAAAGCTTCGGGTACAAAACTCACTGTGCAAGAAGATCCGCGTGAGCATCCGCACCGGGATGTTCAACCCAGAAGAAGCTAAGTACGCGAATGCTGCGCTGGTGGAGTTGCCGTATCCCACGAACGATGTGCGCCTCATGACGAAGGCTGCGACCGAAGCCGTGAATCGCCTGTTCAAGGCGGGCTTCAAATACAGCAAGGCGGAAGTCCTACTCATGGATCTGCGACAGCCTGGCGAGTTTAGTGATGACCTGTTCGCTCATTCGCAGCCTGCTGCGACTAACAAAGTGATGACCGTTTTGGATGAGATCAATGGCAGGTGGGGCAGGGGAACACTGCGTGTAGCCAGTGTGCCTCTGGCACCTGGATGGGCGATGCGCCGGGATCTGATGAGCCAGAGTTTTACGACAAGGATGGATCAGCTGTGGGTTGTAAAAGCGGTCTAGGAACAGGAGTAATACGGTCGAGGGCTTTAGGCTCACCTGAGAGCTTCTCTACGCGCCTATGTGCAAGTCCAGTTGGGATGGATATCTGATCCTCGATTGAGGTTGGCAGATGAGGAGTGTGCTAGGCCTTCAAACTTCATGCACTGGTCTACAGGACTCTATCCCAGCTCTTAGGAACGTGCGTAGACAGGCTGTTGCAGCTATCGTGGAGGCTGACTTTCGAGTAAGGAGTTCTCATGTATCAGGTGCTAGGGGTTCAGAAATGCATGGCATTATTTGCATCGTTGTGTCTCCTGATTTTCGGGGGGCTCAGCTTTTGGCGCTTGGGTGCAGTCTTCAGTGATTTCACTGTTTTCTGGCGCGTTGTGTCATTTTCAGTTTCGATCTCAACTGTCTCTGTGATCGCGTTCGGGCAGACACCGATCTTCCCGAAGCTGTGCTGCCTGCCTTTGATACGAAAGTTTTTTCCGCCAATCGACGGTGTTTGGCAGGTTACCATCCGTTCCAACTGGAACATGGTGGGACAGCTCGTAGGGCGGCCAGCGGATGAAGCGCTGTTCGTTAAGCAGGGGAAAATCACAATCACCTCCCGCTTGTTTAGTGTTCGTATGAAATTTCAGTCCCTAGATAAATACTCCAAATCGAGCACGACCGTAGTAGGAATTCGTCGTGATCCTGAGCATGGAACGATCGAGCTCAATTACTCCTACGTCAATGTGACGCGTAACCCCGAGGCCACTGATAGCGGGCACCATCATGGCTCTGCACGTGTGGAGGTTCACGACGAAGAGGACGGCTTGAAGCTTGATGGGGATTACTGGACAAATCGGAATTGGAACAAGGGATTGAATACAGCGGGGCTGATTTCCTTCGAACGAGTGGTTGCACCTTGATCCCATCCATAAGCTTCCTTGTACAGGTTACATGCCTAGCGACTGGTGTCTCCGAAAGCTGAGTTTCTGGGCTGTACCCTTAGATGAGTTCAGCCCGGCGAGCACCACCAGGAACTGTCAAAGCGCCTCTATCAGAATTCACCGTTCCTCACTAGTGGCAAGACACAATATGTAGTGGTTTTTAAGATTTTTTGCCCCTGCTTGAACTATATGTGGGGTGGTGGCAATATTGGATCCAGCTTGTGTCCGTTTGGTTACCGATACGTGCATTCCGCCTACGCACAGACCGTCTTAGGCAGCAGGGATGAGGCATCTGTTGGGAAAGACTCCCAATGCAAGAATCAGTATGAAGGCAGGCACGATGCGCAATAGCCATCGACTGGAGATGTCTCATGCTCAACCTGAGCCCATTGCTCTACACCACAAAAGATCGTACGGCTGTCGACGGCGTGGCTGTCGACCATCCAACGTTCCTCAAAGCGCTGGAACTGACCTCGGAGGAAAAACAGGCGATCGATGCCGCACGGAAAGACATTCGTCGTGCGCTTCGCGAGGGCTTGCCCCAAGCGCTTCGTGCCAAAGGGTACGAAGGAGAAGTTTGTGAACCGAAGTTCTTCATTCAGGGTTCGTGGGCCTATAAGACGCTGAATCGCCCATGTGTTACCCCTCCGCAGCAATCTGATGTCGACGATGGGGTATACCTCCCGCTGAGCATTATGAAAGAGGAGGCGAAGCCACATCTTGCTATTGATGATTTTTTCGAGGCGGTACAAGCGGTCTTAGCGCCATTGTGCGGCCCGGGCAGCGGGTGGGAGCTGGAACGTAAGCCAAACTGCATGCGCGTTGTGGTATCAGAATATGCACACATTGACCTGCCGCTTTACGCGATTCCAGACGATCAATATCTGCTGTTGAAAGCCGCAATGGAGTCTTTCAGCGCGCGCGCCATGGACGGTATCGCTGCAAACGCCTCCGTTCAAACTTGGAAGAAACTTCCTTCAGATCAGATTCTGCTGGCGTGCGAGCGTGGCTGGATCAAATCTGATCCTTTGGAGATGAAAGAGTGGTTTGAGCGGGAAGTGAAGGACAAGGGGGAGCAGCTTCGGCGGGTTGTTCGCTACATCAAAGGGTTCCGTGACCAGCAATGGGATGAAAAAGGCCCTAGCTCAATCCTGCTGATGGCTGCCGCATGCCCGCTTTTTGAGTTTGAACTAAAGCGTGACGATGAAGCGCTACTTACCGTCGTCGAAGGCCTTCCAAAAGCTCTCAGGGCTGGCGTGCTAAGCCCGATTGATTCCAGCGTTTATCTGACGGATGCGCTTTCAAAATCTGATTTGGAGGCGGCAGCGGAGAAATTCGAGACTTTTGCTAAATATCTCTCTGCATCGATGGCTGCAAGCGCTGAGGCAAAAGTGTCTGCTTGTGGGTGGATGCGTGAGATGTTGGGTATCCGATTTCCTAATAGACCTGATCTGATTGAAGACCGCACGTCCTTTGGTCTGCCAGCAGCAATCGCTGCTGTGGAGCCTGAACCTGGGGAAATGGAAATCCTGAAACGCTCGAAGTCTGGGTGACTTTTTTGTCAATTCCTCAGATCTTACAGGTGCTCAAGCCTCTGGGGTTCCGGCGTCAGGAACCTCAGAATCTCTCTGACTATCTCGTAATGGAAGGCTCGCTGCACACTAGGTTCGGCGGTGTGTCTTGCGATGTCTACATTGATCGAGCGTTGCGCTCATTTCCCCGGATCGTGCTTAGGGAGCCTCTTCCTTCGCAATTGCTACCGATCGCGCCGCATATCGGAGCAGATGGTTTTCTCTGCTATGTAGATGAAGAGACTGTCGTCTTTGATCTTTACAAGCCTGTGAGCCAGACGATTGCCTCCTTGAAACGCGCTGCAACTGTGCTTGATCAGATTATGGCAGGGGAGCGAGTTGATGATTTGGAGGAAGAGTTCTTCGCGTTCTGGCGCGGCGATTACTGCTACACCGATTTGGCTAACCCAGATTCCGAGGATGTGGTGTTGCTTGCTCTGGGACGGGGGCAGGGATTCGCTTTGACTGACAATGTGGAACGGACTGCTGAAAAGTTTGCTCATCGATCAGGGCGGATCAAGCCTCATTTGAAATTAGCCTCGAAGGTCGTTACTCGGATTCGCCCTCGTCCGGCCATTGGTTCTTGGCCGCCAGCGACCCTGCTTCAATTGCTCGACTGGCAAACCAAGTTGGACGATTCCTGCCGGAAAAAAATCCTTGATCGAGTAGTGAGGGCCTATCGCGCTGGGCAGGATGAAGTACTCATCGTGATCGACGCGCCAGGTCAGCTCTACGGTTTTTTTGTGAGCGACCTGCAGAAGCGCAAGCGAACCTCCAATCTGGATCAGCGCATTCCTATATTTGAGGCACCTATCGAAGTGGTACAGGTGGTGAGAATGGATGACCGTTACATCGTTGAGCGAAACATCCCCGGACTCACCACGTTCGCAGGGAAAAAAATAGCTTTGGTGGGATGTGGAACCATCGGTGGATATCTTGCCGATCTATTGGTTCGAGCGGGCGCTGGTACAGGTGCTGGGGAGTTAGTGCTAGTCGACAATCAGAAACTTGCGCCTGGTAACATTGGCCGCCACCGTCTTGGGATTAACCGACTGGAAAAAAACAAAGCTGACGGGCTTCAGGCTGAGCTCAAAACAGCTATGCCTTCGGCGAATGTAAGGGCAATGAATCAGGACGCCTTCTCAGTCGTCTTTGGTGAATTCGATCTCGTTATCAATGCGACTGGCGAACAAAGCTTGGGAGGTTGGTTGGCGGGCGAGTTGGCTCACTTGCGTAGTAAGAGTGGGCAGCTGATTCCGTTACTTACTGTATGGATTGATGGAGCAGGGGAGGCTGTACGCGCTCAATTTAAAAGGCACGAGTCAGAGGGATGCTTCCGTTGTCTTTGTGACTATGAGCTAGATCAGCTGTTTTTATCCGTCGAGGGAGGCGTTCGGTCAACTCTGGCCGGGGGCGGCTGCGAGGGACGGTATGTTGCTTATCCTGCCTCGGTCTCTATTCAGGCCGCTGCACTAGGATTCGATGCTGCGCTTGCGTGGGTCAATTCGGCCTTGTGGGCGTCGCTCTCGACTCGGGTGATAAGTCAGCTATGCAGCGCCGTAAACGGTGATCTTACTATGCTGCCTAGGCCGGGATGTCCTGCATGCAGTTCATGAGTACATGGGCAGATTCTAACGGCCAGCGTCTGGTTTACCTTGCCCCGGAAGTCCTGGCTATATTTGATCGATACATTCAGGGTGAGCAAGAAGCTGAGGCAGGCGGGATTCTGCTTGGCCACGTTCGAGGAGCCCATCTCGAACTTCTTGAAGCTACTGTCCCTACTCCTAAAGATCGCAGGCTGAAATATTTCTTTGAAAGGCTCCTTCACGGCCATCGGAGCATTGCCGAGCAGCGATGGCGGGAGAGTAACGGACTGATCAGATATCTCGGAGAGTGGCACACGCACCCTGAGGATCATCCTACGCCTTCGGGATTGGACGTCACCGAGTGGCAGAAACTGGCAGCCGCGCGGCGTGATGGCAGGCCATTGCTCGCTGTCATTGTTGGCCGAAAATCTTTGCGCGTGGAATATATGCAGTCGAATGGTGTGCGGCATCAACTGCATTCAGTTTCGCTATGAGAGGTTGGGTAATTGCATTGATTTGACCAGTCATTTGCATAGTCGTTTGCGTAGGCCGTAGCCACTACCTCGCTGTCGAGGAAAGCGTTTGCGGCCCCACCGTCATGGCCCAAGCGAGCAGCATCTCGGGCTGAGTATCTTGGATATGAGCGTGACTGGGGGAAGATGCTCACTCAACGCCCCGTTGGGGCGCTTCTTTCGTAGCCTGAAAACGGAGTGGATACCGACAGTGGGGTACATGAGCGCGTCACCGCCCCAACAGGATATCGGTCAGTTCATGATGCAGCGCTACAACTGGCGTCGGCCGCATCAGTTCAACGAAGGGTTACCACCTGCGGTCGCCGAGGAAAGACTTAGCGCGGTGTCCGAGATCAGTTGACCACTAACCGTCTCGCTGCCTCCCGTAGAAGCCGGCGATTTCGACTATTTGAAAAAATACGCCCCGAAAGCCAGAAAAGTCGATATTAGAAAATGGTGGGACTTTATTCAGAATATAATCTGCAAATTTATTTTTTGGTAGCGCTACGTTCTTCCGTTCAGCTAGGTCAATGACGTTATCATCATAAATTAGCGACTGTTTACTCAAACGACAGAATAGCCGCTGCTCTCCTTTGAAGCAGCCGAGCTGATCAAACTCATCTTTGGAATACAAACGCCTGCCCTGTGTGTCGGACATATATAGCTGAGCGTCTTGGTAGAGATGCTCGATGCATATGAAGTCAGAGTCCCTGAATTCCGGAATAGGAATGATCAAGCTGAATACGTTATTTGTATGATCACGATAATTCCCGGGAGATCCTCCCATTTCCGCGATTATTGACCGCTCGTCTCGATCAAAAACACAGATAGTCAAATGCTTTTGCGGTGCCTCACTAAGGTTTTCACACAGCGCTTTAAGCACTGAACTTCCTGGCTTTCGAGTATTTCTAAAAATCAAATTGAGGTTTGTAAACTCTCCGCAAGATTTAAAAAAATTCAGTGCAGCTTCTAGGTGCTTACAGTCGGTAATGCCTTCTGTATAAACATGGATCTCGTCGGTAAGCGATCTGAGGATTTTTCGCTCATCAAGTCGGTAGGTGGGGTCTAGCGCTTGAAGCCTTTTAGCTAGCGTCAAAAAAACCGGATCATTGTATCCCTTTACATGCCCGATGTGATTGATTTTCCCTCTAACAACCCAACTCAATCTTGGAGCAGCTTCACCGTGCCGATTCCGTTTATCTACGTGCACACGCCAATACTCTTCCGCCAGTTTCAGATCATACTTTTCCCAAGCGTATAATGCTGCCCGGACGGATTTCACGTACTCTTTCGGAACATTTAACTTTCGATTGACAATTATACCAGTGGCAAGCTGCCGCTCCGCCCGACTTCGTAAAGTAGTTTTCTTGAAGTTTAGCTGAAAGCCAGCGGCGATCACTAT
This sequence comes from Pseudomonas sp. Pseu.R1, assembly GCF_045764065.1. Taxonomy (NCBI): domain Bacteria; kingdom Pseudomonadati; phylum Pseudomonadota; class Gammaproteobacteria; order Pseudomonadales; family Pseudomonadaceae; genus Pseudomonas; species Pseudomonas sp. Pseu.R1. The sequence goes on along the minus strand of NZ_JBJGEE020000001.1, from coordinate 2,040,456 downwards.
TCCGACAATCTCATCGCTGAGCTTGACCGTCCCGTTAGCATCACGTTCAGCAATTGAAGAGGGAAATAAACTTCCGTTATTGGAAATGAACACGTCATCAGCATAACGCGTGTAGTAACACTTATTTTGCGACGCAAGCTCTTTAAGTCGAAAATCAAGCCCCTTGCATAAAATATTGCTTATCAATGGACTAGTCGGCGCCCCCTGAGTAAGTCTACCGTCCTTAGTGCAAAGCCGAGCAATTGTATCCGCTACCGGCTTCGCATAACTGAATGGTGGACGTCGCAGGAGACCAGCAACGCGAGCAGCTGAAATAGAATGAAAAAATTCCTTGAGATCGAATCTGAGTAGCCACCTTTGGTTGGCATGAACCGCAGCGTGCTCTACAATTCCCCGACCTTTTACATAGGCGTAAACACAGCTTCTCGGCTTATACTTCGGCTCAAACAATCTTATTATACTTTTCTGTAACTCCTTAAGCCCCTTTACAGGCGCTTCTATGAGCCTTTGCCCTTCAGATCGCTTGGCGATGTGAAAAGATCTGTACTTTGAATCATCATCAAGACGATAGGCATAATAGGTTAATTTTGCTACTGAAACACCCAGTAAAGCAGCCAACTCTTTATTGGAAGAAATACTAATTTCAGGCGTTTTACCGAAAGGCTGGGATGCATCCATTGCACAGACCTAGTGTCTCATTAAAAGGGGCGGGACTCAGGACTCCAACATCCGCCAAGTTCACGGCGGCGCGACGCGAAGCGTCAAAGGTAAAAGCGCTACAAGCTGAGACGTATACATCTCAGAAATGCGAGCCCTGAGCCCCGGCAGGATACTATCGATAGCTGTATTCCAGAGCAAGCTTTTCCGCCCATCATTGGCAGGATTGGACCAGCAAACGCTTAGGCAGCGGGCTGAGTTCGTGAAATCAGCTAAGCCTCCTTGAGAACACGGAGAGCAATTATTTACTGTGCGAAAAGTACTATCGTAGAAATCACCGCGATCAAGCCTGTCCCCAGGACCGCGCTAACGGATCACGGATTACCGGCTAAACGATCCAATGCTCACCGTCCGCTGATAGTCTGCCTCCAGACACATTGGTAGAATCAGGCGAGCTCAACGTAATTCTCGCCGAGACACGATATGAACCCAGATTTGACTGAAGAAGAAATGCGCCGCGCGCTTTTCGGTAGCGCTGAGCCTTCGCAGCAGGTTATCGCTGCCCCGATCTCCGAGCCGGTTCCCGAAGTAGTATTCGTAACGCCACCTGCGCCGACAGCCAAGAAAAAAGTTTCAAAGGCGTTCACCCCAAGGCTTCGCGTCACGCTCCGTGTGGGCAATGAGTTTGAAGGCAAAACGTTTGAGCTGATTCACGAAGCTGACACGCTGAGCACTTTGCAGGCGGAGCAAGAGGCTGTGAAGATGGCTAGGAAGAAATTTCGATATGTAGAGGTCGTTTCTATCAAATCAATGTAGCGGTCCCTCCCAACCTTCCCCGACGACCATCATCTGGCCTATAGCCCGCCAAGTCTCACTTCCGAACTTCAGCCAATGAAAAAAACTGCCGAAGCGGGTTCATTGCCATCAAATCCATCCAACGTCCTGTCAACAGCATTCCGAGCAATGGCAGATCATCCCAGCACGAGTCGAGCAACGAGAAGGTATCCCGAGACGTGCTGCACACCAGCTTTGTTACTGCTGAACTGTAAACTTAGGTGACGACTAACACTTCCTGACCAATCTGTCTTTCCGCCTCATTAAGCGCCGGTACGATGAATAATATGCTCTGGTCGAGAGGTTATATCCAAAAAATCACCTTCTTGTTCTCATCCAATTTGAAGCTTATTGATAAACACCCGTTATGATACGTTCCAAATATGAATTTACAAGCTCATAGCCTATTGCGTTATCAATTAGATCTAGGGGAGTGAGGTCTGCGAGGTGTCTGCAGGGGTGGCTCAGCCACTTTTCGGCTAGCTCTTGCGACCCAAATGCGAGTGTCGAATGCTCTAGAGTCTTAGCGAACTGAAAAGCGATTGCACTCTGTTGAGCGGTCAGCCGGTCTGAAGCTTGATCAGTTTGCAGGCGTTTAGCTTTGCGTGGTCGTATTTCTCTTATCTGTTGCATAACATTGGTCGATAAATAGAGCTTAGAGCACGAAATCATTCTTAGAACGCTACCTTCTTCAAAGCCGTGTTGGATCAACAGCATAAGCTCAATGTCTGTAACGGACTGAAGTGGACGGTTAATTAGGCATTCAGTAGGCGGGCAGGTCGACACACTGTTTTTGGCGTTATGGTTCATTTCTTTTCCTGTGGTATGCTTTTTCGGAAGCTTTTGTCTTCGTACTCAGGAATTAATACTATAGTGACGTTCACATTTTAATTCAAGGCTGACTAAATGTTGATGCCTGGCTGTTTGTTGAGGGTGCGGCTAGTGATTTGAATTTTTCGATAGTTATACAGAGCCGGCGTCTCTTCTTAAGTGTTAGCTATCTGTCATTCTTGGTTTTAGGCTGGTTTAACTGTCAAGAATTTTGACAAATTTTACGGTTTGACCCACATTTATACAGTAGGGTTGGGAGGGTAGCAGGGCCGGAATTTCGGCATTTTTTCCGCGCATGCGCGGGTTTTCCTAACAGTGCCTACGAGCTAGCGTGCCAGGTACCTTAAATGCAGAGATATAGCTCCACGGCTTTTTGACGACTATGATGATGCAGATGGGAGCCCAAATGTTGAGAGCCTTCAGCCTGTCCTACGAATTTCATTAATTAGGGGTGAGTATTATGAAAGGCCGCAGGAAACTCAAAACTGATAAGTGGTTATTGATTCAGCGCTACGTTACAGAGGCCAAGGCGGTGTTGGACAAACGAAAGGCTAGGCCCAGCTTGCTTGATATCGCTGCTAGGATGGGCCCCAGTCTTGAGCCTGTTGGCTGGCTTGCAGGCGGGAATGGTGGGACGTGCCTGGAGATAGATCGCAAATAGTTCTGAAATTAACCTAACTTGCTAGGTTTCTTTAGTTGGCCTGAAGTTTAGCCCTTGCGCCAGTACCTGCTGACAGCTGCTGAGGTGAGACCTAGGCGCCTTGCAGTTTCCGCTTGGCTAAGTCCTTCCGCTTTGAGGTCCAAGACCTTTTTTAGATTGGCCAAATTCGCCGGCTTCCCGCGACTACGTTTAGTCAAGTTCCCTGTTTGGTAGTGCAAGGCGAGGATGTCCATTCCTCCTTCTGCCCTGAATGACTCCAACACTTGAGCTGCCTGCTTGAGAGAGTCCTCTGGGTTCTCTCCTCGCTCAAGAGAGACGCATAGGGCAACAAGTGCGACCAGATCGAAATCGAGCGCGGTGGCGAGCAGTTGAAGCTTTTCTAGCGAGACTTTTACTTTCGCCTGCTCCAATTGGCTCACCGCTTTCTGAACGCTTACCTCCGCGAGGCCTTCTTGAGTCACACCACGCTTTGCGCGGACAGCCCTCACATTGGCGGCTACTTCTTTGGTCAGCACTGAGTCATCCTCAAAAGTGAGGATGAGGCCATATCGCCGCTATATCGATAAACGTATTAAAATACGTATAATGTAGTAATTCGTAAAAGAATCTGCTGCGGTGTCAGTTTTGGCTAATGCGATTAGAGATGTGCGTGTGTTTTTGGAACTTAGAGGATGGTTGATATGTTCAAAACAATTCGAGCGGCTGAAATGCTGGTAGGTAATCCGCTTGGGGCAGGCGAACTACAATTTTGGCCCTTCGTGGAATTTGAAACATTTCTCCCTTGGTTTCACGTTGAGACCATTGAAGACACGGGCGATGCTTTACATAAGGGTGTGATTTTGGCGGCATCAGTGGATCAGCTGAAGCAGTTTTTACAGCATGACTGTCAAACTGCCTGGATTGAAGAAGTACAGGTGATTACACCTGGAGATTTGAATGGGACGGGGTCTTGGAGGATGGAGATCTTGACGAAGCTGACCGAATTTAATGCGACCGACAGTGTTCCATCGGGACACACTTATGAAGTACACGGGGGGGCGACTTACTCTACAGCTATTACTGAGGCAATGGAGAAGACAGTTTCAAATTTAGTCTATGCCCGAAGGACTTAGGATTTAACGATAAGATGTCTAGAGGAGGGACTAGACCTCCTCTTACACTTTTGGCTTCGGTCTGAGAGCCAGCAGGCGTATTAACATCGCCATTTTCTCCCTGACCGCGACCGGGGCGGTGCGTTCAGTCTCGCTGCAGACGATGTGATGTGGAGAGGAGGCTGTCTACTAAAATTAACACCTTGCTCATGATGGATGAGCAAGGCCTCAATTTGGTGCGGTCAGTCTCAGATTTCTGAACACAGTCTCGGTTATCGTGAAAACTGAAGGGATCAAATCAATCCCAGCTCAACGCCCCACCAGTCTGATACTCAATCACCCGAGTCTCAAAGAAGTTCTTCTCTTTCTTCAAGTCCATGATTTCGCTCATCCACGGGAACGGGTTGGTGGTCCCTGGGTATTCTTCCTTCAAACCAATCTGGCTCAGACGACGGTTAGCGATGAACTTGAGGTAGTCCTCCATCATCGCGGCGTTCATGCCCAACACGCCGCGTGGCATGGTGTCGCGGGCGTATTCGATTTCCAGTTGGGTGCCTTGCAGGATCATTTGCGAGGCTTCTTCCTTCAACTCAGCATCCCACAGGTGCGGGTTTTCGATTTTGATCTGGTTGATCACGTCGATGCCGAAGTTCAGGTGCATGGATTCGTCGCGCAGGATGTATTGGAACTGTTCTGCGACGCCGGTCATTTTGTTGCGACGGCCCATGGAGAGGATCTGGGTGAAGCCGCAGTAGAAGAAGATGCCTTCCAGCACGCAGTAGTAGGCGATCAGGTTGCGCAGCAGTTCTTTGTCGGTCTCGACGGTGCCGGTGTTGAATTCCGGGTCGGAGATGGCGCGGGTGTATTTCAGGCCCCAGGCGGCCTTTTTCGCGACCGACGGGATCTCGTGGTACATGTTGAAGATCTCGCCTTCATCCATGCCCAGCGATTCGATGCAGTACTGGTAGGCGTGGGTGTGGATCGCTTCCTCGAAGGCCTGGCGCAGGATGTACTGGCGGCATTCAGGGTTGGTGATCAGGCGATACACAGCCAGCGCGAGGTTGTTGGCAACCAGCGAGTCGGCGGTGGAGAAGAAGCCCAGGTTGCGCATGACGATGCGGCGTTCGTCGTCGGTCAGGCCTTCCGGGTTTTTCCAGAGGGCGATGTCGGCGGTCATGTTGACTTCTTGCGGCATCCAGTGGTTTGCGCAGCCGTCGAGGTACTTTTGCCAGGCCCAGTCGTACTTGAAGGGTACGAGTTGGTTGAGGTCGGCGCGGCAGTTGATCATGCGCTTTTCGTCGACGGCAACGCGGGCAGCGGAGCCTTCGAGTTCGGCCAGACCTTCGGCGATGTCGAGTTTGTCCAGCGCGGCTTTGGCGCGGGCAACAGCGGCGGAGTCGTTGGCGTTGACGGCGCGTGCTTCCAGTGCGGCGGCACCACCGGCGCTGTCGAGTTTGTCCATGGCCGCTTCCGCAGCGTGGCCTGCGTTGGCGCCTTTGACGGGTTCAGTGGTGTCTTCTTTGTCGAATTCGTCCCAGCTCAGCATGACGTTGAGTCTCCTGCGTGAGGGTCAGTGCTCATGACTGACCTGGTGGATCTTGAGTGTTGGTTGCGTATCAGGCGTTGCACGCAAAGAACATGAAGTCTTGGGGATCTGTGCCCCTGATTTTGCTTTGTCTGACAGGCACTGCATGAAGAGCGCGAGTCTGAGCGAGCGGCCGCTAGGCGCCGAGTTTTTTGGACCCCGGAGCGTACGTCTGTACGTGAGGAGGCCAGAAAACTCGGCAACAACGCGGACGCCGCTCAGAATCGTGCGGCGTCCAGCGTGCTTATTGGCAAGCTTCGCAGTCTGGCTCGTCGATCGCGCAGGCCTTAGGCACTGGCGCTGGACCTGCTGCCGGGGCTGCCTCGGCTGGGCGCGGGGCGGTGATCGCCGAGTCGTCCGGGCCATGGCCGCCGCTGGAAACGGCGTTCAGCTTGCCGGTGTTGATGGTCGATTTCTCGGTGCTGGTCGCGGCCAGGGCACGGAGGTAGTAGGTGGTTTTCAGACCACGGTACCAGGCCATGCGGTAGGTCACGTCCAGTTTCTTGCCCGAGGCGCCAGCGATGTACAGGTTCAGGGACTGAGCCTGGTCGATCCACTTCTGGCGACGGCTTGCTGCGTCGACGATCCAGCGGGCTTCGACTTCGAACGCGGTGGCGTAGAGGTCTTTGAGCTCTTGCGGGATGCGCTCGATCTGTTGCACCGAACCGTCGTAGTACTTGAGGTCGTTGATCATGACCGAGTCCCACAGATCGCGGGCTTTCAGGTCGCGAACCAGGTACGGGTTGATCACGGTGAATTCGCCCGAGAGGTTCGATTTCACGTACAGGTTCTGGTAGGTCGGTTCGATCGACTGCGAGACGCCAGTGATGTTGGCGATGGTCGCGGTCGGTGCGATGGCCATGATGTTCGAGTTACGAATGCCTTTCTGAACGCGAGCACGCACTGGCGCCCAGTCCAGGGTTTCGTTCAGGTCGACGTCGATGTACTTCTGGCCACGGGCTTCGATCAGGATCTGTTGCGAATCCAGCGGCAGGATGCCCTTGGACCACAGCGAACCCTGGAACGTCTCGTAGGCGCCACGCTCATCGGCCAGGTCGCAAGAGGCCTGGATGGCGTAGTAGCTGACCGCTTCCATGGAACGGTCGGCGAACTCGACGGCAGCGTCGGAGCCGTAGGCGATATGCTGCAGGTACAGCGCGTCCTGGAAGCCCATGATGCCGAGACCGACCGGACGGTGGCGGAAGTTGGAGTTCTTCGCCTGCGGCACGGAGTAGTAGTTGATGTCGATCACGTTGTCGAGCATGCGCACGGCCACGTCGACGGTGCGTTTGAGCTTGTCGGTGTCCAGTTTGCCGTTGACGATGTGGTTCGGCAGGTTGATCGAGCCCAGGTTGCAGACCGCGATTTCATCCTTGTTGGTGTTCAGGGTGATCTCGGTGCACAGGTTCGAGCTGTGGACCACGCCGACGTGCTGCTGCGGCGAACGCAGGTTGCACGGGTCTTTGAAGGTCAGCCATGGGTGGCCGGTTTCAAACAGCATGGACAGCATTTTGCGCCACAGGTCTTTGGCCTGAATGGTCTTGAACAGCTTGATCTTGCCTGGGTACTCGGTCAGTGCTTCGTAGTACTCGTAACGCTCTTCGAAGGCCTTGCCGGTCAGGTCGTGCAGGTCCGGTACTTCGGACGGCGAGAACAGGGTCCACTTGCCGTCATCGAAGACGCGCTTCATGAACAGGTCAGGGATCCAGTTGGCGGTGTTCATGTCATGGGTACGACGACGGTCGTCACCGGTGTTCTTGCGCAGCTCGATGAACTCTTCGATGTCCATGTGCCAGGTTTCCAGGTAGGCACAGACAGCGCCTTTGCGCTTGCCACCCTGGTTAACGGCGACGGCGGTGTCGTTCACGACTTTCAGGAACGGTACGACGCCTTGGGATTTGCCGTTGGTGCCCTTGATGTAAGAGCCCAGCGCACGAACCGGGGTCCAGTCGTTACCCAGACCGCCTGCGAATTTGGACAGCATGGCGTTGTCGTGGATGGCGTGGTAGATGCCCGACAGGTCATCCGGAACGGTGGTCAGGTAGCAGCTCGACAGCTGTGGACGCAGGGTACCGGCGTTGAACAGGGTCGGGGTCGACGCCATGTAGTCGAAGGACGACAACAGGTTGTAGAACTCGATGGCGCGGTCTTCACGGGCTTTCTCTTCGATGGCCAGACCCATCGCGACGCGCATGAAGAAGATCTGTGGCAGTTCGAAACGCACGCCATCCTTGTGGATGAAGTAGCGGTCGTACAGGGTTTGCAGACCCAGGTAGGTGAACTGCTGGTCGCGCTCGTGGTTGATCGCCTTGCCCAGTTTTTCCAGGTCGAATTCGGCCAGAACAGGGTTCAGCAGTTCGAACTCGATACCTTTGGCGACGTACGCAGGCAGCGCCTTGGCATACAGGTCGGCCATTTCGTGGTGGGTGGCGCTTTCGGCGACGTTCAGGAAGCCCAGGCCTTCGGCACGCAGGGTGTCCATCAGCAGGCGTGCGGTCACGAACGAGTAGTTCGGCTCACGCTCGACGAGCGTGCGCGCGGTCATCACCAGAGCGGTGTTGACGTCTTTAAGCGCCACGCCGTCGTACAGGTTTTTCAGGGTTTCGTTCTGGATCAGCTTGGCGTCGACTTCGGCCAGCCCTTCGCACGCTTCGGTGATGATGGTGTTCAGACGACCCATGTCCAGCGGCGCCAGGCTACCGTCGTTGGCAGTGATACGGATCGACGGGTGAGCTTGAACCGGGGCTTCGCCGCCACGACCGGCACGCTCTTTGGAGCGGTCGTTACGGTAGATCACGTAGTCGCGAGCCACTTTTTGCTCGCCAGCGCGCATCAGCGCCAGTTCTACCTGATCCTGAATTTCTTCGATGTGGATGGTGCCGCCCGAGGGCATGCGACGCTTGAAGGTCGCGGTGACTTGTTCGGTCAGGCGGGCAACGGTGTCGTGGATACGCGACGACGCAGCGGCAGTGCCGCCTTCAACTGCGAGGAAAGCCTTGGTGATGGCGACGGTGATCTTGTCATCGGTGTACGCAACGACGGTGCCGTTGCGCTTGATCACGCGCAGCTGACCCGGAGCGGTCGCGGACAGGTCCTGCTGGGTCGCACCTGTCTGCGGCGCAATGGCCGGCGAGTTCTCGCGAGTTGTGTCTGTTTGCATGGGTCTCTCCACGTTCTCTATGTTTATTTGGGCACTGGTCAGTACCCACCGTTCCGTCTTGAAGCAAACGACCGACAAACGTCGGTTCGAGACTTCAAAGCGGTTGGGGAAGCTCTAAGGCACCATCCCTGGCGTTGAAGTCCGAGGCTGTGTATGAAAAGTCTTGATACTCGGTCCTGCTGCGTTGAAAACAGCCTTACCTTCTTCTCAAAACATTTCGTACAAAGCCCAAGGGCGCGGGTCGACCCGTCACCCAGATAAATCTGATGCAGAATGCTCGTTCTTTGTTGCAACACTCATACCGTTACGCGTAAATCCTGAAACGTTTGCTGGCCATCTCAATGGCAGCGGTCAGGCGGTAAAACCGGTGGTGATTCAGCCCTGTGGGCGCAAGAAAAAAGCTTGAAATGCCGCTGTCACTTGTGTTTGGTCTTTCGGCTCAAACCCTACATGTAGGGGGTGGCTCGGCGACGAGGTACAAGATTATGTGTTGGCGACACGAAATGCAACGTGTGTTCTGTGGATAACCCTGTGTGTAATGTGTGTGGGAATTGGGGAAATTGCGTGTAGGCCGCGTGGCGACTGGGATGAGCCGTCGATCGCTGTTTTTTACGGCTTTATTTAGACCAGACGGTTTTTTTGAGGGCGCGAAGGCGATCACAAAACAAGGCACTGGCAAATGGTTAGAATCGAACGTAAAGGTGCCCCCTTTCCTGACTCTGGCCGCGTAGGCCTTCTATCTAATAAGAACAACGCAGGAGCACCACGACCTTGCAACAAGAACCCTGGCAGGTGCTGATCGTCGAGGATGACCTGCGCCTTGCTGAACTGACTCGCGATTACCTTGAAAGCAACGGCCTGACAGTGAGCCTGGAAGGGGATGGTGCGCGGGCGGTGAAGCGGATTGTGGATGAGCAGCCCGATCTGGTGATTCTTGACCTCATGCTGCCAGGCGAAGACGGCCTGAGTGTCTGCCGCAACGTGCGGGGTCAGTACGGCGGCCCGATTCTGATGCTCACGGCGCGCACCGACGACAGTGATCAGATTCAGGGCCTGGACATGGGCGCCGACGATTACGTCTGCAAACCCGTACACCCGCGGGTGCTGCTGGCGCGGATTCATGCCCTGTTGCGGCGTAGCGAACCTCTGCAAGTCCCTGCTCAGGAGCCGCGCCGTCTGGTGTTCGGCCCGTTGGTGGTCGACAGCGCCTTGCGTGAGGCTTGGCTTAACGAGCGCTCCATTGAACTGACCAGTGCCGAGTTCGACCTGTTGTGGCTGCTGGTGACCAATGCCGGGCGGATTTTGTCGCGAGAAGAGATTTTCACCGCCCTGCGCGGGGTGGGGTACGACGGGCAGGATCGCTCCATCGATGTGCGTATTTCGAAAATCCGCCCCAGAATTGGCGACGATCCTGTTCATCCGCGCCTGATCAAAACGGTGCGCAACAAGGGCTACCTGTTCGTGCCGGAAGCGGCCAGGGACATGCCCCCTTTCTTGCTCAACGGTTAAAGCATGAATTCCATCTTCTTGCGCATTTACGGCGGCATGCTGGGCGTTCTGGTGCTGGTCGCGCTGCTGGGCGTCCTGACCTTGCACGTTGCCAACACCGTGCGCGGCGAGCAGTACCGGGAACAGCTCGCCCACGGCACGTTCACGTTGATGGCCGACAACCTCAAATTGATGGACAGCATCGAACGCACCCGCGCATTGGCGGTGTGGGAGCGCTTGCTGGGAATTCCGTTGTCGCTGCAAACCGCTGAGCAGGCGCATTTGGAGGGCGGCACGCGCAACCGGCTGAGCCGCGGGCAGGTCGTGGTTGAACAGACCGGTCCCCATGCCGCGCGGGTGTTTCGCGAGGTTGAGCCTGCCGTGCCTGGCAAACCCGGCAGCGCGCTGCTACTGACCGGTGAAGTGCAGCAGATCAGCGAGCAACTGGCCCGGGCGACCATGTATCTGTTGCTGGACGAACTGGTGCGCCTGCCCGTCGATGAACAGCCGATCCGCCTGGAAACCCTGCGCATCAGCAAGGGCTTCGGTTTCGATCTGCACCTGATCAAGCTGGAACAGACGGATGTCGATGACGATCAGCGCCGCCGTATCGACGAAGGCGACACGGTGATGGCATTGGGTAAGGGCGGCGATTCGATCCGCGTGCTATCGGGTGTTGGCGAGACCCCGTGGGTGCTGGAGATCGGTCCGCTGTATCAATTCAACCCCTATCCGCCGGAATTGCTGATTCTGATTACGTTTTTCGGTCTGTGCCTGATCGGCGTGGTGGTCTACCTGCTGGTGCGCCGTCTTGAGCATCGGCTGCGCGGGCTGGAAGCGGCGGCCACGCAGATCGCCCAAGGCAGTCTGGAAACCCGCGTGCCTGAAACCGGTGCCGATTCAGTGGGGCGCCTGGCCTCGGCGTTCAACGGCATGGCCGAGCATTTGCAGCGCTCGCTCACGATTCAGCGCGAACTGGTGCGCGCGGTGTCCCATGAACTACGAACGCCCGTGGCGCGCTTGCGCTTTGGGTTGGAAATGATCAGCGACGCCAGTACGCCCGAAGCGCGGCACAAGTACATGGTGGGCATGGATAATGACATTCAGGACCTCGACAAGCTGGTGGACGAGATGCTGACGTATGCGCGTCTTGAGCAGGGCTCGCCGACCCTGAACTTCCAGCGTATCGATTTGCAGGCGCTGATCGATCAAGTCATCACCGAGTTGGCACCGCTGCGGGCCAATGTGCGCGTCGGCCGTGGGCAATGCGTGGCGGTCATTGATGAGACTGAGATGTTCGCTGAAGCGTGGGTCGAAGCAGAACCTCGCTATTTGCACCGGGCATTGCAGAACCTGGTGAGCAACGCGATGCGCCATGCCGAATCCCAAGTCAGAATAGGCTTTCAGTTGGGTCAGGATCGTTGCCGAATCGATGTCGAGGATGACGGCCCTGGTGTGCCGGAAAGCGCATGGGACCGGATTTTCACGCCGTTCATGCGTCTGGACGACAGCCGCACCCGCGCCTCGGGCGGGCATGGGTTGGGCCTGTCGATCGTGCGTCGTATCGTGCACTGGCATGGTGGCCGGGCGTTGATCGGGCGTAGCGAGTTGGGCGGGGCGTGTTTCAGTCTGGCCTGGCCGCGTGAGCAACGTGACATTTAAACAGCGTTTTAACGGAGTCCGGGGTTGAATAATGACCCCTGTGGGAGCGAATTCATTCGCGAGACGGCGGTATGACCCATACATCTGCGTCGACCGAACCACCATCGCGAATGAATTCACTCCCACACGGGGATCTGCGTATGCCGGTGTATTTCGGGTTCACTTCACAATCGCCACAAGGCTCAACAACTGCCCAACCCGCACGCTGAACTGTGCATCCAGTTCCTTGCCGTCATGCCATTCCTCTGACAAGTCGATCTTCAATCGCAGGCGTGCGCGGCCGTCGTGCGACCAGTCGAGCAATTCGGCGTCTTCGAAATAGAAGCGTTTGAGCACAAGGGGGTAAAGCGCCTTGAACAGCGCTTCCTTGAGGGAAAAGGTCAGGGTGACGTGTAAGGCAATCTGGTGCTCTGGCCCGGCCGCCATACGTTGCAGCTCATCGGCGGTGAGGATTTCCCCGGCCAGTCGCGAGGCCCGCTCGCTGCTCATCAGTTGCTCGACATCCATCCCCAGTCCGCGCCAGTGTTGCTTGCTGGCCACGATGGCCGCAGCCCAGCCGGTGCTGTGGGTGATCGAGCCGCACAGGTCGCCCGGCCAGACAGGTGCCCGGTCCTCGCCGATTGGCGGCACATGCTGACGACCATCGAGCAGGCGCATGGCTTCTCGGGCGCACAGGCGCCCGGCGAGAAATTCGGTCTGCCGCTTGGCCACGGAGCGTTGAATGCTGGCGGGCGGTTCGATCAGGCAGTGCTGAAAGTCGCCTTCGGCCAGTTGGTGTGGGTCGAAGGCGCTGCTGACCAGCACCACATTGTCCAGCGCATGAGGCAGCGGCCAGTGGGCGGTGAGGGCGGCGCAGCAACGAGGGAGTGTCATCGGCTCGGTCATGGTCGGCAGGGTGCGGGTGTGGGGAGTGGGGGTCAGCGCGCGGATTTGAGTTTCATGCGCAGCATCGGATAGGGGCGCCCCAATCCGTCGACCTTCGAACGTCCAACGACCTCGAAGCCTTGCTTTTCATAGAAGCCCAGTGCCTGCGGATTTTGCTCGTTGACGTCCAGCTCGCTGACATCGAAGTGTTCGATGGCGTAGTTCAGCAGCTTTTTGCCCAAGCCCATGCCGCGGTACTCCGGGGCGATGAACAGCATCTCCAGCTTACCGGGGCTGGTACCGCCGAAACCGGTGATGTGCAGCTGGGAGTCGCGGGTGCAAAACAGGTTCACCGCATCGAGGTACTGGGTCTCCAGCAAGTTTCTGAGCAGTGTGATGTAGTTTTCCGGCAGAAAATCGTGAGTCGCGCGGACCGATGCTTCCCAGACACGAGTCAGTTCGGCGTAGTCGTGCGGTTTCGGCAGGTAGATGACCGAATGATGGGTCATGTCGCCTCTTCTCCTTTTTTATCGTGGTCCTGATATGGAGACGATAGCCGGAAAAACAAACCCCGCCGTTTGACGGGCGGGGTTGTTGAGCGGGCGATCTCGGCTGGACGCTGCCCTTGTGGGAGCCGGCTTGCTGGCGAACGCGGTATGTCAGTCCCTGAGATATTGATTGATCCACCGCTTTCGCCAGCAAGCCGGCTCCTACAGGAGAAAATTTCCCCGTCAGACCGGCTCAGCCCACAGGTCGTACTCATCGGCATCGACCACGCGACACAGGATCTTGTCGCCGGGCTTCAGATCACGATCGCTTTCAACGAACACGTTGCCGTCGATTTCCGGCGCGTCGAAGAACGAACGGCCCACGAAGCCTTGCTCGTCTACTTCGTCAATCAGGACTTCGATTTCCTTGCCGATCTTCATTTGCAGGCGTGCAGCGCTGATGGCCTGCTGGTGCGCCATGAAGCGATCCCAGCGTTCCTGTTTCACGTCATCCGGCACGACCGGCGCATCCAGCAGGTTGGCAGGGGCGCCTTCAACCGGCGAGTACTGGAAGCAACCGACGCGATCCAGTTGCGCTTCGGTCAGCCAGTCCAGCAGGTACTGGAAATCTTCTTCGGTTTCGCCGGGGAAGCCGACGATGAACGTCGAGCGAATGATCAGGTCCGGGCATTGCTCGCGCCATTTCTTGATGCGTGCCAGGGTTTTGTCTTCGAAGGCCGGGCGCTTCATCAGCTTGAGGATCTTCGGGCTGGCGTGCTGGAACGGAATGTCCAGGTACGGCAGGATCTTGCCCTCGGCCATCAACGGGATGATCTCGTCGACGTGCGGGTACGGGTAGACGTAGTGCATCCGCACCCAGACGCCCAGCGAACTCAAGGCCACACAGAGCTCCGTCATGCGGGTTTTCACCGGCTGACCGTTCCAGAATCCGGTGCGGTATTTGACGTCGACGCCATAGGCGCTGGTGTCCTGGGAGATGACCAGCAGCTCTTTGACGCCCGCCTTGACCAGACGCTGGGCTTCATCCAGCACATCGCCCACCGGACGGCTGACCAGCTTGCCGCGCATCGACGGGATGATGCAGAAGCTGCAACTGTGATTGCAGCCTTCGGAAATTTTCAAATAAGCGTAGTGACGTGGGGTCAGCTTGATGCCTTGTGGTGGTACCAGGTCGATCAGCGGGTTGTGATCGAGCTTCGGCGGCGCTGCGTCGTGCACGGCGTTGACCACTTGCTCGTACTGCTGCGGACCGGTCACGGCCAATACGCTCGGGTGCACGTCGCGAATCACGCTTTCGTCCACGCCCATGCAGCCGGTCACGATGACCTTGCCGTTTTCTGCGATGGCCTCACCGATGGTGTCCAGCGATTCAGCCTTGGCGCTGTCGATGAAGCCACAGGTGTTCACCACGACCACGTCGGCATCTTCATAGGTCGGCACGACCTGATAGCCTTCCATGCGCAGCTGAGTGAGGATGCGCTCCGAATCGACGAGCGCCTTCGGGCAACCCAGAGAAACGAAACCGACCTTGGGGGCGGCAGGCGTGGTAACGGTGGACATTGACTAACCTCGGTGTAGGTATGCCGAGGCGACTGGCCTGGGCATCGACTGGACGCTTGGGGCGCCTCTGATCAAAAAGTGCGCAATTCTAGCGATGAGCGCCGCGATTGACCAGCGTTATACCGAGAATTACGACGAGTGCTGCGCTATGCTTCGCGGCGTTGAACCCGGCGGCCCTTGTCGGCCGGGTTCATCGGAATTAACCGGTAAGTGGCAGGTCCATCGGACAGCCGCCTATCGCGTGCTCGAGTCATGGTTTCAGGAGTGGTAAATGGGTCACGCAACGAGTCAGGCAGAGACCGGGCATTCTTCAGTCAAACCCTTGAGTTTGCTGGTGGGGGCGGTGGGGGTCGCGTATGGCGACATCGGCACCAGCCCGTTGTACACGATCAAAGAAGTCTTTGTGGGCGGCTACGGCGTACAGGCCGGGCATGACGCGGTGCTGGGGATCCTGTCACTGATTTTCTGGGCGCTGGTCTGGGTCGTGTCGTTCAAATACATGGCGTTGGTGCTGCGTGCCGACAACGACGGCGAGGGCGGCATCATGGCCCTGACGGCGCTGGCGCGTCGCGCGTCGGCGAAGTTTCCGAAGTTGCAGGCGGCGATGATCGTCTTCGGTCTGTTCGGTGCCGCGCTGTTCTATGGCGACAGCATGATCACTCCGGCCATTTCGGTGCTTTCAGCCGTTGAGGGCATGGAGCTGGCGTTTGACGGCCTGGATCACTGGGTCGTGCCGATTGCCTTGATCGTGCTGGTGGCGCTGTTTCTGATTCAGCGCCACGGCACAGCGCGTATTGGCGTGATGTTCGGGCCGATCATGGTGCTGTGGTTCGTCACCCTGGGTGTACTAGGCATTCATGGCATCATTCAGCAGCCTGAGGTGCTGCACGCGGTCAACCCGGTCTGGGCGGTGCGTTTCTTCATCGATCATCCGGGGATTGGCGTTGCTGTGCTGGGCGCGGTGGTGCTGGCGTTGACCGGTGCCGAAGCGCTGTACGCCGACATGGGCCACTTTGGCCGCAAGCCGATTTCCCGCGCCTGGTTCGGACTGGTACTGCCTGCGCTGGTGCTCAACTATTTCGGCCAGGGCGCGTTGGTGATCGAAGACCCCGAGGCCGTGCGCAACCCGTTCTACCTGCTCGCGCCAGGCTGGGCGCTGCTGCCACTGATCGGTCTGTCCACGCTGGCGACCATTATTGCGTCCCAAGCGGTGATTTCCGGCGCGTTCTCCATGACGTTGCAGGCGATTCAACTGGGCTACATCCCGCGCATGTACATCCAGCACACCTCCAGTGACGCTCAGGGCCAGATTTACATCGGCGCGGTGAACTGGTCGCTGATGGTCGGTGTGATCCTGCTGGTGCTGGGCTTTGAATCCTCCGGCGCGCTGGCCTCGGCTTATGGCGTGGCGGTGACCGGGACCATGCTTTGCACCACGATTCTGGTGGCATCGGTCATGTTGCTGGGCTGGAAGTGGCCACCCATCGTCGCGGTGCCCATTCTGCTGGGCTGCCTGTTCGTCGACGGCCTGTTTTTTGCTGCCAACGTGCCGAAAGTGGTGCAGGGCGGGGCCTTCCCGTTCCTGGCGGGTATCGCGTTGTTCATCCTGATGACCACCTGGAAGCGCGGCAAGCAGTTGCTGGTGGAGCGCATCGACGAGGGCGGCTTGCCGCTGCCGATTTTCATCAGCAGCATTCGCGTGCAGCCGCCACATCGGGTGCAGGGCACGGCGGTGTTTCTGACGGCCCGCCCCGACGCCGTGCCTCACGCACTGTTGCACAACATGCTGCACAACCAGGTGCTGCATGAGCAGGTGGTGTTGTTGACCGTGGTCTACGAGGATACCCCGCGTGTCCCGACGGCGCAGCGTTTCGAGGTCGAGTCTTATGGCGAAGGCTTTTTCCGGGTGATTCTGCACTTCGGCTTCATCGACGAACCGGACGTTCCGGCGGCGCTCAAACTCTGCCATCTGCCTGATCTGGATTTCAGCCCGATGCGCACGACCTACTTCCTGAGCCGTGAAACCGTGGTTTCCACCAAACTGGCCGGGATGGCTCGCTGGCGCGAAGGGCTGTTCGCCTTCATGTTGAAGAACGCCAACGGCAACCTGCGCTTCTTCAAGCTGCCATACAACCGGGTGATCGAGTTGGGGACGCAGGTGGAGATGTAAACCGTGAGCGATGCTCTGCGCTTTTGATTCTGGCCGTAGGCCGTAGGAGCGCAGCTTGCTTGCGATCGGCGACCGTAGTCGTCGTAAACCATGCTGCACCGAGACACCAGAAACGTATCCACCGAACTTACTGCTGTTTCGCAGCAGATCGTCAGCAAGCTGGACTCCTGCGCTCTCTGGGCAGAAACGGTCAGCCATAAAAAATCCCCGCAGTCTCACGAGTGCGGGGATTTTTTATGGCTGACCGTTAATCAGCGCTGGCCGACTCCGGCGCTTCTTTGCCTTTCCACTTATCGATGACCGCGATCAGGCGTTTGGCCAATGCGGGGTAGTCTTCGTCGAAGTGGTGACCGCCTGGCAATTGTTGCTTCTGGCCTGGGGCGGTGGCTTCGGTGCAGCCGCTTTCGTCCTTCTCTTCCACACCGTACACGCAGAACACCTTGTCACCCGGCAGTTTGGCCATTTCCGGGCCGGTGGCGGCTTCTTTGCCGGACGCGCCCAGCCAGCCCTCGACAGCGATCTCGAAGCTGCCGCTGCGGGCGAAGGCGAGGAGGATGATGCCGTCGACGCGGGCCTTGTCTTCTTCCGGCAGGCGGTTGTAGACCGCAGGCAAAACGTCGGCACCGAAGGAATAACCGGCCAGCACGAAGTGCTTGGCACCCCATTTCTGACGGTAGTGGGCCATCAGCTCGCTCAGGTCGGTGGCAGTCTGCTCGGGGGATTTGTGCTCCCAGTAGTAGCGCAGGGTGTCGATACCGACCACCGGGTAGCCACCGGATTTCGCCATGTCACCTGCCACGTCCTTGTCCAGATCGCGCCAGCCGCCATCACCCGAGAGGAACAGGGTCACAGTGTCCGAAGGCTGGCTCGACGGGACTTCCACCACCGGAATGTTCAGACCGCCGTTGGCGTCGTCAGCGATCAGCAGGTGACGGACTTCGGTGTTGAGGATCTGCGGGTATTTGATGTCGTAATCGCTGATCTTGGTTTCGGCGTTGGGCGTGTCACGCACAAATACCGCGGTGTCATCGTCCGGACCATCGTTCCAGGCCACGGTCCATTTGCCATGGGCGGCGGCTTTCGGCGCAGGAACCTTGCAGTCCGGCTGATTGAGCACGAAGTTCACCGAAATGGCCTGAGCCTTGTCGTTGTTTTGACCTGCAAGCCAGTCCCAGGCCACCGAACCGCCTGCGCTGATGCCAGCAACGACATCGGGTGTGCCATCGAGTTTCTGCAAGGCCGCGTTGAAGGTCTTCTCTTGCAGTTGGCAGTCGTCTTTGGGCAAGACAACCTGAATGACTTGAGCCGACGCGTCGTAGCTCAGCGCCAGAACCTGCTTCTCGGTCAGCGAGTCTTCGGAGGTGACGGCAAGGGCGACGCGGGTCTTGACCTTGGTCGATGGGGTGGCGCGGATCAGCGCCGAACCATCGTCCAGGGGCATGCGTTCAAGTGTCGGTTGTGCGGCAGGTCGGTTCCACAGCCAGAAACCCAGTGCCACCACCAGAATTACCAGGGCTGCGAGCAAAAAGCGCCAGTAGCGTTGAATCATCAGCGTTTCACCAATCCAGTCAGGCCGCCTGCGATCAGGGCGGCGGTATCTGCCAGTGCCACCAACGGATCGAGTCCGGCGGGCACGGCCATATAACGGGGTTCCCAGTCAGGCTGGAATTTGTCCTTGAAACGACGCAATCCCTGAAAGTTGTAAAGCTGCTCGCCGCGGGTGAACACCATCGAGCCCAGACGCTGAGTCAGCGGTGCGCCGCGCCGAGGTTGCAGGCCCGACAACGGCACCATGCCCAGGCTGAAACGGCTGTAGCCTTCCTTTTTGTAATGCAGAATCAGGCCGACCATCATGAATTCCATAGTCAGCTTCGGCGCGTCCGGGTGCGAACGCATCAGGTCCAGGCTGGCGATGTCGTTGCGCGAGGTCTCCAGCAAATTGGAAAACGCGACCGGTTTGCCCTCGAAGTGAACGATGGCAATGCGAAAATGCTTGAGGTAATCCAGGCTGAAACGGCCCAGAGAGAAACCTTTCTCGCGCACGTTCTTGCCGGTCAGCCAGGCGTCGGAAATCACCTTCAACTCGTCCATGGGGGCTTGGCCGACATCGTAGATTTCCAGTGACAGACCGTCGCGACCACCCCGGTTCCAGGTGTAGCGCAGGTCCTTCATTTCCTTGCCTTTGGCGTCGATGTCGAAGGTGTTCAGGTTCACCCGCGCTTCTTCGCCCAGTTTGATCGCCGTCAGGCCAATGTCCATGTAGAACGGCAGGTTCTCTGCACGTACCTGATAGAACACAGGGCGTGCGTGGTGCACGTCGCACAGGTCACGGAATTGCCAGATCAGTTCGGCGCGTTGCTGGGTCGGGCCGATCGGGTCGTACAGCGCCACCAGGCTGCGGCCGCGATGGGCGTACATCAGGAAAGCGTTGCCGTCCGGGTGCATCAGCACCGCTTTATCGCCGGTCAGCACCAGGCCACCATCCGGCTGGTTCGAGGCCTTGATGATTTCAGCAGCTTTGGCCAGTTGCTCTTCATTCGGCAGATCGATTTGCGGACGTGCCGTGCGCAGCAGCCAGGTCAAGGAGACGATCACCAGCAGCACCGCGCTGCCCAGCGCAGAGCGCAGGCCGCGAGGAGCGTCGGCGTCCAGTGTGAACTGCCACCAGAGCTGATGGCTGTAGGGGACGTCCTGATAAGCGAACAGCAGCAACCAGAACGACGCCCCCAGTACGCAGATGCTGGCCACCAGATACAGCGGCGAAAACGGTAGTTCAAACAGGCGGCTCGGGCGATAGAACGAGCGACGGAAGATCGCCAGCAGGCAGGCCGTGAGCAGCAGCAGGCTGGCCTCTTCCCAGTCGAAGCCTTTGAGAATCGACAGGATCGAGCCAACAAACAGCAGGATGGTGGTCAGCATCCATGCCGCTGACAGACGACGGCGCAGACCCTGAGCCAGCAACAGGCAGAGCACACCGATCAGGCTGGCACCGAAGTGCGACGCGTCGATCAGGCGATGGGGAATCAGGAAACCAAGGCTTTCCAGGCGGGTGTCGATTTCCGGTGTCGCGCCGGAAAACAGCAGCACGACGCCGGACAGGAACACCAGCAACGCCAGAATCGGCGCGCCCAGGCCTGAAGCGACGCGAATCGCCTGACGGGCAAACAGCAGGCGTTTGGCTTCACTGAACAGCAGCACCAGACACGCGATCAGCAGAGGCAGCAGCACGTAGATCAGGCGATACAGCAACAGCGCAGCGGCCAGTGGAGCAGCACCCAATTCATCGGCAAAGGCGGTCAGCAGGATCGCTTCGAAGACCCCGACGCCGCCCGGCACGTGGCTGAGCACGCCCGCAGCCAGGGCCAGCAAATACACCAGCAGAAACGCGCCGAAGGGCGGGGCGGATGGCAGCAACAGATAAAGCACCGCTGCGGCGGCCGCGACGTCCAGTGCCGTGATCACCAGTTGCATGAGCGTCAGGCGCAGGCCCGGCAGGCGCAACGTGCGGCGTCCAGCGCGGACCAACAGGTTGTGCGCAATGGTCTGCTCAGGCAGCCGACGACGGTAGACCGCTACGCCAATGATCAAGCTGAAAGCCAGCACGGCCACGGCGATGGTCGCCAGTACCGCAACCGGCAAATGCAGCGCGAGAGAGGCCGAAGGCAGATCGCTCAAGGTTGCGAGAGCGGCCAGTGGTGGCAGTGCGCATCCCAGAGAGAGGCTGGCGAACAGGGTCATATGAGCGACTTCGCCCGCCCCCAGGCCCAGCCGCGAATACAGGCGATAACGCACGGAGCCGCCTGACAGCATCGACAAGCCGACCGCGTTGCCGATCGCGAAGGCACAGAATCCGCCCATGACCAGCGATTTGGCAGGCAGGTCGACGTTGGCGTATTTGCTCGCGGACCATTCATAGCCCAGCAGGATGGTGAAGCCGATGACCGTTGCCAGCACTGCGCCACCCAGCGAGGGCAGCGGTACGCTCAGCAGCGAGTCTTGCAGCGCGTAAATGTCGAGTTCGGTCAGCATGTGCCGACAGGCAATCAGCGCAAGGGCGAACAGCAGAATGGTGACTGCCACCCCGATGGGCTGACGGTATTTGCTCACCAGCTCGCGTGCGCGCAGTCGGGCAGGGGGAGCCGGAGGCATCTCTGGAACTGCTTCGTTTGTGTCGGATGGGTTGGCGCGCATCAATCACTCCTTGGATCGTGCGCGACAGGATGGGGGTATACAGCCAAGTTACCAATCCCTACGCAAAAAATAATTCAGGATGTTAGCGCTTCAACGTCTAACGGGCGAATACGGCGATACGTTCCGTGACCATAGAGTCTAGGTTCAGATGCTCGGCAGTGTATCGACCACGGACACAAAAACTATCGCGCCCGGCAACATACGGTAACAACCAACTCAAGGCCACATGGTTTCGGCAAAGAAATGTGACAAGTGTTTCACCCTGCTGTTCGGCACTTTTCGTCCGGCCAAAAAAAAGGCCACTCTTTCGAGTAGCCTTTTTTAAGACGTTTGGTTGCGGGAGCCGGATTTGAACCGACGACCTTCGGGTTATGAGCCCGACGAGCTACCAGGCTGCTCCATCCCGCGTCTGTGAGGCGGCATTCTACAGCCGAACGGCAGAGTGTCAACCTTTAAACGTCAATATCGACAAAATAACCGCACTCGGAGGGCTGGCACACGTAACTCAAGGCCGGGCAAGGCTTTTGTCTCGGCGGGTCTGCGAGGCAGGACGTCATCATTGATGAAAGATATTTCATTCATGTGACGCAAGATCGTTTTCTTACGCGCACAAAAAAACCACTCGTTGAGTGGCTTTTTTGATGTTTGGTTGCGGGAGCCGGATTTGAACCGACGACCTTCGGGTTATGAGCCCGACGAGCTACCAGGCTGCTCCATCCCGCGTCTGTGGGGCGGCATTCTACAGAGGTTCGAGAGGGTGTCAAGCGAATCGCCGAAAAAAGTGCTTTTTCTTCAAATGGTTAGCCGAAGCCGCCGGTCGACAGGGCCTATAGGCCCTGTGCGGCAAGGGTTTGAGCCGATCGTCGCAGGCAGGCGTTTCGCATCAAGAGTGTCAGATGCTGACGCGAGTGAGATACTGCTCAACCGTTTTCCTACGACTCCCGGTCATGCAGCAGCGCAAAATCATCCACATTGACTGTGACTGTTTCTATGCCGCCATCGAAATGCGCGACGACCCGAGCCTGGCCGGGAAACCGTTGGCCGTCGGCGGTTCGGCGGATCGGCGTGGGGTGATCGCGACGTGCAACTATGAAGCGCGGGCCTATGGTGTGCGCTCGGCGATGTCGTCGCGGCACGCGCTGTCACTCTGCCCGGATCTGACCATCGTCAAGCCGCGAATGGACGCTTACAAAGCAGCATCGAAGGAAATTCACACGATCTTTCGGGATTACACGGACTTGATCGAGCCTTTGTCACTGGACGAGGCCTATCTGGACGTATCCGATTGCAGCCATTTTTCAGGCAGTGCCACGCGCATCGCCCAAGACATTCGCCGCAGGGTGTCGAACCAACTGCACATCACGGTCTCGGCGGGCGTCGCACCGAACAAATTTCTGGCCAAGATCGCCAGTGACTGGCGTAAACCCAATGGCTTGTTCGTCATCACTCCTGATCAAGTGGAGGATTTTGTCGCCGAGCTTCCTGTCTCCAAGCTGCATGGTGTAGGCAAAGTCACGGCTGACAAGCTGGGTCGGTTGGGCATCATTAGTTGTGCCGATCTGCGGCAGTGGAACAAGTTGTCGCTGGTGCGAGAGTTCGGCTCGTTCGGCGAGCGGTTGTGGAATCTCTCCCATGGCATCGATGAGCGGCCTGTCCAGAATGACAGCCGTCGTCAGTCGGTCAGTGTGGAAAACACCTACGACACGGACCTGCCGGATCTGGCAAGTTGCCTGGAAAAGCTTCCGGCGTTACTGGAAAACCTGAACGGTCGGATTGCTCGCCTGGATACGCAATACCGACCTGGCAAACCTTTTGTAAAAGTGAAGTTTCACGATTTCACACAAACCACCCTGGAGCAGGCCGGGGCGGGGAGGGATCTGGAAAGCTACGAGCAGTTGCTGGGCCAGGCTTTTGCGCGCGGAGGCAAACCGGTGCGACTACTGGGCGTTGGAGTGCGCCTGCACGATTTGCGAGGCGCTCATGAGCAACTCCAGTTGTTCAACTGACTGACAGCCTTACTCGCTGCCTGCTGGCACCGCTACCAACCGCCCCGCGTCCTTGGTCAAGGCGCGTAGAAATTCATGCTGCAATTGCGGGTCGTTGCGAGTCATTTCGATCAATGATTGCTCCAGATCACTCGCTTCTTCTTCCAGACCCAGTTCTGACAGGCGTTTGACCCGGTGAACCCACTGGTTCACTTCGTCGTCTTCAAGATCGTCATAAATCAGGTCATGCGCCTCGATCAACTTGCCGCGCAAAGACTTGCTCAGCGGCAGGTTCGTGCTGGCCTGGACGTTAGTCTGGTCGTCGACGACTTTCAGATTCAGTTGCGTAATACGGCTGAGGTCCTGCTCTGCGAATGGGCTATCAAGCAAGTTGATACGCAGCACCCCATTGCGATCGGTGTTCAGCTCGTTGGTTTCCTTCCCGGCCTTGACCTCCACCGGGCTTTCGCTCCAAGGCAGGCTGGTGTGTTCGATCCGGTGGTCCCGCTGAACTTCGTCGATGCCTGCCAGGTTCTGCTGCGCCCGACCGTGGGACGGGGCGTTCATGAATGGGTTGATCCCGGCGACGCCATAGCTGATCCAGTCTTTGGTCACGCTGTCCGGCAGGCTGCCAAACGTCAGGACGTTGACCACGTTGGCGCCCACGCCCGCCACGATGGCGACTGCCCCCAGCGGGATTTCGTAGATTTCTCGCCAAGGTTGGTAAGGGGTGTAGCGGTCGTAATGACGGGTAACATCGTATTCGGTGATGTCGAAAGTCTTCAGCTCGTGAATGCGGACACGGCGCTGAGGCAATTCAAGGGTCTTGGGTTCGCCGACGTCGATCTGGAAGCTATGGTCGAGCAGTTTGCGGTCGACGCGCTCTTCGTGTTCGCTGCGTTGAGACAGATGATTGGCGCAACCGCTGACGAGCAGGCTGCCACACAACGCAGCGCCTGCGAGGCTTGAGGAACTTCGCTTTAACATGAGATCTCTTGTTGCAGGTGGGGCAGCACACTGCCGGTGGCTGAGTGCGCGCCCGCAGGGTGCGGGCGCGCGAACGACTCAGCGCTTGATCCTGCCCTTGATGAAGGACAGCACATCGGCAACGGGTAGCGATTGAGCTTCTGATTCGGTCCGGCTCTTGTATTCCAGATTGCCTTCCGCCAGACCGCGGTCGCTGACTACGATGCGGTGCGGGATGCCGATCAGTTCCATGTCCGCGAACTTGATACCGGGGCTGGTCTTCTTGTCGCGGTCATCCAGCAGCACTTCAAAACCGGCAGCGGTCAGTTCTGCGTACAGCTTGTCGGTGGCTTCGCGCACCGCGTCGGTCTCATAGCGCAGTGGAACCAGTGCGATCTGGAATGGGGCCAGTGCGTCGCTCCAGATGATGCCGTTGTCATCGTTGTTCTGCTCGATGGCGGCCGCTACCACGCGGGAAACGCCAATGCCGTAGCAGCCCATAGTCAGGGTGACAGGCTTGCCGTTCTCGCCCAGCACCTGGCACTTCATGGCATCGCTGTACTTGGTGCCCAACTGGAAAATGTGGCCGACTTCGATGCCGCGTTTGATGATCAGCGTGCCTTGGCCATCAGGACTTGGATCGCCTTCGACCACGTTACGCAGGTCAGCGACTTCCGGCACTGGCAGATCGCGTTCCCAGTTCACGCCGAAGTAGTGCTTGTCATCGATGTTGGCACCGATTCCGAAGTCGCTCATCAGCTCGACAGAGCGGTCGATGATACAAGGCAGTGGCAGGTTCAGCGGGCCGAGGGAGCCGGCACCTGCGCCAATCGCTGCGCGCAGTTCAGCTTCGCTGGCCATGACCAGCGGGCTGGCCACCAGTGGATGGTTGGCCGCCTTGATCTCGTTCAGTTCGTGGTCGCCGCGAACGATCAGCGCAATCAGCTTGCCTTCTTCGGCAGCGTGCACGACCAGTGTCTTGACGGTTTTTTCGATGGCCAGACCGAACTGCTCGACCAGCGCTGCGATGGTCTTGGCGTCCGGCGTGTCGACCAGGCGCAGCTCTTCAGTAGCTGCGGCACGGGATTTCTCCCGTGGGACCGCTTCGGCTTTCTCGATGTTGGCGGCGTAATCGGAGCTGTCGCTGAACACGATATCGTCTTCGCCCGACTCGGCCAGTACGTGGAACTCGTGGGAGCCAGCGCCGCCAATCGAGCCGTTATCAGCCACGACCGGGCGGAAGTTCAGGCCCAGGCGGGTGAACACGTTGCAGTATGCCTGGTGCATGCGATCGTAGGTTTCCTGGAGGGAATCCTGAGTTGCATGGAACGAGTAGGCGTCCTTCATGATGAATTCGCGACCACGCATCAAGCCGAAGCGCGGGCGGATCTCGTCACGGAACTTGGTCTGGATCTGGTACATGTTGATCGGCAACTGTTTATAGCTGCTCAATTCGTTGCGAGCCAGATCGGTGATGACCTCTTCATGGGTCGGGCCTGCGCAAAAGTCACGGTCGTGACGGTCTTTGAGGCGCAGCAGCTCGGGACCGTACTGCTCCCAGCGACCAGATTCCTGCCACAGTTCAGCCGGCTGAATGCCTGGCATCAGGACTTCCAGTGCACCGGCAGCGTCCATCTCTTCACGGACGACGGCTTCAACCTTGCGCAGAACACGCAGGCCCATCGGCAGCCAGGTGTAAAGACCGGAAGCGAGCTTGCGGATCATGCCGGCGCGAAGCATCAACTGATGGCTGATCACCACCGCATCGTTTGGCGTTTCTTTCTGTGTGGCGAGCAAATATTGACTGGTACGCATGGTCGGCCGTTGTCGGTTGCTATGACTGGGAAATGACCTGGCATTGTACGGGGGTGATACGGTCGAGTACAGGCCGCAAGGGGCTCTCGATCCGTCGGATGTGACGACTGATGCAAATGAAAAAGCCCGGCGCGAGGCCGGGCTTTTCTATAACGAGTGTCAGACGGCGCGATTACAGAACCGAAATCGGGTAGTCGACGATCAGACGGAACTCGTTGACATCGCCTTCACCCTGATCGGCGTTGGCACGGTGCCAAGCTTGACGAATACGGAACGACAGGTCTTTTGCGGGACCGGTCTGAACGACGTATTTGGCCTCAAGGTTGGTCTCGTGGTGGCTACCGTCAGCGCCGTAAAGGCCTGCGTACAGACTATTAGACGGGGTGTGAGTGCCGTCAATATTTGTACCGCTAATATAACGGGTCATGAAGCTCAGGCCGGGTACGCCGTACGGCGCCATGTTCAGGTCGTAGCGAGCTTGCCACGAGCGTTCGCCCGGACCGTTGAAGTCAGAGTATTGAATCGAGTTCGCCAGGAAGATCGAGTCGCCACCGCGGACTTTACCGGCGTCGTTGAGCGAGATGTAGTCAAACGGCACATCACCGTTGACCTTCTGAAAAGCCAAGGTCAATGTATGGGCGGCCAAGAAGGAGTAGGCAGCAGAGCCGGACCAAGTGGTGTTGCTGATATCACCCAGTTCCTTCCTACCGGTGTCGCGCGTGTTGTATATGTTGAAATCGAACGCCAGAGACTGGTCATCGGTCAGCGGCAGGGCATAGTTCACGTTACCGTAGTACTGCTTGAACACGTCTTCAAGCTTGGAGGCATAGAACGCAACGCCCAAGCTATCAGTGATGGAGTACTTACCGCCGACGTAGTCTACGCTGCTGATATCAAGACTGCTTGGGCCGTAGGCGGTACCGATGGCGCCGTCACGGTTGGTGCTGTCTTGCGACGTGCCAGAGTAGAAGTGACCGCCTTCGACATCCAGGCCTTTGATCTCGCTGCTCTGCAATGTGATACCGCTAGCAGTTTGTGGCAGGAGGCGGGAGCCACCTACGGCAAAGACCGGATTCTGCGGCTGCATATCGCCGACTTTCAGTTCGGTTTTAGAAACGCGGAACTTAACAGCGGCGCCAGCTTTTCCGAAGCTGTCGTGGTTATCTTCGTTGCTATCTGTGGTCAGGTTGCCCGAGCCGGAATAATGATTCTGACCGTCAAGTTTGAAGCCAGCGTAACCGAAAGCATCGATACCCACGCCGATCAGACCTTGGGTGTAACCCGAGCTGTAATTGCCCCAGAAGCCTTGAGTCCAGTCTTTGTCGTCAACCGCGCCGTTTTTCTTATCGCGGTTGTAGTAGTAGTTACGAGCCTTGACGTCCAGCTTGCTACCTTCAACAAAACCAGTGGCTTCGGACTGGTCGCTTACGAATGCCGCAGCCGATGCCAATTGGGTGCTGGCCGCAGTAACTGCCAGTGCGATTGCGCTCCACTTCATCACTCTCATCGTGACTTTGCTCCTTTGGTTTTAAGAAGAGTACTGCCGTCCACCTGTTTTTTTATCTGGGCGGCTCTTTCTTTTTGGTGTCGGCGAAACTTATAGCACGCAGACATTATTGGCGATAGTTACAAACCTATCCTTTCAATTTCTTTACGGCCGTGTCGCAAATCAGCTCTGTCCGTGTCGCTATTGAACAGCTCCTTATCTAAAGACGTACAACTACCGCAGTACTTTTCGACCGAAATGATGTGTATCCGCAGTGATCCGCATCCTTCCTGTCGAACGCCCCTGTAGCCAGTTCGCCATTTTTCTTTTTGGCTGAGGTCCCGGTCCGCGACCTGTCCTTTTCAGCCTTGTGTGTGACAAAGCAACAACCGTGCACAAAGTTCCCGGACGCATGAAAAAAATGTTGAAAACCGCGTAATTGCTTTTGTATTCAACGCTAACTCACTGTTTTTACAGGATAAAAAATTTCAAAAAAAGACGCTTGAGTGCCTTGCCGATTGAGCTTAGCGCTCAAAAATGTCACTGGCGTTACCTGTTACCGTCGGCAAGTGAGTAAAAGGCGGATAACGGATGCCGAGTGTGTCGCTGGAGTGAGTCGTTTTGGTGCATTTTGAGGCGAAGGCGCTTGAATTTGGTACGCGCGTACATGGCGCTTAATGTGATCTGACTTCAGGGTCAGTCGACAGGCCCGAAGACGGCTTTCAACGCATTGATTGGCAAGGGTTTGGTCGGTGTGATGAGCGGGCGGTGGCCGAAGGGTTTGGTCAGCGGTGTTGCGTCATGGCAGTGCGTTGGGTCAGAGCGTGAATGTTGCGGGTGCGGGCGAGGCCGAAAGCAGGTCACTGCTTCGGGAGCAACAGCGATCAAGCAAAGTGGGCCAGATCGTACGGTTGGCGTGATTCGCCTGATGTTCACGCGTATCCTGTACTGCATCAGATAAATGTTTCGCAAGCCTCACGGCTCGAAACTTAACCCGGCAATCAGGAGTTATGGCGTGTTCGTTTTGGATCAGCGTTTGTTACAGGACACTCTGCCAGTAGGCGACTTTCCATTGAGTCGTTTGCTGTTGTCGAACGACGCCCAGTATCCGTGGTTTATTCTGGTGCCCCGCAGGGCGGACATCAGTGAAGTGTTCCAATTGTCTAAGGTGGACCAACTGCAGCTGTGGAAAGAAACCACAGTGTTATCCGACACCCTGCAACGCCTGTTCAATGCAGACAAAATGAACGTCGCCGCGCTGGGTAACGTGGTGAGTCAGCTGCACATGCACGTCATTGTTCGTCACAAAAGCGATGCTGCGTGGCCTGCTCCGGTATGGGGCAAGCATCCTGCGCAACCTTACACTCAGGATCAGGCGGCGGAAATGATCGCTCGGGTCTGCGCGTCGCTGGTCAGTGAACCAGGATTTGTCGAGGTGACCCCATGAGCGATCTTAAGGATCGGATGATGGAGCTGGAGACTCGTCAGGCGTTTCAGGACGACACGATTCAGGCGCTCAATGACGTGTTGGTCGAGCAGCAGAGGATGCTGGAGCGGCTGCATTTGCAGATGGCTGCGTTGATCAAGCGCCAGGAGGAAATCGGCGGTCAATTCGAGGCTGTCGAAAGCGAGGCCCCTCCACCGCATTATTGAGGGCAAAAAAAACCGCGCCAGTCAGCGCAGTTTTTTTGTGGGTGGGTTTCAGCGACGCGGAAGTGCGGCAATCACATCTTCGGCTTGAAGCCCTTTGTCCCGGTTCATGACGGAGAATTCAACGCGCTGGCCTTCTACCAGAACACGATGGCCTTCTCCCCGGATGGCACGGAAATGCACGAAGATGTCATCGCCAGAATCGCGGGAGATGAAGCCAAACCCCTTGGAGGTGTTGAACCACTTCACGGTGCCGGTATCGCGTTGGCCTGGTTCATGTTGTTGTGAGGCCGGGGATGGCGACGATTTGTAGAAGCTGACACCCAGATGAATGGCAACAGCGACCAGCAACGCCAGCAGGCTGACGAGGACAGCAGGTTGGCCTGCGATGGTTTCCAGAGGTACAAGCAAGGTCAGAACCTGGAGGACGACCGCCAGGATCAAAAGAGCGCTGACCAGGTTTTGCAGTTGATGACGCGGACCCTTATTCCAGTAAGGAATGACCGGGGCGATGATCAGGTTGATCAGGCCGAACAGTGCCAGATACAGCGCATCCGGTTGGGACAGGTAGGAAGACAGCGCTTCACTCCGCAGGCTGGGTATGAATGAGAGCAGCAGGGCAGCTGCGCCCGTTAGCAGGTGGACTATTTTCAACATTTTGATGACTCACATTAATGAAGGATCACTAGGAAACAGCGGATCGCGCCCGGTACGCCTTTAGAATAAGGAAGGTGTAAGACACGAGCGACGATTCAGCCTATGCGCGACAGGTGGTTGGTCTGCCCGTCACGACACATACGTATTTAACAGCAAAGCGCAGGGCTACTCAAATCAAGCGCTTAACCCTGCTGATCGCAGCAAATGATGGCGATTTTGCTTGTGGTTCGCTTCCTTGTAAAAGAACCGTCCCAGAGCCGTTGAGGTTCAGTTCGTGGCGATTTTGCCAGCAGGCGGGTGACCGGACATCTTCATGGGAATTCGTCATACCCAGAGATGGCTGCCACGCATCTCATGTCTTGGTAGAGTGGTTGCTGGTTGTTCGGAAAAATCCATCATATAAAGAGGGCGAAGTATGGCTATCGATATCGGCATCAGCGAAGAGGATCGCAAGTCCATCGTGGACGGTCTTTCCCGCTTGTTGGCAGATACATATGTGTTGTACCTGAAAACCCATAATTTTCACTGGAACGTCACGGGACCGATGTTTCGCACGTTGCACTTGATGTTCGAAGAGCAGTACAACGAGCTGGCGCTGGCTGTGGACCTGATTGCCGAACGTATTCGTGCTTTGGGCTTCCCTGCGCCGGGCACCTATTCGACCTACGCACGTCTGTCTTCGATAAAGGAAGAGGAGGGTGTGCCTGCGGCGGAGGACATGATTCGCTCTCTGGTCAGTGGGCAGGAAGCGGTGACGCGTACCGCCCGGGGAATTTTCCCGTTGCTGGACAAGGTCAGCGATGAGCCGACTGCCGATTTGCTCACCCAGCGCATGCAGGTTCACGAAAAGACCGCCTGGATGCTGCGGGCGATGCTGGAAGGCAAGTAGTCATGCGGACGGGTGGGCGCTTGAAGTGCCCACCTTGGCTGCGGCAAGCATCGGAGCAGTGTGATGCTGCGATGACTGAAACGATAAAGTGGGAGTGCTTAAGTCTTCTTGGTTGTGGATTTTGCGCAGCGTTCTTTGTATTTTTCGACAAAGAATAAATATCTAATACCTTTTGTATGCTTTTTATGGTTAGGAAATGGACTTCCGAAATTCATCTTTTAATTGTGGTCATGTCCTACATCTTTTGAGTGTTGCATCTACTGGATAATCCCCGCGCGAATAGGGCTTTATAGGCATGCCGATTATTTACTTTCAAATGTTTCTATCGCCATGGTCTATTCAATGCTCAGGAGATCATCATGAGTCAAGATGCCACACGGGAGGTCGGGGATGTGCACCGATGTTTCAAGGTTCAGAACGATTCATTCGTCGAGAGCTTCAATATGGATTTGGCGCAGCCTCAGTCGCGCTCGGTCCGGCTCAACGGGTTGGCAACGTGCCTGCGCCTGGAGGAGGTGTACTGGAATATCCTGTCTGAAATCGCAGACAGCAATGGTTGCTCGATCAATGCGGTCCTTTCTTATGTCGACAGGGAGGTTCATTTGCGTTACGGCGGTGTAAAGAATTTCAGCGGTCTGGTTCGTGTCGTTTGCGTGACTCATCTGTTGAAGCCTGAAGGCTTCCAGCTCTCTTCTGCCTGATCTTCCGGGTGCCTATTCCAGCGGATGCGCCCAAGGCGGATCCGCTTATGTCAGCAGCCATCTGTCCGTCATGAGCCTTGGGGCGGATGGCTTCTTTGCAGGTAGCGGTCTGCGCGGCTGCACAGCCTCGATTAACCCTATATAATCCCCCGCCTACTCTGGAAGGCAGGGTTGACCCTCAGGTTGATCTCCATGCCAAGGCTCCTGCACCATTGCGCATTGGCGACGGGCGAGAGCTCCACCGAATTCCGAATGACGAGAAGTGAATACACGATCATGATGCGCAGCCATTATTGCGGCCAGTTGAACGAGAGCCTGGAAGGCCAGGAAATTACCCTTTGCGGTTGGGTCCATCGCCGCCGTGACCACGGGGGAGTCATTTTCCTCGATATCCGCGATCGTGAGGGGCTGGCTCAAGTGGTCTTCGATCCGGATCGCGCTGACACTTTCGCCATCGCTGACCGCGTTCGCAGTGAATATGTCGTCAAGCTGACAGGCAAGGTCCGCGCTCGCCCGGCGGGTGCCGTTAACCCGAACATGGCGTCCGGTGCCATCGAAGTGCTGGGTTACGAGCTGGAAGTTCTGAACGAGTCGGAAACGCCACCGTTCCCATTGAATGAATATTCTGACGTGGGTGAGGAAACACGCCTGCGCTATCGCTTCATCGACCTGCGCCGTCCGGAAATGGCCGAAAAGCTGCGTCTTCGTTCGCGCATCACCACCAGCATTCGCGGCTTCTTGGACAGTAACGGCTTCCTGGACGTTGAAACTCCGATCCTGACCCGTGCCACCCCGGAGGGGGCCCGTGACTATCTGGTACCGAGCCGTACCCACGCGGGCAGCTTCTTCGCCCTGCCGCAATCGCCGCAGCTGTTCAAGCAACTGCTGATGGTCGCCGGCTTTGACCGTTACTACCAGATCGCCAAGTGCTTCCGCGACGAAGACCTGCGTGCCGATCGTCAGCCTGAGTTCACTCAGATCGACATCGAGACCAGCTTCCTTGACGAAAAAGACATCATGGGTCTCACCGAGAGCATGATTCGCAAGCTGTTCAAGGAAGTGCTGGATCTGGAGTTCGGCGACTTCCCGCACATGACCTTCGAAGAAGCCATGCGCCGCTACGGTTCCGACAAGCCAGACCTGCGTAACCCGCTGGAACTGGTCGACGTAGCTGATCAGCTCAAAGAAGTGGAATTCAAGGTCTTCAGCGGTCCGGCCAATGATCCGAAATGCCGTGTGACTGCGCTGCGCGTTCCGGGCGGGGCGAGCATGCCGCGCAGCAAGATCGACGACTACACCAAGTTCGTCGGCATCTACGGCGCCAAGGGCCTGGCTTACATCAAGGTCAACGAGCGCGCAAAAGGTGTTGAAGGCCTGCAGTCACCCATCGTGAAGAACATTCCGGAAGCCAATCTGAACGTGATTCTGGATCGCGTCGGTGCGGTGGATGGTGACATCGTTTTCTTCGGTGCTGACAAGTTCAAGGTCGTCAGCGAAGCGCTGGGGGCTCTGCGTATCAAGCTGGGTCACGATTTCAACCTGCTCACCTGCGAATGGGCGCCGATGTGGGTCGTCGACTTCCCGATGTTCGAAGAGAACGATGACGGCAGCTTCACTGCGTTGCACCACCCGTTCACCGCACCGAAGTGCACCCCGGAAGAGCTGGAGGCCAATCCGGCAACCGCATTGTCCCGCGCGTACGACATGGTGCTGAACGGTACCGAACTGGGTGGGGGGTCGATTCGTATCCACCGTAAGGAAATGCAACAGGCGGTGTTCCGTCTGCTGGGTATCGCCGAGGACGAGCAGCAAGAGAAGTTCGGCTTCCTGCTGGACGCGTTGAAGTATGGCGCGCCGCCGCACGGTGGTCTGGCCTTCGGTCTGGACCGTCTGGTCATGCTGATGACCGGTGCTCAGTCGATCCGTGAAGTGATTGCCTTCCCGAAAACTCAGAGCGCTGCGGACGTCATGACCCAGGCACCGGGTGTTGTCGATGCCAAGGCATTGCGCGAGTTGCATATCCGTCTGCGCGAAACCCCGAAGGCCGAATAAGCTCAGTGGAAGAGGGGCGGGTCCTCGGTGACTTGCCCCTGTAGCTTGCGCCCGTATCGGGCACTGATTCGAGTAAAGCGCTGCTGTTAAACATCGAGCGGCGGCGTGCGTGTTTCAAGGTTTGGAGCGTGTTATGGCTGGTCATTCCAAGTGGGCGAACATCAAGCACCGCAAAGAGCGTCAGGACGCCAAGAAAGGCAAGATTTTCACCAAGTGGATTCGTGAGCTGACGGTCGCTGCTCGGCAGGGCGGTGGGGACCCCGCGTCGAACCCGCGTCTGCGGCTGGCTCAGGATAAGGCGCTGGGCGCCAATATGAGTCGCGATATCATTGATCGGGCGATCGCGCGCGGTGCGGGTGCTGCCGATGCCGACGACATGGTTGAACTGGGTTACGAAGGTTACGGCCCAGGCGGTGTGGCGGTCATGGTCGAAACCATGACCGATAACCGCAATCGCACTGCGGCTGCCGTTCGCCATGCGTTCAGCAAATGTGGCGGCAATCTGGGGACTGACGGCTCGGTGTCCTACCTGTTCGAGCGCAAAGGTCAAATCTCCTTCGCTCCAGGTATCGATGAAGATGCATTGATGGAAGCGGCGATGGAAGCGGACGCCGATGACGTGGTCAGCCACGAAGACGGTTCCATTGATGTGTTCACATCTTTTGCTGGTTTTTATGCGGTCCGCAACGCCTTGGAAGCAGCAGGATTCAAAGCGTCGGATGCAGAAATTGTCATGCAGCCGACCACGAGTGCCGTGCTGGACCTCGACATGGCTGAAAAAGTACTCAAGCTGATCGACATGCTTGAGGATCTGGATGACGTGCAGAACGTCTACTCCAACGCTGAAATTCCGGATGAAGTGATGGAGCAGCTTGGCTGATCTTCACTTGTGTCTGGACATGGGGCCGGAGGCACGAAGCGCTGATTCGATCATCGCTATCGGCCTCCGGCTTCTGCCTTTATGCTGCGCACAATAGCGCGTGTCATTTCTCGACCTGCAGGTGTTATGACTCTTATTTTAGGTATCGATCCGGGTTCTCGAATCACTGGCTTCGGCGTGGTGCGTGAAACCGGCCGTGGTTGTGAATACGTGGCTTCAGGCTGTATTCGCACCGGCAGTGGTCTGCTGCATGAACGGTTACAGATTGTGTACCGGGGTGTTCGTGAAGTGATCCAGACGTACGGCCCGGTGACGATGGGTATCGAGCGGGTGTTCATGGCCCGTAACGCAGACTCTGCCCTGAAGTTGGGCCAGGCGCGGGGTGCCGCGATCGTGGCTGCCGCCGAAGAGAGTCTGGAAATAGCCGAATATACCGCCACTCAGGTCAAGCAAGCGGTCGCGGGGACAGGCGGGGCGAACAAGGATCAGGTAATGATGATGGTCATGCACCTGTTGAAACTGACGAAAAAGCCTCAGGTCGACGCCTCCGATGCGCTGGCGATTGCTTTATGCCACGCGCATACACGCTCCAGCCTGATTCCGCACGGGTTGAATACTGCACGCAGCCGTAGTGGGCGGTTGCGTCTCTGATAGCATCATCCACTTATACATTTTTACTTGCAGCTCACGTGAGTCCTGCAAACATGGCGGCCAGGGTTGAATCCTGCCCCGAACAGTGACGAGCGACTGGAAAGGACTGGATACGTGATTGGACGTTTGCGCGGTGCATTGGCAGAAAAGCAGCCTCCGCACCTGGTGCTCGATGTCAACGGGGTGGGCTACGAAGTCGAAGTCCCCATGACAACCCTTTATCGTCTGCCCCATGTGGGCGAAACCGTAACGTTGCATACCCATCTGGTTGTTCGGGAAGATGCGCACCTGCTGTTCGGCTTTTATGAAAAGCGTGATCGCGAGATGTTTCGCGAACTCATTCGGCTCAATGGCGTTGGCCCCAAGCTGGCGCTGGCCCTGATGTCTACGCTTGAGGTCGATGAGTTGGTGCGCTGTGTTCAGGCTCAAGATACTTCGGCGTTGACCCGCGTGCCGGGGGTGGGCAAGAAGACGGCAGAACGGCTGTTGGTGGAATTGAAAGACCGTTTCAAGGCCTGGGACGCATTGCCAGGCACTTTTACATTGGTGTCGGAAGGTCCGGGAGCGCCTTTGCCGGTCGCGACT
Organism: Pseudomonas sp. Pseu.R1; assembly: GCF_045764065.1. Classification (NCBI taxonomy): domain Bacteria; kingdom Pseudomonadati; phylum Pseudomonadota; class Gammaproteobacteria; order Pseudomonadales; family Pseudomonadaceae; genus Pseudomonas; species Pseudomonas sp. Pseu.R1. Next base: position 2,004,876 of record NZ_JBJGEE020000001.1, on the reverse strand, counting down.
GCCGAATCCGATGCGGTCAGTGCGCTGATCTCCCTGGGCTACAAGCCGCAGGAAGCGAGCAAGGCTGTGACCGCCATCAAAGACAAGAATTTGAGCAGTGAAGACCTGATTCGTCGCGCTCTGAAGGGGATGTTGTAAGTGATCGACGCCGACCGCCTGATCGCCGCCACCGGGCGCGATCGTGACGAGCAACTGGACCGCGCCATCCGGCCGCTGAGTCTGGCCGACTATATTGGGCAGCCTACGGTGCGCGAGCAGATGGAGCTGTTCATTCAGGCAGCGCGTGGTCGCAATGAGGCTTTGGACCATACGCTGATCTTCGGTCCTCCCGGGTTGGGCAAGACCACGCTGGCCAACATCATTGCGCAGGAAATGTCGGTTTCGATCAAAAGCACTTCGGGGCCTGTGTTGGAGCGGCCGGGTGATCTGGCGGCGATTTTGACCAACCTTGAACCCCACGACGTGTTGTTCATCGACGAAATTCACCGTTTGTCGCCTGTTGTCGAAGAAGTGCTTTACCCGGCGATGGAAGATTTCCAACTCGACATCATGATCGGCGAAGGCCCTGCGGCGCGGTCCATCAAACTGGATCTGCCGCCGTTCACCCTCGTGGGTGCCACGACCCGTGCAGGTATGCTCACCAATCCGCTGCGTGACCGGTTCGGTATCGTGCAGCGTCTTGAGTTCTACAGCACGGCGGACCTGGCCACGATCGTGTCCCGGTCGGCAGGGATTCTGGGGTTGCCGATCGAGGATCAAGGGGCTTTCGAGATTGCCCGTCGTGCGCGCGGGACGCCGCGCATCGCCAATCGGTTGTTGCGCCGAGTGCGGGATTTCGCCGAAGTGCGGGGCAAGGGCCAGATCACCAAGGCAATAGCCGACATGGCCCTGAACCTGCTGGATGTTGATGAGCGAGGGTTCGATCATCAGGATCGTCGTTTGCTGCTGACCATGATCGAGAAGTTCGACGGCGGTCCGGTCGGGGTCGACAACCTTGCAGCGGCCATCAGTGAGGAGCGTCACACCATCGAAGATGTACTGGAGCCTTATCTTATTCAGCAGGGCTACATGATGCGTACACCTCGGGGGCGTATGGTGACGCGGCATGCCTATCTGCACTTTGGCTTGAACATCCCGTCTCGCATGAACGAGCGGCCGGTATCTGATGAGCAGGGCAATGATTTCGATGAATAAAAAGCCCATCGACCGACCTATTCGAGTGTTTGATGGTCTGACGGGCAGTCGAGGGGATATCACCTTGCCCTACGCTGTGAAAAACGATGAAAAACAGTTGCCTGGCCGGATTGGCAACCTGAGGAGTAAGCACTAGAGTATGCGCGCGCAAAACGGGGCTCAGCCGTTCGCACATCGCTGTCGCGTTTATTACGAAGACACCGATGCCGGCGGCGTCGTCTACTACGTCAATTACCTGAAATTCATGGAACGGGCTCGGACTGAGCGGTTGCGGGAGTTGGGCTTCGCCCAGTCTGCAATGGCCAGCGACGAGAACCTGTTGTTTGTCGTGCACTCCAGTGAGGCGCGTTACCACTCGCCCGCGCGGCTGGACGACGAGCTGCTGATCAGCGCCGAAGTGATCGAATTGAACCGCGCCAGCCTGCGCTTTCAGCAACACGTCAGGCGGGCTGTGGATAATGTACTGCTCTGTGAAGGGCAGTTTTTGGTGGCGTGTGTGCGCGCCGACAGTTTCAGACCCCGGGCCATTCCCGAAACTCTGCGCACGGCCTTTGCCGGTCAGAGTGGCGCGGGTACACATTCAGAGCAGGAGATACAGCGTGGAAGCTAACGTCGTCGACCATACCTCCATGTGGAGTTTGGTCAGCAATGCCAGCGTGGTCGTTCAGTTGGTGATGCTGATCCTCGTGGCCGCATCGGTCACTTCGTGGATCATGATTTTTCAGCGTAGCGCCATGCTGCGCGCCGGGCGCCGTGCGCTGGATAGCTTCGAGGAGCGCTTCTGGTCGGGTATCGACCTGTCCAAGCTGTATCGTCAGGCGGGCAGCAACCCCGATCCGGATTCGGGCGTCGAGCAGATCTTCCGCGCCGGTTTCAAAGAGTTTTCCCGTCTGCGCCAGCAACCGGGCGTTGACCCTGATGCGGTCATGGAAGGTGTTGCGCGTGCGATGCGCGTCGCCATCTCCCGTGAAGAAGAAAAACTTGAGCAGAGCCTGCCGTTCCTGGCAACCGTCGGTTCCACCAGTCCTTACGTCGGTCTGTTCGGTACTGTCTGGGGGATCATGAACTCCTTCCGTGGTCTGGCCACTGCGCAGCAAGCCACTCTGGCCACGGTTGCTCCGGGTATCGCCGAAGCCCTGATCGCGACCGCCATCGGTCTGTTCGCTGCAATCCCTGCAGTAATCGCCTATAACCGTTTCTCTGCTCGTGGCGAGAACCTGATTGGCCGTTACTACACATTCGCCGACGAATTCCAGGCCATCCTGCACCGTAAAGTGCACACCAGCGAAGACTAAGCAGGTATCTCCCAATGGCTTTAATCGCTCGCGGCCGACGCGGCAAACGCAAGCCGGTCGCCGAAATGAACGTGGTGCCTTACATCGACGTGATGCTGGTGCTGCTGGTCATCTTCATGGTGACTGCGCCAATGATTAACCAGGGCGTGAAAGTCGATCTGCCCAAGGTCTCCAGTGAGGCCTTGCCGCAGGACAACAACAATCAGGTCCTGACCATTTCGATCAAGGCTGACAAGACCTACTACTGGAACCTTGGCAGTGAAGTCGATACCGACAAACAGATGGACAAGGCCATGACCTTGCCGCAACTGACCAGCGCCGTGACCAAGATCATCGCGGCAGGTCGTGAAGCGGGCAAGCAGACCCAGGTGTTCATCCGTGGCGACAAATCCGTTGATTACGGTGCCGTGATGGGCACGATGGGCGGATTGCAGAAGGCCGGAGTCGGGAATGTTGGTCTGATTACCGAGGCGCCCTGATGCAGCCGATTCGAGAGCCGTCAGCCTCGGAAAGCTACTTCTGGCCCTCGGTCTGGGCCGTGGCATTGCACGTCCTGATTTTTGGCCTGCTGTTTGTCAGCTTCGCGATGACGCCGGAGCTGCCTGAAGCCCGGCCGATCGTTCAGGCCACGCTTTATCAGCTGAAATCGAAAAGCCAGGCGACGACCCAGACCAATCAGAAGCTTGCTGGCGAGGCAAAGAAATCCGCTGCGCGACAGACAGAAGTCGAGCAGATGGAGCAGAAGAAAGTTGAGCAAGAGGCCATAAAGGCGGCGGAACAAAAGAAAGCCGATGCCGCTCAAAAGGCCGAAGAACAGAAGGCTGAGGAAGCGAAGAAAGCGGAAGAGGCGAAAAAGGCCGATGACGCGAAGAAAGCCGAAGCCAAAAAAGCGGACGACGCGAAGAAAGCCGCAGAAGAGAAACAATTGGCTGATATAGCCAAGAAGAAAGCCGAAGACGACGCGAAGAAAAAGGCCGAGGAAGACGCCAAGCGTGCGGCCGCCGAGGAAGCCAAGAAGCAGGCTGCTGAGGATGCGAAGAAACAGGCTGCAGAAGATGCGAAGAAAAAGGCTGCCGAAGACGCGAAGAAAAAAGCGGCTGAGGACGCCAAGAAGAAAGCGGCTGACGATACCAAGAAGAAGGCTCAGGACGCTGCCCGCAAATCGGCGGAAGAGAAGAAGGCCCAGGCATTGGCCGACCTGCTCTCCGACAAGCCGGAACGCCAACAGGCGCTGGCCGATGAGCGTGGTGACGAAACTGCAGGCAACTTCGACGACTTGATTCGCTCGCGGGCTGCGGAGGGCTGGGCACGTCCACCTTCGGCGCGCAAAGGCATGACGGTCGTGTTGCAGATCGCGATGTTGCCGGACGGTACGATCACTTCGGTGAGCGTGGCCAAGTCCAGTGGCGACGGTCCGTTCGACAGCTCGGCCGTTGCGGCGGTCAAAAACATTGGTCGTTTGACAGAGATGCAAGGTCTGAAACCTTCGGATTTCGCACCTTACCGGTCATTCAAGATGACATTCACACCTGAGGATCTAGCCTTGTGATTAACCTTCTTCGAGGATTGCTTGTGGTTCTGTGTTGCGCAGCGGGTTTTGCCGCTGCCGACGAAAAGAACATTCTGGTCACAAGCGGCAGTGACCGTGCCACACCTATTGCGGTCGTGCCGTTCGGTCTGCAGGGCGGCAGCGTATTGCCGGAAGACATGGCTCAGATCATCAGCAGCGACTTGCTGAATTCGGGCTATTACTCGCCGATTCCAAAGGAAAACATGATCAGCCAGCCAAGCCAGGCCAGCGAAGTCATTTTCCGTGACTGGAAAGCTCTGGGTGCGCAGTACGTGATGGTCGGCAACATCGTGCCGTCGGGTGGTCGTCTGCAGGTCAACTACGCGCTGTTCAACGTTGCGACCGAGCAGCAAGTGCTGACCGGTAACGTGTCGGGCACCACTGACCAATTGCGGGATATGGCGCACTACATCTCCGATCAGTCTTTTGAAAAGCTGACCGGTATCAAAGGTGCTTTCTCCACGCGCATGTTGTATGTCACTGCCGAGCGTTTCGGAGGTAACAACACGCGCTACACGTTGCAACGGTCGGACTACGACGGTGCCCGTGCGGTGACGCTGCTGCAATCTCGCGAGCCGATCCTGTCCCCGCGTTTCGCGCCAGACGGCAAGCGTATTGCCTACGTGTCGTTCGAGCAGAAGCGTCCACGTATCTTCGTGCAACACATTGATACTGGCCGCCGCGAGCAGATCACCAACTTCGAAGGTCTGAACGGCGCGCCTGCGTGGTCTCCGGACGGTAGCAAGCTGGCGATGGTCTTGTCGAAAGACGGCAACCCTGAAATTTATGTGATGGACCTGGCTTCGCGTCAGTTGAGTCGCGTAACCAATGATCCTTCCATCGATACCGAACCGTTCTTCGGTAAAGACGGTTCGACTATTTATTTCACGTCTGATCGTGGTGGCAAGCCACAGATCTATAAGTCCAGTATCAATGGCGGCGGTGCACAGCGCGTCACTTTCATCGGCAATTACAATGCGGCACCCAAGTTGTCTGCTGATGAAAAGACTCTGGTCATGATTCATCGTCAGGACGGCTTCACCAACTTCAAGGTGGCGGCTCAGGACTTGCAACGCGGTAGCGTAAAAGTTCTCACAGACAGCAACCTTGATGAGTCGCCTACTGTTGCGCCCAACGGCACCATGGTAATCTACGCCACCCGCCAGCAGGGCCGGGGAGTCTTGATGCTCGTGTCCATTAATGGACGCGTAAGGCTCCCGCTTCCTACCGCTCAAGGCGAAGTCAGAGAACCTTCCTGGTCCCCTTACCTGAACTGACGCGGCGCTTTACGTTTTACTTAACACACTGGGGTTCATTAGGAGTTTCACGATGGAAATGCTGAAGTTTGGTAAATTTGCTGCGCTGGCTCTGGCCATGGCTGTAGCTGTAGGTTGCTCGTCCAAAGGCGGCGACAATGCCGGTCAAGGCGCTGCTGTAGATCCAAACGCTGGTTACGGCGCTAACACCGGTGCCGTTGATGGCTCGCTGAGCGAAGAAGCTGCTCTGCGCGCAATCACCACTTTCTACTTCGAATACGACAGTTCTGACCTGAAGCCAGAAGCCATGCGCGCTCTGGACGTTCACGCCAAGGACCTGAAAGCTAACGGCGCTCGCGTTGTTCTGGAAGGTAACACTGACGAACGCGGTACCCGTGAGTACAACCAGGCACTGGGCGAGCGTCGTGCGAAAGCCGTTCAACGCTACCTGGTTCTGCAAGGCGTATCGCCAGCTCAACTGGAAGTGGTTTCCTACGGTGAAGAGCGTCCAGTTGCTACCGGCAACGACGAGCAATCCTGGGCTCAAAACCGTCGCGTCGAACTGCGTAAGTAATTTGACATGCGAACGTGCCGCCGTGCTTTAACCGTTTTGGCTCTCACCCTTCCTCTCGCAGCGATGGGTGCGGTTCCTGTGGTCGATGACAACTCTGGCTCCGCTGGCAGCAGTTATCCGCCATCGGGTTATGGTACGGCAGGCGCCTACGCCGGAGGCGGGGCTACGGCCCAGCCTTCGGCGCAAGGTCAGCTGTTCATGCAGTTGCAACAAATGCAGGAAGAGATTTCGCGCTTGCGTGGAATCGTCGAAGTCCAGCAGAACGATATCCAGCAAATGAAGCAAGAAGCGCTGGATCGTTACAAGGATCTCGATTCTCGCATCGGAGCGGGTGGCGCACCTGCTGCACCGGCTGCCAATAATTCCCCTTCCGACGGTGGTGTGAATGCCGGCGGAACCCCTGTAGCACCTGCCGCTGGCGCTGCTGCCGGGCAGGCTCCGCAGACCAGCACCGAACCCGGTGATCCGGCGAAAGAGAAGCTCTACTACGACGCTGCTTTCGACTTGATCAAGGCCAAGGATTTCGACAAGGCCAGCCAGGCGTTCTCTGCATTTCTGCGCAAGTACCCAAACAGTCAGTACGCGGGTAACGCCCAGTATTGGCTGGGTGAGGTGAACCTGGCCAAAGGCGACCTGCAAGGTGCCGGTCAGGCCTTCGCCAAAGTCAGCCAGTTGTACCCGAAACACGCCAAGGTGCCTGATTCGCTCTACAAGCTGGCTGATGTCGAGCGCCGCCTCGGTCATACCGACAAGGTCAAAGGCATTTTGCAGCAAGTCGTTGCCCAGTATCCGGGAACATCGGCGGCGCAACTGGCTCAGCGTGACCTTCAGCGTCTCTGATCGCCCAACAGCTTGACCGATGATTCAAGAAAGCCGCGCGTTGCGCGGCTTTTTTCGTTAGAATCGCGCACCCGAAATTCCGGTATTGATTACGCTTCTGTGGATTCTGCGATGGCAGAGTGTACAGAAGTGCCTGACGGAGGCGGATGGCCTGTTTAGCCGTTACGCCCGTGGCCCTTATGCAAGACACATTACGCATCACCGAAGTTTTTTACTCTTTGCAGGGTGAAACGCGCACGGCAGGCTTGCCTACCGTTTTTGTGCGTCTCACCGGTTGCCCTCTGCGGTGTGGATACTGCGACAGTGAATACGCCTTCACGGGCGGAAAAATTCACACGCTTGATGCTCTCATGGATCAGGTCGCCAGCTATCGCCCTCGCTACGTCTGCGTCACGGGCGGCGAGCCATTGGCGCAGCCTAACGTGATCAAGTTGCTTGAGCGCCTCTGTGACGCTGGTTACGAGGTTTCCCTCGAAACCAGCGGCGCATTGGACATCTCCAGAGTTGATCCGCGCGTCAGCCGCGTCGTTGACCTCAAGACCCCCGGTTCGAAAGAGGTCGCGCGCAATCGATATGAAAATATCGAACTGTTGACGCCGAACGATCAGGTCAAATTCGTGATCTGCTCTCGCGAGGATTACGACTGGGCCGTTTCCAAGCTGATCCAGTACGGTCTTGAGCGCCGCGCGGGTGAGGTGCTGTTCTCACCGGTTGCCCATGATCTGCGCCCCAGAGACCTGGCGGACTGGATCGTGGCCGATAATCTGCCGGTCAGAATGCAACTGCAATTGCACAAAATTCTCTGGGACGACGAGCCAGGACGCTGAGAGGAGCAAACACATGACTGAGAAAAAAGCGGTAATCCTGCTGTCCGGTGGCCTGGATTCGGCCACTGTTGTCGCGATGGCCAAAGCCGATGGTTTCACGTGCTACACGATGAGCTTCGATTATGGTCAACGTCATCGCGCCGAGCTTCAGGCCGCTGAGCGTGTGGCAAAGGACCTTGGCGTGATCGAGCACAAAGTGATTGGCCTGAACCTGAACGGCATCGGCGGCTCCGCCCTGACCGACAGCAGCATCGACGTACCGGAAGCGCCAAGTGAAGGCATTCCGGTGACCTACGTGCCAGCTCGTAACACCGTCTTCCTCTCGTTGGCCTTGGGTTGGGCTGAAGTGTTGGGTGCCCGTGACATCTTCATCGGCGTCAACGCAGTCGATTACTCTGGCTACCCGGACTGCCGCCCTGAGTTCGTGGAATCGTTCGAGCGCATGGCCAACCTGGCGACCAAAGCCGGTGTAGAAGGACAGGGTTTCACCATCCAGGCCCCACTGCAGATGATGAGCAAAGCCGATATCGTCAAGACAGGCACGCGCCTGGGTGTCGATTACGGGCTGACCGTTTCCTGCTATCAGGCCGACGATCAAGGCCGCGCGTGCCGCAAATGCGACAGCTGCCGCCTGCGCGCAGAAGGCTTCGCCACGGCGGGGATTCCTGACCCAACGCATTATTTTTAATTTTTTTAGAATGAGGTGTTGAATTACTGAGAAAAATCAGTAATATACGCGCCACCACGAAGCGGGTCGTTAGCTCAGTTGGTAGAGCAGTTGGCTTTTAACCAATTGGTCGTAGGTTCGAATCCTACACGACCCACCATCTTCAAAACCCGAGAGGTCCACGTAAGTGCGAATTCTTGGGTTTTTTTTCGTCTGGAGAAAATCACGTCGCGGGTTTGGAAGAAACCAAGCCCCGGTGAGTGCTTTTTCGACGTCATTGACGTTCCGCTCGGACCTGAAGTTCGCCCGAGCGCAAGCGTTCCTCAGCCGCGTTGAGCCGCTTTTTGGCTACGCCACACGCGCAAGCACGGCCCCTATGGGCGCGTTGCTCTCGCCGCCCGCTATGTTCCTGTCACATAGATATCCGCACCTCCTTCACGAAATGGCCGTTCCGGGCAACCGAAGGATCGTTGACTTGCTGGCAATTTGAGTCCGCCGTGTATCGGGAAATGCACAAATTGATACATTTTAATTGACGTCAAACAAATGGCTGAATAGGATCCAACCTCTTTGATATCACCGTGCCATTGCAAGGACGCTCCGTGGGTTTTCCCGTTCATCGAGTCGCGCTGTTCTGCCTGCTGACCACACCACCCCTTGTCTCCGTCGCCGCGCCTACCCCAGGCGAACAGGACCTCATCCGCGACCGCCAGCAGCTTCTGCTGCAAGACCAGCAGCGCCGCCTTGAAGAACTCAAGGATCTACCCGGCAAGCAAGCGACGCCAACGCAACCCGTTAAGCCCGCGGATGCACGCTGCTTCACGATCCAGACCATCGAACTCAAAGGCGCCGATTCTCTTTCCGAGTCTGAGCGCAATCGTTTGACCCAGCCGTACCTCGGCCAGTGCCTGGGCGTCTCGCAGCTAAACGAGCTGCTCAAGGTCATCACCGACCTCTACCTCGAGAAAGGCTTGGTGACCAGTCGCTCCTACCTGCCGCAACAGGATTTGTCCAAGGGCCACTTGCAAGTGCTGGTGATCGAAGGGCGGCTGGAAAAGCTCAAGAGCGATGCCGGTAGCGGCCTTACTGATCGTGAACTGGTCATGGCGTTCCCGGGGCGGGAAGGGCAGTTGGTCAACCTGCGCGAGATCGAGCAGATGGTCGACCAGCTCAACCGCTTGCCGTCCAATCAGGCCCAGATGGAATTGACGCCGGGGCAGCAGGTCGGCGGCAGTGACGTGCTGGTCAAGAACACCCCACAGAAACCCTGGCGTGCCAGCCTGTCGCGCAACAACGATGGCCAGCGCAGCACCGGCGAGCAGCAGTGGAACACCGGACTCGAGTGGGACAGTCCGTTGGGACTGGCCGATCAGTTGAGTCTGCGTGGCGGCCACGATGCGATGACCGATTCGGCGCACACTTCGCACAACGCCTCGCTTGCCTATAACTTGCCGTGGGGCTGGTGGAACTTCACTTACAGCTACAGCGAAAGCGACTTTCGCTCCCAGGTTCAAGCCAACGGTTTCAACTTCAAACAGAGCGGCGACAGCCAGACTCACCAACTCCGCGCCGACCGGGTGATCTACCGCGATGCCCTGAGCAAGACTTCGCTCAACGTTGGCCTCTCCAACCTTCGCACCAACAATTACATCGAAGACAGTCGCCTGGCCCTGAGCAGCAACCGCATCACCGAGGTGCAATATGGCATCAACCACGGTCGGCGCATCGGTGGGGCGTTTCTCAACGTCGATCTGGGCATGCAGCAAGGTATCGGCGCCTTCGGTGCTCAGAACAATAACCACCCCGGCCCCGGCGAGACCGATGCGCGCTACCGCAAGTACACCGGCACCGTCAGCTATTTGCAGCCGTTCAAATTGTGGGGCGAGAGCCTGACCTTCACCAGCCTGGCCACCGGGCAGCGCAGCGAAGACGTGCTGTTCAGCCCGCAGCGCATGAGCCTGGGCGGCTCGGCCTCGGTGCGTGGCTACAAAGACCAGTTTCTGTCCGGCGACAGCGGCGGCTACTGGCGCAATGAACTGCGTCTGAGTCGCCCCGTGACCCTGGACTGGCTGCGCCCGTTGTTCTCGGATTACGGCACCGCCGCCTCCTACGACCAGGGCGTGATCCGCAACGACCGCTACAACGGTGACCAGCACGGGCGCCTTTCCAGCAACGCCTTCGAATTCTTCGCCCGCGGCCAGCACGTCGCGGCGACCGTGACCTTTGCCCATTCGCTGGAACGTCCTGGCGGCGTGATCGAGCGTGAGTCGCCGATCTACTTCCGCCTCGATTTCTTCCTCTAACGTTTCGCCGGAATCCCTGACATGGACGTTCGTTTCTTCGATTTTCTCGCCCGCCAGCCTTCCGCGAAACTGACCGCGCGCAGCACCTTCTGCGGCCTGCCCAAACGTGGTCTCGCCCTGATTCTGGTCAACGCGATGTTCTGGCAGCCGCTGCTCGCCCAGGCCGACGGCATTGCTGTGAGCGGCACCACCAACACCACGTTGGGCCAAGCGGGCAACGGTGTGCCCATCGTCAACATTGCCGCGCCCAACGCTGGCGGCCTGTCGCACAACCAGTACCAGCAGTACAACGTCGGTACCCAGGGCGTGATCCTCAACAACGCCACCGACCGCACCCAGAGCACACAACTGGGCGGCATCATCCTCGGCAACCAGAACCTCAATGGCCGCGCGGCCAGCACCATTCTCAACGAAGTGACCGGCGCCAACGCCACGCAGCTCAAGGGTTATACCGAAGTGGCAGGGCAGGCCGCCCGCGTCATCGTCGCCAACCCGTACGGCATCAGTTGCAACGGTTGCGGCTTCATCAACACCCCGCAAGCGACCCTGACCACCGGCAAACCCGTGCTCGACAGCGCAGGCGGGATTGACCACTTCCACGTCGACGGCGGCAGCGTCTCCATCGACGGCGCAGGGCTGAACGCCGACAACGTCGACCGATTCGACATCATCACCCGCAGCGCGAAAATCAACGCCGAGTTGCACGCCAAACAACTGAACATCGTCACCGGCCGCAACGACGTCAACGCACAAACGCTGAACGTTAGCGCATTGGCCGATGACGGCAGCGCAAAACCACAGCTGGCTATCGACAGCTCGGCCCTCGGCGGGATGTACGCAGGCGCGATCCGCCTCGTGGGCACCGAAACCGGTGTTGGCGTGAAACTCGCGGGTAACCTCGCCGCCAGCGCAGGGGACATCCAAATCGACGCCAACGGCCAGCTGAGCATGGCTCAGGTTGCCGCCAACGGCGCCGTCAACGTCAAAGCGGTCAGCGCCGAGGTGCAAGGCGCGATGTATGGCAACAGTGTCGACGTGCAGACTCGTGACGCGCTGACCATTCAGCAGAACATCGCCGCACGTGATCGCATCAGCCTGAGCAGCAACGGCCAGTTGACCAACAACGCGATCGTCGAAGCCGGGGTGAATGCCGACAACAGCCGCAACGCGACAGGTGATGTGGTGCTGAATGCGCAGAACCTGCGCAACAACGGAACGGTGATTGCCAGCCGTGACCTGAGCGCCACCACGAGCCAGAGCCTCGACAACAGCGGCAGGCAGGTCACCGCCGGGGGCAATCTGGCCCTGAACGTTCAAGGCACGCTGAACAACCAGGGCGGCCTGATCATCGCAGTCGGGGCAGGGCTGGTCAACGCCGATGTGGCGCTCAACAGCAATGGACGCATTTCCAGCAAGCGCGACCTCACCGCCACCATCAACACGTTGAGCAACCAGAAAGGCGAAGTGGTCGCCCAAGGCAACCTGACCCTCAAGGGCAGCCAGCTCGACAATCGCGCGGGCGGCCTGGTGGGCTCGACAAAAGCACTGAACCTCGATGTTTCGGACATCGACAACCGCAGCGGTGAGCTCTCCAGCAGCGCCGATGTGCACATCAAGGCCAGCCAGTTGAACAACAACCAGATTGGCAAGCTGCTGTCCGGCGGCGCGATGAACCTCAACATCGCCAATGTCTTCAACCAGAACAACGGCCTGATCTACGCGGGCAGCGCATTGCGCCTCGACGGCGGGCTGCTGAGCAACAGTGGCGGCACTCTGTCCGGGCAAACCGATCTCAGCGTCAACCTCACAGGTGATCTCGACAACAGCAACGGTCTGCTCAGCAGCGAAGGCACCCTGAACGTTGGGGCCAATAACCTGACCAACACCACCGGCAAGCTCTCCAGCGCCGGGGCTTTGAAGGTCGTCTCAACGGGCGCTGTGAACAATCAACAGGGCTCGGTGAGCACCGACAGCACGCTAACCCTTACCAGCGCCGGCCTGGACAATCGCAACCACGGCGCAATCTCCGGCAAAGGCGCGACCGTCGTCAACACCGGCGCGTTCGACAACAGCCACCAAGGCCAACTGACCAGTGCCGACAGCCTGAGCCTTACCGCCGCCCAGGTCATCAACCAGGACAGCGGTCGCATTGCTGCTGCCAAGGCCGTAACTGCCAGCGTCACTGGCCTCGACCAACAAGGTGGTGAGCTGTTCAGCAACAGCACGCTCACCCTTGACCTCAACCACGGCCAGCTCAACAACCAGAATGGCCTGATCAACGCACCGGGCGCTTTGCTGCTGAAAAAACTTGCTGGTGTGAACAACCAGAACGGCGAAATTTCCAGCGCCCTGGGCTTTGAGCTCAACGCCGACAGCCTCGATAACAGCAACGGCAAGTTGCTGAGCAATCAGAGCCTGATGGTGCGCGTTGCCCACGCCTTGGCCAACGTCAATGGCGCGATTTCCGCAGCGGCCATCGATGCCCGCGCGGGGGGTCTCGACAACACCGACGGCCTGCTGAGCAGCCGTGGCGAGATGACTCTCAGCGTTGACGACGCTCTGATCAACCGCAACGCAGCATTGATCGCCGACGGCAAGCTGATGCTGAATGCCGCGAACATCGATAACAGCCTCGGACAAATCGCCAGCAAGCAAGACCTCATCGCCAACATCGGCGGCCTGCAGCAACAGGGCGGTCAGTTCATAGCGCTGGGAAGCCTCAGCCTGACCGGCACCCGGCTCGACAACAGCCACAACGGTCTGCTCAGCGCCAACGGCCTGCTGACGTTGAACGTCGCCACCATCGACAACCGAGGTGGCGAGGTATCCAGCCAAGAGGCGATCAGCGTGACGGCGCAGCAACTCGACAACAGCGATGCGGGGCGAGTGATCAGCCAGAAAAACCTGAGCCTGGCGGTCGATCAACTCGCCAACCGCAACAACGGCGTGCTGTCTGGCAAGACCGGCCTGAGTCTTACCGGCACACGCCTGGACAACAGCGGCGGCAACCTGCTCAGCCTGCAAAACGTCGATCTGGGCCTAAGCGGCGACTTGCTGAACAACCTTGGCCTGCTCAGCAGCGAAGGTACGCTCAGTGTTCGCAGCGCCTCCTTGACCAACGACGGCGGGAGTCTGTCCAGTGCCGGGGCGTTAAGCATCGACAGCACCGGCGCCGTCAGCAGCCGAAGCGGCAAGCTGATCACCGATGGCGGCCTGACCCTCAACAGTGCCAGCCTGGACAACTCGCAAAACGGCAGCATCAGCGGCAAAGGCGCGGTGTTGATTCAAACCGGCGATTTCGATAACAGCCACAACGGGCGTGTGACCAGCGCCGACAGCCTTGAGCTGAGCGCTGCACAACTCACCAACAGCGCCGGTGGCAGCATCGGCAGCAACAAGGCACTGACCGCCAGCATCCTCGGGCTTGATCAACAAGGCGGCACGCTGTTCAGCAACGCCAGCCTGACCCTGGATTTGAACCATGGCCAGCTCAACAACCAGAATGGCTTGATCAACGCTCCTGGCACCTTGCTGCTGAAAAACCTCGCAAGTGTGAACAACCAGTACGGCGAAATTTCCAGCACTCTGGGCTTCGCGTTCAACGCCGACAGCCTCGACAACAGCAACGGCAAACTGCTCAGCAATCAGACGCTGATCATGCACGTCGCTCAGGCGCTGACCAACGTCAAAGGCATGATCGCCGCCGCCGGCCTCGATGCACGTAGCGGCACGCTGGACAACAGCGTCGGCACCCTGACCAGTCGTAACGACTTGACCCTCAACGTCGATGGTCTGCTGAACAACAGCAATGATGGCCTGATCAACGCTGCTCAAACCCTCAACGTGCAAGCGACCGGCATCAATAACGTCAGTGGCACACTGCTGGGCACCACGGCCGTTAACCTCGACCTTAAGAGCGCAGATCTCGACAACAGCAATGGCCTGATCACCACCCAGAATCCGTTGGCCATCAATCACCTGCGCGACCTGAAAAACGCCGGTGGCGAAATCTCCAGCAGCCAGAGTTTCAACCTCGCAGGCCGCACGCTGGACAACAGCAACGGCAAGCTGATCAGCAACCAGCAGCTCACACTTAACGCCGATTCACTGCTTAACCAACTGGGTCTGATCTCCGGTTTGGAAGGTCTCAGCATCAGCGGTGGCAGTATCGACAACCGCAACGGCGGCACGCTGTCGAGCCGTAACGGCGACGTTGGCGTCAGCCTGAACGGTGCCTTGCTAAACGCGGCCAATGGCGCATTGGTCAGCCAGCAAACACTCAACATCAGCGCGGCCAACGTCGACAACCGGGGCGGGATTCTGTCCAGCGGAGCAGTGCAGACCTACACCGTCAGCGGACTGCTGGACAACGGCCAGAACGGCCTCATCGACAGCGGCGCTGCCTTGACTATCCACGCAGCGCAACTCGGTAACGCCGCCGGCACGATCAACGCACAGCAGGCGCTAAGTCTCACCGGCACTGATTTGAACAACAGCGCCGGCAGCATCGCCAGCAATGCTGGTGTCACCCTCGACCTGCTCGGCAGCCTGACCAACACAAACGGCAAGCTCGCCAGTGCGGGCGATCTGCTGATCAGTCGCGCCACCCAGATCAACAACCAAGGCGGCCAACTCGCCAGCCAACAGGCGATGACCCTGTTCACGGGTGGACTGGACAACAGTAACAGAGGCACTGTTGCCGCCAATGATCCACTGCTGCTGACGGCCAGCGGCGCGATCCAGAACGCCAACGACGGCCTGATCTACAGCAAGAATGCCGGCCTCTCGGTGCAGGCCGCGAGCCTCGCCAACAGCCAAGGTACGCTGCAAAGCCAAGGCGCGTTGAACCTGACCATCAGCGGCGACATCGACAGCCAGACCGGCAAGATCATCGCTCAGGGCGGTGATCTCAACCTCACCGCCAACAACGTCGACAACCGGGGCGGCGTGCTCTCCAGCCTGCAAAACGCTTTAACGGCGCGCATCACCGGCGTGCTGAAGAACGGGTATGACCTCAATCGTCAGGGCGGCATCACCCAGGCGCAACGCCTAGACATTCGCGCTCTGGCGGGCATCGACAACTACGGCGGACGTATCTCTGCGCAGACCGGTGACGCGCTGATCAACACCGGTAGCGGCAACTTCGACAACCGCAACGGCAGCCTGTACGCCAAGCAAAACATCAGCGTCACCGGCAACAACTTCGATAACAGCGGCGACAACGACGGCCAGATCGCCGGTCAACAAATCGACCTGAATTTGAGCGGCGCCCTGAACAACCGTTTGGGCATCATCGAAAGCGACAGCACCCTCAACATCAGCGCTGCCAGCCTCGACAACCAGACCGGCAAGCTGCGCGCGCTGGGTAGCAGCGGCACGACGAATTTCCAGATCGGCGGCTTGTTTGATAACCGCAACGGCACCCTGGAAACCGCTAACACCGACCTGGCTCTGAACGTCGGCAGTCTGCTCAATGCGGGCGGCAGCATCTTGCATGTGGGCGGTGGCAAGTTCGGGATTTCCACGACCAATGTCATGAACGCTGGCGGCAGCTTCGTCACCCGTGGCGCCATGACCCTGAATGCCGACAGCTGGGTAAACAGCAGTGTTTTGCAGGCGGGCGCGCTGAACGTCAACGTGAATAACTTCACGCAGACCGCGACCGGGCAATTGCTCGCGTCCAGTGTATTCACCGGTACGGGCAGCAACTGGAGCAACGATGGACTGATTGCCAGTGACGGCACGTTGAGTCTGAATCTGAGCGGTACTTATTCGGGTAATGGTCGACTCACCAGTCTCGGAACCCTGGGCGTGGGCGCAGGCCAACTGTCGCTGGGCGCTGCGGCCAGTATTGCAGGCGGTGCGCGCACGGACGTCAACATAGCGGGACAGGCCGCCAGTTATGGCCGTATCACGTCAGCGGCGGACATGGTGTTCAACGCTGGGGGTATTGCCAACTACGGTACGTTGGGCGCGGCTCAGGGGTTGACGCTGACGACGCCGACGCTGAGCAACACGCAAGGTCTGATCTTCAGCGGCTCGGACATGCAGCTGAACACTGCAAGCCTGACCAATCTGAAGGGCGATTTTTACAGCCTGCGTAATCTCAGCATGGGTGGATATGGCACGGCACGCGCCAATCAGGTTTCGAACATCTCCGGTTCGATGGAGAGCGGCGGCGCATTCTCGATCAACGCCACCGCGTTCGAAAACCGTACCGAAGGCTCGGACGGCACGCAGAATTTTGCGGTCGGTCGCACCCTCGTCAAAGGCTTCATCGCCGTGCAGTGCCTCGATTGCAGCGGCGATCACTACGAGGTCAATTACATCGCCCGGGAGACGTTCGACGCTGGGCAGGACAGCGATACCACTGCCTCTGCGTTGTTGACGGCAGGGAGCAATTTCACGTTCACCGGCAGCAATTTTCTCAACAGTAAAAGCACCGTCAGTGCAGGCGGCAACATCTCCATTCAAGCGGACAACGTCAAGAACCTGGGAGCTGTCAGCGGCACGGTCGAGCGAACACGTACGTACTATCAGGGAGTGGTGACGGACGGTACGGTCAACCGTTTCATGCCCGAAGTCGTTGCCTACAACCAGCGTGATAACCCGGACTTCCCCAAGGTCTACTACGTTGCAGCGTCAGGGGAAATCCGTTTGGCTGTCGTGACTTTTGCGACAGGACGAGAGCCTGGCCACGATGGCGGACTAATCAAAGTCACTACCGTCAAGGACGCCGTCACCGGCGAAAACGTTTCCGACCGGACGCTTTCTGGTTACGCGTGGGGCAACACCCCAGGCTCTGCTTACGATCCAGCCAATCTCGTGCAATTGCCAACGGCGCTTACCTCAATGGCGTTGGTCAGCGATGTAGAAGTCGCCAAAGATGGCACCGGTAGCGCAGGCCGCAGTGCAGTGATCCAGGCGGCTGGCAATGTTTCCATCACCGCTACCAAAGACCTGCAAAACAGCGTCATTCACGAAGACTACGCGTCTGCAGCGGGCGCCAATAAGGTCGCCGACACTCGCGCAAGCGGTACAGGCACCACGGTTGTGGTTCGACTGAACGCACAGCTGCCACCTGATCTGGCTCAACAGCAGGTCGACCCGACGAGCCTTCCAGGTTTCAGTCTTCCGTCCGGGCAGAACGGTTTGTTCCGTCTCAGCGCAGAGGGAAGTACTCAAGCCAGCGTTTCCCCTCAAAATTGGAGCTTAGGTAACGCCACTGTCACCGCGACGCAGCGTGACCAAGCCTTACCCGGCACTTCATCCCGAGACGTACTGGTGGCCACCGCCAACGCACCAACGGCGGCGGGGCAAGTGCTGACCGTTGAAAATCGTCAGAATACGGGCGTGAGTGCCAGTGTCAGTGCAGTCAACGTCGATAACAATCCACAAGGGCTGACACGCGTTCAAGGTCTGCCAAGTTCCGCTGCCAAACCAAGCACCGGCAAATACCTCATCGAAACCAACCCCGTGCTCACCGACCTCAAGCAGTTCATGAGCTCGGACTACATGCTCTCGGCGTTGGGTTACGACCCTGACCTGGCGCAGAAACGCCTCGGCGACGGCCTCTACGAGCAACGCCTCGTTCAGCAAGCCATCACCGCGCGCACCGGCCAGGCCTTCATCGATGGACAGACCTCCAACGAGGATCAGTTCAAATATCTGATGAACAACGCCATCGCCAGCAAGGACGCGCTCAATCTGTCCGTTGGCGTGTCGCTGACCGCTCAGCAGGTCGCTGCGCTGACCCACGACATCGTCTGGCTCGAAGAGCACGAAGTGAATGGCGAAAAAGTGCTGGTGCCCGTGCTGTACCTGGCCCAGGCCGACAACCGCTTGGCGCCCAATGGCGCCCTGATCGCCGGCAACGACGTCACCCTCATCGCAGGCGAAAACCTCGACAACGTCGGCACCCTCAAAGCCACCAACAACCTGTCGGCCACGGCAGGCAAGGATCTGGTCAACAGCGGCGTGATTCAGGCGGGCAACCGTCTGGATGCACTGGCGGGCAACGACATTACCAACAAGGCGGGCGGCATCATCGCTGGTCGCGACGTCACCGTGACCGCCATCGGGGGCGACGTCACCAACGAACGCACCATCACCTCGCTCGACAGCAGTACACGCGGCCAACTGCACAAAGACTACGCCGACAACGCTGCGCGCATCGAAGCGGCCAATGACCTGAGCGTGTCCGCAGGTCGGGACATCAACAACATCGGCAGTGCGCTGCAGAGCGGGCGTGATCTGACGCTGAACGCCGGACGTGACGTCAACACCTTTTCCAGCCAGGTGGTCAACAGCCTGGTGTTGGACAGCAAGCACACCAGCAGCGACATCACCCAGACCACTTCCACCCTCAGCGCAGGCCGCGATCTGTCGGTGCAGGCGGGGCGTGATGTGAATGCCATTGCCACGCAGATTGATGCCAAGCGTGACATTGCCATTGCTGCGACCGAGAACGTAACCATCGCCTCGGCAGCTGACGAAGATCACTTCCTGTCCAAGAGCAAGAAACTGACAGTGCAGGAAGATCACGTCAGCCAGGTCTCGACCGAGATCAACGCAGGTGGCAGCGTCGCCGTCAGCGCCGGGCAGAATCTTGCCATCATCTCAAGCCGCATCACCGCAGGCGACGAAGCCTACCTGGTCGCAGGCGACAAGCTCGACATCCTCGCCGCACAGGACAGCGATTACTCGCTCTACGACAAGAAGAAAAAAGGCTCATTCGGCGCCAAGAAAACCAAACGCGATGAGGTGACCCAGGTCACCAACATCGGCAGCGAGATCACCTCCGGCGGCAACATGATGCTGATCAGCGGGGGCGACCAGCACTATCAGGTAGCGAAGCTCGACAGTGGTAAAGACCTGACCTTGAACAGCGGTGGCGGGATTTTGTTCGAGGGCGTGAAGGATCTGCATCAGGAGAGTCACGAGAAGAGCAACACGAGCCTGTCCTGGAACTCGATGTCGGGTAAAGGCAGCACTGACGAAACCCTGCGTCAAAGTGAGCTGGTTGCAAAAGGCAATCTGGCGATCAAGGCGGTGGATGGCCTGCACATTGATGTGAAGCAGGTGAACCAGCAGACCGTCAGCGAGGCGATTGATGCGATGGTCAAGGCTGATCCCGAACTGGCGTGGCTGAAGGACGCTGAGGCCCGTGGGGATGTTGACTGGCAGTTGATCAAAGAGACGCACGATTCGTACAAGTACAGCCACTCCGGCCTGGGTCAAGGAGCGATGCTGGCGATCATTATCATCGTGACCGTTTTGACGGCGGGGACGGGGACGGCTGCAACCATCGGGACGGCTGCAGGAGAAGCGGCGGGTGGCGCTGCGACAGCTGCAGGGTATGGAGCATACGCTGGAGTCATCAGCAGTGCCGCCAGTGCCGCTGCTACCGCGAGCTTTTCCGCCGCGGTTTCACAAGCAGCCGTAAGCGTAATCAACAACAAAGGCAATATCGGTGCTGTGCTTAAGGATGTGACCTCTGCCGAGAGCATGAAAGGTTATCTGGTAACAGGACTGGCGGCCGGATTCGCAGCTGGGGTGTTGGATAAGGCTTTCGGTGTGTCGCCAGAAGATGCAGCCAAGGCAACGCATGGCTTCGATCTTGGAAAGACAGCCGATCTGATCAAATTCGGTGAATACACCTTCGCCCAGAACGGTTTCAGCGCCGTTGCCAATACCGCTATTAACGGAGGAAGCCTCAAGGACAACCTCGCACAATCGGCGATCAGTTCTGCTGCCGATGTCATGTCCGCCGGAATTTACAACCGCCTGGGCACTCAGTTGGAGTTCTCGGGGTTGCCCGGAAAAATGGGTGCTCACGCACTGGTAGGCGGGTTGATCGCCGAACTTGCAGGTGGAGATTTCCGAACTGGTGCTTTGGCTGCCGGCGCGAATGAAGCCTTCGTGGCATCCGTGGGTGACAGGATATTCAACAACGGTATGCACGATCAGCTGTTGGCGATGACCTCGCAACTGATTGGCTTGACGGTTGCAGCTGCTGCTGGCGGCAGCGATAAGGATCAGGCTATTGCGGGCTGGGTTGCATCGCAAGCAACAAAATACAATTACCTCGAACACGAAGAGAGAGTCGCCTTTGCCAAGGCCATGGGCGGTTGTGGGGCGGATGACGATTGCTCGCGCGAGAAATGGGAACAGGGAAAGTTTGACGAAGACAGTAAAGGAAATATGGAGTATGCGAAGGACATTGCAGGCTCTCAACGAGCAAAAATGGCTAGAGATCGCATCATGGATGATTTGGATGCGCTAGTTGCGATGCCCTGTGGGAATGGCACGTGCGAGCGGTATAAACAATTACTTGTAAGTCGCTCACTGGAAGCGATTGGGTATCTTTCTGATGTGATTAAAGATTGGGCGCCAAGTGACGACCGTTTCGGTTTGCTAGCTGGCGCTGCAATGGGAGGAGGTGGTGCCAAGGCAACCTTGCAAATCGGAGAGGTTGCGAGCAATAGTAGAATCCAAAAAGCGATAGATTATCTTGTAAGTGCCGAGTCTAAAGGCAGCGATGAATGGGCTGTGTCTTGGACGAGTAGAGAGGGTGTGTTTAGCGGGAATTTGGGGAGCTATTCCGGAAGTACCGTCACGTCTAATGGAGATAAGATAAGCTCACCAAATGATTACTCGTCGGGACTCCGTGAAAGTTCTTGGGGTCAGAACGAGCCTGTTATATTGGCGAACGTAAATGGAGGGAAAAATCCCTATACGGAACTAAATGCTGCAATTGCGGAGGCTCGTGGCTGGAACCAAGCATTGGAGTTGGGACAAATTCCTATTTCTCCTCCGGGCAAGGCGTCTGCACCTGGAGCAGACTTTATTACTTTTGACCCAGGATCATCGTCTCTTGTAGTCTGGGACGCAAAATATCGTGGCCCAGGTGGTAGCTACCCCTCTACGTTGTCTCCCGCTAAAATAGAGGCTTGGCAGGCGGAAATTGTCAAGGCGGTGCAAAATATGCCTGCGGGAGAGAGTAAAGCTGCAGCGGAGCGAGCGCTTAGCACTGGTAAGGTGATCGGGAGGATTTTTAAATGGCCCCAATAAATAGAGTCGACAATATGATTACATGGGACAAGGTTTGTGATTTAGCCAAGGGTACGATAATTGACCTGTCTGATCTGGTTTCTTCAGATCTTGGTGCGGGCGTTCACAAAACCTCGGATAGTCAATATGTCATAACGAAAATAAACAATTTTGATCTGAAAGCCGCAGAGGTTGTTGCGGTGTATTGGGCTGTCAGCGAGGGAGGCTTTAGGCGTGCATATTTTAACGATTTGGAAAGTGATGAGGGCATAACGTGTGCTCCTCCGGTGAGTCTTCTGCCAGAAAATGCTGCAGATAAATATGGATCAATACGTAAAGCACTCGCTGCCGATGAAAATTCTGGGTTCATGGAGCACGCTTCATATAGAATTATGGGTGACCGTGCTTTTGTGTACAGGGCCTTAGAGAACAAAGAAATGGCATATTTGTTCAGGGGGGGGGAGGAGAAAAATCAAGAAAAACCTTTTTGCATCATTGTTAAGAAATTTTAATGTTGCATGCCGCTAGAGAGGCGCTGGTGAGTTGTTTTACTAAGATGCTGATGAAGAAATCGCCGATAAGCGCGACTAACTGACGGTCTCTACTAGATGATATCTCGTGATTTTTTAACTCCGAATTCTGTTCGAGCAAAAGGAGAGTGATCGAGAAGTTAAATCCCGTCATCATCAGCATCGTCACTCTCAGAATGAAGGCACCGCCAGAAGCGCCTCGGCGACGGCCTCTACGAACAACGCCTCGTTCAGCAAGCCATCACCGCGCGCACCGGCCAGGCCTTCATCGATGGACAGACCTCCAACGAGGATCAGTTCAAGTATCTGATGAACAACGCCATCGCCAGCAAGGACGCGCTCAATCTGTCCGTTGGCGTGTCGCTGACCGCTCAGCAGGTCGCTGCGCTGACCCACGACATCGTCTGGCTCGAAGAGCACGAAGTGAACGGCGAAAAAGTGCTGGTGCCCGTGCTATATCTCGCCCAGGCCGACAACCGCCTGGCACCCAACGGCGCACTGATCGCCGGCAACGACGTCACCCTCATCGCAGGCGAAAACCTCGACAACGTCGGCACCCTCAAAGCCACCAACAACCTGTCGGCCACGGCAGGCAAGGATCTGGTCAACAGCGGCGTGATTCAGGCAGGCAACCGTCTGGATGCACTGGCGGGCAACGACATTACCAACAAGGCGGGCGGCATCATCGCTGGTCGCGACGTCACCGTGACCGCCATCGGGGGCGACGTCACCAACGAACGCACCATCACCTCGCTCGACAGCAGTACACGCGGCCAACTGCACAAAGACTACGCCGACAACGCTGCGCGCATCGAAGCGGCCAATGACCTGAGCGTGTCCGCAGGTCGGGACATCAACAACATCGGCAGTGCGCTGCAGAGCGGGCGTGATCTGACGCTGAATGCCGGACGCGATGTCAACACCGTTTCCAGCCAGGTGGTCAACAGCCTGGTGTTGGACAGCAAGCACACCAGCAGCGACATCACCCAGACCACTTCCACCCTCAGCGCAGGCCGCGATCTGTCGGTGCAGGCGGGGCGTGATGTGAATGCCATTGCCACGCAGATCGATGCCAAGCGTGACATTGCCATTGCGGCAGCAGGCGACGTAACCATCGCTTCTGCAGCGAACGAAGACCACTTCCTGTCCAAGAGCAAGAAGCTGACAGTGCAGGAAGATCACGTTCATCAAGTTGGCAGTGATTTGAACGCGGGTGGCGCTATTGCGGTGGTCGCAGGCCAGAACCTATCGTTGATCTCCAGCCGAATCACGGCGGGGGATGAGGCCTATCTGGCCGCCGGTGACAAACTGGGGATCTTCGCCGCTCAGGACAACTACTACTCGCTGTACGACAAGAAAAGCGAAGGCTCTTTCGGCAGCGAGAAAACCAAACGCGATGAAATCACCCAGACGACCTACATCAGCAGCGAAATCAGCTCGGGTGGCGACCTGGTTCTTGCCAGCGGCGGCAATCAACATTACCAGGCCGCCAAGCTAAACAGCGCAGAGGATCTGGTCATCAATAGCGGCGGATCGGTGACCTTCGAGGGCGTCAAGGATCTGCACCAGGAGAGTCATGAAAAGAGCAGCAGTAGCCTCTCCTGGACGTCCATGTCAGGGAAGGGGAAAACCGATGAAACGTTGCGCCAAAGCGAGCTAACCGCCAAGGGGCAGTTGGTTATCAACGCGGTCGACGGCCTGCACATTGACGTTAAACAAGTCAATCAGCAGACCGTCAGCTAGGCCATTGATGCCATGGTCAAGGCGGACCCAGGCCTTGCATGGATGAAGGATGCCGAGAAGCGCGGCGACGTGGACTGGCGGATGGTCAAGGAGGTGCATGACTCCTTCAAGTACAGCCATTCCGGGCTGGGTGCCGGTGCTCAGATCATCCTCGCGATTGCCTTGTCCATGGTCATGGGACCGGCAGGTCTCGGACTGTCGACGACCCAGGCTGCGGTGGTCGTTAGCCTTTCTACAACTGCTATCAACAGCGCGATTTCCAACAAGGGGAACCTCGGCGCGGTCGTCAAAGACACCTTGAGTGGCAGCAGCCTGAAAAACGCCGCCATCGCCGGTGTGACAGCGGGGCTCATTGATTACGCGGACGAGAACTGGTTCTCCGGCGCGGGCGAAGCTGCCAATGGTGGGTCAAATGTTCCGACCACGGGCCCCGTCCAGAACCCTGGTTACGCCGCAAACATGCTCAAGCCTGAAAATTGGGCCAACACGCTATTGCGTAGCGGTACCCATGCGCTAATCGACAGTGGTGTGTCGACTGCGATTAATGGCGGCAGTTTCAGTTCTAATCTGGGTCAAGCATTGGTCGGGGAGGGGATAGACCTCGGTGCTGCGATCGGTAACAAAGCCATCGGCGATCTCACTGCGAATCTGAAAGCCGCAGGTCTTGATGTGGCTCCGGCATTGGCAGAAAAGCTGATCCTTCACGCCGCATTGGGTGGGCTGATTGCGCAGGCGTGCGGTGAGAGCTTTGCCAGCGGCGCAATCGCAGGTGGTGTCGCTGATGGTCTCACACCGCTGGCAAACGGCTTGTTAGCCGACTTCGTCAGTTCACGATTCGATGCCAGTGACAGGAGTGCTGCAGGCAGCCAGTTGAAGATTGGCACTGCTCAGATCATTGGATTGATTGCTGCGGGAGTGTCAGGGGGAAATCCCGAGACGGGAAGCCTCATCGCAGGGGCTGCAGAAAAATACAATGATCAGTTCCATCTTGACCCCACAAATCCGTGGGAGGATGAGGTTCTGCCAATATCGCAGACTCCCGAGGATCCGAAGGCAAAAGGTTCCTTGGTACTTTTGGGACTGATTTCTGGTTTATGGACCGAGGAACTCGCCGCTGGTTTGAGCGATTTCCTGGCGCGAAATTTCCCAGGATTCTCTGCGGTGTTTAATACCTCTGCCGAAGAGACGGCTATCGCAGGTGCCGGTTCAACGAGCGGTTCTATTGATGTTGGTACCGGAATTGAGCTTGGAGAAGCTGGGTCAGGCGGGGCTGCATCTGAGGCGGAAATCGAAGCTGCTCTGCCAGACGCTGGTAAAACGTCAGTGTATGTTTCGGTAGACGAAAACGGTGTGACCCAGTATGTGGGAATCACGGACAACCTAGAGGCTCGAGCTGCCGCACACTCGGCTAGAAGGGTATTGGGATTGATCCAATTGCAGGGCTAGAAAACATTTCACGGGCTGATGCGAGAGCTGTTGAGCAGGTGCTTATCGAATACGATGGCTTAGGGAAAAATGGCGGTACATTGCTGAATCTGATAAATAGTATTGCTAAAAGAAATCCGGTTTATGCAGCGTCATTGAAAAGAGGCGTGGCACTTTTGAAAAATATTCGATTTTCGGGGTTTGAATGATGCTGAAGCGAGGTGATGTTTTTTCCATTGAGGTTAAGGCTGGCAAGGCTTATTTTCAGTATGTTGAAAAGTTGCCATCATTTGGCCCGCTGATCAGAGTGCTACCAGGAGTTTTTAGCGCTTCACCAGATTTTGATGTTCTGGTGCCGAGTCCCAGTAATTTTTGGGTTTTTTTTCCTATCTCTGCAGCTCTGAAGAACAGGGTGATCGATAAAATTGGTAATTATCCTTTGCCTGATCATTCCAAAACAAAACCTGTTTTCCGTACCGGAATGGTAGATCCAAGAACAGGGCGGGTGGAAAAGTGGTGGTTTTGGGACGGAGAAAAGTCTTGGGAGGTCGGTCAGATCTCTGATGATGAAAGAAAACTCCCTATTCGGGGCGTCTGGAACGACACGCTTTTGATTCAGCGTATCAATGAGGGGTGGTTGCCGGAAAAGGATCAGCGCTAAGTTCCAGGTCCGCGCAGAACCGATAGTAGTGTTGCTCGGCGAGCGTTGAGTGATCTTCGTCGGATACATTCACTCGGTTGGAAGAGGCATGGCGGGGTATCATTGCTTACCTCACCTAAGGCATTTTCTATTCCCCAAGCCTCTAGAGTGAGTGCAGTTGAGGTTGTACGTTGCAAGGCGCAATCACATCATCCCACAACGGCCACTTGCCCCTTCCTTGATTCCGAGAACAACTAGTCGCAGTGATGCCCGTGCGCGGTCTAACAGACAAGAGCGACAGAAGTCTAATAAGTAACTTTGTAGCTGATACCAAAATGAATTGGACATTCAGCGATCCTCCTAATATCGCTGTGATAGCAGCAAAGATAGTGCTGTTCGCTGATGACAGGGTCGCCTATCCGCCCGATTCAGGAGGGTATCTGGTAATTCTGGAGACGAACTTTCTCCTCCTGGTCAGATCCTGCTGTGTAGCTCTTGTCTTTAAGAGAGCTCATTTACTATTTCTGAGGGGTTGTCGTTGACAACGCCATCAGGCAATCAAGTCATGGCATTCACGCAGGGCTCCCCGTCCACGAGGGTGTTGCGGGCCGCAACACTCGTGCACCGTCCGAGTTGGTGAGTGGCTCTATTGGGTGTTGTATGGCGCAACACAGCCGCCCGCACCGTAGAACTTGCCCATCTCATCAAGCATCCGGCCTCACAAATCGCAATTCACTCAGCATCGCATCAATCTGCTGCCGCAGACGCTTCGGCCACGTGAGCGCCTTGAACGTCTTTCACCCATCGCTGTGCGGTGAATCTTTCCTCTACGGCATCCAGTCGGGTGGGCAGACGATTTCCCACGTCAGGGTCTTGAGCGAATTCATTCCAGGCAATTTCTGCCACTTCCCGGATCGTCTTGTTCTGGTGTCTCAGGGAGTGATTCAGCAGCTGCAGGTAGTCCTTGTCGAACTCGATGCCAGGCTGTCACGAGCCCTTGGTTGGCTTGTTCCGGGTTTTTCGTTGAGTAACGCCGGCTACTTGCATCGGCCGATACAGCTCCTCCCTGAGCCAGGTCTGGATTCGATGCCAGATGATGGCCAGGTTCAGGCTTTCGATAGGTTCTTCGTCGTCGGTGTGGGTGGGCTCGTTCATTTCTTAAGCGACCACCATGGCGATGTCCAGCATTGCGATGCTGTCAGCGACGTCGACCTGATGCTCTTTCATCAAATGCGTCCACCGGTACCAGAGGTTGGCGTCGGTATCTTCGCTGAATTCTCGCCAGCGTTTTCTGCGGGCGGTGAGTCCCATCATCAAGCGTTACGGGGGCTACATCTTGAGGAGATATACCGAAAAACTGCTGCAGCATGTGGGTGGTTGCTCCCAGTCGCAGGGCGCGCTCGACCAAGCGAACTTCTTCGTCGGAGCGTTGAGCGCTGGTGAGGATCTTCTTCACCATCTCCCCATCGATGGTGACATTGCACCAGGACACGGGTGTGTTGAGCAGCAGGCTTAACGCGGACGGTTGCTGGAGCTGGGCCAGTACCTCAAGCTCCAGCCCCATCTCAAAGCACCGCCGCAGTTGACCGTTGCGCATGTTGTACAACACCATATCATCAAAAATCTCATAAATGACTCGTATGAAATCAAGAGCAGGGCGCCTATTTGCTTACCCTGGGAATACTGCAGTGATCGCGGCAAAAGACGTGCTGTTCTCGGGCGGTTGGGTCGCTTATGTATCGCATGACCAAGATGACGGAGGGTGGCAATTTCATGCCCGTTATTCTTGTGACTCCACCGAAGAGGTTGTTGTTGTCAGCCTTGAAAGTGCTTTAAGCACGGATGACACGCTGTTGGAGTTATTTGATTTGCCTTTGGGTTGGCATGCATGGCGGGCGTCCCGGGATGGGGTGTGGCATCGCCAAGAGATTCCCGGTGCCTCACTTCCGAATACTTGATGTGCGGCCTCCGTCAGAGGTAAGCGAGAATGAAGTTGAAAGTTATGGCCTGGTGTGTGCTGATAGGCCTTGCAGGTTGCACTTCGTACGACCCGGTACTGGTCGGTAAATGGCAGGGTGAGCGCAGCGCTACGCCTGGGTGCCAGTACCTTGCCTGGACGACGATAATGAAACCCAACGGAAATTTCGGAACGGTGTTTTTCCAGGATGCTGCCAGATCGAACCCAATACGTAAGCGTGGAGGATATTGGATGTCTCGAAAAGATCTGGTGCTATTCGATGCCGTAGGTGCCAAGAAGTACAACACCTACCGTTACCAGGTCATCGATGCGGATACAGTGCAGTTCACGACCATGACCCCGCAGGATGCTACGGGTTGCAGGCTCAGCGTCTATACCGATCACCGCGTTCGCGGTTAGCCCATTGCTCATCCCGCGCACCGGCGCGGATATCTCGGGATTCGATGGCTCCGGAATGAGGGCGCATGCTTCTATTTATTGGCTTGTAGCCAAAAAGCGCTATCCCAAGGCGCTTGCTTGATCGTCTTGATCCCATCCCCTTCTGTAACGATCGCTCCAGCCAATGCAGGCATCGGCGGGCGCGCTGGTGTGGCGGATGATCGGGTTCGCGCATGCGTGTTCTGCTTCGATTATTTCCAGATCGTGTCAAGGATGTATTGGTAATTCTCATAGAAAAAATGTGAGTAAATGTGAAAAAATTGTCGAAAGATTGGATCTATATGAGTTAGATTCGCATTAGCTTTTCACACTCTCATGCTTTGATTTGTAGGAATATCTCCTTGAAACGCCATCTCCCCGCCGGTTTTTTGCTGATTGGCGCCTGCAGCGCTGTATCTGTTTCACATGCTGCGGACGACCTGACGCTGCCCGCCACTCAGATTCAGAGCAGCGCGCAAAGTGCTGAGGATGTAAGCCAGGGATACGAGGGAAGGGCGTCCTCTTCAACGACCAAGCTGGGGCTGACCGACAAGCAGACGCCGCAAGGGGTAACGACCCTCACGCGTCAGGAATTGGACGATTTCAAGATCAATGGCATCAAGGACGCCTTGCGCGCTGCGCCATCGGTGACGGTCGAGCAAACCGAAACCGACCGCACTGAATTCACCTCACGCGGTTTCGACATCAACACCTTCGAGTACGACGGCATGGGCATGCCGTTTGTGAGCACGGTGTTGGTGGGAGATCAGGATCTGGCGGAATACGAACAGATTGACGTGCTTCACGGCGCCAACGGCTTGATGAGCGGGGCGGGTAACCCATCGGCGACGGTCAACTTCGTGCGCAAGCGCCCGACCGATACTTTTCAGGCGCAGATTGATACCAGCGTGGGCTCGTGGGACAGCCGTCGGGTGGACGTCGATGTGTCCGGGCCACTGACGGATTCAGGCAATGTGCGCGGCCGCTTTATCTATTCCCACGACAAGGGCAATTCGTGGTTGGACCGTTACAGCCACGAGCGAAACGTGGCAGCGGGTCTGCTGGCGTTCGACGTAAGCGATGCTGACACCGTGACGGTGGGCTTTTCTCAACACAACAGTGACTCCAACGGCAGCTCCTGGGGCAACTTGCCGCTGGTCGACACGGCGGGCAACCCGATTCACTACAGTAGCCGCAGTAGCAGCATCGGGCAGCCATGGACCTACTGGAACCTGCACACGCAGCGTACGTTCGTCGAACTCAAGCATGATTTCGGCAACGACTGGAATGCCACGGTCACTTTGACCGGTGTTCAAGAGAAGCAAAACACCAACATGCTGTATGTCTACACGGTGACGGACGACGATGCTGGCGCATATGCCAACCACACCAGCAGCGAGGCGCATCAGTTGTTGGGCGAGGCCAAGGTGCAGGGGCCGTTCACATTGTTCGGTCGCGAACATCAACTGACCTTTGGTGCCGCCTATGGGCGCACGCATCAGAAGGGCCATGAGTACGACGAAAATGAAGAAGACGGCAGCTTTTTCGAGACTTCATTCTCGGGTGTGTTGGCAGGGGCGACGCCGATGCCGTCGTTCGGTTTCACCAGCGAAGCGCTGTCGCAGAACTTCCAGGACACCCAGAAGAGTGTATTCGCAGGCGCCCGCTTCAGCTTGGCCGATGACCTGCACTGGATCGCGGGTGCACGCATGCTCAGTGCCGATGGCAAGGGTGATAACTATGGTGCGGCGTATTACACCCGTGCGCACGGCAAGGTCACGCCTTACACCGGTCTGGTCTACGACCTGAATGACCAGTGGAGCGTCTACGGTAGCTGGACGAAAATCTACGCTCCGCAATACAGCTATGTCGATGCTGATGGCAAGTTGCTCGAACCGTTGGAAGGTACGAGTAAGGAGATAGGTGTCAAAGGCAGCCTGATGGATCAGCGTCTGCATGTGACTGCGGCGTTGTTCAAGAGCGAGCAGCGCAACGTGGCTGTGGACGCGGGCTTCAACGGCGTTCAGGAAGTCTACACACCGGGCGACTTCAAAAGCCACGGTGTCGAGTTGCAAGCCTCTGGCGAGATCGTAGATGGCCTGGACCTGCTCGGCGGTTACACCTACGTGCGTATCGATGATGACAACGGCGAGAAAGCGCGCAAATACGTACCGACTCATAGCTTCCGCGGCATGGCCACCTACCGCTTGCCGGGTATGCCTCAAATGAAGGTCGGCGCCCGTGTCAGTTGGCAGACTGCCGTGGAGAACGACACCAACAGCGCCATTCACCAAAATGCCTACGGCCTGGTGGATTTGATGACCAGCTACGACATCAACAGCCACTGGAGCACGTCGCTGAACCTGAACAACGTCACGGACCGCAAGTACCTGCTGTCGATGTATAACAACGCCACCACCGCCAGTTACGGCGCGCCACGCAACCTGACGGCGTCTGTGAGCTGGAAGTACTGATTCTGTATCACGCATTTGCGGCGGGCTGAACGGGCCCGCCGCTACACCATCTTCCGCTGCCCCTCCTGCGCGATGCGCTCCAGATACGCACAAAACATGTCCGCCATCGAATCGGCGTAATCCTCGATCTGTTCCTGAGTTCGGGGCGTTTGTGAAAACGCCTTTCCTGCACTGCTGAACGTACTGGTGATCAAATCCGCTGCGCGGCAGCGTGCGGTGTCCTCGGTATCGGGCAACACTTCCTGCATGAACAACCGAATGGCCGCTGCCCCCTGCTCCTTGACTTCAAGCGCTTCCGGAGCATGGCGATAGAGCGGCGCGGCATCGTCCAGTGCGACGCGCATGTCGGCTTCTTCGCATTCCGAGCGGATGAACGCATGCACCAGGTTTCGCAGCCGCTGAAGAGGCGGAAGTGAGGTGTCTTGCAGAAGGCTGTTGAGCAGGTCGAAGGTCTGTTGCCATTCGTCGCTCTGCAGTCTGAACAGGATGGCGGCCTTGTTCGGGAAGTATTGATACAGCGAGCCGATGCTCACACCGGCCTTCTCGGCGACCCGCGCAGTGGTGAAACGGCTGGCACCTTCCTTGGCCAAAACCTGAGTAGCGGCTTCGAGAATGATCGAAATTGATGCCTCGGAACGGGCCTGTTTGGGCTTTTTGCGCAATGAAATCGCAGGGTTGCGGGCGTCGGTCATGGCAGCTCGGGAATGCGATTATTAAATGTGAGTGATTCGTCGCATTCTAATCCGGCGTTGCGATTGGCGCACCGTTCAACCTCGGAGTTCCACATGAATACCTTGACGACATCTCCTGTTGCCCCTCTCCTTGAGCGTTTGTTCAACCACGCATCCGAGCGCTCGCCCATGACCAGCGCTCAGTTGTCTGACTTTTCCCAAGAAGATGTCGGGCGCCTGATGCGCAGCAAGACCGACTATCTGGATTTCTATGGCCGCCTGAAGGATTTCCCGCTGGCTGTTTCCCGTGAAACCGGCGCGCTGCTCTACATGTTGGCGCGCAGTTGCAACGCCCGTACGGTCGTTGAGTTTGGCACCTCGTTCGGCATCTCGACGCTGCATTTGGCCGCTGCATTGCGCGATAACGGTGGTGGTCTGCTGATCACCAGCGAGTTTGAGTCCTCCAAAGTCGCGCAGGCGCGGAGCAACCTGAGCGCAGGCGGCCTGCTGGACCTTGTAGAAATTCGTGAAGGCGATGCGCTGAAGACGCTGGGCAAGGACCTCCCTGAATCCATCGATCTGGTGCTGCTCGATGGCGCCAAGGCGCTCTATCCCGAGATCCTGAGTCTGGTGGAAAGCCGTCTGCGGCCTGGTGCACTGATCATTGCGGACAACGCGGATTACGCGCCGGACTACCTGGCGCGGGTTCGCTCGGTGGAGCAGGGGTATCTGTCGATCCCGTTCGCTGACGAAGTCGAGTTGTCGATGCGCCTTGGCTGAAACGCGTGGGGCGTTAAGTGAACGCTCAACAGGTAACGTGATACATTCGCCGCCGCTTTGCGCTCTGCCTGGCTTTGGCAGACAAGCGCGCGGCGAAATCATCATTGATGCGTGCACAACGATGCATGCACCGGGCTGGAAACTTCATGACCGTGAGGGTTTCCCGCTTCATTTGTTGCCTGTTGTTCAGGTGTAAACTCGACGTTCGCGCTCACGCGCATTCAGGTCCTGAAACATGACACAGATTTCCGAACGCCTTCTGGTCCAGGCGCACCTCGACGCCAAGCAGCCCAAGACGCTGACACCGGAAGAAGAAGCCGAATACCGTCGCCTGATCGCCGACGAGCTCAAGGCTCAGGACGCGGTGCTGGTTGCCCATTATTACTGTGACCCGGTGATTCAGGCGTTGGCGGAAGAGACCGGCGGCTGCGTGTCCGATTCGCTGGAAATGGCCCGCTTCGGCAAGAATCATCCGGCCAAGACCGTGCTCGTGGCCGGTGTGCGTTTTATGGGAGAAACGGCGAAAATTCTGACCCCTCAAAAGCGCATTCTGATGCCGACGCTGGAAGCGACCTGCTCGCTGGATCTGGGCTGTGGCGTCGACGAATTCACGGCGTTCTGCGACAAGCATCCCGAGCGAACGGTGGTCGTTTATGCCAACACCTCGGCGGCGGTCAAAGCCCGTGCTGATTGGGTGGTCACTTCAAGCTGTGCGCTGGAGATCGTCGAGAGCCTGATGGACAACGGCGAGAAAATCATCTGGGCGCCGGACAAGCATCTGGGCCGCTACATTCAGCGTGAAACCGGGGCTGACATGTTGTTGTGGGACGGCGCGTGCATCGTTCACGAAGAGTTCAAGTCACGGCAACTGGAAGACATGAAGGCGCTGTACCCGGACGCGGCGATTCTGGTTCACCCCGAATCGCCGGAGTCGGTGATCGATCTGGCCGACGCGGTGGGTTCCACCAGCCAATTGATCAAGGCCGCGCAGACGTTGCCGAACAAGACGTTCATCGTGGCGACCGATCGCGGCATCTTCTACAAAATGCAGCAGTTGTGCCCGGACAAGGTCTTCATCGAAGCACCTACTGCCGGTAACGGCGCCGCGTGCCGTAGCTGCGCGCACTGCCCGTGGATGGCGATGAATACGCTGGCGCGCACGCTGCAGTGTTTGCGGGAAGGGACGAACGAGATTTTTGTCGACCCGGCGATCATTCCTCAAGCGGTGCGGCCGTTGCAGCGGATGTTGGATTTCACCCAGGCAGCGCGGTTGAAGCTTTCCGGTAACGCCTGACCGTCGTGGTGGCTCGGCGTCGGTCTGTCGCTGACTCAACACCTTCCTTGTGGGAGCCGGCTCGCTGGCGAAAGCGTCAGTCCAGACACTGATATAGCGACTGAACCACCTCATTCGCCAGCAAGCCGGTTCCCACAAGGCTTAGTTCATCATTTCTTTGACGGCTCGTTCCTGCGCGATGATTTCCTGCTGCCTTGCATCGATTCGCGAGGCCAGTTGGAAGTTGTTGTTCGCCCGGCGTTTGGCGAATTCAAGCTGTTGAACGGCTTGCTTGAAATCGCCCATCAGCGCGAAATACTCGGCGCGGGCCTGATGTGAGCCGATGGTGTTGCCGGACAAGCCACGAGCATCGGCCACCTGGTTCCAGATGTCAGGGTCGTCGGAGCGGCTCTTGAGCAGGGTTTCCAGTGCTTTCAGTGCTTCGGGGGCCTTGGACTGTTTGAGCAGTACATCCACTTTCGCCTGATTCAGCGGGTAATCGTCCGGGTACAGGTCCAGCATCCGGTTGACCCGCTGTTGTGCATCGGGAAAACGATTGTTGGTGATGTCCAGATTGATCATCGCCAGGTTATACGTGATGTTGTCCGGCGCCTTGTCCAGCAGTGGCTTGAGCGAGTCGCGCGCCTCGTTCAATTGCCCTGCCTTGGTTTGGGCAAGGGCGAGGCCGTAGCGGGCCGCGTCATTTTTCGGGTTTTCAGCCAACTGGGCACGGAAGCGTTTGGCGGCAACTCCCGGCGTTTCTTCGTAAATCAGAATCACGCGAGAGCGCATCAACTGGTAGGCAAGGCTGTCTTCCTTGCCGCCCGGTTTGGCCTGTTCCGCGCGGTTGCGGGTGTCGGCGATACGGGATTCGGTCACCGGGTGACTCATCAGGAATTCCGGCGGTTTGGCGTCGTAACGGTACTGGCGGGCCAGACGTTCGAACATGGTTGGCATGTTGCGAGGGTCGTAACCGGCTTTTTCCAGATTGAGGATACCGATGCGGTCAGCCTCAGCCTCGTTTTGCCGCGAGAAGCGCGCCTGCTCTTGAATGGCCGCCGCCTGCGTACCGGCGATGGCGGCAATACCGGCGTCACCTGCACCTGCCGCCGCCATGACGATACCGGCCAGCATCGCGGCCATCACCGGCACCTGCATGCGTTGCTGCGCCTGAACGCCGCGGGCGAAGTGGCGTTGTGACAAGTGAGCCAGTTCGTGGGCCAGCACTGCGGCGTATTCGCCTTCGGTTTCCGCGTGCAGGAACAGGCCGCCGTTGACCCCGATGATCCCGCCAGGCGCTGCGAAGGCGTTGATTTCCGGGGTGTTGATCAGGATGAATTCGAGGCGGCGATCCTGCACCTGGCTGGTTTCCGCCAGGCGATAGACCGAGGTTTCGACGAAGTCCTTGAGTTGCGGGTCTGACAGTTGGGCAACTTGTGCACGCAGCAGCCCAAGCCAGGCGCGACCCAGATCATGCTCCTGTTGCGGTGAAACAATGGAGGAACTGGCGTCGCCGAGGGAGGGCAGATCATCCGCGAAAGTCGGGGCTGCCATGAGGCAAGCGAGCGTCAGCAGTGCGGGGCGCAAAAAAGTCATGCACGAAACTCTGAGACAGAAAGTCGTTACTGTAGCTGTCTCAATGGCTTGCTGACCAGAGTGGGGTATTCTTGCAAGCGTGTATGTCTGTTGTTCTTCATCTTATTTGCAGTTTCTGTGTAAATGGATGTGTCTGCCCGGAGAGAAATGATGTCTGACGCTGTACTGCCGCCTGCCGTTTGCGATGCCGAGTTGGACGCCAGTGGCCTGAATTGTCCGCTGCCAC
Source organism: Pseudomonas sp. Pseu.R1 (assembly GCF_045764065.1). NCBI lineage: Bacteria > Pseudomonadati > Pseudomonadota > Gammaproteobacteria > Pseudomonadales > Pseudomonadaceae > Pseudomonas > Pseudomonas sp. Pseu.R1. Next base: position 1,969,545 of record NZ_JBJGEE020000001.1, on the reverse strand, counting down.
TGCTCAAGGCCAAGATGGAACTCAACCGTCTGGCCAGCGGCGCGGTGCTTAAAGTGACAGCCACCGATGCCGGTTCGCAGCGGGATTTTCGTACCTTTGCCAAGTTGGCGGGCCATGCGCTGTTGCACGAAGAAGCGGTCGACGGCATTTATCGTTATTGGTTACGTAAAGCCTGATCGTATTGACCTTTTAGCTTTTCATTTCATCGCCCCAAGGATCATTGATGTTCAAAGTGCTTCGCGACTGGATGCAGCGCTACTTCTCGGATGAAGAAGCGGTGGTGCTGGCGGTGCTGCTGGTATTGGCGTTCACGATAGTCCTGACATTAGGCGGCATGCTGGCACCTGTGCTGGCGGGGTTGGTGCTGGCTTTTCTGATGCAGGGGATGGTGGCCCAACTCGAACGTTTCCGCGTGCCCGAAGGGGGAGCCGTCGGGTTGGTGTTTGCGCTGTTCATGGGGGCGCTCGCGCTGTTTCTGCTGGTGCTCGTGCCGTTGCTCTGGCATCAGATGATCACCCTTTTCAATGAACTTCCGGGCATGCTCGCCAAGTGGCAGTCGTTGCTCTTGCTGCTGCCGGAGCGCTATCCGCATCTGGTGTCCGATGAGCAGGTGCTTCAGGCCATCGAGGCCGCACGCGGGGAAATCGGAAAATTCGGTCAGTGGGCGCTGACGTTTTCCCTTTCCAGCCTGCCGCTGCTGGTCAACATGATGATCTATCTGGTGCTGGTGCCGATTCTGGTGTTCTTCTTCCTCAAAGACCGTCGGATGATTGGCCGCTGGGTGCGAGGTTATCTGCCGCGTGAGCGTACGCTGATTACCCGTGTGGCTGAGGAAATGAACCGGCAGATCGCTAACTATATTCGCGGAAAAGTCATCGAGATCTTCATTTGCGGCGCAGTGACCTACATCGCATTCGTGGCGATGGGGCTCAACTATTCGGCATTGCTGGCGATGCTGGTGGGGATTTCGGTCGTGGTGCCCTATGTCGGCGCTGTGGTGGTGACCGTGCCGGTGGCGTTCATCGCGCTGTTTCAGTGGGGTTGGAGCGATCAGTTCATCTATTTGATGGCGGTCTACGGCATCATCCAGACGCTGGACGGCAACGTGTTGGTGCCGCTGCTGTTCTCGCAAACCGTGAGCCTGCACCCGGTCGCCATTATCTGCGCGGTGCTGTTGTTTGGCGGGTTGTGGGGATTCTGGGGGATTTTCTTCGCCATTCCGCTGGCGACGCTGTTCAAGGCCGTTCTGGATGCCTGGCCGCGTAATGAGCCGACAGTGGCGCCGTTGTTGTAACTCACTGGATCGAAACCTGTGGGAGCCGGCTTGCTGGCGAATGCGGCGGGTCAGCTGATTTGAGTCATGACACACCGTTTTCGCCAGCAAGCCGGCTCCCACAAGGTCAAAGCTGCGCTCAGGCTTTGTTGAGCGCCTGAGCCGCTTCCAGCACCGCGTCCACATGGCCCGGCACTTTCACGCCACGCCATTCCTTGCGCAGCACGCCTTCCTTGTCGATCAGAAAAGTGCTGCGATCAACGCCCAAGTATTCCTTGCCGTACAGCTTTTTCAGTTTGATTACGTCGAACAGCTGGCACAGGGATTCGTCCTTGTCCGAGATCAACTCGAAGGGGAACGCCTGCTTGGCCTTGAAGTTCTCGTGGGACTTCATGCCGTCGCGGGACACACCGAAGACCACCGTGTTGGCGGCCTTGAACGCCTCGTATTGATCACGAAAACCCTGGCCTTCGGTGGTGCAGCCGGGGGTGCTGTCCTTGGGGTAGAAGTAAATGACCACTTGCTGGCCTTTCAGCGCCGACAGGCTGACCGCCTGCTCGCTGGTGGCCTGCACTTGAAAGTCGGGAACGGGCTTGTCCAGTTCAACTGCCATTGGGGCTTCCTTACAGAGAGGCTTACATAGGCGCCTGGGGGCGCCAGGGTTCGATCAACGCGTCGAGATTGAGGGCATCGGCGAAATCCAGAAACTGATCGCGCAGCCAACTGATCTGGGTGCCTGCCGGCAGGGTCACGGTAAACGTCGCGTTCAGCATGGTGCCGCCAGTCTGTGGTGCCTGATAGGTGTCGCAGATCAGGTTTTCCAGCTCGACATGATGATCGATGAAAAACTGGCACAGCTCATTGATGATGTCCGGGCGATACGCCGAGCTGACATAAGCCACGTAAGGCAGCGCCTCTGGACGATTGTCCAGCGTAGAACTGCGTACCACATTGACGGTGAAGGCGTGTTTCTTCGAAAGATTCGGCAGACCGGTTTCCAGACGTGCCAGCGCGTCCCAGCTACCGGAGACCTGCAGCACCAGCGCGCTGCATTCGCCATGGCGGGTGAGGCGCGAGCTGACGACCGAGCAACGGGATTCATGGCTGGCGCGGCACAGGACGTTGGTCAGCTCCATTGGGTTGGCGCCAAGGGCACTGATGACAAGGAATTGTTCGCGAACTGTGGGGATGGACGACATGCAGCTTTCCTAAACGATGAGCGGTCGGTACGTTCCTGGCCGGAGTGCAGGGATCTGTGAGGGCGAGCGTCTCGGTCCGCTCCCGGTTCGTCATCGCGCATTGCCGGTGTGAATCGCTCACATCAGGCGAAAGCGGGGCTGGAACGGGGTTTGGGGCGACGAAAGCGATCAGTCGAACGAACTGCGTGGATGAGCTGTACCGATCAAAGACCGAAGGGTAGCGAAAACCGTCGCTCAGGGGAATGCTCGCCTTGTGCAAGGACCATGGCGCCAGTACCATTACCGCTCTCTTTTTCCGGCAGGAGCGGTTTGCATGATTGCGGGCAGTATGGTGGCACTGGTCACACCTATGGATGCACAGGGGCGTCTTGACTGGGACAGCCTGAGCAAACTGGTGGACTTTCACCTGAAAGAGGGCACCAACGCCATCGTCGCCGTCGGCACGACAGGCGAGTCCGCGACCCTCGACGTCAACGAGCACATCGAAGTGATTCGTCGCGTGGTCCAGCAAGTCGCCGGCCGCATCCCGGTGATCGCCGGTACGGGCGCCAACTCCACCCGCGAAGCCGTGGAGCTGACCACCAACGCCAAGAATGCCGGTGCCGATGCCTGCCTGCTGGTGACCCCGTACTACAACAAGCCGACCCAGGAAGGCCTGTACCAGCACTTCAAGCACATCGCCGAAGCCGTGGACATCCCGCAGATTCTGTACAACGTGCCGGGCCGCACCTCGTGCGACATGAAGGCCGAGACCGTGATCCGCCTGTCGAAGATCAAGAACATCATCGCCATCAAGGAAGCCACTGGCGACCTGCAGCGCGCCAAAGACATCCTGGCCGGTGTCGACAGCGATTTCCTGGTCTACTCCGGCGATGACGCCACTGCGGTCGAGCTGATCCTGCTCGGCGGCAAGGGCAACATTTCCGTGACCGCCAACGTCGCTCCGCGCGACATGGCCGAATTGTGCAAGGCCGCCATCGCTGGCGACGCTGCCACTGCCCGTGCCATCCACGAAAAACTGATGCCGCTGAACAAGCAATTGTTCATCGAATCGAACCCTATCCCTGTGAAGTGGGCCTTGCATGAAATGGGTTTGATGCCGGACGGTATCCGTCTGCCGCTCACCTGGCTCAGCGAGTCCTGCCACGAGCCGGTACGTCAGGCCCTGCGCCAGTCCGGCGTATTGGTTTAATGAGGAAGCACTACGCAATGAAGCGACTGGCCGGACTTTCCGCACTAGCCCTGATCATTTCCAGCACCAGCGGTTGCAGCTGGCTGTTTGGGCAGGACGGTTACTTCCGTGATCGCAGCAGCGATTACCTGGAAGCGACCCAGAAACCCCCGATGCAATTGCCTGAAGGCATTCAGGAAGCCAAACGTCTGGACCCGCTGCTGCCGATCCCGCGCAACGTGGCGGACGACACCCAGAAGGGTGAGTTCACCGTGCCGCGTCCGCAGCCGCTGTCCACCGTTCAGGAGTCCGGCGACTACACCTTGCAAAAGAGCGGCGATAACCGCTGGATCCTGGCGCAACGCGCCCCGGCCGAAGTCTGGCCCGTGGCCCACCAGTATTTCGAAGACAACGGTTTCCGTATCGCCGAAGACCGTCCGCAGACCGGTGAATTCAGCACCACCTGGCAGCGCAAGGATGAACTGTCCGCAGCGGTCGCCAATCGTCTGGGCGGCGCGGGCGACAGCGCCAACACTGAAACCCGCGTGCGTGTCCGCATCGAGCCGGGCGTGCAGCGCAACACCAGTGAAATCTACATCGTCAGCGCCCAGCGTCCGGCGGGCAGCAGCGATGAGCCTGCATTCTCCTCACGCAGCGTCAACATCGGCCTGGACTCGGTCCTGACCGATGACATGCTGGCCAGCCTGAGCCGAACCGCCGAGAAAGGCGGTTCGGTGTCGCTGCTCGCCGCGCGTGACTACGACACCCCGAGCCGTGTGTCTCTGAGCGAAGACGGCAGCGGCAACCCGGTGTTGAACCTGGGCGCCGACCTCGATCGCGCCTGGTCCAGCGTGGGCCGTGCGTTGAATCAGGGTGACTGGCGCGTTGAAGACATCAACCGCAGCCTGGGTCTGTACTACATCAACCTGGCCGAGAAGGCCGACCGTCCAGAGAACAAGCCAGGCTTCTTCGCTCGCATGTTTGGCAGTGAAGAAACCAAGGAACAGAAAGAAGCCCGCGCCGAGCGCTATCAGGTTCGTCTGAGCAAGGTGGGTGACAACGTTCAAGTGACCGTCGAGAAGAACATCAACACCGTTGCGCCGACCGACGTCGCACGCCGTGTGTTGAGCGTCATTCAAGACAACCTCGGCTAAGTGCGTTTCGCGGTTCTGGGCAGCGGCAGCCGGGGTAACGGCACGCTGGTTGCGAGCAACGACACGTATGTGCTGGTCGACTGCGGTTTCTCCCTGCGGGAAGCCGAACGTCGGCTGGAGCGGCTGGGGGTCAGTGGCCATCAGCTGAGTGCCATCATGGTGACCCACGAACATGCCGATCATGTGCATGGCGTGGGTTTGCTGTCTCGGCGCTACGATGTTCCGGTTTACCTCAGCGACGGGACCTTGCGCGGTATGCGCAAGCCGGTTGAGTCGGGTATCAGGCTTCAAGGCGGGCAGGGCGTGCAGATTGGTGACCTGAACATCGATGTGGTCTCCGTGGCCCACGATGCGCTGGAACCGACGCAGTTCGTCTTCAACGATGGTCGCCGTCGTTTTGGCTTGCTGACCGATTTGGGTTCGTACTGTCCGGCGGTGCTGGGCAGCTATCAGGGGCTGGATGCGTTGATGATCGAGTCCAACCACTGCCGTGACCTGCTCGCTCGCGGGCATTATCCGTACTTCCTTAAACAACGGGTCGGCGGGCAATTCGGACACTTGAACAACCATCAGGCCGCCAGCCTGGTGAGTGAGCTGGGATGGCAGGGCCTGCAGCATCTGGTGCTGGCCCACCTGAGCAGCAAGAACAACCTGCCGCACCTGGCCCGGCAATGTTTTGTCGACACCCTCGGGTGCGACCCGGACTGGCTACAATTGGCCGATCAGGATTCAGGGCTCGACTGGCGCGAAATCGCCTGACGTCCCAACCAACTCTCAATGGGCGTTTGGCCCACGTTATTTGCAAGCGGAGCCCATCATGGAAAAACGTGAAGAACTCTACCGCGGCAAAGCCAAGTCGGTTTACAAGACCGACGACGCTGACCGCTTGATCCTGCTGTTTCGCAACGACACCTCGGCGTTCGACGGCAAACGCATCGAACAACTCGACCGCAAAGGCATGGTGAACAACAAGTTCAACGCCTTCATCATGCAAAAGCTCGAAGCGGCTGGCATTCCGACCCAGTTCGACAAACTGCTGGCTGACAATGAAGTGCTGGTCAAAAAGCTCGACATGATCCCGGTCGAATGCGTCGTGCGTAACTACGCTGCAGGCAGCCTGGTCAAGCGTCTGGGCGTCGAAGAGGGCATGAAGCTCAACCCGTACACCTTCGAGCTGTTCCTGAAGGACGACGCCAAGGGCGATCCGTTCATCAACGAATCTCACGTCGTGGCGTTCGGTTGGGGCACCGCCGAGCAACTGGCACGCATGAAAGAGCTGTCGCTCAAGGTCAATGATGTCCTGAGCAAGCTGTTCGACGACGCAGGCCTGCTGCTGGTCGACTTCAAACTGGAATTCGGTGTGTTCAGCGACGGCTCCATCGTCCTGGGCGACGAGTTCAGCCCGGACGGCTGCCGCCTGTGGGACAAGGACACCAAGAAGAAGATGGACAAGGACCGCTTCCGTCAGGGCCTCGGTGACGTCATCGAAGCCTACGAAGAAGTCGCCCATCGCCTCGGCGTCCCGCTCTAAAGCGGAAACCGTCGCAAGCGCCTGAAAAAACGCGAAAATTTTGAAAAAAGGGTTCGCGTTTTTTCAACAAGCTGTTATGATGCGCGCCGTTGGAGAGATGCCGGAGTGGCCGAACGGGACGGATTCGAAATCCGTTGTACTGGCGACAGTACCTAGGGTTCAAATCCCTATCTCTCCGCCATTACAAATGAAAGCCCCAGAAGTTATGCTTCTGGGGCTTTTTTGTTTTCTGGAAGGGACTCATGGGCGATAGCGTACTGATCAGCAAGGCAGCAGCCGTTAATCGTTGCGCATCCAGGGCTCGTGAGGAGTATGAAAAGGATCCTGCTACGTTTGCATTCGACGAGTCTCGGATAGACGCCGCAATTCTGAATATCTTGAGAGCCTGCGCCGCTGCCCAGGATATGGGGCAGCACCTCATCCGCCGAGAGAAACTGGGCGTTCCTGAGAGCGCTCAGGACGTGTTTGATGTGTTGTGCAAGGACGGGTGGGTTGAGTCTGCGCTCGCAGCTTCCATGAAAGGCGTGGTGGGTTGCAGAGATGCCGCCTGACGGCTTGGCAAGATTACAGCTCAAAACAAAGTGCGCCCAACCGGGCGCACCTCATTCTCAACGACTTACGCGTCCCAGGGACGGTCGCCGTTCTCATCCTTGATGCGGGTCGGCAGACCCATCACGTCCAGCGCCTTAAGGAACGCCTGAGCAGGCAGCTCCTCGACATTGACCATGCGCTTCACGTCCCACTCACCACGGGCCACCAGCAGGGCAGCGGCAACTGGCGGTACGCCTGCGGTGTAGGAGATGCCTTGGCTGTCGGTTTCGGCGAAGGCTTCTTCGTGGTCGGCGACGTTGTAGATGAACACTTCGCGCGCTTTGCCATCCTTGGTGCCTTTAACCAGGTCGCCAATGCAGGTCTTGCCGGTGTAGCCCGGTGCCAGCGAGGCAGGGTCAGGCAGTACGGCCTTGACCACTTTCAGCGGAACGATTTCGACGCCTTCAGCGGTTTTGACCGGTTGCTCGGACAGCAACCCGAGGTTTTTCAGCACGGTGAATACGTTGATGTAGTGCGCGCCGAAGCTCATCCAGAAACGCACGTTGGGCACGTCGAGGTTTTTCGACAGCGAGTGCACTTCATCGTGGCCGGTGAGGTAGAGATCTTGCGCGCCTACGACGGGCAGATCGTCGGTGCGTTTGACTTCGAACATGGTGTTGCTGGTCCACTGGCTGTTCTGCCAGCTCCACACTTGACCGGTGAATTCGCGGAAGTTGATTTCCGGGTCGAAGTTGGTGGCGAAGTATTTGCCGTGGGAACCGGCATTGACGTCGAGGATGTCGATCGAATCAATGCGGTCGAAATATTCTTGTTGCGCCAGGGCCGCGTAGGCGTTGACCACACCTGGGTCGAAGCCGATGCCGAGGATCGCAGTGATGTTCTTCTGTTGGCATTCTTCGAGGTGTTTCCACTCATAGTTGCCATACCAGGGCGGCGTTTCGCAGACTTTGCCCGGCTCTTCGTGGATCGCCGTGTCCAGATAGGCAACGCCGGTGTCGATGCAGGCACGCAGGACCGACATGTTGAGGAACGACGAACCGACGTTGATGACGATCTGCGATTCGGTTTCCAGAATCAGCGACTTGGTCGCTTCGATATCCAGCGCATTCAAGGCGTAGGCCTTGATCTCCGCAGGCACCTTGAGGCTGCCTTTGGCGTTGACGCTGTCGATGATGGCCTGGCACTTGGAGATGTTACGCGACGCGATGGCAATACGACCGAGTTCGTCGTTATGCTGCGCGCACTTGTGGGCCACCACCTTGGCGACACCTCCTGCACCAATGATAAGAACGTTCTTCTTCAATTTATTTCTCTCTCCTTTTCCGCCAGCTTACGAAAGGCTGGACAGGTAATCGTCGAAACCAAACTCACGAACTACCTCGACTGTACCGTCGAGTTGTTTCACTGCGATGGACGGCATTTTCAGGCCGTTGAACCAGTTCTTCTTGACCATGGTGTAGCCTGCTGCGTCGACAAACGACAGCCGATCGCCGATGGCCAGCGGACGATCAAATTGATACTCACCGAATATGTCCCCGGCCAGGCAGGATTTGCCGCACACCATGTAGGTGTGTTCGCCTTCGCTTGGGGCCAGTTTCGCATTCAAGCGGTAGATCAGCAGATCGAGCATGTGGGCTTCGATGGAGCTGTCGACCACGGCCAGGTGCTTGCCGTTGTACAGAGTGTCGAGCACGGTCACTTCCAGCGAGGCGCTTTGGGTGATCGCGGCTTCGCCCGGCTCCAGATACACCTGCACGCCGTATTTCTGTGAAAACGCTTTCAGGCGCGCGCAGAGCGCATCCAGCGGATAGCCTTCGCCAGTGAAGTGAATGCCGCCGCCGAGGCTGACCCACTCGACTTTGTGCAACAGATGACCGAAGCGCTCTTCGATGGTGGACAGCATCTGGTCGAACAGGTTGAAGTCACCGTTCTCGCAGTTGTTGTGGAACATGAAGCCGGTGACCTGATCGATCACTTTCTCGATCTTTTCCGGGTCCCATTCGCCCAGACGGCTGAACGGGCGAGCAGGGTCGGCCAGCAGATAGTCGGAGCTGCTGACTTGCGGGTTCACGCGCAGGCCGCGCACTTTGTCGGCGCAGGCAGGGGCGTGGCGCTCCAGTTGGCTGATGGAGTTGAAGATGATCTTGTCGCAGTTGGCGAGCATCTCTTCGATTTCGTCGTCTGCCCAGGCGACGCTGTAGGCGTGGGTCTCGCCTGCGAATTTCTGGCGGCCCAGCTTCAGCTCATAAAGAGAAGAAGACGTGGTGCCGTCCATGTATTGCTGCATCAGGTCGAACACCGACCACGTCGCAAAACATTTCAGGGCCAGCAAGGCTTTCGCACCGGAGTGTTCGCGCATATACGCGATCTTTTCCATGTTGCGCAGCAGCTTTTGTTTGTCGATGAGGTAGTACGGCGTGTTGATCATTTCGTGGCCTCCAGCAATGCCAGCCGAAAAAGGACGGGGATTGTGCCTTCACTCGAAGGGGATCGAAAGGGTGAAAGGAACTTTTTGCCGCTAAATGCGACGTTCGTGACCCAATTCCGCCTGTGCTGAAACATTTTGTGTTCGGTTGGCAGTCGGCGGGCGTGCTTTCCTGACAACTCTTTCACTGGCGTCTCCTTCGCGTTCGGCCATCATTTAGCAATCAAGACAGTGACAAAATGTCGCAATCGACTTTAGGCGAGTAAGATAGGCGCCCTGATTTTTCATCACCCCCATTTTTCAGAAGGGGCCTGCGTTGAGTGTCGGACTTGATCGACCTCAGGGGCGCCGTTTCTGAGCCCGCATTGACAGAGCAAATAGAGAAAAGGCGATTACTGATGACCAAGACCTCGCGACCTTTGTACATTTCCTACGCAGGCCCGTCGCTGCTGGAAATGCCGCTGCTCAACAAGGGCAGTGCGTTCACGCCGCAAGAGCGTGTGGATTTCAACCTGATCGGCCTGCTGCCTCAGAACGTTGAAACCATCGAAGAACAAGTGACCCGCGTTTACAGCCAGTACCAGCAGTGCGCGAGCGACCTCGACAAGCACATCTACCTGCGCTCGATTCAGGACAACAACGAAACGTTGTTCTTCCGCCTGCTGGATTCGCATCTGGAAGAGATGCTGCCCATTATCTACACCCCGACCGTGGGTCAGGCGTGTCAGGAATTTTCCAAGATATACCGCACCCACCGCGGCCTGTTCGTGTCCTACCCGGACCGTGATCGCATCGACGACATCCTGCGCAGCGCCACGAAAGATCGCATCAAGATCATCGTCGTGACGGACAGCGAGCGCATCCTTGGTCTGGGCGATCAGGGCATCGGCGGCATGGGCATTCCAATTGGCAAACTGTCGCTGTACACCGCATGCGGTGGTATCAGTCCGGCGTACACCCTGCCGATCGTGCTGGACGTTGGCACCAATAATCAGGAGTTGCTGGACGACCCGATGTACATGGGCTGGCGCCACAAGCGCGTGACCGGCAAAGAGTACGAAGACTTCGTTGCGCTGTTCATCGAAGCCGTACAACGCCGCTGGCCAGATGTACTGCTGCAGTTCGAAGACTTCGCCCAGACCAACGCCATGCCGTTGCTGGAGAAGTACCGCGACGAGCTGTGCTGCTTCAACGATGACATTCAGGGCACCGCGTCGGTGGCTGTGGGTACGTTGCTCGCGGCATGTAAAGCCAAGAACGAAACGTTGGGTCAGCAACGTGTGGTGTTCCTTGGGGCGGGTTCCGCCGGTTGCGGCATTGCCGAGCACATCATTGCCGCGATGGTGATCGAAGGTCTGACCGAAGCCGAAGCGCGCAAGCGAGTGATGATGGTCGACCGTTTTGGTCTGCTGACCGATAGCATGGACAACTTGCTGGACTTCCAGAAGAACCTGGCACAGAAAGCCGCAGACGTGTCGGGCTGGGCTTCTACCGATGAGTATCCAGGCTTGCTGGACGTGGTCACGAATGGCAAGCCGACGGTGCTGATTGGTGTGTCGGGCCAGCGTGGCCTGTTCACCGAGCAGATCATCCGTGAAATGCACAAACACTGCGCCAAGCCGCTGGTGATGCCGCTGTCCAACCCGACCTCGAAAGTTGAAGTCACGCCGCAGGAAGTCCTGACCTGGACCAACGGCGACGCGTTGGTAGCGACCGGTAGTCCGTTTGCCCCAGTGACGGTAGGCGATCGCACTTTCCACATCGCTCAGTGCAACAACTCCTACATCTTCCCGGGCATTGGCCTGGGTGTGATCGCGGCGAAGGCTACGCGCATCACCGACAAGATGCTGATGGCGGCGTCCAACGCGCTGGCTGAATGCTCGCCCATGGTCATTGGCAAGGGCGATGCGGTGCTGCCGCCGCTGAAAGAAATTCAGGCCGTGAGCAAGAAGATCGCACTGGCCGTGGCCAAGCAGGCTCAGGCTGAGAACGTGGCACTGGAAACCACGGAAGAGATGTTGGTGGAAGCGATCGAGCGTCATTTCTGGATGCCGAACTACCGCAGCTATCGTCGTAGCGCGGTGTAGGTAACGCCTGATCCGAGGATGAATACGGACCTGTGGGAGCCGGCTTGCTGGCGAAGGCGGAATGTCTGATACGCATTTGCTGACTGACACAGAGCATTCGCCAGCAAGCCGACTCCCACGACGTAATCTGATCCCGAAAGACCGCCGAAGCAGGCGGTCTTTTGTTTTCCGGCAAAAGCCCGCAGGATGAACCCTCGACAAAAACAAGAATGATCGACGAGGGACGCATGCAAACGGACAGTGTGCTCTATGACTACGTGATCGTCGGCGCAGGCCCCGCCGGGTGCTTGTTGGCCAATCGGCTGTCACACAACCCTTCTCATCGCGTTCTGCTGCTTGAAGCGGGCGGGCAGGACAACTACCCCTGGATTCACGTGCCAGTGGGTTATCTCTACTGCATTGGCAACCCACGCACCGACTGGTGCTTCAAGACCGAAGCCGAGCCCGGCCTCGATGGGCGTGCCCTGAACTACCCGCGCGGCAAGGTGCTGGGCGGTTGTTCGTCGATCAACGGCATGATTTATATGCGTGGCCAGTCTCGGGACTACGACGAGTGGGCCGCGCTGGGCAACAAAGGCTGGAGCTGGCGGGACGTGCTGCCGATCTTCAAACGCTCGGAAAGCCACTACGCCGGAAACTCCGACCTGCATGGTGCGCAAGGCGAGTGGCGAGTCGAGCAGCAGCGTCTGTCGTGGACCTTGCTTGACGCGTTTCGTGAAGCGGCGGCGCAAACCGGGATTGCCTCGATTTCCGATTTCAACGGAGGCGACAACGAAGGTTGCAGTTATTTCCAGGTGAACCAGCGGCGCGGTGTGCGCTGGAATGCCTCTAAAGCTTTTTTGCGCCCAATTGCCCAACGTCCAAATCTGACGGTCATGACCGGCGTCGAGGTCTCACGCATCGTGTTCGAGAATGGCCGGGCGAGCGGCGTGTTGGCAAAGGTCGGCCATCAGGAACAGACGTTGCGCGCGCGTCGAGAAGTGATCCTGTGTTGCGGCTCGGTGGGGTCACCGATGGTCTTGCAGCGCTCGGGCATCGGCCCGAGACCCTTGTTGGAAAAGCTCGGCATTGAGGTACGCAACGAACTGCCTGGCGTTGGCAGCAATCTGCAGGACCACTTGCAGTTGCGGCTGATCTACAAGGTCAGCAACGGCCATACCCTCAATCAAATGGCGAGCAGCCTGTGGGGCAAGATGAACATGGGCCTGCGCTACGCGCTCAATCGCAGCGGTCCGTTGGCGATGGCGCCGAGCCAGTTGGGTGCGTTTGCCCGATCAGGTCCGGAGCAGACCAGCGCCAATCTTGAGTACCACGTTCAGCCGCTGTCGCTGGAGCGCTTTGGCGAGCCGTTGCATGGCTTTCCGGCTTTTACTGCATCCGTCTGCGATCTGCGTCCGCAAAGCCGGGGCAGTGTGCAAATCCGCTCGGCACTGGCTGATGCCGCGCCGATCATCCGTCCTAATTACCTCAGTCACGAAACCGACCTCAAAACCGCCGCCGACGCCATCCGCCTGACCCGCCGCATCGCCGCTGCGCCTGCGCTGGCGCCTTTCGAGCCGGTGGAATACCTGCCCGGTGCGAGCCTGCAAAGCGAAGAAGAATTGCGCCAGGCCGCGGGTACCATTGGCACCACCATTTTTCATCCGGTAGGCACCTGCAAGATGGGGCAGGGGATGGATGCTGTGGTCGATGAGCGGCTGCGGGTGCGGGGCGTACCGGGTTTGCGCGTGGTGGATGCGTCGATCATGCCGACCATTACGTCCGGCAACACCTGTTCACCCACGGTGATGATTGCGGAGAAGGCGGCGCAGATGATTGTTGAGGATGCGCGTGTGACTGACAGCTCCAGCGGGATTGGCATGGTCAAGGCGTTTGATTATGCCGCAGATCCTTTGTAGGCCTTCACTGGCCTGCTGCCGGTAATGAGTGCATCGACTGTCTCAGGTGAGTCGTATTCTTGTGGGAGCCGGCTTGCTGGCGAAAGCGTTGGGTCAGCTATGGATGAGCTGAGTGAAGGATCTCGTTCGCCAGCAAGCCGGCACGCACAGGAGATGCTTGATCGGCAACAGCGTCTCTACAGGCGAGATATCGCTTGGGTTTGAGTGTGGATTTTTCCTGCAACAAAAGCCGCCAAACCAGACCTTTTGTTCGCATCCTTTTCACAAAAAATTGATAGCGCCCGCCCTAAAGTTTGCGGCATCGGGAAAGCGTTCAGTCTTTCGTCCGACGCTCTCATTTTTCAGGCACACAGATTCCCATGTTGAACGTAAAAGCAGTTCGTCCGGAGCTTGCGACCCTGCTCGCCAGTGTTTTCTTATTGGCCGGGTTTAACCTCACGCTGTGGCGGCATTTATTCACCATCACTGACTTCACCGGTCAGGGGCTTTTGCTGCGCAGTGCGTTCGCGATCATGGTGTTGTGTGTATTCAATATTGTTCTGACGCTGTTTGCGTTCAAGAGAGTTTTGAAGCCTGTATTGATCACGCTGTTCATGATCAGTGCCGGTGTTGCGTATTTCATGAGTGAATACGGCGTGCTGATCGATTCAGGCATGTTTCGTAACTTTGCGGAAACCAATGCCACCGAAGTGCAAGGTTTGTTGTCCTTGAAACTGTTGGCTTACTTGTTATTTCTTGGCCTCGTGCCGTCGGTGATTCTCTGGAAGACCCCTATTCATTACCGCCGCTGGCCTCGTGAAGTGCTGAGCAAGGTGATCGTCAGCGCGGTGAGCGCCAGTGTGATCGGTGGCGTGGCGCTGATGAATTATCAGGGGCTGTCCTCGTTGTTTCGCAATCACCATGAATTGCGCCTGATGGTGGTGCCAAGCAACTACATTGGCGCCTCGATGGGGTATTTGAGCGAGCAGGTGAAGTCTGCCCAGCAACCGTTCGTGGCCATTGGCGAAGACGCGAAACTGGCCAGTGAGTGGCAACAGCACAAGCGCAAGTCCCTGACAGTGCTGGTCGTGGGCGAGAGCGCGCGTGCCGAGAACTTCGGTATTCTGGGCTACAACCGTGACACCACGCCTCAGTTGAAGAAAGAGCGCGGCCTGCTGACGTTCACCGACGTGCACTCCTGTGGCACAGAGACCGCCGTGTCGGTGCCGTGCATGTTTTCCAACATGGGCCGCAAGGATTACGACGCCAGCGTTGCCAAAAACAAGGAAGGCATGCTCGACGTGCTCAAGCGCGCGGGCCTTGACGTGATCTGGCGTGACAACCAGTCGGGCTGCAAAGGCACCTGCGACCGGGTGACCCTGCAAGACGTCAGCAATCTCAAGGACCCCGTGCTGTGCGCCAACAACGAATGCCGTGACGAGATCCTGTTGCAAGGCCTGCAGAACTTCATCGATCACCTGGACAAGGACACGGTGCTGGTATTGCACCAGATGGGCAGTCACGGACCTGAATACTTCAAGCGTTACCCAAAAGAATTCGAAAAGTTTACACCGGTCTGTGAAAGTAATGCGCTGAATAACTGTTCTCGCGACAGCATCATTAACGGTTACGACAATACCTTGCTGTACACCGATCATGTGTTGGCGTCGTTGATCGATATATTGCGCAGCAACCAGAATAAAGTGGACACTGCGATGCTGTACCTGTCCGACCACGGTGAGTCATTGGGTGAATATAATTTGTTCCTGCACGGCACGCCTTATCTGTTGGCTCCGGATCAACAAAAACATGTGCCGATGATCGCCTGGTTCTCCGATAACTATCAGCAGTCGTTCGCCGTGGACACTCATTGTTTGCAGAAAGAGCGCAATGCCCCGCTCAGTCAGGACAACCTGTTCCATTCGATGTTGGGGCTGTTGCAGGTTCACACCAGCGTCTACAACCCGGCGCTGGACATGTTCGCGGGCTGCCGGGGTATTTACACGGATGGGGTACTGGCCAATGAATGAGCACACGACGGATCAACGTTCGCTGCGGGACTATGTTCACCGCCATGAGCAGGGACTGGCGCGGCGTTTGAGCCTGTGGCGCGACGCACAGTTGGCGCGTCTGGCCTTGCGTGATGCGGGGGATCCTGGTCTGGTGCTGGACTTGCCGTCCGGTGCCGGGCGGTTCTGGCCGGTGTTGGCCGAGCACGCCAATCGGGTGATCCTGGCGGCGGATCCCTCCATCGACATGCTGGACATTGCCGAGACGCAATCCCCGATCGAGGTGCGCAAGCGCATCCGGACGTTCCAGAGCTCAGCGCTCTCCATCGATCTGTCGGCCAATGCGGTGGATTGCATCTTCTGCATGCGCCTGTTTCATCACATCGCCGACAGTGACCAGCGCCGGGCTATTCTTGACGAGTTCTATCGCGTGACCCGTGACACGGCCATCGTCGCGTTGTGGGTCGATGGCAACCTGAAAGCCTGGCGCCGCAAGCGTCAGGAGCAGCATCGGTTGTCGTTAGGGGGGACGCAAACGCCACGCAACCGCTTCGTGGTGTGCCGCAGTCAGATCGAGTCGGAGTTTCTCGACGCGGGTTTTCGTATGGTCGGCCACCACGATTTTCTCCCGGGTTATGCCATGTGGCGCGTGTATGTGCTGCGCAAATCCGGTTATTAATCCGATGGGCGGTCGTCTGACAGGGCGTTATCGATAAACGCGGAAGATGAAGTTGTTCAAGACTTGCAGGACGGATGCCCGGTAAACGCCCTGAGCGATATATACTGCGCGCCATTCTTCAAGGGAGAGCCGTGTGGCCATCGATATTCACTGGATTCGCGACGACGACAGCCTCGCCCACCACTGCGCCGAGTGGCAGAAACTGCCATTCGTCGCGCTCGACACCGAATTCATGCGGGTCGACACCTTCTATCCCATCGCGGGTCTGTTGCAGATCGGCGACGGTGCCCGTGCCTTTCTGATTGACCCTTTGCTGATCGGCAATTGGGCGCCCCTGTCTGCGCTGCTGGAAAACACCGACGTCATCAAGGTTCTGCATGCCTGCAGTGAAGACCTCGAAGTGCTGTTGCGCTTGACCGGCAGCCTGCCTGTGCCCTTGTTCGACACCCAGCTCGCGGCGGCCTACCTCAACCTGGGGTTCTCGATGGGCTACTCGCGTCTAGTACAGGACGTGCTGAACATCGAACTGCCCAAAGGCGAGACCCGTTCGGACTGGTTGCAGCGTCCGCTGTCAGAGACTCAGATCAGCTACGCAGCGGAAGACGCCGTGCATTTGGCGGAGGTGTATGCCCTGCTGCGCCCGCGTTTGTCAGACGACAAGTACGCCTGGGTCCTGGAAGATGGCGCCGAACTGGTCGCCAACCTGCGCCGCGAGACCGACCCTTATGAGATCTATCGTGAAGCCAAGCTGGCGTGGAAACTGTCTCGCGCGCAGTTGAACGTGCTGCGCGAGCTGTGCGCCTGGCGTGAGCAGCAGGCCCGCCTGCGCGATCAGCCTCGCAACCGCATCCTGCGTGAGCACTCGCTGTGGCCGCTGGCCAAGAGTCAGCCGGACAACCTGGGCGCGCTGGCGAAAATCGAAGACATGCACCCCAAGACCGTACGTCAGGACGGCGAATTCCTGCTGAACCTGATCAAGACGGCAGGCAACGTATCGCCTGATCTCTGGCCTCCGGCGTTGCCGGAGCCACTGCCCATCGAAGCATCGAATGTATTGAAGCGCCTGCGCAGCATTGGTCAGCAGCAAGCGGAACGCCTGAACATGGCGCCGGAACTGATGCTGCGCAAGAAGACGCTCGAAGCCTTGCTCAAGACCGGTTTCCCTGACGGTCCCTACCAACTGCCCGATTCGCTGCGTGGCTGGCGCCGTGAGTTGATGGGCCAGATGCTGCTCGACAGCCTGGCCACTGCCGGAGAACAGCCTTGAAACAGATTTGCTCCATCTATCGAAGCCCACGCAAAAACGAAATGTACCTCTACGTGCTCAAGAGCGAGGCGCTGGAGCGGGTTCCAGAAGGTTTGCTCACCGCGTTCGGCAAGCCGCAACACGCGTTCGATCTGGTGCTGAGTCCCGAGCGCACCTTGGCCCGTGAAGACATCCACACGGTGCTGGAAAATCTGGAAAAACAGGGTTATCACCTGCAGATGCCGCCCGCCGAGGAAGAGTACATCGAGCATCTGCCCGACGAGTTGCTGCGCCGCAACGATCCGGTCTGATCGCTGATCCCCTGCCATTCATCGCAGGGGTATACCAGGCCGTTTGTGGGTCGAGGGGCGTCTTCGCCGTTGAACGAGCGCAGCCCGGGGCCCGGCGGTCGCATGTCCTGTTTTTTCGAGTTTTGATTTCATGCGCGTTCTGATTGCCGAACACGATTACGCCGTTTACACCGATTTGCTGCGCAAGGCCGCTCCCGACATTGAAATCCTGAGCAGCGGCGACTCTGCCGAACTGGCGAAAATGGCGGTAGATGCGCCGATCTGGCTGGGTCAGCCTGATCTGCTCGCCACGCTGCTGCGCCAGGGCCATGCACCTCAATGGGCACAATCGACCTGGGCGGGAATCACGCCGTTGCTGGCCGAGGGCCTCAACCGCAATTATCGATTGACCCGCGCCGTGGGGATTTTTGGCCAAGTCATGGCCGAGTTCGTACTGACTTACATGCTGGTGCATGAGCGCGAGGTGCTGGCGCGGCTGGTGAGCCAGGTCGAGCGCAAGTGGGATAACCGGCCTGGCCTGAGTCTGGCCGGGCGCAAGGCGCTGATCGTGGGCACGGGGGATATCGGTGTCAGCGTGGCGCAGTTCCTGGTGCCGTTTGGGGTGCAGGTGTATGGCGTGGCCTCGACGTCACGTACGCTCGCGCCGTTCGTCGAAGTGGGGGCGCTGGACGATCTGCCCCGACTGGTGGCCGACGCGGACTTCGTGATCAACCTGTTGCCGAATACCCCGCAAACCCACGATATCTACGACGCGAAGCTGTTTGCCCAATTCAAGCCGTCGTCGTTGTTCATCAACGTCGGACGTGGTGTGGCGGTGGTGGATGCCGATCTGGTTCACGCGTTGAAAGAGGGGCATCTGGCGGGCGCCGTGATCGACGTCTGCCGTCAGGAGCCGTTGCCGCAGCGCCATCCGTTCTGGACGGCTTGGGGGCTGCTGTTGACCGGCCACAGCTCGGCCCCGACCTCACCGCCTGCGATGACCCGATTGTTCGTCGAGAATCTGAATGCGTATGTGGCGGGTGAAGCGTTGCGTGGGGAAGTGGATTTCGCGAAGGGGTATTGAGGTCGGGTTACGTTCGACCTGATTGCCCCCGAAACCTGTGGGAACGAATGAGTTCGCTCCCACAGGGGGGCGGTGTTCGTTAGATCGATGTAACTCCTGCCATGCTTACAGGCTGAAATCCCCCTCAGCCGCCAATTCAGCCAGCGGACGACGTGGGCTTGGCACTTCGCGGGCTTGCAGGTATTCGGCCAGGGTCGATTTGTCGCCCAGCTTGCCAATGGCGACGGCGGCGTGCAGTGCGTAGCCTTCCGGAATCTTCAGCTCCTTGCGAGTCAGTTCCTGATCGAAGCCGGCCATGCCGTGGGTGTGCCAGCCGCTCAGGCTCGCTTGCAGCGCCAGGTGGCCCCAGGCCGATCCGGTGTCGAAGGTGTGCCACAGCGCAGGTGTTTCTTCGGTGGCGCCGGGCGCCGTGAAGGTCGTTTTGGAAATGACGATCACCAGCGCCGACGCGTGCTGTGCCCAGCCCCGGTTGAACTCGTTCAACAGGCCCAGAAAACGCTCCCAGTTGGGCGTGTCGCGACGGGCATACAGAAAGCGCCATGGCTGCGAGTTGTAGGCCGACGGTGCCCAGCGAGCGGCTTCGAAAAAGCTCAGCAGCGTCTCTTGCGGGATACTTTCGCCAGTGAACGCACGAGGCGACCAGCGATCGGTGAATTGCGAGTGGATGGCGTATTCGGCAACGCGTGGGTTGGCACTCATGAAAGGATGATCCTGAACAGGTTTAAGTGACCGCCTGCTGGCAGAAGCGGCAAGCGGAATCCATCGGAT
Source organism: Pseudomonas sp. Pseu.R1 (assembly GCF_045764065.1). Lineage (NCBI taxonomy): Bacteria > Pseudomonadati > Pseudomonadota > Gammaproteobacteria > Pseudomonadales > Pseudomonadaceae > Pseudomonas > Pseudomonas sp. Pseu.R1. The sequence goes on along the minus strand of NZ_JBJGEE020000001.1, from coordinate 1,950,200 downwards.
GGGCCGTGGACGGCAGGCATCGTCGAAGCGGTTGATGCGGGCAGGGCTCTGATCAGAGCGTGCGAGGGCATAAAGCTACTGCGCCGACCCGGTGATGACAAGCCTCTGGCTACCGACAGTCGCCAATGCTTGGCCCCCATGCGATGTGCCACTAGACTGGCGGCCTTTTCATCACCGATACCGATTCCCGTACGCCATGGCCGCCGACGTCGAACCCTTCTGGATGCGCAAAACCCTCACCCAACTCAATCCGGTGGAGTGGGAGTCGTTGTGTGACGGCTGTGGCCTGTGCTGTCTGCAAAAGCTTGAAGATGAGGACGATGGCAGCGTGTATTACACGCGCATCGCCTGCAAGTTGCTGGACCTGAAGACCTGCCAATGTGCCGATTATCCGAATCGCAAGGCGTTGGTGCCCGATTGCATTCAACTCACGCCGGGTCAGGCCGATGAGTTCAAGTGGTTGCCGCCCACTTGCGGCTATCGATTGGTCAGCGAAGGCAAGGACCTGCCCGCCTGGCACCACTTGGTGTGTGGTGATCGCGAGCAGGTCCACAAGCAGCGTATTTCCCAGTCCGGCCGTATGCTCAGCGAAACGAGCGTGGCCGAAGACGATTGGGAGGATTACCTGATTTTCCGCGCGGGCTGATCCCTTCGTGAGCTGATTCGATCCAACAGCCTGTCGCAACAGGAGTGGTCTGCCCGTGCGTTATCACCTTTCGCTGTGTGCCGTTCTGCTGCTCGTCAGCCTGCCTGCGTGGGCGGTGAAAAAAGTCGACCTGGATTACCACGTCACCTTATTGCCCCAGAGCGATCAGGCCGAAGTGCGCGTGACCCTGGAGCAGGGCAGCGTGGTGCGCAGCCTGAATCTGAATCTGGGCGAGCAGGGGTATTTCAGCGACTTTGCGGCGGACGGCCAGTGGACGACCGAACCGGCACCCTCGGGCACTGCCTTGCGGGGTATCTGGAAACCCGCGACAGGCAAGGCCACGTTGACGTATCGCGTACGAATCGATCGACCTGCTGTGGACACGCATTCGGACAAGCCTCGTTACGACAGCCGCATGACCGCCGAGTGGGCGCTGTTTCGCGGCGAGGACCTGGTGCCCGCCGCCCGGCTCGATCAGCAGGACGGCGTACGCTTGCAGGCGCGTCTGACGTTCGATTTGCCGCCGGGGTGGCGCGATGTCGAAACCTCGTGGCCGCGCATTGGCAAGAACCGCTTTCGCATTGACAACGCCTCGCGTCTTTTCGAGCGGCCCACCGGCTGGATGCTGGCGGGGAATCTGATCAACCGTCGTGCTCATCTGGGTGACACCGATGTCACGGTCAGTGCACCAAAAGGGCAGGGCATGCGCCGCATGGAAAGCCTGACGCTGCTGACGTTCGTCTGGCCTCGTCTGCAAGCCGTTTTCCCACGCACGCCGGGCAAATTGCTGGTGGTCGGCGCGGCGGATTCCATGGCTCGAAATGCCAGTGCCGGGCACGATTCGATCTACCTCAACAGCAATCGCCCGTTGATCAGTGAGAGCGGCGCCAGTCCCGTGTTGCGGGAGTTGGTGCAGGTGTTCGCTCGGGTTCAGACGAAGGATCGAAGTGACTGGATCCGCGCAGGCGTTGCCGAGTATTACGCCGTGGAGTTGCTGCGGCGTTCCGGCGGGATGACCGAGGATCGCTATCAGGACTGGCAATCGATCCTGACGCGGGTCGGGCGCAAGGTGACGACGTTACGTGCGGTTCATGTCGATCAGGCCATGACCGCACGCGCTGCACTGCTGATGGGGGCACTGGATCAGGAAATCCGGCGCAAGACCGACGACCAGAAGTCGCTGGACGATGTAATGCAAGGGCTGGTGCGTATGGGGCCGGTGACGACAGAGGATTTCGCGCAACTCAGCGCCGGGGTGATGGGCGAGCCGTCTAAGGTGTTGGCTACGCCGCTTTTGTAGGATCGCTGTTTTATCTGCACCAGCACGGCTTGTCGGCGGTGGCGTCATTGAAATCGCTACCGCCGGCAAGCCGTGTTGCTACAGAGAATGTGCAGGCAGGACCAATATGCCCAGATCAGGCGCCCTTCGGCCCCTTCACCGCATCGATGCTTTTCACCACGGCTTCTTCTGCCGCCACTTCGGCCTTGGTCTTGAGCTTGCTCAACTCAGCGCCTGCCTCTTCGATACGCGCACGGGCCACGGCCATGTCACTGCGGCTTTTCTCCAGCAACGCCTTGGCCGAGCAATGACCGGTGATACCCCGTGCCAGCACTGCGCCGCCAATGGCCAGTTGCACCAGGCCGAATAGCCCGCCACGGCGCAGGCCCTTGCCCATCATCAGCACGCCCCCGGCCAAAGAGCCGATGCGCTCCCAGCCTTGTACGTTTTGCTCGGGGAGTTCACGCAGCGGACGTTCGACGCGTTTGAGGATCGGGGTATCGCTCATGATGGATTCTCCATGAAAGGTATGGTCCCTGTAGCTGACTGCCACAACCGAAAACTGTTCAATACGTTTGTCGCGACAAGGCGATCAGGTGCGATCGGTTTCGCGGCCGAACAGCGGGCCAGAGCGAGTGTTGTTGCCCTTGGCCATGCGGTCGTAAAGCACGACGTTGACGGTCGCGGCCAGGTTCATGCAGCCGGTGGTGGGGATATACACGACGTCCTCGCACCAGTCGCGGATATCTTTGTCCAGCGAGCCGTCTTCAGGGCCGAAAATGTAGATCGCGCGATCCGGGTGAGTGTATTCGGGCAGTGCGCGAGCGCCTTCTACCAGCTCGACGGCCACCGGCACGCAACCCAGAGGAATGATCTTTTTCAGGTCGTCGATGCCGATCAGCGGAATGTCCTGATGGATCTTCTTGGTGTCGGTGACAAAATCCCGTGCCCGCTCGTACCGCTTGCCGGTGTAGAACACCGACGCCACGCCGTAGCAGCCTGCCGCGCGCATCACCGAACCGACGTTTTCCGGGGATTTGGGGTTGTACAAGCCGATGCAGGCATAGCGTTTGTTGGCCACGGGGAGGGTGCTCTTAGGGGAAAGCGCGGGATTATACGCAGGTCTCGGGAGATGAACTGACCGCTACGGAGCGAATCTCAATCGTCCTTCTTCATCATCCCGGCCAATGCGGCAAACGGGTTGTGAGTGGCCTTGGCCGTTTTCGGCGAACCGAGAGAGCTGTCGGAGAAGTATTGCTGGTCGGTGTAGCGAGAGTGCTCGTTGTCGTGACAGAACAGGCAGAGCAGTTCCCAGTTCGAGCCGTCCTGCGGGTTGTTGTCGTGGTTGTGGTCGCGGTGATGCACGGTCAGTTCGCTCAGGCGTTTGCCGGAAAATTCCCGGGCGCAGCGGCCGCAGACGTGGGGGTACATCTTCAGCGCTTTGTCGCGGTAGCCCATCTCCTTGTCGCGTTTGGCATCGGCCAGGATGCGGTCGAGCTTGGAGGTATTGGTGGAGCTCATGGTGTCACCTGTTTCGTGTGCGGTTGGCAATGGGGCGAGTTTAGCGCGTTGACGTGGGTTCTACAGCCATGTCAGGCAGTGGCAATTTTCTCGCGCAGGAGTAGCCTGAGCGTCATGACAGAAGATTGGCTGTGGAGGCCAACGATGAAGGGGTTCATTCCAGCGGTGTTTGCGCTGATGGCAGTGGGTATGTCGCCCGTGTTTGCCGAATCGTTGCAACCTGTCCTCAACCCGCCCGAGCCGATTGCCGCGACGTCCGGTTCGCCCGGAACGGCCACGCCAACGCCGTACCCTCAGGTCTCGCCCCCCAGCGTCCCGCGTGTGGGAGGGCAGGGCAATCCGCCGTTATTGCCAAAGATTCCGCAACCGGGGCCGCCGAAGGATGATGAGCCATTGCCTGCGATCACGCCTGCCAAGCCAGCCCCTTGATTCCAGGGTGGCTGATCAACCGCATCGCCACCAAGGCGGCTCCCACAATGACCGCATCCGATCCAGCCCATTCGTTCGACGCCGAACCTGTGGGAGCCGGCTTGCTGGCGAAAGCGTCGGGCCAGATACGTTGATGGCGACTGATACGCCGCATTCGCCAGCAAGGCGGCTCCCACAATCTGAGCGTTGCTACTCGTGCTGCGCCAACACCTGCCCATCCATCATGCGCAGGCGCTTGGACATGGCGATGGCAATGGCGCGAATGATCTTGGCGGCCACCTTCGGCGCGTCGTTGAGCATCTTGTCCAGTGAGTCCTTGCCCAGGTTCAGCAGGTAGCAGGACGACGCTGCGACGCAGCTCGCGGATCGGCGTTCGCCATCTAGCACCGCCATTTCCCCAAAGGCGCGGCCACTGCGCAGAATGGCCGTTTCCACTGGCTTGCCTTCACTATTGAGCTTCTGCACCGACACCGTGCCCGAATGAATGATGCACATGAAGGTGCCCGCGTCGCCCTCGTTGAAGATGGCTTCGCCTTTTTCGATGCTGCTGATGCTGAAATAGCCCGCCGCCGCAGAAAAGTCCGCAGGCGTCAGGGCGAGAAACAGACCACAGTCCATCAGCATTTCACGGATTTCATTGTTCAGAGAGGAAGCTGTCGGCATGGCGATGTTCTTGTCAGTGTCGTAAAAACGGGACTCGGAAAACGGCTCCAGACTACACGTCAGCAGGAGCCGTCTGATAGGACAGATGGTCGGAAGAGAGTTCCTCAGGCCAGTTGCAATACCTTGAAGATAAATCCGTATTCGAGCGCTACGTCACGTAATCCCTGATACCGCCCGCTCATCCCGCCATGCCCGGCGCCCAGTTCGGTCTTGAGCAGCAGCAAATGGTCGTCGGTTTTGGTGTCGCGCAATCTGGCCACCCACTTGGCCGCCTCCCAATACTGCACCCGACTGTCGTTGTACCCGGCAATCACCAGCATCGCCGGATACGCCTGCGCGCTGACGTTTTCGTAAGGCGCATAGGCCTTGATCCGGGCGTAAACCTCAGGCTCTTGAGGATTGCCCCACTCGTCATATTCGGTCACGGTCAACGGCAGGTCCGGATCTAGCATGGTGTTGAGTACGTCGACGAACGGCACTTCGGCAATTGCCGCCTTGAACAGCTCAGGGCGTTGATTGACCACCGCGCCGATCAACAGGCCACCCGCGCTGCCGCCGCTGATCACCAGTTGCTCGGCGGTGGTCAGGTTTTGCGCAATCAGGTGCTCGGCACAGGCGATAAAGTCGCTGAAGGTATTTTGCTTGTGTTCCTGTTTGCCCGTGCGGTACCAAGCCTCACCCAACTCGCCGCCGCCGCGTACATGGGCGATGGCGAAGGCGATACCGCGATCGAGCAGGCTCAACCGGGCATGAGAGAACCATGGGTCCAGACTTTCGCCGTACGCGCCGTAGCCGTACAGATAAAGTGGCACCGGCTGACCGGCGAGCTCGCGTTTGACGACAAGGCTGATCGGTACTTGCGTGCCGTCCGCAGCGGTCGCCCACAGGCGCTGGCTGACGTAGGCATCGGCGTCGAACACGCCTAGTACGGGCGTTTCCTTGAGGACGACTTGCTCCCCGGTGGCCAGGGTCAATTGACGAACCTGCGGCGGACGATTCAGGGATTGATAGCGCAGACGAATCTTGTCGCTCTCGAACTCAAGGGTGTCTTGCACATACAGGCTGTAGGCCGCGTCCGGCAGTTGCACGCGATAAGGCGGCAAGCCCTGTGGGTGAACTTCGACGATGGGCAGCCCGCCTTCGCGCAGGCTCAAGGTCAGACCACGAGCGTTGAGGCTGAAGCCGTCGAGCATGACCGTATCGCTGTGAGGGACCAGCGTTTGCCAGTCGCTGCGGTCGGGCACGCCGCTGGCCTGTTCCGGCGCATTAAACAGTGCGAAGTTGATACCGGCCTGGTTGCTGCGAATCAGCCAGCTCCAGGTGCCGTCGATCAGGCCATGGTCGACCGAATATTCATGGCCTTCGCTGCGCGGTGCGACACACACGAACGCCTGCTCGGGCTTGCTGGCGTCCAGCACCCAGCTCTCGCCAGTGGTCTTGCTGTCCAGCGCCAGCACCAGTTGCCGCTCGGAACTGGTGCGATAGCAATGCAGAAAAAAGCGCCCGTCGGGTTCGCTGAACACCAGATCGGCTGCATCGGTGCCCAACTTGTGGCGATACAGCTTGTGAGGGCGATGGGTGTCGTCCAGTTCGCCAAAGAACAGGGTCTGGCTGTCATTGGCCCAGGTCATGCTGCCGTCGCACTCTTCGAATGGCAGACCGATGACAGTCCCGGTGCTCAATTCCTTCACGAACAGCTGATAAACCTCATCGCCGCTGGTGTCGGTGCTATAGGCCAGACGCTGGTGGTCCGGGCTGATGCTGAAGGCACCCAGGGAAAAGAACCCGCCGTTGGCCAGCGCATTCGGGTCCAGCAGCAGCTCTTCGGCGCTATCATCGACGGTTTGCGAATCGTCTGCCGGGCGCGGGCAGCGGTAGTGGCGGGCGTATTCGTCACCCTCGGTGGTGCGGGTGTAATACAGGTACGGACCCCACGGGGAGGGCAACGACAGGTCGGTTTCGAGGATGCGGCCCTTGATCTCCTGGAACAGGGTTTCACGCAACGCTTCTTGATCGGCCAGTTGCTGTTCCTGATAGCTGTTTTCGGCCTTGAGGTAGTCGAGCACCTCGTCGGTATCGCGATTCTGCAGCCAGGCATACGGATCGGCGCCGTCGCCTTTGCGGGCAATTGGAGCGCTGGAAGTGCTGAGGGATGAAGGCATGCGAGGCTCTCTCAAAAGTGAAACAGGCCGCTTGGGCGAGCGTTTTGCTGGCGAAGCGGGCCGATAACTGAAGCCGGGTAAGCCAGGCTGGCGAAAAGTCGTTATCATAAGCGCCTCTTTACCTGCCTTACCACGGACGTCATGACCGACAACGACTATCTGATTGCCTGGGGCCTTTACGCGTTCGCCGCGTTGGGCTGTCTGTTGGTGTGGTTCAAGCTCACCGGCTGGATGTGGCGCTACCTGCGTGAGCCACTGCGCGTGATCGGCGCGGTGCTGTTGTTCTGCCCGACCATCATCGACCCGGTCAAGGAAAAGTATGCCCCGGCGCTGGCTATCAGCGTGCTTGATCTGGGCCTCAAAGTGGGCAACAACGTCTGGCGTGCGGCGCTGGATCTGTCGACTTACGGGTCGATTGCCCTGGGTCTTTACGTCATTTTCGCACTGATCCGTCTGCCTTTCCTGCGCAAGAAAAAGGCCCGTCAGGCTCATGCTGAAGCGGCTGCCGCACAGGCCGCTGCCGAGGAGAAGGCAGACGACGAGCCGTTTGCCACGCAGGGGACTTCCCGTTATGCCGGCCAGACTGCGGCGCCTGTCCGAGGTGCTGGCCCCGGCGTTCGCTCGCGGGTTGAACCCAAGCTTTGACCTGAAAGCCCGTCGCTGAACCATCGAGACCCGAGCATGTGTGAACTTCTGGGCATGAGTGCCAATGTACCGACTGACATCGTCTTCAGCTTCACCGGGCTGATGCAGCGGGGCGGTCGTACCGGTCCCCATCGTGATGGCTGGGGCATCGGTTTCTACGAAGGGCGCGGCCTGCGGGTGTTTCAGGACCCTGCGGCCAGCAGCGAGTCCGAAGTCGCGCAACTGGTGCAGCGCTACCCGATCAAGAGCGAAGTGGTGATCGGGCATATTCGCCAGGCCAACGTCGGCAAGGTCTGCCTGTCCAACACTCATCCTTTCGTGCGTGAATTGTGGGGCCGTAACTGGTGCTTCGCTCACAACGGCCAATTGGCGGACTTTCACCCGAGCGCCACGTTCTACCGGCCAGTGGGTGATACCGACAGTGAGGCGGCGTTTTGCGACCTGCTCAACCGCGTGCGCGAAGCCTTTCCTGAACCTGTTGAGGTCGAGCAGTTGTTGCCGACGCTCGTCCAGGCCTGCAACGAATACCGCAGCAAGGGCGTATTCAACGGTCTGTTGAGTGATGGCGATTGGCTGTTCTGCTATTGCTCCACCAAACTCGTCCACATCACCCGCCGTGCACCGTTTGGCCCCGCGCGATTGAAGGATGTCGACGTGATCGTCGATTTTCAGGCGGAAACAACCCCCAACGACGTGGTCACAGTCATTGCCACCGAGCCGTTGACGGAGAACGAGACCTGGAATCGCTACGAACCGGGCCACTGGAGCTTGTGGCGTCGTGGCGAGTGCGTGGCCGAAGGCCGAACCTGACCGAGAGGGATCTATGCTGCGAAGCTATGTGCGATTGGTGTTGTTCACCGCAGGCCTGTTGATCGGCGTGCAGATACCCGGATTCATCAGCGATTACAGCAAGCGCGTCGAAGCGCATTTGATGGAAGCGCAGCAGAACCTGCGGGGCTACAACGAAACTGCTCAGCGCTTCTTCAATGGCGATGTGCAGGCACTGATCCAGCACTACCGCAGCAGCGATGACCCGGTGTTCAAAACCGACGCCAACAACATCAGCAACCTGTTGACCCGCAATCAAGTGCTGGATCGTGAGTTCATGGCGTTGCAAGGTCCGTGGTATCTGCGCGCCTGGCACGTTCTGACGGCGGCTGACCCGGACATCCGCACCGAGACCTGGAACGGCTACACGTGGCAGGTCCTGCTGTCGCCGGAAGTCATCGGCTGGGGCCTGGCCTGCGCGTTGTTGTTCTCACTGGTGATCGAAAGCTTTGTGGTGTTCATTGACTGGCTGTTCGTCGGTCGAGTGTATAAGCGCCGGGTCAATCGGGAGTGGGAGTGAGGTTACTCGCGATTGTAGACGGTCAGCCATTGCCGATGCGCCTGACCCATTGCTATCGCCAGCAAGCCGGCTCCCACAAAGATCGCGCCCGATCCGAGTTGCGTATTCACCGCTAAACCTGTGGGAGCCGGCTTGCTGGCGATAGCGGCAGTCCAGACACAACCATGCTGCCTGACCCGCTGCTATCGCCAGCAAGTCGGCGCCGTAAAACGCATCGCCTTGGACCCCGTTCACTTTTTCTTATCCCACCCCCGCGCTTTTATTCGTTGGACGTCCTGTCCCCTCTCACCCAAGAATGCGCCTTCACATGACTGGCGTGTTTCAGCGGCTTCCCGCGCGTAGACTCAAGCCTCGTCCCCAACATTCATTCGCACAGGAGATCACCCCTTGGGCCGCCTGTTATTGAACTGTGACATCGGCGAAAGCTACGGCGCGTGGACCATGGGTCTGGACGCCGAGGTCATGCCGTACATCGATTGCGCCAACATCGCCTGCGGCTTTCATGCCGGGGACCCCAGCGTCATGCGCAAGACCGTGGCCCTGGCCCTGACCCACAATGTCATCATCGGTGCGCACCCGGCGTATCCGGATCTGGTGGGCTTCGGGCGCCGTTCGATGGCCTGTTCGCCGCAAGAGATCCAAGACTTGCTCCATTACCAGATCGGTGGCCTCGATGGTGTGGCCCGCGCTCAGGGCGGGCGCGTGCGTTACGTCAAACCCCATGGCGCGATGTACAACGACATGATGGCCAACCCGACCCAACTGCGTGCCGTCATCGAAGGCATCGCCCGCTACAACCCCGAGCTGCCATTGATGCTGCTCTCGATGCGTGACAACAGCGCCGCGCAAGCCATTGCCGATGAGTTCGGCGTTACCTTGTGGTTCGAGGCCTTTGCCGACCGGGCCTACGACAGCGTAGGGCGCTTGGTGTCACGCAACCTGCCGGGCGCGGTGCATCACGATCCGGAACTGATCATCGCGCAGGCACTGACCCTGTCCCGCGGCGAACCATTGATTGCCAGTGATGGCAGCGAGCTGAACCTCAAGGTGGACACTCTTTGCGTGCATGGCGACAACGCCAGCTCCATCGCCGCCGTGCAGCGCATCCGTGAGGCGCTGGGCAAGACGTCCGCCCTATGAATCTGCGTATCGAAGTCGTCGCGATCGATTGCCTGATGGTGCGTCTGTTCGACGCCATCGACGAAGCCAACATGCCGTGGATGCTCGCCGCCAGCCTGCGGCTGCGCGAGGGCTTCGGTGCACAGTTGATCGATCTGGTGCCGTCGTATACCACGCTGATGGTGCATTACGACCTGATGGCGCTGGCGCCGCAGCAGGCGCGGGCACTGATCATCGAGGCGTTGAACGACCTTGCACCGGACGCAGGCAAAGGCGGGCGACGGCATGTGCTGCCGGTCTGGTACGACCTCAGCGTCGGCCCGGAATTGACGCTGCTGTCCAAGCGCAGTGGTTTGCCGATGGATGAAGTGATTCGACGCCACAGCCAGCGCGAATATCAGGTCTTTGCGCTGGGCTTCGCGCCGGGCTTCGCGTTCATGGGGTTGGTGGAGGAAATACTCGCAGCCCCCCGAATCAACACTCCACGCAAACGCGTCGCGGCAGGCAGCGTTGGCATCGCCGAACGTCAGACGGCGGCTTACCCGCTGGAGTCTCCCGGTGGCTGGAACATCTTGGGACGTACCCCGGCGAAACTGTTTGATCGTGAGATCGACGGCTACAGCCTGATGCAGCCCGGCGATACCGTGCGTTATGAACCCATCGATCACGCCGAATTCATCCGCCTGGGCGGCGACGACACCCCGTTGGAGGCACTGGCATGAGCCTGTTGACCGTCAAAAGCAGTACGCCGTTGTGTCTGTTGCAGGACGCGGGGCGTTTTGGTGTGCGCCATTTGGGCGTGACCCAAGGCGGGGCGCTGGACTGGTTGTCCATGGCCTGGGCAAACAAACTGCTGAATAACCCGCTTGATGCCGCAGTGGTCGAAGTGGCCTTGGGCGGGTTGGTGCTTGTCGCTGAATCGGATTGTTGCCTTGCCTTGGCGGGAGCGGATTTGGGCGTGATGCTGGACGACCGCCCGATTGCGCCATGGCGCAGTTTCTTTGTCCGAAAAGGCCAGCAATTGCGCTTCATCCAGCCGATTTCAGGTGCGCGAGCCTACCTTGCCGCCCCCGGAGGTTTCGATGCGGTCGATGTGCTGGGCAGCTGTGCGACGGTAGGAAGGGAAGGGCTGGGCGGCCTTGATGGCAGTGGCAAAGCGCTGAAGCAGGGCGATCAACTGAGCTACTCAGGGACCTCGTTTGAATTGAGCCCCTTGCCCGATCACCTGATTCCGAACCTTGAAGACACCCGCCCGCTGGACGTCGTGCTCGGCGCTCAGATCGGCCAGTTCAGCGGGCAAAGCCTGTTCGACGCCTTCAACAGCGACTGGACCCTCGACAGCCGCGCCGACCGCATGGGCATGCGCCTGCTGGGGCCGGAGTTGGTTTATCAAGGCAAGCCCATGATCTCCGAAGGCATCCCCCTCGGCGCTATCCAGGTGCCACCAGACGGCCAACCGATCATCCTGCTCAACGACCGCCAGACCATCGGCGGTTACCCCCGCCTCGGCGCGTTGACCCCGCTGTCACTCGCGCGGCTCGCGCAGCAACTGCCGGGGGCGGTGGTGCGGATGAGAGCGGTGGTGCAGGAAGTGGCGTGGCGCGAGCAGGTGGGGTGTTTGCAGGTGCTGGGGTAAACCGGCTTAGGGGGGTACGCTAAACCCTGTGGGAGCCGGCTTGCTGGCGAATGCAGTGGGTCAGACGGCACATCGTGTCTGGGATGACGCATTCGCCAGCAAGCCGGCTCCCACAGCGATGTGTGTAGAGCCTTGAGTTTGTGATCGGCGCTGACTCTGTGGGAGCCGCCTTGGTGGCGAATGCAGTTGACCAGTCAACATAGAATCTCCCATAGGGTCATGTGTCGTTGGGCGGGGTTATTTCGCCAGATACCGCATCCCTTCCTCCAACCCGCGCAGCGTCAACGGATACATTTGATCCTCGATCAAATCCCGCACGATGTTGGTCGAGGTGGTATAGCCCCACGCATCCTTGGGGTAAGGATTGATCCAGATGATTTTCTTGAACTTGGCCATGAAACGGTGCATCCAGACGTAGCCCGCTTCTTCGTTCCAGTGTTCGACGCTTCCCCCCGGCTGGGTGATTTCATACGGGGCCATGGCCGCGTCGCCAATGAAAATCACTTTGTAGTCGGCGCCGTATTTGTGCAGCAGGTCCTGGGTGGAGGTGCGCTCGGAAGTGCGGCGCAGGTTGTTCTTCCATACCGATTCATAAATGAAGTTGTGGAAGTAGAAATACTCCATGTGTTTGAACTCGGTCTTGCAGGCCGAGAACAGTTCTTCGCAGATCTTCACATGGGCGTCCATCGAGCCGCCGATGTCGAACAGCAGCAACAGCTTGATGGTGTTGCGCCGTTCCGGGCGCATCTGGATGTTCAAAAGGCCTGCGTCGCGAGCGGTGTGGTCGATGGTGCCGTCGATGTCCAGTTCGTCTGCCGCGCCCTGACGGGCGAATTTGCGCAGGCGACGCAGGGCGACCTTGATGTTGCGGGTGCCGAGTTCGACCTGATCATCGAGGTTTTTGTATTCGCGCTGGTCCCAGACTTTGGCGGCTTTGCCTTGGCGTTTGCCCGCATCGCCGACACGAATGCCTTCGGGGTTGTAGCCACCGGAACCGAACGGGCTGGTGCCGCCGGTACCGATCCATTTATTGCCTCCGGCATGGCGTTCTTTTTGTTCTTCCAGACGCTTCTTGAATTCCTCAATGAGCTTGTCGAGGCCGCCGAGGGACTGAATCTGCGCGCGTTCTTCGTCGGTCAGCGAGCGCTCGAACTCCTTGCGCAGCCAGTCTTCAGGGATCAGCGCCTGCAAGTGATCGTCGAGCTTTTCGAGGCCATTGAAGTAGGCGCCGAAGGCGCGGTCGAACTTGTCGTAATGGCGCTCGTCCTTGACCAGAATCGCGCGGGACAAGTAGTAAAACTCGTCCATGTCGGCGAACGTCACCCGCTGTTTCAGGGCGTTGATCAGGTCCAGCAGCTCGCGTACCGAAACCGGCACTTTGGCTGCGCGCATTTCGTTGAACAGATTGAGCAACATGGGGATTGCTCCGGATCAACGATTGCCGCGACGGCTCATGAACGCCAGCCGCTCAAGCAGTTGAACGTCCTGCTCGTTTTTCACCAAGGCCCCGGCCAATGGCGGAATCGCCTTGGTCGGGTCGCGTTCGCGCAGTACGGCTTCGCCGATGTTGTCGGCCATCAGCAGTTTCAACCAGTCCACCAGTTCCGAGGTCGAAGGCTTTTTCTTCAGGCCCGGGACTTTGCGCACGTCGAAGAACACATCCAGCGCCTCGCTGACCAGGTCTTTCTTGATGTCCGGGTAATGCACGTCGACGATTTGCTGCAACGTGTTGCGGTCGGGGAAGGCGATGTAGTGGAAGAAGCAGCGGCGCAGGAAGGCGTCCGGCAGTTCTTTTTCGTTGTTCGAGGTAATGATGATGATCGGGCGTTTTTTCGCCTTGATCGTTTCGTCGATCTCGTAAACGTAGAACTCCATCTTGTCGAGTTCTTGCAGCAAGTCGTTGGGGAATTCGATGTCGGCCTTGTCGATCTCGTCGATCAGCAGGATGACCCGCTCTTCGGCTTCGAAGGCTTCCCACAACTTGCCTTTCTTCAGGTAGTTGCGCACGTCATGAACTTTATCGACGCCCAGTTGCGAATCGCGCAGGCGGCTGACCGCGTCGTACTCATAGAGACCCTGATGGGCCTTGGTGGTCGATTTGATGTGCCAGGTGATCAACTTGGCGCCAAAGGATTCGGCCAGTTGCTCGGCGAGCATGGTCTTGCCGGTGCCGGGTTCGCCCTTGACCAGCAGCGGACGCTCCAGCGTGATCGCCGCGTTGACGGCCAGCTTCAGATCGTCGGTGGCGACATAGGCGCGAGTGCCTTCGAACTTCATCGGAAAATCCTCGAACGTGGCGTACGGACGCAGTGCCGCACGGCAAAAAAATGGTCATAAGAATGCGCCGACTATAACGCGCAGGCCGCTCGACTGTGAACGCAGACCCTTTATTCAGTTGCTGAATGGCTGGTCGGGGTTTGACTGATTTTCAGGATCACCCAAAGGTGTCGCTGAGGTGATGCCTTCTGGAGCAGTACGGCTTGCCGACGGCAGCGATTTGCCGGACGTCACCACCAGCAAGCCGGACTGCTACAGAGCGAGCACTGATCACTTCGCCTCACTCTTCCCGCTGTCATACCGCGTGTTAAACGCCTGCACGAAGGCGTTTCGCAGGATCTGCAAGAATGCCTGAAACGCGCTGACGTCCTGCTTGTGCACACTGCCACTGAGTTCGACGCGGGTGGCGAACTGGTTCTTGCGCTGGTTTTTGAGCACGGTTTCGCTGGCGCCGACCATGGCTTCCCAGATCGAGCGGAAGAAACCTTTGTTCTGGTTTTCCACGTCCTGTTGCCAGTTGAAGATGTCGACGTCGCGCAGCAGGGGTTTGATGTAGCCACTGAGCTGGCCTTTGTTGGCCTGGGCTTCGATGACGATGTCGCCGCTGCCTGCGTTGAAGTCGAATTTGCCGTAGGCCGAGGCGAAATCGTTCAGGCGTTTGAGTTGTACGTCGGTGGCGCGCAGTTTGAAATCGAAATCCTCGAAGTTGCTGAACGGGTCGAAGGTGGCGCTGGTCTCCAGCGGCGCCTGGCCCATCAACAGGGCTTTGCCTTCGAATCGGGCATCGCGTTTACCGGCCTGATCGACGACGTTGGTGAGGTTGTAGACGCTGGCATCGACTTTGTCGGCCTCGATTTTCACTTTCGGGGTGGAGTTGAAGTTGCTGAAGGTGATCTTGCCGTCTTCGACGCGCACTTCGTTGAGGGTGATGGGCAGCAGTTTGTTCAACTGCTCCCGCCAGTCGGTCCCGGCACCGGTCTGGGATTGCTGTTTGTCGGCGCCGCCGTCGACGAAGTTGAGCTCGGGGCTGACGAAGGCAACCTGAGCCACCACGGCGTGGTCGTACCAGAGTGAATGCCAACTGACCGAGAGGTCGATCAGCGGGACTTTGAGCAGAGGAACGGGCACTTTGCCGTCCACTTTGACAATGTTCAGCCCATTGATCTTGTAGGCGCCACGCCATAGCGCCAGGTCCACATCGGTCACGTGGCCGCGGTAGTCGCCCATGTCGGCGAGTTTTTCATTGAGGTAATTGCGCACCACGTAGGGCAAGGCGATGTGCGCGGCGATCAGCAGTACGACGAGGACCACAACGGTCCACAGCGGCCAGCTATAGCGACGTTTCATGGCAGCGTTCTCCGATGTGCCCCAGCTTGATCTGAATGAGTGGGGCTGCATGAAGGGATTGACTGTCGGCGCGGTGATCCGTTCGCTTCGACTGGACGCGATACGCGCTCAAGGCATAGGCTTTGAGCTTTTCCGCCACCTGTTCAAGGACCCGGTCATGAGCCGTATTTTCGCAGACAACGCCCACTCCATCGGCAACACGCCGCTGGTGCAGATCAATCGCCTTGCGCCACGCGGCGTCACGATTCTGGCCAAGATCGAGGGGCGTAATCCGGGGTATTCGGTCAAATGCCGCATCGGCGCGAACATGATCTGGGACGCGGAAAGCAAGGGCAAACTCAAGCCGGGCATGACCATTGTCGAGCCGACCTCGGGTAATACCGGGATTGGCCTGGCGTTCGTGGCGGCAGCCCGTGGTTATAAATTGATGCTGACCATGCCCGCGTCGATGAGCATCGAGCGTCGCAAAGTGTTGAAGGCGCTGGGTGCCGAGTTGGTCTTGACTGAACCTGCCAAGGGCATGAAAGGCGCGATTGCCAAGGCCGAAGAGCTGGTGGCGAACGAGCCGGGTAAATACTTCATGCCGGGGCAGTTCGAGAACCCTGCCAACCCGGCGATTCACGAGAAAACCACCGGTCCGGAAATCTGGAACGATACCGACGGCGCCATCGACGTGCTCGTTGCAGGCGTGGGCACCGGCGGGACCATTACTGGCGTTTCGCGCTACATCAAAAATACCCAGGGCAAGCCGATTCTGTCGGTGGCCGTCGAGCCAATGGTTTCGCCGATTATCACTCAGGCCCTCGCCGGGCAGGAAATCACCCCAAGCCCGCACAAGATTCAGGGCATCGGCGCCGGGTTCATCCCGCAAAACCTCGACCTGTCGATCATCGACAAGGTAGAACTGGTCAGCGACGACGAGGCCAAGGCCATGGCGCTGCGGCTGATGCAGGAGGAGGGAATCCTGTGCGGGATTTCCTGTGGCGCGGCGATGCAGGCAGCGGTGCGTCTGGCCGAGAAGCCAGAGATGCAGGGTAAGACCATCGTCGTGATCCTGCCGGACTCGGGCGAGCGTTACCTGTCGAGCATGCTGTTCAGCGACCTGTTTACTGAACAGGAGCTGACCCAATAGTCGTATCGCAAGGCGCTGTGGCTTTTTACCGGGCCGACGAAGGCTTATGATGGCCGCCATTCAGATCCCGCCGCAGGCCTGATGCAGGTCACGAGGCGGGGTTTTGTGGTGATTAGAATGTTTGGCTTCGATCTGCTTTTGATTCTGGGCGTCAGCCCGTAGGAGCGTGGTTCACCCGCGATCTGGCCCGAAGCGCCAGCAAAACCATACAACTCGATTGCGTCAGGTGTACCGAGGTGTCAGGTTTTACGACTGCTGTGCAGCCGATCGCTGGCAAGCCACGCTCCTACGCCCTTCGGGCAGAAGCGTGCTCCACAGAATCAATCTGTTCCAAGGAGAGTTTCATGACCCTTTCTTTCGCTGCCAAGGCGGCGATTCTGCTGCTGTTTCTGGGCAGCACGCTGTACGTGCATTTGCGTGGCAAGGCGCGGTTGCCGGTATTGCGCCAGTTCGTGAACCACTCTGCGTTGTTCGCCCCATATAACGCGTTGATGTACCTGTTTTCCAGTGTGCCGTCCAAGCCGTATCTGGACCGCAGCAAGTTTCCTGAACTCGATGTGCTCAAGGACAACTGGGAAGTCATTCGTGACGAAGCCATGCACCTGTTCGACGAGGGGTATATTCGCGCGGCGGCCAAGGACAATGACGCCGGTTTCGGCTCGTTCTTCAAGAAAGGCTGGAAGCGCTTTTACCTGAAGTGGTACGACAAACCGCTGCCGTCGGCCGAAGCGCTGTGCCCGAAAACCGTTGAACTGGTCAGCCGCATCCCCAACGTCAAAGGCGCGATGTTCGCGCTGTTGCCTGGTGGCAGCCACCTGAACCCGCATCGTGATCCGTTCGCCGGTTCGCTGCGTTATCACCTGGGCCTGTCGACCCCCAATTCCGACGATTGCCGGATTTTCGTCGACGGCAAGGTCTACGCCTGGCGCGATGGCGAGGACGTGATGTTCGACGAGACCTATGTGCACTGGGTGAAGAACGAGACGGACGTGACGCGAGTCATCCTGTTTTGCGATATCGAGCGTCCGCTGAGCAACCGTTTCATGACCCGCATCAACCGCAGCGTCAGTGCCTTCCTCGGTCGTGCGACGGCGCCGCAGAACACGGATGACGAGCGCGTTGGCGGGATTAACCAGGCCTATGCCTTCAGCAAGCGTTTCAGCAACGTGATCAGCGGCAAGGTCAAGCAGTTCAAGCGCGCCAACCCCAAGGCCTATCGCATCCTGCGTCCGGTACTGGCGGTGGTCGTTCTGACGCTTCTGGGTTACTGGCTGTTCGGCTGAAACCCTTCTAAAACAGGGCGCTGCGGCACGTCGTGTCGCGGCGCTTTGTCGTTTTTGGCTCGCACGTTTCCGGCGAAATAGCACGTCCATTCAATCTCACACAGGCCCGCGCATCGACCATGAACGCATTATTCGTTCCTGGAGATGATGTGCATGCGCGCCCGATTTCTGATGATTTCAGCCACCGTTCTGGGCCTTGCCGGGCCGATGGCCGCCGTGGTTGCTCCTACCGCAGCCTTTGCACAAGCGACACCGATCGCGGTCGCCGTTGCGCCGCAATATGACACCTCTCACGTCTACGTCGCCCCGGCAGATGTCGACCGTTTCGTGCAGAGTTTCACCGCCACGTTCGGCGGCCAGAGCACCCCGCAAGTGGTGGTCAACGTGCTGCCGGTGCCGAGCAGCACCACCTCGCAACTGATCCAGACGCCCGTGGGCACTGTGTCGCTGTTCGGTTTCACCACGCCGATCCCGGTTCCGTTCGGCCAGGAGCGTAACGGCTATCTGGTCAAGGACATGGACGTTGCGCTGAAGGAAGCGCGCAAGGCGGGCGCTGACGTGATCGTGTCTGACTTCCCGGATCCGATTGGTCGCGATGCTGTGGTGCAGTGGCCGGGCGGCGTCAACATGCAGCTGTACTGGCACACCAAAGTACCGAGTTATGCGCCGTTCCAGACCATTCCGGAAAACCGCGTCTACGTCTCGAAAGATCGCGCGTCGGCCTTCGTCAAATCGTTCCTGGCGTTCTCTCACGGCAAAATCGTGAGCGACACGAAAAAGGCGCCGGGCGTGGAAATTGGTCGTGCTGACGTGACGTACGAGCGCATTCGCATCGAATCGCCGTTCGGCAAAATGGTCGTGCTGGCCACCGACGGGCACCTGCCGTATCCGTTCGGTCATGACACCACGGGTTATGAAGTCAGCAGCCTGCAAGAGACACTGGGTAAGGCGAAGGCCGCGGGTGTGAAGACCCTCGTCGAGCCGTTCACCAGTGAAGGCCGCGAAGCGGCGGTGGTGGAGTTTCCGGGCGGCTACGTCGCTGAAATTCACCAACTCACCAAAGCAGGCTGACCGGTGGTCAGTGGACGACTCAGTCGGGGCCTGAGCGGCGTCTGGTTAGCGGTGAGTCTGCCGCTGATCGGCGCTCAGGCCCATGCCGACGACAGTGCCTCGCGGCCCGCCATCAAGACCAATCGCTGGCAGGAGGATTGGTCGGTCCTGGCGGACCCGGCCCTCAGAACCGAGCCGCTGGACAGCCTCAAATACATTTCGCTGTCCGAGGCCGACCCGCAAACGTACCTGTCGCTGGGCAGCACGTTGCGTGAGCGTTTCGAAATGAACGACGCCAGCAGTTTTGGCACCCGTAACATCGCGCGCGATGCCTATCTGCTGCAACGTTTTCAGGTCCACACGGACCTGCATTTCAACGAGAACTGGCGGCTGTTCACCCAGCTTGAAGACGTGCGCGCCTACGACAAGACCACCATCGGTGCTGCCGACCAGAACCGTACGGACCTGCGTCTGGCGTTTCTCGAATACATCAATAAATTTGGCGACAACACCTTCAAAGCGCGGGTTGGTCGGCAGGATTTCGCGTTCGACTTGCAGCGCTTCATTTCCTCCCGCGACGGCCCGAACGTGCGCCAGTCGTTCGATGCCCTGTGGGCGGACTGGGAAACCGGGCTGTGGCGTTTCATCGGGATCGCCAGCCGACCGGTGCAGTATCAGGACGAGCGTCATTTCGACGATCGCTCCAACCATGAATTCCGTTTCCACATGCTGCGTGTCGAACGACTGGTCGGTGGCAGTAATGAACTGTCGGCCTACGTCGGTCTGTTCGAACGCGATGAGGCCAGCTACCTGGACGCCAACGGCGCCGAGCACCGGAACATTTTCGACGCCCGCCTTGGCGGGGCTGCCGAGGGTTACGACTGGGACCTGGAAGCCATGGGGCAGACCGGTTCGGTGGGTTCCAAAAGCATTCGCGCGTGGGCGGCGGGCAGTCGGGTGGGCTACACCTTCGCGGACACGACCTGGACGCCGCGTCTGGGCCTGCAACTGGATGCCGCGTCGGGCGACCGCCACAGTGGTGACGGGACCTTGGGCACGTTCAATCCGCTGTTCCCCAACGGCTATTACTTCTCGCTGGGTGGCTACACCGGTTACGCGAACATTCTGCATGTGAAGCCGTCGATCACGGTCAAGCCGATTGCCAAGCTCAGCGTGCAGACCGCCATCGGTTTGCAGTGGCGCGAAACCACGGAAGACGCGGTGTACGTCCAGCCCAACATCCCCATCGCCGGGACGGCGGGGCAGGGCAGCCGCTGGACCGGCGCCTACGGCCAGGTGCGCACGGATTACGCGTTCACCAACAACCTGAGCGGTGCCATCGAGGCGGTGCATTACGATGTGGGTCAGGCCGTGCGCGATGCCGGAGGGCATGACAGCAACTATTTGGGCGTCGAACTCAAGTTCAGTTGGTGATCACGGCCGCATCGTCATAAAAGCTTGTTGCACGGGCACCGGTGGCTGGTTATAGTCGGCCCCGGTGTTGCAACACATCGCAACATTTACCCCCTCTTTTCGAAAAGGCGCAGACAATGCCTGCATCCCGCCCACCGTTCGCATTCAGTGCCGCAGCGTTTGCGGATGCTGAAGCGCGCGTGTGCATGCAAGCCGCCTTTATCACCCGTTATCCACCGCCTTCTCCTGTGAGCAGCCCGGTCGTGTGCGTTGTCGCACCGCCCGCTGTGGTTGTGCTGGGCTGATCGACTGCCTGACGCGGTCGATCCTCGCCTGCATCACCCAACAAAACGTATGTGAATCCGGTTTTTTGCGCCGGGTCCGATTTTGTCTGAATCACAGGTGACACCATGTTCGCTAACAAAACCTTGGCCTCGCTGGCCACGACTACGTTGTTCGTCCTGCTCTGGAGCAGCGGGGCCATCGTTTCCAAGTGGGGCCTGACCCACGCCTCGCCTTTCGCGTTTCTGCTGTTCCGCTTCTTGCTGGCGTTGATCGCGCTGGGGATTCTGATTCCAAGCCTGGGTTACAAACTGCCTGCCACGCGCCAATCGATGCGTTATGCACTGATGACCGGCGCCGTGCTGTTGGGTGCCTATCAGATTTGCTACCTGCTGGCGCTGGACATGAAAGTCGCACCGGGTGTCATGGCGACCATCATGGGGGTGCAGCCGATTCTGACGGCGGTGCTGGTGGAGCGCAGCCGTTCAGCGTCGCGGATGTTCGGTCTGTGCCTGGGGCTGGCCGGGCTGGTACTGGTGGTCTTTCAGGGTATCGGTGACGGCGGCTCATTGGCGGGAATGGCGTTCGGCGTACTCGGCATGCTGGCCATGACGGGCGGCTCGATCATGCAGAAACGCATCACCGACAACCCGCTTGGCACGCTGCCTGTGCAGTATTTCGCCGGGACACTGGTGTGCGCGGTGTTCGTGCCGTTCCAGCCGTTTCACTTCGAACACAGTGTCGGGTTCTATGTGCCAGTGCTGTACATGGGGCTGGTGGTGTCGGTGCTGGCGACGTTCTTGCTCTACCGATTGATCGCCCAGGGCAATCTGGTCAACGTCACCAGCCTGTTTTATCTGGTGCCTGCGGTGACCGCGATCATGGACTACCTGATCTTCGGCAACCGCCTGGCGCTGCTGAGCGTGTGGGGGATGGTGTTGATTGTGGTGGGGTTGATGTTTGTGTTCAGGAAGGTGAGGTAACGCACTCTATCGGCTTACGCTAAGCGCCTTTTGTGAGAGGGCGGCCGGGCGGCGCTCCGACGAAAGCTGTTGAGCAGACAACATAGAATCTCCTACACACAGTCGCGCAGTGAAATCAGTTCAGGCTCACATGCCGACTCAACAACGCTCGCAACGCCGCAGGCTTCACCGGCTTGGCCAGGTATTCCAGCCCGGCAGCGTGTACTTGTGCCACCAGTTCCGGGCGGCCATCGGCGCTGATCAACACGCCGGGCACCGGTTCGCCCAGTTGCGTGCGCAGCCAGGCCATCAGGTCGGTGCCGGTTTCGCCATGGTCCAGGTGATAGTCCACCAGCGCCAGATGCGGGCGAATGCCGTCGTCGAGCAGGGTCTGGCATTCGTCTCGATTGCGCGCCGTCCACACCTGACAGCCCCAGCGGCTGAGCAGGCTGTTCATGCCGATGAGAATGCTGTCTTCGTTGTCGATGCACAGCACCTGAGTGCCATTGAGCGCGGCCTTTTTCGGTTCGATCGGCGCCGTTTGCTGCAAGGTTTGCGTACGGGCCAGCGGCACGTTGACGCTGAATACACTGCCTTTGCCCGGCCATGAGCGAACTTCGAGCGTGTGGCCCAACACGCGGCACAGGCCATCGGCGATGGCCAAGCCTAGTCCTAACCCCTTTTCAGCCCGGGTCTGATGGCTGTCGAGGCGTTTGAATTCCTCGAAAATCACTTGGCGCTTGTCTTCCGGGATACCCGGGCCGCGGTCCCACACTTCCAGGCTCAGATTGCTCCCCTTGCGCCGCACGCCCAGGAGAATCGGGCCTTTGGCGTAACGGAAGGCGTTGGTCAGGAAGTTCTGTAGCACCCGGCGCAGCAGCTTGGCATCGCTGGCCACTCGCAAATGGCTGCCCCGCACCCGGAAATCCAAGCCTTGCTCCTGAGCCAGTGCCTTGAACTCGGCGCCCAGTGTGTCGAACAGGTTGTTAAGCGGGAAGGGCGCGATGGTCGGGGTGAACTTGCCGTTTTCCAGCCGGGAAATGTCCAGCAAATCGCTGATCAGGTCTTCGGCGGAGCGCAACGAGCTGTCCAGATGCTGGATCAGTTTCTGAGCTTCATCGGGGATTTGCTCATCGACATGCAGCAGTGCCGCCGAGAACAACCGCGCGGCATTCATTGGCTGCATCAGGTCGTGACTGACCGCTGCGAGAAAGCGGGTTTTCGACTGGTTGGCCGCTTCGGCGTGGGCCTTCGCTTCGGTCAGCGCCAGGTTCAACTGCGACAACTCGCGAGTACGTTCGGCCACGCGCTGTTCAAGGCTTTCGTTGACGCCCTTGAGCGCCTGCTCGGCCTCGCGGAACGCGGTGATGTCGGTGAAGCTCATCACGAACCCGCCGCCCGGCATTGGATTGCCGATCAACTCGATCACTCGCCCGTTGGGGAACAAGCGTTCGGAGGTGTGTGCACGGCCCTGTCGCATCCAGTGCAGGCGTCGGGCGACGTGGACCTCTGCCTCACCCGGCCCCAGCAAACCGCGTTCGGCGTTGTAGCGAATGATGTCGGCAATCGGCCGTCCGACGCTGATCAATCCATCCGGGTAATTGAACAGCTCAAGGTAACGGTCGTTCCAGGCCACCAGCCGCAGGGACTGGTCCACCACGCTGATGCCTTGAGTGATGTTCTCGATCGCGCCTTGCAGGAGCGCACGGTTGAATTGCAGCACTTCAGAGGCTTCGTCGGCGATGCGTACCACGTCTTCGAGTTGCATGTCGCGACCTTCGATGGCGGCTTTCACCACCGCCCGGGTCGAAGACGTGCCGAGCACGCCGGCCAGCAAGCGCTCGGTGTGAGCGATCCACTCGCCATTGGCATTCTGGTTCGGGTTGAAGCCCTTGCCTTGGCGGTAGGCGAAGCGGATGAAGCTTTGCTGAGCGCGCTCTTCCCCGACAAAACGGGCCGACAGCTTGAGCAAGTCTTCGATCTGCACGGCCAGCAACGAGCGGCTGTTGGGTCGGGCGTTCAACTCCTGGCCAATGAAACGGCCCGCTTGCCAGTGTTCGGAAACGCGAGTTCGCGACAGCAGCGATACCCAGACGAACAACGCGAAGTTGCCCGCCATCGACAGCACAACGCCTTGGGTCAGCGGTGAAATCGGCAGATTGAACGGGTTGCTGTGCAACCACGCCAGCAGCGGGAAACTGCTCAACGACCAGCCCATGCTGTGGGCGGCCAGCGGCAGAACCAGCGTGTAAAACCAGATGAACACCCCGGCCGCCAACCCGGCGAACACGCCACGGCGGTTAGCCGGTTTCCAGTACAGCGCGCCGATCATCGCGGGCGCCAGTTGAGTGATGGCAGCAAAGGCAATCTGGCCGATGGTTGCCAGGCTTGCGGTCGAGCCCAACAGGCGATAACTGACATAGGCCAGCAGCAGAATGGCAACAATGCTGACCCTGCGCACCGAGAGCATCCAGTAACGAAACACTTCGAACGGCCGCTCGGCGGTTTTGCGCCGCAACAGCCACGGCAGCAGCATGTCGTTGGACACCATGGTCGACAGCGCGACACTGGCGACGATCACCATGCCCGTTGCCGCCGACGCGCCACCGATGAACGCCAGCATCGCCAGCGCCGGGTGGGCGTGGGCCAGTGGCACGCTGATGACGAAGGAGTCCGGTAACACCGAGTTGGGCAGCAGCATTTGCCCGGCCAGCGCAATCGGCACCACGAACAGCCCGGCCAGCAGCAGGTAAGTGGGAAATACCCACTTGGCCAGGCGAAGGTCCTGGGGTTCGATGTTTTCCACCACCGTGACATGAAACTGTCGCGGCAGGCAGACGATGGCCATCATCGCGACGGCGGTCTGCACCACCATCGAGGGCCAGTTGACGGTCTCTTTCCAGTATTCCTCCAGACGCGGCGCCAGCATGGCCTGATTGAACAGGTCGTCGACGCCGTCGTAGAGGCCGAAGGTCACGAACACGCCCACGGCCATGAATGCGAACAGCTTGACCAGCGACTCGAACGCGATGGCCAGCACCATGCCTCGGTGGTGTTCAGTGGCGTCCAGATTGCGCGTGCCGAACACGATGGTGAACAGCGCCAGCACAAGCGACACGATCAGCGCGGTGTCCTGTGCGCGGGTGCCGGTGGCGTCAGCACCTGCGCCGATCAGGATGTTCACCCCCAGTACGATGCCTTTGAGTTGCAGCGCGATGTACGGCAATACGCCGATCAGGCAGATCAGCGCGACTACCACGGCCAGGGTCTGGGATTTGCCGTAGCGGGCGGCGATGAAGTCGGCGATGGAGGTGATGTTTTCCTGCTTGCTGATCAGCACCATCTTTTGCAGCACCCAGGGCGCCAGCACCATCATCACGATAGGGCCCAGGTAGATCGGCAGGAACGACCACAACTGCTCGGCCGCCTGGCCGACTGCGCCGAAGAAGGTCCAACTGGTGCAGTACACCGCCAGCGACAGGCTGTACACCCAGGCACGCAACCGCGGCGGCAGGGCACCACTGCGCCGGTCGCCGTAGAAGGCGATGGCGAACATGATGGCCATATAGGCCAGGGCGACGGCAGCGATCAAACCGCTGGACAGTGACATGACAACTCCAGAACCAGGCAATGACAGTCGACGGCGATCCCTCACCGGCCAGACAGTCTCGCACGCCGGGTGACGTTCGTCTGTTTCGACCAAGGTCTGAGCGGCGGGGTGTCGCGGGCCGTCACTGGCTTAGCGCGATCATTGTGGGAGCCAACGGGGTGGCGAATGCCCTTCACCAGGCAACATAGAATCTCCCATAAGACGAGGGCGGCCGTGAGTTTTTCGTATATCTACAAAATCTATGACATATAGAGAAATTACCCGCTTAGTCGATATCAGCCAGCGGCATAACATGGAGATCACCTCACAAGAGGACAGGAGCCGTCCATGAGCCACGCCATTTGTATGCCGCGCAAACCGTTCAGCCAACTGAGCCACCCGCGGGAAGTCATTCGTCAATTCACCCCCAACTGGTTCGCCGCGACCATGGGCACCGGGATTCTGTCGGCTGTGCTGACGCAGCTTCCCGTTTACATTCCGGGCCTGTCTCAACTGGCTGAAGCCTTGTGGATGCTGAACATCGTCCTGTTCCTGGTCTTCAGCTTCCTCTACACCGCCCGTTGGGTGATGTTCTTCGACGAAGCGCGACGGATCTTCGGGCATTCGACGGTCTCGATGTTCTTCGGCACGATCCCCATGGGGCTGGCGACGATCATCAACGGTTTGCTGATCTTCGGCCTGCCACGCTGGGGCGACAGTGTTCTGCCGCTCGCCGAAACACTGTGGTGGCTGGACGTGGCGATGTCGCTGGCCTGTGGCGTACTGATCCCGTTCATGATGTTCACTCGTCAACAGCACAGCATCGACCAAATGACCGCCGTCTGGCTGCTGCCAGTGGTGGCGGCCGAAGTGGCAGCGGCCAGCGGAGGGTTGTTGGCGCCACACCTGGCTGACGCGCACAGCCAGTTCAGCGTCTTGATCACCGGTTATGCACTGTGGGCGCTGTCAGTGCCGGTGGCGTTCAGCATTCTGACCATCTTGTTGCTGCGCATGGCCCTGCACAAACTGCCCCACGAAAACATGGCCGCGTCGAGTTGGCTGGCGCTGGGGCCGATCAGCACCGGAGCGTTCGGTTTGATGGTGTTAGGCGCCGATTCTCCCGCCATCTTTGCCGCCAATGGGCTAGCGGGTGTAGGCGAGATCGCATCAGGGCTGGGACTGATCGCCGGCATCGTTCTGTGGGGCGTTGGCGTCTGGTGGCTGCTGCTGGCGGTGTTGATCACGGCTCGATACCTGCGCAACGGCATCCCGTTCAATCTGGGCTGGTGGGGGTTCACCTTTCCGCTGGGCGTGTTCGCCCTGACCACGTTGAAGCTGGGTGCGGTGCTGCATCTGGGCTTTTTCTCGCTGCTCGGCAGTGTGTTGGTCGCAGGGTTGGCGGCGTTGTGGCTGGTCATCATGAAGCGCACGGTGGTGGGGGCTTATAAAGGAGAGCTGTTTGTTTCTCCTTGTATCGCCGGACTCAAGCCCTGATCGAATTTTTCTGCCTGCACTGTTCCACCCTGTGGGAGATTCTATGTTGGCTGGTCAATCGCTTTCGCCACCAAAGGCGGCTCCTACAGGATCAGCGTCAATCACAAATCCAGGGCTCGACACGTATCGCTGTGGGAGCCGGCTTGCTGGCGAAGGCGGTGTGTCATTCATCTTTGGGGCATCTGACCCAATGCTATCGCCAGCAAGCCGGCCCCCACAGACATTTCTGTAGCCCCGATTTGGGGCTATCGACAATCTACCGCGCAACGTCTTCAATGTGGCTCGGATCAGCGCTAAGGCGTTCCAATCAGTAAGCCGATAACGGCGCCATTCAGGACCATGGACGATGAGTCAGACGCAGTTCAGTTTGTTGGGCAAGCGGCGCTTCCTGCCGTTTTTCGTGACCCAGTCCCTCGGGGCCTTCAACGACAACATCTTCAAGCAATCGCTGATCCTTGCCATCCTCTACAAGCTGACCATCGACGGCGACCGCTCGATTTACGTCAACCTCTGCGCGTTGCTGTTCATCCTGCCGTTCTTCCTGTTCTCGGCGCTGGCCGGGCAGTTCGGTGAGAAATACCCCAAAGACAGGCTGATCCGCATGATCAAGGTGCTGGAGATCGGCATCATGGTGGTCGGCGCTGTCGGTTTTCTCTTCGATCACCTGTCGTTGATGCTCGCGGCCCTGTTCGCCATGGGCACCCATTCGGCACTGTTCGGCCCGGTGAAATACTCGATCCTGCCGCAACACCTGCACGAGAACGAACTGGTGGGCGGCAACGGGCTGGTGGAAATGGGCACCTTTCTGGCGATTCTCGCCGGGACCATTGGCGCCGGGATCATGATGTCGGCCACCCATTACGCACCCATTGTTTCCATTGCCATGGTGCTGGTTGCCTGTCTGGGTTACCTCGCCAGCCGTGGCATTCCTCCTGCGGCTGCAGCAACGCCGGACATGCGCCTGAACTGGAACATCTTCAGCGAATCCTGGGCGACCTTGAAACTCGGCTTGGGGCAGACCAAAGCGGTGTCCCGCTCCATTGTCGGCAACTCCTGGTTCTGGTTCGTCGGCGCGATCTACCTGACGCAGATCCCGGCCTACGCCAAGGAATTCCTCTACGGCGATGAAACCGTCGTCACCCTGATCCTGACGGTCTTCTCCATCGGCATCGCCGCAGGTTCCATGCTCTGCGAGCGGTTGTCCGGGCGCAAAGTGGAGATCGGTCTGGTGCCGTTCGGCTCCATGGGCCTGACCGTGTTTGGTTTGCTGCTGTGGTGGCATTCCGGCGACTTCCCGCAAAACGTTCAGGCCAACAATTGGCTGGCGGTGTTGGGTTATGGCCAAGCGTGGTGGGTGTTGCTGGACATTCTCGGCATTGGCGTCTTTGGCGGCTTTTACATCGTGCCGCTGTACGCCTTGATCCAGTCGCGCACGGCGGAGAAAGAGCGCTCGCGGGTGATCGCCTCGAACAACATCCTCAATGCGCTGTTCATGGTGGTCTCGGCTATCGTTTCGATCATCTTCCTCAGCGTGGTGAAACTGTCGATTCCACAGTTGTTCCTCGTCATCTCGCTGATGAACATCGCGGTCAACACCTACATCTTCAAGATCGTCCCGGAATTCACCATGCGCTTCATGATCTGGCTGCTCAGCCATTCCATGTACCGCGTGGAGCATCGCGACCTGGAACAGATCCCTGACGAAGGCGCAGCGCTGCTGGTCTGCAACCATGTGTCGTTCGTCGACGCGCTGCTGATTGCCGGCTCCGTGCGTCGACCGATCCGCTTCGTCATGTATTACAAGATTTTCAATTTGCCGGTGCTCAACTTCATCTTCCGCACCGCAGGCGCGATCCCGATTGCCGGGCGCAGCGAGGATTTGCTGATTTACGACCAGGCGTTCAAGCGCATTGCTCGATACCTGAACGATGGCGAGCTGGTGTGCATCTTCCCCGAAGGCAAACTGACCACGACGGGCGATATCGACGAGTTCAAGAGTGGCATGACCCGTATTCTGGAAGAAACCAACGTGCCGGTGATTCCGATGGCGTTGCAGGGGCTGTGGGGCAGCTTCTTCAGCCGCGATCCGAACAAGGGCGTGTTTCGTCGGTTGTGGTCGCGGGTGACGCTGGTCGCCGGGCCCGCGATTGCCGGGGATGATACCCAGCCTGCGTTGGTGCGCGAGCGAGTGGCGGGGTTGAGGGGGGAAGTGCGGTAACCGCCCCACTGATATCAGGTTTTAACGTGGCGACCTTGTAGGAGCGAATTCATTCGCTCCTACAAGGTCCGCAGTCGCCGCGAAGCGCAAGGCCTGATTCAGGCCATTAATCGTAGATGGCCTTTTTCTTCCATTCGGCATCGGCGGCGTCCGCCTTCAAGCCTTCGCTCAGCTCGTTTTGGTCGTCATCGGTCGGGGCAATCTGGTCAAGCACCATGGCATTGACCCGCGCCAACTGACGTTCCATCGCCTGCAAATGCGTTTTCCACGGCGCGGGCTCTGGCTGGTTCTTCAAATACTGCACACCCCGTTCGAACGCCAGCCGTGCCTGACCGGGCTGATCCTGATTCAGCGCCTGCTGGCCCAGGTTGTTGAAGAACTCAATGTGCAGCAACACCAGCATGTTGCGGATTTCGCGAATCCAGTGCTTGGCTTCAGCCGTTTGCAGGAAGCCGTCGTGGGCGGCGCGCGTGACCTGACCGTGCATCGCTTCCAGCAGGAAACGCACATCCTTGGCCTTGGCTTCAGTCTGAATCGGGCTGACCGGGTTATTGACCTTGATGTTGTCGCCCAGCGCCACCTGCGCTTCCAGTTCGGTCTCGTGTTCCTGAATGGCAGGGTTGTTACGACGCTCCAGAGCGATCAGGCGCTTGACCACGTTCAGTTCAAGGCGCACCAGCAGCAGTTTGAGCGCCGGGCTCATCAACTGGCCGGGGAAGGTCTCGGACAGTTCGCTGCAGCGGCGCAGACGGTCATTGAGCTCGACGAGGGTGCGGGCGCGCTCGACTTTTTTACTTTCGGCGACGTGGTTCAGGTAGCCGATCGCGATCAGGAGTACGATGCCTGCTACAACCAACAGGGTGATAATGAGTGGTGTCACCGTACAAGCCTCGATCAAGTGATAAGCGCCGAGTGTAGTGGCTACGCACTATCGCGGGAAGGCTCGTCATCGGCGCGTCTATTAATAGAGATGCCTGCCCGTCCTTTTGTATCGGCCATCCATGACCGAATTAGAGGGCGAAGTCATTGATTTGAATAAATTTTCATTGGGGGCTTGACGACCTCACCAACGATCCATAGAATGCGCGCCACTTGCAGCGTAAAGCACACAGCGAAGCGCAGCAGGGAGTGAATGTTGTAGCGTGTCCCCTTCGTCTAGTGGCCTAGGACACCGCCCTTTCACGGCGGTAACAGGGGTTCGAGTCCCCTAGGGGACGCCAATGCGGGAATAGCTCAGTTGGTAGAGCACGACCTTGCCAAGGTCGGGGTCGCGAGTTCGAGTCTCGTTTCCCGCTCCAATTTTAAGCAGCTTTGCTCTTGAGCGAGGCTGAGTGAAACCAGAAAGCATCGTAAGGTGTGTTTCTGGAACTGAAACACAAAACCATGGTGTTTCAGGCAGTGTCCCCTTCGTCTAGTGGCCTAGGACACCGCCCTTTCACGGCGGTAACAGGGGTTCGAGTCCCCTAGGGGACGCCATATTGCGGGAATAGCTCAGTTGGTAGAGCACGACCTTGCCAAGGTCGGGGTCGCGAGTTCGAGTCTCGTTTCCCGCTCCAAATTCACGAAAACGCCGCTCAACAGAGCGGCGTTTTTGTTTGTGCGCGTTTTAGGTGATCACCATCATTGATCTCGTCGCCCTGCAAACACCGCCTTGCCCATCCCCTGCAACACCACATCGTTCTGCGGCGTGTGCACGCGTCCACACACGACATTGCGGTAGTGCCGCTGCAATGGGTTGTTGCGCGACAGGCCGGGATTACCAGCGGCCTCAATGGCCAGTTCCACCGCGCGGATGGCGTTGGACGTCACCAGATACTTGATCTGCGGCGCATGGCGGGCGGGCGTCAGGCCGTGGGTGGCTGAGTCGATCAGGGTCCGGTTGGCGAACAGCAGCGTGTCGATGTGACCAACGGCTTCCTGAAAGCGGGGCAGGGTCGACAGCGATGCACCGAGGTTGGACGGGGTGCGGGTTTCGAGGAAATCCACCAGCCAGTCCTTTGCCGACTGCGCGATGCCGTCGTAGACCGAGGACAGCAACACCGACATCCACAATTGCCCGGACGCGTCGAGTTCCGGCTGGGGAGCGCTGGCCGGGTTGACGTTGACGGCGTGATCCAGCGGCACCAGCACGTCGTCGAACACCACTTCATGGCTGCACGTCGCGCGCATGCCCAAGTGATCCCAATCCTCGATGATGCGCACGCCTGGACTGTCCTTGCGCACCAGCCAGACCCCCACCAACGGCTCGTCATCGTCGCTGCGTGCCCAGACGTTGAACCACGTCAGGCCGTGGCTGCCGGTGGAGTAGATTTTCCGGCCACTGATTCGCCACCCCTCATCCGTGCGGCGCGCGGTCGTGGCAGGCAACCCGCCACGTGAGGGGGAACCCAGATCAGGCTCGACCCGTAACGCATTCAGCAACGCGCCATGATGAACGGCGTCCAGTCCCACTTGCCGACGCAAGTGCTCTGGCCAGTGGGGTGTCTGGTGCAGCCGTGCGTGTTGCAAATATTGCATCACCAGAATCAGCGCGGTAGACGGCTCGCCCCGGGCCACGGCGCTGATGACCTGCTGCGCCTGTTTGAGATCCGCACCGCCGCCACCCAGCGCAGTGGGGACGGTCAGGCCGAGCAACTTGTGTTCATGCAGCAAACGGAAGTTGTCATGTGGGAATTCGCCACTCTCGTCGTAGCGTTGTGCGGTGTTTGCAAACTGCGCCGAAAGGCGCTGCAAGCGTTCGGTGAAAGCCTGTTCCGGTTCGATAAACGCGGTGCGTCGGTTCAATCCGGCGTTCATGCTGAAACCTGCGCTTTATGGGATGGGGCAAGCGACGTCTGGTCGTCTCGCGCGGCGGTGTAGCGATTGACCGGAAACTCAAGACCGAAATGCTCGCGCAGGGTAGAGCCTGTGTATTCGCTGCGTTGCAGTCCACGCTTTTGCAACACGGGAATCACCAGCTCGGTGAAGTATTTCAGGCCGTCCGGCAGCAGCGAATTGATGATGAACCCGTCGCTGGCGCCGTTCTCGAACCAGTGCTGAATCTGATCGGCGACCTGTTCCGCAGTGCCGACGAATTCACGGCGGGGGCGGGAAAAGTCCAGTGCCACCTCGCGCAACGTCAGGTTGTGCTCTCGGGCCTGCTTTTTGATGCGGTCCGAGCCGCCTTTCTGGCTGTTGGACCCCAGATCGCCCAGGTCGGGAAACGGGACGTCCAATGGGTATTGGCTGAAATCATGGTCATTGAACGGGCGACCGAGGGCGACGATAGCGTCTTCGATGCTCACAAGGTCCACGGCTTGCTGATAACGGTGTTCCACTTCTTCAGGGTTGCGACCGACGATGGGGCGGATGCCCGGCAGGATCGACAGCGTGTCCGGGTTGCGGCCAAAGCCTTTGGCCCGACGTTTGAGGTCGGCGTAGTAGGCCTTCGACTCTTCGAACGACTCGGCATGGACGAAAATCGCGTCGGAATATTCAGCGGCAAAGTTGCGACCGTCCTCCGAGGTCCCCGCCTGAAACAACACTGGCTGCCCCTGACGGGAGCGAGAGATGTTCAGCGGCCCCTTGACCTGAAAGAACTCGCCCTTGTGGTTCAGCGTATGCAGCTTGCTGCGGTCGAAAAACTCACCGGTCTGCTTGTTGCGCGTGAGCGCATCATCCTCCCAGGAATCCCACAGCCCTTTGACCGTCGCCACATGCTCCTTGGCGATGCGATAGCGCACAGCGTGGGGCGGGTGTTCGGCCTTGCTGAAGTTGTCGGCGGTGCCGCTGAGCCAGGAGGTCACGATGTTCCAGCCCGCGCGCCCGCCGCTGATGTGGTCCAGCGAGGAAAGCTGTCGAGCCACTTGAAAGGGTTCGGTGTAACTGACCGTGACGGTGGCCACCAGGCCGATCTTCGAGGTCGTGGCCGCCAGCGCCGACAGGATGGTCAACGGTTCGAAACGGTTGAGGTAGTGCGGGCTGGATTTCTCGTGAATGTGCAGGCTGTCGGCGATGAACACGAAGTCGAATTTCGCGTTCTCTGCCAACTGCGCCTGATCCTTGTACCACTGGAAATTGGTACTCGCGTCGGCGACGGCATCCGGGTGGCGCCACTCGCCCCAGCCGTGGCCGACACCGTGAACCATCGCGCCGAGTTTGAGTTGACGAGGTGTGCTCATGGGAATGCTCTCCTTTTCCTGGCCGCTCAGCGTGCCGCTTGTGAATCGGTTTTCTCGGCAGCCTGTTCGGCGGCCAGGCGAATGGCGTTGAATTGGGGATCGAAGCCGTGGGATACGTCGACGTGCTTGTTGAGGATGCCTTCGCGCTCGTAGATGTCGGCGGTGTTTTGCAGCCCCTGGATCACGTTGTCATCAATGCTGACACGCTCCATTTTTGTGTCTTGATTGACCGCCAGATGGACCTCGACGGGCAGCCCCGTGACCTTGGCCTGCGCCGCCGCGTATTCCTTGGGATGGGCGTTGACCCAGCGATAGGCGCGGTCCAGACGCACGACGAAATCATCCAGTTGCGCACGTTTTTCCGTGATGGCCTTGCTCGTGGCCGCGAGGTAGGAGTGGTTGGTCAGCAGGTCCGGGCCGTTGGGCAGGATGCGCGCGCCGTTCTGTGTGGCGACTGTGGTATACGGCGCCCAGGTGGCCCAGGCGTCGGCGTCGCCGTTGTCGAGGATCAGTCGCGATTCGCTCGGTAATAGATAGACGAAGCTGACATCGCTGGTTTTCAGC
The DNA here is from genome assembly GCF_045764065.1 of Pseudomonas sp. Pseu.R1. NCBI lineage: Bacteria > Pseudomonadati > Pseudomonadota > Gammaproteobacteria > Pseudomonadales > Pseudomonadaceae > Pseudomonas > Pseudomonas sp. Pseu.R1. The sequence goes on along the minus strand of NZ_JBJGEE020000001.1, from coordinate 1,916,981 downwards.
CCGGCCTCGTTGAGCGCACGAATCGCCAGATAATGGCCGATGGATCCACGCCCGGTGACGATGCGTTTGCCTTTGAGGTCGGCCACGGACTGGATCGGCGAATCATTGCGTACGATCAGCGCGGTGGTGTAGCGCCCGTTGACGTGGGTGATGCTGATCACCTTCAACGGACCGCCCGCGCCCAGGGCGAAGACGTAGGGCGCATCGCCCAGCGCGCCGACATCGACAGCGCCCGCGTTCAACGCTTCACCGAGTGGAGAAGCAGAGGGGAATTCGGAGAACTTGATTTCGTAGGGAACGTTTTTCAGCTCGCCGGAGACGTCCAGCAGGACCTTCAGCGCGGATTTCTGGTTGGCCACCAGCAGCGGTTGCAGGGCTTCGGCAGCGTGGGCGAATTGAGTGAAAGACAGGGCGAACAGCGCGCCGAGCAGCCATGGCTTGCGTCGGCGCAGGGGTGGAAACAGGGTGAACATGGTCGTGTTCTCCAGGCTTGAAGTCAGGTAGGCAGCCTCCGCCTGGAGAAGGGGTCGGCATAGCGTTGTAAGTGTGTTTGAGTTAGACGCCGTTCTTGTGGGAGCCGGCTTGCTGGCGAAAGCGGTGAGTCAGTTATGGGAGATCTGACTGACCCTACTGCTTTCGCCACCCAGGCGGCTCCCACACGGGAGGTGTGTTCGGCAGCAAAATATCTACGTGGCTTCGGGCTCAGATCACATGAAAACCATGGGTCCCATCGCGGCCCAGCTGTTCCACCAACCCGAACTCCCAATCCAGATACGCCTGCATCGCTTCACGCGGCGCATCGGTCCCCTCATAGGGGCGGCGGTAGCGGTCGATGCGGGGCGAGGCGAGGTGGCTTTCGCCGCTTTCCAGTTCGAATCCGGCGGCAACCCAGCTCGCGGTTCCGCCGTTGAGCAGAAACACCGGTTTGCCGGTCAGGGCTTCGACTTCCGGGACCGCCAGACGCGCCAGTTTGCTGCTGCCGCACGTCAGCACGTACTGCTCGGCAGCCGGAATCTTGCGCAGGGCGTTGGACAGGTCGGCACGCAGTGTCCACCAGGCGCCGGGAATGTGCTGCTTCACGTAATTGGCGCTGGCTGTGAAATCCAGCACCGCCACGCTGCCGCGCAGCTGCCACTGGCGCAGGGTGTCCGGGCTGATTTCCTCGACCTGCCAAGGCGTCGGAATGGGTGCATGCCAGGCGCCTTTTTCGCTGAATTCCGAAGCCTTCACGCCATCGAGCACGTACACCTCCCAGCCCAGTTGCGCGAGCCAGGAGGCCGACATATCGGCGCGCACGCCGTTGTCGTCCACCAGCACAATCCGCGCACCGCGCACGCTGGCGTAGTGATCGGTTTCCTGAACCAGTTGGCCGCCCGGTGTCGAGCGCGCGCCTGGCAGGTGCCCGGCCTCGAATTCCTCCGGGGTGCGCACATCGAACAGGTAGGTGGTGCGTGTCGCGTCAGCGTGCCAGACGTTCAGATCGGCGCGGGTGGCGCGCTTCACCCCGGCTTTGTCCGCCACGTTGCGGGCATCGCTGCGGGCTATGTTCAAGGTGTCGTCGCTGACCGCCGGGAATCGCCGAGATTGCCCGTGGTCCAGTGTCTGGCCGGCCAGCAGCCAGCCGATGGTACCGTTGCGCAAAGCAGAAATCGGGTTCGGCAGCCCAGCGTTCACCAGCGACTGAGTGCCAATGATGCTGCGCGTACGCCCGGCACAATTGACGATGATGCGGGTCTGCGGGTTCGGCGCCAGCTCGCGGGCACGTAGTACCAGTTCGGCGCCGGGCACGCTCACCCCGGTGGGAATGCTCATGGTCTGATACTCGTCGAACCGGCGGGCATCCAGGACGACGACATCGGCTTTGGCGTCCAGCAGTTGTTTGACTTCCTCCGCCGCCAGCGACGGGGTATGGCGATGATGTTCGACCAGTTCGCCGAACGCCTTGCTTGGCACGTTGACGTCGATGAACAGTTCGCCGCCTGCTTCGCGCCAGCCCTGCAATCCACCTTCCAGCAATCTGACATCGCTATAGCCCAGATCCGACAAGCGGGAGAGGGCGATCTGCGCGAGCCCTTCGCCGTTGTCGTACAGCGTAATGGCTGTATCCCGACGAGGAATGCGCGACAGCACCTCCAGCTCCAGTTTCGACAGCGGGATGTTGGCCGCGAACAGCGGATGGGCTTCTGCGAACGGCGCTTCTTCGCGCACGTCAACCAGTGCCACTTCTTCTTTGGCCAGCAGGGCGTTGCGAATATCGGCAAATGAACGAGTGCTGTGAGTCATTGGGCTTGGTTCTCTTTGGACAGGTCCCAGATGTTCGGGAGGTAAGCGTTTGAATAGCCGGAAATGAACAGTTTTTCGCTGCCGTCAGCCTGGTAGACGGCGCGTTTCACGGCGCCGATGTTGGCGCCGTAGACATGAATGCTGATCGACACTTGATCGTCGAAGGCGTTGCTGACTTGGTGTATGTCGTTGCTACGGGGGGACAGCGCCTCGACATGGCCGGGTTCGAGCCGAATGGCTGTGCCTTCTTTTTCCAGACGCCCATCGGCGCTGCGAGCGAACCCTTGCGAATATTCGGCGCCGCGTAACATGCCGATCAGACCCCAGACACGGTGATCATGGATGGGCGTGCTTTGCCCCGGCCCCCAGACAAAGCTGACCACGGAAAAGCGCTGGCGGGAGTCGGCGTGCAGCAGGAATTGCTGATAGCGAGTCGGATCGGGTACGGCGAACTCATCGGGCAGCCAATCGTCATGTTTCACCAGTTGCCCGAGCAGTTTTCCGCCACGATGCAGCAGGTCACCTTCTCGCGGATTGCTGTCAATCAGTTCGGCCAGTGCGCCAATGAAAGCGCGCAGTCGTTCGGGGTGTCGGGGTTGGCTCATGTCGGCTCCGTGACGAGTTCGGTTAGCCAATATAAGCATAATAATTGTTATTAATATGCTATTTATTGATGATTAGGATATAACGAAAAAGCATTTGTTCGGCGTCTGTCGGCGCTCGGGGTATCCAGCCACGTCGATTGGAATTATGCTTTTTGCCTATCTTGTCTCTCTTTTTCCATGTGCGAACCGAATGAAAATTGATGATATCGATGCCTTCGTGGCGGTGATTCGTTGCCAGTCGATCAGTCACGCTGCTGAATCGCTGGAGTTGACCCAGCCGGCGATCACCCGTCGGGTACAGAACTTCGAGCAAGCGTTGGGTGTCGAGCTGTTCGACCGTAATACCAAGCCACTCAAGCCGACAGCCATGGGCATGCAGGTGTATCAGAAATGTCTGGCGATTCTGCGTGAAATGGATTCGCTGCGTGAACTGGTGGCCAGCGACACGCCGCCCAGCGGTCTTCTGCGTCTAGGCGTGCCGCAAACCATCGGCGATGTCGTGCTGCTGGACGCGTTGAAGCACATGCGCGGGCGATTTCCTGATCTGCGCGCTCAGGTGGTCACCGGCTGGGGCAGCCACCTGATCGGCAAGATCGAGAATGGCGAGCTGGATGCCGCAGCGGCGCTGTTCCCCGCAGGCAAGATTTTTCCCGAGGCGATCATTGGCGAATCCATCGGCAAGATGGAGTTGGTGGTGGTCTGTGACAAGGAGCGTTTGCCGAAGAAGCCGGTCAAGCTGGCCGATTGTTTCGAGCAGGGCTTCGTGCTGAACCCCGACGGCTGTGGCTTTCGTGCCGGTCTGCAACGTACCTTGGCTGATCAGGGCCTGAGCCTGAAGGTCAATCTGGAGACCTTTGGCACTGAGTTGCAATTGGGGTTGGTCGCGGACGGCATGGGGCTGGGATTGGTGCCGCGTCCGTTGTTGGAGCGCAGTGCCCACCGCGATTTGCTGGCCGAGATGCCGCTGAAGGATTTCAAACCCGTGCTGGATTTGTGGCTGATCTACCCGCGCTTTCTGGGGAACTTGCAGGCGCCGGTCTCGCTGTTCGGACGATTGGTAGCCGATGCGTTGAAGCAGGCGCGAGAGGCAGCCTGAGTCGTTGGTCATGATAATAAAAAATATTGATAATTAGCTTAGAAGAAAATGTGATTTTTAAACATTTTCGCGCACGCTTAGGCTCCCTCGACACGTCTATTCCAGACTTACAGGGAGTCATGCATGAGCAACGTCAGTCCCTTGCCCGTCCCGCCTGGTTCAAACAATGTGCGAGAGCGGGTCAGTCCTGAAGAGTGGGACGTACGGGTCAAGCTCGCCGCGGCCTACCGCATCGCCGCACTCAAGCGCTGGACAGATCACATCTACACGCATTTTTCAGCGCGGGTGCCAGGGCCTGACGAGCATTTCCTGATTAACCCCTTCGGCCTCATGTTCGACGAAATCACTGCATCGAATCTGGTCAAGGTCGACATCGACGGCACCCTTGTCGATGACCCGACCGGCCTTGGGATCAATAACGCGGGCTATGTTATCCACAGCGCCATTCACGCGGCGCGGCCCGACCTGCAAGCGGTGCTGCACACCCACACACGCGATGGCATCGCAGTGTCGTCGCAGAAGAGGGGTTTGCTGCCGATCTCTCAGCACGCGCTGGCGTTTTCCGGGCGTGTCGCCTACCACGGTTACGAAGGCATCGCTCAGGATCTGGGCGAGCGTGAACGGCTGGTGGCGGATTTGGGCGACAAGAGCGTGATGATTCTGAGAAATCATGGCTTGCTCACGGCGGGCGTCAGTGTCGAGCATGCGTTCAAGCAACTGCATAATCTGGAATACGCCTGCAATATCCAGATCGCTGCGCAGGCTGCGGGCAACGCAGAGCTGATCTTCCCGCCCGAGGACGTCGTGAAGAAGGTCGAGGAGCAGGCCAGAGTGTTTCACGACGGCAGAGGCCCTGGCGTAGCGCGGCACTGGAATGCGTTGATCCGCGAACTGGATCGGCAGGGGACGGCGTACCGCGAGTAGGGGCTGGGGATGGTCTTCTGTAGCGGTCCGGCTTGCCGGCGGCAGCGAATTCGATGGCGCCACCGTCAGCAAACCGGACGGCTACAGGCCTCAAACCACCAGAGAACCTTCGCTATCAGGAGTGACATTCATGCGACCTTCCCAGCGTTCATGGGGGACTGTTGCGCTGAATCCGCTTAGTGACGCGAGCCATCTTGCCCCATCGCCAGCAATTGCTTTTCCTGGTCCCAGTCGAACGGTTCCTCGTTCTGCTCGGCCTCGTAGCGGCGCTCTTCCAGCGCGGTGTACAGGTCGATTTCTTCGTCGGGCATGTAATGCAGGCAATCGCCGCCGAAGTACCAGAGCAGGTCGCGAGGCACCAGGTGCGCGATTTGCGGGTAGCGCTGGATGACCTGACACAGTAAATCCTGGCCCAGATACTGACTTTCGATGGGCTCGACCGGCAGCAGAGCCAGCAACTCGTCATAACGTTCGATGAACAGCGCGTGGCTTTCTTCGGGCACCTGTTCGGCTTCACCGAGCGCGACCAGAATGCCACGCAGGTGCGTCAGCAGGTTGAGAGTGCGGTCGAGATTGGCGTCGGCCATGATGAAGTCCTCAGAGACAAAAAACAGGCGCGGGAGTATAGATCCCCGAGCAGGCCGACGCATCCCCCGAAGCAGGGTGTCAGTTCAATGCCATAAGCCGGCCAGATAACGGTGCCCGGCGTCCGTCAGGGCCAGATTCGCATAAGGATGGTTGGGGTTCGGCTGGCGCGTGACAAAACCGATGAGCAGCAGGGTTTGTAGGGTCTGGGTGGGTTTGCCGCTGAAGATATCCTCCCCCGAGGCGATTTCAGCGAGCAGGCAGCGATGAGTCATGCGTTGATCGATCATGATGCGTCCCCTTGGTGTTTTCTTGTTGTTACCGGGGAGTGTAGGACAGGGTTCGAGAAATGTGCAGGCTAGAGCGCTATTTCAAGAAAACCACATTCAATTGGTGGAATACGAAACCTGTGGGAGCGAATGAATTCGCTCCCACAGGGTTAACGGGTTTTTCCTTCAGAGGGCTTCAACGCCTCCTTATCAAAATCATCCACATCGATGACCTTGCGTCGCGCCGCTTCCGCTGCGTGCAGTTTCTGTGCTTCGCTCGCTTGCAGCACGCCCGCGTTCAATGCCGCATCGATCACGTGCTCGCCGCCCGCTGCTTTGAACTGGCCGCCCTTCATTGCGTGGTGCAGTTTTTCGTATAGCGGTCTGGCGTCATTCAACAGATCCACAGCCCGCTGCAACGCACCGACCGGATCGTTTTCCGACGTCGGGCGGTAGCAACCGGCGAGCAATGATTCCAGCGCCGGGTCGCCTTTGGTGCGACCGATGATCTGCGCAACCTCGGCATCCAGCGCATCCGAAGGGCCTGTGTGACGGCGGCCCAGCGGGAACACGATTGCCCGAAGCAATCCGCCCAGCACCCGGTTCGGGAAGTTGCTCAGCAGTTCATCCAGTGCACGTTCCGACTCGCCCAGGGCTTCTTCCATCGACCAGCGAAACAGCGGCACCAGCGCTTCGGGATAATCCAGATCGTGGTAGCGCTTGAGCGCAGCCGAGGCGAGGTAGAGATGGCTCAACACGTCACCCAGTCGCGCCGACAGCCGTTCGCGCCGTTTCAGTTCGCCCCCCAGCAACATCATGCTCAGGTCGGCCAGCATCGCGAACGCTGCGGCCTGACGGTTGAGTGCGCGGAAATAGCCTTGGCTCAGGCGGTCGCCGGGCATGCTGTCGAGATGACCGAATCCCAGATTCAGCACCAGCGTACTGGCCGCGTTGCGCACCGCGAAACCGATGTGTTGCAGCAACAGGTCGTCGAATTCCTTCACTGCCTGGTCACGATCCTCACGTCCGGCCAGCGCCATTTCCTTCAAGACGAAAGGATGGCAACGAATGGCGCCCTGACCAAAGATCATCAGGTTGCGCGACAGAATGTTCGCGCCTTCGACGGTGATGAAAATCGGCGCGCCTTGCCATGAGCGCCCCAGATAATTGTTTGGCCCCATGATGATGCCTTTGCCGCCGTGCACGTCCATGGCGTGGGTGATGCACTCGCGGCCACGTTCGGTCAGGTGGTATTTCAGAATGGCCGACAGCACGGACGGTTTTTCGCCCAGATCCACGGCATTGGCGGTCAGCATACGGGCACTGTCCATCAGCCAGGCGTTGCCGCCGATGCGCGCCATGGATTCCTGAATGCCTTCGAAAGCCGCGAGGGGCACGTTGAACTGCTCGCGAACGCGGGTGTATTGACCGGTCACCAGGCTGGTGTATTTCGCCGCGCCTGTGCCCACGGCAGGCAAGGAAATCGAGCGGCCCACGGACAGGCAGTTCATCAGCATCATCCAGCCTTTGCCGAGCATGGCCTGGCCACCGATCAGGTAGTCCAGCGGGATGAACACGTCTTTGCCCGAATTCGGACCGTTCATGAAGGCTGCGCCCAGCGGCAGGTGGCGACGACCAATTTCCACGCCCGGTGTGTCCGTGGGGATCAGGGCCAGGCTGATGCCCAATTCTTCCTCGTCACCCAGCAGGTGCTCAGGGTCATGGGCTTTGAACGCCAGGCCCAGCAGGGTCGCGACCGGCCCCAGCGTGATGTAGCGTTTTTCCCAGTTCAGGCGCAGGCCAACGACCTCTTCTCCTTGCCATTGGCCTTTGCAGATGATGCCGGTGTCGGGCATGGCGCCCGCGTCGGAACCTGCCAGCGGTCCGGTGAGGGCAAAGCAGGGAATGTCGTCGCCCCGGGCGAGGCGCGGCAGGTAGTGATTGCGTTGTTCGTCGGTGCCGTAATGCAGCAGTAATTCAGCAGGCCCGAGGGAGTTGGGGACCATGACAGTGGACGCCAGATCTCCGCTGCGGGTGGCCAGTTTCATCGCGACCTGGGAGTGGGCATAGGCCGAAAAGCCCTTGCCGCCATATTCTTTGGGGATAATCAGCGCAAAGAAACCGTGTTCCTTGATGTGTGCCCAGGCCTCGGGCGGCAGATCCATGTCCTGACCAATCTGCCAGTCACTGACCAGCGCGCACAGCTCTTCGGTCGGGCCGTCGAGAAACGCCTGCTCTTCTTCGGTGAGTTGGCTTTTTGGATAGGCGAGCAGGGTATTCCAGTTTGGGCGACCGCTGAACAGCTCGCCGTCCCACCAGACGGTGCCCGCGTCGATGGCGTCGCGTTCGGTTTCCGACATCGGCGGCAGCACTTTCTGAAACCAGGCGAACATCGGCGCGCTGAAGTGTTTGCGCCTAAGGTCCGGCAGGGCCAACGGCAACGCGACGGCGAGCCACAACACCCAGGGAATGATCATCCAGCCATGGGCATGACTCAGCGCACCCATCGCCAGCAGATAAATCGCCACAATCCCCAGTGCAGGGAAGGGCGCGATACGCCGATGGGCCATCCAGGCCACGCCGATCACCAGCACTACGATCCACAACAACAGCATAAGAATCCCTCCAGAAAGACCCGCAATCTCGCACGCGGTCGCTCTGGCCCGCGCATCGTTAGTGACCCCGTGCCGTCATGGGAGTTCTGGCGCTGGCCGATGCGCGTGAAGTTGTGGCTCGAACACCCCCTTCTCGGAGTAGACTGACGGGCCGCAGGCATATGCCAGCAATTCGTCCATTCGCGCACAGGAGAACAAGAAGCCATGTTGAAAATCTGGGGCCGCAAGAATTCGTCCAACGTTCGCAAGGCGTTGTGGATTGCCGAAGAGCTGGGGCTGACCTATGAAGCGATCAACGCTGGCGGGGCTTTCGGTTTGAACAACCAGCCGGGATACCTGGCCAAGAACCCCAACGGCGTGGTGCCGATGATCGAAGATGGCGACTTCGTGTTGTGGGAATCCAACACCATCGTGCGTTATCTGGCCGCGCAACACGCCGCCAATTCTGCGCTGTATCCGAGTGACCCCAAGGCGCGCGCTCAGGCCGACAAGTGGATGGACTGGACCACGTCGACCCTCGCAGGCCCATTCCGTACCGTGTTTTGGGGCGTGTTGCGTACCCCGGCCGAGCAGCAAGACTGGACACAGATCAACGCGGCCAAAGTGACGCTGGAAGGTTTGCTGCGCATCGTCGACAAGGCGCTGGCCGACCAGCCGTATTTGTCGGGTGCTGAATTTGGCATGGGCGACATCCCGCTGGGCTGTTTTATCTACGCCTGGTTTGAAATGCCGATTGAACGTGTCGAGCTGCCTCATCTCAAAGCCTGGTACGAGCGTCTGAAGCAGCGTCCAGCGTACCGCAAGGCGGTGATGACGGAACTGACGTAAGCCTTAGCGCGTTAGATTAATAACGACTATCAATAGATCTCGCTGTACTTGCGCGACGTCGGCACGCAACATTGGGGTCCGCGTCGCGTTTGCTACAGATTGTTTCTGAGGCCGGGCACGTCACCTCGGTCTGCGCAATGCCCGCGTGTTTTGTATTCGTCCCTTTTCCCATTTCCTTTTATTGGTGTGTTTCCGTCATGAGTTCAGCTCTGTCCATCCGGCAGCTAACCAAGACCTACGGCAACGGTTTCCAGGCCCTCAAGGGCATCGATCTGGACGTCGCCGAAGGCGATTTCTTTGCCTTGCTCGGCCCTAACGGTGCGGGCAAATCCACCACCATCGGGATCATCTCGACCCTGGTCAACAAGACCACCGGTTCTGTAAACATCTTTGGCAACGATCTGGACAAGAACCCTGCGCAGCTCAAGCGCTCGATTGGCGTGGTGCCGCAGGAGTTCAACTTCAACCAGTTCGAGAAGACCTTCGACATCGTCGTGACCCAGGCCGGGTACTACGGCATTCCGGCGAAAGTCGCCAAGGAGCGCGCCGAGCAGTACCTGACGCAACTGGGCTTGTGGGACAAGCGCAATGTGCCCTCGCGCTCGCTGTCCGGTGGCATGAAGCGGCGTCTGATGATCGCCCGCGCGCTGATTCACGAGCCGCGTCTGTTGATCCTCGACGAGCCGACGGCGGGGGTGGACATCGAGCTGCGCCGTTCGATGTGGACCTTCCTCACCGAGCTGAACGAGAAAGGCATCACCATCATCCTCACCACCCATTATCTGGAAGAGGCTGAACAACTGTGCCGCAACATCGGCATCATCGACCACGGCACGATCATCGAAAACACCGGCATGAAGACGCTGCTCAACAAGCTGCACGTCGAGACGTTCCTGCTGGACCTCAAGGACCCGATGCAGGTCGCGCCACAATTGGTGGGCTACCCGTCGCGCCTTGTGGATAACCACACGCTGGAAGTGCAGGTCGACAAGACCGTGGGGATCACGGCGTTGTTCAGCCAGTTGTCCTTGCAGAACGTTCAGGTGTTGAGCCTGCGCAACAAAACCAATCGCCTTGAGGAGTTGTTCGTGGGCCTGGTGGAAAAGAACCTGTCGAAGGTGGCGGTATGAGTTCGGAACTGCGCCCCAACCTGATCGCGATGAACACCATTGTCTATCGCGAAGTCCGCCGCTTCATGCGCATCTGGCCACAGACCCTTTTGCCGCCTGCGATCACCATGGTTCTGTACTTCGTGATCTTCGGCAACCTGATCGGTCGCCAGATTGGCGACATGGGTGGCTTCACTTACATGCAGTACATCGTGCCGGGCCTGATCATGATGTCTGTGATCACCAACTCTTACGGCAACGTGGTGTCCAGCTTCTTCGGCGCCAAGTTCCAGCGCTCGGTGGAAGAATTGATGGTCTCGCCGGTGTCGCCGCACACCATCCTCATTGGTTACACCATTGGTGGCGTGCTGCGCGGTCTGGCAGTAGGCGTGATCGTGACGATCCTGTCGATGTTCTTCACTGACCTGCAGGTACATCACCTGGGCGTGACGGTGGTGGTCGTGCTGCTGACGGCGACGATCTTCTCGCTGCTGGGCTTCATCAATGCGGTCTTTGCGCGCAACTTCGACGACATTTCGATCATCCCGACCTTCGTGCTGACGCCGCTGACCTACCTGGGCGGGGTGTTCTACTCCATCAACCTGCTGCCGCCGTTCTGGCAGACCGTATCGCTGGCCAACCCGGTGCTGCACATGGTCAACGCGTTCCGCTTCGGGATTCTTGGGGTGTCGGACATCAAGATCAGCATCGCATTGGCGTTCATGGTCGTGGCGACGGTCGTGCTCTACCTGGGTTGCGCACGGCTGTTGGTGAGTGGACGCGGGATGCGGCAGTAGTTGGGCTGGATATGCCGATCGTTGTGGGAGCCGGCTTGCTGGCGAATGCGGAGTGTCATTCAACGTTATTGTGATTGACCCACCGCAGTCGCCAGCAAGCCGGCTCCCACGGGTCGGTGTCGAACAAACGGCCTGAATCCGGCGCGGCTATTGTGGGAGCCGCCTTGGTGCGGGCGGCGTTCCGACGAAGGCGGTTGACCAGGCAACATAGAATCTCCCACAGTGGATTGCGTTCAGCCTCAAGGGCTGCGTTTGTGCTTACGCGCTTTCCACTGCCGCCCCACCCACCAGCGCCAGTACCCCATTGTCGCGAAATAGCCGATTACCCCCAGCATCACTCCCGCCACGACAGAGCCCAGCAAAAACGGCTGCCACAGCGTCGACAACTGCCCACTGATCCATTCCCAGCTCATCTCGTCCGGAAAGTTTCTCGGCGGTAAGCCCATCAACAGGGCGCCCATCTTGTAGGTGCAATAGAACACCGGCGGCATCGTCAGCGGGTTGGTCAGCCAGCACAGGCTCACCGCAATCGGCATGTTGGCGCGCACCCACACGGCGAGAAAAGCAGCCAGCAGCATCTGCAACGGCATGGGCATCAACGCGGCGAACAGCCCCATCCCCATGGCCCTGGCCACTGAGTGACGATTGAGGTGCCAGAGGTTCGGGTCATGCAGCAAGGTGCCGAGAAAGCGTAAGGATTTATGTTCCCGAATGCTGTTCGGATCGGGCATGTACCGTTTGATCAACTGGCGTGGCATACAGGAAATCCGGGGGGCTGGGCAGGAAAGTCGGGAAAGTATGCATGGATGATGGCGGATGGAAATTCAGACATTGTGACAATTAATAAATGCACGATGGACTCAGTGCGCTAAGTCATGGAGGTGAATTTCATCCGCCCATGAAGGAAAGCCTTATGCGCACAGGGATGGTGGCGCTTGCACTGGGGTTGCTGGTGCTGCGTTTTTTGCCGGTGTTGCCGCCGGTCTGGTTGATGCTGGCGATGCCGATCGTCGGGCTCATGTTGTTGCCGTTTCGCACCTATCCACTGGCCTTTTTTCTGTTCGGACTGACGTGGGCTGTTGTGTCCGCCAAAGGCGCGCTGGACGACCGACTGCTCGAACGCCTCGACGGCCAGACCTTGTGGCTGGAAGGGGAAGTGGTCGGTTTGCCGAGCACCGTCGACGCAGTGGTGCGCTTTCAACTGGCAGATCCCGTGTCGCGCCGCGCACGTTTGCCCGAGCGCATTCGTGTGGCGTGGTACGGCGGCCCGGCGGTCAGCAGTGGTGAGCGCTGGCGGCTGGCGGTCAAACTCAAGCGACCGGGTGGGCTGGCCAACCCCGGCGCCTTCGATTACGAAGCCTGGTTGTTGGCGCAGCGCATTGGCGCGATCGGAACGGTGGTCGATGGCGAGTTGCTGAAGGCCACGGCAACGCCTTGGCGCGATCACGTTCGCCAGCGTTTGCTGGCCGTCGACGCGCAGGGCCATGAGGGCGGGCTGGCGGCGCTGGTGCTCGGCGACGATTCAGGGCTGAGTCCCGAGAATTGGCAGGTGTTGCAGGACACGGGCACCGTCCACTTGCTGGTGATTTCCGGCACTCACATCGGGTTGCTTGCAGGCCTGCTTTACGGGCTGGTGGCCAGCCTCGCTCGTTGGGGGCTGTGGCCGCGTGCCGTGCCCTGGCTGCCCTCGGCCTGTGTCCTGGCATTTGCCGGGGCGTTGGCCTACGGCTTTCTGGCCGGTTTCGACGTCCCGGTGCAACGGGCTTGCGTCATGCTGGGGTTGGTGCTGCTGTGGCGGTTGCGTTTTCGTCATCTGGGCGTGGTCTGGCCGTTCCTGATTGCGCTGAACCTGTTGCTGCTCGCCGAGCCGCTGATCAGCCTGCGCCCCGGTTTCTGGCTGTCGTTTGCGGCGGTCGGCATCCTGATCCTGATATTCGGCGGTCGACTCGGCACCTGGCATTGGCTGCAAAGCTGGACACGGGCGCAGTGGCTGATCGCTGTCGGGCTACTGCCGGTGTTGCTGGCGCTCAATCTGCCGGTCAGCGTAAGCGGTCCACTGGTCAACCTGATTGCGGTGCCGTGGGTCAGTGTTTTCATCCTGCCGCTGGCGCTGTTCGGCACGTTTTTTCTGGCGATTCCGCTGGTTGGCGAGACGTTGCTCTGGCTGGCGGGAGGCGCGATGGCGGGGCTGTTTCAGTTTCTTTCTTATGTCGCCCAGACCGCGCCTGCGTGGACAGGGCCTGCGGTGCCGATGTGGGTCTGGCCTTTGAGTCTATTGGGCGCGCTGCTTTTATTGCTGCCCAACGGATTGCCAATGCGCCCGTTGGGCTGGCCCATGCTGCTGTTGTGTGTGTTCGCGCCGCAGAAAAACATTCCTGTCGGAGAAGTCGAAGTGCAGCATCTGGACGTGGGGCAGGGGCTGGCGATTTTGTTGCGCACGCGTGATCACGCGTTGCTGTATGACGCCGGGCCGCGTTTCGGCGAGTTCGATATCGGCGAGCGCGTGGTGTTGCCTGCGATTCGGCGCGCAGGGATCAGCGCGTTGGACGTTATGTTGCTCAGCCACGCCGATGCCGATCATGCCGGTGGCGCGCTGGCCATCCAGCAGGCCTTGCCGGTTGCGCGAATGCTGGGTGGCGACGTCGAACGAATGCCGCCCGATTTGTCGGTCGAGCGCTGCCAGAGCGGTGAGGCATGGACGTGGAACGAGGTGACATTTTCCACCTGGATCTGGGGGCAGGCCGCAGAAGGCAATCAGGGTTCCTGCGTGTTGATGATCGACGCCAGGGGCGAACGCCTGTTACTAACCGGCGACATCGACGCTCAGGCCGAGCGCGCCCTGCTGGAGGAGGGCGTCGATGTGCGCGCCGACTGGCTGCAAGCGCCGCACCACGGCAGTCGCACGTCGTCATCCAAGCGCTTCATACAGACTGTTTCGCCGAAAGGCGTGCTCATTTCCCGAGGTCGAAACAATGCCTTTGGCCATCCTCATCCGCTCGTCATGTCCCGTTATCGCTGGCTAGGCATCGACACCCACGACAGTGCCGAGCTGGGTGCTATTACCTTGCAATTAGGCGCATTCGGCGGTGTGATCAGCGAGCGTGCGGTTCGTCGATTCTGGCGAAACTGAAGTGAAGGTTCATTGATCGGCGGGTTCGGCGAGGCCGTCACCCTATGGTAGAGTGGCGCCACTTTTTTTCAGGGGGTGGTTGCTGTGTGGGAGCTGGTCAAATCGGGTGGCTGGATGATGCTGCCGATCATTTTGAGTTCCATCGCCGCCGTCGGGATCATCATCGAGCGTCTGTGGACCTTGCGCGCCAGCCGCATTACGCCACCGCACCTGCTGGGTCAGGTGTGGCGCTGGATTCAGGACAAACAACTGAGCGGCGACAAGCTCAAGGAGCTGCGCGCCGATTCACCGTTGGGTGAAATCCTCGCCGCGGGCCTGGCAAACTCCCGCCATGGTCGCGAGATCATGAAAGAGTGTATCGAAGAGGCCGCTGCCCGGGTCATTCACGATCTGGAGCGCTACCTGGCAACGCTCGGCACCATCGCCGCCATGGCGCCACTGCTGGGCCTGCTGGGTACTGTGTTGGGCATGATCGATATCTTCGGCTCGTTCACCGCCACTGGCATGACCGGTAATGCGGGCATGCTCGCCAGCGGTATTTCCAAGGCGCTGATCTGTACCGCATCGGGCCTGACCGTGGCGATTCCGACCATCTTCTTTCACCGTTATCTGCAAAACCGTGTCGATGAACTGGTGGTCGGCATGGAGCAGGAAGCGATCAAGCTCGTCGAAGTGGTGCAAGGCGACCGTGATGTCGACCTGACCGACGCCAAGCCGGACCTCAAGGCCGCCGCCCGTGGCGAGGGTCGCAAGAAGTGAAGTTCCGTCGTCGCAAAGCCCGGGAGACCATCGACATCAACCTGGTGTCGCTGATCGACGTGGTGTTCATCCTGCTGCTGTTCTTCGTGGTCACCACCACCTTCACCCGCGAGACGCAGATGCGCGTGGACCTGCCGCAATCCGTGACCGGTGCATCGGCGGACGATGTCGACAAGAAACACGTCGACATCACGATCAACGCCGATGGCGTCTATTCGGTGAACAACACCCTGCTGGCCGACAGCAAGCTGGACACCCTGATCGACGCGTTGCAGAAAGAGTCCGGTGGTGATACCAGCCTGCCGCTGTCCATCAGCGCCGACGGCAAGACGCCGCATCAGGCGGTCATCACCGCCATGGATGCCGCGGGCAAGCTGGGTTTCGCGCATTTGCGCATGACCACTGTCGAGGCCGCCTCGGCTAACTGATGGCACTGACGGATCGTTTGCTCGACGCCTGGTACGGCGGCCATCCGGCGCTGGTACTTCTGCGTCCTCTGGAAGTCCTGTATCGCCGCGTGGTGAACAACAAGCGCGCACGTTTTGTGGCGGGCGAAGGCGATATCTACAAAGCTCCGGTGCCGGTCATCGTCGTCGGCAACATCACCGTGGGCGGTACGGGCAAAACACCGCTGATTTTATGGATGATCGAACACTGTCGTCGGCGCGGTCTGCGCGTGGGCGTGGTGAGTCGCGGCTACGGCGCCAAGCCGCCCAGCCTGCCGTGGCGCGTGCTTGCGCAGCAGCCTGCTGATCAGGCAGGGGATGAGCCGCTGCTGATCGTCAAGCGTACCGGCGTTCCATTGATGATCGATCCCGATCGCTCCCGTGCCGTGCGCGCCTTGCTCGCTGCCGGGCCGCTGGACGTGATTCTGTCCGACGACGGCCTGCAACACTACCGCCTCGCCCGCGACCTGGAACTCGTGCTGATCGATGCCGCTCGCGGATTGGGCAATCGCCGTTGTCTGCCAGCCGGTCCTTTGCGTGAGCCGGTCGAGCGCCTGAAGAGCGTCGATGCGCTGCTTTACAACGGTGCTCGCGAGGACCGCGACGAGGGGTACGCCTTCACCTTGCAGCCGAGCGCACTGGTCAATCTGCTGAGCGGCGAGCGCCGGGCGGTCGATCATTTTCCGGCGGGCCAGGCCGTGCACGCAGTGGCGGGCATTGGCAATCCGCAACGTTTCTTCAACACCCTCGAAGGACTACACTGGCGCCCTGTTCCCCATGCATTCGCCGATCATGCCGAATTTACCGCAGAGGCCCTGGCGTTCACGCCCGCGCTGCCGGTGGTCATGACCGAAAAAGACGCCGTGAAGTGCACCTCCTTCGCAGCGCCCGACTGGTGGTATCTGGCGGTGGAGGCGGTGCCTTCTCCGGCCTTCGTCAGTTGGTTCGATGTGCAGTTAACCCGGCTTTTGCCATGACTCGCTCAGGATTTTTTATGGACACCAAATTGCTCGACATCCTCGCTTGCCCGGTCTGCAAAGGCCCGCTCAAGCTCAGCGCCGACAAAACCGAGCTGATCAGCAAGGGCGCCGGTCTGGCCTACCCGATTCGCGATGGCATTCCAGTCATGCTGGAAAGCGAAGCCCGCACCCTGACCACTGATGAGCGTCTGGACAAATGACTGCAGCGTTTACCGTCGTTATTCCTGCGCGCTACGGTTCCAGCCGTTTTCCCGGCAAACCCCTGAAAACCATCGCGGGTAAGCCGATGATCCAGCACGTCTGGGAGCAGGCGCGCAAAAGCAGTGCGCAACGCGTGGTCGTGGCCACTGACGATCCTCGCATTGTGGAAGCCTGCCAGGCCTTCGGTGCGGAAGTCCTGATGACCCGCGATGATCACAATTCAGGCACCGATCGGCTGGCAGAAGTGGCATCTCAATTGGGCTTGGCCAACGATGCCATTGTGGTCAACGTGCAGGGCGATGAGCCGATGATTCCCCCGTCTGTGATCGATCAGGTGGCCGAAAACCTTGCGTCACACCCGGAAGCACGGATGTCGACCCTGGCCGAACCGATCGATGACGTGGCGGCGCTGTTCAATCCGAACGTGGTCAAAGTCAGCTCGGACATCAACGGCCTGGCCCTGACGTTCAGCCGCGCCCCGTTGCCATGGGCGCGTGATGCATTGGCCAAGAGCCGTGACGTGTTGCCCGAAGGCGTGCCGTACCGTCGCCACATCGGCATCTACGCCTACCGTGCCGGTTTCCTGCATGACTTCGTCAGTTGGGGGCCGTGCTGGCTGGAAAACACCGAAAGCCTCGAACAGTTGCGTGCCCTGTGGCATGGCGTGCGTATTCACGTGGCCGATGCACTGGAAGCGCCACCTGCGGGTGTCGACACGGCAGAAGACCTGGAGCGCGTCCGGCGCTTGCTGGAGGTCTGACCGTGATTGTCCGTCGCGTGGCTGTGCAGGTTCGTCGATGAGCCTGCAGATTCAATCCGGTGTTTCACTCAAGCCGTTCAACACCTTTGGCGTCGACGTTCGCGCCCGCCTGTTCGCCGAAGCCCACAGCGATGCTGATGTGCGCGAAGCGTTGGCCTATGCGGCCGAGCACAAGGTCGAGCTGTTGGTGATTGGCGGCGGCAGTAACCTGCTGTTGACCCGTGACATCGATGCCCTGGTGTTGCGCATGGCCAGTCGTGGCGTTCGCATCACTCACGAAGATTGCGGCATGGCCGTTGTCGAGGCAGAAGCGGGCGAGCCTTGGCACCCCTTCGTCCAGGACATGCTGGCGCAGGGATTGTCGGGGCTTGAAAACCTCAGCCTGATCCCCGGCACCGTGGGCGCTGCCCCGATGCAGAACATCGGAGCGTACGGGGTCGAGCTTAAAGACGTTTTCCACAGCCTGATCGCGCTGGACCGTCAGACGGGCGAGCTGCGGGAGTTCACCCTGCCTGAATGCGCATTCGGCTATCGCGACAGTATTTTCAAGCAGCAGCCGGGTCGCTGGCTGATTCTGCGGGTGCGGTTTCGCCTGAGCTTTTCGGCGACCTTGCACCTGGACTACGGCCCGGTGCGCCAGCGTTTGCAGGAGCAGGGCGTGACCGAGCCGACGCCGATTCACGTCAGCCGGGCGATCTGTGCGATCCGCAGCGAAAAACTGCCGGACCCTGTCACGCTGGGCAACGCGGGGAGTTTCTTCAAGAATCCGTTAGTGTCCGCCGAGTTGGCCGCGCGCATTCGTGAATCTCATCCGGGGCTGGTGGCTTATCCGCAGGCGGACGGGCAGGTGAAGCTCGCGGCAGGCTGGCTGATCGAGCAGGCGGGCTGGAAGGGCTTTCGTGAGGGCGATGCCGGCGTTCATCAGCTTCAGGCACTGGTGCTGGTCAACTATGGCGCTGCTTCGGGGCGTGACCTGCTGAACCTGGCGCAACGAATCCAGGCAGACATCCACGAGCGTTTCGGCGTTTCGCTGGAAATGGAGCCTAACCTGTACTGATCTGCTCCAGGGCAGGGCGCGAACGTGCGTTCTGGCCTGGCCTTTGCTTTTTTGACGTGATTTCCTCCAGATCAGAGGCAAAGCATGCGTGAAACCCTGTGTGCCATCGTCCTTGCCGCCGGGCATGGGTCGCGTTATCGGCAGCTGGCCGGTCCACATCGCAACAAACTGCTGGCGCAATGCGCAGGGCGCGATGGTGTGGAGCGCGCAGTGCTGGAGCATGTGCTGGTGAACGTGCGCCCTGTCGTCGACAAAATCGTGCTGCTCACTCGCCCTGACTACACCAGCGTGGCCGAACTGGGTCTGCGCCACGGTTGCGAGGTTGTGGTGTTGGACTCGCCCGGCATGGGTGACAGCATCGCAGCGGCAGTGGCCGCCGAGCCGGATCATCGTGGCTGGTTGATCGTTTTGGGTGATATGCCCTTCATTCAGGTGAATACCCTCAAATGTGTAGCCCAGTCTGTGGCGCCAGACGCCATCAGCGTGCCCGTGCATGACGGGTGTTATGGTCATCCTGTGGGATTTGGGCGCGGGTTTGGTTCGGCCTTGATGGGGCTGGCTGGAGAGAAGGGCGCAAAACGGCTGTTTCAAGGCGCGAACATTAACGAGCTGGCAGTCGACGATCCGGGCGTGTTGTGGGATGTGGATGTGCCTGCCGCCTTGTACTACAAGTAGCCGCCGTATCATCGGGCATAAAAAAGCCCCACCTGCATCACACAGGTGGGGCTTTTCATTTAGCGGAGATTACAAAGGCTTTGGTTCTTTGCTTTCTTCCAGCTCTTCACCGTTTTCAGTCACGACCTGCTTGGCGGCCTCGGCCTCTTTCTGCAGGCGCTCGGCCTCCAGACGGCGGCGACGAACCTCGCGAGGGTCGTTCGCTGCACGGCCGGTGCTGGCCATTGGCAGGGACGGCTTCTCGACGGCTGCCGGGGCTGGCGCAGGTGCTGCTTCAGCGGCAACTGGTGCGGCGACGATTTCCGGCGATGCGGTTTCCACTGGCGCTTCAATCACGGCTGGAGCGACAGCGACAGGCTGTTCGATCACTGGCTCGACCGCTTTCGGTGCCTCAAACGGTGCAGCAGGTGCCTCGACGACCGGTGCGGGTGCAGGCGTCTCAACCACCGCTTCAATAGCGGGAGTCTCAACGACGGCTGGCGCTTCCACAGCGGCAGGTGCTGGGACCGCTGCCGGGGCTTCGGCCTCGGCGGCGGCTTTCACCTGACGCTCGAACGGGCTCAGCGACGCATCGAACTGTGCCACTTCAACTTCCGGCATGACCGAACGTCTGGCCGGAGCTGCTGGCTTTTCAATGACCGGCGCTTCAACCACGGGCGCTTCGGCCTTCTCGACGGGTGCGGCTTCGGCTACAGGGGCTTCGACTGCTGCGGTTGCGCGTTCGGCCTGGCGATTGGCTTCGGCTTCGGCGGGAGCGCTGATGACCACTTCGGCAACCGTTTCAGTCACGACCAGGCCAGCAGCGATTTCTTCGCTGGAACCTTCCTGACGGACTTCGGCAGTGGCTTCAGTGCCTTCGCCGCCTTCAGCACCTTCGATCACATTGCCGTTGGCGTCGCGCTGACGCTCACGACGGTTGCTGCGGCGACGCTGACCACGGGAGCGACGACGCGGGCGATCGCCTTCGGCGTTCTCTTGGTTGTCGTCCAACTGCTCTTCGTTGTTCAACAAGGTTTCGTCTTCGGCGGCTGCAACGGCCTGCTCTTCGCGAGGTTTGCGCTCTTCGCGCGGCGGACGTGGCTGGCGCTCTTCACGCGGCGCACGCTCCGGGCGCTCTTCGCGCTGGACGTTGACGGCCGGTGCGGCATCCAGTGGCTCGCGCAGTTCACGCACACGCTCCTCGCGAGGCTTGCGGTCTTCACGCGGGGCACGTGGTTGACGCTCTTCACGCGGAGCACGGGGTGCACGCTCTTCGCGTGGGGCGCTGTCGTCGCGGGCTTCACGCAGCTCACGTGGTGCACGTTCTTCACGTGCTTCACGTGGCGCGCGTTCTTCGCGAGGAGCACGCTCTTCACGTGGTGCACGTTCTTCGCGTTCGGCACGCGGTGCACGTTCTTCACGCGGCTTGCGCTCTTCGTCACGGCGGCCATTGCGGTTGCGGCTCTGCTGACGACCGTTGCGACGCTCTTCGTTGCGGGCAGGGCGCTCGGCGGTCGGTTTTTCAACGGCAGCGACCGGTGCGGCGGGTTCTTCCTTGGTGGCAAACAGGCTGACCAGCGATTTCACCAGACCTTTGAACAGGCTTGGCTCATGCGCCACAGGCGCAGGTGCGGCAACCGGTGCAGCCACTTCGGTCGGGACCGGAGCGTTGGCACGGGCTGGAGCGGTTTTAACGGCAGCTTCCTGACGAACCAGGGTGCGGGTCGCGGCAGTCGGCAGAACCTCTTCGGCCTCGGCAGCGGCGGCAGCAATTTCATAGCTCGATTGCAGGCTATGGGCTTCCGGGCTGTCATCGCGCAGGCGCTGCACTTCGAAATGCGGCGTTTCGAGGTGGTCGTTCGGCAGAATGACGATACGGGCGCGGGTGCGCAGTTCGATCTTGGTGATCGAGTTGCGTTTTTCATTGAGCAGGAAGGCCGCGACCGGGATCGGCACCTGAGCGCGTACCTCGGCGGTGCGGTCTTTCAGGGCTTCCTCTTCGATCAGGCGCAGGATGGCCAGCGACAGCGACTCGACGTCACGAATGATGCCGGTGCCGTTGCAGCGTGGGCAGACGATGCCGCTGCTTTCGCCCAGGGATGGACGCAGGCGCTGACGGGACATTTCCAGCAGGCCGAAGCGCGAGATGCGACCGATCTGTACGCGGGCACGGTCGGCTTCCAGGCATTCGCGGACTTTTTCTTCCACGGCGCGCTGGTTCTTGGCCGGCGTCATGTCGATGAAGTCGATGACGATCAGGCCGCCGATGTCGCGCAGACGCAGTTGACGGGCGATTTCCTCAGCCGCTTCAAGGTTGGTCTGCAGGGCGGTTTCTTCGATGTCGCTGCCTTTGGTGGCGCGCGCCGAGTTGATGTCGATGGACACCAGGGCTTCGGTCGGATCGATGACGATGGAGCCGCCGGATGGCAGTTCGACCACGCGCTGGAAGGCGGTTTCGATCTGGCTTTCGATCTGGAAGCGGTTGAACAGCGGAACGCTGTCTTCGTACAGCTTGATCTTGCTGGCGTACTGCGGCATCACCTGACGGATGAAGGTGAGGGCTTCTTCCTGAGCTTCGACGCTGTCGATCAGGACTTCGCCGATGTCCTGGCGCAGGTAGTCGCGGATGGCGCGGATGATGACATTGCTTTCCTGATAGATCAGGAACGGCGCGGCGCGGTCCTGGGACGCTTCCTTGATGGCGGTCCACAGTTGCAGCAGGTAATCGAGGTCCCACTGCATTTCTTCGCTGCTGCGGCCAAGGCCGGCAGTGCGCACGATCAGGCCCATGTCGGCAGGGGCGATCAGGCCGTTCAGCGCTTCGCGCAGTTCGTTGCGCTCTTCGCCTTCGATGCGGCGCGAGATGCCACCGGCACGCGGGTTGTTCGGCATCAGCACCAGGTAACGGCCGGCCAGGCTGATGAAGGTGGTCAGGGCCGCGCCCTTGTTGCCACGTTCTTCTTTCTCGACCTGAACGATGACTTCCTGGCCTTCGCTCAGGACTTCCTTGATGTTGACGCGACCTTCCGGGGCTTTCTTGAAGTATTCGCGGGAGATTTCTTTCAGCGGCAGGAAGCCGTGACGCTCGGAGCCGAAGTCGACGAAGGCCGCTTCAAGGCTTGGCTCGATACGCGTGATCCGGCCTTTGTAGATGTTGGCCTTCTTCTGTTCACGGGCCCCGGATTCGATGTCCAGGTCGTATAGGCGCTGGCCGTCTACCAGCGCAACACGCAACTCTTCGGGTTGAGTCGCGTTAATCAGCATTCTTTTCATGTAGTACCGTCGGTTTCCGGGCTGCCGGAAACGGCGTTCGGCACACACGACTTCTCACGGTCGGTGTCAGGGCGCGTCAGGAGTGCTTGGACACTCCAGTGTCTAGCGATGTCCGGCCAGATGGGCCATCGTCGCGACGACGTTTCCTGCTTGCTGTGGTGACAAATGACACCCTGTCAGCAAAAGCTTGGTCAGGAGGAGGAATCAACCATCGGTAGCGGACGATATGAAGCGTCTTGATTAAAGCCTTTTGCTACACAGTCCGACGGTTGTGCGTCTCCACCCCACACGTATCCCTGATAATTCGGGTGCTGCCGCGCGCTGAATCCGCAGCGGGTTTGCATTTACGCGATCTTCGATGGGAAGTTCGCGCCTCATGGCTCAAATTAAGGCGTGGTTTGCGAAGCATTCGCTCGAATCAACCACCGGCGACTGCACTTTGTGAACTGCCCTTGAACGTGGGCCTCGACGGCGAGTGTTTCACTCTGCGATCGGGCTTGTTTCAGGCCTCATGTCACCTGCGCTCGTTACACCGGCTGGCCATTCGTTGTCACCGAAAGCCCCGTAGGACGGCCTCGCGCCCTTGTGAATTGCGTTGGGCAGGGCCGGTAGTCTTACCGTTTGTCCGCTGTCCAGGCCGCTTTTGGCGGCGTTCGCGACTATAGCAGCAATCATTAAGTGCTTCAAATCCATAAAAAATTGTTATGATTTGCGCCATGACGACTATCACCCCCCCAACCCCCGGCGTTCAGCTGGTAGAGGTTGCGCCGGAACTTGCCGGTCAACGCATCGATAATTTTCTGATCACGTACCTCAAGGGCGTTCCCAAGACCTTGATTTACCGCATATTGCGCAAAGGCGAAGTGCGAGTGAACAAGGGGCGGGTCAAGCCGGAGTACAAGCTTCAGGCGGGCGACATCGTGCGCGTTCCGCCCGTTCGCGTGCCTGAGCGCGACGAGCCGGTGCCGGTGGCCCAAGGGCTTTTGCAGCGGCTGGAGGAAGCCATTGTCTACGAAGACAAAGGCCTGATCGTGCTCAACAAGCCCGCTGGCATCGCGGTTCATGGTGGTAGCGGCCTCAGTTTCGGTGTGATCGAAGCCTTTCGTCAGTTGCGTCCTGATGCCAAAGAACTGGAACTGGTCCATCGCCTGGATCGCGACACCTCCGGTCTGCTGATGATTGCGAAAAAACGCAGCATGCTTCGGCATTTGCATGAGCAATTGCGCGGTGATGGTGTCGACAAGCGCTATATGGCGCTGGTGCGTGGCAACTGGCCGACTTCGCAGAAGCAGGTGCGAGCTCCGTTGCTCAAAAGCAATCTGCGGTCCGGCGAGCGCATGGTCGAGGTGAACGACGAAGGCAAGGAGGCGTTGACGTTGTTCAAGGTTCTGCGCCGTTTCGGCGATTTCGCCACCATGGTCGAGGCGCGCCCGATCACTGGGCGTACCCATCAGATCCGCGTGCACACATTGCATGCGGGCCACAGCATTGCGGGCGACAGCAAGTACGGCGACGAAGATTTCACCCGCGAGATTCGGGATCTGGGCGGCAAGCGGTTGTTCCTGCATGCTTACGCGCTGACCGTGCCGCTGCCTGATGGTGGCAAGCTGGAATTACAGGCGCCTGTCGACGAGATGTGGGCCAAGACCGTGGAGCGATTGAGTGCGCCCTGATTACGAACTGCTGATTTTTGACTGGGACGGCACGTTGTCCGATTCCATTGGCCGGATCATCGACGCGATGCGACAGGCGGCAGGTCTGGCCGGGCGACCGGTGCGAGACGACGAAGCGATCAAGGGCATCATCGGCCTGGGGTTGCCAGAGGCGATTCGTACGCTGTACCCGGACATCACGGCCAACGATCTGATCGATTTTCGCCAGCATTACGCCGACAGCTACATGGCCATGGATGCCGAGCCGTCCAAGTTGTTCGATGGCGTGCGCGAGTCTCTGGAAGCCTTTCGGGCCGAGGGCTACCGTATGGCGGTGGCGACCGGCAAGGCGCGCCGCGGTCTGGATCGTGTGCTCAAGGCTCATGGTTGGCTGGATTATTTCGATACCACCCGAGCGGCCGACGAAACGGCGAGCAAGCCTGATCCGCTGATGCTCAATCAGATTCTTCAGCATTGTGGCGTAAGGCCCGAAAAGGCATTGATGGTCGGGGACGCGTCTTTCGATCTGCTGATGGCGCGCAATGCGGGCATGGATTCTGTTGCTGTAAGTTACGGCGCCCAGACGCTGGACGCTCTCCTTCAATATTCGCCACGCTTGGCCATCGATCATTTTTCCGAGTTGCGCACCTGGCTGGGCAAGAGAGCCACCGAATCTTCGTTGTTGGGGTAAATGCACTATGTCGGACGAATGGAAATCGCCGTCTTCGCAAGAGCGGGACGACGCGGGGGATGCAAAAAGCTGGAAGTTGCTGGAAAAAACGTTGTTGGCGAATGTTCAAGAGCATCGCCGCACGCGGCGTTGGGGGATTTTCTTCAAATCGCTGACGTTCATCTATCTGTTTGCGGCGCTGGCGCTGTTCTCGCCGCTGATGGATTTCGGCAAGGGCGCATCGCGCAAGGCCAGCCACACGGCCCTGATAGAAGTCAAAGGCATGATTGCCGACACCGAGGCCGCCAGTGCCGACAATATCGTCGGCAGTCTGCGGGCTGCGTTCGATGACGAGAAGACCAAAGGTGTGATCTTGCGCATCAATAGCCCGGGCGGCAGTCCGGTGCAGTCAGGCTACATCTATGACGAAATCCGCCGTCTGCGCGCGAAGAAGCCGAATATCAAGGTGTATGCGGTCATCAGTGATCTGGGGGCGTCCGGCGCTTACTACATTGCCAGTGCGGCTGACGAAATCTACGCCGACAAGGCGAGTCTGGTGGGGTCCATCGGCGTGACGGCTGCAAGCTTTGGCTTTGTGGGCACCATGGAGAAGCTGGGTGTCGACCGTCGCGTCTACACCTCGGGTGAGCACAAGGCTTTCCTCGATCCGTTCCAGCCGCCAAAGGCTGATGAAACGGCATTCTGGCAGGGTGTGCTGGACACGACGCACAAGCAGTTCATTGCCAGCGTGAAAGCTGGGCGAGGGGATCGCTTGAAGGACAAGGATCATCCCGAGCTGTTTTCGGGGTTGGTCTGGACAGGCGAGCAGGCGGTAGGGCTGGGGTTGGTGGATGGTCTGGGCAGTGCCAGCTACGTTGCGCGTGATGTGATTGGCGAGAAAGAGATTGTCGATTACACCGTTCAGGAGTCGCCACTGGACCGGTTCTCCAAGAAGATCGGTTCCAGCGTTGCTGAGAA
This sequence comes from Pseudomonas sp. Pseu.R1, assembly GCF_045764065.1. Taxonomy (NCBI): domain Bacteria; kingdom Pseudomonadati; phylum Pseudomonadota; class Gammaproteobacteria; order Pseudomonadales; family Pseudomonadaceae; genus Pseudomonas; species Pseudomonas sp. Pseu.R1. Next base: position 1,891,310 of record NZ_JBJGEE020000001.1, on the reverse strand, counting down.
GATCGCAATGTGGGCCGGCTTTGGTGGGCCTTCGCTGCGCTGATACCGTTGCGAGGTGACAGAAACCCGGCCATTGGTCGGGTTTTTTGTCGTCAGGGAATGTGCACGCCTTCATTCATGAGCATGTCCACCAGCCTTATTAAAGGAAGGCCGATCAGGCTGGTGGCGTCGGGGCCTTCGGTGCTTCGAAAAAGGCTTACGCCCAAGCCTTCGGCCTTGAAGCTGCCCGCGCAGTCGTAAGGTTGTTCGGCGTGCAGGTAACGGCTGATCTGATCTGTACCTAGTTGGCGCATGTGCACGGTGAACGGCACGCAGTCGACCTGGCAATGGCCGGTCTGGCTGTTGTATAGCGCAAGACCGGTCAGAAAACTCACGCTTTTGCCGCTGCTGGCACTGAGTTGCTCAGCGGCGCGCTCGAACGTGTGCGGTTTGCCGAGGATGTGTTCGCCGAGTACCGCGACTTGGTCGGAACCGATGATCAGGTGGTCTGGAAACCGCGCTGCCAGGGCCATGGCTTTTTCCTGTGCCAAGCGTTTCACCAGTGCGACAGCAGACTCCTGAGGGCGGTGGCTTTCATCGATATCAGGCGACGCGCAGACGAACGGCAGGTTCAGGCGGCCGAGCAATTCACGGCGATAAGGCGAGCTGGAGGCGAGAAGCAGAGGCAGCATGGGGTTCTCCGAAACATGAAAGTCGAGTGTAATCAGCGGGTCAGGTTGCGAACAGCCCTGAATTTCCTTTGACAGTCGCCGGGGTCGTCCCTAGAATGCTGCGCCTATGTTGAATGACCCGATTCCACCTCACGTTGACCCGCGCAAATTAGCTGATCGTGGCGCCACTCTCCAGGGAGCGCTGCCGCTGGCTGATTTGGAGAGACTCTGCGACCCGCTTGCTGACAATCTCGGTACAGTGCAGGCGAAATTCGTTTTTGAACGAGACGAGCGACGCGCCGTGGTTTTCCACAGCGACATCGACGTCGAAGTCAAAATGGTTTGCCAGCGTTGTCTTGAGCTGGTCACCCTGCCGATCCACAGCGAATGCAGTTACGCCGTGGTAAAGGAGGGTGCAAACACCCAGTCGTTGCCGAAAGGCTATGACGTGCTGGAACTCGGCGAAGATCCATTGGATCTGCTGGCGTTGATCGAGGAAGAGCTGTTGCTCGCCTTGCCCATTGTGCCTGCTCATGATCCGAAAGAATGCCAGCAGCCGGCGGGCCTCGATGAGCCCGAGCCGAGCGTGGACGAGGTAACGCGGTCCAACCCGTTCAGTGTATTGGCGCAGTTAAAGCGTGACCCAAACGTTTAGGAGTTAATCAATTATGGCTGTTCAGCAGAACAAAAAATCCCGCTCTGCCCGTGACATGCGCCGTTCGCACGACGCTCTCGAGGCTAGCGCTCTGTCTGTAGAAAAAACCACTGGTGAAGTTCACCTGCGTCACCACGTGTCGCCAGAAGGCGTATACCGTGGCCGTAAAGTGATCGACAAGGGCGCTGACGAGTAATTTCTTGTCCGCTCCGATCATCGCGATCGACGCAATGGGCGGGGACTTCGGTCCCCGCAGCATTGTTCAGGCCAGCATTGCCTGCCTGCTCGCTACCCCCTCGCTTCACTTGATCCTCGTGGGTCACGCTCCCCTTCTTGAAGAACTCATCGCACGCCATTCCGGTGTCGATCGGTCGCGCCTGTCCGTTGTACACGCCAGTGAGGTCATCACGATGGATGACCGCCCGTCGCTTGCGTTGCGCGGCAAACCGGACTCATCGATGCGTGTGGCGTTGCGTTTGCTTGCGCAGGGTACTGTTCAGGCGTGCGTGAGTGCGGGGAATACGGGTGCGTTGATGGCGCTGTCGCGGTTTGTTCTCAAGACGCTGCCTGGCATCGACCGTCCGGCCATGGTTGCGGCCATTCCGACGCAGCGCGGGTACTGTCAACTGCTCGATCTGGGTGCCAACGTCGATTGCAGTGCAGAAAACCTTTACCAGTTCGCCGTCATGGGATCGGTGGCGGCTGAAGCGCTGGGTGTCGTGCGGCCGAAGGTGGCGCTGCTCAATGTCGGCACTGAGGACATCAAGGGTAATCAGCAGGTGAAGCTCGCCGCGAGTCTTCTGCAAGCGGCGCCCGGCCTTCATTACACCGGTTTCATCGAGGGCGATGGGCTGTACCGAGGCGAGGCGGATGTAGTCGTTTGTGACGGCTTCGTGGGTAATATCCTGCTCAAGTCCAGTGAGGGGCTGGCGACAATGATCGGTGAGCGGATTGAAACACTGTTCCGCCAGAATGTGATGTCCAGAGCGGTAGGGGCACTGGCGATGCCGTTGCTCAAGCGGCTCCGGGCCGATCTGGCACCGGCTCGGCACAATGGCGCCAGCTTTTTGGGTTTGCAGGGCATTGTGGTGAAAAGTCACGGTTCGGCAGGGGTTCAGGGCTTTCAGAGCGCCATACAGCGCGCGTTGATCGAGATTCAGGAGAATCTGCCTGAGCGTCTGCATGGGCGGCTGGAAGAACTGCTCTAGTGTGACTTGCGCTAGAATGTGACGCCTGTGACTGGCCGGTCATCCAACGCTCCAGTTGCAACACATTGAATTACCAAGCGTTCGGCCTGGCCGGACGCTCTTTTTGACGACAATAATCAGGGGCTTGTTCATGTCTGCTTCCGTCGCATTCGTCTTTCCGGGCCAAGGCTCGCAGTCCCTCGGCATGCTTGCCGAACTGGGCGCGCAATACCCGTTGGTTCTGGATACGTTCAAAGAAGCCTCCGATGCCCTGGGCTACGACCTGTGGGCGCTGACCCAGCAAGGGCCGGAAGAGAATCTCAATCAGACCGATAAAACCCAGCCCGCCATCCTGACCGCGTCGATTGCCTTGTGGCGTCTGTGGTTGGCTGAAGGTGGCGCGCGTCCCGCATTCGTTGCCGGTCATAGTCTGGGCGAGTACAGCGCACTGGTTGCAGCGGGCAGCCTTTCGCTGGCTGACGCGGTCAAGCTGGTCGAGCGTCGTGGCCAGTTGATGCAGGAAGCCGTTCCGGCAGGTCAGGGCGGTATGGCGGCCATTCTGGGGCTGGAAGACGCTGATGTCATCGCTGCCTGTGCTGAAGCGGCTCAGGGTGATGTGGTCAGTGCCGTCAACTTCAATTCGCCAGGCCAGGTGGTGATTGCCGGTGCCAAGGCGGCTGTTGACCGCGCCATTGAGGTCTGCAAGGCCAAGGGCGCCAAGCGTGCCCTGCCGCTGCCGGTCAGCGTGCCATCGCATTGCGAGCTGATGCGCCCGGCGGCTGAGCGTTTCGCAGAATCTGTCGCGGCCATCGATTGGCAGGTCCCGCAGATTCCGTTGGTGCAGAACGTCACTGCGGCGGTGGCTGCGGACCTGGACACGTTGAAAACCGATTTGCTGCAACAGTTGTACAAGCCGGTTCGCTGGGTTGAATCGATCCAGACCCTGGCTGCCAACGGTGCGCTACAACTGGTCGAGTGTGGTCCGGGCAAAGTACTCGCCGGTCTCAACAAGCGTTGCGCCGACGGCGTGAACACTTACAACCTCAATACCCCGGATGCCTTCGCTGCCGCCCGTGCAGCGCTGGCCTGATCCCGATAAGGAGACGCTTGCATGAGTCTGCAAGGTAAAGTTGCATTGGTCACTGGCGCCAGCCGTGGCATTGGTCGGGCCATCGCCCTTGAACTGGGTCGTAACGGCGCTACCGTCGTAGGGACTGCAACGTCTGATGCCGGTGCTGAAAAAATTACCGCGTATTTCAAGGAAAGCGGTGTCGAAGGCTTCGGTCTGGCTCTGGACGTTGGCAGCGACGAGTCCGTGAGTGCCGTTCTGGCTCAGATCACCGAGCGTGTTGGCGCTCCGTTGATCCTGGTCAACAACGCCGGTATCACCCGTGACAACCTGATGATGCGCATGAAGGATGACGAGTGGCATGACGTCATCAACACCAACCTGACTAGCCTGTATCGCCTGAGCAAAGGCGTGCTGCGCGGCATGACCAAGGCTCGTTGGGGTCGTATCATCAGCATCGGCTCGGTGGTGGGTGCCATGGGCAATGCCGGTCAAGTAAACTACGCCGCCGCGAAAGCGGGTCTGGAAGGTTTCAGCCGCGCACTGGCGCGTGAAGTCGGTTCGCGGGCAGTGACCGTGAACTCGGTGACCCCGGGCTTCATCGACACTGACATGACGCGTGAACTGCCAGAGGCACAACGTGATTCCCTGACGGCCCAGATTCCTCTGGGTCGACTGGGGCAGGCAGAAGAGATCGCGCACGTGGTCGCTTTTCTTGCCTCGGAAGGTGCAGGCTACGTGACCGGGGCTACAATCCCCGTGAACGGCGGCATGTACATGTGACTTCCCGTACCGAAAAATTGTCATACGGGCTGTCTAAAATCCGTTATAAAGCTGAAATCTATTAATGGGTTGCGGGGCGATGGGGCAGGCAGGATTTGCGTTTAGCTTGAAATACGCAAAACCTCTTCTATACACTTACCCATCGGCCAGCTGCCCGAATTTGTCCACTAGGAGTTAAAACACGGTATGAGCACCATCGAAGAGCGCGTCAAGAAAATCGTTGCCGAGCAACTTGGCGTCAAACAAGAGGAAGTGGTCAACACCGCTTCTTTCGTTGAAGACCTGGGTGCCGACTCCCTTGACACCGTTGAGCTGGTAATGGCTCTGGAAGAGGAATTCGAGACCGAAATCCCTGACGAAGAAGCCGAGAAGATCACCACCGTTCAAGCTGCTATCGACTACGTCAACGCCCATCAAGGCTAAGACTTCGCAGTCATAGTTCGCTGTCCTGGAGAAACCGCACTGCCTCAGGCGTGCGGTTTTTTCTTTGAATAGGGCCAGCGTTTCGTCAATAGAATAAAGGAGAGTCCTGTGTCGCGTAGACGCGTCGTGGTCACCGGTATGGGTATGCTGACGCCGCTGGGTAATGATGTGCCCAGCACCTGGCAAGGTATTCTGGCTGGTCAGAGTGGCATTGGCCCCATCGAACACACGGACCTTTCGGCTTATACGACCCGTTTCGGCGGTTCGGTCAAAGGCTTCAACGTCGAAGAATACCTGTCGCCCAAAGAGGCGCGCCGTCTCGACCTGTTCATCCAATACGGCCTGGCCGCCAGCTTTCAGGCTGTGCGCAATGCCGGGATCGAAATCACCGACGCCAATCGTGAGCGCGTAGGTGTGGCCATGGGCTCCGGTATCGGTGGCCTGACCAACATCGAAAACACCAGCCGCCTGATGCATGAGCAGGGGCCGGGCAAGATCTCCCCGTTTTTCGTACCGGGTTCGATCATCAACATGATTTCTGGTTTCCTGTCGATCCATCTGGGCGCACAGGGGCCGAACTACGCCATCGCTACTGCGTGCACCACCAGCACGCATTGCATCGGCATGGCCGCGCGCAACATTGCTTATGATGAAGCGGACGTCATGATTGCCGGGGGCGCCGAGATGGCCGCCTGCGGTCTGGGCATGGGGGGCTTTGGTGCCTCGCGCGCGCTGTCGACTCGCAACGATGAGCCGACACGGGCCAGCCGCCCATGGGACAAGGGGCGTGATGGGTTCGTCCTGTCCAATGGCGCAGGCGCGCTGGTGCTCGAAGAGCTTGAGCACGCCAAGGCGCGTGGTGCGACCATTTACGCCGAATTGATCGGTTTCGGCATGAGTGGCGATGCGTTCCACATGACCTCGCCGCCCGACGACGGCGCAGGGGCTGCGCGTTGCATCACCAATGCTCTGCGCGATGCGAAGATAACCCCGGATCAGGTGCAGTACATCAACGCACACGGCACCTCGACGCCTGCGGGCGACCTGGCGGAAGTCAACGCCATCAAGTCGGTGTTCGGCGAGCACGCTTACAAGCTTGCCGTCAGTTCGACCAAGTCGATGACGGGGCATTTGCTGGGGGCGGCGGGCGCTATCGAGGCGATTTTCAGCGTGCTGGCGATCAACGGCCAGGTTGCGCCGCCGACCATCAACCTCGACGAGCCTGGCGAGGGTTGCGATCTGGACTTCGTGCCTCACGAAGCCCGCAGCATGCCGATCGACGTCGTGGTGTCCAACTCCTTCGGGTTTGGCGGCACCAATGGCTCGCTGGTGTTCCGTCGGTTCGCTGAATGACCCTGTGCTGGATCGATGGCCAGCCCGCCAGCCAACTGTCCGTGAAGGACAGAGGCCTGGCTTATGGAGATGGTTTCTTTGAAACCATTCTGGTCAAGGCGGGTAAGCCATTACTCTTTGATGGTCATTTACAGCGTCTGGCGTTGACCGGAAAGCGTCTTGCGTTCTCGCTCGATCTGCTTTTGGTCGAGTCGGAATGCCGGGTGTTCGCCAGCCAGATGCAGGAAGGGGTGATGAAATTGATCATCACCCGTGGCGATGGCTTGCGAGGTTATGCGCCAACACCGGGCGCGCGAGGTCTGCGCATTTTGCAGGCCAGTCCGTTGCCTGCCTATCCGCCGTCGAATGCCGAGCAGGGCGTGCGCCTGTATCCTTGTCAAACCCGCTTGGCCGAACAGCCGCTATTGGCAGGTCTCAAGCATCTCAACCGTCTTGAGCAGGTCCTTGCCCGGAACGAATGGCACGACGCTGAGCACGCCGAAGGCTTGATGCGTGACACGTCTGGCCGGATCGTCGAGGCGGTCTACAGCAACCTGTTCATGGTCAAGGGCGGCGTGTTGTTGACGCCGGATCTTTCCCGCTGTGGTGTGGCCGGGGTGATGCGTGCCGAGCTGCTGGCATTGGCCGAGGACGCGAATATGCCGGTTCGGGCACTGGATCTACAGATGTCCGATCTGCGCAAGGCCGACGAAGTTTTCGTCTGCAACAGTGTGTATGGCATCTGGCCGGTGCGGGCGTTCGAACAACTGATCTGGCCGGTTGGCGCTGTCACCCGTAAACTGCAACACCTCGTTCGCGGGCTTCTGGATATCTGATTCGTGATCCGAAAATTATTCGTCTTGCTGGAAACGGGTGTGGTTCTGGCGGGGCTGTTACTGGGTCTGGCCTTCTGGCAGCAGAACAACGCGCTGCAACAACCGCTGAACCTCACGCAGGAACAACTGCTCGATGTGCCTTCCGGCGCGTCACCCACGGGCGTGCTCAATCGTTTACAGGCAGACGGCGTGATCAAGGATGCCTTCTGGTTGCGCCTCTACTGGCGTTTCAACCTCGCGGAGCAAGCGCTGCACAGCGGCGAATACCGCATGACCCCGGGGATGGACGCCAGGGCGTTGCTGGCTCTGTGGCAAAAGGGCGAGGTCGTGCAATACAGCCTGACGCTGGTGGAAGGCTGGAATTTTCGTCAGGTCCGCGCTGCGTTGACCAAGCAGGCCAAGCTGGAGCAGACGCTGGCAGGCCTTAGCGACAGTGAACTGATGACGAAGCTCGGTCATCCGAATGTCTTCCCCGAAGGGCGCTTCTTTCCCGACACGTATCGTTATGTGCGCGGCATGACCGATGCCGAGTTGTTGAAACAGGCCTACAACCGCCTCGACGAAGTGTTGCAGGAGGAGTGGGACAAACGCGCAGCCGATGTGCCTTACGCCGATCCCTATCAGGCGCTGATCATGGCTTCTCTGGTGGAGAAGGAAACCGGCGTGCCGCAAGAGCGTGGGCAGATCGCAGGCGTGTTCGTGCGTCGTCTTCAGCAAGGCATGTTGCTGCAGACCGACCCCACCGTCATCTACGGTCTGGGCGAGCGGTACAACGGCAAGATCACCCGGGCGTTTCTGAAAGAGGCGACGCCCTACAACACCTATGTCATTTCGGGGTTACCGCCGACGCCGATTTCCATGGTCGGGCGCGAGGCGATTCACGCAGCCATGAACCCGGTGCCGGGAAACAGCCTGTATTTCGTGGCGAGAGGGGATGGCAGCCACGTCTTTTCCGCTGATCTGGATGCCCACAATGCGGCCGTCAAAGAGTTTCAGCTCAAGCGCCGGGCCGACTATCGGTCCAGCCCGGCACCGGTAACAACGCCTGCTGCGGAAAATGGCACCGACGCCGACAAGCCCGTGCCGGAATCGCCTGCTGCACCTCAAGTGCCGATGCCCGAACAACCGGCGCCCCCGACCGAGCCCAGCGACAAACCTGAAAAAAGCGAATCGACCCCGCAATGAATCTGATGAAGGACAGCCTGTGACTGGTTTGTTTATCACCCTTGAAGGTCCCGAAGGCGCGGGCAAAAGCACCAACCGTGAATTCCTGGCCGAGCGCCTTCGCAGCCACGGTATCGACGTAGTGCTCACCCGTGAGCCGGGCGGCACCCCGTTGGCTGAGCGCATTCGGGAGTTATTATTGGCGCCGAGCGATGAAACGATGGATGCCGACACCGAGCTGCTGCTGGTCTTTGCTGCGCGCGCGCAGCATTTGGCGGGTGTAATTCGCCCGGCGTTGGCCCGGGGAGCGGTGGTGTTATGTGACAGGTTTACCCAGTCGCTATATTCCTTGGGGGGATTGCGTAAACAGTGTCGTGGATCTGCAAAATCCACACCGTCACCCTCACTTCTCAGTAACTACGGCCTTTTCAGCCCCCAAATTTGCTAGCTTCACCCCCTTGATGGCCTTATCAGAGCAAAAAATGTAAACACGGGATTCGGGCTCCCTCACCGAATAGCCGAGGTAAACCCCCTTTGAGCGAAATCCGTCTTTTCGAGGGGTGAGTCGGATAGCGAAATGTAAACCAGCGTCCTGCGGTCAGATCGGCGCCTCCTAACATTACGTCCTTTCTGACTTTTTGAGCTATCGAGCAGCTCTCAGAGATCCCTGGAAAATATGTCCGACGAACGGATTCTGATGCCTTCGTCCCTGACGAAGCACTCAGTCGCCCCACAACAGCTTCCACGACAGACGTCGCGCGGCAGCCTTTCTTAAGCAAAGGCAGACGACAGGGGCGCGTATAGTGCTCAGTCGAGACCTAGGCACTGCCTGTCTGGATGGAATGATGCGTATTTGCACGAATCCTCCGAAATTCGGCAATCGCTTAGCCGGACCGTAAACGAATATTTCCGTTAACCTCCGACGTTAACGATAAAACACGTTAACGATCTCGCCCATCCGCTGTTAGCGCAGGGGGGGTGAGTTCCACGCCATACCACATGGCCTGCTGTGCGATGAGTGTCTAACCAGGGCGCCTATGAGTGAGCCCGACAACCTGCCGCGGTACAGAGCCCGATGGATCACACCGATTTTTCCAGGAAAGCAGTTTCATGCCGAGTAAGCATTTTGAGCGTCCGATGGTTTCGGAAATTGATAGGATCGACGCTATTTTCAATGATCCCACTACCTACCAAAGAAACAGGATTGACTATCCGGAGATCGAATTTCCCGGACTTGCGGTTGTGGTATCCCGCACAGTGGCGTTGAGGCGCGAGGTCCTTGCCTGGCTCATAGCCAAGACCCTGAGGAATATCAGCTATTTTGATGATGCTGATAAGGGTAAAGCGACAGTGGTTATCGCCAACCACAATCCTGCTGTTCTGGTGAGGCAGTTACTGGCCTTACTCGGGCGCTTGGATTTTTCCACTATCGATCAGGTGGTTATCTCGGATGATGATTGGCCGAAGCTGACCAGTGCAGTAAATCTGCTGGATGGGCATGAGGGTTCTGCTGAGGATCTGGTAGATGGCGAGACACCTTTCTCTCCAGACCCTGAAGCAAGATTGAAGTGGAGAAACGGTGCGATTGGCTTAGCTGAGCTGAAAGAGATAATTACCGCACAGCTGCCTGGCTCCAGCGTGGTGGTGGAGAATTATCATCTGGTCATGGATGTGGCGAATAGCGCCGACGCGCTTCGAGACCTGCGAAATATAGCTGCTGAGGCCGGAGTTTATCTGTACATCGGCGGTGGGATGACTCATTGGCATGAGGTTCGGGAAAAGCGCTCCGTGTACCTATCAGATCTGGCCGAGTCGCTTGCTGAAGCGGCGAATATTGCGGACCTGATCACCATCGTTTATCCAGGTTCTAGCGAGAATCAGGTGTGCGTGTTCGATCCGAGATACACCGCGCCATACCGGGAGGCATTTTCTCTGCCAGATTTGTGATGCGTTGGCGTGTGTCTGTCGAATGGGAAGCTGCTAGACCGATCATGCCAGTCAATGGCGGGCGAAGGGGAGACTTGAATCCAGCCTTGCGAAGCGCGTGCCGCGAAGTAGCCGGTGGGTGGTTGTAGAAAGCAACGGTTCGTGAAGTGTCAATGAGGGCCTGGCGATGGATGACCGGTATCGAGGTTGGCAGCCGCTAATCGACCAAATGCGTGCGGCCTGTGCAGCGCATGGCGTGCAGGTTCATATGAAGCCGAAAAATGGATACCTGGCTGTTGGGTTGCTGGCGCATGCCCCTCAATAGCTTCAAGCGCTGGCAGAACTGGTAGAGCAGCGCTCGGACCGCACATGCCAATCGTGTGGTGCTGAGCCAGCGTTGGAGACGGTTATGGAGGGCAGCGACTGGATCATGAAGCTATGTCCCGTATGCCAGTGTGTTCTTTCGAGCGAGCCGCTGTGCGGAGGTCATCAGAGGGTGTAGCTCGCCGGGCCCTGATGACATCCTCTGCTGGTCAGGAGAATTGCGTATACCCGTTGCCGGAGCTTCTTCGCAGAAGAGGCCAGGTGGGTTGGGCGTGGCCTCTTTGTGATCATGGTCATGCCTTGTGCAGGGCAACGGACGGGGTTACTCACATCGGAACTCCTCATGGACTCCTGAGGGCCCAAAGGCATCGGCTGGCGCGTCACTGATACTTGCTGCGTGATGCTACCAGCACATCAAGGCGCTTAAAGATCAGATCCAGGTCCTCAGCCGCGTAGCGCTTCTGCATCTTGCCGTATTGCGCCATCTCATCGTTGGGAACCTCAATGTAGTCGAGGCCCAGCGCTCTGGCCGCATTCCCTGCATTTGTGGGGTGTAAAGCATGCCCGTAGAGGGCTCTGTAGCGCTCTACGATTTCGGTTGCACTCAACGTCTCCTCATTCGGGCCTATGGCTTTGGCCATCGCAGAGCCGGTCGCAGGCGCCTTTTTATCATCGTGTCTCATCATGTCCCGAGTACAAGTCCATCAGCGGATTCCGAAGCGGAAGGGCATGCCAGATTCGAAAATACCTTAGTTTTGAGTGTGGCCACTGGCCTTGGCGACTTTTACCTTATGCGCTTACGTCGGTGATGCAAAGTCGAGATTGGCTGCGAGGCAACAGGGCATGCCAGACTTGGACGTTTCCGCGTAGCCCAGCGAACGGCTAGCTATCAGTGGCAGTGTGATGCGACGCTATTGTTTGAAATTGAGCCTGCTGCTTGTGAGGACGTGACAGTGCTGACCACATCCGAAATATTTGCCTCTGGAGAGCTGCATGACCTCTGCCTCCGCGAGCGGTATCTCCGAGGATATATCCCTAAGACGCGGTCTTTCGTGGTTTTACGGAACGGTGCGGAAGCAGGGTTGCTCATCTACGAACATGGAGAAGCGTCAGAAGGCTACATTTACGAAATTTTCGTCCTTCCCGAAGCCAGGAGTGGAGGGGTAGGAGCGTGGGTGCTTGCACAGGCCGAGCGCATCGCATCTGAGCTTGGATGCACGAGCGTCAAACTGACGGCGAGATCCTTGGATCGAGAGCAGTGTACTGATGAGGCCCTGATCGCATGGTACGAGCGCAAGGGGTACGTCCGGTGCGATCCAGATAGCTCAGACTTGACCAAGAGCCTTTCGCACCCCTTTGAGTGATGGCGCTGCTGACCAAGGGTATTGGAGCGACACTGGCTTGGGCCAGGTCGAAAGTTTCCAGGGGGCGCCATATCCAGCATGGCATGCGACTCGACGGGCTTATCCGCCCTCCACAATGCTCGTAGGGCCTGGTTCGATTTGATCGCTGCCTGCAACGTCCTTATCTATACCCTTATCTCCAGTGGCCGTATCGCTCCCGTCTGACTGGTTGCTCCACGGCACAGGGGCCTCGTCGTCCTCCACTGGCGAGTAAAAGCCTTTGCTGATCTTCTTCATGTAGCCTTTCGAATAGAACGTGCCCATCGCATTAGCGAAAAATTTCCTCCACTCGGTTGAAGAGATGGATTTGAGCCCGTTGAAGCGATCATATAGTTCATCCGCGAGGGCGTTAGCCTCCATCACTGCTCCAGGTCTGGCGGTGGCAATTCTTACCTGAACGAAAATATACGCGATCAAGTAGAATCTACGTCCGCCTGGAAGCTGAACTTTTAGCACGTTTGAGCGTTTCTTGTTGCGTTCGGCACGGTATAGCGCAGCGGCGGCGGCAATGTTTAGCGGCAGATCAGGTTGCAGTTCACGGATGCGATCTTTCGCCAGCTCTCCGGACACGACGCCATCCATCAGTTTGATCTCATCTATTATGGATTGCTCTGGAAAGGGCGACCTATCTGCTTTTGTTTCACAAAGTGCACAGCTACGCCTGCTATCGAAAGAATGCGGTGTTAAAGCGTCGCATTTTTTGCATGCATTAAAGTCTTGCGTCTTTGTCAGATAAGAATCTGGAGAATCTATAGGGTCTGGCGATAATGAATCAATCTGAGCTAGGTGTAGGTAGGTTTTTGAGCCTTTCAGCCAATAAAAAATGGGCTGAGTTAGGTTGTGCACCAGATGGGCGATCCACATTTCCACAATGGACTGGTTGTCGTTAATCTCAATGAGCCAGGCTTGCCAAGATGTGGCCCAAGAGATATTAATGCTCGCGCAACTCAATTGCATTCTTTCTGTGGTGAGCGCAATTCTGTTATGGATAAACAGTTTTTCCTGCTCCTCCTCCAGAATTTTCAGGTTTTCAGGAACGCTTTTTAGTCGGCTTCGAAATATCTCGTCGTTAGACCAGTTGTCACTGCTTGAGTTGTAGATGGCTATGCATTTTGAGGTCGCCCGAGAGTAGGCACTAAACAATTCAGCGGTATCAAGCAGCTCCGCGCCAAGAATCAAGATGATAGGCGCTTCTAAACCACGGAATTTCGTGATGGTTTCGCAACGTGGTTTCTCTCTTACCAAATATTCAATGTATTGTCTTGAGAGGAACTTTGGAATCAAAACTACAATGTCTTCAGGCTGAATTCCGTTGTTGATGAGCTTTTGCCTGATCTGAGATATTTTCAGGCATGGATCTGCGGTAATTATCTCGACAGCAGTGTCCTGCTCCAATACCCGTGGGGTCGAATGTTGGAGTTTGGGTGGCACCGCCTCTTCGAGAATGCTGGTGACTGCCTTTGGCATCCGCATAATGATGGTGAGTGGGAACGGATCAACGCCAAGTAGCTCGCTGAGGCCTTTCAACGGGATGTTGTCACGCTCGTACGGGAAGACCTGCGTCTCGTCACAAAAAAACGCCTTGGGCTTATCCTGGAACCACTTGGTAAGGGTTTCACACCAGGATGGGAGGAGGGCTTGAGACTCGTCGACAAGCAGGGCGCTGTAAGCGGCCATACGACCTTGCTCAATAGCGTTGTTAAGATCGAGCACGCATTGCTGCCTGTACCAGTCGTCTTCTTTGCCTGGCTCGCTGGTGCGGCCTAAAGCGTGGCGCGCCTGGCCACATAGACCGTGCCAGGTCACTACATCGCAGCCTTTTGAATCAGCAAGCTGGGTGCGTACATACTCCGTGAGCTTGTTGTTGAACGAAACCACCAGCACCTTTTGCTTCTGGGCGGCTAGTCGCCGTGCAGTTTCGATCACGATTAGGGTTTTCCCGGTTCCGGGCCAGCCGGTCACCAGCGAGGTTTGGCTCTTCAGTACCCTGGTTACAACTGTGCTCTGCTCTCCTGTCAGTTGGAGCCACTGCTTGTTGTCGAAGATGATGCGGCTGGCCCAGCATCGCCTACCGTCGATTTCTGGCGTGAGGTATTCAATTACGCGAGCGGCGCGAGACTCCCCCAGATCCGAGTTACCCAAGGCGACTTTCCAGTAGTCCATCAAGTCGATGATCCGCTGCGTAACGTTCGGCATCTCGCGATAGTCGATGTAGAGCGGTTGTTGGGGACCAGATGTCGTGTCGTACATGCCAGGCGCGATTGCCTTTCCTGCGAAATCGGAGTCCGGGAAAATAAATCCGTATCCGATCCGGAGGTACAGTGCCGGATCCGACCCTAACCATCTGGCGATTCCATGCACGTTGTTGCGAGTCTGACCAATGGGATCTATCGAGTAGTGATTCTTGAGATGCACGAACTCGTTATTTTTGACGCCGTATATGCCGCTCTTCACTTCGAGCACGAGCAGCCCTTTCTCCGGATGGATGATCAAGAAGTCAATCTCGCCGGTTGGTTTTGCCCGAGGATCGACTTTTCTCACTGCGGAGGAGAGCCATGGAAGGCTATGAATGACAACGTAGTCGTCCGGTAGCTCCGCTTTGAGAATGGTGTAAAGATCTCGCTCACCTTTGCTCTCGGTGCCACGAGGTCCGTTATCCGGGATCATCCTTGCCATCGATACAGCGCCTTCTGCTTACGGGTCCCAGTACCGCAGGCGGACCTGAATCTTGTCAAGTCGTCGGCCAGTGCGGGTTTTGATTGGGTAATTAGGGTTGTTCGCGCACCTGCATCCAATCGAAGAAATCATCAGTGGCGTAGCCAACGCTACAGTTCGCGTCGAACCGTTCATTGATTTTGATCAGCGTCATTCGCTGAGCTTCGTGAGGGGCGGTCGGGAAGAAAGCTCCACCAGGTTCGTCATGCATGAAGAAATCTCCAAGCTTTGCACCGCAGTGTTCGCAGTGGTTCATCCAGTAACGACGCCCTACAGTCTTGCTGTATGCCAGTTTGAATTTGTCAGTAAAGCGCTGGATCTGCTTCGTCACCGATGGGGATAGCGTATCGACGTTTGAGACCGTTCCGCGATGCCCGCGAAGCTTCCATTCACCGAGATTGCTGGTGAGTGCGAAATCTTCGTCCTCATCGATGTAGTAGTCGAACTCCTCGTGTCGCTCGGGCAGCTTGAACGAGAACACGCGGGTCAGGTTCGAGCAGCCCCAACAGCTCGAAATCGACTCGATGACGTAGTAATAGGGCGCTCTTATGTAGAATTCTGGACCGTGCTCCAGGTCGGCTTCTTGGGTGACCGGCAGCCATCGGGTCAGTGGGCCGATCTCTACGCCTTCGGGGATGTACCAGGTCTTCTGGGACGGATCCCATCGGGCACCGAGTGATTTCGCCTCATCCTTTTCTGAGAATGGGACGGCGAGGTTGATCCTTTCCATGCCTGTATCCATACGTTTTGCTCATGAGTAAGCGCAGAAGCCCATGCCAGAGCCTCTGGTGTTGCCTGAAGGCTCAGTATCTCAGAAAATCATTTTGTAGGTAGAGGGCATGCGGTGCCAAAGAATGGGCAGGTAATGGTGGTGCATGGTTTTCCATCAGGCCTTCAAGCCCGCTGCGCGGAAAGTAGCCAGTGGGGTTGGCTTGGGGGGCCGTCAGGCTCATGGCCAAGGTCAGCCCCCAGATGCCTGAGCAAAGCTTCCTATCGGTCTCTGGGCTGCTCATCACAGGCATCGTTAACCTATTTTTATCGTTAACTTCCCAGCTTAACGGAAAAATAGCTTTACGATCTCATCCTGTTCCAGGCCGGGGAGAGCCCGCGTGTCGGTCCTTTACCGTGTTTGAATCGCTGACAAATCATGCCTAGGCCATCTCATGGCGTCCTTTCTCGCCGGGAGCCTGACCAGCACTGACGGAGAGGCTCCGAAGCTTAGGTGCTGCTCTTTGCCTCCGTTGGATGGTCCCAACAAGTCGGCTTGAGCTGCCCAGCCCCTTTAAATCCCAGGGCCAGCAGGCGCGAGGCAGAGTCGTTCGGAGGATCCCTAAGGTCAGCTGGCAGGTGTATCTGTGCTCGCCTATGCTCGTGTTGCCAACAAAGATGGCGTAAAGCCACTTAGCACTCAGGAGTCAGGCGCGTGATCACGGAATTGAACATCGATGGCGTTACCAGCTACAAATCAAAATCAACCCTTTCACCTACCAACAAAACGTCCCTCATTTACGGGCTGAACGGTGCTGGAAAGAGCACCATCTCTGAGTTTTTATACAATCATACTGATCCTAGGTTCGCTAAATGCAGCCTGAAAACAAGTCAGCCATGTGAAATCTTGGTCTATAACCAAAGCTTCCTGAATGACTACTTTTACGAGGAGGATAATTTAAAGGGAATTTTCACCCTCTCGAAAGAGAACAAGGTTGCACTTCAGCAAATCGAGGCTGAAACCAAAGAGCTGGATAAGCATCTGGCTGCGCAGCAAGCTAATTCAGAGCTTGCGACTCAAAACACCACCGCGCTCGACCAGGAAAAGTCCAAGGCGAGCAGCAAGATCTGGGAGATTAAAACGAATTTCGCAGGCGGTGACCGTGTTCTGGAATTCTGTTTAGATGGCTTGAAAAAGACAGAGCTTCTATTTCAGCATATTATTGCTCTGCCGCTACCGGAGGCCGCACCTGGTTATACTGCTGATGATTTGAAAGCCGAGGCTTCGTCAATCGAGGGTGAGGGTGCAGCCCCGTTTGCAAAAATCCCAACCCTTTCGGCTGGCTGGTTTGGAATTGAGCGGGATTCGCTCTGGTCCAAGATCATCGTTGGTAGCCAAGAGGGTTCAGTTGCTCAGTTCATTTCCAAGGCAGGGAATTCTGATTGGGTAAAGCAAGGGCTTCAGTACATTGAAGATGATCAGGACCCTCAAGCTTGCCCGTTCTGCCAGCAGGAGACGATTACTCAAAAAGTCATCGACTCGATCCGGCAAGTATTCGATGAGGCCTATGAACTGGATGTTAATCAGCTGGAGTCATACAAGACACGGTATGAAACGCTGACCTCAAGCCTGAATTTTCAGGATATTTCGAACTCACCGCTTGCCAGCAAGGACCTTGTGGACGCGTGGAGCATTGCATGCGAAGCTCTGAAGGCGTCAATCCGCGAAAACGTCCTTCTCATCGGCAACAAGCTCAAAAGCCCAAGCACGCCGGTTGCCCTCACAGACACTCAGCCTGCCGTCAACATGATCAACGAATTGATCGGCGGTCTGAACGAACTGATCGATGCCCATAACACCAAGCTGGCGAACAAGAAAAAGACTCTGGATGACATCAGGTCGCGTTTTTGGGCTCTGATGCGATGGGATTATGACCAGACAATTTCTGCTTACTCACAGTCAGCTTCTGAGCTTAACGCTAAGGCTAAAGAAATCAGCCAGGATGGCATTAAAATAAATGCTGAGGTGGCGGCTTCAAATAATAAGCTTGCCGCTCTTAGGAAACAGACCGTTAATATCGAAGAGTCCATTGAGAACATTAATGCTGGGCTGGTAGAGATTGGCATCGATGGCTTTTCTGTGGTGCCGTACGGCGATGATTTCTACCGGGTTTCGAGAGCAACTGATCAGGCGAATGCGTTCCACTCGCTAAGCGAGGGAGAGAAAACGGTCATAAGCTTTCTGTACTTTATGGAACTTTGCAAAGGGCAGAAGACAGCTACAGCGGTGCCTCAAGCCAAAGTCGTGGTGATTGATGATCCAATTTCCAGCCTTTCTCACCTCTATGTGTTCAATATCGGCCAATTGATAAAAAAGTACTTCATTAATTATGATCTCTATAAGCAGGTCTTCGTATTGACTCACAGTTTGTATTTCTTTTATGAGTTAACGCATACCAATAAGGAGAATCGTGCGAAGAGTCAACATCTGTATAGGGTATTCAAAAATACGAATGGAAGCTCCGTCGTTCCGATGAAGTATGAGGAGATTCAGAATGATTACCAATCATACTGGTCAATCATAAAAGACCAAGCCTCGCCACCTGCTCTGATTGCGAACTGTATGCGAAACATTGTCGAGTATTTCTTCAATTTTGTTCAGAAGAAGGATTTTAATAATGTTTTCCAGAAGCCAGCCTTGTCGACTGATAAATTTACGACGTTCTACAGGTACATGAACCGAGAGTCTCATTCTTTGGGTCAAAATATTTTTGACATAAAAGAATTTGATCATGACGTGTTCAAGGACGGCCTCAGGCTGATCTTTGAGGAATGTGGATATGCTGAACATTATCAGGCTATGAGCAAGTAATCAGCGCTGGACCGGGCACTCGGGCGAGTCCTGATCGAGTGCCAGTCCAGCCTATATCATTCCTACGGTGTTTGAGAGCAGTGCAGGCGCTGAAAAGGTGTCAGTGGGGGTGTTGGTGGGTTGATAGGCTTCCCATACGCATCTGTGATGCCAGCTAGGGTGCTTTCGGCATGGTAGTGCCGTACCGAAAGCGTTTTGCCTTGATTGCAACTCTCTTCTGCTGGCGTTGAGGCTCTGGAGCGGTTACTGACGTAGTTGTAGCCAATCGCGCTCTAGCGCAGCAGTGGATTGAGCGACGAGGCCTTCTTCGCTGCGCCGGATGAAGAACCGTATGATCACCAAGGCAATGATCAACATCACGCCTATGACGATATGGTAGTGGACAGTGTCCTCCAGCGTTACGCCCTTGTTAACGAAGGCAAGGCCCCCGAAGCAGAACATGATCAGTCCCGCCAGCCTGCTGCTCGCGATGCCGTAGAATCGCCTGCCAAACCAACTGTATCCCGTCGCCAAGCCGTACAGGCCGCAAACCAGCGCCGCCATGTAGCCAATGACTGGGATGTTGAGCACGAGCGCTACCCAGAGCGCACTCCATTTGACCTGTCGGCCAGCCACTTCTACCGGAATCTCCGCGCTTCTCTTAAAGGCAATGATCTGCTTGTCGTTCAAAAAGGCGAGGCCGATCCGAGATCCTGGATTGAGCGGTACTTCGCTGTCCGTGAGCTTCACCTGCCGGACCGACTGAGTCTGCAAATTTTTGAGCCAGGCTTCCTTTTGATGCGTTGTAGTAATTCGCTCTGCATCTCCGTGAATGGTACTCGTTGCGTCGGCGCTAAGTACTTCATACACTGCGGTAGTAATCGTCATTTAATGTCCTATTGCCGAGCACTTTCGACTTCATTGATGATTCTGCAAAACTCACTTGAGGCGCCGGATTCTGGTGTGTAGATCCCGGCAGACGCTACGAATACCAAGCTGACCCGAGAGCCGGTTCCTGATGGTTCAACTATTGCGTTCAGAGGGGCACGTTTGTTACTCAAATTGACGTTCTGAAAAGCAGAAATTATTCCTTTGCTATCATCAGCGCTTTGAATGTAATAACCATCACGTGCAAGAATCGTGTAGAGTTTTTTGTATGCCAATGTGCTTGGTGTGAGAAAGCACTGCTGAGGTCGAGAACCTTTTTCCAGTGAATAGGCTGCCTTCCGTACGGAAGTTGTCTTCGCATCCATTCATTGTTGTAGCGTGTGTTGAGCAGCCTTGCAGAACGATAGCGGCGCCGAGGGCATACAAAAGGCGGTACATTTCTTTCCCTTTAGATTGGGGTAATTCGGATAGCTAATACTGGAATAGAGATAATCGATTACAGTTTCTGGGAGACGATGACATCGCCAGACTGATTGTCAACGACATCTACACGTTGAGGGGCAAC
Source organism: Pseudomonas sp. Pseu.R1 (assembly GCF_045764065.1). NCBI lineage: Bacteria > Pseudomonadati > Pseudomonadota > Gammaproteobacteria > Pseudomonadales > Pseudomonadaceae > Pseudomonas > Pseudomonas sp. Pseu.R1. The sequence continues at coordinate 1,871,831 of NZ_JBJGEE020000001.1, read as the reverse complement.
CAGCACATAGCGATTTTCGAATAGCTTTCCGCCAAGCCGCTGACGCTCTATGCTTTGTACATAGCCATAGACAACAAGATGTGATCTTTCACGATTGGCTTCGACTTTCTTGGCAAGGTTTTCATCAGTCATACTGAAGAAAACCTTTGAGCCACCCACGACACCTACGTTGAAATCCGCCATTGTCCGGAGAAAGCATCGTGGTTTAGGAGCGCGGCTGAAAGTTTGCGGGTTTCGTGTTTCTTCTTTGGTGTATTCCAGCTTATCTGAAAACAGACATGCAGATACTCCAAAGCCTTTTGAATCAAAATTATAAGGGTCCAGATGGTCGCGGGTAACGATTTTCACCAAACGTTTGTCTTTTCCAACCTTGGCAGCTTCAGTCTTGACAATATTAATGACATTTTGACCAAGATCGCGCTTACGGAATGCGTCATCTGTTGTGATGATGCCGTAGCCATTTTCGTACAACGACGCGTTGTCTAGTTTCATGCTCGGTGCGATCTGATCCGTCACCGATTTGATGATCTCCTCGGGAGTTTCTTCCCAACCTCTCAACGCTGTGTAGTAACGCAATGGGGCAATCGGCGTGAGCAGATCGTGGTAATCCGAATCTGCACCAGGCGCAGCAGCTTCATACTCGACCTTGAGCGGTTGATTCTCCGCAGCGATCTGAGCAATTGCCTGGAGATCTTCTTTGGTTTGTGCCTTTGCTGGCGCTGTTGCCTGATGCTTTGCGGGCTCTTTTTCGCTGTCGGAGCATCCCACGAGGGCTGTGCTGCCAAGGCCGATCATGACGGTGATGGCACAGCGTTTTATTGCAACCTTCATTTTGCGTTCCTTCCTTGCTGGGGGATTCAACGTCTGCCGGACCTCACCAGACGGTCCAAGGACCATGGTCGATGAACTGATCATCGAAAATGGGTCGTAAATGCCGTGGTCCTAAATGCATGATAACTGCGAGATTTTTGCAATGGCAAGAATCTCTGCGGCATCTGATAAAGACGGGGACCTCACGCGGTTGGGGGCGGCTATCCGTGCGCGGAGAAAAAGTCTCATGCTGTCACAGGAAGCCCTTGCTGACGCTGCCCAGATTGATCGTGCGCATATGGGGAAAATTGAACGTGGAGAGCGTAACGTAACGTTCTTGAATGTCGTTCGGATCGCTAAAGCGTTGAGCTGCAAGCCTTCTGAAATAGCGATAGATGCTGGAATGTGACCAAGCAACAGACCGTTGCCCAGCCGCCAAGCCGGATTATTTCTACACGTACTGCGTGATCCAGTTGTGAATGACGCCAGGCTGTTCCAACCAAGCAAAACCCACTGGCGTTTTCTGCGAAGCGGCTTTTGTTGACCAGCTTCGCTGATAGCTGCCAGTGGGAGGTGTCTCATTCAGGTATCTGCTTCGTGATTGCTGCATCTCGTTCGCATCCAACCTCCGCTGCTGATCAAGCGCCCAGGGCCTCCACATTCTTCACATACCTTCTGACTGAGTGCCTCGGCTGCTGAAACGTATGCAGCTACTTCTGTATCTCCGCCAACGTAATACACTCTTAACGTGCCGAATTTCTCTTTGATTTGAACAAACCGTATGCCCTTGGTCCCCTGAGGGAGTTTGACCTGTGCGACCTGCTCGCAAAGTGTTTCAATCAGCCCGAGCCAGCCAGTTCGACATTCAAATCCGAACGTCCCGTTTGGCCCCGGCCTAAAAAACGTTGGATAAGCAGAGCAAATCTTCTTGTCAGCATCATCGCTAATCATTTCTTCTCCTAGGTTGGTGAGCTGAGATCGCTCGGATATCCCCGTGGGCGCTTATCCAAACGAGCAACTAGCTCGCCTGAATACAGTCGTTTGAATGCTATTCGGCTTCCTTCATCCCATCCGAGCGCTTCGGCAGCGCCTGGCATCAGAACTACGGCCATCCGCTTGTTCGGTTGTCTTTCGACAAACCCGTGGTGTACGCCATTTGCAGGATGTTCAAGTGCCGCGCGCATGATTTTGATGTCTTCGGGAGAGGCTGGTTGTCTGTGTGCAGGATCGATTACGAAATACGCGGCAATTCGAGTCGAATGATTTTCCTCAGACCAAAGCACATCATGAAAGTCTCGATATAGAGTGCCCTCTGGCGTGACCCTTAGACCCAGATCTCGCAAGGCTCTGTGACGAAAGAAGCTGTCGATTCGATCACGGATGCGTAACCAGAGATCAATCGCCTTCATAGGAGATGTCATCCTGATCATCGCCCCACAGCAATCGCCCACCTTCTTTCTTTTCGACTTCAGGGCTCGTGTGATGGATGTCTCCGTCAGCAAGATAATATCGGTGTTGTGAGTTGGTGATCGATTCTTCACTTCCCGAGTATGCATTCATACCCGGAGTGAAGCTTAATATTTTCAAAACCTCCTGGATTGTGTAGCCGGGAGATACAGCCGGGTCATGATAAGCATATTGAATGCTTGCGATATTCACCGACGCATTCCAGGTATCTTGGAGAAAAAAATCAAGCTCTCCCGGATTCATTGTGATGATAGAGAACCGATCCACGGCTTGGCTGCCTGCCACATCGACTTCTAAGTTTATTATTAGATATGGTTGAATTCCTTCACTCTGCTCAATGTGAACCGTCGATATATAATTTCTCGGTCTGATGAGTTTACCGCTCTCGGAATGCCTCCGCATTCGATTGACAAAAAACATAGCGACTCCTTGAACTGGCACCTTGGCCGTGCGTGCGTGCCAGAAGGGCCTGCATGATGCGGAACTATAGTTCCTACGTGCCGCATTCTGCAAGTGCTCCAATGGTGTTTTTGAGTGTTGGGCATGGATAGAAATCAAGCTTTTGCGAGGGTTTTCAGACGTTTACGATCTGAGAAAGGCATCGCCCAGGCCGATTTTGAGGGTGTTGCGACGTCTCGTTATGTTAGGAAACTGGAAAAAGGGCTCGCCACTCCCACCCTTCTAATGCTGGAGAGCTTGTCTGGAGAGCTTGGGCTCAGCGCCGCCGCGTTTGTAGCATTGACACTTGCTGAAACTGAAAACGGTATTGACCCAAACGTTTTGCGAAGCGTGGTCGGTGAGCTTGAAACGTTGATAAAAGGCGGCTCCGATAAGGCATAGGTCGGGCGTATGTTGGTGGTCGCCATCCGACTGGCAGGTGAGCGTCTTGGTATGAGCAGCGAGTGGCTCTGGATAGAGAGGCGAGCCGCCTCGTAGGCGAGCAGGGGAAATTCGAGGCAGCAAAAGCCGCTCCGGAATGAGCTTCTGGTACAGTTCGAGGTTGAGATTTGATGGCATTGAGTCCTCATGAACTGACTTTTGATACCAGGTTTTCATCACCTCATGAACATTTTTTCTTTTCGTGCCGATGCGATTGATCACGTGTTTGAGCTGATGCGTTCACCAGGCATGCGCTCAGTGCATCGATTGACGATACTGCCAGACCAAATCTTTCCTGATGTCGAGGTCGAGTTACTGACCGAGATGTCTGCTACCGAGCTGATGCAACTGGTGGCAGGCGTTGATAATGCACATGTCATCGCAGATACGCTTCGCCCCTGTGATCTCAAATCAAATCCGCTACAGCGCGGCGAGGATTCAGATCTGCTACCTGCCCAGCCGGAGTTTTGATGGATGGTCAGCAATTAAAAGAATGAAGCTGCCACGTTCTTGGATTATTACTTAAATGATGCGCTTGAAACAGACTATGCCGTGATGCTCTGCGCGCCTTAGGGGCAGGCAAAACTCATTTTATCACCAGCTACCTCAAAGCCCGGTCGCAACGTATGCCCAAGAAGAGAGGTCCGCGTCACCTCTACGTGAGCCTCTACGGCGTGACATCAACTACGGCGATCAGCGATCAATTCTTTGCCCAGATCCACCCCGGATCAATTCGAAGCCATCGAAGGTATTTGGCAGCTTCGTATCTGGCTTCATTGAGAAGTTTGCGGGTGCCAAGAACAGCGGCCAGATGTTGAGGGATGTTTTGCTGCGACTAAGGGGCAAAATCTTGGTCATCGATGGCCTTGAACGTTGAACGAAAACACGCGGGTAAGGTTGGAGCATCCCCAGCAATCTGAAATCGATTCGATGACGTAGTAATAAGGCGCTCTGACGTGAAACTCTGGACCGTGCTCCATGTAGGCGTGTTGTTTCACCGGCAGCCATCGAGCCAGCAAGCCTATCTCGACTCCTTCAGGGATGTACCAGGTTTTTCGAGTTGGGTCCCATTTGGCACCGAGTGATTTCGCCTCATCCTTCTCTGAGAATGGGACCGTGAGATCGACCCTATCCGTGCCCTGATCCGTACCTACTGCTCATCTGTAAACGCGAAGACCCATGCTAGAGCCTACCGGTATTGCTTGCTCGCTCAGTATCCCAGAAAATCGTGGCGTTGGTAGAGGGCATCCAGTGCCAGAGTTGGACAGGCAATGGCCGTAGGCGAGCGTGATGCTTGGGATTTCATTCGGGACTCCTGACCCGCTACGCAGAAAGTGCCCAAGGCGGGCGGTGCAGTCGATGACGCGTGATCTGATATCCACTCGTAGGCTTAAATCGTTAGCAACTCTGTCCGATTCTCAGTCCGTCAAGGAACATCATCTTGAGTAGTGAACACCAAGAACTGCCGCAGGAGCATGCTGGAAGTGCTCATGCACAAAGCTTTATTCATACATCGAGGCTACGCGCGCATGGAGGCCTCGGATGAGCCTGATCGTCGAAGTCCTGCAAGGTTTCGCCGCTGTGGGCGCACTCGCGTTCGGCTATGTGAAGCTTTCGGCTGCCGAGAAGATTAGCGCTCACTCATTGCTAAAGCGAGCCGCGATTCTGTCTGCCATGGGGATTATCGCCGCTACGTCGGTGTGGCACGTCATGACGTTTGCTTTTGGTGACGGCTTGCCAAGCCGAAGGGAAATACTCTGGCTGCTATTGAATCTCTGGAATGCGACCATCTACACGATTTTGGGCATCGGCCTTTTCGCTTACTTGCTAAAGCAACCGCTGCAACCTTCAGATGATGGGGTAGGTGATGTTACCACTGATACTGACAACTCAGGTCCGAAATGACACTTGCCGATTCTCCGGTCGGCCTGGATCATTGGTGAAAAGGATTGAGCATGGTTTATGTAGCGGATGAGCGGTTGGGTTCGGATTCGTCCATCAAAACTTGCCTCAACCTTCGGCTTGCATTTTTCGGGGGCTGTTCCGGCTCGTATGTACAAGTCCAGAAATGTGTTGTTAGATTGATGTGATGGAACGTTCGCGATATGCAATAATCCTGTTGAAGTTGGGTGTTGTACGTTTAGTTTTCAGAGTTGCGACTAATGAGTGTGAAATGATAAAGCCATCACCAAAACGTCGATGATGGCTTTGTTTTAGAACGTGCTAATCATGGGTAGGTTCAGGGAGGTTAAAGTGCAAACTCAATGAATTTACCATTGCTCTCAAGCATCAGCGCAACGTTTACTGTAGGACGATACTGTGCGGGAACTCTGTCAAGAATTGGCTCGATTTTTTCACAGATCTGTTTGCGCGCGTGCTCTTTACGTCCGGCCTCACTTACACCATTGGCAGTCAAGATACCGGTAAATGTCGTTTCAATGTGATCGACTTTATCCCAATCATCATCGAAATTGGCCATTTCTTTGCGCACGAAATCAGCAAAGTCTTCTGCTTTCTGACTTTTAGCAATGCTTTGATGTACAGAGTACGTAAGCATGAAATAGCAAATCATAAGTCACCCTCTCGCTATCTAAGTTCTATTAATTTTTTCGCCTCGCCCGAGCGGAGAGGATCAATGTTTTTTTTGAGGGACGTAATACCGAAAATAGCAACTAATAAATTTGATAAGGTGTGGTTTGTTTTTATATTGAGCGGCAAACGTCCATGGTATGAGCAGCCTGCGGCCATCAAAAAAACTAACCAATACACTTTGTTCACCTCCTTTCAATCGTATCCTCGATGAAGTTTTGCCTTGAAAATCCTGCGTTTGTTTCAAGAATGACTTTGGCTCTCTGCATGAAATGGGAAGCATATTCGGCTCCGCCTAACTTAGTAGGCGTGATAGTCAAAGCGCGAGCTTAGGTAAGTTGCCTCGTTGTCAGTTATGAATTCGTTGGCTAGCCGGTGTAGCCCCTCTTTCTGCACATCTTTGAAGTTGAAAAACTCTTTTCTGATGGCTTTTAACACGGTGTCGGGTATTTTGTTAGTTATTTTGTGTGCTTTATGGTAGACGCTGCTAGGGGCATTCAAAGGAGTGTTGTGTGATTTCAGCCCAGCGACCGGAGTGATGTAAGAGTCGTAAAAGTCTTCAGCAAATTTAACCGCAACACCTTCTTCTATGCAGGCGACGGGATGCTTATATGTGTCGGTCGGGCCTAGCAAATGTAACGTCTCATGTGCTAGCTCGTAAAAAAGCTGTTCCCAGGTCCTGATATATGAGCCAAGGCAGATTATATATTTTATTTTTGGATGATCTTCCGTTGCCAGAGTGGCTCCGACGAACGACCTGGGCTGGCGAACAAACGCTGGGCGCATACATATTCCGTCGTGTTCTACACTGCTATCGCCGTATTTTTGTTCGGCTAGGTTAAACAATAGCGCACATATACACTCAATCAGATAGCTGTTCACGGGGTGGCGAATGTTGGAGTCGATATAGTCGGTAACTTTTTCTAGGTTGTCCAAAACCTTTTTCGCATTGCCATGTTTGGCGACTATGTCAGTTGCCATCTTAAGTAGGACGAGCTTAACCCAATTCATCTTAATTCCTTGTTGATTTCGCTCTGGCAGCGATGGTGTATACGTCTGGTCCTATGCTTCTAAGTTCCAAAAAACGCCACCGGCCGAGAGTCAGTAAGAGGTCGTGAGTTGGGCAGTACTACAAGGATGCTGCATATTTAATTTTTTGTTTTTAATTGAATTCTACGTAGTGAGCAGATCCTGCCCGTCCACCAATTTCACCTATAATCAAACTAGAGCTATGATCCCAAGACGCGGCTCGTCTACCCGCGAGATCCAAAGTTAGAGCGTTTGGCCTTCGACACGAATGTGTACAGGAAAACTTTGTGAAACCCGAACCCCATTGATGGTTCTTGCGACTTTCGGCAGACCATTAACCTGAACTGCCGTCGGGGAATGCACCGTATCCAATCGAGTCGACGACACCTGAAACCCGTTCGCCGTCGTCGCTCATCAGGTAGAAAGTACTGCGGCTGCCCGCGAGAATGCTACCAAGCTCACCCTCTCTGAAAATCGCTACGACGAACCAATGCTGGATGTCAATCAGGCTGAATACTGGATGCCCTGCCGAGGCGTACTGGCCCTCTGAAGTCTTTGGCCCAACGAAACGTCCATTGAAGGGGGCCTTCACAATGCGGTGTTCGAGATCAAGCTCAGGGTGAGCGATCTGGGTAAGCACTCCCTCTCGTTGCCCCACTAAATCATCTGCCCCACTGATTGCGGCAGTGGCCTCTTTGGCTTGCAGCGCTGTCGAATGCAATTCTGCACTCGCAGCTTTGACAGATGTTTTAGCTTGGTCCAGCTGCACTTGAGATAAAAAACCAAGGTCGTGCAATTGCTCAAGTTGTCTTGCCGTATCTGCATTTTGAGTAGCTGTCGCCTTCGCTCGCTCAAAGCTGGCATGCACGGCCTCAGAATTGAGCTGCTGCGACTCGACGCGGCGCTGGCCGAGCATGAATCGTCTGTCCACGGCTTGAAGCGAAGTCCGTGCTTGCTCAAGCGCTATCTGGTAAGGACGAGGATTGATAAGCATCAGTACCCGTCCCCACTTTATTTCTTGGTTTTCAGTGATGGGCAGTCTTGGTAGTTCTTTGCTGACTTCAAGCGTGACGTCGATGAGGTTTGCGAAGCCATATGCGTCATCCGTTCGCCGGGTGGTGTTCAGGCGCAATCTGACTGCCACAAGCAGCACAAGCAATACGCTTGAGAGGCTAACAATTGCTAGGCGCCTGGGCGCCTTCCCCGCGACATTCGTTTTCATGTTCAAAGGTTCCGGCGAGACGTTGAAAAACAACAGCCAGGCGCTCAGCGCAACGATGCTGGTCAGCAGAAATTGGGAGAGGGCTGGAGGGCCCACCACGGACTTGCGCCGTACCGGTTCACTAACGAATGGAAAACAAGACTAAACAACACCTCGTCCACGATGCAAAACAACCTATCCGGGAAGTACACGCCCAACATGGTGATCGAGGGGGCTTCCTACAAGCAGTAAGGAGCAGGAGTGTGGTCACCGCTTTAAGCGCTTGAATAATCTTTTTTCGACCTTCGGCCATAGATATTCCTGCTGCATAGACGATGGGTTGGTGTAGGGATCGGACCTGGTTCGCCTAGACTCAGGCGGTCATTGCGTCCGAATTTAAAGTTTTACCTATTAGCTAGGGCCTGAAGCATATTTATCGTTGTTTATGCGTAAGCGTCGACAGTAACTCACATGTGGCTAATCGAAGCCCACATGCTTCCGTCCAAAGCGTTCAGCATGAGCATTCGCAGCCATCGTTGTGACTGGTCAGTCACTTTACTTCTGCGAATCTCCGGATCAGCACACTTAAGTGAATTACAACGGGTATACTTAATCAGTGCAAGGCTCGGGGTGGGCCACCCTCGCGCAGGTTGTTTTCCGCGACAACTTCTCGCCGATTGTCTAAACACCTCTCTGAGTGAGTCATGTCTCACCAGAGAGAAAATCTACTCATAGTTATGTTGACACATGCTCAAACTCTGTTCGAAGCTCCCGTTGTACGTGAAACTTATGTTTCAATATTATTACCGCTTTCATCAGTGTGACGTGCAGTCGCTAACCTATGTCCATAAAATGAGCCAGTCAACTCCTATTTATTAATCTTCATTTGTAAAATTTTGTCTGTCGGGCGCCCGACAGTTTTCTGCGAATGGTGGTGGGCAGCTAGGCAGCTCAACCCGTGGGTCCATTCGATGCAATCGGTTTTAGTTGATTTTTGCTGAAACTATCCTGCACCGCCGTACTGTCGGTGGGTGTGTTGATTAGGATTTACAGCGGTTGCTGGTTCAGAGATGGAGCCTCAGGACAGCGATCAACGCTAATTTCAGATCGCCAATCATGTTGAAAAAACAGCAATACGCACGGTCCGATTATTGTAAGGAGGCCCCTTTTCGAAGGGGCTCCCCAAACCTCGATTCGTCAATTACGACCATATAGCTTTCTTCGATCTACAAGGTAAGCTATTGATCCTGTTAGACTTATCAATCAGAGCCCATGAGGCTTGCAGCCTTCAGTCGGTCGTAATCCCTGATCTCGATCTCTCCAAATTTCAGCGCGATGATCCCCTGAGTCTCCAGGTTTCTAAGCAATTGGTTGGTGGTTTGTCGGGTTAGCGCAACCATGGATCCTAAAATGTCTTGAGACAGGCGCAAGCTGGTTTGTTTTTCATTGATTCCGCAGTAGCCACTCGCGATCAGCAAAAGACGACTGGCTAATCGCTGTGAGGCAGACAGTAGGTGCATCGATTCATGGTTTTCAAATGAAACCCGAATTTTTTGTGCCATTAGGATCCCAAAATAGGACCAGTACGCCGGTTTTTTTTCCAGCAGCGTTTTCAACGCTGAGCTTGGAACATGCAGTGTGGTGACATTACTGATTGCTGAAGCGTCATTCGGCCTTGGCAGTCCGTCAAACATGGAGATTTCGCCGATCCAGGCGGTGGGGCAGAGCACGGCATGCAATGCTTCCCTGCCGTCCGCAATAACCGATCCCACTGCTACTGCGCCTTCAAGGATGGCGTACAACCCTGTAAAACTGTCGCCACGCCTATAAAGGCGCTGGCCCTTTTTAACTTTAACTAGATTGGAATGATCAAGCAAATAGTCCTGTAATTCAACGGGTAGGTTCCCATACCAAGGGGTGGTTGATAGTTGCGCTCGGTAGCCCTGAGTATCGTAAAACATTTCGCACCAATGTGTCGGTTAGCCGACAGATAGAACTGTATTTTGGATGGATGATTAGGTTCGAGGATAAGTAAGGCAGCTGCCGAACCCAGCTGCCTACTACGCTCCCCGCACGGTTGCCCTGCAATTGTTAGGCAAATAGCATAGTTTTTCCGAGGAAACTAATAGTGGAGCATAAGAAAATTTCAGGTTTGGTCAATATCGTCAAGTTAAACCAAGCTGCTGAAATCCTCGAAGTCGCACGTAACCGCACGATAAATCGTGCGTTCGCGTCCCAGTCCCCCTTTCTCGACTGGCTGCTAATCGGTCGCATCCTCAAAGTGCTGTCGTACAAGGGGCAACGGTTCCCCACGATGGGTCCGAGAACGGCCATCGGTCGGAACAGCCGACAGCACGACTTCTGGCGCAGGCTAAATCCGGCTGCTCCCGAGATCCGCGCCAGGCCCGACTACCCCGAACCATTAGCGGAGTGGGTGAAAAATGCGAACAGGGACGCTCCTGTCGGCCTGCTTTTTCAGCAGGCAATCGGTCGTCTTCTTAAGCCTACCTCCCAGGCCGATGCGACAACGTGGGGCGCTGGTAAGTTGATCGCCGGTCCGCTCCCGCCAGGGAATACGTGGCGCAATCTGCGTTGGAAACTAGCCAGCAAGGTGACCCAGGCCAAAGCCATGCTAGCTTCAAGGGGCAACGATGACCTGTCCGGTGTTCATGGCCTCAGTGTGGCTATCCATAACATCTTCAAAGGCATGTATCAGATGCGTGATCGCTACGCCGACTCGGTGCACCGCGAGGCGATGACACCGGCAATGATCCGGCATCTGTGTCTTTACGCACCAGGGGTAGTTCTTCACGGAGGCAACAAAAAATGTGAAGGGCAGAGGAAGCCTTTGTTTGGCAGGCACGCTTCTCCTTCTGGAGTTCGAAAAAGCCAAGCAGACGGACGGTGATGAGTTCATCGTTCTGGCTAACTCGTGGAGCCGATACCCTGCGGAAGATTGGGTGCCCGCGCTGTTGGAAGGCCTATGACGGCGCGCCACACTGACTCCCGATCATAGCCAATAAGTCTGGACTCAAGGTGGAAATCCTTGGGGCTCAGAAACATAGCAACGCTGGACTGGGATTGTCAGGGAGTCAGGGAATAGCACCTAGAGCCATCGGTTCTCGCTATAGGGCCGCTGCTTCCCGAAAGTATTAGCAGGACACGTGTCGCCGCGACGGGGGACCGCTTGACGGGGTGACGCAAGACGCAGAAGTCAGTTACTAACAAGACGACCTTTAGACCAATCCAGATTAGTCGTCCGGCAGGCTCATCTTTCGAGATAGGGAATAGAAGTTCTCATGGAGAGGCTTATGACCAGCAACGTCGAACACGATCTTGATGTCTCTGACAAAATGCCGCTGCTCTGGGTTTTACGAAATGTCGTCGGGCTGACGGGGACCAAATGCCGTTGCGGAATAGGCCAATGCGGGTTTGCACTATCCACGGGGACGGCCGCACAGCACTATCGATTTGGAGTCTGGATCTCGGGCGATTTGCCCTCATGTGCTTACAGGCGATTTATTCATCAGGTCAAATGCGCAGATATTAATTGTCGTGAGGCTAACGAAACAACTGATCGTCGCAGGTCTTTCTCCATTAGCAGGCTTTGTCTAGTGTTTGCACTAGCTTTTGGCTACGAGTTGAATATCTGTAATCCGCGCCCTGAACCATTCCTGAAGGCGTCCATGACGTTGCCAAGGGCCAGAGTATTTTATGTTTCGCCTGCGATCTTCATTGCACGAGGTGGGTGCCATGTGTCCACAGCGGTTGTAGCACTTACCCGGGACCCACGACGGGATGACCTGACATTGATAGTCAGAACACAGGCGTTTTTTACATCGGAGCAAATGGGGTCATCAAAGACAATATCAAAGCAAACGGAGCGTCTGGCAAGGACCACAGAATTACTCCGCGAGAAATATAGTATTGCCGCTCCTATCGGCCTACACCTGGACAGCAAGACCCCAGCAGAGACTACCATTTGTGTGATGGCGTACATATGCGCTTAGGAGTGCAGTTAACCGTGAAGTTTTATAGCGCTTGCGAAAGGCGAAGTGGGACCATGAACATTTTTCCTCGTCAGCCTCAGGTTTATGGCACTACTTAAAATTCTGCATTTCCACTGCCTTCACCCGACCGACGTTCGAAGCAATGAGGGGGTAGTAGTGCAGCGCTTAAATTGTCCATGTTTTAGGTTTTTGATTTGCCAGGCATGGCAGGACGCCGTTGTCGATATAATAAAATTTTTGGGGGTTTTCTTTGATTTGGTACGGTTTAAGTAATGGTCAACTCCGCACTCTGCGAAGAATGTTGGAGGCGCCGCTGGAGTTTGATCCTGTTGAGTTCATTGAGCGTACGTTTGACGAGGGCGATCCCAGGCAAACAGATGAAACTCATGCATTGGCCAAAGCTTATAACGATTTGAGGAAGCAGCTTCTTGCATCACTCGGCGAGATTTATTTCGGGCTGAATAATACGTCAAAGTTAAATTTAGATAATTTTCACAAAGACTCGGCTCCTTTGGTGTATGAGTGTTATTCGCACCCTCACGATAAATTCCTTGAAAAAGCACTGATTCTGAAGTCGTGCGATGGAAATAATTTGCATCTGGATCGGATCTTAGATTCTTTCAAAATCAAGGAGTGCGTTTGGTCCACGCCAAATGCCGGAGTACATCAGATTATAAAGCTGTATTTTTTCAGTGAAGTTCTTTTCATGCTGTTGACTGGAACAGCTATCGCTATCAAGCAAGATGGACATGTTCTAATATCACCTTCCTCTCCCGAGGTTACAAAGCAGCTTCACCGGAAGTGGTTTGCAAACAGATGGGAGCAGAATAGCTGCATTGCAAACATTGCCTATATTGACCGTATACCCAAAGGTGCAGATGAGTATCGGTGGTTTCCAGCTGCAATTACAATGCTAGGCGCAGGGTTGGCAGATAAGGTTTTTTTCTTACCTGTAGAAAATCTACCTCGTAAATTGGACCGAAGCCAAAGTGTCCAGTGGATCAAGAAACTTTGCAATTTAGCAGTGCTTTGTATGTGGTGCCAAACGAAGAATGATATGGCGTATGCTCCTAATGAGCTAATTCATAAGCTTGATATTTCGAGAGAGGACATAGCAAAAATCAGATATTATTCTGACGCGCAGTCTGAGCCGGATAAGGTGTTTGCTATTAGGTCGAGAGGGATTTCCGTAGGCAATCCTAGTATTACCACTCAACTGAGGAAAACAATAAATTTTATAGCAAATGAAGTATCTGAAGGTGCCTTAAACAAGATTGTAGGCGACTATTTTGAAAAGGTCTGTGTTATTGATTTCTTTGCCAATGAAGAGATCGGTAAAAACTATCGGGTTTATACTGGTTTCGTTTCAGGAGATGTGAACGATCATTCCTTGAGACCCGACGTAGATTTAATCATAAAAGATCTGCATCGCAGTAAGTTTTTTTTCACACAAGTTAAGTATGCGCGGATTGGAGGTAAGGCATATATTTCGGGGGATATTGATCATCTAGTCTCGGGACCGTTTCACAAAGGGGTTCAGCAGTTGTTAGATGCTAGAACGGCGCTGCTGGAGGGGAAGCTGAATGATATTCTCAGCGAGAAAGGGCTGAATGAATGCACGGCGGATAATTCACATTTTTTACTGATTCACAACGTTTATAATTTTGATTTTACATTGTGGCCACAAGGGATTGTTTCTTACGAATGGAATAGCCTCAGAAACATTTTGAACTGCGGGTCAATATTCTATGGTCTGAGTAATCGACCGGTGTCCACGTGGCAGCACAGTGGTGTCTTGCCTCTCGAAGATCCAGATGCTCTCATTCAGCATTATGTAGCTAATGCGCCTGACAGCGTGGTCTCATCAATTGGGACGATTTTCGAGGCTGATAATCTAGTCGTGCGTACTGATCTAGGTGGCACCCAGATTCAGTGCCAAGGCTTAGGGCTCTAGTTGAAAACTCCAGCAATGCGCCATGAGCGTAGCTCAAGTCCGCGCTCACTTTGCGCAAGCCGCTTTAAGGGCTTTTATACGCTGCGTGTGATGGTCTAGAGGGTACAGGTAGCTTGAAGTTTTCGAGATAACAAAAATAAGCTTGCCTTTAATGATGGTCTCGTTATTAGGGCGCGGTTATGCCGCCGTATTTGGGTGTGAGATGCCGACGATCTTGATTATCGATGACGAATACCTCATTGCTGACAGCTTGAGTTTTGCCCTGGAGGATGAAGGTTTTCTGACGGTAAGGGCTGAATGTGCCCGTAAAGCTCTCGACATATTAGCCAGCAAGAGGCCCGATCTCATTATCACAGACTACCTGATGCCTGGTATGACGGGCCTGGAATTCGCTGAAACCGTAAAGGCTCGCGAACAAGTCTCGCATATCCCCATCATGCTCATGAGTGGCGCTCAAGCCTATATTGGTTTCGGAAGGCCGGACCTATTTGTTCACGTGCTAGAGAAGCCGTTTGATTTTGAGACTGTGGCCAACCTCGTCTATTTTTTGTTGACGGCGTCGCACGTACATAAGCGATTACCAAATCGGGAATAGCAGGGGAGTATTGGGCCTGCTGGCTTGCTCTCGAACCGATGAGCAAAACCACAGACCTCTAAGCCTTGTAAGCTGACGCGCTTCAGCCCTCTGATTAGCATGGAAGCGAACTTTCAGCATTATGCTCTGTTCTTTGAGCGGGAGAAGAGTTCATGTCACATCTGCGTATCTGCACCAATTCATCGTATCGCCACCCGCAGGGGGAGGGACGTAATCGGCGTGATAGTGGGTGGCTTCACATCAGTTTTATGACATTTTCAATCGCTGTTCAAATAAACAGTACTTCCTCAGAATATATTTAGGGGTTCACCTTGGCAGCATTATTTACGGCAACGGCACTCAATGAACTTAGCGCTGAAATTGTCATTTTTGGTGCCGCGCAGAGGAAAGCGGGGCGCTTAAACGAAGTTGGCTGGAGGAAACTCTTCAATGTAGTGAAGTTGCTAGGTAGCACTGGAGAGCTTCTCGCATCATCGCTATTGATGGAAGCGAATATGCATGGGATTAGAGGCGACGCCGTACAAGCGAAAATTGTTATCAACAAATATTACGCAATCTACGGTGATACATCAGCTTGGTATGTAATCAGAGCAAGCATGGCTCGGATATTCGGTGGCCCACAGCTTATTTCCCAGATGCTCGCGCGCGCATTTCCGCACGGAAATTTAACGAGATTGGAAAATATTCTAGAGATTTGCCAAGTTTCCGGGTTTTACCGAAGCGCCTATGTAATATTGCAAAAGATAGCCGAGATTGATCCTACTCGCTTCCAGCAATTGGTCAATACCATGCCGGAAGTTTTGCCCGCAGCCCGGTACATTGAGAAACACAGCTTGGATGAAGTGAAAATTTCCGAGCGAATCTTGGCACTAACTAAGTTGGTTAATGATTCAGGCTACATGCTCAGAGCGTCTAGAGTTTTAGTCGGTGAGTTTGGGATTGTCTATGAAGTTATCGTGGATGAGGATGTTGATAAGCTTGTGCATCTAAATTTCGTAGTGTATGACGTTCTTGCCAGTCAATTTGACTTCGATTACTCTGAGCACATCAGCGTAGGTGTTTCTCCGATGGAAAATGACCATGAAAGTAATTGGGTCTGATTTTCTAGATCTGGCTGAGACTAGATTGTTAGCAAATGATATTAGTGAGTTCGAATTAAGATCTACAGGCAGCCGTGTCTATTACGGTGTTTACTATAAGGTCAAAGAAGTGATTGAAGAGAAAGGGCTTTTCGCTGTCGATATGGATTTCAATGAACTTAAAGCGTCAGCGATATGGGTACTTCATGGCCTCGGAACTGAAAATTCCAAATCACTGGCGGAAGGGGTGCAGTCAATAAAAAAATTTCGATATCTTTGTGATTACCAGTTAAGCGGAAACATTGGGCCTCAGCGTGCAAAAATGAAACTCATGGAGGCTCGGTTGCTTGTAAAACGCCTTGATCGACTCCGCGCATCCAGTCCAGACATTGCATCGTATAAAAAGGACTGAGAAGTGAGTTTGGTGCCCATTAGATGGCAAGCACTAGTACCCGGTCCTCGCCGAATTATGCCTCTCGCCTTCCGCAACTGCTTATCGAAGCGATTAGCCATGATCAGCAGATTTCGAGCCATAGCGGGCTTCTTGCGGGCAAAGGATCGACCTTTCATATAGCGATTCTTGATGGTTAAAAATCCAACACCACCTCGCAATGTCTGAGTTTGAAAAAAGTCCGTGTGTCGATGGTGATCATCCAGCATTGTGAGGTAGCCAAGCTATACTCGCTTGGATAAAGCTAGGTACGAACATGGATGCAGGGGGCGGCCGTTTGCAGGTCTTTGGAATCTAGATTTTTTTACGTGATATTGACTTTGGCCAGTGCTAGGGGCCATAAGCGCTTTGGTGTTTTTTTGTTTTTATCAAGTGAAATTACAAAGAACGCAGCGTGCGCTCTTAGCGGTACAGATACAGCGGGAGCGCAAACCATGCTCACTACTTTCACATGTAGCCAGGCTCGGCGACTACTCAGTCGTCTGATCGTATTGGCCGCTAGGGGCTACGCATTCGTCATCACCAACAAAGGACGACCGGTGTGTACGCTATCAGGCATTCTGAATGAATAGGGTTGCTTAATCCCATTCGAGGTAGCTCAGGCCTGTGAGTGGCCATCCGCAAGCGAAGGCTATCGACTTATTACGGACGTTCATACGCATGCCGTAGGGAGCCTTTCTCCTTCCAACCCAGCGCGTTTTCTCAGCGTCAATTAAGGTAGTCAATTCGGGAAGGGAGACCGTTAACAAAGTAGGGTAAATATTCAATTGAAGCCGTTATACACCATTTTCTGGCCTGGCCGCCCTTACGGTTAATCAGGGTTCGCGCCACATATGATTTTCGAAAATCTATCGCCTAAGGAGGAAATAGGTATTGCAATTATGAGTACCAACGCAGAGTTACCGGCCCTCCTTATTTTGTACGCTGTGCCGAACGCATGGTTCAAGACGTAAGGCTCTCTTGGTTTCGGTATGTAGCACCACTAAAAGTCATCCTGCGGATTCTGATGTTTTTGGGAGCAGCCTCGCTTTATTGGGTAATCGTATTGGTCCAATTACTAGTCCTTTGGACATCTAATTGATTCAGCCCAAGACGGCGATGATCCCTTCGTCTGTTGTTGGCGATCTCTACCAGCTGGAAAAGTAGGATGGAACTGCATGCCATCACGTTGGCTAATTTTGGGAAGCGGTCTACGTCCCAAGATACCCGCTGCGCGGAATTGGCCCAGAGGGGTTGCCAGGTCACAGCGGTCGCTCTAGAAACGCTTCCTGTTGGGACGGGCATGTCCTACGACTTCTTCACCGTTCGCATAAAGCGTGGCATTTACTAGTGTTCCGCCCAGAATCGCATCAGCGTGAAAGATATCACCATACCAGTCTTGGCGTTCATTCTCGTGGAGTGGACCGAGCTGGAACATTAAACACATAGTAGTGCTGCCCCACGGGTAAATTCTTGCGCCAGAGCGCGAGTGCTGTTTGCGGTTTCTAGCCTTGAGGTGGGAAATATTTTATTCCGCATATGTCGGCTTCCCGACAGTTAATAAGCCATCCTTGGACTGATGATTAGCAGGATTCCAGGTTTCAACGCGGTCACCGCCTCTACAGATTGCTCAGAGCACAACCGAGGATGAGCATGATGGCGAGCGGGGTCGCCAATTGCCTATGGTCTATTTGCTTATACCGATCAGAACAGGGGGCTAGAAAAGCAGGGTCTGCCCAGAGGTAGGTTTATCACTCAGAACCTACCAGCCCTAGACCGATTACAGAGATCAAAGCCCATGCAAAAACGTCGACCGCACACTTTATCCTGCGTCCGGTTAAGCACACCCATCACACCGGGCAGGAAGATGAATGACCGCAAAGCCAGCGAAGATCAATCTAGCAATTGTGAGCTTTCCTGTTCTTCTCGTCGCTTGTAGAGACAGCGCTTCCTGTTCTAGTGGTAGGTGCCTATTTCTTAGATTGGCTATTTTTACATCGTGAGCGGGCTGCTATTCAGTCTTCTTGTCCACGGCTTAGTGCATCGCCACGGCGCAGGCGCGGGGTGGTGACGTCCAGCGCTTATCCCAGTTTACTGACGACTGTCGTTGCGCTGGGTGACTGGCCGGTGTTTTTCAACGTTTGATCGTAACCTTTGAAAATGCAAACGAAGGCCACGGCGGAGGCTTCGCACCTGTGCTGCGTAGTGCACTGGTTTGGCGCTTGGGAATGGCACCGGCAATGGACGGCAGATACGCATTCGGGAATACCATTGGCGTCACGCCAGCGGCCGGTGGGCGACTCCTAGAATTGCTCGTCAGTGAACAACAACGCAGTAAGCGACAAGTGTAAAACGGCAGAGATAAACCAACGGAAATGGCTTCTGAGTGAAACAGGAGGTGTCATGAATATGTTGAACTGTATGCGTGCTTTTGTGTGTGTGGCCCAGACAGGCAGTTTCACTGCCGCTGCCGCTCAGATGCAGACCACCACCGCTAGTATCTCAAGGTCAGTCGCCAATCTGGAGTCGCATCTTCAGACGCGTCTTCTTCAACGCAACACTAGACATGTCGCGCTCACAGAAGCAGGAAGCGCCTATTGTTTACGGTGCGAAGACATACTGGCTTCCATCTTGCTGGCAGAGTCGGAGATGGAGGCCGTGCACGATAAGGCGGTAGGCGTATTGAAGGTACACACCATGCCAGGAGTGGGTACTAGCTTCCTGATAGACGCCATGGTCAATTACCAAAATAAGCACCCTAGCGTCTCGTTCGATTTCCATCTCGGCAGCTATCTACCAAACCTAATAGAGGAGGGGTTCGATCTGTCTGTTGTGGTAGGCACAGGACTGCGTGATTCGGCTAACGTGGCGCAGCAAATAGGAGCGCTCTCCAGCACGCTTTGTGTTTCGACGCAGTACCAAATGAGGTTCAACCTGCCGGAGATTGTGGATGAACTGGATTTTCATGATTGCCTGATGCTCAACCATTCACAGCATCATCGAGGTAATTGGCTGTTTTATGGGCCCTATGGTGCTGAATCGATTTCTCCGAAAAGGGTCCCATTTCAATTCAACTCTGCTGACGCAATGCATGCAGCAATAACGAGGGGTATGGGGATTGGCATCCTGCCCAATCATTTGGCGCTTCCAGGGATTCAGGCCGGAAATCTGATTCGGGTATTGCCAAGGCATGATGTACCTGATCTGGATGTCTACGCCGTCTACCCGTCACGGCGGTACGTCAGTGCGAAAGTTCGGACTTGGATCGATCACCTACGCAACGACTTGCTCAATGTTCGAGCCGTTCAGGACTGCAAAATGAAAAATGTAGAAATGCGAGCGCGTGTTTCACTGGGCTAAGGCGTTCGCGGGGCTGGCAAGAACTCATTACTACATCAGGGGCGTCCCACGCCAGTAAGGTGCATGAGGATTTTAGGCCATAGAGCGCGGACTGTAGATTTCAACAGCTCGTCGATGGCGTGAGTCATGGACAACTCGTCACGGATCGTATTCAGCCATAGAGAGCTATCGCCATACCTGTACCGGTGATGGCTCTTGTGGAGTGGGCTAAACTGGAATGGTCGAGAGAGAGTCGCCTAGGTCAACAGGCTAATTCTTTCACCAGGAGGTGACTGCTGATTGCTGTTTTTATCCTTGACCTTAGGAAACATTTCATCTCGCGTGTGTCGGCTTCCCGACAGTAAAGAAGCTCTTTTTGGATGGATGATTACGCCTAATAAAATTTCGGGTGTCTGGGCGGTTATAACCTTTCCCGATTACCCCAACCACGAAAGAGGAAAGGCATGATGGCCTGGCGGGATCGCCAGCTGCCGGTGACTTGATTGCTGAAGGCGACCAGGGCCGGGGACCCAGAGCAGGGCGTACCTAGAGGTAGACTTATCCCACTTTACCTAGCAGCGCTCTGCCTAAACCCACCGTTGGTAAAAGAAACACGGTACGCCCGATCCGCGTCCGGAAACAACCCATCACACCGGGCAGGAAGATGAATGACCGTAGGCCGAACAAAGCTGATTCCGAGTCTAACAATCGCGACCTCTTCACTTCTCCTCGTCGCTTGTAGCAACGGCCCTTCTGTCCCCGTGTTAGGCGCCTACTTCCCAGATTGGCTATTTTGCATTGTGGGTGGGGTGCTATTCAGTCTCCTCTTCCACGCATTAGTGAACCGCTACGGCGCAAGTCAGTGGTGGGGACCTTCAGCGATTACACAATTTCTACTGACGACCATCGTCGCGCTGAGTGCTTGGCTGTTGTTTTTTCACGTCTAACTGGAACCATTGATATGACAACGAATGCCACGGTGAAGGCGTCCAGGCGTCTAGTGGTTGTGAGCCTGCTGGTGATTGCATTTGTTCTACTTATGGCAGTGGTCTGGCGACTGGACACAGCACCGCGAACAGATGACGCATACGCCTTCGCTAACACCATTGACGTTACGCCAGAGGTCAGTGGCAAGCTTGTAGAGCTGCCCGTCAGTGAGAACCAGGAGGTCGAGTCCGGGCAGGTGCTTATGCGGATTGATCCAAGGCCCTACCAAATAGCGCTTGAGCAAGCACGAGCTTCGCTTCAAACCTTGGACAAGCAAATCATGCTCGGTCAGCGCCGTGTCGATTCTCAGCAGCTCAATTCTGAGGCAGTGCATGCCAGCATCGAGCGAGCCAAGGCAACAGCTGCACAAAATGCCGATACCGAGAGAAGGCTTGAGCAACTGCATGATCGTGGCTTTGTGTCGCAGGAACAGCTTGATCAGGCTAAAACCTCTGCCAGAACCGCCAGTGCAGATTTACATACGACTGTATTACAAGCCAAGCAAGCAACGGCTGCTATCAGCGGAGTAGACGACTTGGTAGCGCAACGAGAGGGAGTGCTGGCGCAAATCGCTCGCGCAGAGCTTGACCTTGAGCGCTGCCTTGTGAAGGCACCTTTCAAAGGACGCATCGTTGGGCTGAATACTTCAGAAGGACAGTATGCCTCGGCAGGACACTCGGTATTCAGTCTGATTGATACTCGTCATTGGTTCGTCGTAGCCAACTTCCGAGAGGGCGAACTGAACGGCATCCATACAGGCAGTCGTAGTACGGTCTACCTGATGAGTAACAGCGGCTACAGATTTTCTGGTGTTGTAGAGTCGATTGGGTTCGGTGTATTCCCCGACGACGGAGGCTCTCAAGTGAATGGCTTGCCTAAGGTTGCGAGGACCATCAATTGGGTTCGCGTTGCTCAACGTTTTCCCGTACGTATTCGTGTTGAAAGCCCCGATCCTGCGCTTTTTCGAATTGGTGCTTCAGCAGTAGCAGTCATTGACGCTGACGAGCCAAAAGGCAAATCGCGGTGAGCCATGCATGGCCCGAACGAGGGTGGGCTTTTCTCGCCACGGAGTTGGCGAGCTATCCCGGACGTGGAAATGCTGTACTACGTAGCCTGATGGGATGTTCGATTGTAATTATACTGTCCATGACCCTTGAAGTGCCGCTATTGTCGCTTTCACTCGTCATTGTTTTCTTTGTCAGTCAGTCCAACGTGGTGCTCACAAGGATTACGGGCATCTTGTTTGTCGCAGGGATTACAGCTGCGGTAGCGGTCTCTGTCCTCCTGCTCAAACTGACCTATGGTTACCCTTTGCTGCGCATCCTCGGCGCCAGCGTCGTATTCATCGCGAGTATGTTCGCGATGCGTGCGACGCGGCTAGGCCCTGTTTTTTTTCTTGTCGCGATTGTCACCATATTCATTCAGAGCCAAGTCGACCTAATTGCCCAGCCTGAGAGGTTGTTGCGCCTCTGCTTATGGGTATGGGTAGCGGTGGTTTATCCAACGTTGGTGATGCTGCTGATGAATACGCTGCTGCTTACGCAGCAGCCGCAGAGACAACTGTGCGACACATTGGAAAGGCAGGTGAGCCAGATAGAGGCTCGTTTGAACGCCTTGGTTGCTGGGAGAGTTTATGAAGCCAGAATACTTCCTGGTCAAGTACAGAATGGAATGCTCAGCTTGCATAAACTGCTCAAGTTTTCTTCAATGCGTGATGAGGTTTCGAAGAAGAGCGAGGCTGAATGGCTCGTACTGATCACGGCGGTGTCTCGGCTCTATGCTGCTGTGGCGAGTCTCTCTTCAATACCGGACGATTTCAGAACGCTGACGCAGGTCCAAGCCCAATGTTCCAAACTTGCAGAGATGCTACATAGGCATGGAGGGGGGGCGTTAGCTGGCATGCAGTGCCCCATTCTGGAGTGCTCGTCAGTTGATCCAGCTTTAAGAGAAATATGCGACGCACTGCGTATGCTCAGGACCAGAAGCGATGCCGCAAGCCGACCATTGACCAAAGTGGCTGACCCCCTTTTTGCAGCTGATGCGTTTACCAATCCAAACTACCTTCAATTTGCGGTTAAGACATGGATCGCCACTTGCATTTGTTATGTTTTTTACAGTGCGGTGGACTGGTCGGGCATCCACACCTCCATGCTCACCTGCGTGATTATTGCATTACCCAGTTTGGGCGCAGCTATGCAAAAGGGCCTCCTGCGTTTGTACGGATGTTTGGTGGGCAGTGTCCTGGCTATGGCCTCCGTTGTATTCATCATTCCGCTCATAGACAACATAATCGGACTCCTGTTGATGAGCTTGCCTATCATAGGCTTGGGAGCGTGGGTTGCTGCGGGGTCGGAGCGCATCAGCTACGCGGGCGTTCAGATAATGTTTTGCTTCGCCTTGGCTTTGCTTGATGAATTCGGACCAACCACTGACTTAACTGAAATACGAGATCGAATAATTGGTGTGGTTATAGGATTGCTGGTCGGTACCTTCATTCAAGCTGTCCTTTGGCCTGAACGTGAAGGTGACGGTGTAGCCCGGAGATTAAGCGATGCATTAACTGCGGTAGTGGATCGATTGCGCATTTCAACTGATCATCCTTCAGGTGCAGACGAGAAGCTACAGGCACTGAATCTGCGTTCTTCAGCGCAGGTCGCAGTTTGCGAGTCATCATTAGCGAGAGTGGCCTTAGAGCCCGGCTGGCGGCAGGGCGATCAAGAGGATCTCATCATTGCCGCTCAAACCCTTTTGGCTCAGACTCGAGAGTTTCATCTGCTGAGTGATCAATTCATGCGAGCGTACTTCGCACGGGCTGAGTACACACCGCAGCTTATGCAGGACGTACTGGATCGTGATCGCGAAAATATGGCGCTGTGGCTGGAAAAATACATAGCTTGTTTAAGGGGCAGCTTGGAGCCATCAACGATACTAGGTGACTATCCGCAGCTAGAGTCAAACTCTCACCTAGACCCTTTAGCGAGCAGAATGGGTGAGATGGCTGCATTAGGGCGATCTCTTCCGATGTTATAGGTTTTATCAATTCGGTTACCCCCTTAAGCAGAAATGGGCCAAGCAGAGACAGACGTTGTCGCTTTTCGGATGTACGGTCATACCTTGAATCTACTTGTGCATATATGCGTGCTGATGGGCATCAAATGATGCGATTTGGCATCCATAAGCTCTTTGTGCGTGGATTGGCCGAAAAAACCGAGCTTCTCTATTGGTAGAAATATTGCTGAAGGAGTCGAACATGCTCAGCGCTGATGCCGGAAACACTTCGCCGCAACACTTCCGCTCAAAGCTTGGAAGCATAATCCGATCCTCAGAGTATTGCGAATGGAAGGTAAAGATATGCTGATTGTTCACCTAACTTCCCGTGCGAGTTGCGATTCATCTGGCTAGACGGCCTAGGCACTTGGCAGTGATCGTTAAGGAAGTGCTTTACTTGTGCACACATTTTACCCTGCGGCTCGTTTTTATGCCTAAAATTGGACGGCAGACTATTTAACACCTGGCAAGCATAATTCTTTGGAAGGAGTCATCATGTCATCAGCGTCAACCGTGAACATCACAGGTAACACTCATGCCTATCGTCCCCTGATTGATAAGTTAATCAAAATTTGCGGTTCCAAGCACGTCTTGACCGAGGCAAGCCAAACCAAACGATACAGAACCGGAATTCGATTTGGGTCTGGGAAAGCGCTCGCAGTTGTGCGACCTGGAACTCTGGTAGAACAGTGGCGTGCCCTGAAGGCTTGCATCGAAGCTGGCGTCATCGTAATCGGTCAGGCGTCTAATACCGGTCTTACTGGTGGCTCCACGCCAGACGGAGATGATTACGACCGAGAAATTGTGATCATCAGTACAGCTCGAATTAAAAAGATCTACCTGATTGAGAATGGTGTTCAGGTGATCTGTCTTCCCGGTGCAACCTTGGATCAGTTAGAGAAGGCATTGCTTCCACTGGGCCGCGAGCCACATTCGGTGATCGGCTCAAGCTGCATCGGTGCGTCCGTATTTGGCGGCATTTGCAACAACTCAGGTGGAGCGTTGGTTCAGCGCGGACCCGCGTACACCCAAATGACCGTTTTCGCCCGTGTGACTGATGAAGGCAAGCTCGAACTGGTCAACCACTTGGGACTTCAAGTTGAAGCCACCGAAGAGGAGTTTTTGGGACTATTGGACGATGGGAACTTCAAAGATTCCGACATCATTCACAACGAAAGCGTCTGTCACGATCATAACTATGTAGACCATGTGCGCCAAGTCGAGGAACCGACTCCAGCGCGTTTCAACGCTGACCCGAACCGCCTGTTTGAATCTTCCGGCTCAGCAGGCAAGGTCATGGTGTTTGCAGTACGGTTGGACACATTCGAAGCACAGAAGAACGCCAAGGTATTCTACATCGGTACTAATCATGCCGACGAGCTGACCGCCATACGCCGCGCGGTTCTGGCTGATTTCAAACATCTACCAATTTCAGGTGAATACCTTCACAGGGACGCTTTTGAAATTGCGGAGAAGTACGGCAAAGACACTTTTTTGCTCATCCATTACCTCGGAACTTCACGTTTACCTGGTCTCTTCGCGCTGAAAGCTAAATTTGATAGCTGGTTTTCAAAATTATCATTCCTGCCCTCAAATTTCACTGATAGGGTGATGCAATTCGCGAGTACGCTCTTCCCCAACCACCTTCCGAAACGCTTGCAGGAATATCACAAAACATATGAGCATCACTTGCTACTCAAGGTCAGCGCCGAAGGCGCAGAGGAGGCGCGCCAATATCTGAATGACTATTTTCTTGAAGCGAGTGGTGGTTATTTCGAATGTAGTGA
This sequence comes from Pseudomonas sp. Pseu.R1, assembly GCF_045764065.1. Classification (NCBI taxonomy): domain Bacteria; kingdom Pseudomonadati; phylum Pseudomonadota; class Gammaproteobacteria; order Pseudomonadales; family Pseudomonadaceae; genus Pseudomonas; species Pseudomonas sp. Pseu.R1. The sequence continues at coordinate 1,846,627 of NZ_JBJGEE020000001.1, read as the reverse complement.
AGAGGAAGGCGAGAAGGCTTTTCTGCATCGTTTTGCAGCAGCAGGCGCTGCAAATCGGTATCGGGCAGTGCACACCCGAACTGTGGAAAACATCCTGGCTCTGGATATCGCGCTACCGCGCAACGAGCGTGAGTGGTTTGAGCATCTCCCTGCTGAAATCGAAAAGCCGATCATTCTCAAACTCTACTACGGCCACTTCCTGTGCCACGTATTTCACCAAGATTACATCATCCAGAAAGGTCATGACCCAATGGCGCTGGAACACCAAATGTGGAAGCTACTGGACAAGCGGGGAGCGGAGTATCCCGCCGAGCACAACGTAGGGCATCTCTACTATGCGAAACCAGCGCTCCGAGATCATTACAAGACGCTTGATCCTTGTAACTGTTTCAACCCAGGCATCGGTCATACATCCAAATTTGCTTTCTACGACGACCCTGCCGGGGGCAACCGATCATCTCAGTTCAATCATTAACGTCAGTGAATTGTCACCAACACTGACTGACTAATAGCCGACATCAGTACCACCATCTTAAAATTGATGTAACGGTCTTCAGTCGAGCAGGCGGCATGGCGCTGCCTGCCATCGATTTAAAAGGGTGTCGGGTATGCTTACTAAGAGTTGCTGCATTCTTGCCGTATAAAAAACAGTTTCATGCATTAATGGATGGCGTTTCCAAGACTGGCTGCCCTAAGGCGTTCAAAGTCACGGATTGTAATCTCTCCAACTTTCAAGGAAATGATACCCTGACCCTCTAAATTTTTAAGCAGTAAGTTGGTAGTCTGTCGAGTCAGAGAAATCATAGACCCTAATGTATCCTGCGCGATCTTCAAGGTACTTTGTGTTTGCGAGATTCCACTGTAGCCACCGGCAATCAACAGTAGGCGGCTTGCCAGTCGCTGAGCGGCTGAGAGCAGTTGCATAGATTCGTTATTCTCGAAAGAAACGCGAATCTTCTGCGCCATCAACATACCGAAGTAGGCCCAGTATGCGGGCTTGTCCGCAAGCAGTTTTTTAAGCGCTGATCCATGTACGTGGAGTACCAAAACGTTAGTCATGGCTAACGCGTCATGCGGGCGTGGCAGCCCGTCGAACATCGAAATCTCACCGATCCAGGCGGTGGGGCCGAGAACGGCATGCAAGGCTTCTCTACCGTCTGCGACCACTGTACCCATTGCTAATGCTCCGTCGAGGATGGCGTACAGACCGGAAAAGCTATCCCCTCGCTTATAAAGGCGCTGGCCTTTGCCTACTCGTACTAAGCTGGAATGGGCAAGCAGATAGTCTTGCAAGTCAGCAGGTATGCCTCTGTACCACTGCGTGACAGCTAATTGCGGCCGATAACTTTGAATTTCGGAATGCATTTCGCACCAATGTGTCGGCTTGCCGACAGAAAGAAGCAGTTGTTGGACGGATCATTAGGGGGCAGGACAAGCAAGACCAGTGCCACGCACGCGCGTTGGTCTTCGTAACCCCCGGACAATCCCTAGCGCTCGCTGGGAATAAAAGCATAATCTCTCCGAGGAATCATCGTGGAACACAAACATATTTCCGGCTTAGTCGATGTCATCAAGGTCGACCAACCTGATGAGATTCTGAAGGTCGCTCGGGACAGCAGTTTTGATCGAGCGTTTGGGCCGTCCAAGCCAATCCTGAATTCCTTACTCATCAGCCGCATCCTTGGAGTATTGTCCTACAAAGGGCACCGATTCCCCGCGATGAGTGCAAAGAAGGCAAACGGCAGAGCGCGTAAGCAAGATGATTTGTGGCGTAAGCTAAACTCGGAGGTTTCCGAAATCCGTTCCGGCCCTCAGTTCCTGGAACCGCTAGCAGAGTGGACACGAAATGCGAATAGCGACATTGCTGTCGGTCCGTTGCTTCAGCAGGTTATTGGCCGGTCGTTCAATCCTAATTTTCAGGCCGATGCGCAGACGTGGGGCGCTGCTCAGGTAATTGCCGGGTCCCTGGCACCTGGCAACACCTGGCGGAATTTGCGGTGGCGTTTATCTGGAAAGGTTACTCAGGCGAAAGCGTTGCTCGCTTCGAAGCTCAACGATGACCTAGCTGGAGTCCACGGCGTCAGCGTGGCTATCCATAACATTGTCAAAGGCATGCATCAGATGCGCACTCTTTACAAGGATGAGGCGCACCGTAATGCGATGACCCCGGAAACGATTGGACATCTTTGTCTCTACGCTCCGGGAGTCGTTCTTCGCCAAGCCACAGAGGAAGGTGAGCTGGGCGGTTGCCCTTATTCCTCGGGTACACTTTTCCTCCTGGAGTTGGAGAAAGCCAGGCAGGTAAGTGGAGATGAATCGATGGTTTTCCTCGGGGATACATGGAGTCGCTGCCCGGCAGAGCAATGGGTGCCTGCACTGCTGGAGGGTGTATGGCGGCGAGCTACAACGGCGAGTGGTCATGGACCTATAGGCATCTGAAGGTAGAGGGATCTGACACCCCCAATTACTCGATCTGCTCGGCGGCGAGCACTATAGCCGAGTGAGCGCAGATGGATTGTCAACTCTGTCCCCCTTAGTGTAGGGGGACATCTGAGACGATGCCTCTAACCTACAAGAGCCGACACTAGCCCAACGGCTTTGGAACCCACTATTCAGTTGTCCGACAGACTCGTCATGAGCGATGAGTCCCAGAGGTTGTCATGCAGAAATTGATGATCAACAACGTGGAGCACGAGTTAGATGTCCCCGACGACATGCCCCTGCTCTGGGTTCTGCGCGACGTTATAGGGTTGACCGGAACCAAATATGGCTGCGGTATCGCTCAGTGCGGCGTGTGCACAGTGCACCTTGACGGCCATGCCACGCGCTCCTGCGTGTTGCCAGTCAGTGCAGTAGCGGGTCGAAAGGTAATCACTATCGAGAGTGTCGGTGAGCAAGCTATCGGCCAGGCGGTGCAGAAAGCTTGGCTGGAACACGAGGTTGTCCAATGTGGTTACTGCCAGTCTGGACAGATTATGTCTGCTGTTGCGCTGCTGAACGAGCACCCTAAGGCGACCGATGAGCAGATCGTTGACGCCATGTCGGGCAATCTTTGCCGTTGCGCTACCTATACGCGCATCCGGGCAGCCATCAAAAGCGTCAGTCAGGCGTGAGGCAATAACCATGTCCGAGCATCAATCATTTTCAGCTGTCCTGTCGCGTCGGGCGCTGCTCAAAGGTAGCGCGGTCCTTGGTGGTTTGGTCGTCAGCGCCTACCTGCCGCCGATGGTTTCCCGCAGTTTCGCTGCCGACGTTGTTAAGAGTGCTAACTTGGGTGACAACGCTGAAAAAGGCTATGGCGCGTTTGTGCGCATCGACCACACTGGCGCAGTCACCGTTATCTCACCGAAAATCGAAATGGGCCAAGGGGTTCAAACAGGCATTGCGATGATGGTTGCCGAAGAGCTTGAGGTGCCATTAAACCAGGTCAGAATAGCCGAAGCCCCGCCCAACGCAGCTCTGTACACCGACCCTTTGCTGACCTTCCAGGCCACCGGTGGCTCAACGTCCACCCGCTACACGTGGGAGCCTTTGCGCAAGGCTGGGGCAGGGGCGCGCATTGTGCTGATTCAGGCAGCTGCATTGCGCTGGAGTGTTGCACCAAGCCAGTGCCGCGCAGAGAACGGCCGGGTGTTGGGGCCGAACAATCAAAGCGCCGGGTACGGTGAGCTTGTGGATGAGGCGGCGGCACTACCTCTCCCCAGCGAAATCCCCCTAAAGCCTGTCAGCGAATTCAAGGTGCTCGGCAAGCCCGCGCAGCGTCTGGATACACCGAGCAAGGTAAACGGCAGCGCGAAATTCACCATCGATCTCCAAGTCCCGGACATGCTGATCGCCTCCACACGGACCTGCCCGGTCTCAGGCGGCAAGCTGCGCGATCTCCAGAACGAGGCGCAAGCACGGGCGATCTCGGGAGTCAGAGATATCGTGCGACTAGACAATGCTGTGGCTGTGACGGCCACCAATTTCTGGGCGTGCCAGCAAGCGCTCAACGCACTAGAAATCGAGTGGGAAATGGGGCCGCATTCCACTCTTAATTCGGCGCAGCTCGATAAATCCCTATTCGAAGCCAGCGCCGGAGATGGTGTTTTTGCGCAGAAATCAGGTGATATCGCAAGCGCGCTAAAAAGTGCCCCAAACACATTCGAAGCCATCTACGAGCAGCCCTTCCTGTCGCATTCCCCACTCGAACCAATGACGTGTGTCGCCCATGTCCGAGCTGACGCGTGCGAGTTATGGGTCGGCTGTCAGGCTCCGGGACTTGCACAGATGGGAGCAGCCAAAGTCAGTGGGCTCCCAGTTGAAAAGGTTGTGATTCATAACCAACTTATCGGAGGCGGTTTTGGCCGACGTCTAGAATCTGACTTCATTTTTCAAGCGGTGGATATAGCCCGAAAGCTAAGCTATCCGATCAAGTTGATCTGGAGTCGTGAAGAAGACATGACTCATGATCGCTATCGCCCGCACTACGTCGACCGCCTCAGCGCTGCCCTGGACAAGGACATGCGCCCAGTGGGGTGGGAACATCGTATTGCCGGTGCATCAGTGGTCGCTGCCTATCTTGGAGGGCTTCCTGAGGATGGGGTCGATTTCGATGCCGTTGAGGTCGCGAAAGATCCAATCTACACATTATCAAATCTGCAAGTTCGGTACATACGGCACGATCCGGAAGTGATTCCTGTTTCTTGGTGGAGAGGTGTCGGGCCACTGCGCAGCACTTATGCGGTCGAGTGTTTTATTGACGAGTTGGCTCACAACGCTAAGGCCGATCCTGTGAAGTATCGCCTTGGCTTGATGCAGTCACAGCCTCGTGCCCAAGCCGTATTGAGCAAAGCCGCCGAACTCACACAATGGGACAAGCCTTTGCCTGCTGGATCCGGTCGCGGCGTCGCAGTGACGGCAGTATTTGGAAGCTTCGTTGCCACCGTTGTGGAGCTGGAAAAGCAAGGTGAGAAGGGCCTGCGCATCAAGCGGCTTCTCACGGTTATCGACTGTGGTTTTGCGAACAATCCAACCTCGGTGACCGCACAGATGGAAGGAGGCACTTTATTCGGCCTGTCAGCGGCCCTGTTCAATGAAATCCTAATCGAAAACGGGCAGGTTCAGCAGACCAACTTTCATCAGTACCGACAAATTCGCATGAGCGACGCGCCACCCGTGGAGGTGCATATCGTAGACAGTGTCGAAAGCCCTGGAGGGGTTGGGGAAACCGGCGCAGTTCCTGTAGCAGCAGCACTGGTGAACGCACTTTATGCAGCAACAAACGTGCGCGAACGCCGCCTGCCATTGAGCCGCTCGGGTTACTTCACTGTTTGAGGAGTGCGTCATGAAACCTATCTATCATGCACTTTTGCTCATGGCCGTTTGCTGGACCCTCAGCGTTGATGCGAGTGAAATGGCCATAGTTAGCAAGGGTGAATATCTAACACGTGCTGCTGACTGCGTGGCTTGTCATGCGGTGCCGGGAGGAAAGCCGTTTGCAGGGGGGCTTGAGTTCAAGCTACCGTTCGGCAGCATATTTTCACCCAATATCACCCCGGACAAAGAAACCGGAATCGGTAACTGGACTGACGATGAATTCGTTGAGGCGTTGCAAAAAGGGGTGGGCAAAGATGGCAAGCATTACTATCCAGCCTTTCCATATACGTCGTACACCTTGATGTCACGCGAAGACATTTTAGCCATCAAGGGATACCTGTTCAGTTTGGAGCCGGTAAGGCAAGTCCCCCCAGAGAACACCCTTTCGTTTCCATTCAATCAGCGGTGGGGAATGATGTTCTGGAATGCCCTCTTCGCGCCCAACGAGCGATTTACGCCCGAGAGCAAGCAGTCTGCTGAATGGAATAGAGGCGCATATCTGGTTCAAGGACCTGGCCATTGTGGAGAGTGCCACACTCCACGAAACCTCTTTCAGGCAATGAGTTCAGGCAGATCATTAGCTGGAGCCGAACTGGGGAACTGGCGTGCCTACAATATCAGCTCTGACGTTCAACACGGCATCGGCGCTTGGCCAGAAGAGGCAATCGTAAGCTACCTTTCCAAAGGTTTCGCACCTGGTTTTGGCGGGGCGGGCGGGCCGATGGCCGACGCGGTGGAGCACAGCTTGCGTTATCTGAACCCTGAAGACCTTAAGGCCATTGCGGTCTATCTCAAGGGTACTCCCGCGCGAGCAGAGGGGGTTCCAAGGCCGACTCTTGTAATCAATGACTCCGCTCTGCAAAAAGGGGTTGGGCTCAAGCTGTTCAATGACACCTGCGTAGCGTGTCACCAACTCGACGGGAGCGGCAGACAGTCACCGGCTGGCGGGCTTGCCGGGCTGAAGACTGTAAACGACCCTACAGGTAGAAATCTAATAGCCACCTTACTGGAAGGCCACACCCCCAATTCAATGAGAGCAGATCAGCGAATGCCCAACTTTACGGGAAGTTACAGTAACGAAGAACTCGCGGCGGTGAGCACCTTTGTCCTTCGACGATTCGGTCAAGCTCAAGGTCAGATCAAGCCAGATGATGTTGCTAAAAGTAGGGCCAGCGCTCTTCACTGACGTCGGGTCTAGTAGAGCCTTCTTGGGCAGTTGATTGTTCGGGGAGGCGCCCTATGGCTGCGTCTGCGATAGGTGGAATTCCGCTGGGCCGGCCAAGCCTCAAGAGGTCGCTGACTTGATCGCCTTCTTCGCGCCCCCACGAGCCACCTCAATCTCAGGGGCCGAGCACCGTATCGACGGAGGTACCGTTTCGACGCTATAACTGATTCAGGGCAGGTCATTACGGCTCGCGTTTTCCGAATACCCGGAAAGCCCGGAGCAATGGGGGACGCGAGGAAGAGGTCTGTAAATCAAGCCGCCCTCGTCGCAACACCCAAACGCATACTATCCCCAATATCCCACCATGCCATCCGATTGGTCTGCGTACCTATCTGTTTTAAATAGGGAATTTTTGGCTTGTCCGACAATCCTTGGTATAGATCACCGCCTTTCAAGGAGCAACACATCATGTCCCAGGAATTTCATTACCGGATCGCCTATTTGCTGAACGGCGTCTATAAAACGTTCTTCATACGCGCGTCCAAAATGGACAACGCTGAGGCGTGGCACTGGGCAAGCGTCGACGCTGGATTCGGCCAATTGCCCAAGTATCGCTCTGACCCTATCACCAAACTCAGCAAACCTCAGGCAGAGAGATTTGGTATCACTGGCGTCGAGTGGGGGCGGGCATGACTACATCCGATCAACTCAAGGTGTACGAGATCCATTTTCTCTACTAAGGCGCTAAGAGGCAGGTCACTCAGCGCGCACCATTCCTGTCTGAGGCGAATGCGTGGTGGACCGCGGCTGTCGAATCGGGAATATCGGCAGCCACGCTTCTCTCGTTCAGCATCCTGAGCTTGGTGGTAAGCGTCCGGCGAACTCACCTTCCGAACTCCAGCTTTAAGGGCGATGGTGTCCGCGTATTTTTAAGCGGACGCGATCACCCTAATCGCCAGGATTTCCATGCGCCAACGAAGCTCTTATCCGAAGCCTTTCAAAGCCCAGGTCGTTCAGGAATGCCTGCAACCTGGTGCCACCGTGTCCAGTGTCGCCATCAGCCACGGCATCAACGCCAACGTCATCCGTAAATGGATGCCGCTCTATCGAGACCAATCCGCGACAACTTCGCTACCGCCCTTTGTACCACTGAAGGCTGCCCCTAAACGGCTAGCTGAAGCGTCGGTGATCATTGAGCTACCCATGGCTGGGCAAGTGATCACGGTGAAATGGCCGACCTCAGATCCCGAGGGCTGTGCGCAATTTATCCGGGCTGTCGCTCAATGATCCGCCTTGATGCGATCTGGCTGGCCACCGAGCCAATGGACATGCGCGCCGGTACCGAAACCGCATTAGCCCGTGTGATCGCGGTGTTTGGTGCGGTGAAGCCGCACTGTGCTTACCTGTTCGCCAATCGCCGGGCTAACCGAATGAAAGTCCTGGTGCACGACGGCGTGGGCGTCTGGCTTGCAGCGCGACGACTGAATCAAGGCAAGTTTTACTGGCCCGGCATTCGTCATGGCAGCGAGGTCGAACTCGACAGCGAACAACTCCAGGCCTTGGTGCTGGGCCTGCCGTGGCAGCGCGTCGGTGCAGGCGGTGTGATCAGCATGCTGTAAACACCGGCGATTTGGCCGGTCTACATGTCGTCGTCCCATGCCTGCTCTGGCACAATCGGCGGCATGACTTCCTCGCTAAACCTCGACCAGATGAGCCCGGAACAGCTTCGTGCCTTGGCGGCACAGGCGTTGCAGTTGCAGTCCCAGATCGAGGCGATGAGCAAGAAGATCCAGAGCGATCAAACCGTCATTGAGCAGCTCACTTACGAAATTGCCCTGCTCAAACGGCATAAGTTTGCCAAGCGCAGCGAGCAAATCAGCCCGGCGCAAAGCAGCTTGCTTGATGACTTGCTCGACATAGACCTTGAGGCTATCGAGGCCGAGCTAAAACAGCTCCTTCCAACTGTGCCACAAGCCGAACCACGGCAATCCCCGAAACGTGCGCCATTGCCGCCGCAGTTTCCACGCACGGTGATTCGCCACGAACCTGAAAACACACAGTGCGTCTGTGGCTGCCAACTTCAACGCATCGGCGAAGACGTAAGTGAGAAGCTTGATTACACACCGGGTGTATTTACCGTCGAGCAACATGTGCGTGGCAAATGGGCCTGCCGTCAGTGCGAAACACTGATCCAGGCGCCGGTGCCGGCGCAGGTTATCGACAAAGGTATCCCGACCGCAGGCCTGCTGGCCCACGTCATGGTGGCCAAGTTTGCCGATCACTTACCACTGTACCGGCAGGAGAAAATTTTTGGTCGCGCCGGGCTGGCCATCGCTCGCTCAACCTTGGCCCAGTGGGTTGGGCAAACTGGCGTGCGACTCCAGCCACTGGTCGATGCACTGCGTGAAGCGGTGCTGAGCCAGGGCGTGATTCACGCCGATGAAACACCGGTGCAAATGCTCGCGCCGGGCGAGAAGAAAACCCACCGCGCCTATGTATGGGCCTACAGCACGACGCCATTTTCGGCGCTCAACGCGGTGGTGTATGACTTCAGCCCACGCCGCGCAGGCGAACATGCGCGCAACTTTCTGGGCACCTGGAACGGCAAGTTGGTCTGCGATGACTTCGCGGGTTATAAAGCCGGTTTTGAGCAAGGCATCACTGAAATCGGCTGCATGGCTCATGCGCGCCGCAAGTTCTTCGACCTGCATGTCGCGAACAAAAGTCAGCTGGCCGAACAGGCGCTGCACTCGATTGGCGGTTTGTACGACGTTGAACGCCAGACTCGGGATATGAGCAACGAAGACCGTTGGCGAATACGTCAGGAAATGGCGGTACCGATCAGCAAAACACTGCATGACTGGATGTTGGCTCAGCGCGATCTGGTGCCCAACGGATCAGCCACGGCCAAAGCCCTTGATTACAGCCTGAAACGCTGGGTAGCGCTGACGCGCTACCTGGACGATGGGGCCGTACCCATCGACAACAACCAGGTCGAGAACCAGATCCGACCCTGGGCACTGGGCCGCTCGAACTGGTTATTTGCCGGGTCGTTGCGCAGTGGCAAACGGGCGGCAGCGATCATGAGTCTGATCCAATCAGCGCGCATGAATGGGCATGAGCCGTATGCCTATCTCAAAGATGTGCTGATGCGGCTGCCGACGCAGCGGGCCAGTGATATCGGGCAATTGCTGCCGCATCAGTGGGTGTCGGCCTGAATCACGCTGAGTTGGTGTGCGCTACGGAACACCCTTTCTTATCGTGTCGGGTCATACGAGTTGAGTACGGCATCCCACTGCATTTCATGGTCTTCGACCGCAACATTCCATTCGCAGCCAGACACCGCGATACGAATGTCCGATAAGCACTTACACCAATGTTGTATGCCGACCCATGATGCGTCCGCTTGGTTATCAGGGAGCTTAGTGGCGCCCGAAAACACGAGGCCCTTCTTTAGAAAACGACTTGGCTCCAGGTTGGTTGAGAAATCGAATGACTCCCAATTAAGGCCAGAGCCGAGGGAGAGGAATCGTTCGATTTGATCATCTACACAGTAGCGACGAACAATCTCCTCAATAACGGTTACCTCGCTCGAGCTGAGCGGGGCCTTTCGCCTAGCAGTGTAATAGATGGATATTGCCAAAATGCACCCTCAGAGTCGGTAACTGAAATTGGGGTAAAGGATACCGGGCTTGCGTCCGTTCGACTACGTAAGGTGTGTTAGCCGGACACTTACGCTTGGTGGTAATGCGGGGGAGAATCAAGGCATATCCGGGGTGCGCTGGAGTCCCGCGATGGGGAGCAGGTAGGCGCTTTAGTTGCTGGTATTAAGGGCGTGGCGGAGCGACCAGTGGTGGCCTTAAACTTGAACCATAGTGCCATCAGCGATTCCAACGTACTCGATGGCAATTTGCCTTATCGGTAGCCGGGCCACGGTTGGTAACGAGTCCCTCTACTTGATCGTCACCCGACCTACGTTTAGGGACCGTTATGCTCAATCATTCGGCGAGTACCACACTGCTGCACGCAATTCTCAAAAATCAGCACGCAATCACGGACGCGCTTTCCGTTCTGGCTGATTGGGTCGCTCATTCCTGTGGACACGAGGGGCGTGAGGTCGCAGAGACAGTCCGAGGAGCACTGCGAAGTATTGAGGAAAATCGGGCGCTGATCGGACTCAGTATCAATGAGCTTATGCGAGGTACAAGCTGAAGGCCAATAAACGTCATTGCTGTCGGGCGGCCGATTTCTGCCGGGCGATAACACTTGGCTAGTTTAGGATGCCTTCACCCTTGGCCAATTTCGCGAATCGGTTTACTTCCTTCAAAACCCGCTTTACGGAGTTGCTTCGGAGGCAGCTTTCGACCCAATGCAGACCCTCGCAAAGGTCTCCACATGCTCAGACGCATCCAATGATAAAGCTGTTTTCTTTCCGTGAAATATCCTGCCGTCATCGGCGGCGGTTGTAGCCAAGATACCAGCGTGGGATACAGAAAACGTGCGCGAAGCATCTCAGAGAGTTTTTAGGAAACCTCCACCATCGTTGCAGACGGTTCTATATCTGGCCGCCGCAGCACTGGACGCAGGCGCATGGAGACTGTGCCGTTAACCAATCAGGCTGGAATCAACCCTGCTTCCTTGTAACTCAACATCAAATCGTCAAATAGATTGATGCCTTCTGAGGTCCGCGCAATAAGCTGCGCACCCGCAACCGCAGTGTATATGGCGCGTGCACGGCGCTCGCAGGCCGGCCCAACGTCCCAACCAGCATCTGCTAGGACTTCGGCAAGCCATCTCACATTAACATCCGCATAAGTCTTGACCTCTTTGGCGACCTGATCAGGCAGATCTTCGTATTCTGCGGCCATGAAGCTAGACAGGCAGAGCCGGTTATGGTCCTTCAAAGATCTACGAAAGATGGAGGGATACAGATGTAAACACTGTAGTGGATCAGAGTTAGAGGCCCGTATCTCTTCAAGCACTGCCAGCGTGTCCTGCCAGTAGCGTTCTGCGACGGCAGCGCCTAAATCCGCCTTGCTCGCGAAGTGGTAGTAAATGCTTGCGTTTTTGATCCCGACCTCTTCGGCAATGCTACGGAAATTGATACCGCTGTATCCATGTAGCTGTGCTGCGAATCTCGCCGCAGCAAGGATGGCCTCTCGGGCGTTGTCACTCATGTCGTAATCCTCACCTAGGATTCAAAATTGGTTTGGCGTCCATTCTACTCGCCGCAAAGCTGCCTGCCAATTGACAGGTAGGGGGGGTTGACAGGGTGCACAATTCAGCTCAGTCTCTGCCTACCAATTGACAGGCAGGTAAATCTGACATGACTACTACACAGCAATCCGTTGAGGCTTCCTCTATTCCCTCGATGAAAATCTATGACTGGTTCGATGGCCCGTACCCAGCCCGGGTACGCATCGCTCTTGCTGAAAAAGGGCTGTTGCCGAAAATCGAATTCGTTTCGGTGAACCTGTGGACCGGCGAGCACAAGGAGGCTGAGTTCCTTGCCATCAATTACTCCGGCACACTTCCTGTACTTGAGCTGCAAGATGGGACGTTAATTGCGGAATGCACCGCGATTACCCAGTATCTGGACAGCTTGGACGGTAACCCGGTGCTTACAGGAGGAACGCCTCTGGAGAAGGGGTTAATCCATATGATGACCAAGCGCGCTGAGATCGAGTTCCTCGATGCCGTGAGCGTCTATTTTCACCATGCCACCCCAGGCTTGGGGCCAAAGGTCGAGCTGTATCAGAACGCCGAGTGGGGCGCAAAAATGGGCGAGAAGGCGATCCGAGGCATGCGTTATTTCGACAATCTGCTCAAAGGTCAGCCATTCGTTGCCGGCAACAAGTTCTCGATGGCGGACATCGCTGTCTTGGGCGGCATGATCTTCGCCTCATTGGTGAAACTGCCGGTACCTGACGAGTGCGTCGCGTTGCGAGCGTGGCATGCCAACATGCAGAGGCGCCCTAGCTATCAAACCTGGCGAGCACTGGTCGAGCAAGGCGCCCCAAAAAGCGAGTGACGGAGTCTGGGGCATCCACTGCGGCCCTAAGCAGTGGATGCAGCCGTGGCGTACTGCGCCATGCCCTAGCTCCTTATCGGCTAGGTTCAATCAGGCACTTTTTGTTTATCAGGCTTTGACCTCCAGCCTGGCAGCTTCCACCTCCAGGCTTTACTCGTCGGCAGAGAGCTAAGAGGTCATCAACTGGCAAGGCACGCGATCTCTTGACATGAATTCCTCGACCTGACCTGGATCGCTCGTCTGGGTCGGCGCCAGAGCAGTCAACGGACGAGCTTTACAGGTTTCGTCGCTCAACCTCGCAACAGCAGGCAGCAACTGATCGAAAACATTGCCATTCCCGGGCTCGGAATCACGATCACAAGCGCTCCCGGTTTCCTGAGCAAGATGAAAACCCATCAGACCGTTGTCTGCTTCTGGCCGATATCTGCCGGTTCGTAAAAGTCGGCCAGACGGGCATGCGTTCACCCCTAGCTCAGTTTGCGAAGCGATCTATGCCCCTGAGTTCTGTAGGTCTTCAGGTTGTTATCTCTTAAACCGCAGTCTCAAGCCCCCTGAGAAAGAACCCCTGCACGTCGCAGTATCCGCTATCTCGCCCCGCCATCAGCGACTCTTCACCCCGTGCCGTGCCCTCGACGGTGAAGTAGTGCACCTGATGGAGACCGACAGTGGTGAGCACTGCCGATAAGTAGGGACGCAGAAAGTCGGGTTGGCGTGCTTTCTCACCGCTGATGTAGCCGCCGGTAGCGATGGCCACGTAAACCGGCCGATCCGCCAACGTTCCCACCTTGCCTTTAGCGGTGCCCATGAAGGTTTTTCCGACACGCACCACGTGGTCAATCCATGACTTGAGTGGGGCAGGCACGCTGTAGTTATGCATCGGCGTGGCGATCAGCAGCACGTCGCACGCTTCTAACTGATGGATCAGTGTGTCGGAGCGGTTCAATGCGCCTTCGTGGCTGTTGATGGCTGCCACGCTCTGATTGGCCAAGGTCTGAGCGTAAGGCGCGTCGACTGGAGCCAGGTTATTAAGGTCTGCATCTGTCAGTTCGATACCGCGTCTGCCCGCCTGTAAGGCCAGGGCGCGCAGTATCTGTTGGGACAGTTTCAGGCTTTCGGATGCGCCACCGTTTGGGCTGGCAATCAGGCGCAAAATGCGCAAAGGGGCAAGGGGCTGCTGAGTCGATGTCATGGTGTTGCCTCCTGAAAAGGTGCTGTGGTTATGGCGCATCGAACTGTTTTTGAAAGCGCAGGGCGCCGGTGTACAAGCCTTCGCGGAAATAGAAGCGTTGTGCCCGAGCGTTGGCGAGACCGGTGTCGAGTACCAGGCGTGAGCAACCGCTGGCGCGGGCCAGACGCTCCAAGGCCCGCAGCAGCCGAGAACCCCACTGGCCGCCACGCTGAGCCTCAGCGGTGACTAGGTCATCGACATACAGGAATGGGCCGTAGATCAGGTTTTCCTGTAGGCGATAACCTGCCAGCGCCACCAACGCGCCAGCGTCGAAGGCACCCACCAGGCGATAACCGCCGGTACCCATGCGCTCGATGCGGCTGATGAAGTCGGCTTCGCTCACCAGATGTGGACGCAATTGCTGCATCAGCGGGTAAGCGACTCGCAGGTCGTGAGCGCTGTCCAGGGGATGCAGGGCCGTATCGGCCAGGTCGAGTACGCTGGGTATGAAATGCTCGGGTGTGAACGTCATGGGAGGAGACCTGATTGAGTAGGTGATGGGGCTATCCTGGACTATCCTTGCCTCACTTTATTGAGCCAAGAAATGGGATATGGGCTAGGCCATGATTGCTCCCCTCGCACCGCCTTTCGCTCCCCTGAACGAGCGACCGGGTTCGCCTCTCTACCGCCAGTTGTATGACCGGGTGCTGGCCGCTATCGCTGCTGGCACGCTTTCGCCGGGCGACCGCTTGCCGTCGGCGCGAGCCTTGTCCAAGGAGCTGGGTGTGGCCCGTGGCACCATCGAGCTGGCGTATTCGCTGCTGACCAGCGAGGGCTATCTCCTCGCGCTCGGGCAGAAAGGCACAGTGGTCAATCCCGAACTGCAAAAGCCCCTGGCCTCGGCCAGCACGTTGCCGGTCAGCAGTAAGGTGATTGAAGATTCCCCGGACGCTCTCTGGCGGCCACCGCAACTGTTGCCGTTCCAGATGGGCGTGCCAGCGCTCGATGAATTTCCGCGCAAGATCTGGGCGCGCCTTGGGGCTCGCTATCTGCGCGGGATGCGTTTGGGCGATCTGGACTATCCGGCGCCACACGGTCTACCTGCGTTGCGCAGTGCCATCGCCTCGTATCTGCAAGTGTCACGAGGCATCGATTGCGGTGCTCATCAGGTGTTCATCACCAGCGGTTGGCGCAGTAGCCTGTCGCTGATCGCTCATACCTTGTTGCAACCCGGCGAGCGCGCTTGGGTCGAGGATCCTGGCTACCCCACGACCCGTCAGGTGCTCCGCCAGTTCGGCATTGAACTGGAGGCGGTGCCCGTTGATGCCGACGGAATGGCTGTGGAGCATGCCATTGCTCGGTCCCACGCCGCCAAGGTCGTCATGGTGACACCGGGGCATCAGAGCCCGCTGTCTATGGCCCTGTCGTTGCCTCGTCGACAACTGCTCTTGGAGTGGGCGGCCCGTAACAATGCCTGGATTGTCGAGGACGATTACGACGGCGAGTATCGCTATGTCAGCCGCCCCCTGCCGGCGCTGGCCAGTCTGGATCGCAACGGACGTGTGCTGTATGCCGGTACTTTCAGCAAAGTGCTGTTTCCCGGTATCCGCCTGGCTTATCTGGTGGTGCCCCAGACTCAAGTGGCTGCGTTTGAGCGCGTGGGGCGGGCGCTCTTTTCCGCCAATTCGCCATCGATCACTCAGACGCTGGTGTCTGAGTTCATTGCCGAGGGGCATTTCACTCGCCATATCCAGCGCATGCGACGGCTCTACAACGAACGACGGGCGTTGACCATCGAAGCGCTGGAGCGGAGTTTGCCGGGGGGAATGCAGGTGGAGCGCTCGCCAGGCGGTATGCACATCGTGCTGCGATTGCCTGAGGGCGTCAGTGATATCGCCATGGCCGAGCAGTTGCTGGCCAATGGCATGTCGGTGCAACCGTTGTCGCGATGGGCCCTGGCGTCACGGCCTCAATCCGGGCTGCTGCTGGGCTTTACCAACTGCGCCACGGCCGCCCGGGGCGAGCAGCTTGGCGCGCTGATAAGTAAGGCCCTCAGTTGAGATTGGCCTTGGTCAGGCCGAACATTTCATCCGATGAACCGGGGATCGCCTGAAACGCCACATTGAGCCGGTTCCAGCCATTGATGGCGACAATCAGGAATGACAGGTCCGACAGTTGCTCCTCAGAAAACTGCTCACGCACGCTTGCATAAACGTTTTCGGAGATGCCATGGGGTGGCAGTTGGGTCAGGGCTTCGGTCCAGGCCAGCGCCGCGCGCTCCACGGGCGAAAACAGCGGCGATTCACGCCACACAGCGATGTGGTGAAGACGCAGCTCACGCTCGCCATGGATCTTTCCCTCCTTGACATGCATGTCCACGCAGAATGCACAGCCGTTAAGCTGCGAAGCGCGCAGCATGATCAGGTGGGAAAGGTCAGCCAGCAGCGGCTTCTTGCTGAGTTGCAACGTCAGCTCCACCAGTTTGTTGGAGGCTTGAGGGGACAGTTTGAAGTAATCGAGACGGTTGTTCATGGTGGTCACTCGCAGTGGGTGGGTGTTTGCTGGAGCCCACTGTAGTCATGCTTGGCCTAGCCACACAGAGCCAAGAAGATGCCTTTCAACTAAGCCATGATGAGTCCGATCCGAGATATGTTCTGCTATTTACAGAGTGTGTTTGAGGCAGGGCATCAGGTCGAAAGCCGTCATTTCCCAATCGTCACCTTCGGCGGTCTAGCCGATCAGCGCTCGACGCGTATTCCCTATGTACGTCGCGCCGATACTGCCCGGGCGATTTTCCGTGAGTCCGGCGAAAGGCGACGCCAAACGCAGCGTCGGACAGATACCCTAACGACGCGGCGACTGTCGCCACGCTGTCACGGCTTGCGCACAACCTGGATGCCGCGACTTGCATGCGCCAACGCGTCGCGTACTCAACGGGTGATTGCCCCACTCGAATCTTGAACAACGCTGCGAAACTGGATCGCGACATACAAGCGATCTCCGCCATCTGTGCCAATGTCCAGGGTTTCTCCGGAGCACCATGAACAGCGCGCATCACGCTGGCGATTGCAGGCTCGCGTAGGCCCCCCAGCCAAGACAAGTCAGCAACATCGGCGGTGTTGATGTGATGGCGCAGTGCGTGGATGAAGATGAGGCGAAGCAAGTCATTGCACATGGCGTGAGCCCCTGCTTGCGCCGATTGCCATTCTTTGTCCAGTTCATCCAGCAACCAGGCAAATGACGATGCCGCGCCCGAGGCTACGCGGATGATGATCGCAGGCGGCAGTAATGACAGAAGCTCGCTGGCGCCGGTGCTGATCAGGGAGACACTGCCGCCCAATAGCTCCACGTCGTCTCCGGCTCCCAGCGTGGCAAGTGAGCTGGATTTTTCAAAGGCATCGGAGGCGTTGACCGCTTCGTATTCTGGGTCGCTGGACAAAATGAACGGGGTGCGAGAAATCACGAAGCAATCGCCCGCCTGTAAACGATGAGCCGGATAGCCTTCAATGCGCAGCCAGCACTCACCGCGTCGCACGACGTTGAATTTCAGCTCGATCGGACGAAAACGCAGGGCCCATTGCCCACCCGCCTGCAAGCGTACGGAGCATGCAGCCCGAAGCCCTGCCAATGCGAGCACATCGGATAATGGATCTGAACCGGGGTTTTGGATGATCACGACAGAATCCTGGACTTTTTGAACTATTTCGTCCGGGGATCTTAAAGAACAATGGGGGCTAACGCCAAGCCACGAGGATTCCATCATGACCGCGGACCAGACACCTGTACTTTCTCCCTTCACTGCCGCCAGTACCGCCGCCGACGTCATGGAAGGGGTCGACTTCACGGGACAGCTCGCCATCGTCACCGGTGGCTATTCCGGGCTGGGGTTAGTCACGGCAAAAAGCCTGGCGCGGGCAGGGGCTCAGGTCATTGTTCCGGCCAGAGACGTTGATCGTGCGCACAACGCTTTGGCAGGTGTCGAGGGTATTTCTGTTTACCCGATTGACCTGATCGATGCCGATTCCATTCAAGCGTTCACCTCGCAAGTCGTTCGACACGGGCAACCGCTCTCGCTTCTGATCAACTGCGCCGGGGTCATGGCCTCACCGCTGGCACGCGACATCGACGGACACGAAAGCCAATTCGCGATTAACCACCTGGGGCACTTTCGTCTGGTATGTGGCTTGTGGCCGGTGCTCGCGGCGGCTGGGGCGGCCCGAGTGGTCGCCGTATCGTCGCGGGGGCATCACATTGCCGGTGTCGACTTCGACGACATCGACTTCACTCATCGCGCATACGACAAGTGGGCTGCCTACGGTCAGTCGAAAACCGCCAATGCGCTGTTCGCGATGGGGCTCGACCGGCGAGGTGCCATTCAGGGAGTACGCGCGTTTTCGCTGCACCCCGGTCAGATCCTGACGGACTTGGGGCGTCATCTCAGTAGCGCTGAGATTGCTGCATTTGACGTCTTCGATGAAAGTGGCCAGCAAAAGGTTGCACCGGAAATCGGCCTCAAAACCTTGGAGCAGGGCGCGGCAACAGGGCTGTGGTGCGCAACCAGTTCTGCGCTGGATGGCAAAGGCGGCGTCTATTGCGAAGACTGCAATATCGCACCAATCAACGAACCTGAAATGGGTCGCAAGGGCGTTGCGAAATGGGCTGCCAATCCGGAGTACGCCGAGCAACTCTGGCAGATATCCGAGGGCTGGACAGGGATGTCGCTGTGAAAGGACTCAGTGCGCCAATATTTTACTCCGATCAGATAAGCACGTCGGTCAGCGTGTAGTCCAAAATAAGCTTCCAGCAAAGCATCACCCAGCGTGGCATCAGGTCGCTTTTGGCAGATAGCCGCCTTTCTTGGGTGGCTGCTTTCGACCCATTGCGGACATTGGAAGCTTTAATTGATCTGCGTACTGAGGTGTAGTCCTCGGTGATAGGCCGACTTTTCGATTATTTTTGAAGGAATTCTCTTCTTTTATGCCGTGGTAGATTGGCGGTTTCCCGAAGCGGTTCTCCGCTAAAATCGGTGGAGGGCTTTCTATAGGGAGATCTTGGAATCCATGCCCACATTAGACAGAGGCGTTGCAGCACTTCGTATATTTGGGGACGATCTTGATCCGGAGGAACTGAGCCGCTTGTTTGGCCGTTCCTATACAGACGGATGGGTCAAGGGAGATGAGTTTTCAACGTCATCCGGCGCGGTTGTTACTAAGAAAACTGGCGGGTGGATACTCGAAGCAGAACCGGTTGAAAACGCAGATTTTGATGGCCAAATTTTACGGCTATTGAGCAGTGTCGACGTTAGCTTAGATGTCTGGGCATCGGTGGCGAGTCGATTTGAAATGAACATATTTTGTGGATGGTTCATGCGCGAATCTATCGAAAGTGTCACGATTTCGCCTCAGATAATGCGAATGCTCAGCGACCGTAGCATCCCTCTTTCGGTGGACATTTACGCTCCGGCATATGATTGAGTGAAGTCGCCTCGCGCGAAAAAAATGGTTCGCTCACGTTGAACGTGGCCAGAAGCGCCGGGCTCGATTTCCCTCAGAGATGCACTGTTTCTGCTCACCTCATCAAATCGCCATGGTCGAGCATATCGTATGACCATTCTTATTTGAGCCCACAGCAGCGAGGAGGCTGATCCGTTAGCAAAGTTTTTCCTGAGGGGGGAATAACGTAAATTTTCACAACACCTGCTCCTGCGACCCCTTGGACATGTACCTTGTAGATAAGGTATGCGGGGCACCCGCTGGAAGGAGCAACTGAGGTCAACCCAATTACTGATGTCTTCTCTACAGTGCCAAAGCGCGAATGATCCGGGTCACTGGCCCGAATGTACGCTTCGACCTTGGACAAATCAGGGTTCTTCTGTAGCCAAAGCAGGAAAAACTCGTGACCGATCATGGCGAACAGGCAAATAGCAATCGCGAGTTTTACTGTCTTCCCTTTCAAAGGTTGTAGTCCCTGAATCAATTTAAGCAGAGCATCGCACATTCAGACTTGCTGAAGACGAGTGTCCGCTTCTGGCCGATAGCTGCCACTCGCGCCAGCTACCTCCGAACGGCGCTTTAGAGCAGATCATGTAAGCCACTGAGCCACCTGCGGAAAATATCAGACGCCGCGCTGATTGAGTGACGTACGAGTGTCTACCCATAATTCTTGGACTTGGCTATTTAGCTGGCGGCATACGCGTGAGTCCAATGAACCGCAATCTTGAAGCGCCTGGATGTAACCGCAGCAGAATTGATAGCGCTCCCTGCCAATGGCGCTGGATGAACTGTCCTTAATTTCACGCAATGCACTCAACCAGGTGGCGTAGATCGAGTCAGGTAATCCCGAGGGAAGGCCGTAGCGATCAGTCATGTCGTGTTTCTCTCGAAGAATGGCAGGGGGCGCTCTTGTGATTATTTTTCCGGAAATATCAGCGCGCGTGCATGGGCAAGGTATCTTAGATCATGACATGGCCTTTTGGCATCCAGCAGATGTACAACGTGTGGTGCCCATCAGAGGAGTTCGCTTGCACCCAAGCGAGAGGGTCTGTGAAATCTGGGAACCATGCGATGCGCATCTCATCCATTGAAGACCGTACCGCATTGCGATGACGAATGATGACCGCCAACGAAGATCTGATCGCATGGAACCAAAGCTGGAGGATTACTGGCGGCATAATCTCTTGCAGAAATTGCTATGCAGAGCAGCCGGAAGCTTTGAAGCTTGATGACTTCGTGCATGCTCCAGGCTGTGGGCATGCTGGGCAGCATGCCCGACCTTGGGAGGAACTGGACTTGATTTGTGAGCGGTTTCGATGACGAGTTTTTTCTGAACTAGAGATTAGCCGCGTGCCTGCACCACCGTTTTTGCCCACAGGCTAAAGGACTCAAGCATCCAACGAGATTCGCTAAACGTATGACGTGGTCCGTTGGATCTATGCGCATAACGAATGTCTCCCAGCAGCCCTTAATGGACATCGTTTAATGCATCCTATGCGGCGGCAGGGAATATTCTGGGAATGGGCAGATTGCATGCTCATCAGTCAGAACCGGACTGTACAGACGGCTGAAGGACTTCAACTGGACGTTCGGGTCAGAACGTCTCGACAGGGTATCGTCCAGGTCTTTTATCGGTGTCTATCTGAGCACCGGTGAGATGATCGTCGAGGAGTATTACCCAAACCTTTTGGACCACGGCCAAGGCCTTGCGCTGGTTTGGGGGGAAGAAAGGGCGCGCCAGATCTCAGTTCTGAATCCCGTCCCGTATTAAGTGGGATTTAGCTGGTTCCACTAGCGAGCGGCGTGATTACCACCGGTGAATTACGAGAGCCGATCCGATGGAGTGGCGGGGAAACTGACGGTGAATAGAGTGCCGCCAGCGGTATCGGAACTCACACTGACATCACCGCCATGTGCTTTCGCAATCTCCCTGACAATGAACAGGCCTAAGCCGACGCTTCTCACTTCGTCGTCGCGGGCACTATGGCGAGTCATTGGCTCAAACAGGCTTCCCATCGCTGATTCGGGAATGACTGATCCCCAGTTCTGTACAGATACCGTTGCGATACCGCTTTCCAGCATGGAGACGATGGTTATTGGTTGATGGGGATCACCGTACGCCACACTGTTGGCTACCAGGTTACCCACCAGTTGATGGATACGGTCGGCGTCCAGTTCGACTTGTCCCGTACCTATCGATTGGTGCCGGATTTCTGCATCGGGAAAGGCCAGTCGAAGCTCACTAACGCTGCCGTGAACCACTCCGTGCAGGTCTGCTGCCGAACGCGTCACGCCGATGCCATTTCCCACTCTGGCCAAGGCAAGATCCAGAAGGTCGGCGATCATACGCTGAGCCCTATTGGACGACCTGGCGATGTGCTCCAGCAGCTTCGCCTCCTTGGGACTACGTTCACCTTGGGCCAGCATATCTGTGGCCATCCCTATTGCTGTGAGCGGATTTTTAAGATCATGGCTTGCAATGGCAACCATTTGCTCGGCAAACAAGGCCCGCCGTTGTGACTTTTCGTAGGCGACGTTCAAGTCTGCTTTGGTTTGTCGCAGTGCCGATTCAACAGCCGTTTTTTCCCTTAGCAGTTCCTCCGCATGTTTACGTGCGCTGAGCAATTCGCGCTCGTATCTGTCGCGATCGGTGGTACCAAACAGAGCTAGTTCGTAGAACACCCCGCTCGCATGATCACGACGAACACCATTGAGAAGCATGGTGAGGGTGCGTCCGTCACGATGGAGCAAATCGAGTTTTACCTCGGCCACTGATCCTTGCATCTGCATCAGGGGAGCCCAATGGGTCTGGTGAAAGATGCGTCCGCCCATGGTGAGCAACGTCTGGAAGCGCCGCTCTTGCAACTCTGACTGCTTGAAACCCAACCACTCGCAGAAGATTCGATTGGTGCGCAGGATCAATCCGTCTTGCGTAGTGACGACCAGGCCGCAGGGCGCCCCTTCGAAGAGTGTTTCGAAATCCGGTACAGGGAGATCAGTTGACATGCACGCCTGCCCACGGCAACAGGAAAACGTCCATGGCGTCAGAACATGCACTTGGCGAACTCATATGTGGGCAGTGGCCCACGTTGGGGACGAGGCACAGCGTACTGGCCGGCAAGGCTGCATGAAGGTATTCACCTACGGCAACCGGCGCGATGAGATCTTCGGTCGATTGCAAAATCAACGTCGGAGTTAGCAGACCTGCGATATCCGCTCGGTTATCCGACATGAACGTGACACGAGCGAATTGCTTGGCGATATCGGGTTCGCTTCGACAAAAACTGTTGGTGAGTTCCTCGCTCAGAGCAGGCTGCCCCGGCGCCCCCATGATGACCGGAGCCATGGTGCTCGACCATCCGAGGTAATTGCTGTCCAGGGTATCGAGGAGAGAGTGAATATCTTCGAGTTTGAAGCCACCCACGTAATCGCCCGAGTCAATGTAACAAGGCGATGGACCGACCATGACGTGAGCGGTGATTCGGCCTGGGACCAAACGGTCTGCGAGAGCACCTATCATCGCGCTCACTGAGTGGCTCACCAGGATGACCGGGCCAACAGCGTACTTATCAATGATTTCGCTCAGATCCGCTGCGTACCCGGCAAGTGCGCTGTACTTCTCTGAATCATAAGCGCTGAGGTCAGACTGGCCTGCGCCAACGTGGTCATACATCACCACCCGAAAGCGTTCGGTGAAGTGGCGATATAAGTAGTTCCACATGGTCTGATCACAGCCAAAGCCGTGAGAGAAGATCAGGGTCGCGGGACCATCCCCATGGACGGTGACGTTGTTGCGGTGGCAAAGGTCCATTGAGCGATACCCGGCTGGCCAAAGCCACGGTGGCTACGGTAGGCCAGATAGTGCGCGACGTGAGAAACGGGAGCAAGTGGAGCAGGAGATTTCATGGGGGAAAAAGCTAGATCAGGCAGCGTTATTGCACTATTCATTCGTGTAGATTCGTGCAGTAAGCCCGATATCAATATGGACTATTTTTCGTAACCCGCTGAAATCGATATATAAATTCCTATTTTTCCGATGGCACGGCCGCTGCAACGTAGTTGGAGCTAGTAGCAGGACAGGCATCCAGACCCGTTCGCTCACCGTGATACCAGAGGAAATACTATGAACGCCATCGACCTTCTCAAAGCCGACCACGAACGCGTCAAGGCCATCCTGACTCAGTTGAGCGAATCCACAGAGCGGGGCGTGAAAAAACGCGTCGACCTACTTGCAAAGCTGGAGATGGAAATCACTATTCACACCAAGCTGGAAGAAGAGATTCTTTATCCGGCCTTCAAAGAGGCTGGATCGAAAGAGCAGGACATCATGTACTACGAAGCCAAGGAAGAGCATCGCACGGTCGATTCTTTGGTCCTCCCAGACCTGAAAAACACCGACCCCTCCACACCAGAATTTTCGGGTCGTATGAAGGTCGTCAAGGAGCTGCTGGAACACCACATCGAAGAGGAGGAGTCCGAAATGTTTCCTCAGGCGAAAAAGCTTCTCGGCAAAGCCAAGCTCGACGAGTTGGGTGCGCAAATGGAAGCCATGAAAGCCGATTACAAGAAAGCATCGCTGTCTGGATTAGCTGCGTAACCCAAATTGTTACTGCGCCCAGCTCTTAGCTGGGCGTTTTTGCTTCTGTTCGCTGAGCAATGAACTAATCAGATCCATCGCTCCAGGAGTCTTTTATGCCCCGGTCAACTCACTATCGAATCGATTACCTGCTTCACGGAGCATTCAAATCATTCCGCATCTATGCGGACAACATGAATAATGCTGAAGCATGGCATTGGGCAACCGTAGACGCAGGGTTTGGCCAAATTCCCAAATATCGGCTCGATCCTGCTCCGAAGCTTAGCAAGCCTCAGGCAGAAAAGAGGGGAGTTACGGGCGTCGAGTGGACGAATACTTAGCCATTCTGCCGCGTGAGAAGGACGCGAGCGTCCGCTTTCGACCCATAGCGGACACTCGACTCATGCAAACTTCATCGGTCTCTGTCTCACCAAACTATTGCGAGGCAACAGAAATCGCGAGGATGGCAATCAAGCCTGTAGGTACGCTGTTTTCCAGTCGAACCGCGCCGCCGAGGCGCATTGCCACTGTTTGTACGATCGCCAGGCCTAGCCCGACACCTTGGTCATTTCCTTTGCTGTAGAAGCGCTCAAAAAGACGTTCTCGGTCACATTCACTGATGCCTGGCCCCTGATCGGCAATACTCAGCTCAAAGCCGTCATTTTTAAAAGCCAAGGCGACGTTGATCTGCCCGTTCGATGGCGAAAAATTCACCGCATTCGTGATCAGATTCTGGAGGGCGATGTCGATGGCCGCGAAATCAGTACTCATCGGGTGCTCTGGTTCGCTGCACTCAAAAGACAGCTCCAGACCTCGGCTCAAGACCCACGGGGTCATCTGCGCAAGGCATTCGCGTACCGTAGCGACGAGGTCTCCCGGCTGGATCTTGATCGGGCCAGCGCCCGGTTCAAGCCGGGCGATCGTTAGCAACTGGTTGACCAATCGTGTCGTACGGTCAACACCTACGACAAGATAGTTCAGCGACTCGCCCCGTTGCTCGTCGTTTTGTGCCTCCAGCACGTTTTGCGCGTGTACTCGGAGCACCGCAAGCGGCGTGCGCATCTCGTGAGCAGCATCGGCGATGAAGCGCCGCTCACGGCTCAGCACTTCCTGAATCTGCCCCAGCAGCCGGTTCAGGGCTGCCTGCATCGGTTCGAGTTCGCTGGGCAATGGCGCCAGTTGCAGAGGCTCCAGTGAGCCTGGATGCCGTCCACGCAATGTGGCAGCCAGATCCGCCAAGGGCTTTAACCCCCAACCGATGGCCAGCCAGATGGCGGCCATCAACAACAGGCTCCCGATGAGGTTGGGAAGTACGGTATGGCGCACGATTCGATTGACCAGATCGGAGCGCACATCATCGCGCTCGCCCACCCAGATCAGCAGGTTATGCGTCTCGTCCTTGAGCACAAAGGTGCGCCACTGATGTTTTCCCAGATCATTGATATCGCTGAATCCGGTGTAGGTCGGCGCCCGAGTCAAGCTTGGCGCGCTGGGAGTATGCACCAGCAGGTTGCCATGAAGATCCCACACCTGAAAGGCGATCTTGCTCTCGTAAGGGTGACCATCGATCTTGGGTTCTGCCTGCCCCAGCGCCTGATTGAAGGCCTGATACAGCTGGGCGTGCTCCTGGCGCGCCAGCGGCATGCGCATCACGCCTTGGAGTAACCGGGCATTGGTGGCGAGTTGCGCGTCGTAGACTTCGGCGATCTCATGATTGCTGTCATGGATATTGGCCAGCGTCAGGATCGTCAGACCGATTAGGACTAGGCCAATGATGAGCGTCAGGGTACGACGGCGTATCGAGTTCAAAGACGATCCTCCACCAGATAGCCCACTCCTCTGATCGTGCGAATCAGCTCACTGGAAAACTTCTTGCGCAGGTGGTGGATATGCACCTCCAGGGTGTTGCTGTCGGCTTCTTCGTTCCAGCCGTAGAGCAGCTGAGTCAGGCGTTCGCGAGTCATTACCCGGCCTGGGGGAGACAGCAGCTCATGCAGCAACTGGTACTCTTTAGGGGTCAGGGAAACGGGCGTCGCGTGATAGCTGACTTGCTGCGTTGCGGGATCGAGCCGGATGCCGGCATGCTCGATCGCCACCTGTGCGCGCCCTGCGCTGCGCCGCAGCAACGCGCGCAGCCGCGCCTTGAGTTCATTGAGGTCAAAGGGTTTAACCAGGTAGTCGTCAGCGCCGGCATCGAGGCCTGCAATGCGATCTTCGGTGGCATCGCGTGCGGTGAGAATCAAGACGGGCAGGGCAGAACCGGTCTCGCGCAGGCGCCTTAGCACCGACAGACCGTCCAGCCTGGGCAGCCCCAGGTCGAGTATCGCCAGATCGAACCCTTCGCTGAGCAGCGCATGCAGCGCACTGCTGCCGTCTTTCACCCAATCGACGGTGTAACCCTCCCGACTCAATGCCTGGTGAATCCCTTCACCCAGCGCGACATCATCTTCGATCAACAGCAATCGCATGCAGGCTCCGCTATTTCAGCTTCTTGTTCACGTCGACCAGCAGCAGCTGGATATCCTTGCGTCGGCCGCCGTCGGCCAACTCCCGACCGGGGCGGGGTGCTGCTTGCAGGGCTTTGTCCAGTGCGGCTTTGGCTTCAGCATAGTGCCCCTGGCGGAAAAGATGATCGCCCCAGAAGTACAGCGGGTCGATGCCGTTGGGATTGATTTTCAACGCCTGTTCCAACAGACCTTGAGCCTTGTCTGCGTCGCCAAAGCCGATGGGCCAGCCGGGCACTCGATCATACAGCGCAGCGAGACTCGCATAGGCGGAGCCTTGCAGGGCGGAGGGATCCAGCGACAGCGCCTTTTCCAGATCAGCCTTGGCCTGTTTGACCTTGCTCAATGCGCCGAGCCCGCCTTGCGCACCGGCCCAGCTACTGGTGACGATGCCTGACCAGATCCAGGCTTCGGGAGCATTGGGTCGCTCCTGCTTGAACTGAGTTGACTGGGACGCCAGCTTCTCGAATGCGGCGACACGCTGGTCTTCAGGCAACTGATACTGAATGTGTGCCCATTCCTGTTGAATGGCTGACAGGCGTTGTTGGTCAGGGGCATCCAGGGCCCAGGCGGGTGTAATGAACAACGAGAGCAGGGTGATCAGCAGGGCTTTCATGGTTTAGGTTTCTCCTCAAAAGGCGTGGTGCTCAATCGACGAATCAGCGGCAGGTGCTTGCGCAGGGAGCGATCAACCACGGCGGGCAGCAAACCATTGAGGCGCACAAAAAATCGCTCCGGCCAACCGAGGTAGAGTTCGCGCTGATTGCCGACAATGGCGCTGACCACGGCAGCGGCGACGGTCTGAGGGTCGTCTTCGTTGCTCTTGAGGGCCGTATTCAAAGCGCGTGCCGCTGGGCCGTTCATCGAGGTGCGGGTCGCCCGTGGAGCCACGTACAGCACTCCGACCTGCGTATCCGCCAACTCCCGGCGCAAAGCTTCTGAGAATCCGCGCAGGGCAAACTTGCTGGCGCAGTAAGTGGCGTATCCGGCGTAACCAATCGATCCGAAGGTCGAGCCGACGTTGACGATCATCGCGCGTTTGACACTGCGCAGCATGGGCAGCATCAGGCCTGTAAGCAGGATCGGCGCATGCAGATTGATGTTGAGCATCGCGTCGATCTCACGGCTTGGCAGTTGCTCCAGCATCGCGAAGTGATTGACCCCCGCCGCATTGATCAGCAGGTTGATGCCCTCCATGGCCTGTGCTGTCATCAGCACATGCTGACGACCTTCGGGAGTGGTCAGGTCAGCTTTGACCCAGTGCAGCAAGTGGGGGTACTGCATCTGCAACCCGATCAGGTGTTCCTGATGCCTGGATACCGCCAGCACCTCTGCACCGTGGCTGCATAAGGCTTCGGCGATCGCCATGCCGATTCCTCCGCTAGCTCCGGTCAATACGACACGGGCTTCAGACAGACGCATGAGCGGATTCCTTCTCAGGTTCGGCGAGCGCGGCAGGCAGTTGCCGGAACATGTCGGTGTACAGCGCGTACACCATTTTCGACGCCCGAATCACTGCCGCCTGATCTTGCGGATCGTCCAGACGATCCATCAGTTTTCGGTAGGTTTCCATGTGCCCGACGTCAAGGCTGCCGTGGGAACTGAGGTAACTGAATGCAGTGGACGGCAGATCAAGACGTTGTTGAATGCTACCCGCCGCATGGGTCGCCAAGGCGATACTGGTGCCTTCCAGGACATTCACCATGCCGAACAGACCCACGGGATTGCCGCGGGCCATCAGGTCATAGAGGTAAGCGACCATCAACTCGATGGGCTGGCCCGGCGTGCCGTCACGTACCGCGTCGGCGTCAGCACCGCAGGCGAGCAGGTCGTTGAGAATCCACTGCTCGTGCCCGTATTCATCCTCGATGTACTCGCACACTGCACCCCGCAGCCACTCCAGCCGTGAGGGCAGGCGCGCGCCACAAGCCATCATCAATGGCACTGTATGGCGTACGTGGTAATAGGCCTGGGTCAGGAAGGCTGTATAGCTCTCTAGCGTCACCTGACCAAATAGCGCGTGGTGAATAATCGGCAGATTGAACAGCGTTTCGCGCTCGGTGCGCGTAGCGTTTTGCAGCGTCTCGAAAAAACTCATGATGGATGATCCTCGGCTCGTGCGGGCTCGATAAAAAGATGTCGGTAGTGCGCCAGAATGGCTTCGCGCTTGGGCCGGCCATTGGCGGTGGCCATGCCGTTACCCGGGCTGAATGGCTGCTCCAGCCGTGTCCAGCCATGCACCCGGGCATAGTCAGGCAACGCCTGATTAGCCTGGGCGACGGCATCGGCGATTTGCAGGTCAGTGGTTTCAGGGCGCAGCGGCCAGATCAGCGCATGGTTGTGGGCCATCGCTTCG
The DNA here is from genome assembly GCF_045764065.1 of Pseudomonas sp. Pseu.R1. Classification (NCBI taxonomy): domain Bacteria; kingdom Pseudomonadati; phylum Pseudomonadota; class Gammaproteobacteria; order Pseudomonadales; family Pseudomonadaceae; genus Pseudomonas; species Pseudomonas sp. Pseu.R1. Next base: position 1,817,977 of record NZ_JBJGEE020000001.1, on the reverse strand, counting down.
CCGTAGACGAATGCCTGGCCGATGCGACCGCGTTGAGTCAGTTCAGCTTCCACCCACTCGGGGTTGACGTTGCGTCCATAACTGGTGACGAACTGATGCTTCTTGCGTCCACGCAGATAGAGATAACCGTTGGCATCGAACTCACCCAGATCACCGCTCGGCCACCATTCAGGCACAGGGCGGGTGTCGCCGAGATAGCCCAGCATTCCAGACCCAGCAATCAAGACTTCACCGTCGTCAGCCAGACGTATCTGCACATGCGGCAATGTTTGGCCGACGCTGCCAGGGTGATGCGCACCAGGGCGATTGAGTGCGACTACCGAGGCGCATTCGGATAGTCCATAGCCCTCATAAACGGGTATGCCGGCCAGTTCGGCGCGCAGCAACAACTCGTGGCTGACCTTGGCGCCTCCTACAGCAACGAAGCGCAATTCACTACTGTCGAATGCGCCGATTTCACGAGCAGTGACCAACAGCAACAGCAGTTGCGGCACCAGAATCATGCTGTGCGGATGGCGAAGCTTGAGCGTAGAGAGAAGCCTCGGCAGATCCACGCCGCTTGCACCCCGCATGCCCAAGGTGCGCTGGCTGGGCAGACTGATCATGGCACCGGCGTACAGCGCCGCATAGCAACCGATGTTTTCCAGCAAAATGGCCAATGGCAATAATGAGAGATGGTGACGAGGGTGTTGCGACTCGCTGGCGTGATGCAGCTCGCGGGCAACGGATAGCACGCTGTCGGCGCTCAAGCAGACGCCCTTTGGCGTGCCGGTAGTGCCTGAGGTAAAGGTCAGCTTCGCGGTGCCCGCTGGAAGCGGCGAGGGCTCAGCCGCAGGCCTGATCCAGAAGCCATCGCGGGATTGAAAACCCGCTTGCTCCATTTCATCTTCATGGTCGATGCCGCCAATGACCAGGTCGGCCTGACTTTGTGCAAGGCAGTGAAGGCGCTGACCGGGGGTGAAAAAAGGCGGTAGCGCTAGGCAGGCAAGTTTCTCGAACAGAATCGCCAGATCCCAGATCATCAGGTCAGGCCCATTCTCCAACGAGACAGCGACCACCTTGGCATTCATGTCGCGCAGTATCTGCTGGCGCAACCGAATTTCAGCGTCCAGCTCGGCGTAGTCGAGCTTGAGTTCGTCGCCCCATAGGGCATAGGCGTGTGGCTGACTGGTCGCCAGCTCTGTGATCCGCTGGCGAAAAGCGTTCAGTTCAGGCGACATGACAGCTGCGCTCCAGGGTCAGTGGCAGGCCAAATCGCTCGAACACGCCGCTGTGGCTCAAATGCAAAAAGCCGGAACGTATGTCCCCAACATGTACGCTGGGCTGGGTGTCGTAGTAATTACCCCAGTCATGGCGATCCTCACCCAATCGCAAGGGGTCGGCAGCGCACAACGTGACAGGGCGCAGACCCAAGCGATTAAAGCTGTTGACCAACCCGGCATTGCCCGTGAACGCCACCCATTCCAAGCCCCCCATCGCCAGTAACCAAGTGATGGTAATGATGCTCAGCCTCGCACTGCCCAAATTGCTTGCGGCCAGGTTGCCGACCTCGACAATACCCTGGCGATCGACCGGTCGTGCCGCGAGGGTCTCGATGGCACGCTCGACCGGCTCATCCAGATAGTGCTCAAGAAACAAGTCGCCAGAGGTTGCCGTGCGTACACCTGCGACTGCACACAAGCTACCCGCGCCATCGTTCAGGCCAAACAGCTCAGGCATGAACTGACGGATCTCTGCGTTGTGGGCTTTGCGAAAACGCTGCTGGATAAAGGCTTCGAAACCTTCGCGCAGTGGCTCCTGGGCCAGAGCGCGATGGAGTGAGAGGGCGGGGGCTTCGGGGGTTCCGAAGCTCAACGGTAGACAAACATTCCAGTCCAGACCCTGCATGGGTGAGGCTCCTCCCCAGTGGTGAATGGAGGGGAGTATCAGCGCCGATTCTTAACGAAGTCTGAAGGTGAGAAAAATGGGAGCACGCAACCCTCTTCAGATTTCCTTAAGACAGCTGCGGCACAGTCCGACCGCCTCCAAGGCAGTTCATCCACTTCTTGAAAGCGAGCACCGGCATGACGTCACCTTTACCTCGTTACTCAAAACTCTCCATGTATTTGCATTGGCTAATGCTTGCGCTGTTTGTCGGCGTCTATGCTTGCATCGAACTCAAAGGGCTGGCCCCACGCGGTAGTACATTGCGCTCTGCACTCCTGGGCTTGCACGGGCTGTTTGGTCTTTCGATTTTTGCGCTGGTCTGGATCCGCTTGCTAGGGCGCCTGATGTACAAGGCGCCAGCGATAAGCCCCAGGCCGCCCGTATGGCAGATCGGGCTCTCTCATGTGGTGCACGCGTTACTGTATGTCCTGATGATCGCCACACCCTTACTGGCATGGCTGATGCTGGCTGCTGGAGGAAAACCTGTGCCGTACTTCGAGTTTTCCATGCCGGCGCCTATTGCCCTTGACCCAGCACTGGCCAAGCAAATCAAAGGCTGGCATGAATGGTTGGGGAGTCTGGGCTACTGGCTGATCGGACTGCATGCGGCGGCGGGCCTGTTCCATCATTACTGCGTGCGGGATAACACGCTTAGACGGATGCTGCCTCGATAGACAGCAAAGTACGCACGCCCGATAGCATCACAATGCTCGGCAGGCGAGGCGGTAAACGGTTGGTTTACCATTCCGACCGATGCTCAGGCCGACAATGTAAGGGCCGATGGCTTCGAAACCGATTTCGGTTTGAACACTGTACCCAGGCCCGATTTTGACCAAGTCGCCGTCGGCTACCAGGCGTTCAACGTCTGGGTAGGATGATTGCTTCGCAGTCCCGACCTCTGTGGGGTGTCGAGATCTTTTGGCAACTGACATACGGAGGTATTCCTATTATGTTGGTGAACGTCCGCATCCACTGGACAAGCAGTAGGTGATTCATCAACTTGAGCGAATGCGAGCCACCGCAAACAGGATCGGCATACTGGATTCTCGCTGGATTAGGTATTGATTATATTTAAGCCACCCATCACATGCGCCACCTTCAGGTTTGGGGAGAGCACTATGACTCTGAACCGAGGTTAGATTGCTCAGCGCGCATGATGTATCCCTTGGCTATCAGACGTGCCTGCCGTAATCCCCATTCGAGGGCTTGGCTAAGATGTTCGCCATCTCTATTGTCGTAATAATGTTCATGGATGCGTAGGCCTTCAGCCGTGTACACGCCTACGAAGAGCTGAGTGCAGACTTCCCAGGAAAGGCGGCTCAACACCTCGATTTGAACGTCAGGGCCGAGCGATTCGTTGTGCCGCATACACTCGATGTCTGGGTCAAACCACTTTCTGAATTCGGCACCTCGATTTTCCATATCTGCCCTCTACGTAATCAATAGCGCCGCAAGGTTTTTTTAATCAGCCCATGAGCAGCGATTCAGGCGTTGCTCCCAAGTTAGAGAGCGGACGAATAGGGTTCATCATAGGCTGCTTCGGCCAGTTGATGTTGTATTGGTGTAATGACCGCTTTTGGCCGATAGCGGACTGTTTGCTTGGGACAAGCTTGAAGGTTCGGTAGCGAGTCGTTACGTTTCGGTCGTCTTGCTGATGGTAGTCCGTAAATGGAAAACGATTCGTCGTTGCAGATTGAACGCGCCGCTTATGAAAAGTTTAGGCGCTTGTGGAACTTGGGAAACTTCGAGCAGCAACGACTTGGCCAAGCGTTCTATAACCACTTCGAACTGCACAAAATTACCGATCAGGCTGCATTGCGTAGCCTTTACGAAGCAGATGGCGAGAAAGCGTCGAGCTTGATCTTGAGGCTTTTCCATCTGCACTGAATGGCCGCTTTCGATCCAAAGCGGACGCCGAAAGAGCTGTGATCACCGCGAAGCAGAAAATAATCCGTGAAGTCTGTTTCGAATGGGCCGTCGGCCAGGTAGCTGACGGCCCTCCCGAGTTAGAACTGTGACAACCCGCCGTCAACTACGATCTCGTCACCTGTGATGAAAGAGGCCTGATCGCTGGCCAGGAACAGCACAGCCTTGGTCACCTCACCAGCTTCGCCAAAACGTCCCAGCGGTACGGATGCTTCGATCCCAGCGGCCACCTCCTTCAATTGTGCGTCCGACAGGCCCAGCTTTCCGTGAAACGGTGTGCTGATCGGGCCAGGACTCACTGCGTTTACCCGGATACCACGAGGTGCCAGCTCGGCGCCGAGCGTGCGCGCCAGTGAGCGGACGGCGGCTTTGGTGGCCGAGAGGATCGACAGGCCAGGGGTGCCAACCGAATTGAGGAATGACGTGGTCAAGATCACGCTGGCACCTTTGCTGAGCAGCGGTGCCGCTTTCTGTACGGTGAAGAAGGTGCCGTTGAAGTTCAGCGCGAACTGCTCATTGATTTGCGCCTCGGTCACGGCTTCGAGCGGTGAAGCAGTGCCAGCACCTGCATTGGCGAAGACGACATCAAGGCGGCCAAAGCGCTCGGAAATTTCGCTGATAACAGCGTCCAGAGACTCTGGCTTACGCAGGTCAGCGACGAGCACCAGTGCCTTCTCACCCAACTCTTGGCGAGCTTCATCCAGGCGCTGGACAGTGACGCCGGTAACGATCACCTGCGCACCCTGTGCAACGAATTGGCGTGCGGTTTCCAGGCCAATACCCGAAGTGCCTCCGGTGATCAGCACGATTTTATTGTCGAAGTTACGGTTGAAGTGAGTCATGGTCATTTCCTCGGTCTGGATAGTGAATTAGCCGTTGATGTCTGGCGTGGACTCACTATCCAAAAATCCGAATTTATCGACAAACCACAAGAACTTGGCGGCCACAAAAGAAAAACTTCTGTGCAAGGAAGGGCACTTTGAACCTGGTCAGAGCGTTGTGATGAAAATTTCTTCCAAGAGTAGCCTCCACACTTACCCCTCTTTTGCTGGGGAGGTCCTGACACAGGAAACCGACAAAGACATCGAAGATACTTAACCTCGTCCCCGCTATCCCAGCTCCCTGGACGCTTGCGACGACTAGCATGACCCTCGTTTTACGACCGGCTCGGCCCCTTGCAGGATCAACAATTCAGTGACAGTATATTTGTCAGACAACCTGATGAATCCACCATGCTTGAACTCACCCGACCTGATACCCTCGTAGAACGTGTCGTAGCTGCCATCCGCGCTGAAATCGGTGCAGGGCGGTTGCCTGCCGACGCTCGCTTACCCACAGAACATCAGCTGTCCGAGCAGTTGAACGTGAGTAGGTCTGTCGTACGCGAAGCGGTCTCGCAGCTCAAGGCCGACGGTGTGCTGGTAAGCCAGCGCGGCAACGGGTCATTTATTTCAAAGAATCCCACTGGAACGGTTTTCAGGCTTCCTGGTGCGTCCAAGGGTGTGGCCGATCTTGCGCAGTTGTTTGAAATGCGTCTGTGGATTGAAATTCAGGCGGCCAGCGTTGCGGCTGCGCGTCGCAATTCAGCAGATCTGAAGAGGATGCAAACCGCGCTGAATATCATGCAGGATCACCCAGATGATTACGCAAAATCATCCGCCGCTGACGTGGACTTTCACCAGGCCATAGTTTCGTCATGCAAAAATGATTACTTCATGGCATTTCATGATTTCTTGGGCGGCCAGTTGGCCCAAGGGCGGTTGATCGCCTGGCAAAACTCGGCGCGACTTCCTGGGGGCGCCAGGCCTGCCAGTCACGAGCACGCCAACATGTATGCGGCCATCGAGTCAGGTGATCCCCAGGCAGCTGCCGACTGTGCTCGTGCGCACCTTGAGTCCGCTGCCATGAGATTCGGCATCACCTTGACCTGAGCCCAGATGCGCACACCTTAACGTGCGCCAATATATGTCTGACAACCTGATCTTTGTTCATATTTGTCTGACAACCTGATAAGGAGTGTGTGGTGATTTACGACTACTGCGTGATAGGGGGCGGCATTGTTGGTCTGGCTACAGCGATGCAATTGCTCAAGGAGCGTCCGGGCTCATCGCTTGTGCTTATCGACAAAGAAGACGACCTGGCTCTTCATCAAACCGGCCATAACAGTGGTGTCATTCATGCCGGGGTTTATTACGCTCCTGGCAGCTTGAAGTCGACGCTTTGCAAGCAAGGCGCGTTGGCCACAAAAGCGTTTTGCAAAGACAACGGTATCCATTTCGAAACCTGTGGAAAGGTCTTGGTCGCTACCAATACAGTTGAATTGGAGCGGCTGGGAGCGCTGGAACAACGCGCCCTACAGAATGGCCTAGAGGTTCAGCGGCTTGATGCCGACGCTTTGCACGAGCGTGAGCCTAACATCGTCGGCAAAGGTGGTCTGTTCGTTCCAAGCACAGGAATCGTCAACTATCGCCAAGTTTGTCTGGGCATGGCTCGAACCATCAAAGCTGCGGGCGGAGAAATTTGGCTGGGGCAAACCGTCAAGGGTATTCAGGAAACAGATCAGAGTGTGCATGTCTGCTCTGACGGTAATACCTGGACAGCGTCCAAATTGGTGGTCTGCGCAGGTTTGCAGTCCGACAGGATGGCCAAGCTGGCCGGTTTGAAAATTGAGCACCAGATTGTGCCCTTCCGGGGTGAGTATTTTCGCCTGCCTCCCTCGAAAAACCGAATCGTCAATCATCTCATCTACCCAGTGCCGGATCCGGATTTGCCGTTTCTCGGAATACATCTCACGCGGATGGCTGATGGCAGCGTGACCGTGGGCCCGAATGCAGTGCTTGGCTTTGCCAGAGAAGGCTACAAGAAATTCTCGCTCGATTTGCGTGACGTCGCCACTTATGCGTCGTTTCCAGGTTTTTGGAAGACGATCAGGGCCAATCTCAACTCCGGGCTCTCGGAGATGAAAAACTCTCTTTTCAAAAGCGCTTATTTGGAGCAGTGCCGTCGTTACTGTCCCTCTCTCACCCTTGAAGACTTGCAGCCTTGCGAAGCAGGGATCAGAGCACAGGCCGTCATGCGCGACGGGACACTGGTACACGATTTCCTTTTCTTGCAAACGCCCCGAATGCTGCATGTCTGCAACGCACCTTCTCCAGCTGCCACGTCTGCGATCCCTATTGGGGAGATGATCGCCGACAAGTTGCTGAACGCTTGACGCTTCGACTCTAACAACAATGACCACCCGAGGAGCAACCCAATGAGTACAAAAAGCGCTCTGCCTCAACTTGAAACCGATTTTGAGCGAAAGACCCGACTGCGCAAAGTAGCTGCGGCAACCATCGTAGGCTCAATGCTTGAGTGGTATGACTTTTATCTCTACGCCACGATGGCAGCCATTGTATTTGCGAAAGTTTTTTTCGATCCAACCAATCCTCAGACCGCTAGTCTCCTGGCGTTCTCTACGTTCGCGATTGGCTTTGTCGCAAGGCCGTTTGGTGGTGTCTTGTTTGGGTACTTAGGAGACAAGTTTGGGCGCAAACGCATGCTCGTCGTTACGTTCTGCTTGATGGGCGTATGCACGACGTTGATAGGCCTGATCCCCGGATATGCGACTCTTGGCATTTGGGCGCCGATTCTTCTAGTAGCGATCCGGATCGTACAAGGTCTCGGAGCTGGCGCGGAATTGGCGGCCGCAGCAGTGACATCTTATGAGCATGCAGCAGAAAATAAACGTGGGAGCCAGGGAGCATGGCCAGCATTAGGGCTGAACTTAGGTCTTTTATTGTCTTCACTGACCATCTACGCGCTCAGCCAGGTGGGCGAAGATTTCCTGATTAATGGCGGCTGGAGAATTCCGTTCGTATGCAGCATCGTACTGGTAATGGTTGGACTTTGGGTGCGAAGCAGTATCCCGGAAACACCTCAGTTCGAGGAATTGAAACACTATGCTGAGCATCGGATGGACATAACCAAACAATCACCGCTGCTCATGCTGCTGAAAAACGACTTCAAAGGGCTGCTCGTCGTCCTTGTCGTTGCGATTGGTTACAACGCGCTTAGCTACATTTTCAAGACTTTCTCGTTGGCTTATCTCACCCAGTACCAAGGCGTTTCCGCTGGAGTAACGTCGTTGGCCGTGACCATCGCGAGCCTTATCGCGATATGCATGGTGCCACTCTTTGGAAGGTTATGTGATCGCTGGAGCAGTAAGAAGGTTCTGATCGTCGGCGGCTTGGGCGCTGCTTTGTTCGCCTATCCATTTTTGTCGCTGCTGGGATCAGGTCAGACTTTCCAGATTTGTGCCGCGATAGCGGTGGCCACTGGCATTCTAGCCCCTATGATGTTTGCTCCTCAGGGAGCATTTCTGAGCCGTCAGTTCCCGACCCAAACCCGCTCCTCTGGGGTCGGAACAGGACGGGAGATTGGTACTGCGATTGCGGGTGGTCTAGCCCCCCTTGGAGCGCTATCGCTAGTTTCGGCTTCCCCTACTCATTCAACTTCAGGCGTAATGATCATCTTGATCATTTCTGGTGTTGTCGTTGTGGTGGGATCGCTTTATGACCAAGGGCGAAGACATTCAACGGCTAAAAATTGACATGGATCTGATGCCGTACGGACTTAAGGTATCAGCATAGTTTTTCTTTTGTGGCTGCCAAGTTCTTGTGGTTTGTCGATAAATTCGGATTTTTGGATAGTGAGTCCACGCCAGACATCAACGGCTAATTCACTATCCAGACCGAGGAAATGACCATGACTCACTTCAACCGTAACTTCGACAATAAAATCGTGCTGATCACCGGAGGCACTTCGGGTATTGGCCTGGAAACCGCACGCCAATTCGTTGCACAGGGTGCGCAGGTGATCGTTACCGGCGTCACTGTCCAGCGCCTGGATGAAGCTCGCCAAGAGTTGGGTGAGAAGGCACTGGTGCTCGTCGCTGACCTGCGTAAGCCAGAGTCTCTGGACGCTGTTATCAGCGAAATTTCCGAGCGCTTTGGCCGCCTTGATGTCGTCTTCGCCAATGCAGGTGCTGGCACTGCTTCACCGCTCGAAGCCGTGACCGAGGCGCAAATCAATGAGCAGTTCGCGCTGAACTTCAACGGCACCTTCTTCACCGTACAGAAAGCGGCACCGCTGCTCAGCAAAGGTGCCAGCGTGATCTTGACCACGTCATTCCTCAATTCGGTTGGCACCCCTGGCCTGTCGATCCTCTCGGCCACCAAAGCCGCCGTCCGCTCACTGGCGCGCACGCTCGGCGCCGAGCTGGCACCTCGTGGTATCCGGGTAAACGCAGTGAGTCCTGGCCCGATCAGCACACCGTTTCACGGAAAGCTGGGCCTGTCGGACGCACAATTGAAGGAGGTGGCCGCTGGGATCGAAGCATCCGTACCGCTGGGACGTTTCGGCGAAGCCGGTGAAGTGACCAAGGCCGTGCTGTTCCTGGCCAGTGATCAGGCCTCTTTCATCACGGGTGACGAGATCGTAGTTGACGGCGGACTGTCACAGTTCTGATTAAACGGACCATCGGTTGTCTAAGCCGGTGGTCTCGTTCGTTCTCATCAGGAGCTTCTTGCGATGAAACACTTAATCAAAAACGGCTTCGCAGGGTTTCCGTACGTTGACCTTGTAGGGGGGCCAACCAGGCTTCAGCGTGCAGAGAATCTAGAGGCAATGCTTCGGCGCGAGGGCATTAACGCCGGGATATATCTTAAGCGTGATGACCTAATGCCGTTAGGCGAGGGGGGAAATAAACTAAGAAAGTTGCAATACCATCTGGCGGCTGTTCTGAATAATGGACAGGACACTGTGATCACTTTCGGAGGTGTGCAATCAAACCACGCGCGACTCACGGCAGCGGCGTGTGCGAGACTTGGGTTGGAATGCCATTTGGTTCTTTCGCAGCAGGTAGATATCCGGACTGATGAGTTTCAGAGCAATGGAAACCCGTGGCTCAACCGTATCTACGGTGCGTCCAGTCATTTGCTGGACAGGGGAACGTCCCCACAAGCATTCGCGGAAATTCTTGCTGAGAGACTGTCCCGTCAAGGCAAAAAAATAGCAGTAATCCCCACGGGCGGATCGACCCCCCTTGGAGCGTTGGGTTACGCCGAGTGCGCGGCTGAGATCGCCGAGCAGGTAAAAGCGGCTGGGTTGAATGTCAAAAATATTTCGATGGCTAATGGCAGCAGCGGTACCCAGGCCGGACTCACGGCGGGATGGATTTCGCAAGATAAAGGCTCCGACATTATCACTGGATATGCGGTCATGGCGGACCAGCAAGATACTCTTGGCACTACTACAAGACTGGCGTCGCAAACGTTGGAGTTCATCGGACGAGGGCATTTGACTGATGCTCTCTCAGTTAATGTGGATGCCAGCCAGTTGGGCGCTGCGTATGGGCAACCCACCCCGAGAATGGTCGAGGCGGTGGCATTACTGGCCAGAAGCGAGGGCATCCTGTTGGACCCTGTCTACTCAGGCAAGGCGTTCGCGGGCTTGCTTGAGAAGCTCCGATCTGGGATGTATGGCTCAGGTGATGATGTCATTTTCCTCATGACAGGTGGCGTTCCAGGTCTCTATGCCTACCAAGGCGCACTTGAAGAAAGTTTTCTCACGCAGGCAGTGTCCCCAACCGGAATTCAATGACATGCGAGCCCCTCGTCATCTCAACGCATTACGAGCCTTTGAGGCCGCCGCCAGGCATCTCAGTTTTGTGGGAGCAGCTCAAGAGCTGAGTGTAACTCCAGCTGCGGTAGGCCAATTGGTTCGCAGTCTCGAAGTTAGCTATGGAATACCCCTGTTTCATAGGCATAGAGCGGGACCGTCGCGGCTGGAACTCACGCCTCCGGCGATTACTGCGCTCGCCCAGCTTCAAACGGCGTTCGACATGATGACGGCTGCTGTCGAAGGGCTGCGCAAAGGAGCTGCGCCGGATACTGTCACGGTCACGACTCCTCCCGCATTTGCCGACAAATGGCTGCTAGGGCGCGTCGAGCAGTTCCAGAGCCTCTATCCCCAGTTCGAACTGATGCTACACACCGATGGACGCCTTATTGACCTAGCGGCAGAGCGCGTTGATCTTGGAATCCGTTTCGGACATGGAAAGTGGCCGGGGCTAAGCGCTACACACCTGATGGAGGACACGTTCTTCCCCGTCTGTAGCCCTGCATTACTTGAGGGTGAAAATCCTCTTACCTCTCCTGAGATGTTGTGCCATCACGTTATAATTCGTGACCTTTCGATGAAAGACACGCCTGCATTCCCTACGTGGGAATCTTGGCTGGAGTACGCAGGCCATGACGTTTCGCTCGGCAACCGAGTGCTGAAGATCAACGATTCAGCAGCCGGATTGCAGGCGGCCATGGCAGGAAGCGGTGTCGCTCTTGGCCGGAGCAGCCTGGTGATGGGGGATCTGAATGCTGGACGCTTAGTGAGGCCTTTTGGAGAAGCTCAGACGAGCCCGTTGGCGTACTACGTCGTGCATATCTCCAAATCCGAACCTTCAGTGGCAGCACAGGCATTCAAGGACTGGTTGCTTGATGCAGTTCGACATCCATGGCCTGAATGCTCAATCACGCCATGATGGGGATTAGGCACACAGCCAAATATTGCAAGACGAGGTATCGAGTTAGTCAAAGCCTTCCGTGAGCTGTGGTGCCGCTCTCACATCAACGAAATGATGCTCCCAACTTTTCCTTGGAATGGCAAAACTTGCCAAGCCAGGTAGCTACGCGCCTGTAGACGGGCGCTGAGGCGCTAAATGTCCGCTTCTGGCCGGTAGCTGCCTCTGGGTTACGGACATCGTAAGCCTAAATTTTCGTTAACCTCAGAGCTTAACGATAAAGCAGGTTTACGATCACTAGGGGGGGCACTGCGGGGCGCTTCTGGTCGAGACGTGGCAAGGTCAGAGGTTTGTGAGCTGCATGATGTGCGTCGCCTCCGCGTCTTCGGTTCGTGCGAACCCGCAGCACAGGTAAAAAAGCGCTTCCCTACGCACTGTCGGCGTCAAGACGCACAGTTTCAAAAATGCAAAGCGGCGTCGGCAAGCAAGACGCTTAACAGTCGTCTGCCAACCTGTTGCCCGCGTGACGCAGGAGTCACATAAACACGCCGCAGCCTGCCTGTGCGGGCGTGAAGGAATGGATCAAGAGGCAGACCTCCAATGCCCACCAGTTGCCGATCTAAATACGCTGCCATCAGGCATTCGCCTACCGCATCGAAGCGCTTGGTGCCTGAATGTCATTCAGAGGTCAGCCGGGTGATGAACCTAAAGCCTTCTGCCACTGCCTCTTTTTCAAGGATGGGAATTTATGGTGGCAGGTGCGTGACCTGACGAAGCTCCATTTGCGGTCAATCCTCCCTAATGGGTACGAAACATTTCTGAGTTGCCAAGAGATCTTGCTGTGCTCACTGTGGGCACGTAAGTGTCAGCTTTTTCGACCCAATAGATGAAGTTTGTAGCTTTGGTGAATGTAGTTACGGGGGCTATACCTTGCGGAATCCAGCCAATATGGATCAGAAACGACGGCAGGAAGGCTGAAACGATAGCTGGTCATTCAATGCTGGTAATATGTAGCTAGCTAATCGGCACGCTCACGGAACCTCAGATGCACGACGATTTAACAGAAGAACAGATGCGCCAAGCGTTGTTCGGCAGCGCCAATCCGCTTTCCACTGCCACGGCAAAGCCTGCGTCAGAAAGCAGTGCTCCTTCACCATTCAAGGCACCGTTTAAACGGAGCGCAGCAAAGCCGTTCACTCCAAGACTGCGGGTTGTTCTTCAGGTTGGGAATGAATACGAAGGCAAGACTTACGAGCTTGTGCCCGAAGCAGATACGCTGAGCACGCTTTTGGCTCAGCAGGAAGCTGTAAAGGCCGCCAAAAAGAAGTACAAATACGTTGAAGTTATCTCTGTAAAACCGATGTAATTCGAATTGCGGGTTGCCAATGGCAGAGCCCGCTGCGCGGGAAGGGGGCCACTGGGGTTGGATTGGCCAGCCAGCCAGTGCTACCCATGGCAGGCTTGATCCACCGAGGAGGGGCATCACCTGCACCTGCCACGATGCGTCATCGCACCCATTTCCACCGCCATCAGGTGAAAGCGATCTACACCAGTACAAACTGTATTCTGACAAGAGCATCGCGAATTTGAAGAGCCATGGCGTGGTCGTGTCGCATCTTGCGCTTAACGATCAGTCGACTGCTGGCAAGCCAGAGTCCCACGATCTTTGATCGAGGAGATACGGTTACGTTACGCACCAGTCGTCGCTCAGAAACGTCTGTGGCGAGCTTGGAGATTGGGAGGGCGCAATGCCATATCATTACGAAAATTTGGCGATCCTTTTTGGTGATACCTATCCGTCAGTTTTTGATGATCCGCGTAGCAGCCTACCTGCGACGTGCGGACCAGGTTGGCTATCTCTGATTGAGACGTTTTGTTCGCTTGCGCACGCTCACAATCTGCAAGCTGGTTCGCCCGCCAAACTGTACAAAGTCACAGAAAAATTCGGCGCACTGCACCTAATGGTCGAAGGGGCTTCCCCAAAAATCGAGGCAATGGTGGAGTTCGTGCATAGCCACTCAACCCGCGTTTGCGAAGTCTGCGGGGGAGAGGGTGCAATGATTTATCGTGACGATTGGCAGCGCACCCGCTGCGAAGCTCACGATGCACTCGCCTTCACCCTGTCTTCAGGGCCGTGGTTTGAAATCTAAACGCTGATCGCTGCCTGGCATCTGCTGCTTCTTTGGTCTCATGCGATTCGGAGGTGATAAAGTTCGCCCCTGACCACAGCTGCACGACTTTTTTAGCCACGCAGGCCGAGTACCCAGCCCAGATATGAATATTTTTGCCTCCAGGATGTTTTCGACCTAGCGCTGTCACCTGGCATCAAAGCTATCCAGCATTTGACGATTCATCCGGACCAGGTATTTCCGGACGTGGAGGTCGAGCTTGTAACTGCAACGACTGAAGCTGAATTGCGGCGTGTAATCGCTGCGCTCGATGACGCTCATGTGATCGATGACACGCTTCGCCCGTGCGACCTCCGGTCCAACCCGCTTCAGCGCGGTGAAGATCTGGACGTCCTACCTGGGCTGCCAGAGTTCTGAGCCGTGTAGATAGGAGAGCCAAGCATACGGCGTCGGCCACCACAGCTGATATCGTAAAGGCTCAAGCGGCCATGCCCAGCTCACGAACTTTCGCATGAGACCCAATTCGTGCTGTTCACCAGCATTGTCACGTGGTGAAGGCCAAAAGGAAATTCTGGACAGCTTTCAAAAGGAAATGGAATGAGTGAAATCAATGTCCCAGCTGACCAGCGGAAAGCTATCGCCGCTCTGGATGTAAGCCGTCTCGACGAGCTTCTCGATCAATGCTTGAGGGAAGAGCGTCTGGTGGGGCTGAGTGATCTTCGTCTCTACGACTGTGGCGACTACATTCGCGAACAATTGAGGATATTTGAGAAGGCTGTTCAGGGGCATTCGGCGGCCAAAGCACCGAAGAAGCGTGCTCAAACAGAGCATGATGTTCGGCGGGCGGGGAGTTCGTTGATTTCTGCTGTGCACCAGATGCAAAGCAGGATCGAGCGAGAGCAACGGGAGGATGAGCTGTTTGTTGTCGATGACAATGTCGGCCAGCCGTATCTGCACAGCAATCGCCTATCAGTGTCTGTCAGCTATCGGTGGCGTAGCCAGGCCAGCGAGCCTTGGGAGTTTGGCAGTATCAAATTCACGCATACGCATCAGTTTGCGCCTGCGTACCTGTCCGCCCAGCCCAGAAGAAAACCCAGTGCCGCAGCTCAAGCCACGGCGAAAGAGGCGGAGTTGTTCCAAGTCTGGGATCACCTGCGTCGCTTGGCACTGCACTCTGTCAAAGAATATTTCCAGAAGGGCGGCGATGGGAGCAAAATTCCTCAAACCTTCCAGGCCAAGCAGGATACCTACGGCGGCGGCTTGAACAATTTCAGTGCTTCGTTCTGGAATGACAGGCGCTAGGCTGATCATCCAGTCCATCAAAACGGCTCAGAAGGCATGCGACTTGGCTAGACGTAGAAACAAGAAACCGCACTCAGGTACTGCTAGCAAGCCAGAAAAATTAGGTGTCCTTAAAAAAGCTTGCCTAGCGGTCGTAGCTGCAACCGGTGCGGTTTTTTTGGCTGCCTACACGAGCCTTATCACGGCGTACGTCGGGCCATCGTTCAGCTCGGGCGTTGAGTGGGCTGAGGATTACTTTTTTCCAATGTCTGCTGATGAGCGAATCGTCGTCCGAGCATTTTTTTTCATCACTCATAAATCCGAGACTCGGCATTCGGGCGAGTTGATGGGAGTCTCGTTGAACGGGACTGACTGCCTCCGCTCTGGAGGAGCCAGCGATTACGACCTGTATGACCTAGAGGGTGAAGTCTCTTACACCAGCGCTCTGTTGCGCGCCACGTGTCTACCTTCAGGCAGGACGAAAGTGACAATTACACCGCGCAACGGCAACCCGGTGGTTCTGTTCAACGGCTTCATTGACGGCAAGGAACAGGTAGAAATCGGAGGTGTTGCGGGTAGCTACGAATACGGGATGCTTACGGTTTCAAATGTCGGCACAAATGAGCCGACTGGGCCACTGGTTCCAGTCAACCAGACGCCTTCTGCGCTTGCTGACGGAAGGCCATGAAGAACCGAGGCCAGATTCTCGCCAAGTGCTCTACAGTGCCTCTGAGGGGGCTGCATGCGTAAATAATGAAAGGAGGGGAAGACCTAGGGGCATTCGGTACGCGGTTTTTGCTTCCTCAGAGCACAAGTTCCCACGTTACCCTTGCCACCCGACAGTCGTCACCTTGTGCTCTTCGGCTAAGCGCCAACTGAAAGTCATCCTTTGGGGCAATGGCATGGGCAGGCAGTTGACATTGCGATGTTCAACTTGATCATACGAAGGATTTCCTAATTACAGAAGCGAAAGTCTTGATTCCATAAAACTAGTTTTTTGCTAACTTACATCTTCCGCATAGCTGCTTCGCTTAGGTTAGCTAACTTTCCCGGCATCAGTCAGTTTCCCGTTTTCTATCTGACCAATTACCGCGTGCACTCCAGCATGCGCCTGTGTGATCAGCTCTGTCGTTCTTCCCTTCGCTGCCCCCATCATTACGCGTGCCTTATCGACGTAGTGAGCGAAAGTGGTTTCAAGGTCTGAGTGGCCCATCTGTGTCTTTAGAGCCTCTCCGCACGCTGCCCAAAGATAGTCTACGGCCTTAGTGAGCAGATCATCTCCAAAGAATTGGATCAAGAAAATCGTTGGCCACCAATGGCGTGAGTCATAAAACACGATGCTATCTCTGAAACCTTTATAGTTTTCTAGGGCTTTTTTCTTAGCAGCCGTTCCCCGCGATGTAGTCATTTTGGGGGTAATCGGCACACCTTGCTCATTAAGAAAGAGGACTGATAGAGGGCAATCCTTCCCGTAACGTTCCTTGTAACGCTTACGCCGATCATCGTATAACGGCTTGATATAGCATTCGTCGAGCATCTTGAGATCGTCACGATGAATGACAATGGTTCTTGTTTTGTTACCCTTGCTGCCATAAGCGGTATACTCAAATGTCAGTTTTTCACTGTCCATTTCGGAGTACGGGAGTATGTGGACGTTTTTTCTGTCACCAATGTACGGAAATTTGCACAGATCAATTGGGCGCATGGCTGTGCCTAGAGCAAGCTTGAACATAACTGCATATGCAGGATCTACGAAGCTCGTAAGGTACTGCCTGATTTCTTCAGAAGTGATCAAGGAGTTGAAGGCGAACTGTCTGGCTTCTTTGTCTAGTACGCGGATATTTTTGGCATTTTTGGTGACTCGTGCCTTTGCTTGAATGTAAGCGAGCATCCTTTCAGACTTAAAGTTTGCAATGCAGGTTTTTAGCTGCACATTGACATTCGTAAGGTAACCGTTGTTATTGAGCCAGTGGAAGTACCCAAGCAAGATTTTGGCGTCCTCATAGATGGTTTCTGAGGATGGGCTGGATGACTGTTTTGCGATTCTTTCGGTTTGCCTTGACACCTGCCACCTACGAATATCGAAATTGGTGACAAGAGCGTGGTAGTTGGCCACTTCCTTGTTTGCGAAATTCGGCTCGGTCGATAGAAAACGATAAAACATCGAGAGAATGCTTGAATATCGGTTCGATGTGTTCAGCGATGACCTGGCTTCATTCATAAGGAACAGGTTCGCATGACTGAGTAAGCAATTTATTTTTGGCGTTTTTGCAATCAGCACATACTGCCGGATAGCAATTCCAGTATTCGGGTCTTGATACTCAATCACCTGGCGATCTATGACTAAACTCATCAATCACCTTGCCTTACTTTGAAATGCCTGACTTCCTCATAACCGTGGGCTATGCTGATCAGGTCTGCATTGTCGGCCTGACCTAACTCTTGAGATGGAATGTTGCTAAAGAAAAATTTGCGCTGGCCGCTGGTTTCTTTATCCGAAAGCATATAGGGAATGTGTACTGACACCTTCTTGGTTGGCGGCAGTTTGCTGATGAACGTGCTCAGCATTTTTTTATCAAATATTGGAAGTCTCACGATGATGTGCTTGGAGCTGTCGCTGGGTTTGAATGAGTCAAAGAAAATACTAAATCTGCTAACGTAACGCTCAGCAAAAATGATGATTGAACACCCTGAGTCCGCAGCGAGTGCTTTGATGGACTTGTAAGCGATTTCTAAGGCTCTGTCTTTTTCGTCGTAAAAATCATCAATCTCCCCTGAGCTGGCGTAGGCCTTTATGGCGGCGGTAAGATCGAGGTCTACTTTGAATTTCGGACCACTACCTGTCGCGGCCCCGTCCTTGGATCCGTTGATGCCAAGACGCTCGTTTTCTAAGGCAAGCTTGGCGCGGCTTAGCTCAAGCTCAAGTTGGTTGTTTTGAACCTTCATTTCATTCGCGTAAAGGCTCTGACGCTCAAGGTTGGCGCGGACATCATTCGCAGCATGGGCTGTGATGTCTCCAATCATGAGTGTCGTGATGTGGTTCTTCAGGGCTTCCTGCATCTTCTTTTCATGCTTGGACTCTACTAGCTTCAGCTGATCCTGAAGGTTTTGAATTGTCACCTGATTCTGGTTGATCAGCTCATAGGCTAGCAGGGTGCCTGTGCCGCTAAGCAGGTCAGCCAGCGGTTTTGCACCGCTGGCGTAGTCTTTCAAGTCACCGTAATAGCGATGGAACGCCTGTCGGGAAATACCAGCTCGGACCGATAACATCTTTACACCCAAGGAGGTGCCAGGGGATTCCGTATGATGCTCAATGATCAGCTGTACGAGCCGCTCGTGTGTCTTGTTGTTTCTCATCACGCTACCTCCACCGCAGGAATCAGGTGGGCAGCATCCAGCGTGGCAATAGCAGTGTTTGGATCCTTCGCCTGCAAGTTTTCCAGGTGAAATTTGTGAGCCTCAATCCTGGCCGCAATCTTCCTGTAGGCCTTGGGTGGTAACCCCTCAGCACCAGCAGCTAGCAGAGATTCGTAGAAGCGTACGTTTTCTCGCAAGGATGTTTCTGCTTTGGCGACTACGACAGCGTTTCGACACTCAACCTGACAGTTCGACGGGTTGGGGTAAATCCGGCCTTCTGGGAGCACTTGCCCCTGAAGGCATGGCGGAGGAGAACGCCTATCGAGTTCGGTGCCTGTAATGCAGTACGTTCCTACAGCAGTCCTGCCAACGAAGAATGGCGTGCCTGAGCTGAGGAGATGTGCGATGTAGACCAGAATGGATGTCTTTAGGCGCTTCCCCTTGAATTCCTCAGGGCGCTTGTTGATTTGCGATGCAAGCCGCTCAGCAGGCTCACCAGATGAGGCTCCATCTCGGACCGCAGTCACGATTTCATGAAACTCTTTCGAGTAGCTTTCCTCCAGCGCCTGCGCTACGGCTTTAACCATGTAGGGGTTTCTAGAGACGTACTGGAGAGTCATCTTGTAGCTGTGGTGACCAAAGAGCATGCGGATCAGATCGATGTTTCGCTCGCTCCGATTGATCAAAATTTCAGCAATTGTCTTCCTGAACCGATGCGGATGAATCCGATCTACACCGCACGGCTCTTCTAACTCTGATGCAAGCTTGCCTACCTGAGCAGCGTTTCCAGCCTCAATCGAGATATTTGCAGACGCTTTTTGAAATACCAGGCCTTTTTTGTAATAAGTCCAGAGGCTACGCAGCTCTTTGAAATCAGTCAGCATCTCCCCGACAAAGCCGGGAAGCGGTAGTCGCTCAGTTTCTCCGTTATAGTTCGGGTCGTTCGAGGTCTTGAAACGCGTGATATCGACCCAGAAGTGCCCGCCTTTGTCCTGGACGATGGCATCAAACGTCAGCACTCCCAGCTCGTGGTTTCTCATTCCCGTTACAAGTGCAACGAACACAAATACTGCGCCACATACCTTGTCAATTGCCTGGGCAAATTCAGCGACCCATCTGTAGGTGAAGACCGGCCTCCCGTCGTGAGTCCCATCCGTGCGACTGACCGTCAGGACCTGGATACCATCGATCTCGATGGTGAGTGCGTTCTCAATGTCGGGTTGACGCTTTGCACGCCTAACTACGCCCTTGTTGAACTCTGTTATTCCAGACTCAACAAGAAATTTCTTGGCCTCAAGCAGACGAGGCATCGCTCGTTGAACCCAAAACAGCGAGTGGTTGACCAGTTTTTCCAGTTCGTCTTCCGAGAATGGAATCCAGGATTGGATGGAGCCGGTGAAGAAATCCATTACGTCGCGGCTTCTTTCTCGGGTATCCACGCTCTGGACTGAGTTGTGCAGACACAGGTCTATAGGAAGAAGCTTCTGGGTCGACAATTCTGTCCAGCTACGCAGCATGAAGAAAAGATGCGCGTAATGACTTGGCATTTTTGATGCCTTGGCATCGTCTAGGGCTCGATTCACCATCTTGGTGGTCACCATCGCGAGATGAGCCGGAATGGCGGTCAGCCGGTTCGGCGTGAGCAAATACATCTCGATCAGACGGTAATCAGATGCCCGCTGAATAGTCGTCTTAAATGATTTAATGCGTGCGTAGGGCGTGAACGCAGGCAGCATGTGATAGAGGATTGCACGCCTAAGATCGTTGCTGCCGGGAACGTCGGAGCGAAAGTGAATGCCCGCTCCGCTGCCTGGATACCGCCAAACGGATGATGAATAGTGGGAGCGTGGTGAGATCGGGAAATTCCCATCGGGGTAAATCTCCAGCTTCGCTCTTAGGCCGCTTCTCGCAGGCGCCGACGCATCGCTGGTCTCTGCCAGCAATGATGCGAAGCGCTCAAGCGCAGCCTCATCTGCATCATTTTCGAATTCCTCAATGATCCGATCCTGCATCTCGATGTAATCAGACATTGGCAAGCTCCTCGTCGAAAATCACTCGCAGACTGGAAAGGTCGCGAGGCAACAAGGGCCAGTGCTTTCTCCTGTATCGGGCAGCAGCGTTTACGGCGTCTTCGTCGTGACAGTCCTGAATCAAGTAGTCCAGGATCTGCTTCTCCCACTCCAGATCGGCGTTGCGTGAGCTGCCGGGTTCTGACTCAAGCTCGTGCTCGATATGCGATAGGCGCTCCAGCAGATAGGGCAATGAGTCCTCAAAGAGTCGGATTCGTGAGCAGCCCAGGCATTTCTCAAATCGAAAGCACCGTTTGCCACGAGCTAGCTCCTTCTCGTGTCCACTCCAGTCTGGGGAGAGCTGGTTTTCACAACCCCACATGGGACGGTCGTGGCCAGGAATCGTGAACAGTCTGATGGCTGCTGACGCCTGATCATTTGCTCTCTTGCCGAGCAATCCGCGAAACTGACCGGTGATCAATAACTGTACGACTGCATCCAGTTCCTTTCTGAGGCGATCCTTGCGCTCCTTCATCGCTGTACCGGAGCTGTCGTAAAAAATGTCGGTAGTGGATTCGTCGGAGTGTCCGAAGTGATTACTGATCATCGCCTTTGGCATCGTGCCTTTCTGGTGCATCTGCCAAGTAGGTCGTAACCGACGTGTAAGATCACTTGTTTTTGTTAACCGTTGACCATTCTCGTAAACCTCGTATTCACGAAGAAAGGTTTCGATGCCGCATTTCCATGAGTTGACGATGTTAATCGATGAGTGCCTGCTACCGTTTTTGAACCAGTCGCCCTGAGCGCGCAAGAACAGAAAAAGCTCATTTCTCTCAAAACCGACGTTTTGCACCGGATCACTATCGAACGCGTAACTTTGCAACGGTTTTGATAGCTTACCGGCAAGAATGATCAGATTGTATATGGAATACTTGTCTGTCTTGTCGCTATTGGCAGTCATTGGCTTCGGAGCGTCATATGGTAATCCATTGCCCTGAGATCTAAACTTTTCAGAAAAAATGACTGCTAGGTTTTCATCCAGTGTTCCGTTAAGAACGTGTTCAAAGTCATCGCCGTCAAGCGACAGTACGCTTTCTTTGTTCCATCCAGTCTGAAGCATCAGAAATAGCGCGATAGCGCACTGGTCCATTGATGTTGGGAAGTACATCTCAAGGAGCTGGTCAAAATTTATGTAATCCTTAGTCGCGCCTGGTGACCACCGAAACATATAAGTATGGCAGACGCATTTCTGGATGGTGGTGCAGTCTCGCTTGTAGCTGGTAAGGTTGAGTCTGCCCGTGAATTCATAGATTTCTTCAAGCGACAACTGCATTGGGAAACCATGAGTCAGCAGTGTTTTTGTACTACGGGCGTGATCTGGTTGCCACTTGTATAGCGCTATTGAATTGGCTGGATCGTTGGGTGGGAAGGTCTCAAAGGTGTACGGCACTGCCGCTTCAACAGCTTCCCGCCACTCAAGCTTTTGATACAGCTTGTCGATGTGTGTAGTCAGGGCAGACGTCAACCCCTCGTACGCGTCATCACCGAGCGGCTCCGTTTTTTTCGGCTTTCTCCGGTTGATCGCAGCGATCATCACGACCGGGATCGTGCCAAAGGCTCTTGCCACCGCGTTAGCACACTTCTTCAGCGTTTCCGCGTGCAGGGGGGTCTCACCATTTCTCAGCAGATAGTCTTGAAAGCCTAGCTGGATTTCGACCGAAATATCGGTGAATTGGCTGGGGTGCAGCTCCGGAGGGTTGCTTGCCTTGTGTTCGACCAGGTAGTCAAAGAACAGGCCGAATGCCCGGTTGGTTCCGTAGCCATGTGTATGAGCGATCATTGCTGTGTACCGCACAAAAATATAGTGCAGCGTCATGCATAGATTGCTGTTCTTATCGAAGTACGGGTGCTGTAGGTACTTGGCTGTTATTGTCCTGCCATCCTTTGAGGTGGCAGTGTCGAGTTTCAATGCTTCATCAATCGTCATCCATAAATGCTCATTTCAAAGACGCAGGTTTCTCGCGTCCTGATTTGAGCTTTATACGCGCAATCGAGACCAACCTTCGTCGACTTTTAACCGCAACGATTCAATTGTACCGTTGTTATCGATATGTATGTCAAGAGGGTTAAATGAAATTCCTGCTTCTGAGGAATGGGAATGAACCTTCTCTGCGGAAGTGCGTGCGATATGCCAGATCGTTCCGTTATGCGAACGAAGGTATTCGGCCTCGTTTTCAAAGCGGATGTCTTTGATGATAAGTACCGTTTTGCCCAGCAGGTTCGGGTGCTTGGAGGGTGGTGTTGTGATTGGGCGTGACGTGACGAGCATTGATCGGGTTTGGTCGTAAGTTGGAAGGTCGCGATCAATGTACGCCCTAATGATCGAGAACATTTCAATTGGGCTGTGACGCCAAAAAGAATCTTTTTGATATCTTTCTGATTCATCCCAAGTCTGTTTATCGCTCAGCCCCCAGAACGCTTTAACAGCAAGCCATATAGCTGCATCAGAATGAGAAAGCTCTTTATATAATTTAGAACTATCTATGGTTGAGGAGGGAGGTTGGTTGAGCTGTCGCTCTGCACGCATCAGCCAGTGGTTTGCTGTATGATCGCGCAGCCATTCCGTTCCAGCTCGCTGGAACATCTGGCGAGGAGACATTGCCCAGTCGGTGATGGTTAGCTCTTTCGCTTCGTCAGACCAGGTTTCGCGGTCGGTCAAGCCGAACAAAGCTTGGCAACCCTCTTTTAATGGATCAGCCAGTGCGTATGCTGCCACTTCTGGATGCTCAAGCAGCATCGCTGCAACGGTGTCTTTGCCGGAGCGAGCTTTGGCTGCTAGGCCGATCATGATTGGCATTTACTGGTGGGCACTCCAATGGTTTAACACGGTATTGTATCATGATATCGTGTTTACATGCAATGATTGGGCCATATAAGATGTGTATGTTTACCTCTGACCAGAAACGAATACAAGATGCAACCTACGCCTATCAAGGCGGGGGGCGCGGCCTGTCGGTCGAGCGCATCGCTGCACTGGAAAATTTCGTACAGGGCGACCTGCGCCCGGACCTGACGCTGGTGTTCGATCTGCCGGTGGACATTGGCCTGGCTCGCGCCTCGGCTCGGGGGCGTCTGGACCGTTTCGAGCAAGAGGGGCGTGCGTTTTTCGACGCCGTACGCAGCACCTACCTCAATCGTGCCGCCGCTGCGCCTGAGCGCTATCGCCTGGTGGATGCCGCGTTGCCGCTGGATCAGGTCCAGGCTTCTCTCGATGCGCTGTTGCCAGACCTGCTGAAACAGCTCGCGGATCGTCAGCATGGCTGAGGCCTACCCTTGGCAGGAAAGCCTCTGGCAGCAATTGGCCGGTCGCACCCAGCACGCGCACGCTTACCTGTTGCATGGCCCGGCCGGGATCGGCAAGCGGGCACTGGCGGAGCGGCTGATGCATTTGCTGTTGTGCCAGCAGCCTCGGGGGCTCGAGGCGTGTGGGGAGTGCAAATCCTGTTTGTTGCTGGCGGCAGGCAGCCATCCTGACAACTATGTGCTTGAGCCGGAGGAAGCCGACAAGGCGATCAAGGTCGATCAGGTGCGCGATCTGGTCAGTTTCGTGGTGCAGACCGCTCAGATGGGCGGTCGCAAAGTGGTGCTGATCGAGCCGGTGGAGTCGATGAACATCAACGCAGCCAACGCCTTGTTGAAGAGCCTTGAGGAGCCGTCAGGCGACACGGTGTTGCTGCTGGTCAGTCACCAGCCGAGTCGTTTGTTGCCGACCATCAAGAGTCGCTGCGTGCAACAGGCCTGTCCCTTGCCAAGCGAAGCGACGAGCGTAGCCTGGCTTGCCAGCGCGTTGCCTGATTGCAGCGAAGAGGAACGCGTTGAACTGCTGACCCTGGCAGCGGGCTCACCTCTGGCAGCCGTGACGCTTCAGACGCAGGGCATTCGTGAGCAGCGTGCGCTGGTGGTCGATGGCGTGAAGAAGCTGCTCAAGGGCCAGCAATCGCCAACGCAGCTGGCCGAAGGCTGGAAGGAAGTCCCGCTGTTGCTGTTGTTCGACTGGTTTTGTGACTGGTCAAATCTGATTCTGCGCTATCAGTTGACCGAGGACGAAAGCGGCCTGGGTCTGGCCGACATGCGCAAGGTCGTGCAGTATCTGGCGCAGAAGTCGCCCCAGCAAAAAGTGCTGGCCATGCAGGACTGGGTTCTGTTGCAGCGTCAGAAAGTCTTGTCCAAGGCCAACCTGAACCGCGTTTTATTACTCGAAGCCTTGTTGGTGCAGTGGGCATCTCTGACCGGACAGGGGTAGACTGGCCGCATGACATCAGCATCTACAGAGGAAGTTGAGATGAGCGTCCCCCTGAGTCCGGGCCCGCGTAACGGCATCCTGTCGCTGACCATCAAGGACAAATCGGTCCTGTACGCCGCGTACATGCCGTTCATCAAGAATGGCGGGCTGTTCATCCCCACCAGCAAAAGCTACAAGCTGGGGGATGAGGTGTTCATGCTGCTAAACCTGATGGACGAGCCGGAAAAGATTCCGGTGGCGGGCAAAGTGACCTGGATCACCCCGAAAGGTGCCCAAGGTAACCGCGCGGCTGGCGTCGGTGTGCAGTTCAACGACGGCGACAACACGGCCCGTAACATGATTGAAAATTATCTGGCCGGTGCTTTGAAGTCCGACCGTCCTACCCACACGATGTAATTCATTGCGATTCCCATGCTTGTAGATTCCCACTGCCACCTCGATCGTCTCGATCTCGCTCAACACGACGGCTCCCTGGATAATGCGCTGGACGCAGCGCGAGGGCGAGGCGTTGGCCATTTTCTGTGTATCGGTGTCAGTGCCGACAACGCTGCCAACGTAAAAGCGCTGGCAGAGCGCTATGACGACGTCGACTGTTCGGTCGGCATCCATCCACTCGACATCAAACCGGGTGAGGAACCTGCGCTGGAGTGGCTGCTTGACGAACTGAACCATCCGCGTGTCGTGGCCATTGGCGAAACGGGGCTGGATTACCACTACGAGCCTGAAGCGGCCGAACTGCAACAGGCGTCATTTCGCCTGCATCTGCAAGCCGCCAACGCCACTGGCAAACCGGTGATCGTCCACACGCGAGGCGCGCGTGCCGACACGTTGGAACTGCTGCGTGAAGCCGCGTTGCCTCAGGCAGGGGTGTTGCACTGTTTCACTGAAGACTGGGACATGGCCAAGGCGGCGTTGGACCTGGGCTTTTACATTTCCCTTTCAGGGATCGTCACGTTCCGCAATGCCGACGCCCTGCGTGATGTCGCGAGCAAAGTGCCCGCCGATCGCTTGCTGGTCGAGACCGACTCGCCGTACCTGGCGCCGATTCCCTATCGCGGCAAACCGAACCTGCCGCAATACGTGCGGGAAGTGGCGGAATTTCTGGCGATGCTGCGAGGGGAGAGTTTTGAGCGTTTCTCGCAGCAGACCACCGAGAACTTCAAGCGCCTGTTTCCGCTGGCCCGGGTCAAGGCTGCCTGAGCGCGCCAAATCGCGGGCAAAAAAAACCCGGGTTCTGGGGGGTGAATCCGGGTTAAGACCATTAGGAGTAAAACAAAGACACGCTATCCATTGGTGCCTTTACCGATGCTGGCACTTGGGGGAGATGCCGCACCGACAGATTCAGTATTGGTCATATTCCACGGGCGTCCAGCACACGGTTGTACGTTTTTTAAACAGTTTTGGAATACCCAGTCTGCTGCTGATACCTCAATGCTTGGCAATCGCGCTGACGATGGCCAATGTCTCCTCGATCACCCGCGATTGCGTATAGAAATGTGGCGAAAAGCGGATGCCTGGCCCCCGTGGCAAACACACCACCTGCTGTTGCATCAACTGCTGCCAGACTTGTGCTGACGGCTTGCCATCCAGACTGAAGGTGAAAATGCCCGATCGCCGTGCCGTTTCTCCGGATGAATGCAACCGCACGCCGGTGATCGTGCTGAGCCCCTGTTCCAGCCATGTCACCCGTTCGATAACGGCTTTTCCGACAGCGTCCATGCCCACTTCCTCCAATAGCGAGAGGCTCGCATCCAGCGCCATGGCGCCGAGGGTGTTGGGGCTGCCGCATTCGAAACGCTGCGCGCTGGCCGCAGGTTGCCACTCGTTGCGCCCGTAATCACCGGAGTGCTCCAGCATGTGCCAGCCGAATTCGTGGAGTTTCAATTGCGGTCGCAGCTCGGCCCGGCAGTAAAACACCCCGAGCCCTTCCGGGCTGCACATCCATTTATGGCCGTCCGCCATCGCGAAGTCGCACTGGCTGGCCTGCACGTCGAAGGGCAGGGCGCCGATGTGTTGAATGGCGTCGATGCAAAACAGCACATGCCGTTGTTTGCAGCCGTGCCCAAGGCGTTCGATGTCCAGTCGTGTTCCTGTAGCGAACTGCACCGAACTGATGGACAGCAAGCGCGTGCGAGGATCGCAAGCGGCGAGCAACGCGCCCTCCGGGTCGTTGCCTTTGAGGCTGACTTGAATCACCTCGACGCCTTGGGGCTTGAGCGCTTCCCAGACGACGCGATTGGAAGGAAATTCCTCATCGCTGATGACCACGTTGTCGCCGCTTTTCCAGTCGAGGCCAAAAGCGACAAATGACAGGGCTTCCGAGGTGTTTTTGACCAGTGCGATGTCATCCGTCGACGGAGCGTTCATCAGGCGGGCCAGTCGTCCGCGAAGGCGTTGCTCGACCTTCATCCAGTCCGGATAGTCCCGCGCGCCCCGTAAAACGTTCTCTTCGGCGAAATTCTGGATGGCGATCGCCGTGCGTTTCGGCCAGGGACCGACGGCTGCATGGTTGAGATAACGCAAATCGGTCGCTTGCGCGAACTCTTCTTGAAACGTGGACATGGTCGGATGATCCGTGCAATTTCCCGCCATTTAGGCATAATGTGCGGCTTCGATTTTGACTCCACAGCCTCTTCCTATGCAGAAAGAACCTCGTAAGGTCCGTGAGTTTCGGCGCCGTGAGCAAGAAATTCTCGATACCGCGTTAAAGCTGTTTCTCGAACAGGGTGAAGACAGTGTCACTGTCGAGATGATTGCTGATGCCGTGGGTATTGGCAAAGGCACGATTTACAAGCATTTCAAGTCGAAGGCGGAGATCTACCTGCGCCTGATGCTCGACTACGAGCGCGATTTGAACGAGTTGCTGCACTCTGCCGACGTCGACAAGGACAAGGAGGCGCTGTCCCGCGCCTACTTCGAATTCCGGATGCGCGATCCGCAGCGTTATCGCCTGTTCGATCGGTTGGAAGAGAAAGTGGTCAAGGGCAATCAGGTGCCCGAGATGGTCGAGCAGTTGCACAAGATCCGTGCCTCCAACTTCGAACACCTGACGCTGCTGATCAAAGGCCGCATCTCCGAGGGCAAGCTCGAAGACGTCCCGCCTTACTTTCATTACTGCGCGGCCTGGGCGCTGGTGCACGGCGCCGTGGCGCTGTATCACTCGCCGTTCTGGAGCAACGTGCTGGAAGATCAGGAAGGCTTTTTCCAGTTCCTGATGGACATCGGCGTGCGCATGGGCAACAAGCGCAAGCGTGACCCCGAAACCGGTCATGACCTCAAGCCTGCCACGACCTGAGGCGAGCTTCCTGACGTGATGTCTCCATGGCAGACGCTGTATCCGGCGTCTGCCATATCTTCCCGACCTTTGCCCGGAATGACGCTTGTCAAAAGTTGATTTATGAGTCAGCTTTTGCGCGCTGCACCACTTTCCGGAGTTTTCCATGATCGTTGATCGCCAGGGCCGACGTTTTCGCAACTTGCGAATCAGTCTGACGTCTGCCTGCAATTACGCGTGTACCTATTGCGTGCCGGATGGCAAGCGGCTAGTGGCTGCGCAGCATGAGTTGTCTGCCGAGGCCATGGCGCGAGGCGTGGAATACCTGATCGAAGCGGCGGGCATCGAGCGGCTGCGCATCACTGGTGGCGAGCCGTTGGTGAGTCCGCGTCTGGAGCATTTCTTGGGGCAAATCGGCCGAATGGGTCTGTCGGACGTCAGTTTGACCACCAATGGCCAGTTACTCGCGCGCAAATTGCCAATCCTGCTCGACGCAGGCATTCGCCGCCTCAACGTCTCACTGGATACTCTCGATCCCGCCGCGTTCCGGGCCATTGCCCGTGGTGGTGATCTGGCCACCGTGCTTGATGGCATGGAGCAGGCGAGGGCGGCGGGCATTGCAATCAAAGTCAACATGGTGCCGCTGCGGGGCAGTAATCTGGATCAAGTCATGCCGTTGCTCGATTACTGCCTTGAGCGGGGTTATGAGCTGCGTTTCATCGAGTTGATGCGCATGGGGCATCTGGCGAGCGATCACAACGGCTTTCTTCAACAGTTCGTCAGTCTTGAACAGTTGCTCGCGCTGATTGGTGAGCGCTATGAGTATCAGCAGGCCGACGCGCCGGTGGATGCCACAGCGGTGCGTTATCGCATTCCCGGCAAGGGACACTTTGGTGTGATCGCCAACGAGAGCGTGCCATTCTGCCGGACATGC
This sequence comes from Pseudomonas sp. Pseu.R1, assembly GCF_045764065.1. NCBI lineage: Bacteria > Pseudomonadati > Pseudomonadota > Gammaproteobacteria > Pseudomonadales > Pseudomonadaceae > Pseudomonas > Pseudomonas sp. Pseu.R1. The sequence continues at coordinate 1,789,277 of NZ_JBJGEE020000001.1, read as the reverse complement.
TCCCGCCTGCGTCTGTCTTCCACGGGTTGGCTGCACGGATGCCTGTCTTCCAGCAATCGCCATTACGTCGGCGACCTGTTCGACAAACCTCGCCATCACGCTTTGCCTGCGCTGCAACGGCTGTTGATCAAAGCGCTGGGAGACAAACAGTCGCTGGCGTTCTCCGGCGGGGCGACGGTGATGAAGATTATTGGTGGGTGAGCCCGGTTTATCCGAAAGAACGTGGGAGATACCAGTGGGAAATGATGTTGGCCGGACTGCCGCATTCGCCACCGAGCCGGCTCCCACAAAGATCGTACCGAATCCAATTTTGTATTAGATGCTGAACCTGTGGGAGCCGCCTTGGCGGCGAATGCGGCAGTCCGGCCAACATAGAAGCTCCCACCTGTAATGCAACTGCGTGAATTCCTGCTGAGCTGGCGCAAAAGCTGCATTACCCGGCCATTCGCCGGTTTTCCGTCGCCGGATTTTGGAGGAAGTAATGCGTAGCCTGGTTTTACTGCTGACGTTTTTGGCACTGAGCGGCTGCATGCACGTCAGCGATCTGGCACAGGGCGCTCATGATGAGCTCAGTGATGCCGGTCTGCTGGATCACAGCTCGACGCGCCGGATCAACAATTTCCGTCTGCAACCAGACTCCTTCATTTATATCGCGCAAGGCGCCTTCGTGCCGCCAGGCGGAGCATACCCGCGGACAAACGTCGTGGCAGAAGAAGCCTTCAATGGCTTCATCGAATACTTCCCGATGGTGCGTCGCGCCCGTGCAGCGGAAGGGCTGGATGAAGCGATGAACGAGGCCCGCGCGGCGGGAGCGCACTATCTGCTGTACACCCGGTTCGCCCGAGCGGACGACCGGATTGGCAACTTCGATGAGTGGTCGGATCAGGAGGCTGTTGACCGGCTCGGCATCGATAACGGTGTGATTCAGTTGATGCTGATCGAAACCAATACCCGCTATCTCATCGATTCAGCGCGCATTCATATGCGCGGCGGCCTGCTGACGCTGTACAACACCAAGCCTGAAGATTTGCTCGGCCCGCCGATGGAGGATTACGCTCGTAGTCTGTTGGGCGTCGAAGCCCGCTGAGGAGCAGCGTATGAGTGGTCCGGGCAAAGCCAACGATCTATTGGCGCAACTTCCCAAGACCGGCAAGGGTTTGCCACCCGTGCACCTTTGGAACCCTGATTTCTGCGGCGATATCGACATGCGTATCGCCCGTGATGGCACCTGGTTCTATCTGGGGACGCCCATCGGTCGCAAGCCCATGGTGCGTCTGTTTTCCACCATCATTCGCCGGGACGGTGATGATTACTTTCTGATCACGCCGGTCGAGAAGGTTGGCATCACCGTGGACGATGCGCCCTTCGTTGCGGTGTTGCTGGACGTCGAAGGTGAGGGTGAGTCACAGGTTCTGCGTTTCACCACTAACGTCGATGATGTGATCGAGGCAAGCGCCGAGCATCCCCTGCGCGTCAGTGTTGACCCGCAAACCCAAGAGCCCGCGCCTTACGTGCATGTGCGCAGCAACTTGGAAGCGTTGATTCATCGCAATGTCTTCTATCAACTCGTCGAGTTGGTGGTGGTCCGGGAAATGGATGGGCAGCGCTGGCTTGGCGTCTGGAGTCATGGCGAGTTCTTTGCCATCGGTCTTGAGCCTTGACCGAAGCACAGCTGGTTTTCGTCAGCTCATTTGCCTGGCTCTCATCTCGCGGTTAAAGTGCCGCCCCCCGAATTTTCTGAGGTTTTTCCATGGGCCAGTCCTTTGATATCGCCGTAATTGGCGCCACCGGTACCGTTGGCGAAACCATCGTCCAGATCCTCGAAGAGCGCGACTTCCCGGTGGGGGCGTTGCACCTGTTGGCCAGCGCGGAGTCCGCAGGCAGCTCGGTCGCCTACCGCGGCAAGAACGTGCGTGTGCGAGAGGTGGATGCGTTTGATTTCGGCAAAGTCCAGATTGCGTTTTTTGCCGCAGGTCCCGCAGTGACCCGCAGCTTTGCACCTCGCGCGACGGCAACGGGGTGTGCCGTGATCGATCTGTCGGGTGGCTTGCCGGTTGAGCAGGCCCCGAATATCGTTCCCGAAGTGAACGGCGACCTGCTGACCCGCTTGAGTAAGCCCTTCCAGGTAGCGTGCCCCAGTTCGGGAGCGACGGCGCTGGCGATGGTGCTCGGTCCGCTGCGCGGCCTATTGGACGTACAGCGTGTGAGTGTCACGGCGTGTCTGGCCGTTTCCAGTCAGGGGCGTGAGGGCGTGAGCGAACTGGCCCGGCAAACCGCAGAGCTGCTCAATATGCGCCCACTGGAACCTCGTGTGTTTGACCGGCAAATGGCATTCAACGTGCTGGCGCAAGTGGGCGCCCCAGACGCGCAAGGCCATGTGCCACTTGAAAAACGTATGGTCAGCGAGTTGCGCGAGTTGCTGTCGCTGCCTTTAATCAAGGTCGGCGTCAGTTGCATTCAAGTCCCGGTATTCTTCGGCGATAGCCTGAGCGTGTCAGTGCAGACCGCTGCTGCATTCGATCTGGCGGCCATTGCTGCTGCGCTGGATTCGGCCGAAGGCATCGATCTGGTCGACGCGGGAGATTATCCGACGCCAGTGGGCGATGCGGTCGGTCAGGACGCGGTCTATGTAGGACGTTTACGCGGGGGAATCGACGACGCCTGCGAACTCAATTTCTGGGTGACATCGGACAATGCGCGCAAGGGCGCGGCGCTCAACGCGGTGCAGGTCGCTGAATTGTTGATAAAAGATGTTGCGTAAAAGATACTTGCCAACAATTCAAAGAATCATTCTAGCTGTGGCGTGTCGAAACGCCCTACGCCCTAGCAGGCTTTATCTTCTCGGTCGCCGGGGAAATTTTAAACAAGGGATGGGCTATGGTTCAGGTTCGTAAACTGGTTTTAGCAATCGCAGCAGCTTCGGCGTTGTCATCGGGGATGGCACATGCGCTCGGCCTCGGTGGTTTGACCGTCAAGTCGAGCCTGAATCAGCCACTGCTGGCTGAAATCGAACTCACGCAGGTGCAGGACCTGAATTCCGCGCAGGTGGTGCCGAGTCTGGCGACGTCCGCCGAGTTCGCGCAGGCAGGCGTCGGTCGCATGGCGATTCTCGACGATCTGGTCTTCACGCCGGTGGTCAATCCCGGTGGCAAGAGCGTGCTGCGTATCACCTCGACCAAGCCCATCCGTGACCCTTACGTGAAGTTTCTTGTGCAAGTGCTTTGGCCGAACGGCCGTGCGCTGCGTGAATACAGCCTGCTGCTCGACCCGCCAAAAGCTTCGCCTCAGGCCGCTGCTGCCGCCACTGCGCAATTGCCGTCCACGGCTCCTGCTTTGGCGCCTGCACAAGCGCCTGCCGCGCAAACGCCGCCACCGGCCGCTCCCGCCCCTGTTCCCGCAGCGCCCGCGGAGCCGAAGTACACTCAATACACCACCGCCAACAACGACACGTTGTGGGAAATAGCTGAGCGGGTGCGCAATGGCGGTACGGTTCAGCAGACCATGCTGGCGATTCAAGCACTCAACCCTGACGCGTTCATTGCGGGCAATATCAATCGCTTGAAGAAGGGGCAGGTCCTGCGCCTTCCCACGCCGCAAGAAGCGACTGCCACGCCCCAGCCCCGTGCGCTTGCTGAGGTCGCAGAACAGAATCGCGCCTGGCGCGACGGCCGTCGTTTGCCGGCCGGAGCGCGTCAGGTCGACGCCACCCGTCGCGAGCGGGCGGGTGCCGCACCTTCCCAGATCGAAGCGAAAGACAACCTGAGCCTCGTCGCGGCGAATGCCAAGCCAGGCGCCAAAGGCGCGGCGGGCGACGCAGATCTTGCCAATAAACTGGCCGTGGCCCAGGAAAGCCTCGACAGCACCCGTCGTGATAACGCCGAGCTGAAAAGCCGCATGGGCGATCTGCAGAGTCAACTCGACAAACTGCAACGTCTGATCGAGCTGAAGAACGATCAACTGGCGAAGATGCAGGCTGCCGGTGCAGCTGTGCCACCACCAGCAGGCGATGCCAACGGCACCGTCAGCCCGAACAGCGCGACCAACCCGAACAATGCCGCCAACCCGATGTCGGCACAGATCGTTCCGCCAGCGCCTGACAGCGCGGGCAAGCCGCCAAATGAAATTGCGCCGGAAGACGCATTGCCGGTCGAAGGCGCCAACGTGACCGGAGCGACGCCGGATCAGCCACTGGCCGTACAGCCTGACGCAGCGAAACCGGACAATCAGAGCGCGCTGGACAAGATTCTCGCCAGCCCGATGCTATTGGGGCTGATTGGCGGTGCGGCCGTTCTGGTTCTGCTGTTGCTGGTATTGCTGCTGGTCCGTCGCCGTAACGCGATCCTCGAAGCCGAAAGACACCGGCAAATGGCGCGTGCACTGTCGGAAGAGTCTGATTTCGCCGCTGACATGAACATGCCCGAAAGCAGTTTCGAGGGTCTGGAGGTTCCTCCTCCTGCGGTAAAGCCGGCACCGCTGGCGGCCGTCATCATTGAGCCGACCCGCGAACGTCCGACCGATGTATTGGTGCAGGCTGAAATTCACATTGCTTATGGCCGTACGAATCAGGCAGCAGCACTGCTGGAAGAGGCCATCAAAGAAGAGCCGCAGCGTCCTGAGCTGCGCCTCAAGCTGATGGAAATCTACGCCCAGCAAGACAACAAGGACGGTTTCGTTGCTCAGGAGCGTCAACTGATTGCCACGGGCAAGAATCACGCTGAAGTCGAACAACTGAAGGCGCGTTACCCCTCCATGGCCGCGGCGGCTGCTGCAGCTGCGGGTGTGGCGGCGGCTGCGGCGCTGGCGGCAGAAATGGACGCCAGATACGTCGAGGATCTGCTGACCGACAAGAGTGAGCCTGAGGTGGCGCACGCACCTGAGCCTTTCGTTGAGCCTGAACCGGCTGCGGAACCTGTTGCAGCAGTGCCGGATGACTTCGATACCGCATTCGACCTGAGCCTGGACGATCTGGAAGCGGCGTCTCCTGCTGAAGTAAGAGATCACAGCGCGCCGGTCGCCGATGCAGGGCTTGATGATCTGGATCTCGATGCGCCGTTCGGCGGTTCTACGCCGGATGACCTGGACTTCGATGCCATTTTGCGTGAGCACACCGAATCTCAGCCGGCGGCGCCCGACAATCTGGAAGATTTCGATCTGAATCTGGCCGAGGACGAACCTGCCCTCAAGGCAGAAGATGATGCGTTGCTGGGCATGAAGGACGAACTGGGCGAGCTGCCGCCTTTCGAAGATACTGCAGATCTGGGTGCAAGCACGTCGGGGCTGGATGACGAGCTTGAACTGCCTGCCGATTTCGACCTGTCGCTGGCCGATGAAATGGAGAGCGACCCGGCATCCAAGGCATTCGCCTCTGAAATCGATGACGTCAATGCCGAGCTGGAGCGTCTGTCGCAAAGTCTGGAACAGCCACCGATCGCCAAGCCGTTCGATGACGCGGCCTTTGGTGAAGACGATGCGCTGTTGGCGGATGACAACGAGCCGGAATTCGACTTCCTGTCGGGCACCGACGAGGCTGCGACCAAGCTGGACCTGGCGCGGGCCTACATCGAAATGGGTGACGCCGACGGCGCCCGCGACATTCTCGATGAGGTGGTGGCCGAAGGTGATGACGGCCAGAAAAGCGAGGCGCGGGAGATGTTGTCGCGTCTGGCTTGATCCGCTCCTTGTGACTTGGAAAACGACCGCTTCGGCGGTCGTTTTCGTTGGTGTGTTCATGCGCGGCGTGCAGTATTGCACCTGGCGGGCGCAGAGTTCCGGCCGTTCCGCAGCGTGCTGACCACTGCCAATGGCGTCTTTTCCCGTCATCCGTATAATGGCCGCCCTTGCGCGCATCCACAGGCTTTAAGCAGTTGGCAATCATGAACACCGAGGCAGAGACAGCGGCCGCCGAAATGGCCGCCGAAGGTTTTTTCAGAATCGCACTGGGCGTGGAGTACAAAGGCTCCCGTTACAGCGGTTGGCAGCGCCAGTCTACGGGTGTGCTGACTGTTCAGGAGACTCTCGAAAACGCTCTGTCGAAAGTGGCCGACTCACCGGTTTCGCTGATGTGCGCCGGGCGTACCGACGCGGGTGTGCATGCCTGTGGACAAGTGGTCCATTTCGACACCCAGGCCGTGCGCAGCATGAAAGCCTGGACCATGGGCGCCAATATCAATTTGCCTCACGACGTCAGCGTGACCTGGGCCCAGGAGATGCCCGCGCACTTTCACGCCCGCTTCAAGGCTATCGCCCGTCGCTACCGTTACGTGATCTACAACGATCAGATTCGCCCTGCCCACTTGGGGCAGGAAATCACCTGGAATCATCGGCCGCTGGACGTCGAGCGCATGGCGCTGGCCGCGGAATATCTGGTAGGCACACATGATTTCAGCGCGTTTCGTGCCGGGCAGTGCCAGGCGAAATCGCCGATCAAGCAGATCCATCACCTGCGCGTGACTCGTCACGGCAAAATGATTGTCATCGACATTCGCGCCAACGCCTTTCTGCATCATATGGTGCGTAATATCGCGGGCGTGCTGATGACCATCGGCGCCGGAGAGCGACCGATCGAATGGGCCAGTGAAGTGCTCGAAAGTCGCGTCCGGCGCACGGGAGGCGTCACCGCCCATCCGTTTGGCCTGTATCTGGTGCAGGTGGAGTACCGCGACGAATTCCCGCTGCCGGAGCGTTATATCGGGCCGCATTTTCTTACGGGCTTCTCAGAACTTGGCGGCTGACGCCCGAAGTTGCATTTGCTAACATCCGGGACTTTCGCAAGGCTTGAGGTATTCACGACATGTCAGCCGTTCGCAGCAAGATCTGCGGGATTACCTGCATAGAAGATGCGTTGGCTGCTGTCGAGGCAGGAGCCGACGCCATCGGTTTCGTTTTTTACCCCGAGAGTCCACGGGCCGTGACCGCGGAGCAGGCGCGGGCCATCATCGCTCAGTTGCCGCCGTTCGTGAGCACTGTCGGCCTGTTCGTCAATGCCGAGCGTGAAGCGCTGAAAGCATTGCTCGATACCGTGCCGTTGGACCTGATCCAGTTTCATGGCGATGAAACCCCGGAGCAATGCGAGGGCTATCATCGCCCATGGATCAAGGCGCTGCGTGTGCAGGCCGGTGATGACATCGCGGCCAGTTGTGACCTTTACAACAAGGCCAGCGGCATTTTGCTCGACACCTATGTTGCAGGGGTGCCCGGCGGCACGGGCGAAACTTTCGACTGGGCACTGATTCCAAAGCAGCTCAGCAAGCCGATCATTCTTGCGGGAGGGCTGACGTCGGCCAACGTGGCGCAGGCCATCGCTCAGGTGCGGCCGTATGCGGTGGACGTCAGTGGCGGGGTAGAGCGGGCCAAGGGCCTCAAGGATCACGACAAGATTCGCGCCTTCATGAGTGCAGTCCACGGGACATAAGCGTTTTTTGCAGCCGGATGGGCCGTCGATGTGACGGCAGACAAGCGGTCGCCGTCCACTAGCCTGCGGCTACGGAATTACGGCAGGTAGACCGCCAAAATTGAACAGGCGAAGACGTATGAACGTCTCGCTGCAGGACACGCGCGGTATCGGCAGAGCAGCGTTGCAGCAGGTCAGGCGCTGGCGTCGATCGTTGCAGGGCTTCTGCGATGCCGCACATGAATTGGGTTTAAGGGCATGCGCATGGCAATCTTGGCCATTGCGTTCACGCCACCGGTACTGGAGAGAGAAAGCATGAGCAACTGGTTGGTAGACAAACTGATCCCTTCGATCATGCGTTCCGAGGTCAAGAAAAGCTCGGTACCTGAAGGCTTGTGGCACAAGTGCCCGTCCTGTGAGGCGGTGCTGTATCGTCCGGAGCTGGAAAAGACCCTGGACGTCTGCCCGAAGTGTAATCACCACATGCGCATCGATGCGCGTGCGCGGCTGGACATCTTCTTGGATGCCGAAGGCCGTCAGGAAATCGGCGCTGATCTGGAGCCGGTTGACCGCCTGAAATTCCGCGACAGCAAGAAATACAAGGATCGTCTGACCGCTGCCCAGAAGCAGACGGGCGAAAAAGACGCCCTGATTTCCATGAGCGGCACCCTGCTGGGCATGCCGGTCGTGTGCAGTGCCTTCGAATTCTCCTTCATGGGCGGTTCGATGGGGGCCATCGTAGGTGAGCGATTCGTACAGGCTGCCAACTACGCGCTGGAGAAACGCTGCCCGATGGTCTGCTTCGCCGCTTCCGGTGGCGCGCGGATGCAGGAAGCCCTGATTTCCCTGATGCAGATGGCCAAGACCTCGGCGGTACTGGCGCGTCTGCGTGAAGAAGGTCTGCCGTTCATCTCCGTTCTGACCGATCCGGTCTACGGGGGGGTTTCGGCCAGTCTGGCCATGTTGGGTGACGTGATCGTTGCTGAGCCTAAAGCGCTGGTCGGCTTTGCCGGTCCTCGCGTGATCGAACAAACCGTTCGTGAAAAGCTGCCGGAAGGCTTCCAGCGCAGCGAATTTCTGCTGGATCATGGCGCCATCGACATGATCATCCCTCGCGGCGAGTTGCGTCCGCGTCTGGGTAACCTGCTGGCCCAGATGATGAACCTGCCGACGCCGAAATTCGTTGCGCCGAAACTTGAACCGGTCGTGGTTCCACCGGCTCCGGCGAACGTATGACCTCACGCTCTCTGAGCGACTGGCTCAGCTACCTGGAGCAACTGCATCCTTCCGCCATCGACATGGGGCTGGACCGATCGCGCCAGGTTGCCCTGCAACTGGGGCTGAATCGTCCGGCGCCCCGCGTCATTACAGTAACCGGCACCAACGGCAAGGGCTCGACCTGTGCGTTTCTGGCTTCGTTGCTGCAAGTGCAGGGCCTCAAGGTCGGCGTTTACAGTTCGCCGCATCTTGTACGTTACAACGAGCGGGTGCAGTTGCAGGGCGTGGAGGCCACGGACGAACAGTTGTGCGCAGCCTTTGAAGTGGTCGAGAAGGCGCGCGGCGACATTTCCTTGACCTACTTCGAAATGGGCACTCTTGCGGCATTCTGGTTGTTCGAGCAGGCGGCGCTGGATGCTGTCGTGCTGGAAGTCGGGTTGGGCGGGCGTCTGGACGCGGTAAACCTGATCGACGCCGACATGGCGCTGGTCACCAGCATTGGCGTCGATCACGCCGAGTGGCTGGGCAATACCCGTGAATCCGTAGCGTTTGAAAAGGCCGGTATTTTTCGTGAAGGGCGTCCTGCTCTTTGTGGTGATCTCGATCCCCCGCAGTCGTTGCTGGATCAGGCGCAGGCCCTGAACTGCCCGCTGTCTTTGCGCGGTCGCGACTTTGACGTGTCTGTCGGTGCAGCGGGCTGGAACTGGTTCGGTACCGATGGCAATGGTCAGCGGGTTGAATTGCACGATCTGCCGCTTCTTGATCTGCCGATGCAGAACGCAGCGCTGGCGCTCCAGGCGTTTTTGCTGTCAGGGCTGCCATGGCAGGCGTCATCGGTTCGCGCTGCGTTGGCAAGCGCTCGTGTGACGGGGCGGCTGGATCGTCGAACGTTCGAATGGCAAGGCAAGGCACTGCACCTGCTGCTCGACGTCGGTCACAACCCTCACGCTGCGGTCTTCCTGGCTGAGCGTCTGAGTCAACGCCCTGTGGTGGGCAAGCGTCTGGCCGTGTTCGGCTTGCTCAGCGACAAGGACCTTGACGGTGTGCTGACTGAGCTGACCGGCTGCTTCGATCAGTGGGCGGTGACACCGTTGCCAACGTCGCGCAGTCGCTCGGCGCAGGAAATTGCGGGCGCGTTGCAGAACCTTGGCGCCACGGTAGCGTCCTACTCCAGCGTCGCGCAGGCCCTTGAGGCGCAATGCGCGCAGGCAACAACGGACGACGAGATCGTCCTGTTCGGGTCTTTTTATTGCGTCGCCGAGGCCCTGGAATGGCTGGCAGACGCGTCACGGAGGAAGTGACACATGGCTTTGCTGGATAGGGCGTACAAGCAGCGCATGGTAGGTGCTTTGGTGCTGATCGCCATTGCGGTGATTTTCCTGCCCATGTTGTTTTCGCGTCAGGATGAGGCTCGCCATGTGCAGGTGGATGCACCGGCTGCCCCGCAGGCGCCTGCCGTTGCGCCGGTCAAGGTCGAGCCGGTCGCGGTGCCTGAGCAGCAACCGCTGCCACAGGAGCCGGTGCCGTCCGACGAAGAGATCACCCAGCCTGTCCAGCCGCCTGCGAGCCAGCAACCGCCATCGATGCCGATCGCACCCGCGCCTGCCCCGGCTAAACCTGCGACCGCAGCACCACAGATGAAAACCACTCCGGTTCCGCTGCCGCCCAAACCTGCGGCTCCTGCGCCCGCACCTGCTGCCCCGGCCGCATCGCCAGCGCCTTTGGCTGCTGACACCAATCGGGTCGATGCCAATGGTTTGTCGATCACCTGGGCCGTGCAAGTGGCCAGCCTGTCCAACCGGGCCAACGCCGATAACCTGCAGAAAGCCTTGCGTACTCAGGGCTACAACGCCTACATCCGCACGGCCGACGGTGTGAATCGCGTATTCGTCGGGCCATTGATCGAGCGTGCAGAAGCGGACCGTCTGCGTGACCAGCTCAACAAGCAGCAGAAGCTCAACGGCATCGTGGTGCGTTTCCAGCCGGAGCGTAAGTAGCCTGATTCCTCTCGCGCTGCGCGTCGTTTTGACGCGCAGCGCGTTACGATCCTCGTAGCGGTCCGGCTTGGCGGCGGCAGCGATTTCAAGGGCGTCACCGTCGGCAAGCCGGACTGCTACAAGGGAATCGGCGCTCAGGGCAACGAATCTTGGCCAAAGTCCAATAGTTGGCGTTAATTGCCGACTACCCTCAATCCCCGCTTACCGCCGCGCGAGCGCTCTGCTAAAATGCGCCGCCTCATCAGTCTGTAGGCTGCAACGTGTCATTTACTCCGGTTGACTGGGCGATCATTGCGATTGTCGCCATCTCCGCTTTGATCAGTCTCAAGCGCGGCTTCGTCAAGGAAGCGCTGTCCTTGCTGACCTGGATCATCGCAGGTGTCGTGGCCTGGATGTTTGGCGGTTCGCTGGCCCAGTATCTGGTCAATTACATCGAAACACCTTCGGCGCGCGTGATTGCGGGCTGCACCATTCTTTTCGTCGCCACGCTGCTGGTTGGCGCCATGGTCAACTTTCTTATCGGGGAACTGATTCGCGTTACCGGGCTGTCCGGGACCGATCGTTTTCTGGGTATGGTCTTCGGGGCTGCACGCGGAGGCCTGCTGGTCGTCGTTGCGGTAGGGCTGTTGAGCCTGGGCCCGGTACAACAGGATCAATGGTGGCAGCAGTCCAGACTGCTGCCACAGTTTGTGATGGTCGCTGACTGGTCGAAAAACCTGATTCTCGGGATGTCCAGCAAGTGGCTAGCCAGCGGGGTCAGCGTACCTGTTGATATCCCGTTCAAGGATCACCTCCTGCCGTCGGTAACGCCGCAGGATGTGATCGGTAAATCCAGTTCCACTAAGTAGGGGTTGTGTCGCATGTGTGGCATCGTCGGTATCGTCGGCAAGTCGAACGTCAATCAGGCGCTGTATGACGCGCTCACCGTCCTCCAGCACCGCGGCCAGGACGCTGCCGGTATCGTGACCAGCCATGATGGCCGGTTGTTCCTGCGTAAGGACAACGGTCTGGTCCGTGACGTCTTCCAGCAGCGCCATATGCAGCGCCTGGTCGGTCACATGGGCATCGGTCACGTACGTTATCCAACAGCGGGCAGCTCGACTTCGGCCGAAGCCCAGCCGTTCTACGTCAACTCGCCTTACGGCATCACGCTGGCGCACAACGGCAACCTGACCAACGTCGAGCAACTGGCCAAGGAGATTTACGAATCTGACCTGCGCCACGTCAACACCAACTCCGATTCGGAAGTGTTGCTCAACGTCTTCGCTCACGAGCTGGCCGTTCGCGGCAAGCTGCAACCGACCGAAGAAGACATCTTCGCGGCCGTGACCGACGTGCACAACCGTTGCCGTGGTGGCTACGCCGTAGTGGCGATGATCACCGGCTACGGTATCGTCGGTTTCCGTGACCCGGATGCCATTCGCCCGATCGTCTTCGGTCAGCGTCACACCGACGAAGGTGTCGAATACATGATCGCCTCGGAAAGCGTGTCTCTGGACGTGCTTGGCTTCACCCTGATTCGCGACCTCGCGCCGGGCGAAGCGGTGTACATCACCGAAGACGGCAAGCTGCACACCCGTCAATGCGCGGCCAACCCGAAATACGCACCGTGCATCTTCGAACACGTTTACCTGGCGCGCCCGGATTCGATCATCGACGGCATTTCTGTCTACAAGGCGCGTCTGCGCATGGGTGAAAAGCTGGCCGACAAGATCCGCCGCGAGCGCCCGGACCACGACATCGATGTGGTCATTCCGATTCCCGACACCAGCCGCACTGCCGCGCTGGAGCTGGCGAACCATCTGGGCGTCAAGTTCCGCGAAGGCTTCGTGAAGAACCGCTACATTGGCCGGACCTTCATCATGCCGGGGCAGGCCGCGCGGAAAAAATCCGTGCGCCAGAAGCTCAACGCCATCGAGCTGGAATTCCGTGGCAAGAACGTGATGCTGGTGGACGACTCCATCGTGCGCGGTACCACCTGCAAGCAGATCATCCAGATGGCCCGCGAAGCCGGTGCCAAAAACGTGTATTTCTGCTCCGCAGCCCCGGCCGTACGCTTCCCTAACGTCTACGGCATCGACATGCCGAGTGCTCACGAGCTGATCGCTCACAACCGTACCACTCAGGACGTGGCCGACCTCATCGGTGCCGACTGGCTGGTTTATCAGGACCTTACCGACCTGATCGAAGCGGTCAGCGGCAGCAAGAAGATCAAGATCGATAACTTCGATTGCTCGGTCTTCGACGGCAAGTACGTGACCGGTGACATCGACGAGCATTACCTGAACAAGATCGAGCAGGCGCGTAATGACGCCTCCAAGGCCAAGAATCAGGCAGTCAGTGCGATCATCGATCTGTACAACAACTAATTCAGACACGTTATCGAAAGGAGCAGCGGCATGACTCAGCAATGGGATGCCGGTCGACTGGACAGCGATCTGGACGGCGTGGGTTTCGATACCCTCGCCGTGCGGGCTGGTCAGCACCGTACGCCGGAGAGCGAACACAGCGATCCACTGTTTTTTACATCCAGCTACGTGTTCCGCACGGCTGCCGATGCGGCCGCCACGTTTGCCGGTGAGCAGCCAGGCAACGTCTATTCGCGTTATACCAACCCGACCGTGCATTCGTTCGAAGAACGCATTGCTGCGCTGGAAGGCGGCGAGCAGGCCGTGGCTACGTCTACCGGGATGTCGGCGATTCTGGCGACCGTCATGAGCCTGTGCAGTGCAGGCGATCATGTGCTGGTGTCCAAAAGCGTGTTCGGCTCGACCATCAGCCTGTTCGAGAAGTACTTCAAGCGTTTTGGTGTGCAGGTGGATTATGTTCCGCTGGCCGACTTGTCCGGCTGGGATGCGGCCATCAAACCCAACACCAAATTGCTGTTCGTCGAGTCGCCGTCCAACCCGCTGGCTGAATTGGTCGATATCGCTGCGCTGGCTGAAATCGCGCATGCCAAGGGCGCGATGCTGGTGGTCGACAACTGCTTCTGCACCCCTGCGTTGCAACAACCGCTGCGTCTGGGCGCTGATGTGGTTGTGCACTCGGCCACCAAGTTCATCGACGGTCAAGGCCGTGCGATGGGGGGCGTGGTCGTCGGGCGCAGCGAGCAGATGAAAGAAGTCGTGGGCTTTTTGCGCACTGCGGGTCCGAGCCTGAGTCCGTTCAACGCCTGGCTGTTTCTCAAGGGGCTCGAAACCCTGAAGATCCGCATGCGTGCTCACTGCGAAAACGCTCTGGAGCTGGCGCAGTGGCTGGAACAGCAAGACGGTATCGAGAAAGTGCATTACGCCGGTCTCGAAAGCCATCCGCAGCACGAACTGGCCAAGCGTCAGCAGAAGGCGTTCGGTGCCGTGGTGAGCTTTGAGGTGAAGGGCGGCAAAGAGGGCGCCTGGCGCTTTATCGACGCGACTCGCCTGATTTCGATCACCGCCAACCTGGGCGACACCAAGACCACGATCACGCACCCTAGCACCACGTCTCACGGTCGTTTGTCGCCGCAGGAACGTGAAGCTGCCGGTATCCGTGACAGCCTGATCCGGATCGCTGTCGGTCTGGAAGATGTGGCTGACCTCAAGGCTGATCTAGCGCGTGGTCTGGCTGCGTTGTGAGTGATGCCGTGAGTGAGTTGACGATGGACGCCGCCCGTGAACACAACGGGCGTGTAGCGCTGGTCACCGGAGCTGCGCGAGGAATCGGTCTGGGCATCGCTGCCTGGCTGATTACCGAAGGCTGGCAGGTCGTGTTGACCGACGTGGATCGCAATCGTGGCGAGATCGTCGTCGGTGTGCTGGGCGAAAACGCGTCGTTCATTGCGATGGACGTTGCCAATGAAGAACAGGTGGCTGCGGGCGTTGCCGAGATTCTTGGCATGTTCGGACGTCTGGATGCATTGGTGTGCAACGCGGCTGTCGCCGATCCACGCAATACTGTGCTGGAAAGCCTCGGGCTGGCGCACTGGAATCGTGTGCTGGCGGTGAACCTGACGGGGCCCATGCTTCTCGCCAAGCACTGTGCGCCGTACCTGCGCGCCCATGGCGGCAGTATCGTCAACCTGAGTTCGACCCGTGCGCGCCAGTCCGAGCCTGACACGGAGGCCTATGCGGCCAGCAAGGGCGGTCTGTTGGCACTCACTCACGCATTGGCCATGAGCCTCGGTCCCCAAGTGCGGGTCAATGCGGTCAGCCCTGGCTGGATCGATGCGCGTGATCCGTCGCAGCGTCGCGCCGAGCCTTTGTCCGACGCCGATCATGCGCAGCATCCGGCGGGCAGGGTGGGGACGGTCGAGGATGTGGCGGCGACCGTTGCGTGGTTGCTGTCGAAGAACTCCGGTTTCGTCACCGGGCAGGAGTTCGTGGTCGACGGCGGCATGAGCAAGAAGATGATTTACGTGGAATAAACACCTGTCGTCGGTCATGCGTTCCCTGTGAGCCGGCTTGCTGACGAATGCGCTGGGCCAGTCAACCTACCTGTCACTGACACACCGCATTCGTCAGCAAGCCGGCTCCCACAACTAAGCGTGTCCGACCGCAGATGCCGATGTATGCAGATGAAACGCAAGAGCGAACCGGGTGTTCGCTTTTTTTGCTTTTGGCTTGCTGCTCAAAACGGCTTTTTTAAAAAAACTTCAAGCGGGCTATTGACTTAGGTTCGGCACCTGCGTAAATTTCGCGGCCTCAGCGAAGCAAAGGGTGATTAGCTCAGCCGGGAGAGCATCTGCCTTACAAGCAGAGGGTCGGCGGTTCGATCCCGTCATCACCCACCATCGTTGAGAAGCTGAAAAGCTTGTTGCAAGACGCTGAAGGTTACTGAGATTCAGCAGGACAAAAAAGTCCACCACTGCGCAGCGGTAGTTCAGTCGGTTAGAATACCGGCCTGTCACGCCGGGGGTCGCGGGTTCGAGTCCCGTCCGCTGCGCCATATTTTACGAATCGGATGTTTCCGGTTCGAGACTGAAAAGCGACAGCTTTTAGTCAGAGTCAAAAGAAACAGGCAGTCGAAGCCGGTTTCAATGAGTTAAACAGACGCAAGTCTGTGCGACACGCAGCGGTAGTTCAGTCGGTTAGAATACCGGCCTGTCACGCCGGGGGTCGCGGGTTCGAGTCCCGTCCGCTGCGCCATACATAGTTTCAAGGCCCTTGAACTCCTTGAAACGACAAAGGAAGCGACCTAAGGGTCGCTTTTTTTATGCCTGACTTTCAGGCCGCCTCGTGCTTTAGGCCGGGGGGAATCCGTCGATACCGCCAACTGCCGTCATTTGGGCCTTCCACCGTGAATGTGGTCGAGGTGCTGCACGGCAGCACGATAAATGCCATCATTGGCGGCTTGTTTGACGCTGCGCTGATATCGACTTTGGAGAGCTGGACCATGGGCATGAACCAAACCATCACTGTGATCCCACCGGGTGTACCGTTGACGGGGCATGTCTCACCACCAGGCTCGAAGTCGATCACCAACCGCGCGCTGCTGCTGGCTGCGCTGGCCAAGGGCACCAGCCATCTGCGAGGTGCGCTGAAGAGCGATGACACCCGTCACATGTCCAACGCTTTGCGGCAGATGGGCGTGACCATCGACGAGCCGGATGACACCAGCTTCGTCGTCACCGGCACCGGCAGCCTGCAAATCCCTGACGGTCCGCTGTTTCTGGGCAATGCGGGCACGGCGGTGCGCTTCCTGACAGCGGCTGTCGCGACCGTGAATGGCAAGGTGACGTTGGACGGCGATCACTACATGCAAAAGCGTCCCATCGGCCCGCTGCTTGAATCGTTGCGCAAGGGCGGCCTGAGCGCGGAAAGCGCCACCGGTTGTCCGCCGGTGACCATTAAGGGCACGGGGGCGATCAAGGCGACCCGTTTTGAAATCGATGGCGGCTTGTCCAGTCAGTACGTTTCGGCGCTATTGATGGTCGCAGCCTGTGGCGCAGCACCGATTGAAGTGGCGCTGACTGGCAAGGAAATCGGCGCTCGCGGCTACATCGACTTGACCCTCGCCTGCATGCGCGCCTTTGGTGCCGAGGTTGAAGTGGTCAACGAAGCACTGTGGCGTGTTTCGCCGACGGGCTATACCGCCTGTGACTACCAGATCGAGCCTGACGCGTCAGCGGCGACCTACCTGTGGGCGGCTGAGGCCCTGACCGGCGGCAAGATCGATCTGGGCGTGGCCGCTGAAGCTTTCACACAGCCGGACGCCAAGGCACAAGAGATGATCGCGCAATTTCCTCGCATGCAGGCCGTGATCAATGGTTCGCAGATGCAGGATGCGATTCCGACCCTGGCCGTGCTGGCCGCTTTCAACGAGACGCCGGTGCGTTTCGTCGACCTGGCCAACCTGCGCGTCAAGGAATGCGACCGCGTGCAGGCCCTGTATGACGGCCTGAATCAAGTGCGCCCGGGGTTGGCGACGGTGGAAGGCGACGACCTACTGGTGGCCGCAGATCCTGGCTTGGCAGGCACGGTCAGCACAGGTTTGATCAACACCCATTCCGACCACCGGATTGCAATGTGTTTCGCGTTGGCGGGTCTGAAGGTGTCCGGCGTGCGTATTCAGGACCCTGAGTGTGTGGCCAAGACCTACCCGGGTTACTGGCGTGCACTGGAGTTCCTTGGCGTGCGCCTGGAGCGTGGCGAGGTCTGATGCTCTACTGCGTAATGCGTCGGTGAAAAGCGCGATGTATCCACATGGTTGCAAACTGCGCGTTGATCCGGCGCAACGCTTGTTGCAGACTTACCGGCGTTTTCTCCGGTCCACTGTTCTGTCGACCTTTTTCCCCGGGATGTTTGATGTCTAGATTACTGAGCTTTCGTACCGCATGCTGGGTATTCGCCCTGCTGGCTGCCGCAGGCTGCTCGTCAAAAAAGCAGGCTGTCTACGAACATGAAAACTTCGACGATGCCGGGACTTTCTCACGCAACTACCCCGTGTCGGATGCTGCGACGTGCGAGGCAGGGCGTCGTGCGCTGCTGAGTCAGGGCTACATCATCACCAGCAGTGATCCGAAGATGATCGCCGGTCATAAAAGCTTCCAGCAGACCGGTGAGACCCACATGGAGATCAGCTTCAACGTGGTCTGTGCGGCGGATGGCGCTGCTGATGGCAAAGCCACCATGTTTGCCAACGCCTTGCAGGATCGTTATGCGCTGAAGAAGGTTAACAACTCGGCGAGTCTGGGGGTGGGGGTATTGGGTTCGGTGTCTATGCCGATCGGCTCGACCGATGACTCTATGGTCAAGGTGGCCAGTGAGACCGTGGCGTCGCCCAAGTTCTATGACCGTTTCTTCGCGCTGGTGGAAAACTTCCTTCCGCCTGAAGTGAAGAAGGCCGCGCACATTGAAGAGAAGCCTAAAACCGATCTGGGCATGCCTGAGCCGGTGCCGGGCAAGGCAGCTGCGCAGACCGAGCAGAAACCGGCCGAAGCGCCTGCCTCTGCACCGGCTGCGTTGGCGACCCCTGCGACGACGCCGACCGCGGCCACCGAGCAGAGCAGCGAGCCGATGCCAGCGCCTGCGGAGCCTGAGCCGGTGAAGGTTGAGACGCCTGCTGAACCTGCGCCTGCAACCCCGGCGGTAACGCCTGCTCCTGCCGCAGAAACTGCCCCGGAGACAACTCCGGCGCAGTAGTTGGGACGTTCGCTATCCGCTTCTGCCCGTAGCGCGTAGGAGCGTCGCTTGCCCGCGATCTGGCGCGAAGCGGCAGCGAAACCGGCAAACGCGGTAGGCCTGAAACACCGCGTTGTGAGGTTTTACGACGGGTTCCCTGTCGATCGCGAGCAAGCGACGCTCCTACGCTGCGCCCAGAATCAAAAGCTGATCAGCGTTAGCCCAGGAACAAGCGGTACGCCGGGTTGTTCGTCTCATCCCAATACGGATACCCAATCTCCGCCAGCGCCTGCGGCACCAGATGCCGCTCGTCTTCCGGCACCACCAGCCCGGCCACCACGCGGCCATCCGCTGCGCCGTGGTTGCGGTAGTGGAACATCGAGATGTTCCATTTCCCGCCCAGCTTATTCAGGAAGTTGAACAGCGCACCCGGTCGCTCCGGGAATTCGAAGCGCAGCACCACTTCATCACTGACCCGCTCCGAATGCCCGCCGACCATGTGCCGCAAATGCAGTTTGGCCAGTTCGTTGTCGGTCAAATCCAGCACCGGGAAGCCCTGCTCAGTGAGGCTAGCGAGCAGCGCCTTGCGCGGGTCGTTTTCCGGGTGGGTCTGCACGCCGACGAAAATGTGCGCTTCGCGGTCGGTGTGGTAGCGGTAGTTGAATTCGGTGATCTGCCGTTTGCCGACGGCTTCGCAGAACGCCTTGAAGCTGCCCGGCTGTTCGGGGATGGTCACGGCAATGATCGCCTCGCGGCCCTCACCCAGTTCGGCACGCTCGGCGACGTGGCGCAGGCGGTCGAAATTGACGTTGGCGCCGGACTCGATGGCGACGAACGTCTGGCCTTTCACTTCGTATTGCTCGACGTACTTCTTGATCCCCGCCGCACCCAAAGCGCCTGCGGGCTCGGTGATCGAGCGGGTATCGTCGTAGATGTCCTTGATCGCCGCGCAGATTTCGTCGGTGCTGACGGTGATCACTTCATCGACGTAATCCTTGCAGATGTCGAAGGTGTGCTGGCCGATTTGCGCCACGGCCACGCCATCGGCGAACAGCCCGACCTGCTGCAACACCACGCGCTCGCCGTAGGCCATGGCCTGTTGCAAGCAGTTGGAGTCGTCCGGTTCGACGCCGATCACTTTGATTTCGGGGCGCAGGTATTTGACGTAGGCCGCGATCCCGGCGATCAGGCCGCCGCCGCCCACCGGAACGAAGATCGCGTCCAGATGCCCCGGGTGCTGACGCAGGATTTCCATGGCCACTGTACCTTGCCCGGCGATGGTGTCAGGGTCGTCGTAAGGGTGGATGTACACGTAGCCCTTTTCCTCGACCAGCTTCAGCGAATGCGCCAGCGCTTCGGGGAAAGAGTCGCCGTGCAGCACCACTTTTCCGCCTCGCGAACGCACGCCTTCGACCTTGATCTCCGGGGTGGTCTTGGGCATGACGATGGTCGCCTTGATCCCCAGCTTCTTCGCCGCCAGCGCCAGGCCCTGCGCGTGGTTGCCCGCCGAGGCCGTGACCACGCCGCGCGCCAGCTCTTCTGCGGTCAGCTGTGCCAGCTTGTTGTAGGCGCCGCGAATCTTGAAGGAGAACACCGGTTGCAGGTCTTCGCGCTTGAGCAGCACCTGGTTGCCGAGACGTTCGGACAATTGGCGGGCGCCCTGCAGCGGGGTTTCCACGGCGACGTCGTAGACGCGGGAGGTGAGGATTTTTCGGGCGTAGTGGTTCAGCAGGTCATGGCTGACAGGGTCATGGGCGAGCATCTGATTCATCGTGTCGTCCCCGTTGAAAGCGTCATGAGGCTCTGGCGTGGGAAAGCGACGGCGAGGGAAGGGCGGATGATGATCATGTCTGGCTCCTGGTTCGGTTTTTTGTGCCCGGGAGACAGAGAGAAAAAACCCGCCTCTAGGGCGGGTTCGGTGCAAGCGTCGGCTAACCCGCCATGACTGGAATGGCGGTAATAATTCGTGGGCTGACGGCGTGCGGGAATGTGTTCATGGGGTGGAAGACTATGGCGGCGTGGTCTTGCGCGTCAAGTGCGAGTTGATAGATATGTAGCAGTCCCGTTTTGATCGTGCCTCATCCTGTAGCAGTCCGGCTTGCTGGCGGCGGCGTACCCAGGATCGCTGCCGTCGGTAAGCCGGACTGCTACGGAGCGCGTTGTGGCGCGAGGAGGGTATGAGGCGTTAGTGAGTGGAGGATTTTTCCTGACCACTTGCACGAATTTTCGCCCTGAGCTACAAATTCGCTTAGCTGGCTATGGATGTTGCCCTATGACACTGACAAGGACTCGCCGGTTAATTTTTCTGTGATCACCTCGTCTATTGTTCAAGAAGCCTTCATGTTTCGTTCATGAGGGCACTTTAGGGTGATGTCTGTGGTCAGTGAAATCAGTCGCTGAAACGACGGAAGAAGACCACCGAAACAAAGAGACCAGCCACGAGGGCATGAGAAATGGACGATTATCAGGAAGAATTGCTGGAGTATCAGGCGTACGAACTCGATCCGATCGAACCTGCCGATGATGCAACAGAGCTGTAAGCAACACGTTTGAAAGAGGTCAGTCCGAATGACGTTGGCTGCGGCGGAACTCCCCGGGAGTCTGGCCGTTCCAGCGTTTGAAGGCCCGCTGAAACGCCTCGGCCGAGGCAAACCCCAACAGATACGCAATTTCCCCGAACGCCAGTTCCGTGTCGCGAACGTAGGTCGTGGCCAGATCGCTGCGGGTGTCATTGAGCACTGCGCGAAACTGCGTTCCTTCCTCTGCCAGTCTGCGACGCAACGTCCAGGTGGGCAGCTTCAGGCGAACCGCTACTTCCTCCAGATCCGGCTCCCTTCCACCGCTCAGTAACGGCCCCAGCAGTTGGGTGATGCGCTCGCGTAGACTGCGCGTGCGTGTGAGCTGCTCCAGTTCCTGTTCGCAGATGTGCAGCAAATGTCGCCAGGTGCTTGGCACATGGTCGGGATTGCGCAACGCGAGACTCTGCTGGCTCAGGCGCAACTGGTTGGTCGGTGCGCCAAAGTTCACGGCCTGCGCGCTCAACGAGGCGTACCCGTGCACATAGGTGGGAGGCTCGAATTCGATGTCCACCTGTTCCGCGCGTATCGACGTGCCTGCCAATGCCGACAATTGATGCAGCCAGCCGCTCAGGATCGAATCCACGACAAAACGGTTGTAATCGTTGTAGGGGCTGATGGAGTAGAAGCGCAGCCAGGCCCCCTGGCTGTCTTCGTGAAAACTCGACTGGCCTCGATAGTTCGAGCCATAGAGCGCTTCGAAACGGATCAGCGTGCGCGCCGCTTCTCGCACGGTGGGCGCCTGAGCTGCCGTAATGCCCGCCAGTCCGGCCTGGCTCAAGCGACTCACCTGACCCATGATCAACCCCAGCGACGGGGTGTCGGTCAGTTCGATGGCCGCGTGGCCCAGTCGCATGTAGCGGGGGATCGACAGACGCGCCCCAGCCTCGCTCAGGCGAGCGGCGTCCAGGCCGTATTGTTCAAGCAGTGGCAGCGGATCATGACCTTGGGCACGCACGGCGTCGGCGAGGCTGTGGACAAAGCCGACCGACAGATCACCCAGACGACCCCGAGGCTTGACCATCGATCACAACCACAGGTTGATCAGTCGCGCGCCGTGGCCGGGCTTGGCCCCTTTGGGGGCCGCGCTGATGGATTGTTCGGCGACATTCTGGCCGCCCCGGCTGGCAAAGCTGTGCCCGGCGCTGCCCTGATCCCAGAATTGCCCGCGCATGAACACGCTGATACCAGCCTTGGCGGTACTGATCGGGGCGAGTGACAGGCGGCGCCAGGCTTCGCCTTCAGTCAGGGGTTTAGGGCCAAGATCCAGCCCTTGGTGCTTGTCGCCGCGCCAAGGCTGCGACCAACTGCCGTTACCTGCGACGAACGCCGGAACGGCGATCAATTCGGCGCCCTGTGCGTTCAGGCGCACGTAATTGTCGGGGTACCAGCTGTCGCTGCCGATCAGCGTCGCCAAGCGCCCGGCCGGGGTGTCGATGACGTTCAGTGGCGCATCCTTTCCGGAGCGTATATAGCCACGTTGATACCAGCTGGGGAACAGTTGCCGTTGAGGCTGGCCGATGGGCAGTCCGTCGCGACCAAACACCACGCTGCTGTTGTACAGCGCACCGCTGCCGACGATCAGTTTGTCGGCCTGCACCTCAGGGCTGGGCAGCACGATGGAGCCGGCCACCAGCGTCACCCCGAACTCCTTGGCCAGACCGCCGAACACGGTTTGATAATCCTGCGCCATGCTGCGTGCTTTCATGCGCAGGCGGGCATCATCCAGACGGCTCTCGCCTCGGGCATGCAGCACGGCATCGGCAAACAGCAACGGGTTGCTGAAGGCCAGCCAGTTCATGGCCTCTTCGATGGTCGTGGCTTGATAGAACTGTGATTTCTCGTCCACGGCAAACAGCCAGGTGCCGATGTGTTCAGGCAGCACGACGATGGTTTTGTCGTTGAGCAGGCCGTGCTCGCGGGCCTGTTGCAGGTACGCGGCCAGCTTGCGATGCAGGCGTTTGACGCTCGAATAGTCGGACGCAAACAGCTCAGGCTGAATGCCTAGCAAATTGCCCCGGTCGCCGGGCTGGCCGTCGTTGACCACCACTTGAATGCGCAGATCGGTGAGGTAATGGCCGACGCGGCGTTTGCTCGTCCACAGGCTGTAACTGACGAGAAGAATCACCAGCACGACAGTGGTGAGTGTGACGAGAACTTTGCGCATGGAGGAGCGGGTGATTGCCTTTGCGAGCCAATGGACAGGAACTGGTACGAAGGCTACGGCAAACCGCTGGTCAGAGGAAGGAATTGCAGGAAAATCGCGGTGCGCGAGCGGGATACCGATTGCCGGTATCCCGCGTTATGGCATTACAGGCGGAAGCGGCTGACCAGAGTATTGAACGATGTCGCCAGGCTAGACAGTTCCTGAGTGGAGGCATTGGTCTGATGCGCACCCGCAGCTGTCTGGGTCGAAAGGTCCTGAATGTTGACCAGATTGCGATCGACCTCACGGGCCACGTTGGCTTGCTCTTCGGAGGCGGTGGCGATGACCAGGTTGCGGTCGTTGATCTGGGCGATGCCATCGGCGATCTGCTCCAGCGCCTGATCGGTGGCGTGGGCCAGTGACTGGGTATCGGTCACCAGCGCCTGACTTTTGCCCATGGCACCGACGGCTTGATCGGCACTGTTTTGCACGTGGCTGATCATGCCTACGATCTCACCGGTGGACGACTGCGTGCGGGCGGCGAGGGCGCGCACTTCGTCAGCGACCACCGCGAAACCGCGACCCTGTTCGCCTGCGCGGGCCGCTTCGATCGCAGCGTTGAGCGCCAGCAGGTTGGTCTGTTCGGCGATGCCGCGAATCACGTCCAGCACCTTGCCGATGTCGCGCACTTGCACAGCGAGGTCTTTGACCATTTCGGTAGAGGCCGCGATTTCCGTCGTCGCGCTGTTGATAGCGGTCACGGCGTTGCGGGCCTGATCGCGGCCACTGCTGGCTTGCGCGCTGGTGGCGCGGGAGGCCTCGGACGTCGACACGGCATTGCGTGCGACCTCTTCGACCGCCGAGGTCATTTCCGTTACGGCGGTGGCCGCCTGCTGGATTTCGTCGTTCTGACGCACCAGGCCGCGACTGGCGTTGTCGGTGACTGCCGCCATCTCTTCCGCAGCCGAGGCCAGTTGATCCGACGCGCTGGCGATCTGCTGAATCGTGGTCTTGAGGCTGTGTTGCATGTCACCCAACGCGCTCAGCAGTTGTCCGGCTTCATCGCGCCCGGTGCTGACAATGTGTTGGGTGAGGTCGCCTTCGGCAATGCGCTGAGCGCTGGCAACGGCGGAGGCGATGGGCTTGCTGATCAGACGGCTGATGAACAGCCCCAGCAGAATGGCCGCCACGAAAGCCAGTGCGATACCGGTGTACAGCGAGGTTTCGGCGGAGGAGGCCAGTTGCGCAGCGGCCACCGAACCTTCGCCCACTTGCCGGTTGTTGGAGTCGGTCATGATGGTCAGTTCGTCCATCACCACGCGATAGGCCTTTTGCAGATCGCCCAGCAGCAGCGCGCGGCCGTTTTCCACGTCACCTGCTTTCATCAGCGCGACGTAACGTTGCACCAGGGCCTGATAGGCCGGCCAGTCCCGCTCCATCTTGTCGCCTGCCGCACGCTCGTCGTCGGCCAGTTCAGCCTTGCGATAGGTGGCGAAGGCTTTTTCGCTGGCGGCCTGGTTGGCGTTCATCGAGGCGATGAACTCGTCTTTGGTGCTCTGGGGCAGACCGGCTTGGGTCGCCACGTAGAGACGATACATGTCGCGAGTCTGACCAACGGCCTTGATCTTGGCCTGGTCGGTGTTGGTGACGGACACCAGATTGTTGCTGAACACCCTGTCCAGGCTGTTCGAGAGATGAGAAACGCCCCGACTGCCCAGCACCCCCACGCCGAGGGTAATGAACGCGCACAGCGCGAACGCCGTGATCAATTTGGTCGAAAGTTTTGCATCGTGAATCCAGCGCATCTGACGTCCTGCCGAATGTTGTTGGAGTAAAAAACTGAAGAGTCAACCGAACTGGACGAACGGTCGTCTTACATCTGTCGGCGCGCTTGTAAATGACTGAAGGGTTACAGGATATTAATTTTCCTGAATATTAATGAATCAAGAAGCTTGTTCTAGAGCCTTCGCATTCGATAAGCACAGATGTGGCACTTTGCCTCTTGAATTTGTTGCAACATGTTATTCTTTGTGAAATATTCCCCGAAAATTATAAGACATCGTACCACCTGAGCTTTTTCCGTCAGCGTGATGGCATCAGCGTGTCCGCGATTCAACCAATTTTGAAAAAACCATAAAAGCATTGGCCTGAGGCAGGAATCATGTTGCGTTACGCGGGTAAGGGGAGAGGTGTGGGCAGAACCTTTGCTGGTCTGTTCACGCTGATGATGGCCAGTGGAGGGTTGGCCTACGGGCAGGCACTGGACGAAAATGCTTCAGCGGGCAAGCGCCTGGCGGTAGCAGCGGATTGCGTGGCGTGCCACAGCGTGCCCGGGGGCAAGGCGTTCGCGGGGGGTTATGCCCTCAACTCGCCAATGGGAACAATCTATTCCACCAACATCACGCCGTCGAAAACGGCCGGTATCGGCAATTACACGGAAGAACAGTTCGCCCGTGCGGTGCGCGATGGCGTCGCGGCCGACGGTACGCACCTGTACCCGGCCATGCCGTACACCTCGTATTCGAAGATGACCGACAGCGATATCTCGGCGCTCTACGATTACTTCATGCACGAAGTCCAGCCAGTGGACGCTGCCACGCCGAAGACCGAATTGGCATTTCCGTTCAACATCCGCGGCTCGATGATCGGCTGGAACGCGCTGTTCCACAGCGACAAGCGCTTCACGCCCGACCCGGCCAAGTCTGCCGAAGTCAACCGTGGCGACTACCTGGTCAATGGTCTGGCGCACTGCGACACCTGCCACACCCCACGTAACGTGCTGATGGCTGTCGACAATTCACGGCCGCTGGCAGGCGGCTCGCTGGGCAGTTGGTTCGCACCGAACATTACCTCTGACAAGGTCAGCGGCATTGGTGCGTGGTCCGCGAACGAGATCGTCGCGTACCTGCGCACCGGCCACGTCGAAGGCAAGGCCCAGGCGGCTGGCCCGATGGCCGAAGCGGTGGAAAACAGCCTGCAGCACCTGAGCGATGCAGACCTCAAAGCCATCGCGGCTTATCTGTTGCAAACCCAGCCGATCAAGACCGGCGAAGCCAAGGCCCGTCACGAATACGGCCAAGCGTCCAACGATGAATTGACCCTGCGCGGCGGCACACCCGAGGACAATCCGGGCTGGCACATCTTCAGTGGTACTTGCGCCAACTGCCACCAGCCGAATGGCCAGGGCAACAAGGAATACCCGTCGCTGTTCCACAACACCGCCACCAGCCGCAGCGACAACCTGATCGCGGCCATCGTGTATGGCGTGCATCGCGAAGTCGACGGCGTGGCCATCGACATGCCTGCGTTTGGCCCGGACGCGCTGTTCACCGATCGCCTTAACGATCAGCAGATCGCTGACGTCACCAACTACGTGCTGTCTCGCTATGGCAACGCCGACAAGGTGGTGACCGCTGCTGATGTCGCGCAAGTGCGTGAAGGCGGCCCGAAAGCCCCGCTGGCGGTGCTGGCGAAGTTCACGATCCCGGCAATCATCCTCGTCTGCGTGTTGATCGGCCTGATCGTGATGGCCCTGATCGCCCGTCGTCGCAAGGGAGCCTGATGCAATGGACCGTTCAAATATGAATACGCAACACCCTGAAGTTTCTGCCGGTTTCTCCCGTCGCAACCTGTTGCGCGGCTCCGTGGCGCTGGGCCTGGCCGCGCTGGCGGGCAGCGTGATGCCGTGGCAGTCGGTCATGGCGGCGCAGGTTTCAAACGACGATTTCATGGCCCTGTCGCAGTTTCTGGTGAGCCGCCCGGTCAACCCGGTATTGGCTGCTCGTTACTACACCGCGCTCGACAAGCGCGCGCCGAACTTCTCGACCAACGTGCTGGCGCTCAAGCAACTGATTGCCGCCCAAGGCTACAAGCATGTCGATGAGTACCTGGCGCAAGCCGATGCAGATGCCTCGCTGAAGGCCACTGCCACCAGCATCATTTCAGCGTGGTACCTGGGCATCGTCGGCGAGCCTGCCACGGCCGAACTGATCGCTTATTCCTTGGCCATGATGTATGTGCCCACGCACGGCATTCTCGCCATCCCCACTTACGGCGGCGGCCCGGCTACATGGGGTCCTAAACCAGACGCAGCACAGGATTCAAAAGCATGAGCAACGATCAATTCGATGCCGACGTGGTCATCATCGGCTCCGGCGTCATGGGCGGCCTGATCGCCACGGGCCTTGCCAAAGCGAACAAGTCGGTGATCGTGCTGGAAGCAGGTCCTCGGGTGAACCGCCGCGACGTCGTGGAAACCTTTCGCAACGCCCCGGTGAAGCTGTCGCTGGCCAACGCCAAATTGCAGGGCGCGGGTTCCCCTTATCCGAGTCTGCCGCACGCGCCATCTACCTACGGCGATTATTTGCAGCAGGTCGGCCCGGTCAAATACAACACCTCGTACCTGCGGGTCGTGGGTGGTACCACCTGGCACTTCGGGTCTTCGCTGTGGCGCATGCTGCCCAACGACTTCAAGCTCAAGTCGCTGTATGGCCGCGGTCGCGACTGGCCGATCAGCTACGACGAGCTGGAGCCGTTCTACGCGCGGGCTGAGACCGAGCTGGGTGTTTCGGGTGTTGATGGCCAGGACGAAAGCGGGCAGGGCGGTGGTGCATTCCCGCCACGTTCGATCCCGTACCCGATGGAAGGCCTCAAGCCGAGCTACATGTTCAAGCGTTTGTCCGAGATGTTGAGTGTCGGCGGCTACAACCCGATCCTCGAACCCAATGGTCGCGCCACCCGCCCTTACGGCAAGCGTCCGCCGTGCGCGGGCAACAACAACTGCAACCCGGTCTGCCCGATTGCCGCCAAGTACGACGGCTCGATGCACATCGACGAAGCCGAGCGCCATGGCGCCAAGGTGCTGGACAACTCGGTGGTGTACAAGATCGAAGCGGGCGATGACGGCAAGATCACCGCAGTCTGGTACATGCGCCCGGACAAATCTCAGCACAAGCTGACCGCCAAGTCGTTCGTGCTCGCGGCCTACGGTATCGAGTCGCCGAAGCTGTTGCTGATGTCGACCTCCGAGAAATACCCGAACGGCATCGCCAACTCGTCGGACCAGGTCGGTCGTAACCTGATGGATCACACCGGCATCAGCATGAACGTCATGACCAAGGAAGATATGTGGCCGGGCGAGGGGCCGACGCAGTTGCTGGTCTACCTCAACAGCCGCGACGGCGCATTCCGCAAGGACTTCCCGAGCTACAAGATCAAGGTCCGCAACACCGTGCCGACCTCGCAGATCACCTCCAACCTGATCGGCAAGGGCGTGTTGGGGTCCAAACTCGACGAGCAGATCCGTCTGCAATCGGCACGTTCGCTGAACTGGGCGGTAGACTTCGAAACGCTGCCGCTGCCGGAAAACCGCATCACGCCAAGCAAGACCAAGTTCGATGCCATCGGCCTGCCGGTGCCGGAGATTTACTACAGCGTTCCGGACTACTGGCATGCGGGTAAGGAGAAGGCGCTGGAGGACTTCAAACAGTTCGCCAAGCTGCTGAACGCGGACATTCTGAGCACTGACACCGGGTTCCAGAACCGTCAGCACATCATGGGCACGACCATCATGGGCGACGATCCGAAGGATTCGGTGGTCGACCGCGATTGCCGCACCCATGACCACCCGAACCTGTTCATCGCCGGGACCAGCGTCATGCCGTCGTCTTCGTGCGTGAACCCGACGCTGACAGGCGCGGCATTGAGCATTCGTATTGCTGATGTGTTGGTGGGCGAGGTTTAAATGTCGATCGTGCCCAGGCTCTGCGTGGGCACGCCATTGCGGACGCTCCGCGTCCAATGTCGCGGAGCGTCAATCACGGCATTCCCACGCGGAGCGTGGGGCCGATCACCCTTTATTGCTGACGGCTACAGGGATCACCGCGGTCTGGTGATTTTCACACCGACCGGGTAACGCCGCCATCCACCCGCAGATTCTGCCCCGTGATGTAGGCCGCACCTTCTGACGCCAGAAACGCTATCGTCGCCGCCACTTCTTCGCTGGTCCCGTAACGCTTGAGCGGCACACTGTCACGGCGCTCATCGGTTTTGGGCAGGCTGTCGATCCACCCCGGCAGTACGTTGTTCATGCGGATGTTGTCGCCCGCATAGGTCTGCGTGAAGATTTTGGTGAACGATGCCAGCCCCGCACGGAACACCGCGGAAGTCGGAAACATGTCTGTAGGCTCGAAGGTCCACGCCGACGAAATATTGATGATCGATCCACCTTTTTGCTGTTGCATGAATGGCGTCACCAGGCGCGTGGCACGGATCACGTTCAGCAGGTACACCTCCATGCCGCGATGCCAGTCCTCATCGCTGATCTCCAGAATCGGTGCCCGTGGGCCGTGGCCTGCGCTGTTGACCAGCACGTCGATCCGCCCCCATTTCTCTGAGACCGCCGTCACCAGACGCTGAATATCGTCGGTGGACTGATTGGAACCGGTTACGCCAATGCCACCCAGTTCATGAGCCAGCGCTTCGCCTTTGCCGGAAGAAGACAGAATGCCCACCTTGAATCCGTCTGCCGCCAGACGACGCGCCGCAGCAGCGCCCATGCCACTGCCGCCTGCGATGATGAGGGCCACTTTGGGTTCTGACATGTGCAAATCCTCTCGATAGGTGAAGGTCAGTAATGGCCTCAATCTAGGCCAGTGCTCTTAGATGCACTAGTGATGATTTTTGTACGAGGGTGTAGAAAAACTACATACTCAGCACTTCTCGGCTAAAGGGCAGGGCAGGCGATCTATGGAGAAATCCAGCGTTTCACGCATGGGACACGCCGTGATGGGGCAACTTGTGGCATTTGAAGCGACGGCACGGCTCGGCAGCTTTCGCGCGGCGGCAGACGAGTTGCACATCACGACGGGCGCCGTTGCTCAGCAGGTTCGGTTGCTGGAGCGCAAGCTTGGCATGGACGTGTTCAAGCGCCAGCCTCGCGGCGTTCGTTTGCTGCCCGAAGCGGAAGCCTTTCTGGCCAAGGTTCAACTCGCCCTCGATTTGATCAACGAGGCCACGCGCGAACTGAGCGCCCAGCGAGCCGCTTCGGGCAGCAGGGCATTGACGCTCAGTACGACGGGCGCATTCGCCAGCCGTTGGCTGATTCCAAAGCTCGCCCACCTGAGCGAAGCCGAACCCCAATTGTCAGTGATGATCGATGCCAGCAACGCTGCGCGCCCCCTGCATGGCGTCGATGCGGTCGACATGGCGATTCGCTGGGGTACGCCGCCGTTTCCGGGGTGCCATGTACGCCCGCTGTTCCTCGGCAGCATCATCCCGGTCTGCTCGCCGAACGTGAAACGCCAATATCGCTGGCGCAGCCTGAATGACTTGGCCCACGGCGCCCCGCTGATAGCCGACTCCCACGACAACTGGAGCAAATGGTTCACTGCCCGCCGCTTGGACGCCACATCCAGCGTGCAGATATTTTCCCAGACCAGCCTGGCCATCGAAGCCGCCGAGCGTGGGCTTGGCGTGGCCCTGGCGCCCGAAGTGCTGATCCGTGGCGCTTTGGCAAGTGGTGGGCTGGTCCGGGCGCTGGACCCCGATCAGGTACTGGACACCGACGGCGGGTTTTATCTGCTGACGGGCAGCGAGCCGGACGCCGGGTCGGATCTGGGTAAGGTGATGGCGTGGTTGTTGCGGAATGCCACGGATTCGAACCGGTCGTCATGAACTAGAAAAACCTGCTTGACACATGTGCATATACACATATGATGGGCGTCATGAAAACACGACTGAACGCCGATCTCTGTCATTGCTTCGCCGCCCGGCGCCACGCCCGGCTGCTGACGCGTCTGTATGACCGACATCTGGCGGAGGCGGGCATCTCGACCTCGCAGTTCTCGATCTTGACCGTGGTGCAAGAGCGTCCGGAGATCCTCATTGCCGAGCTTGCGGAGGTGATGGTCATGGAGCGGACGACGCTGGTTCGCGCGCTGAAGCCGTTACAGAACGAGGGGTTGTTGTTGAGCCACCCTGCCGGGCCGCGCGGCGCGATCAAGCTGTCGCTTTCTGCCGCAGGCGAAGCGAAGCGCAAAGAGGCTGCGCCGCTTTGGCAGGCCGCTCAGCACGAGCGGGAAGAGCAGATTGGCAAGGAGCGAGCCGTTGCGCTGCGTGAGTCAATTCTTGAGCAAGGCGTGTGACGTGTTTTTTTTGATTTTCAGCTGTGCAATTACACATGTAAACCATCTCAACCCACGAGGATCGTTTGATGAACATCAGTGGATCAGTTGTGTTTGTAACGGGTGCCAGCCGTGGTCTGGGTCTGGCGTTTGTCAAGGAAGCCGTGGCTCGCGGGGCGAAGAAGGTCTATGCCGGGGTGCGCAACCCAGCGGCATTCGATGTGCCCGGTGTCATTGCGGTGAAGCTCGACGTCACCGACGAGGCATCAGTGAGGGCGGCAGCGCAGCACTGCCAGGACACCACGCTGCTGGTCAACAACGCCGGTATCGCCAGTGTCATGCAAGGCCCCCTCGATCAGAACATGATCGAGTTGTCGCAGCATTTGATGGACACCAACTACTACGGCGTGATTCGTGTCAGTCAGGCGTTCGCACCGATTCTGGCGGCCAACGGCGGCGGGGGAATCATCAACGTGCTGTCCGATGTGACCTGGTTGAGCATTCCACTGCTGGCCGCTTACGCGGCGACCAAGTCGGCGGCCTGGAGCTTCACCAACGCGTTGCGGCTGCAAGTGCGTGGCGACAACACCCAGGTGGTGGGCCTGCATGTCGGGTTCATCGACACCGATCTGACTCAGGGCTTCGACGTGCCCAAGTCCACCCCGAAAGCCGTGGTCGACTCTGCGTACGAAACGCTGGAAGCCGGTGGTTTCGAAGCACTGGCCGATGAGGGCTCGCGCTATATCAAGTCCACGTTGTCCTCTGCGGACGCGGTGTATTTCAACCCGCCGATGCCGGGCTGATCGACGACTTTTCCGTTCGCGCGCCGTGCTCATCGTCATGGCGCGCTCTTCTTCACGGTGACCTCGCTCACAGGAGCACGACCATGCAACCTCGCAAATACCTGATCACTGGTGCGACCGGTAAAACCGGCGTCTATACCGTTCAACAGTTACTCGCCGAAGGCCATGCCGTGCGCGCTTTCGTTCATCACAATGACGAGCGCAGCGAAGCCTTGCGCCAGGCCGGTGCGGAAATCTTCGTCGGTGATCTGCTTGAACACGATGACATTCTTCACGCCATGGACGGCGTGACCGGCGCCTATCTGTGCTACCCGGTACGTGACGGTTACATCCAGGCCACAGCCTATTTCGCCGACGCCGCGCAGCGGGCCGGTGTCGAGGTGGTGATCGAGATGTCGCAGATTTCCGCACGAAACGATTCCCACAGCCACGCGGCACGCAATCACTGGATCGCGGAGCGGGTGCTCGACTGGTCTGGCGTGCCAACGGTGCACATTCGCCCGACCTTCTTCTCTGAGTGGCTGACGTTTCCGTGGGTGCTTGACCCCATCGTTAAAGACAACCGCATCACTCTGCCGTACGGTGCAGGGCGCCATGCGCCGATTGCCGCGGAAGATCAGGCGCGGCTGATCGTTGCCGTGCTGACTGATCCGGCGCAGCACATTGGCAAAACGTATTCGCTGTTCGGGCCTGTCGAGATGGACCACAGTCAGATCGCCGCAGAACTCAGCGCTGTGCTGGGTCGTAAGATCACTTACGCGCCGTCCACTCTCGACGAATACCGCGCGCACTTGGAAAGCTATAATCTGCCGGCGTTTCTGATCCAGCACTTCATTGAAGTCGCGATTGATTACCAGAACGGGATTTTTGCCGGTGAAGACGGCGTGATCGGCCAGATCACCGGGAAAGCGCCGCAGACGGTCCGAGAGTTCGTCCTGGCCAATCGCAACGCCTTCTAGTGATCAAGAGAGAGAGGTGGAAGGGACGTTGTCTTATTCCACCGCCTCGACCACGCCTTGATCTTCACCCAGAAACCCACCGCTCTGGTGTTGCCACAAGCGCGCATAGGTGCCGTTCTTTTCGAGCAGCTCGGCGTGGGTGCCCTGTTCGATGATGCGACCATCATCCATGACGATGAGTCGGTCCATGGCTGCGATTGTCGACAGCCGATGGGCGATGGCGATGACAGTTTTGCCTTGCATCATTTCGTCGAGGCTCTCCTGAATGGCCACCTCGACTTCGGAGTCCAACGCGCTGGTGGCTTCGTCCAGCAACAGAATCGGGGCGTTTTTGAGCATCACCCGGGCAATGGCAATGCGTTGGCGTTGGCCGCCCGACAGTTTGATACCGCGTTCGCCGACCAGGGTGTCATAACCGGTGTGGCCTTGCCGGTCGCTCAACTGCATGATGAACGCATCGGCCTGGGCATCGGCAGCGGCGCGCTGGATCTGCTCGTCGGTTGCGTCGGGGCGGCCATAAGCGATGTTGTCGCGGATGGAGCGATGCAGCAGCGAGGTGTCCTGCGTGACCATGCCGATCACGCTGCGCAGGCTGTCTTGTGTGACGTGGGCGATGTTCTGGCCATCGATGCGAATCTCGCCGCTGTTCACGTCGTAAAAGCGCAGCAGCAGATTGATCAGCGTGGATTTGCCCGCGCCTGAGCGCCCCACCAGACCGACCTTTTCACCGGGTTTGATGTGCAGGCTCAAATCGTCGAGAACCTGGCGTTCACCGCCGTAATTGAAACTCACCTGATCGAACGTCACCGCGCCGCCGGTGGTCGTCAACACACCCGCGTTCGGGGCGTCCTGGACTTTGGGGCTGCGGGTCAGGGTTTCGATGCCGTCTTGCACAGTGCCGATGTTTTCGAACAGCGAGGTCATCTGCCACATGATCCAGTGCGACATGCCGTTGATGCGCAACGCCATGGCGGTCA
This sequence comes from Pseudomonas sp. Pseu.R1, assembly GCF_045764065.1. Taxonomy (NCBI): domain Bacteria; kingdom Pseudomonadati; phylum Pseudomonadota; class Gammaproteobacteria; order Pseudomonadales; family Pseudomonadaceae; genus Pseudomonas; species Pseudomonas sp. Pseu.R1. The sequence continues at coordinate 1,755,493 of NZ_JBJGEE020000001.1, read as the reverse complement.
CCGCAGCGACGGCTCCTGTGCCGATATCGCCCTGGTGCCACAGCCACAACGCATAGCCGCCCGCGCCCATGATCAGCGCGACCACCAGGGCCTGATTGACGATTTCGAACTGACTGACCAGGCGCATCTGGCGAAAACCGGTCTGTTTGAAGTCTTCCATCGCCGCTCGCGCGAAGTGCGCTTCACGCTTGGAGTGGGAGAACAGTTTCACTGTCGTGATGTTGGTGTAGGCGTCTGAGACACGCCCGGTCATCGACGAGCGCGCGTTGGCCTGCTCTTGACCAACTTTTCCCAGACGTGGGACGAAGTACGCCATCGCCAGCCCGAACAGCACGATCCAGCCCATGAACGGGAGCATCAGTTTCGCCGCGAAACCGCCGGCCAGCGCAATGATCGCGATGAAATACACACCGATGCCGGGGGCGATTTCGATGATCGTGAACAGCACCTCGCGCACGGCCAGCGCGGTTTGCATCACCTTGGTCGTGACACGGCCCGAGAACTCGTCGGAGAAGAACGACAGGCTCTGTCTCAGCATCAGGCGATGGAAGTCCCAGCGTAGCCGCAGCGGCAGGTTGATCGCCAGAATCTGGTGCTGAGCCATGGTGCGCAGCGCAACCAGCGCGATGCTGGTCAGCAATACGATGCCGATTCCCCACAGTACGCGGCTCTCCTGTATGGCCGCTTCGCCGCCGGTTTGCCAGGTCGAGAGCAGATCCACCACCTGCCCGAGAAACGAAAACAGCCAGGCTTCGTAAATCGACACAGCGGCGCTGAGCAGTGCCAGCGCGAGGATGTAGCGACGCGCGCCCCGGGTGCAGGCCCACAAGAAGCGGGCCAAGCCCTCAGGTGGGGGCGGCACCTCGTCAGGCGGGAAGGGGTCGAGCCATCGTTCAAAAGCGCGAAGCATGCGGGTCTCCATGAAAATCAGATTGCAGCGATTCTGCCATCGAACGATTGGGCCTTACATCTTCTTGCGCGTTCCCGTGACGCGTATGCACTTGCTCCTGCTTTGCTTTTGCTCTTCATGCACAAATGGCTCAGACGCCGCCGACTGCGACTTGCGTGCAGCCTGCACCCAAGTCGCGTTCGATGGTGTCTGGGCTATTGCGGATCAATAGCGCGAGCGAGAGCGAATGCGCTTTTCATTCGTCGAGCTGTGCGACAGCGATGGTTTGAGGGTCGTTTCCCGTCGCCCGGTTTTCCTTTCTGTCGCTCAACCAGCCATTGATCTGGTTGGCGAACTCCGGTGGCGCCTTACGGCCTGTGCGGCGTGCAAGATCGAGAATGGTCTGCTGTTCCAGCGCCTCTTCCATCCGCTTTTGTGCCGTCATCATCGCCGCGTTGATCCCGCACACACCCGACGTCGCCCATTCAGGGGCGCAGCCATCGAACACCGCGCAGCGACCGCGGATATCACGACAATCGAAAATCAGCTTGTGGCCGTCGATGGCCGTTACGATGTCCAGCAGGGTGATTTCGTCCGAAGGCTTGCCCAGCTTGAAACCGCCGCGCACTCCTTCTGTGGCCATCACCAGTTTCGCCTTCGCCAGTTTGGTGAACACCTTGGCCAGATACTCCTGAGGCACACCCTGCAATTCGGCCAGATCGCGCACGCTTGCCTCACGGCTGTCGCCACGTTCGTCCACCAGGTACAGCAGGCAGTGAATGCCGTATTCGACGCCCGCGCTGTAAAGCGACATCTCAATCTCCGACTGAACTGATCGTGCAAAAGCTAACAATTTGCCGGAGGTCTCGCAAGGAATCCGTGTGGTTTGGCGATCGCTGGCGAGCAGAAAGCAGTGTGTTTCAGGTGAGGCGACAGTCGGTTTTAACGATTAATTGTTTGATTTTTATGTGAAAAGAAACCGTCTCTGACATCGAGAAATGTTGGGTGCTGAAAAAATCACTTGCTGAACATAACTACGACAAATAAAGTCGTAGTTGTTTTGAGGTGACACGTAACTCCGACTGCGAAGGGCGGACGTCGGGTGTCGCTGCTCACTCACCCTGAACACAAGCGATTTCTTCTTTGGAGCACACAATGAAAAAGCAGATCCTGATTGTTGGCGCAGGCTTCGGCGGGATGTGGAGCGCACTGAGCGCGACGCGTTTGCTGGACATGCATGGCCGTAACGATGTGCAAGTAACCGTTCTGGCCCCTGAGGCCGTACTCGGCGTGCGCCCGCGTTACTACGAGCAGGAAGTGCATCAGATGCAGTCGCCGCTCGGGCCGTTGTTCGATGCCGTGGGCGTGACGTTCATTCAGGGCATGGCTAATACCATTGATGCAGCGGGTAAAACCGTGACGTACACCGACGCTCACGGCGCCAATGTCGTGATCAACTACGACAAACTGGTTCTGGCCACAGGCAGCCGCGTGGTGCGTCCTGCTTCTGTGCCGGGTGTCGAGCATGCTTTCGATGTGGACTTGATGGCTGAAGCGACCCGTCTGGATCAGCACATCAAGGCGTTGGCTCAGCAACCTGACTCAGCCATGCGCAATACGGTGGTCGTCGCGGGTGGCGGGTTCACCGGCATTGAGACGGCGACCGAGATGCCTGCTCGTCTGCGCGCCGCGTTGGGCGCCGATGCCAACATCCGCGTGGTCATTGTGGATCGCGGCGAAAAGGTGGGCGCGGCGCTGGGCGAAAACATCAGTCCATCGATCATCGATGCCACCGAAACGCTGGGTGTGGAGTGGGTGGTCAATGCATCGGTGGCGGCAGTGGACACCCATGGCGTGACTCTGGCGGACGGTCGACGCATCGATGCCAAAACAGTGGTCTGGACCGTCGGCGTGCGGGCCAGTTCGCTGACCGAGCAGGTTCCGGGCGTGCGCGACGCTTATGGCCGCCTGCATGTAGATCGCAACCTGAAAGTCATCGGCCAGGACGATATCTTCGCCACGGGCGATACCGCGTATGCGGCGACTGACGATGTGGGCAACTTCGCGTTGATGACCTGTCAGCACGCGATTGCGCTGGGGCGTTCGGCGGGCAATAACGTCGCAGCCGACTTGCTGGGCGAGGCGCCGATTCCTTATAGCCAGGTCAAGTACGTTACCTGCCTGGACCTTGGCGCGTGGGGCGCGGTGTACACCGAAGGCTGGGACCGGCAGGTGAAGTTGATCAAGGAGGAGGCCAAGCAATTGAAACAGCAGATCAACTCGGTGTGGATCTATCCTCCGGTGGCAGAGCGTGAGGCCGCGTTGGCGGCAGCGGATCCGATGATTCCCGTCGTTGCGTAACGCTGTTCAAGGGGCTTGATTTCCGATACTGCCCCTTATGCATGCCCTGCGGGCGACTCGATGTTGTCTGGTCAACCGCATTCGCCACCAAGGCGGCTCCCACAGGTTCGGCACCCTCTCTGTGGGAGCCGCCTTGGTGGCGAAAAAGCTGTCCAGTCACCATCGAATCCCCACAGTGATTGCGTCGAATCCAAATAGTGTATTCAACGCTGAAACTGTGAGAGCCGAGGGACACTAACGATTCATATCCAGAATCATGCAGGTGGTGGTTCCCGTCGCAAACAGTCGGCCATCGGCGTCATAGATTTTTCCTTCCGCCAACGCGGTCGAACGCCCGAGGTGCACCACGGTGCCTTCGGCGCGGATCGGCCCGCTTTTGTCGGTCAGGGCACGGATGTAACTGATGCGCAGGTCCAGCGTGGTGTAGCCTTGGCCTTTTTTCAGTTGCGTATGAATCGAGCAGCCCATGCAGGAGTCCAGCAGGGTCGCGGCGTACCCGCCGTGCACGATGCCCAGCGGGTTGTAGTGCTGCGGGCCGGGCGTGCCTTGAAACAGGAAACGGCCTGGCGTCCATTCGATGGGCACGAAATCCATCAGCTCGCCAATCGGCGGATGAGGGTATACGCCACTGCCGATACCATCGAAAAACTCCTGCGGCGTGAGCTGCGCGACATCCATCAGGCTCATGCTGCCTGCCTTGCCCAGACGGGCACGCATTTCCTGTTCTTGCGCCTGCCAGAGTGCCAGGGTTTCTTCGCGAGAGGTGCTTTGCATGGGCGTGGGCTCCGGGAAAGACACCCGACGAACTGCCAGGTGCTAGAAAATTACGCTCATAATCCCGTGCATTCATGACGCTCGCAATATCATAAATGTCCACCCAATGGCTAAAGCGCTCAGTCAGGCGTGTCCATCCTTTTTCACAAAGTGCTTGTGCATGTCTGCGGTGAGGGCTTCGACCCGTTCTGTCAGCACTTTGGTCATTTCCGTCAAGCGCGTGTTCTGCTCCAGCAGTTCGAGCATTTGCGCCGTATTCTGCGCGGCGCGGGCCATGCGTTCTTCATTGGCGACAGCCAGGGCTTCACGGTGTTGAGCATCAGCATCGGCGCTGGCTTTGTCCCGCGCGGCCTGACGGGTCTGGGCGAGCAGAATCAGTGGCGCGGCGTAGGCCGATTGCAGGCTGAAGGCGAGGTTGAGCAGGATGAAGGGGTAGACGTCGAACGTCACCAGCCCTGTGAGGTTGGCGCCCACCCAGAGCAACACCACCAGCGTTTGAGCGCCGAGGAAGGTGGGGGTACCGAAGAATCGCGCGAATGCCTCGGCCTTGAGCGCGAAGGCATCGTTGCCGAACGTGGGCGCCAGATGCGCATGGGCCTTGTGAAAGCGCAGGTGATCGACACTGGCGTGGGAGGCAGTGTCGCGAGCGGCGGAGTCAGGTGTTGCAGCGGGCATGGGAATTTCCTGAAGGCAAAAAACATCTGCCCACTATAGGCCCGTGCCCGGAGGCTTTGTACTCGGCAGGAGGATCACTCCTGCGGGTGAGGGTACAGCGGCTTGGAACGGTGCATGATGTTGGCGTAGTCATACACGTATTGGCGGCCGGCGTGGCTGGTCATGCGCAGGCAGTCGATCAGTTGTCGCTCTTTCTTGTTCAGGTATCTCAAACCTTGGCGGTCACGGGATTTGAGGCGATCACGTTCATGGGCGTCAGGGAAGGTGATGACGTTCGTCATGAAATATCTCCTTGATAAAATCCTTGTGCCCGGCTCCATATCCGGGGACACCTTTGTCATGCGACTGCGCACCTTACCCACAATGACTTGCGGGCTTCAACCCTGAAATTGTTTAACGGATCACAGCACGTGCGTGATCTCGAACGATTGCTGAGCGCCGTTGACCACAATCTGCACCTCATCCCCGTCGAGTTTGCTCAACAGGTTCTGCCCCAGCGGTGCGCGAGCGGTGATGACCGTGATCAGCCTGTCATCGACTTGAACCTTCAGCCCTGCGGCGTCCGGCCCGAGAAACAGCCACTGTTCGTTGCCGCTGGCGGATTCGAGCACGATCAGATCACCGGGCTGGATACCCCGATCTTCATCGAAAGGCCTGAGCGTCAGGTGCTGATACAACGCCAGCGCCTGACGGATCTCCTCCACGCGACGTGCCTGACCGGCGGCCAGGTACGAGGCCTCCAGGCCCAGTGTGTCGTATTTGTTCTCGGCGATGTTTTCTTCGTGGGTCGCTGTTTCGTACGCAGTCTGGGCGGCGCGAATGGCGACGTCCAGATCGATTTGCAGCCGTTCGATGATCCGTTGCAGGACCTGTTGCTTATTCATGGATGGCGCGTGTCTCGTCAAGGCAATCAGCCGCAGAACTGATAAATCGCTGCGCGGCTTTTCTCGCTGGGGGCCGTCTGGTTCTGTTGCATCCAGAACTGGCATTTGGGGCCGTTGAAGCTGCGTGCGCGCTCGGCCTGTTCCGCTTCCTGGGCTTGGCGGGCTTCGCTGTCGCGCAGGATCTGCCGGTACTGATCAAACATTGGGTTGTCGCTTTCAGGCCTGGCTTTGGCCGCAGGCGTGGTCAATTGTGTTGCGGCGTTTGTCAGCGCCTGCGTCTGCTCGGCGGGCAGTACCTTGTAGATCAACCAGCCCGTGAGCAGCACGGCCAGAAATCCCAGCCAGATGCCTGCGGCAATCGACAGCACCAGTTTGACCGGGCGAAGGGTGACGGACAATTCGCGATGGTTGACGTACATGGCAGACTCCCTACTTGCAGTGGACGTAGCGCGGATTGTCGCACGACCGGGCTGGCGATTCTGCGCCGTTATGAAGGACAATTCGCATTTTTGAACATCCTCAAGGAGCCGGGATGAAAGCCTCTTGGGATATTTTCTGCACCGTCGTGGATAACTTCGGTGATGTGGGCGTGACATTGCGCCTGGCGCGGCAACTGGTGGCCGAGCACGACATGAGCGTGCGGTTGTGGATCGATGATCTGACGGCGTTCGCCCGTTTGTGTCCGGGGGCCGATGCTCAGGCGGCACAACAGTGGCGCGAGGGCATCGACGTGCGTTTCTGGGCCAAGGATTGGCAACCCGTGGAACCTGCGGATGTGGTGATCGAAGCCTTTGGCTGCCACTTGCCGCCGACGCAGATCGACGCCATGAAAGCGCGCGATCCCAAACCGTTGTGGCTGAATCTCGATTATCTGAGTGCCGAAGAGTGGGTCACCGGTTGCCATGGTTTGCCATCCTTGCAATCGAGCGGCATTCAAAAGTTCTTCTTTTTTCCGGGTTTTCGTCCCACGACCGGTGGGCTTTTGCGGGAGGCCGGTCTGATCGAACGGCGTCACGCCTTCGAACAGAACCCTGCTGCGCAACAGGCGTTTCTGGCTGATCTGGGGGTGTATCCACAGTCGCAAGCGCGCCTGATGTCGTTATTCGCCTATGAGCACGCGGGACTGGGGTCGTGGCTGGAGCGGCTGGCCGCGGACGCCCAGACCACCCATTTGCTGGTACCTGAAGGGCGCATCCTTGGTGATGTCGAGCGATGGCTGGGTGTCGAGGGCTTGAGAGCGGGCGCGCTGCAGGTGCGCGACAGCCTGACGATTCAAGTGCTGCCGTTCGTGCGTCAGGAAGATTATGACCGGTTGTTGTGGTGCTGCGCCTTTAACGTGGTACGCGGCGAAGACTCCTTCGTGCGGGCGCAATGGGCGGGGCGACCGATGATCTGGCACATTTACGAGCAGGACGACGATGCCCATTGGGCCAAGCTCGACGCTTTCCTGGAGCTGTACCGAGCGGGCCTCTCCGATGCGGCAGGGCAGGCGCTGACTCAGATGTGGCGTAACTGGAACGCCGCAGAAGACATGACACATAGCTGGGACGCGCTGGAAAAACACCGCAGTGAACTGGCCAATCACGCCGAACGTTGGTGTCTGGAACGGGCCTTGCAGGATGATCTGACGACTGCGCTAGTACACTTTTACCGAAATTGGCTATGATACGCGGCCTTGTAGTAAGCCCTGTACGAAAAGTGGCTTTTCGTACAGGGCTTAGAAAGAACTTCAATCCAAATTCGGATACTCGCAATGAAAACTGGTAAAGAGCTTAAACCCGGTACCGTACTGCGTATCGACAACGATCCTTGGCTGGTTCAGAAAGCTGAATTCACCAAGTCGGGTCGTAACAGCGCGATCATGAAGACCAAGCTGAAAAACCTGCTGACCGGCTACAAGACTGAAACCGTCTACTTCGCCGACGACAAGCTGGACGACGTGATCCTGGACCGTAAAGAAGCCACCCTGTCTTTCATCAGCGGTGACTCCTACACGTTCATGGACACCACCGACTACACCATGTACGAGCTGAACGCTGAAGACATCGAAGCTGTTCTGCCGTTCATCGAAGAAGGCATGCAGGACGTCTGCGAAGCCGTTTTCTTCGAAGGCCGTCTGGTTTCCGTAGAACTGCCGACCACCATCAGCCGTCAAGTGACCTACACCGAGAACTCGGCCCGTGGCGACACTTCCGGTAAAGTCATGAAGCCAGCCAAACTGGCCAACGGCACTGAAATCCAGGTCGCTGACTTCATCGAAATCGACGAGTGGATCGATATCGACACCCGTGACAGCTCCTTCAAGGGCCGCACCAAGAAGTAATATGCGCTAACCCCGCATGCAAAAAAGCCCGACCATTGAGTCGGGCTTTTTTGTGGGTGATGGTTTTGCGTTGGAAAGATGAACCCCTGTAGCCGCCCGGCCGGACTGTTACAGGGGGAGATGTCGTATTACTTCAGATGCTCTTTCAACTCTTGGGAAGCCTGCAACATCGCAGACCGCACTTCCGGCACCTGGCTAACCACGTTCAGCAAACCGTAGTCGTGAATCATGCCGTTGTAGCGCACCGCAGTGACTGGCACACCGGCCTGGTCCAGCTTGCGAGCGTAGGCTTCGCCTTCATCACGCAGTACGTCGGCTCCGGCGGTTTGTACCAGCGCTGGCGGCAGACCTTTCAACTGATCCGTGGTGGCGCGCAGCGGTGAGGCGTAGATCTCGGCGCGTTGTTTCGGATCGGTGGTGTAGTTGTCCCAGAACCACTTCATCATATTGCGGGTGAGAAAGTGACCCTCGGCAAACTGGTCGTAGGAACCTGTGTCGAAGTTGGCGTCAGTCACCGGCCACAGCAGCACTTGATAACGAATCGCCGGCGTGCCCTTGTCTTTGGCCATCAGGCTGACGACCGCCGCCATGTTGCCACCCACACTGTTGCCGGCCACGGCCAGACGTTTGCCGTCGACGTTGATTTCCTTGCCGTGCTCGGCCACCCATTTGGTCGCGGCATAGGCCTGGTTGATTGCGGTCGGGTAGTGCGCTTCAGGCGAAGGGGTGTAGTTGACGAACACCGCCACCGCACCGGAACCCGCTACCAGATCGCGAACCAGACGCTCGTGGGTCGGGAAGTCGCCCAGTACCCAGCCGCCACCGTGGAAGAACATGAACACAGGCAATGTGCCCTTGACGCCTGCCGGACGCACAATGGTCAGGCTGATGTTCTGGCCATCGACCGAGATGGTCTTCTGGCTGACATCGGCTTTGGGCAGGGTCAGTTTGACCCCGGCCTGAGCGCCGGTCAGAACAGCGCGTGCGTCCTTGGGCGACAGTTGCTCGATCGGCTTGCCAGTGCCCGAATTCAAGGCATCGAGAAACGCCTGGGTGTTGTGCTCGACGCCGGTATCGCCTGCTGCAAAGGCATTGCCGATCGACAGCGCGAGGAGCGAGCCCGCCAGAATTTTGCCGAATGTGTTCATGTTCTTTCTCCTTCCGGTCGGGTGGGTTAGACGGTCACGTGCAGGCGAACGTCAACGTTGCCGCGAGTGGCGTTGGAGTAAGGGCAGACCTGGTGAGCGGCGTCGACCAGCGCTTGAGCGTCGGCTTGATCCAGACCTGGCAGGTTGATGTTCAGGTCGATGTCCAGACCGAAACCGCCAGGGATCTGGCCGATGCCGACATGGGCCGTGATCGAGGCGTCGGCAGGGATGCTGCGTTTGCTCTGACCCGCAACGAATTTCAGTGCACCGATGAAGCACGCCGAGTAGCCAGCAGCGAACAGTTGCTCAGGGTTGGTGGCTTCACCACCGGCGCCGCCCAGTTCTTTTGGCGTGGCCAGTTTCACGTCGAGAATCTTGTCGCTGGAAACAGCACGGCCATCACGGCCACCGGTTGCGGTTGCGACTGCGGTATAGAGCGCTTTCATGGTAATTCCTCACTTGATGATGTTGGCCTGAAGCCTGTTGTGCTTTGCGCTAAAGTTTTGTGCGCTAAGCAAGTGAGATGAAATGTAGTGCGATAATGTTTTGCGTGCAAGATAAATTTTCGAGATTTTTCTGAAGGAAATCGTTTTTTTGTTTAACTGATTGATTTTTAAGTGAATATTTTTTTAAAAAAATCGAAATGCTCGGCTTTCCAGCGATGAATAGCTGAAGAAAAAAACGAAAAAGGCCAGCACGAATGGCTGGCCTTGGGAGGAGGGGAGGTAGCGGGTCAGAGACTGCTGTGCAGGTTTGCGCGCAGCCCCAGTAGATCTTTTTGCAACGCCTGAAGTTGTTCCATGTTGATCCCGCTGGCCGCCAGGATGCATTGCGGAATCCGGCGAGCCTTTTCGTGCAGCGCCTTGCCTTGGTCGGTCAAGGTCAGCAGGACAACACGTTCATCTTCCTTGCTGCGGGTACGGCTGATCAGGCCTTCGCTTTCCAGTCGTTTGAGCAAAGGTGTCAGGGAACCTGGATCGGTCAGCAATCGCGTACTGACTTCTCCTACTGTCAGTCCATCCTGTTCCCACAGCACCAGCATCGCCAGATATTGTGGGTAGGTCAGATTCAGTTCCTGAAGCAACGGCTTGTAGACCTTGGTCATCATCAGGGAAGTGGAGTACAGGGCAAAACACAGCTGGTTGTCCAGCAGCAGATCTTCGCAACTGCCAGCGCCCGCCGTGGTGCAGCTTGGGTCGGCGTTCATCGAAAGCGTCCTCGGTGGATCGATAATGGTGACTAATTTAGCGTGGCGATCTTTAATGCACAAAGTAATTTCGGTAATCGGCCTTGCGACACTTATCTATCACCGTTGTGCGACAGTCTTCTCTGCACGATTCGTGAATCGATATTTCACGAATCGTGCACGTCAATGGCCGTCTGCCGATTTCGCCGATCGATTTGACTGCGTAGCATGCGCGCAGATTCATATAGAGGACCGAGCGTGATTGTCGATGTTGTGATGTACCTGCTGTTGGGCGCCGCCATGGGCACATTGGGTGGCCTGTTCGGAATTGGTGGCGGATTGGTGGCGATCCCGGCATTGGGTGTGCTGTTCGGTCTGGATCAGCAACTGGCGCAAGGCACCGCGCTGCTGATGGTACTGCCGAACGTGCTGCTGGCGCTGTGGCGTTATAACCAGCGCAACCGAATTTCGGTGCGCAATGCGTTGATGTTGATCGTGCCGAGCTTCTTCGTGTCCTGGCTGACGTCGCTGTGGGCGGTGCGAGTCGATGCCCAGAGTATGCGCATCGGCTTCGTGGGCTTCCTGATCGTCCTGACGGCCTTCAACCTGATCCAGATGTACTGGCGCAAGGGCAACGCCGGGACCGAGCTGCGTCACCGTAATTGGCTGTGGGCGCTGGGCGTGGGTTCTGGCGTGACGGCAGGCTTGTTCGGCGTTGGTGGCGGAGTGATTGCCACGCCGATCCTGACCGGCGTATTTGGCGCCACCCAAGTGGTGGCCCAAGGTCTGGCGCTGGCACTGGCAGCTCCGGCCACGACCATCACGTTCTTCACCTATGCGCTGCACAGTCATGTGAACTGGTTGATGGGAATTCCGTTGGCGATCGGCGGCCTGGCCAGCATCAGTTGGGGCGTTGCGTTGGCCCACAGCCTTCCGGAACGCCTGCTGCGCTCGCTGTTCTGCGTGTTTCTGGTGATCTGCGCGATCATGCTGTGCTTCAGGATCTGACGCTTACAGTTTGAACCCCTCGGCAATGTGATCGGCCAGGCATTCAGTGATCGGCGAAGGATTGCTTGGGTTGCGCAGGAGCACGATACTCGCCGAGGGCAGTTGCGGAAGTCCTTCCGCCTCGCCAAGCACTCGCAGGTCCGAGGTGATGAGGCTTTCCAACTGGGCCGTCACTGCCAGACCTGCGCTGACCACTGCCATGATGGCGGACAAGCTGGCGCTGGTGTAGGCGATGCGGTACTCGCGGCCCGAGGCGTCGAGTGCATTGCTTGCCCACAATCGGCAGAAGCAATCGCTGTTGAACATCGCCAGCGGCATCGGCGTTTGTTCATGCGGATAGAAGCCTGCCGCCTCGGCCCAGACAAACCGTTCCTGACGCAGAATCTGGCCGATCTCCTTGCCCGGTTCGCGGGTCACGATGCTCAAATCCAGATCCTGCCGTTGCAGCAACTGTGCCGACGATTCGCAATGCACTTCCACCTGAATCAACGGGTAGGCCTGCGCGAAGCGCGACAAAATGCCGGGCAGAAAGCGCATGACGTAATCATCCGGTGTGCCGATCTTCACCGTGCCGACCATGTGCGGCTCGCGCAGGGTATTGAACACCTCGCTGTGCAGTTTGAGGATGCGCCGCGCATAACCCAGCAGCACCTGCCCCTCCGCCGTCAGGTTCAGCACGCGGCCGTCTTTCTGAAACAACGGGCGCTGCACCACGTCATCTTCCAGCCGCTTCATCTGCATGCTGACCGCCGATTGCGTGCGGTTCACGACCTCACCCGCTTTGGTGAACCCGCCTTGATCGGCGATGGCGACAAAGGTGCGCAGCAGTTCGCTGTCGATGCTGGGGTAGGTGGCCATGGATCAATCTCCCAGATGCAGTGCATCAGAAACATTCGTTGGATTGATCTTAATCTCGGCGCAACAATCTGCCCATCCCCACTTGGAGGGCAAGACGATGAAAGGTCAAAAAGGTTACGTACTGGTTCTGAAAACCCTGTCCCATGATTCAGCAATTGAGCGCGCCTGGCATGCCGCCATTGGCCAAATTGCCCGCTGGCGCAAGTTGCATCGTGAACGTGTGCAACTGGCCAGTTTGAGCGACGCCGCGTTGAAAGACATGGGCTTGTCGCGAGCGGATGTCATGGAAGAGTCCGAGCGGCCGTTCTGGGATGATCCAATGAAGCATTAATAGGCCCCATGGATTCGTCGGAACGCCGCCTTGGGGCGGGCGGCGTTCCGACGAATGCAGTTGACCAGACAACATAGAATCGCCCACAAGCATGCGCACGGCCTACTGCTACACAGACGCGGCGCAGTCAGGTAGTTTTGTGGACCGACCAGGAGGTCTCGCATGCCCGCAGAACTGCCGACGCAACAGCAACTGTCCATCAAGCAAGCGCGTCGTGTGGCGCTGGCGGCCCAAGGTTTCAGTGGCCGCCAACCTGCCGCGACGATTACGTCTCGCCACGTTACCCAGTTGATCGAACGCCTTGGTGTGGTGCAGATCGATTCGGTCAACGCTTTGGTGCGGTCGCACTACCTGCCGCTGTTTTCGCGCTTGGGCAACTACCCGCAGAAGCTGCTGGACCAGGCCGCCTGGAGTCAGGGGCGGCAGCGCAAACTCTTCGAATATTGGGGCCACGAAGCGTCGTTGCTGCCGGTGGCGCTGTACCCGCTGATGCGCTGGCGCATGAAGCGTGCTGCTCAAGGCGAAGGCATCTACCAACAAATGGCCAAGTTCGGTCGGGAACGGCAATCCACCATTGCAAACGTGCTGCAAGCGGTGCGCGATCAGGGGGCGTTGGGGGCAGGGAGCCTCAACACCCGCCAGGAGCGCGCAGGTCCGTGGTGGGACTGGAGCGATGAAAAGCACGCGCTGGAATGGCTATTCGCCGCGGGCGAAGTGACGGTCGCGGGGCGGCGTGGCTTTGAGCGGCTGTATGACCTTCCGGAGCGGGTGCTGCCGTCTGCGATCATCGATCACCCCGAACTGAGCGAAGCCGAGGCCCAGCGCGGCTTGTTGCTGCGTGCCGTCGGTGCGCTGGGTGTTGCCGTCGAGAAAGATATTCGCGATTACTTCCGTCAGGACCCGGTCCCGGCCAAAACCGGGATCGCCGAGTTACTGGAAGAGGGCGCTATTGAGCGGGTTCAGGTGCAAGGCTGGAAACAGCCCGCTTATGTGCTGCCGGAACTCAAGATCCCGCGAAAAATGGCGGCCAGTGCGCTGCTTTCACCCTTTGATTCCCTGATCTGGGAACGGGCACGCACCGAGCGTTTGTTCGATTTTCATTATCGACTGGAGATTTACACCCCTGCCCACAAGCGAGTGTATGGCTACTACGTACTGCCTTTTTTGCATCACGAACGGATCGCGGCGCGTGTTGACCTGCGTGCCGAGCGAGCGGCGGGACGGCTGGCCGTGCATGCCGTTCATGAAGAGGAGCCGGGGCTGGACGACGAAGGGATGCAGGCGTTGGCGCAGCACCTCAGAACTCTGGCCGATTGGCTGGGGTTGCCGGAGGTGTTGATCAACTGCCAGCGGGCCAGTGGTGCCCGGTTGCGGGCTCAAATGCATTCTCTGTAGGAGTGACCTTGCTCGCGATGGCGGTGCTTCAATCATAAAAATGAACCTGATACACCGCTATCGCGAGCAAGCTCACTCCTACAGAGGGCTGCGCAGACTTATCGACGCACCTGCTTCAACGTCTCGGCAATCAAAAATGCCAGTTCCAGCGACTGATCAGCGTTCATCCGTGGATCACAATGCGTGTGGTAACGGTCCGACAAACCATCTTCAGTAATTGGACGTGCGCCGCCGATGCATTCGGTGACGTTCTGCCCGGTCATTTCGATGTGGATGCCACCGGCATACGTGCCTTCGGCCTGATGCACCTGGAAGAACTGCTTTACCTCGCCCAGAATCTGCGCGAAGTCACGGGTCTTGTAGCCGCTGCTGGCTTTGATCGTGTTGCCGTGCATGGGGTCGGAACTCCACAGCACTTTCTTGCCTTCACGCTCCACGGCGCGAATCAGCCCTGGCAAATGGTCGCCAACCTTGTTCGCGCCCATGCGGGCGATCAGGTTCAGGCGGCCGGGGTCATTGTCCGGGTTGAGAATGTCAATCAGGCGGATCAGGTCATCGGTGTTCATGCTTGGGCCGACTTTCACGCCAATCGGGTTCTTCACCCCGCGCAGAAATTCCACGTGGGCGCCGTCCAGTTGGCGGGTGCGGTCGCCAATCCACAGCATGTGCGCCGAGCAGTCATAGAAGTCGTTGGTCAAGCTGTCGCGACGCACGAAGGCTTCTTCGTAATTCAGCAGCAAGGCTTCGTGGGCCGTGAAGAAACTGGTTTCGCGCAACTGCGGTGAGGTGTCCATACCGCAGGCGCGCATGAAGGCCAAGGTCTCGTCGATGCGGTCGGCGAGCTGGCTGTACTTGTCCGACAGCGCCGAGCCTGCGATGAAGTCCAGATTCCACTGGTGCACCTGATGCAAATCAGCGAAACCACCCTGCGCGAAGGCACGCAGCAGGTTCAGGGTGGCGGTGGACTGGTGATAGGCCTGTAACAAGCGATCCGGATCGGGCACGCGGCTCTTCTCGTCGAAACCGATGCCGTTGACGATATCGCCACGGTAGGCGGGCAATGTCACACCATCCACGGTTTCGTCGTTGGCTGAGCGCGGCTTGGCGAACTGACCGGCCATACGCCCGACCTTGACCACCGGGCACCCGGCCGCGAAGGTCATGACGATCGCCATCTGCAGCAGCACTTTAAAGGTGTCGCGGATTTTCGCGGCGGAGAACTCGAAGAAGCTTTCGGCGCAGTCGCCCCCTTGCAGCAGGAACGCGCGCCCCTCTGTCACCTCGGCAAACTGTCGGCGCAGTTCGCGGGCTTCTCCGGCGAACACCAGCGGCGGGTAGCTGGCCAGCGTCTGCTCCACGCGCAGCACGTGCTCGGCATCGGGGTACTGGGGTTGTTGCTGGATTGGCAAGGTCCGCCAGCTATCGGGGCTCCACAGGTGGCTCATCTTCTTCTCGAAATCAAAGCAAGGGGACGGCCATGGTAGCAGCCGCCCCGATAATTTGCGTGACCTGCGGGGGGCGCATGGCTGACAATCCGCGCTTTCCACACACTGGGTGCCTGGCTGCCAGCGCTCGCAGGGTGTCCATCACTTGTAGCAAGAGAGCCGTAATGACCGAGCAGCGTGTAGAGCGCGTACTGGCCGAAGTTCACGACGACTTCGGCATGATTCGCGTGCTGGAAGTCGAGGACTATCGCTTTCTGGAGTTCGGCGATGCCATCGAGCAGAGCTGCACCTTCACCTCTGACCCAAGCTGGCTGGAGTACGACTACACCCGCGCGATGCTGATCGGCGCGTTGTGCCATGACGCGCCGGAAAGTGCGTTGTTCATGGGGTTGGGCGCGGGAACACTGACCCAGGCGTGCTTGCGCTTTTTGCCACTGGAGGACGTCGAAGCCATCGAGCTGCGCCCGGATGTACCGCGTCTGGCCATGGAATACATGGGCCTGACCGATGACCCCCGTCTTTATATAAGAGTGGGGGACGCCCTTGAGCTGTTGCCCTCGGCTGAAACCGCCGACCTGATCTTCGTCGACCTGTACACCGACACCGGCCCTGCGGCGGGTCATCTGGCATGGGGTTTTCTGGAGAAATGCCAGCAACACCTCAATCCCGGTGGCTGGCTGATCATCAACCAGTGGGCCTCTGATGACGGCAAGCCTTTGGGTGCGGCGCTATTGCGCGGGCTTTACCACCGGCATTACTGGGAGCTGCCGGTCAAGGAAGGCAACGTGATCCTTATCGTGCCGTCCGATCTGGACCAGACGCTGGACATCGACGCGCTGACTGCCCGCGCCGAAGCCCTTGCCCCTCAGCTCGGCTATTCGCTGCTGCCGCTGATCAAGACCCTGCGTGCAGCGACCTGAAAACGCTCAATGGCCTGTGAACTGGCCCGGCCTGCGTTCGATCAAGGCGCGCAGGCCTTCTTTGGCGTCTTCACTGGACATCACCTCCCGAATGTGCGGCAACAGTTGTCTGGCCGCTTGTTCCTCGCCCTCTCGCACCGCCAGACGCGCTGACGCCAAGGTGGCCCGAACGCCCAGTGGCGCACGTTCGGCAATGCGACCGGCCAACTGCAACGCACGAGCCAGCAAATCCTCCTGCACCAGGACCTCTTGCACCAGTCCCATGCTCAGTGCTTCGTGAGCGTCGAACTCATCGCCGGTCAATAGCCAGCGCATCGCGTTTCCCCATCCGGCGATCTGATGCATGCGCAGCGTTGCGCCGCCAAACGCGAACAGACCGCACTGGACTTCAATCTGCGAAAAGCGCGCATTGCTCGCGCACAGATTGATGTCGGCGGCCAGCATCAACTCAATTCCCAGTGTCAGGCAGTAGCCTTGGGCGGCGACGATGACCGGTTTGCTGACCCGCGGGCCTGCGAAAACGCCCCACGGGTCGTAACCGCCATCCGGCAAATGCCAACCATTGATCAACGTGGGGCCGGTCTCCGCCAGATCCAGCCCGCCGGTAAAATGCTCGCCGTGGGCGAACACCACGGCGACCCGCGCCTGTTCACAGCGTTCGAATTCGCCGTAGGCCAGACTCAGTTCATTGAGCATGTGCATGTCGAAGGCGTTGCGCTTGGCCACGCGGTCCAGCCCGATGAGCATGATGGCGCCGCGCTGTTCCCGGGTGACGTGGCCTTTGATCGAAGAGGTCATGTCCAGAATCCTGCTGCTGAGTAGGAGAGGAGGGTGGGCTGCCTGACTGATGAGGTGAAACGTTTAAGCCCCCGCCGCCAGTAATACCGGGCCTTGAAAAAATAGACACTGGCACAGGTTTGCGCAAAGCCTGTGACCGTTGGCCGCAAGGACTTGGTTGTGTGAAAAAAATGCTCCTTTTTTTTGGCAATTCCGGTATAGTGCGCGCCGGTCTTTCATAGGGCCGTCGTCATGGCGTGTGTTTGCGAGGCACTCTCCGCAAGCCGGTTCCCCCACGAACTATCCTTGACGATCCATTCATCAATACGTTTTCGCAAATCCCCGCCGACAAAGCAGCCAGGGTGACCTTCGGGTCTTACACGGCACGCGCAGCTTTGAAGCATGGGTCTTTGCGGATGCACTCAGAGGCAGACCCATGACCCAGGAAACCGGCGGCTTCGCCGCTCTTGACCTTAATCCGAATATTGTTGCTGCCGTCATCGCGACCGGCTACGAAGAGCCGTCGGCGATTCAGCAACAATCGATCCCGATCATCCTCGCCGGTCACGACATGATCGGTCAGGCGCAGACAGGTACCGGTAAAACCGCAGCCTTCGCACTGCCTATCCTGAACCGCATCGACCCAAGCAAACGCGAGCCGCAAGCGCTGATCCTCGCGCCGACCCGCGAACTGGCCCTGCAAGTGGCCACCGCTTTCGAAACCTATGCCAAGCAGATGCCAAGCGTAAATGTCGTGGCCGTCTACGGCGGTGCGCCGATGGGCCCACAACTGAAAGCCATCCGCAATGGCGCGCAAATCGTTGTCGCCACGCCGGGCCGCCTGTGCGACCACCTGCGTCGCGACGAAAAAGTCCTCGCCACCGTGAACCATCTGGTGCTGGACGAAGCTGACGAAATGCTCAAGCTGGGCTTCATGGATGACCTGGAAGTCATCTTCAACGCCATGCCTGAAAGCCGTCAGACCGTACTGTTCTCGGCCACGCTGCCGCAGTCGATCCGTGCGATCGCCGAGCGTCACCTGAAAGACCCGAAACACGTCAAGATCCAGAGCAAGACCCAGACCGTCACCGCGATCGAGCAGGCTCACCTGCTGGTTCATGCTGACCAGAAGACCTCGGCTGTCCTGAGCCTGCTGGAAGTCGAAGATTTCGACGCCCTGATCATGTTCGTACGCACCAAGCAGGCCACTCTGGACCTGGCCAGCGCTCTGGAAGCCAAAGGCTACAAGGCCGCTGCGCTGAACGGCGACATCGCCCAGAACCAGCGTGAGCGCGTGATCGACTCGCTGAAAGACGGCCGTCTGGACATCGTCGTCGCCACCGACGTCGCGGCCCGTGGTCTGGACGTTCCGCGCATCACTCACGTGTTCAACGTCGACATGCCGTACGATCCGGAGTCGTACGTTCACCGTATCGGCCGTACCGGCCGCGCCGGTCGCGAAGGCCGTGCGCTGCTGCTGGTCACGCCACGTGAGCGCCGCATGCTGCAAGTGATCGAGCGTGTGACCGGTCAGCGGGTAGCTGAGGTTCGCCTGCCCGATTCGCAAGCTGTTCTGGATGCCCGCATCAAGAAACTGACCAACAGCCTCGCGCCGCTGGTTGCCGACGCCGAAGCCACCCATGGTGACCTGCTCGACCGTCTGACTGCTGACATCGGCTGCAGCCCGCGTGCCCTGGCCGCTGCGCTGCTGCGCAAGGCGACCAACGGTCAAGCGCTGAACCTGGCGGCCATCGAGAAAGAGCGTCCACTGGTGCCGAACAGTGCGCCACGTGGTGATCGTCCGTCGGGCGACCGTCCTGACCGTGGCGACCGCGAGCGTCGCGCGCCGATGCCGCTGGCTGAAGGCCGTGCCCGTTGCCGTACTGCGCTGGGCGCGCGTGACGGTATCGCCGCGAAGAACCTGCTGGGCGCCATCCTCAATGAAGGTGGCCTGGCTCGCGAAGCCATCGGTCGCATCCAGGTGCGCGACAGCTTCAGCCTGGTCGAGCTGCCAGAGGAAGGTCTGGAGCGCCTGCTGGCCAAGCTGAAAGACACCCGCGTTGCAGGCAAACAGCTGAAGCTGCGTCGCTACCGCGAAGACTGATTGGCGTTGAGCTGATCGTCTGAACAAAAAAATCCCCGGCTGGTCCGGGGATTTTTTTGCGTCGCAGAATGCGTATATGCAGGAGCATTACCCAAACCGGTAAATATCCATCCCCAACGCGCCCATGGTGAAGCCTTGGTGCGCGATGCTGAACTCACCGCCCGCACCCCGCGCGAAATACAGCGGCAGCAGATGCTCGTCGGTCGGATGATTGCGCACGGCATTCGGAGCCTGCCGACGATAATCGTGCAAGGCCACTTCATCGTTGGCCGCCAGTTTCTCCACCATCCAGTCACGAAACACCAGCGCCCAAGGCTCGACGCTTTCTGGCCCTGCGTGCCAATCCAGCTCGCGCAAATTATGGGTGATGCTGCCTGAGCCGATCACCAGCACTTCTTCTTCACGCAACGGGCTCAATGCCTCGCCGACGCGGGTCTGTAATTCAGGCCCCATGCGCGACGGCAATGACACCTGCACGATTGGCACGTCCGCTTTCGGGTACATCAGCGACAGCGGCACCCAGACCCCATGGTCGAACGGGCGGCGGGAATCCATGTGCGCCGGGAGGCCGGCCGCAGCCAGCAGCTCCATGACCCGGTGTGTCGTGGCCAACTGCCCGGATGCCGGGTATTGCACGGCGAAGAGCTCCGCGGGGAAGCCGCCGAAGTCGTGCCAGGTTTCCGGTTGCGGATTGCCATTGACCCGCAAATCGTTGCTTTCCCAATGCGCTGACACGATCACCACCGCCTTGGGCCGTGGCAGTTCAGCGGCCAGACGCGCCAGTGCCGGGCCACTTTCACCGGGTTCCAGAGCGAGCATGGGGGAGCCATGAGAAATGAACAGGCTGGGGAACATGTCGAACGTCCTGAGCGTATAAGATAGTGGCCATGATCAGGCAGATCATTGATCTAAATCTAATATAAGTTTTAGTGCCGTTTGATCGAAATATCAGGAGCATTTATGGAGCCGCAGTTTTGGCATGAGCGCTGGGCGATCAATCAGATAGGTTTCAATCAATCGGAGGTGAATCCGTATCTTGTGAAGCTCTGGCCAGAGCTGACGGTTCAGCCGGGTGAGCGTGTTTTCGTGCCTCTCTGCGGGAAGACGATCGACATCCACTGGCTTCTGGATCAAGGCCATTACGTCGTCGGCGCCGAGTTGTCCGAAACCGCCGTCGCTGCGTGGTTCAGCGAAGCGGGTTTGACTCCCAGGGTCGAGGAGCACGCAGATTTCAAACTGTACCGCTACGGAGCGTGTGAGATCTGGTGCGGCGATTTCTTTGCGCTCAAACCGGAAAACATCGGCGAATGCACAGCGTTTTACGACCGCGCCGCGATGATCGCGCTGCCCGCAAGCATGCGCTGGCAGTACGTTCAACAGTTGAATCGACTCATGGGAGAGGATTCCTGCGGCCTGCTGATCACATTGGATTACGACCAATCTCGGATCGACGGGCCTCCCTTCGCTGTGGATGGCGACGAGGTGCAGCAACTGCTGTCGCCAGAGTGGCGAGTGAAGCAGGTGGGAGAGTGGGACGTGCTGGAAAAGAGCGCCAAGTTCAAGCAGGCGGGAGTGACGCAGTTGATGGAATACGCCTACCGGATGTTTCGCCGATAGTAACTGTTTGTCTCTGTAGCCGTCCGGAGTTGGAGCGGTTTATCTTGGCAAAAGAAAAGGGCGACCCGAAGTCGCCCTTTCTCATTACAGCACTGCGAATCAACCGCGACGGCGCAGGGCCTCGATACGGTCTTCCAGCGGCGGGTGGCTCATGAACAGGCCTGCGAGGCCGTGTTTCAGGCCGCCATTGATGCCGAAAGCGGTCAGGCTATCAGGCATTTGCACCGGAACACCCTGTTCCGAACGCAGGCGCTGCAACGCGCTGATCATCGCGCCAGTACCGGCCAGGCGAGCACCGGCGTCGTCGGCGCGGTATTCGCGTTTGCGCGAGAACCACATGACGATGGCGCTGGCCAGGAAGCCCAGCACGATTTCGGCGAAGATGGTCGCGATATAGAACGCCATGCCCCGGCCTTCTTCGTTCTTGAAGATCACCTTGTCAACGAAGTTGCCGATGATGCGCGCGAAGAACATCACGAAGGTGTTCACCACGCCCTGAACCAACGCCAGCGTCACCATGTCGCCGTTGGCCACGTGGCCGATTTCGTGGGCCAGTACCGCTTTCACTTCTTCAGGCGAGAAGCGCTCCAGCAGACCCTGGCTTACGGCGACCAGTGCGTCGTTCTTGTTCCAGCCGGTAGCGAAGGCATTCGCTTCGTAGGCCGGGAAAATCCCGACTTCCGGCATTTTGATGCCCGCCTCGCGGGACAGTTGTTCCACGGTTTGCAGCAGCCATTGTTCGTGGCGGGTGCGGGGTTGGGTGATGATCTCGGTTCCGGTGCTCATCTTGGCCATCCACTTGGAGATGAACAGCGAGAACAGCGAACCGGCGAAACCAAACACGGCGCAGAAGATCAGCAGCTGATTGAGGTTCAGATCAACCCCGTTGGCCGCCATGAAACCATTGAAGCCAAAAAGGCTCAGGGTGATGCTGGCAATCAGCACGACCGCAAGGTTAGTGGCCAAAAACAGCAAGATGCGCATCATGATCTGGAATTTCTCCTCGTGAAGAATGTGTAACGCGTTGCGGGGTATATAAGGTGATGTCGGAGGCTATTCAACCGGGCGACTATTTCAAACTGTGTCGTTTTGCGTCGCCAAGGCAATTATGGACCATGGACGAGAGGGCGGGGGTAGAGCGTTCAAGCAATACTGATCGTTCCCACGCTCCGCGTGGTAACGCCGCACAGGACGCTCCGCGTCCCCTGCAGGGTGGCGCGGAGCGTCACGGGATGCGTGCCCATGCAGAGCGTGGGCACGATCAGCAGCACTACTGCTTGTAGGTTTTCAGGAAATTGCCGATCCGGCCAATCGCCGCTTCCAGATCATCCACGCGTGGCAAGGTCACCACGCGGAAGTGGTCCGGCCAAGGCCAGTTGAACGCGGTGCCCTGAACGATCAGCAGTTTCTCGGACAGCAGCAGATCCAGCGCGAACTTCTCGTCGTTGTGGATCGGACAGACTTTCGGGTCGATCCGCGGGAAGGCATACAGCGCGCCCATCGGCTTGACGCAGCTCACGCCGGGAATGTCATTGAGCAGTTCCCACGTGCGGTTGCGCTGTTCCAGCAAGCGGCCTGGCGGAAGGATCAGATCGTTGATGCTCTGATAGCCACCCAGCGCGGTCTGAATCGCGTGCTGGCTCGGCACGTTGGCGCACAGGCGCATGTTGGCCAGGATATCGATGCCTTCGATGTAGCTCTGGGCGTTGTGTTTCGGGCCGGAGATGGCAATCCAGCCGGAGCGGAAACCCGCTACGCGATAGGATTTCGACAGCCCGTTGAAGGTCAGGCACAGCAGGTCCGGCGCCAGCGAAGCGGTGCAGATGTGCACGGCATCGTCGTACAGGATCTTGTCGTAGATCTCGTCGGAGAACACCACCAGGTTGTGCTGACGAGCGATCTCCAGCATGCCCAGCAGCACTTCTTTCGAATACACGGCGCCGGTCGGGTTGTTCGGGTTGATGATGACCATGGCCTTGGTGTTCGGCGTGATCTTGGCCTTGATATCGTCCAGATCCGGCCACCAGTTGGCCTGCTCGTCGCACAGGTAATGCACCGGGTTGCCGCCGGACAGCGCAACGGCAGCAGTCCACAGCGGGTAGTCCGGCGCAGGCACCAGCACTTCGTCACCGTTGTTCAGCAGCGCCTGCATCGACATTACGATCAGCTCGGACACGCCGTTGCCCAGGTAGATGTCCTCGATACCGACACCTTCGACCTGCTTCTGCTGGTAGTACTGCATCACTGCTTTGCGGGCGCTGAACAGGCCTTTGGAGTCGCTGTAGCCCTGCGCGGTCGGCAGGTTGCGGATCACGTCCTGCAGGATCTCGTCAGGTGCCTCGAAACCAAACGGTGCCGGGTTGCCGATGTTCAGCTTGAGGATGCGATGGCCTTCCTCTTCCAGACGTTTGGCGTGCTTGAGCACGGGCCCGCGAATGTCGTAGCAGACGTTGGCGAGCTTGTTCGATTTGCTGAACTGCATGGTGATTGATCCCAAAGAGAACGATTTGCCGTAAGCAACGAAGGCGAATCTATGAGCACGACGCCATCAAAATGAATTTGTATGCCTTCAAGGCCGGTGACAGACTGGCGTCCGACGAAGGCGCAATCATACGTGCCGCCCGATCCGTGGAAAAGACACAGTTCGGGCTTTTTGAGTTTGGAGGTGTACCCGTGGACAAGCTGGAAAAAACCCTCGAAGAGTGGAAGCAGATGCTCGACCCAGAGCAGTATCAGGTCTGCCGTCTGAAGGCCACCGAACGGCCCTTCACGGGCAAATACAACATGACTAAAACGCCGGGCGTCTACCACTGCGTGTGCTGCGGCGATGCTCTGTTCGACTCCACCACCAAGTTCGATTCCGGCTGCGGCTGGCCCAGCTTTTACGCGCCGATCGAAGGCAGTGCGGTGGTGGAAGTGCGTGATGTCAGCCACGGCATGATTCGCACCGAAGTGGTGTGCGCCAAGTGCGATGCTCACCTGGGTCATGTATTCCCGGACGGCCCGCCACCGACCGGCCTGCGTTACTGCATCAATTCGGTCTGCCTGGACCTGGTGCCCCGCGACGCTTGATGCTGTGATATCACGCTGAGTAATTCGATGGCGCGCCAATCACTGGCGCGCTAGTTTGGCGGTTTGATTCTTTTCGAGGCCTCGCCATGAGCGACAATTTGCTGAACATCCCGGTGCAGACGATCAAGGGCGAGCAGAAAACCCTCGCGGACTATGCGGGCAAGGCCGTTTTGGTGGTGAACACGGCGAGCAAATGCGGGTTCACACCACAATATAAAGGCCTCGAAGAGCTATGGCAGCGTTACAAGGATCAAGGCCTGGTCGTTTTGGGCTTCCCCTGCAATCAGTTTGGCAAGCAGGAACCGGGCAATGAAGGTGCGATCTCGGAATTCTGCGAGTTGAACTACGGGGTGAGTTTTCCGTTGTTCAAGAAGATCGATGTGAACGGCAGCAACGCTCACCCGTTGTTCGTTCAGCTTAAAAAGCAGGCGCCAGGTCTGTTGGGGTCAGAGCGCATCAAGTGGAATTTCACCAAATTCCTGGTCGGCAAGGACGGCAAACTGGTCAAACGCTATGCGCCGTTGACCAAGCCGGAAGAGCTGACCTCGGATATTGAGGCGTTGCTTAAATAATTGAATCGCTGTCGGGTGCTTGATTCTGGCCGGAGGCCGTTGGGGCAAGCCCCACTCCTACGCCTTGCGGGCAGAATCAAACAACTGCGCTCAGTTCGTCTGCACCACCGGAATCCACTGATCCAGCACGGTGATCAACTCTTCCCGGTGAAACGGCTTGGCCAGATAGTCGTTCATGCCCGCTGTCCTGCAGTGTTCGCGTTCTTCGGGCATGGCGTTGGCCGTCAGGGCGATGATCGGTAAATCAGGCCATTTCCCGCTTTGGCGAATCAGCCGGGTGGCTTCATAACCGTTCATCACCGGCATGTTGCAGTCCATCAGCACCAGATCGAAACGTCCGCGCTCAAGCTGCTGCAAGACCTCCCCGCCGTGACTGCTGACCACCACTTCACACCCCAGCTTGCTGAGCATGCCCTTGGCCACCAACTGGTTCACCGGGTTGTCTTCCACCAACAGAATCCGTGCGCGATGGGGCGCGACCAATGGGCTGCCGGGCAAATCGTCAGGCATCAGCGCATCTGTTTTCAAACTTCGGGACAACGCTTGATGCAGCACGGCGCGCGAGAGTGGGCGCGCCTGTTGTTGCAACGGCGCCAAGGCCTCGACCTGGCTGGCTGGCATGAAATTGCCATACGCCGTCACCAGCAGAATGGGAATTCGGGTGGCCGGGCGAATCCCGACAAGGCACTCAAGGCAGTCCGTGATCAGCAGGTCGGGCTGGGTGTCGGGGTGTAAATCCGGGGTCGAGAAATGGCGATACTCGATGCCCCATTCAGGCAACAACCTGCTCAGTAATTCCGTCAGGCCGCTGTTGAGCGGGCTGACCACCACCACGCGGCCTTTCAATCTTGGCCATGGGGTTGCGGGGGTGTGGGCGGGGAGGGGCAAATCGGCATAGAAACGGCTGCCCACGCCGGGCGTGGATTCAATGTTCAACTGGCTGCCCATGGCTTCGCACAGGTTGTGGGTCAGCGTGAGGCCCAGCCCGGTGCCGCCATACTGGCGCGTGATCGCCGCTTCCGCCTGGGTGAAGGGCTGGAAAATCCTGGCCTGAGCATCCTTGGCGATGCCGATCCCGGTGTCGCAGACTTCGATGCGCACTCTGTCACCTTGCTGGCCCAACCGCAGGTCGACGCGTCCTGTTCGTGTGAATTTCAGCGCATTGGAGAGCAGGTTGCTGACGATCTGCCTGACCCGCGTCGGGTCGCCCAGCACCAAGGCCGGAAACGCCGGGTCGATCAGGCAGGCCAGCTCCACCGTCGCGGCGGCGTTCTGCGACAACAAGGTGGCGGTGTCTTCGATCAAAGTGGCCAGATCGAAGGGGATACGTTCCAGCTCCAATTGTCCGGCGTCGAATTTCGACAGGTCGAGGATGTCGTTGAGCAGTTCCACCAGCACCTTGCCCGAGTCGTGAGCAATCGACAGTTGCTGGCGCTGTTCGGCACTCAACGGCCCGTCCAGCGAGAGCGCGAGCATGCCCAGCAGCCCGTTGAGCGGCGTACGAATTTCATGGCTCATGTGCGCCAGAAACGCCGAGCGGGCGTGGGCCATGTCCAGCGCGGTGCTGCGGGCGATCTGCAATTCTTCGTTGGACTGACTGAGCCGAGCGTTGCTGGCCTTGAGTTCCTGGGTGCGGGCCGATACCACGTTTTCCAGCTCGTTGAGGTGCTCGGTCAGGCGGTTTTCGGCATCCCGTCGACGGCCAAATTCGGACGCGACATTTTCGAACTGTTGGTTGGCGACCTGCACCAGCACGCCGATTTCGTCGCGCTCATGGCCGGGCGGGCAGGGCAGCGGGGCTTGCTCGGGGCTGCTTGAGTCGCGACTGGACAGGGCGCGGATGACACCGGTCAGCGGCTTGGTCAGTGTCAGGTAAAACAACCCCATGAGGATGCCCGCGAACACCAGGCTGCGGGCGAAGCCGTTGAGCAGGGTGATTTCCGCCCGCTGAAGAAAGTGGCTGCCGAACGCGAAGGTGTCGACCTCCAGTTGCAGCGTGCCGATGGTCTCGTTGGGCATGTGATCCAGATGCAGCGCATCCTCGAACTGACGACTCTTGCCGAACAGGAAGTCGCTGAACATGCGGTAGGGGCTTTCCGTCAGCGGGCGTGACACCGAGGCCAGCAGGACGTCGTTATTGTCGATCAGGCGTGCGCTGACCACGGCGGGTGAGTGCAGCAGGCCCGAAATCAGTTCCTGCGCAAGTTCGGCATCAATGTTGTAGGCGATGCGCGAGGCCGGATTATGGCTGATTTGCAGCAGAGAGCGAATTTCACGATCGATGGAGGCGTCTTCGCTGGCATAATCGATCGCAATCTGCGCCAGGCTGAACAGGGTTCCCAGCAGGAATCCGATCAGCACGGTCAAACGGGCCTGTTTGAACGACAGTCGGTGAGTGATCGGTATATCCATAAGGGCACTTGATCCCAGGGGCACTTGCACTTCGTGTGTCCGTTGCGGGCCAAGCATAGCTGATCGCAGACCGGCTTTAACCAGTTAAATCAAGGAGACAACGTGGATTCTCGGTTGAACGCATTTCTGGAACGTGCCGAGTCGGTTCTGGCGCGGCTTGAGCCTTTGTTGCCCGCCGTGCGCGAGCCGGTAGACTGGAACACCTCGCTGGCCGCCCGCTGGGTGCGCGAGGGCCGTACCGGTTATCTTCTGCCCCTGGACGTGACGCTGGACATGCGCCTGTCGGACCTGATCGGCGTCGATCAGCAGCGCGCGCAACTGGGGCGCAACACTCAGCAGTTCATCGATGGCCTGCCTGCCAACCACGCGTTGCTGTGGGGGTCTCGCGGGACAGGTAAATCTTCGCTGGTTCGCGCTTTGCTGGCCGAGCACGCCAACGCCGGGCTGCGCCTGATCGAGATCGAACGCGATCATCTGGGCGATCTGCCTCGCGTCGTTGAGCAATTGCAGAAGCTGCCGCAGCGTTTCGTGCTGTTCTGCGATGACCTGTCGTTCGAATCCGGTGAGGGGGATTATCGCGTCCTCAAGAGCGTGCTCGACGGTTCGCTGGAGCAGGCCCCGGATAACGTCTTGCTGTACGCCACGTCCAACCGTCGCCATCTGGTGCCGGAAAAGGAAAGTGACAACGCGCACTGGCAGCGCGGCGACGATGGCGAAATTCATCCGAGCGAGGCGGTCGAGGACAAGATTGCCTTGTCCGACCGCTTTGGCTTGTGGCTGTCCTTCTATCCATTCACGCAGGAGCATTACCTGGACGTGGTGGAGCACTGGATCGGCGAACTGGCGGGCAAGGCCGGGCTGCAATGGCAGCGTGACCACGAACTCGACATTCTGGCGGTGCGCTGGGCCACGGGCCGTGGCAACCGCAACGGCCGTTGTGCCTATCAGTTCGCGCGTTATTGGGTTGGTTTGAAAATGCTGGAGCAACATCCATGATCGATTTGAATGCCGCAGGGCAGGGCCTTGATGGCTACAACCTGCTGACCGCCCAACTGGAATCCCTGCTGGCGGACGAGCGCGACTTCATTGCCAACGCCGCGCAGTTTTCGGCGTTCCTGTATACCCAGTTGGAAGACCTCAACTGGGCGGGTTTCTACCTCAACCGCAACGAAGAACTGGTGCTTGGCCCGTTTCAGGGGCAGATTGCCTGCGTGCGCATTCCGTTCGGCAAAGGCGTCTGTGGCACCGCCGCGCAGACCCGCGAAACCCAGCGCGTGCTGGACGTGCATGAGTTTCCAGGGCACATCGCGTGTGACAGCGCATCGAACAGCGAGCTGGTCGTGCCGTTGATCAAGGACGGGCGCTTGATTGGCGTGCTGGACCTGGACAGCCCGAGTCTGGCGCGTTTCAGTGAGGTGGATCAGGCGGGGATCGAAGCCTTGGCGGCGATTTTTCTCAAGGCCACTGACTGCTGAGAGGGCGGGCAGTGCCTTGTCCGGGGCTGACGCAGATTCAACTGTGGATGCGAACTCATTCTGGGCGGCATCCCGACGATGCGATCCTACAGCCGATAGAGATCTGCCGAATGTCCGGGCCAATCGTCGGAATGCCGCCGGAGCGAATTCGCTCCCATAGGCTGATGCGGGGTGTCAGCCTGCTACCGGTCTGTCTTCTGTCACCGCCGCCTCAGGCTCCATCTTCCTGAAATACGTCGACAGCAACGCCCCCGAAATGTTGTGCCACACGCTGAACAGCGCGCTGGGTACCGCTGCCAGTGGTGAGAAGTGCGAAGCGGCCAGTGCGGCGCCGAGGCCGGAGTTCTGCATACCGACTTCCAGCGACAGTGACTTGCGCTGTGGCAACGGCAGTTTGAACAGCTTGCCGGTGAAATAACCCAGAAGGAAACCAAAGCTGTTGTGCAGCACGACCACGGCCATGATCAGCAGACCCGATTCGGCGATCTTCGCCTGGCTGGCCGCCACCACTGCGCAGACGATCATCACGATGCTCACCACCGAAATCAGCGGCAGCACATCGACGGCGTAGCTCACTTTTTCGCCGAGTACGCGCTGGGCGACTACGCCGAGGACGATCGGCAGCATCACGAATTGCAGGATCGACCAGAACATTTCCATGAAGGACACCGGCAGCCACGCCGAGGCCAGCAGCCAGATCAGCGCCGGGGTCAGCAACGGGGCGAGGAGGGTGGTGACGGCGGCGATGGCTACCGACAGCGCCAGATCACCTTTGGCCAGCCAGGTCATGACGTTGGACGAGGTGCCGCTCGGGCAGCAGCCGACCAGAATCACGCCGACGGCGATTTCCGCAGGCAGGTGGAACACCTGGCACAGCAACCACGCCACCCCCGGCATGATCACGAAATGCGCAACCACACCCAGCGCTACACGCCATGGATGGCGCACGACCTCGGAGAAATCTTCCAGCTTCAGGGTCAGCCCCATGCCGAACATGACCAGTCCCAGCAGTGGGACGATCAGGGTTTTCAGGCTGATGAACCAGCTCGGAAACAGGAACGCCAGCACGGCGAACAGCAGCACCCAGTACGCGAAGGTGTTACCGACAAAACGACTCAATGCAGCCAGCGCACGCATGGCTTGCTCCTTTTATTGTTGGATGAACCGGGGTTTGAAACTGTGGGAGCCAGCAAGTCGGCTCCCACAAGGTTCGGTGGTGAATCAGATCCCCTGCGGAATCTCTTCACCGCCCAACGCTTCGAACAGCTCCGGCAGGAACTCGCCGAAGGTCAGCATCATCAGGGTGAAGCTGGCGTCCAGTTGGCCCAGCGCGTCGTCGCCGCCGTCCTGTTCGGCTTGATCTTGCAGCAGGTCTTCGAATTTCAGACGCTTGACGGTCAGCTTGTCGTCCAGCACGAACGACAGCTTGTCCTGCCAGGCCAAAGACAATTGAGTGACGACTTTGCCGGTACTCAGGTGCAGTTGGATTTCGTCGCTGGTCAGGTCCTGACGCTTGCACTTCACGATGCCGCCGTCTTCGTGGGTGTCGCGCAGTTCGCACTCGTCGAGCACGAAGAAATTGGCTGCCGTTTCGCCGGACTTGACCCAGTCGGTCATGATCGCGGTCGGCGCGGTTTTTACCGTCACTGGACGCACGGGCAACGAGCCGACCACTTCACGCAGGGTCGACAACAGGTCTTCGGCGCGTTTCGGGCTGGAGGCGTTGACCAGAATCAGGCCCTGCTTCGGCGCGATGGCGGCGAAGGTCGACGACTTGCGAATGAACGCGCGAGGCAGGAACGCCTGGACGATTTCGTCCTTGAGCTGGTCGCGTTCCTTTTTATAGACCTTGCGCATCTGCTCGGTCTCGATCTCTTCGACTTTCTCTTTCAGCGCGTCATTGACCACGCTGCCCGGCAGAATGCGCTCTTCCTTGCGCGCCGAGACCAGCATGAAGTCGCCGCTGACGTGTACCAGTGGTGCGTCTTCACCTTTGCCGAATGGCGCGACAAAACCGTAAGTGGTCAACTCCTGGCTGGCACACGCGCGTGCAGGCTTGGTCGCCAATGCGGCTTCCAGCGCCTCGGCGTCAAATGGCAGGTCCTGGGTCAGGCGATACACGAGCAGGTTTTTGAACCACATGGGTTACATCTCTCCTTTATACAAAGGGGGGCATTATTCGCTGCCGCGACCCTTCGGCCAACCCTGATGTAAGCCTTTGGCGGGATTATAAAAATTATTTGAAAAAGTGCTTGCCAGAGGTGGGATCGCTCCGTAGAATGCGCGCCACACCGAGAGACAAGGGTGATTAGCTCAGCCGGGAGAGCATCTGCCTTACAAGCAGAGGGTCGGCGGTTCGATCCCGTCATCACCCACCACTCGTTGAAAGGTGTTACGCGCAGCGGTAGTTCAGTCGGTTAGAATACCGGCCTGTCACGCCGGGGGTCGCGGGTTCGAGTCCCGTCCGCTGCGCCATATTGAGTATCGAGGCCCTTGAACTCCTCGATACGACAGAGAAAGCGACCTTAGGGTCGCTTTTTTTGTGCCTGGGATTTGGTGGGTGGGAAGGAATACCTTGGGGAATAACCCTTTTGGGAGATTCTATGTTACTTGGTCAACCGCCTTCCCCTCCCGGTTGGCTCCCACAATGACCGAGTCGGCTCCATGCCTTTTGTTCGACGCCGAACCTGTGGGAGCCGGCTTGCTGGCGAAGGCGTCGTGTCAGGCGATACTTTCGTATCAGAGGCACCGCATTCGCCAGCAAGCCGGCTCCCACAGGTTGTGGACCTGCCGCTACCCCACATCCACCTCCACCACATCGCCACTCAACCGCACCGGCCAGGTCCTCAACTTCAACGCCGGATCTTCCAGGCACAACCCATCCTCCAGCCGGTAATGCTGTTTATATAGAGGTGAGGCGATCACCAGGCTGCCCGCGACACTGCCCACCAGTCCGCGCCCGATCACGTTCACACCCGACACCGGATCACGGTTATCAACGGCAAACAACTGCGGCGTCCCGCTGATGCAGGCGACGTAAAACAACGCCACTTGCTGGTTACCCACCAGCGCGACGACGCCGGAGTTGAGCACCAGGTCGTCACGGGCGCACACCGCGCGCCAGGCTTGGGTCTTGGAAAGGTCCATCATCACTGCACCGGTCGGGCTCATCGTGCGATCTCCACAGGAATCAGGTTGAGTTCATGGCTGCGCGCCGGACGACGCTGGCTGCGTTCCTTGACGAAATGGATGTCCGGGTCGGCGCTTTTATCGTTGACGAACGTGCGGAAGCGCTTGAGCTTTTCCGGGCTCTTGAGGGCGTTGGCCCATTCGCATTCGTAACGGTCGACCACCAGTTGCATCTGTTCCTCCAGTTCGGCGGCCAGCCCCAGGCTGTCGTCGATGACCACGGCCTTGAGGTAATCCAGCCCGCCCTCCAGCGATTCGCGCCATACCGACGTGCGTTGTAACTTGTCAGCGGTGCGGATGTAGAACATCAGCACCCGGTCGATGTAGCGAATCAGCGTTTCGTCATCCAGGTCCGTGGCGAACAGCTCGGCGTGACGCGGGCGCATGCCGCCATTGCCACAGACATACAGGTTCCAGCCGTTCTCGGTGGCAATCACCCCGATGTCCTTGCTCTGCGCTTCGGCGCATTCTCGGGTGCAGCCCGACACCGCGAACTTCAATTTATGAGGCGAGCGCAGCCCCTTGTAACGATCCTCGATGTTCAAAGCCATTTGCACGCTGTCCTGCACGCCATAGCGACACCAGGTGCTGCCTACACAAGACTTTACCGTGCGCGTCGATTTGCCATAGGCATGCCCGGTTTCGAACCCGGCGGCGATCAGTTCGGCCCAGATGTCCGGCAATTCGTGCAACTGCGCGCCAAACAGGTCGATGCGCTGCCCGCCGGTAATCTTGGTGTACAGGTCGTATTTCTTCGCCACGGCACCAATGGCGATCAGGCCCTCGGGGGTGATTTCACCCGCCGGAATGCGCGGGACCACCGAATAGGTGCCGTTCTTCTGCATGTTGGCCATGAACGTGTCGTTGGTGTCCTGCAATGGCACCAGCGATGGGTCCATGATCGGCTTGTTCCAGCAAGACGCAAGGATCGAGCCGACCGCTGGCTTGCAGATGTCGCAACCAAGATGGCCCTTGCCGTGACGAGTGAGCATGTCTTCGAATGTTTCGATTTTTTCGACCCGAGCGAAGGCGTATAGCTCCTGACGGGTATAGGCGAAGTGCTCGCACAGGCTTTTGTCTACAGCCACGCCGCGAGCGGTCAGTTCGTGTTCGAATACACTTTTCAACAACGCCGCGCAACCGCCGCAACCGGTGGCAGCCTTGGTGCAGGCCTTGATGCCAGCGAGGTCGGTGCAGCCGCCGTCGATGGCCGAGCAGATCGAGGCTTTGCTGACGTTGTGGCAGGAGCAGATGGTGGCCGTCGCAGGCAAGGCGTCGGCGCCGAGTGTCGGCGCGCCTTCGCTTTGCGGCATGATCAGGCTCGACGGATCGGCGGGCAGCTTGATGCCGTTTTGGGCGTATTGCAGCAGGGTGTCGTAGTAACTGTTGTCGCCGACCAGCACAGCGCCCAGCACCTGTTTGCCATCCGCCGACACGACCAGACGCCGATAACTGGCTGTGGCTTCGTCGATGAAGCGGTAACTGCGTGCACCGGTCAATGCGCCGTGGGCGTCGCCAATCGAGGCGACGTCCACACCCAGCAGCTTGAGCTTGGTCGACATGTCAGCGCCGAAGAACGGCTGGGCGTCCTGCTCACACAACTGCGCGGCGACATTGCGCGCCATCTGATACCCCGGCGCAACCAGGCCGAACACGCTGCCATTCCATGCGGCGCATTCGCCGATGGCGAAGATGTCGGCGTCGCTGGTGCGGCAGTGCTCATCGATGGCGATGCCACCGCGCGGCCCGAGCTCCAGTGCGCACTGGCGGGCGAGGGCGTCTTGCGGGCGAATGCCTGCGGAAAACACGATCAGGTCGGTTTCGAGGAATTCGTCCTCGGCGAAATTCATGCGATAGCGGTACTCCTCGCCTCGGGTGATCGACTGCGTGGCGCGGGACAGGTGCACGCCGACGCCGAGGGCCTCGATGCGTGTTTTTAATGCGGCACCGCCGAAATCGTCCAGTTGCACCGGCATCAGGCGTGGGGCGAATTCGACGACATGAGCTTCCAGGCCAAGGGATTTCAGCGCATTGGCCGCTTCCAGTCCCAACAGCCCGCCGCCGACCACCACGCCGCGTTTCGCTTGGCTGGCAGCGGCGCGGAGGGTGTCCAGGTCGTCGAGGGTGCGATACACCAGACGCGAGTGCCCCTCAGCGCCTTCAATTGGGGGCACGAACGGGTAAGAGCCCGTCGCCAGGACCAGCTTGTCGTAGCTGAAGCAGCCTTGGGCAGTGATGACCTCGCGCCGAACCCGGTCGATTTCCAGCACCGGAACGCCCAGATGCAGGGTCAGCCCGGCCTGCTCATATAAAGAAGCGTCGCTCAGGGCCAGGGATTCGGCATCGCGCCCGCCGAAGTATTCGGAGAGGTGCACGCGGTCGTAGGCGCGCTGACCTTCCTCGCCAAAGACGTGAATGCGATAACGGTTTAGGGCGCCTGCGGCGATCAATTGTTCGACGCAGTGGTGTCCGACCATGCCGTTACCAACCACGATCAGGGTTTGCACAGCGTCAAGAGGGGCGACTGGGGTGTTCATATCGAATCCGGCCTCGGCTCGTCAGGTTTTTTGAAAGCAAAAAAAAGGCGCCTGGAACCGTTGGGTTCCAGGCGCCTTTGCCTGTTCTGTTATGCGGTGCCGCCCGACCACGCTGTCGACGGAACCTATGTGGCCCGAGGGCGAATCGTCGTTGACTGGCCGGGGCTGCCAGCGTTGTGTTTGGCTGGGCTTGGGAATGAGGGAAGCAATGGGTGTGCCAGAGCGCGGGCAAGCCACGCTCCTACGGCCTACGGCCAGAAACGTCACTGCGTCGGCACATAAAAGGTGCATTTATCCGCTGAGTCGCCCCAGGTTGTGGCGAGGACGGCCTTCAATATCCGGCGTCGCGAGCCGCGCGCCCATGTCACATCATGTGCAGGATAACTGGCCTACTGTTTGCAAACCCCTCCACACAGGCAATCAACGCCGATTGCCCACTTCACGACAAAGGCGCCGTGTGCTCCCCGTTTTCGACGGTGGAGAACAAGGCGCTTTTTTGTTTTCGGGAAGGTGGGTATGGCGAGCAGCGTGCGAAGTGTGTGTCCTTATTGTGGTGTCGGTTGCGGCATCGTGATGCAGGTCGAGAACAACCGGGTGATCAAGGTCAGCGGCGACAAGGCCCATCCGACCAACTTCGGCCGTCTGTGCACCAAGGGCACGACCTGCGGTCAGGCGATTGCCGAGTCAGGGCGCATGGAATCGGCCTACGTTCGCGATCAACGCCAGCAAGACCCGGTGCAAACCGGCATCGACGCTGCGATCAGCGAAACCGCCCGGCGCCTGCGCGCGATCCTCGACCGCGACGGGCCTGACGCGCTGGCCTTTTATGTCTCCGGGCAAATGTCGCTGGAGGCTCAGTACCTGGCCAACAAGCTGGCCAAGGGCTTTGTGCGCACGAACAACATCGAATCCAACTCGCGGCTGTGCATGGCCAGTGCGGGCAGTGGCTACAAACTGTCCCTCGGTTCGGACGGTCCGCCCGGTTCCTACGATGATTTCGACAAGGCCGATGTGTTCTTCGTGATCGGCGCGAACATGGCCGACTGTCACCCGATCCTGTTCCTGCGCATGATGGACCGGGTCAAGGCCGGGGCGAAGCTGATTGTTGTCGATCCCCGCCGCAGTGCCACCGCCGATAAAGCCGATCTGTTTTTACAGATCAAACCCGGCACCGATCTGGCCTTGCTCAACGGCCTGCTTCACTTGCTGCTGATCAATGGTGACATCGATGCGGCGTTCATCGCGGCCTACACCCAAGGCTGGGAGGTGATGCCCGAGTTTCTCGCCGACTACACGCCGGAAAAAGTCGCGCAACTCACCGGTCTGGCAGAGCGCGACATTCGTCAGGCGGCGCAGATGATCGGCCAGGCGCCTGAATGGATGAGCTGCTGGACCATGGGCCTGAACCAGAGCACCCACGGCACCTGGAACACCAATGCGCTGTGCAACCTGCATTTGGCGACGGGGGCGATCTGTCGTCCTGGCAGCGGGCCTTTTTCCCTAACCGGCCAGCCCAACGCCATGGGCGGCCGGGAAATGGGCTACATGGGACCAGGACTTCCGGGGCAGCGCTCGGTGCTCGTCGAACAAGACCGCAGCTTTATTGAGCGCCTGTGGGCGATCCCCCAAGGCAGCCTCGGTCATGCGCTCGGTGGCGGCACCCTCGACATGTTCCAGCAGATGCGCGACGGCGTGATCAAGGCCTGCTGGATCATCTGCACCAACCCGGTGGCCAGCGTCGCCAATCGCTCGACCGTGATCGATGCGCTGCAAACCGCCGAATTGGTGATCACTCAAGATGCCTTTCTCGACACCGAAACCAATCGCTACGCCGACATTCTTCTGCCCGGCGCGCTGTGGTCTGAGGCGGAGGGCGTGATGATCAATTCCGAGCGCAATCTCAACCTCACGCAGAAAGCCGTCGATGCTCCCGGCGATGCGTTGCCGGATTGGCAGATCATCGCCCGCGTGGCCTGCGAAATGGGCTTTGCCGAGGCGTTCAGCTATGCGTCTGCCGAAGCGGTGTTCGAGGAAATCAAACAGGCCTGGAATCCGAAGACCGGTTACGACATTCGTGGCGCCTCGTATTCGCGCTTGCGTGAGCAACCGCTGCAATGGCCGATTGCGCTCGACGCCGAGGGCACGCGCAACCCGATTCGCTACCTCAACAATGGCACCAGCCAAACCGTGAAGCACGACGAACAGGGCCGGCGCCCGGCCATTGTTTTTGCCACGCCATCCGGCAAGGCGCAGTTCCTGCCGCGCCCGCACAGGCTGCCCGCCGAGATGCCCAGCGATGCCTTTCCAATAGTGCTCAACACCGGCCGCGTGCAGCACCAGTGGCACACGCTGACCAAGACCGGCAAAGTCGCGACCCTGAACACACTCAATCCCGGCCCCTTCGTCGAGATTCATCCCGAGGATGCCGAGAGGCTGGGTATTGTCGACAAGGACGCCGTGGAAGTGCGTTCGGTGCGAGGCCACGCCGTATTACCTGCTGTGGTGACGGACAGGGTGCTGCCCGGCAACTGCTTCACGCCGTTTCACTGGAACGACGTGTACGGCGAGAATCTGGCCATCAACGCTGTGACCAGCGACGCCATCGATCCGATCTCCCAGCAGCCCGAATTCAAGTGTTGCGCGGTGGCGTTGAAGAAGGTCGAGTTGATTGGCCATCGTTTTCTCGATTTGCCGCAGGCCGATGATGACGAGGAAGCCGCACTGGAAGGTGAACCATTGCTGACCCTGCTCTGGGCCTCGCAGACGGGCAACGCCGAGACACTGGCCAAGGGCTTCGGCAGCCGGTTAAGAGCAGCAGGCGTGCCAGTACAGGTGTCAGCGATGGACAGCTATCCGCTGAGCCGTTTGAGCGAGGCGAAGTATGTTGCGCTGATCAGCAGCACCTTTGGCGACGGGGATTCACCGGACAATGGGCAAGGGTTCTGGCAGGCACTGACTGCACGGCAAGAGCGCCTTGAATCGCTGCGTTATGCCGTGTTGGCGCTGGGCGATCCCAGTTATGAAAGTTTCTGCCAGCACGGCAAGAATCTGGATCTGCGTCTGGCGACATTGGGCGCATTGCCACTGACGCCGCGCGTGGATTGCGACGGGGATTTTCAGGATCAGGCCAAGGGCTGGTTCAAGGCCTTGCAACAGGCGCTGGCGTTGAATGTACCGGATATCGAAGCGGCTGAACCTCGGAACGGACAGCCCACTCGCTCGCGTCCCCATGCCGCCCGGCTTTCTATTAATCGCCGATTAAACGGGGAGGGCGCAGGCAAGGACACGCGCCAGTTCGCCCTGACGCTGGGGGATTCGGGCATGACCTATGAAGCGGGCGATGCGCTGGGCGTGTGGCCGCGCAACTGCCCGGCGTTGGTGGATGAACTGCTGGAACTGACGGGGTTGTCGGGTGAACAGGCGGTCCACGTGGCCAAGGCGGGGGATGTCTCGCTGCGCGAGGCGTTATCGGGGCACTTCGAGATTGCCCGCCCTGCTGCCGAAGCGCTGGGTTTCATTGCGCAGCGCAGCGGCAGTCAGGAGCTGAAAACGTTACTTAGCGGACCTTTCAAGGGTGAGTTGAAAAGCTGGCTGTGGGGGCGGCAACTGGCGGATGTGCTGCGCGAGTTTCCTCTGCGCTGCTCGGCTCAGGATTTGCTGACAACCCTCAAGCCGTTACAGCCTCGGCTGTACTCGATTGCGTCCAGTTCCAAGGTTCATCCCGATGCCGTTCATCTGACGGTTTCTGCCGTGCGTTATGGCAAGCGAAAGGGGGTGTCATCGACCTTTCTGGCGGACCGGGCCGAGGATTGCGAGGTGCCGATCTTCCTGCAACCCACCCAGCATTTCCGCCCGCCCGCTGACGGGGATGTGCCGATGATCATGATCGGACCTGGCACTGGCGTCGCGCCGTTTCGCGCGTTTTTGCAGGAGCGCCAGGCGCGCGGGGATCGGGGGCGTAACTGGCTGTTCTTTGGTGAACAGCATGCGGCGACCGACTTTTATTACCGCGATGAACTGGAAACCATGCAGAAAAACGGCTTGCTGACGAACCTGAGCCTGGCGTTCTCGCGGGACCAGGCGGAGAAAATCTACGTCCAGCACCGCATCCGCGAGCAAGGCGCCGAACTGTGGCGTTGGATGCAGGAGGGCGCGGGGATCTACATCTGTGGCGACGCGACTTACATGGCCAAGGATGTCGATCAGGCCCTGCGTGATGTGATTAGCGAGCAGGGCGGGATGAG
Source organism: Pseudomonas sp. Pseu.R1 (assembly GCF_045764065.1). Taxonomy (NCBI): domain Bacteria; kingdom Pseudomonadati; phylum Pseudomonadota; class Gammaproteobacteria; order Pseudomonadales; family Pseudomonadaceae; genus Pseudomonas; species Pseudomonas sp. Pseu.R1. Next base: position 1,717,297 of record NZ_JBJGEE020000001.1, on the reverse strand, counting down.
CGCGGAACGTGCTGCCGAGCATTTGCAGGAAATGGCGACGCAGAAGCGTTACGTGCGGGATGTGTATTGAGCTGATCGCTCTCTGGCGATTTGTGTTGCTTGATAAATCGCTTTCGCCAGCAAGCCGGCTCCCACAGGATTCGTGTTGATCCCGAATTTACGGCTTGACGCAGATCATTGTGGGAGCCGGCTTGCTGGCGATAGCAGTGTATCTGACGCCACAGGTCAATACCCCTGATCCCGCGCAATTTCACCCTCCATCCTTTCCCCATTTTGATGCTGTCGGATGTTCGCCAGCAGCACGTCGAATGCCGTCTCCGGTGAGGTGTTTGCGCCGATGTGCGGGGTCAGCCAGATGTGGGGGTGGTGCCAGAACGGGTGGTCGGTGGACGGCGGTTCGTCGTTCAACACGTCGATGACGGCATGGCTCAACTGCCCGCTGGCCAACGCATCTAGAAGATCATGTTCGACCAGATGCCCACCGCGCCCCAGGTTGATCAATTGCGCACCCTTGGGCATCGCGTTGAAGGTATTGGCGTTGAGAACGCCGCGCGTATCGTCAGTTAGCGGCAGCAGGCAGATCAGAATGTCGCAGTGCGCGAGAAAATCCGGCAACTGGCCTGAACCGTAAAAACATTGCACGCCCGGAATGTCCTTCTGCGACCTGGCCCAGCCGCTCAGTTCGAAGCCGAACGGGCGCAGAGCCTCCAGCGACGCCACGCCGAGATTCCCCAATCCCATCACGCCAACGCGGCGTCTTCTGGCCGGTGTCAGTTCGTGTTCCTGCCATTGCTGGTCGCGCTGCTGTTGTAGGTACAGGGGCATGTCCCGATGCAGGCTCAACACCGCAAAGCAGGCGTATTCCACGATGCCCTGAGCGATGCCGGGGTCCAGCATGCGCACGACTTTGATGTGCTCGGGCAATTCACCCAGATCAAACTGATCGACCCCCGCCGATGTGGCGAAGATCACTTCAAGGTTCGGGAAGCGCTCATGCAGATTCTGCGGCGGCTGCCAGGCGGCAAAATAGCGAACTTCTGAAGGTTCACCTATTTCTGGCCACAGGCGCAGGTCGATATCCGGAGCGTGGATTTCGAACAGGGATTTCCACGCGAGACCGCGGGCATCGGGGACTTTGAACAGGAGCGCCATCGGCTTTCTCGCATCACTCGGGGAAGGTGGGCCCCACGATGCCAGAACCGTACGCAATAATCTCCCGAATCACAGCCTGTGAACGGGAGATTGCGCGTTTTCTGCCGAATCAGACCGCAGCGGCGATGGCCTTGCCCAGCGCTTCGGTGTTGCCGGTGCCGCCGATGTCGCGGGTCAGTGGCGCGTCTTGCGGCCCTATCGACAGCACGCTTTCGATGGCTGCCAGCACAGCCGCGCCCGCTTCCGGGTGGCCGAGATGATCGAGCATCATCGCGCCGCACCAGATCTGCCCGATGGGGTTGGCGATGCCTTTGCCCGCGATGTCCGGCGCAGAGCCGTGCACGGGTTCGAACAGGCTGGGGAAGGTGCGCTCGGGGTTGATGTTGGCCGACGGCGCGATGCCGATGGTGCCGGTGCAGGCCGGGCCGAGGTCGGAGAGGATGTCGCCGAACAGGTTGCTGGCCACCACCACGTCGAACCAGTCAGGGTGCAGGACGAAGTTCGCGGTGAGGATGTCGATGTGGTACTTGTCGACGTTCACGTCCGGGTACTGCTTGCCCATTTCCGCGACGCGTTCGTCCCAGTACGGCATGGTGATGGCGATGCCGTTGGATTTGGTGGCCGAGGTCAGGTGCTTCTTCGGACGGCTCTGGGCCAGGTCGTAGGCGAACTTGAGAATCCGGTCGACACCGACGCGGGTCATCACCGTTTCCTGCAACACGATTTCGCGCTCGGTGCCGGGAAACATCTTGCCGCCGACGCTGGAATATTCACCCTCGGTGTTTTCACGCACCACCCAGAAGTCGATATCGCCGGGCTTGCGGTGGGCCAGTGGCGCTTTCACGCCAGGCATCAGGCGGCAGGGGCGCAGGTTGACGTACTGGTCGAACTCGCGACGGAACTGCAACAGCGAATCCCATAGGGAAATGTGATCGGGCACCACATCCGGCCAGCCAACGGCGCCGAAGTAGATCGCGTCGTAACCCTTGAGCAGTTCGAACCAGTTGTCCGGCATCATCTTGCCGTGAGCGAGGTAGTAATCGGCGCTGGCGAAATCGAACCAGTCCCATTGCAGGTCCAGGTTGTGTTTGGCGGCCACGGCGTCGAGCACCCGCACGCCTTCGGGCATGACTTCCTTGCCGATGCCATCGCCGGGAATCACTGCAATTTTGTACTGGGCTTTGCTCATGGGGATTCTCCTGCTGGGGATTGAAAGGCAATGGCGGCCAGTGTATGCAGTGTTTCTGGATTAATAATTGGTCTGGAAAGAAAGCCATTCTTAGATTTTAGGAAAGAGTCCGTGAGCGCGATCGACGACCTGAGTTTCTTCCAGCACGTGGCAACGCGAGGCAGCCTGACTGAAGTGGCCCGGCATCTGGGCTTGTCGTTGCCCGCCGTGAGCAAGCGTTTGAGCCAACTGGAAGCGCGGCTGGGGGTGCAGTTGTTGCAGCGCACCACTCGGCGTTTGACGCTGACGCCCGAAGGTTCGCAATACCTGGAAGGCGGGCGACCGATTCTGCGTCAGCTTGAAGAACTGGAAAGCGCACTCAATGCGCGCCAGGCCACGTTGCGGGGGCGTTTGCGGATCAATGGCACACTCGGGTTTGGCCGACGACATCTGGCGCCCGTGGTCTCGGAATTCGCGCGTTTGCACCCGGAGCTGGAGATATCCCTTGAGCTGACCAGCCAGCCCTTGAGTCTGCTGGACGACCAGTTCGACGTCGGTTTGTGCATGGGCGAGCCGCCGGATTCGCGTTTGATCGGCGTGCGGCTGTTGGAGAATCCGCGCATTCTCTGCGCATCACCAAGATACCTTGAAGCTATGCCTGAACCTGTATCGGTGGCCGATCTGGCGCGGCATAACTGCATCGTGTTGCGCCAGTTCGGCAGCGATTACGCGATCTGGCGTTTTCACAAAGACGGTCAGGAGTTCTCTCACAAGGTCAGTGGCACGCTGTCGAGCAACGACGGCGAAGTCGCGGTGAGTCTGGCGCTGGAAGGTCATGGATTGATTTTGCGATCACGTTGGGACGTGCAGGAGCATCTGGAATCCGGTCGATTGCGCGCCGTCTTGACGGACCATCAGGCCCCACGGGGCGACATCTTCGCGGTGTATCAGCATCGCCGACACATTCCGCAACGCATCTCGGTGTTCGTGCAGCACGTGGCCGGAGCGCTGGGCAAGCGCTTGCCGTTTGCTGCGATTCGGTGACCTTCTCTGAGTCTGTTAGATATTCCGAGATAGAGCCCATCCTCCTTGTGGGAGCCGGCATGCTGGCGAAAGCGGTGGGCCAGTGATGGGTAAGTCGGCTGACACAACGCATTCGCCAGCAAGCCGGTTCCCACATATTAAGTGCATGACTTGAGATTATGTTTGCCCTGACTATTCGTGCATTGCCCCCCAGCGTCATGCTCTTGTAACGTCCAGATGTCCCGCTCGGTCCAACAACAAGAAAATCTGAGCAGCGCATGACAGTGCAGGGTGTCTTTCAGGTTTTTTAGCTGCCGAATCAAGCCGAGTTAAATCACGTCCAGGATGATTTGCCATGAAAACCTTGTCTGTTGCTGCAGCGTTCGGTTCCGTCTTATCCCTGTTGAGCCTGTCGGTGGCTTGCGCGTCTTCGGCGCTGGCGGCTGATCAAATCACCTTTGTCTCCCAAGGCGGCGCCTATCAGGAAGCCCAGACCAAGGCCATTCTGGACCCCGCAGCCAAATCCCTGAACATGACCATCAAACAGGACAGCGCGCCGGACGCCTGGCCGATGGTCAAGGCCATGGGCGATGCGAAAAAGCCGGTGTGGGACGTGATCGATACCCCACCGTCGAACTGCGTACGCGGCGGCAACGAGGGCCTGATCGAACCCCTCGATCTGAGCAAGATGCCGAATGTGCAAAAGGTCCCCGAGCAGTACCGCACGCCTTATTCGGTGGCCTACGAGTTCTATTCGTCGGTGATCGGCTACAACAAGAAAACCCTGAAAAAAGTCCCGCAGACCTGGGCCGAATTCTGGGACGTGAAAAACTTCCCCGGCACCCGCGCCCTGCGTAATGACCCGATGAGCACCCTCGAAGCTGCTTTGCTTTCTGATGGCGTGCCACGGGACAAACTCTACCCGCTGGACGTTGACCGGGCCTACAAGCGCCTGGAGCAGATCAAGCCGAACATCGCGGTGTGGTGGACCTCCGGCGGGCAGTCGGCGCAACTGCTGGCGGACGGCGAAGTCGACATGCTGATGATCTGGAACGGCCGCGCCAGCGCCGTTCAGAAAACCAACCCTGACGTGGCCTTCACCTACAACGACGGCCTGTTACAAAACACCCAGTTGTGCATCCTCAAAGACGCACCGAACTACGCGGCGGCGGTCAAGTTCATCAACGAAGCGCTGTCCCCTGAATTGCAGGCCAACCTGCCGCTATACATCGACTACGGCCCAGGTAACCCGGCTGCATTCGCCACTGGAAAAATCACCGAGCAGCGTGCGAAAGAACTGCCAAGCTCGCCGGACAACGCCGCGAAACAGGCGCTGATGTCCGAAGAGTGGTGGGCGTCGGCAGCCGGGATTGCGGCCAAGGATCGCTGGCTGAAGTTCGTTCAGTAAGTGCGGGGCAAGTCGATGATCGATTACCTGATTCTCGGCGGCGGGTCGGCGGGTTGCGTGCTCGCCGCACGGCTTTCCGAGGACCCGAACGTCAACGTCTGCCTGATCGAAGCGGGGCGGGACATTTCCCTGCATACCATGCCCGCCGCCATCCGCAGTCGCTATCCGGGGCGGGCGTACCTCGACGTCAGTAACATCTGGCAGCGCCTCACGGCCTTCATCGTCAAGGGCGCGACGGCGAATCGGCGGTATGAACAGGCGCGGATTCTCGGTGGCGGTTCGGCCATCAACGCGCTGATGACCAACCGTGGCGCGCCTGCGGACTATGACGAATGGCAACAACTCGGCGCCGAAGGCTGGAACTGGGCCAACTGCCTGCCGTACTTTCGCAAGCTGGAAAACGACACGGATTTCAGTGGCCCGCAGCATGCAGAGCGGCATGGTAATCACGGCCCGGTGCGGATTCGTCGTACGCCCGCCGAGCGTCTTTCTCCCTTCGTCAAAGCGGTGATCAAGGTGCTCGCCGGACAAGGTCTCGCCCACAAGGCGGACCAGAACGGGCCTTGGGAAGACGGCACTTACGTGGGGGCGATCGGAGTCAGCGAACAGGGCGAGCGGATTCCTACATCGGTGTGCTACCTGACCGATGACGTGCGGCGACGCAGCAATCTGACCATCCGCACTCAGTGCGTGGTGGATCGTGTGCTGTTCAAGGCGCGTCGGGCTGTCGGTGCGCAGATCATCGGCAGCGACAGCCGGGTGGAGTTACTGACGGCCAAGGAAGTGATCCTTTGCGCCGGGGCGATTCACAGCCCGGCGATTCTGCTGCGCAGCGGCGTTGGGCCTGCCGAGGAGTTGAACGCGCTGGGCATTCCGGTGGTGGCGGATCGTCTCGGCGTCGGTGGAAATCTGATGGAACATCCCTCGATTGCGGTGTCGGCGTTGCTCACGCGTCAGGGGCGCACGCCGTTTCCTGATGAGCATCACGAGCAGGCCATCGTGCGGTTTTCATCGGGTGTACAAGATACGCCTGTCGGTGACATGCACGGCGCGATCCTGTCCCGTTCGGGCTGGCATTCGATTGGCTATCGGATGGGCACGATCTTTTTCTGGGTCAATAAATCCTACTCACGGGGGCGTTTGCGTCTGACGTCGAAAGATCCTCAGGACGAGCCGGATGTGAGCTTTGGCATGCTCTCGGATGCGCGGGATCTGGAACGCATGAAGCAGGCGTTACGCTTCGGTGCGCAGACCTTATTGGACGATGCGCTGAGCGATCAGCGCAGCGTGGTGTTTCCGTCCAGCTATTCGCCGCGCGTGGCAAAAGTGGCGATGCCTGGGGTATTCAATGGGATTCAGCGTGGGCTTTTGAGTGCGCTGCTGGACATCGCCGGGCCGCTGCGGGGGCTGTTGATTCATGGATCGGTGACCCAAGGCGTGACCCTGAAGAAGCTGCTGACGGATGATCAGGCGTTGACTGAGTTTGTGCGTCGCAATGTCGGTGGGACCTGGCATCCATCGGGCACTTGTCGCATGGGACGTGTCGATGATCCTTTGGCGGTGACGACAGCCGACGGCCGGGTGATCGGTGTTGAGGGATTGCGCGTGTGCGATGCGTCGTTGATGCCGTCGATTCCGTGTGCCAACACCAACGTGCCGACGATCATGATGGCTGAGCGCATTGCCGATTTGATCAAGGCGCAGCCTTTTTGATCGATTGTTCCCACGCGGAGCGTGGGAACAATCAACTGGGTGACGACCCATTCGCCAGCAAGCCGGTTCCCACGGGTTCGGCGTCGAACAACAGGACTGGGTCCAAACACGGTCATTGTGGGAGCCGCCTTGGTGGCGAAAGCGGCGGTGAAGCTACCGAATCACGACCCCCACCCCACAATCCCCTTGGTTTCCAGGAACGCCTCCAGCCCCCACTCGGCGTATTCGCGCCCATTGCCTGACTGCTTGTACCCGCCAAACGGCGCCGCCGCATCCCACGCGGGGTAGTTGACGTAGACGCTCCCGGCGCGCATTTGCAGGGCAATATTCCGCGCCCGTTGCAGGTCTGACGATTGCACGTACGCGGCCAGACCGAACACGCTGTCGTTGGCCATGCGCACGGCTTCGGCTTCGTTCTCATAAGTCTGGATCACCAACACCGGGCCGAAGATTTCCTCGCGGGCGATGGTCATGTTCTGGGTCACGTTGGCAAAAATTGTTGGCTGCACGTAGTAGCCTTTTGGCAAGTGATCGGGGCGCCCCAAACCACCGCAGACCCGTTGCGCGCCTTCATCGAGACCGATGGCGATCATCCGCTGAATCGCATCGAACTGCCGCTCGCTGATCACCGGTCCCAGCGTCGTGCCGTCTTCACTTGGCGCGCCGACACGATGCGCCGCCGCCGCACGACGGGCGATCTCGACAGCCTGTTCCTGCAACGCCGCAGGCACCAGCATCCGCGTCGGCGCGTTGCACGACTGGCCGCTGTTGCTGAAGCAGCTGTTCACCCCGGCCGTCACGGCCGATTCCAGGTCTACGTCATCCAGCAGAATGTTCGCCGATTTACCCCCCAGTTCCTGGTGCACCCGCTTGACCGTCGGCGCAGCCAAACGCGCAATTTCTACACCTGCCCGCGTGGAGCCGGTGAACGACACCATGTCCACTTCGGGGTGCGCCGACAGTGCGGCGCCCACCACTGGACCGTCACCGTTGATCAGGTTGAACACCCCCGGTGGCACGCCCGCTTCATGCATCACTTCAGCAAACAGCAGCGCGTTGAGCGGTGCGATTTCACTGGGCTTGAGCACCATGGTGCAGCCTGCCGCCAGTGCCGGGGCGACCTTACAGACGATCTGGTTGATGGGCCAGTTCCAAGGCGTGATCAATGCGACCACGCCCACGGGTTCCTGATTGATCAGCGTGGTGCCGCGGGTTTTCTGAAATTCGAAGGTGTCGAGGGTGTTCAGCAACTGCTCCAGATGAAACTTGCCGATGCCGGCCTGCCAGCCATGGGACAAGCCTTTGGGGGCGCCGACTTCTCGCACGATGACCTCGGCGATTTCGTCATACCGCGCCATGAAACACTCCAGAACCCGTTGCAGCAGTTGTTTGCGCTGCGCAGGCGTAGTGCTGGCGAACGCCGGAAATGCGCGTCGGGCCGCCTGCACCGCAGCTTCGACATCGGCCACCGTGCCCATGGCGATTTCGCTGAACGCCTGTTCGGTGGCCGGGTCGATCACCGCGAGCCTGTCGTTGCCACGGGGTTTCACCCATTGGCCATCGATGTAAAACTTCAGCGCGTTATCCATAGAAACGAAAGCCTCATGAGGTAAAGGAGGGCGCGGTTTGACTGCTGTTTTCCGACAGTGATTTCACGCGCAGAATGCGACAAGAGTAGGCTCGGTTTTTTTCAGGCGACAATTTACTAATAGTTGGATTGAGCATAATCTCAGGTCATGTCTAATTTACGTCGCAAGCTCCCCAGTTCCAGCTCATTATTCGTCTTCGAAGCGGCCGCGCGATGTGGCAGCTTCACGCGGGCGGCGGATGAACTGTGTGTCAGCCAACCGGCGGTCAGCCGCATGTTGTCGCGCCTGGAAGAGCACCTCGGCGTGCAGTTGTTCGAACGGGTGCGAGGTGGTGCGCGGCTGACTGAAAGCGGCAGCATCTTGTACCGTCGGGTGCAGGAAGGCTTCAGCACCATCGAGTCGGCGATCAGCGAGATCGAAGCCCGCGCCACCGGGATCGAAACCGTCACGTTGTCCGTTTCAACGGCGTTCACCACCCACTGGCTGATGCCGCGCATGCGCCGTTTCAGCGAGCGTTTTCCCACGGTCGACATGCGTTACCAGCTGATGTCCGGACGCATTGGCGGGCCTTTGGTGGACGTCGATCTGGGCATGCGCTATCTGGAAGCCAGTAGTCTGAGAGCCACGGATTCACTGGTCATTCCAGAAATCGTCCTGCCGGTTTGCAACCCGCAGTACCTCGCCGATGTGGTGCAGGGAAAGGGCAAAAAGCAGGTGCCGACGCTGATCAGCATGGACAATCAGGACCGCAGCTGGGCAGCGGATTTCGAGACGCCGGGGCGCGCCGATAACGCGTTGGTGTTCTCCGATTACGCGGTGGTGGTGCAGGCTGCGCTGCTTGGTCAGGGCATTGCGCTGGGCTGGTTGAACGTGGTCTCCAACTCGCTGTGCAAGGGTGAGCTGGTGCCTGCGAGCGAAGGAATTCGAGTCATGTCGCGACGCTGCTGCCTGGTCGTGCCGAGCAATCGTCCGGTGCGCCCGGTGGTGGAACAGGTACGCGACTGGATCATCGAAGAAATGCGTGCCGACCTGCGCGCCATCGACGCCCTTTATCCGCATTTGGGGCTGGCGGCGACCCTCGAATCGACCCTCTGAGCACACCTGCGGCACGTCGAGTAGAAAAACAGTAGGTTATGCCTCCACGACAGGGCAAAACAGAATATTGCGCGAGAAGGCGGGCAGATAATGGGCCTGTCCAGTCAGTTTTACCCCTATGACTTTCTTGCGGAGCGCCCTATGTCTTTCAAGCAGTTCAAAGCCCTGACGTTCGATGTCGTCGGCACCCTGATCGATTTCGAAGCCGGTATCCTGGCCCACGTGCGCGAAGTGTCGGGCGAAGCGGGCAAGGCCCACAGCGATGACGACATCCTCAAGGCCTATCGCGAAGCCCGCGCTCAGACCGATTCGGGCTGGTGGCCCGATGACCTGGAGCGCTGCTATCACGTGATCGCCAGCAAGCTCGGTCTGCCGGACAACGATGACTACGCCAAAGGTCTGGCCCAGTCGGTGAAGAATTTCCCGGCGTTCCCGGATTCGGTCGAAGCCCTCAAGCTCCTGCGCAAGCACTTCAAGCTGGTGGCCACCACCAACTCGCAGATCTGGGCCTTGAACCACATGGCCGAAACCCTTGATCAGCCGTTCGATGTGCGTGTGACCGTTGACGATGTGCGTTTCGAAAAGCCTGATCCGCAGTTCTTCGCTTACACCCGTGGTGTGTTGGCGTCGACTCAGGGCATCGTGTTCGAAGAGATCCTGCACGTCGCCCAGAGCCAGTACCACGACATCGGCGTGGCGATGCGTCTGGGCTACCAGACCTGCTGGATCGAACGCCGCTTCGCACAGAAGGGCACGGGCGGCACGCTGGAGTCCGAGCGCACCGAGCCGCATTACCACTTCACCTCGCTGGCGCAACTGGCCGATGCGGTGGAAAAAGAGCTGGGTTGATCGTTGCCAATCCGTAATGTCGGCTCACCGCTGTTCTTGTGGGAGCCGGCTTGCTGGCGAAAGCGGAGTGTCGATCAAAGAAGGGTTGCCTGACCTGACGCTTTCGCCAGCAAGCCGGCTCCTACAAAAGAAAGTGTCCGGCAACTCACATGTGAGTTCCAATCCGAAGCCCAGAGGCTGGCATGACTGTTCAGAGTTTATGGGCGGCCACCGCCCAACCCGCACCCGCGCTGCAATCGCTCGAAGGCGAACGGCAGTGCGACGTGGTGATCATCGGCGCCGGTTACACCGGCCTCTCGGCTGCCCGACACATTGCGGACAGTGGCCGCGAGCCGCTGATCGTCGAGGCCAACACCCTGGCCTGGGGCGCCAGCGGGCGTAACGGCGGGGTCGTCTCGCCTAAATTTCGTGTTGGCTTTTCTGCGCTCATGGCGCGCTTTGGTCGTGATACCGCTTTGCAGATGTACCGCACCGGTTATGCCGCCGTGGACAGTCTGGTGGAAACCGTCGAAACCCTCGGTCTGACCGACGCTAACCTGCACATGGGCGGGCACATCGCGGCGGCGCACAATGCCCACGCGTTGGGCGGTCTGGAAAGCACGGCGAACTGGATCAAGCGGGAAACCGGCGGCACGTCGTCGGTGATGATCTCTGCCGATCAGGTCCGCGAATTCACCGGTTCGAAGATCTTTGCAGGCGGCCTGCTGACCCCCAAGGCGGGGGGCATTCACCCCATGAACTATGCCCGAGGCATCGCGCGGCACCTTACTGAGCGCGGGGTGAAACTCTTCATCAACAGCGCTGCCGAGCGCGTGGTACGCGAGGGTGACAGGGTGGTTGTGCAGACGCCTCAGGGGCGAGTCAGCGCCAAACAGGTGATCTACGCCACCAATGGCTATTCCGACCAGACCCGCGCCACCGACACGCTGCATCGCCGGTTGATTCCGTTTCGCAGCGCGATCATCGCCACCGAGCCATTACCCCCTGACGTACTCGCCGCGCTGATGCCGGGCGGGCAGGTCTGTGGTGACACCAAACGTATGCTGCGCTGGTTCCGGGTAGTCGGCGACCGCCTGATTTTCGGGGGGCGTGGCGCGTTTGGCAAAAACGATTCGCAAAGTGCGTTCGACGACCTGAAACGCAGCATGGACGTGGTGTTTCCGATCTTGCGCGACTACGGGATTGCCTATCGCTGGTCCGGTCTGGTCGCCATGACCCTGGACTACTTGCCCCACGCCGGGCAGCTCGATGACCGCAGTTTCTATGCCATTGGCTACAACGGTGGCGGGGTGGCCATGTCGACGTGGATGGGCAAGCAGTTGTCCGCCATGACCGCGGGCAAAAGGGTCGAACTGGGCCTGTTGGCAGGCGAGGGTTTCAACCCCATTCCGTTGCATGCCTTCCGCGCGCCAGGCGTTCGTCTGGCGGCGGGCTGGCAGCAATTTCTGGATGTCATTGGCCGATGAGCGAGTTCAAGCACATGCCGCCGATTCTGCATTACTCCCAATCCTTGACCGACCGTGATTTGCCCTGTGCGGCCTACGCATTGCAGGGCGATCCACTGGCGGCGGGACGGGTGATTCATTTCCATGAACCGCAACAGGGCTTCGTCACGGGCAGCAGCGAAAGTGTGGGCGCGAACCTGTTGATCGAGGTGTTTCCGTGGGTCGAACTGGGCATCGTCGAGCGTGGCGAATTGCGTTTGCAGGGCGATGGCTTTGATCTGCAATTGAGCGCGGGCGATTGTTTCGTCGTGCCCCGAGGCGTCAGCGTGCGCTGGCATCATCGTGGGCAACTGCGGCGCCTGTTCATGGCGTTTCCGGGGCTGGAGGCCTGCGTCGACATGCCGCGCCTGCCGATCAAGCTGGACCTGACGCAAACCCTGGCGCCGTGCAATCCACCGGCGGCAAATGTACTGCTGACCCCGACACCCAAGGCCTGGAGCGAAACGTTGTTCAGCGCGGCCAATCTGCGGATCGGTTTGTGGCAATGCGAGGCCTATGCGCGCAAGCAGGTCGAGCCGAGCTACAGCGAGCTGATGTTCATCCTGGAAGGCGCTGTGACACTCACGGCCGAGAACGGGGATCGCTACGTCGTAAGGGCAAAAGAGACGGTCGTCGTGCCCAAAGGCGCGACCAATGCGTGGTCCAGCGAAGAGACCGTGCGTAAGGTGTTTTGCATCCTCTCTTGAAGATGTACACCTGGTGGGAGCCGGCTTGCTGGCGAAAGCGTCAGGTCAGACAAATCAGCTTGAATGACCCACCGCTTTCGCCAGCAAGCCGGCTCCCACAGAGACCGAGTTCGTTTCAATATCCGCTCAAACCGCGCGAACCAGGCTGCGCAGCGGCACTGTGCTCTTGACCACTGGCGACTTGATCACGATGTAGCTGAAGTACTTCTCGATCCCGATGTTCTTGTCCAGGATCGATTCCATCAGTTCCTGATAATGCGCGATGCTGCTGCACAGAAACCGCACCAGATAGTCATACCCGCCGCTGATCAAGTGACACTCCAGCACTTCATCGATGTTGCGAATGCTCGACTCGAACTTCACGAAGTCGGCACGCTTGTGGTCGGAGAGTGTCATCTCGGTGAAGACTGTTACCGAATTGGCAAATTTGGCCAGGTTCACATGGGCTTCGTAGCCGCTGATGTAACCTGCCGCTTCAAGGCGTTTGACCCGCTGCAGACACGGACTGGGCGACAGGCCCACGGCCTCGGCGAGGCTGACGTTGGTCATGCGCCCGTCTTTTTGCAGTTGGACCAGGATGTTGATGTCGATTCGGTCGAGCTTGGTTGCAGCGTCCATTGATCAATCCTCGCACTTTCAATTCGGGTCGAATCCGGGCACCTTCCTCAGGCCAGCAATGCCTTTTGATGGGCATGGGCAAGGTCGGCGAGGCTGGCGTATTCACAGCGCTTGCCGTCCATTGCCTGAGGCGAATGGTTCCACGGCAGGTCCAGGCCGCGGCGTAGTGTGCAGACCGGAAAGTCCACCCGGTCAGTCCACGGGTCGTCGCTTTCGGTACTGCGCACCGGTAACAGCTCTGATCGCTCCAGGCCCAGGCGCTGCAACGCGCGTTCGAGGCTGGCGTGCCAATCGTCCGCGCCGGGTTCGATGATCGCATCGAATTCAACCGGCAAACGGCGGCCCAGTGCCTGCACATCGATGCCCTGGGGTGGGGCGATCAGTATCAATCGGTAGAACTTGCTCAGGTACTGCAAGGCACCCGGCGCGTCCTCAAAAATCGGCCACTGGGCCGAAGAGCTACCAAACGCCACACTCTCATCCCAGCCGGGAATGATTTGCAATTGTTGCGCCACACGCTGGTAAAGCTGGCCGTGAAATGCCGTTGCAGTGACCGGTGCCCGCGAGGCCGCCAGCTCCTGCGCCACATGGCGGTAGGTGCTGAGCAATTGCGCGTCGCTGGTCACGGCATCGCTTTGCACTGCCAAGGGACGCAGGCCTTCGAGAATGCCCCGTTCGCGGTCAACCAGGGTCGCGTATGACAGGCCCAACGCCTTGTACTGGGTGACTTTCATGCTTGTGCTCCTGAACGACGAGTGACGGTTTCTTCCTGATTCATCCCCGAACCCGACACTGCCGAAGCAGGCCGGGTCCGACGATTTTTGCAGCCGATCAGCAGGCAGCGGCGAGTGCCTTGTCGAGCATCTGCAAGGCTTCTGCCACCTGCTCTGAAGTGGCCACCAGTGGCGCGAGGAAGCGCACCACGTTGCGGTGCACGCCGCACTTGATCACCAACAGACCGGCATTGCGGGCTTCGTCGATGACCTTTTGCGCCAGCGCCGCATCGGGGCTTTGGCGAGCGTCATCAGCGACCATTTCGATGGCCTGCATGAAGCCCAGACCGCGGACGTCACCGATACGCGGGTAGCGTTTTTGCAAGGCGAGCAAGCCTTCGTTGAGCTGCGCGGCGAGTGTCTCACCCTGACTCAGCAGATCCTGCTCTTCGAACAGGTCCAACACGGCCAGCGCCGCAGCACAAGCCACTGCGTTACCGCCATAGGTGCCGCCCAGACCGCCCGGCGTTGGCGCGTCCATGATCTCGGCGCGACCGACCACGCCCGACAGCGGCATGCCACCGGCCAGGCTCTTGGCCACGGTGATCAGGTCCGGCTGAATGTCGGCGTGCTGGAAACCGAACATCTTGCCGGTGCGGCCGAAACCGGCCTGAATTTCATCGAGAATCAGCACGATGCCGTGTTGCGTGCAGCGCGCGCGCAGGGCTTGCAGGAATTCTTTCGGCGCGGCGAGGAAACCGCCGTCACCTTGCACCGGCTCGATGATGATCGCGGCCACGCGGTCGGGTGCGACATCAGTGGCGAACAGTTCGTCCAGCTCGGCCAGGGCATCCTCGCTGCTGATGCCGCGATAGGCGTTCGGGTAAACGGCGTGATAGACCTCAGCCGGGAAGGGGCCGAAGTTCTGTTTGTACGGCTGGCTCATGCCGGTCAGGGTCACGCCCAGCAGGGTACGGCCGTGGAAGCCGCCACGGAAGGAAATCACTGCCGTGCGGTTGGTGTAACCACGGGCGATTTTGATCGCGTTTTCCACCGCTTCAGCGCCGGAAGTAAAGAGCACGCTTTTGTAGTGCGCGTCGCCGCCGATCATCGCGTTCAGGCGAGCAGCCACCTGAATGTAATTTTCGTACGCCACGACTTGAAAGCTGGCATGGGAGATTTCACCGACCTGACGGCGCACCGCCTCGACCACTTTGGGGTGGTTGTGGCCGACGTTGAGCACGCCGATGCCACCGACGAAATCCAGGTAACGCTTGCCGTCCACATCCCACAGCTCAGCCCCTTCAGCGCGCGCAGCGACCACCGGGTGAGCGGTGGCGATTCCACGGGGTACATGCTGCTCGCGCAGGGCCAGCAGGCGTTGGTTTTCAGTCAGTGCAGAATTCATCTCGATCTCCGTAATGCCGGGGTGGCGGGTGATGGAATCAGGATAAGGATTGCCCGGAACCACAAGCGCTGAAGTTCGGGCGGGGAATGGGGGGATCGGTTGTTTTGCGGGGGCGTTTCGAAATATTTCGCTGCGGGGGATTGGTAGCGATGCAGCGACTGGAGGAGAACCCTTGTGGGAGATTCTATGTTGTCTGGTCAACTGCATTCGTCGGGACGCCGCCCGCACCAAGGCGGCTCCCACGATAACCGCGCCGGATCCAGGCCGTTTGTTCGCCGCCGAACCTGTGGGAGCCGGCTTGCTGGCGAAGGCGGTGTGTCATTCAAAGATGTTTTGTGACCGTACGCTTTCGCCAGCAAGCCGGTTCTCACGGGTGATGAGCGTTACACTCCAGCCCGAGGCACGACGATGGTGTCTTCCGGGTGCAAACGCATCATCATCGGCGAACCAATCGGTGGCAGATTGAGGTTGCCTTCGTGGTGGCTGGCCTGGCGCAGGCTGACGGTCGGGCCGCCTTCGAGGTCGACGAACACCTTGAGGCTTTCACCCTGGAACACAATGTCCGAAACCCGACCCCGCAGACGGTTCCACTCCGGTCCGGAGGCGGCGTTGTCCAGCAGCAATTTTTCCGATTGCAGGGCCAGGAACACATCCCCTGAAGCGGGCACCGGACGAGTGGTGCGCAGGGTCGTGGCGCCCAGTGTCAGGCCGTTGTCGGCGCTCCGTTGCAGCGGCACCAGGGTGCTTTCGCCGATGAAGCTGGCCACGAAATCGTTGGACGGATGATCGTGCAAACGGCGCGGGGTATCGACCTGCACCAGTTGCCCGCCGCGCATGATCGCGATGCGGTCGCTCATGGTCAGGGCTTCGCGCTGATCGTGGGTCACGTAGATCATTGTCGCGCCGAGACGCTTGTGCAGGGCGCGCAGTTCAATTTGCATGATCTCGCGCAGTTGTTTGTCCAGCGCTGACAGCGGTTCGTCCATAAGAATCAACTTTGGTTCGAAGACAATGGCGCGGGCCAGTGCCACACGCTGACGCTGGCCGCCCGAAAGCGCCGCGATGTTGCGGTCCTCGTAACCGGCCAATTCCACGGTCGCCAGTGCGCTCTTGACCCGGTCACGACTCTTGGCTGCGCTCTCGCCGCGAGCACGCAGCGGGAAGGCCACGTTTTCGCCCACGGTCATGTGCGGGAACAACGCATAGTTCTGGAACACCACGCCGATTTCGCGCTTGTGCGGCGGCATCAGGGTGACGTCGCGCTCACCGAAGAAAATGCTGCCGGAGCTGACCCGGATGAAGCCGCCGAGAATGCTCAGCAGCGTGGTCTTGCCCGAGCCGGACGGGCCGAGCAATGACATGAATTCCCCGGCCTCGACCTTCAGATCGACGTTGTTCAACGCCTTGAGGCTGCCGTAGTGCTTGCACACTTTGTTGACGCTGACCGATTCAAAACCTTCAGTGAAATTCATGGAGCGTCCTCTATGCAGAAGGGGTGGGCCCAAAAGGTCTGCCTGTTATCTGAACACAGCGGCAGATCCGGTTCGTGCTGTTTTGCGCCGCCGGAAAAACACGATCTGCTGCCCGTCGGCGTTTACGCGCATGAGTGATCAGCCAAGGCCACCGATGTGCCAAGCCTTCACTTCGAGGAACTCGTCCAGACCGTACTTGGAGCCTTCGCGACCGGTGCCCGATTGCTTCATGCCGCCGAACGGCGCGACTTCCATGGAGATGATCCCGGTGTTGAGGCCGACCATGCCGAATTCCAGTCGCTCGCCCACGCGCCAGGCGCGGCGCATGTCCTGAGTGAAGTAGTAAGCGCCCAGGCCGTACGGCGTGGCGTTGGCCAATGCCAGGGCTTCGGCCTCGTCCTTGAAACGGAACAGCGGGGCGACCGGGCCGAAGGTTTCTTCAGTGGCCAACAGCATCTCGGCGTTCGCGTCGCGCAGCACCGTTGGTTGCACGTACAACCCTTCACCTTGCGGTGCGCCGCCGATGGCGATGCTCGCGCCTTTTTCCAGCGCATCGCTGATGTGGCGGGCGACTTTGTCCACCGCTGCCGCGTTGATCAGCGGGCCGATAGTCACGCCACTTTGCAGGCCGTCGCCGACTTTCAACTCCGCCACGGCGGCACTCAGACGTTCGGCGAAACGGTCGTAAATGCCATCCTGCACCAGAATGCGGTTGGCGCAGACGCAGGTCTGTCCGGCGTTGCGGAATTTGCTTTGCATCACCCCGGCAATCGCCAGGTCCAGATCGGCGTCATCGAAGACAATGAACGGCGCGTTGCCGCCCAACTCCAGACTCAGGCGTTTGATGGTCGCGGCGCACTGGCTCATTAGCAACTGGCCAACGCGGGTGGAGCCGGTGAACGACAACTTGCGAACGGCGGGGTTAGCGGTCATCTCGCCACCGACGCCAGCAGGCAGGCCGGTGAGCACATTGAATACGCCTGCCGGGATGCCCGCGCGCTCGGCCAACACGGCGAGTGCGAGGGCGGACAGTGGGGTCATTTCCGAGGGTTTGACCAACACCGGGCAGCCTGCGGCCAGGGCCGGTGCGCATTTGCGGGTGATCATCGCGTTGGGGAAGTTCCACGGGGTGATCGCGGCCACCACGCCAATCGGCTGTTTGAGCACCAGAATACGGCGGTCGCCGGTAGGTGCGGGGATGGTGTCGCCGTAGATACGACGGGCTTCTTCGGCGAACCATTTGACGAAGCTGGCGCCGTAGGCGATTTCGCCACGGGACTCGGCAAGCGGTTTGCCCTGTTCGGCGGTCATGATCAGGGCCAGGTCTTCCTGGTTGTCCATGATCAGCTTGAACCAGACTTCCAGATACTTCGCCCGCTCGGCGGCAGGCACCTCACGCCAAGTCACGAAACGCGCTTCAGCGGCTTCGATGGCGCGGCGGGTTTCGGTGGCTTGCAGGGCAGGCACGCGGGCGATGATGCTGCCGTCGGCGGGGTTGGTGACGTCGAGGGTGGCGCCGTCATCGGAATCGATCCACTGGCCGTTGACATAGGCGCGTTCGACGAGCAGGGAAGGGTCACGCAGTTGGCTTTTCAACATGATCAGGGGCCTTGGGTGCGAAGGATGGCTTTATTTTAAAAACGACCCGCCAGTGGCCGATGCCGAGATGGGCCGGAGAGCGGGTGATTGATGCTGAATTGCAAGGAATGACGGCAGGCTGTGCTGGGGGAGCGGAGCGACGAGGCTGTTGTGGGAGCCGGCTTGCTGGCGAAAGCGGTGTGTCAGTCACTTGGTGTTGAATGACCCACCGCATTCGCCAGCAAGCCGGCTCCCACAAAGATTGCGTCGTGCTCTCACAGGGTATTTCGGTCAACCTTGCTTATTGCGCCCGGCAATCACCACCAGAATCAACGAAGCCAGAATCAGAATCGAGCTGATCGCCGCAATCGTCGGGTCGATCTCGTCGCGCAACGCAGTGAACATGCGCTTGGTCAGCGTCTGGTTGTCGCCACCAGAGATGAACAACGCCACCACGGTCTCATCCAGCGAGGTGATGAAAGCGAACAGCGTCGCCGAGACCACGCTCGGTTTGATCTGCGGCAGGGTCACGGCCATGAATGCGCGGAAGCGGTTCATGCCCAGGCTGCGAGCGACCATCTCCTGCGACATGTCGAAGTTCCGCAACCCGGCCAGCAGGGCAATGATCACGTACGGCAATGCCAACATGATGTGCGCCAACACCAAGCCCGTCATGGTGCTGATCAGCCCCACCCGTGCGTAAACGAAGAACACCCCGGCGGCGATCAGAATGATCGGCACCATCATCGGCAGCAGCAACACGATTTGCAGCGTGCGCACCACCTTCAGGCTGGAGTTGTTGATCGCGTACGCTGCCGCCATGCCGATGGGCAGGCTGATCACCATGGTGAAAAACGCGGTGATCAGGCTGACCTTGGCCGCCGACATCCACTCCACGCTGGTGAAGAAAGCCTCGTACCAGTGAAGCGACCACTGCTTGGGCGGGAACTGCAGAAAGCGCGCTTCAGAGAACGACATCGGCACCACGATCAGCACCGGGATGATCAGGTACAGCAGGATCGCGATGACCACCACGGTGAACAGCAGGTGCGACAGTTTGAGATGACGCAGTTGAGCGAACGGATTCATTTAACGTGCTCCCAAAATGCGTTCGATGGGGATGAAGCGGTTGATGCCCCAGAAGATCAGGAACACCACGAACAGCAGCACCAGACCGACCGCACTGGCCGCGCCCCAGGCGTGATAAAGCTCGACGTTGCGTTGCACCAGCATCGACACCAGGATCGTGCGCCCGCCACCCAGCAGCTCAGGGGTGATGAAGAAGCCCAGGCAGATCACGAACACCAGAATGGAACCGGCCATGATCCCCGGCGCAGCCATCGGCAGGAACACTCGGCGGAAGGTGTAGAACGGCTTGGCGCCGAGGCTTTCCGAGGCTTGCATCAAGTCCTGCGGGATCTTTTTCATCACTGAATACAGCGGCAAGACCATGAATGGCAGCATCACATGCAGCGTGCCGATCACTGTACCGGTGGTGTTGTGCATCAGGTTCAGCGGCTGGTCGATGATGCCAAGGTCCATCAGCGTCTGGTTGACCAGACCACGACGTTGCAGCAGCACCAGCCAGGCGTAGGAGCGCACCAGCACGCTGGTCCAGAACGGCAGAATGACGCAGATCAGCACCAGGTTGGCCCAGAAGCCATGCAGGCGCGAGGCGGCGTAGGCAATCGGAAAGCCCATGACGATCGACAGGATCGTCACCAGAAAACTGATCTTGAAGGTCAGCGCGAAGGTGTCCCAGTAAATGGTTTCCTGAAAGATGCGCAGGTAGTTGACCAGCGAGAAACCGTCTTCGGTCTGCACCGACTGAAACGCCAGCCAGCACAGTGGCATGATCAGCAGCACCACGACCATCACCAGCGCCGGAGCCAGCAGCAACAGCATCGAGGTGTGCTCCTTGCGTTCCTCGCGGACCAAAGCCTGTTCGTTGGCCAGGGGCTGTGGATCGCGGTCGCTTGCGTCAGGCAGTGATTTGGCGAGATAAGCGTTGGACATAGAACCTCCCATTACTTTTTCTGAACGAAGGACAACCAGCGCTCTTCGGCTTTCACACCGGCATCCGATGCCCACCATTGCGCGGACAGCAGGGCCTGACGGGAAATGTTTTCAGGCGACGACGGCAGCTTCGCGGCACGGTCTGCCGGGATCGTGCCGGTCTTGAAGGCTTCGGGGTTGAGCGGGCCATAGTCGATGATCATCGGCAGCGCGGCTTGCAGCCTGGCGTCGATGGCTTCGTTGACGAATTTCATGGCGGCCGCCTTGTGCGGGGTGCCTTTGAGCACGCACAGCGAGTTGGTTTCCAGCACGCCCTGGTTGTAGTCGAACGCCACCGGCGCGCCTGCGGCTTGCACGGCGGTGATGCGACCGTTCCAGGCCTGAATCATGTCCACTTCACCGTCGCTGATGAGCTGTGCGGACTGACCGCCGGACGTCCACCAGGTGGCGATGTCGGGTTTGATCTGCTCCAGCTTCTTGAACGCGCGATCGACGTCCAGCGGGTAGAGTTTGTCGGCAGGCACGCCATCGGCGAGCAGAGCGATTTCCAGGGTTGGGCGCGGCAGGTTGCGCAGGGAGCGTTGGCCCGGAAACTTCTTGGTGTCCCAGAAATCGGCCCAGGTCTTGGGCGCCTTGTCGCCTTTGAAGGCGTCGGTGCGATAGGCCAGGACCGTGGAATAGCTGATGTAGCCGACGCTGTAGTCGTCCTTCAGCGCAGCGGGGATTTGCGCGGCATTGGGCACCAGCGCCGGGTCGAGTTTTTCGAACAAACCTTCCTGCTGACCTCGCACGCAATCGCCGGTGGGCAGGTCGACCACGTCCCAGGTGACCTTGCCGCTCTCCACTTGAGTCTTGATGATCGGGTAGGCCTTGGGCGAGCTGTCCTGTTTGAGGGTCAGGCCCAGCTTCTTCGCAGCCGGTTCCAGAATCGCCTTGCTCTGGGCCTCCTGATAAGCCCCCCCTTGAGACACGAATGTGATGTCCTCGGCGAAGGCCTGGGTGGTGCTGCCAATCACAAGTGCCAGACTTGCCAGCTTCAAAGCGTTGCTACGGGGTGTGGTCATAAACAGGACTCCGAATGGTTGGCAGATGTCTGGAGGAGTGTCGGTCGCTCTGCGGGACCATGGAGACTTAATGTACCGGCATGTCCATAACGGAAGCGGTCATAAATGCGCCGCGCAAAAGTGCTTTATTGCGAAAAAGTGAAGGTCGACGGCATCTCCTGCGCTTGCTCGGATGGAATAAGGCTCACAGACGAGGCTGACATTTCTGACAGGTGTCTGAACCAAAACTGAACAGTTTTCTTGATACAAGAAGAAAACCTTTGGATACCTGAACTTATCTGCGTTTTCTCCCTCTCATGCCGGTAGCCATTGATCGCGGCGGCCTGATAAGCTCGCGGCTTTACTCGTTTGCCCTTTCGGCGCATGAACAAGGAAACAGGATGAAACAGCATCGGTTGGCAGCGGCGATTGCCCTGGTCGGTCTGGTACTTGCGGGCTGCGACAAGCAAGCCGCTACCGTTGAACTGAAAACCCCGGCACAAAAAGCTTCCTACGGCATTGGCCTGAACATGGGCAAGAGCCTGGCTCAGGAAGGTATGGACGATCTGGATTCCAAAGCGGTAGCGCTGGGTATCGAAGACGCCGTCGGCAAGAAAGAGCAGAAGCTCAAAGACGAAGAGCTGGTAGCTGCCTTCGGCGAACTGCAAAAACGCGCTGAAGAGCGCATGGCCAAGATGAGCGAAGAGTCGGCAGCCGCCGGCAAGAAATTCCTCGAAGAGAACGGCAAGCGCAAGGAAGTCACCACGACTGCTTCCGGCCTGCAATACGAAATCATCAAGAAAGCAGACGGTCCTGTACCGAAGCCGACGGATGTCGTGACCGTTCACTACGAAGGCAAACTGACTGACGGCAAGGTGTTCGACAGCTCCGTCGAGCGCGGCAGCCCGATCGATCTGCCAGTCAGCGGCGTGATTCCAGGCTGGGTCGAAGGCCTGCAACTGATGCACGTTGGCGAGAAGATCAAGCTCTACATCCCGGCTGATCTGGCCTACGGCGCGCAAAGCCCAAGCCCGATGATCCCGGCCAACTCGGTGCTGGTCTTCGATCTGGAACTGCTGGGCATCAAGGATCCGGCTGCTGCAGGTAACGACGCTGCTGCCGCAGGTGCTGACGAGGAAGAGGAGGCCGCTCCGGCCGCCGAACCTGCCAAGCCTGCTGCCAAGAAGTAATCGCCTCCCGATTGCCGCTTGAACGAAATGCCCCGTCTCGACGGGGCATTTTCATTTGTGTCGAAATAAAATCGAACCGGACAGGGCGCGGGCAGTCCCAATACCGTCACATGACTGAGTAAATGTCGGGAATTGTTGATCGCGACGACAGGTTTCAAAGTGAGGCTCGATAGCGTCAGCGACTGCACAAGTCAACGTTTTGTTGTGTTTATCGATGTGAGTAAAAAACACGCGATTTAAGCCAAGGCCCTGTAAAACGGGCGTTTCAGCGTGGAAAAACGACGCTGTTCACAAGGTTATCCACAATTTGTGTGGATAACCCTTTACGCGTGGTGAACGGCCATGTCCGAGTAAGGCCTTCCCGTTGAGGCGCTTGACCGATTGGTCGATTTTTATCGAGTCTATATCGACATTGCTGGAGTCATCATGAAAGCACCCTGGAATTTCATTCGTTTTCTGCCCGGCGCCAGGCGCCTGCTGGCAGCGGGGCGTTTGCCTGCGTTGTTGTTCGCCGTGGCGGGCAAAGCGGCCAGTGAGGGCAATCGCCTGGGCAAGCTCAAGGACGATCTGAAGCTGCTGCAGGCGCTGTGTCTGGCGTATTGGCGGGGTGAGTACAGGGCCATCAGTGGCAAGGCGATTCTGTCGGTGGTCGCGGGGCTGATGTACTTCCTGAGTCCGTTGGACGCGATTCCCGACTGGATTCCGGGGCTGGGCATGCTCGACGACATCGCCGTGCTGGCCTGGGTCATGAAGAACCTCGACGCAGAGCTGAGCGCGTTCCGTGCCTGGCGTGAGCGGCAGACGCCGGAGAAGCTGGCAGTTGTAGAACGCCTGCCTGCGACGCAGCAGTTGCTGGAGCAGGAGAAGAAGGATTGATTGGGGCCTAGTGCACAACTTCAAATGGCTTGCGGAATACCTGTGGGAGCGAATTTATTCGCGAGACGTGGGGGCAACCGACGCAGCGCTGTCGCCCGAACGATTTTTCGCGAATGAATTCGCTCCCACAGGGCCGCGATTGCTGCGCGACAGCGCGGCGTCTGAACGACTGGCGATCTCCCAAAGGTCAGAGTCGTGCGCATCTCAATCTTCACAAAACGTCGCTCCTGAGAAAACTCTGTCGATAGTTCGCACGCCTTCTGCTGTCATCCGCTGTTAAGATGCCGCAATACAAAGAAAAAGCTTACAAGCAAGGGCTTCTCGTCCTACAGGGGGTGGTATGGATCTTCAGGTTATTTCTCGCGATGGAGAACCAGAATACGCGGTGCTGCCATGGGCGCAGTATCAGGCCCTGTTACAGGCCGCCGGGGTGTCCCGCCCGCAAACCGCTGCCAACGCCGCTCAGGCCGCCCATCAGGCGCCTGCTGAGGATCTTCCTGCACTCGATCAACTCGGCGCGCTGCGTCAGGCCAAGGGGCTTGAGCTGAATCAACTGGCGCGCTCGGTCGGCATCAGCCCTTCGTATCTGGAGTTGATCGAAAACGGCACCCGTCAACCCGATCTGGCGATCCGACGAAGTCTGGCGTGGGAGTTGGGTGTGCCGGGCTGGCGAGGTGAGTCATGAGCGTGCGGATCAGCCGTCAGCACTGGGAAGCGCTTCTGGCTGAACTGGATCTGGCGCGTCGGCAACGTCACCTGGTCACGTACCGTGCGTTGCTGGAGCGTATTCAATTGCCCGCTCCGGCGATGCAAACTCTGGCTGCCGCCCTTGAGCACCTGGCGGCTATCGATGCCCGCGCCGAGCAGCCCTTGCGCAGTTCGCTGGTCATCAGTCAGGGCGCCAGCCGCCTGCCGCGTACTGGCTTTTTCGAATGCGCCGAACGGCTGGGACGTTTTACGGGGCCTTCCGATGGTGTCGCTGCGGCGTCGTGGCACGCGGCGGAAGTGGTGCGGGTGTTTGAATTCGAGTACTCGGAAGAGGCGAAGCCGGAGTAGCTTCACCTCTGCGAAAGGGCGCAAGAATGTCGCCGTTCATGTGGGAGCCGGCTTGCTGGCGAAAGCGTTGGGTCAGTCAGGGATAAGCCGGCTGACAGAATGCATTCGCCAGCAAGCCGACTCCCACAAGGTTGGCGTCAGTTTCGCCTCTCCAGTGTCAGGGCCTCAGCTTGCCGCTTGTTTCTACGGTATCGATCACATGCACACTCGCCCCCATCACATCCTTGGCGTAATGCTTGGCCTGTGACGCCAGTTCCGCCAACTGGCCGGCGTCCAGCGCGGCGCAGGCCTCGGGACGCAGGTGCACCACGCCCACTGACAACGACAACATCGGAAACTCCTGACGCTGCCCCTGACGATTGAGCGCCACGAAACAGCCCGCTTCCAGATGCTCGGCGCGGTAAAAGCGGCGGCACTGGTTCTGGAAGTCTTCCAGCAGCAGGTTCAAACGTTTGCGCCAGTCTTCCGAGCCCAGCACCATCAGAAAATCATCGCCCCCGATATGGCCGACGAAGTCGCGGCTAGGGTCGATGCGATCGTTCAGGCAGTGCGCCAGGCACAGCAGCACTTCGTCGCCACGGCCGTATCCGTAGATGTCATTGAACGGTTTGAAGCTGTCGATATCGACGTAGCAGATCATCGATTCCTGCCCTTGTTGCAGCATGCGCGTGAGGCATTGCTGGATCGGCACGTTGCCCGGCAACAGGGTCAGCGGGTTGGCATAACGGGCCTGTTGAATCTTCAGTTCGGTGATCAGTTTAAGCACGTCAATCACTCGCCCCAGGCCCAGGTAGACACCGTTGCGCATGATGATGAAGTCTTCTTCGATCCTCTGCCGGGCGCGGCTGGTGATCAAACGGCTGACCTGTTGCAGCGACTGGCCCAGCTCTACGGCCAGAAAATCATCGCTCATCAAGCGGCTGATCGGCTTGCGGGCATAGATTTCGGTAGCGAACGGCTGCAACAGCACATCCGACAACGAATGCCGGTGCACGATGCCGATGGGGTGCCGCTTTTCATCCAGCACGGCCAGTGAGTTCAGGTTGGCCTGCCGACGAAAGGCTTCCAGTACCGTCGCGGTCGGAGTGGTCTGCACCACGGCTGGCTGGTTGTCGAGCAGGGCGCTGAGATCGCTGCCTTCCTCGTTGAATACAGCCGCGCCGGGGTCGATCTTTGGCAGCAGTGCGCGTGCCTCGCGGGGCGGGTGTTCTTGCGGACGGCACAGCAGATAGCCCTGAACCAGATCGACGCCCATGTCGATCAGTACCGCCAGTTCTTCCTGCAATTCGATGCCTTCGGCGATCACCAGCGCACGGGAGGCCTTGGCCATTTGCAGCATGGAGCCGACGAACTCGCGCTTGACCGCGTCCTGATGAATGCCGTCGATGAAGTGCCGGTCGATCTTCACGTAATCCGGGCGCAGTTCCGACCACAGGCGCAGGCTCGAATACCCCGCACCCAAGTCATCCAGCGCAATGGAGAAACCCATGTCGCGGTAGTGGTGCAGCGCGTTGTAGAGCAACCCGAAGTCGTCAGTGGGGGTCTGCTCGGTCAGCTCGATCACGACGCGATTCGGCGCGATGCCGTAGCGTTGCAGCAGTTGCAATGTACGCCCTGGCGGGTGCGAGGCTTCCAGCAGGGATTCGGGGGAGATGTTGAGGAACAGCTTGCCGTCGAGTTGTTGCTCGCTGAACCGCCGACACGCTGATTCGCGACAGGCCAGTTCCAGCTCGCTCAACCGACCGGCCTGACGCGCCACGGCGAACAGGCTGATGGGGGAGTGCAGGGCGCTGTTGGACGGGCCACGGGTCAGGGCTTCGTAGCCGAGAATACGGCGATCCGACAGCGACACGATGGGCTGGAACAGGCTGTGCAAGTCGCGGTGAGTCAGGATTGCACTCAAAGCGCTCAGCTGTTCGGTCACGGTCATGGCAATCTCAAGGCAAGAAAAAGGGCCCGACGCTTTCGCGCCGAGCCCGTATTTCACGACAGATTCATGACTGTTTGATGACGCTTTGCCATCATCTCGTCATGTTTCACGAGCTACATGTGAACCTTGTAGCAGGATCACCACTGTCCGTTGATCGTTCCCACGCTCCGCGTGGGAATGCGCCCTGTGACGCCCCGCGTCACGCCGGGGGACGCAGAGCGTCCCGGGATGCATGCCCACGCAGAGCGTGGGCACGATCATTTCTGTCGACTCACTTCTTTGCCACAGACCCGCTCAGACTCAGGTAGTCGAGCAGAATCCGGCCAGTCTCGGCCAGGTACGCGTCGTCTTCCGGTTTGGTCTTGTCGTCGTCCACCGGCAATGCGTCTTCGTCTTCTTTCTTCAGTTCCTTGAGCGGTTCTTCGCCCTTGGCCTTGCGACGGGTGTTTTCCATCACCAGTTGCTTGCCTTCGACGTCGGCGTGCTCGGCACGGCGCTCGGCTTCGTTGAGGCTGACGGTCTTCTCACTCATCAGTTTCTTGGCCAGCGCCAGTTTCTGCTCGACGAACACGAATTCAGCGTCTTTGGCCGAACGCACGTCATGACGCGCCTGCAACTGAGCCAGGAACGGCTTGAACGGATCGGCTGCCGGTTTGATTGCCGGTTTGATGGTGTCGTAGGTCATCGCTTCCGGCAGTGCGCTTTCGCCGATTTCCTTGGTGTCGATGATCGACGGGTAGGCGATGTCCGGCAGTACGCCCTGATGCTGGGTGCTCTGACCGGACACCCGGTAGAACTTGGCCAGGGTCAGTTTCAGTTCGCCATGGTTCAGCGGCTGAATGGTCTGCACGGTGCCTTTACCGAAGGTCTGGCCACCGATAATCAGCGCGCGGTGATAATCCTGCATCGCACCGGCGAAAATCTCCGACGCCGAAGCGGACAGGCGGTTGACCAGCAGCGCCATCGGGCCTTTGTAGAACGCGCCGCTGTTTTCATCTTCCAGCACGTCAACCTTACCGTCGGCATTACGCACCAGCACGGTTGGGCCTTTGTCGATGAACAGGCTGGTCAGCTCAGTGGCCTCTTGCAGCGAACCGCCGCCGTTGTTGCGCAAGTCGATGACCACGCCGTCAACTTTCTCGGACTGCAATTCAGTCAGCAGCTTCTTCACGTCGCGAGTGGTGCTCTTGTACTCCGGATCGCCCGCGCGGTAGGCCTTGAAGTCCAGGTAGAACGCGGGAATCTCGATCACACCCAGCTTGTAATCCTTGCCGTCCTGATTCAGGTGCAGGATCGATTTCTTCGCCGCTTGTTCCTCAAGCTTCACCGCTTCACGAGTGATCGAAACGATCTTGGTGGTCTGATCGTTCGGCGCGTTGCTCGCCGGGATGATTTCCAGACGCACCACCGAGCCTTTCGGACCACGGATGAGCTTGACCACTTCGTCCAGACGCCAGCCGATCACGTCGACCATCTCTTTGTCGCCCTGGGCGACGCCGATGATCTTGTCGGCGGTTGCCACCTGCTTGGTCTTGGCGGCAGGGCCGGCTGGCACCAAGCGCACGATTTTGACGTTATCGTTGTCGCTTTGCAGAACGGCACCGATGCCTTCCAGCGACAGGCTCATGTTGATGTCGAAGTTTTCCGCACTGTCAGGCGACAGGTAGTTGGTGTGCGGATCGTAGGACATCGCGAAGGTGTTCAGGTACGCCTGGAAGATGTCTTCGCTGCGGGTCTGTCCCAAGCGCGCCAATTGGTTCTTGTAGCGCTTGGTCAGGGTTTCCTGAATCTTCGCCGGGTCTTTGCCCGCGATCTTCAGGCGCAGGACTTCGTCCTTGACGCGCTTGCGCCACAGGTCGTCGAGCTCGGCCTCGTTCTTCGGCCATGGCGCGTCCTTGCGGTCGACCAGCAAGGTCTCGTTGGTGTTCAGGTCGATCTTGTCGACGCCTTTGCTCAACTGCGCCAAGGCAAAATCCAGACGCGACTTGATGCGGTCCAGATAGCGCTTGTAGATAGTGAATCCCGGGTTCAGATCGCCGCTTTTCAGGAAGTCGTCGAACTGGAAACGCCACTTGTCGAACTCGGCGATGTCGCTGGCCAGGAAGTAGCTGCGCGCCGGATCGAGGAGCTTGAGGTAGCTCTGGTAGATGATTTCCGAACGCTTGTCGTCCAGCGGCGGCTTGCTGTAGTGGTGGCGCTTCAGCAGCTCCACGACATTCAGACTGGCGATGACTTCATCGCGATCAGGTTGAAGGTTGTCCCAGCTATTGGCTGCGAACGAACTGGCGGACATTGGCAAGGCTGCCAGGCCGATGAGTAATGCAAGGGTGGTGCTGGGCAACAAATGCTTCATGCTGATTCGACGCGTGGACAATGGATAACGCATAGTAGGCCGTCTTTGAGGTCGCCGGTTCCTGTCGTACTGCAAAAAAGTTCGACGGGAACCCGGTCGAATAATGCAAAAAGCCCGAACGCCGCGAGGTGCGTCGAGCTCAGTCCAAGAGTCACTATGGAGGCACCGTGAAAGCATTGCAAGGCGTTGAAGGTCACGTGGAATGGGTTGAGCAGCCATCACCGACGCTCGATGTAGGACAAGTCCGCATCAAGGTGGCGGCCGCAGGTCTCAATCGCGCCGATTTGTTGCAGCGCGCCGGTCTTTATCCACCTCCGCCGGGCGTCACCGACATCCTGGGTATGGAGTGCTCAGGCGTGATTGCCGAGGTGGGTTCCGGCACCTCCTGGAAGGCTGGAGACCGCGTCTGTGCGCTGGTGGCGGGCGGCGCGATGGCCGAGGAAGTGGTGGTCGACGCACGGCATGTTTTACCGGTACCAGAGGGCATGTCGTTGCATGAAGCGGCGGGCATCCCGGAAGTCTATGCGACGGCTTGGCTCAATCTGTTCCAACTGGCCGCGCTCAAGCCCGGCGAAAAAGTGTTGCTGCACGCCGGAGCAAGTGGCGTTGGTTCAGCTGCCATTCAGCTGTGCAAGGCCTTTGGTAACCCGTGCTGGGTCAGTGTGGGCTCAGCGGGGCGATTGAAATATTGCGAAGACCTCGGCGCCCAAGGCGGTGTCATTCGCGACGAAAGCCTCGATGGCTTGAGCGACTTCGGGCCATTCAATGTCGTCCTCGACCCGGTCGGCGCCAATTACGCGGCGCTCAACCTGAAAGTGCTGGGCACTGATGGCCGTCTGGTATTGATCGGCCTGATGGGGGGGCGCAAGGCCGAACTCGATTTGGCGTTGGTGCTGGGCAAGCGCATCCAGATCCTCGGCTCGACCCTGCGCAGCCGTGATGATCAGTTCAAGGCCGATCTGCTGACTGACCTGGGTCAACACGTCTGGCCGCTGTTCACCGAAGGCCGCTTGAAGCCGCAACTGGCGCGCAGCTTTCCGATCAATGAGGCCGAAGAGGCGTTCGCGGAGCTGGCGAGCAATCAGGTGTCGGGGAAGGTCGTGTTGGTGATTGATAGCGACCTGATCTGACCCGCTACCGGCATGTCATCCAGCCCGACCGGCGGTAGCCCCTACTGTCATTTCTGACAGTAGGAAAACTCGGTCAAACGGTTCTCAATGGAGCCCTGTTGCGCTGCGGTCACCGATTGAAACCGGACGGCCGCGCGTGTCATCGCAGGGAGACGGGCGGGATGGCCAGGGACTGGATGGGGCGTGTGTGGAAAGCACTGACGGGGGGCGCGGTGCGCGCCAATCTGGTGGCTGCCGAGGTGCCCGCCATCGTTGATCCGAACGATCCTGATGGCGTCGTTGCGACGGGCACTCATCTTGACGATCTTGAGGTGCAAATCCCTCTCTGGGCAGTGCCGGCCGATCCGGGAGAGACCGATCTGCTGGAGCTCTTCTGGAGCAATGATCCGTCCGGTCAGCCGGCTGACGCCATACGCTTTCCAGGTCCGATAGACCCCAGCCTTTTTCCCGTGTCCATGCGTGTCGACAAGGCATTCCTTCAGCCTGATGGTCGATACCAAGCCTGGTATAGCGTGACGAATGATGTCGGCTCGGTCGTGTCGTCTGATTTCAGGATCGTGACGATCGATACTCGCCCTCCCGGCTATAACCAGCAACTGCGTGCATTGCTGCTGCCCGCTGATCTGACGGGCAGCATTACAGACGCTTATCTGGCCAGTCACAACGATCAGGTCGAGTTGCGTTTGCCGACGCCAGTGTATCTGGACGCTGAGGAAGGCGATGTGGTGGACCTCTACTGGTCGCAGAACAACCCTCCGACATCGAGCGTGGTTGCCAACAAAACCGTGACTCAGGCAGAAATCGATGCGGCCGACATCCGGATCAATCTGCCGGGGGATGCCATTCGTGCACCCGGCAGGGATGGCAATTATTACGCGACCTATAAGGTGCGGGATCGTGCAGGGAACGAGTCCCTGACATTCTCCCGGGAAACCCTTGTGTCGGTCATGCTCAAACCCCTGCCTGGCGGTGATTTACCAGAGCCTGAGTTCCCGGACACAGGGCTTGATGGGTATATCAACTGCTCCCATGAGCCCTGGAAAGGGATCCGGGTCAGGATCGCGTTCGTGCGCAACCTGTTCGAATTTCAGGATGAGATCACGCTTTTCTGGCAGGGCTATAGAACCCTGAACGGCAAAGACCCCATTGCCGGTACCGAGGGCACCTTTTTCAGAACCGTCAGTGCACAGAATGTGGCGGACGGCTATCTGGACATTCTCGTAGAGCCCTTCATTCCTCATATCGAGCCCATGATCGAGGGCTCTGCCGTGGCGGTCTATCAATTGGTGAAGTTCAGTGGCCAGTCCGGTGGCTCGTACGAGGGACTGGTGAAGATCAACCGAAAATGGCCCGACGGCGAGGTGTGTGGGCCGATCCGGCTGACGGGATTGAAGGGCGCCAGTCACCGCCAGGGGTGCAGCTTTTGTCGTCGATGCCGTAGTTTTCTCGCGCGCCTGTTTCGAGCACAGGGACGTGGCGGTAGATAACAGTAGTACAGGGAAATACAGGGCGTTCCGGGCTCGACTGGCGCGCATCACGTCAAGGAGAAACGACATGGGTAGCAAAGTAGCGAGTAAACCTGACTTCCTGCGGTGGGAGTTGGCGCGCCGGGTGAGTCAGGAGAAAAAGATCAAAGGCGGCGCGGGTATCCTGGTGTTGGTTGCTCCAATATTGCCTGACTGGTGGAATGGTGATACGCAATTCGCCGGTCTGGTACCGCGAGACGATCAAGAAAGTGATATGGAAGTCCTCATTCCCGAATGGCCAGGCAGCGCAAGTCAAGGGGAGACAGACAGGTTGACGTTTCAGTGGCGCCGCCAGGGATCGCCTACCTGGACGGACTCCCAGGCTCCAATCGATGTGCCTGGTCCGCTGAATCCTGACGATTTTCCAATGCCGTTGATGTTAAGCCAGGCCGCGTTCAAGGACGAGGGGACGTTTGAGCTGCGTTATCGTGTCGTGATCGATATCGGGTCCGAGGACTTTTCCACCATAACGGCCTTTATTATCGATAAAACTCCACCCAACAATAACCAGTCGCCGACGGCATTGACGTTCGACGATCCGTCAGTCATTTCCGATGGCATCACAGGTGATTATCTGGCAAACAACGGTGGCGTGGAGATCACGATCCCGACTTACAGCGATAAACAGCCGGGTGACTCGGTAGAGATTTATGTGCACAACGAAAATACCGTGCCTACTCAGCCTGTTTACAGTGCCGATGTCGGTACGCCGCAGACGGTCAAAATACCCGCCACTGCTTTCGATGGTTTGCGCGACGGCACGATTTATCTGTACTACCGGCTGGTCGACAAAGTGGGAAACCGGGGGCCAATCTCCGATAACGCTGAAACCGGTCTATTCATCAAACCCCTGCCTGTACTGCCTCTGGCCGCACCTACGGTGCCCCGGATCGCCGATGACAATATCCTGAATCTTGACGATGTCGCGCAGGGAGAGGATCTGGTCAAGGTCGCGTTGTACGGAAACTGGCTAGAGCACGACATTGTGGAACTCACTTGGGGAACGGCTTCGGTGCATGCGACCCATGAGGTGTTATCCGCTGAAAACCCCATGACCCTGATTGTTCCCTACCCGACGATTCTTGCACCTGCGTATGGTGCGGCAAAGGGGCCACTGGATACAGCGATCAGATATGTGGTCAGACGAGGTAACAAGACGTTCGCGTCGGCCGAGACGACCATCAGTGTCGATTTCTTCGTACCGGGTCCGGTCAACCCGGACAGGCCTCGCCCCGTAAATCCCAACTTGCCTCAAGTCACGGTCAGGGGGACAGGGGCAAGTCCGGAAGACAACGTTTTGAATGAGGAGGATGTCGGTCTGCCCGTGGAGGTGACTGTTGACCTGTACGATCCGATCGGTCCGGGAGAGCAGATGATTCTGTACTGGTACTCGCTGGACAACGAGGTGGGCAAGCTGTCTCCGGTGACGGGGAATCCAGGGGATCCCTATACATTCAACGTGGCATGGGACGACATCAAGGACCTGCCCAGCGCGACTGATATTCCGGTGTTTTACACCGTAGGACTGGTCAGCGGAGCGGGTAACATCGAAGCCTGCGTTCCGACATTGGTGGACGTCAGTGCGGCGTTGCCGATCAAACTGGCGACACCAGAGTTCCCTGATGCGGGAGAGGCGGCCGATGGTTCACCTGCGCTGAACTGCTCCTCTTACATCGGGCCCGATCAGCATGTTGTCATCGATATTCCGGGGAATGCGCCACTTCTGAAGGGGGGAGAGAAACTGACCTTCACCTGGCAGTGTTATAGCGACCGGCTAGGTACGATTGAGGCCGGAACGCCCCAGGAAATCATAAAAACCTTGAGCCCTGTTGAAGCGACCGATGGTTACAGCTTCAACACCGGGCCTTTCGATGACTACATCATGCCTGTGGGCCGCAACGGGGCTGTCCGTCTGACGTATGAATCGGATACTACGCCTGTCATGCAAGGAGAGGCGTTCATCCGTGCCGGTGCCGAAAACGCTGGGGGGGTATGTCCTCCCAACGCACGTCGCAGGCGGTGAGCGTCGTTCGTGGTTTTTCTTTCAGTCATTCCAGATATGACAAGCCGCAGTGGTGCGGCTTTGTCATGTCTGAGTGGGGAGGGCAGGTGAATTGAAGGATGAACGGCATTAAATAGCTATTGTGGGAAGCTACTCTCTAGTAACTAGGAAACATCCTACATATCCGCCGGATCTAGGATTGTAACTTGTGCGCCTTTGTCCTTCGGCGTCTTTAGGTAGTTCCGCGGGATGGCATTCAACCCAAGGAGCTGGTCATGGCTAAATCTCGCTGTTCTTCTCGCTATTTCAATTCTCCCGCACTTATCCCCCTGCTTTTCTGCATCGCCTCCGGTGCCCAGGCCCGAGAACTTTTGCCCGGTGAGTCGGTGGTCGTAGGACCGGGGGATCCAGTGGAGGACTGGACCTTGGGGCCCGGATCTACCCTCACTGTCAGTGGCGGGCAGATGCTGAATTTGACCGGCGGCGGAGCGGTTGGCACCTTCAATCTTCTGGCCAACAGCACGGCACAAAGTGTCACGCTTGACTCTGGTGTGGTAAGCAACATCAGTGATTCCAGCATCATTGCCAGCAGCGGCACTGCGCTGAGCGCCACAGACGCCTCCGTAGCGGTGAGCAATGCCACCATCGTTAATACAAATGGAGTCGGTGTCTCCGGTAACCAGAACGTAGGAGGCGGCGCCCCGGGTACGACGTTCGTGTTCACGGGTGGGTCCGTCAGCGGCACGACGGGTGGCCTCACTCAACTTGCCGGTTCGCTCAACATGACCGGTACGACTGTCACGGGAGCCGGGGCCACAAGTTACGGTGTTCGCGGAATCGGCGCCAACATGACGCTGATTGGCAGTTCGGTCACGGGCGGGCTGAACGGGTTTCTGTATCGGGTCAATCCGGCAGATATTCGTACAGGAACTGTCAATCTGGACAGTACTCGGGTGCAGGGCGTCAACGGCGCGGCGATCCGGATCGATGGCCTGGGCACTCCCATGGTCGCCAATTTCAATCTGACCAACGGCACGACCCTCGTGGGTGGCAACGGCAACGCACTGGAAGTGGCCAACTCGGCGACAGGCAATGTTCTGCTACAGAACAGCGATGTCACCGGCGATATCAGCATCACCAACAACAGCACCGCCAACCTGACATTCGATCACGGTGGATTGACCGGCGATATCACCGCCGACGCCACCAGCAGCGGTTCGTTGGCGCTGAACAACGGTTCTGCGCTCACCGGAAATATCAGTGGCATCGATACGGTCAATCTCAGCGCCAGTTCGATGACCGGCAATATCACCAGTGATGGCACCGGCGTGGTGTCGCTGCAAAACGATTCGGTGTTCACCGGCAATCTCATTGGTGTCGATAAGTTGACCGTCGGGGATCCTTCGGTCTGGAACATGACCGCGTCCACCGCACTCAACACTCTGGTGATGGACACCGGGGTCGTCAAATTCGGCGCGGAAAATGAATTCTTCCAGCTGGATGTGGGCAACCTGTCAGGCAGCGGCACCTTCATCATGGATGTCGATTACGCGACCAATCAGCACGACACCCTCAACATCACCGGTTCCGCGACGGGCAGCCATACCTTGTCGATCGCCGGTTCAGGCGTTGATCCTGTCTCTCCCGAGGCGCTGACCATGGTGCGCACAGCCGGTGGCGATGCAACCTTCGCCCTGGCCAACAATCGTTCGGTTGACGTGGGCACTTATTCTTACGCGTTGAGTTCGGTGGCCAATGGTTCTGGCGGAACCGACTGGTTTCTGGACCCGAGCAAAGCGACGATCAGCCCCGGTACAGCCTCGGTGCTGGCCCTGTTCAACACGGCGCCCACCGTGTGGTACGGCGAACTGACTTCCCTGCGTACTCGCATGGGCGAGTTGCGCTTCAATGGCGGCCAGGCCGGGGGCTGGATGCGTACCTACGGCAACAAGTATGTCGTCGATGAAGCCTCGGGCCTGGGCTACAAGCAAACGCAACAAGGCTTTTCCTTCGGTGCCGATGCGCCTCTGCCGCTGGGTGACGGCCAATGGCTGATCGGCGCACTGGCCGGTTACAGCGATTCCGATCTTGATCTGAGCCGGGGCACATCGGGGACGGTCAAGAGCTACTACGTGGGCGCTTACACCACATGGCTGGATCAGGACACCGGTTACTACTTCGATGGCGTGCTCAAGCTCAACCGTTTCCGTAATGATTCCAAAGTGAGCATGAGCGATGGCACCCGCGCCAAGGGTGACTATGACAACGTCGGTCTGGGTGGCTCGGTGGAGCTCGGGCGCCACATCAAACTGGATGACGGGTATTTCGTCGAACCCTTCACTCAGTGGTCGACGGTGGTCATTCAGGGCAAGGACTATGGCCTGAACAATGGCATGGAAGCCGAGGGCGACCGTACCCGCTCATTGCTGGGCAAGGTCGGTGTGACCGCGGGCCGGAATTTCGCCTTGCAGGATGGCAAGGTCTTGCAGCCTTATGTTCGCGTCGCAGGCGTTCATGAGTTCGCCAAAAACAACGAAGTGCAGGTCAACAACAACGTCTTCAACAATGACGTGTCCGGCACGCGCGGTGAGCTGGGCGCCGGTATTGCGGTAGCGTTCACCGACAGGTTCCAGATGCACGCCGATTTCGACTATGCCAATGGCGAGCACATCGAACAGCCTTTCGGGGCGAATGTGGGGTTGCGGTATAGCTGGTAACGTGTAAGCCCCGGCCTTTCGGTCGGGGCGAACCCATTGCTAGATGGCCACAACATTGGCGTATTGCCCGCCACCGAGGAATTCCTTGGTGCTCACATCCGCCCAGCCTCCCGTCACCAGATTCTTGCAGCGAACTGTCCAGAGCCCAGCTCCCGGTGTTGTTGACCAGTAAAGACGGTCCCCCATGGGCCAACGCCCTAGGTAGGCTGCGGCGATCTGAATAAGTTCATCATGTGTTGGGATTCGCTTCCCTTGATTCGCAGCATTCCGGTTGGCGACTGAGTACAGGCTGTTCCCTAGCCCCACCACCTGGATCACATTAGTGACTGTGACGGTGTAAGCACCCGATCGGCCCCGGCTGTCCCGCACGGTAATGGTCGTTGTTCCGTTACCGCGGGAATACACGGTCCCGCTGCCGTTGACCCGAGCAACAGACGTATTGCTCGATGAGTACGTGTAGGGTTGGACACCGCTACTTGGCACGCGAGTGAGGGTGGTGCCAGCAGGCCAACTGACGGGATCAAGGTCAGGATTCCCAGGAAGTATGTACACCCGACCATTGAGTGTCGCGGATGAGGGATCCAGTACAAACTCCGGTACCGGCGAAATCACTGTAAAGGTTCGTACGCCAGATGACGCACCGTCAGCGTACTTCGCAACGGCTTTCAGGCTATGAGCGCCCAACGCAAGCCCCGATACAACATGCGTCCAGCTCCCGCCTGTATTAACTGATGCTGTTCCCTTGGACGTATTTCCATCGAACACTTCAACCTGTTCGCTGGCCGCGGCGGTGCCCGATGCGGTCACTGAGGTAGCCGTCGTTTGCCCTCCGTTCTGGACCTCTCCGTTGGCGTCCTTGACGCTGGTGATACTCGGCGCAGTGGCCGCTTTCACCGTGAACGCCCATGCTGCCGAAACCGGCTTATTCCCATACAACGCCTTGGCAGTCAGCGAGTGACTGGCAACACTCAACCCACTGATAGCGCGCGTCCAGGTGCCGCTGGCGTTCGTTGTGACGGTACCTTTCGAGGTGGTGCCGTCGAACACTTCGAGCGGTTGGTTGATCGATGCACGGCCTGAGGCGGTCACGGTATTGGCGTAAGTGGAGCCACCATGAGGGACCGGGCGATTTTGCGGATCGACGACAGCGGTAATCGTGGGCGTTACTACTGTGACGACAGTGAAATGACGCACCGTTGATTCGGGGCCAGTACCATACAGGGCTTTGGCCTTCATGGCGTGCGCAGTCACGGACAGACCTGTTGCTGCCAGGCTCCAGACGCCAGCTCCATTGGCCGTTGCTTTTCCTATGGACGTGGCACCGTCGAAGATCTCCACGTCCAGATTGGCGTTTGCCGTACCCGTGAGTGTGACGCTGATGTCCACAGTGAAGCCGTTGGCGGGTATTTCTGTCCCTCCCGAATCTTGAATGCTGCTGATGGTCGGCGCAATAGCCGTCGCAACGATAATTGTCCACGTGGTGGATTCAGGGCTTGATCCATAAAGCGCGCGCGCTTTGAGTGGATGCGATGCCACCGCTAATCCAGAAACGGCTTTCTGCCATTCTCCAATCGAGTTCGTGATGGCGGTACCTTTCGAAGCGGCTCCGTCAAACAGTTCGACCTGTTGATCGGGGCTGGCCTTCCCAGACACCGTCAGCGTGGTGTCTACAGTCGTGCCGCCGTTGCTAACGAGGCCTTTGGAATCCAGCACCTGCTCAATGGTCGGCGTCAGATTGGCGAGCACTTCCCAAGACCGCGGCTGCGAAATCAGGCCGCTGCCATCCAGTGCTTTAGCGGTCACGCTATACGCTTTGGGCCGCAGTGCCGCCAACGCGACGGACCAAGTGCCGGTGAGCGTCGTGCGTGTGGTGGTCAGGCGGGCGGTCCCGTCGAGAATTTCCAGCTCGGTGTCGAGGGTTGCAGTGCCGCTGAGGTTCAGTGTCGTATCAAACGTCGTTCCGCCGTTGGAGACTTCGCCCTTGGCGTCCTTGACGCTGACGATGACAGGTTCGACCCAGTCGTGATGACGTTTGAATTGATAAACCGTCGCAGGCAACGGCAGCGCAATGTTCTCGTTGGCAGTTTCGCTGAACGCTACTTTGCAAACCACGGTTAACGAGGTGTCCTGCGCGAGTTTTTCCAATTCAGCGCGCAGCAGCGTTTCTGATAGCCCCCCGCTGACTTGCCCGCTTGAAATCGCCTTGCCATCCAGCAAAACGATGGTATGTGGGGCGCCGTTTTCAGCCTCGCCTTCAAGCCGCAACCAGACACGTTGGCCCAGCGCAATGAACGGCCATTTCGCCACGGTCGACGTTGCGTTCCCGGTGAAGGTGGCCAGGTTCAAAATCTTGCTTTGTGGATCGGCCTCTTTCACGACGGGTGACGGCAACTGGGCATCGGCGATGGCGTCGATGTGGAGCAACGCCAGGTCGGACGTTTTTTCCGTTGTGTAGCGTTTGACTCGGTACGAGACGCTGACATTTTGGGCGATGTTGGCACCGATCACATTGGCGCTGATGGGGAAGTCCACCTGACCACTCGCACTGGCGGCCATGCTTTGGTCCGGCGGGCTGCCGGTGCCTGGAGTGCCCAGCCAGGTCAAGGTGATGATGTCCTGCGGGTCCATGGTCTCGTAGCGTACGCGCACGGTCGCACCCGTCTGTGCACGCATGGGGTCGAGGGTGCCATTGCTGGCTTCCAATACCTGGGGTGCGGGCAAGACGCCAATCGGCGTGCCAATGGTCAGATTCAGCACGCTCGAATACTGGTATTTTCCGGTGCTGGCGAGTTTGAGGCTGTAGTACAGCTTGACGATGCTGTGGATGTTGGGTTCGATCAATGACCTCGGGATGTTGAATGTCATGAGCTTGCCCGCGCCCACGCTGGAGATGGGCACCCAGTCGCTTGCGCTGCCGTCCAGACCTTCACCCTCCCAATACCAGGTCAGAATGTCTCCCGCTGTGGTGCCTGTGTAAGGCATGCGATATGTCGCATAGTTCGGCACCTTGTCCGGGTCGAGCACGTTGCCGTCGGCTTCGTCCACAGACGGTGCAGGCAGCTCGGCGAAGCGTTGGGCAACCACCAGTGAGGTGTGGCTGGAAACTCTCACCTCCTGCGGGGCGAGGGTGTCGTTGGAAACTCGATAGCTGACATCGAGGGTGCCGTTGACAAGCGGAGCGATGTGCTCGGCCATCACGGGCATGTAAATGACAGAACCTATCTCATTGTTCGAGACGGAGTGTTGCGCTTCGTAGAGCAGCGGTGTGCCGCTTTGTGTCAGCCCGAGCCAGATCAGGTCGATCAGGTCGCCGTTGGCCATTTGTTCGTACACGGGAATGACCACGTGTGCCCGTTCAAGGCTGGGATCGAGCATGTCTCCGACGGCTTCGAAAACACCAGGGGCGGGCAGGGGGATTTTACCCGTGATGGTCGCAAAGGCGCGTTTGGAGGATTGTGGAGGCGCGCCGTTCGCTTTGTTCAGGACGTAACTGGCTTCCCCTTTCCCTTCGAGAAGGGCGCGGATCTCTGCGTTGGGCACCTTGATCTCGGTCACTGAAGGGATGTTGTCGAGGGTTACAGTGCGTTCATAAATCAGCGGGTCGCCTGTTTTCGGGGTACCGATCCAGGTCATGGTGACCTGATCTTTCAACTCGAAAGGCAGCCCTCGGACCTCTATCTGAATCGTCACATCATCTGTCCCTAGTTGGCCGAGGTCTATTGCGCCATTGAATGCCTCTTTGATAATCGGCGGATCGAGGCGGTGTGCGCCTGCCTCGACATTGATGAACGTGCGCAACGACCAGTCCGAGGAGAAGTTCCAGACCTCGTCGAAAACCTGGTAATGCACCAGCAGATTGGGTGAGTCGCCACCTGCCAGGATCATGGCCTGATCCACGTTCATGATGATCGGCGCACTCCCGGCAGACTCAGCGTCAGTGACTTGATGGGTCATGAACGCCTCGCCCCATTGCAGTTGAATGGTGTCTCGTGCAGCGCGCCCGGGGTATGCGGCGATTTCGGCCGGTACGCCTCTGGCTGCCCAGTCCTCATCGACGCCGTTGTCAATCACGTCTTGGGGCAAGCGGGGAGCGGCGAGTTCCGAGTGGCCGGGAAGATGGGGGTCCTTATCCACGCCGCCTGGCGCATCGAGTTTCACTCTGATGCGCATCATGACGGAGTCCTCCGGTGTGATCGAACCTTGACGTGTCAGGCGATAGAACACCTTTTCCGCCCAGTCAGGCACGACCAGTGCGGCGGGGACGAAAAAAAACAGGCGCTGATCGAGGTTTGAGTCATCGATATCACGGCCATCAACCCGCGTGTCATCCCAGTACACATCGACATGATCTCCCTTGCTCATGCGCAACCAGGGATCCACCGCGACCAACACCCCGAGGGGGTTGGATAGCACAACGTCGATGTTCAGACCGCCGTCGCCGCCCTGAACCGGGGTCACTATGCCACCGATGAGTAGCGAGCGCAGCGCCAGCGTTGAAGAGTCCCGTTGCAGGGGAGGAAACAGGGTGGGTGTGAACCGTGCCATCGTTAGAGTCCTTTCTGTTGTGCACGCGGTGGACAGGGCGCAGGCCCATCCAGGCGTTGCGGTTTCGCTGAATCGTCCTGATATTGGGCGCTGGGTGGGCCGTTTTGCCTACTGTCAGAAATGACAGGTTTTGCGACCGCTGGTCGGCGGGTACCCAGGGGGGATGGCCGTTCAATCAGAGGTCGTGCTTGCAGCCTCGTCCGAATAAGGATCGAGCGAGCGCCTTCCCGGCGCGCGTAGGAAAATGACATACCATTATTGGCGATGGACCCCGGGCTGGGTTCCCAGGCGTGAAACTGAGAAGTCGCGAGATTGGAGCGAAACAGGGCGCCGTTACAGTAGTAGGCCGCGCTGTCATCAGATCAGCACGCCATTGCATTGCCAGGCAGGTTTGCTGGCGGCAGAGGTGGAGGCTGTGCTCGGGTAGCGATTGTTGATCAGTTGCGCGATTTCCGGCCCGGTGGGGCTGGCCGTTGCGTTCAGGCTGTCGAGCAGCCACACCACGGCGAACAACCTGATGATTGAGCAGGTATCCACGGTCATCCTGACCTCATATACGAACATAGAAGTGACCGCCCGGCCTTGTCGGCCGGGCGGTGCTGGCTTCACGTGCCGGGACGCTGCCGATGTCCCGCTGTTCGAGAGATACCTGCCGCCTGCATTGCCAGGCTGCCGTCCGATGCGCTGGCATTCTGGTTAGGGTCTGTGCCGCTCAGGTCATAGGTCCAATAGGTGCCGACCCCGGCGGAGTCTGCGCTGGGGCTTTCGCCTCCGCAAACAGGTAGTCGTGCGCGGTGAGGTCCAGCGTGACGTCGTCTTCAAAGCCGCCACTGATCGTCAGCAACAGGTCGGCGGAAGGTTGCTCATCGTTTTCGCCCACGGGGATGACGCCGTACCAGACGCGCACTTGGCCACCTGCTCCGACCATGAACTCGCCGGCTGGGACCTCGAAATCGATTCCGGTGCCGGGTCCATTGCGATCCACGACTGTCCAGTCGTACAGCGTGTCTTC
Source organism: Pseudomonas sp. Pseu.R1 (assembly GCF_045764065.1). Classification (NCBI taxonomy): domain Bacteria; kingdom Pseudomonadati; phylum Pseudomonadota; class Gammaproteobacteria; order Pseudomonadales; family Pseudomonadaceae; genus Pseudomonas; species Pseudomonas sp. Pseu.R1. The sequence continues at coordinate 1,675,924 of NZ_JBJGEE020000001.1, read as the reverse complement.
AAGGTACAACCTGACGCGATCCTGATAGTTCAGCGCGCCCGGAAGGATGTGTACCTTGATCATTTTTTCCGGATCGTCACCAGGGTCCAACACATCGCCCGGCGCGTCGGGAAGCTGCGGTTTGGCCCATTCAGCGAAACTGAACGAAACCGTGCGGCGCACGCGGGATTTTTTGCTGGCCACCGCTTGTGCCTTCAAGGCCCGTGTACTCACGGCAAGGCGGGTTTCGTAGGAAACACGCCCTTTCAGATAGGGCTGCGCCGCACTGCTGTCTCCGCCTGCATTGGCGGAACCCCACGTCACGATTTCACCGTCGGAGCGCAGCGCCACGAAACTCTGGTCGTTGGCGTAGACGGCTTTCACGTTGATCAGTTGTGCCACGACGCTGCTGGTGTTCCCCCCAACCCCTGGGTGACCCCAGGCGACGACTGTGCCGTTACGACGCAGCGCGGCGAATGCTTTCCAGGTGCTTACCACCTGAACAATGTCGTCGAGGGTGGCGATGTCCGCTGGGACCTCCCCGCCACTGGCCGCCGTGCCCCAGGCGACAACATGACCACTGGCCCTGCGTGCGGCCATGGCTTCATCGGTCGCGCTGACTTCGACGATGTCGGTCAGCGACTTGATGGCCGCAGGCACCCTTCCTCCCTGGTCGGCGTTGCCCCATGCCAGCACTTGCCCGGACGTGGTAATCAACGAAAATGCATAATGAGAAGCGGCGCCCAGTTCGGCAACGCTCGCGTCGGCGACTTCCATGGTCACCCTGCCGCCACTATCAACCGCCCCCCACGCCACCACTCGGTGGTTGGCACGCAGTGCAGCGAAGGCTCCATGGTTTCCTGAAACCTCTTTAATGTCCGTTAACGTCGCAACGTCTTCCGGCACAGTTCCTCCTTCCGCTGGATTACCCCAGGCCACGACCTGCCCTGTGCCACGAATGGCCGCGAACGCGTGCTCGCCACCGATCACCTGAGTGATGTCACTGTGTGCCTTGACCGCATCGGGTACCGTTCCACCAGCGGTCTCCACGCCCCAGGCGTAGACTTTGCCATCCGTCCGGATACCGGCTATCGCAAAGCCGTTGCTGGTCAATGCGACGTAGCTGTCCAGCGGGTTGGTGCCTAGATACCCGCCTTCCGGTGCGGCTCCCCAAGCAACGACGTCGCCATTTTTGCGCCGTGCTGCGTAGGCGGTGCGGCTGCCGCAGACTTCAACGATGTCGTCCAGGGTGATGATGGAGGGCGGGATCGTCGCCCCATAGGGAGCCAGTCCCCAACCGATCAAGTCGCCACTGTCACGGTGCGCCACATGAGCCCATACATTGCCAATGATATTCACGGCGCTGAGCACCACATGGTCTTCACGGGTGCGTATATGCAGAGGCGTCCAGGGGCGACTGTCTCTCCAGCTAGTGGCTTGCGTCCAGCCCGTATCGCCCTCGTATTGCCACTCGGCGTTCAGCGTCGCCCCCGTGTTTTTGTCGAACGCACTGATCCTGCGAGGCTTTGCCGATGCCGCATACCCCGAGCGACTGAACCTGGCACCCATCACGTTCAACAGGCCTGCGACGATGGCGCTCTTGATGTCGTAGGTGCTCGACGGCGAGGGGCCTTCGGCGCTTTGATCGGCACGCTTGACGGTGTAGCTCAGTGTGACGCTGAAGCCATCGTTGGCTTTGACGTTTACGTAGGGGATGGGGATTAGCAACTCGCCATCGGTCGTCACAGATTTTGTTGGACTCACGCTGCCGTCGCCAGGCTGGCCCGCCCAGGTCAGGGTGACCGAATCGCCCGCCTTCAGTTGCGCCTCGGCTGGGATGCTGACATTTGCACCATTGGGCACCTTGCCCGGATCGAGCAGGCTGCCAACGGCTTCCACAATAGCGGGCGGCGGCAACTGAACAGGCAGGTCGTTTTCCACGTCGAACGTCAATGGTAGAGAAGAGCGATCATCCCCAGCCAGAAGCTCTACGCGATAGGTGACACGTACATTGCCGCCGACATTTTTGGTGACCTCGGCCAAAGGCACGGTGAATTCGACGTCCTTGTTGTTGCTGGCACCCGTGATGGATTTGTCGAGCAGGAATGGCGGTTTTCCGAGATCGTCTTCCCAGGTCATGTACACGTGATCGCCGACATTCATGTCCGGTGTCCAGGCGGCGATCACCACCTTCGCACCCTTCGGGATTTCAGCCAAGTCCAGCACGCCATCTTCGCTGCCTGCCACTTTGGGAACCGGCATGAGGGGCACAGCACCGGCACCGACCTGGAAGTTGAGAATCTCCGAGTCACTGCGCCGGCCACTCGTGCGAATCACCCAGTAAGACGCGGCGACCGTGCCTTCGTCGTTGTCCTCGATGAACGCCTCGTCGATGTCAAAGACAACCGCTTTGTCTTTGGTGAAGGAGTTGATTTTGATCCAGTCTTCCAGCTCATCGGTCTTGCTGCCTTTCCAGAGGTAGTGCACTTCGTCGCCGATCTCCATGTTCGGGTAGATGGGGACCGTCAATGTCGTCCCCGGCAGGTCGGGGTCCATCACGCCATCAGCGACCCCGGCCACAATGGGAATCGGCAATTCGGCTCTGGGTGTTCCGACATTCAACAGGAACGCTCTGGCAGACTCCCGGATAACGATGCTGCCATTCAGATCCTTGGCCAGTTCGAAGTACAACTGCAGGGTTCCGCCGTCCAGCGTTTTGAGATGGGTGCCGTCGACGTTGATGTTGATCGGCAGCTTGTTGGTTTCTTCACGTCCGGTGATGACGTGCGGAGGAAGGGCGGGATCATAAACCGTGAGATCGGCGCGGGTGCCGATCCAGCGCAATGTAATCTGGTCACCAGCAGCCATGCTGTCATCCCAGGGGATTTCGATGGCAGTTCTCGCCAGTTCAGGATCGAGCGCTCCCTGAGCGGCATCCTTGGCGATGGGGGCCTCCATACCAACGCCGCTGCCCTTGATGTGGACGAACTGGCCTCTCGACGGCGTTGAGCCGTTCCCATTGACACGTGTGTAGGAAAAGGCGGCCTGCACCAAGGCAAGTCGGCGCAGGAGCGCATTGGGGATTGGGATTTCATAAATATGATTGAGGGTCAGGACTTCAACCTCGTCGGTCTCGTACTCCACGGCATCCCCGTCGGCAGTGGTGCCCGTGAGCTTGCCGACCAGCCTGTCGCCCACTGCGAAATCGGGAAGCGCGACCGGGATCTGCAGGGTTGCAGGTTCAGCACCCAGCGCATCAAGGTCCAGCTCGCCGTTGGCCGCTTCTTTCACGAAGGGGGCGTCCAGCCGAGCGTTGCCGGTGTCGACCACGACACGCTTCTCGGCCGCCCAGTCCATTGAGCGGTTCAGGACCAGGTCGTAGACTTCAAAGGTCACGGCCAAACCATCGAAGCCGGAATCACCTGCCGCGAGAATGGTGGCCTCCTCGATCACGATTTCAATGTCCTGACCGACTTCGGCCTGGGTGACCGGGGCGTGATGCACGAAGTGCCCTCCCCAAGACACCTTGATATCGTCTCCCACGCTCATGTTCGGATAAGGGTGAACGGTGACCGGAACCCCTGCCTTGGCGGCGGCTGCATCGACTCCGTCGTTGATGATGTCGTCAGGCAGGTCGAATGTCAGCTCTGAGTGGCCTGGCACGCTGCCGTCCTCATCGACCCCACCGGGAAGCGTGAGCTTGACCAGAATGTTCAGCGCGTCCGATGCCTCGGCTGCTTGCCCCAGGCGCGTGATGCTGTATGACAGTGTGTGTGCGCCGTCGACCAAGCGTGCACTGGGCACGAAGGCAACCACCCGCGCGCCCACGTCCTCGGGTTTGAGCAGTGTTCCCGAAGCGACCTGCGTCGTACCGTTGAGCATGATTTTGTAGCTGTCGCCCACCGCCATGCTCGACCAGGGCTGAATGTAGAGTTGCAGCCCCTGCAACGGAAAGTTGGTCTGTGCGGCGGCAACGTTGATACCCCAGGATCCGTCATCCAGCGGGCCGGTGGCACCGGGGATTTCAAGATCGATCAGGGCCAGGGGAGACAGACCGAACGTGGATATCCCCTGTCCGAGTGGGTTCAAGACAATCTCAAACCCTGCGTCCAGCTCCTTGCGGGCGAGGGATTTGTACAGGCAGAGCTGGTCGTCCAGTAAAACGGACACCCGGGTGCTCGACCTGAAGGATTTGAGCGGGTTGACGAGGGTGAATTGCTTCAGGTTGCCGGGGGGCGTGAGGGTGGGCATGGCGCTTGACTCCTGTCGAATGAACCCAAGACTCAATTGAGCGCCGAGATGGAATGTTTGCCTACTGTCAGAAATGACAGTAAAAGCTGCCGCTGTTCTGACTGAACAGGGTGACCAACCCGCTGTCGAGGCTTGACTAGCGCCAGCTATGAATCGGCCACCCCGCCTTTTCTGCCGCCTCCTTCAACACCGGATCCGGATTGACCACATGGGGAAAATCCACCTTTTGCAACAACGGAAGATCATTGCGCGAATCGGAATAAAAACTCGCGCCTTCGAGGTTTTCGCCTTCCTGATCCAGCCACTCCAGCAAACGGGTGATCTTGCCTTCGCGGTAGGTCAGCACGCCTTGGGTCTTGCCACTGTAGACGCCGTGAACCACCTCCAGATCAATGGCCAGCACTTCATCGACGCCGATCCGCTCGGCGATGGCTTGAACGAGGTGCACGCCGGAGGCGGAGATGATCAGAATGCGGTCGCCGTTGGCGCGGTGTTCGGCGATGGTTTTGGTGGCGTCGCTGAAGATGATCGGTTCGATGTAGTCCTCGACCCACGGGCCGACGAGGAACTCGACTTCTTCAGGCGTGCGGCCAATCATCGGCTCCAGGCTGAAGGCCATGTAGTCTTCCATGGCCAGTTCGCCACGGCTGTAGGCGGCCATGAGTTCGCGGTCCTTGTTCATGAACCACTCCGGGTCGACCCAGCCCAACCGGCCCATCTGCTCGCTCCACAGGCTGGCGCAGTCGCCGTGAATCAGGGTTTCGTCCAGGTCGAAAATGGCTAATGCCATGGTGTAAATCCTCTCAATTCAGTACGTGCGCACATCCATAGGCAGGCGCTGGACCCTGTGGGAGCGAATTCATTCGCGATGGCGTCGGTACAGACGATAAAAATGTTTCGTATGTACCGACCAAATCGCGAATGAATTCGCTCCGACAGGGGCAGATGTGCAGTGTTGCCGAAATCACGCCACTTCGCAGAGCGCCGACGGTTCGATGTTCAGGGTGACCCGTTGGCCGTTCGGGTGCAAGTCGCTGGCGGAGCGATTGAGCACGTCGACCACCAGTTCCACGCCTCGTGCTTCAACGCGATAACGGATCACGTTGCCCAGCAAACTGTGCCCGCGCACTTCACCTTCCAGCGAGCCGGTGAGGCTCAGTTGAATGGCTTCCGGACGAATCGCCACGCGGCTGTTGATCGGACGTTGCATCAGACGGCTGGCGTCATCCGCCTCCAGCAGGTTGTAGTTGCCGATGAAGCCAGCAGCGAACGCGTCGACGGGTGCGGTGTAGAGAGTTTCGGCGTCGCCGCTCTGCACGATCCGGCCCTGGTTCATCAGGAAGATGCGGTCGGACATGGTCAGTGCTTCCTCCTGATCATGGGTCACGAAAATCGTGGTCAACCCCAGCTCCTGCTGGATCGCACGGATCTGTTCGCGCAGGTGTTTGCGAATCCGCGCGTCCAGCGCCGACAGCGGCTCGTCGAGCAGCAGCAGGCGAGGGCGGGTCACCAGCGAACGCGCCAACGCCACACGCTGGCATTGGCCGCCGGACATTTGATGAGGGTAACGCTTGGCGAAGTCCGTCAGCTCCACCAGCTTCAACACTTCAGCAACGCGCTGTTTGGTTTCATCGGTGCTGACCTTCTGCATGCGCAGGCCAAACGCAACGTTCTGCTCCACGTTCATGTTGGGGAACAGCGCGTAGCTTTGGAACACCATGCCGATGCCGCGTTTCTGTGGCGACATGGGGACGATGTTCTGGCCGTCGAGAAAAATCTTGCCGCTGGTAACCGACGTCAGCCCGGCAATGCAGCGCAGCAGCGTTGATTTTCCGCAGCCAGAAGGGCCGAGCAGGGTGATGAATTCGCCCTTGTTGATCACGCAGTTGATGTCGCTGAAGACCGCGGTGCTGGCGTAGTTCTTTTGCAGGTTTTCGACAGTGACGAAGCTCATGTCAGTCTTTGTCCTTGTTCAGTCGGTTGGCGGCCCAAGTCAGCAGCAGCACGAAGAAAAAATAGGAAATCACCAGCGCGCTGTTGAAGTGGCCGCTGCTGTTGCGCATGTTGTTGAGGTACACCTGCAGCGTCTCGTAGCGGGTGCCCACCAGCAGGTTGGCGAACACGAATTCGCCGAACAGGAACGAGAACGACAGCAGCAAGGCGATCATCAGGCCCTTGCGCAGGTTGGGCAGCACCACCAGAAACGCTGCCTGAAAGGTGTTGGCGCCGAGCAGTTGTGCGGCGTCCATCAGGTCCACCAGGTTGATCGCCTGCAGGTTGTTGGTGATCGCCCGGTACATGAACGGCAAGGCCACGGTGAAGTAGCAACCGATGAGAATCCACGGTGTGCCGACCATCGCCAGCGGTCCCGAACCATAGAGCTGCAAGAGGCCCACCGACGACACCACCGGCGGCACCGCGAAGGGCAGCAGGATCAAGATGTTCATCAGCGCGTCGAGTTTCGGGAAGTGGTAGTGCACCACGAACAGCAGCGGCAGTATCAACACCACCGACAGAATCAGCGCGCCGACGCACACCAGCAGCGACTGGCCGAAGGCGATCAGGAAACGCGGGTCACTCCACAGCGCCAGATACCATTTGTAGGTGAAGCCTGCGGGCAAAATCGACGCCGACCAACTGGTGGCGATCGAATAGATGAAGGTGCCCAGCAGCGGTGCCAGCAGAATCAGAAACAGGATGTACACCACCAGACGGTGATAGAGCCCGGCCGGGCCGCGTTCAGCGCGAGACATGGTAGCTCCTCTTCAACAACCACTGATGGACGAGGGTCACCAGGGTCATCATGCCCACCAGAATCATCGCCAGTGCGCTGGCCATGTTCGGATCGAGGGAAATATCACCGGCCACCATCGCCGCGATGCGGATCGGCAGCACGTTGAAGTTGCCGGTGGTCAGGGCGTAGACCGTGGCGTAGGCGCCGAGGGCGTTGGCCAGCAGAATCACGAAGGTGCCCAGCAGGGCCGGGGTCAGCACCGGAATGCCGATGTGCCGCCAGAAATCCCAGGTGCTGGCGCCGAGCAGCGAGGCCGATTCGCGCCAATCATCGCGCAGGGCGTCGAAGGCCGGGTAGAGCAGCAACACGCCGAGGGGGATCTGGAAGTAGGTGTAGAGAATGATCAGGCCGGTCTTCGAGTACAGGTTGAAGTCATCGATGATCCCGGCCTGTTTCAGGATCAGCGTCAGCGCGCCGTTGAAGCCCAGCAGAATGATGAAGGCGAAGGCCAGCGGCACGCCGGAAAAGTTGCTGGTCATGTTGGCGAAGGCGCTGACGAAATCCCGAAGCTTCGACGGCACTTTGCGCAGTGAATAGCTGCCGAGAATGGCGATGACAATGCCGATCAGGCTCGACCAGAAACTGATCTCCAGACTGAACTGCATCGCTTGACGATAGAAGCGTGAGTTGAACGCCTTGATGAAGTTGTCCAGCCCCCAGCCTGCGTCCGAATGCAGGCTGTTGATGGCGACCCACGCCAGCGGCGCGATCTGAAACGCGATGAAGAACAGGGCGAAGGGCAGCAGGCACAAAAGCCCCAGCCATTTGCCGCGAGGCTGTGAATTCACTTGAGCACCTCTGCGCAAAAAGGTTTGTCGTGGGGCACGCCGAGCAGTTCGCAGACGGTGCCGCACATCTCGGTTTGTTTGGGCCGTGCGCCGGGGTCGAGGCTGAAGGCGTCGCCAATCACGAACAGCGGCACTTCGCGCTCTTCCGGCAGGATGCCGTTGTGGGAGCGATCGTTGTTCATGCCATGGTCGGCGGTCACCAGCACTTGATAACCGGCATCGAGCCAGCGTTGCAGGTACTCGGCCAGGATGATGTCCGCCGAGCGTGCGCTGTTGCGGTATTGCGGGGTGTCCAGGCCGTGTTTGTGGCCTGCGTCGTCGATGTTCATCGGGTGGATGAACAGGAAGTTCGGTTGATGCGCCGTTCGCAGATGCTCGGCATCGTCGAACAGGTGGGAATCAGGGTAGTGATCGACGTAGTAGAAATGACCGTGCTGGATCGGCAGGTCAACGTCGTCGGTGTGTCGGTCACGGGACGCGATGAACGGGCTGCGGTTGTACAGCTCGCTGACCCAGTGATAGGCCGCGGCGGCGGTCTTCAATCCTGCGGTTGCGGCGTAGTGGAACACGCTGCGCTGGTTGGACAGGCGCGAGACGTGGTTGTGCACGATGCCGCTGTCGATGGGCGCAACGCCCGTCAGGATGCATTCATACAAAGGGCGAGACAGCGCAGGCAGCTCGCATTCCAGCTTGTACAAGGCGGCCCGGCCCGCGTTCCGGTAAGCCAGCAGATGCCCCATCGCATGCTGCGCCACGCTGTAGCTCAGGCCGTCCAGCAGGATCAGGATGACGTTGTGTTTCATGGCTTCTCCGGGGGGAGCAAATGGGTGTGAGCGGTGAAAATTGTGGGAGCCGGCTCTGGCGAATGCGGTATGTCTGACACATCAATGGTGATTGACCCACCGTATTCGCCAGCAAGCCGGCTTCCACACAATCCGTCATGCGTCATCCCTGAAGCATCGGCGAATCGCTTACTGCATCTCGACAATCACCTGTTCGTTCCACTGCTGAGGCAGGGCTTTCGAGGTTTTTTCCCAGGCGTCGGCGTTTTTGATCGGCTGTGGGTTGGCCTTGACGTATTCCTCGGTCGGAATCAGGTTCTTCGCGATGTCGGCGGGCAGCTTCAGGTCGGTTTCCGCACGGATCGGACGAGCGTTGCCTTTGGCCAGGTTGATCTGACCTGCGTCGCTGAAGATGTATTCGCGGGTCAGCTTGGCCGCGTTCGGGTGCTTGGCGTATTTGTTGATGATGGTGGTGTAGCCCGATTTGACCGAGCCATCGGACGGAATCAGCACCACGTAGTCATCCGGGTTGGCCATCTTGGCCTTGTAGCTCAGGCCGTTGAAGTCCCAGACGATGCCGACTTCCACTTCGCCTTTTTCCATGGTCTGGATGGTCGGGTTGTTGATGCCCAGACGCTTCTGCTTGGCCAGGTCTGCGAAGAATTGCAGGCCCGGTGCGATGTTGGTTTCGTCGCCTTTCATGGCGATGGCGGCGGCCAGTACGCCGTTGGCGGCTTGCGCGGCGGTGCTTACGTCACCGATGGTGACTTTGTATTTACCGGTTTTCAGATCCGCCCAGGATTTCGGTACGTCGGATCCGTGCAGCAGCTTCTTGTTGACGATGAAGGCAATGGTGCCGGTGTAGGCCAGTGCCCAGTGGCCGTCTTTGTCCTTGGCCCAGTCTGGCACTTTGTCCCAGGTGGTCGGTTTGTAAGGTTGGGTCACCCCTTTGGACACGGCGATCGGGCCGAAGGCCGCGCCCACGTCACCGATGTCGGCGCTGGCGTTGTCTTTTTCCGCATCGAATTTGGCCACTTCCTGAGCCGAACTCATGTCGGTGTCCATGTGCACCAAACCGTATTTGGCGGTCAGGTCGGTCCAGGTGCCTTTCCAGTTCGCCCAGTCATCGGGCATGCCCACGCTGTTGATTGCGCCTTCGGCTTTGGCCGCGGCTTCGAGGGTCTTGAGGTCAGTGTCTGCGGCCATGGCCGATGTGCTCAGCGCGATGGCCGAACCCAGGAGTGATGCCAGCAAAAGGTGTTTCATTCGAAGCTCCTTTGGTCTTTTTCGACGTGGTAGTGCATCAGATCGATGAAGTGTTCGCTGCGTTTGCTTTGGTCTAGATCAGCAATACCTGAGCCAAGTTAGGCCAGTCTCGTGACACTTTCGTGTCTGGACCGACTCTTGCTGGGGCTGACGACGTGACGCCAGGCCATCGATAGCGCTGTGAAACAAGCGTAGACCATGGCCAAGTGGTTGATCTGAAAAGGCTAACTTCTTTTTTATGCCTGATTTATCAAGCAGATCGCGCTGGAATGTCACGTAACAGTCATCTAGCCTGCCTAGGCTTGAGACCATTGAAACGGGCTCCCCCGCTGCAGACCATGGCTTTGAAATGCACTGGTCTAGTCCAGATAGGTAACGCAATGCGCCAAGATGTGCCACGAGCGGTGACGACCATTTGCAACGCCTTACAGGAGCAGATCGAACACGGTCTCTTGCCTCCCGGCAGCAAACTGCCCGCTGAACGTAAATTGAGCGAAGTCTTCGACACCACCCGCATCACCTTGCGCGAAGCGCTGGTGCAACTGGAGGCGCAGGGGCTGATTTATCGCGAAGAGCGTCGGGGCTGGTTCATCTCGCCGCCGCGCCTGGCCTATGACCTGATGCGCCGCAGCCACTTTCACGCGATGGTCGAAGCGCAGGGGCGTGTGCCTGCAACTCAGGTCATCTCGGCGCGTTTGCAACCGGCCTCGGCAGCGATCTGTGAGCTGCTGCAACTGCCTGCCTTATCCAGCGTGATCCAGATCTGCCGAGTGCGGCGTATCGATGAGCGATTGGTGTTGTACGTCGAGCACTACCTGAACCCGGAATACTTTCCGCAGATGCTGGATTTCGATCTGAATCAGTCGCTGACGTTGCTCTATGCCAGCCATTACGACATTCGCTATGGGCAGGTGCGGTTCGAGATGGTGCCGACGGCGTTGCCTGTTGAAGCGGCGGCGGCGTTGAAGGTGTCGATTGGTAGCCCCGGGTTACGCATTGCGCGGGTCAACCACGATCAACGCGGCCGTTTGATCGATTGCGATCTGGAGTATTGGCGGCATGACGCGATTCATGTGAGCGCGGTGGTAGGGGAGATTTAAAGCTCCTACGCCCTCCGGCCAGAAGCGTGACCGTTGACGCTACAAGTCAATCACCAGGTCCGAGGTCGGCTTGCTGCAACACAACAACCGCATCCCCTTGTCGATCTCCCGCTGGCGAATGCCGCCGTTGTGGTTCATCTCCACAGTCCCTTGCAGCAATGCAGTCTTGCAAGTGCCACACACGCCCTGGCTGCACGACGACGGCACGATGGCCCCGGCCTTTTTCGCCGCTGACAGCACGGTCTGCTGGCCCGACATGCTGAACGTCTTGCCCGAACGGGACAGGGTGACGGTAAACAACGTTTCGGTTTGCTCACTCACAGGCGCCTGTTCGATCAGCGGTTCCTCCACCAGCGCCGATATGTCGAAACTCTCCTGATGGTAATGCTGGAAATCGAACCCGCCCTCCTTCAGCAGCGCTTTGACCGCGTCCATGTAGCCTTGCGGCCCACAGGTGAACACCTCGCGCTCCTTGAAATCCGGCACCGCCGCGTTCAGCAGGGGCATCGACAGGCGCCCCACGGGGCCTGTCCATTCGGTATTCGTGCCCAATCCCTCGCACACGTTCAATACCTGCAACCCCGGCATCAACGCTTGCATCCGCGTCAGCTCATCGTGAAACACGATATCGAGGGGCGTACGCGCGCTGTGGACGAACACGATGTCCAGTTGAGCGGCCATGTCGAATCCCGCTCGGGTCATCGACATCAACGGCGTCACCCCGGATCCCGCCGAGAGGTACAACAATTTTTTCGCGGGATGCCCCACTGGGGTGAAGCTGCCAGCAGGCCCCGAGGCGTTCAGCGTTTCGCCAATTCGCAGGTTGTCATGCAGCCAGTTCGACACCATGCCGCCCGGCACGCGCTTGACCGTGATCGAGAACGAAAACGGCCGCGTAGGCGATGACGACAGCGTGTAGCAACGGGCGATGCTCTGCCCGGCGATCACCGGCGACACGGTGATGAACTGGCCCGGCTCGAAGCTCAGGGCGCTGAAATCGGCGCAGCGAAAACTGAACGTCTTCACGTCGTGGGTTTCATCGCGCACGTCACAGCACAGCAGGGTCTTCTGCTCGCCGCTGTTCCACTGCGCGCCGTACGCGCTCCAGGTCCCAGGATCGGTGAAGCGTTGTTGCGAAGACGCGGTACCCACGCTTGTAGGCAAAGTCTCGAATCGGGTCATGATCATTCCTCACACACCGTGAGCCGCAAGCCGCGCTGCGTACCAGCGCGAGAACTGATCGACGTAGGATTCGGTGAACGCCGAAAACGGGCCGGGTGAGTAAGCAGGGTCTTGTGTGCCGCTGTGGGTGATCGCCACGAGATTGGCGTCTTGCTGGTTGGTGGCGTTCCACACCTCGACCAGTGTGTTCACGTTGTAATCCACCCCCTCCACCGCATCAGCGTTCACCAGCCATTTGGTGCGCACCAGGGTTTTGTCCGGGGCGAGGGGGATGATGTAGGAAATCACCGCGTGATCGCTCATCACGTGGGTCCAGGAGTTGTGGGTCCATAGGTGCACGTCACCCAGATCGCGGCGGGTCAGATCGCCAAACAGCTTGCTGCACGCGACGCGGGTGTCGAGTGTTTGCGACTCGCCATTGCCCGCAATCACCAGGCGCTGGGTGCGGAACTGCGTCACCGCGTCCACCTCCAGATGCTCCACGGCATCACAGATGAAGCCCTGGTCCTCCCAACTCTTTTTCGCGGCGGCATTGCGCTGTTCGTATTCGTCCAGCGCTTGCAGCGATTCTTCGCTCAAACCGTCGGCGCAGAAACCGAAGTCTTCCGGCAAGAACGATGCAGTCAGTTCAGGGTGAGTGCCCGCGCAGTGATAACACTCGCGGTTGTTTTCGATCACCAGTTTCCAGTTGCCGTTTTCAATGATTTCCGATTCGTGGGCGATCTTGGTGTAGGTCATGTTGTACGGGGCAAAACGCGGATTCATGGTCTCAGCCAAGTAACCGATGTCTTCTGGCGGTTGTTCGCCCAAACACACAAATATATGTGCGCCCACTACTTTGCTGTGCACAGGCATCAGGCTTCTGCACTTCGCGTTAAAGTCTTTGCCCATGTGCGCAGCATGTTTCAGGCTGCCGTCCAGGTCATACGTCCATTGGTGATAAGGGCAGACCAACATCCCCACGGTCGATTTGCCCGCAGGCTTGAGCCGCGCGCCGCGATGGCGGCAGACGTTGCGAAACGCCTGTATTTGCTCGTCATCGTCGCGCAGCAGGATGATCGAGGATTTGCCGATGTCGATGGTTGAAACATCGCCCGGCTCTGCAATATCTGCGGTCACGCCGACCAATATCCAGTGCTGGGTGAAGAAGATATCTACGTCGGTGTCGAAGATATCTTCGCGCCCGAACAAGGCGCCTTTCATACCGTGGCCGGGTGTTCTTGTTTCAACTAACTGGCGATGGGATTCGATCATGGCTGCACCTCTCAGGCGTCGATCTAATAATGGAATCGAGTATCGAGAGGGCTGAAAATATGGTCAATGCGCTATATTTTCAGGTTCGCATAGCTGTGGGTTATGCATGAACGATGGAGATGCGTGACGCGTTATGCGTGGGAGCCGGCTCCCACAATGTTTGCCGTCGATCATGAATCTGTCGGCCGACACAAATTACTGTGGGAGCCGCCTTGGTGGCGAAAGCGCTCGACGTGGCGACGTAGAATCTCCCACAGGTTCAGCGGTCGTCGGTGATATTGGAGTCAATGTGTGCGATGGACGATCCGCTACATAGCCACTCGACCAACCCTTGCACCAACGGTGTCGCCTTACGTCCATTCGGCACCACCCCGTAATACGCTTCTTTGGGCCTGACCACGTACTCGGTCAGGCGCACCAGTTCACCGCTGGCCAGTTGTGGCTCCAGCAGTCGATGCCAACCCAGTGCCACGCCGTGGCCCTGTAACGCGGCCTGAATCGTGTCGGTGTAGGAACTGCAACGCAGGGCGTACTTGAGCTTCGGACGTTCCTCGCCCAGTTCCTTGAACCACGTCTGCCAGGTCATCCAGCCTTCAAGGGTGGCGTCGGAGTCGATCAACTCGACATGCAGAAAATCTTCGGCATGCACCGGCGCTATGTGAGTCGCGAGCCAGCCGGGCGAGCACACCGGAAACACCTCTTCGTCGAACAGAAAAATCGAGGTGCCGTCGTCCCATTTGCCATCGCCGTAACGCACCGCCAGATCGATGTCATCGCTGCGCAAATCCGGGGTGAGCATCTGCGTCACCAGGCGCAATTGCAGGTTGGGCTGCTTCAAGCGCAAGGCACTCAGACGGGGCAAGATCCGCAGTTGCGAAAAGGCTGACGTGCTGGCCAGCACCACTTCCTGTTCGCGAATGCCTTCGTGGACCCGGTCGAACACACTGGCCATGCGTTGCAATGACTCGGAGGTCACCGAGAACAGCAGATAGCCCTCGCTCGTCAGTTTGATCGCCCGGTGCAGTCGATGAAACAGGCGGGTGTCGAGGGTCTCTTCGAGAAAACGGATCTGCTTGCTGACCGCCGCTTGCGTGACCCCCAGCTCCTGCGCCGCCAGGGTAAAACTGCTCAGCCGCGCCGCCGCTTCGAACACCAACAGGGCGGTCATCGAAGGGATCAGGCGGCGATAGCCTTTGACCTTTTTCGGCAGGCCTTCTTTTGGGAGTTCTTCGAGCTGCATGGGGATGCCTGAACCGGAGGAAATGAGGTTGCGTGTCGTGCAAATGTACATGGGTGTACATCAATAGACCGGGGGCGTACAGTTCATTCACTCACTTTCAAACAAAGGCGACACCAAATGTCGGTATCAGGCAAGGAACGCGGCAAATCCTCGGACTCTGGCTGGCGCGGTTCAGCAGAAGGCTGGCTGGAAGCGGCCTATGACGCCTTGAAGGAGTCCGGTGTGGATGCCGTGCGCGTCATGCCGCTGGCCAAGCGCCTCAACCTGTCACGCACCAGTTTCTATTGGTTTTTTCAGGACCGCGAACAACTGCTGGCCGCGTTGCTGGCCCGCTGGAAAGACAAGAACACCGGCGGCATGCTCAAGCAATCCGAAAGCTACGCGGAGAACATCACTGAGGCGATTCTCAACGTCTTTGAGTGTTGGCTAAATCCGGAGCTGTTTGACTCTCAATTCGAATTTGCCGTGCGCAGTTGGGCGTTGCAGTCCGAAGAAGTCGCTTCGGAAATCGCTGCGGCGGACGCGACCCGGATCAATGCGTTATCGGCCATGTTCCGGCGTTTTGGCTACGACCCCGATGGCGCTGACACCCGTGCGCGGACGATTTATCTGACGCAGATCGGCTACATCTCGATGAAGACCAGCGAAGACATCACCCAGCGTTTCCGCCGCATTCCCCATTACGTCGCGATCTTTACCGGCAAGACGCCGAAGCAGCGCGAGCTGGACCGTTTCTATGGCGCCTTCGGTTACGCCGAAAAAGAAGCGGGTGAATTCGTACCGCTGGCTGAAACCTTTGAGGACACGCTGGAGGAATCGCCCAGTGAACACTGAGCGCATCGGCATCATTGGCGGCACTGGCTGGTTAGGGGCAGCGCTGGCGCGGGCGCTGCTCGACAGCGGTTTTGTCGAGGCGGATCGTCTTCGGTTGTCCAACCGCTCAGGAAGTCATCCACTGGCGGAAACCGGCGCTCATCTATTGGCGGACAATCAAGCGCTGGTCAATGCCAGTGACGTGGTAATCCTGTCGGTGCGGCCAGAGCAGTTCAAGGCGCTCAACGTCGATGCGTCAGGGAAACGGGTGATTTCCCTGATGGCGGGTGTGACATCTCAAACCATCCGTGAGGCGACCGGGGCTGAGACGGTGGTGCGAGCGATGGCCAACGCGGCGGTGGAGATTCGTCAGTCGTTCACGCCGTGGCACTGCGCGCAGCTGTTGAGTGATGTGGATGCCGACTTCATTCAACGGTTGTTGGAGTGTGTCGGTACGGCCAGCCGAGTGCCGACGGAGGAGGGGATTGATTACCTCAGTGCGTTGTCGGGCACTGGCCCTGCGTTTCCGGCGTTGGTGATGACAGCGTTGACTCGGCAAGCGGTGATCGCGGGTATTCCTGAAGACGTCGCCCGGCAGGCCGCCCATGGGGTGGTGGTGTCAGCCAGCCAGTTGCTTGTGAATCACGATCCGCAGGCGATGATCGATTCGTTGGTGGCTTACAAAGGTGTCACCGCGGCGGCGTTGCAGAGCTTGATCGATGAAGGGTTTGAAGATCAGATCGGGCGGGCGGTTGAGGCGGGGGCCAATGTCGCCCGCAAGGGCATGTAAGGATTGCGCACCGTCCCCTGTAGGAGTGAGCTTGCTCGCGATGACGGCGTGTCAGTCAACACATCCATTACAGACAAATGTCCATCGCGAGCAAGCTCACTCCTACAGGGAGATCCCGCCAATCTTCAAAGATCCTTCACCAACCGCAACGCATCGTAAATCGCCGCATGGGTATTGCGCGCCGCCACCGCATCGCCGATCCGGAACAACTGGAAACGCCCATTCGGATTGGTCACCAGGTTCTGCGCCTTACCGGCAATCAGGTCATGCTGCTCGACAGCGCCGTCGTTTTTCGAATGAGGCCGCAGCTCGAAATACAGATCATCCAGCGGCAGAGTGCCGTGGTTGATCACCACCTGATCGACGATGCGCTCCTTGTTGACCTTGCCGTAATCGCTGCCAAAGATCGCGGCCAGTTTGCCGTCGCGCTTTTTCACCGACTCCACGCGGTAAGTCACCGTGAACACCACGTCCAGGTCTTGTAGCGTGCGCATGTAGGGCACCAGGTTCATGGCCATGACTTCTGGTGAGAAGGCTCGGTCCGGCGTGACGATTTCCAGCCGTGCACCGCTTTGAGCGATGACCTCGGCGGCTTGCAGCGCGGCGTGGTCGCCTGCGTCATCGAAGATCAGCACGTTTTTACCGGGTTTCACGTCGCCGGAAATAATGTCCCAGGCCGACACCACCAGCTCGTTGCCTTCCTTCAGCACTTCGGTGTCCGGCAGGCCGCCGGTCGCGACGATCACCACGTCCGGCTCCAGCTCCAGCACCGTTTGAGCTTCAGCCCACGTATTGAACTGAAACTTCACCCCCAGCCGTTCGCACTGGGCCATGCGCCAGTCGATGATGCTGATCATCTCGCGTCGCCGCTCGCTTTGAGCGGTCAGGCGAATCTGCCCGCCTGGCTGGTCCGCCACTTCCACCACTGTCACGTCATGCCCGCGCTCGCCCGCGACCCGCGCTGCTTCAAGCCCCCCGGGACCTGCGCCGATGACCACGACCTTGCGTCGGGTCGCGGCCGTGGGGATGTCGTGGGGCATGGTAGTTTCACGCCCGGTGGCCGGGTTGTGAATGCAATACGCGGCGCCGCCTTGATAGATGCGGTCCAGACAATAGTTGGCGCCGACGCAAGGGCGAATGTCCTCTTCGCGCTTCTCGATGATCTTGCGCACGATGTGCGGATCGGTCATGTGCGCGCGGGTCATGCCGACCATGTCGACTTTGCCGGAAGCCACGGCGTGGCGCGCGGTGGCCACGTCCGGAATCTTCGCGGCGTGGAAGGTCGGGAAACCGGTAGCGGCACGAATCTCACCGGCAAAATCCAGATGCGGCGAGTTGCGCATGCCCTGAATCGGGATGACGTCGGTGAGCCCGGCGTCGGTGTCGATGTGGCCTTTGACCACGTTGAGGAAGTCCACCAGACCGCTGTCCTTGAGCATGTGCGAGATGGCGATGCCTTCCTCGGCGCCGAACCCGCCAGGCAGATCCTCGTCGCCGGTGTAACGCACGCCAAGGAGGAAGTTCTCACCGCACTGCTTGCGGATGCCGCGCAGGATGTCGAAGGTGAAGCGCAGGCGGTTTTCCAGCGAGCCGCCATACGGCCCGTCGAGGGTATTGGTCATCGGCGACCAGAACTGGTCCATCAGATGGCCGTAGGCCTGAAGTTCAAGACCGTCCATACCCGCCGCTTTCATGCGTTCAGCGGCGTCGACGTAGTCCTTGATGATGCGCTGGATGTCCCAGTCTTCGAGTTTTTTCGGAAACGAGCGGTGGGACGCTTCGCGCCGATGCGAAGGAGAGACTACTGGGAGCCAGTCAGCTTTGTCCCAGCGCGTGCGACGGCCCAGGTGGGTGAGTTGGATCATCACCGCCGCGCCGTGTTCGTGGCACTCATCGGTCAGGTCCTTGAGCCAGCCAACCACCTCGTCCTTGTACGCCAGCACGTTGTTGAAAACAGGCGGGCTGTCCCGCGAAACCGCCGCCGAGCCTGCGGTCATGGTCAATGCCACCCCGGCCTTGGCGCGCTCGACGTGGTAGGCGCGATACAGGTCTTTGGGCATGCCATCCACCGGATACGCCGGTTCGTGGGAGGTGGTGATGATGCGGTTTCTGAGGGTCAGGTGCTTGATCGTGTAGGGCTGCAGCAGTGGATCGCTGGACATCGTGTGGCGCTCCTCGGGTCAACTTCAGGCTCGGTTAGAGTTGAAATTAGGAGGAATGTACACATGTGTCAACAGTGTCTGACGTTGGTGTACATTTCGCTTGCATCCCTACCGACTGTGTGGATAAGATCGGCCCGGTCAGCTGGCTCAGACCGGCACGATTCACCGCTTTCACTGCCACACCCAAACACGAAAGGGGAAATGCACGATGGTTGCTTATTCACCGCATAAGAAAAAACGTATTGGCTGGTTTGCAGGGGTCGCACTGGCGACTGTGAGTCTGTTCGGCTACCTGTCCGTTCAGGCGGCGGATCAGCCCCCGGTGCGCATTGGCTGGGTCAATTGGTCGGATACGGAGATCGCCGTCAAGCTGGCCAACGTCGTGCTCGAAGACCAGCTCAAGCAGCCGGTGAAACTGGTGCAGGCCGACATCGGCATTCAGTTTCAGGCGATGGCCAACGGCAACATCGACCTGATCCCGATGGTCTGGCTTCCGGGCACGCATAAGGCGTTCTGGGACAAGTACCAGGACAAGCTGGAGGATTTGGGCGTGTTGTACGAAGGACGCATCGGCATGGCGGTGCCGGACATCGTCCCGGAGAGCGAAGTCAAAAGTCTCGCCGATCTGAACAAGCCCGGTATCGCCGCGAAGTTCGACGGCAAGATCCTCACCTCGGAGGTCGGCAACGGCCAGTACAAGCTCACTGAAAAGGTCATCAACGACAAAAAAATCGTCGGCTACAAGATGGTCGCCTCGTCCGAGAGCGGCATGCTCAGCGAGCTGGACCGCAACCTCAAACGCGGCAAGTGGTCATTGGTGAATGCTTGGAGCCCGCACTGGATGTTCTCCAAATACCCGCTGCGGTATCTGGATGATCCGGAGCATCTGTTTGGTGGCGCCGAGCAGATCCACGCCGTTGCTCGCAAAGGTTTCAGCGCGCAGTACCCGCAAGTGGCGCAGTTCTTCGCTCACTATTCGATCCCGGCGGCGGACTTGCAGGACCTGATGCTGAAAGCCAAGGAAAGCTCGGCAGAGAAGGTGGTGGCGGAGTATTACGCGGCCAACAAGGCGCGCTTTGCGGCGATGGTGAATGGCAACGCCACGGCCTCAACGACGCCCTAACCCACTGATCGTGGCGGATCGCGGATTTCTGTGTCTACGCAAAACCTGTGGGAGCCGCCTTGGTGGCGAATGCGTCGGGTCAGCAACATCCATGTCGACTGACGCGACGCATTCGCCAGCAAGTCGGCTCCCACAATGTGACCGCGTCAGGTCAGATGCCGCGAAGGCTTACCCCGCCGCATCATCCTTTTTGCCACGCACCCCACTCACACTCCCGCCGCTGGTGCTCACCTGCACATTCAACCGTGGCGTCGCCAGATCCATACCCGCCTCATCCAGATAGCGCTTGAGCGACAGGTTGAACGCCCGCGACACCTCCCACTGCTTGATCGGAGCGGTCTTGAAGCGTGCCCTCAGAATGGCGTTGCCCGACTCGAAACTCTCCACCCCCTGAATCTCCAGCGGGGACCAGATGTTGCGCCGTTGCAGCGGATCGGTGCGCATTTTCTGGCCCACGTCGCGGATCATCTTCAGCGCATCGTCTATGTTCATGTTCGACGGAATGGCGATGCGGAAAATCGCGTAACCAAATTCGCGGGAGTAGTTCTGGATGCTCTTGATTTCGCTGAACGGGATGGTGTGCACGATGCCGTCGATGTCGCGCAGGCGCACGGTGCGGATGGTCAAACCCTCGACTGTGCCCAGGTGCCCGCCGACGTCGACGTAATCGTCGATGGCCAGCGAGTCCTCGATGATGATGAACAGCCCGGTGATCAAATCCGCCACCAGCGACTGTGCGCCGAAACCGATGGCCAGACCGATGACACCGGCACCGGCCAGCAGCGGGGTGACGTTCATGCCCATGTTCGCCAGCGCGACGATCACTGCAATGATGAAAATGGTCACGAAGAGCACGTTGCGGATCAACGGCATCATTGTCTGCGCCCGAGCGTTCGCCAGGCCTTTGCGTGATCGGGTGAGGGCGTGATGAATCGCGGTGTCGGCCAGAATCCAGATCAGCCAGGCAAACATCAGCGTGGTCGCCAGCCCAAAGATGCGCACGCTGATGTCGTGGCCTTCGCCTTCGGAGAAACGGATCAGCGACAAGCCCCAGACCCGCAGGCCCAGTTCGATGAACACCAGCCAGACCAGCAGGTGCGCGACGGTGTAGAAGAAGCTCTTGAGTCGATCCGAGTACAGCGCATGGCGTTTGTGGCCGTGGGAGGGTCTTTGCGAATGGCGCCGCACCAGGCCGTTGATGACCATGCACAACACCAGCAACACGGTGCAGATCAGGGACTGACGCAAGGCGGTGCTGGTGTCGCCCGCCGAGAAGAACGTGGCGAACAGCGAGACGCCCACCAACACCAGCGCGGGCAGATACCAAAAGCTGCCGACGATTTCGATGGTGTCGCTGAGGGCGCGACGCTTGAGGCGTCGGGCCAGTGGCTGGTTGCGAATCAAGTGGGCGATCGGGCGACGGAAACGAATGATGAACAGGCCCGTGGACAACGCGGCCATGACATTGGCCAGGGTGGAGGTGGTGTGGGCCAGATGCACGCCGAGGCTGGCCACCAGCCGGGGGTCGCTCAGGGCCTCGCCGAATGCGGCGAAACTGCCGATCCACCACAACGGCCGAAACGCCTGATGACGCAGGATGTACAACGCCTGATGACGATGGGGGCCGTCGAGCAGCGAAAATGCAATCACGCAGATCGCTGAAAACAGCGTGCCGACCACCAGCGCATAGGCCAGCACCATCGCCAGATCGCGGCCCAGTGACGGTGGCAGCGAGTAACTCAGGTACACCGTGATCACCAGCGCGATCAGCCAGGGGCCGAGCTTGCGCAGGGCGAACACCAGCATGTCGGTGGGGCGGGGGTGTTGCGGAAGCTCCGCTGACAGGCCAAAACGCGCCCGCACCCGATGGCCGAGCCAGATCAGCGCCGTCGCCAGCAGGCTCCACAGGGCAATGACCACGGCAAAACTGAAGATGATCGGCCACCATTGGTTCGCGGGCAGCATCAGCGCCATCAGCTCGTCTTCGGCCAGCGACACTTCGTCGCCCCAACGACTGAGCGGGCTGTCGTCGCCGGTGAATTGCTTCTCGAATTCCGACAGCGTGCTGCCGATCAGGCCCAGTACCCCTTGTTCAGCAGTGGGCTGGGCCTTCTTCGTGGCGTCGCGCAGCTTTTTCAGATCGTCCAGCAGCTTGGCGCGCTGTTGGTCGTTTTCCAGCGAGGTGATGACCTCGTCCAGCGACTGGCCCAAGGGTTCTTGCGCTTGCGGTTGGGTTTTCTGACTGCCACCCAACAGGCTCGGCAGGCCCGCCGCTTGAGTGGTTGCGAAGGGAAGGAGCGCCAGCAGACAGATCAACAACAGACGCAATACGGAGCAGGAACGTGAGAAGGCAGTCACCGAATCATCAACCTCGAAGCGGGCGGGCGATTTGATTGTACATGGCGTATTTCTGTGGGCATCGACTGTGTGGGAGATTCCATGTTGCCTGGTCAACCGCCTTCGCCACCAAGGCGGCTCCCACAGGTCCGGCGTCGGACAAAAGACATGAGGCCAACTCGGTCATTGTGGGAGCCGGCTTGCTGGCGAACGCGGTGGATCAGTCAACTCACCTGTAATTGACACAATGCAATCGCCAGCAAACGGATCGCCGCTCGGCCGGCTCCCACAGGATTGGCCCCACCCTCAGATCGGTATTATCCGCAAGTTGGCCCTACGGCAACTCGGCGCTCGCATAAAACGCCGTCAGCACTTTGACCAGATGCGCCAGGTCCTGGCTCCCCGCCAGTTCACGGATCGAGTGCATGGCGAAGGTCGGCAGGCCGATGTCCACGGTGCGCACGCCCAGGTGTCCTGCCGTGATCGGGCCGATGGTCGAGCCACAGGCCATGTCGCTGCGCACTACGAAGCTTTGCACCGGCACTTCTTCGGCCATGCACAGATGACGGAAGAACCCGGCCGTTTCGCTGTTGGTGGCGTAGCGCTGGTTGCTGTTGACCTTGATCACGGGGCCTGCGTTGAGCTTCGGGCCGTGGTTGCCATCGTGCTTTTCAGCGTAGTTAGGGTGCACGCCGTGGGCGTTATCCGCTGAAATCAGCAGCGATTTCTGCACGGTACGCACGTAGTCGTCGCCTTCCGGCAGCAGGCGTTGCAGCACTTGCTCCAGCATCGGACCGTCGGCGCCGCAGGCGGAGGTCGAGCCGACTTCTTCGTGGTCGGTGCAGACCAGTACGCAGGTTTCTTCGCCGTCGGCGTTGAGCAGCGCCTGCAGGCCGGCGAAGCAAGACAGCAGGTTGTCCAGTCGCGCACCGGCAATGAAATCGCCATTCAGGCCGATGACCGCCGCACTTTGGGTGTCGTAGAAACTCAGTTCGTAATCCAGCACCACGTCGGCATTCAGGCCGTGCTCGCGGGCCAGTTGATCGGTCAGCAGGGCACGGAAATCAGGACGCTCGTCACCCGCGACCTGCGCCAGAATCGGCGGCAGCTCATTTTGTGGGTTGATTTGCCAGCCTTCGTTGGCGGTGCGATTGAGGTGGATCGCCAGGTTGGGGATGACCGCAATTGGCTGCTTGAAATCGATCAACTGGCTCTCGACCTTGCCGTCTCGGCGGAAGGTCACACGGCCAGCCAGCGACAGGTCGCGGTCGAACCACGGCGCCAGCAGAGCGCCGCCATAGACTTCCACACCCAGTTGCCAGAAGCCCTGACGTTGCAGTTCAGGCTGCGGCTTGACCCGCAGGCACGGGCTGTCAGTGTGAGCGCCCACCAGACGAATGCCACCGAGCAGCGGGGACAGGCGGCCCAGCCGGAAGGCGACGATGGAGGAGTCGTTACGGGTGACGTAGTAGCGGCCACCGGCTTCGGTGTGCCACGGCTCGCGTTCGTCCAGACGCTGAAAACCTGCGCCTTCCAGACGTTGCACCAGGGTGGCGGTGGCGTGAAACGGGGTAGGAGAGGCCTTGAGGAAGTCGATCAGGCCTTGGTTCAACTCTTCGCGCATAAGTAACTCCAGACAGCAATGGCGGGAGTTTACAGGCGTATGCGGGTGGGGGCGAGTGGGGGGGTGGAAAGGTTTTAATGTGGGTTTGATTGGCTGGAGATCGTTACTTTGATGCCCTGTCGAATGCGCCCGAGGGGCATCCATGTCGCGATCCTGAGGGCATCAAATTAAGAATCCCAAGCCAACCCTCAAAACGGCGCCGCACACTCAAACCGCAACCGCTCTTTGCTCACCGGATGGGTGAATGTCAGCATGCTCGCGTGCAGGCACAACCTCGGGTACGCCGCCAGTGCTTCGGGATGTGCATACAGCCCATCGCCCAACAACGGATGCCCGATCGACAGCATGTGCACGCGCAACTGGTGCGAACGGCCGGTGATCGGCGTCAGTTCGACGCGGCAATGGGTGTCGTGACGTTCCAGCACCTTCCAGAAGGTCAGCGCATGTTTGCCATGTTCGTGATCCACCACATGCCGGGGCTTGGTCGGTGGGTCGTAACGCAGGGGCAAGTCAATGCTGCCGCTGTCCAGCGTCGGTTGGCCCCAGGCCAGTGCGGTGTAGGCCTTTTCGGTTTCCCGGTCATGAAACTGTCGCGACAGTTCGCGGTGGGTGTCCGGATCACGTGCCAGCAGGATGATCCCTGAGGTTTCCCAGTCCAGCCGATGGACGATCAGGGCGTCGGGATAGCCATTCTCTTGCAGGCGCGTGATCAGGCAATCCTTGTTGTCGTCGGCGCGGCCAGGCACCGAAAGCAGCAGGGTGGGTTTGTTCACCACCAGCACGGCGTCGTCCTGATGGAGAATGTGAACGTTGGACAGCGGCATTGAAAACCAGCCTCGTGGCAAAAAACAGGCGTTCAGCAAATGCCAACGGCGGCTCGTTCACCCGGATCCTGATGACAGGTTCCGGGCAACCGAGCCGCCGTGGCGACTGCCTTTTCGATTAACGATCAGGCAGGGTGATGTTGAGTTCCAGAATCGAGTAGCTGCCCTCGTTGTCGAGCGCAACCTGTACTTTATCGTCATCGATCTTGACGTATTTGCGAATCACCTCGACCAGCTCCTTTTGCAGAGCGGGCAGGTAGTCCGGGGTACTGCGTTGGCCGCGTTCGTGCGCCACGATGATCTGTAGACGCTCTTTCGCAACCGACGCGGTGCTAGGCTTTTTGTTGGCACGAAAGAAGTCAAAAATGTTCATTAGTTACCCCCGAACAGGCGTTCGAAAAATCCTTTTTTCTGTACGTCCAGGAAACGGTGCTCGCGATCTTTGCCCAGCAGGCGATCTACGGTGTCGCTGTAGGCCTGACCGGCATCGCTCTGGTCATCGAGGATGACCGGCACGCCCTGGTTGGAAGCCTTGAGTACGGCCTGGGATTCCGGAATGACGCCCAGCAGGGTCACGGCCAGAATTTCCTTCACGTCATCAACGCCGAGCATTTCGCCCTTGCTCACACGCTCCGGGTGGTAGCGGGTGATCAGCAGGTGTTCCTTGATCGGGTCTTCGCCGTTTTCAGCGCGGCGGGATTTGCTGGCCAACAGGCCCAGCATGCGGTCCGAGTCACGAACCGAAGAGACTTCAGGGTTGGTCACGACGATGGCTTCGTCGGCGAAATACATCGCCAGATGCGCGCCTTTTTCGATACCGGCCGGGGAGTCGCAGACGATGTACTCGAAGGATTCCTTGAGTTCCATCAGGACTTTTTCCACGCCTTCCTGAGTCAGCGCGTCCTTGTCACGGGTCTGGCTGGCAGCCAGTACGTACAGGCCTTCGATCTTCTTGTCTTTGATCAAGGCTTGTTGCAGGTTGGCTTCGCCGTTGACCACGTTGACGAAGTCATACACCACGCGACGCTCGCACCCCATGATCAGGTCGAGGTTACGCAGACCGACGTCGAAGTCGACGATGACTGTTTTATGGCCGCGCAGCGCGAGACCGGTACCGATAGCGGCGCTGGTGGTGGTCTTGCCCACACCACCCTTGCCGGATGTAACCACGAGAATCTTGGCCAAGGTGTATCACCCCTAAAAGTAGGACGGCTAGTCCCTGAAGAGCCCCGCCGAATGCCGAGATAGACGCGCAAAGATGGAAACGTTGAGCCGGTGAAGGCTTCCCTGATCGAAAAAACCGCAGTTTCTCCGGATTTCCTACGTCCTTTGCCTCGATTTCACGACGAATCAGCGTTGCTTTGAAAATGGCGCAGTATCCGTTAAAGACGGGTGATGTTCAACACGTCGCCGGACAGACTGACCTGTACCCCGGCCCCCCACAGAGGATCCCTGCGCAGGTCTTCGGAAACCTTGTATTGCCCGGCGATGGACACCAGTTCGGCGACCATCTGCTGGCAGAAGATACGGGCTTTGGTATCACCCTTGATGCCTGCCAGCGCCCGACCCCGCATGGGGCCATACACATGGATGTTGCCATCGGCGAGAAGTTCCGCACCCGGACTGACCGAGGAAATCACTATCAGGTCAGAGCCTTGCGCGTAAATCTGCTGCCCGCCACGCACGGGGGCGGTGATGATCTTGGTCGGTTTGATGACCGGCTCGGGCGGTTTTTCCACCACTTCGGGCTTTTTCTTCACCTCGCCTTCCGTCGGATCGAGTGGCCGCTCCCGCGCACCGGATGGCGGCAGAACGGGCAGGTCGATGGCGATGGCGGCGGCGATGTCTTCGATACGGTTGGCGCGGATGGCCAGGGTGCGCAGGCCGTGATGGCGGCAGACACGCATCATGGCGGGCAGGTCGATGGCACCTTCGTTGGGCGGCAGTTTGTCCAGCGCCAGCACCAGGGGGGTGTTGCTGAAGAAGTTCGGCGCCTGAGCGACTTTGGCCGCCAACTGACGATCCAGTGCTTCGAGGTTATTGCGGGCCAGCTCCAGCACGGTGATGGCCAGCATGCTGCCCTTCAACTGGAACACGGGGTCCTTGTCTTGCAATTCGATTTGGCTCATGTCGGCATACAGCGGCTTGTCGCTAAAAGTGCCGAGACTTATAACGAGAACGCCGGTCAGCCGCAAGGGAGTGGCAAGTCGCTTGCAATCCAGGAAGCGTCACGAACGCTGCCGAACCGATGTAGAATGCCCGCCTTTGCCCTGATGGAAGCTGTAATGGATCGCCCGCGTTTTCGAGCCTACTTTCTTCATCCCCGTTTCTGGCCGCTGTGGCTGGGCCTGGGTTTGCTCTGGCTGGTGGTGCAGTTGCCGTTTCGCGTACTCGTGGCCATTGGCCGGGCACTGGGCGGGATCATGTATTACTTCGCCACGGATCGCCGCATCATTGCCGCGCGCAATCTGGAACTGTGCTTCCCGCAGTATTCGGAAGCCGAGCGCAAACGCTTGCTGAAAGCCAATTTCGCGTCCACCGGCATTGCCTTCTTCGAGATGGCCATGAGCTGGTGGTGGAGCCCTCAGCGTCTGGCGAAGCTGGCCCATATCGAAGGGCTCGAGCACCTCAAGCGTCCCCATGAGGAAGGCCAGGGCGTGATTCTCATGGCCCTGCATTTCACCACGCTGGAAATCGGCGCAGCGTTGCTCGGCCAGCAACACACCATCGACGGCATGTACCGCGAACACAACAACGCGTTGTTTGACTTCGTTCAGCGGCGGGGCCGTGAGCGGCACAATCTGGACGCCATTGCCGTCGAGCGCGAAGACGTGCGCGGCATGATCAAGCAACTGCGCAAGGGCCGTGCGATCTGGTACGCGCCGGATCAGGATTACGGCGCCAAGCAAAGCATCTTCGTGCCGCTGTTTGGCATTCAGGCGGCCACGGTGCCAGCCACCAGCAAGTTCGCCACTCTGGGGCGTGCCCTCGTCGTGCCGTTCACGCAAGAGCGCCTGTCCGACGGCAGCGGGTACAAACTGGTCATTCATCCGCCGTTGACGGATTTCCCCGGCGAAAGCGACGAGGCGGACTGCATCCGCATCAACCAGTGGGTCGAGCGCGCGGTGACGGCCTGTCCCGAGCAATATTTGTGGGCGCATCGACGTTTCAAGAGTCGACCGCCGGGCGAGCCCAAGCTATACAAGAAGCGTGGTTGAAGCAGAGAACTGAGCTTTTATGACGACGAGCGCATCAGAACAAAAAGAAGTCGACAGCGCATCAATGGCTCCGGTTGCAGTGGAATCGGTCACCGGGCTGATCCTCTCAGGTGGCGGTGCCCGCGCGGCCTATCAGGTGGGCGTGCTGGCGGGTATCGCCGAATTGCTGCCGGTGGGCGCCAAGAACCCGTTTCCGGTCATCGTCGGCACGTCGGCGGGGGCCATCAACGCAGTCAAACTGGCCAGTGGCGCCACGCATTTCAGAACCGCCATTCACGAACTCACCGATTTCTGGCAAGGCTTTCGCAGCCATCAAGTGCTGCGCAGCGACTGGGCCGGGGTGATTCGTCAGGCTGCGAGATTCTTTGGCCGCAGCCTGCTCGGCATTGGCCGCAAACAGGTGCCGGTGGCGTTGCTCAACAGCACGCCATTGAAAGATTTGCTCACCGAGCGCCTGAATCTGGACGGCATCGATGAGGCTATCGAGGCTCGACACCTACGCGCCGTCGCGATTACTGCGTTCGGTTATGAGTCAGGCCAGGCCGTCACGTTCTACCAAGGTAAGGGCACGATTGCGTCGTGGTTGCGTCATCGCCGGATTGGCATGCCGACGCGCCTGACTGTCGATCATTTGCTGGCCAGCTCGGCCATTCCGTTGTTGTTCGCGCCCGTGAAACTGGAGCATGAGTATTTTGGTGATGGCGCCGTGCGGCAGTCGGCACCGATCAGTCCGGCGTTGCATCTGGGGGCCAATCGGGTGCTGGTCGTGGGCGTCAGCGGCAACCCGCGCGGGGCTGGGGCAAATGTGGCGGTGAAGCGGCCGGTCAGTGGCGTACAGCCGAGTCTGGCGCAGATCAGCGGCCACATGCTCAACAGCACGTTCATTGACAGCCTGGAGAGTGACATTGAGTTGCTGGAGCGGTTGAACCTGCTCAGCCGCATGCTGCCGGTGCCGCCCGAGCCTTCGCCGCAAGTGTCCGAGCGACCGACTCCTGTGCAGTCGTTGGCGCCTGTGGAAGTGCTGGTGATTTCCCCCAGTCAGCCGCTGGATGAAATCGCTGCCCGCCACCGTCGCGAACTGCCTCCCGCGTTGCGTACCTTTTTGCGTGGGCCGGGCGCAACCAAGACCAGTGGGGCAGGGGTATTGAGTTATCTGCTGTTTGAGTCGGGGTATTGCAGTGAATTGATCGAACTGGGCCGCCGCGATGCGATGGCCCAGCAAGAGGAGTTGATGAGGTTTTTGCGGTTGGATTGATCTTGGTATGTATATACCTGTGGGAGCCGCCTTGCTGGCGAATGCGGTGTGTCATTCACTCTTGCGTTGTCTGACACACTCTATTCGCGAGCAAGCCGGCTCCCACAGTTTCTGCGTCGGACATGAGATTTAGGCTCGGCGCGATCCTTGTGGGAGCCGCCTTGGTGGCGAATCTCCCACGCCTTCGGCAGAATCAAAAACGGGTTGCGTTGCGCTGGTCATCACGCCGTCAGCTTGTCATCCCGAAAATCCCGTAGCGCCTGTTCGATCTCCTCACGGGTGTTCATCACGAACGGGCCGTATTGCACGATCGGCTCGCCCAACGGTTTGCCTGCAATCAACAGCACCTTGGCGCCCGTCGATGTGCTCAATTGCACCTCGCCCTTTTCCGACAACCGCGCCAGACGGCTCTTGCCCAGTTTCTGCACTTGCCCGCCAATTTCCACTTCCCCTTCGTACACGTACAGCAGCACGCGATGGCCTTCAGGGATGATCGGACGGATCGATTTGCCCGCCGGGATGTGGAAATCGAAATACTGCGGGTCGGTGTCCGGTCGCTGCACGGCCCCCGCCTGTTGCACCTGGCCGTCGTCGAACTGCCCGGCGATCACGATGACGTCAACGCCATTCTGCGTGGTGATGCGAGGAATGCGCTCCGGTTGGATGTCGTCGTAACCGGCGTCACCCATCTTCGATTTGCCCGGCAGGTTCAGCCACAGCTGGAAGCCGCGCATCACGCCTTCTTCCTGCTCGGGCATCTCGCTGTGAATCACGCCACGGGCGGCGGTCATCCACTGCACGCCACCGCCTTGCAGCAGACCGACGTTGCCCATGTGGTCTTCGTGGCGCATGCGGCCTTCGAGCATGTAGGTCACGGTTTCAAAACCGCGATGCGGGTGCGGGGGAAAACCGGCGATGTAGTCGTCGGCTTTGTCCGAGCCGAATTCGTCGAGCATCAGGAAGGGGTCGAACGCCTCGACGCCAGGGCCGCCGAATACGCGCGTCAGCTTGACGCCCGCGCCATCCGACGCCGGTTGGCCGCTTTGCATGGACAGCACTTTGCGAAATTGAGTCATGAGGCTCACTCCAGAATGGGTGGGAATGGCGCCTATGGTATGCCGGTTGAGGCGATGAATGGGTGACGTTTTTGCGTGGAATATATCGAGCTATTAGATGAGAAAGTGAGATTACAGGGACGTTGTGGGAGCCTGCTTGCTGGCGAAAGCGGTGTGTCAGTCACAAATGCGTAGACTGACACACCGCTTTCGCCAGCAAGCCGGCTCCCACGGCGCGCGTTATTCGGAAATCTGCAACTTGCGCGCCTCGGTGTACACGTAACGCACCTTCTCATACTCGAACGGCGAATCCATCTGGCCGTAGCGGAAGCTGGTGGTGTAACGCTTGTCGATGGCGCGCAGCAGATAAATCTCCGGATGGTCCTCGCTGACCTGCGAGACGTTCAGGAAGTTGATCTGCGACTCTGCCGCGAAGTCGAACACCAACCCGCCGGTGTCACGCAAGTTCGACGGGCCAAGAATCGGCAGCACGAGGTACGGGCCCGCTGGCACGCCATAGAAGCCCAGCGTCTGGCCGAAGTCTTCGCTCTGCTTGGGCAGGCCCATCATGGTCGCAGGGTCCCACAAGCCTGCGATGCCCAGCGTGGTGTTGATCAGCAAACGTCCGGTGGTGTTCATCGAGCGCTTGCCCTTGAACTGCAACAGACTGTTCAGCAGGTTGGGGATGTCGCCCAGGTTGCTGAAGAAGTTGCTGACGCCGGTGCGCAGGAAGCTGGGCGTGACGTATTTGTAGCCGTCGAC
Source organism: Pseudomonas sp. Pseu.R1 (assembly GCF_045764065.1). Classification (NCBI taxonomy): domain Bacteria; kingdom Pseudomonadati; phylum Pseudomonadota; class Gammaproteobacteria; order Pseudomonadales; family Pseudomonadaceae; genus Pseudomonas; species Pseudomonas sp. Pseu.R1. Next base: position 1,645,325 of record NZ_JBJGEE020000001.1, on the reverse strand, counting down.
CACTGGCAGGAACACCCACTCATCGAAGCGGTAGTTGAAGTGGTACACCCGGCGGTTCCACGACTCCAGTGGATCGTAGACATTGAGGGCGTTGAGCGTCGAGCGCTCGAACTCCTGCTGGTCCAGGCCGGGGTTAAATTTCAGCGACTTCAACGGCTCGGTGAAACCGTCGGGGGTCTCGACCCGCTTGACCGGCGCCGCCTTGGAGACGATCGGCGCGTCGGCCGCGTGAACAGCGCCTGCGCAGAGCAAGGCGGCGAGGAGCAATAGACGTTTAGCCACGGAAAAACTCCAGCATGGCGTCGCTGTTGACGCGATAGTTCATGTTGCCGCAATGACCGCCATACGGGTAAACGGTCAGGCGATCGCCAAAGGTCTTGCGCAGGAATCCGAGGTCGCCAGGGCCGAGGATCACATCGTCGGCGTTGTGCATCACGGCGATTTTCTTGCTGGTGCTCAGGTAATCCTTGAGCGCGTACAGGCTCACTTGGTCAACCAGTTGCAACAGGCTGCCGCCGTCGGTGCGCGCACGCCACATCGGGATCACCTGTTCGGTCACGTAGCAGTCGAAATCGCATTGCAGTGCGCGCTTCAGGAACGGCGTCAGACTGGTGCCTTCGCTGATGGGCGTCTTCGGCGGGGTGATCAGGCCGCGACGGTTGATCAGGTCCGAGGTAAAGGCGATGTCGGCCGCCGAGAACCGGAACGAGGTGCCGATCAGCATCGCCATCTGCTCGTTGGACAGGTGCTGTTTGGACTGCTGGAAGTCGTACAGCAGCGCGTCGTTGAGGTCGATGTAGCCTTTCTCGTTGAAGTAACGGGTCAGCTTTTGCAGCACCAGCTCATAGAACGTGGTGGTGTTGGTGATGCCCTTGACCTCGGTCTGGACCAGTTTGTCCAGATTGGTGATCGAGGTGTAGAGGTTCACGGGAGGGTTGATCAGCAGCACTTTCTTGAAGTTGAAGCTGCGGCGGGTCTCGTCCAGCTTGCTGACGAAGGCCGCGTCCAGCGCGCCAAGGCTGTAACCGCTCAGGTAATACTCGGTCACTTGCAGCTTGCTTTGCTGGGCGCGCACCGCTTGCATCACGCGATAGAGGTCTTCGGCGTCTTCGCTGGTCACGCCAGGTGTCGCAAAGCGTGAGGCGGCGCTCATGAAGTCGTAGCTGGTGGGGGACGAAAGCTGTACGACGTTATACCCGGCTCCGTAATACAGACGCTTGAGGTATTCGTTGAGGGTGCTGTTGTACGGTGCGCCAGTGCCGGCAATGAGGAAGATCAGCGGCGCAGCGTGGTCCTGTTTGGCCAGGCGGTAGCGCAGTTTCTTCACGGCCCAGAAATTGTCGGGCAGGGTGAATTCGCGATCGGGGCGCAAGGTCAGGCTGTAGTCGTCTTGGTCGATATCGGCATCTTCCGGGACTTTTGCACGCAAATCAGGAGGTGTCGTGGCGATGGTCGCTTCGAACGGGTTGGTCAGAGGGAAGCCATAGCTGGACGGATCGATGTCGACCGCCATCACGGACGCACTCAAGAACAGGCCGCCAGTCAGGGCGGCGAGGCGTAGAAAACGAAGCATGACTAAATCCCTTGGGAAAGAAGTGCTATTGAGATACGCAGGCTATGACAGGAGGGCGGTGAAAAAAGTGCCGTAATGGCAATCTGCATTTACACCCGGCCGTTCCCCCTGCAAATCCTAGGCGACAATACACGTTCTGGCACCACAGGCGAGTCAGGTTGTGCTTTTTATGAAGGGTAGGGTGCCAACGGTGGGAAGAATCTCAAACGCCAGACAGCATAAAGGGGAGCCGAGGCTCCCCTTTAAATCGTTGCACGTGCTCTTTTCTTATTGTTTTAGGGCGGTCTATTGTTGTTTTTGGCAACCGTTCCCTTCACAGCTTTTTCAGTGATCCCCACACGGGATACAAGAGCAAACGTATTTTTTTGAGCGCTGATTTGCCTTGACCGTTTGATCCAACCCGTTCTGGACGCTGCCTTGGGGCAGTTTTATTGTTCTCGGTCGGGCTGCGAGGCCTGAGCCTCTGTAAAGCACATCTACTCCAAAAAAATCAGTTGGCTGCGTCTCTGTACCGTTGTTCTTGTTATGTCAGAGCCGATTCATCTTATTTTTATTGGGTTTTCACATTTTGTTCTTGTTATGCAGAAGAGATAGCAGGTCTCGTGCCAGTTTTTAAAAAACCATATAAATCAATCATTTAAAAATGACCGGGCAAAAAATCAGGTGAGGAAAGGGCCTATTCTGTTTCCGTGTTACCCGTATTCTGTTTTGGAATGGCATCAGCGGTAACACAATGTGTTCCCGACACACGTGCTGACGACGTAGCTCCAGGCGGGGCGTTCTGAGGAGCTAATGACGACCAAAAGGGGCATGCCTGGCGCGGTTTCGACTTGTGGCTTGTAGCGTCAAGCCTGAGGCTGCTGTCAAGGCATGCAAGATTCGGACGGACTGCGACCCTTTTTACGACCTGTCTGTCGTTGATGGCTTAGTGATGTCGTTTCCCGCTGTCTGAGTGTCGCCCAGAGGAAAGGGACGAGGGCGGTGGGGGTTGATGATCGTTTCGTCAACGCAGCAAGCGCCGCTGCGCAGGCAAGTGGTTGAGGCGTGAAAGTCGGGGGATGCGCCAAATGCGGGCGCAGCGCCCGGTCTTATAAAAACGTTTACGAAACCCGACCGCCGTCGGGTTCAGGACTACCGGGGAAGTAACGATGAAGATGCGAAATATCCTGGGTGTAGGTGCCGCTCTGGCGCTCGCCGTCAGTTCCACGCTGACCTTTGCCGCCGACAAACCCGAGCTGAGCATCGGTTATGTGGATGGCTGGTCGGACAGCGTGGCGACCACCAACGTGGCCGCCGAAGTGATTCAGCAAAAATTGGGCTACCCCGTGAAACTGCAGGCCGTTGCTGCCGGGATCATGTGGCAGGGCGTTGCCACCGGCAAACTGGACATGATGCTGTCTGCCTGGCTGCCCGTGACCCACGGCGAATACTGGGCCAAGAACAAGGACAAGGTCACCGACTACGGTCCGAACTTCAAGGACGCGAAAATCGGCCTGATCGTGCCTGAGTACGTGAAAGCCAACTCGGTGGCCGACTTGAAAACCGACGAGTCCTTCAAGAAGAAAATCGTCGGCATCGACGCCGGTTCAGGCGTGATGATCAAGACCGACCAGGCCATCAAGGACTACGGTCTGGACGGCTACAAGCTTCAGGCGAGTTCTGGCGCCGGCATGATTGCCGAGCTGACCCGCGCTGAAAACAAGAAAGAATCCATCGCCGTGACCGGTTGGGTACCGCACTGGATGTTCGCGAAGTGGAAACTGAAGTTCCTGGAAGATCCAAAAGGCGTGTACGGCGCTGCTGAAACCGTCGACAGCGTCGGTAGTCTGGACCTGCCCAAAAAGGCACCGGACGTGGCGGACTTCCTGAAGAAGTTCCAGTGGAAAGACAAGGACGAGATCGGCGAAGTCATGCTCGCCATCCAGGACGGCGCCAAGCCTGAGCAAGCGGCTAAGGACTGGGTGGCCAAGCACCCAGAGCGCGTCAAGGAGTGGACCGGCAAGTAATTTGCCGACACAGATTCACGCGTGACCCGAACCGCCCGGCGATTTCTCGTCGGGCGGTTTTCATTTGCCGTTCACCTGGCCCTGTGGGTCGGCTTGCTGGCGAAAGCGGTGTGTCAGCAAATAGCCTGGGCCTGATATGCCGCTTTCGCCAGCAAGCCGGCTCCCACGGCTTTCGGCCAGAAGCACTCCACACCGGGCCATGCACACACGCCACTTACGCCAAACATGCCTCCACTTTTTTCTCATCCCTGAAACACCACACCCCGTTTGAATCAACTAATGTCGATCTAATACTAAGGTCGTCTGGAGTGCGTGCCAGAGCCGACTAAAGTGGATGACGTGACATCCATCTGTGCTGCGAGGACAAAAACAATGAACGACAGCATTTACCTCTCGATTCAGAACAGCCCGCGCTTCAAGGAGCTGGTCTCGAAAAGGGAACGATTCGCCTGGATTCTCTCGGCGATCATGCTGGGGCTGTATGCCGCATTCATCCTTTTGATTGCGTATGGGCCTCAGATTCTCGGTTCAAAACTCAGTGCGACTTCTTCCATCACTTGGGGCATGCCCATCGGGGTGGGGCTGATTGTCTCTGCGTTCGTGTTGACCGCCATCTACGTTCGTCGCGCCAACGGCGAATTCGATGAGCTGAACAACGCGATCCTGAAGGAGGCACAGCAATGAGTCGGCGCCTGATAGCAACCCTGGGCCTGGCGGCCTTTGCACCGTCCCTCTGGGCGGCGGATGCCCTGACCGGTGCGGTGCAGAAACAACCCCTCAACGTCGCGGCGATCATCATGTTCGTGATCTTCGTCGGCGCCACGCTTTGCGTGACCTACTGGGCCGCGAAGAAAAACAAATCGGCAGCGGACTACTACGCCGCAGGCGGCAAGATCACCGGTTTCCAGAACGGTCTAGCCATCGCCGGTGACTACATGTCGGCAGCGTCCTTCCTGGGTATCTCGGCCCTGGTGTACGCCTCCGGCTACGACGGCCTGATCTACTCGATCGGCTTCCTGGTGGGCTGGCCGATCATCCTGTTCCTGATCGCCGAACGCCTGCGTAACCTGGGTAAGTACACCTTCGCTGACGTGGCGTCCTACCGCCTGAAGCAAAAGGAGATCCGTACCCTGTCCGCCTGCGGTTCGCTGGTGGTCGTGGCGTTCTACCTGATCGCGCAGATGGTCGGCGCGGGCAAACTGATCCAGTTGCTGTTCGGTCTGGATTACAACGTTGCCGTGGTACTGGTCGGTATCCTGATGGCCCTGTACGTGCTGTTCGGCGGCATGCTGGCGACCACCTGGGTGCAGATCATCAAGGCTGTGTTGCTGCTGTCCGGTGCGTCGTTCATGGCGCTGATGGTCATGAAGCACGTCAACTTCGACTTCAACGTGCTGTTCTCCGAAGCGGTGAAGGTTCACCCGAAAGGCGAAGCCATCATGAGCCCGGGCGGTCTGGTCAAAGACCCGATCTCCGCGTTCTCGCTGGGTCTGGCGCTGATGTTCGGTACGGCGGGCCTGCCTCACATCCTGATGCGCTTCTTCACCGTGAGCGATGCCAAGGAAGCCCGTAAGTCGGTGCTGTATGCCACTGGCTTCATCGGCTACTTCTACATCCTGACCTTCATCATCGGTTTTGGCGCGATTCTGCTGGTCAGCACCAACCCGGCGTTCAAGGATGCGGCAGGCGCGCTGATCGGCGGTAACAACATGGCGGCGGTGCACCTGGCCGATGCCGTGGGCGGTTCGCTGTTCCTGGGCTTCATCTCGGCGGTGGCGTTCGCAACCATCCTGGCGGTGGTGGCCGGTCTGACCCTGGCCGGTGCTTCGGCGGTGTCTCACGACCTGTATGCCAGCGTGATTAAAGCCGGCAAAGCCAACGAGAAAGATGAAATCCGTGTGTCGAAGATCACCACCATCGCGCTGGCCATCGTCGCCATCGTGTTGGGTATTGCCTTCGAAAGTCAGAACATCGCGTTCATGGTCGGCCTGGCGTTCTCCATCGCGGCGAGCTGCAACTTCCCCGTGCTGTTGCTCTCGATGTATTGGAAAAACCTGACCACCCGTGGCGCCATGATCGGTGGCTGGATGGGCTTGATCAGCGCGGTCGTGCTGATGATTCTCGGCCCGACCATCTGGGTGCAGATCCTGCATCACGAGAAGGCGATCTTCCCGTACGAATACCCGGCGTTCTTCTCGATCATCATCGCGTTCATCGGTATCTGGTTCTTCTCGGTGACCGATAAATCGAAAGCGGCTGAGGGCGAGCGTGAATTGTTCTACCCGCAATTCGTGCGTTCGCAAACCGGCCTTGGCGCCAGTGGTGCGGTTTCGCATTGATTTGAATGAGTGGTTTGAAAATGAAAACGCCCCGATCGATATCGGGGCGTTTTCATTGGTGAAGCGCTTATATCCTGCCCAGCAATACCAGAATCAACAGGATGACCAGAATCGTGCCGATGATGCCCGATGGCCCGTAGCCCCAGCTGCGTGAGTGCGGGAAGACCGGCAGGCCGCCGACCAGCAGCAGGATCAGGATGATGATCAGAATGGTGCTGATGCCCATGACGAGTTCCTTCTTGTTTATTGAGTTGTTTGTGGCTCGAAGCTCGACCGTTGTCCCAATGGCCAAAAGACGAGCCGCTTGAAAAGTCCGACTCTGGGGCTGATTAAAAGGTTCGGACTTTAAATTTTCCCGACGCGGGAACTTGCGCCCGATGCAGCGGTTTGCCTGGCATATTCAGCGAGCTAATGAAGGGCTTGTCTGACAATCGCTCTGATTACACTGGGTTCACTTCCTGGCAAATGACAAGGCAACGGCTATGCAAAATCGCATCATGATCACTGGCGCAGGTTCCGGTCTGGGGCGTGAAATCGCGCTGCGGTGGGCGCGTGAAGGCTGGCGTCTGGCGCTGTCCGATGTCAGCGACAGCGGCCTTCAAGAAACATTGCGTCTGGTGCGAGAGGCGGGTGGAGACGGTTTCATTCAACGCTGTGATGTGCGCGACTACAGCCAGTTGACCGCTTTCGCACAGGCCTGCGAAAGCAAACTGGGCGGTATCGACATCATCGTCAACAACGCGGGTGTGGCGTCGGGCGGTTTCTTTGGCGAGCTGTCGCTGGAAGACTGGGACTGGCAGATCGCAATCAACCTCATGGGGGTGGTCAAAGGCTGCAAGGCGTTCCTGCCGTTGCTGGAAGAGAGCAAAGGCAAGATCATCAACATCGCGTCGATGGCAGCGTTGATGCAAGGTCCGGCCATGAGCAACTACAACGTGGCCAAGGCGGGTGTGGTGGCGCTGTCGGAGAGCCTGCTGGTGGAGCTGCGCCAACAGGAAATCGGCGTGCATGTGGTCTGCCCATCGTTTTTCCAGACCAACCTGTTGGACTCGTTTCGCGGCCCGACGCCTGCCATGAAGGCGCAGGTGGGCAAGTTACTGGAAAGCTCACCGATCAGCGCCAGCGACATTGCGGCGTACATCTTTGAGCGCGTCGCCGAAGGCGAATTCATGATCCTGCCCCATGAACAGGGGCGCATGGCCTGGCAACTCAAGCAACACAACCCGCAAGCGCTCTACGACGAGATGGCCAATATGGCCGAGAAGATGCGCGCCAAGGCCAGATCCGCTCACTGAGAGCATGGATTCTGATAGGGTGGCCCGCATTCGTCTGGCCACCCTTGAAGAGATTTTCTGTGCTCAATTACTTCTGGTTTTTCCTCGCTGCGTTGTTTGAAATCGCCGGTTGCTACGGCTTCTGGATGTGGCTGCGACAGGGCAAAAGCATCCTTTGGGTCGTTCCGGCGCTGATCAGTCTGACCCTGTTCGCGCTGCTGCTGACGCGCGTCGAAGCCGCGTATGCGGGCCGCGCCTACGCCGCCTATGGCGGAATCTACATCGTGACCTCGATCGCCTGGCTGGGCGTGATCGAACGAGTGCGTCCACTGACGTCGGACTGGATCGGCGTCGCGTTCTGCGTGGTGGGCGCGACCATTATTCTGCTAGGGCCGAAATGGTCCGGCGCTTGATCACAGTCCGGGTCGATAAATCCTGCAATTTCGACCGCTATTTTCCGATGGATCAATACTTGAAACAGTCGTGTAGGAAGCGTCTGTCAGCGTCATTCACCATCCTTTGAAGGACAAGACTGATTTTTCTCAAGTGGATTGATGGATGGGATCCAGAACGGCAACCTGCCCCCTCGGTTACCACCCAGGGAGTAGGAAACATGCTGGTATTGACGCGGGAAATAGGAGAATCCTTTTCCATCGGTGATGACATCACCGTGCAGGTTCTGGGCATCACCGGCAATCAGGTGCGGCTGGGCATCAAGGCGCCGCAGCATGTGAAAATTCATCGCAGCGAAGTCTACCGGCGCATCAATGCTTATTTGCGAGAACGCTCCGCCGAGTCGACGGGCACCTCGCATTAAGCCATCGAGCGGGTGACTGACCGCTCAATCATCGAAATACTCTCTGGGCACTTCGTGCTTGAGCATCAACTGGCACTGCTGACTGTCCAGATCGAAGAAAATCACCGCCTGCCCCTTGTTCAACGCATGCCGGACCCGCAACACGCGGGTCTCCAGCGGTGTGTCGTCACCGTTGTCCGTGCCGTCGCGGGTCACGAAGTCCTCGATCAAGCGGGTCAGCGTGTCGGCTTCGAGTTGGTCGTGGGGGATCAGCATGGGCAGGCTCGATGTTCAAATGGGGCGAATGGCGGGATGCTAGCGCGGTCGCGGGATGCGGGCTACAAGGGGCGCCAATTTTTCTTACAAGTCGACTGACTCGCGCGCAGCCCAGGTTGTGGGAGCCGGCTTGCTGGCGAATGCGGCGGGTCAGTCAACATAGAATCTCCCACAAGAGAAGTTTCATGTACGGACGGGAAGTGCCTACCGCTGGCCCACCAACGTATCCACCGCAGGCACCCGCGTATCGGTTTCCATCTGCGCGTCGTGTTCCAACTGGTGGCTGAAGTTCTCCAGCGAGGCATTCGCCGGTTTCGCATCGCTGGCGAACACGGGCGGGCTGAGGATGTAGGCCGACAGCAAACGGCTCAAGGCGCTGAGGCTGTCGATGTGGGTACGCTCGTAGCCGTGCGTCGCATCGCAACCGAAGGCCAGCAGAGCGGTACGGGTGTCGTAGCCTGCGGTAATCGCTGAATGGGCATCGCTGTAGTAATAGCGAAACAGGTCGCGACGCACGGACAGTTCGTGCTCATTGCCCAATCGCAACAGGTGCCGTGACAGGTGATAGTCATACGGGCCACCCGAATCCTGCATCGCCACGCTCACGGCGTGCTCACTGGAGTGTTGGCCGGGGGCGACCGGCGCAATGTCGATGCCAACGAATTCGCTGACGTCCCACGGCAAACTGCCCGCCGCGCCGCTGCCGATTTCCTCGGTGATGGTGAACAGCGGATGACAGTCGATGGGCGGTTCGGCGCCGCTGTCGACGATCGCCTTGAGGGCCGTGAGCAAAGCCGCCACGCCAGCCTTGTCGTCCAGATGACGGGCGCTGATGTGGCCGCTTTCGGTGAATTCGGGCAGCGGATCGAAGGCCACGAAATCACCGATATTGATCCCCAGCGACTCGCAATCGGCGCGAGTGGCGCAATAGGCGTCCAGCCGCAGTTCGACGTGATCCCAACTGATGGGCAGGGTGTCGACCGCGGTATTGAACGCATGCCCCGACGCCATCAACGGCAGCACACTGCCGCGAATCACGCCGCTGTCGGTGAACACGCTGACGCGGCTGCCTTCGGCGAAACGACTCGACCAGCAGCCTACCGCCGAGAGGCCCAGACGGCCGTTGTCTTTGACCTCACGCACGCTGGCGCCGATGGTGTCCAGGTGCGCGGAAACGGCACGGTCGGGGCTATTCTGTTTGCCTTTCAAGGTCGCGCGAATCGTGCCGCGACGGGTCAGTTCAAAGGGAATGCCCAGCTCTTCCAGACGCTCAGCGACGTAGCGCACGATGGTATCGGTAAAGCCTGTGGGGCTGGGGATCGCGAGCATTTCCAGCAGGACTTTCTGCAGGTAATTCAGATCCGGTTCAAGGATTTTGGGTGCAGTGGTCATGGGAGGCTCCTCATTTCAACAGTACACATCACCCCTTGTGGGAGTGAGCTTGCTCGCGATTGCTGGGTGCCAGCGATACATCTGTTGGCTAATACAACGCAATCGCGAGCAAGCTCACTCCTACAGGGATAATGTGTGCCTAGCCGTGAGCGGGCAGGCTAAGGGGAAACAACAGATCGACAAAACGTTCGGCAGTCGGTTGTGGCTCATGGTTGGCCAGTCCGCAGCGTTCGTTGGCTTCGATGAACACGTATTCCGGCTGGTCGGCAGCAGGCACCATCAGGTCCAGCCCGACGACGGGGATGTCGAGGGCGCGGGCGGCGCGGATGGCGGCGTCTTTCAACACCGGGTGCAGAATCGCGGTCACGTCTTCCAGACAACCGCCAGTGTGCAGGTTGGCCGTGCGACGCACCGCCAGACATTCCCCCGAAGGCAATACGCTGTCGAAGGTAAACCCTGCGTCTTCGACCGTGCGACGGGTCTCATCGTCCATCGGGATTTTGCTCTCGCCCCCGGTAGCGGCGGCACGTCGACGGCTCTGCGCTTCGATCAGCTGGCCCACGGTGTGCCGACCATCGCCGCGAATCTCTGCCGGACGTCGAATGGCCGCCGCTACCACATCAAAACCGATGACGACGACGCGCAGATCGAGCCCTTCGTGAAAACTTTCCAACAGCACCCGCGAATCGAACTGACGAGCACGCTCGACCGCCGCCTGAACGTCCTCGATGGTGCGCAGATCGACCGCCACGCCTTGGCCCTGCTCGCCATCCACCGGCTTGACCACCACGCGTTCGTGCTCGTCCAGAAATGCCAGATTGTCATCGCCGTTGCCTGCCAGTTGCTGAACCGGCAAATGAAGTCCGGCGGCTTTGAGCACCTTGTTGGTCAGGCGCTTGTCCTGGCACAGCGTCATGCTGACGGCGGTGGTCAGGTCGCTTAGAGATTCGCGGCAACGAATGCGGCGACCGCCGTGAATGAGGGTGAACAGGCCTGCTTCGGCGTCATCGACCTGTACGTCAATGCCGCGACGATGGGCTTCCTCGACGATGATCCGCGCGTAGGGATTGAAGTCCGCCTGCGGGCCGGGGCCGAGAAACAGCCGCTCGTTGATGCCGTTCTTGCGCTTGATGGCGAAGGTCGGCAGGTTGCGAAAACCCAACTTGTTATAAAGGTTTTTCGCCTGTTGGTTGTCGTGCAGCACGGAGAGGTCCAGGTAGCCCAAACCCCGGCTTTGAAAATGCTCGACCAAATGGCGCACCAGCACTTCGCCCACGCCGGGGCGGGTGCATTGCGGGTCCACCGCCAGGCACCACAGGCTGCTTCCGTTTTCCGGGTCATTGAATGCTTTCTGATGATTGAGGCCCATGACGCTGCCGATCACCGCATTGCTGCTCTCATCCTCGGCAATCCAGTACACCGGACCGCCCTGATGACGCGGGGTCAGTAGGGTGGGATCGATGGGCAACATGCCGCGGGCGATGTACAGATGGTTGATCGCCTCCCAGTCCGCCTGGCTCTGCGCGCGACGGATGCGAAAGCCACGAAACACACGCTGGGACGGGCGATAGTCGGTGAACCACAGACGCAAAGTGTCTGACGGATCGAGGAACAACTGCTGGGGCGCCTGCGCCAGGACCTGCTGCGGGGCGGCTACGTACAGCGCGATGTCGCGCTCGCCGGGCTTCTCGTTGAGCAGATCGTTGGCCAGCGCGGCCGGGTCAGGGTAGGTGTGACCGATCAGCAGTCGGCCCCAGCCGCAGTGCAGCGCCAGCGGCGCATCGTCCGGCGTGCTGCCGTCTTCGGCGAAGCGCGCCTGCAAGCGCTCATAAGACGGCGCCTGGCCGCGCAGCAGACGCTGGTTGTATATCGAAGCATTGGCTTTCATCGGTCACAGTCCTTGTTCGCTGAGCCACAGGTTCAGGGCCGCGAGCTGCCACAGCTTGGAGCCACGCAGCGGGGTCAATTGACCGTCGGGGTTGGTCAACAGCTTGTCGAGCGCGGCGGGATTGAACAGGCCGCGATCCTGGCTGGGATCGATCAGCAGATCGCGTACCCAGTTCAGTGTGTCGCCTTCGAGGTGCTTCAAACCGGGTACCGGGAAGTAGCCCTTTTTGCGGTCGATGACTTGCGATGGAATCACCAGACGCGCCGCTTCCTTGAGCACTTGTTTACCGCCATCCGGCAACTTGAAGCGCGCCGGTACGCGAGCGGACAGCTCGACGAGGCGGTAATCGAGAAACGGGGTACGCGCTTCCAGGCCCCAGGCCATGGTCATGTTGTCGACGCGTTTGACCGGGTCGTCCACCAGCATCACCGTGCTGTCCAGACGCAACGCTTTATCAACGCCTGCATCGGCGCCCGGCGTGGCGAAATGTTCGCGCACGAAGTCACCGGCAGCGTCATTGGCGGTCAGCCATTTAGGCGCCACGGTGTCGGCGTATTCCTGATAACTGCGGTCGAAAAACGCATCGCGATACGCCGCATACGGGTCGCTGGCGCCATCGACGTGTGGATACCAGTGATACCCGGCGAACAGCTCGTCCGCGCCCTGACCGCTTTGCACCACTTTGCAGTGCTTGGCCACTTCGCGGGACAGCAGGTAGAAAGCGATGCAGTCGTGGCTGACCATCGGCTCGCTCATGGCGCGAAACGCAGCAGGCAACTGCTCGATGATTTCGCTTTCCTTGATACGCAATTGATGATGGTTCGTGCCGTAATGCTTGGCGATGAGGTCCGAATACTGGAACTCGTCACCACGCTCGCCACCGGCGTCCTGAAAGCCGATGGAGAAAGTCGACAGGTCTTTCACGCCGACCTCGCGCAGCAGGCCGACGAGCATGCTGGAATCGACGCCACCCGAGAGCAATACGCCGACATCGACAGCGGCGCGTTGACGAATGGCCACGGCTTCGCGGGTGCTGTCGAGCACGCGGTCGCGCCAGTCTTCGAGGGTCAGATGCTGCTCATCGGCACGAGGGCCGTATGGCAGCGTCCACCAGACCTTCTGCTCGACCTCGCCATCAGCGCTCACACGCATCCAGGTGGCAGGCGGAATCTTCTCGACGCCTGCCAGCAAGGTGCGCGGGGCCGGGACCACGGCGTGGAAATTCAAATAGTGGTTCAGCGCCACCGGGTCGAGCATCGGGCTGATGTCGCCGCCTTTGAGCAGGGCGGGCAGGGTCGAGGCGAAGCGCAGACGCTTTTCGGTGAGCGACAGGTACAGCGGCTTGACGCCCAGACGGTCGCGGGCAATGAACAGGCTTTTGTTGTCGCGCTCCCAGATGGCGAAGGCGAACATGCCGTTCAGTTTAGGCAGCAGGTCGGCGCCCCAGGCGTGATAGCCCTTGAGCAGCACCTCGGTGTCACCGCCGGAATGGAATTGATAACCGAGGCTTTCCAGTTCGGCGCGCAATTCCGGAAAGTTATAAATCGCGCCGTTGAAGGCCAGCGACAGGCCCAGGTGGCTGTCAATCATGGGCTGCGCCGAACCGTCGGACAGGTCCATGATTTTCAAGCGCCGATGGCCAAGGGCAACCGGCCCCTGACTATGGAAGCCCCAGGCATCCGGGCCGCGAGGGGCCAGATGATGGGTGATGCGTTCTACTGCGGCGAGGTCCGCAGGTTGGTTGTCGAAACGTAACTCTCCAGCTAATCCGCACATAAGTCCTTACCGGTTTTCCGTTGGGGAATGTGGCCGGGGAAGTCCGGCTACCCAAAGACTGACCGGTGGGGGATGTGAGAGTTTTAGAACTAAAAGTTATAAATGCGATCGGTTGAGTAGCACGCGCACCTCTGTAGCAGCATGGCTTGCCGGTGATTGCAGTGTCGGCTTATGCGTATCAGGTGCTCCGCATTCGCCAGCAAGCCGGCTCCCACGGGTTCAACGTCGTACACACGATGTGGGATTCGGCACGGTCCTTGTGGGAGCCGCCTTGGTGGCGAATGCGGTGGGTCAGCAGCCATGGACCCCTACGTCCTGCGGGCAGAAGCAGGATTAGCGGGGTTTGCGTGATGGGCTAGTACCCCGTCATCTCCAGATACCCCACACCTTGCTGGCTCCCGCTGATCTGCACCGGCCCCTCCCAATACGGAATCTGCAAATCCATCCACGCCAGCGGATTGAGCGCTTCAACCGAGACGTTCACGCCCTTGCCGGGGATTTTCACTGTCCAGCGGGTAGGCATGTCACGGCCGTCGACCTCGGTGGTGTCTTCTGGCGTCAGCTCGATGTCGCGGGCGGCAAGCAACTCAGTGCTGCCATCGGCGTTAATCCACGTGCCCGTCAGATAAGGCTCGCCATCCTTCTGTCGCATGCGATAGAGCATCACGTCCGCTCCGTCTTTGAGGTGCAGCGAGAACCAGTCCCAGCCGGTCTGGTTTTCCGTCAGCGGCTGGCTGCTCCATTCCCGGTCCAGCCACGCAGGGCCTGAAACCTGGTACGCCTTGCCATCGATCTCGATACTGCCGTCAGCCTGAAAGAACGGCTGGCTGTAGTAATACGACGCCTGGCCTTGCTCGGATTTCTGGCTGAATCCCTGTTTGCCTTGCAGCACCAACGGCTTGCTCGATGTCAGGTGCAGGCTGTAGTTGAACTGAGGGCCACGGGCGTGCAATTGCATGTCGGTCAGCGGGTTTTCGACGCTGGCATGGCTGCCTAACACCCAGTCATCGATCCACGCCGTGAACGGGGCGAGGGTGACACCGGCCTGACCCACGCCGCCTCGGGCGTAACGTTCGGCAGCGTAATGTTCGTCGGCGGAGGTCACCGCCGCATGGCCCATCCACAGGTTGCGGTTGCTCCAGCCGTGGTTGTCTTCGGGGGCGGACGCAGAGCGAGGCAGGGCATTGCGAAACAGCGTCCACTGCACGCCGAACGACTGGCCGTCGGCGTCCTTGAGGTTGGCGGTGACGTACCACCACTCAATGCGGAAATCGTTGTGCGCGCCATGATCCCTTGGAAACATCAGCGGGGTGCCTGGCGTGACCTGCGCGTAGCTTGCAGCATCGTCGGCCAGGCCTGCGAAGCCTTTCTCCTCTTCAGGCTTGTCGCAAGCGCTCAGCAACAGCGTCATCAAAACCAGAACCAGCGCCTTAGCGTTCATTGGCAAAGGTCCTCAATAAATCGGCAGGGCGGGTGCGATACAGCCGATACAACGGCCAGGCCGACGCCAACAACGTGGCCAGCATTGCCAGCAACATCAAACGCAACAACTGCAGCGGGAACACCTGTGTGGGCAGCCGCCAACCAAACGCCTGCACGTTGATCACCGCATCCAGACACCACGCCAGCAGCAAGCCCAGAGGGATTGCCAGCACCAGCGTCAGCACCGCCAACAGCCAGGTTTGCGCCAGGTTCAGCAGCATCAACTGCCTGCGCGTGACCCCCAACGCCCACAGCGGCGCCAGTTGCCCCAGACGGCTCTGACTTTGCGTCAACAGGCTGATGAACAGCGCCACGCCCGCCACCATCAACGTCAGGCTGTTGAGCGCGGCGGTCGCGGCAAAGGTGCGTTCGAACACTTGTCGCGACCAGGCCTTGAGCTGGATCTGGTCGACGATGCGGTTGTCGTCGATGGTGAATTTGTTGTGCAACACCCGCAGCAATTGCGGGATGGCGCGGGTGTCGATGCGCAGGTTGAAGCGGTTCGGCGCCAGATCCGGCCAGTGCTCCAGCAGGTGATTGGCGTTGACCAGCATGTGGCCCTTGGGATTGCCGTAATCGGCGTAGATGCCCACTACACGCAAACGCCAGTCGCCATCCGGGGCGGGTAACGTCACTTCATCGCCGACGCTGACATCGAGGCGTCGTGCCAACTGCTCGCTGAGCATCAGCGTGTCGTCCTTGGCCAATTGGCCCCAAGCGTCGTCTCCTGACGATTCGAGCAGTGGCCAGTGCTGGCGATAATGCGGATGATCGATCACCCCATACAGTTCGGCGGGCCAGCCGTGCAGTTGCAGCGAGACTTGCCAGTTGGGCAGCACGGCAGACGTCAGCGGCTGTTCACTCAGCCATTTTTGCAAGGGCGCGGCCTGCGCGGCGTTCTGCGGGTTGATGTACAGCTCGGCACTCAGGCGTTGTTCCAGCCAATGCGTGAAGGTCTGACGGAAACCCGAGGTCATGCTGCCCGCGCCGATGTTCGCCGCCATCGCCAGTAACAGGGCCATCAGCGCCAGACTCAGCGCCGGTAACTGCTGACGACAGTCCGCAAGAAACCACTGGCCCAGCACCGAGCGGCTGTGGCCCAGCAAGGCATTGAGCAAGGCATTGAGCAGCACCGGCAGGCCCAGTGCAGCGCTGAGCAACAGGCTGGCCATCAGCACGAAGCCCATCGTCAGGCTGTTGCCGAACAGTGCGGCGAGCAGGGCGACGGCGGCAGAAACCCCGGCGATCCAGCCCTGGCGCTTCAGCCAGCGTGCGTGAGTGTCGTGCCAGGCTTGTTCGTTGGCCAGTGCCAGCAACGGCAGGCGCGCGGCGCGCAACAGACTGCTGGCCCCGGCGAGAAAGGCGCCGAGCAAGGCGACGCCAAGACCGCTCAGCCACCAGCCGATGCTCAGGTTCAGATGTCCGGCCACTTCCGCGCCATACAGGCCACGCAAGCTGGCGGCCACATCCGGCAACAAGATGCTCGCCAGCCAGTAACCGCTGACGACCCCGGCGATTCCGCCGAGCAAGGCCAGCACGCCCAGTTCGACGATCAGGCTCGTGATCAGCCCACGCGCACTGACGCCACAGGCCCGTAGGTTGCGCAGCAATCCACGTCGCTGCTCCAGCGCCAGCCCAATCGCAGCGTGAACGATGAACAGGCCCACCACGAACGACAGGAAGCCCAACGCATCGAGGTTCAGGTGAAAGCTTTCGGTCAGGCGCCCCAGGTCGTTGTCTTCGCCGCTCTTGCGAATCACCAGTTCGCCTTTCATGTCGTCGGGCAGGGGCGGCGGGTCTTCGGCGAAATCCTTGGGCAGGATCATGCGCGAGATCTGGTCGGGCTGATTGAGAATTCGCTGGGCAAAGCCGATGTCCACCAGCAGCAGACCGGGGGCCATGTCAGCCTGTGCGCGCAAGGGTGGCAGGGCCTGGCCAGCATCGGTTTGCGGCTGCTCGCCTTCATGCAGGCCGAGAGCTTGCATCGTCTGCGGCGAGATCCAGGTGCTGCCTGGCGGGGTGAAAAATTGCACGAGCTGTTCGGTGTTCAGTGTCTGCCCGGCCAACGCGGTGTTGGCGGGCAGGGTCACCGGCTCGATACCGAGCATGATCAGACGCTGATCGGGACGGTCCGCCAACGTCACCCGGCCGCGCAGCGCAGGCGAGACGGGCCAGCCCGCACGGCGCAGGCTGACGAACAGTTCTTGCGAATAATTGGCACCGTTCGGCGCCACCAGCACTTTCTGTGGCTCACCGCCGATCAACTGGCTGGCCTTGGCGTAGCTTTCCCGCGCCTGACTGTTCAGGGCCTGCACGCCCGTCAGCAGGCTGGTGGCCAGCCACAGGCCGGTCAGCACGCTGAAAAATTGCACCGGGTGGCGCCGCCAGTGGCTGAGCAGGGCTTTGAGTGTCCAGAAAAAGACCGGCATCAGCGTTCGCCTTCAGTCGCCAGACGGCCCAGGTGCAACACCGCCTGGCGGTCCAGACGCGCCGCGATCCGGGGGCTGTGAGTGACCATCAGCAGGCTGGTGGGGCTGTCTGCCAACAGGTCGAGCAAGAGTTGCAGCACTTCATCGCTGGTGTTTTCGTCGAGGTTGCCGGTGGGCTCGTCTGCCAGCAAAAGACCGGGACGAGAGGCGAGCGCGCGTCCGATAGCGACCCGTTGTTGCTGGCCGCCGGAGAGTTGTTCGGGGTAGCGCTTGAGTAAGGCGCCCAGGCCCAGGCGATGGACCAGTTCGGCCTGCCACTCAGGGTCGAAGCGCCCGGCGAGGCGCGCTTGAAAGGCGAGGTTATCCTCGACCTTGAGGCTGCCGATCAGGTTGAACTGCTGAAACACCAGACCGATTGCCGTACGCCGCCAGTTGGCCAGTTGTGCCTCGGTCATGGTGTCCAGACGCTGCCCGGCGATCTCGATGGTGCCTGCGTCCACTTGATCCAGCCCGGCCACCAGATGCAGCAGCGTGCTCTTGCCGCTCCCGGATTCGCCCATCAGCGCCAGGCTTTCGCCTTGGCCCAATTGCACATCCACCCCCTGTAATACCGCCAGCGGGCCTTGGGCCGTCGCATAGCTCTTGAACACGCCTTGGACTTGCAGCATCGACATGCACCTGAAAGGAGGATGGGGGGGAGGATACCGGGTTGTCCGGGAGAGTTGTACGGTCTGCATCCTCCGCGACATCTTGGCCATGCGCATCTCTGCTTCTGCCAAGCGATCTGCCGCGTAGCGGCAGTAAACCCTACCAATGCGGTGTGCCTGAAACGACGCGGGCGTTTGGTTTTACTGCCGCTACGCGGCAGATCGCTTGCAAGCAAGGCTCCTACGGGCTGCGCCCAGAATCAAAAGCCGCCCCCGGTTTGCGTCAGGCCAGTGATCAGGATCAAAATCCCTCCCCGGATTCAGTCGGGCTCAGTGCCAGCATCAAGCACTCACTTCCCACGAATCAACTGCCGCAGCACAAACCGGTTCGGGTGACAGGCCTCGGCCACGCTTCTGGGCAGCGGCAGCGGTTCGTTATCCAGCCACGCTGCGATCAATTCGCCCGACAACGGCGCGGTGATTAGCCCGCGTGAGCCGTGACCGCTGTTGACGTACAGACCGTCCAGCCACGGGCAGGGGAGGTCGGGCACTTGCCGGGCGTCTTTGCTCAGGATCGCGTAAGTCTCCGAAAACGCCTCACGATCCGCCAACGGCCCAACGATAGGCAGGTAGTCCGGGCTGGTGCAGCGAAAGGCGGCGCGGCCTTCGAGCTGTTCGACAGGCACCTGATCGGCTTGCAAACGCTCGGTCAGGTCCTGGGAGATTTCCCGCAGTAAGTCCAGGTTGCCCAAGTGCTCGGCAGTGGTGGGCGTCAGGTCGTCGCTGTTGAATTCGAAACTGGCACCCAAGGTGTGTTCGCCCAGACGACCCGGCGCAACGTAGCCCTCTGCACAGACCACGGTGCTCAACGATTGACTGGCCTGAGTTTCAGCCAGCCGGGTGATCTGCCCGCGAATGCGCTTGAGCGGCAATTCGGCGCTGGCCGGAAAGCGCTTGACCTCTGCCGCCCCGGCCAGAATCACGACAGGCGCTGAGTCGATCAATTGCTCGCCATCCCATGCTTGCCATACATCGCCTTCGCGCCGCAGTTCGACCACATCGGTGTGCGGCATCAGGCGAATGTTCGATGCACTCGCTTGATGTCGGCACAACGCAGGCGGGTGCACCCAGCCGCCTTCGGGGTAAAAAAGCCCGCCGCTGTTCAGCGTGACACCTGCTCTGCGCTCAGCTTCAGACCGATCCAGCACATGCAGCAACGCCGGGGAAAACGCCCCCGCCAGTTGCGCCTGCCGCTCGCGCTCCTTGTCATCGAAGGCCAGTTGCAGCACGCCGCAATCGCCCCAATCGACACCTCGTTCCAGCCGCTCCAGCAGCCGACGGGTGTGGCCGAAACCGCTGAGGATCAACTGCGACAGCGCGGTGCCGTGGGCCGACAGTTTGAGGTACAGCACGCCCTGCGGATTGCCCGACGCCTCCTGCGCCACAGCGTCATGACGCTCCAGCAAGCTGACCTGCCAACCACGAGCGGCGAGACTCGCGGCTGTCGCACAACCCGCCAGCCCTGCGCCGATGACCAGCGCCTTGCGCGTCGTATTCGCCAGGCGAGGTCGCGCAAACCACGGCTTCATTGGGGCCGGGGCAGGCGTCTCTTCAGGCCAGCCAATGAACGCCCCTCTCAACACCTCCCACTTGTGGCCGATCCCCGGCACGCGCTTCATCTTGAACCCCGCCGCATTCAGCGCGCGACGCACCCAGCCGGTGCTGGTGAACGTGCCGATGGTCGAACCGGGCGCGGCCAGGCGAGCCAGTTCAGCGAACAGTTCCGGGGTCCACATTTCCGGGTTTTTCGAAGGGGCGAAACCGTCGAGAAACCACGCATCGATCTGCCCGTCCAGTTGCGGCAGCATCTCCAGCGCATCGCCGATCATCAGCGTCAGCGTGACCCGGCCGCCATCGAACATCAGCCGCTGAAAGCCTTCGTGAATCGCCACGTATTGCGTGAGCAGTTGATCGGCCAATGCCTTCAGCTCCGGCCACAGGCTCAAGGCCCGTTCAAGATCGGCGTAGCTCAGAGGAAACTTCTCGACGCTGACGAATTGCAGCCGCGCGCCGGGTGTCGCGCAGGCTTCGAACAACTGCCAGGCGCAGAGAAAATTCAGCCCGGTGCCAAAGCCGGTTTCGCCGATGATCAAACGCCCGTCCGCAGGCAGCGCCGTAAAGCGTGCCTCAAGGTCGTTCTGGGTCAGGAACACATGGCGCGTCTCGGCCAGCCCCGATTCGTTGGAAAAGTAGACGTCGGCAAAGGCCCGGGAAATCGGGTTGCCGTTTTCGTCCCAGTCGAGCTGGGCGTGCTGGATGGTGGTCATGATCGAACGATGCAAGGCGCTGTGGCAGGTGCGAGGCCGCCATCTTAACGCAGCGCCCGTGCCGAGTTGCAGCGCATCGATTGATCCATGCCAGGGATTCGTTGTCATAGCCCACATTGCCCTCATCGATCCGCTAGTCTTGAGCGATAAGTCCCAGGGAGTTGTACATGTTCGAATCCGCTGAAATCGGCCACGCCATCGACGACAAAACCTACGACGCTGCGGTCCCCGCACTGCGCGAAGCCTTGCTCGAAGCCCAATACGAGCTGCACCAGCAAGGCAAACGCCAGATCATCGTACTGATCAATGGTATCGAAGGCGCGGGCAAGGGCGAGACGGTCAAACTGCTCAACGACTGGATGGACCCGCGCTTTATCGAGGTGCGCACTTTCGATCAGCAAACCGATGAAGAACTGGCCCATCCGCCTGTCTGGCGCTACTGGCGACAACTCCCGCCCAAGGGCAGGATCGGCGTGTTTTTTGGCAACTGGTACAGCCAGATGATTCAGGGGCGGGTGCACAAGCAGTTCAAGGACCCGGTGCTGGACCAGGCCATCAACGCTGCCGAGCGATTGGAAAAGATGCTGGTCGACGAGGGCGCGGTGATCTTCAAATTCTGGTTTCACCTGTCCAAAAAACAGATGAAGCTGCGCCTCAAGACCCTCAAGGACGACCCGCTGCACAGTTGGCGCATCAGCCCGCTGGACTGGCAGCAATCGCGGACTTACGACAAGTTCGTGCGCTTTGGTGAGCGCGTACTGCGCCGCACCAGCCGCGACTATGCGCCGTGGCATGTGATCGAAGGCGTGGACCCCAACTACCGCAGCCTCACGGTTGGCCGTCTGCTGCTGGAGGGTTTGCAGAATGCCCTCACGACCCCGGAAGGCAATGGCAACCTGGTCAACATCGGGCCGTTACCGAGCAACACCGATGAACTGAGCCTGCTCGATAATCTGGACATGACCCTGTCGCTGGAAAAGGACGATTACGAAGAACAGTTGATTGCCCAGCAGGCGAGGTTGTCCGGGCTGATGCGCGACAAGCGCATGCGTCGTCATGCGTTGGTGGCGGTGTTCGAAGGCAATGACGCGGCGGGCAAGGGTGGGGCGATCAAGCGCGTGGCGGGGGCGCTCGATCCTCGGCAGTACCACATCGTGCCGATTGCGGCGCCCAGTCAGGATGAACTGGCGCAACCGTACTTGTGGCGCTTCTGGCGGCAGATCCCGGCGCGGGGCAAATTCACCGTGTTCGATCGTTCGTGGTATGGCCGGGTATTGGTGGAGCGGGTCGAGGGTTTTTGTTCCGAGGCGGACTGGCTGCGGGCCTATGGCGAGATCAACGACTTTGAAGAGCAGCTCACCGACGCGGGCGTGGTGGTGGTGAAGTTCTGGCTGGCCATTGATGACAAGACTCAACTGGAACGCTTCAAGGCCCGGGAAAAGATCCCTTTCAAGCGCTACAAGATCACCGATGATGACTGGCGCAATCGCAGCAAATGGCCGCAATACCGCGAGGCGGTGGGCGACATGGTCGATCGCACCAGCACCGAAATCGCCCCATGGACGCTGGTGGAAGCCAACGACAAGCGCTGGGCGCGGGTGAAGGTGCTGCGCACGATCAACGATGCGTTGCAGGCAGCGTTTGAGAAGGGGGACAAGAAGAAGTAGCGACTGAGCACTTTCTCTCCAGGAGGCGAGTGTGTTGCCTGACCCACCGCCTTCGCCACCAAAGCGGCCCCCACAGATTGATCGTCTAACACAAGATTTGGATTCGGCACGATCTTTGTGGGAGCCGCCTTGGTGGCGAAAGCGGCGTGCCATACAACATTCATGTGGCTGACCCCCACGCAGTCGTCAGCAAAACCGGCTCCCACAGGGGGCTATCATCAATCCGGGATTTTATCTTTCCCGCAGTGCCTCGGTCCGCGCCTTGAGTACCGGCTTGAGCAGGTAGTCCATCACGCTTTTCTCACC
Organism: Pseudomonas sp. Pseu.R1; assembly: GCF_045764065.1. Taxonomy (NCBI): domain Bacteria; kingdom Pseudomonadati; phylum Pseudomonadota; class Gammaproteobacteria; order Pseudomonadales; family Pseudomonadaceae; genus Pseudomonas; species Pseudomonas sp. Pseu.R1. Next base: position 1,623,147 of record NZ_JBJGEE020000001.1, on the reverse strand, counting down.
CGTAATAATGTCCACCGTCGCCACCATCCCCGGAATGATCAACAACGGTTTCTCATCGCTGCCCAGGTGGTTTTTGTCGGTGCGCACCTGAATCAAATAGAAGGTGTTGCCCTTGTCATCGGTGGTGGTGTCCGCGCCGATCAGTTCCAGTTTCGCGGGCAGCCCGCCGTAGATGGTGTAGTCGTAGGCACTGAACTTGACCATGGCTTTCTGGCCTGGGTGCAAAAATGCCACGTCCTGCGGGCGAACTTTGGCCTCGATCAGCAAGTTGTCGTCCAGCGGCACGATTTCCACCATGTCGCTGCCGGGCTGAACCACGCCGCCGATGGTGTTGACCTTGAGCGTTTTGACGATGCCCTTGACCGGCGAAGTGACGGTGGTGCGTGTTACGCGGTCGTCGATGGCGATGCTGGTGGCGCTGGCCTTGGCCAGATCGGCGCGTTTGTCGTTGAGGTCCTTCGCGGCATCCGAGCGGAAGCTGTCGAGGGATTCCTGGATCTTGCTCTTGATCTCGCTGATCGCCGCTTCGGCACGCGGAATGGCCAACGCCGTCGCGTCCATCTGGCCCCGTGCTTCAGACGCTTTACCCTTTAGGCGAATGATCTCCACCGGGGACACTGCACCACTGTTCACCAGCGGCGCCGACATGCTCAGCTCCTGCTGAATGAAGCCCAGTTGATTGCGGTACTGATCCTGCTTGGAGCGGAACTCGGCGACTTCCTGGGTCTTCTGTCGCAGCTGTTCCTGCAAAGTGCGCTGTTCGCTGGCCAAACGACGCTGACGGGAGTCGTACAGCGCCTGTTCATCGGCGGCCACTTGCGGCGCCTTGCTCAGCATTTCGGCAGAGGGTTTGAAGGGACGGCCTTCGGACTCCGCCGACAGCCGATCCACTTGGGCCATCAAGGTGTATTTGTCGACTTCGCTTTCGCCCTTGTTCGACAGAAAGCGGGTGTCGTCGAGGCGCAGCAGGGTGTCGCCCTTGTTCACGATCTGGCCTTCACGCACGAAAATCTCGGTGACGATGCCGCCCTCAAGGTTTTGGATCACCTGCACCTTGCTCGACGGAATGGCCTTGCCTTCGCCCATGGTCACTTCCTGCAATACGGCGAATTTGGCCCAGACCAGTGCGCTGATGATCAGCGCAGCGGCGATCCACACGGTGATGCGCGAACCTCGGGATGAGTCTTGTGCGGCGACGCCTGCGACTTCAGGCATGAACTCGGTATCGACCTGACGGCCAGGGTGAAAATAGCGCTGAGCGGAAGTCATGGGAAACGCTCCTTAAACCGTGGCCGGGCCGACGCGACCCTTGCGCAGTGCTTCGACGACCAGCTCTTTGGGACCGTCGGCGACGACCTTGCCGTTGTCCAGCACGATCAAACGGTCCACCAGGCTGAGCATCGACATGCGATGGGTAACCAGCAGCAGCGTCTTGCCTTGCATGCGGTCAAACAGCTTCATGCGCAAGGCGTCTTCGCTGCTGTTGTCCATGTGGCTGGTGGGCTCGTCCAGCAGCATGATCGGTGGGTCCAGCAGCAGCGCGCGGGCCAGTAATACGGCCTGACGCTGACCGCCGGAAAGCAATTGACCGCGTTCGCCCACGGGGCGATCAAAGCCCAGCGGATGGTTGCGAGCGAGGTCGGTGACCCCCGTCAGTTCCGCGACTTCGAGCATGCGTGAATCGGTGACGTAACGGGCGCCGAGGGTCAGGTTGTCGCGCAGGCTGCCCGCCAGCAATGGCAAGTCATGAGCGACATAGCCCACTTGCTGGCGCAGGTCGGCCACGTCGACCTGACGCAGATCCAGACCGTCCAGCAGCAACTGACCTTCGTCCGGCGCATAGAAGCCCATCATCAAACGCGCCAAGGTGCTTTTGCCCGAACCGCTGCGACCGATGATGCCGATGCGCTCACCCGGTTTGACGCTGATGCTGACTTCATTCAACGCTGCCAAGGTGCCAGGCCCCGCATAAGCGAAGCTGGCTTTGACCACCTCGATGGCGCCCTTCAACTGGGTCTGCTGCAACGGGTGCTTGGCCGGGTCGCGCTCTTGCGGCAGGGCCATCAGCGCATCGGTGCTTTTCATCGTCAGTTGCGCTTGCTGATAGCGGGTGATCAGACCGGCGATCTGCCCCAGCGGCGCGAGCACGCGGCTGCCGAGCATGTAGCAGGCCACCAGCGCGCCCACGCTCAGGTTCCCGGCGATGATGATGTAGACCCCGGCAACGATGGTCGCCATGCCCGAGAACTGTTGAATGAACAGCGTGCCGTTGCTGGCCAGCGCTGAGAGGTCGCGGGCGTGGCTGTCCAGGCGGGTGAGAGCGCCGTGGGTCGATTCCCACTTGTGCTGACGTTCGCTCTCGGCACCGCAGGCTTTCAGGGTTTCCAGCCCGCCGAGGGTTTCCACCAGCAGCGCCTGACGCTCGGCGCCTAGTGCCAGGCTGCGCTCGACGGTGTCGCGCAGGCGCATCTGGATGATCCAGGCGAACAGAATGGTGATCGGAAACGCCACCAGCGGAATCACCACCAGCCAGCCGCCGAGCAGGCCGATCACCGCCAGCATCAGCACGGCGAAAGGCAGGTCGATGATGCTGGTCAGGGTCACCGCGGTGAGAAATTCCCGCAAGCCCTGAAAGTCGTGAATGCTCTGGGCAAAGCCGCCGATGGTCGCCGGGCGTGCCTTCATCGCCATGCCGGTGATGCGCTCGAACAGGGTTGCGGACAGGATCACATCGGTCTTTTTCCCGGCCTGATCCAGCAGGTGGGCGCGCACCAGACGCAGGGTCAGCTCGAAACCGGTGCCGATCAGCAGTCCGATGGCCAATACCCACAACGTCGAGGTCGCCTGATTGGGCACCACGCGGTCGTAGGTTTGCATCACGAACAGCGGCACCATCAGGCCCAGCAGGTTGATCAGCAAGCTGGCGAGAATCGCGTCGCTGTACAGCCAGCGCGACAACTTGAGGGTGTCGCGAAACCAGGCATTGACCCGTGGCACCAGCGGCGCACGCAGGTTTTCCAGCTCATGGCGGGGGCGGGCGAACAAGGCTTGGCCGGTGTAGAGCGCGTCCAGTTCGTCACGACCGACGCGTTGCTCGCCGCCATCGGCTTCGCTGGGCAGGATCAGCGCCCGGCCGTCGGCTTCCCAGCGCAGCAACACGGCGCAGCGACCGCCCTTGAGCAGCAACAGCACCGGCAGGTTCAGGCCGTCGATGGCATTGAGAGGGCGGCGCAGGATTCTGGCCTGCAAACCGGCGCGGGCCGCAGCCCGTGGCAACAGATCGACGCTCAGTGAGTGTTGCGCCAGTGGCAAGCCAGCGCTGAGGCTGGTGCGGCTGGCGCTGCAATCGTGGAGACGGCAGAGGATGAGCAGGCCATCCAGCAGCGGGTCGTCGAAGTTCGAACGTGGGTCAAATGGCGGTAATTCCATGCTGGTCACAGACTTCTCCCAGCGCTCGCGCGCTTGCTACTTCACTTCTTCGCTGCGGTGCCTGACCCGATTTCAGTGGCGCCGCGTACTCCCCGCGGGTGCTGGCTACTTCAACTCCGGCAGACGCGCTTCGCTTTTGACTTCAGTCAAGGCCACAGCGGCGCTCGGCATCACGACATGCGCCTTGCTCAGCAACTCGCCTTCGGTGGCCAGTACGCGGTACATCGAGAACTCCTCGGTGTAGCGCAGTTCGGTGTAGCGGCGGGCGGCGTTGTACAGCTCGTTTTCGCTGTCCAGCAGGTCGAGCAGGGTGCGCTGGCCGAGGCCGAACTGGTCCTGATACGCGGCGCGAACCTTGGTGGTGGTCTCCGCGTATTCACGGGCGATTGGCGTCTGGGTACGGGCGTTGTTCATCGCGTTCCAGGCCAGCGACAGGTTCTCGTTGAGCATGCGCAGCGCGTTGTTGCGGATGTCCATGGCCTGGCCGGTCTTGTACGCATCGGAGTTCAGACGGGCCTTGTCGCGGTTGCCGTTGAACAGGTTGTAATTCATCACCACAGCGGCACGCCATTCGTTGTCGTGGCCTTCTTCACCGGCGATGTTGTTGTTCGCACCGACCGCCAGCTCACCGTCGAAACGAGGGTAGAACGGCGCCTTGGCGGTTTCGTATTGCTTCTCGGCGGCGTTGACGTCGGCCTGGGCCGATTTGAGGTAGGGGTTGTTCACCAGCATGCTTTGCCGGGCGTCGCTCAGGCTGGCGGGGACTTCACCCTTGATCGAGGCAGGTGCTTCCAACTCGTCAGGCATCTTGCCCACGGCGCTGAAAAAGTTGGCTTCGGCGTCAGCCAGATCGACCTGGGCGGTGTAGAAGTTGTTTTCGGCCAGCGCGCGACGGGCCTTGGACTGATCGCTGTCAGCGTTACTGCCGATGCCGCGATTGGCGCGCAGGCCGATCTGGTCGTTGATCCGCAGGTGGGCTTGCAGGTTGTTCTTGGCCAGATCCAGCAGTTCGCGGCGCTTGAGCACTTCCAGGTACACCTCGATGGCCCGCAGGGCGAGGCTTTCCGAGGTGCCGCGCAGGTAGTACGCCCGGGAGTTGACCACCGCCTGAGTGCGGCCGACCTCGTTCTGGGTGTTGAAGCCGTCGAACAGCATCTGCCGCAGGCGCAGTTCGGACTGGGTGTAGTTCAGGGTTTCTTCGTTGTGATTGCCGAAGGCCCGTGTGGTGGGGCTGTCAGTGTGCTCGCGCCCGTAGGCGGCGACCAGGTCAACGGTCGGAAGATAGCCTCCCTTGGCGACTTTAACGTCCTCGTCTGCCGACAATCGGTTGTTCACGTTGGCGTGAATTTCCGGGTGATTGTCGATGGTGTTCTGAATCGCCTGATTCAGTGACATGGCTTGAGCCTGGGCGCAGGCAACCGCCAACACAACTGCACTGTAGAGCGGGGTCAAATCGCGCATGGAACTTCTCCCTGGATGTTTATTGTGACCTGCGCCAAAAAACCGGCGAAACGAGCTATGAAGACCGTATCAGGTTTGTAACATCAGAGCTAAGAACAACTTTTGGAAAACCTCAGACGTTTTTTTCATAACGCTTATTCCAAAAAAAACTTATGCCATTTCCGCAAATCAAGCGAATGTTGATTTCAGGAATTGCCTGTATTCAAGGTATTACAGGTGCCTTATGGTTGTTATGGGGGTTTCAACGGAAATTTGACGGCGTTCGATCAAGTGGTTTTTCGAGCAAAAAACTTGAAAAAATTCAGCGACATAAAATTGTCGTTTGATGCCAGCTCCAAACCATTTCTGTGCGCCGATTGAACAGTTTTTGTTGGATTCTTAACATTTTCTGATCCGGTATTTGCAGCAAGGGAGTGGACATGGCCAGATTGATCGGTACGGTTAAGCAGGTGGTGGGCGACGTCTTCGCGGTGGCGAGCAACGGCACCCGACGACTGGTCATCGAAGGGAGCAAGGTGTACGCCGGGGAGCAACTGGAAACGGGACCGACCGGCGCCGTCGCGGTGCATCTGGCCCAGGGGGGAGAACTGACCCTGGGACGCGACAGCAGCATGCCGCTGACGCCGCAGATCCTCGCCAACCACGCCACCCATGTGGACACGCCGGATGCCGTGGCGCCGAGTCAGCAGCAACTGGCTGACGTGCAACAGGTTCAGAAAGCAATTGCCGCAGGCGCCGACCCCAGTCAGATCACCGACGCCCCGGCCGCAGGCAACGCCAATCCAGGCGGCTCGCCCACCGCGCTGGGCGGCGGTCACACCTTCGTGTTACTGACCGAAACCGGCGGTTCGGTGACCCCGGTGATCGGCTTTCCCACGGGGCCCATCAGCCCGACGTTCATCATCCCCGAGCCGGAAATCGGCCTGTTCGTGAATGGCTCACCTGACGCAGCATTGCCGCCCGTCGTGGTGCCGCCTGATGAACCTCCTGTTGTGACGCCTCCGGATGAACCACCACCTCCACCCGTCAATAACGGCGTGACGCTGACCACCACCGGTGTGACCGTCAACGAAGCCAATCTGCCCGATGGCAGTAGCCCCAACCCTGAAGCGCTGACCCAGAGTGGCGTGATCAAGGTCAGTGCGCCGGATGGCCTGCAGACCCTCACCGTCGGTGGCATCGACGTCGTGACCAATGGCACGGCGGCGACCTTCCCGCAGTCGATCACTTTGCCATCGGGCAACACGCTGACGATTGTTGGCTACAACCCGAGCACTGGAGAGGTGTCGTACACCTACACCTTGAGTAATCCCGAGACCCACAATCAGGGCGACGGCACCTCCCTCGACGAGCAGATCGCCGTACATGCGGTGGACAGCGACGGTGACGTGGCCAATGGTTCTGTGAACGTACACGTCCTCGACGACGTGCCCCACGCCAACCCCGACATCGGCTACGTCAAGGAAGGCGGCGAGACCAGCGGCAACATCTTGGCCAACGATACGGCGGGCGCTGATGGTCCGGGCGCAGGCGGTCTGATTGTCGGCGTGCGTGCGGGCAGTGACACATCTACGCCCGTGACCACAGGCGTCGGCACTGTGATTCAGGGCCTCTACGGCACTCTGATTGTCGACGCCAGCGGCAATGCTTCATATGTTGCCAACCCGAATTCGGGTGGCACTGGCGATGCGCAGGACGTGTTCACCTACACCATCCGCGATGCCGATGGCGACACCAGCACCACCACGATCACGGTCAATGTGTTCCACAACGACGGCGTGACGATCGGCGGCAGCGATTGCACGGTCAGCGAGTCGCACCTGCCTTACGGCAGTGACCCCGATGCAGCGGCGTTGACTCAGACCAGTACGGTCAAAATCACTGCGCCGGACGGTCTGCAAACCCTGACCATCGGCGGCATCAACGTGATCGAGAACGGCGTGGCCATCACCAGCCCGCAATCGACCACGCTGCCGTCGGGCAGCACCTTCACGGTCATCAGCTACAACCCGACCACGGGCGAAGTGACCTACAGCTACACCCTCAATGGCGCCGAAACCCACAACCAGGGCGACGGCACCGTGAACGACGAGCAGATCGCTGTCCACGCTGTGGATAACGACGGCGACACCGCAGATGGCAACATCAACGTGCATGTCACCGACGACGTGCCCCACGCCAACCCCGACATCGGCTACGTCAAAGAAGGCGGCGAGACCAGCGGCAACATCCTGGCCAACGATACAGCGGGCGCTGATGGTCCGGGCGCAGGCGGTCTGATTGTCGGCGTGCGTGCGGGCAGTGACACATCTACGCCCGTGACCACAGGCGTGGGCACTGTGATTCAGGGCCTGTACGGCAACCTGATCGTCGACGCAGACGGCAACGCCTCCTACCATGCCAACCCCAACTCAGGTGGCACCGGCGATGCGCAGGACGTGTTCACCTACACCATTCGCGATGCCGATGGCGATACCAGCACTACCACCGTGACGGTCAACGTCTATCACAACGATGGCGTGACCATTGGTGGCGGTGACTGCACGGTGGACGAGGGCAATCTGCCGGGTGGATCGCATCCGAACCACGATGCCCTGACCCAGACCGGCACCCTCACCATCGGTGCGCCGGACGGCCTGCAGACGCTGACCGTCGGCGGCATCAACGTGATCGAAAATGGCGTGGCGATCACCGGCCCGCAATCGACCACGCTGCCATCGGGCAGCACCCTGACCATCCTCAATTACAACCCCGCCACGGGCGAGGTGACCTACACCTACACGCTCAACAACGCGGAAAATCACAATCAGGGCGATGGCACCTCGCTCAACGACCCGATCCCCGTGCATGCGGTGGACAACGATGGCGACGTGGCCGACGGCACGGTAGTGGTCAAGATCCTCGATGACACGCCACAGGCCCATTGCGACATCGGCAACGTGGCGGCGGGTGGTGAAGTCAGTGGCAACCTTTTACTCAACGACTCGGCCGGCGCGGACGGCGCAGGCCCCAATGGTCTGATCGTCGGCGTGCGAGCCGGTGGCGACACCTCGACGCCGGTCACTAGCGGCTTGAATACGGTGATCACCGGTTTGTACGGCACGCTGATCGTCGACAGTCAGGGCAATGCGACCTACCACAGCAACCCCGAGCTGGTCGGCCCCAACGGTGAGCAGGACGTGTTCACCTACACCATCCGCGATGCCGACGGCGACACCAGCACCACCACGGTGACGGTCAATGTTGCGCCGCCTTGCCCGCCCGTTGCCTGCGATGACCACGACGTCACGGTCAAGGAAAGCGCCCTCGATACTCACCAGGACGGCAAGGACCTGGCGCCCGGCAACGTCACCGGAAGCCATCCGTCTTCGACCCATGAAACCGGCAGCGGCACGGTGGCCGACTCGGCCCATGGCGGCTATGGCGCGCTGACGTTCAGCGTCAACGGCGCCGTCAATGGCACCGCGCAGGGCCAATATGGCCTGCTGCACATGAACGCTGACGGCAGTTACACCTACACACTGACCTCGGCGCCGAAAACCACGCCAGCGGCCAACGACGGACCGAACATCACCCACGACACCTTCACCTACACAGTGACCGATTCCTTGGGGCATTCCTCCACGGCGCAGGTGGTGGTCAACATCGTCGACGATCAGCCGAAAGCCGCCTGTATCGACAAGACCGTGACCAGCGAGGGCGTGAACACCAATTTGATGCTGATCGTCGACAACTCGGCCAGCATGAACCAGCCGTCGGGCGTCAACGGGCTATCCCGGTTGGGGTTGGAAAAACAGGCGATCCTCGAACTGCTGAACAAGTACGAAGCCTTGGGTGATGTGCGTGTGCAACTGGTGACGTTCAACAGCCAGGCGCACATCGGCAGCAACGAATGGGTCGATGTTGCCACCGCCAAGGCCATGGTCAATGCGCTGCAAGCGGGCAACGGCACCAACTACGACGCGGCGCTGGCGGCGGCTCAACAGGCGTTCGTCGAGAAGGGCGCCATTGCAGGTGCGCAAAACCTTGCGTATTTCTTCTCGGACGGCAATCCGACCGTCTCGCCACAGCATTCCGACCCTGATCATGTGCCGAATCCGGCCCGTGGCGACGGCATCGATGCCGCTGAAGAGCACGCCTGGACCACCTTCCTCGACACGCATCACATCAATGCGATTGCCATTGGTGTGGGCACCGAGGTCAGTAGCACCTACCTGAACCCGGTGGCGTACAACGGCGCCACGGGCAGCAACACCAATGCCATGATCGTGACCGACCTGGGCCAGTTGAACGTGGTACTGAGCGGCACCGTGCAGGGCGGAATTCATGGCAGCCTGCTGGAAGGCGGGACCTTTGGCGCGGATCAGGGCTTCATCAAATCGATCAGCGTCGATGGCACCACGTACACCTACGATCCGAAGGCCAATCAGCATCAGGGCGGCATCGTCAGCAGTGGCGGCGACAACCACGGCAGTTTCAACAGCCAGACCCACACGCTGACCGTGATCGGTGAGCACGGCACCCTGGTGCTCAACATGAACACCGGCGACTACAGCTACACGCCTGCGGTCGGGGTGAGTCATGAGGTCACCGAAAACATCCACTATGTCCTCAGCGACAACGACGGCGACCTGGCGTCGGCCAACCTGAGCGTGCACATCGTGCCGCCTCCGGTCTACGAGGCGCCGATTGCCGTGGCCGACAACGTGATCACCAACCTGAGCGGGTCGAGCATCGTCATACCGGGCGTGGCCCTGGCGGCCAACGACATCGCTGGAAACGGCGGCGCGCTGACGGCTTCACCCACCACTTTCACCACTGGCTGGACCGCCAAGGGCGCTGACTTCACGGCGGGCTCGGCCAAAACCCTCCAGTTCGCCGGAACGCAGGACAAAGCCGTCAATCAACTGAAAAACCTGGACCGCAGCGACTTCTTCAACAACACCGCCACCACGGCGATGCTAGTGATCAGTGGCTATCTCGGTGCGGTCAACGGCTCACCGACCAATGCACAGGACCTTTACAGCGTGCATTTGAAGGCCGGTGAAACCGTCACCGTTGATCACAACCTGACCAACGACGTGCTGGGCATGGCGTGGAAGTTCGAAGACGGCGCCTATCACGGCATTGCCGACGGCGGCACGTTCACCGCGACCGAAGACGGCGTGTACCGGCTGATCGTGGTCAACCAGGCTGATCCCGGCGTCAAAGAGCACTACAACCTGAACCTCACCATCGACTACGCAGCGGTCAACACCACGCCGGATGTCCACAGCACTTACACCGTCACCGACCCTCATGGCGGCAGTAGCACGGCGGCAGTGAACATCGCCCATCAGGACGGTCACACCGTGCTGGGCACGACAGGAAATGACGTACTGGTGGGGGCGGCGGACAGCCATCTGCACGGCGGCGATGGCAACGACGTGCTGGTGGCGGGGCCTGGCACCAACGAACTGTTCGGTGACAACGGCGACGACATGCTGTTCAGCGGTCCGGGCAATGACTTGCTCGACGGTGGCGCGGGCAACAACACCGCGAACTACTCGCTGGCGACGGCGGGAGTGACCGTGAGCACGGCGGAGCTGGGGCCTCAACATACCGGTGGTGCGGGCATCGATACGCTGGTCAATATCCAGAACCTGATCGGCTCGAACTATAACGACCACCTGACCGGTGATCAGGGCAACAATGTGCTCAATGGTGGTTTGGGCAATGACGTGCTCAATGGCGGGGCCGGTGACGACATCCTGATCGGCGGACCGGGCAACAACATACTGACCGGCGGCGAGGGGCACGACACCTTCCTTTATCAGGCGGGCAACACGGGTCACGACACCATCACTGACTTCAGCTTTGGCATCGACAAGCTCGACCTGTCGCAACTGCTACAGGGCGAGCATGGTGACGCCAATTCACTGGAAAACTTCCTGCACTTCAGCGTCAGTGGCAGTGGTTCGTCGTTGGTGTCGACCATCGACGTGAGCAGTGTGGCGGGGGGCGCGACCACGCAAACCATCGATCTGGCGGGTGTGAACCTGGCTCAGCAATACGGCGTCGCGACGGGGGCGGGCGGCATGGTTGCGAGCGGGCATGACACCGCGACGATCATCAACGGCATGCTGGCTGATCACTCGCTGAAAACGGATACGGTGTAACCGAAAGGCTTGCGGTGTGCCTTGAACACCGCACCATTTGTAGCTGTGGCGCGGTTGTGCAGCAAACACGGCCCCCTGTGGGAGCGAATGCATTCGCGAGAGGGCGGTACATCCGACACATCTCTGCCGGATAAACGATTGCATCGCGAATACATTCGCTTCTACAGGATTTGGCGGTGCCAGTTAAATCAGAGTCTTCAGGTACGCAGCGTCTTCTGCCGCAGAATGTAAACCGTTACCCCAATGGCCGAGGCCAGCATGAATACTCGCGCCCAGATCAACGGCACCAGCCAGCAGGACACACCGATGCTGACCCACATCAGACCGATGGCGTAGACCTTGCCCTTGAGCGGGATCCCGCTGCCGTCCAGATAATCCCGAATCCACGGCCCCAGACGAGGGTGGTTGACCAGCCAGTGATAGAAGCGCGGCGAGCTGCGAGCGAAACAGGCAGCCGCGAGGAGAAGAAAAGGGGTGGTAGGCAGCACCGGCAGGAAAATCCCGATCACGCCAAGCACGATGCTCAGCCAGCCAATGCCTTGCAGAAGAACCCGTACGAGCCGGGATCGACTCGTGCGGGGTGTTGAATCACCAGACCCACCGTGCGCCATAGGCGCCGACTCAGTGGTGACGAGGCTTGAGGATCGCCGGTTTTTCATCCGGTGCGTGCAGCAGCAGGAACAGCGCAGACAGCGCTTCCGGGATCTGCACGATCATGTCGTCCATCAGGTTGGCATCCGCCGCGATGTCGGCGAATTCAGGCTGCTCGTCGAACAGACCGGAGCCGACCATGATCGGCAACAGCATTTCGCTGACTTCTTCCTCGTCGTTCTCGAACCAGGCCGCTTCACGCAGGAACACGCCTTCCATGAAGCCGATGCACCAGCCGCGCAGTTCGGAATCGTCCGGCTCGTCGCCCAGATCCAGATCGCACGGCAGTTCGAACTCTTCGTCCGAGGCCAGTTGACGGGCAATGTGGGCCTTGAGCTGGACCAGCGTCGATTCGATTTCTTCGTGCTGAGCCTTGTCGGTGTAGTGCGGCGGCTCGGCGAACAGCGCGTCGATCCACTCACGATCCGGCACGGTTTCGGCACAGATCGACAGCGCGGTCAGGTAGCCATGGGCGGCTACATAGTCCAGCGCTTCGTCATGCAGCTCATCGGCGTCGAGGAAGGCTTGCAGGCGGTGTAATTGCTCAGCGAAGGACATTGAAGGACTACCTTGGAAATAAACGATGCTGAATTCTAGGCGCTGGGGGCCGTAGATGCCAGCGTAGAGGCTTATGTAATCAGGATTCCTGCAAATTTCGACCGCTGGTGTCGGTGTTGCCCTATCCGTCCGAGCGCTCCGGTATACTGCCGCGCTTTGCGATTTCAACAGCGGTTGTTTATCCGCTGTAGTGGCACCATCCGGGGTATCTATGCTCGACCAGGCTCAACGCGTACTTAAAGACATCTTCGGCTACGACAGCTTCCGTGGTCGCCAGGGTGCCATTATCGAGCGCGTGGCCAGCGGTGGTGATGCCCTGGTGCTGATGCCCACCGGCGGCGGTAAATCCCTGTGTTTTCAGGTGCCCAGCCTGTTGCGCGACGGTCTGGCGGTGGTTGTGTCGCCCCTGATTGCATTGATGGACGATCAGGTCGCAACCCTCGATGAACTGGGCGTCGCGGCGGCGGCCTTGAACTCGACCCTCACGCCCGATCAGCAGCGTGATCTGGCCAACCGGATTCGCCGGGGCGAAGTGAAAATGCTCTATCTGGCGCCGGAGCGGCTGGTGCAGCCACGCATGCTGGCGTTTTTGCAAAACCTCAAGATCGCGCTGTTCGCCATTGACGAGGCTCACTGCGTTTCGCAATGGGGTCATGATTTCCGTCCGGAATATCTGCAATTGGGGCAACTCGCCGAGCTGTTTCCCGACGTCCCGCGCATTGCGCTGACCGCCACCGCTGACAAACGCACCCGCGAAGAAATCGTCACGCGCCTGCATTTGCAGAACGCCGAACGCTTCCTGTCGAGCTTCGACCGGCCCAATATCTTTTACCGCATCGTGCCCAAGGAACAGCCGCGCAAGCAGTTGCTGGCGTTTTTGTCCGAGCGGCGCAGCGACGCCGGGATCGTTTACTGCCTGTCACGCAAGAAAGTCGAAGAAACCGCCGCCTTCCTCAGTGACAACGGCTATCCGGCATTACCGTACCACGCGGGCTTGCCCATCGACGTGCGTGCCGAAAACCAGCGCCGCTTCCTGAATGAGGAAGGGCTGATCATGGTTGCCACCATTGCCTTCGGCATGGGCATCGACAAACCCAACGTGCGGTTCGTCGCGCACATGGACCTGCCCAAGTCGCTGGAAGCCTATTACCAGGAAACCGGCCGGGCAGGGCGCGACGGTCTGCCCGCCGATGCATGGATGGCCTACGGTCTGCAAGACGTGGTCATGCTCAAGCAGATGCTGCAGAACTCCGAAGGTGACGAGCGCCACAAACGCGTCGAACAACACAAGCTCGATGCCATGTTGTCGCTGTGCGAAGAAACCCGCTGTCGGCGTCAGGCCCTGTTGGCCTACTTCGACGAAGACATGCCCAATCCGTGCGGCCACTGCGACAACTGCGTCGATGACGTACAGACCTGGGACGCCACCGAACCCGCCCGTCAGGCCCTCTCGGCAATTTATCGCACCGGGCAGCGTTACGGCGTCGGGCACCTGGTGGACGTGTTGCTGGGCAAGGAAAACGACAAGGTGCAGAGCTTCGGTCATCAGAAGCTCGCCGTGTTTGGGGTGGGCAAGGGCCGCAGTGAGAACGAATGGCGCTCGCTGTTCCGTCAATTGGTGGCCCGTGGTCTGGCGGACACTGACCTCGAAGGCTACGGCGGCCTGCGTTTGAGCGATTCCTGCCGTCCGCTGCTGCGCGGCGAAGTCACCTTGCAATTGCGCCGGGACCTCAAGCCTCAGACCACGCCGAAAGCGTCGGGCAGCCCGGCGAGCCAGTTGGTCCGTGGTGAAGAGCGCGAGCAATGGGAAGCCTTGCGTACCCTGCGTCGCAAGCTGGCCGAGGAGCATGGCGTGCCGCCGTACGTCATTTTCCCGGATTCGACGCTGCTGGAAATGCTGCGCAGCCAGCCGGGCACCATGGTCGAAATGGCCCGCGTCGGTGGTGTCGGAGCGCGCAAGCTGGAGCGTTATGGTGAAGCCTTCCTCGAAGTGCTTGGCGGCAGAGCAGCGGCGCCTCGCGCGGTCGCCGATGTCCGTCATGAACTGATCAGCCTGGCCCGCGCGGGCATGACCCCGACGCAGATCGCCGGTCAGTTGCAATGTTCGGAAAAGAACGTCTATACGATGCTGGCCGAGGCCATTGGCAACCAGCAATTGTCGCTGGAACAAGCGCTGGACCTGCCAGAAGACCTGCTCGGCGAGATTCAGGACGCGTTTTTGGATGGCGAGGGTGAACTGCCCCCTGTTTCCGCCATCGCAGGCATGTTCGCCGGGCGAGTGCCGGAGGGTGTGCTGTATTGCGTGCGTGCGGCGTTGCAGTCTGAGTTTGAGGTTTAACAATTCTCCTGAGTTGCGAACGCCAACTGTAGGAGTGAGCTTGCTCGCGATGCGTCTGGTCTGGCCCTGCGTTAGCGACTGACACACCGCTATCGCGAGCAAGCTCACTCCTACAGGTATGCGTCCGCAGCGACACCGCGCCAAACCCGCCGCAATCCGTTCTGCCAGCGCCCTGTGCGACGAAACACCACGCTTGACCCCTTGCCTCGTAATGCCCCCCATGGTTAGCTGCCTATTGATTAGGAATCATCTTTAACCATTGAGTTACCTATGCCGTTGACTGAAGAACACCGCTTTGGCATGCAGTTGGCCAACCTGTCCCGAGGCTGGCGTGCCGAGCTTGATCGCCGTTTGGCCGATCTGGGTTTGTCCCAGGCCCGCTGGCTGGTGCTGTTGCACCTGTCACGCTTCAAGGAAGCCCCCACCCAACGCGAGCTGGCGCAAAGCGTCGGCGTAGAAGGCCCAACCCTGGCCCGTTTGCTCGACAGTCTGGAAAGTCAGGGCCTGGTTCGGCGTCAGGCCGTGGTCGAGGATCGTCGCGCCAAGAAGATTCTGCTGTGCGACACCGCCAGGCCCCTCATCGAAAAAATCGAAACCATCGCCACCGCCCTGCGTCATGAATTGTTCGAAGGCATCGACGAGCAAGAGCTGCGTGTGTGCATGCGTGTGCACTCGACAATTCTGCGCAATCTGGAAAAATCCTGACGCAATGGCCCCGCGCCAGCTACAAATACGTTGAACCTGCCGAAACATCCTGTTCTATTTGCAGCCATACTGCTGTTGTCCACACCACGAAATTTGCAGGGAAGCCTGCCTCATAAGGGTTCGCATGCTGAAGAGTTTTCAGGCCGGGAGTCGGCGCGAGAGTCACGGATCGTGCCGCGTTCAGTCAGGTCTTCGCACGGGGTTGCTGGCAGCGGCCATCGCCTCGGCGTCCATGCTGCACAGCTCCATGGCGGCGGCCTTGGGACTGGGCGAGATCAATTTGCACTCGGCGTTGGGGCAGCCGTTCAATGCGGACATCGAGCTGATCGAGGCGGGCGGCCTGACCCCTGAAGAGATCGTGGTCACCCTGGCGTCGGCAGAGGCGTTCAGCAAGGCTGGCGTGGAGCGGCTGTTCTTTTTCAACGATCTGCGCTTCACCCCCATCATTCGCGGCAACCGCGCGGTGGTGCATGTTGAGTCGCAAAAACCGGTGACCGAACCATACATGGATTTCCTGGTGCGCCTCTCGCGCCCGAACGGCGATCAGTTGCGTGAGTACACCGTTTTGCTGGACCCGCCTAATTCTCCTGCAGGTCTGGCCGCTACGCGCAGCCGTACACAGTCGCCTGCGGTTGCCAGCAAAAAAGATGAATCCCGTTTCCCTGTCGCGCCGCCCAAGGCCGTACAGGGCAAGCACTACACCGTTGTGTCCGGCGATACCCTGGCGGGCATTGCACGGCAGATTCAGGCACCGGGCAGTAAAGTGTCGTCGGCGGAACTGATCAGTGGCATTCAGGCGCTCAACCCGCAAGCGTTTCCCAACGGTGAACGCAGCCAGTTGAAAGTCGGGCAGAGCCTGTTGTTGCCGGACGGTGCTGTAGAACCCAAGACCGCTGCGTCAGCCGCCGCTGCGCCTGCTGCGGGCACCCCTGCACCGGCGCCCGCTCCAGCGCCATCGAACGCTGCCGAGCCACTGACGGCCACCGCCATGGAAAACCAGGCGTTGAGCAAAACGGTCGATGACCTTAAAGGGAAGGTTCAGCAGATTTCGGAAGACGAAGCGGGCAAGGACAAGCAGATCATCGAGTTGCAGACGCAATTGGCCGAGATGAAGGCGCTGGCCTCCCGTCCAGCCCCTGCGCCAGCGCCTGTACCGGTCAACACACCCGTCCAGAAGACCGAGCCTGCTGCGTCCGCGCCAGCCCCGACACCCGCACCAGCCCCTGTTCCCGCAGCGCCGGTGGCGGACGATGACCTGCCGTGGACGATGATTGTCGCAGGGCTGTTGCTGATCGTGCTGTTGCTGGCGCTCGCCTGGTCGGTGCGGCGTAACCGCATGAAGAACACGTTGGTGCCGGAGCCCGAGCCAGTCGAGCCGATCATCAAACCGGCACAAGGGACGGTCACGCCTGTGTTTGAAGTCCCGGCAGTGACCCCGCGCCCGGCGTCGACTGCGCCCGCGACACCCGCCGCCCCCGCAGGGCAGCGGCTGGCGGGAGCCGCTACCGACGCACTGGATGGCGCAAGCATCTACATCGCCTACGGCCGTTTTGCCGAGGCGTTGGCCATTTTGCGTGACGCGCTGAAGACCCAACCGCAGCGCACCGACGTACGCATGCGTGTGCTGGAGCTGTTGGGCGAGCAGGGCGATGTCGCGGGGTTCGACGAAGAAGAGAAAATACTGCTGGCCCATGGCATCGAGCCGGAGAAACTGGCAGAGATTCGCGCGCGTTATCCGAAACTCAAGGTCGATCCGGTGCCGGCACCGCCCGCTCAGGCTGCGCCATTGGTGACACCGGCGGTCTTCGCTGGCGCCGCCGCGGCAGTGGTCGCCGGTGCGGCGGCGAGCGACGATCAACCCGCGCAGCAGGACGAAAAGGCGGCGTCGCCGAACTCGGAACCGGTGGACGATTTTCAGCTCAATCTTGACGACCTGTCCCTGGACGCCGACTGGGATCTGGTGGACCCATTCGACAGCACGCCTTCGCGCAAACCCGAAGCGACGCCTGAGCCGGAAGTCGATCCGTCGTTCGCTTCGGACCTCACTCAGTTGCCTGAAGTTTTCGAAATGCCGGACGAGCAATTCCTCAGCGATTTCGCCGAGGAGGAGGCCGAGCCGACGTTCGAGGTGGCGTTCGAGCCCGAGTTCGATCGCGAGCCTGAACCTCGATCGGACTCCGTGGCTCAGAGCGACAGCGACCTGCTGGACGACGAATTCCTCGACAGCTTCATGACCGACGACACCGAATTCGACCTGATGGACCTGGACGACGAGCCATTGAGCAAGATCAACGAAGCCCAGGTGCTGATCGACGACGGCAACATAGAGGAGGCCCGCAGGCTGTTACAGGAAGTGATCGACGAAGCTGATGACGGCCCGCAACAAACCGCGCGCGATCTGTTGGCCGGACTGGACTGACTTCGATGACGGAAAAGGCTGAGATCACCATCACTTACTGCACGCAATGCCAATGGTTGTTGCGTGCGGCATGGCTGGCGCAAGAACTGCTCAGCACCTTTGGCGACGATCTGGGCAAGGTGTCACTGGTGTCTGGCACGGGTGGCGTGTTCATCATCACCTGCAACGACGTGCAGATCTGGGAGCGCAAGGCGGACGGTGGTTTTCCGGAAGCCAAGGTGCTTAAACAGCGGGTTCGCGACCAGATCGACCCGGATCGGGATCTTGGCCATAACGACCGGAACAAAGGCATCGATAGCTGAACAGGCCCTGATAGAAACGGTCGATGGGCCAGTCGCGAACAGTGATTGGACGCTGTTCGCACAACCCCACTATGCTGGTCTGGCTTTCCGACGCTTTACCGAGCCCTGACCCATGATCGTACGACCCCATCCCAACCTGCTCAACGTTCTGTTGGCCCTCAAAGGCTCCATCGCCCGTCGCATCGCCCTGCGCAGTCTGATGATCACCGTACTGGCTGCGGCCATCGTACTGATTGAAAGCCTGCACCCCGATTACTTTGCCAAAGTCAGTGCCACGCCGTTCACGTTGCTGGGGTTGTCGTTGTCGATCTTCATGAGCTTTCGCAACAATGCCTGCTACGACCGCTGGTACGAAGCGCGCAAAGCCTGGGGCGAGGTGATCACCGCGACCCGATCGATCATTCGCGAAACCCAGGTCATCAAGGATGACGCTGGACGCAGCATGATTCTGCGTGACTTGTGTGGTTTTGCCCACGCCCTCAATGCCCGCTTGCGCGGTCTTGATGTGCACCAGGCCGCCCAACCTTGGGTGAGTCGGATGCCGCCTGACGACTGTGCGAACCTCTGCGACGGCATCCTGCGTGACATTGGCCTTCAGTGTTCCAGGGCCAGTGACAGCGGTCAGATCAATGAATGGCGTTACACACTGCTGGCTAACCATCTGACGTCGCTGAGTCGGGTGCTGGCGGCGTGTGAGCGGATCAAGAGCACGCCCTTGCCGTTCCCCTACACCTTGCTCTTGCACCGCACGATTTACCTGTTCTGCATTTTGCTGCCGTTCGCCATGGCCGAACCGCTGGGCTGGATGACACCGCTGTTCATGGCCATCGTCAGCTACACGTTTTTCGGCCTGGATGTGATCGGCAACGAACTGGAAGACCCGTTTGGTTACGACGAAAACGATTTGCCGCTCGATGCGCTGGTGCGGGTGATCGAGCGTGATGTTCTCGATGCGCTGGGCGTAAGGCCATTGCCGCCGCAGTTGGAGCCGGTGGAGTTTGTGTTGACGTAAGTTCTCTCAGGGTTCGGCGTGATTTCTGCCGCATTTGCGCTTGTCATCAAACTTCAACGACCCCGTCATGTGCACTTCACCGGCCCGGTCCACCCTTGTGGAAACCCGAGCGGAGGCTGTCCATGAGCATTGCCGAGAACGTGAAGCCCAGTCGTAAACAACGTGTCCGGACCTTGTGGATTTCTGATGTTCACTTGGGGACCCGGGACTGTCAGGCCGAGCATCTGTCGACCTTCCTCAAGCAGTATCATGCCGACAGGATTTATCTGGTCGGCGATATCATCGATGGCTGGAAGCTGCGCGGCGGCATGTACTGGCCACAGGCGCACACCAACGTCATTCGCCGTTTGCTGACCATGAGCAAGCGCGGCACCGAAGTCATCTACGTCACGGGCAACCACGACGAATTCCTGCGTCGCTATTCGAAGCTGATCCTGGGCAATATCCAGTTGGTGGACGAAGCCGAACACGTCACCGCCGATGGCCGTCGCCTGTTGGTGATCCACGGCGATCAGTTCGACGTCATCACCCGTTATCACCGCTGGCTGGCCTTTCTCGGCGACTCGGCCTACGAATTCACCCTGACTCTCAACCGGTGGCTCAACCACTGGCGAGCCAAGTACGGCAAGGGTTACTGGTCGCTATCGGCGTACTTGAAGCACAAGGTCAAAACCGCTGTGAACTTCATCAGTGATTTCGAAGAGGCCATTGCCCATGAATGCGTGAAGCGCGGACTGGACGGCGTGGTGTGCGGGCACATTCACCACGCGGAGATCCGCCAGGTGGGTGAGGTGGAGTACCTCAACTGCGGTGACTGGGTCGAATCCTGCACCGCGTTGATCGAGCATTGGGACGGCACCATCGAGCTGTTCCGCCTGGCCGATGCGCACGTGAAGGCCAAGAGCGTGCAAATGCAGGCGGCGGAGACCGTTTGACCGATGGGGTCACGACTGCTACAGGGGGAAGCATAAGCCATGCTGATGGTGGGGTATCAGAACGCGACCCGACCCGTCAGCATGTCTTTGTACATCACAAAATCCCCCAGCAGACTGTAGAACGGATGCTTGAAGGTGGCGGGCCGGTTCTTCTCGAAAAAGAAATGGCCTACCCAGGCAAAGCTGTATCCGGCCAGTGGCAAGACCCACAGCAACAACCAATGACCGCTGAACAGAGCGCTCGCCGCGATCAGGATCACCAGCGTGGTGCCGATGAAATGCAGGCGACGGCAGGTGCTGTCTCGGTGTTCTTGCAGGTAATACGGGTAGAAATCTGCGAAGCGCTCGAAGGTTTTGAGGTTTTCCACTGCGTGCCTCTCTTATTGTTGGTCAGGTCTTCAGTTTAGCGAAGTGCTTGTCGCGGCCAGTGACAATGGGTGCCAACGTAGTATCCTTCGGCTATCAGTCGCAGGGGGCGCCTGATCTGCAACCTGAAGACGCGGCCATGGAAAAAACGACTTCTTCGAGCTGGGCGATGGGGATCGTCAAGTCCCTTGAAATGGATGGCCTGGACTGTCGCGCACTGTTCAAGGAGTTGGGCCTGGTTTACGCCGATCTGGAGAACCCTGACGCCCGTTTTCCGCAGGACGCCATGACCCGGCTCTGGCAACGTGCGGTGGAGCTTTCCGGCAACCCGGCGGTGGGGCTGAACATGGCGCGAGTGGTTCGCCCGGCGTCGTTCAGCGTTGCGGGCTATGCCTTGATGTCCAGTCGCACCCTCAAAGAAGGTTTCGAGCGGCTGGTACGTTATCAGCGCATCATCGCCGACAGTGCGGATTTGAGCTTTCGTCTGTTACCGGAAGGTTATGCACTGATTCTGACGGTGCATGGCGACCTGCTTCCCCCGACTCGGCAAAGCGCCGAAGCCTCCCTCGCGTTTGCTCTAGCCTTTTGCGGCTGGCTGACGGGCCGACCGCTGCACCCGCGCCAGGTGCTGATTCAGGGCGATATGCCGAAAAACGTCGAACCTTACAAGAAGTTCTTTCACGCCCCGTTGACGTTCAACGCTCCCTATGACGCCCTGGTGTTTGAGCGTGTCGACATGGAAGCGCCGCTCCCGACCGCCGATGAGGCCATGGCCAAACTGCATGATCGTTTTGCGGGGGAGTTTCTGGCGCGTTTTGCCAGCAATCGCGTGACCCATCAGGCGCGGCAGGTGTTGTGCCGTTTGCTGCCACAGGGTGAACCCAAGCGTGAAGCCGTCGCGCAGAGTTTGCACCTGTCACAGCGCACGTTGCAGCGTCGGTTGCAGGAGGAAGGCACCAGCTTCCAGACCCTGCTGGACGACACCCGCCGTGAGCTGGCCGAACAGTACCTGGCCCAGCCGCAGATGACCTTGTTGGAAATTGCCTATCTGCTGGGCTTTGCCGACCCGAGTAACTTCTTCCGGGCATTTCGTCGCTGGTTCGATGAGACGCCGGGAGAGTATCGCTTGCGCAAGGGCATGACGTAGCGCTGAAATCTGTGGGAGCCGACTTGCTGGCGAAAGGGGCGTATCAATCAGCAAAGATGTGGTTGATTTGACGCTTTCGCCAGCAAGCCGGCTCCCACAACTGATCTGGTGCGTTCCCTGATCAATGCCGCCAGAATGCTGGGATGCACAGCACCAGGATGGTGATGATTTCCAGCCGCCCCAACAGCATGCCCACCGACAGAATCCACTTCGCCGCGTCCGGCAAGGTCGAGAAGTTGCCCGCCGGGCCGATGGTTTCGCCTAATCCTGGCCCAACGCCCGATACCGTACTTGCCGCACCCGTCAGGGCGGTCATCCAGTCCAGCCCCAGCAGCGACAGCAGTAGCGCGATCAGGCAGATGGTGATGGTGAAGAAGAACGAAAACGTCAGGATCGACCGCACGATCTCGTCGTCCAGCCGATGGCCGTTGTACCGCTGTTTGATCACGGCGCGGGGATGGATCAACTGGTTGAGGTTGGCCTTGAGCAGAATGTAGGCCACCTGAAAACGGAACACTTTCACGCCGCCTGCGGTCGAGCCTGAACAACCGCCGATGAAGCCGATGTAAAAGAAAAACATCAACGCGAAGTTGCCCCACAGGCTGTAGTCGCCCAATGCAAAGCCGGTGGTGGTGACCACTGAGGTGACGTTCAACGCTACGTGTCGCAGCGCGTCCCACCACGGCAGGTCGGTGGTCGCCCAATACCACACCGTCATCACCAGCCATGTCACCAGCAATAGCCCGATGAAACCCTGCACCTGCTCGTCCTTGATCAGCGCCTTGCGATGCCCGCGCAAGGTCGCGACATACAGCGTGAACGGCAGGCTGCCGAGAATCATGATGACGATGGCGACCCAGTGCACCGCCGGTTGTGGCCATTTGGCGAGGGATTGATCGGACGTCGAAAAGCCGCCTGTGGAAATGGCCGACATCGCATGGTTGATCGCATCGAACAGGCTCATGCCTGCCCACCAGAACGCCAGGCTGCCGAGGATGGTGATGCCGACGTACACCAGCACGATGTACTTGGCGACCATGTGCGAACGCGGCATGACTTTTTCGGAGCGATCGGAAGATTCGGTTTGGAACAGGCGCATGCCGCCGATGCGCAACAGCGGCAGAATCGCGACCGCCATGCCGATGAAGCCGATGCCGCCGAGCCAGTGCAACAACGAGCGCCAGATCAGAATGCCCGGCGACATGGTGTCCAGCCCGCTGAGCACCGTGGAGCCGGTGGCGGTGATCCCGGACATGCTTTCGAAGAACGAGTCGGTGTAGCTGATGTGCTGAGTCAGCAGAAAGGGCAGGGCCGAGAAAATGCACACCACCACCCAACTGCTGACGGTCAGCAGGTACATGTCGCGAGGGCGCAGGTGCACATGTTCCGGGCGCCCCTGGCCGACCAGCGCAAGACCTGCGATGAAGGTGATCATGCTCGACCAGAGAAACGACGGCATGTCGCTCGTACGATCGAAGATCACCAGAGTGGCCATGGGCACGACCATGGCGATGGCCAGGGTAATGAGGAAGATGCCGATGATGAAACCGATGATGCGGAGGGTCGGCAACGCCATGCAATCGCTCTGATCAGGTGATGGAAAGCCGCACATTCTACCCGTGGGTCGAACGGTGTAAACCGAGGCCCTTTCCGAGAGTCATGTAAGTAATTGCTACTGTCATACGTTATTGAAGTTCAAGAAGGCGTTGGCGGCACTACAATGCCCCATCAAATTTCAGGAGACGATTCAATGGAAGCGCTTGATGTACTGCTCAATCGCGTGTCCGTCCCGCGGCTGATCGAGCCGGCCCCGGATGCGGCACAGCGTGAAATCCTCTTCGGCGCAGCGTTACGAGCCCCTGACCATGGCGGTCTGCGGCCTTATCGCTTTCTCACTGTAGAGGGCGATGCGCGCAATCACATGGGGGACTTACTGGCCCAGGCGCTGGTCGAGAGTGGCGGCGCAGCGGATGAGAAGGCGCTGGAAAAGGCCCGTTTCGGGCCGTTGCGTGCGCCGTTGGTGGTGGTGGTCATCGCCAAGCTGACCGATCACTACAAGGTGCCGAAGAAGGAACAGTTCATTACTGCGGGCTGTGCGGCCCATGGTGTGTTGCTGGCGGCTTACGCGATGGGCGTGGGCGCGGTGTGGCGTACGGGGGAGTTGTCGTATTCGCCCCATGTCGCGAAGGGGCTGGGACTGGCGGCGGATGAAGAGGTCGTGGCGTTTCTTTATCTGGGCACACCTCTGAACCCGCCGCGTGAGGCGGCCAAGCCGGATGTGTCGGAATTTGTGAGCGCGTGGCAGTAGGAGACGTCTTGCACAAATTTTTGGGAGCCGGCTCCCACAATTCCAGCGTTGAATACTGGATTTGGATTCGTCCTGATATTTGTGGGAGCTGCCTTGGTGGCGGATGGTGTTGACCCGCCAACATAGAATCCCCCACAAGGGAACAGCGCCTACGGCAAGACTTCCCGGGGCACAACGATACTGGCCACGAATCCGCCCTGCGGGTGATTTTCGAACACCAGGTGCCCGCCGTGTTTCTCGGCGGCGCGTTTGGCAATGGCCAGTCCCAGGCCATATCCCGGCGCGGTCTGGTTTGGCGCGCGATAAAACGGCTCACCCAGCTGTGCGAGGTGTTCTGCGCTGACGCCCGGTCCGTGGTCACGCACGCTGATGCGCAGCCCTTCGTCGACGTTACGGGCGCTCAGTTCGATGGGGTGCCCAGTCGGATTAAAGCGCAGGGCATTGCGCAACAAGTTATCCACAGCCCGCTCCAGCACGTTTGGCCAGCCTTGAAGATGCGCGTCAGGCTGCGCGTCGACCACGATGCTTTGCTCGGTGCTGCTCATCTCGGTTTCGGCTTTGAGGTGATGAAGCATGCCCGGCAGGTCGATAGGGGCGGCATTGCCCATGTCGGCGTCCAGCCGGGCCAGCGCGAGAATTTCCCCGATCAGTTCTTCGAGGCGATCGCATTCACGGGTCAATCGCGGCCAGAGCTTTTCGCGTTCGGCGGGTTCCGCGCGCTCGGCCAGTGCCAGGGCGATACGCAGACGCGCCAACGGCGAGCGCAGTTCGTGGGAAACGTCGCGCAGCAGTTGACGCTGGCTCACGATCAGGCTTTGCAGGCGTGCACCCATGCGGTTGAAGTCGTTGGCCAATACGCCGAATTCGTCACGACGGTTCGCCAGTTGCGCCAGGCTGTTCTGTTGATACGTGGTTTGCCCCAGATCGTGCACGGCGCCGCGCAGGCGGCTGAGCGGGCGGGTGATCGACAGGGTCACCAGCAAGCTGAACAATGTCAGTACGACGAGGGCAATTCCCAGCGCACTGAGCGGCCACATCAGGCTCTGACGGTGCCAGGCATCCAGTTCCGGGTGCGGAATGCGGTAGATCAGCAGGTAGGTTTCGTTGGTCTTGAGGCTGGTGTATTCGGTGGTCAGACGGCGCCAAGGCAATGGGCGTTCATCGTCTTTCTGCTGGCGCGCTTCGAAGGCGGCGGCACGAAGTGGAAAGGTGCCGGGAATCACCGCCTCGCCGCTGTCGTTCAGCACCTGCACATCGATGTGGTACTTGCGCTTGAGGTTTTGCAGGTAATCCTGCGCCGGGCCTTCACCCTGATCTTCGTAAAGCTGCGTCCACTTCTGCGGCAGGTTGTGCAGCCCGGGATGGCGGCTGAGGATCCAGGCGTCCTGATTGAGCATGTGCCCCAACAGGATCGACAGGCCTGCCACCAACGCGATTGCGAGCCAGAAGCTCGCCAGGATTCGCCAGAACAATGAACGCACGTGAAATTCTCTCCTGCCCATGAACTACAAAGCCCGACACGCCGGGGAGAGCGTGTCGGGTTGGGGAGTGTAATGCCGCGCCAGCAGCCGGTTACTGGGTTTTTTGCGCTTTTTGCGCTTTCCAGGCTTCGAACTCGGCACGATCAGCGCGACGTTGCTCGCGGTCTTTCTGCATCTGGTCAAACGTCTTCTGCTGTTCCGGGGTCAGCATCGCACGGATGTCAGCCTGGGTTTTGGCTTGCTTGGCCGCAAACTCATCCTTCATTGCCTTCTGGTCGGCTGGCGACAGTTTGGCCAGGTACTTCTGAGTGATCTCGGAGCGGCTGTGCCACTGATCGCCCATCAGCTTGCCGATCTGTTGGCGTTGCTCCGGGGTCAGGTTCAGTTTGTCGAACGGACCTTTGCGGTGATGCTGCATGCCCGGGCCATCAAAACCTGGGCCACCCATGTGACCGCCTTCAGCGGGCTGTGCCATCGCAACGGTGGGCAGGGCTGCAGCGAACATCAAAGCCATCAGAGTCTTACGCATGGTGAATCTCCTTGTCTCGGATCCGGCTCTGTGCCGGTTGTGGCCAGTTTAGGGAGATCAAGGTCAAGCGAGGTCAGGCGTGGGTAAAGCTTGGGTAAAGAGGATTTGTAAGGGGGCTTACAGACGCGGAGCGTTTCGATGATCTTTGTAGCCGCCCGGCTTGCCGGCGGCAGCGATTTCAAAGCCGCCACCGCCGGCAAGCCGGACTGATACAGGTCATTGCTCGGGATATCAAACCGCGTAGTAATAGCCCCGGCTACGCAACGCCACGATCCGCGGCCTGCCATCGGCATGTGGGCCGATCTTCTTGCGCAGGTTGCTGACGTGCATGTCCAGGCTGCGGTCGTAGAGGGTCAGCTTGCGGCCCAGCGCCAGTTGCGCCAGTTCCTGCTTCTCAAGCGGTTCACCGGGCTGGCTGAGCAAGGCTTCGAGCAAACGGGCCTCGGAGACGGTGAGGGTGAACTCCTGATCGTCGATGGTGACCACGCCACGTGCCGGGCTGAAACACAGGTCACCCAGCTCGATCTGGGTAGACACTGCCGTCGGGTGGCTGCGGCGCAGCACCGCGCGCAGACGAGCAGTCAGCTCGCGGGGATCGCAGGGCTTGGCCAGGTAATCGTCAGCGCCCAATTCCAGACCGAGAATACGGTCCAGTGGCTCGCCACGGGCTGAAAGCATCAGCACCGGCAGATCAGGGTGGTCGGTGCGCAATTGTTTGAGCAGCTCCAGGCCGCTGCCATCGGGCAGCATCACGTCCAGCACCACCGCCGCCGGGGCGGTTTCGGCGAGGGCCTTTCGGGCACTTTGGCCGTCATGGCACGCCCGGACCACAAAGCCTTCCTGACTCAACCAACTGCTCAGGAGCTCACACAGCTCCTGGTCATCATCAATAAGTAACAGCTCGCTCATGACTCACTCAATTTAGCCATTGCCGACGCCGTCTACGCCAGCCGCTGGCAAAGATACCGCACAGCAGGGCCACCATTGCAACGCCGCCCCCTGTGACGAACCATTGTTGTTGCTCGGTCAGCATGCGCGCAGGCAATACCGACTGCGCTTCTTTGAGCTGCAGTTTAAGCCTTTGGTTCTCTTGGCGCAGGCGTCCCACCTGAATACTTTCGCGTTCAGTGTCGGCATTCTGCAGTTGCCGGGTCAATTCTTCACGCTGCTTTTCGCTGTCGGCCAGCTTTTGTCGCAGATCGCTCAACTGGCTCGCTGCGCTAGGCAGGGGCAATGCATGGCTGATGGCATCGCCGGTTTCTTCGGCCTGCACACCGAAACTGATCATCGAAACGGCCAGTGCGGCCGCCAGCACACACCACGGACGTGGACGCATCTGAACTCCTGACTTTTCTTGGCATTGGCAGGCTATCGGCAAGCCGATGCGAATAATGAGCAGTCAGGAAGGGAGGGCGTAACAGTGGTTAGGTTGAACATCGCTATAGTGGGAGCCGGCTTGCTGGCGAAGGCGGTGGGTCAGTTACCGATGAGTTGACTGACGAGCCTCATTCGCCAGCAAGCCGGCTCCCACAATCGGTGCTTGATCAGCACCTGTGGTCTACGGGATTGACAGGGGATTACGGCAACACTTGCTTGAACGGCTTGACCACCACGTGATCGTAGACACCCGCCTTGATGTATGGATCGGCGTCAGCCCAGGCTTGGGCCGCGTTCAGAGATTCGAACTCGGCGACGATCAGGCTGCCGGTAAAGCCAGCAGGGCCTGGATCATTGCTGTCGATGGCGGGTAGCGGGCCTGCGAGCACGATGCGGCCTTCGCTTTTCAGGGCGGTCAGGCGCTCCAGATGGGCAGGGCGCGCCTCAAGGCGTTTTTCCAGCGAGTTGGCGACGTCCGTTGCTACGATTGCGTAAAGCATGTCAGTCCTCGGTTTTTTTGGTGGAAGGCTCGGCCGATGCGTCGGCATCGTGCATGTGACGGGCCAGGAAAATCCCTTGGCCGATCAGGAAAATCAGGGTCATGCCCAGGCTGCCGAAGACTTTGAAGTCGACCCAGAAGTCTTGGTAAGTGAAGGCCACGTAGAGATTGGCCGCACCGCAAAACAGAAAGAACACGATCCAGGCGATGTTCAGTTTCACCCAGATGGCCTGAGGCAGCGTCAGCGCGTGGCCCATGATGCGTTGAATCAGCAGGCGATCACCGATGAAGTGGCTACCGGCGAAGATCAGTGCGAACAGCCAGTTGACCACCGGAGCTTTCCACTTGAGGAAGGTTTCGCTGTGGAAGGCCAGG
Organism: Pseudomonas sp. Pseu.R1; assembly: GCF_045764065.1. NCBI lineage: Bacteria > Pseudomonadati > Pseudomonadota > Gammaproteobacteria > Pseudomonadales > Pseudomonadaceae > Pseudomonas > Pseudomonas sp. Pseu.R1. The sequence continues at coordinate 1,595,097 of NZ_JBJGEE020000001.1, read as the reverse complement.
GTCAGGCTGCCGAAGACCAGACACGCGATCAGGGTCAACCACTGGCTTTTTTCCAGCTTGCCCTGACGCACATAAAGGATGCCGTACACCACGATGGAACTGGCGATCAGCATGGCGGTGGCGCTGAAAATTCCGCCGACCGTGACACTGTGGCCCAGGATATCGACGGCTTGAGGGCTGATTTTGTAGACGATGAAAAACAGGATGAGCGGGATGAAATCGATGAATTGTTTCACAGTGAGAGCCAGAAGCTGGATGTGACGGCATAATAACAAACATCGATGACTGCGAAAGCGCCCCTATGAATGTCGATCTGCACTGTCACAGTACCGCCTCCGACGGCGCGCTTGCGCCCACGGCATTGGTCGCCCGTGCCCATGAGAACGGCGTCCGGGTGCTCGCGCTGACCGACCATGACACCATCGAAGGCCTTGAAGAAGCCCGCGTGGCGGCCCGTGCGCTGGACATGCAACTGATCAACGGCATCGAACTGTCCTGCACCTGGGGTGGTGCCACCATCCATATTCTGGGTTACGGTTTTGATGTCGATGCCCGGCCGTTGCTCGATGCCATTGAGCAATTGCACAGCGGTCGCTGGCTGCGCGCCGAAGAAATTGCCCGCAAATTGGCGATGAAAGGTATGCCTGGCGCGCTGGAAGGCGCCCGGGCGATCCAACAGTCCCTCGGAGACAGCGGAAACGCACCGGCCAGACCGCATTTCGCCGACTTCCTGGTCAATGAGGGTTTCGTGAAAGATCGTGCCGAGGCATTTCGCAAATGGCTGGGCGCGGGCAAGCTGGGCGACGTCAAGCAACACTGGCCGACCCTTGAGGACACGGTGGCGACCTTGCGCGCTGCCAATGCCTGGGTCAGCCTGGCTCACCCGTGGCATTATGATTTCACTCGCAGTAAACGTCGCAAGCTGGTCGCCGATTTCCTTCAGGCAGGCGGCCAGGCGATCGAAGTGGTCAACGGTCTGCAGCCCGCCGATCAGGTGGGCAGCATGGCCATTCTGGCCCGGGAGTTCGGTCTGCTGGCAACGGCGGGCAGCGATTTCCATGCCCCTGGCGCCTGGTCCGAGATTGGTGTCTACCGCCCCTTACCGGAGGATCTGCCGCCGTTGTGGCGCCGATTCAAACATGACCAGCCTACTGCCGTCTGAACAGGAAGATACCGTGAGTCAATTTTTCCAGGTCCACCCGGAAAACCCGCAGGCGCGCCTGATAAAACAGGCGGTGGACATCATCAAGCGCGGCGGTCTGGTGGTGTACCCCACCGACTCCTCCTACGCGCTGGGGTGTCAGATGGGCGATAAAGGTGCCGTCGAGCGCATCCGCCGCCTGCGTCAACTGGACGACAAACATAATTTCACCCTGATGTGCTGCGACCTGTCGCAACTGGGGTTGTTTGCCAAGGTCGACACCGCCGCGTTCCGGGAGCTGAAGGCTCACACGCCGGGGCCATACACCTTCATTCTCAACGCCACCCGGGAAGTACCGCGTCTGGTGCTGCACCCGAAACGTCGCACGATCGGCCTGCGCGTGCCACGTCATCCCGTGGCGCAGGCGTTGTTGCAGGAACTGGGCGAGCCACTGATGAGCGTGAGCCTGATCCTGCCGGGCGAAACCCTGCCCATGAGTGATCCGCAGGAAATGCGTGAGATGCTTGAACATCAGGTGGATCTGATCATCGACGCTGGACACGGCGGTGTGTCGGCGTCCACCGTGGTCAACCTGTCCGAAGGCGAGCCGCAGGTGGTGCGCGTCGGTTGTGGCGATCCGACGCCGTTCGGGGTTGAGGTCGAGTGACCGAAGTCGAAGCAGTCGACCCGCAGGCGGACGCTCAGCAGGAACTGCCGTTTGCGCTGGTCTATGGGCAGGCCGTCACCCAGATGCCGGTCGACCTGTACATTCCGCCGGACGCGCTGGAGGTGTTTCTCGAAGCCTTCGAAGGCCCGCTCGACCTGCTGCTGTACCTGATTCGCAAACAGAATATCGACATTCTCGACATCCCGGTGGCGGAAATCACTCGCCAGTACATGGGTTACGTCGAATTGATGAAAACCGTGCGTCTGGAGCTGGCGGCGGAGTATCTGGTCATGGCCGCGATGCTGGCCGAGATCAAGTCGCGAATGCTGCTGCCGCGCTCGGAAACCGCCGAAGAGGAAGAGGACGACCCTCGCGCCGAACTGATTCGCCGCTTGCAAGAGTACGAGCGTTTCAAGGCCGCCGCCGAAGGGATCGACGAATTGCCTCGTGTGGGGCGTGAAGTCATCGTGCCGAAACTCGATGCCCCGCAAGCCCGCGCGCGCAAGCTGTTGCCGGACGTGGCGCTGGAAGAACTGCTGACGTCCATGGCCGAAGTGCTGCGCCGGGGTGACATGTTCGAAAGTCACCAGGTCAGCCGCGAGGCGTTGTCCACCCGCGAGCGCATGAGCGATGTGCTTGAGCGCTTGAAGGGCGCCGGGTTTGTGCCGTTCGCCGAGCTTTTCACCGCCGAAGAGGGCCGGTTAGGCGTAGTGGTGACGTTCATGGCGGTGCTGGAGCTGGTCAAGGAGCAACTGGTCGAGCTGGTGCAGAACGAGCCGTTCGCTGTCATTCATGTAAGGGCGCGAGCCGAGTAAAGAACTGAACGATGAATCTGAATGAACCCCGCGAGCTTGCGCCGCTGCTCGAAGCCTTTCTGCTGGCCTCCGGTAAGCCGCAATCCCTCGAACGGCTGTACGAGTTGTTCGAAGAGGGCGAGCGCCCGGAACCGGCCGTGTTCAAGAAGGCCCTGACGCTGCTGAGCAAATCCTGCGACAACCGCGCATTTGAGTTAAAGGAAGTGGCCACTGGGTATCGCCTGCAGATTCGCGAAAAATTCGCGCCGTGGGTGGGGCGTCTGTGGGAAGAGCGTCCGCAGCGCTATTCCCGGGCCTTGCTGGAAACCATGGCGCTGATTGCCTATCGGCAGCCGATCACTCGGGGCGAGATCGAGGACGTCCGAGGCGTGGCGGTGAACAGCAACATCGTCAAGACGCTGATGGAGCGCGAATGGATCAGGATCGTCGGTTATCGCGACGTGCCAGGCAAACCGGCGATGTTCGCCACGACCAAGGCGTTTCTCGACCATTTCAACTTGAAAAGTCTGGAAGAATTGCCGCCGCTGGCTGACCTGCGCGAAATGGAAGCGGAGCCGGTGTTGGAGTTCGACGACGCGCCCGTGCCCGCGCACCTTCAGGCCCTGGCCGACGCCGCCTTGGGGGAGGAGGGCGAGGCCGAGCCGGAAGCGCCGAGAGACGAAACCAGCTTCCGCAGCCTGCTGGCCGAGCTGGACACCATGGAGCAGGGGTTGAAGATCGACTTCGACGATTTATTGCTCAATGAGCCCGATACAGCGTCTGAATTGGAAGATTTGCCTGAGGACGACGAAGATCCGCGCTGAAGGACCTTCAGGTTCACCGCCATCCATTGTGGGAGCCGGCTTGCTGGCGAAAGCGGCATATCAGGCGATCTGGCTGTGATTGATACACCGCCTTCGCCAGCAAGCCGGCTCCCTCATGTTCGGCGTTGAACAGGAGGTTTGGATTCGGCGAGGTTATTGTGGGAGCCGCCTATGGTGGCGAATGCGATTGACCGAACACCATAGAATCCCCTCACGTTCGTGCAATTCAGGGACATCAATGAGCACCAAAGACCCCTGCATCAGCCTCTGCAAATTCGACGACGATATCTGCCTCGGCTGCGGGCGCAGCAAGCGTGAGATCAAGTCCTGGAAGAAGATGGACAAGGACGAGAAGCGTTCGGTCCTGGCCGAATCGGCGGCCCGCTTGAAGCAGATGAAAGGCTCCGGTCGGCGGAAAAAGAAATGAGCCATCGGTTTTCATCTAGTCTCTGATGCGCAACGCGCGCCATGAGCGTATGATTCGCGACCTTTTGGCGATCCACACTCGCCAGAGATTCCAGTTTCAGCCCGACGCTCTGACCCTCAGAGCAGGGCAACAGGGCGTGCCCACTCGCGCACGCCCTGATTCGACACACCGGGAGGTGCCCAGATGAGTGAACAAGACAAGCAAGACACCGAGATCCGTCCAGCCGGCGAAAAGTTGCAAAAAGTGCTGGCGCGCATTGGCGTGGGTTCGCGCCGTGACGTGGAAGCCTGGATCGGTGAAGGTCGGATCAAGGTCAACGGCGTAGAAGCCACTCTCGGCCAACGCGTCGACCTGCACGACGCCATTACCGTCGACGGTCGCGTGATCAAGCGCGAAGAGGCGGCCGAAACGGTCCGCCGCGTCATCATGTACAACAAACCAGACGGTGAAATCTGCACCCGTGACGATCCGGAAGGCCGTCCGACCGTGTTCGACCGCCTGCCGCGCCCGAAAGAGGGCCGCTGGATCAATATCGGTCGTCTGGACATCAACACCACCGGTCTGCTGATGTTCACCACCGACGGTGAGCTGGCCAACCGCTTGATGCACCCATCGTTCGAAATGGACCGCGAGTACGCCGTGCGTGTGCGCGGTGAAGTCGACGATGACATGCTGCTGCGCCTGAAGAACGGTGTGATTCTGGAAGACGGCCCGGCCCGTTTCACCGACATCCAGCAAGCGCCGGGCGGCGAAGGCTTCAACCACTGGTACCACTGCGTGGTGATGGAAGGCCGTAACCGTGAAGTGCGTCGTCTGTGGGAATCCCAGGGTCTGGTGGTCAGTCGTCTGAAACGCGTGCGTTTTGGTCCGGTGTTCCTCAACTCCGATCTGCCAATGGGCCGCTGGCGCGAAATGAGCCAGCAGGAAGTCGACATCCTCAGCGCTGAAGTAGGCCTGAAGCCTGTGGCCATGCCGCAGATGAACGCCAAGACCAAGGACCGGCTGGAGCGCTTGCAGCGTCAGCATTCGCGTCCGTTGAGCAAGAACGAGCGCGTGCGTCAGTTGCGCCCGGCCAAAGACGCTGTGGCGGTTGAAGGTGAGCGCCCGGCACGCAAACCTGCTGAAACGGGGCGCCCGGTTCGTACCCCGCGTCCTGCGGCAGAAGGGCGTGGCGGCAATGGCCGTGCGACCCCGGTGGCAGAGCGTCCGAGCGAAATGAACAAACGTCCGGCCAAGCCGAAAGCCACGCGTCCCGGCATCAAACTGAGTGATGCTAAGGCGCCTGCGGGCAAGCGTCGTGGTGCGCCAGCCGGTCGCCGCAAGCCTGAGTGATAAAGGCTTGAAATGAAAGAACGCCAGTCCCCGTGACTGGCGTTTTTTTTGGCGGGACGCGCATTTCCCATTGTGGGAGCCGGCTTGCTGGCGAAAGCGGCGTATCAGGCACATCGATGTGGGATGACACATCGCTTTCGCCAGCAAGCCGGCCCCCACAGAAGCGTCGGTCTTGCGATAGCGAGCGGATTGCGCCCTGCTGTGCCTGTCACCTCGGTATTTGAGGTGTACAATGCCGCGCGTTTTTTCTGTGATTCATCGGCGTATGAACGCCATCCTACTCGGGGTTTACCCACCCCGTTTTCATTCCGCCGCGTCATGAGCGCGTCGGGTTCGATTCCGTCACAGACAAGAACAACAAGGTGACTATGCAATGAGTGAACACATGTCCCATTCAGGTGACTTGAAGCGCGGTCTGAAAAACCGCCATATCCAGCTGATTGCCCTCGGTGGCGCGATCGGCACCGGGCTCTTCCTGGGCTCGGCAGGGGTGCTCAAATCGGCGGGTCCGTCGATGATTCTCGGCTATGCCCTGTGCGGTTTCATCGCCTTCATGATCATGCGCCAACTGGGCGAAATGATCGTCGAAGAGCCAGTCGCCGGGTCTTTCAGCCATTTTGCACACAAATATTGGGGCGGTTTCGCAGGCTTTCTGTCCGGCTGGAACTGCTGGGTGTTGTACATCCTCGTCGGTATGTCCGAGTTGACTGCCGTCGGTAAATACGTTCAGTACTGGTGGCCGGAAATCCCGACCTGGGCATCGGCTGCGGTGTTCTTCGTGATGATCAACGTCATCAACCTGGCCAACGTCAAAGTCTTTGGCGAGGCCGAGTTCTGGTTCGCGATCATCAAGGTCGTGGCGATTCTGGGCATGATCGCCCTGGGCAGCTACCTGCTGGTCAGCGGCAGCGGCGGCCCGCAGGCGTCGGTCAGCAACCTGTGGGACCACGGCGGCTTCTTCCCTAACGGGGTAAGCGGGTTGGTCATGGCGCTCGCATTCATTATGTTTTCCTTCGGCGGGCTGGAAATGCTGGGCTTTACCGCAGCCGAGGCCGATCAGCCGAAAACCGTGATTCCCAAGGCCATCAATCAGGTGATCTACCGCATCCTGATTTTCTACATCGGTTCGTTGGTGGTGCTGTTGTCGTTGACCCCGTGGGACGCATTGTTGGGTGATCTGAATGCCTCGGGCGATGCCTACAGCGGCAGCCCGTTCGTGCATGTGTTTTCGATGCTGGGCAGCACCACGGCCGCACACATTCTCAACTTCGTGGTCCTGACCGCGGCACTGTCGGTGTACAACAGCGGCACGTACTGCAACGCGCGGATGCTGTTCGGCATGGCCGAGCAGGGCGATGCGCCGCGGTCGCTGGCGCGGGTCGATGGCCGTGGCGTGCCGGTGCGGGCGATTCTGGTGTCGGCGGCAGTGACCCTGATCGCAGTGCTGGTCAACTACCTGATCCCGAAAAACGCGCTGGAGCTGCTGATGTCGCTGGTGGTCGCGACCCTGGTGATCAACTGGGCGATGATCAGCTACTCGCACCTCAAATTCCGTCAGTATCTGGTGCGCAAGGATCAGCAGCCGTCGTTCAAAGCGCTGTGGTATCCGTTCGGCAACTTCCTGTGCCTGGCGTTCGTGGTGCTGATTCTGGGGATCATGCTGATGATTCCGGGGATCCGGATTTCGGTCTATGCGATCCCGGTCTGGTTGGTAGCGATGTGGCTGTTCTACGTAATGAAGAACAAGCGCCACGCTGATGGCGAGTCGATGGCGCAGCGCAATTCGATCATCAAGTAAAGGCGAGTACTGTGCTGATCATCTCCAACAACGTTCACTTGCCCGACCACGAAGTCGAACTGACCGCGATTCGCGCTCAGGGCGCGGGTGGGCAGAACGTTAACAAGGTGTCCAGCGCGGTGCATCTGCGTTTTGATATCAATGCTTCGTCACTGCCGCCGTTCTACAAAGAGCGGCTGCTGGTGCTGCGCGACAGCCGGATCACCAGCGACGGTGTGATCATCATCAAAGCACAGCAATACCGCACGCAGGAGCAGAACCGAGCCGATGCGCTGGAGCGCTTGAGCGAATTGATTGTCAGTGCGGCGAAGGTCGATAAAAAGCGCCGCCCGACCAAGCCGACGCTGGGGTCCAAGACCCGCAGACTGGAAGCCAAGTCCAAACGCGGGTCGATCAAGGCGGGGCGGGGGAAGGTGGATTTTTGAAGTACCGCTTTCGCCAGCAAGCCGGCTCCCACAGGGTTAAATGTATTCCTCAGGGTGTGGTCACTTTCTCCCGCATCACCTTCGCCTGCTTGTACAGGTAGACGCTCAACCCCAACCCACCCAACGACGCCAACGCCGCGAACAGGAAAATCGAGGCGAAGCCGAAGCCCGACGCCACTGCGCCTGCAACAGGGCCGGTGATGCCCAGCGACAGGTCAATGAACAGCGAATACGCGCCGACTGCCGCGCCACGGCTGGAGGCGGGCACCAGATTCACGGCCTCGACGCCCAATGCCGGGAACACCAGCGAGAAACCGAAACCGGTCAGTGCCGCACCCGCCAGCGCGAGATTGGGATTCGGCGCCAGCCACAGCAGCAACAGGCCCAGCGCCTCCACCGACAGGCAGGCGATGGCCACGCGAAAACCGCCAATGCGGTTGATCATGTTGCCGAACAACAATCGCGCGCCGATGAAACAGGCGCCGAACAAGCTCAGGCACAGCACGGCATTCGGCCAGGTGTGGCTGGCGTAATACAGGGTGATGAAGGTGGCGATGGTGCCAAAACCGATCGAACCCAGCGCCAGTCCAGTGCCGTGGGGCAACACGCGACCCAGCACGTGAAGAAACGGCATCCGTTCTCCATGCACGATGGGCGCCGGGGTTTTCTTCCAGGCCAGTGCAATGCCCAACGCTGCCAACAGGATGATGCTCATGCCCATCGACCACAGGCCCAATGCCTTGACCAGCAGTACCCCCAGCGGCGCGCCAATCGCCAGTGCGCCGTAGCTGGCGATGCCATTCCAGGAAATGACTTTCGCGGTGTTCGCCGCGCCCACCCGGCCGATCCCCCAGCCGATGGAGCCGGAACCGACGAGGCTTTCCGCGCTGCCCAGCACCAACCGCCCGATGAACAGGCACACCAGACTGACCATCGGCCAGGCGTCGAGCCAGCCTGCCAGCAACATGAACACGCCGCTCAGGCCACAGCCGAACAGGCCGATAATCACCGCTTTTTTGGGGCCTTTGTTGTCGATGATTTTACCGGCTTGAGGGCGGCTGAGCAGTGTGGCCAGGTACTGCACGCTGATCACCAGGCCCGCCGTTACGGCGCCAAAACCAAGGTCGGTGTGTACGTAGCCGGGCAGGACGGCCAACGGAATGCCGATGTTCAGATAACCGATGAAGGTAAAAAGAACGATGGAAACGACCTGCAGTGTCACGGCGACACGGCGTTGTGGTGCGGCGCTTGAAGCGTCTGGCATGGGTATCAATCCACGATTGCGGCTGGAGAGGAGAAGCGGGGCTGGAAACTGAATGAAGCGTAGACGCTTGAACGTCAAGCGATGCCACATGATAACGGGGCTTTCCCGTTCATGGCAGTCGAAGGTTGAATCTGTGTTGAATGGAAAGCGGATTATCTGGCGTCAGACGCTGGCGGTCATTCGGTGGCAGGGGACACGAGTTGTGTGGTGATCAGCGCAGCCAGGGCATTTTCCTGAGTGCCGAAACGGGTCAGCAACGCTTGCTGCTTTTCCGGGGTCAAGCGTGCCCAGATTTCGATCATCTTCTCGGCGGTGCCGATCAGTGCCTGTGCCTGGGTTTCTGTGAAGTCGGTCATGGGTTGTAGTCTCGGAGTATTCAGCCCTTATGGAAGTACGCCTCAAAGACGCTCTTGCATAGGGGCTGAACATTCATCCCTCAGCCGTGGCTTTGGGCTTTCTTACTGTCATCTTCTTTCGCACCGGCTTTCATCTCGATCGGCTGACCGAGTTCCTGACGGGCTGCTGCGCTTTGCTGGGTTTGGCTTGGGAAGGGGAAGTTTGGGATTTCGTGCATCGTCTGTCGCTCCTCACAAGTGGCTTCGTTCAATCCGCAGGTAGGCGTTGTACACCGGTTTGCGGACCTCCCTGAGCTGCCGATCAGGCAGCGCGTCCATAAAACGCAAAGGGAGCATACCCCACATCACATGACGGTCCGACGATTAATGATGGCCGTTGGTCATGTAGTGGCCATCGAATCTCGCAACCTCGCGAATATCCTGAAAAATACCTGACGTCAGATGGTGCTCGAAGCCCTGTCGATACAACGTCCAGAGCTGCTCGGCGCGCACTGCGGGGGATGTGACGTACGCTGCATTACGCGCGCGTTCACGCAATGCGGCAAAATCCGCAAGGCCGTCGACATGCTCGCCCGCCAAGGCATCGCGCAACAGCCGGGTGTGCAGATTGCACAGACCGACAACGGCAAAAACCGTGTGGGGATGTTCCAGCGCATAGACCCCGGCCAGCGCATTGAGGGCGGCCTTGGACACGGCATAACTCAAGGCTCCGGCGCGCAGACGCACGCCTGCTATGGACGCCGACAGCACGCAGTGCCCGATGGCGTACGCCCTCAACAGCACATCGAGCAGGGCCTTGTTGGCCACCAGATTCAGGTTCAACACGTCAACGAAATCGCTTAGCGAAACGTCAGTCGCCGGACGTGGTGAAGGTCCGAAGCGTCCAGCATTGAGGAACACCAGATCGAAATGCACGATCCCCCACCCGGCCAGCATGCGGCTCGCTCGGGCTTCAAGAGAAACAAGGTCGCTCAGGTCCAGCGGCGCCCAATGGAACCGCTCATGTGGCAAGAGTGAATCAGGCGGTGTGCGCGAGCAGCCGAACACTGTCAGGCCTTCATCCAGCAGTTTTTGCGCCATGGCCTTGCCAAAACCCTGACTGACCCCGGTCACGAATGCCGTCTGCATTTCAGAATTTTCCGCTGGCATAACCACCGTCCACTGACAGGATCGTTCCCGTGACGTAAGACGCCTGATCGCTGAGCAGCCACAGGACCGCGTTGGCGACCTCGTCCTGAGTGCCGAAGCGTTTCATGGACGTGACGCCGATCTTGCGTCGGGTGTTTTCAGGCGCAGCCTCCAGCCGTTGCGGCGTGTTCATGCCCCCCAGAATCGGGCCGGGCGCAATGGCGTTGACCCGAATGCAACCGCCGTCCTCGAACTGTGCGTTTTCGATGGACGCCACCTGCGTCATCGTGTTGATAGCCTGTTTGCTGACGCTGTAGGCCATTTGCCCGGCCAGGGGCAAGACGCCCGCGCAGGAGGAGGTGTTGACGATGGCGCCGTATCTGCCTTGAGCTTGCATAATACGCAGTTCGTGTTTCATGCATTCGTAGGTGCCGGTGATGTTGATTCCGATCACGCTGTTCCAGTCCGTGCTGCAGGAGTCGACGACAGGGGCGTATTGCGCAGTGATCCCGGCGTTGTTGAACGCACAGTCCAGTCGGTCATAGTCGCTGCGTATCGTCTGAAAGGCTCGCTCGACCTGATCGGTGTCAGCCACGTCGCACGTCAGCGAACGACACTTGTCGCCCAGCCGCTCAGCCACTTCCCGGCCTCTGGACTCGCCGCGTCCAAGCACGATCAGTTCAGCCCCGGCTTCGATCAACCGTTCGCTGACGCGCAGCCCGATGCCGTGGGTGCCGCCTGTGATCAGGCACACTTTTCCTGTGAAGTCATACATCGAGAAATCCCTTAATTGAAGGTGGGGCGTGGGTAGTTCGGATTCACGCAGCAGAACACCCGGCTCATGCGTGGATCGCTTTTGTCACTGAAACACCGGCCGTCCCACAGGCAGCGGTCGACATCCCGGGCGCGCCCTTGCAGTGTCTTGTTGATCAACTGGTTATCGGCGAACAATGCCCGCGACATGCCCACCCAGTCGCAGACCTCGTCGCCCAGCAGGCGTTCGGCCTTGTCGAGACCGTCGATAAAACCGGCAAAACCCACGGGTACCCTGGCGCTGCCTTTGATGACCTTCACGCCGGTATGCAGGTAGTTGTCCATTTCCCGGGAAGGGGTGAACAGCCGATGGAAACTCGCCCCCACAGACATTGAGCATTCCAGCGCACAAATGCCGCTTTGATTGAGCGCTTGCACGGTCTCTTCCAGTTCCGTGAACTGCAAGCCCTCATCACCGAGCAGGTCATCGATGCCCAATCGGACCGTCACGATCAACCCATTGTCGGTTCGTGCGCGGATGGCCCGGATAACCTCCAATAACAGGCGTGCACGGTTCTCTTCGCTACCACCATAGGCATCGGTCCGCTGATTGAAGCGGGGCGAGAGAAAGCTGCTCAGCAGATAACCGTTCGCCGCCTGCAATTGCACGACCCTGGCACCGCTTTGCCATGCTCGCCAGGCGGCCGACGCGAATTCGTCGATCACCTGCGCGATGTGCTCCAGTGTCATGGCCTGCACGCGATAACCGGGCGACTGCCGTGCCGCCCTTGAACAGCCGATGCCGCTGGGTGTCAGCAACGGTGCACCTGATGGCAGCACTGCGCCTTGGCCGCCGTAGTGTTGCAACTGCACGGCAACTGGCACACCGGCTGCTGACGCCATGCGTTGTACGGCGTACATCGACAGCCGCTGCGCGTCATCGAACAGCGCCAGGCCACGGCTTTGCAGGCGTGATCCTGCACTGACGGTGGCGTTGCCAAGAAAGGCCATCGCGCAGCCTCCCTCGATGACACCTTTATAAAAAGCGGTCATCTGGGGAGTGGCGCAGCCATTTTCGTCCGCCAGATCGACCCCCATCGAGGTGAAAGCCAGGCGGTTTTTCAGCACCAGGTCATCGCTCAATCGCAGTGGCCGAGTGGACAGTGGATAACGCCGGTTCACGCTTGCGCCTCCACCCATGTTTCGGCGGGAGGGGCGTCGCTGTGGGCGAAATAGCTGAACTGCTTGAGCACTTCGCGCCAGTTGAAACGCTGCCTGCTGTCGAGCGAGGCCAATTGCAAGTGCAGGGTCGATCCGTGGGCGTCCTCGCGGTCCTGAATGGACGCGACGGGCAGGGTGATCAAGCCGTCGTTTTCCAGATACAGATAGACATGTCCCGCGCCCCCCTGCCACGCATCGCCGGTTTGTGGCGTGTAGCGTACTTGCAGGCCGTTCATCGACAACAGTGCAATCTCTCCGGTCAGGTGCCGACCGCAGGTCAGGCGAATCATGGCTTCCCTGCGGATACCCTTGAGAGGGCGGAACCAGTGCGTTGGATCGATGCTGATGTTTCGCATGCGTTTGAACACCGGCATCTTGATCACTTCGCCCAGCAAGTGGATCTCGGCGACTTTGTGCCCGTTCTGGAAAAACTCCCCGCGCTTGTCCATCTTGCGCGGTTTTTTTTCCATGGGGGCGTCGTAATCCGACACCATGACGCTGACCGGGTAGGACGATTCGGTGTAGCGAGGGAACCGCGAATCCAGATCGAGGATTGAAATCGACACTTCGCCGCGCTTGAAGTCGCTGTGTGCGTAGAACTCGGCGTACATCGCCTGACGCGCCACCTCGATCAGCATCAACCCCGGCACATGTTCGTGGTGCTTGCGGTAGAAGAAGTAATTCGAGGTGTCGTTGTACATCGTGTAGCAAACCGGGCTGTTGGCGGGGTAGCCGGGCAGGCATTTGAAGCATTCGTGCAGGCGCTGTCGAGCGGGGATGTCCAGTGGTGACCGGGTATTCGAGCACTGAGCGCTCAACAGTGCCTCAAGATGTTCGGGTAACCACTGGCTGCTCAGTACCCGTCCTTCCTCGGAGGGTTCGTAATACTCGCCCAGCGAGTCCAGGCCGTTTTGATCGAGTTGTGTCCTGTGAATGACACCCGGCAGCGAGCGCAGAATGAGCCGTTCACCGTCGACACGATAAGCCTCGTGCAAGGCATTCAAGACTTCAGGATCGCTTTCCGCCTGTTGCAAGACGTCAAGGGGCAGCCAGGCGGCGAGCAAATGGCGAGGGTCATAAATGAGCACATCGTCGTCGTGTGATTTATGCACGATGTGTTTGTCGAGTTTCCGTAGCGTGTCGATCATGTTCGTCCTTGTTTAAAGCGTATTGCGAGAAGTGCAGAGTCAGATCAGGGTGTTGAGCATGCTGTTGACGATGCGCCGATGAACGGGCGAAATAGCACGGGTGTAGAACTTTCCCGTTGCGCTGCGAGGGGTCACGAGCGTGCTCAAATAAATAACATGTGTGTGCGCGTGGCGTTCCATGTTGATGGAAAGCGAGACATGAAAATGAGGGTCGTTGTGAACGAGTAACAGTTCGTCTTGCTCACAGCGTACGACCTCAAAAAAGTCCAGCGGATCGCCGGGGCTTAGTTGCGTTGAAAAGGATTCTTTTTTCTGATTGAAACCCCGTGTTGCCCCCATGTTCAGCGGTTTTACAAGCGTGTCGCGCCACCGCAGCAGTCTATGGATCCAGGCCGGTGTTCGATGGGTCATTTTCCGGTAGATCGCAATCGCCGGATCATCCGATGAATAATAAAAGTGGCGTGTAAAACAATCCGAATAATAAGCGGCGTCAAAGTGTTCTGTCAGTGAACAGGACGCAGGTGGACGCACCCGACGGCCCGCGGAGGTGGCTGAGCGCATCATGAAACGAGGGCAACGTTCATGGCCTCGGCGGTCAGCAGCAGCTTCTCGTAGACAACACTGGCGGGCTCGCAAACGCCTGTAACGTGGGCCAGCATGGCTTGCGCGGAGGCCTCGATCTGCTCGTCGCTGGCAAACACGGATTCGTAGAAAATGAACGGCGGCACCATGCGTGCCTTTATGTAGTTCGCGGTTTGCTGAAAGGGACGCAGCAACTCGTCGAGGGTGAAATGATTGAACCCGGTGGCGCGATAACCGTCTTCCGGGGCACCAACGGAAATGCACAACATCAACTCTTTTCCTTTTAACTTGTCACCGTTTCGGGCATAGGCGAAACCCGGCGTGAAAACATCGTCTATCCACTTTTTAAGCAGCGCAGGGCAGGAGTACCAGAACAACGGGAACTGCAAGATGATACGGTCTGCCTGAATAAGATCAGTCTGTTCTTGATCCAGATCAAACTGATAGTCAGGGTACAGTGTGATCAAGTCTTTTACTTGAATGTCAGGGGCCTGTTGAAGTGCTTTCATCCAGCGGGCGTTAACGCGTGATTGTTCAACGTGGGGGTGTGCGACGATTGCCAGAGTTTTCATAAGGTCTCTCTAGTTGGTTGGGAAAAGTAGAGGGCCTTAGTTTGAGTAAGTTGAGTTTTTCTGGCAACGGAAAAGTGCGTGGGAAAGTGTTGACTTGATGCGCACGTTGCTTCTGACGTAATGCGTCTTTAATTAAAACTCATGTTTAATATCAGGAGAGGCCCGCTTACGATCATTGCGATGTAAGCGGGCCCAGAGCGATCAGTCTTGGCAGACGGCTGCAAAGGCCGCTGCCAGCGCATCCAGCCGTGTGGCGTCAATGCCTGCGACGTTGGCGCGGCCGGCTGCGACCATGTACACGCTGTGCTCGTTGCGCAAACGAGCCACCTGATCGTCGCTCATGCCGGTGTACGAGAACATGCCGCGTTGCACGCCGATGTGAGCGAAGCGCTCACCCAAGCCTAAAGGCGTCAGCGCTTCGACCAGGCCCAGACGCAGTTGCGCGATACGGCTGCGCATTTCTTCCACTTCGTCGGCCCAGAGTGCCTTGAGTTCGGGATCTCCCAGAATCTCTGCCACGACCGCCGCGCCATGATCCGGCGGGTTGGACCACAGATTGCGGGCAGTGGCCGAAAGCTGGCTGCGCACGTCGGCCAGTTTCTCGCTGTTGTCGGCACACACCAGCAGCGCGCCCGTGCGCTCGCGGTACAGGCCGAAGTTCTTGGAGCAGGAGCTGGTGATCAGCAGCTCAGGGAGTTCGGCGGCAAACAGGCGAACAGCCCACGCGTCTTCTTCCAGACCGTCACCAAAGCCTTGATACGCGAAGTCGATCAGCGGCAGCAGGTTGCGACGTTTGACGATTTTCAGCACCTCATGCCAGTCGTCGTGGCTGAGGTCGAAGCCGGTCGGGTTGTGGCAGCAGGCATGCAGCAGCACCACGTCGCCTTCCGGCACGGTGTTCAGGGTTTCCAGCATGGCCGGAACGTTCAGTTTGTTGTCGCGGCCCACGTAGGGGTAATGGCTGACTTTCAGGCCCGCTGCGGCATAGATGGTTTCGTGGATCGGCCAGGTCGGGTCGCTCAGCCAGATGCCTTTGCCGGGCAGGCAGTTGGCGATGAAGTCGGCGGACAGTCGCAGTGCGCCTGTGCCACCGGGCGTTTGCGTGGCGCCGACGCGCTTTTGCTGGATCAGCGACGAATCGGCGCCCATGACCAGTTCACAGATCAGCGTACCGAAACGCGGCTCGCCATGACCGCCGATGTAGGTCTTGGTCGGTTGCGAGTCCACCAGACGCTGTTCGGCCAGTTTGACCGCACGGGGAATGGTGGTCAGGCCTTGGGCGTCCTTGTAGACACCCACGCCCAGGTCGAACTTGTTCGGGTTCGGGTCTTTGGCGTAGGCCTGGATCAAGCCCAGGATCGGATCATCCGGCACACGCTGAATCTGTGAAAAATGCATTTACTTACGGCCCTCGGCGCTCTTGGCCACCTCGTCGGTGCGGGCAGCCATGATGAAATCGTTGCGGTGCAGCCCTTTGATGGAATGGCTCCACCAGGTCACGGTCACTTTGCCCCATTCGGTCAGCAGACCGGGGTGATGACCTTCGGACTCGGCAATTTCGCCGACCGCGTTGGTAAACGCCAGCGCAAATTTGAAATTCTTGAACAGCCAGACCTTTTCCAGTTGCATCACGCCATCACGGACTTCGATGTTCCAGTCCGGAATCTGGCGCAACAGTTCAGGCAATTCGGCTTCGCTGACCTGCGTGGCATCGGCGCGGCAGGCTTCGCAGTGGTTTTGGCTCAGGGATGTCATGAAGAGGGTCCTTGTTCAGGCGGCAGTTGTTTTGGGTGTCGGGTTCTTCGGCGCGAAGCGTGGCGCATGCAGGCCTGCCTGCATGGCCGTCTGGACCATGCCCATGATGTCCTCGTGGGCGAGGTCGAACAGGCGCTTGAGGTTCGGCAGCACAAAGTAAAGCGGTTGCAGGATGTCGATTCGATAGGGCGTGCGCATGGCTTCAATGGGGTCGAATGCCTGGTGCGTCGGTTCCGTGGACAGGCTGTACACCGTTTCCTTGGGCGAGGACAGAATGCCTCCGCCATAAATCTTGCGACCTTGAGGGGTGTCCACCAGACCAAACTCGATGGTCATCCAGTACAGACGGGCAAGATACACCCGCTGCTCTTTGCTGGCTGCCAGACCGAGCTTGCCGTAGGTGTGGGTAAATTCAGCAAACCAGGGGTTGGTCAGCAGCGGGCAGTGTCCGAAAACTTCATGGAAGATGTCGGGCTCTTGCAAATAATCCAGTTCTTCTTCGGTACGGATGAACGTAGCCACGGGAAATCGTTTGCTGGCCAACAGTTCGAAAAAGGTCTGGAAGGGAATGAGAGCGGGGACCCGTGCAACTTGCCAACCCGTGGTGGCGTCAAGCACGCGGTTGATTTCGCCCAATTGCGGGATTCGGTCATGGGGCAGTTTCAGGTGTTCGATGCCGTCGAGGTATTCTTGACAGGCGCGTCCCTCGACCACTTTCATCTGTCGAGTGATCAGAGTGTTCCAGACCCGATGCTCGGCGTCGGGGTAGTCGATAAAGCCGCTGACGTCCGGTTCGCGGGCGACATACTGCGTGCTCATGCTGCTCTCCTGAATGGCTTTTTGTTATCTGGAGCGAAACGGGTTCATGGCCCGCCTGTGGGTATAGATAACGGTTTTGCAGCCGCTTGCAGTGAGGTGAAATCGATCCGGGTCTAGGATTTGCGCTTGATGATGTAAAGAATTCCTGACGATTTTTACGACGCCCTCACAAATATGCCGTCTGAGCGGGATATGTGCCGTTGCGCTGTAACGTATTCTTGACGATAAACTTCACGGTCCTACAAAAACTCAGCCTGTTCAGAAGAGTCGACCTGCCATGCGCATCAAAGTGCACTGTCAAAACCGCGTCGGGATCCTGCGCGACATCCTCGATCTGCTCGTCTCTTATGGCGTCAACGTCTCGGGAGGGGAGGTGGGAGGCGAGCGGGGCGATGCGATTTACCTGCGTTGCCCAAACCTGATCAACCTGCAATTTCAGGCAATGGTGCCGAAGTTCGAAACGATTCCCGGCGTCTTCGGTGTCAAGCGCGTAGGACTGATTCCCAGCGAACGTCGGCACCTGGAACTGAATGCGTTGCTGGGAGCGCTGGAGTTTCCAGTCCTGTCCATCGACATGGGCGGCTCGATCGTCGCGGCCAACCGAGCGGCGGCGCAGTTGCTCGGTGTGCGAGTCGATGAAGTGCCGGGCATTCCGCTGTCCCGTTACACCGAGGACTTCGACCTGCCGCAACTGGTGCGCGCCAACCGCTCTCGCATCAACGGGCTGCGGGTGACAGTGAAAGGCGATATTTTTCTCGCGGACATCGCGCCCTTGCAGTCCGAGCACGAAGACAGTGAAGCGATGGCCGGCGCGGTGTTGACGCTGCATCGGGCGGATCGCGTCGGCGAGCACATTTACAACGTGCGCAAACAGGAGTTGCGCGGCTTCGACAGCATTTTCCAAAGTTCGAAAGTCATGGCAGCGGTGGTGCGAGAAGCGCGGCGCATGGCCCCTCTGGATGCGCCGCTATTAATAGAAGGCGAGACCGGGACCGGCAAAGAGTTGCTGGCGCGGGCCTGCCACCTGGCGAGCCCTCGCGGCCAGTCGCCGATGATGGCGCTCAATTGCGCGGGATTGTCCGAGTCCATGGCCGAGACTGAGTTGTTCGGTTACGGGCCCGGGGCGTTCGAAGGCGCTCGTGCCGAAGGCAAGCTCGGGCTGTTGGAGTTGACGGCGGGCGGTACGCTGTTTCTGGATGGTGTAGCGGAAATCAGCCCACGGTTGCAGGCGAAACTGTTGCGTTATTTGCAAGACGGTTGCTTCCGGCGCGTCGGGAGTGATGAAGAGGTGTACCTGGACGTGCGAGTGATCTGCGCGACGCAGGTTGACCTGTCCGAACTGTGTGCACGCGGTGAGTTTCGCCAGGATCTCTATCATCGACTGAACGTGCTGTCGCTGCACATTCCGCCGCTGCGTGACTGCCTCGACGGCCTTGAAACGCTGGTTCAGCACTTTCTCGACCAGGCGAGTCGGCAGATTGGCTGCCCACTTCCCCGAATCGCCCCCGCTGCCATGGTGCGGCTGAATCAATACCATTGGCCGGGTAATATCCGGCAATTGGAAAACGTATTGTTTCAAGCGGTATCGCTGTGTGAGGGCGGGCAGGTCAATGCCGAGCATATTCGTTTGCCCGATTATGGCGTGCGTCAACCCTTGGGAGAGTTTGCTCTGGACGGAGGGCTGGAAGAGATAGTCGGGCGTTTTGAGAAAACGGTATTGGAACACCTGTATCGGGAATATCCGAGCAGTCGCTTATTGGGAAAACGTTTAGGTGTTTCGCATACGACGATTGCCAATAAGTTAAAAAGTTACGGCGTCGGTCACGATAGTTGAAATGACGTAGATCAAATTGTAGGAGTGAGCGTGCTCGCGATAGCGATCGGTCAATCAATAAAAGTGTTCTGATGGACCGCTATCGTCGGAATGCCGCCCAGAGCACGCTCACTCCTACAGGGCGGAGCGTTGCCTATCAATCAGCCGTTGCTGCAGCCGTTGCCCATCACCATGTATTCCATGACATGGCGCTGGCCTTGGGAGTCTTCGTAGGTCATGTGTTGCGGCACGACGGCGCAGACATTAGGCGTTTCGTCCACCGAGATGACCTTGGCGATGTCCAGTTTGGTCGCGTAAGTGTAGTGCTCGATGCGTTGCTGTTGGGCCGCTACTTTCGCACCCGATTCTTCTGCCATTGCCATGGCGCTGAAACCACAAAGAGCCATTACAACCACTGCAGCTTTCATTACATGTTTCCTCTAAGTTGCTTCGTCAACTCGGTCGAACAGGTATTCCGTTCGGCAGGGTGCGCAAAACCCTTGTGGGGCTTTGTGTGAAGCCAGTCATTACTGGGTTAAGTTACTCGATCGACAGCCAGTGTGTGGGGGGCTTTAAGTTGTCAATCATTTGCCGTGTTGGCGGAATGAATTCTATGCCTCTGCACTAAGGTTATATAGAAACCATTTTGATAAAGACTGTTGAGCGTTTCGGTAACAATCGTCGAATTGGGCGTTTGAGCGCTCGGCGGTCTCGTTCTTTGGTCGTAGTCCGCACATGAAGATTCGCCAGAAAATGGGCCTGTCGGAGCGTTTCGGCGTTATGCTGAAGGCCGGTAAGACCATCGTCGAATGGCTTTCTGAGCCATCGGCGGATACAAGTGGTCCATACAAAAACAACATTTCCACCGAGGTAAGAAAGATGAGTGCGGCTTCCCTGTACCCCGTTCGCCCTGAAGTGGCAGCAAACACGCTGACTGACGAGGCGACTTACAAGGCCATGTACCAGCAGTCGGTGGTCAACCCCGATGGTTTCTGGCGCGAGCAGGCCAAGCGCCTGGACTGGATCAAGCCTTTCACCCACGTCAAACAGACCTCCTTCGACGATCATCGCGTCGACATCAAGTGGTTCGCCGACGGCACCTTGAACGTTTCCTACAACTGCCTGGACCGCCATCTGGCTGAACGTGGCGATCAGGTCGCAATCATCTGGGAAGGCGACGATCCTTCCGAAAGCCGCAACATCACCTACCGCGAACTGCACGAAGAAGTCTGCAAGTTCGCCAACGCGCTGCGCGGTCAGGACGTGCACCGGGGTGATGTGGTGACCATTTACATGCCGATGATTCCGGAAGCTGTGGTGGCGATGCTGGCTTGTGCCCGTATCGGCGCGATTCACTCCGTGGTGTTCGGCGGCTTCTCGCCGGAGGCGCTGGCCGGTCGCATCATCGACTGCAAATCGAAAGTGGTGATCACCGCTGACGAAGGCCTGCGGGGTGGCAAGAAAACAGCCCTGAAAGCCAACGTCGACCGTGCCCTGACCAACCCCGAAACCAACAGTGTGCAGAAGGTCATCGTGTGCAAACGCACGGGTGGCGACATTGAGTGGAACCGCCATCGCGACATCTGGTACCACGCGCTGCTGGAAGTGGCATCGAGCACCTGTGCCCCGAAAGAAATGGGTGCCGAAGAGTCGCTGTTCATCCTTTATACCTCCGGCTCCACCGGCAAACCGAAAGGCGTGCTGCACACCACCGCAGGCTACCTGCTATATGCCGCTCTGACCCATGAGCGCGTGTTCGACTACAAACCGGGTGAAATCTACTGGTGCACCGCTGACGTGGGTTGGGTCACTGGTCATAGCTATATCGTCTACGGCCCGCTGGCCAATGGCGCGACTACGTTGCTGTTCGAAGGTATTCCGAACTACCCGGACATCACCCGCATGTCGAAGATCATCGACAAGCACAAGGTCAACATCCTCTACACCGCGCCGACCGCGATCCGCGCGATGATGGCCGAAGGCACCAAAGCAGTCGAAGGCGCCGACGGTTCGAGCCTGCGCCTGCTGGGTTCGGTGGGCGAGCCGATCAATCCGGAAGCCTGGAACTGGTACTACAACACCGTTGGCAAACAGAATTGCCCGATTGTCGATACCTGGTGGCAGACCGAAACCGGCGGCATTCTGATCAGCCCGCTGCCGGGTGCAACGGCTCTGAAGCCGGGTTCAGCAACCCGTCCATTCTTCGGTGTGATTCCGGCGCTGGTGGACAACCTTGGCAACCTGATCGAAGGTGCGGCGGAAGGCAATCTGGTGATCCTCGATTCGTGGCCGGGCCAGTCCCGCAGCCTGTACGGCGATCACGATCGCTTCGTCGATACCTACTTCAAGACCTTCCGTGGCATGTACTTCACGGGTGATGGTGCGCGTCGTGATGAAGACGGCTACTACTGGATCACTGGCCGCGTAGATGACGTGCTCAACGTGTCCGGCCACCGCATGGGCACCGCCGAGATCGAAAGTGCGATGGTGGCTCACCCGAAAGTCGCTGAAGCTGCGGTTGTCGGTGTGCCGCACGACCTGAAAGGACAGGGCATTTATGTCTACGTCACCCTGAACGGTGGCGAGGTGCCGGACGAAGCGTTGCGTATCGAACTGCGCAATTGGGTGCGCAAGGAGATCGGTCCGATCGCTTCGCCGGACGTCATCCAATGGGCGCCTGGCCTGCCGAAAACCCGCTCCGGCAAGATCATGCGCCGCATCCTGCGCAAGATCGCTACCGGCGAGTATGACGCACTGGGCGACATCTCGACGCTGGCCGACCCGAGTGTCGTGGCGCATCTGGTCGAGACCCACAAGACCATGACGGCGGCCTGATAGCCACTCTGTGATAAATAACGCCCCGTCCGGTGAAAGCCAGGCGGGGCGTTTTTTATGGTTGGTTGGGCCTATTAGGCGGTGTGGCATTCACATAGGTTGGGGCTGCCCCAACGTATTCGCCAGCAAGCCGGCTCCTACAGGTTCGGTGTCGAACGTAGGGCTTGGACCCTGCGCGATCATTGTGGGAGCCGCCTCTGGTGGCGAAGGCCATTTACCAGCCAACACAGAATCCCCCACGGGCTGAAGTTTGAAAGATATATATCGATTTGTTACCTAGCGAGTGCGCCCTGTAACCGGTTGCGCCGGTATGGGGCGAAACACCCCGTAACCGTCGCATTCGATCGCCTGAATCTACCTCCCGACATGCTGGGCTTGCCGGATTAGAAGGCTTTGCCAATAATGGGCGCGTTATTTGCTTCGTTGATGGGTTTGCTGCTAATTGCCCGGGCATGAAATGCTTGGGCTGTCAATCAGTCTGATCGACTTTCTCGGCGCTTCTGTAACTAGTTGTCGCATTGAAGAAATATCGACTTACAGCCTGCCGCTAAAATGCCGATCACTCGCCGAAGGCCCGCCGAGCCTTGAGACTCGATGGCGCCTCGCGTCGCAATTTCAAAGCATCCTTCTGCCCATTGAGCGTTTCGCTCACTGCCACTTGTTGCGTTAGACCGATGGAGTTCCAAGAATGAAAAAGCTCATGCTGCTGGGCGCACTGGCGCTGTCCGTATTGGCACAGCCTGTGTTCGCTGATGAAAAGCCTCTCAAAATCGGTATCGAAGCGGCGTACCCTCCATTCGCTTCGAAAGCGCCGGATGGCAGCATCGTCGGCTTCGACTACGACATTGGCAACGCCTTGTGCGAAGAGATGAAGGTCAAGTGCGTATGGGTCGAGCAGGAATTCGACGGCCTGATCCCGGCGCTGAAAGTGCGCAAGATCGACGCGATCCTGTCCTCGATGTCTATCACTGAAGACCGCAAGAAATCCGTTGACTTCACCAACAAGTATTACAACACCCCGGCCCGTCTGGTCATGAAGCAGGGCACGGTCGTCAGCGACGGCCTGAGCGAACTGAAAGGCAAGAACATCGGCGTGCAACGTGGCTCGATCCACGAACGTTTCGCCAAGGAAGTCCTGGCTCCGTTGGGCGCTGAAATCAAGCCTTACAGCTCGCAGAACGAAATCTATCTGGACATCGGCGCCGGTCGTCTGGATGGCACCGTGGCCGACGCCACTTTGTTGCAAGACGGCTTCCTGAACACTGACGCTGGCAAAGGCTACGCGTTCGTTGGTCCGGCGTTCACCGACGTCAACTATTTTGGCGACGGCGTTGGCATCGCGGTACGCAAAGGCGACAAGGCTGACCTGGACAAGCTCAACGCAGCCATTGCGGCCATCCGCGAAAACGGCAAATACAAAGCGATTCAAGACAAGTACTTCAACTTCGACATCTACGGCAAGTAAGTCGAATTCCGAACGCAATGGCGCAGTCAGCGGATCTTCGATCCTTCTGATTGCGCCATTTTTCTATCCCGCGCTCGAGGGCCACACTACATGTTGAAAGGCTACGGAGCCGTCATCCTCGACGGTGCATGGCTGACCCTGCAGCTCGCCTTGTGCTCCATGGCACTGGCCATCGTGCTCGGGCTGATCGGCGTGTCACTGCGTCTGTCCCCGGTGCGCTGGCTGGCCTGGCTGGGCGATGTGTACTCCACGGTCATTCGTGGCATTCCTGATCTGGTGCTGATCCTGCTGATTTTCTACGGTGGTCAGGACCTGCTCAACCGCGTTGCGCCGCTGCTCGGGCACGACGACTATATTGACCTGAACCCCCTGATGGCCGGTATCGGCACGCTGGGATTCATTTTCGGGGCCTATCTTTCCGAGACGTTTCGTGGCGCCTTCATGGCCATTCCCAAAGGCCAGGCCGAAGCGGGCATGGCGTATGGCATGAGCAGAATGCGTGTGTTTTTCCGCATCATGGTGCCGCAGATGATCCGTCTGGCGATTCCCGGCTTCACCAACAACTGGCTGGTGCTGACCAAGGCCACTGCGCTGATTTCCGTGGTCGGTCTGCAAGACATGATGTTCAAGGCCAAGCAGGCCGCTGATGCGACCCGCGAACCTTTCACCTTCTTCCTCGCCGTCGCGGCCATGTATCTGGTGATCACCAGTGTCTCGCTGCTGGTGCTGCGGCATATCGAAAAACGCTACTCGGCAGGCGTAAGGGCGGCAGACCTATGATCTTCGATTACCACGTCGTCTGGGACAACCTGCCGCTGTACTTCAGCGGCGTACTGATTACCCTCAAGCTGCTCGCGCTGTCGCTGTTCTTCGGACTGTTGACGGCCTTGCCGCTGGCCCTGATGCGCGTCTCGAAAGTCGCCTGGGTCAACCTGCTGGCCTGGAGCTACACCTACGTGATTCGCGGCACGCCGATGCTGGTGCAGTTGTTCCTGATCTACTACGGCCTGGCCCAGTTCGAAGCGGTGCGCGAGAGCATTTTCTGGCCGTGGCTGTCCAGCGCGACCTTCTGCGCCTGCCTGGCCTTCGCCATCAACACCAGCGCCTACACCGCGGAAATCATCGCGGGCAGCCTCAAATCCACGCCACCGGGCGAGATCGAAGCGGCGCGGGCGATGGGCATGTCCAAGGCCAAGATGTACCGTCGCATTCTGCTGCCGTCCGCGTTGCGCCGTGCACTGCCGCAGTACAGCAACGAAGTGATCATGATGCTGCAGACCACCAGTCTGGCGTCCATCGTCACCTTGATGGACATCACCGGTGCGGCGCGTGATGTCAACGCCCGGTTGTATCTGCCGTTCGAGGCGTACATCACGGCGGGCGTGTTCTACCTGTGCCTGACCTTCATTCTGGTGAAACTGTTCAAGCTGGCCGAGCGCCGCTGGCTTGGTTACCTCGCACCGAGGAAGCACTGATATGCAACGCATCGATCACGACTTGCCATGGGGCAATCTCGGCACGCAGCGCACGCTGAGCGTGTTCCGCTTCGGTCAGGGCGAGCGCAAGGCTTACATTCAGGCCAGCCTGCACGCCGATGAACTGCCGGGCATGCGTACGGCCTGGGAATTGAAAAAGCGGCTGACGCAACTCGAAACCCAAGGCTTGCTCAAGGGCGTTATCGAACTGGTGCCCGTCGCTAACCCGATTGGCCTGGGGCAATTGCTGCAAGGCAATCATCAGGGGCGTTTCGAATACGGCAGCGGCAAGAACTTCAACCGCGATTTCACCGAGTTGAGCGAGCCTGTGGCCGAGCGATTGATGGGCAAACTGGGCGATGATCCTCACGCCAATGTGAAGCTGATCCGCCAGGCCATGGCTGATGTGCTCGACCAATTGCCGCCTGCGGGCAGCGAGCTGGCGGGTATGCAGCGGGTGCTGTTGCGCCATGCCTGCAACGCCGACATTGTGCTCGACCTGCATTGCGACACCGATGCCTCGCTGCACATGTATGCTTTGCCGCAGCACTGGCCGCAATGGCGTTCACTGTCGGCGCATCTGGGCGTCAGCGTCGGGTTGCTGGCCGAAGATTCAGGCGGCAGCTCGTTCGACGAAGCCTGTTCGTTGCCCTGGTTGCGCCTGAGCAAGCAGTTCCCCGAAGCGCAAATTCCATTGGCGTGCATGTCGACCACGCTCGAACTCGGCGGACAGTCCAACACCGGCAAGGCCGAAGCCGAGGCGTATGCCGAAGGCATTCTGGCGTTCCTCGCCGAGCAGGGGTTGATTGGCGGCGAGTGGCCGCAAGCGACTCATGACGCGTGCGAAGGCATGCCCTTCGAAGGCACCGAAATGATCTACGCGCCGCACCCCGGCGTGCTGACCTTCCTGCGCCCGGCGGGTGCCTGGGTCGAGCCGGGCGAGCCGCTGTTCGAAGTGATTGATCCGCTGACCGACCGCGTCACCACGGTCTGCACCGCAACGGCTGGCGTATTGTTCGCCATCGAAAAACTGCGTTACGCCCAACCGGGTTTCTGGATGGCCAAGGTGGCGGGACGTACCCCGCTGCGCAGCGGCCGCCTGCTCAGCGACTGATTACCTGTGAGAACCGAGAACATGAACAAACTGGAAATCCAGGACCTGCATAAATGCTACGGCAGTCACGAAGTGCTCAAAGGCGTTTCGCTGACCGCCAAAGCAGGTGACGTGATCAGCATCATCGGCTCCAGCGGCTCGGGAAAAAGTACCTTTCTGCGCTGCATCAATCTGCTGGAGCAGCCCAAATCCGGTCGCATCCTGCTCAACAACGAAGAGTTGAAGCTGGTGGCGAGCAAGGACGGCGGCTTGAAGGCTGCCGATCCGAAACAACTGCAGCGCATGCGTTCGCGCCTGTCGATGGTGTTTCAGCATTTCAACCTGTGGTCGCACATGACGGCGCTGGAAAACATTATCGAGGCGCCCGTTCACGTCCTCGGCGTGCCCAAAAAGGAAGCGCTGGAAAAGGCCGAACACTACCTGAACAAGGTGGGCGTGGCTCATCGCAAGGACGCCTACCCGGGTCATATGTCCGGGGGTGAACAGCAGCGTGTGGCGATCGCTCGCGCGCTGGCGATGGAGCCGGAAGTCATGCTGTTCGACGAGCCGACCTCGGCGCTGGACCCTGAATTGGTTGGCGATGTACTCAAGGTCATGCAGGCACTGGCTCAGGAAGGTCGCACCATGGTGGTGGTGACCCACGAGATGGGCTTTGCTCGCGAAGTCTCCAATCAGTTGATTTTCCTGCACAAAGGCTTGGTCGAAGAAAGCGGCGATCCCCGCGAAGTGTTGCTCAATCCGAAGTCGGAACGTTTGCAGCAGTTTCTCTCCGGCAGCTTGAAGTAGCGAAACGCGCCGTCCCGGACGGTGCGTTTTGCGTCAGAACAGTTCATGCTGCGCGTCACCTTGACCGCTGGCATGAACTGATAGCAACGGGTTCACTTCACACGCGCGGGCGTGTGACCCCTAACAGCGACACGTTTCGGATTGCACGCCATGACTGCCCATCGAATCGGATTTCTCATCTGGCCCGGCACCAAAGCCCTGACTCTGGCGCTGGCGGAGGAAGCCTTGCGTGTCGCTCAGCGCGTTCATCCCGAAGTCGCGTATGAGCTGACCTTCATGCACGCCGAGCCGGCGGAATCGAACGGCGGCTGGCAATTGCCGGGCGAGTCGTGGGTGGGGCGTCTGGAAGGGTGTCAGAAAGTGTTCCTGTTGGCCGACGAGCCTCCTGCGCCCATGGCGTCGGCACTCGCTGGCGCGCTGAAACAACTAGTGCGCGCAGGTTGTGTGATTGGTGGCTTGTCAGCGGGGGTTTACCCGCTGGCGCAGCTGGGGCTGTTGGACGGTTACCGCGCAGCCGTGCACTGGCGCTGGCAAGATGATTTCGCCGAGCGCTTTCCGAAAGTGATCGCCACCAGCCATTTGTTCGACTGGGACCGGGATCGTCTGACGGCCTGCGGCGGCATGTCGGTGCTGGACCTGTTGCTGGCCGTACTGGCTCGGGATCATGGCGCTGAATTGGCCGGAGCGGTTTCCGAGGAGCTGGTGGTTGAGCGCATCCGTGAAGGTGGCGAGCGTCAGCGCATTCCATTGCAGAACCGTCTGGGGTCGAGCCATCCGAAACTGACCCAGGCTGTGTTGTTGATGGAAGCCAACATCGAAGAGCCGCTGACCACCGACGAAATCGCCCAGCATGTGTGCGTGTCCCGTCGTCAACTGGAGCGCATCTTCAAGCAGTATCTCAATCGTGTACCGAGCCAGTATTACCTGGAGCTGCGTCTGAACAAGGCGCGGCAGATGCTGATGCAAACCAGCAAGTCGATCATTCAGATCGGCCTGTCCTGTGGCTTCTCCTCCGGCCCGCATTTCTCCAGTGCCTATCGCAATTTCTTTGGTGCCACCCCCCGCGAAGACCGCAACCAGCGACGCAGCAGCAGCCCGTTCGAGTTGTCGTCGGTTCCCGCCGAGCGCGGTTGACACCGACGGCGATTTGCCGAATTTGATTGCTGCCGGTGGCAACGGTCGCTGCTTCTGGCCGAAGGCCGTGCAAGCCGGCTCCCACAGGTTATTGCGCGTGCGTTGCGATCAAATCAAATCGACAGACCGCTGCTACAACGGCGCGCCAACGTTTAAACTGCGCCTTTCCGACGCTATTTGTCGCATTGCCGAAAGCCTCGGAAAAAGCCGGTTTTGCGCTATAAGAAGTTGTCGCTTGGCGGCAAGGCCGGGCTGAAATCAGTCCTTACAATCCTTCCATCGCTCGCCAGTCCCAGGCAGGCGTTCCTCTTCAGGAGACTCCGATGTCCGTTGAGCAAGTACCGGTGCAACGTGCCGATTTCGACCAGGTGATGGTCCCCAACTACGCCCCCGCAGCGTTCATTCCCGTGCGCGGCCAGGGTTCCCGCGTCTGGGATCAGTCGGGCCGTGAGCTGGTGGATTTCTCCGGTGGCATCGCGGTTAACGTACTGGGCCACGCCCATCCGGCGTTGGTCGGTGCACTGACCGAACAGGCCAACAAGCTGTGGCATGTCTCCAACGTCTTCACCAACGAACCGGCACTGCGCCTGGCCAGGAAACTGGTCGACGCCACGTTCGCTGATCGCGTGTTCTTCTGTAACTCCGGCGCCGAAGCCAACGAAGCGGCCTTCAAACTGGCCCGTCGTGTGGCCCATGACCTGTACGGCACCGAGAAGTACGAAATCATTGCTGCACTGAACAGCTTCCACGGTCGCACCCTGTTCACCGTGAGCGTCGGTGGCCAGCCGAAATACTCCGACGGTTTCGGCCCGAAAATCACCGGCATCACCCACGTCCCGTACAACGACCTGGCTGCACTGAAAGCGGCCGTCAGCGACAAGACCTGCGCCGTTGTACTGGAGCCGATTCAAGGCGAAGGCGGCGTGTTGCCTGCCGAACTGGAATACCTGCAAGGCGCGCGCAAACTGTGCGACGAACACAATGCGCTGCTGATTTTCGACGAAGTGCAGAGCGGCATGGGGCGCAGTGGCCATCTGTTCGCCTATCAACATTACGGCGTGACCCCGGACATCCTTTCCAGCGCGAAGAGCATCGGCGGCGGTTTCCCGATGGCGGCCATGCTGACTACTGACAAGCTGGCCAAGCACCTGTCGGTCGGCGTGCACGGCACCACGTACGGCGGCAATCCGCTGGCCTGCGCGGTGGGCGAGGCGGTGATCGACGTGATCAACACCCCTGAAGTGCTCAAGGGCGTCAAGGCCAAGCATGACCTGTTCAAGACGCGGCTTGAGAAGATCGGCCAGCAATACGGCGTGTTCAGCGAAGTGCGCGGTATGGGCCTGTTGATCGGTTGTGTGCTGACTGACGCCTGGAAAGGCAAAGCCAAGGACTTCTTCAACGCGGCCGAGCATGAAGGCGTGATGATTCTGCAAGCCGGTCCTGACGTGGTGCGTTTCGCGCCGAGTCTGGTGATCGAAGATGCCGATATCAACGAAGGTCTGGACCGTTTCGAGCGTGCTGTCGCCAAGCTGGCTGCGGCCTAACAGCGTCTGCATTCCATGTGGGAGCCGGCTTGCTGGCGAAAGCGGTGTGTCAGTAGACATCAATGTGTCTGGGTTGACGCCTTCGCCAGCAAGCCGGCTCCCACGGATCGCGCAAGTCTCACATTTTGTTTTCTCTCGCCGGGTAACCGGCCTGATTTTTTCCAAGGAGTGACACCATGCTGGTAATGCGCCCTGCGCAAATGGCGGATCTGAGCGAGGTCCAGCGACTCGCTGCGGACAGCCCGATTGGTGTCACGTCTCTGCCGGATGACGCTGGCCGTCTGGGTGACAAGATCGCCGCGTCCGAGGCGTCGTTTGCCGCCGAGGTCAGCTTCAACGGCGAGGAAACCTATTTTTTCGTGCTGGAAGACACCGAGTCCGGTCGGCTGGTGGGCTGTTCGGGGATCGTCGCCTCGGCGGGGTATTCAGAGCCGTTCTACAGCTTTCGCAACGAGACTTTCGTTCACGCCTCCCGCGAACTGAAGATTCACAACAAGATTCACGTTCTGTCCCAGTGCCACGACCTGACCGGCAACAGCCTGTTGACCAGTTTCTACGTGCTGCCCGAACTGGTCGGTACGTTATGGTCTGAACTCAACTCACGCGCCCGACTGCTGTTCGTCGCCGCGCACCCCGAGCGCTTCGCCGATTCGGTGGTGACCGAAATCGTCGGTTATAGCGACGAAAACGGCGACTCACCGTTCTGGGACGCCATCGGCCGTAACTTTTTCGACCTCAACTACGCCGAAGCCGAGCGTCTGTGTGGCCTGAAAAGCCGGACGTTCCTCGCAGAACTGATGCCGCATTACCCGATCTACGTGCCGTTGCTGCCGGACGAGGCCCAAGAGGCCATGGGCCAGGTGCATCCGCGTGCGCAGATCACCTTCGACATCCTGATGCGCGAAGGCTTTGAAACCGACCATTACATCGACATCTTCGACGGTGGTCCGACCCTGCATGCGCGGGTGTCCGGCATTCGCTCGATTGCCCAGAGCCGCGTGGTGCCAGTGAAAGTCGACCCGGTGGACAGCGGCGACGCCGTCAAGGGCGGGCGTCCGTATCTGGTCGCCAACAGCCAGTTGCAGGATTACCGCGCGGTGATGCTGGAACTCGACTGGGTGCCCGGCAAGCCGGTGACCCTGAGCGTGGCAGCCGCCGAAGCCCTGGGTGTCGGCGAGGGCGCCAGCGTGCGCATCGTCGCGGTCTGACGGTTTTGTTTATCGGTTGAGTCATCGGTGGCCGCAACGTACTGCGAAGTACTGCAAAAAAAGCGTCGCCGTGTCGCAGATTAGCGAGTTGGCCGGTTTCCCAGCGAGGGATCGGCATGAGGAGAAAGCATGATCGTTCGTCCCGTACGCAGCAGTGACCTTCCGGCGCTGATCGACCTGGCGCGCAGCACAGGCGCAGGCCTGACCACGCTGCCCGCCAATGAGGAGCGCCTGGCGCACCGGGTCGGTTGGGCCGAAAAAAGCTTCCGTGGCGAAGCCGAGCGGGGCGACACCGATTACCTGTTCGTGCTGGAGGACGACGACGGGCGTGTGGTCGGCATCTCGGCCATTGCCGGTGCAGTGGGCCTGCGTGAGCCCTGGTACAACTACCGCGTGGGCCTGACGGTCAGCGCGTCGCAAGAACTGAACATCTATCGCGAAATCCCGACGCTGTTCCTGGCCAACGACCTGACCGGCAACTCGGAACTGTGCTCGCTGTTCCTCCACGCCGATGCGCGCAATGGTCTTAACGGTCGTCTGCTGTCCAAGGCGCGGATGATGTTCATCGCTGAATTTCCCGAGCTGTTTGGCGCCAAGATCATCGCTGAGATGCGCGGCATGTCCGACGAGCAAGGCCACTCGCCATTCTGGGAAAGCCTGGGTCGTCACTTCTTCAAGATGGAATTCAGCCAGGCCGACTACCTGACGGGCGTTGGCAATCGCGCGTTCATCGCCGAGTTGATGCCGAAATTTCCGCTGTACAGCTGCTTCCTGTCGGAAGCGGCGCGCAACGTCATCGGGCGGGTGCACACCAGCACCGAGCCTGCGCTGACCATGCTCAAGGCGGAGGGCTTCAGCTATCAAGGCTACGTCGACATTTTCGACGCAGGCCCGGCTATTGAATGCGAAACCGGCAAGATCCGAGCAGTGCGTGACAGTCAGGCGCTGGTGTTGGCCGTAGGCACGCCGGGCGACGATGCGACGCCTTTCCTCATTCACAACCGCAAGCGCGAAGACTGCCGTATCACCGCAGCGCCTGCGCGTTTTGCGGCGGGCACGCTGGTGGTCGATCCGATGACCGCCAAACGCTTGCGTCTTACCGCAGGCGATCAGGTGCGAGCCGTGCCTTTGTCTCCAGCTCGGGAGGGTGTGTGATGTCGACTTTGTATATCGCCGGCACCTGGCAGGCCGGGCAGGGCGAGGCGTTCGAGTCGCTGAATCCGGTGACCCAAGAGGTGATCTGGACTGGGCAAAGCGCGACGACTGAACAGGTGGACGCTGCGGTGATAGCGGCGCGTCAGGCGTTTCCCGCGTGGGCGACCCGCACACTGGAAGAGCGCATTGTCGTGCTCGAAGCCTTCGCTGCCGCGCTGAAAACACGTGCCGATGAGATCGCTCACTGCATCGGCGAGGAAACCGGCAAGCCCCTGTGGGAGTCTGCGACGGAAGTGACCAGCATGGTCAACAAAGTCGCGATTTCGATCCAGAGCTACCGCGAGCGCACGGGCGAGAAAAGTGGTCCGCTGGGCGATGCCACGGCAGTGCTGCGGCACAAGCCCCATGGTGTGGTCGCAGTGTTCGGCCCTTACAACTTCCCCGGCCATTTGCCGAACGGGCACATCGTCCCGGCGCTGTTGGCGGGCAATGCGGTGGTGTTCAAGCCCAGCGAGCTGACGCCGAAGGTCGCCGAACTGACCGTGAAGTGCTGGATTGAAGCAGGCTTGCCAGCGGGGGTGCTGAACCTGGTGCAAGGTGCTCGGGACACCGGTATCGCGCTGGCCGCCAACGCAGGAATCGACGGCCTGTTCTTCACCGGCTCCAGCCGCACCGGCAATTCGCTGCATCAGCAATTTGCCGGTCGCCCGGACAAGATCCTTGCGCTGGAAATGGGCGGCAATAACCCGCTGGTGGTGGATCAGGTGGCCGATGTCGATGCGGCGGTGTACACCGTGATTCAGTCGGCGTTCATTTCGGCAGGTCAGCGCTGCACGTGCGCTCGTCGTCTTCTGGTGCCGCAAGGTTCGTGGGGAGATGCGTTCGTGACGCGTTTGGTAGAGGTCAGCAAAACCATTCAAGTGGGCGCGTTCGATGAGCAGCCCGCACCGTTCATGGGCTCGGTCATTTCCCTGCGTGCTGCGCAGGCACTGATCGATGCGCAAGAGCAGTTGCTGGCCAATGGCGCGATAGCGTTGTTGGAAATGACCCAGCCAGATGTTAACGCCGCGTTGCTGACGCCGGGCATTATTGACGTCAGCGACGTGAACGATCGGCCAGATGAAGAGCTGTTCGGCCCCTTGTTGCAGGTGATTCGGTACGTGGATTTCGATGCAGCCATCGCTGAAGCCAACAACACGCAATATGGCCTGGCGGCGGGGTTGCTCTCGGATTCGCAAGCGCGTTACCAGCAGTTCTGGCTGCAAAGCCGGGCGGGCATCGTCAATTGGAACAAGCAATTGACGGGTGCCGCGAGCACCGCGCCGTTCGGTGGTGTGGGGTCATCGGGTAACCATCGCGCCAGTGCGTATTACGCAGCGGATTATTGCGCGTACCCGGTGGCGTCGCTGGAGGCGGGGGCGTTGGCGTTGCCAGCAAGCCTGACGCCGGGCATCACATTGACTTGAGGGTTGACGCTTGATCTGTGGGAGCCGGCTTGCTGGCGAATGCTTCGGTCCAGATATATCAATGTCGACTGACACGCCGCCTTCGCCAGCAAGCCGGCTCCCACAGGTTTTGTGCAGCAGCAGTGCGAAACGAACATTGATGTTTATAAAAACAGATCCACGGAGCCTCACCGATGAAATCCTGTGAAGTCAACTTTGACGGTCTAGTGGGGCCAACCCACAACTACGGTGGGTTGTCCTACGGCAACGTCGCGTCCCAGAGCAATTGCCAGCAATCGTCCAACCCGCGCGAAGCCGCGTTGCAGGGGCTGGCGAAGATGAAAGCGCTGATGGACATGGGCTTCACCCAGGGCGTGCTGGCGCCACAGGAGCGTCCGGACGTCGCGGGTCTTCGCAAGCTGGGTTTCAGTGGCACCGATGCGCAGGTCATCCAGCGTGCAGCCAAAGAGTCCATGCCGTTGCTGGTCGCCAGTTGCTCGGCATCCAGCATGTGGGTTGCCAACGCGGCCACCGTCAGCCCGAGTGCCGACACCGCTGACGGTCGTGTGCATTTCACCGCCGCCAACCTCAACTGCAAATACCACCGCAGCATCGAGCATCCGACCACCAGTCGCGTGTTGGGCGCGATGTTCGCCAATCAGGCGCATTTCGCGCATCACGCCGCCTTGCCTGCCGTCGCCCAGTTTGGCGATGAAGGTGCGGCCAACCACACGCGCTTCTGCCGCAGCTATGGCGAGGCCGGGGTGGAGTTTTTCGTCTTCGGGCGTGCAGCGTTCGACACCCGCTTCCCGACGCCCCAGAAATACCCGGCGCGCCAGACCCTGGAAGCCTCGCAAGCCGTGGCGCGTCTGCACGGCCTGAGTGACGAGGGCGTGGTCTATGCGCAACAGAACCCGGCGGTGATCGACCAGGGCGTGTTCCATAACGATGTGATCGCGGTCGGCAACGGTGAAGTGCTGTTCTATCACGAAGATGCTTTTCTCAATACCGAGCATATGCTCAGCGAGTTGCACGACAAACTGAGTCGTCGCGGCGGGCGTTTCCAGGCCATTTGCGTGCCGCGCACTGAAGTGGGCGTCGAGGACGCCGTGCGTTCTTACCTGTTCAACAGCCAGTTGCTGTCGCGCCCGGACGGCTCGATGCTGCTGATCGTGCCGGAAGAATGCCGCAGCAACGAACGCGTCTGGCATTACCTGCAACGTCTGATGGCCGACGACAGCCCCATTCGCGAAGTGAAGGTCTTCGATCTCAAGCAAAGCATGCAGAACGGCGGCGGGCCGGCGTGCCTGCGTTTGCGAGTGGCGTTGAATGAAACGGAACTGGCGGCGGTCAATCCAGGGGTTATCATGACCGCGCCGCTGTACGACACGCTGACCCAGTGGGTGGACAAGCACTATCGCGATCGTCTGAGCGAAAGTGATCTCGCAGATCCCCAACTGCTGATCGAGTGCCGTACGGCGCTGGATGAACTGACACAGCACCTGAAACTGGGTGCGGTCTATCCTTTCCAGATCAATTGAGCCCTTTGCGACATTGCGTCTCGCCTGATTGGTGTCAGGCAGGCAATGTCTTCGCGTTTTAGAGAGAGAATTTTTGTCATGAGCGACGCCCTGCGTTTGATCCTTGAAGACACCGACGGCACCCAGCTGGAAACCTCCTGCACTCGCTTTGCCGTGATCTGGCAGGGCAAGGAAGTCTGGATTCAACAGGACGGTCGTGGCCAGTTGCTGATCGGCGTGGACGTCGAAGAGGGCGACACCGAGTACGCCAACCTGCTGTTGCGTCCGATGGCCACCAACCTGGTCAGCCTGCAACTGGAGATGGAAGCGGCTGACGCAGATGACGAAGAAGACGGCCACGTACACGGTCCGGACTGCAACCACTAAGCTTTAGCAGGAATCCGCCCCATGCTCGCCCTCGGCAAACTGCTTGAACTGACCCTGGCAGGTCGTGAACCCGCCGAAAAGACTCAACTGACCGTCGAAGGCGTGCGCATGCGCTGGCTGGCCGAGGGGGCGCTGGAAGTCCGGCCCCCCGAAGCGAAAGACAACGGCACTGACCTGCTGTTGTCCGCAGGCATCCATGGTAATGAAACCGCCCCCATCGAGCTGCTCGATGACCTGATCCATGCCATCGCCCGCAGCGAACTCAAACCTCGGACGCGGATTCTGTTTCTGTTCGGCAACCCCGAAGCGATGCGTCGCGGCGAGCGTTACATCGAACAGGACGTCAACCGGCTGTTCAACGGCCGCCACGAGCTGAGCAGCGGCAACGAAGCCATTCGCGCCTGTGAGCTGGAGCGTCTGGCGGCGAGTTTTTTCAACATTCCCGATCGCTATCGCCTGCATTACGACCTGCACACGGCCATTCGTGGCTCGAAGATCGAGCAATTCGCGCTGTATCCCTGGAAAGAAGGGCGCCAACACTCACGCCGTGAACTCGTGCGTCTGCACGGTGCGGGAATGGAAGCGGTGCTGCTGCAGAACAAGCCTTCGGTGGTGTTCAGCGCCTACACCTACGACAAGCTGGGGGCAGAGGCCTTCACCCTTGAACTGGGCAAGGCGCGGCCATTCGGACAGAACCAGCAGGTCGACCTGTCGCGCTTGCGAACGACGCTGATAAACCTGATTCAAGGCACCGAACCGTTGGTGGGTGATGAAATCGACGGGTTGAAACTGTTCAGCGTTGCCCGGGAAATCATCAAGCACAGCGATGCTTTCCGCCTGCATTTGCCCGCGGACATCGAAAACTTTACCAAGCTGGATAAAGGCTTTGTGCTGGCCGAAGATCTGGCCGATTCACGCTGGGTGGTGGAAGAAGAGGGCGCCCGCATCATCTTCCCGAACCCGAAGGTCAAGAACGGGCTGCGTGCAGGGATTCTGATCGTGCCGACGACGGATGAGCAGTTGGGCTGACAGAGCTCCGACGATTGTCTCGATCATTGTGGGAGCCGCCTTGGTGGCGAATACGTTGGTCCTGACACATCGATGTTGACTGACACACCGCCTTCGCCAGCAAGCCGGCTCCCACAGTAGTGCGTGTCGAGCCTATGAGTCATGTTCGGCGCCGACTTTGTGGGAGCCGCCTTGGTGGCGAAGGCAGTTGACGGGGCAACATAGAATCTTTCACAAAAAATGGCAGCACTCCTGAGAGCGCCGCCATTCCATCAACCTGCTGCTTTCTGCGGCTCTGCCAAACGGCGCACTGCACGCAATTTGGTCAGCGTATCGGCGCAGGTCTTCGCCGCTTCCTGACCCTTGTGCACGAAGTGGTTGAAGAAGTAGTTGTGGTGCTCTTCACCCGCGTGGAAATGGTGCGGGGTCAAAACCACCGAGAACACCGGCACCTCGGTTTCCAGTTGAACCTGCATCAAGGCGCTGATCACCGATTGCGCAACGAACTCGTGACGATAGATACCGCCATCGACCACCAGACCTGCCGCGACGACGCCGCCGTAGCGACCGGTCTTGGCCAGCAATTTGGCATGCAGGGGGATTTCAAAAGCGCCGCCGACTTCGAAAAAGTCGATATCGCTCTCGGCATAGCCGTGGTTGGCCATCTCGGCGACAAAGCCCTTGCGTGCCTGATCGACGATATCTTTGTGCCAGCAAGCTTGAATGAAGGCAATGCGCTCATGAGCGTGAATAGCGGTGGGTTGCATCTGTTCTGACTCCTGTTTAATGAAAAAACAGGGCGTTTGGATCGAAGGGGATGCCAGGGTACGGTCGTCAGCCATCCGGGTAAAACGCACCCGTGATGAGGCTGCGAGACGATCCTATGGTACCTATCCCGTTCTCTCTTCATCCGGACTATGACCGTCGGCTCTGGAATCACACCAGATCTGCTGACCTCCTGCACAGGCACAACCCTGCAAGAGCGCTCGCGGGCTAGACGCTTTGCACGCCATTACCGCCGGTGGGGAATCGCACCCCGCCCTGAGAACGTTACCGACGATTTCTCGTCGGCGTGCAGTTTGTAACACAGATTTTCAGAATGTGCATGGAGCCTTTTGGATGGGTTTCATCAGCTTTTCTTATAAGCGTGGCTTGGCAATCCCTGGCGCAGCCTTGATTATCTTCGGCTCAGACCTCAAGACTGAGGTTCAACCAGCTATCAGGGAGCTTCATCGTGACGGTTATCGATCTGCGCAGCGACACAGTGACCCAACCCACCGCAGGCATGCGCGAGGCCATGGCTCGCGCGCCACTGGGTGACGACGTGTATGGCGAAGACCCGACAGTCAATAAGCTGGAGTCGTGGTTGGCGCAGCGTCTTGGGTTTGCGGCGGCACTGTTCGTACCCACCGGCACCATGAGCAATCTGTTGGGCCTAATGGCGCATTGTGAGCGCGGTGACGAATACATCGTCGGCCAGCAGGCGCACACCTACAAATACGAAGGCGGCGGCGCGGCGGTATTGGGGTCGATCCAGCCACAACCGCTGGACAATCAGCCCGACGGTTCGCTCGACTTGAATGATGTGCAGGCCGCCATCAAGGCCGACGATTTCCATTTCGCTCGCACCCGTTTGCTGGCGTTGGAAAACACCATGCAGGGCAAAGTGCTGTCATTGGAGTACCTGAGAGCCGCGCGCACGCTGACGAGCGAGAAGGGGCTGGGCCTGCACCTGGATGGCGCCCGTCTCTATAACGCGGCGGTCAAACTGGGCGTCGATGCTCGTGAAATCACTCGCCACTTCGATTCGGTGTCGGTCTGCCTGTCCAAAGGACTGGGCGCGCCTGTCGGGTCAGTGTTGTGCGGATCGAGTGAGTTCATCGCCAAGGCGCGGCGTCTGCGCAAGATGGTCGGTGGCGGTATGCGTCAGGCCGGCTTGCTGGCCGCCGCAGGGTTATATGCGCTGGAGCACCAGGTGGAGCGTCTGGCTGAAGACCACGCCAACGCTGCGTTTCTGGGCAAGGCGTTGGGCGAGCTGGGTTTTGACGTCGAGCCGGTACAAACCAACATGGTCTATGTTCAGGTCGGTGAGCGAGCCGAGAAACTCAAGGCCTTTTGCGCTGAGCGGGGTATCGTCCTGAGCGCGGCGCCGCGTCTGCGCATGGTGACGCACCTGGATGCCTCGGCTGCGCAAATGGAGCAGGTGGTCGCGGCATTTGCCGAATTTGGCAGCCGATAGTCGCCCTATAAACCAATTGGCAGCTTCTATCGTACAAAGTGACTGTACCGTAGCTGCAACGCCTATATAATGCGGCCCTTTGCCGTCGTTTCGTCGAATGACGTTATGCACCTGGCTCCGGCCGCAGTTCCCGTGGAAGAACCTATGAAAAGCGCAGAAATCCGTGAAGCCTTCCTTCGCTTCTTCGAAGAGCAAGGCCACACCCGTGTAGCCTCCAGCTCCTTGATTCCGGGCAATGACCCGACCCTGCTGTTCACCAACGCAGGCATGAACCAGTTCAAGGACTGCTTTCTGGGTCAGGAGAAGCGGGCTTATACCCGTGCTGTCAGCAGCCAGAAATGCGTGCGTGCCGGTGGCAAGCACAATGACCTGGAAAACGTCGGTTACACCGCCCGTCACCACACCTTCTTCGAAATGCTGGGTAACTTCAGCTTCGGTGACTATTTCAAGCGCGATGCGATCACCTTCGCCTGGACGTTCCTGACCTCCGAGAAATGGCTGAATCTGCCCAAGGAAAAGCTCTGGGTCACGGTCTACGCCACGGACGACGAAGCCTACGACATCTGGACCAAGGAAGTCGGCGTGCCGGCCGAGCGCATGGTTCGCATCGGTGACAACAAGGGTGCGCCGTACGCGTCCGATAACTTCTGGACCATGGGCGATACCGGCCCGTGCGGTCCGTGCACCGAGATTTTCTACGATCACGGCGCTGACATCTGGGGCGGCCCGCCCGGTTCGCCAGAAGAAGACGGCGACCGCTACATCGAGATCTGGAACAACGTTTTCATGCAGTTCAACCGCACTGCCGACGGCGTGCTGCATCCGCTGCCAGCGCCATCGGTGGACACCGGCATGGGCCTGGAGCGGATCAGCGCCGTATTGCAGCACGTGCATTCGAACTACGAGATCGATCTGTTCCAGAGCCTGCTGTCCGCTGCCGCCAAGGCCATCGGTTGCACCAATGACAATCAGCCGTCACTGAAAGTCGTGGCTGACCACATTCGTTCCTGTGGCTTCCTGATTGCCGATGGCGTGCTGCCATCAAACGAAGGCCGTGGCTACGTGCTGCGTCGCATCATTCGCCGCGCTTGCCGTCATGGCAACAAACTGGGTGCCAAGGGCAGCTTCTTCTACCAGATCGTCGCGGCGCTGGTGGCCGAAATGGGCGAAGCGTTCCCTGAGTTGAAATCCCAACAGGCGCACATCGAGCGCGTGTTGAAAGCTGAAGAAGAGCAATTCGCCAAGACCCTGGAACAGGGCCTGAAGATTCTCGAACAGGATCTGGCTGAACTGAAAGGCACCGTGGTGCCGGGCGATGTGGTGTTCAAGTTGTACGACACCTACGGTTTCCCGATGGACCTCACCGGCGACATCGCCCGTGAGCGCAACCTGACCCTCGACGAAGTTGGCTTCGAGCGTGAAATGGACGCCCAGCGTGAGCGCGCGCGTTCGGCCAGCGCCTTTGGCATGGACTACAACAGCCTGGTCAAAGTGGACGTCGCCACCGAGTTCACGGGTTACCACGCGACGCGCGGCGACGCGAAAGTTGTGGCTATCTATAAGGAAGGCCAGTCGGTTCAGCAGTTGAACGAAGGCGAAGAGGGCGTGGTGATCCTCGATCGGACCCCGTTCTACGCGGAATCGGGTGGTCAGATCGGTGACTGCGGCTATCTCTCTGCCGGTGCTGCGCGCTTTGACGTGCGTGACACCACCAAGACCGGCGGCGCATTCCTGCACCACGGCGTACAAGCCTCGGGCAGCCTGTCGGTCGGTACTGCCCTGCAGACCGAAGTCGCTGCTGACGTACGCAAGGCCACTTCGCT
This sequence comes from Pseudomonas sp. Pseu.R1, assembly GCF_045764065.1. NCBI lineage: Bacteria > Pseudomonadati > Pseudomonadota > Gammaproteobacteria > Pseudomonadales > Pseudomonadaceae > Pseudomonas > Pseudomonas sp. Pseu.R1. The sequence continues at coordinate 1,555,140 of NZ_JBJGEE020000001.1, read as the reverse complement.
GAACCACTCCGCCACTCACTTGCTGCACGCTGCATTGCGTCAGGTGCTGGGTGATCACGTTCAGCAGAAAGGCTCGTTGGTCGACAGCCAGCGCCTGCGCTTCGACTTCAGTCACTTCGAAGCGATCAAGCCTGAGCAGATCAAAGCGCTGGAAGACATCGTCAACGCTGAAGTGCGCAAGAACACCGCCGTCGAAACCGAAGAAACCGACATCGACACCGCCAAGAAGAAGGGCGCCATGGCGCTGTTCGGCGAGAAGTACGGCGACACCGTTCGCGTGCTGAGCATGGGTGGCGACTTCTCGGTGGAACTGTGTGGCGGTATCCACGCGGATCGTACCGGCGACATCGCGCTGTTCAAGATCATCAGCGAAGGCGGCGTGGCCTCTGGCGTGCGTCGTATCGAAGCGGTGACCGGTGCCGTTGCGCTGGCGTATCTGAATACCGCTGAAGAACAACTGAAGGAAGCCGCGAGCCTGATCAAAGGTAATCGCGACAACCTGCTGGACAAGCTGACCGCTGTCCTGGAACGCAATCGCCTGTTGGAAAAACAACTGGAACAACTGCAGGCCAAGGCGGCCAGCGCGGCGGGCGACGATCTGTCGAACGCTGCGGTGGACGTCAAGGGTGCCAAGGTCCTCGCTGCCCGTCTCGACGGTCAGGATGGCAAGGCGCTGCTGGCGCTGGTGGACCAGTTGAAGAACAAACTCGGCCGCGCAGTGATCCTGCTCGGCGGTGTGCATGAGGAAAAGGTCGTGCTGGTGGCGGGTGTCACCAAAGACCTGACTGGCCAACTCAAAGCCGGTGATTTGATGAAGCAAGCGGCTGCCGCCGTGGGCGGTAAAGGTGGCGGTCGTCCTGATATGGCACAAGGCGGTGGCGTTGATGCCGCAGGCCTGGACGCAGCGCTTGCGCTCGCGGTTCCGTTCGCCGAACAGGGAATTTAAGTCGACCCATCGCAGCCTTCTTCAAAGGGAGGCTGCGGCGCTACGCGGTTTGAATGTTTAACGGGCGCCCTTACGGGCCGAGGCGGCTTTGAGATGGCTTTAATCGTACAGAAATTTGGCGGCACCTCCGTGGGCTCGATCGAGCGCATCGAGCAGGTGGCCGACAAAGTCAAAAAATTCCGCGAGTCGGGCGATGACCTGGTAGTGGTGCTGTCCGCCATGAGCGGCGAGACCAATCGCCTGATCGATCTGGCCAAGCAGATCAACGGCAATCCGGATCCTCGTGAGCTGGACGTGATCGTTTCCACCGGCGAGCAGGTCACCATTGCCCTGCTGGCCATGGCCCTGATCAAGCGCGGTGTGCCTGCGGTGTCCTACACCGGTAATCAGGTGCGCATCCTGACCGACAACGCGCACAACAAGGCGCGTATCCTGCAGATCGACGATCAGAAAATTCGCGCTGACCTGAAAGCCGGTCGAGTGGTCGTGGTTGCAGGTTTCCAGGGGGTCGACGAAAACGGCAATATCACGACCCTGGGCCGTGGCGGCTCCGACACCACTGGTGTGGCCCTGGCTGCGGCGCTGAAGGCAGATGAATGCCAGATCTACACCGACGTCGATGGTGTCTACACCACTGACCCGCGTGTGGTGCCTCAGGCTCAGCGTCTGGAAAAGATCACCTTCGAAGAGATGCTGGAAATGGCCAGCCTCGGTTCCAAGGTGTTGCAGATCCGCTCGGTGGAATTCGCCGGCAAGTACAACGTCCCGCTGCGCGTGCTGCACAGCTTCAAGGAGGGTCCGGGTACCCTCATTACCATCGATGAAGAGGAATCCATGGAACAGCCGATCATTTCGGGCATCGCCTTCAACCGTGACGAGGCCAAGCTGACCATTCGTGGCGTCCCTGACACTCCAGGCGTTGCTTTCAAGATTCTGGGCCCGATCAGCGCCGCGAACATCGAAGTGGACATGATCGTGCAGAATGTTGCGCACGATAACACCACCGATTTCACCTTCACCGTGCACCGCAACGAGTACGAGAAGGCTCTGAGCGTGCTGGAAAATACCGCGAAGGAAATCGGTGCACGCGAAGTGATCGGTGACACCAAGATTGCCAAGGTCTCCATCGTTGGCGTCGGCATGCGTTCTCACGCGGGCGTTGCCAGCCGCATGTTCGAGGCATTGGCCAAGGAAAGCATCAACATTCAGATGATCTCCACTTCTGAAATCAAGGTTTCGGTCGTGATCGAAGAGAAGTATCTGGAACTGGCCGTGCGCGCGCTGCACACGGCGTTCGAACTCGACGCTCCCCGCCAGGGCGAGTAAGAGGTGAAGCAAAAGGCGCGGTCGAGACCGCGCCTTTTGTGTTTCTGACGTGCACGAGAAAACTGATTTTTTCCCGGCGCTAGTCAATACTCAGGGTGCTGGCCTGTTGCCGCTTGCGGCGCGGGCCGATGCCTTTCGGTTGTGCAGACTGCAGTCCCTGAATTGAGGTTGAGGAGATAGGTATGCTGATTTTGACCCGTCGGTGCGCGGAGAGCCTGATTATTGGTGACGGTGAGATCACCGTGACCGTGCTCGGCGTTAAAGGTAATCAGGTACGAATTGGGGTCAATGCGCCCAAGGAAGTGGCTGTTCACCGTGAGGAGATCTACCTGCGCATCAAGAAAGAGAAGGACGAGGAACCAAGCCATTAATTTTATTTGAATTTTTGGTTTGCAAACGGGGAAAAGGGTGGTTATTATACGCCCCGTGTTGCGGAGAGCTGGCCGAGTGGCCGAAGGCGCTCCCCTGCTAAGGGAGTACACCTCACAAGGGTGTCGGGGGTTCGAATCCCCCGTTCTCCGCCATTATTTGCGTAGTACGTTGTAATCTGGCTTCTTCTGTAAGTTGTTGAAATTACTAGAAAAAGTGCTTGACCAAGAGATTTAACGGCCTATAATGCGCGGCAACAAATGCACTCGTAGCTCAGCTGGATAGAGTACTCGGCTACGAACCGAGCGGTCACAGGTTCGAATCCTGTCGAGTGCACCATTTAAGCGTTACTTGTAGTGATACAGGTAGTAGCTTTAAGAAAGAGCCTGGCTTCAACAGGTCTTCGGAAGCACCACTCACTTCCAGAAGTAAAATGCATTGACCAGAGGTGAGCTGGTTTAACAAGCGCCAATTGCACTCGTAGCTCAGCTGGATAGAGTACTCGGCTACGAACCGAGCGGTCACAGGTTCGAATCCTGTCGAGTGCACCATAAAACGAAAAGCCCGCATGCAAATGCGGGCTTTTTGCTTTTCTACGGTTTGCTTTTTGAGCGGCCGCTTTTTACGCAGCCGTGTTCGTCAAACGTGACCTGCCGGCTTCGTCCCTTCTTTTCGGCGTAGACGTAACGCACCTCGCCGTTGCGGCCAATGATCTTGTCCGGTTTCCCCAGCAGGCTCTCCACGTCCCGTTTCGTCATGCCCGTTGGCGTTTGCTGATTGATGATCGCCTTGCGTCGCAGCTCCGGGCTGAGCACGTTTCCACAGCCATCGTCGCGTTGCCCGACAATCACTAGCTCATTGTTCGGCACTTTTGCTGATGGCTTGCTGTGAGGCGGCGAGGGAAGGCGTGTTCCGGGAGGTGGGCTATTCGCGTTTTGCGAGCTGGCGGATTGACCGAAGGGGCAGCTCAAGGTCGTGAAGGTGACGTGGCCGCGTTCGTCTTCGCAGCGGTTGACCGTTGTTGCCCACGTACACGCAGGCAGAAAAAACAGCGCAGCAAAAATGGCTTTGCGGGTGTCGAAGCGCATGATGCAGTCCTCCTTGACGGGATGTCAGAGGAGGCTAGCCAGATGTATTTTTTTCGGCGAGCGTGTTTTCTTCTCGGGATGTGACGTCGTAGCAATAACGACTCGGACAATGCTTAACATTGTGTTGCAAGCGATTGTTCCGCGTTGAATTTTTAACATGCAGACCCGGCAAGCGGTGTATCATTGCGCCCGTCAGCCCCGCCGGGGCTTGTGGAATACCTCCATGGACTTACCCAGTAGCAACTTAGAACCAAGCTGTACCAATCAAGAATCGACTGATTGATCTTCCGGCGTGCTCCACTGCTGGGAGTGGAGTTCGCCTATGACCGAAGTAGAAGTAAAGAAAACGCAGGAAAGCCTTCAGGATCGCCTCGCTCAAGTCGTTGATCTGCTGCAGCGCCAGCGTGTTGTCGAGGACCTGACCCATCGCCAGGAAGGCCAGCACCAGGACCGTGTTGAAAATCTGGTTCACCGGCAGAATCTGGTCGAGCTGCAACGCAAGCTCGATGATCTGCACTCCGCCGACGTCGCCTATATTCTCGAAGCCTTGCCTGTTGAGGACCGTCTGACGGTCTGGCAACTGGTCAAGGCCGAGCGCGACGGTGACATCCTCCTCGAAGTGTCCGACTCCGTTCGTGAAACGCTGATCGCCGACATGGACGATCACGAGCTGTTGGCCGCTGCCAAGGAAATGGACGCGGACGAACTCGCCGACCTCGCGCCGGAATTGCCGCGCGACGTCGTACATGAATTGATGGAAGCGCTGGACAGCCAGCAGCGTGAGCGTGTGCGTTCAGCGCTTTCCTATGATGAAGAGCAAGTCGGCGCCTTGATGGACTTCGAGATGGTCACCATCCGCGAAGACGTCAGCCTCGAAGTGGTTTTGCGCTACCTGCGTCGCCTCAAGGAGTTGCCGGGTCACACCGACAAGCTGTTCGTGGTCGATTACGACGGGGTGCTCAAGGGCGTGTTGCCGATCAAGCGCCTGCTGGTCAACGATCCTGAAAAACAGGTATCGGAGGTCATGGCCAGTGACCCTGTGAGTTTTCATCCGGATGGCGATGCGTACGAAGCTGCGCAGGCTTTCGAGCGTTATGACCTGATTTCCTCGCCCGTTGTAGACAAGAACGGCAAGCTGATTGGCCGCTTGACCATCGACGAAATGGTCGACCTGATTCGTGAAGAGAGCGAGTCCGAAGTCCTTAACATGGCCGGTTTGCGTGAAGAAGAAGACATCTTCGCTTCGGTATGGCGCTCCTTGCGCAACCGTTGGTCCTGGCTGGCGGTCAACCTGATCACGGCGTTCATCGCATCGCGTGTGATCGGCCTCTTTGAAGGCTCTATCGAGAAGCTGGTCGCGCTCGCGGCCCTGATGCCGATCGTGGCCGGGATTGGTGGCAACTCAGGCAATCAGACCATCACCATGATCGTTCGCGCGATGGCGCTGGACCAGGTGAGCACCGGAAATACGTCACGCTTGATGCGCAAGGAGCTGGGTGTCGCATTGGTCAACGGCCTGATCTGGGGCGGCGTGATTGGTGTTGTGGCTTACATGCTCTATCACAGCTGGTCGCTGGGTGTGGTGATGACGGCAGCGATGACGCTTAACCTGTTGCTGGCCGCCTTCATGGGGGTATTGATTCCGATGACGCTGGCCCGGCTGGGGCGTGATCCGGCGATGGGTTCCAGTGTCATGATCACAGCCATGACTGACAGTGGCGGCTTCTTCATTTTCCTGGGACTTGCGACGTTGTTCCTGCTCTAACGTTGTGAGACAAAGCAAACCGCCCAGCAGGGCGGTTTTTTATTGGGCGCAACAGTCAGGTGCGCGCTTACACGCGCACAAAAAAGCCAGCGATACGCTGGCTTTTTTGGTCGTTGGCCGGGAGGGCTTATTCCTCGTCGCCCAGGCTGGTGTCGTGAGCAATCAGCGACACCAGGGCATTCTGCTGGCGATGAGCGAGCTGGCGGAAGCGTTGCAGCAATTCGCGCTCATGCAGCGACAGTTCAGGACTGTCCAGACGCAGTTTAGGCTCGTCACCCAAGGCGCCTTCCTGAATCAGGCTTTGTTCGAGGCGCGCAATGATTTCAGAGTTCATGCTGCGATGGTTGTCCTTGGAGACTTCGGCGATGCGCTCGCGCATGCCTTCCGGAAGACGGACAACGAACTTGTCAGCTGTGCGACTGGAATAATTGGCCTGTTTCATAGGGCTCATATATTTAACCGATTTAGTTCAAAAGGGAGGCGGTTCATGCATTTGGCCGCGAGATGTCATCGTCTGACTATCATTTCGGCGAAATGTTCAACCTGCCCAACATAAAGGTCCGTCATCATGCATCAATCCGTCGGAACCTTGGCGTCAAATCTGTGACAAATATTGAACTAGATAAAGGCGTTTAGCCAGCACCAATTATCAGAAATGCGTTCTGGTTTGCAAAGTTCCGAGGTATCGCTTATCCGGGCGATAGCCACAGATTACGCGGGTTTTCGCCATGATGGCTATCTGTCTTCAGGGTAGAACTGTCCACGAAAAAATTCGAGAAAGCGTCCAAGAAAGAGACGAAGGGTCTGTCGGCGAGGTGTTAGCTAGTCAATAACGCGAGCAGAAGGTCAGATCGGGCAGCGGGAAACAGGGCGAACAGTGTAGAACTTTTCTCCAGTTAGGGCTTTGCCTGACGCAGCACCGGGTCAAATTTGATCCGTCGCCCGGCAACCAATGCCAAAAGGAACAGCGAGGCAAAAACGCCCGCAGACGTCTTGGCGATCATCCCGAATGGCTCCATTGAAGGCGTGAGTAATTGGTCGGCGGCGAGCGCCATGAGGGTCAGGATCAGAAAGGATAAAGCGGCTTTTGACATGACGGTTCTCGTAAAAGACAAACAGGCAACTCAGTGAAGGTTGTTGAATCAGAACACCCAGCGCTCGGTGCGCTCGACGGGAATGGCCTCGTCGGTATCGTTGGCCAGCATGGCGTCGGAACGGAGGCTCGGGATTGTGGCGTAGCGTGGGGTCTGCTTGATCAGAAAATGCGGTTGAGCCTGAACGGCAACGCTCTCGGTTTTGCGGCCATCGTCCTGAAAGTGGAAGGCTACCAACGCGGCGAAGGCTGCGGCGTTCAATAGGGAGAGCGTGATGTTCATCTCGATTACCTTCGCTTGAATTGATCTATGAAGGGGGGGCACAAGAGTGATAATGCAGTGCGCATGCCAAGCGAATTGAATAAAAAATAACTTAAAAATCAATTAGTTACGTTTTAAATGATCGTGCTGTGGATTGCAGTTTGCAATGATGCCATTTTGCACCATTGCAATTTGCATGATGACCTTTTCGTGCCAGTCAAATGCCCGGCGGACTACAGCCCAAAAAGACAATGACGACATGACAAAACAATGGCTTGCCGTTAACATGCTCGCCGTCTCGCCAGCGCCATTCCGCGCGTTGGCACCGTGTCTCAGTAGCTCAATTGGATAGAGCATCCCCCTCCTAAGGGGAAGGTTGTGAGTTCTTATCCGACATAGGTTTTACTGCACCTTGACTCTCCCCGATTTTCCTAGGTCTAGAGGCTAGGAAGGCTTATTCGCTGCACGTTCATGGGACTCCCCTCCGTTTCCACTGCTGGCCTTCAGAACGGGTCAAAGGGAAAGCGGCAACACCAATGGGGGGAGCGGTAACACTGAGTTGGTACGGGCTAGGATGGGGCTCCCGATCAGTGAATTTGTGCCCGAAATGTCGGTGCCGCTGAGTGTCCAGAATGTGCCCTAAAGCCTTGTTTTTTCTATTTTTGCTTGAATGAAAGCAAAAAAAAACTCAAGATACATATATGGTGTCCTCTTAGTTCAACGGATAGAACGAGCCCCTCCTAAGGGCTAGATGCAGGTTCGATTCCTGCAGGGGACATATCCTTTTTGTCTGCCTTGGCTTTCGATACTCGATGGCCTAGCGGCTCATGCCTCTACCCACGACCCCTCGCCTCCATCCTGAATTTATGTGAGCAAATCCCCAGAGGTTGTCGCGCGCTCAGGGTTTTTCTGTCATGAAAATGCCTAATTCGTAATGATCGCGCATGCCGCAGTCTCTCGACACCACAGGAGTGGAGCCGCTAATTCGAAAAATGTAACGGCTCTTCCATAGAGCAGCCGATTCTACGGCTACTCACCTAGAGGACGTTCCTGGAGCCTATTCACCAACGCCGTTGAGAAGCCCAGCTCGCGTGCAATCTGTGCCTGAGTTCTTTACACGTCCCTGTCGAGCCGTTTTTTGCCAACAAGGCGCGTTGGCTAAATCCTGACCGCCTAAGGCATCAGTTAGTATGGGCGTCGGAATCTCAAAGAGCGTCCAAAAGTGCTTCAGCTTCCTCGAGAAGGTCGAGTTGTTCGAATTCAAATCGAACCGGCTGAGTTGCTTGCATTGGTTGGCGTAAATTCCTGGCGCATATGGCCACTCGCATGGCACCAGCGAGGAGTTCGGCGGATCGCTTTAACGAAACGCCAGCGAACGATCTGTCGATCATCCTGATGCCGCCACTCCGTACATTCTCGAGATACCTGTTCAACAGGCTTATCACAAAGAGGATCCTTGCAATAAAACTTGTGCGGCACTCGTGCGGCTTGCGGGTGCAGGAAGTCAAGATTGAGGAGGTAGCGCTCAGGACTAGGACGTTGGTATCGGGAAGGACGATCAGTGTCTTGAACGTGTCATCGATTACGGTGAGACCTTGTTAGTTGAATGGTCGGAAGCTATCAGGCCGGCCTGCATTTGCTAACCCCGAGCCCCGATCTCGTTGTTAACCTTATGTCTGACGCCAAAGCCTTCTCAGAGTGGTCTTCGCGATTCCCAATTCCCTAGCGGCCTGGGCCTGTGAGAACCCTTTTGACTTCAACCCCTGAACCGCTTGCCGTTTCCTCTCAGCTTCAGCCATCGCTGGCGTCACCATCGTCTCCGATTTAGAAGGTAGTTCCGCGTCTGCCAACCCAAGCTCCTCGAGCTCGGCTAGGGACGCCATCAGCGTATCGCGCGCAGTCTCTCTCTCGCATGAGGCGAGCGCTAGAACAAGGAGTGTCGTGGGTCGAATACTCAACGCAGATGCGAGCTCACCGCTTACCTCTACGGTTGGGCTCGTCTTGGCGGATTCGAGCTGGCTGATGTGGGATTGAACCACTGTCTTTGAGATATCCGCTTGGGTTAGCCCCTTCCGTGTGCGAAGCAGCTGTAGCACCGCTCCAAACGATTCGCGCAGCGACATTTCAGAATCCCAAAAGGGGACGGTATGCCGTGTTTGCTTGGGGCCGCACAAATCTATATATTGATTCATGTGGCCCTTGCGTATCGCTAGCCTTCTTTACAGAGGCTGGAGAGCGTTCGAGGAGCTAAGTTTATTAGATATTGACGAGCGAGGTTGGGGTAGATGGATGGCTCTGTGGACTACGGCCTGTTGGGCGACCCTGGCGTTGTCACTGCAGGATCTGACCTTAGCCTCGAAGACGTCCTGGCACTGGCCAGATCCCGGTACCGATGGATGCCTTGTTGTGTTGTAGAGGACTGGATCCTTTTCGACGTGGTCGTAACCGAGGATGAACTCGCCAAGGTTCATGCCGCTGGCTGCCTGCCCATGATCGTATACGCGCACAATGTCAGGCATGACGACAACCGCAGGTTCGAACCAGGCAATTGGGTGAGGTCAACCATCGCCACTGAGTTCAGTGAAGGATTTCTGTTCGTCACCCGGAACACCGTGTACGTCCTGAGAGGCAGCGGCCATCGGAAGTCAGCCTCGCTAAAAGACATCTATGCCATTCACTAAATCACCCGCTTTTAACGCGGCGCATGAGATCGAGACAGCCACAAAATGTTCTGCACGCATGAGAGTGAAATGGCCGGGTTTGTTGGGATGTTCGGTGACGGGCTGGCCCACTGGCATGGTGTCTCTAGGGCGCTCAAAACCCACTGGTATCACGTAAGCGTGAAACGGTGGCAGGACGACCGGTTCGTCGCAGTCGAAGAGTTCGTGAACGACGAGACTCGGTTGTACGAGCTGCTAAGCGGGCAGAACGATACCTTCAAAGTCTCTGAGGTGCAGGTCGTCACCCCGGCATGGGTCAATGGCGGAGAGTCTTGGCGCATGGAGCGGCTCCAATCGCTCAAAATGGGATTCGACTCCAATGACGTTCCAACATGTGTTTTCGAAGTAGACAGTGGTGCTGTCTACCACGACTCACATCGTCCTGATTTCGACGTCGAATCTCTGAAAGTTGTAAAAAACGTATATCGCGCATCGAATTAGTAACTGCTTACCTTTTTAATTTTCGCTAAAATATTGCTCATTATTAAGGAAATAATATGAGTCTCGCCTTTAACTTTAGTTATGTTGATGGGGTTGTCTCGAATGTTCGGGATGGCAAGGCTATCAATCTGTACGATATTACTTTGAATGGCTATCGGTACAAAGACGTCTACATGGAGTCGAGCGCTTCCAATTACCTTCAATACACGGGCCGAGGAACGACGAATCGCCTGTATTTTGGCCGAAAAGGTAAGGCGCTCGTGCTAATGGCTATCAGAAACGAAGCAGGCGAAACACTGCGCGCTCCTATGGCCGGATCGCAGATGTTAGGCGCCACCGGTGGCGTATTAGCGATCAGTGTCCTCGTGACCGTTTTCTCTTGGATTCCATATGCGGTCATTTTCTCGATAATGCGTGACGGTAATCTCGAAGCAGGCTGTGGGGACGCTGCATATGCATGTGTCGTAACCGGCATCATTTATTTCATTTACAAACTGAGGCAGGTATTTGCTTTTAAGGAGCAAATGACAAATCTGGAATCTATCCCTCAAGGCTCCCTAGAGGCATACGGAACTCATGAGTTTGGTGTCACGCCGCAGCGAGCCTCGTAAAGTAAACCCGCTGCTAGGGAGGTCATCTGCCATGGCCTCTCCTAGACCCACGCTAGGCCTCAGCGTCATGTGACAGTGGCCTAGCTGAGACTCGCGGAAGAGGATTATCAAGCATGTCGCCAGAGCACCCGCAGCTTCCTCAGGATGAACGCCGTGAATTACGGCAAAGAGAGAGAGCCCGGCGCGCAGCACTATGGCGTCTGACAGGGGTTCGCCTTGGAGATACGGGAGCAGCTGGGATCCTTCTCGTGCTTGATGAGGTCGACGGTGATGATCGCTCCAACCCTATAGGCAGTGGCCATGCTTTATCTGTGGAGGCGGTGCGCGATCTGGTTCCGCTGACCCAGATACGCAAGATGCAGGTGGTTGCAATAAGCGGCATTCAATAGGCACTGGATATGGGAAGCACGATTCTACGACCAGGTGATGTGATAACCATCGCCTCCGGAAAATTCGAAGGATACGATCGCGCAGGCCCATTCCTGGTTCAGCGCGAATTTGATCTCGATGCTTTCGTGCGGGAAGCAAAAAAATCCACGCCGGTCACGGAGAGATGGGAAGCAACTGACCTGATGCTGGACATCCCTCGGCAATTACTGGAACAGGGATATATTCAGCGTTTGCCTTGTCGACGACTATATCTTGGCGCATATGATGACTTCGACGTACGCGACGAGCATGAGTAGAACACTTTTCACGGCTCTGTCGAAATAGCGTCAATTTTAAGCACCTTAACTTTGCACTCTGGCAGCGCGACTAAGTTGTCGCTTATGGTGTAGTTGTGCGCGGCCTCAAACTCGGCTTCGATATCTCGGATTGATCCGCATGCAGAGTAAGGGAACGTAGTTGCGTTGATGATTTCATGTTGAACACCATGCACTGCTAACCTTTCCAGCAGTTGAGTGTCGGGAACTGTTGTGTCGCATGAAACGAAAGTAATGAGCAGTTTCATATGTGCCTACATCGTACAGCTGGCGATAGAGAGGGCATCGTGCCACAGTGGATATCGTCATGATGGAGGGCTATCTCTTGAGAGGCGTGGCCTGCTACAGGCGCCTCTCCAAGCGGACTAGCGCGAGGCCCAAGGCTCGACCTTCAGTACCTTCACCTTCTGTTTGGGCCAAAGCACTGCGTCATCGTTTGTTGGAAAGTTGTGGTGGCGCTCGAATGCCTGTTCTACCTCTCTGATGTTTCTGCAATGGGTATACGGCGGGTTGTCTTTTGTGCTCACGCTTGTTTGCGAGACCATGCCCAGGTTGTCAGGGTGATCAAGAAGTTGGTCTTCGACTGTAATGTCAATTTTGAGGAAGTAGACGCGGTAATCCATCTTTCGCCTTTCGTTTCATATTGGTGGGGGGTGTGGTTGAGATTTTTACACAGGAAAAAAATAAATCAAGATGAGGGCCGGAAGATAAAACCCTTGGCAGTCAGTATATATATGTGCGGGGTGGGATGATGTTGAGAATCAAGACCAAGAACGACAACTATCGATATCCCAGTAAAATCAACGTTTTTTGTTCTTTATAGGCTCGACTGTAGTCACAATTTTTAGCTGTCTTCCTGTGATTTCATACAGGGTAAGTCTTCCAGTTGGATGACATTTATTTTTTCTCAAGCTGGCGTGCCCTGCGGGCCGGCTGTCGTTAATCGAGCCACTTCGTGGCTCGCCCCTTCGGGCTTTCATCCTTACGCCTCTGGCTCTTTGAGCCGGCGCGCTCCGCTTGCATCTCGCTTGGAGCGTAGTCGCCTGCAATTGGGAGGTTCTATCCCTGCGATACAGCCTCGGAGAGTGAGCGGACTCGTCCTCAAGCGAGCTTTGTCGAAATACCAAGCGTGGGTTAGAGTTGGGATGCAGCGATCAAAGCTCGCTTTGACCGCTGCAGGGCATTTTGTCGATGGTGTGGTTGATCGTTTCACGCCACTCGTTTTGCGTATTCCTCCATCCAGACCGACAACGACTTCATGTCCTCTTCGAGATTAGCAATCTCCGGCGGTGCAGCAGGGAGATCGTCCGACTGCGAATGTTCATACACAGAGTAACGGGTCATCAGATCATCGATCAGATCGCAGTCTTCCTGGGTAATGTGGCTCAGTTGTCTGAGTAGTCCCTTTGTGGTGACTTCTCTACGGAATCGCAGAACAACACTGTTCAGCATTACTACCTCGACCGTACGCTCCACGATGATCCGAAAATCACTGCAGATGGCCTTAGCGATGAGATCGTAGTTGTCGGCATCGCTTTCTGCCTGGAGCTTTTTAAGCCGAGGCAGGGTCTCGTTCAGTAGCTTGTTGAGGGCAGGCTTGGGCTTCGAGTCGCGGACACTTGTCCCGGCCAATACACCAGAAACTTTGTCGAGGCGCCTAAGCGTCTTAACGTCAAAAGTTACATCCGGGATATCCGGATGCTCCTTCAGCTTCTTCACCGCAGATTCTACGAGGGTCACCAGCGACAACCTGTGTGTGAATATGATCACTTGGCGGGTTCGAGCCAGGTTGACCAAGCGTGAAACGACTGCTTCTTCAAAGTCTTGATCCAGTGATGAAATTGGATCGTCGAAAATGAATGGTGCCACCTGGTTCGAGCCGGTGATGTCGGCCAAGAAGGCTGCGAGTGCAACAATTCTTGTCTCACCTTCACTGAGAATTTGCTCGGGCGGACGCGCGCTTTTGGCGCCGACGAGCGTTAACCCAAAAGTCGTCCTCCCTTTGCCAACAGTTTTGCTCTGGGGAGCTACAGGAAGCCTCGAGCCACCAAGCAATTTGAGTTCGGCGGCGAAGCGGGTTTGATATCCTGCCTCGACCTCGGATTTCGCAAGCTCGTTGTTCTTGGACGTCAGCGTATTGGTCGCGGCTAGTCGTATGGCCTTTGCGTATTGGTCAACGGCCAGACGCCGATCGCGTTCGGTGAGGATTGCCGGCTTGTTTTGCGCCAACCATTGCAGGCCTTTGAGTTTGCGGACTTGTGCCTCCATTTGCTGCCGTTTACCGTCCTGCTGCAGCTCTGTAAGAGATTTTTCTTCCTTGGATAGTTGTTCGGTTTGTGCGAGTAAAGCTTGATCCACCGGCACCCAGTCAAATGGGGACACTCCTTCAATCAAATCAGCAGTGTTGAGATCCATGCGCCGCTGCACCAAGGCCGTGTACAACTCGGTGGCCTTCTGTTGATCTAATTTGAGCAGAGCCATGTGAGCCAGCCACCCCTGCTCATCTGGCAACTGGGGGAGGCCACGGAGCAGCTGCTTGTACTTGTCTTCCGCCTGCTTCGCCACACGCTCCAACCCCAGCGTGACGAACTGCTCGAAGTGTTGCAGCCGAACGCCTGCGTCTTTACTGAGCTCCTGCTGACAGAGCACGCATTTGGCGTCTTCACCAACCACGGGGAATGGTTGTTCCGGATAAGCATGTGTTTGAGAGAACAGTCGGGCCTGCTTCCAGAGTTCCTGCCAAACAGCTTCACCCACACCCTCGAGAGGTGTTTCAGCAAACAACTGTTGCGCTGACTTTTGAGCAGCTAATCGCGTAGTTTTCGCCTCGATGTGAGCGTCCACGATTCCCTGCGCGACCTCTGAGGAAAGCTTTTCCTTGAGCTGAGTCATGGCCAACTCAACAGCGGTCAATCCCTGCTTTTCTTTCCTGATGGAGGCCAGTCGTCCTGCCACATCCTTTTGAGTCAGTGCGGTTTCAAAAGCGATCCTTTCCTCATCCTGCTCCTGGGTGTAAGTGCAGCCTTTATCAATGACAGCGTTGGTCGTCGCCGAGGTGAGACCTTTGAGCCATTTGCTTTCTTCGGTCTCGCTCAAGTCGTCGGGGAACTGGGGCAATGCACTCAACAGCGCATCCTTCGATGCTGTCAGGTGCTTGTTAACCTGATCAGTGATCGAGATCAACGAGGCCACAAATCTCATCTGGCTAGGCTCGTAGCTAGCTTCATTTTTACCCATGTATTGGGTAGCGGTTCTGGAATCAAAGACCTGGGCATGACGAAGCATCGCATCTGCGCCTTGGAGCAGAGTCCATTCGATCTTTCCTGACTTACCTGCTACTGAAACGCTGAAGTTAGCCCGGCACGCCTCTGGTTCTTCGGCAAAGACATTAGGGTGAATGTCGTCTTTCGACTTCGAGCCACATGCCTGCTTCAGAAGTCGTGCATAGCCGCTTTTGCCTGAGCCGTTCTGTCCGTAGAAAACGGTGATGTCGCCTGCACCAAACGGCAGCGCGGCTCCAGATTTTACGGCATTCAAACCGTAGACCTCCTCGAGGCCTTCTATCCGTATAGGCGGTCGGTGTGCCGCTAAAGCTAGGGATCCTGGCGTCACCTTGCCAAAGCCAGGATCGTCACCTTTTTTTGACTCGATCACGCAGAGTCGAGCCAACTCTGCGATCTGATCTTCTGTGGGGAGCTTTTTAGTTTCAATTAGATGCTTGGCTGCCGTCTGCAACCAGCGGCTTCGCTCACCAAGCCAGGTTTCAAAGTCATCGACAACGGGTGCTAATTCCCCGCCTAAATCCGGAACAGCGGCCATACAGATCTCTCCTTGAAATACTGCGGAAGGGAGAGGATAGACCGGTAATGGCAGATTGCCTTGCCCTTGGAGGAGGGAATCATTCCAAAAGGTATGCCGCCAGCTCACAGCAATATTTAAACAGCTCTGGGGCTAAATCTCGGCAAAACTCGCGATTTGAGCCTGTAGGTTTGGGCGCAAAGTCTTCAACTTTCATCTATGGATTGAAAAGCAGCAGCGATTTGTTGGTATTTTGGACAGACCGTGCAATGCCAGAAGGTAACCCTGATGAGTCTTTCCCTGCTGAGCCGCTATGCGTTCTTCGTGTGTTGTGTGCTGTTCACGTTGGCAACCCTGCCTTTCGTCTACCAGCATGAGTGGCTCTGGCCATTCACCTTGGTCATCGGCGCCCTGAGTCTCTTGGGTGTGTTTGATCTGCTTCAGTCGCGTCACGCTGTGCGACGCAACTACCCCATCCTTGGCAACATCCGCTATCTGATCGAAGGAATCCGCCCAGAGATCCGTCAGTACCTGCTGGAAGCCGACGATGAGGCCACACCGTTCTCTCGCTCCCAACGAGCACTCGTCTACTCCCGAGCCAAAAGTGAAGCCTCCGATAAGCCTTTTGGTACGTTGATGAATGTCTACCAGGCCGGATATGAGTTCATCAGCCATTCGATGCGTCCGGCTCCGCTGTCAGATCCAGAAAGCTTTCGGGTAGAGATCGGTGGCCCGCTTTGCAAACAACCGTATTCAGCATCGGTTTTTAACATCTCTGCCATGAGCTTCGGATCGTTGAGTGCTAATGCGATTCGCGCTCTGAACAAGGGGGCGAAGTTGGGCAAGTTCTCCCATGACACGGGGGAGGGCAGCATTAGTCCCTACCACCGTGAACATGGTGGTGATCTGGTCTGGGAGCTGGGGAGTGGCTATTTCGGATGCCGTACTGACGATGGCAAATTCGATCCTGAGAAGTTCGCCAAGCAGGCGACCGATCCGCAGGTGAAGATGATCGAGATCAAGCTCAGCCAAGGCGCCAAACCAGGTCATGGCGGCATCCTGCCCAAGCATAAGGTTACCCAGGAGATTGCCAGTACCCGTGGTGTACCGATGGGCCAGGATTGCATCTCGCCCTCCAGCCACAGCGCCTTTTCTACGCCTTTGGAGATGATGCATTTCATTGCCCAACTGCGTGATTTGTCCGGTGGCAAGCCGGTGGGCTTCAAGCTATGCCTGGGCCATCCATGGGAGTTCATGGGTATCGCCAAGGCCATGCTTGAAACCGGAATCCTGCCTGACTTCATCGTGATCGACGGTGCTGAGGGTGGTACCGGTGCGGCGCCGGTGGAGTTCACAGATCACCTTGGCGTGCCGATGCGTGAGGGGCTTCTGTTCGTCCACAACACGCTGGTTGGCATCAACTTGCGAGACAAGATCAAGCTGGGCGCCAGTGGCAAGATCATCAGTGCCTTCGACATAGCGAGTGTTTTGGCGATCGGTGCTGATTGGGGGAATGCGGCCCGAGGATTTATGTTCGCTATCGGGTGTATTCAATCTCAATCCTGTCATACAAATAAGTGTCCAACTGGTGTGGCCACGCAGGATCCTTTGCGCCAACGAGCTTTGGTTGTAGAGGACAAGGCGACTCGGGTGTACAACTTTCATCGCAGCACGCTGAAGGCGTTGGCCGAGATGCTGGCAGCAGCTGGCCTGACTAACCCATCCCAACTGACTGCACGGCACTTGGTGCGTCGTATGTCGGCCACTGAGGTGAAGCTCTTCTCGCAGATGCACGTGTTCCTGAGACCTGGAGAATTGCTTAGTGGCAAGATAGCCGGTGAGTTTTATGAGCGTATGTGGCGTGCTGCTCGCGCTGACAGCTTCGATCCTATGCCGGCGGATGAGACGGAGATGGAGCCTACGCGTATCGGTCAAGCAACTGCGTAAAAGTTTTGGGCCGATAGGGTGAGACGCGATGGAGGTTACTGAGTTGTTCAATGAGCTCTCAGTTGAGCTGCCTTCAGCGCGTTCAGCTCTGCAGTCAGGGCATCATTCATTGCTACCATCGATAGTTTGGTGGGCCGCTGTCGCGGACGGCTGTCGTTAACCGAGCCTACGCGTGACCGCTTCGTCTCGGCCCTGTCGGGCTTCCATCCTCCCACCTGCGCGCTCCGCTTGCCCATGACAACATCCCTGTATTGGCGGATCTGTAGTCGTACCATTTCTCAAACCATTTCTACTTCACTGAGTGGGTATCCTGTACGCAAAGGTATGGAGCTAAGCCTACCCGCAGCATACAACCGGGAGTGGTAAGTGTTCTTGGAGTTGTACGGACAGGCACCCGGCAATGGGTTGGTGGAGATGTTCCGATAGACAGTCATGGCAAGCCGTCGCATTTCTGAGACACTCCCAGTGACCGCGCCTCAAAATATGGTTCGCTCTGCAGCACCTCTTACATCAACTACATCTTGAATTCACCCACAGAAATACGTCTGTGGCACACGTTGGGAGATCTGCTTGTCAACCGTTCCAGTGGATCAAAACAATGAGGGCCGCCTCTCACACTTGCTCAACGCAACTGAGCGGCTGAGCACGGCACGATCAGTAGACGAAGTCGTAGCCGTGTTGCGTGACACTGCGCGTGCAGCGGTTGGTGCAGATGGCATCGCGGTTGCTATTGAAGACGAGGGACGTTGTTCCTACATTGCGGAAGATGCTGATTCCCCGCTTTGGCAAGGTCAGACCTTCCAGGCTGACCACTGTATTTCGGGTTGGGTCATGCATCATCGTGAGACTGTTGCTATTCGTGACGTCCGGGTTGATTCTCGGATCCCGCAAGATGCTTATGCGCCAACGTTCGTCCGAAGTTTAGTCATGGTGCCCATAGGCAAGCCTGTTCCAGTCGCGGCGCTCGGAGCATACTGGTCAGAGGTTGGCGATCATGGTGGCGACACCATCATGCGACTTGAGAGTCTGGCGCGCCTTGCAACGATTGCCATCGAGAATGCACGGCTTACCCAGGCGCGTAATCGCGCGATGGCCATCGGGGCTGCGCAAACTCGAATTCTGGAACTGGCTGTCGAAGAAACTGCCCTCAGCATCACGCTGGATGCCATTGTTCGAGAGATGGATGCGATTTCCTCAGCCCGCTTCTTGGGAAGCATCATGCTGCTGGATAAAGCCGGCCAGCATTTGGAACACTGGTCAGGGCCTAGCCTTCCTGGCGCTTATAACGAAAGTGTCAAAGATATTACCCTCAAAACACGTTCGGACTCCTGTGCCGCTGACGCGTTGTTTGATCCACGCACTAATCTCCCCGAGATGTCGAGTGGGCCGCTCTGGGTCAAGCTCCACGCATTGGCCATGGAACAAGGTCTGCAAGTCTGCTGGTCAATCCCGATCCGCTCTGCGCAGGGCGCACTACTCGGTGCTTTTGTCCTGCACCACCCTGAGATGCGTGAGCCATCGCCAGCCGATACCGAGATCATCGACTTCGTCGCACAGACAGTGGCGCTCCTCGTGCATCGTGCTCGTACGGATGCCGAGATTCGCCGCAGTGAGGCTAGGCTGCGACTCGCGGTTGACCACGCCGACGTGGGGTTCTGGGACGTGGATTTCGTGCAGGACACACTGGTCTGGCCTTCGCAGACCAAAGCGATGTTCGGCATATCGGCTGACGTCCCCGTCACGCTTCAGGACTTCTATGATGGCTTGCACCCCGAGGATCATGAAGCGGCGATTGAGGCCTTTACTGCAGCTGTCGATCCTCAGCGTCGAGCGCTTTACGAAGTTGACTACCGTACGATTGGTCGGGAAGACGGCATTGTTCGCTGGGTAGCGGCAAAAGGTCGGGGTGTGTTCGATGCTGCCGGTCGCTGTCTACGGGTGACTGGCACTGCTATCGAGATCAGCGACCGCAAGGCTGCCGAGGAAGAACTGCGCGAGCTCAATGCCACCCTTGAAGGGCGGGTCTCTCAAGCCATCGCCGAGCGTGAAGAAGTCCAAAGAGCGCTGCGGCAGAGTCAGAAGATGGAGGCAATGGGTCAGCTTACTGGAGGTGTCGCCCATGACTTCAACAACTTGCTTACTCCTATTGTTGGGACGCTCGACTTGCTCCAACGACGAGGAGTCGGGGGAGACCGGGAGAAACGGCTCATCGCCGGTGCAATGCAGTCAGCCGAGCGCGCGAAGACGCTAGTGCAAAGGTTGCTTGCATTCGCCCGTCGCCAACCATTGCAACCGGTACCGGTCGACGTGGCACAATTAGTTCGCGATATGGGCGATCTTGTGGCCAGCACCACTGGCCCACAAATCAAGGTGGTCGTGGATTCACCGGATAATCTTCCGGCGGCGATTGCAGATCTGAATCAGCTAGAAATGGCGCTTCTGAATCTCTCTGTCAACGCACGCGATGCAATGGTGGAGGGAGGGACAATGCGCATCGCTGCCAGCACCGAATGGGTAGAGTCGGGGCATCGTTCTAGGCTGGCGACAGGCGAGTACTTGTGTCTGTCCGTGGCGGATACCGGCGTCGGCATGGATGCAGCAACACTCGCCCGGGCGGTTGAGCCATTCTTTTCAACCAAAGGCGTTGGCAAAGGGACTGGCTTGGGGCTTTCAATGGTGCACGGACTGGCATCACAGTTAAACGGTGCGCTGACTATCCGCAGCTCGCCAGGCCTGGGAACGAACGTGGAGTTGTGGCTTCCTCGCAGCATGACGGTGCCGACGGCGCCGTTGCGCATCATTGAAACGTCCGAGCCACGATTGACACGCGGAATCGCACTGTTGGTAGATGACGAAGAGGTGGTGCGTGCAAGCACTTCGTACATGCTGGCCGAGCTTGGTTACCGCGTGATTGAGGCCGCGTCAGGCGAGGAGGCACTGGAATTGGTTTCAACTGGGCAGCCACTGGATCTGCTCGTAACCGATCACCTCATGCCGGGTATCAGCGGCACCGTTTTGGCCAGTTTGATTCGAGACATTAGGCCTGGAGTGCCGATCCTGCTTGTTTCGGGTTATGCCGAAAGAGAGGGGCTCGATCCTAGCCTTCCGCGACTTGCCAAGCCATTCCGTAAAGACGAACTGGCATCAAGCTTGTCTCAACTCCAGAATTAGTGGGAGCTGAAGTTACGAGCGTCAGCTTTTTACTGTCAAAGGCCTCATCATGGCGTATGGTGCTGTGGAGGGCCCCGATTATCGAACCCATATCGCTAGCCGACCAACAAGTGATATGTCTAATTCAAGCGGCAGCCCCTCCATCTTCACCTAGCTGTTCTCGCGACTGATGTTACGTGGGACTGCAGAGAGCTTTCGGCCTACAATCTCATCGATCTGACTACATTGGGAGAACGCCCGTGCTCTCGGACTTAGAACTCAAACACTCACTGGAAACCGCATTTTTGCCGCAGAGATGTGTATGCACCTTGATTCCTTACGGCTCAATCAGCATCCAGATCTTTGATCATGGTTCGAGTGAGCCTCTGCTTACAATCGCAGGGATATCTCGGGTTGAGGTAACGTCGAGCCGTTCCCTAGCCAATCTTGTTGGCCAGATACGAGAGGAAATCCGCCTGAGGGAGCTTGTTGATGAGCGTAAGGTCGGCACAAGACAGAGATAGAGCGGTTTACATCGTCAGTATCCGTTTGAACAAGATTCTGTAATCGACCGGAAGCGGACTTCCAATTTCTGTCCGGGCTTGCACCAGTCCTTGCAGCAGTAAAGACAGGGGGCCGACGCCGATGGATCAGCAATATGCATTCTGGTTATAGGCCTGCTTCTGCGGCACATCATGGCCTGAACATTCCAGCAATTATCCTGGCGTCTAGCAGGGCATGGTGAGGCAGCATCGCCCCATCATTCGCAGGCGAAAGTGTCGTGGAATCGGTCGGATAATTTCGGACGTTCCTGGGCCATCGTCCGTTGTCGTAAGCGAGCTCGCAAAACAGCTCCCAGTCGTAGATAGGGGCGTCTGTGGCCACCTCGAGCTCTTCATCGAAGGTTGCCAAGAACTGGAGGAGTGCCTTCCTGGCCTCGAGTATTGGCATGGCGTACTCACCGCCCCAGAGCTGCGGCAGTACGATCTCTTTCACGAAATCACTGCAGTCATCTTCTCGCCAACCATCGAGCAATTCAACGTAGAATTCGCGACCGTTCTCCGCTACCAGTGCCAGCGATATCAGCTTCGCTGCAGATGAGAGCTGGGTAAATTCGCAATCCAGAAAGAGCCTCATGCTGTTGAAACTCCGTAATGACTAGGGCCCGTTTAAATATGGCGCATGAAGGTCAGCTGTGGGAGATGGCCCTCGAACATTTTGGCTCGGACAAACTGCTCCAAGTGGTTATAGAGATGTGGAGCCATGTCACTCCGGCCAGGTCAGTGGGGGAGCACCTGACCAACAAACAGGTTAGCCAGGATGTTCTGCTGGAAGCTTGCCAAGTTTCTATCAGATGCAGCCCCCAATTACGGACAGTGTCGACGTCCTTGCCAACTTTGTCCCGGTGAAAATCCTCGGCGGGGTGGCAACGCTCAATTGCGATCCATGCCGCACGCGCAGGTGACGTCCAAGAATCTACCCACTCGTCACATGCTCATGTTTGGTGGGCCGCTTTTGCGGACGGCTGTCGTGAACCGAGCCTACGCGTTACCGCTTTGTCTCGGCCCTGCCGGGCTTCCATCCTCCCACCTTCGGCCTGCTGGCCTGCGCGCTCCGCTTGCGCACGGCGAGGCCAGAGCACAGCCCCCGTCATCTGGGTTGCATCAGCGAGCTGATGCAGCTTCCAATGACATCTTGGTTGTTTTGGACTTTGTCTAAATGTTCTTTGACGGCACTGGCCACAAACGTCGAGCCTTGAGCTTCGGCCCAAGCCGCGAGCTCCCCTATAGCGCCAATGATCGCTGCCTGATTGCTGAGAATTGCACTAAGTAGGGTGGGGGTGACTTCAGATCGATCCATCGACTTCGCTCCTGCCAGGACGGCAAGCATGGAACTGGGCCAGATGGCTTCAGTTGGGCATGTCTCTGCACACCTAACGGTCTTATACAGAAGCCCAAAGAGCCGCCACAAGCGGTTTTGGCCAAGCCTCTGTTACCGAATGTCAGCTCTTGGATAGAGGTGGGCTTGAACACGCGTCTGGATGGGCTAGCCTGTTCATTCAGATTCAGCAAGGAGTGCTGTGGTGATGACCAGTGGAACGGTGAGCGCGTGGACTGCCACGTGGCAATTGATCGAGCATGAAATTGTTTGCGTTGGCCAAAAGTGAAGCCGAGTTTAAGCACTTCCCAGGATGTAACGCTGATTCGTTTGCTCGAAGCGATTCGGGTAGTCCAAGCCATGATGTGCGTTCAGCTAGCCGAGTGTAGTCTGCACACAGATAGCGAGCGCCTTGGCCGGGCCTCTACCTGAACGCCATTTCCAGTTTCAGTCTTTGTGGTCTGGCGGTGGGGCAATGGGCTCAACTAAATGCGGCCCCCCGATTACGCACATTGCCCACATCTTTGCCCTCCTCGTATCAATGAAATTCCGCAGTGGGGCCGGCAGTGCTGTACGGCGATCTTGTCGCTCGCTCGGGTCACGTCTGACAATCTACCCATCGCCGCGTACTTTCGGGTGCAATCACCAAAGCTTACATGCCCTGGTCGCTTGCTGCCGTGATGATGAAGAAGCCATTACGCACGGCGTGCTCAATGGTTGGTGTACCTCTGCCAGGCTAATGCTCGAACGAACATTTGACGACTATCAGGAATGCCTCTTCCACCAATTTGCGACAAACGTAAGAGAGGCCAACCCGCTAATGCCGGGTTACTGTTTGGTTGGCCCCTTTCGCGGACGACTCTCGTAAACTGAGCCTACGCTTCCACCAGCCTTGACGCATGGTCAGCAGAGGGATGTTGAAGTGCTACTTTCGAACTCATAGGATTTTCGCCATTAAGCTCTGGCAGCGGGCTTTAAACGAAAACTCACGCCCATGCGGTTGAAAGCGTTCATCGCAGCAATCGCTACTGTCAGGTCAACCAGATCCTTTTCCGCAAACACTGCCGAGGCGGCTGCGTACGCTTCGTCCGACACATGGGTCTCGCTTACGCGCGTGACCTCTTCTGCCCAAGCTAATGCCGAGCGCTCCTGATCCGAGAATAGGTGCTGTGCTTCATGCCATACCGGAACTAACACCAGCTTGTCCACCGACATGCCTTCTTTGATCAGATCTCGTGAATGCAGGTCAATACAGTGCGCGCAGCCGTTGATCTGCGACACCCTGAGAAACACCAGATGGATCAGTTGGGCTGGCAGATTGGTCGCAGTGGTCACAAAGTGATGCAAACCTCCAAGCGACTTAGCCGCACCTGGTGAAGCTTCAAACCAATTGAGGCGATTCATGATTAACTCCTTTCTGTAGGGCGGTATTGAGGGTGGGACAGTGAGGTACGCCGCTGCCGAGCCGGTCGAACGGCTTTCCCGAAATCAAAAAGCTAGGCCCAGCTCCAGGTATGGCTGCTGACCCTTGTACTTTGGCCACCTAGGACGCTGGCTTCAGGCAACTATTTCATGAGTCCTGGTTTCGATTTCCTCATGAAAGAACGCGTGCACATCGTCGTACCCAACTTTCTGCGCCGCTTTTAGCGCGTCCATCCCTTTTGCCGTGCCTTCGACGGTGAAGTAATGCACTTGATTGAGACCGATGGTTTTCAGCACTGCGCAAAGGTAGGGGCGAAGAAAGTCCGGTTGCCGTGCCCTCTCACCGCTAATGTAGCCACCGGTGGCTACGGCAACGTAGACGGGGCGCTCCGATAACGTTCCAACCTTACCTTTGGATGTGCTCAGAAAAGTTTTTCCGACGCGCACAACGTGGTCAATCCAGGCCTTGAGGGGCGCGGGCACGCTGTAGTTATGCATGGGAGTAGCGATCACCAGCACATCGCAGGCATTCAACTGGCTGATCAGTTGGTCGGAGCGACCTAATGCACCGTTCTGATCCTCGGTGGCTATTTCGCTCGGATGGGCCAAGGCATGGGCATAAGGCGCATCGACTGGCGATAATTCGTTTAGGTCTATATCCGTCAGCTCAATCCCGCGTATGCCAGCGCGTCCTGTCAGCGCGTGCAGAATCCGCTGAGACAGTTTTAAGCTTTCAGAGGCATCACCGTTTGGGCTGGCAATCAGGCGAAGGATGCGCAAAGGAGCGAGGGGCTGCTGAGACGGGTTCATGATCCTGCCTCCTTTATGGGTGATGCGGTCATGGGGTATCGAACTGTTTTTGAAAACGCAGCGCGCCGGTATAAAGGCCTTCGCGGAAGTAAAAGCGTTGAGCGCGCGCGTTGGCCAAACCCGTGTCAAGCACCAGGCGCGCGCAACCGCTGGCACGCGCCAGTCGTTCCAGGGCTCGCAATAACCGGGAGCCCCATTGGCCCCCGCGCTGGGCTTCATCGGTGACGAGGTCATCGACATACAGGAATGGGCCATAAATCAGATTCTCCTGAAGGCGGTACCCTGCAAGCGCCACCAGTGCCCCTGACTCGAAGGCTCCAACCAGGCGATAGCCGCCAGCTCGCATTCGTTCAAGGCGAGTCAAGAAATCGGCCTCGCTTATCAGGTGGGGCCGCAACTGTTGCATCACCGGGAAAGCGATTTTCAGGTCTTGGCGGCTGTCTAGAGGACGCAGGGCGGTGTCGGCCAGGTCGAGCACGCTGGGCACGTATTCTTGAAGATTGAACGTCATGAGAGAGGCCTGGATGTGTTGTGATAGTCGTATCTTGAACTACCATTGCCTCACTTCACTGAACCAAGAAGTGAGATATGAACTAGGCCATGATGACTTCCTATTCGCACCCTTTCACCGCCCTGGATGGGCAACTGGGTTCCCCTCTGTACCGTCAGATATATGACCGAGTACTCGCCGCCATCGCCGCTGAAACGCTTTGCTCTGGTGACCGATTGCCCTCGGCCAGAGCCCTCGCCAAGGAACTGGGTGTGGCTCGTGGCACCGTCGAGCTTGCCTATTCGCTGCTCACGAGCGAGGGCTACCTCTTGGCTCTGGGGCAGAAAGGCACCGTGGTCAATCCCGAATTGCAGAAGCCACCGATGTCCGGCACCACTTTACCCGTCAGCAGCGAAGTGATTGAAAACTCACCTGACGCACTCTGGCGTCCACCGCACCTGTTGCCGTTTCAGATGGGGGTGCCTGCGCTGGATGAGTTTCCACGCAAGATCTGGGCGCGCTTAGGTGCCCGCTATTTGCGTGGCATGCGTTCAGGGGATCTGGACTATCCGTCTCCACACGGCCTGCCCGCATTACGCAGTGCCATCGCCTCGTATCTGCAAGTGTCACGAGGCATCGATTGCGGCGCCCATCAGGTGTTCATCACCAGCGGCTGGCGTAGTAGTCTTTCGCTGGTCGCACATACTTTGCTGCACGCAGGGGAGCGTGCCTGGGTCGAAGATCCCGGCTATCCAACTACGCGTCAGGTGCTTCGCCAGTTCGGCATGGAGATTGAGGCAGTGCCAGTTGATGCCGAAGGGATGGATGTGGAGCAGGCCATCACCCGGCCTCATCCTGCACAGGTCGTCATGGTTACACCGGGCCATCAAAGTCCACTGTGTATGGCGCTGTCGTTGCCAAGGCGACAATTGTTACTGGATTGGGCCGCCCGGAATGGTGCCTGGGTTGTCGAGGATGATTACGACGGCGAGTATCGCTATGTCAGTCGCCCATTGCCGGCGTTGGCGAGCCTTGATCGCAATGGGCGCGTGCTGTATGCCGGGACTTTCAGTAAGGTGCTTTTTCCCGGTATCCGCCTTGCCTACTTGGTCGTGCCTCAGGGCAAAGTGGCAGCGTTTGAGCGGGTAGGTCGCGCGTTATTCTCCGCATGCTCGCCAGCGATTACTCAAGCGCTGGTTGCAGAGTTCATTGCCGAGGGGCATTTCACTCGGCACATTCAGCGCATGCGACGTCTCTACAGCGAACGACGTGATTGGACTATTCAGGCCCTGGAGCGGAGTTTGCCAAAAGGAATGCAGGTGGAACGCTCGCCAGGTGGCATGCACGTGGTACTGCGTTTGCCGGAGGGGGTAAGCGACACCGCCCTGGCTGAACAGCTTCTGGCCAAAGGCATGGCCGTGCAACCCTTGTCGCGATGGAGCGTGTCGTCGCGGCGTCAATCCGGGCTGCTGCTGAGCTTCA
The DNA here is from genome assembly GCF_045764065.1 of Pseudomonas sp. Pseu.R1. Lineage (NCBI taxonomy): Bacteria > Pseudomonadati > Pseudomonadota > Gammaproteobacteria > Pseudomonadales > Pseudomonadaceae > Pseudomonas > Pseudomonas sp. Pseu.R1. Next base: position 1,528,838 of record NZ_JBJGEE020000001.1, on the reverse strand, counting down.
CCAACTGCGCCTCTGCTGCCCAAGGCGAGCAGCTTGGCGCGTTGATAAACCATGCGCTCAGTTGAGGTTGGCCTTGGTCAGGCCGAACACCTCATCCGACGAACCAGGGACTGCCTGAAAAGCCACATTAAGGCGATTCCAACCATTGATGGCGACGATCAAGAACGACAAGTCCGACAAATCCTGTTCTGAAAACTGCTCACGCACATCCGCGTAGAGGCTTTCAGGAACACCATGGGATGGCAGGTGCGTTAGGGCTTCTGTCCAGGCGAGCGCCGCGCGCTCCACTGGCGAGAACAGCTGCGATTCACGCCAGACCGCAATGTGGTGGAGACGCAACTCGCGCTCGCCATGGATCTTGGCTTCCTTCACGTGCATATCCACGCAGAATGCACAGCCATTGAGTTGAGATGCCCGCAGCATGATGAGGTGGGCAAGGTCAGCCAGCAGCGGCTTCTTGCTCAGCTGCATCGTCAGCTCCACCAGCTTATTGGAAGCCTGAGGGGACAGTTTGAAGTAATCAAGACGGTTGTTCATGGCGGTCACTCGCGGTGGGTTAGGTATGTTGGAGCCACTGTAGTCACGCGTGGTCTAGCCACACAGGGCCAAGAAAAGACCTTTCAACTAAGCCATGTAGTTCTGAGTCGCGATTAGCCGTTCGCCGATGTGCCAACCCGGTTGTCCGTAAACCTGTAGAACGCAACCCGAAGCTACTGTGGCGTGTTCACGAGGAGGGGACTGGGATTCCCTTTGAGGGAATTCGGTGCGGGTCGATTTTATGTCCCGTGAGGCACTCGCAAATACCGCCACTACTGCGAGTCAAAAAAACTCTTTCCAGTCATTTTGACAAGAATTTTTATGGTCAAATTGACTCTTGGCATCTTCAATAATCTGATTTAATTGATGTTTTAGGTTGGCATGAAATGTGTCAGTGATGGGTAGATCGTTTAATACCCAAGGAGCTGAAGCATGAAGAGTGAGTTTAACAATCGTGTGGCTGTGGTAACTGGCGCGAGTTCAGGCATCGGTCTGGCAGTCGTTCAACGGTTGCTCAGCCAAGAAGCGACAGTAGTGGCGATGTCCCGTAGCCGGGGCGGCCTGGCTGAACTCAAAGAGGTTCATGGTGATCGCCTTCATATTGTCAGGGGCGATGTAACGGTAAGTTCGGATCTTGAGCAGCTTGCACACTGCGCCTCCAGAATCGGGCCTGTGGATTTTCTCGTACCGAATGCTGGCGTCGCTGTGCTTGAAGACAGCCTGGAGAGTAAAGGATTCGAGCGAAACTGGGCCATCAACGGCGCTGGTGCGCTCAACACGCTTTCAGCTTTGCGAGGCCAATTGGCGAGACCCGCGTCAGTCGTCTTTGTGGGGACTTTCCTTTCCGCATTGGCCTTTCCTGGTTTAGCCGGCTATATCGCGTCGAAAGCAGCACTGACAGCGCATGCTCGAACCTTGGCCGTCGAACTGGCCGAGGCAGGAATCAGGGTGAACGTCGTATCGCCAGGGCCAACGGCTACGCCGATCTGGCGATCACTGGGTCTGGATAATGCGACGTTGTCCTCAGTCGCCGAAACCGTCAATCAGCGCTTGCTCAAGGGCAAGTTCCTCGACCCGGAAGCGGTGGCAGATGTGGTTCTTTTCCTGCTGTCCGAGCGAGCACGTAGCATTTACGGCCAGGATATTGTGGTAGATGGTGGGTATACCTTGCGATAGTCGCTAGAAACGCAGAGAGGTCGTGGAGACATGTATCGCGTGCGGATCGTGCACTCGGCCTCTCATTTGTTCTGCTCAGACGTTACGTCGATTGACGTGATCAACTCGGGCCCTTGATTTCGAACATTTCCCACATCCTTGCCCACCTTGTACCAGTGGAAATCTGCGACGGGACGGCAGTGCTCGACGGCAATCTCCGCCGCTCGCTCTGGTGAAGTCCCAGGGTCTACGCACTCCCTCGCATGCTCAGGGGCAAGCACCAGAGGCTTACGGTCATGGATATCGACCATGCCTTGGTCATTTGCTGCTGTGATGATGACGAAGCCATCGCGCTCGTCAGCTCACCGATATGCGAATTAGAGAGGAGGGATCCACTTTCCGATATTGACCACTGTTTGGTGGGCCGCGTTTGCGGACGGCTTTCGTGAACCGAGCCTTCGCGTTACCGCTTTGTCTCGGCCCTGCCGGGCTTCCATCCTCCCACCTTCGGCCAAGGCCTGCGCGCTCCGCTTGCGCTTGTCGTCGTCACTGTATTCAGAGGTTCATTGCTAGACAGGGCTTGGCAGGCTATCAAGCCTTGCGCCAGGAGCGGGCAATACGTAGCTCCTGACAACGCACAATAGCTTTGTCCTCTTCTGAGATTCACACGAACAAATCACGTTCCTGTTCGAACATATCAGCCACTGAGTCTGCGACTACTCGGATAGACGCATTTTTTCGATCGCGACTCCGGCTAAGCAGGTAGACATCTCTACTAGAAGGAAGCGCGCCGAGATCGCAGATCTGCAGTGCCGGATCACTCCTGCCAATGTAGTGCGGAATCAAAGCCAGTCCGATGCCGGAGCGTGCAGCCAAGGATTGCAAAAACTGATCCTTGGCACGAAATGCCATGCGCGCGCGTGGGAAGTGCTTCGTCATCCATGCCGCTTGCGTCAGGTAGGCATCGGCCTCGTTGAAACCGATGAGCACGAGATCGCTCCCTGCCTCAGCCGTGCGACAGGCTTCTTCAGTGCCGTAGAAACCATAGCCAATGGTGGTCAATGGCCGCGCAATGATGTCGCCGTCTCTGGGGACATCCACGCGAATCGCGATGTCGGCCTCGTGCCGTTCCAAGCTCACCGATCGAAGCGCAGGTGCAAGGTCGATGTTCAATCTGGGGTAACGGGCGGCTAATGCTGGAAGGCGGGTGATCAGAAAGCCGTTGGATAGGCCGGGGGATGAGCTGATCCGGATGAGGCCCGAGGGCGTTCCATCGTGCTTACCATTGGTGAGCGCCTGGGCTGCGTCTTCCATTTCGCTGGCCGCCTGCAACGCGTGCGTGCCTGCCATCGTCAGGACATACCCGTCTGGGCGTCGCTCGACGAGTTTTTCTCCAAGGCTGTCCTCAAGAGAGTGGATGCGCCGGGCGACCGTTGCGTGGCTGACAGAAAGCATCCGCGCAGCTGCGGAAAGGCTGCCATGCCGAGCGAGGGCCAGGAAGACGCTGACATCTTGCCAATCGAGAGCTGTTCGTTTTTGATCAGTCATTGATCGAAGATAGGGAATTTTTGAACAGCTGACAACGCTTTATCTTCTGCTCAACCAACGAGCATTAAGGAGTCGAGCCATGTCAGATTTCAAAAAAGTAGCCATCGTTACCGGCGCATCACAAGGGATGGGCGAAGCGATCGTGCAGGCGTACCGTGCGAGAGGTTACGGAGTCGTCGCCACGTCCCGCAAGATCCAGCCATCCCATGACGCAGGCCTGGTCACAGTCGCGGGAGATATTGGGGATCCGGAAACGAGCAAGCGTCTCGTGGCGGCGGCCACGGAGAGATTTGGCCGCATCGATACGCTTGTGAACAACGCCGGCATCTTCATTGGAAAGGCGTTTACAGACTACACAGAGGAAGATTACCGCCTGAAACTGAAGACCAACCTAGACGGTTTCTATTTCGCGACCCAAGCGGTCATTCCGGTGATGCTGAAACAAGGCACTGGTCACGTCGTGCAAATCACGGCCTCCACAGCCGAGTTTGCCAGTTCACTGTCCCCTGCCTTCATTGCCATGTTAACCAAAGGCGGCATGAACTCTGCCACTAAGAGCCTGGCCATCGAGTACGCCACAAAAGGGATTCGGGTCAATGCCGTTGCCCCCGGCGTTATTCGGACGCCGATGCACGACCCTGCAACTGTCGAGCAACTGGCAGCATTCCATCCCATGAAAAAGCTGGGCGAGGTTGAGGACATCGTCCGTGCCGTTCTTTATCTGGAGGATGCTGCCTTTTCGACCGGTGAAATCCTTCACGTTGACGGCGGCCTCATCGCCGGTCGTTGATCGTTGGCGCAGAGCGGTAATCCCTCTCTGCGCATCATTTCGGAGAACGCTTATGCCCATCGTAAACACCCTGGTCACCCGGGAAGGCACCGCACCGGGTGCAAACAGAACCACCGCAGATCAGAAAGCAGCTGTCTACGAAGGCATTGCCATTTACTGTTCAACGTCATGGGCAAAGCTCGTGAAGATACGACCGTGATTTTCCGTGAGCACGAGATAGAGGACATAAGCCAAGGTGGTGTGCCGTTGGAAATCTATCGTCAGCGGCGCAAGAAGGGAGTTGGGGCGATTGACGATAGCCTTTAACGGACGGCTGAATCGCGGAATGGGTGGGGTTAGAGATAACAGGCTTGGGCGTGCGAGCGCTGAGGCGCGGGGCAGGTGCGCAAACATTATGGAACGCGGGCTGGCGAATCCCCTCCAACGATCGGAGACAGGTGCGCGCATTACAATACAGTACCCAATGATTCGCGACCTTAGCTTGTAAGCCCGAAACCTCCTGAGTAGCCGTTGATGACGACATCCTCGCATTTCCAGTCTGGCTGTGCGGCCAGCAGAAACCTAATACCATTCCGTAGCTTCTGGCCAGCCCAGGGAGTTGGTCGAAGATGAGTTTAAACTTCCACACCAGTCTCACTCAGGTGTTGCTAATCGAAGATCGAACTCAGGCGTCGTATGCGACGCGGACAGTCCGGAGTGCGGCTGAGCGGGTTGGGTTTGATGCCAGTTACTCCTGCCGCGTTGAGCTCTGTGTTAATAAGCTCACTGAGACCATCCTCTCTTGCAAAAGGGGTGGTGAGTTGCACATCCGCATTCTGCCAGGGGGCAACCCCGGCGTTGAAATTGTCGCACTTTATCTCTCCCCAGCCCCAGAACTACAAAGCCCGATGCGCGACGGCCTTGATACGCGCATTCAGGGGGAAGTGGCACATTCGATCCAGAACAGCGCCGAAGTATTCGACACATATACCGACCATCGCGGCACGGTTATTCTGACGCGCTTATACCCCCGTTCAGCCAACACGACAGACGTGCGCTTCGGGATAAGTCAGCATGCTTTGCGCGACGATCCCGCATGTGGGGACATTTGGGAGGTAGCAATACAAGGTAAACGCCTGAGTATGCTGATGATTGACGGTCTAGGGCATGGGCCGGACGCCGAATCTGCGGCGATGGCCGGAGCAAGAGGATTCAACCGAGACCCCTTTGCCGAGCCAGTTTTGCTCCTTGAGGAAATTCACAACGAGATGTACGGCACGCGTGGGGGTGTCGTGGCCGTTGCCCAATTCGATGCTGCAGAGGACAGATTGCGCTTCTTGGGGATAGGCGATATCGGCGCAGTGCTGATCGGTCATGAAAAGCCGAGGGGACTGGCATCGTACCCTGGGATCGTCGGGAACCGTTACCGGAAGGGGGGGCGCGAATATTGAAGGGTGCGCGGGGCAGCTGCTGATCTTATACAGTGATGGTTTGAAATCACGCTGGAGTCTGCACGACTACCCGGGACTTTTGCATCGTCATCCGGCGGTGATCGCTGCCGTTCTGAACCGGGACTATAGGCGGGGCACCGATGATGTGACTGTCATGGTAATGACCCTAGAAGCGGTGGAGTGAGTATCAAGCATCCAAGCACATTGGATGTGGAGTTACTGTCGGAATCGCCTCTCAGAAAAGAAATACCGTGTGTGATTACGGCGATTGAACGTATTCACGTACCGCCTCTCGCCGATACTGCCCAGGCGATTTTCCGTGAACCCGGCGAAAGGCGACTCCAAAAGCAGCATCTGACAGATAACCCAAGGAGGCCGCCACGGTCGCCACACTTTCCCGGCTCGCATATAACCTAGAGGCGGCAACTTGCATGCGCCAGCGAGTCGCGTACTCAACAGGAGAATGTCCTACCCGGTGCTTGAACAGTGCTGCAAAGCTGGATCGCGACATGCAAGCGATCTCCGCCATCTGCGCCAATGTCCAGGATTTCTCCGGGGCACCATGAATGGCGCGCATCACGTTCGCGATAGCAGGGTCGCGTAGGCCTCCCAGCCAGGCAAGGTCGGCGACATCGGCTGTGCTGATGTGATGGCGCAATCCATGGAGGAAAATCAGACGAAGCAGGTCGTTGCACATGGCGTTGGCGCCTGGTTGCGCTGACTGCCATTCCCTGTCCAGTTCATCCAGCAACCAGGCAAACGACGAGGCGGCACCCGATGCTGCACTGATGATGATCGCAGGCGGCAGCAGCGACAGAAGCTGGCCGGCGCCGGCATTGATCAGCCTCACACTGCCACCCAGTAACTCCACATCGTCACCGGCCCCCAAGGTGGCGAGTGTGCTGAACTGCGCGAAGGCATCGGACGCGTTGACCGCATCGCCTTCCGGATCGCTCGCGAGGATAAACGGGGTGCGGGAAATCATGAAGCAGTCGCCCGCCCGCAAGTGACGCGGCTGGCTGCCTTCGATGCGCAGCCAGCACTGACCACGTCGCACGACGTTGAATTTGAGTTCAATCGGTCGAAAACGCAGGGCCCATTGCCCACCTGCCTGCAGGCGTACGGAGCATGCGGCGTGAAGCCCTGCCAGCGCGAGTACGTCGGATAAGGGATCTGAAACGGGATTTTGGATGATCAAGACAGAAACCTGGATTATCTGAACTGTTTCGTCCAGGCATCTTAAAGAACAATGGGCGCTCACGCCATCTAACTGGGAGCCCATCATGACAACGCCGCAGGAACCTATTTTTTCAACTTTCACCGCTGCCACTGCTGCGACTGAAGTCATGGCCGGGGTGGATCTAGCTGGGCATCTGGCCGTTGTCACCGGTGGATATTCCGGCTTAGGGCTGGTCACCGCTAAAAGCCTGGCCCGTGCAGGTGCTCAGGTCATCGTTCCGGCCAGAAACCCTGATCGTGCGCGCAAGGCCCTGGCGGGCGAAGAGGGTATCTCTGTCCACCCGATGGATCTGATCGATCCCGACTCCATTCAAGCTTTCACCGCTCAATTCGTTCGGCGCGGACAACCGCTTTCGTTGTTGATCAATTGTGCGGGCGTCATGGCCTCGCCTTTGGCACGAGATCTCGATGGTCACGAAAGTCAGTTCGCGATCAATCATCTGGGGCACTTTCGTCTGGTGTGTGGGTTGTGGCCAGCACTTGTAGCAGCTGGCACTGCCCGGGTGGTCTCGGTGTCATCGCGAGGTCATCAGATAGCCGGTGTCGACTTTGATGACATCGACTTCATTAGTCGTCCGTATGATAAATGGGCGGCGTATGGTCAGTCGAAAACAGCCAACGCGCTGTTCGCAATGGGTCTCGACAAGCGCGGTTCTAGCCTCGGCGTACGCGCGTTTTCACTTCACCCCGGTCAAATCCTAACTGACTTGGGACGTCACCTGACTAGCGCCGAGATCGATGCGTTTGACGTCTTTGATGAGAGCGGCCAGCAAAAAATCGCACCAGAGCTCGGCCTCAAAAATCTAGATCAGGGCGCGGCAACGGGACTGTGGTGCGCGACCAGCTCGGCATTGGAAGGTAAGGGCGGTGTCTATTGCGAAGACTGCGATATCGCGCCGATCAACAACCTCGAGATAGGTCGCAAGGGAGTGGCGCGATGGGCGGCCAATCCCGAGTTTGCAGAGCAGCTCTGGCACATTTCCGAGGCGTGGACGGGAGTTTCCCTGTGAACCAGAACAGGTTCATGCATTGGGCTGAAAGTCTTTCCACGACTAACTAGAAATTGTAAAACCGTAGGGCAATGTCCCGTAGTCACCAGTCACCCCCCAACGTCTAAACAGATTGAACCGCCTACGCAAGCGCTCGCCTAATAGTTAGCTTGTGGATATCTCTGCAGGCCACCTGCCAATCTAGGCAAATTCCGAGAGGTGTTGACGTGGCTAAAGACGACAAGAAAAGCAAAGGTGATGCTTCGAAGGCTAGCAAGGAATTGAAGGATAAAAAGGCATCACCGGCTAAGAAATCAGCTGCGGCATCCGCGCTTTCCAAGTCTTCCGAAAAGAAAGATAAGAAGGCCGCTGAGCCGAAAAAGTCAGCAAAAAAAGCTGATAGCAAGCCGGACAAGGCTAAGAAATCTGAGAAGGGTGATAAGCCTGCCAAAAAGAAAAAGTGACGGCAATGATCTGCTAGGGCTTCATGCCCTAGCTTTATCAAGCATTGTCAGCGCCCGTGACTATCGATATCCGTAATCCCCTTGAGTTTTCTGAGCAGTTTGGTCTTGTATCTACAATCGTTGTTGCTGGGCGGGTAGTAGTGACAGCGCTTGACCCAGAGTCGTTATCTTTCAGCCGGTGGTTCTAGCTGATGGTACCAATCCGAATATGGCGTGTTCTCCACCATATGCCTATTCAGATCCGGCGCTCCGTCACCCCACCAAACCGGCCCTCGTTCTCCTAACGCCTCCTTGGCTGCCTGTACAGCCCCACGGGCGGTCTTCATTTTGCCAGGATCACCTGAAGCCTTGGCGGCCTTCACAGCCCGCCTGGCGTCCATCAGCTCATTCACCAATCTCTGACGTTCGTCTTCATCAAGCGCCGGATTCGAACAACGCCACAGCCGTCCTTTGACAACGAAATAGCGACCGTCTGGGGTGGTTGGATTCATCATCTGACCTCCTAAGATACGACTGAACTCAGGTGCCTTAGTCGTCGACATCCGAGGGCCCAGACAGGGGGGTAATCAAATGCGGCCCTTGATTCCGCACATTCCCCACATCCTTGCCCACCTTGTACCAATGAAACTCCTCAGTGGGCCGACAATGCTCAATGGCGATCTCAGCCGCACGCTCGGGTGACGTCTCAGGGTCTACCCACTCCCTCGCATGCTCAGGGGCAAGCACCAACGGCTTACGGTCATGGATATCGACCATGCCTTGGTCACTTGCTGCCGTGATGATGACAAAGCCATCACGCTCGTCCGGCTCAATGGCCTGGTGCACCTCGGCCAAACCCGCGAAGAACATCGGAGTCTGGTCTGTCAAGGTGATGAAGTAGGGCTGCTTTTTTTTGGGATCAACTGGATCCTTGACCCATTCATACCAGCCATTTGCGGGAGCCAGGACTCGGCCATTGGGCCAAAGCTGCTTGAAAAATTTCCCGCTCATGACGGTCTCGACCCTAGCGTTGATCGGATCAGGTCGCTTGCCCTTGGCCCAGAACGGAGCCCATCCCCAGCGCACTTTGTCTACGCTCAAGCCATCCTCGACAGGGCGGATGATTTCAACGCGAGTGGTCGGTGCGACGTTGTAGCGCTCAATCGGCCACAGGTCGTATCCATTGATCACCAACTGCTTTGGAGCAAGCTCCTTGAGGTAGTGATCCATCGATTCGTAGATCGAGTAGCGTCCGCACATGATGTCACCTGTCGAATTTTCTCTCTTACGAGATTGACCGCAAGCCGAGTAGAACGTTAACTGTATATACGTACAGTAACCCACAACAAGGCTTGCACCATGAGCATCACTATCCTCGGCCCACTGGAAAACGGCGGCGAAAAGCTGCCTCTCTACTCGTTCAAGGTGCCGGCAGGCTTCCCATCGCCTGCCGCCGACCATATTGAAAAGCATATCTCGCTGGACGAGCTGTTCGATGTCCGTGCACCTCACGTTTACCTCGTCAAGATCGAGGGAGACAGCATGCAGGGGGCGGGGATCTACAACGGTGACATGGTGATCGTTGACCGCAGTCTGTATGCGGAGCATGGGGACATCGTCATCGCGGCCCTCAACACCGAGCCGGTCTGCAAGCGCCTGGACATGCACGGTAACTCGGTGATCCTGAGATCGGAGAACCCGAAGTACCCACCTCGGCACGTGATGGAAGGCGACGAGTTGGTGATCTGGGGCGTCGTGAAATACAGCATCCGCGATCATGACAACGCCTGAGCCTGTCTTTGCCCTGATCGACTGCAACAGCTTTTACGCGAGTTGCGAGCGCGTCTTCCGGCCAGATCTTGCACGCACCCCCATTGTTGTTCTCTCCAACAACGATGGGTGTGTGATTGCCCGCTCATACGACGCCAAGCCTTTCGTGAAAATGGGCCAGCCGTACTTTCAGATCAAAGACCATCTGCGACGAAACGGCGTGGTTGCCTTCAGCAGCAACTACGCGCTGTACGGCGATATGAGCGAGCGCGTGATGACCATCATCGAGTCCATGGTGCCGGCGCTCGAGGTCTACAGCATTGATGAAGCGTTCGCAGATTTGACCGGCATTCCGGGCGACCTGACGGCCTTTGGCCGGAATATCCGCGCGACGATTTTCAAGCACACTGGCATCCCGGTAGGGGTTGGGATCGCTCGAACCAAGACCTTGGCCAAGCTTGCGAATCACACCGCAAAACGCTTGATCGATCAGACTGGCGGTGTGGTGGATCTTTGCGACCAGTTCAAATGCGATTGGACGCTGCGCAACACCCTGGTTGGGGAGGTGTGGGGTGTCGGCAAGCGGATGAAAGCGCACCTTGAAGTTATGGGCATCAAGAGCGCGATGGACTTGGCCAAGGCCGATGCTTGGACGCTCAGGCAAAAATTCAGCGTGGTGATCGAGAAGACTGCTCGTGAGCTCGCCGGCACTTCATGCCTGGAACTGGGGGAAGCTGATCCGCCCAAGCAGGAAATCTGCTGCAGCCGAATGTTCGGCACTCGTCCGACCGACATCGAGCCGATCAAAGAGGCCGTGGCCACGTATACCCAGCGGGCGGCGGAAAAGCTTCGGGCGCAGAATTCACTGTGCAAGAAGATCCGCGTCAGCATACGTACCGGCATGTTCAATCCGGAAGAAGCCAAGTACGCCAATGGAGCACTGGTCGAGTTGCCGTATCCCACCAACGATGTGCGGCTGATGACCAAGGCTGCCACCGAGGCGGTAAATCGCCTCTTCATGGCGGGCTTCAAGTACAGCAAGGCCGAAGTACTTCTCCTGGATTTACGGCAGCCAAGCGAGTACACGGACGATCTGTTCGCGCATTCGCAGCCTGCTGTGGCTGATAAAGTGATGGGGGTTCTGGATGAGATCAATGCCCGCTGGGGGAGGGGAGTGCTTCGTTTGGCCAGCGTACCCAAAGACCCAGGGTGGGCGATGCGTCGGGATCTGATGAGTCAGAGTTTCACCACAAGGTTGGATCAGCTCTGGACGGTTAAAGCCAGGTGAGATCAGTGGGCTCCAGGTGTGGTCGATGTCGAACCCTTGCACAGGCAAGCTTCGTAGCACATGACCGTGGGCGCTCACGATGAGCTGTGACTGGCGAAGACGCCGGGCGGTGAGATTACTATCCGCTGTTAACACCTAGGAGGTAGACGATGTCCCACACGCAGGCTTCAGATTGGGAAGCATCCATCGTTGCGGCCATTACGGAAGAGCTGGATCAGCTCAAGTACCTGATCGAGGATAGGAGCGGCTCGACGGAGAAAAATGACATCCACGCTCAAGTCAGCCGGTTGTGTGGCCTGACGGATCTAGCGCACAACGACGCAATCCCTTTTTCCGCGTCGATCAGGCTTCAGCTCCATGAGTTGAATGAGATGGCGATGGGGATGGTTCGGAACACGGTCGACTTCAGCCCGCCAACTGAGGATTTTGTACAGAGCGTTGAGCGCGAGGCGGCACAGGGGCTTTTCGATGCGATTGCATTCAACATCCCCTACCTAGCTCAAGGTGAGACAAGCAAATACGCGATCGCTCTGTCGATGAATGCTTTCGACCTGATGCGAACGCACATGGGCGACCATCCAGATTTCGAGATGATGGAACGACTGGTGCTGGTACAGGACTACCGGGTGATGAAGCTGGCAGGGGACAACCGCTAAAAGAGCGATCATGCTCACGAGCGAGCCCAGCGTAACCGAGCGATCGCTTTGAATTGAGCGATCCCGACCGATCCTCTCTCGTTTCGTGCTTTCGAGCCTGGCCTTGTGAGTAATGTCTCCACAGCAAGTCGTTCGGCTTCATAGATCGCGAACGCATTGAGGTCGGAATCCAAGAGAATCAGCTGCACGACGTCGAACGGCTGCTTGAGGTCGATGGCGCCTATCCGGCCCGTGATCTTCTTCGGATTGTCTATCACGCGCCCTTTGATCTGCACGTGCACAGTCATTCCGTCCCTCATTTCTGTCGCGTCGTAGCCGGCGGTTCGGGCTGCGTGTAGATCCATTCCCAAGATTGCCGCAGCCTCGCACTCGGCGATCTCACCAGTGATGCCCAGCGGCTTTCCAGTCAGTTGTCGGTACCGGACAGCCAGTCGTTTGGCCTGCTCCACCAAATCATATAGCCGAGCACGTTCATCATCGGACGGCAACGTGGTGCAGGGGCTGGTCATCGTGAACTGCTCCATATTCTGCGGTTACGTGTCTGGGTTCCTGGGTGGTCTGCACCGGGAAAATGCTGAGAGAGACGGAGGTGGCCGCGGCGCAGCAAGGCAGTGCTCTCCAGCCAAATACTGCAGCTTTATTCGGACAATGTCAGACAAAGCGACCGTTCGTCGGGTATCAGCCCCTTTTGGGGCTTTTTTTCAAGTCGCCCCCTTAAAAAATTTTAAACGCGACGGAGCATATATATTTGAGAACAAAGAAAAAGCAGCGTAGCTCTGAACACCGCTGTCCTTTCAGGTACTCCACGGTTTTGCTTTGGCTTTTAAGGGTTTTTGCTTTTGAAGGGTTTAGGGTCACCGCGTGGGACAAGGGTGGTACCACAGGCCAGGGGAGCAGAAAGAAATCGCTTTGCTTCGCAGCCGTAGGCTGCTGCCTTAGCATTTGATTACAAACGAATGGAAAAATATTGTTTTTTTTTTGCAGAACCACTATATGTTGTGCCTTTGCAATGTTCAGCATAATTCTACGAGCTGCAGACATCCCCGCCTGCCCATGTAAACTAACGTGGTCTGGCGTCGATGGGCTTCACCCGTAGGTTCCGCAATTACAGGCTTGTGCAGCGTGGCTGAGGGGAAAGGATGGTAGCTGCCCACCTGCGCCACCCTTCATGATCAGGGGACACAGGTGAGCCATTGATTAAATGCTGCTAGTTTGAGACGAGTTAGACAACGATTTAAGGCCTTGAGCTTTTCTTACGCCATACAGCACCACTGAGAAAAGCAGAATGCCAACGCCCATCAGTAGCTCCTTAGTGCCACCGTAGCCTAGGAGTTTGGTCGAGGCGATACCTACCAGGGTGATTAACCCAGTTAGCAGACTAAGTACCCATGCTACAGGAATCCAGCCTTTGGAGAGGTGAACGAGGCGTTCTAGATGCGCAGCGTCTTTTCTCAACCGCAGTAAACGCTACGTGGGCCTGCGTGTAGCTGTCTCCGTAGGGAAACAGAGCCAGCGACCAAGCGGTGAACGCTACGGCTACAAACGGCGCGAGCAGATTCGTACGTTTAAGCGCTGCTAGCCTATGCGCCGGGCTCCGCGTCCGGCTACGCGTGCGAATCCACTCTGCCGCTCGAATCGCTCCGAACACCGTCATAACCAGCGGACAATACAAAACCAGCCAGCGTGGCGCGACGGAGAGGTGAGTTCCTGCCAGCATCAAGGTGTTGGTCAGCAGGATGAAATACATCATGGTTAATTGGCGCGCCAACGCGTTGTACTGCGCCTCGACCAGTTCAGTATTGTCCTTTGGGACGGACATCAACGCTCGCAAGCTGTTTACAAATTTATTTGTCATGCGCAGCTCTATAATGAGGCCAGAAAAGGAACTGATTGGTCTTATCGGATAGGATCAAGCGTGAGTAAACGCTGTGCTCATGGATCTATTCGGCCAGAATCCGGGGTTCTGCAAGATCTACGACCAGTGGCAGTTTGATTTCGTTCTGCCATCACCTCGTGAACCCCAGTCAAGCAATCGCCGTGACGAAGCATGAGTAGTTGTTCTCCAATCTCTGCACCTCTGTAACCCGGCTTGCTGCAGCGCGTGAGAAAGCGAAAGCGAAGACTCTCACCCCAAAATGAGCTTGGGCGTGAAAAAAGTGCGGCAGATGTTCTGGAAGCGGCACCTGGACGCCAGCGGCTTATCGTTTAGCGAGCCGTATTGAATCGTGGAGAGTACCTGTCCAGCCACTAACCCAAGCCCAGACATGATGGCCTGACCCGCTTACCTTGGGTAACTTCGGACGGGATGCCCTTGCATACCTATTCATGGCTCGAAGTGCATTTTCAGAGAGGTGGAAAGTCGAGTCGATTATGTTTGCCTGCGTGACAGCCATAGAAGTCGCTTGCAAGTTACGCTCTAGGGCGTCTTTTAAGTATGGCTGAGCCACAGGTGCGATGCGGTACGCTGCTTTCTCACAAGATTTTGGGCTCAAGGTCGAGGGGTCTCGCTCTGCTTTCCACTAATTCTCTGTGGAAGCGGCTGAAGACGCATTATTCAGAGATGCAGCCCGGGTATGGGCGCAATACCGAGACTACCGCGCCCTCAACGTGCCATGGACGTTGTGAATCAGGAAAGTACTTTGCTGGAAGCTAGCACAGGCCCGAGGTATTTCTTGTCGATAGCGGCGCCAACCGAATATTTGGGATCTACAAAATTACCCAGCCGCACCTTACCGCACTGACTTAGCATCATGTAGGCGTCCCAACGGTCAAAGCCGTACTCTTTTTCCAGCCAAAGAATCAGCTCGCAGTATGCGATGCGTGTGGCATCTTCAAGTGGGCGAGCGCTGCCGATTGCCATCAGCATCGACTCAGTTTCAAGGCGCGGCCAATCGATGCTCCAGTTCTTGATCAGCTCGACATGAATGGTCGTCGTGCTTTCGAACTCGACTGCTGTGCCACAGACCTCGCCATCTCCCTGGCACGCGTGAGCATCACCGATGAAGAGGCGCCCGCCTGCGGAGCGAACGGGCAGGTAGGTGATGCTGCCTGGGCCCATGTCAGGCAGATCCATGTTGCCACCATGGTTGTCAGGGGTGAGCGAGTTGATCGAGTCGATCTCAGGAGAGAGGCTCAGCGTGCCGATGTGAGGTTGGTAGGGCAACGTCACTCGGTCGCTCCAATGGACGTGCTTCTCGTCCACATGGATCTTGCGGGTGATCTCCGGCAAGGGGTCTGTCAGCATTGCGGTGAGGTCGGTGCCGGTCAGTGCACCGAAACGAGGGATCATGCAGCAGGTACCGCGCGGGTTTTCACCTCGTGGCAGTATCGATTCGATACGCACCGCCACGACGTCCCCCTTTTCAGCGCCTGCGATCATGATGGGCCCATTCTGCGGATTGAGAAATGGCATGCGCAGCAGTTGGCTCGGGCGATCATGCTCATGCTTGATCTTGCCTTCGAACGCATCGCTTGTTTCGACGATGACCCGATCACCTGGCTGAATATGTAGGACAGGGTCGGAGTAGGGGCCCATCGTGTAATGGAATTTCCCTTGGCGTTCAGTGGTTAACTCATGGGTTTCGCCTTGTTTTCCTTGGGCGACTCCACGCGTATACATAATGGAATTTTCCAACCAGCTCATGTGTTAACTCCTTTTTTGGACAAAAGTACCCTGAGGCACAGAAAAAATTGGGTGCCTTGATGGGTTTGAAAATTTATGGTCGGCGAGTGTTTATCTGGTCGACCTTGGTGTAAGTATTATCGCCTTCGCGTTTGTAATAGTTGGGTGAGCTCTGTTTTGCTCTCGCCTTGCAAGAAAATCAGGCACATTTCCTCCATGCTTAATTGATGGGTCATGCTTAATTTTCTTAATTGATCATATGCATCGTCTTCGTCGATGTTCGCCTGGGCCATCAGCTTGACCACGGCTTTAACCACGATGCGTTTGGCTTTTACACGCTCTTGCAAAGTATCGAGTTCGGCACTTGCCAGTTTTCGGGCGGAAAACTCATAGATCGCTTGCTGCAGGGCGAGAAATGTCCCACTTGAGCGAACCGGCTTGACCAGGAACGCGCACACCCTTTGGGTCAGCGACCAGTGGATCCGCTCAGGGGTTTCGGCGCTGAACATGGCGATGAGGGGAACTTGCGGTTCGCCGTCTGCCCACGGGAAGGTGTTTTTATGCGCCTGGTTCGCGTCGAAGAAACACACATCCACATCCGACCAAGGAACATCCTGGCCTTCGATGGGTACGATAATGTTGAGCCCCAGCCTCACAAGTTGACCGCTCAGAACCTCATAGTCACGATCCTGTTTATGAAGGATCAGGACTCGGTGGTCGCGCAGATTGGGAAGCCGAGTGTTCTTCATTTGATGATCCTCAAGCCAGGGTTGAGGCGACTGCCTTGCCCGCCCATCCATCCGCCGTCAGTCACCTTGCGCATGTCGACCCAGGTCAGGTAGGGATCTGGCTTTTGCGGTTCGTTCGCCGTGGCAAGGACTTCGAAATCGCCCTGCGAGTTGGAAATGCCAAGGCGAGGCGTGAGGTAGCAGTGGTAGTTGTCAGGGTCTATCCAAACTCGGCCCTGCGGGGCGTCGAGGCAGCATTCTGCTAATGCGATTTTCACCTCGTGAACATCATCGGAGCCCGCGCGATGTATCGCTTCGGCCAGGAGCAGAACGGCGATGAAAGAGGCCTCGGCATCCGCAGACGTCACTATTTCCGAGCCGAATCGCTCCTTGATCTCGTCGACGAATTGGGAGTTTTCTGCCGATTGGATGCTCTGGAAATAGACTGAGGAGCAGATGTGGCCAGCCCGGCATTCCTCATCCACTGCCTTTAGCTCCTCCTCCGACAGCGTGCAGCTCGCCAGTGGCACCGAGCGAGGTATTCGGCCTGAGTTCAGGGCCTGTCCGTACGCTGAAGCCAGTGCTCGTCCTGATTCACCTATGAGCGAGCTGAAGACGAAATCAGGCTTCAGTCGCTCAATCTCTTGGATAACTTGCTCGACGTCCGTGCTGCCGATCGGCAGGTACCGTTCGCACAGGACATCACCTGCGTTGACCTCCAGAATCTCACGCATGACACGGTTGCTTTCCCACGGCCATACGTAGTTGGAGCCAACGCAGTAGGCGCGTTTTCCCACGGCGTTCATCAGGTAGCTGATGAGTGGAATTATGTGCTGATTGGGTGATGCGCCTACATAGATGACGTTGTCGCTGCACTCGAAACCCTCGTAGTGGGAGGGGTACCAGAGCAACCCGTCTCTGCGCTCAAACAGCGGCAGGACTTCCTTTCGGCTTGACGATGTATAGCAGCCGACCACGTGCTTGATACCACTGTCCAGAAGGCCCTGAGACAGCGCGTAATACTGCGCCAGGTCGCCGGCAGGATTCACGATGTGGGGATCCAGCGAGAAACCAAAGCGCACATCTTCAGACACCCGCTGGATACCCAGCAGGGCACCGCAGAGCATCGCTGTACCGATGCTCTGATAGGGGCCCGTGGTCGAGCACATAAGGCCAATGGGGATGCTCTTCTTTTCACGAAGATTCGACATCATGCCCCCTTAGGACGCCATCGCTGGGCGACGTTGTAGCCGTGCTGCAAACCGAGCGGAGCCAAAGGCAAAGACAGCGCCAATGATCATCGATACCGGAACTACGATCAGTGCGTTGGAGAAGCTCAAGCTGGTCAGGCTCTCTGCGCTGAACTTACCAGGGGTCTGCAGCAGGAATGCGAAGGTGCACGCGTATCCGTAGGTGACAGCAGGGATCGAGGAGAACGACTTCAACCGCGCTGCCGATATGTAGCATGCGATGCTCAGGCAGACCACGAGGCTCGGCCAAAGTGGTTCACCCAGCAACTCAGCTCCAGGCACCGTTACGATCACCACGGCAGTCACCCAGGCGGTCAGCACCCCAAAACAGTTGGAGACGATGGTCGTGCGCAGTGCCTGCAGATCACCGCCCGAATGGAAGAAGCATGCCCAGGCTGCAAACGCAGCCCAGATCAGAAGCACTCCGACAGAGAGCGTGAACCACGTGCAGAGCCCTCCCAGGAGAGCGACGCTTATCGCAAGGCTGGTCAATTCCGACATCACGCATACTCCTGGGGTGGGGAGGCGAGAGGCACAGGGCGTTCAGCCCGGCGATAGAAGAGGGCGCTCAGCAGACCAAGGGTGACCCAGAACAAGGCGTCGGACACCAGTGAGGCCGCGACGAACTCATGATAGAGATCTTCCGGAGCTAGCATCTGGGCGGAGGCGAGATGAGGTGCACCGACGAGGTGAGGGGTCGCCATGAGCACCACTGCGGCGACTTTCGTCCAAAGCATGGGACTGAATGCCAGCAAGCCCAGTCCCATCGCTGTGGTGATTGCCGTGCCCACCCACCAGAGCTGCCTGGCGTGAAGATCTGCTGCCTGCGTGCCCGGCAACTCTGGAGGCAGGCCAGTTGCCGGTGCCAATACAAACACCGCGTATCCAGCCAGGCCCCACAACGCGGCAGTGAGCGGTTTACGTGGTGGCCGCAGGCTGATTGCACCTGCCAGGATCAGGCCGAAAGCAACGCCGACTACCAGGTTGGCACCTGCAGTCGCGGTAACGCGCTGCCAGCCATCCTCGGGCGTCCACCCTTCATCATCATGATGATGCTCACCGCCCTCATGCGTGTCAGCGTGGTGAGCGCTCGCTGCTTGCTCATAGGTTTCGGCCTTGAGGATCAGTGGAGATACCCAGACGGCCTGGATAAGCGTCAACATCAGGGCTGCACCCAGCCCCGCAAAGACGGCTGTTTGGAAAATGCGCTTGATCATGGATCACGCCTCTCAGTGGCAGGGAAAGCCGATGGTGTGGCGAGTGTCGTGCGCCGTGTTGTGCAGAGCGGGCATGCTGGAGAAACCCGCGAAGTACAACAGCACCGCCCCCATGGATACCGCGAAGCAAGCGCTGAGCACGCGCCGGGTGGTTTGAGTTGCTGAGGTCGTGGAAGAGGTGGTCGATACGGTCTGGACAGTGGACATGATGGTGCCTCTCGTGTGTTCTACAGGGTCGGTATTCAGGGTTCGGGTGTGTGGATCAGATGACTTCGTCGCGACGGCGCTCTAGAAACTCTTGCGTGCGTGCGTTCAAGGCATCCTCGGTGATCAGGGCTTTATCCATCGCCAGCTTTTCGAGCGATGCCAGCCAGTGCTCGTAGTAGTGCCAGTCAGGGTCGTCCGGGCTGTGGCTTTTGTCCCAGGCGCCGATGTTCGAAATCAGCGAGGCGCGGAACTCATCCCACTGATAAGAACCTTGTTCAGCCAAGGCCAACGCCAAACCGAATGCTCGACCCTGCCATGGCTCGTCGAACACGAGCCGTTCCTGATTCTTGGGTAGCGCGCTACGGTCACCGCACAGTTGGTCAACTTGGGTTTTGAGTGCGTCCATGATCAAGCTCCTGGCTGGGGTTGGCTGACCAGTCCCAAGCCCTGCATCGCTTCGGTCGATACAAGCGCCGCCAACTGCTCTTCGGAGAAATGCTCAGTGCCTTCAGGGCGCTCAGGGATTACGAAGAAACGCACTTGGGCGCTACTGTCCCAGATGGCCACTTTCTTTGCAGTTTCGAGTTCTACGCCGAAATCCTTGAGGACTGCCCTGGGTTCGCGTACGACCCGGGCGCGGAATACCGGATCTTTGAACCAGTACGGAGGTAGGCCCAGCAGAGGCCATGGCCAGCACGAGCAAAGGGTGCAGCACACGACGTTGTGGGTGGATGGTGTGTTCTCGACGACCTTGAGGTTTTCGCCCTCTATCCCTTCGCGCAGCCCCAATTCCTTGATGGCTTTGTTGGCATCCTCAAGCAGACGCTCCTTGAATGCCGCGTCAGTCCACGCCTTGGCAACCACGCGCGCGCCGTTGAACGGCCCCATTTCGTGGTCGAAGAAATGGATGACGCGATCTACGGTGTCGGTGCCAATCAGCCCTTTCTCCCGAAATAGAGATTCAAGGGCCTTGGTGCGCGCAGCGTAGTAGCTTTCGGGGCCCCGCTCATGGTGGTGATGGTGCTCGCCGTCTGCATGTTGATGGTCGTGATCGTGGTCATGAGTACTCATTAAGTCGGTTCCTTCAGGTGTCTAGTGGGCAACGGAATGCAGGTTGGGTGCGTTACTGGTTTTGAACCGCGTCCAAATAGACTTCGAAAAAATCGTTGTACAAAACATCGCCGTGGTCAGGGATGTCTGGCCAGATATCGGTGGTTTTGAAGCGCACGTTGTAGACTGGCTGTGGGGTACCTAGGCCATCAGTTGGGCCTTTGTCCCAGTACAGGTAAGCACCGTCGTAGACAACTTCCACAACGCCGACTTTGTTACGCAGATAACCTGGTAGGCGGGTATGAATGCCCAGTGGTACGTCCTTGACGCAAACCTTGTCCCCTACCTTGAAGCGCGGGGTGGTGGCGATGTTTCGATAGGGGTTATCCCCCGTCCACAGGTATTCAATGACGCGGTCGGTGATGAGTGGATTGCCTTTCTCCGGGAGCGGCGTTTCCGGGTTATCGAGAAAGTGCTGCGTAAGCGCATCCAGCTCTTTGGCCTCGATGTAGCCTCGCTCGATCAGGAACTCCGCCATCGCGCCTTGCCACTTGATGTAGTAGCGGTATTTGAAATAGTCGAGAGGGTTCATGCCTTCGGCTTTGACCCGCAAGTCGGGCCAAGCCCAGATACTGGTACCCATCATGGTGGCGTGGACGCCAAACAGTCGTGCCTCCCAAGGCTCGACGAACACCCGCTTTTCAACGGCTACAGGGCCCAATCCTTCGATTCCTCCCAAGAATTGCTGAAGCTTCATACGCGTGCTCCTTGAAAAAAAACCAAAAAAAAACCCTCCGAGCCATGAAGGCTTGAAGGGCTTATTTGCCGTTCTGGCAGCACTGAGCTGTCAGCGATGTAATGTCGACATCACCTCAATGAAGGTATGCGATGTCCAAGCAGGGGAGAGCATAAGGTGTGCCAAAAGAATCATTATTTGGTTAATTTCTCCTAACTTCATGATTTATATACGTCTTTTAGGATCATCAAGCGTTAGGATGTTTGGCGATTGTATATGAGTCTTCTATCAGATTGCACAGGAATGGCGCACGTGCCCTTTCAGTGCGCGTGTCGTTTCGTGAAGTTGACTAACGGGCACCCGATGCCCCTGTTAAACAGCACCTGCCTCGCATGCTAAATATCGTGCAACAAAATTCTCAAATCGTCAGCGCGTTCACCTCTTTATTGCTACCGGCGCAGCTCGGTTATCAGAGCTTTAGCCCCAATACACTGCAGCCTGCGTGGGGTACCCAACAGTCTGGATGACGCGGTAGGTCGGACGGAAGCGAGTGCGGTCGTGAGGATGGGTAGGGGAGGTGCAGGAGCGCTGCGGCTGTTCCACTAAGAGCGCGCCTTTTGGCTTGAGCCGCAGAGCAAACACAGCGTCCGTTAGGGCTTGAGTTGAAAAATGCTGTCGATTTCCACAGGGATTGCGAATGGTAACGTGTAGACACCGATTGCGCTTCGTGCGGGCAGCAGGTTCTCGCCGAAGACGTCTTTGAAGACTTCACTAGCACCATCTGCAACCTCTGGATGGCGAATGAAGTTCTCTTCAGCTCTGACATACACTGTCAAGCGGGTACAGCGCAGGACATTTTGCAGACCACAGTATTCTTCGAGAGCTGCAAGGATCAGCAGCGCGGTGACTCGCGCTGCATACTTCGCCTGTGTCAAGTTGACGTCCTTACCCACGATACCGGTCAGAGGTTTTCCGTCCACGATTGGCCCGAGGCCAGAGACGTAGAGCTCGCCATGTGTTTCAACCACGGAGTGGTAAAGCCCCTTCACTGGGAGTGCCGGTGGCAATACCAGTCCTGCCGTTTTCAATCGCTCCAGAACGTTTTTATCCATCGGGTTGGCTCTACTTTCGTAAGGTGAGTGAGGGTTTCCAGAAGACGGGCACGATTGTGCGTGCCCGCTTAAAGGTTCAAGCGACCTTGAAACGTTGCAGTAAGGTCGTGAGTTCGACGCTGAGGCGCGAAAGTTCTGTACTCGCGGCAGTAATTTTCACGCTGTTTTGGGCAGACTCATCGGCAATGCCACGAGCCTGAACCAGGTTGCTGCTGATTTGTTTCGACACTTCTGTCTGCTGATCCGCGGCAGCTGCGATGTTTAAGTTCATGCTGTGGATCGAGGCGACAGAACTTCTTATCTCACTCAGTATTTGGCCGGCGGCACGTGCCAGTCCCACACTGGAGATACTCATGTGTTCGCTTTGTACCATCAGCGTTGTTGCTTCCTTGGCGCCATCCTGCAGAGATACGATCAGTTTTTCGATCTCTTGCGTAGATCGCTGCGTTCGTTTGGCCAAACCGCGAACCTCATCGGCAACTACAGCAAAACCACGTCCACTTTCACCTGCTCTTGCTGCTTCGATCGCAGCGTTCAGTGCAAGCAGATTGGTTTGCTCTGCAACCGCCCGAATGACCCCGAGCACACCATCGATCTTCTCGCTGTCGTGCCTTAACCGCGTCATGGCCGAGCTACATTGTGCGACATTGGTTAACAGAAGATCGAAATGCACCAATGCTTGGGCGATTACCTGATCTCCTTCGATCGTACGTTGCTCAGTAAGATGGGTAGCGTTGGAAGTGTCTCTGGCGTTTTGAGCGACATGGTGTGCGCTGGCAACCATCTCAGCAACGGCCTCGGCTACCATTGACGTCTGCTTTCGTTGCTCGCCAATCCCCGCATTATTTTGGGTAGTAATAACGGACAACTCTTGGGCAGCAAAGGTCAGGCGCTCAGCACCGCCGCCTATGCCGCCGATAAGCTGGCGCAGCTGCAGTGTCATCTCCTGCATGGCCTGAATCATCTGCCCAATCTCGTCGCGCGTGCTGACCACCAAGTCGCCAGTAAGATCTCCAGATGCAATCTGGCGGGCGAGGAGGAGGGCCCTGTCCAATGGGGGGATGATTTGTCGTGTGATAGTCATCGATGCACCTAGACCCAGAAGCAGCGCAAGGATCGCGGTAGTGAACAGAACACTTTGCGCTATGCGGATATCTACCTGACGCCCTTCCACGTGTTGCCGGTAGATCGTCTTACCTAATGCCTGAAGCTCTAAGGCCTGGTTGAGCATCAGTTTCTTGGCGTCTAGGCTAGTGAGGATATCCTTTCGAAACTCTGCAATTTGATCCTGATAAACCAGTACGGTGCCTAGAGCGTCAACCAGCGGTTGCTGAAGTGATTCGGACGGCAACTGCTCCCACAGATCGTTGCCTTGCTGACGAATTCTGTCGGCGCTAGTGGACAATTGTTGATGGGCTTGATCTGTAGGATTTTCCACGTAGCCAAGCACTTGGTCTTGTAGGGTTGAACTCATGGCTTGCAGCCTTACGGCATCTTGTAGAGCCGCCCCCACAAGTGAGGGGTTGCTTGGCAACGCCGCGAATAATCCAGCGGTGACCTGCTCTAGCTTGTCTTTAATCATCTCTACGACAGGGGTCATTGCGCGCTGCGCCTCCTCGGCGCGTCTCCGGGCAGCGACGAAGCCTGTGAAGGTCTCTTGGTAGTTACGGCGTACCGTTTTGATCCTATCTATAGAGGATTGTGCATCCTGGCCGGAACCGCGTTGTACTTCAGCCAAGATCTCGTCGAACCGTTTGATCTCTGTGTGAAAGGCTTCGACTGCTGTGTCCTGGGTCGCTCGATCGAACTCGCTTTCCTGAAACCGTATCTTGGCGATCTGACTGTCCAGAGAAATGCTGTCTACCAGTGATTGACTTCTAGAGGCCAACTGATTGACGTTATAAACCGCACTCCATGTAAGCAATGCGGTTAGCAGCAGCACGGCTCCAAAACCCGCTACCAATTTGCCCCTCACTGATGTCTTCATATGGTGTCAACCTGCACCATTCGGATGTCGACCTCACGCTCGACAAAATGCCATTCGACTGAGCGACGCAGGGCTGTTAATAATTCGTCGAAGGCGTTGGTGTCTTGCGGTGCAAACTCGAACCAAGTAATGAAGTCAAAGGGCTGGGCGTCAGCGAGATCGCGGCAATGGTACAGACGTCGCGCGATGGTAGGCAGATACCTCATGCCTATGGCGATGTGATTTGACTGCTCTTCCAAGATGGCCCTACGCTCGTCTTGCGTCAGTTGCCACCAGGCGGGCTGCTTTCGCAGCGCGATGAGGGCCGCACAGGTCGCAGATGAGCGTCCTAACTCAGGCTGACGAGTGGCTAAGGCAATTTTTTCAGCTCGTGTTACGTAACGATCGTTGCTAGTAATACCTTGTAATCGCCATGCCGGGACGGATTGAGTTCTCTCTCTGCGATTGGCCGTCACTTCCAGCCTTGATGCACCTGGTAATGGTGACCCCGCTACATTCGTGGTGCTTTGTATTTGCCAAGGCCCCTGCTCTCCGGCGGTAAAATTGAATACCCGTTGCGACGTCACGGTCATCAGAAATGCTCTTAGGTGCTACACGGAATTCCGTGCATCGAGTGGATGGAAGTCGTATCTATTTCCTGACTTCGCCAGGCACGTCATCAACGCTGCGGGCTTGATGTGAACTGCCCTGCGAGATCCAAAATCAAAGATTTGTCGGGTAAGGGATTCAGCTGGCTGGCTGAGCCCCTTGCGCCAGTGGCGCGGACGCCTAAAGGGGCTGCTTCTTTAGGTCGATAGAGCTCGTAGCCCATTCCACAAGCAGCACAAAACACCACATCACCGACTTTGTTGTCTCGCGATACTGTTACGGTAGGGCCGCACCCCTCGCACCGGCGCAAGGGGATACCTACATCGGTATGGCCTAGTATGTGGTTCAGCTTGCCTTCACGTCCGATACGTGCAAACAGGTGTGCATAATCGTGATCGAACTGTGTTCCTGCTCCATCCTCGACAGCTTTCAAAGCGACAGTCGGGGACATCCCCTTGCGATAAGGACGGTCACTGGTCATTGCGTCGAAGGCATCGCAAATACCGGTTATCGCAGCCATTCGAGGAATCTGATCTCCGATTAATCCTCTGGGGTACCCTCGACCATTCGGCATCTCATGGTGAGCCCACACTGCATCCATTACTCTTTCTGCAAGCGGGTGACTTTCAAGAAGCCTTCTTCCAATGTCGGGGTGGGTTTTGATGACGTCGAATTCCTCCTCGTCGAGTGGCCCAGGCTTTCGTAACACAGCATCGGGAATCCCGACTTTTCCTAAGTCATGCACAAACCCTCCCAACGCGATGAGTTGCACTTCCTCAAGAGGAAGTCCGGCTCCTTGCGCTAGAAGCGTACAGTACTGAGACACTCTCCATAGATGTCCACCGGTGTATGGATCACGCGCTTCCACAAGCCAAGCCATGGATAGAAGGCTGGAGAGTAAGCGGGGATCAATGCCGATCGACGGTGACGCAGCGGTTGCAGGAGACGCGTGAAGCCAGTCACTCAACCTTTTCGTAAGTTTCATGGGGATTTGCATCCAAAAAGGAATTAGGAATGCTGGGTTTAGTCCATCACCCGTAAATTCGCTCTTGGCCCCACGTTTGTTACAACGACACAAAAAATTATGAGTTTCCAGGGCTTCGCCGGTCGAGCTGTGCAGGTATCAGTGGAAGGGATTTGCTCATCAGCGGTAGACGAATCGTTGGCAAGCCATTCTTTAGCCTGGCACCCAGCGACAGGATGACGATGGAGAAATTATCCGTTGCCATCGAACGTTTGAGGTGCCAAGCGTCCAAGCATGCGCTCTGGTTAGGTCATTGCCCGTGTGCGAAGCCAGTTACTAGCAGAAAAATTTATCAATCAACGTGTAACCAATTCAGGAGCTGAGACGAATTAGGTGATAACGGACAGCCCGTCCCAGCATTAGTGTTGCGGTAGTGGATGTTGAGGCGGTCGATTGATGGTTTTCCACTGCGATCTTCCGAGCCTCTCCCCGAACAAATCCCACAGCCCGTTTCGAAAACTAAAGGCGGAGCATGACCGAAAGCCTCGAAGACAATTGGAGCGTCCTACTGGCTCAAGGGAACGCCGGGGACGCAAATGCTTACAGGAAGTTTCTTGAATCAGTCACCCCTTATCTACGGGGGTTGGTGCGGTTTCGCTGCAATCAGGTTGGAGCGATGGATGATGCAGAGGATGTCGTTCAGGAAATCTTACTGGCGATCCATTTGAAGCGAGGTACATGGGACGCTAAGCGTCCAGTGAGCCCTTGGATTTCGGTAATCGCACGTAACAAGCTCATTGACTCAATGCGACGTCGTGGTCGACGTGTTGAGGTGCCTCTGGACGACGTGGTTGAGAGTCTTCCCGCGGAAGATAGCTTTGACCCCACATTGAGTCCCTCGCTGGAGGTGCTTCTGCGCCAACTTTCATCTGCGCAGCGGAACATTGTTGAATTGATATCCCTCGAGGGGGCCACTGTACGAGATACAGCCCAGCAGTTGGGCATGAGCGAAGGGGCAGTCCGCGTCGCGTTGCATCGAGCCCTCAAGATGCTAGCTGATGTGTACCAGAGGGGATTGAAGTGAAGATAGCTCGTCCCGACCCCGAGACTGTAGGCATGCAGAAAATGAAAACAAAACGGCTTATTGAGTATCTTGCAGATTCAGCTACTGCCATTGATCCACATGAAATCCGCAACCGGTTTGCCTATGCCATGTCTTGCGGATTGCTTAGCTCCACTGTGCTGCTTATCACTTTGCTTGGCATCCGCGCGGATATCTCTACTGCGATTCTGACCTATACGTTCTGGGCAAAACTCTTGTTCAGCTTCTCGGTAATGGCTGGCGGGCTATTTGTGGCAAGCCGCTTGTCTCAGCCGGGTCAGTCCGTAAGAGGGGCGTGGTTTGGCATTATCGTGCCTTTGAGCTGTATTGCCGCTGCCTTAGTGATTGAGCTCTATCACTCACCGAATGGCACCTTATGGAGTTTGGTGTCTGATCGACTTTGGCGCAGCTGCCCACTCGATATCGCCGCGCTCTCCCTTCCGGGGTTGGGAGCGCTATTGCATGCCATGAAGCGTTTGGCGCCTACGCATTTAAATTTGGCCGGTGCAGTGGCGGGTCTCATCGCCGGTGCGACCGCAGCGTTTGTCTACTGCCTACATTGCCCCGAAACGGAATTGGTGTTTTGGGCTGCTCGGTACGTCCTGGGAATAGCCATCTCTGCAGCCATTGGTGCAATTCTCGGCCCTAGCTTGCTCAGATGGTGATCTGCTGCAAGGGCGCCGGATTCAGCTTCGCATTCGCTACTGAGGTGCTATTGCGTGTTTAAGGGTAGTACAGAGCGTTTGGGCAGGCCCTTGATTGAGGTCTCATACCAAAAACTGGATCAGTGGATTTCCTCTTTGCAAGGGCATCTTCGCGCCGAACGTTTTCACCAAGTTGTTGGAGTTCTGCGTGGGGGCGCACCTTTAGCCTTGATGGTTTCCCACGCCACAGGGGTAGAGGTCACTTTTTTGCGCTATGAGCGATCCACGCGCACCGTGGCGTGGGACTCATCAGTTCCCATGCCAAAAGTTGGCTCAAAAGTATTGTTATGCGAAGACATCGCAGGCGCTGGTTTTACGCTCATCGACTGTGTTCGCTTTTTGGAGCAACACGGCATAATCGTGCACACGTTAACCGGCGTCTACGATGATCTCAGTCGAATCAGGCCTCACTATGCCTTGGACAGTCGAGGCTACTACTCCATATTCCCATGGGAGCGCCAGGCGCTAACTGACGATTACCGCGCCCAGTGGCAAGAGGCTTCAGCTGGTCTCCGCATGAGCGTTGATCAAGACCATACCTTTACCTATTACGGGATTGATCTGGATGGAGTGCTGGTTCCTGATCTGCCGTTAGATGTGTACGAGGAGTGTCTAGAGTCCGCACTTGCCACGAGGGATGAGTTATTGCCATTCGATACTTTGCCAACCCTAGAGAAGGTAACTGCAATTATCACCGGTAGGCCTGAAATGGATCGACAGCGGACTCAGTTCTGGCTGGATAGACACGGGTTCCGGGGACTGAAACTCGTGATGAGAGACTCGTCTTTATTCACTGATGCCCCCGCAGATGTCGCTCGGTTCAAGGCCACTTATGCGCGGCGACTAGGGTGCACCCACTACATTGAAAGCAATCCTGTCCAGGCTCTACATATCGCCCGAACTTTTCCTTTGCTTCATACCATCTGGTGGAACGCCGAAGCGAAAGAGGGGCACTGGGTGAGTGCTCAGTCATGGTCGGGATAGACCCGTGTTAGTCGCGCCTGCGAGCAGCGATGCACGGTTAGCCCAAAAGCACGGCTATCCTCAATCCAAAGCGACGGACGCGGGTAGGTTAGACGGTGTCCTTGAAGCACAGTTGGGGTAGGGGCGCTATCCGGTTTCCATACCGCCTAGCGCCGGCGCGCGGGCAGTTCATGTGTGCCAAATTCTTGAGTCGTTAAAAAGAGTGCCTTACCGCTAAGACCACTCACTTATTTCGCGTTTTTCAAGGGCAGGAACCAGCGAAGTAGTGGAATGCAGAGCAGCAAGATTGCAGCTATGCATACGCCGGCCCAGCCGGAGCTGCGCCATGCTAGTGTCCCAGTTGCAGCGCCTATTCCACCACCACCAAAGTAAGCGGTCATGTAGGCGGTCTGAATCCGGCTCTGAGCGTGGGGAGCCAAATGCAAGATCCTGCTCTGGTTCGCGACATGAGCCAATTGAACGCCCAAGTCCATCGCAAGTACGCCTACCCCGATGCCGATCAGGCTAGTCTTCCACTCCCAGAAAATACCAAAAGACAGAATCGTCAGCATGACCATCAAGCCTGCAAATCGTCGCGCGTAGCCTCGGTCTGCGATCCTTCCGGCGATCGGACTAAGGAGCGCCGCTCCCGCCCCAAGAATGCCGTACAGACCCACTGAGTTTGGGCCGAGATTGAATGGGGCAGCAGACATCAGGTGGATCAGGCTAGACCAGAACACCATAAAAGCGCCGAACAGTGTGGCACCGAAAAGGCAGGCCTCACGCAACACTGGCTGATCACGTAGCAGGTACATGATCGTCTTCAGCAGGTCGACGTAGCGGCCTGAGTACGAAGGTTGGTTTTCAGGCAGTGCCCGATATAACGCCACGAGCAGCATCGCTTGCAGTGCGGCTGCGCCGATGTATAGATAGCGCCATCCCCATTCAGATCCAACGAATCCTGCCACTGTTCTTGAGAGCAACACGCCGGCAAATGCACCACTGAGCATCACCCCTACGGCCTGACCTCGTTTATCAGGCGCAGCAAGTTGAGCTGCCAACGGAATGAGCAATTGTGGCGTCATGTTGAACAAGCCCAGCAAAACGCTAAAGACCAGGACTGCGTGTGCGCCCGAGCTGAAGGCGGTACCGAGCAGCATAGCCGTTGCTAGAGCAGCTGCGAGGATGACCAGTTTTCTGCGTGCGATCATGTCGCCCAGAGGTACGAGAAGAAGCATTCCAATCGCATAACCGGCTTGAGTGAGTGACGGTACTAGACCGATGCTGACAGGGTCGGACTCCAAGTCCTGAGTCATCTGATTGAGCAGCGGTTGGTTGTAATACAGATTGGCAATGCCCACGCCTGCAGCCGTGGCCATCAAGAGCAGGTGTGAGCGACTCAACGCCGCTGGATGTTCGCTGAAACTGCCAGCGGCAGATTGGTTCTTTATAGACATGGAAGCTCCTGCAATCGAGTCGGCCCCGAGTCATCGGGGCTGACTGTCGATCATTTGCGGATATCGAGGACGATCATTTGGGCAAAGTCTTTCAGCCCGTCTTGTGTCAGCTCAATGCCGACGCCCGACTGTTTGGCTGGTGACAACGGGATGTGCGGAGCCAGGCGCAGATGCTGGTTAATCCAAATATTCCCGGCCTCAAGACGTGCGGCAACTTTCGCGGCGCGATCAAGATTGCTCGACCAGACCGATCCTCCCAGCGCGTACTCGGAGGCGTTCGCGCGGCGCAGTCCATCTTCCTCATCCGTGATTTTCACGATGGGAAGAACTGGGCCAAACTGTTCTTCGGTCACCAGCGGGGACGTGTCATCAATATCCCTAACGACGGTAGGACGAATGAAGAAGCCTGGACGATCCATCTTCTCGCCGCCGGCAATGACACGGCCATCGCGCTTTGCGATATCCAGGTAATGCAGTGTGGTTTCATACTGCTTGAGGTTTTGCAGTGGGCCGTATTGGGTCGCTTCGTCCATGCCATCACCCACGACCGCCGCATCCGCCAGACGAGCGATTTGATCGCAGAATTCGTCGTAGATTTTTTCCTGCGCATAAACCCGTTTGATTGCGTAGCAGACTTGGCCAGTGTTGGCGAAGCTGGTCGCGAAAATGTAGGCAGCGGCCGCTTTTACATCCACGTCATCCAGCACGATTGCAGCGTCGTTGCCGCCCAGTTCGAGCGTGACTCGGCGCAGATCTTCAAGTGCTGCTTTGGCTACCGTTTTGCCTGTTGCGGTGGAGCCGGTGAAAGCGACTTTGTTGACATCAGGATGTTGGCTCAGCGGGCCACCCAGACCGCCGTTATCGGAAATCACGTTGACTGTGCCTGGTGGTACAACGTCTGCGATTACTTCACCCAATGCCAGCGCGGACAGTGGGGTAGATGAAGCCGGTTTGATGACAACGGTATTGCCCGCCAGAAGGGCAGGGGGCAGCTTGTTCCCGATCAAACCGAGCGGGAAGTTCCAGGGAACGATTGCTGCGACGACACCGTATGGGCGGTATTGGGCTTCGACACGGTTGGTTTCAGTGTCTTCGATCACCTCTGTCTCAAGTGACATGGTGGTGAACTGACGGATCGTGGCAACCAGAAGTCCAATCTCACCACGCGAATCACGCAGTGGTTTGCCTTGTTCAAGTGTCAGTACCTGAGCAAGCTTTTCCGTCGCGGCTTCAATGCGGTCAGCCATGCGGTGCAGTACTGCGTGGCGCTCTTCAATGGTGGTGGCTGCCCAGGCGGGCTGTGCATCACGTGCGGCCTTGACGGCTTGATTCAGTTGCGAGGTGGATGCGACTGGGCGCAGCGAAAACGGCTCGCCTGTAGCAGGGTTGAACACGGGGGCTACGCCGGCGCCTT
This sequence comes from Pseudomonas sp. Pseu.R1, assembly GCF_045764065.1. NCBI lineage: Bacteria > Pseudomonadati > Pseudomonadota > Gammaproteobacteria > Pseudomonadales > Pseudomonadaceae > Pseudomonas > Pseudomonas sp. Pseu.R1. The sequence goes on along the minus strand of NZ_JBJGEE020000001.1, from coordinate 1,497,892 downwards.
GGACAGACTGGCCGTTGATCAGCATGGTGTATTCAGTAGTCATGGTCATTTCCTCTATTTCACAGATGTACGCAGGCCTCAAGTCGTTACTCGATCAAAGGACTTTTGGCGTTGAGTTCGTGGGTTAGGCGACGCGAGCAGTACGGGCTTTTTCTGCCAGCAGTTTGTCTGCGATGCGCTCCGCCAACATCAGTGTTGGAAGATTGGTATTGGTGGTCGGCACGCTTGGCATCGCGGAGGCATCCGCAATGATCAGCCGATCAATCCCGAAAACCTTACCCTGGTTGTCTGTTACGGCCAGCGGGTCATCCGCAGTTCCCATACGGCAAGTGCAGCTAGGGTGCCAAAGGCTTACCACCGCGTTGCAGACGTAATCCGTCATCGCCGCTTCGTCGTTCAGCAGGTCGATGAGTTGCGGCCCTTCGTTGACGAAATGATCCATCAAGAACGTACGCACTCCGCTCCCGATATCCAGCAGCGAAGCTGCGAGCTTGGTGACTGCACGATTCTTCATGTTCGGGATCGACAAGTTGACAACGCGCTCGGTAAACATCGACGGGAACGGGTTGTCGATGACTTTGGATAACGAACTGTGCATCAACAACTCGGCGCTCATGCGAAAGGCGCTGACCATCCTCTGACGATCCCGAATGTCGTCCAGAAAGTTGAAGCAAACGTCCGGCTCCTGTTGCCATTCTTTCGACTTCAGGCGCACGTATCCGCGCGAGAAAGGGATGCCGATGAAGGGCACCAGTGTTGCCAGTTGTCGACCCACGGCATGCCATCCTGAACGACCTGCCGAGATCATCACCATGTCAGACTCAGGGCAGCCTTCGACGCCTGACGAATAGCGTAGATAGCTGGCAGGGCCGATGTAGTGCGGGCCGGTACGGATATCCGTCGGCATGAAGCAGGATGCATAGATGCTGGGGTGATCCTGCAGGTTCGTGCCCACACCTGGTTTGTCCAGAACTACGGGGATCCCGACTTCTGCGAGGTGCTCCTTGGGCCCGATCCCCGACAGCATCAACAGTTTTGGAGTATGAATGCCGCCAGCAGACAGGATCACATGCTCTGCATTGATCGAGATCGCTTTCCCTTTGTGCTGCGCATCGACACCTACAGCCCGCTTCCCTTCAAACCGAACACGCGTGACTTCCGTGTTGGCCAGGATTCGCAGATTGGGACGGCTGCGCACATCGTTGGGGAGATAGCTGCGGGCCGCTGACCAACGAACGTGTCCGTCGTTGGAGAATGGCACCGAGCTGAAGCCATCGCTGGCATCGCCGTTCATGTCTTTGACATACGCATGGCCTTGTTCAGCCCATACATTTCCCACGGCTTGGGTGAAAGGATCCCACTTCGCTCGGGGAACGCGACGGACAATTACCGGGCCCGTGTCACCGTGCATATGGTTTTCGAAGTCCACGTCGGTTTCGAGTTTGCGAAAAAAGGGCAGTACCGACTCCCAATCCCAGCCCTTCGCACCTTGCTCGGCCCATGTATCGAAGTCACGTGGCAGGCCCCTCAACGCGATCTGAGCGTTGATGCTGGAACCCCCACCTATTACGCGTGCTTGGTGGAAGAAAGCTGGATTCTTGCCCGCAGTGGACAGATAGTCACCGTTTCCCCGACGCGCCTTGAGTGATGGCCAGAAATAATCCATGTTGGCCATGGCTCGACCAGGGTAAGTGTCGAGGATGTCTTCTGGCGTACTGTCGGGCAGGGTGTCGGGGCCTGCCTCAAGCAGCGTCACGTTGTTGGACGGATTACGCGAAAGCCGGTTGGCGAGCACGCAACCCGCTGCCCCACCTCCAACGATCAGATATTCAGTACTTTCGATCTGCAATGTCATGGGTTCACCTGCCAGATCCGGGAGTTGCCCCCGATGGTCATTCATCGGGGGAGTTCAGACTGCTTACCAAGGCAGTTGATTACCGTGGCGGTCGGTGAAGCGCAGGCCGGGAACACCGGCGTTGCGTGCGACAACGTCAACGACCAGCGGAATGCTTTCAGAAACGTCCAGCAGCGCATCCTGAGTACCCATATCGGTACGAACCCAACCCGGAGCGACGAGCAGCAGCGCGCGGGTGTCTTGAGCGTGACGGGCGTGGAAGCTTTTCATCAGCATGTTCAAGGCGGCTTTACTGGAGCTATAAAGCTCCCAGAAGCCAGTGCTGTCCGCGATGCTGCCCAGCTCCGAGGACATGACGGCTACGACGCCATTGGCTTTGACGCGGTCATGGAACAACTCGATGACGCGCATTGGGCTAAGTGCGTTGGTGAGCAACATGTCCAGGTAGTCTTTCTCTGCGACCTGAACAGGCGTCAGCTCGTTGGCCTTGCAGATGCCAGCGTTTACGAACAGGGTGTCCAGCTCACGTGCTTCGAGGCGGCTGCGCAGACTCTTGACGGACTCAAGGTCAACGACGTCGACTTGTTCGATCTCCAACGAAACGCCGAAGCGGCGTTGCAGTTTGTTCAAACCTTCAGAGCTGCTTCGAGTGGTAGCAATGACTTGCCAGCCACGCGTCAGGTATTCCTCGGCAAGCGCCAGACCCAGTCCGCGAGAAGCGCCTATCACCAAAGCGGTCGATTTATTGCTCATGTCCAACTCTCCTGATTGAGGCCCTTACCCGGCGTGGGACTGGGCTGTAACAATTGAGGTCAGGCTAACAACCGTGGTGGTCTTGATCGACACATCAACTGTCAAATGAGTGATGACATAAAGTCACTAATGGTTTTATCGATCATGTCGAACTTTCACGAGCTGACGAGATCATCGGTACGTTTGAGTTCAGGGAAGCGACGTACCGCGCCTGTGAATACGTGTAAACGACGTTCCACAGGGAGAGAGCGAACGAATCATCGAACGCTAGCGCGGGTTGTAAATTTGGGGGAGCGTTGAAGGGGCGTGCGAGAATGGTGGGAACGTGATGAACGTCAGACGAACAGCTTGGCGCAGGTATGTTCGTTAGCTCGTAATAAAGCTCTGACAAGATGCGAATTGATCTGTGCAGAGCGACCCCGGCTTCGACTTCTGTCATTTTCACGTCGCGCGGTAAGTCGCAGATGCTTTCACCTTCAATGCAAATCGATCAAACAACTTTGTCCTGTGAGGTGCTCATCTATTCGAACATGGCGTTGTTCACGTTCAAGTCCACGACATCAAGATCTCCATATACGGAGGCGTCACGGTGAGATCTTCGAGAGATAGGTAAGTCGCTATTGTCCACTGCGAACCGAGTCAATGAACGTATTGCGAGCAACCGGTAATGTCCACGGGGCCACTGGGCGCTTCGGCTTCCCGGATCAACGGTGCGGTAAAGCGTACTATCGCCCATTTCGCTGCGTGATAAGCCGTTCATCTCGGCGTACCCATGCGTCCGCCAACCGAGGATAACTGCAGAATGGTTTCGCTGCACTGAGCGCATGACTCTGTAGCTGCAAGCGCAAGGTGTACAACGCCTTGGAGGCAGGTGTCGAACAGAGCATTGAAGGCTTCCTGGGATAACCCTCAAAAGTGCGGATAGTTACGAAGCCTGCGTTATTGAGAGCTCGTGAGCGAATAATAGTGAGCGTTTTGGGGTAGCTTGTGAGAGGTCAGGATGCCCCTCTGGGTGAGCTCACGGGCCAGATTCTCGTTTTGGCTGTAAATGGCCCACGAGTTGGAGCTGTCGGTTGAGTCATCGAGCAGAAGGGCTCGAAGAACTTCAGCGGGATCTAGGTTCCAAGACATCAATCCATCACCCTTCCACGCAGCAGCATTGAGACCAAGCGATTGACTCAGGCGCGACTTCATTGATGCATCTCGTCGATCGGAGCTGCGCGAAGACGCGATCAGCAGTCGGTCGTTTTCGTCGACAGGTGTTTCATTTTCATAGATCACATTGCCGGAGCTCCAGGCCTCGGGAGGGCAGCATTTATTTTCCGGTCTCATTTGAATGAATGGATTGATTTCCAGCGGATATATCCTACAAACATGGGGTCGATCGGCATAAATGGCGCAACCGTTGTTCTCTTCCAGGTTAGGGCATTTCGTTAACGCATCAGCGGCAAGTATCACGATCACTCGAACAGAGCGGTCGTTTGATTTGACTTCAAAAGACCTCTGTAGTTGATGTCGATACTCTTCGCCCGTGCCCACCCACTGATCTTCACTGAATGCTTCAGTTAGAACGGCGACTCTGTGACCACGCTTCAGCCACTGAATGGACTCACTTACCGTGAGCGGGATGAGTCTGTTCCGACAGCAGGTGCCACACATCGTGCATTCAAACTGAATAGGGCTTTTCACGTTGAGTCTCGTCGCGGATAAGGTGGACTTCTGGCAGGGTTGCTACGCTCGGGCTAGAGGGTTTGTTACAGACATCTGGGCTGATTTTTTTTGCAGGTTTTTGGGCAACGAATCCCGATTTCGACGATCAAGGGATAAGATCTTGATAAAGGGGACTCTGTTGAGTGGAAGACCGCGGCAGCCTTTCAGCCTCGGATAATCGTGGTGCGCGCGACACAATTTTGCGTGCGACTGCTTAAAAGGGTCTCGAGTCTCAAACCGGAGTGGATGTGAATGCCTTTTGATGAACGAATCCTCAATGGCATGGGCGTGCTGGCTGCCGTGGTCAGCAACGGCAGCTTTGCCGCTGCAGCGCAGGCCTTGGATATGACTCCTTCGGGTGTAAGCAGGTCGATCTCACGTTTTGAGAGCCGTTTAGGGATCAGAATTTTTGATCGCACCACTCGTTCGGTCTCATTGACTGACGAGGGTAAACAACTGTTCGATCACATTTCGCCACTGCTGGAGGGGCTGGAGGAGGCGGCGACTCAGGCCTTGCAGGGTAAAGGTAACGTAGGGGGTAAGCTAAGGGTCAACGTGCATCCCTTCTTTTCCCAATTAGTGTTAGGGCCTCAGTTAGATAAATTTTTACGTGCCCATCCCACCCTCAAGGTAGACTTGGTAGCGCGGGAGCAGTTGGGCGATATAGTCGCAGACGGGTTTGATCTGGCGATACGATTCGGCGATCCAAAGCCGTCGCGGCTGGTCGCAAAGAAAATCCTCGAAACCCGGATCCTCACCGTGGCATCGCCAGCTTACCTTGCGCGTTGTGGAGTTCCCCAAACTCCTAGGGAGCTAGAGGAAGGACATCACAACTGCATCCAATTCCGAGATCCAGAAACTTCACGTCCGTTTACCTGGGGATTCACAAAAGGGCGTAAACAGTTCGAGATGACCTTACCGGGCCAGCTGTTGGTTAGTGATGTGGGGACGCTTCATGCGGCTTGTCTGGCCGGCTATGGTATAGCTCAAGTGATGGCCTTAGGTGTCGAGAAATGGTTAGCCAGCGGTGAACTGATTGACATTTTTCCTGGGTGGTCGGATGAACGATTTCCCCTTTATGCTCTTTACCCATCGCGCAAGCACTTGCCTGCTAAAACACAGGCATTTATTGCATTCGTAGCATCTATTGTTGACTGACGGGAGAGACCAAGCCGAAGTACAAGCTACGGGTATGTACAGCTGAGCAAAATTTGCGTGATAAATGGGCCTACCGCCAATGCAAATAAGCCAGTATGAGTTTTAAGCCTGTACCAATGGCATGCTAACTCATCTGACTATCCAGCGGGCCGGTGAGATCGAGCAGTTGCTGCTAGGTCGGGGGGACTGACCTGATTTAGGTAGAAGAAAGTCATCATCTGACCAGCGCCGTGCATTCCACTGACTGCTCATCCGCGTCCGCTTCGCCCATCTAAGCGTGTAGAGTTTACCCGGCGCTCAGGATGTACTTTACAGGGAGAGGTCTACCTATGAAAAGTAGATCAGGTCTAGCTCCTGCCGCCTTGGGCGGTGAAACCGCCGTGTTCAATCGTTGATGCGTCAAAGCAGAGAGCACAACCTTCCGCGCAAACCGCCAGTTCAGTCTCAGACATGTGCTTCTCTGCCGTGGAAATCGACGCCGAGCTTTTCGCCGGATTTCACAGACGAAGCCGTTATAAGCGCCCGCAATATTTGCGCCTCATAGTGGCTTCAACATGATTTCGTTGTTGAAAACATCGCTATACCGATTATCAGCACCAGCCTCGGCCTCGGCTACAAGGCGTCACGTATTGGTGTCAGCTGCCAGTAAATGGGTAGTCGGTGTAGCCAGCCGCATCGCCGCCATAGAACGTATCCCGGTCATAGGTATTTAGTGCGAGGTCATCCCGCAGGCGCCTCACGAGGTCAGGATTGGCTATGAATGCGCGTCCGAACGCGACCAGGTCGGCACTACCTTCGCTAATGAGCGCCTGCGCACTTGTCCCTTGAAATCCACCTGCCGCAATGATCGGCCCTTTGAAAAGCGTGCGCAGATACCGAGCTGCAACCGGTTCTGCTCTTTCGTCGATAGTTTCATTACCTTTGATTCTTGGTTCAACAACATGTAGATAACCTAGCCCCATCTTGTCGAGCTGCTGGGCGACATAACCAAAAGTCGCCTTTGGATCGCTGTCATGCATTGAGCCATAGCTGCTCGAAGGACTAAGGCGAACGCCGACTCGGCCTTCGCCCCAGACTGAAATCGCGGCTTGTGTAATTTCCAGCAAGAATCTGGCGCGGTTTTCGATGGGGCCGCCATATATATCAGTGCGCGTGTTGGTTCCGTCCTGCAAAAATTGGTCAGGAAGGTATCCATTAGCGCCGTGTATCTCGACACCATCAAAACCTGCCTCCTTAGCCAGTTCTGCGCCCCGGCGAAACGACTCGACGACGTCTGGTATCTCCGCAAGGGCCAAAGCGCGAGGCATGCCAAAAGCCACCGGCCCTGTTTTCGCGTAAGCCTCACCCTCAGCCCTGATTGCCGATGGAGCGACTGGGTCAATATTGCCAGGCTGCAGCAGTGGGTGGGACTGCCGGCCAACATGCCACAACTGCAGAAATATCAACCCCCCTTTTTTATGTACGGCGTCAACAACTTTGCGCCATCCGGCAACCTGCGCTTGAGTAAAGATTCCTGGCGAGCCCGCGTAACCAAAGCCATAAGGTGAAACCGGCGTGGCTTCGGCAATGATTAGCCCCCCCTGAGTAGCGCGCTGTGCGTAGTACTCGGCCATCAATTCGTTGGGGACATTGCCCTCGCTAGAGCGCATCCGCGTCAAGGGCGCCATGACAACCCGGTGCTCCAGTTTAAAGGGGCCCATTTTAGTTGGGGTGAACAGTGGCTGAGTGATCATGATTTAAAATCCTTTCTCAGGCTTGAGGGATGAGGGCATTGGTGCGTTCGATTCCGCGCAACACAGCTGGACGCTGGCTAACCGTGCGAAACCAGCGTTCAACGTGCGGGCTTTCAGCGAAATCCACCCCCGCAAACTCTTTACGCCACAGCCAGCCGAAGTGAGCGATATCGGCGATTGAAAAATCTTCCCCTGCGACGTACGCGTTGTTTGCCAGTACTCCATCGAGCACAGCAAGCGTACGTTTGGCTTCGCCATGGAATCGAGCAATCGCCGCAGGGTTTGGCTCACTCGCCAATTTTTGAAAGTAGCCGGACTGCCCAAATGCCGGGCTGAGTGCACTGGCATGGAAAAACAGTTGTTCGAAGACTCTGGCGCGCGCGACCCCCTCAAAAGGCAGTAGCTGCCCATATCGTTCTGCCAAGTAGACGAGGATGGCCGCGGATTCAGTCAGGACGATCGGTTGACCGTTATCACCCACAGGATCGGTCAATACCGGCACTTTCGCATTGGCGTTTAGCGCAATAAACGCTTTGTGTTTCTGCTCTCCCTGGCGAATGTTCACCGGTAGTAGTTGATAGTCGAGCCCGAGCTCTTCGAGAGCAATAGGGACTTTGACACTGTTGGGGGTGGCAAAAGCATGAACAGTCAACATGGAACAATTCCTCAATCGACGAGAGGCCAATGCGTTGCGTAGTCAGCAACGCAACGCCCGAGCTAAGTGGCTACGATGTAGGTCAGTCTGATCGGAACCGTTGAAGCGGAGAAGACGGAGTCCAGCGATATGACTCATGCCCGGTTGGAATAAACATCCAGTGCTGCATACCTCGATTGACGGCGACCTTGCTGAACATATTTCGACTACGGGTCAGCGCTTTATTGGTGGGCGTTCGAGACCTTGATCATGAGCGTCGACGGATTGGCCCGCCAACATCGAAATCAGCTTTCAATGCATCCAGTTTGCTTGGAGAATCATGAGTACTCTTCGTTTTGCTCAGGGGCGTGCGTCGATGAATGTGCCCAAGCTTGAAAATACATGTGCGAAGGCCATTGTCGCGTAGAATGCAAGAGGCCGCGCGATTTACTGCCTGCACTACACGCTTCGAGGTCGATCTCATTGAATTCCTCAACGGGATGGTTGGCACGGTGGTAGTAGGCGGTTACCGCTTGAGTCGGAACGAGGCCGCAGCGGCCGCACGTCGAGGCACTCGTCAAGTCTGTCCGCTGGTTTTCAATATTTCGTGCTCGCCAAGCTTGGGGCGCCACGCGGCTGCGGAAAATGTTCCCGTTTGAAGCACGCTGACGAAGATCTGCGTTGCAGCCAATCGACCTATCGTTTGTCCGATCTGAAATGGCAAGAAACGCATAGCAAAAAATGAGCGAAGCATAGGCTTCGCTCATTGCGGTGCTTATCTCAACCTGGAGGTTAAAACGCAAACCTGTCTAAAACGCAGCCTTGCCAATAGAGGCACCGCCATCGACGAACAATGTTTGGCCAGTGATGAAACCGCTGCCCTCGGACAGCAGGAATGCGATGGCCGCAGCGATCTCTTGCGGCTGGCCAAAGCGGCCGACAGGAAGGCTGGACAGGTAGCGGGCCTCGCCCTCGCTGCCCGGAGGGTTGTTCGCGCGGAACAATTCCGTTTCGGTCGGCCCAGGGGCCACTGCGTTGACGGTGACACCGGTCGTGGCCAGTTCCAGCGCCCAAGAGCGGGTAAAACTGATCAGTGCGGCCTTAGCAGCGGCGTAGGCCGTGCGATGAGTGACTCCAAGCACAGTCAGGCTAGAGATGTTGACGATTCGGCCCCACTGCCGCTCGCGCATTCCAGATAGAACGGCTTGAGTGGCGAGAATTGCCGAATGCAGATTCAGACGCATGACGGCATCAAAATCGTCGAGATGCACATCGTCCAGCATTTGCGGGCGAACCAACCCGACATTATTCACCAAGCCGTCAAATGTGTACTGTTCGGCCAGCGTAGCCAAGGCCTGCTCGGTCGCTGCGCGATCTTCAAGGTCAACCGAAACCAAAGTGCCAGGAAAATCCACTTTCTCCACGTGACGGGCAATGCCCACAACGCGGTGCCCGGCATCCGATAATGCCTGAGCTAGCGCAAGGCCTATTCCTTTGCTCGCGCCGGTGATCAAAAACGTTCGCATGGTCATGTGTGCTCCTGACGCCAGCCTATGCTGGGCTGGTTGAGTGAAGGTATGCAATGGCAATCAGACCGGCTTAGTCCATTCGTTCCCTTTCATGAACGGATCAAGCTGAGTGTGTACCAGGTGGTTGGTGTAGTTGCTCATGACCTTTGTGGCGACGCCCAGCACCACTTCCAGCACGTTCCGGCGCGTGAAGCCGGCAGCGAGAAATGCCTCAATGCCGTCGTCGTTAACAAAGCCGCGATCACGTACCACCGCAGTTGTAAACACATGCAAGGCTTCCAGACGGGGATCCGGAATAACGCTACCGGCACGCAATGCGTCTATCACCTCAGGCGCCATTTCAATCATCTTGGCCAGGGTGGTATGCCCGGCCATACAGTAATGACAATTGTTTTCATAATTGGCGGTGAGGTACACAACTTGCTGCTCGTGCGGGGTCAGCGTGCTCTTGCCAAACAGATCCCAGAGTTGGCTGTAGCCGGCCAAAAGTTCCGGCGATTCAGCCATGTTGCCTTGCAGATTAGGTACAAAGCTGAACGCTTTTTGCACCGCTTCCAGAACAGGTTTGGAGGCAGCCGGGGCAGTGTCAAGGGTATAACGGGTGAATGTGGTCATTACAATATTCCTTAAGTGGGTCAGCAAGAGTGCTGACGCTATCTTGCGGTTCTGTTACCGCCTGCGGAACGTATCGGGAGGCCATATGACTCATGCCCTACAGGAATGAGCAGATTTTTAAGCAATGAGATGCGTTGCTGTAATCGTCGAAGACATGACGACATGAAGCTAGCGAGATTTCAGTGTCGAGCTTCGTAAGGGCGGCATCAGATGAATGACATCGCCTTTAAATCTGGCATTTGAAAAGGTTGTTCCACAGACCCTTACAGTAATCATCCCCAGCCGATTTTCCGATCCACCGACCACGCGCCTGCTCCTCTCCCGGCGAGTAAGAGCAGCAAGCCTGCCCAGGTCAGGTGCGTGGGCCATGCGTCGGGATACACGAAAATTTCGATTACCAATGTCATCCCAAAGAGTGCCAAGGCAGATAGGCGAGTCGCGAAGCCAAGTACCAGCAATACAGGAAAGAGGTGCTCGGCATAAGCGGCCATGTGCGCAGCAATTGCTGGAGGAATGAGTGGAAGTGCGTATTCGCTACGAAACAGCTCGTAGGTGCTGGGTGTAATTGTCAGAAGGCCCTCTACCTTGGTACGCCCTGATAAGAAGAATACCGATGCGATACCTAATCGAGCGATGAGTAACAGAAGATTGTCTCCTATGCCCTTATTGAGCAGGGCAACTATCCTCTTGGAGCGGCAATTTTCTGATGACAAGTTAGAAAGCATTAGACCGACCTCGAAAGTGGGTGGAAATTAGTGAACGCTTGTGCGGCTAGCAGCCGCCCGATTAGGTCATTTAGATCTCTAGTTGGGTGAGAGCGCTGAACCAATTCGCAGGCCTGGTCTAAAGATAGCTGCTGACTACAGGCATAGAGAAAGCACGTTTCTGATTCGCACAAAGGGTAGGAGCTTACTCCATCAACATCTCCGATCAGCAATGCCCCTTCTCCCCGCCATTCAATTGGCTCAGGGAGAGTCCGGTCGTTACGGTTGTGGTACCAGAGAGTGTAAATTGGCTGGGACTCAAACCACTGCCAGCGGGTGCTGGATCGGAGTTGTAGGACTTGGTTTCCCAAATCTTCGGGGGGAACGGTGGCGAGCGCCGAAACTTCAAGTGGTGATTGGATCTGCGCACTGAAAGATTCGATCCAGAGGCGGTCTAAGCGCGCAACCTCCGGAAGGTAGGATAATTCTTGCGCAGGTTCGAAGTTGGCTAGAAAATCGGCGAACCCGTCACCATAAAAAATTAGACGTCCGTCAGCGGGCAGTTCTTTTCTCATATATTGATAGGCGGCGCTGGTGAACCAGTCAGCACCAACCAAGCGCTCAGTGCTAGGGTAATTTGCACGCAAAGCATCAAGGCAGGCCTTGATTACGCTATTGCGATATACAGCAAACCCCGGCTGCTCAAATACGTCCCTATGGCCTGCGTTCGGACGGTGGAAGAGGGCCTCTACAAATGCATCCTGAAATGAAGCGAGGCTACCTGTCATGACTTTTCCAGATTGACATCGAGAATACTTTGCGCTCTTGAACGTTCTGCCATCAGTTGCTCAAAGGCAGGTAGCTGATCGTCGCGCTCAATTAACGTCGGACAACGACCTATACGTTTCACAAGTCCCGTATACAGGGCCCATACCGGGTCGCTGACTGGCGAACAGTGAGAATCAATCAATAAGTCGCTTGGCTGGTCGAGGCTGTGACCTGCAAGGTGTATTTCCATAATTGCGTTGACAGGGAATTCTTTAAGGTACATGTCGGCGTCGTGGTTCAGATTATGACTGCTTACATAAACATTGTTGATGTCTAGTAGCAGACCACATCCTGTACGGTCTGTCATTTGAGCAAGGAAGTCTGGTTCATGTAGCTCATGTTCCTCCATCCGCAGATAGTGGCTGGGATTCTCGACTGCTATCCGGGTTCCTAAAAAATCTTGGGTTAACTTGATGTTGTCGGATATGCGCGACAGCGCGGACTTACTCCGAGGGCAGGGGAGCAAATCGGGAAAATACCTACCTTGCCAGGCTGACCACGCTAAATGCTCAGAAATCAGCGCAGGTTTGACTGTTTCCATGAGTGATTTCAAACGACGAAGATGGGTGATGTCAGGAGGACTGTCGGCCGCTAAGGATAAGCTCACGCCGTGCAGGGAAAGCGGATGTTTTTTAGCAATCCGCTCTAGCCATGCACGGCGTACGCCGCCGACCATATAGTTCTCGGGATGGACTTCAAACCAAAGTCCTGCCGCACAAGATGTTAGCGCGTCGGTAAAGTGTTCAGGCTTGAGGCTCAGGCCTGCACCCAACCCGACGTTGCGCGGTATAGCCGACGGCACCGACATCAGACGCCTTTGGGAGTCAGCGATCCATTTCCGTTTGGTGTCTTGATGCTGGTGCAGGTGCCAGCAGGAACCTGTTTCCAGGAGTTGCCTTGGTAGTCGACCTTCGAGGTGCCCGCACAGGTTGTACCTGCCCCGGCCTTGCAGTCATTCTTACCAGCGAGGGATACGCCGTAACACTTTTCCATCGCAGCGCCTTTGGACGCATCATCTGCCATAGCCGTGCTGGTAAGTGCTGCAAGTGCGATGGCTGCGGCAGTGAGGGTGAACGATTTCATCTGGTTATCTCCTAGTGAATGAGCGGTCGCCTGTGTAGGTGACGTATAGGTAATTCGCGCAAACACTCACATCGGTTACAGCGGTTGTATTTTTTTTTGCACACGAGCGTCAGCGCAGGGTGCTTGTCGGTTGCCAAGCTCGCCTGTAGGCTTGCGGCGCTGCCCCTCCCGTTGATTTTTTTGATGCGATGTAACCAGGACGCACCATGCAACGAAGTAGTACTCACGCGTATTTTCTGGCTTTGGAACAGCAATTAAAGACGCTGCTGGTTGATGCTCAACGGGGAGATCGTGCGAGCTATCAGGAGTTTTTACGAGTTGTGTCTGTCCACCTTCGCTCGTTTGTTCGGAGAAGACTTGAGCGCCGACCTGGCGATGCAGAAGATCTCGTCCAAGAGGTGTTATTGGCCGTTCATAATGCCCACCAGACTTACGATCCAGGCCAGCGTGTGACCGCTTGGATCCACGCGATTGCCCGCTACAAGCTTGCGGATTTTTTCCGCAACGCGGCACGGAGGGGTGACCGCGACGAATTTCTTGATGAACAGTCTGATCTATTCGCCCAAACTGATGAGAATCATGTGGAGGCAAAACGGGATATCGGGCGGCTGCTACAGCAGTTACCTGCTAGGGAGCGTTTGCCTATCATCCATGTGAAGCTTGAGGGTTTGTCAGTGCAAGAAACTGCCACTCTCATCGGGCAGTCCACCTCGGCGGTGAAAGTGAACATCCATAGAGGACTGAAAGCGCTAGCGGTGTTAATCAGAGGAACGCGAGACCATGAGAACGGATGATTTGATCGCTCTGTTAGCGACAGAGACTAGCAAAGTCGATGCGCATCTGCTTGCGCGCCGACTTACCATTGCCCTCCTGGTAGGCGCGGTCGGCGCCGCTCTGCTTACAAGCGTACTGTTTGGCATTCGGCCAGACCTCTGCATCGTTGCTCATACACTGATCTTTTGGGTAAAAGTCGCGTTCCCTACTTTTCTAGGAATTGGTGCGCTCTGGTTCACGGCAAAGCTTTCCCGGCCGGGAGTGGAACCAGGGGTGACGTGGTATTTACTCGCACTACCAATTTTGTTGATTTGGCTGGGCGGAGCGATTGCACTGGTCAAGGCGCCAGTAGGAGGGCAGATGCCTTTATTGCTGGGAAACTCCTGGCGGGTATGTCCGCTCAACATTGCACTACTCTCAATACCTAGTTTCATCGCAAATTTCTGGGCACTTAAGGCGATGTGCCCAACCCGTTTTCGCTTGGCCGGTGGCGGGGCAGGCTTGCTCTCGGGGGCGATCGCAACGCTTGCATACTGTTTGCACTGTCCAGAAATGGGCATACCTTTCTGGGGGATCTGGTATCTTTCCGGTATGCTGATTCCAGCTCTGATAGGTGCGGTTTTGGGGCCACGTCTACTCAGATGGTGATCGCCCCTCGAAGTGTGATTCTCAAAGCTATCGCTCCGATCAATGTTCTATGAAGGAACATTCAGGCGGGCACTGACCCCCTTTGGGAGCTCGGACTTAAAGGCGTGTTCACATACCGGTGACAGCTAAAAAAGGGCTTACAACTTCGGATCTTCCTGGTCAAACCTACGGGGCAATAGTTGGTTTGGGGCGATGGTTTCGAATAGCTAAGCCCTGATTTCATTACGAGTTCAATATGATGGTCAGGCGCGTTGGGCTGACCGAAGAAGCCTTCAAAAATAGCGTTACCGTCGCGAAGCTCAACAGCGCTTATCCTGCTTAATCCTATTTAGCAAGCGCTGATAGCCAGTACCGGCGAATTGGCGACCGCGATCCCAATGCAGCGTCACTGACCAATCACCCTGGCATGTCAATGGCGATCCCTACCGGGCAAGTCATCAACTGCCCAATCTACGCTGTTGCGCCCTAGGAGAGGGTCGCCAACTTGCCCAACAAGTTAAGCTCTACGAACCGCACGAGTTTGTCTTCCAGATTTGCTACGTAGGTGAGTCCTTCATTCCCATTCGCTCCGATTCCTGCACAGTGAAATCTCGAGCCAAAATGGTTTTCACGTCTGCTTGACGACTAACGACGGCTGTTGCATAGCCAAGTCGTTCCAGGCGTGGCCCGCGGTAGATTCGCTCTGCCGCACCCAAGCGTGCAGTGCGGTTCACGCTCACGGCTTAGCACTGCCGGTGCTCTGAACGCACTCCGGCTATCTTAGGGAATCTCCCGAATATGCTTGATTGGGTGCGCATACTTTTGAACAAGTGGGCTTGCCTTGCGATCCGGCGGAGCGTACTAGCCACTGGCGCAAACCCTCGGGCACTGATAAAGGCTTACCAGGTACTCATTACGGCAGCGTGGGATTACCGTCTTGCGCGCCTAGCTCCTTGGCAAACCAAGCTTCAGCGTCTCTTAAAAGGTCACGTTCAGTGGTTAGTCGAGCCATTCCTGTTACAGCCGGGACAGCTACATGGACACTTATTCAGCTTGGCGTAACCCTGCTCGAAAATGTTAATGGCGAGTTTCGATATCTCTACTCATCAGAGAGCGGTCACTACCCTGATGAATAGGCACACTTGATTTAGGAAAAGCCTGTGACACCGTGCGGAACATAGGGTGCTTCCAGACGTGCAATCTCCTCCTCGCTTAGCACTAGATTCAACGCGCTTATCGCGTCGTCAAGCTGAGCAGGTTTTGATGCCCCGACGATTGGTGCGGACACACCTTTCTTCCCTAGCACCCAGGCGAGCGCTACCTGAGCCATGGGCACTCCTTTCTCTTTCGAAATCTGTTCAACGATCGAGATAACTCGGCCGTCCTCTACCTCAGTTGCTTGGAAAAATGCCCGGCCTGAAATGTCTGTTCGGGTACGTTCCGTTTGCTCGCCATATGGCCGTGTCAGCCGGCCCCGGGCCAGTGGGCTCCATGGCATCAGACCGACACCTTGGTCAAGGCACAGTGGGATCATTTCTCGCTCTTCCTCCCGGTAGAGCAGGTTGACAAAATTTTGCATAGAAACGAATTTGCTCCAACCTCTGGATGCAGCTACATGCTGGGCTTTGGCAAACTGCCAAGCGTACATTGAGGACGCTCCGATGTAACGCGCTTTCCCAGATCTGACGACGTCGTTGAGCACTTCCATTGTTTCCTCGATAGGGGTGTCGTAATCCCATCGATGAATCTGATAAAGGTCAATGTAGTCAGTACCCAGGCGGCTCAAACTGGCGTCGATATTGGCCATGATGGCTTTGCGGGACAGTCCTTTTTCGTTCGCCTTTGATGAGCCCTCCCACATATTCGACGGATAGAACACCTTCGTGGCAATCACGATTTCTTCGCGGCGAGTGTATTCCTTGAGTAGCTTGCCCAAGATGATTTCCGACGTTCCGGCCGAATAGCTGTTTGCGGTGTCAAAGAAATTGATGCCTTGCTCGACGGCATGTTTGATGATCGGGCGGCTAGCTTCCTCACCCAGTGTCCATGGATGTGTGCCTGCGTCTGGCTCACCGAAGGTCATGCATCCCAAGCATAGCCTGGAGATATCGAGACCGGTCGTTCCTAGTTTGACGTACTGCATAAAGCCTCCGCTTTGTCGGTTAGGTTGGAGCATCTATAGCGTGTTAAAAAAATTGGCCGTTCATCTGGCATCTCAGGATGACCGCATCAGGAGCCAAAGGTTGGGATCATTTCAACAAAGCGCTGATTGGAAACAAAGGGTTGTTGACCTCGGGGCAGGTTGTGCCGCTCCTCTCGAACTCATTGCGATGCGGTGGGTAGCTTCCGTTAGGTTGATGTTCGACCACCTCGTCCTCACGAATAACTACCATGCGAAGCTCCTTCTCGTTTGCGTGATAGCCAGCATAATCAGTCGTCATTTCTGGATATTTTCATCGCGTGCCGCAGCTTTGCTCTTTTGACGTTATATCGAAACAAAAAAACGGCTTTGTTGACGGAGCATCACGACGTTTCAATCGTGGACGGGCAATGGCTCCTGGTAAGGGAGTTACGGACTGAAGCATCTTCAATATCTTAGGTTAAACTTGTGCCGGAAGACTTCCCCTCAAGCGTCGCTTGCAAATCTTTCACTCCCGCTGACGAGAAGCAGGATCATGACTGCAAAGATCCCTCACTGATGTCGTCAAAACCTACGGCGCTTCGGTCTACCATGCTAGCGGTACAGAGAAAGCTTGATGTCCCTAATCACTCGTTCGTGTCAAATAAGCAATGACTCTTGATTTGAGCTAGTATAACGTCTACGCCATTTATCCATTCATGGAGCAACCAATGTCCCGCCTCGCCGAATTCCGTAAGCTCGAACAACAGCTGGCTGCGCAGTTGGCCGAGCTGGAAACCCTGAAAAACGATGATGGCCTCAAAAAGGAAATCGAGTTTGAAACCAAATTGCGCGACCTCTTGGCCCAGTATGGCTGCAGCCTGAAGGACGTGATCAATATCCTGGATCCGCACGGTGCCAGCCGTAAGGGCGCGCCTGTTGCTCCTGAAAAAGCTGTTCGCCGTGCACGCACAGTGAAGGTTTATAAGAACCCGTTCAATGGTGAGATCGTCGAGACCAAGGGCGGCAACCACAAGACACTGAAGGCCTGGAAAGCTGAGCATGGCAGCGATGAGGTTGAGTCCTGGCTTGCTCAGTGATCTTCGCATTTGAATGAAAAAAGCCGCCTCGAAGGGCGGTTTTTCATTAGGTGTGCCATGACGCAAGCTTGGGCCGGAGCCAGCGCTTTCCACCAGCGTCCTGGGGGGGGGCGCAATGGTACTGTTGTCAGAAGCGCGGGTTTAAATCGTGCTCCAACGTCGCTGCTGAGCGCGCGCCGGCTTCCCAAAGTTTTTAAGGATGGATGAATGCTCGTAAAGACTGACATGACAGGCCGTTGGTTAAGGGATGCGAATCAGGCTGAGACGCCGATCATCGTTCTGTCACCCTACATTACGGGAGATACGGTGTCCTCGTTGGCAGATAGTCCAGCGGGCGCGAATATCTACACACTTTTTAACTCTGCTGTTTTTGCATCCAACTCTTCATCGCTCGCAGCAATCACAGCGCTCGTGAAGAAGGGCAGGCAGGTTTTCATGGTTGATAATCTCCACGCCAAAGTGGTCACGGATGGTAGCAGCTTCGTGACTATCGGTAGTCAAAACCTGACATCTAGGGGACATCGGCTAAACAAGGAGGTTACAGTGCATTTGACGGGTGAAAATGCGATAGCGAGTGTAGATACGCAAATCCAGCGTTGGATCGCCAGTTCAACCCGTATCACTGTAGCGATGGTTGAGGAAATGAGGAGAAATATGGCGGCTCTGCAGGAACAATACAAGCAGATGCAGGCATTGGTTAATGTTCACAATTTGGCGTTTGATAAGCGTGTTGAACAACGCATTCGCATTGAGTCTGCGAACGATAAGCTTCGTAGCTCTCTGAAGCGCCAGAAGAAAACCGAAATGGTCAAGCACGGAAAAGTTTGTCAGCCGGGAAACTATAGGGGGACTACACTGAAATTTTTATCCGATCTGACTCAATGGGGCAGCAATAGGGAACGTCTGGATCTGAACAAGCGCTATCTGTGTATTTTGGCTGACGGTAAACTCGGGTGGGCTAGGCTCACAGGTCGGCATCTTACTTTCATCGCTAGAACAATGTTTGTCGAGAGTGACATCTTCAACGATCTACCTGGATTGAGCGTAAGGTTGAGCTTCAACCCCCGCGCGCTGATGCAAATGACAGAGGAGTGCAACCTAGTCGTTGAATTCAAAAGTGGGACAACCTTCGTAAGTCGAGTACCCATGATCTTTACCGGTAAGAAGCTCATCATGGGGGAAGCAGTCCGTGGAACTGCAAGGGAGCCTAAAGGCATCCGGCAATATGCTCACAGGAGCAGTGAAGTTGTCAGGTGGGTCGCAAGAAATGAGGTGGAATTCAAGCGCCGGATTTTGCAGGAAATCATGACACCTTTCGAATATGTCGATGGTGACAAGCTGTTTGGTATTCGCGCTGGTAGTTTTTTTGGCGGGATAGGCACGCAATGTCAGCTTAGACTGGGAACGCTGAGTGGGCATACTTATTTTGACGTTGAGGTAAGTCCTCCAATCTAGTGAGTGGGAATATGGCCAGTGAAGTTAGGGATGATTTCCCTATTCTCGTGTCATTTCGAGTGCTCGACTTGATGGTGTCCGCTTGGTGCTCAGGGATGGAGTGGAGGCTTGATATGCGCGCGCGAGGACGGAATAGAAGTTCGCATAGGTACGATACTGATGACCCGATTCGGCTTTGTCGATACTGCCTTAAGATATTTGGATGGGAGTATTGCGCGTCGATACCGTTGGTAACGCGACGTAAAGAGTAGTGAGCCCACTGATCGGACGTGGGCTCAAGTCAAATTAGTCGCAGCGCCGGGGATGCATTAAATCAAAGCTTAATTGAGATCTCGACTTGGCTGGCCGCAACACCATAAGTCCAGGCCAAACGTGTTGCGGCTTCATTGGCAGTGAGAGCGCTAAAGCTCACATCTTCACTTGCTGTTATGAGGGTGCCAACCCTGAATAACGCTTCAACATCCATCTTGGTGATTTTGGCGTGGGTAAGGCGATGATTTTGAATGTGCTTAGATACTTGTGCGAATGACTCGAATAAAGATACGAGCTTACCTAGCCTGATTGTGATGTGCTTCTTGTTGCTACCAGGGCTTATGCTGAAATGTTCAATTTTTGCAACCCAGTATGGGATGCCATGATCGCCTACGATAAGCACATGCTCAGCCTGCGTGATGTCTTGTACAGTTCCTTCCGATGGATCCAGATTGAGGCTGATTTCACGTCGTGCTCGTATGTCGATCGAGCGTTCCGAGGTGTGATTAATCGTGAGTACGTCTTTCATGGGGGCTCCATCTTTCACGGTCGGACTGTTATTAGCTATGAAAAGTGATCTGTAGTTGGCGGTGCTCAGCGGTGTCGCGCCCGAGCTGCCTATAAAAAAGCCGCGAGGTGATCCGGGCTGTTCGTGAGGAAAATCGGACGGTTGACCTAACCATATCTGAGCAGGGGCGTCTCCGAGCCTGGAGGCGCCCTCGCGCATGCTTGACCTCAACTCGCGGCACACGGTGAGCCCATACACCTCTTGAGCAGCCTGGTCATCCCAAACTCAGGATCCATTGTTGGGATTGTGGACTGTGAATTGAGCAATCACGTCTGGGTATATTTTCTGATCTTCAGTGATCTTGAGATTAAATTGTCCAAGAGTGGTGTAAGGATATGGTTTGCTTATGCCTTCAAACCAGCTGATTACCAAAGGTGTATGAATTTTTAGGCTCGAATGACTTCCATCCGATTGAGTGATGGTGGCAAAGTTGTGATGCTCCAGGATTTTCCATTGCTGGGCAGTAATATCAAGAGTGGAAACCGTGTCCTGCTGAAATCCACCTGCCGCAAGGAACAATACTGAAAGCGCCTCGGGCGTCTGCGCCAAGTCGACTCCGTAATCTTCAGACGCCGCCTGCACAATGTCGGAAATTATCGCTGCGCCTTCCGGCGTGTATTCAACGACGTCAGGTTCATACGACAGGTTGTTGAAGAGTGGGTCGTGAAGAAGCCCCATCCGGATAAGGTCATGCTTGGCGCAATACAAGGCACCTTGCGATATATCGACCATGTGATACCGCATGACGCTGGAGTCCAAGCTGTAAAGCAGCAGTCCGAGAGCAAGGCAGGAAATCTCCTGCTTTGGAGGTGGCATTTTCACTCGATCACGCAGACCAGCATTAGGAAGGCGCTCTGGAGCAACGACTGAAAGGCTGGCGATGCCGCGTGCGCTGGGTCTAAAACGCCTACTGATCTGTGCGCCCTTGAAGCCTTCCCGTTCAAAATCTTTCCGGCCGTAAAGTGTCATCTCCATCAGACCGGCTTTCACCATGAACTGGAGTTCATCACCGTAATAGGAGGTAGCCGGGCCATGAGTGAGGATGTCAATCTGCGAATCGGTGAGCGGCTGAGTTTTGATGTAATGCTTGGTCATGCGCAGGAGTCCTTTGATATCTGATCATTGCAATGCAGAAGCTTTACTTCCTTGCCGCTCGATTGTCACTGACGTGGATTGTCCTGACAAATGAATCGCGCTTAACCGTGTCGTGCTCATCCTCGGTGCACCGTGGCTTCTGGGTGGCTGCTGCGCCCGTTGCGATTGTTGAATTTGCAAGGCTGTGCGTGCTGGTCGGCAGTTCGCCGCAAACCATTTGCTCCGCTGACTCTGTGTGCGGGATGCATGGGAACAGTCGCTGTTGAGTCAAATCAACCAAAGAGCGGTCGTCGAACAGCATGGGAGATCGATTACCCAGTTGACGCGTTCGATCTGGTGCCCAATGCTGCTCTGTCCAGCTCTGAATGCATCCCATGTTGCCGCTGGGATGCAGAGGAAAAGCGAAGCTTGAATTTCAGGCCATCAGGGGGGAGGGCAGCGGCTGCTGCATGCCGTATTTAGCGATCTTGGTACCAATGATTGCTTTCGTCTTCCAGGCGTTCAAACGGCGGCCATACGGAAGCGTTACGTGCGAGGCACAAGAGAGTGATCGTGTACTCGTATCTTTCGGATTGGATTTTCATCTCGCGCAAGCTTGCGTTGCGATCCGCGTGTGGAAACCAGAGCGAGGCTGGAAGCTCTATGCCTTTACGCTCTTGCGTGATGGAGAGCGCAGCTGCCAGTGAGCCTGCGGGAATTTCCACTGCGCCTTTGCGTGTGCGGAAGAACGCCCCATTTCTGTGTGCGGTGGCACTGGAAAATGCCCACTTCATGAAGCCATCCCGAGAAAGAATGAGCACTGCGCTTTCATCAGTGCACTGAATCCATTTCAAGGCAGCCGCCGTCAGTGAGACCCCATATCGCATGGCGCAATGACGCAGCACCTCGAAGTCGACGCTTGTAGTGAGCTGCTGGCGAAAATCATTGAGGGGCATGAGCAGAAAAGACGCAAACAGATCTGCTTCGGCCTCGATGTTTTTGTCTGCCCAGGACAGCATATCGTCACTGCTGCATCTGAATTCGTCTCGTTTGAGGCGATGCAAAATGTAATGGCCCAGCTCATGGGCCTGGGTGAAGCGAATACGTCCTGGCGATTCGAGCGCATTGTTATAGAGCAGCATCCAGCGGCTTCTTGCCTCGTTTGCAAAAAGCATCCCGTCGAATCCCTCGATATCGACGGACTCTACCTTTGCAATGGGATCAGGCCATCGGAAGACTTCGGCAGTGTCCAGAGCCAGCTGAGCTACATCCACGGGAAAGCGGGGAACCCCATGCGTCTGGCTGAAAAAATCACAGATCTTGGTCAGCCGGATGGCAGCTTTTTGCGGTGTCCATACCTCGGGGTCAGCCATTTCAAAAATCCTTTTTGAATGTATCGAGAATCTTTCTTAGCTGAGCCTTTGCATCGGGTTCAAGGTTCTTGTACCCACGAAAGAACGCCTCATCAAGGTGCTTTTCTTCAGGCTCTCTTAGGTCATCTTCAAAAAAATACGCTGTTCCAACGCCTAACACATCTGCCAAGGCAGTGAGCTTCTCGGCAGAAGGGCGCTGAGATTCCCGGTTCTCAAGCTCCCATAGATAGCTTTTGCTCAACCCTGCCATGTCTGCGAGTTTTTCTAACGTTAGCCCGCGCTGCTTACGCAGTTCGCGTAGCTTCTCGCCGAGATGGGTAGCCATCATCGTGTCTCCTCTAGATGGTCAAAATGTATCACGATTCCGAACAAACCGTTTGACAATGACGGTAGCCGGGCGCAGTCTGTCACAAAGTTCGCTACTCCGAACTTTTTTTCTGGCTGAACGGCATGCCTTGAGCTCCTTGATCGGCCACTACTGCTGTATAGAGTCCCAAAGGGGGATGAGATGTCGAAAGAGCATGTCGATCACAAAGATATAGCCCGGTTTGCCGAAGAAAAAGTGAACCTGCCCAAAGAAAAGGCGAAGGAGTATCGGGAGCAGGCTGGTCGCCTTCAGGACAAGCTGGAAGGCTATCTGTCAGACCATCCAGACTTTTCACTCAAGCGCATGATGGTGTCGGGGAGCTTGGCCAAAGGTACGGCGTTGCGCTCACTGAATGACATTGACGTTGCGGTTTACATCAGCGGCTCCGACGCTCCACACGATATCCGTGAACTGCTGAACTATTTGGCGGAACGGCTGCGTAAGGCGTTTCCAAATTTCACTGCAGATCAGGTTAAGCCTCAGACCTATTCGGTAACCGTATCGTTCAAAGGCTCTGGTCTGGATGTTGATGTCGTTCCGGTTTTGTACGCGGGGCTGCCGCAGTGGCGTGGGAACTTGGTCAGTCAGGAGGACGGCTCATTTCTTGAGACGAGCATCCCGCTTCACCTTGAGTTCGCCAAGGCCCGCAAGCGCGCTTCTCCAACGCATTTTGCCCAGGTTGTGCGACTGGCCAAGTACTGGGCACGCCTGATGAAGCAGGAACGCCAAGACTTCCGGTTCAAATCTTTCATGATCGAACTGATCCTGGCCAAGCTGTGCGACAACGGCGTGGACTTCTCAAACTACCCAGAAGCGCTGCAGGCGTTCTTTACCTACTTGGTCACCAGCGAACTGCGCCAGCGCATCGTTTTTGAGGACAACTACCCGGCCTCCAGAGTGGGTGCGTTGACCGACCTGGTTCAGATCATCGACCCGGTCAACCCCGATAACAACGTGGCCCGCTTATATAACCAACGCAACGTTGACGCGATCATCGACGCGGCCATGGACGCCGGCGACGCCATTGACGCTGCGTTTTATGCGCCGACTAAACAGCTGACGGTCGGCTACTGGCAGAAAGTCTTCGGTTCTTCTTTCCAGGGGTGAACACACTATGTCTTCCTACAGCTTCTCTCTTTCTGAATCGCAGACTTTTACCGTCACGCATGCCCGCCACATGGCAGCCAAAGTCGCAACAGATTTGCGTCGCATGCAGCGCTTCTACGGTCAACCATGCGATGCATGGATCGAGGAATACGAAGCAGAGCTGATCGTTCTGCTTAAGGCTGGGTACCTCGGGGAGGTTACCTATGGCTATAAACGGGGCAATGACTGGATCGAGCCCTCCTTGCGATACACCGCTGGAGATTTGGTTGGATCAGGGACAGATGATGATCCAGGACGCGTTCGGCAGGGGAAGGATATCTCGGGTGCATCGTTCTCCAGCTATCTGACCTACAGCCCGAAATATCGCAACGACTCATCGGCGAACAGGGAGGTTGCCCTCAAAGAGTTGCCGTTCTCTCGCGATGGTGCTCCAGAGCCCGGCATCAACGGCTATCTCGATAACGACAAAACCTACTCGGCGGGCAGTCGAGCCCTCACTCGTGCAAGCGTAAGGAGCTACTCATGAACGTGAAACCCTCCCTGGATGAGCTGTTTGAGCGGCGTGTTTCCTTCCCGGATTTTGAACCCAAGGAGCGTTTGGCGCGTCTTGTGGGGCTTGATGACCAGAAGGACAGGCTGGCCAAGGTTTTAGGATTACTGGTCAATCCTTTCGGTTTGCAGGAGTGGGCTGAAAAGCATCACCCCAACGCTCGTGCAGCGATTGACACCGTTTTGCGCCGGCCACCTCTCGCGGTACTGGCGGGAGATGTTGGATCTGGAAAAACAGAACTGGCCGAGACAATTGGCGATGCTGTTGCACGGCAAGAAGGGATCGACATCACTCTGTATCCGCTGAGCCTAGCGACTCGTGGGCAGGGGCGTGTGGGGGAGATGACTCAACTCGTTTCGGCTGCGTTTGACTACACGATCGAGGCCGCTGAAAAACTCAAGAGCAGCAGTGGTAAGGCTCGGGGGGCGGTGCTGTTGCTGATTGACGAGGCTGATGCCTTGGCGCAATCCCGAGAAAATGCCCAAATGCACCATGAGGATCGGGCAGGGGTTAACGCCTTTATTCGCGGTATTGATCGAATCGCGAATCAGAAGTTACCGGCAGCGGTACTGATGTGTACGAACCGTCTCAAGGCCTTGGATCCTGCAGTGCAGCGTCGCGCGGCTGAAGTGCTGACATTTGGTCGTCCTGACGATGCGCAGCGGCGGTACCTGCTGACGACCCGACTGGATGGTTTTGGACTGAATAAGCAAGTGGTCGAAGAGCTAGTGAAACTGACGGGGCCCCGCGCCGCAGGTGCGCCAGGATTTACATTCTCCGATATCAACCAGCGTCTGATTCCAGCCATTGTGCTTTCTGCGTATCCCCGCTCTGCAGTAGATGCGAGGACTGCATTGATGACAGCCGATGCGATGGTGCCAACCCCTGCTTTTCAAGACCGCTAACCCTCTGGATCGAGCAGGAACTACACACCTGCTCAATCCGATTCCATGCTTTCCGGAGGCATTATGTCAAACTGGTCACTGTCGATACTGCTCGCATCTCTGCATGAAGATATTCAGACTCGGCTGGGCACCGCTCGGAAGGCCTTTTCACACCCAGGTGCCAAAGGCGATGCGAGCGAGGGCGTGTGGCTCGATATGCTCAACACCTATCTTCCCAAGCGCTATGAAGCGGCCAACGCGTTTGTAGTCGATAGCTTGGGCAATTTTAGCGATCAGATCGATGTGGTGGTGTTTGATCGACAGTACTCACCCTTCATTTTCAAATTTGATAACCAGATCATCGTGCCGGCGGAGAGCGTTTACGCTGTGTTCGAGGCGAAGCAAACCGCGACGGCAGAGCTCGTTGGCTATGCCCAGCGAAAAGTGACAAGCGTGCGCAAGCTTCACCGCACCAGCCTGCCGATTCCGCACGCAGGTGGGACTTATCCGGCCAAACCACTGATTCCCATCCTTGGCGGCTTGTTGACGTTTGAGAGTGACTGGAGCCCTGCGCTAGGCGCATCGTTTGATAAAGCGCTGAAGGTGGATACCGATCAGGGGCGGTTGGATCTGGGCTGTGTGGCTTCGCATGGTCACTTTTTTTATGATGGGGACGGCAAAGCCTTCAAATTCGAGACTGAAAACAAGCCGGCAACGGCGTTCCTATTCAAGCTCATCGCGCTGCTCCAATTCAGCGGCACCGTTCCGATGATTGATATCGACGCCTACGGGAAGTGGCTGGCGCAATAGTGGTATCCCTATGATAGGAGGCAGGCGGGGATGTGGGCCGCTCCGTGCTCGCCCAGCTTTATCCCGCGAGCTGCTCGTCAGCGATGATGTGCAGCGTTATGTCACGCGCTACAACACCGTAAGGCCCCACAGCTACAACGGTTATCGGCCACCGGTAGCTGTGGAGAGATTGGGGGCTTGAAAACCTAAAACTGTGTCCAGATTACTTGACCAGTTCAGGTCTTGCGCACGAGATTCTCGGGCAAACTCATGAAACGATAGAAATTTATGAGGAGGCAATCATTCTGAACCCCAAAATAGGCGTGAAGCGCCGCTTGGATGCTCTCAAAAAAAGCAAAGCCAATCGAAAATAACAGCCTGAAGGATTGAGTGAGGCAAATGGTCAGGCTCCACCAAGCTTTAGGCTATTGCCGGCCGGAAAAGGCTATACAAAGGATATTTGCATCAATGGAAAGTTTGGTTAAGGACGTGATCCCGCTTTTGCAGTACCTGATCCCGGGATTTTTCACAGCGTGGATTTT
Source organism: Pseudomonas sp. Pseu.R1 (assembly GCF_045764065.1). Lineage (NCBI taxonomy): Bacteria > Pseudomonadati > Pseudomonadota > Gammaproteobacteria > Pseudomonadales > Pseudomonadaceae > Pseudomonas > Pseudomonas sp. Pseu.R1. Next base: position 1,471,709 of record NZ_JBJGEE020000001.1, on the reverse strand, counting down.
TTATTCTCTAACTGCCTTCAAGCGGCCTGACACGTTTGGGCAAATTGTCCAGGCTCTCATATTCACCTTCGTTATACATGGGCTGGTCGTACTGGTCGGGATGGTGTGCCTCATGATTGGTGCACATGGCTATGTACTTGGCACTTGGGATAAAGGTGCGGAAGCAGTGTGGTCTGGGGTGTTATCCATATTTACGGGCTTATTCTCGTGCTACCTAGCCAACAATGACAATCTGCACGGCTGGCTGCGCAACCGAAAAATAACGCAACAGACGTCCTATCCTTCGGAGTGGTTCAGCGCATTTTCAGGACACAAACGATTTGTTGTGCTTCACCTAGTCGACGAAAGAAGGGTGTACGGATGGCCTTCAGAGTGGCCGTCGGAGCCGTCATCTGGTCAATTCGTTATTCGTGATCCGAGCTGGTTGGATGACACAGGAGGCGAGCTACCTCTTGCTGCCGAGCTATTTGTCATAGATGCTGCAAAAGTGCAGTGGGTCGAATTCACTCCAAAAACATGGTGAAAATATGTCTAGCAAAGCTCCAACCCCTATGCCGCCAAGGCTGATCCGTCCTAATCATGCACCAGGTCAAGCAAACGTAAATCCGCCGAGCCCTACGAGCGTCAGACCTCCAGCACCTGCTGCGCCACCTCCCAAGAAATAACTGGTTCAGCTATTCGGAAGCACCGTCTCATCCCGGAATCTTGTTTGATTATCAGGAAGCTCCAGTGGCGGAATTCCAGCCACAGTTTACAGAACTCGGTTCTGGGGGAGGGCGCTTCCAGAAAGGGCAGCGTGCCACCCGGATGCTGCTTGTGCAGGCTAAGGTCTAGGCTCACCCATTTCTTCGATCCCAAACCCGCCATCAATTCCAGCGTAGGCTGCTTGACGCTAGAGCGAATCTTTACGCATAGGCGCGGGGCTGGTTGGTGGTTAGTCTCTACGTCGGCTGCACTTTCCGATTCCAGCCGAGGCTACTAGCGCAGGGAGCCAACCACTGGCGTAGCTGCGGATTAGAGGCCAGTGTCTCAGGCTCCAACAGGCGCGCGCCTATATCTGCATGGGGCAAGAAACTTACCTCAAGAGTGCGCTCCAGCGGCTCAACCAATTGCGGAAAGTCCATGACGCTCGCCAGGCGCGGCCACTCCAAAAGCTTTCGATATCGCAGTTGCTGAGACTCAATTCTTAGATCGTCGCCGTGACGCCATTGAGCCCGGAACAGCTTGTCATGCCTTGCCAGGTCGACCCGCCAGCCGCCCGTGGAAGGGAGGAGCAACTCGAGCTTCAGGCTCTCAGGTCTCAATTTATTGCGCTTGTAAAACCAATGCTCGATGGGCTCGTTGCTGAGCGTGATGGAGATGACGCTGTAGTGTGGAACATCGCCCAAGCCGAGCATTGCGAACCATTGGGCAGTCTCTGACGGGGTTTGCGTTTCGGGCATGCTGGATCATCCTTGATGAGTAGGTAGGGATTGGCTCAATCCGTGTATCGAAAAAATATTTTCATTTTCGCTAAAGTTTTGCCTACAGAAAAACCGTTAGGTATAGAAACCTAATGAGAGTTCTTTCATGAGAGCAGTTGCAGCACCGGCGACCGATGTCGACGTCCCACACCGCGACCATTATGCGCACAAGGCAGTGAGCAACGCTTTGGCGTTCACTGAGGATGGCAGCTCCGCAGTGATGAGGCTGGGGGAAACTGATTACTCATTGAGTGCAAGGCAGGCCGATGCTATTGCTCAAGGATTGCTGATGGCGCTTCTGCGCAAAGGTCTCGACATCGATCAGATGCCCTGGGCTGGTGGCCTTGGGAAGGTGATGCATGATGATGCTCGTCGTCCGCTGATTTTCTCGGACGATACCTGGTATGGCGCGAACCCGGCATTCGCCTTCTTCGGCGTATGCTGGCTGTACGAAGGTATTGGCGAAGACCCTGACTATCCTGCTAATGCTTTGTGCATTCAGGGGCTGCACGATGGCGCGCTTCTGTTCAATAAAGGGAATGAGACCTTCCTTCTGACATTTGAACAGGCATTCGACCTTTGCGTCAGTCTCAGCGACTCTGCGTATTCACTTGAGCAGCGTGGATGGAGGATTTGGGACAGACTTATTGAGTGGCGCAAGCCAGCTGAGCAACCGACAGGTGAGCCGACAGAAGAAGAACGCGCACTTTTCAAGCTCCTCGAGGGTTACCCGAAACGAATGAGGCGTGAAAAGCGAAGGCAGCGAAAATCATTTGATCAGTTGTATAAAGCCGGTGGTTGATCGGTTTGATAGGGCGATCGTGCAACAAGCTCTACTGACAAGCGTGAGATGTTGAGCATGTGATGACGGACTGAACGCAAGCGGAGCGCGCAGACGCGAGGGTGTCCGCCCGCAGGGCCAAGACGCCCTTAGGGGCGGCTTGGTTTACGACAGCCGTGCTCCAAGAGCCGCGCCCTGAACACCTCTTGCCATCAGCCTCCATCTGTCATGACTCTGTTCGTACATGAGTTGGTACCCGCCACAATTCGCCACGTGATTTGCGATCTCGTACTCTCGCCAATCAGTCATCGTCCGGCTGTCGATCTCCGCAGGCTGTCGCTCGATCAACCACGCTACAGCATTGATGAACTGTCCATGCGAAAACACCACAATGTCCTTCGCCGGATGTACCGCAAGTCGCCTCAGAAATGCCTGTGCCCGCGATACAAACTCAAGGAATGACTCGGCTCCATCACCGTCTACAAACGTGGGATTGGCCTGGTTCCAATACTCCCGCACCCAGTCCCGCCGCTGAGCCACTGAAGTGTTTACGCACCTTGCCGGCTCCAGGTACGTGAACTCCTGAATGGGCCAAGTCTCCATGTGGACATACGGGAATGCGCTCGCCGTGAACTGAGCGGTGGCTAGAGCGCGAGAAAAGGGCGAAGTGACGATCAAGTCTGGAGCTGTGGCGAATGAAAGGGCGACTCGGCGAGCCTGATCAACGCCGTGCTTAGTGAGGGGTATGCTTTGGTGATCCTGAGTAGGAGCTCCGGCGTTTGCTGCACTTTCACCGTGTCGTATGAGCCTGACCAACTTCATCATTTGCCATATTCTCGGAGAGGCTGGGAGCGGGCCGACCTGCGCGAAAAGTCGATTCCAGTGCTGGGCGGCAGGCTAGATCCTAACATCCTCAATGCCAATGTTGGCCGGGTGCCTCAGGGACTTACAAAGAGCAAAATCATGAAACCGGCTCACGCGATCTACGGCAAAACTAGAGAGATCAAGCTCCTCATTGAGTCTTATGGATTCGTGTCGCGGGCCATCTTTGGATCGACCGCCAGAGGAACAGACGTAGATGGCAGTGACCTCGATATCTTGGCGACCATGCCCTGCCGGCATGCGAGGCAAAATCTCACTGTTCGACATCCAGCATCTCGAAGAGGCGTTGGAAGCCCGGACTGGATTAGCTGTCGATTTCAACCTAGAGAATGCCATGCCAGATCACTTGAGGCCGTCGATTGAGCGTGAAAAGGTCATGCTGTAGTTCGATGCTTCTGTAAATTGCTACGCCATGAAGAAGGCTCTCAATGACCTCAAAACGGCACCTTAGCGCTTGAAAGAGGGCTTAATGTGCCGTTTCAGGGACATTAGACAGCTGATATACATCAGAACCAAACATGAACGATCATGGAGTCAGCCGCCCCAGACGAGCGCGCATAGAGTCTCATTGTGTCAGAGAGCGTTGAGCATTCGCTCAAGAGTTTGATGTTCCCAGGTGCTGAGCAAGGCGACTGGATCTGTTCCGTACCGGTCACCTGGATCAAAGGCCCAGCGCCTGCCATCTGGGCACAGCGCTTTCTCGCAGTAGTCCAGGGTATCGCAGTCGTTGTGGAGGGTGACGTGCCACCCCTCGACGTCGACGATAAAGTGGCACGCATACACCTCATCCCAACTATGGCCACCAACTTTGCTGATTGTGCGCCGGCCAAACGTGACCTCGCGCAGCGCCTGACAAACCTCTCTCGCGGTCAGCTCTGGCAATGGGGCGCTGTCTCCAGTCATGGAAGTCATCTAAGGTACTCATGATCGAGGGCTGGTTCGTTTCTGCGCAATGCCGATGAATCCGCCAAGCAAATGCCTGCACTCGTACTTCTGCGTTGAGCAGCCAGGTGGTTTCATTCAAGCATGAAATCAGCTGATAAATCCCGAGGGCATTGGTACGAGGCCGGGCTAAATGGTTGTGGAGCAAGAGGGCAGGATTACGCAAGCGGAGCGCGCAGGCCCCAGGCCGAAGAAACGAGGATGGAAGCCCGCAGGGCCAAGATCGGCCATTTATGGCTGAGCTTGGTCTACGACAGCCGTCCCCGACAGGGGCGTTCCCGATGTCTTTATCTGATCCTGCAGGCCTTCAAGCCCAAGCCGGTAGTGTCGTATGATCCTCATACCCACCGATACCCGCTTCTACAGGAGAGCGCCCTTGAGCCTCCTTTCCCGCCTCTGGAACACCCTCTATCCCGACCGCCGATCCGAGTGGGAGAAGAAAACTGAGCGCGAGTTCATTGAGGCCATTGGCAAGATCAAGTCATTATCGGTGACTGACCGTGGCGGGGCGTCCTTCGACCTGGAAGAGATCCGCGAAAAAGTCATAGCATCTAGGGAGCAACTTAAGCAGTTCGTCCATAGACCTGCAGCGTGGCTAGATGATTGAAGCACCGGGCTAACGGAAGAGTACAAGAAGGGCCTAGGGCCCGAATGAGCACTCATCACTTGGCGGGTAATACCCAACGGCGCATGGTGCGCTACTTTTGCATCCCACCCACTAATGTCCCCCAATTCAAAGTTGCGACAGCTGCACTATGTGCCTACGGCGCCATGAGCATGCCGCCCTAGATGGACGGCATTGAACTGGCGGGCCGCTGTGGCCAACTGACATGCCGTACCGTTCGTCGTTTTTTTTTGGTTCCGGACACGCCCCTTCGAAGGGCTTGGGTCGAGAACATGGGAAAAAGCTGGCCAAAAATTCGCTTCACCATACCTTGCGGCGCTAGTTAGTCACTAGATGGGATTGAAGGGGGAAGGCACATCGTCGCTGAAAAACAAACGACGTGGAAATGTGCCGGAGCCCTGATGAGTAAAGGGGCGCGCAAAAGCAGCGGGCGCCATTGCCCCTAATTATCTATAAATTGAACTGTCAATATATAGTAAAGTTGGAGGCAGGCACTGGGACGGGATAGGGTCTTTAATTAAAGATATATTGTTAGCGGATATAATTTTATATATATTGACAGCGATGTCGCTTTGGTCGTGTCAAGGTTTTTTTTGTGATTGACGCTGGTTGTCGATGTCGATAGTGTGCCCGATTTTTTGGGGGGGCATACAAGTGAAAAACTTCAGATACAAAAAAGAGTTGATAGTAGGCCAGTCTATCAAGGTGTTGGAGTCGCTCGCAGGAGAACCTATCGAATGTGTGCGAGAGTATGTAAGAGTTCTGTTTCAAAACAATGCGCCATTAGGCACTGTGGAAACTTATACTCCATGCGTTTGTAAATATTTGGACTTTGCAGTTGAGGCAATGAAGCTTATTGAGATGTTGCCGGGGGCAGAAGACTGCAAGACGTCAATAGTCGATATTTTTTTTCAAGCAATCAGTTTTGGATGCGAATCTGAGCTGCCAATTGTACGTTTATTAGTAGAGCGGCTAGAATGGGAAGTTTTGTCCTCAAACAGCATTAGAATTCATCGTGCAGCGCTATTCTTGTTTTTTCAGCTATCTAACAAGTACTCAGCTTCTTCAGCTGGTGATTTGGGTGAGCATTACAATAATCCTAATGCTGGTGAAAAGCTGCAAGTGCTGAATAGCTATCTTCAAGAATGCTCAGTGTTTGATTACAAAAAGAGTACTTGGGGGAATCGTCGTATCAACTCCTATTTGTCCGAGTGCATAGCTGGTGGGATTGGCGTTAAGTCCATTAATAATCTGCCAGCTTATTTTTTAGGCGTCTCTTCACGCAATCTTGGAGAGTTGCAACTGTCCCTGGCTGATGTTGAGAAGCTCGTGCACAGTGCAAGAAATTTAAGAGATAAAGTATATTACGCATTGTTAGGCGCAGGCGGGGCCCGTGTGTCAGAGACATTGCAAGTGTTGAAGTGCGATATCGATGAGAAAAAGCGAAAAGTCTATATTGTCAATCCTAAAACTAGGAAGTCATTATATAAGCGGATGGGCCTCTCAATGGCACAGATAAACTCTTTAAGGTTTAAGGGGCGTGCGAATCAAGAGCTAACTCTCATAGAGCCATTTGCATCCATATTTTGGGATAGTCTTCAGAAATTTCTTAGCTCCTCTGCAATGCCCTTTTTTGACGCCCAAGGATTGTACATTGAACATGACTTTTTATTCTGTGTAAGCCGAGGGGCAACGAAAGGGATGCCACTTTGCTTGGTGGACAACTCACCTGTCTTGCGAACCCTTAAAGAGAATTTGAAGAGGGTTGGAATTCAAGCGGGTAATCAGCACGATATTCGGCATATGTATGTGTCTCATCTTTGTAATGACATTCCGACTGCAGATGGATTTGGTATTGGCGTTGAGCAGACTTCTAAGTATGTAGGGCATATCAATATCGAAAGTACGGAAGTTTATAATCACGTAACTTCAGCTGATGCACTGGCGATTGCCGAAAATTTTTATATTGAAAATGGCTACTATGACGACGTCCTGATGGGGGTGCTTGATGGACGTTAACTTCTCAGATAAGCCAGTTTTTCTCGTAAGTGATGAGAAAGTTAACAAGTGTGTGATTGAAAGCATTCCAGTTGTTAGTAAATGTTTGGACGATATATATGGGCCGATTTCTGCTGGCTACCAGAGCATAAACTCTGGTGTGAATACGAAGATGTACACCTTTAAAAAATTTTTTATGTTTTCACCTAATTCTAAGAAGCGGGTCTATGATTCTGCTTGGGTAAATGCAGTTTATGAGTACGTCTTGTTAGGTGATTTGCGTGCATCTTCAAAGTTGATAGAAGTATTATTGGGTGATGATAGTTGTGACTATTTGCATCCTACCCAGCCATCTTTAAGAAGACCCCTGTGGTTACTGTTGGTGCTTCTTTTTAAATCAGGTTGTTTGTTGCTGACCCCATTGCTCAAGGCGGCTCAGTTCAAATATGGTTCTCAAGTACTCAGGGAGTTCGGGTTTGATTACTATCCAGAGCTCATGGCCTTCACCCTGTCGGCCAGAGATAAGGAAGGGCTTCCTGCGTTCTGGGAAAGTGTTGATCGGCGTGTCCGGGAACGCGTCGCTCAATATGGCCCGCGTTTGTTCTGGATCATCGGTGCGTGCAGGCCGGAAGATTTGACTATTAGTTCATTAGTGGCTGTTCATAAAAAATATTACTATGAGGGTGAGCGGCTAACTGCAGAGCTTCCCGTGCATACAATTTTGACGTTCGTATGCGACTATTTCGGGGAGCGGGTGGGTTTTAAATATGATGAACTCTATCATGCCTTAAACGCTTTAAGGCCTGTCAAATATAAATCTGGTACCAGGGGGGAACTTACTGCGATTGACTTTTTTCCAATTATGGATAGGTCGGAATCCAGTGAAAAGCTGATTGATTATTGCCGGCTGTTAGTTCGCACACAATTTATGCCGCATAATATCATGGAGAACGACCTTCTGAGTGATACAAGCTTTATCAATCGGCCTGCTCTAATGCGGTGGGTAGCTGTTCAAAAAACATATGGTGAGTTTAAACCAGTAGAGGCTAAAAAGAATGCCTTAGGGATGGGTTTTTTAAATATATATCTATTTGTTTATCTGGAAAAATGGTTTTCTCTATTTGGTTGCGATGCGAAATGGTCGTATCCAGCATTTATTTCGCAACTCGATCTTAAGTTTGTAGCGCCATTAGATCATAAGTTGGATGCGCCGTTGCCGCTGAAGCAGTTTATTTCGAAAATGGCAGACCATGCGCCAACCGTTAAGTCTTCTGCTTTGTTGCAGTTGCGTTCGATATTTCAGTGGATGGAATCAAAGGAATATCGTGATGAGATGGGCGTGTTTCGGAATTCGCTCGACAAAGTCGATATGTTCTCTAGTCCAGGATTACCCACATCAGATAAGAGGCCATTCAAACGCTTGGAGTACAGTATTGCCATTAATTACCTTTATTGTATTTTCAAAGCCCTGGAAGTTCTCAATGAGGATTTGTTGACCAATAGTTATTCCGACATCCTATTCGGGAATTTGGAAAAAAGGGGTTTGGCGCTTGGATGGAATAATAGGTTTTTATGTGGTGGACGGTCGTATGTGGTTTCTCATTTGCCTAAGTGTTTTTTTAAGCGCTGGTTAGTGCCGCTGCAAAATGAAGGTCATAAGACTATTTTTACTCCACATCTTATAGTGCATGTGTTATGTGCGGTAGAAAGTGGCCTCAGGCATCAGTCAGTTCAGTGGTTATCATGTAACTTTGACAAGTATGTTGTCGGGCATGTAGAACTTAATAAGGCGTACTGGCTTCATGTAGTGGTAGATAAAGTTGCGAAAAAACCAATGAGAACAATTGTCAGTGGGCAGACAATTATTGCGCTGCGCTACCAGCAGAAAATTAGAGGCCTCATTGAATGTCAGGCTTTTGATAATCTCCAAAGTTATGAGGGGCGCGAGAATAACGTACGGGATGACTTTTTGCCACTTTTTTCCAAAGATATTTCATCCGGCAAGCCTCATTCTGATGCTTTTTATTCAACTGGATATCTTGATTTTTTGGTGGCTTTCCAATTTTTTCTTAGTGAGCATGGAGTTGTGGCAAAGTTTTACGAGATTAAACCCAATGGTTTTTCGTATGGCGAAACAGTATTGGCTGGTAAGGTTAAAGTTCTTAATGTGGAATCTCCTTACTGCCCAGTACGATTGGTCACAGATATGACTCCACACCATACTCGAAATAGCACCGTCAAAGTCTGGCAGCGAATCATGAGTGATAGTGCTGTAGGGCAATTCAAAACGGGGCAGGGAGTGAGAACGGTACGCTATTATGGAACCCTCATTGATGAAGATTATGACGAGATTGTCGAGCGAGTTAGTAGTGATTTATCCAAGATTTGGGAAGGACAGCGTATAGATACGGTCTTACCGTCTTCTAACCTTCAGACTGCGTTACGGTCTGACCCCATTCAAGCATTACGCGACTTCAACTGCATCACCACTACCCATACTGCTAGCGTTGAAGGTGACAACGCACTGCGTGACCTTCGAGATAAGTACGGCGATGGTATGCGACACCATCCGACGCATATCTGCACACTTGGTGACAACTGCACTCAGGAGATCATTGCAGAAGGTTTGGAAAAGCGTTGCGGCATATGCATATTTGGAGTCAAAACTCTCGATCACCTGCCAGCGATTGATGTCAAGGTATACAATCTTTCGCTTGAGGTTGAGGAGATCCATGCATACGCAGATTCTGTACCTGAAGGAAACCTTCCTTTATTGGAGGAGATTGATCGACGCCTCGAAACAGTCATCTCTGATCTTCTGGGTTGGACATGGTGCCGTGACTATCTTGTCGAGTGTTTTCGTCGTGATTCTAACGCCCGGGGTAAACTGATTTCTATTCAGCCTCAGCTCATGAGTAATCATATGCGAGAAGTGAAAATGGAAAGTTCCTCGTTGGAGCACGTTTTTGCAATGCTCTATGAAAACAGTCTGTACCCGGAACTTCAAACAGATGTGTCTAGAGCTAAATATAATTTTCTAAAAATGTGCCTGCAGGGTGGCGGTATCGATGTGTCTCAAATTTTTAAACCGGTTAGTGTTGATCCTTTGGCGGTTGTTGTTGGGCAGGTCAAATCGCTACTCAGACTAAATGGTATCTCGGTCGATGATGTCGTTCGTATGCTTTCTGTTGACAGGTATCCTAATTTTCTTAATTACGAGCCTATTATTCTGATTGATGGTGAGGAGTAGTTTTGGTATCTAACTGTTCTAAATGGCAGCAGAGCATGGTCAAGTCTCGTAAAGAGCTTGTGCTAGACACACTGGCGTCTTTGCGACGAAAAAAGAAAGAAAAATATGAGGTGACAGAACTGGCAGAGATGATCTGCGGAGTTATCCGAGTCGTGGAGCAAAGACAGTTCGATCTGGCAGGCAAGCCGTATCGGCCTATCAACAGTTCCACACTGCTCCGGCCTAAGGGGATATATCGACCGTTGATCGATGCCTTCTTGGTGGAAGGAAAAATTAGGGCAGGTGATCTTGATGCCGCGATCAAGGATCCTGTAGCAAAGCGCGCGCTACTATCTAAGTCGCTAGAAATTGCAAATCTAGAGGCTAAGCTGATTTCAGCTCATAAAAAAATCCAAAGCCTAGGGAAATCACAAGTTTCTACTGATCTGCCCCGGATGTCTGGTCAGGTATTAGTTGATGGGTTAGGTGAGGCCGCTGGAGTCCTATTCGATGCTTTGATTCATACCGGCCTGTTTAAGTTTGATGAGCGAACTGGCGATGTTTTGGTCATCGCTCGGTCAAGAAAGGTACTCATCAATGGGCGCGAAATCGCAGCCTTTTTGAATTGGCGCTTAACTCAGGGGAGCGAGAGCTAGTGAAGCGGGGAATGGCTGATACCTCAGTGCGTTTCTTGAGTCATCCTACCGCATACGGTCGTTATCCATCCAGTTTTCAACCTTTTAAGCACGTGCTCCATCAGCAGCGCTGAACGAGCAGTTCCTACTACAATTCATGTCTGAAGAATGCGCTATAGCCGGAGCCATTGGCAATACTGATAGCTGACTATTTCGATCCTTGATCGAAGCCTCACAACAGCGCTTGAGGCTTCCCACGCTGCTTGTCATCCATCCTGCGCTTTGACCACTAGAACCGCGTCAGGCTTGTTTGTTTACCACTCAGGCTACGGTGAGGTGGATGAAAATTTAGGCCACCACCAGTGGATGTGCCATTTCCATAAAGCCTACATTAGGTAATCTCGCCGCACTACGCCTGTTTGGGCGCTGGAAGTTTAAATTCACGATTCAAGATGTCCGAAACCTTAGATTGCTCGACCGTGACCTGTTTGTAGGCATGCGATACTGATTATTTGCTGACTCTCGCCAGTTCGTATAGGAGGCTACGCTTCCAGACGGCTGTAGCCTTGGATGTGAATCTTCCGGAAACGGCCTTTGTTGGTCATCTCACACCCTATAAGGTGGGGTAAGCATTTTTGCCTAGATGAGTACGGTCTCATCTGACCACTGCAGCCTACGCAGCATGCATTAACTGCATCTTCAAGAGTCAAGAATTTCGGGGCTTCGAGCAGTAGAGTGCGGCTGTTCTGTCGGATAAAGGTTCGAACCTCGCCTGGGACACCACCCTTTCTCCTGTTGACTTCTCTCGCCCATTTTCACGCCGACACCTCTGGCCTCTGCCCTTCAGTGATTCGCTCGATGGCCCTAAGTGGTCCAACCAGTTCAGTCAAGCCCAATCGGCTGCCCATCATTCGATTCGGCGGATCTACGCTGGTGCGAGGTGTCTAGATCATGCCTTTGCCCTATCGTTTTCAGGCTTGATCGCCGATGATAGGGCACTCACACGTGCCAACACTTCAAGGAAACTCCATGGCCTCGCCGAGCATTACGATCGAACGTTATTCCCCAGGCGACGAGCAGGGCATTGTCGCGCTCATCGTGCCCATTCAGCGCGAAGAGTTCGGCATTGCGATCTCGGCGGAAGATCAGCCGGATCTCATGGACATTCCGTCTTTTTACCAGGCGGGTGCTGGCGACTTCTGGGTGGCGCGTGCGCAAGGCGAAGTGATCGGCACCATCAGCATGAAAGACATCGGCAATGGCGACGTCGCCTTGCGCAAGATGTTTGTGGGGGCCGAGTGGCGTGGCCGGGAGTTTGGCGTGGCGAAGCGTTTGCTCGAATGCCTGATCGAGGCAGCGAAGGCACGCGGGGTGCGCGCGATCTATCTGGGCACGACGGCCAAATTCCTCGCGGCCCATCGTTTCTATGAAAAGCACGGATTCGAGTTGATCGACCCCGAACACCTGCCGTCCAGTTTTCCTCTCATGAAGGTCGATACCCGCTTTTACACCCTCGCGCTTTGATTCACCTCTCGGTGCGGTAGAAAGACTTCGGCAACCGATCCGGCACCGCGTGCAGGTGGAGGGCGTAGGCGATACCGATGCTCAAAAAAAAGCCACGGGGTTTGCGCCCCGTGGCTTCGCGTTCACTGCATCATCGATGCGGCGAGATCACAGCGCCATGTCGTTTGCAGGCTTGCTTTCCAGCGGCTTGGTCGAACCGGTGTCGTTGGAGATGCTGGTGCCAACGCTCTGGTCGATGACCGGCGGTTTTTCCAGTTGCAGGACTTCAGCGGTGTAGTTCCACTCCTGCTGAACAGCGGCCGGCGAGTCGTTCAGCTTGGTGCCGTAGCTCGGGATGATCTGGTGGATTTTGGCTTGCCACTCAGGGGTCGCGACCTTGTCCTTGAAGACCTTTTCCAGCACGTTCAGCATGATCGGCGCAGCGGTTGAAGCACCTGGCGATGCGCCCAGCAGTGCAGCGATGCTGCCGTCCTGAGAAGAAACGACTTCGGTGCCCAGTTTCAGCACGCCGCCTTTCTCGGCATCACGTTTGATGATCTGTACACGCTGACCGGCTTGCCACAGGCGCCAGTCTTCTTTCTTGGCGTGCGGGAAGTATTCCTGCAACGCTTTGAAGCGGTCGTCGTCAGACAGCATCAACTGACCGGCGAGGTACTCGACCAGCGGGTACTGCTCGATGCCTACTTTGGTCATTGGCCAGAAGTTGTGGGTGGTCATGCTGCTGAACAGGTCCAGGTACGAACCTTCTTTCAGGAACTTGGTGGAGAAGGTGGCGAATGGGCCAAACAGAATCACGCGCTTGCCGTCCAGCACGCGGGTGTCCAGGTGCGGAACCGACATGGGTGGCGCGCCGGTGGACGCGATGCCGTAGGCTTTGGCCATGTGTTGCAGGGCAACGTCCTGGTTATCGGTGACCAGGAACGAACCACCGACCGGGAAGCCCGCGTAGTCACGGCCTTCCGGAATGCCGGATTTCTGCAGCAGTTTCAGCGCGCCGCCGCCTGCACCGATGAACAGGAACTTGGCGTCGGTGCCGCTGGTGGTGCCGTCTTTCAGGTTCTTGTACGAGACGTGCCAGCTGCCGTCTTCGTTACGGGTGATGTCCTCGACCTCGGTGGAGAGCTTCAGGTTGAAGTTCGGGCGGGTCTGCAGGGCGCTCACGTATTGACGAGTGACTTCACCCCAGTTGACGTCGGTGCCGATTGGCGTCCAGGTGGTGGCCAGCTTCTGGTTAGGGTCGCGGCCTTCCATCATCAGCGGGACCCACTTGGCGATCTGCGCGTGGTCCTCGGAGAACTGCATCGGGCGGAACAGCGGGCTCGCTTGCAGGGCTTCGTAACGTTTTTTCAGGAATTTGATGTTGTCATCACCCCACACGAAGCTCATGTGCGGCGTGGTGTTGATGAACGAGTGCGGGTTCTTCAGCACGTCGCTGCGAACCTGCCAGGCCAGGAACTGACGGGTGACCTGAAACGCTTCGTTGATCTCGATGGCTTTGGAGATGTTGACTTTGCCGTCTTTGTCTTCCGGCGTGTAGTTCAGCTCGGCCAGGCCCGAGTGGCCGGTACCGGCGTTGTTCCAGCCGTTGGAGCTTTCTTCGGCGACGCCGTCCAGACGCTCGATCATTTCCATCGACCAGCCCGGCTCCAGTTCATTCAGCCAGACACCCAGGGTCGAACTCATGATGCCGCCGCCGATCAGCAGCACGTCCACTTTTTTGCTTTCAGCAGCGTGTGCCTGGAGCATCCCCAAAGAAATTGCCAGGCCCAGCAGCGCCTTGCTCGTCGTTTTGATCATTGCACGCATCCAGTTGATAGAACGTTATCCGCCTGCCGCTTGGTCGAGGCGATACCCGAGGCTTCACGTCTGCTCCGACGTATGAGAAGGCCCGGTGTCGCGCCCGGCGGGCGAGGGTAGGGTTCAAGGTCGATGGAAACGGACCTTGAGTTCTGTGTCCCTCCGCGCTGGCTTCTTGTTAGATCATTGGATTCAGCAGCTTGAGTAAACAACAAATATCCCGCAGGACTCGGTCATCAGGTCCAAGTGATCTGCGAGGGGCGGCGATTGTACCTGAAATGTTATTTACGACAAAACATGTGCCAATTTAGTCAATACGCCAATGTGTCACAGGTGGCAAACAGATGGCTTGCCCGGGTTGGATTGCCGACCGCGTTGTGGGAGCCGGCTTGCTGGCGAAGGCGTTTGAACATTCACATCTATCTGTGTGGGTTGAGTGAACGCATTCGCCAGCAAGCCGGCTCCCACGGCCTTCGGCCAGAAGCCAGGCCGAGCGCCTCAACTAAAGGGTGAACTTGCCCACCATCGAATTGAACGACACCGCCAGTCGCGACAGTTCCTGGCTCGATGCGCTGGTCTGATTGGCGCCCGCAGCGGTCTGCGCCGAGAGGTCCTGAATGTTGACCAGGTTACGGTCCACTTCACGGGCCACTTGCGCCTGTTCCTCGGCCGCGCTGGCGATCACCAGGTTGCGTTCGTTGATCTGGCTGACGCCCTCGCTGATGCGCTCCAGCGCAAGCCCCGCCTCGGTGGCCAGGCTCTGGGTGTTGACGGCAATCGCCTGGCTCTTGCCCATGGCCTGCACGGCTTCGTCGGCGCCCTTGCGCACCAGGGTGATCATCGATTCGATTTCACCGGTCGATGCCTGAGTGCGCGCGGCCAGAGCACGAACTTCGTCAGCCACCACCGCAAAACCACGGCCTTGCTCACCCGCGCGGGCAGCTTCGATGGCAGCGTTGAGCGCCAACAGGTTGGTTTGTTCGGCGATGCCGCGAATCACGTCCAGCACTTTGGTGATGTCGCGAATCTGCCCCGCCAGTGCTTCGACGCGCTGGGTCGAGTCGTTGATTTCCACGGTCATGGTGTTCATCGCCGCGACAGCCTGTTGCACCTGTTGTTGCCCTTTCTGTGCGTCATTGGCGGTCTGGGTCGAGACTTGCGAAGCGCTGGCGGCGTTGCGCGCCACTTCCTCGACCGCTGCGGTCATCTCGTTGACGGCGGTCGCGGCCTGCTGGATTTCGTCGTTCTGGCGCTGCAAGCCACGGCTGCTGTCGTCGGTCACGGCGGTCAGCTCTTCGGCGGCGGAGGCCAATTGGTCTGAGGCGTTGGCAATCTGCTGCACGGTGTTCTTCAGATTGCCCTGCATGTTCGACAGGGCTTTGAGCAGTTGACCGGTTTCATCCTCGCCGCCCGCCGCGATGGCCTGAGTCAAGTCACCGCTGGCCACCCGTGCGGCGCTGTCCACCGAGAGATAGATGGGGCGGGTGATCATTCGGGTCACGATCAATCCCAGTGCGATGGCGCAGATCACCGCGATCAGCGAACCGACGATCAGTATCCACGTGACCTGCTGATCCGTTTCGATACCTGCTTGCGCGGATTCGCGAGCCTGACGGGCGTTGGATTCGATGATGATCTTCAGCTCGCCCATGGTTTTGCGGTAGGTCGGGGTGACACTGCTGGCGGCCAGTTTGCTGGCCTGTTCGAGATCGCCGCTCTGAATGACGGCGAAGGTGTTCTGCGCAGCCGAGACGTAGGCTGCCCAATCCCGTTCGAAATCATCGC
This sequence comes from Pseudomonas sp. Pseu.R1, assembly GCF_045764065.1. Classification (NCBI taxonomy): domain Bacteria; kingdom Pseudomonadati; phylum Pseudomonadota; class Gammaproteobacteria; order Pseudomonadales; family Pseudomonadaceae; genus Pseudomonas; species Pseudomonas sp. Pseu.R1. The sequence continues at coordinate 1,456,048 of NZ_JBJGEE020000001.1, read as the reverse complement.
CCGCCGCTTTTTCGTCTGCTTCCAGCGGCGTATTGCGATAGGCCTTGAAATCGGTGTCTGCCTGGGCCTGGTTTTCCTTGAACGACTGAATGACCGCGTTGATTTCTTCCGGGCTGGCCTTGATGGCGCTCAGGCCGATGACTTTGAAAAAGTCGCGGTTGGTGGCGATCACGTTGGCTTTGACCGAGTCGACTTTGGTGATCGAAAACATGTTGTTTTCAACCGTGTCTTGAAACAGGTCGTACAGACGCGAAATACCAGCCTGGCCTAATACACCGACCACGACCGTGATCAGCGCACACAGACAAAAAGCGGACAACAGTTTGGTCTTGAGTTTCAGATGGGAGAGCCAGGACATGGGCAGTACTCGGGCAGGAGGAGATGTCGCGACGCAGGGGCCGCTTTCCTTGCGTATCGGCGGCGCCGTGATGGACTTTACACGTTTTGAAATAACTACGATGAACGCCATCATTTAACGCGCTATTTGCGGATTTTGGATCCACGATCACTGCGCAATCATCACCCCAGTAATGGCTTTTGACCTGCAAGAGAAGGTCTCGGCAGGAATCGGTAAATCTGTGTATGAAGGTCGCTTTTTCCCGCAACCATCACCTAAGCTTTACCCCATCGCCGCCGATAACCCGGACAAGCGGCGTCTCGTCGCACCGCAAGTGGCCAAAGCTGGTATGAAATAGCTTGATGGCAAATTGATGTTGGCTATCATCTGCCCCGCCGAAACGGGCAGCATGGCTGACCCGTTTTGTAATTGCCCCTGGGCTGATTTTTTCTCCCGTGACAGGAATCTCGATGCTGGCGTGGAACCAAAAAACCTTTCTGATCGTCGATGATTTCTCCGATTTTCGTAGCTCGGTCAGGTCGATGCTGCGCGAGTTGGGCGTCAAGGAAGTAGACACCGCAGACAACGGCGAGCAGGCGATCAAGGCCTGCTCGCAGAAGCGTTACGACTTTATTCTTCACGACTTCAACCTGGGGGATGGCAAGAAGAACGGTCAGCAAGTTCTGGAAGACCTGATGACCGACCGGCTCATCAGCCACGAAAGCGTGTTCGTCATGGTCACCGCCGAAAACAGCCAGGCGATGGTCATGAGTGCGCTGGAATGGGAGCCTGACGCCTACCTGACCAAGCCGTTCAACCGCGCGAGTCTGGCCCAGCGCCTGGAAAAGATCGTGCAGCGCAAGACCCTGCTCAAACCGATTCTTCAGGCACTGGATCGCGGCAAGCCTGCTGAAGTGCTGGCCGCGTGCGTCAACCTGACCAAACAGGACCCACGTTTCGCGCCGTTGTGCCTGCGTTACAAGGCTGATGCACTGCGAGATCTTAATCAGTTCGAACCGCTGGAAGCCTTTCTCAAATCGATTCTCGCCGACCGTCCACAGCCGTGGGCCTATTCGGCGTTGGGCAAGCTGTTGCTCAAGCGTGGGCGTAATGCCGAAGCGCAAACCGTTTATGAAGACGCGATTCGTGCCTTTAACACCATGCCCGTGTTGTTCGACGGCCTGGCCGATGTGCTGATCGCCAGCGGCGACAGCCGCCGTGCGCAGAAAATGCTGGAAGAGGCGGTGCGTCTATCGCCCTACGCGGTGCGTCGCCAGCGGCTGCTGGGCAAACTGGCGCTGGAAAATCAGGACTTCGACAGTGCCTCCAAAGCCTATCGTCAGGCGGTGTCGCAAGGTCAGTTCTCTCGCTTCAAGGACCCGGAAACCAATCTGGGGTTGGCGCAGGCGTTGATCAGCAAGGGCGGCGATCGCGGTCTGGATGCGCGCGCCCGTGTCGAGATCAACCAGACCTTGGGTGAGGTTGCCAAGGAATATACGGACGACGCGGGGCTTCAGGTCCGTGCACGCCTGATGAAAGCCACCAGTGTCGCCAGTTCCGACCCGGAAATGGCCGCCAAACTCACCGAGCAGGCCATGGCCCGGCTGGAGGGCATGGAACAGTTTCTCAGCGCCGATGCCGCGCTCGCGGTGGCGTCGCAGCTCAAACAGTTGGGGCAGGAATCAGCGGGCGCGGGCATTCTGAAAAGCTGCGCAGAGATTTACGGCGACGACCCGGTGGTCATGCAGAGCATCGCCAAACAGACCGACGACCCGGAAATCCTCAGTGCAGGCAAGGCGGCCATCGACCTGAACATGCAAGGCATTCGCAGTTATCGCGCAGGCAAACTGGGCGAGGCTCAGGACCTGTTCCGTCAGGGCCTGGCATTGCAACCGAAGAACATCAGTATCGCGCTGAACATGGCGCAATCGCTGTTGCACATGGGCGTGCAGAACCTCGACGCGGCGAGCCTGCAAGAGTGCCAGAACAGCCTGAAAATGGTGGGCAAAATGCCTGAGACCGATCCTCGGTACGAGCGTTATCAGAAATTGCGGCTCAAGGCGTTCGGCGGATGACGGATCAGGAACAGGGGCTGGATTTCTCAATGGTGATCGCCTCCACCGTCCACGACATGAAAAACTCGCTGGCCTCGCTGATTCAGGCCCATGGTCAATGGGTCAGGCAATTGCCAGAGGCCCAGCGTGGCACGGCAGAACAGGGCGTGATCGACTACGAATTCGCGCACCTGAACGGCATGCTGGTGCAGTTGCTGGGGCTGTACAAACTGGGCGTGAATCAACTGCCGCTGCGCCCGGACTACCACGAATTGGACGATTTCATCGAAGCGCAACTGGCGTTCCATGAGGAAGTGCTCGCCAGCCGTGGCATCGTGGCGCGTTACGAGGTGGAAGACTTCGGTCTGCCTGGTTTCTTCGACCGCGAGCTGATTGGCTCGGTGGTGTCGAACGTATTGATCAACGCCATTCGCTATGCGCGCAAGGACGTGTTGATTTCGGCGGGGCAGGTGGGTGAGCAGTTGGTGATCAGCATCAACGACGACGGCCCGGGCTTTCCCGAGCACATGATCGAGCGCCAGACCGACTACGTGCTGGGCATCAACCAGAGCAGTGGCAGCACCGGGCTGGGGTTGTATTTCGCAGCGAACATTGCTCGGCAGCATCAGCGCAAGGGCGTGCACGGCCATATCGAAATCGCCAATGGTGGAGAGTTGGGCGGCGGGTTGTTCAAGGTTTATTTGCCGTGATTGGGCGCGGTAGTACCGGGACTTGGTAATACGATCGCTGTGGGAGCCGGCTTGGTGCGGGCGGCGTTCCGACGAAAGCAGTTGATCAGCCAACATAGAATTTCCCACAGATCTGATTCCGGTGGCCGATCAGCCTTCACTTCGCATCCGCCACCTTCATTTTCGGTGGGAACCACCCGCCGCCAAGCGCCTTGTACAGTGTGACTTGATTGACCTCCCGCGCCAGTTCCAGATTCAGCCATTCCTGCTGCGCCGCAAACAGTGAGCGTTGGGCGTCCATGGTCGAGAAATAACTGTCCAGCCCGGCCTCGAAACGCAGGCGCGACTGGCGCCAGGCTTCTTGATAATCCTCAACCAGACGCTGCTGCGCCGCCACCTGCCCGAGCATTTCCTGTCGCGCGTTCAGGGCGTCGGCGGCCTCTCGAAAGGCATTCTGAATCGTGCCTTCATAGGCAGCGGTGCGTGCGTCATAGCGGGCGTGGGCGGCGTCCACCACGGCCCGTCGCTGGCCGCCGTCGATCAGGGTCATCGAGCCTGCCGCCGCCAGTTGCCAGAACTCGGCAGGCCCGGTCAGCAGTTTTGAAAAGTCCCCGCTGAGGCTGCCCAAGGCGCCGGTCAACGACAAGGTTGGAAAATACGCGCTGCGGGCCGCCCCGATGTCGGCATTGGCGGCGCGCAACGAGGCTTCGGCGGCCATGATGTCCGGGCGTCGCTGAATCAGGCTCGATGGCAAACCGGCAGGCACGTCAGCGGTGGCCAGGGTCTTGCCCAGATCACCGACGGGCAGTAAATGATCCGGGATCGGCTGGCCCACCAATACGCGCAAGGCGTTGAGGTTCTGCGCGACTTTCATGCGGTAGGTGTTGAGTTGCACGGCGGCGGTGTTGGTCATGGCATCGCCCTGATGCACATCGATGCGCGCCGTTGAGCCTGCGTTATAGCTGCTGCGCAGTAACTCTCCGTAGTGCTTTTGGGCCTCGAAGGTGCTTTGAGCCAGGTTGAGCAGGGTCTGGTTGGCCTTCAGTGTCAGCCAGGTGCTGGCCACTTCACCGATCAGGCCCAGGCGTGCGGTCTGGTAGTCCGCTTCGCTGGCTTCGAAGCGCGCATCGGCGGCATTGCGCTGGCTACGCAGGCGCCCGAACAGGTCTAGTTCGTACGAGGTAAAACCGGCAGTGGCCTGAAAGGTGTTGTCGATACTCCCCGAGCTGACGCCCCCGCCTTGTGTGCGCACCAGTGGCGGGATGTTGCTGCGCCCGGCGTAGGTGTTGACGCCGATGGAGGGGAAGAGCGAGGCGCGAGCACCGTCGGATCCGGCGCGGGACTCCTCAACCGACGCCGCGTATTGGCGCAGGCCGCGATTGTTTTCAAGGGCCAGATCGATGACCTGACGCAGACGAGGATCGGTGATGAAGGTGTGCCAGTCTTCTTGAAACGCCTGCTTCGATTCGCTGGCGCTACCGCCTTGGGTGTTGCTTGGCCATTGTTGGTCGATGGGGGTGTCAGGGCGTTCGTAGGTGGGTTCCAGCGAGCAGCCGGTGAGCAGGAGGAAGGTGAGGCAGGTGAGGGGCAATGGGCTGTTCATCGGCGTGTTCTCGTATGCATGACATACCTGCAATCTCAACGTGTGGCGTAGCGTTCGGCATTGCACTGAGCCCCTGTGGGAGCGAATCCATTCGCGATGCGGAGTGTCAGGCCAAGGTGTTGTTTAGTGTGCTGACGCCATCGCGAATGAATTCGCTCCCACAGGGGATCATCAGTGATCCGAAAAACGGTGACCCAGAATCTCTACAACCGCATCCCGAACAACGCCCGCAATGGCGCCAGCAGCAGCGACCAAAGATCGCCCCTTGGTGCCGACATCCTGGGTGCGGGCCCGTCGGGCAGGCGCATGTTTACAGTCTTGAAGCTGGGCATGGGCCTGCGCTGTTTGCGTTGCTGACGTCCGCGACGAGCGCGCAGTGACGCAGGTGGGCGTTTCTCACCAATCAACGAGCGCCGCAACAAGCTGCTGAACGCCACGGACGGCTGTGCCCTGCCCGCAACGTTAGTGTTGGCGTCGCTGAACAGGCGACCAACCAAGCGCTGGCGCAGCTTTTCATCCAGATCGACGAATTGCAGGCCCAAGCGCCCGTCCCCGGTCTGGCGTTTGACCTCCACCGGTACGCGCCCCACCTTGTTGACCCACACCGTGCCGCGTAGCCCCGGCCGGATCCGCGCCGCATGCTCACAGGCAAATGAAGCGCCGCTGATGGAAATGTCGGTCAGCTTCCCGGCGAACATCCGCCCGGCCAGGTGCAGCCCTGCCGGTTTGACGAACGGAAAGCGCTCCTCGCCATGCAGCCGTGGCCGGTCGACGCAGGCCACCAGCGTCGCCACGTTGTAGACCAGCGCCACCACCGTCCAGCACAGGTTGAACTGCACGTTGCCATCGAAGGTATCCGCCGTGGCAATCGCCGTGAACGCGCCGATCTGGGCAAACAGCGTGAGAAAGAAAAAGAACCCGAACAGCTTCCAGTGGACCATCGCTTTAGTGCGGTCCAGCCCCTTGGCCGTGACTTTGAAGGGCCGCCCGAAAGGGCGAATCATCGCGCTGACGATGGTTGCCGTGACCGCGAGCGACGCGACGATCTGCGTGACCTCGGTGAAAATGGGCAGGGTTCGTCGATCGGTCACCCAGGTGCCGTACCCCCAGAAGGCGATCAGTGCGGGCATGCCGAAGGCCAGAAAGTCCATCGGTTTGGCGTAGAACCCTGCGATGCCGAAGTACCAGTAGAGCATCGGCGAAATCAGCATCATCAAAATGAACGGCTTGGAAAACCAGTGCAGCATGCCGTGGATGTAATGCAGGCGATCGTTGAGCGTGTAGCCGCGCCCGCGCAACGGACCCTCTTCCAGTAACGCCACCTGAATCGTGCCCAGGCACCAGCGTCCTCGCTGGTTGATGTACTCGGTCAGGCCCTCGGCGGACAGGCCTATCGACAGCCGCTCATTGAGCCAACGAGTGACATAGCCGCGTTGCAACAGGCGGTAGGTGGTGTAGATGTCCTCGCAGACAGAGCCTGTGGGAAAACCGCCGATTTCGTTGATCCGGTCGCGTCGTACTACGAAGGACGTGCCCACGCAGAAAGCAGCATCCCAGCCATCCTTGGCCGGTTGGAAAACGTCGAAGAACACCCGCTGTTCGTCCACCCAACAGGTCGACGAGCCGAGGTTGTGCTGGATCGGGTCCGGGTTGTAGTAGAACTGCGGGGTCTGTACCAGTGCGACTTTCGGGTCTTCGAACAGCCCCAAGGTGCGCATCAGAATGGGCTGCTGCGGCGCGAAGTCGGCGTCCAGCACCAGAATGTAGGGCGCGTTGGTCGAGGCTTCGGACTGGCGCAGGCCGTTGTTCAGGTTGCCCGCCTTGGCGTGGCTGTTGTCCGGGCGTCGCGCGTAGTACACGCCCATCAGCGCGCAGTAATCGCGTAGCCAGTCGCGGCGGGTGTCATCCAGCACCCAGACGTTGAAGTTGGGGTAATCCATGGCCTTGGCCGCGATGATGGTTTTCTCCAGCACATCGAGGCCTTCGTTGTAGGTGCAGATGAACACGTCCACAGCGGGTACGTGCCGACCTGCGCTGCGCAACCGATTTTCTCCGGCGTCGGCGGTGGCCGTGTGATCGCTGCGCATCAACATGACGACAATGGACACCAGCGTGTAGGTAATCGCCAGCAATTCGAAGAACAGGAAGGTGTAGGACCATAGTGTGGCGAACCCCGAGTGAATGTCCGGCAACGTTTCCCGCACCCGCCAGACCACGTAATTGATCAGCAGTAGGCCGGTCATGATTCCGAACACCGCACGGGCGGGCCATTGGTCGCGGTGGGTCAGGCTGGCGAACAGCAGCACCATGGCCAGCGTGCCCAGATTCAGTTGCCACAGTTGCAGCGAATCCAGTGCGTGCATGATCAGTTCGCCTCCTGAGCGCCCGTGAATGGGTTGACGCCGCTGGCCGCGATGGCTGCCCATGCCGTGGCGCCCAGATGGGGCAGGTGGTAGTAGAAAAAGTCGTTGCTGGTGGAGTCCGGACCGATGGCAAGGCCCGTGCTGATTTGCGCTTGCGGGGTCGCGAACAGCCAGCCGTCGGCGGATCGCTGGGCCATCAATACCGGCCACAGCGGTTTGGCCTTGTCAGTGGCGCCGGTCAACTGTGCAACGGCGGCAGCTTGTGCGGTGCCTTCGGTCCACAGGCCATCGGGATCGCGACTGAAGCCATAGCCCGCGCCAAAGCGATGGGCCTGATCGATGAAGGTGAACACCCGCGCCCAGTCGGCGGGCGGGTTGCTCACCGCGATCAACGGCCAGATCTGCGCATCGAGGCCTGAGCGCTGGTGCTCGGCGGTGCGGCCATCGGACAGGGTGCCGATCAGAAAGCGGCCTTCGGTGGCGACCCATTGGCTGTCAACGAAATCCCTCGCGATCTGCGCCTGCGCGGCGCTGTCGGCACTGGCGTTGATGCGGTCCAGCGCCGCCCACGCAGCGGCGAGGTCGACGTTGTGTTCGGTGGATTTCCAGCCCTGGCGCAAGGGGTTGGGCGGGTAGCCGTAAAAGCCGCCGATGAAGCCCGCTGGCGACTGGCTGTCGTAGGTGTTGCGTTGCGTCCACAGCAGTACTCTTTCGGCGGCTTGCAGGTAGCGCGGGGCTTGGGTCTGACGGAACGCTTCGAGCAACGCCAGCGCAGCCCAGGCCTGGTTGCCGGTGGCGCTGCTCACTTGATAGGCGTCCTGATTCCAGGCATTGCGTTCCTGACTCCAATAGCCGGGCAGCAGAATCGGGCCATGGGGTTTGACCGGTCCCGCCGCGTATGCGTTACGCAGGCGTCCGTCGTGATAGTCGGGGTCATTGTCCGTCGCGTAGGCCAGTGCGTCGGCGATACGGCTGGCTGACAGCGCTTTGCCGCAGCCAAACAGGGCGATGCTGGCCAGTGCGTTGTCGTAGGTGAACGCCACACCGCGCAAGGCGATGATCGCCGGAGGATGGCCTTCGAACGCCGGGTAACTGGCCAGCAAAACCGGGCCGTCGGCGAGGGATTGCACGGCGCGGTCGAGGGCGGCGCAGGTCACCTGCTCCAGTTGCGGGCGGCTCTGTTCGGCGTGAGCTGGGGTGATGAAAAGCATCGACAGCAGTGGCCCGGACAGCATCCCGATTCGGGCGAGAGCAGCACGTCTCATCGCGACACCTCGACGGTTACCCAGTTGCCGGGATTGCAGGTACGCGCTCGCTCGTTTTCCGACAGGTCGTCATCAAACGCACCGACGACGTACACCGAATTCTGCTCGGCGAAGGGGAAGGGCACGCTGTAATTCGACGATAGCGTGTCGCTGGGTTTGGACAGTAATTGTGTCACGTGGGCCCGAAGCGGCTGGTTCAAGCCTGCGACGTCCACGGTCAGCACGGTGTCGCGCGTGATCTTGCTGGCCATGCGTTCCGGAAACACGGCAATGACGTTGCTTTGATTGCAATGGGTGGCCCTCACCAGCGTCGAGCCTGCGCGTACCAGCGTGCCTTCGGGGGCGACCAGTTCCTGTACGGTGCCGGGGGCGTAGGCGATCACGTTGTAGGCGGCCATGAGGCTGACCCGATTCTGCTCGGTCTCGATCAGGCGATTGAGGTTGTCCAGTTCTTCCTGTTGCGTCGCCTGATGCTTGGCCTGATTGGCCAAGCTCAGTTGCAGCGTGGTCATCTGAGTCTGCAGGTCGTAAAGGCGCAACTGATCGGGGTCGAGGTACACCTGCTCGCTGGCCGCCGAGGCATCGCCGCTGTTGATGCGCAACTGCGAGCGAACCGACTCCGCCGCCCCTTGCAACGACGCCAGTTGAGCCTTGGAGGAGGCGACTGTCGCCTCGCTCACCGCGCCTTGCCGGAACAGCTCTAGATTGCGCGCCACCGTTGATTGGGCGTCCTGTAGCCGAGCATCTGCGGCCGCGCTTTCCGCCCTCAAGGCCCGCTGTGTGAACTGTTGCCGGGTGCGATAGGCCTTCTGGTATTGCTGGCTGGTTTTCTCCAGCGCGTCGTAGAACTGTTGGTCGTGTTCTGCCTGGCCTTTGAGCGAGGCGAGTTGCTGTTCCAGCGTCAGGCGCCGGGTTTGCAGGGTCAGCAAGGTTTCCTGATTGGCCCGAGGGTTTTCGATGGTGGCGATGGTCTGGCCTTTCTCGAAGCCTTCGCCGGGCTTGATCGTCAGCGAACTGACCACGCCATCGATGGGGGTGGTCAGCAGAATCACCGGCGCATTGAGGATCGCCCGCGTAGCGGTGGACGACATCAGCGGCATGAACAAGGTGGAAAACAGCAGCCAGACGATGAAAAACAGCACGCTGAAACCCACGAGACGGGGAAGCAGCGACAGCGTGAAGAATTGCGGTTTGGCGGGCACGCCCGACGTCATCGCAATCGGTTCGACCGATAGGTTGGTCATCTCCAGCACCTCAAGGCCAAGCGTGTAGAAATCGGTTCGCAACCACGCGCACAGGCGTCATGAGTGCTTCAGTTAGACGACAGCTAAACCAGGGCATACGAAAACCTCGCCCGTTCAAAGGCGATGTACGACGTTCTTGAGTGAGGCGCAGGACTGAGAAGGCTGGGCAACGTCCCGTCTTGTTGAAATACAGCAGCAGTGATCCAGGCAGGAAAAAACGATCACAGGTCTACGCTAGGCGCCAAGCCTTTTAGTGTCAATGACCTGCGAGCGCTGAGAGATTGGCGTCGGTTAATCGACACGGGATTTTGACGCGATGAGTGGTCGGCACTTCAGGGAACGAAAACTAACCTGTTCATTTTTCAGCGTTTTTGCAGAGCGATTGGCGGCTGCAGCGACTGGCTATCAAGCGTTTTAAGGTTAATTGGCCTCGTGTTAAGCAGAAAATAATATAAGCACCCGGTCCGTTATTGCGCTTCTCCGCGCTTGGTCACCGGTTCAGAGACCAGCCTCGAAACAGGAACGTCATTGAGCACGACGGTGTAGTTCAACTGGCCAATGGGCTGCGGCAGGTCGCTGTCCAGGTATTCATGGGAGGAGTCGGTGAGTTTGGCGATCAACTGACCCGAGCGGTAGATGCGCAATGGCTGTTTGCTGCCTTCGTTGACCCGCCATTGCAACAGGACGCTGCGGTTGGCGCTGTTCAGCGTGGCCGTGAGTTGCCGCACGCCGAGCGGGCCGATCAGGGGCACACCATCAATGCCATAACGATCGATGTCGCTGTTGATACCCATGTGGGCAAGAATGGTGGGCGTAATGTCGGCCACACTGGCGACGCCGTACAAGCCGTCCAGCCCCGGCGCGATGGGGTCGGGAACGGGCTGTGCCAGTTCGGCGTTGGCGGGCTTGTTGAGGGCGATGAAGGTGGTCTTTTCGCTGCGGCTTTGCTCGCCGTGGTCGAAGCCGTCCGGTGGGCGTCTGCCGTGGTCGGTGGTCAGGATCACCAGCCAGTCTTCTTCAGGATTTTCCTTCTCTCGCTGACCCAGCGCGGCGAGTATCTGCGCGACTTGCTGATCCGAGTGGACGATCGCGTCCTGATAATGCGGCCCGAAACCGTTCTCGTGCCCGGCGCTGTCGGGTTGGTCGAGGTGCACAAAAATGAAATCGAAATTGCCGGTGCGCAGTTCCTGAACGGTGCGGTCAGTGGCGCACTGATCATCACCGCCGCACTTGACCCCCAGTTCGATGAAACCGGCGCTGATGTCGTCGACGAAGTTGTCGTTGATGGGGTTCCAGCTGACGATGCTCGCGCTGTGGCGAGTCGGCGAGGACAGGCTGATCAGCTTGAACAGGCTGTCCGTTTTGTTGCGCAGGCTGCTGTCATTGCTGGAGATGCGATGACGGTTGGCCCAGGCGCCGGTCAGCACCGTGGCCCAGCCAGGGCCGCTGAGGGTGGGTTGTTGCGTCGAACTGCCGACGATCCCGCCTGTGTAACTCATCGCCGGATGGAACTGGCCGATCACCGGAGCTTTGCCCGCCTCGATGGCGTGTTTGAGTTGTTCGTATTGCACGCCGTCGATGCCGATCAGCAAGGCTTTGTGCCGGTGAAAATCGACGTCATTGCCCATCAGCATGTTTTTGAGCAGCAGCGCGGCCAACAGCCCCAAAAGCAAGCCTATGCCGCACAGCCTGGCGATCGGATACATGTTGAGCCTCATTTTTTGCACTGAGGTCGCGAGCAATAAGGCATGGATAGGCGACGGGTCCGTGTCGATTGAAGATCGGGATCTATTGGTTATAGCGGAGATTTGGCGAGGTGGGAGGGCGGCAGCACTCTCCCCTGTAGGCGTGAGCTTGCTCACGATTAGGGATTGGCCGTCACGGAGGCAGTGACTGACCCTATGCCATCGTGAGCAAGCTCACGCCCACAAGTAATGTGTCGAGCGGCTACAAACCTTTCCCCAACACCACATTCAACGCATTGCGCGCATCGTCCAGCTGCACCAGCGTCGCATGATGGGCGCCGAGAGCGTCGCGGTTTTCGATAGCGGTGAGAATCGCCTTGTGTCGGGGCAGCGCCAGTTCGTGCAGGTTCGGCCGCTGATTGGAGTGTTTCAACGCCTCACGCAGTGCCAGCGACAGCATGTTGCACAGGTGCGCGAGCAGGTCATTGTGGGTGGCGTCGGCGATGCGGCTGTGGAAATCCAGGTCGGGTTGCAGCACGTCTTCAACGGTCGGCGCAGCGGCCATGCGATCGTAGGCCTCGCCAATGGCGGCGACTTCATCCGGGGTGGCGTGCTGAGCGGCGAGGGCAGCGGCAGCGGGTTCGATGATGCTGCGCACGCTGGTGAGCAGGGCGAAGAACTCGTTTTGCGGCGAGCTTTGCATCAGCCAGTGCAGCACGTCAGGGTCCAGGATGTGCCATTCGCGGCGCGGCTTGACCACGGTGCCGACGCGAGGACGCGAATACACCAGCCCCTTGGCCACCAACACCCGCGTCGCCTCGCGAAGAACCGGGCGACTGACCGCGTATTCCTCACACAACAGTGCTTCGGCGGGGAGCTTGTCGTCAGGCTTGAAGCGGCCTGAGACGATCTGCATGCCGATGTCCTGAACGATGCGCGAATGCATGCTTTTGCGGTCTGAGGGCTTACGGTAATCCATGGGGCGCGAGGCAATCCTGAGCGATGAGTGCGGCGCATCATAGCAAGTTACGGTGAGGGTGCGTTTGCGTGATAGCGGTGATCGTTCCCACGCTCTGCGTGGGAACGATCATTATCGGGCAGGTGATCAATGCGAATGCCGCGGCACTTCCGATCCGCGTGTGCCTACCAGGAAGTCGAAATCACAACCCTGATCGGCCTGCATCACATGGTCGATGTACAACTGGCGATAGCCACCGATCAGCGTGTTCTGCGGCGCTTGCCAGTCGGCCAGACGAGCGTCGAGCTCTTCCTGCGGAATGTCCAAATGCAGTCGGCCAGTTGCGCAGTCCAGTTCGATCCAGTCGCCTTCCCGCACCACCGCCAATGGACCGCCCGCTGCGGCTTCCGGCGCGACATGCAAGACCACGGTGCCGTACGCCGTGCCGCTCATGCGCGCGTCCGAAATCCGCACCATGTCTGTCACGCCTTGAGCCAGCAGCTTGGCAGGCAGGCCCATGTTGCCCACTTCGGCCATGCCCGGATATCCCTTCGGCCCGCAGTTCTTCATCACCAGAATGCTGTTGGCATCCACGTCCAGATCCGGGTCGTTGATTCGCTCTTTATAAATATCGAAGTTGTCGAACACCACCGCACGCCCGCGATGCTGCATCAGCGCAGGCGTTGCAGCGGACGGCTTCAGCACCGCGCCCAGCGGTGCGAGGTTACCGCGCAGCACGCAGATACCACCGTCGGCCACCAGTGGATTGTCGATGGCGCGGATGACTTCGTCGTCACCGTAGATCGGCGAGTTCTGCACGTTTTCCCACAGGGTTTTGCCGTTTACGGTCAGGGCTTCGGGGTTGGGAATCAGGTTGTTCTCACCCAAGCGACGCAGTACGGCAGGCAAGCCACCGGAGTAATAGAACTCCTCCATCAGGAAGCGCCCCGACGGTTGCAGGTCGACGAGGGTCGGCGTGCCGCGCCCGATGCGGGTCCAATCGTCCAGTTCCAGGTCGACGCCGATGCGCCCGGCAATGGCCTTCAAATGGATCACCGCGTTAGTCGAACCACCGATGGCGGCGTTCACGCGGATGGCGTTTTCGAAGGCTTGTTTGGTGAGGATCTTCGACAGGCGCAGGTCTTCGTTGACCATTTGCACGGCGCGCATGCCGGACATGTGGGCCAACACGTAACGGCGCGAATCCACGGCGGGAATGGCGGCGTTGTGCGGCAGCGAAGTGCCCAGCGCTTCAGCCATGCAGGCCATGGTCGAGGCGGTGCCCATGGTGTTACAGGTGCCCGCCGAGCGCGACATGCCCGCTTCGGCAGAGAGGAATTCGTCGAGGCTGATCTGGCCTGCCTTATAGGACTCGTGCATCTGCCAGACGATGGTCCCGGCGCCGATGTCCTTGCCTTTGTGCTTGCCGTTGAGCATCGGACCGCCGGTCACGACGATGGCCGGTACGTCACAGCTTGCCGCGCCCATCAGCAGGGCGGGGGTGGTTTTGTCGCAACCGGTCAGCAGGACCACGCCGTCGATGGGGTTGCCGCGAATCGCTTCTTCCACGTCCATGCTGGCCAAGTTACGCGTCAGCATGGCGGTCGGACGCAGGTTCGATTCGCCATTGGAGAAAACAGGGAATTCCACGGGGAAACCACCGGCTTCGATGACACCACGTTTGACGTGCTCGGCGATGGTGCGGAAATGGGCGTTGCACGGGGTCAGCTCGGACCAGGTGTTGCAAATGCCGATGATGGGCTTGCCCTGGAATTGATGGTCGGCGATGCCCTGGTTCTTCATCCAGCTGCGGTACATGAAGCCGTTCTTGTCAGCGGTCCCGAACCATTGGGCTGAACGCAGGACAGGTTTTTTGTTGGACTGGGAATCAGACATAAATCAGCACTCTTATTGTAAGACTTAATTTTTATCGTGCTGACTAAAATAGGCCTAAAAACGCTTGGTGTGAAGTGTTGAAACGTTAAATAGTAATACTATATAGTCGTCTACCATCGAGGGACGACCCTGCCAGCCGCGCATTGCTATTCACCGGCACACACGAAGTCAGAGGCGATCCCCGAGCCTTCCATAACAAAAACAACGTGGAGACCGCTTGCATGAGCCAGGAACTCAGGCTTATTCGCCGCATCACCTTGAAACTCATCCCGTTTCTGATCCTGCTGTACCTGATCGCGTACGTGGACCGCTCCGCCGTGGGCTTCGCCAAACTGCACATGGGCGCAGACGTCGGCATTGGCGACGCGGCCTACGGTCTGGGCGCGGGGCTGTTCTTCATTGGCTACTTTCTGCTGGAAATCCCCAGCAACCTGATGCTCGAACGCTTCGGCGCGCGGCGCTGGTTCGCGCGGATCATGATCACGTGGGGCGCGATCACCATGGGCATGGCCTTCATTCAAGGCCCGACCAGTTTCTATGTGATGCGCTTTCTGCTCGGCGCGGCCGAAGCGGGGTTCTTTCCCGGCGTCCTTTACTACATCACCCAATGGTTCCCGGTGCGCCATCGCGGCAAGATCCTGGGTCTGTTCATCCTCTCGCAACCCATCGCCATGATGATCACAGGTCCCATTTCCGGTGGCCTGTTGGGCATGGAAGGCATCGGCGGCCTGCACGGCTGGCAGTGGCTGTTCCTGTGCATCGGCGCGCCTGCGATCCTGCTGACCTGGCCAGTATTGCGCTGGCTGCCCGATGGCCCGAAAGACGTGAAATGGATGGACCCCGTCGAGAAGGACTGGCTGGCCGGTGAGCTGCAACGCGACTTGGCAGAGTACGGTCAGACCCGCCATGGCAACCCGCTGCATGCCTTGAAAGACTCGCGGGTTTTGCTGCTGGCGCTGTTCTATCTTCCGGTGACCCTGAGCATTTACGGCCTGGGCCTGTGGTTGCCGACCTTGATCAAACAGTTTGGCGGCAGCGATCTGGTGACCGGCTTCGTTTCCGCCGTGCCTTATATCTTCGGCATCGTCGGCCTGTTGATCGTGCCGCGCAGTTCCGACCGCCTGAATGACCGTTACGGCCACCTGGCTTTCCTTTATGTGATCGGCGCGTTGGGCCTGTTCTTCAGCGCCTTCCTGAATGCCCCGGTGTTGCAACTGGCGGCGCTGTGCCTGGTGGCATTCTCGCTGTTTTCCTGCACCGCGATTTTCTGGACGCTGCCGGGCCGCTTCTTCGCCGGGGCCAGTGCTGCTGCGGGCATCGCGCTGATCAACTCGGTGGGCAACCTGGGCGGCTACATTGGGCCGTTCGTCATCGGCTGGCTGAAGGAAATCACCGGCAATCTGGCTACCGGTCTGTACTTCCTCGCGGGCGTGATGGTGTTTGGGTTGATTTTGACCGGCGTGGTGTACCGCGTGTTGGAGCGCAAGCACGTATTGCCGGAAAGCGAATTTTCGTCCAGCGCCCGTTCGCGGTAACCGTGGTCCGCGCGTTGTAGGAGCGTGGCATAGCTCATAAAGAGGAGTCTTCACATGCATTTGGTTCAATTCGAATTGGGTAACGGCCAGCGTCGTGTCGGTCTGGTCGACGGTGCGCTGGTGCGGGAAATTCAGGGCGCGACCAGCACCCGCGAGCTGGCGCTGACGGCCATCGACAAAAAGATTTCCCTGGCCGAACAGGTCGACAGCCTGGGCCTTGGCGACAGCCACGATTACTCGCAACTGCGCGCTGACCTACGCATCCTGCCGCCGCTTGACCACCCGGACCCGGCGCACCTGCTGGTCAGCGGCACCGGTTTGACCCATCTGGGCAGTGCTTCCGCACGCGACAAGATGCACCAGCACGGCACTGACGAAGCAGCCATGACCGACACCATGCGCATCTTCAAATGGGGCATCGAAGGCGGCAAACCGACAGCGGGGCAAGCGGGGGTGCAGCCGGAGTGGTTCTACAAGGGCGACGGCAGCATTGTCGTGCGCCCGGGGGAGGCCTTCCCGCAACCGCCGTTCTCAGAAGACGCTGGTGAAGAACCCGAACTGAGCGGCCTCTACGTGATCGGCAACGACGGCAAACCGTATCGACTGGGCTTCGCCATCGGCAACGAATTTTCCGACCACGTCATGGAGCGCAAAAACTACCTCTACCTCGCCCATTCGAAACTGCGCGCCTGTTCGTTCGGCCCTGAGCTGCGCGTGGGCGATCTGCCGCAACATCTGGCGGGCACCAGTCGCATCCTGCGCGACGGCCAAGTGCTGTGGGAGAAGGAGTTCCTCAGCGGCGAGGCCAACATGTGCCACAGTCTGGAAAACCTCGAATACCACCACTTCAAATACCGCCAGTTCCTGCGTCCGGGGGACGTGCACGTGCATTTCTTCGGCACCGCGACGCTGTCCTTCGCGGATGGCATCAAGACCCAGCCGGGGGATCATTTCGAAATCAGCCAGAGCGAGTTCGGTGCCCCGCTGGTGAATGGCATTGCGGCGACCGAAGCGGTGTTTGAGCCGGGTGGGATTACCCAGCTTTAACACGTATGCGCGGGACCTGTGGGAGCCGACTTGCTGGCGAATGCGGCCGGCCCGTCGCGTTGACGGTGCCTGACACACCGCCTTCGCCAGCAAGCCGGCTCCCACAAAGTTCAGCGTCGAACTGGAGATTTGGATTCGGCGTAATCCTTGTGGGAGCCGCCTTGGTGGCGAAAGCGGTTGGCCAATCAACACGGAATCTCCCACAGACCGCCGTTTGCCTGACAACCTTGCATCGCAGGACCTGACCTATGTCTAAGATTCTTGGCCACAACTTCATCAACGGCACCCGCAGCGCTGCGGGCACCATCATCGTCTACAGCGTCGACGCCAGCACCGGCGAAAACCTGCCCTACGACTTCTATCAAGCGACGGTGGAGGAGGTGGACGCCGCCGCCAAAGCCGCCGCTGCTGCCTATCCGGCCTATCGCTCGCTGAGCGCAGAAAAGCGTGCGCACTTCCTCGACGCCATCGCCGACGAAATCGACGCGCTGGACGACGATTTCATCGCCACCGTGTGCCGTGAAACCGCGCTGCCCACCGCGCGCATTCAAGGTGAACGGGGGCGGGTGACCGGGCAAATGCGCCTGTTCGCCAAGGTGCTGCGTCGGGGCGATTTCTACGGTGCGCGCATCGACTTGCCGCTGCCGGACCGCAAGCCCGCCCCACGCCCTGATTTGCGTCAATACCGCATCGGCCTCGGTCCGGTCGCGGTGTTCGGCGCCAGTAACTTTCCACTGGCATTTTCCACGGCAGGCGGCGACACCGCATCAGCGCTGGCCGCTGGATGTCCAGTCGTGTTCAAGGCCCACAGCGGCCACATGGCAACAGCGGAAATCGTTGCGGGCGCCTTGCTGCGCGCCGCCGAAAAGACCGGCATGCCCAAAGGCGTGTTCAACATGATTTACGGCAGTGGGGTTGGCGAATGGCTGGTCAAGCACCCGGCGATTCAGGCGGTTGGCTTCACCGGTTCGCTCAAGGGGGGCCGCGCGCTGTGCGACATGGCCGCCGCGCGTCCGCAACCGATCCCGGTGTTCGCGGAAATGTCGAGCATCAATCCGGTGATCGTTCTGCCCCAGGCGTTGGGCCTGCGCAGCGAACACATCGCCACGGAACTGGCCGCTTCCATCGTGCAGGGCTGCGGGCAGTTTTGCACCAACCCCGGCCTGGTGATCGGCTTGCGCTCGCCTGCGTTCAGCGACTTCCAAAAACGCCTTGCCGATCAGATCAACGATCAGCCGCCGCAAACCATGCTCAATGCAGGCACGCTGGGCAGCTACAGCCGGGGTCTGAAAGCGCTGCATGCCCACTCAGGTATCGAGCATCTGGCAGGCAGCGAACAGCAGGGCGATCAGGCCCATCCACAGTTGTTCAAGGCGGATGTCAGCCTGTTGCTCGAAGGGGATGAATTGTTGCAAGAGGAAGTCTTCGGCCCGACGTCTATCGTCGTCGAAGTGGCCGATCAGGCCCAGCTCACTGAGGCCTTGCTCGGTCTGCATGGCCAGCTCACCGCGACCTTGTTGGTGGACGGCGATGACTTGCAGCGCTTCAGTGAACTGACTGGGCTATTGGAGCAGAAGGTAGGGCGCATCCTCATCAATGGCTACCCGACGGGCGTGGAAGTGGTGGACTCGATGGTTCATGGCGGCCCGTACCCGGCGACCTCCGATGCTCGGGGTACGTCGGTCGGCACGCTTGCCATCGACCGCTATTTGCGCCCGGTGTGCTTCCAGAACTACCCTGACAACGCCTTGCCCGACGCCCTGAAAAACGCCAACCCGCTGGGGATTCAGCGGTTGGTGGATGGGGTGAATACCACCGCCGCCATCTAGCGCCGCTACATGATCGTTCCCACGCTCCGCGTGGGAATGCCGCTCAGGATGCTCCGTGTCCCGGTGACGCAATGCGTTCCCACGCGGAGCGTGGGAACGATCATCAAACGATCATCAAGCGCTTGAAACACCGACACCCGCCATAACAATAACCGAGGTGCGCCCCATGACCGCCAACGCCATCCCGCTGGAACAGCTCGACTCCGACGCCCTGGAAGACCGCATCTACCGCAAAGTCAGTTGGCGCATCGTGCCGCTGTTCATCTGCTGCTTCCTGTTCGCCTACCTGGACCGGGTCAACATCAGTTTCGCCAAGCTGCAAATGGCCAGTGATCTGGGTTTCAGCGAAACCGTTTACGGTCTGGGCGCGAGCCTGTTTTTCGTCGGCTATTTCCTCTTCGAAGTCCCCAGCAACGTGCTGCTGCACAAGATCGGCGCGCGAATCTGGATCGCCCGGATCATGGTCTCCTGGGGCATCGCATCGGCGTGCATGATGTTCGTGCAGACTGAATTCTGGTTCTACACCCTGCGTTTTCTGATCGGTGTGATGGAAGCGGGCTTCGTTCCCGGCGTGCTGTATTTCTTCACCCAGTGGTACCCCAGTACGCGCCGGGCACGGGTCAATTCCTACTTCAAAAGCTCCATTTGCCTGTGTGGGATTGTGGGAGGTCCAATTGCCGGGCTGATACTCGGTCACTTCGATGGCGTGATGGGCATGGCCGGGTGGCGCTGGTTGTTTCTGCTGGAAGGCATTCCGTCTGTGCTGCTCGGCGGCGTGGTGTTCTGGCTGGTCAAAGACCGTATTGAAGACGCACCCTGGCTCAGCGCTCAGGAAAAACAGGTCGTGCTGTCGCGCATGGCCAGCGAGCCGCAGCCTGCTGCGTCGCAGAAGGTCAAAGACATCTGGAAACACCCGACCACCTACGTCATGTCGGCGATCTACCTGTGCCTGGTCATGGCCCTGACCGGCCTGTTGTTCTGGATGCCGCAACTGATCAAGAGCGCGGGTGTGGTGGACACCATGAACATCGGCCTGCTCACGGTCATCCCCTACGTGGGCGCGGTGATCGGCAACCTGCTGATTGGCGCCAGTTCTGACCGTCATGGCGAGCGCCGCTGGCACATGGCGGGCTGCGCGACTCTCACGGCGATCGGCTATCTGGTCTGCGCGCTGGCGCCAGCGCAACTGCTGCCGTTGATGATCGGTATGACCCTGATCATGACCGGCATCATCGCCTGGATGCCGATCTTCTGGACCATCCCGCCACGCTTCCTCACGGGCATCGCCGCCGCAGCGGGCATCGCCCTGATCAACTCGCTGGGCCAGCTCGGCGGCATCATCGCGCCGTTCATGGTGGGGCGGATCAAGGACCTGACCGGCACGGCAACGCCTGCTTTGTTCGCCCTGTTTGCCGTGAGCGTGCTGGCGATTGCCTTGATCGTCTGGGGGATTCCGGCTCGGTATTACGCCAAGGAGGCTGTGCAGGGCTGATCAACCGGTCAAGGTCATCGGGCGCCGGTCGTACACGGCGGCGTCTTTTGGCCTATCATTCGCGCTTTCAACCGATGCGAACTTCTGCCATGACCACCGCCTCCCAAACCCTCCGCGCCGCCCTGCAAACAGCCTTGACCTCCCACGGCATGCTGGAAATCGACGGTCTGCACGCCTTCGAATTCACGCTGGACGAGATGTTCCAGGTCGAGAGCATGGACGGTCGCGAGCGCAAAGTCTGGCGCTTCTCGCTGGCGCAGGTAGACGCCGCCGAATTCGATAGCACCTTGCAAAGCTGGGTCATCAACGATGGCAACGCCGACCACCGCATCGTGGTACTCGAAGCGTTCTCGGCGGGGGATGACGAGGAAGACGAATAAGCATCCGCCACCATTCCTGTAGGAGCGTGGCTTGCCCACGATCGGCGACGCAGTCGTCGTAAAAGCTACGCACGCGGTGTTTCAGGCACATCGAGTTCGATGATTTTGCGACTGCTTCGCAGCCGTCCGCGGGACAAGGCACGCTCCTACAGTTCCGCTGTGCCTGAATGGCAACTACCTTGCGCCAACCGCTGTCATACCCCTGATTCCCGCGTGAACCACGCGCCAACAACTCCAACAACGAGATCACTCCCATGACTCCCAAATTCCTGCCCTGGCTGGTGCTCGCCAGCAGCCTTACCGCTCTTTCCGTTCAGGCCAATACCATGACCGATTACGACGTGCTGGTCGGCGCCTACACCGCTGGCAAAAGCGAAGGCATCTATCGCTATGGCTTCAATACCCAGA
Organism: Pseudomonas sp. Pseu.R1; assembly: GCF_045764065.1. Taxonomy (NCBI): domain Bacteria; kingdom Pseudomonadati; phylum Pseudomonadota; class Gammaproteobacteria; order Pseudomonadales; family Pseudomonadaceae; genus Pseudomonas; species Pseudomonas sp. Pseu.R1. The sequence goes on along the minus strand of NZ_JBJGEE020000001.1, from coordinate 1,435,263 downwards.
CCGGCCAGCTCGACGCCACGCCGCGTCAGGTGATCAAAAGCGAAAACCCCTCCTGGCTGACCCTCTCCAAAGACCAGCGCCATCTGTTCGCCGTCAATGAAAACGGCCCCGGCCAGACCGACGTGGTGGGCAAGGTCAGCAGTTTCGCCATCGACCCGAAAACCCACGCGGTCTCCTTCATCAACCAGATCGAGAGCAAAGGCGAGGAGCCGACGCATTCCAACCTGAGCGCTGACGGTCGTTTCCTGTTCGTCGCCAACTACGCCGTTCATCCCGATCCGGGCGGTTCGCTGGCGGTAGTGCCTGTAGGCAAAGACGGCAGACTCTCGCCCGTCGTGCAAACCGCGACTCATGAAGCCAGCAAGGTCAACCCGGAGCGTCAGGCGTCGTCTCATGTTCACTCAGCGGTCCCAACGCCTGACGGCAAATACCTGATCGCCATGGACCTGGGCGCCGACAAGATGTTTGTCTTCAGCTACGACGCCAAACAGACCCAGCCCCTCAAACCTGCGAAAGTGCCTTCGGTCGACCTGCCACCGGGCAGCGGCCCGCGCCATTTGCTGTTCAGCAAAGACGGCAAGCACGCCTGGCTGACCCTGGAAATGAGCGCGCAAGTGGCCGTGTTCGATTACAAGGACGGCGTGTTCAAACGCACGCAACTGGTGGATCTGGCAAAACAGGAGGGCCAGCAATACCGCGCAGCCGGTGGCCTGCACACCTCGCCAGACGGCAAATTCCTCTACGTCGCCAACCGTGGAGAGGTCAACGAACTGTTGGCGTTCAGCATCAACGCCGGCAATGGCCAATTGAAGGAAATTCAGCGGCGTTCTGTGGAGGGCAAGGAACCACGGGAATTCGCTTTCGACCCCAGCGGCCATTTCGTGCTGATCGCCAACCAGAAAAGCAACCAGATCGTCACCGTGCGTTTCGACCCTAAAACCGGTCTTCTGGGCGATACCGTGCAGAAAATCGACGTCGATTCCCCTTCGGATTTCCGTTTTCTAAGCCATTGAACACTGCCAGTGACACATTGACGCAGGCTGCAGCCCCCGAAAATCAAGGGCTGCAGCCATGTATTAATTGGCGTGATATGGGCTAGTGCCAGAAAAGATTTTTTCTGAAAGCGTCTCGGGCGTAACTTTCATTCCACGGCCACGACGGTCAAGACTTGAAACGAAACACGACACCGAGGTACGCATCATGAACTTCAATCTCTTCTCCATCATCGCCGCGTCTGCCATCTCCGCTTCGGTTGCATTGCCTGCCAGTGCCAGCGTTGAAGTTGCAGAAAAGAAAGTTGCATCGACCCAGAGCTACACCCCGAAATACCTGCAACAAAGTGCCAACTTCTACGCGGCTCTGGATCATAAGACTTCGCAATGAATCACTCTGAACCGATGAATCCATTCCCCAGCCACGACGTACACGGCACTGGGGAATGGATTTAAGAGAACGGAAGTTTCAATCGCTGCATGTTTCATCTTGCTCGATGGTGAAAGAACGCTTTCGCGAGCAAATTCGCCTTCTACAGGTTGATGCGACCCACTGACCACTGCGTGTCAGGCCATGCATCAAATGTCGGCGAGCTTGCTCGCGAAAGCGTTGAATTCCCTCCCTTTGATCCCCGTCTGCTGAATAAGCGACGGGGATTTTTTTATGCGCGGCGTTCCCTATGGGCATCAATCTATCGGGCTAATTGAAGTGCTAAATAATCAACGCGCCTAATGTTTTGAATCGCTCCACATCGTTTTTAATTAACAGTCACTCCGGGCATTCTGGCCGCCATTAAAGAAACATCCCGGAGCACTTACCATGGCCACTGCCATTCTTCATTCACTTAAACAAGGCGCTTATACCGCCATCGCGTTGTATGTCGTTTTCATCGCAGTGGTGACTGTCGTCAGTCTGAATCCACACCTGAGCGAGCCTTCATCGGTGTCCGAGCCTTCGTCGGTCGTTGCGCTGGAGCGTGCAGCGGATCAGGCGAAAGGACGGACGTCGTGAAAGGCATCAATTTCTGGGTGATTGTGTTCTTTGCCCTGATCAACAATGGCTGCTCGTTATTGGGGCATGGCGAGGGATCGGTGGGTGGGGTGGCGCGGAGCATGGAGTTCAAAACCGAAGTAGCGCAGGACATAGAAATGTTGCGCGCACAGCGGCTGACCGCGGGCAACCCGCCACCGAAGCATGGCGAACTGTTCTCGCCGATGTTCCAGTGGTCGGTGGTTTAGTTGTTCACCCAGGACCGCTTCTGGCCGAAGGCCGTAGGAGCGCGACTTGTCCGCGATCGGCTGCGCAGCAGTCGTAAAACCCGGCGGCTCAATTTGCCTGACGCTGCGGTGTAGCTGATTTTGCTGCCGATTCCCGGCAGATCGCGGGCAAGCGCCGCTCCTACGCCCTACGGGCAGAATCAAGTCACCTCCAGCGTACTCAACCCATTGCCCTGACGACGCACCTGAATCTGCACCGGAATCCGTTCATGCATTTCCTGAACGTGGGAAATGACTCCGACCTTACGGCCCTGGGCCTGCAAGCCGTCCAGTGCATCCATCGCCAGTTGTAGCGACTCGGGATCGAGGCTGCCGAAGCCTTCGTCGATGAACAGCGATTCGATGCGCAAGGTGCTCGACGCCATGGATGCCAGACCCAACGCCAATGCCAGCGACACCAGGAAGGTTTCACCACCGGACAGCGAATGGACCGAGCGCAGTTCGTCGCCCATTTCGGTGTCCATGACCAGCAGGCCCAGCAAGCTGCCGCCGCGCTTGAGGCGGTAGCGGCGCACCAGTTGCTTGAGCTGGGCGTTGGCGTGATGCACCAGCAAATCGAGGTTGTAGGTTTGGGCGATCTTGCGGAAGGTGTCGCCGTTGGCCGACCCCACCAGTGCACTGATGCGGCCCCAACGCTGATATTCGGATGAAGCGGCGGCGATGCGTTCCTGCAACTCGCTGCTGGCGTTGCGGCGACGATCATCCTCGCTGATGTGGGCGCGCAGGTCGGCGCAGGATTGGTCATGGGTTGCTGTGAGCGACTGAGCCTCGTCCAGCGCCGTCAGCAGTTGCTCGGCATCGCTGAAGTCGCTGTGTTGGGCCTGATGCTGTTGCACCTGCGCTTCGCGTTCCTGCACCAGTGTCTTCGCTTGCTCCAGTGCCTTTTCGCTCTGTTGCAGACGCTGGCGCAACTGCGTGACGTCGTCATCGCTCAGGTTCAACAGAGCGTCGAGCGCGGCGTCATCCAGCTCGCTGTGCTGAGCGCGCCACGCTGTGATCTGACCGTCAAGATCGGCGATTTCCTGTTCCAGCGAGCGCAGACGCTGTTGTTCGCCTTCCAGTTCAGCCGTCAATTTGATCAAGCCGCTACGAGCCTGCTGCAAGGCCTCGGCAGTGGCGGTCTGAGCCTGACGCGCCTGTTCGACCGCCTGTTCCAGATGCTGCTGCCACTGCTCGGCGCTGGCGTGTTCGCCCAGGATTTCTCGCAGGCGCTGCTGCACCGCGTGCTGTTGCTGTTGGCGGCTGTCGACCCGTTGTTGCAGGTCTTGGGTGTGCTGCTGACGGCCTTGCTGCGCGAACTGCTCGCGCTCGATTGTCTGCGCTCGCTCCGCATGTTCCTGTTGCTCGTCCTTCTGTTGGTCGAGCTGCCGAATGCGCTGGGCAATGTCGTTGTCCAGTTGAATGAAACTTTCGGTGGCCGACTCGCGCCATGCCGCCAGGCTCTCGCTCGGCAACAAGGGTTCAAACTCTTGAAGCGCCGTTTCGAAGGTCTGGTTATCCAGCGAAATGCTGCGCTGCTGATCATCCAGCAGTTTCATCGCTTGCTGACTGGCTTCACGGGCGTCCTGGACCTGCTGTTGCAGGGCTTCGGCGTCACGCTGCACTTTCAACAGTCGGGCCTGGCGTTGTTCGGCGGTGAGCACGTCTTGCGCCAGTTGATGCAGACGCTCGCTCAGCCAGTCGCTGCGTTGGTGCTCGGGTTGTTCGAGCAGGCGAGGGTACAGCGCATGGGCTTGCAGGTCCGGGGTCAGCTTCTGCAACTGCTCTGCGAGTTGATCGAGCTGCGGTTTGGATTGTTTGAGCCGATTGTTCAGTTCACTCACCTCGGCCCGCAATTCGGCGAGTTGTTCGCTGAGCTGGCTGACCCTCTGGCGCGCTGCGGTTTCTTCGCTGTCGTCGTGACCCGACAACGCTTGCAGCAACGCATCGGACTGGTGATACGGATGCTCCTCACTGCCGCAAACCGGGCAGGGCTGCTGATCCACCAGTTGCTCGCGCAATTGCTCGACGCTGGCGCTGCGGGCCAGTCGCTGACGTTGCAACAGCTCGAGCGTTACCTTGAGCGCCTGTTCGGCAGCTTCATGTTCGCTTTTGAGTTGAAGCCCTTTGGCGATGCCTTGGGCGCGGCGCTCGGTGGCCTGTTGCTGCTGCGTCTGCACGTCTTGCAACCGGATGGCGATGTCCTGATGCCGTTGCCACAGGCGTTCCAGCGCGTCACTGGCGCTGTGCTGCTGGCGGCTGTCTTGCAACAGTTGCCCGAGCCGTTCGATTTCCTGGCTCACCGCGTCGGCCTTGACTTCGGCATCGTCATACAGCGCCTGCAAGGCCGTGCGGCGTTCACTCAAGGCCTGTTCGGCACGGGTCGAGGCCTGTTCCAGGGCAGGCAGTTCTTCGCGGCCTTTGTTCAGGCGGGAACTGACCCGCACGATTTGTTGCAGGCGAGGGGCGTATGCGCTCCAGGATTTACTCAGCTCATCAAGCTCTCTGCTCTTTTGCAGTTGCTCGGCGATGGCTTGCAGGCGTGCTTCGACTTGGTGCTGTTTTTCGGTCAGTTGATCGAGCGCGAGTTGACCGTCCTGACTCGCTTGCCCGGCGACACGGGCCTGCTCATTGAGCTGTTGCAGCTCGTTGTTCAGGTGATTGAGCTGAACCTGCTGCTCAAACGCCTCGCTCAGCGTCGGTCTGGCGGCCTGTTGCTGCTCCTGAGCCTGTTGCAATGCGTCTTGATCGGCAGCGACTCTGGTTTCCAATTCCGAAAGATTTGCCTGCGTGCTGGATTGTTCCTGAATGTGCGTTTGAATCTGCACAGCCAGCGGTGAGCGCTGATTGTCGAGTTTCTGCCGCTGACCGAACAGGTGACGCTGCGGCGCGAGCCGTTCCAGGTGGGCCAACTGCCGCCGTTCGGCGCTTTGTTGATCCCAGGTCTGCTGCGCGCCGACGAGCTGCTCGTTGGCGGCCTGATGGCTGTCACGCAGGCGATTCAATTCGCTCAGCCATTGCTGTTTCAACTCCAATTGACGCAGTTGCGCTTGCGCCAGCTTCAGTTGCTGTTGCGCACCGGCGAAACGCTGCTCCAGTTCCGCGCGCTGTTCAGCGTCCAGCGGTGTCAGGTTGCCCGCCTGCGCATTGAGCATTTTCAGCGCCTCTTCGGCTTCCTTGCTTTTGCTGTAGGCGCGACGGCCCAACTGGCTGTAGATCGCGGTGTCGGTAAGCTTTTCCAGCAGTTCGCTGCGCTCGCGGTCATCGGCCTTGAGAAAGGCGCTGAATTCGCTCTGTGCCAGCATCACCGCACGGGTGAACTGCTCGAAGTTCAGGCCCAATCGGGCTTCGAGCAGGGTTTTGTATTCGGTTTTGTTCTGGCTGCTGAGGATTTGGTCGCTGTCCAGATCGGTGAGGGTCTGGCGACTCAGTTGCAGCTTTTTCGTGGCGTTGTCGCGGGCGCGGTTGGTTTCCCAGCGCGCGCGATAGCGACGTTTGTCGATGCCGACGAAATCCACTTCGGCATAACCGCTCCCCGTGCCGCGACGCAGCAGATTACGCGGGTCCGCAGTGCTGATGTCGCCGTCGATTTCCGGCACCCGGGACTGGCCGACATTGTTCAATCGCGGGATCGCGCCGAACAGCGCAAGACACAAGGCGTCGAGCAAGGTGCTCTTGCCCGCGCCCGTAGGGCCGGTGATGGCGAACAGGCCCGCACTGGCCAGTGGTTCGGCGGTGAAATCCAGTACGAACGGCCCTGCCAGCGAGGCCAGATTTTTCAGGCGAATGGCGAGGATTTTCATGGCTGTTCGCCCTCCGGTTGTCCGTCTGCCAGTTGCACCTCATGCAGCAGGGTAGCGAAGTCCTGCAGGGTCTGTTCGTCCACTTCGCTGCCGTAGCTGTCGAGCCAGGCGCGACTGAACAGTTCTTGCGGGCTGAGCTGATCCAGCTCGATCAGGTCGCGCTCATCCTCATCGTTGCGCGCGCCTTTACCGGCGTACTCGGCGCCGATGCGCACCAGCCGTACGGCCTTGTTCTCCAGTGCGGATTCGATCTGGTTGCGCAGGTCAGGTTGTGGCTCGTCCAGTTTCACCCGGACCTCAAGCCACGGCTGACGATCAACGTCGGCGAGCAGGTCGATGTCCGGCAACGCCTTGAGTTGCAGCAACAGATCAGCCAGTGGCGCCGGGCCGATGCGTTGCAGGTTGACTGCACGCGGGATCCGCATCGGCGTGACGCTGGCCAGCTTGTCGCCCTCGGTCTCGATTTCGAGGATCTGGTGCTGGTAGCCGATTTCCGAAAACGACAAGGGAATCGGCGAACCGCTGTAGCGAATCCGGTTTTCGCCGTTGACCTTCTGCGGCTTGTGCAGATGGCCAAGAGCGACGTAGGTGACGCTTTTGTCGAATAGGCTGGCGGGCAGGGCTTCGGCGTTGCCGATGATCAGGCTGCGTTCGGAATCCTCCGAGACCGAGCCTCCTGCCATGTGGGCATGGCTGATGGCGATCAGGGGCTGGCCTTTCTTGCGTTTTTCCAGGGCAGCGGCGATGAGCTTTTCATGCACCTGCGCGATGCCTCGCAGGTAGTTGTCACCCAGCGTCGGACCGGTGACTTCCGCAGGGCGCAGAAACGGCAGCGCCAGGCACCAGCCCAGCACTTTGCCCTTGAGGTTGGTCAACGGCAGCAGCAACCGGTCAACGTCGAGCACGCCGTCGTCCAGCCACAGCACACGGCCCAGCGCGTGGGTGCGCAAGCGGCGCATCAGCGGGGCGGGCAGTTCGATGCGCGAGCCGGAATCGTGGTTGCCCGCGATCATCACGATGGTCAGTTGCGGGTTCTGTTCGTGGGCGCTGACGATGAAGTCGTACAGCCGCTCCTGAGCTTTGACCGGTGGGTTGACGGTATCGAAGATGTCGCCTGCGATCAGCAGCACATCGGGGCTGCGTTCGAGCAGGCGGGCCAGCAGCCATTTCAGAAAACTTTCGTGTTCGAAGTCACGCTCCTGGCCATGGAGGTTCTGGCCCAAGTGCCAGTCGGAGGTGTGGAACAGACGCATTGAATTACCTTGTATAAAGCGGTCGTCGCGATGTTGTAGGAGCGCGCTTGCCCGCGACAGGGCCGTGTCAGGTCGTATTGATGTCACAGACAGACCGCAATCGCGGGCAAGCGCGCTCTTACAAAGAGCATGCGTCGATCAGATGTTCAGATCGTTCCCACGCTCCGCGTGGGAATGCCGTGTCGGCCGCTCTGCGGCCAGTTGTTCATTCACTTCGGGTACAACGGCGGCAAACTGTCCGCGCCGTTGGCATCCACGGGTTTTTCCACGGCAGGCAGTGCCTTGACCGCTTTCCATAATTCGTCGCCCAGCCACAGTTTGCCGGTTTCGCTGTAGAGCGCGCCGTTCAAGCCGTCCAGCGCATCGGACAGCGGCACGAAACGCGCCGCCATGTCGGCCAGGGTTTCCGGTTGCTGACGCGCCCAGGCGTCGAGGGCCTGACGGGTGGCTTGCGGGTCGTTGGCCGCGCTGGCGCGTTTGAGGTCATCCAGCACCGTGCGCGGGCTGGGGCCGGGCTGCGTGGTGCGGGTCAGCGCCGGTTGCCAGCGCGCCCGCCACCAGAGGCCGAAGCCCAGCAAGGTAGTGAACGCCAGCAGCACGGTGCTCAACTGCCACGGCCACACGGGCGGGCCAATGACCGTGACACCCGCATTGTCGCTGACCGGCATGTCCACGGCCAACGCCGGATTGGTGCTGACTTGCAGAGTTCGGGCAGGCAACGAGCTGTGTTCCAGATGATCTTCCAGCGTGTTCCACCAGACCACGTCCACCGCCGGAATGTCGATGGCGCCCGGACGATTGGGCACCAACGCCTCGCGTTCTTCGCGACTGCCCACCAGCCCCCGTTCGTTCGCCTGATTGCTCAATTGCGGCTGATCAGGGTAACGGCGCAGGGCGCTGACGTCGGTGGCGGGCAGCGGCGGCAGTTGCGCGCTGGACAGTCCTTCGGCAGTGACCACCAACGTGCGGGTCAGGGAGTCGCCAATCTGGGTATGCGCCGGGTCCGGGCTCCAGCTTTCGCTCAGGCTGATGCTGCGCGCGGGTAGCCAGGGCGTGTTGGCCGGGTAGTGCGCGGGTTGCGGCTTGACCTTCAACGTCAGTGGATCGGAAGTGACGCGCATCAGTTTGCCGGGTTTGGGACTGGTCGCCACGGCAGGCTGACTGGTGGCGGCCGCCTGACTGACTTCAGGGATGTCCTGCACCATGGTGGCGCTGAAGGCTTGCGGCGGGATGGTCAGATCGCCGCTTTGCTGTGGGTACAGCGCGTAACGCATTTCGATCACGCCATGGCGAATGCCGTTGATCTGTTTTTCATAGGTGCGCGTGTCGCCAAGCTTTTCGATGCGCACATCCGGTACTTGCAGTGGGCTGAGGTTGCTGTCATCGAACAACGAGACCGAGTGATAGACGCGCACGGTCAACACCGCCTGCGCCTGCACGTAGACGGTGTCCTGATCCAGACTCGCTTCCATGAATACTGGCGCCAGCTTCTGTTCCTGCGCCTGCCCGGACGCTTCGACCTCCACCACTTGCAGGGTGATCGGTTGGCTGACCAGTTCGCCGAGTTTGAGCGGGGGAATCTCGATGGAGCCGCTGTGACGCGGCATCAGGGTGATCAGCCAGCGCGTGGTGGCGTGAACATTGCCCTCCAGCGTGGTAAGGCTGTTGAGCTGTCGGGTGTCGCGGACTTCGAAGTCGGCGTCCAGCGCGCTCATGTCAGGTTTGCCGAACAGGGTCGCGTCGTCGGATTCCAGGGTCAGTTCGACGGTTTCCCCGGTGTTGACCCGCGTGCGATCAACGCTGGCCTGCAGCGTGTCGGCAGGCGTGTCGGCGCGCGCCACAAGGGCGAGCAGGCACAACAGCCCGGCGATAACCACAGAGTGCACACGATTCATCGGGTTTTTTCCTGATGTTGCTGTTGTTCATACCAGAATTTGCGCCGCAACAATTCGCCGGGCTCATCCGGGATCTGCCGCAACCACTGTTCAAGCGCCTGACGTTGTTCGCCGCTGATGTGACTGTCGGCGGGGCGCGTCGGTGCGCGGGTCGGTTCGTCTGCATCCGGCGATGTGTCTGCGGCATCGCTGGCGCCGTTGGCGGCAGACATCGCCTGCGAGCTGTTGGCGTTGTCGTCTTCGTCGTTTTGCACCGGGGCCTGTTGACTGGACGACGTTTGCTCGGCGTTGTCCGGGTTCGGCTTGTCGGCGGTCTCGTCGGTCTCGTTCTTGCCTTTGCTGGCATCCTCGGCGGCGGCCTGTTCGTTCTGTTGCTTCATTTCTTCGATCAGGGCCTTGTTCGCCGCGGCAGCCGGGAAATCCGGCTGGCGTTCGAGTGCCTGTTCGTAGGCGTCGATGGCCGCGTCCAGCTCGCCACTTTTGGCCAGCGCGTTGCCCCGATTGTAATGGTCGGCGGCGGTATTGCCCTGGGCAAAACGCTGAGCGGCAGCCGCGTAGTCACCCGCTTCATAGAGCGCGATGCCTTGCCACTGGATGTCCTCGAAACGCTGCGCCGCTTCGGCAGGGCGATGGCGTTGCAGCAGGCGTTGGCCTTGTTGGTCGGGGCGTCGCCATAAATCCTGAAACTCGAAGGCGTAGCTGGGCTGGGGCAAAAACATCAACAGCGGCAGGCACAGGATCCAGCCGCGACGACCCGCGCAGGCCGCCAGCAGCAATAACGGCAACAACAGCCAGTAGCCCTGATCGGCCCAACTGTCGAGTTGCAGCGTCTGACCCTGACTGCGAAGGTCTTTCGGGCCGTCGAGCAGGCCCAGTTCGCGCAGGTCTTCGTCGTCCAGACGCAGCGACGTGTAACGACCGCCTTCGGACTCGGCGAAGTCTTTGAGGCTGGCGCTGTCCAGACGCGGCACGATGATCCCGCCCTGAGCGTCCTTGAGGAAGCCGCCTTTTTCCTGAGTGACCGGCGCGCCTTCTGCTGTGCCGACCCCCAGCATCAGCAGTTGAGGTGCATGGCCGGTCATGGCCTGGCGGATGCCTTGCCGCTCGGTTTCGCTCAGCGACGAGCCGATCCATAGAATGCGGCCCAGCCCCAGATCGCCCTGTTTGAGCAGGTCCAGTGCCTTGGTCACCCCCAGATCTGCACGCTGACCGGCTTCGGGCATGATCGACGGACGGATCGCGTCCAGCAGGTTTTTGCTGGTGCCCAGATCGTCTGATAGCGGCACCAGTGTGTGGGCGCTGCCCGCGTAGACGATGATCGCCGTTTGCGAATCGCTGCGGGCCTGCAACAGATCCAGCAACTTGCGCCGAGCCTGCTCCAGGCGTGACGGTGGGCTGTCGGCGGCGAGCATTTCCGGTGTCAGTTCCAGCAGCACCACCACGGGGTCCACGGGGCGTTGACTGGTTTGTTCCACCCGTTGCCAGCTCGGCCCGAGCAGGGCGAGCAACGCCAGCAACCAGCCCAGCGCCAGCGCGATCCACGGCAATTTGCTTTCTCGCCCGTTACCGCCACTGAGCAGCACTGAATGAAAGGCGCTCGGTAGAATCATCTGCCAGCGACCGACCCGCTTTTGCCGATGCCACAGGCGCCAGATCAACCAACCCAGCAAGGGCAGAATCAACAGCCAGCCGGGGCGTAGCCAGTGTGGCCAGGCGGCAAACCACGAACTGATCATCGACGCCTCCGCAGCCGCTTGAAGCGTTGACGCCATTGTGGGCCTTGATGCAGCACCGGCTGGCGGGCGAGGAAACGGTACACGGGGTTGTGCGGCCAGCGCTCGTGAATGACCAACACAATGCTCAGCAGCAAGGCGATCGCCAGTGGCCAGTGATACAGCGCCAGGGCAGGACGGGCTTGGGTCGGTTGTTGAGTCACCGGTTCGAGGGCGTCGAGGGTCTTGCCGATCTGCGCCAGTTGCGCGCCGTCCCGAGCGCGGAAATATTGCCCGCCGGTGATTTCGGCGATTTCCCGCAGCGCAGGTTCATCCAGATCCAGGCTCGCGTTCAGCCCCAGAATGCTCGTTGCGCCCTTGTCGGGGTCGGCGCCGATGCCGATCGGGTAAATTTTCACGCCTTCGCCCGCCGCCAGGCGAGCGGCGGTTGCAGGGTCGATTTGCCCGGCGTTGTTGGCGCCGTCGGTGACCAGAATCAACACGCGACTTTGCGCCGGACGCAAACGCAGGCGCTTGAGGGCCAGGCCGATGGCGTCGCCGATAGCGGTGTTCTTGCCCGCGATGCCGATGCGTGCTTCGTCCAGCCAGGTGCGTACGGTCTTGCGGTCGAAGGTCAGTGGCGCCTGCAGATAGGCCTGACTGCCGAACAGGATCAGGCCCACGCGGTCGCCTTGTCGGTGTTCGAGGAAGTCCCCCAGCAATTGCTTGACCAGCGTCAGACGACTGACTTCGTCGCTTTGCCAGACCATATCCGGGTAGTCCATCGAGCCTGAGACATCCACCGCTACCAGCAGATCGCGCCCGCTGGCCGCGACGGGCAACGGATCGCCCAGCCATTGCGGGCGGGCGGCGGCCACGAGCAGCAACAGCCACAGGATCACGAATGGCAACTGCCGACGCCAGCCGGGCAGATGAGCGCGGGCACGGCGACCCGCCAGACCTTCCAGTTCATCGATAAAACTGACCTTGAGCGCGGCTTCGCCACTGTCGGCCACTGGCAGCACGAAGCGCAGCAGCCACGGCAATGGCAGCAAGGCAAACACCCACGACCAGGCGAACTCAAACATGTTTGCGAATCCAGGTTTCGACCGACTGGGTCAGGCCGTTAATGGCCTTGTCGTCGAGTTTGCATTCGGGTTTGTAGGCGCCTTCGACGAGCACCATCCAGCGCGTGAGGCCCGCCGCCGGGCAGCGGTTGTCAAGGAATGCCAGCCACTTGCGGCCGTTCAGGGTGTGACTCTGGGCATGAGGGTAATCGTTGCGGCACAGGCGTTTGAGCAGGCCGTTGATCTGTTGCAGCCAGGCGCCTGCCGGTGCGCCGTCATAGGGTTTGGGCATCTGCGCCAGTTCCTGAAGCGCGGCCTGACGGCGCGGGTCCAGTGGCTGCTCGGCCACTTCCTTTGCGGCTTTCTTCGGCAGCCACACCCGCGCGCGCCACACGCCGTAGCCGAGCAGCGGAATCAGGATCAGTAACATCCACCAACCGGGCGCAGGGGGCCAGGCACTCACGGGGGGCGGCAGGATCATCGGTTGCAACTGGTCCAACTGGCTCATTTCTGTTTCACCGGCTGGTTCGCGTTGAGGTAATCGCGCAGTTGCTCGACCATTTCCTGCTGGGTGTTCAGGGGGATCATCAGCACCCGCAGTTTCTGTGCCAGCAATTCCCAGCGCGCCTGACGGGCTTCGCCTTGAGCACGGTAGGTCTGACGGAGGTCCGAGTTGAGGGTGTCGAGTTCCAGCCGCGCGCCGCGATCATTGAAACGCAGCAGCCCGGCAGCGGGCAGCGCGTGATCCAGTGGGTCGGACAGAGGCAACAGCAGCAGGTCGCAATGGCGTGAAAGCAGCGCCAGTTGTTGCTCGGCGGAATCGGACAGCGTGCGCTCGTCACACAGGATGAACACCAGGCTGCCCGGTCGTAGCACTTCACGCGCCCGACGCAGCGCCACGCCGAAGGTGTCGCGGTCGGCCACGGCTTCGGTGTGCAGAGACTGATTGGCTCGCACCAGCCGGTTGAGCAGCTGCAACAGGCTTTGCTTGCTGCGTCGAGGCTTGATTTCGTAATGCTGGTTGTCACCGAACACCAGGCCACCCACTCGGTCGTTATGGCCCAGCGCTGCCCAGCCGATCAACGCCGCCGCCTGTGCCGCCAGCACTGACTTGAACATCAGCCCCGAGCCGAAGAACAGCCGACGGCTCTGCTCGACCATGATGAAGATCGGCCGCTCGCGTTCTTCATGGAACAGTTTGGTGTGCGGCTCTTGCGTGCGGGCGGTCACGCGCCAGTCGATGGTGCGTACGTCGTCGCCCGCCTGATACACCCGCACCTGATCGAAGTCGACACCTCGACCCCGCAGTTTGGAGTGGTGCAGGCCGATCAGCGGACTGCGTCGACCGGGGGATGAGAACAACTGGACTTCCCGCACGCGATGACGCATCTCGATCAGCTCGGCGAGGCTGATGCGGATGCCCGGTTGGGAAATCTGATAGGGCTGCATGGGGTCAGGCGACGGCGACGACGTCAAGAATGCGCTGGATGACGCGGTCCTGATCGATGCCCGCCGCCTCTGCCTCGAACGACAGAATGATGCGGTGGCGCAGCACGTCGAAGACCATCGCCTGAATGTCTTCGGGGCTGACGAAGTCACGACCGGCCAGCCACGCATGGGCGCGGGCGCAGCGGTCCAGGGAAATCGAGCCGCGAGGGCTGGCGCCGTAGCCGATCCACTCGGCCAGCTCGGCGTCGAACTTGGCCGGGGTGCGGGTGGCCATGACCAGTTGCACGAGGTATTCCTCCACCGCATCGGCCATGTACAGCCCGAGGATTTCCTTGCGCGCGGCGAAAATGGCTTGCTGGCTGACGCGACGGTCCGGCTTGGCTTCGCCGTGCAGTGCTTCACCACGGGCCTGTTGCAGAATCTTGCGTTCGACCGTGGCGTCCGGGAAGCCGATCTTCACGTGCATCAGGAAACGGTCAAGCTGGGCTTCGGGCAGCGGGTAGGTGCCTTCCTGTTCGATAGGGTTCTGGGTCGCCATCACCAGAAACAGCGGCGACAGGTCGTAGGTGCTGCGTCCGACGCTGACCTGTCGTTCGGCCATGGCTTCCAGTAACGCCGATTGCACCTTGGCAGGCGCCCGGTTGATTTCGTCCGCCAGCACCAGATTGTGGAAGATCGGCCCCTGCTGGAAGACGAAGCTGCCGGTTTCCGGACGATAGATCTCGGTACCGGTGATGTCGGCGGGCAGCAGGTCGGGGGTGAACTGGATGCGGTGGAACTGTGCTTCGATGCCTTCGGCCAGCTCCTTGATCGCTTTGGTCTTGGCCAGACCGGGAGCGCCTTCGACCAGCATGTGGCCGTCGGCGAGCAGCGCGATCAACAGGCGCTCGACCAGCTTCTCCTGCCCCAGAATCTGAGTGGAGAGAAAGGTTCGCAGCGCGATCAACGCTTCACGATGTTCCATCGGTGACGGTTCCTGACAGGGTAGGCAGCGGCGCCAAAACGGCTTCGAAGCTGGGGGCGTTACTTTAATCCATCCGAGGGGGTGGCGACTAACGGAGGAAGGGGTTTTTTCAGGGTTTGTCGATATTTGCGGGGTAAAAACGAGAAGTGTCTGACAGGTTGCGAGAAATCCTGTCGTCTGAGGACTGTCATCCCGTAGCTGCAAGGCTTGCCGGCGGTAGCGGTTTCAATGCCGCCACTGCCGGCAAGCCGTGCTGCTGCAGCGTGACGAGTGATCAGCTCAGTTCGCTGGTGTACGTCCCCACGTCTTTGAGCAGGATCTTCAAGGTGGCGTCAAGCTCGGTCAGTTCCTCGGCGGGCGTGCTGTGGGTGATTTCAAAGGTGTGCTCGCCGCCGAAGGGCTTGGCGTCGACGGCATCGATTTCGACGATCAATTGCACCGGTGTGAGGGTCACTTTCAGGTTGGCATCGACGTGAATGGTGTCGTCGCGAAAGGTGATGTCGACTTCGTCTTCGTCCGGAAAGCGCCCCAGCAGGAACAGGTCGCCGTTGCTGGCATGGCAACAGGCCAGCGCCATGTCATCTTCTTCCTCGTCGCAGGGGTTGTAGATGAAGCTGTCGGTGGTCATGTGCATGGCGGCATTCCTGTGGTTCGGTTCGGGACAAGGCCAAATTTTGCCAGTGTTTGGGGGGATTTGCCTGCCTTGGTTGGTTCGGGGCTCTTGTTTTGATGTCCGCGATAGCCCCGAAGGGCATCAAAATGATTATTCCTGTTCGGCATGGGCTATGCCGGTTCGCATGGCGATGTCCGAATATGTCGCAGGCCTGCAAGCAGCGCCGGGCTTGCTCTCGTTAAGCTTTCCGGCAGATGAACGAAGCCGGTTTGGGCGCAAGCCCCTCGCTCGTCATTCGGCTCGAATGATGTGACGACGCACACACGACGAGCGTTAGTACTAACGCATGTGGTCACGTACTGCGCCTTGTCACGATCTGCCGACTATCATCGAACAGGCGCACACCTGGCAGACACCCCTCACACATGCAGGCACGACCCCGAAACACGCATCTCTCCTATATAAAAGCCAAGCCAAGCGGAGTACCACAGATGGCGTTCTTCACCGCAGCCAGCAAGCCCGACTTCCAGCACCAACTGCGATCGGCACTGGCCCAGCACATCAGCGAACAGGCACTGCCACAAGTGGCGCTGTTCGCCGATCAATTCTTCGGCATCATTTCCCTTGATGAACTGACCCAGCGCAGGCTGTCCGACCTTGCCGGTTGCACCTTGTCAGCCTGGCGTCTGCTCGAACGTTTCGAACATGGCGCCCCGCAGGTTCGCGTCTACAATCCTGATTACGAGCGTCATGGCTGGCAATCCACCCATACGGCCGTTGAGGTGTTGCACCACGATTTGCCGTTTCTGGTGGACTCGGTCCGCACCGAGCTGAACCGCCGCGGCTACAGCATCCACACGCTGCAAACCACCGTGTTGAGTGTGCGCCGCGATGAAAAGGGCAACCTTGTCGAACTGCTGCCCAAAGGCACGACGGGCGAGGGTGTGCTGCAAGAATCGCTGATGTATCTGGAGATCGACCGCACCGCCAACGCCGCCGAGCTGAACGTGCTGGCCCGTGAGCTGGAGCAGGTGCTGGGCGAAGTGCGCGTTGCGGTGGAAGACTTCGAACCGATGAAAGCCAAGCTGCACGAGCTGCTGGCCGGTATCGATGCCATCGAATACGCCGTGGACCCGGACGAAAAGGCTGAAGTGAAGGTGTTCCTGGAGTGGCTGGTGAACAACCACTTTACCTTCCTTGGCTACGAAGAATTTACCGTCGACGGCGGCAGCGAAGGCGGCCAGTTGACCTACGACCCGTCGTCGTTCCTGGGCCTGACCAAACTGCTGCGCGCAGGCCTGACCCCGGAAGACCTGCACATCGAAGGCTATGCGGTGAATTACCTGCATGAGCCGACGCTGTTGTCGTTCGCCAAGGCTGCCGCGCCTAGCCGCGTGCATCGCCCGGCGTACCCGGATTACGTGTCGATCCGCCAGATCGATGCCAGCGGCAAGGTCATCAAGGAATGCCGCTTCATGGGCCTGTACACCTCGTCGGTGTATGGCGAGAGCGTGCGCAATATCCCTTACATTCGTCGCAAGGTTGCCGAAGTTGAGCGCCGTTCGGGCTTCGATGCCAAGGCCCATCTGGGCAAGGAACTGGCGCAGGTGGTCGAAGTGCTGCCCCGCGATGACCTGTTCCAGACCCCGGTGGACGAGCTGTTCAGCACCGTCATGTCCATCGTGCAGATTCAGGAACGCAACAAGATCCGCGTGTTCCTGCGCAAAGACCCCTATGGCCGTTTCTGCTACTGCCTGGCCTACGTGCCGCGTGACGTCTATTCCACCGAAACCCGGCAGAAAATCCAGCAAGTGCTGATGGAGCGTCTGAAGGCCAGCGACTGCGAATTCTGGACCTTCTTCTCCGAGTCGGTGCTGGCCCGTGTGCAGTTGATCCTGCGCGTGGACCCGAAAGTCACCCTCGACATCGACCCTCAGCAACTGGAAAACGAAGTCATCCAGGCCTGCCGTTCGTGGAAGGACGATTACGCCAGCCTGGTCGTCGAAAGCTTTGGCGAAGCCCAGGGCACCAACGTCCTGGCGGACTTCCCTAAAGGCTTCCCCGCCGGTTACCGCGAGCGCTTTGCCGCGCACTCGGCCGTGGTCGACATGCAGCACCTGCTGAACCTGACCGACGCCAAGCCGCTGGTCATGAGCTTCTACCAGCCGTTGTCGGGGGACAAGGCGCAGTTGCACTGCAAGCTGTACCACGCCGACACCCCGCTGGCGCTATCGGACGTGCTGCCGATCCTGGAAAACCTCGGCCTTCGCGTGCTGGGTGAATTCCCGTACCGCCTGCGTCACACCAATGGCCGCGAGTTCTGGATACACGACTTCGCCTTCACCTATGCCGAAGGTCTGAATCTGGACCTGCAACAGCTCAATGACACGCTGCAGGACGCCTTTGTCCACATTGTGCGTGGCGAGGCCGAGAACGACGCATTCAACCGTCTGGTGCTCACCGCTGGCCTGCCATGGCGTGATGTGGCGCTGCTGCGCGCCTACGCCCGTTACCTGAAACAGATTCGTCTGGGCTTCGATCTGGGCTACATCGCCAGTACCCTGAACAACCACGCCGATATCGCTCGCGAACTGACCCGTCTGTTCAAGACCCGTTTCTACTTGGCGCGCAAGCTGTCCGGTGGTGATCTGGACGACATGCAACAGCGTTTGGAACAGGCGATTCTCTCGGCGCTGGACGACGTTCAGGTGCTCAACGAAGACCGCATCCTGCGTCGCTACCTTGACCTGATCAAGGCGACCATGCGCACCAACTTCTACCAGACCGACGCCAACGGCCAGAACAAGAGCTACTTCAGCTTCAAGTTCAACCCGCGTCTGATCCCTGAACTGCCAAAGCCGGTGCCGAAGTTCGAAATCTTCGTCTACTCGCCGCGCGTCGAAGGCGTTCACCTGCGTTTCGGCAACGTCGCGCGCGGCGGCCTGCGCTGGTCGGACCGCGAAGAAGACTTCCGCACCGAAGTGCTGGGGCTGGTGAAAGCCCAGCAGGTGAAGAACTCGGTCATCGTGCCGGTCGGTGCGAAGGGCGGCTTTCTGCCGCGTCGCCTGCCGACCACCGGCACCCGCGACGAGATTCAGGCCGAAGCGATCGCCTGCTACCGCATCTTCATTTCGGGCCTGCTGGACATTACCGACAACCTGAAAGAAGGCGCTCTGGTGCCACCGGCCAACGTCGTGCGTCACGACGACGATGACCCGTACCTGGTCGTCGCGGCGGACAAGGGCACTGCGACCTTCTCCGACATTGCCAACGGCATCGCCATTGATTACGGCTTCTGGTTGGGTGACGCCTTCGCTTCCGGTGGTTCGGCCGGTTACGACCACAAGAAAATGGGCATCACCGCCAAAGGCGCGTGGGTCGGCGTACAGCGCCACTTCCGCGAGCGCGGCATCAACGTTCAGCAAGACAGCGTCACCGTGATCGGCGTCGGCGACATGGCCGGTGACGTGTTCGGTAACGGTTTGCTGATGTCCGACAAGCTGCAATTGGTGGCGGCGTTCAACCACCTGCACATCTTCATCGACCCGAATCCGGATCCGGCCACCAGCTTCGCCGAACGCAAGCGTCTGTTCGACCTGCCGCGTTCGGCCTGGACCGACTACGACACCAGCCTCATGTCCGAAGGCGGCGGCATCTTCCCGCGCAGCCTGAAGAGCATCACCATCACCCCGCAGATGAAGGCGCGCTTTGACATCACCGCCGACAAGCTGACCCCGACCGAGCTGATGCACGCGCTGCTCAAGGCGCCGGTGGACCTGCTGTGGAACGGCGGCATCGGCACCTACGTCAAGGCCAGCTCCGAGAGCCACGCTGACGTGGGCGACAAGGCCAACGACGCCCTGCGCGTCAACGGCAACCAGTTGCGCTGCAAAGTGGTGGGCGAGGGCGGTAACCTGGGTATGACCCAACTGGGCCGCGTTGAATTCGGCCTGCTGGGTGGGGCGACCAACACCGACTTCATCGACAACGCCGGTGGTGTGGACTGCTCCGACCACGAAGTGAACATCAAGATCCTGCTCAACGAAGTGGTGCAGGCCGGTGACATGACCGAGAAGCAGCGCAATCTGTTGCTCGAAAGCATGACCGACGACGTGGGCAATCTGGTCCTCGGCAACAACTACAAGCAGACCCAGGCCCTGTCGCTGGCGGCCCGTCGCGCTTACGAGCGCATTGCTGAATACAAGCGCCTGATGAACGACCTGGAATCCCGTGGCAAGCTGGACCGCGCCATCGAATTCCTGCCTGCCGAAGATCAACTGGCCGAACGCATCGCCGAGGAGAAAGGCCTGACCCGCGCCGAGCTGTCGGTGCTGATCTCCTACAGCAAGATCGACCTCAAGGAAGCGCTGCTCGAATCCCGCGTGCCGGATGACGACTACCTGGCTCGCGACATGGAAACCGCGTTCCCGCCATCGCTGGCGTCGAAGTTCTCCGACTCCATGCGTCGCCACCGTTTGAAGCGTGAAATCGTCAGCACCCAGATCGCCAATGACCTGGTCAACCACATGGGCATCACCTTCGTGCAGCGGCTCAAAGAGTCAACCGGCATGAGCGCAGCCAACGTGGCCGGTGCCTACGTGATCGTGCGGGACATCTTCCACCTGCCGCACTGGTTCCGTCAGATCGAGGCGCTGGACTACAAGGTCCCGGCCGAAATCCAGTTGGCCTTGATGGACGAACTGATGCGTCTGGGGCGCCGTGCCACCCGGTGGTTCCTGCGCAGCCGTCGCAACGAACTGGACGCGGCACGTGACGTTGCCCACTTCGGTCCGCACCTGGCGGCATTGGGTCTGAAACTGGACGAACTGCTGGAAGGTCCACCGCGTGAAGCCTGGCAGGCGCGCTATCAGGAATACGTTGCCGCTGGTGTGCCTGAATTGCTGGCACGCATGGTCGCGGGCACCGCGCACCTCTACACGCTGCTGCCGATCATCGAAGCGTCCGACGTCACCGGCCAGAACGCGGCTGACGTGGCCAAGGTCTACTTCGCCGTCGGCAGCTCGCTGGACGTGACCTGGTACCTGCAACAGATCAGCGCCTTGCCGGTGGAAAACAACTGGCAGGCTCTGGCTCGCGAAGCGTTCCGCGACGACATCGACTGGCAGCAACGGGCGATCACTGTGTCCGTTCTGCAAATGCCGAACGGTCCTGCGGACGTCGAAGAGCGCCTGAACCTGTGGCTGGAGCAGCACATGCCAATGGTCGAGCGCTGGCGCGCCATGTTGGTCGAGTTGCGTGCGGCAAGTGGTCATGACTACGCGATGTACGCGGTGGCCAACCGTGAATTGCTGGATCTGGCCATGAGTGGGCAGGTGGCGGTGGTTTGAGGCGTTAGCTTCAAGTTGTAAGCGTCAAGCTGCAAGAAAAAGCCCTGCGTCGAGAGATGTGGGGCTTTTTTGTTGGTTTTGGCTTAATGGCCCGAAGGGCATCCATGTGGCGTCCTCACGTCATCCACATTCCCATCCAAAGTAAGACTCAAAACCAAACCCCTGTAGTCCCTTTCCGAAAATCCCGTACCCCTCTCTTTTTGTGTTTCAGCGCTCAGACAACCGCGCATTAACCCCCTAAATTCCGCGCTTTTCTCAGCGCGGATCACGGAATGTCTGACGCCCATTGGGCCGCCCGTCAGGGTGATGCCCTTGCTCATAGCTCGGTCATGGCCGATGTGTTCGGTGGCGCCCTTGAGGTGGTCGCCACCGTGGCCGCGGGTGCTGCGGTGACGGCAGCGGTCGTCGCGGCGGCTGGTGTCACGGTGGCTACCGGTGGCCTCGGCGCTTGTGTGTTGGGCGCGGTCGTTGGCGCAGCGGTGACGGTCGGCATGGAACTCACTGGCGCCGACGATGCCTTGAGCACGTTCTGTCACGACCTGGCTGGCGACCTCTTTCCGCCCACGGTGTGTGCGCACATCACCAGCGGCTCACCCGACGTGTTCATCAATGGTTTGCCCGCTGCACGCGCGGCGGGGTCGATCGCTCAGTCGCCGGTCGAGTTGCCGGAAGACGAAGCCCCAGAGGGCACCTTTCTCGACATCGCCAAGGGCTTCTTCTCTGAGCTGTGGCGGCCCACGGTGGCGACGCCAGACCCACGCGCCATGCCGCAACCGCTGGATCGGATTCTGTGCGACAAGCACCCCGGCATGCCTGGGCAATACCTGGCTGAGGGTTCGAGCACGGTCTTCATCAATGGCCAGCCCGCCGTGCGTAGCGGTGATCGCAGTGCTTGCGATGCCGTCGTGGTGGCCTCGGGAAGTATTTCTCCGAATGTGCGAATCGGTGGCGGCAAAGCGGTCGTCAGGACCATTCGCAGTGGCAAGACACCGGGCGTCGGGCTGGCCGTATCGGCGTTGCTGATGCTGCGTGGCGGTCCGGCGAAGTTTGTCAGCAACCTGCCGTGTCTGCTGTTAGGCGGCGCGAGCGCTTACGTTGCTGGTGCTGTCGGTGGCGCGTTGGCGCGGGCGGTTTCCGGCTCACCGAATCCGGTGCATGCCGCGACGGGCGCGAAAGTGTTGGGCGGTGATGAGGATCTGGACTTTGTCCTTCCGGGCGTACTGCCGATCGAATGGCAGCGTTTCTACAGCAGTCGGGATGAGCGCCCGGACGGTCTGTTTGGCGTGGGCTGGAGCGTGCCGTTTGAGGTGTGCGTGCGCATCGACAGGCTTGCCGAGGGTGGCGAGCGGTTGATCTATATCGACGAACAGGCCCGACACATCGATATGGGATCAATTGCGCCGGGCAGCGCGGTGTTCAGTGCGGGTGAAGGGCTGACTGTCAAACGGCACACTGACGGGCGAGTGCTGATCGAGAGTGAAGAGGGCACGTACCGGCTGTTTGAGCCGACGCTATTGAGCGAGTCCTGTCTGCGACTCTCACAACTGGGCGATCGCAACGACAACCGCATTCATCTGATCTACGACGCTGAAGGTCGCCTGTGCCGGTTGCACGATACGCTGGATGTCGTGCGTGTGACGTTGGTGTACTCAGCACTCTGGCCGCGTCGGGTCGAACGGATCGAGCGTCTGTTTGACGATGACACTGCTGAGACGATGGCGCGTTATACCTATGACGATTCAGGCCAACTGACCGAGGTATACGATGCCCTCGGCAAGCTTCAGCGTCAGTTCGCTTACCACCTCTCACTGCGGATGGCCGAACACCGGCTCCCCACGGGGCTGCGCTGCTTCTACGAGTGGACGCTGATCGACGAACGCGAATGGCGAGTGGTCCGACACTGGACCGATGACGGCAGCGAATATCGCTTCGAATACGATCTCACCGCAGGTATCACGACCGTCGTCGATGGATTGAATCGCCGCAGCACCCGACGTTGGAATGCTCAGCACCAGATCACTGAATACACCGACAACCTTGAGGTTTTGCGCACACAATGGCAGCACGAAACCCGCAGCGAGTACGATCGTCATCGGCGCTTGAGCGCCCGGGAGCGCATGGGGCGCCGCGCATTTGCCGAACTGCCGGTACGCAGCGTCAGAACCTACGAATACGACCTGACCGACAACCTCATCGCCCGCGTCCACTCGCTTTCCCCGGGAGAACACCGCACCCAGTTGGGTTACGACTCCACCCATCGAGTCACGTTGGCCCAAAGCAACATGAACGGGCTGGTGGAGCGTTTCGCCTATGACCCGGCTGCCAACCTCCTGAGTGGCCCGCAAACCCCAGGGCGTCAGGTCGTTCATAACAAACTGCTGAATTTTCAAGACAAACACTACCGTTACGACAGCTTCGGCCGCTTGAGCGAAAAACGCAGTGATCGACGAGGGCGACAGCGCTTCGCCTACGATGCCGAAAGCCGCCTGATCGAAGTCCGGAACCCTGAAGGTCATGTCATACGCATGACCTACGACCCGCTCGGACGCCGAGTTGGCAAAACCCTCTTCCACCCCGACGGCCATATCCTCTGCGACACCACATTCGCCTGGGATGGCTTGCGCCTGCTGCGGGAAGAACAAAACGGCTTCCCGACCCTCTACCTCTACGCCGATCACGGCTACGAGCCTCTGGCCCGAATCGACGGCCGAGACGACCAGCAGAGAATCCGCTACTACCACAACGACTCCAGCGGCGTGCCCGAACAGCTCACCGAAGCCGACGGTTACCTCATCTGGCAAACCCGGTATGAAGTCTGGGGCAACACCGTTGGAGAAGACCGCGAGCGCTACTTCGTCGAAAACCAGAACTTGCGCTTCCAAGGCCAATACCTTGATCGCGAGACGGGACTGCACTACAACACCTTCAGGTACTACGACCCCGACATAGGCCGCTTCACCACCCCGGATCCGATTGGGCTGGCGGGTGGGCTGAATTTATATCAGTACGCGCCGAATCCGATTGGGTGGGTGGATCCTTGGGGGTGGAGTTGTACTCCCAACAAGAAAAGTTCGTACCAGGGGTCTAGTCGGAGAGATGCGTTTAGGCAGGCGCGTCTGGATGCAGGCGTCCCTTTGAGTCAACAGCCTTACGCGGTTTCAAAACCCTATCTGGAAGATGGATATGGTGGGTATGTCTATAAGGATTACAAAAAGATTCAGACTCGCAGTTATCATTTCATGACTAACGATGGAAAGAAATTGATAATCCAAGATCATAGCTATGGTCATGTTAAAGCGATGCCTAAGCACGGGGCAGAGCCGCATTTTAATGTTAGACCGATTGATAAGCCACAAAATGGATCAGTTGAGGGTACTTATGGGTACTATAACTACTGAGGTTAAAGAAATGGAGTTTGTAGATTGTGTTGACAATAACATCTTTCTAAAATCAATTTTTCCCTCAGGGGTTGGCGATGTATTAGTTGGTCAGTTTGGACTGGATCAGGGGCAGTTTTCACTGAATATTCATGTTTTCAAAAAACCTTTTAAAGAAGTTGCAAAGTGGGGTGTTTGGGGAGTTAATTACGATGCGATAGTGATTAAGCTGTTGGGCGCTGGGGTGTCAGACATAAAGATTGATAATTGGAATGGCTTTGTTCCTGCTCCACTAAAATGTTGGGTGAGAGGGGATAGATTGTTTTTGAGTTGCCAGACCGAGGAACAAGTGTTCGAGATATCGTGTTTTGGTTTGGCTTTTCAATCGGGAAGTACCTATATCAATTAGTTTTACGGTTTTGTTGTCGTGGTCTGCACGGTATTTTGAATAAGCGTTTTAGATTAGTGAGGCGCTTAGAGTGATACTGTATCCACGAGTTCCATGTCGTCGAGAACCAAAACCTGCGCTTCCAAGGCCAATACCTTGATCGCGAGACGGGACTGCACTACAACACCTTCAGGTACTACGACCCCGACATAGGCCGCTTCACCACCCCGGATCCGATTGGGCTGGCGGGTGGGCTGAATTTATATCAGTACGCGCCGAATCCGATTGGGTGGGTGGATCCTTGGGGGTGGAGTTGCACCGTCGTCAAAGCGCGCACACGTCGACACGCTTACTCATTGGCAAAAGAGCACGCACAAGTACCCAGGCTTTCCAGAGGTGGGCAAAACATTGAAATTGAGAGGCTGAATTCGTCGAGCAGGGGACAGAACTGGACGGAAATGAAGAAGAGCGGAGCACAATCGCTAGGCAGAGAACGTAAGGAGGGCAGGGAGCAGTATTTCGAACACCCGGATGGACACCCTGACGCGGGTATGCCCGGAGTTCCGAAGCATCACGAGTCAGGGCACATACATGCGGTCAATGCTAAGGGTGAGAAGATTGTGTTTACGTGGTAGGGAGGCGTGATGGAGCAGATAATAGAGTTTCCAATAGCGTACGAGGATATGTTCAACGGTGCGGCAGTGGCTAGAGAGGGCTACTGTATATGTTATCAACATGGGGTTGATAATTTTGGGTATGGACCATATGGCTTCGATACGAAAAAAGCGAGTGTCTGGCTGAAGCAAACGTTTCCAGCACTCGTATATTGGCAGTCTGATCGCCAAGAATTTATAGATGTAGATGTGCCGGTTGGGCGAGGCCTTTATCTTCTTAAGGATCAACCCTATGTGAGAAAGACGAGCCAAGAACTGGCAGCTTACAAAAGAGAGCAGAAACGAAGAGCACTGAGGTTAAGGTACAAAGGGGAACTGGAGGACAGTGGTAGTGGGCCAATTCCTGCCATTTTGATGGTCTCAGGCAAGCGTCTATTTCCGACTGATTTTTTAGCCGTTTTACTGGAAGAAATGTGTTCTTTTTTTATCTATTATTCATTGATCCCTTACACGGGGCAGACAATCGTATCGTTTGATTTTGCGATGCGTGAAAAGATGAAGGAAACTGCGGCAGTTGAAGGGATTTTATACCAGAGAATCGGATCGATTGACCAAGTTAAACCGTGGTGAGCCGAGTCTAAAACGGCCATGGGGCTGGAAACTTAAAGTGGTTTTAATTCTTCAATAAAAAACCCCGCCGAAGCGGGGTTCTTTCAAAGCATCAAAACCTTACGCCTGAACCACCGGAATCTTGGCGTTAGCCGCCGATTCACGGAATTCAGCGATCTGGTCGAAGCTCAGGTAGCGGTAGACATCGGCCGACATGCTGTCGATCTTGCCTGCGTACTCCATGTACTCCTCGACGGTCGGCAGGCGACCCAGGATCGATGCAACGGACGCCAGCTCAGCCGAGGCCAGGTAGACGTTCGCGCCGTCGCCCAGACGGTTCGGGAAGTTACGGGTCGAGGTCGAAACCACGGTCGCGTTCGGGTTCACACGTGCCTGGTTACCCATGCACAGCGAGCAGCCCGGCATTTCCATGCGTGCGCCAGCCTTGCCGTAGATGCCGTAGTAGCCTTCTTCGGTCAATTGGTGAGCGTCCATTTTGGTCGGCGGCGACAGCCACAGACGGGTTGGCAGTTGACCTTTGACCTGATCCAGCAACTTACCGGCAGCGCGGAAGTGACCGATGTTGGTCATGCACGAACCGATGAACACTTCGTCGATCTTCTCGCCAGCGACGCTGGACAGCAGACGGGCGTCGTCCGGGTCGTTCGGCGCGCAGAGCACAGGCTCTTTGACGTCGGCCAGGTCGATTTCGATGACTTCGGCGTACTCGGCGTCCTTGTCGGCTTCCAGCAGCTCTGGATTGGCAATCCAGGCTTCCATCGCCTTGGCGCGACGCTCCAGGGTGCGTGGGTCGCCGTAGCCTTCCGCGATCATCCAGCGCAGCAGGGTGATGTTGGAGTTCAGGTATTCGGCGATCGACTCTTTCGACAGCTTGATGGTGCAACCGGCCGCCGAGCGTTCTGCCGAGGCGTCGGACAGTTCGAAGGCTTGTTCGACGGTCAGGGTTTCCAGACCTTCGATTTCCAGGATGCGGCCGGAGAAGGCGTTTTTCTTGCCTTTCTTCTCGACGGTCAGCAGGCCTTTCTGGATCGCGTAGTAAGGGATGGCATGAACCAGGTCACGCAGGGTGACGCCCGGTTGCAGCTTGCCTTTGAAACGGACCAAGATCGATTCCGGCATGTCCAGCGGCATGACGCCAGTGGCTGCTGCGAACGCGACCAGACCGGAACCGGCCGGGAACGAGATGCCGATCGGGAAACGGGTGTGGGAGTCACCACCGGTGCCGACGGTGTCCGGCAGCAGCATGCGGTTCAGCCAACTGTGGATGATGCCGTCGCCCGGACGCAGCGAAACGCCGCCACGGGTCATGATGAAGTCAGGCAGGGTGTGGTGAGTCTTGACGTCGATCGGCTTTGGATAAGCGGCGGTATGGCAGAAGGACTGCATCACCAGATCGGCGGAGAAGCCCAGGCACGCCAGGTCTTTCAGTTCGTCACGGGTCATTGGACCGGTGGTGTCCTGAGAACCGACGGTGGTCATCTTCGGTTCGCAGTAGGTGCCCGGACGGATGCCGTCGGTGCCACAGGCCTTGCCGACCATCTTCTGCGCCAGAGTGAAGCCCTTGGTGCTGGCGGCTGGCGCTTCAGGGGTCTTGAACAGGGTCGAAGGCGGCAGGCCCAGCTCGGCGCGCGCCTTGCCGGTCAGACCACGGCCCACGATCAGCGGGATACGGCCGCCAGCGCGGACTTCATCCAGCAGAACCGGGGTTTTCAGTTCGAAAGTGGTGATCACTTCGTCGCTGTCGTGTTTGCACACTTTGCCTTCGTACGGGTAAACGTCGATGACGTCGCCCATGTTGATGTTCGAAACATCGAATTCGATGGGCAGAGCGCCGGCGTCTTCCATGGTGTTGTAGAAGATCGGAGCGATCTTGCTGCCGAAGCAGAAGCCGCCGCCGCGCTTGTTCGGCACGTAAGGGATGTCGTCACCGAAGAACCACAGCACCGAGTTGGTGGCGGATTTACGCGAGGAACCGGTACCGACCACGTCACCGACATAGGCGATAGGGAAGCCCTGGCCGCGCATTTCTTCGATTTGCTTCATCGGGCCGATGGAGCCTTGTACGTCAGGGACGATGCCGTCACGGGCCATTTTCAGCATGGCCAGGGCGTGCAGCGGGATGTCCGGACGGGACCAGGCGTCAGGCGCAGGCGACAGGTCGTCGGTGTTGGTTTCGCCGGTCACCTTGAAGACGCGGAGGCTGATCTTGTCGGCCAGGGTCGGACGCTTCTGGAACCACTCGCCGTCAGCCCAGGATTGCAGCACGCCTTTGGCATGTGCATTGCCGTTTTTGGCTTTTTCAGCGACGTCGTGGAAGGCATCGAACATCAGCAGGGTGTGCTTCAGTTGTTCTGCGGCTACCGGGGCCAGCTCGGCGTCGTCCAGCAGGTCAACCATGGTCACGATGTTGTAGCCGCCCTGCATGGTGCCGAGCAGTTCTACCGCGCGTTTTTTGTCCAGCAGTGGGGAGGAGACTTCGCCCTTGGCCAGAGCGGACAGGAAACCGGCCTTGACGTAGGCAGCTTCGTCAACGCCTGGCGGAACGCGATTGGTGATCAGGTCAAGCAGGACAGCTTCTTCGCCAGCCGGTGGGTTTTTCAGCAGCTCGACCAGGCCTGCGGTTTGTTCGGCGTTAAGCGGCTGGGGCACGATACCCTGGGCGGCACGCTCTTCGATGTGTTTACGGTAGGCTTCAAGCACAGTATTACCCTCATCAGTGGTCCCAATATGGGTGTCCGGGACGCTCATCCAGAGAAAGTCCGCATCCGTGCCCCTTAAAGACTTCTTGGGTCTTTGGGCAGCACGCTGACGATCTCCAACAGAAGCTGTTTTCAAAGTTTTACGCCTGCATGAGCGGTTCTTGAGGGGGGGACGCAGGGCGAACCTGCGTCGTAGAACCGTACTGCCGGGTAGACCTACTGTGCTCGTGACGCTTTGAAAACAGCTTCCAACGGACATTGGCGCCTTAAAAGGCCCGGTGATTCTACGGCAAAAAATGGCGAAAGGTAAGTTAGCCCCTACATCTTCAGGGGTGTACCCCGTTAGACAAAGGGCTAACATGCAGGCCTGTTTTGTCTGTTGCCGTGTCTTTGCGCCATGCCCAATCAAGTGATCAAGACGCCCTGCGTGGGCCTGTGCTCCACCGTTTACGGGGACCTCGTGTGCCGTGGCTGCAAGCGTTTTCACCATGAAGTGATCCACTGGAACGGTTACAACGAGGATGAAAAGCGCGCGGTCTGGTTGCGTCTTGAGCATTTGTTGGTGCAGGTGATGGCGGCGAAAGTCGAGGTATTCGACCCGGCCCTGCTGCGCCAGCAACTGGAGCAGCGCAAGATTCGTTTCGTGCCACAGCAGTCGGAATATTGCTGGGCCTATCAATTGATCGCCCGAGGGGCGCGGGTGATCAATAACGTTGAGGCCTACGGGATGGTGCTGCTGCCGGAGTTCCGTGATTGGACACTCCCCGACCTGCGCGATGCCATTGATCGGGAGTTTTTCCTGTTGTCGGAGGCGCATTACGAGCGTTACATCGCGCCGGGATTCCTGAAAGACGCGATGGGTTGAGCTAGAACGCGATTAATCCTGTGGGATGCCCCACCGCACCGGCACCGCGCTGTCGTGCAGCAAACACACAACCCTGTGGGAGCGAACTTATTCACGAGAGGCCGGTACATCCGACGCATTTCCGGCAGCCTCACCACCGCATCGCGAATGAATTCGCTCCCACAAAAAAGCCAGCGTGCGGTGCTTCACGCCCGTGCCAAATGCTCTTCCAGATGCGCCAGCGCCTCTTCGCTTTTCAGCACCAGCACATCACTTTCCAGCGAGTCGAGCACCACTTCGGCGGTGTTGCCGATCAATGCCCCCGAAATCCCGGTTCTCCCCACCGTTCCAATAACCGTCACGGCTGCTTGCAGATGGTGGGCGGTGAGCGGAATCAACACATCCGCTGGCCCTTCGGCGATGTGCAGGTGGGTGTCGTCGATATTGAACTCGGTCTGAAACGCCTTGCACTGCTCGCGGTATCTCCCTTCGATGGTGGACGACAATTGGTACACCGGATCCGCCGCCGACAGCATGGGGGAGGGGTGGGCGGTGATGACATGCAGCTCGCCTTTGGCCACATCAGCAATGTTGAAGCCATGCTTCACGATGCTGTAGTGCAGGGCTGTGTGTTCGCCATCCGGGTTGCCGACGTCGACGGCCGCCAGAATCGCGCCGCCTTTCCAGGGCCGGTCGGTTTTCACCATTAACACTGGGCATGGGCAGTAACGCAGGAGTTTCCAGTCAGCGGGTGTCAGCAGGGCTTTTTTCAGGGCGCTGTCGGGGAAATGCTGCTTGATGACCAGATCGGCGCCCTGAGCCTGTTGGACCTTGACGATGGTTTGATGGGTGCTGTCTTGCCAGTCCTGTTCGGCAGTGACGGCGAAGTCTTCCGCCTGCAAGTCATGTTTGAGGGTGGTCAGCAGCTCGGAATGATCCGCTTTACGGTCGCAGATCAGAAGATGCAGAGCCGCGCCGGTGGCATTGGCGATCAGGCATGCCCGCCGCATGGCCAGGCTTTCCACCTGATCGGTTTCGGCACTGGGTTCGATGACGACCAGAATCCTGCGAATCGATGACATGAGCGGATCTCCCTGCAAAGCGGCATGAAAGCTTCGACCATCGACGGTTGTTGAGTGTTCGCTGTTTAACTATAGATGGCCTCTGTTGAACGTCGCGTTGATCGGCGTCAGCGGTTTTACGCGTCGAGAGACTGGCCCTGCGCCGACAGGCCCGTATAATGCTGCGCCTTGCCTATCAGCCAGTTGTGACCCCTCATGCAGATGTATCCAGAAGTCGACGCTTTCCTGCTTTGCCCCACACCCGACAGTTGGGTCAAGGCTGCCCTGCAGAATCTGGACATTCTGCTGATCGATCACGCCAACAATGAAAAGAAAGCCGCAGGTGCGGCGTTTCAGTTCATGTTCCAGTACAACGACAAGTTCGACCTGCAAGCCAAGATGTCACGTCTGGCCCGTGAAGAATTGCGTCATTTCGAGCAAGTGATCAGCATCATCAAGAAGCGTGGCATTCCCATGGCCAACATCAGTTCGGCCCGCTATGCCGGGGCGCTGCGCAAACTCGTACGCAATCACAACCCCTATCGCCTGACCGATGCGCTGATCGTCGGAGCAATCGTCGAGGCCCGATCCTGCGAGCGTTTTGCAGCGCTGGTGCCGCATCTGGACGCTGATTTGTCGAAGTTCTACGCCAGCCTGCTCAAGTCCGAAGCGCGGCACTTTCAGGATTACCTCAAACTCGCCTACCTCTACGGTGAGGAGGCCGACGTTGACGCCAAGATCGAAGAAATTCGTCTGGCCGAGCGTGAACTGATCGAAAGCCCCGATGAAGACTTCCGTTTTCACAGCGGTGTGCCAGCCTGACACCGATGTGCTACGCCCGATGGCGGGGCGTAGCACATCCGGGAACGCTGTTCAGCGAACGCGCTGAATCACGTAGCTGTTTTCGAAACCCCGCACACAGCCCTGCACGTGAAAGTCCTTGAAATAGCCGGTGGCCCGTAGCAAGTCGACGGCGGGGCCGACCTCCGGCGAGTGCAGGTAATCGGCATAGTCGTCGAACACGATGAACCCGCCGGGTACCACGCTTGGCGAATACAGCAGGAAGTCCAGCAGCACATTGCGCCCGGCGTGACCGCCGTCGATGTGCAGCAGCGCCACCTTGGGGTTCAGGTGGTAGAAACGCTCGGCACACAGTTCCGAGTAGCCCCGCAAAATATGCGCATTGGGCAGCATCGCATCCTTGTAGTGGCTGAACTCTTCGAACTGATTGGGCAATTCGAACGGATCGATCCCGATGACGCGGCGTTCCCGGTTGCAGACTTCGTTCATCAGCACCAGTGATTTGCCTTTCCAGACGCCAATCTCCACCACATCCCCCGGAACCCCTTCGATCAGGAGCGAGAGATAGCCCAGCAAGCGCACGTGATCGTGAAAGGACAGCTCGCGACGTGGCATTGCGCGCTCGGGAGGCAGTGTGGCCTGGGCTTGCTCGAAGTGGGCGCCGATCAGGTCCCAGACCTGTGCAACGCTGTCGTTCAATTCCGGGTTACTGATGAATTCGTTGAGGTCCTGAAGAGTAATCATCTGTCTCGACTGCTTCGGATGAGAGTGCAGACGTGCGCAAGGCACGCCGGAGAGCCAATGCGAATGGCCGACTGATGATAGGCGCCGGGTCTGGAAAGTAAAAGTACGGAAAACCCTGATGCCCTCCTGAGCCCACCCATCCGACGGAGACGTTCGACCGGAACTCTGCATCCTAAAAATTGTTTCATTGTGTGTTTGCTGCTTAGGCAGTAGTATCACCCTCAAATCACTGCCTAGGCAGATAATGGGTGACTATCAATGGCACATTTCACGCCTGAGACCTTTCAGAACAGCCTATTGGGCATGCTGATCGGTCGCGCGGATTTGCTCAAAAACCGCATTCTCGACAAACACTTGGTGCCCTATGACCTGACCGCTCAGCAGTTCAAAGTGCTGGTGATCGTGGCGCTTTATGGTGCAGAAACCCCGGCGGATCTCTGCCGTTCGCTGTGCCTGGACAGCGGTTCGATGACCCGCATGCTTGACCGGCTGGAGCAGAAGGACCTGCTGGTGCGCACCCGGTCCGAATCCGACCGTCGTCAGGTGCGGCTGGTGTTGACCGATTCGGGCAAGGCGCTTTCCGACCTGTTGCCGCAAATCGGCGCCAAGGCCATGAACGAAATGGTCGGCGTGCTGGAAGACGGCGAACTGGCCACGCTGGAGAAGCTGCTGACCAAAGTGCTGGTCGCGGCAGCCGATCCGATCACCCTTGCGCGGATTGCAGCCAAATGAACATTCCACTCAAACGCAGCACTGCCTTGCGCACGTCATTGAGCCTGGTGTTCGTCGCGTTGGTCATGGCCGGTTGCGCCAACTCCAAAGGTCTTAACACTGAAGCGGTCGGTATTGACGCCAACAGCCTGCAAGCCGGGCAAAGCCTGACCGGCGTGACCCTTTCGCCTGCGGCCTGGCCGAAGCGCGATTGGTGGACGAGCCTGGGCGATCCTCAACTCAACGGCCTGATCACCGAAGCCCTGCACGACAGTCCTGACATGCAGATCGCCGCTGCGCGGACCCATCAGGCCAGTGCCGCCGCTTATGCGGCTGACGCCGAGCGCATGCCGACTGTCGATGCCAACGCCAGCGTCAGCCGTTCGCGGCTGGCCAAGGATCAGGACCCACTGGGGCAGGGCGACCGTTACAGCACTCTGCGCAGCCTGGGCGCCAGCTTCAATTACACCTTCGACCTGTGGGGCGGCCAGCGGGCTGCCTGGGAAGCGGCGCTGGGTCAGGCTCGGGCGTACGAGGTCGACCAGCGTGCGGCGCAACTGACCCTCGCCGCTGACGTGGCGCGCGCTTACAGCGATCTCGGTCAGGCCTACATCGTGCGCGATCTGGCCGCCGAAGACCTGAAACGTACACGCCAATTGCTGGAACTGGGCGCCCGTCGTTTCAAATCCGGTATCGACAGCGAATACCAGTATCAGCAAACCGAGAGCCTGGAAGCCAGCTCCCGCGAGTCGCTGGTGGACGCCGACAAACGCCTGCGCAGTGCGAAGATTGCGCTGGCCGTATTGATGGGCAAAGGGCCGGATCGCGGCGAAGCGCTGGCGCGGCCTGAAGTGCTCAAACCCGCCGCTGTCGCGCTGCCATCGGTGGTGCCTGCCGAATTGCTCGGTCGCCGTCCGGATCTGGTAGCGGCGCGCTGGCGGGTCGAGGCTGCGAGCAAGAACATCGCGGCCAGCAAAACTACCTTCTACCCGAACCTGAATCTCAGTGCGTCGGCGGGTGTGGAGTCGTTGCTGGGCGATGCGATGCTCGGTTCGGCCAGCCGCTTCTTCAATGTGGCGCCGACTGTTTCGCTGCCGATTTTCGACGGCGGTCGTCGTCGCGCCGATCTCGATGCGCGGGATGCCGACTACGACCTCGCGGTCGCGCAGTACAACAAGAGCCTGGTCCGTGCCTTGGGCGATGTCAGCGACAACATCGGCCAGTTGCATTCGATCAGCGGCCAGATCGACGCCCGCCAACAGGCGACCGACGTCATTCAGAAGTCCTACAACACCGTGGTTCAGCGTTACTCGTCGGGGATCGGCAATTACCTCGACGTGCTGATCATCGAACAGCAATTGCTGCAGTCGCAACGCCAACTGGCTGATCTCAACGCAGAACGCATCGATCTTTCGATCCAGTTGATGCAGGCCCTCGGGGGAGGCTTCGAAGAAAGCCCATCCGGCAAAAACGCCGCCCCGGCCGTCCCGTCAACTGCTTCGCTGACTCATTAAGGTACTCGTCATGGCCACTGCCACTACTCCTGAAAACACCGCTGCAAATGAGCCCAAAGATCAGAAGGGCGCCGCCCCCGGCCAGCCTCAAAAGAACCCACGCAAGCGCAAGCTGTTGATGTTCGGCTTGTTGATTATCGTGATCCTGGCCGGGATCGGGGTCTGGGGCTGGTATGAAGTCTACGGTCAGTGGAACGAAAGCACCGACGACGCCTACGTCAATGGCAACGTGGTGGAGATCACTCCGCAAACCACGGGCACTGTCGTGAGCATTGGCGCCGATGATGGCGATCTGGTCCGTGAAGGCCAGGTGCTGGTGCAGTTCGACCCGAACGACGCCGAAGTGGCGTTGCAGAGTGCCGAGGCCAATCTGGGCAAAGTGGTGCGTCAGGTGCGCGGCTTGTACAGCAGCGTCGACGGCATCAAGGCGCAACTGGCTGCCCAGCGCGCTGAAGTGCAAAAGGCGCAGGACAACTATAACCGTCGTCGCAATCTCGCAGCAGGCGGGGCGATTTCTCAGGAAGAGCTGTCCCACGCCAAGGACGACCTGACCAGTGCTCAGAACGCCCTGAACAACATTCAGCAGCAACTGGCCACCAGCACAGCGCTGATCGACGACACCCAAGTCTCGTCGCATCCGGACGTGAAGGCTGCCGCCGCGCAATTGCGTCAGGCCTACCTGAACAGCGCCCGCAGCACCTTGATCGCGCCGGTCACAGGCTACGTCGCCAAGCGTACCGTGCAACTGGGCCAGCGCGTGCAGCCGGGCACTGCGTTGATGGCGGTGATTCCGTTGGACCAACTGTGGATCGATGCCAACTTCAAGGAAACCCAACTGGGCAAGATGCGCATCGGCCAGCCGGTGGACATCGAAGCGGATCTTTACGGCAGCGATGTGAAGTACAGCGGCACCGTCGACAGCGTCGGCGCCGGGACCGGCAGTGCGTTCGCGCTGCTGCCTGCGCAGAACGCCACGGGTAACTGGATCAAGATCGTCCAGCGTGTGCCGGTGCGGATTCACATCAACCCGGACGAACTGGCGAAGAACCCGCTGCGCATCGGCCTGTCGACTGTGGTCGATGTGAACCTGCACGACCAGAGCGGCCCGGTGCTGGCGCAACAGCCGCCCAAACAGGCCTCGTTCACCACCGACGTTTACGTTAAGCAACTGGCGGAAGCGGACACGCTGATCGCCCGTCTGATTCACGAAAACAGCGCGTCGGCTTCGGGCAAGACCGCCCAGCGCTGATTCGTCAGTCCCTACGATAAGCTCCGGCCTGCGGGCCGGGGCGTTCTTCGAGTGTCAAAGGATTCGCGATGAGTCAGAACGCTCCCGCTTCGTTCACGCCGCCCAGCCTGCTGCTGACCACCATCGGCCTGTCGCTGGCGACTTTCATGCAGGTGCTCGACACCACCATTGCCAACGTCGCGCTGCCGACCATTTCCGGCAATCTGGGGGTGAGTTCCGAGCAAGGTACGTGGGTCATCACCTCGTTTGCGGTGAGTAACGCCATCGCGTTGCCGCTGACTGGCTGGCTGAGCCGCCGGTTTGGTGAAGTGAAGCTCTTTATATGGGCCACGCTGTTGTTCGTGATGGCCTCGTTTCTGTGCGGTATTTCCACGTCGATGCCTGAGTTGGTGGGCTTTCGCGTGCTGCAGGGTGTGGTCGCCGGCCCGCTGTACCCGATGACCCAGACGCTGTTGATCGCGGTCTACCCCCCGGCGAAAAGGGGGATGGCACTGGCACTGCTGGCGATGGTGACGGTTGTCGCGCCGATTGCCGGGCCGATTCTCGGTGGCTGGATCACCGACAGTTACACCTGGCCGTGGATCTTCTTCATCAACGTGCCCATCGGCCTGTTCGCCGCGTTCGTGGTGCGCACGCAGATGGCGGCACGTCCCGTGACCACCAGTCGTCAGCCGATGGATTATATGGGCTTGATCACCTTGATTATCGGTGTGGGCGCCTTGCAGATCGTGCTCGACAAGGGCAACGATCTGGACTGGTTCTCGTCGAACTTCATCATCATCGGCACGGTGATTTCGGTGATCGGGCTGGCGGCGTTTGTGATTTGGGAGATGACTGACGCGCATCCGGTGGTCAACTTAAGGCTATTCAGCTTCCGCAATTTCCGGGTCG
The DNA here is from genome assembly GCF_045764065.1 of Pseudomonas sp. Pseu.R1. Classification (NCBI taxonomy): domain Bacteria; kingdom Pseudomonadati; phylum Pseudomonadota; class Gammaproteobacteria; order Pseudomonadales; family Pseudomonadaceae; genus Pseudomonas; species Pseudomonas sp. Pseu.R1. The sequence goes on along the minus strand of NZ_JBJGEE020000001.1, from coordinate 1,399,387 downwards.
GGACGATTTGTCTGGTATTGGGTTATGCAGGCTTCTTCGGCATCAACCTGATTCTGCCGCAATGGTTACAGACCCAAATGGGCTATACGCCGACGTATGCGGGGCTGGCGGTGGCGCCGATTGGCATTCTGCCGGTGATCCTGTCACCGTTCGTGGGTAAATACGCACCCAAGTTCGACCTGCGCATGCTGGCCGGGTTGGCGTTTCTGGGCATTGGCATGAGCTGCTTCATGCGCTCGAACTTCACCAGCCAGGTAGATTTCGAACACATCGCGCTGGTGCAGTTGTTCATGGGGGCGGGGATTGCGTTGTTCTTCATGCCGACGTTGAGCATTCTGCTTTCGGACTTGCCACCGTCGCAGATCGCCGACGGTTCAGGGCTGGCTACCTTCTTGCGTAACCTGGGCGGTAGCTTCGCCGCGTCGCTCACTACCTGGATCTGGATTCGCCGTGCCGAGATGCACCACGCCTACCTCAGCGAAAACGTGAACGTCTATGACTCGACCACGCGGCATGCCATCGAAACGTTAGGCGGCGCGAGCAATCAGACCTACGCCCAGCTCGACAGCATGGTCACCAGCCAGGCGTACATGATGTCCACTGTGGATTATTTCTACATGATGGGCTGGCTGTTCATGGCGCTGATTCTGATCATCTGGCTGGCCAAACCGCCGTTCGTGGCCAAGGCCGGGCCTGGGGCGGGGCATTGATCGCCGTTGGCTTAAGATTGTTGATGATCGTTCCCACGCTCCGCGTGGGAACGATCAAGGCGTCTGAGGGCTGTGCGGCAACGCCAACGGCTGCTCCGGCACAAACCCGAACGAGGTCAGTTCAAAGCCCTGTTCATCGGCCTGCAACGCCCAGCCCTCGCGGTCCCAATCTCCCAATACGATGCGCTGCGCGGTGTCGTCGCCGATTTGCAGCTTGTGGATGGCGGGCCGGTGGGTGTGGCCGTGGATCAGGGTTTTGACCCCGAATTCGGACATGACCCGTGGCACTTCTTCAGGGGTGACATCAACGATGTCGTTGGCTTTCATGCGGGTCTGCGCGCGGCTTTCGTTGCGCAACTTGCGCGCCAGTTTATGGCGGGTGCTCAAGGGCAGATGGCTCAGAACCCATAACGTCAGTGGATTGCGCAGATAGCGGCGCAAACGCATGTAGGCTTCGTCGCGGGTGCACAGGCTGTCTCCGTGCATCAACAACACGGGTTCACCATTGAAGTGCACGACACTCGGGTCGCGCAGCAGGGTGCAGCCCGCCGCCTTGCAAAAGGCTTTGCCAATCAAAAAGTCGCGATTGCCGTGCATCAGGAACACCTGCGTGCCGCTGTCGCTCAAGGCGCGCAGGGCTTCGCAGATCGAGCGCTGGAACGGCGACATCGCGTCATCGCCGATCCAGACCTCGAAAAAATCCCCGAGGATATACAGCGACTCGGCGCCACGCGCCCGGTCACTCAGCAGATCCAGAAACGCCCGGGTAATGTCCGGGCGTCCTTCTTCCAGATGCAGATCGGAGATCAGCAGTATCACTCAACGATCTCGGCTTTCTCGATGATCACGTCGTCAGCCGGTACGTCCTGGTGGCCCGCTTTGGAGGTGGTGGCGACGCCTTTGATCTTGTCGACCACGTCCGAACCTTCTACCACTTCGCCGAACACTGCGTAGCCCCAGCCTTGAACGGTCTTGGCGCTGTGGTTCAGGAAGCTGTTGTCGGCGACGTTGATGAAGAACTGCGCCGAGGCCGAATGCGGCTCCATGGTACGGGCCATGGCCACCGAGTACTTCTTGTTCGGCAGGCCGTTGTCGGCTTCGTTCTGGATGCTTGGGCGCTTGTCTTTCTTCTCTTTCATGCCTGGCTCGAAACCGCCGCCCTGGATCATGAAGTTGCCGATGACGCGGTGGAATACGGTGTTGCTGTAGTGGCCGGCTTTTACGTATTCGATGAAGTTGGCGACAGTGATCGGCGCTTTTTCAGCGTTCAGTTCCAGGACGATGTCACCGTGGTTGGTGGTCAGCTTTACTTTGGACATTGTTCGGTCGCTCTATTGAAATGCGTGGTTGGACGTGTCAATCGCACAGCGCAACACAGCACAGCGTAGTGGCTGGCTGCGGGGGCCATGGGTTTCACCCAGGCGCGCAGTTTACAGAGGCCGGCCCTACAAACGAAAGTCACGATTGAGGTCGCTGCGCTGCGAGCGGTGTCACGGGGCTGAGCCAAGGGCTTTGGCGCATCTGGGCAGTTTTGTCACGCCACGCTGTCAGGGGCTTGACAGGTTCGGCTATGATAGGCGCTTTGATTTATTCGGCCTACCCTGGCCGCGACTGTCAGGTTTTCAAGGATCCTATGAGCAAGCCCACTCAAGACGCTGCTGCCAACACCAAGGCAGGCCCTGCCATTCCGACCAACTTCCTGCGCCCGATCGTGCAGGCGGATCTGGATTCCGGCAAGCACACCAAGATCGTGACCCGCTTCCCGCCGGAGCCCAACGGCTACCTGCACATCGGTCATGCCAAGTCGATCTGCGTCAACTTTGGTCTGGCTCAGGAGTTCGGCGGCGTCACGCACCTGCGTTTCGACGACACCAACCCGGCCAAGGAAGACCAGGAATACATCGACGCCATCGAGCGCGACGTCAAATGGCTGGGCTTCGAATGGTCCGGAGAAGTGCGCTACGCCTCCCAGTACTTCGACCAGCTCTACCTGTGGGCGGTCGAGCTGATCAAGTCTGGCAAGGCCTATGTTGACGACCTGACCCCCGAACAGGCTCGCGAATACCGTGGCACCCTGACCGAGCCGGGCAAGAACAGCCCGTTCCGTGACCGCTCGGTCGAGGAAAACCTGGACCTGTTCACCCGCATGAAGGACGGCGAGTTCGAAGACGGCGCTCGCGTGCTGCGCGCCAAGATCGACATGGCCTCGCCGAACATGAACCTGCGCGACCCGATCCTGTACCGTATTCGCCACGCCCATCACCACCAGACCGGTGACAAGTGGTGCATCTACCCGATCTACGATTTCACTCACGGTCAGTCGGACGCCATCGAAGGCATCACCCACTCGATCTGCACCCTGGAATTCGAAAGCCATCGTCCGCTGTACGACTGGTTCCTCGACAACCTGCCGGTGCCGTGCAAGCCGCGCCAGTACGAGTTCTCGCGTTTGAACCTGAACTACACCATCACCAGCAAGCGCAAGCTCAAGCAATTGGTCGATGAACAGCACGTCAACGGCTGGGACGACCCGCGCATGTCGACCCTGTCGGGCTTCCGGCGTCGCGGCTACACCCCGGCGTCGATCCGCAACTTCTGCGAAATGATCGGCACCAACCGCTCTGATGGTGTGGTCGATTTCGGCATGCTGGAATTCAGCATCCGTCAGGACCTGGACGCCAACGCCCCGCGCGCCATGTGCGTGCTGCGCCCGTTGAAAGTCGTGATCACCAACTACCCGGAAGACAAGGTCGATCATCTGGAACTGCCGCGTCATCCGCAGAAAGAAGAGCTGGGCGTGCGCAAACTGCCGTTCTCCCGTGAAATCTACATCGACCGCGATGACTTCATGGAGGAGCCGCCGAAGGGCTACAAGCGTCTGGAGCCAAACGGCGAAGTGCGCCTGCGTGGCAGCTACGTGATTCGCGCGGACGAGGCGATCAAGGACGCTGCCGGCAACATCGTCGAGCTGCGTTGCTCGTACGACCCGGACACCCTGGGCAAGAACCCGGAAGGCCGCAAGGTCAAAGGCGTGATCCACTGGGTGCCTGCGGCTGAAAGCATTGAGTGCGAAGTGCGTCTGTACGACCGCCTGTTCCTGTCCGCCAACCCGGAAAAGGCTGAAGAGGGCAAGACCTTCCTGGACAACATCAACCCAGGCTCCTTGCAGGTGCTGACCGGTTGTCGTGCCGAACCATCGTTGGGTGAAGCAGCGCCGGAAGACCGTTTCCAGTTCGAACGCGAAGGCTATTTCTGCGCGGATCTGAAGGACTCGAAACCGGGCAAGCCGGTATTTAACCGCACAGTGACACTGCGGGATTCCTGGACGTAAGGTAGGCAACGTGCTTTCGATCTACAACACGCTCACCAAGAGCAAAGAAATCTTCAAGCCGCTGGACGGCAACAAGGTGCGCATGTACGTCTGCGGCATGACCGTGTACGACTACTGCCACCTGGGCCATGGCCGCAGCATGGTCGCGTTCGATCTGGTCACTCGCTGGCTGCGTTTCAGCGGCTACGACCTGACCTACGTGCGCAACATCACCGACATCGACGACAAGATCATCAATCGCGCCCGTGAAAACGGCGAGTCGTTCGATGCCCTGACCGCGCGCATGATCGACGCGATGCACGAGGACGAAGCGCGCCTCAATATCCTCAAGCCGGACATGGAGCCGCGCGCCACCGATTACATCGGCGGCATGCACGACATGATCCAGCGCCTGATCGACAAGGGCTACGCCTACGCACCGGGCAACGGCGACGTGTACTACCGCGTCGGCAAGTTCCTGGGCTACGGCAAGCTGTCGCGCAAGAAGATCGAAGATCTGCGCATCGGTGCGCGGATCGAGGTCGACGAATCCAAGGACGACCCGCTGGACTTCGTGCTGTGGAAAGGCGTCAAGCCGGGCGAGCCGAGCTGGGAGTCGCCATGGGGTCCGGGCCGCCCGGGCTGGCACATCGAGTGCTCGGTGATGTCCACCTGCTGCCTGGGCGAGACCTTCGACATTCATGGCGGCGGCTCCGATCTGGAATTCCCGCACCACGAAAACGAAATCGCCCAGAGCGAAGCGGCCACCGGCAAGACCTACGCCAATGCCTGGATGCATTGCGGCATGATCCGCATCAATGGCGAGAAGATGTCCAAGTCCTTGAACAACTTCTTCACCATTCGCGACGTGCTGGATAAATACCACCCGGAAGTGGTGCGTTACCTGCTGGTGTCGAGCCACTACCGCAGCGCGATCAACTACTCCGAAGACAGCCTGAAAGAGTCCAAAGGTGCGCTGGAGCGTTTCTACCACGCGCTCAAAGGCCTGCCAGCGGCGGAGCCAGCGGGTGGAGAAGCGTTCGTTGAACGTTTCTCGGTAGCGATGGACGATGACTTCGGTACACCGGAAGCCTGTGCCGTGCTGTTCGAGATGGTGCGTGAGATCAACCGCCTGCGTGACAGCGATGTCGCGGCAGCGGCCGGTCTGGCGGCGCGTTTGAAGCAACTGGCCAGCGTGCTGGGCGTGTTGCAGCTGGAAGCCGATGACTTCCTGCGTGCCGGTGCCGAAGGGCGTGTCGATGCGGCTGAAGTGGAAGCGTTGATTGCCGCTCGCCTGCAAGCCCGCGCCGACAAGAACTGGGCCGAATCGGACCGCATCCGCGACCAGATCACCGCCATGGGCGTGGTGCTGGAAGATGGCAAGGGCGGTACGACCTGGCGTTTGGCGGATTGATATCCAGGCGGTGATAAACGCCTTTGTGAGAGCCAGCATCCTGGCGAATGCGGAGAGTCGGCCAGCACATCTGTGACTGATACACCGCGTTCGCCAGCAAGCCGGCTCCCACAGGGTTCGGCGTCGAACAAATAATCTGGATTCGGCGCGGTCATTGTGGGAGCCGGCTTGCTGGCGATGGCGTCAGGTCAAACACTGCAATTATCTAATCAAAACCCCTGCTCCCGCAGCCGCTTATATAGCGTATTCCGACTCACCCCCAACCGCTTGGCCAACTGCGAAATATTCCCTCCGGCCGCCTGCAGCAATTCGTTCAATTCCTCGGGTGTGTCCAGCGCCGCCTTGCGGTTGAACACGATCCCCGGCTCCTGGCTTTCCATTTCCAGAGCGGCCAGTTCCAAATCCGCAAAAAAGTCCTCCGGTAAATGCTCAGTAGAGATCCTCTGATCATCCGCCAACGCCAACGCCACCTGAATCACGTTGCTCAATTGACGCAAATTCCCAGGCCACGGGTGCCGTTCGAACAGTGCCAGCACCGACGACTCAAACCCTGCTGTCTGCTGCGGCTCACGATGTTGCTCCCAGATGGCTTGCACCAATTCGGCTTTGTCGGTGCGCTCTCGCAAAGGTGGCAGTTCAAGGTTCAGCCCACTGATGCGGTAATACAAATCCTGCCGGAAACGTCCGCTTTGCACCTGTTCACGCAATGAGCAGTGGGTCGCGGAGATGACCCTGATATCCACGGGGAACAACTCACTGCTGCCCAACGGCTGCACGCAACGTTCCTGCAAAACCCGCAGAAGACGCGCCTGAACAGGTAGCGGCATGTCGCCAATCTCGTCGAGAAACAACGTGCCTTTGTCAGCCTTTCGAATCAGCCCGATGCTGCCTTTGTGGTGAGCGCCGGTGAACGCTCCTTTTTCATAGCCAAACAGTTCCGCTTCCACCAACTCCGAAGGAATGGCGGCGCAGTTCACGGCAATGAAAGGTTGATCGGCCCTGGAACTTGCCTGATGCAGATTCTTGACGAACACCTCTTTGCCTGCGCCGGTCTCGCCAAGGATCAGCAGCGGCACGTTTTTCTCCAGCAAGCGCTGAGCCTGACGTGCGGCTTTGGCGACTTTTTCATCCCCGATAGCGGGTGTTTGAGGCTGCGGTCTGGGGGTCGCCACGTTGTGGAATTTCAATACCGACGCGCCGGGACGTTTGATCAGGCCATGAAAGCGGTTATGTCCCGCTGCCTGAAGCGCAAAGGGCTGGCCTTCCTGCTGATTGAGCAACTGAGCGACAGGCGCCTTGAACAGGTTCTGGATATTGGCATGCAGCAGGCTGACTCCCAGCAAACTGTCGGCCCGGCGATTGGCACACAGGATCCGCCCACTCTCATCGAACACCAGCAACCCGGCCCATTGGCTGTCCAGATTGTTCAGGCCGGTGTTGAAGGTCAGCTGAAAATAACCGTTCTGGAATTGATCGAGAATGAGCCGGTTCTCGATGGTCTGGCTCATCATCTTCACCATCCCCAAGGTGTGCGAGGGCGGCAGGAAACTGTCGCTGGACACATCGAGCACCGCGATCATACGCCGCGAGGCATCGAAGATTGGCGCCGCAGAGCCGGTCATGAAGCGATTGGCCTTGAGAAAGTGTTCATCGTGTTCAATGTGAACAGCCTGTTCACAGGCCAGTGCGGTGCCAATCGCGTTGGTGCCCACCCCTTGCTCCAGCCAACTGGCCCCGGCGACGAAACCCCGTTGCTGATCCGGCTCGACGAAGCGCTTGGTGCCCCAGGAGTTCAGCACCTGGCCTTGCTGATCGGCCAGCAGAATCAAGCAGTTCGAGTTGCTGAGGATGTTTTCGTAGAAGGGCAGGACTTGCTGATGGGTGGTCTGCACCAGTGCGTGATGGCGCTCCAGCAGTTGCGAAACCTGCCGTTCCGGTAGCCGGTTGAAAGCGGGGCGGGATTGATGATCCAGGCCAAATTCGCGGCAGCGGGCCCAGGAATCGCGAATGATCGTGTCGTGCGCTGTGGCGGCCATAGGCTGGCTCCGTCCTGATGCTTTTATTGTTGTTGGGGTAACGCTTTGGCGGAGCATCCGTGCTCGAAACGTTCAGCCATTGTTGTTCAGCTGTGTTCAAAGTCAATGTTCATTTTGTTCAGGTGTTCAGTCTTTCCTGTTCATTTATGTTCACCAACGAATGCTGTGTTCAGTGCGTTTTTGAGCTGACAGCTCTAAATCAATGGTTTTGGCGCTTAGTTCGTTTGCGAAGGTGAATTGGCACGATTGTCGCTATCCAACAAACGGTCGACGAATGTCACGACCCGAACACGTTTCACCCCGAACAAGACAAATAACAAAGGGCACGCCATGTCTCTCACGCTTGAGCACGTCAGCCGCACGGTTGACGGCCAGATCTGGATCGATGACGCCTCGCTGAGCTTCGAACCCGGCTCATTCAACGTATTGCTGGGGCGCACCTTATCAGGCAAAACCAGCCTGATGCGCTTGATGGCTGGTCTGGACAAGCCAGACAGCGGCCGAGTCCTGATGAATGGCAAAGATGTCACTCAGGTCGCGGTGCGCCATCGCAACGTTTCGATGGTTTATCAGCAGTTCATCAACTACCCGAGCATGACCGTCTTCGACAACATCGCCTCGCCGCTGCGTCAGGCCAAAATGTCGAAAGATGAAATCGAAAGCCGCGTGCGGGAAACCGCGAAAATGCTGCGTATCGAGAAGTTTCTTACGCGCTACCCCCTTGAACTCTCCGGCGGCCAGCAGCAACGCACGGCGATGGCGCGGGCGTTGGTCAAGGACGCCGAGCTGATCCTGTTCGACGAGCCGCTGGTCAACCTCGACTACAAGCTGCGCGAAGAACTGCGCCAGGAAATGCGCCAGTTGTTCGAAACCCGTAACACCATCGCCGTGTACGCCACCACTGAGCCAAACGAGGCGTTGGCCCTCGGCGGGACCACGACCATTCTTCACGAAGGTCGTCTGATCCAGAGTGGCAAGACTCCCGAGGTCTATCACCAGCCGAAAACCGTGCTGGCGGCTGAGCTGTTCTCCGAGCCGCCGATCAATCTGATGCCCGGTCGCATCGACGGCAATGAAGTCAGTTTTGCCAACTTCGTGCACTTTCCGCTCAACGTCGACCTGCGCAAGATCGGCGACGGCGACTACCGCTTTGGCGTGCGCCCCAGCCACCTGAGCCTGGTGCCGTCCAACGACGACGACCTGGAACTGGCAGTGACCGTGGAGCTGGCGGAAATCAGTGGCTCGGAAACCTTTCTGCATGTGCGCAACGAACACTTCTCGCTGGTGCTGCACCTGCCGGGGGTTCACGAATACGACGTCGATACGCCGATTCGCGTGTACATCCCCACTCATAAATTATTCGTGTTCGATCAGCAGGGCGGCCTGATTCAAGCGCCGGGCCTGCGCATGGCGAGGGTTGCCTGATGGCCGAGATCCGTTTGCAACAGCTGGCCCACAGCTACAACGCCAACCCGACAAGCCCCGAAGACTATGCCATTCGCGAGATGACCCACATCTGGGAGCAGGGCGGGGCGTACGCCTTGCTCGGGCCGTCCGGGTGTGGCAAATCGACCTTGCTCAACATTATTTCCGGCCTGCTCAGCCCCTCGGAAGGCAAAGTCATGTTCGACAGCACCGTGGTCAACGACCTGTCGCCGGAGCAGCGCAACATCGCCCAGGTTTTCCAGTTTCCGGTGGTCTACGACACCATGACGGTGTACGACAACCTCGCTTTCCCCCTGCGCAATCAGGGCATGGCCGAGGCGAAGATTCAGACCAAGGTGCAGGAAATCGCCGAGGTGCTGGATTTGCAGCCGCTGCTGAAAAAGAAAGCCAAGGGTCTGACCGCTGACGAGAAGCAGAAAGTCTCCATGGGTCGTGGGCTGGTGCGTGATGACGTGTCGGCGATCCTGTTCGACGAGCCGCTCACCGTGATCGATCCACACCTGAAGTGGAAGCTGCGGCGCAAGCTCAAGCAGATCCACGAGCAGTTCAACATCACCATGGTCTACGTCACCCACGATCAACTGGAGGCCTCGACCTTCGCCGACAAGATCGCGGTGATGTACGGCGGCCAGATCGTGCAGTTCGGCACGCCGCGTGAGCTGTTCGAAAAACCTCGTCACACCTTTGTCGGCTACTTCATTGGCAGCCCCGGCATGAACCTGATTGAGGTCAAGCCAGAGGCGGGTGGTGTGGGCTTTGGCGGTATTCATTTGCCACTGTCCGAGGCCTTGCAGCAGACGTTGGCCTCGACGAAGTGGAGCAACCTCAAAGTCGGCATTCGGCCGGAGTTCGTCCACGTCTGGGACGGCCCGTTCGATGACGCTATGTGCGCCGACGTGACCTACGTCGAAGACCTGGGGACCTACAAGATCCTCACGCTGAACCTGGCGGGCCAGTCGTTGAAAGTCCGTTTGCAGGAAGACAAGCCGGTGCCGCAAGGCCAGGCCTGGATCAGCTTCCCGGCCCAATGGCTGATGCTCTACGCCGACGAATTTCTGCTGGAGGCTACGACGGAACACGCCCCGGCCCGTGAGGTGCCCCATGAGTAAAGTGCAGAACAACAAGGCCTGGTGGCTGGTGCTGCCGGTGTTTCTGCTGGTGGCGTTCAGCGCCATCATTCCGATGATGACCGTGGTCAACTATTCGGTGCAGGACATTTTCGATCAGTCCAGCCGCTATTTCGTCGGCGCTGACTGGTTCAAGCAAGTGTTGCAGGACCCTCGCCTGCACGATTCGCTGCTGCGCCAGTTCATCTATTCGGGCTGCGTGCTGCTGATTGAAATCCCGCTGGGCATCGCCATCGCCCTGACCATGCCGACCAAAGGTCGTTGGTCGTCGGTATGCCTGATCGTCATGACCCTTCCGCTGCTGATCCCATGGAACGTGGTCGGCACCATCTGGCAGATCTTCGGCCGTGGTGACATTGGCCTGCTGGGCTGGTTTCTCAACAATGTGCTGCACATCAACTACAACTATGCCGCCAATGCTTCGGATGCCTGGGTAACGGTGCTGATCATCGACGTCTGGCACTGGACCTCGCTGGTGGCGCTACTGTGCTACTCGGGGCTGCGGGCGATTCCGGACGTGTACTATCAGGCGGCGCGTATTGATCGGGCCTCTCATTGGGCCGTTTTCCGACACATCCAGTTGCCAAAGATGAAAAGCGTGCTGCTGATCGCCGTGATGCTGCGCTTCATGGACAGCTTCATGATCTACACCGAACCCTTCGTATTGACCGGTGGCGGGCCGGGCAACTCGACCACTTTCCTCAGTCAGACCCTGACCACCATGGCGCTCGGCCAGTTTGACCTGGGGCCTGCGGCGGCATTCTCGCTGGTGTATTTCCTGATCATTCTGTTGGTGTCGTGGGTGTTCTACACCGCCATGACCCACGGCGAAAAGAACTGAGGAGCGGCCATGAATCTTCGTAAAGTCGTGCCGTTGTGGGTCTACCTGTTGTTTTTGCTGGTGCCTATCTACTGGCTGATCAACATGTCCTTCAAAACCAATACTGAAATCCTCGGCGGACTGACTTTGTGGCCGCAGGATTTCACCCTGGCCAACTACAAGGTGATCTTCACCGACGAGAGCTGGTACAGCGGCTACATCAATTCGCTGTACTACGTGTGCCTGAACACTGTGATTTCGCTGAGCGTGGCGTTGCCTGCCGCGTATGCGTTTTCCCGCTATCGGTTCCTCGGCGACAAGCACCTGTTCTTCTGGCTGCTGACCAACCGCATGGCGCCACCGGCCGTGTTTCTGCTGCCGTTCTTCCAGTTGTATTCCTCCATCGGCCTGTTCGATACCCACATTGCCGTTGCGCTGGCACATTGCCTGTTCAACGTACCGTTGGCGGTGTGGATTCTGGAAGGCTTCATGTCGGGCGTTCCGAAGGAAATTGACGAAACCGCCTACATTGATGGTTACAGCTTTCCCAAGTTCTTCGGGAAGATTTTCATCCCGTTGATTGGTTCGGGCATCGGCGTGACGGCGTTCTTCTGCTTCATGTTCTCCTGGGTCGAGCTGCTGTTGGCGCGGACCCTGACGTCGGTCAACGCCAAACCGATTGCGGCGGTCATGACCCGCACGGTGTCGGCTTCGGGTATCGACTGGGGCGTGCTGGCGGCAGCGGGGGTGTTGACCATCCTGCCGGGCATGCTGGTGATCTGGTTCGTTCGCAACCATGTGGTCAAGGGTTTTGCCCTTGGTCGTGTCTGAGGAGTCGAAAAAATGGAGTGGATGTCCTGGACACTGCCGACTGCGCTGTTTTTTGGATCGATCGCTGCCGTGCTGGTGGCAATGACGGTCTGGGAGCTGCGCTCGGCGAGCATCGAACGTCGCGGGTTTCTGCTGATGGCCACCACCCGTGGCGACCGGCTGTTCATCGGTCTTCTCGGCAGCGCCTACCTGCATTTGCTGGTCATTGGCGCGACCGACTGGAGCATCTGGGTCGCCTCCGGGCTGTCCCTGGTCTGGCTGTTGGTTGTGATGCGGTGGGGTTGAAGGTTTGAAATGTGGGAATACATAAGAATCAACACTGGAGGTGTCTATGTTCAATAAGAAAAACAAGCTGCGACATAGTGTGACGGTAGCGACGATGGTGATGCTCAGTGGCTTGAGCGTTTCGGCGTGGGCGGATCAGTACGAGGACGCCGCGAAGAAGTGGGCGGCCAGCGAGTTCAAGCCTACGACCCTGTCCGACGCTGACCAGCTCAAGGAATTGGAGTGGTTCATCAAAGCGGCCGAGCCGTTCCGTGGCATGGACATCAAAGTGGTGTCCGAGACCCTGACCACCCATGAATACGAGTCCAAAACCCTCGCCAAGGCCTTCACCGAAATCACTGGCATCAAGGTGACCCACGACCTGCTGCAAGAGGGCGACGTCATCGAGAAACTGCAAACGGCCATGCAGTCGGACAAGAGTATTTATGACGGCTGGGTCAATGACTCCGACCTTATCGGTACCCATTTCCGTTATGGCAAGGCGCTGTCTCTGACCGACCTGATGGCAAGCCCCGAAGGCGCGAAAGTCACGTCTCCTACGTTGGATATCAAGGACTTCATCGGTACCTCGTTTACCACCTCTCCAGAGGTCAAGGACGCGTCGGGCAAAGTCATCACCCCGGCCAAGCTGTACCAACTGCCTGACCAGCAGTTCGCGAACCTGTACTGGTTCCGCGCCGACTGGTTCGAGCGTCCTGATCTGAAAGAGAAGTTCAAGGCCAAATATGGCTATGAGCTGGGCGTGCCGGTTAACTGGTCGGCCTATGAAGACATCGCCAAATTCTTTAGCGAAGACGTGAAGGAAATCGACGGCAAGAAAGTCTACGGCCACATGGACTACGGCAAGAAAGACCCGTCCTTGGGCTGGCGCTTTACTGACGCCTGGTTCTCCATGGCAGGCAGTGGCGACAAAGGCCTGCCGAACGGCCTGCCGGTGGACGAGTGGGGCATTCGCGTCGAAGATTGTCATCCGGTTGGTTCCAGTATCACCCGCGGCGGCGACACCAACGGTCCGGCCGCAGTGTATGCCACCCAGAAATACATCGACTGGCTGAAAGCCTACGCGCCGCCAGAGGCTGCGGGCATGACCTTCTCCGAGTCGGGGCCGGTGCCTTCGCAGGGTAACGTTGCGCAGCAAATCTTCTGGTACACCGCGTTTACGGCTGACATGACCAAGCCAGGTCTGCCGGTGATGAACGCCGACGGCACGCCGAAATGGCGGATGGCGCCGTCGCCGAAAGGGCCGTACTGGAAGGAAGGCATGAAGCTGGGCTATCAGGACGTGGGGTCGTGGACGTTCCTGAAGTCGGCTGACGAGAAGAAGCGCCTTGCGGCCTGGCTCTATGCGCAGTTCGTGACTTCGAAGTCGGTGTCGCTGAAGAAAACCATCGTCGGCCTGACGCCGATTCGTGAGTCGGACATCAACTCCAAAGAGATGACCGCGCTGGCGCCGAAGCTGGGTGGTCTGGTGGAGTTCTACCGCAGCCCGGCCCGCGTTCAGTGGTCGCCGACCGGCACCAACGTCCCGGATTATCCGAAACTGGCGCAACTGTGGTGGAGTCACGTGGCTGAGGCCGTTACTGGCGAGAAATCTGCGCAAGCGGCACTGGACGGTCTGGCCAAGGATCAGGACGCCATCATGACCCGCATCGAACGCTCCAAGGTTCAGGACGCCAGTGGTTGTGCACCGAAGATGAACCCGGAAACCTCGGCTGAAGAGTGGTACACCAAAGCCGAGAAGAGCAACGGCGCGTTCCTCGCACCGCAACGCAAGCTGGCCAACGAGAAGCCGAAGGGTGAGACCATTGCCTATTCGGATCTGTTGAAGAGCTGGGAGGCTGCGAAGAAGTAAGGGCTCTTGATTCTTTCTGGCCGGAGGCCGTAGGAGCCTAGCTTGCTGACGATCTGTCGGGGAGCGGCAGTAAATCCGGATAACGCGGTGCGTCTGATGCTACCGGTTTGAATGGTTTCGCTGCCGCTCCGCGCCAGATCGCTTGCAAGCAAAGCTCCTACGCCTTCGGCAGAAGCAGTCAGTCTTTGGCAATAAAAAACGGCACCTCAGGGTGCCGTTTTCATGAGCGCGGTGTACCGATCAGTTGTGCAGCTCTTCCGCCGCGTACAGCGTATTCTCGAGCAGGCACGCGCGGGTCATCGGGCCAACGCCACCGGGGACTGGAGTGATCCAGCCTGCGCGGGGCAGGGCAGTCTCGTACACCACATCGCCAACCAGCTTGCCGTCTTCCTGACGGTTGATGCCAACGTCGATCACGATGGCGCCTTCCTTGATCCATTCGCCTTTGACCAGGCCCGGCTTGCCCGCCGCCACCACCACCAGATCAGCACGGCCAACATGGCCCGCCAGATCCTGGGTGAAGCGGTGAGTGACGGTCACGGTGCAACCGGCCAGCAGCAGTTCCATGGCCATCGGGCGGCCAACGATGTTGGACGCGCCGACCACCACGGCGTCTTTGCCGTACAGGTCCACGCCGGTGCTTTCCAGCAGGGTCATGATGCCTTTTGGGGTGCACGGGCGCAGCAGCGGGATGCGCTGAGCCAGGCGGCCGACGTTATAAGGATGGAAGCCGTCGACGTCCTTATCGGGACGAATGCGCTCCAGCAACGGCGAAGAATCCAGATGCTCCGGCAGCGGCAGTTGCAGCAGGATGCCGTCGATGGCCGGATCTTCATTGAGGCTGTCGATCAGATCGGTCAGTTCGGTCTGGGTGGTGGCAGCGGGCAGGTCGTAGGCCCGGGAAATGAAACCGACCTCTTCACAGTCTTTGCGTTTGTGCGAGACGTAAACCTGAGAGGCGGGGTCGCTGCCGACCAGAATCACCGCGAGGCCCGGCGTGCGCAGCCCTTGCTCGCGACGTTCGGCGACTCGTTGGGCGATCTGCTGGCGCAGGTGGGCTGCGATCGCTTTGCCGTCTATTAGTTTTGCAGTCATTACGCGTGATTAACCATCGGAAGGGAGGGAAAAAGAGCGCGCATTCTCGCATGACATGGGCCAAGGGCAAAGGCGGTTGGTCTGCTTAATAAGCTAAGCCCTTTAATTAACTGAATTTTTTAGAAAAAAGTGTTGACGCCCCTCAAGGTCGTCTATAAGATTCGTCGCACTTGTCGGGCACAACCCCACACAGGATAAGCCGGAAGCGGTGAATCAAGTCGAAAGGTTGGTAAAGTCAGGTGGAGTTTAAATCGACTCAGCGTGATTGAAAGCTCTTAATTTGCAGGTCGAAAGATTGCAGATTAACCAAGCGCCCGTAGCTCAGCTGGATAGAGCATCCGCCTTCTAAGCGGATGGTCGCAGGTTCGAGTCCTGCCGGGTGCGCCACTAAAGGCAGCTTTGGCACAAGTAGGTTACAACGCAATATGGTGGGCGTAGCTCAGTTGGTAGAGCACAGGATTGTGACTCCTGTTGTCGTGGGTTCGATCCCCATCGTCCACCCCATATTCGAAAAGGCGCCAGACTGATAATCTGGCGCCTTTGCTTTAAGAAGCGGTTCAAAACGCGGACGTGGTGGAATTGGTAGACACACTGGATTTAGGTTCCAGCGCCGCGAGGCGTAAGAGTTCGAGTCTCTTCGTCCGCACCAGTTACAACCCCTGAACAATGCCGGTTGGCTTTTCAGGGATCGAAAAAGCCGCCCAGTGCGGCTTTTTTTGTTTCAGCGTATTGGTTTCACGCTGGAACGAGCCTGTCGTGTCTTCATTGGCGGGCTTTTCCGGAGTGTTTCCAGGGATTGGATCGACATTCGGTCGTGCTTCGCTTCCTATATATAGAAGGGTGCGAAGCCCGTTCCAGACCGCTTGCGAAGGTTTGAACCTTCGTCCTTTTCCCTTTGGTTGCATTCCATCGTGTTTACCCTTCTTCAGTAGGGTGACTTCTTGAGATTGACCCACTAGAATGCTTGCCCTTGATTCTGGGGTCGGAAACGGCCGGCTAACGTCTGTGCAACGAGGAATATCCATGCAAGTTTCTGTTGAAAACACTTCCGCTCTCGAGCGCCGCATGACCATTGGCGTGCCAGCTGAGCGCATCGAGACCGAAGTCAACAAGCGTCTGCAGCAGACCGCACGTAAAGCCAAGATCCCGGGCTTCCGCCCAGGCAAAGTGCCTATGAGCGTGATCCGCCAGCGTTATGAAGACGGCGCCCGTCAGGAAGCCCTGGGCGACCTGATCCAGGCAACTTTCTACGAAGCCGTCGTAGAGCAAAAGCTGAACCCGGCCGGCGCACCTTCCGTCGAGCCAAAATCCTTCGAAAAGGGCAAGGACCTCGAATACGTCGCCACTTTCGAAGTGTTCCCTGAATTCTCCGTTGCCGGTTTCGAGTCTGTTTCTGTCGAGCGGCTGTCGGCTGACGTCGCGGACTCCGATCTGGACAACATGCTGGAAATCCTGCGCAAGCAGAACGTTCGTTACGAAGCCGCTGACCGCGCTGCTGCCAACGAAGACCAACTGACCATCGATTTCGTTGGCAAGATCGACGGCGAAGCGTTCGCTGGCGGTTCGGCCACTGGTACTCAGCTGGTGCTGGGTTCGGGTCGCATGATCCCTGGTTTCGAAGACGGTCTGGTCGGCGCCAAAGCCGGTGAAGAGCGCGTTCTGAGCCTGACTTTCCCTGAGGACTACCAGAACCTGGAACTGGCTGGCAAGGCCGCCGAGTTCACCGTCACCGTGACTTCGGTGTCGGCTCCGGTCCTGCCAGAACTGAACGAGGCGTTCTTCAATCAGTTCGGTATCAAGGAAGCGACTCTGGAAGGTTTCCGCACCGAAGTTCGCAAGAACATGGAGCGTGAACTGCGTCAGGCCATCAAGTCCAAGGTCAAGAACCAGGTCATGGACGGTCTGCTGGCGGCCAACCCGATCGAAGTGCCAAAAGCACTGCTAGAAAACGAAGTGAACCGTCTGCGTGTTCAGGCCGTTCAACAGTTCGGTGGCAATATCAAGCCTGACCAACTGCCAGCCGAGCTGTTCGAAGAGCAAGCCAAGCGCCGCGTCGAGCTGGGTCTGATCGTTGCTGAAGTGGTCAAGCAGTTCGACCTGAAGCCTGATGAA
The DNA here is from genome assembly GCF_045764065.1 of Pseudomonas sp. Pseu.R1. Lineage (NCBI taxonomy): Bacteria > Pseudomonadati > Pseudomonadota > Gammaproteobacteria > Pseudomonadales > Pseudomonadaceae > Pseudomonas > Pseudomonas sp. Pseu.R1. The sequence goes on along the minus strand of NZ_JBJGEE020000001.1, from coordinate 1,382,349 downwards.
GCCCGCGTTCGTGAGCTGATCCAGGAAATGGCTTCCGCTTACCAGGAGCCAGAGCAGGTTGTGGCCTGGTACTACAAGAACGAACAGCAAATGAACGAAGTCCGTTCGGTTGTGCTGGAAGAGCAAGTTGTGGATACTGTTTTGCAGAAAGCGAGCGTGACCGATAAAGCGGTCTCGTACGAAGAAGCCGTCAAGCCGGTAGAAGCTCCAAAAGCCGACTGATTTCTTTCTCTCGTTCGAAAACACCATAAGCCAGCCTTCGTGCTGGCTTATGCGTATTCAAGACATGACTATTTGGGAGTGAATGCGAGACATGTCCCGCAATTCTTATATTCAGCAGCACTCTGACATCCAGGCCGCTGGCGGCTTGGTCCCGATGGTTATCGAGCAGTCCGCCCGTGGCGAACGCGCCTATGACATCTACTCGCGTCTGCTCAAGGAACGCGTCATTTTCCTGGTCGGCCCGGTTGAAGACTACATGGCCAACCTGATCTCGGCGCAATTGCTCTTCCTTGAAGCGGAAAACCCGGACAAGGACATCCATCTCTACATCAACTCCCCAGGCGGTTCGGTGACTGCGGGCATGGCGATCTACGACACCATGCAGTTCATCAAGCCTGACGTATCGACCACCGTCATGGGCCAGGCTTGCAGCATGGGCGCGTTCCTGCTGGCGGGCGGTGCCAAGGGCAAACGTTTCGCCCTGCCCAATTCCCGCGTGATGATTCACCAGCCACTGGGCGGTTTCCAGGGGCAGGCGTCGGACATCGACATTCACGCCAAGGAAATCCTGTACATTCGCCAACGGCTGAACGAGCTGCTGGCTCACCACACCGGCCAGTCGCTGGAAGCCATCGAGCGTGACACCAACCGCGACAACTTCATGAGCGCCGAGCGCGCTGCTGAGTACGGTCTGGTGGACTCGGTGCTCGACAAACGTCAGATGATCAAATGATTGCCTGACAGGCAGTAATCCCGGGTGGTCGGGACTTCCGTACCACCTGCGGACTTGAAAAAGCCCGCAATTGCCTTCATCTTGTGTTGCAAGCCTACCGGATTGGATCGATCGAATGACTGACACCCGCAACGGCGAGGACAACGGCAAACTGCTTTATTGCTCCTTCTGCGGCAAAAGCCAGCATGAAGTGCGCAAATTGATTGCCGGCCCCTCGGTATTTATCTGTGACGAGTGCGTCGACCTGTGCAATGACATCATCCGCGAGGAGGTGCAGGAAGCACAGGCAGAAAGCAGCGCGCATAAACTGCCATCGCCGAAAGAAATCAGCGGCATCCTTGACCAGTACGTCATTGGTCAGGAGCGTGCCAAGAAGGTTCTAGCTGTAGCGGTGTACAACCACTACAAGCGCTTGAACCAGCGTGACAAGAAAAATGACGACGTTGAACTGGGCAAGAGCAACATCCTGCTGATCGGCCCCACGGGTTCCGGCAAGACCCTGCTGGCCGAAACGTTGGCCCGTTTGCTCAACGTACCGTTCACCATCGCCGACGCCACCACCCTGACCGAAGCCGGTTATGTGGGTGAGGACGTGGAAAACATCATCCAGAAGCTGTTGCAGAAGTGCGATTACGATGTCGAAAAGGCCCAGATGGGTATCGTCTACATCGACGAAATCGACAAGATTTCCCGCAAGTCCGACAACCCTTCGATCACCCGTGACGTCTCGGGTGAGGGTGTGCAGCAGGCCTTGCTGAAGCTGATCGAGGGCACCGTGGCTTCCGTTCCGCCTCAAGGTGGCCGCAAGCACCCACAGCAGGAGTTCCTGCAGGTGGACACGCGCAATATCCTGTTCATCTGTGGCGGTGCATTCTCTGGCCTGGAAAAGGTCATCCAGAATCGCTCCACCAAGGGCGGCATCGGTTTCAACGCCGAAGTGCGCAGCAAGGAAGAAGGCAAGAAAGTGGGCGAGTCCCTGCGTGAAGTCGAGCCTGACGATCTGGTCAAGTTCGGTCTCATTCCGGAATTCGTTGGCCGTCTGCCTGTTCTGGCTACGCTGGACGAGCTGGACGAAGCTGCGCTGATGCAGATTCTGACCGAACCAAAGAACGCCCTGACCAAGCAGTACGCCAAGCTGTTCGAAATGGAAGGTGTGGACCTCGAATTCCGCGCCGACGCACTCAACTCGGTTGCTCGTCGCGCGCTGGAGCGCAAGACTGGTGCTCGTGGTTTGCGGTCCATTCTCGAAGGCATTCTGCTCGATACCATGTATGAAATCCCGTCAGAGCCTGACGTGAGCAAAGTGGTGATCGACGAGAGCGTCATTGAAGGATCGTCCAAGCCGCTGTTGATTTACGAAAACAGTGAGCCACCTGCCAAGGCGGCTCCGGACGCGTAAGCCTCGCGGCATACGCACCGGGCGACTGGAAAGCAAAAAGGGCCCTCGGGCCCTTTTTGCGTTTCAGCGGCGCTTTCGCATTAACTCAAACCGACGCTTGTTTTTTTGCAAAGCTACCCCCATCTTGGTTTTCAGCTTATTTCTATCTGTCCATGGCCTTAAGGCCGCCGTAGAGGCGAAATCATGAAGACGACCATTGAACTGCCTCTTTTGCCATTGCGCGATGTCGTGGTGTATCCGCACATGGTGATCCCACTGTTCGTGGGTCGCGAAAAATCCATCGAGGCCCTTGAGTCCGCGATGACCGGTGACAAGCAGATTTTGCTGCTTGCCCAGCGTAACCCCGCAGACGATGATCCGGGCGAAGACGCCCTTTATAGCGTGGGTACGATTGCAACCGTATTGCAGCTGCTGAAACTGCCGGACGGCACCGTCAAGGTGCTGGTTGAGGGCGAGCAGCGTGGTTCCGTCGAGCGCTTTATCGAAGTGGATGACCACTGCCGCGCCGAAGTTGCGCTGATCGATGAATCGGACGCGCCTGATCGCGAATCCGAAGTGTTCGTGCGCAGCCTGTTGGCTCAGTTCGAACAATACGTCCAGTTGGGCAAGAAAGTCCCGGCTGAAGTCCTGTCTTCGCTCAACAGCATCGATGAGCCAGGTCGTCTGGTCGACACCATGGCGGCTCACATGGCGCTGAAAATCGAGCAGAAGCAGGAAATCCTTGAAATCATTGACCTGGGTGCCCGTGTCGAACACGTGTTGGCCCTGCTGGATGCCGAAATCGATCTGTTGCAGGTCGAGAAGCGCATTCGCGGCCGCGTGAAGAAACAAATGGAGCGCAGCCAGCGCGAGTACTACCTGAATGAGCAGATGAAGGCCATTCAGAAGGAATTGGGGGACAGCGACGAAGGCCATAACGAGATCGAAGAGCTGAAAAAACGCATCGATGCCGCAGGCCTGCCGAAAGACGCCATGACCAAGGCCACGGCCGAACTGAACAAACTCAAGCAAATGTCGCCGATGTCGGCTGAAGCCACTGTCGTGCGCTCCTACATTGACTGGCTGGTTCAGGTGCCGTGGAAGGCCCAGAGCAAGGTACGTCTGGATCTGGCCCGCGCCGAGGACATTCTTGATGCCGACCACTACGGTCTGGAAGAAGTCAAAGAGCGGATCCTTGAATACCTCGCCGTGCAGAAGCGTGTGAAGAAAATCCGTGGCCCGGTGTTGTGCCTGGTCGGTCCTCCTGGTGTGGGTAAGACCTCGCTGGCGGAGTCGATTGCCCATGCGACCAACCGCAAGTTCGTGCGCATGGCCTTGGGTGGCGTGCGTGACGAGGCTGAAATCCGTGGGCACCGCCGCACCTACATCGGTTCGATGCCAGGTCGCCTGATCCAGAAGATGACCAAGGTCGGTGTGCGCAACCCGCTGTTCCTGCTCGACGAAATCGACAAGATGGGCAGCGACATGCGTGGCGATCCTGCGTCCGCGTTGCTCGAAGTGCTCGACCCCGAGCAGAACCACAACTTCAACGATCACTATCTGGAGGTCGATTACGACCTGTCGGACGTGATGTTCCTTTGCACTGCCAACTCGATGAATATTCCCGCGGCCCTGTTGGACCGTATGGAAGTCATCCGTCTGCCGGGTTACACCGAAGACGAGAAGATCAACATCGCCACCAAGTACCTCTCGCCCAAGCAGATCGCTGCCAACGGCTTGAAAAAAGGCGAAATCGAGTTCGAAGAAGAGGCCATTCGCGACATTATCCGGTACTACACGCGTGAAGCGGGTGTACGTAGCCTGGAACGGCAGATCGCCAAGGTCTGCCGCAAGGCGGTCAAGGAGCATGCGGGCGAGAAGCATTTTACCGTCAAGGTGACGGCGACGATGCTGGAAGGCTTCCTGGGTGTGCGCAAATTCCGTTACGGTCTGGCTGAGCAACAAGATCAGATCGGTCAGGTGACAGGTCTTGCGTGGACGCAAGTGGGCGGTGAGTTACTGACCATCGAAGCAGCCGTGGTGCCAGGTAAAGGGCAACTGATCAAGACCGGTTCGTTGGGTGACGTGATGGTCGAATCGATCACCGCTGCACAGACGGTAGTCCGCAGCCGCGCCAAGAGCCTGGGCATCCCTCTGGACTTCCATGAGAAGCGCGACACGCACATCCACATGCCGGAAGGGGCGACGCCCAAAGACGGCCCGAGCGCGGGTGTAGGCATGTGCACGGCACTGGTTTCAGCATTGACGCAGATTCCGGTGCGTGCCGATGTCGCCATGACCGGTGAAATTACCCTGCGCGGACAAGTGCTGGCGATTGGCGGTTTGAAGGAAAAACTGCTGGCCGCTCACCGCGGTGGAATTAAAACGGTGATCATCCCGGAAGAAAACGTACGTGATTTGAAGGAAATCCCGGACAATATCAAGGCCGATCTGCAAATCAAACCTGTTAAATGGATTGACGAAGTCCTGCAAATTGCGCTGCAATACGCGCCGGAGCCCTTGCCGGATGTGGCTCCGGAGATGGTTGCAAAGGATGAAAAACGCGAGTCTGACTCTAAGGAAAGAATTAGCACGCATTAGTCTGGGGGGCCTTCCTTGACAGCTTTTTAGAGCCCTTGTTATAAAGCGGCTCTTTCCAGCGTCAGCCAGGCCATTCAGCGTTTGTTTGGCTTCACCAGAAAACTTAGAAAATATACTCAATATAGATAGATATAAGGGGACTTAGAGTGAACAAGTCGGAACTGATTGATGCTATCGCCGCATCCGCTGACATCCCGAAAGCTGCTGCTGGCCGTGCGCTGGACGCAGTAATCGAATCCGTCACTGGCGCTCTGAAGGCTGGCGACTCCGTTGTACTGGTTGGCTTCGGTACTTTCTCTGTCACTGACCGTCCTGCCCGTACCGGCCGTAACCCACAGACCGGTAAGACTCTGGAAATTCCAGCGGCCAAGAAGCCAGGCTTCAAAGCCGGTAAAGCTCTGAAAGAAGCGGTCAACTAAGTTTCTTTGTTACCTTTGCCTACCGCCAGGGCAGCGTCAACGCTGGTCTGGTCGTAAAGCGGCAAGTGCGGTTGGTCAAGCGCTGGCCTGTCACCTCAGGGGACGCACACTCGAACCCTGTCCGCTTTGCACGTTACGAGAAGGCGCATCCTCGGATGCGCCTTTCTTCTATCCGGAATACACCCACGCTCCGCTCCGTGTGTCGCAGCTTGGTGAGTTGAGTAAAGCCCTCTGGGGGACGCATGCTGCAGAATATCAGGGACAATTCACAAGGCTGGATTGCCAAGACCATCATCGGCGTTGTCATCGCACTGATGGCCCTGACCGGTTTCGATGCCATTTTCAGGGCCACCAGCCATAGCCAGGACGCGGCGAAGGTCAACGGTGACGAAATCAGTCAAAACGATTTGAGCCAGGCCGTTGAAATGCAACGCCGCCAGCTCATGCAACAGTTGGGCAAGGATTTCGATCCGGCAATGCTCAACGAGAAAATGCTGCGCGATTCGGCACTCAAGGGCCTGATTGACCGCAAGTTGCTGCTGCAAGGGGCCGCCGATTCCAAATTCGGTTTCTCCGAAGCCGCACTGGACCAACAGATTCTGCTGACTCCTGAATTCCAGGTGGACGGCAAATTCAACGCTGACCGTTTCGATCAGGTCGTTCGCCAGTTGGGCTACACCCGCATGCAGTTCCGCCAGATTCTGGGTCAGGAAATGCTGATCGGTCAGATTCGTGCGGGCATTGGTGGTAGTGCATTCGTCACCGATGCGCAGGTTGATGCCTTCGCCCGTCTGGAGAAGCAGACCCGCGATTTCGCCACGCTCTCGCTGCCGGCTGACCCGAGTAACGTCAAAGTCAGCGACGATGAAGTCAAGGCGCACTATGACGAGCACGCCAAGGAATTCCTCAGCCCTGAGCAAGTGGTGCTGGACTACATCGAACTGAAGAAGTCCGCGTTCTTCGACAAGGTGTCGGTGAAGGACGAAGACCTTCAGGCCGCGTACCAGAAAGAGATTTCCAATCTGGCCGAGCAGCGTCGCGCTGCTCACATCCTGATCGAAGTCAACGACAAGACCACCGACGCACAGGCCAAGGCGAAGATCGAAGAGATCCAGCAGCGTCTGGCCAAGGGCGAAGACTTCGCGGCGCTGGCCAAGGAGTTCTCGCAGGATCCTGGCTCGTCGAGCAAGGGCGGTGATCTGGGTTACGCCGGCAAGGGCGTTTATGACGAAGCCTTCGAAGACGCGTTGTATGCGTTGAACAAGGATCAGGTCTCGGCACCGGTCAAAACCCAGTTTGGCTGGCACTTGATCAAGCTGCTGGGCGTGGAAGCACCGTCGGTACCGACCTTCGCCAGCCTGAAAGACAAACTGACCCACGACCTGAAATCGCAACTGGTCGAGCAGAAGTACGTCGATGCCAGCAAAAAATTGCAAGACGCCGCGTATGAAGCGTCCGACCTGACGCAACCTGCGTCGGACCTGGGCCTGAAAGTCCAGACCACCGCGCCGTTCGGTCGTGAAGGTGGCGAGGGCATCGCTGCCAACCGTGCCGTGGTTCAGGCCGCATTCAGCACTGAAGTGATGGAAGAGGGTTCCAACAGCTCGGCGCTGGAACTCGATCCGGACACCACCGTTGTGGTGCACGTGAAAGAGCACCGTCAGCCAGAGCAACTGCCGCTGGAAGCGGTTTCTGACGCGATTCGTGCGCAACTGGTGAAGAACCACGCCACCGACGCGATCAAGGCCAAGGGCGATACGCTGTTGGCGGGCCTGCGCGATGGCAAGGTGCCGTACACCGCCACCAAGCAAGAAGGTCAAAACTGGAAGGTGGTGGAAGCAGCGTCCCGTGGTCAGGAGGGTGTTGACCCTCAAGTGCTGCAGACGCTGTTCCGCATGCCGAAGCCTGAAGGCAAGGACAAGCCGGTCTATGCCAGCCTGACCGCAGCCGATGGCAGTTACGTGATTGTTCGTCTGAACGGTGTGAATCAGGCCGCTCCGGCGACCGATGCCGAGAAGACCCAGTACCGTCGCTTCCTGGCGTCGCGTGAGGGCCGTCAGGACTTCGAGTCGTATCAGGCGCAGTTGCAGTCCGCGGCGAAGATCGAGAAGTATTGATCTGCATTAAACGCTGAACACAAAAAAGCCCCGGTTCGAGAGAATCGGGGCTTTTTTGTTTTTCAGGGTTGGATTGGGAAGGGGTGTATATCCGTTGTTGCGACACCGGATATACACCTAAACCCCAAGCGCAAAAAAACGGTGAATCATTCAGCGCATGGCTGCCTGATCCACCGCCTTCGCCACCAAGGCGGCTCCCACAGTTTCTGTGTCGACCACAAATCCATGATCCGACACAAATCTGTGTGGGAGCCGCCTTGGTGGCGAAAAGACTGGCCAGCCACCCTAGAGTCTCGCATAGGGGGGCTCCTAAAGGGGCTACGCCAGTCCACAGACCAGCGAAGTCGTCAGTCCTGCAGATCACCCATCGCCGTGGTATTGAAACCACCGTCGACGTACATGATTTCACCGCTCACACCCGAAGCCAGGTCCGAGCACAGGAACGCGCCAGCGTTGCCGACTTCCTCGATGGTTACATTACGACGCAGTGGGGTCTGGGCTTCGTTGGCGTCCAGCATCTTGCGGAAGTTCTTGATACCGGAAGCGGCCAGCGTACGGATCGGGCCTGCCGATACCGCGTTGACGCGAGTGCCATCCGGGCCCAGGCTGCGCGCCAGGTAACGAACACCCGCTTCAAGGCTCGCCTTGGCCATGCCCATCACGTTGTAGTTCGGCATGGTGCGCTCTGCGCCCAGATACGACAGGGTCAGCAGGCTGCCATTGCGGCCTTTCATCATTTCGCGACCGGCTTTGGCCAGGGCCACGAAGCTGTAGGCGCTGATGTCGTGGGCGATGCGGAAACCGTCACGGGTGGTGGCTTCAGTGAAGTCGCCGTCCAATTGGTCGCCTGGGGCGAAGCCCACGGAGTGCACGATGCAGTCCAGGCCGTCCCACTTCTTGCTCAGCTCCTCGAAGACCTTGGCGATTTCTTCATCGCTGGCCACGTCGCACGGGAAGCACAATTCGGCGCTCGAACCCCAGCCTGCCGCGAACTCTTCAACGCGACCCTTGAGTTTTTCGTTCTGGTAGGTGAAAGCAAGTTCAGCGCCTTCACGGTGCATGGCGGCAGCGATACCGGATGCGATGGACAGTTTACTGGCGACACCGACGATCAGGACGCGCTTACCGGCGAGAAAACCCATGGTTTTTTCCTCTTCAGGTTAATCGACAGTTGCCGGTGCCAGAAACGCGGCCTCCAGCAACTGCTGTGTATAAGGATGTTGCGGTGCGGCGAAGATGTCTTCTGCCACACCCTGTTCGACCACTTGGCCTTGCTTGACCACCATCAACTGGTGGCTCAGCGCTTTGACTACCGCCAGGTCATGGCTGATAAACAAATACGTCAGGTTGTACTTGGCTTGCAGCGAGCGTAAAAGCTCCACCACTTGGCGCTGGACGGTCCGGTCGAGAGCCGAAGTCGGCTCGTCCAGCAAAATCAGCGCCGGTTTTAACACTAATGCCCGTGCGATGGCGATCCTTTGCCGCTGTCCGCCGGAAAACTCATGGGGGTAGCGGTGCCGGGTTTCCGGGTCCAGCCCCACCTCCTTGAGCGCTTCCACCACCGCAGCTTCCTGCTCGACCGGTGTACCGATCTTGTGAATCCGCAGGCCTTCGCCAACGATGTCACACACCGACATGCGCGGACTCAGGCTGCCAAACGGGTCCTGGAAGACCACCTGCATCTGGCGCCGCAACGGCCGCACCTGGTCCTGCTTGAGACAGGCCAGTGAATCGCCCTGAAAGCGTATCTCGCCTTCGCTACGAATCAACCTCAGAATCGCCAGGCCCAACGTCGATTTGCCTGAGCCGCTTTCACCGACGATCCCCAGCGTCTGGCCCTTGGGCAGACTGAAGTGGATGCCGTCTACGGCCTTGACGTGATCGACGGTGCGCTTGAACACGCCTTTCTTGATCGGAAACCAGACCTTGAGGTTGTTGACTTCCAGCATCGGCGCGCCGGGAACGTTGTTCGCCGGGCCGCCTTTTGGCTCGGCTGCGATCAATTCTTTGGTGTACGGATGGTGCGGCGCACGGAACAGTTGTTCGCACGATGCCTGTTCGACGATGCAACCGCGCTGCATGACACATACTCGGTTGGCAATTTGTCGAACCACGTTCAAATCATGGCTGATCAGCAGCAACGCCATGCCCAGTCGGGCCTGCAATTCCTTCAACAGTTTGAGGATTTTCAGCTGTACGGTGACGTCCAGCGCCGTGGTCGGCTCGTCGGCGATCAGCAGCTCAGGCTCGTTGGCCAGCGCCATGGCGATCATCACGCGCTGGCGTTGGCCGCCTGAGAGCTCGTGTGGCAGGGCTTTGAGGCGCTTGAGTGGCTCGGGGATGCCGACCAGTTCCAACAGTTCCAGCGTACGCCGTGTGGCGGCCTTGCCGGTCAGGCCTTTGTGCAGGCCGAGCACTTCGTTGATCTGCTTTTCCACCGATTGCAGTGGGTTCAGCGAGGTCATGGGCTCCTGGAAAATCATCGCGATGCGGTTGCCACGGATGGCGCGCATGCGTTTCTCGCTGACCGTCAGCAGTTCATTCCCTGCGTATTGAATGGTGCCGGTGGGGTGCCGTGCCAGCGGGTAGGGCAAAAGTCGCAGAATCGAGTGGGCGGTGACGGACTTGCCCGAGCCGCTTTCGCCCACCAGCGCCAGGGTCTCGCCCTTGCGAATGTCGAAGCTGATGCCTTCGACCACGCGCTGCACCTTCTGGCCGGTGACGAACTCGACGGACAGGTTGCGGATTTCGATCAGATTGTCCTGATTCATCTCATTTCCTCGGGTCGAATGCGTCACGGGCGGACTCGCCGATGAACACCAGCAAACTCAACATCAGCGCCAGCACGGCGAAGGCGCTGATGCCCAGCCACGGCGCTTGCAGGTTGGATTTGCCCTGTGCGACCAGTTCGCCCAGCGAAGGGGAACCTGCGGGCAGGCCGAAGCCCAGAAAGTCCAGCGCGGTCAGGGTGCCGATCGCGCCAGTGAGGATGAACGGCATGAAGGTCATGGTCGAGACCATGGCGTTGGGCAGGATGTGGCGAAACATGATCGCGCCATTCTGCATGCCCAGTGCGCGGGCGGCGCGCACGTATTCCAGGTTGCGGCCGCGCAGGAATTCAGCACGGACCACGTCCACCAGACTCATCCACGAGAACAGCAGCATGATGCCCAGCAGCCACCAGAAATTGGGCTGCACGAAGCTGGCGAGGATGATCAGCAGATACAGCACCGGAAGGCCCGACCAGATTTCCAGGAAGCGTTGACCCACCAGATCGACCCAGCCGCCATAGAAACCCTGCAAGGCACCTGCGATGACGCCGATGATTGAGCTGAGCACGGTCAGGGTCAGGGCGAACAGCACGGAAATGCGGAAGCCATAAATGACCCGCGCCAGCACGTCGCGGCCCTGATCATCGGTGCCGAGCAGATTGTCGCGGGAGGGCGGGGCAGGGGCCGGGACTTTCAGGTCGTAGTTGATGCTCTGGTAGCTGAACGGAATCGGCGCCCACAGGGTCCAGCCGTTTTTGGCGGCGATCAGTTCCTTGATGTACGGGCTCTTGTAGTTGGCTTCCAGCGGGAATTCGCCGCCGAAGGTAGTTTCCGGGTAGCGCTCGAAGACCGGGAAGTACCAGTGGCCGTCGTATTTGACGATCAGTGGCTTGTCGTTGGCGATCAGTTCGGCGCCCAGGCTCAGGCAGAACAAGATCAGGAACAGCCACAACGACCACCAGCCACGCTTGTTGGCTTTGAAACGTTCGAAACGGCGTCGATTGAGAGGGGACAACGTCATATCAATGATCCCTGCGGTCGAAGTCGATACGTGGGTCAACCAGCGTGTAGGTCAGGTCGCCGATCAGTTTCACCACCAGCCCCAGCAGGGTGAAGATGAACAGGGTGCCGAACACCACCGGATAGTCGCGGTTGATCGCCGCTTCGAAACTCATCAGGCCCAGGCCGTCGAGGGAGAAAATCACTTCGACCAGCAACGAGCCGGTGAAGAAGATGCCAATGAATGCGGATGGGAAACCGGCGATCACCAGCAGCATCGCGTTGCGGAACACGTGGCCGTAGAGCACGCGGCGCTGTGTCAGCCCCTTGGCTTTCGCGGTAATGACGTACTGCTTGCCGATTTCATCGAGGAAGCTGTTCTTGGTCAGCAGGGTCATGGTGGCGAAGTTGCCGATCACCAGTGCTGTGATCGGCAGTACCAGGTGCCAGAAGTAATCACCCACTTTGCCCAGCCAGCTCAGTTCGTCGAAGTTGCTGGAGGTCAGACCTCGCAGCGGGAACCAGTCGAAATAGCTGCCCCCGGCGAACACCACGATCAACAGGATGGCGAACAGGAACGCCGGAATCGCATAGCCGACGATGATCGCCGAACTGGTCCAGACGTCGAAGTGGCTGCCGTGGCGTGTGGCCTTGGCGATCCCCAGCGGGATCGACACCAGGTACATGATCAGGGTGCTCCACAGCCCCAGCGAGATCGACACCGGCATTTTCTCCACGATCAGGTCGATGACCTTGGCGTCGCGAAAGAAACTGTCGCCGAAATCCAGGCGCGCGTAATTTTTGACCATGATCCACAAGCGTTCCGGCGCCGACTTGTCGAAACCGTACATGTGCTCGATTTCCTTGATCAGCGCCGGGTCCAGGCCCTGCGCGCCGCGGTAGGTCGACCCCGCTACGGAGACTTCCGCGCCGCCCCCGGCAATGCGGCTGGTGGCGCCTTCGAAGCCTTCCAGCTTGGCGATCATTTGTTCCACCGGGCCGCCGGGCGCGGCCTGGATGATCACGAAGTTGATGAGCAGGATGCCGAACAGGGTCGGCACGATCAGCAGCAAGCGCCGCAGAATGTACGCCAGCATGTTATTGCTCCGAATCCTTGGAAGGTGCGGCTTCTGGCGCGTCGGTATCCGACGCCGGTTGCACGGAAATCGCAGGTGTAGTGTCCGGCTTGACCCACCAGGTCATGGCGCCAATGTCGTAAAGCGGCGATTTTTTTGGATGGCCCAGATGATTCCAGTAGGCCAGACGCCAGGTCTTGATGTGCCAGTTAGGGATCACGTAATAGCCCCACAGCAGTGCGCGGTCGAGGGCGCGGGTGTGGTCGATCAGGCTCTGGCGTGAGTCAGCGTTGATCAGTCCGCTGACCAGTTGATCGACCGCCGGATCCTTCAATCCGATCAGGTTGTAGCTGCCCGGTTTGTCCGCTGCTGACGATTCCCAGTATTCGCGTTGTTCATTACCCGGCGAACTGGACTGCGGAAAACTGCCGACGATCATGTCGTAATCCCGCGAACGGCGGCGAGTGATGTATTGCGACACGTCGACCCGGCGAATCTCCAGATTGATGCCGATGTCGGCCAGGTTGCGTTTGAACGGCAATAAAACGCGCTCGAACTCGGTCTGCGCCAGCAGGAATTCGATGGTCACTGGCTTGCCTTCGGCGTCGACCATTTTGTCGCCGACGATCTTCCAGCCCGCCTCTTTGAGCAGTGCGAAGGCTTTGCGTTGTTGCTCACGAATGATGCCGCTGCCATCGGTGACCGGTAGTTTGAATTCATCGGTAAACAGCGCAGGCGGCAGTTTGTCGCGCAGCGGCTCAAGGATTTTCAGCTCAGCCTCGGACGGCAGGCCGTGAGAAGCCATGTCCGAGTTGTCGAAATAACTTTTGGTCCGCGTGTACATGCCAAAGAACAGCTGCTTGTTGGTCCATTCAAAGTCCAGCAACAGGCTCAGGGCCTGTCGCACGCGCACGTCCTGGAACATCGGCTTGCGCAGGTTGAAGATAAAGCCCTGCATGCCCTGCGGGTTGCCGTTGGGGATTTCTTCCTTGATCAGCTTGCCCTCGCGTACGGCGGGCACGTCGTAGGCGGTGGCCCAGTTTTTCGCGGTCATTTCCTGCCAGTAGTCGAACGCGCCGGCCTTAAGGGCCTCAAGGGCGACGGTGTTGTCGCGGTAGTAGTCGGTGGACAGTTTGTCGAAGTTGTAGAAACCCTTGTTGACCGGCAGGTCCTTGCCCCAGTAATCCTTGACCCGCTCGTAGCGCACCGAACGCCCGGCCTTCACTTCGCTGACTTTGTAGGGGCCGCTGCCCAGCGGGATTTCTAGGTTGCCTTTGTTGAAATCCCGGGTGGCCCACCAGTGTTTCGGCAGCACCGGTAACTGGCCGATGATCAGCGGCAACTCGCGGTTGTTGGTGTGCTTGAAGGTGAACAGCACGGTCAGCGGGTCTTCGGCGACGGCCTTGTCGACGTCTGCGTAGTAACTGCGGTACAGAGGCGAGCCGTCCTTGATCAGCGTGTCGAAGCTGAATACCACGTCTTCGGCGCGCACCGGATGGCCGTCGTTGAAGCGCGCTTCGGGGCGCAGGTAGAAACGCACCCAACTGTTGTCCGGGGCTTTCTCGATCTTGCTCGCGATCAGGCCGTATTCGGTGAATGGCTCGTCCAGGCCCTGACGCATCAGGGTGTCGTAGATCAGGCCGATGTCATCGGCAGGCACGCCCTTGCTGATGAACGGGTTGAGGCTGTCGAAGCTGCCGAAACCGGCGCTGCGCAGAATGCCACCCTTGGGCGCGTCCGGGTTCACGTAATCGAAATGTTTGAAGTCGGCCGGGTATTTCGGTGGCTCGTTGTACAGCGTGATGGCGTGTTGCGGAGCAGCGTGGACTGAACAGGCCAGGCCGAACAGGAACAGGCCGCCAGCCCGCGTCAGGGAGCGGAGGGCAGTCATGGGGTTTTCTCCGAAGGCTTGAGCCACCACGCGCGCAGGCCCAGGGTGTAGGGCGGGGTGGTGACGAAGGCGAAGCGATTGCGGTACGCCAGGCGATGGTTGCTCAGGTACCAGTTGGGAATCATGTAGTGCTGCCAGAGCAGGACGCGGTCCAGCGCTTTGGTGATGGCGACCTGATCGTCCCGGGTTTTCGCCGAAAGCAACTGGCTCAACAGGTTGTCCACCACGGGGTTGGCCACGCCCGCATAGTTTTTGCTGCCCTTGATGCCGGCCTGGCTGGAGTGGAAGTACTGCCACTGCTCCAGGCCCGGACTCAATGTCTGGCTGAGGGTCATCAGAATCATGTCGAAATCGAACTGGTCCAGGCGCTGCTTGTACTGGGCGCGATCCACGGTGCGCAGACGCGCGTCGATGCCGATGCGCGTGAGGTCTTCGATGTAGGGTTGCAGGATTCGTTCAAGACTCGGGTTGACCAGCAGTATTTCAAAACGCAACGGCTGACCTGCACTGTTTAACAGCCCGCGATCAGTGAATTTCCACCCCGCTTCAGCGAGCAGTCCGAGGGCTTTGCGCAGCGTGTCGCGAGGCACGCCGCCGCCGTCGGTCTTCGACACGCTGAATGGCTGGGTGAACAACTGGGCGGGCAGTTGATCGCGATAGGGCGACAGCACCAGGAATTCACGACCGGACGGGATGTTCGCTGCCGAGAATTCGCTGTTGGGGTAGTAGCTGGTCGAACGCTGATAGGCGTCGTTGAACAACGTGCGGTTGGTCCATTCGAAGTTGAACATCAAACCCAGCGCCTCGCGCACCCGAATGTCCGCAAAGGTGTTGCGGCGGGTGTTCATGAACAGGCCTTGGGTCTGCGTCGGGATCTGGTGCGGGATCTGCGCCTTGATCACCTTGCCTTCGTTCACGGCGGGGTAGTCGTAGCCAGTGGACCAGTTTTTCGCCTGATGCTCGATGTAGATGTCGAACTCGCCTGCCTTGAAGGCTTCGAAGGCGACGTCGGCGTCCCGATAGAACTCGACTTCCACGCGGTTGAAGTTGTACTTGCCGCGATTGACCGGTAGGTCCTTGCCCCAGTAATCCTTGACCCGCTCAAACACCAGGCTACGCCCCGGTCTTACCTGCGTGATGCGATACGGCCCGCTGCCCAGTGGCGCCTCGAAGGTCGTGGCCTTGAAATCGCGGCCCTTCCAGTAATGTTGCGGCAACACGGGCAGTTCACCGAGGCGCAGAATCAGTAATGGATTGCCGGACCGCTTGAACACGAAGCGGATGCGATGGCGATTGAGGATATCCACGCGCTGCACTTCCTGAAGCGCGGTGCGGTATTGCGGGTGACCGTCCCTGAGCAGGGTTCTGTAGGAAAACGCCACGTCATAGGCGGTAATTGGCTTACCGTCGTGAAAGCGTGCTTCCGGGCGCAGGTTGAACACCACCCAGCTTCGGTCCTCGCTGTACTCCACCGTTTTGGCGATCAGGCCGTAGCTCGACGTGGGTTCGTCGCCGGATGGGTCGTATTGGCCGGTGCCGGCCATCAATGGCTCGTTCAGCTCGCTGACGCCGTACTGGCCGAAGTTGGGGGTGGAAATCGGGCTGCTGCCCTTGAAGGTGTAGGGGTTCAGGGTGTCGAACGTGCCGTTGGCCATGATTCGCAAGGTGCCAGCCTTCGGCGCCTCGGGATTGACCCAGTCGAAATGGGTGAAGCTGGCCGGATACTTGAGGACGCCGAACTGGGCGTAACCATGGCTTTCGCTGATGGTCGCGGCGGCTGTCGTGCTCAAGGCCAGGCTGATGGTCAGCAGCAAGGGGCGTATCAAATCGGTGTTCGATCCAGGCAGCGGTCGGTCACAGTAACAGCTTGTATGGGCTGGAAAAAGGGTGGGGTAGAGGGGCTGTCAGTGTTACTGCCGGCATGATCGTACCCACGCTCCGCGTGGGAATACCGCTCTCGACGCTCCGCGTCGACCCGCTAAATGACGCAGAGCGTCAGCGGTGGTGTTCCCATGCGGAGCGTGGGGACAATCAGATGAACCGCTCAATGCCGATCAATGCGGCAAATACACCGTCAACGTCTGCCCCGGCTTTAGCGCCTGTCCGCTGCGTGGGTTCCAGCGTTTGAGGTGTTGCATTTCGACGTTGAAACGTTTGGCAACCAGATACATCGAGTCGCCTTTCTGGATTTTGTACTGCATCGGCTTGCCGTCGGCGTTTTTGGCGCTGCTGTCGGCCTTGGCCACGGCACGGGAGCTGGCTTTGACGGCAGGCTTGCTGTTGTCCTGCATGACCAGAGTCTGGCCGACTTTCAGGTTGTAGCCGGACAGCTTGTTCCAGTGCTGCAAATCCTTGACTTCAACCTTGTTGAGGCGGGCGATCTGCCCCAGGTTGTCGCCTTTTTTCACCTTATAGGTGCGGATGCGCGCCGGTTTTTCATCGACCTCGGCCACTTCTTCGAACACCGGCATGGCGGTCTTCATGCCCGGTTGAACGGGAATGGTCAGTGCCTGGCCGCGTTTGAGGTGGTTGCTGGACAGCTTGTTCAAATCCTTGAGCGTGCTGGTCGAAACTTTGTAGCGGCTGGCGATGCTGGCCAGGCTATCGCCCGGACGCACGCGGTATTGCTGCCAATCGACCAACTCTTCGGGCTTCATGTTCGACAGGCTGGCGGTCAGCAATTGTGACTTGGAGGTGGGCACCAGCAGGTGCTGAGGGCCGTCGATGGTCAGGCGCTTCTTGAAGGCCGGGTTGAGTTGCATCAACTCGTCTTCGTCGATATTGGCCATCTGCGCGACTTTGGTCAGGTCCATGCGCTGGTTCAGCTCGACGACTTCAAAGTATGGTTTGTTGTCGATCGGGCTGAGGTTGACGCCATAGGCTTCAGGCGACATGACCACTTGCGACAACGCCAGCAGTTTGGGCACGTAATCGCGGGTTTCCTGCGGCAGTGGCAGGTTCCAGTAATCGGTTGGCAGGTTGAGCTTTTCGTTGCGTTCGATCGCGCGGCTGACCGTGCCCTCACCGGCGTTGTAGGCCGCCAGGGCCAGCAACCAGTCACCGTTGAACATGTCGTGCAGCTTGGTCAGGTAATCAAGGGCTGCAGTGGTGGACGCGGTGATGTCACGGCGGCCGTCGTAGAAACTGGTTTGACGCAGGTTGAAGTAGCGCCCGGTGGACGGGATGAACTGCCAGATCCCGGCGGCGTCGCTGCGGGACAGGGCCATCGGGTTGTAAGCGCTTTCGATCACCGGCAGCAGGGCCAGCTCCAGCGGCATGTTGCGTTCTTCCAGGCGCTCGACGATGTAGTGCATGTAGAGGCTGCCACGCTCACCGGCCGTTTCGAGGAACGACGGGTTGTTGGCGAACCACAGACGCTGCTGTTCGATACGCGGGTTGAGGTCGTTGCCGTCCTGCAACTGGAAGCCCTGACGCATGCGCTCCCAGACATCATGGGGCGGGGCGAGCGGGGTCGGTTTGCGGGCGACGAATGCGGGTTTGGGTTTGACACTGGCCGGCGTTTGCGTGGCATTGGCCGAAGCGCCAGCGTCCAGGCTGCCGGTGGTCTGGCAGCCTGCCAACGTTGCGCTCGCGACCACCGCGATTGCCTGTGCCAACCGAGTCAATGCGTCGGAATTAAAGGGTTTGCGTGTAAATGACGACATTGGCTGGTGGGGGTATCCAGTCGAAAATGTCGGGCGATTCTAGAAAGCGTCTCAAGAACGGTCAACCTTTCAGAATTTTCGTGTGCATTCCCCACCGGTTTAGAACTTATCTTTCCATGCTCGCAATGCGGCAAAAACGGCCACCGGCGTTGCGTTGTCAGTGCCTGTCCGTTCGTCCGCCTTTTGTTTGACGCAGGGTTGCGAGGCCCGCAAAAACGGGTTGGTCCGGTGTTCCAACGCCAGGCTGGATGGGAGGCTGATGCGGTTCTCCTCGCGCCAGCGGGTGACTTGTTCGAAACGCTCGGTGACGTCCGGGTTGTTTGGCTCCACTGCGACTGCAAACCGCAGGTTGCTCAGGGTGTATTCGTGGGTGCAATAGATCAATGTGTTGTCCGGCAAGGCCCCCAGACGGCTCAGCGAGTGATGCATCTGCTCGGGCGTGCCCTCGAACAGGCGACCGCATCCCGCCGCAAACAGCGTATCGCCACAGAACAGCAGCGGCGCCTGGGCGTCGGCGTGGTAATAGGCGATGTGGCCCAGGGTGTGGCCCGGCACGGCGAACAGGGTGAAGTCCAGTCCGAGCACCGTGATCTGCTCGTTGTCGGTGAGGCCCACGTCACGGGCCGGAATCTTTTCGTTGGCCGGGCCGTAGACCCGGGCGTCGGTGGCATTTTTCAGTTCGGCGACGCCACCGGTATGATCGGCATGGTGGTGGGTGACCAGGATATCGGTCAGCGTCCAGCCGGGGTTCGCGCTCAGCCAGGCCAGGACCGGCGCCGCCTCACCCGGATCGACGACCGCGCAACGCTTGTTGGCATTGTCTTGTAACAACCAGATGTAGTTATCGGTGAAAGCATGCAGGGCATCGATCTGTATCATGGCGCGATTCACTTGTCTGGAAACAAAGCGCAATCTTAGAGTCTGAACAGGTTCCAGGCGAGCACCTCTCGCGGGACTTCTCATGGAGACCGGAAATGACCGATGAAGCGTTCGCCCAGGCCGACCCCGAATGGCTTGAGCTGATCAGCTCTGCCCGTGAGTGGTTGTCCGGGCCTGTTGGGCAGTTATTGCTGGAAGAAGAGCGCCAGGTGTTGGAAGAGGAACTCGAACGTTTCTTTGGTGGCTATCTGGTGCATTACGGTCCGTCAGCGCAGACCCCGCCTGCCGCCAAGCAGGTCCAGCGCAACGTGCGTCTGGGCGCGCCGCTGCCAGGGGTCGAGATTGTCTGTGAGGAACAGGCTTGGCCCCTGAGCGAGCACGCCGCCGACGTGGTGGTCATGCAGCACGGCCTGGACTTTTGTCTGTCGCCCCACGGCTTGCTGCGCGAAGCGGCAAGCGCCGTACGCCCGGGCGGTCATCTGGTGATCGTCGGTATCAACCCGTGGAGCACTTGGGGCATTCGGCATTATTTCGCCAATGACGCGTTGCGCCGGGCGCGCTGCATTTCGCCATCGCGGGTTGGCGACTGGCTCAACCTGCTGGGCTTCGCGCTGGAGAAACGCCGGTTCGGGTGCTATCGTCCGCCGCTTGCGTCGCCTGCCTGGCAGAGCCGCTTGTCGGGCCTGGAGCGTTTGGGCGACGGCTGGCAGAGTCCGGGGGGCGGCTTTTATTTATTAGTGGCACGCAAACTCGTGTCGGGACTTCGCCCGCTGCGTATGCCCCGTCGCGAGCCGATGGGCAAACTGCTGCCATTGCCGATGGCCAAGGTCAATCGGCACCCCCCCGAGCCTTGATTGCCGGGCTTCTTTATTTCTGGAACGAACGTAATGAGCGATACCGTAGAACTCTTTTCCGATGGCGCCTGCAAGGGCAATCCCGGCCCCGGCGGCTGGGGCGCGTTGTTGGTGTGCAAAGGTGTGGAAAAGGAACTTTGGGGTGGGGAGGCCAATACCACCAACAACCGCATGGAACTGATGGCGGCGATTCGGGGCCTTGAAGAGCTCAAGCGCCCGTGTGAAGTCACCTTGGTGACCGACTCGCAATATGTGATGAAAGGCATCACCGAGTGGATGACCAACTGGAAGAAACGCGGCTGGAAGACCGCCGCGAAAGAGCCGGTCAAGAACGCCGACCTGTGGATGCAACTGGACGAGCAGGTCAACCGCCACAACGTCACTTGGAAATGGGTACGCGGACATATAGGCCATCATGGCAACGAACGGGCGGATCAGTTGGCCAATCGTGGGGTGGATGAGGTGCGTAAGGGTAAACACGGTTAAACAGCTTGCACGCATTCCTTCTGTAGGAGTGAGCTTGCTCGCGATAACTGTGTGTCAGACGCCAGATATGTAGCCGAAAAACCGTAATCGCGAGCAAGCTCACTCCTACAGGCTTGGTGTCCTCCATTTCTGTCCGCCCATGTTAATATCCGCGCCTGAAACCGAGGCGCCAGGCTATGACTGCAGAAAACATCATCACTGAAAGACGGGTCGTGCTCGACACCGAAACCACCGGTATGCCCGTCACCGACGGCCACCGCGTGATCGAGATCGGTTGTGTGGAAGTGATCGGTCGGCGATTGACCGGGCGCCATTTTCACGTCTATCTGCAGCCGGATCGCGAGAGCGACGAGGGCGCCATCGGCGTTCACGGCATCACGGATCAGTTCCTGGTCGGCAAGCCTCGTTTTGCCGAAGTTGCCGATGAGTTCTATGAATTCATCAAAGGCGCGCAACTGATCATCCACAACGCGCCCTTCGACGTTGGCTTCCTCAATAACGAATTCGCCCTGGTCGGTCAGCAGGATCGCGCCAATCTGGCGAGCTATTGCTCGGTGCTCGACACCCTGGCGATGGCCCGTGAACGCCATCCGGGCCAGCGCAACAGCCTTGATGCGTTGTGCAAACGCTACGACGTCGACAACTCCGGCCGTGAGCTGCACGGCGCGTTGCTCGACTCGGAGATTCTGGCGGACGTCTATCTGGCGATGACGGGTGGTCAGACGATGTTGTCGCTGGCTGGTAACGGTGATGGTGAGGGTGGCGTGGAGCGGCCTTCGGAAGTGCGCCGTATCCTCAACCGTACGCCGGGCCGGATTATCGCAGCCACCGAGGCGGAAATCGCCGAGCACGAAGCGCGTCTGGCGATCATCGCCAAGTCGGCGGGCGCTCCTGCACTCTGGACGCAGTTGGCGCAAGCGCACGCTCAGCAAGGCTAGTTGGCTTTGGCTGCTTCACTGGAGGCAGCCCTTTCATCAATGGCGCAGGAGGCACCAGGGTGGCAACGCTGAGTCCGACACTGAGCATTCGTGTCGCCGACGAATGCTTCGAGGATTACCTCCTCAATTGCGAATTCACTTTCACGGTCACAGGTTTCGCTCGCGTGCAGATTGGCCAGCCCGTGGCGCAGTGGCACGTCGAAACGGTCGAGCCTTATCTGAAGGACTACGACATCGATTCAGAAGCGTTCTGCAATGACCGCGACAGCGGCGAGGGCACCGTGCTGGTGGCGTGGGCGGGCGAGGACCCGGTGGGGCACATCGTGATCAGCAAGCACTGGAACGGTTTTGCCCACATTGATGAGCTGGCGGTGGACACGGTTGCGCGAGGCAATGGCGTGGCGCGGCAGTTGCTCGACGTCGCGCAGGCCTGGAGTCGTGAGCGCAACCTGCCGGGCATCATGCTGGAAACCCAGAACAACAACCTTGCGGCGTGTCGGTTGTATGAGCGCTGTGGGTTCGTGGTGGGCGGGGTGGATCATTTGCGTTATAGGGCGATTGATCCGGGCACGCAGGAGTCGGCGATCTTCTGGTATCTGTTTTTTGATGACCCAAACCCTCTGTAGCCGCCCGGTCGACTGCTACAGAAAGCTCGCGTACCGCCAATTAAGCCGGTTTTTTGACGAGCCACGCCCGGATCAACTGACGCGCGTCAGCTTGATTCCGGACTGGACCAGTTCGAATTCGTCGCCGCCCAAATGGTTCACACGGTCGCCAATGACCAGGCGGTAGGTAATGACCTGCTTCATTTCGCCCGTTTCATCTGGCTTGAAATCATGAAACTCCCGCACGGGGTAGATGCGTCCCTCGGCATCGCGTGCGTGAAATTGGGTGACATGATCATGTGAAGCCATCTGCTTTGTAACCTCTGAAAAACCTGCTCGTTTTCGCTCGCATCGTATCACCGCGAGCTGTGTATCCCTGTCCGTTCGTAAGGTCGTGCTGTCAGACCTTTCAGGCGCCTCCCGCGCTCAACGCCTTCAGACCGTGATTTTCGAGGGGAGTTTGCGATTGAGGTAAAAAAATGTGTCGACGGGTGGTGGTCAGAAATGAACCATTACGACCTGGTAGATCGGTTGATTCGATCAAAGACAACAAAAAACAGCGCTGAACAAACGGCGTCTTTCATCTATAACTGTGTATTCCTCCCACACAAGAAGGTCAGGTTCATGAGCCAGGTTCATTCAATCGCAGTCATCGTCGGCAGCTTGAGAAAAGACTCCATCAACCGCAAAGTCGCCCACGCACTGGCCGAGCTGGCCCCTCCCAGCCTGAAACTGAGCATCGTCGAGATTGGCGATTTGCCGCTGTACAACGAAGACATCGATCTTGATTCGCCACCCGCCGCTTACACCGCTTTCCGTCAGGCCCTGCAAGGTGCGGACGGCTTCTTGTTCGTGACCCCGGAATACAACCGTTCGGTGCCCGGTGCGTTGAAAAACGCCATCGACGTGGGATCGCGCCCTTATGGCAAAAGCTCTTGGGGCAAGGCCAAGCCTGCGGCGGTGATCAGCGTCTCGCCGGGGGCGATCGGTGGTTTTGGTGCCAACCAGCACCTGCGCCAGAGTTTCGTGTTCCTCGACGTGCTGTGCATGCAGCAGCCCGAGGCGTATCTGGGCAATGCGGGGACGTTTTTCGATGAACAGGGCAAGCTGAGCGAGAAGACCAAGCCGTTCTTGCAAAGCATCATTGATGCGTTTGCGGCGCATGTGGCGCGGACCATCAAGGCCTGACGTTCCACGAGGCCGGCTCCCAGAGTTACAGCGTTGAACACGCGATTTGGGGTCGGCGCGATACTTGTGGGAGCCGCCTTGGTGCTGGATCAGCAGATCATGGTGCTGCGTGAGCCGACCTCGATTACCCGTCGCACCTTCTGGAGCGACGCCGGGAGTCGCGGTTGATCAAGGCGTTTTTCGAATTGGCGACGGGGTAAAACCTGCCACCCGGTTGCAACGTGGTTGTGAATCCTGTGGGAGATCTCCCGTCGGTCAGATGCCGGGCTGCAAACACGGTCTCCTGTGGGGGGTGAGCTTGCTCACGAAGTTTTTTTAACCGGCACAGAAAATGTGTCGCTAGCGCTGAGGTCTTCGTGAGCCCGTTCACTACTGGAGCGGTCGCCCGTTGGCGGTGGACATTCCCGAAAAAACAGACGTGCCCCACGACCTGAACGTGCTGCGCACCTGATCCAGTCAATCTGAAATTTCAGCAGCCATGTACAGCATTATGTAGCGCAGTTGGCCTGATATTTCTCCATACGCTCCTTGCCATGTCACCCATGCCCGGTTGATCGCCGGGCTGGGTTTTTCGCGAATAAGGAGCATGTATGTCCAATCCGCTTTCCAGTTACTTTCACAGCGCTTCCCTGCGGACGCGCTACACCGATGAATTGAATGACGCATTGAAGGAAAAGCGTATCGATGCCCAGGAGCAGTCCTGGTTATTGGGTGTCGCCAGTCCCAGGGGGGCGACTGATCCGGATCCGGTCAGGGTCGACCGGTTGTTGCTGGATGACGGTGCCGCCAACCCCTTCGAACTCGCGGCGGCCTTGTTACTGAGCCATACCGATATGGATGTCACCGAGGTTTATCTCTACACGTTGGCAGGTGGCATTGAAACGTTCGACACTCGAGAAGCACTATCGATCACGTTGGCCAGTCGCTATGCGCCGACACGTGAGCGTGCGCAGTTCGAGTTCGAGAAAGTTGAAGGTGATGCTTTCAAGGCTCAGATGCTGGCGATCATTGACCATCAGGTCGAGCATCTGACGCACCTGACCACAGAATTGCGGTTGACCCCGACCTTGCTGGATGCAACGAACGCGTCCCTTGGCCTGCGATTGCGCGAGACGCTGCCGCAATGGCAGATTGACCCACAGAAGCATCTCCTACAGGTCGTCTCCTCTTCGGCGAGCGATGACCTGATTCCGTTTACCCAGACGCTGGCTCAGGCGGCATTCGAGGACTTCTGCGGTCTGGGAATTGAAGAGGGTGGTCTACGTCAGTTTCTGGATGCGCAAGGGCGTGTGGCGACCCCGACGGATCAGGCCTTGTGTGCGCTAGCGTTGTCCAACGCTGTGGCGAGTGCCGCCGAGCAGTACGGTAAGTTGCTCAAAGCGTTCTGGAGAGCCCCATGGCGGGATCAGCGAACCCGTCGCGATCTGGCCATCGAGAGTTTCAAGAACAGCCTGCATGTCGAGATTTACGCACGCCTGCACGACGGCTCGCTCGACGCTGAACACTTGAGGGCTTCGCTGACACTATTGGAATTGGCGCCGGGCTCATTGCCGAATGGCAGCCCGTTACGCTGCCAGCGGTTGAGCCTCAAGGTCGGTAGCAGTACGTCAATGGCGTTGGCGGGTACGTTTGTCATTCAAACCGGGAAGGCTGACACTGCGCTGCTGTGGTTTTCGCCGCAGCACCAGCTTCTCGCGTTCAAGGATCCGTCGGCTTTTGTCATGCACCTGACGACAACGGCAGGACGCCGGCAGTTGCGTCCCGCATTGACACTTCAGGATCAACCCATTCTGCTGAGTGAGGGAGCCCTGCAAGTCGATCTGGATGACTTGGGCGACTCACCGTTTGCCGATCGCATCGATTCGATCCTTGAATTGCAACGGCGCAACCTTGTTTACGCTGCCGGTTTGTCCAGCGAGGCCGAAGCGCGCGCGGTCATGATCGATGACGCGCTGGATATCCGCCAACTGATTGATCCCCGGCAATTGCAGTTCAGCGCAGGACGCTGGCGTCAGTCAGCTCCGTTCGAATTTGGCAGCGTATGGAGCGGGACTTCCGTTCCGGCTCAGACAGGCGAGCAAGGCTCGGTCAGCACCTTCGCGCAAAATGCCGATGGCGCCACGAGCACGCAGCCGTTGTCATGGATCGAACAGACACAGGATTTCGACACTCGCTGTGAGCGCTTGAGACAGTTGGATAACGTACTGCGGGAGTTTGCAGAACAGGCACTGCAGCAGTATCTCTGTGTACTGACGCGCGGACCGATAAAGGCGTCCGATGTTCAGGTCAGGTGGCTGGAGTCCCGGCCTTTCGACACGAGTGATGTCGAGGCCACGACAGTTGCGGTCAGTGAAACCCAAGAGGTCGTTTCAAAGGATCTGGTGACCTGCCTGCTCGAATGCGTCAGCGGGCATCTCTCTGGCAGCCTGCCCAGCGGTGCGCAGGTGTTTCTGGGGGCTTCGACGTCTTGGGCAGGTGTCGAAATCGCTTTGCTGAATCACGCACTGAGTAAGCTTACAGCGAACTTCGCCGAGCGCTATGTCGCGCGGTTCAAGCAAGATCGTATTGACTTCATGCGCAAGGATGACCGTTGCGTGCAGCCTTTCAGGGAGGCGCAACTCCTGCGCGAAGACGCCATGCGCCTTGATCTGACACTGGCCAGGCGTCAGGACTGGCTGGACGAGGCCGCCAGTGACATGGCCTGGCAAATGCTGAACCGTCCTGTGCGTGCGCTGCGTCTTTCGTTGGGGGAGACCGTCACGGAGGTGTTTAGCGTAGCGCTGAGTTATGGAGATAGCGTGACCTCGGCGCTGGGTGACACCCTGATACTCAGACAGACCCTCAGCGATGATGCGCCAGCCTTGATCTGGTCCTGCACATCGGGCTGGGCGCAGTTTGCATCGTTCAAGCGCCTGCAGGACGTGTTGCTGAGAAACTTTCACGGCAGGCATCGCGAGCGTTGGCTTGAGTTGTTGAGTGACTTTGATGGTGCGCAAGTGCGCAGGCACCTGCTTAAAGAACGAGATAATCAAGTCCAGCTACGTTTGAACAGAATCGATGGGCATGTTGCTGAGGCCTTGCAACAGCACGTCTTGTCACGCCAGCAAGAAGACGTGCGGCAATTGTGTCAGCGGGCAGCGCGTTGCGGTTTTGAAGGGCAGTTGTTTTCCCGGCTTGCTTTGGAGGCAGAGCTGGATGGTTCGTTGACGGGGATGCTCGACGAACTGTCGATACGCATCCGCGACAGTCTGTTCAACGAATTGTTGCCGCCCTGGATGAAGTCGGCGTCGCTCAATGACATGCGTATGTATTACGACATCTTCAAGCGTTACTACCTCGCCAGTGACGGGGGGAAGAGTTTTCTGTTCGACATTCCTTCCTTGGGTAGCTACGCACGTAGCCAGTTACTGGCAGAGTTGAAGAAGGATTTCCCCGCTCACGCTCTGGATCCTGACCGGATAAACGTCATCGCCAGGCATTACGTCAGCGCTTTTCCTCCTCCGGGGCAATTACCGTCGGCGACAGCGGCAGCGACGGTGCGCCGCAGCGAGTCACTGACTGATTACGCCATCAATCGTTTCGTGACTGATCAGGAGGTCGCGATCAGCGTGGAGTCAACCGAGCAGCCAGAGGCGGTCAGGCTGTTGACGCTGGATTATCTGCGAGGACTGGTCAGAAAAATCGACATTGGCGCAGGGTATCAGGCGCTACTGAACAAGGCCTTGAACTCAGAGAACGCCGATTACGCAACACGTAAACGATTATTTTTCGAACAGTTGCCTCCCATGATGCTGGCCATCGCCATGCCGGAGAAGCTGAAAGGAAAGCTGAGCGCCCAGGCCTACGATTTCATTACCAGCGTGTTCGACATGCCAGATGGTCTGGCGCGTGAGCCGGTGGGGAGCGATCGGATCATCATCAGCCCGCTGCAACTGGTCGCTGATTCCGGCATGACGCCAGATCCGGTGAGAGGGGTATATCTGATCTGTACGGCGGCGAAGAACAAGGGGCCGATGGTGCTGTGCTCCCTTCACCACACGGCGTTCGTATTTCGCGAATACGCGAGCGAGAAAGCGCTGCTGGAGGATATCCGCAAGGACGAAGACCTGCAGCAGTTGCTGCTGGGCCGCCTCGATCCGGAAATACATCGTCGCTATGCCAACGGCGGCTTCATCGAGCCCCATTTGCCGTTCTTCACGGGAGGATTCGGTGACGTTCCACCGCGTGCCCCGGGACCTGTGACGGTGAGCCTTTCCGAGATCAAAGGCAATGCGCTGCAGCATCTGTTCGATGACACGATGCGCCTGCTGATGGATTCCGGTGTGAGCAATGCGGTGACCAACGAACAGGTTGACCAGGCCGGCCGGTCTTTTTTGGCCACGCTGGGTTTTGAACAAGTGCTGACGTTACTGCCAGGCAAGTTGTCAGCACTGGTCGTGCTCTGGCAAAGCCAGGGTTTGTTCCGCGCGTCTGTCACGTCGGCGTCAGAGCGGCATTGGGGCCAGGCACTCTCTGAGTTTTCTGCGGCGTTAGGCGTCATGGTCGGTGCCAAGGAGCGCAGGCTCGAAGATACGAGCGCCGAGGAAGCGTCTGAATCGGCGGTAAAAAGTGGAAATGAGGCGACGAAAACGAGTACGCCGGTTTCCGGTTGGCACAGTGGCTCGTTGACGGCTGAACAGCGTTTGCAATTGCAACACCTTGAGGCCAATGACGTTGCGTTGGAGAGCATGCTTCACGACAAGCTGCTCAACCTCTATAGAACCAGCGACAGCGGCACCCCTTATGCGGTCGTCCGCGGCAAAGTATATCGGGTTCAACTCATGCCCGACGACGGCGATTGGATGATCGTTGGCGCAAACGGTGAACCGGGCCCGAAGCTAACGCTCGATGACACCCAGCACTGGCAATTCGAGTTGGGTCTGCGGCTACGCGGCGGGGGCTCGATTCCAGGGCGATACCGGCTGGCCAGGGTCGACCAGAGTGCCGAGAACACGATCACCATCGAGGCCAGCGGGATGCAGCAGATCCGCCTGCTGTACCGTGACCGGGCCCGACGCATCGGGCAGGCCCATCTTAAAGCCAAGCGGTATCTGGAAAATTCGCTGGATAACCTGCATGCGCATCAACGTCGGACCCCACTGGATCCTCGGGTCTTGAACATCATTGGTGATTTTTTTGGTACTACCAGCCCGAACAGCGCACTGGTTGCAGACGTCGAGAAAGCGGTGAAATCGCTGTTCAGCGCGGTGATGGATCCGTCGTTGTCACCGTTTTCTTCTTCCCGCTATGTGGTGGGTTCTACCCGTCCAGGCAACCAAACGGTCACGGCATTCATCATCAAAAAGGACCCGAAGCAACGTATTTTTCTTACCGAGCGTTTCTTCAACGTGCCGTATTTTGCGCTCAAGCCTGCGGCGAGGGCGGAGGGGTTCGATGCGCACGTGCATTATCGAGCGGCAAATCTGATTCATGAACTGTCTCACCTGATACTCGATACCCATGACATCGCGTATATGGAATCCATGGCGCCTTATGCTGATCTCCTGGCAGAAGATACGCCCGATAATATTGATCTGAAACTGACGATAGATCGCTTCCACACAGGGCGTCTGTCTCATCGCAGCTCGCGTGCCAGTCTGTTCACGGTGTTCGAAAACGGGCGCCGACGGGATCTGACACCTCTTGATGGCCGAGGGTATGAGGTCATCCTGCGGCTGGCGGACAGAAATAATCTGGATGATGCACGGGATGTGTTTTTGACGGACCTTCAGAAGCGCAGTCGGATCATGCTCAGCAACGCCGACTCGCTGACCTTGCTGATACTGAAACTGGGCCGTCGCAATTTCACCGTACCGGCTCCATGACGAAGCCGGTGTGGCAGTGGATTACAGGTCGTAGTGGCGCAATTCACGGGCGATCAGCAGGCGCTGGATTTCGCTGGAGCCTTCGTAAATCTGGGTGATTCGCGCGTCCCGGTAGTATTTTTCCACGGGATAATCTTCCAGATAGCCGTAGCCGCCGTGGATCTGGACCGCCTTGGAGCAGACCCATTCGGCCGTCTCTGACGCGAACAGTTTGGCCTGCGAGGCCTCTGACAGGCAGGGCTTGCCCGCCGTGCGCAAGCGTGCGGCGTGCAGGACCATCAGTCGGGTAGCATTGATTCGGGTGTGCATGTCGGCCAGCAGATTGGAAACACTCTGGTGCTCGATGATCGGCTTGTCGAACTGCACCCGCTCGCGGGCGTAAACCAGAGCCGCTTCGAACGCGGCGCGGGCGATGCCCAATGCCTGTGCCGCAATCCCGATCCGACCACCTTCGAGGTTGGACAGGGCAATGGCCAGGCCCTTGCCCCGTTCGCCCAGTAGATTGGCCTCGGGAATACGGCATTCACTCAAGGTCACCGCACAGGTGTCCGAGGCGCGAATGCCCATTTTGTGTTCCATGCGGTCGACGGTGTAACCGGGGTTGTCGGTGGGCACCAGAAACGCGGAAATCCCTTTCTTGCCCAGTTCCGGGTCGGTCACGGCAAAGACAATTGCCAACTGCGCACGCTTGCCGTTGCTGACGAACTGCTTGGCGCCATTGAGCACCCATTCGCCCTGCTTGAGTTCGGCGCGGGTCTTGAGGTTATGGGCCTCGGAACCCGCCTGGGGTTCGGTCAGGCAAAAGCAGCCGATGGCTTTACCGGTCGCCAGTTTTTCCAGCCACTGGTTTTTTTGTGCGTCGGTGCCGTAATTGAGAATCGGGCCGCAACCCACCGAGCTGTGCACACTCATCAAGGTGCCGGTGGCGGCGTCGCCTGCCGAGATTTCCTCGACCGCCAGCGCGTAGGCCACGTAGTCGATGTAGGTGCCGCCCCATTGCTCCGGGACGATCATCCCCAACAGGCCCAACTCGCCCAGCTTTTCGATCAGTGCGTCATCGATCCAGCCATTCTGCTCCCAGGTTCGGGCATGGGGCGCGATCTCGTTGCGCGCGAAATCCCGCGCCATGTCGCGGATCATGATCTGTTCTTCGGTCAGTTCAAGGTCTTGCATGGGTCATGCCTCATGACCGCTGAAGAAGCTCGCCACGTGCTCGGCATCCAGTGCCTGAACGGTAAACGGGTTCCAGTGCGGTTTCTTGTCTTTGTCTACGATCAGGGCACGAACGCCCTCGATCAGGTCGCCCCGTTCGAACCACTGACGATCCAGATGCAGCTCCAGGTCGAAACAGGTTTCCAGCGGCAGATGACGGCCTCGGCGCAGCAGCTCCAGGGTCACGGCCATGGCCAGCGGTGAACGGGTTTTCATCAGGTTGGCGGTGTCGACGGCCCAGTGATGGGTGTCGATGACCGTCACTTCAAGCAACTGTTCGATGATGCTAGGGATGTCCGGCAGGGCAAAGAAGTGGTCGATGGC
Organism: Pseudomonas sp. Pseu.R1; assembly: GCF_045764065.1. NCBI lineage: Bacteria > Pseudomonadati > Pseudomonadota > Gammaproteobacteria > Pseudomonadales > Pseudomonadaceae > Pseudomonas > Pseudomonas sp. Pseu.R1. The sequence continues at coordinate 1,352,127 of NZ_JBJGEE020000001.1, read as the reverse complement.
CGGGCGCAGTTTTTCCAGTGGCGCGTCGGGCAATTGCTGCACGCCGACTTTCGCCAATACGCCTTGCAGATCCTTGAGCGGGGTCAGCGTCCATTTCAAGTGATCCAGCTGGCGATCCAGGTCGGCCAGTCGCGCGCTTTGCAGGTACCAATCGGCCAGGCCGCAATAGAGGGCATCGGCGGCCTGGATCTGCACGCCGGTCACGCCCAGATAAATACCCAGTTCACCCGGTACGCGGGGCAGAAAATAACTGCCGCCGACGTCGGGGAAATAACCGATGGCCACCTCCGGCATGGCCAGACGGCTGCGTTCGGTCACCACACGCAGGTCGACGCCTTGTGCCAGGCCCATGCCGCCGCCCAGCACGAAGCCGTCCATCAGGGCCACGACGGGTTTGCGGTAGTGATGGAGGGTCAGGTCCAGTGCGTATTCTTCGACGAAGAATTGTTGATGGTGGGTTTGGCCGTTCTTGAAACTGTCGTAGAGCGCGCGGATGTCACCTCCGGCGCAGAAGGCTTTTTCCCCAGCCCCGCGCAGAACGACGGCATACACCTTGTCATCCTGAGCCCAGAGATCCAGTTGGCGCTGAATCTGGCGAACCATCTCCAGATCGATGGCGTTCAGCCCTTGCGGGCGATTGAGGGTGATGTGGCCAATGTGATTGCGTACCTCGGACAGAACGGTGTCGCAGGCCGGTTCCTGACCTTTGGACGTGGCCGATACTACCTGTGCCGTCATTGCTGCCTCCCTGTGGCTTTTGTTCTTTTTGCTCGTTCAGGCGACCGCAAAAGGGCCGCACTCCGTGAGATGCCCTCGGGATGCTAACAGCGCAATTTTGCAAATGACAATGAAGAATCGTGCACCTTCAGTGTGCAAGTTTGCATGGGTGGTGCCTGGATCGATGAATAAGCGGTATTACTCTGTCGCCGCTCGGCCTGCCTGCGGCGGCGATTTTGAGGATGCCACCTTTGGCAAGCCGGACGGCTAAACCTGCGCGCAGACGTTTTCATGCCCGCAAACTGAACAACGCCATCTGTGGCGCATCGCTGAGCCAGTGTCGCTCTACTGTCCATCCCGCTTCGGCGGCCAGTTCGGTAAACGACTCGACCGTGAATTTGTGCGAGTTCTCGGTGTGCAACCGTTCACCTGCCGCGAAATGGAAACGCTGGCCCGCCACATTCACCACCTGCTCGGTTTGGCTGACGAGGTGCATCTGCATACGGGCCTGTTCGGCATTCCAGACCGCTTCATGCCGGAACGCGCCAATGTCGAAGTCCGCGCCCAGTTCCCGGTTGATGCGCACCAGCAGGTTCTTGTTGAACCGCGCCGTGACACCTTCGGCATCGTCATAGGCCGCGACCAGTGTTTTCGGGTCCTTGACCATGTCCACGCCCACAATGAAGTGCGCCTGTTCGCCCAGCACTTCATGGGCGGCGTGCAGAAACGCCACCGCTTCGTCGTGGGTGAAGTTGCCGATGGTCGAACCCGGAAAGAACCCGACGCGGGTGTGGCCATCGGCCTCCTCGGGCAACGTCACCACATGCGTGAAGTCGTCCACCTGCGGTGCAACCATCAGTGTCGGGTATTTCTGACGCAAGGACTTGGCCGCCTTGTTCAACGCCGCCGCGCTGATGTCGATCGGCACATACACCGCAATGTGCGGTGCGGCATCCAGCACCAGGCAGGTCTTGTCACTGGCACCGCTGCCAAACTCCACCAGCGCGGCGCCCTTGGGAATCAACGCGGCAATGTCCCTGGCGATGCCCTTGAGCAAGCCGGTTTCCGCGCGAGTGGGGTAATACTCGGCGGTTTCGCAAATGGCCTCGAACAGGTCGGACCCCGTAGCATCGTAGAAATACTTGGGCGGCAGGGACTTGTGCTCAGCGGACAACCCGGCAATCACATCCCGGGCGAATTCGCTGTCGTGTGGGTTGACCACGCCGGGCTGGCGACTGTCCCGGGCCAGGCGCACGCCTGCGACCATCCAGCGTTTGTCGGTCTGGAAGAAATTGCGATAGGTCAGGCGGCAGTGATCGGGAGAGGTCACGCTGGCGCCGCCGCGCAGCACCATCTGATTGACCATGAACTTGCCGTTGTACTCGCCCACCGCACCGGCAGACGGTTTAAAGCCGGGGTAGGCGCTGTAGGCGCTTTGCGTCCACTGCCAGGCCACATCGTCCACCTGTTCCAGCAGGCCTGCGCGGGCGGCGGCTTCCCACTCGGCTTCGGTGGGCAGGCGCGCATCGGCCCACGTGGCGAACGCGGCGGCCTCGTAATAGCTGATGTGGGTCACTGGCCCGGCCGGGTCGATGTCTTCCAGCCCGCGCAGGGTCATGCGTTTCCAGCCGTTGTCGTCGTGTTGCCAGTACAGCGGCGCATTCCAGCCTTGTTCCTGAATCAGCGTCCAGCCTTCGGACAGCCACAGTGCGGCGGTGTGATAGCCGCCGTCGGCAATGAAACTCAGCCATTCGCCATTGGTTACCAAACGGTCGCTGATTTCGAACGATTGCAGATACGTGGTGTGGCGCGGGCCTTCATGGTCAAACGCAAACGAAGGGCCGCTGTGGCCGATCTGGGTCAACCCCCCGCTCAGCGGCTTGAACTGGCCGCGTCGCCCGCTGGCATCTTTGGGCCAGTCGGCGCTGTAAGCCGGTTTGAGCGACGACAGGCTGAACAGGTGCAGGATGTCCATCAACAACAGTTCCTGGTGCTGTTCTTCATGGGCCAGCCCCAGTTCGATCAGGCTCGATATGTCCTCGGACAACGGACCCATCAGCAGCGTCGCCATGTGCTCGTCCACATGGCGACGGTAGGCCCTGACCTGATCAACGCCCGGACGCGTCACCAGCCCACGTTGCGGGCGAGGGTGGCGGGGGCCTACGGCTTCGTAATAGGAGTTGAAGAGGTAGCCGAACGTCGGGTCGAACACCTGGTAGCCCGCCAGATTCGGCAACAAGAGGAAGGTTTCGAAAAACCAGGTGGTGTGCGCCATGTGCCATTTGGCGGGACTGGCGTCAGGCATCGACTGCACGACCATGTCCTCCGGGCTGAGCGGCGCGACAAGCTGCTCGGTGTGACGACGAACGCTCTGATAGCGCTGGCACAGCGGTTCCGTGGCGGGGGTGTCGCGTAGCTGGCGTGAATGACGCATCGGTTCTCTCCGGATTCGTATTGCGAAAACGTTTCGAGCGGTCCAGTGCCGAGGTCAGTGCACTTCCAGGGTCACCTTGTCCGGGTAGAACGCGACATGACCCTCGATGGCCTTGACCGACGGGTAGGCTTCTTCATACGTCCACACTGCATTTTCAGCGGATTCGCCGTTGGCCACCAGGCTGAAATAAGACGCGTCGCCCTTGTAGGGGCAATGGGTTCGATGGTCGGTACTTTGGTAATGTTCCATCGAAATATCCGAACGGGGCACGTAGATCACTGGCGGATAGTTCGCCTCCTTCAGCTCCAGTGCCTTGTCGCTCTGGGCAACACGCACGCCTTTGAACTGAACTGTGACCCGGCCTTTGGCCGGCGTGATGGAAATGGGGTGATCGGGACCTGGAATTTTCATGGCGATCAATCCTGTTGATCCGAGAAGAATGCCCGGTTATTACGACCGACACCGGGGGGTAGTGGAGTGTAGACGCAACAGTCGGGGAGAGGATTCGATAGGGATGATAAGTATCATCGAACGCGATCATTGGCAGTTTGGCAATCATCGGGTGATTGGCGCCGACAATTCTGGCCCTTTCACTAAACTCCCTGACATGCTCACCCTGTGAGTAATATTGTTCCGGTCATGGTCTCAGCCTCGCATTCTTCAGGTCAGCTCGATGAACGACAAATACACACCCCATGACTGGGCACCCCATGAGCGACCGACGATTCCGGGCTCGCCATCCACGCCTTTGCACCCGACGCCCAAGCGTCTGGCATTCGCGATTGTCGGGGTGATCGTGGCGTTGACTGGCGGGTTGGGCAATGCGCTGGTGGTCGCCAATCTGCAATACCTGCAAGGCGCGTTGGGGGCGACGCAGGCGGAAATCGCCTGGCTGCCTGCTGCGTATGTCATGACGAACGTGTCGATCAACCTGTTGTTGGTGAAGTTTCGCCAGCAGTTCGGCCTGCGGGCGTTCACCGAAGTGTTTTTGGTGTTGTATGCGCTGGTGACCTTTGCCCACCTGTTCGTCAACGATATCGAGTCGGCCATCGCGGTGCGGGCGGCACACGGTATGGTGGGGGCAGCGCTCAGTTCATTGGGGCTGTATTACATGATTCAGGCCTTCCCGCAGAAATGGCGGATGAAGGCGCTGGTGCTTGGGTTGGGCACCGCACAGTTGGCGACGCCACTGGCGCGGCTGGTCTCCGAAGACCTGTTGCAGATTGCCGAATGGCGCGGGCTGTACCTGTTCGAGTTGGGCATGTGCCTGTTGTCGCTGGGCTGTGTGCTGATCCTGAAACTGCCGCCGGGTGACCGTTTTAAGGCGTTCGAAAAGCTCGATTTCCTGACCTTCGCCTTGCTCTCGACGGGCTTCGCGGCGTTGTGTGCGGCGCTGTCGTTGGGGCGGATCGAGTGGTGGCTGGAAGAACCGTGGATTGGCCTGGCGCTGGCCTATTCCATTGCCTCGATTCTGGCGGGCTTGTGCATCGAACATAACCGCACTCGGCCGTTGTTGATCACCCGCTGGCTGGGCAGCGGGCGGATGATTCGTTTTGCCCTCGGTGTATTGCTCACGCGGATTGTCCTGTCCGAGCAGGCCACTGGCGCGGTGGGCTTTTTGCAGGGATTGAACCAAGGCACCGAGCAACTGCACACGCTGTATTTCTTCATGCTGTTGGGCAGTGTCGCGGGACTGGCTGTCAGCGCGATGACAATCAATCCGCAGCACCTGTTCAAGCCGCTGATCATCTCGCTGGCGCTGATGGCGGTGGGGTCGATCATGGACAGTTTTTCCACCAGCATCACCCGTGGCCCGCAGATGTATTTCAGTCAGTTTCTGCTGGCATTCGGCGGCACGTTCTTTCTGGGGCCGACCCTGGTGCTGGGCATGAGCGGGGTGATCAGCAACCCGCGCAACATGGTCAGTTTTTCGGTGATGTTCGGGATCTGCCAGAACGTCGGCAGCCTGATCGGCTCGGCGTTACTGGGCACCTTTCAGGTGTGGCGCGAGAAGTTTCATTCGGCCCACATCGTCGAGCACGTCACGCTGCTTGACCCGCAAGTGCAGAGCCGTCTGCAAAGCTCGGCAGGTTCATACATTTCTGCGATTGCCGATCCGTCTGCGCGCACCAATCAAGGCATTCGTGCGTTGGCCACGGCGGCCACCCGCGAGGCGAACACGCTGGCGTACAACGATGTGTTCATGCTCATCGCGTTGATCGCGATCGTGACCGCGATCTGGATCACCAGCCGTGCGACCTGGCTGTGGATCACCACCGAGCCTGTCGCACCGTTCACACCGACGATCCCTTCCGTTCTACCTTCGGGCGCCCAACCTTCATGACTGAACCCGGTAAACCTTCTGCCAGTAACCCTAACACCCCCTCTGCGCCACAAGCTGCTGCGCCTGCTCCAGCGGTCATGCCCGCCACCACGCAACCCCGTTCGGCGCGCATCCGGCTGGTGTCGTCGATCATCTTTGGCAGCATCGCGCTGGCGGGGGTGTTGATCGTGCTGTACGCCTGGCAATTGCCGCCATTCAGCAGCCCGATCGAGAGCACCGAAAACGCGCAGGTGAGGGGGCAGACCACGATCATCGGACCGCAGCTGAGTGGCTACGTCTATGAAGTGCCTGTGCAGGATTTTCAGTGGGTCAAGCAGGGCGATCTGCTGGTGCGCATCGATGACCGCATCTATCAGCAGCATCTGGATCAGGGGCTGGCGCAACTGGGGATTCAAAAGGCTGCGCTGGAGAACAATCTGCAACAACGGCGCAGCGCCGAAGCGACCATCGTCCAGCGTCAGGCTGCTGTGGCCAGCGCCCAGGCCCAGAGCGAAAAGGCTGCAGCAGATCTGCGACGCAGCACGGCACTGGTGACTGACGGCTCGGTTTCGAAGAGCGAGCTGGACGTGACTCGTGCCGCCGACGCTCAGGCGAAAGCCGCGTTGGCCGAAGCCAAAGCCACGCTGGAAATCGCCCGGCAGGACTTGCAAACCGTGATCGTCAATCGTGGCTCTTTGGAGGCGTCAGTGAAGAACGCCGAAGCGGCCATTGAACTGGCCCGCATCGACCTGACCAATACTCGCATCACAGCCCCTCGCGATGGTCAGTTGGGGCAGATTGGCACGCGACTGGGCGCCTATGTGAACTCCGGTGCGCAGTTGATGGCGCTGGTGCCGCGCCCACGCTGGATCATCGCCAACATGAAAGAGACCCAGATGGCCAACGTGCGGCTGGGGCAGCCGGTCAGTTTCACGGTCGATGCGCTGGAAAACCGCAAGATGCGCGGGCGGGTGCAGCGCATTTCGCCAGCGGCGGGGTCGGAATTCAGCTTGCTGCCCGCCGATAATGCCACCGGCAACTTCGTCAAAATCGCCCAGCGCATTCCGGTGCGGATTACGGTGGACGATGATCAGGATGATGTCGACCGTTTGCGTCCGGGGATGTCGGTGGTGGTGAGCATCGACACCAGTCAGGACGGTCCCGTGCCCCCTGATCCGGTGGATGGGAGTGTTGATACACAGCATCACTGAAGTGATCGGTTTTCACCGAGAGCGCTAACGCGCTCCACTTGCACTTGCTCTTCTTACGCGATGGCTCAGACGCCGCCGAACGCGACTTGGGTGCTGTCTGGACCATCGCGTTCGAAGAGCAAGATCAAATCAACGGCAACGGCACGAGCACGCAAAACAGGCGGGCTTTGTATCCTTCTGTATCCAGCCCGGATCCAGACACGTACTGAGTCAAACGCCCCGTCTCGCCGACACATCCGCGATACCTCCAGACCGTTCAATAGGCTCCATCGAGACACAACGTCTCGGCCACTTTGAACACTCACTCAACGTCTCGGAGCATTGCCATGAACTGGAAAAACCTGACCCTCGCCACCCTGTTTGCAGTCCTCAGTGTCGGTGCCCTGTCTGCCCAGGCCCAAGAGGTGGCGCAGCCGCAAACCTACATGTACGGCCAGCACCTGGACATCAAAAAAGTGCTGTCCTCGAAAGAAGGCACAACCCCGGCGTGCAGCGTCGTCACCTCGCAACTGACCTACCTGGATTCGATGGACCAGACCCGCGTGCTCAACTACCAGAGCTTCTCTGGCGGCTGCCACGACAACTGACTCATTCCTCCTTTTTCACGGGGTGCTGCACACCGATGCCGCCCCGTTCCGACCAGCAGGTAGCACCATGTTTCTGATCGCTTTTCTGGGCGGGATCGTCACGATCTTAAGCCCCTGCATCCTTCCGGTGGTTCCGTTTCTGTTCGCCCGCGCTGATCGTTCGGTCGCTTCGGTGCTGTGGACGCTGGCGGGCCTGGTCCTGACGTTCGCACTGGTGTCCAGCCTGGCAGTGGTCAGCAGCGACTGGGTCGTCACCGCCAACGGCGTAGGGCGTGACATCGCGCTGGTGGTGCTGGTGCTGTTTGCCCTGTCGCTGCTCTCGGCACGGCTCGGCCAGTGGCTGATGTGGCCACTGGTGACGCTGGGCAACCGACTGGACCCGGCGACCCGTCGCCTGTCCGGCCCGTCGGGCTCGCTGCTGATCGGTATCGCTACGGGGTTGCTGTGGGCGCCATGCGCCGGTCCCATTCTGGGGATCATCCTGACCAGCGCCATGTTGCAAGGGCCGAGCGCACAGACCAGCCTGCTGTTGTTGGCCTACGGCCTGGGCAGTGCCGTGTCGCTGGGTGCCTTGATCTTTGCCGGGCGCGGGCTGGTGGCCCGGATGAAACTGTCGCTGCCGGTCACCGCCTGGTTGCGCAGAATCGCCGGGGGGGCAGCGCTGGGTGTCGCCGTGTTGATCGGCAGCGGGGCGCAGAGTGCGCTGCTGGCGGGCACCTCATCCCAAGGGGCTGCGGCGGTAGAGCAAAGCCTGCTGAGCGGGGTGCCGAAGGTCATCGACTATCTGGTGGACAGCGTCAAGGCTGCGACGGCCCCGGATGTCAGCGTCAAAGGCGAGATGCCTTCGTTGTCCGGCGCTGTCGAGTGGCTGAACTCGCCGGCCCTGAGCAACGCGTCATTGAAGGGAAAGGTCGTGCTGGTGGACTTCTGGACGTTTGACTGCATCAACTGCCAGCACAGCATTCCCTACGTTAACGCCTGGGCGAAGAAGTACGAGAAAGACGGTCTGGTGGTGATCGGTGTGCACACCCCGGAATACCCGTGTGAGCGGGTCATCGACAACGTGCGCAAGAATGTGGAGAAGCTGGGGCTCAATTACCCGATTGCCATCGACAACGACTATGCGATCTGGCGTGCATTCGGCAATCAATACTGGCCTGCGCATTACCTCATCGATGCGCAGGGCCAGATTCGTTACACCCACTTTGGCGAAGGCAACTACGACACCCAGGAACACGTGATCAAGCAGTTGCTCGACGAAGCCAAAGCCGGCGGGCAGGTCAAGGGCTAGACCATGCGCCGTACGGTATTGTCCTTGCGCACAAAGTGATGCCAGACCGCGGCCACCACATGCAGCCCGATGACGTAATAGAAGATCGTACCCAGTAACACATGGAAGTGTTCCAGGGTTTCGGCGGTCTCCTTGGAAATCGCGAACGGTGCGGGGATGCTCAGGGAAGTCAGCGGAACGGGCAGGGCGCCACGCTCCAGCAGTACGGTGAACAGGCCCAGCAGCGGTTGGGCGAACAGGAAGGCATACAGCGCGTAGTGCGAAAGATTCGCCGCCAGATGCAACGCTCCTTGCAGCGGTGGGGTAATGGCGGGTGGGGAATGCCGACGCCGCTCTGCAACACGGAAAAAGGCCATGACCAGCACCACGATTCCCACCCAGAAGTGACTCTGCACCACAAAGGTTCGTAAATCAGTGCCCCGAGCGAACTGGCTTCGGCTGAGGATCAGCCCATACGCCAACACGATCAGAATGGCCATCACCCAGTGCAGCCATCGGGCTCTGTAGCTGAAGCGTTCGGTATTCAACGGTGTACTCACGGTCAGGCTCCTTGGTTTTTGATTTTTCATGCCCCGTTCGGACGGGGCTTTGCGTTATGAACACTATGATCGTCGCAGGTTTCGACGGAACTCAATAACCCCACACGTTCAACCCTTCAATTTACGTGCCGCCCAACAGTATTACGCCGGTGGCTCGCCTCTTCTATTACCTGGCGATCATTATGAATTGTCGCTATTCATTGTTTGAACGATCGCGTCGGCGCATGAAAAACGTTTAAACACTTAAACGAGGAAGTTTATTCATGGTCGTGTGTTGTTTTTTTTCAGGGCTCCTTCATTCGAAGAGCCTCATATGAATATGAAAACCGACGTTGAGGGTATTTGTTTTTTTAATTATTAAAGTGCATAGCGTTATGAGGATTGGTGATGAGGAATCCATTAAAACGCGTTTGACAGGTTATTCGTACGGATCCATCTTTACCCCCGATGGTTCAGAGCTGCTGACTATCAGTCTGATTGGACTGGCCTTTTGCCCGGTTTGCCCACAACCCTCGTTTGTTTTCATCGATGACTGCGCAAAGGACTCTGCCCATGGATGTCCCCGGATTCGCTCGCCTGTTGAAACATAAAAATGTGGACTCTGAAGTCTGGTGGGATGCAGCGCCCCTGAGTTATGAATCATTCAAGCAAACACTGATTGTCAAATACCCGGATGCCTTCGATTGTATTGAAAGTCTGTTACCCGACACGTTCAGTGGAAGTCGTTTTGGTATAAGCGGTGCCACCACCAGTCCGCGATCAATTGCTCAGGAAGTGCTGAGAAATCCTCGACCATCGCAGGAGGTGATCAATCATCTTGCGGCGGATATGTCGGATGACGAAGCGGTGCGTTGTGTGCATGACCGCGTCATCGTTGAAAGCGCCAGGTTGTTATACCCCTTGTGGGAAGCTTCTCAAGGCGCGCGTGGCTGGCTGTCGGCGCAGGTGGATCGCACGGAGCGAGTGAGCACCGAAGCCATTGTCACCCGTGGTTTGCATCTGGCAGGTCTGGCGCCGAATGTCATGGTCAAGGTGCCTGGCAGCGAGCAGGGTTACCAGGCCATTGAATCGTTGGTTGCGCACGGCTGCTCGGTGAACAACACGTTCTGTTTCACGGTTTCCCAGGCGGCGGCTTGTCTGAAAGCCATCCACAACGGTCGATTGCGTGCTCAGGTGCTGGGTGTGGACACCGACCGTGCCCGTTATGTCATCAGTTTCATGATCGGCAGGCTGGGCAATGAGGCCGAGTTCGAGCGTCAGGCGCGGCAACGGCGCTTGTGCCTGACGGCAACGGATCGACGCTGGGCGGAGCTGGCGGTCTACCAGGCCATTCAGGCTCTGATGCGCCGTTGGCAAACGCCGGCTCGGCTGCTGTTGTGCAGTTTGAAAACCGACATCGATGTGCGTGGGCGCGAGCATTGCTGGCACCTTCAGCGCACGGGGGCGGACACGACCCTGTACACTCTGACGCCCTTGATCATCGAATTCATCGTACGCCGCCACCAACAGCGGCATCCCGTGGTCCCGGCGTCCGATTGGGTGCAACTGCCCAGCCGCGTATTGAATCGACTGATGGCGATTCCGTACTTCAACCAAGCGTACTTCGAAGGGGATCTGGCCCCGTTCGATTTCGCTCGCCATCCGGCGTTCGTCCAGGCCGCGCATGATGCACGCGAGGGGCTGGAGCGCTTGTCCGCCTTCGTCAAAAGCTGTGGCTCGCGTAGCCGTGCGCCAAGCGTCAGGGCTCAAAGCCCGCTGTCCATGGGGCACTGGTCATGAATCGCATGGTTGCGTTGCGGATGCATGACCGTTCGTGCTCGGCGGAGTTTGAGCGGGGCTTTATCGAGCGGGGCGATTTCGCGGAGTTTGCGCAGAGGCCGTTGGTCACCAAGCGTTTCACGAAATCTTCTGTCGGGTCACCCCACTCATCGGAAAAGCCCCCTGCGTCGTCAATGGCGATGATCTGGCCAGTCGCCCGGAAGAAACCGTGCGCCAATTGTGTGATCACTTGCAGCTGGAATTTTTGCCTCACGCGATGCGCTGGGAAGCTGCATGCCCTGATCAATGGAAGGCCAGGCGTAGCGGGTATCGGGCAGCGGAACGCAGCACCCAGCATAGACGCGCTGTACGGCGCAACCAAGGCCGGAGTGATTGGACTGACCAAGGCCAATGCCTGGAATTTCGCCCCGCGGGTTCGCGTCAACGCGGTGTCCCCTACATTGGTACGAGACACGTTCATTCACGACCGAACTCCCGAACATCGCCGCAAAGCGTATGAGCGGCAGGAGATTATCGATGACCCCATAGAGCCCAAAGGCGTGGCCGACGTGATCATGTTCCTGTTGTCTGACCAGAGTCGGCATCTGACCGGAAAAGTCGTCCCGGTGGATAACGGTGCTTATCCCCGTTAACGGCATTGGTCGTCACATCGACAACACGGAGAAGTGTCATGCAACGGAAAAAGCTGCTTATCGTGGGCGGCGGTAATCTGTGCCTGCAGATTCTGCAAATTCTGGTCCCTCGCAATCAGTTCGAGTTTCATGTCGCCAGCCGTCATCGGGAGCACACCTTGCGCCTGTGCAACCTGGTCAGACTGGGCGCGCTGCAACAAAATGTGCCCGCCCGGATCGAGTGCTGGGAAATGGACCTGGTCGAATCCCGGATCGAACGCAACGCCGAGACGCTGGCGCGGATCAAGCCCGACATCATCCTCAACTGTGCGACGCTGCAATCCTGGCGAGTGATCACGCAACTGCCCAAGGAAGCCTTCGACGCGCTTGATCAGGCTCAGCTCGGCCCTTGGCTGCCCATGCATCTGGCCCCCGCGTATGCCCTGATGCGCGCAGTCAAACGGGCCTGCCCGAAAGCCCTGGTGGTCAATGCCGCGTTCCCTGATGCCGTGAATGCTGTGCTGTTCAAAGTCGGCATGGCCCCGGACGTGGGGGTTGGCAATATCGCCAATCTGGTGCCGGCCACCCGTTGCGCGATTGCACGTCTGGCCCGCTGTGAACCGCTGCGGGTGTGCGTGAAACTGGTCGGGCAGCATCATTTCAGTCACGTCGTGCCGCGTTACGGCCTGCCGCCTCAAGTGCCCTTCGATCTGTCGTACTGGATCGACGGGCAGGAGTGCAGCGACGAGTTCAATGCCGACGAGATTTTTGGCAGTGTTGCCGATCACTTCCGGCGTCTGGGAGGCGTCGATGGTCAATACCTGACGGCGATGTCCGCGGTCTCGGTATTGGAGAATCTGTTCGCCAACGAAGAAGTCCACGTTCATGCGCCCGGCCCCCATGGCTTGCCCGGTGGCTACCCGGTGAAGGTGGGTATGGGGCAGGTGCTCTTGGGGTTGCCTTACGGATTGCGCCGCGAGGAGGCCATCGCCATCAACGAGGCGGGTCAGCGTCAGGACGGTATTCAAAGCATTCTGGCGGACGGCACGGTCGTGTTCGCGCGCCAGCAGATGGACGTCATGGAGCAACTGATGGGGTTCTCCATGGCCACCATGAAAGTACAGGAGGTCGCCGACCGTGCCTCTGAATTGGGGCGCAAATACCAGGCCTTCGCCGATGCCATCCGCCAACAGGGAGTGAGCCACCATGCTATCCGACAGCACGCCGTTGATCGTCGCTTCGGGTGAGCGCCCCGATCAGGATTACGTCCGGCAATACAGCGCGGACTTTGTCAGCCGCTGGGATGAACTGATCGACTGGAACAAGCGCGCAGAGAGCGAGGGGGCATTTTTCACGGACCTGTTATTGCGCACGGGGGCTTGCCGGGTGTTCGATGCGTCCACCGGCAGTGGCTTTCACGCCGTGCAATTGCGTCGTGCCGGATTCGACGTGACCGCCTGTGACGGCAGCCCGACCATGGTGCGCCGGGCCAAGGCCAACTTTGCCAGTCGGGGGCTGGACATCCCGATCATTTGCCAGGACTGGCGTGATCTGGACCCGCAACGGCTGGGCGCCTTCGACGCAGTGCTCTGTCTGGGCAGTTCACTCTGTCATCTGTTTCAGCAAAGCGAACGTGTCGAGGTGCTCCAACGGTTTGGGCAGTTGCTTCGACCCGGCGGGATGCTGCTGATCGATCAGCGCAATTTTCAGGCGATTCTGGCCGGGTACTTCTCGTCGTCGGGGCGGTATGACTCCTGTGGCAAGACCGCCAGCGTGACGTTGGGAGAACTGAGCCCGTCGCTGTGCGAATTCGTTTACACCTTTGCCGACGGTGTTCGGCACTCCTTGAGTGTTTTCCCCATTTTGCCGGGCGTGTTGCGTGAAGAGTTGGCGCTGGCCGGGTTCGTCGTGGACAGCAGCTACGGCGATTTCAAACGAGTCTATGACCCGCTGCGTGCCGATTTCATCATTCATCAGGCCACGGCAGCGGGGGGGCTGAATCAAGAAGGAGGTGTCCATGAACGTTCAGGGCCGCAACGCTTCTGACCTCACCTGACCGGCTACGCCTGAAGGCCTGTGCGACGCCGGATTGTGACTGGCTGTTTCTCGACACCTCGAAAAACGGACGACGGCGCTGGTGTCAGATGAACGTCTGTGGGCAAGGGAAAAGGCCAGGCGTTCAGCGGGCAGTTTCAATTGACGCTCGTGCACCCTCGGTCGCACGTGTAGCACGCCAACCCAAAAAAGCGGGAACCTGTCCGGACCTCAAGCTTCATATCTCTTGTCCCGAGCGGTCATGGCATCGGCCATGACGGGAGCACAGAGAGGCTGTTCATGAGCGATTTCCGGCACGGCACCACGGCGCGGCCGCTCTGCGATCAGCGAGGAGCAACGCATTGACTCAGGTTCTGACCCCCAACGACATCGCGGGACGACGGCAGACAGCGTCGGCAGAGATCACCCTGCATGTGCTGACCATGAACATGCACATGGGCTTCGGTTTTCTCAACCGCCGTTTCATCCTGCCCGAACTGCGTGATGCGGTTCGCAGTGTTTCCGCAGACGTGGTGTTTTTGCAGGAAGTTCACGGCGAGCATCAGAACCACGCCCGGCGCGTGAAGGGCTGGCCCACGATTTCGCAGTATGAATTCCTCGCCGACAGCATGTGGAACGACTTTGCCTATGGGCGCAATGCTGTCTACCCCCATGGCCATCACGGCAATGCGCTGCTGTCGAAATACCCCATCGTGCGCCACGAAAACCTCGATATTTCGATTCTGGGCACTGAACAGCGCGGTTTGCTGCATTGTGTGCTGGATGTGCCACGTTTTGGCGAAGTTCATGTGATTTGCGTGCACCTTGGCCTCAAGGAGGTGCATCGCCAGCAGCAATTGGCGTTGCTGGCGGATCGGGTCATGACCCTGCCGTCTGACGCGCCTGTGATCATCGCCGGGGACTTCAACGACTGGCGCCTCAAGGCAGACGATGTGCTGGGGGCGACCGGATTGCGCGAGGTGTTTGTCGACGCGTTCGGCGCACCGGCCAAGAGTTTTCCGGCGCGCTTCCCCCTGCTGCGACTGGACCGAATTTACGTGCGCAACGCCAGGGCCGGGGCGCCCAAGGTGTTGTCCAATCGACCTTGGTCGCACCTGTCCGATCATGCGCCGCTGGCGGTGGAGGTGACGTTATGAAGGCCTTCAGCGATCGCTGCGGTGTCTGGCAGGACGGCAATTCGGTGGAATTGCTGATCAACGGCGAAGACTTTTTCAGCAAGGTATTCGAATGTATCCGCGCGGCACGGCAAGAGGTGTTGATTGAAACGTTCATCATTTTCGAAGACCGGGTGGGCGAGGGGTTGCAACGGGCGGTGATCGAAGCAGCGAGCCGGGGTGTGCGCGTGGTGATCACCGTGGACGACTACGGCACCAGCGATTTGAGCACCGCGTTCGTCCAGGAAATGATCTCGGCAGGGGTGCAAATTCAGCTGTTCGACCCGCGCCCCAAATTCATGGGCATGCGCACCAACCTGTTTCGTCGCCTGCACCGCAAAGTGGTGGTCATCGACGGGGAATTGGCTTTCATGGGCGGGATCAATTACAGCGTCGATCACATGGCCGACACGGGCATCACCGCCAAGCAAGACTACGCCGTGCTGGTGCGCGGACCGATTGTTGCGGACATCTACCGCTCGACCCTGAACATGCTCGGCCCGATGCTGCGGACCTCGTTCAAACCCCTTGATGTGATCACGCGCCACGCGGGGAGCGCCCGAATGCTGCTCGCCGAGCGTGACAACCGACGCCACACCACTGACATCGAAGAGCAGTATTTGCTGGCCATGCGCAGCGCTCATCAGCGCATCACCATCGCCAATGCCTATTTCTTTCCCAGCTATCGGTTCCTGCGGGAACTGCGCAATGCGGCGCGAAGGGGCGTAAAGGTCACGCTGATTTTGCAGGGCCAGCCGGACATGCCGTTCGTGCGCATGTGTTCGCGCCTGACCTACACGTGGCTGCTGCGCGAGGGTGTGGTGATTCACGAATACAAGCAGCGCGCGCTGCACGGCAAGGTCGCGCTGATCGATCAGGAGTGGTCGACGGTGGGGTCCAGCAACCTTGATCCGCTGAGCCTGGCGCTGAATCTGGAAGCCAACCTGTTCATACGTGATCGCGCGCTGAATCAGCAATTGCACGATCATTTGCAGGAGTTGGCGGCGGCCCACAGCAAGCAGGTCAATCTCAAGGGCTTGGCGAAAGGGCAGTGGTGGCGGGCGCCGATGATCTTTCTCAGTTTTCACTTCCTGCGCCACTTTCCGGCCATTGCCGGGCTGTTTCCCGTGCATGGGCCGCGTCTGAAACCAGTGCGCGCCCCGGAGGTGCTGCCCGAAGCACAGGCGCTCAAAGGCCAACTGTCGGCGGATCAGGAGAAGTCGCTATGAGTGCGTCTCACGTGTCCTCTCATCAACGCTCCGCGTCAGCACCCACGCAGCGCAGGGTCTGGCTGACCTGGGCCAAACGGCTGTTTACCTTGTTCTTTTTCATTGCTGTGCCGGTGCTGTTGTTCATGCTGGTGAAGAATCTGGATTGGAACGAGGTGACGCATGCACTGGAGTCGTACAAGCCCAGCACCCTTGCGCTGGGTTTTCTGGTGGCGACGGGCAGTTACCTGACCTACTGCGGATTCGATGTGCTGGCCCGGCGTTACACTGCGCACAAACTGTCGGTGAAGCAGATCGTGCCCGTGACCTTCGTCTGCTACGCCTTCAATCTCAACCTGAGTTCCTGGGTCGGCGGCATTGCCCTGCGATATCGGTTGTATTCGCGACTGGGGCTGGACGTGCCGACCATCACCCGGATTCTCAGTTTGAGTCTGATCACCAACTGGCTGGGCTACATGCTGCTGGCGGGGTTCGTGTTCGCGGGCGGGTTCATCGACCTGCCGGAGGGCTGGAAAATCGGCGACACCACACTGCAACTGATCGGCGTCGTACTGCTGGTGGTGTGCTTTGGGTATTTCCTCGCCTGCCGTTTTTCAACACGCCGGACCTGGACCATTCGTCAGCAGAAGCTGGTGCTGCCGTCGTTGAATCAAGCGTTGCGCCAGGCCTTGTTGGGCGCCCTGAACTGGGGGCTGATGGCACTGTTGATCTATGTGCTGTTGCCGGAAAAAGCATCTTATCCCGCGGTGCTGGGCATCCTGCTGATCAGCAGCATCGCTGGCGTCATCGCCCACATCCCGGCGGGGCTGGGGGTGCTGGAGACGGTGTTCATCACCTTGATGCAGCATCAGTTCAGCAAGGGTCAGTTGCTGGCGGCGCTGATCGGGTATCGGGTGATTTACTTTTTGATCCCGCTGCTGCTGGCCGTGATCGTTTATCTCGTACTGGAAAAACGCGCCAAGGCGATGCGCCTGCAAAATGAGGCGCGTAAGGCGGGCTGAGCTGCCTACACGCTGGACCAATGTGGGAGCCGCCTTGGTGGCGAAAGCGGTGTGTCATAAACGTATTCGTCACTGATGCACTGCATTCGCCAGCAAGCCGGCTCCCACAAAGATAGTGGTGCGGCCCGAAGGCTTCTGATCAATCCCGTCCCGCAAACACCCTTACCGCATCCACTGCATCGTTGGTCCCGTTGCTGATCTGCACGATCGCCGACCCCGCCTGATCCGCCAGATCCACACCTTTCACCGCGTTGGTGCGGGTGTTGTCCATGCTGATGATGGCCTGGCGGGTTTCGGTCTGGATCAACTGGATCATCTCGGAAATTTCCTGGGTCGAGCGGCTGGTGCGTCCGGCCAGTTGCCGCACCTCATCGGCCACCACGGCGAAACCCCGGCCCTGATCCCCGGCACGGGCCGCTTCGATGGCGGCGTTGAGCGCGAGCAGGTTGGTCTGGTCGGCAATGCTGTGGATGGTGTTGACGATGGCGGTTATCTGCTCCGAGCGCTCGCCCAGTTGGCCGATGATTCGTGACGAATCGTCGATATTGCGTGAAATCTGACGCATTTCGCTGGCCGCTTGCTGGATCACCTGAGTGCCTTGTTCGGCGACTTTCTGCGTCTGCACCGAGATGTGATACGCCTGCGCGGCGCTGTGGGCATCCTGCTCGTGCTTCTCGATGCGCGCGGTGACGTCGGAGGCGAATTTCACCACTTTGCTCAGTTTGCCGCAGGCGTCGTACACCGGGTTATAGGACGCCTCCAGCCAGAGGGTCTGGCCGTGCTTGCCCACGCGCTTGAACTGGCCGCTGAAAAATTCACCTTTGTTCAGGCGCCGCCAGAAATCCTGATAGTCACTGCCGCTGGTCAAATCGGCAGGGCAAAGCAGCTTGTGGTGCTTGCCCAGCAATTCCTGACGGCTGTAACCCAACAGGCGCAACAGATTGTCGTTGGCCGCAATGATGCGACCGTCCAGATCGAATTCGATGACGGCCATGGCCCGGTCGATGGCCTGCAACTTGTTGCGGGTTTCGCTCTCTGCCTGCAACTTGGCCGTGACGTCGGTGGCATATTTGACGACCTTCACCACCTTGCCGCTGGCGTCGCGTACCGGGTTGTAGCTGGCCTCCAGCCACACGGTGCTGCCGTCGCCCGCGACCCGTTGAAAGGTCGCGGAAACGAATTCGCCGTTGCGCAAGCGTGACCAGAGTTGCGTGTAGTCGTTACTGCGCGCGTATTCAGGCGTGCAGAAGGTGCGATGTTCCTTGCCGATCACCTGTTCGGGGCGATAGCGCATGGTCTTGAAGAAATTGTCGTTGGCACTGAGCACGACGCCATTGAGGTCGAACTCGATGCTCGCCATGGAACGGCTGATGGCTTCCAGCAAGCTGGCCTGATGGGAGACGGTCAGTTGCAGGTCCTGAATGACTTTGTTCTTGGACGAGTCGAAAAACATGATGGCGGCCCAGGCAAATGAAACGACAAAGGGATCCCGTTCCATGGCCTCTAGGGCGAGTATTTTGATGCCCGGCTGCGATTCCGTCTGCAGTGCAGAGATCATCACAAAGGTGATATCAAAAAGCTACACATTGTGTTGTACAGCTCGTCGGTTTTGTACAAGGTTTTCAGAAAAAGCCTCTCAACCCCGTATGACTAGTCCTCGAAGCCCACCTGTTCCGCAATCTCATCCACTTTCAGTTCCAATCGGTACGCCACGGCAATGAACAGCGCTTGACACAGACACAGCGTGGCGCTGAGCGAGCGGAAGGCGAACGAGCTGCCCTCATTGACCAACAACACCGCATTGGCGCGCTTGGCCAGCGGGGAGAGGTTGCTGTCGGTAATGATCAACGTCTTGGCCTGATGATGCTGGGCGATGCGCAGGCAGTGCTGGGTTTCCTTACCGTAGGGCGTGAAGCTGATGGCGATCACCAGATCATTGGCGCGCACGCTGCGCATCTGCTCGCGATAACTGCCGCCCAGCCCCGAAATCAGGTGAATGCGTTTGTTGGTGTGCTGCAGGTTGTAGACCAGATAGTCGGCGACGGCGAACGAGCGGCGCACGCCCACCACATAGATGTTGTCCGCGTTGACGACCAGGTCGACGGCCTTTTCGAACGCCTCGTCATCCAGTTCCAGCGCCAGCCGTTCAAGCCCCGACAACGTGGCGTTCACGCATTCACGCGCCAGATCGCCGCCACTGGCTTTCTGCGACTTGTTGGCGATCATGCTGCGAATGCGCTGCTGGTAGTTTTGTACCGGTGTGGCTTTGTGGGTGTAGGCCTCGCGGAATAGCGCCTGCATTTCGCTGAAGCCGCTGAAACCGAAGCGCTGGGAAAAACGCACGATGGCCGATGGGTGCACTTCGCATTCGCGGGCGATGTCGCTGATGCGGTCGACCATGATTCGGTCGCTCTGCTGGCTCATGTAGCTGGCGATGCGCTTGAGCTGGCGCGGCAGGCTTTCGTATTCGGTGGTGATCAGCTTGAGCAGGGCTTCGGCCGTTTCCGGCGCGGCGATGGGCGACGCGGTGCTGTCGTCGGTGTCGGGCAAAGACGGCTGATCGGTGTTGGACATGCAGGTGAATCCTCTGACTCGTTCAAGTGAAGCGCGGATGGCCGGTTCAGCAGGGTCCCTGTGGGAGCGAATTCATTCGCGAAAGGCCTGCCCAGGCGCTAGTTATGTGTCAGTTGGTACGCCGTCTCGCGAAAAAATTCGCTCCCACAATTGGAGGCCGCGCTCAACTGCGCGCAGAGTTTAGCGTGGATCGTGCCTTGATCGCTTCTGTTTAGCACGATATGCCCCCAATTGCTAAAAATAGAAAAAAAGTTCCACATGAAAATAAATTAGAAAAAAATCGTTGATCCTGCGCGCAGAGCGTTCTAGTCTGCATCCACGAACAGGGCTTCTCGAAAGCCCAGGCTTATAAAAATAAGAGGAGCCAGCATGGGCCAGACTCGTTTTGCCAGTGGACGTCCCTTGGACGTCGTGTGTCTCGGACGCCTGGGCGTCGATCTTTATGCGCAGCAGGTAGGGGCGCGGCTCGAAGACGTCAGCAGTTTCGCCAAATACCTGGGCGGGTCGTCCGCCAATATCGCTTTTGGCACCGCCCGGCTGGGCGTGAAGTCGGCCATGCTGACCCGCGTCGGCAATGACCACATGGGCCGTTTCCTCACAGAGTCCCTGGCTCGCGAAGGCTGTGATGTCAGCGGGATCAAGGTCGATGCCGAGCGCCTGACCGCCATGGTGCTGCTGGGCATCAAGGACCGCGAAACCTTCCCGCTGGTGTTCTACCGGGAAGACTGTGCCGACATGGCGCTGAACGCCGAAGACATCGACGAAGCGCAGATTGCCTCAAGCAAGGCGCTGCTGATCACTGGCACCCATTTCTCCACCGATCAAGTGTTCAAGGCCAGCAGCCAGGCGCTGGAGTATGCCGAGAAGCACAACGTCAAACGCGTACTGGACATCGATTACCGCCCAGTGCTCTGGGGCCTGACCGGCAAGGCCGACGGAGAAACCCGTTTTGTGGCTGATCAGGGCGTCAGCCAGCACGTGCAGCGCATCCTGCCTCGCTTCGACCTGATCGTCGGTACCGAAGAAGAGTTTCTCATCGCAGGCGGTTCGACCGACCTGCTCAGCGCCTTGCGCAAGGTCCGCGAGCTGACCGCTGCGACGCTGGTGGTCAAGCTCGGCCCGCAAGGTTGCACAGTGATTCATGGCGCCATTCCGGCACGCCTCGAGGACGGCGCGATCTACCCCGGCGTGCGGGTCGAAGTGTTGAATGTGCTGGGCGCGGGCGATGCCTTCATGTCGGGATTTCTCAAAGGCTGGCTCAATGATGAAAGTGACGAGCGCTGCTGCCAGTTGGCCAATGCCTGCGGCGGCCTTGTGGTGTCGCGTCATGCGTGCGCCCCGGCGATGCCGACCCTGGCCGAGCTGGATTACTTGTTCAGCAGCCCGGTGCCGATTACCCGGCCCGATCAGGACGTGACGTTGCAACGGCTGCATCAGGTCAGCGTGCCGCGCAAGGACTGGAAACAGTTGTTCATTTTTGCCTTCGATCATCGCGGGCAGCTGGTAGAGCTGGCGCAGAAGGCCGGTCGCGATCTGGCCTGCATTCCTCAGCTCAAGCAACTGTTCATTCAGGCAGTAGAGCGGGTCGAAGCGGATCTGGCAAAACGTGGCATCGAGGCGGACGTGGGGTTGCTGGCCGATCAGCGCTTTGGTCAGGACGCGCTCAACGCAGCCACCGGACGGGACTGCTGGATCGCCCGTCCTGTGGAAGTGCAGGGTTCGCGTCCGTTGGCGTTCGAGCACGGCCGCTCCATTGGCAGCAATCTGGTGGCCTGGCCGAAAGAACAGATCATCAAGTGCCTGGTGCAATACCACCCGGACGACGAGCCGATGCTGCGTCTGGAGCAGGAGGCGCAATTGATGGGGCTGTATCAGGCGTCTCAGGCCAGCGGCCATGAACTGCTGCTGGAAGTCATTCCGCCGAAAGTTCATCCCTCGACTCACCCGGACGTGATCTACCGCTCGCTGAAACGCCTGTACAACCTCGGGATTTACCCGGCGTGGTGGAAGATCGAAACCCAGCCCGCCGAGGTGTGGGAAAAACTCGACGCGCTGATTCAGGAACGTGACCCGTACTGCCGTGGCGTGGTGCTGTTGGGCCTTAACGCTCCGGCCGAGACCTTGGCTGCGGGATTCCGCGAAGCAGGCAAAAGCACGACCTGCCGTGGGTTCGCGGTCGGGCGCACGATTTTCCATGAACCGAGCCGTGCCTGGCTGGAAGGCGAAATCGACGATGCTGGATTAATCAGTCGGGTGAAAAGCACGTTTGAGTTTCTGATCGAGTCCTGGCGTGACGCCCGCGCTTGAATCAGGCCTGTTTATCGTTAGTCACGACCCTTTAGAGAAAAGAACAAGAAAGGTGCAGCCATGCCCGCTTCCGCAATCCGAATTGGCATCAACCCGATTTCCTGGAGCAACGACGACCTGCCCGCGCTGGGCGGCGAAACCCCGCTGAGCACAGCGCTCAGTGAAGGCAAGGACATCGGTTACGAAGGTTTCGAACTCAACGGCAAGTTTCCCAAAGACGCCAAAGGCGTGGCCGATGTGCTTAAACCTTACGATCTGGCACTGGTCTCGGGCTGGTATTCCAGCCGTCTGGCCCAACGTTCCGTGGCCGAAGAGATTGACGCCATTGCCAGCCATGTCGAACTGCTCAAACACAACGGCGCCAAGGTGCTGGTCTACGGCGAGGTGGCCGACTCGATTCAGGGCCAGCGCATTCGCTTGGTCGAGCGTCCGCGTTTTCACAGCGACAGCGCCTGGCAGGAATACGCCGACAAGCTCACGGAGCTGGCGCGGTTTACCCTGTCTCAAGGCGTGCGTCTGGCCTACCACCACCACATGGGCGCTTACGTCGAGGCCCCGGACGACATCGACAAACTGATGGCCCTGACGGGCAGCGAAGTGGGCCTGCTGTTCGATTCGGGCCACTGTTACATGGGCGGCGGTGACCCGTTGCAAGTGCTGCGCAAACACATCGACCGTGTTTGCCACGTGCATTTCAAGGACGTGCGCAAACCGGTGGTGCAACTGGCGCGCAACAACCTGTGGAGCTTCCCGGACTGCATCGTCAATGGCACCTTCACTGTGCCGGGCGATGGCGACATCGATTTCGCCGCGTTGCTGGACGTGTTGATGCAAGCGCGCTACGAAGGCTGGCTGGTGGTCGAGGCCGAGCAGGATCCGGCCGTGGCGCCGAGCTATGTTTACGCCAAAAAGGGCTATGACACATTGCGCAATCTGCTGGCTGCCGCGCAAGAAGCGAACCCTTCACAAAGGAGCCTGTGAACATGAACCTCCTGGTCAAAAGCAAAGCCGAGGGCCGCGATGTCGTGGCGTTGGACGAAGGGGTGTTGGAATACGTGGGCTTTTCGGCCCACCGGTTGACCGTCGGCGAGCGTCTGCCGGTCAATGCGGGGGACAAGGAGCTGTGCCTGGTGTTGCTCAGTGGTCGCGTCAGTGTCAGCGGCGAAGCGCCGGGGCAGGGCGCGTTCAACTGGGAAAACATCGGCGACCGGCAATCGGTGTTCGAAGACAAATCACCATTCGCGGTGTACCTGCCGCCCAACAGTCAGGCCCAGGTCACAGCGCTGAGTGCGGTGCAAATCGCAGTCTGCGCAGCGCCAGGCGATGCCTCGAAAGACTTGCCCGCACGCCTGATCAAACCCGAAACCATGAAACGCAGCGTGCGCGGCAAGGCGGCGAACACCCGTTACGTTTGCGACATCCTGCCGGACTCCGAGCCCGCTCATTCGTTGCTGGTGGTGGAAGTGCGCACACCGTCCGGGCATTCGTCCAGCTACCCGCCGCACAAACACGACAAGGATGACCTGCCGCACGAGAGCTTTCTCGAAGAGACCTATTACCACCAGATCAACCCGCCGCAGGGCTTCATCTTTCAGCGGGTCTACACGGACGATCGCAGCATCGATCAGGCCATGGCGGTGGAAAACAACGATCTGGTGACCGTGCCCGAGGGGTACCACCCGGTCAGCGTGCCCTACGGCTACGAGTCCTATTACCTGAATGTCATGGCCGGGCCGAAACGCGCCTGGCAATTCCACAACGACCCGCAGCATGAGTGGTTGTTGGATCTCTAAACCCGAATCCAGCGCTCAATCCTGTGGGAGCCGGTTTGCTGGCGAATGCGGTGGGTCAGTCATAGATGAGTTGGCTGACACTCCTTATTCGCCAGCAAGCCGGCTCCCACAGAGGCGTAACCCATTTGAAGGAACTGAACATGAGCTACACCCCGATCATCGGCCATTACATCAACGGCCAGGTACAGGACGCCGCCGAGCGTTTCAGCGATGTTTTCAACCCGGCGACCGGTGCCGTGCAGGCCCGGGTTGCGCTGGCCGAACTGAAAACCATCGACGAGGCTGTGGCCGCCGCGCAGGCCGCCTTTCCGGCGTGGGCCGATCAATCGTCGCTGCGTCGCGCACGGGTGATGTTCAAGTTCAAGGAACTGCTCGACCAACACCATGATGAACTGGCCGAAATCATCTGCCGCGAACACGGCAAGGTGTTTTCCGACGCCAAGGGCGAAGTGGTGCGTGGCATCGAAATCGTCGAGTTCGCTTGCGGTGCCCCGAGCCTGTTGAAAAGCGATTACAGCGACAACATTGGTGGCGGCATCGACAACTGGAACCTGCGTCAGCCATTAGGCGTGTGCGCAGGCGTCACGCCGTTCAACTTCCCGGTCATGGTGCCGCTGTGGATGATTCCCATGGCGCTGGTCACCGGTAACTGCTTCATCCTCAAGCCGTCCGAGCGCGACCCTTCGGCGTCATTGCTGATGGCCCGTCTGCTGAAACAGGCCGGTCTGCCGGACGGCGTGTTCAACGTCGTACAAGGCGACAAAGTGGCGGTGGATGCACTGCTGCAACACCCCGGCATCGAGGCGATTTCTTTCGTTGGTTCGACGCCGATTGCCGAATACATCTACCAGCAAGGCACCGCAGCCGGTAAGCGTGTTCAGGCATTGGGCGGGGCGAAGAACCACATGATCGTCATGCCGGATGCGGATCTGGATCAGGCCGCCGACGCTTTGATCGGCGCGGCTTACGGTTCGGCAGGCGAGCGCTGCATGGCGATTTCCATCGCCGTGGTGGTGGGCGATGTGGGCCAGAAACTCATCGACAAACTGCTGCCGCGCATCGACTCGCTGAAAGTCGGCAACGGCATGAACAAGGACTCGGACATGGGGCCGCTGGTGACGGCGGTGCACAAGGCCAAGGTTGAGGGTTATATCGATCAGGGCGTCAAAGAGGGCGCGAAGCTGATCGTCGATGGTCGCAACTTCAAAGTACCGGGCGCCGAGGGTGGTTTCTTTGTTGGCGCGACGCTGTTCGATGACGTCACCGCTGACATGACCATTTATAAAGAAGAGATTTTCGGCCCGGTGCTGGGCATCGTCCACGTGCCAGATTTTGCTGCGGCTGTGGCGCTGATCAACGCCCATGAGTTCGGCAATGGCGTGTCCTGCTTCACCAGCGACGGCGGTATTGCCCGCGCCTTCGCGCGCAACATCAAGGTGGGCATGGTTGGCATCAACGTGCCGATTCCGGTGCCGATGGCCTGGCATTCGTTCGGCGGCTGGAAGCGCTCGTTGTTTGGCGATCACCATGCGTATGGCGATGAAGGGCTGCGGTTCTACAGCCGCTACAAGAGTGTGATGCAGCGCTGGCCGGACAGCATCACGAAAGGTGCGGAGTTCAGCATGCCGACGGCGAAGTAATGCGATCTCCCTGTTGAAATATGATCGTTCCCACCCTCCGCGTGGGAACGATCATTCGCCAGCAGGCCGGCTCCCACAATGAGCCTCACCGATTCAGGACACCTCCAATAACAACAAGGTGCAAGCATGACCACGACACGATTGACCATGGCCCAGGCTTTGGTGAAGTTTCTCGATAACCAGTACGTCGAAGTCGACGGCGTGCAGAGCAAATTCGTCGCCGGAGTGTTCACCATTTTTGGCCACGGCAACGTTTTGGGGCTGGGCCAGGCGCTGGAACAGGATAGCGGCGAGCTGATCGTGCATCAGGGCCGCAACGAGCAGGGCATGTGCCACGCCGCCATGGGCTTCGCCAAGCAGCACCTGCGGCGCAAGATTTACGCCTGCACCTCATCGGTGGGACCGGGCGCGGCGAACATGATCACTGCCGCAGCCACGGCGTCCGCCAACCGCATCCCGTTGTTGCTGCTGCCGGGTGATGTCTACGCGACCCGCCAGCCGGACCCGGTGCTGCAACAGATCGAACAATCCCACGACCTGAGCATCAGCACCAACGATGCCTTCAAGGCGGTGAGCAAATACTGGGACCGGGTCAACCGCCCCGAGCAATTGATGAGCGCCGCGCTGAACGCCATGCGCGTGCTCACCGACCCGGCCGAAACCGGCGCGGTCACCCTGGCCTTGCCGCAAGACGTGCAAGGCGAGGCTTACGACTACCCCGATTCGTTCCTGCAAAAGCGCGTGCACCGCATCGACCGTCGCCCGCCGACCAAAGCGATGTTGAACGACGCGCTGACCCTGCTCACAGGTAAACGCAAACCGTTGCTG
The DNA here is from genome assembly GCF_045764065.1 of Pseudomonas sp. Pseu.R1. Taxonomy (NCBI): domain Bacteria; kingdom Pseudomonadati; phylum Pseudomonadota; class Gammaproteobacteria; order Pseudomonadales; family Pseudomonadaceae; genus Pseudomonas; species Pseudomonas sp. Pseu.R1. The sequence goes on along the minus strand of NZ_JBJGEE020000001.1, from coordinate 1,326,054 downwards.
ATCTGTGGCGGCGGCGTACGTTATTCCGGCGCGGCGGCGCAACTGCAAGCCTTCGCAGAGCGCTTCGGCATCCCGTTCAGCGAAACCCAGGCGGGCAAGAGCGCCATTGTCTCGGCCCACCCGCTGAACATGGGCGGGGTCGGCGAAACCGGCTCGCTGGCGGCCAATACGTTGGCGCGCGAGGCCGACTTGATCATCGGCGTCGGCACTCGCTACAGCGACTTCACCACCGGTTCCAAATCACTGTTCCAGAACCCGGACGTGCAATTCCTCAACCTCAACGTCGGCGCGTTCGACGTGCAGAAACTCGATGGCGTGCAAGTGCTGGCCGATGCGCAGTTGGCGTTGCAGGAATTGGCGGACGGGTTGGGTGACTATCGCGCGCAATGGGGCGATGCGCCTCGCCAGGCTCGTGCGGCGCTGGATGCCGAGGTGGATCGTCTGTATGCCGTCGAGTATCAGACTCAGGATTTCGAGCCTGAAGTCCCCGGTCATCTGGATCCACAAGTGCTGCGTGACTTCATCGAGATGACCGGTTCGTGCCTGACCCAAAGTCGCGTGCTGGGTTTGCTCAATCAGCAATTGCCGCAAGACGCGGTGATCGTCGCCGCCGCGGGCAGCCTGCCCGGCGATTTGCAGCGTGCCTGGCGCAGCACCAGTGTGGACAGCTACCACGTCGAGTACGGTTATTCGTGCATGGGTTACGAAGTGAACGCTGCCCTGGGCGCGAAGATGGCCGCGCCTGAGCGTGAGGTCTACGCGCTGGTCGGCGACGGCTCCTACATGATGCTGCACTCGGAGCTGGCCACTTCGATTCAGGAGCGACGCAAGATCAATGTGGTGCTGCTGGACAACATGGCGTTTGGTTGCATCAACAACCTGCAGATGGGCAACGGCATGGGCAGCTTTGGCACCGAGTTTCGCTATCGCAATCCCGAAACCGGCTTGCTGGACGGCGAGTTTGTGCCGGTGGATTTCGCCATGAGCGCGGCAGCCTATGGCTGCAAGACCTACAAGGTGAAAACCGTCGAAGAGCTGGAAGCGGCGCTGGCCGATGCGCGCAAGCAAACCGTGTCGACGCTGATCGACATCAAGGTGCTGCCCAAAACCATGATTCACGGCTACCTGTCGTGGTGGCGTGTGGGTGTGGCCGAGGTGTCGACCAGCGAGAAGACGGCTGAGGCGTATCAGCGGCAGGTGGCGATGTTGGGCAGGGCCCGAAAGTACTGACTTGCGCATTTCTGCATGAAACCGAACGGCATTGGTAAACGCGATTCGTGGTGGGAGCCGGCTTGCTGGCGAAGGCGATTGTTCAGATATTTCGATGTTGAATGGCACACCGCATTCGCCAGCAAGCCGGCTCCCACAACGAGTCGCGTATGGGTAAAGGACTGTTTATGAAAATCGGACTCATCGGCTACGGCAAAGGCGGGCGCTTCTTTCATGCGCCGTTGCTGGCCAGCCTTGCGGGCGCGACGTTTGCCGGGGTGGTGACAGCCTCCACCGAACGTCGCCAGCAACTGCATCAGGACTACCCCAAAGTCCCGGCCTTCGACACCCTGGCTGATATGGTGGCCGCAGGCGTCGACGCGGTGGTGATCTCCACGCCGCTGGCCTCCCGCCGCTCGCTGATCCTTGAAGCCATCGAACTGGGCGTCCCCGTGGTCAGCGACAAACCTTTCGCCCCCAGCGCCCAGGACGCCCAAGCGCTGGTGGACGCCGCCGAAAGCAGAGGCGTGCTGCTGGGCGTGTACCAGAACCGCCGCTGGGACTCGGATTTCCTCACCGTGCGCAAACTGATCGAGCAGGGTGTGCTGGGCGACATCACGCGGTTCGAGTCCCGGGTCGAGCGCTATTCGCCCTCGTCGGTGGGCAAGGAAAGCGGCGGCGGGATTCTTCGCGATCTGGGCAGCCACCTGGTGGATCAGGCGCTGTTGCTGTTCGGCCCGGTGAAGCGGGTGTACGCCGAACTGGAATTTGCCACGCCTGAACAGAAGGTCGATCACGGCTTTTTTGTGTCGCTGATTCATGCCAGCGGTGTCACCTCGCACCTGTGGGGCAATTGCCTGCAAAACGCTCAAGGACCACGGTTTCGGGTCAATGGTGCAAAGGGCTGCTATACCGTTGAAGGCCTCGATGGTCAGGAAGCCCAGGCGCTGGCCGGACTCTCGCCCAAATCAGAAGGCGAGCGCTGGGGCGTTGAGGAGCATCGGCGTTGGGGCTGGTTCGAACAGGGTGAGCATCGCGAGCGTGTGCCGTCCGAGCGTGGCTGTTGGCCGCAGTTCTATCGCCAGTGGCAGGCCGCGGTGATGAATCAGGGGCCAAATCCCGTGGATGCGCGGGATGCGGTGGCCTCGGCCAGAGTGCTGGATGCGGCACGAACCAGCGCGTTAGAGGGCCGGGTGATCGAGATCTAGCAGGCACACCAGCGATTTAAATTGTGGGAGCGAATGAATTCGCTCCCACAGGACTGTGATCCGTCTGTTTATAAGTGGCAATGCGCGGAGAAACAATCAAAATAGAAATAAATTCTAAAATTGGTTGAAGTAGAAATTATTTTCCAATAGAGTCGTTTTCAGGTTGCCGATGCTCGACGTCCAGACCTGCTGTCGGACCTTTCCGACACCGAGTCTGGCGAACGAAACAAAAAACAAGAAAGCCAAAAAGACAGGTACCGTCGATGAACATTTTCAACAAAGCCGCCAAGGTTTGCCGTTCCGCATCACGTTCTCTGCTTGCTCCCACCCGCGCCTTGTCGCGTCTGACCCCTGATCGCTTCCTGGAAATCGCTGCCCGCGTGCTGTGCGTCGAGAGCCGTGGCGTGATGGTCTGCGGTTCAGCGGGCGCGTCGGTGGCCCATTTCCCCAGCCCACAGTTTTCCAGTCAACACACCAGCCTTTGAACACTTGCAGTCGTTAGCCAATTCACTACAACAACAAGAATTTGGAGAAAGACCGTTCATGAACACCAAAGCCCGTTTTACCTCTCTGGCACTGGCCCTGATGCTCGGCAGCGGCGCCACACTGGCCGCTGACCTGAAAATCGGTGTGGCCATGTCGCAATTCGACGACACCTACCTGACCTACATGCGCGAAGACATGAGCAAGAAGGCCAAGGACATGGGGGATGTCGACTTGCAGTACGTCGATGCTCGCAACGACGTCAACAAACAGCTCGACCAGATTCAAGAGCTGATCGGCAAGAAAGTCGACGCCCTGATCGTCAACCCTGTGGACACCGCTGCCACGGCCCGCATCACCAAAGCCGCCACCGCTGCAGGCATTCCGCTGGTCTACGTCAACCGCCGTCCGGATGATCCGAAACTGCCCGCAGGCGTTGCCTCGGTGACCTCCGACGACAAGGAAGCAGGACGCCTTCAGGCGCAGTACATCGCCGACAAACTCGGTGGCAAGGGCAGTGTGGTGATTCTGCTGGGCGAGCTGTCGAACAACTCCACCCGTGACCGCACCGAAGGTGTCAAAGAGGTGCTGAAAAAATACCCCGATATCAAAATCGCCGAAGAACAGGAAGGCGCCTGGGGTCGGCAGAAAGGCATGGACATCACCAACAACTGGCTGACCCAGGGGCGTGACTTCAGCGCGGTGCTGTCCAACAACGACGAAATGGCCATTGGCGCGTCCATGGCGTTGAAACAGGCAGGCAAAAAGTCGGGCGACGTGCTGGTAGCGGGTGTCGACGGCACGCCGGATGGCCTGGCGGCAGTGAAGAAGGGCGATCTGACCGTTTCAGTATTCCAGGACGCCAAAGGGCAGGGCGAAGGCTCCATCGATGCGGCTGTGAAGATGGCCAAGAAGGAAGCGCTGCCTCAGCAGGCCATCGTGATTCCTTTCAAGCTGATCACGCCGGACAACGTCAGCACCTTCAAATAACGTTCACATCACGACAACTGACCGGTTGCAGAGCACGTCTCTGCCGCCGCGTCACTTGAGGAGCCTGTGACCATGTTCGCTTCCGCTACTGCGACAACCGCCACCGTATCTGACACCCCGCCTGATCGCGCTGCGACCGCTGCCGAGAATCCCTACCTGCTGGAAATTACCAACATCAGCAAAGGCTTTCCGGGCGTGGTCGCGCTGGACAATGTAGAACTGCGCGTACGGCCTGGCAGCGTGCTGGCGCTGATGGGCGAGAACGGGGCGGGCAAGTCCACCTTGATGAAGATCATCGCGGGCATTTACCAGCCTGACACCGGCGAGATTCGCCTGCGCGGCAAACCGGTGGTGTTCGACACCCCGCTGTCGGCGCTGCAATCGGGCATCGCGATGATTCACCAGGAACTCAACCTGATGCCGCACATGAGCATCGCCGAGAACATCTGGATCGGCCGCGAGCAGCTCAACGGGCTGCACATGGTCGATCACCGCGCCATGCATCGCTGCACCCAGGAATTGCTGGACCGTCTGCGCATCGACCTCGATCCCGAAGAGCACGTGGGCAATCTGAGCATTGCCGAACGGCAGATGGTCGAGATCGCCAAAGCGGTGTCCTACGACTCCGATGTGCTGATCATGGACGAGCCGACCTCGGCCATTACCGAGAAAGAAGTGGCCCACCTGTTTTCGATCATCGCCGACCTGCGTGCGCAGGGTAAGGGCATCATCTACATCACGCATAAAATGAACGAAGTGTTCGCCATCGCCGACGAAGTGGCGGTGTTTCGCGACGGGTCCTACATCGGCCTTCAACGCGCCGACAGCATGGACGGCGACAGCCTGATCTCGATGATGGTGGGGCGTGAGCTGACCCAGTTGTTTCCGGAGCGCACCTCGCCGATTGGCGATCTGTTGCTGTCGGTACGCGACCTGACGCTGGACGGGGTTTTCAAGGACGTGTCGTTCGATCTGCACGCTGGGGAGGTGTTGGGCATCGCCGGGCTGATGGGTTCGGGCCGCACCAACGTGGCCGAAACCATTTTCGGGATTACGCCGTGCACTCGGGGCGAGATTCGTCTGGACGGCGCACCGATCAACGTGGTCGATCCGCACTTCGCCATCGAAAAAGGCTTCGCGCTGCTGACCGAGGACCGCAAGCTGACGGGCCTGTTTCCGTGTCTGTCGGTGTTGGAAAACATGGAAATGGCCGTGCTGCCACATTACGTCGGCAAAGGCTTCGTGCATCAGAAAGCGTTGCGCGCGTTGTGCGAGGACATGTGCAAGAAACTGCGGGTCAAGACGCCGTCGCTGGAGCAATGCATCGACACGCTCTCAGGCGGTAACCAGCAGAAAGCCCTGATTGCCCGCTGGCTGATGACCAACCCGCGCATCCTGATTCTCGACGAGCCGACCCGGGGTATTGACGTCGGCGCCAAGGCGGAGATTTACCGCTTGATTTCCCTGCTGGCCAGCGAAGGCATGGCGGTGATTATGATTTCGTCGGAGCTGCCAGAAGTATTGGGCATGAGCGACCGGGTCATGGTCATGCACGAAGGCGAAATGATGGGCACCCTCGACCGGGCCGACGCGACGCAGGAACGCGTCATGCACCTGGCGTCGGGCAATTCGATTCACTGATGATCCGCTTGCCAACGGCCTGGCCTTCCGACAGGAAGCAGGGTCGGAACAAGAATAAGAGGCACGTATGAAGATGAACGCGATTCTGGACAACAACAAACCCGCTGCGGCACCGACCCGGCACAAACGGCGGATGCCGACGGAACTGAGCATCTTTCTGGTGCTGATCGGTATCGGCCTGATCTTCGAGATTTTTGGCTGGGTCGTGCGTGACCAGAGCTTTCTGCTGAACTCCCAGCGTCTGGTGCTGATGATTTTGCAGGTGTCGATCATCGGTCTGATCGCCATCGGTGTGACGCAAGTGATCATCACCACGGGGATCGACCTGTCTTCGGGTTCTGTGCTGGCGCTGACCGCCATGATTGCTGCCAGCCTCGCGCAGTCGTCGGATTACACCCGAGCGGTGTTCCCCTCGCTGACCGATTTGCCGGTGTGGATACCGGTCATCGCGGGGTTGGGCGTCGGGTTGCTCGCAGGGGCGATCAACGGCAGCATCATCGCCATCACCGGGATTCCTCCCTTCATCGCGACGCTGGGCATGATGGTGTCGGCCCGTGGCCTGGCGCGTTACTACACGGGCGGCCAGCCGGTGAGTATGCTCAATGATTCGTACACGGCCATCGGGCAGGGCGCGATGCCGGTCGTCATCTTTCTGGTGGTCGCGGTGATCTTCCACATCGCCTTGCGTTACACCAAGTACGGCAAATACACCTACGCCATCGGCGGCAACATGCAGGCGGCACGCACCTCCGGGATCAACGTCAAGCGTCATTTGGTGATCGTGTACAGTATCGCCGGGCTTCTGGCCGGTCTGGCGGGGGTGGTCGCTTCGGCCCGGGCTGCCACGGGGCAGGCGGGGATGGGGGTATCGTATGAACTGGACGCCATCGCGGCGGCAGTGATCGGCGGCACCAGTCTGGCCGGTGGGGTGGGCCGTATTACCGGCACGGTGATCGGTGCGCTCATCCTCGGTGTGATGGCCAGCGGCTTTACCTTCGTTGGCGTCGACGCCTACGTGCAGGACATCATCAAGGGCCTGATCATTGTCGTTGCGGTGGTGATCGACCAGTACCGCAACAAGCGCAAGCTCAAACGCTAGCCTCTGTGTCGTATGCGAAAAGGGCCTGATTTCAGGCCCTTTTCGTTTTTTGGTCCGGTTGAACCGATGGGAATAGGGACGGTCAGACGTCACCACAAATTTAAGTGACTGCTACAGGGGAATGCGTCGGCGCTAAGACACAGGTTGAAACACCGGTTTGGCTCAACGCCACCGGGGATTTGGGGGCTTGTTGAGCGAATCTTGTTCAATTATGTTGCCGAGTACGACACCCGGCCTTAGACTGCCGCCCCTCGTAAATTGAGTGCCAAGTGGCGCCTGGAGACGATGGCGCTGGCGATCTCGCTTTTACAATCGGGCCAAGGCGCTCCCTTGATTCGCCTTAATGCACGTTTTTTTATAGAGAAATCAATGACCAAGGAAAAGTTGCTGGCGATGCCGGCCGATGACTACATGAACGCCGAGCAGCACGCCTTCTTTCAGGCCCTGCTGCAGTCCATGAAGGTGGAAACCCACGAGCGCATCGAGCAGAGCCGTATCGCTATCGAAAGCCTGGACAGCCCGGCTGATCCGGCCGACGCCGCCTCTGTGGAAGAAGAGCGTCACTGGTTGGTCAATGCGATCGAACGCGATCAGCGCCTTTTGCCTCAACTGGAAATGGCCCTGGCCCGTATTGCGGACGACACGTTCGGCTGGTGCGACGACAGCGGTGAGCCTATCGGACTGAAGCGCCTGCTGATCAGCCCGACCACCAAATACTGCATCGAAGCCCAGGAACGTCACGAACAGATTGATCGCCACCAGCGTCAAGCCTGATTCGTACACCCGATGCACCAGCCCGGCTGTCTTGAACGAGACAGTCGGGCTTTTTGTCGCCTGTGATTTGCCATGCGCTTGCGAGACTGACGGATGCGCTGAAATCCGACCGACTACCACCAAGGGCTCATGGCGCATGGCCGCTATCTGACGTTTAATGCTTTCAAAATAATGATAAGCAGGGTGGGTCAAGGATATGGCGATCAATGGCAGTCACACAGGGGCGCTCCCTTCGTACGCAGAACCGGTGAGCGCCGCGTCGTCGCGTGCTTCTTCGGGCTGGTGGACACCCGCGTTGCAGAGTCTTGCGCTATGTCTGCTGTTTGCGGCCATGGCGTGGGGCGAGGTTCCGGTCTACGGGTGCCTGCCTCTGGCACTGTTGAGCCTGTGGCTGCCTCGCGTGCTGGTTTCCCGTTCGATCCCCACCCCTGTCGAGAAACAGGACGACGCCCTTGAGCGGCTGACCCGTGACCTGTCGCGCAGCACCAGCCATAACGCATTGTCGGCGGCTGCCGTGGCTTTTTCGGTCAAGCAGTTGGCGAGCCGCTTGCAATCCCAGGTGAACGCCGCCGAGCAGATCGTCAGCAGTGCCGACGTGATGATCACCACCGAACGGGCCACATCCTCTCTCAGTCAGCAAGCGCTTGGCGCCGCCAGCGGAGTGCGACAGAGCAGCGACTCGGGTCTGGTGGTGTTGAACGAGTCCATCGCCCTGATGCATCAGCTCAGCGAGCGCGCCGACAGCAGCCGACAACTGATCGAGGCCCTGAGCCAGCGCAGTGAAGATATTCAGCGAGTCACGGCGGTCATTCAGTCGATTGCCAGCCAGACCAATCTGTTGGCGCTCAACGCCGCCATCGAAGCGGCTCGGGCGGGCGAGCATGGCCGGGGATTTGCCGTGGTCGCCGACGAAGTGCGTGGTTTGGCAGGGCGTACGGCAACCGCTACCGGAGAAGTGGGCGAAATGGTCGCGGACATCCAGCAGCGCACCGCGCAAGTGGTCGAGCAGATTCGCCAGCTTTCCGGGGATCTGAACGGCGGTGTCGAGCAGGTCGAGATGACCGGGCGGCAACTGGCGAACATTGCGCAACTGGCGGCAGGTGTCGAAGGGCAGGTGGGTGAAATCGCCACGGGGGCCGAGACCAACCAGACGCAATTGAGCAGCCTGTTCGTCGCTGTCGAGCAGATGCGCAGCGACCTGGCCATCAGCGATGACCAGACCCGCCACCTGGCGCAATCGGCGGTGCAGATGGAAGGGCAGGCGGAAACCATCAGTGAGCGTCTGGCGCAAGTGGGGCTGGATGACTACCACCAGCGCGTCTACGATCTGGCGCGCGAGGGGGCTGCTCAGATCGCGCGGCAATTCGAGCATGACATCGATCAGCGGCGCGTCAGCCTTGACGACCTGTTCGACCGTCACTATCAAACGATCCCCAACACGTCTCCGGCCAAATATCAGACCCGCTTCGATCGGTACACCGATCAGGTGCTTCCGGCCATTCAAGAGCCGTTGCTCAAACGCCACGAAGGTCTGGTATTCGCCATTGCCTGTACGCAGCAGGGCTATGTACCCACGCACAATCAGGCCTTCAGCCAGCCGCTGACGGGCGACGTTGCAATCGACACCGTGCATAACCGTACCAAGCGCAAGTTTGACGACCGTACGGGCATTCGTTGTGGCAGCCATCAGCAACCGGTGCTGTTGCAAACCTACACGCGGGACACGGGTGAGTTGATGCACGATTTATCCGTGCCAATTCTGGTCAAGGGCAGGCATTGGGGTGGCTTGCGGCTGGGCTACAAGCCCGACAGTACGCGCCCGCGGTCCGCTTGAATAGTTTCGGAATGTGACCAGGAGCAGGGTACGCCCCTGCTCTTTCGTTATGTCGGGTTACGAATAATTGAGGAGAAACAATATTTAATTATTGTTTTAACGCATCTTTTTAGTTTATGTGTGCCAGACATCTGCAGCGATTTGATGGTTTGTTGTAGGAGATTTTTGTTGAGGATGCTGGCCGGTCTGATATTTGAGTAGGTCTTTTCTGAAAGTGTGAAGCCTGTATTGACGAAGTCGTATGTGCACGCATTCTGTGAGTTATATGACCAGATATTAATTATCTGGGCTTCAAATGAAACTCGCAGGTGAATTTATTTATGACGACATTGCATTCGGTAACAGGCTCTAGCGGCGTCATCGGGGCGCTGGATGTGACCGTTCGAATCGGTGTGTTTTTCGACGGCACGGGTAATAACCGCATTAACAGTCAGATCGGTGCTGACTGTCAGGCCATGGCTGAAGTTTACAATGGCGCGCATATCAAAGAATGCGGCGGCCGACACACTGATCCTGGCAGCAGCTACAGCAACGACTTGACCAACATCGCCAGACTCGCAGACCTCTATCGCGATCAGCCTGTCGCCCGAAACGACGGACAGGGCCTCAAGGTGTATCGAGCCGTTTATGTCAGTGGCATCGGCACTAAGTCAGGGGGGCGAGATTCCCGTGTTTCAGGGCAGGGGTTCGGGCGTGGAAATACTGGCGTCGTCGCCAAGGTGTCCCGGTGCATCAAGAAGATCGATGACGTGCTCAAGGCATTTGAAGATTGCAATCCGGGTTGCGTGATAGGCGCTCTGGAGTTTGATCTGTTCGGGTTCAGTCGGGGGGCCGCGGCGGCGCGTCATATGGCCAATGAAGTACTCAAACAAACGGGAGGTGCGTTGGACCCGTTGCTAAGAAAACGTCGGTCACTGTTAGCTGCGGGGTTTTCCTGGGCTTCCCACTGTGTACGTTTGAAGGTGATCGGGCTGTTCGACACCGTCGCGGCGGTCGGTGGATGGTCCGATCTGGGCAATGTGCGGGACGAGATGAATGCGCGGGTTAACCTGTTCCTGCCTCCCGGGTGTGCGCAACAGGTGCTGCATCTGGTGGCGGGGGATGAGCATCGACGCAACTTTGCCTTGAACCGCGTCGCACCTGACTGGCCTCGGGAGGTTGTCCTGCCCGGCAGTCACTCGGACATCGGTGGAGGCTATCACCCGCAGAGCGTGGAATCCGTCTCGTTGACCCGCCCCCGGCGCAGCCTGGTCAGCGCCAATACGCCCTATGACGCCACGGACGCCTGGCTTCAGACGCATGCCGAACTCGATTCGCTGGACGCGCAGCGCTGGATCGACCCGCAGGACGAAAACGCCTCCATCGGTATCGAGTGTTTTGAACGAATGGCCCAACGTGGGCGCGGGATGAAGACTGTCGTGGCAAGTGTGAAGCTGGAGCGCCGTGTGTTCGGGCATTTGTCACGGGTCTATTTACGGGTCATGCATGCTTTGGCGTGTGATGAAGGGGTGCCATTTCGACCGATTCCCGACGTGGCCGATCTGAACGTACCGTTGGAGTTGAAAAGCATTGCTGAAAAATTGCTGGCGTACGCGCGCGGTCTGGATGTGTCGTTGACTGCCGATGAAATGCAGATGCTGTATCGGCGTTACATCCATTGTTCAGCGCACTGGAACGCATTCATCGGGCGGAGTGGGGCCCTGGTGGACAGCCCGTTTATCCATGCTCCGGCCGTTGGCGGTCGCCAGCGCTTTGCGCATGTGAGTCAGCCGGGCTACCCACTCTGACGACAGGCGACCCGGGGGAAGGTCGCCTTGTCAGACGGCTCTCATCGTTGGCTGGCGGGATGCAAGCGCTCGTTAAGGTCGTCCACCACAGGTGCCCATTCAGCATCGACTTGCAGTTCTTCTTTAAGAAAGCGTGCCTGCTGAGGCGTCCAGAACTCGGCATCGATCAGTTTTACATCGGCGGGCAGCCTGTGCTGGCTGATGAACGCATCGATACTGGCTTCGTCTGACGCCAGCCCCAATTGCTCGAACAGTGTAGCGAGTGTGGGTGCGGTGGTTTCCATGTCATCTCCCGGTGGGTCTGTGACCCCGTCTGATGGGGTGAGTTGTCAATGCTGTGTTGCATGTGAGTCGTTTTATCGTGCGAGAGTTCGCGACATTTGCCTGAACGATTCAGCGTACGTGTTTCGGGTGCAGGAACGATTGCACACAGATTTTGCAGCCATGTCGTGTACAAATAACGCGGGATTGCGGACGAAAGGCATATATCCCGTATAGACTCTCAGCCGGTAGAATCCATGTTCATGCCCGCGCCCGGCTTCCGGGGCGCACCGTTTTCTTGTCTTTATCCTTGCCTGGCCGGTTGCCGGGCGAGTTCATATCAGGTTGGGAGTTTGTACATTGGCCGTCAGTAATCTGGATACCCATGCGTTATTCGTGCTTGGAGACTTGCGCGCGAAGCTGGTGAAGCAGTTCCAGGCACGTTTCGTTTACATCATCGAGCAATCCCCTGAAGGCATTTACATGTCTGAAATCGACACCGAAGCTGCGATGGTGGTCGATGACAAGCCGCGTCTGGAGCTCAAGGTCGGCGATCATTTTCGCGCTGCCGTGTTGCCGAGCCGTGAAGGCGGCAAGTTCGAGATTCGCTTTCGTGAAATCAGGATGACCATCTACGGCCTGGGCGAATATGCCTTTGTCGATGTCCCGGAAGGTCATGGCATCGTGTTCAAGGAATCCAATACGGTGTTCATGGTGTTCGCCGCTCATGAGCAGATTCAACAGGGTCTGAGCAAAGTCCTCAAAGCCGCCACTGCGAAGGCTGCGAAATGGCGCAAGGGCGAACTGGTGTTCAAGGCCAGCGAGTGATTCGCCAGCCCTGAAACGTCATCAGGTTCAGAATCGCGTCTGTACCGCCAGCTCGAACGTCCGGGGCTCGCCCAGGTAGTACGCCGGTGATACGTGGGCGAAACGGGCATAGACCTCGTCAGTCAGGTTCCTTATCCGTCCGGTCACCGATGTGTGGGCATCGACCTTGAACGTCAGAAAGCTCCCGTACAGCGTGTAGGACGGAACGGTTTGCGTATTGGCATTGTCGGCGTAAACCGAGGCCACGTAGCGCGCGTCCACGCCGCCTTGCCAGCGTGGTGTGAAGTCATACGTCAGCCACAGATTGGCGACCCGGTCCGGCACGTTGGTGGGGGTATTGCCCTTGCGCGAGACCACGACCCCGGCGGCGTTCTTTTCGTTGAAGTCGTCATACTGCGCGTCGACCCAGGCGACGTTGCCTTCCAGCAGCAACGCAGGCGTGACGCGCAAGGCGCTCGCCAGTTCGATACCCCGCGATGACTGTTGGCCCACCGGAACGGTGTTGGTCGGGTCCAGCGGGTCGGTCACGGCAAAGTCTTTGCGTTCGAGGGTATAGGCCGCAAGGGTTCCCGAACCCCGGCCTTGCAGGTAATCGAACTTGCTGCCGATTTCCCACTGCTTGCCTGTCGAGACATCGAAGTTCTGCGTCCCGCTGGGCTGCTCGGCGGCCGTGCTGTATTGCACGTAGACGTTGGCATTGGGGATGAATTGCCAGGTCAGTCCGGCACGGCCCGTGACCGGCTGCCAGTCACGACGCAAGTGGCGCGGATTACTGGCCGTCACCACACGATGGTTGGTCACGTCCAGGTCGATGTCGTCGTAGCGCAGGCCGGTTACCAGCGACCATTGTTCGTTCAGGGCCAGGCGGTTTTCCACGAATACGGCTTTGGTCGTCACTTCATTGGTTTTGTCCTTGACGAAACCCTGTCGAGTGCCGGGCAGGTCGTAGAAATGGCCGGGGTCGAAATGGTCCGGGTCCACGCTGTTATTGGCCGCAACGTTCCACGGGTTGTTCGTCGTGCTGTTGACCTTGTATTCGAAGCCTGTGGCCCAGGTCGTGGCCATGCCCAGCAGGTAGCCTTCATGCCGCAACTCGAACTGGTCGCCGCCTTGCGTGCCTTCGTGACGCACCAGATAGGCCGTCGAGCGGTTGATCGCGCTGTTGTCGGCGTTGTACTGGTAAGTCTCCAGGTTGCGGTAGTCACGCTGGCTGTCCAGGTGATACAGCGTGTTGCGTAAGGTCGTGGTGTCGTTGAGGCGGTAGTCGATGATCGAGCGAATCCACTTTGTGCGCTGTTCGTACAGGCCATCCTCGACGTTGTAGTTGCGAAAGCGATTGTGTTTATCGATCTTCAATTCGCCCGCTTTGGGGTTGAGCACTGGCGTGCCCCAGTACGGACTGTTTTCGTGTTCGTCCTGATATTCCAGCGCAAGGGTGTGGGACAGATTCGGCGTGATGTCGCTGAGCAGGGAAAAGGCGACGTTCCATGCATCGTTTTCCTGACGGTCGATGTAGCCGTTACTGGTCGTGTGGCTGACGTCCAGCCGGGCGTAATGCTGAATGTCCGAGGTCGGATCGCTCAGGGCGTGGTTCACGCCAAAGGCGGTTTGCGTGGTGTCGAAACTGCCGTAGCTGACCCGGCCCTCAGCCGATTGTTCTTCGCGGGTCGCCAGCTTGGTGACGTAGTTCAACGAGCCGCCCACCGAGCCTGCGCCGTTCATCACCGATGACGGGCCACCGAGCAATTCGACGCGGTCGTAGATCCAACTGTTGACCGGACGGGCGAGGCCGGTGGCGACGTTGATGCCGTTGAACATCTGCGTCACCTGGCTGCTGGTGAAGCCACGGTAGGAAATGAATCCGCCGAAACCGGGCGGTGCGCTGGCGTTGACGCCGGGCAGCGCGTTGGCGGCGTCCTGAAAGTTCTGTGCGCCGTGGCGCTCGATGTCCGCGCGGTGGGCGACGGCGATGGAGGCCGGGGTTTCACGCAGGCTCAGCCCCAAGTGGGTAGCGCTGGCAGCGTGTTGTTCAAGGTCCAGGCCGGTGGGTTCGGCGCTTTGTTCGTCGTTGATGGTGACCGGCGCCAGATCGATGGCTGATTGCGCGTAGACGAGCGGGGACAGGCTGCCGATCAGACCGGCGAGCAGGGGGATGCGTTTCATGGTGAAGACCTGAAAGGAAGGCGAATACGGCCCCGGCTTTGCGGATGGCTGATCTACCGCATGGTGAGCAAGCTCACTCCCACAGGGATTGCGCATACCCGTGGGAGTGAGCTTGCTCACCATGAGGGCAGAACAGACACCCACGAACCATCTGTAGGCCGCGATCAGACGGCCGCAGAGAAGGGCATGTCGTAGCTGAATCAGATCAGGCGAAGGGCGGTGCGCGCGGGTTGGCCGTGGGCCAATGGACAGCGGAAGGGATTTGAGTGGCCGTCACGACCGCAGGCGGCGGACTGTGGGTTTCCGGCAGGATCGCCAGCGTCAGGCTGGAGCTCAGCGCCGGGCCCATGCCGCCGGTGGAGCACAACGGGCAACCGAAGGCTGCGGACAGGGTGGGCAACTTCTGATCGCCCGGTTTGAACGCTTCGACCGTCAGCGCCCGGCCATCGGTGGAGCAGAACTCGCCGCCAATGCCGTTGAGCTGCATCCCGACCATTTGGCCATGGCCGATGCTGCAGGCGAACACGTTGAACAGGACGCAGCAATAGAGCATCCAGGCGATCAGGTGTCGGTCCGAGCGGTTCAGTTTCATGGCGCGGGAATGTATCAGAAGTGATGCGATGAACGGGGTGCGGCAAAAGGGCGCAATCTGTCGCGACCGCCATCTCCGCTTTTGCTCTTGTTTTTGATCCACGATGGCCCGAACGCAACCCCAGTCACGTTCGGCGGTGTCTGGCCGCGATGAAACATCCCGACAAGTGCTGAGTTATCTGGCCGCTCGCTTGATCAGTTCGTCCACTCGGGACAGAAACAGCCTGACCAGCGCCGAACTGTTGTCGCGGCGATAGCCGATCATCAGGTCGATGGTCGGTGGCTCACCGCGCAGAGGACGGCTGGTGACCGACCACGGCAAAAAGTGCTCGGCGTAGGCGGGCAGCAACGCGACGCCGCGCGTCGAGGCGATCAGCGACATGGCCATCGTCAGGTTGTGGATGCGGTGGCTGGGCGTGATGTCGAGACCGGACGCCACGAGGTACTTTTCGATGGCCAGGCGCATCGGGTAGGCGATGTCCGAAGCACCGATGAACACCTCTCCCGCCAAGTCACGCACATCAACGTCCTGGCCGGCGGCCAGCCGATGGTCGCTGGGCATGATCACCACGAAATGCTCTTTGGCGACGCTGATGTAGTTCAGCTCGGGTGTGTTGTGCTCTTCACGTAAAAACGCGATGTCCAGCTTGCCGCGCACCAGTGCTTCGGCAAGGTCAGGGGAATATTGGCTGGACACGGTCATGTCCATGTTTGGCAATTGGTCGAGTAACAGCCGGGTGGTTTCGGGCAGCCAGTCCACTTCGTGTCCGGTGAGAAAGCCCACGGCGAAGACCGGCTTGCCCGGATGTGCGGCCTGGCGTGCCGCTTCGACACCGGTTTCAACCTGTGCCAACGCCAGTCGCGCGTGCTCCAGAAAGGCCGCGCCCGCAGCCGTCAGTTCGATGCCGCGTGCACTGCGCAACAGCAACCGCGCGCCCACCTCATCTTCCAGATCCTTGATCTGCCGACTCAGCGATGGCTGCGAAGTGAACAGGCGCTTTTGCGCTGCCACCGTGACGCTGCCTTCTTCTGCTACCGCGATGAAATAACGCAGATGGCGCAGTTCCATGTTTACGATTCTCGTATGAGTCATGCTTTAAAAGCATGAGGTGGCAGCTTACAAAGTCTTATTCAGCCGAACAAGCGAGGAATAGATTGGCTTCAACGGCAGCGAAACAGCGCTGCACCCTCTGACCAGCGAGGCCTGTCATGCATACCCATCAGACCGCTCCGACTCACTATATCGATGCCAACGGCATCCGTTTCGCGTATCGCCGCTTCGGCAACCCGCAAGGCATTCCTGTCGTATTGAACATGCACTTCACCGGCACCATGGATCACTGGGACCCACTGGTCACCGATGGCCTGGCGCAAGACCGCGAAGTGATCCTGTTCAACAACGCAGGGGTCTCCAGCACCTCCGGCGAAGTGCCTGCTTCGGTGGAGGAGATGGCGGCCAACGCCGCGCACTTCATCAAGGCGTTGGGCTTGAAGCAGGTCGACGTGTTGGGCTTTTCGCTCGGCGGTCTGGTCGCTCAGACACTGGCGATTGCCGAGCCTGCATTGGTTCGTCGGCTGGTGCTGGTCGGGACCGGCCCGCGCAGCGGAGACGTCATGGCATCGCTGACGCCGGAAGCCGTCGAGGTCTTCACGGCGACGTATGCCCATCCCGATGACCTGTGGCTGGGCGTGTTCTTTACACCGTCCGAGGCCAGTCAGGCGGCCGGTCGCGCCTTTCTCAAGCGCTTCCGCTTGCGCAGCGAAGGCCGCGACCCCGAGGTGAACGAGCGTGTCGCACCGGCCCAGTTGGCCGCGCTGGCCAAGTGGGGCGCTCCCCAAGACACGCCTTTCGACTACCTGGCGGCGCTCCGGCAGCCGACGCTGGTCATCAATGGTGACCACGACGTGATCATTTACTCGATCAATTCCTGGCACCTGCAACAGCACATTCCCAACGCTCAGCTGCTGATTTACCCCGACGCCAATCATGGCTCGCAGTACCAGTACCCCGAGCGTTTCGTGAAGCACGTCTCGATGTTTCTGACCGAGCAGTGATTCGCCGTTTTACCCCGATCCTGATTTTTATCGCGTTCAATTCGAGGAACACATCATGAGCAATCTGACTGGAAAAACCGCGCTGGTCACTGGCGCTTCTCGTGGTATTGGTCGTGCCAGTGCGCTGGCCTTGGCCAAGGCGGGCGCACAGGTGCTGGTGCATTACAGCAGCGGCGCGACAGAAGCTCAGGCGGTCGTCGCCCAGATTCGCGCTGAGGGTGGTCGCGCCGAAGCGGTGAGTGCCGACCTGTCCAAAGCGGACGGGCCCCATGCGCTGGCAAAGCGGGTCATCGATATCGTCGGTGCCAGGCTGGATATTCTGGTGGCCAATGCAGGCGTGGCGAGTGCTGCGAGCATCGAAGACACCACGGTCGAGGATTTTGACCGGTTGTTCGCCGTCAACGTCCGCGCCCCGTTCTTCCTGGTGCAGCAGTTGCTGCCGGTCATGCGTGAAGGCAGCAGCATTGTCTTGCTGTCTTCATTGGCCGCTCGTTCCGCAGTGGGCAACCTGGCGGCATACGCCTCGACCAAAGGCGCCATCGATACGCTGGTCACCCATTTCGCAGCAGCCCTTGGCGGGCGAGGCATTCGAGTCAATGCCGTCGCTCCGGGCGTGGTCGACACCGACATGTCGAGCTTCGCCCGCACCGATGCCGGTCGCGAGATGACCCTTTCCATGCAGGCCCTGCAACGGGTAGCGCAACCGGACGATATTGGCGGAACCATCGCCTTTCTGGCCTCCGATGCCGCGCGCTGGATCACCGGTGACACCCTGCGGGTCGACGGCGGTTCCAAACTCTGAATCGACTTTCCCTACGCCGAACAGCAACACGCCATCTGATTTTCAATCATTGAAGAGGAACCGATCATGACCACCACGCTTTATCACGCCGCTGGCTCTCCCAACGCGCGCCGCGTTCGTATCTTTATCGCTGAGAAGGGCCTTCACGTTCCGCTGGTGCCGGTGGATCTGGGCAGCAAGGAGCAATTCTCCGACGCCTACAAAACCATCAATCCACGCAGCATGGTGCCGACATTGGTGCTTGCTGACGGCACGTCGATTGCCGAGGTGCCTGCCATCTGGCGCTATCTGGAAGAGGCCCATCCTGAACATCCGCTGCTGGGCAGCACGCCCACGGAAAAAGCGCTGATTGCCATGTGGGAGCGGCGCGTGGAACTGGACGGCTTTGCGGCCGTGATGGAGGCCGTGCGCAATGCCGTACCGGGTCTCGCAGGTCGCGCGTTGGCCGGTCCGCATTTTTACGAGCAGATTCCGGATCTGGCAGCCCGCAGCCGTTTGCGCGTAGTCAACTTCTACGCAGACCTGAACCAGCGTTTGCAGACCGTGCCCTTCGTGGCAGGCGAGCACTTCAGCGCCGCTGACATCACGGCGTTGGCCACCCTGGACTTCGCCAAAGGCGCCCTGAAAATGGCGATTGCCGAGGATCAGACCGCCTTGCAGGCCTGGTACGACACACTGGCTGCTCGACCGTCTGCATCGGCGTGAATCGTGTTCGACCACCCCTCCGAGACCTGGCGCATGCGTCAGGTCTCGCTCGTGTGTCAGTGCGCGTAATGCAGTCCTTGCCTGTAGCGGCGCATTGAGCGAAAGCGTGATTTACTTCGCTCACATTTCCTGCGCTGATGCCCCATGACCCCTCTCAATCTTTGCGCCGCTCAATACACCTCTATCGCAGGCGATCTCGATGCCAACATCGAGCGCCATCTTCACTTCATGCAATGCGCCGCCCGACAAGGCGTCGAGTTTCTGTTGTTCCCGGAGCTGTCGTTAACCGGCTACGAGCCTGCTTTCGCTCGCGAACTCGCGCAAGGGCCGGATGCCGAGTGCTTACGCCCCTTGCACGAACTGGCGAAAGAAACGGGGATGACGACTGTCGTGGGCCTGCCGCTGCGTCAGCCGGACAGCGAGGCGATCCTGATCGGCGCGTGGGTGTTCGCAGCAGACGGCACGCAGGCGACGTACACCAAACAGCATTTGCATCCGGGCGAAGAAGTGGTTTTCAGCCCAGGTCATGGCGGGTCATTGTTGGCGATGGGGACGGAGCAGATCGCGCTGTCCGTCTGTGCAGACTTCACCCACGCCAGCCACGCGCAAGCGGCCAGGCAAGCAGGCGCCGGAATTTACGCTACCAGCGTGTTGATCAGTGAAAACGGCTACGCCCACGACAGCGCAATGCTGCAAGGCTATGCCCGCGAGCAGGGGTTCGGGGTGTTGATGGCCAACCATGGCGGGCCGTCCGGTGGCTGGGCCTGTGCGGGGCGCAGTGCGTTCTGGTCGCCGCAAGGGGAACGGGTTATCAGCGCTGCCGGGACGGGCGATTGTCTGGTCATCGCCCGTCGACGTCAGGGTGTTTGGGAAGGAGAGGTGGTCCAGGGAGGATAGACACATCTGGGTACGGCATCAGATCTCATTCAACGTTGCATTGGCAATGGCCGATGCGCTGATCGCAGCAGGAAAACCAACGTAGAACGCCAGGTGAGTGATCGCCGTCGACAGTTCTTCAGGCGTGACACCGTTGCTGATCGCCCGACGCAAATGCGCGGGCAATTCGTCGGCATGACCCGCTGCGATCAGCGTGGCGACGGTGATCAGGCTTCTGTCGCGCGGGGAGAGTGCGGGGTCGCTCCAGATCTGTGGATAGAGCGTCGAATCGACGAACGCCGACAGTTTCGGGGTGAAGGCGCGGGCAGCTTCGCGAGGGCTGCTGAAGTTGATGTTCGACATGTGGGTGTGTCCTTTGAGGCGGTGGGTGTGCTGCCGAGTCTAGGGACGATAGCCCGTTTAATTGAGCGGGCCGGGAGGGAATCACTGTTGTCTGGGGAGGAAATATTGCCCTTCCCGATGGTGTTCGACGAGGAAGTCCACGAACACCCGGACCCGTGCGTTCATCGTCGCGCCGCCGACGAACACCGCGTGAATCGGCTCCTTGTCGTCGGGGTTGAACGCTTCCAGCAGCGGGACCAAGGTGCCGCGCTCAAGGTCGTCGAGTACGGTGAACACGCCGATACGCGCCAGCCCGGCACCTAATCTGGCCATTTGCGCCAACGCCTCGCCGCTGTTGCACTCCAGGGTGCCTGAAACCTTGAGGGCGAAATCCTGACCATAGCGGCGAAACGGCCAGTCCGGGTTGGCCCGACGAAAGTTGAAGCGCAAGCAGTTGTGTTGGGCCAGATCTTCAGGTGTTTGCGGCGTACCGTGGCGCTCCAGGTACTCGGGCGAGGCCACGATGACCTGGCCTGTTTCGCCGATGCAGCGCGCGGTCAGTGGGCTGTCTGGCAAGTAGCCAAAGCGTATGGCGACATCGGCCTGACCGCCGAGAATGTCGACGAGTTCATCGCCCAATGTCAGGTCCACCAGAATTTCCGGGTAGCGGGCACTGAACGCCGCCACCAGCGGCACAATGGCCAGTCGTCCATGGGCCACCGAGGCGCTGACCCGCAGCCGGCCCCGTGGCACGCCTTGATTGGTGATGGCCTCTTCGACTTCGTCCATGTCCGCGAGGATGCGCCGGGCCGCGCGTAAGTAGGCTTCGCCTTCTGCGGTGAGGGTGATTGCCCGGGTTGTGCGCAGCAACAGGCGGGTGCCGATGCGCTGTTCGGTACGGGCGATGATGCGGCTGACCGCCGACGGCGTCAGGCCCAGTGTGCGGGCCGCCGCTGACAGGCTGCCCGCTTTCGCCACGCTGGCGAACACCTCCATTTCTCCCGATCTGCCGTTGAAGTCCATTTGTGCCTCGAACGCAAAGGTGCTTGTACCGAAAGCGGTCTACCGCTCTGTTGGACCGGATCGTAGCATTTGCGGCATAGATAAGGAGCCTCTCATGCGAATCAATCCACCCCTTGTTGCACTCTCCATCGGCGCCTTTGGCATCGGTGTGACCGAGTTCGCGCCCATGGGCATGTTGCCCAGTATTGCGGCGGACCTCGGCGTTTCCATTCCCTCCGCCGGACTGCTGGTCAGCGCCTATGCGCTGGGCGTGCTGATCGGCGCACCGTTAATGACCCTGGCCACCGGGAAGATTCCGCGGCGTTACCTGTTGATCGGCCTGATGGCGATTTTCACCCTCGGCAACCTGATGTCCGCGATGGCGACCAGTTACGAAAGCCTGCTCATCGCCCGGATCGTGACCTCCCTCAACCACGGGGCGTTTTTCGGCATCGGTTCGATTGTCGCGGCCAGTGTCGTACCGCCCGAGAAACGGGCAGGGGCGGTGGCGGCGATGTTCATGGGGTTGACGCTGGCGACCATCGGCGGTGTGCCACTGGCCAGTTGGTTCGGCGAAATGCTCGGCTGGCGTACGGCATTCTGGGGCATTGCCGGGCTGGGCTTCGTGGCGATGGCCTCGCTGTGGTTCGCCTTGCCCAACTTGCCACTGCCCAAGAGTGACGGTGCGTTGGCGGAAATCCGCGTGCTGGGGCGCGGCCCGGTGTTGGCGGCGTTGTTGCTGACGGTGGTGGGTTCGGGGGCGATGTTTACCGTGTTCACTTACATCGCACCGATTCTGCAAAATGAAACCCACGCCTCGACGACCTTCATTACTGCGATGCTGGTGCTGTTTGGCATTGGCCTGACGCTGGGCAACATGTGGGGCGGCAAGGCGGCCGACCGTTCGGTGGACCGCACGCTGATTGTCTCGCTGTCGATTCTGATCGCGGTCTTGCTGGCGTTCTCGGTGCTCATGCAATGGCCGCTGCCCACGGCTCTGGGGATCCTGATCTGGGGCATAGCCAGCTTTGCCCTGGTGCCGCCCTTGCAGATGCGTGTAATGGAGGCCGCGAAGGAAGCGCCGAATCTGGCGTCGGCGGTGAACATCGGTGCGTTTAACTTCGGTAACGCCATCGGCGCGGCGTTGGGCGGTGCAGTGATCAATGCGGGGCTGGGTTATCCGGCGATCTCCCTGGCAGGCGCGGCGATGGCCGGTTTGGGACTGTTGATGGTGCTCGGCTTCGCGTGGCGTTCGCGGATGGGATCTGCACAGATGGACGTGGTTGCCGATCATTAAGCCAGTGAAGGCGCGCTCGCAAGCTCCAGTTGGCTTCTACAGAGACCGAGTCAATCTTGAAACGCCGACGCCGAGCTTTTGCTTTTGATCTTCTAACGCAATAGCCATTCCTCGCGTGCCCACGGAGCGGCGCCGAAGTGAGGGAACCCGGCGTAGCCGGGCCAAACCAGGCGCAAGTGGCTTTGCCTACTTTCCCCGTAAGGAAAGTAGGTCGCCCGAGGGGGGGAAACCCTCAGTCTCTACATTCCGAATAACGGATCTGCCCCGAGTTTCAGCGTCGCTGTCTTTGACAAGCATGGTCCTGAGTTCGGGGACTGATCCGTTCGCGAGGGTGACGCTGACTCACCTTCCGTTCAGCTTCGCGTTGCTTGTGATCGCAATGGTGTTGTCGCTGGTTCTCGGGCGCTACGGTATTTCCATTGGCGAGTTGATCCGGTTCGCCGCGACAGGGCCGGGCGGTGCGGCGACGTCGACATGGTGCTCAAGACCCAAGCGTTTTATCACCGGTTTTTCGATTATTCGCTGACGACGGCTGACGCTCAACGCATCCTCGCCGGCCTGCCACCCGGCTAGCAGGCGACTTGATTGATGAACACGCCTCACTACTTCATGCGCTGAATCGTTTCAATGCCACGGTTTCTTTTTGTATAAGATCGCTCGCGATTGTATCGAAAAGGAAACAATGGGTTGAATCATGCGAGTGACGTGCGCTTCGAGTGCAACGGGTGTGGCCGCTGTTGCCAGAACCATCACATACCGCTGACCCTCGACGAGTCTGAACGTTGGGTCAGTGACGGTGGGCAGATCGTCATTCTGGTCGACGGGTTTCTCGAAGACAGTCATGGCTTCGACAGCGTGCAGGGCACTCACCTGATGAGGCGTTCACGGGCTGTTCACAGTGGCACGTTACGCCCCAGAGTGATGGTGACGTTCGCAGCGCACAATCCGGGGCGTTGTCGCTACCTTCAAGATGACAACCGCTGCGGGCAATACGAAAGCCGTCCGCTGGTGTGCCGGATCTATCCCGCTGAAATCAATCCGTCCATTGCCTTGAACCCTGCTGGCAAGGACTGTCCTCCTGAGGTGTGGGGGGATGGCCCTCTGCTGATCCATCGTGAGCGTGGCGTTGACCCCTCGGTGAACGCATTGATCGAACAATCCCGTCAGGCGGATCGCGATGACATCGCTCTCAAGGTCGCGATCTGCGAACGGCTGGGTATCCACGTCAGTGCCATTCGCGGCAATGGTTTCACCGCTTGGCTGCCGGATGGCCAACAGTGGTTGCAGGCGCTCGCCAGCGTGGGCGAGGAGGCCGAACCTCAGGTTCAGTGGGCGTTCGAGGTCTCGGGTGAGCACCTGGCCGGAGCGTTGAGCGGACTCGGCCTGCGTCTCGGCGACAGCGCCAGCCATTCAGGTGCGTTTATCGGGCTGGCCTGAATTCGGCAAGTTGACGTATCGCGATGTCATCATTTGGACACTTTTGGCGCGTACCACTGTCACTGGCTTATCGAATTCGAAACAAGGACATGATTGGCGCATGAAGGTAATGGACGCCCAGACGGCAAAGCGTAAAGGAATGAAACGTCGCGCAACCGTCATCTACCGACAGGAAGGTCAGATTCTGTTCGTGCGCAAGCGACGGTCGAAATGGAACCTGCCTGGCGGTCGTATCGAACGCGATGAAACGCCGTTGCAGGCCGCTCTGCGCGAGATGTCCGAAGAGACCGGGATTTCGCTCGGTGAACTGGTGTATGTCACCGAATACCGTGAAAACGACGTCATTCATTTTCTGTTCGAGGCACAGGCCAACGCGCAGAAGAAGCCCCGCCCGTGTAACGAAATCGACCGATGCCGATGGATCAAGCCCAAGGACGTCGCCAAGCGCAATGTCCGAAGTCCCATCAAGACCATCCTGAAACGCTGCGCCTGACTCGATACACATTTCGTTTCATGAGCCAGATCGTTAACATGCCTTCGCGGTTGTATGATGACGCCGCTCTTTTCCCCTGACATGGTATTTCGGCGTGACCACGTACCGGTCAACACCCCAGACAAGGACGTTTTCGATGCCCTCATCACTCGACGTGCTGCGTAACCAGATTCTGGATGCAGGCCCTGTGCTCAAGACCCTCGATACCGAGATGGAAAAGATCGAGTTCGACCCCCTTGTTCCCGCCAGCGTCGATGCGGCCAATCGCAAGGTGGGGCAGATGATCGAGGCGTTGCTGTCGGACTTCAAAGGCAATCCGATCCTCGAACCGCTGGCCGTAGAATTGAAATCACAGTATCTGGAAGGTATCGAAGAGCAAGTCGCGGCGGCCCGAGCGGCCGCCTGACCCTGATGCGGTCACGTCATGAGGTGGCGTGACCGTTTCACTGCACTGGAATTACATGAGGGGCTTCAAGCCTTGCTTTTAGCCGATCAGCAAAGGCGATTGCCTCTTGCATGCAGCGAAACGCTACCGGGTAGTCGTTAAGCATCACCAGCCAGTCCGAGCCGCACACCGCTTTTTCGATTTTGATGACCATGATCGCCCTCCGTCCAATCAGTCGATATTCACCGAAGAAAATCTGACCACTCAACGATGGTGGACTGTCGCCACGCGAAACAGCGTAGCGCGGTTGTCCAGTTTTCTCTGGCTGAAGTGACGATAGGCCCTCGTCGAACGCGAGTTGATCCGCATCAGGTAATTCCAACACCCGGCGTGCACGCCACGATCATTAAGTTGTCACTTAGGGTCATTGAGCGTGACCGTTGGGGTGTTTAATGTCTGCGTCATGAACGGGACTATGCTTGTAGTCCCTGATGAATCGACGGGCACCCAAGAGTGCTCGCGCCTTCCGTGATGACGTTCGATGGAGTGTTTATGGCCGCCGCTCACTACCCGCATTTGCTGGCTCCGCTGGATCTGGGATTTACCACGCTGCGTAACCGTACCCTGATGGGGTCGATGCACACCGGTCTTGAAGAAAAACCGGGTGGCTTCGAGCGCATGGCCGCGTATTTCGCCGAGCGGGCGCGCGGTGGGGTAGGGCTTATGGTCACGGGCGGCATCGCGCCTAACGCCGAAGGCGGTGTGTATTCCGGAGCGGCCAAGCTCACCACGCCGGAGGAAGCGGACAACCATCGTATCGTGACCAAGGCCGTGCATGAGGCTGGTGGCAAAATCTGCATGCAGATCCTTCACGCCGGTCGTTATGCCTACAGCCCCAAGCAGGTCGCGCCGAGCGCCATTCAGGCGCCGATCAACCCGTTCAAGCCCAAGGAGTTGGACGAGGAAGGCATCGAGAAGCAGATTCAGGATTTCGTGACCTGCGCCACCCTGGCCCAGACCGCCGAATACGACGGCGTGGAAATCATGGGGTCCGAAGGCTATTTCATTAACCAGTTTCTGGTCGCGCACACCAACCACCGCACCGACCGTTGGGGCGGCAGCTACGAAAATCGCATGCGCCTGCCGGTGGAGATCGTGCGTCGAGTGCGCGAAGCCGTGGGGCCGAATTTCATCATCATCTATCGCTTGTCGATGCTTGATCTGGTCGAGGGCGGCAGCACCTGGGAAGAAGTGGTGCAACTGGCCAAGGCCATCGAACAAGCGGGCGCGACGATCATCAACACCGGCATCGGCTGGCACGAAGCCCGAATTCCGACCATTGCCACCAAAGTCCCGCGCGCGGCGTTTGCCAAGGTTACGGCGAAGATGCGCGGCTCGGTGTCGATTCCGCTGATTACCACCAACCGCATCAATACTCCGGAAGTGGCCGAACAGGTGCTGGCCGAAGGCGACGCCGACATGGTGTCCATGGCGCGTCCGTTCCTGGCCGATGCCGATTTCGTCAATAAGGCTGCGGCCGGTCGTGCCGATGAAATCAACACCTGCATCGGCTGCAACCAGGCCTGTCTGGACCATACCTTCGGCGGCAAGCTCACCAGTTGCCTGGTCAATCCACGCGCTTGTCATGAGACGGAGCTGAATTACCTGCCGGTCAAACAGATCAAGAAAATCGCCGTGGTCGGCGCAGGCCCGGCCGGTCTGGCGGCGGCAACCGTGGCCGCCGAGCGTGGGCATGAGGTGACGCTGTTCGATTCGGCCAGTGAAATCGGCGGGCAGTTCAACGTCGCCAAGCGCGTTCCGGGCAAGGAGGAGTTTTACGAGACCCTGCGTTACTTCGGCCGCAAGGTGCAGACCACGGGGGTCGACCTGCGTTTGAACACCCGCGTGAGCGTCGAGGATCTGGCAGGCAAGGGCTATGACGAAGTGATTCTGGCCACCGGCATTGCGCCTCGGGTTCCCGCGATTCCGGGGATCGAAAACCCCAAGGTGCTGAGCTATCTGGACGTGATTCTGCAACGTAAGCCGGTGGGCAAGTCGGTGGCGGTGATTGGCGCGGGCGGGATCGGTTTTGACGTGTCCGAGCTCCTCGTTCATCAGGGCGTGGCCACCAGTCTGGATCGCGATGCGTTCTGGGAGGAATGGGGCATCGACGGCGCTCTGATCGCTCGCGGAGGGGTAGCGGGGGTAAAACCTCATCCTCACGCCCCGGCGCGTCAGGTGTTCCTGTTGCAGCGCAAAACCTCCAAAGTGGGCGACGGGCTGGGCAAGACCACCGGCTGGATCCATCGCACGGGGCTGAAAAACAAACACGTGCAAATGCTCAACAGCGTTGAATACCTGAAGATCGACGACGCCGGGCTGCACATTCGCATTGGCGCCGAGGGTGAAGAGAAAGTGCTGCCGGTGGACAACGTGGTGATTTGCGCAGGTCAGGATCCGTTGCGCGAACTGTACGATGGCTTGCAAGCGGCGGGGCAGAGTGTGCACCTGATCGGCGGTGCCGACGTGGCCGCCGAACTGGACGCCAAGCGCGCGATCAACCAAGGCTCGCGGCTGGCGGCGGAGTTGTAAGCTGCCCCAGCGACGACAATACCCCCGTTTGTGGGAGCGAATTCATTCGCGATGCGTCGGTACATTCGATAAAGATGTGTCGTTCGTGCCGCCGCTTCGCGAATGAATTCGCTCCCACAGAGTAGACGCCACGCATGCAGCAGCGATTTCGAAGACGCCACCGCCTGTAGCCGTCCGGCGGTGGTAAGCTTCGCCCCTCCTGCGGTCTGTGACTGATTCATGCTCCCCCCAGCCCCCCTCCAACTCCTCAACCTTCCCTGGCTCACCGCGTCGGCCATCGACGTCGCCGTCCTGCGTCTGGACCTCATCGACCCGCTGATCAGCGGCAACAAATGGTTCAAGCTCTCTCATCATCTCGATCAGGCCAAGCGAATCGGCGCCCAGGGTGTGATCAGTCTGGGCGGTACGCACTCCAATCACCTGCACGCGCTGGCCGCGGCGGGGCAGCGCTTTGGTTTTGAGACGGTCGGCCTGCTACGCGGCAACCCCGTGCAAACCCCGACCGTGCGCGACCTCGACGCCTTTGGCATGGAACTGCACTGGCTCGGTTACGCGGGGTATCGCGCGCGCCATGAAGCGGATTTCTGGAGGCCGTGGCAGACGCGTTATCCCCATCTGTACCCGATCCCCGAGGGCGGTGGCGGGCTGGACGGGGCGTTGGGCTGCGCCGACATCGTGCGTCAGGCTCAAGCACAGCTTGGCGCATTGGGATGGGATGACTATCACGGCTGGTGGCTGGCCTGCGGAACGGGCACCACGCTGGCCGGGCTGGTGCTGGCAGAGGAGGGGCGGCGCAAGGTATTTGGAGCGATGGCTGTGCCGCAAGGGCATGGGGTGGCCGAAAATGTGTCAGGCATCCTGAGGGCCGGGGTTGATGAGCGCTATGAGTTACTCGACGCCAGTCGCGGCGGTTTTGCGAAAACCGACGCTCAATTGCTTGAGTTCATAGCGGCCAGTGAAACGCAAAGCGGAATCCCCCTTGAGCCTCTCTACACCGGCAAGGCGTTGCTGGCGTTGAAGCAGGCGGTTGCGTCAGGCCGGATTAACTCAGGTACCCGGCTGATCTTCGTGCACACGGGTGGGCTTCAGGGGAGACGGGCCGTCTCTCCTCGTAACAGAACGGCTTGATCGCCGCGTTGATCTTCCGTAGCAGTCCGGCTTGCCAACGGTGGCGGATTTGAAGTCGCTGCCGACGGCAAGCCGGACTGCTAAAGACGCTGTGTGCGCCATCCTTTTTTCTTTGGCACGAATCCTGCGGACCCGACGCCCCGACAGGTCGGTCCTGAGTATGTCGACGACACTTCTGGAGTAAGGCAGCTCAGGCGCTGTACCGATAATCGGATCCTTCATACGCGCGCCGAGGTTTGCATGACCACTCCAGCCATTGAGCAGGTTGACCCTGCCACATTGAGAAAAGTCATCGTTGCGGCCAGCATCGGCAATTTCGTCGAGTGGTTTGACTTCGCGGTGTACGGCTTTCTTGCCACCACCATCGCCCAAGAGTTTTTCCCCAGCGGCGATGCCAGCGCGGCGCTTCTGAAAACGTTCGCGGTCTTCGCGGTGGCTTTCGCCTTTCGCCCGTTGGGCGGTCTGTTTTTCGGCATGCTGGGTGACAAGATCGGGCGCAAGCGCACGCTGGCCTTCACCATTCTGCTGATGGCAGGGGCGACCACCCTCATCGGCCTGCTACCGGCCTACGCCGCGATTGGCGTGACTGCACCGATCCTGCTCACCATCATCCGCTGTGCTCAGGGTTTCTCGGCAGGCGGAGAGTACGCCGGGGCCTGCGCCTATCTGATGGAGCATGCGCCCAGGGGCAAACGTGCGTGGTATGGCAGTTTCGTGCCGGTGTCGACCTTTGCGGCCTTCGCTTCGGCGGCGATTTTCGCCTATGCGCTGGAGTCTCCATTGTCAGCCGAGGCCATGAGCACCTGGGGCTGGCGCT
This sequence comes from Pseudomonas sp. Pseu.R1, assembly GCF_045764065.1. NCBI lineage: Bacteria > Pseudomonadati > Pseudomonadota > Gammaproteobacteria > Pseudomonadales > Pseudomonadaceae > Pseudomonas > Pseudomonas sp. Pseu.R1. Next base: position 1,297,255 of record NZ_JBJGEE020000001.1, on the reverse strand, counting down.
TGCCGTTCCTGGTCGCCGCGCCGTTGGGGCTGGTCGGGCTTTACCTGCGGTGGAAACTGGACGAAACCCCGGCCTTTCAGGCAGTGGAAGAAGACCACGCTGTTGCCCATTCGCCACTGAAGGACACGCTTCGTCACCACGGCGGCGCGATCCTGGCGCTGGGTGCGTTCATCTCGCTGACGGCCTTGTCGTTCTATATGTTCACCACTTACTTCGCGACGTACCTGCAAGTGGCGGGGGGGCTGAACCGCGCAACGGCGCTATTGGTGTCGCTGATCGCGTTGCTGTTCGCTGCGGCGATGTGTCCGGTGGCGGGTGCGTTTTCCGACAAGGTCGGGCGTCGGGCGACAGTGATCACGGCCTGCGTCCTGCTGGCCGTAATGGTCTATCCCTCGTTTCTCATGGCCAGCTCTGGGTCGTTCACCGGTTCCATCATCGGCGTGATGTTGCTGGCAACCGGCGCGGTGCTGTGCAACGTGGTGACCGCCGCCCTGTTGTCCGAGACCTTTCCGACCCGCACTCGTTACACCGCGTCGGCAATCACCTACAACATGGCGTACACCATTTTTGGCGGGACCGCGCCGTTGATGGCGACCTGGCTGATCGGTTTGACCGGCAGCAACCTGGCCCCGGCGTTCTACCTGATTGCCATTGCTCTATTGGGGTTGGTCGGTGGGCTGGCGCTGCGCGAAACGTCGAAAGTGTCGCTCGATGAGGTGGATGGCACGTTGGGGCAGCGCCAGGCGATGCACCCTGCCGCGTAATACCGATAACTGTGGGAGCCGCCTTGGTGGCGAATGCGGAGTATCAATCACGTTGTAATCGGCTGGCACACCGCATTCGCCACCAAGGCGGTTCCCACGGGTCACGTAAAACTCGATAGCAACCTCACTATTTTGTATCAGGCCATGGCAAACCTGCCCCAAAAAATGGCACATTGACGACCCCCGTGTGTCGCCGACATTTCTTGTAACTAACTCGTGCGCGGCACATCAATTGTTCGATGGAAGAACCTGATGGCCGTCACCAGCCCTTCGACCGCGACCTCCGCGGCCCCTCAAACCAGTCCGCTGGTCATGCGCATCATCGGCGCCGTGGCGTTGGCGCACCTGCTCAATGACATGATCCAGTCGATCCTGCCGTCGATCTATCCGATGCTCAAAGCCGCTTACGGCCTGAGCTTCACGCAGGTTGGCCTGATCACGCTGACGTTCCAGATCACCGCCTCGCTGCTCCAGCCCTGGGTCGGTTACTACACGGATCGCCACCCTAATCCGCTGGTGTTGCCGGTCGGCTCGTTGTGCATTCTGGCGGGCGTCGTGATGCTGGCTACAGTGGGCAGCTTTCCGCTGATCCTGCTGGCAGCCGGTCTGATCGGAATTGGCTCCTCGACCTTTCACCCGGAGGCTTCGCGTATCGCGCGGCTGGCCTCTGGCGGTCGCTTTGGGTTGGCGCAATCGAGCTTTCAGGTGGGCGGCAACAGCGGTTCGGCCATTGGGCCGTTGCTGGCGGCCGCGATCATCATCCCGTTCGGTCAAGGCCATATCGCTTATTTCGCCCTTGTCGCGCTGTTTTCGTCCGGCCTGCTGTACGCCATCAGCCGCTGGTACAAAACGCACCTGGCGCTGTTCAAACTCAAAGCGGGCAAAGCCGCGACCCACGGTCTGTCCAAAGGCCGGGTGACGAGCGCCCTGGTGGTGCTGGCCTTGCTGGTGTTCTCCAAATATTTCTACATGGCCAGCTTCACCAGCTATTTCACCTTCTTCCTGATCGACAAATTCCAGTTGAGCGTGGCCAGCTCGCAACTGCACCTGTTCATGTTCTTGGCAGCCGTCGCGGCGGGCACGTTCTTTGGCGGCCCGATTGGCGACAAGATCGGACGCAAGGCGGTGATCTGGTTCTCGATCCTCGGTGTGGCGCCGTTCACCATCGCGCTGCCCTACGCTGACCTGTTCTGGACCAGCGTGCTGAGCGTGATCATCGGCTTCATTCTCGCCTCGGCGTTTTCCGCCATTGTGGTTTACGCGCAAGAGTTGGTGCCGGGCAACGTGGGCATGATCGCCGGGATCTTCTTCGGCCTGATGTTCGGCTTCGGTGGTATTGGCGCTGCATTGTTGGGTCATCTCGCGGATCTTCACGGCATCGTGTTTGTCTACACCCTGTGTTCCTACCTCCCGCTGCTGGGCATATTGGCGATTCTACTTCCCAAGACAAAACATTGATGCTGACAGCGGTACTCATCTTTCTGGTCACCATTACGTTGGTGATCTGGCAACCCAAGGGGCTGGGCGTCGGCTGGAGTGCGACGTTCGGCGCGGTGCTGGCGCTGATATTCGGGGTCGTGCATTTAGCCGACATCCCGCAGGTCTGGCACATCATCTGGAATGCCACGGGCACCTTCATCGCGCTGATCATCATCAGCCTGTTGCTGGATGAGGCCGGTTTCTTCAACTGGGCTGCGCTGCACGTGGCACGTTGGGGCAAGGGGAGAGGGCGCCGACTGTTCGCGTTCATCGTGCTGCTCGGGGCGTTAGTGTCGGCGCTGTTCGCCAACGATGGCGCGGCGCTGATCCTCACGCCCATCGTCATGTCGATGCTGCTGGCGCTGCGTTTTTCCCCCGCGACCACCCTTGCGTTCGTCATGGCCGCAGGCTTCATCGCTGACACCGCGAGCCTGCCGCTGGTGGTGTCGAACCTGGTCAACATCGTCTCGGCGGACTATTTCGGCATTGGCTTCAATCGTTACGCGTCAGTGATGGTGCCGGTCAATCTGGTGAGCGTCGCCGCAACACTGGCCGTGCTGATGCTGTTCTTCCGTCGTGACATTCCCAAGACGTTCGATGCCGCGCAACTGGCCGATCCAGCCTCGGCCATTCACGACCGCGCGACGTTCATGGCCGGTTGGTGGGTGTTGGTCATTCTGTTGATCGGCTGCTTTGCGCTGGAGCCGCTGGGGATTCCGATCAGCGCGATTTCGGCGGTGTGCGCGGCGATCCTGCTGGGCATCGCTGCCAAAGGTCACAAAATATCGACGCGCAAGGTGATGAAAGAGGCGCCCTGGCAGATCGTGATTTTCTCGTTGGGCATGTATCTGGTGGTCTACGGACTGCGCAACGAAGGCATGACCACGTATCTGGCCGGATGGCTGAACCATTTCGCCGAGTACGGCCTGTGGGGCGCGGCGATGGGCACGGGAGTGCTGACCGCGCTGTTGTCATCGGTGATGAACAACCTGCCGACGGTGTTGATCGGGCTGCTCTCCATCGACGCCAGCCAGGCCCACGGACCGCTTCAGGAAGCGATGATCTACGCCAACGTCATCGGCAGCGATCTGGGGCCGAAGATCACTCCGATTGGCAGTCTGGCCACCTTGCTGTGGCTTCACGTGCTGGCGCGCAAGGGCGTGAGCATCGGTTGGGGTTACTACTTCCGCGTCGGCATCGTGCTGACCTTGCCGGTGCTCTTGATCACGCTGGCGGCGTTAGTGTTGCGATTGAGCTTCTGACTTCGTCGGTGTTCACCCACTCGGGCCAGCGATCCGACACCAGAAACACCCGCTCGGCCTCTTCCCAATCGCCATCACGGGTTTCAGTCAGCCGAACCAGCAACTGCGCGCGTTCTGCCGGATCAAGCTGCGTCAGCCAGCCTTGCAGGGTCTCCCGGCTCCACGGTGTGTCGACGCGAGCCGGCCCCAGCCATTGGGTGCGAGGCACCCACTGCCAGTGCTCGTTCGGGCGCTCGGCGATGAATGCGGGCCAGTCCTTTTGCGCCAGCCATTGCCCTTTCGGATGATCTGAATGCGTCCCTGTCGGCGAGGTCTGCGGGCCACGAAATGGGTAGAGCAGGTAGCCGCCGAGCCAGACATGGGCCTGAACCTCTTCTATTCCCAAGGCTGCCAGCGCCTGACGGGTTTCGGGGCGCGCGGACATCGGCAACTGATGCTCATTGAGGTGAGCCAACTTTGAACCCAGTGTGTCCTGTGACCCAGGTCCCAACCAATTCAGCGGGTCATGACCGTCAGCCTCCAACGGCCCCAGATAGAACTTGATCGCCAGCTCCAGATGATGAACGCCATCCTTGTCCCGAAGCAGCATGTCCAGTTCGCCCAGCGTGTGATTTTCAACCCGAATCGGCAGATTGGCGGCGATGAGTTCGACCCCTGGGGCGTGGTGGATTGCGAACTGCCACAAGCGCTCGTAATACAGGCCCAGACGGCGAATTGAACTGCGCGCCAGCCATTCGCTGAGCGGGTCGGAATCTTGATCCAGTTGACGAAGAAAGCTTTCCAGCGCGTGAGGATTGTCCACCCAGTCACTGGCGCTCAGGGGATGACGCTGTTGCCATTGGGTCTCAGCCAGCATCGGCGGCGAAAGCATGACCCACGCCAGATCCCGCACCCGGGGGGTGTGAAGTTGGCGGGGAAGGGCGGCGAGGGTCGGGAAAGGAGTCATGAGCGCAGGATAGCAGCGCAGTCGGATATGCATGCAATCCCCCTGTAGCAGTCCGGCTTGCCGGCGGCAGCGATTGTACTGTCCCTGCCGTCGGCAAGCCGGACTGCTACAGGGAGGGGGGCGTCTACAGGTTCATTTGCCGCTATCGACCCCATCGCCCATAATCGCGTTCTTTACCGGCACGAACCCCGCAGGAGCCTCATGGAGCAGTTTCGCAATATCGGCATCATTGGTCGTCTGGGCAGCTCCCAAGTGCTCGAGACCGTCCGCCGACTCAAGAAATTCCTGATCTCGCGGCACCTGCATGTGATCCTCGAAGAAGCCATCGCCGAGGTCCTGCCCGGCCACGGTCTGCAAACCTCCTCGCGCAAGATGCTGGGCGAGGTCTGCGATCTGGTCATCGTGGTCGGTGGCGACGGCAGCCTGTTGGGCGCGGCCCGTGCGCTGGCCAAACACCATGTGCCGGTGCTGGGGATCAACCGTGGCAGCCTCGGCTTTCTGACCGACATCCGCCCTGACGAGCTGGAAGTGAAGGTCGCCGAGGTGCTCGACGGCCACTACCTGGTGGAAAACCGCTTCCTGTTGCAAGCCGAAGTGCGTCGTCACGGCGAGGCCATTGGTCAGGGCGATGCCCTGAACGACGTGGTGCTGCACCCCGGCAAGTCCACGCGGATGATCGAATTCGAGATCTACATCGACGGCCAGTTCGTCTGCAGCCAGAAGGCCGACGGCCTGATCGTCGCGACCCCGACCGGCTCCACGGCCTATGCGCTATCGGCGGGTGGCCCGATCATGCACCCCAAACTGGACGCCATCGTCATCGTGCCGATGTACCCGCACACGCTGTCGGGTCGTCCGATTGTCGTCGACGGAAACAGTGAGCTGAAAATCGTTGTCTCAAAGGACATGACGATTTACCCACAGGTCTCCTGCGATGGACAAAACCACTTCACCTGCGCGCCGGGTGACACCGTGACCGTGAAGAAGAAACCGCAAAAACTGCGTCTGATTCACCCCCTCGATCACAACTATTACGAAGTCTGCCGGACCAAACTCGGTTGGGGCAGTCGGCTCGGCGGCGGGGGCGACTGATGCTCGATCCCGCGCGTGGCTACGATTTGATCGGTGACGTGCATGGTTGTGCCCAGACCCTTGAGCACTTGCTCGACGCCCTTGGTTACCGGTTTCAGGCGGGCGTGTGGCGCCACCCCGAGCGCATTGCCCTGTTTCTGGGCGACATCATCGACCGCGGCCCGCGTATTCGCGAGGCGCTGCACATCGTGCATGACATGGTGGTGGCCGGTCAGGCGTTCTGCATCATGGGCAACCATGAATTCAACGCACTGGGCTGGGCCACCCCGGCGCCACCGGAAAGTGGCAAGCAATTCGTGCGCGAACACACGCCACGTCATGCGCGCTTGCTGGGTGAAACCCTGGCGCAGTTCGAGCAGCATCCCGGTGACTGGAACGACTTTCTCAAGTGGTTCTACGAGCTGCCGCTGTTCATTGACGCCGAGCGTTTTCGTCTGGTGCACGCCTGCTGGGATGCCAGCCTGATCGAACCGCTGCGCAGCGCCCATGGTGACGGCCGCGTCGATCAGCATTTCGTGCAGGCCTCGGCAGTGCCGGGCAGCTTCGCCAGTGCCGTGTTCGACCGCCTCCTGCGCGGCACCGACATGCGCCTGCCCCATGGCATGACGCTGACCGGCGGTGACGGCCTGACCCGCGCCTCGTTCCGCACCAAGTTCTGGGAAGACGACCCGCAGACCTACGGCGATGTGGTGTTCCAGCCCGACGCCTTGCCGGAGCCGGTGGCCAAGCGGCCCCTGTCGGATTCCGAAAAAAACGCCTTGTTGCGCTATGGCGCCGACCAGCCGCTGCTGTTTGTCGGCCATTACTGGCGCAGCGGCGTTCCCGCGCCGATTCGTCCGAACCTGGCCTGTCTGGATTACAGCGCGGTGCTCTACGGCAAACTCGTGGCCTACCGGCTGGATCAGGAAACCATCATCGACCCGGCCAAGTTCGTCTGGGTCGACGTCAAGCGGCCGGACGTGCGGACGTGATGCGCATGACAGCACCGTATTTTTTGATGTTGAGGAACCCCCATGGATGATTCGACGTTCGACCAACTGGAGGCCGCGCTGCAAGCGGCCCCCGGCAACGTCGCACTGCTGACACTGTTGCTCGACGCCAGCGTCGAGCGCGCTGAACACGAGCGCGGCTTGAAGTTGCTGCCCGACGATCTGGAACAATGGCCATCGGCCCCGGCGCTCAAGCTGGCTGCCGCCAAACTGTGCCTGGCGGCGGGCGATGCAGCGCGGGCTTTGCAACTGGCCGAGGGAAGCGATGCGCAAACACGGCTGTTCAAGGCGCGTATTCTGGCCGATCTGGATCGCTTGAAAGAGGCGCAGGTCGAGTACCGCGCCGCCATCGAAGCCAATCCGGCACTGGAAGACGTGGTGTTCTGGCGTCGCCTCAACGTGTCGGTGGCCGAGGTGCCTCGGGCCGACGGGCGCCCGCGTTTGCGGGTGATCTCCAACGACGACACCGATCAGACCGAAGTGACGCGGCTGTTGGAACCGAACAACGAGACCGTGACCTTCAGCGACATCGGCGGTCTGGAAGACCTGAAAAAGACCATTCACAAGAAAATCATCCTGCCGTACCAGAAGCCCGGCCTGTTCCAGCGCTTTCGCAAGAAGGTCGGTGGCGGCGTGCTGCTCTACGGGCCGCCCGGCTGTGGCAAGACCCTACTGGCCCGCGCGACGGCAGGGGAGTGCAACGCCACGTTCTTCAACATCGCCATCTCCGACGTGCTGGACATGTACATCGGCGAATCCGAACGCAAACTCCATGCGCTGTTCGAGCAGGCGCGGGCGAAGGCGCCTGCGGTGATGTTTTTCGACGAAGTCGAGGCGTTGGGCGGCAAGCGGTCCAACACCCGTGAATCGACGTCGTCCAAGCTGGTCAGCCAGTTCCTCTCGGAAATGGACGGCTTCACGCAGGACAACAAAGGTGTGCTGATCCTGGCGGCGACCAACGTGCCGTGGTCGGTGGATTCGGCGTTTCGTCGTCCCGGCCGTTTCGACCGCGTGCTGTTCGTGCCGCCACCGGATCGCGAAGCGCGGGAAAGCATGCTGCGCATGATGATGAAGGACCGGCCCATGGCTGACGACATCGACTTCGGCTATCTGGCGAAAAACACCTCGGGTTTTTCCGGCGCCGACCTTGGCGAACTGGTGGACACCGCTGCGGACGAGGCCATCGAGGAGTCGCTGACCAGTGGCAGTGAACGGGTGATCTGTGATGCCCATTTCAAAGCCGCGTTGAAAGAAGTGCGGGCGACCACCCTGGAATGGCTCACCACGGCGCGCAACTACGCGCGCTACGCCAACGAAGGCAATCAGTACGATGAAGTACTGGCCTTCCTCGACAAGCACGGGAAGGGGCGCTGATGGCGCGTTATGGCGGATACCGCATCGAAGATGAGCCACGCCCCGGTCCTTTGGCCAAATGGGCGGTGTCTCCGTTCTGGCCGCTGCTGGGCATGATGCTCGGCGGCGCCTGGTTGGGCCTGCCCTGGTTCGTGTTCAATTCCATTGCTGTCGGCAGCCCGACCCGCGTGCGCGAATGGTGCCTGGCAGGCGCGGCGCTGGTGGGCAGCGTGATCATCGGCTGGGCACTGATGCAATTGGCGGGCTCGGGCTACCTGGCCACTCAGGCGCAGGTGCAGTACGCCCTGTTGGTGCTGGTGGTGTGGAAGCTGACCATCGGCTACCTGCTGTATATGCAGCAAAACCAGACCATCGAGATTTATCAGTATTACGGTGGCGAACTGAACCGCTTCGGTCTGCCGTTGGCACTGATCGGTGGCTTCGTGCTCAAGGGCGCGGTCGTGAAGTTTTTGCCTTACACCCTCTGGTATCTGGTGGTGAGCTGATGAATACCGACTATCTGCTGCAACTGGCTTACCAGCGTCTACAGGCCGATCACAACGACGGGGCCATCGACGCCCTGCGCCAATTGCTGGCCAACGACCCTGACTCGGCGGAGGCCCACGCACTGCTGGCCATCTGTTTGATGAACATGCGTCGCGTCCACGCCGCGCGCCGAGAGGTGCAGCTCGCGCTGGCAACTGACGCCCAACTGCCGCTGGCTCACTACGCGGCGGCGCAAGTGGCCATCGCCCAGCGTAAGTTCAAACTGGCGGAGGAACATTTGGCGCAGTTGCTCGATCTGGAACCCCTCAACCCGCTGAACCATCGTTGCAAGGCCGAGCTGTATCAGTTGACCGGGCGTTTATCTCAAAGCCGCGAGCCGCTGGAAAAGGCACTGGAACTGGCGCCAGACGACGCTGCCAATCTGGTGGCCATGGCGCAATTTCACCGCGCCAGCGGCAACTGGGGGCAAGCGCATGCGTTTGCCCGTCAGGCGTTGCAGGCATCCCCCGGTCATCCCGGTGCGGTCATCGTGATGGGGCATCTGCTGTTGCGCGAAGGGGACATCAGCGGCGCCCGGGAACACGCGATCTGGGCGTTGCAGGAAAATGCCAACAACGTTGCAGCGCTGCACCTGCTGACGGCGGTGAAAGCCCGCAGCAACCTGTTTCTCGGTGCCTGGTGGCGGTTCAATAGCTGGATGAACGAGCGCAGCGCGACCCGTGCGATCATTTTGCTGCTGGTCATGTTCGTGACCTACCGCGTGGTGGTCATCACCCTCACGGCTCAGGGGCATCCGCAATTGGCGCAACTGATCGACTGGCTGTGGCTGGCCTTCGCCGCCTATACCTTCGCCGCCCCCCAGATATTCCGGCGTTTGCTGGAAAAAGAACTGGTGCAGGTCAAACTGTCGAAGGAATTCTGACGAACTGGCATCCTGCCCAGTTTCGAATGGTCATAATTGCGCTCATTGAATCAGCGACATTTATCAGAGGTTGTTCACATGGCATCTTTTTCGGACATGATCGAAAACATCACACCGGACATCTACGAAAGCCTGAAGCTGGCTGTGGAAATCGGCAAATGGTCCGATGGCCGTAAGCTGACCCAGGAGCAACGCGAGCTGTCCTTGCAGGCGCTGATTGCCTGGGAAGTGCGCAACGTGCCGGAAGAGCAGCGCATCGGCTACATGGGGCCGCAGGAATGCGCGTCCAAATCGGCGCCGATCCCCAATATCCTGTTCAAGTCGGATGCCATCCATTGATCGAGATTGGCCGAGGCTCCGTTAATAAAATGTCTGCGCGGCTCGATGCGGCGCAGGTGCAATATGCGTTTCGTCTGGGTGAGTCGGAAATTCCGGTCAACCCGCTGATCGGCAAGACCGTGCGCCTGGAGTACCTGGGTGCGATCCATTGCAGCCACTGCGGGCGACGCACCAAGACCAGCTTCAGTCAGGGCTATTGCTACCCGTGCATGCAGAAACTGGCGCAGTGCGACGTGTGCATCATGAGCCCGGAGAAATGCCATCACGACGAGGGCACCTGCCGTGAACCGGCGTGGGGCGAGCAGTTCTGCATGACGGATCATGTGGTCTACCTGGCCAACTCGTCGGGCGTGAAAGTGGGCATTACTCGCGCCACGCAATTGCCGACCCGCTGGCTCGATCAGGGTGCCAGTCAGGCGCTGCCGATCGTGCGGGTCGCCACGCGCCAGCAGTCCGGGTTCGTCGAAGACCTGTTTCGCAGTCAGGTGGCCGACCGCACCAACTGGCGCGCGCTGCTTAAAGGCGATGCGCCAGCGGTTGACCTGAGCGCCATTCGTCAGCAATTGTTCGCGTCTTGCGCCGACGGCCTGGTCGCGTTGCAGCAGCGCTTCGGCTTGCAGGCCATTCAGTTGCTCAATGACGTCGAACCGATCGAGATCCGTTATCCAGTCGAGGCGTATCCGACCAAGGTCGTCAGCTTCAACCTGGACAAGGACCCCATTGCCGAGGGCACGTTGCTGGGCATCAAGGGCCAGTACCTGATCTTCGACACTGGCGTGATCAATATTCGTAAGTACACGGCGTATCAGCTCGCCGTGCATCACTAAGGACAGCATCATGCGCACCGAACAGCCGAAAATGATCTACCTGAAGGATTACCAGGCGCCTGAGTACCTCATCGACGAGACGCACCTGACCTTCGAATTGTTCGACGACCACACCCTGGTGCACGCGCAATTGGTCATGCGTCGCAACCCTGAGCGTGGAGCTGGTTTGCCACCGCTGGTGCTCGACGGCCAGTTGCTGGAGCTGCTGTCGGTCAAACTGGCCGACGTGGACCTGACCCCGGGTGACTATGAACTGACCCCGGACAGCCTGACCGTCCAGCCCAAGTCCGAGAGCTTCACCCTCGATACCAGCGTGAAGATCCACCCGGAAACCAACACCGCGCTGGAAGGCCTGTACAAATCCAGCGGCATGTTCTGCACCCAGTGCGAGGCCGAGGGCTTCCGCAAGATCACCTATTACCTCGACCGCCCGGACGTGATGAGCAGCTTCACCACGACCGTGATTGCCGACAAGCAGGACTTCCCGATCCTGCTGTCCAACGGCAACCCGGTTGACCACGGCCCTGAAGGCGAAGACCGCCACTGGATCACCTGGGAGGACCCGTTCAAGAAGCCTGCCTACCTCTTCGCATTGGTGGCCGGTGACCTGTGGTGCATCGAAGACACCTTCATCACCATGACAGAGCGCAAGGTGACCCTGCGCATCTACGTCGAGCAGGAAAACATCGACAAATGCCAGCACGCCATGGACAGCCTGAAGAAATCCATGCGCTGGGATGAAGAGGTCTACGGTCGTGAGTACGACCTGGACATCTTCATGATCGTGGCGGTCAACGACTTCAACATGGGCGCCATGGAGAACAAAGGCCTCAACATCTTCAACTCCAGCGCTGTGCTGGCTCGCGCCGAAACCGCGACCGACGCCGCGCATCAGCGGGTCGAGGCCATCGTCGCCCACGAATACTTCCACAACTGGTCGGGCAACCGCGTGACCTGCCGCGACTGGTTCCAGCTGTCGCTCAAGGAAGGCTTCACGGTATTCCGCGACGCCGGTTTCTCCGCTGACATGAACTCGGCCACGGTCAAGCGCATTCAGGATGTGGCCTACCTGCGTACCCACCAGTTCGCCGAAGACGCTGGCCCCATGGCCCATGCCGTGCGCCCGGACAGCTTCATCGAGATCTCCAACTTCTACACCCTGACCGTGTACGAAAAGGGCTCGGAAGTGGTCGGCATGATCCACACCCTGCTGGGGGCCGAGGGCTTCCGCAAGGGTAGTGACCTGTATTTCGAGCGCCACGATGGCCAGGCCGTGACCTGCGACGACTTCGTCAAAGCCATGGAGGACGCCAACGGCGTTGACCTGACCCAGTTCAAGCGCTGGTACTCGCAGGCCGGTACGCCGCGTCTGGCGGTGACCGAGTCTTACGACGCCGCTGCCAATACCTACAGCCTGACCTTCCGCCAGACCGCGCCGACCACGCCGGGCCAGCCGGGGGACGAGAAAAAGCCGTTCGTGATCCCGGTGGCGCTGGGCCTGTTGAACCAACAGGGTCAGGAAATGCCGCTGCGCTTGCAGGGCGAATCTGCTGCTGTGGGCACTTCCCGCGTCATCGCCGTGAACGAAGCCGAGCAGACCTTCACCTTCGTGGACGTGGCCGAACAGCCGCTGCCGTCGCTGCTGCGGGGCTTCTCGGCGCCGGTCAAGCTGAGCTTCCCGTACAACCGCGACCAACTGATGTTCCTGATGCAGCACGACAGCGATGGCTTCAATCGCTGGGATGCCGGTCAGCAACTGTCGGTTCAGGTGTTGCAGGAACTGATTGCTCAACACCAGAAGGGCGAGCCATTGGTGCTGGATCAGCGTCTGATCACCGCATTGGGCACCGTGCTGGCCGACGACAGTCTGGATCAGGCCATGGTCGCCGAAATGCTCTCGCTGCCGGGTGAGGCTTACCTCACTGAAATCAGCGAAGTGGCCGATGTCGATGCCATCCATGCCGCTCGCGAGTTCGCCCGTCTGCAACTGGCCAACAGCCTGAGCGACGCGCTGTGGAAGCGTTATCAGGCCAACCGCGACGTGTCGAAGAACACAGCTTACGTGGCCGAGTCCGAGCACTTCGCCCGCCGTGCGCTGCAAAACATCGCGCTGTCTTACCTGATGCTCACCGGCAAGCCGGAAGTCTTGGCGGCGGCCATCGAACAATTCGACAGCGCCGACAACATGACCGAGCGCCTGACCGCGCTGGCGGTCCTGGTCAACTCGCCGTTCGAGGATGAGAAGGCCAAGGCCTTGGCGGTGTTCGCCGAACACTTCAAAGACAACGCGCTGGTCATGGATCAGTGGTTCAGCGTGCAGGCCGGCAGCACCTTGCCGGGCGGCCTTGAGCGCGTGAAGGCGTTGATGCAGCATCCGGCGTTCACGATGAAGAACCCGAATAAGGTGCGTGCGCTGATCGGTGCCTTCGCCGGGCAGAACCTGATCAACTTCCATGCGGCGGACGGCTCGGGCTATCGCTTCCTGGCGGACCTGGTCATCGAACTGAACGGCTTCAACCCGCAGATCGCCTCTCGCCAACTGGCCCCGCTGACCCGCTGGCGCAAGTACGACGACAAGCGCCAGGGCCTGATGAAAGGCGAGCTGGAGCGCATTCGTGCGTCCGGCCAACTGTCGCCGGACGTGTATGAAGTGGTGAGCAAAAGCCTGGCGTAATCACTGTCGGGCTTTAAAGAAGGGCCGTCCGTGCGAGCGGGCGGCCCTTTTTTGTGCCCCGCATGTCCCCGAGGGAGAGGGTGGTCGATACACCAATCCTTGTAGGAGCGCACGAGCCGATCGCGGCCTCGCGGGGCTCGTTCGCTCCTACGGAGAGCCTTCGTCTAATTGCAGTCCGGACTGTCGTAGGCCATTTCCCATGTCTCGCGTTTAGCTTTCACGCAGGATCATGGGATCCGACTGGCAGAAGCGTCCCGCCTCAACATTCATCCTTTCTCCGCTTGCTGAGTCGGCAAGTATCTCCTCAAACGAAAGGTGTGAAATTGCTCATGAAGGGACGGATAACGCTGGTGCTGCTGGGAATGGTCGCGGTAGGGCAGGAAGCTGCGGCGCAGGCGCATCTGACAAACGAGCAACGATTTCAGGTGGGCAGTGTAGAGATGAGCCTGGGTGTAGGGCTGCTGAATGGCAAATCCCATGAGAAGGTGTACGACGAAGGCGAGAAGCTCAGTCAACTGAAGTGGGACCTCAAGCAGGTGCCCACCTTACATCTGGGGCTGGCGTACTACCCGCTGAACTGGCTGTCTCTGGAGGCGCGCGGCTGGACGCAAATCGCCAAGGGCAACGGGCATATGAAGGACTACGATTGGATGAATGGGGAGGACGAGGACTGGACTCACTATTCTGATCACCCCGATACCCGTGTGCAGAAAGCCTGGCAGGCGGAGGTCGGTGCAACCGCATGGGCGTTGAAGCTCGAGAACCTGGCGCTGGGCGTCATGCTGGGTTATCAACGCAGCGAGTTGGGCTGGCGGTCTCGTGGAGGACGGTTCAACTATTCCTCGGACGACGGATTTCGTGATCTTGTCGGTCAGTTTCCAGCCGGGTTGAAAACGATCACCTACGAACAGACCTACCAAACCCCGTACGTCGGGCTGGTGGCACTCTACACTTGGCGCGACTGGACCCTGGAAGGCCGGTTCAAACACAGCCAGTGGGTCAAGGCCAGCGATTACGACCAGCATCACCTGCGTAACCTGACGTTCGCCGGTAATAACGGCAACAGTGGACGCATGCAAAGCCTGGCGGTGGGCCTGGGCTGGCAAATCAATCCGGCTTTCTCCATCGAGGCCGACGTCGATTATCAGGTGTATGCCGAGGCCAAGGGGAGCATGCGGGTCAACGACTTAAGCAGCGGCGAAACGAGGTATTACAGTGGCGATGTGGGTTCGCAATCCTCCAGAACCGTGGTGTCGAGCTTGGCGGTGAATTACCGGTTTTGAATTCGCTCCCACAGGTTTCAACCGCTTAGGGCCTTGAGTACGATCGATCCGTCACTCACCGCGATACACACACCCACTGGTGCAGGTCTCGTGGATACGAATGGCCGACAGCTCAGGCAGCAGTGGCTTCAATTCATTCCAGATCCACTTCACCAAAACCTCGCTGGTCGGGTTTTCCAGACCGGGGATGTCGTTGAGGTAGTTGTGATCCAGACGCTCATACAGCGGCTTGAAAATGGTCTTGATTTCGGAGAAATCGCGGATCCAGCCGGTGTGCGGATCAGGTTCGCCCTGCAGGTAGATGGCCACTTTGAACGAGTGGCCATGCAGACGACCGCACTTGTGGCCTTCCGGGACGTGGGGCAGGCGGTGGGCGGATTCGAAGGTAAATTCTTTGAAGATTTCCACGGTATTCAGGGCCTTGAAAGGTGGCGATCGCCAGGGCGAAAAAATGCAGGTGGCGAGTTTATCAGCATTGGCCGCGCAACGGGCAGGCGGAACCTGACCGCTCGGTTAAAACACGCTGTTAGATCAGCGGTTCAAGACGGTCGGCCAGGCGGCCACTGTCGGCCAGCTCCAGAAATTCGTCGCCCATGCGTCGACTCTCTTCCATTGCGGTTCGCCAGTACTGTTGACGCGCGCTGTCCTGACCCATGAAGCGCTTGAAATCGCTGCGGTCCGGCAGCTTGCCGTGGGGCAGCGCAGCCAGATAATCCCGTGACGGGGCCAGCAGCAGGACGTCCTGCAAGCGACCCTGATCGCCGCGCCGCCAAGGCAGGGCCTTGTCGAACCAACCGGGGATGACTTTGTCGGTAAAGTGCGGGTAGAGCACGATGTCGCTGCCGCTGTAGGGCAGGTCCAGGTGGTAATCCAGCAGGCCGCCGTCGCGAAACGTGCCGGGGCCGACGCCAGGGATGTCCATGACGCCTTGCATCACCATCGGAATGGAACCTGAAGCCAGCAGCGACTGACGCAAGTTGGCGGTGTCCAGTGGCAGACAGCGGGAGGGAAAATCCGTCAACGCGGACAGCGGGGGCGCTTGCCGTGCGTCGTGCATGATCAGGCGCTCGAAATGCCGCGACAGGCGGGAGCGGCTCAGAAGGTTGTTGGCGATCACCGAGCCAAGGCCCAGGCCCAGCCCGCCGCGATGATCCCGCGCCAGCAGGCCGTGGCTTTTGACGATCATGATGTTGAGGCGATAAAGGGGGTGGCTGAGCACGCTGGCGTCGCGGCCTTGCAACAGGTCGTCGAGCATTTTCGTGCAGCTCTGGCTGACTTCAGCCATGGTCACGCCCTTGGCAAAACTCTGCTCGTTGTAGAGCCGCCCCAACAGCTCGATGCCGGCCACGGGATCGGGAAGGCAGGCGCTGGCGAAGCGCCAAGAGCCAATGGACGCGCCAATCAGCGCACGCTCGCGAGGCGCACGCGGCAGCCAGTCACCGAACAGCGCCAGGTCCAGCCCCTGAATCCCCAATGCTTTTGGCCCGCCTGCTGCACCGGGGATGATGCCGACATCGGCCGGTGACAGCCCGCGCTCGCGAATTCGCGTCATGGCGCGTTTGCCCGCCTTGAGGGTCAGGGCGGGGCGTTTGATCTGAATGGCGGTCATGAAAGCTCCGGGGATAAACGACGGCAGATTATAGCCGCAGACCAGAAAATGAAGCGGCGCCTGTGATGATGGCATCTAGCCAGAAAATTCAGCTTCAATTAAGTTCGAGCGTTTATCGTAAGTCCCGTCAACCCAACGAATGAAACGGAGACTTCCCATGAACACATTCACTGTCTTTTTTGCCGCTTCTGCCCTGCTCGCCACAGCCGGTTACGCTCAGGCCCGGGATCTTGGCCCCGATGAGGCGCTGCGTCTGCGAGATGCGGGTACTATTCAGTCTTTCGAGAAACTCAACGCAGCGGCGCTGGTCAAGCACCCGAATGCCACCATCACCGAAACGGAGCTGGAACAGGAATATGGCAAATACGTTTATCAGGTCGAGCTGCGCGATGCCAAGGGCGTCGAGTGGGACGTCGAACTGGACGCCGTTAACGGGCAAGTGCTCAAAGACCACCAGGACACCTGATGATCACGCCTAAACGTCCCGGCGAGCGCTTCGTCTATGGCCTGCTGGCCACGTCCGCTGTCTTGCTCTGCACCGTGTGTGTCGCGCGTGATCTGGATCAGGACGAAGCGCTCAAATTGCGTCAGCAAGGTGTGATTCTGCCGTTGGAGCAGTTCATCGAGCAGGCGCTGGGGCGTTACCCCGGCTCGAAGCTTCTGGAAGCCGAACTGGAAGAAAAACACGATGTGCTGGTCTACGAAATCGAGTTGCTGACCCACGATCACGTGGTTCGCGAATTGAAGTTCGATGCGAAGGACAGTCGCCTGCTCGAAGACAAGGAAGATGATTGATGCGGCTGTTATTGGTTGAAGACAACGTGCCCCTGGCGGACGAGCTGGTCAGTGCCTTGAGCCAGGGGTACGCCGTCGATTGGCTTGCGGATGGGCGCGACGCGATTCACCAGGGGGCGAGCGAGCCTTACGATCTCATCGTACTGGACCTCGGTTTGCCGGGGGTGCCCGGCCTTGAGGTGCTACAAAAGTGGCGTGCGGACGGCCTGTCGACTCCGGTTCTGGTGTTGACCGCCCGCGGTTCCTGGGCCGAACGGATCGAAGGCCTGAAGGCCGGTGCCGACGATTACCTGACCAAGCCCTTTCACCCGGAAGAACTGCAATTGCGCATTCAGGCGTTGTTGCGTCGCGCACGGGGGTTGGCCAACCAGCCGAAACTCGAAGCTGCCGGGCTGCATCTGGATGAGGGGCGGCAGTGCGTCACCCGTGATGGCGAAGACATTCAACTGACGGCCGCTGAATTCCGTCTGTTGCGCTACTTCATGTTGCACCCTGAGCAGATTCTCTCCAAAAGCCATCTGGCCGAGCATTTGTACGACGGCGAAAACGAGCGCGATTCCAACGTCATCGAAGTGCACGTGAACCACCTGCGGCGCAAGCTGGGGCGTGCCGTGGTGGAGACCCGTCGTGGTCAAGGTTATCGGTTTGGCGGGAGTGGCGGGTGAGGTCGATCCAGAGACGTTTGAGCCTGGGACTGATCAGCGTCTTGCTGATCATCGGTCTGGTGCTGGCACAGATCAGCCTGTGGCTGTTCGAAGTCGGCCTGCAACGCTATCTGGAATCCGGACTGCGCAATGACGCCGAATCGCTCTTGGTGGCCATCGTTCGCGGCCCGGCCGGGCTGCAACTGGACGAACGCCGGCTTTCGTCGGGCTATCAACGCCCTTATTCGGGTCATTATTTTCGAATTGATTTCGACGACGGTCACTGGCGTTCGCGTTCGTTATGGGATCTTGAACTGCCACAACCTGACGAAGCCGGCCTGCACGCCGATCTGAAACTGGCGAAAACCCGACAGTCGTTGTTGCTGCTGCATGCCGAGTACCGCAAGTTCGGTCAGACGATTGCCATCACCGTCGCACAGGATTACACACCCGTAAAAGCCAGCTTCGCTCTGGTGCAGCGCATCGGACTGGCGTTGGGGCTGGCGGGGTTGATTCTGATTCTGATACTGCAACGTGTCACGGTCCGGCGCGCCTTGCGCCCATTGGATCGGGCGCGGGAGCAGATTCAGCAATTGCAACAGGGCCAGCGTTCGCACCTCGATGAAGAGGTGCCGCTTGAGCTGGAACCGTTGGTGGCGCAGATCAACCATTTGCTGGCCCACACCGAAGACAGCCTCAAGCGCTCGCGCAACGCGTTGGGCAATTTGGGCCACGCGCTAAAGACCCCGCTCGCGGTGCTGATGAGTCTGGCTCAAGGTCAGAAGCTGGCGCAGCATCCACAACTTCAGGCCACGCTGCGTGACCAGTTGCAGCAGATTCAGCAGCGTCTGGAGCGTGAGTTGAATCGCGCGCGATTGTCAGGGGATGCCTTGCCTGGCGTGCGATTCGACTGCGACGCCGAGTTGCCGGTGTTGTTTTCCACTGTGCAGATGATCCATGGCGAACATCTGGAGCTGAACAATCATGTCGGTCAGGGCCTCGTCTTGCCGTGGGACCGCGAAGACCTGCTCGAACTGCTCGGCAACTTGCTGGATAACGCCTGTAAATGGGCCGACAGCGCGGTGTGCCTGAACATCTCTCAAACGCCTGAGGGCTATTGCCTGCTGATCGACGACGACGGCCCCGGTATTCCCGAGTCACAACGTGAAGACGTGCTCGGTCGCGGCAATCGGCTGGATGAACAGGTGACAGGTCATGGCCTTGGGCTGGGTATCGTCAAGGACATCGTCGAGTCCTGGGATGGGCGCATTCAACTGCTGGACAGTCCGCTGGGCGGGTTGCAGGTGCGTATCGATCTACCCGAAAGACAACGACCGCATTAATGACATCGGCCTTTTCTCTTTTCTTGTAGCCGTGCTGCTACGACCAGCGGCCAGGATTGTGATCGAACCCTCAACTTTCGCGCTGCCGCGCCGTTAACCGATAAGGAGCCCATCGAGGCAACGCACACAATAATAAAGGGTCACGATACCTATGCGGCTAAATCTGAAAGCCAAAGTCCTGTCGCTCGCCGTGCTACCGGTGTTGCTGTTCGCGCTGATCATCAGTGTCAGCACGGTCGTCATGCTGCGCCAGCAGGCGGATCGGGAAGTCGAAGAAACCCGCCAGCACCTGCTCTCGGAAGCCAAGGCCACGTTGCAAAGCTACGTCGCAGTGGCCATGGGCACCATCAAGCCGTTGTACGACGCGTCGGCACCGGGCGACATGGAGGCCCGCGCTCAGGTCATCAAAATGCTCTCGCAGGTCAAGTACGCCAAAGATGGCTACTTCTTCGGCTACGACTCCCAAGCCGTGCGGCTGTTCAAGGGCGACAGCCCGGACGGCATCGGCAAAAGCTTCAAGGATGCTCGTGACCCAAATGGCGTGTACGTCAACAGCGGTTTGGTCGAGGTCGCGAAAGCAGGCACCCATTACCTGGAATACTCCTCGCCATTACCCGGTTCCAACGAGCTGGTGCCCAAGCTCGGATACTCCGAATACCTCGCCAAATGGGACATGGCCGTCGGCTCTTCGGTGAATCTGGACAACATCGACGCCAAGGTGGCCGAGGTGCGCAAGGCGGTCGCCGAGCGCATGACGGACATGTTGATCAGCATCATCGGCATCGCATTGGTGGTGCTGGTGATCATCACGATCATCGGTGTCTGGATCGCAGGCAGCATTCTGCGTCCACTGCGCCTGATGAAAGCCAATCTGGATGACATCGCCGCAGGGGAGGGCGACTTGACCCGCCGCCTGACCGTGACCTCACAGGACGAACTGGGTGAACTGGCGGGTTCTTTCAACCGTTTCGTCGACAAGATCCACAGCCTTGTGCGGCAGATTGCGGACATGACCTCGCAACTGACGCGGCTGGTGGGCGAGGTGACAGACCAGGCACAACGCTCCGAGCAGGCCATGGAGCGTCAGCGTCACGAAACCGATCAAGTGGCGACGGCGATCAATCAGATGTCCGCCGCCGCTCAGGAAGTGGCCAAGAGCGCGCAGGGCGCTTCGATCGCCGCTCAGCAAACCGACGAAGAAGGTCAGGCTGCAAAACGGGTGGTCGATGGCAGCATTCAGCAGATTCATGCATTGGTGAACGACATCCGCCACAGCGGTTCCTCGCTGGACAGTTTGCAGAATGACGTGACGTCCATCGTTGGCGTGCTGGGGGTGATTCGTTCGATTGCCGAGCAGACCAACCTGCTCGCCCTCAACGCCGCCATTGAGGCCGCGCGGGCAGGGGAAGCCGGTCGCGGTTTTGCCGTGGTAGCCGATGAAGTTCGGGCGCTGGCCAGTCGCACCCAGCAAAGTACCCAGGAAATTCAGGGCATGATCGATCGCCTGCAACAGGGCACGCAGGGGGCGGTGGCTGCAATGCGTCGCTCCAGTGAGGCGGGTGATGGCACCTCGGCGCGGGCTAACGAGGCGGGCGCGTCGCTGGACACCATCGGCCATTTGATCGGCACCATCAACTCGATGAACGCGCAGATCGCCAGCGCCGCAGAAGAACAGACGGCTGTCGCTGAAGAGATCAACCGCAGCGTGCATCAGATCGCCGTCGCCGTGGAAAGCGTGGCCGACGAAACCCGACACAGCGCCACGACGTCCCGCAGCCTGACCGACCTCAACCATCGCCTCGGCCAACTGGTCGGGCAATTCCGCATCTGATGTGATAACGGCGGGCCGCAACGGCCCGCCATTCGTTTATCCCTCCCCTGTCTCACCCGCTTTACAGGCGGCACTCCTGCCACGATTGGCGGACTAACGTTCAGGCCGCGGCTTGGCGGCGCTCGATGACATGGAAGAGACATGAACGAAACCGCGCTGCAAAACAAAACCCTGATGCTGCTTCTGGTGTTGGTCACCGTTGCGTTCATCTGGATTCTCCTGCCGTTCTACGGCGCCGTGTTCTGGGCGGTGATCCTGGGGATCATCTTCGCCCCCCTGCAACGACGGTTTCTGGCGCGCTTTGGCTGGAAACGCAATGCAGTCTCGCTGTGCACGTTGCTGGTCTGCCTGCTGATCGCCATTTTGCCGGTGATCATCATTAGCATGCTGATGGTTCAAGAGGGCGCCGCGTTGTACCGCAATGTTGAAAGCGGCCAACTGGACATCCCCAAATACCTGGCCGAATTCAAGGCGGTCCTGCCTGTCTCGATGCAGCATTGGCTCGACCGTCTGGGTCTGGGCGACTTCAACGGGCTGCAAGACAAGATATCCAAAGCAGCGATGCAAGGCAGCCAATACCTGGCGACTCAAGCGTTCAGTTTCGGGCAGGGTACGTTCGATTTTGTGGTGAGCTTTTTCATCATGTTGTACCTGTTGTTTTTCTTCCTGCGCGACGGCCCGGAGCTGGTGCGGCGGATTCGCGCGGCGATTCCGCTGGCCGAGCCACAGAAGCGTCGCTTGCAATTGAAATTCACCCGTGTGGTGCGGGCGACGGTGAAGGGCAATGTGGTGGTAGCGGTCACGCAGGGGGCGTTGGGCGGTTTGATCTTCTGGGTGCTCGACATTCCCAGTGCGCTGCTGTGGGCAGTAGCGATGGCGTTTCTTTCATTGCTGCCAGCGGTGGGGGCGGGGATCGTCTGGGCGCCGGTGGCGGTGTACTTCCTGGTCAGCGGGATGGTCTGGCAGGGCGTGGTGCTGGGGCTGTTCGGGGTGTTTGTGATCGGGTTGGTGGATAACGTCTTGCGGCCGATTCTGGTGGGCAAGGACACGCGCATGCCGGATTACCTGATTTTGATTTCGACGCTGGGCGGGATGGCGGTATTCGGGCTGAACGGGTTCGTGATCGGGCCGATGATTGCGGCGTTGTTCATGTCGACGTGGGGATTGTTTACCAGCGCCAAGAAGGCAGTGCGGTTGCCGGGGTGAGCAAGCCTGCTCATCCTCTTGGGACGCGTCCGGCGGAGCTTGTGCAACCCTGTGGGAGCCGGCCGGGCGGCGCTCCGTTTGCTGGCGAATGAGGTGCATAAACACCCAAAACCAACCCATAAAAAAGCCCCGCTAAAAAGCGGGGCTCTTTACATCTCAGCCAACCATCACAGCCCGGCGTGCTGCACCAGAGTAAGCAACGGCTGTGGATACACACCGAGGAAGAACGCCAACAGCGTAATCCCCAACAGCATCACGCCACCTGCACGCTGCGCCCAGTTGAACGGGGCATCGTGGCGCTGGATCTTCGAGTCTTGCAGATACAGCGTCACCATCACGCGCAGATAGTAGAACACGCCAATGGCGCTACCCACGACCAGCGAACCGGTCAACCACCACAAGTGTGCTTCCACGCCGGTCGCGATGATGTAGAACTTGCCGATGAAGCCGGTGGTCAGCGGGATACCCGCCAGCGAGAGCATCATCACGGTCAGTACGGCGGTCAGGTACGGACGACGCCAGAACAGACCCCGGTACTCGAACATCGCATCCGCATCGCGACCGCTATATGGCGACGACATCAGGGTGATCACGCCGAACGCACCCAGGCTGGTCAGCACGTAGGTCACCAGATAGACGCTGATGGCCTCGACCGCCATGCCTTTGCTGGCAACCATCGCGATCATCATGTAACCGAAGTGGGCGATGGACGAGTAACCCAGCAGACGCTTGAGATTGTTCTGGGTCAGGGCCAGCAGGTTACCGATCAGGATCGACGCCACGGCGATGACCGACATGACATCGGTCAGCACGCCACTGGTAGCCGCCGGGGAGATCTGGAACAGGCGAACCAGCACACCGAACACCGCGACCTTGCTGGCGGTGGCGAGGAACGCCGCCACCGGGGCAGGGGCGCCTTCATACACGTCAGGGGTCCACAGGTGGAACGGTACCAGCGACAGCTTGAAGCCCAGGCCGATCAGCATCATGCCCAGACCCAGGCTGGCCATCTGGCTTGGCATGCCGGTCGCGGCGATGGCCTTGCCGATTTCGCCGAAGCCCAGGCTACCGGCATCGGCATACAACAGGGCCATACCGAACAGCAGGAACGCGGAACCTGCGGCGGACAGCACCATGTACTTGATACCGGCTTCCAGCGAACGCTTGTTGAAGAACGCGTAGGCGACCAGACCGTAGACCGGTACCGACAGCAGTTCCAGACCAATGAACAAGCCCGCCAGGTGTTGCGCGGCGACCAGCACCATGCCGCCGGCAGCGGCCATCAGGATCAGCAGGTAAAGCTCTTCACGGTTGCCCGGATAACCTGCCTTGCCTTCACCCATGTAGGCGTGTGCCAGCGTGACGCAGGCCAGGGTCGAGACCAGGATGATGCCGATGTAGAGCAGGGCGAAGCTGTCGATCTGCAGCAGGGGCGTGACCACCAGCGGCGCGACCTTCAAGGCCGGGTAAATCGACAACAGGGCCAGGTTGAGTCCCGCCACAGTGAGCAGGAACGATTGCGAGTGACTGCGACGCCATGCGATGCCCAGCATCACCACTACAACGGTGAGGCTGGTGATCAGCAGCGGCGCCAGCGCGATAAAGTGTTGAATCGTCAGGTCCATAGCGCTCTTACCGGGCCGAAGCGAGTTGAGTGAAGGCAGTGCCAAGCCATTGCTGCACGCCATGCATGGTCGCCGAGGAGGTGTCGAGGACCGGCTGCGGGTAGACACCCAGCAGGACCAGCAGCACCGCCAGGCCCAGCACCATGATCAGTTCACGACCTTCCATGCCACGGTAGATTTCTTCGGTTTTTGCAGGGCCGAAATAGGCACGGTGGATCATGATCAGCGAGTAGACCGAACCGAACACCAGACCGGAAGTGGCGATGGCGGTGATCCACGGAGCGCTGACGAAAGTACCGATCAGGATCAGGAACTCGCCGACGAAGTTACCGGTACCAGGCAAGCCCAACGAAGCGGCTGCAAAGAACAGGCTGATGGCCGGCAGGTAAGCGATCTTGTTCCACAGGCCGCCCATCTCGCGCATGTCACGGGTGTGCAGGCGCTCGTACAGTTGACCACTGAGGATAAACAGTGCAGCGGCGGACAGACCGTGAGCCAGCATCTGAACCACGACACCTTGCAAGGCTTGCTGGCTGCCGGAGTAGATACCGATCAGCACGAAGCCCATGTGCGAGACGCTGGAAAACGCGATCAGGCGCTTGATGTCGGTTTGAGCGAAAGCCAGGAAGGCACCGTAGAAGATGCCGATCAGGCCGAGGATCATCGCGATCGGTGCGAACTCTGCCGAGGCGTTCGGGAAGAGCGGCAGGGCAAAACGCAGCAGGCCATACGCAGCGGTTTTCAGCAGGATACCCGCCAGGTCCACGGAACCTGCAGTCGGTGCCTGAGCGTGAGCATCAGGCAACCAGGAGTGCAGCGGCACGATGGGCAGTTTCACCGCGAAGGCGATGAAGAAGCCCAGCATCAGGATGTACTCGGTGCCAGGGGCCAGTTTGGTCTTCAGCAGGTCGGCGTACGCGAAGGTGATCACGCCGGTCTGATTGAAGTGCACCAGCACCAGACCCAGGATCGCCACCAGCATGATCAGGCCGCTGGCCTGAGTGAAGATGAAGAACTTGGTCGCGGCATAGATACGGGTTTTCTTGCCATCTGCCGAGCTGTGACCCCAGAGCGCGATGAGGAAGTACATCGGCACCAGCATCATTTCCCAGAAGAAGAAGAACATGAACAGATCGATGGCGAGGAACACGCCAACGACACCGCCCAGGATCCACATCAGGTTCAGGTGGAAGAACCCGACGTTACGCTGGATCTCTTTCCATGAGCAGAGTACCGAGAGGATACCCAGCAGGCCGGTCAGCAGAATCATCAGCAGCGACAGGCCATCGAGGGCCAGGTGCACGCTGATACCGAAGCGCTGGATCCACTGGGCCTTGAATTCAAGGGCCCAGCTCGGGTCGGCGCCCGGGGTTGGTGCGTAGGTGTACGTACCGGTCAGCCACAGCCACAGGCCCAGGGCCGTCAGCAGAGACATAGTCAGCAGCGCAATCCAGCGCGGCAGGGTAGGGCCGAAGCGCTCACCTTGCCAGCACAGCAGGCCGCCGATGAAGGGGATCAGGATTAGCCAAGGCAGAATCATGACGGGCTCAATTCCTTTCGCAAAGTCGCAAGGTTCATGTCAGATCGACTCATCAGACCAGCACAATCGCGCCAAGCACCAGTACGGCACCTGCGGCGATGGAAGCGGCGTACCAGCGCAGCTGACCGGTTTCGGTTCGGCTCATCAGGCTGTTACCGGCCTTGGCCAGACGCGGGATCACACCGATGGTGTGGTCGAGCGGATCGCTACGCAGAATGCGGCTGATGGCCAGATAAGGCTTGACGAACAGCACGTCGTAAACCCAGTCGAAACCCCATGCCGCGAACCACCAGGCGGACAGGAAACGACCCGGACCGCTGTTGGCGATGGCCGTCACCAGACGACGCTTGCCAAGGAACAGCAGGGCGGACAGCAGGATACCGGCCAGGGCGATGGCGCCCGAGGCAATTTCCAGGCTGTGCTTGGCTTCGCCGCCTGCATGACCCGCGCTTTCCGGCAGCACGCCGGCCAGTGGCGGATGAATCCAGGCACCGATGAAGGTCGACAGCACGATCAGCACGCCCAACGGCAACCAGTGGGAAATCCCGTGGCCAGCGTGAGCTTCGGTCTTCGCTTCACCGTGGAAGGCGATGAAGATCAGGCGGAAGGTGTACAGCGAGGTCATGAACGCACCGACCAGACCTGCATAAAGCAGATATTGATGGCCGCTTGCGAAGGCTTCCCAAAGAATTTCGTCTTTGGAGTAGAAACCTGCAGTCAGGATCGGCAAGGCCGCCAACGCTGCGCCGCCGACGATGAAGCTGGTGTAGGCCAGAGGCAGCTTTTTCCACAGGCCGCCCATCTTGAAGATGTTCTGCTCGTGATGGCAGGCCACGATCACCGCACCGGAAGCCAGGAACAGCAGGGCCTTGAAGAATGCGTGGGTCATCAGGTGGAAAATCGCCCCTTCCCAGGCACCTACACCCAGCGCCAGGAACATGTAGCCGATCTGGCTCATGGTCGAGTAGGCAAGGATGCGTTTGATGTCGGTCTGGACCAGCGCTGCGAAACCGGCCAGCACCAGCGTGATACCGCCAACGATGCCGACCAGGTGCAGAATGTCCGGCGCCAGGGCGAACAGGCCGTGAGTACGGGCGATCAGGTAGACGCCCGCGGTCACCATGGTCGCGGCGTGGATCAGTGCCGAGACCGGGGTAGGACCGGCCATCGCGTCTGCCAGCCAGGTTTGCAGCGGCAGTTGCGCAGATTTACCGACCGCACCGCCCAGCAGCATCAGGGTCGCCAGCACGATCCAGAAATCGCCGACCTTGAAGTGTTGAGGTGCACGAACCAGCAGTTCCTGAATGTTCAGCGTGCCCAGTTGCTGGAACAGGATGAACAGGCCGATGGCCATGAACACGTCGCCGATGCGGGTCACGATGAAGGCTTTCAGTGCGGCGTTGCCGTTGGCGCGGTTGCTGTAATAGAAACCGATCAACAGGTACGAGCACAGGCCCACGCCTTCCCAACCGAAGTAGATGAACAGCAGGTTGTCGCCCAGGATCAGGAACAACATGCTGGCAATGAACAGGTTGGTGTAGGAGAAGAAACGTGAGTAGCCGTCTTCACCGCGCATGTACCACGAGGCGAACAGGTGAATCAGGAAGCCGACGCCGACCACCACACCGAGCATGGTGATGGACAGGCCATCGACATACAGGGCGAAGTTCGGATCGAAGCCGTCCACCGACATCCAGCGCCACAGCACCAGGGTCAGGTGGCCACCTTCCGGCGGCGCCACGTTGAATTGCCAGATCACGTAGGCAGCGACGATGGCCGACAGGCCAATGGAGCCGACGCCGACGAGGGCGGACAGGTTTTCCGACCACTTGCCGCGCGAGAACGACAGCAGCAGGAAGCCGATCAGAGGGAATACGAAAGTCAGAAAGAGTAGGTTCATCCGCGCATCTCGCTGGCAGCGTCGATATCGAGAGTGTGGAAGCGGCGATACAGTTGCAGCAGGATCGCCAGGCCAATACTGGCTTCGGCGGCGGCAAGACTGATCACCAGAATGAACATCACTTGCCCGTCAGGCTGCGCCCAGCGGCTGCCCGCGACCACGAAGGCCAGGGCGGCAGAGTTCATCATCACTTCCAGGCTCATCAACACGAACAGAATGTTGCGGCGTACCAACAGGCCCGCCAGGCCGAGGCAGAACAGGACACCGGCAACCGCCAGACCATGTTCAAGAGGGATAGCTGAGTGCATGGGTTTACTCCTTCGCCTCGTTGCGGCCGACGTGGAACGCGGTCACGGCTGCGGCGAGCAGCAGCATCGACGCGAGTTCGACAACCAGCAGGTAAGGGCCGAACAGGCTGACGCCAACGGCCTTGGCATCCACCGTGGTGTGGCCGATACCGGCACCGGTGGAGTGGGCGAACAGCATGTAGATCAGCTCGGCCAGCAACAGGCCGCACAACAGGATCGGACCCAGCCAGATGCCGGGTTTGAGCCAGGCACGTTCCTGCTGAACCGAGGCCGGGCCCAGGTTCAGCATCATCACCACGAACACGAACAGCACCATGATGGCGCCCGCGTAAGCGATCACTTCCAGGGCACCGGCGAACGGCGCGCCGAGGCTGAAGAAGGTCATGGCCACAGCGATCAGCGAGATGATCAGGTAGAGCAGGGCGTGCACCGGGTTCGTGTGCGTCACCACCCGCAGGGTGGAGACCACGGCGATACCGGATGCGAAATAGAAAGCGAATTCCATCTTTCTTCCTTTAAGGCAGCAAGCTCTTGACGTTGATTGGCTCGGCTTCGTTCTGTGCAGCGCCTTTCGGCTTGCCAGCGATGGCCATACCCGCAACGCGGTAGAAGTTGTAATCAGGGTTCTTGCCGGGGCCGGAGATCAGCAGATCTTCTTTCTCGTACACCAGATCCTGACGTTTGAACTCGGCCATTTCGAAATCCGGTGTGAGCTGGATCGCGGTGGTCGGGCAGGCTTCTTCACAGAGACCGCAGAAGATGCAACGCGAGAAGTTGATGCGGAAGAAGTCCGGGTACCAGCGACCGTCTTCGGTCTCGGCTTTCTGCAGCGAGATGCAACCGACCGGGCAGGCCACGGCGCACAGGTTGCAGGCCACGCAGCGCTCTTCGCCGTCGGGGTCACGGGTCAGGACGATGCGACCACGGTAGCGTGGCGGCAGGTAAACCGGTTCTTCCGGATATTGCAGGGTGTCACGCTTGCGGAAACCATGGCCGAAGATCATGACCAGGCTGCGCAGCTGGGTACCCGTACCCTTAACGATGTCACCAATATATTTGAACATGGGTCAGATCCTCACTGAGCCGCCAGGACGACCGCAGCGGTCACCAGCAAATTGATCAGGGTCAGTGGCAGGCAGAACTTCCAGCTGAAGTCCATCACCTGGTCATAACGCGGACGCGGGATGGAAGCGCGCAGCAGGATGAACAGCATGATGAAGAACGCGGTTTTCAGAACGAACCACATGAACGACAGTTGCGGCAGGATGTTGAACGGACCGTGCCAGCCACCGAAGAACAGGGTCACCAGCAACGCCGAAATCAGGATGATGCCGATGTACTCACCGACGAAGAACATGCCCCATTTCATGCCGGCGTATTCAATGTGGTAACCGTCGGCCAGTTCCTGTTCCGCTTCCGGCTGGTCGAACGGGTGACGGTGAGTCACGGCCACGCCAGCGATGAAGAAAGTACAGAAGCCGAAGAACTGCGGAATGATGAACCACAGGTGGTCGGCCTGGTACTGCACGATGTCGCCCATGTTGAACGAGCCAACCTGCACGATGATGCCCATCAGGGACAGGCCCAGGAACACTTCGTACGAGACGGTCTGCGCCGAGGCACGCAAGCTGCCCAACAGGGCGTACTTGTTGTTCGACGACCAGCCTGCGAACAACACCGCGTAGACCGACAGACCGGCCATGGCGAAGAAGAACAGCAGGCCGATGTTCAGGTCAGCGACCACCCAGGTCTGGGTGACCGGGATGATCGAGAACGAGATCAGCAATGCACTCATGGCCACGACCGGCGCCAGGGTGAAGATCATGCGATCGACGAAGGGCGGGTTCCAGTCTTCCTTGAAGAACATCTTCAGCATGTCGGCTGCGATCTGGAACATACCGAACGGGCCGACGCGGTTAGGACCGTAACGGTCCTGCCACCAGCCCAGCAGACGACGCTCGACGAAGCTGAGCAGTGCGCCGCAAACCACCACGGCGAGCAGCACCACGATGGCCTTGAGCACGGCAATGATCGAGTCGATCACTTCAGGGGTAAACCACGTCATTGCGCTGCCTCCTGCAGACCGTCAACGGTTTTCCCGGCCAGTGCCGGAGGAATGCCCGCCAGACCCGATGGCAGTGCCACCAGACCCGCGCCCAGCTCTTCGTTGATGCGCAGTGGCAGACGCAGGGTCTGACCGGCAACGTTCAGGCTGAGCAGGGCACCGTCGTTGACGCCCAGACGATCCGCTTCGGACTTGGCCAGCGAAACGTAGGCTTCAGGGATGCGCTCTTGCACCGGTGCGGCTTTAGAGGAGTTCTCCTCGCTGCCGAACAGGTGGAAGAACGGCACCACTTGCCAGGTCCCTTGAGCCGGGGAGAAGGCGCGCGGCACGCTGGCGAACCAGCCCAGTTTGTCGCCGCTGCTTTCGATCAGGCGCACGCCTGGATCGCCAGCGCGCAGGTGACCACCGACTTCGTCCTGGAACTTGTTCCACGCTTGTGGAGAGTTCCAGCCCGGCGACCAAGCGAACGGCACTTGAGAGCGCGGTTCGGCGGAGCCCGAGTAACCCTCCATCGAGAAGGCGAATGCCGAGTCTTTGTCTTGCGGGGTGCGCGGTTCGTGGACGCTGATGTTGGCGCGCATGGCGGTCCGGCCGCTGTAACGCAGTGGTTCGCGGGCCAGTTTCAGGCCTTTGATGCGGAACGCAGCAGAAGGCGCAGCGCCGACGATACCGGCCAGTTGTGCATTGCTCGCGGCACAGGCTTCGGTGACGTGGTCCAGTTGCGTCCAGTCCACCGGCTTGTTCAGCAGGGTGGCGCGCAGGGCGTGCAACCAGCGCCAGCCTTCATGGATCTGAATGCTCGCGTCCAGGTAGGTCGGGTCGTAGACCTGGAAGAAGCGCTGGGCGCGGCCTTCCTGGCTGACCAGCGTACCGTCGCCTTCCGCGAAGCTGGCGGCTGGCAGGACCAGATCAGCGCGATCAGTGGTCGCGGTCTTCTGATGGTCAGCCACGATCACCACTTTCGCGGCGTTCAGTGCAGCTTCCACCTTGGCGGCGTCGGTGCGGGTGAACAGGTCGTTTTCCAGCACGACGATGGCGTCGGCCTTGCCCGAGATCACTTGATCCAGCGCCGCATCCACCGAGTCGCCACCGAACAGGGTCAGGCCCATGCTGTTGGCTTCAGGGATGATCAGGCTGAGAGAGCCGTTCTTGTCGCGCAGCTTCAGGGCTTTGGCGATGTTGGCAGCGGCTTCGATCAGCGCCTTGGAACCCAGCGAGGCACCGGAGACGATCAACGGACGCTTGGCTTCCAGCAGGGCGGCGGCGATGCGCTGAGCCAGTTCCAGCGCTTCGCTGTCCAGACCGGTCACGGCCGGGGCGCTCGGGTCGATGGCATGAGCCACGGCGAAACCGATGCGGGCCAGATCATCCGGCGCGGCGTGTACGCATTCTTCGGCGATGTCGTCCAGACGGGTTTCCGCCAGGCTGGCGATGAACAGCGGGTTCAGCTCGTGCTGACCGATGTTCTTGACGGCGGCGTCGAGCCATGGCTGGACTTTCATCGCAGCGGCCATGTCTTCGGCCTTGTTCTTGACCGATTGACGCAGGCTCAGGGCCATGCGCGCGGCAGTCTGGGTGACGTCTTCGCCGAGGATGAACACGGCGTCATGCTCTTCGACTTCACGCAGGGTCGGGATCGGCAGCGGGCTGTCTTTCAGGACCTGAACCACCAGGCGCAGACGCTCCAGCTCACCGGCTTCGATACCGGAGTAGAAGTACTCGCTGCCCACCAGTTCGCGCAGGGCGAAGTTGCTTTCCAGGCTGGCACGCGGCGAACCGATACCAACGATGGTGCGGCCGCGCAGCAGGTCGGCGGCCTTGTCCAATGCTTCGTCCAGGCTCAGCTTGACGTTGCCCTGGGTCAGCAGTGGCTGACGTGGGCGATCGGCGCGGTTGACGTAGCCATAGCCAAAACGGCCACGGTCACACAGAAAATACTGGTTGACCGAACCGTTGTAGCGGTTCTCGATACGGCGGATTTCGCCATAACGCTCACCGGGGCTGATGTTGCAACCGCTTGAGCAGCCGTGGCAGATGCTCGGCGAGAACTGCATGTCCCATTTACGGTTGTAGCGCTCGGAGTGGGTCTTGTCGGTGAACACACCGGTCGGGCAGACCTCGGTGAGGTTGCCGGAGAACTCGCTTTCCAGCACGCCGTCTTCAACGCGACCGAAGTACACGTTGTCGTGAGCGCCGTACACGCCCAGGTCGGTACCACCGGCGTAGTCTTTATAGAAGCGCACGCAGCGATAGCAGGCGATGCAGCGGTTCATCTCGTGAGCGATGAACGGCCCAAGGTCCTGGTTCTGGTGGGTGCGTTTGGTGAAGCGATACCGGCGCTCGTTGTGGCCGGTCATCACGGTCATGTCCTGCAGGTGGCAGTGCCCGCCTTCCTCGCAGACCGGGCAGTCGTGAGGGTGGTTGGTCATCAGCCATTCGACGACGCTGGCGCGGAACGCCTTGGATTCTTCGTCGTCGATGGAAATCCAGGTGTTGTCCTGGGCAGGGGTCATGCAGGACATGACGATACGACCACGGGTGTCGTTCTCGTCGGTGTACTGCTTGACCGCGCACTGGCGACAGGCGCCGACGCTGCCAAGGGCTGGATGCCAGCAGAAATAAGGGATGTCGAGCCCCAGCGACAGACAGGCCTGTAACAGGTTGTCTGCGCCATCGACTTCGAGCGCTTTGCCGTCTACGTGGATAGTAGCCATGGTTCAAAGGTCTTCGTTGGCCCGGTGTCAGCGGGCGTGGCTAATGGAATCTCGGTTCTGCTCCGGTTCAAACAGCCGCTGAGGTGTGACATTCAGTGGCGCAACCGAGGCAAGGGTCGACAGGCTTTTGGCTTATCGACCGGTCAGTCTGTTTATGCGCCGACGATGGTCGGTGCCTTGCCCGCCGTCAATTCAAGCGCATGGCCTGCCGCACGTTGCGGTGCGACGCCTGCCTCGAATTCGGAGCGGAAATATTTGATCGCGCTGCCCAGAGGTTCCACGGCGCCCGGTGCGTGGGCGCAGAAGGTCTTGCCTGGGCCGAGGAAGTTGACCAACCCCAGCAGCGTCTCGATGTCGCCCGGTTGACCCTGGCCTTTTTCGAGGGCGCGCAACATTTTCACGCTCCACGGCAGGCCATCGCGGCAAGGGGTGCAGAAACCGCACGACTCTTGGGCGAAGAACTCTTCCATGTTGCGCAGCAGCGAGACCATGTTGACCTTGTCGTCCACCGCCATTGCCAGACCGGTACCCATCCGGGTGCCGACCTTGGCCACGCCACCGGCGTAGAACAGGCAGTCGAGGTGTTCAGGCAACAGGAAACCGGTACCGGCGCCGCCTGGCTGCCAGCACTTGAGCTTGTAGCCGTCGCGCATGCCGCCTGCGTAGTCTTCGAACAGCTCGCGAGCGGGCAGACCGAATGGCAGCTCCCAGATTCCCGGGTTCTTCACCTTGCCGGAGAAGCCCATCAGCTTGGTGCCGTGGTCTTCGCTGCCTTCGCGGGCCAGCGATTTGTACCAGTCATTGCCGTTGTTCACGATCGCCGGGACGTTGCACAGGGTTTCGACGTTGTTCACGCAGGTTGGCTTGCCCCACACGCCGACGGCGGCAGGGAAGGGCGGCTTGGAGCGCGGATTGGCGCGGCGGCCTTCCAGGGAGTTGATCAGTGCGGTTTCTTCACCGCAGATGTAACGCCCGGCGCCGGTGTGGACGAACAGCTCGAAATCGAAGCCGGTGCCCAGAATGTTCTTGCCCAGGAGGCCCGCGACCTTGGCTTCTTCCACGGCACGGTTCAGGTGCTTGGCGGCAGTGACGTATTCGCCACGCAGGAAGATGTAGCCACGGTAGGCTTTCAGTGCGCGGGCACTGATCAGCATGCCTTCCACCAGCAGATGGGGCAGTTGCTCCATCAGCATGCGGTCTTTCCAGGTGTTCGGTTCCATCTCGTCCGCGTTGCACAGCAGGTAGCGGATGTTGAGGGATTCGTCCTTGGGCATCAGGCCCCATTTCACACCGGTGGGGAAGCCCGCACCGCCGCGACCCTTGAGGCCGGAGTCTTTGACCGACTGGACGATTTCATCAGGCGATTGCTGGGTCAGCGCCTTGCGAGCTGCTGCATAGCCGTCTTTGGCCTGGTACTCGTCGAGCCATACCGGCTCGCCGTCGTCACGCAGGCGCCAGGTCAGCGGGTGGGTTTCCGGCGTACGCTTGATCAGGTTGGCCGGACCGAAGGAAGTGATGGTCATACGTAACCCTCCAGCAGTTGGGCAACGCCCGCAGGCTGCAGATTGCCGAACGTGTCGTCGTCGATCATGACCGCTGGCGCCTTGTCGCAGTTGCCCAGGCAGCAGGCAGGCAGCAGGGTGAAGCGGCCGTCGGCGGTGGTCTGACCCAGGCCGATGCCGAGCTTGTTCTGGATTTCGCCGACGATGTCTTCGTGACCGGCGATGTAGCAGACCATGCTGTTGCAGACGCGGATGATGTGGCGGCCTACTGGCTGACGGAAGATCTGGCTGTAGAACGTGGCCACGCCTTCAACGTCGCTGGCCGGGATGCCCAGCACTTCGCCGATGGCGTAGATGGCGCCGTCCGGCACCCAGCCGCGTTCTTTCTGAACGATCTTCAGGGCTTCGATGGACGCCGCGCGCGGGTCCTCGTAGTGATGCATTTCGTGCTCGATGGCCGAGCGCTCGGTTTCGCTCAGGGCGAAACGGTCTGTCTGGATGAGCGTGCTGTTCATGCTTAACGGTCCACGTCGGCCATAACGAAGTCGATACTACCCAGGTACGCGATCAAGTCCGCGACCATGCTGCCTTTGATCACTGAAGGGATCTGTTGCAGATGCGGGTAGCTTGGGGTGCGAATCCGGGTACGGTAGCTCATGGTGCCGCCGTCGCTCGTCAGGTAATAACTGTTGATGCCCTTGGTCGCCTCGATCATCTGGAAGGATTCGTTGGCCGGCATGACCGGGCCCCACGAAACTTGCAGGAAGTGCGTGATCAAGGTTTCGATGTGCTGCAGGGTGCGCTCTTTCGGTGGCGGCGTAGTCAGCGGGTGGTCCGCCTTGTACGGGCCTTCCGGCATATTGCGCAGGCACTGGTCGATGATCTTGATGCTCTGACGCATCTCTTCGACGCGGACCATGCAGCGATCATAAGCATCGCCGTTGTGGCCCAGCGGCACTTCGAATTCGAAGTTCTCGTAGCCCGAATACGGACGCGCCTTGCGCAGGTCGAAGTCGCAACCGGTGGAGCGCAGGCCAGCACCGGTGACACCCCATTCCAGGGCTTCTTTGGTGTTGTACTGGGCAACGCCGATGGTACGACCTTTGAGGATGCTGTTTTTCAGCGCAGCGGTGGTGTACTCGTCGAGGCGCTTTGGCAGCCATTCGACGAAGTCCTTGACCAGCTTGTCCCAGCCGCGTGGCAGGTCGTGAGCGACGCCACCGATGCGGTACCAGGCCGGGTGCAGACGGAAACCGGTGATCGCTTCGATCACGGTGTAAGCGCGCTGGCGGTCGGTAAAGGTGAAGAACACCGGGGTCATGGCGCCGACGTCCTGGATGTAAGTCCCCAGGAACAGCAGGTGGCTGGTGATGCGGAAGAACTCGGCCATCATGATGCGGATGACGTCGACCTTCTCCGGCACCTTGATGCCCGCCAGCTTCTCGACCGAGAGCACGTACGGCAGGTTGTTCATCACGCCGCCGAGGTAGTCGATACGGTCGGTGTAAGGAATGAAGCTGTGCCAGGACTGACGCTCGGCCATCTTCTCGGCACCACGGTGGTGGTAGCCGATGTCCGGCACGCAGTCGACGATCTCTTCGCCGTCCAGTTGGAGCACGATACGGAACGCGCCGTGCGCGGAAGGGTGGTTCGGACCCAGGTTGAGGAACATGTAGTCCTCGTTGGCGCCAGAACGCTTCATGCCCCAGTCTTCCGGACGGAAACGCGCAGCTTCCTCCTCCAGTTGCTGTTTGGCCAGCGTCAGGCTGTACGGGTCGAATTCGGTGGCGCGGGCAGGGTAGTCCTTGCGCAGCGGGTGACCTTCCCAGGTCGGCGGCATCATGATGCGGGAGAGGTGCGGGTGGCCCGGGAAGTCGATCCCGAACATGTCCCACACTTCACGCTCGTACCAGTTAGCGTTTGGCCAGATGCTGGTGACGGATGGCACGCTGAGGTCGCCCTCGGACAAGGCCACCTTGATCATCACGTCACTATTACGCTCTACCGACAGCAGGTGGTAGAACACGGTGAAATCGGCGTCGGGCAAGCCACGGCGCTTGGTACGCAGGCGCTCGTCCACACCGTGCAGGTCGTACAGCATCGAGTACGGCTTGGGCACATTGCGCAGGAACGTGAGGATTTCGAACAGTTTGGCGCGTGCCACCCACAGCACTGGCATGCCAGTGACGGTGGATTGGGCGGTGAACGCTTCGGCGCCAAAACGGTTATGCAGTTCAACGACGACGTCTTGGTCGTCAGCCTTGTAAGGCGGGATGTACAGAGCGGTGTCTGCAGTCATAGGTCTCGATCGCTATCGGTCAACGTACAGAATGAACCCAGGTTCAGGCTTCTTTTTGTAAAAGAAAACTGGATCAGACTTCGTCGGGGCTGCGCAGGTTGGTGACCTGAATACGCTGTTCGCGGCGCTGTTCCTTTTGCGACGGCATTTCGGCGCGATACACGCCTTGGTCACCGACGACCCAGGAAAGGGGGCGACGCTCCTGGCCAATGGATTCCTGCAACAGCATCAGGCCTTGCAGAAATGCCTCTGGACGGGGCGGGCAGCCGGGCACGTAAACATCCACAGGCAGGAACTTGTCCACGCCCTGTACCACAGAGTAGATGTCGTACATGCCACCGGAGTTGGCGCACGAACCCATGGAAATGACCCATTTAGGCTCAAGCATTTGCTCGTAGAGGCGCTGGATGATCGGAGCCATCTTCACGAAGCAGGTACCGGCAACGACCATGAAATCCGCCTGGCGCGGTGATGCCCGGATCACTTCGGCGCCGAAGCGCGCGATGTCGTGGGGCGCCGTGAAGGCGGTGGTCATTTCCACGTAGCAGCAGGACAGACCGAAGTTATACGGCCAAAGGGAGTTTTTACGCCCCCAGTTGACCGCATTGCTCAGGACGTCCGAGAGCTTGCCCATGAAGATGTTTTTGTGGACCTGATCCTCTAACGGATCGGCGACGGTTTCCCGCTCGCCGATGGGGTACTGCTCGTTAGGCGCATCCGGATCGATTCTGGTGAGATTGTATTGCATTGCCAAAGCCTCATTGTTTTAGCTTCGCCTGCCGATTACGACGACCAACGGGAGCCCAATCGAGCGCCCCTACCCGCCATAGGTAGACAAGACCTGCCAACAGAATTGCTATGAAAACGAGAGCTTCGGCGAAGCCGGTCCAGCCGCTTTCGCGGACGGACACAGACCAGGCGTACAGAAAGAGGGCTTCAATATCGAAAATCACGAACAGCATCGCGACCAGATAGAATTTCGCGGAGAGCCGCAGGCGGGCGCCGCCTGTAGGCAGCATGCCGGATTCGAACGGTTCGTTCTTGCTGCGGCCCCAGGCTTTGGAACCGAGCAGGCTGGAGAGGCCAAGCATGAAGGCACAGAGGCCGATGACGCCCAAAAGGAAAATGGCGAAGCCCCAGTTGTGGGCAATCAAACCTGTCGATTCGGACATGCTGGCAATCCTTAACAGAGAGCAACGGTCTCTGAGCTTGAAAAGAGAAAGAGGCAGTGACGATATGTCGCAGTGCGATCAATTCCGGGATTTTATGTGCAAAAACAGAGCAAGTAAATTTTCTACATCAAATTTATTCACGGGATTAATGAGCCAGGTCACGGTTTCGGTTACCTAGCCCGCATGGCACGGGGATTAGCGCCGATTTTGTTAATTATGTTTCCTGTAAAGGGTAATGAAAGTTGATAAGGGGAAATGATAATTAATATCATTTGAGGTGTCTTTGGGTGTGCTTTTGTGGAAATAGCGAAGTTGACATTAATGCGTTCGTCAAATGAAGGATTTCACCGCGTCGCATTTAATTAACTTTCGTAGGCCGATTTGCCGTGGCTATCGACTAATGACCTACTACTTAGGTAGGTCATTAAAATGCTCCAGACGACAGAGGCCGCCCATTGGGCGGCCTCTGTCGTTGCGGTGTCACTCAGTGAAACTGTTCTTCTTCGGTCGAGCCGGTCAGCGCGGTGACCGAGGACTGGCCACCCTGGATGACGGTGGTCATGTCATCGAAGTAGCCAGTGCCCACTTCCTGCTGGTGCGCAACGAAGGTGTAGCCCTTGGCGGCGTCAGCGAACTCCTGCTCTTGCAGCTTCACGTAGGCGGTCATGTCGTTGCGGGCGTAGTCATGCGCCAGGTTGAACATGCTGTGCCACATGTTGTGGATGCCCGCCAGCGTGATGAACTGATGCTTGTAGCCCATGGCCGATAGCTCGCGCTGGAATTTGGCGATGGTGGCGTCGTCCAGGTTCTTCTTCCAGTTGAAGGAAGGCGAGCAATTGTAGGACAGCAGTTGGTCCGGGTACTCCTTCTTGATCGCTTCAGCGAAGCGGCGGGCCTCGTCCAGATCGGGCTTGGCGGTTTCGCACCAGATCAGGTCCGCGTACGGCGCATACGCCAGGCCGCGAGCGATGGCCTGATCCAGACCGGCACGCACTTTATAGAATCCTTCAGGGGTGCGAGTGCCGGTCACGAACGGTTTGTCGTACGGGTCGCAATCCGAAGTCAGCAGGTCAGCGGCGTTGGCGTCAGTGCGGGCCAGGATGATGGTCGGCACACCGGCGACGTCCGCTGCCAGGCGCGCGGCGATCAGCTTCTGTACGGCTTCCTGGGTCGGAACCAGTACCTTGCCGCCCATGTGGCCGCATTTCTTCACTGAGGCCAGTTGGTCTTCGAAGTGCACACCGGCAGCGCCTGCCTCGATCATGCTTTTCATCAGTTCGTAGGCGTTCAGTACTCCACCGAAGCCGGCTTCGGCGTCGGCAACGATCGGCGCGAAGTAATCGATGTAGCCGTCGTCACCCGGGTTCTTGCCTGCTTTCCACTGGATCTGGTCCGCGCGGCGGAACGAGTTGTTGATGCGCTTGACCACGGTCGGAACCGAGTCCACCGGGTACAGCGACTGATCGGGGTACATCGACTCGGCAGAGTTGTTGTCCGCAGCCACTTGCCAGCCGGACAGGTAGATCGCCTGAATGCCCGCCTTGACTTGCTGCACGGCCTGGCCGCCGGTCAGGGCGCCCATGCAGTTGACGAAATCCTTGTCGGGACGAAAGGACGGCCTGGCGCCTTGAGTCACGAGATTCCACAGTTTTTCAGCGCCCAGTTTGGCGAATGTGTGCTCTGGCTGAATCGAGCCACGCAGGCGGACGACGTCAGCAGCGGAGTAGGTGCGGGTCACGCCTTTCCAGCGTGGATTCTCGGCCCAGTCTTTCTCGATGGCTGCAATTTGTTGTTCGCGTGTCAGTGCCATGGGGTAAACCTCGTCGCTTGGTTTTGTGGGTCTTGCCGGTCTTGTGGCGAAGCTCTGGGTTCTGCCAGCGCCTTTAAGGTTTCTTCAAGGCGCACTTAGGGGTGCTCACTGAATCGGGAAGCATGAGGTTGCGGGTCTGGATTGTTTTCGCCTTCACGGTGGTGAAGCGACGACGCTGCCTTTTGGGCGAAAAGACGTTAATTGACTTGATCTTGTAGATATCAAGCTCGATCCAGAGGCTTTCTGTGTTGCCCCTGATCAGTGAGTGCGAGGCCATCATGCCTCGGCATTTTTGCGCCGTCAAACACTTTGTAGTGATTATTTTATGGCACTACATCTTTTGTCTAATACGACTCATCAGTCAGTTTCGGGCCTAAGGGTGCTGGAACGGGGGAGTCCGCAGTAATACTGGGTGGTCACGGGGTAGGAGTGGGTATGTAGTGGATTTTTTGGCACTACATAATCATCAGGAGTGAGCGCAATCCGTGTAGGAGCGCACGAGCCGTGCGAGGCCGCGATCGGCTGCGCAGCAGTCGTAGATCGGGTGATGGTGATGGGTCAGAAGTA
The DNA here is from genome assembly GCF_045764065.1 of Pseudomonas sp. Pseu.R1. Taxonomy (NCBI): domain Bacteria; kingdom Pseudomonadati; phylum Pseudomonadota; class Gammaproteobacteria; order Pseudomonadales; family Pseudomonadaceae; genus Pseudomonas; species Pseudomonas sp. Pseu.R1. The sequence continues at coordinate 1,257,888 of NZ_JBJGEE020000001.1, read as the reverse complement.
TCGGGGATTCAGGATTTGCTGCCGCTTCGGTCGGGCGCGACACCGGGCCGATCGCGGCCTCGCGGGGCTCGTGCGCTCCTACGAGGCTGAGTGCGGTTGTCAGGTTGTCGTTAGGGTTGGGTTCAGTCCAGACTATCGACCTTCACCCGCAAGGTCATGTCATCACGCCCTTGTGTGGAATAGCGTCGGGTGACGCCTTGTTCATCGGCATGGGACTGATCGCTGACGCCCGCCAGGGTGATCCACTCACCCAATCGCCCGCTCACTTGGGTATCCGTGCTCTGCACCTTGATCGCATCGGCCTGTTGCTGGCTCATGCGGTCGTTGTTGGTGCTGATGCTCAGATGAACGATGTCGCCTGTGATATTGGCCGTGACGTAAAAACCCCGGGTCACGTTGCGGTACTGAGTGTTGGTCTGCGCATAGCCGTAGGAATCGGTCTGCACATTGGTGATCGGAATGCTTTGGCCCACCTGAATCAGCGCCGGAGTGCCCTCATTGGCCTGCACTTGCTGCGTGCCGCCGTCGCGACTGGCGGTACCGTAATTGATGATCCGGGTCTTGCCATCGGCGCTGATGCGCCCGTTTTGCGAACGAACGGTGCCGTTGACCGAATAGCCTTGGTCGCTCTGAATGGCATTGTCGCTGGTGTCGACCGTAATCAGCAGGCGTTTCGCCGCGACATCCAGTTGTGAAAGCAGGCCTTTGAGTTCGCTGATCTTGCCGGGTTCTGCGTTGACGATGAGTTTGTTGCCATACGCGTTGACATTGCCTTCGCTGCCCAGAAAGGCTTTGACAGTAGGCATCAAATCGTCGCTGGTTCGGTAATTCAGGGGGATGACTTCGGTGGCGGCAACGGCCGTGAAGCTGCAAGCCAACAGCGCAGAAGCAAGCAGGGTGCGTAACGACATCGGTGTGATCTCCGCGAAGGGGCGTATCAAGGGGCTCAGTTTGCCAGCATGTCAGGCCATTTTGTCGGCCTGGGCACGCGCAAATTGAATCGCAGACAGCAGAACGCCCCGAGTTTCCGTTCAGCATAGTCAACTGAAGGGTCAGCAACGGGGCGTTCGGTCACTCGGTGGTCTCAGCGCGAGCTGCGGACCATGTCGACGTGGGGCAGGCCGGCTTCGAGGAACTCTTCACTGACCACAGTGAAGCCCGAGCGCTCATAGAACGCTGTCGCATGCACCTGCGCGCTGAGCTTCTGCTCCTTCAGGTCGCGATTTTCCGCTTCGGTAATGACGGCTTTGAGCAGTGCATCGCCAACCTTCAACCCGCGCCAGTCCTTGAGCACCGACAGTCGGCCGATTTCGCCGTCCGGCAACAGGCGCGCCGTGCCGATTGGATAATCGCCTTCCAGTGCCAGGAAGTGCAGTGCGCCTGCATCTTCGGCGTCCCACTCCAGTTCGGGCGGCACCGATTGTTCAGTAATGAACACGGCTTCGCGAATGCGCCGGATGTCGGCGTTGTCTTTCTGCCAGTCGGCTACCCGTACGTGGATCTTATTCATCAGCAAACCCCAGACTTCCTTGTTTCACCAGTTCGCAGAGCAGGCTGCGGCCATCGTCATCGGCCAGCCATTTGCCCAGATTGTCCATATGCAGTGCATCGGCCGCACAGATCAGTTTCAACAGCTCGCGCAGACGACCGGGCAGCAGGCGGCTCTGGCCGCTGGCGAACAGCAGCAGGTCTTCATCGACTTCCGACCAGGCCAGGCGTGCGCTCGGGTTGCGAATCAGAATGGCGCCTTGTTCCATACTGTCGAGCAATTCGGCTTCATCCAACTCGGGGCCGGTGACCATTTCCGGGTAGCGCGGCTCGGTCATGAACTGGCCGAACCAGGTCAGCAGCAAGCGCTCGTCACCCATGTGCTCAGCCAACAGCGCCTTGAGGCGATCAAGGGCGTCGCGCTGGATCTGATGCGGATCGCTCACCGGCTGCGCGTCGGCGTCGGTGTAACGCTCTTCGTCCGAGATGAACTGGCTGAGGAAATCGGTGAAGTGGGTCAGCACTTCGGCTGCGCTCGGGGCGCGGAATCCGACCGAGTAGGTCAGGCAGTCATCGACGGCAACGCCCCAGTGGGCCAGGCGTGGCGGCAGATAAAGCATGTCGCCCGGCTCCAGCGTCCATTCGTCGCTGCCCTGGAAATCCGCGAGAATGCGCAGGTCGGCGTGCTCGATCAGCGGGCTGTCGCTGTCGCACATCTGGCCGATTTTCCAGTGGCGTTTGCCGTGACCTTGCAGCAGGAACACGTCGTAGTTGTCGAAGTGCGGACCGACGCTGCCGCCAGGTGCGGCGTAGCTGATCATCACGTCGTCAATGCGCCAGCTTGGCAGAAAGCGAAATTGCTCCAGCAGCTCGGCGACTTCCGGGACGAACTGGTCGACCGCCTGTACAAGCAGGGTCCATTCGGTTTCCGGCAGTTTGCTGAATTCATCTTCCTCGAAGGGGCCGCGACGCATTTCCCATGGGCGTACGCCGTTTTCGAGGATCAGGCGCGATTCGACTTCTTCTTCCAGCGCCAGGCCTGCCAGTTCGTCCGGATCGATCGGGCTTTCGAATTCCGGAATGGCCTGGCGAATGAGCAAGGGCTTTTTCTGCCAGTAGTCACGCAGAAATTCGCGCGCGGTGATGCCGCCAAGCAACTGAAGAGGAATATCAGGATTCATGTGTAACCTATTGAAAAAAGGTATTTTTCAGGCCGCAATAAAAACGCCCGGCTCGGCCGGGCGTTCAGAGCGGGTGCCGTCAGATCAGATGCGCCGGGCTTGTGCCGCAGCGTTGCCGATGTAGTTGGCCGGGGTGAGTTTCTTCAGCTCGGTCTTGGCTTCGACAGGCATGTCCAGACCATCGATGAAGGTCAGCAGCGCTTCCGGGCTGATGCCTTTGCCGCGCGTCAGCTCCTTGAGCTTCTCGTACGGGTTCTCGATGTCATAACGGCGCATGACGGTCTGGATCGGCTCGGCCAGGACTTCCCAGCAAGCGTCCAGATCAGCCGCGATGCGTTGCTCGTTCAGCTCCAGTTTGCCGATGCCTTTGAGGCTGGCTTCGTAGGCAATCACGCTGTGAGCGAAGCCCACGCCGAGGTTGCGCAATACGGTGGAGTCGGTCAGGTCGCGCTGCCAGCGGGAGATTGGCAGTTTGCTCGCCAGGTGCTGGAACAGTGCGTTGGCGATGCCCAGGTTGCCTTCGGAGTTTTCGAAGTCGATCGGGTTGACCTTGTGCGGCATGGTCGAGGAGCCGATTTCGCCCGCGACGGTCTTCTGCTTGAAATAGCCCAGGGAGATGTAGCCCCAGATATCGCGGTCGAAGTCGATCAGGATGGTGTTGAAGCGTGCGATCGCGTCGAACAGCTCGGCGATGTAGTCGTGCGGTTCGATCTGCGTGGTGTACGGGTTGAACGTCAGGCCCAGTTCGTCTTCGATCAAGGCGCGGGCGTTGGCTTCCCAGTCGATGTCCGGGTAGGCCGACAGGTGTGCGTTGTAGTTGCCGACGGCGCCGTTGATCTTGCCCAGCAGCGGAACGGCGGCCACTTGAGCGATCTGACGCTCCAGTCGGTAAACGACGTTGGCCAGTTCTTTGCCCAGGGTGGTTGGCGATGCAGGCTGGCCGTGGGTGCGGGACAGCATCGGCACGGCGGCGAAACGGATCGCCAGCTCGCGGATCGATTCGGCGATCTGGCGCATCAGTGGCAGCAGCACGGTGTCGCGGCCTTCGCGCAGCATCAGGGCGTGGGACAGGTTGTTGATGTCCTCGCTGGTGCAGGCGAAATGGATGAATTCGCTGACCTTGGCCAGTTCCGGCAATTTGGCCGCCTGCTCTTTGAGCAGGTATTCGATCGCCTTGACGTCGTGGTTGGTGGTGCGTTCGATTTCTTTCACGCGCTCGGCGTGTTCCAGCGCGAAGTCATCGGCCAGTGCGTTCAGGATCGCGTTGGCTTCGGCGGAGAACGCCGGGACTTCGGAGATTTGCGGGTGAGCCGCCAGGCGCTGAAGCCAGCGAACCTCGACGAGGGCGCGGAAACGGATCAGGCCGTATTCGCTGAAAATCGGGCGCAGGGCCTGGGTTTTACCGGCGTAGCGGCCGTCTACTGGGGAAACCGCAGTGAGCGAAGAAAGCTGCATGGGGTGCTCTCGGACAGTCGGGCTTTGAGAAGGGCGCGTATCATACATGAAAAAACGGCGCCGCCGAGGCTGGATCGCCGTTGTGAATCGCGCAATGGGTATAACGAAGGTCGTTTGCGCAGCGCTGGCAGTCAGCCGTGCATCAACGGATACAATTCTTTCAATAACTTGCGACGGCTGATGACCAGTTGCCAGCGGTGACCGCCCACTTGTCGCCAAAGTCGCGCGCAGCGAATACCGGCCAGCAGCAGGGCGCGAATTTTCGAGGCGTTGTTGGGTTGTTGCAGGTTACGCATGTCGCCGTGAACCTGAATTCGCTGGCGCAACGTGCTGAGGGTGTCCTGATACAGCGCACCGCTCGCGGCGATCACGTTTTCGTGAACGATGCCGAAGTGCTCGACCTGAGACTTGATTTGCGGCAGGCGCTTGCCAATGGTGTCGAGCATGTCGTCACGCTTGGACAGTTGGCGCTCCAGACCCAGCATCGCCAGGGCGTAGCGCAAGGGTTCGCGTTGCAGGGTGCCGGGGTCGCGTTCAAGAGCGCTGGCGAGGGCGCGATAGCCCTCGCGCAGATTCAGGTCATCACCCCCAAACACGTCCAGCGTGTCCTTGGGGTCCATCACCAGCAGACCGCCCAGCAGGCAGCCGACAGCCGCTTCGCTGGCCTGGCCGGTCTTGGCGATCCGGTCTACCAGCACGGCGGCCTGAAACACACCGCCCAAGGCGGTCAATTGCTCTTGAATCGGACTCATCAACGAGGGTCCTTGCTGTGCCAGGGTTCGGCGATTTCGATCACGCCACCGCCCAGGCAGACTTCGCCATCGTAGAACACCACGGACTGGCCGGGTGTCACGGCGCGTTGCGGTTCATCGAAGGTGGCGCGGTAGCCGGTGGCGGTGCGTTCCAGCGTGCAGCTCTGATCACTTTGGCGGTAGCGGACCTTGGCGGTCAGTTTGCGCGGAGTGCTCAGATCGATCGGGTTGACCCAATAGATATCCGAGGCGAGCAGGGCGCGGGAGAACAGCCACGGATGATCATTGCCCTGGCCGACGATCAAGTGGTTGTTGATCAGATCCTTCTCCAGCACGTACCACGGTTCATCGCCGGCATCTTTCAGACCGCCGATCCCCAGGCCCTGACGCTGGCCGATGGTGTGGTACATCAGGCCCGCGTGGCGGCCGATGGTCTCGCCTTCAGTGGTCTTGATCTCACCCGGCTGTGCGGGCAGGTACTGTTTGAGGAAGTCGGTGAAGCGACGTTCGCCAATGAAGCAGATTCCGGTGGAGTCTTTCTTCTTGGCGGTCGCCAGCTCGTACTTCTCGGCAATGGCGCGCACTTCCGGCTTTTCCAGCTCGCCGACCGGGAACAGGGTCTTGGCGATCTGCTCGCCTGCCACCGCGTGCAGGAAGTAGCTCTGGTCCTTGTTCGGGTCCAAGCCTTTGAGCAGTTCGGTGCGGCCATCGATGTCGCGACGACGCACGTAATGACCGGTGGCGATCAGGTCGGCGCCGAGCATGAAGGCGTAATCGAGGAAGGCCTTGAACTTGATCTCTCGGTTGCACAGGATGTCCGGGTTCGGCGTGCGGCCAGCCTTGTACTCTTCAAGGAAGTGCTCGAAGACGTTGTCCCAGTATTCGGCGGCGAAATTCACCGTGTGCAGCTTGATACCAATGCGGTCGCACACGGCCTGGGCGTCCGCGAGGTCGTCCATGGCGGTGCAGTATTCCGTTCCGTCGTCTTCTTCCCAGTTCTTCATGAACAGGCCTTCCACCTGATACCCCTGCTCCATGAGCAGAAGGGCGGAGACCGAAGAATCCACGCCGCCGGACATGCCGACGATGACGCGTTTCTTTTCTGGATTGGAAAAGGCTGAATCAGACATAGGGTTTCGATGGGTAGTCTGGAAAAGGACGCGATTCTATCAGGGAGTCGGCGCCAAGGCTAAAAGCTATTCAGTTGCGTATTACATCGAGGCTGTGGAGCTGGCCTGCGAGGTAGTCGTCCACGCACTCCAGTACCAGATGGCTGCGCCAGCGTTCGGGTTGGCTGGCCACTTCCTCACGCGTGAACCATGGCGCGCCGACAATGCCGGTGTCCAGTGGGCGGTCAGGGTGATGTCGGACGGTTTTGGCGGCGAAGCAGACGCGCTGGTACGTCACGCCATTGCTGGGCGCGGTGTACAGGTAAATGCCGACTACACCGGTCAGTTCAACGTCCCAGCCAGTTTCTTCCAGTGTTTCGCGAACGGCCGCTTCGCGCAGGGTTTCGTTGGCTTCCAGATGGCCGGCGGGCTGGTTGAGTACGAGTTTGTTGTTTTTCGATTCTTCGACGAAGAGAAAGCGGCCGTTGTCTTCGACGATGGTGGCGACAGTGATGTGGGGTTGCCAGGTCATGAGTGGATCTCCTGTCCGCACGACCCTCTGTAGGAGCACGGCTTGCCTGCGGTAGCGATCTTGAATACGCCGCCGCCGGCAAGCCGGACTGCTCTAGGGGAAGTCGAGCGACTGATAAAGAAAACCCCGGCACATGGCCGGGGCTCTTCTGTTGCGTTCAGCGCGCTAACGCCGATCCGGCAAGCCTTACTTCAGCGAATTGATCGCGTCGTTCAGGGTCTTGCTCGGGCGCATGGCTTTGCTGGCCAGCTCTGGCGTGGCGAAGTAGTAACCGCCGATGTCCAGAGGCTTGCCTTGCACGCCGTTCAGCTCGGCGACGATGGTCGCTTCGTTATCGGCCAGCGCTTTGGCCAGTGGGGCGAACTTGGCTGCCAGGGCTGCGTCTTCGGTCTGGGCTGCCAGGGCTTGTGCCCAGTAAGTGGCCAGATAGAAGTGGCTGCCGCGGTTGTCGATGCCGCCCACTTTGCGCGATGGCGACTTGTTGTTGTCCAGGAACTGGCCGGTGGCCTTGTCCAGGGCAGTCGCCAGGACCAGCGCTTTCGGGTTGTTGTAGACGTTGCCCAGGTGTTCCAGGGAGGCGGCCAGTGCCAGGAATTCACCCAGCGAGTCCCAGCGCAGGAAGTTTTCTTCGTTGAGCTGTTGAACGTGCTTCGGTGCCGAACCGCCAGCGCCGGTTTCGAACAGACCACCGCCGTTCATCAGTGGAACGATCGACAGCATCTTCGCGCTGGTGCCCAGTTCCATGATCGGGAACAGGTCGGTCAGGTAGTCACGCAGTACGTTGCCGGTGACCGAGATGGTGTCCTTGCCAGCGCGAATGCGCTCCAGGGAAACCTTCATCGCTTCGACTGGCGACTTGATGGTGATGTCCAGGCCGGTGGTGTCGTGATCTTTCAGGTACTGCTCGACCTTCTTGATCATCACCGCGTCGTGGGCGCGTTTCGGGTCCAGCCAGAAGATGGCCGGGGTGTTGCTCAGGCGCGAACGGTTGACGGCCAGTTTGACCCAGTCCTGGATCGGCGCGTCTTTGGTCTGGCACATGCGCCAGATATCGCCGACTTCAACGTTCTGCTCCATCAGGACCTGACCCTTGTCGTCGGTGACGCGAACGACGCCGTCGGTTTCGATCTGGAAGGTCTTGTTGTGCGAACCGTACTCTTCGGCTTTCTGCGCCATCAGGCCAACGTTCGGTACGCTGCCCATAGTGGTCGGGTCGAAGGCGCCGTGTTTCTTGCAGTCTTCGATGACCGCCTGATAGATGGTGGCGTAGCAACGGTCCGGGATCAACGCCTTGGCGTCTTGCAGCACGCCATCGTTGTTCCACATCTTGCCGGAATCACGAATCATCGCAGGCATCGAGGCGTCGACGATGACGTCGCTCGGCACGTGCAGGTTGGTGATGCCCTTGTCGGAGTTGACCATCGCCAGAGGAGGGCGGGTCGCGTAAACGGCTTTGACGTCCGCTTCGATCTGCGCTTGCTGGTCGGCTGGCAGGTCTTTGATGCGGGCGTACAGGTCGCCGATGCCGTTGTTCAGGTTGAAGCCGATTTCTTTCAGGACTTCAGCGTGTTTCTTCAGCGCGTCCTGGTAGTACTCGGCAACGATCTCGCCGAACATGATCGGGTCGGAGACCTTCATCATGGTGGCTTTCAGGTGGACGGAGAACAGCACGCCCAGTTTCTTGGCGTCTTCGATCTCTTTGGCCACGAAGGCGCGCAGGGCTTTCTTGCTCATGACCGCGCAGTCGATGACTTCACCGGCCAGGACCGAAGTCTTGTCTTTCAGTACGGTGGTGCTGCCGTCTTTGCCGATCAGCTCGATCTTCACGGCGCCCGCCGCAGCGATCAGTGCCGATTTCTCGCTGCCGTAGAAGTCGCCGCTGTCCATGTGTGCCACGTGGGACTTGGAGTCGGCTGCCCAGGCGCCCATTTTGTGCGGGTGCTTGCGCGCGTAGTTCTTGACCGAGAGTGGAGCGCGACGATCGGAGTTACCTTCACGCAGAACCGGGTTCACGGCGCTGCCCTTGACCTTGTCGTAGGCGGCACGGGCAACCTTGTCGGCTTCGGTGACGACTTCATCCGGGTAGTCCGGAACGTCGTAGCCCTTGGCCTGCAGTTCCTTGATGGCTGCTTTCAGTTGCGGTACCGAGGCGCTGATGTTCGGCAGCTTGATGATGTTGGCTTCTGGGGTGGTCGCCAGTTCGCCCAGCTCGGCCAGATCGTCGGAAACCTTCTTGTCGCCCAGGCGCTCGGGGAAGCCGGCCAGGATACGAGCTGCAAGAGAGATGTCACGGGTTTCGACGGTGATGTCGGCGGAGGCGGTGAACGCTTCGATGATGGGAAGCAGTGAGTAGGTGGCGAGGGCAGGAGCTTCGTCGGTGAAGGTGTAGATGATCTTCGAGCGGTTGGACATTTTTCGGAATACTCTCTTCTTTGCTGAGCGTACACAAAATTTCGAGATGCGCAGGGTAGGCACTTTCGCCCAGATATCAATGAGCCGAAAGTCGAGAATTTCGTCGCGTGATATGGGGTGCATCAGTCGAGCGTCAAGCGGTTGAACCCCGGTAAGAGTTCAGCCTGTCGAGGGCTGAAAGTCTCGTTTCAGATGGCTTGGCCCCCAATGACCCTATGGTCACCGGCGGCGAGTATACCACCGGTCCCGGCCATTAATACGATAGTAGTGTGAACGCTTGACACTCGCGTTGATCGATTCAGCCTCCAGGTCGCTACGCCAGAAAATCCGCAAAACCTTGAAGCCCGCGTCTTACGGGGCCTGCGGCAGACTGTCGCAGTCGTTCAAGCGTAGTGAAGGGCTGTCGAACCGCAAGTCGATTTTCGACTAAAGGAGCATTCTTTCGTCTCTGTGCTCAGGTGCGAGCCAGATGAGTGTCTTTGCGAGCCTGCGGGAAATACGCTGATAAAAAGAAGGGAATGAGCGTGTAGGGCAAAAAAAACCGGTCAGTCCCGGATGGACTTGACCGGCTTTCAGGTCTCGCGCTTGAACGGTCCGGCTCAGGCGTGATCTTTGCTGTGTTCGTGCTGCGGGTGTTGCTGATGAGCGTGCTCTTTAGTGGCCGCAGGCTGTCCGCTGATTTTCACCGCGTGCATGCCTTTGGGACCCTGGATGATTTCGAATTGAACCGGCTGGCCCGCCTTGAGCGTTTTGTATCCGTCCATTTCGATCGCCGAGTAATGAGCGAACAGGTCCTCGGACTTGCCGTCTTCAACGATGAAGCCATACCCCTTGGCGTTGTTAAACCACTTGACCTTACCGCTTAGCATAGTCACATCCCTCTGCAAAGGACTCCGATGGGAGTATCATCACCTCTCATCCGCCGGACCTAAAAAATTTTGGTTGACTGCGCGGACCCTTTTTACCCAATGTGGGTTCTATTGTTTGTAACACCGTTTAGCCGTTAGTCAAGGTCATGCGACGGTCCAATCGATAACGTGCATGATCATGACCAATCTATTTAATTTCGTCCCCAACGAACCTTCTTTACCATGCATGCAATGAGCAAGATTCGACTAACATTCAATCAGGATGACTCGCAGCCTCACGATGACGAGGCGGCGGGCATCGCGGTACAGGAAGCCAAGCCGATATTGCAGGTGCCACCGATGTACAAGGTGGTTTTGTTCAACGATGACTACACCCCGATGGATTTCGTTGTTGAAGTGCTGGAGGTGTTTTTCAACCTGAATCGTGAGCTGGCGACCAAGGTCATGCTGGCCGTCCATACAGAGGGACGGGCAGTGTGCGGATTGTTTACCCGCGACATCGCCGAGACCAAGGCAATGCAGGTCAACCAATACGCCAGGGAAAGCCAGCATCCGCTACTCTGTGAGATCGAGAAGGACGGTTAACGCCGGACACTTGGGTATGAGGTGAAGCTATGTTAAACCGTGAGCTCGAAGTCACCCTCAATTTGGCTTTCAAGGAGGCTCGCTCCAAACGTCATGAGTTCATGACCGTCGAGCACCTTCTGCTGGCCCTATTGGACAATGAGGCTGCCGCCACTGTTCTGCGTGCCTGCGGCGCAAACCTCGACAAACTCAAACACGACCTTCAGGAGTTCATTGACTCCACCACGCCGCTGATCCCCGTGCATGATGAGGATCGCGAGACCCAGCCGACCCTGGGCTTCCAGCGCGTATTGCAGCGTGCCGTGTTTCATGTACAGAGCTCCGGCAAGCGTGAAGTCACGGGCGCCAACGTGCTGGTGGCGATTTTCAGTGAGCAGGAAAGTCAGGCCGTATTTCTGTTGAAACAGCAGAGCGTGGCCCGCATCGATGTCGTCAACTATATCGCCCATGGTATTTCCAAGGTGCCGGGGCATGGCGATCACTCTGAAGGTGAGCAAGATATGCAGGATGATGAGGGCGGCGAGTCTTCTTCTTCGGGCAATCCTCTGGATGCCTATGCCAGCAACCTGAATGAACTGGCTCGTCAGGGCCGCATCGATCCTCTGGTCGGTCGTGAGCTGGAAGTCGAGCGTGTCGCTCAGATTCTCGCGCGTCGCCGCAAGAACAACCCGTTGCTGGTCGGTGAGGCCGGTGTCGGTAAAACCGCCATCGCCGAAGGGCTTGCCAAACGCATCGTCGATAATCAGGTGCCAGACCTGCTGGCCAATAGTGTCGTCTACTCGCTGGATCTGGGCGCCTTGCTGGCCGGGACCAAATACCGTGGCGATTTCGAGAAGCGCTTCAAGGCGTTGCTCGGAGAGTTGAAAAAACGCCCTCACGCCATCCTGTTCATCGACGAGATCCACACCATCATTGGTGCCGGTGCTGCGTCGGGCGGGGTGATGGACGCCTCTAACCTGCTCAAACCGTTGCTGTCGTCGGGAGATATCCGCTGCATCGGCTCGACCACGTTCCAAGAGTTCCGTGGCATCTTCGAAAAAGACCGTGCGCTGGCGCGTCGTTTCCAGAAAGTCGACGTCACCGAGCCTTCGGTCGAAGACACCATCGGTATTCTGCGTGGCTTGAAAGGCCGTTTCGAGCAGCATCACAACATCGAATACAGCGATGAAGCCTTGCGTGCCGCTGCTGAGTTGGCGTCGCGCTATATCAATGATCGCCATATGCCGGACAAGGCGATTGACGTGATTGACGAGGCGGGCGCCTTCCAGCGTCTGCAACCGGCCGACTTGCGCGTCAAGCGCATTGATGTTGCTCAGGTCGAAGACATCGTGGCGAAGATCGCGCGGATTCCACCAAAACACGTCAACAGTTCCGACAAGGAATTGCTGCGCAATCTGGAGCGCGACCTCAAGTTGACCGTGTTCGGTCAGGATGCGGCCATCGATTCGCTGTCCACGGCGATCAAGTTGTCCCGTGCCGGTCTGAAGTCGCCTGACAAGCCTGTCGGTTCGTTCCTGTTCGCAGGTCCGACCGGTGTCGGTAAAACTGAGGCTGCGCGTCAGTTGGCCAAGGCGCTGGGAATCGAGCTGGTGCGTTTCGACATGTCCGAGTACATGGAGCGTCACACCGTTTCGCGTCTGATCGGTGCGCCTCCGGGGTATGTCGGGTTCGATCAGGGCGGTCTGTTGACCGAAGCCATCACCAAGCAGCCGCACTGCGTGCTGTTGCTCGATGAGATTGAAAAGGCGCATCCGGAAGTCTTCAACCTGCTGCTGCAGGTGATGGACCACGGTACGCTGACCGATAACAACGGTCGCAAGGCGGACTTCCGCAACGTGATCATCATCATGACCACCAATGCCGGTGCCGAAACGGCGGCGCGTGCTTCGATCGGCTTCACCCATCAGGACCACTCGTCCGATGCGATGGAAGTCATCAAGAAGAGCTTTACGCCAGAGTTCCGCAACCGTCTGGACACCATCATTCAATTTGGTCGCCTCAGTCACGAGGTCATCAAAAGTGTGGTGGACAAGTTCCTCACCGAACTTCAGGCGCAGCTGGAAGACAAGCGGGTTCAGCTCGATGTGTCCGACGCGGCAAGAAGTTATCTGGCCGAGGGTGGTTACGATGCGGCAATGGGCGCCCGCCCGATGGCGCGTCTTATCCAGGACAAGATCAAGCGTCCACTGGCCGAGGAAATCCTCTTTGGCGAGTTGTCCGAGCACGGCGGTGTGGTGCACATCGATTTCAAGGACGGCGAGATCACGTTCGAGTACGAAACCACGGCGGAAATGGCCTGACGTTTCGATGCAACACAACAAAAAGGCGCCGATGGCGCCTTTTTGCTGTATTGCGAACCCGTACCCTCCTACCATGCGTAGCTGCTTACAATTGTGGACAAACAAAAACGCCCGGCATATGCCGGGCGTTTCTGTCGTAGCCTGTTAGCGAGCGCGGTAGGTGATGCGCCCTTTGCTCAGGTCATACGGCGTCAATTCAACGCGGACCTTGTCGCCGGTCAGAATGCGAATGTAGTTCTTGCGCATCTTGCCGGAGATGTGCGCGGTAACGACGTGCCCATTTTCCAACTCCACACGGAACATGGTGTTGGGCAGGGTGTCGACGACAGTGCCTTCCATTTCGAAGCTGTCTTCTTTCGACATGCAGTAAAGCCCTCGGTATCCAATGAATGGCCCGGTGCAAACGGCAGCCGAGCAAAAGCGGGCTGCATTGTGCCCGAAAAGTGGGGTTCACGCCAAGGGATTCAGTAAAGAGTGACCCATCTTTGATTGGTCAGCAGCTCAATGGGTCGATATTGGGTCTTGTAGTTCATCTTTTTGCAGTTTTTGATCCAGTAACCCAGGTAAACCGCATGCAGTTGCAGACGTGCTGCTTCGGCGATTTGCCAGAGGATCGCGTAGCGTCCCAGGCTACGGCGTTCTTCGGATGGCTCATAAAAGGTGTACACCGCCGACAGACCGTTGGGCAGCAAATCAGTCACGGCGACGGCGAGCAGTCGGCCTTCGGCCCGGAATTCGTAAAAACGGGCAAAGGGCAGGTCACGGACCAGAAAGGTGGAAAACTGTTCACGGCTGGGCGGGTACATGTCGCCATCGGCATGACGTTGCTCGATGTAGCGCTGATAGAGGTCGAAGTATTCTTCGCTGAAATGCGGCTTGGCGCTGGTGACTTCGATGTCGGCGTTGCGTTTGAAGATGCGTTTCTGTTGGCGGTCAGGCACGAACAGGCCGACCGGAATGCGCGCGGGCACACAGGCGCTGCAATTCTGGCAGTGCGGGCGATAGAGATGATCGCCACTGCGACGGAACCCCATGTCGGAAAGGTCGGCGTAGACCTGCACATCCATGGGCTGGCTGGGATCGAGAAACAGCGTGGTGGCCTGTTCCTCGGGCAGGTAGCTGCAGGAGTGGGGTTGAGTGGCATAAAACTTAAGCCGCGCCAGCTCGGTCATGATCAACCCTCGAGAAAACGTTAGCTAAGAGTGTATGCCAGCCGACTCAAACTCGCCTAGGTAACCAGTCGGCGGAGTTTGTCAGATCCAGATGTTTTTTCAGGTAGTGGGCAAAGGTATTTCGAGAAATCGAGCGCGCGCCCAGACTTTGCAAGTGTTGAGTCGGCATCTGGCAGTCGATCATCACGAAGCCCCATTGCTTCAAATGTTCTACCAGGGTGGCAAAACCTGCCTTGGACGCGTTGTCTGCCCGGCTGAACATCGATTCACCGAAAAACAGTTGCCCCATCGCCAGGCCGTAAAGCCCGCCAACCAGTTCATCCTTATCCCAGACTTCAACGCTGTGGGCGTAGCCTCGGGCGTGCAGTTCTATATAAGCAGCCTGCATCGAGCCGGTGATCCAGGTCCCGTCAGCGTAGGCGCGAGGCTCGGCACAGGCGCGAATCACGGCAGGAAAATCCTCATCGAAGGTCACCCGATAGCGTTGTTGGCGCAGGAGTTTGCGCAAGCTTCGGGAGACGTGCAGTTCATCGGGGAATAGGACCGTGCGCGGATCCGGCGACCACCATAGAATCGGTTGCCCTTGCTGATACCAAGGAAAACAGCCGTGACGATAGGCCTGAATCAATCTGTCTGCCGACAGGTCGCCGCCGCCCGCCAGCAAACCGTTGGGCTCGCGCAGCGCTTTTTCCAGGGGCGGAAATTCGAGTGTGTCGCGTTGTAACCAGGTCAGCATGGGATTCCAGCTTGGCGAGAGGGGAGGGGAGTGCGCCCAAGTGTGCAACTACGGCGCGTGATTGCGGTCACACGCGGTTGACCGGCGCTGGATTGTGTAAAGACAGGCAAGTTCGTTCCGTTCACGGGAGTCATGGCCATTCGACAGTTCTGTTACGGGGTAAAAACACGTCATAAGCCTTTGTCAGCAAAGAAAATGCATGCTCAAATCAGCCATTGTCATCGGCGCTTGAAGATCGGCAAGGTCCACGCCAGACTATCGTGGCGTGCAGCGTGCAATTCCGTACAATGCCCGATGTCGTTTAACCTCATTTCAAATCACCTGTCGAGCGTGTATTAAACGCCATCATGTCAGGGACCGGTTTGCGCTATTTCGTCAATGCAGTCGTATATAGTCAACCCTTAGATGTTCGCGCCAACGCGCAGGAATTGAAGCGTTTTGAAGAAATCCACCGCAGCACCCAGCCCCGTTCCGCTCTGGCGGCAGCATTTGCACTACCGACTCAAGGAAGGTGCGCTGATCGCATTCGGCTTTTTGTGCCTGTACCTGATGATGGCCCTGTTGACCTACGATCAGACCGATCCAGGCTGGAGCCACACCAGCAGTTCCGTGCAGGTGCAGAACGCTGCCGGTCGTGCCGGAGCGTTCGCCGCCGACATTCTGTTCATGGTTCTAGGCTACTTCGCCTACATCTTCCCGATGCTGCTGGGCGTGAAGGCGTACCAAGTCTTCCGCCAGCGGCACGAACCGTGGCAATGGAGCGGCTGGCTGTTTTCCTGGCGCATGATCGGTCTGGTGTTTCTGGTACTGGCCGGTGCGGCGCTGGCGCACCTGCATTTCCATTCCATGTCCGGGTTGCCGGGTTCCGCAGGCGGTGTGCTGGGCGAGGTACTGGGCGATCTGGCCAAGCGTGCGCTGAACGTGCAGGGCAGCACCTTGCTGTTCATTGCCCTGTTTCTGTTCGGGCTGACCATCTTCACCGACCTGTCGTGGTTCAAGGTGATGGACACCACGGGCAAGATCACCCTCGACCTGTTCGAGCTGTTCCAGGGCGCGATCAACCGCTGGTGGGCCGAGCGCAACGAACGCAAACGGATGGTCGCCCAATTGCGTGAAGTCGACCTGCGTGTCGACGAGGTCGTGGCGCCGGTCGTGCCGGATCGCCGCGAACAGGTCAAGGCCAAGGAGCGCATCATCGAGCGCGAGCAGGCGCTGACCGAGCACATGAGCGCTCGAGAGAAGCACGTTCCTGCCGTCATCGCCCCTGTTCAAACCCGCCCGCCGGAACCCAGCAAGCGTGTGCAGAAAGAGAAGCAGGTGCCATTGTTCGTCGACAGCGCCGTGGAAGGCACGCTTCCGCCGATCTCCATCCTCGACCCGGCAGAAAAGAAGCAGCTCAACTATTCGCCCGAGTCCCTGGCCGCGGTCGGCCATCTACTGGAAATCAAGCTCAAGGAATTCGGCGTCGAGGTTTCGGTGGATTCGATTCACCCTGGCCCGGTCATTACTCGTTATGAAATTCAGCCAGCGGCGGGCGTCAAAGTCAGTCGCATCGCCAACCTGGCCAAAGACCTGGCCCGTTCTCTGGCCGTGACCAGCGTCCGCGTGGTCGAGGTGATTCCGGGCAAGACCACCGTCGGTATCGAGATTCCGAACGAAGACCGTCAGATTGTGCGCTTCTCCGAAGTGCTGTCGACCCCGGAGTACGACAACTTCAAATCCCCGGTCACCCTGGCTTTGGGTCATGACATCGGCGGCAAGCCGATCATCACCGACCTGGCCAAGATGCCACATTTGCTGGTGGCCGGTACCACCGGTTCCGGTAAGTCGGTGGGTGTGAACGCGATGATCCTCTCGATCCTGTTCAAGTCGGGGCCGGATGACGCCAAGCTGATCATGATCGACCCGAAAATGCTCGAACTGTCGATCTACGAAGGCATTCCTCATTTGCTGTGTCCTGTCGTGACCGACATGAAAGACGCTGCCAACGCCCTGCGTTGGTCGGTGGCAGAAATGGAACGCCGCTACAAGCTGATGGCCAAGATGGGGGTGCGTAACCTGTCGGGTTTCAACCACAAGATCAAGGAAGCGGAAGACGCCGGTACCCCGATTCCGGACCCGCTGTATCACCGCGAAAGCATCCACGACGAAGCGCCGCTGCTGACCAAGCTGCCGACCATCGTCGTGGTGGTCGACGAATTCGCCGACATGATGATGATCGTTGGCAAGAAGGTCGAAGAGCTGATCGCGCGTATCGCCCAGAAGGCGCGTGCTGCCGGTATCCACCTGATTCTCGCGACCCAGCGCCCGTCGGTTGACGTGATCACCGGTCTGATCAAGGCCAACATTCCGACTCGAATGGCGTTCCAGGTGTCGAGCAAGATCGACTCGCGGACCATCATCGATCAGGGCGGCGCCGAGCAGTTGCTGGGGCACGGTGACATGCTCTACATGCCGCCCGGTACCAGCCTGCCGATCCGTGTGCACGGCGCGTTCGTCTCCGACGACGAAGTGCATCGCGTGGTCGAAGCCTGGAAACTGCGTGGAACGCCGCAATACAACGACGACATTCTCAATGGCGTCGAAGAGGCGGGCAGTGGCTTCGAAGGTGGCGGCGGTGGTGGCGGGGACGGCGATGACGCCGAAACCGATGCGCTGTACGACGAAGCGGTGAATTTCGTGCTGGAAAGCCGTCGTGCCTCGATCTCCGCCGTGCAGCGCAAGCTGAAAATCGGCTACAACCGCGCCGCGCGCATGATCGAAGCCATGGAAATGGCCGGCGTCGTGACCGCCATGAACACCAACGGCTCGCGGGAAGTGATTGCGCCAGCCCCCATGCGTGATTGACACTTCCATTCATGACACATGACTGGATGGCGCCCGAGGGCGCCGTCCGTCTTAATCGACCCCAAAGAGGACTCCCATGCGTCTTATCCGCATGTTGTTGGTATCTGCACTGGCTTTTTCCGCTCTTCCGGCCCACGCCGACAGCAAGGACGTGGCGCGCCTGACCCAACTGTTGGAAAACTCAAAGACCCTGAGCGGTCGTTTCTCGCAGATTTCCCTCGACGGTAGTGGCACCCAGATGCAACAGACCGAAGGTGACATGACGCTACAACGTCCGGGGCTGTTCTACTGGCACACCGATGCGCCGCAGGAGCAAACCATGGTCTCCGATGGCCAAAAGGTCACCCTGTGGGACCCGGATCTGGAGCAGGCGACGATCAAGAAGCTTGATCAGCGTCTGACGCAAACTCCTGCGCTGCTGCTTTCCGGTGATGTTTCAAAAATTAGCGAAAGCTTCGACATCACCGCCAAGGAAGCAGGCGGGGTGATTGATTTCACGCTCAAGCCCAAATCCAAGGACACGCTGTTCGATAACATGCGACTGTCGTTCCGCAACGGTGTGATCAACGACATGCAGTTGATCGACAGCGTCGGCCAGCGCACCAACATCCTGTTCACCGGTGTTAAGGCCAACGAGCCGGTGCCAGCGAGTAAATTCCAGTTCCAGATTCCGAAGGGCGCTGACGTCATTCAGGAATAAGCGCCTGCAGCGTCCTTAGGAACACAAGGTAAGAGCGTTATTGATGGACCTGTTCAGCAGCGAACCGATTGCCCAGCCTCTGGCCGCGCGTCTACGGGCGACCAACCTGGACGAGTACGTCGGTCAACAGCACCTGCTCGCCCACGGCAAGCCATTGCGTGAAGCGCTGGAGCAGGGTGCGCTACATTCGATGATTTTCTGGGGGCCGCCCGGCGTGGGTAAGACCACGCTGGCGCGTTTGCTGGCGAAAGTCTCTGATGCGCACTTCGAGACCGTTTCTGCGGTGCTGGCAGGGGTCAAAGAGATTCGTCAGGCGGTCGAGGTTGCCAAGCAGCAGGCCGGGCAATATGGCCGTCGGACCATTCTGTTCGTTGACGAAGTTCATCGCTTCAACAAGTCTCAGCAGGACGCGTTTCTGCCCTATGTTGAAGACGGCACGCTGATTTTCATCGGCGCGACCACCGAAAATCCGTCGTTTGAGCTGAACAATGCGTTGCTCTCAAGGGCGCGGGTGTATGTGCTCAAGAGCTTGGATGAAGCGGCGTTGCGCCAGTTGGTTGATCGCGCGCTCACCGAGGAGCGAGGATTGGGTAAACGCCACTTGAGTGTGGGTGACGAGGCGTTCAAGACGTTGCTGGCCGCCGCCGACGGCGATGGCCGCCGCATGCTCAATCTGCTGGAAAATGCGGCGGATCTTGCCGAAGACGACAGTGAAATTGACCCTGAGTTGTTGCAAAGCCTGCTGGGCGACAGCCGCCGCCGTTTCGACAAGGGCGGCGAGGCGTTCTACGACCAGATATCCGCCTTGCACAAATCCATTCGTGGCTCGAACCCCGACGCTGCGCTGTACTGGTTTGCGCGGATGATCGACGGCGGCTGCGATCCGTTGTATCTGGCGCGTCGCGTGGTGCGCATGGCCAGCGAGGACATCGGCAACGCCGACCCACGCGCGCTGCCGTTGTGCATGTCGGCGTGGGACGTGCAGGAGCGCCTCGGTAGTCCGGAAGGCGAGTTGGCGGTGGCCCAGGCCATCGTCTATCTGGCCTGCGCACCGAAAAGCAACGCCGTGTACATGGGCTTCAAGATGGCCATGCGCGAAGCGACCGAGTTCGGTTCGCTGGAAGTGCCGCTGCACCTGCGCAACGCGCCGACCAAACTGATGAAGCAACTGGGTTATGGCGAAGAGTATCGCTATGCTCACGATGAGCCGGAGGCTTATGCGGCCGGTGAAGACTACTTCCCGCAAGAGTTGGAACCCCGCCAGTATTACCAGCCGGTGCCCCGTGGCCTTGAGCTGAAGATCGGCGAAAAACTCAAACACCTGGCCGCCCTTGATCGCGCCAGTCCTCGTCAGCGGAGAAAGTAGTGATTCAGTTGATTCTTGCTGTGTCCGCAGGGGGCGTGGCTGGTACATTATTGCGCTTCGCCACCGCCAACGTTGTGGCTGCGAACTGGCCGCGGCATTTCTACACCGCGACGCTGGCCGTCAACCTGGTGGGCTGCCTGCTCATCGGCTTTCTGTACGGGCTGTTCCTGATTCGCCCGGACGTGCCGATCGAGCTGCGTGCTGGCCTGATGGTGGGTTTTTTAGGCGGATTGACGACGTTTTCGTCCTTCTCGCTGGACACGATACGTCTGCTGGAAAGCGGTCAGGCGCCCTTGGCCATTGGCTATGCCCTGATCAGCGTCCTCGGCGGCCTGCTCGCGACCTGGGCAGGCCTGTCGCTGACCCGAATTTTATAGTTTCTATTTTCATAGCCCCGAATACCTAAAACGAGAGACCGATATGCTCGATTCCAAACTGTTACGTACCCAGCTTCAGGACGTAGCGGATCGCCTGGCTTCCCGTGGCTTCACACTGGACGTGGCCCGCATCGAAGCGTTGGAAAACCAGCGCAAGACTGTGCAGACCCGCACTGAGCAGCTTCAGGCCGAGCGTAACGCCCGTTCCAAATCCATCGGCCAGGCCAAGCAGCGCGGTGAAGACATCGCGCCGCTGATGGCCGACATCGATCGCATGGCTGAAGAGCTGACCAATGGCAAGAAGGAGCTGGACGGCATTCAGTCCGAACTCGACGCCATGCTGCTGAGCATGCCGAACCTGCCGCACGAATCCGTGCCGGTCGGTGCTGACGAAGAAGAGAACGTCGAAGTGCGCAAATGGGGCACCCCGACGGCCTTCGATTTTGAGGTTAAAGATCACGTCGCACTGGGCGAGAAGTTCGGCTGGCTGGATTTCGAAACCGCCGCCAAGCTGTCCGGCGCCCGTTTCGCCCTGCTGCGTGGCCCGATTGCCCGCCTGCACCGCGCACTGGCGCAGTTCATGATCACCACCCACATCAATGAACACGGTTACGAAGAGGCTTACACCCCATACCTGGTTCAAGCCCCTGCGCTGCAAGGCACGGGTCAGTTGCCGAAGTTCGAAGAGGATCTGTTCAAGATCGGTCGCGAAGGCGAAGCGGATCTGTACTTGATCCCAACCGCTGAAGTGTCGCTGACCAACATCGTGGCCGGTGAAATCGTCGACGCCAAGCAACTGCCACTGAAGTTTGTGGCCCACACCCCATGCTTTCGCAGCGAGGCGGGTGCGTCGGGTCGTGACACGCGCGGCATGATCCGTCAGCACCAGTTCGACAAGGTCGAGATGGTGCAGATCGTCGAGCCGGAAAAATCCATGGAAGCCCTGGAAAGCCTGACCAGCAACGCCGAGCGCATCCTGCAACTGCTGGAACTGCCGTATCGCGTACTGGCCCTGTGCACTGGCGACATGGGTTTCAGCGCCGTGAAGACGTATGACCTGGAAGTGTGGATTCCGAGCCAGGACAAATACCGCGAGATTTCCTCGTGCTCCAACTGTGGTGATTTCCAGGCCCGCCGCATGCAAGCCCGCTGGCGTAACCCGGAAACCGGCAAGCCTGAGCTGGTTCACACCCTCAATGGCTCGGGCCTGGCGGTGGGTCGTACCCTGGTCGCCGTGCTGGAGAACTACCAGCAGGCCGACGGTTCGATTCGCGTGCCGGAAGTCCTGAAGCCGTGGATGGGCGGTATCGAGGTCATCGGCTAAATGGAATTTCTGCCACTGTTCCACAACCTTCGGGGTGCCCGTGTGCTGGTGGTGGGCGGCGGCGAGATTGCCTTGCGCAAGTCTCGCCTGCTGGCCGATGCCGGGGCGATCCTGCGGGTGGTTGCACCCGAGATCGGAACGGAGCTGCGCGAGCTGATCGACAGCAGCGGTGGCGAACAGATTCTGCGTGGCTACAACGAAGCCGATCTGAACGGTTGCGTGCTGATCATCGCGGCCACGGACGACGAATCCCTCAATGCACAGGTGTCCAGCGATGCCCGTGCGCGTGGGGTGCCGGTCAATGTGGTGGACGCGCCTGCGCTGTGCAGCGTGATCTTTCCGGCCATCGTCGACCGTTCGCCGTTGGTGATCGCGGTGTCCAGCGGCGGCGATGCGCCGGTGCTGGCGCGACTGATCCGCGCCAGGATGGAAAGCTGGATTCCGCCGACTTATGGCCATCTGGCCGGTCTGGCGGCGAGGTTTCGCCACCAGGTGAAGAAGCTGTTTCCGAATGTTCAGCAACGCCGGGCATTTTGGGAGGACGTGTTTCAGGGGCCTATCGCTGATCGCCAATTGGCCGGGCAGGGGGCTGAAGCCGAACGCCTGTTGCAGGCCAAGCTCGACGGCGAACCGCCAGTTGCGTCAGGCGAGGTTTACCTCGTCGGCGCGGGGCCGGGTGATCCGGACCTGCTGACTTTCCGTGCCTTGCGACTGATGCAGCAAGCAGATGTCGTGCTGTATGACCGTCTGGTCGCTCCTGCGATTCTCGAACTGTGCCGCCGTGATGCCGACCGTATTTATGTCGGAAAGAAGCGCGCGGATCACGCGGTGCCTCAGGATCAGATTAATCAGCAGTTGGTTGACCTGGCCAAACAGGGCAAACGCGTGGTGAGGCTCAAAGGGGGCGACCCGTTCATCTTTGGTCGAGGCGGTGAGGAAATCGAAGAGCTGGCGGCTCATGGCATTCCGTTTCAGGTGGTGCCTGGTATCACGGCAGCCAGCGGTTGTGCGGCGTACGCCGGAATTCCGCTGACCCATCGCGACTATGCGCAATCGGTGCGTTTCGTGACGGGACACCTGAAGGACGGCACCAGCGATCTGCCGTGGAAAGACCTGGTGTCGCCTGCGCAGACTCTAGTCTTCTACATGGGGTTGATCGGTCTGCCGATCATTTGCAGCGAACTGGTCAAGCACGGGCGTTCTGCCGACACGCCAGCCGCACTGATTCAGCAAGGCACCACGTCGAACCAGCGCGTCTTCACCGGCACCCTGGCCAACCTGCCGCAACTGGTGGCGGAGCATGAAGTGCATGCGCCGACGCTGGTCATCGTAGGGGAGGTGGTGACGTTGCGGGACAAGCTGAAGTGGTTTGAAGGGGCTCAGGGGACCGTTTGACCCCAGCATACCCTTAAGCCAGGAGCAATACCTGTGGGAGCCGGCTTGCTGGCGAAAGCGGTGTATCAGCCACCATCACAGTGACTGAATTACCGGTTTCGCCAGCAAGCCGGCTCCCACAATAATTCGTGTCGTCCTCAACCGTTCTGCAAAATCCCTTGCCCGCTCAACCGCCCACGGTCATGCGCGCCACTGAAATCCTGCTCCGGCCCTTTCGGCACCACGCCCGTCGGGTTGATGGTGGCGTGGCTGGCGTAGTAGTGGTGCTTGATGTGCTGGAAGTCGACCGTGTCGGCCACACCTGGTAGCTGATACAGCTCTCGCAGCCAGTTGCTCAGGTTCGAGTAGTCGGCGATCCGGCGCAGGTTGCATTTGAAGTGGCCGTGATACACCGCATCGAAGCGAATCAGCGTGGTGAACAGGCGTACGTCGGCTTCGGTCAGGTACTCGCCCGCCAGATAGCGCTTCTCGCCCAGCAGCTTTTCCAGAACGTCCAACTCGGCAAACACCTCATCGAACGCCTCTTCGTACGCGCCTTGCGACGTCGCAAAACCTGCGCGATACACGCCGTTGTTCACGGCAGGGTAAATGCGGTCGTTCAGCCGATTGATTTCGGGGCGCAGTGCCTCGGGATAGAGGTCCAGCGTGTTGCCGGTCAAGTCGTTGAACGCCGAGTTGAACATGCGGATGATTTCCGATGACTCGTTGCTGACGATCCGGTTGAGCTTCTTGTCCCACAGCACTGGCACGGTCACACGGCCGGTGTAGTCGGCGGTGTCTGCCAGGTAGCGCTGATACATGTAGGTGTGACTGTCGAGGGCGTCGCCCGTCGACCCGGTCTGTTTGTCGAAGGTCCAGCCGTGTTCGCGCATCAGCCAACTGACCACCGACACATCGATCAGGCCTTCCAGCCCTTTGAGCTTGCGCACGATCAGCGTGCGATGCGCCCACGGGCAAGCCAGGGAAACATACAGATGATAGCGACCGGCTTCGGCCTTGAAGCCACCTTCGCCGGAAGGCCCCGGGCGCCCATCAGCGGTGACCCAGTTGCGACGTTTGGCTTGTTCGCGCTGAAACGCCCCGTCTTTGCTGCTTTCATACCACTGGTCGTGCCAGCGTCCTTCAATGAGAAGGCCCATGTCTGACTCCAATAACTGTGTACGTTCGTACGTTGGAGACCAGTCTAAAGACAATCGTTCGAAGAAATAGCGCAAAGAATGGGGTGTAATGATCGATTAAATCGATTTATCTCGGTTCGCCCAATACTGCTCGGCACGCTCGAAGGCTTCAGCGCGAGGCATTCCAAGGCCTCGCAGGGCCAAAGCGATGGTAGAGATCAGTGCCAGTTGCGGGTAGCTGTCTTCGGTTTCACCCTTCCAGATGGCGATGAGTTGCTGTGGATCAAGGCTGGCCGGTTTGACGTGGCGACGCTCCGACAGCGCGGGCCATTCCTCGTCCCATGGCTGGCCATCCGTAGTGCCATAGAGGTGACTGATGGTGTCCGGGTTGATTTCCACTTCGCCGCCATCGCCCTTGATGACAATGGAGTGATCGCCCAGCAGGCTGCTGGCATCGCGGTGAACGGCCTGATAACCGGGGTGGAAAATGCTTTGCAGGCCACAACGTGCATTTAGCGGGTTGAGAATACGAGCCAACGAATGAATTGGCGAGCGCAGGCCCAAGGTGTTGCGCAAATCGATCATGCGTTGCAACTGCGGCGCCCAGTCACCCAGCGGAATGAAGGCGATGTTGTGGTGCTGCAACGCCTCGTCTACGGCGTTCCAGTGGCGGCAGAGTGGAATGCCCAGCAGGTCCAGCAATTGCTCGCTGTACAGACGGCCCGCTGTGTGGGCACCACCACCGTGCATTAAAACCTTCACGCCATTTTGAGCAAGGCATTTGGCCGCGAGCAGATACCACGGTAAATGGCGCTTTTTACCCGCATAGGTCGGCCAATCGATATCGACTGTTATCGGAGGGGCGGTCAGACGCTGACGCACTGCCTCAGTGAAACCGGCCAGCTCTTCAGCGGATTCTTCCTTGTGACGCAGCAGCATCAGGAAAGCGCCGAGCTGGGTGTCCTCGACTTTTTCGTCGAGCACCATGCCCATGGCTTCGCGGGCTTCCTCGCGGGTCATGTTGCGCGCGCCGCGTTTGCCTTTGCCCAGAATGCGCACGAACTGCGCAAACGGGTGCTCGGCCGGGGTTTCAGTGACGAGGGGGGCGAATTCGGTCATAAGCAATTGGTCGGCTTGGGCAGGCCCGCCAGCTTGGCGGCGAGTTTGGCGGGAGTGCCATTGAACAGACGGTTCAGGTGCAGGCTGTTGCCTTTTTCAGGGCCGAGCTTCTGCGCTGTGTACTTCACCAGCGGACGGGTTGCCGGAGAGAGTTGGTACTCGGCATAAAACGCCCGCAGCACCGTCAGGATTTCCCAGTGATCGGGCGTCAGGGCGATGTCTTCTTCCAGCGCCAGTGCCTCAGCCACGCCATTGGACCAGTCATTGAGGTCGGCGAGGTTGCCGTCTTTGTCCAGCGCGATGGTACGCCCGTCGACGATGAGTTGTTTCATAACCAGGTGTTGACCTTGTCGTAGCTCACCGACAGTTCGACGAAACCGGGGTAATCCACGAGGGTGACCCAGTCTGGCAGTGCAAGGTTTCGGGCCTTGGCGTCCTCATCGAGCACGAACAGGCGCATGCTCTCGGCCCTGGCGTCCAGTAACTGACGTGCTGCCGTTGCCGCGTTCAGGGCATAGGTCGCATCGCCGCACAGCAAAATCGCGTCCTCATGGCCGAGCACCCGCAGGCAACTGCTCAGGCGGGTGTCAGCGAAGGGGGAGTGGGATAACACATGCAAGGTCGACATCAGATCGTGATCACCTGGTCATAACGGTCGATGAGCGCTGCAATCTCTTGATCGCGCAGCCCACCCAGCGACTCAACGCTCAGTTCGGTGGACAACAGGCCGCGTTCCGCCAGGCTGGTGTGGCAGGCGAACAGTTCTTCGACACCGAACATCTCCAGCGCCTGAAGGTTGGCTGTCAGGTCTTTCTGTTGCAGCGTTTTGGCGTCTTGCGAGGGCAACAACTGCAACACGCCATCGTCGAGAAACAGCATGCCCACTGGCAGATCGAATGCGCCGCCCGCCAGCGCGATGTCCAACGCCTCGCGAGCGCTTGGGCCTGACCAGGGCGATTGGCGGCTGATGATCAATAGCGATTTAGGCATCTCAAGGACCTCCAAAGCTGATCAGGCGATCGGCGGCTTGCACGGCATCGTGCAGTTGCCCCAGGCCGGACAAATCCCACGGTGGGGTGAGGTTGGCGGCTGGCCGTGAATAACGGTCGGCTTCCTCCTGATTCAACACGCCGCGCCGCAAGCCGGCCGCGATGCACACCACCCCATCCAACTGATGAATGGTGACGAACTCGCGCCACTGGGCAGGGATGTCTAGCTCGTCCTGGGGCGTCACGACGTTGGCTGACGCGCTGTGCACGCCGTCCTGATAAAAGAACAGCCGCACGATCTCATGCCCGGCGGCCAGCACGGCCTGTGCGAACAGCAACGCACGGCGCGAAGAAGGCGCGTGAGCGGGTGAATAAAGGGCGATGGCGAACTTCATGACAGGCTCGGTCAGCGGATGGCAGGAGTGAATGGAGCCAATGATAAAGAATTCAACGGGCCTACACAGTAACCAGATAGCAAAAAGCCCGCCGAAGCGGGCTTTTTGTCGGGGCGCTATAGCGATCAGTCGTCGCTGCTGCCCATGATGCCGAATATCTGCAACAGGCTGATGAACAGGTTGTAGATCGACACATACAGGCTGATGGTCGCCATGATGTAGTTGCGTTCGCCGCCGTGGATGATGGCGCTGGTCTGGAACAGGATGCACACCGACGAGAACAGGACGAAACCTGCGCTGATCGCCAGTTGCAGCCCACTGATCTGGAAGAACATGCTCGCCAGTACCGCGGCCAGCAGGACGAAGAAACCGGCGGTGATGAAACCACCGAGGAAGCTCATGTCCTTGCGGGTGATCAACACGTAGGCCGACAGGCCACCGAATACCAGCGCAGTCATGGCGAATGCCGAAGAGACGACTTCAGCACCGCCTTGCATGCCCAGGTAGCGATTGAGGATCGGACCGAGGATGAATCCCATGAAACCGGTCAGCGCGAACGCCGACACCAGACCCCACGCTGAATCGCGCAGTTTGTTGGTCAGGAAGAACAAGCCGTAGAAGCCGATCAGCACCACGAACACGTTCGGGTAGCGAACGTTCATCTGCTGTGCGACAAAAGCCATGATGCCACTGAAGGCAAGGGTGAGGGCCAGAAGGCCGTAGGTGTTGCGCAGGACGCGGCTAACCTCTAGCTGCTCGACCTGCACGCGGTTGTTGACTGCGTAATCCTGTTCGCGCATGGCGCTACTCCTGATGGTTGAAATGAGTGGTTTGAAATCTCAAGTTGCAAAGATCATAACAGAGCCTACGGGCGAGGCGAGTCGGAGAGTTTGACAGCTTGTTTCATTACGGTATTATGGCGCCCGCTACGCGATTGGAGGTGTGGCTGAGTGGGTAAAGGCAGTGATCTGGAAAGCTGCCGATTGTGACCGGTATCCGAGTTCTTATCTCAGCCTGGTTGCCCACTACACCTCTGTTATCAGCAGCATCCGGGAAATTGGCAGAGTGGTTGAATGCACCGGTCTTGAAAACCGGCGTACGTTAATAGCGTACCCAGGGTTCGAATCCCTGGTTTCCCGCCACACTCAGTAAAATCAAGGGCTCAGAGCAATCTGGGCCCTTTTTTTGTCCGAGAATCCCCTAGACGGATCGTACTCCTCACCTGTCTCCGGTCGAGCGTGCGTCTGTGTGGGCGCTGTCATCGACTTTTCTTTCACTCGCATCAGCGGCGCGGTCGAGTTTTTCGACATCCTGCTCCTTTGTACGGATGGATGACGGCGTAACGATCTCATCCACGGCACGGGTTTGTTTCTCTTCGTCCGCTATGTCTCGTTTGACAACGTCGACAGGCTTGCCCGACGCGTCCACAGCGGGAGCCTTTGGTGAGAGGTCATCAGAGGGTTTGGATTTATCGATGCTCATGTCATAACTCTCCTGGGAGTTGTAGGTAGGAGACCGGTCACCGGTGTGAGTTCACTCGATTCGTTGTCCGACTGCAGTCGGCCGCGCGGAGCGCTGGGGCGAAAGATGAAGCGGGACCGGCCATCGATCGGGAATGCGAAACAAGTTTAATTTCTCATTCCCTAACGGTTACCTGACCTGCGGATGTAAACGATGCCTGGCATGTACTGTTGGTTGAAGACGAGGAGATGCTTCGCTCATTACTTGTCGAGGTATTGACCCTAATCGAGCTGGACTCCGTTGAATGCGTCAATGCGGAGACTTTTATCGGGTAGTCATTGAGCGCCTGAAAGACTAACGGTGGGCCTATAGTGTTAGGCTATTGAGGCTTGAATTTTTAAGAGAAGGGAGTTTGGGCAGAACGCTGTCGACCGCTTTTAAAGCGATCAGGCATAACGCAATTCAGTCACATACTTGTGCAATAGCTTGCTCGCTGCGGATTTGACATTCCCAAGCGTTCGGAAGATGGAAAGCAGCCATAGACGAAATGGGAGAAGTGCCAAGCTGTTGTCGCGCTGTACCGCTGCGCATTGGTAAACGCTATCCTGAGCCGCTTCCAAGGCAAGCTCTGACGCGGTGAAGGCGTTTACGTCGGCCAGCTCCATTTCCAGCAAGAGCTTCATAGTCTCCAAAACCTCGGCAGAGTCATCCACCAGTAACACCCTTACGCCCTCCAGCATGCCTTCCGATGATTGATCGTCCTCGGAATTCGATAACAATTCGGTCGTCGTGAGCGGGAAACGGACTGTGAAAGTGCACCCCTTACCGATGCCCGCTGAATGGACGTGCACGGTCCCGCCGTGAGCCTCCACGAGCTGTTTTACCAAGAACAGCCCGATTCCCAAGCCTTACCAAAAAGGTCGAACACCTTATCCAGATGCTCTGGTGCGATACCTGCTTCACTGTCAGCGACGTCCAACACGACTTCGTCGTTTGTCTTCCGGCCTGTGATATGGATCGACCCTGATTCAGGGGTGAATTTGATGGCGTCGTTGAAAAAATCATCTCTGCGCCTTTGTTCCAGCCCGTCACGACACCCGCTTCGTCCTGGATGATGATGCGTAATCGCGCGCACTTTCCGCGACCAGGCTGACCCTGCCGTCGAAGGCTGCGTAAGGATGAAGACATGTCGGATGTGGAGGCCAACGATTCGGTGTCTCAGGAGCATCCGCCTCAGCGCTGAGGCATAACCGGATGACAGTTGGGCTGAACTTTGGCGTGCCCTCAGCTTCTCTTCTGGACTCACGCGGATAAACGTACGCCTGGCGAGGGCACTCGAATGAATAGCGTATGGCGCAGTATCCCGGTGTTTTCCGCCTGGTTGGTGTTGATCGTCGGGATCATTCTGTTCGCGGGAGGCGTGTGGCTGGTGGTCTCTGGGGGATCGCCTTATCGCCTCCTGGCAGGGGTTGCCTCGATTGTGACCGGCACAGGGCTGATCAAGGGGCGACATTGATCATTATGGGGCATGGTGTGGCAGGGTCGGGAACAGAGGCGTGGGTACGACTCATCCGTGAAGGGTAACTCCGGACTACGTCTGGAGGCGATGTCGAAGCCTTTGCCCTGTCTGGAGGAGGTGAGTGATGAGCGAGATTATCAGTGCGACGGATCTAGGCATTCAGTTGGGCAAGGATGACGAACATGCCTTGTTCAAATGGTTGATCGCAAGCTTCTTGATGGGCAAGAGAATCCGCGCACAGCTCGCCGTCGAGGCCTATAAGGTGATCGTTGAGCATCATGAGCGTGATACGCCTCGCAAGCTTGTGATGTGCACCCACTCGCAGTTGGTCAAAATGCTGGGCGAGGGCGGTTACGCGCGATATGACGAGTCCACTGCCGAGCGTCTGCTGAAGTTGAGCAAAAAGCTGATCGATGAGTATGGGGGCAAGCTCATCAACATCCGTGAAGCGAGCGAGAATCAGGCGGATTTTGAGATGCGGCTGGCAGCGTTTGAAGGCATCGGCCCGAAGACCGTTGAGATTTTCATGCGCGACGCCCGAGAAGTGCTCTTTTGAACGCCAGGCAGCTATACGTAGGATGCGCCGGCTGGACGCTTGGTCGTGAATATGGGTCAGAGTTTGAAACCGTTGGGAGCCATCTGGAACGCTACTCCAGAAGGCTCGACGCCGTCGAAATCAACAGCTCTTTCTACCGCTCCCACAGACCTGCCACCTACAAACGATGGGCGTCATCGGTGGGTTCCGATTTCAGGTTTTCGGTGAAAATGCCCAAATCGATTACTCATGAATGCCGCTTGGAAAACTGTTTTGATCTCCTCGACAGCTTTCTCTCAGAGTGCGGCGAGCTCGGAGGGCATCTTGGGTGTTTGCTGGTTCAATTGCCCCCTTCCTTGGTTTACGACACGCGCCGTACGAGCCCGTTTTTTGAAAGGCTCCGTGCAAGATTTTCTGGGCATGTCGTTATCGAGCCGCGTCACCCGACTTGGATTGAAGCCGATCGGCTATTGATCGAGCACAAGATCGCACGAGCAGCCGTCGACCCGCCCAGGATGGACGTCGACAGCTCACCGGGCGGATGGCCAGGCCTTCGCTACTGGCGGCTGCATGGCTCGCCCAAAATCTATTACAGCGACTACGCGCAAGGCTGGCTTGAAGAGAAAGCGGCGCAGATCGTGTCCAGCGCCATCGAGGGATCGCCGACCTGGTGCATTTTCGATAACACTGCCCAAGGTGCTGCATTGGGCAACGCCTTGCTCATGCAGCGACTCCTGAATCGTTGAATTTCCCGGCAGCGGTCTAGTCGTTGAGTTCGTGGCAGTCCCGACACCTCGCCCGATGAGGATTAGCCGCATAACGCCTAAAGGTCGGTGACCGAGTGTGTCTGCCATTCAACATCGGTTGCTGATTTTGTGAAAACTGCGAAAAAGGGCTGACCGGCTTTTGCCTCACCGCAAACCCGGGCAGTGCAGGGGCCGCCTACGGTTTCGCCGGTATGGGGCCGTATCAGGGTGGGCAGGCCGAGCTCCTGCGAGTGCCTTATGCAGACTTCAATTGCCTGGTGCTTCCCGAAGATGCGCTGGAGCGCGAGAACGATTACGTCTGCTGTCCGATATCTTCCCCACAGGCTGGCACGCCACCGAGCTGGCCGGGCTCTTGCCCGGGGAAAGTATCGCCATTTACGGGGCAGGCCCAGTGGGGCTCATGGCAGCCCACTCGGCGATGATCAAAGGCGCTTCTCAAGTCTTCGTGGTCGACAATCATCCTGATCGTTTGAAGCTAGCCGCGCAGTTGGGTGCGACACCGATCAATTCGCTGGAGAAGGAAGCGGTCGATCAGATCCTTAACCTGACTCACGGCAAAGGCACTGATCGGGGGGGCGAATGCGTAGGCTACCAGTGTTGCGACAAACACGGGCATGAGATTAACCACCTGACGATGAACAATCTGGTCGCCTCGACCAAACCTACCGGTGGCATCGGCGCGGTCGGGGTCTTTGTGCCGCAGGATCCCGGCGCGCAAAATGACTTGGCGAAAGAGGGCAAGATGGCCTTCGATTTTGGCGCGTTCTGGTTCAAGGGGCAGCAAGTCCGAACCGGGCAAGCCAACGTTAAAGCGTATAACCGTCGTCTGGCCGTGCCAAGCCCTCCCAGATCATCTCTCACAGTCTGAAACTGTCGGAGGGGCCAGACGCTTACAAGCACTTCGATGCCCGGGACGAAGGCTGGACGAAGGTCATTCTCAAGCCAGCAGCCTGAGGTGATCTCACCGGAAATGTTGGACGGCTTTTATGGCCGAGGTGCTTGAGTCCCGTATTCCAAGAGCTTCAGCTACGCGGCAACGCCACGTCACTTTGGCGCGCGCTGATTGCCTCCTTCAGGGTCGACAGCAGCAGCTCTTCGGAAAAGGGCTTGGACAAGCAGGCGTGGGCGCCGCATTCATAGGCTTCGGCCGTGGCTGCGTCGTTCCAGAAGGCAGACATGCAGACAATCGCAGGCCCTGCGGGTGTCGACTGCAAATGACGTTGCACGTCGATGCCTTGCATGCCGTCCATTCTTGAGTCGATCAGCACGCAATCGGGAGCATTCGCCGCCAAGGACTGGATGAATGCGTCACCCGAGGCGAAGCTGGCGGTGGTGTAGCCCACAGCGCTGAGGAGATTGACCAAGCTTTTGCGCACCCGTAAATCGTCGTCAACAATGCTGATAGACCACTCGGCGGGTGAATGGGGCAGTCCTACGTTCGATGAGCACACATTCCTGTTCCTGCGGTCAGTGACCGCCCAATGATCGATAAAACGATGCGAAGCCTCGCGGCACTCAGTTAGCTGGCAATGGGGCGGCCTTTACATCATCGCTTTCCATCGATGCTGAAATAGCAGAAACGTGCGGAAAATATTTCAAACAGACGTTAACCGTTCAGGCACAAAACCTGCTTTGGACGCATACAATGACGCCTCTCCACCGCATTTCTGAAAGGCCAGGCAGTTTATGGCGCTCGACCCTATCACCCTGTTGACCCTCTCGATCGCCCTCGCGGCCGCCGCAGCGCTGTATCTGGCGGCCGAATGGCGTCACGTCAGGGAAGCGTCACTGGTTTTCTGGAGCGCCGGTTTTGCGACGATCACCGTGGGTTCGACCCTGGCGTTGCTGCGCAGCAGCGGCGTTCTGTTGATTGGCATCTGGTTCGCCAATGGCTTGCTGGTGACGGCGCATTGGCTGTTCTTGCTGGGCGTCGCGCGCTTTACCAAAGCGAAGCTGTCCCGAGGCTGGTACCTGATTTTCGCGGTCTGGGTCGGCATGTTGCTGCTGCCGGAAGCGCCCTGGTGGTCGAAGGTGATGCTGGCGGTCAACTCGTCGCTGGTGGCGCTGCTGATGTTCAAGGCCAGCGCGCTGCTGCGGCCCCACGGCAAATCCCTGAGCGTGGGCGCCGGGCAGTTGCGTTACGTGCTGTTGGGACACGGCTTGTTTTATCTGGCCAAGGCGATTACGGCTGTGATGCCGGGGACCTTGATCGATCTGGCGGCATTTCGCGGGGAAATCATTCAGATTTCGCTGGTCGAGGGGGCCATGGCGATCATGATGATTGCGCTGTCGATGACCGGTTCCGAACGCTATCGTCGGGAAAAACGCATCGAACGGCTGGCCGCCCGAGATCCGCTCACGGCGTTGTACAACCGCCGAGCGCTGGAAGTGCGCGCCCCACGTTTGCTTGAGGATGTCTCGGCTTCGCGCCCTGGGGCGTTGCTGCTGATCGACATCGACAACTTCAAGTCGGTCAACGACCTGCACGGGCACATTGCCGGTGATCAATTGCTGATTACCCTCGGCGAGATGATTCGTTCGCTCCTGCCCAACGGCTCGCTGGCCGCGCGGCTTGGGGGCGACGAGTTCGTGATTCTGCTGAACGATGCTTCTCGCGAGCAGGTTGTCGAGTTGGGTGAGCGGTTGCGCCAGCGTTTTCATGACGCCGCATCGCAAGCCTTCGCAACCCCCGAGGCCGTAACCCTGAGCATCGGCGCCAACCTGTTCGATCAGGCGCCAGCCAGCCTGGGGGCGCTGATCGAGCAAGGCGATGCCGCGCTGTATGACTCCAAGCGGGGCGGGCGCGACAGTATTCGTCTGGTGGACCGCACCCACGCTGTTGGAGCCACTTCGCGGGTGTCCTGACGTCACGGGCGTGCAGTTGGTCTGAATGGTTTCACGTCGGCTTGGCACTGGTCTGAACATTGCTATGACCTTGAGGCAGGGCGCCGCAATCACCGGTTTTTGACGTTGACGCCGCCTTGCGACTTCCCCGCAGCCATGTATCGGCGCGCCACCGATCCGCGCGCCCTGGAGCCCGTTGTGAGCACCCTCTCGGAAATTGCAGCAAACCTGTTGAAGCGTGAACGTATGGCAGAAGCGGCCAATGAAAGCAGCGCCGCACCGCAGGGGATGGGCTGGCAGGAACTGTTGGCGTTGTCGCAGGAAAAGGACATTCACAAATGGCAGGCCGCGCTGAATGAACTGATCGCCGATAATCCGGGAAAGCGCCGTGTGACCGTGTTGCGGGTGATTGAGGGCGGACTGGCCTGAGCAGGCTGTCCTTTACGCGCTATTAATGGACTCATTGGCGTTAGTCGGCACTTGTCTTGAGGCGTACAGTCGCAACACTGTCCATGCCTTGACCGGATAACGTCCATGAGTCGTCCTCGCTTTCTCCCTGATAACTTCACCCTGACGCTGGTCGCCGTGGTGATCATTGCCAGCTTCCTTCCCGCCAGCGGCCAGGTCGCGGTCGGCTTCAGTTGGCTGACCAACATTGCCATCGCACTGCTGTTTTTCCTCCATGGCGCCAAGCTGTCCCGTGAATCGATCATCGCGGGCGCCGGCCACTGGCGCTTGCACCTGTTGGTGTTCGGCCTGACCTTCGTGATTTTTCCGTTGTTGGGCCTGGCGCTCAAGCCGGTACTGTCCCCGCTGATCGGCAAAGACCTGTACATGGGTATCCTGTACTTGTGTGCGTTACCTGCCACCGTGCAATCGGCCATCGCCTTCACGTCGCTGGCGCGTGGCAATATCCCGGCGGCGATATGCAGTGCAGCGGCTTCTAGCCTGTTCGGTATTTTCATCACGCCGCTGCTGGTGACCTTGCTGCTGAACGTGCACGGCGACGGCGGCTCGACAGTTGATGCCATCGTGAAGATCAGCATTCAATTGCTGCTGCCGTTCGTGGCCGGTCAGATCGCCCGCCGCTGGATTGGCGCGTGGGTGGGGCGTAACAAAAACTGGCTGAAATACGTCGACCAGGGGTCGATCCTGCTGGTGGTGTACGGCGCGTTCAGTGAGGCGGTGAACGAAGGCATCTGGCACAAGATTCCGCTGTGGGACCTGGCCGGTCTGGTGGTGGTGTGCGGCGTCGTATTGGCGCTGGTGCTGGCCATCTCCACTGTGCTGGGCAAGGCGTTCGGCTTCAGCCAGGAGGACCGCATCACCATTCTGTTCTGCGGTTCGAAGAAAAGCCTGGCGACCGGCGTGCCAATGGCGCAGGTGTTGTTCGCAGGCAGCACCATTGGCGTGTTGATTTTGCCGTTGATGCTGTTTCACCAGATTCAACTGATGGTCTGTGCGGTGCTGGCCCAGCGTTATGCCAAGCGGACCGAGCCGGTGCCGGAGTTGATGGCGCAGGTGGATCCGTAACGAGTGTTGACTCATTCCTGTGGCAGCGCCGAATGGTATGAGTCGAATGCAACTCCTGTGGGAGATTCTATGGTGGCTGGTCAACAGCATTCGCCAGCAAGTCGGCTCCCACAGATTTAGCGTCGAACATTAGATTTGGATTCGGCGTGATACCTGTGGGAGCCGGCTTGCTGGCGAATGCGTCAGATCAGACACTGACGCGTTGAATGACACACTGCCTTCGCCAGCAAGCCGGCTCCCACAAAAGCCACGCAGGATCCCAGAGTCTTCGTCCCACAGAGATGAGGGGTAGCTCAGTCCTCCGCCAACTGCTCTTCATACTCCTTCACATAGCGCCCCGCCAACGCCTCTTTCTGCTTGTCATCCAGCAGCTTCCCGGCCATTTGAAAGAACTTCTGCTCTTCTTCCTTCAAATGGTGATGCACTTTCTCGGACAGCTTCTTCGCCGTCGCCAGCCAGGCTGGGCTGGACATGTCGGTTTGATCGAGTTCTTCCATCATCTCGTCCATTTCATGGTGTTCCGAGATCGCATGGCGGCTGAGGTCGACGCCGTTGTCGTATTCCATCAACGGGATATAAAAGAAACGCTCTTCTGCGGTTTCGTGGGCCTGTAGCTCGGCTTTAAGCTGCTCATAGGCCTCGACCCGTTCTTTACTGTCACCGTGGGTCTTGATCAGGGCGTCAGCATAACCGCGCTGGCGATCATGGCTTTCTCTCAGGGCTTCGAAAATGTTCACGCTTACGTCCTCGGTCAGGTTCGGGTTGCTCAGTGCTAGACCGTTTCGGTCGATCAAGCGTTCCATGGCGCGGCGGGCATAAGCTTAGAGCTATACGTTTCTTTCATAATTCCTGCCTGTTTTTATAATCAAAAGGACTTTGAGAACGTGCGCTCATAGCGTTGTGTACTGAGCGCGTCCGTCCGACACCTCTGAAAACCAAGGATTGTCATGTCCCTCCGAAAACTCTTCGTGGCCGCTGCGCTGCTGTTGACCACTGTTGCGGCGCAGGCCGAGCAGGTCATCAATATTGGCTACCAGCGCTCGTCGACGCTGTGGATCCTGCTCAAGAATGATGGCCAGATCGAACAGCGACTCAAGCCGCTGGGGTTTACCGTCAACTGGCATGAATTCAGCAGCGGCCTGTTGAGTGCAATGAACGCCGGCAGCGTCGATCTGCATGCCGATGTAGCAGACGCTTTCGCGCTGTTCACCCAGGCTGCCAATACGCCGCTGACCTACTACGCCCGCGAAAATCCGTCGCCGAGCGCCCAAGCGATCATTGTGCAAGACGGCTCGCCGATTCACAGAGTGGCTGACCTCAAGGGCAAGCGCGTGGCCGTGTCCAAAGGTTCGGGCAGCAATTTCCTGTTGATTTCGGCCCTCAAGAAAGCCGGATTGACCCTGGCCGATATCACCCCGGTGTACCTCGAAGCGCCCGACGGCGTAGCGGCCTTTTCCAGCGGCAATGTCGATGCGTGGGCGATCTGGGACCCGTTCCTGGCGACGCAGCAGCGCGAGCATCACGTGCGCGTGATCGCCGATGGCAGTGAGGGTGTGGCCAATTACAACCGTTTCTACGTCGCCAATACGAGTTTCGCCAAGGCCCACCCGGAGGTGCTGCAAGTGGTGTTCGACACCCTTCACGATGCCGGGCAGTGGGTCAAAGGCCATCCCAAGGAGGCGGCAAAAAACCTCGCGCCGCTGTGGGGCAATATTCCGCCTGAAACCGTGGAACTGGCCAACAGCCGCCGCAGCTACGACATCGTGCCGGTCAAGATCGACCAGTTGGCCGAGCAACAGCGTATTGCCGACTATTACTACGACGCGAAGCTGATTCCCAAACCGCTGAAGATTTCCGACATCACCGTCTGGACGCCCAAGGCCAAATAACTCAGGAGCAGCTTCATGAGTCGTCAAATTCACCTGTCGGCGTTTCTTCTGAGCGGGCCGGTCATTCACAGTCACGCGGCATGGCGTCACCCGGAAACCGTTGGCGACTACCTCGATCCCGACTACTACGCGCGCACCGCTCGCGTGGTGGAGGAAGGGTTGTTCGATTTTCTTTTCTTCGCCGATCGCCTTGCGGTGGGCGACCAGATGGGCGGCTCTCGCGAGACCGCGCTGCGCTATGGCGCCCAGGACGCCACGCGGCTGGACCCGTTGCCGATCCTGTCGTATCTGGTCGGTCAGACGCGCAAACTGGGTCTGGGTGCCACGCGTTCGACCACCTACTACGAGCCTGCACACATCGCCCGCGAATTCGCCACCCTCGATCATCTGTCAAAGGGCCGTGCGGCGTGGAACATTGTCACCTCGATGAACGACAGCGAAGGGCGCTTGTTCGGCAAGGACAAGCACCTGGAACATGATCTGCGTTATGACCGCGCCGATGAATTCGTCGAAGTCGCGCTCAAACTGTGGAACAGCTGGGCGCCAGGAGCGTTGAAGCTGGACCGCGAAAATGGCGTGCTGGCCGATCCGTCGAAGATCACTTCCGTGCAGCACCAGGGTGAGTGGTTCAAGGTTGAGGGGCCGCTGAATATTCCGCGCACGCCTCAGGGCAGGCCAGTGTTGATTCAGGCCGGATCGTCCGGGCGCGGGCGTCGGTTCGGCGCACGCTGGGCCGAGGCGATTTTCACCATTCATCCGCATTTGAAGGCCATGCAGGCATTCCGCGAAGACGTGCGCGGGCAGGTTGTGCAGCAAGGGCGCAGTGCCGACAGTTGCAAGGTGTTGACGGCGGTGATGCCGTTCATTGGCGGCAGCGAAGCCGAGGCGAGTGCCAAGCGCGATAAGCACAATGCGTTGGCGCGGCCGGAGTTGGGGCTGGTCACATTGGCTTCGCAGTTAAATGTGGACCTGTCACCGTTCTCGCTGTCTTCGACCTTGGCCGAAGTCGCCCGCGCGCCTTCGATTCACCCGGCAGCGGCGGAAAAACTGCTGATGCAGGGACCGGACACCACACTGGAAGAGCTGGGCAGGATCTTTGCCAGCAGCGTCCGCGTGCCCCAATTGGTGGGCACCGGTGCTCAGGTGGCTGATCAACTGGCCGAGTTGTTCACTCAGGGTGGCTGCGATGGTTTTGTGATCTCGCCTGCGTATTTGCCGGGGTCGTTCAGCGAGTTCGTTGAAAGCGTGATTCCGCATTTGCAGCGCAAAGGGTTGTTCCGCACGGCGTATGAAGGCTCCACGTTGCGAGAGCATCTAGGGTTGGCGGCGTTGGATGGTTCATGATGAATGACGCCTTATTGTAGGAGTGAGCTTGCTCGCGATGGCATCCTGTCTGACAAAACATCCGTCACTGACACAACGTCATCGCGAGCAAGCTCACTCCTACAGAATGGCGCGCTTGAGGCAGGGAAATCTTCACGCTGTACAGCGATCTGACAGCATCCCCCGGTCGATTGCGGGCTGACATCCGAAACATGCTGCGTATGATGGGCCGACGTTTTTCTCAAAGGGCCTGTCCTCAATGATGAAGTTTTTTGCCGCGCTGCTCTGTGTCTTCACAGGCTTCGCCCGTGCTGAACCTGCGTTGCTCACCGACCTCGCCCTGCCTTATCTCGCGGCAGCCCCTGCCGATTCCAAAGACAAACCGCTGATCATCTTCCTGCATGGCTACGGCAGTGACGAGGGCGATTTGTTTGGCATCAAGGACGAATTGCCGAAGGACGCCACCTACCTGTCGGTGCGCGCGCCGCTGGAGGTCGATGGCGGTGGCTACAAGTGGTTCACCCAGGACACCGACCAGGCCGAATACGAAGGCGTGACCAGCGATGTCGACAAGAGCACCGACCTGCTCAGGACCTTTATCGAACAGGCCACGGAAAAGTACGCCACGCAGCCGAACAAGGTAATTCTGGTGGGCTTCAGCCAGGGCGCGATGATGAGTTATCAGATCGGTTTGCAGCACCCGGAACTGGTGCGTGGCATTGCGCCGTTGAGTGGCAAGATTCTCGCGTCGCTCAATGCGAAGCTCAAAGCGGAGGACCGACGCAAGGCCTTGAAGGTTTTCATCGGCCATGGTGAAGCAGACAACCGCGTGCCGTTTACTGGGGCGACCGAAGCGCGCACGGTGTTGGAAAATCTGCTGATCAGCCCGGAGTTTCACTCCTACGCGGGGGCGGGGCACACCATTACGTCGGATGAGGTGCGGGATTTGAAGCGGTGGGTTGAGGCGCAGTTGAAGTAACGCGTTCTCCAGCGGTATACACATACCCCCTGTGGGAGTGAGCTTGCTCACGAAGGCAGATGGCCGGGCACTGCATGTGCTGTGACTTTACTGGCCCTATCGTGAGCAAGCTCACTCCCACAGGTCAGGTGATTACTTTGAGCAATCACAACCCCTGACTCCCCCGAATCAACTCATACGCCCGCCGCGCCAGCGGGTTCACGGTGTTGGGGCGGATCCACAGGTGGTAGGTCACGTCCGGCAGCCTCGGCAGGCCATCGGCTTCCCCTAACACCCGCATGTCCGGCCCGAGCATTTCCATGCTGCGGGCCGTCACTCCCAGTCCTGCGCGGGTCGCGGCCTTGATGCCGATCAGGTTCGACGCCAGATACGCCTGCCGCCAGGCAATGTTCGCCCGCTCCAGCGCTTCGATGGCGTAGCGCCGATAGATGCTCGGCTCGTCCACCAGAATCAGCGGAATCGGCTCGTTCGGCACGTGCTGGTATTGCGCCGAGCAGATCCACCACACCGGCGACGTGCGCAGGGCGAAGCCTTCCAGGCCGGGGTCTTCGCGGGTGGAAATCACCATGTCGACCTTGCCGCGGTGCAGGTCTTCCATCAGGAACGGGCTGCGGCCCACGTCGATTTCCAGTCGCAGCTTCGGCGCGGAGCGGGCGATGTGGCTGAGAATCGGCGGCAGGATGGTGTCGGCAATGTCGTGGGGCGAGCCGATGCGCAAGACGCCGCTGAGGCTGCTTTCGCGTAATGAATTCAAGGCGTCGTCGTTCAGCGACAGCATCTGACGGGCGTGGCGCAGCAGTTGGCGACCCGGCTCGGTGAGCTGTTTCTGGCGGCCCTGTTTCTGAAACAGGCTGACGCCGATCTGTTGCTCCAGACGCTGCATGTGCTGGGTCACCGACGACTGCGTGCGCGACAACTGCGCACCGGCCCCGGCGAAGCTGTGGTGGTCGACGACGGCGACGAAGGTGCGCAGCAGTTCGAGGTCGAGGGTGGTGGACATGAATTTTCACTCATCACAGGGGCTGGAATACGGTCTTTGTGGGAGCCGGCTTGCTGGCGAAAGCGGTGTGTCATTCATCATCTCTGAGTCCGGATTGACGCCATTCGCCAGCAAGCCGCTCCCACGTAAATGTGTTTGATCAACCCAGTCTGTTACATCAGTCGAGAGGGTTAATACATTACGGATATTTATGGTTTTTAAAAGCGCTATTCAGATAAGCAGCTTTTCGGCCAATAATTACTGGCTTATTCCATTTTGTTCCACCCTTCAAAACCAGAAAGTTATAACCATATTTGATATTTGAATTTCCGTTCCCCGTATACCCTCCCTAGCATGCCGGTCATGACGAGGCGCTGAGACAAGCGCCCGGCCGATGACCATTCGAGGGGAAAGTCCATGCCATACACGCGCTCGCCAGTTACCCGTTTTCTGCCCTTGCTGATGGGCGCCGCCGTGGCCCTGGGTGCCAGTGTCGCGGCCTATGCCGATGCCACGCTGGACAAGATCGAGCAACGCCACCGCCTGGTGGTCGGCGTGTTGCTGTCGGGCGGGCCGTTCGGCTCCATCGACCCGAGCAACCAGAAACCCAAAGGCCTGAACGTCGACATGGCCGAAGACTTGGGCCGCCGGTTGGGCGCAGAAGTCGAGCTGGTGCCGGTGCTGCCCGCCAATCGCGTGCAGTTTCTGCAACAGGGCAAGGTCGATCTGCTGATTGCCAACATGGAGTGGACCCCGGAGCGCGGCCAGCAACTGGGCTTCGTGCCGACGCCGTTTTATCGCGTTGGCGGCACGGCAGTCGTGCTCAAGGACAGCAAGATCACCCGTTGGGAAGACCTCAAGGGCCAGCCGGTCTGCACCTCCCAAGGCAGCAGCTACGTCAAGCCGCTGACCGAATACGGCGCAGAACTCAAGGCGTTCAAAAGCTCCTCCGAATCCCTGCTGGCCTTGCGCGGTAACAACTGTGTCGCCGCTGTGCACGACGCCACGCTGATCAATCCACTGGTCGCCGACAGCCCTGAATGGAAGGACTACCGCGCCATTGCCCCGGAACTGAACCCGGCGCCATCCGTGATCTGGACCCGTCCCGGCGAGACCGACACCCAGGCCAAACTCGATGCCATCGTCAAAGACTGGCACCGCACTGGCTGGCTAATCGAGGGCGAGAAACGCCACCACATCACCCCGGCGTCTCCGGCGTTGGTCGAGCTGCATGACACATTTCAGGCCGCTGGCGCCTGAGCCGTTCTCTAATAATTAAGGCATTTGGTATGAGCAACGTTTCATTCGGCAAGACGCTGGCGGCTATCGGCCTTTGCATCGGTTTTGCCTTGAGCACCAGCGCGGCCCACGCCGACGCGACGCTGGACAAGATCCAACAGCGCCACAAGATCAGTATCGGCGTGATCCTCAGCGGCCCACCGTTCGGCACCATCGACCCTAAAACCGGTGAACACCTGGGTTACAACGTCGAGCTGGCCAAAGGCATTGCGCAGAAACTGGGCGTCGAGGTCGAAACGGTTTCAGTGTTGGCGCCCAACCGCGTGCAGTTTTTGCAACAGGGCAAGGTCGACATCCTGATCGCCAACATGCAGTACACCGACGAGCGCGCCGAGATTCTCGACTACGTGCCTACGCCTTATGAGGAAGTCGGCGGCGCCGCGCTGATGCACAAAGGCGCGGGCATCACGAAGTGGGAAGACCTCAAGGGCAAGCCGGTCTGCGTGTCTCAGGGCAGCAACTTCATCAAGCCGTTGCAGGAAACCTATGGCGCGCAGATCAAGGCGTTCCGCAGCCAGTCCGAATCGCTGCTGTCCTTGCGCGGCAATGGTTGCGTGGCGGCGGTGCACGTCAGCCCGACCATGCACACGCTGCTGGGTGACCCGGAATGGGCCGATTACAACATCCCGCTGGCCAGCGACCTGATCCCGTCGAAATCGGTGATCTGGGTGCGCAAGGGCGAACACGACACGCAGGCGAAACTCGACGCGATCATCCGTGACTGGCATCGCAGCGGCTGGCTGATCGAGGTGGGCGAGCGCACCGGCATGGCGCCGTCCCAGGCCCTGCGTGATCTGCACGAGCAATTCCGCAACGCCGCGCCATTGGCCTCTCAATAAGGAGTGCGGAAGATGAGCGGTGATCTGTTCAGCACGTTGCAACAGTTGCTCGGCGCCGATTACGTGGTCTCGGGCGATGAACCCAACGACCGGCTGACCGACAAACAGGGCACCTACGTCGGCAAGGTGCTGGCAGTGGTGCGCCCGGCCAATACCGAAGAAGTGGCGGCGGTGGTAAAGGCCTGCGTTGCACATCGCGCACCGGTCGTGGTGCAGGGCGGCAACACCGGGCTGATGGGCGCAGCAACGCCCGACGCGAGTGGCCGTTCAGTGCTGCTGGTGCTGG
The DNA here is from genome assembly GCF_045764065.1 of Pseudomonas sp. Pseu.R1. NCBI lineage: Bacteria > Pseudomonadati > Pseudomonadota > Gammaproteobacteria > Pseudomonadales > Pseudomonadaceae > Pseudomonas > Pseudomonas sp. Pseu.R1. The sequence goes on along the minus strand of NZ_JBJGEE020000001.1, from coordinate 1,215,414 downwards.
ACCGTCTGAACCGTGTGCGTCAGGTCGACACCGACAACGACACCCTGACCGTCGAGGCCGGGTGCATTCTGCAAAACGTTCAGGACGCGGCCCGTGACGCCGGGCGCCTGTTCCCGCTCAGTCTGGGCGCAGAAGGCAGTTGCACGATTGGCGGCAATCTGGGCACCAATGCCGGAGGCACCGCGGTGTTGCGCTACGGCAATACCCGCGAGCTGACGCTGGGGTTGGAGGTGGTCACCGCTGAGGGCGAAATCTGGAACGGCTTGCGCGGATTGCGCAAGGACAACACCGGTTACGACCTGCGCGACCTGTACATCGGCAGTGAAGGCACGCTGGGCATCATCACCGCTGCGACGTTGAAGCTATTCCCGTTGCCCAAAGCCCAATCCACCGCGTTTCTGGCTTTCGATTCATTGGCTCAGGCGGTGAGTTTTCTGTCCCACGCCCGCGCCGGTTTTGGCGCGAGCCTGACGGCCTTCGAGCTGTTGACCGCCGATTGCCTGGCGCTGTTGCGCGAACAGTTTCCCGAAGGCCCGCAGCCGTTTGCCGACGCGTCGCAGCCTTGGTTCGCGCTGCTGGAACTCTCTGACAACCACAGCGAGGCCCATGCCCGACAGGCGTTCGAAGAGGTGCTCGGCAGTGCGTTCGAAGCCGGGCTGTTGGCCGATGCGTTGATCGCCGAAAGCCTGGCCCAGAGCGAGGCGCTGTGGCTGCTGCGCGAGAACATGAGCGAAGCGCAGAAGCGCGCCGGTCGCAACATGAAGCACGACATATCGATCCCGATCTCGCGCATCGTTGAATTCGTCGAGCACACCGACGCCTTGCTGCAACAGCGCGCTCCCGGTGTGCGCCATTTCACCTTTGGTCATCTGGGCGATGGCAACCTGCATTACAACGTCGCCCACCCGCTGAATTCCACGGTCGAAGCGCACATGGCGCGCTACGCCGAACTCAGTGAAATCGTCCACGACAGCGCCCATGCCTTCGGCGGTTCGATCAGCGCCGAGCACGGCATCGGCCAACGCAAGCGGGCGATGCTGCCGCGCTACAAGAGCCCCGTCGAGCTGGACCTGATGCGCCGCATCAAACAGGCGTTGGACCCGCTCAATCTGCTCAATCCGGGCAAGGTGCTAAACCTTGTCGACCACGGGAGTCCTTCTGCATGAGCATTCGTCTGTCCCGACGCATACAGCGCGTCAACTTGTCTGCCAACGCCGCGGCCAAATCCCGCGCCACCGAGCTGCGCGAGGCCGGTCACGACATCATCGACATGACCACCGGCGAGCCGGATTTCGACACCCCGGAGCACATCAAGCAGGCAGCCTATAAAGCCATCGATGGTGGCGCGACCAAATACACGGCCACCCCGGGCGTGAAAAAGCTGCGCGAAGCGATCCAGCGCAAACTCCAGCGCGAAAACCGTCTGGATTACGCGCTGCCGTCCATCGTGGTCGGCAATGGCGCCAAACAGATCATCTTCAACGCCTTCGCCGCGACCCTGGATGACGGCGATGAAGTATTGGTGCCGGTGCCCTACTGGCCGTCGTTTCCGGACATCGTGCGGGTCAATGGTGGCGAGCCGGTGTTCATCGAATGCGGTCTGGAGCAGGGCTGCAAACTGACGCCACGCCAGCTGGAAGTGCACATCAACGAGCGCACCCGCTGGCTGATTCTTAATGGTCCCGGCAACCCGAGCGGCGCGGTGTACAGCGAAGCAGAACTGCTGGCGCTGGCAGACGTGCTGCGTCGCCACCCGCAGGTGCTGGTGTTGCTGGACGAGTTGTACGAGCACATCCGTTTCGACGGTCAACCGGCTTTGAGCCTGCTCAACGTTGCCCCCGATCTGCAATCCCGCGCGCTGTTGGTGGGCGGGGTCTCCAAGACTTACGCCATGACCGGTTGGCGCATTGGTTTTGGCGCCGGTCCCAAGGAGCTGACCAGCGCCATGGCGGTGATGCAGTCGCAGTCGACGTCCGGCGCGTCGTCGGTGGGGCAGGCCGCTGCGCTGGCGGCATTCGAAGGCGGGTTGGGTTTTTTGCCGGAGCAGGTTCAGGCCTATCAGCAGCGTCGTGATGTGCTGGTGTCGGCCCTGAAAGACGTGGACGGTCTGGATGTGCTGACGCCGGACGGCGGTTTCTTTGTCTTCGTCCGCTGTGGCGGTTTGCTGGGGCGCGTACGTCCGGATGGCCAGCGTCTGAACCATGACGGCGACGTGGTGGATTACCTGCTGGAGCAGGGCGTCGCAGGTGTTGCGGGCAGTGCTTATGGCCTGTCGCCGTGGTTTCGTCTGTCCATCGCCACGGCCACCGACAGCGTGATCGAGGCGGGACGGCGCATTGCTCGCGCCTGTGCCGAACTGCGGGTCGAGGCGCTGGCATGAGTCATTGGTTAGACGTATTCGTACAGTGGACAGCGAAGTTCGGCTTGAACTACAGCTTTCTGCTGGACGCCTATCAGCGCGGTTCGATGGTCGAGGGTGCGATCACCACGGCGTTGCTGTGCCTGTTCACCATCGTGGGCAGCCTGTTGGCCGGGGTGGCGCTGGCGGCGATGCTGACCAGTGGCAAGCCGTACCTGGCCAAACCGGCGCGGGTTTTCATCGAAGTCACCCGCAACACGCCGACGCTGGTGCAGTTGTATTGCGCATTTCTGGTGTTGAACATGCTGTTGACCCAGGCGGTGGGCGCGGCCAACCCGCTGACGCCCTTCGCCTGGGTGGTCATCGTGATTTCGCTGCACAAGGGCGCGTTTCACGCGGAGGCCCTGCGCGCCGGAATCGAAGCAGTGCCTGCTGTCACGCTGGAGGCCGCCAGTTCGCTGGCCTTCAGCAGTCGTCAATTGCTGTGGAACGTGCAACTGCCGCTGGCGTTGCGCTTCGCCTTGCCGTCGCTGATCAACAACCTGATCGACTTGGTGAAAATGACCGCCGTGGCCTCGGCCATTGCCGTGGGCGACATCACCTATGCCTCGATCATGATCTGGACCCAGAGCGACAACGTGCTGGAATTGATGATCCTGCTGCTGACCTTCTTCGGTCTGCTCAGCTTCATCGTCAACTGTGTGGGCCGTGCCCTCGAAGCCAAATTGAGGATGCCCGGTTATGGCCATTGATTCGTCCGCGAGCTTGCCGCTGTCTTGGCCTCGTCGGCATTCGGGCAAGCTGATGGTGCTTGTCGCGCTCCTCGCTTTTGTGCTGTGGGGCGCGCCGCAAAGCCCGGTGTTCGCCGCGCTGTACGAGTGGTCCCCGGCGCTGGCCGTGGGTTTTGGCCAGAACATTCTGATCAGCCTGCTGGCGATTGCCATTGGCTCGGTGCTCGGCCTGTTGATCGGCGCGCTGGCTGTTTCGCCGTTGTGGATCACTCGCTTGCCTGCGCGAATCTGGGTGCAGGTGTTTCGCAACGCGCCGTGGTTGGTGCTGATCTACTTCACCACTTACGTGTTCCCGTTCGAGCTGCACATTGGCAAGTCGTGGATCGCCTTTCCCGACTGGGTGAAAGTGACCCTCGGCCTGGCGCTGCCCGCCAGCGCCAACGTCGCGGAAATCTTTCGTGGGGCCATCGGCTCGATCCCCAGCACCCAGTGGGAAGCCTCGCGCTCGCTGGCGTTCACCCGTGGGCAGATTTTCCGCTCGATCATCCTGCCGCAGTGCTTCAAGCGCATGTTGCCCCCGTGGATGAACCTCTACGCCGTGATCACGATGGGCACTGCACTGGCCTCGCTGGTGGGCGTGCATGACTTGATCGACACCGCGCAGATTGCCAGCAACACCGTCAACCGCACCGGCTTTACCGTGCTGATCTACTTCAGCGTGCTGGCGCTGTTCTTCGCCTATTGCTACCCGATTTCCCGATTCACTCAATTCTTGGAGCGACGTTATGCCTTCTCCTGAAACGCGCGCCGAGCAGCCCCTGATCAGCCTGCGCGACATTCACCTGTCGTTCGGCAGCAACCGCGTGCTCAAGGGCATCGACCTTGATGTGCAGCGCGGCCAGGCGGTGTCGATCATCGGCCCGTCGGGTTCGGGCAAGTCGACCATCCTGCGTTGCATCACCGGTTTGTTGCAGCCCCAGCGCGGCACGATTCGTGTCGGTGAAACCGAGGTGCACACGCTGGCCAACGAGGCCCAGCGCATCGAACTGCGCAAGCGCGTGGGGTTCGTGTTCCAGCAGTACAACCTGTTTCCGCACCTGTCGGTGCTGGAAAACCTGGTGATCGCGCCGCGCAAGGTGCTGGGGCGCAATTCGGTGGACGCCGAAAAAGACGCCCGCGCCTTGCTGGCCAAAGTGCGCATGGAACACAAGGCTGACGCCTACCCGGGGCAGTTGTCCGGTGGGCAGCAGCAACGGGTGGCGATTGCCCGCGCCTTGGCGATGCGCCCCGAGCTGATCCTGTTCGACGAAGTGACCTCGGCCCTGGACCCGGAAACCGTGGGCGAAGTGCTGACGGTGATTCGCGAGCTGACCGAGGAGGGTATGACCTGCGTGCTGGTGACCCATGAAATGCGTTTCGCCGAGGACATCAGTGACGTGGTGTATTTCACCGAAAACGGCCTGATCGTCGAGCACGGCAGCGCCGAACAGATTTTCCAGCGCCCGACGAGCGAACGGACCCAGACGTTTTTGCGCCATGCGCTGGGGGATGCCGGACGGCGGCCTGCTGCCGGTGGGGATCCGTTTCTGTTGAGCAATATCAGCCGGTATAGCTTGTCGGTTTAGCAGGCTACGCAGAACCTTTGTGGGAGCCGGTTTGCTGGTGAGCGCGTCAGAACATACACATTGATGTTGACTGACCTGACGCCTTCGCCAGCAAGCCGGCTCCCACAGGGATTACGTCGAATCCAAATCTCTTTTTCGACGCTGTAACTGTGGGAGCCGCCTTGGTGGCGAAAGCGCTCGGCAGGGCACCGTAGAATTTCCCACAGGGTGAAGCGTCGGGCGAGAAGTATCTATTCCGAGCCCCGAATATCAATAAAAGGAGCACCTGATGAGCATCGAAACCCGCAGTCCTGTGATCGAAGATTTCCTGCAGAAAATCCGCGCCATTCACCAACGCGGTGTGGACCGTGACGCGTTGAAAGAAATCGTCAGCCTGCTGGAGGGGCTGGCCGAGCGTCGCGACTTGTTCAACTTCGACACCTTCCCGTCGCCGGTTCCGGGCGAGGGTGATACCGCTTTCCGCTATCGCTTGAACGACGATGGCGAAAGCCCGACGCTGTACATGAACTCGCTGCTGCCCGGCAAAAGCACGTTGCCGCACAACCACGAAACCTGGGCGGTGATCGTTGCAGTGCAAGGTCAGGAGATCAACTACGTCTGGGCGCGAACCGACGATGGCAGCGACCCGACCTTCGCCAAACTGGAGCTGGAAAAGGAAGTGGTCGTGCAACCGGGCACTTCGATCAGCTTCCTCGGTGAAGACCTGCACGGCATCAAGGTCGATGGCGAAACCCCGACCCTGCATTTCCACCTCTATGGTCGTCCGCTGGAATCGTTGAACGGTCGTTATGGCGTCAACACCGAAGGCAAGATCCTCAATTACAACGCTTCGCAAATGGCCCCTTCGATCAAGGCCTACGCATGATCGACCTCTATTACTGGCCCACCGGCAATGGCCTGAAAGTCGGCATCCTGCTCGAAGAGCTTGAGCAGGAATACCGCGTGCTTCCAGTCAACATCCGCACGGGTGAGCAGAAGCGGGACGGCTTTCAGAAGATCAGCGCCAACGGGCGGATCCCGGCGATTGTCGATCACGCGCCGGAGGGCCTCGATGCGCCGCTGAGCCTGTTCGAATCCGGGGCTATTCTCACGTATCTGGCTGAAAAGGCCGGACGCTTTCTGCCGCCGCACAACAGCGTCGAGCGCCAACGCGTTCAGGAGTGGTTGTTCTGGCAGGTGGGGCACGTCACGCCGTACCTGAGCCAGTGGCAGGTGTTCCGAGAAAAGGCCCCTGAGCCTATTCCGTTCGCCCTTGATCTGCTGGGGGCTGAAGCGGCCCGTTTGTACGGCGTACTGGAAAAGCGTCTGGGCGAGGTGGCCTATGTGGCGGGTGAATACTCGATTGCCGACATGGCGATTTTTCCGTGGATTCAGCCGTTGCGCCAAGGCCAGGACCTGGCGGATTACCCGAACATCAGCGCCTGGCGCGAACGCATCAAGGCCCGCCCGGCGGTGCAGCGCGCGTATGAAAAGGGGCGGGAAGTGGCGGCGGGAGAGCGGTCGTTGGTGTTGCAGTAGAACCCCTAATCGCCACGCTCCTACAACGTTATGCGCAAGCCATTGAATCCTGTTACAAAACAGAATCACGAGAACCCCATGAACCAATACGTCACCCCGCAACTCCTGCAAGCCTGGCTGTTCGACGGGCAGGAAATCGCCTTGTTCGATGTGCGCGAGCACGGCCAATACGGCGAGGCCCACCTGTTTCACGGGGTGAACCTGCCCTTCAGCCGCCTTGAAATCGAGGCTCGCCGACTGGCGCCCAATCCGAACGTGCGTCTGGTGATCTACGACCAGACCGGTCACGACGTGTCGATCAAGGCCGCGCAGCGTCTCGCCGAGCTGGGCTACAACCGCGTGCACGTCCTTGAAGGTGGCGCCGATGGCTGGCAGGCGGCCGGTTTGCAACTGTTCGCCGGGGTGCATGTGCCGTCCAAGGCCTTTGGCGAGTTGGTCGAAGAAGCCAGTCACACGCCGCACATCAGCGCCACCGAGCTCGCGCAATGGCAGGCGGACGGCAAATCACTGGTGTTGCTCGACGGACGTCCCTTCGACGAATACCGCAAGATGACCATCCCTGGTTCCGTGTGCTGTCCCAACGGCGAGCTGGGTTATCGGCTGAAGGAGCTGGTGCCCGACGAGGTTACTCCCATTGTCGTCAATTGTGCCGGTCGCACCCGCAGCATCATTGGCGCGCAAACCCTGATCGACCTGGGTGTGAAAAACCCGGTCTATGCGCTGGAAAACGGCACGCAGGGTTGGTATCTGGCTGACCTGCCGCTGGAGCACGGCAGCACGCGGCGTTATCCGGAAGTTTCTCCGGGCGCATCGCTGACTCAGCAACGCGATGCGGCCCAACGGCTGGCTCAACGCGCAGGTGTGCAAACCGTCAGCGCCGAGCAGGCGCTGGCGTGGTCTCGTGACACTTCCCGCAGCCTGTTCTTGTGCGACGTGCGCACCCCGGAAGAGTTCGCCCTCGGCAGTTTGCCGGGTGCGCAACACACGCCGGGCGGGCAGTTGATTCAGTCCACCGATCTGTATGTGGGTGTGCGGGGGGCGCGCATGGTACTGCTCGACAACGATGGCGTGCGTGCGCCGATTGTGGCCGGTTGGCTGCGTCAGCTCGGGCATGAGGCCTATGTGCTGGAGGGTGGTGTGCAGAGTGGTCTGGCGTTGTCGGTCGACACCTCATCGACCGCACCTGTGTTGCCTGAAATCAGCGCCACGGCTCTTGAAGATGCGTTGCGTGACGACGCCGTTGCGCTGATCGACCTACGCGGCAGCATGGCCTTCCGCAGGGCGCACATTGCCGGTTCGCGCTGGTCGATCCGCTCGCGTCTGGCGCCTGATCTGGCCAGCGAGACGCGCCCGGTGGTGCTGGTCGCCGATCAGGCTCAGGTCGCCGCAATCGCTGCGCTGGAATTGCCCGAATCGCAACGTCAGCAAGTGCGCTGGCTGGACTTCAAACAGTGGCAGTCGGCAGGGCTTGCGCTCAGTGAAGATGCCCAAACGCCGCCGAACGAGCAGTGCATCGATTTCCTGTTCTTCACCCACGATCGCCACTCCGGCAACAAGGACGCGGCGCGCCAGTACCTGGCTTGGGAAATCGGCCTGTTGGGGCAGATGACCCAACAGGAAATCGCCAGCCTCACACCGCTGGCCTCCCAAGGCGATCAAAGCCGGGTGCGCACGCGCCTCATTCATGCGGCTCGCCGCGAGAAGGGCAGTGGTACGCGCTGGGTCAACCCGCCGGTCTCGCGCATGAGCACGGTGTTGTTCGACAGCCTTGGCGAGATGCGTGACGCCCGCAAACGTCGGGACACCGAGCGCGTGTTGAGCTACGGCGCCCGTGGTAACCCGACCGCATTTGAACTGGAAGACCTGGTGACCGAGCTGGAAGGCGGTTATCGCACCCGGCTGTTCAGCACCGGTCTGGCGGCGGTGGCGCAAACGTTCCTGGCGTACCTGCGGCCCGGCGATCATGTGCTGATCACCGACGCGGTGTATTCGCCGGTGCGACAAGTGGCCGAGGAGTTTTTGAAACCGTTCGGTATTCAGTACAGCTATTTCAATGCCGATGGCAGCGGCTTGGAACAGCAAGCGCAAGCCAACACCAAAATGGTCTACGCCGAAGTCCCGGGTTCGCTGCTGTATGAACTCGCCGATCTGCCCGCCATGGCTGCGGTGTGCAAGTCGCGGGGGATTCTGTTGGCCGTCGACAACACCTACGGCTCGGGCTATCAGTACCGACCGCTGACGCTGGGCGCGGACATCTCCATCATGGCGCTGACCAAATACCTGGCCGGCCACAGCGACGTGGTGATGGGCAGCGTCTGCACCACGCAAGCGGTGTGGCAGCCACTGGCGGTCATGACTGACACCTTTGGCAGCGTGGTCAGCCCGGACGATGCGTACCTCGTCCTGCGCGGCGCCCGCACCTTGGCCACTCGGTTGGACGTCCATCAGCGCCAGGCGTTACAGGTCGCCCATTGGTTGCAGCAACACCCGCAGGTCAAACGCGTGTTCCACCCGGCGTTGCGCGATCACCCGAACCATGCGCTGTGGAAGCGCGACTTTACCGGCAGCAACGGCCTGCTGACCTTCGAGCTGGCGGACAACGACCCCAAGCACCTGGACGCCTTCATCGACGCCCTGCATCTGTTCGGCCTTGGTGCGTCTTGGGGAGGGTTCGAAAGCCTGATCATCGTCGCCAACGTGCGGGATCGAACGAACGCCAATGACAAGACGCTGAACCCGCTGCTGCGGCTGCACATCGGGCTGGAGGATGTCAGTGCGTTGATCGAGGATCTTGAGCGAGGGTTTGCGGCGATTCGGTGAGTTGCAGATCGTGCCTGCTTCTCGGACCAGGGGGCGGTCGATAAATATGTACCGCACATGCTTTTCTTCATGCCGTCATCATTCGCCCTTGAGTTTTCAATGAACACTGGCAATGAGACGACATGGAAAGGCCACGGCGCTAAGGGATCAGATTTTTCGGTCCCGAGCCCGTGCACTCATTAACGAAAAAATGGGCAGTGTGTTCGCAGCGGGCGTGCTCGGCATTGACGGTCGACAGGTGAAATTCGAGCCTATTGATCGAACTGCCATCTCAGCCTGCGAACACTGGGAAGGCAGCACTTACCCTTGGGAAAATGTTTCAAGTTGGAAGAGGTTGGATGCAAAGGGTTTTGACCTCGCCATTTGGTACAACCAGACACTGTGCGGCTTGTGTTATGCGACGCCACGTCAAAGTCGGCTTACGATCAAAATTATTCTTCTCGAAGGAAAACCGGGAAGTGAGCATCCGCTCAAAGGGCTTATTGCGCCGCTCGCCTTAATGGGAGTCGACCTATACGCACAAATGTTGGGTTGTCGCGAGATTGAGATACAGCAGCCAGCGGTGAATGCCATTAAGTATTACAAGGCTCTGGGATTCCAGTTTGACGAGGCCCGTCGCCTTGTCATTTCAGTAGGTGGCTCCTAAGATAGCCGTCATTGGGCAGACGCAGGAGGTGTCTATGACCGCCAAAAAACGCAAAGCAAAAATGCAGTCAATGGTTGAGCTAAAAGCAGAGGCACGGATGCTTGCCGATGTTTTTTCAGAGAATCAGAAGCGTTTTCTACAAGTAGGGCTTGCTCTTGGTAAAGAACTTGAGCCAACAGGCCCGCTGGCAGGGCCTAGCGCTTGAGTACTCAAATAAAAACCGCCGAAATCGGCGGTTTTTATTTGCAGTCATAGTCGTTCGCTTAAATCCCCGCCTTACCCACCGAAGCCCCGCCATCGACAAACAGCGTCTGCCCGGTGATGAACCCACTCTGTTCCGACAGTAAAAACGCAATCGCCGAGGCAATTTCGTCCGGCTGGCCGAAGCGGCCCATGGGCACGCCTGAGAGGTAGCGTTTTTCACCTTCGCTGCCCACCGGGTTGTTCTGGCGGAACAGTTCGGTTTCAGTCGGGCCGGGGGCGATGGCGTTGACGGTGATGCCGGTTTGCGCCAGTTCCAGCGCCCAGGACCGGGTGAAGCTGATCAGTGCAGCCTTGGCGGCGGCGTAGGCGGTGCGTTGGGTGATACCGAGCACCGTCAGGCTGGAAATGTTGACGATACGGCCCCAGCCTTTTTCACGCATGTTCGGCAGCAATGCTTGAGTGGCAAGCAATGCGGAGTGCAGGTTGACGCTCATCACCGCGTCGAAGTCGTCCAGCTCGATCTGCCCCAGCGGCTGCGGGCGCACGAGGCCGACGTTGTTCACCAGACCGTCGAATTGATAATGCTGCGCGAGTTCGGCCAGGCCGCCGCGGGTCTGGTCCTTGTCACTCAGGTCCAGTGCCTTGAGTACGCCGGGAAAGGTCGGATCGTCGGCATTGCGGGCGATGCCCACCACGGTGTGGCCTGCGGCGGCCAGGTGTTCCGACAGTGCGCGGCCAATGCCTTTGCTGGCGCCGGTGATGAGGAAGGTGCGGGTGGTCATATGAAGCTCCGTAGATATCAGGTCCTATAGGAGTGTGTCGGTTAGCGCGATCCCGCCGAATTCTTCAAAAACACCAGCAACGCCAACAGCGGAAACGCGCTGCCTGCGATCACGATCCAGCCCCAGCCGCCGTGGTCGTAGAGGGCGCTGGCGATCACCGAACCGCTGGCTCCGCCGATGAAAATACTGGTCATGTACAGCGCGTTCAGGCGACTGCGGCTTTTGGCATCCAGCGCGTAAACCGCACGCTGGCCGAGGACCATGTTCATCTGCACACAGAAATCCAGCACCACGCCGGTCACCGCCATGCCAATCACTGCGTAAGCCGGTTCGATCAGGCTAGGCAGAAAACTCAGCGCCGCGAACAACATGGCACAGAGGCTGGCGACACGGGTGTGCCCGGCATCCGCCAGACGCCCGGAAATCGGCGCTGCCACCGCACCAATCGCCCCGACCAGCGCGAACAGCGCGATCTGGCTTTGCGACAGCCCATGATTGCGCGCCAGTTCCAGCGGCACGGCCGTCCAGAACAGGCTGAAGGTGGCGAACATGCAGGCCTGATAAAACGCCCGCTGACGCAACACCGGCTGCTTGCGCAACAGCGTCCACAGGGATTTGAGCAGTTGCCCGTAACTCGCGTTGTGGGCCGGTTGGTGCTTGGGAATGGTGGTGGTCAGCACCAGGCTGATGACCAGCATCACCACCGCCGCCGTGCCGAACACCGCACGCCAGCCAAAATGGTCGGCAATCAGGCTGGAGGCCGGACGCGCTAGCAGAATGCCCAGCAACAGGCCGCCCATGATGCTGCCGACCACGCGACCGCGGGTTTCTTCAGGCGCCAGATGGGCCGCAAGAGGAATCAGAATCTGCACCGCCACCGAACTGAACCCCACCAACAGCGACGCCAGCAAAAACACGTTGGGCGACTGCGAAAAGGCAGCACTGAGCAAACTCAGAATCGCCACACCTGTGGTGACGATCATCAAACGGCGGTTCTCCAGCAAATCGCCCAGTGGCACCAGGAAAAACAGGCCCAGCGCATAACCGATCTGCGTCAGCGAAACGATGAAGCTCGCCAGCGTGCTCGACAGTCCGATGTCCGGCGCAATCAGCCCGATGATGGGCTGGGCGTAATAGATGTTGGCGACGATCGCGCCGCAGCAGAAGGCGAACAGCATCGCCAGCCCCTTGGTCATGGTCGCGGTGTGTGATGTTTGGCTCATGGCGTTCATGGTGTGCTCAACCGGGAGTGGAGGCGTGGATGCAGTGCGTATCCAGGCGCTCATCAATGGAATGTCGCAGAGGCTAACGCGTTTTCGTTGCGTTAAGAAGGTGGGTCGAGGGGATAAGGGTTATGCCTTGCAGGAATAGGCAATCATCCGGCGCGCAGTCATCGTGCCATCGAAACTTTTCGCTCTCCGCCCCGGTCATTCCAGTATCTACCCCTTGGGAATTCACACCATGGCTCGGGCAATCTGGAAGGGCGCGATCAGTTTCGGGCTGGTGCATATCCCTGTGGCGCTGGTGTCGGCGACGTCGCAGCAGGGCGTCGACTTCGACTGGCTGGACAAGCGCAGCATGGACCCGGTCGGTTACAAGCGCGTCAACAAGAAGACCGGCAAGGAAGTGAGCAAAGAACACATCGTCAAAGGCGTGCAGTATGAGAAGGGCCGCTATGTGGTGATCAGCGAGGAGGAGATTCGCAAGGCTCATCCTCAGTCTACCCAGACCATCGACATCTTCGGCTTTGTCGACAGCGCGCAGATTCCCCTGCAAAACATCGACACGCCGTACTTCCTGGCACCCGACAAGCGCGGCGAGAAGGTCTACGCTCTTCTACGACAGACGCTGGTGGACACTGGCAAGGTGGCGCTGGCCCATGTGGTCATCCGTACCCGCCAGCATCTGGCAGCCGTGATGCCACTGGAGTCGGCGATTTTGCTGGTGTTGTTGCGCTGGCCCTCGGAAGTGCATGGGCTGGACAGCCTGGAGCTGCCTGAGGGCGTGACCGATGTAAAGCTCGGCAAGAGCGAGCTGGACATGGCCAAACGATTGGTCAAAGACATGAGCGCTGACTGGACACCGGATGCTGACGAGTACCGCGACACGTTCCAGGACCAGATCATGAAGCTGGTCGAGACCAAGGCCCGGGAAGGCAAGATCGAAGACGTGGAAGCCGACGCCGATCAGGCCGAGCGCAAATCCGCTGATGTCATCGATCTGACTGAATTGCTCAAACGCAGTCTGGGCGCCCGCGGCGGTTCTACCAAGGCCCCAGCTAAAACCAAACCTGCCGGCAAGAGCAAAACCGTAACCGTTGATGATGCAGTTCCGGCCAAACGGCGAGCCCCTGCAAGGAAGAAAACGACCAAGGCGTCCTGAATGCAGATGCCTTGCTCAAGGCCGATCCTTGAAATCAAACCTTGAAATCAAGGCGCAGAGGTTGAATCGATCATGGCAAAACCCGTGAGTGAATACACCCGCAAGCGCAATTTCGACATCACGTCCGAACCTCCCGAAACGCCCGGCCGTGTTCGCAGCAGCAAAGGCCGCGCGCTGACGTTCGTAATTCACAAGCACGATGCCCGCAACCTGCATTACGACTTTCGCCTCGAACTGGATGGCACCCTGAAAAGCTGGGCCGTGCCCAAGGGGCCGAGCCTGGACCCGAAGAACAAGCGTCTGGCCGTGCATGTCGAAGATCATCCGCTGGGTTACGGCAGTTTTGAAGGTCACATTCCCGAAGGGCAATACGGCGCAGGCGATGTGATCGTCTGGGATCGGGGCATCTGGCAACCCCACGGTGACCCGCGAGAAACCTACAAGGCGGGCAAGCTCAAATTCACCCTGATCGGCGAAAAACTCACGGGGGATTGGGCGCTGGTGCGCACTCATCTGCCGGGCAGCGGTGACAAGGAACAGTGGCTGCTGATCAAGGAGAAAGATGCCGCCGTGCGTTCGGCGCAAGATTACGACATTGTGGTCGACAAGCCACAAAGCGTCGTCAGCGGCACGACGGTGGGTGATGATCGCAGGTCGGGCAAAGCGGGAAAGCGCAAGGTGGCGGCTTCAGCGCCTGCCAGGTCGCCCACGACCAAACCCGCGCGTAAAACGGTCTCGGCGAAGAAGACGTCTGTTCCAGAGAAGCTTTCACCACAACTGGCCACGTTGATGGACACCCCGCCAGAAGGGGATTGGCTGTACGAGATCAAGTTCGACGGCTACCGGATCATGACCCGGATTCTCGATGGCGAGGTGCGCATGATCACTCGCAATGGTCACGACTGGACCGAGCGCTTGCCGTTGCAGGCCAGGGCGATCAGCGAACTGAACCTGGGCGATGGTTGGCTTGACGGCGAAGTGGTGGTGCTCAACGACGCCGGGCTGCCGGATTTTCAGGCGTTGCAGAATGCGTTCGAGACGGGGCATGCCAAGGACATCGTGTATTACCTGTTCGACGTGCCATTCCTGAATGGCGAAGACCTGCGGCAAAAGCCTGTGGAGGAGCGCCGCGCCGCGCTGAAAAAGCTGCTGGGCAAGTCAAAAAAGGGCCTCTTGCGGTTTTCCGATGCATTTTCTGCCAGCCACCGGGACATCATCGAGAGCGCGTGTTCGCTGTCCCTGGAAGGGGTGATCGGCAAGCGAGCGGGCAGCGTTTATCAGTCCCGCCGTAGCGCTGACTGGATCAAACTCAAATGCAAGCTGCGTCAGGAGTTCGTCATCGTCGGCTACACCGCGCCGCAAGGCGCGCGCAGTGGGTTTGGCGCGCTGTTGCTGGCGGTGAACGAGGAGGGCGCAGGCCTGGTGTACGCCGGGCGCGTCGGCACCGGGTTCAAGCACAAGACCCTTGATGACGTGCTCGAACAGATGAAACCGCTGGCACGGGACGCCTCGCCCCTGGCGAAAAAACTTACCTCTGCTCAGGCCCGGGGCGTGCACTGGATCAAGCCGACGCTGGTGGGCGAAGTGGAGTTCAGCGAGTGGACCCGCGAGGGCATCATCCGCCACTCTGCCTTTATCGCGTTGCGCAAGGACAAGCCTGCCAGCGAGGTGGTGCACGAGTATCCCAAGACCCCGAAAGACATCAAGGCGCCGTTCAAACCCAAAGCGAAGGCGGCTAAACAGGATGAGGAGCGAGTTCCCGAGAAGCCCAGACCCGCAGCCAAGCGCACAAGCAAAGATACCTTTGAGGTGGCGGGTGTGCAGATCACCCATCCCGAGCGGGTTATCGACACCCAGAGCGGGTTGCACAAGATCGATCTGGCGCATTACTACGAATCGGTGTCCGACTGGATCCTGCCCCATCTTGATCACCGCGCCGTCGCGCTGCTGCGTTGCCCGGACGGTGTCGAGGGCGAGCAGTTCTTTCAGAAACACACCCAGCGGATGGCTATTCCCAATATCAAGCAACTGGACCGCAAACTGGACCCTGGCCATGCCCGGCTGATGGAAATCGACAGCGTGCAGGCGTTGGTCGGTGCGGCACAGATGGGCACCATCGAGCTGCACACCTGGGGTTCGACCTACGACAAGATCGAGTTGCCGGACCACTTCGTCCTCGACCTTGATCCGGACCCGGATTTGCCGTGGCGCAGCATGATCGAAGCGACCCAGTTGACGCTCTCGGTGCTCGATGAACTGGGGCTGGAGGCGTTTCTCAAGACCAGCGGTGGCAAGGGTATGCACATCATCGTGCCGCTGGCGCGCAAGGCCGATTGGGATGAGGTGAAAGCGTTCAGCAAAGCGCTGGCTCAATTCATTGCACAGCCGTTGCCAGAACGCTTCACTGCCATCTCAGGACCGAAAAACCGCGTGGGCAAAATCTTCATCGACTACCTGCGCAACGTCCGAGGCGCCAGCACCGTCGCTGCCTATTCCGCACGTGCAAGACCGGGACTGCCGGTGTCTGTGCCCGTTACACGAGAGGAGCTCACCAGCCTCAAATCCTCGGCGCAGTGGAACATCGGCAACCTGCTCAAACGCTTGCGCAAGCTTAAGGCTGATCCGTGGGCGGGATACAAGAACACCCAGCGCATCACCAAGACCATGTGGAAGCGGTTGGGCGGCAGGGCGCCGAAGGCAACATAAACATGTGCCCACTCACGCTCGTCTATGGACCTGTGGGAGCGAGCGCTCTCACGAATGGAGCAGGCAACGCTCGAAAAGGGGGGGGCTTGGACTGCTGCTTCGTGAGCAAGCTCACTTCCACAAACACCTCATCCTTGCAGCATAGTTCTGTTGCCGGCCTCCAACTGTCGCCGCATCTGCCCCGGCGCCATGCCGTAGGTCTCCTTGAACACCTTGCTGAACGCCGCCTGTGATTGATAGCCCACCTCGGCGGCGATGTCGCTCAATCCGCTTTTCGACCGGCTCAACAACCCGTACGCCATCTGCATACGCACTTGGGTCAGCAACGCCCAGGGTGAGCTGCCGCTGAGTTTGCTGAATGCGCGCATGAACGTGGCGCGGGACATGGTTGCCAAATCGGCCAGCGCGTCGATGGTCCACTCCCGAGCGGGGTCGGCGAGCATGGCTTGCCAGGCGCGGCTCAAACGACGGTCGCCCAACAACGCCAGGCTGCCCTCGCTCTGGGGTGATTGCGAAAGATGAGCGCGCAACACCAACGTGAACAGCGCCGAGGTCAGCGCGTTGAGCATGTATTGACTGCCTGCCTGATTGAGATTGGCTTCGCTGCGCAGCAGTGCGACCAGTGAGGGCAGGGCGTGGCCGCCATCCAGGGTTTGGGTGGATATCAGCAAGTGGTCAGGCAATGCCGAAAACAGCATCGACCCCTGCTGATAATGAAAACTACCGCACAGCAGATCCAGATCATCGCCGTTGCCGAACCGCTTCACGTCCAGTAATCCGCCAGACTCCAGGCGCGGGACGGACGGCATGACCCGATTCCCGGGGCTGAGCAGCAAATGAGGCAGCCCCTCAGGCAGTACGAGGATGTCGCCGGCCACCAGTTTCAACCGGCGCCCATCGCGCAATTCCACCCCGCATTCGCCCGCCAGAACGATGTGATAGGGCGCAAGCCCCACGGCGCGTTGGTCGTGATCCAGCGCCCAGTCGCCCTGAAACTGGCAGCGCAGGTCCAGACTGCCCCGGACGTCGGCTAGCGTAATGAGCGTATCGATGGCGTTCATATGAGATTTTCGGACAAAAAAATGAGCTAAACGTGCAAGTTACACCAACGCAGTTGGACCAGACTGATCGTGTTCCCGGCGCAGTCTAGTCGCCGCTCTCAGGAGATACCACCATGTTCAGCAATTGGCCCGACCTTGTTTCTACCATCAAGAAATCCTTTGGCTCCCTGTCCAAATCCAACCCGAAAATGGTCAAGGCCTACATGGCCCTTGGCGATGCTGCGGCGGAGAACAATGTCCTCGACGCCAAGACGCGCGAGCTGATTTCCATCGCCGTGGCCATCACCACCCGCTGCGACGGCTGTATCGGCGCCCACTCCGAAGCGGCCATCGCCGCTGGCGCGACTCGCGAAGAAGTGGCGGCGGCGCTGGCCACCGCGATCTCGCTGAACGCGGGCGCGGCGTACATCTACTCGATGCACGCGTTGGAGGCGTATGACGCGTTGAAGAAGTGAGGGGGGCTTTCGCGCTTTAGGTAAGCGTTCGGCTTGTCGAAGGTTGCGATCATAAGGCGCTCGCCCTGTAACAGTACGGCTTACCGGCGGTGGCGGTTTTGCGGACGCCACCGCCCGGCCGGGCCGCTACAGGGAGAGGTCTATCTTGTCGGTAACAACCCCCAGGATGAATGCTGCCAGCAAGATGAATGCTCCTCCAACATTGGGAATCACAATCCAACACTTAAGTGATTTCGGCATGCGCTTCACATCGTCAGGATCGACCAGTCCATGCTTGGCATAGAGTTTTGTGAACAGCACCGCGCTCGTCGCCATGGCTAGCCGGTATTGACGACCCACCAAGCCTGCGTTTCGCCACTGCCGTTTGGCATCAGTATTGAGCTTGCTGTTCGCCAATGCCTGCTCAACTTGGTCCAGTCTGTAGATCGCTGCCCATATCAAAGCTGCCACCCCAACAATCAAAAGAAAGGCGGTCAAGACAGTGGCAAGTTTCAGGATGAAATCAACGCTCATGGGTCGCCTCGTACAAAATGGTGGCCGAGCCATCTCCAATTTCCGAGCCCGCTTTTCCTCCACCCCATGCCAACAGCGCACCTCCTACTATGGCGCAGGCTACGGTAATCGTGCCACCTGAAGGAAGTCCAAGCCCGATACAAATCGTTGGACCTGCTGACGCCCCAAGAGCGCCTCCATACCATGACCCGGCGATTCCTCCCGCTGCTTTCCCTGTCTCCACATACTTAGCCCTGCTACATTCCTCTTCTCGCCCAGTCGAACAAGCCTCCTTGATCTCCAACGCCCCCGCACCGACATCCAGCGCTATACCCACGTAAGTTCCCTTGCTCATCGCACTCGCCACTTTGGAAACGCCCTTAACGTTCTTGGCATAGTCTGCAATCTCGCCGGTGTGCAAGTAGCTCTTGCTCGAAATCCCGAGAATGCGCTTCATCTTCCCTTGATTATTCAGCCCGGTCCCAAATCGTCCGATGCCTTTCAAGTGGGTCTCCATCCGGGTGAACAATGTGCGGCGCTGCGCGAAAAACTGGTCATTGCTCAATCCACCAGCTCTCCAACGCTGATGGAGCGCTTCGATTTCCTTGAGCGTGCTTTCAACTTGGTTAAGGTGCTTGTTCCACGCCCCGGTGGCGGCACCGATTCCGATCGAGCCATAACTCATGATGCTCTGGATCATGTCGTAGTTGCGCAACATGACTTCATGTTCGCTGGGTAACGTCCACATCATCGACCAGCGCACGTCCTGCGCGAGCTGCATCAACTGCGCTTCTTCGAACGTGCACATATGTGCAGGTCCGTCACCTACGATAACCACATCGCCGGGCATGACCGTGCCATTGACAAGCTGGGGATTGAGTTGATCGACCTTGGCACGTGCGCTGACAGGAATGTCCAACAGGTGGTTGCGCAGGTAGGTGTAGTTCTGAACTCGCTCATTGACGAACGCATAGGGTTTGGACATGGCCGGGTCTCCTTTTCGGCGAAATGAGGAGGCGACCATAGGGGCGGAAATTGGCCGATGTCATTAAACAAACCGCTGAAAACGGCATGACTACGATACTTTCGGAAAGCTCCTACGCAGAGCTTCCCGAAGTCTCATTCGGCTGAATCCTTAGCGCTCCGGCAACTCAGCCACCGGCCCTGTTGCACTGAAATCCACCGACGCACTTACCGCTTTCCAGCGCTCGGCTGTCTCAGCCCTGTTGGCTTCCACCGGCGCCAGGTAATGCAGGGCGTCACTGCCCAGCAGCAGGCGCAGCGGCGGCTGTGCGTGCTCAGCCACTTTGAGGACGACCTGTGCAACGCGATCCGGGTCGCTGTTTTCGTTGCCTGCAATCTTGCGCAACAGGTCCCGCATCTGGCCGACGTTCTGCTCGTAAGCCGCCATGAATGGCACGTTGCTGCCACGGGCGCGTACCGCCCAGTTGGTGCGCATGCCGCCCGGTTCCAGGGTGGTGACGTGTATGCCCAGCGGTTTGACTTCTGCCGCGAGTACGTCCGAGAACCCGCCCACGGCCCATTTCGCCGATTGATAGGCGCTCATGCCCAGTGTCGCCAAGCGCCCGCCCACTGAGGAAATCTGGACGATGCGGCCCGCCCCCTGTTCCCGCATCACGGGCACAGCGGCGCGACACAGATTCACGACGCCAAAGAAGTTGGTTTCGAACTCCAGGCGGAAATCCGCTTCTGCGGTTTGTTCAAAGGGCAGCATGTGACCGAAACCGGCGTTGTTGACCAGTACGTCCAGACGGCCGAAGCGTTCCACCGCTGCCTGCACTGCAGCTTCGGCGGCGGTGGGGTCGGTGACGTCCAGTTCGAAGGGCAGGATGTGTGAGGGGTAGCGTTGGAGCAGATCGTCGAGTCGCTGAATGTCGCGGGCCGCCGCGAGCAGGCGGCCACCCGATTGCAGGACGGCTTCGGCGATGTTGCGACCCAGGCCGCTGGCACTGCCGGTGATCAACCAGACTTTGGACATGATGAATCTCCCAGTGGATTAGCTTGTGAGTGAGTAATCACTCAATTAATGGGTAAATAAAAACTCAATCCTTTGCGATTGCATTCCAATAGGCGGCGAAGCCCGCGTCGCAGTAACGCTCGGCGTGCTCCGGTTCGTTGCTCATGAAATCCATGGTGGTCTCGGCCAGCGAGCGCATGATCGCCGCGATAAAGGCCGTGGGCTGATCACGCAGTGCGCCGCAGGCAGTGCCTTCCTGCATGTGGCGATGGATGTCGTTGAACGCTTCGCTGCCAGACTGCTTGCTGGCATCGGTTACGCGGTCGGACATCATCAGCAGGGCCATGGCCTTGCGTTCCTGTGGATGGGCCACGCCCCAGCCGACATAGGTGTGCCAGGCATGGTGCAGTCGGGATTTGAGGTCGTGATCGCTCGGATAGCCCGGCATCATCACGTCGCGCAATTGGGCCTTGAGTTGCAGATAGACCTGATTGAGCAGGTCGTCCTTGGTTTCGAAATAATTGAACAGCGTCCCCTCGGACACACCCGCGCGTTTGGCGATCTTCGACGTCGGCGCGCCCAGGCCCTGTTCGGCGAACACGCGCAGAGCAGAGTCGATGAGGGCGTTGCGTTTGTCTTCGCTTTTCGGGCGTGCCATGAGAAATATCAAGTAATAAGTGAGTGATTGCTCATTTATACGCCCGGTTTGGTGTAACTGCAAATGTCAGCCCATCGACGCCTGCCCATCGCCGATCTCCGCCGGGTAGAATTCGCCCTTCAGCCCCAGTGCATTCAGGCGTTCTCGCACGCTGTCTTCGATCGCCATGATTTGCTCCGGGTCATCGATATCGTCCACCACCAACCAGACGCCGTAGAGGTTCTGATCGTGGGTGCCTTCGCTGAGCATGTCGTGGGTGAACGCCTGGTCCGCGCGCCAGAGGCACATTTCGTCTTCGCGATGTCCGCTTTCGGCCAGCGCTTCGGCGGAAGTCAGCCAGACTTCCTTGTACGGCCTCAGGTCCGCTTCGGCGAGTTCTTGCAAGGTGATCACTGTTTTCATGTCGTGGCCTCCCGGGTCAGTGCTTAAGGTGTGACGCGCGAAGACGCGGTGCGTTCCATTCTCATGTCCGGGCGCGAGGCAGGGATGTTGAACCGATGCCGATCATCGAAGGTCGACCAATCTTTGTCCGATCAGGAGACTCCCATGACCGGCTCGCAGCTCTTTACCCGCAGGCGGTTGCTGACGCTCGCGGCGGGCGTTTCGGCAGCACTGGCGTTCGATTCGGCAGCGGCGGCCAGCAACGAACCTTCGACATCCAGCCCATCAGGAGGCCGAACAATGCTGACCCGAGACATCCCTTCCAGTGGCGAAGCGCTGCCAATGATCGGCGTAGGCACCTATCGCAATTTCGATGTCGGGCCTGGTCGCGAGGAATACCAGTCGTTGCCTCAGGTGCTTGACGCGCTGTTTCGGGCAGGCGGCACGGTCATCGACAGCTCGCCCATGTACGGTCGCGCCGAGCAGACGACCGGAGAATTGCTGTCGATCCATCGGCCACGCTCTCCCGCGTTTCTTGCCACCAAGGTATGGACCCGCGGGGCGAAAGAGGGTATCGCGCAGATGGAGGCCTCTTTTCGTCTGTTGCAGACCGATCGCATCGACCTGATGCAGATCCACAATCTGCTCGACTGGAAAGCCCACTTGCCGACCTTGCGCCAGTGGAAGGAGCAGGGGCGCATTCGCTACATCGGCATCACCCATTACACCTCGTCGGCCTATGACGAGGTGGAGGCGGTGCTCAAGGCTGAAAAGCTGGACTTCTTGCAGATCAACTATGCGCTTGACGACCGGGCTGTCGAAGCGCGGCTGTTGCCGTTGTGCCGGGAGCGCGGCGTGGCTGTCATCTGCAATCGACCGTTTGGCGGCGGCGGCTTGCTTGGGCGCTTGCGTGACACACCCTTGCCGGGCTGGGCGGGGGAGGTGCAGGCGACCAGTTGGGCACAGTTGGCGCTGAAATTTCTGATTTCCCACCCGGCGGTAACCTGCGCCATTCCGGGAACGGGAAATCCGAAATACATGAAGGAAAATGCCGCCGCTGCGCAAGGACCATTGTTGACCGATGCGCAGCGGCAGCAGTTGATGGCGTTAGTGGGGTGAAATAGGAAGACGGATGTACATTCTGTGGGAGTCGCGTCGGTGGCGAATGCGGTGTGTCAGTCACCCAATGTGATGCTGACCCAACGCATTCGCCACCAAGGCGGCTCCCACTGAGGAGCAGACGTGATCTGTTCAGCGCTTCACCGGCGCAGGCAGCGTCACCAGGTTCACGTACTCATCCCAGAACTGCTTCTGATCGACTGCGTACACCACTTTGGCCTTCTGCGTGCCCACTGGCGCGCCTTTCTTGTAGCCCATCGAACGCCCGTAATCCGGGCCGAAATGGGTGTCGACATCGACCCACAGATCCTTCGATTCGGTGATCAGTTCCGGGTGCACCAGGTACAGCGCAGGCAGGCTGTCCCAAGTGAAGCTGTGGTAATTCGGATCGTTGGCGAATTCAGGTCCGAGCACAGCTTTGTACAGGTCCGGGATGACCCCGGCTTTGGCCGTGATGCGCTGATAGACCGAAGCGTCGAAGATGACCTTCTCACACACGTCATTCGGGAAGATCACGTGCTCGATGGGCGAGCGTAGGACAATCCTTGCGGCTTCCGGGTCGAACCACCAGTTGAATTCCGCTGCCGGGGTGGTATTGCCGGGAATCTCGATGGCGCCGCCCATGTACACGATTCGCTTGATCAATGGCACGATTTCCGGCGCGCTGCGAATGGCCAGCGCGATGTTGGTCAACGGACCGACGGCGAGAATCGTGACTTGGTGAGGATTCTTTTTCACGCTGTCGACGATGAACTGAGCGGCGGATTCACTGCGCAGTTTCGTGTGCGTGGCCAGGCCGTCCGGCGGGGCAACCAGTTGCGAAGTCGAAGTAGGGCGAGGGTTCTTGAACGCCCCCGGCCAGCCTGCGCCGAACAGGGCTTTTTCCTGTTCATAGCTGGCGTAGTCGTGAAGCAGCGGGTAGGCAGCGCCCGAGTACACGCCGATGTCCTTTTCCACGCCCATACGCTCGACGGCCCTGAGCGCGTCGACCTGTTCCTGATCGACCCACGCGTTGCCACTGACCAGCGTCATGCCCAGAAGGTCGATGCGTTTTTGTGCGTGCAGTTGCGCCAGCATGATGAAGGCCTGGCCGTCGTCGTTGAGAACGTTGAAATCAGTGTCGAAGATGATCTTTTCTGCGGCCTGCAAAGACGTGGCAGACAGGCCCAGGGTCAGGGCGAAGGCGCAGCGTTTGAGGAATGTGTGCATCATTTTTCCTTGTAGATGCGATCGGGCGAATACGTTTTGTGGAGCCGGCTTGCTGGCGAAAGCGGTGTGTCAGTCAATACTGATGATGCTGATCCACCGTATTCGCCAGCAAGCCGGCTCCCACAGATTGACGCGGTACGTCTGTTTATCGGTTAACCAGTTTCGCAGGCAACGCCACCACCAACAGGCTGCTCAACACCAGGCACCCGGCGAAGAACCACAACGCGCCCGCGCTGCTGCCGGTGACGTCGATGGCGATGCCCATCATCGAGTTGCTCACCAAACCGGCAATGTTCGCCAGCGAACAGGCCAGGGCAAAACCGGTCGCTGCTGCGCGGCCTTTGAGGAAGGTCGCAGGCAGGCTGAAGAACACCGGCACCGCGCCGATGATCGCGGCGGAGGCAACGGCGAACAACGCAACGGTCGCCACCACGTTATGGGTGAAAAAAGGGCTGGCACCCATGGCCACGGCACCGATCCAGAACGGAACGATGATGTGCCAGCGACGCTCGCGACGGCGGTCGGAACTGGCGCCGATCATCAGCATGCCAATCAGCGCGGCGACACTCGGCAAGGCGGTCAACACACCAATGTGAAACGTGTCAGTGACGCCTGCGTTCTTGATGAAGGTCGGCATCCAGAAGCCCATGGCGTAGGCGCTGAGCAGGATCGAGAAGTCGATACCGCCGAGCATCCACACTTTCAGGTTGAAGAAGCCGTCACGGAAACTGTGTTTGCTGTCCTTGCCCTCGGCCTCGTCCAGGCGCAGCTCGCCTTCCAGCAGGGTCTGTTCCTGGCTGTTCAGCCATTTGGCGTCTTTGGGTGCATTCGGCAACGCCCAGAAGGTCAGGACACCCAGCAACACGCTCGGCACGCCTTCGATCAAGAACAACCACTGCCAGCCGCGCAGACCGGCCGTCTGGTCGAAGTGGCCCATGATCCAGCCCGACAGCGGACCGCCGATGACGCTGGACAGCGGCAGGCCGATCATGAACAACGCGATGATGCGGCCGCGGCGGTAGGTCGGGAACCAAGTGGTCAGGTAAAACAGCACACCCGGCAGGAAGCCTGCTTCGGCAGCACCGAGGAAGAAGCGCAACACATAGAACTGCATCGGCGTGGTGACGAACAGGGTGCATACCGACAGCGCGCCCCACGTGATCATGATGCGGGCGATCCAGATCTTTGCCCCGATTTTTTCCAGCACCAGATTGCTCGGTACTTCAAACAGGATGTAACCCACGAAAAACAGCCCGGCACCGAGGCCGAATGCGGTTTCGCTGAAGTGCAGTTGGTCGAGCATCTGCAGCTTGGCGAAGCCGATGTTGATGCGGTCCAGGTAGGCAGCCAGGTAGCAGAAACACAGGAACGGAATGAGCTTCCAGGTGATCTTGTGGTACAGCGCTTTGATCGGGTCCGCGGCGTCAGCCGCAGAGGTTTCTACATTCGCAGAGGGCATGGGTGTCTCCTGGCGGTTCTTCGACCGTTGAGTGCAGTGGCGGCTGATAGTGCCTGTGTTCGCTGCATACTCATACGGCCTGTTGTGGTTTTTGTTTGCCGCGCATTCAGTACTTTGGCAAGCACCGGATGGCGACTTCCAAAGGCAGTGTCAGAAGACTGGACGGAGCACGCTGTCCAGTGGTGTGCGCATCCAGGTTGCGCGACCCGTGCTCTGTGGCCGGGTTCTATGGGTGAGCATTGCAATACGCGGTCGATCACCGATCTCTTTGTGGGAGCGAATTCATTCGCGATGAGGCGGTGGCAGGCGATAGATGAACATCGGCTGTACAGACGTCTCGCGAGTGAATTCGCTCCCACAGGGTCAGGACAAACCGCACCTTATTTGCTGAACTGTGTGATCGCCTCCTGTTTGCTGACGACATCCCCATACTTGCTGTCGATGTCGAACAGGTTCGCCTCATGGGGATCGGGGTGGCGATCGCCCACGCATTCGCGCACGACGATGGTCCGAAATCCGTGTTGCACGGCGTCTACCGCTGTGGCGCGGATGCAGCCGCTGGTCGAGCAGCCTGCCAGCACCACGGTGTCGATGCCTTGGGCGTGTAGCATCGAAGCCAGCGACGTACCGAAAAACGAACTGGCGTATTGCTTGCTGATCACCACTTCTTCCGGGAGTGGCAGCACTTCCTCGCAGAACGCCGCCAGCGGATTGCCTTCCACCATGTCTTTCATCACCGGGGCTTTTTTCACCCAGATGCCGCCGTCGGCGAAATGCGCCGGGTGGTAGCGGATGTTAGTGTGCACCACCGGAATGCCATGCTTGCGCGCGGTAGCCAGCAGCTCGACGCTCTCGGCCACTGCACTGACCACACCGGGCGCAAACAACGGCGCGCCGGGTTGGGTGTAGCCTTGCATGAAGTCGATCATCAGCAGGGCTGGTTTCTGCCCGAAACCGATGCGGTTGCCCCACACGCCCTGATAGTTGGCGTTGGCGGTTTGTTGTTCAGTCATTCCGTTCTCCTTGACCCGGTTGGGGGGCTGGTGAAATTCCTGTGGTAGTCGGCTTGCTGGCGAATGCTGCGTGTCATTCACAGATGCATTACCTGACACCCTGCATTCGCCAGCAAGCCGGCTCCCACGCGTTGAGTTCTGCGTTAACTCAGCGGCGTACCCAGAAAATCCCCAAACGCGGCAAAGAACCCCGGCAGGTTGTCCCATGGAATCATGTGCCCGGCGTCTTCCACGCGAACGATCTGAATCGCAGGTTGCAGCGCGCGAATTTCGGCTTCGTCCTCCGCCAGAATCACCCCGCCGCGTGTCGCGACGATCAGCAGGGTAGGGACCGGCAACTTCGGCAGGTCCTGATGGAAATCCTCTTCGTGGAAGTCGTTGAACGCGCGCACGATGGCCGGCTCGTAGCAGGTGTGCAGCCACTCGGCGCGCAACTGCAATTGCTCCTCGGTCCAGGTTGCGCAGAACGCGCGCATGTCGTCAGCCGTCATGCCTTGCTGCGACTGGCGAATCGAATCGACGTACCACGGCAGCTTCGACGGGTACTCGCGACGACCCGGCCCCGAGACCGGCGGGTCGATCAGCACCAGGCTTTTCAGGCCCTGGGCATTGCGAACAGACATACGTGCCGCGAAACGGGCGCCCATTGAATGACCGAGCAGGTGATAGCTGTCGATGCCCATGGCCTCGGCAAACGCGCTGATGTCATCGGCGCAGGTGTCGACGCTGTAATCCAGCTCCGGCCCGGTGGACGACAGGCCGCGACCGCGCGCGTCGAGCACGTAAGTGTCGAACGACTGGCCCAGATGCTCGGCCACGAAACCCCAGGTGATCGCCGGGCTGGTGATGCCGGGGATCAGGATCAGCGCCGGTTTGCCTGTGTGTTGCGGGCCACCGTAGCGCAAGTAGTGTTGACGAATGCCGTTGGCCTGGACGTTGCCGCCGTGGATAAAAGTGCTCACGCAGGCACCTCCGATTTCAGTGCTTGGCCGTAGAGGTCATAACCAAAGACCCACGCCGGATCTTCCTGAGTACGCAGCCAGGTGTTGGCGTTCGACACGGCCTGCACCCGGGAAGCGCGTTCCTTGCGGTTGGCTTCGTACAGGCTGAATGCGGTGCTGTAATCGGTCAGCCCTGTTTCTTGCAGGCAGCGAGTAAGCATCGCGGCGTCTTCGATGGCCATGCCTGCGCCCTGGGCCATGTGTGGCTTCATCGGGTGGCAGGCGTCGCCCAGCAGCACCAGACGGCCACGGCTCCACAGCGGCAGCGGGTTGCGGTTGAGCAATGGCCACTTGGTCACGGTTTCGGTGGACTCGATAAGCGCCTGAACGGTGGGGTGATAACCGGCGAAGGCTTCGTACATCTCTGCCTGGCTGCTGTCGACGAAGTTACCGTCGAAGTCCCACGCCGGGTGCGGCACGCCGGTCACGTAGTAGTACTCATCGCGCTTGCCGGTGGTGTGGTAGACCATCATGTGACGGTCCTCGCTCCACCATTTCACGCAGTTTTCGAAGTCCAGGTTGTACTTGGTCAGCACGTCGCTGCGGATCAGCGCGCGATGGGCGACCCAGCCGCTATACAGCGGTTTTTCAAAGCCGAGCAGTTCTTCGCGGATCTTGGAGTTGATGCCATCGGCGCCGATCACGATGTCGGCGTCGGCGTGGGTGCCGTCGGCGAAGTTCAGGCGCACGCCGTTGTCGCGTTCTTCAAGGGTGGTCAGGCATTTGCTGAAGTGCACGCTGCCCGGTGCCAGGGTCGACATTTGCAGCGCGTGCAGGTCGCCACGGTGCACGGTTATGTAGGCCGCGCCGTATTCCTTACGTGAGAACTCGCCCAGTTTGATGCGCGACAGGTAGTCACCGCTGGCGCCATCGCGGCTGAACCAGAAATCCGGGTGCGAGCCCATGTCGCTCAGTTGCTGCTCGATGCCCATGCGGCGAAAGATTTTCATGATGTTCGGACCCATGTGGATCCCTGCGCCAATACGCGAAAACGCCGGTGCCTGTTCGTAGACATCCACCTGGAAGCCCGCTTGCTGCAACAGCGTGGCGGCGGCAGCGCCCCCCAGACCGGCTCCGACGATGGCGATTTTTTGAGAATTTGGCATGGCGCGCATTCCTTCGTATTTCGTGAATCAGTGATGGACGGAGTGGCGAATCGGGTCATCGCCGTTTTGCGTTTTTAAAGTGTATACGCTGTTTTTTTGAAATGTGAATAGGTATTTCAAAAAAGACCTTATGACGTCGCAAATAGGTATGTCACCCTTTGTAACCCTCAAATTACGCGGGATGTGTGCATGAGTAACAAACTGGCGCGCCTATTGCAGACGGCCTTCAATTGATGTCTTATCGCTTTTAATTAGTGTGTACGCTTTAAAAACGCACTAGTCTGAAGCGCGATGCCTTTCAATGGTGCATTTGGGCTGTATAGATAAATAAGGCCGAATGACGAGGAGACGAGAGATGCCGGTAAGCGATTGCGAATTGACCCAGATGTTCGAGCACGTGCTGAAACTGTCGAAAGTCGACACGACCCAGAGCGTTGCAGTGCTCAAGAGCCACTACTCCGATGCGCGCACCGTGCGTGCCGCCATGGATGCCGCCCAGCGCCTGGGCGCCAAGGTGTATGCGGTGGAACTGCCATCGTTCAACCATCCCAAGGCGATGGGCAACGACATGACCGCCTACTGCGGCGACACCGCCTTGACCGGCAATCTCGCTGCGCAACGGGCGTTGGAAGCGGCGGACCTGATCGTCGACACCATGATGCTGCTGCATTCGCCGGAGCAGGAGCAGATCCTCAAGACGGGTACGCGGATTCTGCTGGCCGTCGAGCCGCCGGAAGTGCTGGCGCGCATGTTGCCGACCCTGGCCGACAAAGAGCGGGTGTTGGCGGCAGAGCAGGTGCTGAAAGGGGCACGCTCGATTCATGTGAAGTCCCGCGCAGGCAGCGATTTCCGTGCGCAACTGGGGCAGTATCCTTCAGTCACCGAATACGGTTTCGCCGATGAGCCGGGGCGTTGGGACCACTGGCCGAGCGGCTTTCTCTTCTCTTGGCCGAATGAAGAAACCGCTGAGGGCACGTTGGTCATCGACGTCGGGGACATCGTGCTGCCGTTCAAGAACTACGCTCGCGAGCAGATCACGCTGGAGATCGAAAAGGGCTTCATCACCAGGATTCACGGTGGTTTCGAAGCCGAATACCTGCGCGATTACATGAAGTATTTCAACGATCCGGAGGTTTACGGCATTTCCCACATCGGCTGGGGCCTGCAACCTCGCGCGCAGTGGACTGCCATGGGCCTGCACGACAAGAACGATGGCATGTGCATGGACGCCCGGGCGTTCTACGGCAACTTCCTGTTCTCCACCGGGCCGAACACTGAGGTCGGCGGGACGCGCAAAACGCCGTGTCACCTGGACATTCCGCTGCGCCATTGCGACATCTATCTGGATGATCAGGACGTGGTGCTGGGTGGGGATGTGGTGGCGCCGGAGGCGTCGAAGGCCTGATCGAGACTTGGCATTGCGTCGCGGCATTCGCCAGCAAGCCGGCTCCCACGGCCTTCGGCCAGAAACAGATCTGCTTGAGACGCAAGATCTGTGGGAGCCGGCTTGCTGGCGAACGGCTTTTCCGGCAACGAAGATTCCCCTGTCACCCCACACCCGCTAATGTACCCACCATTCCCCACAGCCCGCCGAACGAGTCATCTGTGTCCACTGACAACCCTTTCAATAACGATCAGTCCTACACCTTTTCCGAGCAGGTCGGCCATTTGCTGCGCAAGGCCTACCAGCGGCACCTGGCGATCTTTCAACAGAACGTTGGCGATTCACAGCTCACGGCGGTGCAATTCGTCACCCTCTGCGCCCTGCGCGATCACGGTCCCAGCTCACAGACCGAACTGGTCAAGGCCACAGCGGTGGACCAGGCGACCATTCGCGGCATTGTCGACCGGCTCAAGGCCCGCGACCTGATCAGCCTCGACCCGGATCCGCAGGACCGGCGCAAGGTCATTTGCAGCTTGACCGACAGCGGCCTCCAATTGGTGCAGGAAACCGTCCCCCGCGCAGCGCAGATCAGCGAAATCACCCTCGGCAAGCTCAACCCCGCCGAACGCGTGGCGGTGTTGTTTTTGCTGCGCAAGTTGATTGATGAGCCGGAAGAGTAAGGCCGGAGCGTTCCGTTTGTAGGAACGGTCTGCGTTTCAGCAGAACTACCTCCCATTTCTTACAGCCATTTCCCCGCTGGCACGCTTCCTGCTCTCTTTTCATGAAGTAAGCACTTCATTAAAAGCCGGATACGGCCAGTAACACATGGGGAAGCAGAATGAGCGAGCAACAGGTGGCGGGGGAGAAGACCCTGACGCTACAGGTCAACGGTCAGGCCGCGTCGGTCACGGCCATGGCGGACACGCCGCTGTTACTGGTGTTGCGCAATGATTTGCAGCTCAACGGCCCCAAATACGGCTGCGGTCTGGGCGAATGTGGCGCCTGCACGGTGATCATCGACGGCGTGGCCGCGCGCTCGTGCGTGTTCCCGCTGGCAGGCGCCGAAAACCGGGAAATCACCACCCTCGAAGGCATCGGCTCCCGTGCATGCCCGCACCCGGTGCAGCAGGCGTTCATCGACGAGCAGGCTGCGCAATGCGGTTACTGCATGAACGGCATGATCATGACCGCCAAGGCCTTGCTCGACCGCAACCCGCATCCCAGCGAAGCCGAGATCCGCAACGAACTCTCGTCCAACCTCTGCCGTTGCGGCACCCACATCGAAATTCTGCGTGCGGTCATGCGGGCCGCCCGTCACCCGCTTTGAACCGGATGCACTCATGACCCAGACCACGCCCACCCGCGATTCCCTGTTGGCCAAAAACGGCGTCCTGCTCGTCGTCGATGACATCCTGCCGCCGTCCGGCCCGGTCGCCAAAGGCGGCACGCCCACTGTCAAACCCAAGGAACTGGGGCTGTTCATCGCTATCGATGAAGACAACACGGTCTACGCCTTCAATGGCCACGTTGACCTTGGCACCGGCATTCGCACCTCGCTGGCGCAGATCGTCGCTGAAGAGCTCGACCTGCGAATGGATCAAGTGACCATGATCCTTGGCGACACCGAGCGGGCGCCGAACCAGGGCGCGACCATCGCCAGCGCCACCTTGCAGATTTCCGCGATTCCGTTGCGCAACGCCGCTGCCGAGGCTCGCCGCTATCTAATAAAGGAAGCGGCGGAGCGCTGGGCGGTCGATGCCGAGTCGCTGGTGATCGAAAACGGAGTGATCAATACGCAAGACGGCCGTAGCTGCCGCTTTGGTGAACTCATCACCGGCCAACACATCGAGCTGCGCATCTCCGGCGACGCACCGCTCAAACGCCTTGAAGACTACAAGCTGGTAGGCACTGTCGCACAACGGGTGGACATTCCGGGCAAGGCCACCGGGGAACTGACCTACGTGCACGACATGCGCCTTCCCGACATGCTCCACGGTCGAGTCGTGCGCCCACCGTACGCCGGTTACGACACCGGCGAGTTTGTCGGCACCAGCCTGCTGGGCGTCGACGAGTCGTCCATTGCGCACATCCCCGGCATCGTCAAAGTGGTGGTGATCGGCGATTTCGTCGGCATCGTGGCGATGCGCGAGGAGCAAGCCGCCAAGGCTGCGAAAGAGCTGAAAGTCAGCTGGAAGCCCTGGCAGCATCAATTGCCGGACCTGTCGGACATTGAACAGGCGATTCGCGACAACCCGCGCATTCAACGGGTGGTGCTGGATAAAGGCAATGTCGATGAAGCCCTGGCCAACGCCAGCGAACGGATAACCCGCACCTACCTGTGGCCCTATCACATTCATGGCTCCATCGGCCCTTCTTGCGGGTTGGCGGACTACCGCGAAGACGGCATTCGCATCTGGTCCGGTACGCAGAATCCTCACATGCTGCGCGCCGACATCGCCTGGCTGCTGGAATACCCGGAAGAGCAGATCGAGATCATTCGCATGGAGGCGGCGGGCTGCTATGGCCGCAACTGCGCCGATGACGTGTGCGCCGATGCGGTTCTGTTGTCAAAGGCGGTCGGGCTGCCGGTGCGCGTGCAACTGACCCGCGAGCAAGAGCACGCGTGGGAGCCCAAAGGCACTGCGCAGTTGATGGAAGTCGATGGCGGCCTCAGCGCCGAGGGCGGCATCGCCGGTTACGACTTCAGCACCAGTTACCCCTCCAATAACTCGCCGACCCTGGCCTTGCTGTTGACCGGTCGAGTGGAGCCGGTGCCTGTGATGTTCGAAATGGGCGACCGCACCTCGATTCCGCCTTACGACATCGACCACATGCGCGTGACCATCAACGACATGGCGCCCATCGTGCGCGCCTCGTGGATGCGTGGCGTGTCGGCCTTGCCCAACACTTTTGCTCACGAATCCTATATCGATGAACTGGCCTTCGCGGCAGGCGTCGATCCAGTCGAGTACCGACTGCGTTACCTGCATGACGACCGTGCCTCCGATCTGGTGAAAGCCACCGCCGAGCGGGCGCAATGGTCGCCGCGCACCCAGCCAATGCAAACCCCTGAAGAAAATGGCGTATTGCGCGGGCGTGGCTTTGCGTACGCCCGTTACATCCATAGCAAGTTCCCCGG
This sequence comes from Pseudomonas sp. Pseu.R1, assembly GCF_045764065.1. Taxonomy (NCBI): domain Bacteria; kingdom Pseudomonadati; phylum Pseudomonadota; class Gammaproteobacteria; order Pseudomonadales; family Pseudomonadaceae; genus Pseudomonas; species Pseudomonas sp. Pseu.R1. The sequence continues at coordinate 1,183,186 of NZ_JBJGEE020000001.1, read as the reverse complement.
CTTTGGTGCAGCGTGGGCGGCGTGGGTCGCGGATGTGGCAGTGGACAAGCACACCGGCGATGTCTCTGTGACGCGGGTGGTGATCGGTCATGACGCGGGGATGATGGTCAATCCGGCAGGGGTGCAGCACCAGATTCACGGTAATGTCATCCAGTCCACCAGTCGCGTGCTCAAGGAACAGGTGACGTTCGAGGAGTCGACCATCGCCAGCAAGGAGTGGGGCGGTTATCCGATCCTGACCTTCCCCGAGGTGCCGAAAGTCGACGTCATGATGATGCCGCGTCAGGCCGAACCGCCCATGGGCGCGGGTGAATCGGCGTCGGTGCCCAGTGCGGCGGCGATTGCCAACGCGATTTACGACGCCACCGGGATTCGGTTCCGAGAGTTGCCTATTACGCCAGAGCGGGTGCTCGCGGCATTAAAAGCCACGGGTGATGCGGCCAACAGTGCGCCGCCCGAGTCGCCGAAAGCCAAACGTTCGAAATGGCTGTTTGGCTCGTTGTTCGCGGCGTTCGGCGCGGTCCTGTGCATGGCGGCAACCGCCTTGCCTTGGCGTGCCGAGATTGCGCCGATCACGCCGCCCAGTGCGGGCACCTGGTCAGCCGCAACGCTGGAGCGCGGGCGATTGCTGGCCTCGGCAGGGGATTGCGCGGTTTGCCACACCGCGCCGGGCGGGGTCAAGAATGCGGGCGGGCTGGCGATGGACACGCCGTTCGGCACCTTATATAGCAGCAACATCACGCCGGACCCTGAAACCGGCATCGGCAACTGGTCCTATCCGGCCTTCGAACGGGCGATGCGTGACGGCATCAGTCGCGATGGCAAACACCTGTATCCGGCGTTTCCCTACACCGCGTTTCGCAACATCGACGATGCCGACATGCAGGCGCTGTATGCCTACCTGATGTCGCAAACCCCGGTCAAACGGGTGCAACCGGCCAATGACATGCAGTTTCCGTACAACGTCCGGCCTTTGATGGCGGGCTGGAACGCGCTGTTTCTGCGCAAGGGCGAAGTGCAGGCTCAGCCGCTGCAAAGCGCGCAGTGGAATCGCGGGCAGTATCTGGTCAACGGTTTGGGCCACTGCGCCGCGTGCCACTCGCCGCGCAATTTCATGGGGGCGGAGAAGGGCGGAACGTCGTTTTTGGCCGGGGGCATGGTCGATGGTTGGGAGGCACCCGCGCTCAACAGCCTGTCAAAAGCGCCAACGCCGTGGACCGAAGATCAGCTTTTCAATTATCTGAGCACGGGCTATTCCGATGCCCATGGCGTGGCGGCAGGGCCGATGGGCCCGGTGGTGTCTGAACTGTCGAAGTTGCCGAAATCGGATGTGCGGGCGATGGCGGTGTACCTGGCGTCGTTGAATGGTTCAGCGGATGCGGCACCCATTACCGCGAGCGAGCCTATTGCGAAGCCGAGCGTTTCAGCCCAGTCGCTGAGCAACGGCCAGCGGGTGTTTGAAGGGGCTTGTCAGGGGTGTCACGCCGATGGGTTGGGGCCAAAGCTGTTTGGGGTAAGCCCGTCGCTGGCCAGCAACACCAACGTGCACAGCGCCTTGCCGGACAACCTGATCAAAGTGATTCAACAGGGCATTGCCAACCCGGCGACGCGGGATTTGGGCTACATGCCAGGATTCAAGGACAGCCTGACTGACACGCAGATCAGCGATCTGGCGGCCTACCTGCGCAACCGCTTCGCGCCGAACGAGCCGCAGTGGACGGGGTTGCAGGAGAAAGTGGCGTATCTAAAAGCCAATCCCGGTACTCACTGACTTCGGTGGCTATTGGATATCCGCGGTTGGATACGCTTCTCGTGGGAGCCGGCTTGCTGGCGAAAGCGTTAGGTCAGATAAGCAGGTGTCGACTGATGCACCACATTCGCCAGCAAGCCGGCTCCCACAGTTTTAGCGTCGATATCAATATCTGGATTCGCCGCAAACCTTGTGGGAGCCAACTGGGTGGCGAAGGCAGTTGACCATGCAACATAGAATCTCCCACGGGTGTGGTGGTGTACCTGAAGTGTCGCGGTCGGGGTCAAGCCGTGGCATCGGGCAACACCCGAACCCCCCGCACCACCAGATCCTGAATGAACGCCAGCCAGTCCTGCCGTTGCCCCTGAGCGCCCATGTCCTGTCCCAGAAATGAGGTCAGGGTGTGCAGGTTGGAGTTATAGAAGTAGCAGAGCGAGGCGATCATCAGGTACACGTGCTTGAGGTCAACGTCGTGGCGGAACAGCCCTTGCTGCTGACCCGCTTCAATGATCGGCCGCAACACGCCAACCGCCTCACCCGACAAGCGACGCAGTTCGCTGGACTGCTTGGCATGTTTGCCTTTATGCAGGTTCTCGATACTGAGAATGGCGACGAATTCCGGGTGGGTGACGTAGTAGTTCCAGACGAACGCCACCACTTGACGCAAGGTTTCAACCGGAGTCGACGGGTCGAGCTGCAACTGGCTCTCAGCAACGTTGAAACGCTCGTACGTGTGCTCCAGCACTTTGACGAAGAGCTTTTCCTTGCTGCCGAAGTAGTAATAGATCATCCGGTCGTTGGACTCGGCCTCTGCCGAAATCTTCTCGATGCGGCCCCCCGAATACCCGTCGCGGGTGAACACCGTAATGGCCGCTTGCAGAATCCGCGCGCGGGTTTCCTCGGCCTGTTGCGCACGCACCCCTGTGTTTTTGCTCATCTGCCCTTGCTCATCAGAGAATCCGGTACAGCAGGCGTTCGACGCGCACCCGGCTGACACGACGCAAGAACGTGCGCACGCCAAGGGGGTATTCGCTGAGGGTGTCCAGTTCGTCGAACTTGCCCACGCGGTGGGTGTTGCGCATCAGTTGGCTGATTTCTTCGGCGCGAGGAGCGAGCCACTCGCCTTTGGGGTCGTCGATCAGCACCGCGTTTTCCAGATCGAGCTGGAAGGCACGCGGGTTCAGGTTGTTGCCGGTGAGCAGGGTGTAGCGCTCATCCGCCCACAAGCCCTTGAGGTGAAAGGTGTTGTCGCCGTCTTTCCACAGGTGAATGTTCAGCTTGTGTTTCTCTACAGCAGTCTGATGCTTCTGCATGAAGCGGCGCAGGCTGATTTCGTACAGGTACGGCAGCGCCGAAATGACCTTGAACGGCTCTTGCGGCGGGATGAAGAAGTCGTTGGCGGTCTTGTCACCGATGATGATGTCGATTTTCACGCCGCGCTTGAGGGCGCGGTTGATCTCGCGTTTGACCACCAGCGGCATGTTGAAATATGGGGTGCACAGCGTCAGTTGCTGGCGCGTTCCGGCGATCAGGTCGCACAGCACCTTGCTCAGCGGGTTCTTGTTGCCGATGCCCAACAGCGGAATCAGGCGGAATTCGCCATTTTCACGAATTCCTTCGTTGATGTCATAGCTGGCGCGCTTGAGGCGCTGACGGAACTGACGGATTTCCCCGCGAATGCTGCGCGAGGAGGGCGGCGAAGGCAGATCGAGGCGATGCACGGCGTCGGACGGCAGAATCTCCTTGTGCACCAGGCGCAGAAACGAGTCGGCCAGGTCCTTGTTTTCCAGCACCTGATAGCGGTCCAGACGGTACTTGCCCAGTTTATGCAGGTACACGTTATTGATGCTGGCGCCGGTATAAATCACGCAGTCGTCGATGATGCTGCCTTTGAGGTGCAGCACGCCGAATAGCTCGCGGGTTTGCACGGGCACGCCGTAGATCGGCACCTCCTGATCGTGCTCCAGGTTCTGCGCCTGATACCACGCCGAGTTCCCCGCCTGCTTGCCTGCGCCGATCAGCCCGCGTTGAGCGCGGAACCAGTCCACCAGTACAACGATTTCCAGCTCGGGTCTTGCCGCTTTGGCGGCGTAGAGCGCGTCGAGGATTTCCTGACCTGCTTCGTCCTGCTGCAAATACAACGCAACGATGCAGATACGTCGGGTCGCCGAAGCGATCTTCTCCAACAGCGTGCGCCGGTAATCGGCAGCGCTCGGCAGAAGGGTGATCGCCGCGCTGGACGATTCGAAGCCGCGCAGCGCTGCAAGGGTAGAACGTCGGAAGGGAGCCCGCATAAGCCTCTCGATGGATCGAAAATCAACAGCGCACGAGCTTACACCAGAGTGCGCCTTGTGGTGGCTTTGGCAGCAGTATCAGTGACGTGTTCAGCGCAATTTCAGCAAATGAACAGGCGAACCCCCGATCTCTATAGTTACGCGCTCGCCCGCGACAGCCGGGTGTCAGCCAATGTCTATGTCACAGGCATGTCACATCCGCGGGCAAGCGCGCCCTCACCACAACCCGCTCGCGTCAGACCTTCAACACCAACTTCCCGTGGTTCTCGCCGTTGAACAGCATCTGCAGGGTCTCGGGGAACGTCTCCAACCCATCCACCACATGCTCCTTGCTCTTGAGTTTGCCCTGCGCGAGCCATCCCGCCATTTCCAGGCCCGCCTTGCCGAAGTGCTCGGCGTGGTCCATCACCACAAACCCCTCCATACGCGCCCGGTTCACCAGCAGTGACAGGTAGTTGGCCGGACCCTTGACTGCCTCTTTATTGTTGTACTGACTGATCGCGCCGCAGATGACGACGCGGGCCTTGAGCGCCAGACGAGTCAGCACGGCGTCGAGAATATCGCCGCCGACGTTATCGAAATACACGTCCACGCCCTTGGGGCACTCGCGCTTCAGCCCCGCGTGGATGTCTTCGTTCTTGTAGTCGATAACACCGTCGAAACCGAACTCGTCGATCAGGGTCTGGCATTTGTCTTGGCCGCCCGCGATACCGATCACCCGGCAGCCTTTGATTTTGGCGATTTGCCCGGCGACGCTGCCCACCGCACCCGCTGCGCCGGAAATGACGACCGTTTCCCCGGCCTTGGGTTGGCCGACTTCCAGCAGCGCGAAATACGCCGACATGCCGGTCATGCCCAACGCGGCAAGGTAGACCGGCAGCGGCAGCAATTTGGGGTCGACTTTATGAAAACCTCTGGGTTCTCCGACGAAATAGTCCTGCACGCCCAGCACGCCCTGCACGTAATCGCCCACACTGAATTTTGGGTTCTGCGATTCGATGATTTTGCCGACCCCCAGCGCCCGCATGACTTCGCCCAGACCCACCGGCGCGATGTACGACTTGCCCTCGTTCATCCAGCCGCGCATGGCCGGGTCCAGCGACAGGTATTCGCTCTTCACCACCACCTGACCTGGGCCTGCTTCGGCGACGGGTACAGTCTGGAAAGTGAAGTCATCACGACTGGCCGCACCTTTCGGGCGGCGGGCCAGCAGGAATTGGCGGTTGTTCAAAGCGGTCATGGCAGTGTCCTGAGCGAAGAGGAAAAGCCAGTCATAGCTCCGCTCCGGGGCGCCTCGCAAGCAAAGCCGGTTCAGCGAATGCGCACCGATCCATTGGAATGATGTGAGCGCAGTCGCGCTATCACCACAATGCATGAACCGGTAACCGGGGCTTTGATAGTGCTGATGCAGATACAACCTCCCTCGCTAGACTCACGTCATTCCTTGTGGGAACCGGCTTGCTGGCGAATGCGGTGTGTCATTGAGCGGGGATGTGTCTGGCAAACTGGATTCGCCAGCAAGCCAGCTCCCACAACATCGAGTTGCCTATACCCAATAACAAAAAGGACTCATCCATGAGCATGACGTTTTCCGGGCAGGTCGCCCTCGTCACTGGCGCCGCAGCGGGCATTGGCCGGGCCACCGCGTTGGCGTTTGCCGAACAGGGCTTGAAAGTGGTGGCGGTCGATCTGGACGCCGACGGTGGGGAGCAGACCGTCGAACAGATTCGTCAGGCCGGTGGCGAGGCGCTGTTCCTGCGCTGCGATGTGACCAAAGAGGCCGATGTGCAACAAATGACGGCCAAAGCCGTCGATGCCTATGGCCGGGTGGATTACGCGTTTAACAACGCTGGAATCGAGATCGAGAAAGGCCGTCTGGCCGAAGGCAGCGAAGCGGAGTTCGACGCGATCATCGGGGTCAACGTCAAAGGCGTCTGGCTGTGTATGAAATACCAGTTGCCGGTCATGCTGGCGCAGGGCGGAGGGGCTATTGTCAACACCGCGTCGGTCGCGGGCCTCGGCGCAGCGCCAAAAATGAGCATTTACGCGGCGTCGAAACATGCGGTCATCGGCCTGACCAAGTCAGCGGCCATCGAATACGCCAAGAAGCACATCCGGGTCAACGCCGTATGCCCGGCAGTCATCGACACCGACATGTTCCGCCGCGCCCACGAAGCGGACCCGCGCAAGGCCGAATTCGCCGCCACCATGCACCCGGTCGGCCGCATCGGCAAGGTCGAGGAAATCGCCAGCGCGGTGTTGTACCTGTGCAGCGACGGGGCTGCGTTCACCACCGGGCATTCGCTGGCGGTGGATGGCGGCGTAACAGCGTTCTGAAGCACGGCAAAATCCTGTCGCCGCACGGCTTGTATTTAAATGCACCGCCGAGGGTATGCCGGACTGCTACGCTGCATGAGCCATTCACTGCCAGAGTCCCTCGATGGATCACCTGTGGTTCGCCTATCCACTCCTCAGTGCGTCGGTCTTGCTGATCATCGATCTGGTGCTCTGGCAATGGATGCACCCCCGTTTTCTGCGGCGCAAGCTGGCCTGTCGGCTGGTGCTGTTCCTGCTGTTCAGCATGGCGCTGCTCGACGGCGGCCTGAGTCCGCTGTATCAGGTGCCCGCCGAATGGTCGGTGGCCCGGCATGTGCTGGCGACGATCCTGACCATTGCCTGGTGGCTGTTCGGCGCGCGGGCGCTGACGGTGTTGATCGTGGTGATCATGGAGCCCCGCATCGGCGGCAAGGGCCATCTGCTGCAGGACGTCATGGGTGCCATCATCTTTCTCGTCGCGGCGGTGGCTGCGGCGGGTTACGTGCTCGATCTGCCCGTCAAAGGCCTGCTGGCAACCTCTGGCGCGGTGGCGATCATCTTTGGTCTGGCGGTGCAGAGTACGTTGGGCGATGTGTTTTCCGGGATCGTGCTCAACGCCACCAAACCGTTTCGTGTCGATGACTGGATTCGCGTCGATGACATCGAGGGCAAGGTCATCGAAATCGACTGGCGTTCCACCCACCTGCTCACCTCTGAAGGCAGCATGGCGGTCATTCCGAACGCGATGGCGGCCAAGACCCGAATCGTCAACTTCAGCCGCCCCGACCACTTTCATTCCATCACCCTGAGCATTGAACTTTCGACCCGCTTGCGACCCAGTCTGGTGCTCGACTCGCTGGACAAGGCCATCCTCGGTTGTCGCGAATTACTGCCACAGCCCAAGGCTTCAGCCGTGGTCGTGAGGTCGGGGCTGCGCAGCGTGGAGTACGAAGTCACCGGCTATGTGAAATCCCGTGATCGGCGCTCAGCGGTGCGCAATCAGCTCTATGACCTGATCCACCGGCAACTGGCCGCCACCGAGACCCGGGCCGATCAGACACGCCCGGCCACGCGCCAGTCGGCCGTGCTCAATACGGTGGGCGCGCTGCGCATGCTGGGCGATGATGACCGCGCCCAACTGGAGCAGCACATGCACCTGGGGGCTTATGCGGCCAAGGACGTGGTGCTGGCCGAAGGGGTCATCCCTGAGGCGCTCTACATCATTGAGTCCGGCGTGATGTCGGTGTCTATCCAGCGCCCCGATGGCTGGCTGGAAGTCGGGCGCATGGGGCCGGGCGAGCTGTTCGGCGAGACCGGTTTCGTCGACGGAACGCCCACCGTCGGGCGCTTCTGTGCCTACACCGACTGCATGATCTATCGGATTGACAAGGCCGACCTTGAACCCTGGCTGCAGGAACACAGTGAGTTGATCGGTGCTCTGGCGGGGCTGGCGAAATTTCGTAGCAAGGCGCGGGCCGCGATGCTGGAAACCAAGCCGGTGGTCGTGGACCCGAGAGGGTTCATGGGCTGGCTGCGCAAAAACGTCACGCGCTTTCAGGTCAACCGTGGGCCTGGGCCGAACGACAGGATGAGTTGACTTTTCTCACGCCGTTTCTGGGTATGTCCGGACTGTCACGGCGGCGTTCGCCACTGGATTCAATGCAGGGACTGCTCTAAATTGCCAGCTCATTCGAACATCAGCCGAGTTGTTGAAATGCCTGTTTCCCGTCCCGTCCTGAACCCCTCCGTCCTCCGTGCAGGCGATGCCGTTGCGCTGGTGTCGCCTGCCGGACCCGTCGCCGAGTCGAGGGTGCAGGCCGCGGTGCGTGAACTGACGTCGTGGGGGTTGCAGCCCAGGATTTATCCTCACGCGCTGGATGCCGAGCACTACCTGGCGGGCAGCGATGCTCACCGCACGGCAGACCTGAACGACGCCCTTGCCGATCCCGAGATTCGCGCCGTGCTGTGCAACCGAGGTGGCTACGGTGTGCAACGGATTCTTCAACACCTTGATTACGACGCCGTGCGGCGGGATCCGAAACTGGTGACGGGTTTCTCTGACATCACTGCATTGCATGCCGCGTTGTGGCATCACACCGGTCTGGCGACTGTCCATGGTCCGGTCGCCGCGCAACTGGAGCGGGGCGGGCTATTCGCCAGTACCTTGAAGCATGCGCTGATGAGCACCGAACCGACGCGGATACAGGCCGATCCCGATGAACCCACTTACCGCGTCCGCACCTCCGGTGTCGCCAGGGGCACGTTGCTGGGCGGCAATCTCAGTATCCTGAGCACCTGCGTGGGCACGCCGTTCATGCCCGACCTGGACGGCGCGATTCTGCTGATCGAAGACGTGGGCGAATTGGCTTACCGAGTCGATCGGCTGCTCACTCATCTGGGCAATTGCGGGCTGTTGCAGCGCGTGGCGGGCATTGCCGTTGGGCAGTTCAGTGAGCCGGGCCATGGCAACAACCCGATCCGTCCGCCGGACGTATTGATGGAGCGCCTGGGCTCACTGGGTATCCCGTTGCTGGGCGGACTTTCCATCGGCCATGGCGACCGCAATCTGGCCGTGGCGCTGGGTCGCGAGGCGACGCTGGATGCCGATGCCGGAACGCTGACCGTGGCTGCGGCAGCGCGCTGATGTCCCGGCCTGATCGTCCTCGGGTGATGGGCCGGCGAAAACGAGCGTTACCTGCGCACAGGTGTCACTAAAACGCCCGCTTGCGCGCCACTTTCGCCCATCACCTTCTGTCGCTTTTCCGCTGTTTCCGGGCATGGGGAGCCATTGACGGCCTGTTGAACATTCAGGATACGCCGATAACCATTCTGGAAGCGACCTTGGCGTAGCTATTTGCCATTAATCCGACGTCAAACTCTTGTTTTGCCGCTGACCCGTTGCGAATCTGCACGAAAATTGAATGGCCGTGCTGAACATGGCCTCGCCTTGGGCGCCTTTTACGCTGTGATTGGGGATGATCGTATGATGTCGGCCGTGCAATCGCGTTTTGCCAATCTCGGTATGGCAAAGAAACTGGGTATCGGATTTGTCCTCGTTTTGCTGCTGACCGCGCTGGTCGCTGCGATTGGTGTCTGGTCGCTGCGCTCGATCAGCGTGCACTTCGACAGCCTCAAGGAGATGACGGCGCTCAACACCGGCCTCAATCGCGTGCGCCTGATGGAGCAGGATTACGCCTTGCACAGCGACCCGAAAGTGGCGGACGCAGTGCATGCGGGGCTGGATGCGCTGAATACACAGGCCGAACAACTCAAGGCCAGCTCCGCCGTCAACTTGCGGGTCATGGGCGAAGTGCAGCAAGCGCTGTCGGCCTATCGCAAGTCCTTCGATGAATTCGTCAGCATCAGCCAGAGCAAGGACTTGGCGCTGGAAATGGCCAGTTGGTCGGTGTCCAGCGTGGCCAACAACCTTGACGTGTTGCAGGCCGGTCTTGCCGATGACGGCGCCTACAACCTCAAGGACTCCCAGGGGCAGCAGGGCTCGGAATTCATTGAGCAATCCGGGCAGATCAGCCAGATCTCCAAGTTGATGATGCAGGCCATGGACGAGGCGCGGGTGCGTCTGGACAAGAGCCGCAAGACGGGGTCCGGCGAAGAGGCCAAGACCGGCAAGATCGAGCAGGCGGTTCAGGCCCAGGACATGGCCAATCAGCTCAAGGACGTGATCAAGGACCCGGGTTACCTGACCGTGCTGACGGAAGTCATCGGTCACATCACCAATTTCAGCGACAAGCTCAACGAATACACCGGCCTGCTGACGGACGAAGCCAAGGTCTCCCAGCAATTGGCCAGCAATGCCAAAACCGTGGTGCAGCAGGTCAATCAAGCCTACGACGCCGAAGACCAGTCGATGCTCGGCGAGTTGCAGGCCAACTCGCTGAAGATCATCGGCTCATCGATTCTGGCGCTGTTCGTCGGCCTGATTGCGTCATTCGTCATTACCCGGATCATCGTTGCTCCGTTGCGCAGCGTGATTGCCATTGCTCAGCGCATTGCGGCGGGCGATCTGAGCGGCAACGTGCAGGTCACGCGCAAGGATGAAATCGGCCAGTTGATGCAGGCCATGCAGCAGATGGGCGCGGGCCTGAGCGGCATCGTCAGCGGGTTACAGGCGGGGATCGAGCAACTGGCCACTGAAGCGCATTCACTCTCGGCAGTGACAGAGCAAACCAATCTGGAAGTCAGCACCCAGAAAGAAGAGACCGAGCAGGTCGCGACCGCCATGAACCAGATGACCGCCACTGTGCACGATGTGGCGCGCAACGCCGAGGAAGCCGCATTGGCCGCGCAGACCGCCGACACCAAGGTCGACAGCGGCCAGGCGGTGGTGCGTCAGAGCATGCAGCGTATCGAGCAACTGGCGACATCGGCGAACTCGGCCAGCGACAGCATCGAAAGTCTTAGCGCCGAGATTCAGAACATCGGCAAGGTGTTGAGCGTGATCAAAAGCGTGGCCGAGCAGACCAACTTGCTGGCCCTCAACGCGGCCATCGAAGCGGCGCGGGCGGGCGAGCAGGGCAGGGGCTTTGCGGTGGTGGCCGATGAGGTTCGCGCACTGGCCAAGCGCACTCAGCAATCGACCGAAGAAATCGAGCGTCTGGTTACCCGTCTGCAAACCGGTGCTCAAGCGTCGGTGACCCAGATCCAGAGCAGTGGCGAATTGGTGAAACTGGCGGTCAGCGACGCGTTGCAGACCGAAAGTGCGCTGGGCAGTATCGCGGCGGCCGTGTCGTTGATTCAGCAAATGAACCAGCAGATCGCCGCTGCGGCGGAAGAGCAAAGCTCGGTGGCCGAAGAGATCAACCGCAGCGTCACCAGCATCCGCGCCAGTGCCGACCAGTCAGCGCTGGCCATGCAGGGTAACGCCGCGTCGAGTATTCAACTGGCGTCGCTGGGGATGGAATTGAAAGGGATGGTGGGGCATTTCAGGCTTTGATACCAAGCGCATCACCTTGTGGGAGCCGGCTTGCTGGCGAAGGCGTTGGGTCAGTCACCTCTATGTTGCATGACACACCGCTTTCGCCAGCAAGCCGGCTCCCACAGGTTCAACCGCAGGGCATGAGAATCAGAAATGCATCACTTCCGGTAATTCAAGATCACCAGCGTCAACACCCCCGCCACGATCCCCCAGAACGCTGAACCGATGGAGAACAGCGTCAGGCCTGAGGCCGTCACCATGAAGGTGATCAGCGCTGCCTCACGTTCCTTGGGTTCGTTCATCGCCACGGTCAGGCCGTTCATGATCGAACCGAACAATGCCAGTGCGGCAATCGACAACACCAGTTCTTTTGGAAACGCTGCGAACAGCGCCGCCAGCGTTGCGCCGAACACCCCGGCGATGGCGTAGAAAATCCCGCACCAGATGGCCGCCGTGTAACGTTTGTTGCGGTCTTCGTGCGCGTGGGGGCCTGTGCAGATTGCGGCGCTGATTGCCGCCAGGGTGATGCCGTGGGCACCGAACGGTGCGGTGAGCATCGAAACCAGGCCCGTGGCGGAAATCAACGGTGAGGCGGGCACGTGGTAATCGTCTGCCCGCAAGACGGCAATGCCAGGCATGTTCTGGGATGTCATGGCCACCACGAACAGCGGGATGCCGATGCTGATGGTCGCGCCTAGCGAGAACGACGGTGTGGTCCATTCAGGAATGGCGACTTCCAGTGTAAAACCACTGAAGTTCAGCATGCCGAGCATCGCGGACAGCCCCACGCCGACCAGCAATGCCAGCAACACGGCATATCGCGGCGAGTAACGTTTGACGATCAGGTAGGTGAAAAACATGCTCAGCACCAGGCCCGTGCGATGCTGGGCAGCGACGAAAATCTCGCTGCCGATCTTGAACAGGATCCCCGCCAGCAGTGCCGCCGCAAGGGAGGTCGGCAGGCGTTTGACCATCTTTTCGAAGCTGCCGGTGATGCCGCAAATGAACACCAAGGCTGCGCTGGTGATGTACGCGCCAATGGCCTCTGGGTACGCCACGTGCCCGAGGCTTGTGATCAGCAGGGCTGAGCCGGGCGTCGACCAGGCCACCGAAATCGGCGAGCGATAACGTAGCGACAGGCCGATGCTGCACACCGCCATGCCCATGAACAGCGCCCAGATCCACGAGGAAATCTGCCCCGACGTCAGCCCGGCGGACTGGCCCGCCTGAAAGATCAGCACCAGCGAACTGGTCACGCCGGTCATCATCGCGATGAAGCCTGCCACGATGGCCGAAGGGGAGGTATCGGCCAGAGGGCGCAGCGGCGTGTGGGTCGCGTCGGTCATGCGGTGTTTCCTTGGGACGATGAGTGAGGGGAGTGGCAAGCCTATACGCAGTTGTCACAATTCATTGCAATACAGCCGTAAACGCATTGATCGGCACAGTTGAGCAGGCGTGCCGATACCCTTCTGTGGGCTCACTCCTACAGCCGTCAGCCGCGACTTAAGGTATTACCCAACGCCTGATTCACCGCCAGCCAGCCATCCACCGCTTCACGACCGGCCTCCGCGAACACCCGTTGCAGCAGTTTCACCTGCTCGCGTCGCAACGACTCTTCCAGTTTCGCCCCCTCCGCGGTCAGCTGCAGCAGACGTTTGCGCTTGTCGTCCTCGGGGGCAACGCTGAGCACCAGTTCCATTTCCACTAATTGGCGCAGCGGCGTGTTCAGCGCCTGCTTGCTAACGCCCAGAACGGTGAGCAGTTCCTTCACGCTCAGGCCGGGGTAGCGTGCGATGAAAAACACGATGCGCTGGTGAACACGGCTCAGGCCTCGACGATCGAGCATCTCGTCGGCCTTGGCGGTAAACGCCTGATACCCGAAAAAGAACGCCTCCATGGCGATCTGCTGGGTCGATGAATTTTTAAGGTCAAGCATATTGACGTATCCGGGTGTGTCGTCGTAAGTTCGGTCAACCAGTTTGACGTATTTCCAATTATGTCCGCCAGTGGTGATCTCATGGCTTTTTCCGAACGCGTCACCCGTTTGAAGAGTTCCCTGATTCGCGAAATCCTCGCGGCTGCCCAGCGCCCGGAGATGATGTCCTTCGCCGGTGGCCTGCCCGCCGAAGCGATGTTGCCGCAAACCGAATGGGCAGAAATGCCTCGTAGCATCGGCCAATACGGTATGAGTGAAGGCGAGCCTCAACTGCGCGAGGCGCTGGCAGCACAGGCCCGAACGCTGGGCATTGAGTGCGAGGCGAGTCAGGTGATGATCGTCAGCGGCTCGCAACAGACCCTGGATCTGGCGGCCAAGCTGTACATCGACAAAGGCACCGAAATCCTGCTGGAAGGCCCGACCTATCTGGCTGCCCTGCAGATTTTCCAGTTGTTCGGCGCCGATTGCCTGACCGTGCCATTGCTCGCTGACGGACCGGATCTGGATGTTCTGCGCCAGCGTCTTGAGCGCCACAAGCCCTCATTCGCCTACCTGATTCCGACATTCCAGAACCCGTCCGCCGTGCGTTACAGCGAAACGGCGCGGGTCGCGGTGGCGGCCTTGCTGGACGAGTTCAACGTTACGCTGATCGAAGACGAACCCTATCGCGACCTGACCTTCGATGGTGGCAGCGCTCGACCGATTGCCGGGCGTCTGAAGAAGGCCAGTTGGATCTACACCGGCACCGTATCGAAAACGTTGATGCCCGGCCTGCGCGTGGGTTTCCTGATCGCCTCTAAAAACCTGTTCCCGCATCTGCTCAAACTCAAACAGGCCGCCGATCTGCACACCAATCGAGTCGGCCAGTGGCAGGCGTTGCAGTGGATCGGCAGCGAGCGCTACGAGCGGCATTTGGCGGATCTGCGGGACTTTTATCGCACCCGCCGCGATCTGTTCGAAGCGGCATTGCAGCGCCATTTCAGCGATTTGGCCGAGTGGAACAGTCCTCGGGGCGGCCTGTTTTTCTGGCTGGAACTCAAAGAAAAACTCGACACGCGCACACTGCTCAACACGGCGCTTGCACAGAACGTCGCGTTCATGCCCGGCGAGCCCTTCTTCACCGAACCGGACGCCAACCCCGGCTATTTGCGGCTGAATTTCAGCCACATCGATCCGACACGACTTGACGAAGGGCTGAAGCGACTGGCGGCGGTCATCCGACAGGCACAAGCGGCCCTTGCGGCCTGATACATTACGCACACGCACCATCTGAGCGGCATTGAGGGGAGAGCAGCAGATGTACAAGGTTTACGGCGATTACAACTCGGGCAACTGCTACAAGATCAAGCTGATGCTCAACCTGCTGGGCGCAGCTTATGAATGGGTGCCGGTGGACGTTCTCAATGGCGAAACCGAGACCGAAGCGTTTCTGGAAAAGAACCCCAACGGCAAGATCCCCGTACTGGAGCTTGAAGACGGCACTTGTCTGTGGGAGTCCAACGCGATCCTCAATTTTCTCGCCGAAGGCACGCCGTACCTGCTGACTGAACCGCGCCTGCGTACGCAAATGTTGCAATGGCAGTTTTTCGAGCAGTACAGCCACGAGCCGACCATCGCCGTGGCACGTTTCATCCAGTTTTATCTGGGCCTGCCGGAAGAGCGTCTGGAGGAATACCGCGTGCTGCACAAGCGCGGCTACAAGGCGCTGAAAGTGATGGAAAAGCAGTTGGTGCGCACGCCGTTTCTGGTGGGCGAACGGTTCTCCATCGCCGACATCGCGCTGTACGCCTACACCCACGTCGCCCATCAGGGCGGTTTCGACTTGAGCCAGTTCCCGGCAATTCAAGCCTGGCTTGAGCGGGTGAAGGAGCAGCCGGGTTACGTCGGCATGCTCGACTGATTACAGGCGCGAGTTAAAAAAGCCGGCCATGGCAACAGTGGCCGGTTTTTTTATGTCTGAATGTTGTGCCTGACCTGTCAGGTGACTGAAGCGTTTAAGCTGCGCGCCCGCTGGGCAGCCGTCCCGGACGATCAATCAAGAAACAGGGAGATTTAAATGCGCTACGCGATGATGGCAATGGGCATATTCATGACACTGGGCATCGGTTGCTCGGCTCAGGCAGCCGAATGTGACGACACGCAAACCTCGATGAATCAGTGCGCGGGTCAACAGTACGCAGCGCTGGATGCCGCGTTGAACACGCAATACAAGGCGCAGATGGCCTTTCTGAAGAGCCCGGCGCAGAAGAAGGCACTGCAAGACGCACAGAAGAAGTGGATCGCCTTTCGTGATGCTGACTGCCTGTATCAAGTTGGCAAACGTGAGGATTCAGGTTCCATCTGGCCGATGGAGCAGGCGCAGTGTCTGGCTGAGCACACCAAGGTTCGCGTCGAGCAGTTGAAGGCGTTCGTGGCCTGTCGCCAGGAAGGCTGCCCGCGCTGAGGCGGGCAACCGAACAGGGCGGGGCTTAGACGCGGAACTGTCGCAGCAGCCCGTTCAACTGCTCGCTCAACCCTTTGAGTTGCGCGCTGGCCGCGCTGGATTGTTCGGCGGCGACGGCCGTGCTTTGTGACAGTTGCGCCGCCTGCGTCACGTTCTGGTTGATGTCCTCGACCACGTGGGACTGCTGCAACGTGGCGCTGGCAATCGAAGCGTTCAGGCCATTGAGGTTGCGCAGCGCCTGGCTGATGGAGGTCAGGCTCTGGCCCGCGAGGTTGGCCTGTTCGATGGTCAGTTGCGACGCGCGGCTGCTGTCGCCGATCACTTTCACGGCAGCGTCGGAGTGGGATTGCAGGCGTTCGATCATCGCTTGAATCTCGGCGGTCGACTTCTGGGTGCGTTGCGCCAGCAGCCGCACTTCGTCTGCCACCACGGCGAAGCCGCGGCCCTGATCGCCTGCGCGCGCCGCTTCGATGGCCGCGTTCAGCGCCAGCAGGTTGGTCTGTTCGGCGATGGAGCTGATGACCTCCAGCACTCCGCCAATCTGCGTACTTTCACTGGACAGCGTGCGAATCACGTCCACGGCCTGGTCGATGGTCCCGGACAGGTGACCGATCTGCTTCAGGCTGCTCTCGATATTGGCTTGACCCTGCTGGGCCTGGGACTCGGCGTTACGCATCTCGCTGGCGGCGTGTTCGGCGTTCTTTGCGACGTCCTGCACGCCGTAGGTCACTTCGTTCACGGCCGTTGCGACTTGCTCCATCTGCAGCGATTGCTGCTGGCTGCGCTCCTGGGCCTTAACTGCATTGTTCCCCATGTCCCCGGAAGCCTGCCCCAATTCAGTGGCTGACAACTGCAGGTCATGGATGACTCGGCGCAACTTGGCGGTGAAGGCGTTGAAATGGGTCGCCAGTTGCGTGATCTCGTCCCGACCTTGGGTTTGCAGGCTTCGGGTCAGGTCACTTTCGCCGCTGGCAATGTTGGCCATGGCCTCTACCGTGGCCTTCAGTGGCCCGGCGATGCTGCGTCCGATCAGGGTCAGCAGCAGCGCCATGACCAGAATGATCCCGGCACTGATCGACAGCGCCTTGATCACTTGTTGCCGGAATTCTGCCTGTACGTCATCGACATACACGCCAGAACCGATGATCCAGCCCCACGGCGTGAACAGCGAAATATAGGAAGTCTTCTCCACGGCATCGCTGGCCCCGGGTTTCGGCCAGCGATAATTGACTACGCCCGCACCCTTGGCTTTGGCCAGGGTGACCATTTCATTGAAGACCTGAAACCCGTCGGGATCCTTCACCCCCGAGAGGTCCTGCCCCACGAGCTTGGGGTTGGCCGGGTGCATGATCATCACCGGGCGCAGATCGTTGATCCAGAAGTAGTCGGTCTGGTTGTAGCGCAGGCCGCGAATGGCATCCATGGCCTGCTGTTGGGCCTGTTCGCGGGTTAACGTTCCGGCGGTTTCCAGGCCATGGTAGTAGTCGAGCAGGCCGCTGGCGGTCTGAACCACATGCATGGTCTTCTGGGCTTTGGCGTCGTACAGGTCGTCATGGATTTGTTTGAGCATGGCCACGGCCAGCGTGAACAACATCAACACAGCGACGATGAGGATCAGCCACAGACGCCGACTGATCGAGAGATTGCGCATATTCATGACCGTCACTCCGTTCATTGTTCTTGTTATGGCGCGAACCGTTTCGATACCGGCTCACCGACAGCGAATCGCTTCCCCGGCGAAGCGTTGATAAAAGCGCCGCTGTCATAAAGCATCTCGGCGTTGATGAGATAAACCTGAGCGCACAGACCCTATTTAGGCTGCTAGCCGTCGGGTAAGGCCGAATCATCGTATATGTTCTTCAGGGGTGACCAAAAAGTGACGTCAGATTTTTTACAGGTATGGCGAAAGGCTTACACGAAGTGGAGATTTTTGCTCTATGTTGGATCCCATCGGCGCAGTACATTGGATCCATCAACTGCAGCAACGGACCGCTGCAGGATCAGGGACGATCGACCGTTGCCAGGCATTGGCGGCCGACAGGAAGTTGGACGGTCTTGCACAAACCCGCTTCGGCGGGTTTTTTTATGGCTGCAGGAAAGTGGCGGATTTCCTGGACGCCCACGTTGTACGCTGTAGCAGCATGGGTTGCCTGCGGTGAGGTCCTCAACACCGCTGCTGCCGACAAGCCGGACGGCTACAGGTGGCGAGGCCTTCAAAATCGCTGTTGTCAGCAAGCCGTGTCTACGGCGCATTTATCTCCAACCCCCCATTCTTTAGAACAAATCTGTCGACTGGATGGAATTTCCGGCGCGTGCGTCGCTCACAGTACCGACAACAACCCGAGTCCAGGATTGGGCCGACCGGGCAGGCAATGGGAAGAATTATGGTGGGTGCAGCGCAAATGGCAGCGAACGGACAGCAAAAGGGACTCATTCTGGTGGTGGAAGATGAGTCGATCATTCGTGATTTCGTCTGTGAAATTCTGGGTGATGAAGGGTTTAGCACCTACGCCCTGGAAAACGCGGACGACGCCGCGAAGTTTCTGGACGATCATGCAGACCGCGTGTCATTGCTGCTCACCGACATCCTCATGCCTGGCACGTTGAACGGTGCGGATCTGGCGAATCTGTCTGGCAACAAATGGCCGCAGATTCCGATCCTGATCATGTCCGGTCACGAAACACCGGAGAGTTCGGGCGTTCAGTACCCCGTGACGTTCATCCGCAAGCCGTGGAGCTTCGGTCAATTGCTCGACGGCGTGGACAAGGCGCTGCAAGCAGGCAAGGCCTGATCAGCACTCCGGTTCACAGCCTTTGAGCACCATGCGGATGATGGTTTGGGCGGCGGCTTCGTAGTCGGCGTCGTCCAGCTTCGCCTTGCCGGTCACGGTGGAAATCTGCCAGTCGAAGTCTGCGTAAGTCTGGGTCGCTGCCCAGATGCTGAACATCAGGTGATGAGGGTCGAGCGGGGCGATCAGACCGTCGTCGATCCAGCCCTGAATGCATTCGATGTTGTGCCGGGCCTGGTCGTTGAGCTGGGCCACTTGCTCAGGCGTCAGGTGCGGCGCGCCGTGCATGATTTCGCTGGCGAACACCTTGGACGCGAAGGGCAGGTCACGGGAAATGCGAATCTTCGAGCGGATGTAGCCGCTCAACACCTCGGCAGGAACCCCCTCGCGATTGAAGGGTGTTGACGCCTGCATGATCGGCTCGATGATGCTTTCCAGCACCTCGCGATAGAGGTTGTCCTTGGATTTGAAGTAGTAATAGACGTTGGGCTTAGGCACACCGGCCTTGGCGGCGATGTCGCTGGTCTTGCTGGCGGCGAAGCCTTTATCGGCGAATTCTTCACTGGCTGCGCGCAGGATCAGTTCTTTGTTGCGCTCGCGGATGCTGCTCATAAAGCGGAATGTCCTTGCCTGCTCGGCGGTGGCGAATGTTAGCACCGGCCTCCTGACAGGCTCAAGATTGGGGCCTGATGACGCTGCGCTGTAATCCATGTGAGCGCCAATGGTATGGTTGCGCAAGCCGGAACAATCTGGCGCCTTTCAAGGCCTGAACGGGTAGTGGGTGACGAGGTGCGAGTATGAACAGTCCTTTGTTTTCCAGCGTGGTCGCCTATGCCCAGCACTGCGAGCGGCAGTTGGTGGAAATTCTGCATCGCCGGCCGAGCCTGGACCGGCAGCAGGTCATGACGTGGGTCGATGAACAGAGCCATGCCATGAAAGATACCGATCCGCTGGATCTACTGCGTTCGCTGAACGCCCGGGTCAGGGCGGGCAAACCATTGCCGTGGGAGGTCAATTAAGGGACTACGTGTCAGTCCTCTGTGGGAGTCGGCTTGCTGGCGAATGCGTACTGTCAGGCGATTCATCTGTGACTGCACCACCACGTTCGCCAGCAAGCCGGCTCCCACAGTGGGCATGCGTACCGGCAACTGGCTCACTCCCGCTGGTGGGCGAAGCGTGCTGATCAATTCTCTGCGATTTCTCCATAAGCCGTTTCTGGCTTGCGGTTGTAGTACGCCGCCATGCCCACCAGCACCACCAGAATGCTCAGCAGTACCAGCGATGAACCCACCGTGCCGAAGTCCAGGCCGCCTTTTTCGTAGGGTTTGGTCAGCACGTCGCCCAGCGTCGCGCCGAACGGCCGTGTCAGGACAAAGGCGATCCAGAACAGCGCCATTGACGACAGGCGCGTGGTGTAGTGCAACAGTGCAACCACGGCGATGGCGGTGCCGATCAGCGAGGCGCCGCCCATGAAGCCCAGCCCCGAGTCGTCGGCCAGGAAGTCACCCAATGCGGTGCCCAGCGTGTTGGAAAACAGAATCGCGAACCAATAGAACAACTCTGCCTTGAGCGTGGTCACGCGGGTCACCGACAAGGATTTTTCGCTCAGGTACCAGACGCTGAAAATCGCCAACAGAATGGCCACCAGAATCGCTGAACCTGCGGCATAGCCCAACCCCAGCGTACGGTCCATGAAATCCGACATCGTGGTGCCTGCGGTGCTTGTCGACAAAATCACGATCCAGTACAGCACAGGGTTATAGCGTTTTGACGCCAGTTGCGTGATCAGCGTGACGACGAACACGCTGATCAGGATCAGCGAACTCATCAAATAGCCGACATCCAGCGTCATCGACAGCAAGTCACCCGCCGTTTCGCCCAGTGTCGTGGCGCATATTTTCATGACCCAGAACGCAAGCGTGATCTGTGGAAGTTTATTCATTGTTAATACCCGCAAAGGTCGACAGCGTTTCAAGAATGCCCGCCAGCCAATGGCTGACGATGCCGCATGATCGGGGGGCGGGTGTTAAAAATAGGTCGTACGAACATGAAAACCCCATGAAAGAACAGATGCGTTCAACCGCGCCTTACAGTTCCAGACCAAGGGCATTCATTACGCGGGCGTGGGGTGTAAACTGACCGACGGCTTTCCAAGGACCGGAGCGCCACGTCACGACCGAAGATATAAAAAAGGAGATAGACCGATGCATGGATATGGCATGTCCGGTGATTTATTACACTTGGCGTTTTATTTACTGACCATCGTCGCCTGGTTGTACTTGTGGCTGGTCTGTTTGTTCAACGCAAAGATGTCGCTCAAGCGCAAGTTGGGCACGCATGCGTTGTTGATCTGCGCGCTGGGTGTGCCGAGTCTGGCGACCGTGATGGTGGGCGGAGCGTTTTTGTTGTTCGGGCTGGAATATCTTTTGTGGAGTCTGGCGGTCGTCGGCGTCGGGATGCCGATTGTGGGGGCCAGGCTGGTGAGCAAGGATCTCTCTGTAGAAACCCGCTGAAAAGCCGCATTTGCGGCGTGGGTAGTTGATACCCACGCCGCTCATGATCAGAAGAACACCTTCACCAACAGGCTCGCCGTGTTCTGGTCAGTATCGAAGTAACGAGTGTCATTGATCCCGTACTTGTTGGTCCAGTAGTCATACTCGATACCCACGTACAGTTGCTTCTCCGGCAGACTCATCGCTTTGCCCAGGTCATATTTGATCTGGGGGTTGAAGTGCAGGTTGGAGTGGTAGTCGCCTTTGGTGTTGGACTGTTTGTTGTCCACGACCCAGTCCATGAAACCGTCGATCAGGATGTCCGACTTGCCCACCGGGATGGTGTACGACCAGACCGGGGTGATCTGCCAGGCGCCGTAACCGGCACGGTGGCCATCGTTGTAGCGCTTGTAGAAGTTCAACTGGAAATAGTCAAAGCCGGGAATGTCCAGGTCGAAGCCCGGGCCGATCAGGGTGGACTCGACATCACCTTCGCCGAATTCGTAAGTGCCTGCCAGCAGCACGTCCTTGATAGGGCCGAGTTCAAACTTGCGGTCGAAAATCTTGCCCATCGACAGGCGAGGAGAGAATTCGCCGTACAGGGTGTTGTTGCCCACGCCCGCATCTTTCTTGCCGTTGTAGAAGATGTTGTCGACGAACAGGAAGTTGTCGCCGTATTTCCAGCTGTCCGCGTGTTCGAAGGTGAACGTTTGCTGAATTTCCGGGTTCACGGCGAAGTTCTTGCCGTAGAGGTAGGTCAGGCTGTTGCTCTGCCATTGCAGCAAATCGCCGGACATTGCCGGGGCGGCGGCCAGCAGACTACCTGCGGCCAAAAGGCTGGAAAGCGTGCGGTTCATTTGTTTACTCCCTTCGTTAAAAGTCGTTGTTTCTGGTGGTTGACGCTCTGTCGTGGCGTCTTCTTTTTTGCTGATTTAGTTGTCCATTTGGTCAACTTGTTACGCACAGCAAGACCTGCGCCAAGACCCTGAAAAAAGACAAAAAAGTCTCGTCAGCTGTCGTGAAAACAACCGATAACGGAATTTTTCGTTGCCTTTTCGAGGTCGCAGGCGCTGATCGGTTTGTTGTCCGGTCAGTCAGATTATGAATGGTTGTTGTCGAGCACTGAATTCGAGCGGCGGCGGAGGATACTGACTCACGCCGTCGCCCTCAAGTGCTCTGCGACAGAGCACCCGAGTCGAAAACAGGGCAGCGTTGATTAATGCGAGTGCAGCGGCCCGGCCATGGCCGCGCGTTCGGCCCCGCCGAGTACGTTGAACAGCAGGTTCAACAGCACCGCGCTGAGGGTTGCCATGGCGATACCGCTGTGGGTGATGGGCCCCATCCAGTGGGGTAATTGGCTGAAAAACTCCGGACGCACCACCGGGATCAGGCCCATGCCGGTGCTCACGGCGACCAGCAATTGGTTGCGGCGGTCGGAGATATCGGCTTCCTGCAAGATCTTGATGCCTGTCGCCGCGACCATGCCAAACATCGCGATAGCGGCGCCCCCCAAAACGGCGGGCGGAATCGAGGCCACCAGATACGCTGCTTTCGGCAGCAGGCTCAGCAGCACCAGAAAGCCACCGGCGACCATGGTCACCGAACGGCAGCGCACGCCGGTCATTTGCACCAGGCCAATGTTCTGGGCGAACGAGGAATGGGTGAAGGTGTTGAAGAAGCCTGCGACGAACGAGGCCGCGGCATCGCACAGCAGGCCCCGGCGCAGCATGCCTGGCGTGACTTCACGATCGGTAATCTTGCCCAGCGCCAGGAACATCCCGGTGGACTCGACAAAGATGATCACCACCACCAGGCACATCGAGAGGATCGGCGCGAGGCTGAAGGTCGGCATGCCGAAATGCAGCGGGGTGACGACTTTGACCCAGTCGGCCTGCGCCAGACCGCTCAGGTCTACCATGCCGATGAAGCCCGACAGAATGTAGCCCAGCCCCATGCCAATCAGCACCGAAATGTTGACCCAGAAGCCGCGCATGAAGCGGTTGATCAGAAGGATGGTCAGCAGCACCAGCGCCGCGACGCCCAGGTACAGCGGGTCGCCGAAGCTTGAGGCCTTGCTGCCGCCACCGGCCCAATTTACCGCCACCGGGAACAGTGACAGGCCGATGGACGTGATGACAGTGCCGGTCACCAGCGGTGGGAAAAAACGCACGATTTTCGACATGAACGGCGCGATCAGCATGCCGAAGAAACCGGCAGCGATGGTCGCACCGAAGATCCCCGGCAGGCCGACGCCGGGCATGCCCGCCATGGCGACCATGCTACCGACCGCGGCAAAGCTGGCGCCCATCATGATCGGCATGCGAATGCCCAACGGGCCGATGCCGAATGACTGCACCACGGTGGCGATGCCTGCGACGAGCAGGTCGGCATTGATCAGAAAGGCGATTTCTTCACGGGAGAGGCCAGCGGCCTGGCCGATGATCAGCGGCACCGCAACGGCACCCCCGTACATCAACAGGACGTGTTGCAGGCCTACCAGAATCAGTTGCATCAAGGGCAGGGGCTGTCGTGGTGGCGCAGCAGGGATGCGCGCGTGAGTTGACTCGGACATGCAACACCTCATTGTTCTTATTGTTGAGTACGCCCGTTGCGGCTGGGCGGTGGAACGTGTGAATCAGGTAAAGCTGTTGCGGTCCCCTGTGGGAGCCGGCTTGCTGGCGAATGGGGTCTATCTGACACAGGGTTGTCGACTGACACACCGCTTTCGCCAGTAAGCCGGCTCCCACAGGAGTTGGGTCCATCAGGGGCATCAGCGACACCCCGTCACATCAGTTCGTCTGCGCCCCTTTATCAATCCACTGCCCCAACAGATCACGTTCCTGTTGGGTCATCTGGGTGATGTTGCCCAGCGGCATGATCTGCGCAGTGACGGCCTGGGCCTGGATGCGCGGGGCCAGTTGCTGGATCTGTTGCGGGGTGTCGAACATGATCCCGGCCGGTGCGCTGCTGAACAGTGGGCTGGTTGGTTTTGCCGAGTGGCAGACCGCGCAGCGCTCTTGAATCACGCTGTGAACCTTCCCGAAATCCACGCCACCGGCATTGCTGGCCTGGGCAGGTGCAGCGGCAGGGGCTTTTTCCGGCTGAGGTTCATCAGCGCGATGGCCACCAATAGCGGTCGCTGGCAACGGCTGGTACTGGATCTTTGCCACGTCAGGGCCGTTGTTCAGTTGCGCAGGACCTGTGACGTACGCCAGGCAGATCATGCCCAACGCACCAACCGGCAATGCCCAGGCGAACTTGTTGCTGTCGTGACGGGTGTTGAAATAGTGACGCACCACCACTGCACACACCGCGATGCCCGCCAGAATCAGCCAGTTGTACTGGCTGCCGTAGGTGCTCGGGAAGTGGTTGCTGATCATGATGAACAGCACCGGCAGGGTGAAGTAGTTGTTGTGGCGGGAACGCAACAGGCCTTTGGCGGGCAGCGTCGGGTCTGGCGTGCGGTTCTGCTCGATGGCTGCCACCAGCGCGCGCTGGGCAGGCATGATGATGCGGAACACGTTACCGACCATGATCGTGCCCATGATCGCGCCGGTGTGCAGATAGGCACCGCGACCGCTGAACACCTGAGTGAAGCCATAGCACGCGCCGATGATCAGCACGAACAGTACCAGACTCAGCAGACCAGGACGTTTGCCCAGGGGCGAATCGCACAGCACGTCGTAAATGAACCAACTGGCGATCAGCGCGCCGACACCGATGGCGATGCCTTCAGCGCCGCTCAGGCTGCTGCCCGGAGCCAGCAGGTAAAGGGTCGGGTTGGAGTAGAACACGATGCACAGCAGCACGATGCCCGACATCCAGGTCCAGTAGGCTTCCCATTTGAACCAGTGCAGGTTGTCCGGCATCTTGGGCGGCGCCAGTTTGTATTTTTCCAGGTGGTAGATACCGCCACCGTGGATCGCCCACAAGTCACCGGACAGGCCGTCGCGGGGGTTAACGCGGTTGAGGTTGTTCTCCAGCCAGACAAAGTAAAAGGATGCGCCGATCCAGGCGATCCCGACGATCATGTGAATCCAGCGCACGCCCAGATTCAGCCATTCCATCAGATGTGCAGCCACAGTCTTTACCGTTCGCTTGTCCCTCTTGCCGGAGGGATAAGCCCTTCTTATTAGTGGGGATCGAGAATCATCTTCTGACTCTCTTCGAAGAAATGCTCATCGCAGTTATGGCCACTGCCACTGCGATCAACCACCAGGAAGTCATCCCGCTTTTCGATCGTCAGCACCGGGTGGTGCCAGACGCCGCGATGGTAATTAACACCCTGCCTGCCATTGGTGATGAAGGCACGGGTCAGCTCTGGTTCAGGTACATCGCCAAATGGCGCGACCACGACCAGAAAAGGGTTGCCGAGCAGCGGAATGAACGCCTGGCTGCCCAGCGGATGGCGTTCCAGCATGCTCACGGTGAGCGGCATGTCTTGCGCGTCGGCGCGGAAGATGCTGATGATCGCGCTGTCGTCCGGCATGGCCGTTTCGACGGTCGCCAGCTTGTGAAAGCGCATGGTCGAGCCGTTGTTGATCATGAAATGATCGCTGCCATCGGTTTCGATGACATCACCGAAAGGGGCGAAGGCTTCTTTGGTCAACGGCTCGATAATCAGTTTGCGCATGCGGGTTCTTCTGTTCTCAGGTTCAAGATTCATGTGCGTCAGGCCCAATCACGGATCCGGGGTCTGACACATTTCCTGTGGGAGCCGGCTTGCTGGCGAATGCGCCTTACCAGACACCGATGTGTTGAATGACACACCGCCTTCGCCAGCAAGCCGGCTCCCACAGGGTTCATCATCGGCCAGTCACGCCTGCGTTATTTCGCAACCTTACCCAACACACGCAAACGGCTCACGCCGCCATCCGGGAACACGTTCAGGCGGATGTGGGTAATCGGGCCGAGCGCCTTGATCTGCTCGACGAAGGTGTGTTCAGCGTGCATCTCCAGCTTCTGGCTCGGCAGCAGTTCGCGCCAGAACAGGCTCTGGGTTTCGATCTGGCTGTCGGTGCCGCCTTTGACGAACGCGCCCTGGATCGAGCAGCTGTCCGGGTAGTTGCCTTTGAAGTGCAGGGTATCGACGACGATCTGCTCGACTTCACCGGCATGGCCCAGCGCTACGATTACCCAGTCATTGCCAGGGGTGCGGCGGCGTGCAGTTTCCCAACCATCGCCCATGTTTACGCCACGGCCCGGGTTGAGGATGTTGCTCATGCGCCCGAAGTGCTCGTCGGAGCAGGCCAGTGCGCGACCCCCGTTCAGGGCGGCGGCCAGGTCCACTTGCTCGTTGTCACCCACGGCCGACCAGTCACGATGCGGCACGCCGTACACGCGCAGACGCGCCACGCCGCCATCCGGGTAGATGTTGAAGCGCAGATGGCTGTAAGCCTGAGTGTCGCTGATTTCGTGGTAGTGGTGGCTGTCGCCTTTCAACTCGACGGCCGGCAGCACTTCGGTCCACACGGTGTTTTCGTCCGGCTCGCCCGAGGCCAGGAAGCAGGCTTCCAGCGAGGCCGATGGCGGGTAGTTGCCGGTGAAATAAGAGGTGTCGATGTCCACGCCCTTGATCGAACCGGCTACGCCCAGACGGATCACGGCGCTGTCATAACCTTCGAAACGCTTGCGGCGCGATTCCCAGCCGTCCATCCATTTGCCGTTGTCGTCGAACACGCCTTCTTTCCACACCGCCGGGGTCGGCTGAAAAAGGCGGTTGGCGTCGGCGAACCAGTCATCGGTCACGGACAGGATTTTGGTGCCCAGACGGGCGTCGGCCAGGTTGACGAATTTTTCGAAGGGTACGGCGTAAGCTTTCATTCTTTTTGTCTGCCTTGAGTAATGGGCGTGGGAGAAGGTCGGTCAGAGGGCTTGCAATCGGAACATCGCGATCTTGTTGATCTCGGCCAAGGCGCAGGCGAACTCGGTCTCGACCGAGTTGTGAATGCGCGTCTCGAAGGCCGCGAGGATCTGATGCCGATTGCTGCCTTTCACCGCCATGATGAAGGGGAACTTGAACTTCGCCTTGTAGGCGTCGTTCAGCTCGGTGAAGCGTGCAAACTCTTCAGCCGTGCATTGGTGGATACCGGCGCCAGCCTGTTCGTTGGTGCTGGCTTCGGTCAGTTGGCCTTGCACGGCGGCTTTGCCGGCAAGATCCGGGTGAGCGTTGATCAGCGCCAGTTGCGAGGCGTGATCGGCGCTCAACAGGATGTCGCTCATACGGGCGTGCAGGACGTCGATGTCGTCAATGTCGCTGCCTTGCCCAAGGTCGTAGGCTTTTTCAGCGACCCAGGGCGAATGCTCGTAGATGTCGGCGAAGGCTTTGACAAAGGCTTCGCGGCTCAGGGATGACGGAGTCAGGGTCTGAAAGCGGCTCACTTGGCATCTCCATTGAACGGGTGCACGTCATGCCAGTGGCGCGCGATTTCGACGCGGCGGGCGAACCACACCTGCTCGTGACCTTTGACGTATTCCAGAAAGCGTTGCAGCGAGGCCAGACGGGCAGGGCGGCCGATCAGACGGCAGTGCAGGCCGATGGAGAGCATTTTCGGCGCTTCGGCGCCTTCGGCGTAGAGCACGTCGAACGCGTCTTTCAGGTAGTCGAAGAAATCATCGCCCTTGTTGAAGCCTTGCACCTGGGTGAAGCGCATGTCGTTGGTGTCCAGCGTGTAGGGAATCACCAGATGTGGCTTGCCGGTGGGGGTGTTCGGCTCCCAGTAGGGCAGGTCATCGTCGTAGGTGTCGCAGTCGTAGAGGAAACCGCCTTCTTCCATCACCAGACGCCGGGTGTTCGGGCCGGTGCGCCCGGTATACCAGCCCAGTGGCCGCTCGCCCGTCAGTTCGGTGAGGATGCGGATCGCTTCGAGCATGTGTTCGCGCTCTTGCGCCTCGTCCATGTTCTGGTAGTCGATCCAGCGGTAGCCGTGGCTGCAGATTTCATGACCCGCTTCGACCATCGCACGGATCACATCCGGGTGACGCTGAGCGGCCATGGCCACGGCGAAGATGGTCAGCGGGATGTCGAATTGCTTGAACAGCCTGAGAATGCGCCACACGCCCGCACGGCTGCCGTATTCATACAGCGACTCCATGCTCATGTTGCGTTGGCCTTGCAGCGGTTGCGCCGCCACCATCTCGGACAGGAAGGCTTCGGATTCCTTGTCGCCATGCAGAATGTTGCGCTCGCCGCCTTCTTCGTAGTTGAGTACGAACGACAACGCGATACGGGCATTGCCTGGCCAGTGTGGGTGGGGCGGGTTACTGCCGTAACCGATCAGGTCGCGTGGATAGTCGGCGCTCACTGCAATCTTCCTTATCTACGTGTTGTCTGTGGCGGTGGTCGATTCGAATCTGGCAGGGCCACCGCAGCGATGGGTAGATTGTATACAACTTTATTTGCGATTTGTAAGCCTGTTTTTCGCTTTTCTGATGACGAACGTTACTGCAAGAAACTTGCCTGAGTGGTCAGAAACTATCGAAAAACTTCAATATTATCCGCTGCGCTCGCCATTTCAGGGGTTTCGCCAGGGGCGCGGCTTTTGTGGTAAGAAAAGTGATTTTTATTGTGTACAATTTTCTTTGAAAGTGTCTTAATTGCTCATTGCTCGCCCTTTTCAATGCCCCTTGGCACCGAAACAGTGCGACCTTCGAATCCAATCACCTAGCGAGGCTCCGACAAGCCATGGGAAGACTGACCACACACGTACTGGACGCCGCGCACGGCTGCCCCGGCAGTGACATCCGCATCGCCCTGTATCGGGTCGAGGGCGACCAGTTGGAAAAGATTGCCGAAACACAGACCAACAGCGATGGCCGTTGCGATGCTCCTTTGTTACAGGGCGATGATTACCGTTCGGGTGTCTACCAGTTGCAATTCAGCGCGGGCGACTATTACCGCGCCAAGGGCGTGAAGCTGGGCGATCAGGCATTTCTCGATGAAGTGGTGCTGCGTTTTGGCATCGACGGCAGTCAGGATCACTACCACGTGCCCCTGCTGATTTCGCCCTACAGCTACTCCACGTATCGCGGCAGCTAAGCGATACGCTTCATCGCTTTGCCCCTGTTCCTCTTGCCCGCCCCACACTGCGGGCTTTTTTTCGTCTGCTCAAGCGTGTCGCCTGGACATACGCATGGCACTTGTAGCAGTCCGGCTTGCCGGCGGTGGGTCAGCGGCACCTCTGTCACTGAGACACCGCCACCGCCGACAAGCCGGACTGCCACAGAGGAGGGATCAACGGCTGAGCAATGCAGCAGTCCCTGCGCCACCAAATAACCCGGCGCTGATGCGGTTGAACCAGCTCTGGCCCTTGCCGGTGCGCAAGTAGCGCGCGGCGGCCTGAGCGCTGAGGCCGTAGAACAATTTGCAGCCAAGGTCCAGGAGAGTCCAGGTGACGATCATGGTGATCAACTGGCTCAGAAACGGTTGGTCAGCCTTGAGGAACTGAGGCAGGAAAGCGGCGAAGAACAAGATGTCTTTCGGGTTGCTCCCGCCCAGCACGAAGGCCCGTCCGAACAACGAGGCGAATCCTGGGTTGCTTGCGGCAGTAGGCACTTCGGCGCCGGTTGCGGGTTGGCGTGACTGCTTCCAGCTTTGCCAGGCGAGGTAGAACAGGTACAGACCACCGAGGATTTTCAGCGCGCTGAACAGATGTTCCGACGCCATCAGCAGGGCACCCAGCCCCAGCGCCGACGCGCTGAGCAGGCAGATCGACGCGCACACACCGCCGAGAAACGCCGGGTAGGCGCGCAGCAAGCCATAGTTGAGGCTGTTGCCGATCATCAGCAGCGAAAGCGGGCCGGGGATCAGGATCACCACCAGCGCCGCGCCGCTGAACAGCAGCCAGGTTTCCAGGGTCATGTTTTTCTCCTTTTCTGAAATGCCACAACGTCATCCAATGGATGACGTTGTGAACGGGTATGCGCAACAGCCTGTGGGAGCGAATTCATTCGCGATGCGGTTTGTCAGGCGACATCAATGTCGGATGTTCAGACGCCATCGCGAATGAATTCGCTCCCACAGGTGTGTCAACTTGATCGTTTACAGGAACACAAACTTGGCAATGAAGATCGCGCACAGCGCCCACAGGCTGACCGAAATCTCTTTATGGCGCCCCGTGCCTGCCTTGAGTACGACGTAAGTGATGAAGCCCAGCGCGATACCATCGGCGACCGAAAAGGTCAGCGGCATCATGATGGCCGTGACGATGGCCGGAATCGCATCGGTGGCTTCTTCCCAGTCGATGTGCGCCATGCCACCCATCATCAGCATGGCCACGTAAATCAGCGCGCCTGCGGTGGCGTAGGCAGGAATCATGCCTGCCAGCGGGGCGAAGAACATCGCCGCGACGAACAAGATGCCAACGGTCACGGCGGTCAGACCCGTCCGACCGCCAGCAGCCACGCCGGACGCACTCTCTACATAACTGGTGACGGGCGGAACACCGACCATCGCACCCGCCACGCTCGACGCACTGTCCGCCTTGAGCGCACGAGACAGGTTCTCGATCCGGCCGTCGTCACGCACCAAACCGGCGCGCTGTGCCACACCCATGAGCGTCCCGGCGGTGTCGAACATGTGCACGAACAGGAACGCCAGCACCACGCTGATCATGCTGACGTTGAACACGCCCGCGATGTCCATCGCCATCCAGGTCGGCGCCAGACTCGGCGGCATGGAGAAAATGCCGTTGTAATGCACCAGCCCCAGACCCCAGCCCGCCAGCGTCACAGTGATGATGCTGATCAGGATCGCGCCAAACACACGGTGGTAGCTGAGCACCGCGATCATCAGAAAGCACACGGCGGCCAGCAGCGGGCCGGGTTCACGCAGCGAGCCAAGCTTGATCAGCGTGGCCGGGCTGTCCACCACGATGCCGGCGGTTTTCAAACCGATCAGGCCGAGGAACAGGCCCACTCCCGCACCCATCGCGAAACGCAGGCTCACTGGAATGCTGTTGAGCAGCCATTCGCGAATGCGTGAAAGGGTCAGGATCATGAAGATCACGCCCGAGATGAACACCGCGCCCAAGGCTGTTTGCCAGCTATAGCCCATGGTGCCGACCACGGTGTAGGTAAAGAACGCATTCAGTCCCATGCCGGGTGCCAGACCCACCGGCCAGTTGGCGTAGAGGCCCATCAACAGGCAACCCAGGGCGGCGGCGATGCAGGTGGCGACGAAGGCCGCACCGTGATCGATCCCGGCGTCGGCCATGATGTTGGGATTGACGAAGATGATGTAGGCCATGGTGATGAAGGTCGTGAGGCCTGCCAGCAGCTCGGTTCGGACGGTCGTGCCATGCAGGCTCAGCTTGAACAGGCGTTCGAGCAGACCGGTGCGTGAAGACCTGAGTTCGTCTTGAGTGGCATCCAGCGGCGCGGCTTCGGTTTTGCGACTTTCCACAGTGAAATCCTCGGGACGTTTTTGTTGTTTTTTTCAGAGCCGGTAACTGCTCTTTGTAGCGAGTCGACCGTCAGTTCAATTTGTTGACTGAAAGGTCAGGAACGTGCACGGGTGGATTATCCTTTTGTATACAAAAAATGCAAATAATGTTTTTGATTTTGTCGTGCGAAATTTGAGGATTGTGTGCATAACGCAAGGCTGAGCAGAAAAGTGTTCAGACGTTGCGCACTGTGTACAATGCGCCATTACTTTTACTGTGACTTTGCACTGATATCTGCTATTGCTTTTGTCATCCGCAGTCACGGTCACGGCGTCAATGCCGGATCCAGTTCTCACGAGTGCCCATGAACGATCAGTTGCAACCCCTCAAGAAACAGCCTCGCGCCGCCAAGGCAGGCCGCAGCGGCACCCAGGACGACATCGTCTACGCGCACATTTTCGAGGCCATTCTCGAACAGCGGCTGGCGCCCGGCACCAAGCTGAGCGAAGAGGCGTTGGGTGAGATTTTCGGCGTCAGCCGCACGATCATTCGCCGTGCGCTGTCGCGGCTGGCCCATGAAGGTGTTGTGCTGTTACGCCCGAACCGTGGCGCCGTGGTGGCCAGTCCGAGTGTCGAGGAAGCGCGGCAAGTGTTCTTCGCCCGACGCATGGTCGAGAAGGCCATCACTGAGTTGGCGGTCGAGCACGCCACCACCGAACAGCTCAATGAACTGCGCAAGATGGTCAGCGACGAACGCGACAGTTTCTCTCGAGGGGATCGCGGAGCGGGTATTCGTCTATCCGGCGAGTTCCACCTCAAGCTGGCGGAAGCGGCAAAGAATGCGCCGTTGGTGAGCTTCCAGCGCAGCCTGGTGTCGCAGACCTCGTTGATCATCGCCCAGTACGAAAGCGGCAATCGCTCGCACTGTTCCTACGATGAGCACACCCAGTTGATCGACGCCATCGAAGCCCGCGATGCGACGCTGGCGGTGAGCTTGATGATGCACCACATGGATCACATCGACAGCAAGCTCAACCTTGATGAAGAAAGCGCTTCGGACGATTTGCACGCGGTGTTCTCGCACCTGATGCTGCCGAAGAAAAAACCGGGGCGCAGCACGGCGGTTTGATGCCCTGGCGTTTTCGATTCTGGCCGTAGGCTGTAGGAGCTGATCGTTCCCACGCTCTGCGTGGGTACGCATCCCGTGACGCTCTGCGTCACATTCAGCGGCGGACCCGGAGCGTCCATTTCGGCATTCCCACGCGGAGCGTGGGAACGATCATAAGAAGCAGAGATGCGTTGTATCAGCGCTTATGCACCAAAACCCCCGCCGAATACGTTTCGCTCACTGTCCGGTCATCCCCCAGCGTCATCAACACGAACAACTGCTCTTCGATGCTGGTCGCCTGTTTCATGCGATAGGACAGCAGCGGCGTGGCGTTGAAATCCAGCACCACGAAATCCGCTTCGGTGCCTGCATGCAGGTTGCCGATCTTGTCCTCCAGACGCAGCGCCCGTGCGCCGCCGAGCGTTGCCAGGTACAGCGATTTGAACGGGCTCAGCTTGGCGCCCTGAAGTTGCATCACTTTGTATGCTTCATTCAGCGTTTGCAGCAGCGAAAAACTCGTGCCACCGCCGACGTCGGTGCCCAGTCCCACATTCACTTTGTGTTTTTCCGCCATCGGCAGGTTGAACAGGCCGCTGCCCAGGAACAAGTTGGAAGTCGGGCAGAAAGCGATGGCCGACCCGGTTTCCGACAGGCGCTGACATTCCTGGTCACACAAATGTACGCCGTGGGCAAACACCGAGCGCTCGCCTAGCAGCTTGAAGTGGTCGTAGACGTCCAGGTAGTTCTTGCGCTCCGGGAACAGCGCTTTGACCCATTCGACTTCCTTCAGATTTTCACTGATGTGGGTCTGCATATAGAGGTCGGGGTATTCGCTCAGCAACTGACCGGCGAGTTGCAACTGTTTCGGGGTGCTGGTCGGTGCGAAGCGCGGCGTAACCGCGTAATGCAAGCGACCTTTGCCATGCCAGCGTTCGATCAGCGCCTTGCTGTCGACATAGCTCGATTCGGCGGTGTCCACCAGATAATCCGGGGCGTTGCGGTCCATCATCACCTTGCCTGCGATCATGCGCAGGTTGAGCTTTTCCGCTGCGGTAAAGAACGCATCCACTGACTCCTTGTGGCGGCTGCCGAACACCAGTGCGGTGGTGGTGCCGTTGCGCAGCAGTTCCTGAATGAAGATGTCGGACACCTCCGCTGCGTGGGCCGCATCGGCGAACTGGCTCTCCACGGGGAACGTGTAGGTGTTGAGCCAATCGAGCAGTTGCTCACCGAAAGAGCCGATCATGCCGGTCTGCGGCAAATGGATGTGGGTGTCGATGAAACCGGCGGTGATCAGCGCGTCTTCATAGGTCACCACCTCGACATCGCTGGTCAGCGTGCTCAGCAGGTCCTTGGCGTGGCCGACGACGCTGATCTTGTCGTTCTCGACGATCATCAGGCCGTCTTCGAAATACTCGTAGGACGCCTCGATCACCACTTCAGCCGGGTCGGCGATGCTGTGAACGATGGCGGCGCGGTAGGCTTTTTTCTGTGGGGTCATGTTCACGTTTCGTTCTTTTAAAAATTAGGCCAGATTGCGGCGCGATGCCGGCAGCAGCTTGGCAACGGGTTCAGAGGTCGAGCCTTGCTCACCGAAATTGACGTTGTACGTGGCGATCACTTCAGCGGCGACCGAGACAGCAATCTCGATCGGCAATTTGCCTTTCACTTCGGCCAGCCCCATCGGGCAACGCATGCGCTGCACCAGTGCCGGGTCGAAGCCACGATCACGTAGGCGGTGTTCGAATTTGGCGCGTTTGGTCTTTGAACCGATCAGGCCGAACCAGGTGAAGTCACCGCGTTTGAGGATCGCGGCGGTCAGCTCCAGATCCAGTTGGTGATTGTGGGTCATGACGATGCAGTAACTGCCGGGGGGCAGATTATCCACTTCATCGACGACTTCTTCGTTGACGATTTTGCTCACGCCTTCGGGCAGCTGCGCCGGGAATTCGGCCTCGCGCGAATCGATCCAGCGCACGCGGCAGGGCAAGCTGGCCAGCAGCGGTACCAGTGCGCGCCCCACATGGCCTGCGCCAAACACGGCGATCTGCGCTTGCGGCTGGCCCATGGGTTCGAACAGCAGCACATTCACGCCGCCGCAGCATTGGCCCAGGCTGGCGCCGAGGCTGAAGCGCTCAAGGCGGGTTTGCTGGCTGCCACTGGCGAGCATCTCGCGAGCGATCTCCATGGCCTTGTATTCCAAATGGCCGCCGCCGATCGTGTCGTAGATCCGCTCGGCGCTGACCACCATCTTCGACCCCGCATTACGCGGCGTCGAGCCACGCTCTTCGATGATGGTCACCAGCACGCAGGCTTCACCCTGGGTTTGCAACTCGGCGAGGGCGCTGATCCAGTTGTTCATGGGGTTCTCCTGATCGAGTCAGACGATGATCGTACCCACGCTCTGCGTGGGCACGCCTCCTGTGACGCTCCGCGTCACGCCGGTTGAATCAATCGACGCGAAGCGTCTCGGGCTGCATTCCCACTCGGAGCGTGGGAACGATCTCCTGATCTCGCTTCAACCTGCGCATCTGCTCACACCCCCACAACACCCGCTCCGGTGTGGCAGGCGCGTCGATCTTCGGTTGGTGTTTGTAATCGCCCAGACTGGCCACCGCGTCCTTGATCGCGCACCACGCCGCGATCCCCAGCATGAACGGCGGCTCGCCCACGGCCTTGGAATGGAACACCGTGTCTTCCAGGTTCTTGCGGTTTTCCACCAGTTTCACGCGCAAATCCGCTGGCATGTCCGCCACTGCAGGGATCTTGTAACCGGCCGGGCCGTTGGTCATCAGCTTGCCCTTGGCGTTCCACACCAACTCCTCGGTGGTCAGCCAACCCATGCCCTGAATGTAGCCGCCCTCGACCTGGCCGATGTCGATGGCCGGGTTCAGCGAGGCGCCGACGTCGTGGAGGATGTCAGTGCGCAGCATCTTGTATTCACCGGTCAGGGTGTCGACCACCACCTCGGTGCAGGCCGCGCCGAAGGCGAAGTAGTAGAAGGGACGACCCCGAGCCTGGCTGCGGTCGTAATAGATTTTCGGCGTTTTGTAATAGCCGGTGCTGGACAGCGACACCTGACCCATCCACGCCTGCTGCGCCAGGGTGTCGAAGCTGATGACCTGCTCGCCGACACGCACATGGCCGTTACGAAATTCGACCTGGGATTCCTCGCACTTGTAGTGCTTCGCCGCGAACTCGATCAGGCGCTTTTTGATGGTTTCCGCCGCGTTCTGCGCGGCCTTGCCGTTCAAATCCGCGCCGCTGGACGCCGCCGTTGGCGAGGTGTTCGGCACCTTGTCGGTGTTGGTGGCGGTGATCTGCACGCGGCTGATGTCTACCTGGAACACCTCGGCCACGACTTGCGCCACTTTGGTGTTCAACCCTTGGCCCATCTCGGTGCCGCCGTGGTTCAGGTGGATGCTGCCGTCGGTGTAGATGTGGATGAGCGCACCGGCCTGGTTGAGAAAACTGGCGGTGAAGGAGATGCCGAATTTCACCGGGGTCAATGCCAAGCCTTTCTTCAGGATCGGGCTGTTGGCGTTGTAGGCCATGATCGCCTTGCGCCGCTCGGCGTACTGGCTGCTTTCTTCCAGTTCGGCGGTCATTTCTTCCAGCAGGTTGTGCTCGACCTCTTGGTAATAGTGGGTGACGTTGCGCTCGGTTTTGCCGTAATAGTTGGCCTTGCGCACCGCCAGCGGGTCTTTGCCCAGATGCCGGGCGATGGCGTCCATCACTTCCTCGATAGCTACCATGCCTTGCGGGCCGCCGAAGCCGCGATAGGCCGTGTTCGACGCGGTGTGGGTCTTGCAGCGATGGCCGTTGACCGTGGCATCGCCCAGGTAATACGAGTTGTCGGCGTGGAACATGGCGCGGTCGACGATGGATGCCGACAAATCCGGCGAGCAGCCGCAGTTCCCCGCCAGTTCCAGTTGGATGCCGTGCAGGCGACCGTCGTTGTCGAACCCCACGTCGTATTCCACGTAGAAGGGATGACGCTTGCCGGTCATGATCATGTCTTCCATGCGTGGCAGGCGCATTTTGGTCGGCTGACCGGTCAGGCGCGCGACGACGGCGCACAAGCAGGCCGGGCTGGCGGCTTGCGTTTCCTTGCCACCGAAACCGCCACCCATGCGGCGCATGTCCACGACCACTTTGTTCATCGACACGTCGAGCACTTCGCTGACCAGCTTCTGCACTTCGGTGGGGTTTTGCGTCGAGCAATAGACGATCATGCCGCCGTCCTCAGTGGGCATCACCGAGGAAATCTGCGTTTCCAGATAAAAGTGCTCCTGCCCGCCAATGTGCAGCGTGCCTTGAATGCGGTTCGGCGCTGTGGCCAGGGCACTATCCGAATCGCCACGTTTATGGGTGTGGCTGTCGAGCACGAAATGCTTCTTGCGATAGGCTTCGACCACGTCCAGCACCGGCTCCAGGTCTTCGTACTCGATGATCGCCGCCATCGCCGCCTTGCGCGCGGTTTCGTGATCCCGAGCGGCGACCGCGATCACCGGCTGCCCGACGAATTCCACCTTGTCAATGGCCAGCAACGGATCGCCCGGCAGTAGCGGGCCGATGTCTTTCAGGCCCGGAATGTCTTCGTGGGTAATGGCAATGCGCACACCCTCGAAGTCGTAGCAGGGCGACACATCGACGCTGACGATGCGCGCATGGGCACGATCCGACATCCGTGCATAGACGTGCAACTGATTGGGGAATTCCAGCCGGTCATCGATGTAGATCGCTTCGCCGGACACATGCTTGTCGGCGCTGTCGTGCTTGACGCTGCGGCCAACGCCGGTGGTGAGGTCCTGCTGAAACAGGGCCACCAGTTCTTCTTGAGTTTTTTGCGGGGCGTGATTAGACATAAGCGGTCACCCGAGTCTCGATGTGCGGCGTTTGCAGCTCGATGAAGTATTTGCGCAGCAGGTTCTGCGCACTCAGCAGGCGGTATTCCTTGGTGGCGCGGAAGTCCGACAGCGGGGTGAAATCCTGCTCCAATGCGGCGCAGGCGCGTTCGACGGTGGCCGACGTCCAAGGCTGGCCAATCAAAGCCTGTTCGCAATTGGCTGCGCGTTTCGGAATCGCGGCCATACCGCCGAAGGCCGCTCGTGCATCGACGATGGCACCGTTTTCGACCTGTACGCGAAAGGCGGCGCACACGGCGGAGATGTCGTCGTCCAGTCGCTTGGAGACCTTGTAGGCGCGGAACGCCTGTTTGGCGCTGGCCTTGGGCACGATGATCTTCTCGATAAACTCGCTTTCCTGACGTGCGGTCACGCGGTAATCGATGAAGTAATCTTCCAGTGCGAGCATGCGAGTGTTCTCGCCTTTGCGCAGGACGATCTTCGCGCCGAGGGCGATCAGCAGGGGAGGCGAGTCACCAATCGGCGAAGCGTTGCCGATGTTGCCGCCCAGGGTGCCCTGATTGCGGATCTGCAATGACGCAAAACGGTGCAGAAGTTCGCCGAAGTCCGGGTATTCGCGGCTCAGGGCGTCATAGCAATCGGTGAGTGGGGTGGCCGCGCCGATCTCGATGCGGTCGTCGAAGTCCTCGATTTTCTTCATCTCGGCCACGTGACCGACGTAAATCATCACCGGCAAGGTGCGATGGAATTGAGTGACTTCCAGCGCCAGATCGGTGCCCCCCGCCAACAGACGGGCTTGGGGATAGGCGTCGTAAAGGCCCGCCAGATCGGCCACGGTCAGCGGCACCAGGCAGCGCTTGTCGCCGCTG
Source organism: Pseudomonas sp. Pseu.R1 (assembly GCF_045764065.1). Classification (NCBI taxonomy): domain Bacteria; kingdom Pseudomonadati; phylum Pseudomonadota; class Gammaproteobacteria; order Pseudomonadales; family Pseudomonadaceae; genus Pseudomonas; species Pseudomonas sp. Pseu.R1. The sequence continues at coordinate 1,145,003 of NZ_JBJGEE020000001.1, read as the reverse complement.
TTCAATTCGGCGGTTTCCTTGGGCGCGATGGCCTTCAGGCGAGCGATGGTCTGGGCTTTGCGAGCGTCGAACTGATCGGGCTGGCGTTGTTGGCCACAGGCCTGTTCGGCGGCGGCCAGAATCGGGCGGTAGCCCGTGCAGCGGCATAGGTTACCGGCCAAGGCTTCGTGGGCCTGTGCACTGTCGGCATCTGTGCTGTTCTTTTGCAGGGCGAACAGCGACATCACAAAGCCTGGCGTGCAGAAGCCGCATTGCGAGCCATGGCACTCGACCATGGCCTTTTGCACGCTGTGCAGTTGGCCTTGATGCTTGAGGTCTTCGACGCTGATCAGTTGTTTGCCGTGCAGGGAGGCGACGAAGGTCAGGCAAGAGTTGAGGCTGCGATAGCTCAGCCGGTCCTGACCTTCATCGTCGGTATTCAGTTCGCCCACTACCACGGTGCAGGCCCCGCAATCGCCGCTGGCGCAGCCTTCCTTGGTGCCGGATTTGTGCACGTGCTCGCGCAAATAATTGAGCACCGTCATGTTGGGGTCCAGAGCATGCTCGGTTTTCAGCTCTTGGTTCAGCAAAAACTGGATCACGGGTCGCGCCTCGTCTTCTTGTAATAGAAAGCTGTCGTGGAAAGGTGTTGCGGAATCTGTCATCGAACCTGTCGATGAATCTATCAGTTCTGACTATTGGGTCAATTAAAATCTGACCTTTAAGTCAAGAAAACTGATTTTCCGAACCCATACCGATCAACGGCAGCATGACGTTGCAATGAATCGTTGTGGCGATGCTCAAAGTTTTGCTTATTTCGTGCCAGTTTTCCGTGACATGGCCCTGCGCCACAGGTATCCAGTGCGATACACTGCGCCGCTTGTGTGCAGCTATTGGTTGAAAGGAAAGAAATGACGTTCAAGGCACCGGACAGCCTCGCTGAGCAGATCGCTCATCACCTCGCCGAGCGGATCATTCGTGGCGAACTCAAGCCAGGGGAGCGAATTCAGGAGCAGAAGGTCACGCAGGCGCTCAATGTCAGCCGTGGATCCGTGCGCGAGGCGCTGCTGATTCTCGAACGTCGTCACCTGATCGTGATCCTGCCGCGCCGGGGCGCTCAGGTGTCGATCCTCACGCCGCACAACATCCAAAGCCTCTGCGCGCTGATGAGCGAGTTGTACATCTTGCTGGGCCTGGCGGTGGCCAGGAGCTGGCAGGAACAGCTCGACCTCGCGCCATTCCTGCAAATCCAGCAGCGACTGATTGCCAGTTGCGAGCGCGGCGATATCAAAAGTTTCGTCGAAGACAGCTTCAACGTAATGCGCGCGGCGTATCCGTTCGCCAACAATCCGTACCTGGAAGAGACCGTCGAAAACCTGCAGCCGTCCATGAGTCGCTTCTATTACCTGGCGCTGGATCAGCGGCAGGCGGAAATGAGCGAATACCTGACCCTGTTCGCCCAGTTGCTGGAAGCGGTGATTGCACGCGATCTGTCGCGCATCCGCGACGTGTTGGCCGCGTACGCCCACCGCAGCTGCCAGTCCGTGCTCTCTGCCCTGGCGGCTGGCTGATCCATGCGTCTGAAGTGCATCAGGCTGGCCGGGTTCAAGTCGTTCGTCGACCCGACGACGGTGAACTTCCCCAGCAACATGGCGGCCGTGGTCGGTCCCAATGGGTGCGGCAAATCCAACATCATCGACGCGGTGCGCTGGGTCATGGGCGAAAGCTCGGCCAAGAACCTGCGCGGCGAGTCGATGACCGACGTCATTTTCAATGGCTCCACCAGTCGCAAACCGGTGAGCCAGGCCAGCATCGAGCTGGTGTTCGACAACTCGGACAACACCCTGGTCGGCGAATACGCCGCCTACGCGGAAATTTCCATTCGCCGCAAGGTCACCCGCGACAGCCAGAACACCTATTACCTGAACGGCACCAAATGCCGTCGCCGTGACATCACCGACATTTTCCTCGGCACGGGCTTGGGACCGCGCAGCTACTCGATCATCGAGCAGGGCATGATCTCCAAACTGATCGAAGCCAAGCCCGAGGACTTGCGTAACTTCATCGAAGAAGCGGCCGGCATCTCCAAATATAAGGAGCGCCGTCGTGAAACCGAGAACCGCATTCGTCGCACCCACGAAAACCTCGCGCGCCTGACTGACCTGCGCGAAGAACTTGAGCGCCAGTTGGAGCGTCTGCACCGTCAGGCCCAGGCCGCTGAGAAGTATCAGGAATATAAAGCCGAGGAGCGTCAGCTCAAGGCGCAACTGTCGGCGCTGCGCTGGCAGGCGTTGAACGAGCAGGTAGCCCAGCGCGAATCGATTATCGGCAATCAGGAAATCAGTTTCGAAGCGCTGGTGGCCGATCAGCGCAGCGCCGATGCGGCCATCGAACGGTTGCGCGATGGGCATCACGACTTGTCCGAGCGCTTCAATCAGGTGCAGGGCCGCTTCTATTCGGTGGGCGGCGACATCGCCCGTAACGAGCAAAGCATTCAGCACGGCCAGCAGCGTTTGCGCCAACTGCAGGACGACCTGCGCGAAGCCGAGCGCGCGCGGCAGGAAACCGAATCCCATTTGGGTCATGACCGCACGTTGTTGGCGACCCTTGGTGAAGAGCTGGAAATGCTTGAACCCGAGCAGGAAATGACCCTGGCCGCCGCTGAGGAGTCCGCAGCGGGGCTGGAAGAAGCCGAAGCGGCCATGCACGGCTGGCAGGAAAGATGGGACGCTTTCAACCTGTCGTCCGCCGAGCCTAGGCGCCAGGCCGAGGTTCAGCAGGCGCGCATCCAGCAACTGGAAACCAGCATGGAGCGTCTGGCCGAGCGTCAGCGTCGTCTGGCCGAAGAGCGTCAGTTACTGGCTGCCGACCCGGAAGATGCTGCGATTCTCGACCTCAGCGAAGACCTCGCGGCGCGGGAAATGGCCTTCGAGGAACTGATTGCCGAAGAAGAGCAACTCGTCGAACGCATTGAGCAACTGCGCCTTGAATTGCAGCAGGCCACGCAGGCCCAGCAGCAGGCGCAGGGTGATCTTCAACGCCTCAACGGCCGCATCGCCTCGCTTGAGGCTTTGCAACAAGCCGCCCTCGATCCGGGCGCTGGCACCGCTGAATGGCTGCGCAATCATCAATTGAGCGAGCGCCCGCGACTGGCCGAGGGCTTGCGCGTCGAGGCCGGTTGGGAGCTCGCAGTGGAAACCGTGCTCGGCGCCGATCTAAACGCGGTGCTGGTGGATGATTTCGCGGGGCTGGATCTGGCCGGGTTCAATCAGGGCGATTTGCGTCTGGTCAGCCCTACTAAAGATCTCGCACGAATCCCCGGTAGCCTGCTGGACAAAGTCGACACCGATATCGACCTGACTCACTGGCTGGGCCAGGTCAAACCGGTCGAAACCCTTGACGACGCGTTGTCTTTGCGTGCTCAGCTGGACGCCGGACAAAGCCTGATCAGTCGCGACGGCTATTGGGTCGGCCGCGATTTTCTGCGGGTGCGCCGTGCCAGTGAAGCCGAGAGCGGTGTTCTGGCCCGGGGGCAGGAACTGCAGCGCCTGGAAGCCGAGCGGGATGAACGCGAAGCGACCCTCGCGGTGCTGGAAGAACAACTGCTGACCCTGCGCGAGCAGCAGCGCTTGCAGGAAGACAGCCGTGAGCAACTGCGTCGGCGCCTGCAAGACGAGACGCGCCAGCAAAGCGAGCTCAAGGCCCAGCTATCTGCCGCCAAGGCCAAGGTCGAGCAATTGACCCTGCGTCGCACTCGTCTGGACGAGGAACTGGCCGAACTGGGCGAGCAGCGCGCCATCGAGCAGGAAAGCCTGGGCGAATCCCGTCTGCAATTGCAGGACGCGCTCGACAGCATGGCGCTGGACACCGAACAGCGTGAGTTGCTGCTGGCCCAGCGTGACAGCTTGCGCGAGCGTCTGGACCGCGTGCGTCAGGAAGCCCGTCAGCACAAGGACCACGCCAACCAGTTGGCCGTGCGTCTGAGTTCGCTGCGCGCCCAGCACGATTCCACGCGTCAGGCGCTGGAGCGTCTGGAGATGCAGTCCGAGCGCCTCACCGAGCGCCGCGAGCAACTGAGCCTGGGGCTGGAGGAGGGCGCTGCACCGCTGGAAGAGCTGCGCCTGAAACTCGAAGAGTTGCTGGAAAAACGCATGGTCGTCGACGACGAAATGCGCACCGCCAAAAATGCGCTGGAAGACGCCGATCGCGAACTGCGTGAAGCGGAAAAGCGTCGCACTCAAGCCGAACAGCAATCCCAGTTACTGCGTGGGCAACTGGAACAGCAGCGCCTGGAATGGCAATCGCTGACCGTACGACGCAAGACGTTGCAGGAGCAATTGCACGAAGACGGCTACGATCTAAACGGCGTCCTCGCCACATTGACTTCCGAGGCCAACGAAAAGGACGCCGAGGAAGAGCTGGAGCGTATCGCCGGCCGGATTCAGCGTTTGGGCGCGATCAACCTTGCGGCCATCGACGAATACCAGCAACAGTCCGAGCGCAAGCGGTATCTGGACGCGCAGGACGCCGATCTGGTCGAAGCGCTGGAAACCCTGGAAAACGTCATTCGCAAGATCGACAAGGAAACGCGTAATCGCTTCAAAGAGACCTTTGATCAGATAAACAGCGGAATTCAGGCACTTTTTCCAAAAGTTTTCGGTGGCGGCAGCGCTTATTTGGAACTGACGGGCGAAGATTTACTCGATACAGGGGTGACGATCATGGCGCGCCCGCCCGGCAAGAAAAACAGCACGATCCATTTGCTGTCCGGTGGCGAAAAAGCCCTGACCGCACTGGCGCTGGTATTCGCCATTTTCAAACTCAACCCGGCGCCGTTCTGCATGCTCGACGAGGTCGATGCGCCACTGGACGATGCCAACGTGGGCCGCTATGCCCGACTGGTCAAGGAGATGTCGCAAACCGTGCAGTTCATCTACATCACCCACAACAAGATCGCCATGGAGATGGCCGACCAGTTGATGGGCGTCACCATGCATGAGCCGGGGTGTTCGCGCCTTGTGGCGGTGGACGTAGAGGAGGCGATGGCGCTGGTGGATGCATAGCGGACTGCCTCGCAGTCAACGAATTAACGAGAGAAAAGTGGCGTTGTGATGGCTCAGTACAGAAACATCTCGCGAGACCCGACAGAAGAACGCGACATGCCAGATGTAACTGACGGTGTAAAGTTACCTTTGGTCGTGCTAGCTTAATGTCCACTTTTTTCATTTGCGTGGGTAAAAGGCCATTCAGAACATAGAGTTGGCTCCACGTTTTAAAGGGGTTTACGCCCTTAATTTTCAGAATTTTCAGTAGAGGCACGGGATTACATGGAAATCGGTCTGCGAGAGTGGCTGATCGTCATCGGCATTATTGTCATTGCCGGTATTCTTTTTGACGGCTGGCGCCGGATGCGCGGCGGCAAAGGCAAACTGAAATTCAGGCTGGACCGCAGCTTCTCGAACCTGCCGGACGACGATGACAGCTCGTCCGCCGAGGTGCTCGGTCCGTCACGCGTGCTCGAAACCCAGAAAGAACCTCAACTCGACGAGCAAGACTTGCCGAGCATGAGCGCGGCCCGCGAACGGCCGGAACGCCCTGAGCGCGAAAGCAAGCGCAACAAGCGCAAGGACGAACCGCAGCAGGGCGACCTGAATCTGGACACTGATGGCCCGAGCCTGTTCAGCGCCCGTGATGATGACTTCCCGGATGACAAGCCGCCACAGCGCATCACCGAAGACAAGGATCAGGCCCCGGTTGAAGAAGTGCTGGTCATCAGTGTGATTTCCCGTGACGAAAGCGGCTTCAAAGGCCCGGCTTTGTTACAAAATATTCTCGAGAGTGGTCTGCGCTTCGGCGAAATGGACATTTTCCATCGTCACGAAAGCATGGCCGGTAACGGCGAAGTGCTCTTCTCGATGGCCAATGCGGTGAAACCGGGCGTGTTCGATCTGGACGACATCGACCATTTCAGCACCCGTGCCGTGAGCTTCTTCCTCGGCTTGCCAGGCCCGCGTCACCCGAAACAGGCGTTCGACGTGATGGTCGCCGCGGCGCGCAAACTGGCTCACGAACTGAATGGCGAATTGAAGGACGATCAGCGCAGCGTCATGACTGCGCAGACCATCGAGCATTACCGCCAGCGCATCGTCGAATTCGAACGCCGCGCACTGACACAGCGTCGTTGAGCTACATGCGCTCCCACAGGGAGGGACGACGTTGAGCCGACGATGCACTGCAACAGACCTGAATTGAGCAGCTCCGGCTGCTCTTTTGCTTTTCGAGAACACCTTTATGAACGCCGAACAACGAATTCTGGAACTGCGCGCAGAGCTGGACCTGCACAACTACCGCTACCACGTCCTCGACGAGCCGAGCATTCCGGACGTCGAATACGACCGCCTGTTCCATGAGTTGAAGGCGCTGGAAGCGGAGCACCCGCAACTGGTCACCCCGGACTCGCCGACTCAGCGCGTCGGCAGCGCGGCCTTGTCGGCATTCACTCAGGTGCGTCACGAAATTCCGATGCTCAGCCTGGGCAACGCCTTCGAAGAAATCGACATGCGCGAATTCGATCGTCGTGTGACCGAAGGGCTGGACCTTCCGGCGGGCGATCTGTTTGGTGCCGGTGCCAAGGTTGAATACAGCTGCGAGCCCAAACTCGATGGCCTGGCCGTGAGCCTGCTCTATCAGAACGGCGCGCTGGTGCGTGGTGCCACCCGTGGCGACGGCACCACCGGCGAAGACATCAGCGTCAACGTGCGCACCGTGCGCAACATCCCGCTCAAGCTGCACGGCGAAGGCTGGCCTGAAACGCTGGAAGTGCGCGGCGAAGTGTTCATGTCCAAGGCCGGGTTCGACCGCCTCAACGAGAGCCAACTGGAAATCGGCGGCAAGACCTTCGCCAACCCGCGTAACGCGGCGGCAGGCAGCTTGCGCCAACTGGATTCCAAGATCACCGCCAACCGCCCGCTGGAGTTTTGCTGCTACGGTATCGGCCAGGTGTCCCACGACATCGCTGACACTCACATCGGTAACCTCAAGCAACTGAAAGAATGGGGCATGCCCATCAGTCGCGAGTTGAAAGTGGCGCAAGGCATTGAGGACTGCCTGGCGTATTACCGCGACATCGGCGAGCGTCGTCTGTCGTTGCCCTATGAAATCGATGGCGTGGTGTTCAAGGTCAACAGCATCGCTGCGCAGCGCGAGCTGGGCTTCCGCGCCCGTGAACCGCGCTGGGCCATCGCCCACAAATTCCCGGCGATGGAAGAGCTGACGGAACTGCTCGACGTTGAATTCCAGGTCGGCCGTACCGGCGCAGTCACCCCGGTGGCGCGTCTGAAGCCGGTCAAAGTGGCAGGTGTCACGGTGGCCAATGCCACGCTGCACAACATGGACGAAGTGGCGCGTTTGGGCCTGATGATCGGCGATACCGTGATCATCCGCCGCGCAGGCGATGTGATTCCGCAGGTGGTGCAGGTGGTGCTGGAACGTCGTCCTGAAAATGCGCGCCCGGTCGAGATTCCACAGACCTGCCCGGTGTGTGGTTCGCAGGTCGAGCGCACGCAATTGATCAAGCGCAGCAAAGGCAAGGAAACCGTCAGCGAAGGTGCGGTGTACCGGTGCGTCGGTCGTCTGGCCTGCGGCGCGCAACTCAAGCAGGCAATCATCCATTACGTGTCCCGTCGCGCGATGGACATTGAAGGGCTGGGCGACAAGACCATCGAGCAGTTGGTGGACGAAAAACTCATTGGTTCGCCGGCTGATCTTTACAAGCTTGAGTACGAGCAAATCATCGATCTGGAAGGCTTTGCAGAGGTCTCCAGCAAGAAGCTGCTCAAGGCCATCGACGACAGCAAGAAACCGACCTTGGCGCGCTTCATTTATGCGCTGGGGATTCCTGACGTCGGCGAGGAAACGGCCAAGGTGCTGGCTCGTTCCCTTGGGTCGTTGGAGAAAGTCAAAGTCGCGTTGCCGGAAGTGCTGACCTACCTGCCGGACATCGGCCTGGAAGTCGCCCACGAAATTCACAGCTTCTTTGAAGACGATCACAACCAGAACGTCATTGGCGCACTGCTGGGCGAGTGTCAGATGGCGTTGCAGGACGTTGGCGAACTGGGTGCAGAATTTGCCGCCAGCGCGACCTTGGGCGCAATGCTCGACAAGCTGAACATCCCTTCGGTCGGGCCGGGTGCCGCGCAAAAGCTGGCAGACAAGTTCGGCACGCTGGAAGGCGTGGTCAAGGCCGACTGGTTAGACATGCGCCAGACGCTGCCGGAAAAGCAGGCGCAGGCGGTCAGAGCGTTCTTCGATATTGAGGAAAACGCCGAGCGCGCGTTGAAGATCGAGCAACAGCTCAAGGACTTCGGCATGCATTGGCAAAGCGAGAAAAAGTTCGTCGAAGGATTGCCACTGACCGGCCAGACCTGGGTGCTGACCGGCTCGCTGGAACTGATGAGCCGTGACGTCGCCAAGGACAAACTCGAAAGCCTGGGCGCCAAGGTGTCAGGCTCGGTGTCGGCCAAGACCCACACCGTCGTCGCCGGACCGGGGGCGGGGTCGAAGCTGACCAAGGCCAATGAGCTGGGTCTCAAGGTGCTGGATGAAGAGGCGTTTGTGGCGTTTCTGAAAAAGCACAACGTCGCCGTTGACTGAGGCCCGAGTAAAAGCGCACTTGCTGGCGAAAGCGGTTTGTCTGTATTTCTTGGGGCGACTGACACGACGCTTTCGCCAGCAAGCCGGCTCCCACACTGATCTGTGTCGAGCCATGAATTCAGGAACGACGCCGATTCTGTGGGAGCCGCTTTGGCGGCGAAGACGTCATTACAGGCACTGCGTCGAGCAATGAATCACCGCTCCTACACTGCATCTCCAGGAAATCCACGGAACCGCCACACACGCCAATGATCTAGTGCTTGCAGCCCATTCAGGAGATCGCCATGTTCCGGTTCTTCGAGCAACTCAGCACACGGATCGCGGCGCCTTTTGCCGCAGACACCACGCGCAACAGCAAGGTCTGGCAATGCCGATGCGGCCAGTCGGTGTTCTTCCGCAACAGTCAGTGTCTGGCGTGCTCGGCGTCACTGGGCTACCTCCCCGAACAGAGCAAGATCGCCGCGCTGGACCCCGGCCCCGATGGCAGCACCTGGCGTCTGAGCGACGATCCTCAGGCTGGGCTTTACCGCCGATGCGCCAATCTCGACACGCCAGCGGCCTGCAATTGGCTTTTTCCGGCGCTAAATGCTGGAGATTTCTGCGTGGCCTGTAGCCTGAATCGCACCATCCCCGATCTATCGGTCCCGGAAAACCCCGAACGCTGGCGCAAGATCGAAATCGCCAAGCGGCGACTGGTCGCGCAACTGATCACGCTGGGGCTGCCTGTCATTCCCAAATCCGTTGATGAAGAAAAGGGCTTGGCGTTCGAATTTCTGGGCGTCGATCTGGAAGGCAACCTGCCGACCACCGGCCACGCCAACGGCCTCATTACCCTAAATGTCGAAGAAGCCGACGACGCGATCCGTGAGAAGGTTCGCGTGCAGATGCATGAACCCTATCGCACGCTGCTGGGGCATTTCCGCCATGAAGTCGGGCATTACTACTGGGACCGTCTGATCGCCGACACCTATTGGCAGGACGGTTTCCGCAACCTGTTCGGCGACGAGCGAGCCAGCTACGCCGAGGCCCTCGATCATCATTACCAGCACGGTGCTCCGGTGGATTGGCAACAGCATTACGTCAGCGCTTACGCCACCATGCACCCCTGGGAGGACTGGGCCGAAACCTGGGCCCATTACCTGCACATGATGGATGCCGTTGATACGGCGCTGAGTCTGGGCATGAGTGCCCGGGACATGGACCTCGACTATCAGCCGTTCGAGCTGAACACCCTCTACGATCCCCAGCATCCGGGCGGTCCGTCGTTTCTGGCGTTCGTCAACGCGTGGATCGAACTAGCGGGTATGCTCAACGAGTTGTCTCGCGCCATGGGCCAGCCGGATTTCTACCCGTTCGTGCTGCCGCCCGCCGTCATCACCAAGCTTCATTTCATTCATTTGGTTGTACAAGGCATAGGCGGCAAGGCGGATGAAGTGCTTCAAGTGCAGTGAATCATTCATTTGAGGGGAATGGCGCAGACTGCAACTTTGCGCCCCCGTATCTGTCGCCACCGCCGGTCTGCGAAACTCTGCACGGGTGTGGATCTGGTGCTACTTTGGCTACCAATATCGTTTTGATACTACTGGCGTAGAGCAGTTGCACAGGGATCCGCATTTATGGCCAATAGCGCACCACTTCCGTTGAACGAGGCCTCGCGGCTGTCCCGCATCACTCATATGGGTTTGCTCAATTCCACCTCCGACGACGTGCTGGATCACATCGTCGATATGGTGGCCCATTACTTCGAGGTGCCGATTGCGCTGGTGTCCATTGTCAGTGAACACCGCCAGTGGTTTCGTGCCGGGACCGGGCTGGACGAAAAAGAAACGCCTCGGGAAATCTCGTTCTGCGCCTACTCGATTCTCTCCCCTGACGTGTTGCAGGTGCCCGACGCCCGTCTCGATCCGCGTTTCATGGACAACCCGCTGGTGGTGGGCGAGCCGCACATTCGCTTCTACGCAGGCGTGCCGCTGGTGACGGCCGACGGGCTGGCCCTTGGCACCCTCTGCGTCATCGACAATGAGACCCGTGCGCCCCTCGGTGACCGCGACATCGCCATGCTGGAAATGTACGGCCAACTGGTGATGAAGCGCCTGAACAACCTGCGCAACGCCAGCTACGTCGATCAGCCAACGGGGCTGTTCAATCGCCTGCGGCTGGAAGAGGACATCCTCGCGCTGGCCAATCGTGCCGACTATGCCCTGGTGGCCCTGGACATGGTCAACCCGGTGTTTCTCGACAGCATCATCAAGGCGCTGGGCTACAACTTTGCCCAAGAGCTGGTGCGTTGCATGGTCGACGCCTGTCGCGAACAACTGCCCGCCGACACGGCGCTGTACAAGGTCAGCCCGACCCGCATCGCGTTGCTCACGCACCATGCCGGGCCGGAGCAGGCCGAAATGCTGTTTCGGCGCCTGATCAAACACTTTCAGCGCCCCTTGGTGTGCCGCAACATCCCGATTCAAATGGAGCTGGGCATCGGTGTATTGCCACTGGGCCTTGAACGCAGCGACGAAAAGGACTGGATCAGGCTGGTCGTCGGCGCAGCGGACGAAGCGCGGGGCAAGGCCCCCGGTTGGCGCTGGTATGAACCTCATCTGGACTTCGCCCAGCAGCGGGCGTTCTTGCTACTCGCCTCGTTGGCCGACGCCGTGCGCAGCCCGGATCAGCTGTCACTGGTGTTCCAGCCCCGTCTGGAGGTGAGCACCGGGCGCATCGTCACCGTCGAAGCGTTACTGCGCTGGCAACACCCGGTGCTGGGGCCGATCAGCCCTGCCGAATTCATTCCGTTGGCTGAGAAAACCGCGTTGATTCGTACTTTGAGTCTGTGGGTGCTGCGCCAGGCCGTCGAGCAGGCGCGCACCTGGCAACGGCAGGGGTACGCCTTCAAAGTGGCAATGAACGTTTCGGCCATCGACCTGGCCAACTCGCACTTCAGCGATGCGCTGTTCGAACAACTGGACATCAGCGGCCTGGACCCAGGCCGTTTCGAACTGGAATTCACCGAAAGCGCCCTGTGCGACAACCCGGACCTGACGCGGCAGCAACTCGAACGCCTGCGCGCCTTGAACATCGACATCGCCATCGACGATTTCGGCACCGGCTACAGCAACTGGACCTACCTGCGTCAGTTGCCGGCCACCACCGTCAAGCTCGACAAGTCGCTGGTGGAAAACCTTGATGCCAATGAAAAAGACCGCCGGCTGGTCGAAGCCATCGTCGACCTCGCCCGGCGCCTGGGCTACCGCGTTGTCGCGGAAGGGGCTGAGACCGAAGACGTCTACGAAATCCTTTGCCAGCTCGGCTGCCACGAAGTGCAGGGCTACCTCATCGCCCGCCCGATGACCGTCAGCGCGCTGGAACACTGGGTCAACGGCGAACACAACAGCAAGGTCAGCCAACTGCTCGCACTGGGCCGTTAACAGCCTTTAACGAAGGGGAAAGGGAAACGTTCACTCAAGTGCTTGAGTGAACTCGGATTTTTTATCTGAAACCAGAGGTTGTAACTTCGCGCCAGACCGGTACAATGGCCCCGCTCGCCGACTGGCGAGTGTCGTTATGGTGACCCCATCGGTCCCCCCGCAACGATTACCCGTCAACCTGGTCAGGCCCGGAAGGGAGCAGCCATAGCGGGGACATTGTGTGCCGGGGTGTGGCTGGTGGGGGCACCACCTGTCTTTAAGTCCTTGATTTTACAAGGATTTTTCTGCGAAAAACTCAAGAGTGGAACAGCGTTTAGGTACACCTAAGTGGTGCACTGTACTGGCCATTCTATCTCTCCTGTGATTTCCGTCCAATACCGTCAACCCTGCTCACCTCTCCCGTCCTGACACTCTGCACTACCCTTCAACTTTACTGTGGCGATGAGCTATCATCGGTGTGCAAGAGGTGCGATGCGTCTGGGAAATCGATATTGGGCAGTTGGCTTTCCAAGTGTTCGTCCCGCCCATTGGCCCTGTGCATCGCCGCCGCTCAGGCGACACACGTAGCTTCGACAATTATCAATTACAGCAAGCAAAGGAATGTATGTCGCAGGTATCCATCCCTCACGTTGTGTTTCTGCCACTAGAAAACCAGCCAGCGTATGTGCCCCCGTGGGACCTTGTTGAGGCCCAAAAGCTTCCGCCAGAAATCTACATTGATGATGAGCATCATGGGCAAATTTACTGCCCGGACTGCGGCGTGATGTGCAGTCGGCGTCCTCGTAAAACCCCTAAACGGAAAGATGGCGTTCCTGCGTTTTACTTCCATATGCCAGGATTTGACACGATCGAATGCCCTCACAGGAAGAAGGCTGGGGCGGGAGGCGGGGATGAAGATGGTGGCAAGGAGAAGAGGGCCATCAATCTTGTTACCTTCGCGGGCTGGAAAGACATCTCCGACGATGATGATCAGGATGGTGATGAGGATGATCCGGATCAGAACAAGCGTCAACGTCGGGAGGTTCAGGGCGGCAGATCAGTAGCAGGTCGGGGATTTGAAAATTTCTACGATGCTGATGGTAATTTGCTGAATCCGGGACACTTCCGGACCGTAGGCAGACTCGTCCGTTTGGCTCAGATCAATCTCAACATCGCCATTCAGTTCGAGGGGGAAGAAGCCATTCGGTTGCACGATCTCATAGTCTCTATCGAAAAAGCTCAGCGAGATATCAGCAAGTATCTGGGTAAGAGCTTTCTGTTTTTTGGGCAGCCGACATCGATTGTCAAGGGCAAGTTCGAGCGAGTATTCTTCAACTTCAAGTCGCCACAGCATGAGTTGAGCGGGCACTGTGAGCTAAGCATTTTCGATAATCGTGGCTGGAAAACATCCGATAGAGATCGTTACTACCTTTTCTATGGGAAAGTTGAGGGCGACGAGAATCATTCAATTGTTAGGGTGCTTCAGTCTGGTCAGATAGACCGGGTTCCATCAACCGCTCGACATCTATTCGATAAGCTGCGGTGATGTTTTAATGCTGTGATTTACGTCTAAGCTGCCTCGTGAGGCAGGCTTCGTAAGCGCTAGAGGGCAGGAAGGATAGGGGAAAGCCCCGGTTTGAAACCATCTACATGGCGTCTCCTTCGCAGATCAAGCTGTCTCGGGATCAACGGCGATACACAATTCCCACAAAAGTCATGCTCTGCCAGCATTCAGCTCGTAGCCAAGCGAACAGGTCTCGCCAGCTTATATTGTAGTTGTCCGCCGGGTAGTTGATGTACTCAAAAAGCGTGATAGATCGTCTAAAGGCCGCGTAAATCAGAGCCCTTTCCCAAGGGGGTGAATGGGAAATGTATCAGCAAGGGGGATACCATGAAAAGCCCGCACGTGGAGCTTTGTTCGCCTTATGGTATCAATCACCAACGATACTAATTCAGTTGCCAATAGTGGAAATTTACAACTCGCATGCTCAGATAGCGCTCCGCAGGCGCCTGCAAGTGAGCGAGTGGACGTCCGCCTAGGAGCACATAGCGTTCTAGCAGCATTGTGAGTTGAGTGGATTCCTTATCATTCTGAATGGTCATGAATGATTGTAGTTGTAAATTGATCGGATTTTGAATATTTAATGTGACTGATTCCTCAGCAGAAGAGTATACGTAATGCGTTCAGGAACTTTGATCGGAAGAGCGATGTCGCAAAAACTATACTTTGATGTTTGATTGCTTCCGCCCCTGATTAGGGGCGGAGGTCAAATCTCGATTGTGCCTACTGAAGCAAGCTAGGATCGTTGCTTAAGTGATATTTCTGGTGTTCTTTCAAGAGATACACCAGATTTGCCTTTATGCGGCGGTCAGTGATGTTAGGGGAAATCATTATCTCGTATATGAAACGTTCGGTGGCATTGGTATAGATGTTACGCGATTGGAGTGAGCTTAGTAGTTCGTAAAGCAAATCTACGCCATTTTGTTGGCTAGCGTATAGCTCTGTCATCATTGTCGCCCACCTACTCGCATTCTCCGGCGTGCAGTTTTGATCGCAAATTCCCAAAGTGATATATGCTAGAGCTAACGCCGGTTTCGATTCTGTCGGCACTTTACTTGGAGGGAGAGAGAATTTCAGCTGGCGTCCGACATATGTTAGCTTTGATAGCAATATGATTGCGCTTTCCATTGGTTGAGCAGCTGAAGCCAGCGAGTCAATGTGTTCGATATCAACATCCGGGGCTTCAAATGTATAATTGTCCGGTGATGACGCGAGAAACTCTATGACCGATTTTCCTGCTTCACTGTACCAATAGTGCGGTGGCAAGATGTTTAAAACTCTGATGTCGAACCAGTCCGTTGACGTTGCTTTGCATATGCCTAAGAATTTGTCGTATAGCAAACTAGGGATTTGGTATTCATCATCCTCTTCAAGGCTCGAAACCATTGATATAAGGGCAGCGGAAACGACCTGTGCTGATTGAGGCGTCAAGTCGGAACATGATAGTATTAAGAGTTCGTCTATAACTTCGGGAAGTGTCTCTCTTGGTGAGAACGTTGGGTGGAATGCTAAGCTTGGAAACCCTATTGTGTCAATCTGGTGGTCATAAGGAAGCTTGTTCTTCGGCAGATATGTTAGATCGGCTACAAGAATTTTTGAGTTTTGCCAACGCTCCATCGCACGTTTCCAAGTTTCTTCATCGCCAGCAAAGCCTTCATCTACAAGTTTAGAGTATTCCCGAAAATCTTCGGAGCTGTTTGACATTTTTACAATTGTGCCTAACTGCCAAGGCAGTAACCACAACCAGTTGCCAAGGGGCAGCGAGCCATTGGCGTCATAGATATCTGCAGCTTCTGAAAGAAGTTGCGCAAGCATGGGTCTGCTCGGCGTCTGAGAAAATATAATCGCCTTTAATAACCATCTCCACACTGGTTGCGTACATACAGTCACATCGGGTGGTGCTGGTTCTGTTGGGAAACTTGATCTTAATTGTAAGTGAACTCCATGTTTAACTCCTTCAATGCTTGTTCTAAGAGAGTGTGGGTTTCGTATGCTGCTCACTAGGTATCTCAACCACTGTGGTACGTCTAGACGTTCGTGATAAAGAAATTCTCGCCCTTCGTTAACGCCTGGAATCATATGCAATGCGGTTTCAGAAGGGTTGCTTGAGAGTACGGCATTGAGCCAGCTTTCAATAATCCAGGTGCTTCTGCATGCCCTGATGGGAGAGGTCGTTGCTACTTTTAGTATTTTACGGGGTGACGTTGGCCAATAGTGTTTTGCTAAACCAGACGCCCAGCCTACGTTTCTGTTGATTAGGTTAAGTAGCAAGTGCCAAGCACCGAAATGCTCATCTTCATTGACTCTATTTAATCTTGCTTCAATAGCCTCTACGTATAAGTCTTTAAGCTCTTCTTGATACACGCCTGCTAGTCTCATTTGTTCGTCGCAAGGAGGTAGCTCGACAAGTCGAATAGCAAGTCTTGCAAATATCCGCAATTGGGCTGGTTGATTTGAGATTGCGCCATCATCGATTATATCCAACGCGATTTCGCTACCGGACAATATCAATTTGTTAACATCATACGGAAGGCTTTGGTCCATTCCATCGTTGAGCTGTGAGCAAATCGAAAATATGCTATCACGAAGGTGCTGCCGCTCATGGAAGCATCGACCTGCCGCAAAAAGAAATACGTTTCGCCAGTGAGTGGCGTGGGCAATAGACTTTAGCCGATTGCTTACGTCAATATCATTCCCTGATGAAATATACTGCGCCGCCATGAATTCCTGTAAAGATCGAATTTCAAACCCGATTCTACCTTCCTGTGGTGCGACTAAGAATACAAGCCTAAGCAAGGCAGCTTCTATCACATCATTTTTAAACTTCTCTCCCTTCTCCCCGTCGTGACCTTCGTCCTTCAGTCGATTTATAATGATTTCTGAAAACTCTTGCTCTGATAGAAGAGCTTCTGTTCCACCTTTTTTCTCTGATTTTATCTGAAGGTTTGCCCCTACTTTTTGATGTATGAAATCAATGTCCGCTTGGAAGCTGTTGAGTAGTTTCGCGGCTGGGATGTCTCGTTCTTTTTCGCGGCGGTTAATTACTTGGTAGTATTCATTGAACAGTCGCCACCGTTCCTTTGGAGGCTCACCTAGGCTTTCAACTAATAGCGCCATGATCGTAACTTGCAACGGGCTTTTCATCAGTCGTATGGTTGCTGGTTCATTGCTTGCTCTTTCCATACGACTAGTTAGAGTCTGTATTTTATCGGTGTCATCGCCGCATTTTCGTACTATCAGCCTTTTAGCATAATGCAGTGCTTGATCTGCTGTGAGCTCGCATAGTCGGTAGTGGTTATAGTACATGTCTGAAAAGTCATCATCGTAACCTTGAGGGCGGCTAGTTGCGATTAGTAACAGGTCGGCATTGCAATCGTTTGCATCGATGAGGAAGTCGTGAACGCTATCAAGTACTTGACTTCTATTGGAGGATGCCGGTACTTCGTCAAGTCCGTCTAGGGCTATGATCCACGGATAACTTGATAGCCATTTTCTTAGGTCCTCACTTTTTAGATCGCGTTCGCTCTTTTCTTTTATTCTGTGCAGGATGTAGTTGAATAATGATGAGCATTTTTCGTTGGCTAGAGCGGCCGCAAATTTATTTAGTTCTATGCGAAGTGGGAATCTTGGTAGTTTTGGAGGCGATATTGATTCTTCAGAGCACTGGTCGAAGATTACGTCGCATGCCTCTTTTATCTCACTGGTTATCACCTTTTGCGAATGTTGTATGATAAAAGCTGATCGATGAAGTTGGCAGAAAAACTGGGTGAGAGTACTTTTGCCTTGACCTGGTCCACCAATGAATACAATTTTTCCAGGGGGCTTTGTGGATGCTTTCGGGACTAATACATTATGTCTTCTGCTGGTTGTTTCTGGGTCCAGCTTTTGTCCCGCGATTATACTCAAAGCATGTATTACTCCGATGGTTGCTCTTTCCTCATCGGGATGCTCGACAGGGCCGCTTGAGAAACCGGCCGTGAAAGATGTTTCTGCAATTGGTAAGTCCACAAATACACTTGCTAGCTGGACTCTATCCTTTCCACTGTGTCCTGCTTGACCTAGATTTACATACTGTTCGCCCCTAAGCTCTTTTTGCACAAAGTTGAGCATGACCTCCCGGAAGTCTTGAGTTTTCGGAGCCATGTGCTCAAGTATTTTAGACAGAACGTCCCCTGGCGTAATCCAAGCTCTGTACGCCGTACGCACATCGGTGCAGATGTCAAGAAAAGCGCATAGCTGATCTCTATCCCAAATTCTAAAATCTTTTAATCCCAGTGTTTTTTTATATTTGTTCAAAACTGCTGTTAATTTGTCTTTTCCACCTGTGTTGGCCACTGGTGTGAGTACGACGTTAGTAACGAATATATAATACTCTGGCTTTCGTGCCGTGTTTGTGCTGATTTTATCAAGCTCGTCCTTTAGCTCTTTGACAGCCCAAGAGCTATCCTTTACTCCCGGCTTTTGTCTGAATTTTGCCTGAATGACTCCATAACCAGTCCAAGGGGCTGTCGAATCTGGGAAGGACTTAACATCTTCAAATGTTGCTTCTCTGCCTCCATCGGGACCATCTCCGAAGATGTTTACTCCTCCCCCCATGATCGTCAGTGCTAGCGACTGAACCATTTGTTCGAAGGTGCGTGTTGATAGTCTTGAAAAATCGTAGTCCATAAAGAAATCCCTATCTTTTACAATTGTGTGCTTTGGTTTGCTCAGTAATTAGGTTTTCAGGTCTGCTGAGTGGATGTTGCAGCCTAATCAACGAAAGATTGTGAGATGATATCAATTCGCCACGCTTATGCAAATGGACTCGTCGTGTGCTAACAATTTTATTCACTGGTTTTTGAGGTGGGGTCATTCAGCTTAACGCAATCTGCTGAACCGATGATCATAGCCATACCCTTTGTCCCTCGAACGAATGCACCCGTTTGTGAGTTTCAACCCCCGTGTCTGTTGAGTACCCTGTCGTTTTCGAAGGAGGCAAGCCCGTGGACACATATCACGCGATCATTCTCTGGAACACTCGCTGGACACTGGTAGGCGGCTTTGTCGTCTGTGGGCAATGCTTGCAAGGGCAGAGCTTGTCCGAGAGTGATCAACCGTTCGATCATGAGCCGGGTTGTGAGAATGCACGTGCAGGAGACTTGCCTTGGGTCTTCCTGCACAACATTCAAGATGCTGCGAGAGGGTAAGGTGGCAACACTATCACCGACTGCACGTACATCGTTGCCAGAGGAGAGGGCAAATGAAGTGTCCATCCGATAGAGAAATACTTTCGATTATCTACAAGATGTATTATGAAGAATTTCAGAACTTCTCACATGTAGTTGAGAGTGGGCGTGCCAGCAAAATTTATATTCAGATTAGTTGTCAGGCAGTCGCTGAGCGTTTGAATGTGGATAAGGATATTGTGTTTGGAAGGCTCTACTACCATCTTCAGAAAAAGCACGGCTACACCCAAGATGATGGAAGTAAGGTGCTATTCTTCGGCACCGTAGAGAATGATTTGCACTGTGTTAATTTTCCGTTGCTTGGGTCGGTGCTTGCCGGGCTTCAGGAGGAGGCAAGTAAGTTTCGTCTGGCAACTGGGATATCCTTCCTCGCTATGGCAGTCGCAATTGTTGCGCTATTCTACAAGCCGTAGTCAGTCTATGCGGCGCCATGCGAGCCGCTCACAGTCCGAGTAATGTGGGTCGAACTCAAAGCTGGTTCTCATGCTATCCAGCATCCAGTGACTGCGAAATCAGAATATCACGGGCGTCTCATACCGCCCGTAAAGTGCGGGGTGTGCCGCTGCCTGAGAGCCACTGGCATGACGTATGTATTTAGCAATTGCTCCGGTTCAGTCTTCAACTGCCTGCTCGTGCCCCGGAGTTCCTGTAAGCAGCCATTCAATCTCCGCCAGAACTCCATCTATACGGACTCTCAAGTCCTCCCCTGAAATGGCGAGGTAAGACAAGTCAGGCCTGAATCGCAAGATACGCTTCAAGTCCTGTCGGATCTGCTCGCTGAGCTGCGTAGACGCCCTTGGATTTTCAAATAGCAAGACTCCATCACTGACAAGTAACATAGCGGCTGAAGCTTCGGGGCGCTCTCTGAGCAGGCCTTCTCGTTGTTGTTTATAAACGGTGCACTGCTCAAGATAGCGTAAATCTGTACGCTCAGTTGCTAATGAACACCCTCGGTTCCCGTAAAAGCTGTGCCAGATGCCAAAACTACCGACGTACGTATTTTCCCCCTTGAGAATGCTTGCAAATGGCTTAGTGTCCTGACTTTTTACACCAAAGCCGTGCAAAAGATCCAACCACAGAATATTCTCTCTGCCTGCTTCGAATTGATTCTTGTCGCGTTTCCCACTCACAGCATGATCAATGACCACGTTGGTCGTATACTGTAAAGCAAGCGGGCTTGAGCCGGTAACTCGTGGAGAGCTTTCAGCAATTCGATCTTCGACCTCGCTGCAACCAGCTAAAAGATAGTGACGCCTCACCGTGGGCGGGTCTGCACGAATCGGGATGTCACGAGGGGCTGATGGATTCATATCCCTATCTCTCCGCCACCATTCAGAAATCCACGCAAGTCGTTGATTTTCTTGGCTTTTTTCTTTTTCGGTTATTTATCAATTTGACCACTCACTTTGACCACTCTAAGCCCTGTCAGCCACTTCTCGCGTTGATCAGTGTACTGTTGATTCATCCAGTGCTTGTCGCTACCCTTCGAGGAGAACATTTGTACTCTTGTGGATGACCCGACCATGACTGATGACCTGATCGACTGCACCGGCTTTGAGGATTTGGGCGTTCCCACGCCACTTGAATGCTGGAAACAGCAAGCTCACCTGCTGGCCTGCGAGGTCGGTGACCTCCAGAAAGACCTGTCTTCTGCACGCCGCAACATTCATAAACTTGTTGGGATGCACACGGCGGTCGCGAAGGAGCGCGATGCATTGGCATTGGAGGTTATTGAGCTGAAGTGGCGGGTGAGCGACATGCTCAGGGAGCAGGACATGGCGGCGGCAGCCAAGAACAACCCGTTCGAGAATTGTCATCACCATGGGCCTGACGTGCGAGGTTTAATGGGCTGAAATCTGCCTGCTTCTGCAACATTTCCCTCGACTGAGTGAATCGTTTCGAGCGTTTCAACCTCTCTGTACTAGCGGTACGCTTCAGCTTTCTCAGGGAAGCGACATCATGACCGCGAATCAATCATTGATCCTCTGGAACACACGCTGGTCGCTGGTGGCTGGAATGGTTGTTTGCAGCGGCTGCCAGCGAAAGCAAACTCTTCGGGAGAGCGAGCAGCCCTTCAATCACGGACCTGGCTGCAACAACCTCAAAGATGCTAGGACTTCACCGTGGGCGGATCTACACGACATTCTGGATGTCGCGAGGGGCTGAGAGCACTGTGACGAATCGGCTTCCTACGTCTCCAAGACTGTGTAGATGTACACCATCATAGAAAACAACGCGGTCTAAATACTGAAGCAAAAAACAGTGATCAGCGGCACATCCCAGCAGCTGTGCGGCCTACAAGGATTTTCCCCAATTCCCATACACATTACACACAGACTTATCCACAGGACGCACGTTGCATTTCGTCTCCGAAGCGCATTATCTTGTATCTCGTCGCCTATAGAGACCCTACATGTAGGGTTTTGGTTTGGAGCCTCCCCGAGCGGGGGCGGAAGGAGTCTGCGAGTGATCGTGTCGGTCTGGACAACTGAGATCACGATCACCCGCACCATCTAAAGCCAAACAGTAGCGATTACGTTAGCCCTAGGGGGCAGACATTGAGCCAAACATTGACTAGATCGTCAACGGCTCGCTGCTGGCCGGTAGTCCTAGGTCTGACAAAACCATCCTTCTACATAGGTAATTGTCATGCCCAGTAATTCCAAGCAAACCTCAGCGGACGTTGCCAAGCTGGCTTCTGAAACTCTCCGCGATCCTCACGCTTCGGCGATTGCGAAAAGCTTTGCCGCATCCGCGTTGGCCCAAACTCACACCGGGAAGCAAACAGGTGCTGACATGGAGGCCAAAGCGGGTAGGGCGCTACAAAGCGAGAAGTACAGCGAAGATACGAAGACCCTTGCAGGAACTCTCGTCTCTCAATCCAACAAAGCTCGGGGGAAATGAGCCATGTCTCTGAACGCATCCCTCACAGTTGATCTTGATAACTTCGTCAGCTCTAAGGCTCGCGAGAAATTCTACGAGGAGCTGAAGAAAAAGCAGTTCGTCAGGCGCAAGCTCACAACGCTTTGGACGGTCTCATTCACTCCGACTACATCACGGGCGTGGGTAGAACGCTACGTTCGAGATAGCGTCGAGGCGGCTGCTCTGTCAGCAGGTATTTCGACGTACGAAGCTTTCGTGTCAATCAGCGAGACGCCACCGATCGAGTGGAGGACAGGCACGAACAATACGCTGCTAGCTGGGTTGTTGCGGTTCCAGAACTAAAACCCTTCAGACCCCACCTCGGTGGGGTCTTTTGCGTGTGGCTATATCCGTGGATGGTGTCTGAAGATTTGCTGATCCCCGAATAATGGGGAGCGGTGTTAAATGCCAATTTCGTGCTAGCTTGCCCACCGCAAATAGGATTTCAAAATATCGCAGACATGAAAAAGCCGCCTCAAGGCGGCTGATGTCAAGCCTGGCTGAGAATGAAGGCTTTGCCTTTGTTCCAGTGCCGCTTGACTGTTGCGATACCGATGTTGAGTTCGCTTGCTACCTCTATTTGTGTCATGTCTCGCGCCTTAAGCTTCTGTACTGCATCGGTAGTCGCTTTTGCCTCTGGTCTACCCAGCCTCTTGCCTTCTGCCCTAGCACGCTTCAGGCCGGACTGGGTGCGTTCAATCAGCAGATCCCGTTCAAACTCCGCAACTGCCCCTAGCACCTGCATTGTCATCTTGCCCGCTGCACTGGTCAGGTCAACGCCACCAAGGGCGAGGCAGTGAACGCGTATACCTGTTGCGGCCAGATGCTCAACGGTCTGGCGTACATCCATCGCATTCCGACCAAGTCTGTCTAGTTTGGTAACGATCAGCACATCACTTGATTCCATGCGATCAAGCAGCTTCTGAAAGCCTGGACGTTCCTTTGCAGTGGTGCTGCCAGAGATGGTTTCCTCGATTACCCGGCTGGCCTGAACATCGAAGCCTGCGGCTTTCACTTCTTGAACTTGGTTCTCAGTGAACTGGCCTGAGGTACTGACACGGCAGTACAGGAACGTGCGGGACATGGTAGATGATTCCTTGGTATCACTTAAGGAGGTATCAGTGTACCAGGGTATCATCATGTGTGGAGCCCTATTTTGATGATTCCTTTTCGGGCTGTTTTTCTCGGGCTCATTTAACGGACGATAAATGATCCGCTGAGCCGCGACATCTCGATGGGAGGGGCAAAGCTGATGGGCGGCTCGTTCCATGCAGCTAGAGAACGAATGACAGGCCTACACCTAAGGCGATGCCTGCGGAAGTGAGAATACTTGCGACGAGCACGGCACGATAAATCTCCCGATCTGATACAGGCTTGGTGGATGCGGCGTGCAGCCGCATGGTTTCAGCCCTCAGTCTTTTGATATCAGCATGTATTTGTCGCAGTTCACTCTGTTCAAATCCGGATTGATACGGCATTAGTTCCTCCTGTCCGCTTGCTGGGCTACGCTGAAAACCTCTCGATTCGCCGTAGATGTTAGCTTGTCAGGAGGTGGTAGAGCGATCCTGCGTCCGAGGTCGCTTCACCGCGTTGAAACTACAGCGAGAACTGCCTGGAAGTGTTTCGATTGCCATACTTCTTTCGTATTGCTGAGCGAAGTACAGAGAGTGTCTGCTTGATCCCTCCAGCGGCGATCATGCCCTTAGTAAAGTCATCCATGCCCGAAATGACACACCTGCTGGATCGAAGAACGGGCCTCGGCAGACCTCTCGTCCGAGTGGATGAGGGAGGCGATCCGAGTCGCCCATGTGGGAGGGCGATCGCACGCCAACAACGCCGAAGCAATCTCTGGTGTCAGATCGAAGTGCTTTCCGCACTATTGAGCGGAACGCGGTGAGGGTGTGCTTCGGCTTAACCGCAATGACGGGAATCCCACGGAAACTGGCAGGTACACTGATACACAAGCCATGTAGGAGCCGTGCAAGGGCTATCGTGGAATAGGATGTTGATTAGTTTTTTGACCAGTCGGAACCGCTGTAACGCAATGGACACCTTCTAGTCTGTCGGTTCTACAAGTGCTTCGACTTCAGCGATCAGATCCGAGGATCGACACTTCAGCCCAGCCGCGAGCTTGAAAATGATCGTGATGGTCGGCTGATTGACCCCCCGTTCTATCAGACTGACGTAGTTACGCTGGACATCAGACTCAAGTGCCAGTTGTTCCTGGGTCAGTCCCGCCCGCTTACGCCGCTCTTTCAGAACCTTACCGAATGCTGCCCCAGCGTCCAAACCGAATCCCCTCTATCGAGGACGCACTTTCGGTTTGCCAGCATTGAGAGTCTTCCCAATATACTGTGAATATTCATCCTTTCGTGGCACCATTCTCCGACGTACTGGCATGACGCCAGTGCCAATGGATAACCTGGCCCGTTTGGTGGGCCGACCGGGGAAAGGAGTAGGGCACGTGAAGGCTGGATTTCAGGGCTTGGCAGTAATCGGCTATTTGGCGGTGCTCGCAGGGTGTGCCGCTCAGCCTCAGTACAAGATGATGAAGAGCGGGGTATCGGCTCAGGAGACTGCCCAAGACGAGGCCCAATGCCAGATGCAAGCGGAGTACGTGCAGGCTGCCGACTGGGAATACCGGGGGACGATCATGGAAGGGGTGAACATCAAGCAGAAGCAGCAGAAAACTTACGGCTTGTGCATGAACAGCAAGGGTTACGCAGCTATCAGGGTGCAGTGACGAGGCGCGTCACGACAATCCAAACGCATCAGTAACCACGCCCGATGACCACGGAAGTAACCACATGAAAACCGTTCTTCACGCTGTCGCACTAGCCAGCATTGTCCAAGCGTTGGTGGGATGTACTCAGCAGCGATACGAACCGATAGTGTCAACAGCTGAGGCACCGGCTGAGCAATGGTCATTCAAGCCGGTCGAAACCAAGTACCTGAGCACCCAGTCCTCGGTCTGGAACTTCCAGCACGTTCTTGAGCAGTCCGCTGAACAGTGCGGGCAAGAGGCTGCGATGGGCTACATCCTCTCCAGCCAGCTCCGTGACTACGGTTCGAGTAAGCGGCCAAACGACCGTGCCCAGTCACTAGCGGATTGCCAGCAGTACGCGAACCAGCAAGGCAATGAAGCCATCGCCCGACTCAACTCATCCGTAGTTTCCCCCAAAAGCCTTGAACTCAGTAAGGCGCTGTACTCCCAATGGAAGGTCTACCTGACCGGGATGACGATCTACTCCCCAAAAGACAGGTCGGCTGAAGCTCGTTATCAGACCAGCAGGCAGGCACTACTGGCAGAAGACAAGTTTGCGAAGTAACCATCAGGAACACGAACTGAATCACAAGCCATTGCATACGAGAGGGCACACCAATGATCAGCAACGACGTTTCAAGTTCTAACCCAATCCACGACCAGAATGACGACATCTATCTCCAGCCAATCGTGTACGAAAAGATCGCGGACTTAATCCGCCCCAGCCCGTACGCTGCACAAGTGATGCTGACTCTGATGATGATGATAGACAAAAAGGGCGCCGTGAACACGACGCAAGCGGTGGTGGCTCATCGTTGCAACATCACACTACAGAATGTTGAATGGGCAATTCGCGACCTTACCTCTGCTGAGCTTATCGTTTCTGTTGACGTAAGTTCCGAACCCGGTGGTCCGTTCGCCTGCCTTTTGAACCCTGACCTCGTGCGGGGCGAACTGCCTGTCGAGCAGGTGCAGGGTTAACTCTTGCGTCAGGATTGAGAGCTATCAGATGGTTGATCGAAATCTGGCTGGTGATCAGGTGGTGCATGCCCCTGATATGCCTTCGAAGTTATGGCTGCTATGACGGCGCTTGGCGAAGATGACGTGGCAGTAATGCTGCTCCTCTTAGCTCGAATGGACAGCAGGGGCGTAGTGGAACTCGACATGGACGTGTTACCAGACTTCCTTACCGTCAGGCGGGAGAGGGTGGAGCGGGCTGTGTCGGGCATCATCAAACGCGGCTGGATCAGCTCGGTGGACGAGGCAGCTATGCAATCTCGCTTTCTTGCCTGCACCGTACATCCGGCGTTCTTGCATTCGAACTTCCACACTCTGATGAAGGTGGTGACCGTTCGCATGTTCAAGTCTGAGGTGCACTAGGGTGGGGCAGGGCCAGCTACGCTCTTTTGCTGGCCGTGATCGCACCATGGGGCAGCTATGATTGGTGACGGTTTCGTCACAGCGGATTAACTTCCAAAGTATATAGCCTGTGCTTTTGAGCACGGATGATTCCTGTACATGTTCAGAGGAGGGTGGGGTGGTATACCCCCCTCCCTGTAGCTGGTAAGACTTACATTATGTTCTGGTGCCCATAAGGCACGGGTGAGTATGGTCAAAGCTTTCTCCTAGTCATAATCTAACTGTGGCTGAGGCCACAAGGTAATTCTGCAAAGGTAGATCAAAGCATGGAGGAGCCTGGTTGCTCCTCATCCTCTGTACTTACAAAGTGTAACCTGTGTCATGAGACACGTTATTGGAGGTGGGGCAGAGGGCAGAAAGCCCCACATACTTTTAATTTCGGCTTCACAAGCTATCCGTGACGTGCCGTCACCACATGCAATGTGAGGAATATCTCTACAGTTAAGATCAAGAGCGAGGAGGGCTGTACTGCCCTCTGCTCCTCTCTTCTTGTTGGTTGTAATCGTGCCCAGCGGCACGGCGTGTGACTCCGTGGCGTAAACGCCACAAATAGCCAAGTAGAGTTATTGATGTTGATGTTGATGTTAATTCAGAGCGCATGTGATGCAGGCCATTATTTAGGGTATACCTCTAGTCTGCTTCATTTATTTTCGCGTCACTTAGTTATAAAGAAGGTGAATCAACCCGTCATACCCGTCATGACTTCGCTGAAGCCCTTGTTGCATGGGGCTTGTGGCTATGACGGGTGATTCTGCAACTTGTCATCGTCCCGTCACACCCGTCATCCTTCGATCATGCAGCGTAAGCCTGCTGCAACTCGGTGGGTGTCGAACTGTCAGAAAGGCCGCTTGCCCGCCCGAGTGGGGTGATCCATGCACGGAAAGTGCTGGTTCTCTTCTGTATACACCCTAACTTTGAGAGTTCTGAAGGTACGGTGCGGTTTCCCAGAGGTCGTCCAGTCTGCTTGCGGTATGCGTCTTCGATATCTAGAGCTCTCACGATTTGCAGGTCGGTAATGTAGTCTGCTACGAATTGTCCAGGTCCGTCGCTGATACCGATCATATCTTTCTTGCTGTCCGTCATTGGAGGGTCGCCCCATGGTTGGAATCCCGACAAGTCAATCGTCTCTAGTAAGTCGCGGACTGTCTGCATCCCGCCATCATTCATGAGCCATGGTTTTAATTTTGTATTGATGAACAACATTGTTTCGTTCTTCGACACTCGATGCTTGATGAACTCCGGAATCCAGAAACGACGGTCTTCTGGCTCAATCGGCAGTGGCATGCGGTCATTGCTAGTCATGATAAAATTCAGATAGTTATCTACAGTAGTGTCAGGGGTGTGCTTCCGTCGTAGAGTGATCGTCTGGTTGCCTTGGATGGCTTTCAATGCGTTGACGGTGGACTCTGGGTTTTTGTAAACCTCGTCGATCATGACCAGTGTCTTGCCTACCAAGGCATCGTTGAAGGTGCCTACCACGTCGCCAAGAGCGACCGTGCCCACGCTGGCTTTCCCCAAGAGCCCAGGCAGCAAGGTTTCCGCCATAAAGCCCTTTCCCACACCTTGCTCAGATCGAAGCAGTACCGTCGCGTTGATCCGGTGCTCGGGGTAGCGAACGGCGTGAGCTAGCCAGTCCCTAAAGTACAGCCTCTCTTTCTCTACCGGAAACAGACGTTGCAGGAACTCGATGAAGAGCGGTGCATCTTTTGGGGACTTTGAGGCTCCACTAGGGCGAATCGTAGGGCCTGTCCACAGATTCAGTAGTCTGTTGCCGCCTTCAGCGATGATCCGTTGGTGGTTGCCCGGTCGAAAGGTTTCGGAGTACACGACCGGAAGGGCGTTCATGAGTTGATCGCTCGAAATTTCACCAGTCCCGCCAGCGTCTCGATATGCCTGGCGCAGTATCATCGGATTGCCTTGAGGAGCTACTTGCATGTTGTGAGTGTCCCTGAACTTTGGACGAGTGTCAGTGGTAGGCACGATCACGAATCTTTTTTGTACTGATCGGATGGCTGCTGCGTTTTGATCTGTTGTTTTGTTGTATGACATTTGATGGTGTTGAAGTGAGAGCGGCTTTTGTTTTAGGGGAGAGAATCTGAAAGATAACTAGGGGTGGGACGATCTTGCACTGGTTTTGAGAATGCGTCCGATAGGTTAGTGGTTTTGATGATGTCGCCTGTGAATTTTTTATTAGTTAAGCTGCTGTGGGGTCTCTGTCATCCATGTGTTGGTCAAGCTCCTGCCTTGTCTTCTGTTTCAACAGCTTCTGGGCTTGCTCGATCAGTGCTTGGATGTACTTCAGCGGATTGTTCAGCAGATCCTGTGCGGCATTCTCGTGGACGGCAACACCCTCTGTAGCCAGGCGGTTGTACGCACGAATGACCTTGAGGTGGTACTCAGCACTGATCCACATCGCATAGGCATAGACCAGCTCTTTCACGGCGTACGTGCCGGTGACGCCGTAGCCCTTCCGCACATAAAGGACTTTAGGAACCGAATTTTCGGTTTCTAGTTTTTCTAGTAATTCCTGTGTACTGGCGTTGTCTTTCCAGCGTACAGGTGTGTGCCGGGGATGGCCGCCGCTGGCCTTGTGGACATCGTTTAGACAGAACAGGCCATCTTTGTCCTGCTTGATTGTGATGCCGTCGATTACAACTTCTTTTGTCTGGTAATCAGAAAAATTTACTACGTTTGACAATTACTAGTGCGCTCCTTGGGCGTTGTTAGAGACGTCTGTTTGTCGGCAGACGTCAGTTGAATGCAGCTTTTTGCTGTTCACTAAGTTAAGGTTCTGTTGTCTCATTGGTGATTGCCAGTCTTCACTTGAGTTAGTTAGGCTTGGGGCGGTGCAGGTTTTTTGTGGAACCCACACCTTCCCGACTAGACCTTGATCACTGTTCTGCTTGTGGCTAGTTGAGCAATACTGGTGAGCATGAAAGGGTTACGCGGCCAACCGTGCGTTCTTCTCAATCAGTTTCTTAATCCAGATAATGCCCTTTCCGGTGAAGAGGGGGACAGGCGTCGGCTTCCACTCACCGGTTTGGCGGTTCACGACCTCAACCCATCTCACATCCAGATGACCAGCATTGATATATTTCTGAAGTGGCAGGTTTTTGCTGTTTCCGCTTGGCATCAAGATTTTCAGTTCGCGGAGGAGGCGCATAAAGCTGTATTTGCCCATCCCTACTGTTTTGGCAACCACACCGGCATTATACAGCTCGGTAGTGTTGGTCACGTCCTCGTAGAATTTAACCTTTTCGGCGTCATTCTTCACTTTCTCTCGGAGCAGAGCTAATTCGTAAGCTAGCGATGCACGCTCTGCCTCCAAGTTTGATGCGGCAAGCGTTAATGCTCCGTAGTGTGAAAGATTCTGTGCGGTGACGGCGAGTGTATGGTCCTTCTGTTGATACCCTTTCTCGCTTGTGCTTTCCAATGGCGACGGATCGTCGGTTTCGTCGCTGGGTGAAGAGCCGTCATTCGTCGCGAACATCACGCGGGTGGAGAACTTTGCATTTGTGAGTGTTTTGAAGCTTTGTTGCTTGGTCATTCCGTGATTCTCTTTTTTTAGTAAAGTGTGCCCGCACTGCTTATGTGGTTTTGAGTCGGGCAGAGGGGGTGTTGCATGAGTTTTGCTCTAAGTTCGATTCTTGCGTGGTTGTCATCTTAAATCATGAATCCGTACTCCTGTTAAGTCGGTTGTGCGTTACAGTAGCGCTTCCAGGCTTGGCTGCGGCGTTCTGGTATTAGGTGTGTGCTCCATTCAGTTGTGGATTGAGGTTGTCGAAGTTCAGCAGCAGGCCACGAAGAGTTGCTGCATCAGTCAGGTCGTAGGACTCTTCGGCGTTAGTGATGTCATCATAGAGTTCCGGCTTTTCCGCGTTGTATTGGGCCATCTCCTCTAGCTGCTTCACTAATAAAGTCAGGGCTACCCGTTTCGCTTCCAGCTTTGCGGCAAGCTTTAGAGCAGAGCAAAGAGTTAGAGGTTGTTCGGTATTTGTTGTGGTTATCTCGTTTTTCTCGTTGTGCAGGAAAGGACTAGCGGTGTTGATGTGTGTTGCGATCTGATGAATCTTTTTTACTTTCATAATGTTCGTATCTCAAATTTGAAGCAAAGTTTGCCCGCACCAGTTATCAGGTGTAAGTCGGGCGGCAAGGGAGTGCTGCGTTTGGAGCGGTTGTAGCGTGGAGGTCTAGCCCATTGTTTTGGTTCCTATCTGTCATGTGAGGAGCGCGCCAGCAGTTACTGGTATTTGCGTGAGGTTGTTATCTGACTACTGCATCGTTCTGTGTCCTTTGTGTGCAAGTGTTGAACGCTTGCTTCCGTGCTTGGCGTCTTTATGTAAAACAACTCCGTCCGAACGTCATTTTTTTGGGGCGTAGTTGTGCCTTGTTCTAACTTTTGATTTAAGAAATGTATACTTTAATTCTGAATTGCAGGCGTGGTTGTGACGTTGTGCTGAACTCTTAGCATTGTATTGTTATAACCTTAAAGGGTGAGATTGCGGTATTGCAGCGGCTTAGGGCTTGGAGACTTTCAATGTTGTTATAGTTGTAATTTAAATTGCTTCTGAACTTGGACGAACTAGGGCTAGGCTACCTTTTTGAAGGGCGTGTGTAGAACTGGTTCGGGTGGGTGGAGCTGATGTTGCTTCGTACTTGGCGTCGCTGCCGCAGAGTTCGCCTCGGTCGTCGATATCACGAGGTCAAACGAGTGGCGTACGAACGATAAGACTTAAATTGATTTTGTGACGCGATTTGTTACTGAGGTGGCCTGTTGGCCGTTTGGATCACCTGACACGCTGGTGATGGCTCGCATTCTAGACCATTTGTCTGAAAAAGCAATCCTTCGTTCGAAAAAATTGTGACCGCAGCTGGGGTACAGGCGCGGAGCACCCATACACCCGTCTTCGGGCTTCCTTATTAGCAGTCAGATTTCTGTGGTGCTACCAGCTTTCGGCACCACCTGAACATGGCCCAACGCCTCTGCCATCGCCTTTAGTGGGCTGCGACTGCCATAAACGCTGAACGTGACCGCCCCGTCTTCGTGCCCGACGATGCGTTTGATCAGTGAGTCCTGCACTCCGGCATCCCGCAGATCGTCAATGAGCGTGTGACGGAAGCTGTGGAACGTTTTCCTCGGGTCGGTTATGCCTCGTTTCGTCTTGTACCGCCCGAACCATTTGGATGGAGCGTGGCCCAGCTTCCCTCGCACCGGCTCAAGGTCAGGGAAAAGACGATCTGCTCCGGTTATGCGAACAGATTCCACATGGGCCAACAAGCCCATGTCGATCAGAGCAGGATGTAACGGAAGGATGCGGCGGCTGCTTGAATTCTTCAGGTTCTGGCCTTCGCGAGTGTCATCAATGCGGATGCACGGGATGCCATGTTGTTCAATGAAGTCGTCCAGTCGCAACTGGCAAAGTTCTTCCAAGCGAGCGCCGGTAGCCCGTCCGAGAAATGGCAGCCAGTACCGCCAAGGATATTTACGTGCTTCCTGCCGCAGGGGTTCTGCGTTCAGCAGTACGATCAGATCCTTTTGTTCGAATGACAACCGTGCCTCTTTGGCAGACCCCGTCATCACTTTCATTCCTGCGAGCGGGTTATCAGAGATGTATCCATTCGCTTTGCACCAGCTCATGAAGGCAGTGATCTTGCGTAGTCGGTTGTTCACCGTGACAGCGGTAATCGTCTTATAAGCGCTGCCGGAGGCGATCACCTCCTTCAGTGACTTGCCTTTGAATTCAGGCCGTAAGCCAAAATACTGCGGACAGCGGCTCAGCCGTTCTTTCAATGTGCGAGCCTGTTGCAGATCGAATGCATCGGCAGCCATGTCGCCCATCAGCTCGAAGAAGTCAGACAAAGCGCGTTCGACGTCTGCTGTACTAACCTCACGCCATGTGCCGCCACGCTTCCCTTCTTCTATGTAGAGCTTGGCGAGGTAAGACAATGTGGGACCGTTGTTCGTCTGCACCCTAGGGGCGCTTGGAGCCGTTTTAGGGGTTAGCCGAATCATCGGAGCAGGGGCGGCGTCCCTCCACTGTGAGCAAAGCCCACGAAGCGTTTGGAGCGATGTGAGAGGGTGCTCGCCCAAGTGCCGCTGTACTTGCTCGGCGAGCGAAACTGCCAGAAATAACGCCGCTTGGCGCTCTCTGGCGTTGAGGCATAAACGAAGAGTGGACCGATTGGGAAACAGGTGCTTGGGTAGCCGCAAGTTCAGGTAATAGACGGCTTGGCGACGGACGATGTAGGCCATGAGTGGAACACCAGAGTGGAACAACCGAGTGGAACAATTCTGGTCACACCCCAGTGCATTTCGCGTTCCTGCGGCACATCCGCACGGTAGGTATCTTTCACCCTCATCAGCCTGAAACCCTTGACCCATATGGCCCGCAACGATTACCCGTCAACCTGGTCAGGCCCGGAAGGGAGCAGCCATAGCGGGGACATTGTGTGCCGGGGTGTGGCTGGTGGGGGCACCACCTGTCTTTAAGTCTTGGGTCTCAAGGCTTCTTTCGCAAAACATCCATCAGTACCGCAATTCTCGTCTCTGCTGTGCGACCTTGTGTCTCTGTGTATTGTCCCTCTCCCTCTGTACGCCCTCTCAGCCCTGGTACAGAACAATGTCATACTTCACCCCCTGACAACCTGAGGCCGTACTTGTGGAAAAAATCGACGACCTGACCCGAGCCAAACTGCGTGAATGGCAGATGCGTCGTCTGGAGATCAAAGACCAGATGCAGTCGCAGCCTGAGCGGACGCTGGAGCTGTCGCGGTTGCTGGATCTGATGGACGAGGAACACGCTGCGATTCTGGCGGCCTCTTCACGCCAGGAAATCCCCGACGCTGCTGCGCCTTCGGTCGCTCCTGAGGCCGATGGCTTCGCGCTGCAATTGAGCATTTCGGCGACCAGCCTCGACGACCTGCACAGGCTGCTCGACATGGCCGTCCATGAGTTAAAGCGTGAGATGGGGGCGGGCGATCAGCGACGTTCGGCGGGCGGGATGTCAGGTTCGATGGGCGACTACCGTTTCGAACTGAGCGCGCCATCCGTTTCTCCGGAGCCCTGAGGCTGTATGCAACCTGAACATCAGAATCTCGACAGCCCCGTTTTTCTCCCCGTCACCGCCGAGACCTGTGAGCGTTTGAAAGCCGAAGGCGCTGCTGCCCTTGACACCCTGACCGATCCTGAACTGGCCGCTGTGCTGGTCATCCAGAATCTGGCTCAGGCGGCGGAAAAAGACCTGACGTGCGATGCGGCAGAGAAGGTGCTGGCGCGGTTGCTTGCGTGGTCGGTCTCGGCGCGGCGATCTACCGAAGCGGCTTTGCTGCCTGAGGCGCGGCGATTGTTCGATCCGCGCCAACTGTATTTCGGTCTCAACGCGATCAAGGGGTTGAATCTGCGTTTGTTGCTGGATGAGGAGGTGGCGGCGCGCAATTACTTGCTACCTGACGGTCAGTGGGACCTTGAATACAAGGTTCGCCATCATCGCCAGAACGATCCGTTCAGTGAACAGGTGATCACGCCGCGTTATCGCGAGCGGTGGTTGAGCGCGGCGCAGGACAAGCTGGTCAGGACGTTTCGAGCCAATCTGGATGAGGACCTGCATGTTCAGGGTTATGCGGGAATCGGCAAGAGCCATCTGCTTGGCGTGTTGATGGAGTGCCTGCCACCGGCCAAGACACTGTTGTTGGCGCGCACGCCGGGCAAGCTCAGTGCGCTGCGTGAACGATTGAAGGGCACGCAAGACAAGGGCAAGGGGCCGGGGTCGACCTTCAAGGCGTTCGCTCAAGCATTGTTGCGAGGACCACGTTTTCAGCCTGAGCATGAGGCATTCAAGGGGCCGGGCAAGCTGGGGTTGGCGCAGGAGTTGAACATTCTCGGCTTTCGCGATCACGGAGCGCAGGCGACGCTGGATCTGTGCCTCAAAACCCTGGAGAGCTACTGCCAGTCGTGGGATCACAGCCTGTCGAGCAAGCACCTTCCGCATTTCAATCTGGCTATGAGCAGCCTGGAAAATCAGGTGTTGCTGGAATACGCCAGTCGGCTCTGGGTGTACCTGGAACGGCATCCCGAGTGGGCGGGTCAGACCGGTTTCGAGGCGTTATGGCTGCTCAAGCGCGCGAATCTGGAAGGCTGCGTGATGCCGGATCGCTACACCCATGTGCTGATCGACGAGAGTCAGGACATCCCGCCCTCCCTGTTGAAGATCATCGAGCGTGGCAAGCAGGTACTGATCACCTTGGGCGACGAATACCAGCACCCCGGGCGGGCGATGGTGAAACGCGGTCAGCGGGTGCGCCAGACCGACATCAGTTACTCGGTGCGTTCGGGGCGCAATGTGGAGCGACTGGTCAATCCGTTGATCCACCAGCATTCGGAGAAGGGCAAATTGCCGTTCGAAGGGGCACGGGATGCGGACGTCAGTATTGAGGAATACCCGCAAGGCTTCGTGCCGCCCGAGGGCTGTGTGATCCTCACCGCTTCGCCGTGGGACACGATGAAATGGGCTATTGAGTTGCACGCCGCCCGCTGTGCGTTTGGGTATCCGGATGCGGCGACGCAGCGGGATGTCGAGCATTTCATGAACACCGCAGTCGGCCTGTTCAAACCGGATTTCTACGCCCCCGAACGCAGCGCTCTGGGGTTGCATCCTTATTTCAGTGACATGGCCGACTGGCAACGTGTGCGTGACGCCAACCGTTACGATGAAGCGTTCTTGTGGGTGGAGCATCAACTGGATCAGGGCTTCAACATCGCCGATGTCACGCGGCTGAGCCGCATGTCCGGCGACCCTGCCAAGCGGTGCGTGTTGATGCGGGCAGAAGAGGCAGGGGGCATGGAATTCGAGCAGGTGCTGCTCACCCCCGAGTTGCTGACCAACGTGAAGTTCAAGGATGCCTACGACTTCGACCAGCGCATTTGCGCGGTGTACATCGCCATTTCACGGGCGACCCGGCAGTTGTTCGTGCCGTACGACGTGGTGGCGTGGATCGAGTACCACAATTTCCAGAAATTCCGAGAATCCCACGGCTACTGACGCTCCTGGCTACGCGCGACGCCCCGTCCGTTCACTGGCGAACTGCTTGCCAGCGGCCGTGCGCTCGGCCACCACGCAACCCTCCTTGACCGACACCTCGACGTATCCCTGATCTCGCAGATACAGCAGGGCAGTGAAATCCAGCGGGCAGATTTTCGAGGCAGCGCCGTCGGTCAGGGTGGCAAGCAGACTCAGTGCAAGGGATTCAAGCCGCATTAAGGAGCGCCTCTGGTTTGAGTAGTGGCTATTCGTCACCAGAGGAGAGTCGGGAGTTCAATCTATTTACAGTGCCGCCGACGAGGTTGGCGTGGGCGCGAGCAGGGCGTGAACCGCTCCGTCAACGTCGTAGCCGTCCCGAATCAACCCCGCAAACCGCTCAAGCATCTGCGGGCCGGTGTCGTTGGCCAGCGCTTCGCACAGCCATCGCCTGACCGCTTCAGGCGGCAGCATCGCGTTTTGCGGTTCGCAATGTTCAGCGCGCGACGCATTAAGCAGTGCGAGCACGTCAGCGCCCGGCGTGTCTTCATCGATGCCGAACAGCTCGGTGAAGAGCATGCCCAGCGCGCCTGAGGGTTGGTGATCGGGACGGTCCCATTTGCGAATGACGGTTCCTTCCTTTTCAGCTTTTTCCAGCGTGCGGCGGACTTTTCCGGGGAGGGTGGCGGTGGCCCGTTCTTCGGTGTAGTACACCAGTCTGGCCAGGCTCGCGGCATCTTTCACACATTTCCAGGCCACGAACCACACTTGCGACACGCTCAAGGTTTTCAGCGCTTCGCGCAGTGTACTGCGCACTTCGCTGTACTGCTTGGCGTCCAGGTCGTGGTTGAACGCCGTGCATTTGTCGAAGAAATAGCGCATGGCATCGGCGGTGGCGAAATCCAGCCAGAGGTTGAACAGGGCAGAGGCGTCTGCATACTCCCGTTCGATCAGCAGAGATAGGGCTTCGTCGTTTGCGCCAAGATGGATGTCGGGTGTCAGGCGGTAGGAAAGGGCTCGGGTGTGGAACATCAATTCGCCGTCGCGCAGGAAGTACGTACCAGGCATCGCATCCAGCGGGGCTTCGCGAATCGCGTGAGCCATTTCCAGTTTGTCGATGAACGCACCCACGTCCAGTGGGGCCAGGGCCGTGCAATCGTTGACGCTGAAGGCGGCAGAACCCAGGCGCGGCGAAAGTGCGACGTTGAGCGCCAGTAACAACAGGGCGTGGTCATCGCTCAACTGCGTGTAATCGATAGGGCCTGAGGGCAGCTGCGCCCGGTAGGCGCTCAGTTCCCTTTCCAGCGCTTCGGCTTCAGCGGCGCGTGCCTCACGTTCCTGGCGTTCGCGCGTTTTTTTGCATTCCGGGCACGGCCACGGAGATTGTTGAGGGAATTTCTTGACCGCCGAACGGCTGGTCACTTCCAGATAAGTGCCGCAATCGCGGCAGGTCAGGTTCTCGTCGTAGGCGCGACACCATGTGCGTACATGGGCGGCCAGGGTGCCGCTGTGGGTGATGTCACGAAAGGGCACCAGGTCCATGACTTTTTCCACGAACTCGCCAGTTTCACTCATCGCCCAGTAGCGGACGGCAAGTTTCATTTCTTCCGGGTCGGTGGTCTTCATTTCCAGCGTGATCGGCATGTTCAGGGCAATCCATTGTTTATTCATCGATAAGGGCAGGGCCGTCGGCGTTATGCAGCAGCGGTACCTGCCCAAAGTAGAAACAACCTGTAACTACTGACGTCATGATCGTGGGTGAGTGGATGTCGGGATGTAGGGCGGGCCTCATCCGGTGTGTAGGCAGAGTCTGGAAACTGTCCTGTCCGATGGGGTGAATCTGTGGGCGGGTGATGCTGGGCGCTTGTTTCTACCGGGGCGACGCTGCAAAATGCCGCTCATTATAGGTAGGGGGGGTATGGTATGGCGCATCTTCAGGCCGAGAAAGACGACTTGCTCAAGCGCGTACGGCGTATTGCCGGGCAGGTTCAGGCCATCGAGCGGGGGCTGGAGTCGGAAGTGGACTGCGCCAAGACCCTGCATCTGGTGGCCGCCACGCGAGGGGCCATCAACGGTTTGATGGACGAAATCATCGAAGCTCATGCCCGCGAGCATGTGGCCCATCCCGGCTTGAGTGACGAAGAGCGGGCCGAGGGCCTTGAAGAACTGCTCGAAGCCATCCGCCGTTATTCGAAATAAGGAGGCCGTATGGTCATTGCACGGAAACACGCCCATGAGCATGTTTTCCTCAGCCAGTCTCACGATGAGAACGCCCGCCGCACGCTGTGGGTGGTGGCGCTGACGTTCGTCATGATGGTCGGTGAAATCGCGGCCGGTTACATGACCGGTTCCATGGCGTTATTGGCCGATGGTTTTCACATGGCGACCCACGCAGGGGCGCTGGGCATTGCGGCGGCGGCCTATTCGTTTGCCCGGCGTAACGCCAATAATGGCCGCTTCAGTTTTGGTACGGGCAAGGTGGGCGACCTGGCGGGCTTCGCTTCGGCATTGATTCTGATGTTGGTGGCGCTGGGCATTGGTGCCGAGTCTCTCCTACGCCTGTTCCAGCCAACGCAGGTGGCCTTTGGCGAGGCGACGCTGATTGCGGTGGCGGGGCTGTTGGTCAACATCGTCAGCGCATTCATGCTGTCGGGCAGTCATGGGCATCACCATGGGCACGATCACGGCCATCATCACGATCATGGGCACCACGACCACGGTCATCACGGCGATTCCCATGGTGGTGACAACAACCTGCGCTCGGCGTACATGCATGTGTTGGCTGACGCACTGACCTCCGTACTGGCCATCGCAGCCTTGCTGGCGGGGCGCTATCTGGGCTGGGTCTGGCTTGATCCGATCATGGGCGTGGTGGGCGCAGCGGTGATCGCCAAGTGGTCCCTCGGTCTGATCCGGCAAAGCGCCAACGTGCTGCTGGACGTGACCGACGAGCAGGTTGCAGACGAAATTCGTGCGGTGGTCGAAGCGCAGGGCGATGTGCAGATCACTGATCTGCATGTGTGGAAAGTCGGCCCTGAGGCGAGGGCAGCGATTGTCAGTGTGCTGGCAAGTGGTCAGGTGGCGGCTGAAACGATTCGCGAGCGGCTGGGTGTGGTGCATGAGGTGTCGCACCTGACCATCGAATACCGCACGGCGTAGGTTGCGTCACCGCGCATGACGTTGATCTGGCGCAATCGCAGCCGCCGGATCAACGCCGATCCCGCCAATAATGCGTGGGAAATCAAAGAAATCTGCCCGGTTTTTGGGTCAATACGATAGTCTTCGCACCATTGTCGATACCGACACCTGGATTGGAAGGCTATAGATGGCGCCTGATGACTATCTCGTAATGACCAGCAAGGAGTGGGCGGGGCTGCGTGCCAGCACCCCACTGACGTTGTCCGAAGAAGACCTGGCGGCGTTACGAGGCGTAAACGAAGATATTTCCCTGGAAGATGTCGTCAACATCTACCTTCCCCTGTCTCGCTTGATCAACCTGCACGTCAACGCGGCGCGCAACCTGGCCAGCATCAAGGACACCTTTCTGGGGCGTCCGGCCAAGAAACAGACCTACGTGGTCGCCGTGGCGGGCAGTGTTGCGGTGGGCAAGAGCACCTTCGCCCGCGTTCTGCAGGCGCTGATGGCGCGCTGGCCTGATCATCCGCGGGTCGATCTGATCACCACCGACGGTTTTCTGCACCCCAACGCAAAGCTCGCGGCGGACGACATCATGCACCGCAAGGGCTTTCCGGAAAGCTACGATCGCAAACGCATGGTCAAGTTTCTCTCGGACCTCAAGGCCGGTGTCGCGAATATCAGCGCCCCGGTCTATTCCCACATCAGCTATGACATCGTGCCGGACAAGTTTCTGGAGGTCAGCCAGCCCGACATCCTGATTTTCGAAGGCTTGAACGTGTTGCAGACCGAAGGGACCGACGGCCAGAAACCGGGCACTATCGTTTCGGATTTCTTCGATTTCTCGATCTATCTGGACGCGGATGAGGGCGACATCGAGCGCTGGTACGTTGAGCGCTTCCTGATGCTGCAACGCACCGCATTCCGGGCTCGCGGCGCCTATTTCCGTGAACTGGCCGACCTGCCGCCGGAAAAATCCCC
The DNA here is from genome assembly GCF_045764065.1 of Pseudomonas sp. Pseu.R1. Taxonomy (NCBI): domain Bacteria; kingdom Pseudomonadati; phylum Pseudomonadota; class Gammaproteobacteria; order Pseudomonadales; family Pseudomonadaceae; genus Pseudomonas; species Pseudomonas sp. Pseu.R1. The sequence continues at coordinate 1,105,947 of NZ_JBJGEE020000001.1, read as the reverse complement.
GGACGCTGCGCGCAAGATCTGGCGTGACATCAACCGCCCGAACCTGCTGGAAAACATCTTGCCGACCCGTGAGCGCGCCAGCCTGGTCGTACGCAAGGCGGCTGATCATTCGGTCAAGGAATTGTGGCTGCGTTAACGGCTGGACATTCCCTGTAGCAGTCCGGCTTACCGACGGCCGCGATCTCGAGGGCGTCACCGCCGGCAAGCCGGACTACTACAGAGGCCTCTCGCCAATCCCTTAACGTTTCGTCGCCCGATGCAATGTCGGGCTGGCGTTTTTACAATTTGCCATTATCCTTACCGGTCAGTACAGTTCTGATTCGAGGATTGATTCATGGCGACTTCCCGCGACGCCAGCGCCAACCACCAGCGCCTGATCGACGCTGCGTCCACGCTGTTTTTCCGCGACGGCATCAATGCGACAGGCATCGCCGCCGTGGCGGAGTTGGCGGGCATGTCGAAGATGACGCTCTACGCGCACTTCGCTTCCAAGGATGAGTTGATTGTGGCGTTCCTCGACAAACGCAACGAGCGCTGGGAGGCCGCGGTGCAACAGACATTGGCCGCCAGCGACTCGCCTGACCAGAAGCTGCTCGGCCTGTTCGACCTGCACCGGCAATGGTTGCGTGAAGGAGGCCTGCGCGGTTGCCCCTATGTGAATTCCGCTGCCGAGTTCCCGGACCGTGCCCACCCAGTGCGTCAAGCCGTGGACCGGCACAAGTGCGGCGTGAAACAGCACTTGCTGGAGTTGGCGGTCATGGCGGGGCTCAAACAGCCTCAGGTGCTGGTCCGCCGACTTTTCCTGTTGTTGGAAGGCGCGTTTCTGACAGGTGCACTGGAAAACGACGACAGCGTTTTTCTGCTGGCCAAAGACCTGGCCGCCGAACTGATCGAGGCTGCTCAACCTGCGGCCTGATCCGGATCAGGGCAGTGTCTCACTCAACTCACGAAAGGATGCCGACGATGCGTATCAATGCGTTGATTGTGGTGTTGTTGACTGGATTAGTGGCCGCGACCTTCGGTTTCGGGATCTACCTGTTCTCGCAACTGGTACCGGACATGCGCGCCAGTCTGGGGTTCGACATCTCCTATGTGGGCAGCATCACGGCGGCGGGCCAGTTCGGTTATCTGATCAGTGCCTTGCTGGCCGCCTGGCTGACGGCCCGCGTGGGGGGCGGCTGGGTCATTCTCGGCTCGGGGGCGGTTTGCGCCGTTGCGTTGCTTTGGCTGTCCCAGGCGCACAGCGTCCTGCTGATCGGTGCGTTGCTGACGATACTGGCCGGTACGGCCGCGTCGGTGTTTGTGCCGATGGTCGATGTCATTGCCCGCTCGGTGGCGTTCAGATATCGCGGGATGGCCATGGGGCTGGTGTCCAGCGGCACCAGTTATGGCGTGTTCATCAACAGTCTGCTGGTGCCGATGTATGCGCCTCAGGGTGAGTGGCGGAGCGTGTGGTGGATCGTCGGCCTGATCACGATGTTGCTGGCTGTCGCGGTTGTGCTGGTGTTCAAGAAGGCCCGATTGTTCGTTTGCCCGTCTGACGCGACGACCACGAATGAGCCTACACAACGTATCGGGATTTCCGCCTTGATGCAGCCTTGGGTGCTGACTGTCTGGACCATGACCTTCCTGCTCGGCTTCTCGACATTTCCGTTCCAGAACTACCTGTCTTCCTACCTGCGCACGGAACTGAACTTCGACGTGGCTTACACCGCGCAGATCTGGGCGAGCATCGGCTTCGTGGGTATGTTCGCCGGACTCGCCGTGGGCTGGCTGTCGGACCGCATCGGTTTGCGGGTCACGATGATGCTGGTCTACATCTGCGTCGCGCTGGCTGCGTTGATTCTCGTCGTGCACCCGGCCGGTTATTGGCCATTGGTGGCAGGGGTGCTGTTCTCGGTGGCGTTCTACCCGATCTTCGGTCTGATCCCCGCCTACGTGTCGAAAATGGCCAGTAACGCGGCGTTGGCTGTGACGCTGTTTGGCGTGGCCAACATCATGCAGGGCGTGGGCGGAATGATGGGGAATTTCTGCGGCGGCTGGCTGGCCAGCGCCAATGGCTCGTTTGTCAGCGTTTATGTAGCGATTGGCGTGGTTGCGGTGGTACTGGCGCTGCTGACGCTGCGCTTGCCAGGAGAAGAACGAGCGGTTCAGAAAAGGGAATCGACGGCTGTCGCGGGGTCTTGAGGTGCTGGAGGACGCCGTAACCTGTGGGAGCGAATTCATTCGCGAGGCGTCAGTACGTCCAATACACATTCATCGCCCATGCCTATGCATCGCGAATGAATTCGCTCCCACAAAGCGATCTGTGCCGAGACATGTGCATTCGGCAGATCACCCTGGTTAAAGGGTTACAGTGCCCGCAACACAACGCTGCACATCACCGCCAACCCAGATCCGTTCGCTGATCTGTTCGACGTTGATTCGTCCGCAGTGCCCCATCGCGGTGCCTTGGCGCGCGGTATAGCGGCTCGGCGCAAGCCCCGCCGGAATCAGCCATTGAGCGAGGCTAGCGTTGAGGCTGCCGGTGACCGGGTCTTCGGCGCCCAGGTCGCCGGTAAACGCGCGCACTTCAAAGTCGGCTTCGGCATCGTGGCCCGTCCACGGCGCGATGGCGCCGACATTGAGGCCTTTGAACGCCGGGTAGTCCGGGCGAATCGCGAGCAACTCATTGCGGTTTGCGAGCATGACGGCCACCCAACCCGGGCCGTTGTCTGCCCATTGGCTGGCGACGATTTTTTCGACCGGAACGCGCAAACCGGCAGCAATGGTGTGCAACACGCCGTCCTCTACCGAACCGCTGCGCATCAGTGGCGGTGCAGAAAACGCCAGGCGCGAGCCATTGCGGCGAATTCGTACCAGCCCGGCGCCACATTCCTGAACGATCTCGTCGCCCTTGGCGACGCCGCCGTTGTCGAGCCAGACGAAGCAACTGCCCAGCGTCGGATGACCGGCAAACGGTAATTCGCGTGTGGTGGTGAAGATGCGCACGCGGTAATCGGCGTCCGGGTGCGTGGGACGCAGTAGAAAGGTGGTTTCGCTGAGGTTGGTCCAGCGTGCGAAAGCGGCCATTTGCGCGTCAGTCACATCGTCGGCGGCGCTCACGACGGCCAGCGGATTGCCTTCGGTGGCCGCGCTGGAAAAGACGTCGACTTGCTGGAATTTCAGTGTCTGGGGCATGGCACTCTCCTCAATTGTGCAGTAGGGCGCGGTCACTCTAGGCAGCAGTGGCCGCGCTGTACATGCACAGATCCCCACTCAATTTCGGCAAATGTGTGTGGTCAGGCGAGTGCTTCAACGCTCATCGGTTTTGCGCGAGCCAGGTCGCGACGTCAAAGCTCGGGCACGCCTTGATGAACTCGTCGGGGGTGATCTTTCCATCGTTGTTCAGGTCGGGTGACAAATCCCGATGGCCCAGAACGCGCGTGGTGGGGTACCGGCTGCGCAGTTGCCGCAGTAATGCGCGCAAGGCTGCAAATTGATGGGCGGTGAAGTTGTTTTCGGGTTTCCCTGCGGCGTTCACGCCGCCGACGAGGCAAACGCCGATGGAGCTTGCGTTGTGCCCTTTGACGTGGGCGCCGATGGCGGTTTCAGGCCGACCGGCTTCAACCTCGCCGTTGCGGCGAATGATGTAGTGATAGCCCGCGGTGTCAAAGCCCCGCTGGCGATGCCATTGGGTGATTTCTTTGACGCCGATGTCTTGTGTGGGACGGGTCGCCGAGCAGTGTACGACCAGCAGTTCAGTGGCCGTGCGATGTTTCGGAATGTAGGAGGGGGATGGTGCGTTCATGGTGCTGCTTCCTTGCAGAGTGAATGAGGCTCTGAAGGAATATGTTCCAGGCGGGCGGGTCAACCGGGCAAACGTTGCAGAACGTCTCGGAAACGTTCTGCAACGCAGGGCTCAGTCAGGCGGGGAAGTGCAGCGCGTTGGTGAGATCGCCCATCGGGGCCTGCCCGCGCGCGGCCATGGCGTCGTCCCGTTCCTTGAGGCCATCGAGCTTTTCCAGGCCGTGGACGCGGGTGATCAGTCGCAGGATCGACGCGGTGTCGTAGACCGTGTGATCCACCGTTCCCTTGCGGGCGAACGGCGACACCACGATGGCCGGAATGCGTGTACCGGGTCCCCAGCGATCACCTTTCGGTGGCGCGACGTGGTCCCACCAACCGCCGTTTTCATCGACCGTGACGATGACCACCATGTTCTTCCATTGCGGGCTTTCACGGAGGATCTTTATGGCGCGGTCGATGTGCCGATCACCGGCGGCGACGTCGGCGTAACCCGCGTGCATGTTCAGGTTGCCCTGCGGCTTGTAGAACGTCACCGCAGGCAGCTTGCCCGCCTGGGCGTCGGCGAAGAACTTGTTGGTGCTGAAGTCATCGCCCAGACCACCGTCACGCAGACGCTTGTTGCGCTCGGCAGGGTTCTGCGGGCCTTGCTGTTTGAAGTAGTTGAATGGCTGGTGGTGGTACTGGAAGTTCGGGATCTTGGGGATGCCCGCCGAATCCTTGTACTCGTCCAGCGTGACTTGCCAGGCGCCGGCGTACCAGGCCCAGTCGACGTTCTTTTTCGATAGCTTGTCGCCAATGTGGTCGTGGCTTTGCGGCACCAGCACGTTGGCCAGATTGGGTTGCGAGTAGTCCGGTTTTTCCTTGTCACGCAGCCAGGTCGGCCAGTAGGGCGGGGCCATAGTGTTGACGGCGTAGCCATCTGGCGTCAGGGCGCTGGGGCCGAACTGGGGTGGGCCGGACATCGCGCTGGCCGGGGATTTTTCCAGTGGCTTGAGGCGGTAATCCAGCGGGTCGCTGCTTTCCAGCGTGGCAATCTGGGATTTGGCCGCAGAGTTGGCCGCGTCCGGGTAGAACGGGACCTTGGCCGAGATCAGGTACTGGTGATTGAGGAACGAACCGCCAAACGCGCCCTGGAAGAAGTTGTCGCAGAGCACGAATTCTTTAGCGACGTCCCACAAGCGCAGGGAATACTGGCTCTGGGCGTAGTAGCCCATGGGCAGGCTGCCGGAGTCGGCCCAGGCCACGAAACCGTCGTTCTTGCCGCCGTTGATCTGCATCTGGTTCTGATAGAACACGTGCCACAGATCGCGAGTCACCACACCCAGTGGCAGGTCTTCACCGCTCGGCCCTTTAAGCGGGAAGGGCGCGTTGGGCAAATTTTCCTGATATTGCACGCCAGTGGCGTAGGTGACGCCGTCCAGACTCTGCGGGCCGATCTGGCACACGCCACCCCAACAGGACGGCAGGTATTCCAGCACCTCGCCGTCGCGGTCCTTTTGCCGGTAGTCGTCCGGCTTGACCGCCGAAAGCGGCTTTTCCACCCCCGGAAAATTCGCGAACAAGTTGTTGAAGCTGCGGTTCTCGGCGTAGATCACCACGATGGTTTTGACGTTGTCGTGCAATGCCTTGTCCAGCGCATGGCCGCTGAGGGATGTGTCCAGCGTGGCGGATTTGCCTTTGCCCATCGATTCACTGGCGGCCACGACATTGCTCAGCGTGGCCCCCGCCCCCAGCACGGCAACACCACCGAGGAAGCGACGACGGCTGGTGTCGGTAGGGGAGTCGCTGGAGATGTCGCTGGCGGATGGCTGGTTTGGATCTTGGGGTGTGTCGCTCATCACGGCTCCTGCTCGCTGACCGAAAGGTGTTACCAATTATGTCGACGGAGCCTAATCCTGCAATGTGACGGTATTGCTACAGCGCTGAGAGCAGCGAATGTGAGCCCTTACGTTGATCCGCATGGTGCGCTCGGCTCTGTGGGGCAGCATCGGACCTGTGGGAGCGTTCACCCGAGACAGAGCGGTGTGGGCTACCGTAAGACCCCGATCACGGTGCCGCAGGTCCGTCCGCTGGCAACCCGGACACCGTGTTATAGCGGCTCATGATCCGGTCGATCTCCCCGGACATGCGCATGCGCAGCAAAATTCGCATCAGCTTTTGCGCCGGAATGTCGGTGTCGTTGCGCACGATGCAACCCACCGGCTGTTCGTCGATGACTGCCACGCCGCGCAGTTTCTGGTCTTCCGGCAGGTTGCGGTTGAACCAGTCGAGCGACCATTGATTGCCGACCGCGTAGCGATAGCGATGGATCTGAAGTTTTTGCAGGACCTGGACTTCACTACGGGCATCGTCGCGGGTGAGCCGGTGCTGGTCGAACGCGGTTTGCAGGGTGGGGTAGGCGTAACCCAGGACGGTGCCGATGGTCTCACCGTTCAGGGAGTCGGGCGTTCGCGGGCTCGCATTGTCCGGTGTGCTGATGAGCAGGTCGCGCTGGATCAGCAGCGGCAGGCTCCAGGTGTAATCGCCGGACAAATTGGGCATCCACGATTGCGCCGCATAACAGCGCACGTCAATGCCGCCGCGCTCCAGGGTGCGTTGCACGCGCTGGATGGGCACCACGCGGTATTCCGCTGACAGGTTCGCCTGAGCAGCCATGCTTTGCATGATGTCGAAAATGATGCCACTGGTAGGCTGATGGTCTTCGATCTGCACCAGAGGCATTGCCCAGGCGTCGGCGATGGAGAATCGCAACGGCGCCTGACCTGCCTGAACGGCCCCACTCAATAGCCACACGGCGCTCAACGTCAACAGACGCATTCAAGTCCCTCATACGAGCCTGGCGAAGCGATTGGGCAGTGATGGCATTCTAGCGTCAGATTGTTTCTATGCGTGTTTTCATATTGATCGCGCGGATGCAATTTTGCCCCCGCTCCGCTAGGATTAGCGGTCTTCCGCAACCCAGTCGCGACGGTTTTCAATGAGTTATCAGGTTCTTGCACGTAAATGGCGTCCGCGCTCGTTCCGCGAAATGGTCGGCCAGACCCATGTGCTCAAGGCCTTGATCAACGCGCTGGACAGCCAGCGCCTGCACCATGCCTATTTGTTCACCGGCACGCGCGGGGTCGGCAAGACCACCATCGCGCGGATCATCGCCAAATGCCTGAACTGTGAAACCGGGATCACCTCGTCGCCCTGCGGCGAGTGTTCGGTGTGCCGCGAGATCGATGAAGGGCGTTTCGTCGACCTGATCGAGATCGACGCCGCGAGCCGCACCAAGGTCGAAGACACCCGCGAACTGCTGGACAACGTGCAGTATGCGCCGAGCCGTGGCCGCTTCAAGGTCTACCTGATCGACGAAGTGCACATGCTCTCCAGCCACTCGTTCAACGCCTTGCTCAAAACGCTGGAAGAGCCGCCGCCCTACGTCAAGTTCATTCTGGCGACCACCGACCCGCAGAAGCTGCCTGCGACCATCCTGTCGCGCTGCCTGCAGTTCTCGCTGAAGAACATGACCCCGGAAAGGGTAGTCGAGCACCTGACTCACGTACTGGGCGCCGAAAACATTCCGTTCGAAGACGACGCGCTGTGGCTGTTGGGCCGCGCCGCCGACGGTTCGATGCGTGATGCCATGAGCCTGACCGATCAGGCGATTGCCTTCGGTGAAGGCAAAGTGCTGGCCGCTGACGTACGGGCGATGCTCGGCACGCTGGATCACGGCCAGGTCTATGACGTGCTCACGGCGCTGATCGACGGCGATGCCCGCGCATTGCTGGAGGCCGTGCGTCACCTGGCCGAGCAGGGGCCTGACTGGAATGGCGTACTCTCGGAAATTCTCAACGTGTTGCACCGCGTGGCCATTGCTCAGGCGCTGCCGGATGGTGTCGACAACGGTCATGGCGATCGCGAGCGCGTACTGGCGCTGGCCCAGGCGCTGCCTGCCGAAGACGTGCAGTTCTATTACCAGATGGGCCTGATCGGTCGTCGCGACCTGCCGCTGGCGCCGGATCCGCGCGGGGGCTTCGAAATGGTCCTGCTGCGCATGCTGGCCTTCCGCCCGGCGGACAGCGATAACGCACCACGACAGCCGTTAAAGTCAGTGGGGATCAGCCCGGCCACGGCTGATTCCCAAAAAACGGTGGCCGGTGCGGCATCTGTTGCGCCGGCCCCGGCGTACATTCCGGTCCCGGTTGTGCCTGTCGCGGAGCCGCCCGCGCCTGTTGTCGCTCACGTGCCTGCGCCTGTTGCAGCGCCCGTGCCTGAGCCAGTCGATGAGGCCGATCTGCCCTGGAATGAACCCAAGTCTGCGCAACCTGCCCGGATCGAGGCGCCTGCGCCGGAACCCGAGTACGAGCCTGTTGCCGCCCCGGTCGTGGAAGAGGTTCCGGAACCGGTGCTCGACACCGTTGCCGAGCAGCCGGAACTGACGCCGATGCCCGCGCCTGCTCCGGCCAGTCCTGTGCCGGACGCCCCGGAAATCGAGTCACAGGAGCAGCGGCAAGCGGCGGCCGACGTGGTGACGCCAGGCATGCTCGAACACGTGCCGGACGCCGTGCCTTATGTGCCTGCACCGATGGAGCGCGACGACGAGCCACCACTAGACGACGACTATTACGAGCCGGATGTCGACATCGACCCGGCCTCGTTCGCCTATCTGGACGATCTGGCCCACGATACTGTCGAAGCGGTGGAGAAAGAGCCTGAATTGCTGCCCGCTGCCAAGCCTGCCACGGGCCTTGCGGCGGACTGGCTGGAACTGTTCCCGAAACTGCCGATTTCCGGCATGACCGGCAACATCGCCGCTAACTGCACGCTGATCTCGGTGGAGGGCGACAACTGGTTGTTGCACCTGGACCCGGCCCACAGCGCACTGTTCAACGCCACGCAACAGCGCCGTTTGAACGAGGCGTTGAACCAATATCATGAACGCACCCTCAACCTGACCATCGAGCTGATCAAGCCCGAGCAGGAAACCCCGGCCCAGGCAGCGGCTCGTCGGCGTGCCGACCGTCAGCGGCAGGCAGAGGCGTCGATCAACAGTGATCCGTTCATTCAGCAGATGATGGAACAGTTCGGCGCGTTCATTCGCGAAGACACCATTGTCCCGGTGGATGCTGCCGTAACCCCTTAATGACCGCGAGGCGCTAAGCTCAACTGGCGCCCCGCAATGACCCATCGACTTTCGAGGAGAACTCCCATGATGAAAGGTGGCATGGCTGGCCTGATGAAGCAGGCCCAGCAAATGCAGGAAAAAATGGCCAAGATGCAGGAAGAGCTGGCCAATGCCGAAGTGACCGGCCAATCGGGCGCAGGCCTGGTGAGCGTGGTGATGACCGGTCGTCACGACGTCAAGCGCGTCAGCCTGGACGACAGCCTGATGCAGGAAGACAAGGAAATCCTCGAAGACCTGATCGCTGCCGCCGTGAACGACGCCGTACGCAAGATCGAGGCCAACAGCCAGGAAAAAATGTCCGGCATGACCGCTGGCATGCAACTGCCTCCGGGCATGAAACTGCCGTTCTGATTGAGCGGCTGTTGCTACACCCCAAATGCCAGGCCTCGCGCCTGGCATTTTTGTTTTTATCTTGTGACGCGCGCGTAATCTGTGGGAGCCGGCTTGCTGGCGAAGGCGCAAAGCCAGTCAACTGAGCCATAACTGACCACCGCCTTCGCCAGCAAGCCGGCTCCCACAAAATCGGCATCCGGCAGAACTGCCGTTAGCTGCAACAGTCTGCTTTCTATAATCCGCTCTGCTCAGCCAAGGAGTTTTCCGTCATGCCACAAGAATTGATCCTCAACCAGCGTATCGTGCTGGCCTCCCGCCCGCAGGGCGCGCCGACGCCGGAAAACTTCCGACTTGAGCGCGAGGCGTTGCCCGACTTGCAAGACGGGCAGATTCAACTGCGCACGCTCTATCTTTCCCTTGACCCTTACATGCGCGGTCGCATGAGCGATGCGCCGTCCTACGCGCCGCCGGTCGAAATCGATGCGGTGATGGAAGGCGGCGCGGTAAGTGTGGTCGAACAATCCCGCCATCCGGCGTTCAATGTGGGCGATCTGGTGGTGGGGCAGACCGGTTGGCAGAGTCACAGCATTTCCGATGGCAAGAACCTGCTGCCCGTGCCCAAGGACTTGCCCAGCCCCTCGATGGCGATGGGTGTACTGGGTATGCCCGGCATCACGGGCTACATGGGGCTGATGCACATCGGCCAGCCCAAGGCGGGGGAGACGCTGGTGGTGGCTGCGGCGTCGGGTGCGGTGGGTTCGGTGGTCGGTCAAGTGGCCAAGCTGCATGGCCTGCGAGTCGTGGGGATCGCAGGCGGCATCGATAAATGCCGCCATGTCATCGATGAGCTGGGTTTCGACGATTGTATCGACCATCGCAGCGAGCATTTCGCCGAGCAGTTGAGCGAAGCCTGCCCCAGTGGTATCGACATCTATTTCGAGCTGGTGGGCGGCAAGGTGTTCGAAGCCGTCATCCCGTTGCTCAATGAGCATGCGCGGGTGCCGCTGTGTGGCGTGATCGCGCAGTACAACGCCCAGCGCCTGCCGGACGGGCCGAATCATCTGCCATTGCTGCTGCGCACGCTGCTGACCAAGCGGGCGAGGATTCAGGGCTTTATCGTTTACGAAGAGTACTACCACCGTCTGGATGAATTCATGCAGGCCATGGTGCCGCTGGTGAAGGAGGGCAAGGTCAAGTTCCGTGAAGACGTCGTCGAAGGGCTTGAGCACGCGCCGGACGCATTCATTGGTCTGCTGGAAGGCAAGAACTTCGGCAAGCTGGTGGTCAAAGTGTCTTGAGCCTGATTTGACGCTTGCCAGAGGCGCGGGTATAAACCGCGTCTCGTGTTTTCGTGAGATTTTTCCTCGATGAGCTTCAGCCCTCTGATTCGCCAGTTGATCGACTCCCTGCGCATTTTGCCGGGCGTCGGTCAGAAAACCGCTCAGCGCATGGCCTTGCAGTTGCTTGAGCGTGACCGCAGTGGCGGCTCGCGGCTGGCGCAGGCCTTGAGCCAGGCCATGGAGGGCGTCGGTCATTGCAAACAGTGCCGCACCCTGACTGAAGACGAACTCTGCCCGCAATGCTCCGATGTTCGTCGCGACGACACCTTGCTGTGTGTGGTGGAAGGTCCGATGGACGTGTATGCCGTCGAACAGACTGGCTACCGCGGGCGTTACTTCGTGCTCAAAGGGCACCTGTCGCCGCTGGACGGTCTGGGACCTGAGGCCATCGGAATTCCGGAACTGATGGCGCGGATTGAGGCGCAGGGCACGTTCGCCGAAGTCATCCTGGCCACCAACCCGACCGTGGAAGGTGAAGCCACCGCCCATTACATCGCCCAGTTGCTGACCAACAAAGGCATCGTCACCTCGCGTATCGCTCACGGTGTTCCCTTGGGGGGCGAACTGGAATTGGTCGATGGCGGCACGCTGGCGCATTCGTTTGCGGGGCGCAAGCCGATCAAGCTTTGACGGGCGACTCAAATCTTTTGTAGCAGTCCGGCAAGCCGGACTGCTACAGAGAAACGTGTTGGCGGTTTACTTATCCGTCAACGCAAACTGCGTCAGGCAGAACGTCGGGATTTCCATGTCTTCCAGGCGCTGGGAGCCGCCCAGTTCGGGCAGGTCGATGATCGCGGCCGCTTCGTGGACTTTGGCGCCCATGCGGCGAATCAGGTTGGCCGCGGCGATCAGGGTGCCGCCGGTGGCGATCAGGTCATCGAACATCACCACCGAGTCGCCGTCGCACAGGCTGTCGGCGTGGACCTCCAGAAACGCCTCGCCGTATTCGGTCTGATACCCTTCGGCCAATACGTCGGCAGGCAACTTGCCCTGTTTGCGGAACAGCACCAGCGGCTTGTTGAGTTCATAGGCGATGATCGAGCCGATCAGAAAACCCCGCGCATCCATCGCGCCGACGTGGGTGAAATCCGAGTCGATATAGCGCTGCACAAAGCTGTCGATCACCATACGCAGGGCCTTGGGCGACTGGAACAGCGGGGTGATGTCGCGAAAGATCACGCCAGGCTTGGGAAAATCCACCACGGGGCGGATCAGGGATTTGAAGCTGAATTCGTCGAAAATCATCGAAAGGGTCCTGGCAGGCAACGCGCACAAAGAGCGTAGTTTAAGCCTGCCCGGACCTGACCGCCATATCAGCTTTCCAGCGAACCGCCCGCCAGCGCGCACAACTGGATCGGGTCCAGAATATGGATTTCCTTGCCTTCGGCGGCGATCAGTTCGTTCTGCTGAAAGCGCGTGAATACCCGCGAGACGGTTTCCACTGCCAGCCCCAGGTAGTTGCCGATTTCATTACGCGACATGCTCAGGCGGAACTGGTTGGCGGAAAAGCCCCGGGCGCGGAAACGCGCCGACAGGTTGACCAGGAAGGTGGCGATGCGCTCGTCGGCAGTCTTTTTCGACAGCAGCAACATCATTTGCTGGTCGTCGCGAATCTCGCGGCTCATGACCCGCATCAATTGCCGACGCAACTGCGGCAATTGCACCGACAATTCGTCCAGACGCTCGAAGGGGATTTCGCAGACTGACGTCGTCTCCATCGCTTGAGCGGAGACAGGGTACGCTTCAGCGTCCATGCCTGACAGGCCGACCAGTTCGCTCGGCAGGTGAAATCCGGTGAGCTGCTCTTCGCCGCTGTCGCTGAGGCTGAAGGTCTTCAGGGCGCCAGAACGCACGGCGTAGACCGAATCGAAGCCATCGCCCTGACGGAACAGAAACTCGCCTTTTTTCAGCGGACGGCCACGTTTGACGATCTCGTCCAGTGCGTCCATGTCTTCCATGTTCAATGAAAGCGGGAGGCACAACGGGGCCAGGCTGCAGTCCTTGCAGTGAGCCTGGGTGTGAGCTCGCAGTTTGACTGGCTCAGACATCGGGGTAATTCCTTGTGAGAAAACACACATCAGTCGTAAGGGTAGCCCAGGGCCTGTCCCTACGACCAGCACGCGCCCTCCGTGGCGTGAAAATGATTCCTGCCGTCTTCGCGGAAATTTCCTAAATAACTCGGGAAAAACGCTGACGATTTTGTAGGTCCAGGTACGCGTCGAATACCATGCACACCGAGCGCACCAATAGCCGCCCGGCCGGTGTGACCTGAATGCCGGTGGCATCCAGATGAATCAGGCCATCTTTGGCCATGGTGAGCAATTTCGGCCAAATGTCGTTGAAATAGCCACGAAAGTCGATGCCGAACGCTGTCTCGATGGCGGTGAAATTCAGGGTGAAATGACAGATCAGCTGTGAGATCACCGCGCGGCGAAGGCGGTCGTCGGCGTTGCACATCAGGCCGCGCCGGGTGGCCAGTTGGTCGCCACCGAGCAGGTTCTGATAGTCGTTCAGGTCGCTGCTGTTCTGCGCATAAAGGTCGCCCACCTGACTGATGGCGGAAACGCCCAGACCGATCAGGTCGCAGTGGCCGTGGGTGGTGTAGCCCTGAAAGTTGCGTTGCAGCGTGCCTTCTTCCTGCGCGATGGCCAGGTCGTCGTCGGGCAGGGCGAAATGGTCCATGCCGATGTAGCGATACCCCGCGCCAGTCAGTTGCTCGATGGTGCGTTGGAGCATTTCCAGCTTGTGTTCGGCGCTCGGCAGTTGCGCGGTGTCGATGCGCCGTTGTGGCATGAAGCGTTCCGGCAGGTGCGCGTAGTTGAACACTGACAGGCGATCGGGCTGCAACGCGATGACTTCCTCCACGGTGCGGGCGAAACCTTCGGGAGTCTGTAGGGGCAGACCGTAAATCAGGTCGATGTTCACCGAGCGGAATTGCAAGGTGCGCGCGGCTTCGACGATGGCGCGGGTTTCCGACAGGCTTTGCAGGCGATTGATGGCGCGCTGCACCATCGGATCCAGGTCCTGCACGCCGAGGCTGACGCGATTGAAGCCCAGCTCGCGCAGCAGGCCCATGGTCGACCAGTCGGCTTCCCGGGGGTCGATTTCAATGCTGTAGTCCCCGGAGTGTTCGTCCAGCAGGGTGAAGTGTTTGCGCAGGTGGCCCATCAACTGCCGCAGCTCGACATGGCTGAGGAAGGTCGGCGTACCGCCACCGAAATGCAGTTGCTCGACCACCTGACGCTCGTCGACATGGCAGGCGATCATCTGGATTTCCTGCTCCAGACGTTGCAAGTAGGCCTGCGCACGGCCACGGTCCTTGGTAATCACTTTGTTGCAGGCGCAGTAGTAGCAAATGTTGGCGCAGAAGGGGATGTGCACGTAGAGCGACAACGGGGCCACCGATTTGCGGCTTTCACGCAGCGCGTGGAGCAGATCGAAGGCGCCAACCTGAGGGTGAAATTGCACCGCAGTGGGGTAGGACGTGTAACGCGGTCCTGTCAGATCGTGGCGGCGGATGAGATGAGAGTCCCAACGAAGGTCGTCGAGCATGCGGGCATTCCCGAAAAGGCTGGCGGTAAAGGCAGTTTAGGGAAGGCGTGGGTGAGGTTTATTGATCTGGGTCAAGGTTGAGAGGGGCGGAGTTGATCGTGCTTCGGAGGCTGGTCAACCGCTTTCGCCAGCAAGCCGGCTCCCGCACTGTTCCCGTGTCGAGCTATGAACTCAGGACTGGCGAAGATTCTGTGGGGGCTGGCTTGCTGGCGATAGCGGTGAAGCGATCAGCATCGAAATGACGGGTTCAAAGCGGTTGCTCAGAACAAATGCTGACGATCCAGCTCGATCGCCTTGTCCAGCGTTTCAAGGAACGCCTTGCGCACCTTGAGTTTGGTCTGGTGATGAGCCTTCATGTTGATCTTCTTCAATTGCAGGGCCACGGTCCGTGCCGTGTCGGTCAATTCTTCCGGGGCCACGATCTTGTCGAGGAAACCCGCCTGCACAGCGCCTTTGGGGTCGTACATTTCGCCGTTGATCACCGAGCGGCCAAAGGCGCGCTTGCTCAGGCGATCACGGGCCAGTTCGATCCCGGCGTGGTGCATGGTCATGCCGATCTGCACTTCGTTCAGGCCAATGCTGAACGGGCCTTCAACGCCGATGCGGTAGTCCGCCGACAGCAGCAGGAATGCGCCTTTGGCCACGGCATGGCCGGTGCAGGCGACGACGATGGGGAAGGGGTGCGAGAGCATGCGACGGGCCAGGGTGGAACCGGCAGCGACCAGGTCCATCGCCGCTTGCGGGCTAGAGGTCATGATTTTCAGGTCATAGCCGCCCGAGAGAATGCCTGGGCCGCTGGTGATGATGACCACCGCGCGGTCTTTTTCAGCCTGATCCAGCGCGGCATTGAACGCGGCGATGACCTCGTTGCTGATAGCATTGACCTTGCCGTTGCTCAGGGTCAGCGTGGCGACGCCGTCGTCCAGTTGATACGCGACCAAATCACTCATGGAGCGAGTCCTTTTTTGTTGTGAAGTGGCGCAGACGTTACCCACCCGCACGAGCAAGGTAAAGCGCTAAGGGTGACCGGCAAGTCAGGGGCTTCAAGGCATCTGGCGCTTTTTATAGCAGTCCGGCTTGCCGACGGCAGCAGTCTCGCAGCCAATACCAGAAAGCCGGACCGGCAGCCGGTACAACGACGGCAGAAGGCTACTCCTCGACGTCATTCAACTCGCGGTACTCGTCCCACTCCATGCCCAGTGCATCGGCCGCCTCTTTGTGGGCCGCCAGGCGCAGCGTCTTGAGCTGTTCCGGGCTTTCTGCGATGAATTGCAGCGCCAGATCCCAGGTCGGGATGCCCAGGTCCTCGGCTTCGTCTTCGAAAGCCCAGAGAATCTGTTGCTGTTGCTCCTTGGGGTCCAGTTCCTTGATCTCGTCCTGAAGGGTGGGGTTGGTCACGATGTATTTCGCCAAGGCAGCTTCGGTCCAGTCGTTTGCGTTCATGCGAGGAAATCTCCAATAGGGCGAGCTGACAATTTCTAATTTTAGGGTGGCTAACGTGAAGGACGATTGTGCGGGATGTCATGGGTTGATGCCACCCGCCGATGCGCCGCCGGTCGTGCTTACAAACGAAAAAGGCCCGTTGAGACGACGAGCCTTCTGGTTATAGCTGATTTGTGCTTAGCCGATAGTCATCGGCTTTTTCACATTGCGATGCGCATTGCTGCCCAGCAGCGGATGAGGGCCGTGGTCGCCATAAACACCCACCGGTTCGGGGAAGGTGCGCAGCAGGGTGACGTACAACAGCGCAGCCAGGCCCAGGGTGATCGGCAGACTGATGTCGATGCCACCCGCCAGATTCCCCAGCGGGCCGACAAACTGCCCCGGCAGGTTGACGAAGCAGAGGCCCACTGCCGCGCTCGGAATCCAGGCGCCCAGACCGCGCCAGTTCCAGCCATTTTCGAACCAGTAATGGCCGCCGCTCTGACCGCGGGTGAACACCTGCAGGTCTTCGGGGTGGTAGAAGCCGCGACGGATGATCAGGCCCAGCACCATGATCACGATCCACGGCGAGGTGCAGGTGACGATCAGCACCGCGAAGGTCGACACACTCTGCACCAGATTGAAGGCGAAACGGCCGATGAAGATGAAGGCGATGGCCGCGACGCCGATCAGAATCGTCGCTTGAGCGCGGTTCAGCAGGCGCGGGAACATGCTCGACATGTCCAGACCCGTGCCGTACAGCGATGTGGTGCCGGTGGACATGCCTCCGATGATGGCGATCAGGCACACGGGCAGGAAGAACCAGCTCGGCGAGACCGCCAGCAGGCCACCGACATAGTTGTTGTCGGTGATGTACTGCGGTGCTTGCGTGGCGACAATGGTGGCGGTGCACAGACCGAACAGAAACGGGATCAAGGTGCAGACCTGCGCCAGGAACACCGAGGCCATGATGCGTTTTTTCGAGGTATGGCGCGGGATGTAGCGCGACCAGTCACCCAGAAACGCGCCGAACGACACCGGGTTGCTCATCGCCAGCAACGCTGCGCCGATAAACGCTGCCCAGAAGCCTTCGCTGCCCTTATTCACGGTGCCCGCGAACCCTGCATCGAAGCTGCCGCTGAAGGCGAAAATACCCAGCAAGAACAGAAGGCTGGAGGCGAAGACTGCAACCTTGTTGACCCACAACATGAAGCGGAAGCCATAGATGCAAACCACCAGCACCAACACGGCGAACACGCCGTAGGCGATGGCCAGTGTCAGGTCGTTTTCCGGCAGGCCGGCCATGCGCTTGGCGCCGCCGATCAGCGCATCGCCCGAACTCCAGACCGAGAGCGAGAAGAACGCCACAGCGGTGAGCAGCGACAGGAATGAACCGACGATCCGCCCGTGCACGCCGAAATGCGCGCCCGAGGACACGGCGTTGTTGGTGCCGTTGAGGGCGCCGAACAGGCCCATCGGCGCGAGGATGATCGAGCCCAGGACGATGCCCAGAATGATCGACCAGACGCCCGCCTGGAACGACAATCCGAACAACACCGGAAAGCTGCCGAGTACCGCCGTGGCGAAGGTGTTGGCGCCGCCGAAGGTCAGGCGAAACAGGTCGATGGGCGAGGCGTCGCGCTGATCGTCCGGGATTTGTTCGACACCGAACGTTTCGATGCTGGTGGTGGGTTGTGACATGACGGTTTCCTGCGCGCTGTCGTGTTGTTATGAGGCTCTGCACCCGAGGGGCTGGCCCGTTTTGTTCGACCGGAACGTGTCCGGTCGTGGCGTTGGCAGTGGTCGGTAAGCCGACCGAAAGAATTGAAGCGTTTTGGTTGTTATGAATGAAGCCGCCCGGCGTGCTCGCTCGGGTCAGTCCGGTTGTGCGGACAGATGTTCGTGACAGGCCAGCCAGCGATTGCCGTCGTGGCGAAAGACGATGGTTTCACGTTCCTGAAACTGATTTTCCTCGGTGCCAAAGCGTACCCGCGTGGCGACATCGTGCATGAAGATCGCCACATTGCCTTGCAGATTGATGTGGGCATTGCTCGACTGGCAATCGAGCACGGCGAAACCGTCGGCCTGCCAGCCATTCCACACCTCACGATAGGCGGCACGGGACAGCAGTGGGGCGGGCAGGGTGTAGAACAGAAACGTGGCGTCTTCGCTGAAGGCGGCGAAATAGGCTTCGGTATCGTTGCTGGCAAACGCGGCCACCAGATCGTTGGCGGCTTGCTGAACGTGCTCTTTGCGATGTGCGGTGGAGGTCATGGCCGTCTCGTTGTTGTGATTCTGGCGATGGGGCATGACTTTAAGCAGCTCTTACATCCGGTAACATCGTTGCCGATAAATATTCAGTTCAGAAATTTTGGAAGTAAAGGCAGCGGTCGATTGCTGTCCTCAATGGCCGTCTGACTTGAACAGGCTGCCCTTGACCGGCTGGCGGACCCTCCCGCCGGACGGATCGAAACAGGCGCTGTTGTAAATCGGCGCCACGCATGTGGAGGGCACCCCAGGCGGTGGCGGACGAATGGCCTGCATGTGGTCGGAGATTTCTTTCTCGTTGGTAATGATGATTCGGCGACGTCGGCTGACTTGCAGGATGTCGGTGGCATTCTTGTTGACCCGATCCGGGAAGTCGGCCTCCTCCCAATCGCTGGACAGCCGTTGAGCCGGGCGCTGTGGCATCGTTTGACCCATGTAGTCCGGGCACGGTGTCGAGGCAAAACTGACCTTGCCGTCATGGCTGACGCACTTGAACACGTCGCCATGGCTCATGGCGCTCACGCTCAACGTGAGCGCCGCCAGTGCGATTGCCGATCCTTTCATTAAAGCCCTCCTCAGGTGGCGCAAGGCTACCACTTAGCGAGAAGGGCTGTCAGCGAAGGCGGGCGCCTCAATGGGCTTTGTAAGCGGATTTCTGCACGCGGGACAACGCCAGCGCCACAAACATGTCGGCATCGCCCTGCAGCACTCGCAGGTGATCTTCGACGTGATCACTGACTTCAGGTTGCTCTCGCGAATCGATCAACCTCGTCACCTCACACAGGGCGTTGGCAGTGACCCAGAGGCTCTGGCGCAACTGGCTGATGATTTTCACCACGCTCTCGGCGCTGTCGCAATCCTCATCATGGGGCAGCGACGGCAGGGTCGGCATTTCCAGTCGATTGTTCGAGTCGATGCCTGTGATCACGCGGCTGATATCGACCCCTGCCGCCGCGATGCGAAACAGGTAGTCGGCCCTGGGCAGGCGCTGCCCGCTTTCATAATGGCCCTGGGCATTGGCTTCCACGCCTCCAATGGCGCCGAGTGCGCTTTGCGTAAGCTTCAGCCGTTTCCTTTCTTGTCTCAGACGTTTGCCAATACTGTTCATTACCTACTCCTGCGAAATCCGCGCCCTGGCTTTGGTGTCAGTCGAGCGCGCAATGGGGGCTGGAATACGGGCGGGGTCATCGAGTATCGAACGAGCCTCGTACTAAGTGGCTACTCCAAAGGTAGAAGCAACGCATAGACATTAGCTGGTCAATTGGCGGGATGACGGGGTTTCCGATGTTCTGCGGTAAGTAAATGAATTAAATCGTGAACTCGTAGGAATAATCTGACGAGTTGGATAGGTCATCCCTCCGAATGGATGGATAAATGCTCAATTGTCGCGGGGTGAATCAAGGCGTGACGGGACGATCCTGGGCATTCAAACGGGTGATCAGCGGCACCATCTCGGGTCGGCGCGCTTCCCATTCCTCTTGAGTGATGCCCAGCAGTACAACATTCACCCGGCTGCCTTCCTTGATGATGTTATGGCGCCGGACGCCTTCGATCTTAAAGCCGAACTTCTGGTGCATCTTGATGACGGCCGCGTTCATCTCCAGCACTTCGCAGTTCAGTTTTTCAAGTCCGGCTTCATTGAACGCGTGATCGAGCATCCAGAACTCCACCAGGCTTCCAAGGCCTTTGCCGCGCAGCCGGGTGTCGAGGTAGAACGCCCAGTCGGCGGTTTTCTGCGTCGCATTGATCGCACTCAGCGATACGACCCCCGCCAGTTCGCCGTCGCGCATTGCCGCGAACACGGATTGCCGAGGGTTGCCCTTCAACGAGCGCAGCCACTGTTCGTGCTCCTGCGGACTGATTTCGTGGGAGGTGTACATGAATTTGCGCACTTCCTCCTGATTGCGCAGGGTGCGCACGGCAGACTGGATTGACGGGCTGGCTTCGATCAGTGGCAGGAACTGCATGGGATGACATCCTTGGATCGGCGAGGGCGAGGGGGATGATAGCGTGGTGGCGACTTCTGTGCCTTCATGGCCGGATGCACATCATCGTGGGAAATGCCCGAGCAGTACCCCGGTTGCTGGGGAAGGCGATGGGTCAGTCGATGACGATGGTGATCGGATGCATTGGTCGGTAAGTCGGCTCCTACCGGACCGCCGGTTGCAGGATGAGCCTAAAAACGAAAAAACCCTGAATTCTCAAGGAATCTCAGGGGTTTCGTTTACATCGAATATGGCGGTGAAGGAGGGATTCGAACCCTCGATACAGTTTCCTGTATACACACTTTCCAGGCGTGCTCCTTAAGCCACTCGGACACCTCACCGTATCTCGCTAGACGTTCAGTCTGTCGAGGCGCGCTAATGTAGTCGAAAGCTTCGGCGAACGCAAAACTTTTTTTCAGAATTTTCATGCGCTTAAGCAAAAAAGTGCAAAGCCCTCGGGTTCCTGGTGGAACGCGAGGCTTGATGCAACGGCAGTCGACGGAGGGATCAGGCGCCAAAGCCGCCGTCGATGGTCAGGCTCGAACCTGTGACGTAACCCGCCTCAGGGCCTGCGAGGTAGGCGACCATGGCGGCGATTTCGTCCGAGCGGCCGTAACGCGGCACAGCCATCAGGCCCATCAGGGACGCGGCGAAATCGCTGTCGGCCGGGTTCATGTCGGTGTCGACCGGGCCGGGCTGCACGTTGTTGACGGTGATGCCGCGTGGGCCGAGGTCGCGGGCCAGGCCTTTGGTCAGGCCCACCAGCGCCGATTTGCTCATGGCATACACGCCGCCACCGGCGAAGGGCATGCGGTCGGCGTTGGTGCTGCCGATGTTGATGATGCGGCCGCCTTCTTTCATGTGGCGTGCAGCTTCCTGGCTGGCGATGAACACGCTGCGTACGTTGATGGCCAAGGTCCGGTCGAAGTCTTCGAGGCTGAACGCTTCCAGTGGGCCAATGGCGAGGACGCCTGCGTTGTTGACCAGAATGTCGACCCCGCCGAAGGCTTCGACGGTTTTCGCCACGGCGCTGCGAATGTCCTGTTCTTTGGCGCTGTCGGCTTTGATGGCCAGTGCTTTACCGCCGACTGCGGTGATGCTGTTCTGCAATTCCCGGGCTTTGTCTTCGGAACTGACAAAGGTGAAAGCGACCGCTGCGCCTTGCTCGGCCAGACGCTTGACGATGGCCGCGCCGATGCCGCGCGAACCGCCTTGTACTAGTGCTGTTTTACCGCTGAGGTTGGTTGGGTGAGTCATGTCAGTCTCCTGTAAGCCTGCACATTGATGTGAGCCAGTGAGTGGATGGGCGTCAGTATCCGTCGATGATTAGGTTCTCGGTAGCCAGTAATCGCTATAGTCTGTGTAAACCAAAAGTTGTGAATGAGTGCGATGGAAAACTTCAGCAGCATCGAGTGCTTTGTCCGCAGTGCCGAGGTCGGCAGCTTCGCCGAAGCCGCACGCCGTCTGAGCCTGACGCCTGCCGCGGTGGGCAAGAGCGTGGCCAAGCTGGAAGCCCGACTGGGCGTGCGGCTGTTCCAGCGTAGTACGCGGCGGCTGACCTTGACGGAAGCCGGGCAACGATTTCTCGACGAGGTGCGCGCCAGCTTCAATACCATCCAGAACGCCGTGGCCAATCTGGCCAGCGCCCAGGGCAGTCCGGCAGGGACGCTCAAGGTCAGTGTCGGGACGATTTTCGGCTGCTCATACGTAGTGCCGCTGCTGGGGGAGTTTCTGCGGCGCTTTCCGGCGATCACGCCAGACTGGCATTTCGATAACCGCCAGGTCGATCTGATCGGGCAGGGCTTCGATGCCGCCATCGGCGGTGGGTTCGACTTGCCCCAGGGGGTCGTGGCACGCAAGCTCGGCCCGGCCCATCGGGTGCTGGTCGCCGCGCCTGACTGGCTGAGCGCCCACCCGCAGGTTCATCATCCTGACGATCTGCGCGAGTGCGACGGGATTCTGATCCGCTCGCCACAGACCGGGCGCATTCGTTCATGGCCGTTGACCCACCGCAATCACGAGCAGACCCCGCTGCGTCTGAAGGTGCGCATGACCATGAGCGATTCGGAAGCGGCATGTCGCGCGGCGATTCAGGGCCTGGGGGTGGCGCTGGTGAGCATGCCGTTTGCGTTACCTTACCTGCGCAGCGGCGCGTTGGCGCGGGTGCTGCCGGACTGGTACGTCGAGGACGGCCACTTGTGCATTTATTACAGCGAGCACAAGTTGCTGCCCGGCAAGACCCGAGCCTTCGTCGATTTCATCATCGAGCAGTTTGCCGAACAGCAGTGGGCGCGGCATTTCAGCGCCATTTGAACAGGAACATCACCATGGACATTTCTCGCAAGGCCGCGCTGGTCATCATCGACATGCAGCAAGGCATCAACCACCCCAAGCTGGGGCGGCGCAACAACCCGGACGCCGAACAGCAGATGCTGGCGCTGTTAAACGCCTGGCGTGACACCGGGCGTACCGTCATCCATGTGCGGCATTTTTCCCGATCCGAAGACTCGGTGTTCTGGCCGAAGCAATCGGGGGTGGAATTCCAGCGCGAGTTTCTGCCGTGGGACGGGGAAGGGGAACTGCACAAACAGGTGCCGGACGCCTTCTGCCATTCGGCGCTGGAAGGCTGGTTGCGCGCGGACGGAATCAATCAAGTAGTGATCGTGGGTGTGGTGACCCACAACTCCGTTGAATCCACGGCGAGAACCGGGGGCAATCTGGGGTTTGAGGTGATCGTGCCCCATGACGCCTGCTACACCTTCGACGGTACGGATTTCTTTGGGCAGGCGCGCAGTGCTGAGGATATTCATGCCATGTCGCTCGCTAACCTGCAGGGTGAATATGCGACAGTGGTGGGGACGGAGCAGGTGTTGCGGGCGCTGTAACAAAGCAATCACCGCTGAACCTGTGGGAGATTCTATGTTGTCTGGTCAACTGCATTCGCCAGCAAGCCGGCTCCCACAAGGATCGCGTCGAACAAAACGCCCAGGTCTGGCACGGTCATTGTGGGAGCCGCCTCTGGTGGCGAAGGCGCTTGACCAGACAACAGAGAATCTCCCACAGGTTTGTATTCCGAATGGAGAGAGGTGCCGCGCCTTACAGCCTGAACCGCGCCATCTGCGCCGCGAGGTGCTCGGCCTTCTGCGTCAGCTTCTGACAGTCCTCACGGCAGGTACTGACATCGCTCACCGTCGATTGCGCCAAATCCGCGATGCCCTGCACGTTGCGGTTGATCTCTTCGGTCACGGTGCTTTGTTCTTCGGTGGCGGCCGCGACCTGATGGTTGCGGTCGGTCAGCTCTTCCACGTGCCCCGCGATGGCGTCCAGCGAGTGGCCAGTGCGGCGGCTGGCTTCCACGCCCGTACCCGTCGCGGCCTGACCGGCCCGCATCGAGGTCACCGCCTGTTCCGCGCCGTTCTTCAGTTCACCCATCATCTGCTGGATTTCCGAGGTCGCGCTCTGGGTGCGACCGGCCAGGGTGCGCACCTCATCGGCCACCACGGCAAAGCCGCGGCCCATTTCCCCGGCTCGCGCCGCTTCGATGGCCGCATTCAAGGCCAGCAGGTTGGTCTGTTCGGAAATGCTGCGAATCACGCTCAGCACCTGGTCGATGGTGGAAATCTGCGTGGCCAGGTTTTCCACCGCGCCTGCTGCTGTACCCACACCATCCGACATGCTTTGAATGTGGTCGATGGATTCACCGACCACGCGCTTGGCTGACACCGCTTCCTGATGGGTATTACGCGATACGTCGGCGGCCGCTCCAGCGTTGCGAGCGATTTCCTGCACGGTCAGGCCCATTTCATGGACGGCCGTGGCGACCATGTCGGTCATCTGCTGTTGCTTGAGCGCACGTGATGAAGTGCTGTCGACCACTCGAGCCACATCCACCACGCTGTGGCGCAGTTGTTCGCTGGTCTGCAACACATCGCCGATCAACAGGCGCAGGCTCTCGATGAAGCGGTTGAAGCCTCGGGCCAGATCCCCCAGTTCGTTGGTGCGGCTGTCATCCAGACGGCGGGTCAGATCGCCCTGGCCGCCGCCGATGTCCACCAATGCAGTAGTGACCTGCTGAATCGGCCGCACGATGCCACGTGCAATCCACGCGACAAATCCGAGGAAGCACAGCACCACCGCCAGGCTGATGGCGGAAATGGTGGTCAACGCCTCTTTGGCCGGGCCGTAGACTTCTGCCAACGGCACCTCGCTGACCAGCGTCCAGCCCAGCGATTCGACGGGTTTGGCGACCGCCACATAGGCCTGGCCATTGCGTTCGAATTCAAGCGCCTGGCCGTTGCGAGTCTGGCTAAGCAGGGCGCGTGCAGCGCTGTCGCCTACCAGTTGAGTCAGGGATTCTCGGTCATTGAAGTCCGCATTCGGATGCACCTTGATCTTGCCATCCGGGCTGACCAGATACACTTGGCCCTGCTTGCCGAAGTGGAAGTCGCGGACCATCTGCGACAGCGCGCTCATGCTGAAACCCAACCCCGCGACGCCCACCACGTTGCCGTTGTGTTCGATGCGCTGGTTAATGAACAGCGTCGGCACTTTGGTCGTGGCGTCGATATCGATGTCCAGCGAGCGCTGTTTGTTGCTGTCCAGGAAACCGTAGAACCAGTCGTTCTCGGCAGGCCCCCGTTGCAGCGTGCGATCCGCGCCCTTGTTGGTGATGTAGTGGCCGCTGTCCTTGGCGACGATGAAGGTGGTCAGCGCGTTGTGCTGTTCTTTGATCTTTGCCAGGTAGCGGATGAAGGCAGGTTGTTGTGTCGGATCTTCGCCGTTGCCCAGCCAGTCGGCGACCAGAGTGTTGTCGCCGATGTCGCTGGCGGCTGTCAGAGGCGCCGCCAACAGGCGTTCAAGGTCATTGCGGATCGCTTCGACGCTGGCCGGCATGGCCTGTTGCAGTAGGTAGCGATCCGTCAGTTTGTTTAAGGCAAAGGCGTAAATGCCGATGACGATCAGGCTGCTGATGACCAGCGCGGCCCCCATGCTCAGGGTCAGTTGCCACTGAATACTCTTTCGCCAGACAGGCATAGAAAACTCCGCAAATACGAGCGCACGACCACGATGGAACAGTGCCAGTGGCTCGCACCGAGCAATAAGCGAGCCAGTAAGTTGATCGAGTGGTCAGGTTGTGAGGGCGAAGCACGGTTGTAGGCCCTTGAATAGAAGGGCGTGACCCGTTCGGCGGATTGTCTCAGCGATGTGTCAGAAGATAGTTGTGTACAAGATGTGAGTTGTTTTGTAGCAATTTTTCTCACAGTGCGCGAAAAGGTGGCGAATAGCAGTGAGAATTGCCCTCGATTCTGCCATTCGAATGACGCAGGATTCAGGTGATCTGCAGGGCAGGCGTTTTCCTTGTGGGAGCGAATTCATTCGCGAGGCGGGGTGTCAGGCAATGATGATGTCTGGTGTGCCGACGTCATCGCGAATGAATTCGCTCCCACACGTGTATTGCAGTGCCAGCAATCAGGCGTGCTGCACACCCGCACGCTTCAACAGCTTCTTGCAACGCTCCGACAGGTGCACCACGCGCAGGTGTTTGCCGGCCTTTTGATAGCGCTCGCGCAGGGTTTTCAGCGCCGCAATCGCCGAGTAATCGACAAACCGCAAATGGCGGCAATCGAGGGTCACTTGCTCGGGGTCGTTCAGGTGATCGAACTGATCGAGAAACGGAGT
The DNA here is from genome assembly GCF_045764065.1 of Pseudomonas sp. Pseu.R1. Classification (NCBI taxonomy): domain Bacteria; kingdom Pseudomonadati; phylum Pseudomonadota; class Gammaproteobacteria; order Pseudomonadales; family Pseudomonadaceae; genus Pseudomonas; species Pseudomonas sp. Pseu.R1. The sequence continues at coordinate 1,080,409 of NZ_JBJGEE020000001.1, read as the reverse complement.
GGTGGAGGCGAAGAACAGCGTCCCGTGAAGTTGATACAGCTTGCTACCGTCGGCTTCGGTATGGGCGTCGGCATACAGCTCGCGGGCCTGTTGCCAGGCGAAGTTCAGTGCGGCGATCAGGATGCCGAACAGCACGGCGGTGGCCAGATCCGTCAGCACCGTGACGATGGTCACCGCGATGATTGCCAGCACGTCGTTCAGCGGCACTTTGCGCAGCACCCGCAGCGACGCCCAGGCGAAGGTCTGTTGCGCGACCACGAACATTACACCCACCAGCGCGGCCAGTGGAATGCGCTCGATCAGTGGCGACAGGAACAGCACGAACATCAGGATCATCACCCCGGCCACAATCCCCGACAAACGCCCGCGCCCGCCTGAGCTGAGGTTGATCACGGTCTGGCCGATCATCGCGCAGCCGCCCATGCCGCCACACACGCCCGACGCGATGTTGGCCACACCAAGGGCCACGCATTCGCGGTCCGGGTAGCCACGGCTTTCAGTGATTTCGTCGGTGAGGTTCAGGGTCAGCAGGGTTTCCAGCAGGCCGACCAGCGCCATCAGCACGGCGTACGGCGCGACGATGCGCAGGGTCTCCAGATTCCAGGGCACATCAGGTAGTGCGAGGCTCGGTAGGCCGCCGGCGATGTGGGCCATGTCGCCGAGGGTGCGGGTCGGCAGGTCAAGCAGGTAGACCAGAAGGCCCACGCCAAGAATCGCCGCCAGCGCAGGCGGCACGGCGCGGGTCAGGCGCGGCAGAACGTAAACGACCGCCATGGTCAGCGCGACCAGACCCATCATCAGGTACAACGGCGTGCCGCTAAGCCAGTGTTCGCCGGTCTTGAAATGCTCAAGCTGAGCCATCGCGATGACGATGGCCAGGCCGTTGACGAAGCCGAGCATTACCGGGTACGGCACCATCCGCACCAGTTTGCCGAGGCGCAGCACACCGAAGGCGATCATCACCAGCCCGCCGAGCAGTACCGTCGCCAGCAGGTATTGCACGCCGTGTTGCACCACCAGCGCGACGATCACCACGGCCATCGAACCCGCCGCACCCGACACCATGCCGGGCCGCCCACCGAACAGGGCGGTCAGGGTGCAAATGATGAACGCACCGTAAAGCCCCATCAGCGGGTTGAGGTGGGCGACGAGGGCGAAGGCGATGCACTCGGGCACCAGAGCGAAAGAGGTGGTGAGTCCGGCAAGGACATCATCGCGTAAGCGAGCGGGTTTCATGGAGTACCTGAAGAAAGGGAGCGCAAAGGGTGGGGATGTTACGGAATGTGTGACAAACCGGCCATCCGGTCGACGCGGTATATGCGGTGAAATGATGACCCTGTGGGAGCGAATTCATTCGCGATACGGTGGTACAACCATTGAAAATGTGTCGGGCACACTGGCGCATCGCGAATGAGTTCGCTCCCACAGGGGACAGTGTCAGCCATGTGCAAATGAATTTATCTCAGTGTCCAGTCAAGCGGCTTTGTGTAACGATGTTTGGCCAGATTGAACACTGCTCATTGCCAAGGACAGCACACAGATGCTCGCCGCTCTCAGACATTACCCTGCCTCGGTCAACCTCCTGCTGGCGTCGTCGTTGTTTCTGACGTTGGGGCGGGCGATCACCTTGCCGTATCTGGTGATTTACCTGTCCTCCAGCTTCACCCTCGGCATCAGCGACATCGGCATGATCGTCGGCAGTGCCCTGATCGTCGGTTCGTTGCTGAGCCTGTACGGCGGCTACCTCACCGACAAATTGTCGAGCTACAAGCTGATCCTGGCGTTCACCGGGTTCTTCTTCGTCGGCTTCGTCGGCATGTGCCTGACCGGCAAGCTGTGGCTGTTTTTCCTGTTTCTGGTGTCGTTCAACTTTGCTTATTCGGTGATCGACGTGGTGGTCAAGGCCGCGTTCGGCAAGCTGCTGCCGGTGGCCGAGCAGAGCAAGGTGTTTTCGGTGCGCTACACCCTGATCAACATCGGTTATGCGGTCGGGCCGTTCATTGGTGCGGGGCTGGCGCAGTGGAACATGAAGCTGCCGTTCATGATGTCGGCGGTGTTGGGGCTGGGTTACTTCATCGTTTACGCCATCTACGGCGACCGTAAATTGAGTTCGGCTGACCCGACGAATGCGCCGGTCTCGTTCCTCGCCGTCGGCAGGATTCTGCTCAAGGATTACCGGCTGGTCTGTTTCACCATTGGCGGCGTGCTCAGCGCTGTGGTGTTCGGCCAGTTCACCGCGTACCTCTCGCAGTACCTGGTGACCACCAACACGCCGGAATTTACTTACCAGGTCATCAGCTCCGTGGTGGCGGTCAATGCCACGGTGGTGATCTGCCTGCAATACTTCGTCGGCAAACACATCAGTCATCAGTATTTGAATCAGTGGCTGACCTCCGGTTTCAGCCTGTTTCTGATGGGCGTGGTGGGCTTCGCGATGTCGAGCACGGTGCTGCACTGGTCGCTGGCCGTGGCGATTTTCACCCTGGGCGAAATCATCGTGTTCCCGGCTGAATACATGTTCATCGACCGCATTGCCCCGACCCACCTGCGCGGCATGTATTACGGCGCGCAAAACCTGTCCAACCTCGGCGGCGCGCTGGGGCCGGTGTTGTGCGGTTTTGCCCTGGCGGCGCAGCCACCGGCGTTCATGTTCTATATGCTGGCGGGCTTCATCGTGGCGGGCGGCTGTTTCTACTTGTTGGGGGCTTCGTACTCGCGACGTCACGATCAATCTTCCAGCACGCGGTGATTTGTTTTCGATGAGTGCGCTTTCTCCATTGCAGGCCTGGCAGCAGGCCGTCGACACCCAGGGTTTTCAGCCAGATGAGGCTCAGCGCCTTGCCGCCGCACAATTGCAGACCTGCTGGCAGGCGTTGAACGACGGAAAGTCTCACACCGTGCTTAAAGGCGTGTATTTGTGGGGCCCGGTCGGGCGTGGCAAGACCTGGCTCATGGACCGGTTTTTCGATGGCTTGCAGGTTCCGGCGCGGCGTCAGCATTTCCATCACTTCATGCGTTGGGTGCATCAGCGGCTGTTCCAGTTGACCGGCGTGCCCAAGCCCCTTGAGGTGGTCGCCCATGAGCTGGCGCAAGAAGTGCGCGTGCTGTGTTTCGACGAGTTGTTCGTCAACGACATCGGCGATGCGGTGATTCTCGGCGGCCTGCTGCGGGCGATGTTCGAAGAGGGCGTGGTGCTGGTTTGCACGTCTAACCAGTTGCCCGAGCAGTTGTATTCCACCGGGCACAACCGCGAGCGTTTCGTCCCGGCAATCACGGCCATCAACCATTACATGACAGTGGTCTCGGTGGACGGTGGCGAAGATCATCGTCTGCACCCCGGTCAGGCGCAGCAGCGCTACTGGGTGACGCCTGAGCAGGGCCGCAGTGCGTTGGTCGAGGTGTTCGAAAGCCTGAGCGAAGGCGAGTCGGTGTCGATTCAGCCGGTGCCGGTGGGGCGTCGTCATTTGCCGGTGGTGCGTTGCAGCAAGACGGTGCTGTGGTGCCGTTACAAGGACCTGTGCGAGCAGCCATTTGCCGCGATGGACTTCATCGAGCTGTGCGACCGTTATCGGGTGGTCATGTTGAGTGAGGTGCCTGCCCTGAGCGCGCCGCAACGCGAGGGGCGTATCGCTCGGGGCACTGAAGATGGTGTGGAGCAGGTGACCGCCGGGGACCGGGAGTTGCCGCAGCTGTCACCTTACGATGACGGCGTGCGGCGTTTCATTGCGTTGGTGGACGAGTGCTACGACCGCAAGGTGCCGCTGTACGTCGAAGCGGCGATGCCGATGCAGGATTTGTACACCGAGGGCTACCTGGCGTTCGCTTTTCGCCGGACCTTGAGCCGGTTGCAGGAGATGCAGTTGGCAAGATTTGGGAAGTGATGCACGTGTCTCTGAATGCACACGGTCGTTATCTGTGGGAGTGAGCTTGCTCACGAAGGGAATGGCCAGGCGCAGAAAATGTGCTGAATGTACCGACCTCTTCGTGAGCAAGCTCACTCCCACAATGTGGTGTTCATTTAGTCATTGATGTGAGTCGAAAGACCGTATCAAGCACGCATCCTTCGCTTCTGCGCCAGCACATGCTTGGCGCCTTCACCCACCAGCACCATGACCCCCAGCCAGATCGGCAGGTACGTCATCCACTCGTCACGGCCAATGGTTTCGCCCAGCAACAGCGCCACGCCCACCAGCAGCACCGGTTCGACATAACTCAACAGGCCGAACACGCTGAACGCCAACAGGCGGCTGGCCAGAATGTAGCTGACCAACGCCAGCGCACTGATCGCGCCAAGGACCGGGATCAACAGGTAAAAACGCTGATTGGCTTCAACCACACCCGGATCACCCTTGCAGATGAACAGCACCGCCACCGGCAGGATCATCAGCATGTCCCACCACAGACCGCCGAGATTGTCGGTCTTGAGCTTGCGCCGCAGGATGAAGTACAGCGGATAACCCAGGCACACCAGCAGGGTTTCCCAGGAAAACGTCCCCAGCCGCCACAGCTCGTTGCCCACGCCGACCACTGCACAACACGCGGCAATCTTTTGCAGATGAGACAGCCGTTCGCCATAGACCACGCGCCCGGTGAGGATCATGGTCAGCGGCAGCAGGAAGTAGCCCAGCGACACCTCCAGGCTGCGCCCATGCAGCGGCGCCCACAGGAACAGCCACAATTGAACACCCATCAGCGATGCCGACAGGGCAATCGCGCCCAGCAGGGCAGGGGTTTGACGGATACGCGCGCCCATGGCCCTGACCAGTTTCCAGTCGCCGCTGGACAGCATGAAGATCGTCACGCAGGGCAGGGTCAGCAACATGCGCCAACCAAATATTTCTTCTCCACTCAAAGGTTTCAGCAATGAGGTGTAGTAGTACATGACCGCGAAGAGGCAGGAGGCCATGACCGATAACGCAACACCCTTGTACACAGGGGCTCCTTGGTTCGGTTCAATCGATAGGGTTTGGATGACTTCCGGTGCAAGGCTCTAATGGCCCGCTTGCAGGAAGCCCGCGCAGTTTATCCGAAGCCCCGGGCGGCGTTCGCTCGCATTCTGGTAAACATCACTGCGGCTGGCAGTAAACGATGCACGTTTGGCAGAGAACGAGACCGCGCGCCGATTGAGGCCAAAACCGCTGTCCCTCACACTTTTCCTCAACGCGCCACACCGACGCGACTTATCGAGGAATACGCCATGACCCAAGAAATCGCCGGTATCAAAATCCCTGACAGCGCCCTGGCTCGCGCAACCACCGAATACATCCGTGATGAAGAAGACGATCTGCTCTTCAACCACTCCCGCCGCGTGTTCCTGTGGGGCGCGTTGACCGGCGAGCGTAAAGGTCTGAAATACGACGCCGAGCAACTGTACGTCGGCGCCATGTTCCACGATCTGGGTCTGGTGAAGAAGCACAGCAGCCCGGACCTGCGCTTCGAAGTCGACGGTGCCAACGCGGCTGCCGCGTTCGCCAAGCCGTTCGGCCTGTCGGAAGGTGACCTCGAGCAGATCTGGTTGTCGATTGCGCTGCACACCACGCCGGGCGTTCCCGAGCACCTGCGTCCCAACGTGGCGCTGGTGACCGCAGGCGTCGAGATGGACGTGCTGGGCATCAACTACGACACATTCAGCGATCAGCAGCGTGAAGTCGTGACCCACGCTCACCCACGTGGCGAGGAATTCAAAGAGTGCATTCTCTGCGCCTTCGCTAACGGCTTCCGCCACAAGCCGGACACCACCTTCGGCACCGTGAACGCCGACGTGCTGGTGGATGAAGATCCTAAGTTCAAGCCGCTGAACTTTGTGGAGATCATCCGTAAGTCGCCGTGGAAGGCGTAAATACGACTGCTTTACCCTTGTGGGAGAGTCTATGTTGGCTGGTCAACACCATTCGCCACCAAGGCGGCTCCCACAGTGATTGCGTCGAATTCAAATCTTGTATTCAACGCTGACACTGTGGGAGCCGGCTTGCTGGCGAATGCGTCAGGTCAGAGACGTCGATGTTGCTGACCCTCCGTTTTCGCCACCAAGGCGGCTCCCACAACTCCAGGATCGACACTCATGTTGAGGCGCTCCTGACGCCATTCCCCTCAACATCCCCACTTCGGCATCCCGCCACCTTTTGTTAGGCTTTCTTTATTGTGTGTCGGCCCATGACGGGCAGGCGGGTACCTAAAGGGAGCGGCAATGACCTCCATTGGCACTGCAACGCCGGTCGTGCCAGGTCGGCTGGAACAGTTCTCCACCCGTGTGGCGTTTTTCATCGCCGGTTTCAGTATTTCCGCCTGGGCGCCCATGGTGCCTTATGCCAAAGCCCGTCTTGGGCTGGATGACGCCAGCCTCGGCCTGTTGCTGTTGTGTCTGGGCATCGGTTCGATTCTCTCCATGCCATTGGCCGGTGCGATGACAGTGCGCTGGGGCTGTCGGCGCATCATCATCTGGGTCAGTTGCCTCACCTGCCTGTGCCTTCCGCTTTTGGCCACGCTGTCGAGTCTGCCGATGATGGTCGCGACGCTGTTTGTGTTCGGGGCCAGCATGGGGGTGTTGGACTGCGTCATCAATTTCCAGGCGATCATCGTCGAGCGCGCCAGCGGCAAGACCATGATGTCGGGCTTTCATGGCCTGTTCAGCTGCGGCGGGATTGCCGGAGCGGCTGGCGTTTCGGCGTTGCTGAGCGTGGGTGTCTGGCCGTGGTTGACGATGGTGATCGTCGCACTGCTGATCGGCTTTGCACTTTATAGAGCCGCGCCGAATCTGATCGCGTATGGCAGTGAGTCGGGCGGTCCGGTGTTCGCGGTGCCGCAAGGTGTGGTGCTGTTCATCGGCTTATTGTGCTTTACCGTATTTCTCACCGAAGGCGCGATGCTGGACTGGAGCGCCGTGTTCCTCAGTGCGCAGCGCGGTGTCGAGGCGTCCTATGCCGGGTTTGGCTACGCGGTGTTCGCGCTGGCCATGACCATCGGCCGGGTGTGGGGCGACCCTGTGGTACGACGGCTGGGCGCGCACAAGATTATCCTGTTTGGAGGGGCGTGCGCGGCAGCGGGCATGGCGATTGCCACCTTGATTCCGTATTGGCAGGTGGCACTGTGCGGCTATGCGTTGATCGGCATCGGTTGTTCGAACATCGTCCCGGTGTTCTACAGCGCGGTGGGACGGCAGAAGACCATGCCGGAAAACGTCGCGGTCCCGGCCATCACCACGCTGGGTTACATGGGCATTCTCATGGGGCCGGCCGGGATCGGTTTTGTCGCGCATCTGAGCAGCCTGAACGTGGCGTTCATGATCATCACGTTCATGCTGCTGGGGGTGGCGGCTAGTGGGCGTTATCTCAAAGTCTGAGCCGTAACGACTTTTTTTCCGTTGGTCATTATGCGGGGATCATCGCAAAGCCCACACCAAAGCGGTTCCAGGCGTTGATGGTGGCGATGGCCAGGGTGATGTTGGTCACATCGGCTTCGCTGTAGTGTTCCAGCAGCGCCTCGTATTGATCCTGCGGGGCGTGGTGGATCGACAGTTGGGTGAGGCTTTCCACCCAGGCCAGCACGGCCTTTTCCTTGTCCGTGAAGAAGGTGGTTTCGGCCCAGACGCTCAGGGTTTGCAGGCGGGCTTCGGTTTCACCGGCCTTGCGCGCATCGTTGGCGTGCATGTTCACGCAATAGGCGCAGCCGTTGATCTGCGAGGCGCGCAGGCGAATCAGCTCCAGCAGCGAGTTGTCGAGGCCTGACTTGGCCAGTGCGGTTTCCAGACCGACCATGGCTTTGTAGGCTTCTGGCGATTTCTGTGCCCAGGCGATGCGCTTGTTCATGTGTGTCACTCCGTTGGAGAAGGTAGGAAATGTCGTTGGACGTGGCACTACCTTACGACGGGCTGCGCAAGGCCCGAATAGCCAATGGATCTGGATTTCTGGAGACCAATTGCGCCACATCTTCTCCATTGGCCCAAGGCGAGCCAACACGCTTCATGAACGCCGCTGCCACGATTCGCGCCTTGCCGTACAGGCTCACGGCTTTAGGATATGGGCCTGCAATCACCCAGCAATCATCCAACAATCACAAGGACTCACCCATGTTTGCCGGATTCCAGAAAGACCATCGCCTGGTCAATGGTGTGCAGATCGCCTACCGCATTGGCGGTACAGGGCCGGGCCTGCTGCTGTTGCACGGGCATCCTCAGACCCACGTCATCTGGCACAAGATCGCCGAGCGCCTGAGTCAGCACTTCACGGTGGTGGCGGCGGATTTGCGCGGTTACGGCGACAGCGGCAAACCTCTGGCTACTGAAGACCACTCCAGTTATTCCAAGCGCGAAATGGGCCGTGACATGGTGGCGCTGATGCGTGAACTGGGCCTGTCGACCTTCTCGGTTCTGGCTCACGACCGGGGCGCGCGGGTTGCCCACCGACTGGCGCTGGACCATCCACAGGCCGTCACGCGCATGGCCTTGCTCGACATCGCTCCGACCCTGGCCATGTACAGCCAGACTGACGAGGCGTTTGCCCGGGCCTATTGGCACTGGTTCTTCCTGATCCGCCCGGCGCCGCTGCCGGAGACGTTGCTGGAGGCCAATTCCGAGCAATACCTGCGCAGCGTGATGGGCACTCGTAGCGCCGGGTTGACGCCGTTCACCGATGAAGCCTTCGCCGAGTATGTGCGCTGCGCCAGCCTGCCGGGTGCGGCCCGTGGGGTGTGTGAAGACTACCGCGCCAGCGCCAGCATCGACCTGGAACACGACCGCGCCGACATCGCTGCGGGCCATCATCTGCATGTGCCATTGCTGGTGCTGTGGGGCGCGGAGGGCACGGTGGGTAAATGCTTCGATCCGCTCAAGGAGTGGCAGCAGGTCGCGACCGACGTGCGCGGCAAGGCGCTGCCGGGTGGGCATTATCTGGCGGAGGAAATACCGCAAGAGCTGTTGGCAGAGGTGTTGCCGTTTTTGATGTGAGCCGCCTCTGCGCCGGGCACCGCTCCCGCAGGGATTAGCGGCGTGATCAGCGGTTTGCGCTCGCACACGACATCCGTCGCGCCACCACCCGTTCGCGCACTTTGTCGTACACGATGTTGAACAGCAGGGTGTACGGCAGGAACAACAGCAGCAGGCCGATATCCAGCAAAAACGCTTCCCAGAAGCTGACCGACAGCCACCACGCCGCCAGCGGCACGACAGCGACAACCAGACCGGTTTCGAATGCCATCGAGTGCAATGCCCGCACTTTCAGGCTAAGCGCAAACCCCCACCGCGCACGCAACCGGTCGAAGCCTGCGTTGAAGACCATGTTCCAGAGCATCGCCACGGTGGAGATCATCACCGTCATCGCCCCCATCTTCCCCAATGATTGGCCGAACACCCACGCCAGACCCGGCGCAAACATCAACACACCGATGAGTTCGAACAGCAGCGCATGAAACGCGCGCTCCTTGATGGATTTTGCAGGGACAACCGACTTCGCAGCGTTATGGACAGGCATGATGACATTCACTTTGTTGCGGGCAGGGCTGCATTGTCACTGCGCAGTCGGCTACAGTGAAAATCGATACCATCGGAAAAACCGATGGATGAGCGCAAGGACCTGCCATGAGTTATTCCCCCGAAGCCCTCGAAGCCTTCACCCAGGTGGTGGCTCTGGGTTCTTTCAGTGCGGCGGCGCGTCGGCTGGGCAAGAGCCAGTCGACCATCAGCGAAGCGATTTCCCGGCTGGAAATCGATCTGGGTGTCGAGCTGTTCGATCGCTCCTCCAAGCAACCCACGTTGACTGAAGCGGGCAAGGCGCTGGAAGGTCGGATCGAAGAAGTGCTGGCGTCGTCCGATAAGTTGCGCCGTGCCGCAGGCCGGTTGGTGGAGGGCATCGAGCCGCGCTTGACGTTGGTGCTGTCGGACGCTAACCAGTTCGCCGAATTCGAAGCGCGGATGACCGAGCTCGATCAGCGTTTTCCGGACATCGAGCTGGAGTGCGTGTTTGCCGAACACGGCGATGCCATCAATCTGATCCAGACCGGGCGAGCGACGCTGGGGCTGTTGTCCGCGCAGCCCGGTTATCCGCCGGAGGTGGGTTACGCCACGATCGTCGAGCGGGCGGACTTTGGTCTGTTCGTGGCGCACTGTCATCCGTTGGCCAGCGAAGAGCGGGTGGACTATCGGCAATTGGCCGAGCATCGGGCGTTGCGCCTGAACACCCTCATCGACGAATGCGTGACCACCGATGATCTGCCCGAGGGCGCTCAGCGAACTTGGTCAGCGCCCAATTACCTGTTGCTGATGGACATGGCCGTGTTCGGTTTTGGCTGGTCGGCCTTGCCTCGCTGGCTGGTGCGCGGTTACGCCCAAGGGCGCCTGAAAGAGCTGCAAGTGCCGGGTTGGCCGCGCAGCTCGGCGGTGGACGTGATCTGGTCGCGACAGCGGAGTCTGGGGCCTGCGGCGGCGTGGTTGCTTGACACATTGCTGGAGGGGCGGGGGGATTATTGAATTGACGCCCCGGACTCTGTGCCGACTGCCGATGCGTTGTGGGAGTGAGCTTGCTCACGAAGACTGACTGCCAGGCGCAAAAGATGCAGCGACCAATCATTCCTTTCGTGAGCAAGCTCACTCCCACAGGGGATGGTGGTGGGATTCAATCCCTATAAGGGACGGTAGGCGGACTCAATCCTCACCCGCTTCAAGCACAAACCCCTCCGGCATCTCCCGCGCATACTCACCCACCACCTCCCGCGTCAGGCCGACGATGTCTTCCACCAGCTCCATGCCCGCGCCCGTGCGCCAACTGGCGACGATGTCCATCGTCGGTGGCAGGGGCACGTTTTCGATTCGCGTCAGCACCCCTTGGGCCAGCTCACCGCGCACCAGCGTGACTGGCAATGCACCAATGCCGAAACCGTCTCGCACCAATCGGGTGATCGCCGAGGCCGAATTCACGCAGTTGATGCGCGGCGTGATGATGTCGGCGGTGTGCAGCATGTTGAGGATGTCCTGATGCGGCCGCGAGTTGCGCGAGAAGGTGACGATCCGTTCCTGGGCGATCTCTTCCAGCGTTACGCCTGGCCGGTCGAAGGCGGATCCGGCGGGCACCACCCAATGCAGCGGATAGCGTGCCAGCATGGCGTTACGCACGCTGTCGAAGCGCAGCACGTCGGTCTGGAAAATGATGTCCTGATAACCCTTTTCCAGTTGGGCGCACAGGTTACTGGCGGTCTCGGCGGTCAGCTCGATTTCCAGATTCGGGTAACACTTCATCAGCCGTGTTACCAGCGGGCTGAGCCAGGTGTGTATCACCGTATCCATGGCGCCGATGCGGATCCGGCCGCGCACTTGTGTGGGGTCTTTGATCGCCGCCTTCATGCTTTGCATCGTGTCTAAGATGTGCTCGGCGTATTCCAGCACCCGCACACCCTCGGTGGTCAGCGAGACACCCTTGGAGTCGCGGACGAACAGGCGCACGCCCATTTCGTCTTCCAGCGCGGCGATCCGGCTGGAGATAGAGGCCTGGGTGCTGAACAGTTTTTCCGCCGTGAGCCGGAAGCTTTTCAGCCGCGCGACCCAGACAAAGGTTTCCAGAAACTTGAGGTTCACCGAGCGTTTTCCTTGAGCGATTGAGCGGCGCCGAACGGGACGTGGGCCACAACGCCCACCGCGAACGGCGATCATCAGCCAGGGAAAAAAGCAGGTTGCATGCCAGTGAAACAATGGAAATTCTGATCGAGCGCTACGGTTTTATTTGTTGGACGCCCGATCAAATCCGTGCGAGCGGCTACGTCACCAGGCGTAGCGCAGGCCGAGGGCGCTGCGCCTGATGTTGCTGACGGAGGATGTCCTGCATCCTCAGGTTCAGCGCCTCGGTGGCTCTGAGCAATTGGCGCAGGGCGTCGAGCAGGGTCTTTTGGCCATGGATGTCCAGATCGTGACGCGATCCGGCGATGCTCTCCAACAGGCTGGTCAGGCTTTGGGTCAGTTCGTCGATCGGTTCCATCGCAGCATTCCATGTCATTGGAAGGTAAACCCGTCAAGGCGCTGTTTGAGCGCCACCGCGATTTGTGCCAGTTCTTCGCTCGCCGCCCGGGTCTGGTCGGCGCGCACGGACGACTGCGTGGACAGGTCGCGAATGCGGATGATGCTGCGATCCACGTCCTTGGCCACCAGCGCCTGTTGCTCGCATGCGGTGGCGATCAAGGTATTGCGCTCATCGATGCGGTTCACCGACGTGGTGATGCCCTGCAACGCGGCATTGGCGGACGCTGCCTGTTCCCGTGTCTGGGCGGCCTGGGTTGCACTGTCGGTCAGGGCTGTGACGGTTTCGCGGGTGCCGCTCTGGATGTGGCCGATCATGCGCTCGATGTCCATCGTCGACGTGCTGGTGCGATGGGCCAGTGAGCGCACCTCATCAGCCACCACGGCAAAGCCGCGACCGGCCTCGCCGGCACGCGCCGCTTCGATGGCCGCGTTGAGCGCCAACAGGTTGGTCTGCTCGGCAACAGAGCGAATCACCTCGAGCACTTTGCTGATTTCGAGCGTGTTGCTCGCCAGCACACCTGCGCGTTCGGAAGCACCGCTGACGCTGCTGTCCAGGCGCGTGATCGCGCCCAGCGTGGCGTTGAGTTCCTCTTGGCCGTCCTGGGCCAGGTGCAACGAACTCCTCGATTCATCGGAAGTGCTCAAGGCATTGCGCGCCACTTCGTCCACCGCTTGACTCATCTCGGTGATGGCGGTGGCGGCCTGCTCGATTTCGCTGTTCTGGGCCAGCAAATCGGTGTGACTGCTGCTGACCAGTGTACTCAGTTCCTCGGCGGCGGCCGAGAGCTGGCCTGCGGCGTGGTAGACACCTGCCAGCGTGCCACTGAGGTTGTCGCGCATGACGATCACCGCCCGCAGCAGTTGAGCGGCCTCGTCCTGTTCCTCGATGTGCTCAGAGGTCGCCCGCAGATCGCCCTGCGCGATATTTTCGGCAAACGTCAGCGCTTGGGAAACGGGCTGAGCGATGCTGCGAGTCAAATTGTGTGCGATGAGCGCTGCACCCAGCGTTACCACAATGATCACCCCCAGCGTGACTTGCAGTGACATCCGGTAAGCCGCAGCGCCCGACTCACTGGCTGCCTGTTGAGAAGCGTCGTTCATACGCTCCAGTTCGCCCAACGCATCATTCATCTGCTGTGCAAGGGTGGTCAGTTCATTTTCAATGAACGCCTGAGCCTGTGCGGTGCGGCCTTGCGCCAGTTCATCATGCACCTTGAGGGCGCCCGCCCGGTATTGATCGAACAGCGTGCCGACACGGTTGAAGATCTGCCCCTCGTGTTCAGTGGAAATCAACGGACGGTAAGCCTCTTGCGCGGTCTTGAAGTCGCGGATGTCATCCATCAACAGCTGATAATTCTTGGTCAGGGCCGCTTCATTGGTGGACACCAGCAAGCGCAGGGTGCTCAAGCGTGCCTTGGCCACGGCGAGAATGATGTCATCGCCAAAGGCAATGCCCGGCAGGGCATCTTGTTCAATCACCAAACTTGCCTGGCGGATCACTTTGGATTGATACATGGCGAAGGCACCGACCCCGATCAACGCGAGGATGACCAGTGCAAAACACAGTCGAATACGTGTGGCGAATTTGAAGCGTCTGAGCATCATTGAATGTTCATCCCCGGTGAACGGCAAGTCCCGTCCCGGGGTTGTACAGTGTAAGCGGTAGGTTTTAACCGGGGCGTCAGGCCCGGGATAAACGAAAACAGCTCGCGGATAACAATAAGGGCATCAGTGATCCTCGCGAGATGGAACTTGAACGGAGTTTCACTTGGTATCGGCCGAGGTGTTCCCCTGTTCGATCCGATAACTTCCCGGCGACATCGAAAACCATCGCTCGCATGCTTTATTGAAGGCGCTCTGGTTTTTGAATCCGATGCAGTAAGCCACTTGTTTCAGACTCAGGTCGGTATTCAGCAGCAAATGACGGCTGTGTTGCTGACGCACTTCATCGAGCACTTTGTGAAAGCGCTGCCCCTCTTTTTCCAATGCACGGGATAACTGATGCGCCGACATTTCCATGCCTTGAGCCACCTCCTCAAGCGCCAGTGTCTTGCCCTGAATCAAATATTGGAGGATGAGTTGCCTGAGGCGCGTGGTGATCACGTCCGCTTGCCATTCTCGTTGGCGCCGCCGCAAGTAATCGTCATGGATCTGCTGCAGTGACGGGTCGAAGGTCGCCACCGGCAGTTCGCCGTCGCAGCGTCGGAAGGTCAGCGATGTGACCGGGGCGGAAAACTTCAGGTTGTTGCCGAACAGTCGCTCCAGTTGGCGCTTGTCGGTGGGTTCGCGGTAGCTGAATTCGGCTTGAATCGGCTCGATACGGGTCTTGGGCGCCAACCAGTGCAGCAGGCCGAGCGTAAGGGCTGCCACCGCGTCGATGAAAGCCCGTGGCAGCGCTGTGTTGCACGGGCTGGTAGACAATCCGGCAATCTTCATCGCGGTCGGGTGAACTTCCAGATACAGGCTGAAGCCACTTCCGATCAGGGTATGGTACTCGGCGATCCTGGCCAGCGCGTCGTGCAGCGTCGGGCACGACATGATGGCGTAGCCCAAGACGCCCAGATGCCCGGGATGCGCGCTGTGATAGGCCAGCAGACCGATATCTTCGTTACCACTCTGCTGGTGCGCTCGGGTAAAGAATTCTGTGAGCTCATTCATGGGGACATGGGGCGGTGGCGGTAACTCACGCGCCTGCTCCGACGAATGAACTAGATGGTGCTCAACACCTTTTTCGACGTGACAAATAGCGTCGATAAACGCTTGCGCGAAAACCGGAGAGATACTCTGCATGGTCATTCCGTATCGTGATCGGTCGGCCGGTGACGGTGTTGTTATAAGGCCTGGTTTGTTGACTGATTGCTCAGGATTTAAGAAGGAAAGTTGCGTGGTGAATCGGAGGACGTCTTGCGCTCCTTGGAAAAAATATTTAGCGGTCGATAAAAATCGGTTCTCGAACGAACTATTTGGCTATCCGCCTACAGGGGGGCCTAGTTCCAGGTCCCTACACTAGCGAAAGAGACACAAGTGTAAAGTGAACAGGATTACCGCGTCACTCATCGTCCTCCAAATCAATGGAGAGCGATGAACGGTGCCTGAACAGAATTTCTTATGGGGCATAGCGGTTTTTTCCCGTTGGACGGCAGGCGGCGGTCTGCCGAAAGATGCTCGGCGACACGAGAAAGGCACGACGCCGCGTCGGTAGACACCGATGCAATCCACGCGCCAAGCCTTCAGGGTCGTGGTGTCCAGGCGCCCGATCTCATTCATTAGCTGCGCTCTGCCAAGCAGTCGGTCGACACCGCTGCGCGCTCACGGGAAGAGGCTTCAATGACCCATAACAATCAAAAATATATTCGCGCATTGCTCTTTGGCGGCGCCACGCTTACCTACGGCGTGACCGCTCAGGCTGGCTTTTTCGCTGACAGCAAAGGCGAACTGGAAACCCGCAATTTCTACTTCAATCGCGACTTTCGTCAGGAAGGCGCCCGGGACAAGGCCGAGGAGTGGGCGCAGGGTTTCCTGTTGCGCCTGCGGTCGGGCTACACCGCAGGCACCGTCGGTTTTGGCCTGGATGCACTGGGGATGGTGGGCGTGAAGCTGGATTCGGGGGACGGCACGGCGGGCACCGGTTTGTTGCCTGCGGATCGGTCATCGGGCGGCTCGCAGGACGACTACGCCAAGTTAGGGCTGACGGCGAAGATGAAAGTCTCGAAGACCGAATTGAAAGTCGGCTCACTGTTTTTCAAGGACCCGGTGATCAACTCCAACGACACTCGCCTGTTGCCGCAGACCTTTCGCGGCGGGCTGTTGACCTCGCAAGAACTGAACAACTTCACGTTCACGGGCGGCCACATCGACCGGATCAAGGCCAACAGCTCCAGTGACTTCACTCAGATGACCGGCAACCGCATCGGCGGCACCAGCAACAGCTTCAACTTCGGCGGCGGCGATTACCAGGTCACCCCGCAACTGGCGCTGAGCGCCCACTATGGACAACTGGAAAATGTCTATCAGCAGTATTTTGGCGGGCTGGTGCATGTGCTGCCGTTGGGCGCGGGGCAGAGCCTGAAGTCGGACCTGCGCTACGCCAGCAGTCGAGAGGACGGCAACTTTCGCGACCTGGACAACAAGGCATTCGGGTCGATGTTCACCTACAAACTCAACGCCCATGCCTTCGGCGTCGGCTACCAACGGATGACCGGGGACGATCCGTTTCCCTACATCGCGGGCAGCGATCCTTACCTGGTCAACTTCATTCAGATCGGTGACTTCGCCAACGCCAAAGAGCGTTCGTGGCAACTGCGTTACGACTACGACTTCGCCGCGTTGGGGCTGCCGGGGCTGACGTTCATGAGCCGTTATGTATCGGGGGACAACGTCGAGCGTGCAGCGGGGGGAGAGGGCAAGGAGTGGGAACGCAACACCGACATCGGTTACGTGTTTCAGAGCGGGGCGCTGAAGAACCTCGGGGTGAAATGGCGCAACGCGACGGTGCGCTCCAACTTCGGCAATGACCTGGATGAGAACCGTTTGATCGTGAGTTACACCGTGCCGCTTTGGTAAAGGGCAGGGCACCGTGTGGAACCCTTTGTGGGAGCCGGCTTGCTGGCGAAAGCGCTGGGGCAGTCACCCCTGATGTCACGGATGTACCGCATTCGCCAGCAAGCCGGCTCCCACAGGGTCGCATTTCAACCTGTTTTGGCGTGGTTCCCGCCAGACATTCTTCACTGAGACGAGATTCTCACCATGCAAACCGCTATCAATCTATGGCCGCTGCTCGGCGTGCTGGTCATCGTTCTGGGCTTTGTCCTGCGTTTCAATCCGATGCTGGTGGTGGCCTTGGCTGCACTGGCGACCGGTCTTGCCGCCAGCATGCCGCTGGAAGCCATTCTGGCCACCATCGGCACCGGCTTCATCAAAACCCGCACCTTGCCGCTGATCATCCTGCTGCCACTGGCGGTCATTGGCCTTTTGGAGCGCCACGGTCTACGGCTTCACGCGCAGAACTGGATCGCACGGTTTACCCGCCTCACCGCCGGGCGACTGCTGATCGCCTACCTGTTCGTACGGGAAAGTACGGCGGCATTGGGCCTGACCAGTCTGGGCGGGCATCCGCAAATGGTCCGTCCGCTGCTGGCACCGATGGCCGAAGGCGCTGCCGAATCCCGTTTCGGCAAACTGCCGCACGCTCTGCGTATCAAACTGCTCTCACTGTGTGCGGCCACCGACAACGTGGGGCTGTTCTTCGGTGAGGACATTTTTGTGGCCTTCGGCGCGATTGCCCTGATGCACACCTTCCTGCTCGGCTCGGGCATCGATGTCGACCCGATGCACATCGCGTTCTGGGGCATTCCCACAGCGATCTGCGCTTTTGTGATTCACGCCATTCGCCTGCATCGTTTCGACCAGCGCCTGAGCCGCGAACTGAGGGCTTTGCCGCAGGCGTCGGTTTCTGCTCAGGAGGTCACGCCATGATTCTGTCCATTCAATACCTATACTGGCTGGCGGGCGTGATTCTGGCGATCACCGCCGTGATGACGATCACCGACCGCAGCAATCCCAAGCGTTGGAGCACAGGCTTGTTCTGGGGCCTGTTCGCCGTCGCGTTTCTGGTCGGTGATCACCTGCCGCCGGTGTGGGTCGGCGTCGGCGTGTTGGTGATGGCGCTGATCGCAGGTCTTGGCGGGGTGGGTTTTGGTCAGCACGACAACCTGCCGGACAAGGCCCGGCGCGAAAGTGCAGGGCGCTTGAAGAACAAGCTGTTCATCCCCGCGCTGGCAATTCCGTTGGTGACGGTGATCGGCGCGGTGTTGCTGAAAAACATCAAGTTCGGTGACGTGTATCTGCTCGATCCGGCCAACAGCACGTTCGTGTCATTGGGCATTGGCAGCCTGGTGGCATTGGCTCTGGCCTGCTGGCTGACCCGTGACACGCCGGTGCAGGCCATGCGTGAGTCCCGTCGTTTGACTGAGGCGTTGGGTTGGGCGCTGGTGCTGCCGCAAATGCTAGCGATGCTCGGCCTGGTGTTCAATGATGCAGGTGTCGGCAAGGCGGTGGCGCATCTGGCGACGGCCTACATCAACCTGGACTTTCGGCTGATCGCGGTGATGGTCTATGTGCTGGGCATGGCGCTGTTCACGATTGTCATGGGCAACGGCTTTGCGGCGTTTCCGGTGATGACCGGGGGGATCGGCGTCCCCGTGCTGGTCGGCATGTACGGCGCCAATCCGGCGGTCATGGCGGCCATCGGCATGTTTTCCGGTTATTGCGGCACGCTGATGACGCCCATGGCAGCGAACTACAACCTCATCCCGGCGGCGCTGCTGGAGTTGCCGGATAAATACGCGGTGATCAAGGCGCAGATTCCCACGGCGTTGGCGATGTTGGTGGCGAATATCCTTTTGCTTTATTTCCTGATGTAAGGCGCTTTTCGGTCAAACGAATTTGCCCGATAGAACGCCAACCTGTGGCCGGCTTGCTGGCGAATGCGGTACCTCCGTGGCAGCAGGGGTGACTGACACAGCGCTCTCGCCAGCAAGCCGGCTCCCACAGTTTCGGCGTCGAAACCAGGCAACATATATTTTCCACAGGTCGTCAGCACCGCAATGATCGGGTGATCGCAAACGATTGCGACCACCGACTGTCTCTATAGACCAATGGTCCAACCCCCTCTAAATCCGGGCTTTCAACGGGTCAGACAGCGATATCTGGCCCGTTTTTGCCGTGGCGCGATGAAGCCCTAAAAAAAAGAGGTTGAATAGTCACAATAAATGTTATTTAAATAACAAAAATAATAACGCCCAAGCGGTTCGATTTTTTTGGTCCGTGGGTGCGTGCACAAGGTAATGACACACATGAACAAGATCGCGGTCATCGGCAGCAACATGGTGGATTTGATCACCTACATCGACCGGATGCCGGTTCAGGGCGAGACCCTGGAAGCGCCGGATTTCGCCATGGGCTGCGGCGGCAAGGGTGCCAATCAGGCCGTCGCGGCGGCCAAACTGGGCGCTGACGTACTGATGCTGAGCAAGGTTGGCGACGACATGTTCGCCGACAACACCCTGGCCAACTTCAAACGCTTCGGCATCGACACCCAGTTCGTTCAGCGGGTGCCGGGCGTGTCCAGCGGCGTCGCGCCGATCTTCGTGCAGAGCGATTCCCACAACAGCAT
Source organism: Pseudomonas sp. Pseu.R1 (assembly GCF_045764065.1). Classification (NCBI taxonomy): domain Bacteria; kingdom Pseudomonadati; phylum Pseudomonadota; class Gammaproteobacteria; order Pseudomonadales; family Pseudomonadaceae; genus Pseudomonas; species Pseudomonas sp. Pseu.R1. Next base: position 1,061,237 of record NZ_JBJGEE020000001.1, on the reverse strand, counting down.
TCTTATCGTCAAAGGTGCCAACGCCCACCTTAAACCCGCTGACATCGACGCCGCCCAGGCGGCTTTGCGTGATTGCTCGCTGATCGTGCTGCAACTGGAGATCGAGCTGGAAACGGTCTACTACGCCATCGATTTCGCCAAGGCCAACGACATCCCCGTGCTGCTCAATCCGGCGCCTGCGGTCAAAGGTTTGAGCCGTGAGCACCTGCTGAAACTGGACTTCTTCATCCCCAATGAAACCGAGTTGGCGCTGATCACCGGTCAAACCGTCGATTCCCTCGAGGCTGCCCGTTCTGCCGCGTTGCAGTTGACGCAGGACGGCATTCGCCACGTCATCGTGACCCTCGGTGAAAAGGGCGCGCTGTACGTGGGCGAGGAGGGCGAGTTCCGCGTGGACGGCATCAAGGTCGATGCCCGTGATACCACCGGCGCAGGCGACGCGTTCATCGGCTGTTTCGCCCGCCACTGGAGCGAAGACGGCGATATGCGCCGCGCCATGACCCAGGCCGTGGCCTATTCCGCCTGTTCGGTCACCGGGCTGGGCACCCAGAGCTCCTACCCGGACGCCGACACGTTCGCACGCTTCCTCGACACGCTGTAAGCCTTTCTTGAGCCGCCGCGCCCTGACCGGATGTTTCTGACCGGCAGGGCGAGGTATTTCCTGCATTTGACGGAGAACAACAATGACAAAGCCCGCGCTCCAACAGTCCCCGGACGGGTTCTACCTGAACCGCACGCCGTGGTTCGCTTTTATCCTGCTGTGTTGCTGCTTCGCGTTGTGGGCGGCGGCCGCGAGCATGAATGACGTGCTCATCGCGCACTTTAAAAAGGCCTTCCTGCTCAGCGATTTCCAGACCGCGTTCGTGCAGTCGGCGTTCTACCTGGGCTACTTCTTCGTGGCCATTCCGGCGGCGATGGTCGTCAGGCATTTCAGCTACAAAACCACCATCCTCATCGGCCTGCTGCTGTACATGGTGGGCTGTTCGCTGTTCTTCCCGGCGGCCTCGATGGCCAAGTACGAGATGTTCCTGATGGCGCTGTTCGTCATCGCGGCGGGCCTGTCGTTTCTGGAAACCGCCTGCAACACCTACTCGACGCTGATGGGGCCGCGTGAAACCGGCACCCGTCGCCTGAACATCTCTCAGACTTTCCACCCGTTCGGCGCCATGGCCGGGGTGTATGTGGGCAGCTTCGTGATGTTCAAGGACACCGACGCCACCCGCGAGCAACTGACCCAGATGAGCGCGTCCGAAGCGGCGATTCAGCAACTGGACATGATCCAGTCCACACTGCTGCCGTACAAATGGATGATCGCGGTGCTGATCCTGATGTTCGTGCTGATCGCCTTCACCAGATTCCCGGCGTGCAAAGGCAACATCAAGGACATCGCCAAGAAGAGCGGCGTGGCTCAGAGCCTGTCGCGCCTGTGGCGTAACCCGCGTTTCACCTTTGGCGTGTTGGCGCAGTTTCTGTACGTCGGCGCGCAAGTCGGCGTGTGGAGTTTCACCATTCGCCTGGCCATGCAGATGGGCGGGATGAACGAGCGCAGTGCGTCTTGGTTCCTGCTGACCACCTTTGCCGCTTACTTCGTCGGCAAGATGATCGCCAACCTGCTGATGCGCAAACTGCACCCGGCCAAGGTGTTGGCGATTTATGGCGTGCTGGCCATCGTGCTGCTGGCCTACACCATTCTGGTGCCGAACATCAGCGCGGTGTACGCAGCGGTGGGCGTGAGCATCTTCCTCGGCCCGTGCTGGCCGACCATTTACGGCCTGACCATCGATGGTCTGGGTGAAGACACGGGCGTTGGCGGTTCGCTCCTGGTGATGAGCATCGTCGGCGGCGGCGTGATGCCGATCTTCCAGGGCCTGCTGTCCGACGCCACTCACGGCAACATGCAAATCGCCTACAGCGTGCCACTGCTGTGTTTCGTGGTGATCGTCGCCTACGCAATCAAATGCCTGCGTGATCCGCGCAGCGAAACGGCGCCGGTCGGTGCGGTGACCGCCTCATGAGCACGATTATTTCGCTCTATCCCGAACTGTTCGGCAGCGTTGAAAAAACGCTGCTGGAATCCGCTGATTTTCGCGTGCCGGCCTGGACCTACCCCAGCGGCGTGAAAGCCCTGGCATTGGAGAACGACCGTGGCCGTGTGACAGTGCTGCCGTATCAGGGGCAGATGATCTGGTCGGCGGTCTTCGACGGCTGCGACCTGACCATGCGCAACATGTTCGAGCAGCCGCGCCCAAGCCCGACGGTCATCGGCACCTACGGCTGCTTCATGTTCCACAGTGGCCTGCTGCGCAACGGCTGCCCAACGCCGGAAGACGATCATCCGCTGCACGGCGAAATGCCCTGCGCGCCGATGGACAGCGCCTGGCTGGAGGTCGGCACAGATACAACCGGCGCGTTTCTGCGTGTCGGGGGCGAGTACGAATACGTCATGGGCTTCGGTGACCACTACCGCGCCCGCCCCAGCGTGAAATTGCGTCCGGGTTCGGCGTTGTTCGACATCGACATGGACGTGCAGAACCTCGCAGGCAAGCCGATGGAGCTGATGTACATGGCGCACATGAACTACGCGTACGTCGCCAATGGCCGGTTTGTCGAGCCTTTGGGTATTGAAAGGACGAGGGTGCGCACCAGCGTACCGGCCCACGTGAAACCCACACCCGCGTGGTCGGCGTACATGGCTGAGTTGACGGAAGATCCTGCGCGTTTGCAGGTGCTGAATACCCCGGAATTGTACGACCCGGAAATCGTCTGCTTCTTCGACGGTGTGAAAGCGGATGCCACCGGTGACGCCCATTTTTTGCTCGCGCATCAAGATGGCGCGGCGTTTTACACCCGCTACAAGCCTGCCCAATTCGATCATGCCGCGCGCTGGATTCTGCACAACGCCGATCAGCAGGTCGCTGCGTTCGTGCTGCCTTCGACCTGTGAGCCAGAGGGCTATCGGGCGGAAAAGGCAAAGGGCAATGTGCGGGAATTGGCGGCGGGGGAGAGCGCGTCGTTCAGTGTGACGACGGGGTACCTGGCGTCTGGGGAGTTCTTGCAACTGGAAAGTGATTTGAAACGCTGATGGCCCTGTCGCGAATGAATTCGCTCCCACAATGTGACCGCGTTCTGGCTGACGGTACACGTTGCCCTGTAGGAGCGAATTCATTCGCGATGGCGGTGGATCAGGCGCGGAAGATCCAACGCCTGACTAAATCACCAACTGCGCCCCATACCCCTGAATCAGATCGCGATACACCTTGGGCACTTTCTTGTCGCTGACCACCACATGAAAGGCATCCAGCGTTGCGAAATGCGCGGTGCGCACGGCGTCGAACTTGGAGTGGTCGGCCAGCAACATGCAGTGGCGGGCCTGGCGCAGAACTTTCTGCTTGACCTCCACTTCATTGAAGTTGAAGCAGGTCACGCCAAACTCGTCGCTGACGCCTGCAGCGGAAACGAACGCCCAGGTCAGACGAATGCCATCCAGAATGCTCGCTTCAGCATGGTGCTCGAAGACTTGGTTCTTGCGATGAAAACTGCCACCGCACAGCACGATGTTGCAGTTGGGTTTTTGTTGCAGTTTGAGCAGCACGTTGAGGGAGTTGCACACGGCGGTGAATTCCAGCTCATCGGGGATGAAATCGATGACGAAGGGAATCGTCGTGCCGCAATCGAAAAACACCGTGTCGCCAGGCTTGATGAAAGCAGCGGCCAGTTTGCCGATACGACGCTTCTCCTCGACGTGTCGCGTGCCTTGCTCGGTGACTTTGTAATCGCTGGCTTCAGACGGATCGAACGCCAGTGTGATGTGCCCGCCCAGCAGGTGGAATTTCTCGGGATGACGGCCCAGATCGCGCCGTAGGGTCATTTCCGAGACATCCAGCAGCGCCGCCATTTCACGCAGGTGAATGGCTTTCTGGTCCTGCAAGGCTTGCTGAATCAGTTTGATGCGGTCGGATTTCTTGTTATCCACGGTCATCCCGGCTGTCGATTGATTTGATGTAAAAGTAACACAATATGTTATATTTAAAACAATGTTGGGCAGCAGGCGAATCACCCTCGCTTGCTGCTCGAAGCTTACCGCTAATCGCTGCTCTTGAAGGAATGAGTCAATGAAGATCGAACCCGCCGCCCTCGCGCAGTACATCGACCACACCTTGCTGGCCGCCGACGCTTCCCGCGCGCAGATCGCCACGTTGTGCCGTGAGGCGCAGGAGCACGGATTCTATTCGGTGTGCGTGAACTCTGGACAGGTGCCGTATGCCGCATCACTGCTCAAAGGCCAGGCAGTGAAGGTGTGCGCCGTGGTTGGCTTCCCTCTGGGCGCCGGGCTGAGCGACACCAAGGCCTTCGAAGCGCAACAGGCTGTTGCGGCCGGTGCCGGTGAGGTCGACATGGTGCTGAACGTCGGCGCGCTGAAAGAGGGTTTGCTGGACGTGGTGCGCGACGACATTGCCGCCGTCAAACAGGCCTGTGGCGCGGTGCCGCTGAAGGTGATTCTGGAAACCTGCCTACTGGACGATGCGCAGAAAGTTGCCGCCTGCGAAATCTGCCGCGAACTGAACGTAGCGTTCGTCAAGACGTCCACAGGATTCAGTAAAAGTGGCGCGACCCTGGACGATGTGGCGTTGATGCGCAAGGTCGTGGGGGCTGGCGTGGGCGTCAAGGCGTCCGGTGGCGTGCGGGATTACGCAACCGCGGTGGCGATGATCGAAGCGGGTGCTACACGTTTGGGCACCAGTTCCGGGATTGCCATTGTCAGCGGCGCCCCGGCGTTGGGTTCGGAGTACTGATCCTCTCTGGCGGTACGTGAAACTGTGGGAGTGAGCTTGCTCACGATAGCGGTGCGTCAGTCAACGATGTCCTCATCTGATCCACTGCTTTCGTGAGCAAGCTCACTCCCACAGAAGGGCGCCGGGTGTCCGGAAGATCGTGGCCCGGCGGCTCCGCTCGGCTGAAGGACATGACCACCCACGGCAATGAATGGCACACTGCCGGTGTCATCGTTTCTTCACACCGGACACCCCATGCCGCAACTCACCCTGGCGCACCTCAAAGCACGCTGGTTCTTCTGGCTGTGCATGCTGCTGATCGTCGTTGGTCTGCCGGTCGGCTGTGCGGCCTTGCAACATAAGGAGCGCGAGCTGGTGTTCATGATCGAACCCGGCACCGCCAGTTGGTATCACGGCATTCCGTCAGATGTACAGGAGCTGGAACTCAAGGCCCCGTCCTTTGGCGTCTCGCAAAATATCCACGCCTGGTGGTGGCTGGCCGACAAGAAAGACGCCCCGGCGATCCTTTACCTGCACGGCTCGCGCTGGAACCTCACCGGGCAGTTTTTCCGCATCGAGCAATTGCACGCGCTGGGCTTTTCCGTACTGGCCATCGACTACCGTGGTTTTGGTGAAAGCAAAGGGCAATTGCCCTCGGAAGCGTCGGTGTACGAGGACGCCCGCATCGCCTGGGCGCGTTTGAAGCAATTGCAACCGGATCCGCGCAAGCGCCTGATCTACGGCCACTCGCTGGGCGGCGCCGTGGCAGTTGACCTGGCCGCCGAGCTGGGGCGGGACGCGCAAACCGCAGACGAGCCGATTCAGGCGCGAGGGTTGATTATCGAATCGACCTTCACCAACCTGGCCGATGTCGCTGCCTCGGTGGCCAGCACTCGTACCTCCTTGCCCGTGCGCTGGCTGGTGTCGCAGAAGTTCGATTCTATCGACAAGATCGCCGACATCCACATGCCTGTCCTGATTGTCCACGGCAGCGCCGATCAATTCGTTTCGCCGCGCTTCAGTGAAGAACTGTTTCAGGCCGCCCAAGAGCCAAAAAGTCTGCTGATGGTGCCCGGCGGTAATCACAACAACAGCATGAACCTCGGTAAACAGGCCTACACCCAAGCCATACAGGCATTGCTCAATGCGAAGGCACCTGCGGTGCACGCGTTGAATGAGGCGCCTGCGGGCGAGAAACGCTCGGGCTAGCGGGGGCGCGTGCCGATTGGTGGCTCACTGAAAACGGCTTGTTGCACACCGTCACCGTCTGTGGATGGCTGTCTGGAATCGCTTCGCCCTTCAGGGCGTCGAGCAGCTTTTCGGGATCCTCCATCGGCAACTCGGCCAGTTGTGGCGGCGTGAGGTTCCACCACTGGCTGGCCAGCAGCCCCTCGATGATGTGCGGCGCGAAGCGATAGCGCAGCACCTTGGCAGGCGAACCCACGACGATCGCATACGGCGGCACGTCGCATGTCACGAGGGATTGCGCACCGATGACCGCGCCGGTGCCAATCGTGATGCCCTCCAGAATCAGCACATCCATGCCGATCCACACGTCATGGCCGATGACCGTCTGTTTCACCGCGTCCGGTGTAGCGAGTCGCTCAGCCTGACCGTGACGCAGCGCGGCCAGCGCGCTGTGAGTGCTGAGCCATTCCAGTGGGTGCGATTTGCGGTTCTGTCCGATGGTGACGTTACGGGCGATGGAGCAGTAGCGGCCGATGCGGGCAACATTCTGCAGCTCGGTGCCACTGACGATGTCGGTGTAGGCGCCCACGCTCAATTCGCGGGCGTTGATCTTGACCTGATGCAGCTTCACGCCGTGTTCCAGGGTCAGGCGCATGTCTCGCCGTAGCCCTCGTACTCCGCTGTCCAGTCGGCATTTGTTACGGGCGAGGGCGCGTTTGAGCTGATGGTCCAGGAGCAGTCGGCGAAAGTAATTCATGGGTGAACATGTCTCGATGGGGCGAGCCTCATGCCGAGTTCTGGCCGGGCGCACTTTGTTATTGGAATCAGAGGCGGATAATCGCATAACTGCCAATGGCTTGGAGTGCGAGAACCGTTCGGTCACAAGGTCGGCAGGCGCCGTTCGTCGCCTGGCGGGGCATTCACAACGGCGGCGGCAAGTGGTATCTGTGTGCACCTGCTGTCAATTCGATTTCGAGCCTGTGCCATGGACAAATACTCAAACGGCGAAGCCCATCTGACCCATTGCGAGCGAGACTGGGTCGTGCGTGCTGAACCCTTGCCGCAGATGGAGCGCATCGAGGCGTATTTCCATGGACATGGCTTTGACATGCACCGCCACGACACCTACGCCATTGGTCACACCCTGTCCGGGGTGCAGAGCTTTCGCTACGGTAAGGACATGGTGAACAACCTGCCGGGGCAGACCATGGTGCTGCACCCTGACGAACCTCACGATGGGCGTGCAGGCACCGAGGACGGCTTTCGTTACCGGATGTTTTATCTGGAACCGGCGATGATCCAGCAGGTACTCGGCGGCAAGCCGCTGCCGTTCATCAAAGGCGGCGTGTCGAGCGATCCGCGTCTGTTCAAGGCTTCGCAGGCTTTGTTGCGCGACCTGCACTCGTCCCTCGATCCGTTGGAACTGGACGACGCTGTCTACGACATCGCCATCGCCCTGCAAGACGCCGCAGGCGTGCGCAAAAGCCGACAAAGCGTGGATTACGCCGCCGCTCAACGAGCGCGTGAACTGCTGCTGGCGAGCCTCGAACAGGGCGTCAGTCTCGATGAATTGGAACAGGCCAGCGACACCGACCGTTGGCGCCTGTCCCGGGATTTTCGCGTGCTGTTCGGCACCAGTCCTCATCGCTATCTCACCCTGAGACGACTGGATCTGGTGCGCCATTCCATCTCCTGCGGCATGTCCCTCAGCGATGCCTCGGCCATGGCCGGGTTCGCCGATCAGAGCCACATGACGCGGCATTTCGTGAAGACGTTCGGCTATCCGCCGGGGAAGTGGTTGCGGATGTTGGGGCAGTCGGTGCACGGCTCTCCTACTGAGAGGGCGTCGCTTCCGGCATCAACACGTTGATCAACGCCCTGACCACCCCCGGCAGGGCGTCCAGTTCCCGCACTAGAATACTCCGCTCGCGTACCGCCCATGGTTCATCCAGTTCAATCGTCACCAACTTCATCGTCCGGCTGTGCCGCATCGCCGCAGACTCGGGAATGATGCCGATCCCCACCCCCGCCTCAACCATCCGGCAGATGGCCTCAAAGCTCGACACCTGAATCCTCAACGACAGATTCAACCCCAGCCGCTCGACGTGATCGCGTAAAAAACTCAGCAACGTGCTGCCTTCGTGCAGGCCGATGTGCTGAAACGCCAAGGTTTGCTTCAAGGTCACTTTTTTCTGGGCGGCCAGTTCATGGCCTTCCGGGACCGTTAGCACCAAGCGGTCGGTGCTGAAGTGCATCACCTGCAAGCCCGCCGCTTCAACCGGCCCGGCGATGATGCCCATGTCGGAACTGCCGTCGAGCACGCCGCGCACGATGTCTCGCGACAAACGCTCTTGCAGATCGACCGTCACGCCGGGCCTTTCAGCGAGAAAACCTGCGAGCACCTCGGGCAGGAATTCGGTGACGGCGGTGGTGTTGGCGAAGATGCGAATGTGGCCCGCCGAATCGGTGCCGTACTGGGTGAATTCGCTTTTCAGGTAATCGACCTGGCTCATGATCAATCGCGCATGCTTGAGCAGGCGCTGCCCGGCAGGGGTCAGTTCGACACCACGGCTGTCGCGGTACAGCAGTCGGGTGTCGAGCTGGTTTTCCAGGGCCTTGATGCGTGCGCTGGCAGCGGCAGGGGAGAGAAAGGCGCGGCGGGCGCCCTGGGTCAGGCTGGGGGATTCGCCGATGTGGATGAAGAGGCGCAGGTCAGCCAGGTCGAAGTGCATGGTGGGGTCCGGATGTTGTTGTCATTGGAAGGATCGCGTTCAGCATACATGAACGCCGGTATACGCAAATGCAAATTCACAGAATGCCCGCGCGCTCGCATGATCGGCCCATAACAACAAACGCAGAGGCTGCTCCCCCATGAGTGATTCAGATTCGCCGGTGGATTTCAGTGCCTGGATCGGACGGTCCGAAGAGGCGCAGGATCACCTGAGTCACAACCTGATCAAGCGTATCGCTGCCACGTTTGGCGAACCCGTGCCTGCCGCTGGCGAGGCGCTGCCGCCGCTGTGGCAATGGTGCTTCTTTCAAGAACCGGTGTTCGAAGCCCAGCTCGGCGCTGATGGCCATCCTGCTCGCGGCGGGTTTCTGCCACCCGCCGACAACCGCAATCGCATGTGGGCCGGCGGCCGGGTCGAGTTCATTCAGCCGCTGAAAGTCGGGGCCGATGCCCATCGCCTGTCGACCATCCTGCACATTGAAGAAAAGCATGGCCGCACGGGTTCGCTGCTGTTCGTCACCCTGCGCCACGACTACTCGCAAAACGGCGAGCTGTGTGTACGTGAAGAGCAGGACATCGTCTACCGCGAACCCAATCCGCCAAAACTCAACAGCGGTGAAGCGCCAGAGCAGGGCGACTGGAGCGAGACCGTCGAGCCGACGCCAACCCTGTTGTTCCGCTACTCCGCCGTGACCTTCAACGGCCATCGCATTCACTACGACTACCCCTACGTCACTGAAACCGAAGGTTACCCAGGGCTGGTGGTGCACGGGCCGATGATCGCGACGTTCAACCTGCGAGCGTTCATCCGTGCCAACCCGGACAAACGCGTGCGCCACTTCGCCTATCGCGGCATGCGCCCGCTGAACGTGCCGACGCCGTTCCGTGTCGGTGGCCGCATCAGCGAGCCAGGCAAGGCGCAGTTGTGGGCAGGCAACGAAGCCGGTGTCGCGCAAAGCGCCGAAGTGCTTTTTGACTGAGCCGGGTTCGATCCAAATATCTTCCTTTATATAGGCATGGCCAGCCCCGCACTTGCGACGGGGCTTTTGGCAGACGCGAGTGAACACCATGAGTCCATACGATAACGAAGACCTCAATGCCATCCGCGAAGGCGTGCGCGCCCTGTGCGCTGAATTCCCGGCTGAATACTGGCGCAAGATCGACGAAGAGAAGGGCTTCCCGGAAGCCTTCGTCAAGGCGCTGACTGACGCGGGGTGGCTGTCGGCGATGATCCCCACCGAATACGGCGGCTCGGGACTGGGCCTGGCCGAAGCCTCGGTGATTCTCGAAGAAGTGAACGCCTGTGGCGGTAACTCCGGCACTGTGCACGGCCAGATGTACAACATGTTCACCCTGCTGCGTCACGGCAGTGAGGCGCAGAAAAGCTACTACCTGCCCAAACTCGCCAGCGGCGAACTGCGCCTGCAATCGATGGGCGTAACCGAACCGACCACCGGCACAGACACCACCAAGATCAAGACCACCGCCGTCAAACAGGGCGACAAATACGTGATCAACGGCCAGAAGGTCTGGATCTCGCGCATCCAGCACTCTGACTTGATGATCCTGCTGGCGCGCACCACACCGCTGGCCGACGTGAAGAAGAAATCAGAAGGCATGTCGATTTTTCTCGTTGACCTGCGCGAAGCCATCGGCAACGGCCTGACCGTTCAGCCGATTGCCAACATGGTCAACCACGAAACCAACGAGCTGTTCTTCGACAACCTCGAACTGCCTGCTGACAGCCTGATCGGTGAAGAGGGCAAGGGCTTCAAGTACATACTCGACGGCTTGAACGCCGAGCGCACTCTGATCGCCGCCGAGTGCATTGGCGATGGCCGCTGGTTCACCGAAAAATCTGCCGCGTACGCCCGCGATCGCGTGGTGTTCGGCCGCCCGATCGGGCAGAACCAGGGCGTGCAATTTCCGATTGCCGAGGCCCACATCGAAATCGAAGCGGCGGACCTGATGCGCTGGCGCGCCTGCGAGGAATACGACAGCGGCAAGAACGCTGGCGCTGCCGCGAACATGGCCAAGTACCTTGCGGCCAAGGCGTCTTGGGAAGCGGCCAACGCCTGCCTGCAAACCCACGGCGGTTTCGGCTTTGCCAACGAGTACGACGTGGAGCGCAAATTCCGCGAGACCCGCCTGTATCAGGTCGCGCCGATCTCCACCAACCTGATTCTTTCCTACGTCGCCGAGCATTTGCTCGAACTGCCACGCAGCTTCTGAGGATTTAGAAATGACCCACACTCAAGCGTTAGCGGGCTTTCTTGCCGAGCTGAAATACGAGCAGATTCCCGGCCACGTGCTCGACCGCACCGAAGACCTGTTTCTGGACTGGATCGGCTCGGCACTGGCGAGCAAGGGCGCGCGGCCGATTCCGATTTTCGAGCGCTACGCCGAGCGCATGGGGCCTGCGAGCGGCAAGGCGAAGATTTTGGTGAGCGGGCGTGATACCACGGCGTATTTTGCGGCGTTGGTGAATGGGGCAGCCTCGCATTTGGTCGAGCAGGATGACCTGCACAACAGTTCGGTATTGCACCCAGCGACGGTGGTGTTTTCAGCCGTGCTGGCAGCGGCGCAGGAACTGAGCAAGACCGGGCAGGATTTCCTGTTGGCGTCGGTGGCCGGTTATGAGGCCGGGATCCGCATCGGCGAGTTTATGGGCCGTTCGCACTACCGCATCTTTCACACCACGGCCACGGTCGGCACGCTGGCGGCGGCTGTTGCGGTGGGCAAGTTGCTGGACTTCAATCAGGAACAGTTCATCAACCTGCTCGGCACCGCTGGCACGCAAGCGGCGGGGTTGTGGGAGTTCCTGCGTGATGCGGCGGACTCGAAACAACTGCACACCGCCAAGGCCGCCGCCGATGGCTTGCTGGCGGCGTACATGACCGCCGACGGCCTGACCGGTGCGCGCAACATTCTGGAAGGCGACCAGGGCATGGCGGCGGGGATGTCCACCGACAGCGATCCGTCGAAGCTGTCGGATCGGCTGGGTTCGCGCTGGGCGTTGGTCGAGACCTCGTTCAAGTTCCATGCCTCCTGTCGTCACACCCATCCCGCCGCCGATGCACTGCTGCACTTGATGCAGCGCGAAGGGCTGAGCCATGAGCAAATTGCCAAGGTCGTGACCCGAGTTCATCAAGGCGCCATCGATGTGTTGGGCCGAGTGGATGTGCCTCAGACCGTGCATCAGGCGAAGTTTTCGATGGGTGCGGTGTTGGGCCTGATTGCTGTGCATGGCAGTGCGCAATTGATCGAATTCCGCGATCTGGCGCTGACCGATGCCGCCGTTGCGGCCTTCCGCGAGAAAGTGACGATGGAGCTGGACCCTGAAGTCGACGGTGCTTATCCCGCGCGCTGGCTGGGCCGGGTGATCGTCACCACCACCGATGGCCGCACCCTGAGCGCCGCTATCGACGACCCGAAAGGCGACCCGGGCAACACCCTGTCGCGGCCGGAGTTGGAAGATAAGGTCCAGCGCCTGTTGGCGTTCTCCGGTGCTCGCACGGTGGCGCAGGGCAAGGCGCTGACCGAGCGGGTCTGGCAACTGCGCGATGCGCGGGATCTGGCGGATTTGATCTGATAGCACATACGTGATCGTTCCCACGCTCCGCGTGGTAACGATCATGGGAAGAGGTTAATAGCATGACTCAACAAAACCCCCGTCCTCTGGACGGCATCACTGTCATCAGCCTGGAACACGCCATTGCGGCGCCGTTCTGCACGCGGCAACTGGCCGATCTCGGCGCCCGTGTGATCAAGGTCGAGCGTCCCGGCGTCGGTGATTTTGCCCGAGGCTACGACCAGCGTGTCGATGGCCTGGCCTCGCACTTCGTCTGGACCAACCGCTCGAAAGAAAGCCTGACCCTAGACCTGAAACAGGACGCCGCGGGCGACATTCTTGAATCCCTGCTTGGCCAGGCCGATGTGCTGGTGCAAAACCTCGCGCCGGGCGCCGCTGCGCGCATGGGCCTGTCGTTCGAGGCGCTGCATGAACGCTTCCCGCGGCTTATCGTCTGCGACGTGTCCGGCTACGGCGAAGGCGGGCCGTATGAAAAGAAGAAAGCCTATGACCTGCTGATTCAAAGCGAGGGCGGCTTTCTTTCGGTGACCGGCGGCCCCGGCGAAAACGACATGGCCAAGGCCGGTTGCTCCATTGCCGACATCGCGGCGGGCATGTACGCCTACACCGGTATTCTTTCGGCGCTGTTGCTGCGAGACAAGACCGGCGAGGGTAGCCGTATCGACGTCAGCATGCTGGAAAGCCTGGTGGAGTGGATGGGCTACCCGATGTATTACGCCTACAACGGCGCGCCCCAACCGCCACGGGCCGGGGCGTCTCACTCGACGATCTACCCTTATGGGCCGTTCCCCACCGGCGGGGGCGGCACGATCATGCTCGGCTTGCAGAACGAGCGTGAATGGGCGCTGTTCTGCGAGAAGGTCCTGCTGGACAAGGCGCTGGCCACTGACGAACGATTCTCGGCCAACTTCAAGCGTTCGGAAAACCGCGAGGTGCTGCGGCAGATCATTGTCGATGGCTTTGCGGCGTTGAGTCTGGATGAGGTGGTAGCACGCCTTGAAGACGCGCAGATTGCCAACGCCCGGGTCAACGATATGCACGGTGTGTGGGAGCACCCGCAACTCAAGGCCCGCGACAGTTGGCGTGAAGTGGACAGCCCGTCCGGCCCGTTGCCGTCGTTGTTGCCCCCAGGGCGCAACGCAGCGTTCACCCCGCGCATGGACGGCGTGCCGGGGTTGGGGCAGCACACGGCGAGTATCCTCAGCGAATTGGGGTTTAGCGCTGAGGAACAGGCGCGGATGAGTGACGCCGGGGTGGTTTGACACATCGCCAATTTGTCTGGCGCCTGGCTCCCACACTGCTCGGTGTCGAGCCATGAATTCAGGACCGACATCGATTCTGTGGGAGCCGCCTTGGTGCGGGCGGCGTTCCGACGAAAGCGGTTGATCGGCCAACATAGAATCTCCCACAAAGACCGTGCGCACCAAACCAGCCGTTTGTGATTAACAAGGAAGCCACCATGCCACCATCCATCATCCGCTCCGCGCTCTTCGTGCCCGGCAGCCGACCCGAGCGTTTCGCCAAGGCGCTGGCCGCGGGCGCTGACGCGGTGATCGTCGATTTCGAAGACGCCGTGGAAGAACCCCTCAAACGTCAGGCCCGCGACAACCTCGCGGCTTTTCTACAGAGCAATCCTCAGTCTTCTGTCTGGGTGCGTGTCAACGCGCCGGACCACGCCGAGCATCTCGCCGACCTGGCCTTTTGCACGCAGCACAACGGCGTGGTCGGCGTGCTGCTGCCCAAGGTCGAAAGTGCGGCCCATGTGGTGGCGGTGCACGCCACCGGTAAACCCGTATTGCCGATCATCGAAAGCGCCAAAGGTTTACTGGCGCTGGAGCAGATCGCCCATGCGCCGGGTGTCGAACGCCTGTCATTCGGTGGGTTGGACCTGGCGCTGGACCTGAACCTCAACAGCGGCACTCCCGCCGCGCAGCTGTTTCTCGATCAGGCGCGCATGTCGGTGCAACTGCACTCCAGAGGGGCGAACCTGGCGCCACCGTTGGATGGTGTACACCCGGCCATCGGCGACCCGGACGGCCTGCATCGGGCGGTTCGTCATGCCTACGACATGGGTTACGGCGGCGTGCTGTGCATTCATCCCAAACAAGTGCCGGTGATTCACGCGGCGCTGGCGCCCAGCGCCGAAGATTTGGCCTGGGCGCAGCGGGTGGTCGATGCCAGTGCTGCTGCCAATGGCGCCGGGGCGTTTCAACTGGATGGCCAGATGGTCGATGCGCCTGTGTTATTGCGGGCGCAGCGGTTATTGGCGTTGGCGACTACGCAGTCATAGACGCAGATGCCCCGCGGGAGCGAATTCATTCGCGAGAGGGCGGTTCAGCCGACGCGGATTTGTCGTTAGTGAAACCTTATCGCGAATGAATTCGCTCCCGCAGGAGACTGAGGTGGCCGTTTCGATGGTGGCACTTTTTCATTAGCCTGCTAATTTTCTGAAGGCGTTGCGTCTGGCCTGCAGTTCGGGGAGGGTGGGGGACATACCGTTGGCGTTCAGCTCCGCCGAACGCTGGCTTATCGAAAAGCTGATTCTCGAAACACATCCTGTTGGGCATCGTTAGATGGCACAACGCTCATGCATAACCGATTTCCTTATACAAAAATAAAAAGGTGATATCGATGTTGAAGCTGACCAAGGCGCTGTTCTGCGCCGCTGCAGTGTCCGTGGCCGGTATGGCGTATGCGGACCCGATCGTGATCAAGTTCGCCCACGTCGTGGCGGAAAACACCCCCAAAGGCCAGGGCGCCTTGCTGTTCCAGAAAATGGTCGCCGCCGATCCGGCCTTGAAAGACAAGGTCAAGGTCGAGGTCTATCCAAACTCCTCGCTGTTCGGCGACGGCAAGGAAATGGAAGCCCTGTTGCTCGGTGACGTGCAGATGCTTGCGCCGTCGCTGGCCAAGTTCGAGCAATACACCAAGAAAACCCAGATCTACGACCTGCCGTTCCTGTTCAACGACCTGGCGGCCGTCGACCGCTTCCAGCAAGGCCCGCAGGGCAAGGCGCTGCTGACCTCGATGGACGACAAAGGCATTCATGGCCTGGCCTACTGGCACAACGGCCTGAAGCAACTGTCGGCGAACAAAAAGATGGTCGACCCCAAAGACGCCCGTGGCCTGAAATTCCGCGTACAGGCGTCCAGCGTCCTGGAAGCGCAGTTCGTGGCGCTGCACGCCAACCCGCGCAAGATGAGCTTCGCGGAGGTTTATCAGGGTCTGCAAACCGGTACCGTCAACGGCACCGAGAACACCTGGTCGAACTATGAAAGCCAGAAGGTCAACGAAGTGCAGCCGTACTTCACCGAGTCCAACCACGGCCTGATCGACTACATGGTGATCACTAACTCCAAGTTCTGGAACGGCCTGCCCGCCGATGTGCGCGATGAGCTGCAAAAGATCATGGATGAGGTCACTGTGGAGGTTAACAAGCAGGCTGAAGCCCTGAACCAGACCGCCAAGCAGAAGATCATCGATTCCAAGACCAGTGAAATCGTGACCCTGACCCCCGAGCAGCGGGCCAAATGGCGCGAAGTCATGAAGCCGGTCTGGGACAAGTTCTCCGATGAAATCGGCGCTGACCTGATCAAGGCCGCTGATGATTCGAACAAGGCGCCTTGAGCCCTCAAGAGTTGGCTTGATCGATACAGGCCCTGATGCCTGCGTGGCCACCTCTTTGTAAATGAGGTGGCCGCTCTCTCGACGTTCGGAGAATTCTTATGCAATCGCTGACGCGACTCTGGGAGCATCTGGAGGAAGGCTTCATCGCTTTCCTGCTGGCTGCCATGACGCTGGTGACTTTCGTCTACGTGGCGCTGAACAACATCTACACGCTGTTTTACACCCTCAGCGATCAGTGGGCGGTCAGCAGCGACTTTTTCGCAGGGATTGGCGATCACTTGATGGGCTATGCCCAAAGCATGACGTGGAGCGTGGCCCTGACCAAGGCCATCTTCGGCTGGCTGATTTTCTTCGGCATCTCATACGGGGTGCGCACGGCCGGGCACCTGGGGGTCGATGCGCTGGTGAAAAAGACCAGCAAACCGGTGCAACGCATTCTGGCGATGCTCGCCTGCGCTTGCTGCCTGGCGTATGCGGGGCTGTTTTTGGTGGCCAGCTACAAATGGGTTTCGGCGCTATTCGTCGCAGGGATTGGCGCGGAAGACCTGGACCGCTACGGCATCAAGATCGCCTACATCACGATCATCGTGCCCATCGGCTTCGCGCTGGTGATCGCTCGCTACCTGGAAATTCTCTATCGCATCTGGACCCATCGTCAGACCGGCCTTGGCCTGGCTGACGAAGCGGCAGAAGCCAGCAAACTGGCCAATCCTGACGGGGAGCCACACTGATGACCGTGCTTTGTCTGTTTCTGTTGCTGTTCGTTTTCATGTTTCTGGGGGTGCCCATCGCGATCTCGCTGGGCCTGTCCGGTGCGGTGTCGATTCTGCTGTTCAGTCAGGACTCGTTGAGCTCGCTGGCGATCAAGCTGTTCGAAACCTCCGACAGCTACACCTTTCTGGCGATTCCGTTCTTTCTGCTCTCCGGCGCGTTCATGACCACTGGCGGCGTGGCGCAACGTCTGATCGATTTCGCCAACGCGTGCGTCGGCCATATTCGCGGTGGCCTGGCGATTGCGGCGGTGTTGGCGTGCATGTTGTTCGCAGCGCTGTCGGGTTCGTCGCCTGCCACCGTGGCGGCCGTGGGTTCGATTGCCGTGGCGGGGATGGTGCGTTCCGGGTATCCGAAAGAATTCGGTGCCGGGATCATCTGTAACGCCGGTACGTTGGGGATACTGATTCCGCCGTCCATCGTGATGGTGGTCTACTCGGCGGCAACCGAGACCTCGGTGGGCAAGCTGTTCATCGCCGGTGTCGTGCCGGGAATCCTGCTCGGCGTGATCCTGATGGTGGTGATCTACATCGTCGCCCGGGTGAAAAAGCTGCCTGCGCAACCGCGTGTTTCGTTCCGTGAGTGGCTGACCACCGCGCGCCGGGCGTTCTGGGGGCTGCTGTTGCTGGTGATCATCCTCGGCGGGATCTACAGCGGCATGTTCACCCCGACCGAGGCGGCGGCGGTGGCGGCCGTGTATTCGGCGTTCATTGCGCTGTTCGTCTACAAGGACATGCGGTTTCGCGATTGCCCGAAAGTGCTGCTGGAGTCCGGGCGTCTGTCGATCATGCTGATGTTCATCATCGCCAACGCCATGCTGTTCGCCCATGTGCTGACGACCGAGCAGATTCCTCAACAGATCACCAACTGGGTGATTTCTGAAGGACTGACGCCGATCGGTTTCCTGATCATGGTCAACGTGGTCCTATTGGTGGCGGGCAGTTTCATGGAGCCGTCGGCCATCGTGCTGATTCTGGCGCCGATCTTCTTCCCGATTGCGACCAAGCTGGGCATCGATCCGATTCACCTGGGCATCGTGATGGTGGTGAACATGGAAATCGGCCTGGTGCATCCGCCGGTGGGCTTGAACCTGTTCGTGACCTCGGCGGTGACGGGGTTGACCCTGGGGCAGACGATTCGAGCGGCGTTGCCGTGGCTGTCGATCCTGCTGCTGTTCCTGATTCTGGTGACCTACGTGCCGTTCATTTCGTTGGCCTTGCCGAACTGGCTGGGGATGCCGTAACGGCCCTGACCGAACTGTGAGCGCAGTGCCTTGGCCCCCGATGGCGTGAGTCTTCGGGGGCTTTTTTCGTACTCCGGGCGGCTACGGGAAGTATGTTTCCAGCGCACATAAAAAATCCGCACAGGCCCAGTGTTGACAAAGGCGCTGCGCGGATCGTCTACGACGCGGTCAATGCATGAACAGGGCGATCAGGATAATCACCGGAATCGGTACACCCAGGAACCACAGCAGTAATGAGCGCATGATATTTCTCCTTGATCAACGGACGGTGGAAGCGGTGTAGGAGCGGACTTCAACGTAGGTCACCGCGTCACGGCGACGACCTCCCCAAATGGCCGCCAGGCTGGCAACGAAAGCGCCGCAAAGCAGGGCGACGAAGGTCCACAGCGCGGTCGCGGCGGCGATTTTTGCAGCAGTGTCGGCCGCCTGTTGGGCTTTCAGCTTGGCGTCGGCCACGGCTTGTTTGGCTTGGCCGTAAACCTGATCGACACGGGCTTGCGCGTCGGCCTGGCTCAGATTGGTACGTTGTGCCACCAGTTGCGCCAGATAGGCGCGGTCTTCGGGCGCTAGTTGCCCGTCATTGGCCAGCGTTTTGGCGAAAATACGTACCACGACACCACGGGCCGCATCATCGCTGACAGCGGCGGGGCGGTCGTCACGAAACAGCGAATCGACGAAATAGCCGTACTGATCACCCTGAGTATTGCCTGCGGCCACAGCGGCAGTTCCGGCCACTCCCGCCACCGCACTGGCCCCAGCTTTAACGCCGTTGCCAACGGCGCCGCTGACAGAACCGACGATCAACACCGCCGCCACCAGCGTGGCGATCGCCCACGACAAAAAGCCGTGAGCGGTGTCGCGGAAGTACACTTCATCGCCATGCATGTTCGACCACTTCACTCGCAGGCGACCGGCCAGATAGCCTCCTAACCCCGACGCGAGAATCTGAGTGATGGTCAGCCAGATAATCGTCGAGATTCCGAGGGTTTTCGCGCTCGCTCCTTCATTGGCCCAAGGGGACATGGCAGAAAAGCCAAGACCTGAACCCAGTAAAACGAGAATCATGGATAACGCTGCGGCGCCCGCAGCACCGGCCAGGATTGCGCCCCAGGACACACCCGAGGCAGAAGTGGTTTCTTCAACAGCGGCAGGATAGGCATCAGGTGAAACGTTCATCGTTGTCGTGCTCCGTGCAAATAATGTTTTGCTTCGTGCAGGACATTGCAGCACCTGTGCCAGCGGCAGTTAATTAATAACTCGTTTTAAATCATATGGTTATGAATTTTTCGGAGTTGATGGTTCATGCAAATTGCATGAGCGCGGCTCTGCACACAGGCGTAATGCCCGGTCGTTGAAAGTTCAATTCTGCCAAACCGTTGCGCCCTGTTTTTAGCGTATTGTGCAAAGGCGGCGAAACACTTGGGCACAATTGGCGTGACCAGCGGTCAGAAAAGGTCCGTGACCTAGGGTCATCCATCGCCGTACTGACACATAAATAAGCTTCAGAACCGCACAAGGTCAGGCCTGCGCATGGCGTTTGGCCTATAGTTTCTGCTCTGGCCCCGTCTCTTCGAGAGGTAATTTCCATGTTTCATCACCGTCCCCTGGAAGAAAAAGACATCCCGGCCGTGTGCGACATGCCACAGAGTGTCGACGAACTGTTTTACATGTTCCCCAAAGCGGTTTTTCCTTTGACGCCTGCGCAGTTGAGGGACGCCATCGAGCAGCGATCAGACAACACCGTGATCGAGCTGGATGGCGAGGTCGTGGGCTTTGCCAATTTCTCCCGGTACGACTTCCGCGGTCGCTGCTCGATGGGCAACGTGATCATCGCGCCCCACGCGCGCTCCAAAGGCGTGGGGCGCTACATGCTCGGGTGCATGATGGAACTGGCCTTCGGCAAGCATGAGGCCAAGGAGCTGACGGCCTCCTGTTTCAACCACAACGTGCCAGGGCTGCTGTTCTACCCCAAGCTGGGTTTCAAGCCTTTCGCGATAGAAGAGCGCCTGGACAAGCGTGGTAATCGGGTCGCGCTGATTCATTTGCGTCTGCCCCATGCCTGACGTCTCCCTGTCATTCGTCGGCGTGCGTTACAGTGGCCGACGAATGGCTGCCCTCTTTTAAGGCCTGCCGTCCTCGTTTTTTGCCACGCCTGTCAGCGATCAACATTTAAAACAGCGTTTTTTCCTGTTTCAGATCAATGATGAAACGTTTTTTCTGTGGGTAAAACATTCAAAGGCCCTGCTGAGGCGCACAATAAATGTTGTATTGCTTCATTAGAGGGCGAAGCGTATAAGTTGGGTATTCGCCTAACGACGCCATGTGCTTCTGACGAATCGGGATGAAGGTAATTATCCAGGGAAGTTATTAATAAAAGATCTGGCGCTTCACTGTTTGCAATGCCGCAGTGTTCGCCTCAGGAGGATATCGCCAATGATCGCATGCACCCTCTCGAATCTTGAATTACGCAGCATTATCGAAAGTGGATTTCTGCCGAAACGTTGCAACTGCACGATCATGGCCGACACCATGACCGTTGAAGTCATCGATCCTCTCACCGAACGCGTAGAGCTGCTGACCAGCGGTATCAAGCTAGACCGGCTGGACACCAGCCGCGCCATCTGTGAGCTGATTTCCGAGTTGCGTGCCGAGCTGCTTAATACCCAACAGGCTCAACGGCACGCACTGGCCAGTTAGTCTCTTTCACCCGACTGGCATAAAACAGCACGCCCATGCCGCTCTGCCGCATGGGCGTTTTTATGGCATGGCTTTTTCAGAAAGTGATAAAGCATTAATGCTTTCTATATAGCATTGCTCAGGCGTTGAAGTTGTTCATGAGTCTTCACGCCGATGAAAGGATGGGGGTTGAGCAAGGCCTTCAAGTGAGTGCTCGTTGAATACAGATCTGAATAATTAAGTAACAATTTGTGAGTCTTTGGAATTTTCGACAGGAGTGCTTACCACCGAGCGCTGCCTGTGTCCACTCAGCTTCTGTTCACATCCCGCTGGAAAAGGTTTGCATTACCTTTTATCTTAACGGCGCCGCCGACGGCTCGACGCCCATCTCAATTCGAGGGACATGCATGGCCGACCACCTACCCGAGAGCCCCTATGGGCACGCTCAGGGGAACGATCACAGACACATGCTGCGCCGTCGCAAGGTGATGCTGGGCATGGGTCTGTTACTGACGATTGTCGTGATCTGTGTGGCTGCCATTTTGACGATGCTGCAACGCCTGGAGGCGAGGAACGCCACGTTTCAGCCGCCCATGACGGCATTGGAGCGCCAGCGCCTATTGCCCCAGGATCCGGTCCTCAACACCGCGCCCAGACTCGATGGCTTGCGTTACCGCGATCAGGTGGAACGCACGCCGGAAGATTTCTCCCCGGCAGAAGACGATCTTCAGGTGGATCCTCCTCCTCTCAGTCATGCGCTGATCCTCCCGGCAGGCGACTTGCGCGCCGATGCCCATGCCAACCTGCATTCGACCCGTCAGACGCCTTGAGGGCGTCAATGCACCCGTCGACGGTGCTCATTTTCAAACAGCAACCTGAAAGCCTCCTTTTCCCCCTCCTTGATAGCCCCGTGTGCGCGAATCGGACCCGCCTCGATCCGTCCGTCCAGTGCCACGCGAATCACGGCTGAGCGGGCCAGGTAGTCCGGCACGTCGCCGATGATCACCAGCTCACGCAGTGATTGACCGTTCTGCTCGACGGTCGCCAGCCTGACGCGACAGGTCGCCTGCATCGGCACGGGCCCGAACAGGGTGTCCCGGGAATAATCGATTTCGGCAATGCTGGACCGACGGTTTTTCTCAGCATTCATGTCCACGGCTCCTTAATCCATTGAACGAAGGCAACAGCCTGATAATGGAGCGCAATCGAAACGCAATAGTTCTGCGTTTTTTACCAATGGCATTGCCGCCTATCGGCAACAGGTTCCTCTGCTCAGGAGACAAAACCCATCCGTGCGGAAATTCCGGCGTCATTATTTTGCCCGGCGGGGTGTGTACATGAACGGCAAGAGCAACGGCGGGATTTTTCAATGGGCACGTGAAAAGACGTGACGGAAAAATGGCAACTTTCAATGTGAGACTTCTCGCACTCATGAAGATAGTTAGTTGGCTAAAGGATAATTAACGTCTTTTTTGATTTTAAAAATGCATGAATGGAGGTAAACAGAGATTTATTTTGGCGTCAAAAAATAATCATGAGTAATATCAGTGGTTTAGTGAGTGTGATTACGGTATTGACGTTTTTCTCGAAAATTTGACACTTTGGGTCTTTTTTGAAACCATCACTCCATGAATTGTTTGTTGAAATAGTTTGTAACAGGTTTTTGCGGTTTCTCTTCCCCTTACAAAACGCTTGACTCAGGGCGCCTGGCGAAAGGGCGGTAGCGTCTCTGAATGCCTGAAAATTTGCAGTGTAGAAGGGAAGTCCGCACTCGAAATCCTTTTCCATAACCACCTGTTTGTCGCTGCCGATCCACACTCTTTCAATACGGAGTTCTCGGCGTTCGGCTAAACAGGAAGTGTTCACATAACCCGTTATCACGCAGTCGTTAATGACCTCTGTGGTGGCAGTCGTGTTTGCGTTTTTTTTGTAAGTCCATCGTATGTATTCAGTGAGACACACATAAAAAGCACGTCAGGGCGGGCGGTTGGTTGTGCCTGTTATTCAGGGTCCCGGTAGAGATTGGGCAGCGCCCAATGCATCGACTAAGTTCGGAGTCACGATTATGTATGGAGATCATCTGGAAACCGTTTGCGGTTGTGTTGTAGGGGGAGCCGGACCTGCAGGCATGGGTCTGCTGTTCAACGCGTTGAAGAGCGGCGCCATGCCTGAACTGGCCAGGGAAGGCCTGATCATTGTCGATGCCAGTCCCAACCCCGGCACAGGCCGATTGGGGGAATACCGGATCACGGCCAACTCCGTGGGCGATGTCTTTCTCGATTGCCTGCGCGATCCTGCGCTGCGTGATGTGTTCGAGCCGCTGGAGCATTCTCCGGCGTACTGGCGCATCCGTCGTCAGGCGCAAAGTGCCCCGCAACTGGCCGATGTGGCCGAGCTGCTGGCGGAAGCTTCCACCCTGGTGCTGAACTTCATCGTCGAACATTACGGCGTGAAGTTATGGACCAGCACCACCATCACCGAAGTGGTGCATGAGGACGACGAATATCAGGTCTGGGTCGAGTCCGAAGGACGTAGCCGGCGCATCCGCTGCCGCGCGGTGGTGCTCAATCTGGGTGGTCGTCAGGACCCGCAGCACCTGCTCGACAGCCTGGCCGATCAAGGCTTGGCCGTGCCGCCCACCGCCAAAGTGCAGAGTGCCGATGCATTGTTGCGCATGAACGGCGTGCAACTGCGAGACTTTTTTGCACCGACGCTGGCGCGCAAAGGCCGTATCAGTGTGGTGGGTGGCTCTCACAGCGCGTTTTCGGTGCTGGAAAACCTCGCCGACGCGCTGGAGTTTGCCGGACTGGAAGAGGTGACACTGGTGCATCGTTCACAGATCCGCTTGTTCTATGAAACCGCCGAAGCGGCAATCGAGGCCGGGTATCGGTTCGACCCTCAGAAAGATGTCTGCCCGGTATCTGGCCGGGTCAATCGTTCGGGGGGGCTGCGTTATCGGGCGCTGGACATCGGGCGTGAAGCCCTGGCCAATGGGCACATCGGCAAGACCGGCGTGCGGGTGAATCTGTGGCAAACCCGCAATGGTCCGCAGGGGCATTTCGAACAGGCGCGTCAGGCGCTGGCCGAGTCGGAGGTGGTGGTGCAGTGCACCGGTTATCAACCGCTGCTGCCACCGTTGAATTACGCAGGCGGCGGGGCGATTCGCTTGATGGAAGTCAAGGGCGGGCTGGATTCCGACCCGTCCGGATGCCCGCTGGACAGTAAGGGACAACGCTTGTACGGCCTGCATTTG
This sequence comes from Pseudomonas sp. Pseu.R1, assembly GCF_045764065.1. Taxonomy (NCBI): domain Bacteria; kingdom Pseudomonadati; phylum Pseudomonadota; class Gammaproteobacteria; order Pseudomonadales; family Pseudomonadaceae; genus Pseudomonas; species Pseudomonas sp. Pseu.R1. The sequence goes on along the minus strand of NZ_JBJGEE020000001.1, from coordinate 1,037,384 downwards.
TTCGGGCTGGGTGCTGGTCTGGGCGTCGATCCACGCTTGGGCAGCGAGGCATCTTTCGACGGGCGCATTTATGGCGTCTGGCAATTCCATAACGATGCCAGTGGGGCGGTCATTGATGCGGTGCTGGCGCGCTTGCAACAGCCTGTGGTTCAGCCGGTCAGCTTGGCGCGTCGGCTGGCGGCCAACCGCGAAGAACAGCGCCAGCCCTTTATCTGGCCGGTGCTGGCGAACGCGCAATCCTGACTCTCCTGCAGATCTTGCATCCCGAACGCTCACTGAGGGTTCGGGATTTTTTTTGCCCGTTATTTTTTCAGAGCGCCTGAAGAAACAATATGTTGGTCATCATCCTGCTTTTGGATAGAGTCGCAGGCTTCATCTATTCTGGGGTGTCCGGACACCTCCGACAGACCCGACAAGGAACCGACAGAACATGCGTATTTTGATCGTGGGTGCAGGCGCGATAGGGGGCTATTTTGGCGGTCGGTTGCTGGAGGCGGGGCGCGACGTGACGTTTCTGGTGCGTCCCTCGCGCGCCGAGGAACTCGACCGCAACGGCCTGATCGTGCGCAGCCCGTTGGGCAACATTCTATATCCGTCACCGCCCCACGTGATGACACCGATGCTCGACCAGGCCTTCGATCTGATCCTGCTCAGTTGCAAGGCCTATGATCTCGATGCGGCCATGGAGTCCTTCGCGGCCGCCGTTGGGCCTGAAACGGTCATCCTGCCGTTGCTCAACGGCATGGCGCATCTGGACCGGCTGGCGGAGCGCTTTGCCCCTGAAAATGTCCTGGGCGGACAGTGTCTGATCTCTCTGGATCGAGACGCGTCCGGCACGATTCTGCATTTGAACGACACCAATCAATTGTCATTCGGGGAACTGAGCGGAGGGTTGACGCCGCGCATTCTGAAAGTCGCCGAAGCGTTGGCCGATGCCGGATTCGACGCCAATCTGAGTCAGCAGATTGTTCAGGAAATGTGGGAAAAATGGTGTTTCATCGCAACGGGCGCGGGCGTCACCGGTTCCATGCGCGCGAGCATTGGCGATGTGATTGCCAGCGGCGGGGAAGCGGTGGTGCTCAAGTTGCTGGCCGAATGTGCCAGTGTCGCCGAGCGCGCAGGGTACGCGTTGCGAAGTGAGGTGCGTCAGCGCTTTCAGACGATGCTGACCCTGCCCGGATCGAAGATGACCGCCTCCATGCTGCGCGACATCGAGCGAGGCGCGCCGATAGAAGTCGAGCACGTGATCGGCGACATGGTCGCCCGAAGAGCCAGCACCGACAAACCGGCCAAAGGGCAGTTGTCGGTACTGGATGTGGTGTATCTGCACCTCAAATCCTATGAGGCGCGGCGTGTGCGAGAACAGGGCTAAAGGCTCTCGGCGGACGGGCGGTGAATGCTGTTGCTATCGACCACGACGCGAACCACCCCTTCCAGTAGCAGCGCCAGAATCAATGCCCCGGTGCCGATCAGGAACAACAGGCGATGATTGCCGCCGCTGGCATTGAACAACAACGAATAGCCATAGCCTGAAACAGCTTGAAGCAGTGCGAATGCAGTGGTTGCACGGCTCCAGGCCGCGCCTTGCGCGCTGGCGTCGTGAGGCAGCAGTTCATGGACGCGCGCCAGCACCAGCGGCACGATGCCAGGCGGGAAGGTGCCGATGATCAGGGTCAATGCGGCGATCAGCAGGCTGTTGTGGGAGGTGTACAGCGCGCCAACCACCAGCGCCTGAACGACCAGCACCCAACGAATGCCGCGAGTCGGGCCGAGCCTGTCGGCGATGTAGCCGTAGAGCATCGGCCCGGCCAGCGCGCCGATGCCATAGACGACCCAGTACAGCGCACCGATGTGTGCGCCCTTGCCCAGATCGCGGGCGACGAAATCCACGAGAAACACCATCAGCGGCACCAGGCCGATCGCCATCAGACCGAATTGTGTGTACGTCAGATTCAGGTACAGCGTGTGCCGGGGAGGGCGTGGCGTCGGCGTCGCAGTTTCGTAGGTGTGTGCCGTGGGGATAACGGCGGTCGGCCAGCCCGTCCAACTGATGGCGGTCAGTATGGCGCAGAACAGGCTCAAGCCCAGCCAGGTGACTCGCAGTCCCAGGTCCAGCAACAGCGGCACCAATGTGCCCGACGCCGCAATACCCAGTCCCAGACCGAAAAAGATCGCGCCACTGGCCAGCCCTTTGCGCGTGCCGGGGATGTGCGGCAGGACCGTTGACGCCACCAGCACCATGATTGCGCCTCCGGCCAAGCCTGAAATGAAGCGCCAGCCAAAGAACCACAGGGTGGAGAGCGGAACGGCGCAACCGGCGAAGGACAAGGTCACCAGTACCATCATCAGCCGTAGCGTGTGGCGGTGAGTCAGCCTGCGCGCGATGGGGCGCCCGAGCAGGGCGCCGATGAAGTACCCGCCCAGATTGGCGGCACTGAGGATGATGATGTCGGAGGTGGCGAACCAGTGATTCTCGATCAACGGAGGAATCAGTGGCGTATAGGCAAAGCGCGCCAGGCCGATGCCCACCAGCGTGGCGCAGAGGCCGGCGATGATCGCGTGCCATGGAATGGCCGCACGCTGAGGCGAGGGGTTGGGCATTGTGTCCGCTGAAATCGGTTCTGAAATCTGAGGAGGCTGCATAAGACTGACCCGAATATAAGAGGTGAGGTATGTTTGACAGCGCTGTCATGTTTGCCATGCTAGTCAAAATTGACAGCCTTGACAAGAATGAGGTCAACTCATGCCTTACCCGCTCATCAAGTCGATGACGGAATGTGAAATTGAACGTCTGGAGAGCAGGGAAATGGCGGGTGTAAGGCAATTCGACGAAGAGCGGACGCTGGATCTGGCGTTGAACGTGTTCTGGCAAAAAGGCCTCAGCGCGACGTCGATGCAAGATCTGGCCGAAGCCACAGGCGTGTTGCGCGGCTCGCTGTACAACGCGTACCAAGGCAAAGAGCAGCTTTTTCTCAAGGTGTTCGATCGCTATCGGCAGCGCATGACCGGCAACATGGCCGCAGCGCTGGCTGATCCGTCGATCAAAACGGCGTTGGAGGGCTTTTTCGATTTCATCATCACGTCGATGATTGAAGGAACGCCGACCCGTGGCTGTCTGACCACCAAGACCGCAGTGGATGGCATCTCCGAGATAGACACCATCCGTGCAGCCTTGCAGGGCATGCTCGATGACATCGAGTCTTTGTTGCAGGCCCGTTTCGCCCTTGAAGAACAGCATGAAACGCTGAATTTACCTGCGCATGAGGCCTCGCGCCTGGTGTCCACCTTTACCCGTGGTGTGGTGGTGATGGAACGGGTGTATCAGGATGAAGCGCGCCTGCGCAGCACGGCGGCGTCCATGGTCAAGGTATTGATCAAAGCCTGATGCGCTGTCGACAGGTGAGCTAACCTCAGTGTTTCATGAGTTGTCAGAGGAGAGGCGCACCATGCCGGTCAAGCACGATTTGTACGCGGATTTGAGTATCACCAGGGATGAACTGGTCAGGCTGCGTAGCCAGGACGCCAAGCTCAATCAACTGGTCGATCGCTACGACACCCTTGATGCCGACATCGTCAAAGCGGAGGCGGGATCGGCGGGGGATGTCTCCGAGGATCAACTCAAACGACTGAAAGAAAAGCGCCTGCTGGCCAAAGACGAAATTGTCAGGCATCTCCCCAATAGCGTTTGACTTCGCTCCACACCGAGTGACAAAGCGGCGAGTGTTCTACAGCTCACCCGCCGCTTTTTTGTTTCAAGCTTTAACCTTGTCTGATTGTCTGGACTGTGTCTGAAGTGCGAAATAGAGCGCTTTTCCGCGCAGGGCAGAGTTCTGTTCGTGCAGACACGTTAGTTCTCCACGCTAAGAAAAGAATGCTGTAGCAATGGATCCAAAAGTTCAGGCGAAAAAAAACGGCGTCGGGGCGTACGCCGTTTATTTTTGTCTGCCGCCGAAACGGCAGACACGTTTCGAAGAAGATGAACCGGGTGGTTCACTGCTGCTCTTGGTTGTTCGGTGCAATCTCGGCCTGGATGCGTTTGTAAATCTCTTCACGGTGCACCGAAACGTTCTTCGGCGCGTTGATTCCGAGCCGGACCTGCAGGCCCTGAACGCCCAGAATGGTGACGGTGATTTCGTCACCAATGTTTATGCTTTCGCCGACTTTGCGGGTGAGTATCAACATAATCTTTTCCTTGATGGCCTCTTGAAGCGCCTCTACCAGGAGGCTGGCGTTAGCCTTTGGGTGGTGGTAATTGCCGATTGCATCCAAATGCGTCATCCGTAAGACGCCCTTGGCATGATTTTAATTCCCCAGGTTCATCTTCTTGTCATTGGCTTGGGTTCTCCTGAGGCCAGACGGCATGCGAATGTTGCCTGCTTTTGGCAGTAAATCCCCGTATGGATTCGCTATAACGCTGATAGCCAGATCCGGGGCGGCGCCTATTGCACACTCCTTTCGCATTTATTGCAAAGAACTCGTGCCAAGTGGCGATGAAATTTTCATTAGTCAGCCTTGTACGCGATCTCCTAGAGCAGTGTAGGAGAATTCCGCATAGCGTGAAGGCAAAGTAAGAATGAGCGTGTGGAAATCTTTCAAACCCGCAGCACGAGAGGCTTTGAGCTGAACGAGGGCGGTGCTTGGGAGGCAGAAATGACATGCCCACCGCGAGGGTGGGCATGCGTGTTGCGCAGAACGTGTAGCGATCAGCGAATCAGACCACCAGCGACAGCAGCATGATCAGAATGATGCCGACTACGGACAGAATGGTTTCCATCACCGTCCAGGTCTTCAGGGTTTCGGTCACGGTCATGTTGAAGTACTGCTTGACCAGCCAGAAGCCTGCGTCGTTTACATGGGACAGAATCAGAGAACCCGCGCCGGTCGCCAGTACCAGCAGCTCACGGTTCACGCCCGGCACCAGTGCGACCACTGGCGCTACGATACCGGCACCGGTAATGGTGGCGACTGTGGCGGAGCCGGTGGCGATGCGGATCACTGCGGCCACCAGCCAGGCCAGCAGAATCGGCGAGATCTGCGCCTGCACGGCCATGTGACCGATCAGGTTACCCACGCCACTGTCCACCAGCATCTGTTTGAAGCCACCACCCGCACCGACGATCAGAACGATCGCCGCCACCGGCGCCAGGCTTTGATCCAGTAACTTGATGATCTGCTCGCGGCTGAAGCCACGGGCCGAGCCAAACGTGTAGAAGGCCAGCAGCAGCGCGAAGAGCAGGGCGGCGATCGGGTGGCCGATGAAGTCCATCCACAGACGGAAGGTGTGGCCATTCGGAAGAGCGACGTCCGCGAAGGTTTTCAGCAGCATCAGGAAAACCGGCAGCAGGATGGTCAGCAGCGTGATGCCGAAGCTTGGCAGGTTCTCGTTGGTCGATTCCTTGGCAATCTGGTCCATCAGCTCTTTGGATGGATTGCCAGGAATGTGCTTGGCGATCCATTTACCGAAGATCGGACCGGCAATGATCGCCGTAGGAAACGCCACGATCAGACCGTAGAAAATGGTCTTGCCGATGTCAGCATTGAAGATGCCGATGGCCAGCAGCGGGCCCGGGTGCGGTGGCACCAGGCCGTGAACCGCCGACAGACCGGCCAGCAGTGGAATACCGATCTTGACGATGGACACACCGCTGCGACGGGCCACGATGAACACCAGCGGGATCAGCAGCACGAAGCCGATTTCGAAGAACAGCGGGATGCCCACCAGAAACGCCGAAAACATCATGGCCCAGTGCACACGCTCCTTGCCGAAGCGGCGAATCAGGGTCTGGGCGATCTGGTCAGCGCCGCCGGAGTCGGCCATCAATTTGCCGAGCATGGTGCCCAGGCCGAGAATGATGCCGACGAAGCCCAGCACGCCACCGAAGCCGTCCTGGAAGGATTTCATCACTTTATCGACCGGCATCCCGGAGGTCAGCCCGAGAAAACCTGCCGCAATGGTCAATGCAATAAAAGGGTGGACCTTGAACTTGGTGATCAACAGCACAAGGCCAAGGATGGTCACCAGCGCATCTACAAGTAGATACGTGTCTTGAGTCATACCAAACATGGGGTGTCTCTCCGTTGTATTTTGTTTTTTTGGAGCTACTGCTCAGCGCTGTTGTTCACTGCCCTGTGCACACGATAAGACAGCGCTATCTTTGTCGCTCACGCCGGATCGTGGATCAGGAGCCGGTGAGAGCGGTGGCAGATGGGGTTTGCGATGCGTTCCACCATTGCGCCGCTTCGGCACCGATAATTTCGATCGGTTTCGTGGCGTCGACGACCAGTGTGCGGTCTTCGCCGTAAGGCGGCTCCAGCGTGGCGAACTGGCTGTCTACCAGGCTGGCGGGCATGAAATGTCCGGGGCGGTGGGAGCAACGCTCGGTGGCCAGCTCCTTGGTCAGTTCCAGAAACACAAAGCCCAGGCCCGGCACGGCAGCGCGCAGACGCTCGCGGTAAATCAGCTTGAGGGAGGAGCAGGTCAGGACGGGTTTCTCGCCGTTGCGCAGTGCGGCTGCGACTTCTTCGCCCAGGCGGGTCAGCCAGCCGGCTCGGTCTTCGTCGTTGAGGGGGTGGCCTGCGCTCATCTTGTCGATGTTGGCCTTGGGGTGAAAGGCGTCGCCTTCGATGAGGCGGCCGCCGCTGTGTTTGGCGATTTCAGCGCCCACGGCACTTTTGCCGCAGCCGGAAACACCCATGATCACGAGGGCGGAGATAGCGTGTGGAGCAGTAGTCATAAAAACCTCGCCCCGAAGACAGCGCTGTCTTGCCGAGTGGTGTGCAAGCACGGCAAGGCTGTTTCCGGGTGTAGTCATTGTTATGGGTATCTCGCTTGTCCATGAGATGCACCACTCCAATCATCAAGATGATCGAAAAGTTGCGGGCCTCCGTGAGATAGCGCTACCTTAGAGCCCCTCCGAGACAATCGCAACCCCTTCAGCTTTTCCTTCCTTTCAGTTGGCAACGCATGACACGCATTGGTTCCCGCTCCACCGGTCGTCCCACCCTCAACGAAGTTGCGAAACTGGCCGCTGTGTCGCCCATTACGGCCTCTCGGGCACTACGAGGCGTGGCCACGGTGGCGCCCGATCTGGTGGAAAAAGTCCAGGCCGCTGCGCAGAGTCTAGGCTATGTCGCCAACCCTGCTGCCCGGGCGCTGGCTTCGTCCCAAAGCCAGTCGGTGGTGGTGCTGGTGCCGTCGCTGTCCAACCAGTTGTTCATCGAGACCCTCGAAGCGATTCAGAACGTATTGCGCCCGCGCGGGCTGGAAGTGGTGATCGGCAACTACCATTACTCGCCTGTCGAAGAAGAGAACCTGCTGCGCAGCCACTTGGCCAATCGTCCGCGCGGGATTTTGCTGACCGGCTTCGACCGCAGCCAGGCGTCGCAACAGTTGCTGGCCGCCAGCGGTGTGCCCTGTGTGCACATGATGGAACTGGACCCCGGCCGGGCCGAGCCTTGTGTGGGGTTTTCTCAACAGCAGGCGGGGGCGGCAGCCGCGCAGCATCTATTGAATCGCGGGCGTCGGCGGCTGGCGTATGTGTCGGCGCAACTGGACCCGCGAGTGATTCAGCGCGGCGCGGGTTTTCGCAGTGCGCTGGAGGCTGAAGGGCTGTACGACGAAGCGCTGCAAATGGCCACGCCACTGCCGTCGTCCATTGGATTGGGCGGGGAGATGTTCGCCCGTCTGCTGGATGAGCACCCGGACGTGGACGGCATCTTTTTCTGTAATGACGACCTGGCGCAAGGTGCGACGCTGGAAGCGTTGCGTCGCGGGATCAAAATCCCCGAGCAGGTTTCGTTGATCGGCTTCAATGATTTGCCCGGCTCGGCGCACATGGTGCCGCGCCTGACCTCGATCCGCACCCCTCGCGAGCAAGTGGGTCGGCGTGCTGCCCAGTTGCTGCTGGGGTTGCTGGACGGCAATGTGCAGCAAGCGCAGGTGGATCTGGGGTTTGAGCTGGTGGTGCGGGAGAGTACCTGAGAGTCTGTAGTTCCGATGATGGCGAGACGTGTCAGGAAGTTTTCAGCGCCTGACTCACCGCCTTCGCCACCAAGCGGAGCGCCGCCCGGCCGTCGCGCACAGGTTTAGCGTCGGATACGAAATGTGGATTCGGCGTGATCCTTGTGGGAGCCGCCTTGGTGGCGAAGACGATGGGGCAGTGATGGATGAGTTCGCTGACAAACCGCGATGCAGAGAATCAGCCCACCTTCTTCGGCAATTTCAACTCTGCGCACAATCCCCCACCTTCACGGTTGGACAGGGTCAGGGAGCCGCCCAGTGCCATCGCCAGTTGCTGGGAAATTGCCAGGCCCAGTCCCGTGCCTCCGGTGTCGCGATTGCGTGAGCTTTCCACGCGATAGAACGGCTTGAGCACTTCACTCAGCTCGGCTTCGGAAATCCCCGGGCCGCGATCCAGCACCTGAATCGCAAAGCCCTGATCGCCGCGCGCTTGCACTTGAATTTGCGCCGCACCCGCGAATTTCAGTGCGTTGTCCGTGAGGTTCACCAGCACCCGGCGCAAGGCGTGGGGACGGGTGTCGATCACTGCGCCATTCTTGCCGCACAGCTCGACTGACTTGTTCATGTCCTGATAGTCGAACACCAGGCTGTCGAGGAATGAATCCAGATGCACCCGTTTCGGCGCTTCGGTAGAGGTGTCCATGCTGCGCGCATAGGCCACGCCTTCCTGCACCAGATGCTGCATTTCGCTCAAATCGCTCCACAGTTTCTCTTTCTCGATGCCCTCATCCATGAACTCGGCGCGCAGTTTCATGCGCGTGATCGGCGTTTGCAGATCATGGGAAATCGCTGCCAGCAGTTGCATGCGCTCCTTCACGTAATTGGCGATGCGCTGCTGCATGGTGTTGAACGCAACGGCAGCGTAGGCCACTTCGGTAGGGCCGCTTTCATCGAGGCGGATGCCATCGCCATTGGGGTCCAGCCTATCGACGGCCTCGGACAGACGGGTCAGCGGACGAATTGCGGTTCTCACCGCCAGCCAGGTGCACGTCACCAGCAGCACCAGTTGCCCGATCAGCAGCAGCGGCAGCCAGGGCGACAGCGGGGTGATGGCGGGGCGCACGTCAATGGTCAGCGGATTACCGTCGCGCAGGGTCAAGTGCGCCTGATAGTGGGGGCGTGCATCGGCGATGTCGTTGAACGACAGTTGATAGTCGCGGCCCAGGGTAGCTTCCATCGAGCGCACCGAGATCGGCGCCTTGCTCATGTCCATCGGCGTTCCGGGCTGGCCGGTGCCGAGCATATAGCGGTAATTGGGGTGTTCGAAGCGCGGCAGCCACGCCTCGCGCTCGTCAGCGGGCAAGCGTTCGAGCACCGCCACTGTGGTCGTGAGGTCCTGCTCCAGATTCCCGAGCATCAGGGTCATCGCGCTTTGGTAGCGTTCGTAAAATTGCAGGCCGAACGACATGCCGTGGGCCAGTACCAGACTGATCAGGAAAATCAGCGACAGGCGTGAGGCCAGGGTGCGGGGCCAGCCGAAGCCGAGTTTCATACGGTGTCCCCGAGAATTTCCACCGGGTAGGTGAACACATAGCCTTCACTGCGCACGGTCTTGATGTAGGCCGGATCGCGGGCGTCGTCCAGCAGGCGTTGGCGCAGACGGCTGACCAGCAGGTCGATGGAGCGGTCGAATAGATCGGCGTCACGGCCTTGAGTCAGATTGAGCAGTTGATCGCGGCTTAACACCCGTTGCGGATGATCGAGAAAGGTGCGCAGCAGCCGGTATTCAGCGCCGCTCAGGGCCACCACCGTCCCTTCAGCGTCCAGCAGATGGCGCGCCGTGGTGTCCAGGCGCCATTTGCCGAACGCCAGCAAACGCCCGGCTTCGCTGACGATCAGGTTCGGCGGCAGCATGCGTGTGCGGCGCAGGACGGCGTTGATGCGGGCCAGCAGTTCGCGGGCGGCGAAGGGTTTGACCAGGTAATCGTCAGCGCCCATTTCCAGGCCGATGATGCGGTCTGTTTCGTCGCTGCGCGCAGTGAGCATCAGCACCGGGGTGGTCTTGTGTTTGCCGGTACGCAGTTCGCGGCACAACACCAGGCCGTCGTCACCGGGCATCATGATGTCCAGCACGATCAGATCCACAGGGGTCGATTCGAGAAAGGAGCGCATCTGCCTGCCGTCGGCCACCACCGTGGTGCGCAGGCCGTTTTTCTTCAGGTAGTTGCCCACCAGTTCCCGGATCTCGCGATCGTCATCGACAATCAGAATGTGGTCGACGTGCTCCATGGTTCCCGCTCCCCCTCATCATTGATGTGTGGCGCATCTTAACCAGCCGCGAACGGCTTGCCTTCCACGCTTTGTATTGCACTGTATCTGGCACCGCGACACATACATGGCGATGCAAAAAACAGATGTTCCCGTGCGAATGTAGCGTCCGGTGGCGGGCGCCCGCTATGACACTTAGGGGTTACATGAGAGGTTCAGCCAGACGTGCAGAGATGACGCGCCAATGCTTCGATGGCGGTTTCAGCGGTTGTGTGGCGTCCTGTCCAGGTACAGGCGAGCATCAGGTTTCTGGGCAACTGGAAGTCTTCGACCAGAAAGCCCTGAGCGTCGAAGCCTGCCGCGTCGTGTTCGACCTGTTCGCGCAACGATCCGCTGTCCTCGAAATACGCCCAGACCGGCTTGCCCAGCGCCACGGCCATGCCGACTTCGAAGGCGGTCCCGGAATCCGGCTCGACGCCACGAAAGGGGTTGAGATTGGCCAGTACCGCATCGCAGCGGCGGATCATGGCGATGTTGGCGTTGCAGATCAGCGCGGCTGTTTCTTGCGGGGGCAGGTCAGGGGCGACCTCATTGTCGAAGGGATACAGCCCTTCAAGACCGTGGGCGTCGCACAGTGCCTTGAGGTAACGCCCCTGTTCGACGGCGTCTGCGCGAAAGACTTCGAATCCGGCGAGGTAGACCTGTGGTTTGCGAGAACGCGGCATTGGGATGTCCTGTTTGGGAGATGACGACATTCTAGCGACAACCCCAAGTGCCATTGATCAGGCAGACGCTTGTGCGCCGTAAAATGGGGCTGAAATCTGTACGGATAACCAGTATTCTGCCGACCTTCCCATTACATCGACCTGAGCCGCCGTGAGCACCTCGCCCCTCGACAATCCCTTTTATTACCTGGAGAACTTTCATCGGGTCTTGAACTGGATCGCCTGCCGTTACGACGATTTGCTCGACGATCAGGAGCAGCGTTTCATCGCGGATTTCAGCCGCCTCCCGCAGGCCGCTCAAGCGTTATTGGTGCGCATGATCATGCGCAAAGGCACGTTGTTTCGCGCCAGCAAGCTGGAGTATGCCGAGATCGGTGATGCCCGGATCGCCGTCGAGTCGCTGCTTGAGCAGGGATGGGTCGACCGTGAGCCGTATCTCGATCTGCAAACGCTGTTCGCGTTGCTGCGCAAAGAAGAACTGGCTCACTGTTTCAAGGCCCACGGCATCAAGAGCGCCGAAAAAAAGGCCGATCTGCTGGCGCGTCTGTCGCCGCACTACGACGCGCCTCAACGCCTGACGCAGTGGTTCGAAGGCTTTGACGACACGATTTTTTCGCTGGGCATCATGCCGCTGTGCGATCGCCTGCGGTTGCTGTATTTCGGCAATTTGTATCAGGAGTGGTCCGAGTTCGTGCTGGCGGACCTGGGCATCTACCGCTACGAGAAGGTCGAGTTTTCCCTCGAATCGCGGGGTATCTATCAGCGAGCGGATATCGACGTTTGCCTTGAGCTGCACCAGTGCCGACAGACGCTGGATGAGGGGGGCATGCTCACTGAGCTGGCGACCCGGGCGCTGGCGATCCGGACGGATAATCCGTGGTTGTCCATGCGTCGCGCGAAACTGCTGTATCAAATCGGTTACCGGGCCGAGCGCGACCAGGACGCGGTACTGGCGCTGGCGGTTTATGAGCAATGCAGTTACCCCGGCGCGAGGGTGCGCAGGATCCGGATCTGGGAGCGTTGCGCGCAGTATTCCGAAGCTATGGCCTTGTTGCAGCAGGCTCAGGCTGCCCCGGAAAACGATGAGGAAGCCCAGCACCTGTTGCGCATCCAGCCTCGATTGCTGAAAAAACTGGGGCACGGTGGCGTGCGCAAGCGCGTCACACGGGCGGTGACCCGGCTGGACGTGAGCGTGCTGCCATCGGCAGATCACAGCGTCGAGCAATTGATCCAGTCGCACCTGTCCGAAGAGGGCAGTGAGGTGCATTACGTTGAAAATACGTTGATCAACTCGCTGTTCGGCTTGCTTTGCTGGCCTGCTGTGTTCGCGCCACTGCCCGGGGCGTTCTTTCATCCGTTCCAAACCGCGCCGAGCGACCTGTACAGTCCGGACTTCTACCCACGTCGCGCCGCATTGTTCGAGGCGTGTCTGGCACAACTGGAGGACGGGGGTTACCTGTCGACGATCCGGCAGTGCTACGTGGACAAGTTCGGCCTGCAATCGCCGTTCGTGTTCTGGGGCGCGCTGACGCCAGACCTGCTGGAGCAGGCGTTGCACTGTTTTCCGGCGCAACATCTCCTACGCTGGTTCCGCCGTCTGCTGCACGACATCAAAGCCAATCGCACCGGCATGCCTGATCTGATCCAGTTCTATCCCGAGCAGCGTCGTTACCGGATGATCGAGGTCAAGGGGCCGGGGGACCGTTTGCAGGACAACCAGTTGCGCTGGCTGGACTTCTGCGCCGAGCATGAAATGCCGGTGGTGGTGTGTTATGTGCAGTGGGCGGAGGATGCGATTTTGGCGGAGTGACCGAACAGGCCGAACACAAACCTCTGTAGCAGTGCAGCCGCGCTGCTACAGGGTATGGGGGCACGGCTCAGCGCTTGCCCTTCTTCGGCGGCGCTGGCAGCGGAGCGAACAGCGCTTCGATGTCTTCGTCCTGCAGCTTCCAGTCCCCCGCCTTGCGCCCGTCCAGCACCCCCGACGCCAGTGCCGACTTTTCATCCTGCAAGTGCTGGATTTTCTCTTCCACTGTGCCACGGGCGATCATCTTGTAGACGAACACCGGTTTTTCCTGGCCGATGCGATAGGCGCGGTCGGTGGCCTGGTTTTCGGCCGCAGGGTTCCACCACGGGTCGTAGTGGATCACGGTGTCGGCCGCCGTGAGGTTGAGGCCCGTGCCGCCCGCCTTGAGGCTGATCAGGAAGATCGAGCGTTTGCCGCTCTGGAACTCCTGCACCGGGGTACGCCGGTCCCGCGTCTGCCCGGTGAGCAGCGCGTATTCGATGCCACGCTGCGCCAGTTCTATCTCAATCAACTCCAGCATCGATGTGAACTGCGAGAACAACAGGATCTTGCGGTTCTCTGCCAACAGTTCCTCGACCATGTCCATCAGGCTTTCCAGCTTGGCCGAGCTTGAATGTTTGCCCGAGGCCGGGGCGCTCTTGACCAGGCGCAGGTCGCAGCACACCTGCCGCAGCTTGAGCAGGGCTTCGAGGATGATGATCTGGCTGCGCGCCACGCCCCTCGTGGTGATTTCATCGCGGACTTTCTTGTCCATCGCCAGACGCATGGTTTCGTAGACGTCCCGTTGGGCGTCGTTGAGTTCGACCCAGTGCACGATTTCGGTCTTGGGTGGCAACTCGGTGGCGACCTGTTCTTTGGTACGCCTCAGCAGAAACGGTTTGATCCGCGCGTTCAGGTGCTGCAAGCGAGTCTCGTCGCCCAGCCGCTCGATGGGGGTGCGATAGTTGCTGCCGAATTGCTTGGCGTCGCCCAGCCAGCCGGGCATCAGGAAGTGGAACAGTGACCACAGTTCGCCCAGGTGGTTTTCCAGCGGCGTACCACTCAGGCACAGGCGCTGGCGTGCGTTCAACTGGCGCGCGGCCTGGGCCGCCTTGCTGCTCGGGTTCTTGATGTACTGCGCTTCATCCAGCACCAGCACATGGAACACCTGCTTGCTGAGCGTTTCCACGTCACGGGGCAGCAACGCGTAGGTGGTCAGAATCAGGTCGTAGTCGGTCAGGTGCTTGAAGTCCGTGTGTCGATTGGCGCCATACAGGGCCAGCACCTTGAGCTGTGGCGTGAAATGTTTCGCCTCATCCGCCCAATTGGGAATCAGGCTGGTGGGCATGACCGCCAGCGCCGGGGACGTCAGGCGACCGGCCTGCTTTTCTTTCAACAAATGAGCGAGGGTCTGCAGGGTTTTGCCCAGCCCCATGTCATCGGCCAGCACGCCGCCGACTTCCAGCTCGCGCAGCGCCTGCATCCAGCTCAACCCTTCGAGCTGATAGGGGCGCAGCTTGGCGTTCAGGCCTTTGGGCACCGTGACGGTGGTGTTCTTGATGTTCACCAGCCGCTCGGCGAACTGACGCAAACGGTCGCCGCCCTGCCACACCAGTGGCAAGTCATCCAGGTGGGTGAGGCGCCCGGCATCGGCGGTTTTTACCCGAATGGAGTAGTTACCGTCCTCGCGCCAGTAGAAGTCGCCCAACGTCGCCAGTACAGGCCGCAGGCGTCCGTAGGGCAGGGCGACCTGAATCGGGCCGCCGCCACGCTGGGTGAAGTGATTGAGCTGCACCAGCAACTGTTCGTCATCGTGGCGCTTGGCGATGCCTTCAAGGCTCATCAATTCCGGGTGCGTGCGCAGCAGGTTGACCAGAATCGGCAGCAGGCTCAGGCGCTCGCCATTGACGATGATGCCCAGTTCCAGATCGAACCAGTCGCGCTCCGGCTGTTCGTCGACCACCGCGTACCAGTCGTCAACCGGCGTCACGTCGAACCCGAAGTCGGCGTTCATCTCGATTTCCCAGCCTTGGTCCCTCAGCTTGGGCAGTTCGTCGAGCATGAAGCTCAGCCAGGCCTTGTCGTTGGGCAGTTCGAACATTTCACCGGCACTGTCGGGCAGCGCCTTGCTTTGACGCGTGGCGATGCGAAAGCCCAGTTCCTGCAGTTGTTTGCGAAACTGCGCCTCGATGTCCAGGTGGCGGCGCAGGCGCAGGGTTTCTTCCTTCAGGTGCCAGAGCAAATCGCTGGGACGGCCTGGCGCCGGAATGCCGGAGGCATACAGCTCGCGATAACGGAAGGCCAGTGCAGCACGGTGCTGGATATGCCGCTGCATTTTGCCATTGCGTGGCTCGTAGGCGCTGAATTCGAAGCTGGCCAATGTCAGGCGAGGCTTGGGTTTGATTTTTTTCTCGATGCGTTCGCGAGGCTTGGGTTTGACCACTTCAACCTGTACGGGAGGAGGAAGCCCTTGGTTGACGGCGGCCAGAATGCCTTCCTTGTTCTCCGGATGATCCAGATAGAACAGCGCCGCCGCACAGTGCTTGCAGTTGTTTCTGACCGGGCAGGTGCAAATGCCGACGATGAAGTTGCGCGTGCGATCAGGGTCCTTGAACTGCAACGTCTGGGTATAAACCTCATCGCCTGAGCCTCGGCATGAGGTGCGGACCAGATCGGGGGCCAGTTGTACGACGCGAATGCGATGTTCGCGGGCATAGATATACCCGCGCTGTACGCTTTGTTCCTTGAACAACGGTTCCCATGGCAGGGAGAGGGCTTTTTCCAGTAGCGATGACACGTCTTGCCCTTCGTTAACGCGGTGCTTGAAGCGGAGAGACCTTGATCAACATCGCAAGGCTTCCGTTATCCATGTAAGTCAATTCGCCATTTCTGACCCGTGTGGCCTGTCGCATGCGCTCGCTGGTTACCAGCACGCCGTGATCGTCCAGTTGATTGACCCAGAAATTGGCGTCGATGTCGGTAAAGCGCGCCAGACCCAGGCTCACGGTGCCTTCGATGGGGAAGTGGCCGAATTGCTTCTGGCCGCTGCTGATTGCGACTTTGCTCGGGGTGGGGCTGAGGTCCTGCTGCCAAGCCCGGTGCAACAACACTTTGTAGCCTTCGCTGGACTCCAGCTTGCTGACCAGAGTATCCAGCGTCGTCGACGTCTGGTTGTCTGCCCCCAGCGTCTGCGCACCCGCGGCCCAGTCTTCGGGGGCGGCCTGATTGGTGGCGGCCGGTTCGCCGTTCTGGCGGAACAGGATCAATTCCACCGAATACGTGCCATCGGCAAACGCTGCAGGCGCAATCAGCACCAGCAGCAGGGTGAGCGAGCGAAACACACGCATGGAGGATCCTTAAGACGATTGTGTAGAGGGCAGCGGCGTCAGGCGTTCGAGCAGCGCTTCAAGGTGATTGAAACGCTCTTCGGGACGCTCCATGGGTACCATGAATTTGAACAACGTAGCGCCTTCGAATTTGTAACGCTTGGGTTGGCCCTGAATCAGCTTGATCAGCGTCAACGGTTCCACTGGAGTATCGGCGCCGAATTCGATTCGTCCACCCTGCGGCCCGGCATCGATCTTCTTGATGCCCAGTTGCTCGGCCTTGAGTTTGAGCAGCGTCATGCGAACCAGATTCTTGGTCGGTTCGGGCAGCAGGCCGAAGCGGTCGATCATCTCGACTTGCAGATCCTTCAGCCCCTCTTCGTCGGCGGCGTTGGCGATGCGCTTGTAGAGGATCAGCCGTGCGTGGACATCCGGCAGGTAGTCTTCGGGAATCAGTCCCGGCACCCGCAGGTTGATTTCCGGCCCGCCGCCCAAGGGCTGCTCCAGATTCGGTTGCTCGCCCTTGCGGATCGACTTCACCGCACGTTCGAGCATTTCCATGTACAGCGTGAAACCCACGGCCTGAATCTGACCGCTCTGGCCTTCGCCCAGCAGTTCGCCCGCGCCACGGATTTCCAGGTCGTTGGTGGCCAGCACGAAGCCCGCGCCGAGGTCCTGGGTATTGGCGATGGCCTCCAGGCGCTTTTCGGCATCAGGGGTGATCTGCTTGCGTGGTGGCGTCAGCAGGTAGGCGTAGGCCTGGTGGTGACTGCGCCCGACGCGGCCGCGCAACTGGTGTAGTTGGGCCAGACCGAACTTGTCGGCACGCTCGATGATGATGGTGTTGGCGCTCGGCACGTCGATGCCGGTTTCGATGATGGTCGAGGCGATCAGCACGTTGAAGCGCTTGTGGTAGAAATCGCTCATCACCTGTTCGAGTTCGCGCTCGTTCATCTGCCCGTGGCCGATGCCGATGCGCGCCTCGGGCACCAGTTCGGCGAGGTCGGCGGCGCACTTCTCGATGGTCTTCACGTCGTTGTGCAGGTAATACACCTGACCGCCACGCAGCAGCTCACGCAGCAGCGCTTCTTTGACGGTGGGTTTGTTCTGCTCCATCACAAAAGTGCGCACCGACAGGCGACGGGCGGGCGGGGTGGCGATGATCGACAGGTCGCGCATGCCCGCCACGGCCATGTTCAGGGTGCGCGGGATCGGCGTGGCGGTCAGGGTCAGGATGTCGACTTCGCTGCGCAGCGCCTTGAGCTGTTCTTTCTGGCGTACACCGAAACGGTGCTCTTCATCGATGATCACCAGGCCCAGATTCTTGATCTTGACGTCGTCCTGCAACAGCTTGTGGGTGCCGATGACGATGTCGATCTTGCCCTCGGCCAGTTCGGCGACTGCGGCGTTCACTTCCTTGGCGGACTTGAAGCGGCTCATCACCTCGACCTTCACCGGCCAGTCGGCGAAGCGGTCGCGGAAGCTGTTGTAGTGCTGCTGCGCGAGCAGGGTGGTGGGCACCAGAATCGCTACCTGCTTGCCGCCATGAACGGCAATGAACGCCGCGCGCATGGCCACTTCGGTCTTGCCGAACCCCACGTCGCCGCAGACCAGCCGGTCCATCGGCTTGGGCGCGAGCATGTCGGCGCGCACCGCCTCGATGGTGGTTTGCTGGTCCGGGGTTTCTTCGAACGGGAAGCCGGCGCTGAAGGTCTCGTAGTCCAGCTTCGGATCGGCGAACGCATAGCCCTCGCGCGCGGCGCGGCGAGCGTAGATGTCAAGCAGTTCGGCTGCGACGTCGCGTACTTGTTCGGCGGCCTTTCGCTTGGCTTTCTGCCAGGCTTCGGAGCCGAGTCGATGCAATGGGGCCAACTCGTCGTCGCTGCCGGTGTAGCGCGCGATCAGGTGCAGGTTGGCGACCGGAACATACAGCTTGGCCTCGTCGGCATAGGCCAGCATGAGGAATTCGGCGACCTGGTTTTCCACTTCCAGTGTGGCCAGCCCCAGGTAGCGCCCGACGCCGTGATCGATGTGCACCACGGGCGCGCCTTCGCGCAGCTCGGCCAGGTTCTTGATCACGGCGTCGTTGGCGTGGCCGTCCATGCGTTTTTCGCGACGGCGACGCTGCATGACGCGCTGGCCGAACAACGGGCTTTCGGCGATCAGCGCCAATGCCGGTTGCTCAAGCACCAGACCTTCGTCCAGTGGCGCGATGGTGATCGCCAGGCGCTCCTTGCTGTCGACGAACTCCTGCCAACTGTCCACGGTCTTCGGGCGCAGTTTCAGGCGGTCGAGCAATTCGAGCAGCACTTCACGGCGACCGGCGGACTCGGCGGTGAACAGCACACGACCGGTGAAGGCGTCGAGGAAACCCGACAGGGCCGCCAACGGCTGATTGGCCTTTGCCTCGATGGCCAGGTTCGGCAGCGCCTGTGCCGGGAAACGCTCGCGGCCCACGCCGGTTTCGAGGTCATCCTGACTGGCCACGACCCGAGGCCAGCTTTTCAGGCGGGCAAAGCAGTCTTCCACCGGCAGGAACAGCTCATCAGGCGGCAGCAGAGGGCGGTCCGGGTCGATGCGGCGCTCTTCGTAGCGATTGCGCACGTCCTTCCAGAAGGTTTCCGCCGCCGCTTCGATGCCCGGCAGCGAGAACACCTGGGTGTCTTGGGGCAGGTAGTCGAACAGCGTGGACGTTTCTTCGAAGAACAGCGGGATGTAGTACTCGATGCCCGCGGGGGTGATGCCGCTGTTCAGGTCCTGAAAGATCGGGCTGCGTCGGAAATCCACGTCAAAGCGCTCGCGGAAGCGGGCCTTGAAACGCACCACGGCCTCTTTCTGCAGCGGGAATTCCTTAGCGGGCAGCAAACGCACCGAATCGACCTTGTCGATCGATCGTTGGGTGTCCGGCTCGAAGGTGCGCAGGGTTTCGATCTCGTCGTCGAACAGGTCGATCCGGTAAGGCAGTTTGCTGCCCATCGGAAACAGATCGATCAGCGCGCCACGCACTGTGAACTCGCCGTGTTCGTAGACCGTGTCGACGTAGCGATAACCGCTGGCTTCAAGCCGTGTGCGCATCACTTCAACATCGAGCTTCTGGCCGACGTCGAGCACCAGGCTGCTGCCAAGCAGGAATCTGGTCGGCGCCAGGCGATGCAGCGCGGTGGTGATCGGCACGACCAATACGCCGTGTTCCAGCTCCGGCAAGCGGTAAAGGCTGGCGATGCGCTGGGAAATGATGTCTTGATGGGGCGAGAAAAGATCGTAGGGCAGGGTTTCCCAGTCAGGGAAATGCAGCACCGGCAAATCGGGGGCGAAGAACTTCAGTTCCTGTTCCAGCCGCTCGGCGCTCTGGCTGTCGGCGGTCAGGAGCAGGGTGAAGCGTTTCGCAGCGCTCGCGGCCTCGGCAATAGCCAGGCTTTGGGCGGCGCCGGGCAGGTTGCCCCACTGTTGTTTGCCGCTGGCGGCAGGAAGAATCGGTAGGCGCAGAACGGGCACGGAAGGTAAGGCTCCAGGCGTTGCGGCAAAGCCGGGGATTGTAACTAAATCGGGATTCCGCTGTCAGTTTTGTGCGCGTCTTTGTGGGTGCCAAATTATGTAGTGCCCGGCAATCTCAAAACTCCGGATTGCTTATAAACAAAGGCTTGAGCATAATGTAGTCCCTTTTTTCAGCCCCTACATGTGGAAGGTTCCCGTGACTCAGAAGCCCGACCAGTGTCTTGGTGAATGGATCGATCGTGAAGCCCTCGCCGAGGCGATGATCCCGCTTATCGGTCAGCTCTACCGCAACAACAACGTGGTGAGTTCGATCTATGGCCGCACTCTGATCAACCGTTCAGTCATCGCAATTCTCAAGGCTCACCGCTTTGCCCGTCACCGTCAGGCTGACGCGACCGAATTGTCCGTACACGAGACTTTCCCGCTCATCAAAGCGATGAGCGAGCTCAAACTGGGTGCCGCTTCGGTGGACCTGGGCAAGCTGGCCGTCAAATACAAGTCTGAGGCCAATGGCCGTACCGCCGAGCAGTTTGTCCGCGAAGAAATGGCCGAAGTCGTCGGTCAGCAGAATTCCGGCGCCCGTAAGGGCACTGACGTCGTTCTCTACGGTTTCGGCCGTATCGGTCGTCTGCTGGCGCGTATCCTGATCGAAAAAACCGGTGGTGGCGACGGTCTGCGTCTGCGTGCCATCGTCGTGCGCAAAGGCTCGGAAAACGACCTGATGAAGCGCGCCAGCCTGCTGCGTCGCGACTCGGTGCACGGTCCGTTCGACGGCACCATCACCATCGACGAAGCCAACAACACCATCACTGCCAATGGCAACCTGATTCAGGTGATCTACGCCAAGAACCCGACCGAGGTGGACTACACCCAGTACGGCATCAAGGACGCCCTGCTGGTCGACAACACCGGCGTATGGCGTGATGCAGACGGTCTCGGCCAGCACTTGCAGTGCCCGGGTGTCGATCGCGTGGTGCTGACCGCACCGGGCAAAGGCAAGCTGAAGAACATCGTTCACGGCATCAACCATCAGCAGATCTCGGCCGATGACAAGATCGTGTCGGCGGCGTCCTGCACCACCAACGCCATCGTGCCGGTGCTCAAGGCGATCAACGACAAGTTCGGCATCGTCAACGGTCACGTTGAAACGGTTCACTCGTACACCAACGACCAGAACCTGATCGACAACTTCCACAAGGGTGACCGTCGTGGCCGTAGCGCTGCGTTGAACATGGTCATCACCGAGACTGGTGCGGCCACCGCTGCTGCCAAGGCACTGCCTGAACTGGCAGGCAAGCTGACCGGCAACGCGATTCGCGTTCCGACGCCGAACGTCTCGATGGCCATTCTGAACCTGAACCTGGGCGCAGAAACCACCCGTGAAGAAGTCAATGAATACCTGCGCCAGACTGCGCTGTATTCCGACCTGCACAAGCAGATCGACTTCGTGAACTCTCAGGAAGTGGTCTCCACCGACTTCGTGGGTTCGCGCCACGCCGGTGTGGTCGACGCTGAAGCCACTATCGTCAACGACAACCGCGTTGTCTTGTACGTGTGGTACGACAACGAATTCGGTTACAGCTGCCAGGTGGTTCGTGTGATGGAAGATATGGCCGGGGTCAACCCGCCTGCGTTCCCGAAGTAAGCTGACGCTAAATGAAAACGCCCCGACATTGTTCGGGGCGTTTTCATTTCTGCTCACAACTCGCAGCTGCTTTTACCCCGCAACAGCTTCCATACGCGTCTGGTTGCCTTTGCGGAACAGCACCAGCGTGGCGATCAGGCCCAGCACGGCAGCACCGCTCAGCCAGATACCTGGAGCCGCCTTGTTGTTCAGCTCATGGATCAGGTAAGTACAGGCCGCCGGGGTGAAGCCACCGAAGGTCGCAGTTGCCAGGCTGTAAGCCAGGGAGAAGCCGGTGGTACGGACTTCAACGGGCATGATTTCGGTCAGGGACACCACCATCGCACCGTTATACGAGCCGTACAGGAACGACAGCCACAGCTCGACCATCAGCAGGTTCCCGAAGCTCGGGTTGGACGTCAGCCAGGACAGGGCAGGGTAGGCGGTAATGATGGCCAGAATGGTGGCGGCCAGCAGCAGTGGTTTGCGACCGATCTTGTCGGACACAGCGCCCATCACCGGCAGCCAGATGAAGTTGGAAATGCCTACGCAGACGGTGACCAGCAGGCTGTCCAGGTCAGACAGGTGCAGTTCGGTCTTGCCGAACGTCGGGGTGTACGCCGTGATCAGGTAGAACGACACGGTGGTCATGACCACCAAAGCCATGCCTGCGACAACCAGGCCAAAGTTGGAACCGATGGACTTCATCACTTCGCCCATGGTTGGGCGGTGTTTGCGAGCGCGGGCTTCGAACTCAGGGGTTTCTTCCAGCGAGCGGCGGATGATGAAGATCGCCGGAACGATCATGCAGCCGACCAGGAACGGCACCCGCCAGCCCCACTGGCTCATGTCTTCCGGGGTGAGCCAGTGGTTCAGGCCGACTCCCAGCAAACCGGCGAATACCACGGCGGCCTGTTGGCTGGCGGACTGCCAACTGACGAAGAAGCCCTTGCGGCCCGGGGTCGAAATTTCCGCGAGGTAAACCGACACGCCGCCCAGTTCCACACCGGCCGAGAAGCCTTGCAGCAGACGGCCGATCAGCACCAGCAGCGGTGCGGCGACGCCCAGTGTCGCGTAACCCGGTACGAAGGCAATCAGCAATGTGCCCATGGCCATCAACGCCAGGGTGATGATCAGACCTTTCTTGCGGCCGTGATGGTCGATGTAGGCACCCAGGAAAATGGCACCCAGCGGGCGCATCAGGAAGCCCGCGCCGAAGGTCGCCAGTGAAAGCATCAGCGATGCGAATTCACTGTCGGCAGGGAAGAATGCCTTGGCGATGGCCGTGGCGTAGAAGCCGTAGACCATGAAGTCAAACATTTCAAGGAAGTTGCCGCTGACAACGCGAAAAATCGCCTTGCCTTTGCCTGTGTTCGAGGCCATTTGGAATTACTCACTTAGGCTGTCTAGCTGGGGGATCCGTTGTATTTGTGCGTCCTCGCCTGCGCCGTCCGAGCTTGGCCTCCAACTGCGCAGATTTGTAACGATATGTGTAAAAGTGGCGGATGGCAATCAGAAGACACTCATCATCCTGCGCTGTTTTTCCCGGCTAGACCGCTGATCGCAATATTTATCTATGTCATATGCAGCGCTGATCTTGCGTTAACTCGCCAGAACGAATCCTGACCGTCCAACGGATCGGCCAGGTTTGGCATAAACCTGCGAGTTGACGACAGAATGAATAGTAAGTTTCACCTGATTGATGTTTTTTCCCACCGGCCTTCGCTGCCCGTCGAAGCTTCCCGCGCGTTAAAGACCGAGCTTGAGAAGCAATTTCCTGAATTGAAGATCGATCCTGATCTCGCGACGGTCACCGAATTGGCTCAGACCAGCGGTACGACGCTGACGGCGGCGCTGCAGGTCAGCTTTCTGACCGGGAAAACGTTTCAGTGGCGCGCGGAGCAGCACAGGCTGATCGCTGACCCAGCAGCGACGCCACCTCTTGAACTGGCTGTGGATATGGCGCAGTTGGCGATTCTCATCGATAGCGTTTCGCTCAGTCTTCCGGATGTTTTCATTCAGGCGATTACCTGTTTTTGGGATCGTGAATTTGAGGGGGGAAAGAGCCCTGGCCGTCAACTGATTGATGCGTTTGAACAACGCAACCTCAAATTGCGGCGACCGGAAATGAGTGATGCGTACTGGCGCGAGCGCTGTGAGCAAAAAGCGCTGCATGTTCTGGACGCACAGCTGATGGCGATCGAACGGGTGTCGTCACTGGCGTTCCAAGACTACGAGGAAATGGAGCGTTATCTGGCCAAGGTCACCGATATTGCTCCGTTGCTGGACGATGAGCCATCGATCGGGGCCGCAACGGTCACCCGCATGGATCAGTTGCCACAATGGCTGGCCAGCGCCTCGTCAGCCGACCGTCTTGATTACAGTCGTCGCCTGTCTGCGCTGGCGGTCGTGGCGGACAATGCTGCGGGTGAGGCATGGAACGATGATTTGCCTCCAATTCTGGAGTTTGCGCGGCGGGAAATGCAGGACGGCATGCTCAAGGATCATCCGGAAGCGACAGGCCTGACCCTGGATGATGTGACCGTCCACGTCGCCAAGGTAGTGGCTGCTGCGGTGTCATCGGCTGGGCAAATGGTCGCCGTGGGTGGTGTGCAGGAAACACAGCGTATGAGCGTGGCAGCGTTCGCGCTGGGCAACCTTTCGAGCTTGCCCAACGCCACCATTACCCTGTCGATGCGCGACGGGGGGCCGTTGCCTGCATGGCTGACGGTCGATTATCTGAAAGCTCTGATGGTTCGTGCTGATGTCGGAGACGCCTATCCCAAGCGCGTGGAGCGCTATTTGGTGACCGACGTCGCTCAGGCGGCACGGCGGAAAATCCTGTTCACCGATCAGTTGCGCGTGCAGTTGCCACTCAAGGCACTTGAGCAAAAAATTCGCGGGCAAGGGCAATTGACGCAAGCGGGCGTGCGACTGATCGATGCGCTGGTCGATAAAAATTCGTCGACCAAAAACGTCGTATTGCGTCCGCTGGCCTGGGTCGCACACGCCGGTGCCAAGGCGGATGAGGTTTGCAACATGTTTGTGGTGGGCGCGGCGGATACCTCGGAGGGCCCCGTCGTGTTGTATCGCCCCTTTGTAGCCGAACCGTTGACGGAGTATTCGACATGGTCGGCCCTTCGAAAAGCGATCGTCGACGAGGGGACGTTGCAGGAGCAGGTGCTCGTCTGGATGACCGAACAGGGTCGTGAGCGTTACGCCAACGGCGGCTTTGAACAGCCTCATATCGCACGGTTCGGTCAAGGATCGGATTTCGCGCCGATCCCGACGCCTGCACCTGCACAACTGAGTGTCAGCCCGGTTCCGGGTGACGTCATGAGCGCGCTGTTCAACGCGAACGCCCAGGCATTGATCGATCTTGCGGATCGAGAGTCGATTTCCAATGCTGAAAGCCGCTGGGCGATGATTCAGCAGGGCGGGTGGTTGGCGCTGGAGGCCGTCATGCCATTTCTCTCAGGTGCAGTCGGCACGGCGCTGTGGTTGGTGCAACTCATGACGGGCGTTGAGCGAGTGCTGGCGGCAGGTGAGCAAGGTTCGTCTGCGGCAAAGTCAGAGGCCTGGAGCTCGCTGCTGCTGACGTTGGCCATGATTCTGTTGCATCAGGGATTCAAGCCAGGAATCGCTGTTGCTACCTCAGAAGTCGGAGGGCTCAAGCCCGCCGATGGGTCGGATCCTGTGCTCGGAGACGATACTTCTGTGAAGCCGGTCAGCACTGAGTCGACACCGCTGCTGGATTTCTCCTGGACGAACCTCGGTCATCGTCTGACTGGCGACCAGGTTCTCCAGTTGGAGCGCATGAAGGTGGAGGAGACATCGGCTTTTGAAGGCCCGTCCTCGATGTCTGGGCGAGAAGGGCTCTACCTTCATGACAATCGATGGCATGTGAGGCTCGACAGCGGGATGTATGAGGTTGTTTTTGTACAAGGCGACATTCATATCCTTGATCCACAGAATGTCCGTGTGCCGGGGCCTCGCATCAGACACGACAGGCTTGGCTGGGCGCTGGACCTGTCGCTACGGCTGAAAGGCGGAGGGCCTACGCGCAATGCCCGTCAGATGGCGCTGGAAAATGCCGCCAGGCTAAAGCAGGTCATGGCGCGCGACGTGGAACTCGGGCGACAGAGAGCGGCGTTGTACAAGAAATTTGAGGGTTGGGAACTGACCACTCGGAACGTGGACAGGCAACTCCCGGGGCCAATCTACGACCTGATCGAAACGGATCTGAATGCGCTCAGGGCGCTGTTCGAGGAGCGAAAGCAGCTCCAGCAAACCCTGCGTCCGGCCGACCGGCTCGGGGAAAAAGTCACAGCGACGGATTTGCAGGGCATAGCTCGGCGCATTGCGTTTCTGGAGGCACTGCTGCTGACGAACTCGGTAAAGCTGGCGCGTGATGCCTTGGTGGCGCTGCGTTCTGATGGCGGCTATGTGACGGTCACGAATGTCGATGCTTATCTGGCACTTTTTTCCGAGCTGGTGAAGCTTCAGGACCGGGCGGTGACGTGGTCTCAGGTGCGGGAGGATGTCTGGGTGGAGCTTCGGGACGTGCCCAAGGTCGGAGAGAGCTACTGGCGGGAAGAGGCGCTGGAATTGCAGCAAAACAATCTGGTCTCTCACTTGGCGTGGCGCGTTGACCGCATGTGGTCGTTACTGGAGCTGTGTTTCACCCGGGACGTTATTTTGTCGGGAGAAGGGGATCATCAGTTCAGAAGGTTACGCGTCGATGATCCCTTGCATGCCGCCTTCAGTTCACATGTGGAGCTGGAAAAGCCCAACGACTACAGCGTTCAGGAGCAGATTGAAGTGTTGGAAAGCTCGTTGCGTGAGTATGAGCGTTGTAGCCTCGTCGCAAATCATGCACGCGATGGTGGGGCCGATACGCTGGACGCCCATTTCATGGACCGCTTCATGGCCGAGTTGTCGGCGATTTCCGAGCGCGCCGAGAAACGATTGTCGGACTTGGTGCGGGAGAGTACGGAGTCGGTGCCCCGGCGCACGGAATATGTGCCGCGAGTGAAACAGACGCGCAAGCGCGTCATCAAGACCCGAAACCACCGAACTTTGGTGGGGCGCGTGAGGGATGGAGAAACGGACTTTCCGGGGGTTGTGGTCGATGTCACTAAAGCCACGAGCGATACGGTGGTCGGGACCTATCACTTGCACGAAAACGGAGAATGGGTCGAAGTCGAAACCGTGCGCCCCCCGAAACCAGAAAGGCCCAAGAGCGTTGTTACGCTGGATGAGCTCAAGCGTCGAGCCAGCACCGTTCTTGCTCGGGTCGACACAGATATCAACGAGGCTCGACGACTATCGCTAAAAACTTATGAGCCTGCAGACATCGAAAATATTCTGGTGCTTCAGGGCGACAGGTTGAACGAGCTGGCGGACAAGTTCGCCGCTCACGTCAGCGGATTGACCGAAGATCAGATGAAGACGGATCCCGCATCACTTGAAGCTGGGAAGTTGCGCGCCGCTGCGGCCCGGCTTGTCGCCGAGGGGCGCAAGTTGCGTATCAACATGATCAAAGCGCAACCGCCGACTGCGACGCGCCTCAGTTATCTCGCCAGCGAGCAGCAAGTCGACATCGCTCGTTACGAAGGGCGCAAGAATATGTCCGGCTCGAAACGCAATGACTTTCTTCAGGAGTACGTCATTCGCAACAAGGACCAGACCGTATTGTGGTGGGCGCACTTTCATTACGCCAACGAAGATGCGCCAAACGCGGCGTTTACCGCTGCCCACTTGAAATTGCCGAGCCAGCGATTGATGGGGTATAGCGCTCAGGTGAAAGCCGCTCGGGATAACAAGGACGTGGTCAGCATCTATCGTAGTTATATTGGCAAAGACGTGGCCCAGCGCTTGTTCCTCGACCTTGTCGTCGAGCCGAAAAAGAACTGATGTGAACGCGATGTCTGCGAGAAAAAAACCGCAGGAGCTGACACAAAACCACAAAATTGCAGCTTTTGTTGTGATTCAGAGCACCAAGGGCATTATTATCCGCAGCAATCCGGCATTCGACCGGCTGTTGGAGTGTCACGTAACGCACGCATTATTCGCCTGCGACGCGACCAAGGGTTAATGTCCACCGCGGCGCAGGCCGATTAGACTGCGCCGCGAGTTTATTCTTCATGCCGTCCGTGGCGGCGTGAGTTAGCCGGAGACGCCAGCGTGGCGTCTCGGCCTGTTCTGAGGAGTACGCATGGCTGTCTACAACTACGACGTAGTGGTGCTGGGTTCAGGTCCGGCGGGTGAAGGCGCGGCAATGAACGCGGCCAAGGCTGGACGCAAGGTGGCGATGGTCGACAGCCGTCGTCAGGTCGGCGGCAACTGCACCCACCTGGGGACGATCCCGTCCAAGGCGCTGCGTCACTCGGTCAAGCAGATCATCCAGTTCAACACCAACCCGATGTTCCGCGCCATTGGCGAACCGCGTTGGTTTTCCTTCCCTGACGTGCTGAAAAGCGCTGAAAAAGTCATCAACAAACAAGTGGCATCGCGCACCGGTTACTACGCGCGCAACCGTGTTGACGTGTTTTTCGGCACCGGCAGCTTTGCCGATGAGCGCACCGTTGATGTGGTGTGCAACACTGGTGTCGTGGAAAAACTGGTCGCCAACCAGATCATCATTGCCACCGGTTCCCGTCCTTATCGCCCGGCGGACATCGACTTCAGCCACAAGCGCATCTACGACAGCGACACCATCCTCAGCCTCAACCACACCCCGCGCAAACTGATCATCTACGGTGCGGGCGTGATTGGCTGTGAATACGCGTCGATCTTCAGTGGCCTGGGTGTGGACGTCGAGCTGATCGACAACCGCGATCAGTTGCTGAGCTTCCTTGACGCCGAAATTTCTCAAGGCTTGAGTTACCACTTCAGCAACAACAACGTGATGGTGCGCCACAACGAGGAATACGAGCGGGTCGAAGGCTTGGAAAACGGCGTGATCCTGCACCTCAAGTCCGGCAAGAAGGTCAAGGCCGACGCCTTGCTCTGGTGCAACGGCCGGACCGGCAACACCGACAAGCTGGGCCTGGAAAACGTCGGCATCAAGGCCAATGGCCGTGGTCAGATCGAGGTTGACGAGGAGTACCGCACCAGCAAGCCGAACATCTACGGCGCAGGCGACGTGATCGGCTGGCCAAGCCTGGCCAGTGCTGCGTATGATCAGGGCCGTTCGGCCTCGGGCAAAGCGGTGGACAACGGCACCTGGCGTTTCGTCAACGACGTGCCGACCGGCATCTATACCATCCCGGAAATCAGCTCCATCGGCCAGAACGAGCACGACCTCACCCAGGCCAAGATTCCGTACGAAGTGGGCAAGGCGTTCTTCAAGAGCATGGCCCGCGCGCAGATCTCCAACGAGCCGGTGGGCATGTTGAAGATCCTGTTCCATCGTGAAACCCTGGAAATCCTCGGCGTGCACTGCTTCGGCGACCAGGCTTCGGAGATCGTGCACATCGGCCAGGCGATCATGAACCAACCGGGTGAAGCGAACAGCATCAAGTATTTCGTCAACACCACGTTCAACTACCCGACCATGGCCGAAGCCTATCGGGTCGCGGCATACGACGGCCTCAACCGGCTTTTTTGAGCGGCTCCGGCCGGTGGCCTGAGCCGGCCGGAGAGACCGATTTCAGTAATTCCCGAGGGTGGCGCTGGCCAAACCGGGAAAGTCTGTAATCAGGCTGTCGACGCCGAAGTCGGCGAGTCTGCGCATCAGCGCAGGCTCGTTGACGGTCCAGACCGACACATGCAGGCCCTGACTCTGGGCTTTCTTCAGGCGTTCCGGCGTGCACAGCGTCCAGTTCAGCGCCAGAATCTCACAGCCATAGTTTTGCGCGACTTTGAGCGGGTCGAGCCAGGCGTACTCGGCCACCAGACCTCTCGAGATGTCCGGCGTCAGTTCCAGTGCGGCCCCCAGCACTTCCCGTGAACTGGAGGTGATGGTGATTTTGTCCAGCAAACCGTGACGCTGGGCCATTTCACGGATCGCCAGCACGGTGGTCGCCGAGCGGGTGCGTGAGGCGCTTTTGACTTCCAGTTGCCAGTGATCGAAATCGCACTTCTCGAACAGCTCTTCCAGACGTGGAATCGGGCATGGTTGAACCCAGCCCGGACCGCCTTTGCGCGCGTCGTAGGTCACCAGATCCGCCGCGTCGTGTTCGACCACCTTGCCGCGACGGTCCGTGGTGCGTTTGAGGGTGGGGTCGTGGATCACCATCAGTTCGCCGTCGCGGGACAGGTGCAGGTCCAGTTCGCAACGTTTGACCCCGTGTTTGAGGCATTCCTGAAAGCTGGTCAGGGTATTTTCCGGTGCTTCGCCTTTGGCGCCGCGGTGGCCATAAATCAGTGTCACAGGTGCTCCTTGGATAACGCGCCTAAAGGCTGAAAGTCAGTGTGTATCGGGATTGCTTTGCTCGCGTGCCAGTCTTCTCTGGGCGGCTTGTCGTTGCAAGATATGTCGGGCCAGTAGCTGGCGCTGGGCTTCGCTGAGGTCGACCCACTCGGTGCCCACCTCAAAATCGCCGATGGTACGGGAATGGCACTGGGTGACTTTGGCCCGCAACATCATCCCCGAGGCCTGCGGCATCAGCACCATTTTCACGGAGAGCAGGGTGTCGACAGGGAAGGGCTGATGCGACTCGAATTGCAGCCCGCCTTCGGACATGATCACTTTCTGCGGGGCGCCGAGTTTGCCCAGCACGGTTTGTGCGACCACCTGGCCGAGCAGGTCGATGCGTTTGCTCATGGCTCGCAAGAAACTGTTGGTAGTGCGATCACGGTCGTCGAGCTGACGCAGCAGATGCTGGGATTCGAATTCGGCGACGTGCAACTCGCTCAGCAGGTCGAAGAGGGTGGAGGTGTCATGGTGGCTGTGTTCGTCGACGGAACCCGAGGCTGGAATGCGTTGAATTTCCAGTGCGACGCTGTCCTCGATACGGTAGTATTCGCGGCGTTCTTCTTCATCTAGTGTCGGCATGGCGAACCCATGGTAGCAGCGGTTGTCAGAGTGATTGCGTTCGATTGCGCCTCAATGAATCGAGTGTAAAGCCGCAGGCCAAGGCCCGCCACAAGGACGTTCCCATTCCTCCGAACAAGCCCTTACATGTTCAGACCTCTTTTTGTATTTATCGGCACGCGGTACACCCGTGCAAAACGCCGTAACCATTTTGTCTCCTTCATTTCCCTGACGTCGATGATCGGTCTCGCCCTTGGCGTAGTGGTGATGATAGTCGTGTTATCGGTCATGAACGGCTTCGACCACGAAATGCGCACTCGCGTACTGGGCATGGTGCCTCACGCCACCATCGAATCCGGCGAGCCGATCAGCGACTGGCAAAGTCTGGCCACACGGGTCAAACAGAACCCGCAAGTGGAGGCGGTTGCGCCGTTCACCCAGATGCAGGGCCTTCTGACCAACAACGGCAACGTGCAGAAAATCCTGCTCAATGCCATCGACCCGGTCGAGGAACGCAAAGTTTCGATTATCGATGGCTTCATGAAACAGGGCAGTCTTGACGATCTGGTGTCAGGCGGCTTTGGCGTGGTCATCGGTGACAAGGCGGCCAACAAGCTGGGGGTGAAAATCGGCGACAAGGTCACGTTCGTTTCCCCTGAAATCACCGTCACCCCGGCGGGCATGTTTCCGCGCATGAAGCGCTTCACCGTGGTCGGGATTTTCCACGTCGGCGCGGGTGAACTGGATGGCTATCTGGGCGTCACCAATCTGCAGGATCTGGCGCGTCTGCACCGCTGGAAGCCGGATCAGGTGCAGGGCCTGCGCCTGAAGTTCACCGATTTGTTCAAGGCGCCGCGCTCGGCGTATGAAATCGCGCAAAACCTGGGCGAGCACGAGTATTACTCCCGCGACTGGACCCGCACCCACGGCAACCTGTATCAGGCCATCGGCATGGAGAAATCCATCATCGGCCTGCTGCTGTTGCTGATCGTGGCGGTAGCGGCGTTCAACATCATTTCCACGTTGGTCATGGTGGTGAACGACAAGCGCGGTGACATCGCGATTCTGCGCACGTTGGGCGCAACGCCGGGCCAGATCATGCGCATCTTCATGGTTCAGGGCACCGTCATCGGCGTCGTCGGCACGGCCATTGGCGCAGGCGTCGGCATTCTCGCAGCACTCAACGTCAGCGCGGCGATCGCGGCGCTGGAGCGCCTCATCGGCCACAAGTTTCTCAATGCGGATGTCTACTTCATCGACTATCTGCCATCGCAATTGATGACCGAAGACGTGCTGCTGGTTTGCGGCGCGGCGCTGGTCCTGAGTTTCCTCGCCACCCTGTATCCTGCCTGGCGTGCGGCGCGCACCCAGCCGGCGGAGGCGCTACGTTATGAGTGAGTCGCGCATGAGTGATAAAGCTGTATTGAGCTGCCGCAACCTGGGCAAATCCTACGAGGAAGGCCCGGAATCCGTGGTCGTGCTGTCGGGCCTGCAACTGGAACTGCACCCCGGTGAGCGCGTGGCCATCGTCGGCAGTTCAGGGTCGGGTAAAAGTACCTTGCTCAACCTGCTCGGTGGTCTGGATACCCCGACTGAAGGCAGTGTGTGGCTGGCAGGCGAAGAGCTGTCGGCGTTGAACGAGAAGGCCCGTGGCCTGCTGCGCAACCGGGCGTTGGGTTTCGTTTACCAGTTCCACCATTTGCTGCCGGAATTCACTGCGCTGGAGAACGTCTGCATGCCGCTGTTGATCGGCAAAACGCCGATTCCTGAGGCGCGTCAACGCGCCACGGCGCTGCTGGAACGGGTTGGCCTCAAGCACCGTCTGGCGCACAAGCCTGCGGAACTGTCCGGTGGCGAACGTCAGCGCGTGGCGATTGCCCGCGCGCTGGTCAACCAGCCGGGTCTGGTCATGCTCGACGAGCCGACCGGCAACCTCGACTCCCACACCGCCCAGGGCATTCAAGACCTGATGCTGGAACTCAGCACTTCGTCGCGCACCGCGTTTCTGGTGGTGACCCACGACCTGTCGCTGGCCCGCCAGATGGACCGCGTGTGGCGTCTGGAAGAAGGCCGCCTCATCGAGGCGTGACGCATTGAACCTGGCGCTGCGCTAAGCGGCGTCGGGGTGTACCTATTCAGCTACGGTGCTCCACGAATGTTCAGACCGTTATCCATTTTTATCGGCACGCGCTACACCCGGGCCAAACGCCGCAACCATTTCATTTCGTTCATTTCCATGACCTCGATGATCGGGCTGGCGCTGGGTGTCCTGGCGATGATCGTCGTGCTGTCCGTGATGAACGGCTTTCAAAAGGAAATGAGCTCCCGCGTGCTCGGCATGGTGCCCCACGCAGTGATCGACGGCGTGCAGCCGCTGGACGACTGGAAGCCCGCCGCCGACGCGGCCTTGAAGAATCCACAAGTCACGGCAGCCGTGCCGTTCACGCAGATGGACGGCATGCTCTCGTACAAGGGCGCGATGCAGCCGATCGAGATCAACGGCGTCGATCCGGCGCTGGAATCCCAGGTCTCCATCGTCACTCAGCACATCGTTCAGGGCCGCTTGCAGGACTTGAAGCCCGGTGAGTACGGCGTGGTGATCGGCGAAATCACCGCGCGGCGGTTCCGCCTTAATGTCGGCGACAAACTGACCCTGATCGTGCCGGAAATCAGCAACGATCCGGGCGGTATCACCCCGCGCTTGCAGCGCTTGACCGTGGTCGGCGTGTTCAAGGTCGGTGCTGAACTGGACGGCTCCATGGCGCTGGTCAACGTGGCGGACGCTGCGGCCATCAAGCGCTGGCAGCCGAATCAGGTGCAAGGCGTGCGGCTGGCGCTGAAGGACCTGTACGCGGCGCCGCAAGTGTCAGCGGCGATTGCGGGCGGTCTGGGCGCCGACTACAAGGCCGATGACTGGACCCACACCCAAGGCAGTCTGTTCAGCGCGATGAAGATGGAAAAGACCATGATTGGTCTCTTGTTGCTGATGATCGTCGCGGTCGCGGCGTTCAACATCATCGCGACCCTGATCATGGTGGTGAACGACAAGGGCGCGGACATCGCGATCCTGCGCACCATCGGCGCCACGCCTCGGCAGATCATGACCATCTTCATGGTCCAGGGCTCGGTGATCGGGGTGATCGGCACGCTCATCGGTGGCGTGCTGGGGGTGATCGCGGCGATCAATGTCAGCCAGTTGGTGGGCTGGGTCGAGCGGGTGACCGGGCAGCACATCTTTACCTCGGACGTGTATTTCATCAGTAACCTGCCATCGCAACTGGAAGGCAGCGACGTGGTGATGATCTGCGCAGCGGGGCTGATCCTCAGCTTCCTGGCGACGATCTATCCGGCATACCGGGCTTCGCAGATCGAGCCTGCGCAGGCGTTGCGGTATGAGTGATCGGTTACAGGGCTGACACTTCGTTTTCTTGTGGGGGGAGCTTGCTCACGAAGGCGGTATTTCAGGCGCTGTATTGTGTTGAGTACATGGCCTCAATCGTGAGCAAGCTCACTCCCACAGAAGTGCATTACCCGTCATTTATGTTCGGCAATTCGATCCAGAAGCGCGTCACGCCATCCTGCGATTCGCAGCGAATGGTCCCGCCATGGGCCTTGATGATGGATTGCGTGATTGCCAGCCCCAACCCCGCATGCTCGCTACCCTCATGGCGCGCCGGATCTGCCCGGTAGAACCGGTCGAACAGTTTGGGCAACGCGTCGGGCGCAATCGTCTTGCCGGTGTTTTCGATACGGATACTGAGTGTCTGAGCCGCTGACGTCAGAGTGACCGACACCCGACCCTGCTTAGGGGTGAAGCGCAAGGCATTGTCCAGCAGATTGGAGAGGGCGCGGCGTAGCATGTGCTGGTCGCCCTTCATGACGGCATGCCCCTCGCGAACCAATGTCACCTGCGCGTCTTCTGCCAGCGGCAGAAAAAACTCCAGCAACGCGTCAACTTCTTCGTGCAATTGCAAGTGTTCTCGGTTGAGGGTCAGTAATCCATGCTCGGCTTTGGCCAGATACAGCATGTCGTTGACCATCTGCGCCATGCCTTGCAGCTCTTCAAGATTGCCCAGCAAGGCCTCGCGGTACTCATCCAGACCGCGAGGGCGGGTGAGGGTGACTTGAGTGTGTGTCAGCAGATTCGACAGCGGGGTGCGCAGCTCATGGGCGATGTCCGCCGAAAACGCGGACAACCGTTGAAACCCGTCGTCGAGACGGCCGAGCATGGCGTTGAACGCCAGGCCCAGCTCGGCCAGCTCGGCGGGCAACTCGTGATGGGGCAGGCGGGTGGTCAGCGAGCTGGCCGATACGCTGGCTGCGACCTCGCTCATGTCGCGCAAGGGTCGCAAGCCGCTGCGGGCGGCCCAGGCCCCAAGCAGCGCAGTGGCCAGCGCAGACAAACCCACTGTGAGCCAGATCAGGTGTTGCATGCGTTCCAGAAAGTGCTGGTGGTGGGTGATGTCCAGCAGCAGAGTCAGTTGTGGAGAATCCGGCTGATCCGGGCGTAGGGCAACAACGTAAGAGCGGTAGGAAATGCCATTGCCTGTCAGAGTGTGCAGACCGGTGTGGCCACTCATCTCTGGCGTCGAAGTAGGCATACTGTCGAACCAGAGCGCGCCCTCCGAACTGCGCACCTGCAAGGCGAGGTCGGGAGAGTGCGCCAGTTCCCCCTGTAATGCCTGACGATGCTCATTGAGTTGATCGATACTGGAGACGCCCATCAGCGCGTCGCGCAGGGTGGGCAGTTTGCTCTCCAGCAATTGCTGGTCCAGCTCCATGAAGTGGGCTTCGCTGGCGCGGTTGAACAGCACACCAGCGGTCAGCGACACCACAGCGGTACAGGCCGCAAACAAGAGCGCCAGGCGGCTGCCCAGAGACATCCGCTTGAACATCACAGGCTCCGCTCTTCGAGGACGTAGCCCATGCCGCGCACGGTGTGGATCAGCTTGTTCGGGTAGCCATCATCGACTTTCAGGCGCAAGCGGCGGATCGCCACTTCGATGACGTTGGTGTCGCTGTCGAAGTTCATGTCCCAGACCTGAGAGGCGATCAGCGATTTGGGCAGGACCTCGCCCTGGCGACGCAGCATCAGTTCCAGCAGGGCAAACTCTTTGGCCGTGAGGTCGATGCGCTGGCCGTTGCGTTCTACACGACGGCGTAGCAGGTCCAGACGCAGGTCGGCCAATTGCAGATGGGTTTCCAGACTGGCGCTGCTGCCCCGGCGCAACAGGCTGCGCACCCGGGCCAACAGTTCGGAGAAGGCGAACGGCTTGATCAGATAGTCGTCCGCGCCCAGTTCCAAACCTCGGACCCGATCTTCCACGGCGTCACGGGCAGTGAGGAACAACACGGGCGTGTCGAGGCCCGCGTTGCGTACCGCTTGCAGAATCTGCCAGCCGTCGCGGCCGGGCAGCATGACGTCCAGAATCAGCAGCGCGTAATCGCCGGTCAGCGCCAGATGCTGGCCGGTAGTACCGTCGGCGACGAGTTCGGTATTGAACCCCGCCTCGGTCAGGCCCTGGCGCAGGTATTGGCCGGTTTTCGCTTGATCTTCAATGATCAGTAATTTCATGTACGGTTCACAGCTCGTTGGCAAGGCCGCTTTATAACGCGAGCGGGCCAGGCAGGGGCCAAGCTTACAAAGTTGTAATGTTACGGTCAGCTTAATGCCAGAGGTGGCGACCTACTGTGAGCGTATCAATGCGTAGTTAAGGGAAATGTATATGTTTGCTCGTTTTATCGCTGCTGCTGCCTTGTTGAGCGTCAGCCTGATGTCTCAGGCCGCACCGGGCGGGCATTTCGATTTTGGTCATGCGGAAAATGCCGATCAGGCAACACGCACCGTGGAACTGACGCTGGGTGACATGTACTTCGAGCCCAAGTCCCTGCGCGTGAAGGAGGGCGAGACCGTGCGTTTCGTGCTGGTCAACAAAGGCCAGTTGCTGCATGAGTTCAACCTGGGCGATGCGGCCATGCACGCGGCCCATCAGCAGGAAATGCTCAAGATGGTCGCCAGCGGCATGCTGACTTCCACTGGCATGAAGCATGACATGGCGGGCATGGATCATGGCAGCATGAAGCACGACGACCCGAACAGTGTGCTGGTCGAACCTGGTAAGACCGCCGAGTTGACCTGGACCTTCACCAAGGCCACCGATCTGGAATTTGCCTGCAACATTCCCGGCCACTATCAGGCAGGTATGGTGGGAAAAATCTCGATTGCCGAGTAAACGCTGAAAGCGTGGGGCAAAACCTATAAACTTGCCGGTCAGGATTTTACCTCCGCCCTTTTTATACGTTTTCAGGTCCCGCCATGCATCCCGCAGCCGAACACTCGCCGCTGGGCAAGTCCAGTGAATACATCGCCACTTACACACCGTCCCTGTTGTTCCCGATTCCGCGCACGGCGAAGTGGGCGGAACTGGGGCTGACCGCCGAGACACTGCCGTATCAGGGGGTCGATTTCTGGAACTGCTATGAGTTGTCCTGGCTGCTGCCGTCCGGCAAGCCGGTGGTGGCGATCGGTGAGTTCAGCATTCCGGCTGAATCGCCCAATATCATTGAGTCCAAATCGTTCAAGCTGTACCTCAACTCACTGAACCAGACGCCATTCGCCTCGCAGGCCGAGCTGGTCTCGACCCTGGAGAAAGACCTGTCGGCAGCGGCCGGCAAGCCGGTGGATGTGCGTATTCGTTCGCTCAAGGAGATCGAAGCAGAAGGCATTGTGGCGGTGCCAGGGGTTTGCGTCGATGATCTGGACGTGACCATCAGCAGCTACGATCGCCCGCAGCCTGAGTTGCTGCGCTGCGATGAAACGCGGGTGGTGGAGGAGGTGTTACACAGCCATCTGCTCAAATCCAACTGCCCGGTTACCAGCCAGCCTGACTGGGGCAGCGTGGCGGTAGAATACCGGGGTGCGGCGCTGGATCATGCCAGTTTTCTGGCTTATATCGTCAGCTTCCGTCAACACTCGGATTTCCACGAGCAGTGCGTGGAGCGGATCTTCATGGACCTGCAACGTCTGCTGAAACCGGAAAAACTGACGGTGTACGCGCGCTATGTGCGTCGCGGCGGGCTGGACATCAACCCGTACCGCAGCACTGAGAAGCTGACCCTGGAGAATGGGCGGTTGGCGCGGCAGTGACTTGAGCGCAAGGCTTGAGGTTGTGTGCGGTCTTTGTGGGAGCCGGCTTACTGGCGAAAGCGGTGTGCCTGTGACAGATGACGTGACTGACACTCTGCATTCGCAAGCAAGCCGGCTCACACAATAATGGAGTCCGGCTTAAGATATTCGTCCCGAATTCCTTAGCAGCACTGCCGGGCGGCTACAGCGATGGGGCGGTGCTGGCGAGAGGTGGTTATCAGATCCCGATATTCCCCAGCGTCTGCACAATATTGCGCAACGTACCGGCGATGGTCGGGTGCTCGACCTCAAAGCGCTCAATGGCCAGATTGACGCCGTCGGCCAGATTGTTGTCCGGAGTGGCGGTTTCCACGGCGATTTCGGCCTGAATCTGCGCCATCAGTTCATGCAAATGCACGCGCTCTTCTTCCGTCAGCGGCGGGTTCTGTTCGAGTTGCTCGCGCAGGGTGTCCAGCTGTTCTTGCAGTTCGCGGGCAGGCATAGGGTACTCCCTTCATGAATAGTCTCAGCATGGACCGCACGGCATCGGCAAAGGTCCTTTATCGCTAAGACTAATCCACTCCCGCACACTCTGCATGACCCTGATCAATCAGGGCTTTTCGGCCTTGAGACGACGCAGGGAGATGTCTGCCAGACACGATTCCAGTTCTGCCAGATGATCGATCACCGAGTGTGCACCCGAAGCATACAGCTCCAGCGTGGCACGACCGCGCAGGCGTTCGCGTTGCAAGTCGCTCAGGACGTCCCATTGCGCAGGCGACAGTCCGCACAGCGGACCGCAAGACGCCAGGCCCACGGTCCATAAACCGGCGTTGAGGCCGGCCATCAACAGGCGCGGGTCGCCGCTGACCAATACGCAACCGTCGATCTGGCCGACGCCGAGGCTCATCAGAGCCTGCCAGCAGGCATCTGGCGCAGGCCAATGGTTGTTCGGGCTGGGCGTGGGTTGAATCAGGTTTTCAAGCGGGGCAGCCAGTTGCTCGGCGATGCCTGCGGGATATTCGTCGATCCAGGCACAGGGAATACTTTGCTGTTTAAGGCGTTTCAACGCGGCGATGGCACCTGGCGTGGGCGAGGCGAACGCGCTGGCGTCCAGGGAAAGAAAGGATGTGCCGTCCGTGCTGCGCAACGTGCGGGTCTGGGCGCCGAAATCGACCAGACAACCGCTCAGGCCAAAGAGCACAGCGGTAAACGGCAGGGCGGGCGCAGCGACGGCGGCGAGCATGAAGTTCCCTCTCAAATGCCCATAACACTAAGGGTTTTGCATGACAGTGCGATGACTGATAGGTGACATTGTTCGCCGATGTTTAGCGATCTGTAGAATTCCTTCGGATTTCGGCGACGTAAATCGTTACAGAACGCTTTATACTCTCACCTTTGGTTTGGGGCGTAGCGCCCGCTTCATCACTTTGACTGGGAGTCTTTGCTATGCCCGTGACCGGTGCTGGCTTTATCAATCGTCTGGCTCGAACGTGCTTCTGGGCCGGTTTGGCACTGGTGCCAATGGCCGCTCAGGCCGCTGACGAAGATCCATGGGAAGGCGTCAACCGCGCCATCTTCCGCTTCAACGACACCGTCGACACCTACGCGCTAAAGCCCATCGCCCAGGGTTACGAGTTCATCACGCCGCAGTTCCTCGAAGACGGCATCCACAACATGTTCAAAAACATCGGGGAAGTGACCAACTTCGCCAACGATGTGTTGCAGGCCAAACCTGAGGCTGCCGGTGTCGACACCGCGCGCCTGATCCTCAACACCACCTTCGGCCTGCTGGGCTTCTTCGACGTGGGCACCAAGATGGGCCTGCAACGCAACGACGAAGATTTCGGTCAGACCCTCGGCCATTGGGGCGTGGGCAGCGGTCCTTTTGTGATGCTGCCGTTCTTTGGCCCGAGCACCGTGCGTGACGCGTTCGCCAAATACCCTGACACGTACACCATGCCGTACCGTTACATCGACCACGTGCCGACTCGCAACACGGCCTTTGGTGTGAGCGTGGTGGACACCCGTGCAAGCCTGTTGTCGGCTGAGAAGCTGATCAACGGTGACAAGTACATCTTCATCCGCAACGCCTACCTGCAAAACCGCGAGTTCAAGGTCAAGGATGGCAAGGTCGTCGACGACTTCTGATCGAGGCCGGTCGTTCACCCGATGCAAAAAAAGGCGACTTTCGGGTCGCCTTTTATTTTTCAAAACTTTTCTAAATTGTGACGTAGTTCCGAAGTGCCATTACTTCATGGTGAGAATCGTCAACCCCAGCTTTTGCTCTCCAACACCGATATCGGCTATCCAGACCACCTCGGTGTCAGCCTCCAGGCCCTTGAGCGCGGTGTGCTCGGATTCGATTTTCACGCTGATCCGGTCGCCGACTTTGAAAGTGCGCGGCGCCTGTATCTGCATGCCGGAGCTGGATAAGTCCACGCACACCGCCGGAATGATCTGGCCTGCATAGATCAGGCTGATGTCCGCGTCGACACGCATGCGGATGTAATCTCGTTTCTCTGCATAGTCGCGATCAATCTGGCCCATGGCGCATCCTTCGTTTTTGTTGCTGATTTAGGGGTTCTTATAACTCCCGGTGATTTGTGATGTAAAGACGCCTGCCGACCGCTGGAGCACGCTTGAAACGCCCGGCGGATGGGAGTACCGTCTGCGCCTTGAAGGGCAGCTCTGTTAAATGAAGCGTTTGACCAAAAGTCCGCTACCTTTGATTCAGAGAGGCTAAAAGCGAATCCAGTAGGCGGTCCGACATCCTCCGACCGCGTACGCCAACCTGATCTGGCGCCGTTTGCCCACATGCAAAAAACCAGTGCCACGCTGCTGATTATCGATGACGACGAAGTAGTGCGCGCGAGTCTCGCGGCCTATTTGGAAGACAGTGGGTTCAGCGTCTTGCAAGCCAGCAACGGCCTGCAGGGTCTACAGACATTCGAGCAAAACAAGCCTGATCTTGTGATCTGTGACTTGCGCATGCCCCAGGTGGGCGGCCTCGAACTGATCCGT
This sequence comes from Pseudomonas sp. Pseu.R1, assembly GCF_045764065.1. Taxonomy (NCBI): domain Bacteria; kingdom Pseudomonadati; phylum Pseudomonadota; class Gammaproteobacteria; order Pseudomonadales; family Pseudomonadaceae; genus Pseudomonas; species Pseudomonas sp. Pseu.R1. Next base: position 997,070 of record NZ_JBJGEE020000001.1, on the reverse strand, counting down.
CAGGTCACCGGCCTGTCGCCGGAAACCCCGGTGATCGTGGTGTCCGGCGCAGGTGTCATGAGCGATGCTGTCGAGGCGTTGCGTCTGGGTGCGGCTGATTACCTGATCAAACCCCTGGAAGACCTCGCAGTGCTTGAGCACTCGGTCAAGCGGGCGCTGGATCGCGCGCGTCTGCTTCAGGAAAACCAGCTTTATCGTCAGAAGCTCGAAACCGCCAACCGCGAGCTGGAAGCCAGTCTGCATTTGCTTCAGGAAGATCAGGACGCCGGTCGTCAGGTGCAGATGAACATGCTGCCGACCAGCCCTTGGGCTATTGACTCGTTCGAATTCGAACACGAAATCATCCCGTCTCTGTACCTGTCCGGCGACTTCGTGGATTACTTCCGGGTCGACGACCACCGCGTGGCATTCTATCTGGCCGACGTGTCGGGCCATGGCGCGTCATCAGCGTTCATCACCGTCCTGCTGAAGTTCATGACCACACGGCTGCTGTTCGAATCCAAGCGCGGCGGCTCGCTGCCTGCATTCAAGCCGTCCGACGTGCTGGGCCATATCAACCGTGGCCTGATCAGTTGCAAACTGGGCAAGCACGTGACAATGGTTGGCGGGATCATCGACGAGCAAACCGGGCAACTGACCTACAGCGTGGGCGGGCATTTGCCGCTGCCGGTGCTGTACACACCGAGCGAAACCCGCTACCTGGAAGGGCGCGGACTGCCGGTGGGATTGTTCAATGAGGCGACGTATTCGGACCATGTGCTGGAGCTGCCGGAGTCCTTTAGTCTGACTCTGCTGTCTGATGGCATTCTGGACCTGTTGCCAGGTGATACACTCAAAGAGAAAGAAGCCAGCTTGCCCGAATGGGTGAAGTCGGCGGGCGGCAGCCTGGATGGCCTGCGTCAGAAGTTTGGATTGGCCACACTCGGGGAGATGCCGGATGATATCGCCTTGTTAGTGTTGAGCAGGAACCTTTAATGAGTACCGGTAGAATCCAGTTTGCCGAGCAAGACGGCACGTTCGTCCTGAAGTTCGTGGGTGAAGTGCGTCTGACTCTCTGCTCGGCGTTGGATGCGACGATCGAACGGATCTTCACCGCGATGAATTTTTCGACCGTGGTGATCGACCTGACCGAAACGCGCAGCATTGACAGCACCACGCTTGGCTTGCTGGCCAAGTTGTCCATTCTGTCCCGTCAAAAAGCGGGGCTGTTGCCGACTGTCGTGACCACCCACGAAGACATCACGCGCCTGTTGCAATCGATGGGCTTCGATCAGGTGTTCAACATCGTAGGCAAGCCGATTCCTCGTCCGGAAGCACTTAGCGACCTGCCATCGCAGGATCAATGCGAGGATGTGGTCAAGGCCAAGGTGCTCGAAGCACACAAGATTCTGATGGGGTTGAATGACTCCAATCGCGCGGCGTTCTGTGATCTGGTGAATGCGCTGGAGCATCAGTAGCGCATTGAGATATGGCCTTGTCTGATGACAATGGTCTGTAGGTCTTGCGATGGTTGTGGGAGCCGGCGTGCTGGCGAATACGACGGATCAGAGACATTGGGATGCCTGACACGGCGAATTCGCCAGCAAGCCGGCTCCCACACAGGCGAGTGATGCTGGCACAAAAAAAGGGTGGCACCCGCGAGGAGGCCACCCTTTTTGTTTGGGACGATTACGCTTTGGCGCGCAACAACGCTTCCAGCTTTTCCTGGTCGCGGGCGAACTGACGGATGCCTTCAGCCAGTTTCTCGGTGGCCATGGCGTCTTCATTGGAGGCCCAGCGGAATTGGGCTTCGTTCAAGGTCTGACGCGGCTCGCCGCCGTTGCCAGGCTTGAGTTTCTGCACCAGAGAGCCGGTGTCTTCCGACAGCTTTTGCAGCAGATCCGGGCTGATGGTCAGGCGATCACAGCCTGCCAGTTCTTCGATCTGGCCCAGGTTGCGGAAGCTGGCACCCATGACCACGGTCTTGTAGTCATTGGCCTTGTAGTAGTTGTAGATGCGGGTCACGGACTTCACGCCCGGATCTTCAGCGCCCACGTATTCTTTGCCTTCGGCTTTCTTGTACCAGTCGTAGATCCGGCCCACGAACGGCGAGATCAGAAACACGCCTGCGTCGGCACAGGCTTGGGCCTGGGCGAAGGAGAACAGCAGGGTCAGGTTGCACTGAATGCCTTTCTTCTCCAACTGTTCGGCGGCGCGGATACCTTCCCAGGTCGAAGCCAGTTTGATCAGGATGCGATCACGGCCAATGCCCGCCTTGTCGTACAGGTCCACCAGGCGCTCGGCGCGCTCGATGCAGGCGTTGGTGTCGAAGGAAATGCGCGCGTCCACTTCGGTGGACACACGGCCCGGCACCACTTTCAGAATTTCCTGACCGATGGCCACGGCGAAACGGTCGCTGGCCAGGCCGATGTCGTCTTTGGCGCCGCTGAACGCTTCTTTCAGACGCTCGGCGTTGCTGTCGCTGGACGCAGCCTTGAGCAGCAGGGAAGGGTTGGTCGTGGCGTCGACCGGTTTGAGTTTTTCAATGGCAGCGAAATCGCCAGTATCAGCGACCACGGTGGTGATTTTCTTGAGTTGTTCCAGCTTGGAAGTCATGAGCGTGCTCTGTCCTGTGGGTTTGAAGACATTACCCGAGCGTCGCCGGTCACTCAAGGGCGTCAACCGCATCAAACACGCTGATTCCGGTGGCCTGCGTTTGCGCAAACAACTGTCCGGTACCTCAGCCGCCAATCCGCCGTGCATGGATATTTTGAGGAGCGGGGCAGAGAACGTGATGATCGGTCGCCGGGGAGGGCAACGCTCGATCCAGACTGCTTGGAGCCTGAGCGACAGGGGTTGTTCCCTGACGATCCCCATTGTTTCGGCTGTTTTTCCCGTAGCGTGTATAGCCAAAGGCTTACACGAAGAAAAGAAAACCCGCTCTATGAACTGTAACAATTGAGCGGCATATTGGATCCGTCAGCTGAAGCACAGGAACGGCTTCGGAGGTCAAGGATGATCAGCCATTGCGCGGAGCGCTACCGACAGGATGTTGGAATGGCCATGAAATGAAAAACGACCCGCTTCGGCGGGTTTTTTTATGGGGTGCGTTTTTTTGGGGAGGGGGCTCAACGCCGGAAACGCAAGGTTTCCGACGGCAGTTCACCATAGCGCTTGCGGTACTCCTGAGAAACACGCCCCAAGTGGGCAACCCCCCATTTCAATGCGATGCCCGTCACCGAGTCGGTGCCCCCACACAGTTCACCATGCACCCGTTCCATCCGCACGTCCCGCAGAAAGGCCATCGGGCTGATGTTGCGGAATTCTCTGAAACCGGCAAACAGTGTGCGCACACTGACGCCCGCCAGTCCTGCCAGTTGCTAGATCGACAGCGGCTCATGGGCGTGGGCGAGAATGTATTCCTAGGTGCGTTTCACAAAAAATGGCGAAATTTTTCTTAACGACAATCGCCCGTGACGCACAGGGTGCATCGATGCGCTGACTTGCGCTGATCAACGCCTGCCAGCATCGCGGCACGACGCTGACACGCGTCGGCAAGGGCAATCAGTCCACGTTCACTTGCCCATTCCACGCCTGGTGCTACAAGAGCGACGGTCGACTGGTCAAGGTCAAGCCCCCCCCCGGCGAGTACCCGGAAGGCTTCGACAACGCCACGCGCGGGCTGAAGAAAGCCAGGATCGAGAGCTACAAAGGCTTTGTTTTCATCAGCTTCGATGTGCAAGGCTCCGACAGCCTCGTGGACCACCTGGGCGATGCCAGAGTGGTTCTTCGACATGATGGTAGCCCAGTCACTGACCGGCGAGCTGGAAGTGCTGCCGGGCAAGTCGGCCAACACCTACGACGGCAACTGGCAACGCTTCCTACTGGAAGGCCTGGCGCGCAAGGCCGCTGAAGAAAACGCTCTGAAACTGCGTGACGTTTGATCATGAACAGCCAATTGCATTCCCGCGTCGAACAGTTCCTCTACGCCATGGCCGAGGCCTGCGGTGCCCAGGCTCGAATGTCTGGCTTTCCTGATAAACTGTCGCGCCTTTCCAGCGGTGCAGGTCCGACGAATCGTTCCTGTGCTCGCGAAGGGCTAACAGTGGCCCTGATTTTGCTGCACGGCCGACCGAGCTTGCTTATCGTGGCGACGGCTCTTCGGAAATGAGCGAGCACAGGGTAAATGGCAGTAAACGAGAATTTTGTATATGCAGAGCACACAAGCAGAAAACCTCGCCACCCCAGTAGATCCGGTATGTAGGAGGTTTTCTGTCGCCCCGATGATGGACTGGACCGATCGCCATTGCCGGTTCTTCTTGCGTCTGCTGTCGAAAAACGCGCTGCTCTACACCGAAATGGTCACCACGGGCGCGCTGCTTCATGGCGACAGCGAGCGCTTTCTGCGCCATGACGTGAGCGAGCATCCGCTGGCACTGCAACTGGGCGGCAGCAATCCGGCGGACTTGGCGGCCAGTGCGCGACTGGCGCAGTCGGCGGGGTATGACGAGGTCAACCTCAACGTCGGCTGCCCGAGTGACCGGGTGCAGAACAACATGATCGGTGCCGTGCTGATGGGCCATCCGCAACTGGTCGCCGATTGCGTCAAGTCCATGCGTGACGCGGTGTCCATTCCGGTGACCGTCAAGCACCGCATCGGCATCAATGGCCGTGACAGCTACGAGCAGCTTTGCGAGTTCGTCGGCACGGTGCGCGAGGCCGGATGCACCAGTTTTACGGTGCACGCACGTATTGCCATTCTTGAAGGGCTGTCGCCCAAGGAAAACCGCGAGATTCCGCCCTTGCGCTACGACGTGGCCGCGCAACTCAAGCGGGATTTCCCGGACCTTGAGTTCATCCTCAACGGTGGCATCAAGACCCTGGAGCAATGCCGGGAGCACCTGAACACCTTCGACGGCGTGATGCTGGGGCGTGAGGCGTATCACAACCCTTATCTGCTGGCTGAGGTGGACCGTGAGCTGTTTGGCGGCAGCGACCCTGCGATCACCCGCGCCCAGGCGCTGGCGCAACTGCGACCTTACGTCGAAGCCCACCTGCGTAACGGCGGCGCGATGCACCACATCACCCGCCACGTGCTCGGGCTGGGCACCGGCTTCCCGGGCGCGCGTAAATTCCGCCAGTTACTGTCGGTGGACATCCACAAGACCGACGATCCGCTGGGCTTGCTGGACAAGGCGGGGGCGTTGCTGGAGGGGCGGTGAGTCGGTTGTGCCTGGTGGTAAAGCCCTTCATCGGCCTGAAAACATTCTGGACGTGGTCGCTTCCTGGGCGAGTTTCAATTCCTCGCCCCGAAGAAACTGGCCGTAAATGGCGTGGTTGCGCGGATGGTCATCGGCATTGCCCACCATCGCGTTGAGACCATGCGCACGAACAGCTCGCGCCGGTCCTCGTCCGGTACGCTTCTTCGGTACATCTCGTCCGCCAGGCGCGCATAGGATCTGGCCCGCATGTCGGGGATGTTCCAGTCCGTGTCGAGCAAGGTCAGGCCACTGAGCATGGGGATGCGTCGGAATGTCCCGTTCACGTAGGTTCGATCGAAGCGCTCCACCAGCAGCGTCGTGCCTTTTGAGTCGTTGTAGAGCGAGGTATTGGCCACACGCATGCCTTTTTTCGCGGCAAATGTCATGCAGGCATGCTCCAGCGGCGCGAGGTCAAATTGATCGAAACGGTCGCGAGGCTTGGCGAGGATCAATTTTTTTCCCCCAGAAAGGTGCGCTTGGGGCGGGCGCCGCCTACGGATGAGCGCTGCTCCCGGACGCCGAGTTTCTTGACGGCGTCTTCATTCAGGTCCCGGTCGTAGATGACTTCGCAGACGTCCAGAAAGGTGTCCAGCCCTGATAGGCGAGGCAGGGGCTTCTGGCCGATTCCGGTGGGTGGGAAAACGCACGGGGTCGGGCACCCAGATTTTTGCTTCCAGCGCGGCGGGGGAGTAAACGAACTCACCGGGCTTGTTCGGTTGTAACGTCAGTCTGCCCAGTGTCAGCACTTCTGCCGTTTCGGGGTGTTCCATGTAGATATAGGCGTTCGGCATCAGAAATCTTCCGCTTTGGCGCGGCGTTGACGAACCCTGCGTCCGGCGGTCTCTTCTTTTAGGTCGAGGAAGGACGTGACGCTGTCTTCGAGCGGGCGGAATACACTGTCCATCAATCCCAGATTCCAAAGCACAAGCATCAGGGACTTCACGCTGACAGACGGGTCTCCCTGTTCGATGCGACGAATGACCTTTTCTGGAACGCCCAGTCTGGTCACGACATCCTGCTGTCGAACACCTTGTTTCAGGCGACTGGTTTTGACCAGCAAGCCAATCCGTTGCAGCGTAGAGGTGCAATCCACTGGGAAAAAATCAATCATAAGCGGCCGTCATCGACTGTTTAAACTCTATAAACGGTCAATTAAGGCCGCTTATTTTTAGTTGCGTTGCAGTCTAGCCTATCAAAATGAGCCGTTTAGGCAATATAAGCAGTCGCTGGGGGCGGATTAAGTTCGATGATGGGTCAGCGTTTACTTCGCCACCCGATCCAGATAGTCACAAAAATGCTTCTTCGCCTCGTCCTCCGGGGTGTACAGCCCGGCCTGGGTGACGAAGGTCATGGTCACTTTCGACCCGCTTCCGGCTTTCTCCACCAGAGCGTTGAGCGGTGCGACTTTGCTGGCGCCCACTTGCTGGTAAACGTTGACGATGCCGCTCTCAGGGTTCGAGACCTTCATCTGAAAGCCTTCGGTGGTAAGCACGTTGTTGACGTTCTTGAAGGCGCGTTTGTAGGGAGTATCCGGCAGGTACGCGTAGGTGGTGAAGCTTTTGCCCACCAGCAGGTTGCCGTCGGTGCGGAAATTGTCCAGGCACTGGCGGCCGGTGGGTTGCGAGGCGCAGCCGTGCAGCATGGCTGCGGCGAGAAAGGTGAGGGTGATGCGTTGCGCCACGCTGATGACGGACTGCTGTGTCATGCCAAATACTCCGTACTTCCTGTCTGGAATGGTCTGACGCAGGTCCAGGCCTGCGAGACGTTATGGGGACAGGCATCCTACAAGCTTTTCAGTGCCCGGACGATAGTGGCCCTCACGAACGCGTTTCACGGGTCCAACCCCCGCAGCACGCGGCTGACCGTGGTCTGAATGGTGTAGGCGGGCGCTTCCACGGCGTTGAAATCCTCGGTGTAGCGCTGTGCGAAACCGTCGACACCCCATTGCTGATATTGCTCAACATGTTTGAGTTCGTGTGCCCAGAGGGCGACATCGTTTTCGGCGGCCTCGGCGGTGCGAAAGACGATGATGTCGATAAGGGTGACGGCGCCAATGTCGGGATTTTGCAGCATGGTGTTGGCGGCGCTGAATTCACCGTTGTCGCCTACCTTGTACAGCGCAGCGTCCAGCACGCTGGGTGGATACCAGCGCAGCAGCTTTTCGCGAATGGCGTCGGGGATTGGCTGGGCGAGACCGGTCGCGGCTTGCGCGCGAGACTGGCTGATCCACAACGACAGTGCGGGTCCGGCAATCTGTGTGACGTCGGTGGGCATGCCGCTGCCCAGTACCTGACCGATGTCGGGCAGACAGAAACAGCCGTTGAGGCAGATCAGTTTCTCGCCGGTCGGGCACGTCGGGGGATTAGCGTGTGCAGAGTTGATCACCAGGGTGAGTGCGCACACGAACAATGTCTTGCAGGCCGTCTGCATCGTTCGTGCACTCACATGAAAGCTCCCATGGGCGTCGCTCGTCCGACCTGATTGCGCACCAGCATAGCGGTTGCGCGCAAGGGTTGCGACGGTCTCGTGGCTCTGATCAAATCGCCGGGATATTTCATGCATTTCGCTGCGTTTTGTCACCAGTTCGTGACATTAACCGCTTTTTGGCTGAAAGCGCGTCTGTAAACAATAACGACAAGATCACAGGAGTCATCAATGCGTCCGATTCGTTTGGGGCTGGTGGGGTACGGCAAGATCGCACAGGACCAGCATGTACCGGCCATCCGCGCCAACCCGCAGTTCGAGCTGGTGGCCGTGGCCACGTTGGGGCAACCCTGTCCCGGTGTCGAGCATTTCAGCTCGTTGACCGAGTTGCTGGCGCGAGGGCCGCAGGTGGATGCGATCGCGTTCTGCACGCCGCCGCAAGGCCGCTTCGCGCTGGTTAAGCAGGCGCTGAAGGCGGGGAAGCATGTGTTGGTGGAGAAACCACCGTGCTCGACGTTGGGCGAGGCATTCTCGTTGATCGACACAGTGGATGAGGCGGGCGTCTGCGGGTTGTTCGCCTGGCATTCGCGTTTTGCGCCGGGTGTGGCCTTTGCGAAAGCCTGGCTCAAGGGCAAGGCGCTGGAACACGTACGTGTGGAATGGAAGGAGCAAGTGCGCAAGTGGCACCCCGGTCAGGCGTGGATCTGGCAGGCGGGCGGTTTAGGGGTGTTCGATCCGGGCATCAATGCGCTGTCCATCGTCACTGAATTGCTGCCGGATGCGGTGTTCGTCGAATCGGCGAGTTTGAGTGTGCCGGGCAATTGCCAGTCGCCCATTACTGCATCGCTGAACATGCGCACCGCGGGGCAAACTGAGGTGCGGGCCGAGTTCGATTTCGATCATGGTGAGAACGAACTGTGGCGTATCGAGTTGTACAGTGATCAGGGCATGTTGCGTCTGGATTCCGGTGGTGCGGTGGTGAGTATCGACGGCGCGGCGCAGACCTTGCCGGACGAGGGGGAATACCCGGCGATGTACCGTCATTTCGCGCAACTGATTGCCGAGGGCCGCAGCGATCTGGACCTGCAACCGTTGCGGATCGTGGCCGACAGTTTCTTTGTGGGGAGCAAAGAGGCGGTGGCGGATTTCTTTGAATGATTGAGCGGGTTGTTGACATCAGACTCGTTTGCCTTGGGGGGGAGTCTCTCGGCGATTACCCTGTAGCAGTCCGGCTTGCCGGCGGCAGCGATTTTCAGGACGCCATCGTCGGCAAGCTGGACTGCTACAGGCAGTCGTGATCCCGATCACCAGCGCCTCAATTCAGCACGAAATCATTCTTGTGCAGCAGTGTCCGGCTCGGGATTGAGTTGCGGTCGATGCTGCCTTGAAGGGTGTACGCCAGATCGTCGTACCAGTTGCTGTCTTCCAGGTACCAGGAATGGGACACCAGCCCATCGATGGTTTTGAATGTGCGGTTCCGCACGGCCAGGTAGCGTGGTCCGCAATCAACGTCCAGTGCCTTGTCGTCTGCGGGGGTATCTTCGGGCATGCCAACGCGGCCCACCCGGGAGCTGATGTCGATGTTCTTGGCGTTGGAGACCGCGAGCGCCTCATCGTAGCCGCTGAAATAGTTGGTCAGCCGGCCGCAGTGATTGAAGGTCGGGATCATGTCCGAATTGCCCAGCGCAAAACACGACGACGAAATATCCGCGCCGAACAGCACCAGTTGGCCGATGCGCCAGTCGTTGGCCAGGCCCGAATCACGCAGTTTGTCGACCGAGCGAAACGCTTCGCGCACCACGAACGCGCCCATGGAGTGGGCCATGACGTGCACGTTGACCGGGCAGTCCGGCTGGGAAAACGTCATGAACGGCAGGATGCCGCGTTTGACCAATTGCGCCGCCGAGTCCTGGGCCTTGCTGCGATCTGCCAGGTACAACAGCGTTTGATTCTCCGATGGCCAGTCGAACCCCACCACCATGCACGCGTACTTGCGGGCGCGCAGTTCTTTCTCGATCAGACGCTGGCGGGTCAGCGCTTCCTTGGATGGCGTGTTGTAGCCGTGCACGAAAAACACCACATCCAGTGCCTGATGGCCGGTATTGGCTTGCTGCAGGATCGACTTCATCCACTGGTTGGCAGAGTTGACGTTATGGCTGGGCAGGGGATCGTTCACGTTGGCGGGGACTTGCAGAAAGGACACCGGGCCGACGTCCTTGCCGAATACGCCATTGGCTTTGCTGCGAGTGCTCAGAATGAAACTGTCCATGAAAGGAGGTCCTTGTATTCAGCGGTCGGGAAGTGAAGACGCTGAGCAATGACCGGACAGCCACAAGCAGGGGAAAGGCGGCCAGGGGCGGCGATTGCTCGACAGCCCATCAGGTGTAGCCTCGGCTCGCGCGCTTGTCCACCGCCGCCATCACCATCACGATACCCACGCGCGACGTACCGAATCAGTACTGAGCAACACCCGCCAAAGCGATGGAGAAGGACACGATCAGCATTAGCAGGATGGTCATGTTGATGGACATCGGGAAATCCTTGTTCGGTTCGTCAATGGCGCCATGATCCCGTGTTGCCTCGACAAAATGAACGGTGCTGCGCGGTATGTTGGCTATCGACACAATCGATAGTCCGCCCCTTTGAAGACGGTCAATCCGTTGTGTTAAGCGAAGTCATGGCCACTGGACCTGGCTCGCACCGCTCGGGAAGTCCTGCTAGGGTGGAGCCGTGTTCAATCCGGTACTGTCCTGTCATCAAGGCCATTCATGTCCAGCCACCCCATTCGCGTTACCGCCGAAGAAACCCTCTCTGACAACTGGTACGTGCTGAAGAAATACAGCTTCGACCTGCAACGCCGCGACGGTAGCTGGCAATCGCAGACGCGGGAGGTGTACGACCGTGGCAACGGCGCGACCATCCTGCTGTACAACCTGGAACGCCGCACCGTGGTGTTGACGCGGCAGTTTCGCATGCCTGCGTTCGTCAACGATCACAGCGGTTACCTGATCGAGACCGCCGCTGGGTTGCTCGACAATGCCAGCCCTGAAGAGCGGATTCGGCTGGAAGCGGAAGAAGAGACGGGCTACGTGGTCAGATCGGTGCGCAAGATCTTCGATGCTTTCATGAGTCCCGGCTCGGTCACCGAGCGCATTCACTTTTTTATCGGTGAGTATCGGTCTGATGACCGGGTCAGCGATGGCGGTGGTTTGGAGGAGGAGGGGGAAGACATCGAAGTGCTGGAATTGAGCTTCGAAAAAGCGATATCCATGGTAGAAACGGGCGAGATCGCCGATGGCAAGACCATCATGTTGTTGCAGTACCTGGAGCTGCGATTGATGACGTAGGAAGGGTCCTGCTTTTCGACGTGGACACTTGGCCGGACAAGATGAGAATGCGAAGTGATTCTCATCTTCTCGCGAATTTGTATCATGAGTGACACATTTTTTTGACAAGAAAAAATTGACGTCTAGGCTGTATTGCCACGCCTCTCCCTCAATCTTCTGATCTCTCTAAAGCCTTTTAAAATAAAGGCTTACAGCGATTTTGCCAGCATATAGCCGCCATTCGTCGGCTCACGAAACGACCACATCCATATAACGAAAGTTTCACCAAGCGGTAAAATTTCTTACATTGCAATGAGAATCGTTTGCGTTATTCTTCGCGTTCCTTTGTAACCAGGGATGTCGAACAAGATGGATTTTCATCCTGCAATGAGCCAGTCCACAAGGCTGCGCTCCACCGGTGTTGGCGGGTGTTGTGCGTCCGTGGATCCGCGTCTCGACGCGTTGATGGGGACGTACCACACCCATCGGGAAGGCCTGCTGCGCCTGGCGGCAAAATTCCTCGGCTGCCGTGCCCGTGCCGAAGATGTGGTGCAGGACGCCTTCGTGAAAATGCTCGAAAGCGATCTCGCCTCCATTGAGCCTGCGCACTACATGTTCCGCGTGGTGCGCAACCTTTCGATCGACCGTCTGCGGCGCCAACGGCTGGAGCGCAATCATGGTGCCGAAACCGAGCTGGAAGAGCAGCCACGTTTTGACGTCTCCCCCGAGCGCGTGCTGGCGGGGCGTGAATCGGTGAATCAACTGGTCGGCGCGCTCAACGAACTGCCCAAACGCATGCGCATCGTCTTCAACCTCAGCCAGATTCAGGGCTACACCCAGCGTGATGTGGCCAAGGTCATCGGCACCTCACCGACGATGGTCAATTTCCTGTTGCGCGACACCCTGTCCCATTGCCGCGCGCGGCTGGGCGAGATCTAGGCGTCGTTTCACCCTTTTCTGTTTTTGCTTCTCTGCCGGAGTCATTCATGAAACTAGTTCGTCTGGTCTTCCAGCAATACCGCTGGCCCCTCGCGATGGTGCTGTTGCTGAGCATCAGCAGCGGCCTGTTGAGCGTGGGCGTGATCGCCTTCGTCAATCAGCGCATGATCAGCGTCCACGAAGGACTGGGCGCTGCGCTGTGGCAGTTCGGCCTGATGCTGGCGCTGCTGCTGGCGCTGGCCTCGGGCGCGTCGCTGTCGCTGACGGCACTGGGGCATCGATTCGTGTACGGTCTGCGCCGGGTGATGGTCAAGCGCTTGCTGGACACCAATATCGAACGCATCGAATCCATCGGCGGGGCGAAAATTTACGCCAGCCTGTCCAGTGACATCCGCGCTGTGACCATGGCGTTCGTGCAACTGCCGGACCTGATCTACGGATCGGTGCTCAGCGTTGCGGCGTTCAGTTATCTGGCCTGGTTGTCGCCTTCGCTGTTCATCACCACGCTGTGCTGGATGGCGTTCACCCTGGGCGTTGGCTGGTTGCTGGTCGGCAAACTCAACGCCCACATTCGTGCGCTGCGTGAGTCCGAAGACAAGCTCTATCAGAGCTACCAGTCCGTGATCGACGGTCGCAAGGAATTGACCCTCAACCGCGACCGCGCCCGTCGTCTCTACGAAGAAACCTTCGACGCCGCCGCATTGCGCTATCGCGAGCATTTCACTCTGGCGGATCGTTATCACGGGCTGGCCAGTAACTGGGCGAACATCATGGTGTTGGGCACCATCGGCCTGGCGTTCTACCTGGCGAACGGTCTGGGCTGGGCGCCGACCGAAGTGGCGGCGACCTACGCGCTGACCGTGCTGTTCATGCGCACCCCGCTGGTGCTCGCTGTGGCTGCAATCCCGGCGCAAGTCTCCGGTCGCGTGGCGCTGGACAAGGTCGAGTCGCTGGCGCTGGCCGAGCATCACGAAAGCTTCGACGTTGCGCCGAGCCACATTGTCGGCCATTGGCAGACTCTCGAACTGCGCGATGTCGAGTACCACTATCCGGCCCAGGGCGATGAACCCGGTTTCGATGTCGGCCCGGTCAACCTGACCCTGCGCCGTGGCGAAACGGTGTTTTTGATGGGCGGCAACGGCAGCGGAAAATCCAGCCTGGCGCGCCTCCTGAGTGGTCTGTATCGCCCGTCGGCGGGCGCGATTCTGATCGACGGTCAAGTCATCGGCGCAGACGACTGGCTCGCCTACCGTCACCTGTTCGCCAGCGTGTTCACCGATTTCCACCTGTTCTCGCAACTACTTGGCGCCGATGGCGAGAACGCCGACGCGACGCAGGTCGATCACTGGCTCGATCAATTGCACATGAAGCACAAGGTGCAGATTGGCGAAGGGCATTTGCTCGACACGCGTTTCTCTCAGGGCCAGCGCAAGCGGCTGGCGTTGCTGCTGGCGGTGCTGGAAAAACGCGACATTCTGTTGCTCGACGAGTGGGCCGCCGATCAGGACCCGCTGTTCCGCCGGTTCTTCTACCGCGAGCTGTTGCCGATGTTCAAGCAGGCCGGGATCACCGTTTTCGCCATCAGCCACGACGATCAGTACTTCGATCTGGCGGACCGGCTGGTGAAGATGGAGGCAGGCCAGCTCAGCGAATTGCAGGGCGATCGTCGCGATAACGCCAGCCGTGATGCGGTGGAAGAGATCGGCGGCGCGTACCAGCGAAAAATCGTAAAGGCTTTGTAAGTTTTTCATCGCCAAAGACTAAACAGCCGGAAGGCTCAGGCGTCTTTGTAATGATAATCAGTCTTACTCAATTTCGATGCGCGCGAACTGCCCCAGGCGTCTGTGACACAGCTCATAACTCTGCCGGATCTGACCGCGCATCGCTCCTAACGAGAGGGAAACATGGAACTCGTCTACGACTACATCGGCATTGGTTTCGGCCCGTCGAACCTGGCTCTGGCGATCGCCACTCAGGAGCATGCATTGCGCAACGGTCTGGCGCCCCAAGTGTGTTTCCTCGAAAAGAAGCCAGCGTTCAACTGGCATGAAGGCATGCTGATCGACGGCTCCACCATGCAGATTTCCTTCCTCAAGGATCTGGTGACGCTGCGAAATCCAGCCAGCCGTTTCACCTTCATCAACTACCTCAAGGAGCGGGGCCGTCTGCAGGATTTCATCAACCTCAAAACCTTCTTTCCGACCCGCGAGGAGTACACCGACTACCTGAGCTGGGCGGCCTCGCACTTCAACGAACAGACCCACTACGGTGAGGAAGTGATCTCGGTCGAGCCGCATTTTCAGGACGGTCGTTTCGTCGCGGTGGATGTGATTTCCCGTGGTCCGAGTGGCGGTATTTCCCGTCGTCGCGCACGCAATCTGGTGTTCGGCATTGGCGGCATTCCGCAGGCGCCGGCGGCGTTCGACAGCGTGCAAGACCCGCGCGTTCTGCATTCTGCGGGCTACCGGGGCGGCATCGAAAAACTGCTGGTCAACCGCCCCGGCCCTGTGCGTGTGGCGGTGGTGGGCGGCGGTCAGAGCGCGGCGGAAATTTTCGAAGATCTGGCCACCCGTTTCGACAATGTCGAGGCCAGCCTGGTGATTCGCGGCAGTGCGTTGAAGCCTTCTGACGACAGCCCGTTCGTCAACCAGATCTTCAACCCGTCGTTTACCGACACCATTTTCAATCACAGCGAAGAGCGCCGCGATGCGCTGTTCACCGAGTTCCGCAACACCAACTACTCGGTGGTCGACACCGACCTGATCGAGACCATTTTCCAGCGCATGTATCAGCAGAAAGTGCGTGGCGAAGAGCGCCATCACCTGTTGACCAATCGCGAAGTGGTGCATGCCGAAGTCGGTGCCGCCGGGATCGAGCTGTTCCTGCGCGACGGCTCCCATGACCAGACTCACAGCGAGTCTTTCGACATCGTCGTGCTGGCCACCGGTTATCGCCGCGACTACCACCTGGAATTGCTGGCCGGTCTTCAGGAATACATTCAAGGCCCAACGGTCGACCGTGATTACCGCCTGCCGCTGCGTGCGGGCAGTGAAGCGGGGATCTTCCTTCAGGGCTGCTGTGAAGACAGCCACGGCCTGAGCGACACCTTGCTGTCGGTGCTGGCGGTGCGTTCTCAGGAGGTGGTGGAGTCGATCTTCGCCGAGTACGAGCAGCCCTGTTCGAGCCGACCAGCGCCCCATGAGCGCGTGGCGCTGAAGCTGGCGCGCTGATTCAGGTTTAGCCGTCACAGGGTGGTCGTCTGCGATCACCCAATCCTTTCTTACAACCTTGCGGGAGGCCTTTCGGTCTTCTGTGGGTTGAGTCTTGCCGAAACAAACAGGTGAAAGAATGAAATCCATACGAGATCAGGCCGCGCATTTTCCCGAGTTGGTGGGCCTTTATGCGCAGAGCCAGCCGGACCGGATTGCCCTTCGACACATCGTCCAGGAAGACCAGGACCCGATCCTGACCAGCTACGCGCAACTGGATCAGCAGGCGCGTTCGATCGCGGGCGTGTTGCAGCATCATCTCGGCGCACGGGGTGGCGAACGTTGTGTGCTGATCCTGCCGACCGGCGCGGACTACGCGGCGGCGTTTCTTGGTTGCCTGTACGCCAACGTCATCGCCGTACCGGCGTTCGCGCCCGAGTACAACCGCCAGACTCATCTGGACCGCCTGACCGGCATTCTTCAGGACGCCGCCCCCGGCATGGTGCTGGGCCGTCGCGAGGATCTGGATAAATTCCAGCACCTGTTGCAACCGTTCATGCCGGTGCACGGACGCTTCATCGCCATCGAGGATGTCCACGGCGGGCTGGGCGCTTTCCAGCCCTCGCTGATCGACACCTCGTCGCTGGCGTTCCTGCAATACACCTCGGGTTCCACCAGTGCACCGAAAGGCGTGATGGTGTCCCACGACAACCTCATGGCCAACGAGATCGCCATGGCCCGGCATTTCGTCACTGACGCCTCCACCGAGAACTGGGTCAGCTGGTTGCCGCTTTACCACGACATGGGCCTGATGTGCGGCCTGCTGCTGCCGCTGTACTACGGTGGCACCCTGACGCTGATGTCGCCGAACTATTTCCTCGGCCGTCCGGCGCGCTGGCTGGAAGTGATGAGCCAATACAACGGCACCTTCTCCGGCGGCCCGGATTTCGCCTACCGCTTGTGCGTCGAGCGCATCAAGCCGAGTGCGGTCAAGCATCTCAAACTGGACAACTGGAGCCTGGCGTTCTCTGGCTCCGAGCCGATTCGCATCGCCACGCTGGACGCCTTCAGCAAGCATTTCGCCGCCGCCGGTTTCGACCGTCGCGCACTGACCCCCAGTTACGGGCTGGCTGAAGCGACGTTGTACGTCAGCGCCGCCCACCGCGACGCGCCGTTCGGCATCAAACGCTTCGACGGCAGCCAGCTCGCCGCAGGCGACGCCGACGAGGCATTGTTCGCCAATCAAAACTCCACCAGTCGCCTGCCGGGTTGTGGCTGGTGCCGCCCGGATCACGATCTGCGCATCGTCGATCCGGCGAGCCAGCAAGTGCTGCAACCTGGCCAGGTCGGTGAGATCTGGATCGCCGGTCCAAGCGTCGCCCAGGGCTATTGGCAGAACGCCGAAGCCACCGCGCAGACCTTCGTTGAAGAAGACGGCAAGCGCTGGTTGCGCAGCGGCGACCTGGGCATCGCCAGCGGTGGCGAGCTGTTTATCACCGGCCGCCTGAAAGACCTGATCATCCTCAACGGCCAGAACCTCTACCCGCAAGATATCGAGCAGTCTCTGGAAAAGAGCGTCGAGCTGCTGCGTCGCGGGCGCATTGCCGCCTTCCCGGTGACCGACGAGCAGGGCGCCGAAGGGGTGGGCCTAGCGCTGGAAATCAGCCGCAACGTGCGTCGCCTGATGAAGCCGCAGATGATCTGCGAAGCCGTGCGCGATGCGGTGGCCGAACTGTTTTTGGTCGCCCCGAAAGTCATCGTGCTGCTGGAGCCCGGCGCGCTGCCGCGTACCACCAGCGGCAAGCTGCAACGCTCGGCGTGCCGTGTCGGTTGGCAGAACGGCAGCCTCGACAGTTTTGCGATCTGGCAGGACGGCCGCTTGCTGGACACCGAAGCGCAAGACAGCGCCGCCGATGCCGCATCACTTATGCCGGAAGTCGTGGCGGCCTGGCGTGAAGTGTTGGGCAAGGACGACCTGCAAGCCAGTGATCACTTCTTCGCCCGTGGAGGCGATTCGGTCAGCGTGGTGCAAGTGCTGTCCCGCCTCAACAGCGAGCTGGGTCTGAAACTGGAACCCGCTCACCTGTTCGAACACCCGACGCTCGGTGCCTTCAATGCCCACGTCGCCAGTCAGGGCCGTGGCACTGAGCGCCCGACAGCGGTGGCGCGCATTTCCCGTGACAGTGCACCTGAGCAATCTTTCGCCCAGCAGCGTTTGTGGTTCCTGGCGCAACTGGAGCCTGACAGCAGCGCCTATCACCTGTGCGGCCAGTTGAGCCTGAGTGGCGCCATTGATGATGTCGCCCTGCAACGCAGTTTCGACGCTCTTGCAGCCCGTCACGAAAGCCTGCGCACCACCTTCGCCATCGATGCCAACGAAGTGCTGGTGCAACGCATTCATGCCCCTGAGCCGGTGTTCATCGAACAGCATGACCTGAGCCTGCACGCCCAGCCGCTGGAAGCCTTGGGCGAACTGGCCAAGGCCGCTGTCGAGCAACCCATGGATTTGCAAACCGGGCCGCTGTGGCGGGTGTTGAACGTGCGTCTGGGTGAGCATCAGCGCCAACTGGTGCTGGTCCTGCACCACATCATCTCGGACGGCTGGTCGGTCCAGGTCATCCTCAAAGAACTGGCGGCGTTGTACAGCGCCCACGTTCAGGGCCGTAACCCGGAACTGGCGCCGTTGCCGATTCAATACGCCGATTTCGCCGCCTGGCAGCGCAGCCGTCTTGCCGGTGGCGAAGGCGAGCGTCAACTCAATTACTGGCGTGCTCGTCTGGGCGACACCCAACCCGTGCTGACCTTGCCTGCCGATCGCCCTCGTCCTGCGCAACAAAGCCATCGCGGCGCCCGCTATGCCATCGCTTTCGACACGACCTTGAGCCAAGGCCTGCGCGACCTCGCCAGCCAGCACGGCGCAACGCTGTTCATGGTCATGCTCGCCGCCTACAAAACCCTGTTGCAGCGGTACGCCAGCCAGACCGACCTGCGCGTGGGCGTGCCGGTAGCAGGGCGGACCTGCACCGAAGCCGAGGGCCTGATCGGTCTGTTCGTCAACACGCTGGTGCTGCGTACCGACGTCTCGCCGCTGCAATCCTTCAGCGCCTTGATCGAAGCGGTCAAACACACGGCCCTCGGCGCGCAGAACCATCAGGACTTGCCGTTCGAACAGTTGGTCGAGGCGCTGGGCGTTTCCCGCAACCTCAGCCACAACCCGCTGTGCCAGGTGAAATTCACCCAGCAGTTCCCGCTGCCGCAGAACGTCGACATGGGCGGTCTGCGCATGGACGTCAACCAACTGGACGACTTCTCCGCGCACTTCGACCTGGGGCTGGACATCACCGACACCGCCGAAGGCATTCAAGCGGTGTTCACCTATGCCTGCGACCTGTTCGACGAGCCACGTATTGCCGGTTTCGCCGCCGATTTGTTGCGCATCTGCGCGCAGGTAGTGACCCAGCCGAGCGCACGTCTGGCCGACTTGCAGGTCTCTGCCGTGCTGTCGCGACTGGACGCCGAAGCGGTGTCGTTCCCGGCCAGCGACGTGCTGAGCCTGTGGGACGCCAGCGTCCTCGCGCAGCCTGAGCATCTGGCGTTGCGCTGTGAAGAACAGCACATCGATTTCGCCACGGCGGACGCCGATGCCAACCGTCTGGCACAGCATCTGCGTCAGGGCGGCGTGGGCGTTGAAAGCCGCGTCGGCCTGTTGCTGGAGCGCTCCGTGGAGTTCGTCGTCGGCTTGCTCGCGGTCCTCAAAGCGGGCGCGGCTTACGTGCCACTGGACCCGAAATGGCCCGCCGAACGTCAGGCCTTCGTGCTGGCGGACAGCGGCGCGCGCTGGCTGGTTAGCGATGCTGCAGCGCCTGCGGACTTCAAAGGTGAGGTCGTTGCGGTCGATGCGAATGCGCACTGGCGCTCGCAACCGGCCACCGCGTTGAACCTGCGTCCGCATCCGGAACAGGCGGCGTACCTGATCTACACCTCGGGCACCAGCGGCACGCCAAAAGGGGTGGTCATCAGTCACGCTGCACTGGCCGATTACGTTCAGGGCCTGCTCAAGCGCGTGGACTTCGCGGCTGACGCGAGCATGGCCATGGTCTCCACTGTGGGCGCGGATCTGGGCCATACCGTGCTGTTTGGCGCGTTGTGTTCGGCGCGCACACTGCACCTCATCAGCCCGGATCGCACCAACGACGCCGACCGTTTTGCCGCTTACATGGCCGAGCACAACGTCGGCGTGCTGAAGATCGTGCCGACGCATTTGAGCGGTCTGTTGCAGGCCGCCCGTGCCGCTGACGTGCTGCCCGAGCACGCGCTGATTCTGGGCGGCGATGCGCTGCCATGGGAACTGGTGGCGCAGGTCAAGCGCCTGAAGCCTGCGTGCCGTGTGATCAACCATTACGGCCCGAC
Organism: Pseudomonas sp. Pseu.R1; assembly: GCF_045764065.1. Classification (NCBI taxonomy): domain Bacteria; kingdom Pseudomonadati; phylum Pseudomonadota; class Gammaproteobacteria; order Pseudomonadales; family Pseudomonadaceae; genus Pseudomonas; species Pseudomonas sp. Pseu.R1. The sequence continues at coordinate 977,522 of NZ_JBJGEE020000001.1, read as the reverse complement.
CGAGACCACGGTTGGCGTGCTGAGCAATGAGTTGGGTGAGGCTTTCGCGACAGGCGATAGCGCGCCGATTGGTCGTCCGTTGCCCAACGCATCGGCGTTGATCCTCAACGAACAACTGGAGCCGGTGGTGCAGGGCGACGTCGGCGAGCTGTACATCGGCGGCCCCGGTCTGGCGCGGGGGTATCACGACCGTCCGGCCATGATCGCCGCGGTGTTCATCCCCGATCCGAGCGGCAATGGCCGTCGCCTGTACCGCAGCGGCGACCGTGCGCGTTTGCTGGCTGACGGGCAGATTCAGTTCCTCGGCCGTGCCGACGATCAGGTCAAGGTGCGCGGCTATCGCGTGGCGTTGGGTGAGATCGCCCAGCGTCTGCGTCAACTCGATGGCCTGCGCGACGCCCATGTGCGGGTCGATGATCGTGGTCAGTTGATCGCCTATGCGCTGATCGCCAAGGGCGCATCGGTCGATGGCGAGGCCCTGCGCTCGCAACTGGCCGACAGCCTGCCGGACTACATGGTGCCGAGCCACGTGTTGACGCTGGAGGCTTTCCCGGTCACCGCCAACGGCAAGCTCGACCACGCCGCACTGCCGACGCCGCAGGTGGTGTCGCAGAGCTTCGAAGCCCCGCACGACGGTGTTGAAGCGACCCTCGCTGCATTGTGGGAGAAGGCCCTGAACGTCGAAGCGGTCGGTCGTCACGACAACTTCTTCACCTTGGGCGGCGACTCGATCCTCAGCTTGCAGATCATCGCCCGTGCCCGCCGTCAGGGCATCCGACTGACGCCCAAGCAATTGTTCGAGAAACAGACCATTGCCGAGCTGGCGCAAGTGGCCGTGGTCGCGGAAGCCAAGCCCGCTGCCGCAGCCGTTGCAGCGCCGGTTGCGCCTCGCGATTTTGCCCTGACGCCAATTCAGGCGCGCTTCTTTGCCTTGCCGGTGGCCCAGCGTTCCCACTGGAACCAGTCACTGTTGCTCAACCTGCCGAACGCGTTGGACACCACGCTGTTGCAGCAGGTCCTCAGCGCGCTGCTGGCGCAGCACGACAGCCTGCGCCTGAGCTTCCACCAGGGTGACGACGGGCAGTGGCTGCAACGTTATCGCGACAGCGAAAACGTCGAGCGCCTGCTGTGGACCTGCGAGCTGACCCGTGAAGAAGACCTCGCGTCGCTGAGCGATGAAGCCCAGCGCAGCCTCAACATAGAAACCGGGCCGTTGCTGCGCGTGGTGCATGCGCGCCTGCCGTCGGGCGAAGGCCGCTTGTTGCTGGCGATTCATCACCTGGCCGTCGATGGCGTGTCGTGGCGCGTGCTGCTGGAAGACTTGCAACACGCCTACAGCCGTCTGGCCGCCGGGCAAAACATGGCGCTGGCCGAGAAAACCGCGAGCTTCCAGACGTGGTCGCACGCGCTGCAAGACCTCGCACGCAGCCCGGCCTTGGCCGCGCAATTGCCGCACTGGCAAGGCTTTGCTGCCGCCGATGCCTGCCTGCCGGGGGACTCCTCGGTTCAAAGCCTGATCGGCGCGAGCGAGAGCGTCAGCCTGACCCTTGATGCGCAAGACACTCGCCGTCTGCTCAGCGAGGCGCCTGCGGCCTATCGCACCCGCATCGACGATCTGCTGCTGGCGGCGTTGTCTCAGGCGTTGTGGCAATGGACCGGGCGCCGTCGTCACGTCATCAGCCTTGAAGGCCATGGCCGTGAGAACGTCGCTGGAACTGCCGCAAGCGCGCTGGATCTGAGCCGCAGCGTCGGTTGGTTCACCAGTCTGTACCCGCTGGCACTGGATGCCAGCGACGATGCCATCGCCACCCTGAAAACGGTCAAGGAAGCGGTGCGCGCCGTGCCGGAAAAAGGCTTGGGCTACGGCGTCCTCAAATACCTGTCCAAGGCTGACCTGCCCGAACTGGTGGGACAGGGCGTGACGTTCAACTACCTGGGCCGTTTTGACGACGCCGAGGGTGCGCTGTTCTCGCTGTCCAGCCAGACCCTCGAACATTTGCGCGATCCGCAAGGCCCGCTGGCCAACGCGTTGACGGTCGATGGCCAGGTGCGCAATGGCCAGTTGCACTTGGACTGGACCTTCAGCACCGAGCGCTTCAGCCGCGCAAGCATCGAGCAACTGGTGGCGCTGTATCGCGAGCAACTGGTGAAACTGATTGCCCATTGCAGCGACGAACACAACGCCGGTCTGACCCCTTCGGACTTCCCGCTGGCCGGTCTCAACCAGGCGCAACTGGACGCGCTGGCGATCCCGGCGCGGGAGATTGAAGACATCCTGCCGCTGGCGCCGATGCAGCAGGGCATTCTGCTGCACAGTCTGCTGGAGCGCGGCAACGGCATCTACCTGATGCAAGACCAGTACGAGGTCGGCAGCGCGGTGGATTTCGAAGCGTTCAAGTTCGCCTGGCAGCAAGTGGTGCAACGTCATCCGGCCCTGCGCAGCGCGTTCCACGGGTTGGAAAGCGGGGTGCAGCGTCAGGTGGTCATGCGCCGCGTGCCGTCGCCTGCGCAACTGATCGACCTCAGTCACTTGTCCCGTGAAGCCGCCGAGGCCGAGTTGGAAGAAGTGTTGGCCGCCGAACGGGAGCAGGGCTTTGATTTCGCCCGTGCGCCACTGCTGCGTCTGCGCCTGGTGAAGTTCGGCGAAGCGGATTTCCGCATCGTGCAGAGCCACCACCACGCCCTGATCGACGCCTGGTGCCGGGGCCTGATGCTCACCGAGTTCTTCGCCCATTACCGGGCGTTCCTCGACGGGCGTCACGTCAGCCTGCCTGCCGCACGTCCGTATCGTGACTTCCTCGCCTGGCTCACCGAGCAAGACGAAGCCGTCAGCCGCGACTACTGGCGTCAGGCGCTGGCCGGTTTCACCGACGTCACGCCGTTGCCGTATCGCCACAGCCCTCACGGCGAGCCGCAAATGCGCGACGTGACCCTGGCCCTCGGCAATGCGCAGACCACGAAACTGGCCGATCAGGCCCGGCAGCATCGCCTGACCGCCAACACCTTCGTGCAGGCGGCCTGGGCCTTGTTGCTGATGCGTCATGCCGACCGCGAAGAAGTGCTGTTCGGCGTCACGGTCGCGGGTCGTCCGACCGAACTGGAGGGGATCGAAGGCGCCCTAGGCCTGTTCATCAACACGCTGCCGCTGCGGGTTCAGCGTCCGGGCATGGGCGCCTCGGCGCTGGAGTTGCTCAACGCGTTGCAGGCGCAGAACGCCGAGATGCGTCAGCACGAGCACATGTCGCTGGCGGACATCCAGTTGCTGGCCGACACCCCCCGTGGCCAACCGCTGTTCGACAGCCTGTTCGTCTTTGAAAACGTTCCGTTGGGCGCCGAGGTTCAGCAGGCCGTGAACGAATACCGGATCAATCCACTGGCCAACCGCACCCACACCAACTACCCGTTGACCGTGGTGTTGCTGCCAGGCGAATCGCTGCAATTGCAGTTGACCTACGACACCCGCCACTTCAACGACACCGACATGGAAACGCTGGTCGGGCATTTCCGCCGCCTGCTGTCGCAACTGATCGACAACCCGCAGCAGACCCTCGACCAGTTGCAGGTCCTGGAGCAGGCCGAGCGCACGCAACTGCTGGGCTACGGTGAAGGGCCGGTGCAGAAGCACTGGTACGAGATCAGCTATCTGGAGCGTTTCGAGTCCCGCGTGCAGGCGCATCCGTCGCGGGAGGTCGCGCGTTGCCAGGGCCAGAGCCTGAGCTACGACCAGTTGAATCGCGATGCCAACCGCATCGGCCACGGCCTGATTGCAGCGGGTGTGCAGGGCGATGACGTGGTGGCGCTGTTCGCGCCGCGTGGCCTGCCGCTGCTGAGCATGATCATCGGTGCGTTCAAGGCCGGTGGTGCCTACCTCGCGCTGGACGATCGTCATCCGGCGGGGCGCAGTGCGCGGATGCTGGTCAGCAGCGCGGCGCCTGTGTTGCTGACGCCACGGGATTGCCTCGTGCACGTCGAAGCCATTCTTCAAGGGATCGAGACCAACAAGCCGCGACTGCTGATTCTGGAAGACCTGTTGGCGAACGGCCGTGATGACAATCCGGGTCGCTACGTCAGCGCCGAACAACTGGCTTACGTGATCTACACCTCGGGCTCCACGGGCGAGCCGAAAGGGGTGATGGTCAACCAGCGCGGCATGCTCAACAACCAGATGTCCAAGCTGCCGTACCTACGTCTGGGCGAGGGGGACGTGATCGCCCAGACCGCCGCCACCGGTTTCGACATTTCGGTGTGGCAATTCCTGACGGCACCGCTGTTTGGCGGGCGCGTGGAAATTCTGCCGGACATTGTGGTGCATGACTCGCAACGCCTGCTGGAAGAAGTGGTGGCCAATCAGGTCAGTGTGCTGGAGTGCGTACCGGCGGTGATCGACGGCATGCTCGCCGTCGCGCCGCACAAGCTCGACGCGCTGCGCTGGTTGCTGCCAACCGGTGAAGCACTGACCGTGGACCTGGCTGCGCGCTGGTTCAACCGCTACCCGAACGTGCCGCTGGTCAACGCCTACGGCCCGGCCGAATGCGCCGACGACGTGGCCCTGCACACCCTGACGGCTGCACCGGCTGCCAAGGCCAACATGCCGATTGGTCGCCCGACCGACAATAACCGCCTGTACGTGCTGGATTCCAGCCTGCAACTGGCGGCGCCGGGAGTGGTGGGTGAGCTGTACATCGGTGGTATCGGGGTAGGGCGTGGCTACGCGGCGCGTCCGGGCCTGACCGCTGAACGCTTCCTGCCGGATCCGTTTGGTGAGCCGGGCGCACGCCTGTACCGCAGCGGCGACCTGGCGCGCTGGAACGCCGAGGGTGCGTTGGAGTACGTCGGTCGCGCCGACTTCCAGGTGAAGATTCGCGGCCAGCGCATCGAGCTGGGCGAAATCGAAAACGTGCTGCTGGCGCAACCGTCGGTGCACGACGCCGTGGTCAGCGCGCAACCCACCGCCCACGGCCCGCAATTGGTGGCCTATGTGGTTGCCGAGGCTCAGCAAGCGCTGTCCATCGACGTGCTCAAGACCGCGCTGGGTCAAGAACTGCCTGCGTTCATGGTTCCGGCCCACGTGATGCTGCTGGAGCGCCTGCCGCGCAACGCCAATGGCAAGCTGGACCGCAAGGCCTTGCCTGCGCCGACCGTGCAGGCGCGTCACTTCGAAGCGCCACAGGGCGAACGCGAGGAAATCCTCGCCGAACTCTGGCAGGGCCTGCTGAACGTCGAGCGGGTCGGTCGCGACGACAACTTCTTTGAACTGGGTGGGCACTCGCTGCTGGCGACACGGCTGTTGTCGCGCATTCGCGAGCGCTTGGGCGTGAGCATTCCGTTGGCGCAAGCCTTCGAGGCCACCACCGTCGCTGCACAGGCCGCCCTGATCGACACCTTGCAGGGGCAGACCCTGACGCTCGACCGCCTCGATGCGCTGGACGAGTTAATGAATGAGCTGGAGGAAAGCAACTGATGTCGCAACCGAGCATGACTTCGCACAGCAAGCTGCTGGCACTGGCCACCCGCTTCCTCAGCCTCGGCGCGGTGCAGCGCCGGGTGTTTCTGGGCAAGTTGCGTGAGCAGGGGCTGGACGCGTCGGCCTTGCCAATCCCGTCCGGTGTGGCTGGCGAGCGCAGTCCGACCTCCTTTTCTCAGCAGCGTCTGTGGTTTCTCGAACAACTGGAGCCGGGCAACAGCACCTATCACCTGCCGGGCGCCCTGCGCCTGAAAGGCACGCTGGACGTGGCCGCCGTGCAACGGGCATTTGCCCGTGTCGCCGAGCGCCACGCCAGCCTGCGCACGGTGTTCGACAGCGCTGAAGACGGCACGCCGCAACAGGTGGTTCTGACGTCTCAGGCGATGCCGTTCGAGCAACTGAACGCCGCCGATGACGTTGAGCAGCAACGCCTGGCCGATGAATTCGCCCGTCGCCCGTTCGACCTCGCACAAGGCCCGTTGTGGCGGGTGGCTCTGGTTAAACGCGCCGTGGACGACCATGTGCTGCTGGTCTGCCTGCACCACATCATTGCCGATGGCTGGTCGATTCAAGTGCTGTTGCTGGACTTCGTACAAGCCTATCGCGCGGCGCTTGAAGGCGACGATTCGGCGCTCCCGGCGCTGCCGTTGAGCTATGCCGACGTGGCCCTGTGGCAACGCGCTTGCCTGGAAGCCGGTGAGGGCGACCGCCAACTGGATTATTGGAAACAGCAATTGGGCGACGAGCCGCCGGTACTGGAATTACCTGCTGATCGTCCACGTCCGGCGCGCCAGAGCTATCGCGGCGCGCGCCTGCCGTTCAGCTTCGACAGCGCGCTGGCTGCCCGCCTGCGCGAGGTGGCGAAACAGCGTGGCGTGACCCTGTTCACCGTGATGCTCGCCGCCTACCAAGTGTTGCTGCAACGGCTCAGCGGCCAGACCGACCTGCGTATCGGCGTGCCGATTGCCGGCCGTCAACGGGCTGAAACCGAGGGGTTGATCGGCTTCTTCGTCAACACCCAGATTCTGCGTGACGAGGTCACGGCCGACGCCACCTTCAACCAGATCATCGACACCGTACGCCTGACCTCCCAAGGCGCGCAGGCCAATCAGGATTTGCCATTCGAGCAATTGGTGGACGCCCTGGCCCCTGAGCGCAGCCTGAGCCACAACCCGCTGTTTCAGGTGCTGTACAACCATCAGCAGCGCCAGGACGAAGCGCTGCAATTGATGCCCGGCCTGAGCGCGACCCTGATGCCGCTGGACAGCGGCAGCGCGCAATTCGACCTGGCCCTGCACACCTGGGAAAACGCCGCCGGTGAGCTGGCGGGCAACTGGAATTACGCCACCGACCTGTTTGACGCCCGCAGCATCGAGCGCTTGCATGGCCGCTTCGTGCAGTTGTTCGCGCAACTGCTGGAACAGCCTGACGCTGCGATTGGCGATTTCGACGTGCTGGATGTGAAGGACCGGGCTCAGTTGGCGTTGGTCAACGACACGAGTCGTGAGTGGTCGGCTGAAACGCCGGTCGTGCATCGCCATTTCGAGCGTCTGGCTGCACTGCATCCGGAGCGTGAAGCGCTGCGTTGTGGCGATCAGGTGTTGAGCTATCAGCAACTGGATCAGCGTGCTAACCAACTCGCGCATTACCTGCGTGCTCAAGGTGTGGGCCGTGAGTCACTGGTGGGCGTGGCGACGCTGCGTTCCGTGGAAATGGTCATCGCGCTGTACGCCGCGGTGAAGGCGGGCGCTGCTTATGTGCCGCTGGACCCTGAATATCCCGTGGATCGCCTGCGCTACATGCTGGAAGACGCGGGGATTGGCCTGCTGTTGAGCCACGACGCGGTGATCAGCGACTTGCCTGTTATAGAAGGCTTGCAGGTGCTGAACCTCGACCATCTGGCATTGGATCATCAGCCGGTCACAGCGCCGGTTGTGGAGATTCACCCTGAACAACTGGCCTACATGATTTACACCTCGGGTTCGACCGGGAAACCGAAAGGCGCAGGCAATACCCACGCCGCGCTGTTCAACCGTTTGGCGTGGATGCAGGACGCTTATCAACTCGACGCCACTGACGCCGTGCTGCAAAAAACGCCGTTCAGCTTTGACGTGTCGGTCTGGGAGTTCTTCTGGCCGCTGATGGTCGGCGCGCGTCTGGTCATGGCCCAACCGGGTGATCATCGCGACCCTGCGCTTCTGACCGCGTTGATCGAACAACACCAGATCAGCACGCTGCACTTCGTGCCGTCGATGCTTGCGGCCTTCATGGCGCAGGACGATTTATCCGGCTGTGCCTCGCTGAAACGCATCGTCTGCTCTGGCGAAGCCCTGCCTGCGGACCTTGCACGGGACACCTTGCAGCGCCTGCCGAATGCGGGCTTGTTCAACCTTTATGGCCCGACCGAAGCGGCCATCGACGTCACCCACTGGACCTGCGTCAACGAGCCGGGTGCATCGGTGCCGATTGGCCGCCCGATTGCCAACCTACAAATTCACATCCTTGACAGCCGCCTGAACCCGCAGCCGATTGGCGTGCCGGGCGAGTTGTACATCGGCGGCGACGGCCTGGCCCGTGGATATCACCAGCGTCCGGGCCTGACCGCCGAGCGCTTCGTGGCCAGCCCGTTCGGCAAGGGTGAACGCCTGTACCGCACCGGCGACCTGGCGCGCTGGCGTGCTGACGGCGCAGTGGAATATCTGGGTCGTCTCGACCACCAGATCAAACTGCGCGGTCTGCGCGTGGAAATCGGTGAGATCGAATCGGCGCTGCTGGATCATCCTGCGATCAACGAAGCGGTTGTGGTGGCTCGTCAGTTGGCCACCGGCATGCAGCTCGTGGGCTATCTGGTTGCTGAAGCGTTCGACGAAGAACAGTTGCGCACCCAACTGAAACAGCGCCTGCCGGACTACATGGTCCCGGCCCACTTGGTCACGCTGGACAAGTTTCCGCTCTCAGCCAATGGCAAGCTCGACCGCAAGGCCCTGCCTGAACCGCAGGTGCAGCAACGTGATTTCGAGGCACCGCTGGAGGGCGTCGAGAGCGAACTGGCCGCCTTATGGCAAGACCTGCTTGGCGTAGCGCAAGTCGGTCGGCAGGACAATTTCTTTGCGCTGGGCGGCGATTCCATCCTCAGCCTGCAAATCATCTCCCGCGCCAAGAAACGGGGGATTCAGCTGTCGCCTCGGCAGATGTTCGAACGCCAGACCATCGCCGAATTGGCGCAGGTCGCCCAAGTTGTCCAGTTGGTCAACCGCGATGCAACCGCCGCCCTGGCGCGTGTCGAATTCAACCGTGACATCCCGCTGACGCCGATCCAGCATTGGTTCTTCGAACAACCGATGCGCCGTCGCAGCCACTGGAACCAGTCGCTGCTGCTGACCCCGAGCGAAGCGCTGGAAGCCCCGGCACTGGCGCAGGCGTTGCAGGCGCTGATTAACCATCACGACGCGCTGCGCATGGGTTTCGTGCAGCAGGACAACGGCCACTGGCAGCAGCGTTATCGCGCAGAGGAAAGCGCTGAAGGCGTGCTGTGGCAGCGCGAAGTCAACGCGGCCCAACTCACTCAAGCCTGTGGCGAGGCTCAAGCCAGCCTTGATTTGAAAGAAGGCCCGCTGCTGCGCGCCGTGCATTTCACGCTGGCCGATGGCAGCGAGCGCGTGCTGCTGGTGGTCCATCACCTGGTGGTGGACGGGGTGTCGTGGCGCGTGCTGCTGGAAGACCTGCACAACGCCTACGTTCAGGCGCAGGCAGGTTTGACCGTCGATCTGGGCGAGAAGGGCCTGTCGTTCCAGCGCTGGGCCAATCGTCTGCTGGACTTCGCCTACAGCGACGCCGTGCTGGCCGAAGCCGATTACTGGCGAAGCCTGCCCGCCGCAGCCCAATTACCTTGCGCCCACCCCAAGGGCACATCGCAGCAAGGCGCAGTGCAGCAGTTGCACCTGCAACTGGATGCCGAGCGCACGCAAGCGTTGCTCAACGAGGCCCCGGCGGCGTATCGCACGCAGATCAACGACCTGCTGCTGACGGCATTGACCCGCGCCATGCGCCAGTGGAGCGGCGAGCCTCGCGCGTTGATTGCGCTGGAAGGCCATGGCCGCGAAGACCTGTTCGACGGCTTCGACCCGTCGCGCACCGTGGGTTGGTTCACCAGCCTGTACCCGGTCAGCCTGCATGCGGATGACGACCTCGACGCTGCCCTCAAACACACCAAAGAAACCCTGCGCGCCGTGCCCCATGGCGGGGTGGGCTACGGCCTGCTGCGTCATCTGCGCGGCGAAGCGCTGCCAGCGCTGGATGGCTGCGTGCTGTTCAACTACATGGGCCGCGTGCAGAACAGCAGTGGCCTGTTCAACCTGGCGACCGAAAGCAGCGGCAACCAGCGCGCCGCCGACGCGCCGATGGCCTGCGAGTTGTCCATCGACGCGCAAGTGCGTGACGGCCAGTTCAGCCTGACCTGCAGCTACAGCGGCGAACGTCACGAAGCGGCGTCCATTCAACGCCTGCTGGACGCGTACGGCGAAGCGCTGGACGCGCTCATCGCTCACTGCCGCAGCCGTTCGGCGGTTACCCCGTCGGACTTCCCGGCGCTGGCGCCGACCCAGGCGCAACTGGACGCGCTGCCCGTTGCGGCGCGCGACATTGAACAGCTTTACCCGCTGACACCGATGCAACAGGGCCTGCTGTTTCACAGCGAACTTGCGGATAGCCACAGTGCGGATGCTGCCCGCGATCTGTACATCAACCAGGTCGCGCTGGACATCGACCACCTGCCGCTGGCCCGCTTCAAGGCCGCATGGACCGCCGCCGTGCAGCGCCATCCGATCCTGCGCGCTTCGTTCCTGCGCCTGAGCGGCACTCAGCAACCGGTGCAACTGATTCGTCGCGATGCGGCGTTGCAGGTGCGCGAACTGGACCTGCGCCACGGTGATCAAGCCTTGGCCGACGTGCTGGCCGCTGAGCGGGAAACGCCGTTCAACTTGCACGACGCCCCGCTGATGCGGGTATTGCTGGTGCGCCAGAGCGAGACCCTGTGGAAACTGGTGTGGACCTTCCACCACATCCTGCTCGACGGCTGGAGCAGTGCGGCGGTGTTGGGCGAAGTGATTCAGGCAGCGATGTCCGACATTGCGCCGATGCCTGCCGGGCATTACGGCGATTACGTCGAATGGCTGCTGAGCCGCGACGCCGAACAGAGCGCGCAGTTCTGGCAAACCCATCTGGCCGGTTTCGAGCAGCCGACTTTGATGGCCACTGCGTTGACCGCGCCAACGTCTGCTACCGGCGAGCCGCTGCCGACGCAGGTGCTGGTCAAATCGATGGATCTGGACAGCGCGCTGCTCAACAGCGCCGCACGCCGTCAGCGCGTGACCGCCAACACCCTGATTCAAGCGGTGTGGGTGCTGCTGTTGCAGCGCTACACCGGGCAGAAGCGCGTGGCGTTCGGTGCCACGGTGTCGGGCCGTTCGGCTCAGGTGCCGGGCATTGAGCGCATGCTCGGCCTGTTCATCAACACCTTGCCGCTGGTGCAGGCGCCAGACGCGCAACAGAAGGTCGGCGACTGGCTCAACGACCTGCAGGCCCACAACCTGGAACTGCGTGAACACGAACACACGCCGCTGTTCGAAGCCCAGCGCTACGCCGGGCATGCCGGGCGTGACCTGTTCGACAGCCTGGTGGTGTTCGAAAACTACCCGGTGGACGACGTGCTGCGTGAGAAACGGGACGGAGGTGTCAACCCCAACCCTATAAAGCTGGGCTCGGTCGAACTGAGCGACAAGACCCATTACCCGTTGAGCCTGGCCGTGGTGGCGGGTGAAAAAGCCCATATCCACGTCAACTACCACAGCAACGTGTTCAGCGCCGGGCAGATCGAACGCCTGTGCGGCCACTTCCAGGCGCTGCTGGACGGCATCTGCCGCTTCCCTGAGGCGCGCATCGGCGAACTGTCGATGCTGACCGAGCAGGACCTTTGCGAGATTCACGCCTGGAACCGCCCACCGTTCTCGCCGTACGTGGACCGCCCGATTCACGAACTGATTGCTGACCACGCACGCCTGCGTCCGGACTCGATTGCGTTGGTGCACGGCGAACAACGCCTGACCTTCGCCGAGTTTGATCGCCGCGCCAATCAGCTCGCCCACGCCTTGCGTGCGCGGGGCATCGGCACCGAAGTGCGGGTGGCGATTGCCATGGAGCGCGGTGTCGATTTGTGGCTGTCGTTCATGGCCGTGCTGAAGGCGGGCGGGGCGTACATTCCGCTGGACCCGGATTACCCGACCGAACGCCTGCGCTACATGCTCGAAGACGGCGGCGTGAAGCTGCTGATTTCCCACGATGCTGCGCTGAACCGCGTGCCGGTGGGCGACGTGCCGTTGCTCAATCTGGATCAACTGGACGTGGCCAACGAACCGGTCACGGCACCGGACGTGGTGATTCATCCGCAGCAACTGGCCTATCTGATCTACACCTCGGGTTCGACCGGCAAGCCCAAAGGCGCGGCCATCGCCCATGGCGATATTTCGATGCACATCCAGACCATCGGCGAGCGCTACCGCTTCACCCCGGAAGATCGCAAGTTCCACTTCCTGTCGATCAGCTTCGACGGCGCCCACGAAGGCTGGATGATGCCGATGTGTTACGGCGCCCGTGTGGTGCTGCGTGATCAGGAGCTGTGGAGCGTCGAGCAGACCTACGACACGTTGATTCGTGAAGGCATCACCGTCGCATCCTTCCCGCCGAGCTACCTGCGCCAGTTGTCCGACTGGGCGGGCTTGCAAGGGAAGGGGCCGGGGGTGAAAACCTACTGCTTCGCCGGTGAAGCCTTCAGCCGCGAAATGCTGCACGACGTGATTCGCAACTTGCAGCCGCTGTGGATCATCAACGGCTATGGCCCGACCGAAACCGTGGTCACGCCGACGTTGTGGCTGGCTTCGGCGGAAACGGCTGATTTCACCACCGCTTATGCGCCGATTGGTGATCTGGTGGGTGATCGCCAAGGCTACGTGATGGACGCGGATTTGAACCCGCTGCCGCAAGGCCTGGCCGGTGAACTTTATCTCGGTGGCGCCGTGGCACGGGGTTACCTGGACCGTCCGGGTGCGACCGCCGAGCGCTTCCTGCCGCACCCGTTCCGTCCGGGCGAACGCCTCTACCGCAGCGGCGACCGCGTGCGTTTGAACAGCGAAGGTCTGTTGGAGTACCTGGGCCGTATCGACCACCAGATCAAGATTCGTGGTTTCCGCATCGAGGCCGGTGAAATCGAAGCGGCGCTGAAAGGCTGTGAAGGCGTGCGTGAGGCGCTGGTCATTGTGCGTGACGGGGCGAACGGCAAGCAGCTATTGGGCTACGTCGGCGGTAACGACCTCAACGACGAGCAGATCAAACAGCAGCTCAAAGTGACCCTGCCGGAGCACATGATTCCGGCGCACATCATCGTCATGGCGCGCCTGCCACAGCTGCCCAACGGCAAGCTGGACCGCAATTCGCTGCCAGATCCACAGATCAGCTCCAGCGACTACCATGCGCCGCAAACCGCGCTGGAACAACAACTCGCCGCACTGTGGCAGCCGTTGCTGGGCATCGACGCCGTGGGGCGCAACGATCACTTCTTCGAACTCGGCGGCCACTCGCTGCTGGCGATGCAACTGATCTCGCGTCTGCGCCATGAGCACGGCCTCAGCGTGCCGCTGCGCGCACTGTTCGAAGCGCCGCGCCTGGCGGACTTTGCTCAGCGCGTCGCACAACTGGAAACGCCTGCGCAGCAGCTTGAACTGACCCCACGTCATGCCACGCAAGCGGTGCAGTCTTATGCTCAACAACGCTTGTGGTTCCTCGACCAACTGCAACCGGGCGGCCACACCTACAACCTGCCGGGGGCCGTGCGTTTCATTGGCGAGCTGAACGAAGCGGCCTTGCAGAGCGCTTTCGACGCGCTGACTGCACGCCACGAAGTGTTGCGTACCCGGTTCATGGCCGGTGAAGGCATTCCGTTGCAGAAGATCGAGGCTGCGCGTTCGGTCGAGATCGAACGTCTGGACATCAGCGCTGAAGATGACGTTGAAGCCACGTTCAATGCACTGGCGCAAGGCTTCGTCCAGCGTCCGTTCAACCTGTCCCACAGCCCGGTTTGGCGCGTGGCGCTGGTGCGTGTGACGGCAAACGAACAGCGCCTGCTGCTGTGCCTACACCACATGATTTCGGACGGCTGGTCAGTTCGCGTGCTGCTGCGGGAGTTCAGCGAGCTGTACGGCGCTGCCGTGGAAGCCCGTGCCGCGCAACTGGCCGAGTTGCCGGTGCAGTACGCCGACTTCGCCGCTTGGCAGCGCGACTGGCTGGCGGCGGGGGAAGCCGAGCGGCAACTGCGCTATTGGCGCGAGGAACTGGGTGACGACCATCCGGTGCTGGTACTGCCGACTGACCGTCCGCGTCCGGCGCAGCAAAGCTATCAGGGTGATCGTCTGCTGTTCGCCTTCGATGCCGCGTTCAGCGAGCGTCTGCGCGGCTTCGCCAAGTCCCAGGGCGTCACGCCGTTCATGGCGGTGCTCTCGGCGTATCAAGTACTGCTGCATCGCCTGAGCGGGCAGAACGATCTGCGCATCGGCGTGCCGATTGCCGGGCGTTCGCGTCTGGAAGTGGAAGGCCTGATCGGCTTCTTCGTCAGCACTCAAGTGCTGCGGGCCGAGGTCTCTGCTGAGCAAACCTTCCGTGAGGTGCTGGAGCAGGCCAAAGCCAGAACCCTAGGCGCCCAGGCCCATCAGGACCTGCCGTTCGAGCAACTGGTCGAAGCGCTGCAACCTGAACGCAGTATGAGCCACAACCCGCTGTTCCAGGTGGCGTACGACCACCAGCAGCGCGCGTTCGACCAACTGGCCTTGCCCGGCGTGCAGGCTGAAATCCTGCCGTTGGACGACGGCAGCAGCCAGTTCGATCTGGCGCTGAACACCCATGAGGACGCCAACGGCGCGTGGGGCGGGTCGTGGAATTACGCCACCGACCTGTTCGACCACGCCAGCATCGAGCGTTTGCATGGCCGCTTCGTGCAGTTGTTTGCGCAGTTGCTGGAACAGCCTGACGCAGCGATTGGCGATTTCGACGTGCTGGACCTGAAGGACCGCGCGCAATTGGCGTTGGTCAATGACACGGCTCGTGAATGGTCGGCTGAAACGCCGGTCGTGCATCGCCATTTCGAGCGTCTGGCTGCACTGCACCCTGAGCGTGAAGCGCTGCGTTGTGGCGACCAAATGTTGAGCTATCAGCAACTGGATCAACGTGCTAACCAACTCGCGCATTACCTGCGCGCTCAGGGCGTGGGCCGTGAATCGCTGGTCGGCGTGGCGACGCTGCGCTCCGTGGAAATGGTCGTGGCCTTGTACGCGATAGTGAAGGCGGGCGCTGCGTACGTGCCGCTGGACCCGGAATACCCGGTGGACCGCTTGCGCTACATGCTCGAAGACGCCGGGATTGGTTTGCTGTTGAGTCACGATCCAGTAATCGACGACCTGCCTGTGATCGAAGGCTTGCAGGTGCTGAACCTCGACCGTCTTGCGCTGGATGATCAGCCCGTCACCGCGCCGGTTGTGGAGATTCACCCTGAACAACTGGCCTACATGATTTACACCTCGGGTTCGACCGGGAAACCGAAAGGCGCAGGCAACACCCATGCCGCGTTGTTCAACCGTTTGGCGTGGATGCAGGATGCCTATCAACTCGACGCCACTGATGCCGTGCTGCAAAAGACGCCGTTCAGCTTTGACGTCTCGGTGTGGGAGTTCTTCTGGCCGCTGATGGTCGGGGCGCGCCTGGTCATGGCCCAGCCTGGGGATCATCGCGATCCGGCGTTGCTGACCGCCTTGATTGAACAACACCAAATCACCACGCTGCACTTCGTGCCGTCGATGCTCGCGGCCTTCATGGCGCAGGACGACCTGTCTGGCTGTACCTCGCTGAAACGCATCGTCTGCTCTGGCGAGGCCCTGCCTGCCGACCTCGCTCGTGAAACCCTGCAGCGCCTGCCAAACGCAGGATTGTTCAACCTCTACGGCCCGACCGAAGCGGCCATCGACGTCACCCACTGGACCTGCGTCAACGAGCCGGGTGCATCGGTGCCGATTGGCCGCCCGATTGCCAACCTACAAATTCACATCCTTGACAGCCGCCTGAACCCGCAGCCGATTGGCGTGCCGGGCGAGTTGTACATCGGCGGCGACGGCCTGGCCCGTGGATATCACCAGCGTCCGGGCCTGACGGCCGAGCGCTTCGTCGCCAGCCCGTTTGGCAATGGCGAGCGCCTGTATCGCACCGGCGACCTGGCGCGCTGGCGTGCTGACGGCGAGGTGGACTATCTGGGTCGTCTCGATCACCAGATCAAACTGCGTGGCCTGCGTGTAGAAATCGGCGAGATCGAATCGGCGTTGCTGGATCATCCGTCGGTGAGCGAAGCGGTCGTAGTCGCCCGTCAACTCGCCACCGGCATGCAGCTCGTAGCCTATTTGGTTGCCGAGGCGTTCGACGAAGAGCAACTGCGAACCCAACTGAAACAGCGCCTGCCGGACTACATGGTCCCGGCTCACTTGGTCACGCTGGACAAGTTTCCGCTCTCAGCCAACGGCAAGCTCGACCGCAAGGCCCTGCCCGAGCCGCACGTACAACAGCGTGATTTCGAAGCGCCGCTGGAGGGCGTCGAACGCGAACTGGCGGCCCTGTGGCAAGACTTGCTCGGTGTTGAGCAGATCGGGCGCCGTGACAACTTCTTCGAACTCGGCGGGCATTCGCTGCTGGCGATTCAACTGGTGGCGCAGGTCCGTCGCGACCTCGCGCTGGAGTTGCCGTTGCGCGCCTTGTTCGATGCGCCGGTGCTGGCCGATCTCGCCCAGTACCTGAGCACCCGTGCCGAGCGTGCGGCGTTGCCAGCTTTGCTGCCCCGCAGCGAGCAGAGCGTCGCACCGCAGTCGTTCGCGCAACAGCGTCTGTGGTTCCTTGCGCAACTGGAGCCGGACAGCGCGGCGTACAACCTGCCGTGTGTGCTTCACCTGAACGGCGCGTTGCAGCTCGACGCCTTGCAGCGCAGCTTCGACGCGCTGGCGGCCCGTCACGAAAGCCTGCGCACCTGCTTCCGGCCGGGCGAGCAGGGCATTCCGCTGCAACGCATTCTGCCGGTGAGCAGTGTGAAGATGGCGCGGCATGACCTGCGCGACAGTGCCGATGTCGAGGCTGATTTCAGCGAACTGGCCCATGCCTTCATGAACCAACCGTTCGATCTGGATGCCGAGTGCGCGCCGTGGCGTGTGGCGCTGGTGCGCGTGGCCGAGGATCAGTGGCGCCTGCTGCTGTGCATGCACCACATCATCTCCGATGGCTGGTCGGTGCAGGTCATGCTGGAAGACTTCGCCGCGCTCTATCGCGCTTTCTCTCAAGGCGAAGACGCCAGTCTGCCAAGCCTAAGCGTGCACTACGCCGACTACGCGATCTGGCAGCGAAAGGTGCTCAGCGGTAAAGAGCGTGAGCGTCAGTTGAACTGGTGGCGCGAGGCGTTGGGCGATGAACATCCGGTGCTGGAACTGCCTGCCGACCGTTCACGGCCTGCCGAGCGCGATGGTCAGGGCGGGCGCCATGCGTTCGTGTTGCCACAGGCGCTGGCCGACAAGCTGCGGCAGACGGCGCGGGCGCAGGACGCCACGCTGTTCATGCTGTTCCTGGCATCCTTCGACACCCTGTTGTACCGCCTGAGCGGCCAGCGCGATCTGCGCATCGGCGTGCCGGTGGCTGGGCGTGCCGAGCTGCAAACCCAAGGGTTGATCGGCTTCTTCGTCAACACCCTGGTGCTACGTGCGCAGGTCAGCGGCGATCAGCCGTTCAGTCAATTGCTGGCGCAGGTCAAAAACAACCTGCTGGGCGCCCATGCTCATCAGGACCTGCCGTTCGAGCAACTGGTGGAAGCGCTGCAGCCGGCGCGCAGTCTGAGCGTCAACCCGCTGTTCCAGGTCAGCTACAACCATCAGCAGCAACCGGACATGTCGCTGCTGCAATTCGACGGCCTGAGCTGCGAGGCGCAGCAGTGGGACATTAAGGGCGCGCAGTTCGATCTGGTGCTGGGCACGTTCGAGCATCAGGACGGTCGCATCAGTGGCTACCTCGACTACGCGACCGACCTGTTCGACGCTTCCACCGTGGAGCGTCTGTACGGCCAGTTGCTCACCGTGCTGAACGCCGTGTGCGCACAGCCCCAGACCGCGATTGGTGACCTGCCATTGCTCAGTGAGGCCGATCTGGCGGCGCTGGATCAGTGGAACACGCCACCGTTCTCGCCGTACGTGGATCGCCCGATTCACGAACTGATTGCTGACCACGCACGCCTGCGTCCGGACTCGATTGCGCTGGTGCACGGCGAACAACGCCTGACCTTCGCCGAGTTTGATCGCCGCGCCAATCAGCTCGCCCACGCCTTACGCGCTCGTGGCATCGGCACCGAAGTGCGGGTGGCGATTGCCATGGAACGTGGCGTCGATTTGTGGCTGTCATTCATGGCGGTGCTGAAAGCCGGTGGCGCGTACATCCCGCTGGACCCGGATTACCCGACCGAGCGCCTGCGCTACATGCTCGAAGACGGTGGCGTGAAACTGCTGATCTCCCACGACGCAGCGCTGAACCGCGTGCCGGTGGGCGAAGTGCCGTTGCTCAATCTGGATCAACTCGATGCCTCCAACGAGCCACACACCGCGCCGGACGTGGTGATTCATCCGCAGCAACTGGCCTACCTGATCTACACCTCGGGTTCGACCGGCAAGCCAAAAGGCGCGGCCATCGCCCATGGCGATATTTCGATGCACATCCAGACCATCGGCGAGCGCTACCGCTTCACGCATGAAGATCGCAAATTCCACTTCCTGTCGATCAGCTTCGACGGCGCTCACGAAGGCTGGATGATGCCGATGTGTTACGGCGCCCGTGTGGTGCTGCGTGATCAGGAGCTGTGGAGCGTGGAGCAGACCTACGACACGCTGATCCGCGAAGGCATCACCGTGGCCTCGTTCCCGCCGAGCTACCTGCGTCAGTTGTCCGACTGGGCCGGTTTGCAAGGCAAGGGGCCTGGGGTGAAAACCTACTGCTTCGCCGGTGAAGCCTTCAGCCGCGAAATGCTGCACGACGTGATTCGCAACTTGCAGCCGCTGTGGATCATCAACGGCTACGGCCCGACCGAAACCGTGGTCACGCCTACCTTGTGGCTGGCTTCGGCGGAAACGGCTGATTTCACCACCGCTTATGCGCCGATTGGTGATCTGGTGGGTGATCGCCAAGGCTACGTGATGGACGCGGACTTGAACCCGCTGCCGCAGGGTCTGGCCGGTGAGCTGTATCTGGGTGGGGCGGTTGCAAGGGGTTATCTGGACCGTCCCGGCGCCACCGCCGAACGCTTCCTGCCGCACCCGTTCCGTCCGGGTGAGCGCATCTACCGCAGTGGCGACCGCGTGCGTTTGAACAGCGAAGGCTTGCTGGAATACCTGGGCCGTATCGACCACCAGATCAAGATTCGTGGCTTTCGCATCGAGGCCGGTGAAATCGAGGCGGCGCTCAAGGGTTGCGAAGGCGTGCGTGAAGCGCTGGTGATCGTCCGCGACAGCCCAAGCGGCAAACGCTTGCTCGGCTATGTCGGCGGCGATGTCGAAGGCAGCGGCATTAACGAAGACAGCCTCAAGCAACAACTGGGCAACACGTTGCCGGAGTACATGGTGCCTGCGCACATTGTCGTGATGGAGCGCCTCCCGCAGTTGCCGAACGGCAAATTGGACCGCAACGCGTTGCCGGATCCGCAGATGGGCAATCAGGCGTTCGAAGCACCGCAGGGCGAGCGCGAAGAGCAGTTGGCCAAGGTCTGGCAACACCTGCTGGGCATTGAAGGCGTCAGCCGTCGCGACAGCTTCTTCGAGCTGGGTGGCGACTCGATCCAATCCTTGGCGGTGATCACTCGCTTGCGTCAGGTCGGTCTGAAACTGCTGCCCAAGGACGTGTTCAGCCACCCTCGGCTGAAAGACCTCGCGCTGCGTCTGACGGTGGTCGAGGCCAGTGCCGAAGTGATCGAAGAGACGCCGCACGGCGCGGTGGCGCTGACCCCGATTCAGGCGCATTTCTTCGAGCAGCCGATGGCCAACCGCGCGCACTTCAACCAGGCGTTGTTGCTGGAGGTGCAGCGCCCGGTGGAGGCGCCGCTGCTGGCCCGAGCGCTGGACGCCGTGCTGCGTCATCACGACGGTCTGAACCTGAGCTTCCGTTCGCAAGGCGAGCAGGGCTGGGCACAGACCTATCGCGAAACGCCTGCAACGGATGGGCTATGGGTTCGCGATGTCGCGGATGATCAGACGCTGACTGAACTCTGCGAACAGGCCCAGCGCAGCCTCGATCTGGAGAACGGCCCGCTGTTGCGGCTGGTACTGGCGCAGATGGCTGGCAATCAGAATCAGAGCCAGAACCAGCGTCTGTTGCTGGTGGCCCATCACCTGGTGGTGGACGGTGTGTCGTGGCGCGTGTTGTTGGAAGACCTGTCCCGTGCCTACACGCAACTGGCGTCGGAGACTCCGGTGAATCTGGGGCCGAAATCCAGCAGCTATCAGCGTTGGGCGCAGTATCTGGTGCAGGCGGCGCAGGCTCCTGAACGGGAAGCCGAAACCGCACAGTGGTTGACGCTGATCGGGCAAGAAGAGGGCGTCTGGCCGGTGGACAACGCCCAAGGCCGTGGGACCCAGCAGGATCTCGACCAGTGCGAACTGTTGCTGGACGCCGACCTGACCCATCGCCTGCTGCGTGAAGCCCCTGCCGCGCTGAATGCGCGCATGGATGAAATCCTGCTGGCGGCGCTGGCCCAGGCCCTCAGTGGCTGGACTGGCCAGACCAACAACCTGGTGGCGCTGGAAGGTCATGGCCGTGAGGCGTTGGCTGAAGGTCTGGACGTCGGCCGCACTGTGGGTTGGTTCACTAGCTTGTTCCCGGTGCGGGTCGAGGCAGCGAGCGACATCAAACAGACCGTCGAGCAGGTGCGTGCCGTGGTGCGTGGCTTGCCTGACAAGGGTGTCGGTTTTGGCCTGCTGCGTTATCTGGGCCATGAGCGGGTGCGCGAGCAACTGGCGGCGCTGCCGGAGCCGAAAGTGGTGTTCAACTACCTCGGCCAGTTCGATCAGGATCTGGGCGATGGCCGTTTCGCGCCGTCGAAGGTGAGCGCCGGTGCGTTGGTGGATCCGTCCACACCGCTGAACCGCGAGTTGGAAATCAACGGCCAGGTGTTCGCTGGAAAACTGGGGCTGACCTTCCGCTTCAGTGGTCAGCGTTACCAGCGCCAGTCCATCGAACGCCTGCAAGCGGCTTACCGCGCCGCGTTGATCGAGCTGCTGGACGGCCTGCCCGTAGGCAACGTGACACCGGCACAGGCCATACGCAGCCAGGGCGCACCGAATCCGCTGATTCGCCTGAGCACGGGCGTCAGTGAGAAGCCAACGGTGTTCTGCGTGCACCCGGTCAGTGGAACGGTGGTGGGTTACTACGCTCTGGCGCGCCGGTTGTCGACGCAGTGGGACGTGTGGGGCATTCAGAACCGTCAGGTGCTGGACGGCCAATGGCGCGACACCTCCATCGAACAGATGGCCCGGGATTACGTCAAGGCGCTGTTGGAGCACCAGCCTTCGGGGACGTATCGCCTGATCGGCTGGTCCATGGGCGGCACGATGGTGCTGGAAATGGCTCGTCTGCTGACCCGTCTGGGCAAACGCGTGGCATTCGTCGGCCTGATCGACGGCTACGTGCCGGGCGCGGGCCAGCCTCGTCCACCGGTGCCGGACAACGCGCCTCGACCTCAAATCGATGCGGATTCAGAAGAAGGCGATGAGCACTGGCAGCAGTTGCTCGGCGTCGAGCGCCACATGCGTCAACTGGCCAACCAATGCCGGGACATCCCTGCCCTCAGCGTGCCGGTGTACGCCTGGTGGGCCGAGCGGTCCCCGGAAAATAACGAAAACGCACCGGCTCTACTGGAGCAGGGCATGGGTGGGCGCATGCAGGTTTCGGCCTGGATCGATGCCGACCACCTCTCGATCGTCCGTGATCAGCAGTTCATCACTCAACTTGCCGAGGCCCTCGCGCAAGTCAACGAACGCCCTCAGTCCCACGATTTCCAGGAGCAGGAATATGCATAGTCAACAGAACGTGACGTCGATCAAAGAGCTGAACCCGGAGGCCGCACTGGCCAACGCCCACTACCAGTTCGCGCCGACCCCGCGTCTGGAGCGCCAGGCGTCGGTGGAGTCCAACGCGCGCAGCTACCCGCGACGCATTCCACTGGAACTCAAGCGCGCCCAGGGCATTCATGTGCAGGACAGCGAAGGGCGCTGGTTCATCGATTGCCTGGCCGGGGCGGGCACGCTGGCGCTGGGGCACAACCACCCGGAAGTGGTGCAGTCGATGCGCAGCCTGCTGGACGGTCAGCGTCCGTTGCACACGCTGGACCTGATGACCGAAGCGAAAGACGAGTTCATCAACGAACTGTTCGCCTTGCTGCCGCCCGAGTTCGCCAAGGACGCGCGCATCCAGTTCTGCGGCCCGGCGGGCACCGACGCGGTAGAAGCGGCGCTGAAACTGGTGCGCACCGCCACCGGGCGCAGCAACCTGATGGCGTTCCACGGTGCCTATCACGGTATGACCCAAGGCGCGCTGGGGCTGATGGGCAACCTGGGGCCGAAGATTTATCTGGATGGCCTGGCCTCGAACGCGCAATTTTTGCCGTTCCCCTACGACTACCGCTGCCCCTTCGGTGTCGGCGGTGAAGCGGGCGAACGCATCGGCCTGCATTACATCGAAAATCAGCTCACCGACCCGGAAAGCGGCGTGCTGCCACCGGCCGGGATGATTCTCGAAACGTTGCAAGGGGAGGGCGGCGTGGTGCCTGCGTCCGCCAACTGGCTGCGGGAAATTCGCCGCATCACCCAGAACGCAGGCGTGCCGCTGATCCTCGACGAGATTCAGTGTGGCGTGGCCCGTACCGGCAAACCGTTCGCCTTCCAGCACGCCGGTATCGTCCCGGATGTGCTGGTGCTGTCCAAGGCCATCGGCGGCAGCCAGCCGATGGCGGTGGTGGTCTACAACAAGTCGCTGGACGTCTGGAAACCGGGTTCCCATGCCGGGACCTTCCGCGGCAACCAGTTGGCGATGGTCGCCGGCGCCACCACGTTGCGCATCGTGCGCGAACAACAACTGGATCTACACGCCGCTGCCATGGGCGAACGGCTGAGCGGTCACCTGCGCGCGTTGCAGAAGGATTACCCGCAAATGGGTGATGTGCGTGGTATGGGCCTGATGCTGGGCGTGGAAATGGTCGACCCCGAAGGCCGTCCGGACACGCTGGGCCGCTTCCCGCAGAACGGCCAACTGGCGTCGAAGATTCAGCGTGAGTGCCTGCAACGCGGGCTGATCATTGAGGTCGGTGGCCGTCATTCCAGCGTCATTCGCTTCCTGCCCCCGCTGATCATCACCGCAATTCAGATCGATCAGGTGGCCGAGATTTTCGGTGCTGCCGTCAGCGCTGCCGTACGCCTGCGTTAATCCATTGGAATGTATCGGCGAAGTCGCAAAAAAAGCCAGGGATGGCACTTCGCTTTTATTCTTAATAACAATGGTAATGAGAAAGATTATTTGTTAGATTTTCTCGCTTTTTTGACATTTGTCAGCGAAACGTAAAGGGCTGGGGCCCGGCGTTTTTTCAAAGGGAGGGGGAGTTCGGATGGTCAGCAACAACAAGGGTCAATTCAAGGTGAAAGCCTTGGCAGCGCTGGTCGCAACGGTCGCTTGCCATGGTGTCGCATGGGCCGAGGATGCCCCGACCAAACCGGCAAAAGGGTCAACCATTCAACTGCAGAACTCGGTGGTTTCGGGCGAAGCACCGGTCGCTGAAACCGATGTCGGTTACCAGGCGAAAAACAGCACAGCGGGCACCAAGACCAGCACTCCATTATCTGAAACACCGCGTTCTGTATCCGTTGTGACACGTCAGCGGATGCAGGATCAGGCATCGCAAACCCTCACCGACGTCCTGGGCTATGTGCCTGGCATTTTCGCACCGCCGTTTGCGGTGGGTGACGGACTGGCCGGTGACCTGTTCTCCATTCGCGGCTACAACGCCACCGACTACGGCTATGGCTTGTTGAAAGACGGCTTGCGTCTGCAGGGCAACCGCTACGACACCACCACCGAGCCGTATGGCTTGGAGCGCACCGAAGTGTTCCGTGGCCCAAGCTCCATTCTGTACGGCGAAAACGCGCCGGGCGGTCTGGTCAACCTGGTCAGCAAACGCCCGACCGAAACCGCCCAGGGCGAAGCCAAATTCACCTACGGCAGCAACAACCGTCGCCAACTGGCGCTGGACGTCTCCGGCCCGCTGACCGACGACAACAGTATTCTGGGTCGTGTGGTGATGCTGGGTCGCAATGCCGACACCCAGGTCGACACGGTGCCGGACGACCGCCTCTACATCGCGCCGTCGATGACTTTCAACTTCGATGAAGACACCTCGCTGACGCTGCTGTCGTCCTACCAGCGTGACCGCACCAAGCTGCTGTTGGGCTACCCGGCGGCCGGTACGTTGCTGGACAACGTCAACGGCAAGATCGGCAAGAGCCAGTTCAACGGCAACCCGAACTGGGACGACTTCGAGCGCGAAACCTGGACCCTGGGTTACGAGTTCAGTCACCAGTTGAACGAAAACTGGCAGTTCCGCCAGAACTCGCGCTATATGGAATCGCGTCTGGACCGCCATGAAACCTGGCCGAACAACCTGAACAACGGCGGTTTCGGCAGCAACCTGACGGCCACTTACTACGACCGCGACAACAAATCCATCGCCTACTCGGTGGACAACCAGTTCGAAGGTCACTTCACCTCCGGCGCGCTGGAAAACACCGTGCTGTTGGGCGCCAGCTACGACCGCACCTCGTTCAACCAGGACTGGGCCGCGGGCTTCAGTGGCTCCATCAACGTGTTCAATCCGGTGTACCCGGCGACGAAGCCGACCACACCGTTCACCGTGCAGAACTCTCAGCTCGACCAACAAATGTATGGGCTCTACAGCCAGTTGCAGAGCAAGTACAACAACTGGATCTTCCTGTTGGGTGGTCGTCAGGACTTCGTCCACAGCATGTACCGCAACCGTGCGAGCACCACCAGCGGCTTTGCGGATCTGGACGGCTGGGATCATCGCTTCAGTTGGCAGACCGGTTTGATGTACCAGTTCGAAAACGGTATCTCGCCTTACGTCAGCTACTCGACCGCCTTCACACCGGTGCAGCAGTCGTCGCAGCCGAACGGTGACCTGCTCGATCCGATCCTGAGCCATCAATACGAGGCGGGTCTGAAGTTTGAGCCGAAGGGCTGGAATACCACCTTTAGCGCGGCTGTCTTCCAGTTGACCAAGACCCACGACGTGGTGGCGGGTTCCAATGGTTTCAGCCAGCAGGTGGGGGAGAGCGAGTCCAAGGGTATCGAACTTGAAGCCAACAGCGACATCACCAAGAACCTCAGCCTGACAGCGTCGTACACCTACACCGATGCACGGGTGACCAAGGATGCGCCAGGTTCGCTGTTCGAAGATCACCAGTTGACCGGTATTCCGCGTAACCAGGCGTCCGGTTGGGCAACCTACCGCTTCCTCGATGGCCCGCTGAGCGGCTTCCGGATCGGGGGTGGCGTGCGTTACTTCGACAATACCTTCGCGTACACGTCGCCGACCCTGTACGGCAAGCTGAAAACCGGCGACGTGACGCTGGTCGACGCGCTGATCGGTTACGACATCGACAAACACTGGTCGGTGGACGTCAACGCGAAAAACCTGTTCGACAAGGAATACGTCAGCGGTTGCAACAACGCGGGCCGTTGCTACTGGGGTGAAGAGCGTACCGTGCTGGGCACCGTGGCTTTCCGCTGGTAATCGATCGGGTGTGAAGAAAGGGCAGGCACGGCGACGTGACTGCCCTTTTTTTGTGGTTTGTCCCGTCCTGAATAAGAGACGGCCTCACCGTATTCGTCGGAACGCCGCCCGCACCAAGGCGGCTCCCACAGGTTCGGCGTCGAACTGAAGATTTGGATTCGACGCGACTCTTGTGGGAGCCGGCTTGCTGGCGAATGGGCATGAGCGGCGTTCCGACAAAAGCACTTGGCCACAGATCACCAGACACCCTCAATCCGGATTTTTAGCAGAATCACTAATCATCCCCGCCCCTCATTCGTCTTCTAGATAAGGCCCGTGCTGCACCGGGCGAATCAACATGACGAGGTTTTGCACATGAGTTTTGACGGCGAAAACACCCAGTTCCGCGTAGTCATCAACCACGAAGAACAGTACTCCATCTGGCCCGATTACAAGGCCATCCCCGAAGGCTGGAAAAGCGTCGGTGTCGAAGGCGACAAACAAACCTGCCTCAACTACATCGAAGCCACCTGGACTGACATGCGTCCCCTGAGCCTGCGCAAGGCCATGGCCTGATTCATCTCTCATTTTTCAACGCTTGCGGAGCGTCTTGCCCATGAACATGCGCATGCTTACGCCACAACAACTGCACGTCGAAACCGGCTTCCCGCTGCGGGTCTACCCCGGCCAGCCGGGCGCCGCGCTGGCGGCTGAGTTCGTCACCCTGCGCGGCGTCGTCGACCAGTGCCTGGAACGCGATGGCGCCATTCTGTTCAGCGGTTTCGACAGCGATGGCGTCGAAGGCTTTCAGCGTTTTGCCGCTGCGTTCGGCCATCCGCTGCTCAACTATGAATTCGGCTCGACCCCGCGCAGCAAGGTCGACGGCAAGGGGGTGTACACCTCCACCGAATACCCCGCACATCGCTCGATTCCGCTACACAACGAACAGGCCTACACCACCGAATGGCCGATGCGCATCTGGTTCTACTGCGCCAAAGCGGCGGCCAGCGGCGGCGAAACGCCAATTGCCGATAGCCGCGAAGTGTTCCGTCGCATCAACCCGACGCTGCGCAAACGCTTCGAAGAGAAGCGTCTGATGTACGTGCGCAACTACGGCAACGGTCTGGACCTGACCTGGGAACAGGTGTTCAACACCGAGCGCCACAGTGACGTCGAAGACTACTGCCGCAAGCGGGGCATTCAGTGCGAATGGAACGAAGACGGCGACCTGCGCACCCGCCAACTGGTACAAGGCGTGGCTCAACACCCGCGCACCCAGGACTGGGTCTGGTTCAATCAGGCGCATCTGTTCCACCTTTCCAACCTTGACCCGGAAATGCAGGAGATCCTGCTGGACACCGTGGGCGAGGAGGGTCTGCCGCGCAACGTCTATTACGGCGATGGCAGCCCGCTGGAAGAGGACGCGCTGGCGGAAATCCGCGGCGTGCTCAATGAATGTGAAGTGGTGTTCCCTTGGAACACCGGCGACGTCCTGATGCTCGACAACATGCTCACCGCCCACTCGCGCAAGCCGTTCAGTGGTGAACGCAAAGTGGTCGTGGCGATGGCCGAAGGCGTCAGCGGCGAGACGCTGCTCAATACCCCATGAGTTCGAAACCCATGCAAAAAACCAAGCTTGTGTACGTCTGGTCGCTGCGTAACGGCGCCGCTGACAAGGCCGGCCAGTACGTCGATTACCACGGCGAAAAGCGCTACATGAAATCGCCACTGGAGCATCTGGTTCAGGCGCTCAACGACACGCCGCTGGGCGATCATTACTCGCTGGAAGGCGTCATTTTCGACGACAACCCCGAGTCGGCCCGGGACCGCGAGAGCATCAAGGAATACGGCTTCGGTCCGGGGCAGGGCGAGCACTGGCTCTACCCGGCGGACCTGAAAGTGCAGGGCCGTCTGGTCACTGACCTACTGGAAAACGTGCCGTCGACGTACCGTGCGCTGCCACTGGGCGACAGCCAGCGGCCAGCGGGCAAGTCGGATTTCGAGCGTCGTCTGGGCGAGCGTCTGCACGCGCTGGAAGCCGAAGTCGTGGTGCTCGACGGTCTGTTGGTGATCCTCGACGAACTGGTGCGTCCGGGGGCGGATTTCCATCGCCGCATCGTCAATATTCATCCGGGCATCACTCGCCTGGAATCGCCGTACGAACGGCGAGGCGCCTATGCCACTCTCGATGCGCTCTATGGCGCCAAGGGCAAGAAGGTGATCGACTGGACGACCCGCGAAACCGTCGACATCCCGGTGGTGGACATGACCGGCGCGTCGTTCCATTACGTCGACAACGGCATCGATTCCGGCGAAGTGATCTTCGACGTGCTCGACACGCCAATCGCCCCGGACGACACCATCCTTGAACTGCGCTGGAACAACTTCAACAACAGCCTGTTCCCGGCGCTGGAGCAGGGCCTGTGGGTGCTGGCGCGGCGTCAGCCTCATTGACATCGCCTGCGCCTGGACGGCGTCAGCCGGGGGAGTAGCCTCGTGATCCCCGCGCTGGCGCCGTTGTTCATTGCCGACTTCGCCCATTACCGCGACGTGTTCGTGCTCGATGACGACTTGCGTCCGGGCATGCCGCTGCGCGCCTTCTTGACCCCCGAAACCTTCGATGACGTCCTGACCCGGTTCGCCGCGCAATACTCCGCCAGCGACCGGCGTGGTCTGGCCTCGATCTGGACCCAGTATTACTTCATCAAACTGATTCCCCCGGTGGTCGCCGCTTCGCTGATCCTTGATTACCGGTTGCCCGTTCAGCTCGATCACCTGCAACTGGTGCTCGACGAAAACGCCATGCCCGTGGCGTTCAAACTCCCCGGTCCGGGCGCGCACTGGGCATCCAAACCCCTCGACACCTTTCAGCGCTTCAACGACCTGCTCGAAGGCCATCTACGGCCTTTCATCGACAGCGTTGCCGAGCAGTCCCGCGTCTCCCCGAAAGTGCTGTGGAGCAACGCGGGCAACTACTTCGAATGGCTGCTGGGTGTGCTCACCAGTGCTCTGCCTCACGCGGACCTGCGCCACGGCCACGGGCTGATCAACGCCTTGAATCTGCCCGACGGCACCCGCAATCCGCTGTACCAGCCAGTGCGCTACTTAAAGGTGGACGGCCAAGCCGAATTGAAACGCCAGCGTCGCATCTGCTGCGTGCGTTATCGGGTGGGCGGGTTGGAGGTCTGCGGGAACTGCCCGTTGGCTGAAAGACCGGGGCGCAAGCGCTCCGCGTCGGTGCGCAAGTAAAAAAATTCTGAGCGCGAACCCCTGTATTCACAGTAGGTGAAACGATACAGCCAAATAATTGGCGTCAAATTGCCATCAAAATATTTCAAGATGTACGATCACCGGCCGATAGGGAATGACCACACGACCAGGAGGTGATTCGTCTCATGAAGCTTACCGTGAAGAGCAAACTGCTCTGTTTGGCCATCATCCCCGCGTTGCTCTTTGCCCTGATTCTCAGTGGCGTGGCAGCGTGGATGTTGCAGAGCAGCGCTGTTCAGGAAATGAAGGACACCCGCGAGCAACTGGTGGAGCGCAATCGCCAGGTGCTGAAGAACTACGTCGACGTGGCACTGACCACGATCAAGCCACTGCACGATGCCTCCGCCCAGGGTGACATGGCTGCGCGGGACAAGGCGCTGGAACTGCTCAAGCCGATGAAGTATGGCGACGACGGATACTTCTTCGGCTACGACACCAAGGGTGTGCGGGTTTTCCGTGGTGACAGCCCGGCAGGCATCGGCAAAAGCTTCTGGGACACTCGCGACCCCGATGGCTCCTACCACTACCAGACCTTTGTCGAGGTCGCGAAAAACGGTACCCATTACATCGATTACGCAGCGCCCAAGCCCGGCGACGAAGCCGTTCAGGTGCCCAAGCTGGGTTACACCGTGTACCTGGACAAGTGGAACATGGTGCTGGGCAGTGCCATCAACATGGACGACATCGACGCGGCCATGGTGCTGGAGCAGCAGGACGTCACCCGGCGTATGCGGGGGATTCTCGTCAGCGTGTTCGTCGTGACCCTCGTTCTGTTGCTGGTGACCGCTGCCGCCGGGATCTGGACCGCTAATGGCATCGTGCGTCCGTTGCGCATTCTCAAGACCAATCTGGATGACATCGCGGCCGGTGATGGAGACCTCACTCACCGTCTGGTCGTGACCAGCCGTGACGAGTTGGGCGACCTGGCCACCTCGTTCAACCTGTTCGTCGACAAGATTCACGCCATGGTCCGCCAGATCGCCCAGATGACCCACGACCTCGCAGGCCTGGTGGAGCAAGCCACGCAACAGACCCTGCGTTCCGAACAGGCCATGCAGCGTCAACGTGAAGAGACCGATCAGGTGGCCACGGCCATTCACGAAATGTCGGCGGCGGCGCAAGAAGTGGCCCTTTCTGCACAACGTGCCGCCGAAGCCGCATCGGAAACCGATCAGCAAGGTCAGGCCGCGCGCAAGGTCGTGGGCAACAGCATCACCGGCATGAGTTCGCTGGTGGAGGACATCCGTCTGAGCGGCACCAGCCTGGACAGCCTGCAACAGGACGTGCGCTCCATCGTGTCGGTGCTCGACGTGATTCGCTCGATTGCCGAGCAGACCAACCTGCTGGCGCTCAACGCCGCCATCGAAGCGGCCCGTGCCGGTGAAGCCGGTCGCGGGTTCGCGGTGGTCGCGGACGAAGTGCGGGCGCTGGCCAGTCGCACGCAGCAAAGCACCCAGGAAATTCAGGGCATGATCACCCGCCTTGAAACCGGCACTCATGCCTCGGTCGCGGCCATGCGCCGTTCCACCGAAGCGGGCGAGGGCGCCAACCAGCAGACCAACGAAGTCGGTGTGTCGCTGGATTCCATCTCGGGCCTCATCGGCACCATCAACGCGATGAACGCGCAGATCGCCAGCGCCGCCGAAGAGCAGACCTCCGTGGCCGAAGAGATCAACCGCAGCGTGCACCAGATCGCCGGTGCCGTGGAAAACCTCGCCGAAGAAACCGAACAGAGCGCGCGCACCATGCGTGACGTCTCGGCACTGGGTGGCAACCTCAGCGCGCTGGTCGGGCAGTTCAAGATTTGATGAATCGTTTAACCCGATCTCACGGGTAGTCCCCAGGGTCGGAAGCTGTTTTAGTAACGCCCGAATGCTTAGCTTGGTAATGATTAGCTGGCAATCAATCGCCGATGCTTTCCCCAAATGAATGGAAAGTGTCGGTGAGCCATAAAAAGAAAACACAAGAAAAACGAAGCACACCCGTGTTCAGTCTCAGGAGAAGTGAACGATGTACGATGACGACACCTCCCCGGCGCGTCGCGATTTTCTACGCAAATCGTTAACGCTGATTCCCGTCGTAACACTGGCCAGTACCGGCCTTCCTTCCAGCACCTTCGCCCAGACCCCGGCCAGCGATGCCGCCCCCCAACCTTCCGCCGTTACGCCGCTCTCGGCAGGCGATTACAAACCCACGTTTTTCACCCCGCAAGAATGGGCGTTCGTGATCGCCGCCTGTGACCGGCTGATTCCGTCCGACCACGTCGGCCCGGGCGCCGTCGAGCTGGGCGTTCCGGAGTTTCTCGACCGCCACATGCAGACCCCTTACGCCAACGGCGGTATCTGGTACATGCAGGGGCCGTTTCTGGAGGCCGCGCCCGAGTTTGGCTATCAGGGCCGTCTGAATCTCAAGGAAACCCTGCGTATCGGCATCAAGGCCATGGACGCGTACAGCAAGAAAACCTTCTCCGGCAAAGCATTCGCCGAGCTGAGCACCGCGCAACAGGAAGACCTGCTCAAGTCCGCCGAGAGCGGCAAGCTGGCGCTGGAGGACATCTCCTCGAAGCTGTTTTTCAGCAACCTGCTCAACGAAGTGCGCAACGGCTATTTCGCCGACCCCTCCCATGGCGGCAACAAAAACATGGGCGCGTGGAAGATGATCGGCTACCCCGGCATGCGCGCCGATTACATGGACTGGGTCACCGTGCGCGACAAACCATACCCGTTCCCACCTGTTGATCTGGCCGGACGGAGGGGCTGAACATGGCGAACGCAAAACCGAAAGTGGACGCCGTGATCGTCGGCATGGGCTGGACCGGTGCGATTCTGGCCAAGGAACTGACCGATGCCGGTCTCAATGTAGTGGTGCTGGAGCGCGGCGCGGACCGCGACACGCAACCGGATTTCGCCTACCCGAAAGTGGTGGATGAACTGGAAGGTTCGGTGCACCGCCGCTACCTGCAAAGCCTGGCGCAAGAAACCGTGACCGCGCGACACAACCTCACCTCGACCGCTGTGCCGTATCGGCAAATGGGCTCGTTCAAGCCGGGCACCGGCGTGGGCGGTGCGGGCAGTCACTGGTCGGGCTGCCATTTCCGTGCGCTGCCGGAAGACTTCAAACTGCGCAGTAACGTCGAGCAGCGCTACGGCGCGACATTCATCCCGCAGGACATGACCATTCAGGATTTCCCGGTTACCTATGAAGACCTGGAGCCGCACTTCGATCACTTCGAATATGTCTGCGGCACCTCGGGCAAAGCCGGGGTCATCAACGGCGTGAAGCAGGTCGGCGGCAATCCGTTCGAAGGTTCCCGCTCGCGGGAATTCCCGCTGGGGCCGAACCCCAATTACCTCGGCGCCGAGCTGTTCTACAAAGGCGCCCGTGAGATGGGCTGGGACCCGTATCCGATCCCGGCGTCCAACGCTTCGGGGCCATACGTCAACCCGTACGGCTGTCAGATGGGGCCGTGCAACGCCTGTGGTTTTTGTAGCGACTACGGCTGCCTGAACTATTCCAAGGCAAGCCCCAACATCAGCATTCTGCCGGTGCTGCGTCAGCGTAAGAACTTCGAACTGCGCACCCATGCGCAGGTGCTCAAAGTCAATCTGGACAGCGACGGCAAGAAAGCCACCGGCGTGACTTACCTTGACGCTCAGGGGCGTGAAGTCGTG
Organism: Pseudomonas sp. Pseu.R1; assembly: GCF_045764065.1. NCBI lineage: Bacteria > Pseudomonadati > Pseudomonadota > Gammaproteobacteria > Pseudomonadales > Pseudomonadaceae > Pseudomonas > Pseudomonas sp. Pseu.R1. Next base: position 945,181 of record NZ_JBJGEE020000001.1, on the reverse strand, counting down.
CAAGAAGCCGACCTGGTGCTGCTCTGCGCGTTCTCGCTGTACAACGTGCACCTGATGCTGCTGTCCGGGATCGGCAAGCCTTACGACCCGCAGACCGGCGAAGGCACCGTGGGCCGCAACTACTCCTATCAGAACCTCAACCGCGTGGTGCTGTTCTTCAACAAGGACGTGCAGGCCAATCAGTTCATCGGAATCGGTGGCGCGGGCACGACCATGGACAACCTCAACGGCAATCAACTGGACAACGCCAAGGCCGGCTTCGTTGGCGGCGGCATCGTCTGGGCGCGTCAACCGGGGGCAGGTCCGGTACGCGGCATCAACGTGCCGCCGGGCACGCCGAACTGGGGCACTGCGTGGAAACAGGCGGCCAGTGACGCGTTCCGCCACTCGTTCTATTTCGAAGTGCAAGGCGCATGCATGTCGTACAAACAGCACTACCTGAGCCTCGACCCGACCTATAAAGACGGCTTCGGTCGTCCGCTGCTGCGCATGACCTTCGACTGGCACGACAACGAGATCAAGGCCTCGCAGTTCCTCGTCGGCAAGGCCATGGAGATGTCGAAGATTCTCAACCCGACTGCCCTGTCCGGCGACGCCAAGAAGCCGGGCGAGCATTACAACATCACCAAGTACCAGAGCACCCACACCTGTGGCGGCGCGATCATGGGCAGCGATCCGAAAACCTCGGCGCTCAATCGCTACTTGCAAAGCTGGGACGTGCACAACGTGTTCGCCATCGGCGCCAACGCCTTCCCGCAGAACAACGGCTACAACCCGACCGGCATGGTCGGCGCGCTGGCGTACTGGTCGGCCAAGGCGATTCGCGAGCAGTACCTGAAAAACCCCGGCCCACTGGTTCAAGCATAAGGAGAGACGACCATGAAAAAGCTTCTCTCAGGCCTGTTCGTCATTGCCGTGGTTGTGCTGGGTGTGGTGATGGGGATTGCCTTCTGGCCGACGTCCACGCCGAAAATCGCGGCGCAGACGTCAACCGATCAAGCGGCGTTGATCGAGAAAGGGCGCTACCTGGCCGACGCCGGGGATTGCACGGCCTGCCACACCGCCAAGGGTGGCAAGCCGTTTGCCGGTGGCCTGCCGATCGCCTCGCCGATTGGCACGCTGTACAGCAGCAACATCACCCCCGACAAGGCCTCCGGCATTGGCAGCTACACGCTGGATGACTTCGACCGCGCGCTGCGTCACGGTATCGCCGCCAACGGCAACAGCCTGTACCCGGCCATGCCGTATCCAGCCTATGCGCGCACCCGCGATGACGACGTACGGGCGCTGTACGCGTACTTCATGCACGGCGTCGCGCCGGTCTACGCCGAAAACCGCGCCAATGACGTGCCGTGGCCGTTGTCGATGCGTTGGCCGCTGGCGGTGTGGCGCAAGGTCTTCGCGCCTGCACCCGAAGCGGTGGCGTTCGACGCCTCGCGCTACAAGGATCCGCACGTGGCCCGCGGCGCCTATCTGGTGCAGGGCTTGGGGCATTGCGGCAGTTGTCACACTCCTCGGGCGGTGACCTTGCAGGAGAAGGCGCTGGATGAGTCGGGTGAGGCGTTCCTGTCAGGCGGCCCCGTGATCGACGGCTGGCTGGCGGTGAACCTGCGCGGCAACCCGGCGGACGGGCTGGGCAACTGGAGCGCGGACGACATCGTGGCGACCCTGCGCAGCGCGCGCAGTGAAACCCACGCGGTGCTGGGCGGGGCGATGAGCGATGTGGTGGTGCACAGCACGCAACACCTCAACGACGCCGACCTTCAGGCCGTCGCGGCTTACCTGAAAACCTTGCCTGCGACGGCGCGTCAGGTCTCGACCTTCAAGGCTGATCCGGCGACCGCCAAAGCGCTGCAAGCGGGGCAGGAGGGCAGCCGGGGTGCCGAGCTGTACGTCGACAACTGCGCGGCTTGTCACCGCACCGACGGTCAGGGTTATCAGCGGGTGTTCCCGAAGATCGCGGGCAACTCGTCGGTGCTCTCGGAAGACCCGGTGTCGATGATTCGTCTGGTGCTGGCGGGCAGCAAACTGCCTGCGACGGCTACTGCGCCTTCGCAACTGGGCATGCCGGGTTTTGCCTGGCGGATGTCGGATGAAGAAGTGGCGCAACTGCTGACCTTCATTCGCAGCAGTTGGGGCAACCACGCCCCGGCGGTGAATGCCGGGCAAGTGGCGCAATTGCGGGCGACGTTGCCGAAGGCATCGCCAGCGGTCATTGCCAAGCCGTGATGTAAACACCCCTTGTGGGAGCCGGCTCGCTGGCGAAAGCGTCCATTCAGTCACCTCAATGTCGACTGAGCCAGCGCATTCGCCAGCAAGCCGGCTCCCACAGGTTTCGCGCACGGTTGACGAATTACAGTGCCAATCAAATATCCGTTGATTGGGTCACGTCTTCCCACGCGGTGATTTCTGCCTGCAACTGCGCCAACTTCTCGCGCACCAACTTCAACGCATCACTGCCCAACAACAAATGCGCAGGCGGGTTGTCGCTGGCGATCAGTTTCAGCATCGCATCCGCCGCCTTCACCGGATCCCCCGGCTGCTTGCCGCTGCGTTCCTCGCGGGCTTTGCGGATCGGGTCGAAGCTCTCGTCGTAATCAGCAATCTGCCGTGGCGAACGCTGCATCGAGCGGCCTGCCCAGTCAGTGCGGAAACCACCCGGTGCAACGGCGGTGACGAACACGTTGAACGGTTTCAACTCCTTGCCCAACGACTCGGAAATCCCTTCCAACGCAAACTTGCTGCCGTGGTAGAACGAGATGCCGGGCATGGTCATGAACCCGCCCATCGACGTGATGTTGATGATGTGGCCGCTGCGACGCTGACGGAACAGTGGCACGAAGGCCTTGGTGATCGCCACAGCGCCGAACACGTTGACGTCGAACTGGTGACGCAGTTCGTCCAGCGTCGATTCTTCGAACACCCCTTCGTGGCCGTAACCGGCGTTGTTGACCAACACGTCCACCGGGCCAAAAGCCGTGTCGACGTCGTTGACCACGTTGTCGATGGCGGCGAATTCTGTGACATCCAGCAGCACGCCATGGGCGCGACCCGGTGCCTGAGCTTCGAATGCCTCAATGGCCTGCTGATTACGCAAGGTGCCGATGACCTTGTGGCCCGCGGCCAGTGCCTGAGCGGCGAGGGCTTTGCCAAAGCCGCTGCTGACGCCAGTGATGAACAGGGTTTTTGTCGTGCTCATGTCGTTTTCCTCACGAAGCGTGATGCCGTTACTTGAAGCCCCCATGGTAGGAACTGCAGACCGGAAAACGATGGCCTGGTTCTACGCAATCCTTGCCTGATTCTGTCGGGAGGGTGCATGCATCGAAGAGCTTCGGTCTGCCGTTGTTCGTGTGGGAGCCGGCTTGCTGGCGAAAGCGGTGGGTCAGTGACAGATGCTGCGCTTGAGGAACCTCATTCGCCAGCAAGCCGGCTCCCACAGGGTTTGGTGTCTGATGCCAGAATCTCATTCAGACAGAAGTATTCGCGGTGTTTTTCGTCACCAACCTCAACCCACTGGCAATACTGCCCACTGCCGCAAACCCCGCACCGATGCTCAACGCCAACACCGGCCCGTGCTCGCTGGAAATCCCGAAGCTCAACGCCACCAATGCCGCCCCCGTGGCCTGACCAATCAACCGAGCTGTGGCAATGGTGCCACTGGCGCCGCTGGCGCGGTGTTTCGGGGCGCTGGTCATCAGGGCTTTCTGGTTCGGCGCCTGGAAGAAACCAAAACCGATGCCACACAGAATCATCCGCGCGCCAATGGACAGCACGCTGGCGTCCGCAGGCATGGTCGCCAGCGAGATCATGCCGATGCACAGCATCGCCAGACCGATCCCGCCCAGCAGGCCCGGTGGGTAACGGTCCGACAAGCGCCCGGCCACCGGCGCGATCATTGCCACGACCACCGACCATGGCGTCATCAGAAAGCCGGTCTGCACCGGATCACGGCCCAGCGTGGTTTCGAAGAAGAACGGCAGGGAGACGAAAGCCAAGCCTTGAGTGGCGAACGAGCAAAACGCGGTCAAGGCCGACAGGGCAAACATGGGCCGCCTGAGCAAATCCAGCGGAAACATCGGCGCCGGGTGCCCGGCTTCGCGTTTGAGCATCGCCGCGCCGCCCACCAGAAAGATCGCCAGCGCAATCAGCACGCTGGTCATCGAACCCAGTTGCGCGGCCTGGCTCAAGGCAAAGATCAGCGCGCCGAAGGTGATGACATTGAGGATCGCGGTCACGCGGTCGAAGGTCAGGCTGCCGGGTTTGGTCATCGGCAGGGAGTTCCAGGCGAACACCAGCGCGAACACGCCAATCGGCAGGTTGATCGCGAACAGCCATGGCCAGCTCGCGACCGACAGCACCAGCGACGCGATGGTCGGGCCGATGGAAAACGAAGTGCCGACCACCAGCGCATTCATGCCCAGGCCGCGGCCAAGGCGTTCATGGGGAAAGATCGAGCTGATCAGCCCGGCGTTCACGCTCATGATCGCGCTCGCTCCGATGCCTTGCAGCACGCGGGCGATGGTCAGGGTCGGCAGCGACCAGGAAAACGTGCACAGCGCTGAAGAGACCACGAACAGGATCAAGCCACCGAGGTACACCTTGCGTTGCCCCAACACCCCGCCCAATGCGGCGAACGGCAGCAGCGTGGCGACGGCGGCCAGTTGGTAGGCGTTGATGATCCATACCGAGGCCGCAGGCGAGGCGTTGAGATCGGCGGCGATGGCGGGCAGGGCGGTATTGGCGATGGCCGTGTCGAGGGTGGCCAGGGCGATGGACAGCAGAATCGCCACCATCCCGCGAAATTCGCGAGGGGTGAGCTTGTCGTTGACGCGCGGGGGATCTTGAGGGGTGGGTTGATTAGCGGGCTGGACCATTATCGACAACGCTCCGGGAAAGCAGCAGGCAGGTCTGCGTGGACAGGCGAAAGGCTGATAGTGCCGGTTCGTTAGGGGGCTATGCAATGGGAAATGGGCTGATTTTGGCGGGCGAACGGAACCGTTTGGCGGGCAGTTGATTGTGGGAGCCGCCTTGCTGGCGAAAGCGTCGGACCCGCCACATCAACGCTGAATGACACAACGCTTTCGCCAGCAAGCCGGCTACCACAGTGATGCGTGTCGAACCATGGATGGTTGATTGGCGCCGATCCTGTGGGAGCCGTCTTGGTGGCGAAAGCGGCTGGACAGCCAACACAGAATCTCCCACACGATTGATCGACGCTCGAAGGGCTGGGTTTACCCTCCTGCTGTGTCGATATCCTTATCCGTTTCCCCGGTCTGATTCTCTTCTTTGGTCTTGTCTGGCGACTCATGTTCTTCCGGCTCGAAATCCGGGGTGTATGCGTTGTCGCCCGAGCGGTTGCCGTCGTTAGCCTCGCTCTGAGCACCATGATTGTCCTGACTCTGCGAACCGCCCTGAGACTGGCCCATGGCATTGTCCGGCGTGTCCGGGTCGATGGCGGGGTCGTGGCGGTCTTGAGTCTGTTGATTGTTCTGGGTAGCCATATGCACCTCTTCTCGATCCCCGATTTTCCGGGGCTTGTGCATGTCGAGGGTCAGGCGGCGCGGACGTTCGATGAATCGGCTGAACGGTCAACTGTCCCGATACGCGCCGGTCACGGGCAACCGACTGCCCAGCCGATAGCGGGAAGACGGATGCACCAGCCGCACATACGTCACCACCCGGCCGCTGTTCCAGGTGCGGCGCATCAACACCAGACACGGTTCGCTCGCTTCGATGTGCAGGTGTTTGACGTCATCGGCAGAAGGGTGGCTGGCCTCGACGATGTGTTCCATTTCATCCGGTTGAATGATCTGCAGCAGGTAGCGCGCCGACTGCACTTGATCACCGAACGGCTGTTGCAGAAACTCGGGTGCGGTCTGTGGATTGACGTAACGGTCTTCGAGTTGCACTGCGATGTCGTCCTCGTAATGCACGCAGAGCAGATGAAAGACCGACGCCCCGGTGGGCAATGACAGCGCCGCGGCAATGGGCATCGACGCCGACTCCCGCGCCAGATGCAGCACTTGGCAGCGGTAACGGTGACCACGGGCGAGGATTTCGTCGGCGATGTTGGTGATGTGCAGCAGGTTCGATTGCGGTTTGCTCTCGGCGACGAAGGTGCCCACGCCTGAGACCCGCAGCAGGCGGCCTTCTTCGGTCAGTTCGCGCAACGCGCGGTTGACTGTCATGCGCGACATGCCCAGTTCCAGCACCAGACGGTTTTCCGAGGGAATCAGGTCGCCGGGTTTCCATTCGCCGGAGAGCAGTTTGCCCTGCACGAAATCCTTGGCCTGGCGGTACAGCGCCTGTGGTGCGGGCTTTTCCATCGTGACCTCCTACAGGGTCTGCGTTTATCCCGATGGATCTCGGCTACGATTTCCCATCCTGCCAAAACGCATTGCGGTCCAGATAGTTCTGCAAAAACTGCTGCAAGCGCGGCTGCTCAGCGTTGTGGAAAATCTGCTGCGGCGTGCCTCGCGCAACCACTTCGCCTTGATCGAGAAAGATCACTGAATCCGCCACCTGCGCGGCGAAGCCCATTTCGTGGGTGACGACGACCATGGTCATCCCCTCTTTGGCGAGGGTCTTCATCACCTGCAGCACTTCGCCCACCAGCTCCGGGTCCAGCGCCGAGGTGGGCTCGTCGAACAGCATGATGTGCGGCTCCATCGCCAGCGCGCGGGCAATCGCTACGCGCTGTTGCTGACCACCGGACAGTTGCGCCGGGTAGTTAGTGGCTTTGTGCGCCAACCCCACCTTGTCCAGCATCGCCATGCCCTTGGTGTTCGCTTCATCCGCCGACAGCTTGCGCACCCGACGCAGGGCCTCGCAGACGTTGCCGATGGCGGTCATGTGTGGCCACAGGTTGAACTGCTGAAACACCATACCGACGTTGCGTCGCACCTGATTGATCTGCGATTGCGGTGCCCGACGACGGCCCTTGTCCGTGTCCTGCCAGCCGAGCAACTGGCCCTCGATGTGAATCTCGCCCTCGTCGTACTCTTCAAGGAACGCCATGCTGCGCAACAGCGTGCTCTTGCCGGAGCCGGACGGGCCGATCAGGCATACGACCTCAGAACGCTGCACCTGCAAATCGATACCCTTGAGCACGCGCAAATTGCCGAAGCTTTTGCCGACCTTGTTCAGCGTCAGAATGGTCGACTGCTCGTCGGGGGCTGTTGCCGAAGTCTTCATGGCGTCACCTTGTTGCTTGTGCGGGTTTGCAGGCGCGGTGCTGCGGATCAAGAAACTGTTCATCACGATTGCCTGTTCATGAAGCGGCCGACACGACGTTCCAGAAACATGCCCAGCCGCGAGCAGAGTTCCACCAGAATCAGGTAGCCGATGCACAGCATCAGCAGGGTTTCGACGAAGGCGAAGGTCTCCGAGCCGATGCCGGTCAGCACCATCGTCAGCTCCGGAATGGTGATGATCGACAGCACAGCGGTTTCCTTGCACAGCACGGTGATCATGTTGATCAACGCAGGGAGGATGATCACCAGCATCTGCGGCACTTGAATGCGCCAGATGCATTGCAGGCGAGTGATGCCCAGGCAATCGGCGGCTTCCAGTTGCCCACGGCTGACCGACTCGAAGCCGGAGCGGAAGATTTCCGCGAAATACACGCTGCCGTAAACGCCCAGGCCAAGGATGCCTGCGGGGATCGGGTCCAGGCTCAGGCCGAACGACGGGCCGCCGTAGTACACCAGAAACAGTTGCACCAGGAACGGCGTGCTGCGGATCAGTTCGATGAACACCCGCAACGGTGCGCGCACCAAGTTGTTGCCGAAGATTTGCGCGATGGCGATCAACATACCCAGCGCCATGCCGAGCACTACGCCGCTGCTCCAGGTGCCGAGGGTGACCAGAAAGCCCGAGCCGATATCGCCCAGGTGGTCGGTGATGATTTTCGGGTCGAAGATCATGCGCCGTTCTCCTTCAACCGTTTCTCCAGCAGGCTGCCGCCGTATGCCAGCGGGATGTTGATCAGGCAATAGAAGCCCGCGAGCATCAAATAGTCCTGCACGAACATGTAGTCACTGGCGGCAAGGTTTTGCGCGGTGCGGGTGAGGTCCGCCAGACCTACGACCGAGACCAGCGACGAGGCCTTGATCAGCAGGATCATTTCGTTGACCAGCGCAGGCAGGGTCAGGCGCACGGCTTGGGGTACGCGGATGCGGATCAGCATCTGGCTGGCGCTCAGACCCAGCAGGCCCGCGGCTTCCAGTTGCCCGCCAGGGATGGCGAGAAAGCCACCGCGCAGGATCTCAGCGGTGTAGGCGCCTGCGGCCAGCGACAGGCCGATCACCGCCGCCACAGTGGGCGAAACGTTGGGCAAGCCAATGCGCGGCAGGAAGTAATAGATGAACAGCAGTTGCACCAACAGCGGAATGCCGCGGAACACGAAAATATAGGCGCCGCCCAAACGGCGCAGTAGCGGCACCGGTGACAGGCGCAGGGCACCGACAACGATACCGATGACAAATCCAATCGCCAGCGCGGCAATCGACACCTGCAACGTCACCCACAGGGCGCCGAGCAGAAGCGGAGCGTTTTGTTGCAGCAAGGGCCAATCGAACACGAGACAACTCCAGCGATCTCGAAAATGTAGCGCTGTACCTGTAGGAGTGAGCTTGCTCGCGATAGCAGTGTGTCAAATACAGATGTATCGACAGGAAAATCGCAATCGCGGGCAAGCCACGCTCCTACAAAGGGTTGTGGCGTTCCGGCCTTACCAGGTCGGCTCAAAATCGCCCTTCGGCACGTCCATCTCGGCGCCCAGCCATTTCTTTTGCAGCGCGGCCAGACGGCCGTCGTCGTGCATTTTGGTCACGGCGGCGTCGAGGGCGGCGATCAGGCTGTCGGCGTCAGCATCCTTGCGCCCCAAGTAGGCGAAGTAGGACTTCTTGCCGAACGGCGGCTGCACCACTTTATACAGATTGGCCTTCTGCGCGGCGACGAACGAGATGTTCGGCAGCGAGTTGGCCACGGCGACAATGCGCTTGGCGGCAAGGTCCGCGTAAGCCTGGTTGTTGTCGACGTATTCGCGAATGGTCACCTTCTCCGGCAGGGTCGCGGCGAAGGTTTTCAGCTCTTCCAGTTGCGCCGAACCTTTACCGGCACCCACGGTTTTACCGGCGATGTCTTCAGGCTTCTTGATGCTGTCGTCCTTGGCGCCCACCATCAGCGCCACGGTGGCTTCGGCAATCGGCGAGACGAAGTGATAACGCTCCTTGCGCGCCTTGGTCACGATGATCGGACCGGCCACCACGTCGAATTTCTTCGCTTCCAGCCCCGGCAGCACGCTTGGCCACGGCAGGTCGAGGAACTTGATCTTGACCCCCAGCTCCTTGCCCAGCTCGGCGAACAGTTCGGCGTTCAGGCCCTGCTGTTTACCCGCTTCTAGAAAGTCGAACGGGGCGAACTGCATTTCCGTACCGACCACCAGTTCCCCGGCTTTTTTCACATCGGCCAACTGGTCGGCATGGGCCGCCATCGGCAGCAGGGCAATTGCGACAGCGATGCTCAGACCCTTGAGGGTTTTACCGAGCGCTTTTTCACCGAAACAGAAATCGAGTGGCATGGGTGACTCCTCATTCTTCAGATGCGATGGTGTGTCGTCGTAGTGGTGGCGTGTGCAGCGGTTGAACGGTGTTGAGCAGAAATGTGCAGTTAGCGTGCCATACCGGTATAGACAACCGGCACGGTATCGTCAGCCGAGGATTTTCCCCGGATTCAAAATGCCCTTGGGGTCGAAGCTGCGCTTGAGTTCGGCCATGACTTCCAGCGCTTCGTCACTGACCGAGTGGTGCAGGAATTCGCGCTTGAGCAGGCCGATGCCGTGCTCGGCCGACACCGCGCCGCCCAACTCACCGACCGCGCGATACACCAGATCCTCGACCTCGAACACTGGCGCAGGCTGCGGGAGGCTGTTGAGGTCCACGGTCAGGTGCAGGTTGCTGTCGCCGATGTGGCCGAAATAGACGCTGTGGTTGCCCGGCCAGCGCTGATCGATGCGTTGACGGCAGAGGTCGGCGAACTCGCCGATCTGGCCGATGGGCAGGCTGATGTCGAAGTTCAGCGGCGCCAGACGCACCGGGAATTCCGCCGTGGCTTCGCGGATCTTCCACAGGCTGCGGGCCTGGAATTGCGAGGTGGCAAGAATCGCATCGACCACTTCACCGGCATCGAGGGCCGCTTGCAGTGCCTGCTCCAGCACCTCGCGGGTGGCGGAGGACTCCAGCAGTGCGTACAGCGGGTGATGATCAGGCATCGGCGCGACGGGGTTTTCCAGCCACGACACGCCCATGCGGAAGAAGTCCTGCCACATCAGTTCATAGGCCTGGGGCGTTCCGGCGCTGCGTTGCAGGCGACGCAGAAAGGCCACTGCGCTGGCGTAATCGGGCAGGGCGCAGAGCAGGGTGGTGGTCGGACCGGGTTGCGGCGCCATCTTCAATACGGCGCGGGTGATCACCCCAAGGGTGCCTTCACTGCCGATGAAGCACTGTTTCAGGTCATAACCGCAGTTGTTCTTGATCATCGTGTTCATCAGGTTCAACACGCGACCGTCGGCCAGCACCACCTCCAGACCGAGCACCAGGTCGCGGGTCATGCCGTAGCGGATCACCGCGTTGCCCCCAGCGTTGGTGGCGATGTTGCCGCCAATCTGGCAAGAGCCGCGAGCGCCCAGGTCCAGCGGGAACAGATAGCCCGCATCGGCCACGGCCTGTTGAATCGCTTGCAGGGTCGAGCCGGCCTTGACGGTCACGGTGGCCGACGCCACGTCGATCTCTTCGATGCCACGAATGCGCTCCAGAGACAGCGCCATGTCGGTGGCGCGTGGCACGGCGCCGCCTGCCAGGCCGGTCATGCCGCCTTGGGGTACGACGGTTTGGCCCGCTTCGTTGCAGATGCGCAGGGCAGCCGACACCTGCCGTGTGTCCTTGGGCAGGATCAGCGCGGCGGGGCAGGCGGGTGCGTGGCGGGTCCAGTCGCTGTGATGACGCGGACTGATCGCCTCGCCAGTCAGCACCTGCGCCTCGCCCAAGGCTTCACGCAAAAGGGCGATGGTTTTTTCAACGTCACTCATGATTCAACTCACGGTAAAAGACGCGTCAGCGTTGGAACTGACGTGCAATTGATTCAGGTCCGGCTGGCCAAGCAGGGTCAGGGCCAGGCGCAATTCGTTCGTCAGCAAATCCAGCGCGTGCCCGGCACCGGCCTGACCGCCCACCGCCACGCCGTACAAGGTGGCGCGGCCCAGTAGCACCGCGTCAGCACCCAGCGCGCAGGCCTTGAGAATGTCGGTGCCGCGACGAATGCCGCTGTCCAGCAGAATGCTCAGCTTGCCTTTGGCGACCTCGGCGATGGCGGGCAGGCAGTCGAGGGTCGCAGGCACGCCGTCCAGTTGCCGACCGCCATGGTTGGTCACCACGATGCCGTCCAGACCCAACGCCACGGCGCGCTCGGCGTCCTGCGGGTGCATCACGCCCTTGAGTAACAAGCGATGAGGCCAGCGATCACGCAGACGGGCGAGGAATTCCCAGCTCAGTTGCTTTTCCATCTTTTCGCCAATGAAATGCGCGGCGCCCGAGGCGTTGCGCTGGTCGGCGGGCAAATAGCGGTCGAGGTTGGCCATGCTCGGCATGCCGTGGGGCCACAGCGCCTGCTTGATCCAGCGCGGGTGGCGCAGCACGTCGAGCTTGTTGCGCAGGCTCAACTGGCGCGGGCGGGCGAAGTTGCGTTTGTCCCATTCCCGATTGCCCAGCAACACGGCGTCCGAGGTCAGCAGCAACGTGCGGCAGCCCACGGACTCGGCCCTTTGCAACAGGTCTTCCTGCACCTGCGGGTCGCTCATGCTGTAGAGCTGAAACCACAGGTTGACGTCTGGCACGGCGGCGACGATCTGCTCCAGCGAGCTGGTAGAGACGGTGCTAAGCGTGAACGGCAGACCGCGCTCGGTGGCGGCACGGGCCAGATGAATGTCGGCGTCGCGGTGCAGCATGCCGTTGTAACCGGTGGGAGCGATGGCCATCGGCAGGGGCAACTCGCGGCCCAGCAGAGTACGGCGCGTGTTGGACGTTTCCCAGGGTACCAATGTGCGAGGCAGCAGGCTGACGTCATGAAAGGCTTGGCGGTTGCGTGCCAGGGTCAGTTCTTCCTCGGCGCCACCTGCCAGGTATTCCCAGGCGAAATGTGGCAAACGACGCTGGGCCATGTGCGCCAACTCGGCGATGCTGTGGGCGCGCAGAAAATCGCAACCGGCGTGATAGCGGCGCATGTCGGTCCTTTTTTCGGGGGAGAGCAGGCTGTATAGACAGCCGAGGCAAGATGCAGGCCAGTTCATGGCACCGGGTGAACCCGTGGGTTGGTGAGGAAGGCGATAGCAGGGGTGTCACCAAAAGTTGCACCGATTGCGTACCCGCTGCCCATTGCTGGGGCGTTGCGAAACCGGTGCTGCTGTGCTGTCCAGCGTTTCGATGTGGAGCGACGCAGCCCGTGCAGGGATTGCGCCGCTCCCCAACGCAGGATCAGGCGTCGCCAAACTCGGCTTTCATGCGGCGGGCGGCGATGTCGAAAGCCGCCTTCATGGCTTCGACCACCTCATCGCTGTGCTCGAATGAAAGGTAGACACGCCCGTATGGCGACGGCATCACCAGTACGCCCGCTTCGCGCAAGGTCAGGTGCAGGGCCTTGCTGAACGCCGGGTTGGCGATCTGCACCGCGTGTTCGTAGGTGGTGGGGGCGATTGCGGCGGGCCAGAGGCCGAAGACGTTGCCGTAACCGCTGGTCACCAGAGGGATGCCCTGCGCCTTGAAGCTGGCTTCGATTGCCGCACGCAGGGTGTCGCCGCGTCGGATCAGGCGTTCGTAATCCTCTGCATCCAGTTGCGTCAGGGTGCTGGTCACCGCTGCACAGGCCAGCGGGTTGCCGCTGAACGTGCCACCTCGGGCGACGCGTCCTTCTTCGAAGCCCGCCAGAATATGCGGTTTGCCCACGACTGCGGACACCGGCACGCCGTTGCCGATGGCCTTGCCGACGCTGGCCAGATCCGGGTCCAGCCCTTCGCGCAGCCCGGCCAGGCCAGGAAACAGGCGAAAGCCCATCAGCACTTCGTCACAGATCACCAGCGCGCCGTGTTGATGAGCGATGTCCTGGACGTGTTTGAGGTAGCCGGGCAAGGGCATGATGCACCCGGCGTTGGCGAGCACCGGTTCCAGGATGACCGCCGCGATATCGCTGTCCTCGGCGAACAGCCGCTCGATGTCGGCAAAGTCGTTGAAGCGGATCAGTGTGGTGCGTTCAGTGGAGGGGCGAGCGCCGTCTTTGAATCCGGCCTCGGTGGACGTCACGTTGCCGAAACTGACGTCGTCGAACCAGCCGTCGAAACCGGCGGCCATCTTGGCGATCTTTCCACGGCCTGTGTAAGCCCGAGCCGCGCGACAGGCCAGGTGCACCGCTTCGCTGCCGGAGTTGGTGAACATGACTTTCGTCAGTTGCCCGGTGTGGTGTGCCAGTGCGGTGGCGGCGCCATGTTCGCGCACGTGCGCCCAGGACGGTGACGCGCTGTCGGCGAGGGCCTGGATGACGTTAGCGTTCACCGCGTCATTGGCGTGCCCCAGCAGTACGGCGCCGAAACCCAGCGCGGTGTCGATGTACTGACGGCCTTTGTCGTCCCAGAGATGGGCACCTTTGCCATTGCGGATGAACAGCTTCTCGCCATTCAGTTCGGGCAGGATTCGGGCGGCGCTGGACACGTCGCCCACTAGATTCGTCATGCTTGACCTCAGATTCCGGGCAGTAAAAACGCCACTCAGGATCTGATCCCGAGTGGCTTCATCGTCGTGTTATTTAGAAGCGATCCAGGCATTGAAACGCTGGTTCAGCGATTCGCTGTTGTCGACCCAGAATTCAACGTCCAGCGGCAGCGACTCGGCCAGGTTTTCCGGCGTGGTCGGCAGTTCGGCCTTCAAGTCTGCGGGCACGAAGGCGTTGGCCTTGGTGTTGGGCAAACCGTAGGCGATGAATTTCGGCAGCTTGGACAGGTTCTCCGGTTTGCTGGCGAACGCGATGAAGTCCATCGCTGCCGCCTTGTTTTCGCTGCCCTTGAGCACGGTCCAGGAGTCGATGGCCGAGACGCTGCCGTTCCACAGGAATTTGAAGTGCTTGCCTTCGTTGCGGTTGAAGCCGCTGATCCGGCCGTTGTACGCCGAGCTCATCACCACGTCGCCGGCGGAGAGCATTTGCAACGGCTGGGCGCCAGCTTCCCACCACACGATGCTGGATTTGATACTGCCCAGCTTGTTGAAGGCACGGTCCACGCCGGCCGGGGTGCGCAGCACCTTGTAAACGTCAGCCGGTTTCACACCGTCGGCGAGCAGGGCGAATTCCAAGGCGTATTTCGGGCCTTTGCGCAGGCCGCGTTTGCCGGGGAATTTGGTGGTGTCGAAGAAGTCGGCCCAGGAGGTCGGGGCGGTTTTCAGTTTGTCGCCGTCCCACGCCACACCGGTGTTCCACACGATGTTGCCGACGCCGCAGTCATTGACCGCTTCCGGGATGAAATCGGCTTTGTTGCCGACCTTGGCCCAGTCGATTTTCTCGTAGAGACCGGCTTCGCAACCCAGCGCCAGGTCTTCGGCTTCCACTTCGACCACGTCCCAGTTCGGGCTGCCGACTTTCACCTTGGCGTCCAGCACACCCACGCCGCCATCCCAGCTTTGATCGAGGACTTTTTTGCCGGTCTGTTCGGCGAAGGGTTTGAAGTAAATCTCACGCTGTGCGTCCTGAAAGTTACCGCCCCAGGAGACGATGGTCAGGTCGCGGGCGCTGGCGGATTGCGCGGCGGTCAGACCTGCAACGGCAAATGCGAGAGCGGCTAGAGCGTGGCACGGCTTGTGCTTCTTGTGCATGTGGAACCTCGACGCAGAGTGAGTGTGGGTGGTGGTAAAAATATTTACCACCGAGCATTCTGCGGGGCAAGTTTTATTTTTTTGCTCGTCTGAAATCCTGAAATCGCCCGGACAATCGGTAAGCGATTGATTTTTCACGCCCGGAATTTGATAGTGGACGCCATCGTTCACTGCACCCGTTTCTCTGGCCTGCTGGCCGCTAGAAACGCCTGTGTTCGCCGCCTGTTACTTTCTGACCGGTCGGGCGGCGCACACGAACAGGGCATGCGCTACGAAACGCGCCACGAAAACCCCATCGGGTGCGCCGACTTCATTCGAGGAACACAACGTGACAGAAGCGCCGGCGAACAGCCGCAACCCCCACGCGCCCGAAGAGCGCATTGAAGACGACCCTGCAACAGACGACACCCTGTCAGTCGGCGAGCGGCTCAAGGCCTTGCGTCAAAGCCGGGGCCTGTCGATCCGCGGCCTGGCCGAGCTGGCGGGCGTGCCCCATGCCACGCTGTCGATCATCGAGCGCGACAAGTCCAGCCCCTCGGTCAGTATTCTCAAACGCCTGCTCAAGCCCCTGAACGTCACCCTCAGCGTGTTCTTTTCGGACTCAGCCGTGGTCGACCGCGCGGTGTTCTACAAAGCCAGCGACCTGGTCGAACTGGCGGACGGCAAGATGCTGTCGTACCGGCAGGTCGGGGCGAACCTGGCCAACAGTTCGATGATGATCCTCCATGAGCGCTACGAACCCGGCGCCGACACCGGCCAGGAAGGCGAAGAGCTGTATTCTCACGAAGCCGAGGAGGGCGGCATCATCATCGAAGGACGGCTGGAAATGACCGTCGGCGACGAAGTGCGCGTGCTGCATCCCGGCGACGCGTATTACTTCGACAGCCGCTTGCCCCATCGCATGCGCAACCCGTTCGATGAAGTCTGTGTGGTGGTCAGCGCGGTATCGCCGCCCACGTTCTGAATCGCCGTCAGGCCCATGGGTTCTCCCGCAGTCGTTGTTCGAGGAAATCACGAAACACGCGGATTCTCGGGCTCAGGTGCTTGCGGTTCGAATGAATCAGATAGATCGGTTCCGTGCCCGGCAGACTGAAATCGCTCAGCAACGGCACCAGTGCGCCCTGTCGCAGATCCTCGCCGATGTGAAATTGCGCCAGCTTGACGACCCCGGCGCCGCTCAAGGCCATCTCCCTGAGCAGATCGCCTTGGGCGAATACCGCTTTGGGCGCGATGGGCACCGTGCAGACGCCGCCTGCTTCGTCGCGAAACCGCCAGGTGTTCCACGCGCTGTGAAAACCAAAGGTGAAGCAGTCGTGATCGAGCAAGTCTTGCGGCGTGTTCGGCGTGCCATGGCGCGCCAGATAGTCGGGAGAGGCGCAGGTGATCCAGGCACTCTCGCCGATCTTGCGGGCGATGCGCGATGAGTCCGGGAGGCTGCCGCTGTGAATGGCAATGTCCAGCCCCTGATCGAACAGGTCCACGTATTGCGGCCCGACCTGCACATCGACGGTGAGGCCCGGATACGCCGCCAGAAAGCTCGGCAGCCACGGCAAAATCTGGTGCTTGGCGAAGGTGGTCATGGTGTGAATGCGCAACGAGCCGCTGACCCGGTCGGGAAAGGCCTCGGCCAGCGAGTCGGCTTCGGCCATGGCGTTGATCACCTCGCGGGCGCTGACCAGATACGCCGCGCCCTCTTCGGTGAGTGCCAGGCTGCGCGTGCCGCGTTGAAACAGCCGCACCTGCAAGCGGTCTTCCAGCCGCGTGATCAGCTTGCTGATCGCCGACGGCGTCAGCCCGTTCGCCCGTGCCGCCGCCGAAAAATTGCCATGTTCGTGCGCCCACATGAAGGCCAGCATTTGTGAATAGTGATCCATCTGCACGCTCGCGACAGGCTACGGTTGGACGCAGCCTGCCAGCATTGACCCCTTTTTAACAACCGGATGCTCAGCGAATGAAGCGCTCGATGTAATCGTCCGGCAGGCCCAGCGAGGCATAGTGTTTGCGCGCGGCTTCTAGCTTGGTGAACACGTCTTCGTAGCCCACGGCAACGCCTTGCGGATCGACATAGGTGTATCCGCCCTGAACGTGAAACCAGGTGATCATTTCATCGACGCCTTCGGGCACGAACAGCGTGTGGGTTTCCCCCGGCGGCTCATAGGCGAACGATCCTTGTTCTGCGACCCAGTCGTGTTCCAGGTAGTACCAGCGGCCTTTGAGCACGAGGGCGTGCACGCCACCGCTGTGCCGATGGCGCGACAGCACGCCACTCTGACGCACTCGCAACAGGTTGATGTAATAACCGCCTGTGGTGCTCAACAGCAGCGGTTTGAACGACACCGATGCGGTGACGGGCACCCAGAGTCCATCATCCGCGAGCCAGTCGGTCAGCACGCCGGGGTGCACCATGTCGGGCGTCATGAAAGGCACTTGCGGCAGTTGATAAGGGATCGCGAGTTCGTCTGGCTTGGCTGCGGTGCTCATCGGTGTCGTTCCACGGTCAGTGATCAGGCCCCCGGCTGCTTGAATGGCTGGGGTTGAACACAGACTAGGCGAGCGTCCACAGCAGAAAAACACCTGCCCAGGCACAGTGGGTGTGAATGCTCGTCACAGGTCAACCGTCAGGCGTACGCTCAATGCAGCATTCGCCGGGTGTCGCAGAGGTTGTCCTTGAGGATGTCGTTCAGTTCCTTCCAGGGATAACGCGCCCCGGTAACGGATGTGGCACAGGCGTCGTTGTGCCGGAAGGGCTGTTCGTCCAGCGTCGGGCATTGCCCGGCACCGCAACTGCGGCAGACCAGTTTATGGCCGTGGATGATCCAGTCCTTGTTCCAGCCATCCATGGTGAAAGGGGAACGTTTGTGGGCCATGCCTGCACCTCCTGGTCGATGAATTCAAGGATTGGACCTCTGCAAATCAGAGGTCCGGACGGAGGTGAGCGACGGCAGGACGTCATCCCCGGAAGCGGTTACTCCAGAGTGTAGGTGGGTTTCGGAAAACGATGAGCTGCACGTGAGTCCGGATGTGGGAGAACTGTATCGGGGCTGTTCACCGTTCAAAAGGCGCTGCCACTGTTGGCCAAGAATGCTTCGGTGATCCTGACCGGTTCTACTGCCGCCAGCTCCGGCACCCCGGCGTTCAGCGTGTACTCGGCCTCGAAGGCCGCCGTCCGGGCCTTCGCTCGCAGCTGGATTCTGGACCTAAAGGACCGCAACGTGCGCATCAACACCCTCAGCCCAGGCGCGACCAAAACCCCGGGTCTGGTGGACCTGGGCGGCCCTGATGCGGCTCAGCAACAAGGTCTGCTCGATTACCTGGCCTCGCAAATCCCGATGGGTCGTGTCGGTGAGCCGGTGGAAATCGCCAATGCGGCAGTGTTCCTGGCCTCTGAAGATGCCAGTTTCGTCAACGGCATCGAACTGTTCGTCGACGGCGGTCAGGCTCAGATCTGATGCTCAGAAGCGGGGCGACGCGATACGTCGCCCTTTCTTTTTTCAAGCACCGATCAACTTTGAGCACGTGGTCCCGGCAAGGCCAGCGCGATACCGTACAGTACGATGGCAATCCGTTGCAGATGGCGCCGCCGGAATTCGCGCCAGGGGCAGTTCAGGAATCTGCAGCGTGTCTGTTATCGATTTCGTGTCACGCGCCAGACTGTATTGGCCAGATCATCAGCAATGATCAGCGCGCCACGAGGGTCGACGGTGACGCCCACTGGCCTGCCTCGTGTCTTGCCGTCTGCGCCCCGGAATCCGGTGGCAAAGTCGATGGGTTCGCCCGTGGCTTGTCCGTTGCTGAAGGGCACGAAGACCACCTTGTAGCCCACCGGATTGTCGCGGTTCCAACTGCCGTGTTCGCCGACGAATACACCGTCGGCGAATTTCTCTCCCATGACGGGCGTTGAGAAATCAAGGCCAAGGGCGGCAACGTGAGACCCCAGGCTGTAATCCGGTTTGATCGCCGAGGCGACTTTTGCCGGGTCCTGCGGCTGAGCGCGGGTGTCGACGTTCTGGCCCCAGTAGCTGTAAGGCCAACCGTAGAAGCCACCTTCGCGAATGGACGTCAGGTAGTCGGGGACCAGATCCTCACCCAATTCATCACGCTCGTTGGCCACGGCCCATAGTCGGCCGGTTCCTGGCTGGATTTTCAGCGCGGTGGGGTTGCGCACGCCGGTGGCGTAAGGCTTGTGCGCGCCCGTTTGAGCATCGATCTGCCAGATCTGCGCACGGTCAAGCTCCACTTCCATGCCGCGCTCGGTGACGTTGCTGTTGGAGCCAATACCGATGTACAGCGTCTGGCCGTCCGGGCTGAGGGCCAGGGACTTGGTCCAGTGGTGATTGATCTTCGATGGCAGTTCGGTGATCGTCGTGGGTGCGCCGTTGGCTTTGGTCTGGCCGTCGGTGTAGTCGAAACGCACCAGTGCGTCCTGGTTGGCGACGTACAGCTTGCCATTGGCGTAGGCCAGGCCGTATGGCGCATTGAGGTTTTCGGCGAACACGGTGTTCAGCTCGTATTTTCCGTCGCCATCGGCGTCGCGCAGCAGGGTCAGGCGATTGCCGCCTTTGACCTGCGTGTTGCCCTGAGCCTTTATGTAGCTGGCGATGACGTCTTTGGGTTTGAGCTTCGGTGCGTCGGCGCCGCCACGGCCCTCGGCCACCAGAATATCGCCGTTGGGCAACACCAGGGTTTGTCGAGGAATGCGCAGATTCGTCGCAATGGCCGAGATGCTGTATCCCTCGGGAACCGACGGCTTCTGATCGCCCCATGGCGTGGGTTCGGCGATTTTCATGCTCGGCAGCAGACCACGTTGGGCCTGAGGCATTTTCGGGTCGGGGCCATGGGTTTGCTGTGTGTCTTTCTCACCGCCACACGCGCTCAGCAACAAGGCAGCGCTCAGCGTCGTCAGAGCAAAAGCGTATTTCATTGCGCACCTCCCGTGCGGACAGCGGCCAAGTCTGGACGGGTGAAGCCGATCCACGCCGATACGATGCCGAGCAAGGTCACGATCGCGGACAAGATCAGGCCCGACGGCATCACTGCCCAGGCATCTTTCGCGTGTTCGAAAGCGTCGACCCAACCCAATCCCCATGTCACTAGCAGTATCAGAAAGTACGCCAAGGGGCGCCCGGATTTCGGTCGTGTACGCAGTAGATCGACCAGCGCGAACAGCAACGCCAGACCGCAGAACAACATGCCGCCCGCAATCAGCCAGGAGGCGAAGTTGCTCCATTGAATCAGGTAGGTTTTGTAGTAGGCGATGTCGCTCAGCAAGGCGCCGAGAAACAGCGCGACGGTGCCGCCGAGCAGGATGGAGTGGAGAGGGCCGGGAGGGCGTCGGAGGGGGAACAGGGCTGTGTCGGTCACGATGGCTCCTTATCGTTCAGTCACTTGAGGTCGAATCCGCGTGCAGGGCGCTGGACAGGCCTTTACGCAAGCTGCGCGATAAAACTGATCGTGAGGCCGAACCGTTAGTTCAACGTAATTCCCGGTGCCGGGGGCAATCGCAGCCCGGCCCGGGCCATACCTGCGTGGCGTCAGTCGTCCGCGCTGCCAGCACCTGACTGGGTTTTGTTACCGGGGCTTGAATTGCCACCACTCCCGGCTTCGCCACCCGAGCCGGGCAGCGCCGTGCCTTTGGTGTTGGCACCATTGGTGCCTTCAGGGCGCGACGATTGTTTGGAGTGGGTCGAGTGGTCCTTCGCCGGAGCGCTCATGGTGCTTTTTGGCGTGGTGCTGGATCCGGTTTCAGTGGTGGCCGCCATTACCGGCAGCGACAGCAAGCAGGTCAATCCGGTCATCGTGACCGCGTAGCTCAGTTTCTTGTTCATGTCACAGGCCTCTTATCACACAGGGCAGAGAGGGTGCGGCAGGCAGACGTGCCCGCCGCTCCCTGGTTGTGACTCAAGGGGCAGCGTTCGGGATTAACGAAAATGAAGAATGGGCGATGAACGGCATACTCGTGAGTGCAGCAATGGCCTTAGCCACGTTGCCCGATGGCCAATGAAAACAGCTCGTTGCGCATCGTCTGTGGCGGTTTGCCGAACGCCCGCAGAAACGCCTGACGCATGCGCTCCCGGTCGCCGAACCCGGTTTCTCGGGCCACGATTTCGACCGGATGACGGCTGGTCTCCATCATCACCCGCGCGGCTTCAAGACGCAGGCTTTCGATGGCCTTGGCCGGGGTTTGCCCGGTTTCTTCCCGAAAGACGCGGCTGAATTGTCGCGGGCTGAGCCGAGCCACTGCTGCCAGGGCCTCCACGGACAAATCTTCAGTCAGGTTTTCGCGGGCGTAGGCCATGGCCAGTTGCACGCGATCGGAGCGCGGGTCCAGTTCCAGCAGCGCCGAGAGTTGCGATTGTTCACTGCCCCGGCGCTGATAGATCACCAGCTTGCGTGCCACCCGACGCGCCAAGTCCACCCCCAGATCGCTTTCCACCATGGCCAGCGCCAGATCCACGCCTGCACTCATTCCGGCGCCGGTCCAGAGGTGGCCATCGATCACGAACAACCGGTCCTCTTCCAGTCGAATCTTCGGGTAACGCTGTTTGAAGGCGGGGGCGTGGAGCCAGTGAGTCGTTGCGCGGCGACCGTCGAGCAATCCGGCTTCGGCCAGCACGAAGGCGCCCACGCACAACGACACCACACGCCGAGACTGTGCCGAGGCGCTTTGCACGAAGGCCAGGAGTTCGGAGTCCGGATCGTCCAGTTCCAGAAAGCTGCTGACGATGACCGTGTCGTAACCCTCGGGCCTCATCGCAGTGCTGTTGACCGAAAACCCTTGGGACGACATCACCGGGCCGCCCTTGGGGGAGACCAGATGAAACTCGTAGGCTTGCTCGCCTCGCAGCAGGTTCGCGCATTCAAACACCGACGCCAATGAAAGGCTGAGGGATTGAAAGCGCGGATAAACGATCAGCGCAACGCTGTGCATCGGGCGTCTCCTGGCGAGTGGGAAGGTGAATTGTCAGGGGGCGGGCAGCGGCTGGCAACGCCCCTGATCGACAGTGTGCCCGGTTTTTTCACGCCGCAACGCACGTTCGACCGCAGTGTCCGGAATCCTTGCGTATACGACATTGAGGGCGTTTTTAACCGCACCTACCATGGCCTCATGTCCTCACTTTGAACCGGAAAACCGAACATGCACTTTCCATCGTTGTTTACCCCTGTCCAATTGGGCAGTCATACGCTGAAAAACCGTATTGCCTTTCCACCGCTGACCCGCCAGCGAAGCGCTCAACCGGGGGATATTGCCTCGGACCTGATGGCTGACTACTACCGGCAACGCGCTTCGGCAGGTTTCATGATCACCGAAGGCACACAGATCGAGCCGCGCGGCCAAGGCTACGCCTGGACGCCGGGCATCTACAGCAAGGCACAGATCGACGGTTGGCGCAAAGTCACCGATGCCGTGCACGCTGACGGCGGCGTGATCTTCGCGCAGCTTTGGCACGTAGGCCGTGTGTCTCATCACGCCTTGCAGCCAGACGGCCAGGCGCCCGTCGCACCCTCGGCGATTCAGGCGACCAACGCCAAAGCGTTCATCGAAACTGCCGCAGGCGCGGGTGAGTTGGTGTTGCCCTCGATGCCTCGTCCCCTGAGCGTTTCGGAAATCAAAGAATTGGTGGCGCTTTACGCGACGGCCGCGCGCAATGCGATTGCCGCTGGTTTTGATGGCGTGGAAATTCATGCGGCGAACGGCTATCTGGTCAACCAGTTCATTTCCGAACACGCCAACCAGCGTGATGACGAATACGGTGGTTCGCTGGAAAACCGCCTGCGTTTTCTGAGCGAAATCGTTCAGGCGGTCTCCGAAGCCATTGGCGCTCAGCGTCTGGGCGTGCGCTTCACTCCTTTGTTCACCACCACCGATCAGGACCGCGTCTACATCGGCATGGTGGAAAACGACCCCCACCGCACCTACATCGAAGCGATCAAGGTGCTGGAGCGGGCGGGTGCGGCTTACGTTTCGATTGCCGAAGCGGACTGGGACAACGCCCCTGATCTGCCAGAGTCGTTCCGTCGTGAGGTACGCAGCACGTTCAGCGGGCGAATCATCTACGCGGGTCGCTACACGGCAGAGCGCGGCGCGCGGCTGGTTGAAGCCGGTCTGGCTGACTTGATCGCCTTCGGTCGACCATTCATTGCTAACCCGGACTTGCCAGCGCGGATCGTCAATGGCTGGCCGCTGAACCCGGTGGACCCGGCGACGCTGTATGGCGGGAGCGAGAAGGGGTTTACGGATTATCCGGCGTACGTCGGCTGACCCACAGGCGTTGGCCGTGTCCTGGAAAGGGTTGGGCGGTGTTGGACGGATTGCGTTATAAAAGTATCCGCCCCGTACGCAATCTGGAGTGTTCGAACCCCGTGCCCACCCCCACCCAAGAAACGGCCTTCACCAACGCTGTCAACTTCCTGCGTACTGCCAAACGCGTGGTGATTTTCACCGGAGCGGGTGTGTCGGCAGAGAGCGGCATCCCCACCTTTCGTGATCAGCTCACCGGTTTATGGGCACAGTTCGACCCTGCGCAATTGGCGACCGAAACGGCCTTTCGTAAAGACCCGGCGTTGGTCTGGGGCTGGTACGAATGGCGCAGGCGGCTGGTCATTCAGGCGCAGCCCAACGCGGCCCATCGGGCCATCGCCGAGTTGGCGCGTCGCATCCCGGAACTGCTTTTGGTGACCCAGAACGTGGACGACCTGCACGAGCGTGCGGGCAGTCACAACGTCCTTCACTTGCATGGAAGCCTTCAAGCGCCACGCTGTTTTGCCTGCACCCGCGCTTACTCATTACCCTTGAGCGCCCCACCGGAGTCACCGAGTGCACTGGAGCCGCCTCGATGCCCGCGCTGCAACGGCAAGATCCGGCCTGGCGTGGTGTGGTTTGGCGAGGCATTGCCTCAGCGAGCGCTGAAAACTGCGTTTCAGGCCGCTCAAGAATGCGATCTGTTGCTCTCGCTGGGCACCTCCGGTGTCGTGCAACCTGCTGCACAAATCCCGGAGATCGCCCGGCGACACGGCGCTCAGGTGGTGCACATCAACACTGAAAAGGTCGATGCGCCGGATGATCTTGTGCTCACCGGGAAGGCAGGGGAGTGCATGACGAAACTGCTTGGCGCCGCGTTCGCTGACGCGTAACGCATTGGCGTGCACGACGTCCGCCGCTCTACTCGTCATTCGTCTCCTGCTTCGTCAACCGGCTGCGCAGCTGCGCCTCCTGTTCCTTCGACTCCGGCGTCAAGTTCTCCGCAAAATCTTCCATTTCATACAGCGGACGGATTTCGAGGTCTGAATCCCCCGGCATCGGGTTGGGGCAACGTTTTGCCCATTCGATCGCGTGTTCCATCGAGTCGACTTGCCACAACCAGAACCCGGCGACCAGTTCTCCGGTGTGGGCGAACGGGCCTGGAATGACGGTGCGGGTGGAACCGGCAAAACGGATGCGCACGGCTTGTGAAGTGGGGTGCAGCCCTTCGCCAGCCTGCATGATGCCCGCCTTGACCAGCTCTTCGTTGTAGCGGCCCATGGCAGTGAGGAGTTCGGGGGAGGGCAGCGCACCGGCTTCGGAGTCGGCGGTGGCTTTGACCAGGACCATGACGCGCATGGCGATTCTCCTGAAGTTCGACGGGCAGACGGGGTTGCCTGCCCTCAACGTCTCAACAGGATAGTCACGATTGGCGGATCAGAACGTCGCCGGGGTGTTGATCCACAAAATCCGCACGATCTGATCCGTGGCATTGCGATAGCCGTGGGGCACGTTGCTGGGGAAGTGGAAGGAGTCGCCCGGGTTCAGGGTGTAGGTGGTTTCGCCCAGGGTGAGGTCCAGGCTGCCTTCGATGATGTAGCCCATTTCTTCACCGGCGTGTTCGATCATTTCACTGACCATGCCCGGTGAGACGATGTGGATGTCGCCTTGCAGCAGCCCACCTTTTTGCGGGTGGGTGATGCGTTCCAGGTCGATGTAGCCTTTGCGGGCTTGGGCGAAGCGGTTGACTTGACGGGCACCGGCACGCAGCACGGGTTCTTCGGACACCCAGTCTTCAGAGGTCAGTTCCGACACGTTGCTGCCCAGCGCGATCGCCAGACGATGAAGCATGGCCAGCGAAGGCGAGGCGGCGTCGTTTTCCAGTTTGGAGATCAGGCTTTCCGAGCAGCCGGCGGCTTCTGCGACCTGTTTGAGGGTCAGCCCGGCGACCTTGCGGGCATGACGCAGGCGCACGGCCAGACTGGGCAAGCCCTCGGAGTGCAGGGCTTTGGCGGCGGGCGGGTGGCTGGCTTTGGACATGCATTCCTCGATGAACACAATCGCTTGAAGTGGGCGACAGGCATCCTAGGGCGACGGATGCCTGCCGTCTACTGGGGGATGGATCAGCCGTGAACCGAGAAGGTCACTTCCACCGGGTTCAGGTCGTTGATCGGCACGATATCTTGTGGGCAGGCGGACATCACCACGACCACGTCCATGTCGGCGCGGATTTCCACGTAGTCACCGGCCTTGGAGACCGGCGGCAGCCATTCAATGGTGTGGTCGGGCTTGACCGGGATGTTCATCCACAGGTTGAACGGCTGCGGCACTTCGTGGGAGCGCAGGCCGATGGCTTGCAGCGCCAGACGCATGTTGTCAGCGCAGCTGTCGTGGTAACCCTCGACGCCGAGGTTGGTGTAGCGGTGCAGGTCGCAGGCAGCGATCAGGGTGTCGTGGATGCCCGGCGAGGTGTCGCTCAGCAGGGTGCCGATGGTGCGGCGACGGTTGCTGAACAACTCGTCACCGACTTTCGGAATGATGCGGTCACAGTGGGCCCGAGCGTGCTCCATCGACAGGAATTCGCTCATGTCTTCGCTGTTGAACAGCCAGGTGTCACAGACCTGAGTGCCGTGGGTGTTAACGATTTTGATCACCTGACCGGCCTTCAGGCGCACGGCGCGGCCGCAGCGGGCAGGCACGGTGTAGGTTTGGCCGAGGACGGGGGTGCCATCGACCGAAATCGGTTCTTGCAGGGTTGCGTTGACGCCCAGCGAGGCGCCGTTGTCCGGCTGGCAGCAGGCGGGGAAGTCGTGGCTGTGAGTGACGTGGTTCATGGTTGTTTCCTTAGGGTTAAACCCAGATGTGAGATCAGGGTTGTTCGGCCAGTGCAACCAGGCTCCAGGCGAGTGCCCGGACGCCCGCTTCCAACTGTGCGGGTTCAGTGAATTCCAATGGGTTGTGGCTGATGCCGTCGCGGCTCGGGACGAACAGCATTGCGCTGGGGCAGTGCTCGGCCAGGTACATGGCGTCGTGGAACGCGCCGGAGCGAATCGGTTGCCAGGGCAGACCCGTGGCGTTACAGCCTTGTTCGAGCACGTCCAGCACCTGTCGATCAAAGACCGTCGGGGCATGTGTGAACAGGCGAGTCAGCTCGGCGTCGACAGGCAGACAGGCGCTCAAACCGGCGTCGAACGCGTCGAGCACGGCCGGGTCGGCGTGACGGAAATCGATGCTGAAGGTGACTTCCCCGGCAATGGTGTTGATCGCATTGGGGTGCACGTTCCAGCGGCCGAAGGTCAGGCGTTTGTCGTCGCCTGCCAGCCGGTCGGCCAGCGCGTCGATGGGGCCGAGGGTGTTTGTCGCCATCAGCAGCGCGTCGCGGCGCATGGGCGTTGGTGTCGTGCCGGCGTGGGCCGAGGCGCCTGTGCAACGCACCTGATACCAGCGCACGCCCTGAATGCCAGACACCACGCCGAGCGGAATATCGGCCTGTTCCAGCACCGGACCTTGTTCGATGTGCAGTTCGACGAAGGCATGGGTGGCGATTTTGTCCCGATGGGGCAGCTCGGGGAAACGCTGCGCGTGAGCGTCCAGCGCGGCACCGACGGTGATGCCTGCCGCGTCCTGATGCGTGCGGTACTCCGTCAGTCGCGAAGGATCGACATAAGCGCTGGAACCCATCGCACCGGGGCTGAAACGGCTGCCTTCTTCGTTGGTCCAGACCACCACTTCAATCGGGCGAAGCGTCTGCACATTGGCCTCGGTCAGCGCATGCAGGACTTCCAGCCCGGCCATCACGCCGTAACAGCCGTCCAGTGTGCCGCCGGTGGGTTGGGTGTCGATGTGGCTGCCCGTCATCACGGGCGGCAGGTCTTCGCGGCCATTGCGGCGGATGAACAGGTTGGCGCAGCCGTCGGTCCAGACCGTGCAACCGAGCTTTTTCGCTTCGTCGATCAGCCAGGCGCGGGCCTGCAACTCTTCCTCGGACAGCGCCTGACGGTTCATGCCGCCGTGGGTGCCCGGACCAAATGTGGCCAGGGTTTCCAGCCAGTATTGAAGGCGTGCCGCCGACACGGCGCGCAGGGTTTTTTCGGCGTTCATGGGGTCACCTGCGCACGGGGGGTGAGGCTGCGGTTGAACCAGGGTTTGAGAAATTTTTGCAGGCGTTCGGTTTTCGGTGCGTTGAACAGCGGCTCAGGGGCGCCGGTCTCGACGATACGCCCGGCCTCCATGAACACCACTTGCGAAGAAATCTGTGCGGCGAAGCTCATTTCGTGGGTGACCATGACCATGGTCATACCGTCGTCGGCCAGGCTGCGGATGACCTGCAGCACTTCCTCGACCAGTTCCGGGTCCAGCGCGGAGGTCGGTTCGTCCAGGAGCATCAGCCGAGGTTTGACGGCGAGCGCCCGGGCAATACCGACGCGCTGCTGTTGCCCGCCAGACAGCCGTGCCGGGTAGGCGTCGGCCTTGGCGCTGAGTCCGACGCGGGCCAGCGCTTGGTCAGCCAATGTTTGCGCGTCGGCCTTGGTCATTTTCTTGCCCAGCACCAGCGGTGCCATGACGTTCTCGCGCACCGTCATGTGCGGCCACAGGTTGAACTGCTGAAACACCATCGACACCGGTTTGCGCACCTCGTCGACCTTGGCTTCGCTGTCGCGATCCTGCTCGCGGCGCCCGGCGCTGCTGTAGCCCAGCAACTGGCCGTCGATCCAGACCTCGCCCTCGTCGTAGCGCTCCAGAAAGTTCATGCAGCGCAGGGCGGTGGTCTTGCCCGACCCGGAGGGGCCGATCAGCGAGACGATCTCCCCCGAATACACGCGCAGATCAAAACCGCTGAGCACACGGTTCGTGCCATAGGATTTGCCGACGCCGCGCAGTTCAAGAAGGGGTAGGTTACTCATCAGGTCAGCCTCGCAGGTGACGGGTCATGCGCTGGCCCAGGGTGCGGGCCACGGCGGCGACCGTGGTGGTCAGCAGCCAGTAGCTCAGCACCAGCAGGGCGTAAGGCATGACGTAGGAAAAAGTGGTGGAGACGATGCGCCCGGCAGTCATGGTCAGTTCAGGGACGGTGATGATCGAGGTCACGGCGCTCTCCTTGATCGTCAGGATCACCTGATTGCCCAACAGCGGCAGGGCAAAGGCCATCGCCTGTGGCGCCTGCACGTGCCAGAACACCTGGCGGCGGGAAATGCCGTGGACCCGCGCCGCTTCCACTTGCCCGTGGGGCACGCTCGCCCAGGCCGAGCGAAACAGCTCGGCGAAATAAGCGCCGCTGTACAACGCCAGTGACAGAATGCTTGCCTCGACAGCCTCAAGGCTCAAGCCGATGACCGGCAACCCGAAGTACACGACCGCCAGTTGCGCCAGAAACGGCGTGCCGCGAATCAGCCAGACATAGGCGCCGTACACTGCCGAGAAACCCGGCACCGCCAGGCGCAAAGCGTTGAGGGTGAAACCCAGAATCAACCCGGCAAAGGCCGCCGCCAGGCTGATGCCTAACGTGACCAGCAACGCGTTGGCGAAATCGGGTAGATAACTCAATAACTCATGCATCAGGTGCGCTCCCGCCAACGGCGTTCCAGCAGGCTGCCGACCAGGCTCAACAGGCTGGTCAGCGCCAGGTAAAACAGGCCCATCACCAGGTACACCTCCAGCGGGCGATAGGTCTGCGAGACCAGTTGCTGGCCGACCCGCATCAAATCGGTGATGGAAATGACCGAGACCACGGCCGACACCTTGATCACGTCGATCAGCTCGGAAATCAGCGCCGGAGATGTCAGTCGCAAGACTTGAGGCAACTGGACGTGAACCAGGGTGTTGAACTTGCCCAGGGCGAACACCGAGGCCGCCTCCATCTGGCCTTTGGGAATCGCCGCGAAGCCGCTGCTGAGAATCTGCGACTGATAGGCGGCAGTGTTCAAGGCCAGTGCCGCGACGGCCGCCACCATCGGCGGCACGTCGAGGCCGAGCGCCGAGGGTAGGTAGAACAGCAACAGCAACTGGGCGAGCATGGGCGTGCCGCGAAAGAAACTGACGTACACCCGCGTGAAGGCCACGCCCGCGCGGCTACGCCCATGGGCCAACAGATGAAGCAGGACCCCCAGCACGAAGCCCAGCAGCATCCCGATGGCGCACAACCACAGGGTGGTCAGTGCGCCGTCGAGCAAGGCAGGCCAGTACAACGCCAGACGGCTGCTGAAATCGTTCATCATCGCAGGCTCAGATGCTCGGGACTGGCATGGCGTCGGTCGGCAGGGTCATGTTGAAACCGAACCATTTGTCTTGCAGCTTCTTCAGCGTGCCGTCCTGACTCGCGCGGGCGATGCCGTCGCTGAACAGTTTGACCAGCGAGGCGCTGTCTTCGCCCTTGCGACCCACCCAGCCGAAGTAGGTGGTCGGGCCGACCATCTCCGGCAGGGTGGCGAACAGGCCCGGACGCGCTTTCATCAGCGGGCCAAGGTTGGACAGCGACTGCGCCACACCATCGAGACGGCCGTTGGCCAGATCCGCATAGGCCTCATCGAAGCTCACGTATTCCTTGATGCGCTTGAGGCCCGGCTGGCCCTCGGCCTTGAGCTTGGTGTCCAGCGCTTGCAGCACCGCCAGTTGCCCGGAACCGGCTTGGGAACCGATGACCCGACCGTTGAGGTCGGCCAGGGTCTTGATGTTGCTGTCGTCGGCACGCTTGAGCAGGGCCACGGTGGATTCGGCGATCGGCACGGTAAACGCGAACTGATCGAAGCGCGCCTTGTTGACCGTGACCGAAGTCACTACGAAATCGAACTTGCTGCTGTCCAGCCCCGGCAGGATGCCCTGGAAGGGCAGGTCCAGTTGACGCACCTTCACGCCAGGCAGGTCAGCGTCCAGCACGTAATGCATGAGGTCGGCGCCGTAGCCGACGATCTTGCCGTTCTCCACCGATTCAAAGGGCGCGAAGCGCGCTTCTGTGGCCACCACGATTTCATGCTTCTGCTTGATGCGCTGCAGAAGGTCATCGGCGTGAGCCATCGACATGCTGCACAACGTGACCAGCGATAAGGACAAGGCTTTGAGTGTGAAGCGAGTCATCGGGAATCCCCTTGAATGGACCGTATTTATATTCAAGTTACTTGAATAAAAGTACAAAAGCATGAAGTGTGCCAACCCCTTTCTGGCCGTAAGACGAGAATCAAAAGCCGAGATCACTGCTCCCTCTGTAGCAGTCCGCCCTGGTGGCGGTGGCGATGATCAGAACGCCGCCGCAGGCAAGCCGTGCTGCTACGAGTGGTGGGCAGAATCCATAATTGCGCACTGAATCTGCACATGCCTGTTTGCGATCGCCTCGATGTGGTGCATCAGGTGCGCCGTGCAACTAACAAGCGCTAATACCCCCTAACTGGCCTTGGGATGCCACCACGCGCATCTTCTCGTCTCGGCCCTGAAACCCGTGGCAGCCCGTCAACGGCGCCTCTTCATTCAGGTGAATCGACGATCTGAAAGGGTTTTGAACATGACCGACTCTGATCGCAGTGGCTGTCTGCGCGAGATCGACCGGCTCAGCAACGAACAACTGGGTACGCTGATCACTGGCGTCGTGATCCACGGCAAGGGCGCGTCGCAGCCGTTGTTCGCGGCGGTGGCGCCATTGCTCAATGCGTTTTACGAGGGGCAGATCCAGGCCGGACGCGCCCGGCACGAGCACCTCGCCGGGCTGGTTCAAGCGGCGCTGATGGCTATTTATCAGCGCTGTGCGAGCTACGACCCGGCGCACCCTATCCGCGCCTGGCTGATCGAGATCGCCCGTTGCACCCTTGTCGACTACCTGCACGGGGTGTCGGGCGATGCTTCGACCGAATCGCTTTCCAGCCATCACCGCCGGTGGGCGAGAGCCCTCTGATTCGCGCTCCTCAGTGCCATCGTTCACCAGGAGATTTCATGATCAACGTTGAAAAAATTCTGTACACCGCCCACACCCGGACCACCGGAGGGCGTGAAGGCCAAGGGCTGAGCCAGGACGGCCGACTCGACCTCAAACTGTCGCCGCCCGGGGCGCCCGGCAACGGCACCAACCCGGAACAACTGTTCGCCGTGGGCTGGTCGGCGTGTTTCATCGGCGAGCTGCGTCACGCCTGTAATGCCCGCAAGATCGGTTTCCCTGCCGACACCTCGGTGGGCGCTCAGGTTGACCTCGGCCATGGCGAACACGGTTTCTTTTTACAGGCGCGGCTGGCGGTCTCGTTGCCGGGTCTGGACGCGACTATCGCGCAGCAACTGATCGACGCCGCGCACCAGAACTGCTCCTATTCGAAAGCCACACGGGGCAACATCGACGTCACCCTCACGGCGGTCTGATCCCGCGCGATCCCCCCACGGGAGGAGGCCCATGCACTTGATCGACCGGGCAGAACACCTATGATGCGGGTGTCTCAGGCAGACAAAGTCAAGTCCGTGCTGGCCGCCGGGGCGGATTACGTGGTGATCGGCCGCGCCGGAAACATCGCCGGGCAGATTTTCCGGCTGACCGAAGGGCAGCGGGTGAATGTGGTGTACGACGGCACGGGCGCGGAGGGTTTTCAGGAGTCCATCGACTTGCTCGACTACTTCGGAACGCTAGCACTGTACGGGCCGTTCATGGACCCGATTGCGCCGCTGGATGTGTTTTCCCTGCCTCGCAGCATCAAGCTGACGTACCCCTCGGTCATGCATCACGTGCACACGCGGGAGGCACTGCTGGCGCGCTCGGCGCAGGTGTTCGAGGGCTTTGCTTCAGGCCGGTGGAGGGTGACGATCGGCCAGCGTTACCGGCTGGAGGAGGCAGCGCAAGCGCACCGGGACATGGAATCCCGGCGCACCGTTGGGAAGCTGATTCTTCTGCCGGGGGAGTGATGCGCGTGAGCACTATCGCCGGACAGGCTTTCGTCAGCCAGCCGGCTCAACCGGCTTCGCATTTATTTGGAGCCGCTGGACCCGCTGGAGCCGTTCGAACCACTGCTGCTGCCGTTGCCATTGCTCATCCCGCCCTGACCGGACGAACCATTGCCGTCCGAACTCCCCATGCCTTTGGTGCCGGGCGTCGAACTGTTGGGGGCTTTGGGGGAGCCGTCGGCGTTCGGGCCGGCGCTGCTGGAGCGAGGTCCGTTGGTGTTGGTGTCTACCGGATCGGTGGGGCCGGTGGAGCCTGCGAATGCAGAGCCTGTGGCGGCTGCCATCAGGGCCGCGAGGGTCATGGCAGTCAGTCGTTGCTTGATCATGATGTGAATCCCTTTTCTGTTGTGGATACACATTGGTCCGAAGGCCGTTCGCAGAGGTGCCGTCTGGCCGACAGGCGGTAGGCCATCATCAGACACCGTTATTTCCCCCAGACGGCCAGAGCGCTGTCGACAAAATGCCTCACCTTGGGCAGTCGATAGCGGTCTTGCGGGTACATCAGCCACATGGGCCGACTGGGTGGTTGCCAGGCCTGAAGCAGCGGGATCAGTGTCCCGGCTTTCAGGTCTTCGCTGATCAATACATCCGGCAACATCGCCACCCCCATGCCCGTCAGGGCCGCCTGACGCAGCGCGGGCGAACTGTTGACGATCATCGGACCAGACACCGGCACTTCGATCACGCCTTCGGGGCCGGTGAGCTTCCACAGTTTGTCGGCGGCGCGCCAGTCATCCCCTGCCGGGTAGGCGAAGGCCAGGCAATGGTGATTGCGCAAATCGTCAGGATTTTGCGGCGTACCGCGACGGTCCAGATAATCCCGCGAGGCGCAGATGGTCAGGGTGTAATCCTGCAAGGGCCGAGCGATCAACGCCGAAGGCTCCGCAATGCCAAGGCGGATCGCTGCGTCGAAACCGTGTTCGATCAGGTCGTGCAACTGGTTGCTGAGCACCACTTCGACCTTCAGCTCCGGGTAGCGCTGGGTGAACTCGCTGAGCATCGGTGACAGGCGTTCGGCGCCGAACGCAGGCGGCGCGGTCAGGCGCAGCGTGCCGCTGGGCTGGGTTTGCAGGTGTTCGGCCATGCGCTCGGAGTCACTGACCAGGCCCAGCACTTCCACGCAACGACGGTAATACTGCACGCCAAATTCGGTCAGGTTCTGGCGACGGGTCGTACGCTGCAACAGGCTCACGCCCAGACGCTGCTCCAATGCCTTGAGGTGGTTACCGACCATGGTCGTCGACATTTCACACTGACGTGCTGCCGCCGTCATGCTGCCGCTTTCCACCACCTTCACGAAAACGGTCATGGCCTGGAAGACGTCCATTATCAATCCCTGCTTTAAAGTGACTCAAGAAAGACGATCTTTATACAGGAAAAAGGGTTAACGATACTGGCACCACACACCGTGATGGAGCCAGAGACATGACCGCCGCCTGCCTGATGAACACCTACAAGCCGCTGCCCCTGAGCTTCGTCAGAGGGGAGGGCGCGCGCCTGTGGGACGACACCGGTCGCCAGTACCTGGACGCCGTTGCGGGGGTGGCGGTGACCAACGTCGGCCACAGCCATCCATGGATCGTGTCGGCCATCAC
Source organism: Pseudomonas sp. Pseu.R1 (assembly GCF_045764065.1). Lineage (NCBI taxonomy): Bacteria > Pseudomonadati > Pseudomonadota > Gammaproteobacteria > Pseudomonadales > Pseudomonadaceae > Pseudomonas > Pseudomonas sp. Pseu.R1. The sequence goes on along the minus strand of NZ_JBJGEE020000001.1, from coordinate 911,531 downwards.
CGAGCAAGCCGGTTTGCTGCTGCACACCTCCAATCACTACCGCATCGACTGGCAACAGCGGCTGGCGGCGAAGCTGACGCGTCTGTCGGGGCTGGAACAAGTGTTTTTCAACAACTCCGGCGCCGAGGCCAATGAAACCGCGCTCAAGCTGGCGCGTCTGTACGGGTGGGCCAAAGGCATTGAACAGCCGCTGATACTGGTCATGGACAACGCGTTTCATGGCCGCACCCTTGGCACGTTGTCGGCCAGCGACAACGGGGCGGCGCGCCTGGGTTACCAGCCGCTGTCGGGGGATTTCATCAAGGTGCCGTTCGGCGACATCGTGGCCATCAAGCAGGCCACTCACACCTATGGCGAGCGCATCGTGGCGGTAATGCTCGAACCGGTTCAAGGGGAGGGCGGCGTGACGCTGCCGCCTGCGGGGTATCTCAAGGCGGTCCGGGCGCATTGCAGTCAGAATGGCTGGCTGATGATGCTCGACGAGATTCAGACCGGCATTGGCCGCACCGGGCAGTGGTTCGCGTTCCAACACGAAGGCATCGTGCCGGACGTGATGACACTGGCCAAGGCGCTGGGCAACGGCATTCCGATTGGCGCCTGCCTGGCCTCGGCGGCGGTGGCGCGGCTGTTCACCCCCGGCAGCCACGGCAGCACGTTTGGCGGCAACCCGCTGGCGTGTCGGGTCGGCTGCACGGTGCTGGACATCGTCGAGCAACAGGGCTTGCTGACCAACGCGGCCTGGCAGGGCGAGCGTCTGTTGGCGCGCCTGCGGGAAGCGTTGGCCGGGCACCCGGACGTGGTGCAGGTGCGGGGGTTGGGTCTGATGATTGGCATCGAGCTGAACCGGCCGATTCGCGACCTCTGCCTGAACGCCGCGCAGGCCCATGGGGTGCTGATCAACGTGACCCGGGGTCAGACGATTCGCCTGCTGCCGCCACTGGTCATCGACGAGGCGGACGTCGAAACGATCGTGCGCGGGGTGGTCGCAGCACTGAGCTGAACTCCCATGACGCCGACGGACTCTGAACCCACAGATCACCAACGGTCTGTGGGGCCATTGCATGACCATCGCCAGCGTTCAAGCCAAGACAGATGACGCAAAGGGAAGGCCGTTCGAAACCGATCTCCCGGCGCGTCTGGACCGCCTGCCATGGGGGCGGTTTCACACGCTGCTGGTCCTGGCGCTGGGCATCACCTGGCTGCTCGACGGGCTGGAAGTGACGCTGGCCGGTTCCGTGTCCGGGGCGCTCAAGGAAAGCCCGGTGCTGCGCCTGAGCAACGCCGACATCGGGCTGGCCGGAGGCGCCTACATTGCCGGGGCCGTGCTGGGGGCCCTGTTTTTTGGCTGGCTGACGGACCGTCTGGGGCGCCGCAAACTGTTCTTCATCACCTTGGCGCTGTACATCAGCGCGACGGCCGCGACGGCGTTCTCCTTCAGCCTGTGGAGTTTCATGCTGTTTCGTTTTCTGACTGGCATGGGCATTGGCGGCGAGTACACGGCGATCAATTCGACGATCCAGGAATTCACCCCGGCGCGCTTTCGTGGCTGGGTCGACCTGACCATCAATGGCACGTTCTGGATCGGCGCCGCACTGGGGGCGGGCGGTTCGATTGTGTTGCTCGATCCGGACTGGATCGGTGGCGACCTGGGCTGGCGATTGTGTTTCGGCATTGGCGCGGTGTTGGGACTGCTGATTTTGCTGATGCGCCTGTGGCTGCCGGAAAGCCCTCGCTGGCTGTTGATTCATGGGCAAGCCGATGAGGCGACGCGCATCGTGGAGGGCATCGAAGCGCGCTTTCGTCAGCAGGGGCATACATTGCCGCCCGTTGACGGCAAAACCCTGCGTTTGCACGCACGGGATCACACGCCGCTGCGGGAAATCTTCGACACGCTGTTTAACCGGTATCGTCAGCGGGCGGTGGTGGGGTTGACGCTGCTGACCGCTCAGGCGTTTTTCTACAACGCGATTTTCTTTACCTATGCCCTGGTGCTCACCGAGTTTTATCAGGTGCCATCGGCGTCCATCGGCTGGTACGTGCTGCCATTGGCGCTGGGGAATTTCTGTGGGCCGCTGTTGCTGGGCAGGCTGTTCGATGTGGTGGGGCGGCGGGTGATGATCAGCCTGACTTACGCTACTTCCGCGGTATTGCTGTGCATCAGCGGGTATCTGTTTGAACAGGGTTTGTTGAACGTCACGCAACAGGCCATCGCCTGGATGGTCATCTTTTTCTTTGCCTCTGCGGCCGCCAGCTCAGCGTACCTGACCGTTGCCGAAACCTTTCCGTTGGAGATTCGAGCGCTGGCGATTGCGGTGTTCTACGCCTTCGGCACGGCGCTGGGCGGGATTGTCGGGCCGATGCTGTTCGGCGAGTTGATCGACAGCCACCAGCGCGGGCCGGTGTTTATCGGTTACCTGATCGGTGCGGCGTTGATGTTGTTGGCGGCGGCCGTGCAAGCGATCTGGGGCGTGGCGGCGGAGCGTAAGTCATTGGAGCAGGTGGCCCGGCCGCTTTCTCAGGTGCGTGATTGAGCAGGCGGCACTCGGCCAGACGCTAATCCGCGCGTTGGTCAGTTTTCTTCAATACCCACCCAACGCCCACCGCGTAACGTCTGCGTTCATTCATTGAACGGAGCACGGCGGTAATGAATTTGATGATTTCCATGGCGGCATTCGCGCTGGCGGCGTCGATTTCGCCGGGGCCGGTCAACGTGGTGGCGCTCAGTGCCGGGGCGCAGTTCGGGTTGGGGGCGAGCCTGCGGCATGTCATGGGGGCGACGGTGGGGTTTGTCGTGCTGCTGATCTTCACCGGTTTCGGCCTGCATGAAGTGCTGCATCGATACCCGGTGCTGACCGACCTGATTCGCTGGGCAGGCATGGCGTTTCTGATTTACCTGGCCTGGAAACTGGCGATGGACGATGGCCATCTCAACGTCGACAAGCCCGTACGGGTGCCGTCGTTCTGGTACGGCGCAGCGATGCAGTGGCTCAACCCCAAGGCATGGCTGGCGGCGGTGGCGGGCATGGGGGCGTTTGTCGCGGATGGCGAGGCCCGGTTGATCGGTCTGTTTGCGCTGATTTACTTCGTGGTCTGCTACCTGTCGGTGGGCTGCTGGGCCTACGCAGGCGCGTTCATGGGGGCGTGGTTGCGCAGTCCGTCGCGCATCCGCACTTTCAATCGCAGCATGGCCGCATTACTGGCCGGGTGCGCGGTGTCGCTGATTTATGTATGAAGTGACCGGCCTGATCAGGCGCGGTATTGGCCGGGCGTCGCGGCCAAATGCTTCTTGAACACCCGCTGAAAATGCGCCTGATCGGCAAAGCCGCTCTGCTGAGCAATGTCGGCAATGGCTTCACCTTCGCGCAATTGCGCCTGAGCATGCTGGATGCGCCGGTTGATCAGGTAGGCGTGGGGCGTCATGTGGTAATGCTGCTCGAAGGCCCGAATCAGGTAGGCCTCCGACAAGTTCGCGGCCTGGCAGATGTCTTCCAGACGGATCGCCTGCAAGAAATGCTGGTGGATGTACTGCGCCGCTCGCTCGACCCGCAGGCTGGCTTTCTTCAGCGGAGCATCTGAGCCGCCCAGCCGCTGTTGCATCAGGGTGAAGAAGGCGACGGCTTTTTCATGCTTTTCCAGTGCCTCGCGCGCGGGGTCGATCAACGTTTGATGCAGACTCAGCAGCCCGTCGAACAGCTCAGGGTCGGTGCTGGAAATCGCCGGAATCGCCTGAAAACCGTCCACACCACAGGCGTGTTGCACCCGGCCCAGCCACTGCGCGTCCACGTAAAACATGATGTATGACCACGGCTGATCATCGATGGGGTTGCAGGCGTGCACGTCGCCAGGGTTCATCAACACCACGGTGCCGGTGCGGATGGTCTGGCGGGTTTTCTCGTGCAGATAAGTGCTTTGCCCGGCGGTGATCGCACCGATGGAAAACACCTCGTGGGAATGCCGTGAATAACAGACCTTGCGGCCATCGGCGATGGAGCGGGCTTCGATGAACGGCAACTGCGCATCCCGCCAGAACACCGGAATCGCAGAGTGGCTGTCCGGGTTCTGGAGGGGCATGTCAGGTCATCCTTTGGCGCGTTTGCAGCTGTGGAAGATGTCCAGAGCCGACTGGTATTCGGCGGTGTTGACGCCGAGCAAGCCTAGCACCGAATGGAACAGGTAGTCATGGCTCAGGTCTGGCTGGTTCTGCTTGGCGGCCAGTCGGCTGCATCCACGTGGGTCTGCGCGCTCGGGGCGATGGCGTATGGCGCGGCATGCAGGTAGATGCCGTTTTCGCCCAGCGACTCGCCATGGTCCGAGACGTAGATCATCGAGGTGTCGACCTTGTCCTGATTGCGCTTGAGCAGTTCGATGGTCTGCGCCAGGAAGTGATCGGTATACAGAATCGTGTTGTCGTAGACGTTCTTCAACTCATCGGAGGTGCAACTGCCCAGTTGGTTGGTATGGCAGACCGGGGTGAAGCGCTCCATGGATTTGGGGTAGCGGTCGTAGTATTCCGGGCCGTGGCTGCCGTCGGAGTGCAGCACGATGATGGCGTTGTCTTGCAGCGTGTCGATGTAATCCTGCAAGCCGAACAGCAGCGACTCGTCGAGGCAGTTCTGGCCGTCGCAGAACGGGCTTGGCTGGTTCTTCGGAATGTCGCTGTGGGGTACACGCAGGCAGGTGCCCTTGCAGTCGCTGTTGTTGTCCAGCCACACGACCTTCAGGCCCGCGCGTTGCAGCATGTCCAGCAGGCCCTCGTAGGTCTTGCCTTTCTTGTCGTTGTAATCGGTGCGCGGGAATTTGGAGAACATGCACGGCACCGACACCGCCGTGGACGTGCCGCAGGACGCCACTTGGGTGAAGTTGAGAATGTCCTGCTTCTTCAATTCAGGGTTGGTTTCGCGGGCGTAACCATTGAGCGAGAAGTGGTCGGCGCGGGCGGTCTCACCGACGACGAAGATCATCAGGCTCTTCTTCGGTCGTGCCTGGGCTTCGGGGCTGAGCACCGAATCGGTGCCGACGGTCTGGATCTTGACCGTTTCCTTGATTGCCACGGTTTGCTTGGTCAGCTTGCCGATGGCGTAGATGTAGTTGGTCGGGTTGATGAAGTGGGTCAGCTTGTCTTCATCGCGAAAGATAGGCGCGTAGGTCGAGTAGAACGGCCCGACCGAGGCGGCGATCACCAGCACGCAACCGATGCATACCAACACCTTGTTGACCAGGCCCGGCAGCACGCGGCGGTAAGTCACCGGGATCAGCCAGATCAGCGCGATGGGCAGGGCGCCCAGCAGGCCCAGATACAGAAACAGCTTGCCGCTGATCAGGTCTTTCACTTCACCGGGGTTGGTTTCCAGCACGTTCTGCATCATCACCGTGTCGATGGTGATGCCGTAGGTGTTCATGAAATACGCCGCCGCTGCCGAACACAGCGCGACCAGGCTCAATACCGGCTTGAGGGTCGGGCGAAACGAGAAGGGCGTCAGCAGCAGCGTGATCGCGGCCCAGAGGAACAGCGCGAATGAGGCGTAGAACGCGACGAGCTTGACGCCTTGCAATTGCGTCAGGCCGACAAGGGCGTGCCAGGTGGCCAGGTTGTAGAACACCACCAGACAGAGGGAAAACAGCATGACCAGGCGGGTGGAGGTGACGGGGCGCAGCTTTGAACGCATTTCCATATAACGCACGACTCGAATGGACCCGAATCTGGCCGGTCAGTCGGCTTATCCTTGCGACTCACATGGCAGACGGGCTGTGGTGAAAAACGGGATGGCGCGGAGTCTTTCAAAACGATTGTGAAGACTTTGTGAATACAGCGTAGACGTGATGTGACCGAATGAATTGTTTTTCAGGAGGATACGTTGCGCCCCGGAGCGCTTTTGCTAGCCTGCGAGCAGTCGGAGCAGGAAAAACGCCATTATCTTGATGTCATTCGCCTACAGGAGCGTGTTGGATGAAACTCGTCGGTATGCTGGATTCGCCCTATGTACGGCGCGTCGCGGTCAGTCTGAAACGCATGGAGATCGCGTTCGAGCACGAGTCAGTGTCGGTGTTTCGCGGCATGGAGCGGTTCAGGGAAATCAATCCGGTGATCAAGGCGCCGACCTTCGTGACCGATGACGGGCAGGTGCTGATGGAGTCGAGCCTGATCCTCGATTACGTGGAGTTTCTAAAGGGGCCGGGCAACGGGCTGATGCCAGAGACGCTGGCCGAGCGCACCCGCACGTTGCGCCTGACGGGGCTTGCGCTGGTGGCCTATGAAAAAGCGGTGCAGATTTACTACGAACGCAACCTGCGCCCGGCCGAGATCCAGCATGCGCCGTGGGTCGCAAGGGTCAGCGAGCAATTGAAAACTGCCTGCACCGAGCTTGAGCGTGAACTGACCGAGCGCCCGCTGAGCGCCGGGGCTGACATCGGCCAGGACGGCATCAGCATTGCGGTGGGGTGGTCGTTCATTCAATTGGTGGTGCCGGATCAGGCCACGGCCGATGCGTATCCGGTGCTGGCGGCGTTTGCCGGACGGGCCGAGCAACTGGAGATATTCAAGGCGCTGCCGATGGTTTAGGGGCTGCTCGCGTCCGCTTTCGCCACCCAGGCGGCTCCCACAGATGCGGCGTCGAACAAAAGGTCCGAATCCGGCGCGGTCAATGTGGGGGCCGCCTTGGTGGCGAAGGCGTCTGTCCTGCCCCATACGAGGTGACTAACGCCCACGCGATTATTGCGCCAACACCTTCGCCACGGTCCCGTCATCCTTCAATTGCGCGAAGGCCGTGGTAATGCGCTTGACGGTATCGTCCGGGGTCTTGGCGCTCAGGGCCACGTAAAGGCCCTTGGAGAGCTCGTCGAGGGTATAGACACTTTCCAGTTCGTCGAAATCGATGTGCAGGTCGTCGCACTGTTCCCGCGCCTCACGCTCCGGCATGGGCACCAGCATGACCTGGCCGCTGAGCAGTTTGCGCAGGTTGTCGAGGTTGTTCGACGACACCACCATCTTGCTGAAACCCTTGCCTTCCAGGTACTCCTGGCGGGAATCGTCACGGATCACGCCCACGGTGTAGTTCTTGGCGTCCTGCAATGTGTTGACCACGACGTCGCGGCGGGTGCGCAGTTTGTAGAACAGCGGCGTCACGTGATCCAGTTCACCGACCCATTTGAACAGCGGTTCGCGTTCGGTGCTGCGGATGATCGGGTAGATCAGCACGTTGGGTTCCAGCCGCGCCATGTCGTAGGCCCGCGCCCACGGGTACAGGCTCATGTGGTAATCGGTGATGCCCGCCCTGGCGAGTGTCTTCTCGACGAGTTCACTGGCGACGCCCACCACCTTGCCGTTTTCCAGCGAACTGTAGGACGAGTCCTCAGTGACCACTTGAAGCGTGTCAGCCTGAGCGTTGAAGCACAGCAACAGGGCCATGCTCAGGTACAGGCCATTCAAGCTCAGTTTGGTCGACGCTTGGGGACGGCTCATCTGCATCTTCTCCCTGTTCAGATCACGCACCGGTTGCGGCCCTCGCGCTTGGCCCGATACAGCGCCGTGTCGGCGGTTTGCAGCAACTGGTCGAAACGCTCCATGTTGGCAGGCTCCAGCTCGGCAATGCCGATGCTCAAGGTAATGAACGGCGAGACCGGTGAGGCGCTGTGGGGCAGCTTCTGATTGGCCAGCAGTTCTTGCAGGCGTTCGGCGGAGGCCAGCGCCTGCTGCTTGTTCTGCCCCGGCAGCAGCACCGCGAACTCCTCGCCACCCAGCCGCGCCACCAGTTCTCCAGATCGGGAAAACAGCGCGCTCATGGTCAGCGCCACGTCACGCAGGCACTGATCGCCCGTGGCATGCCCATAGGTGTCGTTGTAGGCCTTGAAAAAGTCGATGTCGCACATCAGCACCGAAAAGGGCTGTTCGTGGCGCAACGCACGGTTGAATTCCAGCTCCTTGAGTTCATCGAAGTGGCGACGATTGGCCAGGCCCGTGAGCGGGTCGAAGCGGGTCAGGGCTTCAAGACGGATGTTGGCGGCCTTCAACTGTGCAGTGCGTTGTTCCACCAACTCGGCCAACTGGTCGCGGCTGGCGGCGAGGGCCAGTTCGTCGCGGGTCTGACGTTCGATGTGGTTGGCCAGTTTGTCCTGCAAATCATTGACGCCCGCTTCGAGCAGGTCCAGTTCGTCACTGGCCTTGCCGTCCCGTTGCAGCACCAGGTGTTGTTTCAGGTTCTGGGGTGTCAGTTGCTCCAGATGCCGGGCGATGCGCCGCACGTGCAGGGTCACCGAGCGGTTGAACATGCCCATGATCAACCCGGCCAGGGCCAGCGATTGAATGATCTGGGTCAGCATGATGATCCCGACTTCTTTCCAGAGGCGCTTCCAGAGCAGGCTTTCATCACCTTCGATGGTCAACTGGCCCACCACCTCGTTAGCGCCGGGGTAGGGCGTGACGGTCAGTTGGCGGTGCAGCGAAGGGGCGAGGGCGGAGCTGTTGTGGCCGGGGTGCTGACGCGTCAGCACTTCTGGTGCACGGCCTGGGCGCAGAATGGTCAGCTCCACGCGCCCGACCGGTGCGGCCAGTGCCACGCTGTCGATCTGGGCCTGCAAGGCTTCGTTGTCCATTTCCCACACGGCCTTGGACAGCGTGCCTTGAAACACCTGATCGATCAGGCTCAGCTCGGCGTTCATGTTCGACAGATTGGTGTTCCAGGCGAACCAGGTGCGCACCGACACCGTGGCCAGGGTGAACAGGACACAGAACGCCAGTGTCGCCAACACCAGTCGACGCGCCAGCGAACCGGTGCGCGGCGGGGCGACGGCGTTTTCGGGAATCTTCGATTCGGACTCTGCGAGCATGCTCAATTCCATTTCCGCGCAATGGCATCGTAGGTACCGTTTTCACGGATGGTCTTCAGCCCTTGTTGAAACAGCTGCACAGTAGCATCGGATGTCCCGGTGCTGAAAGCCATGTTGAAGCCGCCGGCCTCTTCCAGTTCGGGGATACGCAAGGATTGCACCAGCGTGTGGTTCGGGTCATCTCCAGCCTGCCGCGCCAGGTAGTCGGCGTTCAATTCGTCGGAGATCCACAGGTCGACATGCCCGGTACGCAATTTCTGGTAGTTGAGTTCGTAGCGGTTGCTGGACTGCAATTGTTGGCCGACGACAAAGCGTTTGCTGATCAGGTACTGCTCGCCGACATCCTCGTTGACAGTGGCGGTCTGCCAATCGCGGGCGTCTTCCAGGTCCATGAGGCTGATCGGGTGCCCGGATGACGAATAGAGGTACCAGCGCGAGGCGGCGATGGTGCCCACCCATTTGAACAGGTGTTCACGCTCGGCGGTGCGGGTGATGGAATAGATGAGCACGTCCGGGTCGTGCAAGGCCAGGTCATAGGCCCGTGCCCAAGGCATCGATTGAATGCTGGCCTGCACGTTGACTGCCTTCAGAACGGCCTGCACCACCTCGGTGCTCATGCCGGTCATCTGGCCGTCGAGCGTCATGTTGTAGGGCGGCAGTTCCTCGGTGACGATCCGGATGGGCCCGGCGTTGGCATGGAAAATAATCAGACACGACAGCACTGCGCCGTACAGCACGCTGCGAGCCTTGTATCCGGGCTTGGGGGGTGTCATGGACAGCGACCTCATGGGCTGCAGTGGCGGTGGCTATCCGTCTCCCCATGGAATCGGACGAACAAAACCGGCGTGCCTCATACACCCATGCTATCGGCTGGAAAATCCGCCACTTGAGGCGGTTACCTGCCGTTTATCATGTCAATGCGCGGGCCGCTTCAACTAGCCCCGTACTGTGGCGTTGTGTCACATCGGCTCATCGGGCTTTCTTGATCTGGATCAACGGTCTCGGAAGGTGCTGTAGGAAAATTGCTACGCACCCCGACGAGTCTTCAACATGCCCGGTCCTTTCGATTTCCTCAAACACCCGCTGGCGAAAGAAATTGGCCTGATCCTGCTGATCAAGCTCGTCCTGTTGATGGGCATCCGCAGCGTCTGGTTCGACGCGCCGGTGGACGTCAAGGATGACGGGGTGCAAGCCGGCCTGCATGTATTGGGCGCCCCTCCCGTATCTGATGAGAAGAACCCACAATGATTTCGGAATCAGTCGTTGACCTTTCTCGGCTGCAGTTCGCGATGACCGCGCTGTACCACTTTCTGTTCGTCCCGCTGACGCTGGGCATGACCTTCCTGCTGGCGATCATGGAGTCGGTCTACGTCATGACCGGCAAACAGGTCTACAAGGACATGACCAAGTTCTGGGGCAAGCTGTTCGGTATCAACTTCGCCCTGGGGGTCACCACCGGGCTGACCATGGAGTTCCAGTTCGGCACCAACTGGGCCTATTACAGCCACTACGTGGGCGACATCTTCGGTGCGCCGTTGGCCATTGAGGGCCTGATGGCGTTCTTCCTCGAATCGACCTTCATCGGCCTGTTCTTCTTCGGTTGGGACCGCCTGAGCCGCGTGCAGCACTTGGCCGTGACGTGGCTGGTGGCGATTGGTTCGAACATGTCGGCACTGTGGATTCTGATCGCCAACGGCTGGATGCAGAACCCGGTCGGCGCCGAGTTCAACTTCACTACCATGCGCATGGAGCTGACCAGCTTCAGCGATCTGCTGTTCAACCCGGTGGCGCAGGTCAAGTTCGTGCACACCGTTGCGTCGGGTTATGTGACTGGCGCGATCTTCGTGCTGGCGATTTCCAGCTGGTATTTGCTCAAAGGCCGTGACATCGGCTTTGCCCGTCGTTCATTCGCCATCGCTTCGGCATTCGGCATGGCCTCGATTCTGTCGGTGATCGTGTTGGGTGACGAATCCGGTTACGAAATCGGTGACGTGCAGAAGACCAAGCTGGCGGCCATCGAAGCAGAGTGGGAAACCGAACCGGCCCCGGCGGCATTCACGCTGTTCGGACTGCCCAACCAGGAAACCCAGCGCACCGATTACGCGGTGAAGATCCCTTACGTGATGGGCATCATCGCCACGCGCTCGGTGGACAAGCAGGTCACCGGGATCAAGGATCTGGTCAGCGAGCACCAGGGCCGCATCCGCAACGGCATGGTGGCCTATGACCTGCTGGGCAAGCTGCGCGCGGGCGACAAGAGCGAGCAGACCCTCAACGCCTTTAATGATGTGAAGAAAGATTTGGGCTATGGCCTGTTGCTGAAGAAGTACACCGACAAAGTGGTGGACGCCAACAAGCAGCAGATCAAACAGGCCGCGCTGGATTCGATACCTCACGTGGCGTCGATTTTCTGGACCTTCCGCCTGATGGTGCTCAGCGGCGTGTTGATGCTGCTGTTGTTCGCCTGCGCCTTCTACGCCTCCGCGCGCAAGAACGAATCCAGCAAACGCTGGTTGTTGAAGTGGGCGTTGTTCAGCCTGCCGCTGCCATGGATCGCCACGCAGACCGGCTGGTGGGTCGCCGAGCACGGTCGTCAGCCATGGTCCATCGGTGAAGTGTTGCCGGTGCACCTGTCGGCCTCGACCCTGTCCAGTGGCGATGTCATGGGCTCGATTCTGGCGCTGGTGGGGTTCTATACCTTGCTGCTGATCATCGAAATGTACCTGATGATCAAGTTCGCACGCCTTGGCCCAAGCAGCCTGCACACTGGCCGCTATCACTTCGAACGACGTGAAAGCGACCTGGCCGCTGCCCAACAACCGACCCTGGCCTGAGGAACACACGATGTTCGATTACGAGACACTCAAACTCATTTGGTGGGTGCTGGTCGGCGTGCTGCTGATCGGCTTCGCCCTGACCGACGGCTTCGACCTGGGCGCCGCGATGCTGATGCCCTTCGTGGGCCGTGACGACAACGAGCGGCGGGTGGTGATCAACACCATCGCGCCGCACTGGGACGGCAATCAGGTGTGGTTGATCACCGCCGGTGGTGCGTTGTTCGCTGCCTGGCCGCTGGTCTACTCGGCGGCGTTTTCCGGGTTGTACTGGGCGCTGTTGCTGGTGCTGTTCGCGCTGTTCGTGCGGCCGGTGGGCTTCGACTACCGCAGCAAACTGGAAAACACCCGCTGGCGACAAAGCTGGGACTGGGGCCTGTTCGTCGGCGGTCTGGTGCCTTCGCTGGTGTTCGGTGTGGCCTTCGGCAACCTGCTGTTGGGCGTGCCGTTCCAGTTCGATGACACCCTGCGCTCCAGCTACCACGGCAACTTCTTCCAGTTACTCAGCCCGTTTGGTCTGCTGGCTGGCGTGGTCAGCCTGAGCATGCTCGGCCTGCACGGCGGCAGTTGGTTGATGATGCGCACCGAAGGGGCGATTGCCCGTCGCTCGCGGCGTGCAGCGCAGTGGCTGTCGCTGGTGTTCCTGCTGTCGTTCGTCGCAGCCGGTGCGTGGCTGTTGCTGGGTGGCATTCAAGGGTTGGCGATCACCTCGACGTTCGATGCAGGTGCCGCGCTGAACCCGCTGGCCAAGACCGTTGAAGCCACCAACCCAGGCTGGATGGCCAACTATCACGCTCATCCGCTGACCGTGATTGCGCCACTGCTGGGCATTTTTGGTGGTTTGCTGGCGCTGCTGGGGGCCAGTGCGGGGCAGGGCAGAACCGCGTTTCTGGGCAGCAGCCTGGCGATCGTCGGTGCGCTGTGCACGGCGGGCTTTGCGATGTTCCCGTTCGTGATGCCGTCGAGCCTTGATCCCGCGTCGAGCCTGACTGTGTGGGACGCGGTGTCCAGCCACAAGACCCTGATCATTATGATGGTGGCGGCGAGCATTTTCGTGCCGTTGATCCTCTGCTACACGTTGTGGTGCTACGCCAGGATGTGGGGCAAGGTCACCACCGCACACATCGACCAGAACCCCCACGGCCTGTATTGAAGAGAGGACGACATCATGTGGTATTTCGCCTGGATCCTTGGCGTATTGCTGGCTTGCAGTTTTGGCATCATCAACGCCCTGTGGCTGGAGTCCTCGGACGCCAGTGCCGCGGAGAACGGTCGTGATCGCTAAGGCGCTGAACGCACCTTTCAGGCATTCCATCAGTCGGGCCTTGTCCCTGCTGATGGCGGTGCCACTGAGTCTGGTGCTGCTGATCCACCCGGCGTCGATGCTTGACGCCAACGGCCACTATTCCCACAACCTGCTGATGCTGATCATGTGGGGCGTGGCGGCGGGTTTCGTCCACGGTGTGGGCTTTGATCCTCGGGCGTTGGTATGGCGGGTAGTGTTTCACCCGCTGCTGGGGTGGGGCCTGATGGCGCTGGGGTTCGGAATCTGGGGGATGGCGCGGGTCGCCTGATGGCGCATCGAGCTGCTCTTGATTCTGGCTGGAGGCCGTAGGAGCGAGGTTTGCCCGCGATCTGGCGCGCAGCGGCAGCGAAACCAGTACCTCTGTTGTATCAGATACAACGCGGTGGTTGGGTTTACTGCCAGTTCCCGGCAGATCGCGAACAAGCCTCCCTCCTACGGCCTTCGGCCAGAAGCGACGATTTCATTACAGCTTCTGGCGCACTCCGTCTCGCCGACGTTAGCGGTTTAAATTGCGCCTCACCTTGCTACTATCGCGTCCATTCGCCTCCGTTTTTCGCCGAGCCCCCATGGACAGATTTCAGGAAATGCAGGTCTTCATTGCCGTATGCGAGGAGCGCAGCTTCGCCACGGCTGCCCGGCGCTTGAACATGTCCGCCCCCAGTGTCACGCGGGCAGTCGCAGCGCTGGAAAAGCGCATCGGTACCCTGTTGCTGTCACGCACCACGCGCAGCGTGCACCTGAGCGAAGCCGGGCAGCGCTACCTCACCGATTGCCGTCGCATCCTCAGTGAACTCGAAGAGGCCGAAGACTCCGCAGGCGGCAGCATCGCCGCGCCCGTCGGGCAACTGACGGTCACTGCTTCGTTGCTGTTCGGAGAGCTGTTCGTCATGCCGTTGGTGGTGGGTTATCTGCAGGAGCATCCCGGTGTCAGCGTGAACGCCTTGTTGCTGGACCGGGTCACGCAAATGGTCGAGGAAGGCATCGATGTTGCGGTGCGTATCGGCCATTTGATGGACAGTAGTCAGCATGGCGTGAAAGTCGGTGAGGTGCGCCGTGTGCTGTGCGCATCCCCCGGTTACCTCGCCATACACGGGCGTCCGAAACACCCCTCGGATCTGAAAGAGCACCGTCTGATCGTCTCGTCTGCCAGTGTGCTGGTGCGTCGCTGGGCATTCATGGAGGACGGCAAGCCGTTGAACGTTGATTTACAGACCCGCCTGACCGTGTCCGCTAACCAGGCCGCGATCACCTCGGCCAGAATGGGTTGGGGCATCACTCGCGTGTTGTCTTATCAGGTCGCCAGCCAAGTGGCGAGCAGGGAGCTGGAACTGATCCTGGAAGATTTCGAAGAGCCGCCGCTGCCGATTCACGTCTGTTATCAGGCTGAGCGCAAGGTCTCGGCCAAAGTGCGGACGTTCGTCGATTACTGCGTCCAGCGCATGCAGCAAGATCCGGCCATTCAGGCCGTGGGGCGGGAGCGTCGCTGATGGAGCGCCATCGGCAGATGACCATCTTTGAGGCCGTAGCCCGCGAACAGGGACTGGCTGCGGCTTCAAGGGCGCTGGACGTATCCGAGGCCACGGTGAGTCGGTCTCTGGCGGCGTTGGAAAAACGCCTCGGTACCCGGCTGTTGGAGCGCAGTACCCGAGGTGTAATGCTGACCGACGCGGGTCGGCAGTTCGCCAGTGATTGCACGCGGTTGTTGCGGGCGGTGGACGAAGCGGACGCCTCGGCCAACGGGCTGCACAGTGAACCTCGCGGACTGCTGACCGTGGTCACGCCGCTGTTGTTCGGCGAACGCTTGTTGATGCCGATAGCGCTGGACTTTCTGGACGCCTGGCCGGGAATCGAAATGACGGTGGCGTATCAGGATCGTTTTCCCAACCTGCACGAAGAGGGTGTCGATGTCGCGGTGTTGATCGGTGCCTTGCCCGACGCGTACATGGTCGCGCGCAAGGTGGGTCACGTACGGCAGATGATTTGCGCCAGCCCGGCCTACCTCGAACATCATCCTGCGCCCGTCACGCTGAATGAGTTGAACGGGCATTCGCTGGTGTTCTGTAGTGCTGACAACCGGGTTCTGGAATGGCGATTTCAGCGCAACGGGTCGCTGCGCAGCGTGGCGCTGAAGCCGACGCTACGTTGCACCACGCAGGTCGCGGCCCTTGATGCGGCGCTCGGAGGGGCAGGGTTGGCGTCGTGCCTGAGCTATCAGGTGCACGAGCACCTTGAAGCGGGGCACCTGCTCCCCGTGCTGGAAGCCTTCGAGCCGGAGCCGCTGCCCGTGTACCTCATTTATCGGGAAGGGCGGCGCGCCTCGGCACGGGTGCGCAGCTTCGTCGACTTTGCCGTCGAACGCATGCGACAGCTCCCGATGCTGGTCAGTTGAATCCGTCCTTACAGATCATCGAAAAACCGTTCATGCCAATCCACCAGCGGCTGTGGTGCGTTGAGCTTCTGGCCGTAGATCACTGCGTAAGACAGCACGTTCTGCACATACTGGCGGGTTTCGTCGAACGGTATGCTTTCGACCCAGACGTCGAACGCCAAGTGGTTCGCGCCCTTGAGCCACTGGCGGACCCGGCCTGGCCCGGCGTTGTAGGCCGCTGACGCCAGCACGCGGTTGCCGTTGAACTGGCCGTGGATCTGGCTCAGGTACGCCGCACCCAACTGGATGTTGGTGTCCGGGTTAAGCACCTGGGCGGGGGAGGCCAGCGGAATGCTGAACTTGCGGGCGGTCTCTTTGGCAGTGGCTGGCATCAATTGCATCAGGCCGCTGGCACCGACGCTGGAGCGGGCGTCGTCCATGAACGCGCTTTCCTGACGGGTGATGGCAAACACCCAGCTCGAATGCAGACCGCGAATCTGTGCTTCGCGCACCAGCGTGTCGCGGTGAGCCATCGGGAATCGAATGTCCAGATCGTCCCAGTACTGCGCTTGGCTGATGGTACGAATGGCCGGGAAGTACCAGCCCATGTCGTAGGCCAGTTTCGCCTGAGCCACCATTTCATCGCGGGTGAAGTGGCGGGTGACGTGGTACCACTCGCGACGACCGTTCACCACTTCGCCGCGCTGGTAAAACTCCAGCGCCCGGCGCACGCCTGGAGTGTTGCGCACTTTGTTGATCGTCGCCTGGCTCAGCATCAGTGGTTTGTTGTTGAGCATGTAAGGGGTCTGCGTGCGATCAGCGGCGAGGAAACCGTAGAAATCACGCTCCTTGGAGACCGCGCGGTACAGCGCTGGCACCTGTGGGTTGTTCGGTTGCGACAGCTCCAGCGCACGGGCCTGCCAATAACGCCAGCGGTTGGTGGTGGCCAGGTCCTGCGGCAGTCGGCGGGTCAGTTCGTAGGCATCGCCCCATCGGCCAAGGCGCAGCAACAGGCGCAGGCGCCATTCGGTGACGGTGTTGTCCTTCAAGTCAGGGTCGTATCTGGTCATGACCTCAAGGGCGCGGTCATCGTAGCTGCGCGCCAGGGTCAGGCCGATTTCCTTGGCGATCTGCACCTGTTCTTCATGGGAGAAATGCAGCACGGGGGCGTAGCTGTCCAGCAGCTCCATCGCCCGTTGCGGGTCCTGTTTGGCCAGGCGTCGCAGGCCCAGTCCCACCACATCGGACATTGCCTCGTCGGCGGGCATGAACTGGCCCTGGTTGTTGACCATTTCCGGCTTCTGCGCGACCGCGATCAGCAAGCGACCCTGAGGGGCGAGGGTGGTCATGCTGTTGACCAGTTGATTGGCCAGCGCGTAGTTGCGCGCCTGAGCGGCCAGTTTGGCGCGCTGCCAGCGTTTCTGCTCGGTGAGCTGACCCTCAACCGCCCATTGGGTGAACAGGGTGTCGCAGGCGGTCGGCAGGGTCTTGCCGGTCATCCAGAGCTTTTCGGCGTTGGCGTAACCTTCAGAGCGCATATTGTGGCTGAGCTGGTAGGTGCCATAGAGGCAATCCAGCTCGGTGAAATTGAGTTTCGGGTCGTAATACTGGACGAATGGCTGCCAATCGCCACGGGAAGCCAGCAGGCGCAACCAACGCAATTTCATGAAATTGGCCTGCGGCAGGTCGCCGTGCGCGGCCAGAAACTTCTGAACTTCGTCGTTGCTGGCAGTGTTCAGACGAGCGGTCAACTCGTCGTAGGCCAGATAAGGTTCCAGTGGATAATCGGCCAGGGCCGAGGCGTACATCCGATAGGGGCCGGTATCGCCTTTGGCCAGCGCACGTTTGGCTTGATCGTAATATTGACGTTGGGTGGTGATATCGACCGCTTGGACGGACTGGGCAGCGGTGGCCGACAGAAGCAGGCAGGACAAAAGGCTGAACAAACGACTGCGCATGAGACTTCCGTGCAGATGAACGGTGAAAAGTGCCGCTAGCTTAGCGTGTTGCCTGCGCGGGGTGAAAGGGCTCGCTTGTTGGTTGTCATAGATGGATACAAACCGTTGTGGTTGGCATCAGAGTAAGAATCCAAAGCCATACCTCACACATCTCAGGTAGAATGCGCGCCCGGTTTTTGGAGAAGCTCATGACCCTGCTCAAATTAAGCGATGTGTCCCTTGCGTTCGGCGCCATGCCGTTGTTGGACAAGGTGTCCTGGCAGATCGCCCGTGGTGAGCGGGTGTGCATCATCGGTCGTAACGGCACCGGCAAGTCCAGCATGCTGAAACTGGTCAAGGGTGTGCAGTTGCCCGATGACGGCAGCGTCTGGCGTGCGCCGGGCCTGAAAATCGGTGAACTGCCACAGGAGTTGCCCGTAGCCGATGGCCGTACCGTATTCGATGTCGTGGCCGAAGGTCTGGATGGCGTGGGCGCCTTGCTCGCCGAGTACCACCACCTGAGCCAGAACATCGTTACCGCCGAAGACCTCGACAAACTGATGCACGTGCAGTCGGACCTCGAAGCCCGTGACGGCTGGCGCCTGCAGCAACTGGTCGAAAGCACCCTGAGCCGTCTGCAGTTGCCCGCCGACAAGACCCTGGCCGACCTCTCCGGTGGTTGGCGTCGTCGCGTGCTGCTGGCCCAGGCATTGGTCGCCGAGCCTGACCTGCTGCTGCTCGACGAACCGACCAACCACTTGGACATCGGCGCCATCGCCTGGCTCGAAGAAGCATTGAAAGATTTCCAGGGGGCGGTGCTGTTCATTACCCACGACCGCTCTTTCCTGCAAAACCTGGCCACGCGCATTCTTGAGCTGGACCGCGGCGGCTTGATCGACTGGAACGGCGATTACGCCAGTTTCCTGGTGCACAAGGAAGCCGCGCTGGCCGCCGAAGAAACGGCCAACGCGCTGTTCGACAAGCGTCTGGCGCAGGAAGAAGTGTGGATCCGCCAGGGCATCAAGGCTCGCCGGACCCGCAACGAAGGCCGGGTACGTGCCCTCAAGGCGCTGCGTGTCGAGCGCAGCCAGCGTCGTGAACGCACTGGCAAGGCGAACATTCAGCTGGACACCGCCGAAAAGTCCGGCAAGCAGGTGATGGTGCTGGAAAACGTCAGCTTCGCGCACCCGGGTGGCCCGACGTTGATCAAGGATTTTTCCATGGTCCTGCAGCGTGAGGACCGCATCGGTCTGCTGGGGGCCAACGGCACGGGCAAGACCACGCTGCTCAAGCTGATGCTGGACAACCTCCAGCCGACCTCGGGCACCGTTGAGGTCGGCACCAACCTGGAAGTGGCCTATTTCGATCAGTTACGCCATCAACTGGACCTGGAAAAGACCGTCATCGACAACATTTCCGAAGGTCGGGACTTCATCGAGATCGACGGTCAGAACCGCCATGTATTGAGCTATCTGGGCGATTTCCTGTTCAGCCCTCAGCGTGCCCGTACTCCGGTCAAGGCGCTGTCCGGCGGTGAGCGCGCCCGTTTGCTGCTGGCCAAGCTGTTCAGCAAGCCCGCTAACCTGCTGGTACTCGACGAGCCGACCAACGATCTGGACGTCGAAACCCTCGAACTGCTCGAAGAAGTGTTGTCGAACTTCAAAGGCACCGTGCTGATGGTCAGCCACGACCGGGCGTTTCTCGACAACGTGGTCACCAGCACGCTGGTGTTCGAAGGCGAGGGTAAGGTGCGTGAATACGTCGGCGGTTATCAGGACTGGCTGCGTCAGGGCGGCTCGCCGCGTTTGCTGGGGGTGACGGAAAGCAAATCCGGCAAGGCTGACCTGAATTCAGCGATTGTCGAGCCGGTGGCCGCTGCGCCTGCGCCGGTTCAGGAAGCTGCTCCGGCGGCGAAAAAGAAACTCAGTTATAAGCTGCAACGAGAGCTGGAAGCGTTGCCGGGTGAGATCGATGCCAAAGAGCAACAGATCGCAGCGGTTCAGGCCGACATTGCCAATCCGGGCTTCTATCAGCGCCCTGCGGCTGAAACCACTCAGGTGCTGGCTTCTCTTGAGCAGTTGAACAAAGAGCTGGATGCGCTGGTCGAGCGTTGGGCTGAACTCGACGAGTAACGGATCAGGTCGGCCGTAATCCTTGCATGCGCCAGCAAGTCGGCTCCTGCAAGGTTCGGCGTCGAACACAATCCCTGGATCTGGCTCGATTTCTGTGGGAGCCGCCTTGGTGGCGAAAGCGGTGAATCAGTTACGTGGCCGGTAGCTGAAGCACCGCTTTCGCCAGCAAGCCGGCTCCCACACCAAGTGCACGGCTTGCGATGGATCGGGCGGCTACTTACTCGGCGCGCTTAACCAGTCGTACCGCCAATACGTCACACGGTGCGCCATGCAGCACGTCATTGGCGGTGGAGCCCAGCAGCAGCGACAGGCCGTGACGGCCATGGCTGCCCACGACGATCAGATCGACCTTGTGCTCCTTGGCCAGTTGATGGATTTCCTGGCGCGGCTGGCCGTAGGTCAGGTGGCTGTCACCGGTTTTCACTTCCGGGTATTTGAGTTTCAGGGCCTCCAGCTTTTCCTTGGCTTGGTCGAATTGCTGTTGTTGCAATTGCGACAGGTCCATCGGCACGTCGCCGCCAAAGGCCATGGCCATGGGCTCGACGATATGCACCAGCGACAGTTTGGCGTTGGTGCCCAGGGCCAGATTCATGGCCTTCTTGATGACCGGATCGCACTCTTCAGTGAGGTCCACGGCAACCAGAATATGTTCATAGGACATGGGATGTTCCTTCTGAGGTCTGCGATGATTTTGATTATGGCTCTTTTCACGCGCCTCATGGCACGCCGTCATGTTTCGCTCGTCGCTCCCCGCGACAGGGGCATAGACATATGACGGTGTGGATAGTGCTGTCAATCATTGCGGTGGTACTGAGTCCTCTGGTATGGCTGCGCCCATCTCGATCCCAGAGCGGCCGGATGGCGATTCGTCTGGCCGCACGGCGCATGGGGCTGGCCATGCAACTGATGCCCCAAGAGTGGCCGCACTGGCTACCCGTCGAGCCTCCCAGCCCTTGCGCCCAATATCATCGGCCCCGCAGCCGGCGCGACCCTGATACGTGGACTTATTGGCAAACGACGCCAGGAACCTGGGTCAATCAATGGCGTGAACCCTGTGAGGATGCTCGGTTGCTGGGCCATTTTCAGACGTTGCCTGCGGACGTCTATAAAATCGAAGCCAGCCAGCAGATGCTGGCGCTGTACTGGGCCGAGCGGGGCAATGAAGAAGTGTTGCAACGCGTTGCCGTGGTGCTGAAAGCCCTGGCCTAAATCGGAACAAGGCGCTCACATCAAATCGCAGGCATTAAAAAGCCCGATAACAACATCGGGCTGGGGGTTGGCCAGGCAGGCCGTAATTCTGTTAGCGCTTCATTCGTGACGTTTTGCGGTGCAACACCGCAAAAGAACGCTCAAATTCGTTTCACTCCAAAAACCGAAAACGACCCGTCTTGATGCGCAGTGCGGTGAATGTAGACCTTATTGGTGCATTTGTCTGCTGTGGATCCCGATTTTTTTCGGTATTTGCGCACCGGTCGTCGCTTTACGTGTTTAGTCATCCCTTCATTCATTGAACGTGATCATTTTGCTGAATGGTCGTTTATCAAATGTGTCTTTTACCTGTGATTTGCCGGTTTTGTCCGCTGTCGGGCGAATTGACAATTGCTGGAATATGGCAGAAGGTAGGCGCACCCAAATCAAACGGGCGTATGAATTGAGTGTTTGCCGTAGGAATGCTCTGACAGACGCCCGAATCGCGTCGACGGGGTAACTGGCGTTTGGTGTTCGCAACCACGAAAACGTCGTGATTTGCGCCGGATTTCAGCGTCTGACGCGTATTGTTCAGCTTCCATATCGTGGAGATCAGTTGATGATTTACGAAGGTAAAGCCATCACGGTTAAGGCTCTTGAAAGTGGCATCGTCGAATTGAAATTCGACCTCAAGGGTGAGTCCGTCAACAAGTTCAACCGCCTCACCCTCAACGACCTGCGCCAGGCGGTCGACGCCATCAAGGCCGACGCCTCGATCAAGGGCGTCATCGTCACCAGCGGCAAAGACGTGTTCATCGTCGGCGCCGACATCACCGAATTCGTCGATAACTTCAAGCTGCCGGACGCCGAGCTGATCGCCGGTAACCTTGAAGCGAACAAGATCTTCAGTGACTTCGAAGACCTGAACGTGCCGACTCTGGTGGCCATCAACGGCATCGCGCTGGGTGGCGGTCTGGAGATGTGTCTGGCAGCGGATTTCCGCGTCATGTCCACCGAAGCCAAGATCGGCCTGCCGGAAGTCAAGCTGGGCATCTACCCGGGTTTCGGCGGCACCGTGCGCCTGCCGCGTCTGATTGGCGTCGACAACGCTGTCGAATGGATCGCGTCGGGTAAAGACAATCGCGCCGAAGACGCCCTGAAAGTGGGCGCTGTCGATGCGGTGGTCGTGCCGGAGAAACTGCAGGACGCTGCACTGGACCTGATCAAACGCGCCATTTCCGGCGAGTTCGACTTCAAGGCCAAGCGTCAGCCGAAGCTGGACAAGCTGAAACTCAACGCCATCGAGCAGATGATGGCTTTCGAAACCGCCAAAGGTTTCGTCGCCGGTCAGGCAGGCCCGAACTACCCGGCGCCGGTCGAAGCGATCAAGACCATCCAGAAAGCCGCCAACTTCGGTCGCGACAAGGCGCTGGAAGTCGAAGCTGCGGGCTTCGTGAAGATGGCCAAGACTTCGGCTGCCGAAAGTCTGATCGGCCTGTTCCTGAACGATCAGGAACTGAAAAAGAAAGCCAAGAAGTATGACGAAGTCGCCAAGGACGTGAAGCAGGCTGCCGTGTTGGGCGCCGGCATCATGGGTGGCGGTATCGCCTATCAGTCGGCGGTAAAAGGCACGCCGATCCTGATGAAGGACATTCGTGAAGAGGCCATCCAACTGGGTCTGAGCGAAGCGTCGAAACTGCTGGGAAAACGCGTCGAAAAAGGTCGCCTGACCCCGGCGAAGATGGCCGAAGCGCTGAGCGCGATCCGTCCGACTCTGTCCTACGGTGACTTTGCTCACGCGGATCTGGTGGTCGAAGCGGTGGTCGAGAACCCGAAAGTCAAACAGGCCGTATTGGCCGAAGTGGAAGGGCAGGTGGGGGAAGACACCATTCTGGCCTCGAACACCTCGACCATCTCCATCAGCCTGCTGGCCAAGGCACTCAAGCGGCCTGAGAACTTCGTCGGCATGCACTTCTTCAACCCGGTGCACATGATGCCGCTGGTCGAAGTGATCCGTGGTGAGAAGTCCAGCGAAGTCGCGGTCGCGACCACCGTGGCCTACGCCAAGAAAATGGGCAAGAACCCGATCGTGGTCAATGACTGCCCGGGCTTTTTGGTCAACCGCATCCTGTTCCCGTACTTCGGCGGCTTCGCCAAGCTGGTCAGCGCGGGTGTGGACTTCGTGCGCATCGACAAGGTCATGGAGAAGTTCGGCTGGCCAATGGGCCCGGCATACCTGATGGACGTGGTCGGCATCGACACCGGCCACCACGGTCGTGACGTCATGGCCGAGGGCTTCCCGGACCGCATGAAAGACGACCGTCGCTCCGCCGTTGACGCGCTGTATGACGCCAACCGCCTGGGCCAGAAGAACGGCAAAGGCTTCTACGTTTACGAGACCGACAAGAAGGGCAAGCCGAAGAAAGTCGTCGACGCTTCCGTGCTGGAAGTGCTCAAGCCGGTCATCTACGAGCAGCGTGAAGTCAGCGATGACGACATCATCAACTGGATGATGATCCCGCTGTGCCTGGAAACCGTGCGCTGCCTGGAAGACGGCATCGTCGAGACGGCGGCCGAGGCCGACATGGGCCTGATCTACGGCATCGGTTTCCCTCCGTTCCGCGGCGGTGCGCTGCGCTACATCGACTCGATCGGTGTGGCTGAATTCGTTGCCCTGGCTGACCAATACGCTGATTTGGGCGCTTTGTACCACCCCACTGCGAAGCTGCGTGAAATGGCCAAGAACGGCCAGCGCTTCTTCGGTTAAGTGCCCAACGAACAGGTGAGAATATGAGCTTGAATCCGAGAGACGTCGTGATTGTCGACTTCGGTCGCACACCGATGGGCCGCTCCAAGGGTGGCATGCACCGTAACACCCGTGCCGAAGACATGTCGGCGCATCTGATCAGCAAACTGCTGGAGCGCAACTCCAAGGTCGACCCGGCTGAAGTCGAGGACGTGATCTGGGGCTGCGTCAACCAGACGCTGGAGCAAGGCTGGAACATCGCGCGCATGGCGTCGTTGATGACCCAGATCCCGCACACCTCGGCGGCCCAGACCGTCAGCCGTCTGTGCGGTTCGTCCATGAGCGCGTTGCACACTGCGGCTCAGGCGATCATGAGCAACAACGGTGACGTTTTCGTCATTGGCGGCGTCGAGCACATGGGCCACGTAGGCATGATGCATGGCGTCGATCCGAACCCGCACCTGTCGCTGTATGCGGCCAAGGCTTCGGGCATGATGGGCCTGACCGCCGAAATGCTCGGCAAGATGCACGGCATCACCCGTGAAGCACAGGATGCATTCGGCGTTCGCTCGCACCGTCTGGCGCACCAGGCCACCGTGGAAGGCAACTTCAAGGACGAAATCATCCCTATGCAAGGGTATGACGAGAACGGCTTCCTGAAGATGTTCGACTACGACGAAACCATTCGTCCCGAGACTTCGCTGGAAAGCCTGGCGACGTTGAAGCCGGCGTTCAACCCCAAAGGTGGCACCGTGACGGCGGGTACATCGTCGCAGATCACCGACGGCGCTTCCTGCATGATCGTGATGTCGGGCCAGCGGGCGATGGATCTGGGCATTCAGCCGATGGCGGTGATTCGCTCCATGGCGGTGGCGGGTGTCGACCCTGCGATCATGGGGTACGGTCCGGTTCCGGCGACCCAGAAAGCGCTCAAGCGCGCGGGTTTGAGCATTAACGACATCGACTACTTCGAGCTCAATGAAGCCTTCGCGGCGCAGGCGCTGCCAGTGCTGAAAGATTTGAAAGTGCTCGACAAGATGGACCAGAAGGTTAACCTGCACGGCGGCGCGATTGCGTTGGGTCACCCGTTCGGTTGCTCGGGGGCGCGCATTTCCGGCACGCTGCTCAACGTCATGAAGCAGAAGGGCGGCACCCTGGGTGTAGCCACCATGTGCATTGGCTTGGGTCAGGGCATTTCCACCGTCTTCGAACGCGTTTGATCGGTGTGAGTGTTCAAGCCGGGGCCACGTGCCCCGGCTTTCGTTTTTGTCGGGAAACGTTTTTTGAAAGTTTTTTTAAGCGTAATCCGTGAGGTCCGCAGCATGCAGTTACAGCCAGGTCTCTATCGTCACTACAAAGGCCCCGAGTACCGTGTTTTCGGTGTCGCGAAGCATTCCGAGACTGAAGAGGCAGTGGTGTTCTATCAGGCCCTGTATGGCGAATTCGGGCTGTGGGTGCGCCCGCTGAGCATGTTTCTGGAGTCGGTCGAGGTTGACGGCGAGCAAGTGCCGCGCTTTGCTTTGGTGCAGGCCGAACCTGACCTTTTTTCACGGTCATGAGGCGAGACCTTGCAGTAGCCTCTGCTTGACCTCACCTTGTAGCCACTATATATAGCGGGGCCTCGACGGCTCCAACGTCTTTTTTTCTTGCATTAGGAATTTTCCGATCCATGGGCAAATCGCTGGTCATTGTGGAATCCCCGGCTAAGGCCAAGACCATCAACAAGTACCTGGGCAGCCAGTACGTGGTGAAGTCGAGTATCGGCCATATCCGAGACCTGCCTACCAGCGGTTCGGCTGGCGCTGCGAAAGAGCCCGCCGCCAAGAAGGGCAAGACGGCTTCCGAAGCGCCTGCATTGTCGGCCAAGGAAAAAGCCAAACGCCAACTGGTGGCGCGCATGGGCGTCGACCCCGAGCACGGCTGGAAAGCCAAGTACGAAATCCTTCCCGGCAAGGAGAAGGTGATCGACGAGCTGCGCCGTCTCGCCAAAGACGCTGACACCATCTATCTCGCAACGGACTTGGACCGCGAAGGGGAGGCCATTGCCTGGCACCTGCGGGAAGCCATTGGCGGTGACGACGAGCGCTACAAACGTGTGGTGTTCAACGAAATCACCAAGAAAGCTATCCAGGAAGCCTTCTCCAAGCCGGGAGAGCTGGACATCGCCCGGGTCAACGCCCAGCAGGCCCGCCGCTTCCTGGACCGCGTCGTGGGCTACATGGTTTCGCCGCTGCTGTGGCAGAAGATCGCCCGTGGTCTGTCTGCGGGTCGTGTGCAGTCGGTTGCCGTGAAGCTGGTGGTCGAGCGTGAGCGCGAGATTCGTGCGTTCATCCCCGAGGAATATTGGGAAGTTCACGCCGATCTGGGCACCTCCAAGGGCGCCAATGTGCGCTTCGAGGTCGCCCGCGAGAACGGCGAAGCGTTCAAGCCACTGAACGAAGCCCAGGCCATGGCAGCGCTGGAGAAGCTCAAGGCGTCGTCCTACAGCGTCGCCAAGCGTGAGGACAAACCGACCAGCAGCAAGCCGTCGGCACCGTTCATCACCTCTACGTTGCAGCAGGCGGCGAGCAATCGTCTGGGCTTCGGCGTGAAGAAAACCATGATGATGGCCCAGCGTCTTTATGAGGCGGGCTACATCACTTACATGCGTACCGACTCGACCAACCTGTCGGCCGACGCGGTGGCCATGGCCCGCGCCTACATCGAGAACGAGTTCGGCAAGAAATACCTGCCGGACTCGCCGAACGTCTACAGCAGCAAGGAAGGCGCACAAGAGGCTCACGAAGCGATTCGTCCCTCCGACGTCAACACCCACCCGAGCAAGCTGTCGGGGATGGAGCGTGACGCCGAGCGTCTGTACGACTTGATCTGGCGCCAGTTCGTGGCCTGCCAGATGCCACCTGCGCAATACCTGTCGACCACTGTCAGCGTTGCGGCGAGCGAGTTCGAGCTGCGCGCCAAGGGCCGTATTCTGAAGTTCGATGGCTACACCCGTGTGCTGCCACAAATGAGCAAGCCAGGCGATGACGCTGTGTTGCCGGAAATGGCCCAGGGCGAGACGCTGAAACTGATCAAGCTCGATCCGAGCCAGCACTTCACCAAGCCGCCTGCGCGTTACTCGGAAGCGAGCCTGGTGAAAGAGATGGAAAAGCGCGGAATCGGCCGTCCATCGACCTATGCGGCGATCATCTCGACCATTCAGGACCGTGGCTACGTGGCGCTGCACAACCGCCGCTTCTACTCGGAAAAAATGGGCGACATCGTCACCGAGCGCCTGTCCGAAAGCTTCTCCAACCTGATGGACTACGGCTTCACTGCCGGGATGGAAGAGAACCTCGACGATGTGGCCCAGGGCGAGCGTGACTGGAAAAACGTACTCGACGAATTCTACGGCGACTTCAAGAAGAAGCTGGAAGTGGCCGAGGTGGCGGGCGGCGGCATGCGTGCCAACGAGCCGGTGATGACCGACATTCCGTGCAAGGTCTGTGGTCGCCCAATGCAGATTCGGACGGCGTCCACTGGTGTGTTCCTAGGCTGCTCGGGCTACAGCCTGCCACCGAAAGAGCGTTGCAAGGCTACGGTCAACCTGACGCCAGGCGATGAAATTGCTGAAGATGACGAGGGCGAATCGGAGTCCCGCGTGTTGCGTGGCAAGCATCGCTGCCCAATCTGCAGCACGGCGATGGACGCTTATCTGCTGGACGAGAAGCGCAAGCTGCACATCTGCGGTAATAATCCTGATTGCGCAGGCTACGAAATCGAAGAGGGCAGCTATCGCATCAAGGGCTACGAAGGCCCGAGCGTCGAGTGCGACAAGTGTGGCGGCGAAATGCAGCTCAAGACCGGCCGTTTCGGCAAATTCTTCGGCTGCACCAATTGCAAGAACACCCGCAAGCTGCTCAAAAATGGCGAGGCGGCGCCGCCGAAGATGGACCCGGTCAAGATGCCGGAGCTCAAGTGCGAGAAGGTCGACGACACCTACATCCTGCGTGACGGTGCCTCGGGGTTGTTCCTGGCCGCCAGTCAGTTCCCGAAAAACCGCGAAACCCGCGCTCCGTTGGTGCTGGAAATCGTGCCGCACAAGTCCGAGATCGATCCGAAGTACCACTTCCTGTGCGAAGCGCCACAGAAGGACCCGGATGGCCGTCCAGCGGTGATCCGCTACAGCCGCAAGTCCAAAGAGCAATATGTACAGACCGAGGTGGATGGCAAGCCTACCGGCTGGCGTGCGTTCTACGATGGCGGCACCTGGAAGGTCGAAGACAAGCGTTGATCGCCTGATGCCGCACAGAAAGCGGCTGGCAAGCGAAGGCGCTTTGCGTTAAAAGAATCCCTCGGTGGCTGTCCTGTGCATCGAGGGATTTTTTTGCCTGGCGTGCTCGTTCACATTCATTGATGGGGAGGCCACAAGTCATGGCTCACGAACTCTATACCCGCACCAACCAGAAGCTGTTTTTCGCAGGTCTTGCCCTTGAAGCCATGGCCAAGGCGTCCACCAGCACCGCCATGAACGCGCAAGGCCTTGTGCAAGCGGAGCGCGAGTCCGCTGTGTTCCATTTGTATGGCGCGCTGTTGGGGTTGTGCCACGAAATTGCCGGTTTCTACCGTCTGCCTCAAGCGACGACGTCTCGGGCTGAAGACCTGCTGACGCCCAAGGTGCTGGAGGCGATTGCCATTCCAGAAATGGCTGAACTGGTCGAATTGGCCGGGCAGCGTGAAACCTGGCTTGCGCAATTGCTGGCGTCCTACAACGCGCTTTTTCAGCCGCCTCGCGCACCGAAGAAGCCAAAAGGTGACGTGACGCAGCCGCTGATCATCGCGGTGGGTGTCGAGGACGAAGCCGAGCCGGAACTGACCCGCGAAGAAATGGAAAGCTGGCGACAGCAGCTCAAGGGCCTGGCGATCCGCTTTCGTGAAGGGCTGAGTGAGTGCTGAGGCGTTCCTGATATCGCATCACCGGGCGTCAGGGCATTTCGAGCGAGGTCTAGGGCATGTGTCATCAGGCTGTTATACTGCGCGCCTTTCGTGGAGAACTGTCCTGATGCCAACCTCTTTTCTGGAAATTGTCGAACTGCCTGACGGCCGCATCGAGTTGCGCCGTGCCGAGGATGAAGGGTCTCTGGTGACCTTGAATTTCTCCGAGGATGCCAAGGCATTTCTGCAAGGCCAACACGTTGAAGTCGCCAAGGCGATGCTCAGTGTGGGTGT
Source organism: Pseudomonas sp. Pseu.R1 (assembly GCF_045764065.1). NCBI lineage: Bacteria > Pseudomonadati > Pseudomonadota > Gammaproteobacteria > Pseudomonadales > Pseudomonadaceae > Pseudomonas > Pseudomonas sp. Pseu.R1. The sequence continues at coordinate 882,989 of NZ_JBJGEE020000001.1, read as the reverse complement.
GCAAATGGCCGGTCGTCTGGCTGAAGGCGAACTGACCAAAGAAGAAGAGGGGCCTCGCGTCCTGCATTGATCCTTTATGGATCAATCTCGTATTACCTGTCTGGCGGCTTCTCTATCACGCAGAAGCCCCGCTCTCTGTCGTCTTTGCCCTGTGTGTCGCCTGGCTGAATCAGCCCAGGCGAATGTTCAAGCTTTGCGCGTCACCCGCTCGCGCCGCATTGATGAGTTGCTGCTTCGCACTGCCTGAAATCGGATTGACCCAGCTGACCACGGTGTGGCTGCGGCCCAGTCGCAGGGCTTCGCGTGTCAATTCCAGTGCGGTTTGGGTGCCCCGCGGGTGCATCAGGATAATGCGTTCCCGGTTCAGACCTGCGTCCCTCAGCCATGCTTGAGTCACGCTGGTGGGTGGGGCAATCAGGGTCAGCCAGCGATCGCTTCGACCTTCGCTCAGGTCGCGCAGGATGGGTGCCAGCAGGTTCAGGCAGTTCCCCGCCGCACCGCGCAATGACAATTCACTGAAGACCTCAGGCTCATTGCTCCAAGGCGCTTCGACGATGTCGTCAAGCACCGGGATCTGGCGAAGAGGGGTGTCCAGTAGCTGTGCGCGGGGCATCATGAATGCATCGAACAGCGGCAGTTGTGCGTGTTGTTGCGGTGTCTGTGGGAACTGCATAAACGTTCTCCTTAGCGGCGAATCACGCCGACGCTCAACCCTTCAATGACCAGATCCTGCTCTTTCAGATTGACTTCGATAGGCGCGAATTCAGGATTCTCGGCGATCAGCCAGACCTTGCTGCCTTCGCGCTTGAAGCGTTTGACGGTGACTTCGTCGCCAATCCGTGCGACGACAATCTGGCCGTTGCGGGCTTCGCGGGTTGTGTGGACGGCCAGCAGGTCGCCGTCGAGAATGCCGACGTCCTTCATGCTCATGCCGTGGACGCGCAACAGGTAGTCGGCACTTGGATGAAAGAAGGCCGGGTTGATCGCCAGAGATTCCTCGACGTGCTGCTGCGCGAGAATCGGTGCACCCGCGGCGACCCGGCCAATGATCGGCAGGCCGCTTTCCTCGGTCTTGGCTTCGAAGCCGGGAATGCGAATGCCACGGGAGGCGCCCGGGGTCATTTCGATGGCGCCCTTGCGAGCGAGCGCCTTGAGGTGCTCTTCGGCGGCATTGGGGGATTTGAATCCGAGTTCCTGAGCGATTTCCGCGCGGGTAGGCGGGTAGCCGTTGTCTTCCAGGCAGCGTTTGATGAAGTCCAGGATTTCGGCTTGGCGTGACGTCAGTTTGATCATGTGAATCGCTCTGTCTTTTTATACAGTGACTGGAATTATATACAGTGATCGTGACTTGGCAATCCTCCTTTTCAAGTCCATCCCGCGCAACCGGGAATGAATGCCCTCGCGGCAAATCATGGGAATGGCTATAAGCCGTGATTTCTATGGTTAAATGCCGTGACTGATCAGACAGAAAGCGAACAGCCAGGGTTGACAGGCGGTCGGCTGAAACGTATGTTTCAAACAAGTGTTTGTCAGGCGAATAACCATGGCTCAGTCCGAAACAGTTGAACGAATTCTCGATGCTGCGGAGCAGCTTTTCGCGGAAAAGGGTTTTGCGGAAACATCGTTGCGGCTGATCACCAGCAAGGCGTCGGTCAATCTGGCTGCAGTCAACTACCACTTCGGTTCGAAGAAGGCGTTGATTCAGGCTGTCTTCTCCCGTTTCCTCGGCCCGTTCTGTGCCAGTCTCGACAAGGAGCTTGAACGCCGTCAGGCCAGGCCCGAGCACAAACCCACGCTGGAAGAATTGCTGGAAATGCTTGTCGAACAGGCCTTGGTCGTACAGCCTCGCAGCGGCAATGATCTGTCCATTTTCATGCGCCTCCTGGGCTTGGCGTTCAGCCAGAGCCAGGGTCACTTGCGTCGTTATCTGGAAGACATGTACGGCAAGGTCTTCCGTCGCTACATGTTGCTGGTCAACGAAGCGGCGCCGCGTATTCCGCCCATCGAACTGTTCTGGCGCGTGCACTTCATGCTGGGTGCGGCCGCATTCAGTATGTCCGGTATCAAGGCACTGCGCGCGATTGCCGAGACCGATTTCGGCGTGAACACGTCCATCGAGCAGGTCATGCGCCTGATGGTGCCGTTTCTGGCGGCAGGCATGCGCGCCGAAACCGGTGTGACGGATGCTGCCATGATCAGCGCACAGCTCAAGCCGCGCAACAAGAGCACTGCGCCCGCAGCGGCCGCCAAAGTCTGATTTGCCCTTCAGGGGTGCAGCGCATTTGCATCGCACCCCTCGATCCCGCACCATGCCGCTCTGAGCAATGGTTGTTGAAGGATCTTCGTTATGAGTTCTGGCCTGCAAGGCTCCCTGATGGTGGACATCGCCGGTACCTGGCTGACGTCCGAAGACCGTCAGTTTCTGCGTCACCCCGAAGTGGGCGGCCTGATCATTTTCGCCCGCAACATCGAAAGCCCTCGGCAGGTGCGTGAATTGAGTGCGTCTATCCGCGCGATTCGCCCTGATCTGTTGCTGGCGGTCGATCAGGAGGGCGGGCGGGTGCAGCGCTTGCGTCAAGGTTTTGTGCGCTTGCCCGCCATGCGTGCCATCGCCGACAACCCCAATGCCGAGCACCTTGCCGAGCAATGCGGCTGGCTGATGGCAACTGAAGTGTTGGCGGTAGGGCTGGACCTCAGTTTTGCGCCTGTGCTTGACCTGGATTACCAACGCAGTGCGGTGGTGGGCAGCCGCTCGTTCGAAGGCGATCCGCAGCGTGCGGCGCGCCTGGCAGGTGCGTTCATCAAAGGTATGAATGAGGCCGGAATGGCGGCCACTGGCAAGCACTTTCCCGGTCATGGCTGGGCCGAGGCAGACTCCCATGTGGCGATTCCCAACGACGAGCGCAGTCTGGAGGTGATTCGCGCCAATGATCTGGTGCCGTTTGCGCGTTTGAGCAAGCAATTGGCGGCGGTCATGCCCGCTCACGTCATCTACCCGCAAGTCGACAACCAGCCTGCCGGTTTTTCCCGTCGCTGGTTGCAGGACATTCTGCGCGGAGAGCTGGGCTTTGATGGCGTGATTTTCAGTGATGATCTTTCGATGGCCGGGGCGCATGTGGTGGGCGATGCCGCGAGCCGAATCGAAGCCGCACTGACGGCGGGTTGCGACATGGGGCTGGTGTGCAATGACCGCGCAGCGGCCGAGTTGGCGTTGAGTGCTGCGCAGCGTATGAAAGTCACGCCTCATGCCCGTATCGCCAGAATGCGTGGGCGGGGCCTGGCAACGACGGAATACCGCCAGCAACCCCGCTGGCTCGAAGCGCTCGGCGCCCTGCGTGCGGCTCAACTGATCGATTGATTCATCGCCCGGGGAAACGCCGCCGGGCTTGCGCGATGTTCTGCGTGGAGACAGATTTAGCGGGGGTGCAATGTCAGCCAGCCGTGCGCGTTGGCGGTTACGCCATATTGGTCGTAGCTGAGCAGCGATGCGTGAGCGGTTTCAAGCGCGCGCCTGTGTGTCGCGGTGATCACCATGACGTGCGCGCCAGCCGCCTCGGCCGCTGCGATGCCTGCGGGGGCGTCTTCGAACACCAGGCAATCTTCAGGCTTTACACCGAGCTTGCGGGCGGCGAGCTGAAAACAGTCCGGCGCCGGTTTTCCCTGCTCGACGTCTTCGGCAGCGACCATGATCGAAGGCAACGGCAAGCCCGCGGCCTGAATTCGGCGCTCTGCCAACAACCGCGGGGCAGACGTCACCACTGCCCAGCGATCGGTGGGCAAGGCGGCGAGAAACGCCGCTGCACCTTCTATGGACACCACCCCTTCGACGTCATCCGTTTCAGCCTGTGCCAGCAACGCTGCCTCGCGCTCTGGATCGACACCCGGCAGGTCCAGGCGACGAAGGGTGTCGATGCAGCGCACGCCGTGAATGTTGGCCAACAGCGCCTCGACATCCAGCCCCTTGCTTTGCGCCCACTGGCTCCAGACCCGCTCGGCGGCGGCGATGGAATTGGTCAGCGTGCCATCCATGTCGAATAGAAACGCGGCGAATGTGTGCTGTTTCAGCATTGCGTTGGCCCCTTGCCTGGTAGGTGTCGACAGGTTCGGGATGCTAGCACGGCGCTGTCAGCACGGCGCAGCGTACTCAGTAACGGCGCCAGTGTCCCGGCACCCACAGCCAGGCGTTGCCAGCCCAGCGATAATGTCCGCCCACCCATTGTGCGCCGGGAGCGGGCATGACCGGGACCACTTCAACCGGTGGTGGAGGGCGGCGTGGGTGCACAGTTTCGACAACGCAACCGGACAGTAAAAGCGTCACGGCCATGGCCAGAAATACAGCTTTGGTTTTGTGCGACATGAGGAATCCTCGAGACGTCTGGCCCTCGTCTGGTTGACGGAGCGTTCAAGGGTTAAACGCGACAATCGGAAAAATCCGTCGCCGGACTTCAATCGTTGACGGGGCTGGCCCTTTTCCCCTGACGTCGGGCGGTCATGGCGTCGGCGAGGGTTTGGCGTTCGTCGGCGGGCAGGCTGGCCGCGAAGTCAGCCAGTGTGGCGTCGACCCGTGTCCGAAGCGTGATGTCGGCGGCGCGCGCCCGGTCCAGATCTTCATCCAGTGCGTTACGATCCAGCGCAGGGGCCTTGAGACGACGCACGACATCCTGATGGGCCTCCCGACTGGCCATGATCAATGGCTGATTGCCGGCGCGGGTTTCGCGCAGCATGTGGCGCAATTGATTGCGTCGGGCTTCGGGCAATTGAGCCAAGGCCTGACGCAAGCCGTGCTGAACCATGGCGCCTTGCGCGCGAGGATGACTGGACCATTGGTAAACCCCACCGGCCACTGCGCCGATCAGGAAAACGTTGCCCAACAGCGAGGCGATCAGCAGGGTTCTGAGGCGTTTTGGGGATTGAATCATTGTTCCGCCTCATCAGCATCCAGGCTGAGTATCAGATCAGCATCTGCGTGGTCGAAGATGCTCGGCAACACGTCCGGTGAGCTGGATATCGGCAGGCTGAGCGAGGCGACCAGCATGCCGGTGGCGATACCAGCCAGGCCGACGCCGACGAATCCCAGGCGTGACCACCAGTCAGCGTAACGTGCCCAGAACGAAAGACGCGGCGTTGTGAATGCCGATGCCACCGTCCGTTTTATCAGCACCCAGTCCGGCGCGGGCGCAACGTGACGGTCGAGTTGTTGGTCAAGCCAGGCGGCGTCTTGAAGGGCGGATCTGGCTGCGGGGTCATCGCAGGCGAGCAACTGTCGGGCGCCCTCACGATCGGCGTCCGGCCAGCGGTTCAGGTCTGCGCCGTAGGCCTGTGCCAGGTGTACAAAGCGTTCAGGCGTCATCGCGTTCCTCTCCTTGGGGGGCGCTTGTCTTCGGTGACGGCAAGCGCTGACTCGGCTAAATGGCGACGCAAATTGCGTCGCGCTCTGGACAACAGGCTTTCCAGCGCTTCGACACTGATCTCCATGAGGGCTGCAGCCTCGGTGTTGGACAATTCCTGGTAGTACTGCAGGACGATGGCCTCTCGCTGCCTGTCCGGCAGCGCCGCCAGAGCGGCGGCCATTTGTGCGTTCTGCCCGTCGGCCTGGCACTGTTCATGCGGAGCAGGCGCGGGGTCGGCGATCTCGATCAGGCGCACGTCATCGTCCAGCGGTGTTTCCTTGCGACGACGCATGCGGTCGTAGCACAGGTTCAACGTGACGCGGTGCAGCCAGGTGTCGAAACGCGCGTGTCCGCTGCGCCAGTTGCCGGCGGTTTTCCATATCCTGAGAAAGCTTTCCTGTGCCACGTCGCGGGCCTCTTCGGCGTCACCCAGCAAGCGACTGGCCAGCGCCAGAAGGCGCGGGAGCTTGCGTGACACCATTTCTTTCACGGCTTCCGGTTCGTTGTTGCCGATGCGGGCCAACAGCTCAATGTCCGGATCAGGTTCTTTCAATATGGCGTCTCGGTCGATGGCGGGGGCTGCCCTGCTCAGTCAAGAACTGGCGGGGGAGGTCGGAAATGTCCTGTAACTACAGACCACAGCCCCGCCATAGGTTCAGCGCACCCAGCGACCTTCTATCCAGTACCAATTAGGTCCGCGGGCTTCCCAGTGACCGGGTTGCCAGCGAGCGTTGTGGCGTACTGGCTGCCAGTGTCCCGGCACCCACACGTATTGCCCACGCTGCCAGCGCCAGTGGCCCTGGTCCCAGGCATAACCGGGGCGCGCCACTGGTACCGGCTCCATGCGCACAGGCGGTGGCGCCTGACGGATGATGATTTCTTCCCGGGCGTAGGTCGGCGTGCTGGCCAAGGTGGCGAGGGCGACCGGAATGAGCAAGGCATAGCGTAATTTCGCCAGAGATCGTGCTGCGCTCATGACAACTCCTTCAAACCTGCACACGAAGTGAGTGCAGTTGAGGGGTTAAACGCAGCACGTCGGAGAATCCGTCGCGCCATTTCGATTTATTTTTCGACGGCTCGATTCCCGCCAACATGGCGGCCGCCGCGAGATAAGGGTTGGCGTCGGCGCCACAGACGCGGTGTTCGATGTGTCGACTGTTGGCCGGGCCGCCGGGGATACGCAGGCTGACGGTACGGTTATCCACGCCCCAGGTAGGGGCCAGCGGCGCGTAGCTGTTGGCTTGGAAGCGTTGGTAGGAGTTGGCGTCGAGGATGAACAGCTCGAACAGTTCGATGTCAGGGTGGTGTGCCAGAAAATCACGGGCGCTTTCTACGGGTGCGAATTTCATCGATCTCTCGCTTGCGCCATGGGGGCGCGCGGGGCCGTGCCTGACAACGGAGAGTCTGGCGAGCAGGCGCAGGGTTGTCATGGCAGGTGGACCGAAAAAAAGGCGGAAAAGGAGGAGGCTGGCGCGGTTTTCCAGCGCGCTCAGGCGAGCGATGAAGTGTCCGGCGGGCGTGTGGAGTGGCGTACTTTGGCGCGGCGCAACGCCACGGGCAGGTTGGTGACGCTCATCTTAAGGGTCCATCCGGTCGACGAGGGCAGTGAGGAGGTCTCACTGTTGATTGGCGACGGTTATTGAGTAGACCGGTTTGGCCGAACCTGCGAGCGCCGAGTGATCTGTGTGAGGGAAAACTGGGAAAGTCAATGTGGAGTCGTGCTGAAAGTTGTCCACGAAAATCGTGAATATCTCTGTGGATAACCTGCTGTAAGCCCTTAAATGAAAGGGCTTACTCACAATGGTCGATTAATGATCAGTTCTTTCAATCGTGCTGATCGGCATCGCCAATTGTCAGAAAATGGTTCAGTGGAAGGCGCTGTTGAAGGAGGTGTCGATCACGCTTTGGGTCTCGAACGCTTTCGGCAGCGCGCCGGTCTGCACCAGAAAATCGGCTGTGCTTTGGTAGTCTTTCGCGGCTTCGGCGTCCACCGGTCCGATGCTCATGTCAGCCTGTCCAATCCAGTGACGTGAAACGGCCTGATCAAGATTGGCTTTTTTGGCCCACAGGTCTGCATAGGTTTCCTTGTTCGCCTGCACCCAGGCACGGGCTTTTTGCAGGCGCCCCAGGAAGTCGGCGATGGCGGCACGTTTGGGCTCGATCGAGTGGGCGTTCGCCGCGATGCTCGACAGACCTGGCATCAGGCCGCGTGCGGTGATGATCGGTCGGGCGCCCGAGAACACCTGTTGCTGCGAGATGTAGGGTTCCCACACCGGGAAGGCGTCGATGCTGCCTTGTGGCAGAGCAGCTGCGGCATCGATGGGCATCAGTTTGACGAACTCGACGTAATCCTTGGGCAGACCGGCTTTCTCCAGCGCGCGAAGGGTCAGTTGCTGGCTCCAGGCGCCAGGCCAGTAAGCGACCTTCTTGCCTTTGAGGTCCTGGATGGTTTTGGCGGGCGAGTCCTTGGGCACCAGCAGGGCGATGGTGTCCGGGTTCTGGCGAGACACGCCGATCAGTTTGACTGGCGCGCCCTTGGCAGCGAGGAAGATAAACCCGGAGTCCCCCAGAAAACCCAGATCCAGCGCTCCAGCCTCCAGGCCTTCGGCCACAGGGGCTGCGGACTGGAAGTGCTTCCAGTCGACGTTGTAGGGCGCGTCTTTCAGCACGCCGGAGGCTTCGACGGAGGCGCGGACGTTGTAGTAGTTCTGATCCCCGATGACCAGGGTGACAGGGCTGGCCGCATGGGCGAACGGAGTGAGCAGGGCCAGTGAAATCAGGCCGTGACGGAGGAAGCTGGACAGGGTCATTGCGGTGTCTCGATGAGTGTCGGTCGAGCGAGGTGATGCCGACGTGGAAGATTGAAGCGGTCAGGATCGGCCTGAGCGTGGAGCGGGGATTGCAGGGGATGTGCCAGACGGCATTCGCCTTGGGTGGCGCGTCAACAGGCGCATTGGCACCGGAAGCAGGGGATTTGGCGCGGGGTGGGTTTTCTCGACGGTACATCTGCTGCGCCGGCTGTTGGCGTATTCAGCATGTTGCGGATTGGGTGTTGCTCAGCGAACAGTGTTTCGATTGACCGGATATCGACCGGCCCCGCTCATGCGCGCGCGGCACATCAACGGGGTCGCCTCGGAACGGAAGGTCAGGATTCCGCCCACTCCACATCCGTCAATCCCAATTGCTCGGCTTTGGGCTTGCTGACTTTCGGCACTTTATCGGATCGGTACTTCGGGATCTGCCCAAACCCTGCATCCACGGACGCCCAATGCCAGGCCGAGGCGTTGTCCATGGTTTCAGCGCTGATGTAGAAGCTCTTGTACTTACCGTGCAGCAGATAATCGATTCTGAAATGCTTGTACTGTGCCACTCTCGCAAACCTCCCTATCAGTCGCTCACATTCCCTTGAGTCGGATCTGGCGGGAAAATTCAGTCGAATTATTTCTTTCGTTGCCAAACGGTTACGCGTGGTACAGACGGGTGGAATAACGCGTACAGATGTGCGCGAATGAAGGTTGATGCGTGACGGATGCCAGACACACCGCCGTCGCGAGCGTCGTGCCGACACCTCCGCTTTTGATCTTGATCTTCTCGCGCAAGAGCCCAGACACCACCGAACGCGACTTGCGCTCAGCCTGCACGCAAGTCGCGTTCGGTGGTGTCTGGGCTATTTGGGTATGAAAAGTGAAAGGCAAGGGCAACGGGCTAGGCCGAGAGATGCTTGTACAAAAAAACTTTCAAACCGGTGGAATAAACCCAGTCCCCAAGCGTTTACCTACGACTGCCGTGTCAATCGGCAGCGGGAGCCTGGGAGGTTTCTGGCGTTGCTCCCTCAATGACAAAAAAACCAAGGAGTTCACCATGCTGAAAAAAATCATCCTCACCGCCGCCGTTGCCCTGACCTGCGCCTCAAGCCTGGCGTTCGCCGCCAGCCCGGCGATGACCGGCAAGACCGACAAGGGCGAAGTGCTCACCGACCACATGGGCATGACTCTGTACACCTTCAACAAAGACAGCGCGGGCAAGTCCGCCTGCAACGGCGATTGCGCCAAGGCCTGGCCGCCACTGGCCGCAGGGGCCAGCGACAAGGGCGAAGGCAAATACAGCGTCGTGACCCGCGACGACGGCAGCAAACAGTGGGCATACAACGGCATGCCGCTGTACACCTGGACCAAGGACACCAAAGCCGGTGACACCACGGGTGATGGCTTCAAGGACATGTGGAAAGTGGCCAAACCCTGATTTTTTTACCGATGTGGGTAGCGCGCTGATCGTGGATCGGAACCCCGCGATCCAGAGCGTTTCGTGATGCGTCAAAGGCGACCCCACCCGGTCGCCTTTTTCTTTTGTGGCAACGCAAGCGCTTGCGTGAATCGTTTCAGCTCATCTATTGTGTTTCAACGTACTTCCCGAGGGCTGCCCGCAAGCGAGGTGGCTCAGGCATAAAAACAAGAAAGCCCGGAGACACTCATGAACAGCCCATCCGCTGTGCTGCCCCGTATGTTCTGTGCGCTTGACGCACCATTCTTTCCCGCCAAGGGTGCTCGACCATGAGCGCCGCCCTCGCCGAGACTCCCGTGCCCGTGCTGGAAATGAGCGCCATTTCCAAGACCTTCAATGGCCTGCGTGTGCTGAAAAACGTCGCGCTTCAGGTGTATGCCGCAGAGGTCCACGCGTTGATGGGCGAGAACGGTGCAGGCAAGTCCACCTTGATGAAGATTCTTTCCGGGGCTTACCAGGCGGATGCCGGAGGCGAGATCCGGGTGGCTGGTAAGGCGTTGTCGGCGCTTGATCCGTTGAGCGCCAAGGCACAGGGCATTGCGGTGATCTATCAGGAATTGAGCCTGTGCCCGAACCTCAGTGTCGCGGAAAACATCTACCTGGGGCGCGAGTTGCGGCGCGGCTGGAGCATCGATCGCAAGGCGATGGAGGCCGGGTGCGTGGAGGTGCTCGTGCGGCTGGGCGCTGATTTCAAGCCTTCGACCAAGATCAGTGCGCTCTCGATTGCCGAGCGTCAACTGGTTGAAATCGCTCGGGCGCTGCATGCCGAGGCGAAGATTCTGGTGATGGACGAGCCGACCACGCCGCTCTCGTCCCGCGAAACCGATCGGCTGTTCGCATTGATCAAGCAATTGCGCGATCAGGGCCTGGCGATCATTTACATCAGCCATCGCATGGCCGAGATTTATGAGCTGTCGGATCGGGTCTCGGTGCTGCGTGATGGCGAGTACGTCGGCATGTTACAGCGTGACGGGCTGTCGGCTGATGCGCTGGTGAAAATGATGGTGGGACGCGATCTGTCCGGGTTTTACAAGAAAGAACATGCGCCGTACAACCCCGGTGACGTGGTGATGCGCGTGCGCGACATGGCCGACGGCAAGCGGGTGAAACCGTGCAGTTTCGATCTGCATGCCGGTGAAGTGCTGGGCATTGCCGGCCTGGTCGGGGCAGGACGCACCGAGCTGGCACGGTTGATTTTCGCGGCGGACCCTCGCACTTCAGGCACGCTGGAAGTGGCCGGAAAACCGGTGGCCGAGCTGCGCAATCCCACTGACGCCATTCGCGCCGGAGTGGTGTACCTCACCGAAGATCGCAAGGCTCAGGGGCTTTTTCTGGACATGAGCGTACGCGACAACATCAACGTCTGCGCCTGTGTAGCGGATGCCCATGCCGGTGGGGTGCTGGATCGTGGTCGCGCTGCACAGCGCGCGGCAGACGCTATCGCGGCGCTGTCGATCCGAGTGGCGTCGGGCAAGGTCAACGTCGGCGCGCTGTCGGGCGGCAATCAGCAGAAGGTACTGCTGGCGCGGCTGCTGGAGGTCAAGCCCCATGTGCTGATCCTCGACGAGCCGACCCGCGGCGTGGACATCGGCGCCAAGTCCGAGATCTACCGGATCATCAATGAGCTGGCGAAGGCCGGGGTGGGAATTGTGGTGATTTCAAGCGAGTTGCCGGAAATCATTGGCACCTGCGACCGGGTATTGGTGATGCGCGAAGGGCAATTGGTCGCCGAGCTCGGCGGCGCATCGGGGCATGAGATTTCCCAGGAGCGGATCATTGATCTGGCGACTGGCGGGAGCGTTTCAAACGCCGTATGACCCGTGGGAGCGAATTCATTCGCGATGTAGCCAGGACAGACGACACACAGCTGTCGTCTGAAATGCCCTCATCGCGAATGAATTCGCTCCGGTACAGCGTTTCAGCGGCGCCACGGCGGTGGAGTGCAGATGTGGTTCATTCATTCCACGCCATTCAATAACAACAAAAGGAACCCAAGCCATGAGTCTGCCCTTGCAAAACGCACCCGCTGTCGCCGCCATCAGCCGACGCGAGCGCCTGCGCGAACGGATGCGCACCCTTGGCATGTTGCCGGTGCTAGTGTTGCTGCTGGCGGGCTTCGCGCTGATGACCGACAGTTTCATGACCTGGCAAAACCTGTCGATCATCACCCAGCAGGCGTCGGTCAATGTGGTGCTGGCGGCGGGCATGACGTTCGTGATTCTCACGGCGGGCATCGATCTGTCGGTCGGGGCGATTCTCGCAGCGTCGGCGGTGGTCGCGTTGCAGGCATCGATGTCGCCGCAATGGGGCATGCTGGGGATCTTCGCGGGGATTGGCTTCGGATTCCTGTTGGGCCTCGTCAATGGTGGATTAATCGCTTTCATGCGCTTGCCGCCGTTCATCGTCACCCTCGGTGCGCTGACCGCGATGCGCGGCCTCGCACGCCTGTTGGCAGACGACAAAACCGTGTTCAACCCGGATCTGCCGTTCGCGTTCATCGGCAATGATTCGCTGTTGGGCGTGCCGTGGCTGGTGATCATCGCGGTGGCGGTGGTGTTGATTTCCTGGTTCATCCTGCGGCGCACGGTCATGGGCGTGCAGATTTACTCGGTGGGCGGCAACCCGGAAGCTGCGCGGCTGTCCGGGATCAAGGTGTGGAAGGTCTTGCTGTTCGTCTATGCCGTTTCCGGCGCGCTGGCCGGGCTGGGCGCGGTGATGAGTGCGTCGCGCCTGTTTGCAGCCAATGGTCTGCAGCTGGGGCAATCCTATGAGCTGGATGCCATCGCGGCGGTGATTCTTGGCGGCACCAGTTTCACTGGCGGCGTCGGCACCATTGGCGGCACGTTGATCGGTGCGCTGATCATTGCCGTACTGACCAACGGCCTGGTGCTGCTCGGTGTCTCGGACATCTGGCAGTACATCATCAAAGGCATCGTGATCATCGGTGCGGTGGCGCTGGACCGTTATCGCCAGTCCGGCGCGCGGACGTGATCGTCTGAGCGAACGTTTCGATACCCGTTGCACGCGTTAATAACCACAAGAGAGAAGCCATGAACTTCAAACGCAAATTCCCTGCCGTTGTCTCCCTGTGCCTGGCGGCGTTGCTGTCCCAAGGCGTCGAGGCCCGCGAACTGAAATCCGTCGGCATCAGCCTCGGTTCGCTGGGCAATCCCTACTTTGTGACCCTTGCCGAAGGCGCCAGGGCCAAAGCGCTGGAGATCAATCCCAACGCCAGGGTCACCTCTGTGTCTGCTGATTACGATTTGAGCAAGCAGTTCTCGCAGATCGACAATTTCATTGCGGCGGGGGTGGATCTGATCCTGATCAACGCCGTTGACCCGAAAGCCATTGCCTCGGCGATCAAGAAGGCCCAGGCCGCCGGAGTCAAAGTGGTCGCCGTCGACGTCAGCGCCGCTGCCGTGGACGCCACGGTACAGACCGACAACGTGGAGGCGGGCAAACTCGCCTGCCAGTTCATCGTCGACAAGCTCTCGGGCAAGGGCAACGTGATCATTGAAAACGGCCCTCAAGTCACTGCGGTGACCGATCGAGTGGCCGGGTGTAAAGCTGCGTTCGCTGCTGCACCGGATATCAAGATTCTCTCCGACGATCAGGACGCCAAAGGCTCCCGCGACGGTGGCCTTAATGCGATGCAGGGCTACCTGACGCGCTTTCCGAAAATCGACGGCCTGTTCGCAATCAACGACCCGCAAGCCATTGGCAGCGATCTGGCGGCCAAACAGCTCAAGCGCAGCGGGATCATCATCACTTCGGTCGATGGCGCGCCGGACATCGAACATGCACTCAAATCCGATTCACTGATCCAGGCCTCCGCCAGTCAGGACCCATGGGCCATGGCGCAGCAAGCGGTGGTGATCGGCAACGACCTGCTCAATGACAAGAAACCCGCTGAGGCGGTGACCCAGCTCACGCCCAAGTTGATCACCCGGGACAACATCGGGTCCTACACCGGCTGGTCGAGCAAACGCTGAAGCGTCGGGCGCAGGAGCGAACGCGGTGGTCAAGATGGAGGACGTGGCGCGGCGGGCGCGGGTGTCGACGTCGACGGTGTCCCATGTGCTCAACGGCACACGCAAGGTCAGCCCGGAAACGGTGGGCGCGGTACAGCAGGCGGTGCGTGAGTTGGGTTATATCCCCAACACCCTCGCGCGCTCGCTGGCCCGTTCGCGCACCAACACCATCGGGGTGGCGATCTCGGCGCTGTCCAACCACTACTTCAGCGAAACCGTACATGCCATCGAAACCGAATGCGCGCGTCACGGGATCATGATGCTATTCGTTGACACCCATGATGATCCCGTTCAGGAACTGCGGGTGGTCGAGGCGCTACACCATCGACGGGTCGACGGAATACTGCTGGCGCCGAGCAGCGATCCCGAGCGTGCAGCGTTGGCGTACTTGCAGGCCAACGCCATTCCTGCCGTGTTGGTGGACCGGCTGGCGGCGCAGGGTTTCGATCAAGTGGGCGTGGAGAATCGAGATTCGACCCGCAAGCTGGTGACGCACCTGATCGGCCACGGTCATCGGCGCATTGGCATGATCGCCGGGCATCGTGGCCTGAGCACGACGGAGGAACGTATCGAAGGGTATCGCCATGCGCTGGCGGAGGCCGGCCTGACCTTCCAAGACAGTCTGTTGGTCAACGGTGAATCCAACAGCGAGTCGGCCCGGGTCGCGGCGGCTGCGTTGCTGGCTTTGCCAGCGCCACCGACCGCGATCATGGCGGCGAACAACCTGATGACCATTGGCGCGATGCACGCGTTGCGAGAGGCGAACATTGCTGTCCCGCAGCAAATGGCGTTGGTGGGCTTCGACGACTTCGACTGGGCGGATTTCTTCCTGCCGCGCCTGAGCGTGATCGCCCAGCCGGTGAAGGCACTGGGTGAGCGAGCCGTGCAATTGTTGTTACGACGCATCGATCATCCAGACGAGGAGCGGCAGTCAGAGCGGCTGGCGGCGACGCTGCGTATTCGAAACTCATGTGGATGCCCGTGAGGCGTCCCGCTCAAAGGAATCAATATGGCGCAAGCGCTTTCACTGGGCATTGATCTGGGCACCTCGGAACTCAAGGCCATTGTGCTTGACTCTCAGGGGAAGGTGCTGGCACAGGCCGGCGTGCGAGTGACGGTTTCCCGCAGGCAAAGCGGCTGGTCCGAGCAGGATCCGGCGCATTGGTGGCAGGCCTGCGTGAGCGCGTTGGCGCAACTGCGCAGTCACGCGTACGAGGCATGGGGGCGTATTGAGTGCATCGGGTTGTCAGGACAGATGCATGGAGCAGTGCTGCTCGATGATGAAGGACAGGTGTTGTATCCCGCGATCCTCTGGGATGACTCCCGGGCGCTGGCTGAGGCAGAACACCTGAACCGGGAGTTCCCGGCCTACGCGCAGGTCACTGGCAGCCTGGCGATGGCAGGCCTCACGGCGCCCAAACTGCTGTGGCTCAAGCAGCACGAGCCTGCTGTTTTCACCCGCATCGCCTGCGTGCTGTCACCCAAGGATTACCTGCGTCTGTTGCTGACCGGCGAGCGTCTCAGTGATGTGTCCGATGCGGCTGGCACGTTGTGGCTGGACGTAACAAAGCGCGATTGGTACGAGCCCATGCTGCAGGCGTGCGGCCTGACGCGGGCGCAGATGCCGGGGTTGCTGGAGGCCAATCAGCTCGCGGGGCGGCTGACGGCGGAGGCCGCGCAGGTACTCGGATTGCGCGAAGCGCTGCCGGTGGCAGCGGGCGGCGGTGATAATCCGGTGTCGGCGGTGGGTATCGGCGCGGTCAATGTCGGGGATGCCTTCGTCACGCTGGGCACCAGTGCGGCCTTCGTGGCGATCACCGATCACGCGGCGGGCAACCCGGCCAGCGCGGTGCACAGTTTCTGCCACGCGCTACCTGCGCGCTGGTACACCATGGGCGCGATGCTCGCGGGCGCCAGTTGCCTGCGCTGGGTGACGCGCCTGCTGGGGCAGCCCGACGAGCAGGCATTGCTCGATCAGGTGCGCGCCAATGTGCCGCTCGATCAGCCCGTTGCGCTGACGCATCCGCTGTTTTTGCCTTACCTCGCGGGCGAGCGGACGCCGCATAACGATCCGCTGTTGCGAGGCGGCTTCATGAACCTGGGGCACGATTGCACGCCTGCGATGCTCGGCTATGCCGTGCTCGAAGGGGTGGGGTTCGGACTGCGAGACGCCATGACGGCTGTGCTGTCTGCGGGCGCCTCGGTCAATGCCTGTGCCCTGGTGGGCGGCGGCGCACGCAGCGAATACTGGGCGCAGTTGTTGGCCAATGTCCTGGATCGCGAAGTGTTCACGTTGCAGGGCAGTGAGTTGAGCGCGTGTATCGGCGCAGCGAAACTCGGGTTTCTGGCCATCGGGCAGGGCACTGACCCGTTGGCGCAAGGCTTGCCGATCAAAGCCCGTTACCGGCCTATGGTGTCGGTGCAACCTGCGTTGCGAGCACGGTATGCGAAGTTCAACGGGCTGCTGGCGGCGGCGAAGGCGTTGCAGGGTTGACGAGTCCGCTCACTGTGATGGCGAGCGTGCTACTCCGGATATCCTCGGACTGCCGGTCTGGCTGCGGCGTCATCATTCAGCTCAATGCAACGCCCAAGACCGCGGTGCAGGGGGATGGCTGAACTTTGAAATGCCCTTGACCCAGAACCGGCGATGGGGCGTCTGGTCCGGCGGCAATAACGGTTGGCTGGACCATTGCTGCTGGCGTTTCGAGGCCTCGCGCCAGGCTTTCCATTCCATGGCTTCGGCGGTGTCCTTCGCCGCGCGTTCGTCGTCGAACCAGCCCAGAACGGACACCTCGCCCTGTTCGCGGCCATGTTCCACCAGCAGATAAATGTCGTACATACCTGTGCCTTTGATTCATCGATTCGGCCCGTTATTCGGGCACTACTGATGGCTTATCGACAGTTTTCGATAAATGTTGAGGTCTCGGGTGTTCGCGTCGGACCGGCGGCGGGCTGTCCCAAGCGGCGATGCAGCGCCATTGTCAGGCTATTTGGGCAGTGGCGTGAGGATTTCGCCGTTGTCGTCGAGCAGGATGAACACCAGCAGTTTCGCGGGTTTCGTGGCGCTGGCGTTGCGCGATTCGTAGTGCCTGGAGCCTGCCGGTTCGTACCAGGTTTCCCCGGCTTTGTAGGTGATGGCTTTGCCGTCGTTGACCCGCGAAATGACTTGGCCTTCCAGCACGTAGGCGATGGCGCTGCCGCTGTGGCTGTGAGGGACCGAGACCTGGCCAGGCAGGTAATCGACGGTCAGTACCATGGCTTTCTTGCCTGGCGCGTTGAGCATCGGGTGATTTTCCAGCACGGTGACTTTTTCATGGGCCTCGTCATGGGCCTGGACGTTGGAGGTGAACGGCAGCGCCAGCGTCAGACAGGGGAGGGCGACAGCGAGCAATGAGATGGCTTTCATGATGAAACCTCGGAAGTGACAGACGACACGCTATGCCTGACGTGCCGTCCGTCACACCGCCAATCCGCGGAAAGATCAAGAGTCCAATTGCGCCGTCTGCCTCCCTAGAGAATGGAAATCGGGTAGTCCACGATCAGACGGAATTCGTCCTGATCCCCTTCTGGCTGATCAGCGTTGCCGCGATGCCAGGCCTGACGGATACGAAACGACAGATTCTTGGCCGGCCCGTCCTGAATCACGTACTTGGCTTCCAGGTTGGTTTCATGGTGTTTGCCGTCTTCGCCATAACCATAGGCCCGATAGGGGCTGTCGGCGGCCATCTTGGTGCCGTCGATGTCGCGGCCGTTGACATAGCGCGCCATGAAGCTCAGCCCCGGAATGCCGTAAGCGCTCATCGCCAGGTCATAACGTGCCTGCCAGGATTTTTCGCCGGGGCCGTTGAAGTCCGAATATTGAATCGAGTTGGCGAGGAAGATCGAATCGCCTGTCGTTCCAGGCCCGTTATCGCCAAACGACACATAGTCGAAAGGCTCGTCGCCGTGCACTTTCTGATAGGCGAGGGTAAAGGTATGACCGGCCATGAAGTTATAGGCGGCAGCGAGCGACCAGGTCGTGTTATTGATTTCGCCCGCTTTGGCCTGACCTTCGTCGTTGGTGCGATAGATATTGAAATCGAACGTCATCGACTGATCGCTGGGCATGGCCAGAACATAGTTGGCATTGGCGTAATATTGCCGCCAGACGTCTTCGAACTCCGAACCGTACAACTGCACTGACAAACTGTCGTTGATCGCATATTTGCCGCCGACGAAATCGACACTGTTGGTCGTGACCCCGGCATAACTGGCAAACAGTTCGCCACTGGCGCTGGTGTGTTGCGGACCATTACCGGCAGTGAAGTGGCCCCCTTCAAGGTCCAGTCCGGTGATTTCGCTGCTTTGCAGGCTGAAACCGGTGGCCGTTTGCGGAAACAGCCGCGTGCCGCCCGCCGCGAACACCGGGGCGGTGGGTTGCATCGTGCCCCACTTGAGTTCGGTTTTAGATATGCGCGCCTTGATCGCGCCGCCTGCGGTGGCAAATTCATCTTCCGGGTTGCCGCTGCTGTCCACCGGAATATTGCCTGTGCCGGAGCGACCGGCGCCGCCGTCGAGTTTCAGGCCGTACCAACCGAATGCATCGACGCCGAAACCGACAGTGCCCGGCGTGAAGCCGGAGCTGAAGTTGGCCATCGCGGCCTGAGACCAGTCCCTTCGATCGCCGGCACCGCTTTTACCGTCGCGATTGAAGTAGTAGTTGCGTAACAGCACATCCAGTTTCGCGTCTTCGACAAAGCCCTTGGCATCGGCTTGATCACTGACGAAGGCTTCTGCTTCAACTGATCGGACGTATCCCGCTGACACCGCCAACGCGATCAGACTCAGACTTATCACTCTCATAATGGCATGACCTCTGGGAGATTGAGGCAAGGTGCTATTACCGATGAGGGTAATAACGCCCACTTGCCTGCACGTCGCCAAGCGTAATACCTGAAAGTGAGTTCGCCACTTTACGCGCACAATTGCCTTCCCAACGGTCGTTTTTCAGACGATTGGTTTAGTTAACAGGCAATTAAAGCGCGTGGTTAAAGTGAAGGTTCAAACATGACCAGCTCGAACGATCAAATGGCCCCTGGCAAATCGCAACGTTCGGTATCGCTGTCGAACGCGACCCTGCGAACGAAGCAGTTATTCAGCAAGCCATTGAGGCCTTCGTTACTGGGCTTGGCGAAGTGTTCGGACATCGCTTTGCAGGATGACCAATGCACGTCGATGATCCACAGGTCGGCATCTTGCGCATCGTGGGTCAGCCCGCTGCTCAGGCAGGCCGTCGAGCGGCCGTGGGCGGCGTAGATTTTAACGGTGTTAGAGGCTACTTCCTGGGTCATGCGGATGTCTCCGTCGCAACGAGATCGTCTTTTCAACCGTTGCCATAGTAGTGGGGACTTGAGCAATTGCCAGTATCCAATCATGTGATTGACGAGGAGGCCAATTGAGGGGTGAGCTTGCAGCGCGCTCGCTTCTGCGTTCCAGACTCAATTAGCCCGGACACCGCCGTACGCGGCGGCGTTCGGCGGTGTCCGGGCTGGCGTGGATGAAGCGCACACGCACTGGCGTCAAACGATCAGAGCACCGCAGCGAGCAGTTTGACCAGATGCTCTCGCGCCTGATTGTCAAGGGCGGACACCGGCAGGCGCGGTTCGCCGACGTTGAGTCCGGTCAGTTCCAGCCCGGCCTTGATGGTCGCGGGCAAGCCACCCTTGAGGATGAAGTCCAGCACTGGCAACTGCCGATAGAACGACTCGCGAGCGCCGGGCAGATCGCCCTCCAGAATGGCGTGGTACAAGTCCAGGTTCAGCGCCGGAATCAGGTTCGGTGCAGCCGTGCACCAGCCTTTTGCCCCGGCCACGAACGCTTCGAGGGCCAACGGGTTGCAGCCGTTGTAGAACGGCACCTGACCTTCTCCCAACAGATGCAGCTTGTGCATGCGTTGAATGTCGCCGGTGCTTTCCTTGACCATCGTGACGTTCTCGACAGCGTGGAAAATTTTCAGGATCAGATCCACCGACATGTCAGTGCCGCTGGTGGCCGGGTTGTTGTAGAGCATGATGGGGGTAGCGATGGCATCGCCGATCGCTGTGTAGTGTTGCAGGATTTCCTTCTCGCTCAGTTTCCAGTACGAGGCGGGCAGCACCATCACTGCGTCGGCGCCACGGGCTTCGGCAAAGCGCGCCCGCTGCACGGCCTTGGCGGTGGTCAGGTCGGACACGCTGACGATTACCGGCACCCGTTTGTTGACGTATGCGGTGCTGAATTCGGCGACTTCCTGCCATTCGGCATCGCTCAGATAAGCGCCTTCACCGGTACTGCCCAGTGGGGCGATGGCGTGGACGCCGCCATCGATCAAGCGGTCGATGGAAGTCCCCAGTGCGGCGAGATTCAGGCCTTTGCCGTCTGCGTCGAAGGGGGTGACGGTGTAACCGATGATGCCGTGAATGGCGGTGGACATGGCAATGCTCCTGAAGGGGTGATGGATCAGACGAGGCAGTCGACGTGCTGGTTGAGGGTGCGTCGCACGTAATAGTTGAAGGCGGCGCTATGGCGTTTGGGGCGGGACACCCAGTCATGGGCCTCGTTGCCCAGGTGGGCAGGAATGGGCTTGATCTGCCCGGCGGACATCGCCAGCAATTGCAGTTTCGCTGCCCGCTCGATCAGCACCGAGATCACGCAGGCTTCTTCCACCGTGCTGCCGGTGGAAAGTTGGCCGTGGTGAGAGAGCAGGATGGCGCGCTTGTCGCCCAGGGCGCCGGAGATGATTTCACCTTCCTCGTTGCCCACCGGCACGCCTGGCCAGTCCTTGAGAAACGCGCAGTCCTCGTAGAGCGGGGTGAGGTCCATGTGCGAAATGTCCAGCGGCACCTCCAGCATCGACAACGCGGCGATGTGGGTCGGGTGGGTGTGGATGATGCACTGCACATCGGGGCGTGCGCGGTAGACCCACGTGTGGAAGCGGTTGGCGGGATTGGGCATGCCATGGCCTTCGAGCACCTCGAGGTCTTCGTTGACCAACAGCAAGTTGCTGGCGGTGATTTCATCGAAGCCCAGCCCCAACTGCTGGGTGTAGAAGCTGCCGGGCTGTTCGCCGCGTGCGGTGATTTGCCCGGCAAGACCGGAGTCATGGCCGTTGTCGAACAGGATGCGGCAGGTCAGCGCCAGCTTCTGTCGCAGCGTCCAGGTGTTGTCTTTTAACGTACTATCCATCTGCGCGTTGGAGCGCGTCATCAGATGGTCTTTGGAGAGTTCCAGAGTCGTGGCCATGAAGCGGTCCTCGGCAGTTGGGTTCGCAAGGGTGAAGGCAGCGTGATCGTGAGGCGGTCGCGCTGCATATGACACAAAACAATACTAATGACACAAAGTGTCATTAGCAATGCACGGGTTTACCGGCCGACGGAAATGTTTTATCCATGTCCATTCGCTTGAAGCTGTTACGCAAAAAAATGGGGGTCACGCTCGAAGCCCTGGCTGAGCGCTCCGGCATGACCAAAAGCTACTTGTCCAAGGTCGAGCGCGGCCTGAATACGCCGTCCATCGCGGCGGCGTTGAAACTGGCCAAGGCGCTGCACGTCAACGTCGAAGAGCTGTTCAACGAGGCCGAAGCCGATCTGGATAGCTACAGCCTGGTGCGCCAAGGCCAGCGTCAGATGCTGACCAACAGCGAGCAAGGCTCAAGTTATGCGGTACTGGCCCATCAGGTCAGCGACCGCAACTTGCTGCCGTTCATGATGTTTCCGCCTGCCGAGTTCGCAGGCACCACGTTCAAGGAGCACGTGGGCGAAGAGTTCCTGTTCGTTCACGAGGGCCGGGTCGAAGTGGATTTCATGACCGAAACCGTGATCCTCGAACGCGGCGATGCCCTGCATTTCAACGCCCAGAAACCCCACCGTCTGCGTTCGCTGGGCGACGTTCAGGCGCAATTGCTGGTGGTGGTGCACAGCGAACCGGACGACGCGCACGAGCATTGAGCGAGCGGTCAGGCCGGGTTGTGCCGTTCGATGACTTCGGCCAGCACCGCCAGGTCCATCTCGCCTTCGCCGTGGTCGACTGCTTCTTGCAGATGGCCGCGAATCAGTTCGGCGCCGGGCAACTGCACGTTGACCTGCCCGGCAGCGGCGAGGATCAGGTCGACGTCCTTGAGTCCGAGCACGGCCTTGAACGCAGCAGGCTCATAGCGTCGCTCGCCGATCAGCGCGCCGTAGCCCGAATACACCGGTCCGGTGAAGATGGTGCTGGAAACCAGGTCTACCAGATCCGCTGACTTCAGGCCGTGTCGACTCACCAGTACGGCAGCCTCGCTCATGGCCTCGACAGCGGCGACCAGCAGGAAGTTGGTGGCCAGTTTCATCGCGTTGGCCGCCGAGGCTTTTTCGCCAAGACGCCACGTCTTGCGGCCGATCAGGTCCAATAATGGCTGGACCGTATTGATGGCCTGCTCGGGACCCGCCGCCAGAATGTTCAGTTGCGCCGCCGCCGCGACATTGGGACGGCCCATGACCGGTGCGGCGATGTAATCGATGCCTTGGGCGCGGTGCAGGTCGGCCAGTTCGTCGGCGAAGGTCACGGCGATGGTCGCCAGATTGACGTGAATCAACGGCGCCTTGAGCTGCTTCAAAAGCCCCGAATCCAGTAGCACGGCACGCAGAGCCTTGTCGTCGGCGAGCATGCTGAACACCACATCGGCAGCGAACGCCTGGGCCGGTTCACTCACTGCCGTGGCACCCAGTTCCACCAGCGGCTGCGTGGCCTGGGGTGAACGGTTCCAGACGCGCACGGCGTGGCCGCCCTTGATCAGATTCGTTGCAATCGCCTGGCCCATGTTGCCCAGCCCCAGAAAACCGATGTTCATTGGCGTGTTCTCCGCTTCGAGTGGTCGATGGTCAGCGACTCTAGCACTGTGTTTAGGTGCTGACGGTAGTACCTAGGTGTTGGGTGAAGTGTTTCATTCCGGTGTGCGCAAGCGCCAGATCAACAGCGCCGCCAGTAGCTGACTGACCCCGTAGAACGTGAACAGTTGCTGCACTGTCCAGCGATGGTCGAGCAAAAGACCGGCCACGGCGGGGGAGAGGATGGCACCCACGCGACCGGTGGCCAGTACAAACCCGACGCCCCGGGTCCGAATCGCGGTGGCGAATCCTTGTGGCGCGAGGGTGAACAACCCGGCGATGGCGCCATACAGCAGCAAGCCGCTGCTGACCCCCATGGTCACGGCTAGCCAGGCCAGGTGGGTGGCGGGGACCATCAACTTCATCAACACCGCATTGACCAGCAAAAAAAAACGGGAGCAGCCTGGCGCAACCGAAACGGTTGGCACTCAGCCCCATCAACAGCGCGCCCAACATGCCGCCGAGGTTGAGCAGCACGCCGCCTGCCGCGCCGTCCTTCTCCGAGAAGCCGCTTTGTGTCGGCAGCACGGGTGTCCAACTGGTGATGAAGTAAAAGCTGAACATGATCAGGAACAGCGCCAGTGCCAGCGATACCGTACGAGTCGCCTGACCGGCCGTGAACAGGAGGCGATAGCCGAGGGGGGGCGGCTGTCGTGGTTCTACGTTACCGCTCGATGCTGAATAGCAGGCTTTGCTTCTGGCCGGGCACATCGTCCAGCAAGCCGCACCGTTGCATTCCCAGCTTTTCCAGCACCTTGATCGAGGCTGCATGATCAGGGCGCACAACGGCCCAGACACGGTTGATACCCGGTCTGGCGAAGGTGTTCTCAAGCGCAACCCGGCCCATTTCCGTCGCATAGCCTTTACCCCAGGCATCACTGGCGAAGCGGTAACCCAGATTCAGTCTTCGATCGCCCAGAAAATCGTACAGCCCGACACCTCCAAAGCCGATCACCTGTTCAGGCGATGCATCTTCCGAGATCGCCCACCAGCCGAAACCGTATTCGTTCCAATGCTCCACCCAGCCCGTCAAAAGTGCTTGAGCCTGCCCCAGACTTTTCATCGGGCCTGCGGGATTGAATAGTTGAGTCTGCGGATCGCTGTAAATCTCGAACAACCGATTCACATCGCTCGGTTCAGGCGGGCGGCAAATCAGACGGTCGCTGGAAATCGGCATGATTCGGTCTTGTATTGAGGGCGAGCGGATAAACCTAGCACTATCCAAACGGTTCTATCCGTTTTTTAGTGTGAGCTACCACTCGCCAGTGACTGCACATTGATCAATGTGTTGACCTGCCGTCACTTTGCCCCGACGCAAGACAGACCCTCACGTCCTCAAGCAACCCCGGCCCCTCCGGCGTCCAGCCCAACCGGCGCCGGGTTTTCTCGTTGGACGCGGAAAAGTCTCGACCCGCGAACACGGACAGCCAGCCGAAATGCGCCGCGGCATCTGCCTCCGATAACGAGACGGTTGGCACGCCAAGCCCTTGGCCAATAACGTGCGCGATGTCACGGGCGGCAATGTGCTGTTCGGCGGTGGCATGGTAGCGGGCGCCGGGTTGGTGGTGCTCCAGCGCCAGGCGGTAGAGGTGCGCGGTGTCGGCCAAGTGGGCGGCCGACCACGGGTTGAGGCCCTCGCCGAGGTAGGCGGACACACCGGTCTGCCGCGCCAGGTCGATGAGGTAGCTGACCAGCCCTTGTCGTTGCGGGTTATGGATCTGCGACAGGCGCATCACCACCACGTTGAGGCCACGCTGCTTCAACGCTTCCCCCGCCAGTTCCGATGCCACGCGCGGGTTGGTGTGATGAGGGTCGAAATGGTCTTCATCGGCCAGCGGCTCCGACGCGGTGGCGCCCATGGCCGTGCCAGACGTGATGATCAAGGGGCGCGTCGAGCCTGCCAGTGTTTCGCCCAGCGCAGTGATCACGCGGGCGTCTTTCTGGCAGTTGTCCGCGAAGTGGGCGAAGTTGTGATCGAAGGCGGTGTGGATCACGGCGTCACAGTGCTCGGCGCCTTTTTGCAGGCTGGCCAGATCTTCGAGGGTGCCGTGATGAGCCTGGGCGCCGAGCCGGTGCAGAGCCTGGGCGCCTTCCTCGGAGCGGGTCATGCCCAGGACCTGATGGCCTGCGGCGAGCAACTCCCGTGTCACTCGAGCACCGATGAAGCCCGTGGAACCGGTCAGAAATACGCGCATGGGGTCATTCTCTCTTTGCGGAAAGCACCAGCCTGCGCGTAGTGTTTATCCGGTTAAAGCCGTGGCGTTATCAGGGTATAAACACTAACAGGGTAGGACGATGTCAGGTCAGTCGGTGCAATTGCTGGGCGCGTATTTGAAAGATTGCCGGGCGCGGCTTGACCCGGCCAGTTTCGGTTTTTCCAGCGCGCGCAGGCGTACGCCGGGGTTGCGCCGCGAAGAGGTGGCGCAGCGGGCGCACATCAGCGCCACCTGGTACACCTGGCTGGAGCAGGGGCGTGGCGGCGCGCCGTCTGCCGAGGTGTTGAACCGCATCGCTCAGAGTCTATTGATGACCGAGCCTGAGCGGGAGCACCTTTTCATGCTGGCATTCGGGCATCCGCCTGAAGTGGTGTATCGCGCGCCAGAAGGGGTGACACCGCGCCTGCAACGGGTGCTGGACACGTTCACCCACAGTCCGGCGATCATCAAGACGGCGACCTGGGACGTACTGGCCTGGAACCGCGCTGCCGCAGCGGTGTTCACCGATTACAGCCAACTGCCAATCAAGCAGCGCAACATCCTGCGTCTGATGTTCTGTGGCGACGGCGTGCGGGAGCGGCAGGACGATTGGGAAAGCATGGCGCGCTTTGTGGTGGCGGCCTTTCGTGCCGATGCGATTCGGGCAGGGGCGGCGTCCGAAGTCAGCCAGCTTGCAGAAGAGTTGTGTGTGCTGAGCCCGGAATTCGCCGCCTTCTGGCGGGACAACGACGTGCGGGTTCATGGCGAGGGCACCAAGCGCCTGCGCCATCCGGCGCAAGGCGTGATTGAGCTTGAATATTCCGGGTTCGCGGTGGACGGTCGTCCGGATTTGGGGATGATCGTCTATAACCCGGCGACTGAGGCCGACGCGGCGCTGATACGGCAACTGATGATTGATGGGGTGGCAGGGCCGTGAATGCCCCGCCGAAGGGACGCGTTGAGGGCTCAGTCATACAACCGATGCTCGATCTCTTCCAGCGTGGCGCCTCGGGTTTCCGGCACCCACCGAGCGACGAAAATCAGTGAAAGCACTCCGGCGCCGACGAATATGAAAAAGGTCTGGCCGATGCCAAGGGTCGCGATCATGCTCGGGAAGAACAGGCCGATCATGACGTTGGTCAGCCAGCACGGGCGTCAGTGGGAGTGAGCTTGCTCACGAAAGGGTGCTATCAGCCGCTACCGATGTCGCGGCACGAGCGTATTCGTGGGCAAGCCCAGTCTCACAGGGCTTTTGGGGCGTAACGTAGGTGTTACATGAGGTGTTCTCGCGCAGAAATCCATGCGTTGCCGCGAGACAAGGCCGATTCTGCTGGTGACCAGCGTGCCGTTTCGCTGCCAGCAGGAGCGGGAAATGGGATTTCGGCGTGTGCTGCGTTCAGATTTTCCGCACTTGAAAATCGATGAGCGCGTGATGTCCGACGATCGTCCGGAGACCACAGCCGAGCATCTGATGCATTACTTCTCAAAACACGACTGCCCGGCAGCGATCTATAACGTGGCAGGTGCAAGCCGGGGAGTGGCCCAAGCGTTGAGCAGGGTCACCGCTGAGCGGCGGCCCATTTTTGTGGGCCATGAGTTGACCGTCCACACTCGCGCCATGCTCGAGAGCGGGGTGATGGACTACGTGATTTCCCATGACTTCGTCGGCGAGACAGCCGCCGCTGTGCGCTGGATTCGCGAAACGCTGGAAGGCGCCAGGGCCACACCGCCCTTCATCCAGATTCTGGTGCATACGCGGTATAACTGTGAGGGGTAAAGCAGAGGGCGGTCGTCTCAACCGCTCCCCCCTCCTGGATCATCCTCCGGCGCCACCTGCGCTCGACGAGCTGCCGGACGAGCCCTTCGAACCACTGCCAGTGGAGCCCGAGCCGGTTTGCTCGCCACCGGGCAAGTCGACGCCGTTGCTGCCACCGGTCCCATTGCTCATCGATCCATTATTCATGCCCCGGCGAATGCCCGTGGCAGGATCGCCTTTGTCCATGTCGGTGCCTTGGCGTTGCACATCGTTGCCTTGGGTTCTTGGGTCCATGCCGGTTTGAGAAGGGGGCGCGCCCATTTCAGGGGTGGCTGCCCCGGCCAGCGCTGTAATCGATGCGCATGTCAGAACACAGCCCAGCGCCACTGTCGCAAATGATCTGTTCATCAGGAGATCTCCGTGTCTTGAATCCTGTCCTGAAATTGGGCAGTCGATCATCAAACAAGGTGCCATCATGGCGACAAGCGGCAGTCATCTGCCGTTCAAGGGGCCGAAACGTTGTCGAGGATGGAGGGCAGCAGCGGTGCGTCCCCCAGATTGCCTTCTATCTGTCCGGCCACGTAATACACCCCGGCGAGCACGCCGAAATCCGGGTTGTCGATCAGGCTGCGCTTTTTCTCGTTGAGCGCCGCATACAGACTGCTGCGCATCTGCTCTTCCATGTCGGCACGCTGGCTTTGATGGGCAAGGGCGCCAATGCCAAGGGTGCCGACGGAGATCATCAGCCCGGCCACGCGACCCACCGCAGCGGCAACGGCACTGGCAGCGCCCCGTGGGGCAAGGCTGGCTTCGAGTTTCTCACTGGAGCGAATCGCCACCGCCGAAATGCCCGCGTCCGGCCGCCCGGCGTCGGGGCCTGTGGCGGCAGTGTGAAGCTGTTCGATCAAAGCGGCGTAGGCGGGCATTTTTACCAGCGGCTCCGCATGGACCACTTCATAGAGTGTGGCGTTGCGGCTGGACGGCGGGGCGAGGGTGATGGCCGGGATCTGCTTGAGGTGAGCATCGAACTGTTCGTCGGGAATACGGTAGTGCCGGGCGATGGACGGCAATTGCTGCCCAAGTAACTGCACGTAGTAAGCGGTCGCCTGGGCGGTGACCGCTTCAGGGTCGATTTCTTTCGCGACCGGGTCCAGAACCCGCTCGTGATACTGCTCTTGAAGATAGCCATCGAGTCGTTGAGCGGCGGTCTGTTCGCCTTGCTTTGCACTGAGCTTGTACCAACTGACCTTGGCGGTCAGCCATTGCTGGGTCCAGTAACCGGTGAACCAAGGGATGAAATCCGATTCCGTGCGTTGGTAGACGCTGTCCATCCAGCGGTCCATGGTCTCGGTGGCGTATTGCCGGGCCGGGGCGGTGGCGTTTTTTGACGCGTCGAGGATCTCCTGATCCACCTGATGCCAGGTCTCGGGGGCAACGGGCACGATGACTGTAGGCGCGGGTTTGTGTGCCGAAGTACACGCGGCCAACGCCAGCAGCAATAACAAGCTCGGTGCACGCAGGTTCACGATGGCTATCCCTGGCGTTGCAGAACGATCTGCCCGGTGGCGTCGGACGGCGTATCGGCGGCGGGTTTGTGCAGTATAGGCAGCGAAAAGCGCTGGGCTGCGAAGGGGCGAGCCGCGTCGCTTGCCGGTTTGCGCAAAAAATTCGCATATTCATAGGCTTAGTGTGAAAAAAGACGTTGACACACTTTTGAATATCCGTAGAATGCCGCCTCACAGCAGGCACGTAGCTCAGTTGGTTAGAGCACCACCTTGACATGGTGGGGGTCGTTGGTTCGAGTCCAATCGCGCCTACCAAACAAATCCGCTCTGCTGGGCGGTGACGAAAAGGGCGAATCGAAAGATTCGCCCTTTTTTATTGCGCTTGTTTTATGTGTCCCGTTTCGCATCTCCAGGCCCGTGCCTCGGTCTTCTGCGCTGCATTTGTTAATGCGGCCTTCAACGCCGCCTCGAAAAAAATCCTGATTTTTCAAGCCATCGGCTGGACCTTTTGCCACGATGCGCGATCATCAGTGCATGGATATCGAAAGGAGGTGCGTATGTTAAGTCGGTCACTGACCCTTGCCGTTCTGTTGGCGGTTGCCAGTCCCCTGATGGCTGCCGATGGAGACACCCCACTGGCTCAGGAGCGCGGCAGGTCCCGTCCGTTGATCATCATTGCCTCCAGTTCCGTGGATTCGACGCTGACCACACTCAAGAAGCAGCTCGATGAACCTGCCAACAAAGAAGGCTTCGCCAAGCGCAGCATGGTGCTTTACACCATTGTCGGTCTTGCCGGGCAGCGTAACGGCAAGGAGATGGACGCGCAGTCGACCATGGCCCTGATTCGCGAGTTGAAGCTGGGTGTGCTGGACAAGGAGCAGGCGCAAGTGATTCTGGTCGGCAAGGACGGCGAGAAAAAGATCGACCACAAGGGGCCTATCGATCCCAAGGAGATTTTCAGCACCATCGATCAGATGCCCATGGCTGAAAAAGAGGCCGCCGCCCCGGCGCCGGTCGCCCCTGCCGCTGAAACCAAAGCCGCCGCGCAAGGGGGCAAACCGGGCAAGGCAGGCAAAGGCGCAGCCGCTGCGCCGCCTGCCGGCCTGGATGATTGAGCACCCGATGGGTCCTTGCTGGTAAGATCGCTCCTTTTCGATCGAAAGGACTGTCATGAAACACTGGGCGGGAGCGGTAGCGCTGGCGATGCTGGCGGGTTGCGTGAGCATGGATCAAATGCGTTCGGCCGGGCCTGCGCAGGTGTATTCGAGTCAGAAACCCGCAGCTGCAGTGGCCGAGTGCATCAAGGTGAGCTGGGCGAATGTGCAACTGTTCGGCGATGTGGCCGATGTGTTCATGGAAAACGGCAAGGCTGGCGACTTCACCGTCTACACCACTGAAAGCGAATATTTCGCTGACGTGAGCGGGAAGGGCGGTGCCACCACCATCAACTTCTACGCCAAGCCTGGCGCGAAGGTGGTCGATCAGCGTGGAGCGGTGGTCGCGACCTGTTTGTGATGGGCTGACAGCGATCCCTGAAAGCACGACACGCGCGTGCCTTCAGGGATTTTTCATATCTACGCACCCGATGACTACATCGGCGGTGTCACGCCATTCTCCCCGGCTGA
Source organism: Pseudomonas sp. Pseu.R1 (assembly GCF_045764065.1). Taxonomy (NCBI): domain Bacteria; kingdom Pseudomonadati; phylum Pseudomonadota; class Gammaproteobacteria; order Pseudomonadales; family Pseudomonadaceae; genus Pseudomonas; species Pseudomonas sp. Pseu.R1. The sequence continues at coordinate 853,324 of NZ_JBJGEE020000001.1, read as the reverse complement.
AATCGACAGCGCCGTCAGCGCGCCATCGGCACCGGGCTGCGCTTGCAGCACCACCTTGACTCCCGGCTTGAGCAGGCTGCGATCTCCCGGCACCAGATTGACGATGGGCACGTCGTCCGGAATCACGATCTTCTTCTGGCCCCCTTTGTAATTCACTGTGATGGTGCGCCCGTTGCTGGTCACCAGATCACCCACCGAGCCGTTGGTCATGGTGCTGTCCTTGCCCAGATCGAACGCCCGATGCCCATCTCCCGTGCCGGCCATTTCCGGTGGAAAGACGTGCACCTCCAGCGCCTTGAGCGTGCCATCAGCCTGCGGAATGGCCGCTGAACCCACGTAGCTACCCGGTTTGATTTCCGAGACCTGCGCCAAGGTCACGCCGCGTACCTGTGTGTTTGGGGTCAGATTGACCTGAAGGTCTTCTCCTCGGTTGCTGTGGACCTTAAGCGAATCCCCTTCGATGGCCGTGATGGCGCCGCGCACGCGGGTGGGTTTGGCGTCATCGGCGTGTGCGGGGCCGGTCATCATCAGCGCCGATGCCATCAGGCTTGAAATCAGCAGGGTGTCACGCAGTCGCTTGCCTGTTGTGGTTCTCATGGGTGTCGCCGTCCTGTGTGGTCTGTTCGATTTTAAAGTGTCGAGCTTAGCGCCAGCGGCCGGAGAAGTTCATGACATCCCGGTCAGAAAGCGAACACTCGGTTGGGAGTGTGTGAGGGCGCATGATGCCGTGCCATGCAGGCCTATACATAGACTATTTGCATAGTGATTTAGAATTAAAATGAATTTATGTAATTAAAAAACCGGTGATAAGGTTTTAAACAGTCGCTGGAACCCTCCGTAACAGTTATTAAAACGGCCCAGATGACCACGTCCATTTCATTCATCTGGTAAAGGAACACCCATGGCCGTTTTCGATCATCTAAGCCGCCGTCGCGCGCTGGGTCTGGTGGGCGCTGCACTGGCGTCGCCGCTGTTGTTGTCATTGCCGCGAGGCGTCTGGGCTGCGGATGAACACGCGGGCCATGAGGCGCACGGCGCAGGTGCCGACCCTGCCGGGACGGGAGATTTCATCCGTCTTGATCAACCTCGTGCGCTGAAGCTGGCGGTCAATCTCAACGCGGTGTGTCTGGCACCAGTGGTGATCGCCCACGGTCAGGGCTTCTTCAAAAAGCACAATCTGGACGTTGAGCTGGTCAACTTCGGTAACTCCACCGAGGTCTTGCTGGAGGCCATCGCCACCGGCAAGGCAGACGCAGGCATCGGCATGGCGTTGCGCTGGCTCAAGGCGCTGGAGCAGGGCTTCGACGTCAAGCTCACCGCCGGTACCCACGGTGGCTGCCTGCGTTTGTTGACGGCAGCGAACGGCGGCGCGAACACACTGGAAGACCTCAAAGGCAAGGCCATCGGCGTGACCGACATGGCCAGCCCGGATCGCAACTTCTTCTCCATTTTGCTGAAAAAGCACGGTGTGGACCCGGTGCGCGACGTGGAGTGGCGGCTGTATCCGGCTGACCTGCTGGGCACGGCGCTGGAGCGTGGCGAAGTGCAGGCGGTCAGCGGCAGCGACCCGTTCATGTATCGCCTGATCAATGCAGGCAAGGCGCGAGAGTTGTCGACCAATCTGGTCGAGGAGTACGCCAACCTGAGCTGCTGCGTGGTCGGCGTCACGGGCAAGCTGGCACGGGACGACAAGCGAGTGGTCGCGGCACTGACGCAGGCCATTCTCGAAGCCCACGATTACTCGGTCAAACACCCCGAAGAAGTCGCCAAGGGTTTCCAGGCCTACGCCTTGAACACCACTACCGAAGAAGTGGTGGCGATCCTGCACGATCACACCCATGGTCATCATGCGGTCGGCGCGGCACTGACCGCCGAGATCGCCACCTACGTGCGGGATTTGAAAACCGTCGAAGTGATTCGCCAAAGCACCGACCCTGCCACCTTTGCCGGGGAGATCACTGCCGATGTCTTCAGTTGAACTGGTCGATGTACATGAGCCGGAGGGCGTACAACCCCATCGAATTTGGGTACAGGGACTGGTCGCTGCCGGGATGTGGATCGCTGCGGCGGCGTTGATTGTCTGGTGGCCTGATGTGTCGCGGCGCTGGCCGATGACTCAAGGGCTGGCCAATCTGTGTCTGGCGGTGGCGGCGCTGATTGTCTGTGCGGTGATTGGCAGTCGATGGTCAGCGGGTCTGGGGCGGCGCGCCCGATCCTTGGGGCCGTGGCTGATCGTTTTGCCGCTGGTCTTGAGCCTGTGGGAAGTGTTCACCGCCAAACTGGCCTGGCTGCCGGTGCCGTTTTTCGCGCCACCTCAAGCGTTACTCGATGTGTATTTCGATGACTGGCCGCGCCTGGCCGACAGTCTGTTTCACTCGGCGATCCTGCTGGGCAGCGGTGTGGCTGTGGGAGCGATCACCGGGTTTGTGGCCGGGGTGGCGATCGGTTGGTCGCGCAGCATCGGCTACTGGCTGCACCCGGTGTTGCGCATTCTCGGGCCGGTGCCGTCGACGGCCTTATTGCCGCTGTGCTTCTTTCTGTTTCCCAGCAGTTGGAGCGCCAGCGTGTTTCTGATTGCGTTGGCCACTTGGTTTCCGGTGACGGTGCTGACCTGGTCCGGGGTGTCCAGCGTTGACAAGGCCTACTACGACGTGGCCCGCACCCTCGGCGCAAAGCAGCGCTTTCTGATCTTCAACGTGGCGATTCCGGCGGCGCTGCCCCATGTTTTTGTCGGTTTGTTCATGGGCCTGGGGGCGTCGTTCTCCACCCTTGTCGTCGCGGAAATGATGGGCGTCAAATCCGGTATCGGCTGGTATTTGCAATGGGCACAGGGCTGGGCCGCCTACGCCAACATGTATGCGGCGTTGTTGATCATGGCGCTGGCCTGTTCGGGGCTGATTTCGGGCCTGTTTTTGATTCGTGACCGGTTATTGGCCTGGCAGCAGGGAGCAATGAAATGGTGAACACCGCTTACGTGAATGACGCACGGCAGGGAGCGGGGCTGGCGTTGCGGATCGACAACCTCAGCCATGGGTTTTCGCTGGAAGGGCATCGACTGCCGGTGCTGGAGCGGGTGTCTCTAAGTATCGCGCCTGGGGAGTTCGTCGCCTTATTGGGGCCTTCAGGGTGCGGCAAGTCGACGTTACTACGGTTGGTGGCAGGTCTGGAAACTGCTGATCGCGGGGCGTTGCAAGCCGATGGCGTTGACATCATTTCGCCTGATCCGAGTCGCGTGGTGGTGTTTCAGGACCCGACGCTTTACCCATGGCGCCGGGTCTGGGACAACGTCGCGCTGGGCCTGGAAGCCCAAGGCTTGCTCAAGACCACTCCGCACAAGGTCGATCAGGCGCTGGCGAAGGTGGGGCTGAGTCCGTTCGCCCGTGCCTATCCCCGGCAGTTGTCCGGTGGCATGGCGCAACGTGTGGCGTTGGCGCGAGCGTTGGTCAACGAGCCGCGTCTGCTGATTCTCGATGAGCCATTGGGCAAGCTGGATTCGTTGACTCGCATCGCCATGCAGCAAGAGCTGATCGACCTCTGGCAGCGTCAGGGTTACACGGCGCTGCTGGTGACCCACGATGTGGAAGAGGCGTTGCTGCTGGCCAATCGGGTGATTGTTTTTAGCGACCGGCCTGCGACCATCAAGGCCGAACTGACCATCGACCGCGGTTATCCCCGGCATCGTGACGACCCATACCTGCTGCAGTTGCGCAAACAGATTCTGGGGTTGTTGGGACTGGGCGAAAGCTGGTGACGAGCGAATAACGAAAGCGCGCATCGGTCGTCGTCACGACCGTGCGCGCTTCATTGAGCGTTACTGCTGTTGCAGGGAGAGGGTGGTGTTGGCCAGTTTCGGCTGGTTGAACATGCTCACTAGCACCTCATCGAGGATCGACGATGCGCCCCATGGACGGGAGTCGTTGAGGATCGCAACCACCGCCCAGGTGTTGCCGTTGCTGTCGCGGCTGAACCCGGCGATGGCGCGCACGGTGTTCAGGGTCCCGGTCTTGATGTGGGCTTCGCCACGCAGCGCGGTACGCTTGAGGCGTTTGCGCATGGTGCCGTCCATCCCAGCCAGCGGCAGCGAACTCATGAACTCGGCCTGATAGGGGCTGTTCCAGGCGGCCTGAAGCATCTGCGCCATTTCACGCGCACTGACGCGCTCTGCGCGAGAGAGGCCCGAGCCGTTCTCCATCACCAGATGCGGCGCGGTAATGCCCTTTTTCGCCAGCCACTGACGAATCACCCGCTGTGCAGCCTTGGCGTCATCGCCGTCGGCCTCGTTGCGGAATTCCGCCCCCAGGCTCAGGAACAGTTGCTGGGCCATGGTGTTGTTACTGAATTTGTTGATGTCGCGGATGATTTCCGCCAGGTCCGGCGAGTAGGCCTTGGCCAGCAGTTTGGCGCTGCCGGGAACGACGTCCAGACGGTCTTTGCCGAGAATGGTGCCGCCCAGTTCCTGCCAGATCGCGCGCACGGCGCCGGCGGTGTAGGTCGGGTGGTCGAGCAGCGACAGGTAGGTCTGGGAGTTGCAACCATCGCCCAACTGGCCAGACACCGTCACGGTGATGCCGCCATCTGCGTCGGGGACCGGGTTGTACAGCACGTCGCCCGTGCATTTGTTCGACGCCAGTGCCTTGACCTGATTGTTGATGTGGATCGCCGCGATTGGCGGTTCAACCGACACCAGAATCTTGCCGCCGTCGTTGCGGGTCACGAAACGCAAGGCCTTGAGGTTGACCATCAACGAGTCAGGTCGCACCAGGAATGGTTTGTTCTTGTCGTTGCCGTCGTCATCGAAAACCGGCAGTTGTGGCTGGATGAAGTGGCTGCGATCGAGCACCAGGTCACCGGTCACTTGCTGCACGCCGTTGGCTCGCAGATCGCGCATCAGCAACCAGAGTTTTTCCATGTTCAGTTTCGGGTCGCCGCCACCTTTGAGGTAGAGGTTGCCCCGGAGCACGCCGTTGCTCAGGGTGCCGTCGGTGTAGAACTCGGTTTTCCACTGGTGAGTCGGGCCGAGCATTTCCAGCGACGCGTAGGTGGTTACCAGCTTCATGGTCGAGGCCGGGTTGACCGAGACGTCGGCGTTGTAGACGGTGGGGGTGCCAGGACCGGTCAGCGGCAGCAGGACCAGCGACAGGGCGCTGTTGTCGAGTTTGCTGGCTTTGAGCGCAGCCTCGACTTTTGGCGGCAGCGCGGTATTGATCGGTGCGGCAGAAACAGACAAGGAAATCGGAAGAAGCAGGGTGGCAAGCAACAACGGACGCAAAGACTTGATCATTCAATAAAACCCTACTGCAAAAGAGGGGAAACAATGAGGGGGTGAATTCCCTCGTGACCTGAACATGAACCGGAACTGATAAAAGATCTCGTTCCTTGAGATGAAGGTATAGCCCAACCATGAGGCGGCATTATGCCCCAAGGCGACGTGACTTGCGCCGGGGAACCGCCGTCAAAAGCGGCTATTTTTACACATGTCAGCGAACTGTCAGGTGAAAAGGCGGTTTTTTGTACGCACTTCCCCGTAATGCCGTGCTCAAGGCGGATCGTCACCCATAAAAAACGCCCGAGGGACACGCTTTTGACAGGCGCATAAAAAATCCGATGCTCGTTTCCAGGCATCGGATTTTGCGGTTCACAGGCTAAACGTCAGTCTTACCTGACAGGCATCAGGCTTGAGCCGGTTTTTTAAGGGGGGTAATTATGAACTCTGCAAGTGCTTGGCAGCCTCGACCCCCGCCGAACTGAGCTTGACCGGGTAGCGCAATGAACGCTCGCCCTTGATGGGGTGGTCGACGCAGCCGTCGTGAATCAGGCCCGCGTTCTGTAGATGTTCCAGGGTGTCGGCGACGGCGTGTTCGCCCCGGTAATTATCCAACACTTCTTTGCCCAGTCCGACCGGGTGAGCGTGCAAGAGCCGGGTCAGCACCTCGTTCTTGAGTGCGTTATCGATGGTCATATTTTCCTCGCTTTGCTGGTTTGATGAGCGCTGCTTGTAAATACCGACCACGCGATACAGGGATCGTTTTGAGTTTTTACGTGCTCAGGTGCGTTTCCACTGTACCTGAGTCACGCCCAGGCCTTCAGCATAGAGCATCGCCAGACGCAGCGGCCCTGTGGCAATGCTGCCTTCAAGATTGCCGACGCCTGCGTGCAATGTGGCGAAGTGCAATGCTTCGCTTTCGCACAGGTGTTTGGCGTGATGGGAAAACTGTCGGGATTCGCCTCGAAAACGGTAATGAATTTCAAAATCCTTAGAGTCATTCATCATCATGGGCCTGTTGGGCGTCGTGTACGCCGGTCTGAAATTTGAGTACTTCCTGATGTACCTGACAGGGTGGTCGCTTAATGCATCGGCGATGCTGTCACTTCATTTCGAGATCGATACAGGCTGCTGGAGCGTTTTCCGGCCTTGGATCGTGGTGCGTTTTCTCTGCCTGAGACGAGTAACCTGCGTTGACTGAACCGGCTACTGACCGGCAGAGAATTGCATTGTTTTTGTGCTGTTTGCACCTTGTGCCGATGAGCGGCCATGTGCCATATCTGTTCGAGTGTGCTCGTACTTCGCCTGCTAAAAAACGCCTTGGCATTGCATGTTTTTGAATGGATGGGGAGCGTCGGTGATCGCTGCGCGACTCGGTGCAGCGTCCGCATGCTCGTTTTTTTCAGGTAGGGGCAATGTGATGGCCCGCGCCTCGCCTCATTTCTGGAAAAATCCTTCTCTTTCAGGGAATTCCGGGGCAAAGCGTATGCGAAGTATTGGGTTGGGCGTGACGGCATTGGCTTTGATGGTGGCAGTGATGCCCGCGCAGGCCCGTGATATCAGCAAAAATGATGTTCAGGTGTGCAAGTGGGGTTCAGGCGTCGCGGGGGCGGCGCAGCAATCCAAGTTATCGGGTACGACGCTTTACAGCGCCCGCAAGAAATTGCAATCGCGCAAGTACGCTCAGCCCTGGATGCGCAAAATGGCGCTGGGCATTACCGAGCAAACCTACAAGAGCCCGTCTCGCCTGAAACCGGCGGCCGTCAAGCAAACGTACTATGAGGGCTGCATTCAGCACGATCTGGCGCGCAAATGACACGAAAAACGGGGCAAGGTCAACCGCGCCCCGTTTTGTGTTTTTGCGGTCAGTGGCAGTTGCCCGCGAGGTGATAATGCTGCGCTTCAGCAGCGGCCGTGCTGTCGAATTCCATGCGGTTTTTCTCCGACACGCTGTTGTACGAAGGGCAATCCGGGCGGTGGTAGATCATGGTCTTCTTGTTGCCGCGGATCGCCACGGTCAGGTTTTTTGCGCTGTCATTGCCGACTGCGACAGGCTTCATCGGGTTGGGTGACGTTGATTTTACGGAAGCGTTGCCCGGGCTGCCGCCGCTCAGACTGGCGCTGAGAAAGATGGGGGCATGATCCGACACTTTGTCTCGGCCCTGCGCATGGCTCAACCCCAGAAATTTCGGGTAGTTGAACACCTGGATGCTATTCACCTTGATGGCAGAGTTGCGGCTGACGAAGATGTTGTCGTAGAGGTTGGAGAATTTGCCGTCAGTGGTCGACAGCGTACTCGCACCTTCGAGCATCAGCGGTCTGGCACTGGCGTCAAGCTTGTCCCAGGCCGGGGACGAAGGCGGGGTATTGAAATCGCCCATCAGCATGATCGAGTTATTGCCCGGATAAGTGTCTTTCAGCCAGGCCCAGTAGCTCGACAGCGCGGTGATTTCGGACGCGCGATCCGCCTGATTCTTACCATAAAGAATGTGCACGGTGGCGACTACGAATGTCGCGCCGTCCTTGAGTGACTTGAAGCGGGCGGAGTACGGCTCGCGCTCGAACGCATCGCCCCGGTCGAGGTAGGTGACTGCGCCGTCTTCGTAGGCAATGACGTCGTCACGCCACACAAAACCGTACATTTCCTTGTAGGAAGATCGTCCCACTGCATGTGAGGCCATCGCACTCCAGTGCTTGCCCGTCTGGCGGGTCAGCTCGGTTGCGAGCGCTTGAAGCGCTTCTTCGTTCATCAGTTCCTGTACGGCGAGAAAGTCGACTTTCTGGGCCACTTTGGCAATGGCCTGGAAATCCTTGTTAGGGCGCACACTCAAGTGCTCCAGGTTCCAGGTGCCAATGTTGATGTCAGCGAAAGCGTTTTGCAGCAGAGAAAGCGTCAGCAGGATAGAGGCGAAAAATCTGAGCATGAAGTCCAACTAGAGCGGGTTGAAACGAACGCGAGCCATTCAGTCTGGCTCGCGGTTATCAGTGAGGCGTCAGGGGAATCAGTCTTCCTTGGGCACGGTCCAGAAAATCTGCACGCCACCGTCATCACGCCAGGCCAGTGTCACGTTGTCGTTCTCGGCGATTTCTTCCAGCAACTGATTCCAGTCATCTTCCTGTTCGTTGGCGAGACGGAAAATCAACGCCGAACGTGACCGCTGTGCGGTAGGCGAGTTGATGATTTTCTGGATGCGCGTGGCCAGGTGCTCGTAAGAGACGGGCGCGGAAGCGGTGTTGTCAGACACGGAAAGATCCTTTGTTTTATGCTGTATGTGCATACAGTATTTTACTGTAGGGCGTTTCGCAACTCTGACGTAGGGAAAAACGTGATGAGGAACAATTTGTTGATTCTTCTGACGCTCGCTGGGGATGCGAACCAAAACGGCTCGCACCGATCAGATGCTCTGTTGGCGAATCGGTTCGCAGTGGTCCAGAGAAAAAAGGAGTCAGCATGAATATCAAAGGGGTGGGGTTGTACGTAGCGCTGTTGTGTTTTTTCGGGATGGCCGGCTGCTCGACGGCAACCGTGGTGACGCTGCAAAACGGTACTCAATACGTGACCAAGGACTTGCCCAAAACCAAGAGCAAGGATGGCTTCTATGAGTTTGAAGATATTTCCGGAAAAACGGTCAGGGTGCGCGCCGACGAAGTGGCAACGGTCAAAACAGAAGACTGAGAGGGACGCGCCTGATCGAACGGCATTCGATCAGGCGTCATGACCGTTCGACAGACGCATTGAGCGGTCAGCCATGATCCCGAAGTCGGAACGGGTGAGCAGACACCGCGTTCGAGCGTCGTCCGAACTCCGACCGGATGCGAAAAATCTCTGCGCGAATCTTGTCGCGCACCATCATCTGCTCTTCTTCCGACAACGATTCATACCACTGTCGCTGGGCTTCTCGACTCCTTCCTACCGGGCTTGAGCCGGGAAGGGCAGAGATCATGGATTGAACGAAGTCCGAGGCAGGATCGGATCCGTCCTCTGCCCGAATATCCTTTGCGGCCGGGTCTGTCATTTTTACTCCCGCAGTCCATCGGTAAACATGGTTATCGTTGTGTGACAAATGGCGATGTCAGATGGCCGTCATCTTAGCGCAGCCTCAAGCATTACAGTGCATTAGCGCGATAATTTAGTGTGGCGTGTGAACTGACAAGCAGTCCGCCAGGTATTTTCTCGGCGCAGGACGGGCAGCGGGAGGAGCGAGAGGGATACACAAACCGTCACGTCATTGCTCGGGGAAGTTGACAAAGCGCGTGTTGATTACCATAGTTTCGCTCACGCAAACGTTTGCGACTGATTCGATGCGTCGAATCGAGTCCCGTACGGTGCCGATACAATAATCATAATGTCGGAGTGATCCCATGAAGCTGCCATTCGCTGCACGTCTTCTTGCTGTTGCCATGCTCACCGCGAGCGCCGTTACCCTGCCTCTTTCATCCGCCTACGCCGACGACGCGAAAAAGCCCACGGTCGCGCTGGTGATGAAGTCCTTGGCCAATGAATTCTTCCTGACCATGGAAGACGGCGCCAAGGAATACCAGAAACAACATTCCGCTGATTTCGACCTGATTTCCAACGGCATCAAGAACGAGTCCGATACGGCTGCGCAGATCGACATCGTCAACCAGATGATCGTCAAGAAGGTCGATGCACTGGTCATTGCGCCTGCCGACTCGAAAGCCCTGGCTTCTGTGATCAAAAAGGCCATGGACGCCGGTATCAAGGTCGTGAACATCGACAACCAGCTCGATGCCGATGTGCTGAAAAGCAAGAATATCGAAGTGCCGTTCGTTGGCCCCAACAACCGCAAGGGGGCCAAGCTGGTGGGCGATTACCTGGCCAAACAGCTGACTGCAGGCGATCAGGTGGGCATCATCGAAGGCGTGCCGACCACCACCAACGCACAGCAGCGCACCGCCGGTTTCAAGGACGCGATGGACGCTGCGCAGATGAAGATCGTGTCCACGCAATCGGGTAACTGGGAAATCGACAAGGGCAACGCAGTCGCGTCCGCCATGCTCAATGAATACCCGAATCTGAAGGCGCTGCTGGCCGGTAACGACAGCATGGCGCTGGGCGCCGTGTCGGCCGTACGTGCGGCGGGTAAAACAGGCAAAGTGCAGGTTGTCGGCTACGACAACATCAATGCCATCAAACCGATGCTCAAGGATGGCCGTGTCCTGGCGACCGCCGACCAGTTCGCCGCACGTCAGGCCGTGTTTGGCATCGACACTGCGCTGAAGATGATCAAAGGCGACAAGCTCGACATCAAGGACGGCGTCATCGAGACCCCGGTCGAGTTGGTCACCAAGCCGCAGTAAGCCTTACCTTCAAACATCCGTGAATGCTGCCTGCCCTCCTTTTCATGGGAAGGGCAGGCGCGTGGAGAGCGTTATGTCAGCGTCTGCTCAGGCCGCTGTTCTATCTGTCAGCGGCATCGGCAAAACCTACGCCCAACCTGTTCTCGGCGACATCGACCTGACGCTCATGCGTGGGGAGGTGCTGGCGCTGACCGGGGAAAACGGCGCAGGTAAAAGCACCCTGTCGAAAATCATCGGTGGACTGGTCACGCCCACCACCGGCCAGATGCAGTTTCAGGGGCAGCCGTACACGCCCGACAGTCGCACTCAGGCCGAAAAGCTGGGCGTGCGCATGGTCATGCAGGAACTCAATCTGCTGCCGACGCTGTCGGTGGCCGAAAACCTGTTTCTCGATAATTTGCCCAGCCGGGCAGGCTTCATCAACCGCAAAAAACTCCGCGAAGACGCAATCAAGGCCATGGCGCAGGTGGGGCTGGATGCCATCGACCCCGACACCCTGGTCGGCGAGTTGGGCATCGGCCATCAACAGATGGTCGAAATCGCCCGCAACCTGATCGGCGATTGCCATGTGCTGATCCTCGATGAGCCGACCGCGATGCTGACGGCCCGTGAGGTGGAGATGCTCTTCGAGCAGATCACGCGTCTGCAGGAGCGGGGTGTTTCCATCGTTTATATCTCCCACCGTCTGGAAGAACTGGCCCGAGTGGCCCAGCGCATCGCGGTGTTGCGCGACGGCAAGCTGGTGTGTGTGGATGCCATGGCCCACTACAACAGCGAGCAACTGGTGACGCTGATGGTCGGGCGTGAACTGGGCGAGCACATTGATCTGGGGGCGCGACAGATTGGCGACGTGGCCTTGTCAGTCAAGGGCTTGAGTCGGTCCGACAAGGTGCGCGATGTGTCTTTCGAGGTGCGCGCCGGAGAGATTTTCGGTATTTCCGGGCTGATCGGTGCCGGTCGTACCGAGCTGTTGCGGTTGATCTACGGCGCTGATGTCGCCGACAGCGGAACCGTAGAAGTGGGCAGCCCGCTGCAAGCGGTGCGGGTCAATTCGCCGGTGGATGCGGTGAGTCACGGCATTGCCTTGATCACGGAGGATCGCAAGGGCGAAGGCCTTCTGCTGACGCAGTCGATCAGTGCCAACATCGCGCTGGGCAACATGGATGCGATTTCCAGTTCCGGTGTGGTCAACGGCAACGCGGAAATGGCGCTGGCCAGGCGGCAAGTCGAGGCCATGCGCATTCGCAGTTCAAGCCCCACGCAACTCGTCTCCGAGCTGTCTGGAGGCAACCAGCAAAAGGTGGTGATCGGGCGCTGGCTGGAGCGTGACTGCCAGGTGATGCTGTTCGACGAGCCTACCCGGGGCATTGATGTCGGCGCCAAGTTCGACATCTACACGCTGCTGGGCGAACTGACCCGTCAGGGCAGGGCGCTGGTGGTGGTCTCCAGTGATCTGCGCGAACTCATGCTGATCTGCGACCGCATTGGCGTGTTGTCCGCCGGGCGTTTGATCGACACCTTCGAACGCGACACCTGGACTCAGGACGAGTTGCTTGCCGCCGCCTTTGCGGGCTATCAAAAACGTGATGCGCTGCTGTCCGACGCTGCGCCCAGGAATTCTTGATGAAAACTTCAACCACTCCCGCCGCACTGCCTTCGCCGGGCAAGCGCAGCGGCAACTATTTCGGCCTCGGCACCTATCTGGGGCTGGCGGGCGCGTTGCTGGCGATGATCGTGCTGTTCTCGCTGCTCAGTGATCACTTCCTGTCGTATGAAACCTTCAGCACCCTGGCCAACCAGATTCCGGACCTGATGGTGCTGGCAGTGGGCATGACGTTCATCCTGATCATCGGCGGCATCGACCTTTCCGTTGGTTCGGTGTTGGCGCTTGCGGCCTCGGCGGTCAGTGTCGCCATGCTCGGTTGGGGCTGGGGCGTGTTGCCGTCTGCGCTACTGGGAATGGTCTGCGCCACGGCGGCCGGAACGCTGACCGGTTCGATCACCGTGGCGTGGCGTATCCCTTCTTTTATTGTGTCGTTGGGCGTGCTGGAAATGGCTCGCGGCGTGGCCTATCAACTGACCGATTCGCGCACGGCGTACATTGGCGATTCTTTCGCCTGGCTGTCCAATCCGTTTGCCTTTGGGATTTCGCCGTCGTTCGTCATTGCATTGGTCGTGATCTTCGCGGCTCAAGCGGTGCTGACCCGTACCGTGTTCGGTCGCTATCTGATTGGCATCGGCACCAACGAAGAGGCCGTGCGTCTGGCAGGTATCAATCCGAAGCCCTACAAGATTCTCGTGTTTTCCCTCATGGGACTGCTGGCCGGATTGGCGGCGCTGTTTCAGATTTCCCGTCTGGAAGCCGCAGACCCCAACGCGGGCTCCGGGCTTGAATTGCAAGTCATCGCGGCGGTGGTGATCGGCGGGACCAGTCTGATGGGCGGGCGCGGTTCGGTCATCAGCACATTCTTCGGTGTGCTGATCATTTCGGTGCTGGCCGCCGGGCTCGCGCAGATCGGTGCTACCGAACCGACCAAGCGCATCATCACTGGCGCAGTGATCGTGGTTGCAGTCATTCTGGACACCTATCGCAGTCATCGCGCACGGCGGCGCGGCTGATATGGCGACCATCAAGGATGTTGCTGCCATCGCGGGTATTTCCTACACCACGGTGTCCCACGTGCTGAACAGAACGCGGCCGGTGAGTGACGAGGTACGCAAGAAAGTCGAAGCGGCCATTGCGCAACTGGATTACGTGCCCAGCGCCGTGGCGCGCTCACTCAAGGCCAAGTCCACCGCCACCATCGGCCTGTTGATTCCCAACGGTATCAACCCGTACTTCGCCGAACTGGCCAGGGGCATCGAGGATTACTGCGAGCGCAACGGCTTCTGCGTGATTCTCTGCAACTCGGACGACAACCTGGACAAGCAGCGCAACTACCTGCGTGTGCTGCTCGAAAAGCGCGTCGATGGGTTGATCGTGTCGTCGGTGGGCGGCGGCGACAGTCTGGTGGATAGCCTGTCGGCGGTGCGCACCCCGATGGTCATCGTCGACCGGGACCTGGAAAACATCAGTGCGGATCTGGTACGCATCGATCACGAACTGGGCGCTTACCTGGCGACATCGCACCTGCTTGAACTGGGGCATCGCCATATCGCCTGCATTTGCGGCCCTGAAGAAACCAGCGTGGCGCGCATGCGTCTGGCGGGGTATCGGCGGGCGATGAAGGAGGCAGGTGTCGAGGTTCGCGACAGTTGGGTGGTCGAGAGTGACTTTACCGGCCCCAGTGGTTATCGGGCGGCCGGGCAGTTGTTGGGGGGGGAGCGCCCGACCGCCATCTTCGCGGCCAACGACATGGTCGGTATCGGCGTGCTGCGCGCGGCGGCTGAGCGGAATGTGCGTGTCCCGGCAGACCTGTCGGTGATCGGCTTCGACGATATCCAGATGAGTCAGTATGTGTATCCGGCGCTGACGACAGTGGGGCAGTCCATTCTGCACTTGGGCGAGCGCGCGGCGGAGGTTCTGCTGCGGCGGATCTCGACACGAGGTGACGGCCCGGTGCAGCAACTGATCGTCGCGCCCAGCATCGTGTTGCGCGAATCCACGGCGCCGCCCACCAATGCCTTCAACGAATTTCGCTGAACCGGGCCGCGAAAGGGCCGGAGAGGAGAGTACAGACGTCATGCAAGCAAACGTAGTGATAGTGGGCAGCCTCAACATGGACCTGGTGACCCGTGCGCCGCGCCTGCCGCGAGCGGGGGAGACCCTGGCCGGGCAATCGTTCGTCACGGTGCCGGGGGGCAAGGGTGCGAACCAGGCTGTCGCCGCCGCACGCCTGGGTGCAAAGGTCGCGATGATCGGGTGCGTCGGTAATGATGCCTATGGCGAACAGTTGCGCGCAGCGCTGCTGGCTGAAGGAATCGACTGTCAGGCAGTGACTGCCGTCGCAGGCGAGTCCACGGGGGTTGCGCTGATCGTGGTCGACGACAGCAGCCAAAATGCAATCGTGATTGTCGCCGGGGGCAACGGTCATGTCGCTCCAGCGGTAGTGGATCGGTTTGATGCGTTGCTGAGTCAGGCGCAGGTCGTTATTTGCCAACTGGAAATTCCAGTCGAGACGGTCGGACATGTCCTGAAGCGCAGTCGGGAACTGGGCAAAATCGTTATTCTTAATCCCGCACCGGCTGTGGGGCCGTTGCCTGACGACTGGTATCCGTGGATCGATTACCTGATCCCCAACGAAAGCGAGGCCACTGCTTTGACGGGTTTGCCAGTGGACAGCGTGACCACTGCCCAAGCCGCTGCGGCTACGCTGATGAAGGCTGGCGTGGGCAAGGTGATCGTTACCTTGGGCGAGCAGGGGGCGTTGTTCGCCACTCAAGCGAGTGCCCAGCACTTCGCCGCACCGAAAGTGCAGGCGGTGGACACCACGGCAGCAGGAGATACCTTCGTGGGGGGCTTCGCGGCCGCGCTGGCGGAGGGCAAATCCGAAGCCGAGGCCATACGTTTCGGGCAAGTGGCCGCAGCGCTCTCGGTGACCCGCTCCGGTGCACAGCCCTCCATTCCCACCGTTGAAGATGTTCAGGGCTATCCCTCATGAAAAAGACACCCTTGCTCAACATTGCCCTGTCGCGGGTCGTTGCCTCCCTCGGGCATGGCGACATCCTGATGATCGTGGACGCGGGTATGCCGGTGCCATCCGGCGTGGAACTGATCGATCTGGCGGTCACCCCCGGAGTGCCGGATTTCGTCAGCGTGTTGAACACGGTGCTGGCAGAAATGCAGGTTGAAAGCCACGTGCTTGCGGACGAAATGAATGAAAAGCGTCCACCTGCGCTGGCCGTGATCGAGACGTTGAACGCCAAGGGGCAACTGGGGCAGCAACGGTTTGTCAGTCACGACGCGTTGAAGCAACTGAGCCGCAACGCTCGTGCCATCGTGCGCACGGGCGAATGTCAGCCATACACCAACATTGCGCTGGTATCGGGCGTTGTCTTCTGATCGCTTCGAGTACCTTAACAGCCATGAAACAGGGAGTTTCCAATGCAACCCGGCCATCACTTCATCGTTCAATTGATCAGGAGTCTTGCACTGTTGGCGATCCTCACCAGTACAGCGGCCCATGGGGCTGAAAAACGTGACCTGATCATCGACACCGATCCGGGGGCGGACGATGTCGTTGCGCTGTTAATGGCGCTGGCATCGCCGCAGGAGTTGAACGTCTTGGCGATTACGACCGTGGCCGGCAACGTGCGGATCGACAAAACCTCGCGCAATGCGCGTCTGGCGCGGGAGTGGGCGGGGCGAGAGGAGGTCCCGGTCTATGCGGGCGCAGGGAGACCTCTGGTGCGCACGCCCATCTACGCCGAAAACATTCATGGCAAGGAAGGGCTGCCAGGTATTCCGGTGCATGAACCCAAGCGTGGTCTGGCCGAAGGCAATGCGGTGCAATACCTGATCGACACATTGAGCAAAGCGCCTCCTCACAGCATTACCATCGCCATGCTGGGGCCGCAGACCAACCTCGCACTGGCATTGATCCAGGCGCCGGAAATCACCCATGGCATCAAGGAAGTGGTGGTCATGGGAGGTGCGCACTTTAATGGCGGCAACATCACGCCGGTGGCCGAATTCAATCTCTATGCCGATCCTGACGCGGCGAAGGTCGTGCTGGCCAGTGGGGTGAAACTGACCTACGTACCGCTCGATGTGACGCACAAGATTCTGACCAGTGATCAGCGCATCAAGAACATTGAGGGCCTGAACAACCAGGCGGGCAAGCTGGTGGGGGACATCCTCAATGAATACGTCAAGGGGGATATGGTGCATTACGGGCTGCCCGGTGGGCCTGTGCATGACGCCAGTGTCATCGCCTGGCTGCTCAAGCCGGAGCTGTTCAGCGGCAAGGCGATCAATCTCGCGATCGACAGCCGAGAAGGGCTGACCATGGGCCAGACGGTGGCCGACTGGTACGACACGCTGGGACAGCCCAAGAATGTGTTCTGGGTTGAAAACGGCGATGCACAGGGCTTTTTTGATCTGCTGACCCAACGTCTGGCGCGCCTAAAATAGTCAGGCGCTGTTCAGCGCATCTGCCGCATGACGCAGCCCTATCTGATTCATGAAGTTCTGGGCGCTTTCGGTGCCCAGTTCTCTGACCAGCAAGTCGATCGCGATGATTGCCAGCTCTTCCGCGCTGCCGGGGCTGTGGGCGCATTGTCCCTGTGCCCATCTGGCCTTGATGTCTGCGTCGATGGATACGATTGCCATAACGTGCCTGTTCCTTTCCTTGAAAAAAAACGTCTTCGGGGTGCTCAGCATGCCAAATGTTTTGTGACGATTTGCTTGCCTTTGCGGCGTAAGGCTCGTGCAGACTTGCGCGTTATTCTCGACAAAGCCGAGGCCTGTACGGCGACCGTTTAGGAAACCATGCAGGTCGAGCGCTGTCGCAGAAGTTCTGGTTTACGTTAAGCACAAGGAGGCGGTATGCCCTGGAAACACGCATCATCGGGTCTGGTTCTGGTCGCAGCGGTACTGGCGGGTTGCAGCAGTACATCCGAGTCGACACAACCGTCGGCGAACCCTGCGGCTTCGGACGCTGGCCAATCTCGTTGCGATGCTGCCGCTGCCCAGTTCGCGGTTGGAAAACCGGCTTCTGCAGCGTTGCTGGAGCAGGCGAGGGTCAAGGCGGGTGCGCAAACGGCGCGGATTCTTGGTCCTCACGACATGGTCACGCTGGAGTACCGTTCCGATCGGTTGAACATCAATACCGATCAAAGTGCCACGATCAACCGTGTGAACTGCGGTTAACGATTTTCAGTCGGTATAAAAAAACCCCGTCAGTGACGGGGTTTTTCAGCGCGCTCGGATTACTCCGGGCGAACCTGAGCGGCTTGCATGCCCTTTTGGCCTTTCTCAGCCACGAAGGAAACGGTCTGGCCTTCTTTCAGGCTTTTGAAACCGTCAGCTTCGATAGCCTTGAAGTGTACGAACAGGTCGTCACCGCCACCTTGTGGAGTGATAAAGCCGAAGCCTTTTTCATCGTTGAACCATTTTACGGTGCCGGTTTGGCGATTAGACATGGTGGATCTCCAGAAACATAATTTTCAGTAGTGCTGTGCTGCTCAGGCCAACTGGGCACACGCGGGCTATCATAGTCGAATTGTGTGAATGCAGGACTTTTTCGATAAGAACTTTGCGCCAGTGCCGTAAAACGATACGGCATATGATGCCGTTATTCGCAGCGTCTTCCGCAAAAGAGAGCCGCTGCGAGTGAGGCGTTGGTGCCGCTGCGACCCCGGTATTTCGGGGGCTTCGGCGAAATGTAGGCCGTCTGGGGGGATGACGGCCCATTCATTTCGGTCCCGCAATGTAAATTTTTTATTTTTTGCCTTTCAGGCAGTTTTCGCCCACTGCTTTTTGCAGTCGGGCGGTCATCTCAGTGCTGGGAGGCGTCGTTTTGTCGCTCAGTGATGCGATCTCCTTGTCGGAGAAATTCTTGTTGATCTGCTGCGCGCCACATTCGCAATGCGCCTTGACGGCATTGGCATCCATCCCGGGGTTGTTCTGAGCCGCCGCAGCCGTGCATTCGCTCATGTAAGTGGTCTTGGTCTGTGCGTCCATGGCGGCATGAGCGCTCAGTGGAAGAGCCAGCGCCATCGGAGCGAGCAGGGCGGCAACACGTAGAAGCTTCATGGTGGTTTCCTTCTTGTCTGTGGGACCCGGAGTGGGCGGGTCTTAACGGAAGTCTCGGTTTATCTGACGGCAGTGGCGACTGCCAGTTCAGTATCCGGACGAATCCCACAAAAACTGTCTGCCGGTTTCTTCGTAATCGATGGTCTGTGCCCTGACGTAGAGCGCAAAGGCTGTGCTAGGATGCCCGTCCTGCAGATTCGCTCGCGTCTCGCGGGGCGGGCCAGATTGCGTATGAGGCCTGTCGATTTCGTATATTCCAGTCACTCTGGTTCGGTCATCGGGTTGGCCCTTGGGCTCCTGCCACTGTGAGGCAGGTACACCGCCGAATCGCGTACTGGCTCTATCCCAACCCACGTGACCTTTGGTAGGGGTCACCACTAGGAGAGGAGGCGCCATGCCAACTATTACTCTTCCCGACGGCAGTCAACGTTCTTTCGATCACCCGGTTTCCGTAGCCGAAGTCGCTGCTTCCATTGGCGCCGGTCTGGCCAAGGCCACCCTGGCGGGCAAGGTCAACGGTCAACTGGTCGATGCCAGCGATGTCATTGATGCCGACGCGAGCCTGCAAATCATCACCCCGAAAGATCAGGAAGGCCTGGAGATCATTCGTCACTCCTGCGCGCATCTGGTCGGCCATGCCGTCAAACAATTGTATCCGACGGCCAAAATGGTCATCGGTCCGGTCATTGACGATGGCTTCTATTATGACATCGCCTACGAGCGTCCTTTCACGCCGGATGACATGGCAGCGATCGAGCAGCGCATGCAGCAGCTCATCGAGAAGGACTACGACGTCATCAAGAAGATGACCCCTCGTGCCGAGGTCATCGAGGTGTTCAAGGCCCGTGGCGAGGACTACAAGCTGCGTCTGGTCGAGGACATGCCGAACGAAAAGGCCATGGGTCTTTACTACCACGAAGAATATGTCGACATGTGCCGTGGCCCGCACGTGCCGAACACTCGCTTTCTCAAGTCGTTCAAACTGACCAAGCTGTCCGGCGCTTATTGGCGCGGCGATGCGAAGAACGAGCAGCTACAACGCGTGTACGGGACGGCCTGGGCTGACAAGAAGCAGTTGGCGGCGTACATCCAGCGCATCGAAGAAGCGGAAAAGCGCGATCATCGCAAGATCGGCAAGCAGCTCGATCTGTTCCACCTGCAGGAAGAAGCGCCAGGCATGGTCTTCTGGCATGCCAATGGCTGGACGGTCTATCAGGTGCTTGAGCAGTACATGCGCAAGGTGCAGCGCGAGAACGGCTATCAGGAAATCAAGACCCCGCAAGTGGTCGACCGCATTCTCTGGGAGCGTTCCGGTCACTGGACCAACTACGCGGAGAACATGTTCACCACGTCTTCGGAAAGCCGCGATTACGCAGTGAAACCGATGAACTGCCCATGTCACGTACAGGTGTTCAACCAGGGGTTGAAGTCTTACCGTGATCTGCCGCTGCGCTTGGCCGAGTTCGGTGCCTGTCACCGCAACGAGCCGTCAGGCGCGTTGCACGGCATCATGCGTGTGCGCGGTTTCGTGCAGGACGACGCGCATATCTTCTGCACCGAAGAGCAGGTGAAGAAGGAAGCGGCTGACTTCATCAAGCTGACGCTGGATGTTTACAAGGACTTCGGCTTCACCGATATCGCGATGAAGCTGTCGACCCGTCCGGCCAAGCGTGTCGGCTCCGAGGAATTGTGGGATCGTGCTGAAAACGCGTTGGCCGATGCACTCAACGAATCGGGTCTGGAGTGGGAATACCAGCCGGGTGAAGGTGCGTTCTACGGACCGAAGATTGAGTTCACTCTGCGTGATTGCCTTGGCCGTAACTGGCAGTGTGGCACCTTGCAGTACGATCCGAACCTGCCGGAGCGTCTGGATGCCAGCTATGTCGCCGAAGACAACAACCGCAAGCGTCCGGTCATGCTGCACCGTGCCATCCTGGGGTCGTTCGAACGCTTCATCGGCATGCTGATCGAGCATTACGCTGGCGTGTTCCCTGCCTGGCTGGCGCCGACCCAGGCGGTGATCATGAACATCACTGACAAACAGGCCGATTTCGCCCTCGAGGTCGAAAAAAATCTGAACGAAAGCGGATTTCGTGCCAAGTCTGACTTGAGAAATGAAAAAATCGGCTTTAAAATCCGCGAGCATACTTTGCTCAAGGTTCCTTATCTCCTCGTTATTGGAGACAAGGAGGTTGAAGCGAGAACTGTCGCTGTGCGTACCCGTGAAGGCGCTGACCTCGGCTCGATGCCGGTCGCCCAGTTCATGGAGCTACTCGCGCAAGCGGTTTCCCGGCGTGGTCGCCAAGATTCGGAGTAATTATTATTAAGCGTGAAATGAGACAGGATAAACGAACTGCACCGAAGGCCCCGATCAACGAGAATATCTCGGCACGCGAGGTTCGGTTAATTGGCGCTGACGGCGAGCAGATTGGCATCGTCTCGATTGATGAAGCGCTTCGAATTGCTGAAGATGCGAAGCTGGATCTGGTAGAAATCTCCGCTGATGCCAACCCACCGGTTTGCAAGGTGATGGACTACGGCAAGCACCTCTTCGAGAAGAAGAAACAGGCCAGCGAAGCGAAGAAGAACCAGAAGCAGATTCAGATCAAAGAAATCAAGTTTCGTCCAGGGACGGAGGAAGGGGATTACCAGGTAAAACTACGCAACCTGGTACGTTTCCTGAGTGACGGGGACAGGGCCAAGATTTCCTTGAGATTTCGCGGTCGTGAGATGGCCCACCAGGAGCTGGGGATGGAGTTGTTGAAGCGGGTTGAGACTGACCTGCTCGAATACGGCTCGGTCGAACAGCATCCTAAGATGGAAGGACGCCAGCTGATCATGGTCATCGCCCCGAAAAAGAAAAAGTAACCACCAGGGCACGGCAGGCCTTGCGGTTATGTTTATCAACTGAATGCGGAGTATCCGAACATGCCAAAGATGAAAACCAAAAGTGGTGCAGCTAAGCGGTTTCTGAAAACCGCGAATGGCATCAAGCACAAGCACGCTTTCAAGAGCCACATCCTGACCAAAATGTCGACCAAGCGTAAGCGTCAACTGCGCGGTAGCAGCCTGCTGCACGCATCTGACGTGGCAAAAGTCGAGCGCATGCTGCGCCTTCGTTAATTTTGATCAAAGATAGAGGAAGTTACTCATGGCTCGTGTAAAGCGTGGCGTCATTGCCCGTAAGCGTCACAAAAAAATTCTGAAACTTGCTAAAGGCTACTACGGCGCGCGTTCACGCGTGTTCCGCGTTGCCAAGCAAGCGGTAATCAAGGCAGGCCAATACGCCTACCGTGACCGTCGTCAGAAAAAACGTCAGTTCCGCGCTCTGTGGATCGCTCGTATCAACGCTGGTGCTCGCAACAACGGTCTGTCCTACAGCCGTCTGATCGCTGGCCTGAAAAAAGCGTCGATCGAAATCGACCGTAAGGTTCTGGCTGATCTGGCAGTGAACGAAAAAGCGGCGTTTGCTGCGATTGTCGAGAAAGCTAAAGCCTCTCTGGCCTAAGTCCCCCGGCAATCACCGGGCTCCCTTCGGAGCTCGGTGTTAAACGTCATAAATAGGGGAAGAGCCTTGTAAGCTCTTCCCCTATTTCGTATCTGGAGTCTGTACATGGAAAACCTGGACGCGCTGGTTTCGCAAGCTCTTGAGGCTGTGCAAAGCGCCGAAGATATCAACGCCCTGGAGCAAATCCGGGTTCACTACCTCGGCAAGAAGGGTGAATTGACTCAGGTGATGAAGACCCTGGGAAATTTGCCGGCTGAAGAGCGTCCGCAAGTCGGTGCGCTGATCAACGTTGCCAAGGAGCGTGTCACAGAGATTCTCAATGCGCGCAAGGCTGCGTTTGAGGAGGCGGAGCTTGCCGCCAAGCTCGCTGCCGAATCCATTGACGTAACCCTGCCTGGCCGCGGTCAGACCACAGGTGGTCTGCATCCTGTCACGCGGACTCTGGAACGTATCGAACAATTCTTCACCCACATCGGGTACGGCATCGCCGAAGGCCCCGAGGTGGAAGACGATTACCACAACTTCGAAGCGCTCAACATCCCCGGCCATCACCCGGCCCGGTCGATGCACGACACTTTCTACTTCGATGCCCGCATGCTGCTGCGCACCCATACCTCGCCGGTACAGGTCCGCACCATGGAGGCGAACAAGCCGCCGATTCGCATCGTGTGCCCTGGTCGTGTGTACCGTAGCGATTCCGATATCACCCACTCTCCGATGTTCCATCAGGTCGAAGGCCTGCTGATCGACCGCGACATCAATTTCGCGGATCTGAAGGGCACCATCGAAGAGTTCCTGCGCGTGTTCTTTGAAAAAGAACTGGCAGTGCGTTTCCGTCCTTCGTATTTCCCGTTCACCGAACCATCGGCAGAAGTCGACATGGAATGTGTCATGTGCAGCGGCAAAGGCTGCCGTGTCTGCAAACAGACCGGCTGGCTGGAAGTCATGGGCTGCGGCATGGTGCACCCGAACGTCCTGCGCATGTCCGGGATCGATCCGGAAGAGTTCCAGGGCTTTGCCTTTGGCATGGGCGCAGAGCGTCTGGCCATGCTGCGTTATGGCGTCAATGATTTGCGCCTGTTCTTCGACAACGACTTGCGATTCCTTGCGCAGTTTCGCTAGGTCGCCGTCACGAACTTATTAGGAGAGCAGGATGAAATTCAGTGAGCAATGGCTGCGTGGCTGGGTAAGCCCGCAAGTGTCCCGTGACGAGCTGGTGGCTCGTCTGTCGATGGCAGGTCTGGAGGTCGACAGCGTGACCCCGGCTGCCGGTGTTTTCAGCGGTGTCGTGGTGGGAGAGGTGCTGAGCACCGAGCAGCACCCGGATGCCGACAAGCTGCGTGTTTGCCAGGTCAGCAATGGCGCAGAAACCTTTCAGGTCGTCTGTGGTGCGCCAAACGTGCGCCCCGGTCTGAAGATTCCGTTTGCGATGATCGGCGCGCAGTTGCCGGGCGACTTCAAGATCAAGAAGGCCAAGCTGCGCGGTGTCGAATCCAACGGCATGCTGTGTTCTCAGGCCGAACTGCAGGTGGGCGAGGGCAACGACGGTTTGATGGAGCTGCCCGCTGACGCGCCAGTAGGCAGGGATTTCCGTGCCTACCTGGAACTGGACGACGCGAGCATTGAGGTCGATCTGACGCCAAACCGTGGCGACTGCCTGTCTGTCGCCGGCCTGGCTCGCGAAGTCGGTGCGCTGTACGACGCCATGGTCACGCGTCCGCACGTTGCTTCGGTGCCTGCGGTGCATGATGAAGTGCTTCCTGTGGAAGTGTTGGCGCCCGCTGCCTGCCCGCGCTATCTGGGTCGTGTGATTCGCAACGTAGACCTGTCGCGTCCAACGCCGCTGTGGATGGTCGAGCGTCTGCGTCGTTCCGAGGTGCGCAGCATCGATGCCGCCGTCGACATCACTAACTACGTGATGCTCGAACTGGGTCAGCCGCTTCACGCGTTCGATCTCGCCGAAATCAATGGCGGGATCCGCGTGCGCATGGCTGAAGAGGGCGAAAAGCTGGTGCTGCTCGACGGTCAGGAAGTTACTCTGCGCGCTGACACGCTGGTGATCGCAGACCATCAACGCGCGCTCGCTATCGCTGGCGTGATGGGGGGCGAGCACAGCGGTGTGAACACCTCGACCACCCGTGACATTTTCCTGGAGAGTGCTTTCTTCGACCAGATCGCGGTCGCAGGCAAGGCGCGCTCCTATGGTTTGCACACCGATGCCTCTCATCGTTATGAGCGTGGTGTGGACTGGCAACTGGCCCGCGAAGCGATGGAACGTGCCACCGGTCTGCTGCTTGAAATCACGGGGGGCGAAGCCGGGCCGATCATTGAGACGGTCAGTGAGCAGCATCTGCCATCGATTGCGCCGGTCACCTTGCGTGCTGATCGTATCGAGCAAATGCTTGGCATGACCATGGACGCGGCAGAGGTTGAGCGTCTGCTGACGGCATTGGGTCTGAAGGTTTCCTCCGAAACGGCCGGTCAATGGCGTGTAGAGGTGCCTAGCCATCGCTTCGATATCAGTCTGGAAGTGGACCTGATCGAAGAGTTAGCGCGTCTTTACGGCTATAACCGCCTTCCGGTCCGTTATCCCCAGGCGCGCCTCGCGCCGCAAGCCCGTGCCGAAGCGCGTGCTGATCTGCCTGCGCTGCGCCGCCTGCTGGTTGCGCGTGGCTATCAGGAAGCGATTACGTACAGCTTCATCGATCAGAAATGGTTCGAACTGTTCACTCCGGGTGTCGAGCCTCTGTTGTTGGCCAACCCGATTTCTGCCGACATGGCGGCCATGCGCGCGTCGCTGTGGCCGGGTCTGGTCAAGGCATTGCAGCATAACCTCAACCGTCAGCAGGATCGTGTACGGCTGTTTGAAAGTGGTTTGCGTTTCGTCGGCCAACT
This sequence comes from Pseudomonas sp. Pseu.R1, assembly GCF_045764065.1. Taxonomy (NCBI): domain Bacteria; kingdom Pseudomonadati; phylum Pseudomonadota; class Gammaproteobacteria; order Pseudomonadales; family Pseudomonadaceae; genus Pseudomonas; species Pseudomonas sp. Pseu.R1. The sequence goes on along the minus strand of NZ_JBJGEE020000001.1, from coordinate 828,640 downwards.
GGACGGTTTGAAACAAGAGCCTATGCTGGCAGGTGTGATCTGCGGCAGCCGTCTGCCGGAAGGCTGGGCGCAAGGGCGCGATGCGGTGGACTTCTTCGACGTCAAAGCTGACGTGGAGGCGGTATTGGGCTTCTCGGGTGCACTGGATGATTTCCGTTTCGTACCGGGCAAGCATGCCGCGCTGCATCCCGGCCAGACAGCGCGTATTGAACGCGATGGCCGCGAGGTAGGTTACCTCGGTGCGCTGCACCCGGAGCTGGTCAAGGCATTGGGGCTTGATCGCCCGGTGTTCGTGTTCGAACTGGTGCTGGCTGAAGTGGTGGAAGGGCGTTTGCCGAAATTCCACGAGTTGTCGCGCTTCCCGGAGGTCCGTCGAGACTTGGCATTGCTGGCCGATCGAGGGGTTTCAGCAACGTCGGTACTGGACGTAATCCGTGAAAATGCAGGGGAATGGCTGACAGACCTCAGCCTGTTTGATGTTTATCAGGGTAAAGGCATTGATCCGCATAGAAAAAGCCTTGCGGTTGGCTTGACCTGGCAACATCCATCGCGCACTCTTACTGACGATGAGGTAAACGCTTCGACGCAGCAAATTCTCACCTCGCTTGAGGAAAGGTTAAACGCCACGTTAAGGAAGTAGCGTATGGGGGCTCTGACGAAAGCTGAGATGGCCGAACGTCTGTACGAAGAGCTAGGCCTGAATAAACGAGAAGCCAAGGAACTGGTTGAGCTGTTCTTTGAGGAAATCAGGCACGCTCTGGAGGATAACGAGCAGGTCAAATTGTCCGGATTCGGCAATTTTGACTTGCGAGATAAACGCCAGCGACCGGGTCGAAATCCCAAGACAGGGGAAGAAATCCCGATTACGGCTCGCCGTGTGGTCACCTTTCGTCCAGGGCAGAAACTGAAGGCCCGAGTTGAGGCTTATGCTGGAACCAAGTCATAACGACGAGCTGCCGCCCATTCCAGGCAAACGCTACTTCACCATTGGTGAGGTCAGTGAGCTTTGCGCGGTAAAACCTCACGTTTTGCGTTATTGGGAGCAGGAGTTTCCTCAACTCAACCCGGTCAAGCGTCGCGGAAATCGCCGTTATTATCAGCGCCAGGATGTGCTGATGATCCGCCAGATCCGCGCGCTGCTTTATGATCAGGGCTTCACCATTGGCGGTGCGCGGTTGCGCATGTCCAGTGATGAGGTCAAGGATGATTCCCTGCAATACAAACAGCTGATCAAGCAGATGATCGTGGAGCTGGAAGATGTACTGGTTGTGCTGCGTACATAACGCAGCCAATCAAAATACTTCCATCATTCAAAAGGTTAGGGTATATTCCTCGACGCTTTCGCAAGAAGCCCAAACAGATTCACGCCTAGTCGGGGCGTAGCGCAGTCCGGTAGCGCACTAGCATGGGGTGCTAGGGGTCGAGTGTTCGAATCACTCCGTCCCGACCATATAATTCAAGGGGTTGCGAGATTTTATCTCGCGACCCCTTTTTATTTATGATCATCTCTGTCCCTACAAACTGCGCTCACCGATCAGGCTGCGATGGCCGACAGCATGGGCGCGTCGGACTTGATCTTGGGGCTTGCTCACCTTCACCCGAAGCCTCCGCCCACGAAGGGTAAAAATCGGTCAGAAGCAGACATTTCACACGACCTGCTCTCGGTCTCCTAGGCTGACCTAAATTCACTCTGCGATCTTCACTCACGGCTCACTTCAACCGTGAAGAGGCTAATCGGTTAAAAAAAAAGCCGCCCAGTGGCGGCTTTCTTTTGTGCCGTCACGTGCCTCAGAGCCAAGCTTTGATCTGAACGCTTATAGCATGGGTGGAAATACCATAGCGATCATGCAAGGTCGGCAGGGCGCCAGCGTCGAGGAAGGCGTCGGGCAGGGCAATCTGGCGGAATGTCGGCGTTATGCCACTGCGCAGCAGCAGGCCTGCCACGGCTTCGCCCAGTCCGCCGATAATCGAATGGTTTTCAGCCGTCACCACCAGCCGCCCTGACTTGCGTGCTTCGGCCAAAATCGCCTGCTCATCCAGCGGTTTGATGGTCGGCACGTGCAGCACCGCTACGTCGACACCGTCCTTTTGCAACTGTGCAGCGGCTTCCAGCGAGCGCATGGTCATAAGTCCCGTGGAAATGATCAGCACGTCCTTGCCGGTGCGCAGGGTCTTGGCCTTGCCGATCTCGAACTTGTAACCGTACTCATCCAATACCAACGGCACATTGCCGCGTAGCAGACGCATATACACCGGACCTTGGTGGGCAGCGATGGCGGGTACGGCCTGTTCGATTTCCAGGGCGTCGCACGGATCGACGATCATCAAGTTAGGCATGGCGCGAAAGATCGCGAGATCGTCCGTGGCCTGGTGGCTGGGGCCGTACCCGGTGGTCAGTCCTGGCAGACCGCAGACGATTTTGACGTTGAGGTTCTCCTCGGCAATGGCCATGCAGATGAAGTCGTAGGCGCGGCGCGAGGCGAACACGGCATAGGTCGTGGCGAACGGCACGCATCCTTCGCGAGCCATACCGGCAGCGGCGCTCATCAGCAGTTGCTCGGCCATGCCCATCTGGTAGAAGCGATCCGGGTGAGCTTTGGCGAAGATGTGCAGATCCGTGTATTTCGACAGATCGGCCGACAGCCCGACGATGTCCGAACGCTGCTCAGCCAGCGCAGCCAGCGCATGGCCAAAAGGCGCAGAACGAGTGGCCTGACCTTCAGCGGCAATAGAGGCAATCATCGCGGAAGTAGTCAGGCGCTTCTTGCCTGCTTCGGGGGTATTTACACGGCTCATAAGGTTCTCCCGAGCTTCAGGTTATTCAAGGCCAGATCCCATTCGTTTTCATCCACTCGAATGAAGTGGGTTTTCTCGCGGGTTTCGAGGAAGTCCACACCCTTGCCCATCTTGGTGTCGCAGATGATGACCCGAGGCTGGGGACCTTGATGATTACGCGCGGCGTCAAACGCAGTGACCAAGGCGCTGATTTCGTTGCCGTCTACCCGCTGGGTGAACCAGCCAAAGGCCTGCCAGCGTTCGACGATGGGCTCGAACGCCAGCACTTCGCTGGAGTGGCCATCCGCTTGCTGGTTGTTGACGTCGATGATCGCGATCAGGTTGTCGAGTTTCCAGTGCGAAGCCGACATCGCCGCTTCCCAGGTCGAACCTTCGTTCAACTCGCCGTCGGATAGCAGGTTGTAGACGAACGAGTCGGATTTTTTGCGTTTGAGCCCAAGGCACGCACCCACCGCGATGCCCAGGCCATGGCCGAGGGAACCGCCGGTGATTTCCATACCCGGCGTGTAGGCCGCCATACCCGACATCGGCAGGCGGCTGTCGTCCGAACCGTAGGTTTCCAGTTCGTCGAGTGGAATCACTTCGGCTTCAATGAGCGCCGCATATAGGGCGATGGCGTAGTGACCGATCGAGAGATAGAAGCGGTCGCGTTTTTCCCACTCAGGGTTTTGCGGCTGATAGCGCAGCGCGTGGAAGTACGACACCGCCAGTAGGTCGGCGGCGCCGAGGGCTTGGCCGACGTAACCTTGGCCTTGCACCTTGCCCATGCGCAGGGCATGGCGACGGATGTTATGGGCGCGCTCTGCCAGAGCCGAAAGCGCGGTGTTTGGGACGTTGACAGTCATGGTGACGACTCCGTGGACTTAACGATTGACCGAAGCGGCGGGGATGCGCAGGACCAGCGAGGCCCCGATTAACAGCACGCCGGTGATCAGGTACATGCCGATGGCGCTCGAACCGGTTGTGGTTGTGATCCAACCGATCAGGTAGGGCGAGCAGAATCCGGCGAGGTTGGCGAAGCTGTTGATCCCTGCGATGCCCGCTGCAGCGGAAACCCCGCCGAGCAAGGTGGTGGGTAGCATCCAGAACAGTGACGACGCCGAGAGCACCCCGGCAGCGGCCAGGCACAGGCTGAGCACCGACAGCAGCAGGTTGCCGCCTAGCAAGGCCGCGAAGGTCAGGCCAATGGCGCCGGCGATCATCGGCGCAACCAGGTGCCAGCGGCGTTCGCGATGCTTGTCACCACTGCGGCCCATCAACAGCATGGCGGCGATGGCGCACATGTAGGGCAGGCTGGTCAGCAGGCCTATGTGCAGTGGGTCCGATACTCCGGCGTTGCGGATCAGCGTCGGCAGCCAAAACGTGATGGCGTACTGGCCCATGACCACACAGAAGTAGATGCACGCCAACAGCCACAGACGGCGGTCACGGATGAACTCCCGCGGCGAGGCGTGGGTAACCTTGCGGCTGTTGTCCTCGGCCAGCTCCTTGTTGACCAGTTCTTTTTCGTCCTCGCTAAGCCAGGTCGCCTGATGCACACCGTCTTTCAAATAGCCCAGCACCATGAGGCCTACGACAACAGTCGGGATGGCTTCGATGACAAACATCCACTGCCAACCCGCCCAGCCATGAAAGCCTGCGAAGCTGTTCATGATCCAGCCCGACAGCGGGCCGCCAATCATGCCCGACAGGGGAATAGCGACGAACCAAAGAACCGTCATCTTCGCGCGGCGATAGGATGGGAACCAGTAGGTCAGGTACAGCAACAAGCCTGGTGCCAGACCCGCTTCTGCGATCCCCAACAGGAAGCGCAGGGCGTAAAACTGCCAGGCGGTTTCGACGAAGGCGAACAAGGCGGAAATGATCCCCCACGAAATCATGATCCGGGCGATCCAGCGGCGTGCGCCGACCTTGTGCAGGATCAGATTGCTGGGCACTTCACAGAGGAAATAACCAATGAAGAACATGCCTGCGCCAAGGCCGTATACGGTCTCGCTGAGGGACAGGTCGTTCATCATTTGCAGCTTGGCGAAGCCGACATTGACGCGGTCCAGATACGCGCACAGGTAGCACAGCATCAGAAAGGGCATCAGGCGCCAGGCGGTCTTTCGATAAGCGTTTGAACGGACGGCCGAAACCGCGTCCAAGGTCATGGTGGTCATCATGATGGTCTGATCTCTTGTTTTTATAGACCACCAGGCGATCAGGCCTGGCGGATCATCGATCCAGAACAATGTGGGCCGTCACCGGCCCACCCACTGAGTCTCAGTGAATCAGCATTCCGCCGTTGACATCGAGCGTGATACCCGTGAGATAGGAGGACAAGTCGCTTGCCAGGAATAACGCGGCGTTGGCGACGTCCTGCGCAGCTCCCAGACGGCCCAGTGGAATACCTTCGATGATTGCGTGACGACGTTCGTCCTGCATCAAACCACCGGTGATGTCAGTGTGGATCAAGCCCGGCGCAATGGAGTTGACGCGAATCTGGTCAGGGCCGAATTCCCGCGCCATGGCCTTACCCAAACCCAGTACACCGGCCTTCGCCGCGCTGTAGTGAGGACCACCGAAGATGCCGCCACCACGCTGGGCGGAAACCGAGGACATGCACACGATGCTGCCAGAAGACTGGACGCGCATGGTTGGGATGACCGCTTGAGACATCAGCAGCGTGCCGCGCAGGCTGACATCCAGCACCTTGTCGTAATCGCTGTGTTTGATGTCCAGTGTCTTGATCGGTTGGGTGATTCCCGCGTTATTGACCAAAACGTCGATGCGGCCGAAGTGTTCCAAAACCTTGGCGACAGCGACTTTCACCTGCGACTCATCTGCCACGTTGGCACCCAAGCCCAGATGGCCTTCGCCAAGTGCAGCGGCGGCATCGCGTGCTGCAGACTCATCGAGATCCAGGATTACGACGCGAGCACCGTGGTGCGCGAATGTGACGGCAGTGGCACGACCGATTCCGCGTTCGGAAGCTGCGCCAGTGATGATTGCGACCTTGCCTTGAAGAAGCATGGGAGATACCTCTGATTGTTTTTATGATTCGATTCAACGATCGATGGGGCCAGGGTGTTCTCCGCGCGGGGGCTGAGCAATGGCGCAACACTCACTAGTGCATGAAAAAAATTCAGCACTCGCAAAGACAGGAGGGCGATGGTTGAATGAGCCCATTCCGAAACCGCACAAAAAAATAAGGGTTCAGCCGCATGCCCATTGACGACACATCGCCCGCGAACCTGCCACCGCTGAGAGCCATTCAAGCCTTCGAGCAAACCGCTCGATTTGGTAATTTAGCCCGAGCAGCCGAAGTGCTGGACCTGACGCCCTCGGCCATCAGTCATCAACTCGCCAAACTGGAGGCGATGATCGGTCGACAGCTGTTCATCAGGGCGGCGCGCGGGGTGACCCTGACCCCTGTTGGCGAGCAGTATCTCAAGGACATTTCGGGACTGCTGCACAGCCTGGAAGTCGCCACTGAACGGGCGACAAGCGATGTCAGCCTGGATTGCCTCAGGCTCCACTCATCCCCCAGCTTCGGTCTGCTGTGGATAATGCCGAGACTGGAAGCGTTTCGACTGAGCCACCCGGATATCCAGATCAACCTCTCATGCTCCTACGAGTCCCTACATTTCAGCCGGGATAAGATTGATGTCGATATCCGCCACGGCGAGCCGAACTGGCCCAGTTATGAAGTCCGTACCGTTCGCAACGAGAGCTTTGCTGTACTGGCGTCGCCAAAACTGCTGGCACGCAGACCTATAAGGAGCGCACAAGATCTGCTCGGTAGCGACTTGATCCTGTCCGAAGCGACACTGCTGAAGTGGCCAGCCTGGTTTGCCCAGCACGGCCTTGCTCGGCCGGAAAAGCCCTATACGTTGAGCTTCGACCGTTCCTACATGAGCCTTGAAGCCGCCTGCTACGGCTTGGGCTTCGCGCTCGAAAGTTCGTTATTGGCCCAGAAGTATCTGGCCAGCGGGGAACTGGTGGAGGTATCACCGCAGACACTGAGTGCGCCCGTGGCGGCCCACCACCTGGTATTTCCCAAGGCCCACTCCAGCTTCCCTCGTGTCAGGCGTTTTCTGGAGTGGATGGAGGGCGAGCTAGGGCACCGGTTCGACTTCTGAGTGCCGCTTTACTCAACCTAGATTAGCGAGCCAGTCAGAAACACGATCGCCACTGCTCATGCCCGGCTGTACCAGCCCATTAATCATGAATGTCGGCCCAGGAACACCTCGAAAACGCGAGGGCCATTTCCCCAGGCAAGTACATTCGATTGCATGGGTCGATTCTCCAATTGTTGCTTGCCTGCGAGCAGGCTGGCATCACCACCTTTGTACCGAACCCCCTGACATCAGGCAGTGAAGCCGAAGGCCGATATGGCAAGCAGGACTTCATCTACCTTGCCGCATCGGACGAGTATCGATGCCCTGCGGGAGAGTTGCTGACCCGGCGGCATTGCTCAGTGAAAGACAGCATGTTATTGCTCTGTTATGACTTCTCGGGATGCCAGTCCTGCTCAATGCACAAGCAATGTACGACCGGGAAGGAACGCCGGGTAAAGCGCTGGGAACATGAAGCCGTAGCCGGATTCTGAGACGTCTGTCGACCGCTTGACCGCCTGCTGCTTCGATATCTCTGACGACCTGTGCAGCTCTGCCATATCGCTGGCATAGTCGACCACCAACTTGGCGCCTTCTGCGCCGAAGCCTCTGGCGATTTCGGCCCCGATACCTTTCGACGCGCCGGTGATAAGCACAACCTTTTCATGAAATCTGGGCATTGGACTTCTCGCTCGTTCAGCGTGGCCCTGGCGCGCAGGCGATAGCTGTTAACGCCGGGCCATATGGATAGACGGTAAGGGTCAGGCGTCAGCGAATGCATCGCCGAACATGGGATGACCGCCCAATGATTCAGCCTCGCTGGCCTCGTTCTGAATCACGTCCCAGTGCTCGACCATCCGCCCATCGACGACGCGCAGAAGGTCCATGGTGACCCAGTTTCGCGGGTGGCCTGTGTTGCTGAAGCGGCCATGCAGCATGACCAGATCGCCCTTGGCCATGGCGACAGCGTTTTCGTACACCAGATCGTTTGCAACTTGGTCGAACAGGCCTTGGCGTCCAGGCGGGACTAAGGCACTGTGCTGGATGTAATGCTCCGACCAGTAGTTTTTGGCCGCTTCAAAGTCCTTGCGATTGAATAGGGTCTCGAAACCATCGAGTACTCGCTGAAGGTTCTGCTGCTCTTGCTCTGTCATCAAATTTCACCTGACGGGAAGGCGGCAATGGCCGCCCTATCACAAAAGGGGTGGTGGCTTCGGTACTTCAGCTCTGATAGCCAGGCTTCACCGAAAAAATCTCGTCTGTGAAAGCCGGCAGATCTGCCAATCCGTTCGGGTTCAGGGCCTGGGCTGCCGCCACCACGTTGAGTGACTCGCGCAGCAGTTTGATTTTTCCGTTTTCAGCCACCAAGCGCGCCGCAAACAAGTGGTGAATCAAGCGCCCGGTCCCTGCCGCAGTGGTATGCGCGGTGTACTCGGCGAAAACCTGATCCGGTGTTTCGATCAATACGTGGGTGTCTTCAGGCTTGAAGGCGAAGTCCGGGTAAAGCTGCTTGACCAGATCGTAGAAACCTTCAATCGCGGCGGCGCCTTCAAAGCGCGACTCAATGCCGACCGAGTGCAGGAATGGCAGTTCCACGGCGCCGTCCTCCGCGAACAACGCGGCGACTTTCTTGCCATCCGGGATGGCCGCGAGTACGTCTAGCAGCAGTGCTTTTGCGTCTTTCATGGTGTCTCTCCTCAACAAATGATTGGGGTGGGCTCTCAGGGCTGCAACAAGCGCTCAGGGCCAGAGGCGCGGAGCGGGTTGAGCCAGGGACAGATAGGGACGAAGTGCGTCAACGGCCTGCTCGAAGGCGTGCCAGTGGGCGATATCGGGCAGTGAGGGCAGGGTTATGACTTCTCCTGCGTCCAGTGCGGCGAGCGAGGCGTCGACCATGTCCGCTGCGGACATGACAATGCTGTCGGGCAGGTTGCTGACGGGCAGGCCTGCTGCATCCCAGAACTGTGTGGAAGTGGCGCCTGGCAGCACGGCCTGAACACGAATGTTCTTGTCATGCAGTTCATGGTGCAGGGATTGCGTCAGCGCCATGACGAAGGCCTTGCTGCCGCCATACACTCCGTTGAGTATGTCGGGGGCCAGAGCAACGATAGAGGCAATGTTGACGACGGTGCCCTCACCACGCGCAACCATGCCTGGTATGACTGCGTAAGTCAGGCGCATCACGGCGGTGACGTTAAGTGCAACCATTCGGGTCATTTCGTCGACATCAGCCTGCACCAGCGGTGCGGTTGCACCGACACCGGCGTTGTTGACCAGCAGGGTGATACTCGCGTCCTGTTTGAGGATCTGCTCTATACGCAGCAGATCCGTCGGATCTGCAAGGTCGGCCGCAGCTACTTCTACCGCGCGGCCAGTTCGATCGCTGATCCGGGCAGCAGTCTGATTGAGTTTTGCACGGTTGCGAGCGACGAGGATCAGGTCGTAACCGCGGTCGGCCAAGCGTTCGGCGTAAATCTCTCCGATCCCGGTCGATGCACCGGTGACAACTGCTGTACCCTTTTGAGTCTTGAACATGATGTTTTCTCCGGTGGGATTGTGTTTGCCTGACCGCAAAAGTACGCACCACCGCCCAAGTGCGAAATGTCGCAGACACAGCGTTTTTGGCCATTTACCCAGGAGCGAGTCATGCAACGAGTCGGCTTTATCGTCTATCCCGACTTTCAGTCCATCGGGCTGGCAGCCTCCACCGTGTTCGAGATTGCCAACCTCACGAACGGCACGCCGGTCTACGAGGTTCAGGTGATTTCCGAAGCGGGAGGGCGGGTCAACGGTTCGGCTGCTGTATCGGTGGATAGCACCCCCCTGGTGCTTGAACACTTCGATACGTTGATCGTGTGCGGTGGCACTGCACTACCCTCTGGCAGTCCCGCGATGCTTGCGTTTATCCAGCAGTCAGTCGGTGAGGTTCGCCGCATGGCGTCCATATGCACCGGGGCGTTCATCCTGGCCCAAGCCGGCGTATTGAACGGCCGAAGGGCGACGACGCATTGGCTGCTCGCCAGAGAGCTGCAATCGAGCTATCCCGAGATCTCTGTCGAAGAAGACCGTATCTTCATTACCGACGGCAACGTCTGGACCTCCGCTGGCATGACTGCGGGTATCGACATGGCATTGGCGATGGTCGAGAAAGACCTGGGCGTGGATGTCGCTCGCTCGGTGGCGCAGAAGCTGGTGATCTACCACCGACGGGCCGGGGGACAATCGCAGCATTCCGCCTTGCTGGAAATCGAACCCAAATCCGACCGGATTCAGACCGCACTGGATTTCGCCAAGCGCAACCTGCACACACCGCTGACCATCGAACAACTGGCAGAGGCGGCTCATCTGAGCTTGCGCCAGTTCAATCGTAGCTTCCAATTGGAAACAGGCATGACGCCGGCCAAAGCGGTGGAGAAACTTCGGGTTGAAGCTGCTCAACTACTGCTTGAGCAGGCCCGTCATCCCCTGGAGGTGATCGCTAGGGAAACGGGCTTCATGGATCGCGAGCGAATGCGGCGAGCGTTCGTGCGCGTACTGGGAATGTCGCCGCAAGATTTGAAAAAAGTGCAGAAACGGGCAAGTTCGATGGGGGGGTAGTCGAAAACATCGCGAGGGCATGTGGCCTTCTAGTGTCTTGTGATGTCAAGTCACATCCCGTCCTGTTCCGGGCAGTGTCCGCTTCTGGCTGATATCTGCCAGTCGCTAACCTACTATCTGCACAGAAATATCGTCGGCAAGCGAGACATTTGGCAGGCAATAAACGTCACCTATACCCAGAAGACCCGCCGGCGGGAGACTCGTAAGCGTGGAGATGTATTGGATCAGGTACTCAGCTTCGGCCAGCGGCTTTACCACCTGGACGTGATGGGCCGCGGAATTCACCCGGATGACGAACTCAAGCAAATCGTCGCCCTTGAGCAGTTGAGCCACTGGAATCCATCCTCCCTGAAGCTCGATGTCTTGAATGCTGGTTTTCTGGTGAAGGTCAGTGTCGGAGTACTTACACGTCAACCAGCATTTGAATGCTAGCCCTGTGATTGAAGTCCTGAGGCAGGCAGATTCATGAGGAGATGTATGTGCACCGACAACTGCCATGACTTCTAACAAAAGGTCGCCCTTGTTCAGCCAATCGGCGGAATGGCTGATCATAGGAGGGGGTGCGAGGCCATTAGCTAGCTTTCTGCGCGTGATACAGTCATGACAAGGTGTAGCTGAAAGCAGGCTCAAGCCAGTTGGGGGGATCACGGTCAAGCTGATTTGCGCTATGCCCAGCCGCAACGTCCAGCAGCTTTTTAACCAGCAGATCCGGAGCACTCATCATTGCGTTGTGGCCAGTGGCGATCTCGGTCCACGCCCAGTCCGGCCGTGCTTGGACACGCGCCCGGCTGCGTGCAAGTGGTTCATACGACGGAGTGGAGCAATACACGTATATTTTGGGTACGTTCATCTCTGAAGCGTTTGGCGCTACCAGCGAGTCCTCGTAGGTCTTCAGCGGATGCGGTGTGCAACGGGCCTCGATCAACGCCTTGTGATCTTGCGATACCACGCCGAATGATTCAGCAGTTGGCACCGGTATTGAATGACCCTGTCCGAATCGGAGGGCATTGGTTAAATGGGCGCTCACTCGTGAAGGCGGCAAATGGCAAAAAACGTTCTCGCCATGATCCAACACCAATGCATCGAGCATGACGAGACATCGAAGGTCTTTGGAGCATCGACTTGCAGCACCCATAGCAGGCACTCCGCCGTAGCTGTGCCCGACCAGCACAACGTCCGACAGACCTTCGTATTCGATGACGTTCGTAACGTCTTGTATGTGGGTTTGCAGCCCAACTTCCGCATTCAACAGATGCGAACGCTCACCCAATCCGGTCAACGTCGGTGCATAAACCTTATGACCCAGTGCGCGCAGTTGATGAACCACGCTATCCCAACACCATCCGCCGTGCCACGCGCCATGAACAAGCACAAATGTCATGGGGCTTGAATGTTCGATCTTTGTGTTATTCATCTCAGGCTTCCTGATGCGCCCAGAAGCGCAGTGCGATCACGGCACTGATGGCCATTACGAAGAGAATGAGGATGACGCACGCGGGCCAGCCGCCCATGGCGTAAGCGAAACCCGGTACATAAGCGCCCACGCTGCCGCCTGCGTAGTAGGCACACACGTAAAGTCCTGCCGCAGAAGACTTGGCTTTCGCAGCGACTTTGCCAAGGTTTGTACTTGCAGCGGAGTTGCCTACGAACACGCCCATTGAGATGAGCGCCAAGCCTAGAAAGGTCAACAGCAGGTAGGGTGTCAGTGTCAGCAGGAGACCGACCGCACTGGTCGTCAAAGCAATGATCAGTACTGTCCTGGAACCGATCTTGTCGATCCAACGGCCAGCGAAAGGCGTCGCAACCGCACCAAACAGGTTCAGTAAGAACATTGATCCGAGCTGCACAGTCGTGAGGTTGAATGGTGCACCGGCCAGGTGGAAGGTGATGAAGGTAAACACGGCAACGAAGACGAACAGCGTGTTAAAGCCGATGGCCCATACAGCGATGAGCGGAAGATTCTTAAAGTGGCCCAGCATCGCCTTGATGCCTTGGCCAAAATGACGTTGCGCCACAAAATTTTGCGACGCAGGCAGGAGTGCCCAAACCGCAAATCCACCCAAAACCAATAGCACTGACTGGGCTACGAAGGCGTAGTGCCAATCAGTCCACGTCGCTACGAAACCTGCGACTACTCGTCCGGACACGCTTCCGAGAACGTTCCCTGCGATGTATGCAGATGTGGCTAGCCCGGAGTTCGGTCCCTTCCACTCCTCTCCAAGGTAGGCAAGTGCCACGGAAAAAATCCCGGGGATGAACAAGCCCTGGAGAAATCGCCACACTATGAGCTGATTCAATGTGCTGGATGTCGCTGCGAGCGCCATAGGAATGGCCAGACCGAAGATGGCCACCACAATGACCCGTTTGCGACCGAGGGCATCGGCAATGAGCCCGATGATTGGCGCTGTCAGTGCCACAGCCAGGGTGGTGGCGGTGACAGTGATACTCACCGCTCCAACGGATGCCGAAAAGGCCTTTGCCAATAAGGGTAAAAGGGGTTGCGTGACATACACCGCCAGAAAAGGGCAAAAGCCACAGAGCGCGATTGCAAAAAGCTTGAGTGCGAGTTGCGTGGGCTGGGCGTTTGAAGGTGTCAGAAGATCTACAGATGCGCGGGTGTTCATGGTAGGAAACTTTCATCAGAAACAGATAGCTGCTAGCGTAATCTGACCTGTTATCGATGTGCGGCCAAGGACTATCGCGGAAATGCCAATTGCGTCTTACCCTAATTCACCTCCATCGGTTGAAACGGAGGTATCGCTCCTATCGCGCAGCTATCGATGTGGCACACAGCTGGGCTATCACGTGCATCGGCAAGGTCAGCTGCTTTATGCCTACCGAGGCTTGATGCAGGTCACGACCCTTTCCGGGCGATGGCTAGTTCCGCCGCAGCGCGCTGTATGGTTGCCGGCGTTTCGGGAACATGCGATCGATGTCCTCGCTGACATCGAAATGAGAACCTTCTTCGTCGAGTCCTCCCGAATCGTTAGACAATGTGGTGAAACAGCCTTGCAGGATGAGTTTGTGATTGAGGTCAATCCGCTTTTACGCGAGTCAATCCTGGCAATGTTTCAGCCCAATCTCACGGCTCAGCGACTCGACTTGCTCTCACATATCGCTTTATTGGAATTGCCGGAGGCAGGCGATGCAACGACGTTCATTCCAATGCCAACCGATCCTCGCGCGCGCCGTGTCGCTGAGCTTGCGCTTGAAGACATTCGGGGCATCAGGGATATCGACGAGCTGGCTACCGAAGCAGGTTCCTCGACTAGAACGATTGCCCGGCTATTCGTGGCAGAGACAGACATTACCTTCAAGAAATGGCGGCAGCGTGCGCGGATACTGGCAGCACTCCAGATGCTTAATGTGGACAAGATGATGATCAAACAGATCGCTCATCGCACAGGGTATGCGAGCGTTGCAGCATTCAGCGCAGCTTTCATGAAGGTGATGGGAATGACTCCGTCTGAATTTCAAGCCCACATCGGAAATTGAGACGCGACTTGTTTGCTGCAGGTTGATTTGAGAGCTATCGGAGCCGGCCGCCCGGAGGGTGCGGAGGACTAAACCCGTTCCCGTTGAGCCGGTATGTATGCAGCATTCAGCGCAGGAATCTTGGCGAAGGTTTCCGCAATGAAGTCCATGAAAACGCTAGCTCGCTTCGGGAGTAATCGATTAGCCACGTAGAGGATCTGAACCGGGACAGGTGGTGCATTGAACTGGCCGAGAATGACCTGCAGGTCCCCCCTAGCCAGGCCTTTATCAAATAACCAGCGTGGCCCATGACCAATGCCTAAACCGGCTCCCACCGCAGTCTGGACTGCTTCCGGCGAATTTACCCTGAACCGCCCGTCCACTTCGACAACCTCGTCTTTGAAATGCCACGTCGTACGGGAGGATAAAAGCGTGTAGATCACGCATTGATGAGATTTGAGGCCATGTGGGGTGTCTGGGATACCATGCTGGGCAATGTACCCTTTGCTGGCCACACATACGCGTTCGAACCAACCAATACGACGAATTTTCAGAGCACTGTCTTCAAGATGGCCAATACGGATGGCCAGCTCGGCGCCTTCGTCCACCAGGTTGACGTAGCTGTCACTGATCTGCAAATCCAAGGACAACGCAGGGTATTGGTTTAGAAAAGCGGGAAGATGAGGTAGAAGAAAAGCATGCGCTAAAGCCGTTGGACAGGCAACGCGCAACAGCCCTGATGGGGCGACGTTGTCGCGCATCGCCGATTCGGATTCCGCGACGGCATCAAGAATGCGACGTACCTCGGCGTAATACCGTTGTCCCTCTGGCGTTAGCACAAGTTTGCGCGTGGATCTGTGCAGCAATCTCGTTTGCAGGTGTTCTTCCAGCGCCGCGACGTATCGGCTCACATTGGGCTGCCCTAGGCCGAGCTGGCGGCCCGCTGCGGAAAAGCTCCCTGTTTCCACCGCTCTCGCAAAGCACGACATCAACAAAAACCGGTCCACTCCCACCTCGCAGTCATGCTGTCGTTGCATGAAGTATATACCGATTGGGCGTCTTATCATTTGTATGGCATGAATGCACTCTGTCGCTGACTTCACATCTGCAACGCATCACACAGCGACAGGAGCATCTATGTCTCGTTTGAATGGCAAACGTACGCTTATTACCGGTGGTACCAGTGGTATTGGCCTTGAGACGGCCAAGCAGTTTCTCGCAGAAGGTGCCCGCGTCATTGTCACGGGAGTCAATCCCGAGTCCATCGCCAGAGCCAAAGCTGAGTTGGGTAGCGATGTTGCAGTATTCAGCGCGGATTCGGGCAACGTAGAAGCGCAACGCAAATTGGCGCGCTATGTTCAGGATCAATACGGCGAGCTGGACGTTGCATTTCTTAACGCCGGAGTGTCGGTGTGGGTACCGATTGAGCAGTGGACCGAAGAGCAGTTCGACCGGTCTTTTGCGATCAATGTCAAAGGCCCTTATTTCCTGATTCAAGCGCTATTGCCGGTGTTCGCTAACCCAGCTTCCGTGGTGCTAAACACCTCGATCAACGCGCATGTGGGTGCCCCGAGTTCCTCCGTGTACGCCGCTACGAAAGCAGCCTTGCTCAACATGTCCAAAACGCTTTCTGGTGAGCTTCTGTCTGCGGGTATCCGCATCAATGCGGTCAGTCCCGGGCCGGTGGATACGCCGCTGTACGACAAACTCGGCATCCCTGACGCGTACCGGGAGCAAGTGAACCAGCAAATCCTCTCTACCGTGCCATTTGGCCGCTTCGGCACGCCAGAAGAAGTTTCCAAGGCAGTGGTGTACCTGGCGTCGGATGAATCCAAGTGGACCGTAGGCACCGAGATCATCGTGGACGGCGGTCGCACGCTGAACGGCTGACTTTCACTTTTTTCAACAGGAAACCCAAAATGAAAAAGCTTATTGGCGGCCTCCTGGCAGCCGTCGTGGTCGCGGCGTCTCTTTCGGCGCAGGCTCAGACGTTGGTCAATGACACTCACAAAAGCGCACTGATATTGATCGAGTACCAGAATGACTGGATGGCCTCAACAGGCGGCATCAACTCCCAGTTTAAGGACCGCAAACAGTTTGATGACTCGGTGAAGAACTCAAAGCTTGTCCTGGCTGAAGCACGCCGCCGCCACATGGAAATTATCTATGTGACCATGACCCTGGACCCCTCATTCAAGGTGCTCGGACAGGCCAAATACGGACTGCGCGCCATGATGCCTCAATACAAATCGTTCCTCGGAAAACAGGCGGAATTCTTCCCGGGCTTCGAGCCGACAGCCGGTGAGTACGTGATCCGTGAGCGAACCGGAAGCAGTGCTTTTGCCGGAACTTCGCTGGACAGCTACCTGCGCAACAATCACATCGAAGACATCTATCTGATGGGCTACTCCCTGCGTCAGTGCGTGGAATCGACCCTGCGAAATGCTCACGATCTTGGCTACAACACGAACGTGATCTATGACGCGTCAGCGGGCTTTTCCGAAGAGCAGCAGTCATCGTTTCTCACCGACATTTTGCCCTTCTACGGCAACGGGCTCACGGCGATGGACTTCATCAAGTCTGGAAGCTGACTGCACTTGGCGAGATAAACAACCCATGCCCACTGAGCATGGGTTTTCCACTACGCGATTTGGAACCCTGCGATGCTCACACTGATAAGCCATCCACTTTGTCCCTTCGTCCAACGGGTAGCTATTGTGCTGCGCGAGAAGCGCATCCCGTTTGAAAGGTTGGACGTGAATCTCGAGCACAAGCCGGAGTGGTTTGTCGCTATATCCCCAATGGGCAAGGTCCCGGTTCTACGAGTCACCCCAGAAACCGGCCCACCTGTGGCACTCTTCGAGAGCACTGTCATTTGTGAATACGTCGAGGACATCCAGCCGCTGCCAGCCATGTATACAGGCACTGCACTAGAGAAGGCACTGCAACGTTCCTGGTGTAGCGTGGCGTCCGCGATGCTGGCTGATGCATGGGGCTTTTTGATTGCCGCAGATCAGGGTACGGCCGAACGACACGCTGGTTTGTTCCGGCAAGATTTGGAGAGGTTCGAATCAGTGCTGGCTGACGGTCCCTATTTTGCCGGTCGGAGTTTCGGCATGGTGGATGCGCTGGTCGCTCCCGTTTTTCGCTACCTCGACCTATTGCCCGCGGTCGCATTTGGAGATCTGTTTGCAAAGTTGCCAAAGGTTTCGAACTGGCGGAAAGCCTTGTCGTTGCGGCCAAGCGTGCAGGGCGCAGTGGGTGAAGACTACGCCGAACGTCTACAACTCTACCTGGAGAAGCGCCAGTCGATTGTGCTGTCAGCATGAGCGAATAGATCAGATTCCTCGATACGAGACGATGACGTCGATGGCGCAGTATTACCCTTCCGGAATGTGCCTTCCAGGGTCGTATAAACTAGCGGATGATCTTCGACATGCATCGTAAGGCGCTTGCCCTGGGATCGAGGCATGGCTCCTCCGAAACAATTCAATTCTAAAAGACTTCCAAAAAGCTGCTTTCAAAGCATTCGAAGAGAAGGGGGCAGCATGCTCACTCGTTCCATAGCAACTGAATCCGGCACCGCCAGCGTTGGATCGAAACCAATCTGTCACGAGCGACTGCTTTCGACCCAGGCTGTGTGAAAACTCCCGCAATTGTCTAATCTTCTGATCGTCGAGATCGTAGCGGGGGCGATCATGAAGCGATTTATTGAAAGTCACCCTGCTGCCGGAGTGTCTGGACGATTACTTAGCCGAAGAAAATCCAGTGCGCGTGGTCGATGTTTTCGTCGATGAACTCGACCTGGGCGCACTTGGTTTTGAGGGCGTTGATCCTGCCGTTACGGGGCGTCCGGCCTATCACCCAGCGGTGTTGCTGAAGATCTATATCTACGGCTATCTCAATCGGATTCAGTCCAGCCGCCGACTTGAGCGAGAGGCCGAGCGCAACGTCGAGTTAATGTGGCTAACGGGGCGTTTGGCTCCGGACTTCAAAACCATTGCCGACTTTGGCAAAGACAACGGCAAAGCCATTCGCAGCGTATGCCGCCAGTTCGTAGTTCTTTGTCGCAACCTTAATCTCTTCTCCCAATCGATCATCGCCATCGACGGCAGCAAATTCAAAGCCGTCAATAGTCGCGACCGCAACTTCACTCAGGGCAAGGTGAAGGCACGCATGCAGCAGATCGAGCAAAGCATTGATCGATATCTGGCGGCGATGGATTTGGCGGATCGGGCAACGCCCGAAATGGCCAAGGCCAAAGCAGAGCGGCTTAAAGAAAAGATAGAAACATTGAAAAAGCAGATGCAGAAACTCAAGGATATCGAGACGCAGCTCCACAAAGTCCAGACCAGCAGATCTCCCTCACAGACCCAGATGCACGCTCAATGGCTACAAGCGGCCGAGGCACCGGAACGGTGGGATACAACGTCAAACAGCTGTCGACGACAAACACCATCTGATCGTTGCCCATGAGGTGACCAACGTTGGTAATGATCGTGGGCAACTGAGCGATATGGCAAACCAAGCGCGTGAAGAAATCGAGGCTGAATCGCTCATGGTGGTGGCCGACCGAGGCTATTACAAAGGTCTGGAAATCCTTGCTTGCGAGCAAGCCGGCATCACTACTTTCGTACCGAGACCTCTCACATCTGGCAGCAAAGCCGAAGGCCGATTCGGTAAGAGGGCTTCATCTATGCTTGCGGCGTCGGACGAGTATCGATGCCCTGCGGGGCAGTTACTAACCAGGCGGCATTCGTCGATGGAAGACGGTATGTTATTGCATTGTTACTACTTCTCGGGCTGCCAGTCCTGCTCAATGCAAAAGCAATGTACGACGGGTAAGGAGCGCCGTGTGAAGCGCTGGGAACATGAGGCTGTAGTTGACGCGATGCAGGTTCGGCTAGAACATGATCCAGCGATGATGAGGGTCCGTCGACAGACTGTTGAACATCCTTTCGGAACGCTAAAGGTAAGCGTCTGCCCAACACACCTTTCGTGATTAAACGTGCGCCCACCTGTGTGGCAACAGCTCGGTAATCTCACTCGCACACTGCATCGGTAGGTCGTGTGAACCCAAATCTATCTGGCTGGACAAGGTTTTTGGCGAGAGCAAAAATTTCGACTGCTGGCGCAGATTGCTGTTGATATGGCGCAATTTGCGTGCTTGCTGAAGTTCAAACCCCCTACACTTATCTTTTGATAATCAGAGATCAACTCGAAGCTTGGGCTGTGGTGGAGATTCGATGACACGTAATCAATCATTTTACTTGGACTTCGGTTGGCAGGTTTTATTGAAAGATATGGGCTTTCAACCGAGTCATGTACTGCGTAAGGCCGGGCTTCCAGAAGATCTATTTACTCGCGAGGGGTATGCACTTACTACTGAAGAGTATTTCCGCTTCTGGCGTAACCTCGAAGCCGAAGCAGGTGACCCCCTGTTTTCCTTGCGCATGGTCGAGAAGGTCTCAGCCGAGTTTTTCAATCCCCCCCTGTTCGCAGCCCTGTGCAGCGCCAACTTGATGCAGGCGGTGCAGCGCTTGGCCAAGTACAAGCAACTTGTGGCCCCCATGAGCCTGGAGGTCGATGTGGGCAACATGGGCGAACTGACGGTATCTCCGCGCTGGCTATCGGCACAGACCGATGTGCCGTGTTCGTTGCAAGTGGCCGAAATCGCTTTCTTCTTGCAGTTAGCCCGTATCGCAACCCGCGAGCCCGTAAAAGCGCTTCGCGTGGCGCTTCCAGAACTCCCGCCCAACGCTTACGCCCGGCGTTACGAGAACTTCTTCGCCGCCCCCATTCACCAAGGAACTAGCCCTAGCATCACCTTTGCCGCCGCAGATGTTCTGCGGCCTTTCCTGACGGTCAACGAAGGCATGTGGCGGGTATTTGAGCCCGACCTGCGTCGACGACTTAGCGAACTCGATTCGACGGCAACGATGGCGGAACGTGTGCGTGCCGTTTTGCTGGAGCTATTGCCGAGTAATTCAGCCACTATCGAGAAGACGGCAGAGCGCTTGGGCATGAGCAAACGTACGTTGCAGCGTAGGCTCGAAAATGGGGGAGCGAGCTTTCGCGCCTTAGTCAATGGCACCCGGGAGAACCTGGCGCGCCACTACTTGGGAAATACCAAGTTGTCTGGTGAAGAGATCGCTTTCCTGCTCGGCTTTGAAGATCCCAATTCCTTCTATCGCGCATTCCAGGACTGGACAGGGCAAACGCCTGACAGCGCCCGTCATGTCATGCATCTGAACTGAGGGAAACGCCGTGCCCATACTTTCTGATCAACTAAAGGTGCTGGTTGCTGATGCAACAGGTCTGATCGGTGGCCTGATACTTCAGGCCTTTCTTGCTGAACGGTCGGTCTCTGAGGTGCATGCGCTGAGCCGACGGCCATTGAGCGTCAGCCACCCTAAGCTACGCGTCCACATCATGGATTTGAGTCGCTTGGAGTCGCTACCGACCTGCGCGTGAAGGCAAGGCGGGCCTCCTCAGGCTAACGATTCGCAGAGGCTAAGCGCCCAACACCGAGGGTCTAAACGTCCCCTACCAAATGTATACCTCCCCTGGCGGCTCTATTCTCCACCTCAACGGGCAGGCCAAATCAGGTAGTGGTGAGTATGCAGCCAGGAACACTCAAACTCTCAGGAGGCGATCAGCAGGATACCCGCCTGATTCCGGCAGCCGAGAGTTTGGCGCAGTTTGCTTAGAAGTTGGCGCGGATCGCTAGGGCGATGGTGCCGCCCACTGCATAAAGTGGATGGCACAGAGGCGAGCCTAATATCCGCCACCCCGCACAAAAAACCTTCCCAAGGACTATCGAAATGAACTCCAAAGTTGCTCTCGTGACAGGCGCATCTTCCGGCATCGGCGAAGCCACCTCTCTGAAGCTAAAAGGCCTCGGCTATACGGTGTATGCTGCCGCACGCCGTATTGACCGGATGCAGCCACTGGTCAATGCTGGCATCCAAGTCCTGGCGATGGACGTGACAAATGATGCATCGATGGAGGCTGGGATCAAAGAGATTATCGCCAAGTCAGGCCGTATCGATGTGCTAGTCAATAACGCCGGTTACGGCTCATACGGGGCCGTGGAGGACGTCTCCCTGGACGAGGCCCGCGCCCAGTTCGATGTCAATGTGTTCGGCGCTGTCCGCCTGACACAATTGGCACTGCCGCACATGCGCCAGAAGCGCTCAGGAACTATCATCAACATTAGCTCGATGGGCGGCAAAATCCACACACCGCTGGGGGCTTGGTACCACGGCACCAAGTTCGCGCTTGAGGCGATTAGTGACTGCCTGCGCATGGAAGTGCAACCATTCGGCATCGACGTAGTGGTAATCGAACCGGGAGGGGTCAAGACCGAGTGGGCTGGCATTGCCGCCGATAAATTACGCGAAGTCTCTGGCAGAGGGGCCTATGCCGGCCAGGCAAAGGCGATGGCAGAGTCGATGGACGGCGAAGCCAGCCGCAAGCGCCAGTCTCCACCTGAGCTGATCGCCGACACGATTGCAAAGGCCGTTAGTGCCCGCCGTCCAAGGACGCGTTATGCGGTAGGGTTCGGTGCCAAGCCCATGATCTTCATGCGCAGACTCCTCTCTGATCGCGCCTTCGATAGCTTCATGCGCATGGCCACTGGCATCTCTCGCATTTCGTCCTGATGTTCGCAAGTAGACAATGATGATCGACGTCCAAGCAGCCTTTGCAGGATAAAGATTGACGTAGTGGCGCCCGGCTGTGGAACGTGCAGCGCAGTGGACACCAGCGCTCATGCATTGTGTTGGTTAGTCGAGAGTGACCGGGAATGGCCACTTTTGGCTTTCTGCCTGTCCCTTCCAGCGTCTATAGGCAGCTCTCTGCCGATCATGGTTACTAAACGTGCTGAGCGGGCACCCACTGATGCGGCAGCAGTTCGGTAAGCTTACTCGTCCGTTGCGTCGGCAGGCGCGTGAGGACGTCCTTCAAGTAGGCGTACGGATCATGCCCATTGAGCCGTACCGACTGGATCAAACTCATGATCGCCGCCGCCCGTTTGCCGCTACGCAATGATCCTGCAAAGAGCCAGTTCTTTCGTCCCAACGCCCACGGTCGGAATCTGATTCTCCGCCCAATTATTATCAATGGGTACGGCCCCGTCATAGAGGTAGCGCGACAGTGATGCCCAGCGTTTCAGGCTGTAATCGAGTGCTTTACTGATAACCGAACCTTCGGGCACGAGATTGCGCTGGGCGATCATCCAGGCATGCAGCATATCCATCACCGGTACGGATTTTTCTTGCCGTATTTGGCGCCGTAAATCTGGCTTCAGGTGGCGGACTTCGCTCTCGATTTCGTAAAGCAACTGGAAATAGCGCAGGGCTTGCTCGGCGAGTGTGCTTTTGTTGGTAGCGTGCAGTTCGAAGAACTTGCGCCGCGCATGGGCCATGCAGCCGATCTCGGTCACACCAAGTTCGAAGCTGGCCTTGTAACCGCCAAAATCATCACAGACCAGCTTGCCCTTCCAGTCTTGCAGGAAATTGCGAGCATGTTCACCGGCGCGGCTGGGGCTGAAATCGTAAACGACAGCCGCTGTTTCGCAGAACTGGCTGGTGGCGTATGCCCAAACATAGGAACGATGGGTTTTCTTCGAGCCCGGAGCGAGCATCTGCACCGGTGTTTCATCGGCGTGGATGACCTGCTGCCCGAGCACTACGTCACGCAGCGCGTCGACCAGAGGCTGCAACTGCACGCCAGTCATGCCAACCCATTGAGCCAAGGTTGAACGTGGAATTGCCAAGCCTGCCCGACCGAAAATCGATTCCTGGCGGTAAAGCGGCAGGTGGTCGGAGAACTTCGCGATCATGACGTGGGCAAGTAGACCAGCGGTCGGAATACCCTTGTCGATAACCTGCGCCGGAACCGGCGCCTGGATCAGCGTTTCGCAGTCATCACAGACCCACTTGCCACGGACATGGCGTTCAACAGTAAACACGCCGGGCGTGTAGTCCAGCTTCTCGCTGACGTCTTCACCGATGCGTTTGAGTGCGCAGCCACATGGGCAGTGACTGTTGTCCGGTTCGTGATGGATCAGCGTGCGTGGAAACTCAGCTGGTAATGCAGTGCGCCTGGGCTTCTGCTTTTTCTCGGTCGCCGCTGGCACTGTTTGCAAGGCTTGAAACTCTGCTTCAATCGCCGCGATATCGGTATCGATGAGGTCATCAAGCAAGCTGGCTTGCTCAGGACTCATCTGCTCGCTGCGCTTGGCAAACTTCAAACGCTTGAGTTGTGCGATCTCGTGTGTCAGCTTCTCAATCACCGTATGGTCGCGGTTGATCTTCTTGCCCATCGTCTCAACCGTCTTATCCAGCGTTTCTACTTGAAGGTCGAGCGTCTCGACACGCTGCATCAACTGCGCCGCCAACGCGCGCAGTTTTTCAGGGGGCAGGTGGTCGAGAGCAGGAAGAGAAGTCATGGTGCCGATTTTGCCAGACCAGACAACTCGCAGCGATAGATCGATAGGCTAATGGCAGCCGTTAAACCCGTGTGATCGCGCCGCCGGAACCCACGCGTTGCCATGGCAGGCCCAATACCAGGGCTTGGAGTTGCTCGGTATCCAACTCTATTTCGGCGCCTTGGCGAATGCCTGGCCAGTGAAACCTGCCTTGATTCAACCGCCTAGCAGCCAGCCAGATCCCGAAGCCGTCATGCACCAGAACTTTCATCCGAGTGGCGCGGCGGTTGGCGAACAGATAAGCACAGTGCGGCTTCGCCGCACCAAACACCGAGATCACCCTGGCCAACGCCGTCTCGGTACCAGCGCGCATGTCCATCGGCTCCGTGGCGAGCCAGATGAAGTCGATGCGGATCATCGCAGCAAGTCTCGAAGAAAGGTCGCGCAGGCAGCAGCACTTTCAGTTGGCCAGTTCACTTTGACGGTGCCACGCGGGTGCTGGATCTCAACGCAGATATTTGATGATGCAGCTTGCGAATTTATTCCTGCCGACTGGATAGGCAGCGGAATGAATGCAGGTTGTAGCGCCGTGCTTTTCTGCGCTTGCCCCCGAATCCATTTGTGGACGAGGTTTGCGTTGAGGCTATGGCTGAGGGCGACGCTGGCAATCGAAGCGCCGAGCTGTGCGCACTCTTGAATGATCTGGGCCTTGAAGGATTTGGAGTAGGAACGGCGTTGTGGCTGCATGAAATACCCGCTTAAAAGGCTGGAGCTGGTGTCCACTTAAATTTAAGTGCACACCGTGTCTTGGCTTTTTAGTGTGGGCTAGATGACTTTGCCGGACGCATACCGCTAAAGTACTGGCTGGGAAGTGCCCCCTTCCTGACCAAAATCCAGCCGAGGGTGAGCACTGAGATGAGTCTTCATGTGCTCGCCTACAACCTCAAACGAATGATGAACATCTTCGGCATCGCAGAACCGCTTGAGGCGATCAGGGCGTGAACCCAGCCACTTGACCCGCCAGTTAGAAGCCGTTTGGGCCGCTGACGCGGCCCAAACGGCATTACGAACGTCTATGTCACTGATTAAGCTAATTCGCGCTTCCGCCATCTGATTCCATAGGCATCCCTAGCGACTTTCAGTTTTCGAGGTGTTTAGCGCTTTTTCACACAGCCTGAACCGATAGCAGCCGCTCGCTGGAGGCCGCTAAAGGTCTTTCAAAATCAAACAGGAAGATCTTCGGGACAAAGGCGATTGTGGTGATCAGGAATGACAGCGTCACCCCGCGACATCAAAAATGCGAGGGCAGAATCGACCATGGCCATACGTCTTGAGCAAACGTACGACAGTACCAGCGGGCCAATCAGAATTTCGCCTTTTCCAAGCCCGTCAAAGCGTGCGTAGGTGCGGTTGTCGGTCTGCTTAGAACAGCAGGGGAATCATGACGCAACTCATGCTGCCCGTTCCGATACAGCCGATGTTCATGTTGAAGCCTCTCGGTGGGTTTGATGGATTGAAACTCTGTATCTCGGGGATTGCTGCGAGACTGCCATTGCTGCAACCTCGTCGTTCTTTTATATATGAGGTGGGGCATGGACTGGAGTGACATGCGGATATTTCTGGCAATCGCCCGCAGCGGCTCGCTTGGTGGCGCTGCCAGACTGTTGGGGGTCAGTCACCCCACGGTTGGGCGGCGCTTGCAGGTGCTTGAACAAACCAGTGGGCAACCTTTTTTTCTGCGCACTGCGCAAGGAATGGTGCTCACGGACAGTGGCGAAAGAATCCTCAGTCTGGCCCAGGATATGGAACACAGCGCTTTGGCTATAGAGCGTCGTCTGGCAGGACATGGCGATCAAGCGGAGGGGCTGTTGCGCATCTCTTCGGCTGATTGGTTCGCTTGCCATGTGTTATCGCCGGTCCTGACTGAACTGGTGCGACGGCATCCGTTGATCGTTCCCGAAGTCATCGCCGGGCATCGTTTATTCGACCTTGCTCGTCGAGATGCCGACATCGCCTTTCGGATCGTGCCCTTTACCGAACCGGACATCGTCCACCGCAAGCTGACAACCCTGCCGTACGGGCTCTACGCGGCTCAGAATGCCCCAACGCCGCACCTGGACGGCGAAGGTCTGGGCCTGATTCTGATGAATATAGCCCAGGCACATTATCCGGATGTGCAGTGGCTACAACAGCGCTATCCGCTGGCGCACACCGTGTTCACCAGCAGCAGCCGTACGGTTCAGGCGCAGATGTGCGCGAAGGGGCTTGGCCTCGCCGTCTTGCCGCGCGTCCTCGGCGACTCAGTGTCGGGCCTTCGGCTGCTTGATGAGGGCGAGCCACCGCCAGGTCGGGACATATGGATGGGGTATCACCGGGACATGCGCCAGATGGATCGGCTTCGCGCACTGGCCGACCTTGCCTCCAGCATGATCGGCGACAGGGGACAACGGTAAAGCTTCTCAGGTCGAGCGAGCAGCGGACGCTTCTAGCGCCACCGCTGGCTGCCGCGACAGGTTCAGACTCAAGGCAGTTCCCACGGCCAGGCACGCGGCGATACACAGAACAGAGATCGTAAAGGCGTGAGTGATACTGACCGCTGAGGCTTGATTCCCCAGCACGGTATAAAAAACGCCGCCGATGAGTGCGACGCTCAGCGATGTACTGATTTGCAACGTGGCGCTGGTGATGCCTGCGATCATCCCCGCATACGCTGGCGCGACCCGCCCCGTGACCATTCGCATCAGCGTGGGCAGCGCGAGCCCTTGTCCGAACCCTATCAGAAACAGGATGGCAGTCAGAGGCCAGAAGGGCGGGGCGAAGGTGGTCGGCGTCTTGGTCAAGAGCCAGGCAAGCCATAGAAGGCCCAGTACTTCCAGTCCCATGCCGGCGGGGTTCACGTACTCTCCAATGGCGCGTCTGAGTAGAGGCACAGATAGAGGTCCCATCAGAAATCCCGCGCCGAACGGCAGGAAGATCAGACCGGCTTGCAGTGCTGTCATGTGCAATGCGCCTTGCACATAGATCGAAAGCAGCAGGAAAAACACACCGAGTGCGTAGAAGCACAACGCGACCAACAACGCTCGGCCCAAGCCTGGTGCTTTCAGTGCTGCCGGGTTTAGGATAGGTGTACCCCCGCTGAGGTGCAGGCGGGTCTCGTATCGCCAGAACATCGCTGTCAGCACCGGGGCTGCGGCGAGCGACACCCAAGCCCACAAGGGCCATCCCGCTTCGCGACCTTCAATCAGCGGCACGACCAAAGCGGTCAGAGCCAGCATCGACAGCCCCGTGCCCACTAGATCTAGCTTGTTCGCGTGCAGCGCACGGGTTTCTTTGAGCACGGGAATGCCGAACGCGATAACCAGCAATGCGATCGGTAAGTTGACCAGAAATATCGCCCGCCATCCCATGCCCATTACGTCGAGCGTGATCAGAACCCCTCCCAGCGCCTGACCGATCACAGACGCCAGTCCAAACACGGCGCCGTACAAACTCAGTGCGAGAGGTCGTTCCGACGCTGGGAAAATTGCTTGCACCGATGCGAGTGCCTGAGGTGCCATCACTGCTGCGGTCACGCCCTGTAAGGCGCGTCCCAGGATGAGGATCCACGGCGAAGGCGCCAGACCACACATTACCGACGCGGCGGCGAAGCCCAGCAGGCCGAGGAAGAACATCCGCCCACGGCCGTACAGATCGCCAAGCCGCCCGCCGGTGATAAGCGTCACAGCATAGAGCGCCGCATAGGACGAGATTACGAGTTGCTCGGCAGACGATGCCGTACCCAGATCATCCTGTATGGAGGGCAGCGCAACATTGACGATGAAGAAATCCAGAGGTGGAAGAAACGCACCTACGAGCAATATGGCGAACATCAACCAGCGCCGCGGCTCGGGTTTTTCGGTTTGGATTTGAGACATGACAGGCATCCTGTGTGAACGCTCAGGTTTCACGACGAAAAAGGCGAATAGTTAAAGGCCAAGCGTCCGTCGGACTAACTTCTCAATCGCTCGCGTCGACGCTTGAGTGATGACCTGAATTTAGGTAATTGCTCTTCGCTTTTCGCCTGACAAAACTGCACGGCTGTTGTTCATACCTGTCAGTGCCGTTCTGCTCCGATCAGGCTCACCATGGATAAACCGACCATTTATTCAGGACTGAGGAGTCAGATATGTCAGGTAAATTCAGCGATCAGGTTGCCGTTGTGACTGGCGCGTCCACGGGGATCGGATTTTCCATTGCACAAGCCTTGATCGCCGAGGGCGCCAAACGCGTTTACATCACTGGGCGTTCGCCACTCACGCTGGAGACGGCGGTTGCCAGACTCGGTGACAAGGCTGTCGCCGTGGTATCTGATGTCTCGCACCAGCCCGATCTCGATGCACTCAAGGCAACAATCGAGGCACAGGAAGATCAGTTGGACGCCGTGTTCGCCAATGCCGGGATCTGCGAGAAGAACCCGACAGGAGAGACCAGCGAGGCCGCCTACTACTCAATGTTCGACGTGAACGTCAAAGGCGTGTTTTTCAGCGTTCAGACGCTGCTGCCCCTGATGAAAGACGCGGCGTCCATTGTCCTGACCGCCTCGATCTGTTCAAGCAACGGCATGGAAGGATTGAGCCTTTATAACGCCTCTAAGGCGGCGGTGAGATCATTCGCACGCACCTGGGCCAATGAACTCAAGGGCCGCAAAATCCGCGCGAACGTATTGAGCCCAGGCTTCACCCGCACGCCGCTGATGGACAACGGGCTAAAGATGAGTGAGAGCGACATCGCCGCTCTGCTCCAATATGTGGAGGAAATCACGCCATTGGGCTACATGGCCGCACCTGAAGACATCGCCAGCGCCGCGCTGTTTTTGGCCTCTGACGACGCCAGGTACGTGAACGGCGTCGAGTTGATGGTCGATGGTGGCTTGTCTCAAATCTGAAGTTTTGTTTGGGCATTCGCGAATGATCGATGAGGCAACCCTTGGCTTGGACGGTGGCCTAACCATAGGGTGCCCGTCCGTCCGCCAACTCCAACTTTCGTCTACTGAAAAAGTCACACGCCCGCACCTTGGCCCGGATTTCATTGGGAAGAAGGTCGGGACAGGGCGATCATTTCCTGTAAGGGGATCATTTTGAACATTGAAACTCTGAGCGCTCGACTCGAGGCGCTAGAAAGCCGCGCTGCAATAGATCGACTTATCAGTGCTTACGCGAACGCATTCGACCGCGTCGATGCGGCGCTTCTGCGTGACATCTGGCATCTGGACGCCTCCCTCGAACTTCCGGGGTTCGGCAGTGCCCAGGGCCGTGACGGGATCCTGGCCATGGCTCAAAGCAGTTGGCGCCAGATGCCTGCTTGCGGATCCCAAGTGGACGCCGCTCTGGCAGTCGGGTTAGCGTTCGTATCCGTCTAAATTCAGGGCTTCCCCGACCATGTCTGACCGCGAGATTATTGTTCCAGACGCTATGAAATTTCTCAGCGAACGCGCTGGTTATGCACCGGCTGTAAAGGTGGGGAAAACTCTGTACTGCGCCGGTCAGGTAGGCCGCACGCCAGACTTGTCCGTTATCGAAGATCCTGAGCAGCAGTTTAATGCAGCATGGGGCAACCTGCGGCTCGTCTTGGAAGCCGGGGGCTGCACATTTGAAGATGTGGTAGACATGACGACATATCACGTCGATATGCACCATCACATGCCCATCTTCAGACGTGTGAAAGATGCAATCTTTCCCAGGATCACTTGTGCGTGGACATGTATAGGTGTCGCTGAACTGGCTCGTCCCGGCATCCTCGTGGAGATCAAATGCGTTGCAGTACAGCGATAATTTTGCTTGTGAACTGGTTCTGCCCCGGCAGAGCCAAGCCTACGGGGCCGAACAACGGCTGAGCCTGCAAATTACTGGTGCTCAACTTGGCGCAGCTGTAAGCAGAAGCGAGGCCCGCCTTCCGTCTACGCGTCTGCGTTCAAGCCCCAGGTGGTTGGGGCCTACGCTCGGATTAGCGGACTCAGGTGCGCTGATTCAACCGATCACGGCCGCAATTCCAGGTGCCAGCAATACCATGATCACTCCACTGAAGATCATCGTAAGGCTGGCCACCGCGCCTTGTTCAGCTCCCAAAGACTTAGCGACACTCACCCCGAAGCCATGAGCGGCCGTGCCCAGGGGGGCTCCCTTCGCGGCTTTGGATTGCAGTGGTAGAAGCGCGAGGATCACCTCGCCAAAAATAATACCCAACAAGCCGGTGACCACAACGAAAAGGCTGGTCAGTTGTGCTGATCCGCCCATATGGGTGGTGGCCTCGAGCGCAAATGGGGTAGAGATTGAGCGTGCAAGTAAGCTATGTGCGATTAGCGGATCGAGGCTGAGCATTTTCCCCAGAATCAGCGTTACGCATACGGATGCCGCGATTCCCGCCAAGCTTCCCATCACCAAGGCAAGCCAGTACTGGATAATCAGTTTTCGTTGTTGGTAAATCGGTAAGGCGAAAGCGACAGTCGCAGGGCCAAGCAACCACACCAGCCACTGGGTGTCCTGAAAGTAAAGGTCGTAGGACGTGGCCGTGGCTTCTACCAACGCAATTATAAACAACGAAGAAGACACAGCCGGTACTAACCAGATTTTTCTATGACGTCTATATATCGATTGTGCCAAGTAGAAAGAAACCACGGTCATGACCAGAAAAAGAAAGGCGATGAGATGCGATGACATGGTGCGTGTCTCAGCTGGTTTGGTCGAAGCGGGGCACTGTCAACCGCCGTTTGCGTGTTGCCAAATGCGACTGAAGAAGGCGTTTGCGGGTCCACTGGAAAAACCAGTCTACTGTCAAAGCAGTCACCAGCATGACGGCTGTAAATCCGACGCAAATGGCAACCATCAATTTAAAACCGATACTTTCAAACAGCGCCGTGTATTGTATGACGGACACCACGAGCGGGACAAAGTACAGCATCATGTTTGCAAGCAATAGCTCGGCGCCTTTCTCTACTAGAGCAGGGCGGACAATTCGGGTCAGCAGTAATAGTAAAAGGATGAACAAACCGGATACGCCCCCCGAAATCGGAAGGTGAAAGAAGGTGGCGACCCGTCCGGAGCCTAACCAAATAATATAGATGAACAGAAGTTGACCGATGTTGATCACCCCGTGGCTCAATCGCTTCCATTGCATTTTTTCAATCATGGAATTCATCATGTTCTGCCGCAACTGAGGGGATAGGTTGGGCCAATCGATTCAAATTCGACCAGAGCATCCAGCATCACACGATTTTGTCATGGACCTGGTGCTGCCTGTTTTCGTGGTGCGAGCTCCGAAGTGAAATCGGCTCTGCATCTCCCACATGATGAAAAGCGCTGCACCAAGGGCGTTGCCGAGATGCCTGACTCGGCTGAGATGGCGGCGGGGAGTGTACATGGCTGGTCCTCTGGCTGGATTCGATAATGGATGATCGGATTCTTGCTCGCCAGGCACTGCTTCGGAAAGCCACGCAACGCAGGAAGAGTTTCTTCGCATTAATGAAAATGTGATTTCTTGGCTTATACATTAGTGTCAGTGACCTGTGCTGCAGGATAGTTACTTCTCATACGATTGCCATGTAATGTCGAGGGTGGGGCATGAGCGATTATCGGAGATCTACATTGCCGGAATTGCTTCAATTCAGAAATTCTTGAGAGTTTCCATTCGTCAGCGCTGTACCAGAGCATGCTCGCCTGCAGTCGCTGAGCGTATCGGACAAGAAAATGAGACGATTGAACATGCCAACTTCATTTCGCGATCGTACTCTCTCTACAACTTAACTGACGGGATGACTCATCCATGAATAGCTCACGACCTATCATCCAAAGCTTATTGGTCCGTTCCAGCCACCTGGACAAAATCGGCATACACTTGATCCGTCTCGGCGTCGCCATTATCTTCCTTTGGATTGGCGCTCTAAAGTTTGTGCCTTACGAAGCAGATAGCATTACCCCATTCGTTGCGAACAACCCGGTAATGTCTCTGTTCTATGCTCACCCCGAGCAATACAAAGAACACCTGACCCATGAAGGGCAACTTGATCCGGCCAAACGCGAATGGCAGACCGCCAACCACACGTATAGCTTTTCCCAGGGGTTAGGCACTGTGGAGATCCTGATCGGCCTCTTGGTGCTTTCCTACCTCTTCTCACCCGGTTTTGGCATGGTGGGATCGCTGCTTGCGTTTCTTACCCCTCTTGTGACGCTGTCATTTCTCATCACAACGCCAGAAGCGTGGGTGCAAAACCTCGGAGATGCGGATTACGGATTCCCTTACTTGTCAGGCGGGGGAAGGCTGGTGCTCAAGGATGTGTTGATGCTCGCCGGAGGCGTGGTGATGATTGCCGACTCCGCGCGTCAGTTGCTAGCAGAGCGTCCTGCTCGTATCGCCGCTGAATTGCATAGCCTCTGATAATCGGCTTGCAGCTCCCTGGCCCGACACGTATGTGTATCCAATCACAACCCGGCGTTCGGACGTTTTCTGGGCGTCGCGGAACAAGCTCGCGACACAGCGTTGGAACGGGCGTGGGTCGAGGAACACGACAGAAGATGGGTTAGAGAGCTTTTGGTCAGAGCGTTGCGCTTTCCCGATAATGCTTTGGTGACAAGCCTGTCACGCGCTTGAAAGCATTACTGAAAGCGCTTTCAGATGCATACCCAAATCGAGGCGCCATTTCAGAGACCTGCACACGCTCCTCCACCAGCGCCCGCTTCGCCAGACGCATTCGCCACATAGTGAGGTAGGTAATGGGAGCGATCCCGGCTACCTGCTTAAAGTAGGCGCAGAACGCTGCCCGCGACATGGCGCTGGAGGCCGCAAGCTCGCTGAGTTGCCAAGCGCGTGCTGTATCACTGTGAATCAAACGCAACGCAGGCACCAAACGTCTATCACATGCAGCTCTCAACACGCCTCCTGCGACGCTCGGCGTTGTTTCGAGATGCGTGCGCAAGATTTGAATAAACATCAGTTGGGCCAGTTGCGACGCTACCGCAATTGCTCCAGGACGATCCTCCTGCCGTTCCCTCACCAACTGATCCAGCAGCCACTGCAGCGTGGAAGCTACGGGCGATTTCGCATCCAGGTGAAGGTAAGGTGGGAGCGCATCCAAAATCAGATCCGAGCCCGCGTGCGCCAGGGCAACATTGCCACCGATCATGAAAAAGTCATCACCTTCGCCCAAGTGTGAGATCGCACCATCCCGTTTGCTCAGCAGATCATCGAGCTCTGTTCGGGGTGTGCTGAGGTCGCTACCCATCACGAGCGACCGAGGAGCGGTCAGGAGCAGAACGTCCCCGCCCTCAAGCCGCAAAGGGTTACTGACACCTTCGAGTTTGACCCAGCACCCACCTCGGGCCACACCCCAGAATTTGATGCCATTGGGCGGTGGGATTTCGAGCGCCCAGGTGCCTCCGGCCACCAATCCCCCGGAGGCGACTGTGCGAGCGGTCATTAACTGGATCAGATCAGAGAAAGGGTCAGAATTCATATTTGGACTTTCGCTCATGCAATAGAGACTTTAGCGTACTAATCATCCATGAGGTGCGTCGTAGCATACACATATCCCCAACATCAGTAAGGATCTGAAATGCACCGCACATGGCTTATCACGGGTATCAGCAGTGGCTTCGGCCGCCGCATGACTGAGCAGCTACTGGCG
The DNA here is from genome assembly GCF_045764065.1 of Pseudomonas sp. Pseu.R1. Lineage (NCBI taxonomy): Bacteria > Pseudomonadati > Pseudomonadota > Gammaproteobacteria > Pseudomonadales > Pseudomonadaceae > Pseudomonas > Pseudomonas sp. Pseu.R1. Next base: position 795,585 of record NZ_JBJGEE020000001.1, on the reverse strand, counting down.
TGCGGCGATCGCGTCGCGGGTACAGTTCGCGTACTTTCCAACGTCCAGGACCTTCTGGACCGCTACCCTGGCCAGCTCTGGGTGGAGCAACTGAATATCGATGAGATTGCAGCTATCCGCGGTGTAGTGGACCGTGCGTTTGCTCACATGGGCAAGATTGATGTGGCCGTTAGTAATGCGGGATACGGCTTATTCGGAGCCGCCGAAGAAGCGAGCGACGAACAGGTCATCCATCAGATCAACACCAACCTCTTGGGCTCTATTCAGTTCGTACGCTCAGTTCTACCTCATTTTCGGCAAGCTGGCGGTGGCCGAATCCTTCAGCTCTCCACCATGGGTGGTCAAGCTGCCTTTCCTGGCGCAGCGCTCTATCACGCGTCGAAATGGGGTATCGAAGGCTTCATCGATGCGCTGAGTCGTGAGGTTGCGGTGTTCAACATCGGCTGCACGCTGGTCGAGCCGGGAGGCGCACGTACTGACTTCCGCTACGCGAGCTCGAAAATCGGGGACAGGTTGCCTTCTTATGATATTTCACCGGCAAGCATGGCGCGCAAGATGATCGAGGCAGGTACAGCCATACCTCCGGGCGACACGGGCAAAATGGTTGCACACATGATCGACAGCGTGAGCCAAACGCCTGCGCCTAAGCGCTTGGTGCTCGGCAGCGATGCGTTCGCCGCGATGCATCAACAGCTCTCCGAGCGCTTGGCGGATCTGGAATCTCAACGATCCACAGCACCCTTCACGGACGCGGTGGATTGAGATTCGTTAAACGTCGATTCGATCCAGCACCCTCACCTCTAAGGGAGCGGCTAAAAAAGGCTCAGCCGTTTTGAGGAATGTCTGGAAATGGTTTGAAGAGGCGTGTTGATCAAGAGCTTGCTGGTCTCGCCAGATCTCATACACGAGAAAAAGTGCGGGTTGGGCTGTGTCTACATGCAGGTCGTATTTGATGCAGCCTGCCTCTGCTCTTGAGGGTGGGACCAATGCTTGCAAATCAACCTGTAATTTCTCTTCATTTCCTTTTGTCGCCTTTAATGTAGCAACCAGATAAAGCAGCGCTGTAGCGCGGGCATCATTTTTCATGAAAATTGCCTGTGAAGTGGGAGGGCTGAGTGACTTCAATTTCATTCATCACCTACTGTATTGTCAATACGGCGATTTTCACTTTTGTGAGGAAGGTGTTTATGCGCCGCATAGGGTTATCTGTCCTCGATAACAAGATTACTATCTGCTTGAAACTGAGGGGATAAACGATTCAGCTGCCAGCTTCGCTAGGCTAAACGGCTCCGCAGATAGCAGACCTAAACGATAGTATAAGTTGACCCTCAGGGATGAATAGTCCAGATTCCAGGGATACACCCATGCGATTAACGAAGTGATGTCTAGCTAGCCAAAGTGCGTAAGTAGCACTGTGCTTATTTCAACTTTCTAAAAATGCTTGAGGCTATTGATTATGCAGATTACGGATAACACCATTTTCATCACAGGTGGCGGCTCGGGTATCGGTCGTGGCTTGGCTGAAGCTTTTCACAAGTTGGGTAACAAGGTCATTATTGCTGGCCGTCGCAAAGCATTGCTGGATGAAGTGACTGCAGCGAACCCGGGAATGGACGCGATCGAACTGGATATCAACGACCCCTCCAGCATCCATGATGTCGCGCAGCAACTGATCGCACGCTATCCAACACTGAACGTGTTGATCAATAACGCGGGCATCATGCCTTTTGATGAGCCGGCCGCGCAGATCGACGAAGAAACAATGCTGGGCACGGTCACCACCAATCTGTTCGGCCCGATCCGACTGACTTCGGCTCTGATCGAACACCTGAAATCCCAGCCTCGTTCAGTCATCATCAACAACACGTCGGTTCTGGCTTTTGTACCGCTGGCGGGCAATGCCGTCTATTCGGCCACAAAAGCGGCGTTGCACTCATATTCGCTGTCTCAGCGTTTCGCGCTGCGTGACACGTCCGTGACAGTCCAGGAAATTGCGCCACCATGGGTTAACACTGACCTGATCCACAAAGGTGATGATCCACGAGCTATGCCGCTGGATGCGTTTATCGAAGAAACCATGGCTGGCCTGGCGACGGATATTCCTGAAGTGATCGTAGAGGCTATCCGCCCATTCCGCGACAACCCAGGTTCAAATGAGCACGCGGTCATTCACGGTTTCAACCAGTCGCTGGTCGACAACCCGATCCCGGTAGGTTGAATCAGTAAATAGTCTTATCCCTCATGCCAAGCCAAGTGCTTGGCATGTTTTTATGGCTTCTCTGGAAGGGAATAGAGAATGAACCACGCTTCTTTCCGACTTCGTTCATCTGACTCAGCATCTACAATTTTAGTGGTTGACGACGATCACGTGTTTCGAGGCGCTGTCAGTAGCCTTCTCAGATCGGTCGGTCACACAGTTCAAGAGTTCTCAAATCCTTTGGATATGCTGGCACATCCGCAGGCAAGGGCAGCCCACTGCATGATTCTTGACGTCCGGCTGCAAGGCCATAGTGGGTTAGAGGTACAAACGCAAATGACGGCGTTGGGTATGTGTTTGCCTATTATCTTCATGACCGGGCATGGGGACGTGCCAATGTCTGTAAAGGCCATGAAAGCGGGTGCTGTGGATTTTTTCTCCAAGCCATTCAATCATCAGGACTTTCTTGATTCGGTCTCCAAAGCGGTATCACACTACCGGGAAGACCTGGAAAAACGTGAACAGTTGCAAAGTCTGCACGAACATTTCAGTCGGCTGACCAGTAGAGAAAAGCAGGTCATGGAGGGAGTGGTTGACGGCTTGCTCAACAAACAAATCGCAAACAATCTCAACATCAGCGAGATAACCGTCAAGGTGCATCGGGCGAACACCATGCGGAAAATGGGGGTCACCACACTGGCGGATTTGGTGCGGGTTTCTCAGTTGCTCACACCGCAATAGCCGCCACGTGTCCTCGCTAGACGGAATTACCCCCACCCATCAGGCAATCAGCGGTCGCCTCGGGCAAGGTCAGCACGATATCGGCGCCTTGTTGACCATCGGAGCGATTCGCCAGCTTGATCTCTCCACCAGCGGCTTCGATGATTGAGCGACAGATAGGCAGACCCATTCCCATTCCTGTCGCTTTGGTGGTGAAGAAGCTTTCAAAAAGCCTCTCCAAATGGTCTTCAGATATCCCAGGTCCGCTGTCGACAATGTGGACTGCTATCTTCCCGTCAAGCAGATGTGTGGTCTGAATGAACAATTCACGTCCGGCATTTTCCTTGAGCGCCATAGCCTGCACCGCATTCATCACCAGGTTCACCATGACCTGCTGAATCAGAACCCGGTCTGCTTTTATGTCGGGAAGTGAAGAAGCAAGCTCAAGCTCCACCCTTACTCGGTGTTTCTGGAGCTGATGACGCGTGAATTGGAGGGACTCTCTGATGACGTCATTGATCGGAATCACGCATTCGGCTGGAGCTCTTCTCACTGCCATATTCCGAACCCGAGTAATCACGTCGTCGGTGCGTTTAGCTTCACTCACGATCGATTGCAGCGCCATTTCCACTTCTTTGAGATCGGGATCTGGGCGTCTCAACCAGCGTAACCCCGCTTCGGCGTAAGCTGAAATTGCCCCGAGCGGCTGGTTGATTTCGTGTGTAATGGATGCTGTCAGCTCACCCAGGATGCTGATGCGCGCCGCATGAGCAAGTTCGGTTTGCATGACCTCCAAAGCCTGACGTGCCGCGACCTGTTCAGAAAGGTCGATGATGCCGATCAAAATAATCCCGCGAGCCATGTTTTCTTTGGAAAAGCAGGCGGTGAACAGGCACTCCAGTTCTCGGCCATCCAGGGTCTGGAGACGGGTGACCTCGATATTGTTTGGATGCCTCGCCAGCGATTTGACGATGCAGCGTGCATAAACCTGAATGCTCGCGTCGGGCCAGTACGGATCCACGGACCCCAGCATCTCCTCGCGATTGCCCCGACCAAAGAGCCTCACACTGTGGTCATTCAGATCAATGACTCGGGTGTCACGCAAGTACTCTCGCACAACCTCGGGATGGTCTTGAAAATAGGTTTCCAGATCCTCGACGCCTGAGTCGAGCAGTACCCTCAATTTGGCGCCGACCTTGGTGAAATCCAGCTCCCAAAATGACGCCGCCATCGCCTGGAAAAGATTGCGGTACCGGTACTCGCTATCAATCAGTCGACGTTCAATTTCTTTCGCTGCAGAAATATCATGGGACGTTTCGATGATGCCTACGGGGGCGCCTGACGCATCGCGACGCAGCGACCAGCGGACATTCACATCTCGACGCCCTCCGGATGCGGTAGTGCGACATAACTCTCCACGCCAGTGACCATCGGCCAACAGTTTGGCATCCGCTGCTTCAGGTCTACCAGTGCCTTGGCATTGCAGTAGCGCACGAGCATTGCTCCCGACAGCGAGTTGGGAAGACCACTCGTACAGGGTCTCAGAGGCGGAGTTCCAGAAATGTATCTGCCCCTGCATGTCCCTCACAAACACCGACTCATGAAAAAGCTCGAATACTTCAGCTTCAGCGCGGGTAATCGGCTTTGTCATTGTGCTCCCCTAGGTTCTGTTTGGTCTCCACGCAACTAAGCGAGACAGCACATTCCGTCTTGAATGGATGTGCTAATTCAATCGTTTCAGTCGCCTGCGTTAGCAACTTTTAGCTCACTATGGAGTCCGGATTTAGTTCTGATCCAAGTCCATAATCTTCTAAAGATGAGCGGCAGAACATATGCAAATCGGTGTAGCACCTACACTGCCGGGATGAAAATCGACGACTGAATATGCTGATTTTTTCCAACATCGAGTCAGGGGAGGGACAGGTGGGGAAGGGGGGCGCTGTTCGGTAAGATGGGCGTTAAAGCGGCGGCTACATTGGGTAGCCGCCATGAGAGCGGTTCCTGTCTATCTATTCAAAACACCGGAGGAGCCAACGATCGGCTGCCTCTAATGGTGACAAGCCTTCACGACAAATCAGATAGTCGAGCTCGCTGACTACAGTATTTCCGAGTGTCAGGCGAGTCAGTTGGTCCAGGAGCGCAGAGGGCATTTGTTGCGCGACGTCCTCTTTCACGATGAGCGTGGCATCGTCCTGACCACCTAACAGACCCTCAGGCTCTGCTAGTGCACGAATATCGTATCTGTGGTGCAGGAACTGCGGATGCCACAAAGGCACGACAATCCATTCGCCACGCTCCACCGCGCTCTCGAAGCGCGTGAAACATTCCTCTTGAGTGCCATTCTCGAAATGATACCCAGCGACGTCCAAGCCATATTGCTCGATGATCGCCCGAGAGAACCGACTGATGCCGGCACCAGGATTGATGCCCTGAATCAGGGAACTCATCTGCGGGATAACATCCGGACGCAACAGATCGCTGACACTGGCGACCTGTTCGACTGGCACATACTCGGGCACACCCCAGATGCAGTAAGGCTGATACAGCACACCCAGCTTGCGAGTTACGTCGGCAAAGGGAGCCAGATAGCCGCCATGGCTGGCGGGTAACCAGGCAGAGACCAGCATATCTACTTCACCGGCGCCGTAGCGCTGGAACATTTTTTCGTGTGGCGAGGCGCTGGATGTCACGATGTACCCGTGACGTTCCAGAATCCGTTGCACCACGGCCGCGCTGGCGGCGTGAAAGCTCAGATCAATATGGCCCAGACGAATCGTGGGTTTCATGGTCGACTCCGGATCAATGAGTTGGCGCAGGGGAGGCGTCAATCTTCACCCGCAAAAGGCTGTAGGGCTTGTCGCGCAGGTCCTTCCCGTCGTGGAATCCAGCCTGGCGCTGGAGTTGGTTGGCGGTGAAGTAGAGATATCCGTCCGGTCCAATGGACAGGGTGTCCGGCCACAGGACGCGTGGATCGTGGACGATGGTCTGCCAGGTTCCGTCAGCCAGGCGCTTGCGGATGCCATTGTGTTCGTAATCGCCGGCGTACACTGCGCCATTCGCGTCAGCCTCAAGTCCATCAGACGCGCCTTTCTCACCCAGGTCCTTCACGGCAGCGGCTAGCTGAGCTTCGCTGACATTCGGGTCACGCAGCAGGTCGGTCGGAACCGAATACAGATGACGGCTGGAGAGCGGGCAGAAATACAGTGTCTTGCCGTCGGCTGACAGGGCAATGCCGTCGGATGCCACAGTGAGTGTTTTTGCCTTGCCGTCCGGGCCTTTAGTGATCAAGGCCTGCTGCCCCTCCACCACAGGGATGAAGTCAGGATCCGGGGACGTTGATTTAGCGCCGTGCAGTCTCCGGACGGCCTTGCCGCTAGCAATGTCCATCACGATGATCGCGCCGGGGCCCGACACGGATGAGTCAGTGACATACACCGTCCCTTCCTTGCTGATACGGAAGTCGAAACGCATGTCGTTGACGTACGTGGTCGGTAAAATCACGTTGGACGGAAACACCAGTGTCTTGACGATCTTGTTGGTCGCCAGGTCGACCGCGACCAGCTTCGCACCGCCCCGTTTGGGGGCTGCGAAACCAGGCGCTGCGGTATCCAGCAGCCAGACTCGACCCTTGCCGTCGGCAACCACACTTTGAACGCTGATCAAACCTTTGGCTGGATTCTTTGCGTCCTCTTTGTTGAATGCCGCATCGGGATAAGCGACAACCTTGCCATCTCGGATTTCACCGACTGTGAACGGCACGTCGTCACCCCATTTCGGGTAGTTAACAAAGATGCGACCGGTTTCGGTGACCGTGACACCCGTTGGCATCGCATCACGGAACGTAAACACCTGTTCCAGTTGGCCAACCGTTTTCTCTGCAGGAGCATTGGCAGGCAGCGGCTGAGTCTCAGCCGCGAAGCTGTTCTGACTCGCGGCCGATATGGCAATGGCGAGAGTGGTTCCGAAAAAGTGGTTTTTCATGGACATGAAAGCGCTCCCCAGCCTGCCGAAGCAGGCCAGTTGAATGATGTGGAAAAAGTTAGAAGCCTTCGAGAACGATCTTGCCGGTTGCCTTGCCGCTTTCGATCAGGGCATGAGCGCGGCGCAGGTTTTGCGCATTGATGGTGCCGAAATGCTCGCCCAGCGTGGTTTTCAGAACGCCTTGGTCGATCAGGTCGGCAACACGGTTGAGCAGATGATGCTGCTCAATCATGTCCGGCGTCTCGTAGAGCGAGCGAGTGAACATCAGCTCCCAGTGCAGCGACAGCGATTTGCGCTTCAGCGGCATGACATCTAGGCCATCCGGATCGTCGATGACTGCCAGTTGGCCTTGAGGACGCAGTGCCTCTACGATCTGAGGCAGGTAGGTACCTGTGTGAGTCAGGCTGGCGACGTGGCTGACTTGGCCAACGCCGATCTTCTCCAATTGCTCAACCAGAGGTTGGCTGTGGTCGATGACGTGGTGCGCGCCCAAGCCTTTAACCCAATCCCGGGTCTGATCGCGGGAGGCGGTGCCGATGACAGTAAGCTTGGTCAATTGCCGAGCCAGTTGCACCAGGATTGAGCCCACACCGCCGCCTGCGCCGATGATAAGGAGGCTCTCTCCTTCGCCACCTCCTTGCGCCACTCCGAGACGATCAAACAGCAGTTCCCAGGCGGTGATAGAGGTCAGCGGTAATGCGGCGGCATGAGCATTGTCCAGAGATTTGGGCTTACGGCCGACAATGCGCTCGTCGACCACATGAAACTCACTGTAGCTGCCTGGGCGCGCCAGGGAGCCAGCGTAGAACACTGCATCACCTGCTTTGAACAGGCTGACTTCGCTCCCGGTTTCACGAACGATACCGACGGCGTCCCAGCCCAGCACTTTAGGCTCGGTCGCAGCAGAACGTGCACGAACCTTGGTATCTACCGGATTGACCGAGATGGCTTGCACCTCGACCAGCAGGTCACGCGGTCCTGGGGTTGGTTTTGGCAAATCCATATCCATCAGAGAGCGGGGATCTTCGATAGGCAGCGCTTGCTGGGTGTAGGCGATGGCTTTCATGGTGTGGCACTCCGTAGCAGTAGAGGGCAAATGTCAGTAGTGGCCATAGGATGTTCTTCGCATCGACGGAGAAAAACCGGTGGAACTCGCTAACACTTTCATCGTTTTTCTGAAAATGCCCGTTAGTGCAATTCAGTCAAGACAAGCCACAGACAAGTCGGATGAGCCGGTGGCCCTGAAGCGTCAGCGCCATTGCTTCGCGCATGCTCTGTAGGCTGCGTAACCAGGCTCAGGCAGTGAGTAGCATTCTCGATATTTCTTCGCCGGACCCTGTCCAGCCTCCTTTTCAGCCGGTCAACTCGGCGACACCATCATTACGTTTGGCTCCCGCAAAAGGCACCTATACAAAAGCGTAGGGTTGCCCTTCCGCAGGTACGAGTGTTTCAAAGCGTCTTATTCAATAAAGTTCTCCCTGTTCAATATCCAAACAGGAGATCCCTTCATGGCTCGTTTCACCGCAATCTCGGCCGACCAAGCCAGCGGGGCAACCGCTGAAGTTTTCGCAGCTATCAAGCAATCGGTGGGCAAGGTCCCGAATGCTTACGCCACTTTGGGCACGCTTTCGCCCGGCGCCCTCAAAGCCATGTTGGCAGCCGATAAGGTGTTGGCAGGCGGCCCTCTGAGCAAACCCGATCAAGAAACGGTAAAGCTGGTCATCAGTGAACTGGCTGGGTGTGACTACTGCGTCGCCGCCCATAGCATGGTCGGCAAGATGGTCGGTTTGTCACCGGAGGCGATTGCTCAGTTGCGCAAGGGCAGTGCAACAGGTGACGCCAAGCGTGATGCGCTGGTGCGCTTCGTACGCGTGCTGGCACTCAAGCCTGGCACGCTGCCGGAAAGCGAAGTACAGGCTTTGCAAGCTGCGGGCTATGACGGTGAGCAAATCGTTCACATCGGACTGGCGATTTCGGTGATCACGTTCACCAACGTCTTCAATCGCATTAACGACACAGTGGTGGATTTTCCAAAGCCTCACTGACCTGTGACCCCGCGCTTTCATCGTTCAAAGGAGCTGGATCGTGAGCCAAACCCTCGAATTGCAAGTGCCCAATCCCGAGATGGAAGAAGTCTGCCGAGCGCTTGCGGTGCCTGAGCGCGTGTCTGCGTCTCTTAGGGAAATGAACGTTCTGAGTAAGGGTTGGCAAGCGTTTCTGGAAGTCGATGAACAGCGCATTGCCTTCTGGATGTTCGGCAGCGGCCCTATCGCTCTACTGATGCACGGCTGGTGCAGCCGGGGCTCGCACTTGGCGGGGTATGTGAAACCCTTGCTGGCAGCGGGATACTCGGTCGTACTGTTCGATGCCCCAGGTCACGGTCACTCCAGTGGCACGTTCTCCAGCATCATTCATACAGGGAGGGTGGTGCTAAAGCTGGCCGAGCATCTGGGAGGCATCCATGCACTCATCGCTCACTCAGCGGGGTCGACAGCCGCTCTCTGGGCGCTGGCCAACGGCTTGATCGTTCGTCGCAGCGTTCATATTTGCGGGCCGACATCGCTCTCGGCTGTCGTCCTGGACATCGCGCGCTCGCATGGACTCAATGACCGCGAGACAGAGGCATTCTGCATTTGGGCAGAAGACTTCATGGGCGCCAGCCTGCACTCCCTTGATCTCCCAGCCCTGTCCATGGGGCTCAAACATCCAGGCCTGCTGATCCACGACGTCGATGACCCTGTTGTGCCGATGGCGCAATCGAACGCACTGCACGTCATCTGGACCCGGTCGACGCTGATGGAGACGTCCGGACTTGGTCATCGGCGAATTCTCTCCGACGCCCACGTCATCAGCAGTGCGGTCGAGTTTTTGGGAAGCTCACATTACGCCCTGGCCAAACGGGGCTGAGCATCCCATCGATAAATGCACTGAGTCGTAAAGGCACGCATGAAGTGCCTTGCATCGAGCCTGCGCCCTGCATGTCTCGGCGTTAGAGGGACGTTGCGCTCCGTGAAAGATGGCTGGTTCCTTGAATCCATAAACAAGAAGGATGCTCGAATATGACTGAACATTCGTTGAGCACTCATGCCGCAACCCAATTCGTTCAACTGGGTGATCGCCGCCTGGCTTATCGCACCTTTGGTAGCGGCAAGCCATTGGTCTTGTGCGTAAGATTCCGCGGCACTATGGACTCCTGGGATCCGCTGTTCCTCGACAGCCTTGCTGGCCAGGGATTTCAGGTAACAGTCTTCGACTACAGCGGCCTGGGCCAATCCACTGGGGAGCGGACCTACAACCCGGCTTCACTGGCCAAGGACGCCATCGAGCTAATCACCGTCCTCAGATTGGGAAAAGTGATCCTTGGCGGTTGGTCGGTAGGTGGCGTCGCCGCGCAGATCGTGCTCGCGCAGGCGCCGCAGTTGCTCAGTCATCTCGTATTGATCGGCACCACGCCGCCTGGCCATCTGGTGAAGCCCGGTGAGGCGCTGTTCTATGAAATAGCCAAACGGGACAACGATTTTGAGGATTTTGTAAGCCTGTTCTTCGAGCCCTCGTCTGCAGCAGCCAGGGCTGCCGCTGAACGTTCATGGCAGCGCCTAAGCGTCCATCGGGACGATCAGAGTCCTGAGGTTCCTTATGCATGGGCCGGCGTCCAGTTGGGCGAGGGACCAAAAAATCCGGTCTTCCCGGTGGAGGCGGTACTGCAGGTGTTGAAACAGACCAAAACACCTGTTCTCCACCTGGGCGCCGATCATGACATCGTGTTCCCGGTGGAGAACTGGTACGCCCTCAACGATCAACTGCCAACACTGCAGATCGTTACATTCCCGGACTCGGGGCACGGGCCGCATCTGCAGTTTCCGCAGGGAGCCGCCCGCCATATCGCGGCATTCGTCAGCGCATCCGAAACGCAGGATTGAAGCCTGCGGTGTGACGCTGCAAGCCCCTGAGTCCGACTTGCCAAGGCGTTTACGCCTGCGTGGGGTTGGGGCATCCCACGCAGGTGGCCGATCCCAGAAACAGATCCTGAAGGTTTCCCTCGATACATTTCCCGGCTTCCGCGATGTTGATCACCTCCGTTCAGTTGGACGGATTCGCGGGGGCCGCTTTTTTTCTCGATCCCATGCTGACGAACATGATGCCGCCGGCAATCGCAAGAACTCCAAGGGTGAGCGATGTCGTCAAGTGCTCGCCAAGTGTCACTACGGATACCAGCAGGCCGACGATGGGCACACCGAGCATGGCCGAAGACATGCTGGTCGTTGAGAGCCATGTGCTAGCTGCATTCACGGCACAGAAGCAGAATGCTGTTGCAAGCGGGCCGACGAACAGAATGACCTCCCAGAACGAGCGAGAGCCATCTCCCGTGAAGGGGCCTTCCGTCACTTGCGCAAGCACGATCAGAGGAATCGACGCTATACACATCTGCCACGGCGCCAGTTGGTAGGCACTTGACGTGCCTTTGTAATAGCGCAGGTGAAGGATGCAGATCGCCCAGCACAATGAGGCCGCGAGCAACAACAGGTTCGCTTTGATGATTGCCTGATTACCCCAGTCGAGTGCCATGGGATTGAACAGGGTAGCAACGCCGAGAACGCCGAGAACCGTGCCCACAAATTGTGAGCGGCTCAATTTTTCCTTGAAGAACAGAACCGCAGCCGGGGTCACCCACAGTGGTGTGGTATACGCCAGGACGGCGGACCGACCTGCTGGAATGTCGGCCATGGCGATTGCGCCCAGTACGGTAAAGCCAAGCATTTGCAGTAAGCCAACACTCAACAACAATGGTATGTCCCGCCGCTTCGGAAGGGCCAGGGTTCCCGTGAGCAATTGTAAAACCAGAAGACATGCTGCGCCGGTAACAAAGCGCGTCGCGGAAAACCAGATCGGTGTGATGTGCGAAAGACCGGTCTTCATGACTGGCCAATTCGCGCCCCAGATCAGGATCGCGATGAACAACAGCACCAACCCTTTGGAGCGGTTTGACAACAGGCTCAGGCCAGAGGCTTTGGGCCGCTCAATTATTGCTTCGCCAGTACAGTGATCGCTCGCATTTGCCATGGCCGTATCCCCAAAATAAAGAATGGAGACATTTTAAATTGCGACCGTCAGATAATTTCTCTGAAGTTCTTTGCATTTGTCTCGTTAACGATATAAAAATTCTTCAAATACCGCTTTATGAAGAGAATTTGACTCATGAATCGACTGGATAGAACCGATATCAACATCCTCAACCTTTTGCAGGATGATGCGCGCATCACAAACGCTGAACTGGCTCGGTCGGTCAATCTTTCACCCACACCCTGTTTCAACAGGGTCAAGGCGATGCAGGAAAAAGGATTGATTCGTCAGCAGGTAACGCTTCTGGATCCTGACCCTTTGGGCCTGCACTTGAACGTCTTCATCCACGTCAGCCTGGAGAAGCAAGTGATAGAAGTGTTGGCGAGATTCGAGGCCGCCATCGCCGAGCGCCCCGAGGTCATGGAGTGCTATCTGATGTCAGGAGATGCGGACTATTTGATCCGGGTTTTGGTGTCGTCGATACAAGATCTGGAACGCTTCATTCTGGAGCACCTCAGCAAGATCCCCGGTGTCGCCAACATACGCTCAAGCTTTGCGCTGAAGCAGGTCAGGTACAAAACTGCACTCCCGCTTCCTCCCAACGGTATGACACTCGCCGAGAAGCGTTAGGACTCGGGTTGTGGCATTGAGCATGGCCTCCAGGCTGGAGTCATGAGTGTTTGCTCTTATGTTGAGGCTCTCACAGCGGCATGACCGCGACGCCGCTTTTGATATCCGCACGGGGCGGCGCCAGTGTTTTTTCGTGTGTGAATTGCGGCATTTCATGAGCCAGTGTCATGCAATGCTCCCTTACCCGCCGATAAAGTTGTCGGATGGCCAAGGAAAACTGTTTACGGTGGGGGCAAATGAAATTCAGTGGAAAACCTTCACCCACGTAATCGGTAGACAACAGAACCAACGCTCCGCTTTTGACATCGGCACTGATGTCGAGCCAGGACTTGTAGATGATTCCCTGTCCGGCAAGCGCGCAGCGTCGGATGATGTCGGCGTCATCACTCACTACTGGCCCGTTAACGTTGACCCAGACATCCCCCTGCGCTAGCGGAAATCTCCATCGGTCGTAAACCTTTCCACTCAGCTCGAACTGAAGGCAGGCGTGCTTTGCCAACTCCGCCGGGTTTTTTGGCTGCCCATTTTTTGCGATGTATGACGGAGCAGCCGCAAGAACGCGCCGATTGTCTGGAACCAATGGTAGGCAAACGAAGTTGGCGTCCTGCAAGGTGCCGTAGCGTATTGCAACGTCGACTGGCTCTCGATAGACATCGGCGACCTTGTCGGATACGGAAAGACGCAGATTCAAGCCGGGGTGGCTTTGTCGAAAATCCAGCAACCAGGGCAACAGCAGGTTGCGTCCCAGATCCGATGGACAGGCGATCTGGATCGTTCCTTGAAGTTGTTGTTCGTCGTTACGCACGCCTTCCTGTCCCGCGTAAAGGGCGTGGAGCGCTTCCCGGGCATACGGCAGATAAAACTCGCCCTCGGCCGTTAATCGCAGACTTCTGGTCGAGCGGGCAAAAAGCCGGATATCGAGCTCGCGTTCCAGACGCTTGATTGCAGCACTGACCTGAGCTGGAAGCACATCGAGTTTACGAGCTACGGCAGAGAAGCTGTCCTGCGAGGCTGCCTTAACGAAAATGTCGAGGTCGTCGAGTCGGATCATGGAGGTGCATCTCTTCTAGAAGTTCTGTACGCGGTCAGCGCGCGATTTTGACCTAACGAGCTCGTGCTCGAAACCACGCGTTCGATTAACAGTTTCCGTCTGAGGAAGAAAATCAGCCGCGCACCTCTTTGTAAGCGGACGCTGGATCGCCAGACAACGGACGTAGTAGCATATCAAACCAATCGGTTCATTAAATTTATTGCTGCGTACAGCCTGACGAGAGATTCCATGGGCAGACCTAGAAAATTCAGTCGAGAAACAGTGTTGGAGAAAGCTCTGCCAGTGTTCTGGAAACACGGCTTTGCAGGCACCTCCCTACAGCACCTGGAGCAGGCTACAGGAGTCAATAAGTCTGGCCTCTACTCTGAGTTCTTGGACAAGCAAGACCTATTCTTCAATGCGCTGGCCTATTACTACGACCATCGTGGCGCACCTGAGATTCTGACTGCTGAACCCTTGGGCTGGGGGAACATCGAGAGATTTTTGCGGCTTGGCGATCCACAGGATAACGGATGCACTGGCTGCTTTTCGGTCAATGCACTGCGTGAATTTTCCACGCTGTCTGATGAAATAAGACAACTGCTGATCGACAGCCACCGGCGCCTGCTGCCCGAAATAGCCGCGAACGTTCGCGCAGAGAACACGAAGCTGTCTGCTGAGGTCATTGCCGACATCATCATGGTGTTCTTCTCAGGGGTATGTGTCGAAAGCAACCTGCACACCACGGACTCCGTCGACCCGGTAGATCACTTCATGCAGGCGGTACGACTGCTCTGACAATTATTTTCAAACTGATCGGTTTTTTATCTTGCTGACGGCTTGCTACTGACCTATATTGAACCGGTCGGTTCTAAACGTTCGGTCATTCGACTGGATTAGGGGGCACAATCTAGGCCCCCGGTTTCCCCGACACCTCAATCTACCTACGGTCTCGCCGAGCTCGCTTGCTCGGCGCTGGCGAAGCCTTGCCTCGACAAGGGCAATCAGCAGGAGAACTACCATGGCGTTGAAAATTCATCCGATCAATCTTGGCAACATGCAACTCGATTCCAGTGGTTTGGTGATGTTCCGCAATCCGGGGGAGCAGGTGACGATTCCTGTGCTGGGTTTCCTGATCACTGGCGGTGAGGAGCCGATCCTGGTGGACACTGGATCGCGCAGTGTCGAGCAGTACGCCGCGTTCGGCTTGCCTTACGAAGTGACACCCGAGATGACGCTGGAGTATCACCTTGCGCAGCATGGTCTGCGGATGAAAGACATACGCCACATCCTGCATACCCATGCCCACATCGATCACGTCGGCATGACGGATCGTTTCCCAATGGCGACCACGGTCGGCATCTCCCGTCGTGAATTGGAGTTTGCAGCTTCAGGCATCATGGGACCGCTGATGTATACCGCCGCCGATACCAAGCATCTGATCGACCGCCTGCACACACGTGGCGCCATTCGCCTGTTCGATGTTGATGGCACCTTCGAGGAAGAGGTCATTCCAGGGGTGGCTGTCAGGCTCTCGGGGGGGCATACCCCTGGGTCACTGTCGATTCTCGTCGAGACAGACGAAGGCATGGCCAACAT
The DNA here is from genome assembly GCF_045764065.1 of Pseudomonas sp. Pseu.R1. Lineage (NCBI taxonomy): Bacteria > Pseudomonadati > Pseudomonadota > Gammaproteobacteria > Pseudomonadales > Pseudomonadaceae > Pseudomonas > Pseudomonas sp. Pseu.R1. The sequence continues at coordinate 780,367 of NZ_JBJGEE020000001.1, read as the reverse complement.
TTGTGGCGATATTGCCTATAACCTTCAAGATCAACTGATTGATCCTATTCTCGATCAGGCCGCACACGAGCCGACCATCACAGCGAACCGTGCGATGTCGACGCTCGAAGAAAAGAAAGCCATCAAGCGTGCGCTCGCCGACAGCAAATTCTTGCTGCCCAGCCATGATGTCCCTGCCTTAATCCGCAACGGTCAAGTTGTGGGGCTGATGCACGATGCGATTTCTAATCCCAAGGCTGATGTCACCAAAGCTGCCAGCTACAGCTTGCTCGAAGGGGTTTGAGGAATGGCAGCGGTTGTTGCTGCAACCGCTCGCTCTTGGCGAGCGGTACGTTTCGCAGTGGGCATGGCGATATTTGGTTTTGGCGCATGCCTGTTAATCAGTGGATTTTGACGAGTTGAATTCGACATGACTGATGTCTCGATGCATGGCTCCATTCCCGACGCTTCAGACTCCTACCAGCGGCTGTCTCCTCGTACGCGGTTCTGGTTGCTAGCGTCCATCACGCTGTCCTTTCTCGCGGGCTCCAGCGTTCCGACTCCTATCTATCCCATATACCAAAGTGCCTGGCATTTTTCGGCGGTTACGATCACCTTGATCTTCAGCGTCTACGCGCTGTCGGTCCTGGCAGCTCTACTGGTATTCGGCCGGGTTTCGGATTACATAGGCCGACGCCCAGTCTTACTGGTGACGACGGCGATGCAGTTAGTGGCCATGTATTCGCTGGGAACCGCAAATGGGCTGGGTGACTTGATCACCGGACGGGTTCTTCAGGGGTTGTCCACAGGTGCTGCAGTATCAGCTGTGGGCGCGGGGCTGATCCAGCTTCACGCCCAGCGTGGCGCAATCGCGAACGCCATCGCACCCGTGAGCGGAAGTGCGATCGGCGCACTGCTGGGGAGCGTGATGGTGCAATTCATTCCCTTTCCAACCCATACCGTTTTTGCGGTGCTCGCGGGTGTGCTGGTCATTCAATTTATCGGCGTGGTCATGCTGAAGGACACTCAGCCCTCCCGACCTGGAGCGATTCGCTCACTGATCCCCCAGTTCAGCGTCCCTGCGCAGGTGCGCTCTGCGATGTTAATCGCATCAGCTGTCTTCATCGCCGGATGGGCCGTGGCAGGATTTTATGCATCGTTGGGCCCAGGCCTGATCAAGCACGTCTTCGAGCTGCCGGCGTCTGCCATTGGCGGCTTGGCGTTGGCCGCATTTTCTGGGAGTGGCGTCGCCGCAATTTTGGCGATGCGCATGCGCAGTGCCCGCACCTTTGCTTGGGCAGGGAGTCTCGGGCTATTGATGGGGATGGTGTCCGTATTGGTATCGCTGCACCTCCATTCGCTGCTGTTTTTCTTTCTGGGCATCGCCATGGCGGGCGCCGGATTCGGAGCGGGATTTCAGGGGGGGCATTCGCCTGGTCGTGGCGCTCGCTCGCCCGGCGGAACTGGCAGGTGTGCTGTCGGTTTCCTTCCTCTGCTGCTATTTGGGAATGGGTGTTCCAGCAATCGCAGCGGGCTACGAAGTGGCAAATGGCGCTGACATCGTAGTGACCGCGCAGGTCTTTGGGGTGGTGATCATGGGGCTGGCTGTTCTCGCAATGCTGGGGCTGCTGAGAACGCGTGAGGCCTGAGGCGAACGGGCATCGGAAGGGCCATTTCGCTGTTCACTCCTGGGAGCGCACCGCTAAGAACGAGGTTTCATTTTCAGGGTTTCAGAGAAAGAGTTAAGGGGATAGACCGCTTTCTGACGACGCAGACCGGTAGGGATACTGAAGGTCATTCAACTCTGAACGAGGTCTTCCATGAAAGCATTTATCCTCCCTCTTTTCGCCTGCGTAATGCTGGCAAGCGGCGCATCAGTCGCGGCTGAATCCCCCGTCACCAATGCCTCTGGTAAGGGCGAGCAGGCTACGATTTCGCCGTTCCGCCATACACTTCCCGACCTCTACGACTTCAATCAGATACCGGTCGAGCAGATGGGGACCGGTATTACCCGCCAGACCATTCACAATGGTCAGAGCACCATGGCCAAGTGGGTATTTGCTAAAGGCGCAGTCGTGCCGCTTCATCATCATGTCAATGAGCAGATTACCTGGATTACTGCTGGCTCGGTCGAAGTACTTTCTCAAGGCAAACGGTTTGTCGTAAAAGCTGGCCAAGTCATCGTTTTCCCTCCAAACGTCCCGCATGAATTCCATTCGCTGGAAGATGGCACCATCGATATCGATATCTTCACGCCCCAGCGTCAAGACTGGATCGATGGTACCGCGAGCTACATCAAACCCGCATCCTGATAGTCCCGCACCTGCTACTTGATCCTCACAAGGACGTGAGGTGCTGCGAAAAACTAAGGGGCGGCGTCTGGCGATGGTGCCATCAACATGTCGTCGCATTTCATCGCCAAGAAAGTTCGCAGCTTGTGTATTGCAGGCGTCAGGAAGTTGCGATGGGCGCACACCATCTGCAGCGGTGCGGGTTGACCTACATCTTGAGGAAACAGCTCCACGAGATTACCCGCTTTCAGGTCCGCGCTGACGTCGATTCTTGACTTGTAGAGGATGCCAGCACCTTCCACTCCCCAGCGACGCACGATGTCCGCATCGTCGCTAATCCTGTCCCCGGTCACCGCAACGGTCTTGACGCCTTCGCGTGTATGGAACGTCCAGCGTTCATACGTTTGCTCACTCATCACGAATCGAAGACAGTTGTGGCGGGCCAGATCTTCCAAGGTCTCCGGTTTGCCAAATCGAGTGATGTAGGTTGGCGAAGCGCACACTGTTCGTGTGTTCAGAGGAGCCAAGGGCAATGCAATCAGGCTTGAGTCCGCCAACTGACCGTAGCGAATACTTACGTCGATCTGATCAGTGAAAAAATCCGCAACCTGATCGCTGATGCGCAATTGCAGCTGGATGTCCGGGTGTTCGTTCTGAAACTCATTGAGCCAAGGCAGAAGGACATTGCGCCCAAGGTCGGAAGGCATGGACAGGCGAATAGGTCCGGAGATGTTTCCACGACCTTCATCAAGCGCCATTTCTCCGCTCTCCATAGCGTTGATTGCAGCTTGAGCATGCGGCAGATACCGCTCGCCATCATCTGAAACACGTAGACGCCGCGTAGAGCGCACGAACAACCGAACGCCCAAACTGGCTTCAAGACGCTGAATCGCTGCGCTGGCAAACGCGGGCGAGGTATCCAGTAGGCGTGCAGCAGCGGAGAAGCTACCGAGTTTGACAGTGGTGACGAAAACCTGGAGATCATCCAGCCGGACAATTTTCTTCATAGCGCTGAAATTGATTCGTTTAAATGGGCGATTTTCAGCGTATCTCATGCAGATGATCATTGCCTCGTCTTTTTTGACCGGAGCGAAATGCAATGCATATGAAGCAAAAAAAGTGGCTGCATGCCCTTGCCTTGACGGCTTGCGCAGGATTGGCTCAGGCCGCCGAAAGACCGCTGGAGGTCGTGGCGCAAACCCATGACGCAATATGGAATGCCGTCGCGGTCGATGACGCTGATAACGTCTATGTGGCGGGTCCGAGATGGACAGGCATGAAGGGGCCATCAGTTTCCCGACTGGATGCCAATCGACGGCCCCAGGCGTTTCCAGACGCACGCTGGAACAGCACCGACAACTCCATTCCGGTATCAGAACGCTTCGTCAACGTGAACGCCCTGCACAGAGACGATCAAGGGCAAATGTGGATTGTGGATGCAGGCGTGTCGGACTTTGGTGGCCACGTCATCCCAGGTGCAGCCAAGTTGGTGGTGGTCGACTTGCACACAGGCAAAACGACCAAGGTCATTACGTTCAATTCTGATGTCATAAGGGATGGCAGCTACATCGATGACATCCGCTTCAGCGGTGACCACGCTTATCTCACTGACGCCGGGGTGCCCGGAATCATCGTTCTTGATCTGAAGAACGACAGCATGCGTAGAGTCCTCGATACCAGCCCTGCGGTCAAAGCCCCAGCAGACCGCGATATCGTGCTGAGCGGAAAGGTTGTCAGGGCGCCGAATGGCAAAGCGTTGCGTGTCAACTCTGACCCCTTGGAGACTAGCCACGACGGCAAGTGGTTGTACTTCGCCGCGTTGGAAGGCCCTTGGTACCGGATCGAAACCCGCTGGCTGAACGACCCGAAGCTGTCACCAGCGGTGCTGGCCGAGAAGATCGAGTTCTGGCGTGATTTGCCACCTGTTGGGGGAACCGCGCTGGACAAGCAAGGCAACTTCTATTTCAGTGATCTTGCGACTGATACGGTCAAGCGGATTCGTACGTCCGGGAAGATCGAAACAATCGTGTCGGATCCCAGCCTGCACTGGGTCGACGCGCCAACCTTCGACCGGGAGGGGCGTCTGTATCTCCCAGCTGCACAGGTTGATCGCGTGGCTCTGTTCAATGAAGGGGTCTCCCGCGTGCAATGGCCGCTGCGAGTGTATCGATTCAATCTCGATCAATAGCGCAACGCACCTTCCCGCGTCCTAATGAGGAACTGGCTTTCTTCGGACGCGGGAAAGCAATTGGCGGGCGTGTTTTGCGACAGGGTTTCACCCATCCCAAGACCACCGCTTCATACCAAGGTGTAACACCCATATCCCAACCGACGATGGTCACTTAACCGTTGCGAAACCATCATGAGCGAACATTCTGACTGTCCAGCTCAACTGCCTGCTATCTGCACGTGACTATCAGCTACCAACCGATGCAGGACTATGTCATGAGAAAAACACGCGAATGGGTAACGCTTTTGTTGCTCGTAGCGGCGACCTACGCCTCTACGACCACGTTGGCGGGAGCTGCTGAAAGACCAGTTGGCAAGGAACTGGACGCGTTTTCAGGGGGCAGACCATGGGCCGAATGAAACGAACTCCCGAAAGCCTGCCCGCGTGGAAAGTTGAAAGAGCGAAAGCCCTTATGCTCGATCATATGGCCCACAGCTGCTCTATAGAAATGGTGGCCCGCGAATGTGCTATTTCAAGAAGTCATTTCTCCCGAGCGTTCAAGAATACGACTGGAGTGCCACCCCATATCTGGCTCCGCCAAGAGCAGATTTCCAAGGCTGAGGCGTTGTTAACGCAACGAAACATCTCGATTTGTCATATAGCGCAGGAATGTGGCTTCTCAGATCAGTCGTATTTCACGCGCGTGTTTAGAGCGCTCAGGGGTATAAGTCCGAAACGGTGGCAGCTTCAGAACGGTCGTCAGTCAGATCACACATGATCTCCATGGGTTTGTGCAACGTGCGGCGAGTTGGCCATTTCGCCTCATCGTATGCGGTCTTCGACGCACCGCACTAAGTCAGACATGGTGAGCGCAAATCCATGAACCACCGTTGACTCGTCCTGCCTCGCTGAACTTTCTTCCACAATCGACTTCCTTACTCACATAGGTGCGAGCGTGCACCCTCGATTTTTGACCCGGAGGTATCAGCCATGCCACGTGGAAGCAAAGATAAGTACACCGCGGAGCAGAAACGAAAAGCGGAACATATTGAAGAAAGCTACGAGGATAGGGGCACGCCCAAAGGTGAAGCGAAGGCCCGTGCCTGGGCCACCGTAAACAAGCAGTCGGGTGGAGGTGAGAAAGGCGGCGGTTCAGGTAAGGCAACAACTGCCTCTGCGAAGGCCCAAGCCAAGTCTGACTCGGGCAAGAGGGCTGCGCAAACGCGGAGTGGACATGACCGCAATTCCAAGTCATCACTTGAAGGTCAGAGTAAATCGAGTCTCATGACAGAGGCGCGATCTCGCAATATTTCTGGACGCTCGAAAATGACCAAGGCTGAGTTGATCAAAGCGCTCCGGACGAAATAACCCTCTGATCAGCGCAAACGCTTCAAAGGGCCGGGCAACGGCGCTTGCAACGCTGGCTGGGTGGTTGAGACGCTCGTGCTACCTGAAGGAAGTGAGCCATGAGCAAGATTATCGGCGCTGCGGATCTGAATACTCATATGAGCAGCGGCGATGAGCAGGAGCTCCCTTGAGGCGTGAAACACTTTGGAGAAAACACGCCGTTGGGCCGCACGGGTCAGCCTGTGGAAGTTGCCCCAATCTATGTATTGCTCGCTTCTGACGAGGGGAGCTTTTGAGCTGGTTACAACGGTGTCGCCCAAAAGTCGGGAAAGGCCTACTTATGAGTGAACTCCTAAAGCTCCAAATCCTCGAAATGGCGCTGGATGGAGAACCGGTCATACTTGCTGGCACCTGCTCACCATTGAATTCTCTGCATGGGAGCGTTCCACTGCGTAACACACATCGCCCATGCCTGCTTGTGATCGCTTCGTTACGTGTTCTCGAGGGTGATCGCCAAATAATTTACCGAGGTTGTAAATGGATCAGGACAAGCCCACAGCAGTTCTCACAGCGGCGGCTTCTCCTCACTTGCCTCAAGCGGATGATAGTCAAGCCGACATTTCTGAGCGGCTGCAGCTCGCACTGGATGCGGGTGCAATCATCGGCACCTGGGTTTGGGATATCCCTAACGACCGAGTGACAGCCGATGATCGATTCTCCCGCGCTTTCGGCCTGCCGGCAGATCGGTGCAGATCCGGCATTCCCATCGCAGATGCGTTCTCTTCCATCCATCCTGAAGACGTTGATCGACTTGCATCGGACATCGAGTCCGCCATGGCGCGTGGCGGTGCGTTTCGTTGCGAGTACCGTGTTCGTCAGGATGACGGCTGCTACAGGTGGGTCGAGGCCAATGGGCGGGCCCAGTTGAATGCACAGGGGCAAGCCATTCGCTTCCCAGGCGTGCTGATGAATATAGAGTCTCGCAAGGCCGCGGAAGCCGAACGGGACAGAATGTCCGCCTTGTTGCGCACTTTCACAGCGGCTGTCCCCGGTGTTGTTTACGCCAAAGATCTCGAAGGGCGAATGTTGATCGCCAATCACGGCGCCACCGAGCTGATTGGTAAGCCGCCAGAGTTCTACATCGGCAAAACAGATCTGGAATTTCTGGAGGATAAGGTACAGGCCCTTCAAGTGATGGAGACGGATCAACGCATCATGCGCGCTGGTGTGGCCGAACAGGTCGAGGAGCGGGTGGACATGCCGGATGGATCGGAAACCACTTGGTTGTCCGCCAAAGCTCCTTTTTTTAACGACTCGGGTGAGGTCATTGGCCTGATCGGCTCATCCATAGATGTGAGCGCTAGAAAGAAAGCTGAAACCGAGATCAAAGAGCTCAATAGAACGCTGGAAGCGCGTATCGCGGCGGCAGTAGCCGAACGCGAGGCAGCTGAAGCTGCACTCCGCCAAGCTCAGAAGATGGAAGCCATTGGGCAATTGACCGGAGGAATCGCGCACGACTTCAATAACCTGCTTGCCGGCGTTCTTGGCAGCCTCGATTTGATCAAATTGCGATTGAGTCAGGGGCGCATAGCCGATGTCGAGCGATACGTTTCAGTGGGATACGGTGCCGCGCAGCGCGCCGCTGCGTTGACCCACAGGCTCTTGGCCTTCTCGCGCCGTCAAACCTTGCTCCCAGTCCTTACTGACGTGCATCTCCTGATTGCGGATATGGAGGAGTTGATCCGTCGAACAGTGGGGCCCACTGTCGAGTTGAAAGTTGAGCTCAATGCAGAATTCAGCACCTGTCTGGTCGACCAGGCACAGGTAGAAAACTCCTTACTCAATCTCTGTATCAATTCGAGAGATGCCCTCCCGGCCGGGGGGCAAATCTTGATTCGAACCGATAATCAAACGATGGCGGAGGGCGCTGAATCAGACCATGAGCTGTCGCCAGGTACCTATCTGACTATCACCGTCTCCGACAATGGTACAGGCATGAGCTCTGAGGCCTTATCGAGGGCTTTCGAGCCATTTTTCACGACCAAGCCGGTAGGATCGGGCTCAGGGCTTGGCTTATCCATGGTCTACGGTTTTGCGAAGCAATCCGGCGGACATATCAGCATTGCCTCGGTGGTTGGAACTGGCACATGTGTCAGTCTGCAACTGCCTTACCATCCAACTGAGATCAGTTGCGGGGCGATCAGAGAACCGGGTTCTCAGATCACGATGATTGGCGCTGGGCAGACGGTGTTGGTGGTTGATGATGAGCGCACAGTTCGGCTGTTTGTCAGCGAAGCGTTAAGCAGTATGGGCTACAGGGTTATCGAAGCAGCGGATAGCCAAGCCGGCCTCCAGCTCTTGCGATCAGATGCACGCATAGACTTGCTGGTGACAGATATTGGCCTTCCTGGAGGACTCGACGGGCGTCAGATGGCTGGTGAAGGAAGGGTGTGTCGCCCCGAGCTTCCTGTTTTGTTCATGACGGGGTATGCCCAGCCCCCAGCAGGTGATCCAACGGCGTCAAGCTCTGCCACAGCAATCCTGGTCAAGCCGTTTGCCCTGGAGGCGTTGGCGTCCAAGATCAATGAGTTGCTCAACCAGGTCGGCGCGACTGCTGAATCTAGCTACGCGGAGCGAGTCTCATGATGTATCCCTGACAATATCCCTGGAGGCGACCATGCTCAGTTATCTGTGGATCGGAGCAAACGATGTCGATGCATCCGTGGCGTTCTACGATTCAATTCTTCTGCCGCTGGGGTATGAAAAGGACTACTCCGAGGGGGTCTGTAGCTACTCGCTCCCAGATACGGTCGACCGATTGAATGGCCCAGGGACGGTGCATGTCGGCCGCCCTTTCGACGGTGGACCAGCCACTGCGGGCAATGGGATGATGCCGGCGTTCCGGGCTCGGTCACGGACCGAGGTAGACGCGATTTATGCTGCCGGCCTGGCGCAGGCAGGAGTGGACGAAGGCGCTCCTGGAACCCGAGCCGCCTACACGTCCAACTTCTATGTTGCGTACCTGAGAGATCCGACCGGTAACAAGATCGCGGTGTTTTTTAACGAGTGACAGACGTGGTTACGGATGGGCGTTGAATGCTTTTTGTGGTGATGCTGGGTGGCAAACATCCTCGGGCGAAGATAGAAGTTCACGACGTCGTTTTCGTTGTCGCTGATTCACTGGAGCAAGCCTACCCGCAGCTTCGTGATGGCTGGTTTGGCAGTCCCAAGGGCGTTCATATCGACTCGTGGATGGCCGTCGATGGCGTTGAAAATTGGCGTGTGGAACTCAGTCCATTAGCTCCATCCCCTGGTTCACCTCGGTTGTATTTCATAAACCTGGGTGGCTACGCGTCACAGACCTTTGGCGAAGCGCATCACTACCTTTTAGTGGTGGCCAAGGACAAGCGAGAGGCCATGACAAAAGGGAAGCGGCAGGCACTGTCTCATTGGACTCAAGCACACACCGATGCCGTGATGGATATGGACGACTGCTTGCCTGTTGATGACGTCAGTGGGCGGTACGTGCATTTGGTGGAAGGGCCACATGCTGGGATAGTTCAGCGTAACGATTACATTGTTCTTCCCTAGTCTTGGCTGAGGGCAGGCCCTCCTTTCAACCCCCTGGGCGCTCGAGGGTTTGAATCAGAGCATGAATACGCACGCTTGAGAGCACACCGCGATTGGCGTTTACAGCCGCGAGATGGCTTCTGCCTGTTACGGCCCCTTACGTTGACGGGTGAATTCAGAAACTCGAACGGAGAGGTCTACATAGACCTAATCGCACCTGCCGAGGATTCGTAGGGAATCGTCCCGATTGATACGGGTCTCAGAATTGAGTGCGAGTGAATCTATGTCGATGACCGAGGCCCTCGAGCCTTCGAACAGTCAGAGGCTTAAGGTTGAGGGCTCGTGCGAATTCTTGTGAGGTCTCAAGAGGACTGATACGTGAAACAGCTTGAACGCCTAGAAACGGGTGTCCCTGGCCTTGACACGTTGCTCAAGGGCGGGCTGGTCTCCGGTGCGTCGTACATCATTCAGGGACGGCCTGGGTCAGGCAAAACCATCCTGGCTAACCAGATTGGCTTCAACCACGTAAAGCGTGGGGGGAGAATGCTTTTTGCGTCTTTATTGGCCGAGCCACATGATCGCCTGTTCCAGTTTTTATCCACGCTGACCTTTTTCGACAAGGCGCAGGTCGGGAGCAGTATTCAATTTGTCAGCGCCTTCGATACTCTGGAGACCGATGGACTTGACGAGGTCGTCAAGCTACTGCGCCGTGAAATCAGTCGGCAGCAGTCGACGCTCCTGATACTGGACGGATTGCTGAATGCTCGATCAAAAGCCGAATCTCCCATCGATACCAAAAAATTCATCTCCGCCTTGCAAGGGCATGCGGCGTTTGCGGGATGCACAGTGCTGTTTCTGACCAGTTCTCAGATAGACGAGGGAAGCCCCGAGCACACCATGGTGGATGGCGTGATCCAAATGGGCGAAGAGAGCACCGGAGCTACTTCCGTGCGTCGCCTTCAACTACGCAAAACCCGTGGCAGCGGAGCGATTTCTGGCTCACACGAGTTCGAAATCAACGAGCACGGGCTCGTGATTTATCCTCGTTTGGAAAGTCTTCTCCCTGCATTGCGCATCGCAGAAGACAGTTCACCAGCGCGGGTCACCAGTGGCATCTCTTCCCTGGATAAAAGCTTGGGAGATGGACTGGTGAAGTCGTCCATCACCTTGGTTCTTGGGCCTTCGGGCGTCGGCAAGACATCTCTTGGCCTTCAGTTCCTTTCTGCCAGCACGCCCGATGAGCCGGGTCTGCATTTTGGCTTCCATGAATCTCCTCAGCGCGTGAGAAGCAAGGCAGATGCGCTGGCACTGGGGTATCCCAGGCTGATGGAAAAGGGTGCACTGCAAATCATGTGGCGGTCCACCAGCACTGGGCTTATCGATCAAGTTTGCTATGAACTGCTCCAGGTTGTGGATCGTGACAATGTCAGACGCGTTTTTATCGACAGTCTCAGCGGGTTCGAGAGAGTTTCAGCAGACCCGGCACGGGTGAGAGGCGTGCTTGTGGCCTTGCTGGAGCAGCTCCGATCTCGTGGAGTGACTGTATTGGCAACGTATGAGCTTCACCAATTTATGAGCTCGATGGCCGATTACTCAACGCCTGAACTGTCCAGCACAGTCGATAACTTGCTGCTCGTCGAATTTGCACGCAAAGGCGCTGAACTCCACAGACAGCTCACCATTCTGAAAGTCAGGGACAGCGCGTTCGATCCCTCAATCTTGCAGGTGGTGATGTCTGGTACGGGGATAGAGTTGAGAAGGGTCTAGAACATGCTGCAGAGACATCGGGGCGAGTGCTCATCATGGTCTTCGTCGGTGCCAGAAGGTGCGGGTGAAGAATGAAAACAGTCATGATCGTCGATGATGAATATCTGATTGCGGATATCTTGAGCTTCGCGTTGGAAGATGAGGGATTTCAGACCGTGACGGCGGCGAGTGCGATCAAAGCGCTGGAGATTCTGGACAGGGAAAGACCGGACATGATCATCACCGACTTCATGATGCCGGGTATGACGGGAATCGAGTTTGCCGAGGCGGTCAAATCCAGACCTCGTTTCAAAGACACACCGCTAGTGCTGGTGAGCGGAGCGCAAGCTCATCTCGGCGCCGTGCGCCCAGATCTGTTTATTGCCGTATTCATTAAACCCTTCGACACATCGCTCGTCATCCAGCAGGTGACGGCCGCGATCGATAATGAAGGGGCATGAGCTATTCGTAGGGGCATGTGCGGGTTTTCCAGTCCAGCCAAAGCTCATTGAGCGCTCGAAGCCTTGCATAAATGTCTGGCCCCAACCCTGACGATCTCCGATACATCCCGATCGGTTGGCTTCGCAGCACCATCACGCCAGAGGCAACCTAGGTGATCGGCAGATGAGCGGTGAAAACCGTGCCTTCCTCGGTGGTTGAGGAGACCTCGATTCGCCCTCCGTGTGCATCCACGATCTGGGCGGTGATGAACAAGCCTAACCCCAAGCCTGCAGACGAGCCTTTGTCCTGCGCAGCATAGGTGGAATAGCGACCCTCCGGGTTGAAGAGGTAGGGCATAGCGTGGGGCGGAATGAGTTCTCCCCGGTTGCAAACACTGAAAATCGCGCTCAGCCCATTGCTTGAGAGTTGAACGAGGACAGGGTACTGCGCATCGCCGTGTTGAACGGCGTTGCCAATCAGATTCGAAAAGACCTGCCCAACCCGAACCGAATCAAACCGCCCGGCGATCTCTTGACCGGGTGCGAACTCGATACGGGCATCGGGGTGTGCAGTGCGTATTTCGGCAACGACTGAATCGCAAACCTGGGTGAGCTCTGTGTTTTCGAGGTGAAGGGAGATCCCGGGAGCCAGGTTGCTGCGCGCTAGATCGAGGAGGTCGTTCACCATCTCATTGGCGCGATTGACACTCGTCCAGATCTGCGCGGCCAGAGTCGTCTCCCTGGTTGCGAGATTTGGTCGTTTACATAGCAGATCACTTGCCATCAATATCGCGCCAAGCGGGGAACGCAGATCGTGACCCAATATGCCAAGCACCCTTTTTCGGGTGACTGCTACGGCTTTGCCATAGGCCGAAATGGATTCCACCAACGCTTGATCGATGGCCTCATTGAATCGAATGATATCGGCTGCCTGATGCGAGTCTGCCGAGCAACCCTCAGACAGCCATAGTCTCAGAACGCTGGATCGCAGCGCACGGTACTCCGCCACCATCTGATCAAGGCTAAACCCATCTTCCAGCCTGGTGAGCGCATGCGATTGTGCGGCCGTCTCACCCTCGTTGGCGGGGCCATGTCCCTGAGATTTTGCGATTTCCTGACGCAAGGTCTGAGGCGTCTGCATGTCCCTCGCCGCCGTCCTGAGAATCTGTTCGGCATGGTTCCTGAGCCGTGAGGAACTCAATGGCGGCATCGGTGTTACCACCGTTTTGGCGAAGTCTTCCCAGGCCTGAAGTATTGGCTCCAGATTCTGCAGAATGAATTCCGAAAGTCTCATGGCGTCCTCGATTGTTCCTTAATGCGATGCGCCTGTATCGCCAGAAATCCAAGCGTACGATCTGTCAGTTGAACGGAAAAAAGTAACCGCCTAGCTTAGACCGGATGCTTCCCTTCTGCATTTTGAGATCGTCCGAATAAGTCGCAACGTGCCGTTTGAGGGGAGGTAGATTAGATATTCGAATGAATATACTGCCTAAGCGATTGTTATTTAAGCGAATTATCAAGCGCTTGGAGTGGTCGCGCGCTTAACGAGTGAGAGCAGGGAGGGAACCGCAGGAGTCAGCCCCGCTTTTGCGGGGCGTTCATTATGGATTCAACGAGGATTGGGTGGGTCATCGAACTCTGCGTTGTCGATATCGACGTCGGTCACATCATCTTGTCGGTTGGGGTCCTCTTCAGAGTCCTTTGATGTTGAACCTTCATTATCCGGAAACCCGTCAACACCAGGCTTATCGCCAGGATTTAGACCGGCACGGCCATTGGTATTCACTGGCTTAACCTTTGCTGTGCTCCTTGGACGTCGGAGGTTCGACGATCCCTCGGGGGCCGGCGATACCCCAAATCACCAATCCCACGAGCGGAAAAATCAAAATCAGCACTGTCCAACCCGCTTTCGTGCTCGATGCCTTCGTCGAGCGCCAAACGCTGGTGATGGCCCATAAGTCGACCAGCAAAATGATGATCGGCACAACAATCGAAAATAGAGTTTCCATGTTGATTACCTTCTGCGGGCGTCACTGAAGGACGGGAGCGCCCAGCTCGTCTTGAGTGTCTGGCAGCGCGATAGTGCTGTCCCCGGGAGTGAGGATGACCTTGCGGCAATCCTCTTGCTTCTTGTCGAAGATCTTGTAGCCCTCAGCCGCCTGCTCCAGCGACATTCGGTGGGTGATGATGGCCTCGGGTGAGAGACGACCGGTTTCGATGTGTTCAAGTAACTCGGGAAGGAACCGCTGAACATGGGTCTGGCCCATCTTGAAGGTCAGCCCCTTGTCGAACGCGTCTCCGAACAGGAAACCGTGAATGAAGCCCGAGTAGACGCCGGGCACACTTACAGTGCCGCCGCGCCTGACTGCCGCGATGCATTGACGTAGCGCCTTGCCGCTGCTGCCTTCGAGTTTCAGAGTGGCCAATACTGTTTCAGTGGTGCTGCCCTTGGCCTCGAACCCGACTGCATCCACCACGCCGTCGACGCCGCGCATGCCTGGAGTCTGCCGAATAATCGTGTCGGCGGGGTCATCATCCTCATCGAAGTTAATCGGTGTCACGCCGTAGGTAGCCTGCGCATAGGCGAGGCGATAAGGATGATGGTCAACCATGAAGATACGATCCGCACCCAGCATCCGGGCAACCGCTGCGCACAAAAGGCCCACCGGGCCAGCGCCATAAATGGCGATGCTGGAGCCTTGGCCGATGCCCGTGTTAGTCACGGCCTGATACGCAGTGGGGAGAATGTCCGAGAGAAACAGCACCTTCTCATCGGCGAGTGTCCCCGGCACCTTGAACGGGCCGGTATTGGCCCTAGGGACACGCACGTATTCGGCCTGGCCTCCAGGGATCCCGCCATACAGATGGCTGAAGCCGAACAGCGCCGCGCCGGGTGGAATGGCTTTCTTGTTGATGATTGCTCCGCGCCCAGTATTGGTGGTCTCGCACGCAGCGAACAGATCTTGCTGGCAGAAGAAACAGTCTCCGCACGCAATCACAAAAGGAATAACAACCCGATCACCTGGCTGGACAGCGGTCACGCCCGAGCCAGTCTCTTCGACGATGCCCATGAATTCATGACCGAAGATATCGCCATGCTCAACGGTCGGAATCTTGCCGCGATACAGGTGTAAATCCGAACCGCAGATCGCCGTCGCGGTGACCCGCAGGATGATGTCATCCGGTTGTTCAAGGACGGGATCTGGAACGGTATCCACTTTCACATCATGGGCGCCGTGGTAGGTAAGTGCTCTCATGGTCTGACTCCGCAGTTTTAGGGGTAGTAAACAGCGGAGGGGTGAATGCGGGGTTCGTTCAGGATTTTCCTGAGGAACAGGATCAGCGGCAGCTCATGCACCGTTGGTAAGACTGCGGTTATGAGAGCTGTCGATGACTGAAGCAACACTTTTGGAGCAACTGCTGATGGCTCGGGGGCCAAGTGGCGAAGAGCTAGAAGTCCGAGAAGTTTGTCAGAAGGAGCTGCAACAGCACTGCGACGAAACGTGGGTTGATGATGCAGGTAACTTGGTGGGGCTGATTCGAGCACAGTCAGCAGAAGGCAATGGCACCGGTGGTGTACTGGTGATGGGGCATCTGGATGGGATCGCGGCCTGTTCCTCGACACTTGTGCAATTGCTTACCGGTGATCTTCCGGTCTAGATGTAACAAGAATTTTCAGTGGTCACTCAGGTCAGATCGTTTACCTAACGTGGGAGTGCCATCATGAAATTCTGGAAGTTTTCCGAGCGGTTATCAAAATGGATGGGCAGTCCGAAGACGTTTTTGACTGCAATCGCGCTGGTGGTTTTGTGGGCGGCTTCGGGGCCATGGTTTCACTACAACGATGCCTGGCAGCTAGTGATCAACACCTCCACCACCATCATCACCTTTTTGATGGTTTTCCTGATCCAGAACACCCAAAACCGTGATACAGATATCTTGCACATCAAGATTGATGAGCTTTTGCGGGTGACCAAAGATGCTCAGAATGCAGTGCTCAGTTTGGACAACCTCGATCAGAAAGAGCTAGCGGCGCTCAGAAAGCGGTACAAGGCGCTAGGCGTTGATGAGGTCAACGATCCTGATACGACGCCTAACGATTCCTCTAATCAAAACACCACTCACTAAATCTACGCAGCTCCAATATTGAGCTTACTCGGGTAGTGAATGCGCTGTGATAGTTGATGGAGCGCCTTGTTTCTTGAGTGCCCAGCCGCTATCGGTTTTGGTGATGTGGTAGTTGTCCATGATGTTTCTCCTCAGGTGATTCCGCTATTTGATGCCTACCCGCCGACGCATTTCGGCAGTGATGGTTTGCCGGGTGGTCGGCAGGTCTGCCCATGGATCGCTGTCCAGCTGTCCGAGGCGTGCATGAAGGTTGTGAATGCTCCAGACATTGGCACCTTTGATCTCAAGCAGCTCCTCGCGAAAGATGGGTACTGATACCGGAAGGCCCTCCCGCGTGCGGACTGAGTAGGCGCTGATCGTCGTAGCGCCCAGCCCATTGCGCAGATAATCAATGAAGATACGAGCCACCCGATTTTTCGGGCCAGAGACGGCTGAGAAGCGATCAGGCAGCAGTTTGGCGATGTGCTTGACGATGGCGTGACTGAAGCCTTTTACAGCCTCCCAATCGGCTTTGGGAGTCAGGGGCACCACGAGATGAATACCTTTACCGCCGCTGGTTTTGAGAAATGACTTCAATCCCAGTTCATCAAGTACTGCCAGGGTAAGTTGGGTGGCTTCCACCATGCTCTTCCACGGCAGAGCGGGATCAGGGTCGAGGTCGAGCACGAAACGGTCGGGACGCTCCAGATCTTTGGAGACAGCGTTCCAGGTATGCAGCTCCATCGCGCTCATCTGCACGGCCCCGATCAGGGCTTCGAGAGTGTTGATAAGCATGACCGGATGGCCGGTGTACTCCTTGCCCATCGTTTCGATGCCCGGGATTGCCAACCGATCAGCGTTTTTCTGGAAGAACAACTCGCCGGTAATGCCTTCGGGCGCCCTGACCAGCGCGACAGGGCGCTGCGCTAACTGCGGTAGCAACCAATCGGAGACGCTGATGTAGTAGTCCGCCAAGTCACGCTTGGTCGATCCGGTAGCGGGATCAATGATGCGCTCGGGGTGGGTTAAGCGGATCTTTCCTGATGTCGACCGGGCAACGGACTCTGATTGTTGAGTTGGGGCAACCTTGGCGGTTTTGCTTAGAGCAGCTTTCGCATCCGAGGGCTTGTCGACGTCTGACGGCGGAGCAGGGCGTTCTTCAGTGATGGATTTGGCCGGCTTATCCGTGCGTAAACCGTGGAACACGGCGTGTCTGACTGAGCCGTCCTTCGTGATCTCAGCGAATGCCACTTCGGCCAGCAACTGAGGCCTGAGCCAGTGCACACCCTTGGCCTCAAAGCCAGTAGGTGGATTGACCACGGTCGATTTCTTTACTTCCAGCGGGACGAGCTGATGAAAGAGGGTGTTCAGCGTCGCTTCGTTGAAGCCTGTCCCGACCTTCCCTGAAAAACGCAGTTCGCCGCTGTCGGCATCGTGAAGCCCTAGCAGGAGGGCACCGAATTTGTTCCGAGCGCCCTTTGGTTCGGTGTAACCAACGACCACGAACTCCTGCCGGCGCTTGCACTTAAGCTTGATCCAATCACCGCTACGCCGCGACACATAAGTGCTGCCGACGCGTTTGCCGATCAGGCCCTCCATCTTCATCTGACAGGCGCTGTTGAGCAGAGCGTCGGGGGCTTCCCCAAAGTCCTCGGAAAATCGGAGTATTTCGTCCTCGCTGGCCTCCAGCACTTTGGCCAAGGCAGCGCGCCTTTGTTCGACCGGCACCTCGCGTAAATCCATGCCGTTGAGAAAGGGCATGTCGAACAGGTAGTAAACGATATTGCCGCTGCGCTCGGACTCGAACGCGTTCTGCAATGCCTGGAAGTCAGGGACACCGTCCTCGTTGGCGACCACCATCTCGCCGTCCAGCCAGGCAGAGGCCAGCCCGAGACTGGCGATGGCTTCGGCCTGGCGCGGGAGCTTGTGCGTCCAGTCATGACCATTGCGGGTTAACAGTTGCACCTTCCCGTCATCCACCCTGGCCATTACCCGATAGCCGTCGAACTTGATCTCGTAGCGCCAGTCGCCGTCGGGGGCTGACTCCACCAGCGTCGCCAGCTCTGGTTTAAGAGTGTCAGGGAGGTCTGCGGCCTGTGCCCCCTCAAGCTCGGCTTTCGCAGGCCTTTTCTTGCGTGCTGGCACTTTCTCGACGGGTTTTGGCTCGGCGCCTTTGCCACCTCGTTTCCTGGCCACGATTGTCCGTTCGCTCAACACGCTGTCGGGCTTATCCTTGACGATGTCGTAATCCGATTCAGCACGGGCAAACTCGTCCTGATGTTTGATCAGGAACCATTGCTCCTGCTTGCCGGGGATATGGGTCTTCACCAGGTTCCACACACCGCCAAGCTTCTCGCCCTGCAACTCGAATTTCAGTCGTCCTTTGGCGTACGCTTCGGCGGGGTCTGACAATGGTTTCCAGATGCCCCGATCCCACACGATGACATCGCCAGCCCCGTAATGACCCTCCGGGATGCTGCCTTCAAACGTCGCGTAATCGATGGGGTGATCTTCGACATGCACGGCCAAGCGTTTTGCTTTGGGGTCAAGGGACGGGCCTTTGGGTACGGCCCAGCTCTTCAACGTGCCATTCAGTTCCAGCCGAAAATCATAATGAAGCCGGGTTGCGTCGTGCTTCTGAATGCAGAACTGAAGCGCTTGATCGGAAGCCTTTCGCGTCGAGCCACGTTTGTGGTCGCCGCCGCCCGATGGCTCGGACGTTGCGTCGAAGTCACGTTTGCGGTTGTATTCTTCGAGGCTCGAATGGGTGTCGCTCTGAGCTGGCGGCGAGGCAGCGGGTTGGCTTCTCTTCCGGGTTTTCTTTTCCGGTTTCTGTTGCGCATCCCCGATGCGAATCCAGGTGGGTGCGTGATCGCTTGCGTGCTCTTCGCCGCGCACCCAAGCGTCAACGCCCGCATCTTCCAGACGTGGCGCCAATACTGGGTTGAGCAGGAGGTGGTCGATGCGCAGGCCAGAGTTTTTCTGCCAGTGCTGACGAAAGTAATCCCAAAACGTGTAGACGCGCTCGCCCGGATACAGGTGCCTGACCGAGTCGATCCATCCTTGAGCCAGCAGCCGGCGATAGCATTCGCGACTCTCGGGCTGAAGCAGGGCATCCTTGAGCCATGAACGTGGGTTGTAGATGTCTTCGTCAGTCGGCACCACATTGAAATCCCCGGCCAGCACGACAGGATGCTCGCTGGCCTGCAATGATTTCGCGTGCTCGATCAGGCGTTCGAACCAACGGAGCTTGTAGTCGAATTTCGGGCCGGGCTGAGGATTACCGTTGGGCAGGTACAGACAGGCGACAATGACGCCATGGGCTGCTGCCTCGAGGTAGCGCGCCTGGGCATCCTCCTCTTCCCCTGGCAAGCCCTTTCGGATCAGCAAGGGTTCGGAGTCACGGGCCAGGATGGCGACGCCGTTCCACGAACTCTGGCCCAGGTGCACAGAGCCGTAGCCCGCTGCTTCGAGGTCGCTGTTTGGGAACGCTTTGTCCGGTGCCTTGAGCTCTTGTAGGCAGACGATGTCAGGCTGTTCGCGCTCAAGCCATCGCAACAAATTGGGCAGTCGGGCACCGATGCCATTCACGTTGTACGTGGCGATCTTCAGGTCTTCCACCTTTGCGTACCTTCCAGCAGTCCGAACCTACTCATGTGAGGGTTAGCGGGGGGAAGGAGTTCGCGATTAATCTCGGGGGAATGACATCGCGGCGAAGTGCATCAGTGCAGAGAACCCGCCGAGCAAAATCCACAGGGTGGAAAAAATCCCAATGAGTTGACCATAGGGATCCTCGACCGAACCACCGGCGTCAACTTGGCGGTGGGCGGGATTGATGTCGCTACATTGGGTACCAGTCGTGCCATCTCGGAACGGATAGGAGAGCTCCGAGCAGAGCTCAGCGCCATGCCCCAACCGAACACGCACCTTCCGCCCAAAACTGCCTGATCAAAAAAACAGGGTGATCGCGCATGCGCTTAAACACTTGGCAATATCGATTTCCTCGTCGTTCCATCAAAGGCGTTAACGCCCAAAAGTATGAGAAAACAGTGGCAGAAACGTTCACTCGAATTGACTCATCGGGGCATGTAAATAGTGATAACTACCACCTGTCGGTAAAAGATTTTTCCTTTTCGAACCCTCGCCGTTTGCGTCGGGTCGAGTAATTAGCACCCCACGTAAGGGTTGCGCTTATTTCACCTGACGTCACCAGACGAGGATAATGACATGGCGAGTAGAAAGACGGTCGATGATCTCTTTATTCACGAACTATCTGATGTTTACAGCGCCGAAAAACAGATCACCAAAGCACTGCCACGACTTGCTCGTGCGTCCACTAATCCCAAGCTCGCCGAGGCGTTCGCTTCACATCTCGAAGAAACCCAAGGCCAGATCGAACGCATTGATCAACTCGTCGAGCAAGCCGGACTGAAGCTCAAGCGCATGAAGTGTGTTGCCATGGAAGGTCTCGTGGAGGAGAGCAAGGAACTGCTCGATGAAATCGAGAAGGGCGAGGTGCTGGACGCCGCGTTAATCGGGGCCTGCCAGAAAGTCGAGCACTACGAGATAGCGAGCTACGGCACGCTCATCGCGATGGCCAAACACCTTGGAATGACGGACGCTGCCAATCTCTTGGCCGAAACGCTGGCAGAGGAAAAGGCCGCCGATGAGAAGCTTTCGGTCATCGCCGAAGAGGGCGGTAACCAAGCGGCGACGCTCGCTAAAAAGTGATGGACTGCGTCATCGCCATTTCGGTGCCGCGAACTCACTTTGAGACTGAAACTGTACAAAACTGAAACTGTGTATAAGTCGAGCATCGTGAGTTTAGGGTCGGCTAAGCAGCTTTATGTTTGAAGTTGATTCTGATGAGTAAACCTTGAGCGATATCGGGTTTCGGCCCGAACTCGCCTTAAAAAAGCTACGGATGGGAGTAACAACATGTTCTTACATAACAAACGTTTGCAATATACCGTGCGCGTCGCTGAGCCTAATCCGGGTTTGGCCAATTTACTTCTGGAGCAATTTGGTGGAGCTCAGGGCGAACTGGCGGCTGCCACTCGTTATTTCACCCAAGCGCTCGCCGAGGAAGATCCAGGTCGCAAGGATCTGCTGTTGGATATCGCCACAGAAGAGCTGAGCCATCTGGAAATCATCGGGTCGATCATCGTCATGCTCAACAAGGGCGCCAAGGGCAAGCTAGCCGAAGGCGTTCAGGCTGAAGGCGAGCTCTACCGCGATATCAATGGTGCTGGCAACGATTCACACATTACCAGCCTGCTTTATGGGGGAGGCGCGCCCCTGGTGAATTCAGCAGGCGTTCCTTGGACTGCTGCGTACATCGACACCATCGGTGAACCGACGGCGGATTTCCGCTCCAATATCGCTGCAGAGGCCCGGGCCAAGATCGTGTATGAGCGCCTGATGAATGTCACCACCGATCCTGGCATCAAGGATGCGCTGGGGTTTCTGATGACTCGCGAAATCGCCCACCAGCTCTCGTTCGAGAAAGCCCTGCATTCGATCCAGCCCAACTTTCCGCAAGGCAAGTTGCCGGGCATGCCGGAGTTCACCCGTACCTATTTCAGCATGTCCAATGGCGAGCCGAACGTGCGTGGGCCCTGGAACAGCGAGACCGAGTTTGAATATGTCGAGAACCCTCATCCGGCGGTGGACGGTGGTGACGGCACGGCATCGATCACGCTGAGTGAAGATGACTCGGTCACGCTGACCATGCTGAAGGAACGTACCAAATCCGATCTTACATCCGACCCGGTAACCGGCGCAGACCTGGGCTCTGGCCTTGGCCAAGGCTCCGAGAAGGATATCGACCCAGCGCTGTAATTCTCTCCTGGCGGCAGCGCCAGTTGCTGCCAGTTTCGCAAATTCAGATCAGGAGATCGCTCATGGCCTCTGGTTCTCGGAATCTCTCGACCAACAGCCAAGGTGTCGGAAGTATCGAAGCGCATGTTTCAAATGAGTTTGAGCGTTGTGCTCGTAGCTTTGACTCGCAAGCCAATGCCTGTGCGCGCGGCCTACACACCGCATTGTTCATTCAGCGCTTTAAACAGGGATTGCTTTGCCGGTCGTAGACCGAGCCAAGCTTTTGCTCCACTGGATCGGATGCGCAGATAATCGGAGTAAGAACGTCTTGGCTCCGAGTCAGTCGGCTAAGTTGATTGATTCAGCCCGGTATCGTTCTGAGTAAAAGATCGCCGGATCACCGCTGCCAGTCGTTCGCAGTCTTCGAAGTACTCTGCCGCATGTCGCTTGATAAAGATGGAACCTTGTCAGGGCGAGCTTGCCCACTTCCTATGCGACTCATTGATGCAACAGGAGGAAATGATGCCCAGCTCTGACGGAAAGATACGGTACGCCGTGGTGGCAGGAGGTTCAATTTCGCAGGGCGCTTTCATGCCTGGGATTGGCCAGACGGACAATTCGATGATGACAGCCTTGGTCACAGGCGATCCGGTCAAGGCACAGGATCTGGCATCGATCTATGGCCTGAAGTCTTATACGTATGCTGAATACCCCGAGCTTCTGGCTTCCGGGGAAATCGACGCTGTCTACGTCGCGACACCGAATTTCCTGCATACCCAATATGTGATCCCAGCGCTTAACGCTGGCATCCACGTTCTTTTGGAAAAACCCATGGCAACTACCGAAGCCGAATGCCGGGAGATGGTGGACGTTGCAGAACGGACGGGCGCAAAACTCATGGTCGCTTACCGGCTGCATTGTGAGCCCGGGACGCTTGAGATGATTGAACGTGTGCAAAAGGGCGAGTTCGGTGACCCTCGGGTGTTCACGTCCACCTTCGCGCAAGTGGTTAAGGCCAGCAACCACCGTAACCAGAATGGTTTCGCCGCTGGCCCCGTGGCCGACATGGGGCCTTATCCCTTGAACATGGTGAGAAAGCTTTTCAACGCCGAGCCCATCGAGGTCATGGCATTAGGTTCAAAGACGCCAGGCTCCCCGCTGGATTCGTGGGACACAGTGACCGTCTCGTTGCGTTTCCCGCAAGAGCGACTGGCCCACTTCACCGTGAGCTATACACTACCGGACACTGAGCGCTTTCAGCTCCTCGGCACCGAAGGCGAGATCGAGGCATCGCCGTGCTTTGGGTATGGCGAAGGCGTTGCGATCAGTTATCGGGCGACGGTCAACGGCGAGACCACTGAACATGTTCATCCGGTTGTTGATCAGTTCGCTGGCGAGACCTCGTATTTTTCCAGCTGCATTCTCAATGACCTGGCACCTGAGCCTGATTGCGAAGAGGGATGGCGAGACGTGAGGGTTGTGATGGCGATTGAGCGAGCACTCAAAACTGGCCTACCGCAAAAGCTCGAGCCGCTGGCACCCAGGTCCCAGCCTCGTAGCACGCAGTGCCGAAAGCTGGCACTGGCCGATGTTCCTCCCTACATCAATACCGAATCGCCGACCGAGTGATAAGGCAAGCCGATGCGTGGTACTTATCCGGGCGTCGGCTTGCCCACGGGGAGGGGTAACCCATGCGCACATGGGCCGGATCAAGTTCCGCGAAGCGTCGAGATTAACGCTTCCGGCATTGTCTGCAGATCACCTACAACGGGTCTGGCAAAGAGATAGCCCTGCATGAGATCAATCCCCAACGCCAGCAGCGTGTCTCGTTCCTCCAACGTCTCGATGCCTTCAGCCACGACGGTGATCCCTAGTCGTTCGGACACAAGGACGATGCCCTCGACAATGGCGTGGCGTACGTTGTCTCGATCAATGCCGCGAGTAAGTGCCATGTCGATCTTGAGGACATTCGGCTGAAACATCGCTAGGAAATTCAGGCCTGAATAACCTGATCCGAAGTCGTCGATGGCAGTGGTGAATCCTTGGCGCTCGTACTCATGGAAGATGGATTTCAGATGTTCAGGGTCATCGACTCGCTCGCCTTCGGTTACCTCGAACATCAGACGCTCAACTGGGAAGTCAAACGTGCGAGCGGCCTCCAACGTGGCTCGGATGCAAGTCTCGGCCCTGTACACAGCGTTGGGCAGGAAATTAATACTGAGCTTGCAGTCTGGGATCGACGGCAGACCTAGCCCCGCTGCGAGTTCGATTGCTCGTACTCGACACGCCTGATCAAAGCGGTATCGGTTGTGGTCATTCACCAGCCCCAAGATGTTTGCAGCAGACTCGCCGTTCAAACCTCGAACAAGGGCCTCGTATGCGTAAGGCAACCCGGTTCGAATATTGAAGATCGGCTGGAAGGCCATTGTGAAGCTGAACCCCAGATCTTCTAGATTCCGGCATTGGGCGCAGCTGACTGACTTAAACGGGGGTAATTTGAGGTTCACAGGCGCTCCTGATACAGCGGCCATCCGATGCATGGCCTCCGTTCGGTAGGTGTTGCAGAATGCACAACGGATTGCATTAACGGGCGATCGCACAAGCTCGGATTCCGGTGTTGCAGGCTCCTGATGTCAACTAGCGAGGTTTTAGCTCGAATGGAAGCTGCGCCACGAATTTCTCTGCATCAATCGTCTCTTTGGAGCACCAGCGATTCCTCCCTTTACGCTTGGCTAGGTACAAAAAAGCATCTGCCGATTTGAGCATGGCCGCCCCGGTTGTTGGCTCCTTGTCTGGAGCGGCAGTGGTGATGCCCGCACTGGCGGTCACTATCTGGCAGGGGTGGTCTTCGTGCTCGATGTTCAAGTCTCGGATGGCTTGCAGTATCTCTTCTGTGACTTGACTGGCCCCGGTCGAATCGGTGTCGGGCAACAACACGGCGAACTCTTCCCCGCCATAGCGTGCAGCAAAATCTGCGGGCCGTTTGAGGGTTTGCTGGATCGCACGTCCGACCTGTTGCAGGCAGTCGTCACCGGCGGGATGGCCATATCGGTCGTTGAAACGTTTGAAATAGTCAACATCAAGCATTATGAGCGCCAATTGGGTTTTCTGGCGACGAGTTCGCTCGATCTCCTGATTCAATGTGATGTCCAATTTCCTCCGATTACACAGCCCGGTCAGACTGTCGGTTAACGCCATATTCTGGACGGCCAGGTGTGCACTACGAACCTTGCTTTCCAGGACGAAGCGCGCACGTAGTTGAGTCAATACGATCGCGCCAAAGCCGCACTGGCTTGCAACCAAGGCCAGTAGGACTAGCCCGGTTTTCATGAGGTCGTGTTGCCAGGGCCCTACGAAAGAATCTCGTGACAAACCAGCCTCGACCACCAAGGGATAAGAAGCCAAGGCTTTGTAAGCATACAGACGTTGAGTATTGTCGATGACCGCTGTGACTTCGGCAATACCTTCATCCGACTCGGGAAGGTACCGTGTAAAGATCTCGCTCTGTGCCAGGCTCTGATCCGTAGCGGGTGACACAAAGGGACGACGAACAAGGACGTGGCCACTTCGTAATGCCAGTACCAAGGCTCCTTTGTCGTCAATCTTGAAATCCCCGTAGTAGTCGAGGAAGTAACTGACCTTGATGGTGCCAAGAAGCACGCCTGCGAAGGATCCGTCGGGGTTGTTCAACCTGCGCGAAATCGGAATCACTAGCTCACGAGAGGAGCGGCTTTTCACGACCTCTCCAATAAGGATGCCTCGACCAGAGTGGGTGCGATGGTAGTTGAAGTAATCTCTGTCAGCATTGTTTGCAGTTTCAGGGGTAATGTATTGGTTGGTGACAACCCAATCTCCGGTCGGCCCGTACACGAAAATGCCCTGCAATTGCGGCATGATTTTCGTCTGTTGATCGAGGAGGGCACGAATCCTGGGTATATTGATGTGAGTCAATCCATCACCCTCAACGCGCTCGCGCAGTTCGGCTGTGATTACGTCCACTTGTCGCACTGCATCCTCTGCGTGCTGAGCGGTGGCTTGGGCCAGATTCTTGACGGCGTCTTGAGCGGTGGCGTAAGCCTGGCGATAATCCCGCCATGCCCTCCACCCTTCTACTCCCATAAAGGTCACCACCATCAGAAGCATGAAGCTCAGAGTCAGTCGAAACACTGCGGACGCGCGGCGTCCGCTTGGCATCGAGGCCTCGTCGAGTAATTCTTCTGCATGAGCGAATGGTTCGCTGCGTCCTGGCATTAGGCCCCCGGTGGGCTATTCCCGTTGAAACATCAAATCTGGGCGCTGCGTAGCTTGATCGACGCCCTGCAGATTAGGAAATCAGCGCAACATATCGTTGGGCTGTTCCATGGCGTGCTTTCTTCATAAGCACAGAGCGCTGTACTCGTGGTGGAAGTTCAAACATCGGAGCGGATGCGTTACGAGCCGAGCCATGCTTGTTAGCTTTAGGTCTGGTTAGGCAACGATGTCCATAGAATGGGAGCAATCCGCATACGACATCG
The DNA here is from genome assembly GCF_045764065.1 of Pseudomonas sp. Pseu.R1. Classification (NCBI taxonomy): domain Bacteria; kingdom Pseudomonadati; phylum Pseudomonadota; class Gammaproteobacteria; order Pseudomonadales; family Pseudomonadaceae; genus Pseudomonas; species Pseudomonas sp. Pseu.R1. The sequence continues at coordinate 754,383 of NZ_JBJGEE020000001.1, read as the reverse complement.
TTCCCTCTATTTGCCGTTCAGCCGCCTCACGAGTCCAACAGGATAAGGGGAGCGTCGAACAAATCAGGGAGCGATCGATGTACAAGATTCAGAAGTTCGGCGAGTGTGTATTACTGTCAAGACGCTTGCTGCTGAGTGGTTGCAACTCAATTCTCTACGGGAAGCGGGCTAAGGAAAGGTTGGGCTTTTTCGTATCCGCTCGTTTTTATGACTCGTCTCCCGCGTCGTGTTGACGTCCCATTCCTTGCTTGTCGTCTCGTGAAATCTGATCGGAACGAATTCGGTCAACGTCGAGTCAACCGTTTTCGATAACCCGAGACCGGTAATGCCCATGAGCCAGATGATCGATGACCTGAGTGAGTCGCTGACCGACGATCTCTATCGGAAGACGCGCAACCAGATAAATACGTTTATCAATGAAACCAACGCTTTGCTGGCGGCAGGTGATGTGCTGCGTGAAGACCGGACTCGTCTGGCCCGAGCGCGCCTGGCTGAGTTCTTGAGTCGGACCGAGCCCCCGGCCCCGGCGGCGGATGCAGCCCCCCCGCTTGCACAGGCAGCGGTCAACGCCCGGCGTTTTGTCGAGGCGCATCCGTGGGCCGCAGTGGGGGCGGCTGCGGGAGTGGGGCTGATCGTCAGCCTCTGGCTCAGGCATCGGGATTGAGAGGGCTAGAGAATGCGTGGTCGTGGTATTCCTACGATGCGCCGCAATGCCAACGGTCTATTCTGGCCAGGCAGAGTGTATTTCAGTGGCGCTCGTCTTGCTGACAGACCGATGCTTGACGCTCGATGTGTCATGAGCTTGAGAGGGGCGGGCGTTGGTCCTGCGAGGGAGAAGTGGTTGACGCAGCGTTGCAGGGGGGAAGGTATGAGTGTGGACGAAGAAGCGGTTCGTCAGCTTGCGCAATTGATTTGGGAAACGGAGGGTCGGCCTCAAGGCCAGGAAGACCGGCATTGGGAGATGGCGACGAAGCTGGCCGAGTCTGCTGCGATGGCCCCGACCAAAGGGCCGTACCGGCCTAGCGTCGATACGTTGTTCCCTGAGCCGGATCTTGACGGGGAGCCCGAGGGCGAGGTCGGGCGTTAAGGCGTGCTGACGCGCCAGTCGTCGTCTTCGAGCCACTCATTCCAGCGGTGTTCGGCTTCTTGCGATGTGTCACCTTCGGGGTGAGGCTGCAGAGGGCAGCTTCGCTGCTGGGACTCGCGGCGTGAGACCTGTTCACCCACTCCTGTTGTTCAAGTCTGCCCGGCTTGCAGTTCGTTCAGCAGTGATTGGGCAAATCCCTCGGAAGCAATGAAGTCCAGCGCCTCCCTCAGCTTTGCCGTTTCCTCGGCGCCAAACGTCTTGTCGAAAATGGTCGAGACGCGCTCGGAGATTTTCCGTGCTTCCTGGTATTTTTGCTGCCCTGCGGCAGTCAGGAGCACTCGTCGGCTACGGCGATCCGTTTCATCGATCTGCAACTCGACCAGTCCGTCGCGCACCAGTGGTTTGAGGGTGTGGCCGAGGGCCGAGAGGTCCATCACCAACGCCTGGGCCAGATCGCGCATGCGAGGTTCATCGCTGCGAGCAATTTGCGACAACAGGGAGTATTGGGTGGCCTTCAGACCGCACACCACGAAGGCTTCGTCGTAGATTTGACCCAGACGGCGGGAGGCGCGGCGTACTGAGCCATTGGTACAACTGCTCGCCACGACCGGGTCTGAGCTGGGTGTCGCACGTTTCAAGGCCGGATTACTCTTCGCACGCTGTAGGTACGGCGATTATGCCTGCCCGAGCGAGGCGGACAAGGTTTTTCAGGCCGCTGCTCGGGTGACACGATGACGCACGTGCGATCAGGCTTGCTGGCCTGCGAACCGTTGTTCGGTACGTCGTGCATCGACGATTGCCCAGTACCACATGCCCAGCCCGCCCAGGGTCAATGCAGCGGCGGCATAGCCCGTGGCCGGAAGGCCGAAACCCATGGAAATCACGATTCCGCCGACCCATGGACCGATGGCATTGGCCAGGTTGAACGCGCTCTGGACCAATGCCCCGGCCAGTGATTGGGCGTGAGGGGCAACGTCCATCAGACGGGTTTGCAGGATGGCGGCCAGGCCCACGCCACAGCCGATGAAAAAGACCAGCGGGATCAGCAGCCACAGATTCTCGGTGGCGGATGGGTAGAGCATCAGCACCAGTGCGGTGAAGCTGAGGGAGATGCCGGCGGCGCGCATGGTGGCGCGATCCGCCGCCCACCCGCAGACCAGATTACCGACGGTGGTCCCCAGTCCGAAGACGGCCATCACGATGGGAATCATGATGCCCGACGTATGAGTGACCTCGATCAGCGTGGCCGCCAGATAGGTGTACACGCAGAACACCCCGCCAAAACCGATTCCGGCGATGCCCAGGGTGAGCCAGACCTGGCGGGAGCGCAATGCACCCAGCTCGCGCAGCGGGCTGGCGTCTGCCTGGGCTGGAGAGATCGGGGCAAAAGAGCGGATCAGCGCGGCAGTAACGGCCGCCAGTACGGCAACGATCGCCAGCCCCCAGCGCCAGCCGACGCTTTGACCGATCCAGGTGGCGAACGGCACTCCAACGATGGTGGCGATGGTCAGGCCGAGAAAGACGCGAGACACCGCTTGTGCGCGCTGATTTTTCGGCACCAGTGACGCGGCCAGCAGCATCGCGACGCCAAAATAGGCGCCATGGGGGAAGCCGCTCAGGAAGCGGAAGAACACCAGCCACGGCAGGGACGGCGCGATGGCGCTCAGGGCATTGGCGATCCCGATGAGTGCGGCCAGTCCCACCAGCAATGCGCGACGCTCCAGCCGGACGCCCAGTACCATGATCACCGGGGAACCGACCACCACGCCCAGTGCGTAGGCGCTGATGGCATGGCCCGCCAACGGCTGGGTAATCTGGAAATCACCGGCGATGAAGGGCAGCAATGTCATCGAAGCGAATTCGGTGGTGCCGATGGCGAAAGCGCCCATGGCCAGGGCAAAGAGCAGCCAGCCCATGTGGAAATCGTGTGGGGAATCAGTCTTGGTCATGTAGGAAAGGACGCGATGTTTTGTAGGATCAGCATCCTGTTATACCTGAAACCGGTTTCAGTTCAACCCGAAACCGGTATTTGCGTTGCAGATTCGCCTCACAAAGCCATCAGGCGAAACGCTGCATTCTGGTTTGCAACATGGCCTTCACGTCAGGCCATTCGTCATCGATGATGCTGAACCGCACCGAGTTGCGCTTGCGGCCATCGGGCATGATCCGCTCATGGCGTACGATGCCCTCTTGTGTGGCGCCGATGCGCAGGATCGCTGCGCGGGATTTCTCGTTGAGTTCGTCGGTGGTGAATTGCACCCGCACGCAGTGCATGACCTCGAACGCATATTCGAGCAGCAGGTATTTCATTTCGGTGTTCAGGCCGGAACGCTGAACCGATTGCCCCAGCCAGGTGTGGCCGATTTCCAGCTTGCGGTTCTTGCGGTCGATTTTCCAGAAGCGGGTGCTGCCGACGATCTGGCCGGAGTCGCGACGCACGATGACGAACGGCATCACGGTGCCTGCTGCTCGTCCGGCCAGGGCGGTGGCGAGGTACTGATCGACCGTGGAAGGTCCCGGAATGACCGTGACCTTCATGTTCCACAACTCGCCGTCTTCGGCGGCGCGCACCAGGTCCGCTGCATGCGCTGCCTGAAGTGGCTGCAACGCCACAGCGTCGCCCGTCAGCGTGACCTGTTCCGTGGCCGTCATTTCGGTGCTCATGCGCAGAAAACCTTGTGTCAGCCTTTGGGTTTATTGTCGGGCAGAGGAGCGCCTTTGGGCCACAGCATCCAGATCTGCCCTTGCTGTTTCATGTTGCCTGCCAGTTCACCCGCGGCATCGCCCGTGCCCCAGAACATGTCGGCGCGCACTTCGCCCGCGATGGCGCCCCCGGTGTCTTGCGCGGCGACCGGACGCACGAGGGGTGAGCCGTCAGGGCGGGTCGACGACAGCCACAACAGGCTGCCCAGCGGGATCACCTTGCGGTCGATGGCCACGCTGTAACCGGCGGTCAATGGCACGTTAAGCGAGCCGCGAGGGCCTTCATTGCTGTCCGGGCGCAGGGTGAAGAACACGTAGCTGGGGTTGCTGCCCAGCAATTCCGGCACGCGCTCGGGGTGGGCGATGGCCCAGTCTCGAATCCGTCCCATGGACACTTCATCCTTGGTCAGTTGGCCCTGTTCCACCAGCCAGCGGCCTACCGGTTTGTAGGGGTGACCGTTCTGGTCGGCGTAGGCGATGCGCAACTGACGACCGCTTTCCAGTTGCACGCGGCCGGAGCCCTGGATTTGCAGGAATTGCAGGTCAATGGGGTTTTCCAGCCAGGCGAGCACCGGTGCATTGACGCCTTTCTCGCCGATGGTGGCGGCGTCGTCGTAGGGACGCAGTACGCGACCGTCCAGGCGCCCACGCAGGCGCTTGCCTTTCAGTTCCGGGTAAATGCTGTCCAGATTGACGATGATCAGGTCATCCGGCACACCGTAGATCGCCACCGGGTGCTGGTCGTTACGCTGTTCGCTGCCTTTATAAATGGGCTCATAGTAGCCCGTGATCAGGCCGTTGGCGCCGTGTTCCGAAGAGCGCAGGCTGTAGACCTGTAGTGCGTTCTTGAGGAAGTCGCGCACGGCGGCAGGGTCTTGCGGTACTTGCGCAGCCTGCGCGCAGGTGGCGCCCCACACGGGGTCTTTCGCCAGACGCTTGCACGCCGAAAACCAACTGTTGTAACCGGCCATCAGGTCGGTGTCGTTGACCGCCGGTAGTTTGTCCCATTCAACGCTGACGTACGTAGTGGCCTCGGGTGGCTTGGGCTTGGGAGCACCGCCGTCACAAGCGGCGAGCAGGGCGATCAGCGGAGCGAGGCAGAACAGAAAGCGACGCCAGTGCAGGCTTGGGGTCATCACGCGGGGTGTTTCCTGAAAGCAAGTGAAGTCGGCTAGCTTGGTGAAAGGCGAGGGCGGCGTCAAATGTGTGCGCGCTAAAAAGACCACGAATCATGCTTCGGTTAGTGGGTGCTCAGCACGCATTTTGCGCGCCTGTCGCACTTTTTGCCGGTTTGCCGCTCTATGCATGGCCGGGACGCCACGATCCGCGTGGGGTCCAGTTCGTTGAAGCGTTGGATTGATGGTTTCTGTTTCCTCTTGTTTCCACATGCGCCGCCGTCTGTGCGTACCTCTCGCGGCGTGCCTGTTGGCGCTCTGCACGGCGGGTTGCACCCGTCAGGACGGGCGCGACATGGCGACCCAGTTCAGTGAAACCCGACCACAGGAATTCTTTCAGACCAGCGTTGACCGAATGGCCACCCTGGCCATGCACGACAACCTGCAAAGCCTCTATCTATTGATGAACAAGCTGTATTTGCGAAATCCGGCGGAATGGCGCAAGTCGGGTTTTGTCGATGCCCGTTCGGCTGAACGCAATGTGCGTGAGGCCATCGAGCAGAAAAAGCCGCTGCCGCAATTGGGTAACCGTCGAGACCTGGCAGCCTTGAGTTATGCCTTGAGCCCGGAGTTTTTGGGGGATCGGGTCGGCGCGTTCATCTATGCCATCGGCAGCATGCTGGTGACGGCGCACGGTGGGCGACTGGAATTTTTCATGACCGATCAGATCAATCCCACGTTCGTCAGCAACGCCGCGCGTAACATCGAAAAAGCGACCTGGTTGTTGAGCCAGCGGCAGAATGCTAATGGCGAGTTGATGCTGTTCTCCAACGAGATTTCAGAGGAAGGCAGCAATCTGAGCTTTGCCACTGAGTTCGGAAAGATCGTGGCTCGGCTGGACTTGCTGACTCAGATGCTTGACGAGCGTTATCGCCGGATCGGCCTCAACTATGCGCAAAGCCTGTTGTTCCTGAATTTCCTGCCGGTGCAGTGAAGCAGTACGAATCGTTCGCGGTACACCCTGTGGGAGCGAATTCATTCGCGAGACGGTCGTACATCCGACAGTCATCCATCGAATGTAGGGGCCAATCGCGAATGAATTCGCTCCCACAGGATCCCGTGTTTATTGCACGACAGCGTGGCGTCGAGGCGTCAGTAACTCTCCCCGCGAATGTACTCTTCCATCTTCTTGATCAGCCGCGCCTGTTCGGCGATGGCTTCCTTGACCAGATCGCCGATGGACAGCAATCCCACCAGCTGGCCCTCATCCACCACCGGCAGATGGCGCAGGCGGCCGTTGGTCATGATGTTCATGCATTCACCGACGGTATGTTGCGGAGTGATGGTTTTCACTTCGGGGGTCATGATTTCGCTGATCGGTGTGCCCACCGAGGCGCGTCCGGCCAGTTCCATCTTGCGCGCATAATCCCGCTCGCTGACGATCCCGACGACCTTGGCGCCCTGAACCACGGGCACGGCGCCGATGTTTTTCTCGGCCATCAGCTTGATCGCGTCGATGACCATCTGATCCGGTCTGACGGTATGCACTTCACCGTGATGCTTTTCTTTCAGTTTGAGTAGTTCGGCTACGGTCGTCATGCTGGCCTCTCCGGCGCGTATTGTGAGCACGGCCCGCTGATCGAGCCGTGTATACAGAATCGTAGAGAGATGGCATTCCGGCAAGTTTCGGATACGCCGTACAGATGGCGAAAAGCGTCATGTCGGCGCTGTTCGCCGCCTTTCATGCGTTTTTTCGAGCCGTTCAGCCAATCCGTCTTGCCGCTGCGGGGGCGGTGTGGGCGCGTAAAAGACGAGGGATGTCGTGAGTTTGTTTGACGAATCCCTGCACCCAGTGCACGAATGACACCTCGCTCAGCGTCTCCAATGGCAGTTCGGCGCACAACCGAACGTCTGAACGCTCGTCGAGAGCCAGCCAGCAGCCGCTCATGGCACCCGTGTCGAAGTTCAGGCGCAACAGGCGTGCATGCAGGCCGGGGTCCGGGCGCAGCGCTAGCTTGCAATGCAGGATCGCGACGTCCCCCGATGGCGGGATTTCGATGATGGCAACTTCCCTTTCCTGGTCGAACAGCGCGCACACGCCGTTTTCCAGTCGCAGAGCGGTACCCAGTTGTTTGCCCAGCGCGTCGAGCAGTATGGCGGCGTGACTCATTTTTTGCTTCCTTCGGTCCAGGTCGATAGGGTGTGTGAGGGCATTTAGCGCAAGCGAAACTCACCACTCGCTTCCAGGCCCAGCTCACGAGCTGCGGTGGTGTCACCTTGATCGGCGATGGCGCCGTCGGCCGTGACTTTTTTCGGGTTCAACTGGTCAGCGCCGTACTCAAACGTGAGTTCCCCCATCAAGCGCTCGATGGCCAGGCTGCTGCCGCTCTTGTAACTCACATAGGGCAGGGGAACACCCAGTGAGTCGTCCTTGGCCGCCGAGCGAAAGATCGCGATGCTTTTGATGCGCAAGTTGTCCCGGTCCGATAGCTGGGTTTTCAGCGCTTCATCGGACAGCCTTCCGACAATCGCCGCATCCTCGATGTTCTTTTTCACCGCGTCGGTCACTTCCAGCTTGATCTCGGCCCGGGTCGTGCCCTTGGCGCTTTTCATTTCATCGAGCAGTGCCTTGAGCTGCGGGTCGTCGTTCATCATTTGGTGAATGCGCTCTGCGTTACCCGGGTTGACGTCCTTGCCCAGCATCTCCTTGACCATATCGATACCCCGCTTGCTGACGGTTTTCTGGTCCACGCGATTGACGTTGTTGTGCTTGACCACCATGTCCATCAGCGACATCAAGGCCGAGCCTTTAACGTTGGCCAGCTGCTGACGGCGTGTCTGGGCCAGACTCATCAGGGCCGAATGCTGGGCGTCGTTTTGCGCAGTCTTGCTGCCGTACTGGTCGTGTAGCGCGTTCAGGCGCTCCGTCACGGGCTGGTCGTCACGTTTGTTCTGCTTGAGCTCAGGAAAGGCCTTCTCAAGGCTGCTGGCCAGGCTCTTCACATCACTGGCCTGTACGGGCAGGGCATCCTTGAAGCGCACGTCATAGGTTTTGCCGGTCTTGTTGTCCACCGACAGCGTGGCCGCGATACCAACGGGCGCGCCACCGGCAATGAACAGGTTGTCCGGACGCGCCGAGAAAACGGAGCTGAACATCCTCGCGTAGCCCGTCACGGCGCCTTTTTCAAGAAAGCGTGCACGGTTGCTGCTGTAGATGTCGGTTTGCAAGCCGTCGTTGCCGCGCCCCTGAGTGCGCTCCCGTTCGGCGCTCATGAGCGTCAGGCTGGCCAGCAGGCCGACACCGAAGCGCATGAAACCCGCCACGGGCTCGGCGTCGGTCTGGCCGTAGTTGGTGCGCGACTCGATATTGGCGCCCAGCTCCAGATCGAAGCTGTGCTTGGCGGTGGTGCGCACTTCCTGTTCGACGCTGCGGTTCATCAGGTCCATGGGCTTCAACCCGGTGAGCTCCGGCCGCTGGCTGCTGTGCAGTCGTGTATTGAGCAGGTCGTCCATGAACGCGTCCATTTCATCGTCGCGCACGAAAAAGCTCAGGGCGGTGTTGTCGGCGTATTTGTACTTCGCGTCCAGGCTGCCGCCGAACCAGCCGCTGTTGGATTGAATGTTGTTGTGACTGTCCCCGGCGGTGGTTTTGGTGTCCGATTTGCCGCCGCCAAACCCAAAACTGCCCGTGCCGCTAACGGCGCCTTCGCGGTTGATCGAGACTTTCAGGCCACGGTCAAAGCGGGTGAACGTGATGCCGTAGGTTCGCTCTGGATCGACGGAGCCGCGAAAGCCCAGGAAAGCATCGCCCGCGGGGCCGCTGATGCCCCCGGTCACGCCGCCCCCATAGTTGCGGTTGATCTTCAGACTTTCGCGGGGTTCGAGGTCTCGCAACGCCTGGGTCAGATTGCGGGTGAGCTCGGCGGGGGTGGTTTGTAACCCCTCCAGCACGTTGCGTTTGACCGGGTGATTGTCCTTGCGCATGTATTTGAGCAGGCTCTTGGTCGCGTCGTAGCTGGCCTCCAGCGCCCCATAGCTGCGGAAGCCCGCGTCGGTGTAGCGCTTGAGCGGGTTGCCGTCGTAATCGGTGTTGTGCAAGGCAGCCAACTGGGCGGCGAAGGTGTCCAGATCCGCCTGCGGTCGTCCGGGGTTGGCCGTCAGGTCGTCGACCTGGGCGCTGAGGCGCTTCATGATCTGTGCGTTGGCCGCCAGCCGTGCGCAGAGCAGGGTCTGGTTGTCGCCACGCTTGCGAGAGTCGTCGAAGCTTGATACGGGATCGCGGTGTTCGAGGGTGAAGTTCCGGCTTTGCAGTGTTTCGACCAAATCGCCGAGCGGATCGCCCGGTTTTATGCCGCTGTCTGTCAATACATGGGCGACCTCGTTGAACAGGTCGTTACGCGGAGGCTTGCCGGGCCGGAAGTTGAGGTTGATGTCGCCGCTGTTGTGCAGCGCGCCTTTGGCTTCAGCCAGTTCTCGCAGGGTCTTCTGCATGTCCTCGTTGACGGTTCGCTGGAACCAGGTGATCAGATCGACCAGTTCCGCGACCGGCGGCGACACAGGGGACCGGCTCAAGGTCGCCAGTCGATCGGCCATTGAGTCGGGCGCTTCGGCCGGGCGGGCTGCGGCGGCTGCCGTCAGACCGCGCAGCGTATCGACCTCGCGGGTGTAGACCTCCCGCAACCCTTCGCGCCCTTTCCAGGCGTGCTGGATACTGTCGGCCGGGACCTTGAACGCGCCTGTGGACGCCAGATGCGAGGTGACGTAGTTCTGCGTCAACGAGTTGGGCGCGTAGTTGCGAAGTTTGGCGGTCTCCACATTATTGCGGCCGCCAATATTGGCGCTGAGTTTGACGCCTTTCTTGCGGGTAAAGGGGAGTTCGCTACCCGCCAGGTTTTCAAAGTGGGCATGGGGACGCGGCGCAGCGTCCGCGGCCTGCTCGGCTTCTGCCGAGGCCGGCTCCCAACGGCCGTTCGGTCGGCGGATGTGCTCGCTGACGGCCACGGGATCTTCCGGCGTGGCGCCCGGGACGCTGATGTGCAGCCGCAGATGGCCCTTGTGATCGGTCTTGAGATCTTGCAGGGTCGCACCGGCGGGCAGGCCTTCCAGTGATGCCGTTGCCCAGGCACGAGTGGTCGACATGTTTTTCGGATCAGCGCCCGGACCGGACATTTGATGAAGCGCGCCGTCCTTGAGGGCGAACCAGTCCTGACCCGAACTGCCAATACCGATGATGTCACCGTTGCCCGGCAGGGGAGGCAGTTTGGCCCGCTCGCCGTTCTGATCGTGCAGACGCAGCTCGCCGCCGCTGAGTGTCATGTAACGTTGGTCATTCTGCACAGCCACCTTGTCCACGGTCAGGTGTTCGGCGCCGCGCATGAGGGTGCCCTTGGCTTCAGTGGCCCGTCCGGGCAGCGCCAGGTCAACACCCTGGCCCATGTCATGAGCGGTGGCTTGTGGCGCGACTTTCAGTTGCTTGAGCTTGTTGTCCTTGTCGATCAGGTAGGCGAAACCGTCGTGGGCGGCGACCAGCGACTTGATGTCGGTTTCGCTGGTTTTCTTCCATTCCCCGGTTCGAGGGTCCTCTGCGAGCAGCGTGTTGTCGTGTTGCGCGATACGGCCGCGGGCCAACTGGATCTGTTCATTCAGGGCAGGCGTCAATCGCGGCAGACCGTGCTGGCGGTCCAGCACCAGGGTCTGGCTCAGGTTCCAGCCGGGACGGAAGGTTTGTGAGTGAGCATCCCAACTGGCGCTGTGTTCAGTGCCGCGATGGTCTTTTACCCGTGCGAACAGTTGATTGTTGTCGACGAACATTTCACCGTACTGGTGCCGACCCAGCAGGTTCTGCAAGGCGTCGGAATGGCGTGTATCGGCCAGCGACAACGGTTCAAGCACGCGGGTTTCTTCCTCGGTCGCAATCGCTTCGATCATGTCGTCGGGAATGTTGACCCGGTGCAGCGTGCCTGTGGCCGTGCTGAGCAGCACCTGATTGCCCTGTACGGCGATGGCGGTGGGTTTGTCGGCGGCGTCAGTGCTCAGGGGGCCGTTGGCGTCGGTGAGCGCGTGAATCCCGTGAATGCCATGGCCCAGACCATCCCGTCGTTCGAGGTGCAATTGATTGTCGCTGTCGGCGGTGAGCGCGATAAGGGCACCGTCCAGATGGGCCAGCGCCTGAACCGGATGTTGGAACGCAATCGTCGTGTCTGGCGCACTGAGAGGGCGGATCTGGCCGGCGTCATCGAGTGCGTACAATTCGCCCCCCATGTCATGCAGACTTTTCAAGTCTACAGCGACACCTCGGTCCTTCCAGGTGCCTTCCTCCAACGCGTAGAGTTTCTTGTCGTGGAGTCGGAAGGCATTGCCGTCGGCGTCCACGTGTACCCCTGTGATCTGAGCGCGATGGGCATTGCCAGGCATCGCCACATGGAGGCGCGTGTAGGGGCGGTTTTCACTGCTTTTGAACACTGACACCGCCAGATCGCTCGCCTGGGCATGCAACAGGCGATGGCGGGAGTCCGTCAGCAGGTATTCGGTTTTGCCAGCGACTGCGGGATCGCTCAGGTTCTCAAGCGTTCGATACCGCTCTTGCGTCTTGTTAAGGACGCTGTCCAGCAGTTGTTCCGTGCGATTGGCACGCCCCGGCTCACCGACGATCAGGCGATGGTCCTCCAGTCGCATGGTCAGGCGAGGCGACAGTTCGATCGGCGCATGAGGCGGCGCTGCGACGGGCGGTGCAACGGGGGGCGTCGGAGCCGGAATTTCAGGTGGTTGCGGGGGATCGCCCCGGCCACTGGCATGGGACTGCGCACGTTCCAGTTGCGGCGGCTGGACGGGGGACTGCGCCCGAGAACTGCGCGGGGTGGATGACGCATCTCCAGGACGGGCCTTGAACCCTTCTTTGAGGTGGCGCCCTTTCTGGGCGACGGAATGGCTGAACGCATCCATCTTCGCCCGGAAGCCGAGGCGCTGCTTAGGGCCTTCACTGGAGCCAGCGTGAGTGCTGCCGACCACAGCGGCCACTGAAGCAGAGTGGTGGATTGATGAGGTAGGTGAAACCATGCTGACGCCGTCCCTGCAGTAAACAGTGTGTGGACTGAGTGGCGTCAGGCGGGAATGGGTTCCAGTGAGCGGTGAAAATCAGGCCGGGGTGTCCGGTTTGGCCCGTCGAGGCCGCGACACCACAGACTCGATGTTCTTGCGCCCGATCAACAGCGGGCTTTTGGCCTTGCGTGACGCCGGCATGTCCGCCAGCCATTTGAACATCACCAGGCAGTCGACCAGGCCGTGGCGAGCGTGGCGATAAGCACGGGGCAAGCGGCCAACGGTCTCGAAACCCAGCTTGTTCCACAGGGCGACCGCGACCTCGTTGGTCGCCACCACCGAATTGAACTGCATCGCCGAGAACCCGCTGTCCACTGCCAGTTGCTGGGAGTGTTCGCACATCGCTCGGGCCACGCCGCGACCTCGGGCCTCGTTGGTGACCATGTAACCGCAATTGGACACGTGACCGCCAGGACCGGCAGCGTTGGCCTTGAGGTAATAGCTGCCGAGCAGTACGCCGTCTTCTTCGGCGATCAGCGTGTGCAGCGGGTATTCGAGCCACAGGTGCAGCGCTTGTTCATAGGTCAGGTCGGGGTCGTAGGCGTAGGTTTCCTGCGCTTTAACCACGGTTTGAAAAGTCGGCCAGAAGCGTTCGAAGTCTTCGGGCGTCATGGGGCGGATGTGGATCATTGAGGGGCCATAAATTCTGGCGAAAACGGTGTGTCAGGCAACACATGCGCAACTGACACGACGCTTTCGCCAGCAAGCCGGCTCCCACAACGATCGCGCCGAGCCGGAAGGTTCCAGTCGACGCGGATTCAGTATCAGGAGACGACGCGGTAACACGGCACGTACGCCGCGCCGCCAGGCAGTTTCATGCGGTGCTGTTCGACGAACGCTTGCAGCAGTTTGTCCAGCGGCTGCATGACTTCGGCGTCGCCGTGGATTTCATACGGCCCGTGCTCTTCGATCAGGCGAATACCCTTGTCCTTGACGTTGCCCGCCACGATCCCGGAAAACGCCCGGCGCAGGTTCGCCGCCAGTTCGTGGGGCGGCAGGTCGCGGCGCAGTTGCAGGCTGGCCATATTGGCGTGGGTCGGGTCGAAAGGACGCTGGAAGCTTTCTTCGATCTTCAGCAGCCAGTTGAAGTGGAAGGCGTCGGCGCGCTCGCGGCGGAACTGGCGTACGGCGGCCAGCCCTTCGACCATTTGCCGCGCCACTTCGGCCGGGTCATCGATGATGATCTTGTAATGTTTGTGCGCTTGCTCGCCCAAGGTCGCGCTGACGAAGGCGTGCAGTTGCTCCAGATACGGCGCGGTGCTTTTCGGGCCGGTGAGGATGACCGGGAAGGGCAGGTCCTGGTTGTCCGGGTGCATCAGGATGCCCAGCAGGTAGAGGAACTCTTCAGCCGTACCAGCGCCGCCCGGGAAAATGATGATGCCGTGGCCGACCCGGACGAAGGCTTCCAGGCGCTTCTCGATGTCCGGCAGGATGACCAGTTCGTTGACGATCGGGTTCGGCGCTTCGGCCGCAATGATGCCCGGCTCGGTCAGGCCCAGGTAGCGGCCACCGCTGATGCGTTGTTTGGCGTGGGCGATGGTCGCGCCCTTCATCGGGCCTTTCATCACGCCAGGGCCGCAACCGGTGCAGATGTCCAGCTTGCGCAGGCCCAGTTCGTGGCCGACTTTCTTGGTGTATTTGTATTCCTCGGTGTTGATCGAGTGCCCACCCCAGCACACCACCATCTTCGGCTCGACACCCGCGCGCAGGGTGCGGGCGTTGCGCAGCAGGTGGAAGACGTAATCGGTGATGCCTTGGGACGAGTCCAGGTCGATGCGCTGGCTGTCCAGTTCGCTTTCGGTGTAGACGATGTCGCGCAGGGCGCTGAACAGCATTTCCCGAGTGCTGGCGATCATTTCGCCGTCAACGAAGGCGTCAGCCGGAGCGTTCAGCAGCTCCAGGCGCACGCCGCGGTCCAGTTGATGAATGCGCACTTCGAAGTCCTGGTAGGCTTCGAGAATGGTTTTGGCGTTGTCAACATGCGCGCCCGTGTTGAGGATGGCCAGGGCGCACTGGCGGAAAAGGCTGTACGTACTGCCTGAGCCAGCAGCGCTCAGTTGTTGGACTTCACGTTGTGAAAGCGTCTCCAGGCTACCTTTTGGACTGACCGAAGCGTTGATTACCTGTCTTGGAGCCATTCTGAATTCCTTGAAAGCGATGCCGGCCGTCGTGGTTGCAGGCCAGCATGTGGACAGTGAATGAAAACGCCATTCACCCTTGGGGCCATTTTTTACATCGGTCGGTCAGGAAAGCAAACGTTGGGTGTGAAATCTTTGAATGGGCAATGACGCTGCAGCAGTCCGGCTTGCCGGCGGTAGCGTAAAGCCAGAGAAGAATCCGATGAATGACACACCGCCGCCGGCAAGCCGGACTGCTACACAGAGCGAGGGTGCTCGCGCGATCAGTGACTTTTGATTTTTCGCCCCGCGCCGGTATGCTGCACCTCGACCCCAGATGCCCGTGACCACGCCGCCTCTTATGATTTTCAACTTCGCGATTTTCCTCTGCACCCTGATCGCCATGGAGGGGGTCGGTTTTCTTGCGCACAAGTACGTCATGCACGGCTGGGGCTGGTTTTTGCATCGCTCTCACCACGAAGAGCATCTGGGCGCGTTCGAAACCAATGACATTTACCTGCTGGTGCTTGGCGCAGCGGCCGTTGGCCTGATCGTGCTGGGAAACAGCGGTTATGACCCGCTGCAATGGGTGGGGGCGGGGGTTGCCGCGTTCGGGTTGATCTATATTCTGGTGCACGATGGCATCGTGCATCGGCACTGGCCGGTTCGTCCGAAACCGCGCAATCGCTACCTTCGCCGGTTGTACCAGGCTCACCTCATGCACCACGCGGTCAAGGGACGTCACAACAGCGTATCGTTCGGCTTTTTGTACGCACCGCCTGTGGCCACGTTGCACAAGCAACTTCGCCAGAGGCGCGTGGACGAGCAGCAGCGCGCCGCTGAACGTTCCGAGCGGCGTGCTACACCTATCACTCTTTTCACCGCTTCGGGAGACTCACGTGACGCAATCGAAAGCACAACCAGCCAGCGGTAAAACCATCACTTATACCCGCCCGGATGGCAAGGAGGTCAGCGGCTACCTGGCCAGCCCGGTGAAAACCGAAGGCGCTCCGGCCATCGTGGTGATTCAGGAGTGGTGGGGCCTGAACGATCAGATTCGCGGCGTGGCGGATCGCCTTGCGGCGGCCGGTTACCTGGCGCTGGTGCCGGATTTGTACCGGGGCGAAATGACCGTCGAAGAGGAGGAGGCTCATCACCTGATGAGCAAACTCGATTTTGCCGACGCCGCCACTCAGGACATTCGTGGCGCCGTGCAGTACCTCAAGGGCCATACGCCGAATGTGGGTGTCACCGGCTTCTGCATGGGAGGCGCATTGACGTTGCTGGCGCTGAACTTCATTCCCGAGTTGTCGGCTGGCGTGGTGTTCTACGGCATGCCGCCGCTGGAATACCTTGACCCCAACGCCATCAAGGTGCCGGTGCAAGCACACTGGGCGACACAGGATGAGTTTTTTCCGGCGGAAAACGTCGACAAACTGGAAGAGAAGCTGGGCGAGGGTGGGGTGGACATCGAATTCCATCGTTACCTGGCCCACCATGCCTTTGCCAACGAAACCGCCGTCGGGCCAGGACGTATTGCCGGGACGCAGTATGACCCAGTGTGGGCGCAACTGGCGTGGGACCGGGCGTTGACCTTCTTTGGGCGCACATTGTGGACATGAAGTCCTCAATACCCGCTGGATCGGAATGACTCGCGCCGATTCCTTGTAGCAGCACGGCCGTGCTGCTACAGAAAGTGCTCTCAGGACCCGTTCCCCGTCCCTGTTTTGCCCGGCTTAGCGCAGGGGGTGGGGCGGGATGGCGTAAGTGCCAACCACGTGGGCCACGGCATCGGCCAGCCCTTCGGAGTACAGCGAAACCTCGCCAATGGCCAGGGTCTTGCCGACTTTCATCAACTGACACTGCGCGATGATCCGCCGCCCGGCTTCGGGCTTGCGCAAGAAGTTGATCGTCAGGCTGGTGGTGACCGTCAGCGGCACAATGCCGATGACACCGAGCACCGCCACGTACAAGGCCACATCCGCCACTGCCATCAGGGTCGGCCCGGACACCGTGCCACCGGGGCGCAAGTCCGACTGATCGACCACCTGAGAAATCGTCGCCCGCTGATCGCCCACGTCCTCAACGACGATCCGGGTCTGTGGAAACTCTTGCGCGATAAACGCCGCGATTTCTGCCTTGCTCGCCATGGCCTGCTCCTGCCGGGTTGGAATCCGCCAGCCTTGATGAGCCGCAGACCGTTGTCAACGAGGGGCGGGGCGAACACCGGACGCTGTCACGGTCGCCGCAGACTCGCACATTCCGACAAGCACTGAACTGTTGACCGGTGCTACAGGTCGATTTGAAACGACGCGCGCTGCAGAAGGTTGCAACGTGCGGTCCATTCGACTCGACAAGGAACCTGCCCCATGTCCAGCAGAACCATCGCCGATTACCTTGCCCACACCCTCGCCGCCGCGGGCGTCTCGAAGATCTGGGGCGTCAGTGGCGACAGCCTGAACGGCCTGACCGACAGCCTTCAGCGGCTGGGCAAGATCAAGTGGATGCACACCCGTCACGAAGAAGTGGCGGCCTTCGCTGCGGGCGCAGAAGCCGCCACCACAGGCAAACTGGCGGTGTGTGCAGGCAGTTGTGGTCCGGGCAATCTGCACCTGATCAACGGCCTGTACGATTGCCATCGCAGCCGAGTGCCGGTACTGGCCATCGCGGCGCAGATCCCCTCGTCGGAAATAGGCCTGAATTACTTTCAGGAAACCCATCCCGTCCAACTGTTCAAAGAGTGCAGCCACTTCGTCGAGGCGGTGAGCAGCGCCGAGCAGTTTCCCCGTGTTCTGGAACGGGCGATGCGGGCGGCGATCAGCCAACGTGGCGTGGCGGTGATCGTGATCCCCGGCGATGTCGCCTTGTTGCCTGCGCCAGACGTCAAGCCTGCTTGGGTTGAACCCGTCGCTGCGCGGGTTATCCCGGCTGAAAAAGACCTGTTGCGGCTGATCGAGCTGCTGGATGCCTCCAAAAGCGTGACCATTCTGGCCGGTGCAGGCTGCGCCGAGGCCCATGATCAAGTCGTCGCCCTGGCGGAAAAGCTCGCAGCCCCCGTGGTGCATGCCCTGCGCGGCAAACAGTACATCGAGTACGCCAATCCGTTCGACGTGGGCATGACCGGGCTGATCGGTTTCAGCTCCGGCTATCACGCCATGATGAATTGCGACACGCTGTTGATCCTCGGCAGCAATTTTCCATACCGCAATTTCTATCCGGAAAAAGCCAACATCGTGCAGATCGACATCGACGCCGCTGCGCTCGGTCGGCGCACGCCTCTGATGCTGGGGCTGGAAGGGGGCATCGCCGAAACCATCGTTGCGCTGTTACCCCGGATCAAGGCGCACACCGATCGCAAGTTTCTCGACAAAGCGCTGGATCACTATGCCAAGGCCCGCGAAGAACTGGATGAACTGGCCACACCGTCGCCTCACGGTGAGCCGATCCATCCTCAGTATTTGACGCGTATGGTGGACGCGTACGCCGATCCCGACTCGATTTTCACCGTGGACGTCGGCACGCCAACCTTGTGGGCGGCGCGCTACCTGACCATGAACGGCCAGCGTTCATTGTTGGGATCGTTCAACCACGGCTCCATGGCCAACGCCATGCCCCAGGCGCTGGGCGCCAAGGCGGCGTTTCCTCAGCGCCAAGTGGTGGCGTTGTGTGGCGACGGCGGTTTGTCGATGCTGCTGGGGGACCTGCTCACGATTCGCCAGCTCAACCTGCCGATCAAGATCGTGGTGTTCAACAACAGCTCGCTGGGTTTTGTCGCCATGGAAATGCAGGCCAGCGGGTATGTGCCCCATGACACCGATTTCCATGCCACCAACTTCGCCAACATCGCCATTGGTGCCGGAATTCTGGGGATTCGCGTGGAGGATTCCGCCGACCTGCCCAACGCGTTGAAGAAGGCTTTTGAGCATCCCGGCCCGGTGGTGGTGGACGTGGTCACGGCGAAACAGGAGCTGGGCCTGCCGCCGAAAATCAAACTGGCCCAGGCCAAGGGTTTCAGCCTGTTCATGTTGAAGGCTGTGATGAGCGGCAAGGCGGATCAGGTGCTGGAACTGGCCAAGACTAACTTCCGCTGATCGTTTCCATGACCCAGTAGGCGCGGGCGACCTCACGCCTACTGGGTGCACTAAGTGCGCCGTATTGGATCCTGATCTAGTTACGTTAACCGTTTGTTCTAAAACATCGGCCAACTTCAACTAACACGGTTCGACGACCGGTATTCAACTTCGCGTTCAAGCGGCCGAAAGATATTTCAGGCCGCGTCTTCCCTTTCTTCGCACAACCCCGTAAAAAGCGCGGCGCGCGCCTGATCGGCCACGCATTCCCGTCGCTGTCATTCTTGGTTATGGACACAATCATATGATCAAAAGTCTGGGCTTCAGCAGAAAGATCCTGCTGGCCGCTGCACTGATAGTTGTTGTTGCTTTCTCGTGTTTCATTCTGGTGAATGATTACCGTCAGCGTGAAACTCTGAAAAACAACGTCGACACCGAACTGCAACAACTGGGCAGTCTGACCACACAAAACATTCAGACCTGGCTCGACAGCCGCACGCAATTGCTCTATTCGATGGCGCAGCAGATCGCCGTCGATGGCCCGTCGCCTGACAACCTGAAGCGCGCTGTGGGCCTGCCTGTGTACCCGGACAATTTCCAACTGAGCTACTTCGGTGGCAAGGACGGCCTGATGTTCTCGGTGCCTGCGGGTAACCGCGCCGCCGATTACGACCCGCGTGCACGGGGCTGGTACAAGGCCGCCGATGCGGCGCAAGGCACCATCGTCACCGAGCCGTACATCGCCGCATCGTCGGGCAAGCTAGTGGTGACCCTGGCCACGCCGGTTCGCCAGCAGGGCCAGATGATTGGCGTGGCGGGGGCCGATATTTCCCTGGAGGCCATTACCAAAACCATCAACTCGCTGAATTTCGGTGGCCATGGCTATGCCTACATCGTCAGCGCCGATGGCAAGATTCTGATTCACCCGGACAGCAAGCTGATCCTGAAAAACGTCAGCGAGGCCTACCCCAACGGTGCGCCGAAGATCGCGCCGGGCGTCGCGGAAATCCAGTCGGCGGGCAAGGCACAGTTCATCTCGTTCACCAAAGTCGAGGGCTTGTCTTCTGCGAACTGGTACGTGGCGCTGGTCCTGGACCGCGACGCCGCCTACTCGATGCTCAGCGAGTTCCGCGCCTCGGCGATCACCGCGATGGTGATTGTGGTGGCGATCATCATGCTGTTGCTGGGCCTGCTGATCCGCGTGCTGATGCAGCCGCTGCACCAGATGGGTCGCGCCATGCAGGATATCGCCGACGGTGAGGGTGACCTGACCAAACGCCTGTCGATCGTGTCGCAGGATGAATTCGGCGCACTGGCGCTGTCGTTCAACCGCTTCGTGGAACGGATTCACGGATCGATCCGCGAAGTGGCGTCCACCGCCGGGCAACTGGGCGAAGTGGCAGCGCGCGTGGTGGGCGCGTCCAACTCGTCCATGGGCAACTCGGATCAGCAGTCCAGCCGTACCAGTAGCGTTGCCGCAGCGATCAATCAGCTTGGCGCCGCTGCGCAGGAAATCGCCCAGAACGCCGCATTGGCTTCGCAGCACTCCAGCGAAGCCACGCAACTGGCCAGCGAAGGGCAGGGTGTCGTGACCCAGACCATCAAGGCGATGAACGAGCTTTCGGACAAGATCAGCGAATCCTGCGCCAACATCGAGACGCTGAACGCCAAGACCGCCAACATTGGCCAGATTCTAGAAGTAATCACCGGTATTTCCCAACAAACCAACCTGCTGGCGCTGAACGCGGCCATCGAAGCGGCCCGTGCGGGTGAAGCGGGCCGCGGGTTTGCGGTGGTGGCCGATGAAGTGCGCAACCTGGCTCACCGCACTCAGGATTCGGCCCAGCAAGTGCAGGGAATGATCGAAGAACTGCAAGTGGGCGCGCGCGATGCGGTGGCCAACATGACCGAAAGCCAGCGCCAGAGTGAAAGCAGCGTGACCATCGCCAACCAGGCCGGTGAGCGCCTGAACAGCGTGACTCGCCGCATTGGTGAAATCGACGGCATGAACCAGTCCGTGGCGACGGCCACCGAGGAACAGACCGCCGTGGTCGAGTCGATCAATGTCGACATCACCGAAATCAACACGTTGAACCAGGAAGGCGTCGACAACCTCAAATCGACGCTGGACGCCTGTTCCCACCTCGAACACCAGACCGCACGTTTGCAGCACCTGGTGGGGACGTTCCGCATCTGAGTCAACGCCGCTACGGACCGAGGCGCGCTGCGATGCACCTGGCATACGCGCCTCCTTGTAGCAGTCCGGCTTGCCGGCGTCAGCGATCTCTCGTGCGCCGCCCAGGCAAGCCATGCTGTTACGGACCGAGTCTTGCTGCGACGTTCTCGTTAGCCGCATCCCCCCGCCATGATCCGACTGTTTCTGGAGCAACAGGGGTTCAGCAATTTCGCTTTAAAACAATCAGTTAGCGTGTGCCAGAGGCTGCTTTCGTCTGCTGAAGACGGGGGGATTCGCGTATGGCACAAAGCCTGCAAAACCGCCTGATACCGTTTTTACGTTCAGGAGCAGCAGTGCTGACCACCGTTTTCCTTTCAGGCCCTGCGCATCAGTGTGGGCGCCGATGAACTTCGATCTTGATTTCGCGCTGTCTACGCTGCCTGCTTTCGTCACCGCCGTGGGCGTGACGTTGCAGGTCGGTCTGATCGCCATTGCCACGTCGCTGTGTGTCGCACTGTTAAATGCCACCATCAGCGTGTTCAACGTGCCGGTGCTCAAACCGCTGGTGCGCGGGTATGTCGAACTGGCACGCAATACACCGTTGCTCATTCAACTGTTCTTCATCTATTTCGCGCTGCCGAGCATCGGCATTCGCATTTCTGGGTTTACCTCGGCGGTGATCGCCATGACGTTTCTGGGCGGCGCCTACCTGACCGAAATCCTGCGCGCCGGGGTGGAAGCGGTGCCCAAATCGCAAATCGAATCGGGTTTATCGATTGGCCTGTCGCGCTGGCAATTGCTGCGTCACGTCATCCTGCCGCAAGCGGGCATTCTCAGCCTGCCCGCGTTATTCGCCAATTTCGTGTTTCTGCTCAAGGAGACCACAGTGGTCTCGGCCGTGGCGGTGCCGGAAATCCTCTATACGACGAAGAATTACATCGCGCTGTACTACAAGACCTACGAAATGCTCGCCGTCATGACCGCGCTCTGCGTGTTGTTGTTCGTGCCGCTGTCTGTGCTGTTGCGGGTCATCGAAAGGAGGCTTCAGCATGGCCAGTTCGGGTCTTGAGTTGTTGTGGGTGTCCGCGCCGCAACTGCTGACGGGGGTCGGTCGTACGCTGGGCATTTCCGCGTTGGCCATCGTCTTCAGCAGCCTGGGCGGTGTGGTGTATGGCGTGCTGCGCAATCTGGGTGTTCGCTGGGTCGACGTGGTGCTGACGATTTATCTGGAGGCGTTCAGGGCCATCCCGGTGCTGGTGTGGCTGTACCTGTTCTTTTTCGGATTGCCGATTTTCTTCGGCTGGAGCCTTCCGGGGTTCTGGTGTGCGGTGCTGGTGCTGTCGCTGTGGGGCATCAGTGAAACCGGCGAGGTGGTGCGTGGCGCATTGCGCTCCATTCCCCGAGGCCAGCGCGAAGCCGGGTTGGCCATCGGTCTCGGGCTGCCGGGGCTGTACGGCCGGGTTTTGCTGCCTCAGGCGTTGCAGCGCATGACACCGCCGATGATCAACGTCTTCACCCGCCTCATCAAAACCAGCTCGCTGGCGGTGCTGATCGGTGTGGTGGAGGTGATCAAGATCGGCCAGCAGATCATCGAACGCACCTATGAGTCGGTGCTGATCTACGGCTTTCTGTTCCTGTTTTTCTTTTTTGTCTGCTACCCGCTTTCGGCCGCCTCCCGTGTGCTTGAGCGACGCTGGAGTCATTCATGAGTGCATTGATCGAACTGTCCGGTTTCAGCAAGCGCTTTGGCGATGCACTGGTGTTGCAGGACGTGGATTTGCGCGTCAAGGAAGGCGAGGTGCTGGTGATCCTCGGCCCCAGTGGCTGTGGCAAAAGCACGTTGCTGCGCTGCCTCAACGGTCTGGAGTCGGGACACGCCGGGCAGTACCGGTTTATGGGCCGTGAGCTGGGCGCCAACGCCGATTGGCGCAGGGTTCGTCAGCAGATCGGCATGGTGTTTCAGAGTTACCACCTGTTCCCGCACATGAGCGTGCTCGACAACATTCTGCTGGGCCCGGTGAACGTGCAGAAACGGCCCAGGGCCGAGGCACTCCAACAGGCGGAGACGTTGTTGGCGCGAGTCGGCTTGCTGGACAAGCGCGATGCCTTTCCTCGCCAATTGTCCGGTGGTCAGCAACAACGCATCGCCATCGTCCGCGCCTTGTGCATGAACCCCAAAGTCATGCTGTTCGATGAAGTCACTGCCGCCCTGGACCCTGAGATGGTCAAGGAAGTGCTGGAGGTGATCCTCGACCTGGCCCGCAGCGGCATGACCCTGTTGATCGTCACCCACGAAATGGCCTTTGCCCGTGCCGTGGCGGACCGGATCCTGTTCATGGACGGCGGCCGTATCGTCGAACAGGGCCATCCCGATACCTTCTTCAGCTCCCCGCAGACCGCACGTGCGCAGCAGTTTCTGGAGAAATTTTCCTATGTCGAAAACATGCCCAAAAGGAACGCCTCGTGAATCTTAAAACTGCCCTCGCTTTTCCTCTGTTGGCCATCGGCTTGCTGGCGGGTGTCACTGCCCACGCCGACGGTTATCTGGACAAAATCAAAGCTCGCGACAAGCTGATTGTCGGGGTGTTCAGCGACAAACCGCCGTTCGGCTTCGTCAACGAGAAGGGCGATTACGTTGGTTTCGACACCGACCTGGGGCGTCGTTTCGCCAAGGACTTGCTCGGCGACGAGAAGAAGATCGAGTTCGTGGTCGTCGAGCCCGCCAGCCGGATTCCGTTCCTGCAAAGCGACAAGGTGGATTTGATCCTGGCCAACATGACCGTCACCCCGGAGCGCGCTCAGGTGGTGGACTTCACCCACCCGAATCTGCGCGTGGCCGTGCAGGCGTTGGTGCCTGAAAAGAGCGACGTGAAGACGCTGGATGACCTGGCGAAGAAGACCACCATCGTTACCACCGGGACCACCGCTGATCTGTGGCTGACCAAGAACCACCCGGACTGGAAACTGCTGAAGTTCGAGAAAAACTCCGAATCGCTGCAGGCGCTGGCCAACGGCCGTGGCGATGCCTACGCGCAAGACAATCTGGTGCTGTTCAGTTGGGCGAAACAGAATCCGGGCTACCGCGTGCTGGCGCAAAAACTCGGTGACGAGGCGCCGATCGCGCCTGCGGTCAAGAAGGGTAACGTCGAGCTGCGGGACTGGGTGAACACCGAACTGGCCACGCTGGGCAAGGAAAAATACCTGCTCAAACTCTACGACCAGTACGTGCGCAGCCAACTGGCGGATGGCACCGATCCGGCGGCGGTGATCGTCGAGGGGGGCGACTGGAAGCCGTAAGCCAAAACACGTTCGGGTCGCTGTTGGCAGCGACCCGAACGTCGTAGGTGGCGGGGCGGTGCGTCAGTGCGCGCCAGCCGCCTTGTTCAAATCGCTTTCCGCCCATTCGGTGTACACGCAGGCGTCCGCCGTTGCCCAGCGCACGCGCACCTGATCGCCGGCCTTGAGCGGCATGCCCGCCGCCGAAAGCGCCTTGACGGTCATTGAGGTGCCGCCTGTGGTCATGACCGTGCAAGTCTGGCTTTCCCCCAGAAACAGCACTTCGCCGACTTTGGCGCTGACTTCATTCCAACCGGTTTGCAGCGGTTGTGCATTCGCTTGTTCGACGCTCAGCGCCTGGGCTTTTTCCGGGCGGATCATCAGCAGCACATCCTGATCGATCACCAGTCCGGCGGTCAGTCGAATCGACAGCGGCTGGCCTTCGAACGTTGCCACGCCATTGCCCTGGGCCTTGAGCTTGAGGAAGTTCGAGTTACCGAGGAACGAGGCGACAAAGGCATTCGGCGGGTTCTGGTACAGCTCATAGCCGGTGCCCAGACCGACAATCTTGCCGTGGCTGAAGATCGCGATGCGCTGGGACAGGCGCATGGCTTCTTCCTGATCGTGGGTCACGTAGACGATGGTGATGCCCAGCCGACGATGCAGTTGGCGCAGTTCGTCCTGCAGGTCTTCGCGCAGTTTTTTGTCCAGCGCGCCCAGGGGTTCGTCCATCAGCAGAATGCGCGGTTCATAGACCAGCGCGCGGGCGATGGCGACCCGTTGCTGTTGGCCGCCAGACAGTTGCGAAGGGCGGCGGTGTGCGAATTTGTCCAGTTGCACCAGCTTGAGCATGGCGTCGACCCGCTTGTCGCGCTCCGCCGCCGCCAGCTTGCGGATGGTCAGCGGGAAGGCGATGTTGTCGCGCACCGAGAGATGGGGGAACAGCGAATAACGCTGAAACACCATGCCGATGTCGCGCTTGTGCGGTGGCACGTTCACCAGCGACTGACCGGCCACCAGAATCTCCCCCGAGCTGGGTGTTTCGAAACCGGCCAGCATCGACAGCGTGGTGCTTTTGCCCGAACCGCTGGAGCCGAGGAAGGTCAGGAACTCGCCATCCTGGATGTCCAGCGAGATGTTGTCCACGGCCGCGAAGTCGCCGTAATGCTTGTTCAGGTTACGCAGGCTGACCAGGGTCTGGGCGGGTTGCTTGGCATCTTTGATCACGGCACTCATTTAGGCATCCTCGCTTCATTACGGCGACGCAGGGTCGCGGCGATAAACATGACCAACACCGACAGGCCGATCAGCAGCGTCGAAGCGACGGCAATCACCGGGGTCAGGTCCTGGCGTAGAGTGGTCCACATCTTGACGGGCAGGGTTTGCAGGGTGGGGCTGGCCATCATCACGCTAAGCACCACCTCATCCCACGACACCAGAAAGGCGAACAGGGCACCGGCGACCATGCCCGGACGAATCGCCGGAAAGGTCACCTTGAACACGGCCTGCATCCGCGACGCGCCACAGATCACCGCAGCGTCCTCGATGGACTGATCGAACAACTTCAACGAGTTGATGATCGAGATGATGGTGAACGGCAACGCGACGATGACGTGGCTGACCACGAACGACAACAGCGTGCCGGTGTAGCCGAGTTTGAGGAACAGCGCATAGACCGCTACAGCGATGATCACCAGCGGTACGATCATCGGCAGGGTGAACAGGCCGTAGAGCATGTCGCGACCGGGGAAGCGCCCGCGCACCAGCGCAAAGGCGGTGGGCAGGCCCAGCAGCACGGCGAAGATCGTGGTCAGCACCGCGACTTTCAGGCTGGCCAGCGCCGCGCTCATCCACTCGGGATTGTTGAAGAACTGCATGTACCACTTCAGCGTCCAGCCCGGCGGGGGAAACACCAGCCACTGCGAGGAGCCGAACGACAACAGCACGATGAACACGATGGGCAGCAGCAGAAACAGCGCGATCAAGCCTGTGACCGAATACAGGCCCCAGCGCAGGCGCGGGCTCATGGCATTGGGTGTCAGGAGCATGGCGGTTTACCTCGCGTGGTTCGAGCCGACCGGCGATTCCGGTTGCAGCTTGAGGTAGAAGTAGAACAGCACCAGGGTGATCACGATCAGCAACGCGGCGGCGGCACTGGCCAGGCCCCAGTTGAGGAACGATTGCACCTGCTGAACGATGAACTCCGGCAGCATCATGTCCTGGGCGCCGCCAAGCAGGGCGGGGGTCACGTAGTAACCCAGCGACATCACGAACACCATCAGGCCCCCGGAAAACAGCCCCGAGCGGCACAGCGGCAGGAACACCCTGAAGAAATTGGTCCACGGGCTGGCGCCGCAAATGGAACCGGCCTGCAACACCATCGGGTCGATGGCCGCCATGGTGGCCTGCAACGGCAGCACGATGAACGGGATCATGATGTAGCTCATGCCGATCACCACACCGGTCAGGTTGTGCACCATTTCCAGCGGCTGATCGATGATGCCCATCGCGATCAGGGCCTTGTTGATCACGCCTGACGCTTGCAGCAACACCAGCCACGAATAGGT
This sequence comes from Pseudomonas sp. Pseu.R1, assembly GCF_045764065.1. Lineage (NCBI taxonomy): Bacteria > Pseudomonadati > Pseudomonadota > Gammaproteobacteria > Pseudomonadales > Pseudomonadaceae > Pseudomonas > Pseudomonas sp. Pseu.R1. The sequence goes on along the minus strand of NZ_JBJGEE020000001.1, from coordinate 728,174 downwards.
CCGCGCCAACAGGCTGGTCCACATCGACAGCAGGACGATGTTGAGCATCCAGCGGCCCCAGCCACGGGGCACCAGCGTGATTGCCCACGCCAGCGGGAAGCCCAGCAGCAGGCTGAACAGGGTCACCAGACCGGCGACTGAGAAGGTGTTGAACAGCACTCGGGCGTAGGCCGAATTGGCAAACAGTTGTTCGTAGTTGCCCAGGCCCGGCGTCGGTTCCAGCACGCCGCGCAACAGCAGGCCAATCAGAGGGGCGAAGAAAAACAGGCCGAGAAACAGCAGGGCGGGCAGCAGGTTGCGGCTGCCTTTCCAGCGTTGCGACAAAGAGGGCGTCTGTTTCATCGCCACGGCCTGAGCGGGTACCGCGCCGGCGGTGCTGGATGCACCACCGGCTGGCTGGGTTTGACGGGTCGCGAGGGCCGTCATTTTTACTTGACCAGCCATTCGTTCCACCGTGTCGCGATGGCCGGACCGTTCTTGGCCCAGTACGCGAAGTCGAGAGTGATTTGATCGTCAGGATAGGCGGTCGGCAGATCCTTCGCCAACGTCGAATCAAGGCGTTGCACGCTGTCCAGGTTCACAGGTGCGTAAGCGGTCAGGTTGGAGAAGTCGGCCTGCCCTTTGGCGCTGGACGCCTCGGCGATCAGTTTCATGGCGGCGGCCTTGTTCTTCGCGCCCTTTGGCACGACGAGGAAATCCGCCATGACCAGATTCTGCTTCCAGCTCACACCCACCGGGGCGCCGTCTTGCTTGAGCGCGTAGGTGCGGCCATTCCAGAACTGACCCAGCGATGCTTCACCGGAGGCCAGCAGTTGCTGGGACTGCGCACCGCCGCCCCACCAGACGATGTCTTTCTTGATGGTGTCGAGTTTCTTGAAGGCGCGGTCCAGGTCCAGCGGGTAGAGCTTGTCTTTGGGTACGCCGTCGGCCAGCAGGGCCAGTTCCAGCACGCCAGGGCTTGGCCATTTGTAGAGGGCGCGTTTGCCGGGGTAGGTCTTGGTGTCGAACAGGGCTGACCAGTCTTGCGGTTTGGCACTACCGAGCTTGTTCTCGTTGTAGCCGAGCACGAAGGAGAAGAAGAAGGAACCGACGCCGTGGTCGGACTGGAAGCGCGGGTCGATGCGGTCTTTCTTGATCACGCTGAAGTCCAGCGGTTCAAGCAGACCTTCACTGGCGGCGCGCAGGGCGAAGTCGGCTTCGACATCGACCACGTCCCACGACACGTTGCCGCTCTCGACCATGGCTTTGAGTTTGCCGTAGTCAGTCGGGCCGTCCTGAACCACGGCGGTGCCGGTGTTCTTGGTGAACGCGTTGGCCCAGGCCTCTTTCTGCGCATCCTGGGTGGAGCCGCCCCAACTGACGAAGTTGACGCTGTCGGCAGCGATGGCTGCGTGACAAGAGAGCGCCAACACACCTGCTGTCAGGACCGCTGTTGCACGTTGAATCAACACCATTTTCACGCCCTCATTTGTTGTGTTTTTGAGCGGGCTTTCAATTGCCCGCCTGTCGGGAGCAGTGGGCCTCTGGACGGTGACATCCTCGGACCTTGAAAAACGGGGCCTGTCAGGGGCTTTTATTTGTGCTGTCCCTCGCGGGCGCACCTGACGATAAATGCTTCGGCCTACGGAATGTCATATTATGGTATTCCAAACTTTCTGCAAGCATTTTGCCGTTCCGTAAACCGCGTTTTTTAAATTTTTTTGTAGGATTCGACCCCGTGTTTACAGGGCCAAATCCGTATTGACCGGTGAAAGGCTTCCGCTTTGATGAGCTGTCGTTTCAGACCGAAAACGGAATGCTTTCAACCACTTCCAGATCGTACCCGGTGAGGCCGGCGTACTTCAGTGGTGGGCCTAGGTGGCGCAGCTTGCCCACGCCGATGTCTTGCAGGATCTGGGCCCCGGTGCCGACTTCCGAATAAATCCGTGACTGGGAACGGGTGTACTGGCGTGGGGCCTGCGTGAGCTGCGGAATACGCTCCAGCAGTGCCTGAGACGATTCATGATTGGCCAGCACCACGACGACGCCCCGACCTTCCTCGGCGACCTTTTGCAGGGCAGCCCATAGCGTCCAGTTGGGCGGGCCGTTGTACTCGGCGCCCACCAGGTCGCGCAAAGGATCGACCACGTGCACCCGCACCAGCGTCGGTTCGTCGCGACGCACATCGCCCATGACCATCGCCATGTGCACACCGCCTTCAATACGGTCTTCGTAGCTGATCAGGCGGAAGGTGCCGTGAACAGTCGGCAGCTCACGTTCACCAATGCGCACGACCGTGTGTTCGGTGCTCAGGCGATAGTGGATCAGGTCGGCGATGGTGCCGATACGAATGCCGTGTTTCGCTGCGAAACGCTCAAGGTCCGGGCGTCGGGCCATGGTGCCGTCGTCATTCATGACTTCGACGATCACCGACGCAGGGGTAAAACCAGCCAGCCGCGCCAGATCGCAACCGGCTTCGGTATGACCGGCGCGAGTCAGCACGCCACCTTCGCGGGCGCGCAGCGGGAAGATATGGCCAGGCTGGACGACGTCCTCAGCCGTGGCATTGGCGGCCACCGCCGCTTGCACGGTGCGGGCGCGGTCGGCGGCAGAAATGCCGGTAGTCACGCCTGTTGCGGCTTCGATGGACACGGTGAATGCGGTGGAGAACACGCTGCCGTTGCTCGGCACCATCTGTTCGAGTCCCAGACGCTGGCAGTGTTCGTCGGTCAGGGTCAGGCAGATCAGGCCCCGCGCTTCATTGGCCATGAAACTGATGGCCTGTGCGGTGCAACGGTCGGCGGCGAGCAGCAGGTCGCCTTCGTTTTCCCGGTCCTCGTCGTCGACCAGCAGGACCATCTTGCCTTGGCGGTAGTCTTCGATGATGTCTTCGATGCGGTCGAACGCCATACTCGGGATCTCTGTGCAGTGGTGTAGATGCTTACACTGATTTTTCGTGGTATACCATAAGACAGAATATTTCACAGATTCGTCCGTTTTGAAACCACCCATTGATCAAACAGCGAGAGTGCGATGAAGGCTTACTGGATTGCTCACGTAGATATCACTGACCCAACGCAATACGCCGAATACACCCAGCGCGGCCCTGCGGCGTTCGCCAAATACGGCGGCAAGTTTCTCGCCCGTGGCGGTCGCGCCGAAGCACTGGAAGGGCGCAAGACCCCACAGCGTACGGTGATCATCGAGTTTGAATCCTACGAGCAGGCGCTGGCCTGTTACCACTCGACCGAGTACCAGGAAGCGATGAGCCACCGGCTGGGCGTGGCGCATGCGGAAATTGTGATTGTGGAGGCGTTTGCGGGGTAGGGGCGGGCCGCCAGAGAGACGAGTTCACTGTGTAACTGACCCACCGCTTTCGCCAGCAAGCCGGCTCCCACAACGATGGCGTCGGACCGAAGATTCCGGGCCGACAGGGTATCTGTGGGAGATTCTATGCTGTCTGGTCAGCCGCTTTCGCCAGCCCGTTGGCTCCCACAAAGGTTGCGCCGGATTTAGAATTTTTGTTCGATGCTAAACCTGTGGGAGCCAACTGGCTGGCGAAAGCGGTTTATCCGGCACCGTTGAGGTTTCTGTGCCCTCGTTTTCCTGGTTGGCCAAGGTCAGTGCACTGCATCGTCGCCAAATACCAACCCCGACGCCTTCAGTAGCTCTTGCGTATAGGCCTGTTGCGGGCGGGCGAAGATCTCTCGTGACGCGCCTTGTTCGACCACTTTGCCGTCCTTGATCACGATCAGGTCGTGGGCCAGTGCGTGGACCACCGCCAGGTCGTGGCTGATGAACAGGTACGTCAGGCCATGGCGCATCTGCAGATCGCGTAGCAGGGCGACGACCTGCTTTTGCACGGTGCGGTCCAGCGCTGAGGTGGGTTCGTCCAACAGGATCAGTTCAGGCTCCAGCACCAGCGCGCGAGCAATGGAAATGCGCTGACGCTGCCCGCCGGAAAACTCGTGGGGGTAGCGATGGCGGCTGCCCGGGTCGAGGCCCACTTCCCGCAGCACGCGAATCACCGTTTGTTCCCGTTCCTGAGGCGTGCCGATGCCGTGGGTCAACAAGCCTTCGGCGATGATCTGTTGCACCGTCATACGCGGGCTGAGGCTGCCGAACGGGTCTTGAAACACCACCTGCATCCGTTTGCGCAGCGGGCGCATCAGGTGTTGGCTGTGCAGGCTCAATTCCTTGTTGGCAAAGCGGATACTGCCCTCGGAATCGATCAACCGCAGGATCGCCTGACCCAGCGTCGATTTGCCCGAGCCGGATTCGCCGACGATCCCCAGTGTCTTGCCCTTGAGCAATTCGAAGCTGACCCCGTCCACGGCTTTGATGTACTGCCGTTCACGGCTGAACATCGATTTGGGCAACGGGAACCAGACTTTCAGCGCATCTACCGACAGCAGCATGTGAGGGTGCTGGCTCGGCACCGGTTCGCCGTCGGGTTCGGCGTTGATCAGCAGGCGGCTGTATTCATGCTGAGGATCGGTGAACAGGGTCTGACAATCCGCTTGCTCGACGATTTCGCCGTTGCGCATCACGCAGACCCGCTGGGCGATGCGGCGCACCAGGTTGAGGTCGTGGCTGATCAGCAGCAGCGACATACCCAGCCGGGCTTGCAGCGACTTGAGCAGTTCAAGGATTTTCAGCTGCACCGTGACGTCCAGTGCGGTGGTCGGTTCATCCGCGATCAGCAGGTCCGGCTCGTTGGCCAGGGCCATGGCGATCATCACCCGTTGCCGTTGGCCGCCGGACAGTTGATGGGGGTAGGCCTTGAGGCGTTTGAGCGGTTGCTGAATCCCCACCAGTTCCAGCAGTTCCAGCGTGCGCTCGCGGGCGGCTTTGCCTTTGAGACCTTTGTGCAGGGCCAGAATCTCGTTGATCTGCTTTTCCACGGTGTGCAGTGGATTGAGCGAGGTCATGGGTTCCTGAAAGATCATTGCAATGCGGTTGCCGCGCAGTTCACGCAACTGGCGGTCGGTGGCGTGCAACAAGTCGACGCCGTTGTAGCGAATCTGGCCTTGGGTGCTGACTTTCTTCGCAGGCAGCAGGCGCAGGATCGAATGGGCCGTGACCGATTTGCCCGAACCGGATTCACCCACCAACGCCAGGCACTCTCCGCGCCGGATGGTCAGGTCGATGCCGTGGACCACTTCAGCGCCGTTGAAGGCCACGCGCAGTTGGCGGATGTCGATCAGGGTTTCAGAGTGTTGTTCATCCATCGCAAGAGGCCTCAGGTTCGCGGGTCGAAAGCGTCACGGCAGGCTTCGCCAATGAACACCAACAGGGAAAGAATCAACGCCAGCGCGCAGAAAGCGGTCAGGCCCAGCCAGGGGGCTTGCAAGTTGCGTTTGGCCTGGCCAATCAGCTCACCCAGTGAGGCGCTGCCTGCGGGCATGCCGAAGCCGAGAAAATCCAGCGCGGTCAGCGTGGCGATGGCGCCGGTCACGATGAAGGGCAGGTAGGTGAGGGTGCTGGTCATGGCGTTGGGCAGGATGTGGCGCAGCATCAGCGCGCTGTCGGTCAGGCCCAGTGCGCGGGCCGCTTTCACGTATTCAAGGTTGCGTCCGCGCAGGAACTCGGCGCGCACCACGTCGACCAGCGCCAGCCAGGAGAACAACGCCATGATCCCCAGCAACCACCAGAAATTCGGTTCGACAAACCCGGACAGAATGATCAGCAGGTACAGCACCGGCAGGCCGGACCAGATCTCTTGCAAGCGCTGACCCATCAGGTCGGCCAACCCGCCGTAATAGCCCTGAATCGCACCGGCAATCACGCCGATGACGGTGCTGATCAGGGTCAGCGCCAGGGCAAACAGGATCGACACCCGCGTGCCGAACAACACGCGAGCCATGACGTCCCGAGCCTGATCGTCAGTACCCAGCCAGTTGCGGGCGCTGGGTGGGCTGGGAGAAGGTTCCTTGAGGTCGTAATTGACGGTGTCGTCACTGAAGGGGATCGGCGCGAACAGCATCCAGCCGCCTTTGTCGGCGATCAGCTTGCGCACGTAATCGCTGCTGTAGTCGGGTTCGAAGGGCAATTCCCCACCGAAATCGGTTTCCAGGTATTGATGCAGCGTCGGGTAGTACAGGTTGCCCTGATAACTGACGATCAGGGGCCGGTCATTGGCGATCAGTTCGCCACACAGGCAGACCACCAGCAGCGCGACGAAGACCCACAGCGACCACCAGCCGCGTCTGTTCGCTTTGAACAGGGCCATGCGCCGTTTGCTTTGCGGAGAAAACTCGAACATCAGGCGCTCCTCGCGGAAAAGTCGATGCGCGGGTCGACCAGCGTGTAGCACAGGTCGCCCACCAGCTTGATCAATAGGCCGAACAGGGTGAACAGAAACAACGTGCCGAACACCACCGGGTAATCCCGCGACACGGCGGCCTCGTAGCTCATGCGGCCAATGCCATCCAGGCCGAAGATGGTTTCGATCAACAGAGAACCGGCGAAGAACACCTCGATCAGCGCCTGCGGAATCCCCGCCACCACCAGCAACATGGCGTTGCGAAACACATGGCCGTACAGCACCCGGCGTTCACTCAACCCCTTGGCGCGCGCCGTGACCACGTATTGGCGGCTGATCTCGTTGAGGAAGCTGTTCTTGGTCAGCAGGGTCAAGGTCGCGAAGCCGCCGATCACCAGCGCGCTGACCGGCAGCACCAGATGCCACGAGTAGTCGCGCAACTTGCCCAGCGTCGACAGGCTGTCGAAGTCGTCGGAAAACAGCCCCTGTGCCGGAAACCAGCTCCAGTAGCTGCCACCGGCGAACAGCACGATCAGCAGAATGGCGAACAGGAACGCGGGAATGGCGTAGCCGATGATGATCAGCGAGCTGCTCCAGACATCGAAGCGGCTGCCGTGGTGCACGGCCTTGCGGATGCCCAGCGGAATCGACACCAGATAGGTGATCAGCGTCGCCCACAGGCCCAGTGACAGGGTTACGGGCAGTTTCTGGGCGATCAGGCCGGTGACCGTGGTGCCGCGAAAGAAGCTGTTGCCGAAGTCCAGGTGTGCGTAGTGGGTGAGCATCAGCCACAAGCGTTCGTGCATCGGTTTGTCGAAACCATATTGGTGTTTGATGGCTTCCACCAACTCCGGATCCAGCCCCTGTGCGCTGCGGCTGACCGTACCGGATGCAGCGATTTCGCCGCCACCACCGCCCACACCGCCTGCGGGCCCCAAGCCCTGGACGCGCGCAATGGCCTGCTCCACCGGACCGCCCGGTGCGGCCTGCACGATGAGAAAGTTGACCACCAGAATGCACAGCAGCGTCGGAATGATCAGCGCCAACCGTCTTAATGAATACGCCAGCATGTCAGTGCTCCTCCGAGGCGGAGGTGGACGGCACGCTGAGCTGCGCGCTGGTTTGCGGGGCCATGCGCTCGGCCATCTGCTGATCGGTCAGCGGCACCGGGCTGACCTGCCACCAGCTTTCCAGCCCCACGTCGTAGATCGGCTCGACCTTTGGTTTGCCAAAACGGTTGGCGTACACCACTGGGGTGCCTTGCGAGTAGTAGTTCGGAATCATGTAGAAACCCCAGAGCAGCACCCGGTCCAGCGCGCGGGCGTAATGCAGCATGTCGTTGCGGCTGTTGGCGGCGACCAGGCCGTCGATGAGGGTGTCCACGGCAGGATCACGCAGCACCATGGCGTTGGAGCTGCCTATCTGCCGCGCGCTTTGTGAGCCGAACAGGTTGTACAACTCGCGCCCCGGCGAAAGGATCGGGTTGCCGTTGTTGGGCAGGCTGACCACGATCATGTCGTAGTCGCGGGCGTTGAGCCGGTTCATGTACTGCGCCGAATCGACACGACGGAAGTTCAGGGTGATGCCGATCTGCGCCAGCACGCGTTTGTAGGGCAGCACCAGCCGCTCGAAACCGCCCTGGCCATCGAGAAAGGTGAACTCCAGCGGTTTGCCTGCGGCATTGACCAGGCGGTTGTTTTTCGCGTGCCACCCGGCGTCGGCCAGCAGTTTCAGGGCCTTGAGCTGCTTGTCGCGGATGTAGCCGCTGCCGTCGGTTTTCGGTGCGTGCCAGACCTGAGTGAACACTTCGTCGGGCACCTTGCCGCGCAACGGCTCCAGAATCTTCAGCTCTTGAGCGTCGGGCAGCGCCGTGGCCGCCATGTCGCTTTTGGGGAAGTAGCTTTCTTCGCGCACATAGAAGTTGCGCATGATCTGACCATTGATCCATTCGAAGTCCCAGAGCATCGCCAGTGCCTCGCGCACGCGACGGTCCTGGAACATCGGTTTATCGAGGTTGAACACGAAGCCTTGCCCGGCGACGGGGCGCTGCTTGGCCAGAATGGTCTTTTGCAGGCGGCCGTCCGCGAGCGTCGGTGCGGTGTAGCCAACCACGTAACCGGCCGATGAGAACTCGCGGTTGTAATCGAAACTGCCTGCTTGCACCAGTTGCCGGGCAACGTCGGTGTCACCGTAGAAGTTCACGGTCAAGCTGTCGAAGTTGTACAGCCCGCGGCTGACGGGTAAATCCTTGGCCCACCAGTCTTTCACCCGCTGGAAACTCACGCTGCGCCCGGCATCGACGCGCGACACCCGATACGGCCCGCTGCCCAATAGCGGCTCGAAACCACCGCCTTTGGTGAAGTCGCGGGTTTTCCACCAGCGCTCGGGCAACACGCGCATGCTGGCCAGGTCCAGCGCCAACGTGCGGTTGAGGTTGTTCTTGAAGTCGAAACGGATTTGCCCGGGGGCCTCGATCACCGCGTCCTTGACGTCGGCGTACAGCGGTCGGTAGCTGAAGCTGCCCTGGGTGATCAGGGTCTGGTAGGTGTAGCGCACGTCTTCGGCGGTGATCGGTGTGCCGTCGTCAAAGCGTGCCTTGGGGTTGAGGTAGAAGCGCACCCAGAGGTTGTTCGGGTCGCGTTCGAGTTTTTCTGCCACCAGCCCGTAAACGGTGTAGGGCTCGTCCAGAGAGCGGTAGGCCAGTGGGGCGTAAACCCAGGCGTCGATCTGGCTCACGGAAATACCCTGATCGACGTAGGGCGACAGGTAATTGAACTGGCCGATTTCCTCGGCAGCGCGGCTCAGCGAGCCACCTTTGGGCGCGTAGGGGTCGACGTAGTCGAAATGCTTGAAATCCGCCGGGTATTTCGGCGGCTCGCCGTACACGGTCAAGGCGTGCTGAGGGGCGGCAATCGCCAGCGGCACGCCACTGAGAAACGCGATGAAAAACGCCACGGTGTAAAGCAGTGCGATGCCGGGCAGCAGCCGTCGCAATGAAAGGGGGGAGACGCACATGGTCGGACAGTCCTTGGGGTACGGGTCGACGCACAACGGTTCGTACAACGCCTGGCGCTGAGAAAAAATCCCCCGGCCGGGGAAGGTGGATGAGACCTGTCTGCCGGGGGCGCGATTTCGCAGAAATGACCCTGACGCGCCGGAGCACAACGCGTCAGGGGGGAGGCTTAGAAGTGGTACGTGGCGCGGGCGAACAGGGTACGTCCCAGTGGGTCGGCGTAGCGCGGGTCATAGCCGGACTGGAAGTTGTAGGCCTGGTTGGTGAACGGAGGGTTGCGATCGAACATGTTCTTTACACCCACATCGATATCCAGCGCTTTGTCAAACGTGTAGCCGGCCGCGATATCCCACACCGAGTACGACGCTACGTGGTTGGTGCTTGGGTCGTAGTCGTTGTAACCGGTGGTGAACTGGTTGGTCAGGCTGGCGCGAGCCGGGCCAAGGTTCCAGGTGGCGGTCAGGTTGTGTTTCCAGCGCGCAATCACGCCATCGCCCTGAAAGTCGCCAACCTTGTCGGTATAAGGACCTTTGATGGTGCTCTGGAAGTCGTAGCGATCCACATACGTACCGGTCAGGCCCAGACCGAACTGCCCGTAAGGCGTGTTCGGGAACAGGTAGTTGAGCGTCACGTCGACGCCATTGGTCTTGACGATGCCCAGGTTGGCGTTGGTCGCGACGATGTAGTCCAGCGTGCCGTCGGCGTTGCGTACGAAGCGGTCGGCGTAGGTGTTCGGATCGTTGAACACCGTCGACTCCGGAAACGCCTGAATCTGGTTACTGATGTGCACCCACCAGAAATCCAGCCCCATCGACAGGTTGCTCATCGGCTGGAAAACAAAGCCGAAGGTGACGTTGCGGGCTTTCTCCGGGGACAGGTTCTGGTTGCCGCCCAGTTGAGAGTGGAATTGTTGATCGCAATCGCGACCGGCGTTGCCGCCAGGCTGCACGACACCTCCGGCACACAGGACCGGATCGTTGTAGTAGCCCTGAGTGAAGGTGATCGCTTGAGGCGCGTAAAGCTCATACAGCGTGGGTGCTCGGAAGCCTTCACTGTACGCCCCGCGTACCACCAGTTCCTTGAGTGGCTGGTAGCGGAACGAGTATTTCGGGTTCGTGGTGCTGCCGAAGTCGCTGTATTTGTCGTGGCGAATGGCGGCACTCAGTTCGAGGCTGTCGAGCACCGGCACGTTCAGTTCAGCGTATTGCGCCTTGACGCTACGATCGCCACTGACGCTACCGTTGGAGTCCAGGCCCAGGCTGCTGATGTCATCGACAAAAGCATCCAGGTTCTGATGGAACTTCTCTTTGCGGTATTCGCCGCCGAGCGCCAGACCTGCCTGGCCTGCACCGAACCAGTCGCCGATCTCGCGGCTGATGCGGCCATCGAAGCCGATGACGCGCCCGACCGCTGACGAATACTGGCCGTGATAGGTGTTCGCATCGATGTATTGCTGGCCCGCCGCCGATTGCGGCCCGAACGGGTTGATGATCCCCGAGGTGATGCCGTTGATCAGAGCCGAATCGCTGACGTACCCCTTGGTCACGGTCGACAGGATTTTGTTCTGGTTGTAGGAAGCGCCGACGTTGTAATCCCAGCCACTCACCGTGCCGTCGAAGGTCAGCAAAAAGCGCTGGCTGGTGTTCTGGTCTTTACTGGCGCGGCCACCTGCGGCGGTTTCGCGCCAGTTCAAGTCCACTGGCTGAGTGGGGTCGAGGGTGAAATTGGTCGGCGCCGGGGTGATGCCGTTACCCGGATAGTACGGCGACGAACTGTCCATGGTCAGGCCGGTCAGCGGAGCGGGGGCGATGGTCGTGGCGTTGTTGTTGCGCGCCCAGAAGTATTCGAGGCTGACATTGTGGTCCTCGGCGAGTTTGCCGGTGGCCTTGCCGAAGAACGAGGTCTTCTCGGTTTCAGGCGTCAGATCGATGTATTGCTTGGTGGAAAAACGGCAGACACCCCGATCAAGCACCTGACCCGGGCCGCTGCAATTGCTGTCCAGCAGCGGGTTGCTGGCGTTGTCGCCCTGGCTGTAGTTGGCCGGGAACGAGGTCCCGGACGTCTGGTTCAGGCCGCGGCCCGGCTGATAGTCGTTGACGAAGGAGCGGTCACGCGCCGCCAGATTGCCCTGCTTGTTGTAGTTGAAGACCCCCATGACGTTGAAGCGGTCTTCGTTCAGGTCGCCAAAGCCCCAACTGGCGCTCATGTCCTTGGTGTCGCCGCCCCCGGCTGCAGTGGGGGATGCGCCGCCCAGGGTCAGGGTGCCGTCGGTCATTTCCTTTTTCGTGATGAAGTTGATCACGCCACCGATGGCGTCGGTGCCATACAGTGCCGAGGCGCCGTCGCGCAGCACCTCGACCCGGTCGATCGCGGCAAACGGGATCATGTTCAAGTCCACCGCGCCGCCCGCTGAGTTGGTCCCGGACAGGGCGTTGTTGGCCAGACGACGGCCATTGAGCAGCACCAGCGTCTTATTGGCGCCGATGCCGCGCATGTCAGCGAACGACGCCCCGCCGGTCGATGCGCCCACCGAGCCTGCACTGTTGTTGATCGACTGGCTGCCTGTGATGCGCTGGACCAGTTCCTGAGTGGTGGTCACGCCCTGGCGTTTCAATTCCTCGGTGCGCAGGATGGTAACTGGGACCGCTGTCTCAGCGTCCACCCGGCGCACCGCCGAACCGGTCACTTCGACCCGTTTGAGCTGCGTGGTCGCAGGCACGGCAGCGGCGGCCGGAACGGCGGCCTCACTGGCGGGCGCGGCTTCGACGCTGCTTTCGGTGCTCTCGGCGGCGTACGCCGGACTGATGCCCACGGCCAGGGCGCAGATCAATGCGCGAGGCTGCCGTCGTACGGCCAGAACCAAAGGCTTGAGGGTAAAACCGGGAAAACTCATCAGCATGGTAATTTCCGACTTATTCCAGATGTTATTGAAATGGCCTTGTGAGCCCTCGTTGCTCCGACGCGGTGGTGGCGGTCGGGAATTCCGTTTTTCAAGCAAGCCGCTCCCCTCCATGGCAAAACCACGGACGGCCGTTACATCGGGAGTTGGGTGAGCAGGGCCGCGTCAGACGCAGCCCTGCTTCATGGGGGCGTCATTTGGAGGTCATCACGGAAATCTTCGTGATCCCCGAGCGCTCGATGGACGCCATGGCTTTCGCCACCTGGCCATAGTTGACGCTGGTGTCGGCCTGCAACTGCACGCGCACCTCCGGGTCTTTGGCCTTGACGTCCTTGAGGCTGAGCTCCAGCGACTCCGGCGCGATCTCGGATTTGGCCAGGTAGAACTTGCCGTCCTGATCGACGCTGACCACCACCGGGTCTTTCTTTTCGGCGGGGGCGACGGCGTCGGTTTTCGGCAGGTTGACCTTGATGGCGTTGGTCATCAGCGGTGCGGTAACGATGAACACCACCAGCAGCACGAGCATCACGTCCACCAGCGGCGTGACGTTCATTTCGCTGAGCACTTCATCGCTGTCTTGGGTAGAAAACGACATCAGCTCGCCTCCCGAACGGCCTGACCATTCTTCTGAGCGATGGGCTGGCGGTTGACGGCGAAGGCGCTGCGCTGGGCGAGGGCGTCGAAGTCGTGGGCGAAGTCATCCATGTCGCCGACGGCGGCTTTCAGACGACGCAGGAAGTAGTTGTAAATCAGCACCGCGGGCACCGCCGCCGCAATACCCACGGCGGTGGCGATCAACGCATGGCCGATGGGACCCGCAACCGTTTCCAGGCTGGCTGAGCCGCTGGCGCCGATGCTTTGCAGCGCTTCCATGATCCCCCACACCGTGCCGAACAGGCCGATGAACGGGGCGGTGCTGCCGATACTGGCGAGGATGGCTTGCCCGGCTTCCAGCGCCCGGCGCTCTTTCTGGATCTGCTGGCGCAGGTTGCGCTCCAGGCGATCAGCACGATTGATGGTGTGGGCCAGTTGCTGGGTGGTGCGTGGGTGTTCGTCCACCGACATGGCTTCGAAGCCACTGTTGGCGATGCGCGCCAGCGACCCCGGATACTGACTGGCGTGCTCGGCGGCGGTCAGCAGGTCCGGTGCGGTCCAGAACACTTTGCTGAACTGCCGGTTCTGGGTTTTCTGACGCATGTACTGCGCCGACTTGATCAGCAACATGGCCCAGCTCAGCACGCTGAACAGCACCAGCGCCCACAACACACCGGGAACAATCATGGAAGAAAGCGATTCGTTCATGGTTACACCTCACCCGCTCTATAAAAGTTGTCTGTTGGTTGGCCGGGTCATTCCGGCAATTTGAAGTCGATGGTCTGGGTCGCAAAGCCTTCAATGGGCGTGTCACCGCGCTTGGCCGGAATGAATTTCCAGTTGCGCACCGTTTCCACGGCCGCATCGTCGAGCACCTGTTTGCCGCTGGACTTGGTGACCTCCACTGAACCTGCGCGGCCGTTGGGCAACACCTTAATGCGCAGAATCACCCGGCCTTCCAGGCCCTTGCGCAGTGCCGCACCGGGGTATTCCGGCGGCGGGTTGCCCAGGCTGGCGAGGCCCGAAATCGCTGCAGACTCCTTGACCGGGGCAGCCGGCGCGGCAGGCGCAGCGGGAGCGGGTGGCGCAGGTGTCGGCGCCGGCGGGGCTGGCGTGCTCGGCGCAGCCGGAACGGGCGGCGCGGGCGGTGTCGGCTTTTTCACCGGCTCCGGTTTCTTGACGGGCCTGGGTTTCTCGACTTTCGGCTTTTCCACCGGTTTGGGCGGTGGCTTGACCGCGTCCGGATCCTCCACGGGCTGCTCCGGTTCCGGGGGCGGTGGCGGTGGTGGCGGCGGCGGTTCCGGAGGGGGTGGTTCCGGTGTCGGCGGCGTCGGGCTGGTCAGTTCAACGGTCATTTCCGGAACTTGCGGCGCAACTTCCGGAACATCGGCCTTTGCCGTTTGCATATACCACCAGATGGCCCCGTGAATGAGCACTGACGCTGCGATCAATAGCAACACGTGCGACCTGTTCAAACCGCCCGGTCGCGACGTGTTTTCCTTGAAAGGAATACTCGGCCACCCCGCAAGAAGTTCATTCGGGGGCGGCTCGGGTATGGCTTTCATGTTTACCGCGTCGTTCATTAAAGCTCCCTCGGAAAATGGAAGGGCAATACGGATCCGTTCGAACATTTCACGAATGTTCGACTGCATGACGCCTGCGCAATGACCAGGCGTAAGTTATCCATTAGCGGACGGATACGGGTCAGCTTCAGGTCAGAAAGAGTGTCGGTGAAGCGATTAAGAAGATGGCATGACGATGTCCTGATTTTTGTTGTGTACGTTCATGTACGAGACCGTGTTTCAACGGTTACAGGACTGATTTAGCAACCGGTATGCCAGCTACGGGCCTCTGGTGCGCGGGTTTCCACCGATTCGGCGTTAATGTCGCATTCTTGTAATTTTTTACCGATCTCACGATTCATTGGCTGTTTCATAAGGGTTGTCGAGTGCCTTCATTAAAAAACGCAGGATGAGCCTGCCCGTCGAACTGAACGAAGTGAATTCGAAAGAGTCCGGTCCTGGCAGGCCGATGATCAATGCACCAAACGTGTTAATTGAGACTCGAAATGGTGCGTCAAAGAATTAAGAGTGCATGCGTAGAAAGTCCTTGTTATGTGACTTATGGGTCACAGGGTTGTGAATATTGTTTTTAAGGGCGAGCGACAGCGTCCATCGGATATTGATGGCTATTTAATATTTTGTTGTCGCAAGGTGTACGGGAATGTCCCGAACGTATAAGTTTTAAAAGGTCGTCTTATTCTTGTTTCTCAATGAGGCCAATACGGACGAATATCAGTGACGCCAATAAAAAAGACGAATCACGTCCCGCGAAAGCCGAAGCCGTGGCGGGCGGTATATGAGAAAAAATCGGAGGGTATAGCGTTAAGGCTGGCGGATGCCTTCGGCGAAGGGCAAAACGGTGCGCTGAAGCAGGATCAAGGCGTCCCGTGCCGATCCTGGCAGTGATGAGCAGCGGAGGCGTACAGCAAATGGCGAGAACAGGTCAGACACGAATCGAATTCCTTATCGAACGGACGCGAAACTTTTGGTGAGCGTCCTGCACTGTTATTGGACAGGGTGATGTCCATCTCCTGCACCGTGGTGCGTGTTGCGCACCGGTGGGCAGCCTTAACCCACGATTTTGCGGCCTGTTTGGGCCGCTATTCGTGGTACGGGCGTTCCACTTGAAAAAAATGTGCCAAAAAGCTGCCTTTTTGTAACATTTTTGATGCGCCGGGGGTTTGACGGTGTTCGAGGGGGATGAGTCGTGCGGAAAGTGGGGGCAGGCAGGCGATGCCATGAGGCTATCGGGCAGTGGACGGTCCGACGATTCGCTGCACCAGTTCCGGCAGTAACACTTCGCACGGATCGCCGACTTTCCAATTCAGCAGTTCATCGGCGCGGGTCTTGCCCTGATTGATGGCGATCAAGGGTTTGCCTTGATCGATCACCGCGCGGCACAGGCGAAACGCCGAATAGGCCATCAGCGATGAGCCGACGACCAGCAGCCCATCGGCGTGCTGAACCCGGGCCATGGCTTTGGCGGCGGTGGCTGGGGCAACGTTCTCGCCGAAGAACACCACGTCCGGCTTCATCCGCTGGCCGCCGCAGTAGGGGCAATGGGGGACTTGAAAGTGTTCTTCAAAGGCAGGGTCCAGCAAGGTGTCGCCGTCCGGGGCCTGTACCGCGGCGACCTTAGCCATATAGGGATTCTGTTCCACGAGCGTCAACTGTATTACGTCTCGCGTGGTGCGCTGGCGGCAATCCAGGCACAGCACCCAGTGCAGGCTGCCGTGCAATTCGATGACGTCGTGGCTTGCGGCCTGATCGTGCAGCGTATCGACATTCTGGGTGATGACACCGCTGATCACGCGATGTCGCTCCAGGGTCGCCAGTGCCTCATGGGCGGCATTGGGCTGCGCGGCACGCACCCGAGGCCAGCCGAGCATGGCGCGCGCCCAATACCGACGACGGGCTTCGGGCGCGTTGAGGAACTCCTGGAACATCATGGGCTGGCGCCCGCGCCGCACACCTTCGCTGTCGCGGTAATCGGGGATGCCCGATGAGGTGCTGATGCCCGCGCCGGTCAGCACGGCGAAGGAGCGGTCACTCATCCAGTGCAAGAGGGATTCGACGCTGGAGGGGGTGGGCGTGTCGAGCATGGGCGGGGCCTCGTGAATACGGCGGGTGGGCTGATATTAAACGAGGAGTGTCAGCGCTGGTTAAAGCGGGTTCATCTTTCAAGGACAGCTGCAGACCCTCGTGGGAGCGAATTCATTCGCGATTGCATCCGGACAGCCAGCATCGCTTCAGGCTGACTCACCGCTATCGCAAATGAATCGCTCCCACCGGGCAAGCGGTCAGGCGCAGGAACGGGGTGCACCGCTTAGCTCAACAACTCGGCAAACGCCTTGTCGGCCTCCAGCACCGCAGGCAATGCAGCGAACAGCGCGTCTAGGTCAACGCCTTCGAACAGCGGCCCATCGACGGCTTGCTGCGCCTGTGGTGTGGCGCCGCCGTTGTTTTCCAGGGCATCGGAAACCAGGATGGCCTGCGCGACGATCCGCGCATGGGTCGCATCGCCGGGCGCCTGCATCGGACGCGCCTGATAGGCAATGGCGTGTTGAATCACGGGTGGCAATTGCCAGCGCCGCGCCAGTTCCGCCCCGACTTCCGGGTAGCCGAAGCCCAGTTGCAACGTTTCCAGCGCCGCGCGGCTGGTGGTGCCGGTTTTGGTCACGCTGTTGATGCGCTCGGCCACCTGTGGCGCGCCGGTCTGGATCAGCAGCTCGCCAATGTCATGCATGACGCCACAGGTGAAGGCAATTTCAGCGTCGGATTTGGACTGTTTGGCCAGCAGACGGGCAATCCCGGCCACTTGAAAGCTTTTCAGCCAAAAGCCTTTGAGGTCGAAGCTGGCGCTGGCCTTGAACGCGCCGGTTACCGCCGACGCCAGCACCAGTGTACGCAGGGTGTTGAAGCCCAGCCGCATGGCGGCGTCCTCGATACTCGACGACTCCCGCGCCCCCCGAAACCGCGCCGAGTTGGCCAGACGCAGAATTTTTGCCGAAATCACCGGATCCTTCTCAATGTTGCGGGCGATGTTTTCCAGGTTCGACGACGGGTTGTCGAACTGTTGAATCAGGTCCTGAGCCACTTTGGGAATGCTCGGAAGACTGCCCAAATCCGCGAAGAGTTGCTCGATGCCCATGGCCTTGCTCCTGTTTCGTATGACTTACAACACCATAGGCAAGATTGGCGAATCTGCACGTCGGGTGATAAGGTTTTGATACAGGATCCACAGATAGCAGGATGATGACACACAGGGTGCTGGATAACCGCCAACGTGTGGGAGATTCTATGTCGCCTGATCAACCGCTTTCGCCACCAATGCGGCTCCCAAAATGATGTGCGGCAAACTCATGCCCGTTCGCGAAACTGCACCACGGTGCCCTCTGGATCAAACCCATCACACGCCGTAAATCCCCGGGTTGAAAACTGGCCAGACGGCGCATCCACGTGTCCGCCCAGCGCAGGTGCCGCCGCGCGGGTTTCGGCGAGGCTTTTCACCGGGAACACCAGCTTGAGGGCCGTGTTTTCACGGCGTTCGGGTGGGGCGGTGATATTGATTCGGTCGCACACTGCTTTCGGAATGCCGTGAATCACCAGTTGATATACCTCGGACTCCAGCACAATCAGGCGGTTTTCCGTAACGGTCTGGGTCATTCCCAGCAGTTCGCGGTAAAACGCGGCCACCCGAGGCAGGTCTTTGGCAAAGAGCACGGCGCCGTGTTTGGGCAACGAGGGGGCAGATTCAGTCATGGCTCTTCCTTGATCGGTTGTTTTCAGGGTTATTCGTCGAACTTCTTCAAATACGCGTCCACCAGCTCGATCAAACGCTCGCGGCCGAAGCTGTTGCAATGGCCGCCATGCACCACGCGCACTGGCAATTCGCGCAGGCGCTGCATGGTGCGGATGTAGTCGTCGATGGAGGAGTGGGCGAGGTTGTCCAACAACTCACCGTCATAGATGGCATCGCCAGAAAACAGCGTCTGGGTCGAGGCTTCCCACAGGCCGATGCTGCCCGGCGAATGGCCGGGCAGGTGCAGCACTTCGAAATGTCGGTTGCCCAGGTCGATGATGTCACCTTCTTCCAGCGTCCGAGTGACGTGGGCAGCCTGGATTTTCCAGCTCTCAAGGTCGTAGTCGGGTGAGGGCAGGGCGCTGATGATCGGGCCGAGCTTTTCCCCGCCCAGCGTGGCCAGGCTGAAGTCGTTGGGGTCGAAATCCGGCTCTACCAAGGTGAAATAGCCGTCCGATGTGCGCAGGCCCTCAGCCTCTGAGCTGTGCACCAGGCATTCGTCGAATTCGTGGTGGCAGCCCACGTGATCCAGGTGCACATGGCTGGCGACGGCGCTGATGCGCTGCCCGAACACGTGTTTCGCCGCTTCCCGCAAACTGCAAATGCCCATGCCGGTATCGACGACCACGTCCTGATCGCGCCCGCGAATGTGCCAGATGTTGCAGCGCAGCCATGGGGTGACGTGGGGTTCGGTGATCAGGGTAATGGCGTCGTCGATCGGGTTGAACGCGTACCACTGGTCTGCGACTTTCCTGAGCATCTCCGGTGCCTCGATCAACGGGAAAGTCTGGAAGACTCGCAGGTTGGCGAAGTTTTTTGAAGGGCTGGATTCACCCGCTCGCCGTTCTTTTTCATGGCATGCGCGTTGGAGGCAGTTTGTCAGGCAAAAAATCAGTAATATGGCGCAACATCGGTGAGGGCTGCGCCTTCTGCCGAGCCTTCACGACCATATTGATGAAACGCCAGCCCCTGCGTTCGACGGGCGCGCTGGCCAGGAAATAGAGGGTGTCATGGGTAACGAAAGCATTAACTGGGACAAGCTGGGTTTCGACTACATCAAGACCGACAAGCGCTACCTGGCTCACTGGCGCGACGGTGAGTGGGACAAAGGCACCCTGAC
Source organism: Pseudomonas sp. Pseu.R1 (assembly GCF_045764065.1). NCBI lineage: Bacteria > Pseudomonadati > Pseudomonadota > Gammaproteobacteria > Pseudomonadales > Pseudomonadaceae > Pseudomonas > Pseudomonas sp. Pseu.R1. The sequence goes on along the minus strand of NZ_JBJGEE020000001.1, from coordinate 708,940 downwards.
CGACGACAACGTGTTGCACATCAGCGAAGGCTCCACCGCGCTGCACTATGGCCAGCAGTGCTTCGAAGGCCTGAAGGCCTACCGCGCCAAAGACGGTTCGATCAACCTGTTCCGCCCTGACCAGAACGCCGCGCGCATGCAGCGCAGTTGCTCGCGTTTGCTGATGCCGCACGTGTCGACTGAACAGTTCATCGAAGCGTGCAAGGAAGTGGTGCGCGCCAACGAGCGTTTCATCCCGCCTTACGGCACCGGTGGCGCGCTGTACCTGCGTCCGTTCGTGATTGGCGTCGGTGACAACATCGGCGTTCGCACGGCACCGGAATTCATCTTCTCGGTGTTCTGCATCCCGGTCGGCCCGTACTTCAAAGGCGGCATGAAGCCACACAATTTCGTGATCTCCAGCTACGACCGCGCTGCGCCGCAAGGCACCGGCGCTGCCAAGGTCGGTGGCAACTACGCGGCGAGCATGATGCCGGGCAGCGAAGCGAAGAAAAACGGCTTCGCCGACGCCATCTACCTTGACCCGTTGACCCACTCCAAGATCGAGGAAGTCGGTTCGGCCAACTTCTTCGGCATCACCCACGATGACCAGTTCATCACGCCGAAGTCGCCTTCCGTGCTGCCGGGCATCACACGCCTGTCGCTGATCGAGCTGGCCGAGACCCGTCTGGGCCTGAAAGTCACCGAGGGCGAGGTGTTTATCGACAAGATCGACCAGTTCAAGGAAGCGGGCGCCTGTGGCACCGCCGCCGTGATCACGCCGATTGGCGGTATCAGCTACAAAGACAAGCTGCACGTGTTCCATAGCGAAACTGAAGTCGGCCCGGTGACTCAACGCCTGTACAAAGAGCTGACCGGCATCCAGTTTGGCGAGATCGAAGGCCCGGCGGGCTGGGTCGTCAAGGTCTGAGCCTGAACGGCAAGCGATAAAAAACCACCGCCAACAGGCGGTGGTTTTGTTTTGGAGTATCACATTCCCTCGGTCAGACACCGTTCTTGTGGGAGGCGGCCGGGTGGCACTCCGCTTGCTGGCGATTGCTGTATATCAGACACAGTTGAGCCGACTGACCCACAGCCTTCGCCAGCAAGCCGGCTCCCACCATTCACGCCTTCAGCGGGCACCTGCCCGACAAACAGGCCAAAGCAAGGATGTTTTATGTTCGCACGAGCAGTATCCCGCCCCCTGCAACGCATGCAGCCGCTGACCTTTTCCTTGAGTGTATTGACCCTCGGTGCCGCCTTCGACGCCTGGGCCGATGATTACGAATACCCTCATGCCCACGAACCCATCGGCACCGTGGAACAGTTGTACGAAGGCACGATGTTGCCGGATCTGGCGGTCAGCACCTACCGCAACATCGACCGACTGTTCCCGACGCGCACCATTACGGCAGGAAATCACCCTTATCCGTTGCCGATGGCGCCCAGGCAGTTGGAAAACGTGGCCTTCACCTGGCAGGGCAAAAAGTACGATCTGTTCGACTATGTCGCGCTGGACAGCGTCACCGCGATGCTGGTGCTCAAGAACGGCAAGATCGCCTACGAAACCTATCAGCGCGGCAACACCGAAAAGACCCGCTGGATGTCGATGTCGATGGCCAAATCCATCACCTCCACGCTCGCCGCTGCCGCGCTGCACGACGGCTCGATCAACAGCCTGGATTCACAAGTGGTCGATTATGTGCCGCGACTCAAAGGCAGCGCGTACGACGGCGTGACGATTCGCAACGTGTTGATGATGTCCTCAGGCGTGAAGTGGACCGAAGCGTTCACCAATCCGGATTCGGACCGCCGAGCGCTGCTCAGGGCGCAGATGTCGCAGACGCCCGGCTCGGTCATGGCGTTGATGGCCAGTCTGACTCGCATCGCCGAGCCGGGCGCGGCCAATAACTACAACACGGGTGAAAGTCAGGTGTTGGCCGAGGTGGTGCACAGCGCGATCAAAATGCCGTTGGCCAATTACCTGACGCAAAAAATCTGGCAGCCGTTTGGCATGGAACACGACGCCAAATGGTGGCTGGATTCGCCTGGTGGCATGGAAATCGGTGGCAGCGGCATCAGCGCCACGCTGCGGGATTTTGGGCGCTTCGGGCTGTTTTTCATGAATGGCGGCAAGATCAACGGGCAGTCGATCCTGCCGGACGGGTGGGTCAAGGAAGCGACATCGCCCACGACCCTCAAGGGCGGCAAACCGCTGAATTATGGCTACATGTGGTGGCCCGCTCAGACCGAGGCATCGATTCGGGACGGTGCGTACTCGGCCATCGGCATGCAGGGCCAGAACATCTACATCAACCCTGCGCAGCAGGTGGTGATCGTGACCTTTGGTGACCAGCCCAAACCGTTGCGCAGAAACCTCATCGCGCCGTTGGCGTTCTTCGATGCGGTGGTCGAGGCGGTGAAATAAGCTTACTGCCCCAGGTCGCCGAGCAGGTCAGCCTGCACGATTTCCACCCAGTATTCGTCTGGGTCGCTGATGAAGGCCACGTGTTTCATGCCTTTATCCAGACGTTTGACGAAGGGCACGCCTAACGACTCGAAGCGTGCGCACGCCGCTTCGATGTCCGGCACGGAAAAGCAGATATGACCGAAGCCACGCGGATCCTTGTTGCCGTTGTGGTACTGAGAGTCATCGCTTTCCGTGCCCCAGTTGTGGGTCAGTTCCAGCACCGATTCGCGGCTGAAGGTGTAACTCATGCGGCTTGATGTGTCGTCTGGCACGGGTTCGCCCTGGGTCATCGCCAGAAACAACAACGAAAACTTCGCCTCGGGAAAGTCCACCTTGCGCAGCAGCCGCATGCCCAATACCCGTGTGTAGAAATCCAGCGAGCGCTCGGGGTCCTTCACCCGCAACATCGTGTGGTTGAACACGTACTCCTGAGTGACGGCATCGGGCGTGAGGCACACACCGGGTTGGGTTTCGCTGACGAAAGACATGGCAGGGCGCTCGTATTGAAAGAGACGCCAGTCTAGAAAGCCCATGGGCGCAGCGGGTAATACCGGATTACTACGAACCAGAACTCCACCGCCTCTGTAGCAGTCCGGCTTGCCGCGGTAGCGCCCATCAAATCGCTACCTCCGGCAAGCCGGACTGCTACAGAGGGGGTGGTGCAATCCATTAATCCCGTGCCCGATCATGAAATTTTCGGGCTTATAACCACGTAGTAGGTCGCTATTACCTACCCGATTTTCGCCCGACTACTATCAAAACAGCTTGATGCACCGACAAAAAAAATAACAAGGACAAAAGCCATGAAAGACCTGACGCTCGATCGTCGCCGCTTTCTGCAGGGAAGCGGCGGGCTGTTGTTGGGAACACTGCTGTTTGGTTCCGGACCCATTGCACTGCTTGCGCCTAGCCGAACCTGGGCGTTGGAAATGAACACCCTCGACAGCGCCACCGGCAGCCGCTTGCTGCTGGTCATCCGGCGCATCTTCCCCCACGACACCATGGAAGACGCTGTCTATGCGTTCTCCGTCAAAGCCCTCGATGAAAAAGCCTCCCAAGACCCCGGCATCGCCGACCTCTTGAAAAAGGGCCTGGCCGATCTGGATCAGCGCGCCGGGGGCGACTGGAGCAAGCTGCCCGAAGACCAGCAAGTGGGCTTGCTCAAACAAATACAGGGCGAGCCATTTTTCGCGCTGGTACGCGGGGTCTCCGTCAACAGCCTGTACAGCAACGAACTGGCCTACAAACACTTCGGTTATGAAGGCGCCTCCTTCCCCCATGGCGGCTATATCCATCGCGGTTTCAACGACCTCAAGTGGTTGCCGAACCCGCCGGTCGATGCCAGTCCCGCTGTGCCTGCCTGAGGAGCGCAATCATGACGACTTACACGTTGGACGACGATTCAGTGGTGGTGATCATCGGCTCGGGCGCAGGCGGCGGAACGCTGGCCAACGAGCTGTGCCAGAAAGGCATACCCGTGGTGCTGCTGGAAGCCGGAGCGCGGCAATCGCCGGGCACGTTCATCAACGATGAATGGCCTTCGTTCTCGCAACTGTCCTGGGGCGACATGCGCACCACGTCAGGCTCGTGGCGGGTGGCCAGGGATTTCCCGAACCTGCCCGCCTGGATCTGCAAGACCGTCGGCGGCACCACCACCCACTGGGCGGGTGCCAGCCTGCGCTTTCAGGAGCATGAATTCCGCGCACTGGACACTTATGGGCAAGTGCAGGGCGCGAATCTGTTGAACTGGCCGATCACTCTCGCCGAAATGGAGCCGTATTACGCCCGCGCCGAAGACAAGATGGGCGTAACCCGGACGAATGACATCGATGGCCTGCCGGGCAACAATAACTTCAAGGTGCTGTACAACGGTGCGCAGAAAATGGGCTACACCGAGTGCTCCACCGGCCACATGGCGATCAACAGCAAACCCCGTGCAGGTCGCGCCGGTTGCCAGCAACTGGGCTTCTGCTTCCAGGGCTGCAAGATGGGTGCAAAGTGGTCGACCTTGTACACGGAAATCCCCGCCGCCGAGGCCACGGGCAAACTGGAGCTGCGCACCCAATGCCATGCGGCGAAGATCGAGCACGACGATAAGGGCCGGGTCAACGCCGTGGTGTATTTCGACGGTCTGGGCAAGGAGCAGCGGCAAAAAGCGCGGGTCGTGGCCGTGGCGGGCAATTCGATCGAAACGCCGCGCTTGTTGCTCAATTCGGCCAGCAGCCAATTCCCTCATGGGCTGGCCAATGGCTCGGGCATGGTGGGCAAGCATTACATGCGCCACACCACGGGCAGCGTTTACGCGTCGTTCAAGGAGGATGTGCATTTTTATCGCGGCACCATCATGGCCGGAATCATCAGTGACGAAATCCATCACAAACCGGACCGCGGATTCGTGGGTGGTTACGAGATGGAAACCATTTCCCTGGGGCCATCGTTCCTTGCGGCGTTCTTCAATCCGGGCGCCTGGGGGCGGGATTTCACCGACGTGATGGAGCAATACAGCAAGCTGGCCGGGATGTGGATCGTCGGCGAAGACATGCCGCAGGAGAACAACCGCATCACCCTCAACGACAGCGTCAAGGACAAGTTCGGATTGCCGGTGCCCAACGTGCATTACGACGATCACCCCAATGACGTGGCCATGCGCGAGCATGCATTCAAACAAGGGGAGGCGTTGTATTCGTCGGTGGGGGCGGTGAACACGTTCCGGGTGCCGCCATACCCCTCGACGCACAACCTGGGCACCTGCAGGATGAGTGAGAAGCCTCAGGATGGCGTGTGCAACAAGCACGGCCAAAGCCATGAGATTCCCAACCTGTTCATCTCCGATGGCAGCCAGTTCACCACCAGCGCTGGGGAGAACCCGACGCTGACCATCGTGACCCTGGCGATTCGGCAAGCGGAGTTCATTGCCGATGCCTTGCAGACCCGGGCGATTTGAACGCTGGTGAGATGAGCCCCTGTGGGAAGTCATTCGCGAAGGCGTGGGTACCCGCGACATTAATGTCGCCTGGCACTCCGCTTTCTCGAATGAATTCGCGTCCACAGGGTTACGTGTTTGCTGCGCCACAACGCTGCACCGAAGCGACAGTCATCTCCCACCCTGTCCCGGGATTTCAGGGCAAAACGCCGTATTCCAGCAACAACGCTTCCATCCAGTCCATGAACACCCGGCAGCGTTGCGGCACATGGCGGCGGTGGGCGTAGAGCAGTGAGACGGGCATCGGCGCGGGTTGGAAGTCAGGCAGGATTTCCACCAGTTCGCCGCGCCGAAGCTGGTAATCATGGGACAGACAGGGCACCTGCACGATGCCTAGCCCGCCGAGGCAGGCGGCTTCGTAGGCTTCGATGTAATTGACCGTGACGCTGCAGGGCATGGTGACGTAATGGTCTTTACCCTCGCGATGGTATTCGAACCTGGCCTGGCTGGCGCCGAATGCAGACACGTAGTTGATTAGCCGGTGTTGCTGGAGGTCGTCCAGTGTCTGCGGCACGCCATAGCGTTGCGCGTACTCGGCACTCACGCAATTGATCATCCGAAAATGCCCGACGCTACGGGCCACCAGTGAAGTGTCGGGCAATTCGCCGACGCGCATCACGCAATCGAAGCCCTCCCGAATCAGATCGACGCGGCGGTCTGTGCTGCTGATCTCCACTTCAATCAATGGATGGCGGTCCAGGAACTCACCGAGCCGTGGCATGACCAGCCGACGCGCCACGGCGGTGGGCATGTCGACCCGCAGGCGGCCAGAGAGCGCCGCGCTGTCCTGACGGAACAGACTCTCCAGTTCATCCATTTGCGCCAGCAAATCCTTGCTGCGTTCGTAGAGTGCCTGACCGTCCGGGGTGGTCTGGACCTTGCGCGTGGTGCGTTGCAGCAGACGCGTATCGAGCAGTTGCTCAAGGGCGCGAATCTGCTCGGACACACTGGAGCGCGGCAGGCCCAGCGCAGCGCTGGCCAATGTGAAACTGGACAGTTCGGCGACCCGGACAAAGGTCTTCAGCAAGTCGAGTGTGTTCATGCTCTTACGCCTGATTGTTCGGCCTGTGCGATCAGTGCTGTCGAATTGCACCGGTTTATCTAGGGCAGTTGCGAACAATACAGTGCGCCTCACGAACTGCAAACAACCCATTCGAGGTGATACATGAGCAACAAGATCGCAATTATTACTGGCGCCAGCCGCGGGCTGGGCAAGAACGCTGCACTGCATCTGGCACGTCAGGGCGTGGACATCATCGGCACGTACCACAGCCGGGAAGACGAGGCGCACAAGGTCGTCTCCGAAATCGAGGCGCTGGGTGGCAAGGCAAAAATGCTGCAACTGGACGTCGGTGACAGCAGCCGTTTCGACACGTTCGCCACTCAGGTTGCGGCTGTGCTGAACGCGTATTTCAAGGCCGAGCGGTTTGATTTTCTGGTGAACAACGCTGGCGTCGGGATGTACGCCAGTTGTGCGGACACCACCGAGTCGCAGTTCGATCAACTGATGAAGGTCCACTTCAAAGGGCCGTTTTTCCTGACCCAGAAGCTCTTGCCCCTGATCGCGGATGGCGGACGCATCGTCAACGTGTCGTCGGGTTTGGCGCGCTTTTCGCCCATCGGCTACGCGGCGTATGCGTCGATGAAAGGGGCGATCGAGGTGTGGACCCGTTACCTGGCCCGCGAACTGGGGCCTCGCGGTATCACCGTCAACGCCCTGGCTCCTGGCGCTATCGAGACCGATTTCGGCGGCGGGACGGTGCGTGACAATACTGAGGTCAACGCGTGGGTGGCGGCGAATACGGCGATGGGGCGTGCAGGCGTGCCCGATGACATCGGCGCGGCGATTGCGATGTTGCTGGGCGACGGTGGTCGCTGGATCACCGCCCAGCGCATCGAAGCGTCGGGCGGCATGTTCGTCTGATCCAGACTGTGAGGGTGCTTATCCGTTGATGTAATAGATGCACAGCGACAGGGTGACCAGCGAACCAATGGTCGAAATCAGGATCGTGCTGGACACCACCGACGCCTCGCGCTTGTAGTATTCGGCCAGCATGAACGGGCCGGTCCCAGTGGGCAGGGCGCTGAGCAGCAGGGCGCTGTTGGCCCACAGCGGCGGCAGGTGGAAGACCTTGAACGCCAGAAACCAGGTCAGCAACGGATGGGCGATCAGTTTGATCAGCACAAGAAGGCTCGTGCCATGGCGCGGGCCTTCTTGTTTATGGGCCAGAAACAGACCGAGGGAAATCAGTGCGCAGGGCGTCGTGGCCGCGCCGAGCAGGCTGAGAAACTTGTCCAGTGCACCGGGCAACGGAATCCCCGTTGAGGCCCAGCAGGCACCGAGGATGGGCGAAACGACCAGTGGATTTTTCGCCAGCGCGGTCAGCACCTTGAGCACGATGCGGTGTACATGGGCTTCACTCTGCAAACCAATCTCGATGCAGATCAGCGCGATACCGAACAGCACGCAGACCACCAATAACGATGCGATCAACGCCGGTTCAAGCCCGCTTTGCCCGAGCACCATTACGCACAGCGGGATGCCGATGTAACCGGTGTTGGCGTAGGACGCGCTCAAGGCGTCGATGCTGGCGTCGGCAAAATGGCCGGCTTTCTTGCGCCGCAGCAGGAGGGTGACGACGAACATTGCCATTGTCGACAGCGTAAAGACCGCGACAAAACCGGGGTGCCAGATCTGCTCCCAAGTGGCCGTTGCCGTGGCGGTGAACAGCAGCGCGGGCAGGCATAGCCAGACCACCATCCGGTTGATCTCCGACGCGGCGGTCGGGCCAAGGCGGTTGGTGCGACGACACAGATAACCGACCAGAATCAGGGCAAAGATGGGCAACAGCACGTTCAAAACGGAAGACATTGAATCTCGGCTCGGGCTTTCTCGGAGGGGACGCTTAAGAAGGGGCGTTGACGAACGGCTTCGAAAGGCGCGCGTTGAAACAAGCGGCAAAGATTAAAGTCGGAAATCGTGAGCGTCCAACCTTTCTCGCCCTTGACACGAGATTTTAATGTTGGCGGAGGGCTGAGCCAGAGCGGTTGGCAGCGATCGGCAGCGCGCCACCGCCGGCGAGCCGGACGGCTACAAGGGATTTGTGTTGCAGAGAGAAGGAGCACGCATCGGATTCGTAGCAGCATGGCTTGCCTGCGGCGGCGGCCTCTCAATCGCCGCCGTCGGCGAGCCGGCTGCTACAGAGAGGGTTAGAGCGCTTCGGCGACGCTCTGGCTCAACGGCGTCGTCGCCCGGCCGATCAACGCGCTCAACTGGTGGCCGTCATCGAACAACGCACCTTTGGCAGCGGCCGCGTCGGAGTTGGCCAGCAGTTCGGCCACGAACTCGGGCAACCCGGCGTTCAGCAGCGCGGCTTTGTACTGGGCTTCGGGAAGGTCGGTGTAGACCACCGGTTTACCGGCTTGTCGGGCCACTTCAGCGGCGAATTCGCTCAAGGTGTACGAGCTGTCCCCTGCGAGCTCATAGGTCTTGCCTGCCTGTGAATCGCTGGCGGTCAACACGGCAACCGCTGCGGCGGCGTAGTCGGCCCGCGCTGCCGAACTGATGCGACCTTCACCGGCGCTGCCGAAGTGCGCGCCGTGGGCCAGATCACCCGCAATGCCAGCGGTGTAGTTTTCGTGATACCAGCCATTGCGCAGCACCACCGCAGGCACTCCGGATTGCGCCAGGGCAATTTCCGTCTGATGGTGTTCTGCGGCCAGCCCCAGCAACGAGGTGTCGGCGCGCAGCACGCTGGTGTAGCCCAGCAATTTCACACCGGCCCGTTTGGCGGCATCGATCACGGCCTTGTGTTGAGCGAAGCGCTGGCCAATTTCGCTGGAAGAAATCAGCAGCACCTTCTCGGCCCCGGCAAAGGCACCGTCCAGCGTGTCAGGTTGCGAGTAATCGGCCTTGCGCACCTGAACGCCCAGCGCCGCGAGATCAGCCGCTTTTTCCGGGCTGCGCACGGCCGCGACGATGTGCGACGCCGCCACTTTCTTCAGCAATCGTTCGATGACCAGACGGCCCAGTTGGCCCGATGCACCCGTGATGACGATCATGTGGAGTTCCTTCAGTGAGTTGGGATGTGCATCCAGCATAGAGCGCATGCTAACCTTTCGTAAGTACGCACAAAAAGGTAAGTGCCATGAACGATATGTCCAGCCCCTCTCCCGAAAGCGTTTCACTGCTGGAGCGCATCCGCATGGGGGAAGTCCTGGCGCGGGATTGCCCGTCGCGAGAAATCCTCAACCACGTCTGTAGCCGTTGGGGCGTATTGGTACTGGTGGTGTTGCTGGACGGCATGCACCGCTTCAGCGAACTGCGGCGCAAGATTGGCGGGGTGAGCGAAAAAATGCTCTCACAAACCCTGCAAAGTCTGGAGCAGGACGGTTTCGTCGACCGCAAGGCCCTGCCCGTGGTGCCGCCTCACGTGGAGTACAGCCTGACACCCTTGGGCAAGGAAGTGGCGGTGCAGGTTGACGGGCTGACCACCTGGATCGAGCAGAATCTGCCACGAATCATGGAAGCCCGCGAGGCCCGGACAGGCGAGCCGGCGTAGGTGTCCGGGCCTTGCTGGATCTCCACTCGCTGATCTACCGCTCGATCGTGCGGCTCCAGCGGGCGTTCCATTCCGGGCGGATCTGGTTGACCTGATCCCAGTCGATGGTCACGGCCGTTTCCAGGTACTTGTTCATCGCTTCGACCTGCCCACGGGTGCGGTCGCTGGTCGGGGTTTTCGGGTTGGACGGGATCTGGTCGCCCAACTCCAGCGCCGGGGCCTGGGCTTCGGGGGTGAGCAGGAACTCGGCCAGTTTCTGCGCCAGTTCCGGCTGATCGTTGTTGGCGATGGTGCATTCGGCGACGTTCAACACCACACCGCCTTCCTTGGGCGGGGCGTATTCCACCGGCACACCCTTGAGCTTCAATGCCGTCACTTGGGTCGGCGTCAGCGGGAACAGCGCGGCTTCGCCAGTCTGGACCATCTCGGAAATTTTCGCCGAGCTTGCGATGTATTCCAGCACGTTCGGGCCGACGGTTTTCGGCCAGGCTTTGAAGCCCGGTTCGACGTTGGTTTCGTTACCGCCCTGCAAGCGGTTGAACATCAGGAAACCGTGCAGGCCGAAGGTGCTGGAAGCCAGTGACTGGAATACCAGTTTGTCCTTGTAGCGCTTGTCGGCCATGTCCGCCCATGACGTCGGTGCGCTCCAGCCGTTTTCCTGAAACGTTTTGGTGTTGTAGGCCAGGCCCGTGACGCCCAGGCTCACGGCCACTGCCTCGTCCTTGATTTTGCCTTTGGCCGGGATGTCGGCCAGGGTTGCGTTCGGTTGCAGCTTGCCGCACAGCCCCATGGAAATCGCCCGGTACATGATGCCGTCGTCGAGGAACATGACGTGCATCTGCGGGTTGTCCTTGCTGGCCTGCACTTTGGCGAGGATGTCCGAGGAGGTGCCCGGCACGATCACCACCTTGACGTTGTTGGCCTTCTCGAAGGCAGGCAGCACCTGATCGGCGTAGAGGCGTTCCATGGTGCCGCCGTTCATACCCAGATACAGCGTGGTTTCGGCGTGGGCGGTGGCCGATGCCAGCGTGGCGGCGGCCAGTGGCAGGCCGGTCAGGGCCAGACGTTTCATTTTTTTCAGGGTGTTCATGGCTGCGATCTTCCTCTGAGCAAAGGGATAACGTTGTCCGCGCTTTGAGGCGCGGCAGTGGCAGGCTGTACCGCTTGAAAACGGGTGATCGAGAAGGCATCGAGGGCGATGTCCGGCGCGCCGTTGCAGACCATCTGCGCCAGCGCTTCTCCTGCCGCCGGGCCAATCTGAAAGCCCGAACCGGCAAAGCCGAAACCGTGCAACAGACCAGGTTGCGTAGCACTGGCGCCGAGCACGGGTTCGCGATCCGGCAGGTAACCCTCGGTGCCGCTCCAGGTGCGAATCGCCTGAGCACCCGCCAGCGGCGGGTACAGTTCGACGGCGTTGCGCAGGATCTCCAGAATTGCCGCCTGGCCTGGCCGCGCCCGGGTTGGATCAAGCGCAAAGCCCTGACCGCCGCCGAGCACGCAATTGCCCCGCGCCACCTGCCGGGCGTAAATGCCACCGCCCTCGACCCCCGTGCTGACGTCCATGAACATCGGCAGTGGTTCGGTGACCAGCATGGCCGGATGGCCGGAGCGCATCGGCACCGGCTCGCCGAACTGTTCGGCCAATCCAGCCGCCCAGGCGCCAGCGCAGTTCAACAGCCACGGTGCGCGGAAATTCTGGCCGCTGGCGGTGCGTACATCGAAGGTGTATCCGTCATGGCTGACGCTGGTGACGTGCGCCTGTTCGAAGGCTTGCGCCCCCGCCCGCCGTGCTGCCAGGGCGAACGCTGGAGAAACGAGGCGCGGGTTGGCGTGGCCGTCGTCCGCGCACAGCGAGGCGCCCACCGCGACGTCGCCTGCCCATGGGAAGCGCGCGCGCAGTTGCGCGCGATCCAGCAATTGCAGGTTCAGGGCAAAGCCTCGCGAGGCCTGTGCATAGGCCGCCAGCGCGGCCATGTCCTTGTCACTGCGTGCCAGCTTCAGATGGCCGGAGCGCAGGTATTCGCCGTCGATCCCGATCAGGTTTTGCAAGTCGGTCCAGAGGCCGTGAGCGCGTTGCGATAAGGGTAATTGCGACAACGGGCGTCCCTGGCGCCGCACACCGCCATAGTTGACGCCGCTGGAGTGCGAGCCGAAAAAATCCCGTTCCAGCAAGGCCACGCATTTGCCCGCTCTGGCCAGAAACAGCGCAGCCGATGAACCGACAATGCCGCCGCCGATGACCACAGCATCCACTTCGAGTGGCCGACTCATGGTTCGATCTCCACGCCAAACGGCAGCGGTTTGATCGGCGCTTGCCCGCGCAAACGCCCAACGCTGGAGATCTCCCTGCCCGACGCCTGCGCGACGAGCTCAGTCGCCGCCATCCCGCACATTCGCCCCTGACAGCGGCCCATGCCGACCCGACACATGGCCTTGACCCGATTCACCTCCCAATGCCCCTCGGCGACGGTGCGACGAATGTCCCCCGCGCTGACTTCCTCGCAGCGGCACACGGTCATCTCGTCCGGTGCGTTGGCCGCCCAGTGTTCGGGGAAGGGGAACGCGGTTTCCAGGCCGTGGCGAAAACGCTGGATACGGTCGAGCTTGCGTTGCAGTTCCTCGCTGCGGGCCTTGTCGGTCTGATGCCCGGTGTCAGCCAGTAACGTCAGCGCGGCCAGTTCACCGGCCATTTCCGCAGCGTCGGCGCCCATGATGCCTGCGCCGTCTCCCGCCAGATAAACGTCTTCCCGGCTGCTGCGGCCTTGTGCATCGCGACGGGGCAGCCAGGCCCGATTCAACGGGCTCCAGTTGAACTCGCAGCCGAGCAGGTCGGCCAATTGGGTTTCGCTGCGCAAGGCGTGGGCGAACGCGACGGCATCGCAATCCAGACGTCTGAGTTGCTCACCCTCGCGCCATTGCACGCTGTTGATCCGTTGCTGCCCCTGAATGCTGTCCAGCGCAACGCCCTGATGCACGGTGATGCCATGGGCGGTGAGCCAGCTTCGGTAATAGACGCCCTTGGCCAGCGTGGCAGGTTGTCCCAGCAGCGCGGGCAGGGCGCGGGTCTGGGCGGACAGCGGCGAGCTGTCGAGTACGGCGACAACCTTCGCACCGGCCTTGGCGTATTGATACGCCACCAGGTAGAGCAACGGCCCGCTGCCCGCGAACACCACGCGCTCGCCAATGGCGCAGCCCTGAAACTTCAGCGCGATCTGCGCAGCGCCGAGGCTGTACACGCCGGGTAACGTCCAGCCCGGCACCGGCAATATCCGGTCGGTGGCGCCGGTCGCGACGATCAGGCGCCGGTAGCTCACCTGCGTGGCGACCCCATTCGACAGGGTGTCCAGCGTCTGCGCTTCGGCATTCCACACCAGGGTTTCAGGGCGGTAGTCGATGTCGTTCGCCAGCCGATCCAGCGTCGAATGCACGGCCTGCGCTTTCGCCGCTTCGAAGCCGTAGAGCGCTTTGGCCGAGCGCTTGAAGTTCTCCGGCTGACGCCGATAGATCTGGCCGCCGCCTCGCAGGCTTTCGTCGATCAGGCAAGGGCGCATACCGTAGGCGACCAGGGTTTGTGCGGCACGGATACCGGCAGGGCCTGCGCCGACGATGACGATGTCCGATCCGTTCATAGGCAGCGCCCCGGTTCGCGGGCCACCGTGAGTCCGGCTTCCAGCGGTGTGGCGCAAGCGCGCACCCGGCGGCCATCGCCCAGTCTGACCCAACAGTCCTGACAGGCGCCCATCAGGCAGAACCCGGCCCGGGGTTCGGCGCTAAAATCGCTGCCGCGCAGATGGTCGGCACAGGTCAACACGGCGGTCAGCAGGGTATCGCCTTGCAGGCCGTGGGCGGGCTGGCCGTCGAGGGTGAAGGGCAGAATCTGGCGGTCGTGTTCGGCCAGTCGTTTCAGTAATGCCATGGTGCGTTCCCCTTCAGGCCCGTGCAGCGGTGAATGTTCAAAAGGTCGGTCATCAGTGACGCCCCACCAATACGCGGTCCAGGCCGTAGACCCGGTCGAGGATGATCATCGTGGCCGCCGTCAGGGCGATGACCAGCGCCGACACGGCGGCCATCATCGGGTCGATGGATTCGGTGGCGTAGACGTACATGCGCACCGGCAAGGTTTGCGTCGAGGGTGAGGTGACGAAGATTGACAGCGTCACTTCGTCGAAACTGTTGATGAACGCCAACAGCCAGCCACCCGCCACACCTGGCAGGATCATTGGCAGGGTGATCTGGCGGAACAGCGTGAAGCGACTGGCACCCAGCGATTCAGCCGCCTGTTCGGCGCTGCGATCCATGCCGATGGCGGCCGCGATCACCAGACGCAGTACGTAGGGCGTGATCACCACGACGTGAGCGAGCATCAGCCAGACAAAGCTGCCGTTGACCCCCATCAGTGCGAACAGGCGCAGCATCGCCACGCCCAGCACCAGGTGGGGAATGATGATCGGTGACAGAAACAGGCCGTTGAGGAAGTCGCGCCCCGGAAACTGATAGCGGGTGATCGCCAGCGCAGCGGGGACCGCGATCAGGGTTGCCAGGGTCGCAGCGACCACGGCCAGGATCAGGCTGTTGTAGAACGACTGAATGAAATCGGCGCGTTCGAAAACGGCACGGAACCAGCGCAGGGAAAAGCCATGCCACGGCAGGCTCAAGGTGTTTTCCGGGGTAAACGCCACCAGACACACCACCAGCAGCGGCGCCAGCATGAACACCACGATCAGGGCGTGAAAAGACAGGGCCAGAGGGCCGTTCTTGGACATCGGTCATTCCCCCAGGGATTTTTTATAGCGGCCTTCCACCAGCCGGTTCCACGACAGCATCACCAGCAGGTTGATCAGCAACAGCGCGACGGCAATGGCGGCGCCCATGGGCCAGTTGAGTTCCGAGAGGTACTGGTCGTACACCGTGGTGGCGACCATCTTCAGACGGCGACCGCCCAGCAGGCCGGGGATCGCGAAGGAGCTGGCCGACAGGCCGAACACGATCAGGGTGCCGGACAACACACCGGGCATGACCTGCGGCAGCACCACCTGACGCATCACTGTGGCCTGGCTGGCGCCCAGTGACAGGGCGGCCTGCTCGGCGGAGCGGTCGAGTTTCTGCAACGAGGTCCACACCGGAATGATCATGAACGGCAGCATCACGTGCACCAGCGCCAGCACCACCGCGAACGGGGTATAGAGAAGCTTGAGCGGGCGCCCGCCCAAGGCCTGAATTGCCTGATTGATCAAGCCGTCGGCGCCCAGCAACAGGCTCCAGCCGAAGGCGCGCACCACCACTGAGATCAGCAGCGGGGTCAGGATCAGAATCAGAAAGATCGAGCGCCACGGCGTGCCCATGCGACTGAGGATGTAGGCCTCGGGAACGCCGATCAGCACGCAGAGCAGCGTCACCAGTGCGCTGATCCAGAACGTGCGAAAGAAGATCTCGTAGAAGTACGAGTCGGTGATCAGGTTCAGGTACTGGGCGAAGGTCCAGTGATCGCCCTTGACCCCCACTTCGTAGTCGAACACGTTGAACGACAGCACCAGGGTCAACAGCAACGGCACCACCAGCAGGCCGACGAACAGCACCAGTGCCGGGGTCGAGAGCAGGTAGCCGCGACCGCTGTCGCGCATCAGGGTTGTGGCACTCATGCCGACACCTCGTCAGCACTGAGCACCCGCAGCAGTTGCGCGGGCCAGTCCAGGCCCACGGCGGTGCCTTCGATCATGGGCGCATCGCCGTTGTTTCGACGCACCACCGTCAACTCGCCAATCGGGGTTTCGATGCGATAGAGCCACTGACTGCCGAGGAAGTAGCGGGTGATGATCCGTCCCTGCAAACGGCCTTCACCGGCACTCACCAGGTCGATCTTTTCCGGACGCAGGCTCAGGGTCAGTTCGCCGTCGCCATGTTGCTCCCGTACTTGCGCCGCGCCGCTGTGATCGCGATCGCCACGCAGCAGATTGGCCTTGCCGACGAAGCCGGAAATGAACCGCGTGCGCGGGTGCTCGTACAGTTTGTACGGCTCGTCGATCTGGGTGATGCGCCCGGCCTGCATGACCACCACGCGGTCACTGATCGACAGCGCTTCGGCCTGATCGTGGGTGACCATCAGCGTGGTAATACCCACTTCGCGCTGAATACGGCGGATCTCGAACTGCATCTCTTCACGCAGATTGGCGTCAAGGTTGGACAGCGGTTCGTCCAGCAGCAGCACCGGCGGTTCGATCACCAGCGCTCGGGCCAGCGCCACCCGCTGGCGCTGGCCGCCAGACAATTCGCGCGGGTAGCGCTCGGCGTGTCTGTCCAGCCGCACCAGCTCCAGCACCCGTGCCACGCGGCGCTGAATGTCGGCGCCTGGCACCTTGCGCATCTTCAGGCCGAACGCGACGTTGTCGCGAACGGTCATGTGCGGAAACAGCGCGTAAGACTGAAACACCACGCCCAGGCCCCGGCTGGCCGGTTTGGCGTGGGTGATGTCGCGCCCATCGAGAAGGATTTTGCCCGAGGTGACGTCGACGAATCCGGCAATCATTTGCAGCGTGGTGGTCTTGCCGCAGCCGGAAGGGCCGAGCAAGGACACGAATTCGCCTTGTTCCACCGACAGATCCGTGGCGACCACCGCGTCGACGGCGCCGTAACGTTTGCAGAGTGCCTGGAGCTGAAGAAATGCCATGGCTGCGTTCCACCTCTTGTTCGTGCACGCCGTCGGCATGCGTTTTTTATGGGCAGATGCGAAGAGAGAAAACATGCGCGTTGCGACGTCACTTCAACGTCGAAGCACTCTGGACGCTGGCGCTCGATCTGGTGTCGGCTGCCGCTGTTGTTCAAATCGCCCTGTGGACTGATCCTAGGTCGAAGAATAGGATGGGCTCAACGACGAATTTCATTGAGCGAGTAGTATTTTCAAGTTTATTCACTCAATGGATAGAAAAAGGAAAAAGTGAAAAATGAATTCCACTGATCGGAATGAAGAAACGAAAGAAACAGGAGTGGGCGCGGTGTCGCGACTGTTCGCGGTGCTGCGTTGCCTGGGCGAATGCCCTGAAGGCGGCGAGCGGGTGACGCAACTGGCGCAGCAGATCGGCCTGTCGCAACCCACGACTCACCGGCTGCTGCGCAGCCTGATGGACGAAGGCATGGTCGAGCAGGACGCTCGCAGCAAACGCTATCGCCTGAGCCTTGAATTCTTCGCGCTGGCTGCCAGAGCCGGGCAGACCGGTAACCTGCGGGATGTGGTGCGGCCGAGCCTGCTGCGCCTGTCGGCCTCGCTGGGGGATTCATTGTTTTTGCTGGCGCGCAGCGGGTTTGATGCGGTGTGCCTGGACCGCAGCGAGGGGCCGTACCCGATTCGCACCTTTACCGGCGACATCGGTGGGCGGGTGGCGTTGGGGGTGGGGCAGGGTAGCTTGGCGATTCTGGCGTTTCTGCCCGAGGAGGAGCGCGACACCGTCATCCGCTACAACTTGCCACGGCTGCGGGATTTTCACCTGTACGACGAAGTCATGCTGCGCTCGGAAATCGA
Source organism: Pseudomonas sp. Pseu.R1 (assembly GCF_045764065.1). NCBI lineage: Bacteria > Pseudomonadati > Pseudomonadota > Gammaproteobacteria > Pseudomonadales > Pseudomonadaceae > Pseudomonas > Pseudomonas sp. Pseu.R1. The sequence continues at coordinate 691,433 of NZ_JBJGEE020000001.1, read as the reverse complement.
CAACGTCCGACGTCTGGGCTATGCCGCGCGCAACACCGGGGTGCTGGAGGGCATGGCGGGTCTCGCGGTGCCGATTCTTGATCGAGAAGGGCGTGCAGTGGCGGCGCTGAGCGTGGCGACCATCACCGACCGGCTCAACGCCGAACGCATGCCGACCGTGGTCGAGATGCTCAAACGGGAAGCGGCCGCCATCGGGCAGAAGATCAATCCGTTTGACCCGGTGCTGCGCAGGCCATCGCAGGTGTTTGGGCAGAAGGATGCATAAACCGGCGACACCTGTTTGGCTGTCGACGCGTGCAGAGCCGATCGCTTTGAATTCAACACGTTAGGGCGGGGCGCGTCAGGTTGTTGACTGCACATTTCGACTGTCCCTTGACGCTTTCAGACCGCCTGTCGGATCTCGCCCACAGCGCTTAAAGAACCCCCGCGCGAAGTCGAATCAGCCTGTGTAAGCCCACCGTTTTGAGCGTTGCTGAAACGGCGGCACAGGGATGTGGCCAGCAGGCAACTTTCGGCAACTGCCATACCGGCAGACCGAAGACCGCAGTCCTCCCTGACGAGATTCCCCATATGTTCAAATCCCTGAGATTGCAGATCCTCGCGCTGCTCAGCGCCAGCCTGGTGCTGGTGCTGTTGATCGCGCTGGCCTGTTTCCAATTCCTCTCCAGTAACGTTCACGCCTATCGCGGCCTGTTGGATGGCCCGCTGCAGGCGTCCCAACTGGTCGATCAGGCCAATCTTCAGTTCAAGGTTCAGGTGCAGGAGTGGAAGAACGTGCTGCTGCGTGGCAAACAGGCGGCGGATCGCGACAAATTCTGGGGCCAGTTCGAGGATCAGGAGCGTCAGGTGCAGGACACGCTGGGCCGTTTGAGTGCGATGAACGATCTGGATGCTGCTACCAAAAATCAGGTCGACAAGCTGCGTGACGAGCACCGGGCGCTGGGTGTGGCCTATCGCAAGGGCCGTGATGCCTTCGTGGCCGCTGGCGGTGACCCGGTCGCGGGCGATCAGGCGGTCAAAGGTGTGGACCGCGCCGCCAGTGACCAGATGAGCGAACTGGTGGTCAGTCTGCGCAAACAAAGCGATGTGCAAGCGACCGTGATCAGCAGCACCGCCGACCAGACCATTCTCATCGGTACGCTGGTGATGCTCGCTTCAGCGTTGCTGGTGGGCGTGCTGACGCTGTGGATGGTCAACCGCAACATTGTTGGCCCGATCAGCATGTTGATCGAGTACGTGGCGCAATTGAGCCAAGGGCGTTTCAGTGACCGAGTGAACGTGACCCGTCAGGACGAACTGGGGCGCCTGGCGGTCGCCGCCAATACCCTGCGTGATTTCCTCGCTGACACCTTCACTCGCCTGAAGCGCAGCACCACGGATCTGGACAGTGCCGGTGGAGAGTTGAAAGCCATCGCTGCATTGATGGCGCAGGGCACCCACGAGCAATTCGAGCGCACCGATCAGGTTGCCACCGCGATGACCGAAATGTCTGCCACGGCACAGGAAGTGGCGCGTCATGCGGCGCAGGCGGCCAATGCCGCGGATGAGGCAGATCGCAGTTCTCAGGACGGCGGCAAGGTCATGAGTGCGACCATCTCCGCGATCAGTCAGATGCGCGCCGAGATCAGCAACACGGCGGAGGTGATTCGTCGTCTGGAAAGCGACAGCGAGCGCATCGGCAAGGTGCTGGAGGTGATTCGCGGCATCGCCGAGCAGACCAACCTGCTGGCCTTGAACGCCGCGATTGAAGCGGCGCGGGCGGGGGATGCCGGTCGCGGCTTTGCCGTGGTGGCGGATGAAGTACGCACCCTGGCCCAGCGCACGGCGGCCTCGACGGCTGAAATCAATCAGATCATCAGTTCGGTGCAGACCGGTGCCGTGGATGCAGCGCTGGCCATTGAAAGCGGTCAGGCGCGCAGTCAGGAAAGTGTCGATCAGGTGGCCTTGGCCGGTTCTTCGCTGGCACGCATTACCGAGGCGGTGGAGGCGATTCGTGACATGAACCGACAGATCGCCACGGCGGCAGAGGAGCAGACCTCGGTGGCCGAAGACATCTCGCGCAACCTCACTGAAATCACCGCCATTGCAACGACCAACCAGAGCAACGTGCAGCGCACCCAGACCGCGAGTCAGGACCTGCATGAATTGTCGGTGGGATTGAATGATGTGATTTCTCGATTGAGCGCATAGGGCACAACGCGTCTGGAATGAAAAAACGGCACGCCCTGTTCAGAGCGTGCCGTTTTTATTGGCGCATCGGACGCTCATCAGGCGATGACGTCGCTGCTCCATTCGCCGTTGACCAGGCGCTTGAGTCCCAGCGGGTTGGCGTTTTGCAGAGCAGCAGGCAGCAGGCTGTCCGGGTAGTTCTGGTAGCAGACCGGGCGCAGGAAGCGATCGATGGCCAACGTGCCCACCGAGGTGCCACGTGCGTCGGACGTCGCTGGGTACGGGCCGCCGTGGACCATGGCGTCAGAGACTTCCACACCGGTCGGGTAGCCGTTGACCAGAATGCGGCCGACTTTCTCTTCCAGCACCGGCACCAGCCACTGGTACTTTTGCAGGTCGGCGGTTTCACCGATCAGCGTCGCGGTCAGTTGGCCACGCAGGGCCAGCAGCGCGGCTTTCAGTTCAGCGTCGTCAGCCACTTCGATCAGCAGGGTGGTCGGACCGAACACTTCTTCTTGCAGCAGTTCGTCGCCGTTGAGCAGCATGCTCACGTCGGCCTTGAACAGTTGTGCCTGCGCCTGACGGCCTTCCTGCGCCTTACCGGCCAGGTGCGTGACGCTCGGGTGCGCGAGCAGTTTCTGCACGCCTTTGCTGTAGCTGCGCAGGCCGCCTTCGTTGAGCATGGTTTGCGGCGCCTGGCCACCCATGTGCTCTTTTAGCTGTTCGGTGAAAGCGGTCAGGGCTGGAGAGCGAATACCGATCACCACACCTGGGTTGGTGCAGAACTGGCCTGCGCCCAGCACGACCGACGCGGCCAGTTCGCCAGCGATGGTTGCGCCACGGGCAGCGAGTGCGCCTGGCAGCAGGACCACCGGGTTGATGCTGGACATCTCGGCGAACACCGGAATCGGTTGTGGACGCTCGGCGGCCAGTTTGCACAGGGCGTTACCGCCGTGCAGGGAACCGGTGAAGCCCACGCCCTGAATGGCCGGGTGCTTGACCAGACCTTCACCGACGCCACTGCCGAAAATCATGTTGAACACGCCTTTTGGCATGCCGGTTTTCTCGGCGGCGCGGACGATGGCCTGACCGACCAGATCAGCGGTTGCCATGTGGCCACTGTGGGCTTTGACGACCACAGGGCAACCGGCGGCCAGTGCCGAAGCGGTGTCACCGCCAGCGGTGGAGAACGCCAACGGGAAGTTGCTGGCGCCGAACACGGCAATCGGGCCGACGCCGATGCGGTACTGACGCAGGTCAACGCGAGGCAGCGGCTTGCGATCTGGCAGGGCCTGGTCGATGCGCGCACCGAGGAAGTCACCGCGGCGCAGCACTTTGGCGAACAGGCGCATCTGGCCGCTGGTGCGACCACGTTCGCCCTGGATACGGCCCGCTGGCAGAGCGGTTTCCTGGCAAACGAGGGCAACGAAGTCATCGCCCAGTGCGTCCAGTTCGTCAGCGATGGCGTCGAGGAATTCCGCGCGACGAGCGGGGCTCAGTTGGCGGTATTCAGCGAAGGCTTCTTTGGCAGCGAGGGCGGCGGCGTCGATTTCGCCGTCGGTTGCCTGGTGGAAGGCATAAGGCAGGGCTTCGCCCGTGGTGGCATCCAGACTCTTGTGACGGGCTTCGCCGAGGCCGCTGCGGGCGCCGCCGATGAAGTTCTGGCCGAGAACGTTAGGCATCTGCTTCTCCTGTTATTGTTGGGTCGAAACGATTGTTGGATCAAAGCCATCAGGCAGTGGCCTGAAAGACAATCGATGGGTTGGATGAAGCGTGAAGAATGACCGGGAAGGAAGTCGGTCATTCTTTGTTGACGGACATCATACAACTGCATTTTTTTGCCCGCAACCGGTGGCTGTTCGGGCGTATTGCGCTCAGGTGATTTGCGTCAGTACATCCCGTAGCCGGTCCAGCGCCGGGTCGATGTCCAGGGTTTCAATGGCGCCGAAGCCCAGAATCAAGCCGTTGCGGGGCGTGACTTCGTGATAAAAACCCGTCAGCGAATAGAAGCCGATGTCCACTTTGCGGGTCAGCGAGATCAACAGCGGCAGATCGACGGGCACTTTGAACATTACCGCCATGTGAAAGCCAGCCGTGGACGGTATGGCTTCCATCCACGGTGACAGGTCGTTGGCGAAGCGCGCCAGAATTCGCTCGCGACGCCCGGCGTAGATGCCATGGCAGCGGCGAATGTGTTTGTTCAGCAGCCCGTCGCTGATGAATTTGGCCAGCGCCCATTGGGGCAGGGTGCTGGTGTGCCAGTCGGTGAGTTGCTTGGCTTTGATCACCGCTTCGCGAATCGCCTTCGGCAGCACCGCATAGCCCAGCCGCAGTTCGGGTAACAGCGTCTTGGAGAAGGTGCCGACATACGCAACCACGCCAAAGGCGTCCATGCTTTGCAACGAGTCGGTCGGACGGCCTTCATAGCGGAATTCACTGTCGTAGTCGTCTTCGATGATGATCGCGCCGATTCGGCTGGCCTTTTCCAGCAATGCCTGACGCCGGGCCAGGCTCATGGGCATGCCCAACGGCATTTGGTGCGACGGGGTGACATAAATCACGTGGGCGTCTTCGGGGATGCACTCCACGACGATGCCTTCAGCGTCCACTGGAATGCTCGCCACGTTTGCACCCTGTGCAGCGAACAGCAGGCGGGCGGGCGTGTAGCCGGGGTCTTCCATCGCCACGGTGCAACCCGGTTCGATCAACACCCGGGCGACGAGGTCCAGTGCCTGCTGTGCGCCGTTGCACACCACCATGTCGTCGGCCACGCACCTGACCCCGCGCGCGAACGCGATGTGTCCCGCGATCGCGCTTCGCAACTCAGGGACGCCTTCAGGCTGGCTGTAGAACCCTCGCACCTGGGCCATCTGGCGCAACGCGTACTGGGTGCAGCGCCGCCATTCGTCGAGAGGAAATTGAGTCTTGGCTGTCGCGCCGCCAATGAAGTCGCAACGCAACGTGCCTTCACGCGTCGGGTGGCGCAGGGGCAGGGAGAGGTTCTGCCAGGCGTCGACCCGCTTCTGGCTGGCCAGATGCGTGGCGCTCTGGTTGCGGGGCGAGGGTGTGTTCAGGGTGTTGACGAAGGTGCCGCTGCCGATCTTGCCCACCAGGTAGTTTTCGTAGGTCAGACGGCTGTAGGTGTCGGAAATGGTCTTGCGCGACAGCCCCAGTTGGGCCGCGAGCAGCCGACTTGGCGGAAGCTGCACGCCGGGCGCAAGACGTCCTGATTCGATGCTTTCGCGCAATTGTTCGTACAGCTGATTGGCCAGGTCCTTGCGGCCATGAATGACGATATGAAGTTCCACGCACAGCGCTCCAGCATCCGAGGGTCAAAACGGGCGAATCGAATTCTAGACCGCAGCCGATGCGAGCCGTTAGTGGCAACTTCGCCATCGGCAAAACCGGTCAATCCCGTTATCCTGCGCGCGGTTTTTCGTTCCCTTTGACGTGCAGCTCGACGGATACCCGATATGGAATTCACCAGCGGCTTTTTACTGAGTCTCTCCCTGTGCCTGGACATTGGCGTGGCCAACATCGCAATGATCACCCTGGCGATGCAGCGCGGCTATTTGCAGGGTTTCTGGCTGGGGCTGGGCACCTGTTTCGGTGATCTGTTCTACGCGGTCCTCGCCTTGGCAGGCATGACCGTGTTGCTGCAATACGACTGGGTACGTTGGGTGATGTGGCTGGGCGGTTCAGTTCTGCTGATCGGGTTTGCGATCAAGATGATCCTGTCGGCCATGAGCAGCCACAGCGAGCTGGCCGTGGCGGGCGACGCGGACAACCGATCCGGCTTGCGAGAATTCTCGCGAGGGATATTCCTGGCCGTGTCGTCACCCACGGCCATTCTCTGGTTCGCGGCGGTGGGCGGCACGCTGATTTCCCGGGCGGGCGGCCACGGCAACCTGAGCACAGCGTTTTTTCTGTCTGGCTTCTTCAGCGCAGGCGTGGCCTGGTGCGCGTTCATCTGCTTTGCTGCCAGCCAGGGCGGTCGTTTGTTGGGCGACCGCTTGCTGAAGTATTCCTACTGGGTGTCGGCAGCGATCTTCTGCTACTTCGCGGTGTACGTGATGGTGTCCGGTTATCGGGAGTTCATCGTCAACGCTGCGCACACCTGACACCGATATCCGGTATGGCCGTGCCCTTGTGGGAGCCGCCTTGGTGGCGATTGCGGCGCATCAGCGACACCTGAGCTGACAGACACAGCGCTTCGCCAGCAAGCCGGCTCTCATAAGAGATCCGCAATCGGTCACAAGGTCCTCCAGCCTCATGCTAGGGACAATCATCGTTCGCTGCGCTTTCTTCAAGCGCCGAACGTTTACGGCCATGTGTGCTCATAGACATAAGCAACGGCGTAGACAGGGTCGTCCCGAGCCACTTTGTGAGCACGACGGGCGGCCTGTTCGAACTTCTTGAAGACGGAGACCCCATGACCACACCGGACACGCAGTACGTGGAGTGGCTGGTTGGGCAATCGATGCTCAACGCCGCAAAACAACGGGCAAAACTCTATGGCGGTCAGGGGCGCCTCTGGCAACGGCCCTATGCGCAGGCCAGACCCAGAGACGCCTCGGCGATTGCCTCCGTCTGGTTCACGGCTTATCCGGCGTCGATCATTACCCGCGATGGCGGCTCGGTATTGGAGGCGCTGGGTGACGAAAAGCTCTGGCACACCCTCTCCGAAATCGGCATCCAGGGCATCCACAACGGCCCATTGAAAGCCTCCGGTGGCCTCAAAGGGAGGCAGAAAACCCCGAGCATTGACGGCAATTTTGACCGCATCAGCTTCGAGGTCGATGCCGAGCTGGGCACCGACGCCCAGTTCCTCAACCTCAGCCGCATCGCCGCCGCCCACAACGCCGTGATCGTCGACGACGTCATTCCGTCTCACACGGGCAAAGGTGCCGACTTCCGCCTCGCCGAACTGGCGTACGAGGATTATCCGGGCCTGTACCACATGGTCGAGATCAAGGAAGAAGACTGGCCGTTGTTGCCTGATGTCCCAGCGGGACGCGACGCGGTGAACTTGCCACCGGCGACCGTCGATGCGTTGCGGGACAAACATTACATCGTCGGCCAGTTGCAACGGGTGATCTTCTTCGAGCCGGGCGTCAAGGAGACCGACTGGAGCGCTACGCCGGTGATCACCGGGGTTGACGGCAAGGACCGGCGCTGGGTCTACCTGCATTATTTCAAAGAAGGGCAGCCGTCCCTGAACTGGCTTGATCCCAGCTTCGCCGCGCAACAGATGATCATCGGCGATGCCCTGCACGCCATCGATGTGATGGGGGCGCGGGTGCTGCGTCTGGATGCCAACGGGTTTCTCGGCGTCGAGCGCAAGGCTGAAGGCACGGCGTGGTCGGAAAGCCATCCGCTGTCGATCACCGGCAACCAATTGCTGGCCGGGGCGATTCGCAAGGCAGGGGGCTTCAGTTTTCAGGAGCTGAACCTGACCATCGATGACATTGCCGCGATGTCCCATGGCGGCGCCGACCTGTCTTACGACTTCATCACGCGCCCGGCGTATCAGCACGCGTTACTGACCGGGCGCACCGAGTTTCTACGCCTGATGCTGCGCCAGGTGCATGAATTCGGCATCGACCCGGCTTCGCTGATTCATGCGCTGCAAAATCACGACGAACTGACCCTGGAACTCGTGCATTTCTGGACGTTGCACGCCCACGATCAGTATCTGTACATGGGCCAGACCTTTCCCGGCAACATCCTGCGCGAGCACATCCGCGAGGAAATGTACGAGCGACTGGCAGGGGAACACGCGCCGTACAACCTCAAGTTCGTCACTAACGGGGTGTCGTGCACCACGGCCAGCATCATCACTGCTGCCTTGGGCATTCGCGATCTGGACGCCATCACGTTGAGCGACATTGAACGGATCCGCCACATTCATTTGCTGCTGGTGATGTTCAACGCCATGCAGCCGGGCGTCTTCGCGCTCTCCGGCTGGGACCTGGTGGGCGCCTTGCCACTGCCCGCCGAGCAGGTCGAGCACCTGATGGGCGATGGTGACACCCGCTGGATCCACCGAGGCGCCTACGATCTGGTGGACTTGGACCCCGACAACGAACGCTCGGCAGGCGGCATGCCTCGCGCGAAGACCTTGTATGGCAGCCTCACCGAGCAATTGCAGAAGCCGGACTCATTCGCCTCGCAACTGAAGAAAATCCTCGCTGTACGCCGTGCCTACGACATCGCCGCCAGTCGCCAGATCCTGATCCCCGATGTCGAGCATCCGGGGCTGTTGATCATGGTTCATGAACTCCCGGCGGGAAAGGGCACGCAAATCACCGCGCTCAACTTCAGCGCCGAGCCGTTGGTCGAAACCCTGCACCTGCCGGGCATCGCACCGGGGCCGGTAGTGGACATCATCAACGAACGGGTCGAAGGGGATCTGACCGAAGAAGGCGAATTCACCATCACCCTCGACGCTTATGAGGGGCTGGCGTTGCGGGTCGTGAGCATGGTGGCGCCTATGATGTGAGCGTTTTGCCATGGCTCGGCGGTTCCAGGTTCTGAGCCGCGAAACGTGCTCGGCATTATCGCTTTGATCAATGTTCACCATCGACCCGCTCAAGTTCTGATTTCCCCGACAAAGGCTCAGCATGGCCCCATGCCCTGAGCCCCTGTTTCGGAGACGTCTCCCCCATGAAAATCAAAATGGCTGCCCTGATTGCCCTTGTCGCTGTGTTGGCCGGTTGTGCCGTGCCCGGTGCGCCCCGTTATTCCAATGCGCCAGACGCGCCGTTCCACGCTTCCGGTGTCGCATCGGGCGTGACCCTCAAGCGCACGCAAACCGTGGGCGTGATTTTCTCCGAAAACACGGTTGCCAACCTGGCCTACATGAAAAGCTACAACACTGCGGCTCAGAGCGGTCTGGTGGCGAAGCTGACGGACAGCCGCATTACTGAGGCCTACGTGAACAGTTCCGATCCGGAATTGGCGATCAACTGGTTCGCGCAATCGCTGGAAAAGCAGTTCTCCAAAGTCGCGTTCTACGAAAACCTGGACGACGTCGTGGCCGCACGGCCTGATGTAATCGTGCTGCTCGACACCCGCAACACGCTGATCACCGAACGCAGCGCCGACGTGCAAGCGAGCATCAGCGCCGAGTTCTTCGACAGCAACTTCAAGTTCATCGGCAAGGCTGAAGGCAGCGATGCCAAATCCATGTCGCCGATCTGGGCGCACACCAAACGCGCCCCCGAAATTGCGGCACAGATCAATGAACAACGTGCTGTTCAGGTCAACGCCCTGCAGAAGTTCGACACCTCACTGGAGGCACTGATCAAGGCGCAATCCTGATCTTGCCTCTGCGCCTTGGTGGCGAACCTTCGCTTTGTGTAGCCTCTGATAAACTTCAGTGCCTCGCTACCTCGGGAGGTCATTTATGAGCGATCCGGTTCGTCTGACCCAATACAGCCACGGCGCCGGTTGTGGCTGCAAGATTTCTCCAAAAGTGCTGGAAACGATCCTCGCCGGTTCCGGCGCTCAGCACCTCGATTCGCGCCTTTGGGTGGGCAATGCCTCCCGAGACGACGCAGCGGTTTACGCGATCGATGATGAAAAGGGCGTGGTGTCCACCACCGATTTCTTTATGCCCATCGTCGACGATCCTTTCGATTTCGGGCGCATCGCCGCCACCAACGCCATCAGCGACATTTACGCCATGGGCGGCAATCCGTTGATGGCCATTGCCATTCTGGGCTGGCCGGTCAACGTGCTGGCGCCGGAGATTGCCCGGGAGGTCATCCGAGGTGGTCGCGCCGTGTGCGATGCGGCGGGTATCCCCTTGGCCGGTGGGCACTCCATCGATGCGCCCGAGCCGATCTTCGGCCTGGCAGTCACCGGGTTGGTCGAAAAACGCTTCATGAAGCGCAATGACACCGCCATTGCAGGCTGCAAGTTGTTTCTGACCAAACCCTTGGGCATTGGCATCCTCACCACCGCAGAGAAGAAGGGGCTGTTGCGCGAGGCCGACGTCGGGGTGGCGCGGGATGTGATGTGCACCCTGAACACCCCCGGCAGCCGGTTTTCGAAACTGGTCGGCGTCAAGGCCATGACCGATGTGACCGGTTTTGGTCTATTGGGGCACCTGGTGGAAATGGCCGATGGCAGTCGACTCACTGCACGCCTTGATGCCTCGGCCGTACCGCGTCTGGCCCATGTTGACGGGTACATCGAGCAACAGTGCATTCCTGGCGGTACTCATCGCAATTTCGACAGTTATGGCGAGCGCATCGGCCCACTGACCGACCTGCAAAAATGGCTGTTCTGTGATCCCCAGACCAGCGGCGGGCTGTTATTGGCGGTCGAGCCTGGCGCAGAACCTGCCTTTTTGGCGATGGCGAGCGAGCTGGGGTTGGCGCTGTCGCCCATTGGCGAGTTCGTCGAACGAGGGTCGCTGGCGGTCGAGGTGTTCTGATCCGCCGCGCAGAGTAACGCCCCTGGGCAGGCGGCGTTGACCGTCAGGCGCTTCCTTTACAGAATCGCCGCGCCCACCAGTCCGCTGACAACACCAATCACCATCGTCAGCACACCCACGGTCGCCAGCACCTTGCTGTCGAAAGATTTACGCAGCATTAATAGTGACGGCAGGCTCACGCTGGGTAAGGTCATTAGCAGTGCGACGGCGGGGGCGGTGCCCAGCCCGAGCGCCATCAAGGTCTGCACGATGGGAATTTCCGCCGCTGTCGGAATCACGAACAGGGTCCCGACAATCGCCAGCGGGACGAGCCACAACAGGCTGTTGCCCATGGCGCCGTCCACGTGGGGAAACAGCCAGACCCGGGCGGCGCCAAGCGCCAACACGGCGATGACGTAGATCGGGATGGTGGTCCAGAACAGTTGCCACAGCGTCTTGGCCCAGCGGCTGAGCAGGCTGCCATGGTCCGGCGCCTCGGCGTCGCTCACGGCATCGAGGGCTTCTTCCGGCGGCACTTCCGGTGGGGCAATGCGTTGCGCCACAAGGGACACACCGATGACCAGCACGATACCCGCCACCAGACGCAGCGCAGTGAATCCCCAGCCCAGGACGAAGCCCATGAACACTAGCGTGGCCGGATTCAACACAGGATTGGCGATCCAGAACGCCAGCGCAGCCCCCACCGAGACCCTTTGTTTGCGCAAGCCGGCCGCGACGGGCGCGGCGCAGCAACTGCACATCATACCGGGCAGAGCGAACAGACCGCCGCGTATCGTCGAGCCCAACCCGGCGCGCCCGAACAGGCGTAGCAGCCAGTCTCTGGGAATCAATACTTGCAACAGCGAGCCGAGAATCACCGCCAGCACGGCTGCTTTCCAGATCGCCAGAAAATACACCTGCGCATAGGCCAGTGCTGCGGCCCATGGATTGGCGGGGTTGTCGTTGATGATTGAGCCGCCGATGGTGTGGGTGTCGGCGGCAACGAAGGATTTGAGGTAGTACGGCGACCATTTGACGTAGTACAGGCCAGCGGCGGCGACCAGCAAGAACAGCAGCGGTTTCCACCAGAAAGACCAGCCACGGCGTGCAGCGACGAGCGGGAGTGTGGTCATGACAGGCACCCGGTCAGGAGGGCGGAGGGGGGGACGCGGTCACGGCTCAGTGTAGTAGGTGTTGCAGAGTGTGTCGCAATGGCGGGCGGCGAGTGCATGCCCTCGTCGCCCGCCATGTGCAGAGAGGAAGGCCGCTGCCTTAAGCCTCATCTTCCTTGTGCAGTACGAACAGCAGGAGCGAACGCGGGCTGACGGTGTATTCGGTGCCGAATTCGAAGCGGTCCTTGCCTTTGATGTCCGGCTGGTTAGTGTCGATCAGGCTGATCCAGTTCACCCCCTCCGGGACTTCCGGCAGGGTAAAGTTGACCCCTTCATGGTGCGAGTTGACCACCAGAAGCATGGTCGCGTCAGCGCCACGACGCAGAATGCCGGTCTCCTGCGCGCGCCCGTCGATGAGCATGCCCAGGCAGCGCGCATTGCGGTCGTGCCACTGCTCGATGCTCATTTCCTGTCCGTTTGGCGCCAGCCAGGTCACGTCCTTGACCCCCAGCTCTTCGTTGTAATCGCCCACCAGGAAACGCCCGCGACGCAGGACGGGGTAGGTGATGCGCAACTTGATCAGGCGTTTGACGAAAGTGTGCAGCGCGGTGCCGTCAGCGTCCCAGTCCCAGTTGACCCAGCCGATCTCGCTGTCCTGGCAATAGGCGTTGTTGTTGCCGTGCTGGGTGCGAGCGAATTCGTCCCCGGCCACGATCATCGGCGTGCCCTGTGAGAACAGCAGGGTGGCAAAGAAGTTGCGCATCTGACGCAGGCGCAGCGCATTGATTTCCGGGTCGTCGGTCGGGCCTTCGACGCCATGGTTCCAGGAGCGGTTGTCGTTGCTGCCGTCCTGATTGTTCTCGTCGTTGTCCTCGTTGTGCTTGTCGTTGTACGACACCAGATCGTGCAACGTAAAGCCGTCATGAGCGGTGACGAAGTTGACTGAAGCAAACGGCCTGCGGCCGCGCTGGTTGAACAGGTTGCCGGAGGCCGTCAGGCGGCTGGCGAGGTCCGCCAACTGGCCTTCGTCGCCTTTCCAGAAAGCGCGCACCGTGTCGCGGAATTTGTCGTTCCACTCGGCCCAGCCCGGCGCAAAGTGCCCCACCTGATAGCCGCCCGGGCCGCAGTCCCACGGTTCGGCGATCAATTTGACCTGACGCAGCACCGGGTCCTGACGGCAGGCGACGAGGAAGCTGTGGCGCTCGTCGAAACCGTCGTGATACCGACCGAGGATGGTTGCCAGGTCGAAACGAAAGCCGTCCACGTGCATCTCGCTGGCCCAGTAGCGCAGGGAGTCGGTGACCATTTGCAGCACACACGGGTGGCTCAAATCCAGCGTGTTGCCGGTGCCGGAGTCGTTGATGTAGAAGCGCTTGTCGTCAGGCATCAATCGGTAATACGAGGCGTTGTCGATGCCCCGCATGGACAGTGTCGGCCCCAGCTCGTTGCCTTCGGCGGTGTGGTTGTAGACCACGTCGAGAATCACCTCCAGCCCTGCGTGGTGCATATGCGCGACCATTTCCTTGAACTCGGCGATCTTGCCGTGGGCCAGGTAGCGCGGATCCGGGGCGAAGAAGGCGATGCTGTTGTAGCCCCAGTAGTTGGTCATGCCTTTTTGCAGCAGGTGCTGGTCGTTGACGAAGGCATGAATCGGCAGCAGTTCCACGGACGACACGCCCAGCCCCTTGATGTGCTGGATGACCTCATCGACCATCAACCCGGAAAACGTGCCTTTGAGTTCATCTGGCACCGAAGGGTGCCGCATCGTGAAGCCACGGGTATGGGTCTCGTATAGGATGGTTTTTTCCCATGGCACGTTGACCCGCTGATCCCGGCCCCAGGTATAGGCCGGGTCGATCACCTTGCTCTTGGGCACGAAGGGGGCGCTGTCTCGTTCGTCGAAACTGAGGTCGCCATCCGGGTGGCCGATGGTGTAGCCGAACAGCGATTCTGACCATTTGAGCTTGCCCACCAATTGCTTGGCATAGGGGTCGATCAGCAGTTTGTTGTGGTTGAAGCGATGACCGTTTTTCGGGTCATAGGGACCGTACACGCGATAGCCGTAAACCAGCCCGGGGTGGGCGTCAGGCAGATAGCCGTGAAAGATCTCGTCGGTGTATTCGGGGAGTTCGATGCGCTCAAGCTCCGTCTCGCCGGAAGAGTCGAACAGGCACAGTTCGACCTTGGTCGCGTTGGCCGAAAAAATCGCGAAGTTGACCCCCAATCCGTCCCAGTTCGCGCCGAGGGGGAAGGGCAGGCCTTCACGAATGCGCGAGGGGTTGATTTCCGGCACGTCGGCCTTGCTGGAGTCATTCTTGGGGGCGGTGTTTTTGTCTTGCTTGCTCATGGGGATTCCTGACGGTCGAATGATTTCCTGAAGGCGAACAACACCTATACCGCAGGCGGCGCGCAGGCGGCCGGAACTGCGTGATTGGTTGAAACGGGCAAAGGGGTTACCGCAGGTTCAGACGATCGTTTTCAGGCGATCCCTGCGGTAGAGGTCTGCTGTGCTGCGAAGCGTCGCCGTGAGCGAGTCAAGGCGCGGGAGGCTTGGCGGCCGGGGCCTTTTTCACAGCAGGTTTGGCTGCGGGTTTGGCGGCAGGCTTGGCAGCCGGTTTGGGGGCTGCTTCGGCACTGCTGGCGGCCGCTTTCGGCTTGGCGGGCGCCTTGGGTTTTGCCGCTGGCTTTTCCGCCGCTTTCACAGCAGGTTTGGCCGCTGCTTTGGCCGCAGGTTTTGCAGTTGCCGCTTTAGGTTCGGCCTTGGCTTTAGCGGCTTTTGGAGCCGCGGCTTTCTTCGGCGCCTTGGCTTCCGCCTCCGCCAGCTTGCGGGCCTGCTCCCAATGGATGGCATCTTTACCGTGGGGCTTACCCTCGGATTCCCAGATCTGGTGGGCTAACTCGCTGATTCGTTTTTCGTCGGCACTCATCTCGACACTCCCAGGTATTACAAGGTTTGAAAAAGCAGATTGACGGAAAAATCCTTGAGCGCTGCGCTGAGCGACAATTCCTTGTTGGTTGTGACTGTAGCTTGCGCAAAAAGTCCCTTCCAATTTGGATTCGAATCAGCGAACGGCAGGATGATTCTTGTATCGCCCCAATTTGCCGCGTTGATGAATGGAGTTTGCGCGGTGCCCAATAGTTCAGCCGGCAAACGTGGAACCACAACGATAGCCCGCTGATCCTCCTTTATCCGGGCAAAAGCCATGACGTGGGCGGCTTTTTCACCGATCACTTCAAGGGGTTGATAGTGGCCGTCACTGAACAGGGTCGGGTGTTGATTGCGCAGCATGAGCACCTGCGCAATCAACGTCTGTTTGATGCGGCCGTCCTGCCACTGGGCGAGCAGCTCGGTGAGCGGCGTGGCGTCGGTCAGCGCGCGCTGGCGAGCGGGGTAATCCACCGGACGACGGTTGTCCGGGTCCACCAAACTGAAGTCCCAGAATTCAGTGCCCTGATACAGATCAGGGACACCGGGCACGGTCATTCGCAGCAAAGTTTGCGCCAGACTGTTCAAGGCGCCCGCCGGGGCAATCCGGTTAGCTGTGGCACCGATGGACTGGCGCAAAGCGAGGGCGTCAGGGCTTAGCAGCAGTGTCTGCAGAAACTCGCGGCACGCCGTCTCGTAAGCCTCGTTTGGCGCGCTCCAACTGCTGTGCAATTTGGCTTCGCGCAGGGCCTTTTCCTGCCATTGGGTGAGGCGTTTTGCGTAGTCCTCAAAAGCGCCTTCACCCTCCATGTTCAGCGGCCAACTGCCAAGAATCGCTTGGTACAGCATCAACTCGTCACCAGGGCTGATCGGTGTCTCGCCGGTCTTCAAGGGCGCGGACAATTGCAGCCAGCGCTCGACCTGTTCGGCATACCACGGCGCATGTTCGCTGAGCACGGCCAGACGTGTTCGCGTGTCTTCACCGCGCTTGTGATCGTGAGTGGCGGTGGTCAGCAGGTTATTCGGGAAGTGTGCACCGCGTTCGACGCACGCCGCATGAAATGCCTCGACGGGTGCACTGAAATGTTGCGGATGAAAGCCCACGTCGTTGCGTGAGAGCAGCACGGCACTGCGGTAGAACGAGGTGTCTTCCACCGACTTGGCCGCCACCGGGGAGGTCAGTTGCTGGAAGCGGTTGCACGCCTTGCGACGCATCTCACGCAACGGACCTGTAGGGTAATCACGCAGGCTTTCGCCGCCAAGCCAGCGAGCCAGGTAATCCAGCACTGGCCAGTCGCCTTCGCTGAGGGTGGCTCGTGCACCCTCCATGGCCTGCTGAAAGAATCGCTCGTCTTCATCCGAGCGCCCGCAGGCGGTGATGTACGTACGATAGACCGGGAAGTTGCCCACCAGCGCCAACAATGCACGGCGGATCGCACCGAGGGTCAGGTCGCGGCTCATGACGTCACTGCGCGCCACTTGCAGCAAGGCTTGGGCGAGGTTCTCGAAATCCCCGGCGAGAGTGCCGTGCAGCACCAGATCGCGGGCCTCGCGCACCTCTTGGTTGAAGTCTGCGGTGCGCCCGCTGATGCGGCTCCATAGCTCGCCGAGCACCGATTCACCTTTCGGGTCGTGTTGCAGCAGCGAGACCTGATTCATGAATTCGTAGCCGGTAGTGCCGTCAACGTTCCAGTCGGCACGTACCTGTTCGTCAGCGCCAAGAATCTTCTCGACGAAGATCGGCACATGGTTCAGCTCTGTGCCTTTCGGGCGCAGGCGTAGCAGACTGTCGACGCGTCGACGCAACTTGCGGCAATAACCGCGCGGATCAGCCAGACCGTCGATGTGATCGATACGCAAACCGTCCACCAGGCCCTCGGCGATCAACTGGAAAATCTTGCCGTGGGTGGCTTCGAACACTTGCGAGCGCTCCACCTTCAGTCCGCCCAGTTCGTTGATGTCGAAGAAGCGCCGCCAGTTGATGTCATCGCCTGCAGTGCGCCAACTGGCCAAGCGATAATCCTGGCGCTCAAGCAACTGATGCAGACGCTTGAAGCCCTGCGGCTCGCGGGAGTCGAACTGCGCCAGACCGGTTTCAATGGCCTCGGCCAACGCCGGATTGGCCTTGACCAACGCGGCCAGATCCGCTTTGGCAATCAATGCCAGTTCATAGGCGTCAGGCTGGCTGTCCAGGTGTGCGAAGCGTTCGGCCAGCTCATCCAGCTCCGGCCTTTTCGCCGCCTTCAACAACGGCGTGTAAGTGCCAGGGTTGATTGGGAAGTGGTGCTGGTAGTGCTCGACGCGAAAGCTGCCTTGCTCGGCATCGAAGCGCAGCGGCACGTCACCGTTTTGCAGCGCGGTGCCGTAATCGGTACCCAGAAACGGTTGCAGCAACTGGCCTTTGAGCAGCGGGTCAGGGGAGTTCCACTGGATATCGAAGAACTTCGCATACGGGCTGCGTTGCCCCCATTCCAGCAGGTCCAGCCACCAGGGATTGTCCGCGCCGCCGACGGCCATGTGGTTGGACACAATGTCCAGAATCAGCCCCATGCCGTGCTTGCGCAGTTCGGCCACCAGACGCCGTAGCGCGGGTTCACCGCCCAGCTCGGGGTTGATGATGCGTGGATCGACTACGTCATAGCCGTGCATCGAACCGGCGCGGGCCTTGAGCAGGGGGGACGCGTAAAGATGGCTGATGCCCAGTGCCGCGAAGTAGGGGACCAGCGCCGTGGCGTGGTCGAGGGTGAAGTCCTTGTGGAATTGCAGGCGTTGAGTGGCACGCAGTGACTTGAGCGGGGGGTTGACGGAAGCACTCATTGATCACGCTCCGCTGCTTGGCGCCGCGCCAGTGCAAGGATTTCCAGCCGCCGGGTGGCATTGGCGCTGTCCAGCAATGTGGCACTGTCCCCCGGCAACCGTCGCCGCCAGTTGGGGTGGCTGTCGATGGTGCCCGGCAGGTTGGCCTGCTGCTCGACCCCGAGCGCGTCTTCGATGGGCAGCAGCACCAGCGGCGCGCGGGTGTGGCCCAGATAACGCACGCTGCCGTCGATGATGTCGCTGTCGTTGCTGTCATGCATGCCGTAGTTCTGCCGCAGCGCAGCCCGCAAACCCTGACATTCTCGTTCACGGCCTTCACGCCAGTGACGCTCGGTGTCGTCATCGATATGGCCGAGGGTTTTGTTCCAGTCGATGTCCAGCTCGCTGAGCCAGCCAGTGAGGGTTGGTAGATCGTGGGTGCTGGTGGTCGCCAGCGCGTCGTCGGACCATTTGATGATCGGTTTGAAGTGGCCGTTGTCCTGTTCGAACAACAGCACGCGCATGCCGAGAATGCCGCGAGTGGAAAGCTTCTCATGCAGGCCGTCAGGCACGGTGCCCAGGTCTTCGCCGAGGACCACCGCCTTGTGCCGCCAGGATTCCAGGCACAGCAGGCGCAGCATGTCGTCCAGCGGGTAATTCAGGTACGCACCCTCACTGGGAGGCGAGCCGAGCGGCACGACCCACAACCGTTGCAGGCCCATCACATGGTCGATGCGCAGACCGCCCGCGTGGGCGAAGTTGGCCCTCAGCATTTCGATGAAGGCGCGGAAACCGTTGCGTTTGAGCCCCGTGGGTGAGAATGCCGAGATGCCCCAGCTCTGGCCTGCGCGGTTGAGGATGTCGGGCGGCGCGCCCACGGTCAGTGCCGAGAGCAGTTCGTCCTGACGGCTCCAGGCCTGGCTGCCTGCGCCGTCGGCGCCGACCGCCAGATCACCGATCAGGCCGATGCTCATGCCGCTGCTTTTCGCGGCGGTCTGCGCCCGTTCCAGCCCTCGCGCGATCAACCATTGAGCGAAGGCGTGAAAACCGATCTGCGCGCTGTTCAGGGCCGCGAAGGTGTCGATGGCCTTGCTGCGCGGGTTCTTGTACTGCTCAGGCCATTCATGCCAGTTGCCACTGATGCCCAGGGTTTCGCGCTGGTCACGCAGGGCCTCGAAACGGCAATGATTTTCCAGCGCTTCGCCACCGGCATGGCGGAAGCTGTTGAAGTCCTCGTGCAGCGGATGAGCGCCGCCGATGAACGCTGCGTACAGCGCGCGATAGAGCTTCCATTTGGCGGCAGCGGCAGCGGGCCAGTCGATCAAGGGCAGGGTTTCGAGGCGATGCAGCTCTTCGCTCAGGCCGGTTTGTTCAATGGCCGCGCGGACAGCGCGTTCACCAAGAATGGCGCCGGGAGCTGCATACAGGGCGTTGAGAAACAAGCGGCTAGACGGGGAGTAAGGACTGAAATTCTGGCTGTCGTTGGCGAACATCGCGTGCACGGGGCTGATCGCGACGGCTGCCGCGCCGCGTTCACCCGCCGAGCGCACGAAGGCTTCCAGCGCCTGGGTGTCGCCAAAGCCGCCATCGCCTTCGCGGTGCAGGTAATAGAGTTGCAGCGTCAGGCCCCAGGTGCGCGGCACGCTGACGTCGCTGGCCATCGCCAGGGTGTAGGCGGTTTTGGGTGCGACGGCAATGGTCAGGTGCTGGCCGTCGATGGCCAGTTGCTGATAGCCCACGGTCGCCAGTGCGGGCAACTCGGCGTTGGCGGTCAGTTTGGCGTCGAGCCGCGAGCCGTCTTCCAGCTCCAGCACGAAGGGCGTCTCGGGTTTGAACCACGCCGATAGGTCCAGATTGCTGCCGTGGTCCACCGTCAACAGCGGTGGCGGGGTGGCCGAGAGGCTTTCGCTTTGCAGGCGTCTCAGGCTCTCGGCGATCTGGGCGTCGTTTTCGGCCGGGTAGCCCAGGCCGTCGAGCACTTTGCGCAGTACCGCGGGGCTGACCCGTTGCGGGCGGGCGTTGGCGTCTTTCCAGTCGACTGACAGTCCGGCCTCAGCGGCCAGCATTTCCAGTGGGTCATTGCTCATCCTGTTCCTCCACCACATCACTCGATATCAGGCTGACAATGGCCGTGTAGGGATTGAGGGTGCCGCGTTGGGAAAGTTCTGCCGATTTTGGGTGTGATTCATGAAGAACCTGTTGCACGCGGTGCGGGTCGATTTCCACGGCGTGAGCGCCCAGGTTCAGGTCGATGCGCAGCACCGAACCATCGCCCATTTTCCAGCGCGCGCTGACAGCCTTGTCGGCCAGTACCTCAGCGCCCAACGCTCTCGCCCCCTTCAGGCGCGGGACAAGGTGATCCTGGCGAACTTGCAGCAGGGTTTTGTAGAGCGCCAGCCAGTTGCGGTGGTCCTGGCCCTTGTCGGTTTCCAGCAGCAGGGCATCGAAAGCCGGGCGTGAGGCCTCGAAGGTTTGCAAGGCGTTGGGGTCGGGAATCCGCTCGCGCTGGGCCGGGTCGGCGAACGCGGCGAAATCGGCAAACTCCCCGCGACGACCTTCGCGCACGGCATCGGCCAGTTCGTCATGGAAATCGGTGAAGAACAGGAATGGCTCGGAGGCGCCCCATTCATCCCCCATGAACATCAACGGGATCATCGGCGACAGCAGCAGCAGAGCAGTGGCCGCTTGCAAGGCTTGCGGGGCGCACAGTTGCACCAATCGCTCGCCCAGCGCGCGGTTGCCGATCTGGTCGTGGTTCTGCAAGAACAGCACGAATGAGGTGGGCGGCAGATGCGCGCTGGGTTCTCCTCGGGTGTGCCCGTGGCGAGTGGGTTCGCCTTGATACACAAACCCTTCTCCCTGCAGGCGCGCCAGTTTATGGGTCGGTTGTTGAGCGAAGTCGGTGTAGTAGGCGTCCGTTTCGCCGGTCAGCAACACGTGCAGGGTGTTGTGGCCGTCGTCATTCCATTGCGCGTCGTAGCCCTGTTCCAGGCGATGGGCTTGGTTGAACTCGTTCTCCAGCATCAGCCAGACGTGGCGCGTCGGCGGGATGTCCTGACGAACACGCTCGGCTAGCTCCTTAAGGAAGGTCGGGTCCTCGATGGCGTGCACGGCATCGAAACGCAGTCCGTCGAAGCGATAGTCCTGTAGCCACATCAAGGTGTTGTCGATGAAGAAGTCGCGCACCTCCCGACGACGAAAATCGATGGCATCGCCCCACGGGGTCTTCTTGTCGCTGCGAAAGAAGTGTTTGGCATAGCGGCCCAGGTAATTGCCGTCCGGGCCGAAGTGGTTGTAGACCACGTCGAGAATCACTGCCAGACCCACGCCATGGGCGGTGTCGATCAGGTGCTTGAGCTGCTCTGGCGTGCCATAGGAGGACTGCGGTGCATAGGGCAGTACACCGTCGTAACCCCAGTTGCGGTTGCCAGGGAACTGCGCGATGGGCATCAGTTCGATGGCGGTGACGCCGATGTCCACCAGATGTTGCAGGCGCTGTTCCACCCCGGCAAAGCCGCCGAGGGCACCGACATGCAACTCATAAATGACCGCTTCATGCCAGGGCCGTCCGCTCCAGCCCGCGTGCTGCCATGAATAGGCGTGCGGATCGACGACCACGCTGGCGCCATGCACCTCGCTGACCTGAGCCCGGGAAGCCGGGTCAGGTACGAGAAGGTCTTCATCAATTTTGTAGCGGTAGCGTGAGCCTGCCGAACATCGAGTTTCCAGGACAAACCAGCCGTCCTCCTGCGGGAGCAGGGCCCGTGAAGGCCCTCCTTCTATCTCGACGCTGACGTGGTAGGCGTCCGGTGCCCAAAGGGCAAACCGGGTGTGTTCGGGATCCAGCAAGACGGCGCCGTGGCGCCACTTCTCATCCGTGCGCGAAGGCATCCGTTACCCCTTTTTCGGTTCATGAATCAATAATGCAGTGCAGTCCCCACGTTCTTTTTCAGCAGTTCCTGGTACAGATCAGCGTAGGGTTCAACGGCCTTGTGCCAATCGAACGGCGCGGCCATGGCGCGGCAACGCATGGCGTTGAGCAGCGTCGGGTTAGCGAACACGTTGAAGGCGCGAGTCAGCGCTTCGGTGTAGCTTTCCACAGTGGATTCGTCGAACAGGAAACCGGTGCAGCCGTCCTCGATGGTGTCCGCCAGGCCACCGGTACGACGGGCCACCGGCAGCGACCCGAAGCGCTGGGCATACATCTGGCTCAGGCCGCAGGGCTCGTAACGCGAGGGCATCAGCAGGAAGTCACTGCCCGCGAACATGCGACGGGCGTCGGTTTCGTTGAAACCGACACGCACGCTGATCTGACCGGGGAAGCGGGCGGCGAGGGCGCGCATGGCGTCTTCTTCATCCGGCTCGCCACGGCCAATGATCGCGATCTGGCCGCCGTTGTTGACGATGTGCTCAGCCACGCCGATGGTCAGGTCCAGGCCCTTCTGATAGACCAGACGCGACACCACGGCGAACAGAGGGCCGGTGGAGGGTTCCAGCTCGAACAACTCACGTACGTGGTCGGCGTTGATCTCCTTGCGCGTCCACTCGTTCGGGGCAAAGTTGCAGATCAGGTGGTCGTCGGTGGCCGCGTCCCAGCTTTCATCGATGCCGTTGGGAATGCCGCTTAGCTGGCCGCGATTGGCCTTGCTTTGCAGGAATCCCTCCAGGCCGCAGCCGAAATCCGGGGTGGTGATTTCCTTCGCATAGGTGGCGCTCACGGTGGTGATGTGGCTGGCATAGGCCATGCCCGCTTTGATGAACGACAGACGACCGTAGAACTCCATGCCGTCCGGCCCGAGCGCTTCATCGGGAATGCCCAGTTCGCGGCTCGACGCGGTGCTGACGAAACCCTGGTAGGCCAGGTTGTGAATGGTGAAAATGCTCGGCGTGTTCTGCCCGCGCCACTTCATGTAGGCAGGGGCCAGACCGGCAGGCCAGTCGTGGGCGTGGACCAGCTCCGGGCACCACTGGGTTTTCACGGCACCGGCTGCGAAATCGGCAGCGGCCAGGCCCAGGCGGGCGAAACGGATGTGGTTGTCAGACCAGTCGCGGCCATGGTTGTCGCCATACGGCGTACCTTCGCGCTCATAGAGCTCCGGGCAGATCAGCACATAAATGACCAGGCCGTCTTTCATGTCCATACGGCCGATCTTGCAGGGAGGCAGTGCGGCATGGCCGCTCAGTTGGCTGATGATGTGAATCGGGTTTCCGCTATTGATGACCTGTGGATAGCCGGGAATCAGCACGCGTACATCGTGCAGGTGGCGCATGGCGCGCGGCAGTGCAGCAGACACATCACCCAGTCCGCCGGTTTTCACCAGATCGGCCATTTCCGAGGTGACGAACAGGATCTTTTTCCGGCTCGCCATGGACATGCCTGGTTGTACAGGGGGCAGTTGCAGCACAGGTGCGCTCGTCGTTGCGAAGACCGGCAGATGGGTCAGCTCGCTGGCCGGCTGATTAAAACTCTCTCCCTTCTGGGTTTTGACAGCGGCACTAATCATCGTTTTCTCCCATTCGATACGCAGTGTTGGTACAGCACTTGAGTTGTAATTGGCCATGTCCTATGGCCAGGCACACAAGACCTACGCAAAATCGATACCCATTTACCGACTGCATAGTGAAGGACAGGGTGAAAGCGGCCTCTGCTCGGGCTTCATCCAATAGCATAGGCGCTCTAATCACCTGACCCATGGCGATCGCCAGAAGTTTCGACTTTTTTTCAAGGAAATGTCTGGCATGCGGCATGGCGGTTTTTTGTAGGGAAAAATGCACATCACTACAGAATCTTCCTGACAGCTGAATGCGCTGTTCTGGCGCATCAAGCATCGTATTCCGATGTTTCAAACCGTCGGTCGGATTGTTCGACAATCGAGCCATAGTGGCTGGAGGAGCATAGCTGTTCGTGGGTTTTTCGCGACTGGTCGGTCACGCTCTGTCTCGTGTCGCCTTTTCTCGGTGCAGCAGAGACCGATTCCTGTGCATGGCGAGAAAATTCCTACTTTTGTCTCGGGATCTTTTAGTGCACACCACGGTAGAATCCGGACCACGCGGCAGTCGGATGTTCAATCCATTGCCTGATAACCCCCGAGGTAGAGGAAGTCAATGCAAGCCCCTGAGGTGCTGGTCCTGCAAGCCAGCTATAGCAACCCGGTTCACGCGGAAGCCATCGGTTTCCTGCTCAATCAATACGCTGAAGACGCCATGGGCGGTGGGCAGTCCCTGTCGCTGGACACCCGTGAGCAACTGGCGATTGAACTCGCCAAGCGTCCCCACGCGTTCAGTGTGCTGGCGTTCATCTCCGGCGAGCCGGTCGGGCTGGTCAATTGCTTCGAAGGCTTTTCGACCTTCGCCTGCCGTCCGCTGGTGAATGTTCACGATGTGGTCGTGATCGGTTCGGCGCGTGGTCAGGGCATCAGCCAGAAAATGTTGGCCAAGGTCGAAGAAATCGCCCGTCAGCGCGGTTGCTGCAAAATCACGCTGGAAGTGCTCGAAGGCAACGAAGTGGCGCAAGGCGCCTACCGCAAGATGGGCTTCTCTGATTACCAACTCGACCCGCAGATGGGCCGTGCGCTGTTCTGGCAAAAGGCGCTTTAAGGCTGCTTCAGGAAAGAGCACAACGACTGGCACTGGTGGTGCGCAGTCTTTGTAGGAAGCCGGCTTGCTGGCGAATGCGGCGTGTCAGTCAACGTTAATGTTTTTGACACGACGCCTTCGCCAGCAAGCCGGCTCCCACAGTTTCTGCGTCGGACACGAGATTTAGGCTTGGCGCGATCCTTGTGGGAGCCGCCTTGGTGCGGGCGGCGTTCCGACGAAAGCTGTTGCCCGAGCAACACCATCCAAAACATTTGTAACAGTTCTATCCTGTAAGACGATTCAGAGGGCGATGTAGGATCGCCTCCCGTATTGATTTCAGGACCCTCATGTCTCCTTCACTGGAACCTCCCAGTTGCCCCTCCTGTTCCTTGAACAGTGATGCCTTTCTCTCTATCCGTGGCGCCGCGTCGCGCTTCCCCTCGATGACGATCCCTGCTGCCGACCCGCGTTCACGTGTGTCGCGCTTTGCTGTGCCCGTTGTCTTGCCTCTGACAAGGAAACACTGACCCATGGAATGGCTTGCGGACCCCACAGCATGGCTTGGCCTGCTGACCCTGGTCGTGCTGGAACTGGTACTGGGTATCGATAACCTGGTGTTCATCGCCATCCTTGCCGACAAACTGCCACCGGAGCAGCGCGACCGCGCCCGTGTATTGGGCCTGTCGCTGGCGTTGATCATGCGCCTTGGCCTGCTGGCCAGTATTTCGTGGATGGTGACCCTGACCGAACCGCTGTTCGATGTCTTCGGCAAAAGCTTCTCCGGGCGTGATCTGATCATGCTGTTCGGCGGCATTTTCCTGCTGTTCAAGGCCACCATGGAGTTGCATGAACGACTGGAAGGCCAGGTCGCTCAACACTCGGGCAGCACGACGTATGCGCTGTTCTGGCCGATCGTCGCGCAGATCGTGGTACTCGATGCGGTGTTCTCGCTCGACGCTGTGATCACCGCCGTGGGCATGGTCGATGAACTGTCGGTGATGATGATCGCTGTGGTGTTCTCCATTGCCATCATGATCGTTGCCAGCAAGCCGCTGACGGCGTTCGTCAATGCCCACCCTACCGTGATCATGCTGTGTCTGGGCTTCTTGATGATGATCGGTTTCAGTCTGACCGCCGATGGCCTGGGTTTTCATATTCCCAAGGGCTACCTGTACGCGGCGATCGGTTTCTCGATCCTCATCGAGGTGTTCAACCAGATTGCCCGCTCGCGGCGCAAACGCAGCCTGAAAGGGAATTTGCCGCGTCGTGAACGGATGGCACATGCCGTGTTGCGTCTGTTGGGCGGCCGCAAGCCGGGTGTGGAAGAGGTGGGCGAGGACATCGTCGACATGCTGGAAGGCGACAGTGAAGAACCGGTGTTCGAGCGTCGCGAGCGGGTGATGATCAGTGGCGTGCTGCAACTGGCGCAGCGCCCGATTCGCACCGTGATGACCGCGCGCAACGACGTCGACATGATCGACTTGGCGGACGATGAAACACAGATCCGTCAGCAACTGATGGCGTCGTCCTACTCGCGTTTACCGCTGATCCGTAATGGCCGCGTGGAAGAGCCGTTGGGCTTCGTGCATAAAAAGGAACTTCTCAACGCCCTGCTGGCGGGCGCTGAACCCAACCTTGAGCACCTGACCCGCAACGCGATCAACCTGCTGGATAGCTTCTCGATTCTCAACGCGCTGGACCAGATGCGCGCCGAGTCGACGCACATTGCATTTGTGGTCAACGAGTTCGGCGATTTTGTCGGCATTCTGAGCATGACCGACATCTTGGAGTCCATTGCTGGTGAACTGCCGGATGCCAGTGAGGCCGAAGCGCCGGATCTGGTCGAGGAGGGGGAGGGTGTTTTGGCCAATGCCGCCATGAACCTGAGCCATCTGCGTGAGCGCATCGGTTTCAGGGCGCCTGCCAGTGATGAGTATCAAACCTTGGCAGGGCTGATCATGAGCCTGCTGGACCGTTTGCCGGTGGTCGGTGATCAGGTGCAGTGCGACGGTTGGGACCTGAAGGTGGTTCAGGTGCAAGAGCGGCGGGTGACGCAGGTGTTGTTGCGCAAGGCGGGCGTGTAACGACTTCGCTGCCCGCCCCGTTCCAATGTGGGAGTCGGCTTGCTGGCGAAAGCGGCGTGTCAGTCATTGATAGTTAACTGAAATATCGCGTTCGCCAGCAAGCCGGCTCCCACAGGTCGAGGTCAAACAAAGAGCCCTCCCTTGGTGCTCACTGCGTTATTACTTGGCAGCCACTTCGGGCGTTGGGTTTTCCTGCTTGGCGGTCTTCTCCATCACCGCAAAATCACTCAAACCTTTTTGAGCATACGGATCACCGATCAAGCGCGGACGTGCCACGAAGTCGAAGCTGACCAAACTCTTGGTAGTGTCCAGTTCATCGAAGCTCAGACCCGCCAGTTGCGCCCACGTGTGAATCAGGTTGGAGCTGCTATAGGGGCGGTTGTGGATGCTGTCAAAGTTCCAGTTGTGGGTTTCACGCCATTTGGGCGAGGCGTAGGCAATGAACGGCACGGTGTACATCGGAATCGTCGGTTTGGCCTCGTTGCGACCCAGGGTGTCATGGCCGGGTGAGTCGTAGACGTCTTCGCCGTGGTCCGACAGGTACAGCAGGAAGCCATTCGGGTCGGCCTTGCTGTAGGTCTTGATCAGGCTCGATACCACGAAATCGTTGTACAGCACCGCATTGTCGTAGCTGTTGTACAACTCAAGTTTGCTGTCGTCGATGGCTGCCGGGACGCCGTCACGCCCGGTGAATTTCTCGTATTCCTGCGGATACCGGTACTGATAGCTCATGTGCGTGCCCAGCAGGTGCACGACGATTAGCTTGCGCGGTGCTGCGTCGGTCAACGCCTTGGCGAACGGTTCCAGTACGTCGCCATCGTACTGGCGAGCGTTCTGGTTGCGGTTGTTGTTCAGGTACACCTGCTCGTCGGCCTGCTCGGAGAAGGTCGTGAGCATGGTATTGCGTTTGGTCATCGTCTGCTGGTTGGTGATCCAGAAGGTCTTGTAACCGGCCTGTTTCATCACGCTGACGATGGACGGGGTTTTCAGGTACAGGTCCGGGTTTTCTTCGTCGGCGAAGGTCAGTACCTGTTGCAATGCCTCGATGGTGTAGGGGCGCGGCGTGATGACATTGTTGAAGACCTGCAACTCGTCTTTCATCGCGTCCAGGTTTGGCGTCGTCTGCCGCGGGTAGCCATATAAATGCATGCGGCCACGGTTGGTCGATTCGCCGATCACCAGCACCAGCGTGGTCGGCAAGCCTGCCTGCTGGTCCTTGAGGTTTTTCAGCGGCGCGATGTTGCTGCTGGTGGTGAGCATGTCCTGCATGCTGTTCAATTGCTGGGTGTAGCGGTGATAGGCCACCAGCATTTGCCAGGGCACGGCGGGCTCGATGCGCGATTCGAAGGCTTCAAGGCCGGCTTCGGTCGTGTCGAAGCGAGACATTTGTTTGGCCAGCGGGTAGCCGACAATCGCCACCAACAACGCGGTTGCGGCGACCAGCGCGCGGCCTCGCGGCATGTACACCGGGCGCAGGCGGGTCCACAGGAAGATCGCGAATGCGGTATGGGCGACGAAGGCCAGAACGATCCACCAGGCGAAGTATTGGGTCATGTACTCGCCGGCTTCCGAGATGTTCGATTCGAACATGATGAAGATGACGCTTTGCGAGAACTCCTGCTGATAAATGAAGAAGTAACCCAGGCTGGCCATCGAGCAGGCCCACAGCACCACACCGATAACGGCGGCCATGATTCGGGTCTTGTTGGGGAACAGCAGCATCGGTGCCAGCCAGATGCCGCTCATCACGAATGCCTGACGGAACCCGGAGAAGCCGGTGATGCCGGTCAGTTGAATCAACAGTTGGGTGATGCCGGAAAAGTACCAGAAGAAGACGAACAGCCAGATCAGGCCAGTCCAGTCGAAGCCTTTCGGAGTCGTGGTGCTCCGTTTCGTTGTTGCCATCAGGCGCTCCCGCTATGGATCTTTCGGGCGACCCTTTGGCCGCCGCGTGGGTCGTAGAGCGCGAACTGCGTGGCTGGGCAGCTCAAGAGACGCTCTACAGAGGGGCGGGAGTATGTTTTTGGATACGTGAAAAAAACGTGAGCGCAGCGTGAGCGGTGTGTTGAAGGCCAGGAACGGCATGTGGCAAGGGGGGGCGGAACGATACCGGATATGTCGAGTCCGACAAGAAGTCGATCAACAGGTCAGAAAATTCGAGGCTGGGGAGGGAGATGTTGCAGAAGGGCAAGCCAGCGAATCAGGCTTGCCTCTCATTAGACACGGCGGGGGATCAATCAGGCCGGCAGCGCAGTGCCCTGGCTTGCGAGTTGAGCGTGTTGCAACATCAGCGTCAGTTGAGCGACCTTCTTGTGCAACTGGTCACGTTCTTCCTTGAGCTGGCGCAGCTCGTCGCGACGAACGGTAACGTACAAGGTCTGTGGAGCGTTTGCCGGTAGTACTGTGCCCATTGCTTCACCTCGCAAATGGCGGGATTCAACGTCTTAAGGTTCAAGCAATGCGGCATCGCTACACGACTTGCCTATGCTTCCTACCTTTGTCGGCGCGGATTCTGATTTCTTTTGACGCAAAAGGGAACTTTTTATTTTTGAATTGTCGCTAAGGTGCGCCTCCAGCGACGAACGGCGATTTAGAGCTGGTTAACGCACCAAGATGAAACTATTTTCACCGGGAAACCTTCGTTTGCCTCTCCGGACTAACCCAATAAGCGGCACTGGGCTATAAAATGAGGCACCCCTGTTTTCGATTTAAGGAGCACCTTTACATGCAACTCGGGATTGTTGGACTTGGCCGCATGGGCGGTAACATCGCGCGCCGACTGATGCTCGATGGCCACACCACAGTGGTCTACGACCGCGATGAGCAGTCTCGCACCGTGCTCGCCAACGAAGGTTCGACGCCAGCCAATGACCTCAAGTCACTGGTCGCTGCACTGGAGAAACCTCGTGCCGTCTGGGTCATGTTGCCCGCCGGCGCTCCTACGGAAGACACCATCAACGAACTCGCCGGAATGCTGGAGCCGGACGATGTGATCATTGACGGCGGCAACACTTACTACAAAGACGACATTCGTCGTTCGGTCGAACTGAAGGCCAGGAACCTGCACTACGTCGACGTCGGCACTTCCGGCGGCGTCTGGGGCCTGGAGCGTGGCTACTGCATGATGATCGGCGGTGAAACCGAAGTCGTCGATCGTCTCGACCCGCTGTTCAAGACCCTGGCCCCCGGCATCGGCAACATCCCGCGCACCAAAGATCGCGCGAAGGATGCTGACCCGCGCGCCGAACAAGGCTACATCCATGCAGGCCCGCCGGGTGCCGGTCACTTCGTCAAGATGATTCACAATGGTATCGAGTACGGCATGATGCAGGCCTTCGCCGAGGGCTTCGACATCCTCAAGACCAAGAACTCGGAAAGCCTGCCTGCCGACCAGCGTTTCGACCTGAACATGGGCGATATCGCCGAAGTCTGGCGTCGCGGCAGCGTGGTGTCGTCCTGGCTGCTGGACCTGACTGCTGACGCGCTGGCTACCGACCCACAACTCAACGCGTACTCCGGCTCCGTTGCCGACAGCGGCGAAGGTCGCTGGACCATCGAAGCGGCCATCGAACAGGCTGTGCCGGTTCCGGTACTGTCCAGCTCGCTGTTCGCGCGTTTCCGCTCCCGTCAACAAAGTACCTACGGCGACAAAATGCTCTCGGCCATGCGTTTCGGATTTGGTGGCCACAAAGAACCTAAATAAGGAAGCCTCCCCCATGGGTTTATCCCGCAGCAAGCAGAAAGCCCCGGTCGCCCCGGCGACCACGCTGTTCCTGTTCGGCGCCCACGGTGACCTGGTCAAGCGGTTGCTGATGCCAGCACTCTACAACCTGTTCCGTGACGGGCTGGTGGGTGAGGACCTGCACATCGTCGGCGTTGACCACAACACGGTCAGCGACGCCGAGTTCGCGCAGAAGCTGGAAGATTTCATTCGCAAAGAGGCGGCCAACAAGGTCGCCCAGGGTGGAGACGAGCCTCTGGACCCGGCGTTATGGGGCAGCCTGGCCAAGCGAATCACCTACATCACCGGGGATTTTCTCGACGACGGCACTTATACGGCCATCGACGAGAAAATCCAGAGTACCGGCACGCAAAACGCCGTGTTCTACCTGGCGACCGCGCCCCGCTTCTTCAGTGAAGTGACCAAACGGCTCGGCTCGTCGGGCCTGATGGTGGAAAGTGATGACTACTTTCGGCGCGTGGTGATCGAAAAGCCGTTCGGCCACGATCTGCCCAGTGCCGTGGCGCTGAACAACTGCTTGCTGAAGGTGATGAGCGAGAAACAGATCTACCGGATCGACCATTACCTGGGTAAGGAAACGGTGCAGAACATTCTGGTCAGCCGTTTCTCCAACGGGTTGTTCGAGTCGTTCTGGAACAATCACTACATCGATCATGTGCAGATCACCGCTGCTGAAACGGTGGGGGTCGAGACGCGAGGCAGTTTCTACGAAACCACGGGCGCGTTGCGGGACATGGTGCCCAATCATTTGTTCCAGTTGCTGGCGATGGTGGCGATGGAGCCACCCGCTGCGTTCGGCGCGGACGCGGTCCGGGGCGAGAAGGCCAAGGTCATTGGTGCCATCCGGCCCTGGTCGGAAATGGAGGCGTTGGCCAACTCGGTGCGCGGTCAATACACCGAGAGCACCATCAGCGGCAAGAGCGTTGCCGGATACCGTGAAGAGGACCGGGTGGCACCGGACAGCAACACGGAAACCTACGTGGCGCTAAAGGTGATGGTGGACAACTGGCGGTGGGTCGGCGTGCCGTTCTACCTGCGCACCGGCAAGCGCATGAGCGTGCGTGACACCGAGATTGCCATCTGTTTCAAGCCTGCGCCATACGCGCAATTTCGCGACACCGATGTGGATCGGGTGGAGCCCAATTTCCTGAAGATCCAGATTCAGCCCGATGAAGGTATGTGGTTCGACCTGCAGGCGAAAAAGCCGGGGCCGACCCTCGACATGCAAACCATCGAGCTGGGCTTTGCCTACAAGGATTTCTTCGAGATGCAGCCGTCGACCGGGTACGAAACCCTGATCTACGACTGTCTGACCGGGGATCAGACCCTGTTCCAGCGAGCCGACAACATCGAGAACGGCTGGCGTGCCGTTCAGCCGTTCATCGACGCCTGGGCCAAGGATCCGCATGTCGAATTCTACAAGGCGGGCGAAGACGGTCCGGTGGCGGCTGATGAGTTGCTGGCGCGGGATGGCTATCACTGGCAACGCCTGGGATGAGTGAAGCGTCGCAACCCCTCATCCGTTTCATGCTGTCCGACATCGATGGCACCTTGTTGCGCCCCGATCACAGCCTGAGCCAAGCCAACATCGAGGCGGTGCGCAGGCTGCGGGAGGCCGGGATTCACTTCTCGGTTGCCAGCAGTCGACCGCCGCGCGCCATGCGCCAGCAGATCGAAGCCCTGGGCATCGACCTGCCGACCGTAGGATTCAATGGTGCCAATATCGTCAATCCTGATGGCAGCCTGCTCAGGGCGCATCGCATCGACGCTGCTGCGGCGCGCACCAGCCTAGAGCTGTTCGCCGCAGAAGAGGTCTCGGTGTGGGTGTTCGCCGACGATCAGTGGCTGCTGCTCGACCCCCAAGGGGATTATGTCGAGCATGAACGCCATACCCTGGGTTATGACTTCGTGCAGGTCACGCATTTCGATGAGTACATCGAACGCATCGACAAGATCGTCGCCGCCAGCAAGAACTTCGAGCTGCTCAAGCGTCTGGAGAGCCGACTCAACCCGCTGATCGCCGACACCGCACGGGCGGCTCGCTCTCAGTCCTACTACCTCGACGTGACGGCGCTGGATGCCAACAAGGGTTCTGCGCTGGCGACGATCGCCGAGGCGCTGGGTGTTCCTCTGGCGCAAACCGCTGCCATTGGCGATGCGGGCAACGATGTGGCGATGTTTCTGCGCGCGGGGTTGTCGATTGCAATGGGGCAGGCGGAGACCGTGGTCAAAACCCAGGCCCATTACGTCACCGGCAGCAATCTGGAGGATGGGCTGGCCACGGCCATCGGCCGTTACATTTTGCCGCGCTGAGCGGGCAATGCCTTTGTATACACCAGGAGGTCACATCACCCCATGGCTGTATTGATTGAGGATTACGCGCTGCTCGGCAATTGCCGCACTGCAGCGCTGGTGGCCCGCGATGGGTCGCTGGACTGGTTGTGTTTTCCGCGCTTTGACGCCCCTGCCTGTTTCGCCGCCTTGTTGGGCGACAGCGACAACGGTCGCTGGAAGATCGCACCCACAGACGCGCAGTACGAGTCTAGACGCCAATACCGTGACGGTACGCTGATTCTGGAAACCCTCGTCACCACGGATTCTGGTCGCGCGATGCTGCTGGATTTCATGCCCATGGACGTCGAAAACAGTGTGGTCCGAATCATCGTAGGTCTGGAAGGGCGCGTGGCGTTTTCCATGGACCTGGCGATCCGCTTCGACTACGGCAGCACCGTGCCGTGGGTGGAAAAACGTGAGCCTCACACCCTGACCGCTGTGGCCGGGCCTGACATGCTGGTGCTGCGCACGCCCACCGAATTGCACCCGATGGACCATCACACCGAAAGCCGTTTCACCGTCGAGGCGGGCCAGCGATTGGGATTTGCGTTGGGCTGGCAAGCGTCCCATGAGCCGGTGCACGAGGCGTTCGACATCGAGCAGGCGCTTCAGCAGACGGAGGTCTTCTGGCGCGAGTTCTCTGATCGCTGCCCGGACGTTGGCCCTTGGAGCGATCAGGTCAAGCGTTCCCTGATCACCCTCAAGGCCATGACCTACGCGCCCACCGGTGGCATTGTTGCCGCCGTCACGACGTCGCTGCCGGAACAGCTAGGTGGGGAGCGCAACTGGGATTACCGCTTCTGCTGGCTGCGCGACGCGACCATGACGTTGCTGGCGTTCATGAACCTGGGTTACTACGAAGAAGCGACGGCGTGGCGTAACTGGCTGTTGCGCTCTGTGGCCGGGAATCCTGAGCAAGTGCAGATCATGTACGGTCTGGGGGGCGAGCGGCGCTTGCCTGAGTATCAACTGCCTTGGCTGAGCGGTTATGAGCATTCCAGCCCGGTGCGAATTGGCAACGCGGCTGCCACTCAGATGCAACTGGACGTTTACGGAGAAGTGGCCGACGCCATGACCCAGGCCCTGAAAAGTGGCCTGCCGCGTTTGCCCCGCAGCACGGAAATTCAGAAAGTCATCATGCCGTTTCTGGAAAGTGTCTGGCATTTGCCGGATGCCGGAATCTGGGAGATCCGCTCTGAACCTCGGCACTTCACCCATTCCAAGGTCATGGCCTGGGTCTCGTTTGATCGCAACGCCGGGGTGCTTGTGCGCAGTGACAACCCGCAAGAGCGCGAGCGAGGGCGGCACTACCGGCAAATAGCCGACGACATTCATGCCGACGTCTGTGCTCATGGGTACGACGCGGAGTTGGGAAGCTTCGTCCAGACCTATGGCGGCAAGGCGTTGGATGCGAGTCTGTTGCAGATTGCCCTGACCGGGTTTCTGCCAGTGGATGATCCACGGGTCACCGGCACGGTGGCGCAGATTGAAAAAACGCTGATGCAGGACGGCTTGTTATTGCGCTACGACAGCGAGCGCAGCGTCGATGGCGTGTCGGGCAGCGAAGGGACGTTTCTGGTGTGCTCGTTCTGGCTGGCGGATGTGTACGTGCTGCAAGGTCGGGAGCAGGAGGCCAGTGACCTGTTCGACCGGTTGTGCGGCTTGTGCAACGACGTCGGTTTGCTCGCCGAACAATACGACCCTCGCGCCGGCCGCATGCTGGGCAATTTCCCGCAAGCCTTCAGCCACATCGGCATCATCAACACCGCGCTGAACCTGCACCGGGTGGTGTGCCCGGTGAAAGCTCGGGCGGCGCAGAGCGCACAAGATTGAGGTTCACAAAAACTTTTCGTACAGAGCCTGACTTGTGGGAGCGTCACCGCTGGAGTGGGGCCGGGACCGAGTGCGTTCAACCCGCCTTGCGAAAGGTGAAGTTGATCCGCTGCTCACCCAGCTGCGGATGCTCGGCCTGCCTGATCGGCATCACACCGTGATAGCGCAAGCGATCCTCACCGCCCCAGACCACGACATCGCCATGAAACAGCGGCACGCGCTGCGTGGCATCGCTACGCGCATGGCCGCCAAAGAGAAACATTGCGGCAATGCCCAGCGACACCGATACGACCGGCCATTGATAATCCCGCTCGTCCCTGTCCTGATGCAGCGCCAGTTTTGCGCCTGGAATGTAGCGGTTGATCAAACAGGCATCGGGGATGAAATTCTTGAAGCCTGCCGCTTCTGCCGCGCTGTGCGCCAATTCGAGGAAGACTGCGGGCATTTCGGGCCAAGGCAGGCTCGTGTGTGGATCGGTGGGAGAATAGTGATAGCCGTTGCGGTCGGTGGTCCAGCCAAAGCGCCCGCAACTGCTCAGTGCCACTGACATGGTGTGGCCTCCCGGCGTGACCATGTGACGGAAAGGGGCGCGGGTCAGGACCGATTCCAGCGCAGGCAGCAAACGGTCCACCCAGGACAAGGCAAAGCCGCGATAGACGAACGATTGAGGGCCGATCCGCTCAGCCGCCGAGGGTTGCGCTGCCTCGTCGGCGAACAGGTCGGGCGTCGTGGGTGTTGTGCCTATACGTCGCATCATTGCGCTGGAAAACCGGCTCAGAGTGCCTTGCTGACTTTCACATCGCTGATGACATCGTCGCTGCCACTGTGCATTTTCTGCAGCGCGGCGAGGGCTTCTTCAGCGGAAGGGGATTGCAAGAGCGCGAACTCGAAGCGGCGCTCGCCGTTGAGCTTGTAGCTGATGGCGTATTTGACGGTCGGGGTCGACGGAGTCATGAACATTTCCTTAAAAACGATCGGGGCAGGGCGCACAATACGAAACCTTGACGCCTGCCGCTGTTGAATGGGGATCAGCTCAGGCGCGACGCGGTGCGGCGAACGATCTTGATCGAATGGGTGAAGGTGGTCTTGCGGCCACCATGGCTGTCCATCTTGCGACCGGCCGTGTCGATGGTGATGTTCCAGAAACCGCTGCTGGGCACTGTGATCTTGGCTGGAAAGCGATCGAAGGCGCCACCGTGATAGGTGTGACGCCCGCCATTTTTGAAGCTGCGGAAATTCGCGTCGCTCATCAGACGGATGTTGCAGAGCTGGGAGCACTCGATGACGACCATATCATCTTCATTGAGGTGCTCGCGCTGGTGTACGAATTTCATGGGTGTCTCCGGGAAACGGGCATGCTTGAAAATCCGAAACGATATCATGACGCGCCCCGGCATTGATCGCCGCCCGGGCTTTTATTACAACGACGGCGCTGAAAAAAGGTGGCGCCCGGGGATCTAATCCCGGCGAAGCCTGTCGTAGCACCTTTACTGGAGGGATTGTATGAAACGGGCTGTTGTTGTTTTGGCATTGGCGATGAGTGGTTGCGCCAGCGTGGCGGACATCGAGCATACGCCAGCGACCATGAACGTGATGTCGGGTAAAAATCCGCAGGAGTATGCCGAATGTTTCGTCGCCAGAATCGCTGATAGCCGCAAGCCTCCGCAGGTCGAACCTCATCGAGAGGGGTTGCGGGTCATCGTTCCTCAGAAATTTTCCAGCGGCACGCCTACCGCGGTCGTCGTCATCGAGAAGCGCTCAGGCGGCAGTTCAATCCGGCTGTTCGAGAGTGGCGGTAACAATCCTTTGCGGCCCAAGGACATTCAGCACGCGGTGACCGCGTGCATTTCCGGTGAGTGAGTCAACGACTATTTGCACACGACCAGCACGCTGCGCGTCTTGTAATTGCCCACGTCCACGCCCAGGGTTTTGTCCGACTCCTTGGGTTGCGGGGTGCCGTTGGTGCTGACGATGTTGTAGCCAGTGCCTGCGCAGGAGGCGTCGGCCTTCTCGTAGCAGGCGGCCCAGGACATGGCTTCGCCCGAGCAGTCGATGCTCAGTGCCTGTTGGCCGTCCTTCAGGTAGGTGTTTTGCGCGGTGGCGCAGCCAGTCAGGCCCAGTATGGCGATGATGGACAAAATCTTGGTCATTTTCGGATGCTTCGCGGTGAGGGGCCGGGTTGAATGATCAGCTCTTCTCAGACTGAGCGGCTGTGCCATCGTTCCGGCATCATTGAAACATTTTTCATGCGGTGAAGCGTTCAAGCTCCGGTGGCCCGGCGCTTGAACAGAGATCCGTCAGGATTTTTTGTCGCTGCGTCCACGGGGCGCCGGTGTGTCTTCGAACACGGCTGCCACTTCACAGGCCAGGCTTTCACTCGGGAAGGGACCTGCGACCGCTTCGCTGTCATGGCCCACCAGCCACCACTGGCCATCCTGCAATTTCTTGATCTGATACCCGTTTACAACTTTGACTTCCGCCATCGACCTGTCTCGATTATTGATTCAAGTCAGCATGATACGGGGTGTGCGTATTATTTTTCCACGCAAAGGCCCGCAAACGAATGAACGCGACTACGCTTGGTTCTGTCATTGCGCGGACGTTTTGGGGAATGGGATGACCCCTCACGAGTGATGCTTCTGACAGCTAGCGGATACCAGTCTTACAACCGTTTGCGCGTGTCCGGAGGGTCACGTGGGAATGTTCGGTGGTCGCAATGTCGGAAATCGTGCGGAACTAACTGCGCAACTATTCCTCTACCCACTCAGCGAACGGCCAGTGGCGGGGGCATTGTAAGGTGATCGCCTCCTGATTAGACTGCGCCGCAACACCCCAAGCCCCATCAAGGACTTATATGATCAAGAAATGCTTGTTCCCTGCAGCCGGTTACGGCACTCGCTTCTTGCCAGCGACCAAAGCCATGCCCAAAGAGATGCTGGCAGTTGTCAACAAGCCGCTGATCCAGTACGGCGTGGAAGAAGCGCTGACTGCGGGTCTGAACGAAATCTCCATCGTGACGGGTCGTGGCAAACGTGCACTGGAAGACCATTTCGACATCAGCTACGAGCTGGAGCATCAGATCAAGGGTACCGACAAGGAGAAATACCTGGTCGGCATTCGTCAACTGATCGATGAGTGCAGCTTTTCCTATACCCGTCAGACCGAAATGAAAGGTCTGGGGCATGCCATTCTCAGCGGTCGCCCTCTGATCGGCGACGAGCCGTTCGCGGTTGTATTGGCGGACGACCTGTGTGTGAACCTCGAGGGTGATGGCGTTCTGGCGCAGATGGTTGAGTTGTACAAAAAGTACAAATGCTCGATCGTGGCGATTCAAGAAGTCGACCCGAATGAAACCAACAAGTACGGTGTCATTGCCGGTGAAGAAATCAAGCCAGGGCTGATCCGTGTTTCTCACATGGTCGAGAAGCCGAAGCCTGAGAATGCGCCCTCTAACCTTGCGATCATCGGTCGTTACATCCTGACGCCAGACATCTTCAAGTTGATCGAAGAGACCGAGCCAGGCAAGGGCGGCGAGATTCAGATCACTGACGCCCTCATGAAACAAGCGGCCAAGGGTGACGTGTTGGCCTACAAGTTCAAGGGGCAGCGGTTTGACTGCGGTAGCGCCGAAGGTTACGTCGAGGCGACCAATTTTTGTTTCGAGCATTTTTACAAAACAGGTACATCGCTGGATCCGGTGTCTGCACCGCACAAAGCCAAGTAACTGCATCGCAGCACAAGGCCACCTTCGGGTGGCTTTGTCGTTTCAGGGTGCAAGCCCTTGCCCGGCGCGCTGAAGCGGTTATGCTAGCCCTCCTGCCAAGGAGACAGACATGACCTACGACTACGACCTTTTCGTTATTGGTGCCGGATCCGGTGGTGTGCGCGCCGCTCGATTTTCAGCGGGCTTTGGCGCCCGTGTTGCCGTCGCCGAAAGCCGCTATCTGGGAGGCACCTGTGTCAACGTTGGCTGTGTGCCCAAGAAGCTGCTGGTCTACGGTGCGCATTTCTCCGAGGATTTCGAAAATGCCCGGTCGTTCGGCTGGACGGTGGGAGAGACGGAATTCGACTGGTCACGCCTGATCGCCAACAAGAATCAGGAAATCAGTCGCCTGAACGGCATCTACCGCAACCTGCTGAACAACAGCGGTGTGACCCTGATGGAAGGGCATGCGAAATTGCGCGGCCCTCATGAAGTGGAAATCAACGGCCAGGTGCATACCGCCGAGCACATCATGATCGCCACCGGTGGGTGGCCACAGATTCCGGACATCCCTGGTCGTGAGCACGCGATCACGTCCAACGAAGCGTTTTTCCTCAAGACACTGCCCAAGCGGGTCGTGGTGGTGGGCGGTGGCTACATCGCGGTCGAATTCGCCTCGATCTTCAACGGCATGGGCAGCGACGTTACCTTGATGTACCGCGGCGAGCTGTTCCTTCGCGGGTTCGACGGCACCGTGCGCGAACATTTGCGTGACGAACTGACCAAGCACGGCCTGAAACTGCAGTTCAACGCGCAGATCGAGAAGATCGAAAAGCGCGCCGACGGCACCCTCGACCTGACCCTCAACGACGGCAGTGCGTTCAACACTGATTGCGTGTTCTATGCGACCGGGCGTCGCCCCATGCTCGACAACCTGGGCATGGAAACGGTCAGTGTCGACCTCGACGACAAGGGGTTCATCAAGGTCGATGGTAACTACCAGACCAGCGAACCGTCGATCATCGCCATCGGCGATGTCATCGGGCGTGTACAGCTGACGCCTGTCGCGCTGGCAGAGGGCATGGCTGTGGCGCGGCGGTTGTTCAAGCCCGAAGAGTATCGCCCGGTGGATTACAACCATATTCCGACGGCGGTGTTCAGCCTGCCCAATATCGGCACGGTGGGGTTGACGGAGGAAGAGGCGAAGAAGGGCGGTTACGAGGTGCAAATCTTCGAAAGTCGCTTCCGCCCAATGAAACTGACCCTGACCGACAAT
Organism: Pseudomonas sp. Pseu.R1; assembly: GCF_045764065.1. Classification (NCBI taxonomy): domain Bacteria; kingdom Pseudomonadati; phylum Pseudomonadota; class Gammaproteobacteria; order Pseudomonadales; family Pseudomonadaceae; genus Pseudomonas; species Pseudomonas sp. Pseu.R1. The sequence continues at coordinate 652,460 of NZ_JBJGEE020000001.1, read as the reverse complement.
CAGGAGCGCACCTTGATGAAGCTGGTGGTCGACGGCAAGACCGACCGTGTGCTGGGCTGTCACATGGTGGGGCCTGACGCGGGGGAAATCATTCAGAGCATGGCCATCGCGATCAAGGCGGGCGCTACCAAGCGCGTATTCGACGACACCATCGGTGTACACCCGACCGCGGCGGAAGAGTTCGTCACGATGCGTACCGTGACGCGCTGACCATTGATACCGCCCCCACGGAAGGGGGCGGTTTGCCATCGTATTCAAGGGAAGGACCCTTTTTTGACCAGCAAGAGCTTTTCGGCAGACATGCCCCTCAATCCCATTGCACCTGAAGATCGGCAGCCCGGCGCTCAGGATCCTTTGCGCAGCGAAGCCCTTCACGACAGTGAGCGGCAGTTTCGGACGCTGGCCGACAACATGAGCCAGTTGGCCTGGATCGCCGACCCGACGGGCAAGATTCACTGGTACAACGCGCGATGGTACAGCTACACCGGCACATCGCTGGAAGCCATGCTGGCGCTGGGATGGCGGTCGTTGCACCATCCTGATCATCTGGAGCGCGTCAATACGCGCATGCAGCGCTGCTTTGCGACCGGCTCGATCTGGGAAGACACCTTTCCGCTGCGAGGCAAGGACGGCCTCTATCGCTGGTTCCTGTCCCGTGCGCTGCCCATTCGCGACCCACAGGGCAATATCACCTACTGGCTGGGCACCAGCACGGACATCACGGCGCAAGTGAAGGCCGAGGACGCGTTGCGGGAGCTCAACGAGAGCCTGGAGCGGCGGGTGGCCGAGCGGACCCGCGAGCTGGCAGAGATCAACGAGCGTTTGCAGGTCGAAATCAGCGAGCGTGCGCAGGCGGAAGAGGTGCTGCGTCACGCCCAGAAGATGGACGCCATAGGCCAATTGACCGGCGGGATCGCCCATGACTTCAACAATATGCTGACGGGCGTGCTGGGTGCGCTGGACCTGATTCAGCGGCGTGTCGCGGCCGGGCGTGTTTCGGAGATCGATCGATACATCGATGCGGCCATGAGCTCGGCCAATCGTGCGGCGTCGTTGACCCATCGCTTGCTGGCGTTTGCCCGTCGCCAGTCGTTGAACCCGCAGCCGGTGGACGTCAACCGGATGGTGGCCTCGATGGATGAACTGGTGCGGCGCACCATCGGTGAAAGTATCGAGCTGGAAGTCGACTTGAACACCGCGCTGCGGCTGACCAACACCGACGAGCATCAACTGGAAAATGCGTTACTGAACCTGGTCATTAATGCGCGGGACGCCATGCCTGACGGCGGGCGGCTATTGATTCAGACCGAAGTGGTGCACATCGCCGTGCTGCACGACTCGCTGGTGCCGGGGGATTACGTGCGGCTCAGCGTGCAGGACACCGGCAGTGGCATGTCCAGCGAGGTGATCGCCCGGGCTTTCGACCCGTTTTTCACCACCAAGCCGATCGGGCAGGGCACAGGCCTGGGCTTGTCGATGGTCTACGGGTTCATCAATCAGACCGGTGGGCAGGTGCTGATCGACAGCGTCGAGGGGCGAGGGACGCGTATCGACCTGTACCTGCCCTGCCATTTTGAAGTGATCGAGCCGGACACGACAACGGCCTCGGATTCGGCACCTCCTCGGGCCAGTCAGGGTGAGCGGGTGCTAGTGGTGGAGGATGAGCCGGAAGTGCGCATGTTGGTGGTCGATGTGTTGCGTGAATTGGGTTACTCGGTGGAGGTGGCATCGGACGGTGCAGCAGCGCTGCCGTTCATCCAGGACACCGGACGTATGGATCTGTTGGTCACCGATGTCGGGCTTCCGGGCATGAATGGGCGGCAATTGGCAGACATCGCGCGGCAGCATCGACCTGGTCTGCCAGTGCTGTTCATGACCGGTTATGCCCGCAACGCGCAGGTGCGAGGGGACTTCCTGGAAAGTGGCATGGACATGCTGACCAAGCCCTTCAGCATCGACGACCTGGCGCAGCGCGTGCGAAGGCTGATCGAGAGGCCGTCCGCTCAGTCCTGATCGGGTGCGGGGGCGGGCTGGCCGGAGCGCGCATGCTCCAGCGCGACCTCGGTCTTGATCAGAATCAACTCCAGCACGCGGTTCTGCTGTTCCCGCTCGGTCAGGCGCTCCTGAAGCTTTTGACGCTCGTGTTGGGCGTTGTGCAGACGCTCCTCCAACAGGGCGCATTGAGTGTGGGCCTGCAAATGCTGGGCTTTGAGAGCGTCGATTTGCCGGTCCTTGTCGTGCAGTCGTGAGGCCGTATCCAGCGCCGCCTGGCTCAGTCGCGCATTGTCCTTTTGTTCTTTTTGGAGGTCTTGCTGAGTACCAAGCAGCGTCGCCGTCTGAGTGCCCAGTTTGGTGGTTTGCGCGGCATGGCGCTCGATCAGGTCGGCAAGCTGGCGTTGTGTCGCCTGAAGCGCGTCTTGCAGTTCTTTCTTTTCGGCGTCGAGCCGGGCCTGGGCAGCGTCGACGTGCTCCTGTGCCTGGCCTTTGAGTCGGTGGGCAAGGCGTGCCACCAGGCTGTTCAACTCTTCGTCGATCAGGGTGTCGGATCGCTCACCTTCGGTCGCATCCAGCTCGCGCATCAGACGATGAATCGTGCTTTTCGAACCTGTATTGCCCAGTTCTATTCGTACTGCATCAATACTGGGGTTTTCGCCCCGTGCGATGAGTGAAAGGCGTGCAGTCTGCACGTCTGTCTTGGTGATGCCGCTGCGGGACATGCGGATTCCTGTTATTCGATACCGAATACGTATGCGATGTTACGTACCATGAAAAGTGTGCATTGTGCGTCATTTTTTCGCTTCTGTCTGCTCGTCCGGCTGCCTAGGGGCGGTTGAATTGAGCAGGACGAACTCGTTAGGCTGACGGTGCTTCAGTGTTGCCTGACGCCGGGGAGGGCAGGCGATGTTCGCGAAGGTGTCACCGAATTCTTCTATATAAGAGTTCTTTTATAGCGAAAACCAATCACCGGCATCAGGTTTGCCAATGAGACCTTACCGGGGATTGTGCGTAAGCTCCTCCCCATCGAATCAAACACGTTCTATTCAACCCTAAGGAGATCCACCCGATGCCTATCATTAACAGCCAAGTAAAACCGTTCAAAGCTACCGCTTTCAAAAACGGCTCTTTCGTTGACGTTTCGGATGCTGACCTGAAAGGCAAATGGTCTGTGGTGTTCTTCTACCCAGCCGACTTCACCTTCGTCTGCCCAACCGAACTGGAAGACCTGGCTGACAACTACGACGCCTTCCAGAAACTGGGCGTTGAAATCTACTCCGTTTCGACCGACACCCACTTTGCTCACGCTGCCTGGCACAACACCTCGCCAGCCATCGGCAAAATCCAGTACACCATGATCGGCGACCCAACCCTGACCATCTCCCGCAACTTCGACGTGCTGATCGAAGAAGCCGGTCTGGCGGACCGCGGTACTTTCGTGATCAACCCTGAAGGCCAGATCAAAATCGTTGAACTGAACGATGGCGGCGTTGGCCGTGACGCTTCCGAGCTGCTGCGCAAAATCAAGGCCGCTCAGTACGTCGCAGCTCACCCAGGTGAAGTCTGCCCAGCCAAGTGGAAAGAAGGCGAGGCCACTCTGGCTCCGTCCCTGGACCTGGTTGGCAAGATCTAAGTCTTCATGACCGGATCGGGGGCGCTGAGCCCATAAGCACGTAAACCGCATCGCCCCCACAAAACGCCCGGGCGATCATCGCCTGGGCGTTGTTTTTTCTAGACTCTGCAAGTGAAGAAAAGGAAGCCGAATCATGTTGGACGCCAATCTTAAAGCTCAGTTGAAATCGTACCTGGAGCGAATCACTCGCCCGATCGAGATCGTCGCGTCCCTTGATGACGGCGCGAAATCTCAGGAAATGCTGGCCCTGCTCAACGACATCGTCAGCAGCTCCAATCAAATTACCCTGAATACCAATGGCACCGATGCACGCACGCCATCCTTTGCCCTGAACAGCCCGGGTCAGGACATCAAGTTGCGTTTTGCCGGTCTGCCAATGGGTCACGAATTCACCTCGCTGGTGCTGGCGCTGCTGCAAGTGGGCGGCTACCCGTCCAAAGCCACCGAGGAAACCATCGAGCAGGCCCGTAGCCTGACCGGTGAGTTCAAGTTTGAAACCTACTTCTCGCTGACCTGCCAGAACTGCCCTGACGTGGTTCAGGCGCTGAACCTGCTGGCCGTGCTCAACCCCAACGTGCAGCACGTGGCTATCGAAGGCAGTCTGTTCCAGCAAGAAGTCACCGACCGCCAGATCATGTCGGTGCCGAGCATCTACCTGAACGGCGAACTGTTTGGCCAGGGCCGCATGGGCCTGGAAGAAATCCTGGCGAAGATCGACACCAGTGCAGGTGATCGCCAAGCCGAGAAGCTGAACGCCAAAGAAGCCTTTGATGTCCTCGTCGTCGGTGGCGGCCCGGCAGGTTCTGCAGCGGCCATTTATGCAGCACGCAAGGGTATTCGCACCGGCGTCGCGGCTGAGCGCTTCGGCGGTCAGGTGCTGGACACCATGGCCATCGAGAACTTCATCTCGGTGCAACACACCGAAGGCCCGAAACTGGCCGTTGCCCTTGAAGAGCACGTCAAGGAATACGAAGTCGACATCATGAATCTGCAACGTGGCGATCAGTTGATCCCTGGCAAGGATGGCGCGCTGCATCAGGTCAAATTCGCCAGCGGTGGCGTGCTCAAGGGCAAGACCGTGATTCTGGCGACCGGTGCTCGCTGGCGCGAAATGAACGTGCCGGGCGAGCAGCAATACCGCAACAAGGGTGTGGCGTATTGCCCGCACTGCGACGGCCCGCTGTTCAAGGGCAAGCGCGTTGCGGTGATCGGCGGGGGTAACTCGGGCGTTGAAGCGGCCATTGACCTGGCCGGCATCGTGTCCCATGTCACCCTGCTGGAGTTCGACAGTTCGCTGCGTGCGGATGCCGTGCTGCAACGCAAGCTGCACAGCCTGCCGAACGTGACCGTGCTGACCAGTGCGTTGACCACTGAAGTGACCGGTGATGGTCAGAAGGTCAATGGCCTGCGCTACAAGAACCGCACCACTGGCGAAGCAATCACTGTCGAGCTGGAAGGTATCTTCGTGCAGATCGGCCTGCTGCCAAACACTGAATGGCTCAAGGGCACTGTCGAGCTGTCGCCACGGGGCGAGATCGTGGTCGATAACCGCGGTGAGACTTCGATCCCTGGTGTATTCGCTGCGGGCGATGTGACCACTGTGCCGTACAAGCAGATCGTGATCGCCGTGGGTGAGGGCGCCAAAGCATCGCTCAGTGCGTTCGATCACTTGATCCGCACCAGCGCCCCGGTGTGATTGCTGCTTGATCTGTCGCTGAAAAACAAAAAAACCTCATGAGCGATCATGAGGTTTTTTTGTTGGATGAGTGGGGCTATTGCGTTCGCGGAGTTGTCGCCGTAACCCGGCGGCTATCACGTGTTTCCTGTGGGAGCGAATTCATTCGCGAGACGTCGGCCAAGTCGATGCACATGTACGGCCCAAAATACCGAATCGCGAATGAATTCGCTCCCACAAGGTGATCAGCAGTCGTTCCTGGTGGTGATCAGACCGGCGTTGGCTGAATGATCTCAACCCAGTAACCGTCCGGATCCTTCACGAAGGCCAGGCTTTTCATGCGGCCATCGGTCAGGCGTTTCTGGAAATCGACACCCAGCGCTTCGAAACGCGCACAGGCGACATGCACGTCAGGCACCGAAATGCAGATATGGCCGAAACCGCGCGGGTCGGTGTTGCCGTTGTGATAGCTGAACGCAGGATCGTTCTCGGTGCCGTGGTTGTGGGTCAGTTCCAGGATGCCGGGAATGCCTTTCATCCAGACCGTGCGCGCCTCGGCGTCTGCCGGGATCTGTGCCTTGTCCACCAGCGCAAGGAAATACAGGCTGAATTCCGCTTCGGGGAAATCACGCTTCTCGACCAAGCTAAAGCCCAGTACGCGGGTGTAGAAATCCAGCGATGCGGTGATGTCCTTGACCCGCAACATGGTGTGGTTGAACACGAATTGCGCGGTGGCCGCGTCAGGCTGGGCGGTGACGCCGGGGAAAGTGTTCAGTTCGTTCAGGCTCATGATGACTCCGGGTGGGTCCTGTAAATGTTGCGCAATGATACGGGACACAGCGCCCGAGCCAAACCCGAAAGTGCTGCTCACTTGTCGCAGGCCTTGTGAGGGCGCGCGCTGTGGCCCACACTTTCCGCTCTATCGTCAGGTCATCGGTCAGGGTGTTCAGGTTGCGCATTTACCGTCTTGCAGGTCTTCTTCTCCCGCTGTGTCTAGGCAATGCCTGGTCGGCCGATTCGATGATCATCTGGCCCAGCGACTGGGAAGTTGAGGCGCTGCCTCAGGCGGATACGTCGGTCCAGATTCGCCAACGTGCAGTCAAGCATGATGCCAGTGGCGATCCGGCGATGGTCGTGGAGTTGACCCAGACTCGCCTTCAGCCGGGGCATGAGGTCAATGTGCAGGGCGTGCTGCTGGAGATGCGCAAGGCCATTCAGTTGAATTTCGTGCACAGCGGTTTTCAGAGCGTGTGCACGCAGATGAAGGCGAGCACCCTCAGTGACGTTCCGGCGATGGAGACCACCTGCACGATCACCCAGAATGGCGCTCACGTGATGACGCAGACTTTGGTGGCGGCGGCCAACAAGGAACTGGCCTGGTCGTTGTCCTACGCAGGCTCGAAGGACGGGTACGCCGCAAACAAGGATGAAGTGTTAAGGATTCGGGACAGCCTGCGCCTTAACGTATCTCCGTGATCAGGGATCTTCAGGCATAAAGAAGCCCGCCGAAGCGGGCATGGGGTGCTCATCCATTAGCAGTCTTCATCCTGTAGAACACCCTGTGAAAAAATCGTGAACGGGCCTTTCCTCTGATCGCCGCCGAGGCCATTTGACTGACCGGTCGTCTATCTTCATTTTGGCGAGGAGGGCGCGCGGGACTGTTTGAGTCTCGGCGCGACTAATAACACCAATGGATTATTGCTTTGTAGAGATATTGAGGCGCTGCCACGGTATTGCGTGCACGCCGAAGAAAGAGCGTGGCGAAAACGAAGTTCATTCTCGGCACCTGTGGCGCGGGGCAGGAAACTCGGTCGCGTAATCAAACGCGTATTTGATCTTTCGCGGCGCGCTTATTACGCTTATAAAAAAGCCCCGAAGATCGGGGCATTTTTTATAACACACGGGAAGAACGGCGAATCCGGATCAACCGCGCAGCCAGGATTCGACGGCTTCGACCCCGTATTGCTCTTTCCAGGCTTTCAGGCCACGGTGATTGCCACCTTTGGTTTCGATCAGTTCACCTGTGTGCGGATTGTGGTAAACCTTGACCACTCGTGCGCGACGGCGCTTTGGACCCGCAGGGGCGGCCAGCGCAGCCGAAGGGTTGGGGTCGAGGATGGCGATGATGTCACGCAGGCTCTTGTCATAGGTGCTCATGAGCGCCTGGAGCTTCTGCTCGAATTCGATCTCCTTCTTCAGTCCGGCATCATTCTTCAGGTTCTCCAGCTGGGCCAGCTGTTCCTGAAGGGCTTTTTCTGCGGCGCGAAACTCGGCAAGTCTGGACAAAATAATACTCCGGCGGTATTTGGCTGTTGTCAGCCCAACGCAAGCAACATGGACGTGGTTCGGGAATGCGATTCAGGTCCTGTGCTCATTTATTCACTACCCGGCGCCTGGCGGTGTCACCCGTGGATAAACTAACACGTGTTGTCAACGGCTCATCGGTCGCGGGGGAGTTGTGAGTCACTACGGGCAAATAATGCACGTTTTTTTCGAGTTGGAAAACAGGTAGAGCACATTTGTTATATGAAACTTGCCGGGAAAGATAATCGGACTCAAAAAAGATTACGACACAGGAGAACGACCTTGTAAGTAATTTCCTAAATTATGTCGTGAGCGGAAAATATCCAAACTCCCCGGATTTTCTTGCCTGCAGACGATTACAGGCCCTGTTGCAGGGCCGGATCATCTGGATTCAATTGTTCAAGCTCGGCCAGCAGCACTTGCACTTTCTGCAGTTGGCCCGATTCTTTCCAATAACGAACAAGCAGAATCCGCGCACTGCGATTGGCCGGTTGTCGCTGCAGGATGTCCTCCAACTGGCGTTGCGCCGGTTCAAGTTGCTGCAAATCGTGCAAGGCGACCGCCAGGTCGTAGCGGTACGCAGTGTTTTCAGGTTCCAGTTCCACGGCCTTGGCCAAGGCCAGCAGCGCGTATTCGTGCTGTTGATGGCGCAACAGCCATTGCCCCAAAGCATGTTGCAACAGGGATGACTGAGGGTGTTTTTCCAGCCATTGAGCCAGTTGCTGGCGCGAGCGGTCGGTCTGGCCTTGCCGGTCCAGCAAGTCGATGAGTGCCAGCTCGATCTGAACGTTATTGGGCTCCAGCTTCAGCGCCAGATCCAGCGCGTCGAAGGCTTTATGAATGTCGCCCCGATTGACGAACAGTCTGGCCAGTTGCAACTGGCTCTGTCCGCTGGGCGGCTGCGAAGCCAGTGAGTTTTCATAGTCGGCTGCGGTGTCTTGCAGTGCACCGTAATACAGGCCGACGTCATCGGGCGTCAGTCCCAGCAGAGCGCGCACCGCACCATATCGAACGCTTTGATCGGCATCGTCCAGCAGCGGGCCGATCAATACGCTGCGCTGTGCTTCGGGCACCAGAGCGACCACGGCATCGATTGCCGCTTGCTGGACCAGTGGCACGGGGCGTTTGAGGTCGCCGTCGAGGATTTTCAATGCCTGCGCGCTGGGGTAGTTGACCAGCTCGGCAAGCAGCCCGGCGCGGCGAATGTCTGAAAGATCCGTGCGGCTCAATTGCTGATAGAGCACGCGGGCAGCGCCGGGCTTGCCGTTGTGCGCCTGCTCCAGCGCTTCTGCGTAACTGTGGTTGACCACGGGCGGGGCGGGCGGGGCGTTCCAGTGACGCACCAGCAGTGCCAGTCCGACGATCAGCAGTCCTGCGGCCGTCGCGATCACGATCCGCCAGCGGCGACGTGCTTTGGAGTGGGCGGGTGAGGGCTGAACAGGCGCGTTGGGCATACCGGATTCCGTTTCTGCGAAGGAGCAGCTTCGAGGAGTCATTGGCGAGTGTCAAACGCTGGCCGTAAATAAAAAGCCCCGAACCTTGTGAGTTCGGGGCTTGAGTAAGGTAGGGGATAACGCTACCCCACTCAGGACACCGCTGGGTCAGGCGTTGGGTTGCCAGCCACCGCCCAGCGCTTTGTAGATGGCCACGATGCCGCGATACAGGTCGATCTCGGCCTGGGCCTGGCTGTCTTCGGCGGCCAGGCGCTCGCGCTCGGCGTCCAGCAGCACAAGGAAGTCAGCGGTGCCTTCGCGGTACTGGATATTCGCCAGGTCCGCGGCCTTGCGGCTGGATTCACTTTGGCGCACCAGCGACACAAGGCGTTGTTGGCGCTTGTCGTAATCGCTGAAGGCGTTGTTGGTTTCTTCCAGCGCCAGCAATACCTGCTGCTCGTAGTTGGCCAGTGCACCTTCGGCGTCGGCGTTGGCGCCGCGAATCCGCGCCTTCACGCTGCCCAAGTCAAACGCGGCCCAGGTGATGCTCGGGCCAAGGCCCCACGCTTGAGCCGCGCCTGAACCGATCTGCGAACCTCGGCTGGCGGTCCAGCCCAAGAAGCCGCTGAGGCTGACACGAGGGAACAGGTCGGCAGTCTGCACGCCAATTCGTGCGGTTTGCGCGGCCAGTTGACGCTCGGCACTGCGCACGTCCGGGCGGTTTTCCAGCAATTTCGCCGGGTCGCCAATCGGCAGCGCCTTGGAGATCGCAGGCAGTTTGGCCGGGCTCAAATCCACGGTCATGGCGTCCGGGCGTTCGCCCAGCAGGGTGGCGATACGGTTGCGCTCGCGGACCTGCTCGGCTTGCAGTTGCGGGATGGTCGCTTCTACCGCCGCCAGGCGCGCATCGGCACGTACCACGTCGATTTCGTTGCCCACGCCTTCGTCACGCAATTGCACGGTTACACCACGGGATTCCTGCTGGTTTTTCAGGTTGGCCCGGGCGATGTCTTCGCGCAGTTGTGCGCCGCGCAACTGACCATAGGCATCCACCAATTCGGCGATCATGGTCACCTGCAATTGGTAGAGGTTGGCTTCGGCCACTTGCTGGTCGGCTTCGCTGGCTTCCAGTTCGCGCTGAATACGGCCAAACAGGTCGATCTCCCACGCCATGTCCAGGCCCAGGTCGTAACGTTCCTGATTGACGCGGTGCTCGGTTTCACCCGGCACCTGAGCGCGGCCCACCTGGCTGCTGGCGCGACTGGTCACCACCGGCATCGCGTCGTTGCTGATGTCGTCACGAATGGCGCGCGCGGCCTTCAGGCGGGCGAACGCCACGCGCAGCTCACGGTTGCCTTGCAGCGATTGGGCGACCAGCTTGTTCAGGGTCGGGTCTTCGAACTGCTGCCACCAGATGGTTTCCGTGCGGCTGCGGTCATAGTTGCCCTGAGCGGCGGCCGGAATGTTGGCCGCCGCAGTGTCCGGCTTCTTGTAGTCCGGGCCGACGGCACAGGCCGCCAGCGCCAGGACCAGCAGGCTCGGCAGAAAGAGTTTTGCAGCCTTCATCAATGAGCCTCCGGAGCGATGTTTTGAACGCGAGCCGCTTTGGCTGCCTTGCGCGCCTCTTTACGCCCCACATAGTTACGAATCAGCACATAGAACACAGGGGTCAACAGCAGACCGAAGAAGGTCACGCCAAGCATCCCGGAGAACACCGCCACACCCATCGCATGACGCATCTCGGCACCGGCACCGCTGGACAGCACCAGCGGCACCACGCCCATGATGAACGCCACCGAGGTCATCAGGATCGGACGCAGACGCAGACGGCAGGCTTCCAGTACGGCCTCCAGCGGGGTCTTGCCCTTGTCCTGTTCGTCCTTGGCGAACTCGACGATGAGGATCGCGTTTTTACACGCCAGGCCCACCAGTACGATCAGGCCGATCTGGGTGAAGATGTTGTTGTCGCTACCGGCGATGATCACACCGGCAATGGCCGACAGCAGGGTCATCGGAACGATCAGGATGACCGCCAGCGGCAGGCTCCAGCTTTCATACAGGGCGGCCAGCACCAGGAACGCCAGCAGTACGCAGAGCGGGAAGACCAGCAGTGCGGTATTGCCCGACAAGATCTGTTGGTAGGTCAGGTCGGTCCACTCGTAGGTCATGCCGTTGGGCAGTTCCTCTTTCAGCAGTTTTTCCATCGCCGCCTGTGCCTGACCCGAGCTGTAGCCTGGGCCTGCGGCACCGTTGATTTCAGCGGTGATAAAACCGTTGTAGTGCATCACGCGGTCCGGCCCCGAGGTATCGGTGACCTTGATCAGCGTCGCCAGCGGAATCATCTCGCCCAGGTTGTTGCGCACTTTCAACTGACCGATCTGTTCGGCGTCCTGACGGAACTGCTGTTCAGCCTGAACGTTGACCTGATAGGTGCGACCGAAACGGTTGAAATCGTTGGCGTATAGCGAACCCAGGTACACCTGCAGGGTGTCGAAGATGTCGCTGATGGCCACGCCGTGGGTCTTGGCCTTTTCACGGTCAATGGCGGCGTCCACTTGCGGCACGTTCACGGTGTAGCTGGTGAACAGAGCCGCCAGTTGTGGCACGTTGTGGCTCTTGACGATGATGTTCATCGTCTCTTTATAGAGCTCGTCATAGCCCAGGTTGCCACGGTCTTCGATTTGCAGGCGGAAACCGCCAATGGTGCCCAGGCCCTGTACCGGCGGTGGTGGGAAGATCGCGATGTAGGCGTCCTGAATACCGGCAAACTTCTGGTTCAGCGCAGCAGCGATGGCACCGGCGGATTCGCTCGGGTCCTTGCGCTCATCGAACGGCTTGAGCGGGGTGAACACGATGCCGGAGTTAGGGCTATTGGTGAATCCGTTGATCGACAGGCCAGGGAAGGCCACCGAGTTGGCTACACCCGGTTGTTTCAGGGCGATGTCGGACATTTCCTTGATGACCGCTTCAGTGCGGTCAAGGCTGGCGGCGTCCGGTAGTTGCGCGAACGCAACCAGGTATTGCTTGTCCTGCTGCGGCACGAAACCGGTCGGGGTGGTGGAGAAGCCCAGCCAGGTCAGTACGATCAGACCGGCATACACCACCAGTGCCACGCCGCTGATGCGGATGACGCGGCCCACGGTGCCGACGTACTTGTTACTGGCCTTGACGAAGAAACGGTTGAACGGACGGAACAGCCAGCCACCCAGCAGTTTGTCGAGAAAGCGCGAGAACCCGTCTTTTGGCGTGTCGTGACCCTTGAGCAATACCGCCGCCAGCGCTGGCGACAGGGTCAGGGAGTTGAAGGCCGAGATCACCGTCGAAATAGCGATCGTCAACGCGAACTGTTTATAGAACTGCCCGGTGAGGCCCGAGATGAACGCTGCGGGTACGAACACCGCACACAGCACCAGCGCCGTCGCGATGATAGGACCTGTCACTTCGCGCATGGCGATCTGCGTGGCTTCCATCGGCGGATGGCCGAGTTCGATGTTCCGCTCGACGTTCTCCACCACCACGATGGCGTCGTCCACCACGATACCGATGGCCAGTACCAGGCCGAACAGCGACAGCGCGTTGAGCGAGAAGCCAAACAGGTGCATCACCGCAAACGTACCGATCAGCGACACCGGCACAGCGGCCAGCGGGATGATCGACGCACGCCAGGTTTGCAGGAACAGAATCACCACCAGCACGACCAGAATCAGCGCTTCGAACAGGGTGTGAATCACCGCCTCGATGGAGCCGCGTACAAAGATGGTTGGGTCATAGACGATGCTGTAGTCCATGCCTTCCGGGAAGTTCTTCTTCAACAGTTCCATTTCATCGCGCACTTCGTTGGAAATGTCGATGGCGTTGGAACCAGGGCGCTGGAAGATCGGGATTGCTACTGCGGGCTGGTTGTTGAGCAGCGAGCGCAGGGCGTACTGGCTGGAGCCGAGCTCAACGCGAGCGATGTCTTTGACACGAGTGATTTCACCGTTGTCGCCTGCGCGGACAATGATGTTCTCGAACTCTTCCTCGGTGACCAGGCGACCTTGAGTGTTGATCGACATCTGGAAGCTGGTGGCGCTCGGCGAGGGCGGGGCGCCCAGTTGACCGGCGGCCACTTGGCGGTTCTGCTCGCGAATGGCGTTGACCACGTCGGTGGCCGTGATGTTGCGCGACGCGGTCTTGTTCGGGTCGAGCCAGACACGCAGTGAGTAATCGCCCATACCGAACAGTTGCACGTCACCGACACCGTTCAGACGCGCCAGCTCATCCTTGATGTTGAGCACGGCGTAGTTGGACAGGTACAGCATGTCGTAACGCTGATCCGGCGAAGTCAGGTGGACCACCATGGTCAGGTCGGGAGAGGCCTTGTCCACGGTAATACCGATGCGCGTCACCTCTTCAGGCAGCTTCGGTTCGGTCCGCGTGACGCGGTTCTGCACCTGCACTTGCGCGGTGTCCAGGTTGGTACCCAGCGCGAAGGTGATGGTCAGGGTCAGCTTGCCGTCGGCGGTGGCCTGCGAGGACATGTACAGCATGTTCTCGACGCCGGTGATGGCCTGCTCCAGTGGAGCCGCTACGGTTTCGCCGATGACTTTCGGGTTGGCGCCGGGGAAGTTGGCGCGCACCACGACGGTCGGCGGAACCACTTCCGGGTATTCACTGATCGGTAGCTGGAACAGCGAGATCGCGCCGCCGATCAGAATCAGCAGCGACAGCACCGCTGCGAAGATCGGTCGCGTAATGAAGAATTTGGAAAAATTCATTGGGTGTGTTCCTTAACCGCGTGGCGTAGCGGCAGCAGCCACCTTGGCGTCCAGTTTTTTCTGGGCCTGAGGTTGGTTGCTGGCTTCAAGGGCTTGGCGTTGTTGCTGCAAGGCCGTGAGGGTCTCTGGGCTGGCCATCGGCGTATCTTGCGGGTCGATGGGAGAGCCTGGACGTACGCGTTGCAGGCCGCTGACGACGATACGGTCGTCTTTCTGCAAGCCGCTACGCACGATGCGCAAGCCTTCCAGTTTTGGTCCCAGGTCAACGTTGCGATAGGTCGCCTTGTTGTCCTTGTCGACCACCAGCACGAATTTCTTGCCCAGGTCGGTGCCGACCGCTTCGTCTTTGATCAGCGTGGCGTTGTAGGTGCCGCTGCCGACCAGTTTCAAACGGGCGTAGAGGCCAGGGGTGTATTCGCCCTTGCTGTTGTCGAATACCGCACGGCCCCGGATGGTGCCAGTGCGTGGGTTGACCTGGTTGTCGACGAAGTTCATCTGCCCCAGGTGCGGGTTTTCGACTTCATTGGACAAGCCCATGTACACCGGGGTGGTCGAGCCACGTTTGCCGTCGCGGGCCAGTTGGTTGTATTTCAGGAACACACGTTCATCGGCGTCGAAGTAGGCGTAGACCTTGTCGGTGGACACCAGGCTGGTGAGGATCGACTGGTCAGCGGTGACGATGTTGCCAGCCGTGATTTCCGCACGGCTGACGCGGCCGGTGATCGGTGCGGTGACGCGGGTAAAGCTCAGGTTCAGTTTCGCCAGATCCAGCTGCGCCTGAATGGCAGCGACAGCAGCCTTGGACTCTTGCGCGGTGGTGGTCCGCGAGTCAGCCAGTTCGGCGGAGATCGCGTTGTTGGTGCGCAGGCGCTCGCCACGCTGGGCTTCATTATTACTGCGCACCGATGCCGCTTTGGCCTGTTGCAGTTGGGCTTCGAGGCGATGCACTTCGGCTTCGAACGGGCGCGGGTCGATCTGGAACAGCAGATCGCCTTTTTTCACCAGATCGCCATCGGTGAAGGCCACTGCGTCGATCTGGCCGGAAACGCGAGGGCGAACCTGCACGGTTTCCGGCGCTTCCAGGCGTGCCGTGACCTCGTCCCATTCGTTGACGGGCTGCTCAAGCACCTTAGCCACATTGACCTTGGCCGCCGCCGGGGCTTGCGCTGCCGTTTCAGGGCCTTTACCGCACGCACTGAGCACCACCAGTGCCAGCGCGGCAAGGGGGTAGCGCAGAGGAGTAAGTGACTGAACCATGGAAAAATCCGCCGATGTTTATTGAGATTGGCGGATTCTGTTCCCGGGGGTTCTATTGCACGAATCGAATACGGCGAAGGTAAATATCAGTGGGAATGATATTTCCAGTTACAAACGCTCTGGGACGGGGCCTGACGAGGCGCAAGCCGCATCGGGCCGGGGCAGGCGTCAAAAAGGGCGCAATGGCGGCCTTTTCTTCAGTCGAGAAGGCGCTCATTACAGACTGTCTGGATCCCCGAAAAACATCTGAATCCGTGACCGCAACCAGCGCTCGCCCGGGTCGTTGTCCTGCGAGCCGCGCCAAGCCATGTGCAGTTCGAAGGTGCGTGCCTCCAGCGGCAGTTCTTCGGCGCGAACGCCACCTGCGGCGGTAAGCACGTCAGCAGTGTAGTCCGGCACTGTGGCGACGATGTCGGTACCGGAGATCAGTGTCGCCAGCCCGTTGAATTGCGGCACGGCGAGGACCACGTGACGCTTGCGTCCCAGCTTTTCGAGGTATTCGTCGATGAAACCACCCAGGTCGCCTGCGAACGACACCAGCGCATGGGGGCGTGCGCAGAAGTCATCGAGGGTGATGGGGCCAGGCATTGAGTCGGCGCGCAGCAGCTTGGGCTTGCTGCGACGCAGGACCTTGCGCTTGGCGTTGGCGGGCAGATCGTCGGTGTAGCTGACGCCGATGGAAATCTCGCCCGAGGACAGCAGCGATGGCATCAGGATGTAGTTGGTCCGACGCACCACCAGCACGATGCCCGGTGCTTCGGAGCGCAGGCGTTTGAGCAGGGACGGCAGCAGGGCGAACTCGGCGTCGTCGGACAGGCCGATGCGGAACACGGCCGTGCTCGTGGCAGGATCGAAGTCGGCAGCGCGGCTCACGGCAGTGGAAATGGAATCCAGTGCAGGGGAGAGCAGGCCGAAGATTTCGACCGCACGAGCGGTCGGTTCCATGCTGCGCCCGGTGCGCACGAACAGAGGGTCGTCGAACAGCCCGCGCAGGCGGGAAAGTGCTGCACTGATGGCAGGCTGGCCGAGAAACAGCTTTTCCGCCGCGCGCGTGACGCTGCGTTCATGCATGAGGGTCTCGAACACGATGAGCAGGTTGAGGTCGACGCGACGCAGGTCGTTGCGATTCATGACGGGGGTCTCGGAGACATGGGTCGATACGTTGACCGTCAGAGCGACGGCCTGTGTTCAGCTCGGAAACGCATAGTAGGGTAAACGGCGATTCTCCACACCGTTAAATGCATGTGCAAGCATACAAACGTGTTGGTCATCACGACCGTTGATAATGTGCGCTGAACCTCGAGCGTCGGGCAGTGACCCAATCCTGAGCAGGACCGAGCGCCGAAACCCGCAACAGCGTTGGCATCTGTCGCGCCCGGAGCCTGTACGTTCATCCGGAAATCGCCCGTCGGGTTGCAATGTCCGGGTGAGAAAAGAACAATGACCGCCTTGAATACGTGAGCATTCGATGGTTATCTAATGAACGCCTTTCAACAACAGAATCGATGACAGGCATGTCGACTATTAATAGCCACTGATAGTGTTACCGGCAGCGCCCGGATAGAGTTCATGGCATCAAGGTTCATAAGGCGAGGTTCGAAATGTCCCGCACGATCCGTTTTCATCAGTTCGGCCCGGCCGAGGTGCTCAAAGTAGAAGAGCTGCCAGTAGCGCAGCCCGCACCCGACGAGGTGCAAGTGCGCGTCCAGGCAATCGGTGTCACCTGGTACGACGTGCTGTGGCGTCAAAATCTGGCTTCTTCCCAGGCGCAGCTTCCTGCGGGTCTGGGTTCTGAAATGGCCGGCGTGATCACCGCCGTCGGCGAAGGCGTGAACGATCTGAAAGTGGGCGACAAGGTTGCCAGCTTCCCGTCTGCCAACCCGAATGTGCACCCGGTCTACGGCGAGCAGATCGTGTTGCCGCGCACCTCGGTCACTAAATATCCGGACATTCTGACGCCCAATCAGGCGGCCGTTCACTACACCCCCATGCTGGTGGCGTACTTTGCGTACGTTGAGCTGGCGCGGGTCAAAGAGGGTCAGGTGGCATTGGTCACCGATGCCGGTCATTGTGCAGGTCCGGCGTTTTTGCAACTGGGCAAGGCACTGGGCTTGAAGGTCATCGCGGCCATCAAGACCGACGACGAAGAGGGTACGTCTCGCAAGTACCTGACTTCGCTGGGTGCCGACAAGGTGGTGGTTACCGAAGAGCAGGACCTGCTGATGGCGGTCAACAAATACACCGACAAGCGCGGTGTGGACGTGGTGCTCGACGGGTTGGGTGGTCCACAGATGTCGATTCTCGGCGACGTGCTCGCACCGCGTGGCAGCCTGATTCTTTATGGTCTGCAAGGTGGCAATCAGGTTCAGTTCCCGGCCTGTGCTGCGTTCCAGAAAAACATTCAGTTCTTTGTACACTGTGTGGGCAATTTTACCGGCAAGCCGGAGCTGGGCATTCCACAAGACAAAGAAGCCGTCGAACGCGCACTGCTCAAGATCAACGAGCTGACCCGTGACAAGCTGTTGTTGCCGCAACTGACCAAAGTGTTCCCGTTCGAGCAGATCGTGGACGCGCACCGCGTGATGGATGGCTGCCCGGTGGGTGGTCGCGTGGTGGTTGAGGTCGAACCCGCTTGAGCGCAATTCACCGCGCTTCGTAGACTGTGCGGCGCCTCTGGCCAGGCGTCGACGTAGAGGAAACGTTCACCGGTTCAGGTGTCCGTCCCGTCATTCATCGGCCACGCAACGCCCGACAAAGCCTTCCCGAGGATTCTGGAAGGCTTTTTTGTTTATGGCGCGAAGTTGATTAAACGCGGGTGACCGTTATTGAAGTGGCGCGCCAGAGCGATTAACTAATAGGGGTCGAGCAACTATAAACAGCGTTGTTTAATCATGTGCTCATTTTAGGGCGTTGCTGACGGGCAAAGCGTTGAATATCTGTGTCTTGTAATTCCACTCATGGCTCTTGATAATGGCGGGGTACTTCATACTCAAGGAACGAGTCATGCCCCCTTCTTTATTGTGGCCGACTTTTATACGGCGCTCGCCGTTCGTCTCCGCCGGTTATTCAACTTGCGGCGCCGCACGCCGTCTCATACCCGATCTTCGGCTTGAAACACACCCTTCGCGCCCCTTGACGCCGCACGCGGCGAGGCATTCAGCAACTTCGTGGCGAACCGCTTGCATGCCCGACAGTTGTTGACGCCTCTCGGGCGTCCCGGCGGTGTTCAAACAAACGATAACTGTGAGTGTGCGCGAATGCTCATTCGTGTATCGGGCTCAGGTTTTCGCAGGATCGAATATTATTCAGGTGTGTGGTTATGGGTTCTCTACACGAACAGGCTATGAACTATGTCTATCAGCAAGTATTACAGCGGCTGCTAAGTTACTTGAACCGCGCGGAGCGAACAGCGTTGCAGTTGTTGATACAACGTCTGGTTGTTGCGGCAGGGGGTATTGACCGTATTGGCGACTATCGCGTACTCGTAGCATTCAGTGGCGGTAAGGACAGCGCGTATACGGTGGCGTTGTTGCGGGCCGCCCAACTGAGCATTGCGGCGCGGGCGCCGACGACGTTCCATCTGCGCGTTGCCAGCATGCGCCATGCCGGGATGACATCGGCGGTCATGGCGAACATTCATCGCTGTTACTCGGCGCTGTTCCTGCACGACGACCCCAGAGTGGAACTGCTAGTGGTGGATCATGAGTCTGTTCTGGGGTTCGATCCGGATCTGCCGTTCTCCACCGCCGGGCGGGAACAGAATCGTTCTGACATGCTCCTGGGTGGACATCTGACCGAAGGGGACGCCCGTACCACGTTCTGTAACAGCTGCTACCTGGGCGTCGCCGATTTTCTCGGGCGTGCGGTGTCGTGGGGAGACGGTGTCGATGCAGTGCTCAGCGGCGATTCATTGAGAGAGCAAAAGCAGTACGCCACCTGGGTGATGCGCTTGGCCAAAAACAATGGGTTGTTGATCGAGCATTGGCACACCCTCAGTTTCAGCGCGGCGCTGAGCACCATCGATACCATAGGACGCAGTTACTACCAAGAGCTGTACGGCGAAGAACCCACAGCGAGTGAGTTCATATCACGGCCGCCGCTGTATGCGAACCTACGACTGGCGCCGACATTTCTGACGGTGGCCGATCTCATCGGTTTCCGTCTGGAAGAGCGATGGGCGCTGTTGACTGATTTCCTGGGTTTTCGCTTCGACGACCTGGCCTTCAGCTTCAGTGAGTCCGATTGTGCCAATCCCTTGCTGATGGCCCACATGCGCGGGCTTAAGGCGGAGTTCGTGCAGGGCCGTGAGTACGCCGATGGCATTGCCGAATACCTCGAACTGGCGGTGGGGATGATGCGGCGCAAACGCATGCCCAAGCGGTTGATCAACCAGGCCATGGCCGCTTACGACGGGCCTGAGCGGCTTGAGGCGCGTCGAGTGCTCGCGGCGGGGTATGCGCAGGAAGCATTCGGACTGAGCGAAGCCCAATTGGTGTGCCTGATGTTCGCGCCTTTCGTCGACGGCGGTTTGCGGCTTGAGGGCTTTTTACGTCGATGCCACCCCGGCATGCTGATTGCGTTGGTGGAACTGCACAAAGCGTTGTCCGGAGAGCCTGCACCGGATCAGGTCATCCAGTGGTTGGTGGACGTGAGCGGCCTGAGTCTCAAAGGGTTGCAGAATCTCTACGTCAGGTCTCGGGTGGATTTCAATGACGAGCATTCAATCATTGCACGCGTGCGCGCCAGCGACCCGGACAAAGGGCGAGTGACGACCGTTGATCCGCACACCGGTCAGTCGGTGTCCGAGGTGATCTCCGGTCGCTGACCGTTCTACCGTTCAAGGTGATGCCTATTGCGTGTGCGACTTTGGCGGTCACCCGTGATTCCTTTCAATGACCCTGCGATTTGCGCATGGATGGGGTGTGTCCGATGCAAAACAACAAGACCGATTTCGCTTACCAGATGGTGTACCGCTACCTGTCGAGGCTGACCAATGAGTTGCCCCAGGGACCGGCGGTCAAACTGCCGTCGTTACGGCTGTTGGCGCGGCGTCTGCGAGTGTCCATTTCGACGGTGCAGAACGCCTACTCGCTGCTGGAAAAAGAAGGCCGCATCTGCGCCGTGCCCAAGTCCGGGTATTACGCACTGCCGCAGCCGTGCAATGACGTTCACTGCGAGGGCGAGGGATTGCTGGAGCGTTACCAGGCCAGCACGCGACGTGCTGACATGTTCGTGTTCGGTGCCGACGAGCCGACGTTGCTGCAGTCGCTGGACAGCACACTGTTGAGTATCGAGCGCGACCTCATGCGTCACTATCCCTGTCAGCCTGACCCCCGATTCCAGCCGTTCGGCGATATCGAGTTGCGTACGGCGCTGGCGGCTTACTACACCACCTCCACGGCATGCTGTTGGCACCCGGACAACGTGTTTGTCGGCCCGGACAAGACCGGGGTGCTGAAAACCGTGCTCAAGACCCTGCAATTGCGTGACTGTGCCGTGCTGGTGGAGACGCCCTGTGGCTGGAGTGTGTTGCGCACGCTGCAATCGTTCGGTATCCGGGTGATTGAATGGAGCGCTGCCGCCGACGGCGAAATGGATACGGCCGACCTGGAAGCCGTGCTGCAGCGCAATGAGGTGAAACTGGCGGTTCTGTCGTCACGCCTGACGCCGCTGCACGGGCGTATCAGGGATCAGGTGCAACGCGAGCAACTGGCCGAGGTGCTGAACAGGCACGCGCTGTGGGTGTTGGAGGACGACAGTCACGGCGGGCTATGCGCCGACGGGCTGTCGGTGCCCTTGCGTGATCTGATCGACCCGGAGCGGCTGCTGATTCTGGGGGCATTCGACAAGACCATCGGTCTGGAGGCACCGTTTGGCTATCTGCTGAGCCGTCATTCGCGGTCGCTGTGGCATCAGCAGATGTTGCTGCGCTCTTTCCGTCTGCCGCCGATCCGCCAGAAGGCCATCGCGCGCCTGTACGGTTCCGGGCAACTGGATCGTCACCTGCACCGGCTACGTGGAGCGCTTTACGAGCGAATGAGCCATCTGACGCACATGGTGGACAGTTTCCTCGGTGAAGACGTCCGTTTTCTGCACCCTCACGGTGGAGCGACGCTGTGGCTGGATTGCCAGTTCCGGGTTGACATGGGGCGGGTGTTCGAACGGCTGCTGGAGCAGCGCATTGTCATTGCGCCAGGAGAGCTGTTCAGCGTTCGTGGGCTGCACCAGCAGAGTCTGTGCCTGAGTGTGGCCGCAGACTGGGGTCAGGACATCGAATCCACGCTGGTGATCATCCGCAATGCGCTGTTGCAGGAACGGCTGAGCTGAGCCGGGTCGAGCACCGTCGATCCAATTCCATTTGCCAGACACGGCATACGGCTGGTATCTGTATGCCTGTCCAGTATTTCAGCCCATCGGCACGTCTCAGCAGTGACCTCCATTCTTCCCGTTTCATCCGGCGACCCTTCCCATGCACCTGCGCGGGCCACTCCGCCCGCCGGATATTCCATTGCCGTGCGCGCACTGTGCGAGTTCACGGCCAAGGTCGGCGATCTCGACCTGCGTTTCACACCGTCGCCCACGGCGCAAGAAGGCATGGCAGGGCACCGGACGGTGGCGGCACGGCGAGGCCAGGGGTATCAGGCCGAAGTGTCGTTGTCCGGGCAGTATCACGAACTGAACGTACGGGGGCGGGCAGATGGTTACGATTCGGTGCTCAATCGTCTGGAAGAGGTGAAAACCTACCGTGGCGATCTCGGTAAATTGCCTGACAACCACCGGCAACTGCATTGGGCACAGGCCAAGGTCTACGCCTGGTTGCTTTGCCAGCAGTTGGAACTGACGGAAATCGATGTCGCGCTGGTTTATTTCGACATCGTTTCCGAACAGGAAAGCCTGATCACCGAGCGTTGCAGTGCCGGGCGGTTACGCGCTTTTTTTGAAGCGCAGTGCGAGCGTTTTCTGGCGTGGGCGCGTCAGGAAATGGCCCATGTGCAGGAGCGCAATCGGGCATTGACCGGGCTGACGTTTCCGCACGCTGATTTTCGATCCGGCCAGCGAACCCTGGCCGAGTCGGTGTACAAGGCCGTCAGCACAGGGCGTTGCCTGATGGCTCAGGCGCCCACCGGGATCGGCAAGACCATCGGAACGGTGTTCCCGATGCTCAAGGCGACACCTGGCCAGGCGCTGGACAAGGTGTTCTTTCTGACCGCCAAGACCCCCGGCCGCAACCTGGCACTGGACGCCTTGCGGGTGATCGGGGACAGCGCGCCGGAGATGCGACTGCGGGTGTTGGAGATGGTGGCGCGGGACAAGGCCTGTGAATACCCGAACAACGCCTGCAATGGCGATTCGTGCCCTTTGGCCAAAGGGTTTTACGACCGACTGCACGCGGCCCGCAGCGCGGCATTGACGCAGCGCTGGCTCGATCAGGCGGGGTTGCGTGAGATCGCCTTGCAGCATCAGGTCTGCCCGTACTATCTGAGCCAGGAACTGGCGCGCTGGTCTGACGTGGTGATCGCCGACTACAACTACTACTTCGATTTGAGCGCGTTGCTGTTCGGCCTGTGTCAGCTCAACCAGTGGCGCGTGGCCGTGCTGGTGGACGAAGCGCACAACATGGTCGAGCGCGCGCGATCGATGTACAGCGCGGGGCTGGATCAGTACACCTTCAATCAGGTCCGGGCGAGTGCCCCCGATACCTTGAAAAAACCGCTTCAACGGCTCAACCGCGAGTGGAACGCGCTCAATAAGGCCCAGGTTGTGCCGTATCAGGCCTACGCCGCCGCGCCGGGCAAGTTCCTCAACAGCCTGAACCTGTGCATCGCTGCGTTTGGTGATTATTTCAATGATCACCCGCAGGCGGCCCTCGGCGAGCTGCAACGCTTCTACTTCGAGGCGATTCAGTTCGTTCGCATTGCCGAGCTGTTCGATGATTCGTTTTTGTTCGATATCGGCAAACGTGAGTGGGGCAGCGCTAAAACACTGTCACGACTGACCTTGCGTAATGTGGTGCCTGCCGGTTTTCTGCGCCCCCGATTGAGTGCGGCCCGCAGCACGGTCCTGTTTTCGGCCACGCTCAATCCTCGGCATTTCTATCGTGATCTGCTGGGGTTGCCAGACAACACCGCCTGGGTGGACGTCGAATCTCCGTTTCAGCGTGAGCAACTGGAGGTGCGCATCGTCAGCCGAATCTCTACTCGGTTCAACCACCGACAGGCGTCGCTGCAACCCATCGCGGCGTTGATGGCTGAGCAGTTTCATTCCAGACCTGGGAATTACCTGGCCTTCTTCAGCAGCTTCGACTACTTGCAACAGGTTGCCGAGAGGATGCAGTCGGATTACCCGGACGTCCCATTGTGGCTGCAGTCTCGTGGCATGGCCGAGTCTGACCGTCAGCAGTTCATCGACCGTTTCACGCCCGACAGCCGCGGTATCGGTTTCGCGGTGCTGGGCGGTGCGTTTGGGGAGGGCATCGATTTGCCGGGCGCTCGATTGATCGGGGCGTTCGTCGCGACCCTGGGGTTGCCGCAGCTCAACCCGGTCAACGAGCAGTTCAAGCAGCGCATGGGCCAGCTGTTTGGCGCCGGTTACGATTACACCTATCTTTATCCGGGCATGCAGAAAGTGGTGCAGGCGGCCGGGCGAGTGATACGCGGGCAGGATGATCGCGGCGTGGTGATGTTGATCGACGATCGTTTTGCCGAGAGTCGGATTCAGCGGCTGTTGCCAACGTGGTGGCAGCTTTGACCGCGTTACCGCCGGGGTCGAGACGCCCGTTTCGGCATGGGGCCATGAAACTCCATAGAGGGGGGCGTCGTTCGATCATGCCCTGGCCGATAATTGTCTCAAGGGTTTACGGATCAATACCCGAGCAGGACGGTCCAACTGCCAGTAAACTGCCGCGCAGCCGTTTTTTATTTCATCGAATGTCTTTTTTACGTTTTTCCATCCACGGAGGTTTCGCATGAGTATCAGTCCATTCGCGGGCAAACTGGCGCCTGCAGAATTGCTGGTCGATCTTCCTCGTCTGGTCACGGCGTATTACACCGGGCAGCCTGATGCTTCGGTTGCCACCCAGCGAGTTTCCTTTGGCACCTCCGGTCACCGTGGCAGCTCGTTCGACCTGAGTTTCAACGAGTGGCACGTACTGGCGATCAGTCAGGCGATCTGCCTCTACCGTCAGGCTCACGGCATCGACGGCCCGCTGTTCCTCGGCGCCGACACGCACGCGCTGTCAACCCCGGCCGCGGCGTCGGCGCTGGAAGTGCTGGCGGCCAACGGTGTCAACGTGATGATCTCTGAGGGTGACGAGTACACGCCGACCCCGGCGGTGTCCCACGCGATCATTTGCTACAACAAAGGCCGCACCTCTGGCCTGGCTGACGGCATTGTCATCACTCCCTCGCACAACCCGCCGGAAAGCGGCGGCTTCAAATACAACCCGCCCAACGGTGGCCCGGCCGATTCTCATATCACCAAGTGGATCGAGAACAAGGCCAACGAACTGCTCGCCGAGAAGATCGTCGGCGTCAGCCGCGTCAGCCATGAAAAGGCCTTGCGCGCCGAAACCACTCACCGCCATGACTACGTCAACACTTACGTGGCGGACCTGAAAAACGTCATCGACATGGACGCCATCCGTGGCGCCAGCCTGCGTCTGGGTGTCGACCCGTTGGGCGGCGCGGGCGTGCGCTACTGGTCGGCGATTGGTGAGCATTACGGCCTGAATCTGGACGTGGTGAACAAGCACGTCGACCCGACGTTCCGTTTCATGAGCGTCGACTGGGACGGCAAGATCCGCATGGACCCGTCGTCGAATTTCGCCATGCAGGGGCTTATCGGTCTCAAAGACCGCTTCCAGGTGGCCTTCGCCTGTGACCCTGACCACGACCGCCATGGCATCGTCACCCCGACAGGTGGCCTGCTGGCGCCGAACAACTACCTGGCGGTGGCCATCGATTATCTGTTCCAGAATCGTCCTGAGTGGCGGACTGATGCGGCCGTCGGCAAAACGGTGGTGAGCAGCGGCATGATCGACCGCGTGACTCAGCGTCTGGGCCGCCGCCTGTATGAAGTGCCGGTGGGCTTCAAGTTCTTCGCCGAGGGCCTGTTCGAAGGCTCACTGGGCTTTGGCGGCGAGGAGAGTGCGGGAGCGTCGTTCCTGCGTCGCGATGGCTCGGTCTGGACCACCGACAAGGACGGCCTGATTCCGTCACTGCTGGCTGCGGAGATTCGTGCGCGTAAAGGCCGCGATCCGAGTGAGATGTACAAGGCACTGACCGACGCACTGGGTGAGCCGGTTTCGACCCGTGTCGAGGCCAAGGCCAACTTCGAGCAGAAGGCGTTGCTGAGCAAGCTGTCGCCGGAGCAGGTCACGTCGACCGAACTGGCTGGCGAGAAGATCGAGCAGATTCTGAGCAAGGCGCCGGGCAACGATCAGGCCATCGGTGGTCTGAAGGTCATGACCGAAAACGGCTGGTTCGCTGCACGTCCATCGGGCACTGAGGACATCTACAAGATCTACGCCGAAAGCTTCAAGGGCGAGGATCACCTCAAGCGTCTGGTGGCCGAGGCTCAGGTGTTGGTGGATGCCGCGATTGCACCGAAGTAAAGACGCTGCCGCCTAGGTTCCGTACGAAATGTTTTGGGACGAAGGTAAGGCAAGGCGAAACGAGCTTCGCGAGTAACAGCCGCAGGCTGGCCCGCAGGGAGAGCGCCAGCGAATAAAACAGCCGAGGAACGGCCGGGGTCGCGGGCGACTTTAGGGGCCTAAATGAGCATTCCGAGGCTGTTTTCAACGCAGCATGACCGAGTACCAAGACTTTTCGCACAGAACCTAGTGACAGGCAGGGCAATTCAAGGGCGGGCTTCTTGTTCAGGACTCCGCCCTTGTTTTGTCACGCGGGTTGCCCGGCGTCACATGCCTGACCCGTCCCGTTGCGCTGCAACGCGGTCAACGCTGCCAGTGCCAGCAGCGCAATCACCCCGGTCAGTACGCTGATCGCGATGTGAACCCCGGACAGGTCGATCAGGTAACCGGTCGCCACCGGCAGGATGCCTGCGGGCACATAGCCCCCCATGTTGAAGATGGCGTTGGCTTCGGCGCGACGCTGCGGAGCAATGTGCCGCGCGATCAGCGTCAGACCACCCAGTTGTCCCAGGCCTTGTCCGGCACCTGCGAGCAGGGCTGCGACCACCAGCCACACCACAGAACCCACGTGCAAGGCGAGCCACAGACCGGCCATTGCCAGCATGGTCGAGATTCCGCTGAGCACGAACAACTGGGTCATGGGGCGTTTTTTCGCGGCAAACTGCACACCCACGGCCGTCAGGAACATCACGAAGGCCATGGCGCCCGCAATCAATGGGCTGTTGGCGTGGAGCAGGGTGGCCAGCAGTTTCGGACCCAACGCCAGCACGAAACAGGTGGAGGTCAGGCCCGGTCCGAAGAACGACACGCCTCGTGCGACCACCGCCAGATGTTGGCGAGCCACCGAAGGCAGTTTCGGGCGAAAGCGTCCATTGCCGAGTTTACGGTTCGGCTGGCGCAATACCACCACCAGCGCGAGGGCCAGCAGTACGATTTCGGCATTGAAGACCCAGTCGATCGGGTCGGCGACATATTGGGCGATGACCCCGGCCAGCAGCGGCCCCGTGCCTGCGCCCAGCACCATCGACACCGAAGCGATCAGTGAGGCGAAGGACTTGCGCGATTCGCTGGCGTGCTCGACCACGTTGGCCATACCCGCCGACACCACGATGCCGACGGATATGCCGCTCAGCAGGCGCGCCAGCATCAGCATTGCCACGCTGTTGGCGTGTTCGAACAGCACGGCGGCGATGATCGCAATGACCACGCCGGGCACCAGCAAGGCCTTGCGTCCGTAGTGGTCAGCCAGTTGTCCGGCCACGGCCAGCGTCAGCAGAAGGCCCAGAATGTACAAACCGAAAATTACGGTCAGGGTGCCCGAAGCGAAACCCAGCGCCTGTTGCCAATGGGCGTACAGCGGCGTGGCGGCGTTGGACAGGATGAAAACGGCGGTGACGATCCAGGCGGCCCGAAAAATGGGCAGTGTCCCGCTGGCTTGCGATGGTTGGCTCATGGACGAATCCTCTTGGCAATGTCTCTATTGCTGCCGAGGATAGAGAGCCGAGAGGAGGGCGAGAATTGGCGGGCGACGCATACGGCATGTGAAAAAATTCACAGTGCGTCGGGCGACGTCAGGCACTCGATGAGGACGTCCAGCACGGCGCGGATTTTCGCGGCGCTGCGCAGGTCCTCGTGGTAGGCCAGCCAGACCGGCAACGTCAGCGCCACCTCGCAGCCCTGAAGGCGCTTGAGTCGATATTCGCGGGCGAGAAACGCGGGCAGCAACACGACCCCGCCATCACCTGCCGCCGCAGAGGCTTGCACGCGCAGGTCATTGCTGGTGATCGTCAGTTCGCGGCCTGCCAGATACTGTCTCAACCATTGCTGATGGGGCGACTGCTCCATGCTCTGGTCGTAGCCGATGTAGACGTAGGCCTCGCGCTCATGGCTGGCCAGATAGTCCTCGCTGGCGTACAGCGCCAGCGGCAGGTCCGCGAGGTGCCTGGCCACCACTTGCGCCTCTTCAGGTCGGGCGTAGAGCAGGGCAAGGTCGGTTTCCTTGCGCGTCAACGAGGCGATGGATTTGGAACCGACCAGCCGCACCTGCAACCCCGGGTAGCGCTCGCGCAGGGTACCGATATGCGGCGCGACCAGGGTGGCGAGGAACGCGGGCGGGGAGGAAATCACCACTTCGCCTTCGATGCGGTCATGTTCGCCCCCGGCAAAACGTTGCAGGGCAAAAGAGGTGCTGGACATGTGCTCGGCAAACTCGCCCACTCGCACACCGTCGGTGGTCAGCTCGTAGACCCGGCCCCGGCGGTCCACCAGTTTCAGGTCCAGGGCCGCTTCCAGCGACGCAATGCGGCGCGCCACGGTGGCGTGTTCCACTGCAAGGCTTCGGGCCGCGGCGGCAAGGCTGCCTTCGCGCACGAACGTCGAAAAGAAGCGCAGATCGTCCCAGTCGAACATGGCGGCTGACGTCCTTGGAAAAAGGAGAGGTGAACAAGGCGCCACAATACCCGAATCGGTGAATCTGCGCGCCTTGTCGATGGCGTGCTCAGGGGATCGCCGGAACAGGGTATGATGCGCCGGCCTGGCCTCCGAGCGTGCGACGCCGGGCTGCCTTCAGCGAATCAGGAATGCCATGTTCACCATCACCCGCCTCGACTCCCCGCCGCCCGAATCCATCGACAGCCAGATCATGCAGATGGTGGTCGATTATGTGACCGACATCAGTAGGGTCGGCATCGCGCCGAGCAATCCGCTGTACCCGCTGTATCAATACGGCGTCGGGCATGAGGTGCACCAGTATGTGCAGGCCATGGACGGTTCGCGGGGCTTCGCGGTGGAACTGATCGTGGCGCTGGACGCCGAAGATCCCTCGATCGTTTCCGGCTTTCTGCTGTACCTGCCGGTGCAAGGAGACCCCCAGGCCTGTTCGGTTGCGTACATGGCGGTGAAGGCTGATCGGCGTCGTCAGGGTATCGCTCGGGCCATGGTGGGCAACATGCTTGAACGCTACCCCCACGCCGAGCTGGCCTGTTTCGTCAGCAAAGTGCCGTATTTTGCGGCCATGGGCTTTCAAGTGTTGAGTGCGCGAGGCCCGCAGGTGCTGATGAATACCCGCGATTATCAGACCGAGGGCTTACTGGCGGTGCTGGATATCGCGCCGATCTATAGCTCGGTGGAAGTGCGGCAGATTCACGCTTATCTGTTGAATCAGCATGGCAAGCGGGCGATGACCGATGCCGAGAAACAGCGTGACCGGCACCTGGACCAGTTGACCCGCCAGGCCCGCCTGTTCGTGCAAGAGCGTCAGCGTCTTCACTGAAGTGTCGACCTGCGCGGTTTTGTCGCACCCGGCAATCCGGACCCTGTCCATGGGCCGTGACGCAACGATGTAGAATGGCGCCCCATGAAATTCGTCCGAACCCATCAATCGCTCATCGCCTGGATGTTGTACGGCTTCATCTTGTTCAGCGGGCTGGTGTGCAGCCTCAGCCACGGACAGATGTTGCGGGCGTTCAACCAGATGGCGCCCGGCGTGGCGTGCAGTGAGCATCACGACCTGGCCGGGCATCCGGACATGGCGCAGATGAGCGACCACGCCCAGTTGATGAAGCTGTCGATGACCGATTGTGCCTTTGCGGGCACGCTGGCGCTGGCGTTGGTGTTTTTCATCGGGCTGGGCTGGTTGGCACGTCGCCTGCGCAGGTTGCTGACGCGTTCGGATGACGGGTTGCGTAAACCGCCCCGGCAGGCCTTTCCCGGGCTATCGCCCCAGGCGCCCTGATTTGGCCTTGTAACACTCGCACACTGTTTAGCGTCATCCCGCAGCCGCCTTTTGAGTAGGGTGCCGAGGATGGTCAAAGGTCGGCGTCAACGCTGACCGCTTCAGAGAGTTCGTCACATGAATGATTTACTGACCCGTCGCCAGCTGCTGGGCGGCATGGGCATTCTGGGCCTCGGCCTGCTCACCGGTTGCGACGGTTCCACCACCGCGCTGAATTTCAAATACGGCAAGGATTTGAGCAACGAGATCCGTGGCCGTACCTTCAAACTCACGGACACTGACGGCGAGGTGAAAACCCTGTCCAGTTACCGTGGCCTGATGCCGATGGTGTTCTTCGGTTTCACCCAGTGCCCTTCGGTGTGCCCAACCGCATTGGCGCGTGCGGCCCAGATCAAGAAAATCATGGGCGAGGATGGCAAGACCCTTCAGGTGATCTTCATCACCGTCGACCCTGAGCGTGACACGCCGCAGATCCTCGACGCCTACGTCAAACAGTTCGATCCGAGCTTCGTTGCCCTGCGCGGCACGCTGGAGCAAACGCAACAGGTGGCCAAGGAGTTCGGCGTGTTCTATCAAAAAGAACCGATTGGCAACACGTACACCATGTCCCATACGGCCACCAGTTTTGTCTTCGACTCGCGCGGCAATCTGCGTCTGGGGCTGTCGCCGTCGCTGTCCGCCAAGCAATGCGCGGAAGATTTGCTCACTGTCATGGAGGTCTGCTGATGACCGGTCTGTTTTCATCTGTCGTTTCCCATTCGGCGTTGCGCCGTTTTCTGGCGGTGTCGTTACTGGCGGGCGTGAGTGCATCTGCCATGGCTCAAACCAAGGTCGACGACGCCTGGGTGCGCACCACGGTGCCGGGCCAGCCGTCTTCAGGTGCGTTCATGCGCATCACGGCAGACACCGACAGCAAGCTGCTGAGTGTCGGTTCGCCTGTGGCCAGCGACGTGCAGATTCATGAGATGAGCATGACCAACGACGTCATGCGCATGGGGCCGGTCGACTCGGTGGCATTGCCTGCGGGCAAGACCGTCTCGCTGGACCCGGACGGTTATCACGTCATGCTCATGGGCTTGAAAGGGCAGATCAAGGACGGCGATCAGGTGCCGCTGACCCTGACGGTCGAGAACGACAAGGGCGTGCGAGAGACACTGCACGTCACGGCCCCGGCGCGCTCGATGAAAGCATCGATGGACATGGGGCACGATCACGGCGCCGGGAGTTGAGGTGAGTGAGAGATTGTCCATAACGGACGATTTCTTCTGAGTACCGCAGCTATTGTGGGCGCCAGCTTGCTGTCGAGAGTATGTTCTCATTCAACGTCGATGTGACTGATCCGACGAATTTTCCAGCAAGCCGGCTCCCACTGTGATCGCATCGGATCCATTCCTTGTGTTCGATACCGCGCCTGTGGGGGCCGCCTCTGGTGGCGAAGGCGGTTGACCTGCCAACCTGGAATTTTCCGTAACCGCAAGGCGTCAATCCCCAAACATCCCCACCAGCAACACCCCATTCAAGCCGATGATCAACAGGGCAATGGCCCATGCCAGCGCGGTCAGTACGGGGCCGGTCACCAGGTTGCCCATCAATTTGCGATTCGACACGAAGCTCACCAACGGCACGATCGCGAACGGCAGTTGCATCGACAGGATCACCTGACTGAGCACCAGCAGTTTCGCCGTACCCTCGGCGCCGTACAGGCTGGTGATCACGATCACGGGAATGATCGCCAGCCCCCGAGTCAGTAGCCGTCTCACCCAGCCGGGCAGTTTCAGCCGGAGAAACCCCTCCATGACGATTTGCCCGGTCAGGGTCGCCGTGACGGTGGAATTGATGCCGGACGCCAGCAACGCCACGGCAAACAGTGCCGACGCAATCCCCACGCCCAGCATCGGAGAGAGCAAGTGATAAGCCTGTTCGATCTCCACCACGTCGGTCCGACCGGCCTTGTGGAATACCGTGGCGGCGGTGATCAGTATCGCAGCGTTGACGAACAGCGCCAGCGTCAGGGCAATGGTGCTGTCCGTCACAGACCAGCGCAGGCCAACGCGGCGGCCTTCTTCGGTGCGAGGGTAGGCGCGGGTCTGGACGATGGACGAGTGCAAATAGAGGTTATGGGGCATGACCGTCGCGCCGATGATGCCGATGGCCAGGTATAACGCCGCCGGGTTGGTGACGATTTCAGCCTTGGGAATGAAACCAGCGAATAGCTCGGCCATGTCCGGCCGTGCCAGGACCATCTGGATCGCGAAGCAGCCAAAGATGATCAGCAGCAAGGCGATGACGAATGCTTCCAACGCACGGAAACCCTTGCCCATCAGCAGGAAAATCAGAAAGACGTCCACCGCTGAAATCACCGCGCCCCACACCAGCGGTATGCCGAACAGCAAATTCAAGGCGATGGCAGTGCCGATCACTTCGGCAAGGTCGCAGGCGATGATCGCGATTTCGCAGGCCAGCCACAGTGCGATGCAGATGGGGCGGCTATAGCGTTCGCGACAGGCTCGGGCCAAGTCCCAGCCGGTGACGATGCCCAGTCGGGCAGACAGCGCCTGCAACACGATGGCCATGAGGTTCGACAGCAGGATCACTGACAGCAGCAGGTAGCCGAACTGCGAACCACCGGCCAGGTCGGTCGCCCAGTTGCCAGGGTCCATGTAGCCGACGGCGACCATGTAGCCGGGGCCGGTGAATGCCAGCAACCGCTTGAGCCAGTGGCCCGTCTGAGGCAGGGCGACGCTGGCACTGGGCATACCGCCGCCCAGTGTGTCGTCACCGGGTTCGGCCCGGTTCTTGATCGGTTGCATTGCGCGTGTTCCCGCTCTGGTGAGGCTTTTCGGGCGTATTCAGGGTTAGCCTAAAGACGTTCGAGTCGCCAATGAATTTAGCGCGGTATCGATATTTCTGCGATCACGCAGGCCTGAGGTTATCGACCGAAGAAACGGAGGAGGGTTGCGGATATTTTCAGAGGGGATGACCGGCGTTGAATCCGGTCATGCGAGGCAGGGCAGCGAAGCGCTTACAGACATTCGCGAGCGGCTTTCTCCAGCGCACTTTTGCCGAAGGCCGAGGCCAGTGGAGCGCGCTGATACAGGAACACTCGGGTATTGGGGTTGCCTTTGAACACTTCGAGAATGTCGTCTTGCGACACTTTGCCCGTGACCAGCAATTTATAGTGCCCTTTGCTTTCGGTCATCGTGGTCGAGGGTTTGAGCGCCTGCCATTTGGGCAGTACGCATTGCACATAGTCACTCGCCGTTTTAGGCGATTCCAGATCCACCGAAGGATTGTTCGGGGTCGAGCCACAGCCAGCGAGGGTCAGCGCGAGTGCGCTGGTCAGCAGTAAAAGACGCATCTCTTTCGTCCTGAAAAAAGAATGGGGGTCACTTTAGAAGGCGGCAGGATCATACGCCATATCAATTCAATATCATTGAAGACGTGTTCAGCAGGCGTTCAGAAGCGATTGTTTTATAAGGGTTAAATAACGAGCAGTGTTGGGAGCTACCATCATTTGCATTAATGAAGCGTTAGCACTTCATGAGTTGGTGCGTATGTTGACGAGACGGGGCGCAAATGAAAAGAGCATCCCGTGAAATATCTTCGATGACCGTTGGTAGGCAAAAACGAATATTAATTCTCATTGACGTGTTCACCTGATGAACCCCGTCCGGCCCCGGGTGTGCCAACGCTACATCGGTGGCTGGGTCTCGCGGTACATGCGGATACGGGCTGTGTGCCTGCCGTGTTTTGTGTGCTTTTTCGAGATGTGCTGAAGCTTCGATTGCCCTCGGCAATGGCCTTCGTTTTGCACCGGCTCTGTTTGCGGTTCGATAACCAGAACAAGAAGGTGGAGGTAGTGATGCAATTCAAACAAGCGATTCTGGCCCTGGCCATCGGTGGGGTGCTGTCGGCATCCACCGTGCTGATTCCTGACACGTTTTCCCATTCCAGCGCGTACGCCAAAGATGGTGGCGGTGGCGGTGGCGGTTCGGGTGGTGGAGGAGGCGGCGGTGGCGGTAGCGGCGGCGGTGGAGGTGGCCATGGCGGCGGTGGCTCCGGCGGCGGTGGCGGCAGTGGTGGTTCGGGCGGTGGTGGCTCCGGAGGTTCTGGCGGTGGCAGCGGTGGCGGCCATGCTGGCAACGATCATGGCAATGACCATGGCAACCATGACGGCGCCAATCACGACCGAGGCGATGACCATGGTAATGACCGGGGCAATCACGATGTTGGCGATGATCACGGTAACCACGCGGCCGATCACACCCAGATAGGGGATGATCGCGGTAACGATCAGGCTCGCGCGGGCGACGATCATGGCCGGGATCGCGGCAATCATGATCGCGGAGACGACCATGGCGGGCGTCGCGGTGCACACGCCGAACCGGGTGATGATCACGGCGTTCACGCGGGCGATCAGGCTCGTGCGGGCGATGATCATGGCCGGGACCGCGGTAATCATGACCGTGGTGATGACCATGGCGGGCGTCGTGGCGTACACGCCGAGGCAGGTGACGACAGCCGCGTCTGACAGCCTTTCAACCGGTGGAGGAAGCCGCGCAAAGCGGCTTCATTCACGGGATCTCGCCTTCAGTTCAATCCCCAATACCTTGTAAATTTCCCCACCGGCAGCGGGGGCCAATCCCCGGCCCTGTCACTTAGCGTGCCAACTGTTCTTGCTGAATTGTTACGACATCTTTCACTGAAAACCGCGAGTTATCTGGCGTGGCGCGCCACTGTTTTGCTTCTACGGTTCCCGTGTTTTGACTCTGGCAAGGGATTTGCCCCTTCACCCATCACCTGCAGGCGTTTCGCGCGATGTGCGGCCCCAAATACCCCTGACGCGCGACGCTTCACCAGGGCAGTCGGATGAAACACAAATGCTCCTGTGCATGAGTTGAAGGTGAACCACCATGAAACAACCTGCGCGTTTAAAGTTTCCCCCCATCCACGGGTTTCAGCTTTTGCGCGGATCCTCCGCCGTATTGATTGCCCTGAGTCTGGGCTTTGCGTGTGTCAGTGCCGCACCGGTCGACAACGAGGATCAACCACCGCCCACTGACCCGTCGGCCTATAACGATCCGCCTGCCGACCCGACCGCGGCGCTCAATAACTTGCTGACGTTGCCTGAAGCCAACGAAGGCGCGCTCGATCTGCCCAACGGCGTTCAAGGCGATCGTGCGAGCACCCGGGTGGAAAACGTCTTGCCGCCGTCGGCGCAAACCAGTTTCAACTTTCCCACCAACGGTAAACCCAGCCCGCTGTTCGGCGCTCAACCGTTCACCCAGCCGGTGCTGTTGTTCGAGGAGTTCGGGCCGACCAAACTGGACCCGACCCATTCTCCTTCGCTGATTCCGTTCCCGGCACCCACGCTCGGCCCTGGCCCGGCGCAGGATCCGACCAACGTCGCCCGCAGCGGTCCTTCACCGGATGCGCTGGCCGCCTTCCTCGCTCAACCAGGGTTGACGCCATTTCCTACGCAGTTCGCCAACTCGTTGGACCGCAACCCTTGGCAGTCGCAGATCGAAGGCTTCCTTAACCGCCACATCGATGCGCCCGCTGAAGGGCGTCCGCCGGGAAAAGGCTGGTCGCACCAGCGCTGGAACGAGTTCTACCCACAGATCGCCTACAAGACCGTGCAGACCGGCGCCCACAGCAACAGCGGCTTTCGTGATCACCTGCAATTGCACGATTACAAAGGTGGGGAGTGGGGGCCGGGCGGGCTGAATTACTACCCCGATGGCAGCACCAACCATGGCGGAACCGCGTCAGGCATCGGCGTGCGTATTCACCCGTTGATGCCGGTGCAGGACCACAATTCGATCTGGACCTTCGACGGCACGCTGCCGCCCAAATTGCTGATGGTGCGTTACGGCCAGCCGGTGTTGATGCGTCACTACAACGGCCTGCCCATCGACCCGTCGGCCAACAAGGGCTTTGGTCTGCATACCATTTCCACCCACGAACACAACGGTCATAACCCGGCCGAAAGCGACGGTTATGCCAACGCGTTCTTCTTTCCGGGGCAGTACTACGACTATCGCTGGCCAATGCAACTAGCCGGTTACGACACCATCAACACCAACGCCAAGGACCCTCGCGCCGCATTCCCCTGCGCGCCGGGTGAAACCCTGTGGGTGAACGACGACTCGCCAGGCCTCAAAACCTGCGATCACGGCACTATCAAGATTCGTGGCGACTGGCGCGAAACCATGAGCACTCACTGGTTCCACGACCACATGATGGATTTCACCGCGCAAAACGTCTACAAGGGCAACGCGGCGATGATGAACTACTACAGCGCGCTGGATCGCGGCAATGAGGCCATCGACGATGGCGTCAACCTGCGCTTCCCCAGCGGCTCGTACCTGGCCTGGGGCAACCGCGACTACGACGTCAACCTGACCGTCGCCGACAAGGCCTGGGATCAGAACGGCCAACTGTGGTTCAACCCGTTCAACACCGACGGCTTCCTGGGTGACGAAATGGTCGTCAACTGGGGCTACAAACCATTCCTTGACGTCCGTGCCCGCAGCTATCGGTTCCGCATTCTCAACGGTTCGGTGTCGCGCTACGTGAAGATCGCCATCGTGCGTGAAATCAAGGGCAACAGCGGCGAGTTCCCCGGCCCGCAAGGCTCGGGCGTGTCCTATGCCCGCGTGCCGTTCCACATGATCGGTAACGACGGCAACATCATGGAACATGCCGTACCGTTCGACGGCACCATGGACCTGGACGGTGACGGGGATCTGAAAAACAACTTCGGCATCCTGCCGACCCAAGGCATCGCCGAACGCTACGACATCATCGTCAACTTCGCGAAAAACGGCATCAAGGTCGGCGACAAGTTGTATTTCGTCAACGTGATGGAACACGAAACCGGCAAAGGACCGAAAGGCGAAGTGCCGCTGGCCGATGTGCTATCCGGCAAGTATCAGGCAGTGATCAAACAGGGCAGCAAAGGGCCGCAGTGGGACAGGGGAGACCCGGTGGTCGGCCTGTTCATGCAGATCAACGTCAAGCCTTACTCCGGCCAGGATTTGGCCATGGATCCGTCGCTGTATGAACCGGCCAAACCCGGCAAGGCAGAAGGCAAGGTGATGATTCCGCTGACCCTGCACCGCGACAACGCCAGCGACATCGCGTTGCTGAATCAGGCACGCCACCGCACCTTCATCTTCGGTCGTTCCGACGGTACGGACTCGGTGCCCTGGACGATCAAGACCGACGGTGGCCTGGGCTTCAACATGGACCCTCGCAGGCTGTCGGCGGGCATGCACCTGGCCAACGGTCCTGAACCTGCGGGCTATCAAGGCACGGGCACCCTGGAAGTCTGGAAAATTCAGAACGGTGGTAATGGCTGGACCCACCCGGTGCACGTCCATTTCGAGGAAGGGATCATCCTCAGTCGTGGCGGCAAGGCACCGCCTGAGTGGGAAAAATGGGCGCGCAAGGACGTCTATCGCATCGGCACCGACAGCGGCGACAACGTGGAAATGGCCATTCACTTCCGCGAATTTGCCGGGACCTACATGGAACACTGTCACAACACGCAACATGAAGACAACTCCATGCTGCTGCGCTGGGACATCGAGCATCCGGGGCAATTCCAGTTGATGCCAACGCCGATGCCGAGCTGGGACGGTGTCACTTACGTCAGCTCCGCCGCACTGCCTACCTACCACGACGGTGACGGCGCAGGCCCTACGGTCAAGTTGACCGCCGCCACGTCCACATCGAGTTCGGGGTCTGGCTCTTCAGGCGGCTCGGGTTCCTCTGGCGGGTCCGGCTCGTCGGGTGGTTCAGGTTCGTCGGGTTCGGGCAAAGGCAAATAGCGATCTGAAGAATCGCGGAGGGTGCTGTCATGTTCCAGATGCTTCGCAAGGCGGTCATTGCAGGGGCCGCGTCGATGATCACCATGGTCTGGGGCAGCCTCCCCGGGGTGGCCGCCGACGCCTCATCGGCCACCCCGTGGGGGGAGGATTTCTTCCCCAATACGGCGCTGGTCAATCAGGATGAACAACCGGTGCATTTCTACGACGACCTGATCAAAGGCAAGGTGGTAGTGATCAACTTCATCTTTACCTCCTGCACGGATTCCTGCCCATTGGAGACTGCGCGGCTGCGGCAGGTGCAGCGCCTATTGGGGGATCGGGTCGGTCGTGACGTGTTTTTCTACTCCATCAGCATCGACCCGGACACCGATACCCCGGCGGTCCTGAAACAGTACGCGGCCAAGTTCAAGGTGGCGCCGGGCTGGCAGTTCCTGACCGGCAAAAAGGACGACATCGATCAGTTACGGCGCAAGCTGGGGCTGTTCATCGAGGGCGTCGACAACGGCCGCACGACGGATCACA
The DNA here is from genome assembly GCF_045764065.1 of Pseudomonas sp. Pseu.R1. Classification (NCBI taxonomy): domain Bacteria; kingdom Pseudomonadati; phylum Pseudomonadota; class Gammaproteobacteria; order Pseudomonadales; family Pseudomonadaceae; genus Pseudomonas; species Pseudomonas sp. Pseu.R1. Next base: position 614,665 of record NZ_JBJGEE020000001.1, on the reverse strand, counting down.
ACCTGAGCCTGATCGTCGGCAACCAGAGCACCGGTCGCTGGATGAAGGCCTCGCCGTTCGAGAATCCCTACATCCTGGCCGACCAGTTGGGCAACAGCCTGCAGAACTGGAAAGTCGCCAGCGCTCAACAGGACAGTTACGCCAACGCGCCTGAAGTGCGTGCGCCGAGCCTGGGCGAGCAGATTTTCCGCACCCGTTGCGGCGCTTGTCACACCCTTGGGCATGAAGGTGAAGAAGCGACCGGTTTGCGCGGCGTCGGGCCTGATCTGCTGGGCGTGACGCGCCAGCGCGATGGCCTGTGGTTGGGGCGCTGGCTGAAGGAACCGGACGTGATGCTGGCCGAGAAAGACCCGCTGGCGGTGAGTTTGTACGAGGCCTACAACAAGGTCGCGATGCCCAACCTGCGCATGGCCGACAACGACATCGCCGAAGTGCTGCGTTACTTGCAGGACGAGACCGACCGGCAGCAACCGCACGCGCACATTCACATGGCGGGTGAAGATCCTCATGCGGGGCACGACGTGCACGCCGGGCATGAAGGGCACCAGATGTAGGCAGGCCGTCCGGTGGATGCGGCCCCCAGGTTTGCGCGTCATGGGACACGCTGACTGCCAATGCTCGTTACTGAAGCAGATCGCTCGGTTGTTGCGCAGTTAAGGCCATTTATTTCGTTGACTTTGCTCGTTATAAGCATAGAGTGAGCTAAATCGAGCAATTATGATCGCTAATCGTTCATTGGCGAGCATTGCTCCAGTCAATCGATCGCAGGGTGAGAAATGTCGAGCGAACTGCAACGGGCTGCTTATGCAGTCCTGCTGCCAGCCTTTGCCGGGTTGGAACTGGATGAGACGGTGCGCCGTTATCTCAATCGAGGTGGGGTTTCGATCCTGTTGGGCGAGACCCGCGAGGAATACCTGGCGCGGAACATGAGTTTCGAACGTCGGCGCACGGAAACCCACGCGCACTTCACCGGCATTGCCGATGCTGCTGCCGTGTGTGCCGGCGCGCCGATTCTGGTGGCGGTGGATCAGGAACTGGGCGGCATACAGCGCCTGCATCGGCTGGTTCCGGGGTTGCCCTCGGCGCAGGCGTTGACACACCTGAGCGCTGAAGAGATCGAGGCGCGCAGCTACGAAATGGCCAGTGCGGCCCGGGTCATGGGGGTGAATCTGTTTCTTGCTCCCATCGTCGACGTCGTCACGGGGAGCAACCCCTGGTTGTACCAGCGCAACCTGGGGCCCGACCCGGCTGAGGTCTCGCGCATCGCCTGCGCCTTCATTCGTGGCGTGCAACTGGCTGGCGTGATCGCCACTGCCAAGCACTTTCCCGGTCACCACCAGACCGAGCATGATCCGACAGAGGCGCTCGCCAGCGTGCCCGATTCGGCTGAAGACTTTGCGCAGGGCCTGAAGGTGTTTCGTGAAGTCATTGCGGCAGGGGTTCAGGCCATCATGCCGGGTCCTGCGGTGTTTCCGGCGCTGGATCCGGAACGTTCGGCCAGTACCTCGGAGAAGGTCATCGGTCTGTTGCGTGGGCGTCTGGGTTTCGAGGGTTTGATTGTGTCCGATGACCTGGATGCTGTATCGATTCTACGCGGCAACAGCCTGGCGGTGACGGCGGTCAACGCGTTGCGAGCGGGGGCTCATCTGCTGCTGGTGTCCAGCGAGTCGGGGCTGGACGCGCTGGCACAGTCCATCGTTCAGGCGGTTGAGAACGGTCAGCTCGCCGAGGCTCAGCTGCTCGCGGCTGCCGAAAAAGTGCGGGGGGCCGCCCGGGTCTCGAAAGCGCAGGTCGATTCGGGGCTGTACGTGTCGTATTCCATTCCGGGCGGACATTTGACCCGTCGCGTGGCGCGTTGAGCATGCACGACCTTCATTTGTAATCGGCTCGTTCAGGCCTTACGCTCCACGGCATGCCTGTCACGACAAAAGGAATGCCTGATGAGTTGGTCTGCCAAGCAGTATTCAATGTTCGAACAGCAACGCACGCGCCCGGTCCGTGATCTGGTCGCCGCGATTCCCACCGAGCAGGTGAACACGGCCATTGACCTGGGCTGCGGGCCGGGTAACTCCACCGAGGTGCTGGTCGAGCGCTTTCCAGACGCCGTGATCACAGGGCTGGACAGCTCCGAAGACATGCTGGGCGATGCTCGACAGCGCTTGCCGAATATCTCGTTTGAACTCGCCGATATCGGTTTATGGAAGCCTGCGAAAACCTACGACGTGATCCTCGCCAACGCGTCGCTGCAATGGGTGCCGGATCACGCCGAGCTGTACCCGCGTCTGGTCAGTCTGCTCAACCCCGGCGGTAGTCTGGCGGTGCAGACCCCCGACAATCTGGAAGAGCCGGCACACCGTCTGGCCAGAGAGATCGCCGCGAGTGGTCCCTGGTCGAGCAAGATTGGCTCGGTGAAACACCCGGATCGTCATCCGGCGGCCTATTACTTCGAACTGCTGCAACCTCATTGCACGCAAGTCGATGTCTGGCGCACGACCTATCATCACCCGCTGGCGGGCGGTCACGGGGCTGTGGTCGAGTGGTTCAAGGGCTCGGCGTTGCGACCGTATCTGCAAAAGCTGGATGACGGCGAGCAGGCCGCGTTTCTTGACGCCTATCTCAAGGCGATTTCACAGGCTTACCCCGCATTGGCCGATGGCTCGGTGCTGTTGCCATTTCCGCGCCTGTTCATTGTGGCCAGGCGCTGAGCGTCAGGGTTCGCCGTCCAGTTGGCTTTCGCAGGTTTGGCGTCGAGCACGACATTTGGAAATGGCACGATCCTTGTGGGAGCCAACATGGAAGCTTCCACAAGCGTGGCGTCCGATGGGTTAAAACCGGGGTGACAAATGAACAAAAATGAAGCGACGCTGGCTGAGCGTCTGATCCGCAACTTCAACGAAATACCTTTGCAGGACGAGCGCCGTGACCCGCTGTACCAGAGCCAGGCGGCCAGGTTGGGGACAGGCACCGCGGCGCGGAAACTGGGCGCGTCGGTGGACATCGTCGCGCCGGGCAAGCGCTCGTGCCCTTACCATTTTCACCATACGCAGGAAGAAATGTTCGTGGTCATCGAAGGGCAGGGCAGCCTGCGGGTGGCCGGTGAGCTTCTGCCGATCAAGACTGGCGACGTGATCTTCATCCCCCCAGGCCCTGAATACCCTCACCAGATCATCAACACCTCCGAGGCGCCACTCAAATACCTGTCAATCAGCACCCGTGAAACGCCGGAGGTCTGCGAGTACCCGGATTCGGGCAAGTATCAGGCGATGGTCACGATCAACGGCGCCCGGGCCTTCACGGCGGTGCAGCGCACGGACGTCTCGCTGGATTACTGGGACGGCGAGCCTTGATCGGCCCAGTCATCCTGGTGATGTGGTTTTGGTTATAACCATAGATCCATTCGGTCTACGACCTATATAAGAAAAAGTGAGGGCTTTAGACGAAATATCGCTATCCTGCGCGCCAGTTTTTTCGTGCGCATCAGGCAGAACAATGGATTTTGGCAATATCGGTTTCGTCGTGGCAGGTCTGGCCGTTGGTTTCGTCGTCGGCATGACGGGTGTGGGTGGCGGGTCGCTGATGACCCCGATCCTGTTGTGGTTCGGCATCAACCCGGCGACCGCCGTCGGCACCGACCTGCTGTACGCCGCCATCACCAAAAGTGGTGGTGTGCTGGTGCACAAGAAGAACGACAACATCGATTGGGGCATTACGGGCTGGCTGACCCTGGGCAGCGTGCCTGCGGCGGGCTTGACCCTCTGGTTCCTCAGCACCCTGCACACGGCGCCTGATGCGATGAATGCCGTGATCAAGCAGGGGCTGGGTATTGTCCTGTTGCTGACGGCTCTGGCCATTTTCTTCAAGAAGCGCCTGCTGGCGTTCGCCCAACGGCATGCCGGTGATCACTATCGCCTGCGCGACCGCAGCCTGAATGTGCTGACCGTGGTCACGGGCGTGGTGCTCGGTGTCATGGTCGCCCTGACCTCTATCGGTGCAGGCGCGCTAGGCACTGTGGCCTTGTTCATCCTGTATCCGTTCCTCGACACTCGCCGGCTGGTAGGCACCGAGATCGCCCATGCCGTGCCGCTGACCCTGATCGCAGGGTTGGGCCATGCGAGCATGGGCAACATGAGTTGGGCGATGTTGGGTTTTCTGCTGATGGGTTCACTTCCCGGCATCTACATGGGCAGTCAATTGACGGGGCGCGTGCCTGATGCCGTGCTACGCCCGTGTCTGGCGATGATGCTGATCGCCATCGGCTACAAGCTGGCGTTCTGATTCACAAGCGATACGCGGCTCGTCAATCCATGGCGTGCCGCTTAAACTGACGCTCTTTCTGCCCGACCTCGAACGGACGTCCCATGCTCGCGCTCTCGACCCTTGCGCTGTTTTCCGGTGCCTGCCTCGCACTGGCCATCACCCCAGGCCCGGACATGCTGCTGATCGCCTCGCGCAGCGCCAGCCAAGGCAAGGCAGCGGGATTCGCGTCCCTTGCAGGGATTCAACTGGGCACTTATTGCCACGCTCTGGCCGCCGCGCTGGGGCTGTCGCAATTGTTCGTCACGGTACCGGTCGCCTACGACGCGGTGCGTTTCATCGGCGCAGCGTATTTGCTGTACCTGGCGTTCAAAACCTTCCGCTCCACCGGCACTGCACTGTCGGCCAACGCATCACTGCCACGCTACTCGCGGCTGCAAATCTTTCGGCAGGGCCTGTTGACCAACGTACTTAACCCGAAAATGGCGCTGTTCGTGCTCGCACTGTTTCCCCTGTTCATCGACCCGAATGCCGGGTCCATCGTGGTTCAAATGCTGGTGCTGGCCACTGTGCTCAACGTCGTCGGCGTCATCGCCAACGGCGCGGTGATCCTCATGGCCAGCCGACTGGGGCAGCGCATTGGCAGCAGCGAGCGTGCGGCGCGTTGGATGCAGAAGATTCTGGGGACGGTGTTTCTGGGTCTGGCGTGCCGTCTGGCGCTGGTGGGGCGGGACTAGCAGGACACTGTATGCGCTGCCCTTGATGCGTACCCAGATCCCGTCAAACACCACGGCCCGCCTTAATCTTCAGGCGGGCCGTGGTGTTTTTGCTTAGCAGAGCCGGTCAATCACGCGAACGCCATCCTGATGTCGCGCGTTGCCCCACTCACTGCTGAGGGTGTCGAGCACTTGCCCCAGGAATTGCTTGTCGGCCGCCGCTTTCTTGCCGACGTAGCCCTGGCCTTTGCGGTACATCTTCAGCCGCGCACGCATGTGCGGGTGCTGATCAACGAACTCTTGTTCCTCGGTGCAGGCGCCCAGGCCGTCCATGTGGACATCACCCTTTTCGCAGACCCAGAGAATGTGGCTATCGAGGGAGTCCTTCTGCGCCGCGAACAGTCGAGCCAATTGATCAATGGTGGGTTGATTGTTCAGATTCATGATTGGATACCCCTTTTTGCCCATTTGTTAGCTATCTGGTTAGTTCACACACGGTTCGTATACATAGCGGCGAATCGTCCGTCGATCCGCAGTCATTCCACACGCTGACAACTGGACTCCTTGATGCACGAATACATCGGTAAACAGAGCCGGAATCAGAGCCGGGCGCACTGGATGTAGTGATGATGGAGGGCTGCTACGGGATGAGGCGAAACGCAGGGGAGAAACAGCGGACGTCAGCGGACACTGGCGACGTATCGTGGTCGGCCACAAGTGTCATGAGGACGTTTCGCCAGCGCTCGGCCTATGGGTCGATCATGCCGGTTCAGCTTCATCAATCTGCCTTGTGGGCAGCACACATCCAGAGGTTGTTCGACGGCTATGTCGAACGGTCCCGGAATACTTTTGCCAGCTCTCCCGATCGGGGAGACGGCCTCACTATGCAATCGCGAAAAGACTTCGTCAACCGTTTTGTAGTGAATATTTTCAAGAACTACATTTTCTGTAGTTCCAATACACAAAGGTCCGTTCGTGACTACAAAGTCAGTGAAATCGGGCCTTTGGCGCCAGGTAGACGTTCACAAAACAACGTGATGGCCGCTCGGACTATGGATCTGCGTGCGGAATACACCGGCTTACGTCACTCGTCTGTCAAAATGTCCAGATGTAGACTAAATGACAATATTTGGATAATGTGTCCTGAACTGAATCACTGAATCACAGGTCACCACAGCCCATGAAAACGTCTCGCGAAGGCGATCAACATTTGTTGCAGCAGATCAAACGGGTCGCCGAAGGGCTGGCCGAAACCTTCGCGCCGTTCTGCGAGGTGGTGGTTCATGACCTCAAGGACACTGAGCATTCGATTCAAGCGATTCACAACAATCTTTCCGGGCGTCAGCCGGGGGATCCGACCACTGAGTTGGGGCTGGCTCGCATCGCCGACCCGGAATACCCGGAAATCATCGCCAACTACGCCAACCGTTTCCCTGATGGACGTCAGGCGAAAAGCACGTCCATTGGCATCAAGGGAGAGGACGGCCAGTACGTTGCCGCGCTGTGCCTGAATATCGACCTGACCCTGTTTCAAAGCCTGCAATCGGCGATGGCGCAATTCACCCGTGTCGAAGCCAAGGTCAGCGAGACGCTGGAGACCGGCAGCGCCGACAGCATTCGCGAGCGCATCGATCAATTTGCGGCCCGACTGGCCAGCACACCCCGCGCCCTCAAGGCTCCCGAACGTCGGCAATTGCTCCAGGAGCTAAAAGAGGCGGGTTATCTGGACATTCGCAAATCCATGGAAGTGGTGGCGCAACATCTGGGCGTATCGCGGGCGGCGGCGTACAGCTACATCAAATGAGCGATGAGGTGATTGTGGTGATGAATTCGAAGGTATGCAGCAACAGCCCGGACTTGCCGACGCCCGTCGGGCATTACACCCACGTCTGCGCGGCGGGCAACCTGCTGATGATTTCCGGGCAATTACCTGTGAGTCGGGAAGGTCGACCGCTGACCGATGCGCCATTCGAGACTCAGGCGCTACAAGTGTTTGCGAACCTTGATGCCTGTCTGGCGCAGGGTGGGACTGACAAATCGCGGCTGGTGCAGGTGCGGGTCTACGTGACCGATATGCAGCATTGGCCGCTGTTCGACAGGCTCTATGCCCAGTGGCTTGGGGATCATCGCCCGGCGCGGGCGGTAGCGGGTGTCGCCCAGTTGCATTACGGGCTTGCGGTGGAAGTCGAAGCCATGGCGTTGCGGCCTGAGTGATCGACGCTGCCTGTGTCTGGCCCTCGATTGATGAGGGCTTTGTTTAATCGAACCTTTGAGGATGATCATGCAAACGCTCGTACTCCCGACCTATGACGATGTGCTCGCGGCGGCCCGGCGTATCGAAGGCCATGCGCACAAGACGCCGGTCCTGACCTCGCGCACGGTGGATCGCGAACTGGGCGCTCAGGTGTTCTTCAAGTGTGAAAACTATCAGCGCATGGGGGCGTTCAAGTTTCGCGGCGCGTTCAATGCGTTGTCCAGGTTCGACGCGACCCAGCGCAAGCACGGGGTGGTGGCGTTTTCCTCGGGCAATCATGCGCAAGGCATTGCGTTGTCGGCGCAATTGCTGGGCATTCCCGCGACCATCGTCATGCCCCACGATGCACCGGCCGCCAAAGTGGCAGCGACGAAGGAATACGGCGCAACGGTGGTGGCTTATGACCGCTACAAGGAAGACCGTGAGGCGATTGGCCGCAAACTGGCCGAGGAGCATGGGCTGACGTTGATTCCGCCGTACGATCACCCGGATATCCTCGCGGGGCAGGGCACGGCGGCCAAAGAGCTGTTCGAGGAGGTCGGCCCGCTGGATGCGCTGTTCGTCTGTCTGGGCGGCGGTGGATTGCTCAGCGGATCGGCATTGTCGACCCGAGCACTGGCGCCGAATTGCAAACTGTATGGCGTCGAGCCGGAAGCAGGCAATGACGGTCAGCAGTCGTTGCGTGCGGGGCGCATCGTCAAGATCGACACCCCAAAAACCATCGCTGATGGCGCGCAGACGCAATACCTGGGCAACTACACCTTTGGCATCATTCAGCGTGACGTTGACGATATTCTGGTGGCCAGCGATGCGCAGTTGGTGGATGCGATGCGTTTTTTCGCCGAGCGCATGAAGATGGTGGTCGAGCCGACTGGCTGCCTGGGCTTCGCCGCTGCGCGGGAAATGGCCGCGCAGTTGGAGGGGCAGCGCGTGGGGGTGATCATCAGTGGCGGGAATATTGATTTGAATACTTACGCGAAGCTGCTGGCGCGGTAACTCCGCCGTTTTTGTCGCCACGCAACGACTCCAATTGGGCGGGGCAACACGAACCCTGTAGCAGTCCGGCTTGCCGGCGGCAGCGGTTGTGAGGACGCTACTGCAGGCAAGCCGTGCTGCTACAGGAGACTCACGACGTCAGACAGGTTTCGCCACCCACACCTTCTGCCGACGGTACAGCACCAACGTCGCCGCCAGCCCGCACACCGCCGCGAACATCAGCCAGAACGCGGGCGATGCCTTGTCGCCGGTGGCCTGCACCAGCCAGGTCGACATCGCCGGGGTGAAGCCGCCGAAAATGGCCGTTGCCAGGCTGAACGCCAACGAGAACCCCACCACCCGCACGTTCTGCGGCATGACTTCCGTCAGCGCCGCAACCATCGCGCCGTTGTACATCCCGAAGAAAAACGAGAAATACAGCAATACAACCAACAGGCGCTCGAAACTCGCCGCCTGAGCCAGCCAGTGCATCGCTGGGTAGGCGGTGAGGATGCACAGCAACGAGATACCCAGCAGCAGCGGACGACGGCCGATGCGGTCGGAAATCGCGCCGCCGATCGGCAGCCAGATGAAGTTGGTCAGGCCCACGAACAGGGTGACGATCAGGCTGTCGGTGGTGCTCAAGTGCAGCACCGATTTGCCAAAGGTCGGGGTGTAGACCGTGATCAGGTAGAAGGTCGTGGTGGTCATCGAGGCCAGCAGCCCCCCCGCCAGCACCGTGCGCCAGTTGTCACGCATCGAGCGAAACACTTCGCGGGCGGTCGGGTGATGGGCCTGAGCTTTGAACGCATCGGTCTCTTGCAGTGAACGACGGATCACGAAGATGAACGGGATGATCACACAGCCGACAAAAAACGGGATGCGCCATCCCCACGCCGCAATTTGCGTGGCGTCGAGCCAGGCGTTGATGCCGTAGCCCAGCGCGGCCGCGAGGATAATCGCGATCTGCTGACTGGCCGACTGCCAACTGGTGTAGAAGCCGGTGCGTCCCGGCGTGGCGATTTCCGCCAGGTACACCGACACGCCGCCCAGTTCAGCACCCGCCGAGAAGCCTTGTAACAGACGTCCGAGCAGCACCAGAAACGGCGCGGCCAGACCGATGCTGGCGTAACCCGGCACCAGTGCGATCAACACCGTGCCGCAGGCCATGATCGACAGCGTGACGATCAGGCCTTTGCGACGCCCGACTTTGTCAATGTAGGCGCCCAGCACGATGGCGCCCAAGGGGCGCATCAGAAACCCGGAGCCGAATACCGCGAAGGTCATCATCAACGAGGCGAACTCGCTGCTGGCGGGAAAGAAGGTCTGGGCGATGTAGGTGGCGTAAAAACCGAACAGAAAGAAATCGAACTGTTCGAGAAAATTGCCGCTGGTGACCCGCACGATGGCCGCGAATTTCGCGCCCCTCGATGGGCTTGGATGGGAGGTGTTCATCATGGCTGTGGTGCTCGGTCTTGTTATTGGAGGGGTCGGTTCTTGCGGTGAGTCGAGGCCGTCAGTCGGACCCGGCATTGATGGGATTGGGCTGACGTTTTTCGATGGAGAACTTCAACAGCGCGGCGCTGCGAAAAATGCCGTGGGCAAACTTGCTGTAGGGCATGGTCAGGAAGAACGCCATCACGAAACCCAAGTGAATCGCCAGTAACAGGCCAAGTGCTGTCGTTTCGCGAAATGCCAGCAGCGCCAGGCCACTGATGCTCAAGGCCAGCAACAGGGCGATGAAGCCGCGATCCATGGGTTTCTGCTCGGCGTCGCCGTGTTCGGGGTGGCGTCGCAGGTTCAGCCACAGCAGGCCTGCCGGTCCGATCAGCAGGCCGACACCGCCCGCGATGCCCAGCATCACTGGCAGGCTGAGCACCGGGTAGGGCGCGTGCCAGTTCAGCAGGAAGTGATAGAGCGTCGCCACGCCCGTCGCCGCCAGGCAGAGCATGAAGCCATAGAAAGTCAGGTGATGAAAACGCCGACGCCAAAGCGTGAAGCGGTCGTCGTCGTTATTGCAGCCCTGACCGTGGCCGCCGTCGAGGTATTTGAGTTGTGCGACGTTGGCGCTGGCTTCCAGCGCGGCGGAGGTTTTCAGGGAGGTCGAGGCTTCGCCCGGCGTGACCTCGCGCCAGAACCGTCGCACGCCTATGGCCAGCGCCAGTACGGCAAAACCGAACACCGTGCCAAACATCAGCGCCAGGGTGTTGTGCGGGAAAATCCCGTAGAAATTCCCGCCTGGCATGGCGGTGAACAGGTTGCCCATGATCAGCAGCGTCAGGCACAGGAACAGCGCCAGCCCGGCGCCTGCCGCGAGGGCGAGGGTCAGGCCGTTGCGCTGGTAGAGCTTGCCCAGCGGTCTGGGCCAGGCGTATTCGGCGTAGGTGTCCAGGCGCACCTTGGCCATGGCCTTGGGCACGTTGACCGCGAATTCGTGAGGCGCTGCGTATTGGCAGGCGTGCAGACAGGCGCCGCAGTTGTGGCAAAGGTTGGCCAGGTAGTGGATGTCTGCCTGAGTGAAATCCAGACGCCGGGTCATGGCCGGGAACACCGCGCAGAAGCCTTCGCAATAGCGGCAGGCATTGCAGATGGTCATCTGGCGCTGCACTTCGGTTTCTTGCAGGTTCAGCACCGGGATCAGCTCGCCCGCCGAGGTGGGTTCAAACAACTGCATGGCGCGACTCCCGCTGAGTGATGCCCGATTGAGACGTGGTAGAACCGAAACCCGCCGCCGCAGCGGCCTGAGTCCCGGCGATGCGGCCGAACGCGGTGCCGATGGCCATGCCGATCCCGGCGGTGTAGCCCTTGCCCAGCACGTTGCCCGCCATCATTTCTCCGGCGACGAACAGGTTGCGGCTGGGTTGGCCGTTGAAGTGCACGGCGGCGGTTTCATCGGTGGCCAGGCCCAGATAGGTGAAGGTCACGCCGGGCTTGAGCGGGTAGGCGTAGAACGGCGGTTTGACCAGCGGACGCGCCCAGTGCGTCTTCGCAGGTGTCAGGCCTTCAGTGTGGCAGTCGTCCAGTGAGGTGTGATCGAACGTGCCCACGTGGCAGGCGCGGTTGTAGTTTTCCACGGTCTCGACGAACGCCGTTTCAGGCAGGTCTAGCTTGCGCGCCAACTCCGCGAGGGTATTGGCCTGAGTGCCGGGAAAAACCGGTGGCATGAAGCGGCCCACGGCTTGCTGGTCGATGATCGAATACGCTTGCTGGCCGGGTTGTCCGGCCACCAGTCGGCCCCAGATCGCATAGCGTTTGGGCCAGAAGTCCTCGCCCTCGTCATAGAAACGCTCACCGTCGCGATTGACCACCACGCCCAGCGACACGCAGTCGATGCGCGTACAGATACCGCCGTCGTACAGCGGTGCGCGGGCGTCGATGGCGACCATGTGCGCCTGGGTTGGATCGCCGATCACGTCGGCGCCCAGATCGATCATCCTGCGCAGCAACACGCCAGTGTTGAAACGCGTACCGCGAATCAGGAAATTGTCCGAAGGCCATTCGCCGCGCTCGTTCTGGCCCCAGGCTTCTCGCAGCCATTCGCGGTTCGACTCGAAGCCCCCGGCCGCCAGTACGCAGGTGCGGGCCTCGATGCGTTCGGCGGGCATGGCTTGGCCATCGACGAAACGCTCAGCGAGATGCGCAGCGACGAACTGGCCGTCCTTGAGTTCGATGTCGCTGACCTGTGCGTTGTAGCGAATTTTCACCCCCAACCGCTCGGCGCTACGGAAATAGGCGTTCACCAGCGCTTTGCCGCCGCCCATGAAGAAGGCGTTGGTGCGCGCCACATGCAGCGCCCCGGACAAAGGCGGCTGGAAGTTCACCCCGTGGCTGCGCATCCAGTCGCGGCACGATGACGAGTCGCGAATGGCGATCCGGGCGAGTTTTTCGTTGGTCAGCCCGCCGGTCACTTTCAGCAGGTCTTGCCAGTATTCTTCTTCGGGGTAGGCGTCCACCAGCACGTCTTGTGGGGCGTCGTGCATGCAGCGCAGGTTGCGGGTGTGCTGGGAATTGCCGCCCCGCCAGATTTTGGGCGAGCCTTCGAGCAGCATGACGCTGGCTCCGGCTTCTCGTGCCATCAGGGCTGCGCACAGTGCGGAGTTGCCACCGCCTATGACTAGAACATCGATCATGGTTTCTCCTCGAACGCCGACAGTCAGAACAGGGCTGTCGGCGAATGGGAGAACAGTAGGGAAGAGGGCGAGCCCTTCGAAAGACCGGATTTACCGTGGGGTGTTTAGTTTTACTAAACGGTTTGGGTCACTCAGCCGTCTTCAGCAGCACAGGCTGTTCGCTGTAACGCGTGGCGAACAACTGCTTCAACTGCCCGACCTTGGGCAGATCGTTGATCACGATGTACGGGTAGGTCGGGTGGGTGGTCAGGAAGTTCTGGTGGTAATCCTCGGCGGGGTAGAAGCCGTTGTAGGTTTCGATCTTGGTCACGATGGGCGCGTTAAACGATTTGGCCGCGTCCAGTTGCGCGATGTAGGCTTGGGCCACCGCTTGTTGTTCGGCGCTTTCCGGGAAGATCGCCGACCGGTACTGGGTGCCATGATCCGGGCCCTGGCGGTTCAGTTCGGTCGGGTTGTGGGCCACCGAGAAGAAGATTTGCAGCAGCGTGCCGTAGCTCACCTGCGACGGGTCAAAAGTGATTTCCACCGATTCGGCATGGCCGGTGTCACCTTCGCTGACTCGCTCATAGTGCGCGGTGTCGGCCTTGCCCCCGGCATAGCCTGAAACGACTTTCTTCACGCCCTGAACGTGCTGGAACACCCCCTGAACACCCCAGAAGCAGCCCCCGGCGAGCACGGCCGTTTCGGTGCCGGGGGTGCTGACGATTTCGTCTTTCTGGGGTGGCGCGATAGTCACCGCGTCTTCACCGGCGAAGGAGCAGGCGGCGGTTTGCAGCAGGGCGGCACCGAGCAACAGACGCAGGCCCTTGCGACGCAGAGTGGGCAAAGCAGTGTTGAGCTTTTTCATGACTGACACTCCTGAAACGAGGCGAGATCAACCGAACGTGAAGGCGTAGGCCGACACACCCGGATCGCTGAATTCGATGGTGAAGGTGTGATCGGCCACGTCGCCGGGCTGACGCACCAATTGGTACAAACGTTGTTCGGTCACTGTGCCGCTGCCATCCGGTGCGACGTCGGTGCCGTGTGCGTCACCGGGCGCCTTGCCGTCGATGGAGACCTTGAAGCGCACCGGTTTGCCATCGTTGCCCGGGCCGAGCACCAGATGCAGGTCGCGGGCGTGGAAGCGGTAGACGATCTTGCCGTTGGCGGCATTCAGGCTGGCGCGCTCGGAGCCGATGTTCCACTGACCGTCCAGGCCCCAACTGTTCAGCGACAGGTTTTGCGGGGTGATGTAGCTGGCCACGCGATCACCTTTGGCACCGCCCGGCGAGACGAAGTTTTCGGCGCGTTCGAAGCCCAGATAGGTTTCCGGAGACTTCACTTCACCCATGTCCGGCGCCTGTTGCACGCCCTTGCCGCTGGTGTCGATCAGGTCGCTGGCGACTTGCTGGCTGCCGGCTTCACGCAGCAGTTCCTGAATCACACGCTCGGATTCGTCGTAAGCGCCCTCGCCAAAGTGGTGGTAGCGAATCTGGCCTTTGGCGTCGATGAAATAGTGGGCAGGCCAGTATCGGTTGTCGAACGCGCGCCAGATTTTGTAGTTGTTGTCGATCGCCACGGGATAGGTGATGCCCAGATCGGCCATGGCCTTGGTGACGTTTTTTACGTCGCGCTCGAAGGCGAATTCCGGTGCGTGAACACCGATCACCACCAGCCCCTGATCGTGGTATTTCTCGGCCCAGGCTTTGACGTAGGGCAGGCTGCGCAGGCAGTTGATGCAGGAGTAGGTCCAGAAGTCGACCAGCACCACTTTGCCTTTCAGTTGTTCAGCGCTCAACGGTGCTGAGTTCAGCCACTGCACGGCGCCATCGAGGGACGGCAACTGGCCTTCGACCGGCAGGCTCGGCGTGCTGTTTTTCGCGGCCATCATCATCGCCCCAGAGGCTTGCATGCTGGTGCCTGCGTCGTCTTTGCCGGGGATGTTCTGCGCCATCATCGCGCCGCCGCCCTGCATCAGATTGCTTTCAGGCTGGCCCTTGAAGCGCGACACCAAGGACTGCTCCAGGCTGTTGGTCGATGCGGTGGAGACGCGTGTCAGCAGACCGGTGTCCAGGCCCAGCGCAATGGCCGCGACACCGGCGAGCATGGCAGCACCCAGGCCACGACGGATCCACTCACCGGCACCCAGCGAGCGTTTCATCGTCGCGAATACCTTGCCGCCGACCAGCAAGGCCAGCGCAAGAGAGGTGGCGGCGCCCGCCGCATAGGCCAGCAGCAACAGGGTGGTGCCGACGCTGGCGCCTTGCAGGGCCGCGCCGGTCAGTACCAGACCCAGAATCGGACCAGCACATGGCGCCCACAGCAGGCCGGTGGCCACACCGATCATGAACGAGGCCCACGGGCTGGGCTTGGCATCGACGCCTGCGTTTTCGGACAGGCGACTGCCCGCAGCCACCAGCGGCCGGGTCAGGCGTTCAGCCAGTTTGGGCAGCAACAGGGTGAGGCCGAACAGCGCCACGAACACCAGCGCCAGGCCTCGCCCGTACTGGTTGAGCTGCACGACCCAGCCACCACCGACGGCAGCGAGGGTGGCGACCAGCGCAAAGGTCACCGCCATGCCGACCAGCAGCGGCAGACCGCTGCGCACGAAGGGCTGCCCGGTGCGGGCAAAAACGAACGGCAGCACCGGCAGGATGCAGGGGCTAACGATGGTCAGCACGCCGCCGAGGTAGGCGAGGATGATCAGGAGCATGGGTCAATTCCCTTCAAGTGAATCATGTAGGCCCGTAGTTGAAATGACGTTACGGACTGATGTGCGCCGAATTTCCAGGGTTGGACGCCTTCTTGTGGGAGCCGGCTTGCTGGCGAAAGCGTTGGGTCAGCCACAGATGGGTTGACTGTCGAACCCCATTCGCCAGCAAGACAGCTCCCACAGGGGGGGGCGTGTCAGCCGCTAACTGGTTTGCGCTGCGAAATTCATCGCCAAGCCGTTCATGCAATAGCGCAACCCCGTGGGCTTCGGTCCGTCGGTGAAGACATGCCCCAGATGCCCGCCGCAACGGCGGCAGTGCACTTCCTTGCGCAGCACGCCGAACGAGGTGTCGGTGCGCACGGCGGTGGCGTTGTCCAGCGGCGCCCAGAAGCTCGGCCAGCCGGTGTGGCTGTCGAACTTGGTGGTCGAGGAGAACAGCGACAGCTGGCACCCGGCGCAGGCGAATGTGCCCGTGCGATGCTCCTCGTTCAGCGGGCTGCTGTAGGGGCGTTCGGTGGCTTCGCGGCGCAGCACCTGAAACTGATCGTCGCTGAGCAGCGCATGCCACTCGGCGTCGCTGTGGTTGACTTCAAAGCTGCCTATCGGCCCGTCTTGCGGGGCCATGGTTTCGCCCTCTGCGAACTTGGGCAACAGCCCCAGCGCAATGGCCGCCACCCCTGCGCCACCACTCAACACCATGAATTGTCGTCTTGAAAACATGTTGGACCCCTCGACATGGCCCGCCAAGCGCAGGCAATGAATGCGATGAGCCCAGATTAGGGGGCCGCTGTTCCCGGAATCCTCACCGAGAGTTAAACAATTCGTGATAACTGAACGCCGACAAAATCGGCACAATGGCGGCATCGCGCACGTCGCACTGGCAAGGTTTGCTTTCGATGGATCAGCCCAAACGCATTCTGGTGGTGGAAGACGATAGCCATATCGCCGACCTGATTTGCCTGCACCTGCGGGACGAACATTTCGAGGTGGTGCACAGCGCCGACGGCGAAAAGGGCCTACGCCTGCTGGAGCAGGGCGGTTGGGATGCGTTGATCCTCGACCTGATGCTCCCCGGCGTCGATGGCCTGGAAATCTGCCGCCGCGCCCGGGCCATGACCCGCTACACGCCGATTATCATCACCAGCGCCCGTTCCAGTGAAATGCACCGGATTCTCGGCCTTGAACTGGGCGCCGACGACTACTTGGCCAAACCGTTCTCGATGATGGAACTGGTGGCGCGGGTCAAAGCGTTGTTGCGCCGGGTGGACGCCATGGCCCGCAATCTGAAAATGGACGCGGGCAGCCTGTCCAGCGCCGGGCTGTTCATCGACCCGCTGACCCGAGAGGCATCGCTGGAAGGCCGTTTGCTCGACCTCACGCCCCGCGAGTTCGACCTGCTGTACTTTTTTGCCCGCCAACCCGGCAAGGTGTTTTCCCGTCTCGACCTGCTCAATTCGGTGTGGGGCTACAACCACGAAGGCTATGAGCACACCGTCAACACCCACATCAACCGCCTGCGAGCGAAGATCGAGGTCGACCCGGCCCAGCCTTTGCGCATTCTGACCGTGTGGGGGCGCGGCTATAAATTCGCCGAGCCGGGTGAGGGGAGTGACGCTTCGTGAAGATGACCCTGACCCAGCGCCTGTCGCTGGTCTTCGCCCTGTTGCTGTTGATCTGCTGTGGCGCCTCGGTGCTGCTGCAGGTGCGTTCCAACAAGATGCATGAGCTGGAAGTGGTGCAGGGCCTGTCCCGCGACCTGGCCCAGCACATCGCTCGCGACACTCAGTTGATGGACGCCAATGGCTTGAAACCCGATGCCGTGCGCGAGCTGTTCAGCCAGTTGATGCTGGTCAACCCCAGCGTTGAGGTGTACTTGCTCAATGGCGAGGGCAAGATTGTCGGTGATGCCGCGCCCAAGGACCGGGTGCTGCGCGATCACGTCGATCTGGCCCCGGTTCGCCAGTTGCTGGCTGGGAACCCGCTGCCGATTCTCGGCGATGACCCTCGCAGTATGGATGCGCGCAAGGTGTTCAGTGCCGCGCCACTGATGGTCATGGGCAAACCCGCGGGCTTTCTCTACGTGGTGCTGTTGGGTGAGGCCCACGACCGTTTTGCCGAACGCGGCGCCACCAGTGAGGCGCTGAGTACCGCGCTGTGGTCGATTGGCTTGATCGCCTTGCTGTGCTTGCTCGCGGGCCTGACCGCGTTCGCCTGGATCACCCGCCCTCTACGGCGCCTGA
The DNA here is from genome assembly GCF_045764065.1 of Pseudomonas sp. Pseu.R1. NCBI lineage: Bacteria > Pseudomonadati > Pseudomonadota > Gammaproteobacteria > Pseudomonadales > Pseudomonadaceae > Pseudomonas > Pseudomonas sp. Pseu.R1. The sequence continues at coordinate 597,401 of NZ_JBJGEE020000001.1, read as the reverse complement.
CCGATGCGGTGGGCCAGTTCGACATCAACGCAGCCCCCGCCGCGTTGCCCGCCTCGGCGAGCGAACCCGCCCGTCACGACCACGATGAAATCGCCGTGCTCGACGCTACGTTCAAGCAGATGCAGCACCGCCTGAGCGAGCAGTGGCAGACCTTGACCCGCCAGAGTCAGGATCGACGCGAGTTGGTGGCCAATATCTCTCACGACCTGCGCACGCCGCTGGCCTCGTTGCACGGCTATCTGGAAGTGCTGTCGGTCAAGGACGCCAGCCTCAGCCCGGAGGAGCGGCGACGTTATCTGGGCATCGCGCTGGATCAGAGCCGCAAGGTCGGTGGCCTGGCGCAATCGCTGCTGGATCTGGTGCGTCTGGAACATGGCTTCGTGGTGCCGGTGATCGAGCGTTTTTCACTGACCGATCTGGTACAGGACATCTTCCAGAAGTTCGAACTGGGGGCTGAAAGCAAGGGCGTGAGGCTGATCCCGAATTTTGCACCGTCGATTCCGGGCGTGCATGCGGATCTGGGATTGATCGAGCGGGTGCTGACCAACCTGTTCGACAACGCCTTGCGCCACACTCCGGCAGGTGGCGAGATTCGCATTGCCTTGCAGCCCAAGGGCGCGTTCGTTGAGGTGACGGTCAGTGACAGCGGACCGGGGATTGCTGCCGAGCTGCGCGAGGGGTTGTTTCTGCGGCCGTTCAACATCGGCGGCGCGCGGCGGGACGGCGGGCTGGGATTGCGGATCGTGCACCAGATTCTGCAATTGCACGGGAGACGGATCGAGCTGCTGGATGTACCGGGGCAGGGCGCGACGTTCCGGTTTGCGTTGCCGGTGGATCAGGAGACGGCGCAGCGAGGATTGCCAAAGGAATAAACCTGGTACCCTGTTGGGGCGTCGAGTTACTGGGTCACGGCAACAACAACCCATGCTCCATCGCGTACTTCACCAACCCCGCCGGTTTGTCGATATTGAGCTTGCGACGAATGCTCAACCGGTGGGTTTCCACGGTGCGCACGCTGATCGCCATATCCCGGGCGATGGTCTTGTTGTCCAGCCCCTTGGCCAGCCCCACCAGCACCTGCACCTCACGGGGCGTGAGTTCGTTGTCGTCGACTTTTTTCGACACCAGCTTGAGGGTGACTTCCGCGCTGTAGAAGGTCCCGCCGGTGGCAATCGCCTCAATGGCCGCGACGATTTCCCGTGACGGCGCGTTCTTTAGCACGTAGCCGCTGGCCCCGGCGCGGATCGAGGTGGCGACGTATTCCTGATTGTCGTACATGCTCAGAATCAGGATTTTGATCGCCGGGCAGCGCTGGCGAATCAACTGGGTCAGTTCCAGGCCATTCATGTCCTGCAAACCGATGTCCACCAGGAGAATGTCCGGCTTGACCTCTTCACACATCGCCAGGCCTTGCGCGGCGTTCTCGGCCTCGCCCACCACCTCGAACAGGGGGCGGGTCGAGAGCAGGGCACGCACGCCGTCGCGGACCAGAGAGTGGTCGTCGACGAGGGCGATGCGGATGGTCGGGCTGGCGCTCATGCGGGACGGGATTCCTGTTTGAGTGAATGATTCAGGCGGCAACGCTGACCGGCATGACCACCGTCAGTTCGCTGTGCCCCGGCACGGAGTACAGGTTGAGCTGACCATGGAAATGCTCGACGCGCTCGCGAATATTACGCAAACCGATGCCCCCCTGTATCTCCTGCAAGTGCGCGACATCGACCCGGAAGCCCACGCCGTCGTCGCGCACTGTCAGTTGCACCTGTTTTTTCGTGCCCTGTAAATCAATGAACACGTTCTGCGCGTGGGCGTGGCGTTCGATGTTGGTCAACGCTTCCTGAAGAATGCGGAACAACGCCACAGGAGCGCCGTCGGCCAGCTTCAGGTCCCCCAGATTGTGGGTGTAGTGAATGGTCAGCCCGGTCTGCTGTTCGAACTCGGCCACCAGTTGAGTGACGGCGGCCGCAAGCCCCAAGGTGTCGAGCAGGGACGGGCGCAGGTCGTGGGAAATGGTGCGGATCTCGCCGATGGCCTCGCCCAGCCGCTCGGTGCCTTGGCGCAGGGTGTCGAGGCCCCGTTGATCATTGCCTTCCAGTTGCACGCTCTCCAGTTGCAGGGCCGCCAGTTCGAACTGGAACTTGATCGACACCAGCACCTGGCTGATGCCGTCGTGAAGCTCACGGGACAGCCGCGAGCGTTCTTCTTCCTGCAAATTCATGATGCGTTGGTTGAGCAATTGCAATTTGCGGTCGGCCAGCCGGTGCTCACTGGCGTTCAGAGTCAGGCCGCAGACAAACACCAGCAGCACGGCAATCAGCGCGACCGCGCCGATGTCGAGCATGGTGGCGTAAATGCCGCGGGCGACTTCTTGACGGGCCTGCTGCGTGGCGCGCTCGACGTCTTCCAGATAAATGCCGGTGCCGAGCATCCAGCCCCAACGCTTGAGCATGACGACATGGGCGAGTTTGTCGGTGACCTGGCCGGTGGAAGGTTTTTCCCAAGCGTAATGCTGAAAGCCGTCACCGGATTCGGCGCTTTGCAGCAGCGCGCGAATCACCAGCAGACCTTGGGGGTCGGTCATGTTCCACAGATCTTTGCCCACCAGCGCAGCTTGCCGGGGGTGCATCAGGTTGCGGCCGCTCTGGTCATAGACGAAAAAATAGCCATCGATGCCGAAGCTGAGTTTGGCCAATTCATCGAGCACCTGCTGCTTGGTCCGCTCGTCATCGCGTCCGCTGTCGTAGATCGGTGCGAGGGCGCTCATGGCCATCTCGACGTAGTTTTTCAGCTCCGCGCGCTTGCTGGCCAGGATGCTGTCTTCGATCAACTGCGCCTGCTGCTCGCCCAGACGCTGGTTTTGCACGATGACCAGCGCGCAGATCACGCAGACCGCGAGGATCAACGGCAGAATGCCCAGGGCGACGATCTTGTGTTTGAGTTGCATGGCAGGCGGTGTCCGGCGCGGGTGTTGTTATGGGCCGTATTAGACACGCATTGGTTCACGCTGGACACCTGTAGGAGTTGCCACCTAAATCCGGAATGCGCGGATCAACCTGTGGGAGCGAATTCATTCGCGATTGGCCGGTACATCCGAATCATTCAGAAATCGTGTCGTGATCTGGTCTACGTAGAACTACGCAGGAAGAACCGTAGTAGTACGAATTTCTCTTCGTGACAACAGCGGGGATAGTGGCGACGCTCCGTTACCCCGGATCGAACAATAACAATGACGCCGTTGCCATGAGCCGCGGCAGGAGACTCACCATGACCCGACTGACCAAACACCTGGGTTGGTTCGCCGTTGCAGCCCTTGGGGCCTGCGCCCTGGGTGTCGTCGCGCTGCGCCGCGGCGAGGCCATCAACGCCCTCTGGATTGTCGTCGCCGCCGTAGCCATTTATCTGGTTGCGTACCGCTACTACAGCCTGTTCATCGCCAACCACGTCATGCAACTCGATCCGACCCGGGCCACTCCGGCGGTGATCAACAATGACGGCCTGGACTACGTTCCGACCAACAAACACATTCTTTTCGGTCACCACTTTGCCGCCATCGCAGGTGCAGGCCCGCTGGTCGGCCCGGTGCTGGCTGCACAGATGGGCTACCTGCCCGGCACGCTCTGGCTGATCGCCGGTGTGGTATTGGCCGGTGCGGTGCAGGACTTCATGATCCTGTTCCTGTCCACCCGCCGTAACGGCCGCTCGCTGGGCGACATGGTCCGTGAGGAAATGGGCCGTGTGCCGGGCACCATCGCCTTGTTCGGCTGCTTCCTGATCATGATCATCATCCTCGCGGTGCTGGCGCTGATCGTGGTCAAGGCCTTGGCCGAAAGCCCATGGGGCATGTTCACGGTGCTGGCGACCATTCCGATCGCAATGTTCATGGGCGTGTACATGCGTTACATCCGCCCGGGCCGCATCGGTGAGATTTCCATCATCGGCGTCGTGCTGTTGCTGCTGTCGATCTGGGCCGGTGGCCAAGTCGCTTCGCACCCTGAATGGGCGCACGCCTTCACCTTTACCGGCGTGCAGATCACTTGGATGCTGGTGGGATACGGTTTCGTCGCCGCCATGTTGCCGGTCTGGCTGCTGCTGGCGCCACGTGATTACCTGTCGACCTTCCTGAAAATCGGCACCATCGTCGCGCTGGCCATCGGTATCCTGATTCTGGCGCCCGAATTGAAAATGCCTGCCCTGACCCAGTTCACCGACGGCACTGGCCCGGTGTGGAAGGGCGCGCTGTTCCCGTTCCTGTTCATCACCATCGCCTGTGGCGCGGTGTCCGGCTTCCATGCGCTGATTTCTTCGGGCACCACGCCGAAGCTGTTGGATAACGAAAAGAACGCGCGTTACATCGGTTACGGCGGCATGCTGATGGAGTCGTTCGTCGCCATCATGGCCATGGTCGCCGCTTCGGTCATCGATCCGGGCGTGTACTTCGCCATGAACAGCCCGGCCGCTGTGGTCGGTGCCGATCCGGTTGCCGTGGCGCAGACCATCAGCAGCTGGGGTTTCGCCATTTCCCCTGACACCCTGATCGCCACCGCCAAAGACATCGGCGAAAACACCGTACTGGCCCGTGCCGGTGGCGCGCCGACCCTGGCCGTCGGTATCGCGCAAATCCTGCACCAGGTGCTGCCTGGCGAAAACACCATGGCGTTCTGGTACCACTTCGCAATCCTGTTCGAAGCGCTGTTCATCCTGACCGCTGTCGATGCAGGCACCCGTGCCGGTCGTTTCATGCTGCAAGACCTGCTGGGCAGCTTCGTACCCGCGCTGAAACGCACTGAGTCCTGGACCGCCAACGTGATCGGTACCGGTGGCTGCGTCGCGCTGTGGGGTTACCTGCTGTATCAAGGCGTTATCGATCCGCTGGGCGGCATCAACACCCTGTGGCCGCTGTTCGGCATCTCTAACCAGATGCTGGCGGGGATCGCGCTGATGCTGGCGACCGTGGTGCTGATCAAAATGAAACGTCAGCAGTACGCGTGGGTCACCATCCTGCCTGCGTCGTGGTTGCTGATCTGTACCGTGACCGCTGGCTTCATCAAGCTGTTCGACCCAAGCCCGGCCGTTGGTTTCCTGGCCCTGGCCAAGAAATACAGCGCAGCGGCCGATGCCGGTCAGATTCTCGCTCCAGCGAAGACCGTTGAACAAATGCAGCACGTGATTTTCAACGCTTACACCAACGCAGCGCTGACCACATTGTTCCTGTTCGTGGTGCTGAGCATCCTGTTCTACGCGGTGAAAGTCGGCCGTGCGGCGTGGGTCAAGCAAGAGCGCAGCGACAAGGAAGCGCCGTTCCAGGCCATGCCGGAAGCGCACTGATGTTCAACGACCTGAGTCGCCTCGGCAAATATCTCGGGCAGGCTGCTCGCCTGATGGTGGGCATGCCTGACTACGACAACTATGTCGAGCACATGCAAAAGACCCACCCTGACCAGCCGGTGATGTCGTACGAGGCGTTCTTCCGGGAACGCCAGGATGCGCGTTATGGCGGGAAGGCGGGGCCGAAGTGTTGTTGATGTGATGATCGTTCCTACGCTCCGCGTGGGAACGATCAGATAAGCGTGCTACGGCTGTCGCCATCAATGAATACTCGACGCCAGCTCGAAGATCGGGATGTACATCAAGATCACGATCATGCCGATCAACAGCCCGATGAAGGTCATCAATAGCGGCTCGAACAGGCGCACGAACCATTCGATCCAGCGGCTGATTTCCTCGTCGTAGAAATCAGCGGTGCGTTCCATCATTTGCCCCAGATTTCCCGATTGTTCCCCCGCACGCAGCATGCGCAGAGACACCGGCGTGGACAGTTGATTCTGCTCCAGCGCGATCGACAGCGCCTGGCCCTCGCGAATGCGTTCGCTGGCCGCGTCCAGTCTGACCTGTGAAGCGCTGCCCAGCAGGTTACGCACCATGCCCATGGCCGTGAGGATCGGAATCCCGCCCTGCAGCAGAATGCCCAGCGAGCGATAGAAGCGCGCCAGCTCGTACATGAACACTCGCTGATGCACGGTGGGCACCCGTTCCAGCGTGCGGTTGAACGCCAGACGAAAACGCCGTTGGCGCACCAGCAGCGCCGTCCCCAGCACCACCGCAACGAAACCGATGGCGAAGTCCATCTGGTGAGCGTGCAGGAACAGCCCGGTTTCCATCAGGATGCGCGACAGCCACGGCAGATTCGAGCCCAGCCCTTCGAACACCAGACTGAAGCGCGGCACCACGTAGCCCATCAAAAACAGCACCACGGCGCCGCCGACGATCAACAGCAGCATTGGGTACACCGAGGCGCTGACGATGCGCTGGCGCACTTCGTCCATGCGTTTGCGATAGGAGACATAGCGCCCCAGCGCCTCGCCAACGGCACCGGTTTTTTCGCTGGATTGCACCAGCGCCACATACAGCGTGGGGAATACCGCCGGGAATTGGGTCAGCGCCTGGGAAAACGATTTGCCTTCATACAACAGCCGCACCAGACCGCAGAGGGTTTTGCGGGCCTGGGGCGCGGTTTCCTTTTCAGCCAGGCTTTCCAGCGCGTCGATGAGCGGCAGCCCGGCGTTGAGCAGGGTGGTCAGTTCCTGGCTGAACAGCACCAGATTGAAGGTGTCCGGCTTACGCATCCCGCGAATCACCCAGCGCGATTCGGCGCGAACGTTCAGCACCCGCATGCCCTGGGCTTCCACCAGCGTCTGGGCGTCCACCGAACTGTCGGCGTCCATGGCCAGCGACAACACTTCCCCCCGTTTGCCCACGGCCTTGATGGTAAATTTCATGGTCGTCACTGCCAGTTGGTGATTTCAGCGTCTTCGCCCTCGCCACCGGGCTGCCCGTCCTTGCCCATGGAGAGCAGGTCGTACTCGCTGTTTTCTCCCGGATAGCGATAGACATAACTGCGACCCCACGGGTCTTGAGGCACGGCTTTTTGCAGATAAGGACCGGTCCAGTGCGATTCCTCGGCAGGCGCGACCACCAACGCCTGCAAGCCCTGCTCGGTGGACGGGTAATGACCGATTTCCAGCCGGTACAAATCCAGCGCCTTGGACAGCCCCTCGATCTGCGCCCGGGCCACTTTGGTCTGGGAGCGGCCCAACTGACTGAAATACTTGGGCGCCACGATCCCGGCCAGCAGCCCCAGCACCACCAACACCACCAACAGCTCAAGCAGGGTGAAGCCCGCGTGACGGCGGTGCCCCGACGGTGGGTTGAGCGATGACGCACAGCGGGTGAAATTCCCCATAAACACCTCCGTAAATCGGGTTGTCCAGAGGGCTCATGCAATTGCCGTGCGCGCCGACAGACGCGACCTTGAGCGATTGCGTGCAGCCTTCTGGGCCGGGCATTTGCGAGGTGGGGATTGGGCGGCACAGCCTTTGCGTTGACCCTTTCCATGGCACCGCGAGTGGGGAATAACCCCCAGTTTTAGCGAGCGTGCCAGAGGAGGCACGGATGGATGTTGAACGCGCGTTCAGAGGCGTATTGCTGACGCTGTGCATACTGCCGCTGGCCGCCGAGGCCGACGTGTACATCTCCCGGACGGCGGACGGCGGCATCATCATTTCCAACGTCAAGCGGGCCGGTCGCGAGGTGCAGCGGGTGTTTCATGAGCCGGTGTCCGTACCTGCGTTTCAGGCTGCCGCGCCGGCCTTGGTCGGGCGTGATGAAAAGAGCATGACGGTGAGCCAGCGGCCCTATGCTCAGGAGGTGTCGCAGGCAGCGGCCAGCAATGATCTGCCAGAGGCGTTGCTGCATGCGGTGATTCGTATCGAGTCGGGCTACAACCCCTCGGTGTTGTCGGTGAAAGGCGCTGCCGGGTTGATGCAGTTGATGCCCGATACCGCTCGGGACATGGGTGTGACCAACGTTTGGGATCCCCGTTCGAACATTCAGGGTGGGGCGCGCTACCTCAAGCAATTGATGGTGATGTTTGGCAACGACGTGTCGCTGGCCGTGGCGGCCTACAACGCGGGGCCTGCGGCGGTGAGCAAGCGTGGCAACGTGATCCCACCGTTTGCCGAGACCCGGCGCTATGTGCCGGATGTGTTGCGTGATTACCATCGGTTGTTAGGGGATGCGGGGACAGCGTTGGCAAATTGAAGCGCGGGATTCGCCGTAACGGCCAGGTGCAAGGCACAGAGATGCCGACCGGTGCCGTTGATCTTGATCCTGGAACGCGTCACTTCAGACACCGCCGAACGCAAGTCTCGGTCGGTGGTGTCTGGGTTATCAGTGCGTGAAGAGCAGAAGCAAAAGCAACAGCAATGGTCGTACGGCTACGGGAGCGCAGTGTGCAAACAATCGATTCGTTCTCATGCGGAGCGCGACGGTTGAATCATAAAAAAGCCGCCTTGCGGCGGCTCTGGGTCCTGCAAGAGCGGTTATCGCTGATTCACCGTCGCCTGGTTCGAGTTCCCCACTTGAGTGATGTTCGCCGCCTGATTGGTCGCGCTCTGATTGACGTTGGCCATGTTGGCGTTCCCTGTCTGGCTCACGTAAGCCACGTTGTAGGCATCGGCCTGTTTGACCGTGGCGATGTTGCCGTCGCCGTCCTGGCTGGTATACGCCTGATTCTGGGTGCCCGATTGGGTGATGTCAGTGGTGTTGCTGCTGCCGAACGAGGTGCCCTGAGCGTAGTTGTTATCGCCGCGCTGGTCGGCAATCAGAATGTTGTCGCTGCCGTTCTGTTCAAAATACAGCTCGTTGTAGTTGTTGTCCTGACTGACCGTCGCGTCGTTACGCGCACCGCTCTGTTTCAGGTTGGACAGGTTGCCCAGCCCTTTCTGGGTAAGGGCGATGCTGTTCTGCTGGCCATTCTGGTTGAGGAACGCTGTCTGGCCGTTGCCGAACTGGCCGCCCAGTTTGGCGCCTTCGAACTCGTTGGCGTAGACCTTGTTGCCACTGCCGGTCTGCACCGAGGTCATGCTTTGCCCGGTGCCCGCTTGCGAGCTGTAATGCAGGTTGTCCTGGCCGTTTTGATACACGTTGGTGCCGCTGTTGGTGACGTTGTACTGCGCCACGCTGGCGGCATTGCGGTCGCCCCATTGGGTGACGGCGCCAATGTTGGCCGAGCCGCGATACTGGTCGACGATGCCTTCGTTCAGGTTGCCGGTCTGCGAAATACTGGAATGGCTGTCGATCTGGCTGTCCTGGAACATCTGGGCGGTGTTCAACTGGCCGAACTGTTCGACCGTGATCGAGCCGCCGAAGCCGTTACGCTGATCGGTGTAGGCGTAGTGGCCCTGGCCGTCCTGGTGGATCTGGATCTGCCCGTTGAGGTGCTCGACCTGTTCGCTGAACGCCTGGTTGGCGTCGCCACGCTGGATGACTTGCGAGTTGTTGCCGCTGCCGCCAAACAATTGCTCGGCGGTGATTTCGTTGTTGTTGCCCGCCTGATCGGTGTTGATGGTGCTGCCCGACTGGGTGTCCTGATAGGCGAACACAAAGTTGCCGGTGCCCGACTGGTGGGTGGTGATCTGGTTGTCGTTGCCGCCGATCTGACTGGCATGGGTGGTGTTGCGTTGATCGGTCTGGCGTTGGGTGATGGTGCTGGAGATTTCCTGGATCTGCTCGCCATAGGCGCCGTTCTGGTTGCCGTTCTGTTGCTGGTCAATGAACGAATTGGTGTCCTGCTGGAACGCGGCGGTGTCGTTGCCGTCACCGATCTGCACCTGCTGGACGCTGGCCTGGGCAGCATCGATCTGTTGCACGTCGGCGGTGTTGGCCGAACCGTTCTGGTATTGGCTGGAGACGCTGTTGGCCGCCATGGCATGGCCGGTAACGAGGACCAGAACCGCAGCAGCGACAGGGGTGAGTTTGAAAAACATGGTGTAGACCTCCTGATGGTGAGTTGCCGAGGTGTCGAGCGCGTCAACGTATCTGACGAACCTCTACGCTCTGGCCGTTTCCAGACTGACTGACGCTGCTCTGCAGCCCTGTACCGGTCTGTTCGATGCTGGCGCTGTTGTTGGCGCCTTTCTGCGTGATGGCGGCCTGACTGTTGGAGCCGTTCTGCACGATGCTGGCCTGGTTGCCGCTGCCCTGCTGATTGATGGACGCCGTGAGATTGGCGCCCTGTTGCAGGATGTAGGCTTCCTGAGCACTGCCGACCTGAACGATGTTGCCCAGCAGCGAGGTACCGTTCTGCGACAGGTTGGCGATGTTGGCCGTACCCTGTTGCAGAATCGTCGCCTGCTGACCGACGAAGGCGCTCCCCGGAAAACTGACCGGGGCACCCAGTTCCGAACCTTCGCCGAGTTCGTCGCCCATGCCCAGGTCGTCGGCGTGAACCGACAGGCAGGTCATGAGCAGCATCAGCAACAGCGCGATCGGGTGTTTCGTCAAACGGCAGTCAGACAGCGACATGGTGTTCTCCTGTCCCGATTCGGCGAGGCCTTTCGGGACGTTCGGCCCGTCTGTGTGAGTGCACAGACGGGCCGTTTTGCCTCAACGAACGGTGACTGGCAGTGTCCGCACCGTGCCTTTGGACGAGGTGGCGGTCGCGGTCGGGTTGGTGGCCGACGGCGCGATGGTGTTCACCACCGAACTTCTCCAGCGTCCGGTCGCCGGTACGGTCACCCGATCCAGCTCTTGCACGCCGGTCGGTGTGGTCACGGTGATGACGATGGTGTTGCCGGTGGTCACCGAACTGGTGCCCGCCAGGTCCCAACTGAACAGCGCGCCACCGCCACGCACCTGCACTTGCGCCGAAGTGATGGTCAGGGTCTCGTTACCGGCCGGAGGCGCGGTGACCGAAACGCTGACCGTGGCCGGGGTCGACAGGGCACCGAACGAGTCCGCCGCCTGGTAGGTGAAGGTCGCGGTGAACGCAGCGGTCACGGTGGCCGGTGGTGTGTAGGTCACGGTGGTGCCGTTGGTGGTCACGGTGCCGCGTCCCACCGCCGGTTGTGTCAGGTTGGTCACGCTCAGCGGCACGTTGCCTTCAGGGTCGGTGTCGTTGGCCAGCACGTTGACCACCAGTGGCGACCCGGCCAGTGTTGCCCCGGTGTCATTGCCCGCGACCGGTGGGCGGTTAGGCGCCACGGTGACGCTGACAGTGGCCGGCGAGGTCGACTTCAGTCCCTTGCTGTCCACGGCCTTGTAGGTGAAGGTCGCCGTGATTGGCGTGTTCACCACGGCAGGCGGGGTGTAGACGATGGACGTGGTGCCGTTCAGCGCGACGGTGCCCAGGCCCGATGCCGGTTGGGTCAGGTCGCTGATGGTCAGCGGCAGGTCGCCGTCCGGATCGCTGTCGTTGGTCAGTACGCTGAGGGTCACAGGGACGCCGAAGCCCGTGCTGCCGGTGTCATTGACCACCACCGGTGGCTGGTTGGCGCCGGAGTTGGGCGCAGTGCCCAGCACCGTGACCGGCTCGGTGTCTTCGCCACCACGTGCCGATTTCACGGTCACGAAAGGCGGTGGCTGCAACAGGTTAGGCACGGTCAACTGCTGCAAGGTGCCGGTTTTCGACAGCGCGCCATAGCCTTGGGCAATCATGTCAGGCACCGAAGTTTCGTCGCTGGACGCGGCCTCGATCACCAGCGCGTGGTTGTCCCAGGTGTAACGGGCTGTTCGGATTTTCACCACGTCGACCAGTTTGGTGGAGACGGCCGTTGGCTTGGTGGTGCCCACCGGGTTGCTGGCGGTCAGGATCACGAACGGCGGCAGCGTCGAGGCTGAATGGGCGACGAAGAAGTTGCCGTTGTTATCGCCAAGCAGATTGAACTGGCAAGGTGAAGCCGGTGTGCCGGGAACCAGCGCAAGGGTTTCCCGGTAGCACAGGCTGGAGCTGTTCGGGGATGAGGCGAACAGTTCGACGCGAGTGCCGGAGCTGTTGCGGCTGTACGTGCCGCGCTTGACTTCGACCGGGGTTTGCACCCGTGGATCGCGCACCTTGCCACTGACGGTGAAGAGGTTCTGGATGAGCGTGCCCGCCGGACCCTCGATTTTGACGAAGTTGGTGCCGAACGGGCTGCCGGTGACGGCTTCTGGCACATTCGGGTCACCGATGTAGGTGTTGACCGCACCGGTGTCAGGATCGACCTCGGTGTAGGGACCTCCAATGCCTTTGACGAACGGCCCGATGTTGCCGGTCAGCGCACCACTGAAATCACCCGCTGCACCGATGCCGATGTCGCGTGTCAGGTTGATGGCCCGGCGCCCGGTGGTGGTGACGTTGAAAGTGTCCACGCCATAGGGGTGGGTGACGGTGTAGGTCCCGGGCCGCCCGGCGGGGATGTCGATGCGCATGCGGATGCGCGCGAAGCTTTGTTGCGAGCCGTCAGTGGGTGGATCGGTGGCGAACGCCGCTTCCACCCCGGCGGTGTAGATCTCAAGACCATAGCCGGCGATCGGGCTGGTGTTGGTCCTGATCTGCGCTTGCAGCAGGTACCAGAACATCTCGTCCGGGAAGTTGTCCGGGTAGACCATGGGAAAGGCATCGTCGTACAAGCCGGGCACGGCGCCCAGAGTGCACATGTATGCCGGTGGAACGGCGGCCGCCACGCGCGAGCTCACGGCTCTGGACTGGCACAGTTCCAGTTCCAGATCGTTCTGGTCCTTGTACCACTGCGGGAAACGTCCTGTGGCGACGGTATAGGGGCCGGGGTCGACCGCAGCGAGACCGGCGTGTGCCGCCTCGGTGGCTGCGATCAGACTCAGGGCACCGAAAATCAGACTTGGCCAACTGTTCATGTTGCCTCCAGATTCGAGAGCAAGACGTGGTCGCGATCAGGGAACGATCACCACTTCTTCGGTATCGCTGCCGCCATTGGTCGAGGTCACCGTGACTTTGGCCGGTGGAATCGGCGAAATGCCGGTGATCAGGGTTTTCGTGGTCCCGCCACCTCCGAGGGTGCCGATGGCGCCGCCGGAGCTGCCGGTGGCCGTCAGGGTGGTGGCCGCGGTCGCGTCACTGGTCGTGGCCGACAACGTCAGTTGCCCGGACGCCAGGCTGTAGGTGGCGGTGTCGATACTGACCAGGTCGGTCAGGGCGCGGGTGACGGTGGTCGGCGTGCTGGTGGGGATCGCCAGGTGGTTGTCGGCGGTGACGCTCAGACTGACGGGCAGCGTCGGGTTCGCCGAAGACTGGCCGTACCAGGCGCCAGTGGCGGTGGCTTCAGTCATGGTGATCGGCGCGCTGGCGGTGTCGACGAACGAAGCGGTGCCCGGCGGCGGCGGGGCGAGGGCGAACACGTCCTCTTGTGCCTGAACGCCAGCGTTGCCGGTGCCGCCAGGGCGACGGGTATAGGTGGCGCGCTGTACGACGTTCGGGGTCGGACGCACGACGGTGGAGAGTTTGCCGGTGATGCCGAACACGTCGGTGCGGCCATCGATACCATTCGGGCCCTGAACCCTGATGAAGTTGGTGCCGAACGGGCTGCCCGTGACCTGCTCGGTCAGGTTGGGATCGCCGATGTACTGCGAGGCTACCCCCGTGGTGGGGTCGGTTTCGGTGTAAGGCCCGTTGACGCTGCGCAGGAAGGGGCCGACATCACCCGTCAAGGCACCCGTGAAATTGCCGATGGCACCGATGCCGATGTCGCGGGTCATGTTGATGGCTTTGGTGCCGGGCGTGTCGATCTGGAAGACATCCACGCCGTAAGGGTGCGTGATGGTGTAGGTGCCTGCGACCGGCGCATCCATGCGAATACGAATACGCGCGAAACTGATCTGATCGTTAGGGGCAGGATCGCCGCCACTGAACGCGGCTTCAAGTGCGGCGGTGTACTTCAGATTGAGCGTGGCGGCGCCGGCCGTGGGCAAGGCACCGTCAGCCAGAAACCAGAAGGCTTCATCCGGGAAGTTGGTGGGAAACACCATCGGCTGTTGATCATCGAAGACCCCGGCGGCGACGGCCAGCGTACACATGTACGACGGCACACCGGGCGTGGACGGAACGCGGGAACTCAGCGCTTTGCCCAGGCACAGGTCGAGGGTGCGGCCGTGAGTGTCCTGATACCACTGGGCAAAGTTGCCGTTTTGTGGGCTGTAGACGCCCTGATCGACCGCGAACAGAGCGGCCTGGGTGGAACCGTGAACGGCTGCGATCAGTGTCAGCAGCGTCACGGCGTGGGTCAATGTGCTGGGCATTTGTCTTCCCTCTCGCAATGAACCTGCCTCTGGCGTGAGTCGGACGAAGGCGTCGGTTCCAGGAGGCTGCGAGGGCTAGCGCAACATCTGTACCAGAATGCTGAACAGTTGTTTAACTCATTGTTATTCAAGTAATAAGTGGCTGAAATCTCAGCGTCGAGACAGGTCGTTGCTCAGGTGAAACAGGTGGGAAGTGGGGGGCTCTCCCCAGAGTTGGGGGAAGGTGCAAACCGCAGGAGGCGAAACCGTCGGACGGACGGCAATCGTTTAAAAAAGTTCAATATTTTTTGTAAAACTGCCTTGGCAATCAGGGACTAAGCGCGGCGTAGGTGAGGTGAGTGGTGTCGTTGTGATATCAAAAGTCTCGAGAGGCGCTAAAAATCCGCTACCGCGATGCAGCGGCTTACGCTATACCGACTAAAAAAGTGACCAGGACGGCCGCCATGGGATCGATAGGGCGCAGCGATATGCTGACTCAAGCCAGCCTCAAAGAAATAGAAAAAAAGCCACGGCCTCGCTTCAATCTCCTGCGCTGGTTCTCGCTGGTCAGCCTCTTGGTCATTGCCTCGGTGGCCATCGGACTGGGGCTGATTTCCACCCGTTTCGTGGTCAGCGAAGCGGTGCAGCGCGACTCGCTGCTGACCTCGCAATTCGTCCACGCCATCGCCTCTGCCGAGATCCGTCACGCGGAAATTCCCACCAGCCGGACCATGGCCGAGCTGCTCGACACCCGCCGTGATCTGCCGGTCGCCGATGTCGACCCGGAAACCCGGCGCAAATCCCGCGATGAATTCCTCGACCATATTTCCTCGCTGCCAGACGCCTTGTTGGTCAACGTCTACGCGCCTGATCGCGTCATCATCTGGTCCACTAACCCGGCATTGATCGGCAAGGCGATTCTGGGTAACGACGATCTGGAAGCCGCGTTTCGTTCCCGCCAGCGTACTGGCAGCGCCCACCACGAGACTCAACGCCATCAGAACGAGCAAAAGTTTCTCAACCCACCGGATTACCTGTTCATCGAGAACTACATTCCGCTGTTCGACGCCGAGGAAAAAGACGTCCTGGCCATCGTCGAAATCTACAAGGAGCCCAAAGACCTGATCGCCAGCATCGAGCGCGGCTACGTGGTGATCTGGGTTTCCACCGGAATTGGGGGCATGTTGATTTACCTGGGGCTGTTCTGGATCGTGCGGCGGGCCTCCAGATTGCTGGAGTCCCAGCAGCGGCAACTGATCAACAGCGAAAAATTCGCCGCACTGGGGGAAATGTCCTCAGCGGTCGCCCACAGCCTGCGCAACCCGCTGGCGACCATCCGCTCCAGTGCCGAGCTGGCTCTGGAAGTGGTCGATCCGGCCGCGCAAAAGAACATCAACGACATCATCAATCAAGTCGACCGCATGTCAAAGTGGGTGCGCGAACTGCTGTTGTCGCTACGCCCCATTAGTGGGGAATCCGAGGCGGTGGACGTGGTGGCCTGCATGCAGGATGTGCTGGTGTCGTACGAGCAGCAACTGCGGCGGGCCAGCATCAGCGTTGAGTTTGCGCCCACAGAGACCCCTCTGGTGATCAGCCAGCGCATTCTGTTGGCGCAGATTTTGAATAGCCTCATGGCTAACGCACTGGAGGCCATGACCAAGGACGGCAAACTGAAGATCGACATCGTGTCCGAGCCTGCCAGCGGGCGTGTCTACCTGACGGTCGCCGACAACGGCAAAGGCATGTCCCGGCAGCAGGAAGCGATGGTGTTCAAACCGTTCTTCACCACCAAACAGGGTGGTCTGGGTGTGGGGCTGGTGTTGGTAAAGCGGATCATGGAGCGGTTTTCCGGCAAGGTCTCCCTGACCAGCCGAGAGCAGGAAGGTACCCGTGTGAAACTGACGTTCAAAATTGCGGCGGAAGGGGGACTCGATGGAACACAGCATACTGGTGGTTGAAGACGACGAGCTCCTGGCCAGCAATATCCAGACCTATCTGGAGCGTCGGGATTTTGAGGCGCGGGTCTGCCACTGCGCCGAAGAGGCGCTCCAGACCCTGCAAAACTGGCGGCCTGACGTGGTGCTCACCGACAACTCCCTGCCGGGCATGAGCGGTCACGAGCTGATCAACGCGCTGAGGGAAAGCGCGCCGGACCTCAAACTGATCATGATGACCGGCTACGGCAATATCGAAGACGCCGTGACGGCGATGAAGGAGGGCGCGTTTCATTACCTGACCAAACCCGTCGCCCTGCCCGAACTCAAGTTGCTGCTGGACAAGGCACTGGCCACCGAGCGCCTGGAGCGCACGCTGTCGTTCTATCAGGACCGCGACGCCAAGCATTCGGGCTTGCAGGCGCTGATCGGCGACTCCCCGGCGATGATGGCGGTGAAGAATGTGGTCACCCAATTGCTCGACGCTGAGCAGCGCATGACCAGCAGCGACTTGCCCCCTGTGCTGGTGGAAGGCGAGACCGGCACCGGCAAGGAACTGGTGGCTCGCGCGCTGCATTTCGACGGGCCGCGCAGCAAGGGGCCGTTCGTGGAATTCAACTGTGCGTCGATTCCCGCGCACCTGATCGAGGCCGAGCTGTTCGGTCACGAAAAAGGCGCGTTCACCGACGCCAAGGATCGTCGTACCGGGCTGGTGGAAGCGGCAGATGGCGGCACCCTGTTCCTCGATGAAGTGGGGGAAATGGACCTGCTGTTGCAGGCCAAACTGCTCAAACTGCTGGAAGACCGCACCGTACGACGCATCGGCTCGGTGAAGGAGCGCAAGGTCGACCTGCGCATCATCAGCGCCACCAACTGCAACCTCGAACAGATGGTGCAGCAGGGCAAATTCCGTCGCGACCTGTTCTTCCGCCTGCGCATCATTTCGATCAAGGTGCCACGCTTGCAGGCTCGGGGTGATGACGTGATTCGCCTGGCCCGGCATTTCCTGCAACTGCACGGCAAGCGCTACGGCAAGACCGACCTGCGGTTCAGTGCCGACGCCGAACAGTTGATGCGCGGCTACAGTTGGCCGGGCAACGTGCGTGAGCTGCGCAACATGCTTGAACAGACGGTATTGCTGACCCAGACCAATTGCATCGCGCCGTACCAGTTGGGCCTGTGCCCCAGCCTGATGGACGAGCCGATGACCACCCCGGCCTTCGTGCCACAATTCAACCCGCAACCCCAATCCCACCCACAGGCGATGAACGACGGCATGGGCAACATGAACCTGCCGGAGGTGGAAAACGAAATGGTGCGCAAAGTCCTCGACAAGACCGACTGGAACGTCACCAAATCGGCCCGGCTGCTGGGGCTGACTCGGGACATGCTGCGCTATCGCATTGACAAACTGGGGCTGACACGACCGGATCGTACGCAGTCATAGGTCGCGCAGCAAAACCGGACCCCTGATCTGACCCCAAAAAAGTCCGTGTTGGCGTCCAGCTTTGGGGGCGGCTGGCCAGAGTTTCGCTGCGCCAGCCAAACGTGCCACCCATAGTCTGCATCGATGGCTGCGATTGCCATGGGTGATTTCCGCTATCGGAAGTGCTTTCCTAAAATGGCCTCATTACGAGAAATCATAGAGACCAAAGGGAGCGTCACATGCCTATCGAAATCGGTATCAACGAACAGGATCGCGCGGACATCGTCGAAGGGCTGTCGCGGCTGATATCCGACACCTACGTGCTCTACCTCAAAACACACAATTTCCATTGGAACGTCACCGGCCCGATGTTCCGTACCCTGCACTTGCTGTTCGAAGAGCAGTACACCGAACTCGCCACTGCCGTCGACGCCATCGCCGAACGCATCCGCGCCCTGGGCTTCCCGGCGCCGGGCACCTACTCGACTTACGCGCGTCTGTCCTCGATCGAAGAGGAACCGGGCGTGCCGGCAGCGACCGACATGATCAAGCAACTGGTGGCCGGCCAGGAAGCGGTCGTGCGCACCGCCCGTGGCATGTTTCCGCTGTTGGAGAAAGTCAGCGACGAACCCACCGCCGACTTGCTGACCCAGCGCATGCAGGTGCATGAAAAGGCGGCGTGGATGTTGCGGGCATTGCTTGAGAGCGATTGAGCGACGGCATCATGAAAAAAGCCCCTGAGCGCGTGAGCGTCAGGGGCTTTTTCATCTCCGCTATTCACACTCAAACGCTGCGATTCTTCGCCTCAATCCACTGCGACATGTACTGCGTGCTCTTGTGTTGATGGTGTCGCAACATCGCCCCGGTGAAATTCGCCGCGCGATGCGCCGCCAAGTCACCGCGTATCTGCTCGATGCGCTCGATCAACGTTTTGCAGTGCGGCGCAAACCGAAACCTCGCTTGCAACACCTGCCAACCTTCCTGTTGTGCCTGTTCCCAACGCGTTCGATCGGTGTACAAGCGCACGGCTTCGTCGGCCAGCGATTGCGCGTCCTCAGCGATGGCGCCGGGGAAAGGCAGGTCGCCGTGCATGGCTTCTGCGCCGATGGGAGTGGTGACGGTGGGAGTGCTGCAGGTCATGGCGTCGATGATCTTGCCTTTGATTCCGGCGCCGAAGCGGATCGGTGCCAGTGACACCCGCGCAGCCGACATCACTTCCAGCGCATCTTCGGCCCAGTTCATGATGTGAAAGCCCTGGACCGGGTTGTGCAGCGCGGCAGCCTTGGGCGGGGTGTAGGCGCCGTAGACATGCACCTGCGCGCTCGGCAATTGCTGGCGGATCAACGGCCAGATGGAGTTCTTGAGCCACAGCACGGCGTCCCAGTTGGGCGCGTGACGGAAGTTGCCGATGGTCAGGAAGTGCGTGCGCTCTTCAAAGCCTGGCGCCTGTTTTGGCACGTGGTGCACCAGCAGTGGCGCCCAATGCAGGATCGAAGCGGGCAGGCCGAATTGTTCGGTGAGCAGTTCGATTTCCATGTCCGAGACCATCAGGCTCAGGTCGCTGCGGTAGATCGCGGCGATCTCGCGCTGGGCCATGTCAGTGGTCGCCATCCGCGAAAACAGCTCGCAGCGGGGCATGGCGAAGTAGTCGGACAGGTCGCCGTCGGGTTGTCCCTTGAGCAGCTCCTTGACCTGATGGTGCCGGGCGTGACGCATGCTTTGCAGATCGGACGTTTCCAGCACGCGGACGGCATTCGGCGCGTGTTTCTCGACCCGCCAGCCAAACTGTTCTTCCATCAGGAATTGATCGAACAGCACCACATCGGGTTGTAGTTCGCTGATGAACACGTCGAAACTGCTGTTGTTCAGTTCGATGGCCACTTCGTCGATGCCGAGTGCGGCAAGGTCGGCCTTGTGCTCGCCTTCAGTCGCGGCGCTGGCGAAGGTGATCTGCCAGCCCTGCTCGAGAAAGCAGTCGATCAGTTGCATCACGTGGCCGCTGGCGGCCGACGAGCGCGGCTCCGGCCAGACATAGCCAATGATCAGGACGTGGGTGGTGCGTTGTTCAATGGCCAAGGATGCTGGTCACCTTGTCGCGCAGTTGATCGATCGAGAACGGCTTGCCGATCAGGTGCATACCGGACGGCACATCGATGTTTTCGGCGTAGCCGCTGGCGAACAGAATCGGTAGGGTCGGGCGCAGCGCCGCCGCCCGGCTGGCAAGCTCGGTGCCTTTCATGTCGGGCAGGCCCTGGTCGGTCATCATCAGGTCGATGGCTTCGCCGTCATTTTGCAGGTGCGCAAGCGCTTCACTGCCGTCAGCGGCTTCGAGCACGGTGTATTCGAGCTCTTCGAGCACATCGACGATCAACATGCGCACGATGTCGTCATCTTCCACCACCAGAATCGTGCTGGTTGGGTCGGGCATGAACATTTTCCTTCAAATGGCGGGAACTGGATCCGGCGGATTGTGCCTGATCTGCGAGACAACTGAGCCGGTGATTGTGACAAGTTCCAGACGTCAAAAACACAATTCAATTGAGTTAGATGGCGTAAAGGAATCACTCAATCGTATAGTACGCGCGTTTTTAGCCTATAACTTAAACCTGAAAATTCAGCGTTGTGTCCTATAAGTCGGAGTTTTTTGCCAAAAAATGCGGCAAACTCCGTGGTTTAGCCGAATTTGCCCGAGCACTTGCGATGATCCAAACCTCTGCCGTCGATGAGCAACGTTTTCGCAAATTATTGACCCGCAACGTGAGCCTGCCCTTGGCAGTGGGAGTTTTGAGCGCTGCGTTTTTCGTGATCCTGATCACGTATCTGTTGTCGGTCATCCAGTGGGTGGAGCACACCGACCGGGTCATCAACAACATCAACCGCTCGTTGAAACTGTCGGTGGACATGGAAACCGGCATGCGCGGTTTCTTGCTGACCGGGGACGAGCGCTTCCTTGATCCGTATGAAGTGGCCAAGCCGAGCATCATTTCCGAGTTGAAGGGCCTGGAGGAACTGGTCGCTGACAACCCGGATCAGGTTGACCGCTTTAGACGCCTGGCCGCGATGCAGGAATCGTGGAACGAATTCGCGCAGAACATGATCATGCTGCGCCGTAACAACGGCGATTACGCGACGCCCATCCTGAATCGCCAGGGCAAGCGCCTGGCTGATGAAATCCGTGATCAGTACGATCAGGCGGCGAACATCGAACACCAGTTGCGCCTGACCCGCAACGCCGACGTCACCCACACCACGCTGCTCTCGGTGTCGTTGTACATTGCCTTTATCGTGATCGTCAGCGGCATCCTGGCCTGGGTCGGCCGCCGCGATATGACCACCTTGTCCAACACTTACGCGGCGAACATCAAGGCGCAACAGGAAGACGCCGAGCGTCTGGCCCATGTCGCCTGGCTGCGTAACGGCCAGAGTGCGCTGGCCGAACAGGTCATCGGCCAACTGACGTTGAACCTGCTGGGCCGCAATGTGCTGCAATTCTTTGCCCAGTATCTGGGCAGCGTGGTCGCCGCCGTGTACGTGCGTCAGGAGCATGGCGGGCTGGTGCGGGTGGCCTCCTACGGTTTCTCGCGGCAGCAAGAGTTGCAGGAACAGTCGATCTTCAGCGGCGAAGGCGTGGTCGGCAAGGCCGCCGAGCAGAGCGAAGTCATCCTGCTGCAAGACGTACCGCAGGAATACTTCAAGGTCAGCTCGGGTCTGGGCGACGGCTCTCCACGCAGCGTGATCGTGGTGCCGACCACCAACGATGATCAGGTCAATGGTGTGATCGAACTGGGTTTTCTGCGTGAACTGACGCCGCGCGACCGAGAGTTCCTCGAACTGGTGGCCACGAATGTCGGTATCTCCATCGACGCCGCGCGCTATCGTCAGCGGCTTCAGGAAGTGCTGGCCGAAACCCAACAGCTCAACGAAGAGCTGCAAGTGCAGCAGGAAGAACTGCGCACCGCCAACGAAGAGCTGGAAGAGCAGTCACGCATTCTCAAGGAATCCCAGGCCCATCTGGAAACCCAGCAGACTGAGCTTGAGCAGACCAACGTGCAGTTGTCGGAGCAGAGCAAGGCGCTGGCCGAACAACGGGATGCGCTGGACCGCAACAACGAAGAGCTGAATATCGCGCAGGTCGAACTGGAGGCCCGCGCCGAAGCGTTGCAGCGGTCGAGCAAATACAAGTCCGAGTTCCTCGCCAACATGTCCCATGAGCTGCGCACGCCGCTGAACAGCTCGCTGATTCTGGCCAAGCTGCTGGCGGAAAACCCCCACGACAACCTCACCGACGAGCAGGTGACATTCGCCGAGTCGATCTATTCGGCAGGCAACGACCTGCTGAACCTGATCAACGACATCCTCGACATTGCCAAGGTCGAAGCGGGCAAGCTGGAAGTGCGCCCGGAAAACAGCAGCGTCAGCCGTCTGGTCGATAACTTGCGCATGATGTTCGAGCCGCTGGCAGCGGACAAAAAGTTGCAGTTCTCCGTGGAAATCCAGCCTGGCACGCCGGTCTCGCTGTACACCGACCGCCAGCGCCTGGAACAGGTGCTGAAGAACCTGCTGTCCAACGCCGTGAAGTTCACAGAGAGCGGTGCGGTCAGCCTGACAGTGTCGCGCCAGCCGGGCGAAGGCGTCGTGTTTGCCGTGCGCGACTCGGGCATTGGCATTGCCGAAGATCAACAGGAAAGCATTTTCGAGGCGTTCCATCAGGCCGATGGCACCACTGCACGCCGTTACGGCGGCACCGGTCTGGGGTTATCGATTTCCCGCGATCTGGCGCGACTGCTGGGCGGATCGATTTCGGTGACCAGTGCGCTGGGGCAGGGCAGCATCTTTACGCTGGTGTTGCCGGAGAACTACGTTGAACAACCGCAATTCATCGAATCCTCTCCCGTAGCGACAGTGGCTGCGCCGATCACCACGCCACTGGCTGTTCCGGTGGCGGCGGTGCCCGTGCCGGTGCCTGCCAGCGAAACCGTGCCGCGTTTTTCCGATGATCGGGAAAAAGTGCCGTTCAGCAAGCGCTGCATTCTGGTGATTGAGGACGAGGTGCGCTTCGCCCACATCCTCTACGACCTGGCGCACGAGCTGGGCTACCACTGCCTGGTGGCTCACGCGGCTGACGAAGGTTTCGATCTGGCGTCCAGTTTCCTGCCGGACGCGATCCTGCTGGACATGCGCCTGCCCGATCATTCCGGCCTGACCGTGCTCCAGCGTTTGAAGGAAATGCCATCGACCCGGCACATTCCGGTCCATGTCATTTCTGTCGAAGACCGTCAGGAAGCGGCCTTGCAGATGGGCGCCATCGGTTATGCCGTCAAGCCAACCACCCGTGAAGAACTCAAGGACGTGTTTGCCCGTCTCGAAGCCAAGCTCACGCAGAAAGTGAAACGCGTGTTGCTGGTGGAAGACGACGCTTTGCAGCGCGACAGCATTGCCCGCCTGATCGGCGACGACGACATCGAAATCACCGCCGTCGGTTTTGCTCAGGACGCGCTGGAGTTGCTGCGCGACAACGCCTACGACTGCATGATCATCGACCTGAAACTGCCGGACATGCTGGGCAATGAACTGCTCAAGCGCATGTCCACCGACGAAATCTGTGCGTTCCCGCCAGTCATCGTCTACACCGGGCGCAACCTCACCCGGGAGGAAGAAGCCGAGCTGCTCAAGTACTCGCGCACCATCATCATCAAGGGTGCGCGCTCACCTGAGAGGCTGCTGGATGAGGTCACCCTGTTCTTGCACAAGGTCGAGTCGCAACTGTCCAACGAGCGCCAGAAAATGCTCAAGACCGCTCGCAGTCGCGATCGAGTGTTCGAAGGCCGCAAGATCCTGGTGGTGGACGACGACGTGCGCAACATCTTCGCCCTGACCAGCGCACTGGAGCACAAAGGCGCCATCGTCGAAGTGGGGCGTAACGGTCTGGAAGCCATCGACAAGTTGAATACGGTCGAGGACATCGATCTGGTGCTGATGGACGTGATGATGCCGGAAATGGACGGCTACGAAGCCACCACCCAGATCCGCAAGGACCCGCGCTGGCGCAAGCTGCCGATCATTGCCGTGACGGCGAAGGCCATGAAGGACGATCAGGAGCGCTGCCTGCAGGCCGGTTCCAACGATTACCTGGCCAAGCCGATCGATCTGGACCGGTTGTTCTCGCTGATTCGCGTGTGGCTGCCAAAAATGGAACGTATCTGAATGGAGCGGATCAATT
Organism: Pseudomonas sp. Pseu.R1; assembly: GCF_045764065.1. Classification (NCBI taxonomy): domain Bacteria; kingdom Pseudomonadati; phylum Pseudomonadota; class Gammaproteobacteria; order Pseudomonadales; family Pseudomonadaceae; genus Pseudomonas; species Pseudomonas sp. Pseu.R1. The sequence continues at coordinate 573,754 of NZ_JBJGEE020000001.1, read as the reverse complement.
GACCACGCCCGTAGAAAGACCAGGTTTTACCGATGGCCCATGAGCGAAACGTCGAGATCGAGCTGCGTCTGTTGATCGAAGCGATTTACCTGAAATACAGCTATGACTTTCGTGATTATTCCGGCGCGTCGGTGAAACGACGCGTCGCTCATGCATTGCGCCAGTTCGAGTTGAAAACCATCTCCGCCTTGCAGGAGCGGGTGCTGCACGACCCTACGGCATTCATGCAATTGCTGCAGTTCCTGACGGTGCCGGTCAGCGAGATGTTTCGCGACCCCTCGCATTGTCTGGCGGTGCGTCAGGAAGTGGTGCCGATCCTCAAGACCTACCCCTCGCTGAAAATCTGGATTGCCGGATGCAGCACGGGTGAAGAGGTGTATTCGACGGCCATCATGCTGCGTGAGGAGGGGTTGCTCGATCGCACCATCATTTATGCCACCGACATTAACCCCGATTCTCTGGAGAAGGCCAAGCAGGGCATCTTTTCCATGGAGCATGTGCAGAAGTACCACGACAATTACCTCAAGGCGGGCGGCAAACGGCTGCTGTCGGACTACTACACGGCCGCCTATGACTACGCGATCTTCGACAAGACGCTGCGGGAAAACGTCACCTTCGCCGACCATAGCCTGGCCACTGACAGCGTGTTTTCCGAGACGCACCTGATCTCTTGTCGCAATGTGCTCATCTACTTCAACAAGAAGTTGCAGGACCGGGCATTCGGGTTGTTCCATGAGTCCCTGTGTCATCGCGGTTTTCTGGTGCTGGGCAGCAAGGAAACCCTGGAGTTTTCCGGTTACAAGGATCAGTTCGAGCCCTTGGTCAAACAAGAGCGGATCTATCGCAAATCATGAGAACCACCTTTCCTGGCACGGCTTCGGATCTCCTCGCATTGCCGAAGGTCGATGCCATCGTCGTCGGTGCGTCGGCGGGCGGGGTCGAGGCGCTGCTGAAGATTTTCCGGCCGCTGCGCAAAGGTTTTCGCTTGCCGATCATCGTGGTCCTGCACCTGCCCGACGAACGTCGCAGCCTGTTGGCAGAGGTGTTCAGCTCACACCTGGCGATGCCGGTCAAGGAGGCGGACGACAAGGAGCCCATCGTGCCCGGCACGTTGTACTTCGCCGCCCCCGGCTATCACCTGTCGGTGGAGAACGATCTGACGTTTTCCTTCAGCCAGGAAGAGCGCGTTTATCACTCCCGTCCCAGCGTCGACATCCTCTTTGAATCGGCTGCCGATGCCTATGAAAACAGGCTCGCCGGGGTCTTGCTGACCGGGGCCAACAATGATGGTGCCGAAGGAATGGCACGAATCAGTGAGTCCGGTGGTCTTACCGTGGTCCAGGACCCGGCGCAGGCATTGGCCCGTGCCATGCCCGACGCGGCGCTGGCTCTGCACACACCGGACTTTCTCCTGCCTTTGGCCGATATTGGCCTTTTGCTCGTTGAGCTGGAACGAATTGCATGCTGAGTGAAATCATTGCCAAGTTGTTGATCGTCGACGATTTGCCGGAAAACCTGCTGGCCCTCGAAGCGCTGATCAAGCGTGAAGACCGTCAGGTGTTCAAGGCCACCTCGGCCGATGAAGCGCTGTCGCTGTTGCTGGAGCATGAGTTCGCCATGGCCATTCTCGATGTGCAGATGCCCGGCATGGACGGCTTCGAACTGGCCGAGATGATGCGAGGCACCGAAAAGACCAAAAGCATTCCCATCGTGTTCGTCAGCGCGGCCGGGCGCGAGCTGAATTACGCATTCAAGGGCTATGAAAGCGGGGCCGTGGACTTTCTGCACAAGCCGCTGGACATCCATGCGGTGAAGAGCAAGGTCAACGTGTTTGTCGACCTGTTTCGTCAGCGCAAGGCGATGAAGGAGCAGGTCGAGGAGCTGGAGCGCAGTCGTCAGGAACAGGAAGCGCTGCTGCGTGAACTGACCTCGACCCAGAACGAGCTTGAGCATGCGATCCGGATGCGCGATGACTTCATGTCCATCGTCTCTCACGAAGTGCGCACGCCCCTCAACGGGCTGATTCTGGAAACCCAGTTGCGCAAACTGCACCTGGCCAAAGACAACGCGTCGGCCTTCACCATGGACAAGCTCAAGGCCATGGTCGAGCGCGATGAGCGCCAGATTCAAAGCCTGATTCGGCTGATCGAGGACATGCTCGACGTGTCGCGCATTCGCACCGGCAAACTGTCGATCCGCACCAGCGCATTCGACCTGTCGGAACTGGTGGTCAATCTGGTGGAGAGCTACGCCGCGCAGATTGCCGCTGCCGAAAGCGTCGTGACCCTTCATGCCAGTGAGCCGGTGATTGGTATCTGGGACGAGTTCCGCATCGAGCAAGTGGTGGCGAACCTGCTGACCAACGCCTTGCGTTATGGCGCCCACAAGCCCATTGAAGTGCGGGTATACAGCGCTGGCAGTGAGGCGCGGGTCGAAGTCAAGGATCAGGGCATCGGTATCAGTGCCGAAAACCAGAAACGGATCTTCCAACAGTTCGAGCGGGTGTCGGCCAGCCATGCGGTGTCAGGGCTGGGATTGGGTCTGTTCATCTCTGACCAGATCGTCGCCGCCCACGGTGGCGCCATCAGCGTCGAGAGCGAAGAGGGCTGCGGTTCGCTGTTCCGCGTCAGTTTGCCGCTTTAAGGCGCAATGGCCCGTCATGGGCGGGCCAGAGCGGCGTCGACCGAGGGGTTGACGCTGCTGTCGCACAGCCCCTGACCGTCCAGCTAAATATCTGATTTTTCTGCGCAACCTCCAGAGCGGGCCATGGTCGTAATGGCAGCTATTTAAAAGATCGAAGGCGTTCCCATGAGCTCTGATGCAGAAAATGTCGTATTGATTGTCGAAGACGAGCCGCTGATCCTGATGCTGCTGTCCGACTATCTGTCGGGGGAGGGGTATCGGGTATTGCAGGCGGAAAACGGCGAGCAGGCATTCGAAATCCTTGCCACCAAACCTCACCTGGACCTGATGATCACCGATTACCGTCTGCCGGGCGGTGTGTCCGGGGTGATGATCGCTGAACCCGCGGTGAAGCTGCGACCGGAGCTCAAGGTGATTTTCATCAGTGGCTATCCGGCGGAAATCGTCGAATCCGGCAGCCCGATTGCCCGCAAGGCGCCGATTCTGGCCAAACCGTTCACCATGGACAGTTTGCAGTCGCAGATTCAGCGTTTATTGAACTGATGGGACGATTGAGCTTCGGTTTTTCACACACGCACTCAGGAAGCCCAAACACCGCCCAACGCGACGTGGGCGCAGACTGAGCGCAAGTCGCGTTCGGCGGTATCCGGGCGATCGCGTAAAAAGATCAGGATCAAGTGCTAGGGCTGGGTCAGCCCTCGATCATTTCCCGCACTTTGATGGTCAACTGCTCGAACGCGAATGGCTTGCTGATCATCTGCATACCGTCGTCCAGAAACCCTGCATGCGTCCCGGCATTCTCCGCATAACCGGTGATGAACAGCACTTTCAGCGCCGGTCGCAACTGCCGACCGATATCGGCCAGTTGCCGACCATTCATGCCTGGCAGGCCGACATCACTGATCATCAGGTCAATCCGCTGCCCCGATTCCAGAATCGGCACAGCGGCCAGCGCATCTCCCGCCTCAAGGTAGTCGTAACCCAATTCGCTGAGCACCTGACTGACCAGCGCGCGCACGGCGGGGTCGTCCTCGACGATCAGAATCGTCTCGCCTTCCCGGGCTTCCAGCGCCTGCGCATCGAGTGTCGTGGCTTCGTTTTCTTTGTCACCGTTGAAGCGTGGCAAGAACAACTGAACAGTAGTGCCATGGCCCACCTGGCTTTCGATGGCCACGTGGCCGCGAGATTGCTTGGCGAAGCCGTAGATCATCGACAGGCCAAGACCCGTGCCTTGGCCAATCGGCTTGGTGGTGAAGAACGGATCGAATGCCCGGCTGACGACGTTTTCCGGCATGCCGGATCCAGTGTCCGTCACGCTGAGCACCACGTAATCGCCGGGCAACAGGTTCTCGTAAGCGTTGGTGAAGGCTGGGTCGAGCTTGCGATTGAAGGTCTCGATCATCAGCATGCCGCCGCCGGGCATGGCGTCACGGGCGTTGAGCACCAGATTGAGCAGCGCGCTTTCCAGTTGGTTGGGATCGGCTTCAGCGGTCCACAGGTCGGGTGCCAGGCACATGTCCAGACTCACGCTTTCGTTGACGCTGCGGTGCAGCAACTCACCCATGGAAATGACCAGTCCGTTCATCTCCACCGGCTTTGAATCCAGTGACTGGCGACGGGAAAACGCCAGCAGCCGGTGGGTGAGCGCAGCTGCCCGATTGGCCGAGGTCACGCCCAGATCGATCAGGCCGTCGAGGTCGTCAGTGCGCCCCTTGGCGATGCGCCGTCGCAGCAGTTCCAGGCTGCCGATGATGCCGGTGAGCATGTTGTTGAAGTCGTGGGCAATGCCGCCGGTGAGTTGGCCCACCGCTTCCATTTTCTGCGATTGGCGCAGCACTTCTTCGTTGTGGCGCAACTGAGAGGTGCGCTCTTCGACCTGCTGCTCCAACGTTTCGTTGAGACGCCGCAACTGGGTTTCCGCCAGTTTGCGTTCGGTGATGTCCGACGTGACGCCAGCCAGCAGGCTGACCCGGCCATTGCGTGCACGAATGGCCCGAGCGCGAACGTCGACCCAGTGCAGCGAGCCATCGCCCCAGACGTTGCGAAACTCGATGACGAAGTCGCTGCCAGTGTCGAGGCTGTGTTGCAACGCCGATTGCATGCGGGGCTGGTCTTCGGAATACACCGCGTCCAGCCAGTCGTGATAGGTAAAAGGCGCGTGCTCGTCGCGTCCGAAGTGGGCGCGGCTGATGGCCGAGCAGTCCAGTTCCAGATACTCGGCCTCCAGTTGCCAAGGGCCCAGACGTCCCGCCTTGAGCGCGTGTTGCAGGCGCTGTTCACCTTCAGCCAGGTCTTCCATGCGACTGCGCGCTTCGTATTGACGGCGACGACTGCGCACAGCGGTGGTCACCAGACTGACCAGCGTCACGGGGTGAAAAGGGCGTTCAAGGAAGGTGACATTGCCCAGCAGTTTGCCCAGACGGGCAGAGGGGTTCTGTTCCGGGCCGCCATGGTGAGTCAACAGCACGATGGGCAGATCCGACCAGGCGGCCTGATTGCTCAGCAGGCTCATCAACGGGTTGATGTCCACGCCGCGCAAGGCTTCATCGGCGATGATCGCCAACCCGGCACCGGAAATGAGTTCCCGGCACAGACCTGCAAGATCATGGGTAATGAGTGCCGGGAAACCTGCTTCCTGCAGGATTCTCAAGGCGATCTGGCTGTCCCGTCCATGGGGCGCCAGAATGATTGCGCGTTCCGACAGTTGTCCCGGTGTACTCACTCGTCCTCGTCCCTAAGCAGGGGGTTACCTTCGCCTGCGTAATCGGGCACGCCGCGCAGCACGCCTTGAAACGCTTCCAGCGGTACGCCGATCTTCAGTCCGGCACCGCTGATCCGGTATTCGCGAATGGTGGATTCGTGAATTCCGGTCCGTTTTTTGATAATGGAAATCGCTCGGCGAACTTTGCCTAGGGCCTCGAAATAACGCAACAGGATCACGGTGTCGGCCAGATAGGTAATGTCGACTGGCGCTTGCATGTCGCCGACCAGGCCATGCTGGGCCACGGTCATGAAAGTCGAGGCGCCGCGCCGGTTCAAGTACAGCAGCAATTCGTGGATGTGCAGCACCAGCGCATTTTCTTCCGGCATCGCCGCCTTATAGCCGTTGAGGCTGTCGATGATCACGGTGCTGATCTGCTGTTCGTCGACGCTATTGCGCACCATATGAGAAAACTCGCCGGGGGACAGTTCGGCCGCGTCCACTTGTTCGATCAGCAAATTGCCGCTCTGCTGAAGAACTTCCAGATCGATGCCCAGTTTCTTGATTCGGGCAATCAGCAGACCTTTTTCTTCATCGAAGATGAACAGTCCAACCTTTTCGCCCCGGCTCGCTGCTGCGGCTGCGAACACCAGTGCCAGCAACGACTTGCCGGTGCCGGCAGGGCCCAGAATCAGTGTGCTCGAACCGCTGTCGATACCACCGCCGAGCAGCGAATCCAGCTCGGGAATGTTGCTGCTGAGCTGTCGGCTGTCGTAAGCGGATCGATGCTCGGCGGCAATCAGGCGCGGGAACACCTGTACGCCGTCGGTCACGATCGTGAAATCGTGATAACCGCCACGGTATTTTTGGCCTCGGTACTTGACCACCCGCAGGCGCCGACGCTCAGTACCGTACGTGGGGGGCAGTTCTTCAAGGCGGATCACGCCGTGAGCGACGCTGTGCACGGTTTTGTCCTGCTGCTCTGCCGTCAGGTCATCCAACAGGATCACTGTTGCGTCGTAGCGTGCGAAGTAGTGTTTGATCGCCAGAATCTGTCGGCGGTAACGCAGCGAACTTTGCGCCAGCAGGCGAATTTCGGACAGGCTGTCGATCACTACCCGAGTCGGTTTGACCCGTTCCACGACCTCGAATATCTGCCGGGTGGCTTCGCCCAGCTCCAGATCCGATGAATACAGCAGGCTTTGCTGATGCTCGGTGTCGAGCAAGTCTTCAGGTGGCGTCAGTTCGAAGACCTCGATCTGTTCACCCAGCTCCCAGCCGTGGGACAGGGCGCCGTCGCGCAGTTCGCGTTCGGATTCGGACAGCGTGATGTACAAGCAGCGTTCATGGACGGCTGCTCCTGCCAGCAGAAAATGCAGGGCCACGGTGGTCTTGCCCGTGCCCGGTTCGCCTTCCAGCAGGAAGACATGACCTCGCGAGAGGCCACCGGAGAGAATGTCATCCAGGCCGGTAATGCCGGTTGCCGCTTTCGATGTCGTCAAGGATCGCCCTCTTGTGAGGTAAAGGAAGAGTCTGGCGCCGTCTGCCACTGATGGCTGGACGGGCAGGGTCACAGGATATAGTTGACCTCATGCTGCCATTGCTCTGGACCGTTGTCGCATGCAAGCGTTCCTTTTTTCAAACGATCTGTGGTCCGGCAAATGGCGCAACCGTGGCCTGTTTCGATACCTGCCCCTTGGTATAGTCCGGCCTCGAGGACTTCACCCACCCAGGTCATACAAGGATCATCGCCGTGTCCGACTACAGCGCCTTCAAGGTCGAGCTGACCGACCACATCGCCCATGTGCAAATCAATCGCCCGGAGAAGATCAACGCCATGAATGCGGCGTTCTGGAGCGAGATCATCGACATTTTCCAGTGGATCGAAGAGACCGACGAGGTGCGTGTGGTGGTGCTCAGTGGCGCGGGCAAGCATTTCTCCTCGGGCATCGACCTGATGCTGCTGGCCTCGGTGGCCAACGAACTGGGCAAGGATGTGGGGCGCAACGCGCGGCTGCTGCGCCGCAAGATCCTGCAGATGCAGGCCTCGTTCAGTGTCGTGGACCGGTGCAGCAAGCCGGTGCTGGCAGCGGTTCAAGGCTATTGCATCGGGGGTGCCATCGACCTGATCAGCGCCTGCGACATGCGCTACGCCGCAGACGATGCGCTGTTTTCCATCAAGGAAATCGACATGGGCATGGCCGCCGACGTGGGCACCTTGCAGCGCCTGCCGCGCTTGATCGGCGACGGAATGATGCGCGAACTGGCCTACACCGGGCGCACCGTCAAGGCCGACGAAGCGCTGCGCATCGGCCTGGTCAATCGCACCTTCCCGGGTGCCGGGCAATTGCTGGAAGGGGTTTTCGCCATTGCGCGGGAGATCGCTGAGAAGTCCCCGATTGCCATCAGCGGCAGCAAGCGCATGATCGCCTATATGCGCGATCACAGCGTCGATGACGGGCTTGAATACGTTGCCACATGGAACGCTGCCATGTTGCAATCGGCGGATCTGAAACTGGCAATGGTTGCTCACATGGGCAAGCAGAAGCCGGTCTTCGACAACTGACCGTGAAACCGAACAGCCTGCCACCTGCTGTCTCCAAAGTCTGAATCCGGGCGTTGGGCGGCGCGGGTCGCTCAACAGAGGAGAACTTTCATGACGCGCCCCAGGCGTTGGACCACCGCTGTGCTCGATCCCCATGACGTCGGCGGATGGGCCGTGGTCCACAGCGATCAGGGTTTTCTGCTGGATGACAACGGGGCCATGTTCCCCCGCGAATGGCTCAAGCGCCAGGAACTGCCGCTGATCAGCGAACACGGCATCGGTCATTTCGATGGCGAGCCGGTTTACGTGTACGTCCTCAAGCACGCGGTGGAGTTGGAAGGCACTCGCTGGCAGACGTTGCGCCAGTTCATGCTGGGCGATGATGCCGATCTGTTTCAGGTGCTGGGTTATGCGGCGCAGATCAGCACCTGGGCCAAAGAGCATCGCTTTTGTGGCAATTGCGGGCAGCGCAATGAGCAGGTTCCCCGCGAGCGCGCGATGTATTGCAAGGATTGCGACCTGCGCGCTTATCCGCGCATTTCGCCGAGCATGATCGTCCTGATCACCCGGGGCGACGAAGTCCTGTTGGCGCGCTCTCCGCGCTTCGTCACCGGGGTCTACAGCACGCTGGCCGGGTTTGCCGAGCCGGGGGAGTCCGCTGAAGACTGCGTGCGCCGCGAGGTGATGGAAGAGGTGCAGATCAAGGTCAAGAACATCCAGTACAAGGGCAGCCAGTGCTGGCCGTTCCCGCACTCGATGATGCTGGGCTTTCACGCCGAATACGACAGCGGCGAGATCGTGCCCCAGGCCGATGAGATCGAAGACGCGCAATGGTTCAGCGTTCACGCGATGCCGCCGCTACCGGCCAGCCGTTCCATCGCGCGCTATCTCATCGATCTGTATCTGGCCCAGCGCCTGGGCTTAGTTGAACCAGTGCTGCCAGGCCAGGCGGACAGTTAGTCCCAGCACCACGGTAATGAACACAGGGCGGATGAACTTCGCGCCGCCCTGAATCGCTGTCCGGGCGCCCAGAAACGCGCCCACCATCAAGGCCGAACCCATCGACAGGCCAACCGCCCAATCCACGGTGCCATTGATCGCGAAGACGGTCAGTGCCGCCGCGTTGCTGACGAAGTTCATGCTGCGCGCCACGCCGCTGGCCTTTACCAGATCCACCGGGTATATCAGCAGCGTGCTGACGGTCCAGAACGCGCCAGTGCCGGGGCCGGCCACGCCGTCGTAAAAGCCCAGACCGAAGCCTTGTGGCGCCTGCCACCTGGTTTTGATCGGCGCGTCACTGTCCAGTGGTGCCTTGGGTGTGCCGCCGAACAGCAGGTACAGGCCACAACCGAAGACGATCACCGGCAGCATCTGGTTCAGCAGCTCGGCAGGGAGGTAGTGCGCGACGATGGCGCCGATCAATGCGCCGACGAACGTGCCAATGATCGCGCGAGTCCACTGTTTCGGGTGAAACAGCTTGCGACGGTAAAAGGTGAAACTGGCGGTGGCCGAGCCGAAGGTCGAGCTGAGTTTGTTGGTGCCCAACACCAGATGCGGCGGCAGCCCGGCGGTCAGCAGCGCGGGAGTGGTGAGCAATCCACCACCACCGGCGATGGCATCGATGAAACCGGCCACGAAGGCGACAAGGGCTAGCACCACCAATGTGGTGGGGTCTACGGAAAGTTCGAAGGGCATGGGTCAGGGCTTACTGGGCAGTTGGGCAGAATGGCTGCCCGGAAGCGCGGCATTCTACCTGTAAGCCCTGTGTTTGGCTTTTGATTCTGCCCCGAACATCGACTCGTAGCGACTTGCTTCTGGCCGACAGGCCGTAGGCTGAATAAGAGCGCGTTCAAATCTCCGCGACTTTCACCCAGCGCATTTCCTTCGCTGCCCTTCGAATTGCGGTCGCCAAGCGCTCCACTTCCAGCGCTTCGGCAAAATCCGGCCCTTCATTGCCTTTGCCGCACAGCGCTTGAATCAGCGCATGAACTTCCAGCGTCTTCAGTTCGTTGTAGCCCAATTGATGACCCGGTGCCGGGCAAAACGCCGCATAACCGGGCTGGGTCGGTCCGGCCAGAATGCGCTGGAAGCCATCTTGCCCCGGCACGCCCGGACGATACAGACGCAATTCATTGAGGCGTTCCTGATCGAACGACAGCGTGCCTTTTGTGCCGCTGATCTCGAAACTCAGGTGGTTCTTGTAGCCATGCTTGAGCCAACTGGTGCCAAACGTGCCGCGTGCGCCGTTGGCGAAGCGCAGCAGGGCGTAGGTCTGGTCGTCGATGGCGATCTGGCGGTTCTCCGGGCTGCCTTTGCTCGCAGGGCGCTGGCCGTGAACGGTCTGCGAATCCGCGCAGACTGCTTCGATATCGCCCAGCAGATAACGCGCCATGGCCAGCAGGTGACTGCCCAGATCCGCCAGCGCGCCACCGGCATGGGCCTGTTCGCAGCGCCACGACCACGGCGACTGCGCATCGCCCATGAAGTCCTCGCTGAATTCGCCCTGGAAGCTGACGATCTGCCCCAGCTCGCCGCTTTGAATCATCTGCCGGGCCAGGCCCAGAATGGGGTTGTGCTGGTAGTTGTAACCCACACGGGTCACGACCCCGGCTTTTTCTGCGGCGCTGTGCATCTCGCGGGCTTGTTCAAGGCTGACCGCCAGCGGCTTCTCGCAATACACCGCTTTGCCGGCCTCAAGAGCGGCCATGGCCATGGGGAAATGCAGGTGATTGGGCGTGGTGATCGCCACCAGATTGACCGCCGGATCGTTGATCAACTGTTGCCAGTCGGCGTGGCTGCGATCGAAACCCCACGACCGCGCGCACTGTTCGGCACGGGCGGCGTCGGCGTCGGCCAGCGCAGCGAGCTTGAGGTTGACTGGCAGCTCGAAGGTGGTGCGGGCGTTGTGGAACGCCAAGGTGTGGGCACGGCCCATGAAACCGGTGCCGATCAGCCCGATACCCAGATCCGGAAGAGAAGACTCGCGCATGACAAACGTCCTTGAAGGATTGTTGTTGTGCGCAAAATGTATTCGCGGAGGGGCGGGGATGGAATCTTTATTCCATCAAATGAACCTCAGATTCGCCTCAGGATTAAGGCCTGCACAAAAACTCTGGGAGCCGACTTGCTGGCGAAAGCGGTGTGTCAGGCACTTACCCGTCGCAGATACGCCGCCTTCGCCAGCAAGCCGGCTCCCACAGAGTTTGTGTGTGGCTTTAGGACAAGAACCCGCCATCCACATTCAGCGCCACGCCCGTGGTGTAGCTCGACGCGTCGCTGGCCAGATACAGTACGGTGCCCGCCATTTCACTCGGTGCTGCTACGCGCTTGAGGGGGATCTGCGCCAAAGCGGTCTTGAGAATGGCGTCGTTGCTGACCAGCGCTGAGGCGAATTTGGTGTCGGTCAGGCCCGGCAGCAGGGCGTTGCAGCGAATGCCGAATTGCGCGCACTCCTTGGCGAAGACCTTGGTCATGTTGATCACTGCCGCTTTGGTCACCGAGTAGATACCTTGGAACACACCCGGCGAAACGCCATTGATCGACGCCACGTTGATGATGCTGCCGCCACCGTGCTCGCGCATCAGCTTGCCCGCTTCCACGGACATGAAAAAGTATCCGCGAATGTTTACATCAACGGTTTTCTGGAAGGCGCCGAGGTCGGTGTCCAGTACGTTGCAGAACTGCGGATTGGTGGCGGCATTGTTGACCAGAATGTCGAGGCGGCCGAACGTTTCGCGAATTCGCGCGAACACGCTGCTGATCTGTTCCATCTCGCCAATGTGGCAGGCGATGGCCGTGGCTTTGCCGCCGTCGGCGATGATCGCGTCGGCCACCTGCTGGCACCCGTCCAGTTTGCGGCTGGAGACGATGACGTGAGCGCCTTGCTGGGCCAGCAGCCTGGCGATCGCTTCACCAATGCCACGGCTGGCGCCAGAGACGAAGGCGATCTTGCCGTCGAGGTCGAACAGTTGGGTTTTGGACATGTTGTTTTCCTTATCCTGTCGCAATCGGGTCGGTAAAAAGCGCTTAGAGAGTGGAGCGGTCAATCACTTGCAGCGCCATGTGCTCCAGCAGCTTGTTCATGTGGATGAACTGGGCGAAGCGCTTGTCCTGGGTCTGGCCGTGGAAGAACCGGTAGTAGATCTGCTGGACGATGCCGGCCAGACGGAACAGCCCGTAGGTGTAATAGAAATCGAAGTTATCGATGCGAATCCCTGAGCGTTCGGCGTAATAGGCCACGAACTGATCGCGGGTCAGCATGCCGGGTGCGTGGCTGGGCTGGCGGCGCATCAGTTGCACGGGGGCGGGGTCATCGGCCTGAATCCAGTACGCCAGGCTATTGCCCAGGTCCATCAGCGGATCGCCCAGGGTGGTCAGTTCCCAATCCAGCACGCCGATGATTTGCATCGGGTTGTCGGGATCGAGGATCACGTTGTCGAAGCGGTAGTCGTTGTGCACCAGGCTTGAGGTCGGATGATCGGCAGGTTGCTTGTCGTTGAGCCAGCGCGCGACCTTTTCCCAGCTTGGTGCGTCCGGGGTGCGGGCTTTATCGTAGCGTTCGGTCCAGCCGCGAATCTGCCGTTCGACGTAGCCCTGCGGTTTACCCAGATCACCCAAACCGCAGGCGGTGTAATCGACCTGATGCAGGTCCACCAACTTGTCGATGAAGCTCTTGCAGAGGGCTTCGGTCTGCGCGGCATCGAAGCCCAGTTCGGCAGGCAGTTCGGCGCGCAGGATGATGCCCTTGACCCGTTCCATGACATAGAACTCGGCGCCGATCACCGATTCGTCGGTGCAGTGCACGTAGGCTCTGGGGCAGTAGGGGAAGGCGTCTTTGAGTTGGTTGAGGATGCGAAATTCGCGGCCCATGTCATGAGCGCTTTTGGCCTTGTGGCCGAAGGGTGGGCGGCGCAGCACGAATTCCTGTTCGGGGTATTTGAGCAGGTAGGTGAGATTGGAGGCGCCTCCGGGAAACTGGCTGATCTGCGCGGTGCCGCTCAGGCCCGGAATCTGGGCTTTGAGATACGGGTCGATCAACGCGGCGTCGAGTTCTTCGCCGGATCGAACCTGGGTGGACTGGTCGGTGAGCGCCATGTTTATCCCTGTTGTTTATTTTGGAGGATCAGGATCATTGACTAATCTAATGCGCGCACGAGAGGCCGAACAAGCGACGACGGGCGTTATTGGCGAGCGTGTTACAGGTCGATCAGCCGCTTTGATCCGCAGTGTTCAGAAACCATAGAGCAAAAAAAACCGAAGCCGGTGAGCTTCGGTTTTTTGCGTTTCACGCAGGCATTACGACGGAAACAGCTCGCTCAGCTTCATCGCCAGCATCATGTCGCCTTCAGCGCGCAGCTTGCCTTGCATGAAAGCCTGCATGCCGTCGGTCTCGCCGCTGACGATGCCTTTCAGGGTTTCGCTGTCCATGACCAGGGTCACTTGTGCGTCAGAGTTTTCGCCTTCCTGCAGCTCGCAGGTCTTGTCTTTGACGATCAGCGAAAAGTGCTTTTCTTCGTCGATGCGAAAACCGAAAACCAGGTCCAGGCCTGCAGCGGCGCTTGGGTCGAACTTGGCTTTCATCGCTTGTACGGCGTCGGCTACGGAGGTCATGGTGTCATCCTTTTATTAAGTGATTTGCAGGCACCTTTTACGGTGCATTTGGCCGGGCTCAGCGGTAAGTGATGAGCTCCGGCGCCTTCAACAGTTGCAGGTGCGCGTGGCTGTTGAAGGAAGCCAGTGACACCTCGCGTCCCCTGAATTTCAGGTGGTTGAGCGAGGTGTTGACGATTTGCCAGTTGAGTTCGAACGCCTGAGGCGCAGGAATTTGCGTGATCAAGTGAAGCAGGGCGGTGATGGTGCCGCCGGAGGTGAACACGGCGATACGATCGCTGGGGCCTGCCTGATCGAGAATGGCGTCGAGGCCGGATCGGGCCTGTTCGATGAAGGCCAGCCAGCTTTGCAAGGCCGGGGTATCGTGTTCGCCGCCCAGCCAGCGGCTGATGATCAGTGCGAACAGACGCTGAAACTCGGCGCGATTGTGGGCAGCATTGCGCATGATCTCCAGCGCCTCGGGCTCATCCGGCAGCATGGCCGGGAGCAGGGCGCGGATCACCGCTTCGGCATCGAATTCGTTGAACGCCGGGTCGGTTTCCAGCGCGGGAACGTTCTGGCCTGCGGCGTTGAGTTGCGCCATCGCCGTTTCGGCGGTGTGGCGCTGGCGAAACAGGCTGCCCGAGATGCAGCGATCAAACGTCAGGCCCAGTTGCGCCAAATGCGCACCGAGCACTTCAGCCTGGCGATAGCCGGTGGGCGACAGCACGTCGTAATCGTCCGCACCAAAGGAGGCCTGGCCATGTCGTATGAGGTAGATGCTGCCCACGTCCGCGTCGTCCCGGTACGTTGAAAGTGTTGGGAGGTTAGGGGGCGGGCGCCGGGTCTGTCAACGAAAAAACATACGCTTGTTTGAATTGGTCATTTGTCATGATCTTTGACGGTCCCATCGCTGGCCCCACGCGGGGTGCAACGGTATGCTGGGTTCAATCGCGATTCTGTATCGGGCCTTTGAGTGAGGCCCTCACATGTAGGTAAGGAGCCTCTGTGGAGTTTATGTTCGATTACGCCAGTTTCCTGGCAAAAACCGTCACGGTGGTCATCGCGATCATCGTGGTACTGGTCATGATCGCGTCGCTGCGCGGCCGTGGACGCCGGGGCGGCGGTGGCCAGTTGCACGTGACCAAACTCAATGACTTCTACAAAGGCCTGCGCGACCGTCTGGAAGGCTCGCTGCTGGACAAGGCAAAGCTCAAGGCGCTACGCAAGTCCCAGGCCAAGGAGTTGAAGAAAGACAAGAAGCAGGCTGAGATCAAGCCACGGGTTTACGTGCTGGATTTCGATGGTGACATCAAGGCTTCGGCCACTGAAAGCATGCGCCATGAAATCACTGCGTTGCTGACACTGGCGACCGACAAGGATGAAGTGGTGCTGCGTCTGGAAAGCGGCGGCGGCATGGTCCACAGCTACGGTCTGGCCTCCTCGCAATTGGCGCGGATTCGTCAGGCGGGCATTCCGCTGACCATCTGCATCGACAAGGTGGCTGCCAGCGGCGGGTACATGATGGCGTGTATCGGCAATCGCATCATCAGCGCACCGTTCGCCGTGCTGGGGTCGATTGGCGTGGTGGCGCAACTGCCCAACGTCAACCGCTTGCTGAAAAAGCACGACATCGATTTTGAAGTGCTGACGGCGGGGGAATACAAGCGCACTTTGACGGTGTTCGGTGAGAACACTGAGAAGGGTCGTGAGAAATTCCAGCAGGATCTGGACATCACTCATGAGTTGTTCAAGAACTTCGTCGCCAGCTACCGACCGCAATTGCAGATCGATGAAGTGGCGACCGGCGAGGTTTGGCTGGGCATGGCGGCCAAGGACAAACTGCTGGTGGATGAGTTGAAAACCAGCGACGAATACCTGGCCGACAAGGCCAGGACCGCTGATGTTTTCCACTTGCACTACGCCGAGCGCAAGAGCCTGCAAGAGCGCGTAGGGCTGGCGGCCAGCGGTTCGGTGGATCGCTTGGTGACAGGCTGGTGGAACCGGTTGATGCAGCAGCGGTTTTGGTAATTCGCCTGCGCTAATGTGCTCTGTGGGAGCCGGCTTGCTGGCGAAGGCGTTCGACCAGACACCTGTTTGGTGACTGAACTGCCGCGTTCGCCAGCAAGCCGGCTCCCACAGTTGCTGTTCCATGGCAAAAATGCATTTATAACCCCAAACAAAAAGCCCCGGCTTCGTGAGAAGTCGGGGCTTTTTGTTACTCGACCATCAGCGTCGAATCAACGACGACGGAACAGCGGCAATGGCTCGTCGGTCGCCGCCTGGTACGTCACGGAGAAGTCTTTCAGGCTCTCCAGTGCTTCGTACGGGTCTTTGTCCGCGCGAATCGCGAAGGCATCGAAACCGCAACGACGCAGGTAGAACAACTGGTCACGCAGCACGTCGCCGATGGCGCGCAGTTCGCCTTTGAACCCGTAGCGATCACGCAGCAGGCGCGCATTGGAGTAGCTACGCCCGTCCGTGAACGCCGGGAAGTTCAGGGCGATGACCTGAAAATCATTGACGTGCTCGCCAATTTCCTCGGCTTCTTCGTCGCTGTCCAGCCACACGCCCAGGCCACCGTCGCGAGCCTTGAGTGCGTGGCCGTGGTCACGCCACAGCGCCAGCGGCACGATCAGGTCGTCGCAGTTGGACAGGCCGTCAAGGGTGGTGTCCTTGGGCAGCAGGTGCCAGGTCTCGTCAACGACCTCGTTGTTCTTAATGATTCGCTGCATAGACGCGCTCCTTGAAAGGGTCGATGCCGATACGCTGGTACGTGTCGATGAAACGCTCGTCTTCGTTGCGTTTCTCGACGTAGACGTTGATCAGCTTCTCGATCACGTCCGGCATGGCGTCCTGTGCGAACGACGGGCCAAGGATCTTGCCCAGGCTTGCGTCCCGGCTGGCGCTGCCACCCAGAGACACCTGATAGAACTCTTCGCCTTTCTTGTCCACGCCCAGAATGCCGATGTGGCCGACGTGGTGGTGACCGCATGCGTTCATGCAGCCAGAGATGTTCAGGTCCAGTTCGCCGATGTCGAACAGGTAGTCCAGGTCGTCGAAGCGGCGCTGGATGGATTCGGCAATCGGGATCGACTTGGCGTTGGCCAGCGAGCAGAAATCACCGCCAGGGCAGCAGATGATGTCGGTCAGCAGGCCGATGTTTGGCGTTGCGAAGCCTTGCTCGCGCAGCTCGCCCCACATCGTGAACAGCTGGCTCTGCTCGACGTCGGCCAGAATCACGTTCTGCTCGTGGGAGGTGCGCAGCTGGCCAAAGCTGTAGCGGTCGGCCAGGTCGGCGATGCCGTCCAGTTGCTTGTCGGTGACGTCGCCCGGTGCCACTCCGGTCGGCTTGAGCGACAAGGTCACGGCTGCGTAGCCGGTCTTCTTGTGCGCCAGGACGTTGCGGGTGCGCCAGCGGGCAAAACCCGGGTGTTCTTTGTCCAGAGCGGCAAGTTCTGCGCTGAAATCAGGCAGTGTCTTGTACTCAGGATCGACGAAGTGCTTGGCCACGCGATGCACTTCGGCTTCGGTCAGGGTGGTCTGGCCGCCACGCAGGTGGGCCATTTCCGCCTCGACCTTCTCGGCGAAGACTTCCGGCGTCAGCGCCTTGACCAGAATCTTGATCCGCGCCTTGTACTTGTTGTCACGACGGCCATAGCGGTTGTAAACCCGCAGGATGGCGTCCAGGTAACTCAACAGGTCTTGCCATGGCAGGAACTCGTTGATGAAAGCGCCCACGACCGGGGTACGGCCCAGGCCACCGCCCACCAGCACGCGGAAGCCCAGTTCACCTGCGGCGTTCTTCACCGGCTCAAGGCCGATGTCGTGCACTTCGATGGCGGCCCGGTCGGAGGTAGAACCGTTGATCGCAATCTTGAATTTGCGTGGCAGGTAGGCGAATTCGGGGTGGAAGGTCGTCCATTGACGGACGATCTCGCACCATGGGCGCGGGTCAACCAGCTCGTCGGCAGCGACGCCGGCAAACTGGTCCGTGGTGACGTTGCGCAGGCAGTTACCGCTGGTCTGGATGGCGTGCATCTGCACGGTGGCCAGTTCAGCGAGAATATCGGGAATGTCTTCCAGCGCAGGCCAATTGAACTGCACGTTCTGGCGGGTGCTGATGTGCGCGTAACCCTTGTCGTAGTCACGGGCGATCTTCGCCAGCATGCGGGTCTGGCGCGAGGTCAGTTGGCCGTAAGGCACAGCGACGCGCAGCATCGGGGCGAAGCGCTGGATATAAAGGCCGTTTTGCAGGCGAAGCGGGCGGAACTCTTCTTCGCTCAGCTCGCCGGCCAGATAGCGGCGGGTCTGGTCGCGGAACTGCTTGACGCGGTCCTCGATGATCCGCTGATCGTACTCGTCGTATACGTACATGGTGGTCCTGTTCTCAGGCGGTTCACTGCTGCTTGGATGAACTGAGAGGCGATGCGGTGCCGCCTGCATTCAGGTCATCCCAACAAATCTGCGCGCACGGTCGCGCAGCCTCCAACGAGGCCGGGGGGAGGTTACCTGTTTTCGGTTATGCGCAAAAGTGATGTTTGAATATAAGCAAATAACGGAACGTGCTAAGCGCTTCGTCAGGTCTTTATGCCCACACTTGTAATAAGGACAAGCCTCAACTTTACTCTGGGAACGATCAGGGTCAACCGTCTCTGGTCGGCTTGATCTGCGATCCCCATAAGAACGATAAAGAGGCGATGCAATGAGCAAATCCCATCCCAAAGCTGCCAAGTCCGACAGTCACGTTGACGCTTGGGCGATCCTGTTTCTCATCATTCTTGTCGTGGGGGCCGCCGTCTTCTGGGTGAGTCACCAGTAACTCGGACACCTCGCTTCACGTTCGGGTGCAACTTACCCGAGAGCAGCCGATAAGGTATAAGCAGGCCTGAAGAAGGTCGGCGTTATCTTTGGGGCGGTGAGGCTCGGTGTCCATGATCAGGTTTTTCAGTGGCTGCCTTTTATGTCTCGTGGGCTGGGTGTGGGGTGGGGGTGCGTGGGCGGCGTCCGTGGTGTTTTTGAACCCTGGATCGGCGCCTGACCCCTACTGGAACAGCTATTCACGTTTCATGCAGGCGGCGGCTGATCGGCTGGGCATGCAACTGACCATTCATTACACCGAACGCGACACCCGCATGCTGCTGACGTTCGCCCGTGAAGCGCTACAAGGCACCGATCGGCCAGACTATCTGGTGTTTTCCAACGAGCTGAACGTTGCGCCAGAAATTCTGCGCTTGTCCTTGGGCAGCGGGGTGAAGCTGTTGGCGGTCAACAACACCTTTACCGCCAACCAGTTGAGCATTCTGGGTGATCTGCGCAGTCGTTATCCAGACTTTCTCGGCAGCGTCGTGGCCAATGACGAGGAGGGCGGCTACCTGATCGCTAGACGGCTGATCGAAACCCGCCCGCCGACTGCCCCCGACCAGCCGGTAGAGATGATCGCGTTTTCCGGAACCAACACCACGCCCGTGTCGCTCCAGCGTGAACAGGGCTTGTATCGCGCACTGGCGGAGCACCCTGAAATCCGTCTTCGGCAGATCGTGCTCGGTGGCTGGCGGCGAGACAGGGCGTATGAACAGGCGCAGGTGCTGCTCAAGCGTTATCCCAATGTCAGCCTGATCTGGACCGCCAGCGACTTGATGGCTTATGGCGTGATGGATGCGGTCCGGGAAACCGGCAAGCGGCCAGGCAAGGACGTGCTGATCGGCACCATCAACGACTCCACCGCCGCGTTGCAGGCCTTGCTGGAAGGGCATCTGAACGCGGTGGTCGGCGGTCATTTCACCTTGGGCGGCTGGGCGTTGGTCTTGCTCAATGACTACGATCACGCCGATAGCCGCACGCGTCAGCCCATCGGAAATTGGCGCGTGCGGGCGATGGAGATTCGCGAACGCAGCGACAGTGTGCGCTTCATGCAGGCCAATAATCAGGACGACTATGGCATCGACGTACGTCAATTCGTCGGTGGCCGCAGCCCGGCGGGTGTCGAATACCCCTTCGTGCGGACCGAGGCGTTGCGTTGAATCAGGGGGCGGCGAAATAGAGCACCAGTTGCACGATGCCCATCAACACCAGCGCAAACAGCGCGGTGAAGGCAATGCCCATGATCACGAAGTGTGACGGCTTGCCGTGGGTGAAGTCCCGCGTGCGGTTTTTTTGACTTTGCACGCCGAACGCGGCGGCCATGACGCTGTGCAGCATCTGCCAGAAAGTGGGGGGCTTTGGATCGTCAGAGGGGGTGGTCATGTTCGCTCCAGCGCGTGCGAAGGGCTGAAGAAAGCATAGTTGCGAATGGCGCGAGCGCTTCGTAGCCGCCCGGTTTGTCGGCGGCAGCGATTTCAGGACGCTACCGTCGGCATGCCGAACGGCTACAAGGCGGGGTGACCTGAACGGACGATGGGTGCGTTATCGGCAGTACGCCCGCTCCATCACGTAGCGCAGCGACGCGGGCAATGTCTCGCCATGGCTCATGCCGTCGAAGGCGTGGTACTCCAGTTTCAGGCCTTTTACGTTGCTCAGCCGCGCCACCATTTGCCGGGCCAGTCGATCCGGCTTGGCGGCAAGCGGGGCCTGTGGTGTGGCAGGCTCTGCCGTGCCACGCATCAGCAACAGGCTGGCGTGGGGCGATTTCAAATGCTGGCTTTCGGCAGTGATTAACGGCTCATCCCACCACAACGACGGGCTGGCCGCCGCGTAGTGATTGAACATCTGTGGCCGGGTGAACAGCGTGTGCAGCACCAGCAATCCGCCATAGGAGTGCCCCCACAGTGTCTGGTCATGGGCGTTCAGTTTCACCTGCTCCTGGACCTGCGGACGCATCCGGTTCTGCAACAGGTCGAGAAACGCGTCGGCACCGCCGCTGGGCACGTTGGTCAGCGGGTCTTTCTGTTCCGCGACACCGTTGCGTAGCGGGGTGTAATCCCGCGTACGCGCACTGCGTTCGATGCGCAGTGGCGTCTGGTAACCGATGGCCACCAGCAGCGGTGCGCGCCCCTTGGCCAGTCGTTTGAGCAGGTCTTCATCCAGTGCACCGACGGCCGCATTGCCATCCAGCATCCACAGTGACGGATAGCCCTGCGCTGGCGCCGGACGGTTCGGTTTGCCGATCCACAGGCGGTAGTGGCGCTGGCGGTCTGCGGAGTCGAAATCAAGGGTATTGAAGGTGTACGGCAGGTCCTGGCGTTGCAGGATCTGCGTGTCCATTGGCTGGTCCGGAGCAGGCCGCGCCAGGGTGGTCAGCCCCGGTGCGGTCAACAGGAGGACGAGCGCCAGAGGTCTCATCAACGCGTTCATCAGGCGGTCTCGTCAGGATCAGAACGATGCGGTCAGGCTGGTGTACAGCGTGCGGCCCGGTTCGTTGTAGGTCGCGGCGCCCGCACCGTCGATGTTGGTCACGCCCTGGGCGTTGCCTTCACGGAACAGGCGCTTGTCGAACAGGTTGTCGACGCCGGTGGTCAGGCTCAAGTTTTTGGTGATGGCGTAGGTGCCGCTGACCCCGACGATGGCGTATGGCGACAATTGGTTGTTGGCGCTGCCGGTCACACGGTTGCCGTGGTAGTCGTATTTTTTCGGCGTCTGTTTGCCGTACCACGCCACGCTGGTCTGGAACGACAGGTCGTTGGTGGCCTGCCAGTCGAGCATCGAGTTCAGGGTGTACTTCGGCGTCACCGAAAGCACGTCACCGGTTTCCTTGTTTTTCGATTGGAGCATGTAGGTGAAGTTGTTGGTCCAAGTCAGTTCTTCGGCCAACGGAATGGTCAGGTTGCCTTCCAGCCCCTCGACCAGCGCCTTGGGCACGTTGTCCCACTGGTACACCGCCGCGTTGGCATAGGTGCCGGTGCCGCCGGTGGCGCTGCTGATCGGGCTCAGCCCCGACTCGATCTTGTTCTTGTAGTCGTTGCGAAAGTAGGTCAGGCCCGCGACCCAGCCGTTGGAGGTGTACTCGATCCCCAGCTCCTTGTTGACGCTGGTCTCGGCCTTGAGGCTGTCGTTGCCTTGCAGGTAGCAACTGGTGGTCTGGCCGTAGCAACCCTGGCCACGGGAGTAGAGCAGGTAGTTGGGGTTCAGTTGATAGAGGTTCGGCGCTTTGTAGGCCCGGGCAATACCAGCCTTGAGGGTCAGGGTGTCGGTCAGTGCGTGGGACAGGTTCAGCGACGGGCTCCAGTTGTCGCCGACGATGTCGTGATGGTCGAAGCGCAGGCCCGGTGTGAGCATGGTGCCGGGGAACAGTTCGATGTTGTCTTCGGCGAAGACCGAGAAAATGTGTGCTTCGGAGGTGGTGTCACGGCCGGTGCTGCTCAGGCCGCTGACGGCGCCACCTTCGGTGGTGGTCTGAGTGTTGGCGCTGGGGTCATCGAGTTTCTGCTCGACCCACTCGGTACCCAGCGTCAGCGTCTGGTCGAAGCCTGCGTGCAACGGCAGGTTGACCTCGCCGTGGGCGGTCAGGTCGTGCAGGGTGGCGGTGTAGAAATCGCTGTTGCTGAAGATACCTTCGGTGCCGCCCGCCAAGCCTTCGTTGATCCGCCGGTTGCGGGTTTTTTCATATTGCAGGTAGGCCAGGCTGGTGCCGAAATCCCAGTCGCCGCGATGGGTGACCGAGTAGGTTTCGCGGTAGCTGCGGTTGGTTTCGTGACCCAGCAGGCTGTTCACCGTGGCGTTGGTGTTGGTGTTCTGGGTGTCGCCGGTGTAGATGTTGCCCTGACGACTGAAACCGGCTTCGACCTCCAGGGTTTGTTCCGGGGTGAGGCGCCAACTGAGCATGCCGTTGACGTCCTTGTTGCGCACACCTTCACGGCCTGCGGGCAGGGTGCCGACCTGGTTGCCGATGCGCAGGGATTCGTGGCCTTCGTTGATGTCGGCATCGTCGGCGTCGGTTTTGGCGACGTTGCCGTACACCCGATAACTGAGGGTGTCGGTGAGCGGCCCGCTCAGGCCGAAGTTCATGCGCTTGGTGGCGCCTTCGTCCTTGTGGGTGGGGAACGACGTGTAGACCGTGGCGCTGCCGTGGGTCTCGGCACCGGCTTTTTTGGTGATGATGTTGACCACACCGCCTGCTGCGCCGTTTCCGTAGCGCGCGGCGGCGGGGCCTCGGATGACTTCGATGCGCTCGACCATTTCCGCAGGCACCCAGTTGGTGTCGCCGCGACTGTCCCGCTCGCCGCGCCAGCCATAGCGCACCGAGTTGCGGCTGCCGACCGGCTTGCCGTCCACCAGAATCAGGGTGTTTTCCGGCCCCATGCCGCGAATGTCGATCTGGCGGTTGTTTCCGCGCTGGCCGCTGCTGGAGTTACCGGTGAGGTTCACGCCCGGCATGGTACGGATGATCTGCGACAGGTCGTTGGACGGCGGACGCTTCTTGATGTCTTCGGCGGTGATCACCGATACGCCGGGCGCCTGTTTGATTTCTTCCTCCGCCGTGGCGACCACGTTCTGCTCGGGCAACTGGAGCGCTGTTGAAGTGTCAGGCTGGGTAGCGGCGTGCACGGCAGTGGCAAGCAGGCAACTGGACAGCAGCGCAAACGGGATGAAGGCAGGCAGGGGACGAAACGACATCGATGATCTCCGAGGGAACGACGTGACGCGAGAAGATCACGGATGATAATAAATGGCGTTTGCGAGTAAAGCGCATTAACTTTCTAAACACTTTGCAGTGCGGCCGACGCTGAATCTGCGGGAAACTCAGTGTTGGCTGGTCAACTGCATTCGCCACCAGAGGCGGTTCCCACAGGTGCGGTGGCGAACAAGAGGAATGGACCCGACGCGATCGCTGTGGGAGCCGGCTTGCTGGCGAATGGGGTTTGACAGACGCCGATGTATTGAATGACAGCGCGAATTCGCCAGCACTCCCCGGCTCCCACAAAGACCGATTGGATCAAAATCTGTTATTCGCCGCTGGGCCTGTGGGGAGGTCCATATTCAACGCGCCACTGGCAATGTCATGTGCATGATCAGCCCCGGCGCGCCATTGCTGGCCCACAACCTGCCGCCCTGCAATTGCACCGCGCGGCGGGCGATGGCCAGGCCCAGGCCGAAGCCCTCGGTGTTGTTGTCCAGTCGCTGATAGGGCACGAAGATCCGCTCCAGATCCGTCTCCGCCACGCCCGGCCCTTCGTCTTGCAGGCACAGGTGCCAGTGATCATCCTCGCGCCAGCCGGTGAGGGTGACCTTGCCGTTTTCGGGTGAGAAACGGATCGCATTGCGCAACAGGTTTTCCAGCGCTTGCGCCACGCTGTCCAGGTGCACCTGCACGCAGCAATCGGTGCTCAGCAAGCAAATCAGTCGTTGCGCAGGCCAGCCGCTTTCGAAACAGGCGTCTTCACACAGCGCCTCCCAGATCGACAGCATCAACACAGGCTCCGTGGGCAGTTGTGGGCGTTCGGTGTCGAGCCAGGCAAGGTCCAAAGTGTCTTCCAGCAAGCGCTGCATGTCGCCGATTTCCCGGTCCAGCCGCTCGCGCAATTGGTCGGGGGGCAACTCGCTGTCGTGAGCGATGCGCAGCCGCGCCAGTGGCGTTCGCAGTTCATGAGACAGAGTGCGCAACAGCAGTCGTTGCTGGTTGAGGCTGTGGCGCAGACGGTCTGCCATGTGCTCGAACGCGCTGGCCAGTTCGCCCAATTCGTCGCGACGCGCCATGAGGGGCACGCCAGGTCCTTCGCTGTCCAGATCATCGGCCCGCAGGCTGTCGGCGCGATCGCGCAGTTGGTTGAGCGGCACCACCAGATGGCGATAGATCAAAAGCCCCAGCAACGCCGCGAGCAGGGTCGGCACCACGCCGTGGCTGAGCACGTGGGTCCAGGGCGTCAGGCCGGTGGGCAAAAGACGCTCGGGCAATTGCATCACCAGTCGGCCTTGCTCCGGTGCGTCGGGAAACTCGATGCTGACAAACGGCAGCTCATCCTGAAGGCGTCGGCTCATGGGCCAGTCGAGCTTGCGCATGAACGTCAGATGGCTCGATTCCAGCGCTGTCAGCGGCGTGGTGCCCAGGCTCTCCAGATGCGGCCCGATGACCGCCACCCACGTGTCTTCTTCGTGGGACAGTTGTTGACGGAAGCGCTCGACGCCCGCATTGCCCTCGTTGTGCCAGATGCCTTCGGCCTGCTGCGCGTAGCGGGCCAGGTAAAGACGGTCGGCCTGATCCAGAAAGTAAGTGCTGCGCTCAGCCGAAAGGCCCCAGGTCCAGATGATCCAGGTCAGCAGCAGGCAGAAGGAAATCTGTAGAAGCGCCAGCTTCCACAGCAGAGGATGGCGGCGCATCAGGCCCCATTCACGTCGATGTTCGCGTCGATCAAGATATAACCCTGACCCCGGACCGCCTGAATTTGCAGGTGCTGCACGCCGATGGAGGCCAGTTTGCGCCGCAGGTTGCAGACGTGGACATCCAGCCCGCGATCCAGCCGGGTGTAGATGCGATGCAGGACGTGCTGATAGAGAAACGGTTTGCTCAGGGCTTCCCCGGCGTGTTCGCGCAGGGTCACCAGCAGACGATACTCGGAATGGGTCAAGCCCGCGCGTTGCTGATCATGAACCACATCCTGCACGTGGTCATCGAATTGTACGGCGGCTTCTTCGCGAGGTGCTTTGGCCACCTGAGTGCGCGCCATGCGGCGCATCAGCGCGTTGGCGCGGGCATCCAGTTCGGCGAGGCTGAAGGGCTTGGGCAGGTAGTCGTCGGCACCTCGGGTGAAGCCGGTGATCCGGTCCTGCTCGGCGCCCAATGCGGACATCAGCATCACGGGGGTGTCATCGACGTCACGCAAGGCTTCAAGCAGTGACAGGCCGTCCATGCCCGGCAACATGATGTCCAGCAAGGCCAGATCGAAGCGGGTGCTGCGCACGGCGGCCAGCCCCTGATGGCCGGACTGGCAGGCGGTCACGGCAAAGCCGCGCTTTTTAAAATGCAGGTTCAGATCGTGGCGCAGGCGCGCGTCATCTTCGACCAGCAGCAGAGTCGGGGTCATGGGAATGCTGTGATGAAAAGGACTTTATGAGAATCGTTCGCGGTTGCGAATATCGCATTCCTGACCCGTTTGCGCAAACGTTGCGTGATGTCGAGAGGCTGGCACTGATCCCTGTTTGTCAGTACATGGCCCGTCAAAACGGGTTTCAGCCCTGGCGAAACACCAACGCCTTGAGTCCGCCTTCCGGCTCGATGTCGGCGAATTCCGGCGGGTTTTCGATGCGTTGTTCGAAATGCAGCCCCGGTGCCTCCCGCGCCATTTCACCGATCAGAAAGTCCGGCCCCAACGCCGGGTCATTCA
Source organism: Pseudomonas sp. Pseu.R1 (assembly GCF_045764065.1). Taxonomy (NCBI): domain Bacteria; kingdom Pseudomonadati; phylum Pseudomonadota; class Gammaproteobacteria; order Pseudomonadales; family Pseudomonadaceae; genus Pseudomonas; species Pseudomonas sp. Pseu.R1. The sequence goes on along the minus strand of NZ_JBJGEE020000001.1, from coordinate 548,019 downwards.
TGCAGGCGAGCACCGTTGCGTCGGGTGTCAGCAGCTCGGGCAATTTGCGCAGCACGCGCTGGTAATCCTTGGTCAGCAGAAAGCTGCCTTTCTGAAACGACGGTGGATCGATGATCACCAGATCATACGGCCCGGCGTTTTTCACCTTGCCCCAGGATTTGAAGAGCTCGTGGTCGAGGAAGCGCACCTTGCTCATGTCGTGGCCATTGAGGCGATGGTTGTCGCGACCCCGGTTGAGCGCCGCACGGGACATGTCGAGGTTGACCACGAAGGCCGCACCGCCCTCGATGGCGGCCACCGAAAAGCCGCAGGTGTAGGCAAACAGGTTCAGGATACGTTGACCGCAGGCGTTGGCCCGCACCCAGTCGCGACCATGGCGCATGTCGAGAAACAGCCCGGTGTTCTGCTTTTTGCCGAAATCCACGAGGTAGCGCAGGCCGCCTTCGCTCAGTTGCCATTGCTCCGGCATCTCGCCGAACAGGGCTTCAGTGGTGCTGTCGGGCAGGTAGCGGTGTTGCAACAACAGGGCGCGGGCCTGGCTGTTCGCCCAGACCGGGGTCTGAGTCAGTGCTGTCAGCAGGTGTTTCAAGGCATCCAGATCATCGACTGCTGGCTCCTTGAACAGCGACACCAACACCACGCCCTGCATCCAGTCCACCGTCAGTTGCTCAAGACCTGGCCAGCGACGTCCACGGCCATGGAACAGGCGACGGGTTTCGGCAGGTGCCGGGGCGAGGGCGGCGAGCAGGTGCTCATTGAGGGTGTTGAGTGCGTCGGCGTTCATTCGAAGGGCGAGGGTCGGCAGTGAAGAAGGGCGGCATTCTAAACCCAAATGAACTAGGTGAATGAGTATCCTGTGCTCCACCCCTTATCGTATTTTTGAAGAAGAGTGTCCATGTCAACGCCTCTAATCCTGCGCAACGCCCACGAAGACGACATGCCAACGGTGCAGGCGATCTATGCGCACCATGTGATTCATGGCACCGCCAGTTTCGAGCTGGACCCGCCAAGCCTGGCGCAGATGCTGCAACGGCGCGCTGATATTCTGGGTAACGGGCTGCCTTATCTGGTAGCCGAGCGCGACGGCGAGGTGGTGGGGTATGCCTATGCGACCCTGTACCGGCCGCGTCCGGCTTATCGCTTCACCGTCGAAGATTCGGTCTACGTGCGTGAGGGGATGGCAGGACTGGGCATCGGCCAGCGGCTGCTTGAGGCGGTGGTTCAGCGATGCACCGACGATGGACGGCGGCAGATGGTCGCGATCATCGGCAACAGCGAAAACGTCGCCTCGATTCGCCTGCACCAGCGACTGGGCTTTCGCACTGTCGGGGTGTTCCAGTCTGTGGGTTTCAAGCACGGTCGCTGGCTCGACACGGTGATCATGCAGCGCGAACTGGGCGAGGGCGCCAGCAGCGATCCACAAGGCTGACGACGCTTCAAGAACCTGCGGCTGCCCCGGGCAGTCCTGCCTCCGTCGCGGGTTCCACACGCTTGCCTGTTTCGGGAACACCGAGCCACAACAGCACGAACGCGAGCGCGGCGATGGCGGCCAGCGTGAGGAACGCAGCGCTGTACCCGGCTTCGCGGATCACCAGGCCCGCTAGTCCATTGCTCAGGGCAGCGCCGAGGCCGAACACTGTTGAGATCGCGCCAAGGCTCACGTTGAAACGGCCGCTGCCGTGGGTCAGGTCCTTGACCACCAGCGGCATCAGCGCACCGAACGCCCCGGCGCCGATGCCGTCCAGCAATTGCACGCCCACCAGCCACCACGGATTGTCCGAGAGCACATAGAGCACGCCGCGCAATGGCAGAATAATGAAGCCTGCCAGCAGCAACGGTTTGCGCCCCCAATTGTCGGCCTTGGCGCCCACCAGCCAGGCCACTGGCACCATCACCAGTTGCGCGGCGACGATGCAGGCCGAGGTCAGGGGAGTTGCCAGGTTCAGGTCGATCTGCGAGAGCTTTTGGCTGACCAACGGCAACATGGCGGCGTTGGCCAGATGAAACAGTCCGCAGCAGATGGCGAAGATCATCAGTGGCCGGTTGTGCATCAGCACCGACAGGCCACTGGGTGATTCATGGGCGCTGTCTCGCGCGGGGTCGAAACCCCGAGCGACATCGTGATCAATGGCGTTCGCGTCGACGAAACTGATTGCCACCACGCTGGCCACCGCCATGAACGCCATCAAATAAAACACCGCAATCGGCCCGAACAACCAGGACAGGCCTCCGGCCAGCAGCGCCGCGCAGGCATTGCCTGCGTGGTTCCAGGTTTCGTTGCGCCCGGTGCGTCGGGTAAAGGCCTTGGGGCCGGTGATGCCCAGTGAAATCGCGGCAATAGCCGGGGCGAACACGGAGCCGGCAATCGCGCTCAGGCTTTGGGTCAATGCCACCCAAGTAAAGCTGCTGATGAAAGGCAACACCAGACAACTGGCTGTCACCACCAGCGCTGCGATCACCACCACCAGACGCTTGCTACGGGTGCGGTCAATCAGCGCACCCGCTGGCGTCTGGGTGAGCAAAGCGGCTATACCGGCAATCGTCATCACCAGACCAATGCTGGCCGGGTCCCACTTGTGCACCGCCAGCAGGTAAATCGCCAGATACGGCCCCAGCCCGTCGCGCACGTCGGCGAGGAAGAAGTTGAGGCCGTCCAGCGAGCGGTTGTTACGGTGTTCGGAAGAGGTGTTCAAGGCAGGCCCCGCCACAGAGGTCGCGCAGCCGGGAATGAAAGCTGCTTCCGATAAATGACCGATGGGGCGGTGAATTCGTTCGATGCCAGTCGCTGAATTGTTGCGGGCACGACAATTGTCTTTATCGCCCCGATATTTGAATCCGAAGCGGGGCAGGAATAAGCTTCGCGCCATTGATGACGACCTGGCGGTATCAAGCGGGTCGCTTTTCGCCATTTTTGATCAGGAACTGCCATGTCCAGTCTGTTTCCCGCCGCCCGTCCACGTCGCCTGCGCAGCAATGCCAACTTTCGCGCGCTGTTCCAGGAAACCGAATTCACCCTGAACGATCTGGTGCTGCCGATCTTCGTCGAAGAAGAAGTCGACGATTTCGTGCCAATCAACAGCATGCCGGGCGTGAGCCGCATTCCCGAGTCGAAGCTGGCCCAGGAAGTCGAGCGTTATGCCCGCGCCGGGATCAAGTCGGTGATGACGTTTGGCGTTTCGCATCACCTGGACGCCACGGGCAGTGACACCTGGCAGGAAAACGGTCTGGTGTCGCGTATCTCTCGCACCATCAAAGACGCGGTGCCGGAAATGATCGTGATGTCCGACACTTGCTTCTGCGAGTACACCGACCACGGCCACTGCGGTGTGCTGCACGACGGTCATGTCGACAACGACGCCACCATCGAAAACCTCGGCAAACAGGCGGTCATGGCTGCTCGCGCAGGCGCTGACGTGATTGCGCCGTCGGCAGCGATGGACGGCCAGATCAAGGCCATCCGCACCGCGCTGGACGCAGCCGGTTTCACCCAGACGCCGATCATGGCCTATTCGACCAAATTCGCCTCGTCGCTGTACGGCCCGTTTCGCGAGGCCGGTGGTTCGGCGCTCAAGGGTGACCGCAAGACCTACCAGATGAACCCGATGAACCGCCGCGAAGCCCTGCGCGAGTCGCTGCTGGACGAAGCCGAAGGCGCTGATGCGCTGATGGTCAAGCCAGCGGGCGCGTATCTGGACATCATCCGCGACATCCGCGAAGCCTCGAAGCTGCCGCTGGCGGCGTATCAGGTGAGTGGTGAGTACGCGATGATCAAGTTTGGTGCTCAGGCCGGGGCCATCGACGAAGGCCGCGTGGTGCGCGAAAGCCTCGGCGCGATCAAGCGTGCCGGTGCGGATTTGATCTTTACCTATTTCGCGATGGACCTGGCGTTGCAGGGGATTTGATCCTGCTGGCTTGACCAGTTAGTAAAGTTGGCACACATCGTGTGGGAGCCGGCTTGCTGGCGAAAGCGGTACATCAGTCGATATCTCGTTGACTGACATGACGCCTTCGCCAGCAAGCCGGCTCCCACAGTGATGTGTGTTGACCCATGGATTCAGGACCTACACAGATTCTGTGGAAACTGCCGGAACGGAACGACCGCTCGGGCCGCGTTCGGACGAAGGCTTCACACCTCCCACTCCTTGCTCGCCTCGGTGAGCATCTCCTCGATCAACACGCTGAAGCGCTGGCTCAACAGGCTTTGCGGGCGGTCTTCGGGCAGCAGCAGGTAGGTTGAAAACCGGATCTGCGGGGTAAAGGCGCGGGTTTCGATGCCCATGTGCAGGTACTCACGCGCCACCATCGGGCTGACAATGCTCACCCCCAGCCCCAACGCCACCAGCGAGCAAACGGTCGCCGCGTAAGGCGTTTCCACGTTCAGCTTGCGGTATTCCTTGTCGGCGCTGAACGCACGGTCCACGCGGGTGCGCGAGCCGTCGTTCTGCGACAGCGAGATGAACTCCTCGCCGTGCAGATCCTCCGGCTTCACCGACGTCAGCGCGGCGAGCCGATGGCCTTTGGGAAACACGCACACCCCCGGCACGTCGCAGATCTTGCGCGTGCGCACCCCCGGCATGCCTTCACCGACATAGGAGGCCAGCCCCACGTGGCAGAACTGCGAGGCCGCCCAATGCGCCACCATCGGTGAGTCGTTGGTGTGAATCGAGATCGCCGCTTCCGGGTTCTCCTGACGAAAGCGCTGTATCACTTTGGGCAGCAACGTCAGTGACAGCGAAGGCACCGCCGCAATGCGCAACTGACCCGTCCCGCCCCGGCGAATGTTCTGCGCCGACTCCTCAATACTCTGCAAGCCAATGAACGCCCGTTGCACGTCATCGAACAACGCCGCGCCTTCATCGGTTGGCAGCAACCGCCCGCCGACACGCTCGAACAGCTTGAAGCCGCTGCCCCGTTCCAGTTGCGCAATCAGGCGGCTGACGTTGGGTTGCGAGGTGTGCAGGGACTCGGCAGCGGCGGTCATCGAGCCGCTCAACATCACGGCGCGGAAGGCTTCGACTTGTTTGAAGTTCATGAGGGCATATCAATTTGGTATGGACGACCAATGTATTGTCATTTGTTGGCATGAGCCAGAGGCTTTATAACTGTTTTCGACACCGACAGTTCGCGCAGACGGACACGGTGCTCAGGCGCGCCCTACTCACTCCATACCGCGCTGCATGACCCTCAAAAAAATCTGCCCTTGAAATCGTCGCGCGATGACCCGCGGTGCGTCGTCGCGCTGGTAGCCAACCAGGAGGCAATATGTCGTTTTCGTTGAATGTGCTCGTTCGTGCTGTGGCGCTCTCATGTGTCTCTCTCGCTGGCGTGGCAAGCGCCTGGGCGGTGGACCTTCCGCCCGTGCCCGATGAAGTCAAGGAAGCCGGTCAACTGCGTGCCGGTGTGCGTTGCGACCAACCTCCTTACGGCTTCCAGAACGGCAACGGCGATTTCGCCGGGGTGGAAGTGGAAATGTCCAGGCAGATCGCGCTTTGGGCCCTTGGCTCCAAGGACAAAGTGACCTTCACCTGCGTCACTGCTGAAAACCGCGTGCCGCAACTGCTGGGCCGCAAGGTCGATTTCCTCATCGCGACATTGGGCGTCACCCCGGAACGTCAGCGGGTCATCGACTTCACCACGCCATATCGCTGGGGCGCCAGTGACGTGGCGGTCAAGAAAGACAGCCCGATCAAATCCATCAAAGACCTCAACGGCAAGACCCTCGCCACCCTCAAAGGCTCGGTGCAGGCCAAGTGGTTCGAAGACCACATGCCCGAGGTCAAGACCCTGCGCATGAACAGCGCCGCCGACGCCTTGCAGACCTTCCGCCAAGGCCGCGCCGACGCCTACACCCACGACGCCGCGACGCTGGTGGTGGTCGCCGCCAACGACGGCGACGCGCGCCTGATCAACGAACCGTTCCAGATTTCCGACGCGGCCATTGGCGTGCGCAAGAACGACGAAGCGTTTCGTGACTACCTGAGCGCCGCCGTGGCCAAAATGCACGAAGAGAAGTTGTTCCGTGGTTGGGTTCAGCAATACGTGCCCGAGAACATCCAGAGCTACTACCTGAGCGTGTTCGAACAGGCCAAGCCTGAAGAAAAACTCTGATCGGGCGCCGTCATGGATTTCGATTTCAATTACCTGTTGGCGCAATGGCCCGCCTTGCTCAACGGCGTGTTGATGACGCTGCGGGTCTCGCTGCTGGCCATCGGCTGCTCGCTGTTGATCGGCGTGCTGGGCGGCGCGGTGCGGGCTTTCCGCATCCCGCTGCTGTCGCAGATCGTGGTGCTGTACGTCGAGCTCATCCGCAACACGCCGATTCTGGTGCAGTTGTTTTTCATCTTCTACGGGCTGCCTGCGATCGGCACGGAGCTGTCGCTGTTCTGGTCTGGCGTGCTGTGCCTGTCGCTGTGGGCGGGCGCCTATCAGGTGGAAAACATGCGCGGCGGGCTGGCCACGGTGGAGCACAAGATGCGTGAGGCGAGCATGGCCCTGAGCTTGAAGACGCACCAGTACTTCTATCTGGTGGCCTTGCCGATTGCCTTTCGCACCAGCCTGCCTGCGGTGCTCAACACTTCGATTTCGCTGCTGAAGAACTCGTCGTACCTGCAGGCCATCGGGCTGGCTGAGCTGACCTTCGTGGCGGTGGACCGCATTGCCACGGATTTCCGCGCCATCGAGATGTTCAGTGCGATTTGTGTGATGTACCTGCTGCTGGTGGCGATTCTGTCGCTGGCGACCGGTCGTCTGTCCGCCCACCTGCAACGGCCGTTCAGGCACTGAGGCCCCGATGAATTTTTTGATTGAGAACTGGGGTTTCGTGCTCAAGGGGCTTTGGATGACCGTGCGCCTGGCGCTGGTGATCCTGCTGTTCACCACGCTCATTTCGGCGGTGTTCGGCGTCCTCGCCACCCTGAAAAACCGCGTGCTGTGGTGGGCGATTCACGGCTATGTCGAGCTGTTCCGCTCGATTCCGCTGATCGTCAACGTGTTCTTCATCTTCTTCGGTGCGCCGATGTTCGGCCTTGACCTGAGTCCGTTTGCAGCGGTGGTCACCGGGTTGACCTTGTGGGGCAGCGCCAACGGCATCGAGATCGTTCGCGGCGGGCTGGAGTCGGTCAACCGGCACCAGTGGAAAAGCGCCTGGACCCTCGGCCTGCGCCCCTGGCAGATCTACCTGCACGTGATTGCCCCGCAATCGATGAAGGCGATTCTGCCTGCGTACACCGGGCTTCTGACCATGCTGGTGCAGGCCACCTCGCTGGGCGCACTGGTGGGCGTCAGTGAGTTTCTCAAGGTCGGCCAGATCATCGTCGAACGCTCTACGGTCATGACCGGCGTCAGCCCCGCATTCGCCGTCTATGGCGCGGTGTTGCTGGTGTACTTCGCCATCTGTTCATTGCTGAGCTGGCTCAGCCGTTATCTCGAACGTCGCCTGGGCCGCCCAGCGATGCGCGCCACTCGTTAAAGGGTTTGATCATGCAAGAGTCCAAAGTCAGTCGTCGCTTGAAAGAAGCCACCGCCCCTGAGGTCAACGAGTACATCTATCGGCCCCGTCTGGAAGGGTTTGCCAACGGTTTCCTCAACCTGGGCAACGTCAACAAAGCGCACATCGTGATGCTCGCCGAGCAGGGCCTGATCCGCAACGAGCACGCCACAGCGCTGGCCAAAGGCGTGCTGGACATGGAAGCGGCAGGACCGGGTGTGGTGACCCTCGACCCGTCCCGCGAAGATGCCTATTTCAACTATGAAGCGCACCTGATCGAGCAGATCGGCACCGATGTCGGCGGCCGTCTGCACACCGGTCGTAGCCGCAACGACATCCTCGCCACGCTGGACCGCCTGCGTTGCCGTGAAGTGCTGATGGAACTGATCGATCTGTTGATCCAGACCCGCCAGACCGCACTGAACAACGCCGAAGTCTTCGCTGAAGTGGTGATGCCCGGTTACACCCATTTGCAACCCGCGCAGCCGATCACCTATGGCTATTACCTGTCGGCGGTGGAGCAGGCGCTGGAGCGCGACTGCAAGCGTCTGACCCAGACCCTGGAATCCATGAACCAAAGTCCGCTGGGCGCAGCAGCCTTTGCCGGTACGCCGTTCGACATCGACCGGGCGCGCACCGCTGAATTGCTGGGCTTCGACGGTTACCTGGACAATGCGCTAGACGCGGTGGGTTCGCGGGACTTCATTCTTGAAAGCTTGTCGCACCTGAGCTTGCTGTCGGTGTTCTGGAGCCGTGTAGCGCAGGATTATTTCGTGTGGAGCACCCACGAATTCAGCCTCATCGACTTCCCGGACAGCGTCGCCGCGACCTCCAGCATCATGCCGCAGAAGAAAAACCCCACGGTGCTGGAATACCTCAAAGGCCGCACCGGACATATTGTTGGCTTGCTGATGGCAGCCAGCGTGACAGTCAAGGGCAGCAACTTCTCCCACACCGGTGATGCCAACCGCGAGGGCACCCGTGGCTTCTGGGAGGCGGCTGAAGAGAGCCTGCGTTGCCTGAAATTGCTGGAACTGGTGCTGCGCACCGCCACGCCCAACACCGAATTGGCGGTCAAGCGCGCCGGGGAGGATTTCTCGACCGCCACAGGATTGGCCGACCTGATCGTGCGCGAAGCAGACATGTCGTTCCGCGAAGCCCATCACATCGTCGGCGCTGCCGTGCGCATGGCGATGGACGCCGGTTTGCCGGCCCATCGCATTGACACCGACATGGTCGATGCCTGTGCCATGGAGCAAGTGGGTCACGCCCTGAACCTGCCTGCTGACAAGGTTCGCGAGTGTCTCGACCCAACCGCCAACGTGCAGTCCCGTGCCTCGTCGGGTGGGCCTGCGCTGTCGTCGCTGCGTCCGAGCCTGCTGCGTGCCAACGCGCGTTTGCAACTGGAGCGTCAGGCCAATCAGGCCCGCCGTGATCGCCTCATCGCCGCCCAGGAAAAACTTCAGGCGGCCACTCGCGCGCAGGCCGGCCTATGAACAACATGCTGACGGTACGTGGGCTGCACAAACATTTCGGTTCGGTGGAGGTGGTCAAGGGCGTGGACCTGGATGTGGCGCAAGGGGAGGTGGTGGTGATCATCGGTCCCAGCGGCTCCGGCAAATCGACCTTCATTCGCTGCCTGAACAGCCTGGAAGAGCCTTCGGCGGGCAGCGTGGTGGTGGACGGCGGCGAGTCGGTTCGCGCTGACGACCGCAAAGCCATGGCCCGGCTGCGTGAGGACATCGGCATGGTGTTTCAGGATTACACCCTGTTTCCGCACATGACGGTCATGGCCAACATGATTCTGGCGCCGGTCAAGGTCAAGGGCGTGAGCAAGGCGGACGCTCAGGCCACGGCGCTGGCGTTGCTGGATCGAGTAGGCTTGAAACACAAAGCGGATGGGTATCCGAGCGAGCTGTCCGGCGGCCAGCAACAGCGGGTGGCGATCGTGCGGGCATTGGCGATGAAGCCGCGTCTGTTGCTGTTCGATGAGCCGACTTCGGCACTGGACCCGGAAACCGTTGGTGAAGTGCTGAGCGTGATGAAAGGACTGGCGGCGGAGGGCATGACCATGATCGTCGTCACCCACGAAATGGGCTTTGCTCGGGAAGTGGCGGACCGGGTGGTGTTTTTCGATGGTGGCAAGATCGTCGAAATGGGGCCGCCCGCGCAGATATTCTCCGCGCCGGAGCATCCCCGCACGCGGCAGTTTTTGCAGAGTGTGTTGCATTGATTCAGAAGCCGCCAGCGCCGCGAACCCTGTAGCTGTCCGGCTTGCCGGCGGCAGCGAATTTTAGGACGCCACCGCAGGCAAGCCATACTGCGGGCTTATGTTTTGATGTCAACGTCCGCCGCAAACGCCTCGGTCAATCGATAGCCAGTGATTCAGGCGGCTGCGGTCTGGCCGGGGGCGTCCTGTTCACCCTGCGCATCACGCCAGGCGTCCAGACCACCGACCAGCGCCTTGCCTCGCGTCAGCCCTCGCGCCCGCAGTTTCTCTGCCAGCAAGGCGGCGGAGAGTTCGTTAGGGCAGGCGCAATAGAACACCATGTCCACATCGCCCAATTGCTGAACCCACGGATCGAGGGGTTCCTCCAGACTGATGGACAACGCGCCGGGAATGCCCTCGACCACGGCGGTGTGGAATTTCGGACGCACATCGATGATTACCGGCGCGTCGTCGGTGTCGCGCAGGGCCAGCAATTGCGGCACGGTGATGCGCGGCACTTTGGCGGTGCGCACCATCAGGCGACGCCGCTTCCAGTATTTCCAGCCGATGAACAGGCCCAGCGCCACCAGTACGGCGACAATGGCCACCGGCAGATAGCCGGTCAGCCAGCTCAGCAGGGGAATGATGGCGTCGGTGAACAGCATGCCCAGCAACAGCGCGGAACCTGCCCAGATGAAGGAACCGGCCAGCGAGTAACGCATGAACAGCGCGAACGGCGTGGCGTTCATCCCCGCCACCGTCGTGACCAGCGCCCCGGCGCCGGGCAAGAATTTGGACAGCAGCATGGCCCGAGGCCCGACGCGGTCGTAGATGTTGAGGCCCTGACGAATGCAGGTGTCTTGAGAAAGGGAAATCTTGCAGATGGATTTGAGCAGCACACTGCCGTAGCGCTTGCCCGCGAAATACCACAGGGTGTCGGCAATCAGGCAGGCCAGCATGGCGATCAACACCCCGGCGCCCAGCAGCGGCTTGCTTTGCATGGCCAGCGCCCCGGTGACGATCAATGTGGGGTAGGCCGGGACCGGCAGGCCGATCTGCTCCAGCAACACGTTGACGAACACCAGCAACAGGCCGTGGCTTTCATTCAGTTGCTGAAGTTCGTTCATGGCGAAGGCTCAGGTCGACGAGCGCCACAGGCAGCGCTCAATAAAAAAGGGATTCAGTACCGTGGCCTGAACCCCTTTTGATGTCAACGCTGATTATCGCTTAGCTCAGCTTCTCGATCGCCGCGGCCACACCCGCGCCATAGGCAGGATCGGCCTTGGTGCAGTTGTCGATGTGACGCTGTTTGACCTGCGCCGACGCGTCGCCCAACGCGCGCGCGGTGTTGTCGAACAGCACTTGCTGCTGGGCCGGAGTCATGAGGCGGAACAACGCACGGGGCTGGGAGTAGTAGTCATCGTCGTCCTTGCGGAAGTCCCAGTTCGCCGCCGCGCCATACAGCTCCAGTGGCGGTTCGGAGAAGTCTGGCTGCTCGACCCATGCGCCCTTGCTGTTGGGCTCGTAACCGATGGTGCCGCCGCCGTTGGCGTTGACCCGCATCTGGCCATCGCGGTGGTAGCTGTTGACCGGGCACTGCGGCGCGTTGACCGGGATCTGGTGATGGTTCACGCCCAGACGGTAGCGCTGCGCATCGCCGTAGGAGAACAGACGGCCTTGCAGCATTTTGTCCGGCGAGAAACTGATGCCCGGCACCACGTTGGCCGGGTTGAACGCGGCCTGTTCCACGTCGTGGAAATAGTTTTCCGGGTTGCGGTTCAGTTCCAGGGTGCCCACTTCGATCAGCGGGTAGTCCGCGTGCGGCCAGACTTTGGTCAGGTCGAACGGGTGGATCCTGTACGTGTTGGCGTCCTTCTCCGGCATGATCTGCACGAACAGTTTCCACTGCGGGAAGTCGCCGTTTTCGATGGCGTCGTACAGGTCGCGTTGGTGAGTCTCGCGGTCACCGGCCACCAGATCAGCGGCTTCCTGATCGGTGAGGTTCTCGATGCCTTGCTGGGTTTTCATCGTGAACTTGACCCAGAAACGCTCGTTGTTCGGGCTGATGAAGCTGAAGGTGTGGCTGCCGAAACCGTGCATGTGGCGGTAGGACTTGGGCAGGCCACGGTCGCTCATGACTACGGTGACCTGGTGCAGCGCTTCAGGCAGCGAGCTCCAGAAGTCCCAGTTGTTGTCGGCACTGCGCATGTTGGTGCGCGGGTCGCGTTTGATCGCGTGGTTCAGGTCCGGGAATTTCAGCGGATCACGCAGGAAGAATACTGGGGTGTTGTTGCCCACCAGGTCCCAGTTGCCTTGCTCGGTGTAGAACTTCACCGCAAAACCACGGATATCACGCTCGGCATCGGCCGCACCACGCTCACCGGCCACGGTGGAGAAACGGATGAAAATATCGGTCTTCTTGCCGATGTCGGAAAACAGCTTGGCCTTGGTGTACTGGGTGATGTCGTGGGTCACGGTAAAGGTGCCAAATGCACCGGAACCCTTGGCGTGCATGCGACGCTCCGGGATCACTTCACGGTCGAAGTGCGCCAGTTTTTCCAGCAGCCAGACGTCTTGCAGCATCAACGGGCCACGGGGGCCAGCCGATTGAGAGTTCTGGTTATCAACGACGGGTGCACCCGCCACAGTGGTGAGTTTATTCATGATCAGGCTCCGGTTAAGAGGCGGTTAGTCTTGATGAATGCAGAACAGGTTTATTGGACGCTCGTGCGCCTCTTTTAACCTGCAGTCGTGTCGTCGACGGGCTAGCTAAAGCGTTCGTACCTGTTGCGACAGTAAAAAATTCCAGGCAAGTGGAAAGGTTCGTCGCAGCAGGGTTGAGTCAGCGTAGTACGTGTTGTGTGATACGAACGTGTCAGCGTAAAAAATTTATATTTCGATGTTCATTTCAATAAAAAAGACGCCCCGCAGGGCGCCAAAGAGAGGAGAGTCCGGTGACACAAAACAGGCTTAGAAGCGATAACTCTCGGCCGCGCTGACCGCAATCAGACCGGGGCTGTGCGCCCACACCTCCATCGTGGAGAACCACGTGTGAGGACGGCTCGGCTGACGGCATTCGCTGGTGAACGAGGCTCCGGACGGGATGTCCATCCGGATCTTGCAAATCAACTGGTTGGCGCGATATAGCACCTCGCTGACCAGATTGGCCGTGGCGTAATCGCCGGCGTCCACGGCGCGGTCCATGAAGCGCTGGGTGCGTTCCACCAGCGTTTCAAGGTGCTGCGCCAGTTGGTGAATCTCTTTGAAGCACTCCCGAAAACCGGGTGCCTGTTCGGCGTCTGCCTGCTGGACGGCGGGCAGGGTGTCCTGATTCAGCCCGCCGCCCAGACTCTGGATGCGGGTTTGCAAAAACGTAACGTACTGTTGGGTCGATTGATCCAGACCCTTGAACAGTTCCTTGATCGCCTGATAGTTCAGCTTGCGCAGACGCCAGCGTACTTCTCGGGCAAACCCCCAGACTTGCTCGGTTGTGCGCAAATGTTCATCCAGCAGTTGCAGAAACAGCGCGCGTTCCTCGCCCAGCAGGGTGCTGTGCAGACCATGGGCGTCGGCGGCGAATTCTGCGTGCAGCTCACGTTTGGGATCGGTTTCGGAAAACATGGTGAATCTCCTCACAGTGTTCTTCGACGGGCCTGTCCGGTACGGTCTGTTTCCCACGGCTTGAAGAGCGATCAGCGCCGGGTGACAGGAATGGCTCCAAGGTATGCCTGCCGAGGGCTGACGTCACTTGTACCTTGGTACTGCACGCTGATACGGAGGTTTTTGCCCCTCATACGATGGTTTGGGGCCAGGTGTCTTGCGCAGGGGCAGCGTGGCGGCGGATCAGCTTTCTCCGATCCAGCTCGCCCCCGGCCATTGCTGGTTGTTGACCAGTTGTCGCGCAACGTCGGTGATAACGACACGGGTCGCCAGCGCTGCCGGTGACAATTCATCATCGCTCAGGGTCGCCAGCAGATTGCGCCGCCCGACATGGCTGTCGGCGATCTGCACCAGCGACAGGCCCGATTCGCCCTTGAGTGCGGCGGCGGCACCAGGTTGAATGGTCGCCGCGTGCCCGGCGCGAACGGCGTTCATCAGCACCGCCAGGCCATCCACTTCCATGATGATGTTGGGCACCACACCTGCGCGCTCGAAAGCGGTCATCAACGTCGAGCGCAGGCCGTGTTGTGCGCTGGGCGCGACCATCGGCAGGTTGCCCAGCTCGGCCAGATGCACGCTGTCGCCGCAAGGAGCATCAGGCAGTGAAGGGGAAGCAATGACGAACAGCTTTTCATCCAGCAGCGGTGTGACACTCCAGCGCTTGCCTCCTTCAAGCTGGAACAGGATCGCCAGGTCGATCTGCCGCGCGTTGAGCTGAGCGGCGAGGTGTCCCGAGAGCATTTCCACCAAGTGCAACTGGATGTCCGGATAACGCTCGCGCATGGCATCGATCAACGGCAGCGCCAGGACCGTCGCGGTGGTGGGCGGCAGGCCAACGCTGACGTAGCCGCTCATGCGCCCTCGGTGGGCGGCCAGCACGGCGTTCTCGGCCTGACGCAACGTCAGTTGAGCGTGGTGCAGAAACGCCAGTCCTGCGCTGGTGGCCGTGACCCCCGTGGTGGTGCGATTGAGCAGGCGAGTGCTCAACTCGTTTTCCAGCTTGCCGATTTGCTGGCTCAGTGCAGAGACCCCCACGTCCAGTTCCAGCGCCGCTCGCCCGAGACTGCCCAGTTCGACGATCTTCACGAAGTAGCGCAGTTGGCGTAGTTCCACGGGGTGCAGCTCCAAAGGCAGGAAAAGGGCAGGGATGCGGCGATCGAAGTTTACATGCACTCGCGCAGGGGCATTGACGAGCGTGCACCAAAAACGGCTGGCGCAGAGGGGTTAACGTCGAAAATCGGGCATTTTTCAGTGACAGTCGTTCCCGGCGGCCCGCCATCATGGGGCGTCACTGATGGCACTCTGCTTGCAACGTTCGTCGTACACATGGAGGGAGATGCCGAATGTTTTCACTGCGCGCCAACAAACGCCGGGCCCATGACGATGATGCCCTGAGCCTGTTGTTCGAGGATCTGGACCTGACCGTGCAACTGTCCGAGCATTCGCCGCTCAACGCCCGTCTGAACGGCTTCAGCAAGACCCTGCATCAGCGCCTGGGCGAGAGCCTGGCGGCGTCGGTGGACATTGCCGCCCATGCCCCTGAGCTGGCGCGCATCGCCCGCGCCACCGAGCAGAGCGGACAGATGTTAGCCCAGGCTTCGGAATTGATCGCCAGCGCCAGTGAACAGGTCAGCACCTCGCTGGACACCGAACTGGTGCCTGGCGCCGCGCAGGTGGCGAAGCTCTCCAGTGAAGTGACCGTAACCCTGCGCCAGTGCCAGCAGACCGGCGAGCAAGTGCTCGGGCAGGTCGACGCCATTGGCGCCAGTGAGCAGAAGCTGGAAGCGGTGATCGGCCAGTTGTTCGGTCAGCTTGAAGAGGTCAGCCAGGTGCTGGGCGTGATTGCCAGCATCTCTCAACAAACCAACTTGCTGGCGCTGAACGCGGCCATCGAAGCGGCCCGTGCGGGGGAGCATGGGCGGGGCTTTGCCGTGGTCGCCGATGAAGTGCGGCGACTGGCGGGGCACACCACTGAATCCACGGCCCGCGTCAGCCAGATCATCGAGCGCTTCCGGGCGGACATGGATCAGTTGGGCGCTGCCGGGAAAATCATGCACGCCGCGGTCGCCGACGGCCGTGACGGCATGACCCGCATGGGCGAGGACTTGCTCAGCACTCAGTCGGCCATGGACCAACTGGATCAGCGCGTCGGCCACATCGCGTCGGGCACCGAACACATCGGCATCGCCGTGCACGCCATCAACCGCGATGTGCAGAACATCGCCGGGGTGGCCGCCGAACTGCTGAGCAACGCCGGACAGGTGCTGACCCACAGCGACGCAGTGCGCAGCAGTGGCGATCATCTGTTGAACGGGCTGGGCGGGTTTCGTCTGGAGATGCACAAAGCCATCCAGCACAGCGTCGAGCGATTGGGCAGTGAGGCGGCCATGAACGGCGATGTTCAGGCCGCCGAGCGTTTCATGCACGACACTCTGCTGCGGGATCAGCGTTTCGAGCTGTTCTACATGGTGGATCGCAACGGCACGCAGATCAGCGAAAACGTCGGGCTGGACACCGACAGCAAGGCGCCGAGCTGCAAGGGGCGGAATTGGGCACAACGCCCGTGGTTCCGTGAGGTGGCCGAGCAACTCACCAGCCACATCACCCCGGTGTATCGCTCCTCGGCCACCGATGCCTTCTGCGTCACGGTCTCAGTGCCGATCTTTGCGGCCAATGGTCAGTTGCACCGCGTGCTGGCGGCAGATGTGCGGTTGTCGGCGTTGTTGTAGGCAGGGTTGAGGACGAATGCGACCTGTCAGTCAGTACGCTTCTGGCTGATCCAGCGCTTTCGCCAGCAAGCCGACTCCCACAAATATCGCGCCGAACGCAACGCCCGGGCCGACAGAAAGTGTGGGAGCCGGCTTGCTGGCGAAAGCGGTTGGCCAGACAACACAGAATCTCCCGCAAAAACGGCGTCCGGTTGTCGGCAATCGAGAGCGAGTGTCGTGTGTAGGGTCAGCGAATGAAATGCACCTTGCCGGTGTCGTCATTGCCCACGTAAATCCCGTACACCCCGGCCTGACGCTCGGCGATGTAGCGCTCCAGAATCTGCCGGATCGCGGGGTAGTAGATGCTGTCCCACGGGATATCTTCAGGGGCGAAGAATTGGCAGGCGAGAGTTTCCGGGCCAAACTGGTCGGTCACTTCCAGCGCGATGGCGCGAAAGACGATGTACACCTCGCTGATCTGCGGCACGCTGAAGATCGAGTAGGGCGAGACGATCTCGGCGCGTACGCCGCTTTCTTCCCACACTTCACGCAACGCTGCCTGTTCGGTGGTCTCACCGGCCTCCATGAAACCGGCGGGCAGGGTCCAGGTGCCGGGGCGTGGCGGGATGGCGCGCTGGCACAGCAAATACTTGCCCTCACGCTCGATGATGCAGCCGGCGATGATCTTCGGATTGACGTAATGGATGTACTGGCACTGGCCGCACATCAGCCGCGCATGGGTGTCGCCGTCGGGTGTGCGCTGAGCGAGGTCAGGGCTGCCACATTGCGGACAGAAGCGCGGCGCGGGCATGTCAGCGTCCTATGCGCGGTTCCTTGAGAACCACGGGTTCGACGATGTCGCGCACCTGGGTGCCATCGTCCTGTTTGGATTTGAGGTAGTCGAGCGCCACTTTCGCCGCGCTGCGCACGTGGTCTACCGAGGCCTGATGCGCCGCCAGCGGGTCGCCGCTCTTGATCGCCTCGACGATCTTTTCCATCTCCCGGTTGCTTGCGCCACGGCGGTTTTCCTGGGACACCGAGGTCGCTCGCAGGTAACTGATGCGCGCCTGCAACTGGCGCAACTGGGTCGCGGCGACGTGGTTGCCCGAGCCTTCCAGCAGCACGTCGTAGAAGCCTTGCACCGAATCCAGCACCTGCTGCAGGTCGCCTTCTTTCAGGGCTTCGCTGTTTTCATTGAGGGCCTTTTCCAGAGCGCGAATGTCCTTGGCCTTGGCACGCAGGGTGAACAACTGGACGATCAGGCCTTCGAGCACGCAGCGCAGCTCGTAGATGTCGCAGGCATCTTCCAGGGTGATGATGGCGACCCGCGGACCTTTGGCGTCGGCGAACTCCACCAGACCTTCGGATTCCAGGTGGCGCAGGGCTTCGCGAACGGAGGTACGGCTGACACCGAGGCGGTCGCACAGGTCGCGTTCGACCAGGCGATCACCGGGCAGCAATTGGAAATTCATGATCGCGCTGCGCAGTTTGTCCAGCACGATTTCCCGCAGGGTGACGGGGTTGCGATTGACCTTGAAGCTGTCGTCGAGTGGCAGGCGTTTCATGGGGTCCGCTCTGAAGTTGGCTGTCCGAGCCGAGGTATGTCGGGGACAGCCAAGGGTGATTAGGGGGCCGGAGTTAAAACCCAAAGGCCAAAACGTGGCGCAGTTTATCACGGCGCGACACGTCAACCAGCAAGCCCATCGCGGACGATGGGCTTGAATTCACCTCTTTTTTGCCGTTTTCAGCACTGAAATTTTCAATTCAGGTCCGGCAAAGGACCCAGTTTGCCCCGGTGATAGACCATCGGCGTCACCGGCTCTTCCGGCAGGATCAGGTTCTTCACCGCGCCGACGATGATCGCGTGATCGCCGCCGTCGTACTCGCGCCACAGCTCGCATTCGATGATCGCGGTGGCGCGGATCTTCGACGACGTGCTCAGCAGCGGGTTGCCCAGTTCACTCAAGTGCCAATCGATGCCTTTGGCCTTGTCCTTGCCTTTCCCGGCAAAGGCGTAGGCCTCGGCTTTCTGGTCGGCGGACAGCAGGTGAATCGCGAATTGCTTGCTGTCGCGCAACACCGGGTAGGTGTCCGAGCCATAGTTGGGGCAGAACAGCACCAGCGCCGGGTCGATCGACAGCGCGCTGAACGCACTGGCAGTGATGCCGACGATGCCGCCGTCCGCATCCAGCGTGGTGACCACCGTGACGCCGGACGGGAAGGAGCCCATCACGTCTTTGTAAATGCCGGGTTCGATCATGTCGTCAACCTCGCTCAACGCATCACGAAAGGATCGGGCATCGGTTCTTGCGAGAGGTTGATCCACACCGTTTTCAGCTCGGTGTAGGCCAGTACCGAATCGATACCGCTCTCGCGACCATAGCCGCTGTTCTTGAAACCGCCGATGGGGGCCATGGCCGACACGGCGCGGTAGGTGTTGACCCAGATGATCCCGGAACGCACGTCGCGGGCCAGGCGATGGGCGCGGCCCAGATCGCGGGTCCAGATGCCCGCCGCCAGACCAAACTGCGAGTCGTTGGCGATGGCCAGCGCTTCGGCTTCGTCCTTGAAACGGATCACCGAGGCGACCGGTCCGAAGACTTCTTCCTGCATGATCTTCATCGAGTTGCGGTCGCATTCGAACAGGGTTGGCTCATAGAACCAGCCGTCGGTGCCCACATCCGCACGCTTGCCGCCGGTGCGCAAACGCGCGCCTTCGGCCAAGGCATCAGCCACCAGGCTTTCCACCACGGCCAGTTGCTGAGCGGTCGCCATCGGCCCCATTTCACTGGTTTCATCCTGCGGGTTGCCGATACGAATGCGCTGGGCGCGGGCGACCAGACGCTCGACGAATTCATCGTAGATGTCGTCCTGCACCAGCAGGCGCGAGCCTGAGACGCAGCTCTGGCCCGAGGCTGCGTAGATCCCGGCCACGGCGCCATTGATCGCGCTGTCCAGATCGGCGTCTGCAAAGATAATGTTCGGCGATTTACCGCCCAGTTCCAGCGACAGCTTGGCAAAGTTTTCCGCGCTGCTGCGCACCACGTGGCGCGCCGTGGCAGCTCCGCCGGTAAAGGCGATCTTGCGCACCAGTGGATGGCGGGTGAGGGCGGCGCCGGTGCTTGGCCCGTAACCGGTCACGACGTTGACCACGCCCGGCGGAATCCCGGCTTCCAGCGCCAGACGTGCCAGTTCCAGAATCGTCGCCGAAGCGTGCTCGGACGGCTTGAGCACGATGGTGTTGCCTGCTGCCAGTGCCGGAGCGAGTTTGATCGCGGTCAGGTACAGCGGGCTGTTCCACGGGATGATCCCCGCCACGACGCCGATGGGTTCGTGCACGGTGTAGGCAAACAGGTCGGGCTTGTCCAGCGGGAGGGTGCCGCCTTCCAGTTTGTCGGCCAGGCCTGCGGTGTAATGGAAAAACTCGGGCAGGTAGCTGACCTGACCGCGGGTTTCGCGAATCAGCTTGCCGTTGTCGCGGCTTTCCAGTTGCGCGAGTTTTTCTTTGTTCTCGGCAATCAGATCGCCCAGACGGCGCAGTAATTTACCCCGTGCGGTGGCGGTCAGTTTGCGCCAGGCCGGGTTTTCGAAAGCGGCTTGCGCAGATTGCACGGCACGTTCGACGTCCGCTTCGTCAGCGTCCGGCAGCTCGGCCCACGGTTGGGCCAGCGCCGGGTTGAGGCTTTCGAAGGTTTTGCCGGACAGCGCATCGACCCACTCACCGTCGATACACATCTGAAAACGGGTAAGACTCATGCCACGATCCCCTCTGCCGAAGTGTGTTGCGCGTCTGCCTGCTTGAGAAAATCCAGCAGCATCTGATTGACCAGACGCGGCGATTCCACCGGCATCATATGCCGCTGCTCGGCCAGTATCTCCACCCGCGCGCCGTGAATGCGCAAGGCCAGTTGCCGGGCCATGTCCGGGGTCGAACCCGGGTCCAGCTCGCCCGTAGCGACCAGCGTCGGCGCCTGAATGCTGCCCAGGTCCTCGGCGCGGTACATGTCTTGCGTCGCGAACAGTTTGTAGGTGGTCAGGTAACCCTGCGGATCATTGCCCGCCAGCACCTGGCGAATGGCCGCGATCTGCGCCGGGTTGGCCGCTTGATACTCACGGCTGAACCAGCGGGACAGCGCTTCGGCGGCGTTGGCATCCGGGCCGTGTTCGGCCGCCTGGCTGGTGCGGGCGATGACCCCGGCACGTTGCTCGGCGCTGCGGTTGAACACGCTGTTGAGAATGACCAGACCGGCCAGGTGTTGCGGGAAGTGCAGGGCAAACGCCCGCGCCACCAGACCGCCCATGGAAAAGCCGATCACCGTGGCGCTTGGCAGGCCGAGGTGTTCCAGCAGCTCGCGCAATTGCTCGGCGTAACCCGGCAAGCCCGTTTCCGGGTCCGGACGCGGGCTGTCGCCATGGCCCAGCATGTCGTAGGCGATGACGCGGTAGTGCGGGGCCAGACCGACGATCTGGCCACCCCACATTTCCTTGTTCAGACCGACCCCGTGAATCAACACCACAGGGTGGCCTTGGCCGGTCGCCAGATAACTGGTGCCGGCCGGGGTGCGTTCAGCGGTGAGCCGAATCATGGAATGCTCCTGCACAGGCCTTATTAGTATGTGTGGCGGGAATCACTGCGCCTTTTCAGCGGCCAGCTCTTCCAGATCGATGTAACGGTTGCCGATGCGCGGGTGCAGACGGCCGCCGTTGGCTGCGCCCAGTACCACGATGATTTCGTCGGCACGGGGCGAGTCTTCGATCTGCATTTCCAGGGTGATGTAGTGCGAGCGAAGGCCTTCATCGTCCTTGTGCATCATCGGGATCTGAATCGAAGTGCCCGGGCCGCCGCGTTTGTTGGTGAAGCTCAGGTAGCTCTTGGCTTTCACGGCTTCGCGGTAGTGGTTGCCGAAGCGCAGGGTGTGGATGACGGCAGAGGCGTGTTCGATTTCGCCTTCAGCACCGACCACGGCCGCTTTGCCGTAAGCCTGAATCTTGTCGGCGCCGCCAATCAGGCCGGTCAGACGCTCAACCATCATCGCGCCCAGATCGGAGCAGTTGGCGCGGATTTCCGGTTTCAGGTCTTCAACGAAGCCACGGCCCAGCCATGGGTTTTTCATCACCACGGCCAGGCCGACCATGGTCACCGGCGTGTCAGTGGCCTTGCCGCCTTCGATCAGGGTTTCTTCGAGGTAGCTGACGATTTTGCGGATTTCGAAACTCATGAGGGGCTCCCGGGTTTTTGGATGAGCGTTTGGGTGTAAATCGGTATTTGGTCTGATGGTATACCATAAGATTGTTCATGCAAATGGTTTGTGTGAAGTTGTGACGAAAGGGGATGAATGAGGGGCGTCGTCTGTGGAATATCCCGGGACGCGGACAGGTGGGAACCGGCTTGCTGGCGAATGCGTTGTTTCAGTCACTACTGCTGGGTCTGATGTATGGCATTCGCCAGCAAGCCGGCTCCCACACGGGTCAGGTGTCCGATTTTAAAGATTGTGATAGCCAGATTTTTTAGAAAAGAGTACAAATGTACTCCATGACGACTTTATCCCCCCGACGCGCTGCCATCCTCACCTTCATCCGGGATCGCATCGCCCAAAACGGCCAGCCCCCGAGCCTGGCGGAAATCTCCGAGGCCTTCGGGTTTGCTTCGCGCAGCGTGGCGCGCAAGCACATCGTGGCGCTCACCGAGGCAGGTTTTATCGAGGTTACGGCCAATCAGGCCCGTGGCATCCGCTTGGTGGAACACCGTAAACGCGCCGACATGCTGGAAATCCCGGTGCTCGGTCGCGTCGCCGCCGGTGCGCCCATTGGCCCGGACATCGACATTCACGACACCTTCACCCTCGACAGCCGTACCTTTCTTCGTGTGCCCGACTACCTGCTGCGGGTCAAAGGCGACTCGATGATCGAAGACGGTATTTTCGATGGCGATCTGGTGGGCATTCTGCAAAGCGCCGACGCCAAAGACGGGCAGATCGTCGTGGCGCGGCTGGATGGCGAAGTCACGATCAAACGTCTTGAGCGCGGCGACAATCAGTTCCGCCTGCTGCCGCGCAACCCGGCTTATGCGCCCATCGTCGTGCGTCCCGATCAGGACTTCGCGATTGAAGGCGTGTTCTGCGGTCTGGTGCGCCGCGAATGATGGGTGCAGTGGTCAGCCTTGACGCGCTGCTGGACGAGCGTCGGGTCTGGAAAGGGCGCCCGCAGGTTCAGCCGGTGGCCGCACAGCCCACCGGTCATCGGCTGCTGGACAGCGCGTTGCCCATGGGCGGCTGGCCGCCTGCGGCCTTGACTGAACTCTTGATTCCGGCGCCCGGCAGCGGTGAGTTGCGCCTGTTGTGGCCAACCCTGGCCCGGCTGGCGGACAGCGGCGAACGCATTGTGCTGGTGGCGCCGCCCCATGTGCCGTACCCGCAAGCCTGGGCTGCGGCGGGGGTGGATTTGCGTCAGCTGTCGATCATTCAGGCGAGCGAAAAGGACGCCTTGTGGGCGGTCGAGCAATGTCTGCGCTCAGGCAGTTGCGGCGCGGTGCTGTGTTGGCCGGGCAAGGTCGATGACCGGGCCCTGCGCCGTTTGCAGGTGGCGGCAGAAACCGGAGAAACCCTGGCGTTCGTTTGCCGTGGGCAACACGCGGCAGTCAATCCGTCGCCCGCCGCCCTGCGGATCGCCATCGACGTGCGCCCCAGCCAGTTGCGTGTCCTCAAATGCCGTGGCGGGCTGGCGCCTGCTTCACCGATTCCCTTTATTCCCGACGCTTGAGGTGTCCATGCTCTGGGCCTGTGTCCTGCTGCCGCAACTGGCGCTGGACGGCGTCATGCGTCGTCGCGCCGAACCCGAACGCCCGCTGGCTCTGATCACAGGCCCGGCGCAACGGCGCGTGCTGCAAACGGTCAATGCACCGGCCAGAGCGTTGGGCCTGCGCGCCGGTCAGTCGCTGACGGCAGCTCAGGCCATGACCCGCGAGTTCGACACGGTCGAGTACGACCCGGCGCAAACCGAACATTGGCACCGTTTGCTTGCCGCATGGGCCTATCGCTTCAGCTCCAATGTCAGCCTGAAATACCCGCGAGTGCTGTTGATGGAGGTCCAATCCAGTTTCGGCCTGTTCGGGCCATGGCCACTGTTCGAAGCCCGTTTACGGGAGGAATTGATGGCCATGGGCTTCAGCCATCGCATCGTCGCCGCGCCTAACCCGGTGGCGGCACGGGTGCTGGCCAACGTGCACGACGGGCTGGCGGTGACCTGCAACGACAGCTTGCGGCAAAGGCTTGAGCAGATGCCGGTCAACCGTATCGGCCTGTCACCCGAGGTTTCCACGGCGTTGGGACGCATGGGGTTGCAGCGGCTGCATCAAGTGCTGGCCTTGCCCCGTGACACCTTGGCGCGACGCTTTCCCGCACAGGTGCTTCAACACCTCGACAGCTTGCTGGGTCAACGCCCCGTGGCGCTTGAGTGCTACACGCCGCCGGACCACTTCGAGACCCGGCTCGAACTGAATTTCGATGTGGAGTCCCATCAGGCGCTGCTGTTTCCCCTCAAGCGCATGATCGTTGATCTCGCACTGTTTCTTGGCGGGCGCGACAGCGGCGTGCAGCGTTTTGTCATTCATCTGGAGCACGTGCCCAGCGTGGGCAGCGTGGCGCCGGACACGTTGATCCCCGTGGGCCTGCTCAGTGCCGAGCGCGAGGCCGACCGGTTGTTCGAATTGGCGCGCGGGCGTCTGGAACAGATCGTGGTGCCGTCGCCGGTGCGAGCGTTGAAGCTGCTGGCCAAAGACTTGCCAGCCTTCGTGCCGTCCCACCGCGAGCTGTTCGACGACCGCCCTCAGCAGAATATGCCGTGGGAACAACTGCGCGAGCGCTTGCGGGCACGGCTGGGTGACGAATCGGTCAGAGGCCTGAGCTTTCATGGTGACCATCGCCCTGAATGCGCCTGGCAGCCGACCTCTCATAACAAACCGGCCACAGGCTTTAATTCGGTGCCGCGTCCGGGCTGGCTGTTGCGTGAGCCTGAGTTATTGTCCGAATCCGGCTGGCGGGTGCTGGCCGGGCCTGAGCGCATCGAATCCGGCTGGTGGGATGGCGGCGATGTGCGTCGTGATTATTTCCTCATCGAAACCCGCCACGGCCAACGCGGCTGGGCCTATCGCCATGTGGGGGATGACAGCGGCCTGTGGTTGCAGGGCTGGTTTGCATGAACGCCGAGTACGTCGAGCTGCATTGCCTGTCCAACTTCAGTTTTCAACGCGGCGCGTCCAGTGCGCAGGAACTGTTCGAACGGGCCAGACAGCACGGTTATCAGGCACTGGCAATCACCGATGAGTGCACGTTGGCGGGGATCGTGCGGGCGTGGCAGGCCTCGCTCAAGCACGAACTGCCCCTGATCGTCGGCAGTGAAATGACGCTGAAGAACGGGCCGAAACTGGTGCTGCTGGCCGAAAACCTCACGGGGTATCAGGCCCTGTGCAAGCTGATTACCCAAGGGCGGCGGCGCAGCCAGAAGGGCGAATACCGGCTGCTGCGGGAGGATTTCGAGACCTCCCTCAATGGGTTGCTGGCCCTCTGGCTGCCGGATTTGGACGAGCCAGTCGAAAACCGAAACGAGCAGGGCGACTGGCTGTGTCAGGTCTTTCCTCGAACCCTGTGGCTGGGCGTCGAATTGCACTGTGGTCCCGATGACCGCCAACGGTTGAGTGCGCTTCTGGCATTGGCCGATGAGTTCGCTATTCCGGCAGTGGCCTGTGGCGACGTGCACATGCACGCCCGAGGTCGTCGCGCCCTGCAGGACACCATGACTGCCATCCGTCATCACACCACGGTGGCCGAAGCCGGGCAGCGATTGTTCCCCAATGGTGAGCGGCATTTGCGCTCACGGGCTGCGCTGGCCGATGTGTATCCCGCGCAGTTGCTGGCTGAAACGCTGGTGATTGCCCGGCGCTGCACCTTCGATTTCAAGCAGCTCAAATACGAATACCCCAGAGAACTGGTGCCGGATGGGCACACAGCGACCAGTTGGTTGCGCGAACTCACCGAGCAAGGGGCGCGCAAGCGTTGGCCGAACGGGGTGCCGGAGATCGCCCGAGCGCACATCGAAAAAGAGCTGCGCATCATCGCGATCAAAGAATACGAAAGCTACTTTCTGACGGTGCACGACATCGTGCGCTTCGCCCGCGACCGCGCGATTCTGTGTCAGGGCCGCGGCTCGGCGGCCAACTCGACAGTGTGTTTTGCGTTGGAAATCACCGAGCTGGACCCCTCGAAAATCAACCTGCTGTTCGAGCGCTTCATCTCCGAGGAGCGCAACGAACCGCCTGACATCGATGTGGATTTCGAGCACGAACGCCGCGAGGAAGTCCTGCAATACGTGTTCAAACGATACGGTCGACACCGCGCGGCCTTGACGGCCGTGGCCAGCACCTACCACGGCGCCGGAGCGATTCGTGATGTGGCGCGGGTACTGGGTTTGCCGCCGGATCAGATCAACGCGCTGGCCGATTGCTGTGGGCGCTGGACCGACAATCTGCCACCTGCCGAGCGTCTGCGTGAGGCGGGCTTCGAACCCGACAGTCCGATTTTGCGCCGGGTACTGACGCTGGCGGGTGAATTGATCGGTTTCCCTCGGCACTTGTCGCAGCACCCCGGTGGCTTCGTGATTTCCGAGCAGGCGCTGGAAACCCTGGTGCCAGTGGAGAACGCCGCCATGGCCGAGCGCACCATCATTCAGTGGGACAAGGACGATCTCGACCTGGTGGGGCTGCTCAAAGTGGACATTCTGGCGCTGGGTATGCTCAGCGCATTGCGTCGCACCTTCGACCTGGTTGCACTGCACCGGCACCAGCGCTGGACCATCGCCAGTATCCCCTCTGACGACAAGCCGACCTATGACATGATCAGCCGCGCTGACACCATCGGCGTGTTCCAGATTGAGTCGCGGGCGCAGATGTCGATGTTGCCTCGATTGAGACCCAAAGAGTTCTACGATCTGGTGATCGAGGTCGCCATCGTTCGACCAGGGCCGATTCAGGGCGATATGGTGCATCCGTATTTGCGCCGTCGGAATAAAGAGGAACCTGTCACTTACCCCTCCAAAGAACTTGAAGCCGTGTTTGAGCGCACCCTCGGCGTGCCGCTGTTTCAGGAGCAGGTCATGCAACTGGCCATCGTCGCGGCGCAGTACACGCCGGGGGAGGCCGATGAACTACGCCGTTCCATGGCCGCCTGGAAACGTCACGGCGGGCTGGAACATCACTACGCCCGCCTCAGCGAACGCATGGGTGCCAAGGGTTACGATCAGGACTTCATCGACCGCATCTTCGAACAGATCAAGGGCTTCGGCAGCTACGGGTTTCCCGAATCCCACGCCGCCAGTTTCGCGTTGCTGACTTACGCCAGTTGCTGGCTCAAATGCCACGAACCGGCGGCGTTCACGTGCGCGCTGATCAACAGCTGGCCCATGGGGTTCTACAGCCCCGACCAGTTGCTGCAGGACGCTCGACGCCACCACATCGACGTGCACCCGGTGGACATTCGCTACAGCGATTGGGATTGTTCGCTGGAACCGATAGAAGGGCGCGAGTACACGCAGAATCTGGCGATCCGCATGGGGCTGCGGATGATCCGTGGCTTTCGTGAAGAAGATGCCCGACGCATCGAGCAGTCACGCCAGCAGCGCCCGTTCAAGGACGTAACGGACCTGTGCGTTCGTGCCGATCTGGACAACCGGGCACGGGCTTCGCTGGCCGATTCAGGCGCCTTGCGCGGTCTGGTCGGCCATCGCCATCGCGCGCGCTGGGAAATCGCCGGGGTCGAAGTGCAACGTCCGTTACTCGGTGACGACTGCTTTGGCCAGGAGGCTCAGGTCGCGCTGCCGTTGCCGAGTGTGGCGCAGGACTTGATGGCGGACTACGACACCACAGGCACGACCTTGGGGCCGCACCCCATGGCGCTGTTGCGCAGCAAGCTGGCGGCGAAGCGCTTTCGCAGTTCGAAGGATTTGCTGAAAGAGGAGCACGGCCGCTGTTTCAGCGTCTCTGGCCTGGTGGTGGGGCGCCAGCGACCGGGTACTGCCAGTGGTGTGACGTTCGTCACGCTGGAGGATGAACACGGGATGATCAACGTGGTGGTCTGGCGCGACCTGGCCGAGCGTCAGCGCAAGGTGCTGGTGGGGTCGCAATTGATGCAGGTCTTCGGCCGGTTCGAATTTGAGAAGGGGGTGCGCCACGTCATTGCCCAGCGCCTGTTCGACCTGACCCCGCTGCTGACCGGGCTGGACGTGCGCAGCCGGGATTTCAAATAACTCCCCGTAGTTTGCGGTTGAGGTTATGTGGGAGCCGCCTTGGTGGCGATTGGGGAGTGTCAGCGGATAGATGCAGGGATGACACGCCGCATTCGCCACCAAGGCGGCTCCCACAACACATCACAGCGAATGGAAGGTTTTGACGGGCACGGAATCTGACCGAAACCGCTGCCGATATTCCAGCGGGCTGATGGCCAGCCGTTTGACGAACACCCGGCGCAGGCTGTCGGCGCTGTCGAAGCCGCAGCGGTGGGCGATTTCCTTGATCGATTGCTCGGTGGTTTCCAGATAGCGGCGCACGGCGTCGATGCGCGCGTCGGCGAGGAAGGCCATGGGCGGGGTGCCGGTTTCCTTGGCGAACAGCCGCGACAGGTTGCGCGGGCTCATGTGCACGCGCTCGGCCAGTGAGGCGAGGCTGTGGTCGATGTGCAGGTGGGCGAGCATGTAATCCTGAATCGCCTCGACCTGCGAATCGACGCCGCCCTGTACGTCCAGCAGCGGGCTGAACTGCGATTGCCCTCCGGCACGGCGCAGGTACACCACCAAATACTTGGCGACGTCGATGGCCATGCGCTTGCCGAAGTCTTCCTCGATCATCAGCAGCGACAGGTCGATCCCCGCCGTGACCCCCGCCGTGGTGTAGATCGTGCCGTCCTTGACGTGAATGTGATCGGGGTCGACTTGAGCGGAGGGGAACAGCTCGCTCAGGTGCGCGGCGTCCATCCAGTGGGTGGTCACCGACTTGCGCTCGATCAGCCCCGCTGCGCCAAAGGCGAACACCCCGTTGCAGATCGCCGCCAAACGTCGGCAGCGTTTTTCCTGAACCTTGAGCCAGTCACACAGGGTTGAGTCGGCATAGACATCGAATATGCCCAGTCCGCCAGGCACGATGATGGTGTCGAAGTGGGGGCAGGGGTCGAAAATCGTGCGATCGGGGATCACCGTCAGCCCGCTGGACGACAGCAACGGGCTGCGTGTGGTGCCCACGGTGAGCATTTCGTACTCGCACTCGCCGTTGCTCAGGACCTTGACCTGAGCGAAGGCGTCCTTGGGACCGGCGATGTCCAGCAGTTGAAAGCCGGGGAACAGCACCATGCCCACGCTGATTTTGCGCATAGGGTTTCCTTGTTCGAGTGTCTTCAGCGGGACGCGATGATTGTGGGAGCCGCCTTGAAGCGATATTCAGACTGACATGCAATTCCCGGGCTATCTCACCGACACCAACGCGCTCATGTCCTGCGCAACCGGCGTCTGCCGCTTGAACCACCACGCACTGACCCCACCCAGCGCCATCCAGAACACACCATTGACCAGCAGCGACGCCAGACGGAACTGCGCCTGCACGTCATCCGGCGCCAGCGCGTGGTGCTCGGGCGGTTGCGGTGCGCCGTAAAGATGCGGTGCGGCGATCAGCACCACCGCCAGCACACGCCAGACCCAGTGCCGACCGAACACGATCAGCGCCAGTCCGACGGCAGTGGCCAACGCCGTCGCGCCCCACCAATCCTGGCGCAAGGTCAATTCGGCGGCCTCGGTGCCGGGCAGTTCCGGCGGCAAACCCGCCGACGGCGCCAGACAGAACGTCGCATAACCGGCCAACCCCCACAGCACGCCGTGCCAGGCGTTGGCCGGGGTGCGCAGGTTGTACAGACCGCTGAGCAACAGGGCAAAACCGATGGCCACGACCAGATCGCCGCCAAAAGTCGACAGCGTGCGCTGCCAGCCCTCTTCAGGCGACCAGGCTTCGGCGCTGTGCTCGTGTTCATGAGCTGCGGTGCTGTGTGCGTGAGCATGCACCTGTTCATGGGCGGATCCAGCGTTTTCATACACTTCGGCCTGCAGAATCAACGGGGTGATCCACAGGCTTTGCAGCAGGGTCAGCAACAGCGCCGCCAGGGCACCGGTGTAACAGGCGGTGGTGAGGATGCGTTTGAACATGTTCGGGTGCTCCGCAAAAGATTGGGGGTAACGCTTGCGTAGTTGGCCGATTTACCGACAGCACCGATCATCAATCCGTCACCGCCGGCAAGCCGTGCTGCTAAAGGGGGATCGCGTTAGTGACAGGGAAAACCCGAACTGTGACGGGTGTCATGGGCGGCGTTATGAACCAGTTCCAGATGCGAGAAACCGGCGAAATACACCAGCGACAGGCCCATCAGGATCGAGCCGACGGTCACTCGCAGGCGATGACTGCGGGTGCCGATGGTGGTTTGTGTCAGTACGGAGCTGCTCATGAGGCGATCCTCGATTCAGTGTGGTCGGTTTTGAGTGCGTTCAAACGGGTGTTCAGTTCGTCGGTGTCCAGCAGCGAATGCTCCTGCAAGACCTGGATCAGCGCCTCCAGGTAGCGCTCGTAGTAATCCCATGGCGGCTGGTTGTCACAGGGCAATTGCTCCCAGGTCGAGATCGAGCCGATCAGCTTCTGACGAAAAGCCTCCCACTCGAAATGGCCGGCTTTGGACAGGGCCAGCGCCAGGCCATACAGGCTGCGCTGCCAGTCCTGGGTGAAATGCAGTCGCCCCTGCGAGCGTGGCGGCGAGTCCTTGTGGCCGAGCATGCTGTTGGCGGCGAATTCTTCGAAGCGGGTAAACATGGCGTGCTCCTCAGGCGGCAGGCAGTTCAACCAATGCCACGCCCATCATCGATTCCGGGGTGACCAGCTCGGCCAGTTGCGCCTCGCTCAAATGTTCCGAATTCGCCGGGCGTTCAGGCACCACGAACCAACGGATCTGCGCGCTGCTGTCCCACACCTCGACCTTCGTTTCATCGCTGATGGGCACACCGAATTCGCGCAGCACGGCACGGGGCTCACGCACGCCACGGGCGCGGAACACCGGGTCTTTGTACCAATAGGGCGGCAGGCCAAGGATCGGCCACGGGTAGCAAGAGCACAGGGTGCAGATGATCAGGTTGTGCACGTCCGGGGTGTTGGCCACCGCCAGCATGTGCTCGCCCTCGGCGCCGTCCATGCCCTGGGCCAGATTCAGTTCGGCGATGGCCTTGGGCGTGTCGGCCAGCAGGCGTGCCTTGTAGGCCGGATCGACCCAGGCCCGGGCGACGATTTTCGCGCCGTTGAAGGGACCGGCCACGGTCTCGAAATGCGCCAGTACGGTGTCGACCGAATCGCTGCCGATTACGCCTTTTTCGATCAGCAGGGCTTCCAGCGCCCGGACCTTGGCCGCACTTTCGGCCTCGCGTTGTTGTTCATAGTCGAAGAGTTGGCTCATGAAACGGCTCCGTTGTCGCAAAAAAGGGTTCAGCGCAGTGGCTGCACATAGGCTTCGAACAGGTCGGCGTAGATCGTGGTGTTGGGTTCGCTTTTTTCCGCGCCCCAGATGTCGGCGGCGTCGAAGGCCACGCGGTACACCGGCATCGGCTCACCGATCCCGTCCAGCCCGGTGTTGACGAAGTAGGCGAACGCACCCGGATAGACCTCGACGATGTTCCCCGGCTTGTTGCGCAGGTAGCCCGGCAGGCGCGTGTGGTCCACGGCCACGGGGTCGGCGACGATCACCGAATCGCCTTCGGTGAACAGCGGCGCGGCGTCATAGGGGCGAAGGCCCGAGTCGCCTTGCTCCAGGTAACGCACGATCTGCTCGCGAATCGGGGCGCTGGGTTTGTCCGGCAGGGGGGCGTCAGGCCGTTTGCGGTAGTGCTCGGCGCGCGCCTTGAGTTCGTCGCCACTGATGTAGCCCTCATTGATGAAAAACGCCGAGATGCCACCCAGCCATTTCTCGTAGTAGCGGAACTTGAAGTATTCGAACGGCTGCATGCCCTCGGCACCGGTACGCAGCGACGCCCAGGTCCAGTCGCTCTTGAATGCGGTCGGCAGGCTGTCCATGGGGTACTTGGGCAGCGCGTCGGCCAGGTGTGCGCTTTCGGCCATCATCGTGGTGTGAATGCCGAAAATGCGCTTTTCCCATGGCTGCACGAACACTTGTTTCTCGAAGTCCACAGGCCCCAGGTTTTCGAGGCCACCAAGGTAGTGTTGTAGTTTCATCAAGCGCTCCAGTTTGAAGAGGTGAGTCAGGCCAGTTGTGTGCGCGGTTTGCGGGTCAACGCGTCACCCAGGCGTTCGGAGACATAACCGAACACTGCCCCGGTGATCAGCGCAGCCGCTGCGATCAGCGCCGGGTTTTCCAGACCAGGTGTAGTCATCGGTTTCCCGCCCACTGCGGTGGTGCCAACAGTGGAGGCAAAGCCCCAGACGATGGCGGGCAGAATGCTCAGCAGCGGCACTTTCGAGGCCTGCACCATCAGCGCACTGCCTGCGCCAACCAGCAGGGCAATGAAGAACGGCGCCTCACTGACTGTGGCGATGCCCAGCAACACCAGTGAGCTGATCACCAGCCCTGTGAGGTTCGACGCCACGCTGCGCACGAACCCGGCGCTGCCGCCGCCGACGATGAAGAACGAGGCCCAGGCGATGAACGTGACCCAGACCGGAACTGGCCACACGGTGGCGGTCAGGTAGGTGTCCAGCACGGCGAGCAAGCCGATGCTGACGGTGTAGGCTTCTTGCTTTTTCATGAGGTCATTTCCTGTTGTGGATGAAGAGCGGAGGTAAGGCAGAACAATGGTTCAAGCCGCGTGCAGGCAGTCGAGAAAGCCCTGGCGCAGTTGTTCGCTGTCCAGATCGCGACCGATGAACACGAAGCGGTTGTCACGGGCTTCGTGATCCTCCCAGCGGCGGCCGGGCATGGCCTCCAACAGCATGTGCACGCTGTGGAAGTGGAAGCGCCGGGCCTCGCTGGTGAAATTCAGCAGGCCCTTCATGCGCATCAGGCGCTGGCCCTGATCGTTGACCAACTGGTTGATCCAGCGGTTGAAGCGATCCGGGTCGAGGGCGCCAGAAGTGACCACCGAGCAGGACGAAATCGAGGTGTCGTGTTCGTGGTCATGGCCTTCGTCGTCAAGGATGTCCGGCTCGATCATCAGCAGGTTGGGCAAGGAGAAGCGTTTGGTGCCCAGCAAGGCATCCACAGCGACATGGGAGTGGTTGGTCGCAATGATCTGCGCGGTCTGGTTGAGCTGGCGCACCTGACGGCTGACCTCTGCCAGCGTCTGGGGATTGACCAGCGCGGTTTTGTTGAGAATCAACGTGTCGGCGAACGCGATTTGTTCGCGGACGATTTCATCGCTCAACTGATCGCCGACATGCACCGCATCCAGCACAGTGACCACCGACTCCAGCTCGACCCGCGTGCGCAGGTCCGGGTCGGCGAGAAAGGTCTGCAGCACCGGCGCCGGGTCGGCCAGCCCCGAGGTCTCGACGATCAGGCGGTCCAGACGGTGGCCGGCCAGGTCGAGCATCTGTTTGACGCTGGCCACCAGATCGGCGCGGACGGTGCAGCAGACGCAGCCATTGTTGATCTCGATCAGTGCTTCCTGTTCGGCGACGATCAACTGGCCGTCGATGCCCACCTCGCCGAATTCGTTGACCACCACGCCGATGCGCTCGGTTGCGTTGTGCGTGAGCAGTTGATTAACCAGCGTGGTCTTGCCTGCGCCGAGAAACCCGGAAATGACCGTGACTGGAATTTTGCCGTTTGCCATGAGTTCGCACCCTGTCGCTGTTGGGGGGGCGCTGCCGGATCGAGCAGCTTTCACGGCAGGAAGTGCGATTTTCAGTCCGCTTTGCGGCGCCTGTCCGGGGTGGACAGGCTGTTGTCACGATTGGTCAGGTTCTGTGGCGCGAAAGGTATGAACGGTTAAAAAAGGACAGAAAGCGGGCGGGGATGGCGTGTTTTGCTGGAAGGGTCTGAACGCGCAATTGCACTGTTTTGAAGCGTCAGGCCATTAACGCGATCCCACAGCGGGGCTGCGTTGATGATCGTTCCCACGCGGAGCGTGGGAACGATCACTGGGGGCTGCGTTGATCGTTGATCAGATTTCGACTTTCACCGCACGCCCGGTCTTGATCGATTCCAGCGCGCAGTTGGCCAGATGCAGCGCCTTCAACCCATCGCGGGCGTTGGTCGGCAGCGGCTCGTTGGCGCGCACCGCATCGATGAACTGGTTCAGTTCATTGCGATAGGAGTCGGCGTAACGCTCCAGGAAGAAGTTCTCCAGCGGCTCGCGCACTTCGGTCTGAGTCGCGCTGTAGGTGCGCACGGTGCTCGGGCGGTGGTTGTCGTTGAGCACCATGCCTTTGGAACCGAACACCTCCAGACGCTGATCGTAGCCATACACCGCTTCGCGGCAGCAGTTGATGTGGCACTGTTTGCCAGAGGCGGTGCGCAGCAGAACCATCACGCTGTCATAGTCGTCGATCTGCGCCAACGCCGGGTCCACCAGACGGCTGGCGATGGCCATCACTTCCACCGGCTCCTCACCCAGCAGGGTGCGCGCGGTGTCGAAATCATGGATGGTCATGTCGCGGAAAATGCCGCCGGAATGTTTGAGGTATTCCACGGGGGCCAGGCCCGGATCGCGACTGGTGATCACCACCTGACGCACTTCGCCGATGTCACCTTGGGCGATGGCCTTGCGCATCTGCAGGGTGTCGGGGTCGAAGCGGCGGTTGAAGCCGAGCATCACTTTGCCGTTCTGACGCTCGATGTCTTCGACCGCCTTGGCCGCCTTGGCGAAGTCCAGGTCGATGGGCTTCTCGCACAGCACTGGCTTGCCCAGTTTGACCGCACGCAGCATCAGGTCGATGTGGGTATCGGTCGGGGTGCCGATGACGATGGCGTCAACGTCGTCGCGGGCAATGGCTTCAGCGCAGTCGTACGCCGCTGCGCAACCCAGCTTTGCCGCCAGCTTGTCGACGCCTTCGCGCCAAGGGTCGGCAATCACCGACAGTTGTACGTTGGGATTGGCCGCGACGTTGGCAGCGTGGATGTTGGCGATGCGGCCTGCGCCGAGGACAGCGATGCGTAGCATGGGTGGATCTCCGTGGATTGTTGTTGTCTGGGATGATCAGGGTCGCGGTGCAGCGAAACTCAGTGAGCCAGGTTGAACGGCGTGACGATCTGCACCGGGGATGCAGGGATCGGGTCGGCCTTCCATAAACGGTGAAATTGCAGGATCTGGGTGAACGCATGCCGGGCGTCCATTTGCAGGTTGTGATCGATGATCACGGTGATTTTTTCTTCGGCCAGCAATTGGCGATTTTCCTGATCCAGATCGTGGCCGATGAACACGGTCAGCGGGCGCTCCAGCGCCGCGAAGGCATCGACGATCGCCCGGTTGCCGCCACCAACGCTGTAGACGGCCTTGATCGACGGGTTGTCCTTCAAGGCCTGAGTGACCCGCTCCAGCGTGGGCTGGTACACGCCAAAGCCGCCGCTGATATCGACCACCCGCAAATGCGGCGCACGGCTGCGCAGCCAGGTGCGAAAGCCCATCTCGCGTTCCTCTTCTCCACGAAACAGCTCGCTGCTGATCACCACCGCGACGTCTTGCACGGCATTGTCCAGCCAGCGCGACATCAGGTAGGCCGCCGTTTGCCCGGCGGTGCGGTTGTCCATGCCGATGTAACCGATGCGCTCGCTTTGCGGCAGGTCCGAGACCAGCGTCACCACCGGAATGCCCGCCGCGGTGACCTGATTCACCGCCTCGTTGATCTGCGGCTCGTCGGCGGCCTTGAGGATCAGCCCCTGGCTGCCTTTGCTGACGCAACGCAGGATCAGGTCGTGCATCTGCTGGGTGTCGATTTCCTGATACAGATGAAAGCGTGGAAAGATGCGAAACGGCGCCAGATTGCCCAGTTGCGCGTGAATGGCTTCCTGCACCGCGTCGCTGAAGCGCTTGGGGGTGTGCAGGATGATGTCGATGTGAATGGTGCGGCCCACCGCAGGTCCGGATTTTTCCTGGGCTTCAAGCTCCGCGAGGGCCTGCTGGATGCGGCGGTTGGTCTGGTAATGAACGCTGCCGCGTTCGTGCAGGACGCGGTCGACCGTGGCTTTGCTGACGCCTGCCTGAGCGGCGATCTGCTTGATGGAAAAACGTCTGGCGCGGTCGAGCATGGAATCCCCTGAGCCTTTTTTGAGGTCTTGTTGAGGTCGATTCGGGTCTGACAACTCTGAGCGCAATGCTAGTCTCAGTTCTATTCGTTGTACAGATGGAATTTAAATTCTATTAAGAATTCTGGATTCCCCGCTTCAATCAGCCAAGCGGCGACGAATCACCCGCAGCCAAAAACAACAACAGCAGGAGACAGGCATGTCAGTTCCAGACCTTTGCACTTCGTTTACCGGTCGTTATTTCATCGTCACGGGCAGCACACAGGGGCTCGGCGCTGCGGTGGCGCGCACCCTGGCGCTGCGCGGCGCCGCCGGTTTGATCATCTGTGGCCGCAGCCGCGACAAGGGCGAGCAGCAGGCACGGCAACTGGCCGAGCTGGACTGCCAGGCGTATTTCGTCGAAGCCGACATGGAGAGCGTCGACGACTGCCGTCGGGTCGTCGCCGAAGCCAAGACCCGCTTTGGCACCGTCCACGGCTTGGTCAACTGCGCCGGGATGTCCGATCGCGGCACGATTCTCGACACCTCGCCGGAACTGTTCGACCGCCTCTTTGCGGTGAACGTCAAGGCGCCGTTTTTTCTGATGCAAGAAAGCATCAAGCTGATGATCGCCAACAATGTTCAAGGCTCGATTGTCAGCATCCTCAGTGTCACCGGCCATGGCGGCCAGTCGTTTCTCTCGGCCTATGCCGCCTCCAAGGGGGCGCTCGCGGTGCTGACCAAGAACGTGGCATTCAGCGCCATGCGCAACCGCATTCGGGTCAACGGCCTGAACATCGGCTGGATGGACACGCCTCATGAAGACCAGATCCAGCGCCAGTACCATGGCGCTCAGGACGGCTGGCTGCAGCGGGCCGAAGCCGAAGCGCCTTTCGGTCGGTTGCTCAAGCCTGAAGAAGTGGCCAACAGCGTGGCGTACCTGTTGTCCGACCAGTCCGGGCTGACCACGGGCGCGATCATCGACATGGAGCAGGGCATCATCGGTTGCGGCGACGGCTCGGCACCGCGTCCTGATGCGCCGCTGACGCTTGACGGGCTTGCGTCATGAGCCTGTTTGCCAGCCGTGCCGATATTGATGTCGAGGCGTTTGCTGCGCTGTGCGAGCAGTCGGTGAAGGCGAGGGATTACCCCACGGCGCAGGAGGTGGTCAGCCGGGTGGTGATCTATCAGGCCGATGCGTTGCGCCGTGCCGCGCAGCAGAACCGAACGGCACTGATGAGCGAGCTGCATGGCCTGTTTCTCGATGGTCCGGGCGTCATGGTGGTGCGTCATGCGTACCCCGATGCGGACGTGGTCGACCGCCACAGCGAAGTGTTTCGCCAGATCATCGCAGAGGAGGCTGCCAGTGTGGTGCGGGCGGATCACTTCGCCAAGGCGGGGGCCAACCAGCGGATCTGGAATTCGTTGCAAAAGGCCGTCGAACATTCGCCGGATTCGTTCATCGAGTATTACGCCAACCCGTTCATTGGGTTGATCGCCGAGGCCTGGCTGGGGCCGCATTTTCAGGCCACGGCGCAGGTCAACGTGGTGACGCCGGGCGGTCAGGCGCAGCAGCCCCATCGCGATTATCACTTGGGGTTTCAGACCGATGAGGTGGTGGCGCGTTTTCCGTTGCCCATGCACCGTTTGTCCCAGCACCTGACGTTGCAAGGGGCCGTGGCGCACACCGACATGCCACTGGAAACCGGCCCGACCTTGCTGTTGCCGTTTTCCCAGCAGTACGACTTGGGCTATCTGGCGTGGCGCGATCCGGCGTTTATCGATTACTTCGCCGGGCATGCCGTGCAGTTGCCGCTGAACAAGGGCGACTTGCTGTTCTTCAATCCGGCGCTGTTTCACGCGGCAGGTACCAATCGCACGGCAGACCAGTTCCGCATGGCCAACCTGTTGCAGATTTCCTCGGCATTCGGCAAACCGATGGAAACCGTCAACCGGGAAAAGATGGTGCTGGCGCTGTACCCGTCGCTGCTCAAGCGCGTGCAGGAGGATGAGCTGGATGAGGAGGGCATGCACTCGGTGATCGCGATGAGCGCGGAGGGGTATTCGTTTCCGACCAATCTGGACACCGATCCGCCGCTGCACGGCATGGCGCCGCAGACCGGGCAACAGTTGTTGGAACAGGCGTTGCGCGAGCGCTGGGGCGTGGCGCGATTTGGCGAGGCGGTGGAGCAGATGCGTTACAAGCGGTTGGCGTGAAGGGTGTGCACCGTTGTCACGTTGTTCGCATGTGTGGGAGCCGCCTTGGTGGCGAATGCGTCGGGTCAGCAGCATCAATGTTGACCGACAGATCGCTTTCGCCAGCAAGCCGGCTCCCACAGGTCTAGGTTACGCACCACACCCCTGTTTGATCGGTGATCGAGTGTCGCAAAGTGGGTCAGATATTCTCGGGCGTCACGATCTGCAACGGCACCAGCACCCGGTGGCGTTGCGGGTCGATGGCCTCGGCTTTCGGCAGTTGCACCATCACGTCAATCAGTTCCTTGGCGATCAAGCGCGGTTGCGAATCTATCACCAGCGTCACCAGGCCCTTGCGCATGGCTTGGCGCGATTCCACCGTAGGCTCTTGCAGGATGACGCACAGCTCGTCGCGCCGGGGTGAGGAGGCCAACGCACTAATGATGCCTTCGACACCGCCGCCTGCCACATAGATGCCGCGCAAGTCGGGGTGACGGGCCAGCAGATCCAGCGTGGCCTCTTCGGTAATCGCTCCATTGTCCAACGTGATAATCGGCGGCAACACACGAAAGTGCGGGGCTTTTTCGGCAAAAAAACTGCGCACGCCTGCTTCTCGTTGCTCATGGCCTAGAAAACGATGCCCGCCGAGCATCACCGCCACACTGCCGCCCTCTTTGGGCGCGCCATGGGCGATCAGCCAGGCCGCCGTACGGCCCACTTCACGGTTGTCCGTGCCGACGTAGGCGCTAGGCGACAGGGTCGGCAACTCGGTCAACAGCGACACCACGTGCACCCCGCGCTGACGGACCTGCTCGATGGCCTCGATGATCAACGGGTGCTCGAAACTCACCAAGGCAAGGCAATCGCAGCGTTCAGCCAGACGATGAACCTGCCCGACGATGGCCTGGGGCGAGCGATCGTGAATCAACTCGACATGGCAGACGATATTGGCCGCCCGCGCATCCCGAGCCGACTCAACAATAGCGTCGCTCAGGGTTTTGTAAAACGTCTGCGAAGTGCCCAGCAGCAGGATGCCGAAGTGGTAAGCGGGTTTCTTTTCATTGATGCGTTGCGAGATCAGGCGGGCAGCGAAATAACCCACGGCTTCGGCGGCTTCATGGACCTTTTCGGCAGTGTCGGGATTGACCGGCGCCCGGGCGTTGAGCACGCGATCGACAGTGGCGACACTCAGGTTGGCGTACTGCGCAACCGTGGCAATGGTGGGGCGTTTTGTATTATTCATTCGTTTATGCGTAGCACTTGGAAAAGTGTCGCTTGATAGAAAACTATCAAGCACAAACAAGGCCCGATGATAGCTTGAGAGAGAATACTTTCAAGCGCTTGTGGCGCCCCGGACGATCCCTATAGTTTGAGTCAGCACGATCAATCACCGATGCGCCTTTTATCATCCGGAGAACAATAACAATGTCCCAGATACCGTTTGATCCTGAACGCGGAAAAGATTACAGCCTGACCGGCGAACAAGCCCGCCGTGCCGAAGAAGCCGGTCTGGTGTCGGCCACCTGGTATCAATGCCCGGTGCCGCGCAAACGCATGAAAGAGTTGATGCAACGCAGCGATGGCCGCGCCTTGCGTGACACGGCGATCTGGCTGGGCGCCATGGTCGTGACCGGCATCGGTGGTTACCTGTTCTGGGGCGGTTGGGCCTGCGTGCCGTTCTTTCTGGTCTATGGCCTGTTGTATGGCACCGCCGCTAACTCGCGCTGGCATGAAGCCGGTCACGGCACGGCGTTCAAGACCCGCTGGATGAATGACGTGGTCTATCAGATCGCCTGTTTCATGGTGATGTACGAGCCGCAAGTGTGGCGCTGGAGCCATGCCCGCCATCACACCGACACCATCATCGTCGGTCGTGACCCAGAAATCGTCGAACCGCGTCCGCCGCGCCTGAACATGATCTTCCTCAAAGTGTTCTCGCTGCCTCACGTCTACAACGCGTTCAAGTCCTTGTTTCTGCATGCCTCGGGGCAGATGAGCGAAGAAGAAAAAGTCTTCGTGCCTGCAACCGAGTTCTCCAAGGTCTATCGCACGGCGCGGATCTGGCTGGCACTACACGGATTGGTGATTGCCTCGGCGCTGTACTTCAACTCCTGGCTGCCGCTGATGTATGTGCTGTTGCCGACGATGTA
The DNA here is from genome assembly GCF_045764065.1 of Pseudomonas sp. Pseu.R1. Classification (NCBI taxonomy): domain Bacteria; kingdom Pseudomonadati; phylum Pseudomonadota; class Gammaproteobacteria; order Pseudomonadales; family Pseudomonadaceae; genus Pseudomonas; species Pseudomonas sp. Pseu.R1. Next base: position 508,369 of record NZ_JBJGEE020000001.1, on the reverse strand, counting down.
CGGTGGCTGGCTGAGTTATGTGTTTGGTCTGACTCAGCATGTGGGGTTGGCCGAAGATGAACTGGACCACCGCAAAAACTGCCGCACGATTTACATGAATCCTGTCTTCCGTTTCTTTTATTCGGACATGAACTACCACCTGGAACACCACATGTTTCCGATGGTGCCTTACCACGCACTCGCCAAACTTCATGAAGAAATAAAAGACGACTGTCCACCGCCCTACAACAGCCTTCTCGATGCCTACCGGGAAATCATTCCGACGCTGCTCAAACAGCGCAAGGACCCCACGTATTACGTGCAGCGCCCGATTCGCGAACGTGCCCCGGACGTTACCGAAACCCCTGAGCGTCAGGAATCGGCCTTCAACTGAATCTTCTCCATCTACAAGAACAAGAGAGCACTGCCATGAGCAATCAATGGGTAGAGGTTTGCCACGTCGACGATATTGATGAAGAGGACGTGATTCGCTTCGATCATCAGCAGAAAACCTACGCGGTGTATCGCTCGCAGAACAGCGAGTTCTTCGCCACCGACGGCTTGTGCACCCACGAAAAGATTCACCTGGCTGATGGGCTGGTCATGGACTTCGTCATCGAATGCCCCAAGCACAACGGGCGTTTCGATTACCGTAATGGCAAGGCGCTGAACGCACCGGCCTGCATCAATCTGAAAACCTATCCGGTGAAAGTCGAGTCCGGCAAAGTGCTGCTGGACTTGCTAGGGCAGGGTGATGCATGAGCCAGCCTGAGACTCTGGTCATCGTCGGTGCCGGACAGGCCGGGGGTCGCGCGGCGCTGACCTTGTGTGAAGCCGGTTTCACCGGCCGCATTGTGTTGATTGGCGATGAGGCGCACTTGCCTTACGAGCGGCCGCCGCTGTCCAAGGCGCTGCTCAAGGGCGAGACGGATCTGGCCGCGTGCAGCCTGTTCAGCGAAGCGAGTTTCATCGCCTCCGGCATCGAGCACTTCAAGTGTGTGCGGGTGAGCGCCATCGATCCCGCTGCCCACACGCTGAGGCTGAGCGATGGCTCATCACTGGGTTACAGCAAATTGCTGCTGGCCATGGGCGGCGCATCGCGAACACTGGATCTGCAAGGCCGCGGCTTCAACAACGTGCGTTACCTGCGTACCGCCGATGACGCGGTGACGCTCGAAAAAAAGCTGACCCCCGGTACTCGACTGGTCGTCGTCGGCGGCGGTTTCATCGGGTTGGAAGTGGCCTCCAGCGCCCGGGAGCGGGGGTGCGAAGTGACGGTGCTGGAGGCCGGATCGCGACTGGCCGCCCGAGCGCTGCCCGAGCGGTTGTCCGAGGCGCTGTTGACGCTGCATCGGCGCAAGGGCGTGACGATTCATCTGGGCGCGCAAATCGCCCGTTTGAACGGGACAGACCGAGTGCAATCTGTGGCGTTGGCCAGCGGCGAGTGTGTGCCGTGCGACGTGCTGCTGGTGGGCATCGGCATGCAGCCCAATGTCGAACTGGCCCGTGAGGCGGGGCTTTCGACCGGCAGCGGGATCAAGGTCGACGCGTACCTGCGCACCAGCGCGCCCGATGTCTACGCGGCAGGGGATGTCTGCGAATTTCCTCGAGGCGACGGTCAGCTTCATCGTCAGGAAACCTGGCGCAACGCCGAAGCCCAGGGGCGTCTGGCGGCGTTGAACATGCTCGGTCAATCCGAGCCGTTCAACAGCGTGCCGGGCTTCTGGTCCGACCATTATGAATTTGGCTTGCAGACCGTCGGTGTGCTCGCAGCGGATGCGCGAATCATCGAACGGGAAGGCGCTGAAGACGGTTTCCTCCTTTTATACATGGATGCGCACTCGAAGTTGGTGGGCGCCAGCGGTTGGGGCGTCGGCAACAGCGTGGCCAAGGACATCAAACTGTGCGAGCGCCTGATCGAAAGTCAGGTGTCGCTGCCCGTCGAGCAATTGGCCGATGCCAGCGTGTCGTTGAAAGGCTTGTTGCGAGGTGCCCATGCCTGATTTCAATCGTGAATTCGTAGTGTTCCAGTCGATGTGGGCCATGCAGAACGAGCAGGGGGCCTTGCCGTCGCCGCTGGAGGCGCAGTTGACGAAGATCGCCGAAGCGCGTTTCGATGGCGTCAGCGATCATTTTTATGAGCCGGTGGCAGCGCCGGAATTGTGGCGCCTGGCCAGCGCGCTGGGTTTGCAGATCGAGGGGCAACTGTTCCCCAAGACCGTCGATGACCTGCAACCGGCGCTGGACATCGCCAGTCAGTACGGCTGCCACCACCTGACGATTCAGGCCGATGTGCGACCCCGTACGTTGAAGGAGGCTGTGACCCTGATCGAAGGCTGGCAACGTCTGGCCGAGCAGGTGGACTTCCCGGTGCTCATCGAAACCCACCGCTATCGCATCACCAACGACCTGCATTTTACCCTTGATCTGCTCAAGGCCGTGCCGGACATGAAACTGCTGGCGGACTTGTCGCATTACGTGGTCGGGCGCGAGATGCCGGCCGTCCCGGGTGCCGATGATCAGCAGCAGATCGAAACCATACTGCGCCACAGTTGGGGCTTTCATGGGCGGGTGGCCAGTTGCGAGCAGGTGCAGGTGCCGATCAGCTTCGAGCAGCATCGGCCCTGGGTCGAGCTGTTCAGTCGCTGGTGGACACTGGGGATCGAGGACTGGCTGCGACGTGATCGCGTGCACGGCAGCTTGTCGTTTACTTGCGAGTTGGGGCCACCGCCTTACGCGATCACTGACCGGTTCGGGCGCGACATCACGGACCGTTGGGAAGAGTCGTTGTTGATGAAGACGCTGATCAAAGGGATTTGGGAGCGAGTGTCATCAACGCCATAGCGTGGCGAAACCCAATCCACTACGGCGTTGGCTTCTGCTCTTCATTCACGAGGGCCAGGCATCGCCGAATGCCACTGGGGTAGCACCAGCAAGACTGATCGGTTCAATCAGCGGGCATTGTCGCTCAGAAACGCCTTGACGATGGACTTCGCGGCGGGGTTGACCTTCAAATCCCCCAATTCCTTGGCAGTGAACCATTTGCAGTCGGCGATTTCGTTCATGGGGGTAGGGGTCACCATGAACGTGACCGAGACTTCAAAGACGTGATGCAACACTTCACCGCCTTCAAAGCGGGTCACGAAATCCAGTTCTTCGAGGATCAGCCCGGTCTCTTCACGCAACTCGCGTGCGGCGGCTTGGGCTGGGGATTCGTGGGCCTCGACCTTGCCGCCGGGCAGGGTCCAGCGAGATTTGGGCTTGCGCACATACAAAATGTGGTTGTCCCGTCGGCAAATCACTGTGGCGCGTTGTTTCATTGGATAGTCCCTCCACCGTACAACCCGTGAGATGCGCACAGTGTGCGGATGGTCACGTAGCTGTCACAAAAGCTTCATATAAGGCTTCGAAGCACTAACGGTGCCAATGTTCCCTTTACCTGCCGATATCGGCAGGTATTTTTTTATCCTTAATATCCGCAGCTTAGCCGACGCTTCGATTGCACAAGCTGCATTACGGTTACTGTTTTTTGACCGCGGCCTTCTGATGTGGAGCCAGTCTCCCGTGCGGCTTGCAAACTCGGCCTGTGGGAGTCGGCTCCCACAGCGCGGTGTCGACGGGTGCTATCTCTTCCGTGCCCATACGCCCACTTGTGGCGCATCGCGCACAACCCTGGGGCCTCGGTACCCAGGGGTTGTGGTGAACGGTAGCGGGGCAAACCCGACCTCGTTCTTCTTTTCTAAATCATCCCCTCAGCTAGCCCCTTGATCTCTCGGGCTTTTCGAACGCTGTTGTGTTCTCGCGGTTCTGTGGCACACTTTCTGCTGTCTATTCCGTTGTTACATACTTTGTTCCGCTATAGCGGAATACACACAACCTCGGCGGAGTTCATCCCATGCATCGCGGACCTTCTTTCTTGAAAGCTTGTGCATTCGTACTGGCAGCAACGGCAACGCTGGCGACCACCGCTCAGGCGGCAGATAGCAAGCTCGACAGCGTGCTGCAACGCGGTCATCTGGTGGTCGGCACCGGCAGCACCAACGCTCCGTGGCATTTCCAGGGCGCGGACGGCAAGTTGCAGGGTTTCGATATCGACATCGCGCGCATCGTCGCCAAAGGCCTGTTCAATGACCCGAGCAAGGTCGAATTCGTGGTGCAGTCGTCCGATGCCCGGATTCCGAACCTGCTGACCGACAAAGTGGACATGAGCTGTCAGTTCATCACCGTCACCGCCAGCCGTGCGCAGCAAGTGGCGTTTACCCTGCCGTACTACCGCGAAGGCGTGGCGCTGCTGTTGCCGGCCAACAGCAAATACAAGGAAATCGAAGACCTGAAGGCGGCAGGTGACGGCGTTACCGTTGCGGTGCTGCAAAACGTCTACGCCGAAGAACTGGTGCATCAGGCGCTGCCTAAAGCCAAGGTCGATCAATACGACAGCGTTGACCTGATGTACCAAGCCATCAACTCCGGCCGCGCCGACACTGCGGCCACCGACCAGTCCTCGGTGAAATACCTGATGGTGCAGAACCCGGGCCGCTACCGCTCGCCAGCCTTTGCCTGGAGCCCGCAGACCTACGCGTGCGCGGTGAAACGTGGCGATCAGGACTGGCTGAACTTCGTCAACACCGCGCTGCATGAAGCCATGACCGGTGTGGAATTCCCGACCTATGCGGAATCGTTCAAGAAGTGGTTCGGTGTCGAGCTGCCTACCCCGCAAATCGGTTTCCCGATGGAATACAAATAACGCAGCCTGATCTGAGGGGGACGCCAAGGGCCAGACCTGCGGCGTCCCAGGTACTCCTGACCATGAATTATCAGTTGAATTTTGCAGCGGTCTGGCGGGATTTCCCCAGCCTGCTGGCGGGGCTGGGTCTAGGGCTTGAACTGGCCCTGATCTCGATCGCCATCGGTTGCGTCATCGGCTTGATGGCGGCGTTTGCCATGTTGTCGAAATACCGCGCGTTGCGGGTGGTGTCGTCGGTGTACGTCACGGTGATCCGCAACACGCCGATTCTGGTGCTGATCCTGTTGATCTACTTCGCGCTGCCGACCCTGGGCGTGCGGCTGGACAAGATCCCTTCGTTCATCGTCACCCTGTCGCTGTACGCCGGGGCGTACCTGACCGAAGTGTTTCGTGCAGGCTTGCTCAGCATTCACAAGGGCCAGCGTGAAGCGGGGCTGGCGATCGGTCTGGGTGAGTGGCAAGTGCGCGCTTACATCATCGTGCCGGTGATGTTGCGCAACGTCTTGCCTGCGCTGTCGAACAACTTCATTTCGCTGTTCAAGGACACCTCACTGGCGGCAGCCATTGCCGTGCCGGAGCTGACCTATTACGCGCGCAAGATCAACGTCGAGAGCTACCGGGTGATCGAAACCTGGCTGGTGACCACGGCGTTGTATGTCGCGGCCTGTTACCTCATCGCCATGCTGTTGCGCTACCTCGAACAGCGCTTGGCGATTCGCCGCTAGGAGGCCCCGGACATGTACGAACAACCGACCTGGTTACAGGAATTGTGGATCGCCCGCGAAGCGCTGTGGAACGGCTTTCTCACCAGCGTGCAGTGCGCGGGGCTGGCGATCATTTGTGGCACCGTGATCGGCGTGTTTGCCGGTCTGATTCTGACTTACGGCAAATGGTGGGCACGTCTGCCATTTCGCGCCTATGTCGATTTGATTCGCGGCACGCCGGTCTTCGTGCTGGTGCTGGCCTGTTTTTATATGGCCCCGGCGCTGGGCTGGCAGATCACCGCGTTCAATGCTGGTGCGTTGGGCCTGACGCTGTTTTGCGGCTCCCATGTGGCGGAAATCGTAAGGGGAGCGCTGCAAGCCATTCCCCGTGGCCAACTGGAAGCGGGCAAGGCCATCGGCCTGACATTCAGCCAGTCGCTGAGCTATGTGCTGCTGCCCCAGGCGCTGCGCCAGATCCTGCCGACCTGGGTCAACTCGTCCACCGAGATCGTCAAGGCTTCGACCCTGCTCTCGGTGATCGGCGTGGCCGAGTTGTTGCTCAGCACTCAGCAGGTGATCGCGCGCAACTTCATGACCTTGCAGTTTTACCTGTTCGCCGGATTCCTTTTCTTCGTCATCAACTACGCCATTGAGCTTCTCGGGCGGCAAATCGAAAAACGGGTGGCCTTGCCATGACACAGATTCAAACCGCGACCGCCCCGGCTCTGTTGAGCATCGAAGGGCTGCACAAATCCTACGGCCCCGTCGAAGTGCTCAAAGGCGTGGACCTGAAAATGAACAAGGGCAACGTGGTGACCCTGATCGGCTCCAGCGGCTCGGGCAAGACCACGCTGCTGCGTTGCGTCAACCTGCTGGAAGAGTTTCAGGGCGGGCACATTCGCCTTGAAGGCCAGGACATCGGTTACAGCGACGTCAACGGCAAGCGTGTGCGTCATCCCGAAAAGGTCATTGCCCAACACCGCGCCATGACCGGCATGGCCTTCCAGCAGTTCAACCTGTTTCCGCACCTGACCGCCTTGCAGAACGTCACCTTGGGCCTGCTCAAGGTCAAGAAGCTGCCCAAGGACCAGGCCATCGCGCTGGCCGAAAAGTGGCTGGAGCGCGTCGGTTTGCTGGAACGTCGCAATCACTACCCGGGGCAGCTTTCTGGTGGACAGCAGCAACGTGTGGCCATCGCCCGGGCCATTGCCATGAACCCGAGCCTGATGCTGTTCGACGAAGTGACCTCGGCGCTGGACCCGGAACTGGTCGGCGAAGTGCTCAGCGTGATCAAGGGCTTGGCCGAAGAGGGCATGACCATGTTGCTGGTCACCCACGAAATGCGCTTCGCCTACGAAGTGTCGGACCAGATCGTCTTCATGAACCAGGGCCGCATCGAGGAGCAAGGCCCACCGAAAACCCTGTTCGAGCAGCCGAAATCGGCGCGTCTCGCAGAATTCCTCAAGAACATTCGTTTTTAAACGCTCAACCGAAGGAGAGATTTCATGAGCATTACCCGTTACGGCGCCGGTAGCACCGCAGGTGGCGGCCAGCCACGTCCGTTCGCTCGCGCTGTAGAGGCCGATGGCTGGCTGCACGTGTCCGGCCAGGTGCCTGCCGAGAACGGCGAAATCATCGTCGGCGGCATCGTCGAGCAGACCCACAAGACGATGCAGAACCTGATCGCCATCCTTGATGAAGCCGGTTATGCCCTGGAAGACGTGGTGCGCGTTGGCGTGTGGCTGGAAGACCCGCGGGACTTCTGGAGCTTCAACAAGGTGTTCGGCGAATACTTCAAACCCGAACACGCCCCGGCCCGCGCCTGTGTACAGGCGAACATGATGGTCGACTGCAAGGTCGAGATTGATTGCATCGCCTACAAGAAGAAAGCTTGACTGCGAGTGCAATACCTGTGGGAGCCGGCTTGCTGGCGAAAGCAGAGTGTCGGTAACGCATGAGCCGACTGACACACCGCATTCGCCAGCGAGCCGGCTTCCACAAGCGTATGTCTATCCCTCGGGCCTCGGTAAACTGGCAGCCCTTATCACGAAAAAAGCCGCTCAATGGAAAGCACGACCATGACCGAAGACACCATCAAACGCCGAGCCCGTGGTCTGGATCGGGCGTTCGATATCCTCGACTTCCTCAAGGAAACCGGCACGCCGTTGCGCCCGAATGAAATCGCCAGTGGCATCGGCAGCCCGAAATCGACGGTCTACGAGTTGGTCGCGTCCCTGCTGGAACGGCGCATTCTGGAAAACGTCGGCAAGGACGGCCACGTTTATCTGGGTCGTCAGTTGTACTTTCTGGGTCAGGCGCATTTGCGCCATTTCGACTTCACCCGTGAGGCGGAAGTCAGCCTCGGCGAAATCGTTGAGCAGACCCGCGAAACGGCGCAGATGTGCCTACTGAACGGGCGTAAATACACGGTCGCGCTGATGAAAGAGGGCGCCCGGCATTTCCGGATTTCTTCGGACATCGGTGAAGACGCACCCATCCCATGGACCGCGTCAGGGCGTCTGCTGCTGGGCCACTTGAGCGATCAGGCGATCACTGACCTGATCGATCCCGACGACTTCATACTCCCGGATGGCCAGCGGCTGCCACTGGACACCTTCCTCAGTGAAATCCGCACGGCCCATGAGGAAGGCTTCTTTTCCTTCAACAGCATTGCCGACACCTTCACCCACTGTTTCGCCGCGCCCGTGCGGGACAAGCAGGGCATCTGCATTGCCACCCTGTGCATCGTCGCGCCTCGGGCCGATGCCAAGACCCACTACGAGCACTATCGGCGTGTATTGATCGACAGCGCGAACGGTCTCGCGCGTCGGGTCAACGATTAACCGGTTTTGTCATTCGTACACGAACAAGAATTCAGGAGAACACCCATGAACATCGCCGCCATCGAGAAAGGCGCCGCCCAGCCGGGCGATCACCTGGTGCGTGACGTCAGCCTGCCTGCGCTGGTGATTCACGACAAAGCGCTGGAACACAACCTGCGCTGGATGCAGAAGTTCGTCAACGACAGCGGCGCGGAACTGGCACCCCATGGCAAGACCAGCATGGTGCCGACGTTGTTCCGCCGCCAACTGGAGCACGGTGCCTGGGGCATGACCCTGGCCAGCGCCACCCAGACCCGTGCGGCTTACAGGGCGGGTGTACGCCGGGTGCTGATGGCCAACCAACTCGTGGGGGCGCCGAACATGGCGATCATCGCCGAGATGCTCGCCGATACCACCTTCGATTTCCACTGCATGGTCGATCACCCGGACAACGTCAACGCCTTGGGGGAGTTCTTCGCCGCCAAGGGCCTGCACCTCAATGTGATGATCGAGTATGGCGTGGTCGGTGGCCGTTGCGGGTGCCGCAGTGAAGAGGAAGTCATGGCCCTGGCCGACGCCATCGCCGCGCAACCGGCGTTGAAACTGACCGGAATCGAAGGCTATGAAGGCGTGATTCATGGCGACCAGGCGATCGCCGGTATTAGGGCGTTCGCCGCGTCGCTGGTACGTCTGGCCGTGACCCTGCAAGACAAGGGTGCCTTTGCCCCGGAGCGTCCCATCGTCACCGCGTCGGGTTCGGCCTGGTACGATCTGATCGCCGAGGAGTTCGACAAGCAGCAAGTCCGTGAGCGCTTCCTCGCCGTGCTGCGCCCTGGCAGCTACGTGGTGCATGACCATGGCATCTATAAAGCAGCGCAATGCTGCGTACTCGACCGTCGTCAGGACCTGAATGAAGGCCTGCAACCGGCACTCGAAGTCTGGGCGCACGTGCAGTCGATGCCGGAGCCGGGCTTTGCTGTGATTGCGCTGGGCAAGCGTGACGTGGCTTTCGACGCTGGGATGCCCAATCCGATCAAGCGCTACAAGGCGGGTGTAGCGCCTGCTCAGGGCGACGACGTCAGCGCCTGCAAGGTGACCGCCGTGATGGACCAACACGCGTTCATGACCGTCGCACCGGGTTGCGAACTGAAGGTGGGCGACATCATTTCCTTTGGCACTTCGCACCCATGCCTGACCTTCGACAAATGGCGCACAGGCTGTTTGGTGGGCGATGACCTGTGCGTCATTGAAACCTTCGAAACCTGCTTCTAAGAGGTCCGCAATGAGCGAACTGATCAGCCACAGCCACCCGCGCGTCGCCTTGATCGGCGAATGCATGATCGAGCTGCAACAACACGCCAACGGCACGATGAAACAAAGCTTCGGTGGCGACACGTTGAATACCGCAGTCTACCTTTCGCGTCTGCTGGGCTCGGCGGCGCAGGTGGATTACGTCACGGCGCTGGGCGACGACAGCTTCAGCGATGCGATGTGTGCGATCTGGGCCGAGGAGGGCATTGGCGTGGGCCGTGTGCAGCGTTTGCCGGGTCGTCTGCCGGGGTTGTATTGCATCCAGACCGACGCCAATGGCGAGCGGCGTTTTCTGTATTGGCGCAACGAGGCGGCGGTGCGTGAGTGTTTCACGGCGCCGTCTGCCGATGCTGTTCTGGCAGCGTTGCCGGAATACGATGTGTTGTATTTCAGCGGCATCACCTTGGCGGTACTGGGTGAAGTCGGCCGCGCGCGCTTGCTGTCGGCATTGGGAGACGCCCGTGATCGCGGCGCCCGCGTGGTGTTCGACAACAACTATCGACCACGGCTGTGGCGCAGTGTCGATCAGGCACGACAGGCGTACCGGGCGATCATGCATGAAGTGGACGTGGCGCTGTTGACCGAGGAGGACGAGCAGGCGTTGTTCGACTATTCGGACAGCGAGCAGATCATGGAGGCGTATCCGCGTCTGGGTGAAGTCGTGATCAAGCGCGGTGCGCAGAGCTGTCTGGTACGTGCAGGCGAGCAACGCTATGAGATACCTGCTCTGGCGGTGAGCAAGGTGATCGACACCACGGCGGCAGGGGATTCGTTCAGCGCGGCCTATCTGGCCCGCCGCCTGCGCGGTGGAAGCCCGCAGGAAGCGGCTGAAGCAGGGCACGCATTGGCGAGCCTGGTGATTCAGCATCCTGGGGCGTTGATTCCGCGCAGTGTGATGCCGGGGTGAACCCTCTCCCGGCCGCTTCTGGCGTCTCAATCCCGAAAAAACACCTGCACCAGGTGGTAACCAAACTTGCTCTTCACCGGCCCGTGCACGGTGCGCAGGGGCTTCTTGAAAATGATCTGGTCGATCACCGGCACCATCTGACCCGGACGCACTTCGCCTAGATCGCCGCCGCGCTTGCCGGACGGGCAGGTGGAGTATTTCTTCGCCAGGACGTCGAACGCCTCACCTTTGGCGATGCGCTGCTTGAGTTGTTCAGCCTCTTCGGCGGTTTTGACCAGAATGTGCCGGGCTTGAGCCTTCATGATGAAATCGCCTCGATAAAAAAGCCGCGCATTATGCCCTTGTCGGGCAATTTCAGGTAATTTCCTTCATCTCGATGAGGTAAACCTATACCGAACGTTGGTACCGGTCGATGGTCGCATCTGATGTCGACCTGCAGTCTTCTTCAAACCTTTATGTGCGGTGTGACTTATGGATTTCCCGGCGTTGTTGAAGGTGCTTGCCACCCAGGACGGATCGGACCTTTACCTCTCTACCGGCGCGCCACCTTGCGCCAAGTTCAACGGCGTGCTCAAGCCGCTGGGCACCGAAGCCTTCAAACCCGGCGATGTGGCACTGATCGCCGACGGCATCATGGACGCCGAGCAGCGTCAGGACTTCGAGCGTGAACTGGAGATGAACCTGGCGTTCTCGCTGTCGGGTGTGGGGCGATTCCGAATCAACATTTTCAAACAGCGCAACGAGGTGTCCATCGTCGCGCGCAACATCAAACTCGACATTCCAAAATTCGAAGACCTGCACCTGCCTGACGTGTTGCTCGACGTCGTCATGGAAAAGCATGGGCTGGTGTTGTTCGTCGGCGCCACCGGATCGGGCAAGTCCACATCGCTCGCCGCCTTGATCGATCACCGCAACCGCCACGCCAGTGGCCACATCATCACCATCGAAGATCCGGTGGAGTTTATCCACAAGCACAAGAAGTCGTTGATCAACCAGCGCGAAGTGGGGGTCGACACCCGCAGTTTCCATGCCGCGCTGAAAAACACCTTGCGCCAGGCACCGGACGTCATCCTGATCGGCGAGATTCGCGACCGGGAAACCATGGAGCATGCGTTGGCGTTCGCCGACACCGGCCATCTGGCGATCTCGACGTTGCACGCCAACAACGCCAACCAGGCGCTGGACCGCATCATCAACTTCTTCCCGGAAGAGCGCCGTCCGCAACTGTTGCAGGACCTGGGCAACAACCTCAAGGCGTTCGTCTCGCAGCGGCTGGTCAAGACCAAAGACGGCAAACGCCGGGCCGCAGTGGAAGTGATGCTCGGCACGCCGACCATTCGTGACCTGATTCACCGTAATGAGTTGACCGAGCTTAAAGGCATCATGGAGAAATCCGCCAACCTGGGGATGAAGACGTTCGACAACGCGCTGTATGACCTGGTGGTGGAAGGCGCGATCAGCGAGGAAGAGGCGCTAAAAAATGCTGATTCGGCGAACAACGTGCGCCTGCGTTTGAAACTGCACAACGAAAATAGCGCGACCGCCATCACCACACCGCCCCCGGCACCGCAGCCTGCTGCGCAGGTGAGTGTGAACGATTGGGGGCTGGTGGATGAGCGGGATGAGCCGGGCGGGCAGGCTTAGCAGACCACCCACGCTGGCGTACGCTGGACCTTTTGTGGGAGGCGGCTAGCTGGCGAACGCTGTTTGTCTGGGCTGTATCAGTTGACTGAAACGACGCTTTCGCCAGCAAGCCGGCTCCCACAGGTTTGGTTTCGAGCATGAATCTGTGGTTCGACACGCATCACTGTGGGAGCCAATTGGGTGGCGAAGGCGGTTGCCCGGCCAACATAGAACCTTTCACAGGATCGCGCCCGACCTGTTTAACGCGCCAACCACCCGCCATCAATGTTCCACGCCGCACCGCGCACCTGCGCGCCCGCCTCGCTGCACAGAAACAACGCCAGCTCACCCAATTGCGAAGGCGTGACGAACTCCAGCGAAGGCTGCTTCTCGGCCAGCAAATCATGCTTGGCCTGCTCCAGATCGCCGGTTTCTGCGCCCCGGTCGTCAATCTGCTTCTGCACCAGCGGTGTCAGCACCCAACCCGGGCAAATGGCGTTACAGGTGACGTTACTGGTCGCCGTTTCCAGCCCTACGACTTTGGTCAGGCCGATCACGCCGTGTTTGGCGGCCACGTAGGCGGCTTTCCCGGTAGAGCCCACCAGCCCGTGAACCGAGGCGATGTTGACGATCCGCCCCCAACCTTTGGCGCGCATGCCTGGCAGGCACAGGCGCGTGCTGTGGAAGACTGAAGACAGGTTGATGGCAATGATCTTGTCCCAGCTTTCCACCGGGAAGTCTTCCACGGCGTCCACATGCTGAATGCCCGCGTTGTTCACCAGAATGTCCACACCGCCGAATTCCCGTTCGGCGTAAGCGATCATGTCAGCGATCTGCGCGACGTCGCTGACATCCGCCGGATGGTGCCCGACCTTGCCGCCGAACTGCTCGACTTCCTTGATCACCGCCGACGCATCGCCAAAGCCGTTCAACACCAGATTGGCGCCGGCCTTGGCCAGCGTCAGGGCGATGCCCAGGCCGATGCCACTGGTGGAGCCGGTGACCAGCGCGGTTTTGCCTTGCAGACTCATGTTCGATTCCTCATACGATGCCAGTTGCATAGAACGTCGCGATCACCACGAAGACCGCCAGGGTCTTGATGATCGTGATGCCGAAAATATCTTTATAGGCCTCACGGTGGGTCAGGCCGGTGACCGCGAGCAGGGTGATCACCGCGCCGTTGTGGGGCAGGGTGTCCATGCCGCCGCTGGCCATGGCTGCGACCCGATGCAGCACGTCCAGCGGGATATTCGCGGCGTGGGCGGCGGAGATGAAGCTATCAGACATCGCCGCCAGCGCGATGCTCATCCCGCCAGAGGCAGAACCGGTGATCCCGGCCAGCAGGGTCACGGTAATCGCCTCGTTGACCAGCGGATTGGGGATGGACTTGAGCCAGTCCGCCAGTACCAGAAAGCCGGGCAACGAAGCGATCACTGCACCGAACCCATATTCCGATGCGGTGTTCATGGCGGCCAACAGCGCACCGCTGACCGCGCCTTTGCTGCCTTCGGCCAGCTTCGACTTCACGACACCAAAGGCGAACACCAGCACGAAGATGATCCCCACCAGCAGCGCGGCTTCAACGGCCCAGATGGCAGTGATCTTGGAAATGTCGGTGGTGACCGGTGTCGCCATGCCAGGCAACGCCAGCGAATGGGTCTTGCCGTACCACTGCGGAATCCACTGGGTGAACAACAGGTTCATCACACCCACCAACAGTAGCGGCGCGAGAGCGATCCATGGGTTGGGCAGCTTGATGTCTTCGGCGGTTTCCGGTTCGTTGCGCAAGTCGGTGCCATAACCCTCGCCCGCACGCTGGGCCTTGTTGCGCTGGCGCTGGAGAAACAGCATCCCGACGCAGAACACGAACGCTGTGCCAATCAAACCTAGCCACGGCGCGGCCCAGGCGGTGGTGTTGAAAAAGGTCGAGGGGATAATGTTCTGGATCTGCGGCGTGCCGGGCAGGGCGTCCATGGTGAAGGAAAACGCACCGAGGGCGATGGTGGCCGGAATCAGCCGTTTGGGGATATTGCTCTGGCGGAACATTTCGGCGGCAAATGGATAGACCGCGAACACCACCACGAATAGAGACACGCCGCCATACGTGAGCAGGGCGCAGACCAGCACGATCACCAACATGGCTTGTCGGGTGCCCAGTACCTTGATGGCGGCTGCCACGATGGAGCGGGAAAAGCCTGATAGCTCGATCAATTTGCCGAAGACGGCGCCCAGCAGGAACACCGGGAAATAGAGTTTGACGAAGCCAACCATCTTGTCCATGAACACGCCGGTAAAGGCCGGTGCCACGGCGGACGGATCGGTCAGCAACACGGCGCCAAGGGCCGCGATAGGCGCGAAGAGAATAACGCTGTAACCACGGTAAGCAGCCAGCATCAGCAGCGCGAGCGCTGCCAGGGCGATGATCACACTCATCGAGTGTCTCCTGTTGTTTTTGTTATCAACGCGGTCGAGCCGCTTGACAGGAGGTATAGCCAGTTTTATGCCAGTTGGCTAAGTAATTGATTTTCAGGTAATTAAAGTTAGCCAATCAAAGCTTTCTGGAAATTTGTCCAGTTTTTGAGACTGTGCGCTTCATCCTCGTAGCGGTCTGGCTTGCCGGCGGTAGCGTCCTCACCTTCGCTGCCGGCGGCAAGCAGGACTGCTACAGGATTTTCATAGGAAGTCTAAAAAATGAGACAGAATGTCTCTCTAACGAGACTCAGCGATCCCCAACGCCGCCATCTTCTTGTACAGCGTCGACCTCCCCAGCCCCAACTGACGCGCCGCCAGCACCACGTTGCCGCGACATTGCGCCAGTTTTGCCTGGATCAGTTCTCGATCGAAGCGCTCTCGCGCCTTGCTGTAGGTCTCAGTCGATTCGGTGGCGGATTGCACGGCCGAGGAAGGGGCTTCAGCGGGAATCAGCGTGCCAATGGCGGTGTGCATGTCACGCGCACTCAAATGCAGGTCATCGCTGAGCAACGCGGCGCGCTCAAGTACGTTGCGCAATTCGCGGATGTTGCCAGGCCAGGCGTGTCGGGCGAGGGTCGCGAGGGCATCCGGGGTCAGTTCATGCTGGCTGCGCAGCTCTTCCAGAATGGCCTCACTCAAGGCTGGCAGGTCATCCAGACGCTCGCGCAAAGGCGGCACCTCGATCGGCAGGACATTCAGGCGGTAATACAAATCGGCGCGGAATTCGCCGCGTTTGATCGCCGCCTCAAGGTCCGTGGACGTGGCCGCGATCAGGCGTATATCGCTTTTGATCATCTCGTTGGAGCCGACCGGCTCGTACTCTTTTTCCTGCAACACCCGCAGCAACTTGCTTTGCAGGGGCAGGGGCATGTCACCAATTTCGTCGAGAAATAGCGTGCCGCCTTCGGCCAGGTACAGTTTGCCCTGTCGGCCTCGGCGATCAGCGCCGGTAAACGCACCGGGCGCCGTGCCGAAGAACTCGGCTTCAAGCAGGGTTTCCGGGATTGCCGCGCTGTTGATGCTGACGAAAGGCTTGTGCGCCCGGGGCGAGGTGTTGTGAATGGCATGGGCCAGCAGCTCCTTGCCGGTACCGGTTTCGCCCAGCAGCAGGACCGGCGATTCGGTACTGGCGCTGCGACGGGCGCGACGTTTGACTTCAAGGCTCGCCGCGCTCGTACCAATGAAATGCGCAAAACTGTATTTGGCCTGCCGGGCACGCAGCAGCGAGCGGGTCGAGGCCAGTTCCTGTTGCATGCTCAGGTAGCGTTTGAGCAACGGCGACAGGGCATGCAGTTCGTCGAACAAGGCAAAACCGATGGCGCCGATGACACCGCCAAGGTCGTCATGGATCGGCAAGCGCATGACCACCAGCGGGTCTTTGGCGGTGTCCATCATGTCCAGCAGGATGGGCTGGCCGTTGCTCGCCACTTGGCGCAGCAAGCTGCCGGGGATCACTTTCTCGCAGGGCTGGCCGACGGCACGGCTGGCGTCGTCGAGGCCGAAGCGCCGGGCATAGCGCTCGTTGATCCAGACAATACGGGCCTCTTTGTCGACGATCACCGTTCCTTCGCTGGACTGCTCGATGATTTCAAACAGCGAACGGATCGCGAGCCGACGTACGCGCCGGTAGTCCTTGAGGCTGTCACTGTCTTTCATGCACTGTTCCGTCGGTTCCGTTCCGGCATCTGGCCGCACAGACTGCTGGTGATCGCTTTTATTCAGTTGAAACCCGGATGTGCCGCTGCCAGCAATTCCTTGGTGTACGGATGCTGGGGCGCGTCGAACACATCGTGACTGGCGCCACGTTCGACCACCTTGCCGTCCTTGACCACGATCAGATCGTGCGCCAGTGCCCTGACCACCGCCAGATCGTGGCTGATGAACAGGTACGTCAGGCCATGCTTCTCCTGCAACTGACGCAACAACGCCACCACCTGTTTTTGCACGGTACGATCCAGCGCCGACGTGGGTTCGTCGAGCAGAATCAGGGCAGGTTTAAGCACCAGAGCGCGGGCGATGGCGATGCGTTGCCGTTGACCGCCGGAGAACTCGTGGGGGTAGCGGTGCCGACTCAAGGGGTCGATCCCGACTTCCTCCAGCACGCGAACCACCTCGGCTTCGCAACACACCTTGTCCAGTTCGCTGTGAACCTCCAGCCCCTCGCTGATGATCTGCGCCACCGACATGCGCGGGCTGAGACTGCCGTAAGGGTCCTGAAACACCACTTGCATCTGCTTGCGCCACGGACGCATCTGTTTCTGGGTGAGGTGATCCAGCGCATAACCCTTGAAGCGGATACTGCCACGGGACTCCAGCAAACGCAGGATTGCCTGACCAAGTGTCGATTTGCCCGAACCCGACTCACCGACGATGCCCAGCGTCTTGCCGCGCTCGATGCTCAGGCTGATGTCGTCGACGGCCTTGAGGTACTCGACGTGGCGATTGAAAATCCCGCCCCCCAGCGAGAACCAGACGCGCAAATTGTCCACCTCAAGGACTTTCTCGCGGGTGTCCCGTGGCAAGGGTTCGCCCGCCGGTTCAGCATCCAGCAACAGGCGGCTGTAAGGGTGTTGCGGGTTCTTGAACAGGCTCTGGCAGTTGGACTGCTCGACAATCTCACCGGCGCGCATCACACAGACCTTCTGGGCGATGCTGTGCACCAGGTTGAGGTCGTGGCTGATCAACAGAAGCGACATGTTGAGACGTTGCTGTAACGCCTTGAGCAATAACAGGATTTTTCGCTGGACGGTCACGTCCAGTGCGGTCGTGGGTTCGTCGGCGATCAACAGTTCCGGCTCGCAGGCCAGGGCCATGGCGATCATCACTCGCTGACGCTGCCCACCGGACAGCTCATGGGGATAGGCCTTCAGGCGCTTCTCGGGGTGCTGAATGCCGACCATTTCCAGCAATTCGAGGATGCGCGCCTGCGCTGCTTTGCCACTCAGGCCTTTGTGCAACAACAGGGTCTCGCCAATCTGCTTGGCCACGGTGTGCAAGGGGTTCAGCGAGGTCATCGGCTCCTGAAAGATCATGCCGATCTGGTTGCCGCGAATCTGGCGCATCATCTTGCCATCGGCGCCGAGCAGCTCCTGTCCTCGATAACGGATACTACCTGTGCTGACCGTTCCGGATTGCGGCAGCAGTTGCAGGATCGAATGGGCGGTGACGGATTTGCCTGACCCCGACTCACCCACCAAGGCCAGACACTGCCCGGCAGGGATATCGAGGCTCAGGTTTTTAACCACTGTGTTGCCATTGAACGAGACCGACAAGTCGCGGATTTCAATCAGGTTTTCAGACATGTCAGGACCTCGGGTCGAAGGCGTCACGCAACGCCTCGCCAATGAACACCAGCAGCGACAGAATCAGCGCCAGCGTGAAGAAAGCCGTGAAACCGAGCCAGGGCGCTTGCAGGTTCTGCTTGCCCTGGCCGATCAACTCGCCCAGCGAAGCACTGCCTGCGGGCATGCCGAAGCCCAGAAAATCCAGCGCGGTGAGGGTCGAGATGGCGCCCGTCAGAATGAACGGCAGGTAGCTCAGCGTCGCGTTCATGGCGTTGGGCAGGATGTGTCGCAATATCACTTTTCGGTCGTCCAGACCCAGCGCCCGCGCCGCTTTCACGTACTCCAGGTTGCGGCCACGGAGGAATTCGGCGCGCACCACGTCCACCAGTGCCAGCCACGAAAACAGGGCCATGATCCCCAGCAACCACCAGAAGTTCGGCTCGACGAAACCTGACAGGATAATCAGCAGGTACAGCACCGGCAGGCCCGACCAGACCTCCAGCAAGCGCTGACCGATCAGATCGACCCAGCCGCCGTAGTAGCCTTGCAACGCCCCCGCGGCGATGCCGATCAGGGCGCTGATGACCGTCAGGGCGAGGGCGAACAGGATCGACACCCGAGAACCGAAAATCACCCGGGCCAGCACGTCGCGCGCCTGATCATCCGTCCCTAGCCAGTTGATTTCGGAAGGTGGACTGGGCGCGGGTTTGTTCAGATCGTAGTTGGGCGTGTCTTCGCTGAACGGGATCGGCGGGAACAGCATCCAGCCATCGCCCTTGCTGATCAGTTGGCGCACGTAGTCGCTGCGGTAGTCCGGCTGGAAGGGCAGTTGCCCGCCGAACTCCTGCTCGGTGTAGCGTTTGAAGGCAGGGAAGTACAGTTCGTGTTGATAACTGAGCACTAAGGGTTTGTCGTTGGCGATCAGTTCGCCGCACAGGCTGATGACAAACAGGCCGCAAAACAGCCACAGAGACCACCAGCCACGGCGGTTGTTGCGAAAACGCTCGAAACGTCGGCGAGCCACCGGAGACAGTCTGCGCATCAGGCGTTCCTCGCGCTGAAGTCGATTCGGGGGTCGACCAGGGTGTAGCAGATGTCCCCGACCAGTTTGATCAGCAGCCCGAACAGGGTAAAGATGAACAGCGAGCCGAACACCACCGGATAGTCCCGGGACACAGCCGCTTCGTAACTCATGCGCCCGAGGCCATCGAGGGAGAAAATCACCTCGATCAGCAGTGATCCGGCAAAGAACACGCTGATGAACGCCTGGGGAATGCCCGCCACCACCAGCAGCATCGCGTTGCGGAACACATGCCCGTACAGCACGCGACGCTCACTCAGGCCCTTGGCCCGTGCGGTGACCACGTATTGCCGGGTGACTTCGTTGAGAAACGAGTTCTTGGTGAGAATGGTCAACGTCGCGAAGCCACCGATCACCAGCGAGGCCACCGGCAGGACCAGGTGCCAGAAATAATCGGCAATCTTGCCCAACGTGGTCATCTGATCGAAGTTTTCCGACACCAGGCCACGCACCGGGAACCAGCTCAACGATGTGCCGCCTGCGAAAAGCACCACCAACAGCATCGCGAACAGAAAGGCGGGCATCGCGTAACCGATCACAATGGCCGTGCTGCTCCAGATGTCGAAATGGCTGCCGTGCTTGACCGCCTTGCGAATGCCCAGCGGAATCGACACCAGATAGGTGATCAACGTCGCCCATAGCCCCAGTGAGATAGAGACCGGCATCTTTTGCAGGATCAGGTCGGTGACCTTGGCGCCACGGAAAAAACTGTTACCGAAATCCAGCCGTGCATAGTGACTGAGCATCAGCCACAGGCGTTCGTGCAGCGGCTTGTCGAAGCCGTATTGGTGCTCGATTTCCTTGATCAGTTTGGGGTCCAGGCCCCGACTGGCGCGGGATTGGCCCGCGTTCATGGTTTCCGTGTGTCCGGCGCCAATCGTGCCGCCCGCCACACCTTGCAGCTTGGCGATAGCCTGCTCTACCGGGCCACCGGGAGCCGCCTGCACGATGAAAAAGTTCACCAGCAAAATGGCGAACAGCGTCGGAATGATCAGCAGCAGGCGCCGCATCAGATAGCCGAACATCACTTCATCTCCCAAGGCAGGGCCGAATTGCCACGTTGCTGGGCAAATTGGTCTTTGGTCAGCGCTTGCGGACTCAATTCCCACCAGGTGTCGATGGCTTCACTGTTGGCCGCCTGTACCTTGGGAATGCCGAAGCGGTTCCACCACACGGTTGATGAGCCGGGCGGGTAATAGTTGGGAATCCAGTAAAAACCCCATTGCAACGTGCGGTCCAGTGCGTGGGCATAATCGATCATGGCCGGTTTGCTGTCGGCCTTGGCCAGGCCTTCGATCAGGCTGTCAACGGCCGGGTCTCGCAGCACCATGTAGTTGCTGGAGCCTGAGTCCCGGGCCACTTTAGAGCCGAAGTTGTTGTACAGCTCCAGGCCGGGAGAGGTCGACACGCCGTAACCGGTGACGATCATGTCGTAATCCCGTGCCATGACCCGGTTCAGGTACTGCGCGGAGTCGATGCGACGGATTTCGAAATCGATGCCGATCTGTGCAAGATTGCGCTTGTACGGCAGCAGAATCTTCTCGAAACCGCTTTGGCCATTGAGGAAGGTGAAGCTCAGGGCTTCGCCTTCGGCATTCACCAGTTTGTCGCCTTTCGGCATCCAGCCCGCCTCTTCGAGCAACGCCAGCGCCTGTAGCTGTTTATCGCGAATGAAGCCGCTGCCATCGGTTTTCGGGGTATGAAACACCGTGGTGAACACTTCCGGCGGAACCTGGCCGCGCAGCGGTTCAAGAATCTTCAGCTCGGACTCGCTCGGCAGCTCAGTGGCCGCCAGATCGCTGTTGGAAAAATAGCTGTTCTGACGCACGTAGCCGTTGCGCATCATCTGTTTGTTGGTCCATTCGAAGTCCCAGAGCATGGCCAGCGCTTCGCGCACGCGGCGGTCCTGAAACTTGGGTCGGTCCAGATTGAACACGAAGCCCTGGGAGCTTTGTACCGCCCCCGGTGCCAGTTGCCCGCGTTGCAGGCGGCCTTCGGTCAGGGCCGGGCTGTCGTAACGCACCGCGTAGCCGGTGGCGGAATATTCGCGGTTGTAATCGTAACCGCCGCCCAGCAAAACTTGGCGAGCGACGTCGGTGTCGCCGAAATACTCGACGCTGAAGTGATCGAAGTTGTACAGCCCGCGATTGACTGGTAGGTCCTTGGCCCACCAGTCAGGATTACGTTCGAAGGTGATGCTGCGGCCCGGATCGACCTTGCCGATGCGATAGGGACCACTGCCCACTGGAATCTCGAAACCGCCGCCGTTGGCGAAATCCTTGTCCTTCCAGTAATGCTCCGGAAACACCGGCAGCGACGCCAGGTCCAGGGGCAGGGTGCGGCTCTCGTTGGTCTTGAAATCGAAACGGATCGTGGTCGGCGATTCCACTTCAACGCCCTGAACGTCGCCGAACTCGGTGCGATACGACAGGCTGCCCTGGGTCATCAGCAGGTTATAAGTGAAGCGCACGTCCTCGGCCGTGATAGGCGTGCCGTCGGAAAACGTTGCCTTGGGGTTGAGATAGAAGCGCAGCGACATGCCATCCGGTGCCCGCTCCATTTTTTCGGCGATCAGGCCGTAGACGGTGTAAGGCTCGTCAAGAGACTTGAACGCCAAGGGCGAGTAAAGGAGGCCATTGACCTGAGAGACGCCTGTCCCTTTATCGATGTACGGCATGATGTGGTCGAACTGACCGATTTCCTGCGCCGAACGGCGCATGCTGCCGCCTTTTGGGGCATCGGGGTTCACGTAGTCGAAATGCTTGAAGTTCGCCGGGTAACGCGGCGCTTCGCCGTACACGGTCAAGGCATGTTGCGGTGCGGCGGACAGGGACTGAAAACCCGAAACCAGGAGGAGTGTTGCAGCCATCAGCGATGAAAAAACAAAACGCATTACACAAATCCTGACTGACGTTGCGGCACAACATCAGGGTTGAAGGTCATGGGCCAACGATTGCCGTCTGCCCGGTGGTTTTTTCCGTTTGTTCTTGTTCGTTACCTCCGGTGGCAAGGTACCGGAATACCGTGATCTTTGTAACCGCACGTTGCTTGTGGTGGCTGAACGCTCCAAGCGTGAACAGGCGCTGCGCGCGCGTATGCGGGTAAACATCCGTGAACGAGCCAAAATAAAGCAAGTTCTTTGCCGGAATCGATACAGCACCGGTTTGCGGCGCACTAAATAGAAACGGCCCGCTTTTCAGGGCGAGCCGTTTCGAGATGTCCGCTGCAGGATCAATCCTGACGGCTGGTCACTTCCAGTAAGTGATACCCAAACTGGGTTTTCACCGGACCTTGCACCACATTGACCGGGGCGCTGAAGACCACGGTGTCGAATTCCTTGACCATCTGGCCCGGACCGAAAGAGCCCAGGTCACCGCCTTGGCGGCTCGATGGGCAACTGGAGTTGGCACGAGCCACTTCTGCGAAGTCAGCTCCGCCTTCAATCTGAGCCTTGAGCTCGTTGCATTTTTCTTCGGTGGATACAAGGATGTGGCGGGCAGTGGCTTTAGCCATGGGAAGGTTACTCCTGTGAAAAAGGGAAGAGCCTACCGGATTAAGTGCAGGTTTTCTCGAGGAAAGTTCCGACGGATGCGCCGATAACGCGATTGGGGCTGTCAGTAAGGTCGACAGGCAGTCAGCAGGCGTGGGCGTTCGCCTGCTTCCCTCAGCCACGGGCTTATCTGTAGCGCAGTTTGTCGACCGCATCGCGCAGCAACCGTTCGGTGCCTTCCCAGCCCAGGCAGCTGTCAGTGACGGAAACGCCATAGCGCAGCGATTCGCTCAAAGGCTGGCAGCCTTCGAACAGGTGGCTTTCAAGCATCATGCCGATCAGGGTGCGATCACCCGCCAGGCGCTGCTGCAATACGTCGTTGAACACCTGTGGCTGACGCAGCGGATCCTTGCCGCTGTTGGCATGGCTGCAATCGACCATGATTCGCGCTGCGATGCGATGTTTGTCCAGGCTCGCGTTGACGCGGGCAACGCTGTCTGCGTCGTAGTTCGGCCCGGCATGACCACCGCGCAATACGATATGCGTGTCCGGGTTGCCTTGAGTCTCGATGATCGCCGGATGACCGTGGCGATCGACACCGAAATGACGATGGGCGTGAGCGGCAGAGCGGATCGCATCGCAAGCCACTGAAACGCCGCCGTCCGTGCCGTTCTTGAAGCCGACGGGCATGTGCAGGCCGCTGGCCATCTCACGGTGAATCTGCGATTCGGTGGTGCGCGCGCCGATGGCGACCCAGCTCAGCAGGTCATCGAAATAACCGGCGGCCATGGGCTGAAGCAACTCAGTGGCGATGGGCAGGCCGAGGCCAATCATTTCGCGCATCAATTGCCGCGACAGCGTCAGCCCGCCGACCATGTCATCGCTGCCATCCAGATGCGGATCGTAAGCCAGGCCTTTCCAGCCTACGGTGGTGCGCGGTTTTTCAACGTAGGCACGCATCACCAGCAGCATCTGGTCGCTGACGTCGGTGGCCAGATTCGCCAGACGCTCGGCGTATTCGAGAGCCGATTGCGGATCGTGGATCGAGCAGGGGCCAACGACCACCAGCAATCGGGTGTCTTCCCCGTTGAGAATGGCGCGCACCGATTGGCGGTGGCTGGCGACTTGGGCGTTTGAAGCGGCGTCCAGTGGCAACTGGTTTTTCAGAGCCAGTGTACTGGGCAGGCGCAGGGGAGCAGGGTGGCTGTCGATCAGGGTGACAGGGTGGCTTGGCAGGTCTGACAGATTTTTTGCAGCGACGGACGAATTCATGAGCAGGGCTTCCTGGTCGGCGGGCGTTTCCCGCGCGGACCTACTGGGGTGTTCGACAAAGGGTCGTGAGGGCTGTACGTGTTGATTCGCCACCTGTGAGTGACCGATCGGAGGCGGCAGGCTGTCCCGAACGGAGGTTGCTAAATCGCCATGCAAAGTCGATGTCGCTGCGGTAATAGGTGCTGTAGTTCATGTGATGTTTCCTCGATTCGAAGCGTTGATCAGTGTGTTGAAGCCAAAAAAACAAAACCCCCGGTCGGGAGGCCGACCGGGGGTTAGAGTGTTCTCTGGTGGCGTCCCGTGATTCGTGGGCGCCGTTTGGGTATCAGGCGCGCCAGTGGCTAAACCAATACCCATAAAAATAAGAAGCCGGGGAGCCAGCGGTGGTTGCTTCCCATGCAGCCAGCGTCGCCGCCTGACGCGAGGCGTCGGCAGAGTGTGCAGGCTGTGAAAGGATGGAAAGCAACATGGTTTGTCTCCGTGGAATGTCGGCGAGCTTACTTCAGGGCATGCGGACGATCAATTGGAAATTTCAATGATCATGATTGAGGTGAGTCTGAATCGTGGCCAGACTGGAATCGCCTGAGGCTGGAAAGAGTACTGCAGCGATGAGAGCGGCACTGAAAGAGCGAAGACTTCGTCTGTCTCCGGCCAAGGCCGAGGATCTTGCGTTTGCACGAGAGCTGACCCGCGTCAACATGCGAGAATATTACGCCCGTTATGGATTGATCTGGCAGCCGGATGCATTCGACGCTCAATGGTGGACCCGTGAAAGTTATCTGGTTGAAAAAGAAGGCGCAGTGATTGGCTTTCTGGGGCTGACCATTGAGCGCGGATATTTATATGTGCGCGATATCCAGTTGATCGAGGCTCATCGTGGCGAAGGGGTAGGGGCATGGGTCATGGATCGCGTCTCGCAGATGGCCAGAGACAGAGGGTGTGGGCGTACTCGTTTGAAAGTGTTCAAGAGCAACCCGGCGACTGACTTGTACTTGAGGCTGGGTTACACCTTTGCGGGAGAGGAGTCAGCGCTATTCTGGATGGAACGCGTCGACTAGCGTTCAGTTGTCGTTACTCCAACTGAACGCTCGCATACTCTCTTTTGCGAAGAACATTCCTACATGAACAAAGCCGAAAACAACTTATTCCAAGGATATGTCTGACTTAGTCGACGGCGATGTCGGTATTACGCCGATCTTCATTCCTAATAGCACCGCAACTTTATGGGATTCGCCGCGACGACCTTTCTTACGGCCAGAAAGAATCTGGTAAGTCGTGGCCGGGTCAACGCTGTTTTCCCGGGCAAACTCTTGAACAGATTTACCCTGTTGTTCCAGCCAGGCCTTGGCTTGTGCTGCGGTGCGTATTCCGGGCATAGTTCAAAACCGTTCAAGTCTGTTTAAATTTATCTGGATTCTACCATTCGTAAGGATGGGGTCAACAAGGTTGTGCATTCAAATGAGTGGAATTGGAGCCCGTCTTAGGGAAGAACGCGAGCGCTTGGGGTTATCACAACGAGCGTTTGGAGAAATCGGCGGTGTCGAGCCCAATGCGCAGGGTAAATACGAAAATGGTGACCGCACGCCCAAGGCCGATTATCTGGCAGCCGTCGCGGCGAAGGGCGTCGATGTCCTGTATGTACTGACCGGTTCGCGGACACCCGCGCCAATCGAAAACCTCAGTGAAGTGGAAGAGTGGGTGCTGGGCAGTTACAGAACGCTGGTCAAAGAAGATCAGGATGCCATTCGGCGCCTGACCACCACGCTGGCCGAATACAAGGCCACCTACGCGCCTGAAAAAAAGCCTGAACCGGAGGAGGACTGAGTTCGCTCGCAAGCGTGCGTTTGAAGATTTTTTGCAAGTTCATTGGTCGGTAATGCTAGCGTGTCGGTATCTTTACAGACCATCTGTCATGGCCAGTCGAACAACGTTTTCGCGCTAGGTCATGCACTTTCTTTTTGCTAAGGTGGCGAGCATTCGTCATAAATCGTTCCGTGAGGTGTCTGCTTGATTAGGGTGCTGGTTGTCGATGACCATGATCTGGTTCGGACAGGTATCACGCGCATGCTGGCGGACATCGACGATCTTCAGGTCGTTGGGCAGGCCGAATCCGGTGAGGAGTCTCTCAAGAAGGCTCGTGAGCTTAAACCGGATGTCGTCCTGATGGACGTGAAAATGCCTGGCATCGGCGGGCTGGAGGCCACGCGTAAATTGATACGCAGCCACCCTGACATGAAAGTGGTGGCTGTGACCGTGTGCGAGGAAGATCCGTTTCCCACGCGGCTGTTGCAGGCGGGCGCCGCCGGGTATATGACCAAGGGTGCAGGACTGACGGAAATGGTTCAGGCCATTCGCCTGGTGTTCGCCGGCCAGCGTTACATCAGCCCGCAGATTGCCCAGCAATTGGCGTTGAAATCGTTTCAGCCACAAACCAGCAACTCGCCGTTCGACCTGCTCTCCGAGCGGGAAATCCAGATCGCCCTGATGATCGTTGGCTGCCAAAAAGTGCAGACCATTTCCGACAAGCTTTGCCTTTCTCCCAAAACCGTGAACACTTACCGTTACCGCATCTTCGAGAAACTGTCGATTGGCAGTGACGTAGAGCTGGCTTTGCTGGCTGTCCGTCACGGCATGGTCGATGCCAGCGCCTGAAATGAACCCACCGTTTGATCCCAGCGCTTTTTTGGCCACTTGCAGTGGCCGTCCTGGCGTGTATCGCATGTTCGATGCCGACGGGCGGTTGCTGTATGTCGGCAAGGCCAAGAACCTTAAGAAGCGTCTTTCCAGCTATTTTCGCAAGACGGGGCACGCGCCAAAGACCGGTGCGCTGGTTGCGCGCATCTCCCAGATCGAAACCACCATCACCGCCAACGAGACTGAGGCGCTGTTGCTGGAGCAGACGCTGATCAAGGAAACGCGGCCGCCGTACAACATTCTGTTGCGTGACGACAAATCCTACCCTTATGTGCATTTGTCCGACGGCGAGTTTCCGCGTCTGAGCATTCATCGTGGTGCCAAGAAAGCGAAAGGGCGGTATTTCGGGCCATATCCGAGCGCCGGAGCGATTCGCGAAAGCCTGAGCATTCTGCAAAAGACCTTTCATGTGCGTCAGTGCGAAGACAGCTTCTACAAGAACCGCACGCGCCCTTGCCTGCAGTATCAGATCAAGCGCTGCAAGGCGCCGTGCGTCGGCTTCGTCGAGCCTCTGGTTTATGCCGAAGATGTGCGTCACTCGGTCATGTTCCTGGAAGGGCGCAGCAATGCGTTGAGTGACGAACTCAATGCGTCGATGGAAAAGGCCGCGATGGCCCTCGATTTCGAGCACGCTGCCGAATTACGCGATCAGATCGCGTTGCTGCGCCGAGTTCAGGACCAACAAAGCATGGAAGGCGGAACCGGTGATGTCGATGTGGTGGCGGCATTCGTCAACCCGGGTGGGGCGTGCGTGCACTTGATCAGCGTACGGGGCGGCCGGGTGCTGGGCAGCAAGAACTTTTTCCCCCAAGTCGGCATTGAAGAAGAGGTCGGCGAAGTCATGTCGGCATTTCTGGCGCAATACTTTCTGGGCGGTGGCGAGCGCGAGCTGCCGGGCGAGGTGATCGTCAACGTGGTCAACGAAGATTTCCCGGCGTTGATCGAAGCCATCGAGGCGTCCCGTGGTCGCGAGATCACCATCAGCCATCGGGTGCGCGGCACGCGGGCACGCTGGCAGCAACTGGCGGTCACCAACGCCGAGCAGGCACTGGCAGCGCGCCTGGCGAACCGACAACACGTTGCCGCCCGGTTCGACGCATTGGCAGACGTGCTCAAGCTCGACGAGCCGCCGCAACGTCTTGAGTGCTATGACATCAGCCATTCCAGCGGCGAGGCGACGGTCGCATCGTGCGTGGTCTTTGGTCCTGAAGGGCCGATCAAGTCAGACTACCGTCGTTACAACATCGAAGGCGTGACAGCCGGCGATGATTATGCGGCCATGCATCAGGCGCTCACCCGGCGCTTTGGCAAGATCAAGGACGGGGAAGGGAAGCTCCCGGACATTTTGCTGGTGGACGGCGGCAAAGGGCAGTTGAACATGGCGCGTGAGGTCATGAATGAGCTGGCGGTGCCCGATCTTATCTTGCTGGGCGTGGCGAAAGGTACGACGCGTAAGGCCGGTTTCGAGACGCTGTACCTCAACGAAGCGGCCAACGAATTCACCCTGCGTGGAGACTCTCCTGCGCTGCATTTGATTCAGCAGATCCGCGACGAGGCTCACCGCTTTGCGATTACCGGGCACCGTGCTCGTCGAGGCAAGACCCGTCGCACCTCGACGCTGGAAGGCGTGGCAGGTGTGGGGCCGACACGGCGTCGCGACCTGTTGAAGCACTTCGGCGGGTTGCAGGAATTGTCCCGCGCGAGCATCGAAGAAATCGCCAAGGCGCCTGGAATCAGCAAAAAGCTTGCAGAGTCGATTTATGCCAGCCTGCACAGCGAGTAGAATGCCCGCTCACCTTGTAGCCAGTTGTGCCAATGAATATCCCTAATCTGATCACCGTATTACGTGTCTTGCTGATTCCGATCTTCATTCTGCTGTTCTATCTGCCGTATCACTGGAGCTACATGGCGGCCAGTTCTGTTTTCGCGTTGGCGGCTGCCACTGACTGGCTGGACGGCTATCTGGCTCGTCGTCTCGAACAAAGCACGCCGTTTGGTGCGTTTCTGGATCCGGTGGCCGACAAGCTGATGGTGGCCGTGGCACTGGTATTGCTCGTTCAGGTCCACGCCAACTTCTGGTTGACGATGCCTGCGGCGGTGATCATTGGGCGTGAGATCGTGATTTCCGCACTGCGCGAGTGGATGGCAGAAATCGGGGCGCGTGCTCAGGTGGCCGTGTCGAATCTGGGTAAATGGAAAACGGCAGCGCAAATGCTGGCGCTGGTGATTTTGTTAGCCAACCCGCCGGCGTTTACCTTTTGGGTAGTGATCGGGTATGTGTTGCTGATGGTGGCAGCAGGGCTGACGCTGTGGTCGATGATGCAGTATTTGCGGGCGGCTTGGCCGCACTTGCGGATAACCGCCGAAGAAAAATAAGTATTTTTAAATCAAGGGGTTGACGGGGTCATTTGAATCTATAGAATGGCGCCCACACCAAGCGGGAATAGCTCAGTTGGTAGAGCACGACCTTGCCAAGGTCGGGGTCGCGAGTTCGAGTCTCGTTTCCCGCTCCAGTTTGTACGCATTGAGCGCTAGCGGTTAGAGTGCTGAATGTTTGGGGCCGAGTAGCAAAATGGTTATGCCGCGGATTGCAAATCCGTTTACGCCGGTTCGATTCCGACCTCGGCCTCCACTATAAATGAGCTCTGTAGATCGTTGATTTACAGAGCTTTTTTATTTGCGCTGAACATGCATGTCAGACGCATTTTGAAGCGTTTCAAGCTTGCTTCAATGAGTGGGGATGTATATATTCCCACCTCTTGTCGGTACACGCGGTCTCCCAAGTTTTCGGGATTGCATGTCTGGCCCGCAACATTGCCCTGATGGTGAAATTGGTAGACACACCGGACTTAAAATCCGTCGTCCGAAAGGATGTGCCGGTTCGACTCCGGCTCGGGGCACCATCTAAAGCAAGGGTTGCAGAGACGCGGCCTTTGGTTTCTCTCTCTGTGGCTGGTCCGCAATCACTTCGCCGGAGTGATCTTTTTCTCCTTCCTGTCTTGGACGTGTTTCGCTGTCATCACGACGGTAGCATGCCCTGTTTGTTGTTCGTAGCGTGCGTGGGCGGCCTTGAGCATCGCACTCGCTGTGCGCGCACTTCATCGGCCAGTCGTTGAAGTCGGCTGAAAGAATCAGTAACGTTCGCTGGATGACAGATCAAGGAGGAACTGGCGATGACGTGCGTCATTTGCGATCTACAGGACAGAGAGATTTCCACCGTTGGCCAATTCGCGGTCAGACACTGCAAAGAGTGCGGCTTTTACGGTATGCCGGGTGAACTGTTTGAACAGCTTAAGGCCACCGGTCAGCGCCTCAATCACGAACGAACCAAAGCGTTTTTGACGTCTTGTCGCAGCAGCCAGCAGCCGCCGTGGATTTCGGCTGAAGATGCGGCAGCTCATTCGCTGATTGAACAGGGTTATTGACCATTGGGCAAAATCCTCACGAATGTCCGAGGGCCTTGTCGAGAAACGGTGCAGTCCGACTTTCTTTGCTCGTGACAACCTGTTCCGGCGCACCACTGACGACAATCCTCCCGCCCTGATCGCCTGCGCCCGGCCCGATATCGATTACCCAGTCGCTTTGTGCCACGACGCGCATTTCGTGTTCCACGACGATGACGGTATGGCCATTGTCCACCAGCGTATTCAATTGCTTGAGCAGCCGATCGACGTCGCTCGGGTGCAGGCCCGTAGTGGGCTCATCCAGCACATAGAGTGTGGCGCCCCGCGCATTGCGTTGCAGTTCCGTCGCCAGCTTGATGCGTTGCGCTTCGCCGCCGGAAAGTTCAGTGGCAGGTTGTCCGAGGCGCAGGTAACCCAGGCCAATGTCACGTAGCGTGAGCAGTGAGCGCAGCACGCCGGGCTGTTCGGCGAACACGTCGACGGCCTGCTCTACGGTCAATTGCAAGACTTGTGCAATGTCAAGACCGTGCCACTGCACGGCGAGCGTGTCCGGGTTGTAGCGCGCGCCGTGGC
This sequence comes from Pseudomonas sp. Pseu.R1, assembly GCF_045764065.1. Classification (NCBI taxonomy): domain Bacteria; kingdom Pseudomonadati; phylum Pseudomonadota; class Gammaproteobacteria; order Pseudomonadales; family Pseudomonadaceae; genus Pseudomonas; species Pseudomonas sp. Pseu.R1. The sequence continues at coordinate 478,009 of NZ_JBJGEE020000001.1, read as the reverse complement.
AAGTCGGGCAGGGCGCATAGACGCTGGGCATGAACAGCAATTCCACGCTGACGAAGCCCTCGCCCTCACACTGTTCGCAGCGACCTTTGGCAACGTTGAACGAGAACTGTCCGGCGTCGTAGCCGGCTGCTTTGGCGGCGTCGGTGGCAGCGAACAGTTTGCGCACGTTGTCGAACAGGCCGGTGTAGGTCGCAAGGTTGGAGCGTGGGGTACGGCCGATGGGCTTCTGGTCGACTTGCACCAGGCGTTTGATCGATGCCAGGCCGCCGGTGATGCGTCCGCCGGTCAATTGCGGGGCGTCGTCTTCCAGGCTCGGCTCTTCTTGATCGGCCGTCGGAGCGGGGCGTCCGAGTTCTGCGCCTACCAGTTCGAGCAGTGCCTGGCTCACGAGGCTGGATTTGCCTGAGCCGGAAATGCCCGTGACGGAGGTAAAGCAACCCAAAGGAAATTCGGCGGTCAGGTCGCTGAGGTTGTTGCGGGTGACGCCTTCCAGGCGTAACCAGTCTTTGGCCGCGCGACGTTCCGTGCGCAATGCACTGTAATCGGCAAACAAATGCTCTCGGGTTTTCGACGCGACAATCTGGGCGAGGCCTGCCGGTGGGCCGCTGTACAACACGCGGCCCCCGTGCTCGCCCGCTGCCGGTCCGACGTCCACCAGCCAGTCAGCCCGGCGCATGGTGTCCAGATCGTGTTCAACGACGAACAATGAGTTGCCCGCGGCCTTGAGTTGCTGAAGGGCGCTGAACAGCGCTTCGCTGTCAGCGGGGTGTAGGCCTGCGGACGGTTCGTCGAGCACATAAATGACGCCGAACAATTGCGAGCCCAGTTGTGTCGCCAGGCGCAAGCGTTGCAGTTCGCCAGAGGAGAGGGTCGGCGTGCTGCGATCGAGGGCGAGGTAGCCAAGGCCGAGTTCGGTCAGCGTGCTGACGCGGGCCAAGAGGTCCTGAGCGAGCCGCTGGGCGGCGAGCTTTTTCTCGATGGAGGCATCGGTTTCGGCGTTGCCTGCTGCCACAGGTCGGAGGATCTCGGCTACCCGCAGCAGCGGCATCTGTGACAGCTCGCCGATGTCCAGCCCTGCGAACTTCACCGAAAGTGCTTCCCGTTTCAGACGCTTGCCGTTGCACACTGGGCAAGGACTGCCGCGCATGAATTGCGAAACGCGCTTTTTCATCAGCGCGCTTTGCGAGTGGGTGAAGGTATGCAGTACGTAACGCCGTGCACCCATGAACGTGCCTTGGTAGCTGGGTTCGAGCTTTTGCTTCAGGGCTTGGCGGGTTTGCTTGGGCGTCATCCCGGCATAGACCGGGGCGGTGGGCTGTTCTTCGGTGAACAGAATCCAGTCGCGCTGTTTCTTCGGCAGGTCGCGCCACGGGATGTCGACGTCGTAGCCCAGCGTCACCAGAATGTCCCGCTGGTTCTGGCCTTGCCACGCCAGCGGCCATGAAGCCACGGCCCGCTGGCGGATGGTCAGGGAATCGTCGGGCACCATCAGTTCTTCGGGCACTTCATACACGCGGCCCAGACCATGGCATTCAGGACACGCGCCTTGGGGCAGGTTGGGCGAGAAGTCTTCGGCGTAGAGCATCTGTTGCCCGGCAGGGTACTCACCGGCGCGGGAGTAGAGCATGCGGATCAGACTCGACAGAGTCGTTACGCTGCCCACCGACGAGCGCGTGCTCGGTGTGCCCCGCTGTTGTTGCAAGGCCACGGCAGGCGGCAGGCCGTCGATGGAGTCGACGTTGGGCACGCCGACCTGATCGATCAGTCGTCGCGCATAAGGCGCGACCGATTCGAAATAACGGCGCTGAGCCTCGGCGTAAAGCGTCGAAAACGCTAGCGACGACTTGCCCGAGCCAGACACCCCGGTGAACACCACCAACGCGTCGCGCGGAATGTCGACGTCCACGTCCTTGAGGTTGTGCTCGCGAGCGCCGCGCACGTGGACGAAGCCGGGCCTGTCCGGGGCGACGGTAAGTGATACACCTGGCTGTGCGTGGGCCTCGTCAGGCAAGTTTGGCGCAGTGGTCATGGGCGGGCCTTGGTCTGAAATCAGTGCAGGGAGCTTACCTGCGTTGGTGGTCTGGTCGCGAGTCAGGATTCGTCTTTGGGGAGCGCCTCGGCGACTTGCAAGCCTTTGAGAAAGCCCGCCAGTGCGGCCTCTTCAAGACGCAGGCCCTTGCGTTGGCGCGAGCGGGGCAGTTTGGCCAATTCGCCGATCACGAACGCTTCCAGAACCGCCGGGTGGATGTAGCATTTGCGGCAGACCGCCGGGGTGTTGCCCAGCAGTCGGGCGACTTCCTTGACCATGGCGACGATGTGCTTCTTGGCGTCGGCTTCCGGTTCCCAATCGAGCTTGCGCAACGTCGCCAGAGCCATCGCGCTGCCAGCCCAGGTGCGATAGTCCTTGGCGGTGAAATCGGCGCCGGTCAGTTGGTGCAGGTATTGATTGATGTCATGGGAGCTGACGGTGTGGCGCTGGCCCTCATCGTCCAGATACTGAAACAGATTCTGCCCCGGCAGCTCCATGCAGCGTTTGATGATGTTCGCCAGGCGCCGGTCGGTGACGCTGACCTGATGTTCGACGCCGCTTTTGCCGCGAAACTGGAACAGGATTTTGCTGCCATGCACATCAACGTGTTTGTTGCGCAGGGTGGTCAGGCCATAGGAACGATTGTCTCGGGCGTATTGGCTGTTGCCTATGCGGATCAGCGTCTGATCGAGCAACGAAACCACCGCTGCCATCACTTTTTCCCGCCCCATGCCAGGAGTCGCCAGTTGCGCTTCGATTTGCTTGCGTACCTTGGGCAGCGCGAGGCCGAACGCGATCATCCGCGAGTATTTGTTTTCATCCCGGACTTCTCTCCAGCGTGGGTGATAGCGGTATTGTTTGCGACCCCGCGCGTCACGCCCGGTAGCCTGAAGGTGACCTTGGGGGTCGGCGCAGATCCACACGTCCTTATAGGCGGGAGGGATCACCAGCGCGTTGATGCGTTTGATCTGCGCCTCGTCTCGAATGCGTACGCCGTCGGTGTCGAAATAGGCGAATTTGCCCCGCAAGATCTTGCGCGTGATGCCCGGCAGGCTGTCATCGACATAATGCAGGTCTTTGGGCAGGTCTTCGAAGGGGGTGGTGTCCGGCATGAGTGGCAGTTCCGAGCGTTGGTCTTTCGATGGACCACTCGGTTGCGCAGACGTGCCGGATTTTTAGCAGGGTCAGGCCAGCAGGGCTACCGATTTGATCTGCGCCCAGAGCGATTGGCCGGGGTGCAGTTGTAGCTGATCACGGGAATAGCGGGTGATTCGGGCCAGCAGCGGCGTACCGGCAGCGTCCAGCCGCACCAGCACGTGGGCGGCGTTGTCGGCGGGGATCTCACTCACCACCGTCACCGGCAAGCGATTGAGAATGCTGCTCTGGTCCTCCGGTTGCAGGCTGAGGCTGACGTCGCGCGCCTGAACTTTGAAACGCAGCGGCTTGTTCATTTCCAGTGAGGTGTGCGCGACGCGCAACGTCAAGTCACTACGCGGGATGCGCACGGTCACCAAATGGTAAGCGGCATCGTAGGCAATCACGGCGCCTTCGATGACCACACCGGCGTCATCGCCCATGGCCAGCGGCAGGTCGAGGCGGGCGAGGGTTTCGGCGATTGGGCCACTGGCAAGCGCCTTGCCGCCGCTGAGCAGCACCAGATGATCCGCCAGCCGCGCCACTTCATCCTGCGAGTGGCTGACGTACAGCATCGGGATGTCCAGTTCGTCGTGCAGGCGTTCCAGATATGGCAGGATTTCGCTTTTGCGGTGGGCGTCCAGCGCCGCGAGCGGCTCGTCGAGCAATAACAGGCGCGGGCTGGTCAGCAGGGCGCGGGCGATGCCGACGCGCTGGCGTTCGCCACCGGACAGCTTGTCGGGCTGCCGAGCCAGCAGATGATCGATCCCGAGCAGGGTGGTCGCCTGTTCCAGATCCACTCGCCGCTCACTGGCCGCAATGCGCTTGAGGCCGAATTCCAGGTTGCCGCGCACGGTCAGGTGCGGGAACAGGCTGGCCTCCTGAAACACGTAGCCCAGCGAGCGTTTATGCGGTGGGACGAAGACGCCCTTGGCGCTGTCCTGCCAGACCTCGCCATTGATCGAAATGAAACCGCTGGAGGCTTTTTCCAGCCCGGCGATGCAACGCAGGCACGTGGTCTTGCCAGAGCCGGAATGGCCGTACAGCGCCGTAACGCCGTGCCCTGGCAGGGACAGATCGACGTTCACGGAAAATTCGGGGAAGTCCACGTTCAGGTGCAATTCGATGGAAGCGGTCATGGCTGTCAGCTCCAGGCTGCTTTGGTCTTGCCGCTGGAGTAGAGCGCCAACAGAACCAGAAAGGAAAACACGAGCATGGCACCGGCCAGCCAGTGGGCCTGTGCGTATTCCATGGACTCGACGTGGTTGTAGATCTGGGTCGACACCACTCGGGTTTTCTCCGGGATGTTGCCGCCAATCATCAGCACGACGCCAAACTCGCCGACGGTATGGGCAAAGCCCAGGATCGCGCCAGTGATGAAACCGGGGCGCGCCAGCGGCAGCACGACCGAGAAGAAGGTGTCCAGCGGACTGGCCCGCAGGGTTGCAGCCACCTCAAGCGGTCGCGGGCCGATGGCCACGAATGCGTTTTGCAGCGGCTGCACCACGAACGGCATCGAATACAGCACCGAGCCGATCACCAGGCCACTGAAGCTGAACGTCAACGTGCCCAGGCCGATGCTGTGGGTGAATTGCCCCAGCGCACCGTTCGGGCCGAGCAGCAGTAACAGATAGAACCCGATCACCGTGGGTGGCAGCACCAGCGGCAGCGCCACCACCGCGCCCACTGGCCCTTTGAGCCAAGAGCGGGTGCGGGCCAGCCACAACGCGATGGGGGTGCCGACGATCAACAGAATCACGGTGGTCAACGACGCCAGTTTCAGCGTCAGCCAGATGGCCGCCAGATCGGCACTGCCCAGCGGCATTTACAGCTGGTATCCGAAGGACTTGATCACCGCAGCGGCTTTCGGGCCTTTGAGGTAGTCCATCAGCGCTTTGGCGGCGGCGTTGTCCTTGCCCTTGTTGAGGATCACAGCGTCTTGCTTGATCGGTTCATGCAGGTTGGCCGGGACGATCCACGCCGAACCGCTGGTCAGCTTGCCATCCTTGTAGACTTGGGACAGGGCAACGAAACCCAGCTCGGCGTTGCCGGTCTGCACGAATTGATAGGCCTGGGCGATGCTCTGGCCCTCGACGATCTTGGCTTTGGTGGCTTCGGTCAGGCCTTCTTTTTCCAGCACCTGAGTGGCGGCCAGGCCATACGGCGCGGCTTTAGGGTTGGCGATCGACAGGTGTTGGTATTCGTTTTTCTTCAGCACGGCGCCCTTGTCGTCGACGTAGCCTTCTTTGGCCGACCATAGCGCCAGGGTGCCGACGGCGTAGGTGAAGCGCGAGCCTTTGACGATCTCGTTCTCGCTTTCCAGCTTGGCCGGGGTGGTGTCGTCAGCGGCGAGGAACACTTCGAACGGCGCGCCGTTCTTGATCTGGGTGTAGAACTGGCCCGTGGCGCCGAAAGAAGCCACCAGCTTGTGACCGGTGTCTTTTTCGAAATCCTTGGCGATGGTCTGGATGGGCGCGGTGAAGTTGGCCGCGACGGCGACCTGCACTTCATCGGCGAACGCGCTGCTGACCGAGAAGGCCGCGACGGCGATGGCCAAAGATTTGAGCGTTTTGGATGTGAGGCGAAGGGACGTTGCGCGCATTGAAGCAGCTCCATGGTGTTTTTATGAGGTGATGACGGACGTCAACCCGATACAGGCCAAACGCTATGCATCGAAATATATAGCGAGTGAGCACCTCAAGGAAGCCTGAAGTTTGCCTCGGCAGTCAGTTTCTGACGCCACCCAGCCGTTCCAGAGTTTGAATCGCCAATTGGCGGGTCAGCGCCTCCCCGGAAAGTGAATGCTTGATCCCTACCGCCTGACCGGCCCATAGGTTCATGAAGCCATCGTTGCCTTGAGGCTCGGCCTTGCTGCGCAGTGGCATCAGCGCGCCGCCTGCCGTGGGGAATGCGGGCGCGTTGGCATTCATCGGGCCGATCTCGCTCATGATGCGGTTGACGATGCCGCGGGCGGGGCGTCCGGTGAACAGGTTGGTGAGTGCGGTCTGGCTGTCTTTGGCCGAGGCCAATGCGGCCTTGTGCAGCTTCGACACCTTGGCTTCAGGGGTGAACAGGTACGTCGTACCCAATTGCACGGCTGACGCACCGAGCATGAACGCAGCCGCGATCCCGCGACTGTCAGCGATGCCTCCGGCAGCAATGACTGGAACGTTGACCGCGTCGACGACCTGGGGCACCAGCGCGAGCGTACCGACCTGAGTGTGCAGTTGATCGCTGAGGAACATGCCGCGATGGCCACCGGCTTCAACGCCCATGGCGATGATCGCGTCACAACCGTGCTGTTCCAGCCAGACGGCTTCATCGACTGTCGTGGCGGAAGACAGGATGACGGCGCCAGTGGCTTTTACTCGGTGGACGAATTCGGCAGAAGGCAGTCCGAAATGAAAACTGACCACTTCGGGCCTGAGTTCTTCAACCAGTGCACAGCTGGCTTCATCGAACGGGGCGCGGTTGGACACAGGCGTCGGAGCATCGAAGTCGGCGCCCAGTTCTTGATAGTAGGGCTTGAGCTGATCCTTCCAGACCTTGTCGCCCGCAGGGTTCGGCTCGGGATTCTGGTGGCTGAAGAAGTTGAGGTTCAGCGGCGCGCGAGTTCCGGCGCGAATCAACGCCACCTCTTCGCGAATCTGTTCGTGACTGAGCATCGCGCAGGGCAACGAGGGCAATCCACCGGCTTTGCCCACGGCAATGGCAAGTGCGGAGCCTGCGGCGCCGGCCATCGGGGCAAGCAGGATGGGGACTTCAATGCCAAACAACTTGAGCAGGCGTGTGTTGGGCCAGGCGATCATGGGCAGTTTCTCCAAATGGGGTCGCGGTCATGAGGATGCGACAAACGTTTGTTTTTAGCGTTCTGGAAAAGTCCGGTTGATTTAATAGACGGTCAGTCTAATATGCAACCCTATGACTGACTCTCCTGCAAAGCCAAGGCGCCCCGGGCGTCCTCCGAAAATTGCCCGTCCCGACGACTTCGACACCCGTGAAGCGTTGATTCGCTGCGGTGTCGAGGTGCTGACCGAACAGGGTTTCATGGCCACTGGCATCGACGGCATTCTCAAGCGCGTCGGCGTGCCCAAAGGCTCGTTCTATCACTATTTCGCCAGCAAAGAAGCCTTCGGCCTCGATGTGCTGAACAGCTATGCCGGGTATTTCGCCCGTCGGCTGGACCGCTGGCTGTTGGACGAGACGCTGTCGCCGCTGGAGCGGTTGGCCGGTTTCGTTCAGCACTCCAAGGCCAGCATGGCGCGCTACGGCTACCGTCGTGGTTGCATGGTCGGCAACATGGGGCAGGAAGTCAGTGTGTTGCCAGACGGTTTCCGTGACGCCCTGGAAGCCATTTTTCTCGACTGGCAACGGCGTCTGTGCACATGTTTCGAGGCTGCCAAACAGGCGGGCGAATTGCCTCGATATACCGACTGTGCCGAGCTTGCGGCCTATTTCTGGATCAGCTGGGAAGGCGCAGTGCTGCGTGCCCGGCTGGTTCAAAGCGACGCTCCTCTCAATACATTCATCGCCGGATTTCTCCGTGGCTTGCCACGGTGATTTTCCGGCTTCATTTATAGACGATTGGTCTATACCGGAGGCAAGGCATGTTCAACGGCATTCTGATCGACAAGGACGACACTGGCTATCACGTCAAACTCAGCACCATCGACGAAGCGCAGCTGCCTCCGGGCGATGTGACCGTAAGGGTTTCCCACAGCACGTTGAACTACAAGGACGCGCTGGCCATTACCAACAAAGGCCCCATCGTACGCAGTTTTCCCATGGTGCCGGGTGTCGATCTGGCGGGGACTGTGCAGGCGAGCAGCGACCCGGATTTCAAGCCGGGCGATCAGGTACTGCTCAACGGTTGGGGCGTGGGGGAAGGCCATTGGGGCGGGCTGGCACAGATGGCGCGTCTGCAAGGCAAATGGTTGATCCCGCTGCCAAACGCGTTTTCTGCTTCCCAGGCGATGGCCATCGGAACGGCGGGCTACACGGCAATGCTGGCGGTCATGGCGCTGGAGAAAAACGGTGTGACGCCAGACAAGGGTGACGTGCTAGTGACGGGCGCCAATGGCGGTGTCGGCAGCTTTTCTATCGCCATTCTTGCGAAGCTGGGTTATCGCGTCGTGGCGTCGACGGGCCGTATGGCTGAAGCTGGCTACCTCCAGCAACTGGGTGCGGCCGAAATCATTGATCGCGCCACGTTGTCCGAGCCGGGCCGTCCGTTGGCCAAAGAGCGCTGGGCCGCAGCAATCGACTCCGTGGGCAGTCACACCTTGGCCAACGTCTGCGCCAGCACCCGTTACTGGGGTACCGTCGCGGCCTGCGGGCTGGCGCAGGGCATGGAGTTTCCCGCCTCGGTCGCACCGTTCATTCTGCGTGGAGTCACGCTGGCGGGCATCGACAGTGTGATGCGTCCACGACAGGACCGTATTGCGGCCTGGGGCCGCTTGGCGACCGATCTCGATCGTGACGCGCTCGCGCTGATCACCCACGAGATTGGCCTCGGTGAGGTGATCGACACCGCCCATCGATTGATGGATGGGCAGGTGCGCGGGCGGGTGGTGGTCGACACTCAGCGATAAGGCGCCGTCCTCACAGGGCGACCCAACTCGAAGTCTGTGACCTTTAGCACCTCGATCCGTGCGCAGGCGGGGTGTTTGGGGTTGATCAATACGCAATGGGCATTTTCCACCGTGGCCGACGGCAGGATCAACCCGAGCTGCTCGCCGCGCGCCAACCAGTCGCTGCCAAACGTCATGGAAGGCCTGTCGGGCGGAAGTGAATTCCAGCCAGCGGGCAGATGCGCGAACGGGGGCTCCAGATACAGCTCTGGATCAGCGGGCAGTTGAAGGTGCATTAATTTCAGCGGCAGAGCGGGCAAGTGCCCGGCAATGATTACGGCGTCCAGTGCGCAGGCCGCAGGGCTCAAACCCAAATACAGGGCGGGGTATTCGGGATGGTTCCAGCGACCCCCATAAAGCGCTGCGCCGTCGCCGGAGAAGTCTGAAATGGCCTCGGCCTTGGCGATCCTCCAGGCCTGCATCAGACGACACCGCCATGTTCCAGCGCCGCCAGCACCCGTCTGGCCTGCAGGGCGCCAATGTCGGTTTCGCACAATGTAATCGGCGTCTGGTCGTTCAGGGCTCGATTGGGGGAGATGATCCAGTGCTGGGCGGTTTGCTGGTCGTTGAACACTTCAGCCGCGCGAACGGCCAGCGAGGCGATGCGGTCAAGGCGCTCGGAACTGACGATGTCCAGCGGCCGTCGCTCTTTCAGGCGCCGCTCCAGCGTTGACATCGACGCATTGAGCAACCGTTCAAGCTGGCTGTTGCTCAATTGAAACGCGGTGCGTACCGCCTTGACCCATCCGGGAGGAAAACCGGTGCGAATGTACGCCAGGCGTTCGGTCTCATTACGGGTGTTGAGCTGATCGGCGATCAGCCAGAAGGCAGGTGCGGCATTGGTCGACGATTGAAAAATGGCTGGCACGTCCATGCTCCTCGGTCTGAAATCCTGCTCAAAACTTACGCGCCTGTCATGTTTTCTCAAGGGCCAAGCTGTTACCTGAGGTTGCCTGGTTTTCGCGTTCCAGCAACTGGCGCTTGCGTTCCACCCCCCAGCGATACCCGAGAGCGCACCGTCGCTGCGCACCACGCGATGGCATGGAATTGCTACGGCCAGATGGTTCGCGCCGCACGCTTGTGCCACTGCGCGAAATGATTTGGGTGCGCCGATGCGGTGTGCGATCTGCGCGTAACTGACCGTCGTACCCGGAGGGATGTCTTTCAGCGCCTGCCAGACTCGCTGCTGAAACGCGGTGCCCCGCAAATCCAGCGGCAGGTCCAGGCCAACGCCCGGCGCTTCGATGAAGCCCACCACCTGGGCAATGACGCGCGCAAAATCGGGGTCGTCACCGATCAGCGTTGCAGCGTGAAACTGGTCTTGCAGATCGATGAGCAATTGCTCGGGGTCATCCCCCAACAGAATCGCGCAGACGCCCCGAGGGCTTTGGGCGACCAGAATCGAGCCGAGCGAGCACTCGCCGATGGCAAAGTGGATGGCGTCTTTGCCACCGCCCTTGCGATAGTCCGAGGGGGTCATCCCCAGCAGTTGGTCGCTGGTCTCGTAAAAGCGGCTGTTGGAATTGAAACCTGCGTCGTACATCGCTTCGGTGATGGTGCGCCCATCGCCCAGACGGGCACGAATCCTGTGGGCGCGGTGCTCGTTGGCCCAGGCTTTGGGCGTTACTCCGGTCACGGTTTTGAACACCCGATGAAAATGCCAGGGGCTCATGCCGGCCTGATCAGCCAGTGCATTGAGGCCCAGTGGCTGCTCGGCGCTGGCGATCTGTCGACAGGCCTGTTCCACCAGCGCAGCGTAATGCTCCGTCAACTGTGTCTGGTCACCCGTCGCGCGCTTGCTGGCGCGGTAGCCTGCGGCTTCGGCTTGCTCGGCGGTGTCGAAGAACACCACGTTTTCGGGGCGAGGCAAGCGCGACACGCTGCTCGGTCGACAGTACACACCTGTGGTGCGCACGGCATAGACGAATTGGCTGTCGGCAGCCGGATCCCTGGCGAGCACCGCTGCCCAGCGGGGATCGTCTTGTGTCTGTCGGGTGTCGGGTTGAAAACTGCGCCGGGCCATGGTCGATTCCTTTGGGAGAGCGTGGGATTCAAAGGTTAATCCGTGGACGCCACGCTGAAACCCCGACTCTTGCGTTCAAATTCAGCCCAGCATCGGCGGCAGGGTGCCCAGCAGGGAAACCGCAGCCAGCGCCGCCGCGCCGAACAGGCCTTCCAGCACGACACTGACGCGCAACCACGCTACCTGCAACGTCTGGGCGCGGGCCAGGCTGCGGTTGAGGCCGGCCAGGGCGAGCATGCACAGCACCATGGCGACCTTGATCGCCAGTACCTGTCCGAATCCCGCCAGCGCCGGGTCGGGCCAAAAGCCGCCACTCAGCGCGCGAACGTTGATCATGCCGGTCACGATAATCACCGCCACGAGGGCATAGCCGATGCCGCTGAAGCGCGCCAGAATCGCCCGCAGGTCTATGTCATCAGGACGCATCAGCAGGACCGTGAGCATCAGAAGCCCGCCAAGCCAGGTGCCCGTGCCGATCAGGTGCAACATTTGGTTCACAATCAACAGTGCGCCTTGGGTGCCGTCGAACATGGCACCATGCCCCACCGGCGCCAGCGTCAGCAGCAACAACGTGCTGATCAGCAGTCGGTGACGCGGGGCGCAACGCGGGAGGCAAATCAGCGCCAACAGGCTAAGCAGCAAGTGAACGCCCCACACGTGGCCAAAAAACGTATGGCCCAGCACCAGCGCGTTGGTGTGCAGGTCCAGTGCGTCGTGCCAGTCATCCGCCATGTTCGCCGCCGTCAGCATCAGCCAGCCCAAGGCACTGAGCAGCGCCATCGCAGCCAGCGCGCCTTGAGCTTTTTCAACACACCATCGCGCGGGGCGAGACTCAGTGCCTGGCAGTAAAGCCTTGAACAACACGTAGCGAAACACATCGCTGCCGAACAGAAGCAACACTGCGCCGAAATGCAGGAATCGGCACAGGATCAGTCCTTCATGCATGGATTATGGCGTGACCTTGAAGCGATAAACGCCTTCGCTCTTGTGGGTGTCCACGGACACCGCATGCCATTCGACCTTGTACTTGCCCGGCGCCAGCGGCACGGCCGGGACCACGATCAGCACTTTCTTGTCAGCCGGATCGGTGGTGACGCTCTGGGTCTGAATGATTTCGGTGCTGTCACCGGGGCCGTCGAGGCTGATGGCGACTTTAGTGAACTTTTCTTCGACGCCTTCCGAGAAATTCAGGCGCAGTTCTTTCGGCGTTGTGACCTCACTGTCTGCCGCAGGCAACTGACTTTCAAGATGGGCATGGGCGAAGGCGGACGGCGCGGCCAGGCAGGCCAGCAACGGCAGGCAGGAGAGGGCAAGTTTCAGGCGATGGGCAGACATCAAGGGCACCTTTGGTTATGCGGCAGCAGGGTGCAGCAACGGACGTGACTGAAATCGATACGTGCCGATTTCAACAAAAATCGTGCGCTACTAGACCAGAAAGTGTGCCCGGACTCCAGTTAATCTCCATTACGTTCAGTCATGCAGACAAACCTCGCTGGGCGCTGCGGGCCATGATTTCCAGGTCCTCGAACGGATTCTTGCCGATCAGCATGAACGCGTGGGTCGGGTTGGACCAATACACCACGTTTAGCCCAAGGCGTTCTTCCGTGGCGAGTTTTTCCGCCCCGGACCGCGCGGCGGTGATGCACAGCGCCAGCGGGCCATGCCGAGCGTCCAGATAGGTCAGTTGGCCAATCAGCGCGCCTTCATAGTCGAGGATCTGGGCGCGACGGAACTCGGCGCCCGGCAGGTTCACCGTCTCTGGCGACAGCGCCAGGCCCAGCTGTTTGCCCACGGAGCCAAGCTGCAAGGCGTGGGAGGCGACGTCGTGGGTCAGGTTGTCCAGCGTTTCGGGGGTGTACAGCACCATGTATTCGGCCACCGAGCCGCGCCAACCCTCATCGCTTTCGGTGGCTTGCCAGTGCAGGAACAGGCGATCGGCGGCTATGCCAGCGATCACGAAACTGGCCGCAGTGGCGAGAAAGCCACGACGGCTCATGGTCGCGCGGTGCCGGGGTGCTGCCGGTGGCAGTGCGTCAAGCATCGCTTGCAGCCGCAACGTTGGAGCGTCCTGAAGCAGCGAGTCGAACGCGGCCAGAAACGGCAGATCGCCGCCTTTGAGTTGCTCCAGTCGCGCGGCCACCGGAGCCTCAGTGCGCAGGAGATGGTCGATGTGCTGGCGCTGCTCGCGATCCAGTTCATCGTCCAGATAAGCCACCAGCAATTCATCAGACGGTGGCGAATGGGCACTGCTGTAAGTCATCGCCGTTCTCCTGTCGATTTATCCGACATGGCGTGGGTTGGTGCGGTTTCGGCCAGTTTCAAACGTGCAGCCGCCAGCCTGCTCATCACCGTGCCAACCGGGATGTGCAGGATTTCAGCGGTTTCCTTGTACGACAGCCCCTCGACATACGTCAGAAAGACCGTCTCTCGCTGCGCTTCCGGGAGTGCGTTCACCCGCTTGATCACCTGCGCGGCCAGCACCTGGTCCTGCGCCTGGCTCTCTCCGTCAAACGACAGCTCCTGCTCGGCATCGACGAAGCCCTGGCCCTGACGCACACGCTGGGCGCGGATTTCGTTGAGCCAGATCGAATGCATGATCGCCAGCAGCCAGCGGTCCAGCCGCGTGCCAGCGATGAATTGCTCGGCACGCTCCAGCGCTCGAACGCAGGTGGCCTGGACCAGATCGTCTGCCAAGTGCTTTTGTCGGGACAAGACCAGCCCGTAGCGCCACAGACGTGGCAACAATTGGCCCAGTTCGCTACGAAATTCAGCGTTGCTGGCTATAACCGCCTCCCGATGTTCCGCTTTTCAACCGCTGTTGCGCTCAGGTCTGGGGAGCCGCTGCGATCGCGTCCGCCAGGTCCTCGTACTCTTCACACGTGGTGCTGCACAGCGCTTTGATCTTGACCAGTTGTTCCTGCGCGAGATCGATTCGACCCTTGATCACATAGGCTTCGCCCAGGTATTCGCGCACCTGCGCATAGTTGGGGTCCAACGCCACGGATTTCAGGTAATAACCAATGCCCTCGTCCGTGCGACCCAATTTGCGCGTTGCATATCCACGATAGTTCAGCGCCTTGGCGGTGTCTGGATTTTTCAGGGTGTCGAGCAACGACAGCGCTTCTTCGTAACGACCGTCTTTAGCCAGCCGATAGGCGTAATCTGTGCGGTCCTCATCGGAGGTCGCCTGACTGGTTTGCAGGGCGCATTTGCGGGTTTTACTGTCCCAGACCTGGCCTTTCGGGCAATTGGGTTTGGGCGGCGTAGACTCGTCGCCGGACGCGCGGGCCTGTCCCGCCGCGATGACCAGCGTCACGCAGGCGCCCAGAAGCCAAGTGTTTCGAAAGCCAGCAGCCAGGTAGCGGTTGTTCATTGCGGTCATGCTCCATTGCGACGCAGCAGAAAAAGTAGCGGTTCACCTGTCAATAAACAGGAGAAGGCCCGGATTTATTCCCGTCAGCGCCGAAGTCCAGCGCTCACAGCGGCGAATCCCTAAACGTGTCTGGTGATGAACACTTCAGCGCGGCGAGTTATTCGGTTGGGCGCGAGGTATTTTTCAGGGCGGCTTGTGAAAAAAGCCGAGCGATGGAGGGGGCTATCGGGGTGAGAAGGGGAAGAGAAGCTGAGGCGCACGAGCGAAAAATGAATAAACAGAAACTTGCCTGATTCTGCCAAATAACCCAATTTCAAACCGGGTTATTCAATAGCGGCATTCATTGATTGAACGAGACCATTAATACAGGATGAATAATTATTTAATAAAAAAAGCCACCGCACGGGCGTGAGGTGGCTGAAAAAGTCTTACCAAAGGAATGATGAAGTGGAGCAGGATTCGATGACCTGATGCTGCGGATTCATCAGGCTATTGAGTCGTGTGCTTCATCGACGACAACGGTAACACCGATGGAAAGATTTCAACTATTACGAAAATCGATAGTGACTATCACCTCTCGTTTATGATCCGTTCGGCGGAAAAATGCTAAAAGTTTTTGCGCCGGCGGAGCACACGCCGGTAAATATGAAGTGTCCGACGCTTCGTCGAAACAATAAAGAAATGGGCTGAAAGCCTGTCGTTTTGCCGTGAATAATCATCACGGTGTTGATGTTTTTAGCCCATCTGCCGTAGCGCGATTTCCACCGTTTCAAACTTCGCCTGATCTCAGGGGGATGCCCCGACTCTCGGGGTTTGCGGAACGTTGGGCCTTAATTGAGACAGGGGATAATAATGACGTTTGTAAAATGGAACCTCGTGACGCTCGCGGTTTCGCTGGGCGTGAGTCAACTGGCATCGGCAGGCGTTGTCAGTGATCAGTCCGACGCCAAGGGCTTTGTCGAAGACAGTAGCCTGACGGTGCATCTGAAGAACTATTATTTCAACCGTGATGTTCGGGACGGCGGCAACGATCGCAAGGACTGGACACAGGGCGTTCTGGGTAATTTCAGCTCCGGCTTCACTCAAGGCACTGTAGGCTTTGGCGTAGATGCCTATGGCTACTGGGGCATCAAGCTTGACGGCGGTGGCGGCACCACCGGTACGGGTAACCTGCCGATCGACAGCCACGGCAACCCGGAAGATGAATACGGCACCGCAGGCGGTGCAATCAAAATGCGCATTTCCAAGACCGAGTTGCGGTATGGCGACCTGATGCCGACTGCGCCGGTATTCGCCGCCGGCGGATCGCGTCTGTTCCCGCAAACGGCCACCGGTTTCAACCTGCTGAGCAGTGACATTGCGGGTCTTGAGCTGGATGGCGGCCACTTTACTGGCGGCAACGGGCCGGTCACGACTAACCACGATCACGACATCTACGCCTCTTATGCCGGGGTGACGGCATCGAGCATCGACTATGTCGGCGGCAAGTACACCTTCAACGATAACCTGACCGCGAGCCTGTATGGCTCCAATCTCAAGGACGTTTGGGATCAGTACTACGCCAACGTCAACTACACCCAGGGGATTACCGACACGCAGTCAGTCAACCTGGATTTCAATATCTACCGTACCAATGATGCGGGCTCTGCCAAGGCCGGTGATATCAGCAACACCACGTGGTCGATGGCCGCTGCTTATTCTTTCCTGACAGCACACACCCTGACGCTGGCGTACCAGAAAGTTCATGGCGACACGCCATTCGACTATGTAGCCTTCGGGATTAACGGCCCGGGTGATACCGCGGATTCGATTTTCCTCGCCAACTCCGTTCAATATTCGGACTTCAACGGCCCGGGCGAGAAATCCTGGCAGGCCCGTTATGACTTGAACATGGCGAGTTATGGCGTGCCGGGGCTGAGTTTCATGGCCCGCTATATCACCGGCGATAATATCGATGGATCGCATATGCCGGCGAATAGCACGTATGTCAACTATGGCTATGGTGACGATGGCAAGCACCACGAGACCGATATCGAGGCCAAGTACGTCGTGCAGTCCGGTCCGGCGAAAGACTTGTCGTTGCGCATGCGCCAATCCTTTCACCGTGCCAACGCTGACCAGGCGGAAGGGGATAACAACGAACTGCGCCTGATCGCGGACTATCCGATCAACGTGTTCTGATTCATCGGCGTCACCCACAAAAAAGCCAGGCGTCTCTTGTGAGTGCCTGGCTTTTTTGTGGGAGGTCGGCCGCTGATCTTACGCTTTCGCCACCAAGGCGGCTCCCACAATGATCGCGCCGAACTCGAATCTCGTATCGACGCCGAAACTGTGGGAGCCGGCTTGCTGGCGAAAGCGCTTGGTCAGACGAGATAGAATCTCCCACACCTCTCTTTTTTCAATGCGCCATCAATCCGGCTTGTGATCACCCCGAATCGAGAAGTTGGACATGTGCTCCAGCCCTTTGATCAGGCCCGAATGGTCCCAGCCACTGCCGCCCAGCGCGGCGCAGGTGCTGAAGACCTGTTGGGCGTTGGCGGTGTTGGGCAGGTTCAGGCTCAGCTCTTTCGCGCCTTCTAGCGCAAGATTCAGGTCTTTCTGGTGCAGGGCAATGCGGAAGCCCGGATTGAAGGTGCCTTTGATCATGCGCTCACCATGCACTTCAAGAATCTTCGACGACGCGAAGCCGCCCATCAGGGCCTCACGGACTTTCGCGGGATCGGCGCCGTTTTTCGAGGCGAACAGCAGTGCTTCGGCCACCGCCTGAATGTTCAGCGCGACGATGATCTGGTTCGCCACCTTGGCGGTCTGGCCGTCGCCGTTGCTGCCGACCAGGGTGATGTTCTTGCCCATGGTCTGGAACAGGGGCAGGGCACGGTCGAACGTACCTTGATCACCCCCGACCATAATGCTCAGTGTCGCTGCTTTGGCGCCGACTTCACCGCCCGAGACCGGGGCGTCGAGGTATTGCGCGCCGGTGGCGTTGATGCGCTCGGCGAAACTCTTGGTGGCAGACGGCGAGATCGAACTCATATCGATCACCACTTTGCCCGGCCCTGTGCCTTCGCTCAGGCCGTTGTCGCCGAACAATACGTCGTTGACCTGCGGGGTATCAGGCAGCATGACAATGATGAATTCCGCTTCCTGAGCCACTTCGCGCGGGTTGTTCAGCACGGTGGCGCCGCCGTCGACCAACGAGGCGGGCGGGGCGACGAAGTGGCTGGACAGGAACAGTTGATGACCTGCTTTTTGCAGGTTTTCTGCCATGGGCAGGCCCATGATGCCGGTGCCGATAAAGCCGATGTTAGCCATGATGTATGTCCTTTCTTGATGTCGGTTTGCCCCTGTAGGAGTGAGCTTGCTCGCGATAGCGATGTGTCAGGTACCCCATGCTTGAATGTTCCACCGCTATCGCGAGCAAGCTCACTCCTACAGAGGGTGTGATCAGATCAGGTTGTGGGTCTTGAGCCAGCCCAAACCGGCTTCGGTGGTGGTCAGCGGCTTGTATTCGCAACCGATCCAGCCGCGATAGCCCAACCGGTCCAGATGCCCGAACAGAAAGCCGTAGTTGATTTCCCCGGTGCCCGGCTCATGACGGCCCGGGTTGTCCGCCAGTTGCACGTGACGAATCACCGGCAGGTTTTTCTCCAGGGTCCGGGCCAGATCGCCCTCCATGATCTGCATGTGGTAGATGTCGTACTGCAACGACAGGTTGCGGCTGCCGACTTTCTCGCGGATGGCCAGAGCCTGGGCCGTGGTATTCAGGTAGAAGCCCGGAATGTCGATCGTGTTGATCATTTCCATGACCAGATCGATGCCCTGAGCCTGCAACTTGGCAGCGGCGTACTTGAGGTTGTCGACGAAGGTCTTTTCAATCAGCGCATCATCGAAACCCTGCGGTTTGATCCCGGCCAGGCAGTTGACCTGGGTGTTGCCCAGGACCTTGGCGTAGGCGATGGCCAGGTCGACCCCGGCGTAGAATTCTTCGACCCGGTCCGGGTGGCAGGCGATCCCGCGTTCACCCTTGACCCAATCACCCGCAGGCAGGTTGAACAGCACTTGGGTCAGGCCGTTGGCGTCCAGTTCGGCCTTGATCTGGGCCGAGCTGAAGTCGTACGGAAACAGGTACTCGACCCCGCGGAAGCCCGCATTGGCAGCGGCTTCGAAGCGTTGCAGAAAGTCCAGTTCGGTGAACAGCATGGACAGGTTGGCGCACAGACGTGGCATGGCTTGCTCCTTTCTTGCTTTTTATTCGGTGGCGAATCAGTGCCGTTATTTAGTCGAGCAGGCAGACAGCCGTCGGGGCGTCGGCGCGGGTCTCGGCCAGCGATTCGAATTCGTTGATCGCGTTGATCTCAGTGCCCATGGCAATGTTGGTGACGCGCTCAAGGATCACTTCGACCACAACCGGCACGCTGTACTGCTGCATCAGGCTTGACGCCTCGGCGAATGCCGCCTGAATGTGCGCCGGGTCGCTGACGCGAATCGCCTTGCAGCCCAGCCCCTCGGCCACCGCGACATGGTCCACGCCATAGCCTTCAAGTTCCGGGGCGTTGACGTTATCGAAGGACAACTGCACGCAGTAATCGATGTCGAAGTTGCGCTGCGCCTGACGGATCAGGCCCAGATACGAGTTGTTCACCACCACGTGGATATACGGCAGCTTGAACTGCGCACCTACCGCCAGTTCTTCGATCATGAACTGGAAGTCATAGTCACCCGACAGCGCCACGACCTTGCGGCTCGGATCGGCCTTGGCCACGCCCAGCGCTGCCGGAATCGTCCAACCCAACGGGCCCGCCTGACCGCAGTTGATCCAGTGACGCGGCTTGTAGACGTGCAGGAATTGCGCACCGGCAATCTGCGACAGGCCGATGGTGCTGACGTAGCAGGTGTCCTTGCCGAAGTACTGGTTCATTTCTTCGTAGACGCGCTGCGGCTTGACCGGCACGTTGTCGAAGTGGGTCTTGCGCTGCATCGTGCGCTTGCGTTCCTGGCAACTGGCGAGCCACGCAGCGCGATTTTTCAGTTTGCCAGCGGTGTGCCATTCGCGAGCGACTTCGAGGAACATCGCCAGCGCCGCGCCTGCGTCGGACACGATGCCCAGGTCCGGCGTCAACACACGACCGATCTGGGTCGGTTCGATGTCAACATGAATGAACTTGCGGCCCTCGCTGTACACCGAAACGGTGCCAGTGTGGCGGTTGGCCCAGCGGTTGCCGATGCCCAGTACCAGGTCCGATTCGAGCATCGTCGCGTTGCCGTAACGATGAGACGTCTGCAAACCGACCATCCCGGCCATTTGCGGGTGATCGTCAGGAATGGTGCCCCAGCCCATGAGGGTCGGGATGACCGGAATACCGGTCAGTTCGGCGAACTCCACCAGCGCATCCGAGGCATCGGCATTGATGATGCCGCCACCGGCGACAATCAGCGGACGCTCGGAGGCGTTGAGCATCGTCAGGGCTTTTTCGATCTGCGTACGGCTGGCTTGCGGTTTGATCACCGGCAGCGGTTCGTAAGCGTCGATGTCGAATTCAATCTCGGCCATCTGCACGTCGAACGGCAGGTCGATCAGCACCGGGCCCGGACGGCCGCTGCGCATCAGTTGAAAGGCTTTCTGGAACACGTAGGGCACCTGACCCGGTTCCATGACGGTGGTGGCCCATTTGGCGACGGGCGAGGCGATGGCGGCGATGTCCACGGCCTGGAAGTCTTCCTTGTGCATGCGGGCACGTGGCGCTTGCCCTGTGATGCAGAGGATCGGGATGGAGTCGGCAGACGCAGAATACAGGCCGGTGATCATGTCGGTTCCAGCAGGGCCGGAGGTGCCAATGCACACGCCGATGTTGCCTGCGATGGCGCGGGTGTAGCCCTCGGCCATGTGCGACGCACCTTCGACGTGACGGGCCAGCACGTGATCGATACCGCCGAGTTTCTTGAACGCTGCGTACAGCGGGTTGATGGCAGCGCCGGGGATACCGAATGCGGTATCGACCCCTTCGCGACGCATCACCAGAACGGCGGCTTCGATGGCTCTCATGATGGTCATTTGTTAGTCTCCTGAACTCGGTAGTTTTTGTACGTGCTCAGCCTGATTTGAATCGTTGATTTTGTGAATGGCTGCTTTTGGCAGTTCTGTCGGTATCAGGAGTATCGAATGGACCGTTACACAGAGGTGCGCAGTTATGTACTGGTGGCCACCCACGGCAGTTTCGCTGCGGCGGCGCTGGTGGAGGGCGTCACCCCGGTGATCATGGGCAGGCGCTTGAGCGCGCTGGAGGAGCGACTGGGCGTTAAGCTGATCCACCGCTCGACCCGTGGCCTGACATTGACCGATGCCGGTGAGTCGTACCTGGAAAACGCCAAGACCGTGTTGCAGTCCTTCGAAGAGCTGGACGCCAGCATCAGCGAGAACGAAAGCAGCGTGCGCGGGCATTTGGTGGTATCCGCGCCCGCCGGGTTTGGCCGCCAGCACGTGGCGCCCCATGCGCCGGAGTTTCAGGCGCGATTTCCGGATTTGCAGTTGTCGTTCAACCTCACCGACAACGTGGTCGACCTGGTGCGCGAGGGGTACGACATGAGCATCCGCATTGGTGAAGTGCTCGACCCCAATTACGTGGCGATCAAGCTGTTTGCCAACAAACGCGTGGTCTGTGGTTCACCGGCGTACTTCGCCAAACATGGCTTTCCGCAAACCCTGGAGCAACTGGCCGAGCACAATTGCCTGTCGTTCAACCTGCAAGGCGGCCAACATCGTGGCTGGACTTTTCAGCGGGATGGCAAACAGGTCGCGATCAAGGTCGCGGGCAATCTCTACTGCAACGACGGCGAGCTGTTGTATGACTGGGCCAAACGGGGGTTGGGATTGTGCTGGCGTTCGACCTGGGAGATTCAGAACGAGGTGCGGAGCGGGGCGCTGGTGACGGTCCTCGATGAGTTCGCGCTGCCCAGCTATGACATTCAGGGGGTCTATCCCCAGCAGCATTACTTGCCCGCAAAAGTGCGGTTTTTCATTGCCTTCTTGAAGGAGGTCTATAACCGGCCAGGGTATTGGCAGCAGGCGTGATTCCCGCCAGCGACGCTGACAATGCGCACGTGCTGGCTAGCGCCGCAAATAGGCTGCGAAATCGATGTCTCCGGCGCTGAGAATCGCCTGCACCCGGTTGTGCACATTGAGCTTGCGCAGAATCGCCGAGACATGGGCTTTGACCGTGGTTTCGGCGATGGCCAGGCTGAACGCGATCTGCTTGTTGGAATCGCCCTTGGTCATGCGTTCCAGCACCAGCAATTGTTTGCGGGTCAGGGCTTGAAGCAGTTCGGGCGGCAACTGTGGGGTGTCTGCGTTGTTGCGTCGGGAAGGGGCTTTCTGGCTGCGGATGATGTCTGACGGCAAGTACACGTTGCCGTTGAGGATCTGCTCGATGGCCTCGGTCATCTGCTTGCGCGGCGATGACTTGGTGATGAAGCCTACTGCACCATAGGTGATGGCCTGCAGCACCACCTGTTTGTCCTGCTCGGCAGAGACGATCACCACCGGAATGGTCGGCGCCTCGTTGCGCAGGGTGATCAGCCCGTTGAGGCCATGCATGCCGGGCATGTTCAGGTCCAGCAGAATCAAATCGAGATCGTCGTGGTCGCGAGTCAGCGCCAGCGCGCTGTCCAGGTCTTCGGTCTCCATGACCTCACTGCCTGGAAAACCGTCGCAAATAACGTTGTGGATGGCCTCGCGAAACAACGGGTGATCATCGGCAATCAGGATCTTGTACATGGTTTTTCACCTTTCTTATTGTTCAGCCCTTGTGGGGTGAGGGCGACATCACGGCGTTGAGACATTACATGTCAGGCACGGCACTTTGTGAATGCGACCATAGAGACGAAAACCAGTACCAAAGTCGTAGTTTGCCGTCACCAATCCAACGCTTCAGGGGCTTTTGCGAACAACATCGCGATGTCGGGATGAGCGGCGTGTGATCGCTTCATTTCTGCCCAGACGGCAGGGTTGGCCATGGATTTAAGGCTGATGACCAATGCTTCCAGTTGCACATCGGGTGTTCCTGCGTCGCGCCGATGTATGTACTCGAACAAGCGGGCCCGGTAAGAGCCGAAAGCCAGACGCCTGGCTTCGATCAATACATCCCGGTTGTTTAACGCAAGAAGTTGGCAAGTGTAGGTTGCTCTTTTTTCGGAACGAGTTCCCGGCTCGTCTATTGCCACGAAGTTGAACGTGTCGATGATGTCCAGCCATAGAAAGTCTTGAGGATTTTCTATCCGTGGATTGATCAACGCATGCTCTCCCGCTGTGGGCTCGACGACGTTGGCGTCTTTGGTCCTGCCGACGTGTATCAGCTCATCACTGGCATTGATGACAGCGAACTTATTGCCCTTGGGGCTGTTACAGGGACCGCAGGCATACACGTAATTGCCCCAGTCGAATACGCGCTCAGGGTAGAGATCCTTGGGCGCGATGTGCTCGACCTCATCGGCCATCGAGTCTTCACAGTAACAACACCGCCGAGTGTTCGAGCACATCCTGGTGAGTTCGGCGCGCACCTGTTTGAATATGGGATTGGTTTTAGTGTTGCGTGCCTTGAACTCTGATTTTGCGCTGACCACTCTTTCAGCGTATGTGGCATTTGCGTCCACGGTCTGTTGATACATCGCTAACCCGTCCAGCATGGACTTGGGCGCTGGAAACTCAGCCAACCGGATCATTCCACTTCCAACCCTGACCGGGCGGCTACAGACGCCGTGGTTGGCATGCAGGCACGCAGTGTTTCGATTCGCTTGCGTCCTGCTTCGTCGATTTTTCCCAACACTTCCTTGCGATTGAGTTGAGCAAGCTCAAGAAGCTGTGCCTTGGACGTTTCCGAGCGCGTGACCTCGGCACCGAAGAACGACGTGTCGTAGGCTTCGAGGATGTTGCCGAAGATGAGCCGATTGAGCGTGTCACCCTGAACCTGGCCACCTGCCTCGTCAGTGCCCGGTGTTGGCAGGCGCCAGACGGTGCCATGTTCTGCGGCTTGGCAGATGATGGGGCTGTGGGTGGTGACGATAAATTGGAGGCGGGGAAATACTTTGAGGAACCACGGAGCGATCCGCTTCTGCCAGGAAGGGTGCAGGTGTGCGTCAACCTCATCGATAACCACCACGCCAGGCAGTGAAATGACGCCCGTACGAATTTCTGGCTCAACGATCGCCTGCCCGTAACTGATGGTGAGCTGGCGTATAAGCTCAAATGTCAGGCTGAGGATCGATCTGTACCCATCACTCAGGAAATCGACACTGACCTCATGACCATTGCCATCGACAAAAATGATTTCCTCAGAGCTAATTCGACTGATGCGCGAGCCGTGAGGTAACAGCTCACCGTTGTTGATGAACGAGATAACACAGTCCAGAAATTGGGAGTCATCCTTGCTCTCCAGCTGTTTGATATGGAGTGACTTCAACCATTCAAGGCATTCCGTTAGCGCAATGTCTTCGCCAAATGCAGTGAGGTGGGGGGCCAGGCGCGGGTTGGTGTAGAACATCCTCTCATAGTCGCGGTTACCACCAGTAAACCGTCTAAACGGCCCGAATGACGCTGAGAACCAGCCTCTGCTGCGACCCCAAAGTGCACGCTCAAGCCCTTTCGAACTGTTGCCTTCCACCAGGATTGCACCGGTGCTCAGGGCTTCGTTGTTGGATTCGATCACGATTTCGCAGACCAGCTTTTTCACTGGAGCACGACCTTGGCCAGTGATCGAATCGACTGCAGGGTTCCAGGTCAGGTGTGCGGTGACGTTGGCCTGGTTGCAGCCCGTTCGCAGCCAGGTGCTCCAGTCCTGCCGTAATGCCCGGGCCTCGGCAGGGCCAGCAAGGGCCAACGCTAGAGATTTCACGAAACTGGACTTGCCTGCACCGTTGTCACCCAGAATGACGTGCCAGCCCCACGGTTTGTCTTCAGGGACCTGAAAGACAAACCTCTCATGAGAGCGGATGCCGGCGATTTCGAGTTTCGTCAGGTACATGGTTGAGTCCAATCCAAGGCAAGGAAGGCATTTTGCGTCAGGTTGTCGAGATGGTCCATGGCTGGTCCGGAAAGCAACGCGCTACTGAACCTGATCACTCCCCCGACGCCCCATAGTTCATGATCGACAGCAGACGAATCGGCACCTGCACCAGTTGCTCCGGCCCGTGGGGAATGTCGCCGTCGAAGGTCAGGCTGTCACCTGCTTGCATGTGGTAGAGCTGGTTGCCGTGGCGATACACCAGTTCACCTTCCAGTAAGTGCAAAAACTCGGTGCCGGGGTGGGAGAAGGTCGGGAATTCTTCGCTGGCGTCGTCCATGGTCACCATGTAGGCCTCGAAGTTCTTCTTCGGCCCGCGGGTATGGTTGAGCAGATGATAGGTGTGGCCTTTCTCGGTGCCGCGCCGCACCACTTCCAGCCCGTCATCGCGTTTGACCAGCAGCGCGCTGCTCCCTTGTTGATCGTATTGGCTGAACAGCTTGGACATGGGCATGCCCAGCACGTCGCAAAGACGGCTGAGGTTATCAAGGCTGGTGGAGACCTGGGCGTTCTCGATCTTGCTCAGCATGCCCTGACTGATCCCGGCGATGCGCGCCACATCGGCCAGTTTCAGCTCCTGCGCCTGACGCTGGCGCTTGATCTGAATGCCCAGGTATTGCTCCAGCTTCAACTTCGGTTGTTCGTCAGGCGTACTCATCGGTTTTGCACGGTTTCCGTTCGATAATTTTAAATTCGCACCAGGAATGTGCGATTCGGCTCCGGGCTGTTTTGTCTGGCGCCGGATTATTCCCACAGTGAAAACGAGTTTCCCATATATACAGCAGAAATTCCGCCCCAAACCGCACACACTTTTTGGTATACCGAGTTGGCAAGACGTTTGCATTCCTGTTGAGAAAGTAAGTTTCCTGAATGGAATAAACACCTTTCAGGTCACGGGACAATGGTCGTTGACCTCAACGTTTTGCTTATCGCCAGGAGTGAATGCTCATGTTGCCACCCGAAACACAGCGGCTGATCGAGGAACACGGGATCAAGTACGTGCTGGCTCAATTCGTCGATATTCACGGTTCGTCCAAGACCAAATCGGTGCCGGTCTCGGGCCTGGAGGCCGTTGCCGAAGATGGCGCGGGCTTCGCTGGTTTCGCCATCTGCGGCATGGGCATGGAGCCCCATGGCCCGGACTTCATGGCCAAGGGCGACCTGTCGTCGCTGACCCCGGTGCCGTGGCAGAAGGGCTACGGTCGTGTCGTGTGCATCGGTCACGTTGAAGGCAAACCCTGGCCGTATGACAGCCGCTACGTGTTGCAAAAACAGGTCGAGCGTCTGAGCGACCGTGGCTGGACGTTGAACACCGGTCTTGAGCCTGAGTTCAGTCTGTTCAAGCGTGACGCCGCAGGCAGCCTGCAACTGGTCGACGCCAGCGATGCGCTGGACAAGCCTTGCTACGACTACAAGGGCCTGTCCCGTTCCCGCGAATTTCTTGAGCGTTTGACCGAAGCCCTGCAACCGGTAGGTTTCGACATCTACCAGATCGATCACGAAGACGCCAACGGCCAGTTCGAAATCAATTACACCTACAGCGACGCCATGGAGTCGGCAGACCGCTTCACCTTCTTCCGCATGGCGGCCGGTGAGATCGCCAACGACATGGGCATGATCTGCTCGTTCATGCCCAAACCGGACCCGAAACGCGCGGGTAACGGCATGCACTTCCACTTGTCGATCGGCAGCGCGACCCACAAGAACCTGTTCCACGACGCCAGTGACCCGAGCGGTATGGGTCTGTCGAAAATGGCCTATCACTTTGCAGCCGGTCTCCTCGCTCACGGCCCGGCGCTATGCGCTTTCGCTGCGCCTACCGTCAATTCCTACAAGCGCCTGGTGGTGGGTAACTCCCTGTCCGGAGCGACCTGGGCGCCAGCGTTCATTGCCTTCGGTGCCAACAACCGTTCGGCCATGGTTCGTGTGCCGTATGGCCGTCTGGAATTCCGCCTGCCGGACGCCGGTTGCAACCCGTATCTGGTCAGCGCCGCGATCATCGCTGCCGGCCTGGACGGCATCGACCGCAAGCTGGAAATCGATCAAGTCTGCAACGAGAACCTCTACAAGCTGAGCCTTGAAGAGATCGCCGCTCGCGGCATCAAGACCCTGCCGCAGTCGCTGAAGGAAGCCTGCGACGCGCTGGAAGCCGACCCGCTGTTTGCCGAAGTGCTGGGCAACGAAATCGTTGGCGAATTTATCAAGCTCAAGCGCATGGAGTGGGTGGAATACAGCCGCCATGTGAGCGACTGGGAAATCCAGCGTTACACCGAATTTTTCTGATTCGAGCGCTTTAAACAACCCTTTCTGACGCCCAGCCAATGGGTTGGGCGTCGTCTGCCCTGGAGTTATGAATATGTGTGGAATCGTGGGTTTATACCTCAAGAACCCGGCGCTGGAATCCCGGCTCGGCCAACTCTTTGAACCGATGCTCGAAGCTATGACCGACCGTGGCCCGGACAGCGCAGGCTTCGCCATTTACGGCGATGAAGTGGCTGACGGCTGGGTCAAGCTGACCCTGCAAGCCACCACCGACGGCTATGACTTCAAAGCGCTGATCGCCGCGTTGGAAGGCAAGTTGGGTGCTTCGCTGGACTGGTTCCAGAACGCCAGCGCCATCGTGCTGAAAATCAAGGCTGAAGAAGCTGCCGTACGCGCCGCGTTGGGTGAATTGGCCCCGACGGTGCGCATCATGAGCGCAGGCAAGAGCATTGAAATCCTCAAGGGCATGGGCTTGCCGAAAGAAATTTCCGAGCGCTTTGGCTTGGGCTCCATGAAAGGTAGTCACATCATCGGCCACACCCGTATGGCCACTGAAAGCGCCGTGACCATGGAAGGCAGCCACCCGTTCTCTACCGGCGCTGACCTGTGCCTGGTGCACAACGGCTCGCTGTCCAACCACTTCCGTCTGCGTCAGGAACTGCGACGCGAAGGGATCAATTTCGACACCGAGAACGACACCGAAGTGGCCGCCGGTTATCTGGCTTGGCGCCTGCAACAGGGCGATTCGCTGAAGACCGCACTGGACAGTTCGCTGGAAGCACTCGATGGCTTCTTCACCTTCGCCATCGGCACCCGCAACGGCTTTGCGGTGATTCGCGACCCGATTGCCTGCAAACCGGCGATCCTCGCCGAGACCGCCGACTACGTCGCCATGGCCTCGGAATATCAGGCGCTGTCGAGCCTGCCGGGCATCGAGAACGCCAAAGTCTGGGAACCCGTTCCCGCCACGATGTACATCTGGGAACGCGAGTCGGCTTAAGGAGCACGCACATGAAAACCATCGATCTTTCCATCGCCAGCGTGCGTGATCTCAATCAGGCGCTGCACGACCAGGTCAAGAATCTTGAGGAACGGGAGTGGGTAGTGACCCATCCCAACGGCGCCCACAACTTGGCCGTCGGCGTCAACGAAGCGGTGTCCGTGGATATTCAGGGGCACGCCGGTTACTACTGCGCGGGCATGAACCAGAAGGCCTCAGTCACGGTGCACGGCAACGTCGGCGTGGGCTGCGCCGAGAACATGATGTCTGGCTACGTCCGCGTCAAAGGCAGCGCCTCCCAGGCGGCGGGCGCCACGGCCCACGGCGGTTTGCTGGTGATCGAAGGCGACGCCGGTGCCCGCTGCGGGATTTCCATGAAAGGCATCGACATCGTTGTCGGCGGCAGCATCGGCCACATGAGCTGCTTCATGGGCCAGGCCGGGCGCCTGGTGGTGTGCGGCGACGCAGGCGATGCGCTGGGTGATTCGCTGTACGAGACGAAGATTTTCGTCAAGGGCAAGGTCGAGTCGCTGGGTTCGGACTGCATCGAGAAAGAAATGCGTCCGGAGCACCTCGAAGAGCTGCAAGCGTTGCTGAACCGCGCCGGTTTCAACGAAAAGGCGTCGGACTTCAAGCGCTACGGCTCGGCCCGTCAGTTGTACAACTTCAAAGTCGACAACGCCTCCGCGTACTGATTCAGGAGCACGAACATGAGCGAATCCAACACCCCGAAAGCAGCTCCGGTCCTGCGCGAGTCGGCGACCTTCGATCGTCTGGCCATCCAGGAAATCCAGCGCGCTGCCGAAACCGGCATCTACGACATTCGCGGCGGCGGCACCAAGCGCAAGCTGCCGCATTTCGACGACCTGTTGCTGCTCGGTGCTAGCGTGTCGCGCTATCCGCTGGAAGGCTATCGCGAGAAGTGCGGCACTGACGTGATCCTCGGTAACCGCTTCGCCAAGAAGCCGATTCACCTGAAAATCCCGGTGACCATCGCCGGTATGAGCTTCGGTGCATTGTCGGCCAACGCCAAAGAGGCGTTGGGCCGTGGCGCGACCATCGCAGGCACCAGCACCACCACCGGTGACGGCGGGATGACCCCGGAAGAACGCGGCCAGTCGCAGCACCTGGTTTATCAATACCTGCCGTCCCGTTACGGCATGAACCCGGATGATTTGCGCAAGGCGGACGCCATCGAGATCGTTCTGGGGCAGGGCGCCAAACCGGGCGGCGGCGGCATGCTGCTGGGTATGAAAGTCACCGAGCGTGTAGCTGGTATGCGCACCTTGCCGATCGGCGTCGACCAGCGTTCGGCGTGCCGTCACCCGGACTGGACTGGCCCGGACGATCTGGCGATCAAGATTGCCGAGATCCGTGAAATCACCGATTGGGAAAAGCCGATCTACGTGAAGATCGGCGCCAGCCGCCCATATTACGACGTCAAGCTGGCGGTGAAGGCCGGGGCCGACGTGATCGTGCTCGACGGCATGCAAGGCGGCACGGCGGCGACGCAGGAAGTGTTCATCGAGCACGTCGGCATCCCGATTCTGCCTGCCATTCCTCAGGCGGTTCAGGCGCTGCAAGAGATGGGCATGCACCGCAAAGTGCAGTTGATCGTTTCTGGCGGCATTCGTAACGGCGCCGACGTGGCCAAGGCCATGGCGTTGGGCGCGGATGCGGTGGCCATCGGTACGGCGGCGTTGATTGCTCTGGGCGACAACCATCCGCGTCTGGATGACGAGCTGAAGAAAATCGGTTCGGCAGCCGGTTTCTACGACGACTGGCAGAACGGTCGCGACCCGGCGGGGATCACCACCCAAGACCCGGAATTGTCGAAACGTCTGGACCCGGTCGAAGGCGGACGCCGGTTGGCCAATTATTTGCGTGTGCTGGTGCTGGAAGCGCAGACCATGGCCCGCGCGTGCGGCAAGTCTCACCTGCACAACCTCGACCCCGAGGATCTGGTGGCCTTGACCGTGGAGTCGGCGGCCATGGCCCGGGTGCCATTGGCAGGGACATCGTGGATTCCGGGGCAGCAGTATTAAGGTTTTGAAAAGGGGCTGATTTTTTGGCAGCCCCGATTCGTATGACCTGGCGCAATCCTGTGGGAGCGAATTCATTCGCGAGAGGCCGGTATGGTCGATGGAGATTTTTCGTCTGATATGCCGCCATCGCGAATGGATTCGCTCCCACAGTTCTGGCCAGCCTTGCATTCAATGCTGCGTCATCACCCATTCAAAGAGGCCAGCAAGGCCCGGTGCTTCTTCACATCGCTTTCTGCCAGACACTTTTCCATTCATTGCAGGAGCTTCGAAAATGGTTAACCGTCTACCCGGCAAATCCCTTCTTACGCTATTGGCGCTCAGCGCCTGTATTCCCCTGGCCCAAGCGGCCGACGCCCCCACCCTGAACACCGGCAGCACCGCGTGGATGGTCACCGCCGCGGTGTTGGTGCTGTTCATGTGCCTGCCGGGCCTTGCGCTGTTTTACGGCGGCCTAGTGCGGGCGAAAAACATGTTGTCGTTGTTCACCCAGTGCTTTGGTATCGCCGGTTTGGTCGGCGTGCTGTGGGTGATCTACGGCTACAGCATGGTGGTGGATACCACCAACATGGTCGAGGGTGAAGTCAGTTTCAACAGCTTCGTCGGCGGTCTCAGTCGCGCGTTTCTCGCAGGATTGACCCCGGAAAGTCTGGTGGGTGACATCCCCGAAGGCGTGTTCGTGACCTTCCAAATGACCTTCGCCATCATCACCCCGGCGCTGATTGCCGGTGCCTTTGCCGAGCGCATGAAGTTCTCGGCGGCGCTGCTGTTCATGGCCGTCTGGTTCACCCTGGTCTACGCGCCAGTCGCGCACATGGTCTGGGGCGGGGCGGGTGCGCTGATGCACAACTGGGGCGTGCTGGATTTCGCGGGCGGGACGGCGGTGCACATCAACGCGGGTGTGGCGGCGCTGGCGGCGTGCCTGTTGCTGGGCAAGCGCAAAGGCTATGAAAACGCACCGATGCCTGCCCACAACCTGAGCCTGACCATGACTGGCGCAGCGATGCTGTGGGTGGGCTGGTTCGGTTTCAATATCGGCTCGGGCGGCGGTTTGAACGGCCTGTCGGGCATCGTCATGCTCAACACCCAACTCGGCGCCTGTGCCGGAATCCTTGGCTGGATGTTCACCGAGTGGTTCAAGGTCGGCAAACCGAGTGCATTGGGTCTGGCCAGCGGTGCGTTGGCCGGTCTGGTGGGCATTACCCCGGCGTGTGCGTATGTGGGCGTCGGTGGCGCGTTGGCGATTGGCTTGTTGTGCGGCGTGTTCTGCTACCTGAGCGTGACGGTGCTGAAGAAACGCTTTGGTTACGACGACAGCCTCGATGTATTCGGCCTGCACGGTATCGGCGGCATGATCGGTGCGGTGCTGACGGGCGTATTTTGCGTGCCGTCGCTGGGCGGGCTGGTGGAAGGCGTGACCCTGGGCGGGCAAGTGATCGCGCAGATCAAGGGCGTGGTGTTCACCACCGTGTATTGCTTCGTGGTGAGCTGGGTGATTCTCAAGGTGGTCAAGGCCATTGTGGGGCTGCGTGCTGATGAGCACGTCGAAGAAATGGGCCTGGATTTGGCCGAGCACAATGAGAGTGCGTACAACCATTGATCACGCGTTGATTTAACGCGCATTGATTGATCGTTCCCACGCTCCGCGTTGGAACGCAGGTTTGGACGCTCTGCGTCTGCCCCAGGTGACGCAGAGCGTCACAGGATGCATGCCCACGCGGAGCGTGGGCACGATCCTCACAGGGTAGTGGCCAACTGCGGGTGTCCAGCCCTCTGCAATTGGGTGGCGATCACGGTGTTTTTCAACAGATAGGCAATCGTCATCGGCCCGACGCCGCCCGGCACCGGGGTGATGGCGCGGGCCACAGTACGGGCGCTGGCGTAGTCGACGTCACCCACCAGCCGGTCACCTTTTGCCGTGGCGATCCGGTTGATTCCCACATCGATCACCACCGCGCCAGGCTTGAGCCAACTGGCTTCGATCATCTGCGGTCGACCGACCGCGACCACCACGATGTCCGCCAATCGGCACAACGCTGCCGCATCGACGCTGCGTGAATGCACCACACTGATCGAGCAGTTGGCTTGCAGCAGCAAGGTTGCCATCGGCTTGCCAACGATGTTGGAGCGGCCAATCACCACCGCATGCAGGCCGCTCAGGTCGCCGCAGGTTTCATGCAGCAGGCGCATGCAGCCGCTGGGCGTGCAAGGCGTCAGTACTTCGGCGCCTTGGACCAGTCCGCCGACGTTCTCGCGATGAAAACCGTCCACGTCCTTGATGGGGTCGATGGCGTGAATCACCGCCTTTTCGTCGATGTGTGCGGGCAGTGGCAGTTGCACCAGAATGCCGTTGACCTCAGGGTCGGCATTGAGTTGATCCAGCAATGTCAGCACTTCGTGCTGGGTGGCGCTGGCAGGCAGACGGTGTTCGAGGGAGCGAATGCCCACTTGCCCGGCCTTGAGCAGCTTGTTGCGCACATACACTTGGCTGGCCGGATCCTCGCCGACCAGCACCACGGCCAGCGCGGGGTACACCTGTTGCCGGGCCAGGGCGAGAACATCGTCTTTGACTTCGTCGAGAACCTGAGCCGCGATGGCCTTGCCGTCGATATCGCGGGCGAGTGCAGGGGTCATGCTCATGGGATGCGTCACCATTGTCGGTAGGGAAGGAACGTCGATGGAACACCGAGGCCCGAATGGGCCCCGATGATCAGTCACAGGCAGGGGGTGGTCAAGCGACCAGGTGATGACAGGCGTAGACCACCACGGCGCCCGCAATCAGCGTGACGTAGGGCAAGACACCCGCGCGTTTGCTGCCCCCGTCGGCTTGCAGGTGCAGGTCACTGAGCATCGCGGCGGGGAAGCGGCCCTTGTCCTGCCCGTAATGGCGGAAGCAGAACACCGGCAGGATCAGCATCGCCAACAGCAGGCCGGTGACCAGCGTGCCCGCGCCCCAGATGTCCGCACCCAGGCCCATGCAGGCCAGGTTGACGAAGCTCAATACGCCACCGGCGGCCAGCAGCAGCGTCGGGGCCTTGTACGGGCGCGCCCATTCAGGGCGATCCAGACGGTGAATCCAGCCCGCATTGAGGTTGAGGAAGTTGAAGATGATGTAGCTGACGTTGGACGCCGCCAGCACGAATACGTAGTCGGACATCAGCAACAGCAGCAGGTTGAACGACAGGTCGGTCCACATGGCCGCGGTCGGGGCGCCGTGCTCGTTGGTGCGGCCCAGGTACTTGGGCAACCAGCCATCCACCGAGGCCTGGTACAGCGTGCGCGACGAACCGGACATCGAGGTCATGATTGCCAGCAGGGTGGCGAGCACCAGCATGATCAGCACGATGTTGGCGATCACTTTGCCGCCACCAATACTGTCGGCCATGGCCTTACCCACGCCCATGCCGCTGTAGATTTCAGGTGACAGCAGCCCACTGTAAACGGCCGGTGTGACCACTGCGCCGCTGGCGTCGAGTATCGCAGGGGTCACCAGTTGCCCCAGCCCCAGGCTGCCCTGAAACGCCAGTGGTACGAAGGTGAAGACCAGAATGCACAGTAAACCGGCGTAGAAAATCGCCTTGAAGGTGTCACGCTTGGGGTCCTTGAACTCGCGGGTGTAGCACACCGCGGTCTCGAAACCGTAGGTGGACCACGCCGCCATGAACAGCCCGCCCGCCATCAGCGACCAGCCGGAAATGTCCCAGGTGCCGTCGATCACTTGCCCGGCTGCGTCGTGGGCCAGCGGAAACAACGGCAGGAAGTTGGCCTGGGTGGCGTCACCGGTCAGCAGTGGCACCACACCGACCAGCACCAGCGGTATTAGCGAGGTGGCGCCAAGCACCAGGGTCAGGCGGGCCGAACGCAGGATGCCGCCGTGCTGGATGGCGAACACGGTCAGCAGAATCACCAGGCCGATGACAAAGGTGGCGTTGATGCGCAGGGACAGCCCGCTTTTGACCCAGCCCAAATCCACCAGCGTCAGTTGCCAGGTGTTGATCAGGGCATCGGCGGGGAACAGCGCGGTGAGGATGTACCCCGCCGCCAGCCCCGAGCCGATGGACAGCACCGGCGACCAGGCCAACCAGTTGCACCACACCGAAATCGGCGCGATCAGCTTGCTGTACCGCACCCAGGCGATGGCGCCGTACACCGAGGCGCCGCCGGATTTGTGCGGAAACAGCCCGGCGATTTCGGCGTAGGTGAAGGCCTGGATGAAACCGAACAGGATCGACACGATCCAGACGATCCACGCCGGTTTGCCCACTGTGGCGGCAATCGCGCCGATGGAAAACAGCACCAGGGCCGGTACGCCGCTGGCTACCCAGAAGGCGCCGCGCCAGTCTATCTTGCGTTGCAGGCTGCCGACGCTGTGGTCGGCCTGCGGTAGAGCCTCGAACGTAGTCGCTTCCATCTTGGTAATCCCATGTCTGAAATGTGGTCGGAGGGCAGTGGAAGGGGGCGCAGCCAGGGGTGATACGGATCAACTGCGCACTCGGCTCTTGTCCGGGTCGTAGAAGATCGGTGCCGTGACCTCGGCGCTGATGCGCTTCTGCAGGCCGTCGATTTTGCCGATTTCAAGTGCAGTGCCCGGCTCGGCACAGGACACGTCAAGGCGACACAAGGCGATGTTGCGATTGAGCAAAGGCGAGCGACAGGCGCTGGTGATCACGCCGACTTGCGCGCGCCCACGGAACACCGGGTCGCCGTGGTGCGCGCCTTCGTTACCGCTCAGGTCCAGTCCGACCAGTTTGTGGCTCGGCGTGGCGCTGCGCCGCAGCAGGGCTTCACGACCAATGAAGTCATCGGTCTTGGTCTTCAGTGGCACGCTGAAACCGATACCGGCCTCGAACGGATCGGTCTGATCGCTGAATTCATACCCTGCGAAAATCAGTCCGGCCTCGATGCGCAGCATGTCCAGCGCTTCCAGCCCCAGCGGCACGATGCCCAACGGTTGGCCCAACGCCCAGATGCGATCCCAGACCTGTTCGGCGCGGTCCGGGTGGCACCACACCTCGTAACCCAGTTCGCCGGTGTAGCCGGTGCGGGAAATCATCAGCGGGCAACCGTCGTAGTCGTCCATTCGCCCCACCAGAAAACGGAACCAGCCGAGGTTTTCCAGCGCCGGTTGCGTGGGTGGAGTCCAGACCATTTGCTTGAGCAATTCGCGGCTCAACGGACCCTGCACCGAGAGGTTATGGATCTGTTCGCTGGCCGATTTGACCCAGACCTTCATGCCGAGCTTTTGCGCCTGCTCGCGCAACCAGATGCCCGCGTAGTCTTCGCCGCAGATCCAGCGGAAATTGTCCGGCCCCAGACGCAACAGGGTGCCGTCATCGAGCATGCCGCCGTGTTCGTGGCACATCGCTGAATACACCACCTGGCCGATGGCAAGGCGGCGCACGTCGCGGGTCAGGCAGTGTTGCAACAGGGCTTCGGCGTCCGGGCCGATGATCTCGAATTTGCGCAGGGCGGTGAGGTCCATGACCGCGACTCGCTCGCGGCAACCGTAGTATTCGTCGATGGCGCCAAAGCCGTCGTAACGCAGGGGTAGCCACCAGTTGCGGTAATCGACGAAGCTGCCGGTCAGTTGGCGGGTGCGTGAATGGAAACCCGACTGACGGGTGAGAACGGGGTCGGCGTCGGCCGTGCTGCGAGTGCTCATGGCGAGGGCAAAGCGCTCCTTTTCGCTGTAGACGCGGATATGGATATCGGTCGGCTCCCAGCCATTGGCCGGGTCGATGTCGTCAGGGCAGGACGAGCTGCCGCAGACCAGATCGGTCATGGCTTTCAACAGCACATAATCACCGGGGCGCGACCACGGTTCATCAAGGGTCATCTGCTGATAAGCATCAATGGCGGTGTTGAAGAAAAAGTTGATCGCTGGCCAGCCTTCCCTTGCCTGCACCCCGTGGGCGGCCAGCGCGCGACTGAGGTTGTCGCTGCAGTTGTCGTGCCCGAAATAGCCGTGGCTCTCGTAGTAGCGGGCGGCGCAGGCGAGGGCAAAGGCGTCGTGACGCCCGACGGTGTCCTGCACCACTTCCAGCATCGGCTGCATGCGCCGGTCGAAGAATTTGCCGAACAGCCCCGGTGCCGGATAAGCACTGCCATTCAGGGTGCGGGTGACGGTCTGGTCAAGGTCCAGCTCAATGCCCCGGTCCAGTGCGCGACGGTCAAAGGCGACGAAGTCCGAGCACTGCCGACCGGCCACGTCGAGCACCTGAATGTACTGCCCCTTGGCGACGGTGTAGCTGTGAGCGGTGCCTGCGCGAATGGTGAATTCATCGAGCAGTTCGCCCAGAGGTTCAGGTAACGCTGGGGTCAATACTGCCGACGGATGAGCGCGCTCGACCACCAGCCGCAGTTCGCTGGGGCAGTATTGCCGGTCGACTGCTGTGGCTTCATCAGGGGCTGCGGCGATGATCAGCAGACGGCCTTCGGCCACGAACTGACGGCTGAAACCGGCGGGCGTCTGTGCCTCCCACAGCGATGCGGGAGTGGGCAGAGCTCGCCCGTCCAGCCCGCGTTTTTCCAGCGCCTGTGCGATACGCCGAGCCTGCACACCGCCCGCAGCCAGCTGCCGAGGGATGAAAGCCGCTTGACTCGCCGGGCTCAATGACCAGTCGGCCAGCGCGCTGCGGCCCTGGGTGTCAACCACCAGCAGCTCGCAGGGTTGCCAGCCTTCCAGGTCGATCACCTGCAAGCGGTCGCCAGCTTCCAGCGCCAGCAGGGTCAGCCCGCCAGCGCCCAACCGATAACGCTCAAGGGCTGGGGTGCGGGCGAACAAACCGGGTTCGCGGGGCGAGGAGATGCGCGGTGCATTCATGTCCGGGCTCCGCGGTCAACCGACCGACTTGATGGGCGTGGTCGGTTCGATGAGGTACGCGGCCATCGAGTCGTCCAGCGCTTGCAGCCACGGCGTGTGGTGCGGCGGCGACTGGGTGCCGGTCATCAGCGAGCGGTACGACTTGTCGCGATAGCCCATGATGTCTTCGGCCTTGTCGTGCTTCCAGTGCAGGAAGGTGTCGTTGACCGCAGCGATATCGAAGTTGGGGTAATCGGTGGCGTCGACCAGTTGCTGGATGTAGGCGCCCTGGTATTCGAACATTTGCTGATTGGTTTCCAGGGTCTGTTCGCGCTCGAACCACTGCTGGCTGTCGGCGAGCATGTCAGCGTGGGATGGCAGGGCGATGCGCCCCAGAATGACGTCGCGGGCGTACCAGGCCTGGGCATCGAACATATTGAAGGAGTACCACTGGTCCTGCATGCCGAGGTAGATCATGCGCGGGTTGGCTTCCCAGAACACGCCCTTGTAGAGATTGCGCGGCCACAGGCGGTTGTCGGTTTTCAGGCGCAGCGACTCGTCGAGGAACGGGAAATGGTGCTGGTAGCCGGTGCACAGAATCACCGCGTCGATGTGCTTGCTGGTGCCATCGGCGAAATACGCCCGGCTGTTTTCCAGACGTTGCAGCAGCGGTTTTTCTTCCCAGTTGGCGGGCCATTTGTAGCCCATGGGCGCGGTGCGGTAGCAACTGGTGATGCTGCGCGCGCCGTATTTGTAGCACTGCGAACCGATGTCTTCGGCCGAATAGCTGCTGCCGACGATCAGCAAATCCTTGCCCTTGAATTCCAGCGCCTCACGGAAATCGTGGGCGTGCAGAATGCGTCCGGCGAACTGCTCGAAGCCCTTGAAATACGGCACCTTGGGCGTCGAGAAATGGCCGCAGGCGTTGATCACGTAATCGAACTGTTCGCTCACGCTGACATCGTTGCCGTGGTCGTGGGACAGCACCGTAAAAAGCTGCGTCGCTTCGTCAAAGGTGACTTGGCGCACCACGGTATTGAAGCGAATGTAGTCGCGCACACCGGCTTTCTCGACGCGCCCCTTGATGTAATCCCACAGCACTTCCCGCGGCGGGTAGGAGGCAATCGGCCGACCGAAGTGTTCTTCAAAGGTGTAGTCGGCGAATTCCAGGCACTCCTTGGGACCGTTCGACCACAAATAGCGGTACATGCTGCCGTGCACCGGCTCGCCGTGTTCGTCCAGCCCGGTGCGCCAGGTGTAGTTCCACATGCCGCCCCAGTCGGCCTGTTTTTCGAAGCAGACCAGTTCCGGGATGTCAGCGCCCTTGTCCCGCGCCGACTGGAAAGCTCGAAGTTGGGCCATGCCGCAGGGGCCGGCGCCGATGATGGCTACGCGTACAGTCATGTCTGTGCCTCGCTAGAGAAAAAGGGGCGATCAGCGGAAGATCACGGTCTTGTCCTGGTTGATGAATACCCGGTGCTCCAGGTGGTATTTCAAGGCTTTGGAGAGCGCGACGGTTTCCGTGTCGCGGCCAATGGCGACCAGCGATTCAGGCAGGTAGGTGTGGTCGACGCGCTGCACCTCCTGCTCGATGATCGGGCCTTCGTCCAGGTCGCTGGTGACGTAGTGCGCCGTGGCGCCGATCAGCTTTACGCCCCGGTCAAACGCCTGGTGATAGGGCTTGGCGCCTTTGAAGCCGGGGAGGAACGAGTGATGAATGTTGATGGCCCGCCCCGAGAGCTGCTTGCACAGGTCGTCGGAGAGGATTTGCATGTAGCGGGCGAGCACCACCAGATCGGTGCGAGTTTCCTGAACGATGCGCAGCAATTCGGACTCCTGACGGGCCTTGGTATCTTTGCTCACCGGCAGGTAAACGAAGCGGATGCCTTCGCGCTCGGCCATGGCGCGCAGGTCCAGGTGGTTGGACACCACGGCGGTGATCTCCATGTCCAGTTCACCCTTGCGATGGCGGTACAACAGGTCGGTCAGGCAGTGGTCGAACTTGCTGACCATCAGCAGCACGCGGGTCGGCTGTGACGAGCGGAACAGTTGCCATTGCATGTCGAAGCCGCCCGCCAGTGACGCCAGTTCCCGTTGCAGGGCGTCGATATCGCCGTGGGCGCCCCGGTTGAAGCGGAACACCGCGCGCATGAAAAACTGCCCGGTGAATTCGTCGTCGAATTGCGCCAGTTCGCTGATGTAGCACTGCTGGCTGGCCAGGCAGGAGGTCAGGGTGGCGACGATCCCGGAGGTGGCCGGGCAGTTGATCTTGAGGATGTATTGCTCGTTTGAAGTGTCCATGGCGCTCTCGTGTCGGCAATGAAAAACGGCAATCAGCCCTTGGCCGTGCGCTTGGTTTTCTGCGGGTCGTCGAAGGGCATGGCGTGGGTCACGGCGGCGACCTGCTGACTGCCGCGCACCTGTAGAGCGACGCCGGGCTCGGCGCAGTCGACGGCGACACGGGCGATGGCCATGGAACGTTGGGTGAGGCGTGAATACATGGCGCAGGTGATCACGCCCACTTCCTGACCGGCGTGCCACAGGGTGTCTCCCGCTTCGGCAGCGAGGCCGCTGTCGAGCAGCACGCCGGCGATTTTGAAACGTTCCTGGCCTTGCAGTCGGCGGTGCTCTTCTGCACCGCGGAAGTCGCGTTTGTCTGGCGAAACCGTGAAGTCCAGACCCAGTTCCCACAGGGTGTCGCCGGCCTTCTGGTCGGCGAAGGGGTACATCTGCGAGTTGTCGTAGGGGAAGAACATCAGCGCGCTTTCCACCCGCAGCCAATCCAGCGCGGTAAAGGCGCAGGGGATGATGCCCATGGCCTCGCCGTGGCGCAGGATGGCGTCCCAGATGGCCGGGGCATCGGCGGCCTTGCAGAAGATTTCGTAGCCGCGTTCGCCGGTGTAGCCGGTGCGCGAGATCATCACCGGGCGGCCGAACAGGCGGGTTTGCAGGTGATGGAAGTAGGGCAGGTCGCGGATGCCAGGCACGTGGTCAGCGAGGAAGTCCACCGCCAGCGGGCCTTGCAGCGAGAGGTCGTGCAGGTCGTCATCGAACAGCACGGCCACCTGACGGCCCTGGGCCGAACGCACCAGCATCTCGTAACCGGTGCCCGCGCCGTGCACCACCATGAAGGCGTTGGGGCCGGTGCGGTAGACGATAC
Source organism: Pseudomonas sp. Pseu.R1 (assembly GCF_045764065.1). NCBI lineage: Bacteria > Pseudomonadati > Pseudomonadota > Gammaproteobacteria > Pseudomonadales > Pseudomonadaceae > Pseudomonas > Pseudomonas sp. Pseu.R1. The sequence goes on along the minus strand of NZ_JBJGEE020000001.1, from coordinate 438,502 downwards.
AGTCATCGACGAATTTGCCTTCTTCGTCGAGCATCGAGGCGTACACCGACTTGCCGGGGTACAGCTTGCTGATGTCCCGGGTCGTGGCCCATTGCAGCAGGCTTTCGGCGTGAGGGCCGACGTAGTGGACTTTTTTCAGCCCCGAGACGTCCATCAAACCGGCACGGGTGCGGATGGCTTCGTGGTGATCGGCCAGGTCGCTGGCGTAGGTCCAGGCGGTGCCCATGCCGTTCCAGTCTTCCAGCTGTGAGCCGAGCGCGCGGTGACGGTCAGCGAGTGCAGAAATGCGCCATGAATGAGCCATGTGAAGATCCTTGTCGGTGAGTGATCGGAAAAGTCAGGCCTGCGGGTCGAACTGGCTGAGCCATTCGATCAGTGCGTGGCGGTAACGGGTCATGCCTTTGTAATCGGCGATGGCGTCGGGCAGGTCGCGGATCACCCGGTGCAGGCGGCAGCCCCATTCAGGCTGGGTGACCAGCTCGTTGAGGCTGATCAGGTAGGTGCGGATGCTGAACATCATCGCGTTGCTGCGCGGCAGCCGAGCCATGACCTGCAATTCGACGCGCAGGTGCACGAGTTGCCCGGCGTTCTGCGCGGTGACGGTGCCGCGGTCGGCGCCCCATTCGTGAAAGGTTTCCGGTGACGAATCCAGACGTGGGTTGATGGTCAGGGTCCAGTTCAGACGCCGCACGGGGTGGTCGACTTGCAGGTTGAGCAGGTATTTCAGCGCCCGGTCGAACACCCCCATCTGATGGGCCATCGGCACCGGCGAATGCCATTGCTTGAAGCTCATTCCGGCATCAAACGCCAGCGACCAGTCGGCGGGGCTGGTGACCAGTCCGGCGTCCATGAACAGGTCGCCGTCGCGCTGATCGAGCAGGGCAAAGTCGCCCTGCACCTGACGGCCAATGAATTCCAGCGGCTCGCTGGGCAAGGTTGTGGAATCGCCAAACACGAAGCGCTGATCGATGCCCAGCGCGTTGTTGCGCCAATGCCAGTGGTCGCCGTCGCGGTCGAGTTCGAACCACTGCGGATAGTCTCGGGCCAGGTGTTCCATCAACATCTGCAGGGCGTCCCAAGCGGCATTCTGCATGTGTGGCATGACCAGATAACGACGAGGGTCTTTGCCCAGCACCTGGGCGCGTTCGGCCATTTCCGAGCGGTAATGCTCATCGATGTCAAAGCAGTGTTCGTAGACCGAGCCGGGGTCACGGGAGGTGGCCGGTTCGATGTTCACCGAATACAGGTAGCTGTCCTGGGGGAACGGAAACGGGAAACGCTTGATCGCAGTGGGGCTATTGCGAAAGCTGAAGTCTTCACGGTACGTCTGGGTAGGGCTGAATGGCACGGTCATGCTCGACTCCTAGAGATCCAGTGATACACACGGGCCACAGCCACGTGACACGCACGGCATGAGAAATTCGGCCTGTTCGTTGCGGGTCAGAAAGTGGTCGCGGTGTTCGATGTCGCCGCCACCGTGACGGGTGATGCACTGCCCGCAGACCCCGCCACGGCACAGGTTGGGCACCTCGACGCCGATGGCCTCCAGGGCTTCCAGCAGGCTTTGGTCGGCAGCGACGGTCAGGCGTTTGCCGCTGCGCAGCAGTTCCAGTTCGAACGGCGTGCCGGGTTGCGGCGCGCTGAAGGCTTCGTGGTGCACGCGACTGGCGGGCCAGCCCAGCGCCAGGGCGTATTCCTGAACATCGGCGAGCAGGCGTTGCGGGCCGCAGGTATAAACGTGGGTGCCCAAGGGCCGGTTACCGAGAATGGCGGGCAGATCGATGCGCCGTTGGCCGTCATAGACATACAGGCGTGCGCCCAGGCGTTGTTGCAAGGTGGCGAGGTAGGCATCGCTCAGGCCCGGGCGACACAGGTAATGCAGTTCGACAGCGGCATTGCGCTTTTCCAGCTCGCTCAGGTAGGCCATGAATGGCGTAATGCCGATGCCCGCGGCGATCAGAATGTGCTGGCTGGCCTGACTGTGCAGGGCGAACAGGTTGGCCGGAGGCGACAGGGTCAAGGTGTCACCGACCTGCACCTGTTCATGCAGATGCCGTGAGCCGCCCCGGGAATCGCTCTGTAAACGCACGGCGATGCGGTAGTGGTCGTGTTGCGCCGGATCGCTGGTCAGCGAATAGGCATTGCGCAACGTGCGCTCACCCAATGGCAGGTGCACTTGAACGTGGCTGCCTGCCGAAAAGCCCGGCAGACGGCCTGTGCAAGGGGTCAGGGTGAATTCGCGCACCAGCGGGGTGAGCATTCGTGCCTCACTGACCTTTACTTTCAGTGTCGCACTCATGGCCGGAACCCCGCGTAAGGCTGGTCCGGATTGCCACACACGCCCAGGTAGGCGCCCAGACGTCGGGAAAAGTGTTCGCGAATCTCCAGCAACACCCGGCAGCCGCTGCATTGCAGGCTGTCCTGTTGCGTGCCGGGCTGACGCTGGCCGCAGTGCACGCAGTAAACGGTGCGCACACCGGGCACGCTGAGGGTCATGTCGATTTCGTCATCCTGCAGCCCGGCGCTGCGGGCCAGGGCATGAATGCGCCAAATGAAGGCTTCATCGCCGACGAGGTACAGCCGGGTGCCAACGGTGCAGGTCGCCAGGCAACGGCCCAGACGGTCGTTGAAATCGCCGTTCTCGGCGTTCAGCACGGTGGGCTGGTCCAATGTGCCGACAAAGGCGGGGCAACTGTCGGCCGATTGAATCACCACCAGCGGCTGACACACTGCCTCCTGTGGCGCTGGCTGACGATAGCGAGGAAGGCTGTGCAGCCTTGCGCGTTCGATGTCGGGTTTATCCATCATGGCGGCTTCCCGGTGGACCTGCGGTGGGCGTGAAACGACGCGAATCGCCGAAGCGGGTGAGCGGTCGCTGTTCTCTGATGGGCAAGATAATTTCTCGAAAGGAAAAATCGCTCAATCCGGAAAAAGGGGTATCTCTTTGGAGGTAGTCCGTGGCGAAGGGGGACTGCGGGGCATGGAAGTTGCTGGTTTGCCAGTCACAACGGCGCAACGGAAAAGGAACATTCGACAGTGCAGACCCAAGCGAATTGGTGGCGACGCTGGCCCCGCTGGTTTCGGCGCGCCAGCCCCCGGCAGGTGAACGAACTGCGTGGGTTGCTGGCTGAACTGCCGCTGTGTCTGATGCACGCCGACGGTGCCTTGCCGCGCTTTCTGGACCGTTTTGAGGCGCTGCAGCCCGGCGTCACGCTCAACCTGATTCAGGTGGACGAAGACCTGGGGCCCGCGCGCCGGGTATTGACCGCCGAGTGCGAGCGCAGCGCCGATTGCCCGTGGCGCAGCGGGGCGTGCGTGACAACGTCGCCGGTGGCTTGCGACCCGTGCCGCCAGCGGGGCGTGCATCGCTTGATCTGCGGTTTGCCTGAAGCGCGGGTGCCCGGCAGCGCCATGGTGCTGCTGGACACGCCGCGTGAGGCCGACCGCTTCTGGCAGCAGATGCTGGGTGAGGTGAGTGAGGCGCTCGGGGTCACCGTCCAGTTACTGCGCCATCGCCGTGAACAGCAACGCAAGCAGGCCACCGCGCAGCACGGTGCGCTGGCCCGTGAGCTGCACGATTCAGTGGCGCAACAGCTGGGTTATCTGTCGTTTCAGGCGCGGCTGGTCCAGACCCGACTGACTGATCCGGAATTGGCAGGCACTTCACTGACCGAGCTGCGCAACGGCTTGAGCCAGTTGCAACGGCAAGTGCGCGAACTGATCACCAGCGCCCGGCTGACCATGGACGGGCGCTCGTTGCGCCAGGCGCTGGCTGACTCGGTGGCCGAATTTTCCCGGCGCTGCATCATCGTCTTTGAGCTGGACAACCGATTGCCGGACAACGCCCTGAGCCCGGAAACCGAATTGCAGATCCTGCAAATCATCCGCGAAGCCCTGACCAACGCCGTGCGCCACTCCCATGCCCGACACGTGCGCATCGAGCTGCGCCAGCCCCCCTCCGGCGACGTCCTGGTGTCGGTCGAGGACGATGGCATTGGCCTGAGCCCGGCGTCCGGCGATGACAACCACTTTGGCCTGGCGATCATTCGCGAGCGTGCCGCCAGTATCGGCGCGCGGCTGGCAATCGAGCCGATCCAGCCCCACGGTGTGCGCGTGCACCTGTGGCTGACCTGCCACCCCGCTGATTTTTCGGAGAGTCACGATGCACGCCACGACCTTGTTACTGATCGATGATCACCCGCTGTTCCGCAAGGGCCTGGCGCAGTTGTTCAGCGCCAGCGACGACTTCGAGGTGGTGGGCCAGGCGGCCAGTGGCCGGGAAGGGATCAATCTGGCGGTGAGTCTGGCCCCACAACAAGTGCTGCTGGACCTGCACATGCCCGGTCTGAGCGGGTTGCAGGTGCTCGACGAGTTGCGTCAGTTGCGTCTGGGCTGCCAGGTCGTGGTGCTCACGGCATCCATGGACCGCAGCGAGCTGCTGTCCGCGTTGCGCCTGGGCGCCAGAGGTTATGTGCTCAAGGAAACCGAGCCTGACGCGCTGCTGGCCTACATGCGCAACTGCAATCAGGGGGCAATTGTGCTGGATGACTCGCTGGTGTCGTTGCTGGCTGCCCATGATGCCCCCGAATCAGGCCCGGAACGGCTGGATCCGGGCCCGGAGCTGGGCAGCCTCACCGAGCGCGAGGGCCAGACCCTGACCCTGATCGCCGGCGGCATGAGCAACAAGCAGATCGCCCGCGAGCTGGGCATCAGCGACGGCACGGTGAAGATTTACGTCAAGAACCTGCTGCAGAAGCTCAGCCTGCATTCGCGGCTGGAACTGGCGGCCTGGGTTCATCAGTCGACGGTCGCTAGAAAAGAGGAGCGCCACTGAATGAGCGAAGACAGTGCTGTGCGAGACCTGCTGTCAAACGTCAGCTCAGGCGCTGCGTTGGACCGCTTTCCGGTCGCCTTGCTGGAACTGGCGGAGAACGGGCAGATCACCGGATTCAATCAGGCCTGGACCGATCTGATGGGCACCTCGGCCCGTATGCGCAATGCGCTGGACTATGTGCATCAGGAGGACCGTCCGCTGTGGCTGCAAGCCCTGGCCCAGTTGCGCGCCCGCCCCGGCACGTCATTCCGGCAGCGCTTGCGCTTCGTTCATCCTGACGGCGATTTGCGCTGGTGTGAGGTCGGGCTCAAATCGGTGGCTTCAGGTTTCTGTCTGGTGCTGGGGGACATCACGGCGCACAAACGTCGGGAAACCGCGTTGCAGGCCAGCCAACGCAGCGCCATAAGCCTGCTCGACAGCATGCCGGGGCTGATTTATCGCGGGCGCAACAACCGCGACTGGACCATGGAGTTTGTCAGTGCCGGTTGCCTGCAATTGACCGGTTACCCGGCGGAGCGTCTGGTGGACAACCACGATTTTACCTACAACAGCCTGATCCTCCCTGAAGATGCCGATTACGTCTGGCGCGAGGTGCAATACGCGCTGGCGCGGCAGGTGCCGTTCGAATTGAGTTACCGGATTCGCTGTGCGAGCGGTGCGATCAAGAATGTCTGGGAGAAGGGCGTTGGTATTTACGCGGACAACCGCGAGGTGCTGGGCATCGAGGGGGCGATCTTCGAGCGCACGCGCTGTGTCGGCGAATGCCGGGCGGCAGAATGAACAATGCCGCGGGAGGCGCCGCGGCACTGGGGGCAAGCGTAGGGTCAATCAGCGAAACGCAGGCACCACGTGCTTGATGAACAGTTCCAGCGATTTCTTCTTCTCGGCGTGAGGCAGGCTGTTGTCGCACCAGAAGCTGAACTCATCCACGCCCAGCTCTTTGTAGTACTGGATGCGCGGAATGATTTCTTCCGGGGTGCCGATCATGGCGGTTTTGTGCAGGCTGTCGAGGGTGAACTCAGGACGTTCGGCGAATTTCGACTCCGGACTCGGGTCGAGGAAGCCGTTGACCGGCGTGGTCTTGTTGCCGAACCAGGCATCGAAGGTGCGGTAGAACTTCGAGATGGCCTTGGCGCCGACCTTCCAGCCTTCCGGATCGTTGTCCGCGTGGACGTGGGTATGACGCAACACCATCAGTTGCGGACGGGGTACGTCAGGGTTGGCGGCCAGGGCCGCTTCGAATTTATTCTTCAGGTCGACCACTTCTTCGTCGCCTTTCATCAATGGCGTGACCATCACGTTGCAGCCGTTTTTTACCGCGAAGTTGTGCGAGTCCGGGTCGCGGGCCGCGATCCACATTGGCGGTGTCTTGATCGGCTTTGGCACGCTGGTAGAGGTGGGGAATTTCCAGATTTCGCCATCGTGGGCGTAGTCGCCTTGCCACAATGCCTTGACCACCGGAACCATCTCGCGCAGGGCCTTGCCGCCTTCGGAGGCAGGCATGCCACCGGCCATGCGGTCGAATTCGACCTGATAGGCGCCGCGCGCCAGACCCACTTCCATGCGCCCGTTGCTGATGACGTCCAGCAGCGCGCACTCACCGGCCACTCGCAGCGGGTGCCAGAACGGCGCGATGATGGTGCCCGCGCCCAGGTGAATGGTGGTGGTGCGGGCGGCGAGGTAAGCCAGCAGCGGCATCGGGCTTGGCGAAATGGTGTATTCCATGGCGTGGTGTTCGCCGATCCACACGGTGCTGAAACCGCCTTGTTCGGCCATCAGCGTCAGCTCGGTCAGGTCCTCGAACAACTGTCGATGGCTGACCGATTCGTCCCAGCGTTCCATGTGTACGAACAACGAAAATTTCATGACGCTTACCTCGGGTAAATATGCCGTCCGCTGCTCGGCGGTCGGGCGTTTTTTTCGATAGACCGTATGACTTCGTATCGTCAGGCTCAAGCCAGCGCGGGCAGGGCGCCCATTTTGCCACGGCAGTAAACCATGGGGCTGGCGGGCTGCTCCGGCACGATCAGGTTCTTGACGGCGCCGACCATGATGGCGTGGTCGCCACCTTCGTATTCGCGCCACAACTCGCATTCGATGATCGCAGTGGCATTCGACAGCAGCGGGTTACCCAGCGCACTCAATGTCCATTCGATGCCAACGGCCTTGTCCTTGCCTTTGCGGGCGAACGCATAGGCTTCGCTCTGTTGCGTGCCGGACAACAGGTGAATGGCGAAGCGCTTGTTCTTGATCAGCGTCGGGTAGGAGTCGGAGCTGTAGTTGGGGCAGAAGAGCACCAGTGGCGGGTCCATCGACAGCGAACTGAAGGCACTGGCTGTCAGACCGACCACTTCGCCATCGTCATTGAGGGTAGTGATTACCGTCACGCCGGAAGGAAAGGAGCCCAGGACGTTCTTGTAGGCGATTGCGTCGATCATGTTGCTACCTCTGCGGTTCGGTGCCGAAGGTGATGAGTTTTATGTGTCTGATGGTATACCGTAATACTGATGATGCAAGTGTTTTTTCTTTCATGTTCGCAGAGTGCAGGTGGCAATCGACGTTGCGTGGTCCTTTAAAAACGCGGCTTTGATGCCTGCTGAACCGGTTTTTCCCTCATCGACTGAGCCTTGCAATCTGTCAGAAATAGCCCAACCGACGGTTGTCAATTGTTGGTATACCATAATATTGTGATGGCGCTCGTGAGTGCAGGGATGTGTTTGCGGCGTGACAGGTGTCCTCCGGCCACAGGCTCGGCGAGACGCTGCATGGTTTTAGCTGGCCACAAAGACAAGAATTCAGGCGAAACGATGACTACATCCGATACTCATGGCGGCAACGCCACCCCTTTGATTGAAAACCACACTGTCGATTACGTGCCGCTGGCCGAACGTCATGGCAAGGCGCGGGACCTGTTCACCCTGTGGTTCAGCACCAACATTGCGCCACTGCCTATCGTCACCGGAGCCATGGTGGTTCAGGTGTTCCATCTGAATCTGCTCTGGGGGCTGATCGCGATTGCCCTGGGCCACATGATCGGTGGGGTGTTCATTGCCCTGGCCTCGGCGCAGGGGCCACGCATGGGCATCCCGCAAATGGTGCAGAGCCGAGGCCAGTTTGGTCGCTACGGTGCGCTGTTGATCGTGTTCTTCGCGGCGTTGATCTACGTGGGTTTCTTCATTTCCAACATCGTGCTGGCAGGGCAGTCGATCCATGGCATGGTTCCCAGCGTTCCGCTGCCAGCAGGTGTGGTGATCGGCGCCTTGAGCGCCACGGCCATCGGTGTGATCGGCTACCGTTTCATTCACACCCTCAACCGCATCGGGACCTGGGTGATGGGCGCAGCGCTGCTGGCCGGTTTCATCATGATCTTCAGCCAGGACCTGCCCGCCGACTTCTTCAGTCGGGGCGGTTTCAACCTGTCGGGCTTTTTGGCGACGATATGCCTGGGGATCATCTGGCAGATCAGCTTCTCGCCTTACGTTTCGGATTATTCACGTTACCTGCCGAGCGACATCGGCATCGCCAAACCCTTCTGGGCCACGTTCTTCGGCGCGACCCTGGGCACCACGCTGTCGTTCAGTTTTGGTGCTGTGGCGGTCCTGGCCACGCCAGAAGGCACCGAAGCGATGGCGGCAGTCAAACAGGCGACCGGCGCGTTGGGGCCGATTCTGATGCTGCTGTTTTTGCTCAACATCATCAGCCATAACGCACTCAATCTGTACGGCGCGGTGTTGTCCATCGTCACCTCGATCCAGACGTTCGCCGGGCAATGGACGCCCAGCGTCAAAGTGCGGGTGATCCTGGCGACGTTGATTCTCGCGGGCTGCTGCCTCACGGCGGTGGGCGCGTCGGGTGACTTCATCAAAGAGTTCATCGGCCTGATCCTGACGTTGCTGATCGTGCTGGTGCCGTGGGCGTCGATCAACCTGATCGACTTCTACCTGATCAAACGCGGCAGTTATGACATTGCCTCGATCTTTAGCGTCGACGGCGGGATGTACGGGCGTTTCAACCTGCACGCCATCGTCGCGTACTTCATTGGCATCATCGTGCAACTGCCGTTTGCCAATACGTCGTTGTACGTCGGGCCGTATGCCAATTACCTGGAAGGGGCTGATCTGTCATGGCTGGTGGGCTTGCTGGTGACCTGCCCGCTGTATTACTGCCTGGCGACCCGCAACCGGTCGGAGCGGGCCAAGGCGGCGCGTTTGGGGTTTGCCGAGTCGTGAAGGTGACTGACCGCACGCTCGGCTCCGGGGCCGTTCAGTCGCTATGCTGATTATGCTCGGGTAATCCGGCCGCTCTGCGCAGTCCCAAGTGCAGAGCGGTGCTGAACATCTGGCCGTGATTGCGACCGCTGAACGATTGGTAACTGGCCTGAGTGCCTGGCAGTTCAGCCAGGTGTTCGGCCAGCAAGCGATTGGCATCGGCAGGCACGGCTGCCATCGCCGCTCTGCGTTCCGGTGAGCCACCATCGAACTGAGCGACCGGCGGTTTTCCCTCTCGTTCGCCTCTGACCAGCCGTATCGTGGGTGTCACCCCGGCGGGAAACCGGTTAAGCGCCATGCCGTTGTCGTAGGTGATGGGCTGATACCACAGCGACGCACTGGCGGCGATCCAGGTCTGGAACAGGTCGGGCTTCTGAAGCAAGGCATAAAGCGTGAACAGGCCGCCGAACGAGTGCCCCCACAGTGTCTGTCGTGTCGGATCGACAGGGTAATGCGACTGCACTTCTGGCTTGATCGTTGTCTGGAGCAGATCAAGAAACGCATGGGACGTATCACCGGTGTAATCCCGGGTGCGTTGCTCGCCGTCGTACGTGCCCTCGATGTCGTACCCGATCATGACCAGCAGCGGCGGAGCGCCTGCATCCAGTTCGCCAAGCCAGTCTTCCTTCAATTCAGCCATCACGTTGTTGCCATCGAGCAGGTACATCACCGGATAGCCCGCCGCCGAGGGTGCCCGGCGGGGAATACCGATATCCAGCCGGTAATGCCGTTGGCGGTCGGGGGAGTCGACGTTCAACCGTTCGAAGCGATAGTGAGCGGAGCCGGTTTCCGCCAAAGGGGGAATCTCCTGAGCGTCGGCCACTGCAATCGATGGCAGCGCGCCAAACAGCGTAACGATAAAGAATGCTTTCCAGTTCATGAGCCGCTTCGATTCCAAAGGCACTGGGTGGGGCGTTTTCCTGCGCGAGTCATCGATGCGCATGTGCAGAGATTCGCGCATCACGTGCCGATCGTCTACGAGACATCTTTCTTCCTGCGCGGGATGATCTGAAGCGTTATTCAGCCACCTGTTCGCTCCTGGCTGTTCAGTTCACGATAAACTCGCGGCTCTCCACTTGCCCGAGGCCCCAGCGTGATCAGAGAACTCAAAACCTTCATCAGCGTCGCACGACTCGGTACCTTCGCCGCAGCGGGGCAGGAGGTGGGGTTGACCCAGTCGGCGGTCAGCGCGCAGATCCGCAACCTTGAAGACAGCCTGGGCGTGAAGCTGTTCGACCGCTCTGGGCGCGCCGCCACCCTCAACTCGGCGGGGCAACGGGCGATTCCGCTGGCCGAAGAGATTCTGCAGATTTTCTCCCGCATGGGCGCACCGGACACCGACAACGACTTCCATGGCGCCTTGCGCATCGGTGCCATCGGTACGGTGCAGACCGGCATTCTTCCGCAAGTGCTGGTGGCCTTGAAGGCCAAGGCACCGTTCATCGAGGCCAGCCTGATCCCCGGCGTTTCGCTCAATCTGCTGAGTCTGGTGGACTCCGGTGATCTGGACCTGGCGATCATGATCAACCCGCCGTTTGCCTTGCCCAAGGACTTGCGCGCCGAGGTGATTGCCCGCGAGCCGTTCGTGCTCATCACCCCTAAAAATGTCCGTGGCAATGATCCGATTCAGTTGCTGCGAGACCATCCGTTCATTCGCTATGACCGCAATTCGTTCGGCGGCCGCTCGGTCACGCAGTTTCTGCGCGAACAAAAGCTGCATGTGCGCCAGGCATTGGAGCTGGATGAACTGGATGCCATCGTGAAAATGGTGCGCAGCGGTTTGGGTGTGGCACTGGTGCCGATGGCGGGGGTGTGGCTGGAGAACGCGTCGGAGGTGCGAATCCTGCCGTTGGGCGAGTTGACCTTCTCTCGGGAAATCGTCCTGCTGAGTCGTTATCAGCAGCGCCATGCGCCATTGTTCAATCTGTTTCGCACCTGTGTGATGGATGCGATGGCCAAACACAACGCCCAGACACGGCAGGCCAGAGCTTCTTTTTGAGCGTCAACGGTTTAGTCGGCCAAACGATAAGTGCACGGCTTTGGGGCGTTGCGTGTGTCTTTGGTGCAAAACGCTTTAAAACTCCACGACTCATCAAAATTATTGTTGCTCAGAACTAAAAATATCCGCTTTTACCGCGGGGTCTCTCAGTCAAGAATCAGCTCACGCACAACAACCTGTAGGAATACACCGTGAGCCTTTCTCCTTTCCACCTCGCTATCCCTGTTTACGACCTCGCTGCTGCACGGCACTTCTACGGCGACGTCTTCGGCCTGTCCGAAGGCCGCTCCAGCAATCAGTGGGTGGACTTCGATTTCTACGGTCACCAACTGGTGATCCACGAGCACCCGAAAACCGCTTCTCAAGAGTCGGTGCATTCCAACCCGGTCGACGGCCATGACGTGCCGGTCCCGCACTTCGGCATCATCTTGCACTGGGAAGAGTGGGAAGCACTGGCTGACCGCCTGCGTGCCCGCGAAACCAAGTTCGTGATCGAACCTTACGTGCGTTTCAAAGGCCAGGTGGGCGAGCAGGCGACCATGTTCCTGTTCGACCCGTGCGGCAACGCGCTGGAATTCAAGGCGTTCAAGGACATGAGCCAGTTGTTCGCCAAGTAATCGATACACCCTGAGTGACCGCGACCGTCGCCGGACAGGTTGTGTGAAAACGTCACGAGCGAAGGTAAGACAAGGCAAAAACAGGCGAAAAACGGCCGGGGTCGCGTCCGACTTTAGATGTTCTAAATGAGCATTTTTCGCCTGTTTTTAACGCCGTATTACCGAGCGCAGTAGTTTTCACGCGGCCTGTACAAGAGCGACGGCGCCCTTTGCCGTCTAGCCTTGCAGCGCCCTGATGATGTGTGGACTCCGCGTAGTCAAAAGCGGCGTTCCGTCCTGTGCTTGCCTGGCTGAACACCTGCCTGCTGCATAAGGATAGAGAACGGTATGTTATACATCAGTGCCCATGCGCCATCCGCGCCCGTTCCGGACCTGCGTCCGCCTGCCCGATCCTGGCGATTCGAGCCCTGTGGCGAGCGCTGCGTCATCCTTGTTTTCGACAGCGTTTTTTCGATCGAGGCCAACCGCGAGGCCGCCTCGGTTGCCAATATTCTGCGCACGCTGGCCAGCCAGGGTGCATTGCCTGGCATCACCGATGTGGTGGCGGCCATGGTCACAGTCGGCGTGCATTATTCACCGCTGGCGTTCGTGACGCTGGACGCTGATGCATCGCCATATGACGTGGTTTGCCAGGCGTTGAGCGCTGCACTGTTGCAATCGATCGGCGCGACTGTGGGTAATACGAACCGCATTGAAATCCCGGTCTGCTATGAGTCCGAATACGCACCCGATTTGGCAGCGATCGCCCAAGCTTGTGCGTTGACTGTCGACGAGGTGATTGCGGCTCACACCGCCGACTGGCTCGACGTGCTGATGGTCGGTTTCGCGCCGGGCCATCCTTATATCGGTCTTCACCCGCAGGCGCTGTCATTGCCTCGCCGTTCGGTGCCGCGCAAGCGCGTGGCGAAGGGCAGTGTGGGCATTGCCAACGGCCAGAGCGTGATTTACCCCGCCGAATTGCCCGGCGGCTGGAACCTGGTCGGGCGCACGCCGCTCGACCTGTTTTCCCCCTTCAACGACGTTCCCTGTCTGCTCAAGGGGGGTGACCAAGTCCGTTTCACCGCCATCAGCAGCCGTGAGTTCGAAGCGCTGGCGCGTGGAGAATCGTTATGACCATTCATGTCATCAAACCGGGGCTGCTGTCTTCGTTTCAGGACACTGGGCGGCATGGTTTCCAGCATTGGGGTGTGCCGGTGTCAGGCGTCATGGACGAAGCGGCGCACGAATTGTGCAACCTGCTGGTGGGCAATCCCAGGTCGTTCACCACGCTGGAAATGACCCTGCAAGGCCCGACGTTGCGGTTTCAGGCCAAGGCGTTGATCGCGCTGGCCGGTGCCGATCTGGGCGCGACACTCAATGGCGAGCCTTTCAAACCGGGCACCGCGCAGATCGTTGCGGCCAACTCGACGCTGAGTTTCGGCAAGCGTTTGCACGGTGCGCGCAGTTATCTGGCGGTGGCGGGCGGCTTCCTGTTGCCCGAGGTCATGGACAGCACCAGCACCAACACCCGTGGCGGGTTCGGTGGGCTGCGGGGGCGGGCGTTGCAGGCGGGCGATCTGATTCCGATTTGTTCCTCGTTCGCCAACCCGCCGCGTCTGGCCAAAACCTATGAGCCGTCGTCTGCGAGCCATGATGAAGATCAGCCGATCCGGGTCATGAAAGGGCGTGAGTGGGCGTTGTTCAGCGAACAGTCGCAGCAGGACTTCCTCAACGGCACCTACACCCTGAGCGGCGATTCGGACCGCATGGGCTATCGCCTGACAGGCCAGGCGCTGACCCTGTTGGCGCCCTGTGAGCTGCTTTCCGAAAGCGTGGCGTTCGGCACGGTGCAGGTGCCACCCAGCGGGCAGCCGTTGATTTTGATGGCGGACCGGCAAACCACCGGCGGCTATCCGCGTATCGCTCAAGTGGCCAGCGTGGACCTGCCGCGCCTGGCGCAAATGCTGCCGGGCGATGCGCTGCGCTTCTCATTGATTGACCTGCACGCTGCGCAAAAGCTCTTCATCGAACGCGCGCGCACTGTAAAAGCAATGGAGGCCTTCAATGCCTGAGATCGATTTCAACAGTGATGTGGGCGAGGGGTTTAGCCTATACCACGCTGGGGATGATGCTGCCGTCTTGCCGCACATCACCTCTGCCAACATCGCTTGCGGCTTTCATGCCGGTGACTCGCGCACCATGCGCCGAACGGTCGCGTTAGCGGCGCAACTGGGTGTAGCGGTGGGCGCCCATCCTGGCTTTCAAGATTTGCAGGGCTTCGGTCGTCGACTGATGAAACTGTTGGAAGACGAAGTGTACGAAGCGGTGGTGTATCAAGTCGGCGCGTTGATGGGCTTCACCTGTGCGGCGGGTGTGCCGCTCAAGCACGTCAAACCCCACGGCGCGTTGTACAACCTGGCGGCGACTCACCGACCGACAGCCGATGCGATCTGCCATGCAGTCAAGGACATCGACCCTGGCCTGATGCTGTTTGGCCTGTCAGGCAGCGAACTGACGGCGGCGGCGACCGCATGCGGCTTGAAGGTGGCCCATGAAGTGTTCGCCGACCGCACCTATCAGGACGACGGCACGCTGACCCCGCGCGGGCAGCCCGGCGCGATGATCGAGGATGTCACCGTGGCGGTCGATCAGGTCCTGAACATGCTCCATCCCGGTGAAGTGCGCAGCATCCAGGGCAACTGGGTTCCAGTGCGCGCCGAGACCTTGTGCATTCATGGCGATCAGCCGGGCGCGGCGGCGTTTGCGTGGTCGATCAAACAAGCGCTGCTAAGCGAAGGGGTGGTGATCAGAAGTCCTGTTTGACGGCGTGGTTTAGTGACACACACATAAAACGTTCGTAGCCATTCAACAATAATAAGGAGCGCTACATGCAGAACAGATTCATCAACATTTACCTCTGCCAGGGTCAGCGGAAGTTAACTATTCAACGCGTTTGATTAGCCACTTCTTGTACGACCTACCGCCCAATAACTCTATTAGCCAGCGGCTAAGATGGAAGGTAAATATGTCTCGCGTGCTTTCTGAAATCGATACAACTTCCGGTGTTGCCCGTTCGTTCAGTCAGGACAGTGATTCGACCATGATTGCCAAGCGTGCGGCCATGGCGTCGGCCACCGGCACAGCGGTTGAATATTACGAGTTCAGTATCTACGGCTACATGGCAACCATTATTGCGCCGCTGTTTTTCCCCAGCGGTAACTCGACCGCAGCGTTGCTTGCCACCCTTGCGGTGTTCGGCATTGCTTTCGTGGTGCGGCCCATTGGCGGCATTGTGCTGGGTCGATTGGCTGATCGCTTTGGCCGCCGTAACGTGCTGCTCAGTACGGTGATCGGCATGGGCTTGGCGACGGCGCTGATCGGCGTGTTGCCGACGGCAGCGCAAATTGGCATCGCGGCGCCCATTTTGCTGGTGCTCCTGCGGCTGTGTCAGGGCTTTTTCGCCGGTGGCGAAGTGGTCGGCGCGGCGGCATTCGTGGCTGAGTCGTCGCCTAACGGGCGGCGCGGTTTCTTTGGCGCCTTCACTCCGGTGGGCGTGGCGATCGGTGGCGCGACCGGGGCAATCGTCTGTGGCGTGACCACGGGCCTGCTGGATGCCGAACAACTGCAGAACTGGGGCTGGCGCATCCCGTTTTTCCTGTCGATTCCGCTGGTGGTGTTCTCGTTCTACATGCGTCACAACGTCGAGGAAACCCCGGAGTTCAGGGCGTTTCTGGCCAAGGACAAACCACCGGTTGCACCGATTCGCGAAGTGTTCAGCCTTGACCTGCCGTCGCTGTTGCGCGTCATCGTGTTCGCCTTTGCACAGAACGCCGGGTACTTCATCGGCATGGTGTTCATGAACATCTACCTGACGACCTACCTGCACTTCGAAAAGACCAAGGTCTACTGGCTGATCGCAGTGATCAGCCTGTGCATGGCGGCGATGATGCCGTTCTGGGGTGGACTGTCTGACCGGATAGGACGAAAAAAAGCGCTGACCATTGGTTTCGTGGGTTATGTCGTCCTGGTGGTGCCGATGATGCTGTTGATGGGCAGCGGCAGCTTCTGGATCGCCGCGCTGGCGATGTTCATCGCAACCCTGCCGATGCCCGTGGTGCAGTCGGTGGGTTATCCGACCTACGCAGAACAGTTTCCGACCCGTGTGCGTTATACCGCCATGGCGATCAGTATTAACGTTGGGGCCATTCTGGGGGGCGGCCTGACGCCTTATGTCGTGACGTCGTTAATTGGCAGTACCAGCAACTTGTTGTGGCCTGGTTATTTCATGGGCGGTGCGGCGCTGCTGGCATTGATCGCGTTGACGACCTTGCGCGACACCTCCAAAGGCGATCTGCGTCGGTAAATAAACAATGCGTGCCCGCTTTATTGATCGGGCACTGTGGAAAGTGTCGCCATTGTAAATGTGCTTTTGAGTGGATATTCAGAGGGCGGACAGGCGCATATTGAATTAAGTGGGATATTGCAAAAGTCAAACAACGTGTGGCACTGATCGAGACGTCCAGTCTGGCAGCGCTTGAACTGAAAGAAGGCAAAAGTCATCTGCGCTTGCGGCGTGATCTGACCCGCGATGAAGGCTTCTGCAAAGGCGGCGTCAACATTCACTACTTGGAACACAAGCTGGCCGGTGAGAAACGCTGATCCAGTGATCCGTCCTGCTTTGCCCCTGGATGCACTTTTTGTGCAGTTGGCACAGCCTGTGCTGTCCTGATAGTTATCGGTTTGTTGAACAATCCGCCCTGTCAGGAAGTTCAGGCTGTGTCCATTGCCAAAGAAAACGGCCTCTCGCTGGCCGACCAAGTCGCTCATGAACTGCGCGAAGACATCATCAACGGGCGTTTGCTGTCCGGCATGCCGTTGGTGGAAAGCGAGCTGGTGCGCGGCTATAACGCCTCGCGTAACACCGTGCGCGAAGCGTTGCACCTGTTGGGTCGTGAGGGCCTGACCACCTATGTACGACACAAAGGCGTCATCGTCCGGCGGCTGACCGTCGACGATGTGCGGGACCTGTTCAGTGTCCGGCGGACCCTTGAATCCCGCGCCATTCTCGCAGGCGCGCCAGTGATCGAGGGGCAGTCGCAACCCATGGCCAACGCCATCGAAGCGGCCGAGCTTGCCTGCGAGCGGGAAGACTGGCGCGCTTTTGGCAGCCACAGCCTGCGCTTTCATCAGCACGTGGTGGGCCTGCTGGGCAGCCCGTCGTTCGACGAATTCTTCACCAACATCGTGGCGCAGATGCGCCTGGTGTTTTCCAGCGCCCGAGACGAAGCCCGCTATCAAACGCCGTGGCTGGCGCGGGACCGCCACATTTACCAGTTGCTCATCGAAGACCGTCGTCTGGATGCAGGCGAGGCGATGGACAGTTACCTCAACGATTCCGAACGTCAGGCACTGGATCTACTGTCCAGTGTCGCCAGACCCTGAGCAGGAGATTGCCATGTACAAAGACTACCCCGCCGCGTATCAGGTCAGTAAAGGCGCGGCCTTGCAGGTCGATACCGCTTTTTACGAGCGCATTCGTCAGGCGCAGGATGCCCGCACGCAGGTCGAGCAATTCGAGGTGCCGATTCGCACCGGACGAGCCTGGAAGGTCAAGGCCGGACAGGTGTTCCGCGTGACCACGCCAGTTGGCCCGCAGGTCGGCGACTTCAACGTGTGGAATGCCAACGACCCTCGCGAGCGCATGTGGGCGGCGCGCACCCGCCAGCTGCAGGGCGCCCACGTCACCACCCATGACCGCCTGTGGTCGAACCTGCCGTTCCTGCGTCCGATGGTCACCATCACCGATGACAGCCTGGCCGGTTACGGCATCGACGAACACGGCGGTCGCCTGCACGACCTGCTTGGCACGCGCTGCGACCCGTACGTGAACAAGATGCTCACCGGCGAAGACTTTCATCACCATTGCCACTCCAATCTGACCCGCGCCGTGCTGCCCCATGGCCTGACCGAGTTCGACGTGCACGATGTGTTGAACATCTTTCAGTGCACGGGGCTGAACCACGACGACATGTATTTCATGAAGGCTTGTCCGGCACAGCAGGGCGATTATCTGGAGTTCTTCGCGGAAATCGACCTGCTGTGCGCGTTGTCGACCTGTCCGGGCGGCGACCTGTCGCTGCCCATGTGGGGGCCGGAGGCGCAGGATCCGCTGAGTGTCTGCCGCCCGTTGGGCGTGGAAATCTATGACCTTGATCCAGCGTTGCTGGAAGGTTGGGAGCAGCCCAGACGCGCTGATTACAACGGCTTGCACGGGTTGAAGATTGGCAAGGCTGAGTGGGAGCAGTGAGCTCGCAGTCTGGCCGTAGCCTGTAGGAGCGTGGCTTGCCTGCGGTCGGGCGCGAGCAAGCCACGCTTCTACAGAACGATGAAGTCAGTTTTCACGCATCCCGCAACAGGTCGTGGGCGTCGAGCAGTCGCCAGGCGATTTCCGGGTGCTTCTCCATGCCTTTGCGGATGGCTGCTGGAATCGCGGTGCGGGTCTTGCGGCAGAGGCCGGGGAGTTCGGCGATGTCGATGGCGATCCCGCGCATTGTCCGCACCTCATTGAACCCCGGCGCCACATCCACCCGCAGGCCGAGCAGCTCGAACATGCGTTGCTGCATGTGTTTCAGGTCGTCCAGTGTGGTGATGTTTTCCAGTCGATCGAGCAGGCGCTTCTCTTCCTGGCGGGTCAGGTGGAGGATGCGCCGATCGGCTCCCGCCGTTTCCAGCAGGCGCTCGCGATCGCAGACGCAAGCGCCGGGCGGGCAGGGGGAGCGAATCGGCATCGGGGTGGTCATGGGCCGATCATAGCGAGGCGCACCGGCAAATCACAGTCACAGGCTCTCGGCTTTTACCGCCGCCCGAATGGCCTCCAGCAGCATGGTGCACGCCGGGTTGTCATTGTCCGAGCGCCAGACCAGATGCAATTCACTCTGCACCCCTTCGCCCAGATCGATTTCTCGAAACACCACGTCCCGAAACACCACATTGGTGGCACAGCGGGGCACCAGCGCCAGTCCCATACCCGCGTTGACCAGCGCCAGAATCGTCAAGGACGAACCCAGCCATTGCACGTATTCCGGCGTCACCTGTGCCGAGCGCAAGGTCCCGGTGAGCAGTTCGTTGAACGGCGGATAGGCGGAGTGGGAGTACATCAGAAATGGCTGCGCATCCAGGTCCTGCACGCCGACGGTCTCGGCATGGGCCAGCGGATGGTTGCCCGGGATCGCCAGCACAAACGGCTCGCGCACCAGACACTCCGTTTCATAACCGGGCTGCAACAGCGGTGCCCGCACTATACCCAAATCGATCCGCCGCGCTCTCAGCGCTTCATGTTGGGAATAGGTGTTCATCTCGGTCAGGGAGATTTTCACGTGGGGCTGTTTCAGTCGCGCTTCGGCGATGACCCGTGGCAGAAACTCGTACACAGCGCTGCCCACGAAGCTGATGGTCACCGAGCCGATATCGCCTTCGGCAAAGCGCCGCGCAGCGATGGCTGCTTGCTGCGCGCGTTCGAGCAAGGTCTGGGCTTCGATGAAGAACGCACGCCCCGCCGCGGTCAATGCCACGCTACGGGTGCTGCGAGTGAACAGCTCGACACCCAGATGGTGTTCCAACAGTTGAATCTGTCGGCTCAGGGGTGGCTGAGTCATGTTCAGACGCTCGGCAGCACGACGGAAGTTGAGTTCGGTCGCGACCGTCGTGAAGCAGCGCAGTTGAGCGAGTTCGAACATTGATATATTCCGGGTATCAATCAACAGTCAATCTAGATTAGACGGGAACAATACCAGCGTCCATCATCGAGGCATCCCAAAGAAAGCCCCCCAAAAAAACAATCAACGGGAGTCGCCTCTTGAACAATCCTCGTGGGTCTGTGGACCCGAATGCGCTGGCCCGAGCGGCCGCCAAGGTCAAACGGCATGTGCTGCCGTTGTTCGTGATCATGTTCATCGTCAACTACATTGACCGGGTCAATATCGGCTTTGTGCGCAGTCACATGGAAGCCGACCTCGGCATCGGCGCGGCGGCCTACGGCCTGGGCGCCGGTCTGTTCTTCGTTGGCTACGCGCTGTTCGAAGTCCCCTCCAACATGCTGCTGCAACGTTTCGGCGCCCGCGCCTGGCTGACCCGCATCATGTTCACCTGGGGCGCGGCCGCAATGGCCATGGCGTTCGTCAAGGGCGAAACCAGCTTCTATGTGTTGCGCTTCGTTCTGGGCGCGGCAGAGGCGGGGTTCTTTCCCGGTATCATCTATTACTTCACCCAATGGCTGCCTGCCAGCGATCGGGGCAAGGCCATGGCGATCTTTCTGAGCGGCTCGGCAGTGGCCTCGGTGATTTCCGGGCCGGTGTCTGGTGCCTTGTTGGGCATCAGCGGTTTCAATCTGCACGGCTGGCAGTGGATGTTTCTGATTGAAGGTTTTGCCTCGATCGCGCTGTGCGGTTTCGTCTGGTTCTGGTTGCAATCCCACCCCCGCGAGGCCAAGTGGTTGAGCGAGGAGGAGAAGGGCGCCTTGATCCTCGCGGTCGAAGCGGAACAGCGTGCTCGCGAAGCGACGCAGATCGTCAAACCATCGATGTTCAAGCTGCTCGCTGACCGCCAGATCGTGCTGTTCTGCTTCATCTATTTTTCGGTGGCCTTGACCATTTACGGCGCGACGTTCTGGCTGCCGAGCATGATCAAGAAGATGGGCAGCCTGAGCGACTTCGACGTGGGTCTGTTCAACTCGATCCCCTGGATCATTTCCATCGTCGCCATGTACGGCTTTGCCGCGCTGGCTGCCCGCTTCAAACACCAGCAGGCATGGGTTGCGGTCACGTTGGTGATCGCCGCCTGCGGCATGTTCATGTCCACCACGGGCGGGCCGGTGTTCGCGTTCGTCGCCATCTGTTTTGCGGCCATTGGTTTCAAGGCCGCATCGGCGCTGTTCTGGCCGATTCCCCAAGGTTATCTGGATGCGCGCATCGCTGCGGCGGTGATCGCGTTGATCAACTCCATCGGCAACCTCGGCGGTTTCGTCGCGCCCACCGCGTTTGGTTTTCTGGAGCAGACCACCGGTTCCATTCAAGGCGGCATGTACGCGCTGGCGATCACGTCGCTGGTGGCTGCCGTGGTGATCTTTTTCGCCCGTACCACCCCGAAGGGCGATCAACGGCCGTCGTTTGAGCCGACCGCGAATCCCTTGCAGCCCGCGCCCTTGAACTCCACCTCCAGCCTCAAACCCTGATTGACCGGGAGAAGTCTTTTGAAAATCACACGTGTCACCGTCACCCCGATTGCCTTTCGTGACCCGCCATTGCTTAACGCCAGCGGCATCCATGAACCCTACGCGCTGCGTTCGATCATCGAAATCGAGAGCGACAACGGTTACATCGGCCTGGGCGAAAGCTACGGCGACGCCCCCGCGCTGGCGATTCAGCAACAGTTGCAGCAGCAATTGATCGGCATGGACCCGTTCAACCTCAACGCGCTGCGTGCGCGGGTCAAGGCCACTGTTGCGGCGAACAAACCGGCCAGCATCGCCGGGGCTGAACTGGCGCCGGGTTCCCATGCGAGCAAGGCGGTGAGCAATGCCTATTCGGCGTTCGAAGTGGCGTTTCTTGATTTGCAGGCACGCTCGATGAACCTGCCGTTGGTGGACCTGCTGGGCGGCGCGGTGCGCGATCAGGTGCCGTTCAGCGCCTACCTGTTCTTCAAGTACGCCCAGCATGCCGATTCGCCGTATGCGCCAGACAGTTGGGGCGAGGCCATCAGTGAAGAGCAAATCGTTGCCCAGGCGCGGCGCATGATCGAGGCTTACGGATTCAAGAGCATCAAGCTCAAGGCCGGTGCGTTGGAGCCTGAGCACGAAGTGTCGTGCATCAAGGCGCTGAAAAAGGCGTTCCCGGGCTATCCGCTGCGCATCGATCCGAACGGCAACTGGTCACTGGACACGGCGATCCGCATGGCCGAACTGCTGGGCGATGACCTGCAATATTACGAAGACCCGACCCCCGGCCTTGACGGCATGGCCGAGCTGCACAAACGTACCGGGCTGGCGCTGGCGACCAATATGGTGGTCACCGATTTCGACGAGTTCCGCCGCAGCGTGGCGCAGAACAGCGTGCAGATCGTGCTCGCCGACCATCATTACTGGGGCGGACTGCGAGACACGCAGGCGCTGGCGAAAATGTGCGAGACCTTTGGTCTGGGTGTGTCGATGCACTCCAACTCGCACTTGGGCATCAGCCTGATGGCCATGGCCCACGTGGCGGCGGCGGTACCGAATCTGGACTTCGCCTGCGACACCCATTACCCGTGGCAGGAACCGGACGAGGAGGTGATCAAGGGCGGCAAGCTGCCCATTGTCGATGGCTGCGTGAAGATCACCCGCGAGCCGGGGCTGGGCCTTGAGCTGGATTACGACCAGTTGGGCAAGCTCAACGATCAGTACCTGACGTGTGGCATTCGCTCGCGCGATGACGTGAAGCAGATGCAGAAGTACAAGCCGGAGTGGAAGGCGGTCAAACCGCGGTATTAAAACGCAAGCTCACGCGGTGGGAGCCTCTATGGTCCAACCGCATTCACCGCCTGGGCGGATTCCTTGCCTCCAGGCTTCTGCCGTTGCCGTTGCTTTTGATCTTGGGACGCGCCAGTTCAGACACCACCGAACGCGACTTGAGTTCAGCCTGCACCCAAGTCGCGTTCGACGGTGTCCGGACCGGCGTGTCCAAAGATCAAGATCAACAGCCACGGCCAACGCGGGATCTTCAAGCTGGCAAGTGACCCGTGGTAGCCGGCTTGCTGGCGAAGGCAGTGGACAGTCAGCCTGTGCGTATCTGACACTCCGCACTCGCCAGCAAACCGACTGCCACATCTTTTAAAGCTTCGTTCATGACCCCACCATCGCGCACCTCTCAGATCACCGACGTTCGCCCCGACCAGATCCCCGAGGTGGTGAATTTCGTCATGCAGGCACGGGCGCAAATGTTTCCCATGCTGTACCTGCACACCCACCCGTTTCTGCCGGGCGCGATCAGTTTCTGGCAGCGTCAGGGCTTCACCATCGTCGACATCGAAGACGATCCGCTGTGGCAGACCACCCACATGCAGCGCGTGCTCTGAGCGGTTCGGGGTGACCAGAAACAATTCGTAGCAATCACTCCTCACACAAACGGTCCAAGTGCAGCACGTCTGTTCAAGACCCCAAAGTCCTACCGCGACACTATGGCTTCATCCTTCGTCACTGGCGTTTTTCGCAGGTGGCGGACTTTCGATGATGACTGTGGTGCGCAATGAGCCATTCAACTTCCAACGACCGCGCGCAAGACCTGGGCCTGCTGTTTCTGCGGGCCAGCGGGGCGTTGTTTCTGCTGTTCGTTCACGGCCTGCCGAAGCTGCTGGACTTCAAGGCGCAACTGGCGCTGATCGAAGACCCGTTCCACATGGGGGCGAGCCTGACCCTGTGCATGGCGATTTTCGCTGAGGTCTTGTGCCCGTTGCTGATCCTGTTCGGTGTGCTGACGCGTCTGGCCTGCCTGCCGATCCTGTTTCTGCTGCTGGTGGCGATGGTGGTGGTGCACAGCGAGTGGACCGTGGAACAGGGCCAGTTTGGCTGGTTGCTCACCCTCATCTTTACCAGTGTGCTGATCGCCGGACCTGGCCGTCTGGCGCTCAATGTTCGTTTGCCGGGAGCGCTTCGCTATGCCTGAGTCCGCCATCTCCACCGACGTTTCCACGACGTCGAAACTGTCCGCCGACGAGATCGTCACGCTGGTGGTCAAACACCGGGTCAAGCAAGGCCTGGAGGCGCATTACGAAGCGTGGTTGCGCCGCATTGTGGCGATTGCCGCCAGTTATCCGGGGCATCTGGGGGTCGACGTCATTCGAGGCAAAGCCGACGGTTTGAGCCTGTTTACCTGCGTGCTGCGTTTCTGCTCCACCGACGCCATGCAAAGCTGGCTGGACTCCAGCGAGCGTCGCGAACTGGTGGCCGAAGCGTCGCCGATGCTGGCCGATGGTGACGTCACTGAAGTCAATCGCCACAACGAATTCTGGTTCGTGCCCGCCAGTGAACTGCCGCCACCACCGCGCTGGAAGCAGGCCGTGGTGACTTTTTTCGTGATCTGCCCGCTGACCTTGCTGATCCCGCTGCTGTGGGGGCCGGTGTTCGGTGCGTTCCCGTTGCTGGGTAATTACGTGATCAGCACCGCGCTGGTCACTGTGACTATCGTTCTGCTGGTGGTGTACCTGTTGATGCCCGCGGCGACCCGCCTGGCCGCCCCTTGGCTGAACGCCCGGCCAGCGCCGGTGCCCGGTGGCGATCATGAAGGATGAATCCAACGATGAATCGCTGACCAGCAGCGGGCGCCGCGATTTCGTGACCAAGGGCTCTCTGCTCGGTGCCGCCGCTGCCCTTTTGTCTTCACTGCCTGTCGCCGGCCTTGCGGTCGGCGCTTCAAAACATTCTGCCCATGGAGGCGCGATGAACGTCGATCTGATTCTCTACAACGGTAACTTCCACACGGTTGACCCGGAAAAGCCCAGGGCCAGTGCCGTGGCCATCGGCGGTGGCAAGTTCGTCGCGGTCGGTAACGATGCCGAGATCATGGCCCTGCGCGGCAGCGCGACCCAGGTCATCGACCTGCACAAGCGCACGATGATCCCGGGCCTGAACGACTCGCACCTGCACCTGATTCGTGGCGGCCTGAACTACAACCTGGAACTGCGCTGGGAAGGCGTGCCTTCGCTGGCCGATGGCCTGCGCATGCTCAAGGCCCAGGCTGATCGCACGCCGACCCCGCAGTGGGTCCGTGTCGTGGGAGGCTGGAACGAATTCCAGTTCGCCGAGAAGCGCCTGCCAACCATCGAAGAACTCAACCAGGCTGCGCCGGACACCCCGGTTTTCGTCCTGCACCTGTACGACCGTGCCCTGTTGAACCGCGCTGCGCTGCGCGTGGCCGGTTACACCCGTGACACGCCAAACCCGCCGGGCGGCGAGATCGTGCGTGACAGCAATGGCGACCCAACCGGTATGCTGGTGGCCCGCCCGAACGCGATGATCCTGTACTCCACGTTGGCCAAAGGGCCGAAGCTACCGCTGGAATATCAGGTCAACTCGACCCGTCAATTCATGCGCGAGCTGAACCGTCTGGGCCTGACCAGCGCCATCGACGCTGGCGGCGGTTTCCAGAACTACCCGGACGATTACGAGGTGATCAACCAACTGGCCGAAGCCAAGCAGTTGACCGTGCGTATCGCCTACAACCTGTTCACTCAAAAGCCGAAAGAAGAGCTGAACGACTTCAAGCACTGGACCAGCACCGTCAAACTGCACCAGGGCGACGACTTCCTGCGGCACAACGGCGCGGGCGAAATGCTGACCTTCTCGGCGGCGGACTTCGAAGACTTCCTCGAACCGCGCCCGGACCTGCCGCCTGGCATGGAGCAGGACTTGGAGCCGGTGGTTCGCCATCTGGTGGAAAATCGCTGGCCGTTCCGCCTGCACGCCACCTACGACGAATCGATCTCGCGCATGCTCGACGTGTTCGAGAAGGTCAACCGCGACGTTCCGTTCGGCGGCATCCCGTGGTTCTTCGACCACTGCGAAACCATTTCGCCAAAGAACATCGAGCGTGTGAAGGCGCTGGGCGGCGGCATCGCCATTCAGGACCGCATGGCGTTCCAGGGCGAATATTTCGTTGATCGTTATGGCAAACAGGCCGCTGAAGCCACGCCACCGATCAAGCGCATGCTGGCTGAAGGCGTGCCGGTCGGCGCGGGCACCGATGCCACTCGCGTGTCGAGCTACAACCCCTGGACGTCGCTGTACTGGATGGTCAGTGGTCGCACCGTTGGCGGTCTGGAACTGTATCCGGAGGGCCTGTCCCGCGAGACCGCGCTGGAACTGTTCACCCGTGGCAGCGCCTGGTTCTCGTCCGAGCAGGGCAAGAAGGGCCAGATCAAGGTCGGCCAGTTGGCGGACGTGGTGGCGCTGTCCCAGGACTTCTTCAGCGTGCCGGAAGAGTCGATCAAGTGGATCGAGTCGGTGCTGACCATCGTCGACGGCAAGGTCGTTTACGCCACCAACGAGTTCGATCAACTGTCGCCGCCGAGCGTACCGGTGCTGCCGGACTGGTCGCCGGTCGCCAAGATGCCGGGTCACTGGCGTCAGGGCGCACCGATGGCGGCTGCCGTGCACCAGTGCAGCGGTCCGTGCGCGGTCCACGCCCACAGCCACGACAAGGCCCGTCAGTCGAAAGCCCCGGTCAGCGACTTCCAGGGCTTCTGGGGCGCCTTCGGCTGCTCGTGCTTCGCGTTCTAAAAGAGCACAAAACGCCTTGCCAGGGTTACCTGGCAAGGTCACTCGCTGACGTCGTTCGTTGGCAATGCACACACCCGCAACTCAACTGATGGAGTCAATCATGACCGTTCCTTACAAGCGTCTGGATATCAACGATGCCGTCGTGCTGCTGGTCGATCACCAAACCGGTCTGATCTCGCTGGTGCAGGATTTTTCCCCGAACGAGTTCAAGAACAACGTGCTGGCCCTGGCCGACTGCGCCAAGTTCTTCAAACTGCCGACCATCCTGACCACCAGCTTCGAGTCCGGCCCGAACGGCCCGCTGGTGCCTGAGCTGAAAGAAATGTTCCCGGACGCGCCGTACATTGCTCGTCCTGGCCAGATCAACGCCTGGGACAACGAAGATTTCGTCAAGGCCATCAAGGCCACCGGTCGCAAGCAACTGATCATCGCCGGTGTGGTGACGGACGTCTGCGTGGCGTTCCCGACCCTGTGCGCGCTGGAAGAAGGCTTTGACGTGTTCGTGGTGACTGACGCTTCGGGCACCTTCAACGACGTGGTTCAGCAAGCGGCCTGGGCGCGCATGTCCGCTGCTGGTGCACAACTGGTCAACTGGTTCGCCGTGGCCTGCGAGCTGCAACGCGACTGGCGCAACGACATGGAAGGCCTGGCCAACCTGCTGTCCCAGCGCATCCCGAACTACCGCAACCTGATGAACAGCTACGCGGCGTTCAATAAGTAAGCTGAGGATCCACCGGTCCTGCATCCGTCTCAGCTTTTGGCGGGCACGATCGTTGTGGGGACCGGCGTGCTGGCGAAGGCGGTGTTTCAGTTATGGATGAGTCGACTGATACACCGCTTTCGCCAGCAAGCCGGCTCCCACAATTTCTGCGAGTTAGGCTCGGCGCGATCCTTGTGGGAGTCAACTGAGTGGCGAAAGCTGTTAGTCAGGCAACAAAAAATTTCCGACAGTGGCTGCGTCAGCAAGCTCACTCCCACGGGTTGTCCGTCGGCATGTGCTAATGTTCAGACCTTGCAGGCATCAACTCTTCCAAATTCCGTCTTGGACGGTCTCGTCATTCCCCTCTACGCTTCACCTCAACGTCACCGCCGGTGACCGGCCACACTGGCTGTCTTGTCAGCCCGGCCAACCCCTATTGAGGTGCACACATGAAAATCGATCTGACTGGAAAGCTGGCCGTCGTCAGCGGCTCCACCGCCGGTATTGGCCTGGGCATCGGCAAGGCGCTGGCGCTGTCGGGCGCGACGGTGGTGATCATCGGCCGCGCAGCGGCGAAAGTGGACGAGGCCATTGCCAGCATCAAACGGGACGTACCCGAAGCTCAGCTGCGCGGCGTGGTCGCGGATCTGGGCACTGCCGAGGGCGCGCAGCAGCTATTCGCTGCCGAGCCGCGCGCGGACATTCTGGTGAACAACCTGGGCATCTTCAACGAAGTGGATTTCTTCGACACCCCCGATGAAGAGTGGACCCGCTTCTACGAAACCAACGTCATTTCCGGCGTGCGTCTGGCGCGGCATTACGTGGGCGACATGGTGGCGAATAAATGGGGGCGGGTGATCTTCGTTTCGTCCGAATCCGGCGTCGCGATTCCGGCCAACATGATCAACTACGGCACCACCAAGGCGGCGAACCTTGCGGTCTCCCACGGTCTGGCCAAGCGACTGGCGGGCACCGGCGTGACGGTCAACGCGATTCTGCCGGGGCCGACCTTCACCGACGGCGTGGAAGACATGCTCAAGGACGCGATGGCCGAATCCGGGCGCAGTGCGCGCGATGAGGCCAATCACTTTGTCCGCCAGGCTCGGCCTTCATCTATCATCCAGCGCGTTGCGGAAGTCGATGAGGTGGCCAATCTGGTCGCCTACCTGGCATCCCCCTTGTCCTCGGCCACCACTGGAGCCGCCTTGCGCGTCGATGGCGGTGTGGTCGACAGTCTGGCTATTTAAGCGAACATTCATTGGAGCATCATCATGGCAAAAGCCTCTGCAACCCTGCGCATCCCGGCCTCGGCAGACAAGGTCTGGCAACTGGTGGGCGGTTTCGACGCACTGCCGACCTGGCTGCCGTTCATCGTTAAAAGCGTGGCCGATGCCGGTGGACGCATCCGTCACCTGACCACTCAGGACGGCGCGCAGATCAGCGAGCAACTGCAAACCTTTGACGAGAAGGGGCGCACTTACAGTTATTCGATCACCCAAGGCCCGTTCCCGGTGACGAATTACCTGGCCACCTTGAAGGTCAGCGCCGATGGCGATCAGGCTTCGCTGGTGGAATGGTCCGGCAGTTTCACCCCCAACGGCATTTCCGATGCCGAGGCCGAGGCGTTGTTTCTGGATGTCTATCAGGGTGGATTGGAAGCGCTGAAAGGCAATTTCTGAGGTCTGTGATCGTTCCCACGCTCTGCGTGGGAACGCCGCCTTCGACGCTCCGCGTCACCGTACGATCAGATGTAACGCCGTTAATTGTCGCTTAATCCGCAAAGCTGAAACTCCGAACACGCGGTTTATCCGCATGCCTTCGGACGTCAAACTTGCCCGATCATTTGTCGCAGGAGAGGATGATGCTTGTTTCGGCCATCAACACCGTGGAAATACACGCCGCTTCGGGTCGTTGCAGTGAAATCAGTGCGGGCATCACCCGCATGCTCGATGTGTTGAACAACTCCACCCCATGTATCGCCTACACATTGACCCCCAACAATGCCGACGCCACGTCCTGGATCGTCAGTGGCTACTGGCGGTCCGAGGCCGAAATGCAGGCACATTTCTCTCATCCGGAACTCGATGGCTTCATGACGCTGCTGCTCAGCGGCGCCATCAGTCGTTTGCAGTTCAACAGTTTCGTCGTCGCGGCGAGCAAGGCGGCCTGACATGTCCCTGAATGAAGACATCCTGTTGGGCATTGACCTGAACCTGCTGCTGACCTTCCTGGTGGTGTTTCGCGAACGCAACGTCAGCGCCGCCGCACGCCACTTGCACGTGACTCAGCCTGCGGTCAGCGGTGCCTTGGTACGTTTGCGCCAGTGCTTCGATGATCCGCTGTTTCTGCGGCGCAACCGCTGCATGCAGCCGACGGCCAAGGCTCAGGAAATCGCTGATTCCCTGTTGCCCGCGATGCAGCAAATCGAAGCCGTGATTCGCCACGCCTGATCGAATCACTCCGCGGTTTCGTTCCCAAACGCACACTTGTTGTGCGCGCCTGACCTCACGCTGATCCGTTATGTAGCAGTCCTTGGCGACTGCTCCTCGGCGTTGCTTGCGCTCATTTCCCATACAGATCATCACCTTGCTGACGTATCCGTGATGTGGCATCGCTTTTGCCTTTATGTATTCGTGGATGATTGGATGCAAAAATTCAAAAGGTAACGCCATGCGCCTTGCACCCGGATACGCCGAACGTCAACCCGTCACTGCTGAAGAAGAGGCCTACGCCTTTTTGCTCGATGCCATCTGCAAGGGCATTTACCGCATGGGCGAGCGCTTGATCGCCGAAGACATCGCCACGGAAATCGGCATGAGCCGCATGCCGGTACGCGAGGCGTTTCGCCGCCTGGCCGCTGATGGCCTGGTGACGCTGCGCCCGAACCGGGGGGCGGTGGTCAGCGGCCTGAACATCGAAGAAATGCGCGAAGTGTTCGAAATGCGCAGCGCACTGGAAGGGCTGGCGATTCGCGTCGCCGTGCCGAAGATCACCGAGCGCCACTTGATCCATCTTGAACGTCTGCTCGACGACATGGACGACTACCGCGACGACAGCTCGGAGTGGGTCAGCCGCCACCGCGCCTTTCATGAATACCTGTGCAGCCTCAGCGAACGCTCGCGGCTGATGCGTCAGATTTCTGCGCTCTATACCGTCATCGAGCCGCACATGCGGGTGTGGCTTGAGCACGGCGAAAAGCCCCTCAGCGCCCGCGATGAACACGCGGTGATTCTCGATGCCGTGCGCGCGGGAGACCCCGATCACGCCGAGCGCGTGTTGCGCGAGCACATCGAAGGCACGGTGCCGAGCCTGATCGCCTTCCTCGAACAGCAAACCCGACCCTGATTTCTGAAAAAAACAGAGCGGACAGCCAGTCCGCACGCTGCATTGCCGCACCGCTGTGACGTTCACAACTGCCCTTACTTTCTTACCGAAACCGGAGCTTTCGTCATGCATAAACCCGCTGCGCTGGCCGCCCTTGTGTCCCTGAGCCTGTGTGTACCGCTGGTGTCCGCTGCCCCCACCGTGCCGGACCGTTTGCAGAAGGTCGACAAAGTCACTTACTGCTCGGGCATGGACTCGCCGCCGCTGGTGTCCTTCGATGCTGCGCAGAAACCGGTGGGCCTGACCATCGATCTGGGCGTGGAAATCGCCAAGCGTCTGGGCGGCAAAAAGGTCGAATGGCGAGTGATCCCGTTTTCCGGGTTGGTGCCTGCCTTGCTGGCCCAGCAGTGCGACATGATCGTCGACCAGTTGTTCGACAAGCCCGAGCGCCGGGAAGTGATCAACATCGTCAATTACATGTACTCCAGTCAGTCGGTGGTGGTGCCCAAGGGCAATCCGAAGGGCATCCAGTCGCTGGATGACCTGTCCGGGCACAAAGTGGCGGTGCTCAACGGCTCGACCATCAAATCCTTGCTCGACACCCAGAACGAAAGCCTCGCCAAAGCGGGCAAAGCGCCGTTGAAACTGGTGGTCTACAACACCGATACCGATGCTTTCCAGGCCTTGCGCATCAATCAGGTTGACGCCTATGGCACTACCGTGGAAACCGCCGGTTACTACGCCGCCATGGCGCCAGACCTGTTCCAGGAAGGCGTGCCTGCCTTCAGCCGAATCCTCACTGGGCTGGGCATCCGCAAGGACGACGCGCAACTGACCGCCGCCGTGCAGCAAGTGATCAGCGACATGCGCAGCGACGGCAGCTACACCCAGTTGCTCGCTAAATGGCACGTCGAAAGCGACAAGCTCGACTGACCCCGCGCTGAACGGAAGAGACCGATGAATTTCAATTGGGAAGTGTTCTGGCAGTACCTGTCCCAGCCCAGCGGGGTTTACCTCACCGGGCTGTGGCTGACCTGCCTGATCAGCGTGCTGGCGATGTTGCTGGGTTGTGCATTGGGCTTGATCGCGGCGCTTATGCGCCTGTCGAAGAACCCGCTGCTGAACCTGCCGGTGCGGTTTTACGTGTGGCTGATGCGCGGCACGCCGCTGCTGGTGCAGATCGTGTTTCTATACACCGCGCTGGCCGCGGGCGGGATTTTCCGCTTCGAGGACATCGACCTAGGCTGGGTTGTCATACCGGGCAACATTCAGGCGGCGATCATCGCGCTGGGCTTGAACGAAGGCGCGTACATGGCCGAAATCATCCGCGCCGGGATCGGCGCCGTGGACAAGGGCCAATACGAAGCGGGGCGCTCGCTGGGCATGACGTTCAGCAAGCTGATGCGCCGCATCGTGCTGCCCCAGGCGTTCCGGGTGATCGTGCCGCCGTTGGGCAACGAGTTCAACGTGATGCTGAAAAACACCACGCTGGTCAGCGTCATTGGCGTGCAGGAGCTGCTGTTGAGCACGCAGATGATCACCTCGGCCACCTTCCGTGTGTTCGAGCTGTACCTGGTGGTGGCGATCTATTTCCTGATGCTCACCACGCTGTGGGGCTTCTTCCAGCGCTGGCTGGAACAACGCTTCGGTCAGTCGGATCGCCAGCCACCGGCAGCCAAGCGCATGTTCGGGCGTGGCGCCATGAAATTGCTGAGGGGGCGTTGAGATGGCGCATCAAAGTGAAGAACTGATCATCGAAGCGCTGGACGTGCATAAGTCGTTCGGCGATCTGCAAATCCTCAAAGGCATCTCGTTGCAGGTGCGCAAAGGCGAAGTGGTGGTGCTGATCGGCGCGTCCGGTTCAGGCAAGACCACCTTCATTCGCTGCATCAACCTGCTCGAAGACATTCAATCCGGGCGCATCCGGGTCAACGGCCAGGCCATGGGCTACCGGGAAAAGGCCGATGGCAGTCTGGTCCGGGATTCGGAGCGCAACATCGCTCGCCAGCGCCGCGACATTGGCATGGTGTTTCAGCGCTTCAACCTGTTTGCCCACATGACTGCGTTAGAAAACATCATTGAAGCGCCGATTCACGTGCTCGGTGTGTCCCGCGAAGCTGCGTTGAGCCTGGGGCGTGAATTGCTGGCGCGGGTGGGACTGGCCGACAAAGCCGGGCATTACCCGTCGATGCTGTCTGGCGGCCAGCAACAGCGGGTGGCGATTGCCCGCGCGCTGGCGATGAAACCCAAAGCAATGCTGTTCGACGAACCTACCAGCGCGCTGGACCCGGAAACCGTGGGCGAAGTGCTGCAAGTCATGAAAGAACTCGCCGAAGACGGCATGACCATGGTGGTGGTGACCCATGAAATGGGCTTCGCCCGGGAAGTGGCCGACCGCGTGGTGGTGCTGGACCAGGGCGAACTGATCGAGCAGGGGGCACCGGAGCAGATTTTCAGCCGCCCGAGCCATCCACGCACGCAGGCGTTTCTCAGCCGTGTCCTGTGACCTGTTTGGGTCAATGAATCCCGAATTTACCGAGCGTTTGCCATGTTGAATTTTTCTGCCCACGAGTACCCGTATCCGTCCCGTCGCCAGAGCGTGTTTGCCCGTCGGGGCATGGTGGCGGCCTCGCAACCGCTGGCCGCACAGGCCGGTATTGAAATGATGCAAAAGGGCGGCAACGCCATCGACGCAGCGATCGCCACGGCGGCCGCGCTGACGGTGGTCGAACCCACTGGCTGCGGCATTGGCGGCGACGCTTTCGCGCTGGTCTGGTGCAAAGGTCAGTTGCACGGTTTGAACGCCAACGGCCATGCGCCTGCGGCCTTGAGCATCGAAGCGGTGAAAGGCGCGGGGCATCAGCAGATGCCTTTGTATGGCTGGACGCCGGTCACCGTGCCGGGCTGTCCGTCGGCCTGGGCGGAGTTGTCCCGGCGTTTTGGCAAGCTGCCCTTTGCCGTTCTGCTGCAACCGGCGATCCATTTGGCGCGGGGCGGTTTTCCGTTGTCGCCGGTGGTTGCTCATCAATGGCAGATGGCATTCGATGAGTTCAACGCGCACCGCAGCCCGGAGCTGGACAGCTGGTTTGACACCTTTCTCATCGACGGTCGTGTACCGAAAGCCGGGGAGCTGTTTCGCAACCCGGCGCAAGCGCTAACCCTTGAAGAGTTGGCCAACACGCAATGCGAAAGCCTCTATCGCGGCGCGCTGGCCCAGCGCATCGACGCCCACTCCCGTGCCACGGGCGGCCATCTGCGGGCTGAAGACCTGGCCAGCTTCCGCCCGCAGTGGGTCGATCCGATCAGCGTCAATTACCGGGGCTACGACGTCTGGGAAATTCCGCCGAGCGGCCAGGGGCTGGTGGCGCTGATGACGTTGAAGATCCTTGAAGGCTTTGAGTTCGACCACCGAGACAGCCAGCAAACCTGGCATCGCCAACTGGAGGCCATGAAGTTGGCCTACAGCGACGGCCTGCATCACATCACCGATCCGCTGCACATGAAGGTGGCGGTGGCGGATTTGCTGAGCGATCGCTACAGCGACGAACGCCGCGCGTTGATCGGTGAGCAGGCGCAAGCGCCGAAGCCAGGTGACCCTCACGCCAGCGGCACCGTTTACCTGGCCACGGCCGACGCTGAAGGCAATATGGTGTCGTTCATCCAGAGCAACTACCACGGCTTCGGTTCGGGCGTGGTGTTGCCGGAGAGCGGTCTGTCCTTGCAAAACCGGGGGCAGGAATTCAGCCTCGATCCCGCTCATGCGAACTGCCTGTTGCCTGGTAAAAAGACCTTTCACACCATCATTCCGGGCTTTCTCACCCAGGATGGCAACGCCGTAGGGCCGTTCGGCGTGATGGGCGGTTACATGCAGCCTCAGGGTCACGTGCAGATGGTGATGAACCTGGTGGACTTCGGCCTAAACCCGCAGGCCGCGTTGGATGCCCCGCGCTGGCAATGGCTGGGGGGCAAGAAAATCGGTATCGAGCAGGGCGCGTCAGCGGACCTGGCGGCCGCGCTGGCGCGACGCGGACATGAAATCAGCATTGCCTTTGACTCCACGGAATACGGCCGCGGGCAGATCATCGTGCGCGATCCCGTGACCGGCGTGCTGTGCGGAGGGACCGAGCCAAGGGCCGATTCGACCATCGCGGTGTGGTGAGACGAAAATGCGCTGATTTATTTTTCCGAAATGACCTGTAATACAATACGATTGCTTCAGCGGGGCGGCATCATGAGGATCAGTCCCCGGATTTGACTGCTGGCGGCCAGTTCGAGGGTCGCCAGCGGCACGGCATTCACAGGTCTTCGGGAATACAGCATGAAAGTACTACGCCAAGCGTCGTCCTTGCGGCATCAAGTGCAGGATGCACTGCGCAACGAAATCATCTCGGGCCGCTTCAAGCCCGGCGACCGTCTGGTGGAGCAGCAGTTGTACACCGCGCTGGATGTCAGCCGCACCTCGTTGCGCGAAGCGTTGCGTCAACTGGAGGCCGAGGGGCTGGTGGAGCAGGTGCCGCACCGTGGCGCTTATGTGGCGTCGGTGGACGCCAAGGATGCGGTGCAGATCTACGACGTGCGCGGCGCGCTGGAGGTGTTGGCCGTGCGCAATTTCGTGCGTTACGCCACCGATGAAGACGTGGCGGAGCTGGCGGAGGTCTTCGATGAGTTTGAAGAGCAGTCTCACACCACCAGCGTTGACGGCACTGCGTTGCTGGACATCAAGCGGCGTTTCTATCACGTGCTGCTGGACATCGAGCAGAGCCGGGTGGTCGGCGGGATGCTGGAACAGTTGAACAACCGCGTGAGCCTGCTGCGGGCGTTGTCGCTGGGGCGGGAAGGGCGCATGCCGCACACGTTGGCTGAATTGAAGGCGATTGTGCGCAAGATTCAGCAGCGCGATGAGGGGGGCGCCTGTGCGGCGGCGTTGTTGCACGTTGAGAACGCCTCGAAAAACGTGCTTGAGCTGCTGGCGGAGAATGACGGGCATACGGTGCAATAGCCGTTGCCGTTGCCGTTGCCGTTGCCGTTGCCGTTGCCGTTGCTTCTGCTTTTGCTCTTCATACACAAAACGTCCAGACACCGCCGAACGCGACTTGGGTGCAGGCTGAACGCAGGCGTCGCGTAGTGGGTTGAGCCGCAGGGATGCGGCGAGAGCGAGGTGGCCATGGATGGCCATCCCTCGCGTGCCCACGGAGCGGCGCCGGAGTGAGGGGACCTTGACGCAGTCAAGGCCAAACCAGGAGCAGGTGGCTTTGCCTACTTTCCCCGTAAGGAAAGTAGGTCGCCCGAGGGGGCGAAACCCTAAATCCCTATATCCCCAATAACGGATCTGCCCCGGATTTCAACGTCTCCAGCTTTAAAAGCGCGGTCCAGATATCCGGGTCTGATCCGTTCGTGGGGGTGACGCTGATTCACCTTTCCGCTCTTACAGCGGGTAACTTTTTCTTTCGGGAAAAAGTCACCAAAAACCATTGCTCCTGGTTTGGCTCTGACTGCGTCAGAGTCCCCTCACTTCGGCGCCGCTCCGTGGGCACGCGAGGGATGGCCATCCATGGCCACCTCGCTCTCGCCGCATCCCTGCGGCTCAACCCACTACGCAACGCCTGCGCTCAGCCAGCACCCAAGTCGCGGCCGGCGGTGTCTGGGCTATTGCGTAAGAAGATCAAGATCAAGATCAAGATCAACGGCAACGGCAACGGCAACGGCAACGGCAACGGCAACGGCAACGTTATCTTTGTCGTTTCAGGCTTTTGATGCTCAACGCAATGCCGAATACGCCGTCGGGGTCAGGAATTGGTTCTCGATGCGCTCGACGATGATCGCCTGCGCCTCGCTCGCCGCCCGTTTGGCGATCCACTCGGCGTCGCTTTGAAACGCATTCCACTTCGCCTCGCGCTCAGCGAGACTTTCCCATTGCAGCAAGTAGGTCAACGACTGGTTGGTCGGGCCGCTCAGGTTGGTCCAAAAGCCAATCTGCTTGATCCCGTATTTCTCAAAGAAACCCAATGTCGTGCTGGTGAAACGGTCGTGCAGGGCCGGCAGGCGGCCCGGTGCGCAGTGGTAAATCCGTAATTCGACGATCATCCGTTAACTCCTCTTTCAAAGTACCGCTGGTAAGAATCTGTAAACTAGCCTATTGACCGACTGTATGACAATCCGATAGTTTCGCCTCACCTGCTGGCGACCATCCTGCTGCAGCTTGTGCAAGACGCCGCCTCGACCCGATTGACAAGAACATAAGAAATCAAAGGGCACGAACATGACGCAACCGCAACGGATCGGCTTCATCGGACTGGGCATGATGGGCACGCCCATGACCGCCTGTCTGGCCAAAGTCGGCTTTCAATTGTTCCTCGCAGACGCCGATGCCGGGCGTCTGCGCGATGTGCAGGCGACCCTCGACGCCAGCGCACTCACTCCCGAAAACGCCCAGACCCTCGATGTGCTGATCACCATGCTGCCCAATTCCAACATTGTCGAGACGGTGTTGCTGGGTGAGGGCGGTTGGGCCGGCTCGTTGGCCCCGCAAACCGTGGTGATCGACATGAGTTCGTCAGAGCCTGCGCGCTCTCGCGAGTTGGGGCAGAAACTCAACACTCTCAACCTCGCTTACCTCGACGCTCCGGTTTCCGGAGGCGTGAAACGCGCGGTGGACGGCAGTCTGGCGATTCTGGTGGGCGGCGACGCCGCCGTGATGCAGCGCTGTCGACCGGTGCTCGACGCCATGGGCAAGAACATCCTGCACATCGGCGATGCCGGTTCCGGCCACGCCGCCAAAGCACTGAACAACTTCGTTTCGGCGGCCGGTCTGATGGCCACGGTCGAAGCGTTGCACGTGGCCAAGCGTTTCGGCATCGATCCCGATGTGATGGTCGATGTGCTCAACGCCTCCAGCGGCGGCAGTAACACTTCACTGAATAAAGCCAAGCAGTTCATGCTCAGCGGCACCTTTGGTTCCGGGTTCTCGATGCAGTTGATGAACAAGGACCTGAAGATCGCCAAGGGCCTGTCCGACGCGCTGGATTACCCGCTGATCTTTGGCCAGAGCGCGATCAAGGTCTGGAATGACGTGGCGCAAGGTGCAACGCCCACGACGGACCACACCGAGATGTACCGCATGCTGGCCAACGAAGGCGAGTGAGGGGCTGTTGTCATGTCAAACGCTGATCGCTTTTATATCAATGGCCGTTGGGTCGAACCGGCATCCCCGACCTGGTTCGATGTGATCGACCCCGCCACGGAAAACGTTGTCGAGCGTCTGGCACTGGGCGATGCGACGGATGTGGACCGCGCAGTAGCGGCCGCTCGGGCAGCGTTGCCGAGCTATGCGCAGACGTCGGTTGCTGAACGCATTGCCTTGCTCAAACGCGTGGTGGCGATTTACGAGCGCCGCCAAGAGGCATTCGCTCAGGCCATGCGCGTGGAAATGGGTTCGCCGATCACCTTTTCCCGCAAGTTTCAGGTCCCTCGGGGCTGGCTGCACCTGAATCAATTGATCGAAGTCTTGCAGCGCTTTCAGTTCGAAGAGCCGCAGGGCAGCACCTTGATCCGCCACGAACCCGTCGGCGTCTGCGGCCTGATCACGCCCTGGAACTGGCCGATCAACCAGATCGTGGTCAAGGTTGGTCCGGCCTTGGCCGCCGGTTGCACCATGGTGCTCAAACCCAGTGAATACTCGCCACTGAGCAGCCTGTTGTTCGCCGAAGTGCTGGACGAAGCGGGCGTGCCACCGGGGGTGTTCAACCTGATCAACGGCGACGGTCCCGGCGTGGGCGCGGCGCTGTCGGCGCACCCGGACATCGACATGTTGTCGTTCACCGGCTCGACCCGCGCAGGCGTTCTGGTGGCCAAATCTGCCGCCGATACGGTCAAGCGCGTGGCGCAGGAACTGGGTGGCAAGTCAGCGAACATTCTGCTCGACGACGTCAATCTGCAAGATGCGGTGACCCGAGGCGTGGCCGCGTGCTTCACCAACAGCGGGCAGTCCTGTTCGATCCCGACGCGGATGCTGATCCCCCGTGCGCTGATGGCCGATGCGGTGCAGATCGCCAAAGTGGCTGCCGAGGGTTACAGCGTTGGCCCGAGCACTGACGAAAGCACTCAACTGGGCCCGCTGGTCAACCGCGCCCAGTTTCGCCGCGTGCAGGCGTTGATCCAGAACGGCATCGACGAAGGTGCCACCTTGGTCACGGGCGGCGTGGGCCTGCCGAGCGGCATTGAAAAAGGCTACTACGCCAAACCCACGGTGTTCGCCGACGTGACCCCCAAGATGACCATCGCTCAGGAAGAAATCTTCGGCCCGGTGCTGTCGATGATCCCTTACGACAGCGAAGCCGAAGCGATTGCCATCGCCAATGGCACCCACTACGGGCTGGCGGCCTATGTGCAATCGGCCGATCACCAACGTGCTCGTGACGTTGCCCGGCGGTTGCAGGCGGGCACCGTGCATTTGAATTACCCGCCTGCGGATTTCGCCGCGCCTTTTGGCGGCGTCAAGCGCTCGGGCAATGGCCGCGAGTGGGGCGAGTACGGCTTGCGCGAATACCTGGAAGTGAAATCGATGATCGGTTACGGCGCCTGATCCGTATTCGGACAGCCGCGCCGTGACCTAAAAAAATTTGCCTGCTTTAGCTGTATGACAATCAGTCGATCGTACGAATAAGGTGCCAGAACGATGGAAGACAACGAACGTTTCAATCAGGGCTTCAACAACCGCAAGGAGGTGCTGGGCGACCGTCACGTGGAGAAATCCTGGGCGGCGGCAGACGACTTCAACCGGCCAATGCAAAAGCTGGTCACCGAATACTGCTGGGGCGAGATCTGGGGCGACCCGACGCTGCCGTTCAAGACCCGCAGCATCATCAACATCGCCATGCTCACTGCCATGAGCCAGCACCACGAACTCAGCGTTCACGTGCGCGGTGCGCTGCGCAACGGGGTGACCCAGGACGAGATCCGCGCCGTGCTGATGCAGGCCGCCGTGTATTGCGGTGCACCGCTGGGCCTGGCGGCGTTTCGGGTGGCGTCGGAGGCGATCAAGGCCTACGAGGCTGAAACCGCAAAAGGCTGACTCCGTTCCCCAAAACACACACGACAGGCGTTCAACAATAACTACAAGGAACCGTCATGAGCACATACGCCCCGGCCACTGCGGTGGCTGAATCTGAGCAGTCGATCGAGAAGAAGAGAAGGAACGCCATCAAGGGCGCGTTTTTCTCCGAATACATCGACATGTTCGACATCTATCTGCCGGTGGTGGTGTTATCGCCGGTATTGTTCTTCTTCCAGCCCGCTCAGTTGTCGCCGGGCATGGCGGCGATTCTGGCCTCGCTGGTGTTCATCACCACATTGCTGGGGCGTCCCATCGGCGCGTTGCTGTTCGGCATGATCGCCGACAAGACCGGGCGCCGCATGGCCTCGATCTATTCGGTGTCCGGGTTTGGCATTGTCACGTTGCTGATCGCGCTGTTGCCCGGTTACGAGACCATTGGTATCGCCTCGTATTGGGCGCTGGTGCTGCTGCGTTTCGTGGATGGCATCTTTCTCGGCGGCGGCTACACCGGGGCCATGCCGCTGGCCATCGAGTATTCGAAAAAGCATCAGCGCGGTTTCGTGGGCGGTTTGATCATCGCCGGTTTCCCGCTGGCCTACGTCAGCATCAACCTGGTGGCGATGCTGATGTTCATGCTGTTCCCGCTGGATGGCCCCGGCTCGCCGTACGTGCAGTGGGGCTGGCGGATTCCGTTCGTGATCGGCGCGCTGTTGGCCGGTGTGCTGGCGCTGTACTACGTGTACGCGGTGTCGGAATCGGAAATCTGGGAAAGCGAAACCGGTAACAAGCCTCGGGAAAAACTGCCGCTGACCGACCTGCTCAAAGGCAAGAGCGGCCGCAACCTGCTGCAAGTGCTGCTGATGATGACCGGTTTCTGGCTGACCCAGAACATCATCACCATCTTCCTGCCCACCGGCTTGCTGGTGAACACCTTGCACCTGTCCGGGCTGCAAGTGACGGGCACCTTGCTGCTGGCCTATTCGATTCTGTTCTTCAGCTACATCGCCTCGGGAATCATCGGCCAGAAGATCGGCCGTCGACGCTTTTTCATCACCCTGGGGCCGATCATCGCCACGGCGGGCGCGGGGATCATGTACGTGCTGGCCAACGTTCAAGGATTGTCACTGCCGGTGATCATGACCCTGGTCTGTATGTTGTCGGTGTTAGTGACCGCGCCGTGGGGCGTAATCGTGACCTACATCAACGAGCGCTTCGTGACTGATGTGCGCGCCACCGGGTTTGGGGTCGGCTTCAGTCTGTCGGTGATCATTCCCTCTTTCTACGCCTTCTACATGGCCTGGCTGGGCCAGTTCATCCCATTCACCGTCACGCCCGCTGTGCTGCTGGTGATTGGCGGGGTGATCGCGACCCTCGGCGCCTACATGGGGCCGGAAACCAAAGACGTTGATTTCTAATCCACGAGGAGAGCCGTCGTGAAGAGCAAAACCGTGGGTTTCATTGGGCTGGGCAACATGGGCGGGCGCATGACGCGCTGCCTGGTGAATGCCGGACTGCCGGTGCTGGGTTTCGACACTGACCCCCAGCGGGCCAAGGCCGCAGGCGCGCAGGTGGCTGCGTCCATGGCCGATGTCATGGCCGAGGCGAATGTGGTGCTGTTGTCGCTACCGGACAGCAAGGTGGTGGAGGCGGTGGTCGAGGGCGCCAACGGGCTGCTGGCACATTGTCGTGAAGGTCAGATTGTCGTGGATTTGAGCACGGCGGCGGCCAGTTCGACGATGCGACTGCACGGTCTATTTGCCGAGCGCGGCGTGCAGTACGTCGATGCCGGGATTTCCGGGGGTGCTGCGGCGGCGGAAAAGGGCGCGTTGACCCTGATGGTTGGCGGCGACGCGGCCACGGTCGAGGCACTGGCCTGGGTGTTCGAACCCATCGCCAGTAAGGTGTTTCTGATGGGCGACAGCGGCGCCGGGCATACCACCAAACTGCTCAACAATTTTCTCAATGCCGTCAGCCTCGCAGCCACGGCGGAGGTGATGGTGGCGGGCAAGAAGGCCGGGCTGGACCTGCATCGGCTGCTCGACGTGCTCAACAGCAGCAGCGGGGTGAACTTCGCCACGCTCAACCGCTTTCCGCACATCGTCGACGGCAATTACCTGGAAGGTGGACTGACCGGCAAGTTGATGAGCAAGGACGTGGTGCTCTACCTGGAGCGCGTTCGCGAGTTGGGGGTGGCGTCGCTCAATGCGTCCGGGCCGCTGGCCAGTTTCGGGCTGCAGACGGCATTGGGTTATGGCGACCTGATCAGTAATCGCGTGGTGGACGCCATTGGCGACATGTCCGGTGGCGTGCGGCTTCACGCATCAAAAGAAGGAGACAAAGCATGAAGGTGTTTCACGGCAGCGTCGAAGGGGCAATTTCCGAGCAGCGTGGCGCCACGTTCACCGGCGTGGTCTGGGCCGATCCGGTGATGCCGACCACCGATGGCGTGACCATCAATAACGTGTCGTTCAACCCCGGTGCGCGCACCCACTGGCATTACCACGAACAAGGCCAGGTGCTGTACGTCACGGCGGGCAGCGGCTGGATTTGTCTGGAGGGCAACGACCCGCAACCGATCCGTCAGGGCGACACGGTGTGGATCGGCCCGCACGAACGGCATTGGCACGGCGCCAACACCAAGAACTTTATGGTCCACACCGCCACCTCCATCGGCAAAACCGAGTGGCAGGAAGCGGTGGCGGATGTGGATTACCTGCGCAGCGCGGATTGAATTGCACGATGGGTTCTGGCTGAACGCCGCAATGCTTTTGATTCTGGCCGAAGGCCGTAGGAGCGTGGCTTGGTCTGGGCCGCAGAGAACGGCCTTCGGCCAGAAGCGGTTTGAGTTGCATCCATATAAGAGGAACACCATGAGCCTCACCGAAAAACAACAACAGGCCAAAGCCGCTTTTGAACGCAGTCAAGGCACGTGGAGCGCCGGGTGGGACAGCCTGCTGCGTCTGGACCCCGGCTTTGTCGAGGCCTACGCCGGGTTTGCCGCCGTGCCGTGGCAAAAGAATTACCTGCCCGACAAGGTCAAGGCCTTCATCGCGCTGGCGGCCAGTGCCAACGCCACTCACCTGTTTCGGCCCGGCATGCAGGCGCACATCGCCATGGCGATCCGCTCCGGCGCCACCCGCGAAGAGCTGGTGGAAGTGCTCCAGTTGATCAGCACGGTCGGCATTCACGCCTCCAACGTGGGTGTGCCGACGCTGCTGGAGGTGCTGGAAGAAGAGGGCATGCGCGACGGCCCGGCGCCACTGGACGCCAGGCGCGAGGCACTCAAGAGCAGCTTCATCGAAAACCGCGGCTACTGGCATGCGTCGTGGGAAGGCCTGCTGGAGCTGGACCCCGAGTTGTTCGACGCCTACGTCGAATTCTCTTCAGTGCCGTGGCGCACGGGCGTGCTCGAACCCAAGGTCAAGGAGTTCATGTACTGCGCCTTCGACGCCGCCGCCACGCACCTGTACGTGCCGGGCCTCAAGCTGCACATGCGCAACGCGCTGCGTTACGGAGCGACGAAGGAAGAAATCATGGAGCTGCTGGAGATCGTCAGCCTGATCGGGATTCACGGCGCCCTCGAAGCGGCGCCGCTGCTCGAACAGGCCTTGGGCCGGAGCGCACCCGACTCGCCATAACGTCGCCTGCGATACGCCTCATAAAAACAACAACGAGGAACGCACATGAACACGCCATCCAAACCCGTGAAACCGAACTGGACTGACCCCGAAGTGATCGTGGTGCGCTACGGCACCCGGCAAACCAGCAAGGGCGAGTGCTATTACAACTTCCGCGCCTACCGCGAGCCGGACGTGGAAATCACCATGGATTACTTCTTCTGGATCTTCCGCAACGCCGAGCAGACCATCGTCATCGACACCGGTTTCAGCCCTGAAGCGGCTGCGGCACGGCGTCGGCAGCCGGTGGTGGCGCCTGCCGATGCGCTGGCAAGGCTGGGCATCGACCCCAAAGACGTCAAGTTGCTGGTGTTGACCCACGCCCATTACGACCACGCCGGAAATCTGGGCCTGTACCCCAACGCGCAGATCGTCATGTCGCGCAAGGAGTTCGAGTTCTGGGGCACCGACATGGGCAAGCGCCCGCAGTACGGCCACCACATTGACCCGCTGGACATCGAGCGCATTCAGGCATTGCACCGCGACGGGCGCATCACGTTGCTCGACGGGCCACGTCACACGCTGATTCCCGGTATCGAGCTGCATGAAGTGGGTGGCCACACGCCAGGTCAGATGGCGGTGGTGGTGGAAATGCCCGAAGGCCCGGTGATCCTCGCCTCCGACGCCATTCACTACTACGAAGAACTGGAACTGGACCGGCCGTTCGCCGTGCTCGACAGCCTCGCGGACATGTACAGGGGCTACGAGCTGATCCGTGAGTGGATGCAGCGGCCCGGTGCGCTGGTGATTCCGGGGCATGACCCGGATGTCATGAACCGCTTTGCACCCGTTGACCCGCAGGACCCTTCGTTCGCGGTACGGATCGATGCCCATGGAGCCGGGGTATGAAAGGCAAAACGGCATTGGTGACCGGCTCGTCCGACGGTCTCGGGTTGGCCATGGGCAAAGGGTTGGCGGCGGCAGGCTGTCATCTGGTGCTGCACGGATTGGCCGCGCCGGAATCGATGCAGCAGACCTGCGATGAGCTGATGCGCGCCCATGATGTCGAGGTGCGCTACGTTCATGCGGACCTGTCGGATGTCGACCAGATCGGGCGCCTGATCAAGACGGCGGGGCCCGTCGATGTGCTGGTCAATAACGCGGTGGTACGGCACTTCTCGCCGCTGGAAGATTTCCCGACGGCGTGCTGGGATCAGGCGCTGGCGGTGAACCTGACGGCCGCTTTCCGCGCCATCCAGCTGGTATTGCCCGGCATGCGCGAAAGGCAATGGGGGCGCATTTTCAACCTGTCTTCGGCCTACGGCGCGCGCGGCATTGCCAACCGCATCGATTACGTGACCACCAAGACTGCGCTGCTCGGCCTGACCCGCGCCGTGGCCGTGGAAACCCAGGGCCAGGGCATCACCTGCAATGCGGTGTGTCCGGGCTCGGTGCTGACGCCCAACATCGAAGGCCGTTTGACGGCGTTGATGGCGCAAAAACAACTGGATCGCGAGACGGCGACCCGTGAGTTTCTGCAAGGCAAACAGGCCACCGGGCGTTTCGTCGAGGCCAGTCATGTGGCCGATCTCATCGTTTATTTGTGTAGCGAATCGGCCGGGTCGATCACGGGCGCGACGTTGCCGGTGGATGATGGGTGGATGGCGGGGTGAATAACAAAATCTGAATTGAAAATACGCGTCTTTTGTAGGCGTGAGCTTGCTCGCGATGCGTCCGCCTATACGACATCAATATCCGGCCCAACGCCTCGCGAGCAAGCTCACTCCTACAGGGATTGCGTCAGGCATTGCATAAAGGACACCTCATGACCTCAACCCTGAGCCTTCAACTGGCTGAGTTCGTCGAAACCACCCTGTGGGCGGACATCCCGGCCAACGTGCGCCACGAAGCCCGGCGCGCGCTGCTCAACTACTTCGCCGTATCGCTGGCCGGTTGCAGCGACCCGGACGTGGTCAAGGCTGCGACGCTGTTCGCCCGCTTCAATGCAGGGGGCAACGCCCATGTCA
This sequence comes from Pseudomonas sp. Pseu.R1, assembly GCF_045764065.1. Taxonomy (NCBI): domain Bacteria; kingdom Pseudomonadati; phylum Pseudomonadota; class Gammaproteobacteria; order Pseudomonadales; family Pseudomonadaceae; genus Pseudomonas; species Pseudomonas sp. Pseu.R1. Next base: position 393,780 of record NZ_JBJGEE020000001.1, on the reverse strand, counting down.
TCGGCCGTGACGAAACGATGGACATGCTCAACGCCGCATCGCTGAACGCCATGAGCGCCAACGTTTTCGACTACGACGACACCCACATGCCCACCATCCTGCACCCGACCGCGCCCGTGGCTGCGGCCTTGTTCGCGCTGGCTGAAAGCCGGGTCATCTCGGGTGAGCAACTGCTGTTGGCCTTTGTACTGGGTGTGGAAATAGAGTGCCGCCTGGCCATGGCCATCTCTCCCGAACACTACCGTCGTGGCTGGCACATCACCGCGACCTGTGGCGTATTCGGTGCAGCAGCGGCGGTGGGTAAAGTGCTGGGGCTGTCCGCAACCCAACTGGTGTGGGCCTTTGGCAGCGCCAGCGCGCAAGCATCGGGCCTTGTCGAGACGTTGGGCAGTGCCGCGAAAAGCGTCGGCGTGGGCAATGCCGCACGTAACGGCGTGCTCTCGGCCTTGTTGGCGCAGGACGGCTTTGCCGGGCCGGATCAGCCGCTGGAAGGCGAGCGAGGCTTTCTGCGCGTGTTCGGCGAACAGCCGCGCTTCGACGAAATCAGCGCCGGGTTGGGCGAACGCTGGGCGCTGCTGGCCAACACCTATAAACCCTGGCCTTGCGGCGTGGTGCTCAACCCGGTGATTGAGGCTTGCTTGCACGTGTCGCGCGAGCGCGACTGGGCACTGGACGACATCACACGCATCGAACTCACCGGACACCCTTTATTAAGGCAGCGCACGGATCGTCCTGACATTCAACGGGGACGGCAATCTCAGGTCAGCGCTCAACATGCCGTGTCGGTCAGTCTGGCGAGGGGCAAGGCGGGGCTGGCCGAGTTCAGCGATGCCGCCGTCAGCGACCCGAACCTGCGTGCGTTGTACGCGCGGCTGCACTTCATCGACGACGCCTGCTATCGGGTGGAGTCGGTGCAAGTGCGGATCTGCTTTCACAACCGCGAACCGCTGACCCACGTTATCGATGTATCACTGGGCAGCCTGGGTGCGCCGCTGAGCGACCGGTTTCTCGAAGACAAAGTGCGTGAACTGGCCACCTTTGGTGGTTCGGGGTGCACGCCCGAGCCGCTGATCGAGGCGGTATGGGCACTGGAACAGTCAATCGACGCAGGCGCACTCATGCGTCTGGCCAGTCGCTAACCCACAGGAACGTCATCATGGCTGATCAACAACTGGGATTCATTGGCGTGGGCGTCATGGGGCGCCCTATGGCGCGGCGTCTGCTGGAGCAGGGGCATTCGCTGGTCATTTATGACAAGGATCAACGCGCGCTGGATGAGTTGGGTGCACTGGGCGCTCGGGTCGCCGGTAGCGTGCGCGAGGTGGCGGACACTGCCGACATCATCTTCACCAGCCTACCCAGCCCGGCCATTTTCAAGGCCGTGGCGCTGGGTGACGATGGCATCGTCGACGGCTGTGCGGTGCGGATTCTGGTGGACCTCTCGACGGTCGGCTCTCGGGCTGAGCAGGAAGTGGCTGCGGGGCTTGCGGCCAAAGGCATTGAAACGGTGGACGCCCCGGTCAGCGGTGGCGCCGCAGGTGCGAAGAAGGGCACGCTGGCGCTGATGATCGCGGGCAAGCCTGCGGTGGTCGAGCAAGTGCGTCCGCTGTTCGAGGTGTTCGGCAAGGTGTTCATCGTTGGCGAACAGCCGGGGCAGGGGCAGTTGCTCAAATTGCTCAACAACATGCTGTCCACCACGGCCTTTGCGATCACCAGCGAAGCCTTCGTCGCAGGCGTCAAAGGCGGGCTGGAACCTGAAGTGATGATGTCGGTGATCAACGCCGGGAGCGGCAAGAACGGCGCCACGCTGGATAAATTCCCCAAACACGTGCTGCCGGGCACCTACGATTTCGGTTTTCCGCTGTCCAGCGTGTGCAAAGACGTCGGGTTGGCGGTTGAAGAGTGTCAGGCCCTGGGCGTGCCCATGTGGCTGGGCAATGCAGCGCGTCAGTTGTGGAACGTCGCAGCACAACAGGACGGTGGGGAGCGGGATCTGACTGAACTGGTGCGCACGGTGCAGGGTTGGTCGTACCGCTGACGGGTGGATTGCGGGTCGACATGGAACCGCTCGGGCGCGCAGGCCACCTAGGGAGATTGCCCTCAGGACCCTCGCCCTATGCCCCCTGCTTTTTTCTCCCTCAACGAGCGCGCGACGCTGGCGCGTCAAATTCGTTTCGGTTCGCTGAGTCTGGCGCTGCTGTGTGCGGGTTGTCAGTCGTTCGATTATTCAGCGGCCATGGGGTATCCGCCCAAACCCTCCATAGAACGTACGCCGAGGCTGGTGGCCGGACTCAATCGTTCGTCAGATACAGGCGCAGCGCCGGGCAAGGTGCAGGGTAAAAGGGCCGCGCCCGTGGCCTATGACGGCAGTGATATCTGGGGGCGGCTGGGGCAAGGCTTTACGCTCGTTGACGACAACGGCCTCAATCAGCGGATCGAGCGCCAGCGCGACTGGTTGCTGAGCAACCCCGGCTTTTTGCGTAACGCCAGTCTGCGGGCCAGCCCCTACCTGCATTTCATCGCCGAAAGTCTCGACGTGCGCGGCATGCCCTCCGAACTGGCGCTGCTGCCTATCGTGGAAAGCGCCTACAACCCCAAAGCCAATTCCGTACGGGATGCGGCGGGATTGTGGCAATTCATGGCCGCCACCGGCCGTGATTTCAACCTGCGCCAGACCGCCTGGTACGACGGACGGCGAGACGTGGTAGCGTCCAGCAAGGCTGCGATGGATTACCTGACACGATTGCACGACCAGTTCAATGGCGACTGGCTGCTCGCGATGGCGGCTTACAACGCAGGTGAGGGCACGGTCAGCCGCGCGGTCGCGGCCAATCAGCAGCGAGGATTGCCCACCGACTACTGGCATCTGAATCTGCCTCGGGAAACCCAGGATTACGTGCCGCGCCTGCTGGCGCTGTCGATGCTGGTGCGAGAACCCGGCGCCTATGGGGTCGAGCTGAATCCGGTGGCCAACTCGCCATATTTCACGGCCATTGAGCTGACCCGACCCGTGGACCTGAGCCAGTTGGCCGCCAGTGCCGGGGTCGACGAAGCGGTGCTGCTGGGGCTGAACCCTGCGTTTCTGCGCAAGAAAACTGTGGATGGCCCGGCGCACCTGCTGGTGCCTAGGGATCAGACGCGTCAGATTACAGCCAGCCTGGCCCGGATGAATTCGCCGCAAACCGCCGCCGAGACCCTGGCGGTCAGTGCGGCTCCCGCTGCGCCGTCCGTCCGATCGCTGCCGTGATCACGCCATTCGTGGCGGCAGGACAATGACCTGATTCGGCGCAAAAGATCGCCACTCGTTCGCGTAACGGCACTGATACAGAGCGATTTTTCCCTGAAAGTGGCACCTGTCCTGCCCATAAGCGCGTTCTTCCTGGCCTCGCGCTAATCCGATTCGGCGCATTCTTAATGAACTTTTACAGCGCCGTGTAACGTCGCTGATACACCTGTGTAGATTTCAGCGGCGGACATATCTTGAAACACCGAAACAGTATTCAATAGCCGAATGTTCAGCTAAGGCCACCGTTTTCCACCCGATGGCCACGCTGTTCGTTAGTTGGATCCCGATTGCCAGAGTGTGCCTGTTGACGCAAAGCGTCGAGCAGGTATGCGTAGAAAGTGCCAGCGCAATGCCACCGTACCCCCCGAAAAACAAGGGCCTCCGTCCGGTGTGGCTGAATGGATAAAGCAATGTTCGGAAAACCGAATGGCCTTAGTTGGAAAACCGAACGCGGAACAACAGTCGTACTTAAAATAATCAAATAACTAACGGGCGACGGCGGTGAATGAAAAATACCGGAAGCTGATAGAAAGTCAGCGAGGAGAATAAACAGCACTTAAATGTGAGTGTTAGTATCGAAGTGCGAGGACTTAAGTAAGTTATAAACAGTGGGGTGGTGCGTGCGTTTAAAATTAAATGCCCCGTCACTTATTAAAAAACACTGAGGCGGGGCATCGTTGCATTCGATGTTTTTCTGACGGCTAGGCTGCTCATCGGCGATCGGCGCACTGAAACAGAGCATAACCCGTTGATTGTTAAGGTTGTGTGATGCTGGATGAGAACGGTTCCGGCTTGGCGTGGTGTTAATAAAACATCGACGCTGCGCAAGCAAGTCGTAAATTTAAATAATCGTTTGAATGTTTGAGTGCAAGTAATTGGGCGCTGTCATATGAAATCATATTGATATCATATGTAGCGATGTGAACAGGTTCTCACCAAGTGCGGGAACTAAAATTAAATAGTGCTGCCTCTGTATTGCGTGATACTAATAAATCGCTTGCACCCACTTTGAGAGGTATCGATGAAGGAAGAAATCGATGTAAGCGGCTGGGCGTCATTAGGGGCAAATGCATCGCTGGATATTCATCAGATTGCATTGAATACCGCGAATCTGAGCATGGATCTGTTGCTGTGCGGGGAGACCGGAACTGGCAAGGACACGCTGGCCAAATGCATTCATGAGTTGTCCGGTCGGACAGGTTCCTTTATAGGCATGAACTGCGCCGCCATTCCCGAATCCCTGGCGGAAAGCCAACTGTTCGGTGTGGTCAACGGGGCGTACACGGGGGTCAACCGCGCCCGCGAAGGCTACATCGAGGCGTCCAGCGGCGGCACGCTGTACCTGGATGAAATCGACAGCATGCCCCTGAGCCTACAGGCCAAGCTGCTGCGCATTCTGGAGACCCGGGGCATTGAGCGTTTAGGCTCCACCGCGTTCATTCCCGTGGATTTGCGGGTGATTGCTTCGTCCCAGCGACCGCTGGATGAACTCGTGGAACAAGGGCTGTTTCGTCGCGACCTGTTTTTTCGACTCAATGTGCTGACCATTCAGATGCCAGCGCTGCGCAGCCGTCGCGAACAGATCCTGCCGTTGTTCGACCAGTTCACCCAGGCCATCGCCGCGGACTTCAATCGCGCAGTGCCTGTGCTGAGCAATGGCCTGGTGCAAGTGCTGCTCAGCCACGCCTGGCCCGGCAACATCCGCGAGCTGAAGTCGGCCGCCAAGCGTTTCGTGCTCGGATTTCCTCTGTTGGGCGCGGACATCGAGCCGGATCGCGACCCCGAAACAGGGCTTAAAACGCAATTGCGGGTCATCGAGAAAATGCTCATCGAGGATGCCCTCAAGCGCCACAAACACCGCCTGGATGCCGTGCTGCAAGAGCTCGAAATCCCGCGCCGTACCTTGTATCACCGGATGAAAGAACTTGGGCTGGCCTGTTTGAGCACCCCGGATCCGCTGTTTTCGTAACACCCGAATACCTGTTGTCTCGCCAATTGTGTGGAAGGTCTGCGGCGTCGTCTTGGCCGCAGGCGCGTTAACTGCCCGAGGTCGTGGATGAGTGTGTACGATTTTTTCGATGAACAACTGGAAGACGACCGTCATGTGCCCAACCTGACGGTCGTGGCCCAGAGTATTTCGCAACTGGGGATCGACGTGCTGCTGTCGGGCGAGACCGGCACCGGCAAGGACACCGTCGCACAGCGCATACATGAATTGTCCGGGCGCAAGGGAAGGCTGGTGGCCATGAACTGCGCGGCGATTCCGGAATCGCTGGCCGAAAGCGAACTGTTCGGCGTGGTCAGCGGCGCGTACACCGGCGCCGATCGCTCCCGGGTCGGTTACATCGAGGCCGCGCAGGGTGGCACTTTGTATCTGGACGAAATCGACAGCATGCCGCTGAGCCTGCAAGCGAAGTTGTTGCGCGTGCTGGAGACCCGTGCGGTCGAACGGCTGGGGTCAACCGCCTCGATTGCGCTGGATGTGTGCGTGATTGCTTCGGCGCAGCATTCGCTGGATGAACTGGTGGAGCAGGGGCGCTTTCGCCGCGATCTCTACTTCCGGCTCAACGTGCTGACCCTCAAATTGCCGCCCTTGCGTGCCCGACGGGAACGGATACTCCCGCTGTTTCGCCGTTTTGCTCTGGCCTCGGCGCGAGATGCGGGCCTCGCCCTGCCGGATATTGGCTGCGTGCTGCGCCACGTGCTGCTGAATCACGACTGGCCCGGCAATATCCGTGAGCTGAAGTCGGCGGCCAAACGCTTCGTGCTGGGTGTACCGCTGTTGGGCAACGGTACGGATGAAGAGCGTGACTCCTCGACGGGATTGAAATCGCAATTACGGGTCATCGAGAAGGTATTGATACAGGCCTCACTCAAACGTCACAACAACAGCATTGACGCCGTGAGCCAAGAGCTGAACATTCCTCGCCGCACGCTCTATCACCGGATGAAAGAGCTGGACGTTTAAGCCGTGAATGCTGCCGTTTGGGTGGCTCCATTTGAGGAGATGAGGGCACTGGCTGGCGCTTTTGCGGGGAGTCCGGGCTTCTTTTGTCCTGCGGATGCTCAATTCTGACCGGTTTGTCATCGCGCGTGTTGTATAGCGTCATAGCAGGGTGCCACAATCGACCCCATCACCGGGGTATGGATAGGCGTATTCGATGTATCTCCTTGAGTTTCAGCACGAGCGCGATGTCCTGATTCGGGCCCAGGTGCGAACGGATTGTCTGCACCTGCTGTTTCGACAAAGCGTGTTCTCGGTGACCGGCAGTTTTCTTGGCGCTGTGATGCTGAGCTGGCTGTGCTGGGCACGCGTGGACCACGACGTGGTCACCACCTGGCTGGCCCTGTTGAGCGCCTCTACCTTGCTGCGCGTATTGTTGCTGTCCTCCTGGTTTCGCAGCCCGGCGGACTTGCGCACGCCTGAGCGCTGGGAACTGAAATACTGGCTGACCCTGGTTTTGTCAGCCGGGATCTGGGGCGGCGGCGCGCTGGCCCTGGTGGGGCCGGATGACGTGCTGACGCAAACGCTGGTGTTGTTGTTCGCCGTGGGGATGTCGGTGAGTGCGGTGTCCTGTTATTCCGCTTATCGCTCCATGACCATCGTTTCCATAGGCCTGGTGTTGCTGCCCTGCACGTTGTGGTTGCTGTTACAGCCCGGTGGCACGCAGATCGGCATGGCGGTGGCGTCCCTGGTGTTCGCCTCCTTCGTCATCAGCGCCACGCGCAAGTTGTCCGAAGCCATGGAAAAGGCGTTCTACATGAAGCGAGAGATGGAGTACGCCCATCGTATCGCCAACCACGCGGCGCAAACCGATGAATTGACGGGGTTGAAGAACCGTCGCGCGTTTTTCCGGCAGGCCGAGCAAACGTTCGACCACTGCAAGCGCAATCGCCTGCCGCTGAGCGTGTTGATGCTGGACATCGATCACTTCAAGCGAATCAACGATTCTTATGGCCATCAGGCCGGGGACCAAGTGTTGCGGCAGATTGGCGCGGTTATCTGCGATTCGATCCGTGATGCCGACATCTGTGGTCGGTTGGGCGGAGAAGAGTTCGGGTTGCTGTTGACCAACGCGACCATCGATGTGGCGCAGACCCGCGCCGAGCAACTGCGTGATGCCATCACCCGATTGACCTGCGAACACGGCGAAGTCATCACGGCGAGTCTGGGTGTGGCGACCATGACGGCACACGATCAGGCGTTCCAGGCCTTGCTCAACAACGCCGACAAAGCGCTGTTCCGTGCCAAGGCGCAAGGGCGTAATCAGACAGCAGTGGCCTGAGCGAACCGAAACGCGCTCAGCACTGCTCTCGCTTTTGCTCTTCAGACACAAAACGTCCAGACACCGCCGAACGCGATTTGGGTGCAGGCTGAACGCAAGTCGCGGTCGGCGGTGTCTGGGCTATTGCGTATGAAGAGCAACGGCAAAAGCGGGAGCAAAAGCAGAAAGCGAAAGCAGAAATGGCGCTCTGTCACGGGGCGGTGACATGTGCCACAAGTCTTTTCATTCCGCGCTGGCTGTGGCGTAGTGTCGTTCGCACCATTGCCGACTGGAAGAGGTAACGAGAAATGACCCTGCAAAACCGCCTGGACAACCTGTATCCGCGCGCCGAAGACATCCCTGAGCAGTTCCGTGCAGGGCCTGCGATCGAGCAGCGTGAGTATCTGGTCAATGGTGAGCTGCGTCAGTGGCATGGACCACTGGCGCCAGTGCTCAGTCCGGTGTCGCTCAAAACCGATGCGGGGCTGGAATCCGTAGTGCTGGGCAGCACGCCACTGATGGACGCGGACACGGCAATGACCGCGCTGGACGCGGCAGTCAAAGCCTACGACCGAGGTCAGGGCACCTGGCCGACGATGCGCGTCGTGGACCGCATCCGCCACGTCGAAACCTTCCTCAAGAAGATGCGTGAACAGCGTGAAGCCGTGGTCACGCTGCTGATGTGGGAAATCGGCAAGAACCTCAAGGACTCGCAGAAAGAGTTCGACCGCACCTGCGACTACATCGTCGACACCATCAATGCGCTGAAGGAACTGGATCGCCGCTCCAGCCGTTTCGAACTGGAGCAGGACACGCTGGGTCAGATCCGCCGCGTACCCCTGGGCGTGACCTTGTGCATGGGGCCTTACAACTACCCGCTGAACGAAACCTTCACCACACTGATCCCGGCGCTGATCATGGGCAACACCGTGGTCTTCAAACCGGCGAAATTCGGCGTGCTGCTGATTCGCCCGTTGCTCGAAGCCTTCCGCGACAGCTTCCCGGCAGGCGTGATCAACGTGATTTACGGCAGCGGCCGCGAGACGGTCAGTGCGCTGATGGCCAGCGGCAAGATCGACGTGTTCGCGTTCATTGGCACCAACAAGGCTGCCAGCGCCCTGAAAAAACTTCACCCCAAACCGCACCGTCTGCGCGCAGCGCTGGGGCTGGATGCGAAGAACCCGGGTATCGTGCTGCCCGATGTCAACCTGGACAACGCAGTGTCCGAGGCCATCACCGGCTCGCTGTCGTTCAACGGTCAGCGCTGCACGGCGCTGAAGATTCTGTTCGTGCACGAAAACGTGGTGGGCAGCTTCCTGGAGAAATTCGAGGAAAAACTCGCCCAGCTCAAGCCGGGGATGCCGTGGGAGGCGGGTGTGTCGCTGACGCCGTTGCCGGAACCGGGCAAGACCGATTACCTGCAAGGGCTGGTGGACGACGCGGTGAGTAAAGGCGCCAAAGTGGTGAACGAAGGCGGTGGCGCCACCCATCAGCAGTTTTTCTACCCGGCGGTGCTGTACCCGGTGACCCCGGACATGCGCGTGTACCACGAAGAGCAGTTCGGCCCGGTGGTGCCGGTGGTGGCTTATCGTGATCTGGAAGACGTGATCGAATACGTGCTGGATTCGGATTTCGGCCAGCAGTTGAGCATTTTCGGCAACGATTCCAAACAGGTCGGACGGCTGGTGGACGCGTTCGCCAACCAGGTCGGACGGATCAACATCAACGCTCAGTGCCAGCGCGGCCCGGACAGCTTCCCGTTCAACGGGCGCAAGAACTCGGCCGAAGGGACGTTGTCGGTGCACGACGCCTTGCGGGTGTTCTCGATCCGAACATTGGTCGCGACCAAATTCCAGGAGAACAACAAGGCGCTGATCAGCGACATCATTCACAATCGCGAGTCGAGCTTCCTGACCACTGACTACATTTTCTGACTGAGGTCAGCGCAATCACGATGGTCGGTTGTGTGCCGCTGCGCAACCGATCACGACCGCGCATGCGCCTACAGCTGATCGCAGGCGTATTTACACCGAACGGCCGCGTCCATTAGTGTGCGCGGTAGTCATTTGCGTTGCACGAGCTGAATCTGCGGATGTCTGTGTACTTGAACGTTTCCCTTCCTTCCAGCCAGGACGCCACCGCCCTTGGTCGACGCCATCTCCGAATTCTCTATTCCCTCTGCCTGCGCGCCGCCTGCTAGCCTCTTGCAGCAACTGCGCATCGCGACCGCGGTGCAACATAAAGCGCTGGAAGCACGCTTGCCATTGACGCATCCCGATCTCGATACCCGCGCCTACACACGTGTCATCGCCGCCTATTATGGTTTTCACGCACCGCTGCAACGGCAGATCGATGCTTTCCTCGATGCTGACGCCGTCGATTCCGAACGGCAAAAAATCCCGGCGTTGATCAAGGATCTGCGTGCTCTGGGGTTCAGCAACGCCGATATCGCAGCGCTGCCGTTGTGCGATGAACTGCCGTCACTCGGTAGCCAAGCACAGTTGCTCGGTATTCAGTACGTGATGGAAGGCGCCACGCTGGGCGGCCAGGTGCTGCGGCGGATCATCGGCGCGCGGTTGGGCATCGATGCCAACAATGGCGGTGAATTTCTCGATGTGTATGGCCGCGACACCGGGCGGTTGTGGAAGGCGTTTCTCGCACGACTGGCTGAGTTCGATCACCCTGACGCCAACCCGCAGGTCGTGGACGCCGCGTGCGCGACGTTTTACTGCTTCGAGCAATGGCTGGACCGTGCGGGAGTGTTGCGATGACGTCTGAACTCGAGCCAAACCTCAATGCCTTGCTCCAGCGGTGCGCTGACGAGCCGATCCGCATTCCCGGTGCTATTCAGCCCCATGGCGTGATGTTGACCATCGATGAGCGGTCATGGACCGTTCAGCAGGCCAGTGCCAATGCCCCTGACGTGCTGGGTGTGGCTGCGGAGCAGGGGCAGCCGTTGTCCCACTGGCTGGGCGAGGCTACGACGCAGCGCTTGCAAGGCGCGCTTTCGAACGATTCGCTGGACGACCTTAATCCGTTTGCCGTGCAGGTGAATGCCGTTGCGTTTGACGCTTCGCTGCACCGGCATGACGGGGTGCTGTTTATCGAACTGGAAGCGGTGGCCACTTCGGAGAGCGGCACATCTGCCGATCAACACCTGACGCGCACGTTACGCCGCCTGCAGTCGGCAAAAAGCCTGGCTGACTTGTACGAGATCAGCGTCAACGAAATTCGCGCGCTGACCGGCTATGACCGGGTGCTGATCTACCGTTTTCAGGAGCAGGGCCACGGCCAGGTGATCGCCGAAGCCGCCACCCCTGAGCTGGACACCTACCAGGGGCTGTTTTTTCCGGCCAGTGACATTCCCGAGCAGGCGCGGGAGTTGTACCGCCTGAACTGGCTGCGGATCATTCCCGACGCCACCTACGTGCCGGTGCCGCTGGTGCCCGCGCTGCGTCCGGACACTGGTCAGCCGCTGGACATGAGTCATGCAGTGCTGCGCAGCGTCTCGCCGATTCATTGCCACTACATGCAGAACATGGGCGTGCGTTCATCGATGAGCATTTCGCTGCTCAAGGACGATCGTCTGTGGGGCCTGATCAGTTGCGGCAACCGCCAGCCCCTGCAAGTGCCACACGCGTTGCGCGCTGCCTGCCAGACCATCGGCCAGGTGCTGTCGATGCAGATCGGCGCGTTGGAGGATCTGGCAGCGCAACGTGAGCGCAGGGCCAAGGACGGGTTGCTGGTGTCTCTGGCCGAGTCGATGGCGGCTGCCTGTGGGGACGTCTATCACGGTCTGGTCGAACGCTCTCGCGACCTGATGGATCTGACCGGTGCCACAGGCGCCGCAGTGGTGATTGACGATGCTGTTCATCTGTTCGGCCAGTGCCCGGCGGCGGACCAGGTCAAATCGCTGCATCAGTGGCTCAAGGCGCAACCCACCGCGGTTTTCGAAACGCCGAGCCTCAGTGCAGTGTTCCCCGAGGCGCAGGGGTATCGCCGGTTCGCCAGTGGACTGCTGGCATTTACCTTGCCCAAGCCGGTCGACAACGCGGTCATGTGGTTTCGTTCCGAGATCAAGGAAACCGTGCAGTGGAGCGGCAACCCCGACGCATCGAAAGTGATCGTTGCCGACCGCTTGCAGCCACGTGAGTCGTTCGAAGCCTGGAAGCAGGAGGTCGACGGCATCTCGCGCCTGTGGACGGTGGGCGATGTGTATGCGGCCACCGACTTGCGGCGTTCAGCGTTGGAGTCTGACCTTGCACGGCAAGTGCTGCGCGAGCAGGACGCCGTGCGCGCCCGGGACGAACTGGTGGCCGTGGTGTCCCACGACCTGCGCAGCCCGCTGACGGTGATCAGCATGCAGTGCGGCATGATGCAACGGGTGATCGCGGCCGATGTCAGCCCCGCGTCCAAACGCCTGAATTCGGCCATCGACACGCTCCAGCGGGCGACGGCACGCATGACCACGCTATTGGAAGACTTGCTGGACACCTCGAAGATCGAAGCCGGGCGTTACCTCATCGACGCCCAGACGCTGGAACTGAGCCAGTTCTTCGAAGATGCCTGGACACTGCTTACACCGTTGGCGCTGAACAAGTTCATCGACCTGTCGTTCACCGGAGAGCCGGACCTGAAGATCCTGGCCGATCCTGAGCGGATGTTTCAGGTGCTGTCCAACCTGGTGGGCAACGCGATCAAATTCACGCCCAAGGAAGGCAAGATCAGCGTCACGGCGACGGTGGAGGGGCATTTCGTGGCCGTCAATATCGTCGATTCCGGGCCGGGCATCGCAGCGGATCAACTGCCCCATGTGTTTGAACGCTATTGGCGGATTCGTGAGGGCAACCCGAGTGGCACCGGGTTGGGTCTGTACATCTCGCAAGGCATCGTGAAGGCCCACGGCGGTGAATTGACCGCCACCAGTGAGCTGGGGGTGGGCAGCGTGTTTCGTTTCACGTTGCCGTTGGCGACCCTGTAATCATTGAATGGGGTGAATGCAGTACGTCAGTCGCTGACGATGTCTTCGCTCCCTCGCTTTGGCCAGCACGCCGGCTCCCACAAGTCTTGAGCCGAATCCAGATCGGGTGTTTGACGCTAAATCTGTGGGAGCCGCCTTGGTGGCGAATACGGCGGTTCATTCACCGCGAGGTATAGGCTGCGCACCGTTGCAAAGAACAAGGTCGTTTTAACGTGAACATCGACACCCGCATCAAATTCCGCCATCTGGTGTGCTTTCTCGAAGTGGCGCGTCAGGGCAGTCTGGCCAAGGCTGCCGACAAGCTCGCGATCAGCCAGCCTGCGCTGTCCAAGACCCTCAAGGAGCTGGAGGGTCTGTTGTCGGCCAGTCTGTTTCTGCGCAGCAAGAGCGGCGCTGCATTGACCGAAGCCGGTGTGGCGTTCATGCGCTATGCAGGGCCTTGTGTGCAGGCGCTGCGCGAAGGGGTGAACAGCCTGCGATCTGGCGAGCACGAACCGCTCACTGTGCGGCTGGGCGTTTTGTCGACGGTTGAAAGCCTGCTGGTGCCTGAGGTGATCTGCCGCCTGCATGCCCGTCACCCGGCGTTGGTGGTCAGTGTCGCGACAGGCCCCAGCGCCTATTTGCTGTCGCAACTGCGCTTGGGTGAGCTGGATCTGGTTGTCGGGCGCATGACCGACAGCCCGCAAATCCTCGGCCTGAGCTTCGAGCACCTGTACAGCGAATCCATGACGCTGGTGGTGCGCGACGGCCATCCGCTGTTGTCCAGCACCGACACCCAAGGTTCGCTGGAAGACTTTCCACTGGTGTTGCCACTGGCGGGCACCACCATTCGCAAGTTCGCCGACAGCCTGTTCGTCCAGCACGGCATCCGTGCGCCCCGGCAACGACTGGAAACCCTGTCTCTGACCTTGAGCCGTCGTTACGTGCAATGCAGCGATGCGGTGTGGATCGCGCCGTTCGATGCGGTGCGCCAGGACTTGAATCGGGGTGAACTGGTTGAGCTGGAACTGGGGATTCGCGAACCGGGCGGCTCGGTGGGACTGTGCAGCAATCCGGCGTTGCCGTTGTCGATTGCCGCTCAGGGTTGTGCCGAGGTGTTGCGCGAAGTGGGGCAGGCTTACCGTGAAGAGCGCTTTCCGTAGCCGGTATCCATAGCCGTCATCCATAACCAAACGGTTATGGATGACGGCGTTCTTTTCAATTTTGCCGAAGGCGGCTAAGCGGGACACTGCCAACCTCCAACAACTACAAAGGAGCCTGGCATGTCCGACGCCCACGACAGCCGTTTCGCCATTCGCGACCGCAATTGGCACCCCAAAGCCCTGACCCCTGATTACAAGACCTCGATCCTGCGCTCGCCGCGTCAGGCCCTGGTGAGCATTCCGCAATCGGTGTCCGAAACCACGGGGCCGGATTTCACTCACCTGCAATTCGGTCGTCATGACGCCGATTTGCTGCTCAATTTCAACAACGGTGGCCTGCCCATTGGTGAGCGTATCATCGTCGCTGGCCGGGTGATCGATCAGTACGGCAAGCCAGTACCCCACACCCTCGTGGAGATGTGGCAGGCCAACGCCGGTGGTCGCTACCGCCACAAAAAAGACGCCTACCTCGCACCGCTGGACCCCAATTTCGGGGGCGTGGGCCGTTGCCTGACCGATCGTGACGGCAACTACATCTTCCGCACTGTCAAACCCGGCCCTTATCCATGGCGCAACGGCCCCAACGATTGGCGCCCTGCGCACATTCACTTCTCCATCAGCGGTCCGTCGATCTCGACCAAGCTGATCACCCAACTGTATTTCGAAGGCGACCCGCTGATCCCGATGTGCCCCATCGTCAAGTCGATTGCCGACCCGCAAGCGGTGCAGAGCCTGATCGCCAGGCTCGACATGAGCATGGCCAATCCGATGGATTGCCTGGCTTATCGCTTTGACATCGTGCTGCGCGGTCAGCGCAAGACTCACTTCGAAAACGTCTGAGGAGGTTGATCATGCCCGTTCACATTTTGCCGGAAACCCCTTCCCAGACCGCTGGCCCTTACGTGCATATCGGCCTGGCGCTGGAGGCCGCGGGCAACCCGGCTCGCGAACAGGAAATCTGGAACGAAATGGCCAGGCCCGGTGCGCCTGGCGAGCACATTCTGCTGCTGGGGCACGTTTATGACGGCAACGGTCACCTGATTCGCGACTCGTTTCTGGAGCTGTGGCAAGCCAACGCCGACGGCCAGTACGAGACCGATTACGACCTGAGCAAACCCTTCAACAGCTTCGGCCGCACGGCCACTGCCGACGAAGGCGAGTGGGTGGTCAAAACCATCAAACCTGGCGTGGTGCGCAACGCGGCCGGGGTGCCCATGGCGCCTCACGTCAACGTCTCGCTGTTCGCCCGGGGCATCAACATTCACCTGCAGACCCGCCTGTATTTCGATGACGAAGCACAGAGCAACGCGGTGGACCCGGTGCTCAATCTCATCGAGCAACCCGCCCGGCGCCAGACACTGGTGGCCAAACGCTGCACCGTCGACGGCAAAGTGGCCTATCGTTTTGACATCCGTGTGCAGGGCGAAGATGAAACCGTGTTCTTCGACTTCTGACCACGGCGGGACCTACGCTATGGACGAGCCGTCAGGAGCAGTACGTTGAGCAGACCCACACACCAACTTTTCGACCGTTACTTCACCCAGCAGGCCATGGCCGAGGTCTTTTCCGATCACGGTCGTGTGCAAGGCATGCTGGATTTCGAGGCCGCACTGGCCCGGGCCGAAGCCGCCATTGGCGCGATTCCTCCGGAGGTGGTGCAGGACATCGGCGCCGCCTGCGATGCCTCGCTGTATGACTTCGATGCGCTGGCCATCGCCATTGGCAATGCAGGCAACTCGGCGATTCCACTGGTCAAGGCACTGGGCAGACAGATCGCGTCGCGCAACGAGGCCGCCGAGCGCTATGTGCACTTGGGGGCGACCAGCCAGGACGTGATGGACAGCGGCCTGGTGTTGCAACTGCGCGAGGCCATAAACCTGTTGGAGCAGGATCTGGGCCATCTGGCCGAAGCACTGGCGCAACAGGCTCAGCGGCACGCGGGCGTGGCCATGGCCGGGCGCACCTGGCTGCAACAGGCGACGCCTGTGACCCTCGGCGCGAAAATCGCCGGTTGGCTGGGGGCGATCACGCGCCATCGCCAACGCCTCAAGGAGCTGCGACCGCGCGTGTTGTGCCTGCAATTCGGCGGTGCCTCGGGCAGTCTGGCGGCATTGGGCGAGATGGCGTTTCCGATTGCCGAGGCGCTGGCCAAAGAGCTGAAACTCAATCTGCCGGACCAGCCTTGGCACACTCAGCGCGACCGTCTGGTGGAGTTCGCCAGCCTGTTGGGGTTGATCGCCGGAAGCCTGGGCAAGATGGGGCGCGACATCAGCTTGCTGATGCAGACCGAAGCCGGGGAGGTGTTCGAACCGGCAGCGGCGGGCAAGGGCGGTTCATCGACCATGCCGCACAAACGCAACCCGGTGGGTGCCGCAGTGATGATCGCAGCGGCCACTCGCGCACCGGGGCTGGTGGCGACGATGTTCAGCGCCATGCCTCAGGAGCATGAACGCAGCCTCGGGCTGTGGCATGCCGAATGGGAAACCCTGCCCGAGTTGTGCTGCCTGGTGTCAGGTTCGTTGCAGCAGGCGTTGGCAGTGACGCCTGGCCTCGAGGTGGACGCCGCGCGCATGCTGCGCAATCTGGACCTGACGCAAGGGCTGGTACTGGCCGAAGCCGTCAGCATCGCCCTGGCGCAACGCATCGGTCGCGACAAGGCGCATCATGTGATCGAGCAGTGCTGCCGTCGCGCGGTAGAGCAGGGCAAGCACCTGCGTGAAGTGCTCGGCGCCGAGCCCGAGATCACGGCGCAGTTGTCGGCCTCCGCGCTGGATAGCCTGCTCGATCCCACTCACTATCTGGGGCAGTCTCGGCGTTGGGTCAAACGCGCCGTGGCCGACCATCAGGCTTTCAATCTTCGTTAGGACCAAAAATGGACGAGAAACAACGTTACGAGGCGGGCATGAAAGTGCGCCGCGAAGTGTTGGGCGATGCTCACGTCGATCGCAGCCTGGAAAAACTCACGCCGTTCAACGGCGAATTTCAGGAAATGATCACCCGCCACGCCTGGGGCGACATCTGGACCCGTCCGGGTTTGCCGCGCCACACCCGCAGCCTGATCACCATCGCCATGCTGATCGGTATGAACCGCGAAGGCGAATTGAAGCTGCACTTGCGTGCGGCGAAGAGCAACGGCGTGACCCGCGACGAGATCAAGGAAGTGCTGATGCAGAGCGCGATCTACTGCGGGATTCCGGCGGCCAATGCGACGTTTCATCTGGCTGAGGAGGTGTGGAACGAGTTGGGGGTTGAGTCGTTGCAGGAATAACGTCCTGCAAACCCCGTCTTCCCTGTGGGAGCGAATTCGTTCCGGGCGGCGATCCGACGATGGGCCATTGCGTCCGATGTATCTCTATCGTCTGTACGATTTTTTCGCGAATGAACTCGCCCCCACAGGGGATTGGTGTTGCCTGAAGGGGCCGTTACAGAATCGAAATCGGGTAACTGACAATCAACCGGTTCTCATCGAACGCGTTGGTGCTGAAGTCCCGGCGCATGGTCGAGTTGCGCCAGCGCACCGACAGGTTCTTGAATCTCCCCGCCTGAATCACGTAGGCCAGTTCCGATTCCCGCGCCCATTCTTCGCCATCGGTGATCGTCCCGGTGTGCACGTTGTCGCCCTTGATGTAGCGGTTCATCAGCGTCAGGCCCGGTACGCCGAGCGCTGCGAAATCGAAGTCATGACGCACTTGCCACGAGCGCTCTTTGGCGTTTTCGAAGCTTGAGTTGTAGCTGTCGTTGGCCAGGGTGCCGCCGCTGGTGCCATTGACGCGCATCCACGCGCTGTCGCCGCTGATTTTCTGCAAGCCCACGTAGAACGTGCTCGACTGGTAACGGGCCGAGAGCAGGGCAGACCAGGTGCGGTTATCCAGAGCACCCGCCAACGCACTGCCGTCTTCCTTGCCGGTGAAGTAGCCGAGGTTGGCGCCCAAGGTCCAGTCGCCCACGCCCTGTTTGTGCACCAGGTTGAAATACTTCTGCCGGTAGATGTCTTCCAGTTGCGCGTACCACACGCCGATCTGGGTCTGTTTGTCGTTGAAGGTGTACTCGGCGCCGCCGAAGTTGAAGCGATCCGAGGTGAACGCCGCTTTGCCGAACAGCGACATGTCTTCCATGCTGGCGTCGTTACGCGGACTGTTACCTCGGAATTGGCCGCCATACAGCGTCACGCCGCTGATGTCCTTCGACGTGATCTGCCCGCCGCGAAATGTCTGGGGCAAGGAGCGGCCGTCGTCAGAGCGCAGAATCGGCAGGACCGGCATCCATTCGCCGATCTTCACTTCAGTGTTCGACACCTTCGCTTTGGCTGCCAGCGCAAGACGACCGAAATCATCCGCCGGACGACCATCATCGTGGATCGGCAGCAACTGCGTACCGCCCGAGCCTTTGCCACCATCAAGCTTGACCGAGTACAGCCCCAACGCGTCGACACCGAAACCCACGGTGCCCGGCGTGTAGCCGGAGCGGGCATCGAGGATGAAGTTCTGGGTCCATTCCTGCGCGAGTCCCTGGGCGTGCGCCGGGTCGACGAAGTTACGGTTGATGAAGAAATTGCGCAGGTTGAGATTGACCTTGGCGTCGTCGACGACCCCGTCGGCATTGGCCGCAAAAGGGGTCAGGGCGCTGGTGGCGATGGCGACGCAGAGAGCGCTGAAAACAGGGGATTTGTGCATCTTGAGACCTTTTTTGTAGTTATGAGTGGCGCGAAACCGAAGTCCATGGTGCGAGGCGGGTGAGCAAGGGATCAATCGGGTAAAACGGCTTTTGGGCGATAATCGCCCACAAACTAACCAGTTAGTCCATAAAATATCGTCCGTGTATTTCACTTGTCCGCGTGGAGTGTTCCTCTGATGAACAGCGTCGAAACGGCGGCTGACCGGCGATTCAGAAAAACAACTGAATGTTTCATGAATGTTTGGTCATCTGACGACGCCTTCTATATGCTTTCTGCGTCTACCCTAATGCCCGGAGAGGCAGCGGAACGACGAAGCACTCACGCAAGGCCAAAGGACAGCTGATGAGTACCACCAGCACGCCGCTTTCCGGCGTCAACCAACCGCTCAAGGGCATTGCACTGATCGTCCTGGCGACGTTTCTGTTTTCCAGCCACGACACCCTGTCCAAATACCTCTCCGGCATCTACCCGATCATGATGGTGGTGTGGGTGCGCTATGTAGTGCACACCGGATTGATGGCCTGCATCTTCATGCCGTCGTCCGGGTTGCGGGTGTTGCGTACCAAACGTCCGGGGCTACAGGCGTTGCGGGCAACCTGTCTGTTGGGCACCAGTCTGCTGTTCACCAGCGGGCTGATGTACATCCCGATTGCCGAGGCCACGGCGGTCAACTTTCTTGCGCCGTTGCTGGTGACGGCGTTGTCGGTGCCGTTGCTCAAAGAGAACGTCTCCCGCGGGCAATGGATCGCGGTGTTGGTGGGATTTGGCGGGGTGATGGTCATCGTGCACCCCGGTGGCGAACTGTTCACGCCCGCCGTGCTGCTGCCCTTCGGTTCGGCGTTGTGTTTCGCCTGTTATCAACTGCTGACCCGATTGGTGGCCGCTCACGACAGCCCGACCACCAGTAACTTCTTCGCCGGGCTGTTCAACAGCCTGCTGATGAGCGCCATCGTGCCGTTCTTCTGGCAGTCGCCGGCGTGGACTCATATCCCGTTCATGCTCGCGCTGGGGACGTGCGGGATGGTCGCGCACTTGATGCTGACTCAGGCGTTTCGCTTCGCTGCCCCTGCGTTGCTGGCGCCGTTTGGGTACTGCCAGATTGTGTTCGCCGGATTGTGGGGGTACGTGGTGTTCAATCACGCACCGTCACTCACGGCTCAGGCCGGCATTGCGATCATCTGTCTGAGCGGGCTGGCCGCGGCCTGGCAGCAGCGTAAGGCGGGCGGCTAGGCCGTTACGTCCTTTCCCCGCGAGAGATCGATGGTTGAAGGCGCATTCGTTGAGGGCGTCTCGCTCGTTCGCGATGTCGACTGACGGACTGCTTTCGCCACCAAGGCGGCTCCCACAGGTTTGGCTGTTTACTCACGTGCCGGGGCGGGCGACAAAACGTGGGAGCCGCCCTGGTGACGAAAGCGGAAGGGCAGAAACATCCACGCCCGCTGACAAACGGCTCATGGCCGTGCACATCGCCTCGTCTTTTTCAGGTCTTTGCGTACGAAGCGCAGAGGCAGAAAAATTACGCTTCCCCACGGAACCGATCCTGCGCTCGATACCACCCATCGACACCAAGCACTTTCGCTGGTGATGACCCAGGAGTATTCGACATGGCAATTAACCCAATCTCGATGGCTGGCAACTTCGCAAACAGCCTGATCAGCGGCGGTGGCCAGGCCGCTCAGCAGGCCGCCAGCGCCGTCTCCAACTTCAAACAGGAAAGCAACATCACCGACGCCGCTGGCCCTTCCAAGGCCGAAGCCGCACAAAGCGCGGCCACCGAAAAGGCCGATGCCAGCCAGGCTCGCCTGATCGCGATGCAGACCGACGCCGACATCCGCAAACAGACCAACGACGTGCTCAGCGCCATCCGTTCCGGCAAGGAAGACAGCGCGAACAAAGCGATCAGCGCCGAGGCACAGAACGCCAAGGGCATCAGCTACTGATCATTCAGAGCGCCCCCTGAAAACGGGGGCATCCACCTGACGTTGGAGGTTTCATGCTTAGTCTCAATGCCAGTATCAACCCGCTGCAGAACGCCCACATCGGCACGGTGATTTCCACCGGCGGGATCGGTGGTCAGCAAGGCCCGCAGCAGTCGTTGAAGGATGTGATCAACCAGTTGGCCGATGCGCTGACCAAGGACGGCCATCTGGATCAAGACTCCCCACTGGGCAAGATGGTGGGCGATCAGATGAAGAAAATGAACCCGCTGGCCGCCCTCGGCGGTGGTTCGCCGGACATGGTCAAGGCCGCCTTGGGCGAATTGATCAAGGACAAGCTGGGCGACAACTTCGGTGCCGCCGCGGATTTCGGCCTGGGTGGCGGTTCGGGGACCGGCGCAGGCAAACCCGATCTGATGTCCCAAGTGCTCAATGGCCTGGGTAAAGCTTCGTTGGATGACCTTCTCAGCAAGCAGGGTGATGGAACGAAGTTTTCCTCGGACGACATGCCGCTGCTAGACAAGGTCGCGCAGTTCATGGATCAGAACCCGAGCAAGTTTCCGGCGCCGGACTCCGGCTCCTGGAAGAACGAGCTGAAAGAGGACAACTACCTCGACAAGAGCGAGACCAGCGCTTTCCGTGCAGCTCTGGACATGCTCGGTGGTCAACTCGAACAGCAGCAGAACGGCATCGGCGAGGGCGGTGGCCAGTTGGGCAACACGCTGGCGGCCGATCCGTCCGGCGGGCAGAGCGGACTCAGCGGCAATCCCACTCAGGACCTCGGTCAACTGCTCAGCGGGCTGTTGCAGCAAGGCCTGAATGCCAACGCGGGCAATGGCAACAACGTCGGCGGTGGCCTGGGGTCGCCGGTCAGTGACGCGTTTCAGTCGGGCAATTCCGGCCATAGCGTGACCCAGGATCTGGGCCAGTTGCTGGGCGGCCTGATCGAAAAAGGCCTGGAGGCCAGCCAGAACGGCGGCAACAACATCGGCGGGCACAACCCGCTGTTTGCCCAGCACGACCTGCAAAACAGCCTGGGGCAAGCGGCCAATGCCATCGTCTCGGCGCTCCTGGGCGCGGACAAAAACCTCGCCTGATTCGTCAATCGTTTCGACACCGTCTGCCGGAGAATCCCCGTGACCGTTTCCAACATCAATCAACTCAAATCGCCATCCCCCGATCTTGAGCCACGGCTTGATCAGGGACTGGTCAGCGGGCCTTCGCAGGCGGATGTCGACCTGTTCAATGCGGCGATGCGTCCTGACGCGGCGCTGCAACCCAGTCAGTTGTCCGAACAGATCGCCAGCGCGCTGTCCGAACGGCTGGGCAGGATGGACAAGCTTTCCCAGCAGGCGGTGCGCAAGATGAAAAAGGCGTCCACCACGGATGACCCGCTGGAGATCGCGCAAATGAGCCGGTCCCTGTCCCAGTACTCGCTGCAAATGGCGTTGACCACCAAAGTCGTCAACAAGAGCGCTCAGGCGTTCGACAAGCTGACCAACCTGCAATAGAGGTCTGCCGTGAGATATCTGACCGCAGCGCTGATGTGCCTGATGTTGCTGCTCAGTGGGTGCAGCGACGAGACCGATCTGTTCAGTGGTCTGTCCGAGCAGGACTCCAACGACGTGATCGCCAGCCTGGCCGATCAACACATCGACGCGCGCAAGCGCGTGGAAAAGACCGGGGTGGTGATTTCCGTCGCCACCGCCGACATCAACCGCGCCGTGCGGGTGCTGGATGCCGCTGGCTTACCCCGGCGCTCACGCACCAGCCTGGGCGAGATTTTCAAGAAAGAGGGCGTGATTTCGACGCCACTGGAGGAGCGCGCCCGCTACATCTACGCGTTGTCTCAGGAGCTGGAAGCCACGCTGTCGCAGATCGATGGGGTGATTGTCGCACGGGTGCATGTGGTGCTGCCCGAGCGCATTGCGCCGGGGGAGCCGGTGCAGCCTGCGTCGGCGGCGGTGTTCATCAAACACACCTCGGCGCTGGACCCGGACAGCGTGCGCGGACGGATTCAGCAGATGATCGCCAGCAGCATTCCCGGTATGTCCGGTGAGCCACTGGACTCGAAAAAATTCGCCATCGTGTTTGTGCCCGCAGCGGAATTTCAGGACACCGAACGGCTGGTTCATTTCGGCCCGTTTCTGGTGGACAGCGATAACCTCGGGTTCTGGAAAGGCGTGCTTTGGGCATCGCCCGCGGCAGGAGTGCTGTTGATCCTGTTGCTGATCCTGGCGCTGCGCAGCGACTGGCGTAATGCGTTGCTGCAACGCATCGGACTGCAACGAGGAGAGCGTTCGAGCCTGCCGGTGCGCGCCTGATGGACACGGTCAACGCGCGCTGGATTCAGTGGTGGTGCGCGCCCTGGCAAGGGGCACATCCGGGCTGGATCGAGCCGCTGGCTCGGGCGTGTGGATGGCCTGCAATGGGCGCAGAACAGCTGTTGCGGGGGCGGCACGCGGCGTTTCTGTCCGAGGTGGGCATCACGCCCAGTCAACCCCCCGAGCCGGTGGACGGCATCGTGCAATGGCTGTCGTTGAGCGCCGGGCAGCAGGCCTTGGCGCTGCGTCTGGTGGCGAGCACTTGCCTGGGATGGCCTTTGCAGGATGAGGAGAACACCACCCACGAAAGCTGGTGCCGCGCGATTGCCAAGGCGTTGCGTCCCGGTGCCTGGCTCGATTCTGGGCTGAGCGACCCCCGCGGGCTTTTGGCGGCGTGGGCCGGGGAGGCGTGCTGGTCCCGTCTGCGGCTGAGCTGGGCACCGGACGTCTTGTCAGCGTCGGTCATCGACCTGCCCGCGAACAAATTACACACCCTCTGGCACGCCGTGCTCTGGCGTGTCACGAACGCTTGAAACCCCTTGAAAGGAATCCGACATGCTCGCCAAACGCAGCCTTTCTCTGGCGTCCTCCGCCGTCCTGGCCGAACCCCTTCTGCGCCGAGATGACTTGGTCGACCTGCAACGCGCTTGCGAAGTGTTGCGCAACGCCCATCTCGACGCGCAGCAGATCCTCGCCGATGCCAGGGAGCAAGCGCAGCGAGAGCGGGATCAGGCACTGGCGCAATTCTGGATGGACGCCAATGCGGTGCTTCAGGATCTCGAGCAGCAACGCCAGACCTTGCAGCGCGAATCCATGGCGGCGGTGGAAGAGCTGCTCAACCAGACACTGGCGCGCCTGCTGGACGAAACGACGCTGGCCGAACGCACCCGCGCCCTGGTCCGTCATCTCGCGGACAGCCAGCGTTACGCCGTGAGCGCCACCCTCAGTGCTCATCCCGACAGGCTCGACGCCCTGGCGGACTGGCTCACGGACAGTCGGTTTTCCGAGCACTGGCAACTCAAAGGCGACCCGCTGATGCCCCCCGAAGCGCTGCGCCTGAGTGATGACAACGGCGCGTTCGATATCGAGTGGGCGTCGTTGCGCCGTGGGTTGCTGGGCACGGATGCCACAAACCTGTAGCCGACCGGCTTCCCGATGGTGTCGATAGCTGGCGTCACCCTCTCTAGCGTCTGCCTTGTTGGCGGCAGCGATGCCACACGCCACCGCAGGCAAGCCATGCTGCTACGGACATTCCTGGCGTGACCTCGCCACGTTTTTGTGATTGCGCAGGGAACCAGATCCCGCGCCGCTCCCACTCAGGGCATGAACCCTTACATCGGAGTTGTCCGCAATGATCAGTTTCAAATCCCTGCAAAACCACCTCGACCACGCTTACAGTCGCGCCCAGAACGACATGGAAGACGCCGCCGAAACCGCGTCGGAAAGCGGCACCATGGAAGACCTTCAGGCGTTCAACGATGCGTCGCAACAAACCAACGTCGCCAACATGATCCTCAATGAAGGGTTGCGCGCCAAACACGGCATCACCAAAGCGATCATCGATGGAATTCAGTGAGTTCACGGCGATCCTCGCCCAGTGGTGTGAGCAGCGTCCGCTCGCGCCACTGGACTGCTGGATCGACGACGCCAACGCGAGACTGGCCGTGTTCGGCAACGGCGTGCGCATCAGTCTGGACCTGCTGGACCCCTACGACGGCAGCGACCCGCAACGCCTCGACGCGCTGCTGGCGCAAGGCGGCGCCAGTGTGGCTTGCGATTGCGCAGGCGCGCTGGCCATCGACCCGGACAGCCGTTGCGTCGTCCTGCTCACTTGGCTGGCCGATCCCTGCGGTCCCGCTGATCTGCTCAACCGGCTGGAACAACTGGCCAACCAGCGTGCAGCCATGCTGAGCCTGATGCAAACCTCCATGCGCCACGCCACGGCTCTGTCGTCGCCTCGCGCCACCTTCAATACCTGGCAACCAGGAGTGTGAAATGCGCAAGGCCTTAATGTGGTTGCCTTTGCTGATGATCGGGGTCGCAGCGCCCACGCTGGCGGCGGTGCCCGACGCCTGGAAACACACCGCGTACGCCTACGATGCGCGGCAGACCGACCTGGCCACCGCGCTCAAGGATTTTGCCAAAGAGTTCGGCATTGGCCTGGACATGGCGCCGATTCAGGGCACCCTCGATGGGCGTATCCGCGCCCAGAACCCGCAGGAATTCCTCGACCGGCTGGGGCAGGAGCACCATTTCCAGTGGTTCGTGTACAACGAAACCCTTTACATCAGCCCCACCAGCGAGCAGACCTCCGCGCGCATCGAAGTCTCCCCTGAAGCGGTGGATGACTTGCAGCAGGCGCTCTCCGATGTCGGTCTGCTGGACAAGCGTTTCGGCTGGGGCGCCTTGCCCGATGAAGGCGTGGTGCTGGTGCGCGGCCCGGCCAAGTACGTCGATTTCGTGCGCAACTACAGCAAGAAGGTCGAGGCGCCGGAAAAAGCCGAGAAGCAGGACATCGTGGTCCTGCCGCTGAAGTACGCCAACGCCGCCGACCGCACCATTCGTTATCGCGATCAGCAACTGACGGTGGCGGGCGTTGCAAGCATTCTTCAGGAACTGCTGGAGAGCCGGTCCCGTGGCGAGTCCATCAATGGCGTGAATCTGCTGCAAGGGCAGGGTGGCGCCAACGGCCTGTCAGCGAACAACGGTGCCGGGCTGAATTATGGCGGTCTCGAAAGCGGCGGTTTTGACACCAATGCGCTGGAACAGGGGCTGGATCGGGTGCTGGGCAGCAGTGGCAAACGGGGCAGCAGCTCCGGCGCGTCGGGAGGTCGTTCCAGAATCCGCGTCAGTGCAGACGTGCGCAACAACGCCGTTTTGATCTACGACCTGCCCAAACGCAAGGCCATGTACCAGAAACTGGTCAAGGAACTGGACACCCCGCGTAACCTGATCGAGATCGACGCGGTCATCCTCGACATCGACCGCAACGAACTGGCCGAGCTGTCCAGCCGCTGGAATTTCAACGCGGGCAGCGTCAGCGGCGGTGCCAACCTGTTCTCTCAGGGCACCAGTTCGACGCTGTTCATTCAGGACGCGGGCAAGTTCGCCGCCGACCTGCACGCCCTGGAGGGCAATGGTGCGGCCTCGGTGATTGGCAACCCGTCGATTCTGACCCTGGAAAACCAGCCTGCGGTGATTGATTTCAGTCGCACCGAATACCTGACCGCCACCTCCGAGCGGGTCGCCGATATCCAGCCGATCACGGCGGGCACCAGTTTGCAGGTCATCCCGCGCTCGCTGGAGAAGGGCAACAGCTCCCAGGTGCAACTGATCGTCGACATCGAAGACGGCCAGATCGACACCTCGAACATCAATGAAGATCAGCCTGCGGTGCGCAAGGGCAATGTCAGCACCCAGGCCGTCATCGCCGAGCACGGTTCGCTGGTGATCGGTGGGTTCCATGGGCTGGAGACCAACGACAAAGTGAACAAGATCCCGCTGTTGGGGGACATCCCGGTGATTGGCAAACTGCTGTTTCAGAACCGCACCCGCGAACTGAATCAGCGCGAACGGCTGTTCATTCTGACCCCGCGCCTGATCGGCGATCAGGTCAACCCGTCGCGCTACGTGGAAATCAGTAACCCCCATGACGTCGATGATCAGATGAAGCGCATCAAACAACGCCGTGATGGCGGCGAAGAGCCGACCCGTGGCGATGTGCAAAATGCGTTCACACAGTTGCTAGACGGTGTGGCGCCAGTGGGCTTCAACAGTGGCGAAGCCTTGCCGTTCGAACCTGACAGCCTGTGCGATCCGGGTGTGGGGCTTGAGCTGGATCGCCAGCGTTCTCAGTGGTTCTCGCGCAAGGATTGGGGCATCGCTGTGGTGGTGGCGAAAAACACCACCGCAAAACCGGTGCGCATCGATGAAAGCCGGTGCGGCGGGCGCTGGGTGATGGGCGTCAGCGCCTGGCCTCATGCCTGGTTGCAGCCGGGTGCCGAGAGCGAAATCTACATCGCCTTGCGTCAGCCTCAGGTGTCGACCAAGGCCAAACAAAACCGACCTTCGCTGCTCAAGGGGGCTGCACGATGAATCTGCGCGGTTGCGTTATTCTTCTGCTGTTGTTCGCCACACTGGGCGGCTGCGCGATGCATTCTGGCTGCGCCGGTTACGCCTGCAAACGCCCGGACTCCAACGACCGGGAACTGGTGATCTGGTGGCCGCCCGACATGCGCCAGGGGATCGACGAGCGTGATCACGAACAGGACTTCACCGTTGTGCCACTGAAGGATTGAGCATGATTCGGGTATCGGAAAAAAAGGCGTTCTACGCGCACGTCGCAGCTGAGCAGGCGGCGATCTGGCCAGTGGCAACCGGCGTGGCGTTCGTCAGCCGTCGGGAACATCGGGATTGGGGCATCGCCTTGCACATCGAAGGCAGGGCGCTGCGCCCCGAGCAGTTACGCGACGCATTGGAGCGACGCTTCGCTCAGGCGGAAATCTTCAACGAATACTTTCTGTTTCTCGACGTGCAGAGAGATTTCGTGGTCTGGCACGCGGTGCCGGACGTGTCGGAATCGACGATGAGTCTGGACAGCATTCGCCAGCATGAGTTGATGCTGGCGGGGTTGGAGCATTTGAATAACGACTTGTAGCAGCCTGGCTTGCCTGCGGCGGCGTCGGTGAACTCGCCACCACAGGGTGATCCCCTTTGAATCAGGTCCTGAACCGCCGCACCAACCCGTCCAGTTCATTGGAAAGCGCCGCCAGATGGCTTGAGTCGCCCCGCGCCGAGTCGGCCAGCTCGGCCACGCGCTGGGCGTCGCCGTGGATCTGGCTGATGTGGCGGTTGATGTCCTCGGCCACCTGATGCTGTTCTTCGGCGGCGGTGGCGATCTGCGTGTTCATGTCACGGATCACGTCCACCGATTCGCGGATCTGCCCGAAACTGCTGCGGGCCTGGCCGATCTTCGCCACGGACTGTTGCGACACATCGAGACTGGCGTGCATCTGCTGCGCCACCGATGCGGTGCGTTTGGCCAGGTTGCCCAGCAGCGCATCGATCTCGGCCGTCGAGTCAGCCGTGCGCTTGGCCAGGGCACGTACCTCGTCGGCGACCACCGCAAAACCTCGCCCCTGCTCACCGGCGCGGGCCGCTTCGATGGCGGCGTTGAGCGCCAGCAGGTTGGTTTGCTCGGCAATCGAGCGGATGGTGTCGAGAATCGACTGGATGTCGTTGCTGTCCTTCTCCAGTTGAGACATGTCGCTGGCCGATCGGGAAATCTCGGCGCTCAACTGATCGACACTGTGCACCGCATCGTCGATCTGGCGCTGCCCCTCGCGGGCCTGACGCTGGCCGTTGTCGGCGGATTCGGCCGCCTGGCTGCATGAACGGGCCACTTCGTTGGCGGTGGCGACCATCTCATGGAAGGCGGTGGAGACCATGTCCACCGCCTCGCGCTGGCGCCCGGCCGCTTCGGCCATTTCGTTGGACACACGGGTCGAGCTGGCGGAACTGTCGAGAATGCGGGTTGCGGCCAGACTGATGTGTTGAATCAGGCCACGAATCGCCGCCAGAAACTGGTTGAACCAGTTGGCCAGTTGCGCGGTTTCATCCTTGCCGCGAATCGTCAGGCTCTTGGTCAGATCGCCTTCGCCTTGAGCGATGCCCTCCAGACCATCGGCGACGCCGCGAATCGGGCGCACGATCAGGGTCGCGAAACTGGCGCCGACGAGGGCGAAAATCACCGCCAGCACCCCGGCGATCACAGCGATCAACCACGTCAGGTGAGTCGCCGAACTCATCACTTCGTCCTGTTTGATCAGGCCGATGAAGCTCCAACCCAGTTGATCGGACGGGAACACGTTGGCCATGAAGTGTTCGCCGTTGAGGCTGACTTTGGTCAGCCCCGGCCCGGCCTTGGCCAATTGGCTGAAGCCATCGCCCAGCTCACCGAGTTTTTTGAAGTTGTGTTCCGGTTGTTTGGGGTCGACCAACACGGTGCCGTTGTTCTCGATCAGCATCAGGTAGCCGCTTTCGCCCAGCTTGATCTGCTTGACGAGGGTGGTGAGCTGCTTCAACGAGACGTCGATGTTGACCACGCCGCCGGAACTGCCCAAGGCGTTGTTGACGGCACGCACGGTGCTGACCAGCACGGCGTCGTCGCCTGCCCAGTAATAGGCCTCGGTGCGCAGGGTTTTGCCGGGGTTGGCCTGGGCGGTCTTGTACCACGGGCGTTGGCGTGGGTCGTAGCTGGCCATCTTCGGGTCACCCGGCCAGAACGCGTAAGTACCGTTGGCCAAGCCGTAAGAGACATAGGAATAGGCCGGATGGCTTTTGGCGATACTGGCGAAAAAGTCGAACAGTTGCTTGTCGACCTCCGTCTGCGCGATGTCCGGCGCCTGAGCGCTCATGTAGCTTTTCACGCCTTCACCGGCAGCGGTGATCAGCGGGTGGGCCGCCAGATAGTCGACGTTCTGGCTGATACCTTCGAAGAACAGTTGCATGGCGTTGGCGACCTGGCGAATCTCGCGGCCGCTACTGTCGACAAAATCGCGCTCGGCGTCGTCCCGCAGATTGATAATGACCAGCGTCGCGACGAGGACGATCGGCAGGCACGCAATCACCGCAAAGGCCCAGGTCAGTTTTTGTTTGATGTTCATCGGCGCTCCTGATTGTTCTTGTAGATCACACGTATAACGGCCGCCTCAACGCGGCGGCGAGGTCGATCAGGACAGTGCGATGGGAAAGGCAAATCCGTCTGATGGTATGCCAGTATCGGCCTGCGGTGACGTTTCTTGAGGCATGCCGCGATAAAGACAGGTGCGATGAGAGGCCGACAGGCCAACGGCACTCGCTCAGTAAGGCCACGTTGACATCAGCAGGCGTTCGCAGAATCCCCCCGCATTGATACGGTGGTCGTGGAATGACAAGACGTCGGCATTGATGGTGCCTTGCGTGCTTTTCGGGCGATGCAGTTGCCCCGTGGCCAGGGTGTGCAGAAATTTGAGCTTGAACCCTGGCTCCCGAGGGAAGGCGCTGAGTACGAGGGCTAGCACGCCCGGACAGAACGCCTGGCAATGGGTGCCCAGCAGATCGGTTTCCACGGCCGCTGCGAGCAGGGCGGTCAAGGCCGGTTTGTAATGGGGAATGCCAGGCGTGGTGTGCAGAGCTATGGCGTCCCAGACCTGCGCGATGTCCGCACCGGAACGCCCATAGCCTCGCAAAAACTGCGCTGCTGCGTCGGCGCTGTCGACCTCGAAGCGTTGCTGGGAGTGGCCATACAGCGGCGTGACACCGATGCGCAGAAACAGGGCGCTGATGTAGAGCAGTTCCGGGTCATAATGCAGTTCGCGGCTGTGCCCCAAGAGGCTGGCGAACACGAAGGTGCGCAGCGCAGCGTCGAACATCAGCCTGGTTTGCGTTTCCCGCATCAGCTCGCTCGCGGCGCGGGCCATCGCGCTGTCGGGCATGAGGATTCCAGCAACGTATCGGGTGGTCACTGGCAATCCCTCGCAGCGCACCGGGCCTCGTGGAATCCTGACGTTAAACGCCTGCAGTGGCGGCGTCCCCCTTAAATCCCTTAAATGTTCTTAAACGGTCTGTTCCGGGCTTCACCGGCCTGTCTCGTTATTAACCATTCAGAACATTTAATGCCCCGAGAAGGACTTTAAGGCAGGGCCGAACCAGACTTTACGAACCGTCCCCCTCGTGATCTGGAGAGCCCGGAATGAATGCATTCAACCCGTCACTGTTTCGCTCGCTGCTGGCGTCCATTCGTGCCCTGCCAGGCAGCGAACAGGTATTGCTCGAACAGGTGGTACGTGAATTGACTGACCGCCTGGCCGCCGAGGAGCAGAAGCAGGAAATCGAAATCCCGACGGAAAAGGTCGCGCTGTCGCCGTGGCAGGAGCGCCGGGCCAAGGAGTTGATGTCCAGTCAGATGGACAAGGGCCTGTCCATCGCTCAAGTGGCCAGCGAGTGTTCGCTGTCGCGCAGCCACTTCTCTCGGGCGTTCAAGAAGAACACTGGCCTGTCACCGCGCGACTGGTATTTGCAGATGCGTCTGGACAAGGCCAAGGGGCTGTTGGGCGAGTCGGGCCTGACGATATCCCAGATCAGCCTGGATTGCGGGTTTGCCGACCAATCCCATTTCACCCGGGTATTCACCCGCGTGGTGGGCGTGACACCGTTCAACTGGCGCCGCTCCATGGCACAAGCCGTCGTGTGTCGCGCGGGCTGACGCGACCGGCGTTTTGTAACAGCGCCATTGGACAGGGCAGCACAAGTGTTCAATTTTTTTACGGGCTTGTCGTGGCAGCCTGTCGAGGTATATTGGCCGCAGTTTTAAGCAGCCTGTCTGGCCATCCCGCGCCTTCCTTTTTGCCACTCCCGGAACCGATCCATGAACCGCAATGACCTGCGCCGCGTCGACATGAACCTTCTGGTGATCTTCGAAGCCCTGATGTTCGAACGCAATCTGACGCGGGTGGCCGAGAAGCTGTTCATGGGCCAGCCAGCGATCAGTGCGGCGCTGGCGCGTCTGCGTGACCTGTTCGACGATCCGCTGTTGCTGCGTAACGGTCGCGCCATGGAGCCAACCGCCCGCGCGCTGGACATCCTCAAGGAGCTGCAACCGGCGCTGGACACCATCTCTGGCGCGGTGAGCCGGGCCAAGGAGTTTGACCCGGCCACCAGTTGCGACATCTTTCGCATCGGCCTGTCCGATGACGCCGAGTTTGGCTTGTTTCCACCGTTGCTGACGCGTCTGCGCGAAGAGGCGCCGGGCATTATCGTTGTGGTGCGACGCGCCAACTACCTGTTGATGCCGTCGCTGCTCGCGTCGGGTGAAATTTCGGTGGGCATCAGTTACACCACAGAGTTGCCTGCCAACGCCAAGCGCAAGAAGTTGCGCGACATCACCGTCAAGGTATTGCGTGGCGACAAGCGCCCCGGCGAATTGACGCTGGATGACTACTGCGAACGGCCACACACCATGGTGTCGTTCTCGGGGGACCTGACCGGCAACATTGACCTGGATCTGGCCAAAGTCGGGCGGGCGAGAAGGGTGGTGGTGGCGGTGCCGCAATTCAGTGGCTTGCGCGCGCTGCTGGCCGGCACGGAGTTGATCGCCACGGTTCCGGATTACGCTGCCTGCGCGTTGGTCGAAGGCTGCGCATTGCGTGCCGAAGACCCGCCGTTCCCGATCGAGCCTGCAGAATTGTCCATGGTCTGGAGCGGCGTACACGACAACGACCCCGCCGAGCGCTGGCTGCGTGCGCGGATCTACGAGTTCATGTCCCAGGAAACCCGACCCATGCCCTGATTCAGGGGGAGACGCGACAGCGTGCACCTGAAATTCTTGTCCCTGTCCGGTTTGCCGGGGGTGGCGGTTTTGAGGACTTGTTGAGTCTGGCGTTCACACGAGTGGAGCACCATGAGCGGCGTTCCCACGCTCAGCGTGGGAACTCGCGCAACGTTGAAACCCTCGATCAAACCGCGTGATGATTCGCCAACAACTCATAAGGCGCCCATTGCTGCAGCGGAATCGGCAGGTTGCACGAGTCGCCGCGACCGATCGGGAAGTACTGGAACCCCCGTTTGGCCATGCGCTCGGTGTCGTACAGATTACGGCCGTCGAACACCACGGGCGCCTTGAGACGCTGCTGGATCAGATCGAAATCCGGCGCCTTGAATTGTTGCCATTCGGTGCACACGATCAGCGCATCCGCCCCCAGAAGCACCGATTCGGGTGTGCCCATCAACATCAGGTTCGGCTGCTCGGCGTACAGACGCTGGGTCTCTTGCATCGCCTCCGGATCGAATGCCCGCACGGTCGCGCCTGCGGCCCAAAGTGACTCCATCAACACCCGGCTCGGTGCATCGCGCATGTCATCGGTATTGGGCTTGAACGCCAGCCCCCACAGCGCGAAGGTCTTACCCTGAAGGTCACCCTTGTAAAACGCGTTGATGCGGTCGAACAGCTTGTTTTTCTGCCGCTCGTTGATGTCTTCCACCACGCTGAGCAAGTCATTGGAGCAACCGGCTTCCCGCGCGCTGTGGATCAGCGCCCGGATGTCCTTGCCAAAGCATGAGCCGCCATAACCGCAACCGGGATAGATGAAGTCATAGCCGATGCGCGAATCGGCGCCGATCCCCAGTCGCACCGACTCCACATCAGCCCCCAGGTGCTCGGCCAGTTCGGCGATCTGGTTGATGAAGCTGATCTTGGTCGCCAACATGCAGTTGGCGGCGTATTTGGTCAGCTCAGCGCTGCGCAGGTCCATGAACATGATGCGGTCGTGGTTGCGGTTGAACGGGGCATACAGTTCCCGCATCACCGGGAACACGTCCGGGTTGCCGCAGCCGATGACGATACGGTCCGGACGGCGACAATCCTTGACCGCCGAGCCTTCTTTGAGAAATTCGGGGTTGGAGACGATATCGAACTTCAGCAGGCGAGCCGACTGGCGCAGGTGATGTTCGATATGGCTGCGCAAGGCATCCCCGCTGCCCACCGGCACGGTGGATTTCTCGACCACGATCACCGGTGCCACGCGGTGCCGGGCAATGGCTTCACCGACGGCGAAGAAACCGCTCAGATCCGCTGCACCATCCGGGCGAGAAGGGGTGCCGACCGCGATGAACAACACTTCGCCGTGCTCCACAGCCCGTTGTTCGTCCGTGGTGAAGTGCAGGCGACCGGCCTCCAGATTTTCTCGCACCAGGCTTTCCAGCCCCGGTTCGTAGATGGTCACGTGGCCCTTGCTCAGTTGCTCGACCTTTTTCGGATCGATGTCCATGCACACCACGTCGTGGCCCACTTCCGCCAGCACCGTGGCCTGCACCAGACCCACATAACCGCTACCGAAGACACTGATTTTCATCGGGAAAACTCCTTGGCGCTGTGATCGCAGTCACGCCGGAAATTGATCGTCACCACACCGAGCACGATCAGGGTCACACCCACCGTTCTGGAAACAGTGAGTGTTTCGTTGAAAAAAGGGAGAAACGCCGCCAGCAGGTACACCAGCGCGTAGCTGACGCTGAGCAGTGAATACGCACGGCTCAGGGGCAGATCGCGCAGGGCGCCGAGCCAGCAGAGCATCGACAGGCCGTACGCCGCGATGGCAGCCAGCACCACCGCGAAAGCCATGGCGTCGACGCTGCCGTTTTCAATCGATGCCAGCCATTGCGCAGGCTGAGGCAGCCTGAGCATGCTCCAGCGCATGGCCAGTTGCGCCGCACTGACCAGCGCCACGCTGGCCAGTGCCAGGGCTATGCCGCGTTGCACGCTCATGCCTGACGCCCCAGCAGGGCGACGCCCAGCAAAATCATCGCGATGCCCAGCCAGTGTCGACGGTCCACCGTCTCCTTGAAGCCAAAACGTCCGATCAGGGTGATCAGCACGAAATTGAGCGCCAGCATGGGATAGGCGATGCCCACGTCCATGCGTTGCAGCACCAGCAACCAGAGCAACAGCCCGCCGCCCAGACACGCAAGCGCCAGCCACAGCCAGACGCTGGTCAGCGCCTGAGCGATGCTGGGGAAATAGCCGCCCCATTGCTCGATGGTCAGCTTCTGCGCGACTTGCCCCAGACAGGTCAGCAGACAGGCGCAAAACAGGAGAACGAACGTCATGACGGCGTCCTGTCGAAGATCAGAATCAACAGATTGCCTTGCTGATATTGCTGTCCGTCGGTGGGCAGCAAACTCAATTCATGTTGTTCATCCTCGCCGTCACCGCGCATGACCACGGCCACCGAACCGGTTCGCCGGGCCTGGGTCATCCAGTCGTTGATCTGTCGCAGGTTTACCGTGCGGGCGTCTGCTTCTGGATAGCTCAGGCCGTATTTCAGCTCGCCAAAGGTGTTGTAAAACACCACATCGTTGCGTTTGAGCCGCCATGACAAGGCAGCGGCGACGCCCAGATCGTTGCTGAGCAGGTGAGTGCTGGTGGCGAGCGCTTGTTGATGATGGGCGACGAACTGGTCCGGCGTCTTGTTGAACACCACACTGTTGGGCAACGCCGAGGGAATCAAGGCCACGAAAAACCAGGCGGCCACTGCTGGCATCAACCAGAAGCGCAAGGGTTTCAACCCTTGCAGGGCATTGCCGACGATCCAGACGGACAGCACCACAATGGCCAGCGTCAGGTGCTGCGGCTCTTGCTCATACACGGTCTTTTTGACTTGCATGAACACCAACGCCACCAACGCAATTAAGCCGAACACTGCGTTGAACGTGCCGTTGATCCGCAACGCCGAGACTCGGCCAGCCTTCAGTCGATCGACCAACGCTTGACCCATCAACAACGCCAGCGGAATCAGGCAGGGCAAAATGTAGGTCGGCAGCTTGCCACTGGCTGCGCTGAAGAACGTCAGCGGCACCAGCAACCACAGCAACAGGAAGCCACTTTCGTGGGTCCGTCGCTGTTGCCAGGCCTGCTTGAACGTGACCGGCAGCATCAGGGCCCACGGCAGGCAAGACACCACCAGCAGCGGCAGGTAAAACCACCATGCCTGCGCGTGCTGGGCATCGTCTCCACCGGCAAAGCGACGGATGTGCTCGTGCCAGAAGAAGAAATTCCAGAAGTCCGGTTCGCGCAGGTGCACCGTCAGCACCCAGGGCAGGCTGACCAGCACCGCCGTCAGCACCGCCAGCGGGCCGAAGGTAAACAGCTCGCGCAGGCGTTTTTGCCAGAGCATGTAGGGCAAGGCGACGATCACCGGTAATGCCAGCGCCAGAAAGCCCTTGGTCATCAGGCCCATGGCACAGGCGGCGCCGAGCAAAGCCCAGTACAGCAGGCGTGCTTTGTCCGCGCTGTGCACGGCAAGCCAGAAGGCGGTGAGCGACAGGCTGACCCAGAAGGTGAACTGCGGATCGAGGTTGGAATAGCCGCCTTGCCCGGCCACGAACATGAAGCTCATGTACAGCAGGGTGCTGGTAAAGCTTTTGCGCGGGTCATTCCACAGTTTGCCGGCCATCAGGTACACCAGCATGGCGGTCAGACCGGTGGCCAGTGCCGAGGCAAAGCGCACGCCGAACAGGTTTTCGCCGAAGATCGCTTGCGAGAGGGCGATGAACCAGTAACCGGCAGCGGGCTTTTCGAAGTAGCGCACGCCCATGAAATGCGGTGCGGCCCAGTTGCCGCTGTGCAACATTTCCTGAGGAATTTGCGCGTAGCGGGTTTCATCGGGAATCCACAAACCGTGGAAGCCCATGGGCAGCAGATAGGCGAGTAGAAAGGCGCTGATCAGCAACAGCAGCGATTGATTTCGGGTCATGGCTGTTGCACTCCCAACCAGCCTTCACGGCCCTGTAGCGCGCCGCGCACCAGATGCCCAATAGGCAACGCGTCCGGGCTTGCAGGCAGCAAATCACCCAGCGGTTTGAAGGCCACGCCTTGGCGCCTGGCCTGTCGGAGCAATTGGCGAAACGGTTCGGCCATGACGATGCCTTCGACTTCGGCATGCACGGTGTAGACGTTCAGCTTTGTGGGTTTGAATTGCCGCAACAGGTAGTCGTTGAAGGCGCTGGCCTCCAGTTGCGGGCCGACCACTTCATCGAACGTGGGCAAGTCCACGGGAACCTGAGGCGTGCCGGGTTGACCGTCGGCGAGCAACGGACGGAACAGGCTCTGGCCCCGGCAATCGCTGTTGTAGCGAAAGCCAAAAGCCTGCTTGGCTTGCACCACATGCTCGTCGGCGCGCCAGCCGGCCGCCGCTGAACAGGTCACCGGTTGACCCAGAATGTCGGTCAGGCAATCGACGCCGTGGGCAATCTGTTCGCCCAGTTGCGTCGGCGACCAGCGTCCGGCATTGGCTTGCCAGCCATGGTGGTCCCAGGCATGCAGGCCGATTTCGTGTCCGGCCTCCTGAGCGCGTCGCATCAGCGGACCCAGGTCGCGCCCGATCGGCTTGCCCGGCCAGGCCGTGCCCGCCAGCAGAATGTCCCAGCCATACAGGCTCGCGGCCTTGGAACGCAGCATTTTCCAGAAGAACTGTGGCCGGATCAGGCGCCACAGGTGGCGCCCCATGTTGTCCGGGCCGACGCTGAAAAAGAACGTGGCCTTGATCTGGGCTTCGTCGAGCAGATCCAGCAGTCGCGGCACGCCGTCACGGGTGCCGCGATAGGTGTCGACGTCAATACGCAGGCCGGCCGGAATCAATGTGCGTTCGCCTTTTCAGCCATGGCTTCGCGCAGGAAGAAGTCCAGCGTCTTGCCGATGGTTTCGCTCAGCTCGATGGACGGCGCCCAGTCGATCAGCCGCCTGGCGTTGTCGATGCTGGGCTTGCGATGGCTGACGTCCTGATAGCCCTTACCGTAGAACGACTGGCTCTCGACTTCACGGAAACCTGCGAACGGTGGGAAGTTGTTACGCAGCGGGTGAGCTTCGAACTGACGCAGCAGCTCTTCGCCCAGTTGGCGGATGCTCGCTTCGTTGTCCGGGTTGCCGATGTTGATGATCTGGCCGTTGCAGCGCTCGTCGCGGTTTTCGATGATCCGCGCCAACGCTTCGATACCATCGGCCACGTCGGTGAAGCAGCGTTTTTGCGCGCCGCCGTCCACCAGGCGAATCGGCGTGCCTTCGACCAGGTGCAGGATCAATTGGGTGATGGCCCGTGAACTGCCGATGCGCGCCGAGTCCAGACGGTCCAGACGTGGTCCCATCCAGTTGAACGGGCGGAACAGGGTGAATTGCAGGCCTTTCTGGCCATAGGCCCAGATCACCCGGTCCAGCAACTGCTTGGACACCGAATAGATCCAGCGCTGTTTGTTGATCGGGCCGACGATCAGGTTCGAGGTGTCCTCGTCGAAGCTGGGGTCCTGACACATGCCATAGACTTCCGAGGTCGACGGGAAGATCACCCGCTTGTTGTACTTCACGCAGTAACGGACGATTTTCAGGTTTTCTTCGAAGTCCAGTTCGAACACCCGCAGCGGGTTGCGCGTGTATTCGATGGGTGTGGCGATGGCCACCAGCGGCAGCACCACGTCGCATTTCTTGATGTGGTATTCGATCCACTCGGTGTGGATGCTGATATCGCCTTCGATGAAGTTGAAGTTGGGGTGGCTGCGCAGACGGTCGATGGCGTCGGAGCCGATGTCCATGCCGAAGATTTCGTAGCGGTCGTCCTGCAACAAACGCTCGGACAGGTGGTTACCGATGAACCCGTTAACGCCGAGGATCAAGACCCGCGTGCGACGCAGTGGACGACGTTTTTCACCGCCCAGCAGGCGCGAACCTTCCACCAGACCGAACTCGCGGGCCAGTTGCGGGCCGCTCAGGTACAAACCTTCGTCGCCGCGCTGACCGGCGCTGATCACCAGCGAATCTTCGCCACAGGCAATGCGCAGCGGCTCGCAACTGATTACCGTACCGGGTGTCTGGCCGTTGTTGCCGGATTGCACCTTCGAGGCCCATACGATCAGCTTGTGCTCGCCCACCGGGCAAAAAGCGCCGGGGTAGGGCTGGGTAACGGCGCGCACCAGGTTGTGCAAGGTCGAGGCCGGTTGCTGCCAGTTGATCAGGCCATCTGCCGGTGTGCGGCGACCGAAACAGGTGGCTTTGGATTCGTCCTGCTCCACCCCCGGCAACTGGTTTTTGCCCAACAATGGCAGGGTTTCCGACAGCAAATCGGCAGCGGCGCTGCGCAGCTTGCCGTGCAGGCTCAACGCCGTGTCAGAGGCGCTGATGGCGACGCGCTGCTGAGCGACGATGGCGCCTGCGTCAGCACGTTTGACCATGCGGTGCAAGGTCACGCCGGTTTCTGTTTCGCCGTTGACCAGCACCCAGTTGGCGGGGGCGCGGCCACGGTAGCGAGGCAGTAGTGAACCGTGCAGGTTGAAACCGCCGTTTTTGGCGCAGGCCAGCAGATTTTCGCTGAGCAGGTGGCGGTAGTAAAACGAGAAGATGAAGTCGGGAGCCAGTTTGCCGATGCGCTCGATCCACAGCGGGTGGTTGGCGTCTTCCGGGGCATGCACGGGAATATCGTGATGAGCACACAACTGAGCGACCGAGCCGAAAAAGGTCTTTTCCTTCGGATCATCGGCGTGGGTGAACACGGCCGAAATGTCGTAGCCTGCGTTCAGCAGGGCTTCGATCCCCACGCAACCGATATCGTGGTAGGCAAAAACAACGGCTTTGAGGCTCATGGCGCAACCTTATTCAATACAGGAGAAGGAGAGTCGACTTTGCTGACGTGCGTAGCGGGGCTGCGCACGACTTTTTCAATGAAGTAGCGAGGACGGGCGCGCACGTCGCTGTACATGCGACCCAGGTATTCACCCAACAGGCCCATGCCGATGAACTGGCCGCCCGTGAACACGAACAGCACGGCAAACAGCACGAAGGTGCCGTGACCGGCCCAGGACGCACCGAAGATCAGGCGCAGCACGATCAGCATCGTGGCGAAGGCCATGCCCAGAAAGGCCATGCTGAAACCAATGATGCTCAGCAGGCGCAGCGGGGTGGTGGTCATGCAGGTGATCAGGTCGAACATCAGGTTGATCAGCTTCATGGCGCTGTACTTCGATTCGCCGTGTTCGCGCTCGGCGTGCTCGACCACGATTTCCGTAGTGTGACGGGCGAAGCTGTTGGCCAGAATCGGGATGAACGTGCTGCGCTCGCTGCACGCCAGCATGGCGTCGACCACGCTGCGCCGGTAGGCGCGCAACATGCAGCCGTAGTCGGTCATGGCCACACCGGTGGAGCGCTGCACGGCCAGGTTGATGAGTTTCGACGGCCAGCGACGCAGCGCCGAATCCTGACGGTCGCCGCGCACCGTGCCGATCACGTCGTAGCCTTGCTGAGCGAGGGCGACAAGGCGCGGGATTTCTTCAGGCGGGTTTTGCAGGTCGGCGTCGAGGGTGATCACCAGATCGCCCTTGCATTGTCCGAATCCGGCCATGATTGCCGCGTGCTGACCGTAGTTGCGGTTGAGAATGACCGCTACCACCGGGCTGCCTTCGCGTTGACTGGCGTGCAGCAGAATCTCGGCGGATTCGTCGCGGCTGCCGTCATCCACCAGGATGATTTCCGCCGGAACGCTCAATTGCGCGCAGGCCGCTTCGGTGCGGCGCAGCAGTTCAGGCAGGCTCTGTTCTTCGTTGTAGACCGGGATGACGATCGACACGCGATGGATAGGATACGGTTTCACGAGCGGGCTTCCACAACAATGGATTCAATGGCGCTGACCACGCGGTCGACATCGGCGACGGTCATGTCCGGAAACAGCGGAATGGAGCACAGACGGGAGGAGTTCCATTCGGTTTCGGGCAGGCTGACTGTCGGGAAACGCTCCCGGTAGTAGCGGTGCAGGTGGGTGGCGATGAAATGAATGCCGCTGCCGATGTGCTTCGCTTGCAGGGCCTTCATGAAGGTGTCGCGATCCAGGCCGCAGCGTTCGGGGTCGATGCGCAGGATGAACAAGTGCCAGGCGTGCTGCTGGTCGTACTGCGGCTGGGCCAATGGCAGCACCGGGCTGCCGGCCAGACGTTCCAGATAATGATTTGCCAGTTCAGTGCGACGGGCATTGATGGCTTCCAGACGTTCGAGTTGCACCAGGGCCACCGCAGCGTTGAGGTCGGCCAGGTTGTACTTGAAGCCGGGTTCGATCACTTCGGCCTGGGGCTTGCGGCCATGTGTCATGCGGTCGTAGGCATCGACGCCCAAGCCATGAAATTTCAGACGCCGCACGCGATCGGCCAGCTCGGCATCGTCCGTGACAAACATCGCGCCCTCGGCGCAGCTCATGTTCTTGATCGCGTGAAACGAGAAAATGGCGGTGCCTTTCGCGCCCACCGCACGGCCTTTGTAATACGTACCTGCCGCATGGGCGGCGTCTTCGATCAGCGCGATGCCATGGCGTTGGGAGAGGGCGTACAGCGGGTCGAGGTCCAGCGCGGCTCCGGCGTAATGCACGGGAATGATGGCTTTGGTGCGGGGAGTGATGGCCCGTTCGATGCGCGCAGCGTCGACCATCAACGTATCGCGGTCGACATCGACGAACACGGGCGTCGCCCCCAACAGGCAGATCATGTTGGCGGTCGAGACCCAGGTCTGGGAAGGGGTGATGACCTCATCGCCCGGGCCGATACCCAGAGCCAGCAACGTGATGTGCATCGCTCCGGTGGCAGACGACAACGCCACCGCCTGTTGCGCACCGCAGCGCTCGGCGAATTGTTGTTCCAGACGCAGGGCTTCGGGACCGGTGGTGATCCAGCCCGAGCGCAGCACGCGAGTGGCCGCAGCGACTTCCTCATCGCCCATGCTCGGGCGAGAAAAAGGAAGAAAGTCCTGACTCATTTATATCCCCTCCGGCAAATCATCGATAGCCAGGCGCGCGGGCGCCCACGGTTAACCCCAATAAGGCGGGGAAACTCGTTATTTGTTTGAATAAGGTTGTAACTGACGAGCAGGCGTAATGACTGAAATGACTTGCCCCTCCATGGGTTAACACACTTACATCCGTTGCATTCGAACTTTACGGTCTGAACGATAGAAGATTAATTATGAAAATTCCGTTTACGAGCTGTTGTTTTTTCATCGTAAGGCTGAATTTATGATGACCCGTTCAACTATTTAAAACGTGAAATGGAAATTTCATAAAAGTCGTCTATATTATTTCGCTTTTTTGTCGAGGCTCCCGGTTTTAAAGGGGATTGGCTTACCTTGCGATCGTGTTAAGACATCTGTCTGTCGCACAATTCGCTCTATTCTGTGTTTGAGCGTACGCCCGTTAAGCTGAACGAAAACTGAAGCCAATGCGATCTGGAAGTAGGAGCGCACGGTAGACGGGCATCGGGTGAGCGGGCGCGGGCGGTCTGTCGATAATGACAACCAGAGGAGAAGGGCAGTCGGTGGCAAGGTGTTGGCGCTATCTGTAACTAACGGATAGCGCGTAACGTTATAAGTGCAGAACCGGTGTGTTCAATCGGGAATCACCGCGATCACATCGATTTCCATCAACCATTGCGGCTGGCTCAATGCCGAGACCACCAGACCGGTCGACGCCGGGAACACCCCTTTGAGCCATTTGCCGACCTCGCGATAGACCTCTTCACGGTGTGGCATTCGAGGAATGAAATTGGCGTGTCAACGCTCGTGAAGGGGCACGCCCCATCGTGCGTGGCGCTGGTGCGCCGCACCGTTGAAGTGCGACATCAGTCCCTGACGGAATGAACCGTTGCCTTTATTTCGCTTGTGAGCCAGCCCTGTTCATCGTTTACATAGCCGCCATCCTCATTGTCCCCAGGGCGCACGCGCATGGCTTTTCCAGGTGTCAGCAATTCCATTTCCTTCGTTCATCCGGTCAACCTGACCCACGGCAAGAACGCCGAGGTCTGGGATGCCGAGGGCAAGCGATACATCGATTTCGTCGGCGGCATCGGCGTGCTGAATCTGGGGCATTGCCACCCGGTGATTGTCGCGGCGATTTGCGAGCAGGCGCAGCGCATGACCCATTACGCGTTCAATGCAGCGCCCCATGTGCCGTATCGGCAATTCATCGAGCGTCTGGCGGCGTTCATTCCGGTGAGTTACCCGGTCAGCGGCATGCTGACCAACAGCGGCGCCGAAGCCGCCGAAAACGCTTTGAAGATCGTGCGAGGTCACACCGGGAGGTCGGCGGTGGTCGCATTCGACGGGGCCTTTCACGGGCGCACACTGGCCACCCTGAACCTCAATGGCAAGGTGGCGCCTTACAAACAGAAAGTGGGCGTGCTGCCGGGGCCAGTTTTCCATTTGCCGTACCCAAGCCCTGACAATGGCGTTTCAGTCGCCGATGCCGTGAAGGCCATGGAGCGTTTGTTCAGCGTGGAAATCGACATTGACGAAGTGGCGTGCTTCATCATTGAGCCGGTACAGGGCGAAGGGGGCTTTCTCGCGCTGGACCCGGCGTTCGCGCGTCTCCTGCGCCAACTGTGCGACGACAAGGGCATTGTGTTGATCATCGATGAAATCCAGTCCGGGTTTGGTCGGACCGGCGAGCGCTTTGCGTTCAGCCGATTGGGCATCGAGCCCGATTTGCTGTTGCTGGGTAAAAGCATCGCAGGTGGCGTGCCACTGGGGGCGGTGGTCGGGCGTAAAGCGTTGATGGACACCTTGCCCAAGGGCGGACTGGGCGGCACCTACTCGGGAAACCCCATTGCCTGCGCCGCCGGGCTGGCCACGCTGGATGTGATGAGCGATGAGCATCTCACGCGCTGGGGCGAGGCGTATTCGACGGCGGTGCAAGCGCGCTACGAACATTGGCAGACGCAGGAACTCACGCCGTACCTGGGACGTTTGACGGGCGTGGGGGCGATGCGCGGTATCGAACTGCGCACGCCGGATGGCCAACCGGCCACCGCGCAAATGGCCCAACTGCTGGAAAGCGCCCGCGCACGGGGTTTGTTGCTGATGCCCAGTGGCAAGTCGCGACACATCGTGCGGCTGCTGGCGCCGCTGACCATCGAACCCGAGGTGCTGGAGGAGGGGCTGGATATCTTGCAGGCGTGCCTGGCTGAGTTGCATTGATGTCATGGTCCTGTTGCGAAACCACCCTGTGGGAGATTCTATGGTTGAACGCACGGTTTTTTTC
Organism: Pseudomonas sp. Pseu.R1; assembly: GCF_045764065.1. Taxonomy (NCBI): domain Bacteria; kingdom Pseudomonadati; phylum Pseudomonadota; class Gammaproteobacteria; order Pseudomonadales; family Pseudomonadaceae; genus Pseudomonas; species Pseudomonas sp. Pseu.R1. The sequence goes on along the minus strand of NZ_JBJGEE020000001.1, from coordinate 350,582 downwards.
TCTATCGCTCTTGCGCGTTCGGCGGTGTCAGGGCAATCGGGTTTGAAGGTCAAGATCAAAAGCGACGGCGACGGCGGCAGACCGAAATATTTCCGACGCAGAGATCCACTGTGGGAGCGAATTTATTCGCGAAGGGCCAGTCCATCCAACACATCAACGTCGCCTGTAAGCCGTCATCGCGAATGAATTCGCTCCCACAAAGAGGGCGCGTTTGAGGTGCGACGGCGGTCATCCGTCATGGGCCAGCGGACCCCGAATGCTGATTGTTCTTGGAAAGCCGCGCCAAACACGGAAGAATGCGCTTTTCGTCGTGCGCAATCGTACGCACCGCTGACGAACAATGGCGGAGGAAGCACATTTGAATCAGCTAAAACGCCTTCAGAGCGGGATTCCAGGACTGGACGAACTGCTGAAGGGCGGCTTCGTCGCAGGGTCTTCATACATCATTCAAGGGCGTCCAGGATCGGGCAAGACGATCCTCGCCAACCAGATCGGTTTCAACCACGCCCGCAATGGCGGCCGTGTGCTGTTCGCCACCTTGCTGGCCGAGCCTCATGAGCGCCTGTTCCAGTTTCTGTCCACGCTGAGCTTCTTCGACCGCAACAAAATCGGCGATCAGATCCAGTTCGTCAGCGCCTTTGACACCATGGAAAACGACGGTCTGGAAGACGTGGTCAAACTGCTACGCCGCGAGATCGTGCGCCAGAAATCCACGGTGATGATTCTCGATGGCCTGCTGAACGCGCGCTCCAAGGCCGATTCGCCCATCAACACCAAACGCTTCATTTCCGAATTGCAGGGCCATGCGGCGTTTGCCGGTTGCACCGTGTTCTTCCTGACCAGCTCACAACTGGACGATGGCAGCCCCGAGCACACCATGGTCGATGGCGTGCTGGAGCTGGGCGAAGAGCAAGTGGGCACTCGCTCGATTCGACGCATCAAGATGCGCAAGACCCGTGGCAGCGGTGCCATCCCCGGCGCCCACGAATGCGAAATCACCGATGATGGACTGGTGGTCTATCCACGGCTGGAAAGCACGATCATCTATTCGGCCATGCGCGACAGCGACCATTTTTCGCTCCTGCCCAGCGGTCTGCCGTCGCTGGACCCCCTGATCGGCGGCGGCCTGACGTCGTCTTCGGTGACCTTGCTGGTGGGGCCTTCGGGCTCTGGCAAGACCTGTTTCGGCCTCTCGTTTCTCGGGCAATGCACCCTCGAAGAACCCGGCCTGCATTTCGGTTTCTACGAATCCCCTCAACGGTTACGCCTGAAGGCCGCAGCCTTGGGGCTGGACTTTCATGCCCTGGAGCAGTCCGGTGCGTTGACGGTCATGTGGAAGTCGATCACCACCGAGCTGATCGACAAGCTCGCGCTCGAATTGCTGCGCACGGTCGAAGAGAAATCGATCAAACGGGTGTTCCTCGACAGTCTGGGCGGCATGGGCCGTGCTGCGGCCGACAAAACGCGGATTCTGGATCTGTACACCGCGTTGATGGGCGAGCTGCGCGCACGCAATGTCACGGTCGTCGCGTCTTGGGAAGTCAGAAGCCTGTTGGGTGGTGAGATCGACGCCCCGGCTCCCGATCTGTCGGGCATCGTCGACAACCTGTTGTTGCTGCGCTTCGTTCAAGAACCGGCTGAACTAAAGCGCCAGTTGTCGATTCTTAAAATCAGGGACAACCCCTACGACCCCGCCTTGCTGGAAGTTGTGATCGGCAAACAGGGTCTGGACGTTAAAAAGGTTCATTTCCATGCCCTTGGCGATACCAACCACGTGTAAGGGTCGCGGTCGCGATCCGATTCACGTCGGGTCCAGCGGATCGAGGGCGCTATGAGCACGATTCTGATTGTCGACGACGAGTACCTGATCGCCGACATCCTCAGCTATGCCCTCGAAGACGAAGGCTATCTGACGGTGACGGCGGGCAGTGGCCAGCGGGCGTTGAACATTCTGGAGCGAGAGCGGCCGCAACTGATCATCACCGACTACATGATGCCGGGGATGAACGGCATCGAGCTGGCGGAAGCGGTGCGCGAGCGCAAACACCTGGCGCACCTGCCGATCATGCTCATGAGCGGTGCACAGGCGTATCTGGGAATGGCGCGGCCCGACCTGTTCGTCGAGGTGTTCGATAAGCCCTTCGACATTCAGGCGGTGCTGACCCGCGTCAAGGCGCTGATTGGTCCGGGGCCTGGGTCGCACTGAGGCGCGTCGGGCATTTGCGGTCGAACTTCGTCATAATGCCCAAGTGCCGCCCCTTTGCCCGAGGCCATCATGCCGCCACTTGAATCCTCCTCCGCCTTGCTCGCTCAGGAAGACCGTTATCGGTTGCTGGTCGATGCCGTCTTCGATTATGCGATCTACATGATCGACACGGCGGGCATCGTGCGCAGTTGGAACTCGGGCGCGCGCCGGATCAAGCAGTACGAAGAATCGGAAATTCTCGGGCGTTCCTTCTCGCTGTTCTACACCGAAGAGGACCGCCTCAACGGGTTGCCTGCCAGGGCGCTGGAAATCGCTGCCACCTCCGGGCGTTTCGAGGGGGAAGGCTGGCGCGTGCGCAAGGACGGCACGCGACTCTGGGCGCTGGTGGTCATTGATCCGATCCATGCCAGCGATGGCAGCCTGATCGGTTTCGCCAAAGTCACCCGTGACCTCACCGAGCGCAAACAGGCGCAGGCGGCTTTGAAGGAAGCGCGCGAGGCGCTTTATCAGTCGCAGAAGATGGAATCCATCGGTCAGCTTACCGGTGGCATCGCCCATGACTTCAATAATCTGTTGACCGTGATCTTGGGCAGTCTGGGACTGGTGAAGAAACGCCTGCAAGGTGACGCAAAAACCCTGTCGCTGTTGGACAACGCCATGGCCGCGGCTCATCGAGGTTCGTCGTTGACTCAGCGCATGCTGGCGTTCGCCCGTCGTCAGGAGTTGGACCCCAAACCCGTCGATGTGTTGGCGTTGATCCGAGGGATGTCCGAATTGCTGGGCGCCTCCTTGGGCGCCAACATCAACGTTGAGACGCGGTTTCCCTTACGGTTGCAGCCGGTGTTCGTCGATCCGGGGCAACTGGAGATGGCGATCATGAACCTGATAATCAACGCTCGGGATGCCATGCCGGGTGGTGGCAAAATCATAGTCTCAGCCCGTGAAGCGCTGTTTTCCGCCCTGCCGGGTGCTCAGAGAGAAGAGCCCTTTGTGTGCATCTGCGTTGCCGATACCGGATCAGGCATGGATGAGGCCACGCTTGTACGGGCGATGGAGCCGTTCTTCACCACCAAAGGGTTGGGCAAGGGCACCGGGCTGGGGTTGTCGATGATTCATGGCCTGGCCGAGCAGTCGGGCGGCAAGCTGATCCTGAGCAGCGTGCAGGGGCAGGGCACGACTGCCGAGTTGTGGTTGCCGGTGTCCGTCGCGGTGCCCGAGTATCCCGCTGGCCCTATCCAGGACGATGCGTCGGGCCATTCCCGCTTCTATCGGACGTTGAAAATTCTGTTCGTCGACGACGATCCGCTGGTGCTCCTGAGCACGCGCGCGATGATTGAAGACTTGGGGCATCGTGTGGTGACCGCAGCAGACGGGGCCGAGGCGCTGGCGCAGATTCAGCAGCAATTGGATTTCGACCTGGTGATTACTGATCACCTGATGCCGAACATGACAGGTACGGAGTTGGCGCAACACATTTCCCGGGTATTGCCGGCGCTGCCCGTCGTCATAGCCTCGGGGTTCACCGACACGCCGTCCTTTGCCAACAGTGGACGTCCACGCCTGCCCAAACCGTTCAATCAGGCGGAACTTGCCCGCGTCATTGGCCAACTCCTTGACGATAAATGATGCGCCGCCCAAAAACGATGCCGAATGGGGCGAATCGGTGGTGGCCTTTGTCGTGCCCCCGTGAAACCGGAGCGCGCCGGGTTTCCTGCTACCCCGGCAAGATCAGATCCATCGACGCATGGCCAAAGTGATCAGGGCCGTGGCGTCCAGGACGGCCAGCCCGGCGCCTTGAGGGCACGGGCTAGCGTCTGGCCGACACTTTCAACAGGACGCGGGACAGTTGATCGATCGAATAGGGCTTGTGCAGCAGTTCGAAGCCATCGACTCCGTAGCGGGCCAGGATATGGCTGTAACCGGAGGTCAACACCACGGGCAGCGCCGGGTAGAGCGTGCGCAGCTCCCGGGCCAGTTCGATACCGCTGATGCCCGGCATCACCACGTCTGAAAACACCACATCGAACTGGCTGGCGTGGGCCTGAAGCAGTCCCAGCGCTTCTGCGGCCGTACGCGCCAGGGTCGGCACATAACCCAGTTCGGAAAGCGCCTGAGTGGCGAAGCTGCCGACATCGCCGTTGTCTTCGACGACCAGGACACGGGTGCCATGACCGTCTTCGAGGCACAGGTCTGGCCGCTCCTCGTCACGCACCCGTTCTTCACCGGCCACGCGTGGCAGGTACAGGGTGAACGTCGTCCCTTTGCCCATATCACTGATGACGGCGATTTCCCCACCCGACTGCTTGGCAAAGCCGAACACCTGGCTAAGCCCCAGCCCCGTGCCTTCGCCCACGCCCTTGGTGGTGTAGAACGGCTCGAAGATCTGCTGCAGTTGCGTGGCCGGAATGCCCGACCCGGTGTCGGTGATCGACACCGCGACGAACGGCCCGGACAGTGCAGCGTGCTCGCGTATGGCGGGCACCGACTCCACTGCACGCACGGCAATCATGAGTTTGCCTTCACCTTGCATGGCGTCCCGCGCGTTGGCGACCATGTTGATCAGGGCGGTGTCGAACTGGCTCGGATCGGCGTTGACGAAGCACGGGGCGTCGGCAAGGTCGATCAGGGTGTCGATTCGGGCGCCCGTGAGGGTGCCCATCATGCCGCTGATGGCCCGCACGTTGTCACAGGCACTGAACACTTCCGGCTGCAGCGCCTGCCTGCGGGCAAAGGCGAGCAATTGGCCGGTCAACTTGGCGGCGCGGTCCACGGTTTCGGAAATGGCCGTCACGTAACGCAGACGGCGCTCTTCGGTCAGCGTGGGGCGCATCAGCAGGTCGGTCGAGGAACGAATGACGGTCAGCAAGTTGTTGAAGTCATGCGCTACACCACCGGTCAACTGGCCGACCGCTTCCATTTTTTGCGACTGACGCAGCGCTTCGGCCTGTTCTTTCTCTGTGGTGATGTCGCGGGCGCTGCAATAGATCTTGCCGTCCTCCAGCACCGCAACCCAGGCGAGCCAGCGATAGCGGTTGTCACGGTGCCGATAGCGGTTCTGAAACCGCGAGACCGGGCGGCCTTTGGCGACGTGGCCGAGGGCCGCCTGGGTGGCTGCGAGGTCGTCGGGGTGCACCAACGACAGCAGATTGGTCTGCAACTCCTCCGGCGACCAGCCCAGCGCAATCGTCCACGCCGGGTTCGAGGCCTCGATCGTGCCATCGGTGGTGATCACGGATAACAGGTCCGGACTCAACAACCAGGTGCGGCTGCGCTCCGTGGCCCGTTCGTTGACCTTGCTCTCCAGTTCCGAGCTTAAATCGCGCAGGGCATCCTGACTGCGCCGCAGGCGAACGTCCGAACGATGCCGCTCGATGGCCAGCGCCACCGTCTGGGCGATAACGGCGATCGCTTCGATGTCGCTGGCGGTCGGGGCGCGTGGCTCGGCGTAATACACGACGAAGGTGCCGACGACCGTGCCGTCGGCCGCCTTGATCGGCATCGACCAGCACGCGCGCAAACCGTTGGACACGGCGAGATCAGCGTAACCGTCCCAGAGCGGATCGCTGGCGATGTCGTTGACGTAAACCGGGGTTCCCCGGGCCGCTGCCGTACCGCAGGAGCCGATCCCTTCGCCGATGGCGATGCCGTGAATCGCTTCGTTGTAGCGGGTCGGCAGGCTGGGGGCCGCACCGTGGAGCATGTATTGGCCGTCCTCGCTGAGAAACAACACGGAGGCCATCATGTTGTTGCTCTGGGCTTCCACCGCCAGCAGCAGCTCGTTCAGCACTTCGGTCAACGGTACGCCCGCGGCGAGTTGGCCAAGGACCTTACGCTCGCGCTCAATGAGCGCTACGGGCGAGTAATGCCCCCCCAGCAGGCTGAGATCGATGGAGGGCGGGGTGCCTGGCTTGTCATTCACGACGGGTTACGCTCGACGGGAAATTGATTGAATGGTAGAGGAGGCGGGGTATCGCTTTCAAATGGCGCTTTGCAGCGATGACATCCCTAAACCCTGTGGGTGCGCATTCATCCGCAAAAACTCAGGCATTCGCCTACGAAAAAAAGCACCGGGCACGGTATCTTCACTCCACCTGCCCATTGCCTATTTGCCGAACGCGGTGCAGAAGAGCGCGGGCACCGATAACCTCAAGCCGCTGGGCGTTGCCGGGCAAGCCAATCCCGCTTTCACAGCTCATCGAGGCCTGGGCGAGTGGCGCCGAGCACGCCCACAGAGTACGAGCAGGCGATAGGGGTGGTTCATGGAAGGTTTCCAGTCCGGGTTTGCCGCCATCGTACTCACACCTGCCTGCCCATGTCATTGCAGCGTTGCTGCGTGCTGCCCGCCGTCTCGAATGATTCTCTTCTGGAAACATGACGTTACCGGCTATGTCAGGTTCGCAGGCAGGGCGAGAGGCGATATCGCGGTATCCGATAATCCATCGAGACGACTCAGGAGATGGATGTGAAGCTGGAAAAGCGAAGTATCGAATTTGTCCCTCACGATGAGCGCTACGGCACACCCCGGCGCCTGTTCACCATTTGGTTCAGCTCCAATTTCCAGGTGACGGCCCTGATGGTCGGCACACTGGGGATCGCTTCAGGGTTGAGCTTTGGCTGGACGTTGCTCGGCCTGCTGATCGGTAATTTGATCGGCACCGTGTTCATGGCGGCCCATTCGGCCCAAGGCCCTCATCTGGGTATCCCGCAGATGATCCAGAGTCGCGCGCAATTTGGCGTGTATGGGGCGGCCATCCCGCTACTGGTGATGGTGATCGCCGCCGTGCTGTTTCTGGCCGCCAGCGGTGTGTTGATGCGCGATGCGCTCAAAGCCCTGATACCCATGAGCGATGACACGGCGATCATGGTGGTCGGCGTCCTGACCTTTGTCATCGGTTTTGTGGGCTATGAACTGATTCACCGCCTGGGCGCCTGGATGAGCCTGTTGTCCACACTGGTATTCGGAACCGCGCTGGCATTGGTACTCATGCAACCCGATGGTGCGACACCTGTGGCGGCGGGCGCCGGATTTTCCTGGATCGCCTTCAACCTGGTCATTGCACAAGCGGCGTCCTGGACGTTGGGGTATGGTCCTTATGTGGCCGATTATTCGCGCTATCTGCCAGACAACGTGAGCAGCCGCGCCACCTTCTGGAACACCTACTGCGGCTGCGCGTTAGGGTCGTTTGCGATGATGGCGCTGGGCGCGTTGCTGGCCCAGACGCTTTCGGCTGCGCTTGAACGGGATCCGTCCACCGCCATTGCCGGGCTGTTTGGCCCTTGGGCGCCGCTGGCGCTGACCGTAATTGCGCTGGGCGTCATTCAGTACAACGTGCTATGCCTGTACAGCGCGTACATGTCGTCAGTGACGATCTTCGGGGCGTTCGGCAAGCTGACCGCCGTCACGCCTCGGGCCAAAGCCGGGGTGATGGCGGTGCTGAGTGTGGCTGCGACCTTGATCGCCATCGCCACACAGTACCGCTTCGACACCTTTTTCTCGGACATCCTGATCGGCCAGTTGTACCTGCTCATTCCGTGGAGCGCGATCAACCTAGTCGACTACTACTGGGTGTGCAACGGGCACTATGACGTGGCGGCCTTGTATGACTGCCGCAAGCGCTATGGGCGGTTCAACCGTAAAACGCTGGCGGTCTACGCCGTCTCGATCGTCGGCACCATTCCATTCATGAAGTTGTCCTTCTTCACCGGTGTCGTGGCGCAATGGCTGGGAGCGGACGTCAGTTGGGTGGTCGGGCTGGTGCTGGCGGGGGCGTTGTATTGCATGGTTTACGGGCGGGGGTCGATGCAGTGCTCGGCGGCAACGTCCACGCCGTTCGCACCTTCGCCCCACAAAAAAACAGCCCCCTGAGACGGGGGCTGCGGTTGGGCTGCAAGGGTGACTGCCACGCGACGAATGGGTTCGCTTATCACGCCGCGACCGAGCCGAAGCCCGCGAAGCGCTTGTTGAAGCCTGCGATGCGTCCTTCGCTGCCCGCCTTGCGTTGCTGATGGGTGTACAGCGGGTGTGAAGCGCTGGAGATGTCCAGCGCCACGTAAGGATAAGAATGGCCGTCGCTGTGAACGCGCACGCTGTGACTCTCAACCGTGGACGGAATCAGAAAGAACGCGTCAGCGGCGGTGTCGTGGAACAGCACGTTGCGGTAATCCTGATGGGTATTCGTTTTCATGATGTTCTCCGTCGTTCAGTGTCGCCGTCGACAGGACGGCGGCCTGATGAAGAGCATCGGCCTTTTGGCGCGAGAAGTGGAATCGATTTAGATGATTAGATTCATGTAAAGCAACGATACACGCCAGCAAGCTCAATGAAGACGGGCCTCAAAGGGTCAGCCCAATTGCTGTTCCACGGTTTTGGTGAGGGGCGAATAGGCCGTGCCGGTATGCAGCGTGTCTGCCGGTTCGATCAGCACAATCCAGCATTCCTCTTCGGCTACCGGGTTGTGCAAAACACCGCGCGGCACCACGTGCATCGACCCGGCAGGCAGTTCCACCGCACGACCCCCTTCGTACTCGATGCGCAAATGCCCCTTGACCACATAGAACAGTTCATCCTGGGTTTCGTGGTCGTGCCAGACCAGCTGCCCCAGCACTTTGGCCACCTTCACATACTGATCGTTGACCTGTGCAACGACCTTGGGGGACCAGTGTTCGGAAAGGGTGGCGAAGCAGTGATCGAGATCGAACGATTCAGCGAACGGGAGGAGTGGAGGCATTTTCTTGAACCACGCAGGAAGGATGAACGGATTCGCGTACGCTACCGAGGCGTCATCGATTACAAAATCGAATATCCTTAATGCCCGACATTACACTTCGTAATCCCGACCATGATTCGCAACCTCGACCTCGCCCTGATCCGCACCTTCGTGGCGGTTGCCGACCACCAGAGCATGACCACTGCTGCCAATTTGCTGTTCATGACCCAAGGCGCGGTAAGTCAGCAAGTCAAGCGTCTGGAGGAGCACCTGGGCTGTGTGCTGCTGGCGCGCAAACCTCGGCAACTGGAACTGACCCCGCAAGGCGAGTTGTTCCTGGGCAAAGCCCGCCGCCTGTTGCAACTGAACGACGAAATCTGGGCGGACACCGTGGGCAGTCCCAAGCGCGGCCGCGTGCGCATCGGCGCGCCACCGGACTTGATCACCTCGCTGGCGCCTGCCTTGAAAGCGTTCACCGAATCGCACCCGCTGGTGGAACTGTCGTTGAAGTGCGCGCCGTCGCCTGAACTGCATGACGACATCAAGGAAGGCCATCTGGACGTCGCGCTCATCGAATACCTGGCGAGCAACCCGCAAGGCGAAATCCTTCGCACAGAGCCTCTTGTTTGGGTGGGTAGCGCGGGCAGTGAGATCTGGAAAGCCAGGCCATTGCCGCTGTCGCTGGTGGACGAGCGCTGTGTGTTTCGGCCTCTGGTGCTGGGCGCGCTGGCAAACGAGGGGATTATGTGGCGCACGATCTTTGAAAATGGCAGCTTCGAAGCGACGGCGTCTACCGTGCGGGTCGGGCTGGCGATCACCGCGTGGCTGGCCTCGACGGTTCCGGAGGATTTGATCACCCTGGAGAAGTCGGGGCTGCCTGAATTGCCGGAATTCGCCGTGTGTTTGCGAATGTCGTCTTCCGCGCAGCCGGTGGTAGAGGATTTTCGACGCTGTCTGCTGGATGTTTTGAAGATCGCCTGTGCAGATACGGATGACTCTGAACCTGCACAGGCAGCCGCTTGCACCATTTGCTTGAAATAAAGGAGCGGTTGGACGCTGCGCGGTGTTGATCAGCTTATTGGGGTAGCACATGCGAAACGATGTGACCCTTGACGACTTGATATGTGCACTAAAACCGCACCTTGCCAGCGAAAGGGGCTCCTTGATCGCTCACCGGTCTGATACCTTTGATGGCCCGATCCGTGAGCCGTTTTTTGAGTGAGCAAGGGGGAGACATGAGCATCCAGTTGTACACCTACGACACGCCCAACGGTCGAAAGATCAGCGTTGCCCTTGAGGAGTTCGGCCTGCCGTACGATGTGAACATAGTCGATATCAGCCGCGGCCAACAATTCGAGCCGGCTTTTGTGGCGATCAATCCCAACAGCAAAATCCCCGTCATCATCGACCAGAACGGACCGCAGGGCGAACCCGTCACCGTGTTCGAATCCGGCGCCATCTTGCTCTACCTCGCAGAAAAAACCGGTCGCTTTCTGCCCCGGAACCTTAGTGAACGCGTCGCTGTTTACGAATGGCTGATGTGGCAGATGGGCGGTTTCGGCCCGGCGCCCGGCCAGGTTCATCACTTCCTGCAACTCCCCGACGGCGAAGCCCGCGATTACGGCCTCAAGCGATTCAGCAACGAGACACACCGCTTGTACCACGTCCTCGATACACGCCTGGCCGCACGCGAGTTTGTCGCGACCTCAGGCGAGCCGTCCATTGCCGATTTCGCCATCCTTGGCTGGGCCTGGCGTCATGAACGGCATCAGGTGTCGTTTTCGGCGTTGCCAAATGTCGCGGCGTGGTATGAAAGGATGATGGCGCGACCGGGAGTACGGCGGGGGTTTGAGGTGAGGTTGGCGTGAGCAGAGGTTCAGGGGTCCAGATTTGCCATAGCAGCGCGCAAGGATGGCGATTTCTCCGCTGAAGGCATGCCGGGTCGACTGTTTTCTAAAGAATCGACCCAAAACGGACATTGGAAGCTTCAACGAATTTGCACCTGACATTTTTGTATCGAACGTCTGACCTGCCCCCCATTAAGTTTTGCGCTCAAAGAATTTAACGAACCATGGCATTACACTGAACACCAGCAACGCCAAGAGCGTGCTGAACACAGCAGTGGCCTCTTTGCCCATACCGGCTGCGACGCCTATGGCCGCCGTCATCCATAGCCCTGCAGCAGTCGTCAGCCCTTTAACCTGATGCGTGTCGAGATCACTATTTTTAAGGATCGTGCCTGCGCCCAGAAACCCGATCCCGGCGACCACTCCTTGGACTACGCGGCTAATGGCGTCATGCTCCGCGCCTGAAATATCAGGTACGAGTACAAAGAGCGCTGCGCCGATCGAGACCAGCATGTGAGTGCGCACCCCTGCCGATTTGCCCTGCGACTCGCGCTCAAATCCCAAGATAGCGCCCAGCAGCGCGGCCATCACGAGCCGAACGGCTATGAGGGTCAGTTGGGAAGCATCGGCGATGTCAGAGAATTCTCGTTGTAGCGCTGCTGCGACTTCTTGCCGCCATGTATCCATCTCTCTCTCCATATCCAGCGTCCATAGATGCTATGACTTCCTGCACGCGGTGGAGTGCGATGTGTGGCCAGCATTAGAACTCGGGATTGCGTGAGTCACTTCTGCGCTTCTCCTAAAAGGCGTCTGTCCCCTGGGATCGTTTCTCTGCTGCTGATCAATGGTTCCCGCCATGTTGCTCATCGAAAAAGGCTGAACGTTCAGGAAACACGTCCGGTCGTACCTCCAAGACGCAGCACACTGCGCGCCTGGCTTACCTACCGTGAGGTCAATATGAACCCGAGTCCTTCTACCGGCGTCGAGCGGCATCGCATTTCCATCATCCTGAACGGCGATCACAAAGCTCTTGATGTCTTTCCCTGGTTGACCCTGCTGGATCTGCTCAGAGACGAGCTTGATCTGACAGGCACCAAAAAAGGCTGCGATCACGGCCAATGCGGTGCCTGCACCGTTCTGCGAAATGGTCAGCGCATCAACGCTTGCCTGACCTTGGCCGTAATGTGTGACGGCGCCGAGCTGACCACCGTTGAAGGCCTTGCCAACGGCGACGAACTGCATCCGATGCAACGCGCATTTATCACCCATGATGCGTTTCAGTGTGGGTACTGCACCCCCGGTCAGATCTGTTCGGCGGTGGGGCTCGCGCGTGAGGGGCGGGCCTATGACCGCGACAGCATCAAGGAAATGATGAGTGGCAATCTCTGCCGTTGCGGTGCGTACACCAACATCATCCGCGCCGTCGAGGAGGGCGTGTCTCGTACCCGCAATGATCTGCAGCAGGATCATTTCAAACCGAGAGGTGCGCAGTCATGATGCCCTTCCAGTATTCCCGCCCAGCGCACGTTAGCGAAGCCATCAAGCTGGCAGGCGCCACCACACGCTTCATCGCGGGCGGTACCAACCTGCTCGATCTGATGAAAGAGAACGTCGTACGCCCGACCCGCTTGATCGACATCACCGGGCTGGGGCTCGATGGCGTCGAAGAACTACCGGACGGTGGGTTGCGCATTGGCGCGTTGGTCAGCAATGCGGATCTTGCCTGGCATCCGCTGATCGAACAGCGCTACCCGTTGCTGTCACAGGCCATTCTGGCGGGGGCCTCCCCACAGCTTCGCAACATGGCGAGCACCGGCGGTAATCTGCTTCAGCGCACCCGTTGCTACTACTTCTACGACACTGGAACACCGTGCAATAAACGCGAGCCTGGCAGCGGTTGCCCGGCACGCTCTGGCCTCAACCGAATTCATGCGATTCTGGGCGCGAGCGATGCTTGCGTCGCCACCCATCCTTCCGACATGTGCGTGGCGCTGGCAGCGCTGGAAGCGGTGGTGCTGGTGGAAGGCCGTGCAGGCTCGCGTCGCATCGAGTTCGCAGACTTTCATCGCCTGCCGGGAGACGCCCCGCAGCGGGATAACCAGCTCGCCGATGACGAGTTGATCACGGCGATCGAGTTGCCACCCCCGCGTTTCATGACGCATTACCGCTACCTCAAGATTCGTGACCGCGCCTCCTACGCCTTTGCACTGGTCTCGGTGGCGGTTGCGCTGACACTGGACGGTGATCGTATTGCCGAAGCGAGGCTGACCCTCGGCGGTGTCGCGCACAAGCCGTGGCGCGACAAGGCTGTGGAAGCTTCGCTCAAGGGCCAGTCCGTCGCCCATGAGACCTTCACTCACGCTGCAGAACTTCTATTGCGAGAGGCCAGACCGCTGAGCCACAACGGCTTCAAGGTCAGGCTCGCCCGACGTGCTGTCGTGCGGGCGCTGAGTGATGCGGCGATGGGAGGACATGCCAGATGAACACTTTCAATGCTGTGGTGGGGCAACCGCTGGATCGTGTGGACGGCGTGGCGAAAGTCACGGGGCAGGCGCGTTATGCGGGCGAGTTTCCTGAACAGGGATTGCTGTTCGGCAGTGTCGTGTCCAGCACTATTGCCAAAGGCCGCGTGCTGGACATCGACACATCAGCGGCGCTCAAGGTGCCGGGGGTGGAGCTCATTCTCGACCACCGGAATCGGCCACGCTTGTCCAGTTACGACGATGACTATAGCGATGCTGATTCGACAGGGGGCGGCGCAACGGCGGCTGGCGGCGCCGCCGCCGCCGCCGCCGCCGCCGCCGCCCCTGAGCGCCGACTTCGACCGCGCACACACGGCACCGGCAGAGACGCCCAAGGCCCGTGGCGATTTCGCCCGGCACTACGCTGATGCCACCACGCAAGTGGACGTGACGTATACCACGCCCGTCGAACACCACAACCCGATGGAGCCACATGCTTCAACCGTACTGTTCAAAGCGGATGGCAGTCTGGAGATCCACGACAAGACCCAAGGCACGCAGAACTGCCAAGACTACCTGCACAAGGTCTTCGATCTGCCCAAGGAGAAAATTCGCATCCTCGCCGCTTTCGTGGGCGGGGCGTTTGGTTCGGGGCTGCGCCCACAGTATCAACTGCCTCTGGCGGTGATGGCTGCGCTCACCCTCAAGCGTTCGGTGCGCGTCACGCTGACTCGTCAGCAGATGTTCACCTTTGGCTATCGCCCGCGTACGTCGCAACGGGTGCGTCTGGGCGCGGACGGGGAAGGGCGGCTGGTGGCCGTCGGGCATGACGCCACCGGCCAGACCTCACGCTTCGAGGACTTCACCGAGCACCTCGTCGAGTGGAGCGGCATGCTCTATCGCTGTGACAACGTTGCATTGAACTATCGCCTCGTGCCGCTCGACGTCTATACGCCGTTGGACATGCGCGCGCCGGGGGCAGCCTCGGGTGTGATCGCGCTGGAAGGTGCGATGGATGAACTGGCGGTGGCCGCCGACATCGATCCGCTGCAATTGCGTCGGATCAACTTTGCTGACAGCAATGGGAACGAAGGCAAGCCGTATTCGAGCAAAGCGCTGCTGGCCTGTTACGACGAGGGTGCCGAGCGCTTTGGCTGGCACCGGCGTAACCCGGCGCCTCGGAGCATGCGCGAAGGGCGCGAGTTGCTTGGCTGGGGCGTAGCCGGCGGGGTATGGGAAGCCATGCAGATGAAGGCCAGTGCCAAGGCGCGTCTGGATGCCCACGGCAAGTTGACCGTCAGCAGCGCGACTACCGACATCGGCACCGGCACGTACACGGTCATGACTCAGATCGCTGCTGATGCGGCCGGGGTCATGCCGCAGGATGTGACGTTCGTACTGGGCGACTCATCGCTGCCTACCGCGCCGTTGCAGGGCGGTTCGTTCACGGTGTCGTCGGTGGGCTCGGCAGTCAGGCAGGCTTGCCAGATCCTGCGCGCTCAGGTCCTTGAGGCGTTGCGTCGTCTACATCCGGAGGTTGCCGGTGTGCCGGTCGAGCAGGTGGGATTCGGTGACGGGTTCGTGCACATAGGTGATCGCCGCTTTTCCATCGCGCAGGTGGTCGCCCGTTGCGAAGGCGATGCGCTGGAGGTGCAGATTGATGCAGAGCCCGGCCCTCAACGCAGCGGATTTTCAACCGCGACGCATTCGGCGGTGTTCGTCGAGGTACGGGTGGATGAGGACCTTGGCACGATCAAGGTCAGCCGCGTAGTGAGCGCGGTCGCGGCAGGCCGGGTGGTCAACCCGAAGACTGCGCAGAGCCAGTTGCTCGGAGGCGTGGTATGGGGCCTTGGTATGGCCCTGCAGGAGGACACCCTGACTGACCACAACCTGGGCCGCTTCATGAACCACAGCCTGGCGGAATACCACATTCCGGTGCATGCCGATGTCGGAGAGATCGACGCGTTCTTTGTCGAAGAGCAGGACGACATCGTGAATGAGCTGGGCTCCAAAGGCGTCGGCGAGATCGGGATTGTCGGTGTTGCAGCGGCCGTGGCGAATGCAGTGTTTCATGCCACCGGCAAACGGGTGCGGGATTTTCCGGTCACCCTCGACAAACTGGTGTGAACTCGGCCTTTGGCTGAGGGTGCAGTATCGGGCCGCGCGAGGCATTCAACGCGCGGCCCGAGCATCGTATCAGAACGAGCGAGGGTGACTGTCGCTCAGACGAGGCATCGGCCGCTCATTTGTCGGAACTGTTCATGCGCCCGGCTATCAGACGACCAATCCCTGATGTGAAGTGAGCGTAGGCTGATGAGTGACCGAATGATTCTGGCTTGCTACGTGGGCGTCTCCATGGCGTGGGCAATGCTGTTTTATGTATTTCTCGACGTGCTTATCGGGTTTCAGAACTGAGCGACCTGCAAGCGCTGTCTTCACATGAAGCGGTGCGCTCGCTCAAGTCGAACCGGAATGGCCGAACCGTCCAGTATTCGAGGATAAAGTCAGGTTCTTCGTGTGTGATCAGGCGGCTCATTCCCAAGTGCTCACGCAAGCGCTCATGCACTTCGCGACCGGTTTGTGGGCAGCCTTCGATGGGCGCAAGCCAATGACAGGCCAGAACGCCGCCCTCGGCAGTCAGGCTATTGCGGCATCGCTCGATCACGGTCTGCCATTGCGTTGGTGTCAGGTAGTAGCCGATTTCACCCAGCACGATCAGGTCGAACCTGCCAGGTGGCCAATCCTTCGGCAAAGTGGCCTGATTGACGTTGGCGTGGGCCACGCCGCTCAGTCGGTCACGCGTCAGCATCACGGCCTTGGCGTTGACGTCCTGGCTCAGCAATGACGACGCCCGCTCGGCCAACGGCGCACTCAGCTCACCATTGGCGCAGGCCGGCTCAAAGATCCGTTCGTAATGTTGTCGGGGAAGGCAGGCCATGATCAGCGCGCGTTTGCGCTGTTCGTACCAGCGGGTGCGAAACGACCAAGGGTCATCGCTGTCGGCAAACATCTGCTCGAAATAGGCTTCGTTCACGGTCATATGAATATCAACTCGAAAGGTTGTAACAGGCGTTGCAGGGTGGCCGGCGTCAGCACAGCAGGTTGCTCACCTTGAGGTGCTAACTGGGTGGCGTGCGCGGCGATGGCGGCGCGCTTTCGTTGCAGGCATTCGTTGCTCAGGGGCACCTTGCGCGCCCGCGACCATGGTAGCCGCGCATCCTCAGGATCGGCCCAATGCCAGGCCCAGATGGGCACCTCGATCAAAGGCAGGCCTTTCTCTTCGGTCACCCTCGCGCACGCTTGACCGACGGCTTCATGATCGCAATGCCCGTCGTGACGCCAAGTGGTCAGCACCGTGTCGTGGGGCCGCAAGGTCATGCGTAAATGCGCTTCGAGTTGATCAATGCCAGAGGCGGCTTCGCTGTCCGGCAGGCCCAGCCGATGCCAGACGATGTGCTCGCTGCGCAGCCCCAGTCGCTCCAGCGCGTGGCGGCTTTCCAATGGCCGCTGTTGCCGTAATGCGTCCGGGGACCACTCCTGTGAGTCGGGGTGGCTGGCCTCGCCATCGGTGACGGCGATCATCAACAGACGCTGTTCTTCGCCCAACAGGGTGGAAAGCAGGGCGGTGCTGCCGAGGATTTCATCGTCCGGATGCGGCGCGACCACCACCAGGCGTTCGAAGGAACTCCGTACTTGCTGTGGGTCGATGCACGGGGTATTGGCCAGGGAACGGGATGCTTTCCAGGCCTCAAGACGCGTGCCGTTGCCCTGAATCAAATTCTGATCGGCGCTCAGATCATCCATGTGTGCTCACCTTCGCTGGCGACCGCCTGGCCCAACTGAGCCAAGTCGCGCTCTGCATGGCTTTGGCGGACGAATACCGGCAAATCCGCCGCCAGCCGGGCAAAGTGGCTGTTCTGGCAAAAGGGCGCCGCACCCAATGCGCGTCCGACGTGTTCCTGAACCTGCTGCACCGCGTGCTCCACTTGAGCGCGGGTTTGTTGCGCCAGCCGAGCGGCGTCTGCGCAGGGATGGGCGTCGATCCACGCGGCGCTGCTGTGCAACGTTGCCCGTGCTCCGGCCAGCGCTGCGTCGACGGCGCCCAGATGCGCCAGCGCGTGAGGATCAGCCTTCGGGGATTGGCAGCGCAGGTGCAGATGGCGAGCCAGCCCGACGGCGGCGCCGTACCAGCATGCGGCAATGCCGATGCTGCCGTGCCAGAAGCCGGGGCGATGCACATACTGACCAGGTTCGCCCACAAGCACCGCGGGACAATCGGTCAGCTCCAGGTCGATGGTCTGCGTTGCAGCCATGCCGACTGCCTGCCACTGATCGATGAAGGTCAGACTTTCGCGACTATCCAGATGGATCACTGCCATCTGCGGTTGCTGCGATTCATCCCAGACAGTCAGCAGCCCGTGATCCACCTGCAAGGCGCCCGAACACCAGGCCTTGCGCCCGGTCAAGCGCACCTCTCGGCCCCGGCGCTGGACAATACGAACGCGAGCGTCTGGCGGCTCGGCAGCCCATACCGCCCAGAGGCCTTCGTCCATGGGCACACCCGCCTGACATTCGGCGAGAATGGCCAGCGCGTCGGTGTGGGACTCATAAAACTTGGCCAGTGACAGATCCGCCGCCGCCACGTGGGCCAGCCGTTGCCAACGTTGCAGGGTGGCACCTGAGCCCGGTAAAGGCAGACGATCAAGACCTTCGGCTTGAAGCGCGAGCAGGGTATCCATGATCCGGGAGGTGGAACGATGCTGAGTGTCAGTCTCAGTCAGTGCGCGAAGCAGTTCGGCCAGCCGGGCCGCTGAATTCATCGCCTTCATGCCGCACCGCCTTCAAGACTGGCGGCCAGGCTCAACAGGTAACTCCCGAATCCGCCCTGTGCCTTGAACGCCATACGTGCACTGGTGCGCACTCGTACTGATCGGCTCCAGGCAATGTTGGCCCCCGAAGCCTGAAGTGCTTGCACCAGGTGAACGTCCTCATGGCAGCGCATCGCCGGAAACCCTCCCGCCTGTACATAGGCGGCACGGGTCATGCCCAGGTTAGCCCCATGAATGTGGCGATGGCCATCCTGATCCATGTAAGCGGCTTCATAACGCTGGCGGACCATCGCACCATGTTCGCTCCAGTCGTCCACTTCGACCACGCCACAGACGGCGTCGGCGCCATGGGCCAACTGCGCGGCGAGCCAGTCCAGCGGCACGATCGAGTCTGCATCTGTGCACGCCAGCCATCGGGCGTCTGCGTCGATCAGATACTGAGCGCCCGCCGCGCGAGCGACGCCGACGCTGCGTGCCTGTACTTCGATGACGGTGACCGCATGGCGTTCGGCGATGGCGCGGGACTCATCGCAGCAGGTATCCAGCACCACCACGATCTCGACGCGTTCGGCGGCCAACAGTGGATGGGCGGTGGCGGCCAGTACGCTGAGCAGGCAGGCCTCCAGGCAAAGCTCTTCATTGTGAGCAGGAATGACGACACCGATCATGGCTGACCCTCGGGATGATATTGAGAACGAGACCGGCCACGCAGGGCGAAACATGCAGTGGTCGGTAGAAAGCCTGACTGGGGTAGTGCAAGACGGTTTCGTCGTTCCGACAGAGTGCTCATAACTTCACGCCGACGAAGTGAATGAACCCGGAAAATCCACCCAGCACGATCCAGAGGGTCGAGAAGATCCACGGTGAGCGTATGGAAAATTTCAGCGCGTCCCGGTATCCCCGCTGGTTGGATTCGCGCTTGGCGAACAACGGCGAGTCGTCGTACACATCGCTCATGCCAGGCTGGCTCTGCAGCAGATGGGTCTGCTTCAAGTACCAGTGACCGATGATCTCCGACGCCGCCTTGATGCCTGACCAGGCGTGTAGTGAGGTGATAAGGCCCAGCACGGCCAGCAGAATTGAAACCACCAGTGAAAAGAAGTTTCCCCACTGCGGATGGGTGTTGCCCATGGAAGATGAATACGCAATGACCAGAAACGACTGCGCCC
The DNA here is from genome assembly GCF_045764065.1 of Pseudomonas sp. Pseu.R1. Classification (NCBI taxonomy): domain Bacteria; kingdom Pseudomonadati; phylum Pseudomonadota; class Gammaproteobacteria; order Pseudomonadales; family Pseudomonadaceae; genus Pseudomonas; species Pseudomonas sp. Pseu.R1. The sequence goes on along the minus strand of NZ_JBJGEE020000001.1, from coordinate 331,362 downwards.
CAAGGTAGGCGTTGGTGCGATTGGAGAGCATGGTGGTCTCGTACTGAATTTCCTTGCGGTAAAAATCCAGACGATCTTTCAGCGAGCCGAACATGATCGCGTCGTCGGCGGGAGTGGCATGGGACTCTGACGGGCGAGTGATGATGTGGCTCATGCGGTTCTCGACGTTAAGGATATGGGTTGAGCGACGCACAGGGTGAATGTTGTCTGGCACCGGAAAGCACGTTGTCTTCAGCGTGGGAGCATGCGCCCGTCAGAATCGTTCAGCGTTTTTTACCGGGCGGCCACGGTTTGTCACGTTGTGTGGAGGCTTGTGTAAAAAGTGCGAACTCCTGCGTGAGCCGCAAAGTCCACCCCTTACCCATGCACAGTGCGTGTGGACAGCGAAGGAGAGTGTGATGACCGATTATCCAAAGCCGCCGTTCAAGGCCCAACAGCAACCTGTGCCGGGTGATCAGGGCCGGATGGAGCCTTATCCCGATTGTGGCGAGACGCGGTACAAGGGCTCCAATCGGCTGGCCAACAAAATCGCGCTGATTACAGGAGCCGACAGCGGTATTGGGCGTGCGGTTGCCATTGCGTTCGCCCGGGAGGGCGCCGATGTGGCGATCTCGTACCTGGATGAGCACGAAGATGCCAGGGAGACCGCGCGTTGGGTCGAAGAAGCGGGGCGCCAGTGCGTCTTGTTGCCAGGTGATCTGGCCGACAAGGCGCATTGCTCGGCGGTCGTCCAGCAGACCGTGGAGGCCTTTGGTCGCATCGATGTGCTGGTGAACAACGCGGCGTTTCAGATGAGCCATGAAAGCCTCGAGGAAATCGCCGACGAAGAGTGGCTCCGGACGTTCGATATCAACGTCACGGCGATGTTTCGCTTGTGCAAATCCGCGCTGCCGCACATGAAGCCAGGCAGCTCGATCATTAATACCAGCTCGGTGAACTCGGACTCGCCCAAACCCACGCTGTTGCCCTACGCCACCACGAAAGGGGCGATTGCCAATTTCACCGCGGGTTTGGCGCAAATGCTTGGGCCGCGTGGCATTCGGGTCAACAGTGTCGCGCCGGGGCCGATCTGGACGCCTTTGATCGTGTCGACGATGCCTAGCGAAGAAGTGCAAAACTTCGGCGGGAACACGCCGTTGGGACGGCCCGGCCAACCGGTCGAAGTCGCACCCATTTACGTTCTGCTGGCTTCCGACGAAAGCAGTTACATTTCCGGTTCGCGGTATGGCGTGACGGGAGGAAAGCCCATTCTCTGACTCATTCACACGATGAGGGGATCACCCTTGCGCGGAGGGTGGTCCCAGCATCCTTTTCAGCTTGCCAAGCAACTCCGGGATCTGGAATGGCTTCGTGATCATGTCCATCCTGTCGCCAATGAACGCTTGGCGATTGTGGGCGTTTTCCGTATAGCCGGTCATGAAAAGCACCGGTACCTCTGGGCGCCAACGGCGCATCTCGTCAGCCAGTTCTCGCCCGGTCATGAGTGGAAGGCCCACATCACTGAGTAACAGATCAATGGTCGGATCGTGCTGTAGCAGGTCCAACGCCGTTTTGACATCTGCCGCCTGGCTGCATCGGTACCCGGCGTCGGTCAGTATTTCTGTTACGAACATGCGCACCGAGTCGGTGTCCTCGACGATCAGAACATGCTCACCCTTCCCGGCATCGGTGGGTTCAACGGGCAATGGCGGGGGAATCGACCGGGTTTCGGCGGCGGGCAGCATGAGGATCACTTCCGTCCCTTGCGCCAGAACACTGCGCAGCTTGACCTCCCCGCCTGATTGGTGCGCGAAGCCGTAAATGGTAGAGAGGCCGAGCCCCGTACCCTGACCTACAGGTTTGGTGGTGTAGAACGGGTCGAAGACTTTATCGATGACCTGAGGATCGATGCCGACGCCGTCGTCCCGCACGCTCAAGGCGATGTAGGGGCCATCCGTGAGCTGTGCATCACCTTTGGAGTGGGTCTGGAAGGTGCTGATGCGAATGTTCCCGCCGTTGGGCAGGGCGTCACGCGCATTGATCACCAGGTTGAGAATGGCACTTTCCAGTTGGCCCGCATCGACAAGGGCTATCGCATTTTGCGACGTCAGTTCCAGCGTCAGATAGATGCGCTTACCGATCGTGCGATTGAGCAGGTCTTCCAGAGAACGAATGTGCAAATTGATATCGCAGGGGCGGGCGTCCAAAGGTTGCTGACGTGCGAACGCCAGCAGGCGATGGGTCAAGCTGGCAGCGCTTTTGGCTGACGCCAGCGCCGCGTCGGCGTAGTTGAGCAGCTTTTGGGTCTGCGCATCTACCGCGCGTTTTTTGATCAGCTCAAGGCCTGTGATGATGCCGGTCAGAAGATTGTTGAAATCGTGCGCGATCCCGCCCGTGAGCTTGCCAATGGCGTCCATCTTCTGAGCCTGTAGCAGCTTTTCTTCGGTCTTGGTGCGCTCGGCCACTTCAAGCGCCAACTGATGGCTCACCGACTTGAGTTCCTGCTGATGGGTTTGCTCACGACGATGCTGTTCGGTCACATCCTCGATGAACACCAGGCTCAAACCATTGGCTCGGTAGGGCGATACACGCCATTCCGTCTCGCGCAGCTCATCTCTGACCCACATGCTCAATGTGCCCTCCCAGCGTTCGCTGTTACCAAGGGCTTCGCGCAGTCCGTTCAGCAGGTGTTCCTGACCCTCTGCGAAACGCGGCTGCACCGTCTGGCCGGATCTTCCTGCCAGCAGGGTAAAGGCGTGGTTGCATTCATGAACATTCAACTCGCCGTCCATCACGGCAATCGGCGCGGCCACGTTGGCGAATATTTCGCGAAAGCGCTCCTCGCTCTCGCGCAACGCCCGTTCAGTGTCCCGGACCCTTAGCAAGGTGCCAATCGTTGCCATCAGAACGTCTGGATCCACGGGGTGGATCAGATACGCATCGGCGCCAGCTTCCAGCCCCGTCACGATGTCCCCGGTGTGGATCGATGCCGCCGACACGTGGACGACGGGCAGCAGGGCCGTGCGAGGAGAGCTGCGCAACTGACGAACGATGTCGAAGCCGCTCATGTCCGGCAGGTTGACGTCCAGGATCAGGGCATCCGGCAAGCGGGCCGTGATCAGCGCCAGTCCTTCGGAGCCCGTGCCGACGTCATCGACGCTGAAGCCATGTTTCTCCATGCGCCGACGCAGGGCATAGCGGGTCGCCTCGTTGTCGTCGACGATGAGCAGGCGGGTATGTCTATTCATCATCTTGCTCCTGCGCCAATGCCAGCGGAATGACGACAAAAAACGTCGAGCCACGGCCCGGCTGGCTGGTCAGGCCCACACGCCCACCCAGCAATTCTGCGAAGCGTTTGCACAAGGACAGCCCAAGCCCTGTTCCTCGCAAACGCTTCTGCAGCGGGGAGTCCACCTGGCTGAAATCTTCGAACAGTTTTCCGTGCAGTTCTTCGGGTATGCCGATACCGGTATCACTCACGGCAAACCGTATTTCGTGTTCACTCTCCAGCTTCGCTGAAATACGCACCTCGCCGCGTTGCGTGAATTTGAGTGAATTGGAAATAAAGTTGCGCAGTATCTGGGCCAGCTTTTTGTCATCGGTGTAGAGACGCGGCAAACCGACAGGCTCTTCAAAAATCAGGTCGACGGCGGAGGTGTCGACGATTGGGCGAAACATGCCACGCAGCGCGGAGAACAGATCAAGCATGTCAAACCACGCAGGAGAGATCGTGATGCGTCCGGCTTCGATTTTGGCCAGGTCCAGCAGGTCATTGACCATGTCGCTCAGTTCTCCCGCCGAGCTGCGGATATAGGAAACCTGCTTGTGCTGCTCCGGACTCAGTGGGCCGTCCAGTTCATCCGACAGCAGGCTGGCAATGCTCAGAATCGACCCCAGTGGTGTCCGAAACTCATGGCTCATGTAGGAGAGAAATCGACTCTTCAAGTCGGACGCCTGGCGCAATTGCTCGGCCTGAATGTCCAGCTCGGCGTACAACGCCAATACGCCTTGATTGGTTTCATCCAGTTCGGCACGCAGTGCTGCCACTTCCGCCCTTAGCTGCGCCACTTCATCGGACGCCCCGCCCGCATCGTGAGTGTCAGCGTCTGTCATCGGAAGTCTCCAGGGTAATAACCAGCACAGTCACGTCATCCTTGCCGCGGCAGTAGTCGCGGTGCAGTACGGCGGCGATGATCGCCGGGTGTCGAAACGCTAACCCTGCATAGTCACGCAAGTTCCATCGCGACTGCAGTCCATCGCTGTAGAGGATCAGCAACTGGCCGCCACAGTCAGGATAGGCCACGGTCGGGACTCGACGGAATTGCAGACCGACAATACCTGGATGCGACGCAAGCCCTCTGGGTTTCTCTCCGCCGATCAGCAGCGCACCGATGTTACCGATACCGTTGAATTGCAACCGACGTTGCGCCCCATCGTATTGCGCGATCGCCACCGCGCCGCCACGAGTACCGCGCATTTGCTGATGGATTGCATCCAGCACGCTGCCGGGCTCTTCCATGGCATGGCGGGAGAACGCGTCAGCACCGGCCAAGGCGGCCTCTTCGGCGACGGGGCCATGGCCCAGCCCATCGATGACCAGCACGCTCACTGTCTGGTCTCGGGCGCAAATGGCCCACAGATCACCGCACGCGGGATCGTTATGCAGCGAGTGATGGCTGACGCCGTAGCGGCGATCCTGCACGGGGGCCTGGCGCGGGTAAAATCGCGCCAGCAACACCGAGCCGCGCGAATCGCTGTGCACATCAAATACCTGGGCCTGACGTAGCGCCGCCCCCAGCCCGATACCTTGGGTGCCTCGCGTTGAAAAACCGTCAGCGAGGCCATGGGTTGGGTCGAATCCCGGACCACGGTCCACCGCAATGACTTCAACACCCGGTGAACTGCCGAGCAGGCTGCGCAGATGAATCTCCCCATGAACGGCATGTTTGAGGATGTTGGTCGCCAGTTCAGTGGCAACAAGGCTGACGCGGCCAGCGTCTACCTCATCGAAACCGAGGTCTTCCGCCAGTTTACGCGCCGTTCGCCGTGCGTGCCCGATGTGGCTGTCGTCTTCAATTGGTAATACCTGCGTCAAGCTACCGGCCAGGTTCAGATCCATTTTCCAATCATCACTCGCGTGCCCTTGCCCGGTGCAGTGTCCAATTCAAAATCGTCGACCAGACGCTTCGCCCCTGTGAGGCCCAGACCCAATCCGCCCCCTGATGTCCACCCATCGGTCATGGCGAGTTTTATATCGGGAATACCGGGACCTTCATCTCGAAACGTCAGCCGCAGGCCGGTGCGCCCGGCCTCATCCACGACCTCCCAATCCATGATGCCGCCTCCGCCATACACCATCGTATTGCGCGCCAGTTCCGAGACGGCGGTCACCAGCTTGGTCTGGTCGATCAAGCGCATGCCGTAGTCTTGCGCCAGTTTGCGCACGAACTGACGGGCTAGCACGACATCTTGCTCGATGCGAATGTCACGGCTGCCGCTGTTCGGCGCGCTCATCGGGCGTAGGCTCGTTCACGCAGCAGGGCCATGCCACGTTCGACGTTCAGCGCGGTGCTGACGCCTGGCAGGGTCATGCCCAATTCGACCAGCGTGATTGCCACAGCGGGTTGCATGCCGACGAGCACGGTTTCAGCGTCCATGATCCGGGACAGGCCTGAAATCATGCCGATCATCCGGCCAATGAACGAGTCGACCATGTCGAGGGCGGAGATATCGATCAGCACGCCACGGGCAGAGGTCTTGCTGATGCGCTCGGACAGGTCGTCCTGAAGGGTCATTGCCAGTTGGTCATGCATATCCACCTGAATGGTGACCAACAGGAAATCACCCATTTGCAGAATCGGGATCCGTTCCATGCCTTACACCACCGACTGAGTGACGGTCAGACCCAGACGGCGCAAGGCAAGCCCAAGCGCGTCGGCAAGGTTGGCTTTGGTCACGACGCCTTGCAGATCCAGACCCAAGTGAACGATGGTCTGTGCGATTTGTGGGCGCACGCCGCTGATGATGCAATCGGCCCCCATCAGTCGAATGGCCGTAACGGTCTTGAGCAGATGCTGGGCCACTAGGGTGTCCACCGTCGGTACGCCGGTGATGTCAATGATCGCGATTTGCGAGCCTGTGTCGACGATGCGCTGGAGCAGCGACTCCATGACCATCTGGGTTCGCTGAGAATCCAGCGTACCGATCATGGGCAGGGCGAGGACGCCGTCCCAGAGTTTGACGACCGGTGTGGACAGCTCCAGTAATTCTTCCTGCTGGCGTTTGATCACTGCCTCGCGGGATTTCTGGAAGGTCCGGATGGTGTGCATCGCCAGCAAATCCAGCAGTTGGGAGATTTCCCAGAGCTGCTCGGCCAGCAACGCCGGTTGCTCGGCGTATTCGGTCTGTAGGGTCGCGAACAATGGCCCTTTCAACGCAAAAATGAAGTGCGCGGTTTGCTGGGAGTCCTGACCGGCCAGCGCCCGTTGGTGCGACAGCTTTTCGAGGAAAAGCCGAGTGTCTGCCCATTCTGCCGCCGTCGTGATGTTCTGAGAGGCCCCACGCGCCAGGACGGACATGAGCAACTGTAGAAACTCGGAAATTTGCTGGCGTACATCTTCCGCCTTGAGAATGCGTGTAGAGCCACTGGCTTCCAGTGCCTGCCACCAGCTCTCCGACAGTTGCGCCTCGGATCGGGTGAGGGCGCTCAAGGTGTTTTGATGCAATGCTGCCATGAAGTAACTCCTGGTAAGGCTAAGCGCCTTTTTTTGATCATAGGAAGAGCGTGGCGCGATTCAGAGGTTCAAAAAAATCTGAGGCTACCCGCGCTTGGCGTAAAGTTGACAGCGGTCTGATGCTCCCGGAGCTGGCGAGCGATGCACCGAAATACCTGTCGGCATGGGTGATGTCAAGATAGCAGCTCATGCCACCCTGGGTGCGAAGTCATTCTCCTGTCGATTCCTGCAACGATGCGGGCCATTCATCAGTCGTACACGTATTCAATACTCGATCAGGATTTCATGACCGATGACCTTCATCGTCTGGTTGGCCATGCTCGGCGCCGTACTGTTGTTGCTGGCGCTCTCATCATCCTATCTGCGCTGGATGCCCGTCACCTCTTCGGTGGTGTGTCTGGGCCTGGGTGTAGCGTTGGGCGCGCGTGGTTTGGGGCTGGTGCAACTGGACATGACGCAGGCCAGCGTCTGGATGGAGCATCTCACCGAGGTCGCCGTGCTGTTTTCGTTGTTTTTCACGGGGCTGAAGTTGCGTCTGCCTTTGCAAAATCGCAGATGGTGGGCTGCCAGTTATCTGGCCGGTCCGGTCATGGTCGCCTGCATCGCGGGTGTCAGTGCATTGCTGCATTTCGGGTTGGGCATGGCCTGGGGCGGCGCGGTGCTGGTAGCGGCGATTCTGGCACCGACAGACCCGGTGCTGGCGACTTTGGTCCAAGTGGTCGATGCGCAAGACTCGGACTCCGTGCGTTTCAGCCTGTCCGGCGAGGCCGGGCTGAATGACGGGGTGGCGTTTCCGTTCGTTCTGCTCGGGCTGCTGCTCCTGAATCACCCTCGACAGGGCTGGCTAAGCGGCTGGTTGCTTGAGGATGTGCTGTGGGCAGTGACAGCCGGTTTGCTGTGTGGCTATTGGCTAGGGCGCGGCCTCGGCAAGTTGACGCTGTATCTGCGGCTGCAAAATGACGACAGTACGGTTTCCCCCAATGACTATCTGGCGCTGGCCTTGATCGCCATCGCCTACGTGGTGGCCGAGGCCATTCACGGCTACGGCTTCCTGGCCGTTTTCGCCGCCGGTGCGGGGCTGCGTCAGGCGGAAGTCAGAACCTCATCCGACCCGCAGGACCCGGCCGCGGAGCACCTGGTGCAGCCGGTCGTGGGGCATCAGCATGTGGCGCCCGAGCATGCGGTCAAAGGGGACATTGACGCCCTCGACAGCAAGCAGATCGCAGCAGGCATCATGCTGGGAGACATGCTCGCCTTCGGCAGCCTCATCGAGCGGGCGATGGAAGTTTTTCTGGTGACGCTGATCGGCGTCGTCCTACTGGACCATTGGGACAGCCGTTCACTGATCGTCGCAGCGGTGCTGTTTCTGCTGCTGCGCCCCCTCAGTGTGCTGCTCATGCCATTGCCCGGCCTGCTGAACGTTCGCCAACGCAGTCTGCTGGGCTGGTTCGGCATCCGGGGAATAGGCAGTCTCTACTACCTTTTTTACGCGCTCAACCATGGCCTGGAGGCTGACATCGCTCGGCAAGCCACGAACCTGGTGCTGTCCGTGGTGGCGCTGAGCATCGTCGTTCATGGCATCAGCGTGCAGCCCATGCTCACCCGCTATGAATCGTGGAAGCAACGGCGGTGACTGCACGCTTGATATCGTCTGAACAAGACCGAGTCTTATGCCGCTTGCAAGGCGTTGCTGAGGGCTTCATTGAACGCGGGCAAGTCGTCGGGTTGACGTGAAGTAATCAGCGTCCAGCCTTCAGCGGGGCAGACCTTGACTTGAGCGTCTACCCAATCTGCACCGGCATTGACCAGATCCGGGCGGATACTCACGTAGGAGGTCAGCGTTTTGCTGTCCAGCACGCCAGCATCGATGAGTAGCCACGGACCATGACAAATGGCGGCCACAGGCTTGCCGCTCGAACTGAATTCACGCACCAGACGCTGCGCATCGGCGTCCTGCCTCAGCGTATCGGCATTGACCGTGCCGCCGGGAATCACCAGCAGGTCAAAGTCTTTGGCCTTCAAACCTTTGAGCGTGGCGTCCGAATGCACGGACACGTCGTGCTCGCTGTCATGTAGCCATGTTTGCGCCTCACCCCCTTTCAACGTTGCATGGACCACTTGGGCGCCATGCGCCTTCAACGCCTCCATGGGTTTGAGCAATTCATCGCGTTCGATACCGGTATTGGCCGTGATGATCAAAACCTTCTTGCTGTGCAAATCCTGGGTCATGGTGAGCCTCCATCGAAGTGCCAGAGGTGGCACGAATCAGCTGCGCGAGAACCGTGCAGCCATGTCCTGTGTGGGCATTGCCGCTGCCAGGAAGTTCGAACAATTTGCCCATCGGGCATAAAGGCGACGTGACTGGATCTGCCAGACGTTCGCGTACCACTGGCGAAATTCATCGAACCAAGCCACTGGCTGCGATTCGAAATCGGTAGGTCGCGGCCTTTCCGTGGCCATGCGAGGTGAGTATGAATAGCTCAGCAGGCATTCCTAGCGGCACCGAAAACGCCGTCGATTCGATTCAGCCCCTGGAACCGGGCAGGCCGGACGTGATCCCGACGCCACCAGCGAGCAGTGAACCGGGGGCCGAGGATGATCACATTCCTCTGCCATCTGACGATGAGGCCCCGGTAGAGGAGGAGGGCGCTACGAAGGTGGAGCGAAACAACTCATTGACGCCTGAGCATCCAGGGGAAATTTGAAAAGTTGTCGACCCTTCAGGCCCGGTCGCCTTGAGCAACCGGGCCCGTTGAGCCTCTGGCTACCGCATCCACGAGTTCCAGCAGTTGTTGCCGAGAATAGGGCTTTGACAGGCGGGGGACTTCGGGAATTTGTCCAGGTGCTATAGTTCCTGGCGATATAGAGTCCCTGGTGGTATAGCGCGAGGCCTCGACACGGCAGGGGCGCAGTGACTGTACCCTGATCATAGGTCATGGATGATTCATTACGGGCCACTGTATCCAATCCAGTGAATTCATTGTTGGATTCTCCCGCAACGGCATAAGGAACCGAGGGCACAAGGCGGCTAAGCGAGTCCAGTGGCAGTTGTGCGGTTTCGACTGGGAGAAGTTCACTGTGCCGTTAGTCCAGACAAGCCTCGAGACGTGTCGAAAACCCCTTCTGTCGGTGGTTTGGGTGGCGGATCGAAATTCACCGAACCTTTGCCGGCAGGCTCTGCCTCATGTGTAAGTCTATCGACGAACGGCAAGGAGAGCCTGATGACCAGCAATACTCGATCCCCGCGTCAACTCGAAAGTTTGCGTCGTATCCGAGAGTGGCACTTGGATAGCGCGCTGCGCGCACAACTGGATGGACGAGATGACGAGTCACGTTTTCATATGCACTACTACCGATTGTTAAAGTCGGCGGTCGCGGATCCCGAAACCGATACCGTTGACGGGGCCGCTGCAACAGCCTCAGTGCCCTACGGCAACTGAGGCTGACGCCAGGGGCAAAGGCTGTAACGCCTTAAGGTGCAGGGTCGTTACTGGTGCGAGCCGGGTGCAGCGGGTCAACTTGAGGATCAGACACATCAGGTGAGTCGGGGTCGAAGCCTAATTCTTCCTCATCACTGGATTTACCGGTTTTATCATCAGTCTGAGCATCAGGATCCGAGCCGGGATTAACCGGTGGGGGATTCCAGTCCTCTGGTCGTTCTTCCGTACCTTGTTTGGGCTCCGAAGCGGTTTTTTCGAGGCCTGAATCATGACCTTCTCCGGTACTGGAGACCCCTTGAGTCGGCCCGGGATAAGCAGCCTCCGGTCCGTTGTTATCGATTGACATGGCAATTCTCCTCTCTGAACGCAGTTCATCCGCGCATGAAGTTCAGAGAGGTCGCAGACGTTATAAGTGCACCAAGAGCGACGGGCGGAGCAGGTTTGTGTCGAGCGGCTCAGTACCGCCGGAATGCGTTCAAACTCAGTGTAACTTTCTGGGAGATATCGGCTTCCTTATCCGCATGGATACGCGACTCAAGATGCTCCGTCCTGCTTGAGCAAGGTGCGACCGTCAACGGACAATCTGATGAGTCCGCCAACTTCCAATGGGCACTGAAGGACTATCCACCGTGAATCAAGGTTCGCGAGATTGATGATGGCGCAGGTTTTTTGTGAAACCACGGAGGTTCAGGGCGAATAAAGCGATTTGCAGAATGATCAACGCGTAGGCGTGGACAGGCCAGCCCCAAAGAATCCACAAAACATTACTGGCGATAAAGGCCCAGAATCCCATCATGCGTCGACGAGGTTGCTGCGAGCCTATGAGCCACGCGGCTATTACGGTCACAACCATCGCTGGCCATTGCAGCCAGTCCAAATCGTTCAAATGATCGATCTCCTTAAAATAAGTTGACAGGCGATGCTCATCGGCTACTTACCTGCGCCGTATGCGTCCATTCGAGTTGCGGCTCTGTTCTTTAGAAAACCTCTGACATTCATCCCGCAGAGCGTGATGTCCAGCAGCGCGAGGGCGTAGGCTTCGATATAGAACCCCCAAGCAACCCACAGCAGGTTTCCAATAATGAATATGGCGAAAGCCGTAGTCCGTCTCTCGGCTCGCTTCGATCCGACCAGCCAAGAGGCCAAGACGATCGCCAGCATCGCCGGCCATTGAACCCAGTCCATGTCGCTCCCTACGTTCTGAGGCAACCCTATGTCATTCCGCTATTTGAGACTAATCCGCCGGTGCCATTGACGTTGAACGTGGCGATCTTTAGATCCTGCACCTTTGTGTACCTACGAATAGTCCGAACCTGTTCATGTGAGGGTTCGTCATCCGCAGAGTTCGCACTTTATCGTCTCAGCACGACCATTCGAGAACTTCATCGAACGCTGGGGCAGGCCCCGATCTCGAAATCAGGAGATCGCGAATCTCTTGTGATCAAGCGAGGTGCTTATGAACAGTTCCGCAATACCCGGTGATGATAAAGATGCTAATGATCCAATCCAGCCACTGGAACCCGAAAGTCCAGACGGCATGCCCGACCAGAATCAGGACGACGCTCAAGAGCAAACGAACAACAGCAAGCCCGCGCCAATCCTGGATGGTGACATCTTGGTGGATGAGGATATGTCGGATGTCGAGGCCAATGATTCCGTGTCGCAAGAGCATCCGCCTCAGCGCTGAAGTGGCGCAGATCAGGATGAGCAGCAGCTGGCCAACCGGAGGCCAGAACGAGGTGAGCCATGGGTAAGAAGATCAGCGCTACAGACCTCGACATTGACTTGGGAAAAGCGGATGAACGCGCGTTGTTCAAGTGGTTCATCGCAAGCTTTTTGATGGGCAAGTCGTACTGAATTTCCTTTCGATTGAAGTCCAGTCGATCCTTCAGCGATCCGAACGTGACCGCATGAGAACCCGCCTGGACATCGACCGCTGAGCGCTGGGCGATCACTGGCCTCATGAGAGCCTGGTCACGGTCAGTACCACCGCCGCAATTCGTTCCGCGCGTGAGTAAATGTCGGTCTCAAGTTCTTCTCCAAAGACATCAGGATCGACCTCGCGATACGACCAGCTATAGCCTGGCTTGTCCACCAGTGGTCGGGCGTGTTTCAAAAACAGATCCATCCCGTCAACCCAAGGTGAGCCGGTGTAGAGTACGAGGCTGCCGCCTATCGTCAGGCGGCTCATGGCTTGATCCACAATACGTACAGACAACTCCGAACCCAGGCGGTCCCCGCCGTGGCGGTAGGCGCGTTTCCGGCTGTCCTGCATGTAGGGCGGGTTAGCGACGATCAGATCGAAATCGCCAGAGGCGCTGTCGAGTAGATCGCTGTGCCATGCAGAGACATTATCGGTCTCAGCCAGCGCGGCGTTCACGGCTGTAAACCTCAGCGCCGTGGGGTTGATGTCTAGCGCCAGTACTTGGGCGTCGTGCCTGGCCTTGGCGATCAGGATGGCGCCCGCTCCACTTCCACAGCCTATGTCGACTGCCGTCCGGATGGGATGCGTCGAGGTGCGCAGGTGCTCCTCGATGGCCTGTGCAAACCGGTAGGTGTCAGGGCCGAAGAACACTGAGTCGTTCGAGACGGTGGGGAAAGCGGAGTGCACGAACAGATGATCGTGCAGGCTCGCCCAACGTACTTCGCTGATCCACAGGCCGGCATGGGCGCGCAGGATGCCCCGGCTGAGCAGGGCCTCGAGTTCTGCCTCGGGGAGTAGCTCAGAAGCAAAGGGTCTGTTCCAACCGAAAATGTCTCTGAGGTCGCGTGCCTGATGATTCTCGGCACGGCTGTTATTGCGCTGGTGAGTGAGTGGGGTAACGGTAATGAATCGATAGTCGTCTGCCAGAAGACGCCGTCCCAACTGCAGCAGCGCCAGATCATGGGTTTGATCTTCGGGGTTGATCACATCGAGGGGCTGGGAATGGACAGTAGCTTGGCTCATCGGATTGAAGATCCTTCGGCAAGTTGGCGGGAAAACACACGGGTAGCATCCAGGCCGTCTGGGGTGGAATGCATGGACGGAGACAGGAGGGGGGTCAGGTGCTCAATAGAAAAACACCCTGAGGCTGTTGATGGGCGCTCAACACAAGGTGCTCGACGACGGAATTGCGCGCGAAATGGGCTGGTTTTTTTCAAGAGGTGTTCTGCCCGCCAACTCCCGGCAATCCAGTCCCACAGCAGCTGCATTTCATAGCCGCTGAACACCCCGAACATCGCTGCACCCGGGCCATTGCACAGTTGCCAGAAACGGCTATCAGCCGGATCTTGATGTCGTTTGATCCACCCCTTGTTTTCGAGAGCGGCAAGAAAGGCTCGGCAACGCCCGGGCTCAGAAAGCCATTCATTGACCGTCATGCCATCGAGGCGGCAATAGTCAGAATGCATGTGCTGTCCGAATGCGCATTTGCGTTCCAGCATCGCGACGACTTCCTGCTCAAGATCGAAGCTCGAAATCACAGCCTGGGTGCCTTTGCCCAGCTCGTTGAGGAGATACCCCGTGCGCATCCGTGCGATGAATTCCTCTCGCGAGTCATCGGTGGGCAAGAGATCGAGTACGGCTTGCACGGCCTTGTAGGCGTGGCCCGTGCTGGCGTTGTCGATGGTGACGTGGAGGGTGAAATAGTAGGGGTCGATGCCCAGTTCGTTAAGCTCGAATGCGGTAATCAAGAGATGCAGCGGCAGTTGCTCATAACCCAGGTTGTAGCCCAGCACCTCAGGCAGATACGCGTGGCCTGCATGCCCCAATGCCAGTTGGATGGCGCCTTGTACGTAGTACGCCTGATCAAGCACTTCACGCGGCGCGCAATCATGATCTGCCAGCAGTTTGCGGTAGAGCACGACGTGATTCATGGCTGGATCGCCATCGCCTAGTTCTTCCAGATACGTGCGAATCAGAGGGTGATATCGCCAGTCACCCGCATGATTCACTGCGCCATATAGCCATGCGCCGTCGACCAGTTTGGTCGGTGCCACGTGCTGCAGGAAGTACAGAGCGTGGGCTTTGTTGATAAAGAATTCTCTTCCATGCCCGTCGTGTCGACTTTCCAGATAGTCGCGATAGGCGCTTGCCACCTGTCTTGCGTTGCCCTCGATCCACGCTGTCCAATTGCTGGGGTCGTCAGGAAGCGCTACGGCGTCAGTGTGCTGTTGGGCGAGCGTCAGCTGAGCGTTCAGAAATTCCCGAATCACTGGGAAGGCAACGTCCTGAGGCCGGTTCAAGAGGGCGTGATAGATGGAGACCGCGTCTGATGTTTGCGTCGGTTTCGAGATCAGGCGGTCGGCGACACTTCGCAGAGAAGTCATAAGTAGGCCTACACAGTTTTCTTGGTATGTAGGTGAGAGAAAGGCTTGGAGGATTAATTCAACGAAGTTTGATCGGCGTGGACAGATGACACCGCGGACGTGACCGGAAGGGCGGAGTCAGTATTCCTGGTGCCTGGGTCATCCGGGGTGTGTGGCTTCCACGATGGTTGCGAGGATCTGCTGCATTTCGTCGACGCAGGCCTCCAGCCGTTCGAAGCTGAGCAGCAGGCTTTGCCGTGAATCCACCGTCTGATGGCCGGAAAGCTCATGGCGTTCAGAGGTGTGTCGTTCAGCGAAAGCTTGAATAGCGCTACGCAGTCTGAGCAAGTGCCCTGCCACCTCTGCTTCAGCGTTGGGATGGGAATGGTTCATATGCCCTCCTGACAGGTGATGGGAACGTTTCTGTCGCCGCCTTCAGGCCGAAAGATTGAATTAACACAATTGTCTCGGAGTCGACCGCACACACAAAAAAAGGAAAACACCATGTCTATTTCTCTGCTTGAGTTACGCCACATCATCGAGTCAGGATTTTTGCCTCTCGAATGTCGATGCACGTCACCTTCGGCCAATGAGTTAACCATCGAAATCATCGACCGAGCCACGGGTGCCAATTTAGCGGTAGGTGGGATTGATATCGCGACGTTGGGCACCAGTCGGGCCATCTCGGAATTGATAGGAGAGCTTCGAGCCGAGTTTGCCGCCATGCCCCACACCAAGAAACAACTGCCTCCTAAAATTGCGTGATCAGCCGCTTTATCGCTCCAGTAGGTGGAAAGCAACAGGTCATGATCCACCTACCTCGAACCTGATCCAGCCCCCGTTCCCATGCTCTAGATAATCAATGATTTCTCCTGAAAGCGATGGCCCTCCTGAGGTGCAAATCTGCACGTGTTTGAAACCCGTGGGACGATTCAAATGACCCACGAAGTCCACCAAGCCTAGCCCTTTCGGATATTCACTCCTGAGCTTGATGAAAGCGATGGTGTGCAGGCGACGCGTATGCAATGGGTCTTTGCCAGCAGAAACACACAGCGAAGCGATACCGTCGTAAGAGATGACCATAACGAAATCCTTTTCTGCGCGTGGTGAAATGCGCCGCCGTTGAGAAGCGCGGCGCAGGTGGTGTCAGTTCGCGGCATCACCGCCATGGGCTTTCGCTAGCGCCTTTGCATGCTCCAGGTGGGTCTTCAGTTTTGGCAGGGTGTCGGATGCGAAAGCTTTGAGTTCCGCATCCTTGCCGTCGGATACCTCTTTCTCGAACAGCTCAATGGTCGCTTCGTGAGCCTTGACCTGATTGTTGGCGTACGCCTGATCGAACGACTTGGCGCCTCTGAGTTCAAGAATCATCGCCTTCGCTTTGTCGACCAGCTCAGCACTGTCAGATACCTCAAGATTTTTCGCATCGGCAATCGACTTGAGTTTGGCGTTGGCGGCAGTGTGGTCTTGGACCATCATGTCAGCAAAGCTTTTCACGTCGGCGGCTGTACCCTTTTCCTGGGCCAGCTTCCCGGCTTCCACTTCCGCCACGCCTTTGGCAGAGGCGTCTTCTACGAAATCATCGTCCTGAGCTGCGTAGGCCAGGGGAGTACCCAACGCAGCGATGAGGGCGAACGCTGGAACGGATCTTTTTATTGGATTGAACATGCTGAATTCCTCTTCATTCCTTGATGGACAACGGCTGTCCATGGAGTAGGGAGCGGTGCAATGGACGCATCGTTCCCAGTATTTGCCGAGCGGAAGTATTCACTTTCGGATCGACTACCTACTGAACGGTGCCTACAAGACGTTCTACATTCGGGCAACTGATATGAATAACGCGCAAACGTGGCACTGGGCGACCGTGAACGCTGGGATCGGCCAGCTCCCTAAGTATCGAACTGACCCATCAAAAAGCTGAGTCAACCCCAAGCGGAGAAGCTCGGCGTCACCGATGTAGAGTGGAAGCTGGGGTGACGCCGCGACTGTCAGGGCTAAGCCCATCTGTCGAACATGCTTCTCAACGGTAGCTGAGGAGGTTGTGGCCTCCTGCGGACTATTTGTCGACCATCTCCTTGATGGTGCCCGTAGGCACGCTGATCAAGGCGTATTTGCCTTTTATTTGCACCCATTGCTCGTGCTCAGTCGGCGCCTTCAAGTGGCGGCTTTTCCAGTCTTTGACCTCCATGCTTTCACGTTGATATTCATCGGGGACAGGATCACCCACTTTGTATTCCCTGTCCCCGGTACCAGGGCGATCCAGCGTAACGCTGGGATCATCTGCCGCATAAGAGACGGTTGAGACTGCGCATAGCAGAGCCATGGCTAAAGCAACGATGGGTTGTCTGGACTGCATAGGTCATTCCTTCGGTGGCAACATCCGGAGGATGTTGAGTGGTGAATGCCTGTGGTCACCGCACTTGATGTGGGGACACGGCAATGATCATCGGTACAAAGTTGAGGCGGCTTCGACCGTCAGCAGGGTCACCCCGGCACAGAAGATCACCATTCCCAGCATCAGCCTCGGGCGAGAAATGAAACTGGCAACAGCTCGGGAGTTTTTAAGGTCATCCAAGGTTTGCATGGTGTGTGCTCCGCCTTATCAAATCCGGAAAAATCCGGACGGGCCGTGAGAGGCCCGATTTTAAATCCGTCCCTTAAGATGAGTTCCTCAGCCCAGTATCGTTCCGAGTGATAGATCACTGGAGCATCGGAGTGGCAGAGTTACGCAAGTTAAACGTGCGTACTGGCGGCGTGCCTACAAAGATGGAACGCTGGCAAAGCAGGCTTGCCCACCTCTTGTATGAACAATCGAGACTCAACACCTGACACGTCAGCGCTGTGGCTGTATCGGTCGGTTGATCAGTGCGCTCATGAGCCGTTGCCCGTACAGCCCCACACCCAGGCCTGTCACGATGAGCACCACGGCGACGATTTTGTTGAGTGACAGGTTCTCGTTGAAGATGATCACGGAGCCGAGCAGGCCGAACACCGGCACCAGCAGCGATAGCGGCGCAATCGTGGAGACCGGATAGCGTTTCATCAGGGAATTCCACACCCAGTAGCCGAACAAGGTGTTGGGGTAAACCTGAAACAGGATCGACAGCACAGCGCGATCGTCCATCTGAGTGATCAGCGTTTGATACCCGGTTGTGCCGTTCACCGCGAAATCGAGGGCAAACAGCGCAATGGGTGAAAACGCGCTGGACCACACCAGAAAGGCAAACACGTGCGGGGTCTTGGCCTTCTTGTTGATCACGTTCGCCACGCTCCACGCCAGCGCCCCCATCAATACCAGCGCCAGGCCGCTCGATGTCACGCTCCCGTCGACGATAGCAATGATGCTGAGCAAACCGCAGAAGGCGATGGCCATTCCAGCGATCTGATAACGGGACACTTTTTCTTTGAAGACGCGGGCGCCCAGCAGGATGGTAAAGAACGCGCTGAATTGCAGCACCAGCGACGCGATGCCCGCCGACAGCCCCGACTGGATGCCCAAGTTGACCACGCCCCACAAACCGACGCCAAAGACCAGACCATACCCAGCGAGGTAGCGCAATGGGACATCCGGTTTGGGTATGAAAAATATCGCGGGGAGGGCGCACAGGGTGAACCGCATGCCGGCCAGGATGAACGGGTCGACGGTGGCAAGTCCCAGTTTGATGACCGAGAAGTTCACGCCCCATATCGCAGTGATCGAGATGGCAAGCAGCAGGTGTCTGAGTTTCATAGGGATCTTCCTTGACGGGAGGTTGAGTAACGGGCGGTGACAAACCACAGGAGCAAAGCGGTGGCGCTGATCGACGCGCCCAGCAGGCTGACGGCAGGCCATCCGTAGCGTTCGTAGGTCTGGGTTGCAGCCGCAGCGCCAAGGGCGCTCCCAATGGAGTAGAACAACATGTAGGCGCCGACCATGCGGCTTTGGGCGTCCGGCCGTGCGGCAAAGATCAGGCTTTGATTGGTGACGTGAACGGCCTGAACAGCGAAGTCGAGCACAATCACGCCGCAGGCAAGGGCGAGCAGTGAGGTCTGGGCGAAGCCGATGGACAGCCATGACAGCGTCAACAGGCCCAGAGCGATGCCGCTGACTCGCTGGCCGAGACCTTGGTCGGCCCAGCGACCGGCTCTTTTCGCAGCCAGCGCACCGGCCACACCTGCCAGGCCGAACAAGCCGATGGCCGTGTGAGACAACGAGAGCGGCGGTGCGCTCAGCGGCAATACCATCGCCGTCCACAACACGGAAAATGCAGCGAAGATGAGCAGGGCCAGCAACCCCCGGAGTTGCAATACCGGCTCACTCAGCAGCAATGTGAACAGTGAACGGATCAGCCCCGCATACGTGCCGCCGGTTCGCAAAGGCGGGGCATCGGGCACGCATTTGAACAACACTGCAGTAAGGGTCAGCATCAGCCCCGAAGAAGCGAAATACACCGCTCGCCAATCGGCCATATCAGCGATCAGCCCGGACGTGAAACGTGCCAGCAGAATCCCCAGCACAATGCCGCTGGTCACGGTGCCGACGGCCTGTCCGCGCTGTGAGGGTGGCGCCAGCACTGCCGTGTAGGCAACCAGCACCTGAACAACCACGGCCATCAGGCCGACGATGACCATGGCGCCCAAAAGGACTGGCCATGCCTGTGACGCGCCGACGCCCGCAAGTGCCAGGGCGCAGATTCCGGTCTGAGTCAGCACCAGCCGTTTGCGATTAATCAGGTCGCCCAGTGGAACGAGAAACAGCAACCCCAGCGCGTAGCCGACGTGAGTCATGGTGACCACGATGCCGATCAGCCCCGACGCGACGCCCAGACTTTCAGCCATGGAATCGAGCAGCGGCTGAGCGAAGTAGACGTTGGCGACGGCCAGTCCGCAGGTCACGGACAGCAACAGGCTAAGTGACGCGCCAAGACCGGTGGGCGGTGTGTCGGCATCCGGATTTTCGCCACGAGGCAGCCCCGTTGAGCCGGGTTTTGGCGGGTGACCCGAGGGTGATTTGAACGCTGCTGTCATAACGTCTTCCATGCAGGTAATCTGGTTGCAAATCGAAACCTGACTGGATTTTTGCTTGATCTTGTTTCAAATTACAACCGGATTTGTACGGGTCAAGTCGCTTCCACACAGCCCCATGATTGGAAAGGTAGAAAAATGGCTGACACCTTTTTGCACGACGCTCGGGAATGCCCGGTCGCCAGATCGCTTGAGGCGATTGGTGATCGCTGGTCGTTGATGATCATTCGCGACGCGTTCGACGATATCCGCCGTTTCAGTGAATTTCAGAAGAGCTTGGGGGTCGCCAGGAACATTCTGGCGTCACGGCTCAAAGCGCTGGTCGAGATCGGCGTGTTCGACATCTGCCCGGCTTCGGACGGCAGTGCTTACAAGGAATACGTGCTGACAGACAAAGGGCGAGCGATTTTTCCGATTGTGGTCAGCCTGCGGCAGTGGGGCGAGCGTTTTGAGTTTGAACCTCATGAGACGCGCTCGCTGTTGTTGGACACTGCATCCGGCCAGCCGGTGATGCCACTGGTGGTCCGTTCAGCCAGCGGCGAGCCACTGGGGCCGTCTGATTGTCATCGGATCAGGGTTGTCGCTGGAGGGGACTGACCGGGGTTGCACACCGGGCGAAGATGCCGTGTCCGCGCAGCGCTGGGTTTACCGACGCTCTGAAGACGATTGCATCAAGCCCCAACAGGCGACTGATCCCCGCATTCGGATTTCAACCAGTCGAGGATCGCGCGAATCTCTGGCGAGTTCTGTCTCCCCGGAGAACACAGAAAGTGATAGCCGGTGTCACTGTCCATTTCCTCATCGAGTAACTTCTGCAGCGCTCCCGTGTGCAGTTCATCCGAGATGTGCGAGGTCCGGGCCATGGCCACTCCCAAGCCCCGTATGGCCGCAGAAACGGCCATGTTGGAATGCGGCACGACCAGTGCGCAATTGAGCGAGGAGCGTGTCAGCCCGTGCTTCTGAAGCCAGTAGTCCCAGGAGGGCGTCGAGATTTGCTCGCCATTGGCCATGCTCCTGGCGCGCAGGATGACGGGAAAATCGAGAACGTCCGCCGCGGTTTCAGGAGATCCCAACCGCTGGACGAGGGCAGGGCTGCAAACAGGAAAGATGCGTTCGGCCAGGATGAATTCCGAATACAACCCCGGCCAGGACGCCTCTCGCGCCTCAAGGCGTATGGCGGCTTGTCCGCTTGCATTGTCGAACCTGGAAAAGTCCTCGGTATTGAGCAGAATGCGGATACCCGGGTGTTTGGCATAGAAGGCCGAAAGCCGAGGAATCAGCCAGGTGTTGGCAAAGGAATCATGAACGAACAGTTCGATCGAAACGGGCCCCTGAACGTCTCTGTCGAAGCGTGTGGCCAGCGCTGAGAAATCTTTTAAAAACCGGCGGACGATGGGCAGCAGCTCAACGCCAGCCTGGGTCAGCATCATCGCCCCGGCAGTCCGGGCAAAAAGCTCGGTTTCCAGCAGCTCTTCCAGTTGCCTGATTTGATGGCTGATTGCACTTTGCGTGACATGCAGTTCCAGCGCCGCTTGCGAGAAGTTGAGGTAGCGGGCGCAAGCTTCAAACCCCCTGAGCGCGGCCATCGAGGGAAACTTTCTAGCGGCCATCATCGAGGCTCTGAAGCACATTCATAGGGCATTAAATCCTTTCATTAACCACGGTTCCTTTGGCCGGGACACAATGAGCTTTCTCTGCCGCGATTGTCGACCATGACCTCTTTAGTCCCAGCGCCTGATTCGTCGGATACTAAACCAACCACACGTAAAAGTACGCTCATCGCGGCATGCACCGCGCACGCAACGCATGACGGGCTGAGCGACTTGGTGTACGTGTTCCTGCCAGTCTGGCAGGACATGTTCATGCTCGGTTACGTAGGCTTGAGCGTGCTCAGAAGTGCCTACGCATTGACGTTGGCGGTATTGCAAATACCCGCCGCGTCGTTGTCTGCGAGGATTCGACCGGCGAAGCTGCTTGTCCTGTCAACGGTCATCACCGCGCTGGGCTGGTTGTTGGCGGGCCTGGCAGGTAGCGGAATTGCGCTGGGTGCGGCGTTGGTGGTCGCCGGGGTCGGCGCAAGTGTTCAGCATCCCATTGCATCGGGCCTGGTGTCGCGTGCTTACGGCAAGGCCGCCAAGCGGCCTTTGGGTCTCTACAACTTTGCTGGCGATGTCGGTAAGTCATTGCTGCCTGCCTCGGCGGCGGCACTGTTGGCTTATGGTGCCTACCGCGATGTGGTGATGGTGTACGCGGGCGTCGGACTGTGTGCGGCATGGGGCATCGGAGCACTGCTGAAAAACACCGGCACCCTGGCTGAGCATGCGACGAGTCAAAAGATTTCCAGCACTGGCGAAGGGCGCGGTAACCCACTCGGATTCCGGGCATTGCTCGTCACTGCAGTGCTGGACAGCGCCGTGAGGATGGGGTTTCTCACGTTCCTGCCCTTCGTCATCAAGGTCCATGGCGGTTCGCTGACGCAGACGGGACTCAGCCTGACGCTGGTTTTCATTGGTGGTGCGATCGGCAAGTTCTGCTGTGGCTGGATGGCCGATTCTTGGGGGAGCGCCAGAACGATCATGCTGACGGAGGTCGCGACCGCCGTGCTCATTGTGGCCGTTCTGGTCGCGCCGCTGACAGTGGCCATGCTGGTCCTGCCTTTGCTCGGCGTGGTGTTGAACGGCACCTCTTCGGTGCTCTATGGTGCCGTCACCGATGTGGTTGAGGCACCCGGGCTTGAGAAAGCCTTTTCGATTTTTTACACCGGCACGATTGGCTCCGGTGCACTGGCTCCGGTGCTGTACGGCTATGTGGGCGACCATGCCGGTATCACCGTTGCGGTGACTGTCATTGCGATCACTGCTGCCGTGTCGTTTCTGCCTGTCACGGTCATGGCGGCCAGGCACCGGGATCTCTTTGAACAGCCGCGCTGACCCCCGTCTGTTCTTGAAGCAAACGGGCTGACTTAAAGCAGGAAGGGCGTGCCCTACTGACGCTTACGGTAAGCGCCCGGTTGTATCCCGACCACTTTGGTGAATGCGCGGGTAAAGGCGGCGATGGACTGGTAGCCCACACTGTCGGCCACCGACTCCACGGTGTTGTTGGCCTTGAGCAGTTGCGCGGCGTGACGCATGCGCAGGGCCAGCAGCACATTGCCCGGTGATTGCCCGGCGACTTCATTGAAGCGCTTGAAAAACGCCGAACGTGACAGCCCGGTGCACACCGCCATGCTTTCCAGCGTCCAGTTCTGCCCCGGTTCGGCAATCAGCTGCTCAAGCAAGGTCGCGAATACCGGTTGCCGAGCGAGCGCCACCAGTCCGCCGAGAGCGGGGTTGTCACTGACATGCTGGCGTAGCACGTAAAGAAACAGCAGGTGACTCAAGCGCTCCAGCAATGCCGCCGAGGGGCCGGGTACACGCTGACATTCTTGCAGGATCAGCTCGAACAGGCTGCGTGCCGCGCTGGAGGAAGGATCGTCGGCACGCAGCACGATCACGTCCGGCAACGACTCGACGATCAGCGACGACAACCCCGCCCGGAAGTGAAAGAAACCGCACACCAGCCCGACGCCGTCCGTTGCACGATTGTCCAGCGCCTGCATGTCGACACGCGGCTGGCAGGCGGCGGTCTGGGGATCTTCCTCACCGGACAGTCGATAAGGCAGATCACGCAGCAGAAACACGGCGTCGCCGCTGTCCAGTCTCAGCCCGTGCGCTTGGCCATCGATGTGCAGCCAGCAATGGCCCTGCACCAGCAGATGGAAGCTGGAGCGTGCCAGGCCTTGTGTCGTGGCGTGCCAGCCACCGCAGTATCGGCCGACGTGGAACACGCTGGCGTCCAGTTCAAGGCTCTCTAATAACCAATCGACAAGGGGGCTGGAAGAATTCATCTAAGGGAAACACTCTGGAGCAAGTAATCGCTACTTTAGAATATGGATCGAAATTTTTATAACCAACACACTTGTCGGACGCCCTGTTTCGAGGAGTTCCTACATGTCACGCATTACCGTTCACACACCGCAAAGTGCCCCTGAGGCCGCCAAGCCGTTTTTGGAAAACGCGCTCAAAGCCAACGGCTACATTCCCAATCTGCTCGGCGCACTGGCCAATGCACCGGCTGCGCTGGAGACCTACCTGACCGTGTCCGGCTTGAACGGCAAGGCTGAGCTAAATCTGGCAGAAAGGGAAGTGGTGCAATTGATTGCCGCCACCCAGCATGGCTGTGGTTTTTGCGTCGCCGGGCATACCGCTGTCGGCCTGAACAAGGCGCGTCTTGCTCAGGACGTGGTGGATGCGCTGCGTGCAGGTCATACGTTGCCGGACGCCAGACTGGAAGCCGTGGCGGCCTTCGCGCGTGAAGTCATTGCCACGCGCGGCAACGTCAGCGATGAGACTTACGCCGCTTTTCAGGCCGCCGGTTACACCCAGGGTAACGCGCTGGAAGTGATCCTCGGGGTCAGCCTGGCGACGTTGTGCAATTTCGCCAACGTCTTTGCGCGCACCGAGCTGAACCCTGAACTGGCCAAATACCGCTGGCAGGGCCTGGCAGGCTGATGCTGCGCCTATTTTCGATCCAAGATGAACAAGGAAGCAGACCATGTTTGATCCGGCTCTCGGCCACTGGCTCGACGCCCGCGCCCAGGCGCTAGACCTCGGCACCCAGGAGCCGGAGGACGTGTTGACGCAACTGGCTGGCGCTGATGTCCTGCGCATTGGCGTCGCCGCTGAGTCAGGTGGCGCCGGTGGCACGGTTGCTGATGCGGTGGAAGCCGTGGCGGCAGTTGCCCGGCATTCGCTGGCCGCCGCGTTTGTTTTCTGGGGGCAACGGGCGTTTATTGAATACCTGCTGCAAAGTCCGAACGCCGGTCTGCGTGAGCGTCTGTTACCGGATTTGCTGCAGGGTCGGCTGGCCGGGGCCACCGGGCTGTCCAACGCAATGAAGTTCCTTTCCGGTATCGAGACGCTGCAGGTCCGGGCCGCCGATCGCGATGACGGTTGGGCGCTGGAGGGCCGTCTGCACTGGGTGACCAATCTGCGCAAGAGCGGTTTCGTGGTCGCGGCGGCCATCGAGCCACAGGCGGGCCAGCCTCCGTTTGTACTGGCGATCCCTGAGGGCCTCCCGGGTGTGCGCCGTTCGGACGATCTGCAACTGATGGGCCTGCAATCGAGTAACACGGCAGCGCTGGATTTCACGGATGTAGCGCTAAGCCGCGACTGGTTGCTCCACGAAGATGCCCGGCAGTTCCTGCCTGCGGTACGCCCCGCCTTTCTGGGCTTGCAATGCGGCATGTCCATCGGGCTGGCGCGTCGTGCGCTGGAAGAGGTCAATACCCACCTCGCAGGCACCCGTTCCGTGTTAAGTGATGAGTATCAGACCCAGCGTCATCGTCTCGAAGCCGCTGTCGATGAAGTGAAAGCCGGTTTGCTCGATGGCCGCTTCCTGGCCCGTCCTGCCGAGCTGTTCCGCCTGCGCATCGCCCTGGCTGACTCGGTGGCGAACGCGGTGCAACTGGAACTGCAGGCCAGTGGCGGCAAGGCGTTTCTCAGTGCATACGGCAGCGACTTTGCCCGGCGCTGGCGAGAGTCGGCCTTCGTGCCCATCGTCACGCCAAGCCTGGTGCAACTGCGGGCCGAGTTGCAGCGTCAAGCCGGAAATCACGCAGCATGAGCGGCGTACTGCAAGCGTCAGGCATCAGTTTGGGCTATCCCGGCGAACAGGGCTGGCACACGGTGCTGCAAGGTTTTGACCTGCACGTCGAAGCGGGCGAAGTGGTGTCGATACTCGGCCCCAGCGGCGTTGGTAAATCCAGCCTGTTGCGGGTGCTGGCAGGGTTGCAGAGCGCCCGTGAAGGCGGCGTCAGCGTCGGTGGCGAACGTCTCAGTGGGCCGCACCCGCGTATCGCCGTGGCCTTTCAGGATCCCAGCCTGTTGCCCTGGCTGACGCTGGAAAAGAATGTCGCCTTTGGCCTCGATTTCGCCAGTCAACCGGTGCTGGAGGCGGCAGAGCGAAAGAGGCGGGTCGAGCAGGCGATCGCTGAAGTCGGCCTGAGTCATGCCCGTACCTATCACCCGGCGCAATTGTCCGGGGGCATGGCTCAGCGCACTGCGCTGGCCCGTTGCCTGGCGCGCCATCCGGACGTGTTGTTGCTCGACGAACCTTTCAGCGCACTGGACGAAGTGACGCGCGCCGACATGCAGCAACTGGTGTTGGACGTCACCGCCCGGCACCGCACGGCCGTGGTGCTGATTACCCATGACATCGACGAAGCCTTGTTGCTCTCCAACCGCATCCTGTTACTGGGTGACACCCCGGCGCGGACGGTGGGGGAGTGGCGCATCGACCTGCCACGGCCAAGGGCCGACCGGGTCGAGGAACTGGGCGTGTTGCGTGTCGACATCCTTAAAACCCTTCGGCGGGCGAGCCGCACTCCTCAATCCCATCCTGAAACGCTCGAATCGCCGGAGAATGGCCATGTGCCTGGACGACTTCACTCACACACGTCGCGACTTTCTTAAACTCGGCGCGTTGCTGACCGCAGCCGGTGCCTTGCCGCTGCTCGACAGCCTGCAAGCCCGCGCCGCGAGTGAGCCTGACGCTCCGGTGCGCATTGGCTACCTGCCTATCACCGACGCCACGCCGCTGCTGGTGGCGCACAACAACGGTCTGTTCGAAGCCGAAGGCATTCAGGCCGAGCGCCCCGTGTTGTTGCGCAGTTGGGCGCAGGTGATCGAGGCCTTCATTTCTGGCCAGGTCAACGTCATCCATTTGCTCTCGCCAATGACCATCTGGGCGCGCTATGGCAGCAAGGTGCCCGCGAAGATCGTCGCGTGGAACCACGTTGGCGGTTCAGGCCTCACGGTGGCCCCGCAGATCAGCGAGGTTCGCCAATTGGGCGGGCAATCCGTGGCGATTCCGTTCTGGTATTCGATCCATAACGTGGTGGTGCAGCAATTGCTGCGTGACAACGGCCTGACCCCGGTGAGCAAACCGGCGAACGCCGCCTTGGCCAGCAACGAGGTCAATCTTCTGGTGCTGCCGCCATCGGACATGCCACCTGCGTTGGCCAGCAAGCGCATCGCCGGGTTCATCGTTGCCGAGCCGTTCAATGCGCTGGCCGAGGACCTTCAGGTCGGGCGGATCCAGCGCTTCACCGGCGACGTCTGGCGTAACCATGCCTGCTGCACCGTGTTCATGCACGAGCATGACCTGAACAACCGTCCAGCGTGGTCGCAGAAGGTGGTCAATGCCATCGTCAAGGCGCAAGTCTGGACCCGCGACAACCGCGCCGAAGCGGCAAAACTGCTGTCTCGCGATGGCGACAATCGCTATACGCCTCATGCGCAAAGCGTGCTGGACCGGGTGCTGGCGCCCGCTGTCAGCGAGCGGCAAGGCTATCTCGCCAGCGGTGCGATCCGGCATGCGCAGTGGGACGAGCACCGTATCGACTTCCAGCCGTATCCATTTCCCAGCTACACCGAAGAACTGGTGCGGCGCCTGAAAGACACCTTGATAGAAGGCGACAAGGGCTTTCTGGCTGCTCTCGACCCTCACCAGGTGGCCAGCGATCTGGTCGATGACCGCTTCGTGCGTAACAGCATTGCAGCGGTCGGTGGGCTGAAGACGTTTGGCCTGGCGGAAAGCTTCCAGCGAACCGAGGAGTACGGCGCGTGACGGGCAAGGTGTCTTTTGCCCGCCACTGGGCACTGGGGTTGGCCGGTGTGCTAGCGCTGCTGGTGCTGTGGTGGTTGGGCGTGCGGCTGTTCGGTGGCGGCAGCGGTCTGGCGGCGCGCTTTTCGCCTCAGGAAACCTTCGTCAGCCTGTGGCAGCTACTTGGTCGTCCGGAGTTGTACGAGCATGTGCTGGTCAGTCTGAAACGCATCGTCGTAGGTCTGCTGCTGGCACTGTTGATCGGCGTACCGCTGGGCCTGTTGATCGGTGGCTCGCGCAATCTGGAAGCCGCAACGACCCCGGCGTTTCAGTTTCTGCGCATGATTTCACCGCTGTCGTGGATGCCGGTGGTGGTGATGCTGATGGGCGTGGGCGATCGTCCGATCTATTTCCTGCTGGCGTTCGCGGCGGTATGGCCAATCCTGCTCAATACCGTCGCGGGTGTGCGTCAGCTTGACCCGCGCTGGTTGCAACTGAGCCGTAGCCTGAGCGCCAGTCGCTGGGAAACTTTGAGTCGGGTGATCATCCCCGGCGTGCTGGGCCATGTGCTGACGGGCGTCAGACTGGCCATTGGCATTCTCTGGATCGTGCTGGTGCCGTGTGAAATGCTCGGAGTCAGCGCGGGACTGGGTTACTTCATCCTCGATACGCGGGACCGGTTGGCGTATTCGGAGTTGATGTCCATGGTGTTGCTGATTGGCGTCTTGGGCTTTCTGCTGGATGCCTTGGCGCGCGGGCTGCATCGACGCTGGAGCCATTAACGCGAAAGCCGGGCAAATCGCCCGGCTTTTACCTGTGCCCGCGATTTATTTCCCGTCCAGAAAGTGCGTGACTGCTGCGTTGAAGAACGCCGGGTCCTGAATGAACGCGAAGTGACTGGTGTTGGGCAGGATCAGCAGCCCGGCATGGGGAATGGTGGCGGCGATGTATTCCAGATGATCGCGCTTGATCGCCTCATCATGATCGCCATCGACGATCAGCACGGGCGAGGTGATCTTTTGCAGATCGGCATCGCTCCAATTGGGTTGGCTGGCCCACATGTGGCTGATTTGCTCGACGAAGCCGTCGTACTCCTTCGGCGTGGGCGACAGCTTTGCGTACTCCTTGCCAGCCCGCTCGATGAAGGCAGCGAACGTCGGGTTTTTCTCTACGCCTTCCTTGACCCCGGAGGTTTGCGTGTTCGGCGCGAAGGCGAAGACTTTGCCGGTGCGCTCAGGGTGACGGATCGCCAGATCCAGCCCGATGATCGCACCGTCGCTCCAGCCCACGATATCGGCTTTGGCGATCTTCAGTGTGTCGAGCACGCCGATCACGTCATCGCTCATCAAATCGTAGCCATAAGGCTGGGCGTCTCGCGAGCTGCGGCCATGGCCCCGACTGTCGATGCGGATGACGGTGTGTTTGCCCGTCAGCGCTTTCACCTGATAGCCCCAGTAATCGGAATTCGACAGCCCTCCGTGCAGCAGCACCACGGGCGAGCCGTGACCGGACACGCTGTAGTAGATGCGCGCGCCATTGACCGTGGCGTAGCCGGTTTTGGTGGCGGCCACCGAGGCCGGGGTGGCGGGCAAGGTTTCCCAGCGCTCGGCGGCATGGACGCCTGCGGCAGACATCAGTAGCGAAAAGGCGAGGATCAGTCGACGGTTCATGGCAGTTCCCTTTGTGCGTGGTCGTCATGAGGCCGGTGCAGCGGGTGCTGATCCGGCCTGTTCGGTCACCGAATCAGTGTGCGGCGTGCCGGGGGGATGGCTGGCGGCCACTCGGCGAGTGTCTCGGTGTCGCGTCGTTCGACCCGATTGAGAAAGCGTCGTGTGCGCTCGTTCACCGGGTTGATCAGAATTTCCTGCGGCGTGCCGTCGGCGACGATCCGACCGCTCTCCATGAACAACACCCGGTCGGCGATATCCCGGGCGAACCCCATCTCGTGGGTGACCAGCAGCATTGTGGTCTGCTGCTCATGGGCAATGACGCGAATCACCGCGAGCACTTCAGCCACCAACTCTGGATCAAGGGCGGAGGTGACCTCATCGAACAGCAACACTTGCGGGCGCATGGCCAGCGCACGGGCGATGGCCACACGCTGCTGCTGACCGCCGGAGAGTTTGCCCGGCCAGGCGTCGGCCTTGTGGCTCAAACCGACTTTTTCCAGGTATTCCCGTGCGCGGTCCCGCGCCTGTTCCGGGCTGAGCCCGAGTACCCGCTGCGGGGCTTCGGCGATGTTTTCCAGCACCGTCAGGTGGGGGAACAGGTTGAACTGCTGAAACACCATCCCGACCCGGTGCACGGTCGCGGGCCGACGGCCGGGCCAGTGCCAACTGCGGTGTTTCTGCGAGACAAGGCTCCCGGCCACCTCAATGCTGCCTTGCTGATAGGCTTCCAGGCCTTTGATCAGGCGCAGCACGGTGGATTTGCCGGAGCCGCTGGGGCCGATCAGCGCGACTTTCTGTCCTCGGGGAATGCTCAGGCTCAGGTGGTCGATGATCAGCGTTTCGCCAAAACGCTTGACCACATCCTTGAAGACAATCTGCGCCGGTGCAGGAGAGTTCGGGCGCTCAGACATGACGGCGGTGCTCCAGATACCTGAAAAACAGGGAGGTCGGGACACTGATGGCCAGGAACATCAACGCCATCAGTGTGTAGGGTTCGTTGTAATGGTAAGTCATGCCCGCGATCTGCTTGGCGGCCTGAAACAGCTCGGGCAGGGTGATCACGGCCAGCAAGGGCGTTTCCTTGAACATGCCGATCAGGTAATTGCCCAGCACCGGGAACAGCGGTTTCAGTGCCTGGGGCAGAATCAGCCGACGCCAGGTGGTGGCGGTGTCGAAATCCAGTGCGCGAGCCGCCTCCCATTGCCCCTCGGGTACGGCCTCGATTGCGCCGCGAAAGGCTTCGGCAATGTAGGCGGCGTAGTACAGCCCCAGCCCGATGACACCGGTGGCGAATGCTGGCAGGGTCAGCCCGGCCAACGGCAAGGCGAAAAACAGCACATAAAGCTGGACCATCAACGGCGTGCTGCGAAAGAACCCCAGATAACCGGCGCACATCGCACCGAGCGTGCGCGACGACGAGCGCTGCGCCAACGCCAGCAACAGGCCCAACAACACGGCCAGCAGGAAGCCCAGCACCACCACCTGCACGGTCACCGACAGGCCGCGCAGCAGGTCCGGGACAATTGACCAGGCAAATCCGAAATCGAAATCCATGGCCTTACCCCCGTTCCCTTTGCCGCTGCTCGCGCCATGCCGTGAGATGGCGTTCATAGCGACGTACCAGACGGGTCAGTGGCCAGGCCATGAGGAAATACACCGCCAGCACCAGGCACCAGATCAACGTTTGCTGGCCGAGGGTGGTGATGAGCTGGGCACCGGAGAACGTCAGGTCGGTGAGGGTAATGAGTGACACCAGCGAAGTGGTCTTGAGCAATTCAACCAACTGGTTCCCCAATGGCGGCAGCATGACCGGCAAGGCCTGCGGCAGAATGATTCGACGCAGCGCGATGACGGGCCCGAAGTCCAGCGCGCGAATGGCATCACGCTGCCCCTGACTGACGTTGAGCAGCGCAGCGCGCACGATTTCCGAACCATAGGCAGAGAACGTCAGTCCCAGGCCGATGACCCCGGTGGTCATCGGAGAAAGGCTGATGTCGAACAGCGGCAGAATGAAGAACAGGTAAAACAGCAGCACCAAGGCCGAAATCCCGCGCAAAACCTCCACATACAGCGTGGCGATCCAGCGCACGACGCGCCACGGCGATAAACGCATCAGTGCGATCACAAACGACAGCACCAGCACCAATACCTCGGCCATGACGGTGATTTGCAGGGTCACCCAAGCGCCCTTGGCCAATTGGCTGGCGATGAACGTGGCGGTGTGCATCAAAGGGTGCTCCGGCAGCAGGTCAGGGGGCCTGACGACCCGGGCAGCAGGGGATCAATCAACATCGTCAGGGACTCGGTCGGGCAGCGGCGCGAGGCTGATCAGCCACTCGCCACGGTTGATGATGGGGTGATTGACCACCATCAACACCAGACCGGCATGGGGTGCGTGCAGTTCACCCAGGGGGTCGCCGAAGAGATCCTTGAGCACGCCCAGACGCTGGCCGGATTCCACCGTCTGACCGGCAACTACGTCCAGGTACAAACGGCCACTGGCAGGCGCCTCTACCTTGGCGAAGTTGTGCACCACCTGATTGCGCCGTTGCTTAACGGTCGTCGCAGGTTCGGCGGTCAACCCTAGATAGCGGGCAATGTTCAGCACGCCCTGAACGTGAAAGTCGATGCACACCGGGTCCAACACGCCATTGGCGCCGCCTTCGGCCATTACCGCGTGGCGTCCCAGCCACGGCAGTTCGTTGGTGGCGCGTCCGCGATTGTTGGTCTGGTCTGCGGCAAATTCGACGATGCTGTCGGCGTCGAACTGATGCGCCACAGCGCGAGTCCGGGCATCGAATTCCGGGTTGCCGGTGAGCTGGCACATCACGAACCGCGCCACTTCTTCGCGCAGGTCTCCGCCGTGCAAATCGATGAACACTGCGGCGTCTTTCGCCCACTCGTGCAGCACCTGATGGATCAACACCTGGCTGAAAGAACCATTCAGGTCGCCGGGCGACAGAAAGTTGATGTTCTTGCCGTCTACCGGGCAGACGAACTCCGCGTGCGCGTACAGGCCGGGGATGTTCAGTACCGGCAGGATCGACACGGAACCTCGCACCAGATGCCGGGCGAAGTGCTCTTTTACCTGTAGCGCCGCTTCCATGGCATCGACTTCGTTGGGGTGCATACCGGCGATCAGCGCGATATGCGGCCCTGGTTGTTCGGCAACAATGTCGAAATAAGGCAGGTGCAGGTCCTTGAGCAGCGGCTGGCTGAAGTCCAACGTGCCCCAGCTCAGCAGGCCGTCCTTACCCTGCAGCCGTTTGGTCAGTGCGCTCATTGCGAATCTCGTCTGTCGGTGGACATTACCTTGCGATCACAGGGCGCAGCGCTGGTCAGCGGTGATGTCGGCAGGTGGCAGTTCGTTCTCGGTGTAGCCGTATTTCTGCAGGATCTTCAGCAGCTCGCCCGACGCCCTGAGTTTGGCCAGTTGCGCGTTGAATGCCTGAATGAACTCCGGATCGTTCTTCGGCAAGCCATAGGCGTGGTAATTCCAGGTCGGTTTGCCCTGGGCGTCGGGGATCTGCTCGTAGGGCAACGCGCGTTCGATGGCCGGGTTGTTGGCCTTTTTCAACAGGCTGATGATTTCCGCGTCGGGAAAATACACCACGTCGACACGATCGGCCTCAAGGGCGGCCAGCGCTTCGGTGTCCTTGTCGAACAACACGACGTTGGCATTGGCGATACCGCTGTCCTTGGCTTCTTGCACCTGATTGCTGCCCGGCTGTGTGGCTAGGCGCGCCTTGCCGTTCTGCGCAACGTCCTTGAGGCTGTGCAGCTTTAACGGGTTGCCTGCCTTGACGATAAATGCGCCGCCGGAGCGAGTCACCGGGTTGGAATAACCGATCACCTTGCAACGTTGCGGATTGATGAACAGGCCCGCACCGATGAGATCGAAGCGCTTGGCGGCCAAGCCCGGTACCAACGAGCCGAAATCTGTGATCGGCGTCTCGATGTGGGTGATGCCCAATGGCGCCAGCACCGCTTTGAGAACTTCAATGTTGGCACCTGTGACCTGACCATCGGTGCCGATGTAAGCGTAGGGTTGTTCATTGGCAATACCGGCGGTCAGTCCGCTGCTGCGGCCTTTCTCCAGCAGGCCCGCAACGGAGGACGCCGACCACAGGCCGGTCAGCAGGCACAAGGAACCGATCAGGGCGGGCAGGGACACAGAGGAAGTGCGTTTCATCACGTACGCTCGAAATCGTCGAAGAGGGTGGGAGAGGCGTTAGCAGCGGCGAAGTGCAGAAACAACTTGTCACATAAGCCGTATCACAATGAATCTAAAGGTATAAAAGCAATAAGCTAAATACCTTAATGGCATATCAATATGCCGATCGTGTTTCGCCATCGCTCAGTTCGATCCCGCAATCCTGAATGTCTTCGCATAAACGCGGACGGATTTGCCGGGCATTGTTCCCCTGTCCACGCTCTGCATTCATTTCTTAGACCGATTATTCATGGTGGTTATTAGGTAATAACCCAATGCCATATCCATAGCGTGAACATGTAGGCTTTCGGTGCGGATCTATCTGTCAAAACAGTCCTTACATCGTTATTGCAGTCATTGCGTACGTCAGGCTGGTTTTCCGGGGCAAATCAGCACTGATTCCGTTTGCTAGGCTGTCAGCTTGCCCTGATCGGCGCGGGTCTTAGAATCGGCGCCACTGCTTCGCACACCCTTTGCCTCGCACGACTTTTCGCACTGACTTTTCGATAACGGAGTTTCGAACATGATGAACGCAATGCAGATGCCGATGAACAACACCATGCCGATGATGCCCATGATGGGCATGATGATGGCGACCATGAAGTGCGACATGATGGCCGACTGCATGATGATGACCCTCAAACCGGCTGCGGGCATGGACATGGCGATGTTCAAGAACAGCGCCGACATGATGGCCATGATGATGAAGTGCGGCATGCCGATGATGATGCACTGCGGCAACATGTCGATGATGTGCATGTCCGAAGACGGCATGAGCATGATGAACATGATGGCGGGCATGAACATGCCGATGATGATGCCGATGGGCATGCCGATGCCGATGATGAAGTGCATGATGGAATGCACCGTCGAGGCAGGCAGCATGACCTGCAAGATGATGCCGATGCCAGGCATGAGCATGGAAATGATGAACAACTGCTGCATGCTGATGATGAAAATGATGGTCGATTGCAGCATGCCGATGATGATGAGCTGCAACGGCATGCCGATGATGTGCTGCACCTGCTGATACGCCAGCCTGATTGAAAAAAGCCCGACGAATCGATTCGCCGGGCTTTTTTCAATTCAGGGCCGGGTAGGGTGGGGTTCAGTCCAGTCGCTCGGGATGGATAACCACCAGATAGGCGACAGCCTCGCTGTCGGCGGGGTTGCGATAGCGGTGAGGCTGGTCGGCGTAGAACAAAATGGAGTCACCGGTGGACAGCAGGTAGCGCTCCTCGTTGACACTGATTTCCAGCACGCCTTGTGCAACCACCAGATTCTCTTGAACCCCCGGCCCATGGGCGTCGGACACTTCTTCGCCCAGAGGCTTTACCCGAATCTCGTAAAACTCGGTCTGACGTGCCGTGTCGTAGGGAAACAGCGCTCGGCTAATGAAGTCGCCGCTGGCGCTGACCAGTTGCTTGCTCTGCCTGGCGGGCAGTAATGCGACCCCTTCAAAGGCACGGTTCTCCAGAAAGGCTGCCACTGACACCTTCAGCGCTTTGGCGATTTTGCACAGCACTTTGATCGACGGCACGCTGCGGCCCGACTCGATTTGGGCAAGCATCGCCCGGCTTACACCGGACGTACGGGCCAGCGCGTCCAGAGACAGGTAGCGTTTGGAGCGCAGACGTTGCAGGTTGATCGCGACCTGCTGGCCAATGGGGTCATGCTCGGAAAGGGGGCTGTCGATGGAGGTGGAAAGGTCGTTCTCGGCAGAGGCGGTGTCCAGGTAGTTCATGTCTCACGCCCAATGAATCTCGCGGGGATTGAGGACAGCTGGAGTTGAGTACATCGGCACGTTCATGCGGCTCAGGTACAGATTCCACATGGCCTGTGCCATCAGGCGCGCCTGTCGGCGCTTGCGGGCCAGGGTCAGGTCAATCACGTTTTCAGAAGCAGGCATGGTTGAGTCTCGCTAGGCGGGTTCGAATGAGTCCACAGTAACCCGCCTTGCGATAGAACTATAAATACTTGATTGGCATTTATTAATTCCTTTATGGCCTATAAAAGCATGCTGTCAAGTGTCAAAAAACACCAGCGCACGCAGTTCGATGCTGCGCCGAGGTGGCGCGTCATCAGGTGTGTTCGGGTCGTCGAAAGCGGTGTGGGCACCGGCACGGGCGGCGATGTCGGTGCGTGAGTCATAGATCTTCAGCAACAGGGCTTCTTCCGGCCGCAACTGCGGGAAGTAGTACCAACGATGGTGTGGGTTGGCGCGCAGGGCAAAGGTCTCGCCGACCTTGTCGCGGTACACCAGATCGCTTGGGATGAAGTCCGCTGCATCAATGCTGCTGGCATCGCACACCGCCAGCGGGGTGGTGAACACCGGGCCGCCGATGGGGCGCCAGAGGTTGATGATCGCAAAGCGCTTACGCAGCCGCTGCTCGGCTTCCTCGGCCGGCAGGTGATCGCGCACCCGGCGAATGGCCGAGCGTTCAGTCTGGTCGTTGTGCACGTAACGCACGGGTTCGCGCAGGCCGTTGGCTTCGCGACCCGGTTCGTCGATGCGGATGGTGTGGTCAAAAATCACCGTTTTGATTGCGCCGGTGGCCTGGCGGATCAAGGCGTCGGCTTCGGCGTAATAACGCTCGCGCACCTGCTGTTCGTCCTGCAGGTCGCTGACCGCGCTGGGTTGTTCGATCCGCTGAAAACCCTGATCGTCCAACAACGATGGCCGGGCCAGCAGGCGTGCATTGTGAATTTCCACGCGGGTCGGCTGCACCGTGCCGATGCGTTGCGGCAGGCCGTCTTCCCGTGGGTAGGCGTAGTTGACCGGGCGTGTACCGTCATCGAGCAGGTAATTGAGCTCTCCGGTCACGGCGTCGGGTGTGAGGTGTGGCTGATGAATACCCATGACAACTCCTTGCGGTGAGGCACGTCAGAAAGGTTCTTTGAAGGGGCGCAGATCCAGCTCCTGAGTCCAGGCGCTGCGAGGCTGGCGATGCAGATACCAATACGCGTCAGCGATGGCATCCAGGCCCAACAGGCCGTCTTCGCCAACCGTCTGGACGCGTTGCGGGGCATGCTGGCGTAGCCGTTCTCCGTTGATGCCGCCGTCGATCACCACATGGGCGACGTGCACGTTATGTGGGCCGAACTCACGGGCGAACGACTGGCTCAGCGAACGCAGCCCGGCCTTGGCGGCCGCAAAGGCGGTATACGGCGGCTTGCCGCGCAGTGAAGCGGTGGCACCGGTGAACAACAAGCTTCCGCCGTCGTTTTCCAGCAACAGGCGGGTGCTCTCCCGGGCAAACAGAAAACCACCGAGGGTCGAGGCGCGCCAGGTTTGCTCGAATAATTCCGCACTCAGGTCGAGGGCTGGGGCCGACACCGAATTGCCGACATTGAATACCGCGACATGCAACGGCCCAAGCGCCCGGACCTGCTGCACCGCAGCCAACAGATCGTGCTCGTTGCCTGCGTCGGCGACCACTGCGAAGGCCTCACCGCCCGCCTCACGAATGCTCGCCACCACGGCATCGAGTCGGTCCCGACTGCGGCCGGTGACCGCCACGCGATAACCGCCTTGAGCGAAGCGTCGGGCAATGGCTGCGCCCAGTCCCTGCACCGCACCGACACCATTGATCCAGGCCACTTGAAGAGCAGGTGAAGACATCGAGGTTTCCCCTTGGGATGCGCGATGCTTTCACTCTAACGTTATGAACCACGGTCCCAATAGAATTTCGAACGCTAACGATATAGCGCAGAAGGGCGCTGGTTTGAGCAAGTCCGTCTCAGTGAGCGACGGCGCTGACATCGATTTTTTTCGGCAGCAAGCGGTTCTCATAGAACAGATCCGCCGTCGCCTGTTGCGCCGCAACGATGGCAGGGCTGATGGGCTGGATCGGTGAGGCAGGGCGGCTGTCCATGTAGCGGGCGATGACTTCGGAAGGCAGCCCCATCGAGCGGGTCAGGACGTCCAGACTCGACTGGCGTTGGCTGCGGGTCAGTGCCTCGGCAGCAGACAGCTCTGCAAGCAGGGCAGGGATGAAGTCCGCGTATCGTGTGGCGTAAGCACGGCGTGCGGTGTAAATCGGACCGGACAAACCCAGCCCTTCGCCATTGGCCAGCAGGCGTGCATGGCCGCTCAGTTGTGCGAGCGCCGAGAACGGCTCCCAGATGGCCCAGGCATCGACGCTGCCCTGTTCGAACGCGGCGCGGGCATCAGCCGGGCTCAGGTACACCGGCTGAATATCGGTGTAGTTCAAGCCTGCGTGGTTCAGCGCTCGCAGGATCAGGTTATGGGAGCTGGAGCCTTTCTGAAACGCCACGCGCTTGCCTTTCAGGTCGGCCACTTTGTGCAGCGGGCTGTTTGCAGCGACCAAGATGGTTTCAGCCTCGGGCTTGGGTGGTTCAGCGCCGATGTACACCAGGTCCGCACCGGCGGCCTGAGCGAACAGCGGTGGAATATCGCCGGTGGAGCCGATGTCCAGCGCGCCGATGTTGAGGGCTTCAAGCATTTGCGGCCCGGCCGGGAATTCTATCCACTGCACGCGGGTGTCCGGAAAACGCTGTTCCAGCAGGTGGTTTTCCTTGGCCAGGACCAGCGCGATCGAGCCTTTCTGATAGCCGATACGCACCGTTTCCGGCGAGTCCGCCAGCGCTGTACCGGTCAGCCCCAAGGCCAGCAGGCCGGCCCACAACAGTTTGAGTGATTGCATGTCTTGCTCGCTTGATTGGCGGTGGCTTGATTGAGGCTAGGCATGGGCGAAGCGGTGTACGGGGCGTCGCAGGCCCAAGTGCTCGCGCAATGTGGTGCCGGAATACTCTCTGCGGAAAAGACCCCGGCGCTGTAACTCCGGGATCACGTGAGTGGCAACGTCTTCCAGACCACCTGGCAGGTGCGGCACCAGCACATTGAAGCCATCGGCCGCGTCTTGCTCGAACCAGGCTTGCCATTGATCGGCGATCTGCCGTGCGGTGCCGATCACGCTGAAATGCCCACGACCACCGGCAATACGGCGACCCAGTTCTGCCAAGGTCAGTTGCTCGTGCTGCGCCAGTTCGGTCAGCAATGCCTGACGACTCTGTTGACCGCTTTGGGTGAGCGGCAGGGGCGGTAGCGGCTCGTCTAGTGGGTAGCCGGACAGGTCGAAGTTTCCGAGCATGCGCCCGAGCAGCGCAACACCGACGTGCGGTTCGACCAGCGCCTGAAAGGCTTCGTACTTTTCCTGCGCCTGGGCTTCGCTGTCGCCGACCACGACGAACATGCCGGGCATGATTTTCAGGCTGTCCGGGTCTCGGCCAAAGGACGAGGCGCGTGCCTTGAGGTCGCGATAGAAGGCTTGCGCTGCACTCAGAGAAGGTTGTGCAGTGAACACCACTTCGGCGGTGCGCGCCGCCAGTTGCCGACCCGCTTCGGAGGAACCCGCCTGAAGCACCACGGGCTGGCCCTGTGGCGAGCGGGCCACGTTCAGCGGCCCCTTGACCTGAAAGTGCTCACCCCGGTGATCGAGCACATGCAATCGGGTCGGGTCGTAATACTCGCCGCTGGCTTTGTTGCGCACGAAGGCGTCGTCCTGCCAACTGTCCCAGAGGCCGGTCACGACCTGATGAAACTCGGCGGCCCGGCTGTAGCGTTGGGCGTGTTCCAGATGCTCGTCGCGACCGAAATTCTGCGCCTCGGCGGCCGCGTCGGAGGTCACCAGATTCCACCCGGCGCGCCCCGCCGACAGATGATCCAGCGAGGCGAACTTGCGCGCGATGTGATACGGCTCGTTGTAGGTGGTCGTCGCCGTGACCACCAGACCGATGCGCTCGGTGACCGCGCTCAAGGCCGAGACCAGCGTCAACGGCTCGAAATGGTCCGAGCGCGCCATGCGGCTGGCGATATCGCCGGTGGCGGCGGCCACGCTGTCGGCAATGAACAGCATGTCGAACTTAGCGGCTTCCGCCACGGCTGCCAGATGCCGGTAGTGAGCAAAACTCAGCCCGGCATCGGACGGCACATCCGGGTGGCGCCAGGCTGCCACGTGGTGCCCGGTGGCCATCAGAAATGCGCCGAGCTTGATCTGGCGCGATACGTCGCTCATGAAAGCTCCTTGTCCTGTGGGAGTCGGGTCATCAGAAGTCCTTGCGCAGTTGCACGCCGAAGTAGCGTTCGTCGTCCCGGGGCACCGCGCGGTAGATGTAGCCCGAGCCGCTGGCCAGCAACGGTGAATAGGATTTGTCGGTGAGGTTCTTGGCCAGGAGGGCCACGCGCCAGCCGTTGCTGTAGTCGGCCAGCGCGACGCTGGCGTTCCAGATACCGTAAGCGCCTTGCTTGGTGTCCGGGTTCTGGCTGATGTCGTACTGCACTTCGCTTTGCCAGCTGTAGTCGGTGCCCAGTTCGATGTCCAGGCCGTTGTCCAGCGGAATGCTGTAATCGGCGCGTATGTAGCTTTTCCAGTCCGGCGAATAAGGCAGTGGCTTGCCGTTGACGTTGCACGACGCCGCAGCGCCCACCGGGCAACTGAACTCGTCGATACGGGCCTTGGTGTAGGTCAGCGCCCCCGAGACCTTGAACTGGCGCGTCACCTGCAACGCATAGTCAGCCTCGACGCCTTCGGTGCTGACACTGCCCGCGTTGATCAGCCGCGTTACCACCTGACCGGCCACGGTGTCGTAGAAGTTGGCCTGGTAGTTGTCGTATTCGCTATGAAAGATCGCCAGATTGGTGGTCAGGCGGTTGTCCCAGGCGCTGGCTTTGAGGCCCAGTTCCCAGTTGTTCGAGGTTTCCGGCTTAAGCGCGCCAGTGTCACGCGGTTGCATGTTGAAGAACACGTTGTACGCAGGGCCCTTGTAGCCGCGCGAGTACGTCAGATACGCCATAACGCTGTCGCTGAGGTCGTATTGCACACCCAATCTTCCCGACCAGCCATCTTCTTCCACGGAACCGGAGCTGCTGGTCCCTGGCTGAATGCCGCTGACCGTGGTGGCAGACGTCGACACCCGGCGGTGATCGTATTCCAGGTCATCGTGGGTCCAGCGCAGACCGGCGATGCCACGAAACGCCGAGGTGAAATTGAGCGTGGTTTCACCGAACACCGCGTAGCTGTCGTTGGTGGTGCTGTAGTCGGCGATGCCGGTGTGGGTGGCCGTTGGCGTGACGAGCGTGCGGCGGTAGGTTTCTTCGTCCTTGCCGTGCATGTAAAACAGCCCGCCGACGTATTCGAGAAATTGGCCTTTGGGTGAGGCCAGACGCAGCTCCTGCGAGTATTGGTTGTAGTCCAGATCGCCTTTGTCTTCGGTGCCGGGGAACGCGGCGGTGATGTTCGCAAGACGATCGCCGTCCTGGTACTGCGTGTTGTTCCAGCCGCGCCAGGCGGTAATCGAGGTCAGCGTGTAATCGCCGAGGTTCCAGTCCAGTTGCGCGGACAAGCCCTTGTTGATGTCATCGACATGGCTGCGGTAATCGCTCACCAGATCGCGGTTGTCGCTGCTGGCGCGCACCGGCAGCAGGGCATTGGCGAAGGCCGGGGTCAGCGACTGGCTGATCACGCCGTTGGGCGTGTCGTCATGGGATTGCATGTAGTCGCCGATCAGCGTCAGCTTGACGTCATCGTTGGGTGTGAATTCCAGCTTGCCCCGTATCCCCTTGTGGTTGTAACCATTGACCTCCTGGCCGTTGGCCTTGTTGTGTACGTTGCCGTCGTAGGTGCCGAACAGGGTGGTCAACGAGCCTTTCAGCGTGTCGGGAATCAGGCTGCCGCCGATGCCGAAGCGGGTGCGGCTCTCGTTGCCGGTGTACCAGGACTGATCGATGTAGCCGTGGGTTTCCTCAGTCGGCTCCCGAGTGATGACGTTGAGTACGCCAGCCGAAGCATTCTTGCCGAACAGTGTCCCTTGGGGACCGCGCAGCACTTCGATACGTTCCAGATCCAGCAAGTCCAGCGTTGCCTGGCCGGGGCGACCGTAGACCACGCCATCTACCACGGTGGCGACCGTGGGTTCCACGCCGGGGGACGTTGAAATGGTGCCGACGCCGCGTACGAACAACGACGTATCCTTGTTCGACGCGCCGGTGCGAAAGTTCAGCGTAGGCACTTGCTGGGCGATGGCCGCGACGCCGTTGCGGTTGTCGCGTTCGAGCTGTTCGCCGTCCACGACCGTGACCGCCACCGGGACTTTTTGCAGCGACTCCTCGCGCCGAGTGGCGGTCACCGTAACGGCCTGCAAGGTGGCCGTTCCGGTCGCGGAAGAGGGTGATTCGACACGGGTCGCAGGCTCTGTCGCCAGCACCGGAAATGCGCCGAGTGCCAATGTCGCGCCAACGGCCTGGGCAAGGCGGGTCGGCACACAGGATGAGGCACGTCGTGGGGTGAAAACAGCGGTGATACGGTTCCCTGATGTCTGCTGCATAGCGATGCTCACTGGAAAGATGAATGCCGGGCGCTACGCCTTCTCTGGGCGCTGCGCGCATGTTGCGTCAGGTGTCCGGTGCGGGTGGCATTCGCTCAAGCGAGTAGCTGACAAGGCACTTGGTTAGCGCTAACATCGCCAGTATTGTCAACTGACACATAGACCGTCCAATACTCAAAAATTAGCCTGTTATGCGTTTTGGTTTTTAAAAAGGGGATAAGCGTGACAGATGCAAAAGAACCTGCGCGCAAGCGCCGAAGTGCCGGACGCGTGACTCAGGCCGTGGTGGCCCGGCATGTCGGCGTGTCGATGATGACCATTTCGCGCTACTTCAATCAGCCAGAACTCGTCTCGGAAGATCATCGCCAGCGAATCGAACAGGCCGTGGCCGAGCTGGGCTACGTGCCCAATCTGGTGGCAGGCGGTCTGGCGTCGGCGCGGGGCAAGATCGTTGGCATGGTGGTGCCTAACATCTCGGGGCCCATTTTCGCGGACACCATTCAGGGCTTCAGCGATACCTTGAGTCGACACGGTCATCAGCTGTTGCTGGCGTCCAGTTATTTCTCTACTGAGCAGGAAGAAAGCGCGGTGCGTGCCTTCCTCGGCTGGTCACCGGCGGCGCTGGTGGTCACCAGCCATTTTCACAGCGCCGGAACCGAGCGCATGCTGACCGATGCCGATATCCCGGTGATCGAGACCTGGGATTATCAGCCTGACCGCACGCCAGTTCAGATCGGTTTTTCACATCATCAAGTGGGCGTCAGCGGCACACAGTGTTTGCATGAGCGTGGTTATCGCCGGATCGCCTTTGTACTCAACAGCGCGGCGGGTGACTTGAGCGCCGTCGAGCGCTGTGACGGTTATCGCGACACGATGCGGGCGCTTGGGCTGACGCCGCAGGTCTATACCCCGGCCGCAACCCTGGCGCCCTTCGAGGCGGGCAAACAGGCCATGACCGACCTGATGGCGCAGCCCGAGCCGCCTGATGCGATTTTCTTCGCCAACGACAACCTGGCCGCAGGTGGGCAGCTCGCTGCGCAGCGGGCCGGGCTGAGCATTCCCGGAGATTGCGCCATTCTCGGCTTCGGCGATTACCCGTTCGCGCACATGTTGCTGCCCAGCCTGAGCACGATCAAACC
Source organism: Pseudomonas sp. Pseu.R1 (assembly GCF_045764065.1). Classification (NCBI taxonomy): domain Bacteria; kingdom Pseudomonadati; phylum Pseudomonadota; class Gammaproteobacteria; order Pseudomonadales; family Pseudomonadaceae; genus Pseudomonas; species Pseudomonas sp. Pseu.R1. The sequence continues at coordinate 288,909 of NZ_JBJGEE020000001.1, read as the reverse complement.
ACCGGCACTGGAGATCGGTGTGTTGGCGGCTGAACGGGTGCTGCAGAGCCTGGGGGTGCTCCACTTCGAAGGCGAGCTGCAGCGTCTGAACCTGCTGGCGTGCAGCGTGGTCGTTCGCGAGAGCATCTGACGTGGCTGGATCAGGCACGGTGCAGTGACGTGGCGCCGGATCAGGCCCGCATGGGATCCGCTGCAAACTGTCATTGCTCCTTGCAAACGTCTCTTCCATGCCGAGACCCATCTGCGTGTAGACTTCTGCGCCTCCACGAGGATGCTTTAAGCGCCCTCCTTGATTGGTCATTTGTAGGACGAGTGTATGGATCTGCGTCAACTGGAAGCGTTCGCGGCGGCAATGTCGGCAGGCAGTGTCACAGCAGCGGGCAAGATGCTTGGCCGGTCTCAACCCTCCGTTACCCGGGCAATCCAGGAGCTGGAACAGGAGCTGGGCTTTGCCCTGTTCGAACGCAGCGGGCCGAAGGTCACCCCGACGCAAAAGGCATTCATGATGTATGGCGAGGTCGAAAGCGCCTTGCTGGGGATTCGCAACATTCGTCAACGGGCCAAGCTCATCACACACGAGGAGAATCACCACATCAAGCTGGTGGCGATTTCGGCGTTGGCGGCCGGGTTGCTGCCTGCTGCCCTGGCGCAACTACCTGAGCCGCTGCGTCCGCAGCACGTCCAGTTGCAGAGCATGTCGCCGGAAAACGTCGTACAGGCCGTACTGTCGAAAACCACGGATCTGGGGGCCGTGAGTCTGCCGCTTGAGCACCGCGGGCTGGAGATTCATTGGATCGGCGAGGCCCCCTGCGTAGCGGTGTTGCCGGCTGGCTCACCGCTGGCGGGCCATCAAGTGCTGTCCATGGAGGCGCTGGCACGCGAAACGTTGGTGACCATGGCCAATCCCTACCGCTTCCGGCGTCGCATCGACAAGGCGTTTGTCGATGCCGGGTGCGGCACGCCGCGCATGCTCGACACCAACACCTCTCTGATCGCCATGCAGATGGCCGGGGCGGGGCTCGGCATTGCGCTGATCGACCCATTTACTGCCAAAGGCGTGCCGGTCGAGGGGGTAGTGGTTCGCCCCATCAGCAGCCACATCCCGTTCTTCTTCGGCCTGATCTCGGCCTTCGCCAGTCCACTGTCTGACGTGGCGCTAGCCTTGATCGAGGAGATTGCCCATGCGGCGAAGCGACTACTGCCGGAGATGGTGATGCACGAAGCCAGCGCCCACGATGCACTGCTGCAGAGCATCTACGCCGAATAGCGTACTGGCATTTTTGTATCAAATATTCTTTTAAAGAATATCAATATGCTTTTTTGCGCATTGCGAGAATAAAAAACGCCTTTTAGTATTCGATTTAAGCATTCAATGCCTTCATGAATTCATATTCTGTGGTTCTGGAACGCTTTTTGAAGTGATTTGAATCAAGGACCGGGCATTTGGCCCGATCGTCATGCCGAGTACCGAACATGTCCGAATCGTTTGCCCCCGCTGGCCTTGAAGTGCTGGAGGCGCGCCTGCGCCAGGATCTGGCCTGGCTCGACCTGCCTGCCAATCCGTGGGTCAAGCCGCGTCTCGATCAGGACGCGCCTGTGCTGGATGTGGCGATCATCGGAGGCGGCATGGCCGGTCTCGCCTTGGCGGCGGAGCTGCGTCATCTGGGCGTCGCGGCGGTGATTTTCGATCAGGCTCCCGCAGGTTTCGAAGGACCGTGGGCGACCACCGCCCGCATGGAAACCCTGCGCTCGCCCAAGCAACTGACAGGCCCTGCGCTGGGTTTGCCAGCGTTGACCTTTCGCGCCTGGTACGAAGCACAGTTCGGCGATAAGGGCTGGGCACAGCTGGACAAGATTCCGCGTCTGCAATGGGCTGACTACCTGCGCTGGTATCGCAAGGTACTGGCGCTGGAGGTGCGCAATGAGCATTACGTGGCCCGTGTTGCGCCAAGGGCGGACGGCATCGTCGAGCTTGATGTAGAAACCGCCGGACAGACTCAGCGTCTGCTCGCCCGTCACGTGGTCCTCGCCACCGGGCGCGACGGGCTGGGCGGCCCATGGGTGCCGGACTTTGCCCATCAGGTGCCGCGTCACTTGTGGGCGCACTCGGCCGATGGGCTGCAGAACGAGTGGTTCGAAGGCAAGCGTGTCGCCGTGATCGGCGGAGGGGCTTCGGCCATGGACAGCGCCGCCACCGCACTGGAAGCAGGCGCCACGCGAGTCGACCTGCTAATTCGCCGCGCCGAGTTGCCACGCATCAACAAGGGCAAGGGCGCGGGCAATCCGGGCATGACTCATGGTTACTGGCGCCTGCCCGACGCGTGGAAATGGCGTATCCGCAATTACCTCAATACCCAGCAAGTGCCGCCACCACGGGGCAGCACATTGCGTGTCTCGCGTTCGGGCAAGGCGCGGTTTCTGCTGAACAGCCCGGTGCTGTCGGTGCAGGAAAACCTCGCCGGTGGCCTGTTGCTGAACACACCTGACGCACAGATCGAGGCGGATTTTCTGGTGTTCGCCACAGGTTTTCGCACCGATTTTGCGCTGCGTCCGGAATTCGCGCCGTTCTCGGCGCAGATTCGGGTCTGGCGGGATCGCTTCGCGGCACCTGCTGGCGAAGCCGATGACGAACTGGCCGAGCTGCCGGATCTGGGCACCTGTTTCGAATTTCAGGAAAAGACCCCTGGCGTCTGCCCCGGACTGAACCACATCCACTGCTTCAGTTACCCGGCCGCCCTGAGTTATGGCGCGGTCTCCGGCGATATTCCGGCGATCAGCGAAGGCTCCAAGCGCTTGGCCCACGCACTGATCGGCCAGTTGTTCAACGAAGACATCGAGCAGCATTTCGAGGCCATGCGCAATTACGCCGATCCCGAACTGCTGGGTGACGAGTGGGTCGCCAGCCAGCCGACCGCTGAAGAGTTGCGTTCATGATGGGTTGGGCGATGAGAAGGCTGAGCCAGTCACTGCTGGTCATTCTGCTGATGACGCTGGTGGTGTTCATCGGCCTGAATGCCATTGGGAACCCAATGGACATTCTGGTCGGCGAGGACCTCAACCAGGCCGAACGTCTTCAGGCTATCGCTCATCTGGGGCTGGACAAGCCGTTGTGGCAGCAATACCTGCTGTTTCTGCAAGGCGCGATGCACGGCAATCTCGGCCAGAGTTTCGTCTATCACGAAGACGCCATGCGCCTGATCCTGCAACGCCTTCCCGCGACCTTCGAGCTGGCCTTCAGCGCGCTTTTTCTGGCCGTTGTGATCGGCGTGCCGCTGGGCACGTTCGCCGGGACTTACCCTGACCACCCGCTGTCACGCGTGATGATGGCCGCCAGCATTGTCGGGTTTTCCCTGCCTGCGTTCTGGGTGGCGTTGATGATGATCATGCTGTTCTCGATCAAGCTCGGCTGGTTGCCGGCCAGCGGTCGCGGCGACACCCGCGAGTGGTTCGGTGTGCAATGGTCGTGGCTGACCCTCGACGGGCTGCAACATCTGCTGCTGCCTGCGTTGAATCTGGCTCTGTTCAAGATCTCGCTGGTGCTGCGCTTGACCCGCGCCGGTGTGCGCGAAGTGCTGCCCCAGGAATTCGTCAAGTTCGCCCGGGCCAAGGGCCTGTCACCGCTTCGGGTGATGTGCATGCACGTCATGCGCAACACCATGATTCCGGTGGTGACAGTGTTGGCGATGGAGCTGGGGTCGACCATTGCCTACGCCGTGGTCACTGAAAGCATCTTTTCCTGGCCGGGGGCGGGCAAGTTGATTCTGGACAGCATCAACACCCTGGACCGCCCGGTGGTGGTCGCGTATCTGATGGTGGTCGTAGTGATTTTCGTCGTGCTGAATCTGGTCGTTGACGGCCTGTATTACCTGCTTGACCCTCGCGTGCGTGTCGAGGCTTTCCGATGAATGCAGTCTCCAGACCTGTGCCACGCGACGCGCGCTTGCAGGCCCAGTCCCCGTGGCGTCGCGTCGCGGTAGAGTTCGTCAGTTCACCCACCGCGGTGGTCGGCCTGATTGCGCTGCTGATCATTGTGCTGGTCGCGGTGCTCGCGCCATGGATTGTGGTGCAGAACCCGTATGACCTGATGCAGCTCAACGTGCTGGATGCGCGTCTGGCGCCTGGCAGTGCCAACATGGACAGCGGCTACACCTATTGGCTCGGCACCGACGGGCAGGGCCGCGATCTGGTATCGGCGATCATGTACGGCCTGCGCATCAGCCTGTGGGTGGGCATCGGTTCGGCGCTGATCGCGGCGGTCATCGGCACGCTTCTCGGGCTGGTCTCGGCCTATGTCGGCGGCTGGGTCGACGCCTTGCTGATGCGTCTGGTGGACCTGCTGCTGTCTTTCCCGGTGATCCTCATGGCGCTGATGATTCTGGCGTGGCTGGGCAAGGGCGTCGGCAACGTCATGCTCACCCTGGTGCTGCTGGAGTGGGCCTATTACGCCCGCACGGCACGGGGGCAGGCGTTGACCGAAAGCCGCCGGGAGTACGTCGAGGCCGCACGCGGACAGGGTATCGGGCCGTGGCGCATCGTCGTCGGCCACATTCTGCCCAACTGCCTGCCGCCGTTGATCGTCATCGGCGCGTTGCAGATCGCCCGGGCCATCACCCTTGAAGCGACATTGTCGTTCCTCGGCCTTGGCGTGCCGGTCACCGAACCCTCTCTGGGGCTGCTGATCGCCAACGGCTTTCAATACATGCTCAGCAACGAATACTGGATCAGCCTGTTTCCCGGGTTGGCGCTGCTGATCACCATCGTCGCGATCAACCTGGTCGGCGACCGTCTGCGTGACGTTCTGAACCCGAGGTTGCAGCGATGAGCCTGCCTGAATCGTCCGCCGTGGCGGCCCCGACCCTCGAAGTGCTCAATTTGTGTACCTCCTTCCACACCCGCGCAGGCGTGCTGCCAGCGGTGCGTGATGTGTCGTTGCGCGTGCAGCCCGGTCGTGTGTTGGGGCTGGTGGGGGAGTCCGGGTCGGGCAAGTCGGTGACCGGGTTCTCGATTCTGGGGCTGGTCGATGCGCCAGGCCGAATCAGTGGTGGTCAGGTGCTGTTCAAGGGGCGCGACCTCACCGGGCTTTCGCCCGCGCAGTTGCGTGACCTGCAAGGTAATCGGATCGCGATGATTTTTCAGGACCCGATGATGACCCTCAACCCGGTGCTGCGGGTCGATACACAAATGATCGAAGCCGTGCGCGCCCATCGTTCGCTGAGCAAGCGCGACGCCCGCGAGCACGCTGCACGTACCCTGGCGCTGATGGGCATTCCCAGCCCGGAAGAACGCCTGCGTGCCTACCCGCATCAATTGTCGGGCGGCATGCGTCAGCGCGTGGCGATCGCCATTGCCTTGCTGCATTCGCCCGACCTGATCATCGCCGACGAGCCGACCACCGCGCTCGACGTGACCATTCAGGCGCAGATTCTCAGCGAAGTGCAGAAACTGGTGCGTGAGCACGGCACCTCGCTGATCTGGATCACCCACGACCTGTCCGTGGTCGCTGGTCTGGCCGATGATGTGGCGGTGATGTACGCCGGGCGCATCGTCGAGCAGGGGGCGGTGGATGATGTGCTCGACCGCCCGCAACACCCTTACACCCAGGGCCTGATCGACAGCCTGCCAAGCCGCAACCATCGTGGCCAGCGCTTGCGACAGATCCCCGGCATGGCGTCGGACTTGTTGTCGATGCCTGCCGGTTGCGCGTTCGCTGCCCGTTGCTCGCGTGCCTCGCACCGGTGCGCAGAGGAGCCGCCGCTGCGCGATGTCGCCCCCGGCCAGACCGTTCGTTGTTTTCATCCGGGAGCCGCCGATGCGCAGTGAACAGATCCCGCTGATCGAGTTGAATCAGGTCAGCAAGACCTTTGGCAAACCGCCCCCCGACCACTCGGTTCAGCGCCTGCTGCAACGCCTGCAACTGAGCCGCATCAAGCCGGTGACCCACGCAGTCGATCGTGTCGATCTGCGCATTCATCGTGGTGAAGTGGTGGGACTGGTGGGCGAGTCCGGCTGCGGCAAGTCGACCCTGGGGCGCATGGTCGCCGGGCTGTTGCCGGTGTCCTCGGGCACGGCGTCGGTGAACGGCAAATCCCTCGACTCGCTGTCGGTCGAGGAACGCCATGCAGTGCGTCTCAAAGTCCAAATGATCTTCCAGGACCCGTCGTCCAGCCTCAACCCGCGTCTGCGGGTCGACCGGATTGTCGGCGAAGGCGCGCTGTTGCATGGCCTGACCGACAAGGCCGGTTTCGACGATTACGTCAGCGCGCAGTTGCAACGGGCCGGACTCAGCCCGCAGTTTCGTCAGCGTTATCCGCACCAGTTCAGTGGCGGCCAGCGTCAGCGCATCGGCATCGCCCGTGCGTTGGCCGTGCAGCCTGAGCTTTTGGTCTGCGATGAATCGGTGGCGGCGCTGGACGTGTCGATTCAGGCGCAGATTCTCAACCTGTTCATGGATCTGCGCGACGAGCTGAACCTGACGTACCTGTTCATCAGTCACGACCTGGGGGTGGTCGAGCATCTGTGCGACCGCGTGGTGGTGATGTACCTGGGTCGTGTGGTCGAGAGCGCGTCGGTAGACGACCTGTTCGTCCGGGCAAACCATCCCTACACCCAGGCGCTATTGGCTCAGATTCCGCGTTTCGATGTTCGCAATACCCGATATGACGCGATCAAAGGGGAAATCCCCAGCCCGCTGAACCCGCCCGCCGGGTGTCATTTCCACCCTCGCTGCCCGCACGCTACAGCACGCTGCCGCGAAGACGTTCCAGTGCTCAGGGAGGTTTCGCCGAACCACCTGAGTGCGTGTCACCTCAACGACCCGTCATGAGCGAGCACTTGAATGCTCGCCGTGTCCATTGCCATTGCGTACAAGGATTTCTTCATGCAACCACGTGTTCGTACACTGATCGCCTCGGCGCTGATCCTGGCGGCTGGCAGCGTTTCGGCGCAGTCGCTGCGCATCGGTTACGCCGATCCGGTGTCGTCTCTCGACCCGCAACTCAATAACTATGCCGGTGACCGTTCGGTGGCGCTGCACGCCTTCGAATCGCTGGTCAACCGTCACGACGACAAGACCCTGCCGGGCCTGGCGAAAAGCTGGAAAGTGCTGGATGACACCACTTGGCAGTTCGACCTGCGCGATGATGTGAAATGGCAGGACGGCACGCCGCTGACCGCCGATGACTTCGTGTTCTCCTTCGAACGGGCGCGCAACGTGCCGGGCAGCGTGGCGTCTTACGCCGGTGCCACGCGCACGGTGGAGTCGGTGAAGGCCAAAGATGATCACACCCTGATCATCAAAACCAAAACGCCGAACGCCAACCTGCTGCCTGACGTGGATTCGATCTACATCGTCAGCCGTCATGCCGGTGCCAGTGCCAGTAGTGCCGACTACAACTCGGGCAAGGCACTGATCGGCACCGGGCCGTATCGTTTCGTGTCCTACGTGCCGGGTGACCGCACGATCTTCGAACGCAACGACAGCTACTGGGGCGCCAGACCGACCTGGGACAAAGTGGATTTCCGCTTCATCGCCAACGCCGCCAACCGCACGGCGGCACTGCTGGCGGGCGATGTGGACGTGATCGACAAGGTCTCGCCCACCGATGTCGAACGCTTGCGCAAGACGGCAGGTGTCAACGTGTTCGCCTATCAGGGTTTGCGCGCGCTGATCATCCAGCCAAGTTTCCGCGAAGGCCCGAACGAATACATTCGCGACAATGCGGGCAAGCCACTGGTCGAAAACCCGCTGCGTGACGTGCGTGTGCGCAAGGCGCTGTCGCTGGCGATCAACCGTCAGGCCATCGACGAGCGCATCATGCAAGGCACCGTGACCGAGGCCAATCAGTGGATGCCCGCCAACACCTTCGGCTACAACCCGGACGTGAAGAACATTCCATACGACCCGAAACAGGCCAAGGAGCTGTTGGCGCAAGCGGGTTTTCCCGAGGGCTTTCAGCTGACCGCTCACGTGCCGGGCGACCGCTACCCGCAGGCACCCGAGGCAATGCAGGCGGTGGCGCAGTTCTGGTCGCGGATCGGCGTCAAGGTCCAGCTGGAAGTGCTGCCGTGGGCCGTGTACGCCGGTAAAGCCAATAAGAACGAACTGGCAATCAGCGTGATCGCCTGGGGCAACGGCACCGGCGAAGCGGCGTACGCACTGACCAACATCCTGACCACGGTCGACAGCAGTAAAGGGCAGGGTGCTTCCAATTGGGGTCACTACAGTAACCCGCTGGTGGACAAGGCTCTGATCGACTCCACCGCTGAATTCGACGACGCCAAGCGCCGCAAGATCCTTCAGGACTCGGTGAAAGTCGTCAGCGATGACGTCGGCATCATCCCGTTGTTCCACTACCAGAACATCTGGGCGGCGCGCAAAGGGCTGAAGGTCGAGCCGCTGGTCAGTGACCGAACGGCCGCCCTTATGGTCACCGAACAACCGTGAACCCGCGGTCATCCCGCATGGGCCACAGCCGATGCGGGATGGCTTCCATAGACTTCAGGAATTGCCATGTCCTCGACTTCTCCGATCGCTGTCACTGCCGATGTGCTCGACAGCCTGCTTGATATCCAGCCTGGCTCTGCGCTACACGGCGTGCGCCATGCCCGTGACAAAGTCGCCCTGGCGACTCAGGGCAGCCATAACCTGTTCTTCGCCCAGGATTTGGGGATTGACCTGTCACTGACCGAACGCCTGTGGGTGGCATACTTCGCTGCCCGTCTGACGCCGCAAGCCACGCTTTGCGCGTATTACCTGAAGGCTCTGCAAGCGCAGGGTATCGACTCCGATGGGCTGGCGTTGATCGATGCCGGAAAGCTGGATGAACTCAACGATGGCCGTCTGGCGGCGATCCTGCGCTTCACCAGGACGCTGATCGAGTCTCCGGTCCATGGTGATCGGGCTGCGTTGCAGGCCTTGCAGCAACAGGGGCTTAGTACCGGGGAAATTGTGGTGCTGGCGCAACTGATCGCCTTTCTTTCCTATCAGGTTCGACTGGCCGCCGGCCTTTCAGCCTTGTCGGCCACAGGAGCCGCGTGATGAGCGAAACCATTCGCAGCAACGGATTCACCAACGAGGTGCTGGGCTGGAAAGCCTGGTTGCCGACGCTTGACCTTGAAACCGCAACCCCTGAGCAGATCGCGGTGCTCGAAGAGAGTCATCCGCAAGCCAAGACCTCTGACTACTACCTGACCCTGGGACATCACCCGGACATCCTGCGTCAGCGTTCCCAGGCCTTCAACGCCATCATGTATGCACCCGGCGGGCTTCCGCGCAGCGAGCGCGAACTGGCGAGCACGGTGGTGTCGCGGATCAATAAGTGCGTGTACTGCGCCTCGGTCCACGCCCAGCGCTTCGAACAGTTGGCCAAACGCAACGATGTCATCCGGGAGATTTTTGCCGATCCGGCGACAGCCGGGACCAGCGAACGGGAAAAGGCCATCGTGCAATTCTCCATCGAGCTGACGCTGGCCCCCGCAGAAATCGGTACCCGTCACATACAGGCGCTCCGCGAGCACGGGCTGAATGACGGACAGATCCTCGATCTGATTCACGCGATTTCCATTTTTGCCTGGGCCAATCGGCTGATGCTCAACCTGGGCGAGCCGGTATTTGCGTTCGAACGGGAGTGAATGGAAGTGCGAGCGCTGATTGACCGGTGCCTGCCGTCGGCGCTAGCGCGTTATCCAATCAAAGGTGACACCTGACTTACCTACAGGACGTTTTTCAGAATGGATACCCTCGTTCCTCTGAGCTTCGAACCCATCGACCTCGACGCCCACGCCAAGGTTTGCGTTCGTTTCGCCCTTGATCTGCACATTCTCGGTTTTGGCTCGACCGAGGGCTTCCATGAGGCGGATGGCAAGGGGGCTGAGCGTCATATCGCTCATCTGCGCACACGGGCAGCATCGTGGCCGGGCTGTCTGGTACATGTCTGGCAGGGCGGCAGGATCATCGGCCAGATCAACATGAGTCGAGTCGAGAACGATCCTTCGGTCGGCTATATCAACCTTTTGTATTTGCTGCCCGAGGCGCGCGGCCAGGGCTTGGGGGCGCTGTTGGAGGCCTACGCGTGGGCGTTTCTGACCGGGCAGGGGTGTCGTTCATTACGTTTGTCCGCCAGTGTTGCCAACCTGTCGGCGTGGCGGTTTTATCAACGCAACGGCTGGCAGGATTTGGGGCCGCGGGAGGATGCGCCTGGCGTTCACTTGTTCGAGAAACAACCCGATGTGGCGAGCGCAGGTGAGCCGGTCGTCATCAACCCGGATCACTATCTGGAAACCCCGACTGGCCGCGTGTTCACCCTTGAGCGCAACCAGCAAGCGTGGGCGCAGTGTTGGCAGAAACTGCGCCGCGAACTGGCAAACACCCAAGGGCCTGTGTACCTGGTGATGGGGGTGCAAGGTGCAGGCAAATCCCGCTGGATTGCGAATAACGTCGGTCGTCTGGGCCCTCGCGCCATCGTGTTCGATGCCGCGTTGCCTGCACGGGTTCACCGCGAAACGCTGCTGACGATAACCCGCGAATTCGCAGTGCCGGTGATCGCCATCTTCATCAAGGCGCCACTGGAGCTGGCCTTACGGCGCAACGCTCGCCGCAGCGCCGATCAGCGGGTGCCCGAAGAGGCCCTGAACAACGTGCACCGCCTGCTGGAGCCGCCGGTGCTGGAGGAAGGGTTTGTCTGGGGCGAAACGCTCGAGCAACGGGAAACGACGCCCGTGTGATTCTCTTTTCAAGGAGTGGGTATGACGGTTATCGAAAGGCAGTTCTATGTTCCGCAGCCGTTCATCGTGCATGAGACCGAGCACTGGGTGCTCAATCACAGTTTCGCCTCGGCGTTGCCGGGCTACCTGATTCTCGGTGCCAAAGCACCCGTGGATTCTCTGTGCGACTTACCGCCCGAAGCGCTGCATGAGTTCGCCGAACTGCTGGCCCGTGCGCAACGCACGGTGCAAGACGTCCTCAAGCCCGAGCGGCTCTACATCAGCCGTTACGGCCACTCGGCAGGCTATCCGATCCACTTTCACCTGATCCCCGTTTACGACTGGGTGGAGCGGCGGTTCTGGGACGATGAGCGTTATCGTCTGCTGAACACCTTCGCCAACCCGGACAAAGCCCAGACCCTCACCGACGGCGCCGAACTGACGCTGTTCATCTGGCGAGAGTTCGGCGAGCGGGAGGTGCCAGTTGCGATCGAAGGGCCGTCCATCGAGCAGGTGATTCAGCAGTTGCGGACGGCCTTTACCTGATCAGCGCTGACCCCGTCCCGCCAGAATGGCGTCCGCCGCTTCGACAAAACCCCTGCCGCCTGGGCCTGCGCTGATCCAGGCAGGCGATGTGGATAACTGATCGATGCATTCAGCGACGGTGCTGACACCGAGTCAGTGGAATGGGAGTGCTGTCTGCAGTGGTCGACAGTGGAAGTTTCGTCAATGCGGCGCGTGCGCTGGACATGACCCAGTCAGGCGTCAGCAGAGCAGTCGACCGGCTTGAGGCAAGGCTCGGTATCCGCCTATTTGACAGAACGACCCGGTCAGTCACGCTCACGGCTGAAGGTCGCCAACTCTACGAAGAGATAGCGCCATTGCTTGCCGCACTTGAAGGGGCGGCGACGATGGCATCGGGCAGTGCTACTGCAGTGCGGGGCGACTCAGGGTGAATGTTGATCCGTATTTCTCCAGAGTGATCCTGGCACCGGCTCTTGGGAGCTTCATGGAAACCTACCCTGAAATCGAGCTGGATCTCGTCACTCGGGAACAATTGGGCGACTTGGTGGCAGAGGGAGTCGATCTGGCTGTGCGGTTCGGCGAGCAAAGAGGGGCAGGGCGTCGCTCAGGTGTTGGAACTCGGCGTAGAGGCTGCACTGCGAGAAGGACGCCTCATCGAACTTTTTGCCGATTGGCCAGATGAGTATTTCCCGCTTTACGCGCTCTATCCTTCGCGGCACTTGCCCCCGGCAAAAGTACGTGCATTCCTGGAGTTCGTTGTCGGCATCAGCCAATAACAAAAGTCTCGAACAAACTCGTATAGGGCTTGATTCGGCCTGTTATGTCGGCCAGGCCCAGCTTATCGGCGGTGGGGAGATCCATCAGCGACAGATCAAGGGCTGGAAAGGTCTCGGCGGAGTACCTATCAAATTCGCTCATCACAGTGCTCCGATCCGATCCAGGGCCTGTTTCAGATCCGCACCTTGAAGCGTTTTCAGATCCAGGGTGAAGAACGCGGAGAATCGCCTCTTGATGTGTTCAACCGTCGCGTCGAATGCGGCCTGACTATCTTCATCAGTGCCGTTTACCTCGGACGGGTCGGACAGCCCCCAATGACTTTTGATTGCTGGGCCGAAATACACCGGACAAGGCTCGCCGGCGGCCTTGTCGCACACAGTGATGACGACATCAGGTGGTGTGTCTGCGAAGGCTTGCGAGCCTTTGCTGTACAGGTCGGACGTGTCGATTCCCAATCCTTGCAGAGTGCTCACCGCACGCGGATTGAGCGTGCCGCTGGGGAAGCTGCCCGAACTGATGGCTGTGAATCCGTCCGGGGCTAGATGATTGAATAGCCCCTCGGACAAGACGCTACGGCAGCTATTGGCCGTACACATGAACAGGATTTTCATAAACTGACTCCTACGTGCTGATGCTCAACCCCACCCACACTATTGCGCCACGACGGAAACTGCGAGGATGGCAACCAATCCTGTAGGCACTCTGTTTTCCAGTCGAACTGCACCGCTGAGGCGTACTGCGACGGTCTTCACGATGGCAAGACCGAGCCCGACCCCGTGGTCGTTACCTTTGCTGTAGAAGCGCTCGAAAAGCCGTTCACGATCAGACTCACTGATGCCGGGCCCTTGATCCTCGACGCTCAATTCAAAACCGTCGTTTTTAACAGCCAGGATGACGTTGATTTGGCCGTTTGCTGGCGAGAAATTCACCGCATTCGTAATCAGGTTCTGTAGCGCGATATCGATCGCCGCGAAGTCAGTGTCCAGCAGATGCGTCTGCTCGTTGCACTCGAAAGACAGTTCCACACCTCGGCTCAAGACCCAGGGTGTCAACTGCGCAAGGCTTTCGCGTACGGAAGCCACAAGATCTCCAAGCTGCGTCTTGATCGGGTTAGTACCGGGTTCGAGCCGGGCAATCGTCAGCAGTTGATTGACTAATCTTGTCGTTCGATCAACGCCCACGACGAGGTAGTTCAGTGACTCCCGTCGTTGCGCGTCGTTTTGTGCCTCTAGAACGTTTTGAGCATGTACTCGAAGCACCGCAAGTGGCGTGCGCATCTCGTGGGCTGCATCGGCGATGAAACGCCGTTCGCGGCTCAGCACTTCCTGAATCTGCCCCAGCAGCCGGTTCAGGGCTGCTTGCATCGGTTCGAGTTCGCTGGGCAATGGCGCCAGTTGCAAGGGCTCAAGTGAGCCTGGATGGCGCCCCCGCAACGTGGCGGCCAGATCCGCCAACGGCTTTAAACCCCACCCAATGGCCAGCCAGATGGCGGCCATCAACAACAGGCTTCCGATAAGATTGGGAAGTACGGTATGGCGCACGATGCGATTGACCAGATCGGAGCGCACATCATCGCGCTCGCCCACCCAGATCAGCAGGTTATGCGTCTCGTCCTTGAGCACAAAGGTGCGCCACTGATGTTTTCCCAGATCATTGATATCGCTGAACCCGGTATAGGTCGGCGCATGCGTCAGGGTTGGCGCGCTGGGGGTGTGCACCAGCAGGTTGCCGTGTAGATCCCACACCTGAAAGGCGATCTTGCTTTCGTATGGATGGCCATCGACCTTGGGGTCTGCCTGGCTCAAGGCCTGGTTGAACGCCTGATACAGCTGGGCGTGCTCCTGACGCGCCAGTGGCATGCGCATCACCCCTTGCAGTAACCGGGCGTTGGTGGCGAGTTGCGCGTCGTAGACCTCGGCGATCTCGTGGTTGCTGTCATGGACATTGGTCAGCGTCAGGATCGTCAGCCCGATGAGTACCAGGCCAATGATGAGCGTCAGGGTGCGACGACGTATCGAGGTCAAAGGCGATCCTCCACCAAATAGCCGACGCCTCTGACGGTGCGAATCAGTTCACTGGAAAACTTCTTGCGCAGGTGATGAATGTGCACCTCCAGGGTGTTGCTGTCCGCTTCTTCGTTCCAACCGTAAAGCAACTGTGTCAGGCGCTCGCGAGTCATTACACGGCCGGGAGGGGACAGCAGCTCATGCAGTAGCTGGTATTCCTTAGGGGTGAGAGAAACGGGCGCTGCGTGATAGCTCACTTGCTGCGTCGCAGGGTCGAGCCGGATGCCGGCATGCTCGATCGCCACCTGTGCGCGCCCGGCGCTGCGTCGCAGCAGAGCGCGCAGCCGCGCCTTGAGTTCACTGAGGTCGAAGGGCTTGATCAAGTAATCGTCAGCACCCGCATCGAGGCCGGCGATGCGATCCTCGGTGGCATCCCGCGCGGTGAGAATCAACACAGGCAGAGCAGAACCGCTCTCTCGCAGACGCCGTAGCACCGACAGCCCATCAAGCCTGGGCAGGCCCAAGTCAAGTATCGCCAGATCGAACCCTTCGCTGAGCAGCGCATGCAGCGCACTGCTGCCGTCTTTCACCCAATCGACGGTGTAACCCTCTCGACTCAACGCCTGATGTATCCCTTCACCCAGCGCAACATCATCTTCGATCAACAGCAGACGCATGCAAGCTCCGTCATTTCAGTTTCTTGTTCACGTCGACCAGCAGCAGCTGGATATCCTTGCGTCGGCCACTGTCGGCCAACTCCCGACCCGGGCGGGGGGGCGCTTGCAGGGCTTTCTCCAACGCCTTCTTCGCTTGAGCATAGTGCCCCTGGCGGAAAAGATGATCGCCCCAGAAGTACAGCGGGTCGATACCGTCGGGATTGATTTTCAACGCCTGCTCCAACAGGTCTTGAGCCTTGTCCGCGTCGCCAAATCCGATGGGCCAGCCGGGCACTCGATCATACAAGGCCGCTAGGCTCGCATACGCGGAGCCTTGCAGCGCCGACGGATCCAGCGACAACGCCTTTTCCAGATCAGCCTTGGCCTGCTTGACCTTGCTCAACGCGCCGAGCCCAGCTTGGGCACCGGCCCAACTACTGGTGACGATACCTGACCAGATCCAGGCCTCGGCAGCCATGGGGCGCTCCTGCTTGAACCGTGCTGACTGGGAGGCCAGCTTTTCGAACGCGGCGACACGCTGGTCTTCAGGCAACTGGTACTGGATGTGTGCCCATTCCTGTTGAATGGACGCCAGGCGCTGTTGGTCCGGCGCATCTAGCGCCCAAGCAGGCAAGATGAACAACGAGAGCAGGGTGATGATCAGGGCTTTCATCGTTTGGGTTTCTCTTCAAAAGGCGTGCTGCTCAGCCGACGAATCAGCGGCAGGTGCTTGCGCAGGGAGCGGTCAACCAAGGCGGGAAGCAGACCATTGAGACGCACGAAAAAACGTTCCGGCCAGCCGAGGTAGAGTTCGCGTAGATTGCCAGCGATCGCGCTGACAACGGCGGCAGCAACGGTCTGAGGGTCGTCCTCATGGCTTTTTAGGACCGTATTCAAGGCGCGCGCCGCTGGGCCGTTCATCGAGGTGCGGGTCGCACGCGGGGCGACGTACAGCACACCGACTCGCGTATCCGCCAACTCTCGACGCAAGGCTTCGGAGAATCCACGCAGGGCAAACTTACTGGCGCAGTAAGTGGCGTAGCCGGCGTAACCGATCGAACCAAAGGTCGAGCCGACGTTGACGATCATGGCGCGTTCGACACGGCGTAACAGCGGCAGCATCAGGCCGGTAAGCAGGATCGGCGCATGCACATTGATGTTGAGCATCGCGTCGATCTCTCTGGCAGGGAGTTGCTCCAGCATCGCGAAGTGATTGACCCCCGCTGCATTGATCAGCAGGTTGATGCCCTCCATGGCCTGAGCTGTCATCAGGGCATGCTGACGACCGTCATGAGTCGTCAGGTCGGCTTTGACCCAGTGCAACAAGTGCGGGTACTGCTTCTGCAACGGTAGCAAGGGCTCCTGATGCCTGGACACCGCCAGCACCTCGGCGCCGTGGCTGCACAAGGCTTCGGCAATGGCGAGGCCGATTCCGCCGCTGGCTCCGGTCAATACGACACGGGCTTCAGACAGACGCATGAATAGATTCCCTCTCAGGTTCGACGAGCACGGCAGGGAGTTGCCGGAACATGTCGGTGTACAGCGCGTACACCATCTTCGACGCTTTGATCACCGCTGCCTGATCTTGCGGATCGTTCAGACGATCCATCAATTTGCGGTAGGTTTCCATGTGCTCGACGTCGAGGCTGCCGTGGGAACTGAGGTAACTGAAAGCAGTGGCAGGCAAGCCAAGCCGTTGTTGGATGCTACCCGCCGCATGAGTCGCCAAGGCGATGCTGGTGCCTTCCAGGACATTCACCATGCCGAACAGACCCACGGGATTGCCCCGGGCAATCAAGTCATAGAGGTAGGCGACCATCAACTCGATGGGCTGGCCCGGCGTGCCGTTGCGTACCGCGTCAGCGTCAGCACCGCAGGCGCGCAGGTCGTTGAGAATCCATTGCTCGTGACCGTACTCATCTTCGATGTATTCGCACACAGCACCGCGTAGCCATTCCAGCCGCGGGGGCAGGCGAGCGCCACAGGACATCATCAAGGGCACGGTATGGCGTACGTGATAATAGGCCTGTGTCAGGAAGGCGGTATAGCTCTCCAGCGTCACTTGCCCAAACAGCGCATGGTGAATCACCGGCAGATTGAACAGTGCCTCGCGTTCAGTGCGCGTGGCGGCTTGTAGCGTCTCGAAAAAACTCATGATGAATGATCCTCGGCTCGTGCGGGCTCGGTAAAAAGATGGTGGTAGTGCGCGAGAATGGCTTCCCGCTTGGGACGACCATTGGCGGTCGCCATGCCATTACCTGGGCTGAACGGCTGCCCTAGCCGTGTCCAGCCATGGACGCGTGCATAGTCGGGTAGCCCTTCATTGGCCATGGCGACGGTTTCGGCGATTTGCAGGTCAGTGGTTTCAGGACGCAGCGGCCAGATCAGCGCATGGTTGTGGGCCATCGCTTCGCCGTATACGAACGCCTGACCAATATGGCCGCGCTGGGTCAGCTCGGCCTCTACCCATTCAGGGCTGACGTTTCGGCCGAAGCTGGTGACGAACTGAGCCTTCTTGCGGCCGTGAAGATGGAGGAACCCATCGGCGTCCCATTCCCCCAAATCACCGCTTGGCCACCACTGAGGAACGGGCTGAGTATCGCCGAGGTATCCCAGCATGCCGGAGCATGCAATCAAGACTTCGCCGTCTTCAGCCTGACGCAACCGGACATGTGGCAATGGCTTGCCGACACTGCCCGGACGATGTGCCCCAGGGCGATTGAGTGCGACAACCGACGCGCATTCGGAGAGCCCGTAGCCCTCGTAAACGGGAATGCCTGCGGAGGCGGCGCGCATCAGCAGCTCATGGCTGACCTTTGCGCCTCCTACTGCAACGAAGCGCAACTCGCCGCCGTCGAACGCGCCGATCTCACAGGCCGTGACCAACAGCAGGAGCAGTTGCGGCACGAGAATCATGCTCTCAGGATGGCGGAGCTTCAGGCTAGATAGAAGCTTCGGCAGATCCACACCACTGGCGCCGTGAATGCCCAGCGTCCGCTGGCTGGGCAAACTGATCAAGGCACCGGCGTAGAGCGCAGCGTAGCAGCCGATGTTTTCCAGCAGAATGGCCAACGGTAATAGTGAGAGATGGTGACGAGGTTCCTGCGATTCACTGGCCAGTTGCAGTTCTCGCGCGACGGACAGCACGCTGTCGGCGCTCAGGCACACGCCTTTTGGTGTGCCGGTGGTACCGGAGGTGAAAGTCAGCTTCGCCGTGCCCGGCGGGAGCGGCGAGGGCTCAGCCGCAGGCCTGACCCAGAAACCATCACGGCATTGAAAACCCGCTTGCGCCATTTCTGCCCCATGGTCGGCGCCGCCGATGACCACGTCGGCCTGACTCTGTGCAAGGCAATGAAGGCGCTGAGCGGCGGTGAAGAAGGGCGGTAGAGCAAGGCAGGCCAGCTCCTCAAACAGAATCGCCAGATCCCAGATCATCATGTCAGGCCCGTTTTCCAGCGAGACTGCGACCACCTTGGCATCCAGGTCGCGCAGTCTCTGCTGGCGCAGCCGAATCTCGGCATCGAGTTCGGCGTAGTCGAGCTTGAGGTCATCGCCCCAAAGGGCATAGGCGTTTGGCTGATGGGTCGCCAGCTCTGCGATCCGCTGACGGAAAGCGCTGAGTTCAGGCGACATGGCAACTGCGCTCCAAGGTCAGTGGCAGGCCAAACCGCTCGAACACACCGCTGTGGCTCAAATGCAAGAAGCCGGAACGTATGTCCCCCACATGCACGCTGGGCTGAGTGTCGTAGTAATTGCCCCAGGCATGGCGATCATCTCCCAGCCGCATCGGGTCGGCAGCGCACAACATGACAGGGAGCAGACCCAAGCGATTGAAGCTGTTGACCAGCCCCGCATTACCCGTAAACGCCACCCATTCCAGGCCGCCCATCGCCAGTAACCAGGTGACGGTGATGATGCTGAGCCTGGCACTGCCCAGGTTGCTTGCGGCCAGGTTGCCGACCTCGACGATACCCTGGCGATCGACTGGCCGTGCCGCGTGCGCCTCGATGGCTCGCTCGATCGGCTCGTCCAGATATTGTTCCAGGAACAAAGAGCCTGAGGTCGCCGTGCGTACCCCTGCGACTGCACACAGGCTACCTGCGCCATCGTTCAGGCCGAACAGCTCAGGCATGAACTGACGGATCTCTGCGTCGTGGGCTTTGCGAAAGCGCTGCTGGATAAAGGCTTCGAAACGTTCGCGCTGCGGCTCGTGTGCCAAGGCACGATGGAGTGAGAGAGCGGGGGCTTCAGCGGTGCCGAAGCTCAGTGGTAGACAAATGTTCCAGTCCAGACCCTGCATGGGTGAGGCTCCTCCCCAGTGGTGAATGGAGGGGAGTATCGGTGCCGATTCTTAACGAAGTCTGAAGGTGAGAGAAAAGGGAGCAGGCCGCGTTCTTCAGATTGCCTTAAGACAGCTGCCGCACAGTCCGATCGCCGCCACGGCCCTCTCACCCTCTTCTTCAAAGCGAGCCCCGACATGACGTCATCAACACCGCGTTACGCCAACCTCTCCATGTATCTGCATTGGCTGATGCTTGCGCTGTTCGTCGGCGTCTATGCCTGCATCGAACTCAAAGGCCTGTCTCCACGTGGGAGCACGTTGCGCTCTGCACTCCTGGGGTTGCACGGCCTGTTTGGCCTATCAATCTTTGCGCTGGTCTGGATTCGCTTGCTCGGGCGCTTGGTATATAAGGCACCCGCGATCCGCACTGACTCTCAAAGCGCCTGTCGATGCGCCCTTAAGCTATAGGTACTGCTTATAGAAAGTATTGCATCTCGGTCTTGGACGTTATAGCTGGCGAAGCTCAATATGGCTCCAACAGCAAACGACACCGAGACCGACACCATGAAAGCATTGATCGAAGGCATCCTGAAGTTTCAGAAAGAAGCGTTTCCACAACGCACTGATCTGTTCAAACACCTGTCCACCACGCAAAACCCCGGGACGTTGTTCATCACTTGCTCGGACAGCCGGGTCATCCCCGAAATGCTGACTCAGCAGGAGCCCGGTGAACTGTTCGTAATTCGCAACGCAGGCAACATCGTTCCCAGCTACGGCCCTGAGCCAGGCGGTGTTTCGGCAACGGTGGAGTACGCAGTGGCGGTACTCGGTGTGACAGACATCGTGATTTGCGGCCATTCCGACTGCGGCGCCATGACTGCAATCTCCCAGTGCAAATGCCTGGATCATCTGCCGGCGGTTGCCAGCTGGTTGCGTCACGCTGACTCAGCCAAGGTCATCAACCAGGGGCGTACACACCTGACGCCGGCTCACAAACTGAGCTCGATGGTCCGCGAAAACGTCGCCGCGCAACTGAGCAACCTGCTGACTCATCCAAGCGTCCGCCTGGCTCGTCAGCAAGGCCAACTGAATCTGCACGGCTGGGTTTACGACATCGAAAGCGGCACCGTTGAAGCGCTCGATGGCCGCACCAATGAGTTTGTTTCGCTCAGCGCGCACCCAGAAGCTTGTGCCTACGGTTCAGATCCGCAGGCGGCCGTAGCCTGACACTCACCAACCTTTGACAACGATGCTTGTGCGCATGGATGGCCATGCGCCGGCGTCCTGCACCTGAAATTTGCCATTTACCCCATTAAAGAGGACTTCCCCATGTACAAGACTTTCCTAATCGCCGCCCTGACCTTTACCGGTTTCGCAGCCCACGCCGCAGACCAGACCCCGGTTGAGCACTATCAATACGGCACCGAACTGGACATCGCCAAGGTCATCAATCAGACCGCGCCAGATGAGTTCAAGGATGTCTCGACTGTCCAGATGACCTACGAGGATTCGAAGGGCGTCATCCACGTGATGGAATACGAAGTCGTCGGCACTGGCCATACCGGTTGAGTGCTACAGCTTCACCGGCGATGCGACAGCTGTCGCCAAAAATCGATTCCAACTAAATGAAACGAAACTGAATAAACCTATCGGAGTGACCGACATGACCCAGTCCAATGCTTACCAGAATCCAACCCTGACCCTGACCGCCAAACTGCTCGACAGCAAATCCCGTAAAGGTTTCACGTTTGAACAACTGGCCGAAGGCACCGGCCTGAGCCTCACCTATGTGACTGCCGCTCTTTTGGGCCAACACCCGTTGTCGGCCGAGGTGGCAGCGCTCATCGGCGAGCGTCTTGAACTCAGCGCTGACGATGTGCGCCAGCTGCAATCGATTCCGCTGCGTGGCAGCTTGGCCGCGGGTGTGCCGACCGATCCGACCGTGTACCGCTTCTACGAAATGATCCAAGTCTACGGCACCACCCTCAAGGCCCTGGTTCACGAGCAGTTTGGTGACGGCATCATCAGCGCGATCAACTTCAAGATGGACATCAAGAAAGTCGAAGACCCCGAAGGTGGCTCCCGCGCTGTGATTACGCTGGACGGCAAGTTCTTGCCTTACCGGCCTTTCTGATTGGCCTGCATGCCGCAGCGTCCGGCGCGTACCGGGCGCTGCCATGCCGACCAATCGCTTGTTGCACGTCGGCTCAAAACATCTGTTGTGCGCACGTTTTTAAAGATTGGCGCGGCGTTGCTCATGAATAAGATCGATCAACGCCCGAAGCCCGACCGGAATATGCCGGTGACCTGCGTAATAGAGCGATAAGCCTGGTAAAGGACTCGCCCAGCGCTGCAACACCTCGATCAAACGCCCTTCATTGATGTCTTTCTCTACATACCACCGTGGCAGTTGCGCAAGCCCAAGTCCATCTCTTGCGGCCTCCCGCATCAGCAGGGGCGCGTCAAGAATCAGCGACCCCGGCACCTCCACCGTCACGGTCGCGCCTTCTTGTACAAATTCCCACGGTGAGGCAATGCCACTGGGATACCGCGCGCGAATACAGGGTAGGGTTTTCAGGTCTTCCAGGCACGTGGGCCGGGTGTGGGTGGAAAAGTATTGCGCAGATCCCACCACGGCAATCGGGATGCTGTCGGTGATCGGGACTCGAATCATGCCACTGGCGACGCGAGAACTCAGGCGCAAACCCGCATCGAACCCATCCGCGATGATGTCCACCAGCTTTTCCTGAGTCGAGATCTCCAGCGTCATGGCTGGATAGCGCGCCATGAACGTGCGCATCAGAGGCTGGAATAACATCAGCGCAGCACCGAGGGAGCTATTCAATCGCAAGATCCCGGTGGGCTCGGGCTTCTGTTCCTGAAGCGATGCCATGGCCGCGTTGATGCTCGCGACGGCGGGCCGTATTTGTTCGACAAAGCGTCGCCCTGCATCAGTAAGCGAAACGCTGCGGGTGGTGCGATGAAACAGACGTTCGCCCAGCCGTGCTTCGAGCCCCCTGAGGGCATTGCTCACGCCGGTAGTCGACATGTTCAGCTCGACCGCGGCCGCGCGAAAATTCTGCTTGTTCGCCACCGCGAGGACGACTTCCAGTTCAACGAGGCCGTGCTTATACATTGTCCTGATTTTCCAGATAGTCCATCCGTATTTGAACTCATTATTTCGATTCCCTTCAACTGTTAGATTCGAACCTCTACAGCGTTTAAGGAGGACATTCGAGATGTGGAATGTAGACCAAGCCTATATCGATGGCGCATTCGCTCAGGTTCACGGTACTGAACGGGTGCCAGTCATCAATCCGGCATCCGAACAGATCATCGGCCATGTCACGCTTGCCAACCGTGCCGACGCGACCCGGGCAATCGAGGCGGCCATGCGCGCTCAAGGCACATTAGCGTCGTTCAGCAAGGCGCAGCGCATCGAGATGCTGAACGCCTTGCAGCAGGCTGTGCTGTCGAACTCGGATCAGATTCGCGATTCAGCCATCGAGGAGTACGGCGGTGTGTTCGCTCGCACCCAGTGGGTCAGTCAATACGCTGCCCAGTGCTTCGAAAATTCAGCGCGGTTGCTTGAGCGATACGAGTTCGTCAAAAAAATCGGCGATGCTTCGGTGATCATGGAGCCTATAGGGGTGGCGGCATTGATTGCCCCCTGGAACAGCGTTGCCGGGACAGTCTGCAGCAAATTGGCTTCAGCCATCGCGGCGGGTTGCACGTCGGTGATAAAGCCCAGCGAGCTCAGCCCGCTCCAGACTCAAGTGCTGGCCAACGCCCTTCATCAGGCAGGACTGCCCAGTGGGGTGTACAACATACTGCTGGGACGCGGCCACGAAGTTGGCGACGAACTGACGCGCCACCCGGGTATCTCCAAAATATCGTTCACCGGCTCCACGTCCACCGGCAAGAACATCGCGCGTGCGAGTGTCGACACGATGAAGCGTGTGAGCCTTGCGTTAAGCGGCAAATCCGCGATGGTGTTGCTGGCCGACGCTGATCTTGCGACAGCCATTCCATTGGCCCTGAACGCTGCGTTCATGAACAACGGTCAAGCGTGTGTTGCAGGCTCTCGGCTGCTGGTGCCACGAGCACGTCTAGATGAGGTGGTCCGCTGCGTACAGGCCTGCGTCAAGACGATGCGGGTAGGAGATCCGCGCAACCCTGCGACGGTCATCGGGCCGGCGGTGTCTCTGGTGCACTATGAGCGCGTGCAAGGCTTCATACGACGAGGTCTGGAGCAGGGTGCAACGTTGGTCGCTGGTGGAGAAGGCCGGCCTGAAGGGCTCAAGCGCGGCTATTTCGTGCGCCCCACGGTCTTCGCCAACGTCAGCGAGGACATGGACATTGCACGAGAGGAAATTTTCGGACCGGTGTTGTGCATCATGGCCTACGACTCGCTGGACCAGGCCATTGCCATGGCCAACCGCAGCGATTACGGCCTGCAGGCTTATGTCTTTTCCAACGACTTGGACATGGTGCAGCAGGTGGCCTCACGCCTGGAGGTCGG
Source organism: Pseudomonas sp. Pseu.R1 (assembly GCF_045764065.1). NCBI lineage: Bacteria > Pseudomonadati > Pseudomonadota > Gammaproteobacteria > Pseudomonadales > Pseudomonadaceae > Pseudomonas > Pseudomonas sp. Pseu.R1. The sequence goes on along the minus strand of NZ_JBJGEE020000001.1, from coordinate 265,440 downwards.
GACGGTCCTCGTCAACCGCTGCACGACCGAATTGCTGGCACCCTTTGGTGGGCGCAAGCAATCCGGGGTAGGGCGCGAGTTCGGATTATCTGGCATGGAGTCCTTTCTGGAACCGAAGACCGTCCTGGCCAGTTGATGCGCCCTGGTTGGAAGGCGTGAGATTGGCGTAGACCCGGTCCCAGGCATTCGCCAGATTGGTGCGCCAGTGCAACATGCTTTGGTGATTTTGCAGTATTGCCATGAGTGGAGGCAGAAAATAGAGTCAGTTCATACAAAAACAACAACGAGAGTGACCTCATGACTTTTTCAATGAAAAAAATGTTCGACTGCATTGATAGCCAGGATCTGGACGGATTTTTAGAACACCTGGCCGATGATGCTGTGTTCAGATTCGGCAATTGGCCTAGCATGAAAGGCAAAGAGGCCATTCGCGCCGGCACGTTGGGGTTCTACTCACAGATCCAGTCACTTCGCCATGAGATGACCGGCGAGTGGATCACCGGCAACGTGACCATCATCGAGTTCGACAGCTTCTACAAACGCCATGACGGCGTCATCGTGAATGTGCCCTGCTGCGTGGTGCTGCGCTTCAACACCGAGCGTCTGATCGAAGACTATCGCATCAATATCAACCTAGGGCCGGTGTTCGCCGAGACCCCCGAACCTCACCTCGTAGCTGCCTGATCGCTTCGGCGTCATGTGCCTCTGTGTGCGAAGCGACTGTCCCGTCGCGGCGTGCGCAGGGGGGGAGAGTGTGCAGGGCGCTGAGATGAAAGATCTAAATCTGCTGTATGTCTTCGAAGCGATCTGGCGTGACCACTCGACCTCTATCGCCGCACAGAACCTGGGCGTCACCCAATCGGCTGTCAGCGGCAGTCTCAAGCGTCTGCGCCAGACCTACGGGGATCGGCTGTTCACCCTGGTTGGGCGTCGCATGGAGCCTACGCCTTTCTGTGTGCAGATCGCCGCGCCTTTGCTCGAATCGCTCGAACTGATCAGAAACGCGCAAAGCCAGATGGTCGAGTTCGACCCAAAGCTGTGCCGCAAGACCTTCACCTTCAGGATGCTCGACGTGGGGGAGGTCGTGTGCCTCCCCCCCATCCTCAAGCGCTTGGCGAATCAGGCGCCATTGGCAAGATTGGATACTGTTCGCGGCGCCATGGATGAAACCCTCGCAGGTCTGGCCACCGGCAGGGTGGACATAGCATTGGGCTATCTGCCGTCTTTGCAGACCGATATCCATCGTTTGCCGGTGTTCTCCCAGCACTATGTCTGTGCGATGCGACGCCATCACCCATTGGCCGAACAGCCTTTAGGCCTTGATGAGTATCTGGCCAGCGATCATTTGGTGGTCGAAGCGGGGGGCACCAGTAATCAGGCCCTTGAGCGTGCGCTGGTGGATGCCGGTGGCAGATCGTGCATCAGAATGCGAGTGCCGCATCACCTGTCCAGCGCGCATCTGGTATTGCAGAGTGACATGCTGTGGACCTTGCCCAACGCCTTGGGCAAAACTCTTGCGCAGTTCTATCCCCTAGTCATCAAACCGCTGCCGTTACAGGTCCCGTCGTTCGAAATAGATCTTTACTGGCATGACCGTTTTCACCGCGATCCGCTGAACAAGTGGTTGCGAGAGATGGTCAGTGGTGTGCTCAAGAGTCAGCAGGCGGAGTGGCAGTGATTGCGGCGGTCATTGCGCCGCTTCTTTGGACAGAGTGCCTGCTCGGATGAGTTCTGGCAGATGCAGCCCCAGATAATCGATCACGCTGCGTACTGAGGGCAGCATGCCTTTGGGTTTCGGGTACACCAGGTGAATCAGGTGCGATGGTCCAGCCCATGAGGGCATGACTGTTTCCAGTGTGCCAGCACGAATCGCGTCCACCACGATCGGCTCGGGCAGCATGGCGATTCCCAGGCCATTGAGCGCCGCATCCAGCTGCATGCTCAGATCATCTGATATCAGGCATGGGGTGTGAGCCAGAAGAATTTCATGCTGCTGCGGATCGTGCAGCAGCCAGCGACCGGCCCCGTCGTGCATGTCGGCTGGAAGGCAAAGTGTAGGCAGCCCGGACAACGCCTTGATCGAAGTCGGACGTCCCAGGCTCTGCAGCAGGGCAGGGCTGGCCACAAGAATCCGCCTGGCTTTTCCCAGCGTCCTGGCAACCAGCCCCCCGGTGTCTTCGATATGAGTCAGCGCTCGCAGTGCGATGTCTATGCGTTCTTCGTACAGGTCTACCTCGCGGTCAACGGCAGTGACCTCCAGCCGCACCTTTGGAAAAGCCAACATGTAACTCGGAAGCAAGGGGGAAAGGTAAGCGCGCGCCATCAACTGTGGGCAGCTCAAGCGCACAAGTCCCACAGGCTCGCGACGCAGGTGCTCGATACTCTCGAATGCCGTTTGCGCGCCGTCCACGACCGCCTGGCTCAAATTGTAGAAATGTTGTCCGGCTTCGGTCAGAGAGACTTGCCGAGTCGTACGGTGCAACAGGCGGGCACCCAAATGTTTTTCCAATAATGCGATATGACGGCTGAGCAAAGTTTTTTCTATCCCGCTTGCCCTGGCCGCCGGTGAGAATCCACCGTGCCTGACTACCAGTACGAAGTAGTAAAGATCGTTCAAGTCATTCATGAGAGGCCTCTGTTTTTATTATCGACTTTCGTGCCCCGCTCAGGCTTGGCGAACCGAATGATACACAGGTTATTGGTGCATGGACGCAACAGTCTTTAGCGAATTCCTCGTCTAGTCACAGGTAAGTGCGCTGCTTAAAGTTCAGGCGTCACTTCCCTATCACCGGGAAGCGACCATGAAAAAATGGCAGTCATGGTTAGGGGCGAGCGACGCTACGCAGGGCGTGCATCGCTGCCTTTTAACGAGATGAATAACAAAAATGTGGCCAATGGAAGCATGTCATGAGCGAGTTAACGCAACGCAATATAATGGTCACCGGTGCATCTGGCGGCATTGGTCAAGCGTCTGTTATTGCACTGGCAGCGGCCGGTGCGAGAGTGATCGTACTGGACCGAGATATCGCCGGGCTTGAAGATCTGGTTGAAAGCGTGCTGGCCAATGGCGGCGCGATCCATGCCATTCCCTGTGATGTAACCGATGAGCAGGTCGTGGCTTCTGCCGTTGCAGAGGTGGTCACAAAGTTTGGTGCCCTGCATGGTGCTTTCAACAACGCCGGTATCGAACAAAGTCATCTCCCCCTTCACGAAATCTCGGCCGATGCCTGGCATCGCATCATCGACGTCGACCTGACGGGTGTCTTTTTCTGCATGAAACATCAGATCCGCGCCATGCTCGCAAGCGGCGGCGGTTCGATCGTCAATACTGCTTCTGCGTTGGGGGCCGTTGCCATTGCAGCGGCCTCGGATTACATCGCCGCCAAGCATGGGGTGCTGGGCCTGACCAAGGCCGCAGCCGTCGATTACGGGCCGCACAATATCCGCGTCAATGCCATCCTGCCGGGCATCATCGAAACGCCGATGATTCTTCGTCTGAGCCAGGAAGACAACTTCGCCAACCAGTTTCAGGCATTGCGTGAACGCCATCCCATCGGTCGCTTTGGCAAGCCTGAAGAGGTGGCCGCGGCTGCTCGCTGGCTGCTGTCCGATGCCTCAAGTTTTGTGACCGGTACCACGCTATCGGTAGACGGCGGATACCTCGCCATTTGAACCCTCTGCCCGATTCCCCATCGATTCGGCTAGAGCAGCACGTAATCACAAGGCATCGGTGATTGCGAACTTGAACAATAACAAAGGTGAGTCACATGATTAACGTGAGCAAGCGGCTGGAAGTCAATCCGGCAGGTGAAATCAAGCTGAGCCGTGCACAAGTCTGGGAAGGCCTGGTGCAAAAAGCCCGTAATCCGATCGGTTATGTCAAACCCATGGAAAACTGTGAACTGGTGGAAGAAGCGCCGGGGGGCAGCCCTTTCATTCGCGAAGTTCGTCTGCATGGCGAGACGTTGCAGGAGTTGATTACCTTGTTTCCGCAGGAGCGCGTCGAGTTTGTACGTCTTTCAGGCGGCGCGCGCGGCATTATCAAGAATATTATTGAAGAAGAAAACGGGACATTATTTCTGCGCTTCACCTTTACCTTTTCGTTAGAAGGCGTCCAAGCGGGCAGTGCCGAAGAAAAGGCATTCGCTGAGGGCATGGAAAGTTCTTACCTGGAAGCCGTCAACACGACCTTGGGCAAGATCCGAACACAAAGTGCCGCTTGATAGCGTCATTCTGCATTCATTAAAAGTTGAACACATCGCGCGGATAACGATGAACGTGCGAATTTAAAATGACGTGAGTCGTATGCGATGTTTTCTCTCAGCCTGCGGTTATTCCTGGCTAACGCTCGTAAGTTCTGAAACACCGATTGACTGTCCATGTAAGGAGTAAGTCATGAGTGATCGTCTAAAAGGCAAAGTTTGCATCATCACCGGTACGGGTGGGTCGATGGGACGTGCTGCCGCCTTAATGTTTGCCCGTCAGGGCGCCAAAGTCGTTGGCTGCGACATCCACCCCGAGTCAGCTGAAGCGACGATGGTCCAAGTCAAAGCCGCCGGTGGGGAAATGGTGTCGATGAATCATTGCGATTTGACTGAGACGGAGCAATGCAGGGCACTGGTGGATCTGGCGGTGACCAGTTATGGCCAAGTGGATGTGTTATTCAACAATGCCGCGATGGCGTATTTCGGCTGGATCGACCAGATTTCCGATGCCGATTGGCACAAGACGATTGATCAGGAGTTGAACCTGGTCTTCCATCTGGTGCGAGCGGCATGGCCAGAACTCATCAAGCGTCCCGGCGCTTCGATCATCAATACCGCTTCTGTTTCCGCGTGGTCGACTTACAAGATGTTGCCCGGCATTGCCCATTCGGCTGCCAAGGGTGCGATTCTCGCCATGACTCGCCAACTGGCGATGGAGGGGCGTGTATACGGTCTTCGTGCCAACACTGTTTCCCCTGGATTGATTGAAACAAAGCAGACGCTCCCGCTCTTGCAAGATCCTGAGTGGGTCGAAGTAATGGTCGGAAAAATCATGCTCGGGCGTATTGGTAAACCTGAAGAGGTCGCCGCTACCGCCCTGTTTCTTGCATCCGATGAAAGCTCTTTCATTACCGGTGCCGACATCAAGATCGATGGAGGAACGACGGCCTGGTAGGGCGCTTAATAAAACAGCTTTGCGGAAAGCTGAGCAATACCCCCATGACATGCGACAAACAGTTTCTTCCTGATCCAATGCACTTATAAAAACTAAGTTGGTGAAGAACATGACACCTAGAACAATAACAACGACTGCAGATGCTCTGGCGTGCACGACCCCGCAAGAGTTCACTCATCAATACCGTGCAGTGGCGTACGCGGTCATCACCGCCATAGCGACTTTCGGCACACCGATGGCGCGAGCGTTCGAGTTCAATACCGGCATCGAGGACTTGAAAGTACGCTGGGACAATACGCTCAAGTACAGCGCTGCGTGGCGGGTCAAAGATCAGTCTTCGAAACTGACTGGCGATGCCAACCAGGACGACGGTGACCGTAACTTTGACAAGGGCTTGATTTCCAACCGCGTCGATATTCTTTCCGAGCTCGATGTGACCCGCAATAACGTCGGGATGCGGCTCAGCGGTGCCGGCTGGTATGACTCTGTCTATAACCAGAGCAACGACAACGATTCGCCGTTCACCAACAACTCGACCTCCGCGTCATACGACCATTTCACCTCCGATACCCAAAAGCTGCATGGTCGCAAGGCAGAGCTGCTGGACGCGTTCGTTTTCGGTAAAACCGACATCGGTGACATGCCGGCGACCCTTCGCGTCGGTCAACATACCGTGTTGTACGGGGAAAGCCTCTTTTACGGCGCGAACGGCATCGCGGGTGGTCAGGCACCGACTGACATCGTCAAGCTACTTTCGGTGCCGGGTACACAGTTCAAAGAGCTGGTTCGACCGGTACCGCAGATATCCGGCCAGCTCCAGCTACGCGACAATCTGGCCCTGGGCGCTTACTACCAGCTGCACTGGGAAAAGGACCGGCTGCCGGCAGCGGGCAGTTATTTCTCCACCGTGGACCTGCTCGATGACGGCGGCGACAGCATTCTGGCCGGACCCGGCAGCCGCTTCATTCGCGGCAAGGACAAGGACGCCAAGGACTCAGGCCAGTTCGGTCTGCAACTGCGCTGGCGCCCGGAAAACATTGACGCCGAATTTGGCCTTTACGCCATTCAATACAACGCGAAAAGTCCGGTGGTTCATACCCATCTGAGCCCTGCATTCGCGCCAACCACTTATGAGCTGGTGTACCCCGAAGACATCAGGGCAGTAGGCGCCAGCTTCAGTACCACCGTCGGCGATACCAACGTTGCCGGGGAGTTCTCGGTGCGGGACAACATGCCTCTGGTGCCCGCGGCCGGGGCGGTCACCGTGTTCCCGGGTCAGGAAGCCAGCAACGGTAGCCATCCTCTGTATCCGGTTGGCCGGACCGCCCATGGGCAGGTGTCCTGGATCGGTCTGCTCGACGCAGGCCCGCTCTGGGAGGGCGGCAGCTTTATCGGGGAAGTCGCCTGGAACCGTCGCTTGAGCGTGACCAAAAATGCCGATGCGCTGGACCCCAACTCAACCCGCGACGCCGGCGCCATCAGGATGATCTTCGAACCGGCCTACTACCAGGTCCTTGATGGCGTAGACCTGACGGTGCCGATCGGCGTGGGCTATGGCCTGTTCGGTAAGTCTTCGGTGATCAACCCGGGTTTCAGTGTCAACCACGGCGGTGACTACAGCATTGGTGTGAAGGCCGACTACCTGAAAACCTGGAAATTCAGCCTCGTCTACACCGGCTTTTTCGGAGGGGAGGGGACCAGCGTAGAACCGGCCAACTCGCCCGTTCAGGCCTACTCGTATGGCCAGTCTCTCAAGGACCGCGACTTCATCGCGTTCTCAGTCCAGCGTTCGCTCTAGCTATAACAACAAGCCGAGCAGGAGATCTCAAAATGCAAGCGAAACACACCCTGTTATGCCTCGCGATGTGGAGCGCAGTCTTTTCTGCATCCCACGTTCTGGCCGCCGTTTCCGCTGATGAAGCCGCCGCGCTGAAAAGTACATTGACACCCACGGGGGCCGAAAAAGCCGGGAACAAAGACGGCTCGATCCCTGCCTGGACGGGTGGCTACACAACAGTCCCTGCCGGGTACAAGAATGGCGACTCCCGACCTGATCCGTTCGCCAGTGAAAAGCCGCTGTACAGTATCACCGCCAAGAATATGGACACCTACGGTGACAAACTCAGCGACGGCATCAAGGCGATGTTGAAGAAGTATCCGGACAGCTATCGCCTGGACGTGTACCCGACTCACCGGACCGCTGCCGCGCCACAGTGGGTGTACGACAACACATTTGCCAACGCCACACGGGCGAATCTGAAGGATGGCATCTGGGTCGATGGCGCCTACGGCGGGGTTCCGTTCCCGATCCCCAAGAACGGCGCGGAGGCCATGTGGAACCACAAGCTGACATGGGTGGGCGAGGCCACGTCCTACGCCTTCAACAACTATGTCGGGACTCCGGATGGCAAGCTTGTGTTGTCGGTGCGCGGCTACAACAAGGCGATGTACCCGTACTACAAAAAAGATGGGTCGCTTGAGACCTTCAAGGGCCAGACAGAGTTGCTGCGCGTCTGGATGACCGATCCACCCATCAAGAACGGCGAGCAGTTCGTGCTCATCGACTCGGTGAACAAACCCCGTCAGGCATGGCAGTACTTGCCGGGTCAGCGTCGTGTGCGCAAGGCGCCGACGCTGGGCTATGACACGCCGTCCGATGTCAACTCGGGTATGGAGTACTACGACGAGTCCTACATCTTCCTTGGCGACCTGGACCGCTATGACTGGAAGCTGGTGGGCAAGAAAGAGCTGTACATCCCCTATAACAACAACAAGTTCCTGCAGAAAGATGTCTCGATCGACAAGCAGTTGATGCCGCACCACATCAACCCGGATTCAACTCGCTGGGAGCTGCACCGCGTGTGGGTGGTAGAAGCGAACCTTGCACCGGGCAAGCGGCATGTGGTGCCCAAACGTCGTTACTACTTGGACGAAGACACCTGGGGCGCTGTACTGGCTGACGGTTGGGATGGTCAAGGCCAGTTGTGGCGTACCCAGATTGCGTTGCCTTTCCTGATGATGGACGGGCCATTCGTATTCCCGAACATTCAATGGTCGACCCACAACCTGCAGACAGGCGGCTGGAGCGGTGTGGGCGCTACGAACTGGAGCGATCCTTCCTACACCTATCACTTCAAGATGTTGAACGACGTCAAGACCGCGGACTTCACGCCCGAAGCCATGTCAGGTGAGGGTGTGCGGTAAACCGGCCCCTGACCTGGAGCCCCGTGCAGGTCTCCAGGTCAGTCGTCGCTAAGCGCCACATTGCTTGTGCGCAACGCGTGCAATACAGCGGTGGCGAGAGCGCCGCTACACGGCGGGCGTCAGGCCGACGCCCTATCTGACAGGCTAATGGGTAAGCGTCGCGAGCCACGTCAGATAAAAATTATAAGAATGGTGGAGAAGGTCTATGCGTGCGAATCGAGTGGTCTGTGCTGTCATCGCAGCCGCGTGTTTATGGAGCTGCGCCTTGACTGTCCAGGCGTCGGTGCCCGGTGTCCTGGAGCGACCTGCCCAGCTCTCCCCACACGCTCAAAACGCGGTCCTGATCGCGGTCACTGCAACGTCCGCACGTCTGGTGGCAGTCGGCGAGCGAGGCATCGTGGTGTTATCGGACGATAACGGTTTGACCTGGCGGCAGGCCAATGTGCCCGTGAGTGTGACCCTGACAGCGGTGCAGTTCCTCAACGACCAGGACGGCTGGATCGTGGGACACGGCGGCGTGGTTTTGCGCAGCCAGGATGGTGGAGAAAGCTGGACCAGGCAGATGGATGGCTTGTCACTGGCGCAGTTGCTGGTGCGGGCTTCCCAAGAGCGCCAGCAGAGCAAGGATGCAGATCCGGATGAACTGGAACGCGAAGCCAAGGCTGCGCAACTGATGGTCAAGGACGGCCCTGACAAACCTTTCCTGGATGTCCACTTCGTTAACGAACGCACCGGGTACATCATTGGGGCTTACAACCTCATCCTGCGTACCGACGATGGTGGCAAGACCTGGCAGCCATGGCAGTCCCACGTCGACAACCCTATGGGCCTGCACCTGTACGCCATAGGAGGGGGCGCTGCGAATCTTTATCTGGTCGGTGAGCAAGGCAGCGTGTTCCGCTCCAGCGATGATGGCGGCACCTTCGTTGCGCTGGAAACCCCATACCAGGGCAGCTATTTCAATCTGCTTGTCGATTCAAATGACCAACTGATCATCGCCGGCCTGCGGGGCAGTGCTTACCGCACCGATGACAGTGGCACGAACTGGACCCGAATCGATATTCCCTCTGGCGCGTCGATCACAGGCAGCGTGCAGCTCAAGGATGGCCGCCTGGTGCTGGTCAATCAATCGGGGCAACTGCTGGTCAGCCAGGACAAGGGCAACAGTTTTCAACTCTCGCCGCTCAAACAACTCTCGCCGCTTGCGGGCGTCACACAATCGGCTGATGGCAGCCTGATCGTGGTCGGCGTGCGTGGCGTCACCACCATCAGCCTGGCCAGCGTTACCGGGAGCGCGAAATGAAAGCAGATACCCCGTCCCACACTCAACCCCCCATCTGCAGCCTGGAAGACTTCGACAAGCGCTCAGGATCATGGGTGGAGCGCCTGTTCTTCAACAACCGCCTGATGGTGTTAGCTGTCTGCCTGCTGGTGACGGTGGTGCTGGCGTTCGAGGCGACGAAGCTGGAGCTCAATGCCGACTTCGAAAAGATGATACCCACCAGCCATCCCTACATCGCCGAATACCTCAAGCACAAAGGTGACATGAAGGGCTTCGGCAACGCAGTGCGAATTGCCGTGCAAGCCAAGGATGGAACCATCTTCACCCCGGCTTATCTTGAAACCCTCAAGGCACTCAACGACGAGGTGTTCCTGATGCCCGGCGTGGATCGGCCTTTCATGAAGTCTCTGTGGACGGCCAACACCCGCTGGCTGGGTGTCACCGAAGACGGTCTCGATGGCGGTCCGGTGATTCCGGACAACTACGACCAGTCACCTGCGAGCATTGCCCAGACCCGCACCAACCTGGAGCGCTCAGGCGACGCCGAACAACTGGTGGCTTCAGACTACAAATCGAGCATCATTTTCGTCCCGTTGCTGGACACCAACCCGGCCACCGGCGCGGCGCTGGATTATCGCCAGCTTTCAGATCAGCTTGAGGCTCTGCGCGAGAAGTACCGCGCTCAGGGTGTCGAGTTGCACATCACCGGCTTCGCCAAAGTGGTGGGCGACTTGATCGAGGGCATCCGTCAGGTCCTGATGTTTTTCGTCTTGACCATCATCATCGCAGGGGCTGCGGTGTACTGGTACACCCGCTGCATCCGTAGCACGCTGCTGGTGGTAGCCACGTCGCTGGTGGCCGTCATCTGGCAGCTGGGTCTGCTTCCGTTGCTGGGCTTTGAACTGGACCCGTATTCCATACTCGTGCCGTTTCTGGTGTTCGCCATCGGCATCAGCCACGGTGCGCAGAAAATGAATGGAATCATGCAGGATGTCGGCCGCGGCATGCACAAGCTGGTGGCTGCGCGCTACACCTTCCGGCGACTGTTTCTGGCCGGGTTGACCGCCTTGCTCTGCGATGCAGTCGGTTTTGCGGTGCTGCTGGTGATCAATATTCGGGTGATTCAGGAGTTGGCAATTACCGCGAGTATCGGCGTTGCGGTACTGATATTCACCAACCTCATCCTGTTGCCTGTGCTGTTGAGTTTTACCGGTGTCAGCGCACGCGCAGCGCAGCGCAGCATGCGTGATGAGGCGGGGGAGGCCTCAGGTATCCAGAAACATCTGGTATGGCGGTTTCTGGATCTGTTCACCGAGCGCAAGTGGGCGGCAGTCGCGGTAGTGGTATCGCTGATCCTGGGCGTGGGTGGCTTCATGGTGAGCCTGCATCTGAAGGTCGGTGATCTGGACCCTGGCGCGCCGGAACTGCGCAGCGATTCGCGCTATAACCTGGACAACACATTCATGGCCAACGCCTATTCGGCAAGCAGCGATGTGCTGGTGGTGATGGTAGAAACGGCGAATGACCAATGCACCTCATACAAGACCCAGGCGATGGTCGATGCGCTGGAATGGGAGCTGCATGACGTTGTCGGTGTTGAAGGCACCAACTCCTTGCCCTTGCTCAGCCGCCGTATCACGGTCGGGATGAACGAAGGCAACCCGAAGTGGTACGAGCTATTGCCCAACCAATGGACCCTCAACACGGTCGCGAACCGCACCCCACGGGAAATCTTCAACCAAGGGTGCAATCTGCTGTCGCTGTTCGTCTATCTGCAGGACCACAAGGCGGATACGCTGACCCGTGTGGTGGACAAGGTTGAGGCCTTTGCCGCCAAGAACAATACTGCTGAGGTGAAGTTTCTGCTCACAGCGGGTAACGCCGGCATCGAGGCCGCGACCAACATCGTCGTCAAGAAGGCCAGTCACGAGATGTTGCTCTGGGTCTATGGCGCGGTGATTCTGCTGTGTTTCATCTCTTTCCGCTCTTGGCGGGCGGTCGTTTGCGCGGTGGTGCCATTGGCGCTGACGTCGATTCTGGCCGAAGCGCTGATGGTTATGCTGGGCATGGGCGTGAAGGTTGCGACACTCCCGGTCATTGCACTGGGGGTGGGGATTGGCGTGGACTATGCGCTGTACGTATTGACTATCGTCCTGGGGCAACTGCGTCAGGGAGCCAGTTTGTCCGAGGCGTATTACCGAGCACTGACCTTTACCGGCAAAGTGGTGATGCTCACCGGCGTTACGCTGGCGCTGGGTGTCGCTTCATGGGCGTTTTCGCCAATAAAGTTTCAGGCCGATATGGGTATTCTCTTGGCGTTCATGTTCATCTGGAACATGCTGGGGGCGCTCATTCTCCTGCCCGCGCTGGCGTATTTTCTTTTGCCGCAAACCCGTGTTGCGCAGGGCGGGGCAAACCATGCAAATACGCTCGTCAAAGGCCTGGGCACGACCACTGATGACGCGCGGTGCCCTGCGCGTCAGTGCTCTTCGCAGGCGATGAGCCTGTGACGGATCTTGTATCCGTTGCGGCTCGCCGTCCGGGCCGCTTGTTCGTTTATTGAGTTCGCTCCCGTTTTCAATGACCCATTCGGCGTTTCGGATGGGTTTTTTTTGGCCAAAAAAAGGGCGACACTTTCGTGTCGCCCAGGTGTTTTGTCAGAGGTCGATCATTCACGCAACGCCAGCAAACGGTGAGCACGTGCGATCACCGGGGCGTCGACCATTGCGCCATCGAGCCTGAATGCCCCTCTGCCGTCACTGGCAGAGATGACTCTCTGTGCCCAGTCCAGCTCCGCTTCGCTGGGGCGCAGGGCGGTGTGGACCACCGCCACCTGCTTGGGATGGATGCACAGCAGGCCCGAAAAACCCATGCCTGCGGCCAGGCGTGTCGCGTGATCGAGCCCGGCATCGTTATCGATGTTCGGGAATACGCTTTCGAGTGGCATCGCCAGCCCGGCCAGGCGGCTATGCAGGATCAGCTCGTAACGCACATGATCGAGCATACGCTCTGCGCCAGAGCTGCCTTCGATCATGGCTAGGTCAAGTCCTAGGTCAAGCCGGCCATAGGTCAATAGCAACACGCCTGCAGTCTTTGCGAGGGAGGGAAGGGCCTCAAGCCCCAGCGCGCTTTCAATGATGGGCATGACCGGCTTGCCAGTGTTGGCGGCTTTCTCAACTTGAGCCCGGCACTCGGCCTTAGGCAACACGATGCCATCGACGCCGCTGTGACGACAGGCCTCAAGGTCGCGGTCATGCTGGTCATGACCAGCCTGGTTGGTGCGCACCCAAACCCGCGCTTGCGGAGTCTGATCGAGAAACGCGAGCAGGTTTTCCCGCGCCTGCGCTTTCTGGCTTTCTTCGACGGCGTCTTCGAAGTCCACGATGACAATGTCGGCGCCACTGGACAAGGCTTTGGCAAAGCGCTCAGGGCGGTTGCCCGGCACAAACAGTGCCGAGCGTAATGTTTTATGTCTCATTGAATATCTCGCTTAGAACGAGCGTGGCAGTTCGAGTAGGTGCTCGGCGACGTAGGAAAGAATCAGGTTGGTGGAGATCGGCGCGACCTGATACAGACGGGTCTCGCGGAATTTGCGCTCCACGTCGTACTCGTTGGCAAAGCCGAAACCGCCGTGGGTCTGCAGGCAGGCGTTGGCTGCTTCCCACGACGCCTTGGCCGCCAGATACTTGGCCATGTTGGCCGCCGCACCTGCGTTCTTGCCGCTGTCGTATTCTTCGCAGGCGCGCCAGCGCATCAGGTCCGCCGCTTCGATCTCGATATGCGCTTCGGCAATCGGGAACTGCACGCCCTGGTTCTGCCCGATCGGACGACCAAACACCACACGATCGCGGGCATAGGCCGCGGATTTTTCGATGAACCACCGGCCATCGCCAATGCACTCGGCGGCGATCAGGGTGCGCTCGGCGTTGAGGCCGTCGAGGATGTACCTGAAGCCTTTGCCTTCCTCACCGATCAGGCTGCTGGCAGGCAATTCGAGGTTGTCGAAGAACAGCTCGTTGGTCTCGTGGTTGACCATGTTGGCGATGGGCTGAACGGTCAGGCCGTTGCCGATGGCTTCACGCAAATCGACCAAGAAGATCGACATGCCTTCGGATTTCTTCTTTACCTCGGCCAGCGGCGTGGTGCGCGCCAGCAGGATCATCAGGTCCGAGTGCTGGATGCGCGAGATCCAGACCTTCTGGCCGTTGATCACGTACTTGTCGCCCTGTTTGACGGCGGTGGTCTTGATCTTGGTGGTGTCGGTGCCGGTGGTCGGCTCGGTCACGCCCATCGATTGCAGGCGCAACTCGCCGCTGGCGAGCTTGGGCAGGTAGTAGCTTTTCTGCGCGTCGCTGCCGTGACGCAGCAGGGTGAACATGTTGTACATCTGGCCGTGAATGGTGCCGGAATTGCCGCCACAATGATTGACCTCTTCAAGGATCAATGACGCCTCAGCCAGCCCAAGACCGGAACCGCCATACTCTTCGGGGATCATCGCCGACAGCCAGCCAGCTTCGGTCATAGCGGTGACAAACGCTTCAGGAAAGCCTTTATCTTCATCGATCTTGCGCCAGTATTCGGCCGGAAACTCGGCACACAGGGCGCGTACGCCTTCGCGAATGGCATTGAGTTCTTCGGTGTTGTAGGACATCGGGTGTTTCCTCGCAATAGGTGCCCGCAACGCTGGCGGGCGCATCGTGTACAGATCAGTCGAAATAAACTTCGGCGCGTTGACACAAGCCTCTGGCGTTACTTGCCCACAGTTCTGCGACGCCGGAATTGATGTGCTGCCCCCCCACTTGAAACGCATCGGGAGCGATGAGCGGGCGTAATCCGCGAAAGGCAAAGCGCCGCACACGGGCCAGAGGATTGGCGTGGACAAAAGCCGCCAGGCAAAGGGTTGCGGTCAGCGGCCCGTGCACCACCAGATTGGGATAGCCTTCAACTTCCGTGACGTAAGGCAAGTCAATGTGGATGCGATGGGCGTTGAAGGTCAGGGCCGAGTAGCGAAACAACAGAACTGGACTTGGGACAATGTTTTCGACCCAATCGGATTCGGGAACCAGCTCCCCCATGCTCAGCTTGGGTGGACTTGGCTCGCGATAAACGATGTCTTGCTCCTCACTGATGCACAGCTGCTCTTGCTGCCAGTACTCATGAAACAGCGTGACGAACAGGAGAGATCCGCTGTCGCCGGTTTTCTCGGTAATCTTTTCGATTCGAGTCCGACGGGTCGCCGACCCGCCTACGCGCAAGGGATGATGAAAGCTCAGGCGCCCACCCGCCCACATGCGGTTGCGTCCATGGGCAGGGGGCATGAATCCGCCTAAGGCCGGGTGGCCGTCTGGCCCTAGATCGCTGGTATTGGCCGGGTCCAGGAAGAAGCACCAGTGCCATAGCCACGGCAACTCGTCGCCTGCCTTCGGCACTGGCGCGTTAAAGGTGGCGGCGATGCGTTGGATCAGGTTGTCGCTGAGCTGTTCTTGTACTTCCAGAGTACGTCCCAGCCATTGGGATGGATCGAAGCTGAGCATGTCGTGCATCCATTGGAGTTATGCGCGCATCATGCAAGCCGTCTGCGAGGGGGAGGAATTCGATTTTGCAGAAGACAGTTTCAACCAAAGACTAAACCACCCGGCTGCACGTGCGCGCCCCCAGGTCATTAGCCCCGGCGAAAGGCCGCCTTTCGCGATACAAAATTGCAGCGAGGCCGACCGACCAACCATGCTGGACACATTGCTCATCATCGAGGTTTGGCTGCAATGAAAGACGCGCTGATCGTTTCTCCACTTCGCACGCCCATCGGCAAGTTTGGCGGAGCGTTGGCTCCATTGACCGCCGATCAACTGGCTGCACAGATGATCCAGCAACTGCTGGCGCGTGTTTCAATTGCGCCGCAAACGCTGGACGAAGTCATCGTCGCGCAATCCTATTCCTCCAGTGAGGCGCCCTGCATGGGACGCTATGCGGCGCTGGCAGCGGGGTTGCCTATCGAGGTACCTGGCTACACTCTGGACCGTCGTTGCGGTTCGGGGCTGCAAGTTGTCATCGACGCTTCGATGCAAGTACAGACAGGCCATGCACACGCCGTGCTGGTGGTGGGTGTCGAAAGCATGAGCAACATCGAGTACTACAGCACGGACATGCGCTGGGGAGCGCGAGCGGGCAGCGTGCGTTTTCATGACCGCCTTGAGCGTGGCCGCGAGCGATCACAACCTGTGGAGCGCTTCGGTCACATCTCCGGCATGCCCGAGACCGCGGATAATCTGGCCAGAGACTACGGCATCACCCGTGAGCAAGCGGACAGTTTTGCGGTGCGAAGCCACTTGAATGCGGCCGCCGCCTGGCGCGAAGGGCGATTTGCCGACGAGGTTATTGCCGTGGACGTTCCTGGCAAGCGCAACAGCGTAAACCGCGTGGAGATGGACGAGGGCATTCGCGAGGACGCCAGCGTGGAAACCATGAGCCAGCTGCGGTTACTGCGCCCGGAAGGTGTCTGTACTGCGGGTAATTCCAGTCAGCAGAACGATGCTGCTGCTGCCTGTCTGGTGGTCTCGGCTGAGTACGCTGCGCGTCACGGGCTTACGCCAATCGCGCGACTTGTGGATTGGGCCGCTGCAGGTTGCGACCCTTCGCGCATGGGCATCGGTCCGGTTCCCGCTACAGCCAAGCTGCTTGCGCGCACCGGCCTTACCCTGGACGACCTGGATTTGATCGAGGTCAATGAAGCTTTCGCCGCCCAAGCGCTGGCGGTTCTCAAGGCCTGGGACTTGAAAGATTTCTCCAGAGTCAATGTCAACGGATCGGGGATTTCCCTTGGCCACCCCATTGGCGCCACTGGTGTGCGCATCATGACGACGTTGCTTCATGAACTGCGACGTCGCGAAGCGCGTTACGGGCTGGAAACCATGTGTATCGGTGGTGGGCAAGGACTGGCGGCCCTGTTCGAACGGCTCTGATTAACCCTGGCGCCAACGGGTCTTAGCGACGTGTTAACAGGATCTTAACGAGAAACCAAAAGCGCCCATGGCAACCATGGGCAGATAATTCGAAGGACGTCGGCGATTGCCGCACACTAACAAGAACTGATGAGGTGCAATGCGATGATGCAGTCCCGCATGATCGGCGACATTAAAGTGACGCGTATCCTTGAGTACGCAGGTCCGACCCATGATCCAGCATTCCTGTTTCCAAAGATGGAAGCTGGAGTGTTGCAGGAGCACAGGGGCCTGATGGCGCCGAATCACTGGATCGAGCACATGAACAAGCTGTTGGTGACGATCCAGTTTTGGGTGGTTCATGCCGGCAGCAACATCATCGTGATCGACACCGGCGTCGGCAACTTCAAACCTCGCCCCGGTATTGCGCGGATGAACATGCTCAACACGCTGGTGCGCGAGTGGATGATCGCCGCCGGTGCCCCTCCTGAGAAGGTGACCCATGTGGTCATCACCCATTTGCACTCCGATCATGTCGGCTGGAACACCACCTGGCAGGATGGCCGCTGGGTGCCGACCTTCCCCAATGCGAACTATTACTTCCCCAAAGATGACTTTGACTTCTGTTATCAGGGCAAGAACAAGGAAGCGGGGGTCATCGATGTGTTTGGCGAGTCGTTTTTCGACAGTGTCATGCCGATCGTCAACGAAGGGCTGGCGAAGATGATGTTGCCTGGCGAGGAGATCGCCGACTGCCTGCAAGTCGAGGCCGCGCCTGGTCACAGCCCGGGCCAAGTGACCTTCCGCGTGCGCTCTCAAAAGGAAGAGGGCATCTTTTGCGGCGACATTCTCCATAGTCCCATCCAGATCGTGCGTCCCGACATCAACTCCGGGTACTGCATCTGGGAAGATATTGCGCGCAAGACGCGCCTGGACTTCCTCAATCGCGCCGCCGACAGCGAAGCGTTGATCATGCCGGTGCACTTCGGTGAACCACATTGCGGATTCATCCGGCGTCAGGGCGACGGGTTTGCTTTCGAACCTTCTCACTGGTGATCAGCAGAGCTCCCCGGCGGCAATCGCGAGGCCGTTGGGGAGCCGCCTAGGAGCGCCCCTAGCCAGACACAATGCCTGCGGGTACAGTTCGTTTCTACCGGCAAGAAGTTCCTCCTCATGGCGATGCATTTCGATATCACTGATTTCCGCTTGTTCATCAATATTGCGGAGACCAGCAGTCTGACGCGCGGTGCCGAGCGCTCGTTTCTCTCTGTGCCTGCCACCAGTAACCGCATCAAAAACCTCGAAGAAAATCTGGGTATCCGATTGCTCGAGCGCTCGCCGCAAGGTGTGACCCTGACCAATGCTGGCAAAACGTATCTGCAGCATGCCCGGGTAATCCTTTCCCAACTGACGATGCTCACCGGTGATCTGCAGCAGTACACCGATGGCCTCAAGGGCCAACTGCGGTTGCAGGCCAACACCACAGCCGTTACCGAATACCTGCCGCCTGTGGTCGGTGATTACTTGATCAGCCATCCCGATGTGCACATCGACATGCGCGAGCGGCTCAGCGATGACATCGTCCGTGCGGTGCGCGACGGCAGTACCGATCTTGGCATCGTTTCAGGCAGCGTCGTGACCGATGGTTTGCAGAGCGTACCGATCGTGTCGAGTCGCTTGATGGTCATTGCTCCTCTGGGGCATCCGATCCTTGAACAACAGGAGGTATTCTTCAAGGATGCGCTCAATTACGCCTTCGTCTCACTGCTGGAAGGCAGCGCGATCAACGTTTTTTTGAGCCGTGCCGCCGCCTCGCTGCACCTGCCATTGACCATTCGTGTGCAGGTCGCCAGTTCTGACGCTATCTTTCGCATGGTCGAGGCAGGCGCTGGTATCGCGATCGTGCCTCAGGCCAGCTATGACCGCCTCAAGGACAGGCAAAAGATTGGCGCATGCCAACTGGTCGATCCGTGGGCGCTGCGCACGTTCCAACTGTGCGCCCAGGACTTCGACAGTCTGTCGACTTTCGCCCGGGAGTTCGCCGATTGCCTGATCGCGCGCTATCGCGCCGACTGATCGCACACGCAAACCGGAACACCACCTACCTTCTTCAAGCCTGGATGCGTCGCCGGCATCGGTGACGCTGCGCACTCATGGGTATCGATCCTCGCCTGACGGGCTATTTAATCGAGCGTTAATTCGTCCTTTCGAAGTCCGAAATTGTGGCCGAAGGAGCACGCTGGCAATCTCGTTCCTACGCGGGGTACCGCCTTGCGCACTGCGAGCCAGTCTTATGCCTGGCCAAAAGAACGAATAAGGAAGGGTCGCGATGATCAATAAGTTGTTACCGAGCCCCGCTCAAGCGCTGGCGGATATTCCCGATGGAGCTGTTGTGGCTGTTGGCGGTTTCGGCGGGGCTGGTATGCCCGACGACTTGATTCAGGCGCTGATCGCCCAAGGAGCCCGTAACCTGACGCTGGTGAGCAACAACGCAGGGCAGGGCGATATTGGTTTGGCCGCGCTGCTCAAGACCGGCCAGGTGCGCAAGATCCTGTGCTCCTACCCGCGCATGGTGGGTTCCTACGTGTTCGAAGAGCTCTACCGGGCGGGCAAGATCGAGCTCGAAATCGTCCCGCAGGGCAATCTCGCCGAGCGCCTGCGCGCCGCCGGTTGCGGCATCGGGGGTTTCTATACGCCTACAGGCTACGGAACGTTGCTGGCCCAGGGCAAGGAAACCCGCCTGATCGATGGACGCCACTATGTGTTCGAGTCCCCGATTCATGTCGACTATGCACTGATCAATGCGCAGGCCGGGGACCGCTGGGGCAATCTCGTTTATCGCAAAACCGCGCGCAATTTCAGCCCGGTGATGGCCATGGCTGCCCGTAACACCATCGCATCGGTCGGCCGGGTGGTTGAGCTGGGTGAGCTTGATCCCGAGCACGTCGTCACACCAGGCATTTTTGTCAAACACATTGTTCAACGCACAGCTGTGCCGTTGACTCAGCATCAGGTTGGGTGAGCTATGGATAAAGAAACGCGCAATGCAATGGCGATCAGGGTCGCGCGTGACATCCCTGAAGGCGCCTATGTCAATCTGGGTATCGGCCTTCCTACCTTGGTGGCGAATCATTTGCCAGAGGACAAGGACATTTTCCTGCACAGTGAAAACGGTGTGCTTGGCCGTTGGGTGGCCGCGCCCAGTGGTGAAGAAGACTGGGACATGATCAACGCCGGGAAAGAGCCTATCAAACCGTCCCCAGGCGTTGTGTTCTTTCATCACGCCGACTCGTTCGGGATGATGCGCGGTGGCCACCTCGATATCTGCGTGCTGGGGGCATTTCAGGTGGCTGCCAATGGAGACCTTGCCAACTGGCACACCGGTGCACCTGACGCAATACCGGCCGTAGGCGGCGCCATGGACCTGGCCATCGGCGCCAAGCGTATCTTCGTGATGATGGATCACTTGAGCAAGGACGGGCAGAGCAAGTTTTTGGCGGCCTGTACCTACCCGCTGACCGGCCTGGGCTGTGTCAGCCGCGTCTATACCGATCTGGCGACACTGGAATTGACGCCTGAAGGGGTGAAGGTTCTGGAGTTGGTGGGGGGCATCACTCCCGAATGCTTGCAGGAAATCACCCCCGTGCCGCTGGACATGAGCGCCATCACCCAGCCGTCGACGGCTGCCTGACAGGATGTCTGCCGTGGCGCTTTACGGGTCTTTGCCTTCCTGGGACCAGCGGGATTTGGCCGAACTGCTGACCTTGGACTCGGATGGACAAAATCGCTTTCGTAGCCACGTCTGCGATATCAATGTTCACGGCGAGGTCTATGGCGGGCAATTGCTCGCGCAGGCTTTGTGGGCGGCTGCTCAAAGCGTTCGCGCCCGCAGTCCCAGTGTTCTGCAGATGACTGCGCTGCAAGCAGCGCACACCCGCAATGCTGTGGAGTTCAGTGTGGAAACGCTGCAGGACGATTCGCGCTTTTCGTATCGACACGTTTATGGCGTGCAGGGTACTGGCCTGATCTTCAGCGCGAGTGTCGCTTTCAAGCAGCCCGAGCGAGACTTGAGGCAATCCTCGCGATTCGACGTTCAGGTGCCGGATCCGGAAAGTCTGCCGACCCTTGACCAGATGGTCCCCAGTCACGACCGCAGGTCAGCCTGCTTTCAATTGCGTTTTACGGGTAACAAGGTACTGGATGTCCGGCCAATCCACGCTCAGGCCTCAGAGCTCACACAGACAGGGCCTGGCCTAGAGGGCTACTGGATACGCCTGAGTGAGGCTTTGCCGGATGAAGGATGTTTGCACCACGCGGCACTGGCTTACATGTCCGAGTGCTGGCTCACTAATTTGTCGCCCATCGCGCCTGCCGGCCTTGATCGTTCGCCTCTTTTTTCCACCCGAAAGCTCAACCATAGCCTGTGGTTCCACAGCGCCGATATCAACGCCAATGACTGGTCATTGTTCCTCCATGACCCTGTCAGAAACGATGGTGTGAGGGATCTTGTGACCACACGTATTTATCGACGCAACGGTCAACTGCTGGCCAGCCTGACTCAGGACATCCTGATGTCTCTGCAGGGCTGAAGGGGGGCTGTTCGACAAATCAAAAGAGGGGCTTTCGTAACGGGAAATGGGCGAACCCCTGAAACTGACGCATGCTGCGTAAGCCGACTCACAAGCTGCCCGGCGGCGTTATCTAATGCGCTGGTGACCTGACCGCAGTCGCCACTCCAATAACAAGAAGGACGTGCAAAATGTTTGATTGGTACAGGGCAGGTTCGCCTCGCGAACGCAAAACCTTCTGGGCATGCTTTTCCGGCTGGGCGCTGGATTCGTATGACATGCAGATGTTCAGCTTCCTGCTTCCAACCATCATCGCACTTTGGGGGCTGACCAAGGCAGAAGCCGGGATGGTCGGTACAGCCGCGCTGCTTTCGGCCGCTGTGGGCGGGTGGATCGCCGGTATCCTGAGCGACCGCTACGGCCGTGTACGCCTGCTGATTTTCTCCATCATCTGGTTCACGTTCTTTGGCGTAGTGGCAGGTTTTGCCCAGAACTTTGAGCAGTTGCTGATCGCGCGAACGCTCCAGGGTTTTGGCTTTGGCGGGGAATGGGCCGTAGGCGCCGCATTGATGGCCGAAGTGATCAAGCCTGCGCACCGTGGTCGCGCCATGGGCTTTGTGCAGTCCGGATTCTCCTTGGGCTGGGCCGGCGCTGTGTTGATCATCACGGTGATTCTCGCTTCGTTCCCGCCTGAACTGGCATGGCGGGTGGCTTTCTGGTTCGGAGTCGTACCTGCGCTGGTCGTGCTGTACATCCGCCGCCATGTTCAGGACTCGGACGCTTTCGTTCAGGCGCTCGCCAGCCCGGCACCCAAAGCATCGGTATGGACCGTCTTCCAGACTCAGTATGTGAAGCTGACGATGCTTTCGAGCATTCTGGTGATCGGTCTGCAGGCCGGCAGCTACGTCATTCTGGTCTGGATACCCTCGTTGCTCAAGGAGCGCGGGGTTGAGTCAGGTTCTTTGATTGCCACGATCCTGGTCATGGCTGCAGGGTGCTTCGCCGGGTTTGCCAGCACGGCCTATCTGGCCGACAGGCTCGGCAGGCGCCCGACGTTGATCCTGCTCTCGCTTGTCTCCTGGGTGGTCACCGTCACTTACATGTTCATCCCGCTCAACCCGTTGATCACCCACATCATGGGTTTTCTGGTGGGCTTCGCAGCCATCGGCATGTACGCCGCGCTTGGGCCGTTTCTGAGCGAATTATTCCCAACCCATGTTCGTACCACCTGTATGGGTTTTTCTTACAACGTCGGCAAATCTCTGGGCGCAACCGCCATCACCGGTGTGGGTCTGCTATCAGGACACGTCGGTCTGGCGCAGGCCATCGGCATTTTCTGCCTGGCTGCCTATGCCATTTCCGTCATCGCTTTGCTGCTTCTGCCCGAGACCAAAGGCATCAGCATCCAGGAGCTGGACGCGCAGGACCCGAACGCGTCCGTCCACGAAACCTCATCTCCCAAGAACCCGAAGACCGCCTGACGAGCGCCTTCAGCCAGCCATTAGAGGCCCATATGATTCGTATCCTTTACCTTCTGGTTAAGCCCGACAGCATGACCCACGAGCAGTTCGAGAAGGAATGTGTCGTTCACTTCCAGATGTCTGACGGCATGCCGGGCTTGCACAAATATGAAGTGCGTCTGGTTGACCGCAATCCGACCGATACTCATGTGCCTTATCTGGATGTGGGTCGCATTGACGCAATTGGCGAATGCTGGTTCGAAAGCGAAGCCGCGTATCAGGTTTACATGGACTCGGATATCCGTAAGGCCTGGTTCGAGCATGGCAAATATTTCATTGGAAAACTCAAGCCGTTCGTCACTAAGGACGTGGTTTGAGTCCGCACGTTGCAAATGGCCTTACACCTCTGTCTATCAGGAGCACACCATGCTGTATTGCGTAGAAATGACCGTGAATATTCCTCGTGACATTCCCGCAGACGAAGTTGAAAAAATCAAAGTTGCCGAGAAGGCACGGGCTGTCGAGTTGCAAGAATCCGGCAAGTGGCCGCATCTGTGGCGCGTCGTTGGGAAGTACTCGAACATCAGCATCCTGGACGTCGACAGCAATGACGAACTCCATGCGCTGTTATCCAGCCTGCCGCTGTTCCCGTACATGACCATCCAGGTCACTCCATTGGCCAAGCATCCGTCGTCGATTTTCTGATGTCCATGGCGGCCCCTGGCGGGCCGCTTTTTCACTCTGAGCTCTGTCACAGGGGCCAACCGTGCTTCCACGACGAGCTCTTTGCGTGAGCTCTCAAAAATGCCTCTCGAACTCAATCCTGCCTCTCCTGACTTTTCCAGCCTGATCCACCCCGGCGCTACCCTATTGTGGGGGCAGGCCAATGCCGAGCCAGTAACGCTGACGCGGGCGCTCTTGGCGCAGCGCCACGACTTCAAGCGGCTGCGCATCATGCTGGGCATAGCCGGTAGCGATACGTGTCTGCCCGAACACGCCGACGCGGTCGATTTTTTCGCGTACTGTGGCGCTGGCAGTAATCGTGCCCTGGCAGATGCCGGTGTTCTGGACATCCTGCCCATTCACTATTCCCAAATGACGCAGATGCTGCGCAGCGGCGAGCTGCACATTGACGTCCTGATGCTGCAGCTGTCGCCCGCCGACGCTCATGGTCGCCATAGCCTGAGTCTGGCCAATGAATACCTGGTCGCGGCCCTTGAGCACGCCACTGTCGTAATTGGGGAAGTCAACCGACAGGCCCCTTGGACTTACGGCGAGCGCACACTGAGCCTGACGGATCTCGACGCGGTCATGTATACCGATCGCAGCCCCTTGACCAGCGGCAGCGCAACGATCCGCGCTATCGACACCCAGATTGCCTGGCATATCGCACAGCTCGTGGAGGATGGCTCGACTTTGCAGACCGGGATCGGTGCAATCCCCGACGCCGTGCTCGGCGCGCTGACCGATCATCGAAACCTGGGTGTGCATTCCGGCAGCATAGGTGACGGCGTCATGCGTCTGATGCAGAACGGAGTAATCAACAACTCGCGCAAGACTCGCGATACGGGGGTGAGCATCGGTGGCATCCTGATGGGCAGCCAGACACTCCACCAGTTCGCTCACCGTAACGACGCTCTTCAACTGCGTTCGACAAGCTACACCCATGACGCCCAGGTATTGGCGAGCCTTGACCGTCTGGTGGCGATCAACTCTGCCGTGGAGGTCGATCTATCAGGTCAGATCAATTCCGAAGCCGCCGCAGGGAGTTACCTTGGGGCGGTCGGTGGCGCACTGGATTTCATGCGCGGTGCGCAGCAATCGCGAGGGGGGTTACCTGTCATTGCGTTGCCATCGAGCGCGGGCGCCAAAAGCCGAATCGTGCCTCGACTCAATGGCCCGGTAACCATCCCGCGCAGTGATGCCGGGTTGATCGTTACGGAACATGGCGTAGCCGACCTGCGGGGGCTGACCATCAAACAACGGGTTCGCAAGATGCTCGATATTGCGTCACCTCAGCACCAGGCAGACCTGGAACAGGCGTGGGCAAGCGGGGGGATCGCCGGGCGTTAAACATCTGCGCTAAACGGTATACCCAATGCGCAAAAGCCCCGTCACAACGACGGGGCTTTTGCCAGAGGAAGGGCAATCAGGTGAGATTGTCCCGTCTGATGTTCGGGGTCGGTCTTCACTGGCCCATGCGAGGACGATGGCTGCGCCGCTGGGCTTCGGGGCTCACTGCGCTCTGTAGCTGAAAGTCGAATCTGAGCTCGGCGAATCGTCGCCCGTCCAGACCACGCGCTTTTGAGGCATCAGGGTTGTCGTTGATCACCGCCTCACCCACCAGCCCCTCGCGGGTGGCGTAAGCAAAGTCATCCCAGAGGTAGGCATCACCTGCCAGATTGATTTGGCTCGTCAGGTGACGATGACCGTCGGCGCTGACGAACACATGAATGTGCGCAGGACGCTGCCCGTGGCGACCAATCGCATTCAGACACTCCTGAGCAGGGCCGTGCGGATCCAGACCATAACCACTGGGAATGATACTGCGCGCCCTGTATCGACCCTCGGCGTCGGTCTGTATACGGCGTCGCAGGTTGAACTCCGATTGACTAGGGTCGAAAAAAGAGTAGGTGCCATTGGTGTTGGCCTGCCACATATCGACGACCGCCCCGGCAACGGGCTTGCCGGCGGTGTCACGCACCACGCCCTCGATGAACAGCGGCGTGGCAACGTCGTCCTCGCTGCCATCGTCCATGCGCGTCTGGCCCACGCTCAAAGGCGCGTTGGCAACGTAAAGAGGCCCTTCGATGGTTCTGGGTGTTCCACCTGTGAGGCCTGCCTGTGCGTCCTTGGCATCCTGCAGCAGGTCAATGAAGTGCTCCAGGCTCAAACCTGGCAGCAGAAGACCGAACTCGGTGTGCTTACCGACCCTGTTCATCAGGTCGACGGCAATCCAGAACTCATCTTCGGTCACCTCAAGGTCTTCGATGACCTTGGCGGCGTCGGTGATAAGGCGCAGCAGAATCTGCTTGAGCCTGGGGCTCCCTTGATCGTTGTTGAGGCCGGCAGCCTCCTTGAAAAGGGCCTGGACTTCTGGCGTGTGGCTGATTTTTACGGTCATGTTCTATACCTCTTTTTTGTTGTAGGGGCAGGCATCCACGGTTCTTCCGTCAGGTGCGACGGAACCGCGTGAGGCGATCTTCGTCCAGGAAAAGTCCCAGGCCGGGCGTGTTGGGAACGTGCAATTCAAAATCACGGTAAACAGGTGCCTGGGTGACGATCTCCTCGGTCAGCAGCAGGGGGCCGAACAGCTCGGTCCCCCACAACAGCTTCTTGAGGGTCACGAACGCATGCGCCGAGGCCAGCGTACCGATGGCACCTTCCAGCATCGTCGCGCCATACAGCGAGATGCCTGCAGCCTCGGCGATCTGTGCCGTGCGAAGCACTGCGCGCGGACCACCGTTTTTGGCAATTTTCAGGGCGAAGACACTGGCTGCTCCGTCTGCGGCCAGGCTGAAAGCGTCCTCGACCGACTCTATCGATTCATCGGCCATGATCGCCGCCGGACTGCGCTGATTGAGTCGGACCTGACCGGCGCGATTGACCCGTGTGATCGGTTGTTCAATCAGTTCGATACCGTTGTCGCCCAGCACCTGGCAACCGCGAATGGCCTGTGACTCGTCCCAGTACTGGTTGACGTCCACACGCACACTCGCAAGGTCACCCAATGCACGTTTGATGGCGATGACATGCTTGAGGTCCTGGTCCAGTGGATTGGCACCGATCTTCACCTTGAAAATGCGATGACGACGCAGGTCCAGCAGCTTCTCTGCCTCGGCGATGTCCCGGGCAGTCTCGCCACTGGCGAGCACCCAGCCCACTTCAACGCTGTCACGAACACGACCACCGAGCAGTTCACTGACGGCCAAACCATGGCGTTTGCCCTGAGCATCTAGCAGTGCGCTTTCCAGTCCCGACTTGGCGAACGTATTGCCCTTGGCGATCCTGTCCAGACGCTGCATGGCCGCGTTCAGGTTGTCGGCGTCCATTCCCAGCAGTGCAGGTCCCAGATGACAGTCGATGTTGGTCTTGATGCTTTCCGGGCTTTCGTACGCATAAGACAAGCCGCCCACCGTGGTCGACTCGCCCAGCCCCTCCACGCCATCGCTGCACCGCAGACGAATGATGACCAGGGTCTGCTGCGAGATGGTGTGCATCGCCAGCTTGTGTGGCCGAATGGTTGGCAGATCGACAAGGATTGCCTCGATACTTTCAATTTTTGCAGCGCTCATGTTCGATTCCAGTTCCAGGTTTTATAGATCAGGCGGCCGCACCCACAGCCGCGGGTCGGTGCCTTGCTCGACTGAAGCAGGTGAGGGCAGAGGTGACGATGCAGAGGCTGCCACCGGTCTTTCAGAATCGACAGTTATCAGATGCCAGTGGCTTAGCCTGATCATGAACACCGCGATGGCGGCTGCTCCGATCAGGCCAGGAACCGCAAAGGCCAGAAACGAGAAGTGCAGGGGCAGCTCCAGCGCATGCGCGGAGGCACCCACCAGCGGGCCGGCAATGGCCCCGAAACGTCCGATACCCATGGCCCATCCCAGCCCAGTTGAACGAATGTGCGCCGGGTAGTACTGGACTGCGAAGGCATTGGCCAAAATCTGCGCGCCTGTCGTACCGGCACCGGCGGCGGCAATCAACGCATACAAAACCGGCGCTGGCGCTTCAATCGCCATCATCGCCAAGACCACGCCGCTCGCCGCAAGAAAAACCAGCAGCACTTTGCCCAAGCCAAGCCGATCGGCAAGCCAGCCCCCTGTCAGCGAGCCGACAATGGCACCCAGATTCAGGATCAATAGGAAGGCGATGCTCGACGTTGTGCCGTAGCCGGCGGTGTTCATCAGCTTCGGCAGCCAGGAGCTCAGGCCATAGATCATCAACATGCTGCAGCAAAAGGCAAGCCACAGCATCAGCGTGTTGACCAGCCTGTGCTCGGTGAACAACTGCCCGATCGAGACCTTGTCACTCTGGCCGGCCTCGGGTCGCAGCACATCATTGGTATGGGGTGTATAGCTAGCTACTACTTGGCTCAGAAGCACCTGTGCGCGAGGCGTATACCCGCGTCTCAACAGGAAGTTGATGGATTCCGGCAGTTGCCTGACCATCGATGGCAACACCAGCAATGGGATCGCTGCGATGAAGAACACCGAGGGCCATCCCCACTCTGGAATCAGCGCCATGCCGAGCCCGGCGGACGCCATCCCGCCCACCGAGTAGCCCGTGAACATGAGCGCAATCAATCGGCCGCGAAGGCGTTGCGGAGCGTACTCATTCATGAGCGCGATCACGTTGGGCATCACGCCACCGATACCGATGCCGGCTATGAAACGCAAAACTGCGAACTGTGTCGGTGAGTCGGCGAAGCCGGTGACGGCCGTTACGCCACTGAACAATACGACACACACGGTGATGGTATTGCGTCTGCCAACACGATCGGCCAGCGGTCCGAATAGCAGAGCCCCCAACATCATGCCCATCAGCGCGCAACTGGCAAGCAGACCCGCCTGTAGGGCGCTCAGTCGCCACTCTTGCATTAAAGACGGGAGCACAACGCCGTAGATGACCAGGTCATAGCCGTCGAACACGATGATCAACGCGCACCAAAACAGCAGGCGTAGGTGGAAGGGATTCAGCCGTGCTTCAGCGAGCAGCGCAGAGACATCGATGTTTCGCATGGGTGGGTTCTGTTTGTCGTTATTATTGAGCCGAGGGCGCGATCGTGGCGCGCCCTCGGGTACAGCCCCAGCCGGTCAGGACGCGGCCAGTTGGTGCTCCCAGCCCAGAAGCGAACGCGCCTGAGCGACATCGGTTTGCGGATCGTGATGCCACAACCAGTTGAAACGGGTTTCGAGCTTGTCGGCCAGGACCTTTTCGTCGGCCGCAGCTTCCGGGTCACGCATTTCGTAGAGTTCGCCAGCCTGAGTCGAGGTGCGCTGAACCTTGCATGCCCTTGGGCGGCGCACTTGGTCGTAGGTCTTCAGCACGGCGTCGAGATTGCCGGTGTTCAAGCGCGAGTCACCCAGCAGGCGCGCCAGGAAGTAAGCATCTTCGAGGCCCTGGCCGGCTCCTGCGCCCTGGTGAGGCAGCATGGCGTGAGCCGCATCACCAATCAGAACGACACGGTTGTAGACATAGCCTGGCAGTTCAGCGAGATCGTGCAGCGCCCAATAGGTGGGTTCGGGGATGCATTCGAGCAGGGTGCGGGCAGCTTCGCCCCAACCTGCGAAATCTTCGAGCATCTGCGCCTGACTGGTTTTACGCACCCACGGCTCGCTGGCCGGCCACTGCGGAGAATCAGAGGAGCGGTCAGACAGAAACGCAACGACGTTGATGATTCGGCCTTGTTTGACCGGGAAGGTCAGGATATGGCCATCTTTGACCAGATACATCTGGGGAACATCCACCAGATGGGTGTCCAGACCCTTTGCTCGATAGGCAGCGCGCAGGGTTTCACTGTCAATCATGCCGCGATAGGCGCAGGTGCCAGTAAATCGAGGCTCGGCAGGTTCAGCGCCAATGCCCTGCAGCACGTGGCCGCGAATGACCGACTTCACACCGTCGGCGGCGATGAGCAGATCACAACGGTAATCGGTGCCGTCGGCAAAGACGACCCTGGCTTCATCACCATTCTGTTCGACGCTGACAGCGCGCTTGTCGAACTGAGCAATGCCTTCTGGCAGGTGGGTGGTCAGTACATCGAGAAAGTCGGCACGGTGGACTGAAGATTGCCCCACTCCAGGCATCACCGTCGTCGCCAGGTACTTGGAGTCGCCTTCGCCGCGGCGCCATTCGAACCACACATCTTGCCAGGGAGCTGGTGTGCGGTCTTCGACTTTGCGGTAGGCGTCACCAATGCCCAGACCATCCAGGGCGCGTACCGAGTTGGCACCGAAGGCGACGCCAGCGCCGACTTCACCAAAGGCTGGAGCTGCTTCAAATAGCTGGATATCAAGATTGCTGTTGCGTGCCAGATCAAGTGCCAGGGCGACACCGGAAATGCCGCCACCCACGATGCCGACGCGCAGAGTTGGTTGGGAGTTGTTGTTGGACATGTGTGGTTACCCATGGAGAGTTCTTGTTGTGGTACTCATCATGGGTTTCGTCGCGACATTGATAAATGCAGCGATCGATATATCGAATATCACAGTTATGAATATTTCTCTGAGGTATGCTTTGGTCAGGCATTCAGAGTGAAGCACGATGGAACTACATGATCTGGACATGAATCTTCTGGTCATCTTCAACCAGTTGCTGCTGGACAGGCGTGTATCAACCGCTGCGGACAGTCTGGGATTGACGCAGCCGGCGGTCAGTAATGCGCTCAAACGCCTGCGTGGTGTGCTGGGCGACGAACTGTTCGTGCGCACCTATCACGGCATGCAACCGACTCCTTATGCCGAGCAGTTGGCAGAGCCGGTGCTGCAGGCGATGGACACGCTGCGTGATGCCCTAAGTCGGGCGAACACCTTCGACCCTTCCACCAGCGTCCGGACTTTCCGGTTGGTGATGACCGACATTGGCGAAATCAATCTGATACCTCGGCTGATGGATGAACTGGCCCGCCTAGCGCCTGGTTGTGTCATCAGCACCGTGCGGGAAAGTCAGGTAGGCCTGAACGAAGATCTGCAAGACGGTACGGTAGACCTCGCGATCGGTCTGATTCCGCAACTTCGGGCGGGCTTTTTCCAGCGTCGGCTGATGCGTCAGCATTACGTCTGTCTGTGCCGCAAAGACCACCCTGCGACCCGCGAGGCATTGACCCTCGACCGATTCAGCGCCTACGGCCACGTGCGAGTGGTTGCGGCCAATACCGGACATGGCGAAGCGGACGTCCTGATGACGCGCCTGGGCATCAAGCGCTCAGTGCGGTTGGAGGTGCCGCACTTCGCTGCAGTGGGCCATATCCTGGAGCGCACCGACCTGCTGGCCACGGTTCCCGAACGTTTTGCCGCCATCAGTCGGGAGCATTTCGATCTCACTGCGCTGCCTCATCCGGTGCCGTTCCCGGAATTCTCGGTGAACATGCTCTGGCATGCCCGGTATCACCGTGATCCGGCTAATCGTTGGTTACGACAGCTGATTTTCGATCTGTTTTCCGAGGGCTGATCCCGGTGTTGCGGGCTGCTCGAGGGACTCGCGCAAGGCTTGAGCGACCAGTTCCCTGAACCATCTGCTTTGTGGGTCGCGATGGAAACGGTCGTGCCAGTACAGAGCGATATCGAACGCCGGCAGCTTCAACGGCAGTGGTTTGAGCCGCAGCGCAAAGAACTGCGCCAGTGTGCTAGCCAGCACTTGCGGTGCCGCCCACAGCATGTCCGAAGCGAGCAGCAGGTGAGGGGCCGAGAGGTACTGGGGAATGCGCACACCTATGTTGGATCGTGCGCCTTCCTCGACCAGCGCACGCTCAAGCGCAACATGCCCTGTACCCCCGGTTTCGACCAGCAGATGCTGCTGGGAAAGGAAGCGCGACAGCGTCATCTCCGAGTCGGCGAGGGGGTGTCCTTCCCGCATTACGCAGACGTAGTGTTGGGATGACACACAGGTTCGATGAATGTCTGTTTTCAACATCGGAAGGTAGCCGATCGCCAGATCGATGCGCCCGGTCGATAGCCCGCTCAAGGTGTCTTCAACTGTGCTGGCGACCGTCTGTAACCGGCTTGCGGGCGCCTGGTGATGCAGTGCCTTGATGATCGCGGGCAGGCACACGGCCTCACCGATATCCCGTGTGCGCAGGGTGAATGTCTTTCGGCAATGCCTGGGGATGAACTCAAGCGTGTGACTTTGCGCCTCGCGCACCAGGTCCAGCGCCTCCAGCAGCCCTGGCGCGATCTGTCCGGCAAAGGGCGTAGGCTCCATTCTGCGTCCGACCATGGTGAACAGCCGGTCGCCATACTCCTGCCGCATCCTCTTGAGCGAGCCGCTTACTGCCCCTTGGGTAACCCCCAGATTCTCTGCCGCGACGGACACCGAGTGGTCGCGCCACAGGGCCTCGAATGTAAACAGCAGATTCAAATCTTTCATCAGGCGAGCCTCGTATCACTTTCATTACTACTTAAGAATCACTGTAGCTATTTGTTCTGGGGGGGCAGTCAGGCCTAAGTTAACAGCCATCAACGTCCTGCGTTCGCGCAGGTCACAATAACAACAAGAGAGTGTCCAATGTCTTCTATCACCATAGGCATGGTGGGGATCGGCCAGCTCGGTCTTCCCATCGCAACCAACCTGCTCGCTGCAGGTTTTCGAGTGGTGGGTTACCGCCGCCGTGATCGTGACGCTTTTGTCGAACTCGGCGGCATCGCGCTGGAGTCTCCAGCCCAGGTCGCCAACCAATCCGATTTTATCCTCACGTGTCTTCCGGGCGAGGCTGCCCAACTGGAAGTCATGGAAGGGCCTGAAGGGTTGCTCGCAGCGCTGCGGCCAGGGCATACCTTGATCGAAATGGGTACCTATCAACGCAGCTTCAAGGAAGAGATGGCCCGGCGTATCGAAAGCAAAGGCGCCCGTGTCCTGGAAGCTGAAGTCAGCGGATCCCCACCGTTGGTTCTGGCTCGCAAGGCTTCGCTGTTTCTGGGCGGTGATGAGTCACTGATCCAAGACTGTCAGCCGGTGCTCAGTGCTATCGCCGACATTCAGTTTCGCATCGGTGAGTTCGGTTGCGCTGTGGCGATGAAGCTGATCGCCAACTATCTGCTCACCATCCACACCCTGGCCGCCGCCGAGGCATTGAATCTTGGGGTCAAGGCAGGCTTCGACGCCGAGAAAGTGGTCGAGGTGATCAGCAAGAGCGCGGGTAACTCAATGATGTTCACCGTTCGCGCTCCCATGATGGCCGCCAGGAAGTTCACCCCGGCGCCAGGCCCACTGGTGACGTTGGAAAAGTATCTGGAGATGGCAGGTGAACTTTCCGAACGTTTGGGATGCGCCTCACCGTTATTCGATGTTGCCCAATCCTATTTCAACCGTGCCCGCGACATGGGCATGGGCGAAGAAGACATTTCGGCGGTGATCAAGCTGATCGAACGAGATTCGAACTGATCCGGCACCGATTCCTTTCGTGTACGTCCCCAACAAGAGAGAACGACATGCTTATCGAACAACGCACCTACTACCTCAAGCCTGGCACCCTGCATGACTTCCTTCGTATCTACGAAGAGGAAGGTTTGAAGATGCAGAGTGAGGCGTGGGGCAACCTGATTGCCTATTTGAAGCCTGAGACCGGCGACGTCAATCGCGTCATTCACCTCTGGGGCTTTTCAAGCTTTGAAGACCGTGCCCAACGCCGTGCGGCGCTGTCGAGTAATCCCAAGTGGCGTGAGTTTCTCGGCAAGGCCGGGCACATGGTCACAGCCCAGCATGCCGAGCTGCTGAGCGGCGCACCGTTTTCTCCGATCAAGTAAGGAGATCCATCATGATCCGTTTTCTTCATCATGTAGGCCTGTCGGTCCCGGACCTGGAAGTCGGTCGCGCTTTCTACGAGACCTTTGGCGTTGAGGCGCGAGTGTCCGGCGAACATCTGGTCCTGCGTTGCAAAGGTCGGGCTCAAGACCAGATCCGTCTGATGCCAGGCAGTCCCAAACGCCTGAGCTACGTGGCGTACGGCACTGATGCCGAAGGCATCAAGCAAATCCGCAAGAACCTCAAGAAGCATAACGTGACGCTGCACGATGCACCGTTCGAAATCGATACGCAGGGTTTGTGGTTCCTGGATCCGAGCAACGACTGGGTTCATGTGTGCGAAGGTGTTGAAGCACCATCTTCACCGCGCCCCACGCCTGAGGTAAATACCCATGGCCGCTATCGCCGGATAGGCGAGCGGGCGTGTGATCTCACTTCGTCGTCCCGTCAGGCCTCGCCCTTGCGCCTGGGACACTTGATCAAATTCAGCCCCGACGTGGACCGCTCAGTGGCGTTTTACACTCAGGTCCTTGGCATGAAGGTGTCAGACAAGGCTGCGGATATCCTGGCGTTTCTGCGATTCGGTTGCGGCGGTGATCACCATGCCCTTGGCTTGGCGAAAAGCTCTCACAGTGGATTGCATCACTTGAGTTTTGAAGTGATGGACATTGACGAGATCGAACTGGGCGCCCAGAACCTGATTTCCAAAGGCTACACCAACGCCTTTGGCCTCGGTCGGCATGTGGGTGGATCGAACTACTTCCATTACATTCGGGATCCGTGGAACAGCCTGGTCGAATATTTCTGGGACATCGACGTCGTGCCCGAGGACGACAGCGACTGGGTGGTACTCAACGCATCTGGTCCTCACGAGTTGGCCGCGGTATGGGCAGTGAGCCCGCCACAGGAAGACTTCGCGCAGAACTACGAAGCACCGGCTGATGCCGCCTCTCCGGCGCTGCTGGAGGCTCTCGCCAATGGCTGACCTGACCACCGAGAAAGACCTGCTGGCCGGGATGCTCAACAAGCCGTTGTTCGTCGCGTTCCGCAGCCCTCGCAACCTTACGCGCATGTCTGAGCTGCTGGGCGCTCATTTGCAGTGGGCGATCGCCGCGCAGAATCGTGGCGAGTTGTTCGCCTCCGGGCCTTTCGTGTCCGACCAATACAGCCCGGGACAATTGGGCGGCATGAGCATCTTGCGTGCATCTGATCAGGAGGAGGCAGAGCGCCTGGTCCAGGCCGACCCTTTTATCGCCAACGGCGTGTTCGGCGTCGAGGTCCGCAAGTGGATGCTCATGGAAGGGGGCCTCACGGTGCACGTGACCTTCTCCAATCAACGCGCTTCGCTTCTGTAAGGGTGGCCCATGAAATACCAACTTTTCGCTTACCAGTCGGATGCGGCAGTGCCTGTCACCGGAATGCTCATCGACAACCGTGCCTATGATTTGAGCCAGCTCGCCGCCACGATTGCGCCTGAGCTGGCCGGACAGGCTCTGGACGCGTTGCTGGAAGAGTGGAGCAGTGCCAACGAGCACCTGCAGGCGCTCGCTGACCGTGTTGGACGACACCCTGCAGCGTTTGAGGACCAGGCTCTTGATCTTGAGATGCTGGAATTTGCGCCGCCGTTGCAACGTCCGGGGGCCATTTATGCCGCCGGGGCCAACTATCGCGATCACGTTGCAGCCATGGCCCGCGCCTTCAACATGAACCTTTCGCTTGACCCGCGCAGCGAAGGCATCGCGCCCTGGCATTTCATCAAGGCCGGACGCGGTACGTTGTCGGCCCACAAGCAGATCGTGGAAATGCCTCACGGGACGCAAAAACTCGACTGGGAAGCCGAGCTCGCTGTGGTCATCGGTCGTCGCGCGTACCGCGTCAGCAAGGACAAGGCCCTGGACTACGTGGCCGGATACAGTTGCGCCAACGATCTGTCATCACGCGACAGCCTGGTACGTGCCAACGTCGACACCAGCTCACCATTTCGTTTCGACTGGATCGGCCACAAAGTATTCAACGGCGGCTGTCCGCTGGGCCCTTACTTCACCCCTGCGCAGTTTGTCGAAGATCCGGAAAACCTTGATATCAAGCTGTGGCGCAACGGGAAGCTGGAGCAGGACTCCAACACGTCCAACCACCTCTACGGGGTAGCTGACCAGATCGAATACCTGACGCAGCGGGTCGAGCTGTTCCCCGGTGACATCATATTGACCGGAACGCCAGCCGGCGTCGGTATGGAAAAAGGCGTGTTCCTCGCGCGTGGCGACGTGCTGAAAGTGTGGATCGATGGGCTGGGCGAGTTGGACACCATCATTGCCTGATCCCGCTTGACCCCGCCCACCCTTTCGGTCGGCGGCTTCCGAGGCTGACCTTTGCTCATTCCCTGTCACAGGGAAGGGCTTTGTGCAGCCTCAAATCCGTAACACCTGCACACACGACCTACACAAGCATAAGAAGAAGGTACGAGGATATGAGGCGTATAGCCCGATTCCCCAACGCAGCAGTACATCCGTTCGCCACAGCCTTGATCGCAGGTGCGCTGCTCAACGCCACGTCAGCCCATGCCACCGAAGGTGGAGGAAGCGGGTACCCGGTCGGCGTCAACACCGTGCAATCAGGAAGACTTCCTCCTCCGGGTTTGACCACGTTCTATTACCTGAGTGACTACAACGCCAACTCCACAAAAGACAGCAGCGGTCATGACAAGGCGGGGATCCACAACTTCGATCTGGACGTGAAGGCGCTATCGATCCGGGTCGACTATGTCTATTCGGACTTCACCCTCTTCGGCGCCAAGGTGGAGAGCCGCTTCGCACTGCCTCTGGTCAAGGGCGACATCAGTTTCGACGTGGACACGCCAAGAGGACGCGTTCATCGCTCGGAAAAACAGGATGGCGTTGGCGACCTGACCGCGGTTCCGCTGATTCTGAGCTGGAGCACCCCACGGTTTCATCAACTGCTGGGGCTGGACATCGTCACGCCGGTGGGGTCTTACGACAAGGACAGGTTGTTCAACCCGGGACGCAACACCTGGTCGTTTGGGCCGTGGTATGCCTTCACCGCGTACCCGATCGAGAACCTCGAAATCAGCTCCAAGATGGTTTACTTCATCAACAAGAAAAACGATGCAACGCGCTATCGTTCAGGTAACGAGTTCAACGCCGACTACAACATTGGCTACAACATCACCAAGGAGTGGCAGGTTGGTGTAAACGGTTACTACTACAAGCAAACCAGTGATGACGTGCAATTTGGGGAGACCGTAGGCGATGGTAACCGCGGCCAGGTATTTGCGTTCGGCCCAGCGATCAAGTACCAGGTGCCCGGCTATGGGTTCGCCATGAAGTGGCAGCACGAAATGAAAGTTGAAAACCGGTCTGAGGGCGACCGTCTTTGGTTACAGGCCGTTTACAGGTTCTGATTTCAGCTTCCGCCGCTGGCGCAGCTCATGCGCCACGTCATGGGTCGGGCCGCCTGCGGTTCAAAGACCGGAGGAGGCCCGTGCCGAGCATCTCAAGCCAGCCCGTGCCGGGCAAGGGTCAACATGGATGACATGCCGCCATCGGCGGTGATGTTCGCACCCCGCAGCCAGGTCGCCCCATCGCTCTGAAGGAAAGCCACGATCGGTGCAATATCGCTGGGGCTGGCGGGACGATCCATTACGCGCATGTCTTCCTCAGCTCGTTCGCCGAGCGTCTGGATAAAGTCCGCCAGGATAGGGGTATCGACGGGACCGGGGCTGACGCAATTCATGCGAATCCCTCTTTCACGCCACGTCCAGCGGTTCATATGCGTCCAGACCACCAGATATTCCTTGGAGAAAAAATAACTCCTGGAGCCCTCAATGCCATGGTTTTGGCAGAACGCATCGACGGTTGAAAAATCGACGGATTCGAATGCCTTGATCGTGTCGACTGAATCGGGCCAGCCGATGCCTGCCAACGACGCCAGGTGGGTGATTGATGCACCGTCCGCCAGATTTGTATCGATCAAATCCAGCGTCAGTTTCTTCAAACCCAACACATTGACCTTGAGCACCTGCGTGGCAGGAGCCGTCGGAGGAAGGCCTGCAATATTGCACAAACCGTCAATGTGCTTTGGCAGGGCCTGGACCAGCTTGTCGATGGAGGCTGGGTCGCACAAATCAGCCCTGTAGAAGTCGTCTACGTTTTCGACAACCGCATTGCGGTCGACACCTATCACCCTCGCGCCCTGCAGTTTCAGTTCCCTAGCAGTCTGGGCGCCGATGCCCGACGCTGCTCCAGTCACGACAATGACTTTACCGTTCAACATCGTTTTCTCCTTTTGATCGACCATCAGATGGGAAAATGCCCAGGCGCTGTCTGGATGGTGATCCAGCGTAGATCCGTGAATTCGTCGATGGCGGCCTTGCCGCCAAATCGCCCGTAACCACTGGATTTGACGCCTCCGAACGGCACCTGGGGTTCATCCGCTACCGTCGGCCCATTGATGTGACAGATGCCCGATTCGATCCGGCGTGCAACCTCGATCGCCTTGGTGATGTTCTGGCTGAAGACAGCGGCCGAGAGGCCATATTCGGTGTCGTTGGCCATGGTGACGGCCTCGTCCAGACAGCCTGCGCGGATGATGGAAACACAAGGGCCGAAGCTCTCTTCATGAAAGACCCGCATGCCACGCGTGACGTGATCGATGACAGTCGGCTGGACGATGGCGCCCATGACATGCCCACCCGATACCAGGGTGGCGCCTCTGTCCAGGGCGTCGGCGACCAGCGCGCGGAGGCGCTCGGCTGCTCCCTCGTTGACCACCGCACCGAGCGGTGAATGGTCTTCTCGAGGGTCACTTGCTTGCAGAGTGTCGACCTTGGCCTTGAAGCGCGCGACGAACTCGTCGGCGATTGAGTCCACTACAATCACGCGTTCGGTAGACATGCAAATCTGTCCCTGATTCATGAAAGCACCGAAGGCCGCAGCTTTCACCGCTTCGTCCAGGTCGGCGTCTTGTAGCACGATCAAAGGTGCCTTCCCTCCCAATTCCAGCAAGCAAGGCTTGAGGTGACGAGCGCAGGACTGAGCGATCAGGCGGCCGACCCGCGTCGAGCCGGTAAAATTTACACGTCGCACGGCTGGGTGGGCGATGAGCGCCTCGACGACCGCGCTTGCGTCCTCAGGAGCGTTATTCAACACATTCACAACGCCTTTGGGAAAACCGGCTTCGCGGCACACGTCAGCAATCAGCCAATGGGTTTTGGGGCACAGTTCTGACGCTTTGAGAACCAC
This sequence comes from Pseudomonas sp. Pseu.R1, assembly GCF_045764065.1. Classification (NCBI taxonomy): domain Bacteria; kingdom Pseudomonadati; phylum Pseudomonadota; class Gammaproteobacteria; order Pseudomonadales; family Pseudomonadaceae; genus Pseudomonas; species Pseudomonas sp. Pseu.R1. The sequence continues at coordinate 227,109 of NZ_JBJGEE020000001.1, read as the reverse complement.
GGTATTGCCACATGCCAACGGCATCGCAATGGCGCGTGTACCGAGAATGACCGGAGCGTTCCATGGCGCGATGCCGACGCAGACGCCCGCCGGTTGCCGTATCGACAGGTTGAGGGAGCCGCTGTGGTCAGAGGGAATGACCTCACCGCTTACCTGAGTGGTCAGGCTGGCGGCTTCACGAAAGATGTTTGCGGCCAACTTGCAGTTGAACAGGATCCACATTCGGGTCGCCCCGGTTTCCTGGACTGCGGCGTCGGCAAACTCGCTCGCGCGCCGTTGCAGAATATCAGCGGCGCGGTTGAGCAAAGCACGTCGCTCGCCCGGAGGCATGGCAGACCAGGCGGGGAATGCAGCGGCGGCCGCGTTTGCAGCACTGTTGGCGTCATCTGCCGTGCCAGCCGCGGCGAGGGTTACGGGTTCCCCACTGACAGGGTTTATACGTTGAAAACTCTCTCCCGAATCGGCATCAAGATCTTCATTGTCGATGATCAAACGCGCTTCATGCATTTCCTAACCTCCAGCATTTGTATTGTTTTTAGTGAGTGCCGCAGATGTTTTCGAGATGCGCGGTCGACACCAGGTACTCCAGAAGCTCTGGACGGATTTAAACAACTTGGATCAGGATTGAGAATGCGTTTTTTTGGGCGAATATTGCGAGAAATTGGCATTCTGTCATGCGACATTCTGCGGATCAGGTGATCGTCTTGAATACATCGGGTCATATCCATTCACATGCCTGGTGCGAAACGCTCGAGGTTTCACTACGGTCGCGAACTCTCGATCTGACGAGGCGTTCGCCCGCCGGCAAGCACCACCTTCTCTTGATCGAGTCTGGCGAAGCGATTGTGACGATTGCAGACCAACGCCACGTCGTTCAAGCACCAGCCATCTGCAGCATTGCCGGCGAAAGTGTTGCTCGGGTGCAAGTGCGTGCAGGCGCCAGTGTCCGATTGATCGCCTGTTCCGGCGAGATGCTGGTCGATTCGATTGGGGACTTGCCAGAGTCGTTCGCGTTGAGGATTCTCACGGGACGCTCGATCTTCAGTGGCATGGACAACGAAGTCTTCAGGCAAATCAAGCAGCTGTTTTCCGGGATCGCACGAGAGCTGACTCACGGTCAATCGTCCTGGATCGCGACGTGCGCCTATCTGCGGCTGCTGCTGGTTGAGCTCTCGCGTATTACGGGCCTGACCGAACAGACGCGTGGCGGCGAGGTGACTTCTGTGTTGCAGCGCTTTCGCAATCTGGTGGAGATTCACTTTCGAGTCCACCGCCCCATCAATGATTATGCATTGCAACTGGGTATCACCCAGGATCGCTTACACGCGATCTGTACTCGCGAACTTCAGCGCACGCCGCTGGCGTTGCTGCATGAGCGGGTGCTGCATGAGGCGAAACAGCGACTGGAGCGCTCATCGAATACTATCCAGCAGATATCGGCAGGGCTCGGGTTTCGAGACGCAACCTACTTCAGCCATTTTTTCAAAAGGAAGACCGGCTTCTCGCCGGCGCAATATCGGCAGCAGGTTCTTCACAACGGAGCGGTTAGCGCAGCGGCGCAGCCTTGTGAGTTTTCGGACTGGCCATGACGGGGGCAGCGGCTGGACCAGCCGCGCCCAATATTGGCATCGTCAGGGATGAGACTCGATTTGAGGGGCATCATTGAGCACCGCCGCTGGCTTCAGGTCGCATGCCTCAATCAGATACTCGCCGCTTCATAAGGCCGCGCTACGCGCTTGGCTTCGAGCAACTGGCGGGCGGAGTCCGCGATCATGACCACTGCGCCAGCGAGCATGAGCACGTCCTTGAGTACCAGCCTGCCGCCGCCGGAGAGATACGGGAATCCGAAATTGGCGTCACCCATGCTCGACACCCATGCTTCGGGCGTCGTAATCAGGAACGAGAGGGTGACGATCGGGGTCAGAAACGCGAGGATCGAACCCACCATGCCCAGACGACGGGAGAAGCCATACGACAATACCAGCAGGCCAATCAGGATCTCGACCGAACCCAGACCGTCAGAGAAAGCGTAGGTATGGTTCTCGGTCTGCCATTGGCGTTTGACCGGGTCGAGTTGCCCCTCGTGAGTCAAATGTTCCTTGTATTGCTCCGGGTGTTCGTAGAAAAACGACATCACCGGACTGTTGGCTACAAAGGGCGTAATACTGTCGGCTTCGTAGGGAACGAACTTCAGTGCGCCGATCCACAGGAATATAATGGCCACGCCAACCCTGATCAGATGGACGCCGAGTCGGTCCAGTCTGGTGGCCTTGGTAAGGACTGTTTCAAGCAATGTATTTTGAGCGGTCATGGCGCGAGCCCCTGATCTGAGTTGAGGGGTTCAGCTTAAGATTTACAGGCAGATGCTTTGTCCGTGATCGGCTCAATTTCTATCGCAATCATCTCATTCACGGACTTTTCGCCGGGACAGGTTTTATGAAAGCAGCGTATTACGATCAGGTGGGTCCCGCAGGTCAGGTATTGAAGGTCGGTGAAGTGCAGACGCCGCTGCCGGGACCGGGAGAGGTGAGGGTCCGAATCGCTTTTTCGGGGTTGAACCCAAGCGACATCAAGGGGCGTGGTGGTTTCAAAGGCGCGATGGCTTATCCGAGAGTCATCCCCCATCAGGATGGTGCGGGCATCATCGATGCGGTGGGTGAGGGCGTTGCCCAGTCAAGGCTCGGCGAGCGTGTCTGGGTCTTCGAGGCACAGACGGGGAGGGCATTTGGCACTGCTGCCGAGTTCGTGGTTCTGCCAGCCGATCGCGCGATCGCTCTGGCCGATGAGGTCAGTTTAGAGCAGGGGGCAAGTCTGGGGATCTCTGCGCTCACTGCCCATCGCTGTCTGTTCGCCGACGGGGATCTTCGCGATAAAAAAGTGCTGGTTCATGGCGGGGCCGGGGTGGTTGGACGCAGCGCCATCCAGTTGGCAAAGTGGGCCGGTGCCTGGGTCGTGACGACGATCCGCCACGAACGTGATCGGGAAACAGCACGAGCATCAGGTGCTGATCTTGTCGTCAATATGCACGATGACGATGTCCCATCCAGAGTCATGGCGGCCACTGACAATACCGGAGTGGACCGGATTGTCGAAGTCGACCTGGCGAGCAACCTGGAGTTGGATATGGCATGTCTGGCCAGGGGCGGCACGGTGAGCGCCTACTCGGTTGAGGCCCCTGATACCGCTGTCTCAATTCCCGTGCTCAAGGCCATGGTCAATTGCTGGGTGGTGCGCTTCATCCTGGTCTACACCATGCCAGAAGAGGCCAAACGCGCCGCGATACGCGACGTGACTGCTTGTCTCGCTGCGGGAAGCTACAAGCCGTTTGTGGGCCAGGTTTTTTCGCTTGAGCAGATCGCCCAAGCTCACGACGCGCTCGACGCTCGCAACGTCAAAGGGCACATGCTTATTCGGGTCTCGGACTAACGAAACGGCGTGACCTTCGGGCGGGCGAGTCGGGCGTTGAGTCATCACTCAACGCCCGACTCTGGTGCGGCAGACTGTCAGGCCTTGGCAGCCAAGTAGCTGGCGTTGAGGTTACCGTAGAACGGCAGGTGTTCGCCCATGATGTCGGCGAGGGCCTGTCCGGTTTCGTTGCGCCAGTCGGCTTGTATCTCGGCAGCCACGGCAACCCACGTCATCGGCACCACCCCGGCCTGAACCATGCGTGCGATCGCGACTTCCTGTACCAGCTTGCTCCATGTCCCGGAGGCGTCGATCACGGCGTACACCTCATAGCCTGCCTTGATTGCAGAAAGCGCGACGAAAGTGACGCAGACCTCGGTCGAGACACCCGCGATGATCAGTTTCCGGCGGCCGGTTTTCTCGATGGCCGCGACCATGTCCGGGTTGTCCCATGCGTTGATTTCACCAGGACGATGGATAATCGGTGCGTCCGGCAGCGTCTGTGTGATGATCGGCAGGACCGGACCGTTAGGGCCGTCGGCCGCACTGGTGGTGATGATACTCGGCAGTTTGAACGCTTTCGCAAGTTTGGCCAGCGCCGCCACTGCGGTCATGTATTCGGGAAGGCTCTGGTCGTGTATGCCATTGGAAAGCCCGGTTTGATGGTCGACGAACAGTACGGCTGCCGTATCAGCGCCAAGATGGTCATAACTCATGGATGACTCCTTGATTGAGTGGAAGTGATCTTCGCGCAGCACACCCGTCAAGCGGGAGCTTTGCGCGGGGAAACCGGATGCAAGGGGAGTGATGCAGATGTCAGAGAGGCGACAATCGCCCCATCTCTCCAGCCACGTAGCGGGAGTAGGCAGCCTGAAGTCCCGCCTGGTCGTTCATGACGAACGGGCCATAAGCCGCTATGGGCTCCTTGGGGTCCACACCGGAGAGGATCAGCAGGTGAGCACCTGCATCTGTGGTTATACTCACGTGGTCAGGTTCAGCACCGTAGCTGAGCGAGATAGCCTCATGGGCGGATAGTTGATGCTGTTCACCGCTGCCTTCTATTTCTAGGTTGCCGGACAGCACGTAGAACATGACGTTTTGTCGATCCACGAGATTGAGCGAGAAACGGGATTCAAGCTTCAAGTCAAAGAAACTGAACGGCTCGGCAGGCTTGATCGGGCCTGTCACGCCATTGAGCGTCCCGGCTACGACCCTGATATGGGCGCCTTCTGTCGTCACACTGGGGATCTGATCACTGTCAGCGTGGAGCATGGCCGGTGCCAGAGTCTTGTTGGCTTTGGACAAATTGACGAACAGCTGCAAGCCGTGAACTTCGATACCGGGTGTGGCCGGTTGTTCATCATGCACGACGCCGCGTGCCGCCTGAGTCCACACCATGGCCCCTGGTTCAATGACGATGTCGTGGCCGAGGGAGTCTCGGTTACGCAGGCCGCCGGCTGAGTCTTCGAACAGATAGGACACTGCAGAAAAGCCCGCATGGGGGTGTGGCGGAAATGTTGGGCCCGACGTGCGGAAATGATCGAAACCTATCACCGGCGCGGCTAAACCATTCATTGCATCGACGTTCAGGCGATGCGCCGAGAAATGGGCGCTGAATGCCGAGTACGACGCCTGCGCAACTGGGGAGAACTTTATAGACATTCCTGAAAATCCTGCTTAGGCATCTAGATGCCTGAATCGAGTGAAGCATGTTAGGCCACACCCTCATCACCGATAAGGTGGCCCGACCACCCTAGACTGTTGCAGGACAGCACTAATGATAGAAGACCTCAATGATCTTCAGTTTTTCGTACTCGTGGTGCGCCATAGTGGGTTCACGGCGGCCGCCAAAGCATCGGGTATTGAAAAGACCCGCTTGAGTCGACGCATCGCCATCCTCGAATCCCGATTGGGCGTTCGTTTGTTGCACCGGAGCACGCGGCAGATTTCGCTCACCGAAGCCGGACAGCAGTTCTACGCCCAATGCCGCGTGATCGTGGAGGGGGCCAACGGGGCCTTTGACAGTGTCGCGAACCTGCAGGTCGAGCCCACAGGGCTAGTGAGGCTCAGCTGCCCTCAAGTCATGGCCGAATCCTATCTTTCACCTATCTTGCCTGCATATCTCGCGGCGCACCCGAAAGTGCGCCTGGAGCTGGATGCTTCGGATCGGGCTGTCAACCTTGTGGAAGAAGGTTTCGATCTAGCGCTGCGTGCACGGGCAGAGATTGAGGACGCTTACGGTTTGGTCGCCAGACGTCTTGGGACAGCTCGGCGGGTTTTGGTTGCCAGCCCATCGTTTCTCTCCCGCCATGGCACGCCTGCTTCATTGCAGGAGCTGGCACTGCTCGATACGTTGTGCCGTCCTGGCGAAGTACAGGACGGGAAGGGGAGGTGGTTGCTGCACAACGGCAATGAACAGCAGGTGTTCATTCACTCGCCGCGCATGCTTATGGATGGTTTGAGAATGCAACTTGAAGCTGCAGTCAACGGGCTGGGTGTTGCGTTGCTGCCAGAGTCCATTGCGGCTTTGGCGATACAGCGCGGTCAGCTGCAACTTGCATCTCAGATGTGGACGGGCGCGGCGCATATTATCCACCTGTTGTATCCCACCCCGAAAGGCATGCTGCCTTCGGTTAGAAGCCTGATCGACTACCTGTCGATTCATCTCCCCGCGAGTATTCAAGAGCGAAGCGTCGAGGTTTGACTGCCCGTTATGGCCTTGCCGTTAACCCATTGAAAGGGTATTGCGTACAAGCCTTTCAAATGCCATCGAGGCAGTGCTCTGGTAAGTGTTTCTTTTCTTGAGAAGCGCTGCTGTGCGCTGCGGAGCCTCATCGGCGAAGTCGATTTTCCTGATCGAACGATCGTCGTTGGCTGTGGCTTGCGGCAGAACGGTTGCCAGCCGCGCATGCCGCACAATCTCAAGCAACGCATTCACTGAGCTGGCTTCCAGCACGACATTGGGTTTTATGCCTTGGCCGTGGCAGTAGTCATCTATGCAGGTGCGGGTGATGAACGTACTGGTCAGCAAGGCCAGCGGCAGCGTTGCCAGTTCTGTGGTTGCCAGAGGTGTTTGAAGTTCGTATAGCGGGTGGCCTTGACCCACCATCAGTGCCAGGCGTTCTGTATAGAGCGCCGACCACTCGATGTCCGGGTTCCACACATCGCTGAACGCGATGGCAATATCGAGTGAGTCCTCGGCCAGTCCCGCCTCAATGTCACTCATCGATAGCTCAAAGACTTCCAGATGGATACGAGGGTACTCGGCAAGGAAATCGCGGACCAGGGGACCCGCCAGATAGGCCATGAAGGTAGGCGTCATGGCCACCCGAAGATTGCCTCGGGACAGGTCTTTGACGTCATGGATCGCCCGTTTTCCGGCCTCGAGATCTCTGAGCACCCGCCGTGCGTACTCCACATATACCGCACCAGCATCTGTGGTCTGCACGGTACGTCCTCCACGATCGAGCAACTCCGCTCCGAGTGATTCCTCCAACTGCTTTATCTGCTGTGACAACGTCGGTTGAGACACGTAGAGCGCTTGGGCTGCACGGGTGAAGTTGCCGTGGTCGACGACGGCCAGAAGATAACGCAGATGGCGCAGTAGCATGGTGGACACCTATAGGCTGTGCTTATTCGAAGTATTGCATATGGGTCTTGGATCTAATAATTCGTTTGCTCCATTCTCGACTCCACAGCCAGCCAATACGACGGCGCTGTTCAACCAGACCCTTGCACCGGAGTGAACATCATGACCCAGTCCAATGCCTACCAGGATCCAACGCTGGCCCTGACCGCCAAACTGCTCGACAGCAAATCCCGTAAAGGTTTCACGTTTGAACAACTGGCCGAAGGCACCGGCCTGAGCCTCACCTATGTGACTGCCGCTCTTTTGGGCCAACACCCGTTGTCGGCCGAGGTGGCAGCGCTCATCGGCGAGCGTCTTGAACTCAGCGCTGACGATGTGCGCCAGCTGCAATCGATTCCGCTGCGTGGCAGCTTGGCCGCGGGTGTGCCGACCGATCCGACCGTGTACCGCTTCTACGAAATGATCCAAGTCTACGGCACCACCCTCAAGGCCCTGGTTCACGAGCAGTTTGGTGACGGCATCATCAGCGCGATCAACTTCAAGATGGACATCAAGAAAGTCGAAGACCCCGAAGGTGGTTCCCGCGCGGTGATCACTCTGGACGGCAAGTTCCTGCCTTACCGGCCTTTCTGAGCGGTCCCGAATTCGGGCGCCGAATGTCAAACAGACAGGAGGCGCAACGAAGCCAGCGGCGACTTCGCACCTGCACAGGCGCGCAATGCATCGAGGCTTCTGTTTTTACGAAGTCTCGAGCGCTTGTTCACCTGTGAGCCGTTGACGATCATTTGATTAACTAACTCAGCATTTCAAAAAACGAAATGCTCTGTTCCGGTTTCTAAGTGTTCTACTCGCGCACATAACAAACGAGCATGTGAATCAGATGCGTTTGTCATGTTGACCGACCAGCGATACGGCGCGAATCATCACCCGTGCTTACCTGAAATCTGATCCGCGAAGCCCGTCGTGGAATGTTGCGAATCTCGTCGTGTGCCGGGATCGGCTCCGCGTGCCCACCAGGCACTTCAATGAGTAGGTTATTTATAGAATGGATCGTTTCTATGAGATGCAAATATTCATAGCCGTTGCAGAAGAAGATGGCTTTGCCGCTGCGGCACGTCGGCTAAATATATCGCCGCCTACGGTCACGCGCGCGGTGGCATCCATAGAGGAGCGCATTGGAACTCAGCTGTTGTCGCGCTCCACCCGAAGCATGCATCTGAGTGAGGCGGGGTTGCGGTATCTGGAGGATTGCCGACGGATCCTGTCTGAACTTGAAGAAGCTGAAGAAGCAGCGGCGGGGAGCTACTCCGTTCCTTGCGGCAATCTCACCATTACCGCGCCGGTCATTTTCGGAGAGATGTTCGTGGCTCCGACGCTGGTCGAATACATGGACCGTTTTCCAGCCGTGACCCTGAACGCCATGCTGGTCGACCGTGTTGTGAATATGCCCGACGAAGGTGTCGATGTCGGTATCCGGATCGGACATCTGCACGATCCCGGGCAAGTTTCAGTCAAGGTGGGTGAAGTGAGTCTTGTGGTATGCGCCTCACCGCAGTACCTGGACAGGGTAGGCCGCCCTGGTCATCCGAATGATCTTGCGGGGTACAACCTGGTGAGCTCCTCCGCCAGTCATCTGCTACGCGACTGGCAATTCGTCCATCACGAAAAACAACTGAGTTTCAGCCCGTCTCCCCAGTTAATCGTCACGGACAATAAAGCAGCGATCAATGTCGCCTGTCTGGGTTGGGGAGTTACGCGTGTACTCTCCTATCAGGTTGATAACTTCATCAAAGCGCATAAGCTCGAGGTCGTTCTTGGCGATTTCCAGCCTGCACCGCTTCCCATTCATATCGTCTACCAGAAAAGTGCCAGGGTACCCGCTAAAACCCTCACATTCGTAAGTTTCTTGGCAGATCGCCTGTTGAGCACCCCTTCATTGCAGTTGTGACGACAAGGGAGAAACAATGGATCGCTATCACGAGATGGTGATATTCCGAGGACTGCATGGATGTCGCAGCCTTTCCATGTCCTCGAACCGGACAGGCGTTGCCGTGACGACCATTGTGCGGGCCATCGGCCGCCTGGAAAGCAGGCTGAAGGTACAGCTCATTGTTCGCACGACTCAGGGTATCCGGCTGACCGAGCAAGGCGAAAAGTTTATGACCGACGCCATACGGATTCTGGATGATGTTCAGCGGTTCGAGTCTTCAGCGCGCGGCGCCCAGAGTATTGTCAAAGGCAGGCTGACGGTTATTGTTCCGGCGTTGTTCAGCAGCTATGTGTATCCGGAGATCATCAGCGAGTACTCAAGACTGCATCCCGAAGTCACCGTTTTCACCCGGTTCACCGATCAATATCCCGCCGTCCTCGATAATGGAGCCGACATCGCTTTACATGTCGGCAGCCTGCCTAGTAGCGCACTCATTGCCAGGCAAGTCGGCCATGTCAAATCACATATCTGCGGCAGTCCGGCCTACTTGCAGGATCGTGGCGCCCCGCGTGTGCCTTCGGAACTTAGAAAGCACCGCTTGATTGCCACGCACGGTTACCGAGAGGATATTCGCTGGGACTTCCAATCAGCGGGGCAGCCAATCAGTTTCAAGGCCAGCTCGCAACTCAGGTGCGCCACCATGCAAGCTGCCATCAATGCATCCTGCCAAGGTGCAGGTCTGCTGAGTTGCCCAAGCTTTGCGTTGTTCAACTATCTGGAGAGTGGGAGGTTGTGCCGTACGCTCAGTGAATTCGAAGTCCCTGCAGCCCCGCTGCATCTCGTTTACCGAGAAGGCCGTCATGCTTCACTACGGGTTCGAAGCTTTGTGGATTTCTCCGTCGCTGCCCTGCGAACGCACCCTGCGTTACAACCAGTTACAAACTAATGCAGTGTCTAATACAAGAACAACCGCCGTAACTAGCGTCTGCTCAACGGCCCGCTACGCTACCCGATCAAGTGCAAATCAATGATCGTTTCACAAACAGGAATGGTCGGTTTCGGTTTCTGAACATTCCTTGCCCCGTTCCAACAGTGGAAGATGACCGCACATCCAAACCCCGTACTACAACAAAGAAAGGTGCCGTCATGTCGAACCCAATCAAGTTGTATCGCCACGCGTTGTCCGGACATGCGCATAGAGTTGAGTTAATGCTCTCGCTCTTGGGCCGTCCAGTTGAGATCATTGATGTGGACCTGGCCAAAAGCGCGCAAAAGTCTCCTGAGTTTCTCGCAATGAACCCCTTCGGCCAGGTCCCGGTCATCGATGACAACGGCGCGGTGCTGGCGGACTCTAACGCCATATTGGTGTACTTGGCTCGTCAGTATGGCGACGCCCATTGGCTGCCGACGGATGCCGTTCAGTTGGCGCAAATCGTTCGATGGCTATCCGTTGCAGCCGGCCAGATCAACAACGGGCCCGCCAGAGCACGTCTGATCACCGTTTTTGGCGCGGGTTACGATGCCAAGGAAGCGATCGCCAAATCCCACGAGCTCTTTAAGGTGTTCGAGAAAGAACTGTCCCAGCGCGACTTCCTGGTGGGCGATTTGCCCACGGTCGCAGATGTCGCCGGCTATACCTACATCTCCCATGCGCCAGAAGGCAATGTTTCCCTCGACGATTACCCTTCAGTGCGGTCGTGGCTAGCCCGCATTGAAGCAATGCCGGGGTTTGTGCCTATGCGCCGTACCGCGGTAGGCCTGCAGCAGGCTTGAATCCACTGCATGAACAAATTTCTCCCGGCTGTACAGGTGAGTTGGCTCCTCGGGGATTCGTATCGGGCTATGCGCAGCATGGCGAGGTTCGGATGGAGACAGCTCAGGCGCACCGGCCCGGGTGCGCCTTTGTTTATCACTCTTCTGTCAAGGTGACTGTGATGTCCAACGAAGAAAAACGCCTTCCCCTTCCGCCGTTTACGCGTGAGTCCGCCATCCAGAAAGTGCGTCTGGCTGAAGATGGATGGAACACTCGAGATGCAGCGAAGGTTGCGCTGGCGTACACACTCGACACCAAATGGCGAAACCGATCCGAATTTGCAACCAATCGTGCAGAAGCTGAGGCGTTCTTGACGCGTAAGTGGATCAAGGAGCTCGACTATCGATTGATCAAAGAACTGTGGGCCTTCACTGACAACCGCATCGCTGTCCGCTATGCATACGAGTGGCACGATGATTCGGGGAACTGGTTCCGCTCGTACGGGAACGAGAATTGGGAGTTCGCCGAAAACGGTTTGATGGCTCACCGTTTTGCGTGCATCAACGACTTACCCATCAAAGAATCAGAGCGCTTGTTTCGTTGGCCGCTGGGTCGCCGTCCGGATGACCATCCCGGCCTCTCGGAGCTGGGCCTCTGAGACGACAGACTTGGGCGGGGAAGGTTGTTGATAGGGACATCGTTTTGAATCAGGTCAGCTGTCAGCACTCACCTCTGACAGTGAAGAGAGTCCGCTCGCGGACTCTCTTTTTTGGGCTGCGTTCATCGCGCAGTGCCGGGTTTCCAGGTTTTCAGCCACAGAGCGTTGCCCACGACGCAGACACTCGACAGCGCCATCGCGGCGCCAGCGATTACTGGGCTCAGCAGCCCTGACGCCGCGAGTGGGATGCCGATCGCGTTGAAAATGAATGCCCAAAAAAGGTTCTGGCGAATCTTGAAATAGGTCTTGCGGCTGATTTCAAGGGCTGCCGGGATGAGCATGATGTCGCCACGCATCAACGTAATACTGGCGGTATGCATGGCGACATCGGTGCCGCTACCCATGGCGATTCCAAGGTCGGCTGCTGCCAGCGCGGGTGCATCATTTACACCGTCACCCACCATCGCGACGACCCGTGACTTCTTGAGCTTTCTGACCGTGTCGGACTTGTCCGCAGGCAGTGCTCCTGCACGGAAATCGGCAATTCCCAAAGCATCGGCGACGAGTTTTGCGCTGCCCACATTGTCACCCGTCAACAGGTGGCACTCGATGTTGCGCTCCTGCAATTTACGGATCGCAACAGCGGCACCGGCCTTGATTTGATCGGTGAAGGCGAACAGTGCCAATACCTTGGGCCTGTCACCTGCATCCACTAACCAGGATAGCGTATGCCCATCGGACTCGAGTACCTGCGCCTGCTTGATGACGTAGGCCGGAATATTCATGCCCGGGCTCAGGAGGCGACGACTTCCGAATTTCAAACGGCGGTTACCCACCGAACCCTCAATACCTTTACCGGGCAGGATGCGGCTCGTCGCTAGCGGCGCTAGTCCAACAGCCCGCGCGCGGCAAGCCTCAACCACGGCTCGTGCCAACGGATGCTCGCTGCCTGCCTGCAAAGCGCCAGCGAGTGCCAGGACTTCTTGTTCGTCACCGTTGACCGCAATGACAGACGCTATTCTCGGCCTGCCTGTGGTCAGAGTGCCTGTCTTGTCGAGCACAACCGCGTTGATGTTATGCGCACGCTCAACGGCTTCGGCGTCCTTGATGAGAATGCCATAACGAGCTGCGACTCCGGTGCCCGCCATTATCGCCGTGGGGGTCGCAAGCCCCAGGGCGCAAGGGCAGGCGATTACGAGTACCGCAACTGAGTTGATCAGCGCCGTTTCCCATGATGCCCCAAGGCTCAGCCAAACGATCAGTGTGATGAGCGCGATCACGAGCACTAGCGGGACGAACACCGCGCTCACTTTGTCCACGAGCCGCTGAATCGGCGCTTTTGCCCCCTGGGCATCTTCGACCAGTCGAATGATCTTCGCCAGGACCGATTCTGCCCCGATCGCGGTGGTACGAATGAGCAGCCGGCCATTACCGTTAATCGCACCGCCTGTGACCTTTGCACCGAAGGGTTTAAATACGGGCATGCTTTCGCCGGTGATCAGTGATTCGTCTACATGGCTTTCACCGTCAGTGACTTCCCCATCGACCGGGATTCGCTCACCGGGCAACACCGAGACGACGTCGCCCAGACGCAGAGCGCTGATAGCGACATCGCATTCAACGCCGTCGATCACCTGAGTCGCACGTTCGGGTCGTAGGGCTTCGAGCGCGCGGATGGCACCTGCCGTCTGGCGCTTTGCCCGATTTTCAAGGTACTTGCCAACCAGTATCAGTGCGATGACCACCGCAGAGGCCTCAAAGTACAAATGGGGCATGCCACCCTCTGGTGTTCTCGCCCATTGGTACAGGCTAAGACCGTAGCTGGCCGTGGTCCCCACGGCGATCAACAGATCCATGTTGCCGCTGCGCGCTTTTAAGGCTTTCCAGGCCGCAACGTAAAAGCGCGCGCCTATCAGAAACTGCACCGGAGTAGCCAACGAAGCCTGGACCCAGGGGCTGAGCATCCAGTGAATGCCGAAAGGTTCGAGCAGCATGGGTAGTAACAGTGGAAAGGCGAGGGCAATGGCGAACCCCATGGCGGTGCGTTCCGAATTGCCTCTGATACGCGCCCGGTAGTCGCTGGTCTGGCGATCGGTAATTTCCCGTGCTGTATAACCCGCATCATTTACTGCCTGGATCAACACCTCAGGGTCGGGTAGACCGACCATCTCTACCAGTGCCCGTTCGCTGGCGAAATTCACGTTAACACTGCGCACACCCGAGACCTTGGCAAGCGCTCGCTCGACTCGACCTGAACAGGACGCACAGGTCATGCCCTCGATCGCCAGTTCCAAGCGTTCATTCATCACGCTGTAGCCTGCCTTGTCCACCGCATGGATGAGGGCAGGCATGCTGTCGGCTCTCGCCTCTACGTGAGCTTGTTCTGTCGCAAAATTGACGATGGCCTTGCTTACACCTGGAACAGCGCGCAGGGTGCGCTCAATTCGTCCGGCGCAGCTCGCGCAAGTCATCCCGGTGATGGGTAAGTTAAAGTGAGTCGTAATCGGTGGCATATGGTCGCTCCGTTTCTGACAGATTTTTCTTATGTGTCATCTGAAACCGGTGTTCGACGCCGGGCTGGGCTAAGTCACAGATCAATCACCAAAGGAGGACTGCCCGGTGCGGGCACCGAGCAGCACAGCAAAACTTCTCCATTAGGGACCGGATCCAGCGGTGGGATCAGATAGTTCACAACTCCCGCGCCAAGACCGGTTTTACAGGTTCCGCAGGTACCTGATCGGCAGTTGAACTCAGGGCTCAAGCCTCGAGCTTCGGCCAGCTCCAGCAATGTCCCGCTTTGCGGTTCCCAGCGAGCCTCTTTGGCGGACTTCGCGAACATGACCTTCACCGGCACGGTAGAAGATGTCGGTTGCAGATTCTGCGGTAACGGGGCCCCGGTATCTCGTATCAGTGTCGACACACCGAACGCTTCTGCGTGGATACGATCATCGGGAATGCGGATTGCCCTAAGCCCGTCGTAGAGCCCTTGAGTAAAACTGGCGGGGCCGCACACATAAAAGTCATAGTCGTCGAGTGGCAACAGGCCCTTAAGGGTTTGGACTGTGATTCTTTCTGCGTGGTCGTAGTCGACACCTGCGACTGTTCCTGATTCTGGCTGACTAACATAGCGCAGCAGGTTGACCTTCTTCCCACCACGCTCCATCAGGGATACCAACTCCCGGCCAAACGCCAGGTCCGCAACCGTGCGCGCACCTTGCAGCACCCATGTGGGCCTCATGCGACCTATCCGCTGCCCTTGGTAAATCACCTCTCTGAACATCGCCAGCATCGGGGTGATACCTACGCCGGCGCCTATCAATACCAGCGGGCGCCTTAGGGAAGGCTCCACGGTAAACAGACCCCGAGGACTGCGGGCCTCAAGTCTGTCGCCAAGTTGGATGCGCTGATGCAGATGGGAGGAAAACACACCTTGGCGCTTGACGCTGATCCGCAGAAAATCATCAGAAGGGGCACTGGAGATGCTGTAATTTCTGATCATCGGTTGATCATGGCTGCTTTCTTGCGGCAGGCGAACGGGCAGGTGCTGGCCTGCCTGATAGGGGAGGAGGCCGCCACCGTCGACTGGCTGAAGATGGAAGGATCTGATCTCGGCGCTCTCGTCTTCGATACGAACCACCTCGAACACGCGCCAGCGATCTTGCCAGGCCAGAGCCTGCAGCCGTTGAGCAGCCTCCGGCCAATCGCCCGTCATGAGCGAGCTGGAAGACTCTGCGTCTGGGCCAGTTGTCCACCGAAGCCCCAATGCTTTCTCACGGTACACCATGCGCTGCGGCGTAAAGCGCCACAAACGCTCGGCTCCCTGAAAAGCCGCGATTTCAGGGCTGTCCAGCAAAACCTCGGTATCGCCTGTCATCTGCAGCACATCACCCTTCTCGAAATCCACGAATATCAATCCGGCTTTCGGATTGAGCATCAGGTTGCCCAAGGTGTTGAAAAACAGGTTGCCGTTGAAGTCAGGGATCAAAAGGGTACCGTCATCATCCTGCCTCACGAATCCGGGCTTGCCGCCTCGGTGCGACGCATCTACTTCTGTCACGCCATCTCGAATGGCATAGGAGGCCACGAAAAACGAATCGGCGCGCGCAATCATCTGCCGGGACCGGTCATCGAGCCCATGGAGTTCAGTGTCAGGACCGGCAGGCTCGTCCACGAAATGAAACTGGCGCAGCTTGATGTAACGCGGACAGTTGCCATATGCCTGGGATACAGCGATCTGAAAACCGCTGTCGCCGGCACAGCGTATAATGCCGTTCATTCGGTTGCGTCGACGTGTGTGCAGTTCGATGCCCAGTAACCCGATGGCGCTGCCATCAGCAATACCCGCCTGAGCAGGGTCGGCGGGTTGCGCAGGGAGCGAAAGGGTCAGGATATTGGGACGGGGCGAATCCATGAAGCCGGGTTGGCCTGTACGCAGCGTCGCCCAAGGCTGGCCATCGCCGTCTACCGTGCCAAGTACCACGAAGGGCAATTGGGCATAAAAATCACGATGTTGATCAGGCATCCAGTCGCGGGCCATTTGTCGCTCACCCGGGCCCACCATCAAAGCTACCGCGTCAACCGAACGCTGTAGTTGCAGCTCACCATCGTGCCAGGGCGATCGCTTATCAGATTCACTTCCTTCATTCATGAAGATCTCCCCGGGTGACTTGTCGAGTGGTTCATTCACCTGAATTGCGGGTTGCAGAGCCCATCATGATGGTCCGATTTTGTTTTCCTCATTGGAAGACTCGCACACGACAATCAAGCATTTCAGGTTATGAAATGATTGAGGGCTGATGCAGGTGTTGGCAGGCATCAGGCATAGGCCGGACTTATAGAAAGCATTGGATCTGCGTCTTGGACGTGGCGTAACGCGCCGAGCACGATACCGCCTCCATCCGTACATCAGGCTGAACCTCCAGGGAGCAAAGAGCATGGATTTTACGGCGCTTGTCGAATGGCTTAATTCCCACGCGTACTAACTGGACTC
The DNA here is from genome assembly GCF_045764065.1 of Pseudomonas sp. Pseu.R1. Lineage (NCBI taxonomy): Bacteria > Pseudomonadati > Pseudomonadota > Gammaproteobacteria > Pseudomonadales > Pseudomonadaceae > Pseudomonas > Pseudomonas sp. Pseu.R1. The sequence goes on along the minus strand of NZ_JBJGEE020000001.1, from coordinate 210,784 downwards.
AGGGTCGATAGATTCAGGCCAGGTGCTGTCGCGACTGGCCAGTGCCGACGTTCTCAGAATAGGCGTGAGCCGTGTTTGGGGTGGGCACGGTAAAACCCTTGCCGATGCCGTCGAAGCATTGTCGATGGTAGCTGCCCACTCCATGGAAGCCGCCCTAGTCTTATGGGGACAGCGCGCGCTCATCGAATATCTGGTTCATACATCTAACGGATCGTTGCGCGAGAAGCTTCTGCCTTCATTACTGGACGGCAAGTTAGCCGGCACGGTTGGGTTCTCAAATGCAGTCCGATTTCTGTCAGGCCAAGGCCCTCTGGCAATGCGGAGCAAGCTGATAAGGGGAGGGTGGAGGTTGAACGGTGACCTGCGAGCCGTCACTCATCTGCGGCCCCGCAACTTTGTAATCGCCACTGCGGTGGACAGCGATGAGGGAGGCAACGCGTTCGTCGTTGCGGTGCCTTGTTCTTGCGCTGGTTTGCGACATTCAGACGACCTGTCTCTCGCAGAAACGCAGCTCGGACATCTGGCTTCACTTAACTTCAACGACGTGAAAGTGGGCAGTGAGTGGATAGTACATGAGGATGCGCAACGCTTTCTTCGCTCGGTACGCCCCGGGCTGCTTGGTTTGCAGTGCGGGTTCTCCATGGGACTCGCTCAGAGAGCTCTGCTGGAGGTCGAGCGTCTTCAACAGAATCGGCCCGTGCTGCTGGACGCGCTGATGTTCCAGCGTCAACGGCTCGGACAAGACGCTTGTGAACTCAAGAGCGGGCTGCTTGATGGCCGATTCCGAACTGACCCTTTTCCCTTGTTCAAACTGAAGATTGCATTGACGCAAAGTGCGACGGACGCGCTTGAGCTGGAACGTCAGGCGTTGCAGGCCGTTAGCGGGGAAGGGGAGCAGAGTGGTTTTTTGCGCCGCTGGCGAGAGTCGAACTTCGTGGCGACGATCATACCCAGTCTTGCTCAGTTGAGCAGTCAGCTGTCCAACGACGCCACGCCAGAGGGTAGCGCTATGTCGGGCTACCGCCAAGCTAATGCTGGTGAACAATCATTGGCTGAATAACCAGCGCCAAACACTCATGCAGCCCCGCATAAATTCACCCTATGAAATTTTCTATTGTCAGGATCGTAGCTTTTTGCCGGAAACGATTGCGTCGATGATTCAATCCCGCCGGATTTGCCTGTCGCCGGGTACGTCCCGCCAATCATTGATGCGTCGTTCATGAGCTACGAATATGTCTTCTCTTGCCAAGGGCTATCTGGATGTACTTCTTGCCTCGGTGCTTCTCATCTGCCAAGCACATGCTTCGTCAGTAGATTCGGATTCCGCACAGCTGGCTTATCGCGACGTCGTCGTGGACGGGGTGAAGATTGCATATCGCGAGATCGGTGATCGGAATGCGTCGACGGTGTTGTTGCTGCATGGCGTACCTATTTCTTCGCGCATGTATGACGCCTTAATGCGTCGGCTGGGTGAACGCTTTCATTTGATCGCGCCGGACTACCCAGGATTCGACAATAGCGACGCGCCTGCCCCCGGTCAGTTCAGCTACACGTTCGATCATTACGCCCAACTGATACAGCAATTTATCGATGTCGTAGGGGTGAAGCAGTACACCTTGTTCATGCAGGATTACGGCGCCCCGGTTGGCATACGTCTGGCCATCAGCAGACCGCAAGCTGTAACCGCGATGATCTTCCAGAATGGCAACGTGTACACCCAAGGCTTGGGCAAGATGTGGGAAACCCGAAAGGCGTACTGGGAAAATCGTTCGGCAAATGAGGGCAAGATCCAGGCAGCGCATCTCTCGGTGGAGTTGACCCGCGCGCGCCATATCGGGACTGATCCGAACGTCAGTGCCTATGAGCCGGACCTGTGGCAGGACGAAGTAGCATTTCTCAACCGTCCTGGGCAGGCTGCCATTCAGATGGAGCTGATCTATGACTATCGCACCAACATAGCAGCTTACCCGGCTTGGCAGGCGTGGTTGCGCAGCCATGCGCCTCGTACTTTGGTGCTGTGGGGCAAGTACGATCGAAGGAAACTCGTTTCATGGGGGTTCTAGGCTCTGTAGCTTCATCGATAGCGGGCAGGTCGAGGATTTTGTCAGCGTGATGTTTGCTATCGGCCGAAGGCGGCGGTCGTAACCGGAAGGGTTCTTGCATGATTGCCGGTGAGGCGCAGTACAACTCCGATACGAGACGCAGCAAGAATCTGGAGAAAGCAGTGGAGAACGTCACGACTGATAAAGACATAGAAGCCTCACCGGCGTTCTGGCGATCTCAAGAGATGCTTTTGCTCCAGCAGGTCACCGGTTTGATGGGCAAAGATCTAACTTCAGATACGGTGCTCAACGAGATGCTGCATCTGCTTTCCGAACTGTTGGGTTTGAATCGTGGGCGCATCGTGCTGTTCGATGAGGCGTCAGAGCAGGCCCGTATCCGCTATGCCTACGGGCTGACCCGGGAGGAAATCAAACGTGGCGTGTACGGGCTGGATGAGGGCATTACCGGTCGGGTCCTGGCCCGTGGGCAATTGATCATTGTTCAGGACATCGACAAGGAACCCTCATTTCTGGGGCGGGTCGTTGAACGGGTCAAACTGCCGCCGGGACCGGTGTCGTATATCGCCTTGCCGATCATGATCGGGCAGAAAGTCATCGGGGTGCTCGCGACGCACCGAATCCGCATGCGGGCGCGGCCATTGACTGACGACATCAGCATCCTGCGGATTCTGGCGACCATGGTCGGGCAGATCCTGCACTTGCGCGCCTACATCAGGGAGAAGACCGAAGCGCTGGAAATACGCAATCAGCAACTGGTGCGAGCCTTGGAAACCCGCACCAGTCGCTATGGCATCGTCGGCAGCTCGCCACAATTGCTCCAGGCGATTTCGGAGTTGGAAAGGGTGTCTAATTCCACTGCCAGTGTTCTGTTACTGGGAGAGTCAGGCACCGGCAAGGAGCTGTTTGCACGGGCGCTGCATCTGGCCAGTCCCAGGCAAGACAAACCGTTCATCAAGATCAACTGCGCCGCGATTCCCGACACGCTCTTTGAGTCCGAATTGTTCGGCTATGAACGTGGCGCATTCACGGGCGCCAACACCGCCCGCGAAGGTTGGTTCGAGCAGGCCGATGGTGGAACGATTTTCCTTGATGAAATCGGTGAGCTGCCGCTGTCGATGCAGACCAAGCTGCTGCGCACGTTGCAGGAGGGCACCATTACCCGGCTGGGTGGCACGCGCGAGATCAAGGTGGATGTCAGGCTGGTAGCGGCCACCAACCGTGATCTGGCCGTGGAGGTCAGCCAGGGTGTGTTCCGCCAGGATCTGTATTACCGACTCAACGTGATCCCGATTCACCTGCCGACCCTGGCCAGTCGCCGTGAGGACATTCCCGCGCTGGCGTTGCAGTTCCTCAACCGGATCAATCAGGCCAATCAGCGAAACGTCAGCTTTGACGCCACTGCGATTGAGCGTCTGCAAGCGCACAGTTGGCCAGGCAACATTCGGGAAATGTCCAACCTGATCGAGCGGCTGGTGCTTTTGGCTGAAAAGCCGGTATTGAGCGCGCGGGACATCGAATATTTCCTGCCGGCACTCGGGGCGAAAACCTCACCCGTCGCCGCTGCGCGAAGTGCACCCGCGACCGATTTCAATCACGACCTTGTGCGCCCCTACGTGGCGGTCAGCTCTCATTCCGCAGATGAGCTGGTACACGCTGTCGAGCGCTGCGGGGGCAACAAGTCGCGTGCGGCGCAGATGCTGGGAATGACGGCTCGGCAATTCAACTACCGCTGGAAGAAGCTGCAAACCTAGCGGGCGGGTGAGACTTACACATTGTCGACATTGTTTACATTGTCGACAATTTGAAGGTCGTTCAGGTGAGGCGCTTGCAAGGAGTAAAGCCTGGTAAAGCGCCAATCGTCCCTTTCAACCTACTGATTTATATAGCGAATAAAAATTTGCTATCCGGCTCATAGAATCTGGCACAGCTGTTGCGATAGTCCATTGGCGAACGGGCGCTGCACATCATGCAGCCAGCCCATTGCTCAGCCCAATGGAGATCAGACATGTCCGCAACAACTGCTCAAGTCGCCACCACTTACCTGAAACCCATCGATCAGGCCGGCCTGGAAGCGTTTGCCGAAAAGGGCCGCAATAACCCACAAACCCGCGGAACCAACAAGGTCCATACCGTAGGGCAAGGCGTGTTTCGTACGCTGAGCTACGTGGGCGATCACACGCCGGTGGTGGTTGACGAGCCACTGCACCTGTTCGGTGAGAACACCGCGCCGGCGCCGGGCGAAGTCATTCTGTCAGGTCTGGGCGGCTGCATCGCCGTGGGCGTCACCGCCGTAGCCACCTGGATGAACGTCAAGCTCAGCAAGCTGGAAGTGTTCCTCGAAGGCGACATCGGTAACCCGGCCGCGTGGGGCGCTGGCGGTGCCGAGAAACAGCCGCTGGAGATGGGCTTTCAAGACATCCGCGTCAAGGTGCTGGTGGAAGGCGACGCCTCCCGTGAAACCCTGGACGAGATCGTTCGTCTGGCCAACTACGCCTCGCCGATGGCCAACACCCTGCGCAACCCGATCCAGTTCAGCATCAGCCTGGCCGATTGAACCGGCAGCGCTGAGCCCAGCACGCCGCATACGCAAACACTGACGGGAGGGATTGCCATGAACAACATCGCGCTTGCACTCGAACCGGCGGGACGTACCGCAGACTGGGGTGATGATGCCCAGGTGCTCGGGGAGGTTAGCCGCATCTCCATGGGGCCATTGGCCGAATCAGCGCAGCGGATCGATGAAGGTCATTACCCGCTGGATATCATGGCTTCCCTCGCGCAGGCGGGTGCCTTTGCTGCACACCTGACGCAGCAGGGGCAGCGTTTCGATGTGGCGGTGGGCAGCATGCATGAAGCCAGTCGCAGTTGTGGTTCCACCGGCTTTTTGATGTGGTGCCATGACGTCTGCGGCCTGTACATGGACCAGTCCGACAACACCGCGTTGCTGTCGCGACTGGCGCTGCACACCCAAGGCCAGACGTTCGGCGGCACGGCCTTGTCCAACCCGATGAAGGCGCTGGCCGGCATCGAAACGCTGATCCTGCGCGCGCGCAAGGTGCCCGGTGGCTATCGGGTCAATGGCGCATTGCCGTGGGTCAGCCATATCAACCGTGGTCAGTACTGCGGCGCTATCGCCGGGGTGGAGCGTGATGACGGCTCCATCTCCCACGAAATCATGTTCATGCTCGATCTCGACGAGCGTGTCGAACTCAAGACCTGTCCGGAGTTTTCCGGCATGGAAGGCACCAGCACCTGGGGTGTGCGTCTGGTCGATTATTTTGTCCCGCAAGATGCCCTGATCGCCGATCCGGCGCGGCCATTTGTTCAGCGCATTCGCGGCGCCTTCATCCTGTTGCAGTCAGGCATGGCCAGCGGCGTTGCCCAAGGCAGTATCGATTCGATCCGTGAGGTCGAGCCGACGCTGGGCCATGTCAACCAGTTCCTGCACAACGGCGCCGACGAGTTGCAATTTGAACTCGATGATCTCAATGCGCGGGTGCTCAGGCTGTGCCGCACCCCGTATGAAACCAGCAAGGACTTCCTGCTGGATGTGCTGGACGCCCGGGTGCAGGGTGCCGAGCTTGCCCTCAAGGCGTCGCAGTCGGCATTGCTGCATCAGGGCGCGCGGGGCTATCGCATGAGTGCCGCGCCGCAACGGCGCATCCGTGAAGCGCACTTCGTCGCCATCGTGACCCCGGCGATCAAGCACCTGCGCTGGGAAATGGCCCGCCTGATGAAAGAGGAGATGCCGGCATGAGTGCCCTGACCAAACCCTGGCTGCAATTCATCTGCCGCGCCTGCGGCGTGATCTACGACGAAGCACTGGGTGACCCGGACAGTGGTCTGCCGCCGGGTACGCGCTTCGAAGACATTCCGGACGACTGGGAATGCCCGTTGTGTGGAGTGACCAAGAGCGACTTTGAGCTGTTCGTCAAACGTGAAGTGGAAGCGGTCAGCCAGATGCCGATGTTTCAGCAGGGCACCGGAATTGTCGTGGTCGGTGCCGGTCTGGCTGGCTGGGCGGCTGTCGAGGCCATTCGCGAACTGGACCGTAGCGTGCCGATTACCCTGGTCAGCGCCTGTAACGGCAACCGCTATCACAAGCCCGAATTGTCGCTGGCGTTGAGCCGGGGCCAGACCGCGCAGTCGCTGATTCGCGAAACCGCGCAGGATGCCGCGCAACGTCTGGGGGTACGGCTGTACAGCGAAACTTCGGTGGTAGGGCTGACGCCAGCACTGCATCAACTGCGCACCACCCGCGGCACCCTGAACTATACCAAGCTGGTGCTGGCACAAGGCGCACGCCCGGCGCTGCCCGCGGCCTTGCCGCCGACCTTGTGCTGGCGCGTCAACAACCTGAACGAATGGTCCGGCTTGCAGGCACGCCTGAGCGAAAGCGCGCAGCGCATCGCAATCATCGGCGCGGGCATGGTGGGTTGCGAGCTGGCCGAAGACTTCGCCCGGGCCGGGCACAGCGTCACGCTGATTGATCGTAACCCATTGCCATTGGCAGGGCTGCTGCCCGATCTGGCGGCCGAATTGCTGCTGAGCCATCAATCCCGACAGGGCATCGAGTTCATCGGCTCGGTACAGGTCGCGCAGATCAGCGGTTGGGCAGATGGCAGCAAAACCCTGAGCACCGAGTGCAATCGCCATTTCGAGTTCGATCAGGTAGTGGCCGCCACCGGTCTGATGACTGAGAGCCGTCTGGCGCGCAACGCGGGCCTGGCGTTCGACCGGGGCATTCAGGTGGATCCACAGACGCTGGTCACCAGTGACGCCGACATCTACGCGCTGGGCGACTGCATCAGTCTGGCCGGGATGCCATGCCGTTTTGTCGAACCGATTGCCTTGCAGGCCCAGGTCATCGCCCATGGCCTGCTGGGGCGGGAACATGCCGGTTATGCCCATGTGCAACCGGTGATCCGCCTAAAAACCCGGTCTTTACCTATCGTGCTGCGTGGCCTGCCATCCATGGCCGGCACCTGGCGGATCGTCGAACAGGGCGAAGGGCACCTGCGCATGGAACAGGACCTGGACGGCCACATGGCGTCCAGCTTGCAAGTTGGCCAGGCAGCCGCCTGAACATCATTTACCAGAGGGACTGCGGGCATGAGCGACGAGAACTTTTACCGACCGTACAGCAGTGACGCGCCCTTGTCGGGGTGCAGCTGCGGCCAGCATGCCAGCCAGTCAGTCCACGACAGCGAGGCGGAGCGCGCACGAATGGCTCGGGGGCAAAACCCCGAAAGCCTGTCCCGTGATTTTGTCGAGGCAGCAGCCGTCCGTGCCCTGTTTCCCCATGACGCCACGCGCCGGCGCTTTCTCAAGGCGGTGGGTGCAGGCGCGGCCATGGCGGCGATCAACAGCTTGTTGCCGATACAGGCCATGCAGGCGATGGCCGAAGACAAGAACGGTGCGCTGGAGAAGAAGAACCTCAAGATTGGCTTCATCCCCATCAACTGCGCCACACCACTGATCATGGCCGACCCGCTGGGCCTGTATAAGGCCCAGGGGCTGAACGTGACCTTGCAGAAGACCGCCGGCTGGGCGCTGGTGCGCGACAACATGCTCAACGGTGAGCTGGACGCCTCGCACTTTCTTGCGCCCATGCCGCTGACCATTTCGCTTGGCCTGGGCTCCAACGCTCAACCCATGCGCGTCGCCAGCATCCAGAACACCAATGGCCAGGCCATCACCCTGGCGCTCAAGCACAAGGACAATCGCGATCCGCGCAACTGGAAGGGCTTCAAGTTCGCCATTCCGTTCGAGTTCTCGATGCACAACTTCCTGTTGCGTTACTACCTGGCCGAGCACGGTCTGGACCCCGACCGCGATGTGCAACTGCGGGTCACGCCGCCTGCCGAAATGATCGCCAACCTGCGCGCCGGCAACATCGACGGGTTTCTCGGTCCGGACCCGTTCAACCAGCGTGCGGTGTATGACGAGATCGGTTTTATCCATGTCCTCTCCAAGGACATCTGGGACGGCCATCCCTGCTGTTCGTTCGGCACTTCGCAGAAGTTCATCGAGGAGAACCCCAACACCTTTGCCGCGCTGTACAGGGCGATTCTCAACGCCGCTGCGCTGGCCCGTGATCCGGCCAACCGGACAATGATCGCGCAAACCATCTCCACACCGAACTACCTGAACCAGCCGGAAATCGTCATTCGCCAGGGATTGACCGGCCGTTTCGCCGATGGCCTGGGCGTGGTGCAGGACCACCCACGTCGCTCGGACTTTGACCCGATGCCCTGGTACTCCATGGCGACCTGGATGCTCACCCAGCTCAAGCGCTGGGGCTACATCAAGGGCGATGTGGATTTCAACGGCATCGCCGAGCAGGTGTTTCTGATGACAGACGCCCGCAGGCAAATGCGTGAACTGGCGATGAGCGAAGCCAGTGTTGAACCGCTGTCGGGCTACAAGGCGTTTTCGGTCATGGGCCGGCCATTCGATCCGACCCAACCCAAGGCCTATCTGGATGGCTTTGCCATCAAACGCACGTAAGAGGAGCAGGCGATGAAAACACTGAGATTCAGGGCGGCCCTGCTGTCGCTGGCCATGCTTGCCGCGTTGCTGCTGGTGTGGCAGTTGGCGACTTTGCCGACAGCAAAAACCGCGAAGGCGGCGATGGACGAAGAGTACGCCATGCTGATGGGCAAAAGCCTCAGCAGCGAGCAACGCAAGGCCAATGGTTTTCCGACGCCAGCGGAGTTCTCGACCCTGGCGCTCAAACAACTGAGCGACCCGTTCTACGACCGTGGCCCCAATGAAAAAGGCATTGGTATTCAGTTGGCGCATTCACTGGGACGGGTTGCCATCGGCTACTTGATCGCCTTGCTGGTGGCGATTCCGCTGGGCTTTGCCATCGGCATGTCGCCGCTGCTGTACCGAGCCCTCGATCCGTTCATTCAGGTGCTCAAGCCGATCTCGCCGCTGGCCTGGATGCCGATCGCGCTCTACACGATCAAGGATTCGTCGGTGTCGGCCATTTTCGTGATCTTCATCTGCTCGGTATGGCCGATGCTGATCAACACCGCCTTCGGCGTCGCTGCGGTACGCGAGGACTGGCTCAACGTCGCCCGCACCCTGGAGGTCAGCCCGTTGCGCAAGGCGTTCATGGTGGTATTGCCGGCCGCGGCGCCGACAATCATTACCGGTATGCGCATTTCCATGGGCATCGCCTGGCTGGTCATCGTCGCTGCCGAGATGCTGATTGGCGGCACCGGCATCGGCTACTTCGTGTGGAACGAATGGAACAACCTGTCGCTGTCCAACGTGATCTTCGCCGTGCTCATGATCGGCGTGATGGGCATGTTGCTGGATCTGCTCTTCGCCACCCTGCAAAAAAAGGTGACTTATGCTGAATGAAAACTCCGGGCGCACGCCTGCGTTCATCAAGGTCGAAGGGCTGACCAAGCGCTACGGTGCCGCTTCTGCGCCGGTCTTCGAAGACATCAGTTTTTCCATCCAGCGCGGCGAGTTCGTGTGCGTGATCGGCCACTCCGGCTGCGGCAAAAGCACCATTCTCAACATCCTCGCCGGGCTGGACGAAGCCAGCAGCGGGACGGTGGTGATGGGCGGCCGTGAGGTGTCCGGGCCGAGCCTGGATCGCGGTGTGGTGTTTCAGAACCACGCACTGCTGCCGTGGATGACGGTGGATCAGAACATTGCCTTTGCCGTGCGCTCGCGCCACCCGGAGTGGTCGAAAGCGCAGGTGGCGGAACACGGTACGCGCTTTCTGGAGATGGTCGGCCTGAAAGGGGCAGGGCAGAAGAAGCCCAGCCAGTTATCCGGCGGCATGAAGCAGCGTGTCGGCATTGCCCGCGCCTTTTCGGTGGAGCCGCAAATGCTGTTGCTCGACGAGCCGTTCGGCGCACTGGACGCCCTGACCCGTGGGGTGATTCAGGACGAGCTGCTGAGCATTTGCGCCGCCACCCAGCAGACTGTGTACATGATCACCCACGATGTCGACGAGGCGATTTTGCTGGCCGACAAGATCATGTTGATGAGCAACGGCCCCCATGCGCGCATCGCCGAAATCGTCATCAACACGCTGCCTCGCGACCGCTCGCGGGAAACCATTCATCACGACCCGCAGTTCTACCGTATCCGCAACCACTTGGTGGACTTTCTGGTGCGCCGCTCCAAAACCATTCAGGAGCAGAACGCGCAAGCCGCCACGCCCGCCGAGCCGCTGATCGTCTATCCCGGCCTCACCGATGACGGTCCACCTTCGGGGCCGGATGGCCCAACCAGTTCCAAGCTGCGCATCGTTGCCTGAACCCTGTTTGACAATCCCGCTGCATGACTGATGAGAGAGGTTTCCATGATTTCCAATCGCGACCAAGTGACCCAGATGATTCTCGCCGCCAAGGTCAGCAAAGGCCTGAAATGGCGTGACGTGGCGGAGCGTATCGGCCTGTCCAAGGAGTGGACCACCGCCGGCTGCCTGGGCCAGATGACCTTCGACAAGGCTCAGGCCGAGACCCTGGGTACGCTGTTCGAACTGTCGGACGAGGCCGTGGCGTGGCTGCAAGTGACACCGTACAAGGGCTCGCTGCCGACGTCGGTGCCAACCGACCCGCTGATCTATCGCTGGTACGAATTGGTGAATGTCTACGGCACCACCATCAAGGAACTGATCCATGAGGAGTTCGGCGACGGCATCATGAGTGCGATCGATTTCTCCATGGACATTCAGCGCCAGCCGGACCCCAAGGGCGATCGGGTCAATGTCGTGTTGTCCGGCAAGTTCCTGCCCTACAAAAGCTACTGATCCCGCAGTGCACCGGCCGCACCTGGGTGTGGCCATTCCATGATGGCAAGAGGAGGGCGGCATGCTCATCGACGACAATATTCTGGTCGAGGCCTTTCTGGATGATGCCAGTTCCACCTTCAGCTACCTGCTGGTGGACCGCTTGACCCTGAGCGGCGCGATCATTGATAGCGTGCTGAACTTCGATTCCAAATCAGGCCATACCCAATCGGCTGACGCGATCGTTGCTCGCGTGCGGGAACTTGGCGTGCGGGTGCGGTGGATTCTGGAAACCCATGTGCATGCCGATCACCTGTCCGCCGCCCCTTATTTGAAAGACAGACTGGGCGGCGAAGTCGCGATCGGCAGCCACATCACCGACGTTCAGCGGGCATTTGGTACGTTGTTCAATGAGGGCGATCAGTTCAAGCGTGACGGCAGCCAGTTTGATGCCTTGTTCGAGGATGGCGACCATTTTCTCATCGGCAGCCTCAACGCGCAGGCGTTGCACACGCCCGGCCACACGCCGGCCTGCATGACCTATGTGATCAGCGCGGGCGACCTTACGCTGGCATTCGTCGGCGACACCCTGTTCATGCCGGATTACGGTACCGCCCGCTGTGACTTCCCCGGCGGTGACGCCAGAACCCTGTTTCGCTCCATCAGAAGAATCCTGGCGTTGCCCGCCGCCACACTGATTTTCATATGCCACGACTACCGCCCGAACGGTCGGCCGATTGAATACCTGACGACGGTCGACGCCCAACGCAAGCACAACATCCATGTGCATGACGGCCTCGGGGAGGATGACTTCGTGGCCATGCGCGAAGCCCGCGATGCCACTCTCGCCATGCCCGCGCTGATCCTGCCGTCGGTGCAGGTGAACATGCGTAGCGGACACTTGCCGGAAGCCGAGGCCAATGGCGTGCGGTATCTGAAAATTCCGATCAACGCCCTGTGAGTTCAATCATGTTCGACCATGCGATGCTGAGCGTGCTGTTGGGCGGTGGTATCGGTGCGATCCTCGCCCTGACCGGCGCCGGAGGAGGGATTCTCGCCGTGCCGGTTCTGGTCTTCGGTCTGGACTTGTCACTGGCTCAGGCGGCACCGGTTGGACTGCTGGCCGTGGGGCTGTCGGCGGGGGTGGGGGCAGTGCTTGGCTTGCGGCAAGGAGTCGTTCGCTATCGTGCCGCAGCCCTGGTCTCGATGATTGGAGTCGTCGTTGCTCCGCTTGGGCTCTACATCGCCCATAGCGTGCCTAATCCACCGCTAGCGCTGGTCTTCTCCATCGTCCTGCTTTATGCGTGCCTACGGATGCTGCACAACGCCAATCGGGACCTGCGGCATGGAGAAGCACCACCGCGCCTGACTTCAATGCCTTGCGTGCTCAATCCGGCCTGCGGGCGCTTGCGCTGGACACTGCCCTGCGCACGCGCGCTGGCACTGACCGGAATGCTTTCGGGTTTGCTGTCCGGACTGCTGGGGGTGGGCGGTGGCTTTGTCGTCGTTCCGGCGCTGAGCCGCTGTACCAACTTGGAAATGAAGAGCATCACCGCGACGTCGTTGGCAGCCATCGCCGTTGTGTCAATGGGGAGCGTGACCACCGCGGCAATGACAGGGTCACTGTATTGGCCGGCGGCGCTGCCCTTTGCGGCGGGGGCTGTGCTTGGGTTACTCGGTGGGCGTTTGCTGGCAAGTCAGTTGGCCGGGCCTCGCTTGCAACAAGCCTTCTCGGTGACGGGGATGATTGCGGCCATCATGCTCGCCGGGCATGCTCTTTGTTCTTAAGTACGGGCGAAAGTCTTGTGTAGCGGAAGGAGCTTCAGTATCCGGCCTGGACTTGCATCCCCTGGTTCGAGTCGGCTGTGATGATCACGAACCCGTGTCCTAAATTTGCCACTCGGTTCAAGTGTATTGCCAGCGCTGCGACGAGCATTGGGGCTCTATCTTCGGGGCAGATGTAGAGCGGCTGCTTCTGGCCGATAGCGGACTGTTTGCTTGGGACAAGCTTGAAGGTTCGGTAGCGAGTTGTTACGTTTCGGTCGTCTTGCTGATGGTAGTCCGTAAATGGAAAACGATTCGTCGTTGCAGATTGAACGCGCCGCTTATGAAGAGTTTAGGTGCTTGTGGAACTTGGGAAACTTCGAGCAGCAACGACTTGGCCAAGCGTTCTATAACCACTTCGAACTGCACAAAATTACCGATCAGGCTGCATTGCGTAGCCTTTACGAAGCAGATGGCGAGAAAGCGTCGAGCTTGATCTTGAGGCTTTTCCATCTGCACTGAATGGCCGCTTTCGACCCATAGCGGACGCTAGTAACTCACTACTGTCCTCCAGACATCATTCAACGCCTTAGTCAACGTTTTCTTCGCGACGCTGTCCGATAAGTAAGAGCAGCCAATAATTATTACTTGAGGCCATGGGTAAAATATTCCCTTAAGGAATGAAGCTAGTTTCCTATTTATCGCTTTTTCTACGCTTGAAGAATGCTGACCATGGTCACTCCAATAAGCATAAAAAATGGGAGGGGCCATGACTGCAATCGCCACCACGGACACCGCCGTGCAGACGGCTAGGTCAAAGTATCGCTGGGTAGTCCTGTCGGTCATCGTCGTTGTCTACATGCTGGCGGCCGCCGACCGGGCCAACATCGGTATCGCGCTGCCCTATATCCAGAAAGAATTCGGCGCGACCAACGCCCAGGCAGGGCTGCTGGTCAGCGCGTTCTTCCTGTTCTATTCCTTGGGGCAGATTCCCGCCGGCTTCCTGCTCAGCCGTGTGGGCGTGCGTCTGGTGGCGCCGGTGTCCATTTGTCTGACATCTGTGGTCACGCTGCTCATCGGCACAGCGCACAACTTCGGGTTGCTGAAGATCTACCGGTCAGCCCTCGGGATTGCCGAAGCGGCGTTGCCTTTGTCGATGCTCAGCACCATCAACCGCTGGTTTCCAGCCCGTGAGAAGGGGCTGGCCACGGGGGCGTTTCTGTCAGCGGCGAAGATGGGCGCAGTGATCGCGCCGCCTATTGGTGCTGCGCTGATCATGCTCGATGGCTGGCGCACGATGTTCTTCGCCTTCGCCATTCCGGGGATCGTGATGGCGCTGATCTGGTGGTGGCTGGTGCCCAACGACCCACGTTCCGGACAGCGGGTCAACGAGGCCGAGGCCACCTACATCGAAGATCAGACCAAGAGCGAAACCGGCGCTGCACGGGCTCGTAAAAACTTCGGCGCGCTGGATAAAATGCTGCGTTACAAGCACACGACGCCGCTGGCCACTTCGCGCTCGGTGTTTGCGTCCTGGAACATCTGGGGCTGTGGGCTGGGGTATTTGCTGATGACCGGCGTGGTCAATGTGCTGCTGGCCTGGCTGCCAAAGTACCTCGGTGAGGTGAAGCATTTCGAGCTGATGCAGATCGGCTTCGTCGCCTCCCTGCCGTTCGCAGGCGGCGTGTTGGGCAACATCGTCGGGGGTTGGCTGTCGGACACCGTTCTGGACCGCCGCAGAAAACCGACTATGATGATCAGCGCCGTGGCCACGTGCCTGATGATGGCCGCACTGGTCTCCGCGCCAAACGATCTGCTGTCCGTCAGCCTGTTGCTGTTCGGCACCGGCTTCTTGCTGAACATCGGCTACTCATCATTTTCGGTGTATTCGATGGGCGTGACCACGCGCACCACCTACCCGGTCGCAGCCTCGCTGGTGAACAGCGCAGGGCAGGCGGGGGGGGCCATGGCACCGCTGATCACCGGCATGTTGCTGGACAGCTATAGTTGGACCGCAGTGTTCCTTTTTCTAGGGGGCTGCTCACTTGCGGCACTGGTCGTCGTGCTAACCATTCATGAACCTGCCGACCTCAGCGAGCAGCAAGGCGTTCGATAGACGCCCGGCCATTCTCCACACCTGCGTGATTGGACAAGGCGCACGGGCATCATCCCGTGCGCCTTGTCAGCTTTGCAGTTGTCGCGAGAAGTCGCACAGCTCCACAGCCCGGGATGCCACTTCAGTGACGAACGCAGATGGCCGGTCGTTACGGTACATCGCCATGTACGGCACCGCCGGTAATTGGGGGTCGGTCTTAATGATCGTCAGCTTGCCTTCGTTCACCAGCGGACGAAAGCACTCCAGCGGCAGATAGGTCACGCCCAGCCCGGCGGCGGTCAGGCCGAGCATCGCCGTGAGGCTGTCGGACGATAGCGTCTTCGGCAATTCAATGCCCAATGCCCCCAGCCATTTGTTGACGAATAAACCCGACCCCGAGCGCTTGCCCTGCACCAGCACCGGGTATTTGGCCAGCTCTGCCAGGCCCACCACCCCTGAATGCCCGATCAGCCCGGGCGCCGCCATCCAGGCGTTTTCCACGATGGCCAAAGGCACCGCTGTTACCTCGGGCGCCGTGAAGGTGTCGGGGATAATGATAAGGTCCACCAGATCGTCCATCAGCTTTTCGTGGAGGGTGCGGCTCATGTCGACTTCAGGCTCCACGATAAGGCCTGGAAAATCCTTCACCAACCTTGAAATCAGGCGCGGCAACCAAGTCAGCGCGGTGAGTTCGGTTACGCCCAGTCGCAAGCGTCGTGTGATGACTTGAGTGCCGTCTTTCAACGAGGTGATTTGATCGGCAAGGTTTAGCATTTCACGGGCAATGATCAGCAGCTCCTCGCCAGCGGCGGTGAGCCTTGCACCACGTTGTGAGCGGTCGAACAGCTGCAGCCCAGTGGTCGACTCTAACTCCTGCACCCGCTTGGAGATGGCTGACTGTGTGGTATGAAGATGTTCTGCTGCACGTTCAAATGTTCCAAGACGTTCGATCCAGTGCAGCGCCGTGAGTTGCCGAAGGGTAATCACATTCATTCCTTATGGGCATGCATTTTCATACAATAATATCGCTTTTTTCTATTTTGCAGCGTCTTTATCCTCAGGGTTATCAGCCCTATGAGGAAACCCCATGAACGCCATCGCCTCAACGTCAGAAGTCAGCGCCCTGTTGGCGGCCTTCACCCGCACCTCGACCTCCATCATCAGCGACTGCCTGGATCGTCTTCCCGGCGCGCGGCTCAAGCCGTTTCACCGCATCGAAGGCACCATGGCCGGCATTGCCCTGACCGTGAAGGTCCCCTGTGGTGATAACCGTGCGATCCATCAGGCGCTGGAAATCCTCACCCCTGGGCAGGTGCTGGTGGTTGACGGCGGGGGCGACATCAGCCGCGCGCTGATGGGCGACATCATGGCGGCGATCGCAGAAAAACGTGGTGCTGTGGGCGTGGTGGTGGACGGCGCGATTCGGGATCTGGCAACCATCGGTAAGGGGACATTCCCGATGTTCGCCCGCGCAGGATTCCATCGCGGCCCTTACAAAAACGGCCCAGGGGAGATCAACGTGCCAGTCAGTATCGGCGGCATGCTGGTCTCGCCGGGGGACATCGTCGTGGGCGATCATGACGGCATAGTCGCGTTCCCGGCCGCCCAGGCCGAAAGCCTGTTGCAGCGCTGCTTGGCCACTGAGCAAAAAGAAGCGGAGATGCTGGCGCAAATCGCCGCCGGCACTTACAAAGGCGCCTATGCGGCCCACTGAAGCGGAAACCAGAACAATGAAAATCGGAATTATCGGAGCGGGTGAAGTCGGCCTGACGTATGCGCGGCCGTGGTTGGCGGCAGGGCATGACATCGTGCTGTGCGACTTGAAACCCTCCCCCCGCGCCCAGGCATTTGCGTCAGAACTTGGGTTCGACGTGTTCACCTCCATCGCCGACATCGCGCCTGCCTGCGACGTGGTCGTGTCCTGCGTCTTTGGCACAGTCTCTCTGCCGGTGGCCGAGCAGGCCCTCGCCGGCATGCAAAAACACGCTCTGTTCGTGGACATGACCACCGCCGATCCGGCGCAGATCCGTATCGCAGCGGCCCACGCGGCGCAACTGGGCGTGGCCTACGTGGACGTCGCGATCCTCGGCGCCATTGCCCTGACCCACGAGAAAACCAACCTGCTCGGCGCAGGCGTCGGGCTTGATCAGGCCATTGAGTTGTTCGCCTCGGCAGGCGCACCGCTCAAGCCTGTGGAAGACGGCGTAGCGGGAGACGCAGCCGCGTTGAAAATCCTGCGCAGCGTGTTCACCAAAGGTCTCGAAGCACTGACCATCGAATGCTTCATGGCCGCCGAAAAGCAGGGCGTGACCGACAAGCTTCACGACGCCTTGAGCGACATCGATCAGGCCAGCCTGCGTGACTTCCTCGGCGCCCTGATTCGCACCCACGTCGTCCATGCACCCCGTCGTCTGAAGGAGGTCGAAGAGGCCGAGCGCCAGCTGCGTGCCGCCGACATGCCGGTGTCAGTGCTGCCCGGGGTCAAGGACCTGTTCCAGCGCACCGCCAACCAAACCAGCGCCAACCCACCGCAAGCTGCCGCGCCCACGCTGGAGCAGGCATTCGAATGGCTGTTCAAGGCGAACGGTATCAGCCGTTAGTCGTGGATAGCGTCTGTAATACCTTCAGAAGCATGGGAGCCTGCTATTGAAGGGTCCATGGTGGCTGGGCGTATCGGTCGAGCCACTTCGCTATCTTACCTATCAAGTCCGTATCGTTTAGGAGTGTGGGCACTCCAGATAGGCGGCTTCAACCTAAAGCGGATAGTTTTCGGCCGCTGATGCCGGGCAGTAGTGCATGGTTCGTAGGGCTCCAAACCGCGCGCGCAGAGTTGAAGTCGGATCGATCTTGAGTGTGCTGGCGTGGTTGCTCAGATCGTCTCGCATGGACGCTGTTTCGATCAACGGAATTGGACACCATCCTGATCGCTTCAATGATTTGAGTTCACGTAAGCCAGTGTTTGGTGCCGAATGGCTAGCTGTCCAAAGTCCGCTTCTGGCCGAAAGCGACGGGATGGCTACCCCGTCGCCATTGCCTGCTCACACTTCAGTCTGCTCTGCCATTTCAAGCGCGTCGTCCACTTCGATGCCAAGGTATCTGACAGTGCTTTCCAGCTTGGTGTGACCGAGAAGTATCTGTACTGCTCTGATGTTTTTCGTCCTCCGATAGATCAATGAAGCCTTCGTCCGACGCATCGTATGAGTGCCATATGGGACTGGGTCGAGGCCGATGGAGGCTACCCAAGCTTTCACTATGCGTGAGTATTGGCGTGTGGATAGATGTTCGGAAGTTCTTAGCCGACTTGGGAACAGAAAATCCCCATTTCCAAGTCGAGCCTCTTGCACCCATTCCTCCACGGCGAGTCGCGTTTGAGCAGTGATCTCGAACTGTAAGGGCCGTTTTGTTTTTTGCTGCATCACCATTGCCCTGGCTACAACTTGATTTCCGTGCGCGACATCACGAACGCGTAGCTTTGTCAGGTCGCATGCACGAAGCTTGCTGTCGATTGCCAAATCGAAAAGTGCTAGATCCCTCACGTTTTGCGCTAGCTCAAGCCTGATCCTGATGCCCCAGATATCCCGCATGCGGAGCGGTGCTTTTTGACCGACCAGTTTGCCTTTATTCCAAGGCTGATATGAGGAAGTGGTTTTTGCGCTCATGTCGTTACCTCCGTTGGTGGAGGTCTAGCATGTCCCCTGTGCACGAAGGGCGGCAGTCGACCCAAAGCGGAACAAAGGCTGGGATCAACCGGGTCTACAGCGGCGGCGCGGCGACCCTGGGTTTCGACGCGGGTATTGCGGTGCTGGGGCCTCGGGTGAGCGTCGATCCCGAGCGCACCTATGCCTTGACCCTTACGCGCTTTGACCGAGGGCTGAAGATGTCGATCGGTCGTGACGGAGCGCTCACCGTGGGCACGTCCATGATCGCGGGCGGCGTGGTGACCGGAAAGGACGCTGGCAATTCGGGCAACGTCCCAGGGAGCACGGAGGTGCACACGTCCAGCTCTTCCAGTGACCATCAACGGCACATGACAGTGGGTGGCCGTTTCGGTGGCTCACTGGACGTCAAGAACAAATTCACTCAAACCCAGGCGCTCAGTTTTTTCGTGCGCGAGAACGAGGTAGACGCGTTCATTCACGACCTCACCTCCGCGCCACTGAACAGCAGCAAGAACCCGACCCAGGAAGGGCTGCGGCCCATGGCGCTGATCGACCGCGGCGTCGAGCACGAAGTGCGCACCGGGCAGAAATACAACCTCGACATCGAAACCACCGCCGCCGCAGAGTTTCGCGTCAGCCTCGGGCAGACCAAAGCCAAGCCGGTTTCGGGCTTCATGCGGTTCGGTGCCGGTCTGGTCGCCACTCAAACTCTGCTTGGCGTCGAGCGTCAACGCACGGCTGGGCGCGGCGACGATGGCCTGAACACGCGCATCAGCAGCGATAACCGCCCGCGTTTCTTCGAGCAGACGAAACTCAATGGTTACGCGCGGCTGTTCGACACGACCTTTGTCGCCCAGCCCGACGGCGCCTTTATCTCAGGCGGTATTCCGATGGGTATCAGTGCGAGCCTGGTACTCAATTCCAAGACCGGGAAGTCCTTTGACTCCAGGTTCAAGGCCGCCTTGCCGCCGCAGCAGAGTGAAGTGGATGCGCTGAAAAAAAGCCTCAAGAAAGCGTTTCCCGACATCGAAGCCCCTCCCAAGGCCGACGAGGCAGACAAACCGGACCCTTTGGCGCGCTTCACTGCGTTGAGCCCCGCCTATGGGGGGCAGGCCGCGACAGTGGACGACAGTCAGTACGCGGAGCTGAAAAGCTTGCGCCAGATGCAGCGCCAGGTCACCGCGGCAAAACAGGGTGGCGTACTGATGACGATGATGGACATGACGATCACCCACAACAACATTCGACGCGTCGGCTCGGCCAGCAACACCAAGCGCGCTGTCGACTGGGCGACGCAGTGTTTCCGCGAGGGGCATCAAGGCAATGCGGAAATCATCCAGGGCCTGATGGCCAAGGATCCGCATCTCAAGTCGCTGCTCGACACCTTGCAGAAGGGCAGTGGTACGCGGGCTGAAGTGATCCTGGAATTGCGCGACGACATCAAGGAACAGATCGAAACCGCTGCCGCCAATGGCACCCTGGACGATGCGCAACTGAAGCGGCTGGTCACCGACCGCAATAACTTGCGCATCAGCAGCATCGCTGTGTTCAAGGCAGCCACCAAGGAGGACTCTTTCGTGCTTCCCACCCCTTGGGTGAATTACAGCAGCAGTAGCTCGTTGAGTGTGGAGCGTCTGCAAGGCGAGGTGAATTTCGAGTACGGCAAAGATCAGCTCGAACCCAAGTCCTTCAAGCTCAAAGGCGAACGCGCGCGCAGCGCTGACACGTCGGCCAGGGTCATGGCCGAGAAGGGTGAGAACTGGACACCGACATGAGGGACCAGGCCGCGGCGTGAGCGATCACTCACGCCTCGACAGGTCATGAACCGGACGGAAGGTATACAGACGAGTCTCAAGTTGCGACACAGTGGGCAGATAACCTGTATGTCACTTTTATGTCTGCAACAACGTTCAAGGACCGAACTCCATGACCTCGTCTCGACACGACCGTCCAGCCTTTTCCGATCACCCGCGCTTCTTCAGCGGGGTCGCATTCATTCCGGTCGTTCCCGCCGTGGCGTGGATCCTCGCGCAGTCCACTTCCCTCGCCAACTGGATCGCGTCTGCCGCTCTGATCGCCATCGGCCTGATCGCCTGTGCCTTGAGCGCATCGAGGCACAAAGCCGTACTCCAGTCGATGGAACAGGCGCGACAGACTCAGGCCGGTTCGCATGCACAGCACAGTGGCTCGGCCTCACGCACCCAGCTGGATGAGGTATTGCTGGGCGCGATGCCCATCTGGTCGCGGCAGGTAGAAAGTTCGCGCCAGCAGACCGAAGAAGCGATCGTCAGTCTGACCAGCCGGTTCACCGGCATCGCCGAGCGCTTGCAGGACACCGTTCAGGCTTCGCAGCAAGCCGCCGGTGAGCTGGACGGGCAGGGCTCCGAAGGGGCGCTCAAGGTGCTCGCCACCAGCGACACCGAACTGAGCCAGGTGATCGATTCCCTCAAAGCCAGCCAGACCAGCCGTGACCAGACCCTGGCCCAGGTCCGCGGCCTGACAGCCTATACGGGCGAGCTGCGGACGATGGCCGCCGATGTCGCTGCCATTGCCGCGCAAACCAACCTGCTGGCCCTGAACGCGGCCATCGAAGCGGCGCGCGCGGGCGAGGCCGGTCGAGGGTTCGCGGTCGTCGCCGATGCGGTGCGCAGCCTGTCGAGCAAGTCCAGCGAGACCGGCCAGCAGATGTCCGCCAAGGTCGACATCATCAATACCGCGATCACGCAATTGGTCCACGCCGCTTCCAGCAGCGCCGACCAGGACAGCCACTCAGTGGCCTCGTCCGAGAAAAGCATCCAATCGGTGCTCGAACGCTTTCAGACCATCACCGCCAGCCTGGCTGAATCCGCCGATCTGCTCAAACAGGAGAGCTACGGCATTCGCGATGAAATGACCGAGGTGCTGGTCAACCTTCAATTCCAGGACCGGGTCAGCCAGATCCTCAGCCACGTGCGCGACAACATGCACGCGCTGCACGAGCATCTGGTGCAGGCCAGTCAGTCGCCCGATCAGGCCGTGGCCATCGATGCGCGCCAGTGGCTCGCCCGAATGGAGGCCACCTACGCCACCGACGAACAGCGACGCACTCACCACGGTGAGGCCGCGACGCAATCCAGTACTCAAGACATCACCTTCTTTTAGGAACACACCATGGCGAAGAATGTATTAGTGGTCGACGACTCCAGCAGCGTTCGGCAAGTGGTCGGTATTGCCTTGAAAAGCGCGGGTTACGACGTGATCGAGGCCTGTGATGGTCGGGATGCCCTGAGCAAACTCACCGGTCAGAAGGTGCACCTGATCATCAGCGACGTGAACATGCCGAACATGGACGGCATTACCTTCGTCAAGGAAGTCAAGAAGCTGGCCAGCTACAAGTTCACGCCCATCATTATGTTGACCACCGAGTCGCAGGAGTCGAAGAAGGCCGAAGGCCAGGCGGCCGGCGCCAAAGCCTGGGTCGTCAAGCCGTTTCAGCCGGCGCAGATGCTGGCGGCGGTCTCCAAACTCATTCTGCCCTAACACGTTGCGCCAGGGAGGCAGCCATGCCGATCACTCACGAATTGGTCGATGACACGATCCAGGTGGCCATCGAAGGCGAGTTGACGATCTACACCGTCGCCGAACTCGCCGAAGCGCTCTTGCGCCACGTTGGCTCGGCCCCGAGCCTGGCGCTGGACCTGTCTCAGGTCACGGAAATCGATGGCGCCGGTGTGCAGTGGCTGGCCGTGATCCACCGTGAAAGCGTCCACGAGGGCACGGCGCTCCGCCTGACCGGGCAAAGCCAGGCAGTCGCTCAGGCGCTGCAACTGTGTGGCCGTGCTGCGCTGTAGCAGCTTGACCACCGACCAGAGACAGACAAAGGAAGTCAAGGTGAGCATCAATCTCGATCAGGCACTGCAGACGTTCATCGTCGAAGCACGCGAACAGTTGCAAGTCATGGAGCAATCCCTGCTGCAATTGGAAAGCGAGCCGGGCGATCAGGACAGCATCGGCGCGATTTTCCGCGCCGCACACACCATCAAGGGCTCCGCCGGCCTGTTCGGGCTGGAACCTGTGGTCAGTTTCACGCATATCGTCGAGGACGTGCTCGACCGCTTGCGCGATGGCAGCGTCGAGGTGGACGACACGCTGATCGCCGTACTGCTCAGGTCCTGCGATCACATGCTGGAGTTGATCGATACCGTCGCCGCCAAAGGTGAGGCGCTCAGCCCCGCAGCCCTTGAGCGCGAGGGGGCGCTGCGGCAGGCGCTGCTTGCCTACCAGGCCACCCACGAGGCCGTTCGAGAGGTTCTGGCCGTTGCGGCTGAGCCGAGCAGCGAAGCGCGGCTGTGGCACCTGTCGTTACGCTTCGGGGTGGACGTTTTCCGCAACGGCATGGACCCGTTGTCGTTCCTGCGCTACCTGGGCACCCTGGGGGAGATGATTCAAGTAACGACCCTGACCGATACCTTGCCCGCGCTGGAAAGCTGGGACCCGGAAAGCTGCTACCTGGGCTTCGAGATCGATCTGCGGTCGGCAGCCAGCCACACCAGCCTCAATGAAGTTTTCGACTTCGTGAGGGACGACTGTGAGGTCAGCATCGTGGCCATCGAGGACGCTTTGGCCGATACCGTCTGCGCCGACCACCCACTGATTGGACCGGTCGAGGAAAGTCCCTCCGCAGCGCTCGCGCAACGCTCGCCGGCCAACCGCGACGCGAGCAGCCGAGATGGCAATTTCGTGCGGGTCAATGCCGACACGCTGGACCAACTGATCAACCTGGTCGGTGAACTGGTCATTGCCAGTGCCGGCGCCAACCTGCTGGCGCGGTCGTGTCATCACGCCCCGTTGCAAGAGGCGACGTCGACGGTGTCGACCCTCGTCGAAGAAATACTCGACGGTGCCCTGCACCTGCGCATGATCCCGATCGGCGACACCTTCAACCGTTTCCGGCGCGTGGTGCGCGATGTCAGCCAGGAATTGGGCAAGGACATCGAGCTGAGCATCAGCGGAGCGGAAACCGAACTGGACAAGACGGTCGTCGAAAAGATCGGCGACCCGTTGATGCATCTGCTGCGCAACGCCATGGACCACGGCATCGAAAGTGCTGATGCACGGCGTGCTGCGGGCAAGTCGAGCAAAGGCCACCTCAGCCTCAACGCCTACCATGACTCTGGCAGCATCGTCATCGAAATCGCCGATGACGGCGCAGGTCTCAACCGCGACCGCATCCTGGAAAAAGCCCAGGCGCGAGGGTTGGTGGCCAGCGGTGCAGTGCTCACCGATCAAGAGATCTACAACCTGATTTTCGAGCCGGGGTTTTCCACGGCCGAAGCCGTGACCAACCTGTCTGGCCGCGGCGTCGGCATGGACGTGGTCAAGCGCAACATCACCCTGTTGCGCGGCAACGTCGAGCTCGACAGCCAACCGGGCCAAGGCACGCTGGTGCGCATCCGGCTGCCGCTGACGCTGGCGATCATCAATGGCTTTTTGGTCGGTATCGACCGCTCGACCTACGTCATTCCGCTGGACATGGTCCAGGAATGCATTGAACTGGATGAACACCAGCGTGAATCCGGCCGCCAGCAGGGTTATCTGGACTTGCGTGGCGAAGTGTTGCCGCTGGTGGACCTGCGCGCTCATTTCAGCCACGAAGGCCCTCCGGCCCGTCGCCAGAACGTGGTGGTGGTGCGCTATGCCGAGCACAAAGCCGGGCTGGTCGTCGATGACCTGCTGGGTGAATTCCAGACCGTGATCAAACCACTCGGTAAGCTGTTCGGTGCACTGCGCGGCATCAGCGGCTCGACCATATTGGGCAGCGGAGCGGTAGCGCTGATCCTCGATGTACCCGCGCTGCTCAATCAAATCGTACAACTTGAAGCCCGCA
This sequence comes from Pseudomonas sp. Pseu.R1, assembly GCF_045764065.1. Taxonomy (NCBI): domain Bacteria; kingdom Pseudomonadati; phylum Pseudomonadota; class Gammaproteobacteria; order Pseudomonadales; family Pseudomonadaceae; genus Pseudomonas; species Pseudomonas sp. Pseu.R1. The sequence goes on along the minus strand of NZ_JBJGEE020000001.1, from coordinate 186,576 downwards.
CCAGCCCGTCGCCTTTACCGGTGTCGGTCGTTGCCCGCTGACGTGTTTGCAAGACAAGGAGATTCTCGATGAAATGGTTTTACGATCTCAAGATTTCAACCAAGCTGGTTGGCTCATTCCTGGTGGTCCTGGTGCTGACCGCCGCCATGGGGGGATACGCCATCCTCCAACTGGGTGCCGTCAATCAGGCTGCCCAGGACATCAGGGGCAACTGGATGCCGTCGATGCGTGCCGCCTCGGGCATGCGTTTCTTCATCGCCAGCTACCGCTTGCAAGAGTACCGGCATTTGGGCACCGACAGCAGCGATGAAAAGGTCCAGGCCGAGCGCGAAGCGGCAGACGCGGCGCAGCAGTTCGAAACCCGCGTCAACACCTACCAGCAACTGCTCTCGAATGACGAAGACCGTCAGTTGCTGGCGAGTGTCACCAGCGCATGGAGTGCCTACCAGGCGACCAGCAAGCGGTTGTTCGAGCTGTCCCGGCAGAACCAGACAGACCAGGCGCGAACGGTCTTCAGTGGGGAATCCAAGACTCACTACGACGAACTGACGAGCCGTCTGCAGAAAATGGTCGAACTCAATGCCGCAGGCGGCACCGCAGCCGGCGACAAAGGCACCGCGCTTTACGAAAACTCACGGCTATCGATCGTTGTGGCGCTGGTAGTGGCGCTGCTGATCAGCCTGACACTGGCGCTGCTGATCGCACGGATCGTTTCTCGTCCGCTGCGCCAAGCCGCGAGGGCGGCCGAACAACTGGCCGAAGGCAACCTGAACGCCCACATCGAGCCGGGTGCCAAAGATGAAACCGGCATGGTACTCAACGCCATGCGCAACATGGTCGGCAAGCTGACGCATATCATCGGAGAAGTCCGCAACGCGGCCGACAATCTGGCCAGCGCGTCGGAGCAAGTCAGCGCCACGGCCCAATCGATGAGCCAAGCCACCAGTGAACAGGCCGCCAGCGTCGAGGAGACGAGTGCGTCGATTGAGCAGATGAGCGCCAGCATCAATCAGAACACCGAGAACGCGAAGGTGACCGATGGCATGGCCAGCAAGGCGGCCAAGGAAGCCACCGAGGGCGGCGAGTCGGTTCAACAGACCGTGGTGGCGATGAAGAAAATCGCTCAGCGCATCAGCATCATTGACGACATTGCCTACCAGACCAACCTGTTGGCGCTGAACGCGGCGATCGAAGCCGCTCGGGCCGGGGAGCACGGTAAAGGGTTCGCCGTTGTTGCCGCTGAGGTGCGCAAGCTGGCCGAGCGCAGCCAGGTCGCGGCCCAGGAAATTGGCGAGCTGTCGTCCAGCAGTGTCGACATGGCGGAAAAAGCCGGTCAGTTGCTGGGGGAAATGGTCCCGTCCATCAACAAGACGTCCGATCTGGTGCAGGAGATCAGTGCGGCTTCGGAAGAGCAGGCCGCGGGCGTCGCTCAGATCAACACCGCCATGACCCAGCTCAATCAGGTCACCCAGCAAAACGCGTCCAGCAGCGAGGAACTGGCGGCCACGGCCGAAGAGATGAACAGTCAGGCGGAACAATTGCAGCAGGCCATGAGCTTCTTCGTCCTGGATTCCAGCCCTCGCGCCGCCGCGCCGGCCGGCCCGCAGGACGGTGCCGCAAGCATGCCGCGTCAGCCCGTGCGCAAGGTGCAGCCGCCGCGCAAGGCCGTGGCCTACGCCATGGAAAGTACATTGGACGAGTCGGAATTCACGCGTTTCTGATCGCAGACGCGAGCGGGTCACAAGGAGAACGAAATGGGCGCAGTGATGACGACGCGTGATGCAGCGGTTGGCGAAGACGAAGGCGCGCAGTACCTGACCTTCATGCTGGGGGGGGAAATGTTCGCCCTCGGCATTCTCGGGATCAAGGAAATTATCGAGTATGGCAGCCTGACCGTGGTGCCGATGATGCCGGACTTCGTGCGCGGCGTGATCAATCTGCGCGGTGCGGTGGTGCCAGTGATCGATCTGTCGGCCCGCTTTGGCCGGGCGAACTCAGCGATCACTCGACGCTCCTGCGTGATCATCCTCGAGGCAGGCTCCGGAACGAGTCAGGCGCAGGATGTCGGGTTGCTGGTCGATACCGTCTCGGCGGTGCAAGAGATTCCGGACGCGCAGATCGAGCCACCGCCCAGCTTCGGCGCACGTATTCGTGCCGATTTCATTGGTGGGATGGCGAAGGTCGATGGCAAGTTCGTGATCGTGCTGGAGGTGGACAAGGTGCTCTCCCTCGACGAGATGTCCAGTCTCGCGGAAGCCGCTCAAACGCCTGCTCTCGATTTCAATCCACGCTAGGGTCGAGCCATGCCACACAACGCATCGCTCGATGACCGTGAGTTCAGCCAGTTCCAGGCCTGGTTGCACCGGGCTGCGGGGATCAACCTGTCGCCGGCCAAAAAATCGCTGGTCGCCGGCCGGTTGTTCAAGCGCCTCAAACACTATGAACTGAAAAGCTATGGCGATTATTTCAAGCTGATCATGACCGATCAGCGTAAGGACGAGTTGCAGGTGGCGCTCGATCTGCTGACGACCAACGAAACCTATTTCTTCCGTGAGCCGAAGCACTTCGAGTTTCTGCGCCAGCACGTACTGCCCGGTGCGGCCCCCGGCAAAGTGTTCCGCATCTGGAGTGCGGCCAGTTCGTCCGGCGAGGAACCCTACAGCCTGGCGATGACCCTGGCCGAGGCGCTGGGCACCACGCCATGGGAAGTGATCGGCTCGGACATCAGCACCCAAGTACTGGCCAAGGCGCGCACTGGTCATTACCGCATGGAGCGAATCGGCAACCTGCCGCAGTCGCTGCTGACCCGATACTGCCTGAAGGGGATTGGCCGCCAGGCGGGCACGTTCCTGATCGAACGCAGCCTGCGTAACCGGGTGAGTTTCATTCAGGTCAACCTCAATGAAGCGTTGCCCAATCTGGGCGAGTTCGACGTGATTTTCCTGCGCAACGTGATGATCTATTTCGACCCGCACACCAAAAGTCAGGTCGTCGCACGCCTGCTGCCGCTGCTGAAAGCGGGCGGCTACTTGATCATCAGCCACTCCGAAAGCCTCAACGGCGTGAACGACACGTTGAAGCTGGTGGCGCCGTCCATTTACCGCAAGCCATGAAGAAGCCTGTCGGCGCGGCCGAAGTGATCCTGGCACCTGGCGACGTGAGCTTCGCCACCCAGCCAACTCGCCTGCGTACCTTGCTAGGCTCATGTGTGGCCATTACCTTCTGGCACCCACAGCGGCACATCGGTGGCATGTGTCACTTCATGCTGCCGGCGCGTGCGTGCCATGCTCAACCCCTCGATGGCCGTTATGCCGATGAAGCGCTGGAAGTGCTGTTGCGTCATGCCCGCGCCAACGGTACGCGGGCTGAGGATTATCAGGTCAAGCTGTTCGGCGGCGGCGAAATGTTTCCCGGGCAGCCGCCCACGCTCCCCCTGCAGGATGTCGCCCGTCAGAATGTGCGGGCGGCGCTGGCCCTTGCCGAGCACCATCATTTGAAGCTCATCGCCCAGGACCTGGGCAGTACGGGCTACCGCACGATCATGTTCGACCTGTGGAACGGCAACGTTTGGGTGCGGCACAAACCAATGGGAATACTCCGAGACAATGCCTAACAGAAAAATCAGCGTGCTATTGGTCGATGACTCAGCCGTGGTGCGTCAGGTGATGCTGGCGATCCTCAATGACACGCCGGATATCCATGTGATGGGGGCCGCCTCCGACCCGATTTTCGCCATGGACAAACTGGCGCGGGAATGGCCGGATGTGATCGTGCTGGATGTGGAAATGCCGCGCATGGACGGCATCACCTTCCTGAAGAAAATCATGAGCGAGCGGCCCACCCCGGTGCTGATCTGCTCGTCGCTGACGCAGAAGGGGGCGGAAACCTCCCTGCAAGCGCTGGCGGCTGGCGCGGTCGAAGTGATCGCGAAACCGGAAACCGGTCTGAAAAATTTCTTGCTCGAATCAGCGAACGAGCTGGTCGCCGCGATCCGCGCCGCAGCCCTTTCCAACGTCAGCAACCTGGGCAGGCGCAGCGTCCGCGCCGCGTCACCGATGGCGCCGCCCGGGAAGCTCACGGCCGATGCAATCCTCCCGGCTGCCAATGGCCAAGCCATGGCACAGACCACCGAACGCCTCGTCGCCATCGGCACCTCGACCGGTGGCACCCAAGCACTGGAGGCCGTTCTGACGGCCTTACCGCGGGTCTGCCCCGGCATCGTCATCGTGCAACACATGCCGGAGAAATTCACCGCCTCGTTTGCCGACCGCCTCAACAGCATCTGCCAATTGGAAGTCCGCGAAGCGCGGAACAGCGACCGCATCCATCCGGGGCTGGCCCTGATCGCGCCAGGCGGCAAGCACCTTATGGTCACGCGCAGCGGGGCCTTCTATCACGCGCAGGTGATCGACGGTCCGCTGGTCAATCGTCACCGGCCTTCGGTGGACGTGCTGTTTCGCTCGGTGGCCAAATCGGCCGGCAAGAATGCCACCGGCATCATCATGACGGGCATGGGCGACGACGGCGCGCGAGGGCTGAAAGAAATGCTCGACGCCGGTGCCTCCACCGTGGCGCAGGACGAAGCGAGCTGTGTGGTGTTCGGCATGCCCAAGGAAGCCATCAAACTCAACGCCGCGCAGCGCATTCTGCCGCTGGACGCGATTCATCAGGCAATCCTGCACAAATGAAGTGACGCCCACTGCGCCTTTGGATGGGCCAGTGGGGCAGGTCATCGCAAAGCGCGGCCCCATCACGTCCTGACACGATGCCCTATCGATAAGCCAGTAGCACGGTTGTCCGGGATGATTGCACGATCCTCCACCGAGGCGAACCAATGCCTGTCGTATGTGCCGAAAGCGTGAGACAACGCTGGACGTCATCACAGGAGGGCACGGTATGTCGCCGCAGGCACGCTTGGCGAATCTCATCTCACGTCGGACCATCGGGGACGGCACGTTCGACACGCCCGTGTCAGCGGTAACGTTGATTCGCTGGTCGGCGCCCAGCGAGCCGATGCCCGCCATCTACGAGCCGACCGTCTGCTTCGTCGCGCAAGGCCGCAAACAGGCGAGCGTGGGCACCACCACCTTGACGTACGACTCTGCCCGCTACCTGATTGCCTCGATCGCTCAACCGGTCATGGGCTCGGTCGTCGAGGCCAGTGCAGAAAAGCCTTATCTGTGCTTGCAGATCAACCTCGACAAAAAAGAGATCGCGGAGCTGGCCGCGCTCCATCCCTCGTCTCTGGACCCTGATTCTCCGCCGCTGGGGCTGGCGATCAACGACGCGCCCCCAGAATTGACCGATGCGGCCATCCGCTTGTTGGCATTGTTCGATGCGCCCCAGGATGTCCCGGCGCTGGCGCCGCTTATCTTGCGCGAAATCTACTACCGGCTGTTGACCGGACCCAGCGGCAGCCTGCTGCGGCACATGGTCCACAGCCAGAGTCAGTTCCAGCAGATCAGTCGGGCCATTTCCTGGATACGACGGCATTTCCGCACCGCCTGCCGAATCGAGGATGCCGCTGAAGTGGCCGCCATGAGCCGGTCAAACTTTCACCGGCATTTCCGTGCGGTGACCTCGCTCAGTCCCCTCGCGTTTCGTCTGCAGTTGCGCATGCAAGAGGCGCGAAGGTTGATGCTGGCCGAAGGTCTCGACGCCGCCAGTGCCGGTGCGCGGGTTGGCTACAACAGCCCCTCGCAATTCAACCGCGACTACTGCCGAATGTTCGGCGCACCGCCAGGACGGGACGTGGCCCGGCTGCGGGAGTCGGGGAATTACTACTGCATGGCCGTTTCCGAGCCGAACACCTGAGTCGCGTCTGGCGCGCGTCGGCCGTCAGACCTGTTTTTTCAAATGAAGACAAGTATCGTCCTGGGAGGAAGAGCAGATGAAATACAAGACATTGGGCAACACCGGCCTGCTGGTTTCGCAACTGTGCCTGGGCACGATGACGTTCAGCGACGGCACCGGTGTATACGAACACATCGGCAATGTGGACCAGGCTGGTGCCGATGCGTTGGTCAAAGCCAGCGTCGAGGCGGGGATCAATTTTTTCGACACGGCGGACGTCTACTCGGCTGGGGCAAGCGAGCGCACCCTCGGGCAGTCCTTCAAGAATCTGGGCATCGCCCGCCACGAAGTGGTGCTGGCGACCAAGGTCTATAGCCGCATGGGGCCGGGCCGCAACGACGTGGGCGCGTCGCGTGGGCACATCATGGATGCGGTCGATGCCAGTCTCAAACGCCTGGGCACGGACTACATCGACCTGTACCAGATCCACGCCACCGATACGCTGACGCCCCTCGACGAAACCCTTCGCGCATTGGACGACCTGGTACGGCAGGGCAAGGTGCGCTATCTAGGCGTGTCGAACTGGCAGGCATGGCGGATCGCGACGGCCTTGGGCGTGTCCGCGCGGCTCAATCTGCAACGCTTCAATACCCTGCAAGCCTATTACTCTGTCGCAGGGCGCGATCTGGAGCGAGAACTCAAGCCGTTGCTTGAGGCCGAGAAGATGGGATTGATGGTCTGGAGCCCGCTGGCTGGCGGCCTGCTGTCGGGCAAATTCAGCCGTGACCACCAGACGCCCGTGGGCTCACGCCGCTCGACCTTCGATTTTCCCATCGTCGACAAGGCGCGCGCCTGGGACGTCATCGATGTGCTCAAACCGCTGGCCGAAGCGCATGGTTGCAGCCCAGCGCGCATCGCCTTGGCATGGCTGTTGGCCAAGCCGGTCGTGACGTCCATCGTGGTGGGCGCCAAACGCCTCGACCAATTGGAGGACAACCTCGCGGCCATCGACATTGAGCTGAGCCAGGATGAAATCGCCAGGCTCGACGCCGTCAGTGAACTGCCGCCTGAATACCCCGGTTGGATGCTCGACACCCAGATGGCCGACCGCCTGGGCCCCTTGGACCTTTGGGCCGGCAAAACCTCATGACGTGGAGTGCCAGCCGTCCGGGGAGGCCTCTTGCACGCTGCCTCAATCGGGCTCACTGGCAAGTTTCGCCTTGGCGGGGAGGGGGCGTTTGGGCGTTTCCCTTGTGAAGGGTCGCGTCCGAACACCATCGATTCCTGCCCGAATGCTTGGCCATGTACAAAAAAGCGTCGGCTGATTTGATCATGCCGGCGGCATTGGTGGGTTCCTTCGCGGGCGTTACCGCCGCGACGCCGGCGCTCGCTGTCACAATGCCCAGCGGGTGGTCGGCGTGATCGATGTTCAAGGCGCGAACACGCTGGATCATGTCCTCCGCCACCTGGCTCGCTCCGGTGGCATCCGTTCCCGGCAGCAGCACGGTAAACTCTTCACCCCCGTAGCGAACCGCAATATCGGCTGGCCGTTTCAGCGCCCCTCTGATGACCTGCGCGACCTGCTGCAGGCACGTGTCTCCGGCAGGGTGGCCGTACCGGTCATTGAAGCGTTTGAAGTAGTCAACATCGAGCATGATCAGCGCCAAAGGCTCTTCTTGACGCCTGGCCCGCTCGATCTCCTGCTCCAGGACCATGTCCAGTTTTCGGCGGTTACCCAATCCTGTCAGGCTATCCGTCAGGGCCATATCCTGAAGCGTTTGGTGGGCCGCCCTGATTTCCCGCTCCAGTCGAAATCTGGCTCGCAATTGCGCCAGCACGATGGTGCCAAAGCTCGCGAGAAAGCCCATCAGCACCAGCAGCACCATCGCGGTTTTGAACAGGTCGTGGCGCCATGGACCGATGAACGACTCGCGCGACAGCCCGGCCTCCACGACCAGGGGATAGGAGCTCAGCGCGCGGTACGCCTACAGCCTTCGCGTGTTGTCGATGACGGCCCTGACTTCCGCGACCCCCTCGTTGGATTGCGGCAGATAACGCGTAAAAATTTCGCTCCGGGCCAGGCTTTGCTCCGTTGCAGGGGAGATGAAAGGTCGGCGCACGAGCACTTCACCGCTGCGTAACGCCAAAACCAGGGCGCCCTTGTCGTCAATCTTGAAGTCCCCGTAGAAATCCAGGAAATAACTCACCTTGAGGGTGCCGAGCAGAACGCCCCCGAACGAACCGTCGGGTTTATCGAGGCGGCGAGACACGGGGATGATCAGCTCACGGGAGGATCGGCTTCTCACCACTTCGCCGATCCGTATGTCCCTCCCGGGATGCGTGCGGTGATAGTTGAAATACGCACGGTCGGAATTGTTCGCCGTTTCAGGCGTGATGTACTGATTGGTGACGATCCAGGCCCCATTGGGCGCGTAGACGAACAGGCTCTGCAGTTGGGGCATGATCCTGGTTTGCTGATCCAGCAATGCCCGTATGCGGGGTATGTCGATGTTTTGCAGCCCATCGCCCTCAATCCGTTCGCGCAGTTCAGCCGTCAGCACATCCACTTGCCGAATGGCGTCCTCGGCATGTTGTGCTGTCGCCCGGGCGAGGTTTTTCGCAGAGTCCTGAGCGGTGACATACGCATGGCGGTAATCGCGCCATGATCGCCAACCCTCCACCGCCAGAAAACTCGGACCATCAGGAGCATGAAGGTCAACGTCATACGGAACACGGCCGATGCGCGGCGTCCGCTCGGCATCAGGCCTTCCTCTGCAGTGGTTCCTGTTGCGAAGTGCGTTTCCTGGCGTCCTGGCATCGAAACCTCCCTGGCCAATTCAATCATAGCGTCAGGATGCATGCGCGTTACCGGGTAGACACCAAGTGCGGTTCATAACTCAACGCAAAATCGCGTTGCGCGCTCTGCGGTACGGCATTCCATCTCGAAGCGCGCTTGCACGAACGTTACAGACTGAGGGGGGCAGCGCACTCCATCATCGCCAGCCAGCCCTTAGGAGTCGCCCATGTTTGATACCAAGATCGCTTTCATCGTCCGCAACGACCTTGCTCACTGGCAACGGATGAATGTCGTGGCTTTTCTCGCAACCGGCATCGCCTCTGCGGCGCCCGAGATTCTGGGCGAACCGTACGTGGATGCACGCGGACACGAATACGGGAGCATGTCGATCCAACCCATGCTTGTTTTCGAAGCAGGGCTGGACGGCCTGCAAAAGGCTCATCGCATAGGCCTGGAGCGAGGGCTTACGATGCTGCCGTACGTGTTCGCGATGTTTTCCACCGGCCATGATGAGGCCAACCGAGCGGTATTCCAGGAGGAAGATCCCGATAACCTGCAACTGGTGGGCTTGGCGCTCAGAGGCCCCAGGAAAGCGGTCGACAAGGCGATCAAAGGGTTGCCGTTGCATCCCTGAGCGAATGCCTGCGCTGGCTCCACGTGTTTCCGATTGGCTGTGAAGCCGAACGGCACGATTCTCTTACGCCAGACGCCGCATTGCGCTCGCCAAATGCGCACGGGCGCTTTCAGGGTCGCCCTGGCGCATTTGCTCGTACGCGCGTTGCGCGATGTCGTGGGGTATTGGCTTGAGGTCTCGCTGCGTGGACATCGCCAGCAGTTGCACCTGGGCGGCGCGCTCCAGATAGTAGAGGTCGTCCCAGGCTTCGGCGATGGTCGGGCCGGCAACGATTACGCCGTGGTTCTTCAAGAACAACACGTCGGCCCCGCCCATGACACCGGAAATGCGGTCACCTTCAGACTCGTCGAGTGCCAAGCCGTTGTAGGCCTCATCGACCGCCGTGCGCCCGTAAAACTTCAACGCCGTCTGCCCCAGCCCTAACAGCGGAGGTCCCTGCAGTGAACACAACGCCGTGGCGTAGGGCATGTGCGTATGAAACGCCACTCTGACCCTGGGCAGTCTCTGGTGAAGGCGTGCGTGAATATAGAAGGCCGTGGCCTCGGGCTGGCCTTCGCCAGCGACCACCTGGCCATGGAAGTCGCAGACCAGCAGGGTCTCGGCGCGAATTTCCTCGAATGCATGCCCATAGGGGTTGACGAAAAACACGTCATCGCGCCCCGGCACCATGGCAGAGAAGTGGTTGCAGATGCCTTCTTCCAGACCGTGCCGCGCTGCCAATTGAAAGCATGCGGCCAACTCCGCGCGCGCAGTGACGATGGCGGGCGACTCGAGATCCAGGTCGGTGTAGCGGGCGGTACGGATACCGCCTTCAAGGGTGTGCGCCATGGCAATGACTCCGTGGGTTACCAGCCAAGGGATTCGAACAGGGGCACGACTTGATCCAGCGTGCTCACGGTCGCATCCGGGCGGTAGTCGGGCAGTAATTTCCGACCCGTACCGCGGTCGATCCACACGCAGCGAAACTGCATGTCGCGTGCGGCGGTGTGGTCCAGGTGCGGGCTGGCACAGATGTGCACCACTTCATCTCGCCGTACGCCCAGTTGCTGGTGAGCGTAGTCGAAGAGGCGCGGATCAGGCTTGTAGGCGCCCGCCTGCTGGGCGGTGATGACCCGGTCAACGTGCCCACCGAGCTGCGCGACGTTGCCGGCAATGATGTCGTCGTCGGTATTGGACACGATGCACAGGTTGAAGCCCATGGCCTTGAGGCGCTCGAGCGTATCGAGCACTTCGGGGAACGGCGGCATCTGGGGAATGGCCTCGGCCAACCGCTGGCTGTCCTCGGCCGAACCGGGCAACCCCAACTCTTCCAGCGCAAGTTGCAACCCCAGGGTACTCAAGTGACGGAACGAGCGGTGAGGCGGCGTCTGCTCCAGCCGATGCTCGTGCCGGTCGTACACCCCAATCAGGCGATGGACATCGACATCGTGCTGGCCCTTGGTGCCAAGAATTGTGGCGGCGACCCTCTGCAAGCCCTCGTCCCATTGAATCAAGGTGCCGTAGCAGTCGAACGTCAGCCATTGGGGACGTGCGGTATTTTCGAGTGTCATGCTGTTCTCCTCTATCGAGAGATTCAGCTTACGAGCGAATGCCGTTAGCGGGAAATTAAATTAATATGCGCAACTCAGTGGAAAAACGAATATCAAGGAACTGCCATGCTCGACCTTGAACTGCTCAAAACCTTCGTGTGCGTGGTGGATGAGGGCAGCTTTACCCGAGCTGCTGAACGGGTCCATCGCACGCAATCGACGGTCAGTCAGCAGGTGCGCAAGCTGGAAAAGACGGTCGGCCACACGCTGCTGCTTCGCGACCGCACCGGGCAGAACATCGCCCTCAACCCACAGGGCGAGATGCTGATTCAGTATGCGCGGCGTCTGCTTGCGATCTCGTCGGAAGCGCTGGACGTGCTTGCCAGCGATTGCGATCTGGAAATCCTGCGTGTCGGCGTGCCGGAAGACTTCGACTCACGGCGCATGGCGAGCCTGCTGGCAGGATTCAATCTGGCCTGCCCGCAAGCACGCCTGGAAACCATCAGCGGCATGAGCATCGAACTCAAGCAGAAGCTGACGGCAGGAGAGATCGACATTGCGTTGGTCAAGCGGGAACCCAACAGCGGGCCCAGTTGGGCGAGCTGGCCGGAGCGGCTGGTGTGGGTGAGGGGGGTGGAGCACTCTTTTGCCCAGGGTGTGCTGCCGCTGGCCTTGTTTCCGCAAGGCTGCATTTATCGGCAACGGGCCATTCGCTTGCTGGATGTTGCGCAGCGGCCATGGCGGGTCGCGTTCGGCAGTCATAGCCTGACCGGCATCCAGGCCGCCGTCGCCGCCGGACTGGCCGTCTCGGTACTGCCGATTTCGGCGGTCTTGCCAGAGCACACGCTGTGTACCGACCTCCCCGAATTGCCGCCGACCGAGCTGGCGCTGATCAGCCGCGACGGCGCGTTGACCGGCTTGCAGCGAGCGCTGGTCGAGTTTTTGCGACAGGCACTGGGCGAACAGCGCCTTGGCCCCAACACCTCACCTGAGCCAACGCGCACTTGATGTCCGTTTGCATCCTTGGCAATACGTAGCAGAGTGTCTTCCTGCCCAGCTGTACGTGAAGCTCGCGGATGGGCTTGGGTGTACGGGGTAGGTGATCCAAGACGCTGTGGTTCAACGCTTACACGCGAAAGGGGTGACTCCAAGGGTGTTTCGGTTAATCGAGACCTTGGCGTCTACCTGCAATGCGCCGCTCACTCCAGCCTCGGCGGATAACCGAACCGAGCTTTGTAGGCATGGGTGAAATTGGCCGGGTCTGCGTAGCCGACGCGGTAGGCGACCTGCGCCACCTGCCATTTGCGTTCGCGCAACAACTGGCGAGCCACTTCCAGGCGTCGATCGCGCAGGTAGTGCAGCATCGACCTGCCAAAGGCCTGCTTGAAGGCGCGGCGCAGCGTGGTTTCCCCTACACCCAGCATGCGTGCCAACTCTTGGCTGGCCGGTGGATGGGCAAGGTTGTCTTCAAGCCGTTGCCGGGCTTCGTGTGCCAGCTCGCGCTGGGCTCGAGTCTGGCCTTGGAGGCGGCTTTGCGGGCCGCCCAGGTGCACGGCCAGTTCCACCAGTACCGCCAGGGTCAGGCTTTCCTGATGCAGTCTGCCCAGTGCGCCGTGGTAAGGCGTCTGATACAAACGCTCGAACAGCGAGCGCAGCGCCATGCAGCGGGGCAGTGGCGTGAAACGAACGCCGTCCTGTTGCAGACGCAGCAGGGGCAACAGCGTGGTGTCACCTTCCTCGGCCTGTTCATGTATGAACGAGCCGGCAATGCGCAGCCCCGCCAGCCGTGCGTGGCTGCCGGCCGGCAGGATGTCGACCGCTTCCATCGGCTCGCTCAGGCCCAGGCTGGCCGTGGCTTGCGGCGTATAGTGATTGGGCGTGCGGCGATCGATACTGTGGCTCCATCCCCCTTCGAGGACCTGCACGATGCACAGGCTGTCGGGCAGCACCTTTTGGATGCGCAGAGGCTCGGTAAAGCGTAGGTCGCAGTCGAAATACTGCATCGACGGGCGCACGGTTCGCGCTTGATAGTGGCCGCTGGCACTGCCGATGATCTCCCGCGCGGACGCGTCGAGGATGTTCGACCGGCTCAGGGGTTGTGGGCCATCGAAGAACACTTCGGTGTCGTGGTAAGGGGTCCAGCTCTGCATGGCGTTCAATACTGGCTAACGGTTATTTGACGTCAATCCGACAACGGGGCCGCAGTATAGTGCGGGTGGTGCTTTTTTAATCAATACCTGTGACCGGTGGTCATTCACTTGTGTGATGCGGTCAGCCATCTTGCCGATTCGGTGGCTCTGGCTTATCAGGTGTCCTCACTCTGTTACCGAGGACACTGGCATGTTCCTGAGCACGTGCATACGCGTACTTACCCTTGGCGCGCTACTGCTGACTTCCGCTATCACCCTGGCCGATGACGCCCGCCCGGAAGTGGCCGACAAGGTCATGGCTTATCAGGGCGAGCAAGGCGTGAAGGTATGGACGCTGCGCATCGGTGCCCGCGGAGCCAACGAGGCCTTGGTGCAGGTGGAAGGGGTGGACCATGACTGGAACCTGCGCATCCAGAAAATGAACGTGGAAAAGACCGCCAAGGGCACGCGCTACAGCACCGAGGTCAACGGCCAGAAGTTCGTGGCGCTGATCCTTCAGGACGGCTATGGCGAGCTGTATCTGCCCGGTGAAAGTCAGGAATTGAACGTGGGCTACAGTGAAGGGCTGTCGTCACAGGGCGACGCCCAGGCGTTCCTCACCGACTACCTGAACCAGAAGTGATCATGTCCACCCCATCACGCAGGCTGCGGTTGCTGGCGTTTCTGTTTCTGGTCCCGCTGGGGCTGATGCTCTACGCACTGCTGCAAGACGGTCGTGTGCACTGGGCATTGAGCGACGAGCAGCAAATGCGCGACTGGATCGTAGCCGCCGTGAAAGACCCCGCACATCTGTTGCCCATTCACCACCGCTTGACCGGAGGCCATGTAGGGGCCGAGTCCATCGTGCCGTACATGCAAAAGGAGATTGCCCGTATCGTGCAGGACCACGGCTGGCTGACGCTGCGTGGGGGCCTCGCGCACCTGGCTGAGCTCTGTGCGCTGGCAGCCGCCCTGACTGGTGTGGCGCTGTTGACCAAGCTCAAGTACGACGCCCTGCGCTCAATGCGTTCACAGGACTACATGCTGCAGCACTTGACGAAGGCCTGGCGGGGGGTCACCCAACTGATCTTCCTTGATGTGGCGTTGTTGGTAGCGGGTGTCAGCCTGTGTCTGCTCTACGAAATGGCCTGGGCCTACAGCCACTGGGACCGGGGTGGGGCGATGGCGCTGCTGTTCACTCTGCCGCTGTGGGGGGTATTGACCGGTGGCGTGCTGGTGCTGCGCAGCATCCGCAAGCGGCTCGCACCGCTGGAGGCACCTGCAATTGGGCTGTTGGGTCGTGAGTTGCCACGCGAGCACGCACCGGGTCTGTGGCGCTGGGTAGATGGCATTGCCCGCAAAGCCAATGTGCCTTCCCCGGACCATATCGTGGTGGGCGTCGATCGCTCCTGGTTCGTGACCAGCAGCCCGGTGTTTTTGCAGTCGGCGCAGGCGCCGTTGCTTGGGCACACACTGTACATCCCGCTCACTTACGCCTCGGCCATGAGCCAGGACGAAGCGGCTGCGGTGGTGGGGCACGAACTGGGGCACTTCGCGTCCGGCGACACGAAGAAGGGCTCGCAGCTGTCGTCACTGTTCCACAGCGTGCGGTCACGCATCCACACCCTGCTCGAAGACAATGACAGCGACACTCTGCTGGTCGGGCCAGGCATCTGGGTATCGCTGTACTTCCTTGAGCAATTCGATCATGCCTTTCATCACTGGAGCCGGCGGCAGGAGCTGGCCGCCGACGAAGTGGGGGCACGTGTGGCCGGCGCCCGTATGTTCGCCATTGCCTTGCTGCGAGTGTGTGCCTTGTCCGAGCTGATCGACCTGCTGCTGGCCAGCCCGCAGACCCGCAACGTTGTGCAAGCGCTCAACATTCACTTGGGGCAGCACGCGTTGCCGCTCAGCCCCCACACCCTCGAACACCGTGTCGAGCACCCCTTCGACACTCATCCACCCACCTTGCAGCGCGTACACCACCTCAAGGTGGCACTGGACGACGACTTACTGCGTCAGGCGTCCCGTCCGGCCAGCGAGGCCGACAGCCAGTGGTTCAATCAATTGCTCACCGAAAAGACACACGCCGCGTGACCGGCACGGAGACTCGACCCATGAATCAACCCTACCAACCTGGCAGCGCTACCGATCTTGCTGCATCGCTGACCGACGAATACAACCAGGCCATACGCACCAAAGCCGAGGACGCCGCTGACACCTTGCAAAGCTTCATCGAGTCGGTGCCCGACAAGACCGAGTTCACCTCTTCGCCCAGCGTGAAATACGTCCTGCCCATCGCCGCGCTGGTGATGGCACTCCTGGCCTGGGTGGTGCTGCGTGACATGGGTGGGGAGCACCGTCCAGGTGAGAAGGGAAGCGTGACGGGCTTGATTTTCTGCCTGGTCGGGTTTGCCGTACTGGTTGCTGCCAGCTGGGCCAACCGCCACTCAGGCAAGTTTGTGTTCATGACCCTGGATCACCGTCAGCTACGTGTGCACAACCTGAAGCAGCCGATCGATCTACTGCAGGTGGGGCATGTGAGCTACAAAAACGGCGGTTGGGTGGAATCGTTGATGCTCGAACTCGGCCCTGACTCCGGCGAGAACGCGCACCAACGCAAGGTCAGCTTCCAGTTCTCCAAGGCCCTGTTGACGCGCACTGGCGGTACGCCCAAGGTACGTATCATGTCCGTGGGCTACCGGGTCAACGGAAAAACGCTGCGCGATGACCAACTCATGGGCGTGATAGAGAGTTACTTGAATGTCGCTCGCGCCGAGCAGGAGCTGGCAGCGCTGCGTCAGCGTCAGGCGGGTTTCGTCGGAAGCCCGCATGGATCGCCGCAGGGCTGTCGGCCGCAGCGGTGAGCGCTTCGCCATACGCAACTGAGCACTTGCCGCTGGATCGTTGGTTATCGCTGCGCAACCGCGATCAATGCGGTAGATGGAATGGGCAAGACAGGATTATCGCCAGCCATTTCCCTGACGTGCGCAATCACTGTTGCCTTTTCTGTGTCGGTCAGGCTCGTCCAGTCGGGTGACACTCCAAACAGCGTGTCAGGGTTATCGAGCGACTTCACATCCAGCTGATAGGCATGTGTCACGCTCTCGATGACAGGATCCCGAAATTCGGCGGCGATTAATTCGCGGGCGAAATCCAGTGTGTTGCCCAACGCTTTTACCGCCTCGGGCATCACCATGCCCTTGCGATCCGGGAAAAGCTTTCGCCTGGCATTTCCCAATAAAAGAAACGTCGCCGCACCCGTTTCTTGCCACTTTTTGGCCGCCTTGAGGATCCTTGAGCGGCATCAGTTGCCGACAGACGCCCCCTCTGAAGGGTTGCTTTGGGTCGATAGCGGCCTCAAGATTGAGTGTCACGGTCGCGGACTGGCTTCAGCACTATCGATCCCCCGATCAACTCGATCCTCAAGGAATCACCCAAACCAACGTGCATTTCTGCAAGGAGATCCGGAGGGAGATCAATGATGACGTCTCCGCTGTTATCACCCGGATCTTGGCATTTTACGACTGCCCGCACGGATTCACTCGGTGTATTTGAAGGAAGCGAGGCCCGGCAGACCCTACTCAAAGCAATCCTCGACAACCTTGCGGAGTCCGACTTCAAGACCTTGGCCGATGACGCTCTGACGGATCTGGTGCCCACGATCGACAGCCTGGAAGATGCATCACGACTGATGCCAGGACTGGAAGGCAATGCTGGGGCGTGGGCGTGGCTAAGAGCGCACCCGATCCAGTTTTCCTCACTTGGCAATGTGATGAGTCTCTCAGAGCTCGTGCGGCTGATCGAATGGCGCTGCATCAAGATCAATTTGCCGATGTTGTCGCTGGTATGCGCTAAGTCAGAAGGTGGGCAGGGCAGTAAAAGCTCCAAGACCGAGGCTGGGGATGTGGGCGTCATGTCCTTTCGGAGACTGCAGGCTTTGGGCGTCGATGGGCTGATCGATTTGCTGTTGTCGCACGCCGACGAGTTCGTCGCCGCACTTCTGGATCAGGCAGCCCCCTTGGATGAGTCCAGCGAATCGCTTGCGAGTTTACTGGCAGAGCTGGACACGTTTAACGATCTGGCGACCAGACTCTTCGATCACACCACATGTGAGCTACGGTCGATCCAGGACGCCCCAATGCATCTGTGGGCCAAAGCACTTGAGAGTGATCGCTTTACCGCCAAATCTGACGCCGTATGGACTTATTTTGATGAGATCATCGCAACTGAGCGCCATGCTGCGGGCGATGAAAGCGGGCTGAATCCGGCGACAGTGTTCGCTGGTTTTATCGCTCGGAATGCACTCCAGCTCAAGGGCAACCTTTGGCAGTCAACCAGCGAAGACTTGGCGCTGCTGCAGTATCTTCTACGCTCTTCCGATATCAGCAACGACGTGCTCAAGGCATTGCTCGATGGCGTCGTGCTTCGAGACCTATCGGTGCTGAAAGACAAAATGCCTGAGGGACGCTGGGTCATGCTGGTGACTTCAACGTTTTTGCCATATAGCTCGGAAGTCCGAGACGTAGTTCTGGCTTCATGCCGGCACCTTGAGGGCCAATACTTGGCTGAACGGTTGAATCTCGCGAAAGCAGAGGTCGATATCGGCTCGCTCCAGCTTGAATCTATGATCACGCTAAGCAAAAGCAACGCGCTGCCACTCACCCAGAAAATCCAGATGTGGTCAGGGCTTACTTTGGAGGTGATTGAAAGCAGACCTGAAGCGGTTTCAGAGCTCGGTCGCGTGGCGACCCTGGCCAACCAAGTGGGCGAAAGGTTTGCTGATTCGCTGATGCCTGTGCTGCGAAATCTGGTACGCAGCGCAAGCTTAACCTCGGAGCATCGATCTGAAATGCTCGTGCAATGTCTCCCCGGGATGAAGTGACCTGACGTTTCGGCAGCGCTCGCGTTACTCGATGATGCGGACTTCAAAACCGTGAGCCACAAGGTGAAGAAGATCAAGGTCAGAAACACTGAAACGAACTGGAGATTGCTCAGCGCGCTGAAGGCCGGGAACTACCTGGCAAAGCTCACCCAAGAGGACGACATCATCATCGCGACCACTAGGCCCTCATCGATGACTGATCAGGACGGCTGGCTATAGGCGCTCGTCGACGGGGAAATGGATCTTTGGCGCAATTGATGTGTTTCTTGCCCTGAATGGCTCTTTGAAAGCCTGGTTATGCAAGCGGAGCGCGCCGGCGTGAGGTTGGAAGCCCGCAGGGTCGAGACGGCCGCTTGCGGACGGCTTGATTCACGACAGCCAAGCTCGCAGAGCCACGCCAAGGTCTCATTTCCCTGATCAGTGGCATGAAGTTGGTCAGTCGCTCTCGCCAGGCGTGCGACTCACCAACATGAACGTCAAGCCGCGAATCTTCTCCGAGGCCCCGGAGATTTCAGGGTCAGCTGACCCAGCCGCACTGTCGGCCAGAGTGTTCCTGACAGAAACCAGGATCCTTCCAAGGGCTTTGGAGTTGAAGGAGTGCGCGTTGTCTTTTGGAAATATTGGGATCGATGGGAGAGGGTGAAGGTGAAGGTGAAGGTGAAGGTGAAGGTGATCAATATTCAGGTAATGCAGGTAACGCTCGAAAACTTTGTCGAAATGGGGTGACAACGGACACCAGCCATCTTTGGCTGATCGGAATTCAACCCATCGGCCGTCCGCCCGACGGTGGAATTGGTCGAGATGGCCGGGCGCTCGGGCGTTGCCCATAATGCTCCACAGCTGGCGACCCGAGTATCTGGCAATGACCAGGTACATCTCAATTATTCGATATTCATGCACGCCCATGAAGTTTGGAAGGGATCTCAGCACCCATTCAAGCTCTGTGTCGGTCAAGAATCCTACCGCCGTGGGCTTCTTGAAAGAGAGCTCAGGGAGTGCTTTCGCGGCAACGTTTTCGCGAGTAGCTGACGAATCTTTAAGGTAGAAATCCAGAAATTGGGTTGCGCAGCGAATCTCTCGTTTCCAAACGTTTTTCTCTATTTCGCCATCATCACCGACAGAACGAAAATCAAGGAATGGGCGCCATACCGAATTGATCGACCAATGCTCATATTCGACGCCAGGCTCTGGCACGTAGCGCAGTTGAGACCCGGTAACAGTCCAGGCCTTTGGTGGATTTACGACAAATTCCGCGTAGTTTTCGAAGTCGGTACGGCGCCAGTCAATGAGGGACACGCCATGCGCAAAGCTCCAGTTGAGCATTTTCTCCAGGCCAATGATGCAGCTGTGGTACTTACGGTGGGGATTCTCTGCACCCCAGTTATGAGCGATCCAATTTACGAATCTGTCGACGTACCAGATGTTGGTGAAGGGATTGGCC
Source organism: Pseudomonas sp. Pseu.R1 (assembly GCF_045764065.1). Taxonomy (NCBI): domain Bacteria; kingdom Pseudomonadati; phylum Pseudomonadota; class Gammaproteobacteria; order Pseudomonadales; family Pseudomonadaceae; genus Pseudomonas; species Pseudomonas sp. Pseu.R1. The sequence goes on along the minus strand of NZ_JBJGEE020000001.1, from coordinate 167,368 downwards.
GCAGGATCGATCATGGCCACCCGATCAGACACGGCTATGTTTGTAGGAAAGCGCTGAACCTGATTAGGCCTCCAGTACACGTACGGAGGGAAAATCGGGAATGGGATGAACGGCCGAGTCATGGCGCAACCAGGAGGCTAGAATGAATGATGGCTTCTTAAGCTGTAGCACAAAGCTGCGGCATTGCCATCGTCGAATCGCTGTTGGTGATTTGGTGAATCCAACCGGAGTTTAGTGAGGGACGATGATGAGGAACGGAATGAGGAAGGTTGGCCAAGCTACTGATTTTTTAGGAGCGGAGGTTTGTGGGGATTTGACCGGAGGTATGTGGGATTGGACACAAACAGACAAGCTAACGTGCGATGTCTGATTTAACATAATATACATTATACGAACCCCTGAGTCATTCAGATTGGGCCATCTGCGCGCGACGGCGTTCGAGCTCGTTGCCGACTACACGCTGGACATCAGAAAGACGCTCATAAGCAGCGCGAAGCTGGTTTGAATCAAGCTGAACAGCAAAATGACGAAGATGAATAAGCTCGTCGAGAAGCTGAGGAAAATCAAAATCTTGCATCGTCATAACATATCCGGGTTTGGTCATTTTCATGGTGATCATTATACGAATCACTGAATCATTGGTGACGCCATGGGCGGCTTGCAAGCTCAGTGTCAGCAACGATTGTCGGAGTCGTTGCGTGTGATGAGACGTCCCTTCGATCTGCGGCTGCGAGCCCTCGCCGCTGATCTACGGGAACGTCAGGTTTTCGGGATGAAAGACCGGATGGCGTGGAAATCGCGGGCATCTGCCTGGTGTCGTCGAAATAACCATTCTCAACGACTGACATGCAGAATTCCAAGCTGGTTTTGATCCTGGTGGACTGCTGCGAATAACACTGGCAGGCAGTCTGTTGGCCGCGGTATTCACCTACCTCCTGACCGCGTTGTTTGGCGGTACTAACAAGACGAATATCGGTGGACGCGAGACAAGTTGGACGAGGAAAATCACGGGGCTTATTGACCTCATCATAACGTGGTGAAGTTGAAGGAACGTCAGCGATACGTGGCCTGTATTGCTCAGTGTAATCAGTCTGAACAGTCTTAACGGGGACAGTCTTAATACGGGATGCAGGCTCAGCGGAAACAACATCAGGCTTAGTGGACGTGGCAGAAAGGCGCTGCTTTTCCTCGTCGCTATTATGAATTACCCACCAGAGTCCTCCAGCGAGCAAGGCAATAGGCACGAGTGTAAGAAGAATGATAAGGGGCATCATTTTGACAAAAGAAGGAGTGACTTTCTTATGAGTATGAACGGTAGAGGATTTGTATAGACCAAAGTAATGAGAGTCGAATTCTATCTTGGATTCCTGAGCCATCTTGAAATTAGAACGACGCTCAGGGCTGTCGATACACATTTCATATTCATGCCTAAATATGCCTTTGGTCCTGCCATAAGGCCTCAGAAAGTTAATGTGCTTACCGACAAGCTTGCGGACTGGAAGGCAAACAAGAGACGGATGTTGCGTAATCAAGTGGATGTCATGGCCCTGATGACGGTGTTTTTCAAACCGTGTAACCTTGTCAACACGCGTTCTAACGTCAGTGCCAAAGGTGCCTTGTGCTTCGTCAATGACGATAACGGAACCGTCTGGAAGATCGTACCAAAGGTCTGGAGTATCGAACTCGACCCATTTGGACCGGAGCTTATCAATTTTGAGTTCAGGGATACCATGATAGTAAATGGTGCGAGGAGGCAAAGAAGGATGTTCAGGATCTTTATGCAAGCGAAGATCGGGATTGAAAGGATCAACGGCGTGCTCTTCATCGATCTCCTTAATGGTGTTGAGAGTCTTACCAGCACCCGGCAAACCAGTACGTAAAAATAACATGATGAGATACCTATTTAGGACCGAGCCATTTAAATGACTTTTGAGAACCGGACTTATCCAGCCCAGACAAAGTAAGGCGGGCAATAAGCGCAGAAAAAATGATGTTGATACAAACGTCTATTTTCAAAAGACCAAGAACATTGATCCACTGAGCAGGAACAGCTCCGAGATTTGAAAAGGCATAATCCTTGGCTGCGTCTATGCCGAATTTAAGACCAACATAAGAAACGGCAGCAAAGCCCAAGCCACGAAGGAGTTTCCAGCCAAGTGCAGGCAGGGCAATACCGAGCATGCGCATGAACAAAGCAATTACTGCGGGCATTTTATGCGGCTCCTGTTGCAATAATTTGAGCAGCCCTGCGAGTTGCAAAGGCAACCATTAAGTAACCAAACCAATTTAAAAAGTCACAAAGACCATCAACGTTGGGATCAAACTGGCGAGAGGAACCATCAACCCATTCATAACTGACGGTGCTCAAAACAGGGCAAGAGGAACCGAATCTAGATGAAGTATCGATAAGTTTGGACATGTCATATGTATTTTCTGACTCAGGCTTGAGTGGCTGGAAGTCAGAACCAGCGAGATCCGAATTCATGGAATCAATTGCGGGTTTTGTTTTGGAATCGCTGAGGTCTCGGAAGTCCTTATCAGCGCAACGAGATTGTTGCTCTTGGCGAAGGACAGCGCATTGAATTACATCGCCAGAACAGGCGACGACGGTTTCACACTGCATGTCACCGGATACGGAATCCTGTTCGTCATCACCCTCCTCCCCTTCACCAGTACCAGAGTTACCAGTGCCAGAGCCATTACCGGGGGTGAGCTTGCCACCACCACATTCAGGACCGGTGCAAGTTGTAGAGTTCGGTTTACCAGTACCGTTTGCGTTGGTGCCACCGGTTGTAACAGTGACAGTTGTACCTGTCGTGCAGTTACCAATGCCTTTGCAAACAGTAGTGGTCGTTGTATTTGTGGTCTTTGTTGTAGTAGAGCCGTCAGAATTGCTAGTTGTAGTTTGCTCAGTCTTTGTAATAGATGCAGATGAAGACGGTTTAGGATTATCAACACAGACATAGGCACCGTTTGCAGTTCCGCACTGAGATTTGCCGGGATTGTCCTCGGACTTGGATGATATGCAAGTAAAACCACTGCCTGCCGGTATAGCGTTACATGGATCTTCCTTTACTTCCTTCTGAGGCTGGCCATCTGTACAGCTTGCACCGGAGCAATCAGAGGTTGATTGACCGTTCTTATCGTCCATCTTATCGCCAGTAACAGTGCCGGAGAATGTGCAGTCATAAAAAGGCGCAGTGCGAGTTACACAGATGCCAGTGCCGAGCTGGACAGCACAACCGTTCTTTGAAATGACACCCGAAGGACCGTCAGTTGTAGATTGAAATCTAAACGAAGGAATTTGGGTGCCTTTGAGAAGTGCGCACTTGTCGTCTGGGACAGAGCAAACGCCGGTTGAAGGGTCGTATGTACCACCAGAAGCACAAGAATCACCAACACGGGTAACAGACAAACCATAGATTTGACCAGTACCACCGCCTGCATCTTGCGAACGTTCAAATGTAGCAGAGCAACTTGCTTGATCACCTGAAACAGAGGTGCCAGTAACAGCAGGATTGTTGTAGCCCATCTGTTTAGCGAGCGCTAGACAGGCACTGGAGGGGCTGGAATACGTGAAACCCAACTGAGAAGTGCCCCAACGATACTCAGAAGCATGGGCAACAACAGGAACGAGTAAAAGCAAGGACACAAGGAGAAATTTAGCGACCTGTGCAGAGTAGGAAAAGGCCAGCTGTAACCCAAAACCAAACAAAATCATCAGGCGAGATATACATTTAATATTCCCCATAACTATCTCCGAGGCAAAAAAAAGCCCGGATGGAGAAAATCCACCCGGGCGAACGGAACAGGTATTAAGTACCTGCGCGCATGGCCTTCTTAGCGGCACCAATCAAGGTGACCAAGCCAAACATGGCACCGGTAACGAGACCAGCAGCAGTGATGCCACCGGCGATGTACAGAAGCGCCTTAGTAGTGTCGATATCACCCTCAGCAGCCTGTGAAAGCGAAGCCAAGGAAATCAGACCAATTACAGCAGACGCACGAAGTGCAGGAACATTGATACGCATAAATGTGACCTCAATTAAACAGCAGTACGAACGGTTCTACAGACCCAAACGAAAACGAAGAAACAGAGCAAGCCCGTTCCGATTTCGGCACGCTGAGCCCAGGTTAACGAGGGAGTTAAAGAATCCCTCATTTCTTGAACGGTGAAAGTCTGTAGATGACCGTCACAGACGGGAGTACCGTCATTCTGGACTTGCCACATACCATCACAGCCCAAAAAATTCATGATCAAGCACTCTTAACAGATTGAGGCGAACTAGCAGCACGCTCAACAAGTTGAACAGGTGGACCTTGCAAGTTGTAACGAATACGGGGGTTGTCTTTGTAGTAAGTATCAATCTCGTCGGTAAAAGGAGCATAAACCTCAGTACCGATGAGCTGGCGATAAACGTTCTGAAGGCCGCGCTTGTAATCCTCGCCGCGTACCTGAAACTCCATAACATTGGTCACATCAAAGCCATTTCGATTCTTTGAAGTAACACCGAGACCGATGATGGAGTAAGCCTTGTCGCCCTCCCCTCGGTTCAATACGTCTTGGATAAAACCTTTAGCAATTTTCATATTAATTACTCCCTAAATATCGCGCAATGCGGACAGCTTGCGAGGTTTGTGCAAAGCCCATTGGGGCACGGTGATTTCTTTGTCTCGTCTAAAAGTGCGAAACGAACGCTTTCCGGCAGCGCGTTTAATGTGTGAATCTGCCAAAGACTGTACAAACTTACGCATAAGCTCGTTACAGAGGTCGCGAGCAAGAACAGGGTCAGAGATAAAACGAGCAATGTGCATCTCCACAGACCAGCGCAGCAATTGATATTCTGATTTGTTCATGAGAAAAAATGCTTAATCGCAAGAAAGATGAAAATAGAAAGACCAAGAATTCCACAGAAATCAACAAATCCGTGTAAAAGACTTTTCAGATACCATTTCATTCAAAAGCCCATCCATTCAGCAATGCATGGTGTTCCGGTTTCACGAACTTCGGGATAACCGTAACGGGTGAATTCATCAGCCATGCGCCAGTAGTTACGAGACTCTTGCGAAGGCGCAAGTTGATAAAACTCTACGGGCTTTGGAGGGCCGACAAACATTCGGGATTCCAATTTCTCACGAAGAGCAGAAAAATCAGGAACAGTATACGAACGCTGATGGCGCAAAGACTGCTCTAACTTATTTCGCGCAGCTTCACGATAACCCTCTGTGCGAGTGGAGAGGCTGATACGATTCATGCTGCCACCAATTGGAGATGTCGCGGAAGTTGCGCGGCGCGATAAAACGATGGTGCAACAACGTCGAGTGAAACCTCAACCTCACGAACATTATGAATGAAGACAACACCATGGCGGGCAGAGTCATGTGGCATCTTAATGTCGATACCAATGCGTCGAAGACGAGCGCGGTGCTCCTGAACAGCGGACTTGTTGAAATCAAAGGTTGCGCCATTCATCCACTCATACGCATAACCAGCAGTGCGACCAGCAGCCTGAACTGACTTGCAAACGCCCTTGCTAATAAGTTCCTGCGTAATACTGACAACGTCATAAGCTTCGAGATTCATCTTGTCACCTACTCTCAGAAATTCACCATGAACTTCCCACAAATCAGCCTCTTTAAAGAGACCCCAATAGCAATGACGCTCACGCTGCAAATGCTCAGAGCGCAACTTAATCTCATATCGGACCATTCCGACAGAGGCACACCAGTCCCGCAAAGACAGGACGTAACGATATTCATCAGAATCTTCAGTAAAGGTCCGCTTGACCTTACGGAGCAAATGCGCAGTTATTTCAGCAGCTTTGTTATAAACACCGGGATAAACCAGCCTGCCCGCTTTTTCACCACCCTTTGGAGTCCAAACGACAGTGTTGCAATCTGGATAAAGGTAACCAATAGAATGGCGAAAGCGCTGACTGGACAAGCCACGAAGATAAGCCCGCTCATTGTTACGGCCAACATAAGCGTTGCAAGTCAGGTCAAGACGCTGAAATACAGCACCGTCAACAATAGCGTTGCCGTTTTGTAAACGCTGAACACTTGTGCAACGAGTCATAGCAGGCAAGCCAAGCTCGATAAGAATTGAATTGATGACACGCATGCAATGATCAAGACTCGTAAGACCAAACACGTTATCGAGACGATTGATGCGTGAAGGATTCCCATCAACGGTGATTTTTCGGCCGCAAACGTGAATGCGCATGCTTGTGCAATAGCTGCCTTCAGCCATGAAGGCTGGAGCGGTTTCGGCAAGAAGCTCGTCAGTCTCACCGTCAAAATGACGAATGATCCGACTAGACTTCTTCGGAAGGTCAAAGGGGTATTCCTGATAGACCTTCACCCAGTCGTAGAAGCCAGGGCAATCGCTTTCATGGGTCCAAGGAGCTTTCACGCCGAAATCCTGTCAATACCAATATTCCGACCGAAACGATACGATTTTCAGTAATGCACGGTCAACTGAAATTTCGACCTGAATGGTCGGAATATCGAAACTGTATGGACAGACAGGAGATAGGATCAGGTGCAGATTTTCGACCATAGAGAAATCGACATGAGCATCGGGGAAAACCTACGCAAAGCAAGAAACGCAAAGGAGTCTCCCAAGCTGCGATCGCCGAAAAAGTGGGCGCGGGGAAGACCACATACATCGGATGGGAGCACGACACGAACCCACCACCGGCAGACAAGCTGGTGGACTTAGCGAAAGAGCTAGGCGTTTCCGTTGAGGGGCTTCTATTCGGCGACGATGGGGGAATTAGCGCGGAAATGATGGATATTTTCAGAAGATTTGACGCACTACCTGCTAACGCGAAGACTCAAGCACGCATGCTTTTGAGAGCGCTACTGTTCACGCTGGAAAACGGCACGGACGGAAAAGCAGAAGTCGCGGCATGACAAAAACCCCGGAGTTCCGGGTAAAGTGGGGGTGTTACAGCACCCACCCCGCCAGATCCAAAACCGCAGGAAGCGCGATGCTGAAGTGGATACTGATTTTGGCCCTGAACGGGGCCTATGAGTGCAAGGCACCTTCATGAACGAGACAGACTGCGAGAAGGCCGCAATGGCAGCAGTGAACGACGCAAAAAGCCAGAACAAGCGACTACTCGCCGGCTGCTATCAGCAGGTTTCAGTCACTAGCTGGTCAGGCCGATAAGATCAAGAGCCCCTCCGGGGGCAAGCCCTTTGCTTGGCGGCGGGAGGCCGGGAGGAAAAGCGCCTCCCAGCCACCCTTGCGGAGGTTAAAGGGGATCGGGGCTGGTAAAGGGTCCGCTACGCTCCGGGTCTCCGTTTATCGCGACGATAAAGCGTGTCACGACAAGCCGGGGACGCGGCCCTTGACCTGAGAGGGATCGGGGAAGGATTAGCCGAAAAAAGCGCTCAGAAGCGATCAAAGGGGCCTCGCATAATGGACGTTATGCGAAATCGGCGACCGGGCGCTGTGCGATTTTCCCGGTCACCGATTCAGCCTGGCGGCAGCGAGTAACATAACGTCTGTCACATTATACGAACCCCTGAGTCATTCAGATTGGGCCATCTGCGCGCGACGGCGTTCGAGCTCGTTGCCGACTACACGCTGGACATCAGAAAGACGCTCATAAGCAGCGCGAAGCTGGTTTGAATCAAGCTGAACAGCAAAATGACGAAGATGAATAAGCTCGTCGAGAAGCTGAGGAAAATCAAAATCTTGCATCGTCATAACATATCCGGGTTTGGTCATTTTCATGGTGATCATTATACGAATCACTGAATCATTGGTGACGCCATGGGCGGCTTGCAAGCTCAGTGTCAGCAACGATTGTCGGAGTCGTTGCGTGTGATGAGACGTCCCTTCGATCTGCGGCTGCGAGCCCTCGCCGCTGATCTACGGGAACGTCAGGTTTTCGGGATGAAAGACCGGATGGCGTGGAAATCGCGGGCATCTGCCTGGTGTCGTCGAAATAACCATTCTCAACGACTGACATGCAGAATTCCAAGCTGGTTTTGATCCTGGTGGACTGCTGCGAATAACACTGGCAGGCAGTCTGTTGGCCGCGGTATTCACCTACCTCCTGACCGCGTTGTTTGGCGGTACTAACAAGACGAATATCGGTGGACGCGAGACAAGTTGGACGAGGAAAATCACGGGGCTTATTGACCTCATCATAACGTGGTGAAGTTGAAGGAACGTCAGCGATACGTGGCCTGTATTGCTCAGTGTAATCAGTCTGAACAGTCTTAACGGGGACAGTCTTAATACGGGATGCAGGCTCAGCGGAAACAACATCAGGCTTAGTGGACGTGGCAGAAAGGCGCTGCTTTTCCTCGTCGCTATTATGAATTACCCACCAGAGTCCTCCAGCGAGCAAGGCAATAGGCACGAGTGTAAGAAGAATGATAAGGGGCATCATTTTGACAAAAGAAGGAGTGACTTTCTTATGAGTATGAACGGTAGAGGATTTGTATAGACCAAAGTAATGAGAGTCGAATTCTATCTTGGATTCCTGAGCCATCTTGAAATTAGAACGACGCTCAGGGCTGTCGATACACATTTCATATTCATGCCTAAATATGCCTTTGGTCCTGCCATAAGGCCTCAGAAAGTTAATGTGCTTACCGACAAGCTTGCGGACTGGAAGGCAAACAAGAGACGGATGTTGCGTAATCAAGTGGATGTCATGGCCCTGATGACGGTGTTTTTCAAACCGTGTAACCTTGTCAACACGCGTTCTAACGTCAGTGCCAAAGGTGCCTTGTGCTTCGTCAATGACGATAACGGAACCGTCTGGAAGATCGTACCAAAGGTCTGGAGTATCGAACTCGACCCATTTGGACCGGAGCTTATCAATTTTGAGTTCAGGGATACCATGATAGTAAATGGTGCGAGGAGGCAAAGAAGGATGTTCAGGATCTTTATGCAAGCGAAGATCGGGATTGAAAGGATCAACGGCGTGCTCTTCATCGATCTCCTTAATGGTGTTGAGAGTCTTACCAGCACCCGGCAAACCAGTACGTAAAAATAACATGATGAGATACCTATTTAGGACCGAGCCATTTAAATGACTTTTGAGAACCGGACTTATCCAGCCCAGACAAAGTAAGGCGGGCAATAAGCGCAGAAAAAATGATGTTGATACAAACGTCTATTTTCAAAAGACCAAGAACATTGATCCACTGAGCAGGAACAGCTCCGAGATTTGAAAAGGCATAATCCTTGGCTGCGTCTATGCCGAATTTAAGACCAACATAAGAAACGGCAGCAAAGCCCAAGCCACGAAGGAGTTTCCAGCCAAGTGCAGGCAGGGCAATACCGAGCATGCGCATGAACAAAGCAATTACTGCGGGCATTTTATGCGGCTCCTGTTGCAATAATTTGAGCAGCCCTGCGAGTTGCAAAGGCAACCATTAAGTAACCAAACCAATTTAAAAAGTCACAAAGACCATCAACGTTGGGATCAAACTGGCGAGAGGAACCATCAACCCATTCATAACTGACGGTGCTCAAAACAGGGCAAGAGGAACCGAATCTAGATGAAGTATCGATAAGTTTGGACATGTCATATGTATTTTCTGACTCAGGCTTGAGTGGCTGGAAGTCAGAACCAGCGAGATCCGAATTCATGGAATCAATTGCGGGTTTGTTTTGGAATCGCTGAGGTCTCGGAAGTCCTTATCAGCGCAACGAGATTGTTGCTCTTGGCGAAGGACAGCGCATTGAATTACATCGCCAGAACAGGCGACGACGGTTTCACACTGCATGTCACCGGATACGGAATCCTGTTCGTCATCACCCTCCTCCCCTTCACCAGTACCAGAGTTACCAGTGCCAGAGCCATTACCGGGGGTGAGCTTGCCACCACCACATTCAGGACCGGTGCAAGTTGTAGAGTTCGGTTTACCAGTACCGTTTGCGTTGGTGCCACCGGTTGTAACAGTGACAGTTGTACCTGTCGTGCAGTTACCAATGCCTTTGCAAACAGTAGTGGTCGTTGTATTTGTGGTCTTTGTTGTAGTAGAGCCGTCAGAATTGCTAGTTGTAGTTTGCTCAGTCTTTGTAATAGATGCAGATGAAGACGGTTTAGGATTATCAACACAGACATAGGCACCGTTTGCAGTTCCGCACTGAGATTTGCCGGGATTGTCCTCGGACTTGGATGATATGCAAGTAAAACCACTGCCTGCCGGTATAGCGTTACATGGATCTTCCTTTACTTCCTTCTGAGGCTGGCCATCTGTACAGCTTGCACCGGAGCAATCAGAGGTTGATTGACCGTTCTTATCGTCCATCTTATCGCCAGTAACAGTGCCGGAGAATGTGCAGTCATAAAAAGGCGCAGTGCGAGTTACACAGATGCCAGTGCCGAGCTGGACAGCACAACCGTTCTTTGAAATGACACCCGAAGGACCGTCAGTTGTAGATTGAAATCTAAACGAAGGAATTTGGGTGCCTTTGAGAAGTGCGCACTTGTCGTCTGGGACAGAGCAAACGCCGGTTGAAGGGTCGTATGTACCACCAGAAGCACAAGAATCACCAACACGGGTAACAGACAAACCATAGATTTGACCAGTACCACCGCCTGCATCTTGCGAACGTTCAAATGTAGCAGAGCAACTTGCTTGATCACCTGAAACAGAGGTGCCAGTAACAGCAGGATTGTTGTAGCCCATCTGTTTAGCGAGCGCTAGACAGGCACTGGAGGGGCTGGAATACGTGAAACCCAACTGAGAAGTGCCCCAACGATACTCAGAAGCATGGGCAACAACAGGAACGAAAAAAACACAAAGAAAAAAGAGAGAAAAAGGCCAAAAAACCAAACAAAATCATCAGGCGAGATATACATTTAATATTCCCCATAACTATCTCCGAGGCAAAAAAAATGGAAAAAAAACGGAACAGGTATTAAGTACCTGCGCGCATGGCCTTCTTAGCGGCACCAATCAAGGTGACCAAGCCAAACATGGCACCGGTAACGAGACCAGCAGCAGTGATGCCACCGGCGATGTACAGAAGCGCCTTAGTAGTGTCGATATCACCCTCAGCAGCCTGTGAAAGCGAAGCCAAGGAAATCAGACCAATTACAGCAGACGCACGAAGTGCAGGAACATTGATACGCATAAATGTGACCTCAATTAAACAGCAGTACGAACGGTTCTACAGACCCAAACGAAAACGAAGAAACAGAGCAAGCCCGTTCCGATTTCGGCACGCTGAGCCCAGGTTAACGAGGAGTTAAAGAATCCCTCATTTCTTGAACGGTGAAAGTCTGTAGATGACCGTCACAGACGGGAGTACCGTCATTCTGGACTTGCCACATACCATCACAGCCCAAAAAATTCATGATCAAGCACTCTTAACAGATTGAGGCGAACTAGCAGCACGCTCAACAAGTTGAACAGGTGGACCTTGCAAGTTGTAACGAATACGGGGGTTGTCTTTGTAGTAAGTATCAATCTCGTCGGTAAAAGGAGCATAAACCTCAGTACCGATGAGCTGGCGATAAACGTTCTGAAGGCCGCGCTTGTAATCCTCGCCGCGTACCTGAAACTCCATAACATTGGTCACATCAAAGCCATTTCGATTCTTTGAAGTAACACCGAGACCGATGATGGAGTAAGCCTTGTCGCCCTCCCCTCGGTTCAATACGTCTTGGATAAAACCTTTAGCAATTTTCATATTAATTACTCCCTAAATATCGCGCAATGCGGACAGCTTGCGAGGTTTGTGCAAAGCCCATTGGGGCACGGTGATTTCTTTGTCTCGTCTAAAAGTGCGAAACGAACGCTTTCCGGCAGCGCGTTTAATGTGTGAATCTGCCAAAGACTGTACAAACTTACGCATAAGCTCGTTACAGAGGTCGCGAGCAAGAACAGGGTCAGAGATAAAACGAGCAATGTGCATCTCCACAGACCAGCGCAGCAATTGATATTCTGATTTGTTCATGAGAAAAAATGCTTAATCGCAAGAAAGATGAAAATAGAAAGACCAAGAATTCCACAGAAATCAACAAATCCGTGTAAAAGACTTTTCAGATACCATTTCATTCAAAAGCCCATCCATTCAGCAATGCATGGTGTTCCGGTTTCACGAACTTCGGGATAACCGTAACGGGTGAATTCATCAGCCATGCGCCAGTAGTTACGAGACTCTTGCGAAGGCGCAAGTTGATAAAACTCTACGGGCTTTGGAGGGCCGACAAACATTCGGGATTCCAATTTCTCACGAAGAGCAGAAAAATCAGGAACAGTATACGAACGCTGATGGCGCAAAGACTGCTCTAACTTATTTCGCGCAGCTTCACGATAACCCTCTGTGCGAGTGGAGAGGCTGATACGATTCATGCTGCCACCAATTGGAGATGTCGCGGAAGTTGCGCGGCGCGATAAAACGATGGTGCAACAACGTCGAGTGAAACCTCAACCTCACGAACATTATGAATGAAGACAACACCATGGCGGGCAGAGTCATGTGGCATCTTAATGTCGATACCAATGCGTCGAAGACGAGCGCGGTGCTCCTGAACAGCGGACTTGTTGAAATCAAAGGTTGCGCCATTCATCCACTCATACGCATAACCAGCAGTGCGACCAGCAGCCTGAACTGACTTGCAAACGCCCTTGCTAATAAGTTCCTGCGTAATACTGACAACGTCATAAGCTTCGAGATTCATCTTGTCACCTACTCTCAGAAATTCACCATGAACTTCCCACAAATCAGCCTCTTTAAAGAGACCCCAATAGCAATGACGCTCACGCTGCAAATGCTCAGAGCGCAACTTAATCTCATATCGGACCATTCCGACAGAGGCACACCAGTCCCGCAAAGACAGGACGTAACGATATTCATCAGAATCTTCAGTAAAGGTCCGCTTGACCTTACGGAGCAAATGCGCAGTTATTTCAGCAGCTTTGTTATAAACACCGGGATAAACCAGCCTGCCCGCTTTTTCACCACCCTTTGGAGTCCAAACGACAGTGTTGCAATCTGGATAAAGGTAACCAATAGAATGGCGAAAGCGCTGACTGGACAAGCCACGAAGATAAGCCCGCTCATTGTTACGGCCAACATAAGCGTTGCAAGTCAGGTCAAGACGCTGAAATACAGCACCGTCAACAATAGCGTTGCCGTTTTGTAAACGCTGAACACTTGTGCAACGAGTCATAGCAGGCAAGCCAAGCTCGATAAGAATTGAATTGATGACACGCATGCAATGATCAAGACTCGTAAGACCAAACACGTTATCGAGACGATTGATGCGTGAAGGATTCCCATCAACGGTGATTTTTCGGCCGCAAACGTGAATGCGCATGCTTGTGCAATAGCTGCCTTCAGCCATGAAGGCTGGAGCGGTTTCGGCAAGAAGCTCGTCAGTCTCACCGTCAAAATGACGAATGATCCGACTAGACTTCTTCGGAAGGTCAAAGGGGTATTCCTGATAGACCTTCACCCAGTCGTAGAAGCCAGGGCAATCGCTTTCATGGGTCCAAGGAGCTTTCACGCCGAAATCCTGTCAATACCAATATTCCGACCGAAACGATACGATTTTCAGTAATGCACGGTCAACTGAAATTTCGACCTGAATGGTCGGAATATCGAAACTGTATGGACAGACAGGAGATAGGATCAGGTGCAGATTTTCGACCATAGAGAAATCGACATGAGCATCGGGGAAAACCTACGCAAAGCAAGAAACGCAAAGGGAGTCTCCCAAGCTGCGATCGCCGAAAAAGTGGGCGCGGGGAAGACCACATACATCGGATGGGAGCACGACACGAACCCACCACCGGCAGACAAGCTGGTGGACTTAGCGAAAGAGCTAGGCGTTTCCGTTGAGGGGCTTCTATTCGGCGACGATGGGGGAATTAGCGCGGAAATGATGGATATTTTCAGAAGATTTGACGCACTACCTGCTAACGCGAAGACTCAAGCACGCATGCTTTTGAGAGCGCTACTGTTCACGCTGGAAAACGGCACGGACGGAAAAGCAGAAGTCGCGGCATGACAAAAAACCCCGGAGTTCCGGGGTAAAGTGGGGGTGTTACAGCACCCCCACCCCGCCAGATCCAAAACCGCAGGAAGCGCGATGCTGAAGTGGATACTGATTTTGGCCCTGAACGGGGCCTATGAGGTGCAAGGCACCTTCATGAACGAGACAGACTGCGAGAAGGCCGCAATGGCAGCAGTGAACGACGCAAAAAGCCAGAACAAGCGACTACTCGCCGGCTGCTATCAGCAGGTTTCAGTCACTAGCTGGTCAGGCCGATAAGATCAAGAGCCCCTCCGGGGGCAAGCCCTTTGCTTGGCGGCGGGAGGCCGGGAGGAAAAGCGCCTCCCAGCCACCCTTGCGGAGGTTAAAGGGGATCGGGGCTGGTAAAGGGTCCGCTACGCTCCGGGTCTCCGTTTATCGCGACGATAAAGCGTGTCACGACAAGCCGGGGACGCGGCCCTTGACCTGAGAGGGATCGGGGAAGGATTAGCCGAAAAAAGCGCTCAGAAGCGATCAAAGGGGCCTCGCATAATGGACGTTATGCGAAATCGGCGACCGGGCGCTGTGCGATTTTCCCGGTCACCGATTCAGCCTGGCGGCAGCGAGTAACATAACGTCTGTCACATTATACGTAACAATGTGTTTCGTTTTAAGGGAGGCCTCTTGAGAATTTCACAAACCAATCAACCCCTCCATATCACTCCAACCTGGTCATCAACCACACCTGCCGTTATCCCCGGATTATTCACTCACATCCCAGTCATCGTCGCCACATTCCCCCACGACTGCACGCCGGACCACTTCGTCAAGATTCTCGCCCACGATGTTTCGCGCATCCCGCATCTCTGCACCACCAGGATTTACCATGTCTTGCGCTGAAACAATCATCCTGCGTGCGCAAGTTTTAGTGCATCGGTGTCCGCTCGCCAGGCGTTTGCAAATTCAGCGCTGTGCGGCGCCGCTGCTAGCGACAGTCGTCGCTTGGCAACGAGATGAACAGGCAGCGCCATAATCGTCAAAGCGCTGAATTCGTTGCATTTAAAGAACAGAAGTCGCGGTAGACTTCATCAAGCCGGGAAATGTCATCGACGAAGATGTACGTAAGCGTATGAAACGACCGGAAAACATTTGGTGATACGGCTGTTGATCCAGGCCCGTTTGGATGATGTTTAACGTGTGCCTCAGCTATTTGGAGGATGCTGGTGCAAAATTGCAATATCCGATAACTGTCAGACCCGGATATCGCACATTGTTGCTCACCGGATCTGCTGCCGCCTAACCAGCAGATCCGGGCCAATCTCTTCAAGGCGGCTCAGCCCTAACATCCCGATATCATTCTTGGGGCGGCGTTAATACACTCGGCGCGGCTGTTTCGGCGGTTTTGGCGGTCGCATTGACGTCCGGGGACGGGGTGTAGATCGTTCGGCTACAACGGGGAACCCACCAGGCTGCGCCTGATCCAGCCATACAGGTTCAATCCCTCACGCGACAACTCGCTGTCGGCCCGCCGGCACAGGTAATAGCCGCGCCCGTCATCGACCGTGGCGTCGAACAGCTTCACCAGTTCACCACTAGCCAGATAAGGTGCCACCAGCGGCTCGCGCAGCAACGCACAGCCCAGCCCGGTCAGGGTCGCGGTCAACGCCAGTTGCCCATCCTCGAACAGCAAGCCGTTGAGCGCTGCCGGATGCCGTACGCCCTGCGCCTGAAACCATTGCGCCCAGGTCCCGCGTTCTTCGTCGTGCAGCAGAGGCAGATCGGCCAGCGCGTCAGGCGCCTCGATCGGGCCGTGGCGCTGCAAAAACGCCCGGCTGCAAAACGCGGCCATGGCGCCGGAAATCAGCGGCTCGCTGTGGTAGCCCGGCCAGTGCCCGGTACCGAACCGAATCGAGATGTCTGCCGCGTCACTCGGGTAGCTGCGGTGGTTGGCGTAAGTGACATTGATGTCCAACCCGGGATTCTCACTGAGAAACGTCGGCAGGCGGGGAATGAATAGGTTAATACCAAACAGCGGGATCAGGCTGATGGTCACCTGGCGCATCGCCGATTTTTCCCGCACATGGTCCGTGGCGCTGCGCAGCACGGCAAAGGCTGAGCGAATGGCCCGGTAATACTCGCGCCCTTCTTCGGTCAGGATGAGGTTGCGCCCCTGCCTGAAGGTCAGCGGCTGCTGCAAAAACTCCTCCAGTAAACGCAACTGATGGCTGATGGCCGACGCCGAGATGTCCAACTCACGGGCAGCGGCGTTAACACCGCCGTGCCTGGCAAAGGCTTCGAATGTGCGCACTGCACGCAGCGGCGGATCATTGTCTAACTGTTCTGTATTTTTCATGTATTGAGGATAATCTAAAATAACGCGCTGAAAACAGGCCTAAATCGACGATAAAATCGCTTTTCTCTTTCGTTATAAGCATAGCGCTTTCAGATATTTGATAAATATAGAACACATCATTACTGTGGCGCGTCCTTCTGGCCGACGCTACGCGCGCGGTCTTTACGCCGAATGAGGCTTTACCGCAACAATGGATACCCTGATACAGCAATTGCTCAACGGCCTGATGCTCGGCAGCTTGTATGCCTTGATCGCGCTGGGCTACACCATGGTCTACGGGATTCTGCGCATCATCAACTTCGCCCACGGCGACCTGTTGATGATGGGTGCCCTGATCGGCCTGTCGATCATTCGTTTCCTGCAAGCCCTATTCCCTTCCCTGCCCGGCTTGTGGGTGTTGTTGCTGGCGACCCTGGGCGCCATGGTCGCCTGTGCGGTGCTCGCGATGCTGATCGAGCGCGTGGCGTATCGGCGTCTGCGCAACGCGCCACGCCTGGCGCCGCTGATCAGCGGCATCGGCGTGTCGCTGCTGTTGCAGACCGTGGCCATGCTGCTGTGGTCACGCAACCCGCAGATGTTCGTACAGTTGCTGCCGCTGGACCCGATCGAAATCACCGCAGGCGACGACAGTCACGCACCTGCCATTACCAACGCCACAGCCATCGCCACCGTAGGCATTGCCTTGGCGCTGATGGCCGCGTTGCTGGTGCTGGTGAACCACACCCGCCTGGGGCGCGCGATGCGAGCTGTGGCAGAGAATCCGCAAGTCGCAAGCCTCATGGGCATCAACCCTGACCGGGTAATCATGCTGACGTTCGCCATCGGCGGTGCGCTGGCGGCACTGGCCGGCATCATGATGGCCAGCAACTACGGCAGCGCGCACTTCTACATGGGCTTTTTGCCCGGTATCAAGGCATTTACCGCAGCCGTTCTGGGCGGCATCGGCAACCTCAAAGGGGCGATGGTCGGCGGCATTCTGCTGGGCCTGATCGAAGCCTTGGGCACGGGGTATCTCGGGGAGGCTACTGGCGGCGTGTTCGGCAGCAATTATCAGGATGTGTTCGCCTTCATGGTGCTGATCGCCGTGCTGGTGCTGCGCCCTTCCGGCCTTCTGGGCGAACGACTGGCGAGCCGCGCATGACTGTCGAATCCATTCTGTCCACCCCCGCACCCCGCGCGAAAATCGGCCTTGTGCTGTTCACTGTCGCCTTGCTGTTGGCCCCGTGGTTAGTGGGCCAGGCAGGCGGCAACGCCTGGGTTCGCACGCTGGACTTCGCGCTGCTGTACATCATGGTCGCACTGGGCCTGAACATCGTCGTCGGTTACGCCGGGCTGCTCGACATGGGCTTCATCGCCTTCTATGCCGTGGGCGCGTACTTGACGGCGCTGCTCACCTCGCCTCACTTGCTGACTCAGTTTCCGGCACTGGCAGCTGCCCTGCCCGATGGCTTGCACCCCCCACTGTGGTTGACCCTGCCGCTGGCGGCACTGTTGGCCGCCGGGCTGGGTATACTGCTCGGTGCGCCGACGCTGCGTCTGCGCGGCGACTATCTGGCGATTGTCACGTTGGGCTTCGGCGAGATCATCCGCATCCTCATGCGCAACCTCGACCGTCCTGTCAATATCACCAACGGCGCCAAAGGCATCGCCTCGGTGGACCCGGTGCACCTGTTCGGCGTGAACCTGGCCCGCACGCAGGAGTTGTTCGGCCTGCGCATGCCCTCGGTTTACCTCTATTACTACCTGTTCGCCGTCGCAATGGTGCTGATTCTGTTCGCCTGCATCCGCTTGCAGCAGTCGCGCATCGGCCGCGCCTGGCTGGCGATTCGCGAAGACGAACAGGCCGCCGAGGCCATGGGCCTCAACACCCGCAACCTGAAATTGCTGGCGTTCGCCATGGGCGCCGGGTTCGGTGGTATCGGCGGTGTGTTGTTCGCCTCGTTTCAGGGCTTCGTGTCGCCCGAGTCGTTCAGCCTCAACGAGTCGATTGCCGTGCTGGCGATGGTGGTGCTGGGCGGCATGGGCCACATCCCCGGCGTGATCCTGGGCTGTGTGCTGCTCGCTGCGTTGCCGGAAATCCTGCGCGCCAGCATGGGCGCCTTACAGCAGACGCTGTTCGGTCAGGTGCTGGTGGATCCGGAAATCATCCGCCAGTTGTTTTACGGGCTGGCCTTGATTCTGGTCATGCTCTATCGCCCTTCCGGGCTCTGGCCTGCACCTCATGGAGGTGCGCGATGAGTACCGCACTGCTGCAGATCGAACACGTCAACAAGCACTTCGGCGGTGTGGCGGCGTTGTCCGATGTCAGCCTAAGCATCGAAGCCGGGCATATCCACGGCCTGATCGGGCCCAACGGCGCGGGCAAGACCACGTTCTTCAACGTCATGACCGGGCTGTACCGCGCGGACGCCGGACGTTTCAGCCTCGCCGGTCAGACCTATCAACCGTCGTCGGTGCACAAAGTGGCGCAGGCGGGCATTGCCCGTACGTTCCAGAACATTCGCTTGTTCAACGCCATGAGCGCGCTGGAGAACGTGATGGTCGGCCGTCACATCCGCACCCGCAACGGCCTGTGGGCGGCGCTGACCCGTCATCGGCGCGCCCGCCAGGAAGAACAGGACACCCGTGAGCGAGCTCACCAGTTGCTGGACTACGTGGGCATCGGGCACTTCGCCGATTACCGCGCCGACAGCCTGTCTTACGGCCACCAGCGACGTCTGGAAATCGCCCGGGCACTGGCCACCGAACCGCGCCTGCTGGCCCTCGACGAACCTGCTGCCGGGATGAACCTCAGTGAAAAGCAGCAGTTACGTGAATTGCTGGAAAAAATCCGCGACGACGGCCATACCGTGCTGCTCATCGAGCACGACGTGAAGCTGGTGATGGGCATTTGCGACCAGTTGACCGTGCTCGATTACGGCCAGGTCATCGCACGGGGCACCCCCGATCTCGTCCGCCAGCACCCCGCCGTCGTTCAAGCCTATCTGGGAGCCAGCGCTCATGTCTGACACCTTGCTGAATATTCAGGGGTTGAGCGTTCATTACGGCGCCATCGTTGCGGTGAAGTCGCTGGACCTGCACATTGCCGAAGGCGAACGGGTCACCCTGATCGGTGCCAACGGCGCGGGCAAGACCTCGACCCTTAAAGCCCTGACTGGCCTGCTGCCAATCAGCGCAGGCCAGATCCGGTTCGCAGGCCGCTCGACGCAGGGCGCTGCCGCACACGACTTGCTGCGCCAGGGTATCGCGATGGTGCCCGAAGGCCGGGGTGTTTTTGCCCGCATGAGCGTGGTGGAGAACTTGCAGGCGGGCGCCTTCCTGCGCCGCGATCAGGCGCAGATAAAAGCCGAGATCGATCACTGGCTGACCCTCTTTCCTCATCTTCAACGCCGCGCCCGGCAGCCTGCGGGCCTGCTGTCCGGTGGCGAGCAACAAATGCTGGCGCTGGCCCGGGCATTGATGTCGCGCCCGCGCCTGCTGGTGCTGGACGAACCGTCGATGGGGCTGGCGCCGATCATGGTGGAGAAGATTTTCGAGGTCATCGACCGCGTCTGTGGTCACGGCATGACCCTGCTGCTGGTGGAGCAAAACGCCCGTCTGGCGTTGCAGGTCTGTCAGCGCGCCTACGTCATGGACAGCGGCCGGATCAGTCTGCAAGGCGCTGCGAAAGACCTGCTGGACGACCCATTGGTCAGAGCCGCCTATCTGGGCGAATGAATCCGAACCGCCACCGGGCCTCCGGAGCCACTTAAAACCAGCGCTCATCAAGGGCGCGATCTGCCACAGGAAACACACATGCACATTTCTGCCCTCATCAAACGCGCCGCGCTGATCGGTGTCGCCATCAGCAGCCTGGCCGCCGCCGTGGCTCAGGCCGATCAAACCGTCCTCATCGGTTTGGCCGGACCGCTGACCGGCCCTTCCGCCCGTATCGGCAAGGACCTGGAAAACGGCGCGCAATTGGCCATCGATGCCGCCAACGCCCGTCACCCGAAAATCGGCGGTGAAGCGGTGACGTACAAACTGGTCTCCGAAGACGACCAGTCTGACCCACGCACCGCCGTCACCGTCGCCCAGCGTCTGGTGGACGCGGGTGTAGTCGGCGTGGTTGGCCACTGGAACACCGGCACCAGCATTCCGGCGGCGCGGGTTTACCACGACGCCGGTATCGCGCAGGTGGCTCCGGTCGCGACCGGCCATGCGTACACTCAGCAAGGCTTCGACACCAGTTTCCGCATCATGGGCCACGACGATGATGGCGGCCAGGTGGCCGGCGGCTATGCGCTGAACACGTTGAAGGCCAAACGCATTGCTGTGATCGACGACCGCACCGCCTTCGGTCAGGGTCTGGCTGACCAGTTCGTCAAATCCATCGACGCGGGCGGCGGCAATGTGGTGTCGCGGGAATACGTGGACGACAAGACCGTCGACTTCAGCGCGGTGTTGACCACCGTGCGCAGCAAGAATCCGGACCTGATTTTCTTCGGCGGCGTCGATGCGCAGGCCGCGCCCCTTGCCCGTCGCATCAAGCAATTGGGGATCAAGGCTACGCTGATGGGGGCAGGTGGTTTCGTCAGCCAGACCTTCCTCGAACTGGCGCAGAAGGAAGGCGACGGTGTGATTGCCCTTGAACCCGGCTTGGCAGTGGCGCAGATGCCAGGCGGCAAGGCGTTCGAACACGCCTATGAGCAACGCTACAAGCACCCTATCGAGCTGCACGCGCCGTTCGCCTATGACGGTGTCGGTGTGCTGATCGCCGCCATCGAGAAAGCCGGCTCCACCGATCCGGTGAAGTACCTGCCAGCCCTCAAGGCCAGCCAGTATCAGGGCGTAACCGGCGTGATTGCATTCGACAGTGAAGGCAACCTGAAAAACCCGACCTTTACCGTTTACCAGGTCAAGGCCAACGCGTGGCAACCGGTCAGCGTCGCTGGCGGAAAATAACGAAAGAACCAAGTGCCCGGTGATCGCGGCGTGTGTCGCGCTCACCGGGTCAACCGTGAACCGATGGAGGCACCCTACATGAGTCAACATGACGGTGAACTGGGCATCCTGGCCCGGCGGCGCATCGAAGCCGAGATCATCAAACCCATCTACGAAATCCTGGTGCGCGACTACGGCAAGGACAAGGCCGCCGCCGTGATTGGCGAGGCCGTCTCCGAGGCCGCAGTCAACGCGGGCAAGCAATTCGCCGCCCGCGAACCCAACGGCCCGGACCTGCAAGGGTTCATTGCCCTGCAAGAGCTGTGGGAAAAAGACGATGCGCTGAAAGTCGATGTGATCGCCACCGACGCCACCCATTTCGATTACGACGTGCACCGCTGCCGCTACGCCGAGATGTACCACGCCATGGGGCTGGGCGAGATTGGCCACCTGTTGTCGTGCAACCGCGACGAGCTGTTCATCGTGGGTTACGACCCTCGGGTCGAACTCAAGCGCACCCAGACCATCATGGGCGGCGCATCGCATTGCGACTTCCGTTACAAAGTCAAATCCGCGGAGCAGGACACATGAGCGAACTGTTGCACATCAACGGCGAGCGCCTGTGGGACTCGCTGATGACCATGGCCCGGATCGGCGCCACCGAAAATGGCGGCGTATCGCGCCTGGCGCTGACCGAGGAAGACCGCCTCGGTCGCGACCTGTTCGTGCAATGGGCACGTGACGCAGGCTGCACCGTTCGCGTCGATGCCATGGGCAATATCTTTGCTCGCCGCGCCGGTCGTGACGACAGCCTGCCCCCCGTGATTACTGGCTCTCACGGCGACTCGCAACCCATGGGCGGCAAGTTCGACGGCATCTATGGCGTGCTGGCCGGGCTGGAAGTGATCCGCACACTCAACGACCTGAACATTCAGACCGAGCGCTCTATCGAAGTCGTCAACTGGACCAACGAAGAGGGTTCACGCTTCGCTCCAGCGATGATTGCCTCGGGGGTTTACGCGGGCGTGTTCGACTTGGAATACGGCCTGTCGCGCAGCGATGCCAAGGGCGTCAGCATCGGTGAGGCACTGAAAGCCATTGGGTATGCGGGCACAGAACCCATGGGCGGGCGCGACATCCATGCCGCGTTCGAACTGCACATCGAGCAAGGCCCGATTCTGGAAGCCGAAGACATCACCATTGGCGTGGTCACCGGTGCCCAAGGGCAGCGCTGGTATGAAGTGGAACTGATCGGGCGCAGCGCCCACGCCGGGACCACACCCATGAACCATCGGCTGGATGCCCTGCTGGGCATGGCGCGGGTCGCCGAGGCGGTGAATGCCCTGGGGCTGGCCCAAGGGGATGCCGGGCGCGCCACCATCGGTCTGGTGAACGTTTTCCCCAACTCTCGCAACGTGGTGCCAGGCCGGGTGTTCTTCAGCGTCGAATTCCGCCATCCACGGGAAGACGCGTTGGCCGAGCTGGATCGCGACTTCCGCCAGCAGGTGCAGCAGATCGCGCAAGGGATCGGCTTGCAGGCGAAGGTCGAACAAATCTTCCAGTACGCGCCGATCGAGTTCGACAGTGGCTGCATCGACAGCGTTCGCCGCGCTGCCGGGCAACTGGAGTATTCCCATAAGGACATGGTGTCCGGTGCGGGGCACGACGCTTGCTACCTCAATCGCGTGGCCCCGACTTCGATGATTTTCGTGCCCTGCGTCGACGGCCTGAGCCATAACGAAGCCGAGCACATTCATCCTGAATGGGCCGAGGCCGGGGCCAACGTATTGCTGCTGGCCATGCTGGACAAAAGCGTGCGCTGATCTGCCCGTTTCAGCGGGCAGATGCAGATCAGGTGGGAAGCAGGTGATCCTGCAACGCGGCGATGTGTTCCGGGCCGATGCCGCAACAACCGCCGACGATGCTGGCGCCCTGCTCAACCCAGCACCGTGCCCAGCGCAGGTACGATTCGGGGCCGAGGTCCTGGCGAATGTCCAGCAACGTCGCATTGGCCTCTGCCTCGGCACTGACCACCGGAAAAGCGTTGGCATAGACGCCGACGGCCACCTGCACTGGCGCATCGTCGATCACCTGCCGTGCGACGATCACCGCCTGCCCCATGACTTCGGGCTGGCTGCAATTGAACAGCACGGCTTCAGCACCCAGCGCCAGCGCCGCACTCACGGCCTGCGCCACCGACTCGCCGGAACGCAGGCGCGGGCCATGCTCCGGGTCGTCGCTCAGGGTGAACGACAGCCACAAAGGCGTGTGTTGCAAGGCATCGGCCTCGCTCAATGCCTGATGCACGGCGCGGACTTCGGCAATCGAACTCTGGGTTTCCGCCAGCCACAGATCGACGTGGCTGCGCAGCCCTTCGATCAACGTACGGTGAATCGCCACCGAGCGCTGATGATCGAACAGGTCCGGGCGATAAGACCCCAGCGCCGGAGGCAGCGAACCGGCAACCCGCACCACATCGGCGCTCTGCCCGGCAGCCTCGCGGGCCAGACGCCCTGCCCGGTCGGCCAGAACCTGAGCATGGTCGGCAAACCGCTCTTCGCCCAAATGGAACGGCACCAGCGCATAACTGTTGCTGGTCACGATCCGCGCGCCCGCGTCGATAAACGCGCGATGGGCTTGCAGCACGTATTCCGGCGACTCGATCAACGCCAGTGCCGACCACTCTGGCTGGCGAAACGGCGCACCGATGCGTTGCAGCTCACGGCCCATGCCGCCGTCGAGCAGCGTGACGGCCGTCACTGCGCGCTCCCCACGGCCTGCACGCCCAGCCATTTGTCGACCACCTTCGGGTTGGCTGCAATCCAGGCTTTGGCAGCCGCCTCGGCCGGTTGTTTTTCCTTTTCGATCTTGAGGATCAGGTCATTCAGCGACTGCGGGTCGATGGCGACGTTTTCCAGGAAACTGGCGATTTTCGGCGCCCTCTTTTCCAGCGCGGTGGAAGTCAGCACATACACCTTGGCGTCCGGGTAGGCGCAGGTGATCCGGCTCTTGTTTTTCCAGTCCGCGTCGACGGTCGGGCTGATGAATTTCCAGCAGCCATCGGCCTTGTACAGCGGATCGCCCTGCTTGTTGTCCTGGGCGTAGCCGTCGAACGCGGGTTCGTCGAGGCGGCGCAGATCGAACGCCGAGAAAATCCAGTCCGGCGTATAGGCGTAGAACACCACGCCGCGATTGGCCTTGTAGGCCGCCGAGAGTTTAGCGTAGGTCACCGAAGCCTCCGTGGACACCGCCTCGAACTTGTCGGCGAAGCCGTAATCCTTGGCCTTGATCTCGCCGATGTAGGTCGACTCCCAACCGGCCGGGCCCACCAGTAATTGCGCTTCACCCCCACCCAGCGGCTCGAACAGCTTGGCCACTTCCGGCTTTTTCAGGTCATACACCGAATGCACATTGTATTTGTCCTGAATGTAGCCGGGGATGTAGAAGCCCTGCACGCCAAGGTACGGCTGCTTGTTCGGCACCAGCGAACGGGTGCCGCCCGTGACGTATTTGGCCCATGCCGCCGATTGGTTGGGCAGCCAGATGTCGGTCAGCACGTCGACCGAACCATCACCCTTGGCGGCGGCCGCGAACAGCACTGGCACGTCACCGGCCAGGTAGGACACGTCGCCGTCCAGACGGGTGCTGATGATCTGGCCCAGGATGTGCTGGATGGCGATGGCGCCGGTCCAGTTCTGCTCGCCGATTACCACTTTATCTTTGGCAAACGCGCAGGACACCGAAAGCGACGCCGCGAGCAGCGCGGTAGTCAGAGCAGTACGGGGGAAGACAGTTTTCAAGGCAAACCTCACGAACGATGGAAAGAGCGATCTCGCTTGCGCAAGGTCGATTGAATGATGCGGTCGGGGATCAACGCGCAGAACACGATCGCAGCGCCGGCCAACAGGCCCTCGCCGCCCTTGATGTTGCGCAGTGCGGTCATCACGTCGTAGCCCAGCCCTCCGGCGCCGATCAGCGCCGCAACGACGACCATCGACAGGCTCATCACCAGGGTCTGGTTGATGCCCAGCAATAACGAACCCGCTGCGAGCGGTAGCTCGACCTTGGTCAGTGTCTGCCAAGGCGTGGCACCGTGGGCCACGGCAGCTTCGACGGTGTTTTTCGGCACTTCATGAATACCCAGTGCTGTCAGACGGATCATCGGCGCCAGGGCGAAAATCACCGTGGCGATCACCGCCGGCGTTTTGCCCACCGAGAAGAACGCTACGGCCGGAATCAGGTAAACGAAGGTCGGCAAGGTCTGCATGACATCGAGAATCGGCGTGATCAGGCGCCGGGCCAACGGCCGTTTCGCCACCAGAATTCCCACAGGCACACCGATCAGCAGCACGATCAACACCGAGGAGCCGACCAGCGCCAGGGTCGACACCGTGCGCTCCCAGAACCCGAACAGGCCGATATAGGCGACGGCGCCCGCCGTGGTCAGCGCCAGCGCCACGCCCGCCGCACGCCAGGCAAGAAACACCAGCGCCAGCGCCGCTACCGGCCAGGGCAGCCAGGCCAGCACGCTTTCGATGCCTTCGATCACCGTGCGAACGATGAGAATCACCCCGACAAAACTGGTTTCGAAGGTGCTCTGGGACCAGCCGATGGCTGAATCGATCACATCGGCAGTGCTCAGCATCCAGGTGCGTTGCGCGGGAAATTGCAACCATGGCCCGCTGGCATCTACGACAAACGCTCGCCACAGCACCAGCGCCTGACACAACGACTGAACCACCAGCGACAGCCCACGTGAGCGGTCTGTACTGAGTCCGGGCGCCCATAACGTTGCCGTTGCCCGGCTCACCGCCAACAGTGCCAGACCCGCAATCCCGAGCAGCCACTGAGTGTTCAAAAGCCCCTGCCCCAACGCTGCCAGCGCCGCGAGTTCAGCCATTAACAGCGCCCAGAACAGACCGGTTCGCCGCGTCGCGTCGAAGGCGGACGGCCCCAGCAACAGCGCCTGCCAGCGCGCCAACGACGAACGTGTTGCGGTGTCAGTCGTTGCAGTGGCTGGCACAAGATGGGTTTTATTCAGCGGTTTAATGCTGGCGACGGCACTCTGCGCCTGCTCATCCCGGAAAAAATCCGCGACCTCGGCATCCGCTGGCGCGCGGAGGATTTCTTCGGCGCTGGCCACTTGAATCAGTCGCCCTCCCCGCAGCACGGCAATCCGGTCCCCCAGACGTAAGGCCTCGCCCGGATCGTGAGTCACCAGCAAGGTGGTGATACCCCGCGCCTTCACCAGTTGCAGGAAGTGGCTTTGCAGATCGCGGCGAATGGTCGGGTCCAGTGCGCTGAACGGCTCGTCCATCAGCAGAATGTCCGGTTCGCTGATCAAGGCCCTCGCCAGGCCGACCCGCTGCTGCATGCCACCGGACAATTCGCCGGGAAAGTGATCGCCCCAGCCGTCCAGACCTACGGCACGCAGTTGCTCATCTGCCGCCGCATGACGCAGGTGTTCCGCTTCGCCACGCAATTCCAGCGGCAAAGCGACGTTGTCGCGTACGCTACGGTGCGGCAACAGGCCGAAATGCTGAAAGACCATGCCGATCCGCCGCGAACGCACCTCACGCAAGGCGGCCGGGCTGAGTTGGCTGATGTCGGCGTCATCCAGCAGAACGGAGCCATTGGAGGGTTCGATCAGACGGTTGATGTGCCTCAGCAGTGTCGACTTGCCGCTGCCCGAGGTGCCCATCAGGCACAGCACCTCACCGCGGCGCACACTGAGATTCACCTGACTGACAGCGTCTTGCGCCGCCTGGCCTGAACGGCTTTTGTAGCGTTTGCTCAGGTTGCGAAACTGCAGCACCACGTCGGTGTGACCGCCATCGACAGGGATGGGTGCAAGACCTCGGGTTTGAGGGGAAACGGCGGCAGACATGGCGACTCCTGACAATTCGCTGCGACGCTTGCGACAGCATCGAGAGGGTTTGTCAGGGGCAATTGCAGGCTTTGTGCCACAGGTCAACGGCGCGAAAGCCGGGCCTTTTGGACACCTGACCCTTCACATAACTGTCTGTTTTTTAAGCGAACTGCTCCGCAGGTGTTGCTGTAGCAACAGCCGGATCAGAGGTGCGAGCAGACGATCGAACCCGGCATATTCATATTCTCTAACGATATTTAAACTTAATTATTTATACCTATAAATTCGTTCCAACTCGCAGGTGCCGCTCTCTGGTACTTGCCCGATCAGCCGATCCTGAAGGAGCGACGTGTGCTCAAACGCCTTTTCAATTCACCCCGTACCGGTCGACTGGGGACCGCGCTGCTACTCGCCGCCAGCATCAGCGCCGGCAGTCTGATTGCACCTCAAGCCGCCCAGGCTGAGGGCCAGTTGCGCATCGCCGAGCAATTCGGTGTGGTGTATCTGCTGCTCAACGTGGCGCGGGATCAACATCTGATCGAGAAGCACGGCAAGCAGGCCGGCATCGACATCAAGGTGGACTGGACGCAGCTTTCCGGTGGTTCGGCCGTGAACGACGCTCTGCTCTCCGGCGCAGTCGATATCGCCGGTGCCGGGGTCGGCCCGCTGCTGACCATCTGGGACCGCACGCAGGGTCGGCAGAACGTCAAGGTTGTCGCGTCGCTGGGCAACTTTCCCTACTACCTGGTCAGTAACAATCCGAATGTGAAATCCATCGCTGACTTCAGCGAAAAGGACCGCATCGCGGTGCCAGCCGTCAGCGTGTCGGTGCAGTCACGTTATCTGCAACTCGCCTCCGCCAGACTGTGGGGCGACAAGGACTATGCACGGCTGGACAAATACACCATCAACCTGCCTCACCCCGACGCCAGCAACGCGATCAAGACCGGCGGCACCGAAGTGACCGCGCACTTCTCCAACCCACCGTTCCAGGAGCAGGAACTGGAAACCGACGGGGTACACGTCGTGCTCAATTCCTACGATCTGCTCGGACCCAACTCGCCGACCCTGCTGTTCGCCACCGAGAAATTCCGCGAAGAGAACCCCAAGACGTACCAGGCCTTCATCGATGCGCTGGTCGAGGCGTCCGATTACATCCAGCGCGATAAAGCGGGCGCGGCAGACACCTACCTTCGCGTCACCCAGTCAAAGGCGGATCGTGAACAACTGATCAAGATCATTTCCAATCCACAGTTCGAGTTCACCATCACGCCAAAGAATACGTACCCATTGGCGGAATTCCTCTACCGCGTCGGCGCGATCAAGCACAAACCGGCGTCATGGAAAGACTATTTCTTCCAGGACGCGAAGTTACTGCAAGGCAGTTGAGGCCTCTGCGTTGCATGTCCTGGCAGTGCAGAGGATCATGGGCGCCTTGTCCTCTGCCTGCCGTTCGCCATGCCCGCGCCTTCCAGTCCACACCCGCTTTTCGAAACCTACGCCCGCTTCTCCGAGCTCAATTTCAGCTCGCTGAAAGCCGAACTGCCCGCCATCACCGGTTATCTGGCTGCATTTCCCGCTGACCTGCAGGGTGTGGAGGGTTATCGCGCGGTTCGCAGCTTTTTGAAGTCCTACGCGGGCAACGAATCCACGTTCAACTCCTATCGCACCCATGTCGAGCGGCTGTTGTTGTGGACGCTGATCAAATCCCGAGTGCCGCTGCTCGACCTGCGCCGTACCCACGCCGAGGATTTTCTGGAGTTTTGCCTTGCACCGGACCCTGCCTGGGTCGGCCCGGTGGTCAAATCCCGTTTCAACCGAGTGGGCGCGCGCAAGAAAACCGCCACCGACACCTATGTGTTGAATCCGGACTGGCGGCCCTTCAGCCAATCGGCCTCCAAGGAAGAGCGCAAGCGCGCAAAAGAAGAGAACCGACCGCTTCAACAGGAGCATTACAAACCCGCACAGGGTTCCATCGCGCAGATTTTCGCGGTGTGCGGCAGCTTTTTTCAGCACGCCATCGACGAAGGCTTTTGCGAACACAACCCGTTCAGGGCCGTGAAACAGAAGAGCAAATACAAACAACGCACCACCGGGGATCAGGACACCCGCATCCTGACCTCATTGCAGTGGGATTTTGTGCTGGAGACCGCCGAGCAGATGGCCGTTGAAGACCCCGTGCACGAACGGACGCTGTTCATCGTGGCGACCATTTTCGCGATGTACCTGCGGGTATCTGACCTGGTGGGTCGCGACAACTGGACCCCGACCATGGGCGACTTGCGTCAGGACGGCGCGGGCAACTGGTGGTATCACGTGGTCGGCAAAGGCAACAAGGCCGGGAAAATCAGTGTCCGCGACGACTACGTCGAGAACTACCTCAAACGCTGGCGCGTGCATCAGGGGTTGTCGCCCTTGCCGGGTTTTCGCGAGGCGACGCCCCTGATTGCCACGCGTCGAGGCCGCGCCGAGTTGCCGGGTTGTCGAATCGCCATGTTCGGGTACTGCTGCAACAAGTGTTCGACCGCGCGCTGGAGCGCATGCAGGCCGAGGGCTGGTCGGATCGGACGAGGACGTGAGCCGGTTGCGGGCGGCATCGCTTCACTGGTTGCGGCACACCTCCGCCACCTTCGACGCGCCGCACCGCGACATGAAGGATCTTCAGGTCGACCTGCGCCACAACAGCCTCAGCACCACACAGAACATGTATTACAACTCTGAAGATGAAAAACGTGCGTACTCCATCAAGCGCTTGCCGATGAAAGAACGCACCTGACCCAAGTGCGCTCAACCCATCGCTATGTGTTGTAACCGTTCCAGCGCGGGCAGAATATCGTTGGCCAGGGCGATGGCTCTGGGCGTGGGGTGCATCGTGCGGTAGCCGCGAATGAATAACGGGTCGTTGAAGTGACGACGCAATTTGGCCAGCGCATTGCTCACCGCAGGCTGTCCCACCGAAAGGCAACGGGCAGCCCGGCTGACGTTGCCCTCTCGAAACAACACGGCGAAGGTCAGTAACAGGTTCAGGTCCAACTCGCAGAGCAAGCCCTCTCTCAACCGCACCACATCGCCGTCCATCAGAGGGCCGCTTTCGCGACAGTGGCCGATTGCGGTGCATTCCAGCCACCGCCCAGGGATTTGAAACATTCCACAGCGGCGACCGATGCGGCGGACTGCGCCAACAGCTTTTGTTCCTGAGCCTGTTGCAGACGGTCATCGGCATCGAGCACTTCAATGAAACTCACGCTGCCTTGCTGGAAGGCCGAAAACGCGGCCTGACGTGCCTCGGCAAGAGAACGCACACCGTCTTCGAGCACGGCGTTCTGCTGCTCGCTCTGCACCAGTTGAGTCATCGCGTTTTCGACATCGGCAGTGGCCTGCAACAAGGTCTGCTGCCAGGCAGCGAGCGCTTCAGCATCCCGGCCCTTGGCGAATTCGACTTCAGCCTTCACCCGGCCAAAGTCGAACAGACGCCAGCGCAAGCCCAGCACGCCTTGCGCCAGGTTCGCGTCACCCGACAACAGATTACCGCTGACGTTGGTGGCCGAGCCGAGCAACGCGCCCAGCGAGAACTTGGGGTAGTAGTCGGCAATCGCTTCGCCGATGCGGGCGTTGGAAGCGGCCAGGGTGCGTTCTGCTGCGATCACGTCCGGGCGACGCCGGAGCATGTCAGTGCGTCCTCCGGCGGTGTCGATGGCCGGGGCCGAGGGAATCGGCGCGTGGACTGCCAACTCATCGTGCAACGTACCGGGCATCAAACCGCTGAGCACTTCCAGCGAGTTCATCGTGCTTTCGATGGCGCTGCGCAACGGCGGAATTTGCGCGGACACCGTCGACAGCACGCCCTCTGCCTGTTTCAACTGCAAACGGGCGACCACGCCGTTGGCGTACTGCAACTGGAGCAGCTTGACCAGATCGGACTGGGTTTTCTCGCGGCTCTGCACCACCTCAAGCCGGGCCTGCAACGTGCGCAACTGAATGTAGCCACTGGCCGTCGACGAGGTGACGATCAGGCGCACGGCCGCTTGCTGAGCCACTGCCGCCTGCCGGTCAGCGTCAGCGGCCTCCAGCCCACGGCGCAATCCGCCGAAAACGTCGGCCTCCCAACTCACTCCCGCGCCCACTTGATACAGGCTACTGGTTCTGTCGAAGCCCGGCGATGCACTGGCCAGACGGCCTGTCGGGTCCTGAAGCGACTGACGGGTGCGCGACGCCTGCGCATTCAGCTCTCCCGAAGGCAGCAATGCGGAACGAGCACCAAGCGTCAAGGCGCTAGCCTGATCGACGCGTGCCACCGCCTGCCTCAGGTCAAGGTTTTGCGCCAGCGCGCGATTGACCAGGGTTTCCAGTTCCTTGTCGCCAAATCCCGCCCACCAGGCGTTCATGTCGGCGGCAGGCAGACTGACAGTACGTTGATCGAGCACCTGCTGGCCGCGAAACGGCGCCGACGCAGGCAGTTCTGGGGCGTGGTAATCGGGGCCGACTGCACACCCCGCCAGCAACAGGGCGGGAAGCAGTCGCACGTACCACGTGATTCGGTGTGATGGGCGTGTCATGGGCAAGTCCTGTGATCTCGTGGGGCAATTATTTCCACGAACATAAATCTGTCAACACATTCTTGAATTCGTCACACTGGCTTTTAAGCAAAACAGGCCAAAATCCCCATAGATACGTAGATATAGAGTGACGCTATGGCGAATCGTAAAAAATTTATCGAGTGACGTATTTACACATCCGTAAACATTTCCAAATAATGCGAGCCTGAAATTTTTGGAGCTCGCCATGTCTCTACGTCCCGCTGCACTCTTCTCTCTCACCGTCGGCGCATTACTCCTCGCAGGCTGTGGCCACCCCACCGAATCCGATCCCAGACTGGTGGATCCGGTGGTGGACATCGCCACGGTTCGTCCCGACCTTTCAGCCACTCAAACTTTCACCGGGGTGGTCGCCGCGCGGGTTCAGAGCGATCTCGGCTTTCGGGTGTCCGGCAAAGTGATTCAGCGTCTGGTGGATGTGGGACAGCGCGTCCATAAAGGTCAGCCGCTGATGCGCATTGACCCGATCGACCTGAATCTGGCGATCACCAATCAAAAAGGCGTCGTGGCGTCGGCCAAGGCCAAACTGGTTCAGGCCCAGGCCGATGAAGCGCGGCTGCGCAGCCTTGTCGCCGCAGGCGCGATTTCGGCGATGACCTACGATCAGGCCGTGTCCGCACTCAACAGCGCCAAGGCGCAACTGGACGCCGCGCAGGCCCAGGAAAACGTCGCCAGCAACGCCAGCCAGTACGCGGAACTCAAGGCGGACGTCGATGGGCTGGTGGTCAACACCTCCGCAGAACCGGGCCAAGTGGTTGCCGCTGGCCAGACCGTCGTTCAGTTGGCCAAGGACGGCGCGCGGGAAGCGGCGGTCGAACTGCCGGAAACTCTGCGACCGGCGCTGGAATCCGTCGCTCAAGCGACGTTGTACGGACGCGACGGCAAAACCGCCTCGGCCCGGCTGCGCGAATTGTCTGAAGCGGCCAACCCGATCACCCGCACCTACGCGGCGCGCTACGTGTTGAGCGAGGCCCTCAAGGACGCACCGCTGGGGGCCACGGTCAACGTCACCCTTCAAGCGCAGAGTGGCGGCGACAAGACCACTTTCACCATTCCCCTCGGCGCCCTGCGCAATGGCGGCGAAAAATACAGCGTCTGGGTCGTCGATCACGCCTCGATGACGGTTCAAGAGCGCGCCGTCGACGTGCGCAACCTGGGCGTCGAAACCGCCACCGTGACAGGGGAACTGAACACCGGCGAAACCGTGGTTGCGCTGGGTGCGCACCTGCTGCACGCCAATCAAAAGGTCCGGCTGGGCAATGAACTGGCGGTGACGCCATGAGCGGTTTCAACCTGTCGGCATTGGGCGTTCGCGAACGCGCTGTGACCCTGTTTCTGATCATCGCCATTACCCTGGCCGGCCTGGTGGCCTTCATGAAGCTCGGCCGCGCTGAGGATCCCGCGTTCACGGTCAAGGTGATGACCGTCACTGCCGTCTGGCCAGGTGCGACCGCCGAAGAAATGCAGAATCTGGTGGCCGAACCGCTGGAAAAGCGCCTTCAGGAGTTGAAGTGGTACGACCGGGTGGAGACCATCACCCGGCCGGGCCTGGCGTTGATGACCCTCACCCTGCTGGACACCACACCGCCCAAACAGGTGCCGGATGAGTTCTATCAGGCGCGCAAAAAGCTGTTCGACGAGACCCGCAAGTTGCCCAATGGAGTACTGGGGCCTTACGTCAACGACGAATACTCTGACGTCTCGTTCGCGCTGTACGCCCTCAAGGCGCCGGGGCTGCCCCATCGTTACTTGACCCGCCAGGCCGAAGAGGTGCGTCAGGACCTGTTGCAAGTCCCCGGCGTGAAGAAAGCCGACATTCTGGGCGAACGCCCGGAGCGCATCTTCGTTGAGTTTTCCTACGCACGACTGGCCAACCTCGGGGTGAACGCGCAGGAGATTTTCGCCCAGTTGCACAACCAGAACGCGATCACCCCCGCCGGCTCCATCGAAACCAAAGGCCCGCAAGTGTTCGTGCGCCTGGATGGCGCGCTGGAGGATCTGGAGAAAATCCGCAACACGCCGATTGCCGCCTCCCAGGGCCGCACGCTCAAGTTGAGTGATGTCGCGGACGTCAAGCGCGGCTACGAAGACCCGGCCACCTTCCTTATTCGTCATGACGGCGAGGAAGCTTTGGTCCTCAGCGTGGTCATGAAAGAAGGCTGGAACGGCCTCGACCTGGGTAAATCGTTGCAGGCCGAACAGCAGAAAATCTCCCAGAACCTGCCGCAAGGCATCAGCTTCAGCAAGATCACCGACCAGGCCGTAAACATCACCGAGGCGGTCGATGAGTTCATGATCAAGTTCGTCGTCGCGCTGGCGGTGGTGATGGTGGTGAGCCTGATCAGCCTTGGCTGGCGCGTGGGCATCGTGGTGGCCGCTGCAGTCCCCTTGACCCTCGCGGCAGTGTTGATCGTCATGCTGGCGACCGGGCGCGTGTTCGACCGGATCACCCTGGGTGCGCTGATTCTGGGTCTGGGCCTGCTGGTGGACGACGCGATCATCGCCATCGAAATCATGGTGGTGAAACTCGAAGAGGGCTACACGCGGATCAAAGCGGCTTCCTACGCTTGGAGCCACACCGCCGCCCCTATGCTGGCGGGCACGCTGGTGACGGTCATCGGCCTGATGCCCGTGGGTTTCGCCCAGTCCACCGCGGGTGAATACGCGGGCAACATTTTCTGGATAGTCGGCTTTGCGCTGATCATTTCCTGGCTGGTGGCGGTGTTTTTCACGCCGTATCTGGGGGTGAAACTGCTGCCTGACATCAAGAAGATCGAGGGCGGCCACGAACAGATCTACAACACGCCCAACTTCCAGCGCTTGCGCCGCCTGATCAGCACCGCGATTCGCCACAAGTTTTGGGTGGCCGGTATCGTCTTAGCCCTGTTCGGGTTGGCCATCGTGGGCATGGGGTCGGTCAAACAACAGTTCTTTCCCAGCTCCGACCGCCCCGAATTGCTGGTGGAAGTCCAGTTACCGGAAGGCTCTTCCATCAATGCCACCAGTACAGCCACCCAAAAGGTCGAAAACTGGATCAGAACGCAACCCGAAGCGAAGATCGTCACCAGCTATATCGGTCAGGGCGCACCCCGCTTCTTCCTGTCCTATAACCCCGAATTGCCCGATCCGTCATTCGCCAAAATCATCGTGCTGACCGACAACGAAGCCACCCGCGACGCCCTCAAGCTGCGCTTGCGTGAGCAGGTGGAAACACAGCTCGCGCCCGAGGCCCGTGTGCGTGTGTCGCAACTGGTGTTTGGCCCGTACACCCGCTTTCCAGTGGAATTCCGGGTCATGGGGCCAGATACCGAAAAATTGCGGGGCATCGCGCAGCAGGTCGCCGACGTCATGCGCCAGAACCCGAACATGCGTCAGGTCAATACCGACTGGAGCGAGCGCCAGCCGACCGTGCATTTCGTGCTGGACCAGGACCGCTTGAATGTCATGGGCCTGACTTCCGCTCAGGCGTCCGAGCAACTGCAATTCCTGCTCACCGGCACCTCGGTGACGCAGGTGCGCGAAGACATTCGGACCGTGGAAGTGATGGCCCGGACTCAGGGCGAAGACCGGCTCGACCCGGCCCGCATCGAGAACATGACGCTGACCAGCAAGACCGGCCAGTTGATCCCGATCCGGCAGATCGGCCATGTGGAGATTCGCGCCGAAGACCCTATCCTCAAGCGCCGCAACCGCATTCCGACCATCACCGTGCGCGGTGACATCAACGAACAGACCCAACCGCCACAGGTGTCGATGGAGGTGATGACCGCCCTGCAACCGATCATCAGCGCGTTGCCTGCCGGCTATCAGATCCAGATGGGTGGCAACATCGAAGAGGCGCTGAAAGCCAATAACGCATTGGCGCCGGTGTTCCCGGTGATGCTGTTGTTCACCCTGATCGTGATCATCATTCAGGTGCGCAGCTTTGCGGCGATGACCATGGTGATCCTCACCGCGCCGCTGGGCCTGGTGGGCACGGTGCCGATTCTGCTGGCGTTCCATCAGCCGTTCGGGTTCAACGCGATCCTCGGCCTGATTGGCCTGTCCGGGATTCTGATGCGCAACACGCTGATCCTGATCGGGCAGATTCACACCAATGAGGCAGACGGGCTCGATCCCTATCACGCAGCGGTCGAGGCCACCGTTCAGCGGGCGCGTCCGGTCATTCTCACGGCGCTGGCCGCGGTACTGGCGTTCATCCCCCTGACGTTCTCGGTGTTCTGGGGGTCGATGGCCTTCACCCTGATTGGTGGTACCGCCGCCGGGACCGTGCTGACCCTGTTGTTCCTGCCAGCGCTGTACGCCATCTGGTTCAAGATCAAGCCGCCGAAAGCCGGTGTCGAGGCTGGGCACGCCAAGCGCGAGCACGCCGCCGTCGAAACCAGCGCCACGTGAGCCAAAGGCGCAGCCGAGGATTGGCTGCGCCGTTTCATGGGACGGGATCAGGCCCCTTCGCCGGGGCCCACCCCTGTTGACTTGGAGTGCCTTCCATTTTGAGTAAAATGCCCCCCTCAGCCCCCACCCGACGTAAAGGCCCCATGCGTAGCGAAACCGATACCGACGCCATCTCCCTGCCCACCTCCGGCCAGCGAGGCCCCGTCGAGCACGAACGCCGCACCCAGATTCTGGACGCTGCCGACACACTGTTCCGCGAGTTCGGCTATCGCAAAAGCTCGGTCGCGGACATCAGCAAGGCCATGGGTATTTCTACGGCGTACATCTACCGCTTTTTCACCTCCAAGCAGGCCATCGGCGAGGCGTTGTGCGCTGCCACGCTGGAAAAAATGGACGAAGAACTGCAACAGGTGGTGCAACTGGACCTGCCGCCCACCAAACGTTTTCGCCTGTTCATGCAAACGGCGCTCAAGCGCAGCTATGAACTGTTCGTCGTCGAACGGGAAGTCAACGACATTGTGCTCGCCGCGATGGAAGGCAACTGGTGCACGGTGGGCGGGCACAAGGAACAGCTTCGCGCGATGCTGCAACAGCTCATCGTTGACGGTCGCCAGGCCGGAGAGTTCGAGAAAAAGACCCCTCTAGACGAAGTGACCGACGGTGTGGCCGAAGCGATTCTGCCGTACACCAACGCCCACAGCATGAGCCATCGCACCTGGGCCGAACTGGAAAACGGCCTGACCGCCACCACCAATCTGGTGCTGCGCAGCCTGGCGCCCTGAGCCGCAAGGGCTATTCTGGAAACCTGACGCACCGCAGAAGTGCACATTCATTACGCGCAGCTGTCCATTGTGATGTCTCTGCGCGTGAGGTCATGCCATGTCAGCTGATTCCCGTCCTGCCGTCCTCGAACTGATCGGTAACACACCGCTGGTGCGCGTCACGCGCATCGACACCGGCCTGTGTACCCTCTTCCTCAAACTCGAATCCCAGAATCCCGGTGGCTCGATCAAAGACCGTATCGGTCTGGCGATGATCGACGCCGCCGAGCGCGACGGCCGCCTGAAGCCAGGCGGCACCATCGTCGAAGCCACTGCCGGAAACACCGGGCTGGGCCTGGCGCTGGTGGGCCGCGCCAAGGGCTATCGCGTGGTGCTGGTGGTGCCCGACAAGATGTCCACCGAAAAGGTGCTCCACCTCAAGGCCATGGGCGCCGAGGTGCACATCACCCGCTCCGATGTCGGCAAAGGCCATCCCGAGTACTATCAAGACGTGGCTGCCCGGTTGGCAAAGGACATCCCTGATGCGTTCTTCGCCGACCAGTTCAACAACCCGGCCAACCCGCTGGCCCACGAATGCAGCACCGCCCCGGAAATCTGGGCGCAGACCCAGCACGATCTGGACGCCATCGTGGTGGGCGTCGGCTCGGCGGGCACCCTCACCGGCCTGACGCGTTTTTTCAAGCGCGTGCAGCCGGATCTGGAAATGGTCCTGGCGGACCCGGAGGGTTCCGTCGTCGCCGAGTACAGCCGCAGTCGTACATTGCCCACACCGGGGTCGTGGGCGGTGGAAGGCATTGGCGAAGACTTCATTCCCTCGTTCACTGACCTGTCCACGGTACGTCACGCGTACTCGATCAGCGACGAGGACAGCTTCGAACACGCCCGGCAGTTGCTGCGCACCGAAGGCATTCCAGGAGGCTCGTCCACCGGTACCTTGCTGGCCGCGGCGCTGCGTTTCTGCCGCGAACAGAAAACGCCGAAACGGGTGGTCAGCTTTGTCTGCGACACGGGGACCCGCTATTTATCCAAGGTCTACAACGATCAGTGGATGACCGATCAAGGCCTGCTCCAACGCAAAAAATACGGCGACTTGCGCGATCTGATCGCTCGGCGTTTCGAAGATGGCCGAGTGATCAGCGTCGGCCCGGATGACACGTTGCTCACCGCTTTTCAACGCATGCGCCTGGCAGACGTCTCGCAATTGCCTGTGCTGGTCGCGGGACAGCGGCTGGCGGGTGTGATCGACGAATCCGACATCCTGATCGGCATGCATCAAGACCCCTCGCACTTTAGTACCACGGTGGCCGACGTCATGACCGACAAACTCGAAACCCTCCCTCCCGACGCGAACCTGGCCCGGCTGCAAGAGGTGCTGGACCGGGGCCTGGTGGCCATCGTTGCCGACGCTTCGGGTTTCCATGGCCTGATCACCCGGGTCGATCTGCTCAACCATTTGCGGAGATCCCTTGCATGACTCAGTACGACGATTCAAACCCGCACCATGCTTTCGCCACCCGGGTGATTCACGCCGGACAGACCCCGGATCCCACGACTGGCGCGCTAATGCCGCCGATCTACGCCAATTCCACCTACCTGCAAGACAGCCCCGGCGTGCATAAGGGATTCGACTACGGGCGCTCGCACAACCCGACCCGCTTTGCGCTGGAACGCTGTGTCGCCGACCTGGAAGGTGGCACTCAGGCGTTCGCTTTTGCCTCCGGACTGGCCACGATCGGCTCGGTGCTGGAATTGCTGGAAGCCGGGTCACACATTTTGTCCGGTGATGACTTGTACGGCGGCACCTTCCGTCTGTTCGACAAAGTCCGCAAACGCAGCGCCGGGCACCGCTTCAGCTTCGTCGATATGACCGACCTTTCGGCATTCGAGGCCGGGCTCCAGGACGACACGCGGATGATTTGGGTCGAAACCCCGAGCAACCCCCTTTTGCGGTTGACCGATCTGGCCGCCATCGCGCGCATCTGCCGCGACCGGGGCATCATTTGCGTGGCGGACAACACCTTCGCCAGCCCTTGGATTCAGCACCCGCTGGCGCTGGGCTTCGACATCGTGGTGCATTCCACCACCAAGTACCTCAATGGCCATTCCGACGTCATCGGCGGCATTGCGGTCGTCGGCGACAACCCGGAACTGGCCGAGCGACTGGGCTTTTTGCAGAACTCGATCGGGTCGATCGCCGGGCCTTTCGATGCGTTTCTCACCCTGCGCGGCGTGAAAACCCTGGCCCTGCGCATGGAACGCCATTGCAGCAATGCGCTGGACATCGCCCAGTGGCTGGAGCAGCAGCCACAGGTGGCGCGTGTCTATTACCCGGGCCTGCCTTCCCATCCCCAGCATGCGCTGGCGTGTCGGCAGATGCGCGGGTTTGGCGGGATGATTTCACTGGATTTGAACACTGATCTGGCGGGCACGCGACGCTTTCTGGAACGGGTCGAGCTGTTTGCTCTCGCCGAAAGTCTGGGCGGCGTCGAGAGCCTGATCGAACACCCGGCGATCATGACCCACGCCAGCATTCCAGCGGAAAACCGCGCCAGACTGGGTATTGGCGATTCGCTGGTGCGCTTGTCGGTGGGCATCGAGGATGTGGAAGACCTGCGCGCCGACCTGGCTCAGGCATTGGCCGCCATCTGAATCGCGCTTTGTCACTGCGCGGCGTAAGGGCATTGTTTCCGGATGCGCAACACAGTCTTGCCGAAAGTGGAGTGGCTGAAATTCTGATAGCTTGCTAACGTTTAACGCGTCAAATCCGCCGATTTGATGGATGTCCTTCAAGCCGCCAACCCGTCCGAGATACCGGGTTCGCGGCTTTTTTATGTGCGCAATTCATCTGATCCGCTGTTTATCGAAAAATCTGCACCTGTACTGAAACCGCTACCAGGCTCATAGTCCGGGGCTAACAGGCTGTCACCCTGCCCTGCACCGGATATTCAGCGAGCCCGCCATGAAGCGTTATGAAAAGTTTGCCGACGACATTGCCGAGCTGATTCGCTCCGGCGTACTGGCTGCCGGTCAGCGCGTGCCTTCCGTGCGCTATGCCAGCCAGACCCACGGCATCAGCCCCTCCACTGTATTCCAGGCGTATTACCTGCTGGAGCGCCGTGGGCTGATCCGAGCCAGACCTCGCTCTGGGTACTTCGTCAACGACAGCCTGATCAACGAAACCTTTGCCGCCCAGCGTTTCGACGTGCCTGCGGTACTGGACAGCCTGACAGAGCCGCAGGTCAGTGAATCCACTGAGGTGGATGTCAGCGAACTGGTGTTTTCGGTGCTCGAATCGATCAAGGACCCGAATACGGTGCCCTTCGGCTCAGCGTTTCCCAGTGCAGGATTATTCCCGCTGCAACGCCTGGCCCGCTCGCTGGCCAGCGCCACCCGTGACATGGACCCGAGCATGGTAGTCAGCGACCTCTCGCCGGGCAATCCGGTGCTGCGTCGGCAGATTGCCTTGCGCTACATGGTAGCCGGGCAAATGCTGCCCATGGAGGAGTTGTTGATCACCAACGGCGCACTGGAAGCGCTGAATTTGTGCTTGCAAGCCGTCACCGAACCGGGCGATCTGGTGGCCATCGAGGCCCCTGCGTTCTACGCCTGCCTTCAAGTGCTTGAGCGCCTGAAACTCAAGGCCGTAGAAATCCCCGTGCATCCGCACACCGGCATTGACCTGGCGGTGCTGGAGCAGACGCTGGAACGCTACCCGATCAAGGCCTGCTGGAGCATGACCAGCTTTCAGAACCCCACGGGGGCCAGCGTCCCCGAAGCACGCAAACGGGAACTGGTGGAACTGCTGCGCAAGCATGAGGTGCCGCTGATTGAGGACGACGTCTACGCTGAGCTGTATTACGGCCAACACGCGCCGAAACCGGCGAAAGCATTCGACACCGAAGGGCTGGTGTTGCATTGCGGGTCGTTTGCCAAGAGCCTCGCGCCTGGTTATCGAGTGGGGTGGGTTGCGGCCGGGCGTTATGCACAGAAGGTCGAACGTCTGAAACTGATGACCTCGTTGTGTGCCTCGATGCCAGCGCAGGCGGCCATCGCCGATTACCTGCAACACGGTGGTTATGATCGGCATTTGCGCAAGTTGCGCATCAGCCTGGAGGATCAGTTGCGCGCCATGCTCGGCGCCGTCGCACGTTACTTTCCGCCGCAGACCCGGGTCAGTCAGCCTTCGGGCGGTTATTTCCTGTGGTTGGAGCTGCCAGAACAGATTGATTCGCTGAAAGTGTTTCAGGTGGCGCTGGCCCAGGGCATCAGCATCGCCCCCGGCCCGATCTTCTCGCCGACCCGGCGTTTCAAGCACTGCATCCGTCTGAATTACGGCAGCCCGTGGAGTGACACATCAGAGCGGGCGATGGAGACGTTGGGCAAGATCATTCGATCAATGCTGTAACCGCCTCAGTCCCGCGCCGCGTTGCTTTTGATCTTGATCTTCGTACGCGATGGCTCAGCCACCGCCGAACGCGACTTGCGTGCAGGCTGAGCGCAAGTCGCGTTCGGCGGCGTCTGGACTGTTGCGTTAAAAGATCAAGATCAGACGCGGTGCTTCAGCGTCCGCCCCCCAGATCGACGAACGTCCCGGTCGAATATGAGGCCTTGTCCGACAGTAGCCACAGGATTGCTTCGGCCACTTCGTCCGCCAGCCCGCCACGCCCCATGGGGATGGTCGGCTCAAGCTTGGTCACGCGCTGCGGGTCACCGCTCAAGGCATGGAAATCCGTGAAGATGTAACCCGGTCGCACCGCATTGACCCGCACGCCCTCGCCCGCGACTTCCTTGGCCAGCCCCAAGGTGAAGGTGTCCAGCGCACCTTTGGACGCCGCATAATCGACGTATTCGCCCGGCGAACCCAACCGCGCGGCCACCGAAGACACGTTGACGATACTCCCGCCGTGCCCACCATGACGAGGCAGCATACGCAGCAGCGCATGCTTGGTGCACAACATAGGACCGACCACGTTGCTCATCATGATCTTGAGCATGCGGAATTCCGACATGTGCTCGACTCGGGATTTTTCGCCAATGGTGGCGGCGTTGTTGACGAGGGCATCAATACGCCCCAGTTCGGCATCCACCCGGGAAAACAGATGAATGATTTCGTCTTCGTTGCTTACGTCCGCCTGAACGGCGATGGCATGCCCTCCCGCTTCGCGAATCTGGGCACAGACCCGTTCAGCGGCACCGTGATCGGAAAGGTAGTTGATGCAAACGCGATAACCTTGTGACGCCGCCAGAACTGCCGTGGCCGCCCCAATACCTCTGGAGCCACCCGTAATAAGGAGGTTTTTATCCATGGGATGTCCGAATCAATGCTCAATCTTTTTCGAGCTCGTCCGTGCATCGGCTGCGCTGGCCGACACGCGGGACGAACCCCTGTTATGCAAAGCGTGAAACGTCAACGTGTGTGTGCGGATACGCGTTTGTGCGCCGCGCTAATATCCGCCATGAAGCGGTCGGCTGGCAATGGATGTCCGAGCAGATAACCTTGCAGCGAGTGGCATCCCAACTGGGTGAGGAAGCTTTGCTGGCTGGAGGTTTCGACCCCTTCTGCGACGATGCGCAGGTTCAGCGCCTGGCCCAGTGCCACGATGGCAGAAACAATCGCCGCATCATCGCTGTCCCGCTCCAGGTCGCGGACGAACCCGCGGTCGATCTTCAGCTCATTGGCCGGCAGGCGTTTGAGGTACATCAGGCTGGAATAGCCTGTACCGAAGTCATCGATGGACAGGTCCACTCCCATGTCCGACAGCTGTTGCAGCACCTTCATGCTCGCATCAGCGTCGCTCATGGCGGTGGATTCGGTGATTTCCAGGGTCAGGCAATTGGGGGGCAGGCCATGCGCCGAGAGCGACCGGCCCACCACTTTCACCAATCCCGCATGACAGAACTGCAAGGCCGACAGGTTCACCGCGATACGCCAGTGCGTGTAACCGGCGTCGTACCAGACCCGCATTTGCCGACAAGCTTCGTTGAGCACCCATTCGCCGATGTTGATGATCAGGCCGGTTTTTTCGGCCAGGCCGATGAACTTGTCCGGCATCAGCAGACCGTGGTCCGGGTGATTCCAGCGCACCAACGCCTCGGCGCCAATCGGCTCGCCCGAACCGGCC
Source organism: Pseudomonas sp. Pseu.R1 (assembly GCF_045764065.1). Classification (NCBI taxonomy): domain Bacteria; kingdom Pseudomonadati; phylum Pseudomonadota; class Gammaproteobacteria; order Pseudomonadales; family Pseudomonadaceae; genus Pseudomonas; species Pseudomonas sp. Pseu.R1. The sequence continues at coordinate 124,368 of NZ_JBJGEE020000001.1, read as the reverse complement.
GCGAACTTGGGCTGGTAATGCAGACAGAACTGCCCGTCACGCAGGCCGATGCGCAAGTCTTGCAGCAGTTGCAGTTGATTGCGGGCGTTGGTGTTCATCGAGGCGTCGAAGAAGCTGTAGCCGTTCTTGCCCGCACTTTTGGCGTGGTACATCGCCGCGTCGGCGTTCATCAGCAACTCTTGTTGAGTGCGGCCATTGCCGGGATACAGGCTGATGCCGATGCTGACCGTCACGTGCAGGTCGTGGCCCTGCACGTTGAACGGCTTGTTGACCAGCGACACCTGCCGCGAGGCGACCGTGGTGGCGTCATCGATTTCTTCCAGTTCCACCAACAACACGAATTCGTCGCCACCAATGCGCGCCAGGGTGTCGTGGCGATGGAAGTTTTCACGCATGCGCGACGCCACTTCCCGCAGCAACAGGTCGCCCACATGGTGGCCAAATGCGTCGTTGACCGGTTTGAAACCATCCAGGTCCATGAACATCAGCGCAAACAGGCCGCCTTGTGAGTCGACTTTGCGCATCGCCTGCTCGATCCGGTCCGCCAGCAGAATGCGGTTTGGCAAGCCGGTCAGCGTGTCGTGCAACGCCAACTGGGTCAGTTCACGGTTGGCTTCGCTCAGGGATTTGGCCAACTGCGCGGTGCGTGCCTCCAGTCGGGCATCCAGCACCGACGTCAGCAGCGTGATACTGAGCACGGCCAGGCTGGTGATCAGCACCAGTTTGTCGAGGCCATCGGTACGCAGACCGGTCACGGCACCGCCGCAGAAGCTGCCTTCCGGGAAGTTCGCCGCCGCCATGCCGGTGTAGTGCATCCCGACAATCGCAAAGCCCATGACCACGGCAGCACCGCCGCGCAGAAGCCGAATGTAAGGGCTTTCCTTGCGCAACTTGAGGGCGATGCCCAGCGCGGCGCCCGATGCAGTGACGGCAATCAGCAACGAGGCGCCAAACAGGGTCGGATCGTAATCAATGCCCGGCTGCATGCGCAGCGCGGCCATGCCGGTGTAGTGCATGGTGCTGATGCCGACGCCCATGGCCAGTGCGCCGAACAGAATATGCAATGGCGGAACGTGATGATGGCTGACCAGCCACAGCGCAAAGCCGGACGAAAGAACGGCGACCAGCAGGGAGAGTAACGTGAGGGTCAGCTCAAAGCCCAGGTCGATCGGCAGCTTGAACGCCAGCATGCCGATGAAGTGCATGGACCAGATCCCGATGCCCATGGACAGAGCGCCGCCACAGATCCACATGACCCTCGCCCTGCCCTTGGCGGTGGAAATCCGCCCGGCGAGATCCAGCGCCGTGTAGGACGCCAAAATGGCCACGAGAATGGAAACCAGGACCAGCGACAACGTGTAGTGTCCAATCAACATGGGGCGCGACTCACGACTCAACGACCAAGGCTTTGCAGCCCAATGAATTCGGGGGCGATTCTACCGAAATCGGCAGAAATGTCGCGTCGCTCCGTCGAAATAATGGCACCGCGCCATTTTGTCCATGCTTACCGTCTGGATATCTCCGGATCCTGCGACAGACCGCTCTGAGCGTTCCACCCACCGCCCAGTGCCGCGATCAATTGAACGCTGGCAATCAGTCTGCTTTGCAACAGCGTCAGCACGCTACGTTCATTACTCAACGCTGTGGTTTGCACGTTCACTACATCAAGATAGCCAATCAATCCGGCCTTGTACTGATTAGTTGTCAAACGCAGCGAATTGCGCGCGGCTTGCAGGGCCTCCTCACGCACACTCGCTTCCTGTTCATAGACGCGCAGTTGCGCCATGTAATCTTCAACTTCCTTGAAGCCGTCGAGCACCGTCTGGCGGTATTGGGCGACCGTCTGGTCGTAAACCGCTTCGGTACGGTCGACTTCAGCACTGCGTCGACCGCCGTCGAACAGGGTCATGGCCATTTGCGGCCCGACCGACCAGAAACGGTTCGGCAGCGTCAGCCAGTTGCTGTACGTACTGCTGCTGTAGCCGCCATTCATGCTCAGGGTGAAATCGGGGTAATACGCGGCCTTGGCCACACCGATGTTGGCGTTGGCCGCCATCACCGAACGTTCAGCCGCCGCGATGTCCGGACGACGCTCCAGCAGTTGCGACGGCAATTGAGCAGGAATCTGTGGCAAGACGGGCACGGTGGTGGTCGGCGCAAGGCTGAAATCAGCCGGGGCCTGGCCCATCAGCACGGCAATCGCGTTTTCGTACTGCGCCCGCTGCCAGGCCAGGTCAATGAGGTCGGCCTGGGTGCTCTTGAGCTGGGTTTGCGCCTGCGCCACGGCGTCCTGCCCGGAAATACCGGCGCGATACTGGTTCTGCGTCAGCTTGAGCGAACGCTCGTAGGCCTCGACGGTGGCCTCCAGCAAACGCTTCTGTTCGTCGATCACGCGCAATTGCAGGTAGTTTTGCACCAGTTGCGATTGCAGGCTCAGGCGCATCGAGGCCAGGTCCGCGAGGCTGGCCTGAGCGCTGGCCTTGTCGGCTTCCAGGCCCCGGCGCAACTTGCCCCACACGTCGGCTTCCCAGCTGACACCCAATTGCGCGTTGTAGGTATTGCGAATGCCGCTGCTGGAACTGCTCAGGCTCGAATTGCTGCTGCCGGTGCCCTGGCTTGAACGGTTCTTGCTGGTGGTCAGGTCCAGCGTCGGAAAGAACGAGGCCCGCGCGCTTTTTACCAGCGCATCGGCCTGTCGGTACTGCGCCTCGTACTGGGCGACGGTCTGGTTGGAACGGTTGAGCGTTTCCACCAGACCATTGAGCTGCGTATCCCCGTAGATTTCCCACCACGCACCTCGGGCGATGGCGTCGCTTGGGTTGGCTTGGGTCCAGCCTTCGGCCTGTTTGAACTGCGCCGGGGTGGTCACGTCGGGCTTTTTGTAGTCGGGACCGACCGCACAAGCGCTGAGCAGCAGCGCGCACAAGGCAACGCCGAACGTCCGTCGAAACGGCTGATTCCGCTGTAAGGCGCGTCGGTTCAAGGTGTCGGTCATAGCGGCGTTTCCAGAGCGGCATCCGTCTGCACACCGCGCCAGGCGTTGAAGCGGTGGCGCAGACGGTCGAGGTAAAGGTAAACCACGGGGGTGGTGTAGAGCGTGAGAATCTGGCTGAGCACCAGGCCACCGATGATGGTCAGGCCCAATGGGCGGCGCATTTCCGCCCCCTCGGCACTGCTCAGCAGCAATGGCACAGCACCGAGGATCGCCGCCAGCGTGGTCATCAAAATCGGGCGCAGGCGTTGCAGACAGGCATTGCGGATCGACTCCAGCGGCGTCATGCCGCTGCTGCGCTCCAGTTGCAGCGCCAGATCGATCATCAGAATGGCGTTCTTTTTCACCACGCCGATCAGCAGGAACAGGCCCAACAGCGAAATCAGGCTGAACTGGCCGCCCGTGAGGTAAATGCTCAACAGCGCGCCGACACCGGCCGAGGGCAGCGTGGAGAGAATCGTCAGCGGGTGAATGTAGCTTTCGTACAGGATGCCAAGCACCAGATACACCGCCACCAACGCGCCGAGGATCATCCACGGCTGGCTTTTCTGGGTCGCGGCAAAAGCGTCGGCGGTCCCGGCCATCTTGGCGATCACGTCTTCCGGCAAGCCCACTGCGGCGACGGCGCGCTCGATGGCTACCGTGGCCTGATCCAGATCCACGCCTTCGGCGAGGTCGAACGAGATGTTCTCGGACGCAAACTGGCCGTCGTGGCTGACCCGATCGTCTTCCAGACTGCGCTCGTAGTGGGCGATGGTCGACAGCGGCACCCGCGCGCCCTGCGCGGTGATGACCTGCACTTGTTCCAGCGTGACCGGGTCGAGGGCGTATTTCGGGTTGACCTCCATGACCACCTGATACTGGTTCAGCGGGTCATAGATGGTAGACACCTGGCGCTGGCTGTAAGCGTTGTTGAGCACCGTGGTGACCATGTTCATGTCGATGCCCAGACGTTTGGCGGCATCGCGGTCGACGATCAGCGTCACTTGCTGAGTACCGCCGCCGTCCCGAGCGTCGATGGCGGTCAATTCCTTGAGCGACTTGAGCGCCGCGACCACTTTTGGGTACCACTCGCGCAGGCTTTCCAGATCACCGCTTTGCAGAATGTACTGATACTGCGAGGTGGTCTGCTCACGCCCACCGCCCAGTTGCAGATCCTGATCGGGTTGCAGGAACAGGCGCCCGCCCGGCACGGGCGGCATTTCCTTGCGCAGACGCTCGACGACCTGTTCGGCGCCGATCTTGCGCTCGGAAATGGGCTTTAACCGCACGATGATGAACGCGTTCCCGGTGCCGCCGTTACCACCGATGAACCCGGCGACACTTTCTACGGCGGGGTCCTTCAGGATGGCATTGCGGAACACGTCCATCTTCGGCTGCATCACCGAGAACGACAGCCCATCGTCGCCCCGCACAAAGCCCATCAACTGGCCGGTGTCCTGTTGTGGCAGGAAGGTTTTGGGCACCACGACATACAGCGCGATGTTGACCCCAACGGTGACCAACAGCGACAGCAGGGTGAGACGGCGATGGCGCAGCACCCAGCCCAGGCTGCGATCATAGGCGGCGACCATACGGTCGTTGACCCGCTGACTCCAGCGTTGCAGGCGGTTTTCAGATCCGGGGACATGGGGTTTCAGCCAGCGCGCGCAAAGCATCGGCGTCAGGGTCAGCGACACGATCAGCGAAACCACGATCGACACCGACAGTGTGATCGAGAACTCACGGAACAGGCTTTCGACCAAACCGCCCATGAACAGGATCGACAGGAACACCGCCACCAGCGAGACGTTCATCGACAACAGGGTGAACCCGACTTCTTTGGCACCGAGGTAGGCGGCCTGCATCGGCGGCACACCTTCGTCGATATGGCGGGAAATGTTCTCCAGTACCACGATGGCGTCGTCCACCACCAGTCCGGTGGCCAGAATCAACGCCATCAACGAGAGGTTGTTCAGCGAGAAACCGTACAGGTACATGATCGCGAACGTGCCCACCAGCGACACCGGTACCGCCAGCGTCGGGATCAACGAAGCGCGGAAATTGCCAAGGAACAGGAACACCACGATGATCACCAGCACCACGGCAATCAGCAAGGTCATCTCCGCCTCATGCAACGTGGCCTTGATCACCGGCGAGCGGTCCATGGCCAGGTCCAGTTTGACACTGGCGGGCAACACCGCCTGCAACGCCGGTAACTGGGCTTTGATCGCAGCCACCGTTTCGATGATGTTGGCCCCGGCCTGACGGTTGATCACCAGCAATACCGCCGCCTTGTCGTTGAAAAATCCGCTGTTGTAGCGGTCTTCGACCGAATCCTTGACCTTGGCCACGTCCTTGAGGCGCAGGGCGGCGCCATTGGCGTAATGAATGATCAGCGGCTCGTAATCCATGGCTTTCTCCAACTGGTCATTGGCCTGCACCTGCCAGTTGTGTTCGTCCGTTTCGACGAAGCCCTTGGGGCGCCGGACGTTGGAGCCGGAAATCGTCGTGCGCACGTCATCCAGTGACACGCCGTACTGATCCAGCAGTTTGGGTTCCAGTTCGACCCGCACCGCTGGCAGTGAACTGCCGCCGATCTGCACCTCGCCGACGCCTTTCACCTGCGAAAGGCTCTGGGACAGGATGGTCGAGGCCATGTCGTACAGTTGGCCCTTTTCCAGCACATCCGAGGTCAACGACAGCACCATGATCGGCGCCTGCGACGGATTGACCTTCTTATAGGTGGGCATGCTGCGCATACCGCTGGGCAGCAGGTTGCGCGAGGCATTGATCGCCGCCTGCACTTCCCGCGCCGCGCCGTTGATGTCCCGATCCAGATCGAATTGCAGAATCACCCGTGTGCTGCCCTGACTCGACCGGCTGCTCATGGTGTTGACCCCGGCAATGGTGCCCAGGGAACGCTCCAGCGGCGTGGCCACGCTCGACGCCATGATTTCCGGGCTTGCCCCCGGCAGAGACGCACTGACCACGATCACCGGGAAATCCATGTTCGGCAGCGGCGCCACCGGCAACAGGCCGAAGCTCATGCCGCCCAGCAGCATGATCGCCAGGCTAAGCAGCATGGTCGCTACTGGCCTGCGGATGAAGGGGGCCGAGAGGTTCATGCGTCGGCCTGTTCCAGCGATGCGGGTTTGGAGGACCAGCGACGCCCGAGACGATCAAAGTACAGGTAGATGACCGGCGTGGTGAACAGCGTCAGCACCTGACTGACCAGCAGCCCACCCACCATCACCAGCCCCAGTGGCTGACGCAGTTCAGCGCCGGAACCGGTGGCGAACATCAGCGGGATGGCACCGAACAACGCCGCCAGCGTGGTCATCAGGATTGGCCGGAAGCGCAGCAAGGCCGCCTCGTAAATCGCCTTTTGCGGATCAACGCCCCGGTTGCGTTCGGCGTCGAGGGCGAAGTCGATCATCATGATCGCGTTCTTCTTGACGATGCCGATCAATAGAATGATGCCGATGATAGCGATCATGCCCAGGTCGTTGCCGCTCAGAATCAACGCCAGCAACGCACCGATGGCCGCCGATGGCAACGTCGAAAGGATGGTGATCGGGTGGATGTAACTTTCGTACAACACGCCGAGCACGATGTACATGGTCACCACTGCCGCCAAAATCAGCAGCAGCGTGCTGGACAACGACGCCTGAAAGGCTTCGGCGGCGCCCTGGAACTGGGTCTGCACGCCGATCGGCATGCCGATGTCCTTCTGCACCTGTTCGATGACCTGCACCGCCTGGCCCAAGGCCACGCCCGGCGCGAGGTTGAACGACATCATCACCGCCGGAAACTGGCCCATGTGGGCAATCGCCAGTTGCGCCTGACGCTGCTCGACTTTCGCCAGACTGGACAGTTTCACCTGCCCGCCGTCGGTGGTCTTGACGTGAATCTGCTCCAGCGCCTTCGGCCCCAGATCATTGCTGGCGGCGGCCTGTAGCACCACACGGTACTGGCTGGCTTGCGTATAGATAGTGGAAATCTGCCGCTGACCGAAGGCGTCGTACAGCGCGTCGGTGATCGCTGACACGTTCACCCCCAGACGGCTGGCCGCGTCGCGGTCGATATTCAGATAGACCTGCAACCCTTTGTCCTGAAGATCGCTGGCCACATCGGTCAATTCCGGGCGTTCGGCCAGCGCATCCACCAGCTTGCCGCTCCATTCGGCCAGCAAGTCGGCATCCGGCGAGGACATGCTGAACTGATACTGCGTGCGGCTGACGCGGTCTTCGATGGTCAGGTCTTGCACCGGCTGCATGAACAGGCGGATTTCTGACAACTGATCGACCTGCGGTTGCAGACGCTGAATCACTTGCGTGGCCGTGACATCCCGCTGGCCGTGGGGCTTGAGGTTGATCAACATTCGCCCGCTGTTGAGGGTGGCGTTGTCGCCATCGACGCCGATGTAGGACGACAGGCTCTCGACGGCCGGGTCTTGCAATACGATGTTCGCCAATGCCTGTTGACGCTCGCTCATGGCCGCGAAGGACACCGATTGCGGCGCCTCGGAAATGCCCTGAATCACGCCGGTGTCCTGCACCGGGAAGAAGCCTTTCGGCACCGCCAGGTACAACAGCACCGTGATGCCCAACGTGGCAATGGCGATCAGCAGGGTCAGCGGCTGGTGTTTCAACACCCACTGCAACTGACGCCCATAACCGGCGATCAGCCAGTCGATCCAGGCGCCGCTGGCGCGGTAGAACCGGCCCTGCTCCACTTCTTTGGGCTCGCGCTTGAGCAGGCGCGCGCACATCATCGGCGTCAGGGTCAGGGACACCACCAACGAAATCAGGATCGCCACGGCCAGCGTAATGGCGAATTCACGGAACAGTCGCCCGACCACGTCGGCCATGAACAGCAGTGGAATCAGTACCGCAATCAGGGAAATGGTCAGCGACACCAGCGTGAAGCCGATCTGCTTCGCCCCCTTGAGCGCCGCCTGCAGCGGTGACTCACCCTCCTCCAGATGCCGGGAAATGTTTTCCAGCATGACGATGGCGTCGTCGACCACGAACCCCGTGGCAATGGTCATCGCCATCAACGTCAGGTTGTTCACCGAGAACCCGGCCAGGTACATCACACCGAAGGTGCCCACCAGCGACAGCGGCACGGCGACCGATGGAATGATCGTCGCGCTCAGGCGGCGCAGGAACAGGAAGGTGACCAGCACCACCAGCACGATGGCGATCAGCAGTTCGTGTTGTACGTCTCGCACCGAGGCGCGGATGGTCTGGGTGCGGTCGGTCAACACCACCACGTCCAGCCCGGCAGGCAGGTTGTTGGTGATGCTGGGCAGCATCGCTTTGATCCGGTCCACCACCTCGATGACGTTGGCGCCCGGTTGGCGCTGAATGTTCAGCAAGACCGCCTGATTCTGGTTGGCCCACGCGGCCAGGCGCTCGTTTTCAGCGCCGTCGATGATCTGCGCCACGTCCTTGAGGCGCAACGGGCCGCCGTTGTTGTAAGCCAGAATCAGGTTGGCGTATTCCTCCGGGGACTTGAGCTGATCGTTGGCATCGAGCATCGATACCCGGGTCGGGCCGTCGAAGTTACCCTTCGGCGTGTTGACGTTGGAGGCGCTGACCAGCGTGCGTACGTCTGCCAGGTTCAACCCGTTGGCCGCCAGCGCTTCGGGGTTGACCTTGATGCGCACCGCCTGACGCTGCCCGCCCGCAATACTGACCATGCCCACGCCACTGATTTGCGCGATCTTCTGCGCCATGCGCGTGTCGACCAAGTCGTTGAGCTTGGGCAACATCATGGTTTTCGAGGTGATCGCCAGCGTCAGCACCGGGGTGTCGGCCGGATTGACCTTGTTGTAGGTCGGCGGTGCAGGCAGGTCGTTGGGCAGCAGATTGGTGGCGCCGTTGATCGCCGCCTGCACTTCCTGCTCGGCGACGTCCATGTTGATGTCGAGGCTGAAGCGCAGGGTGATCACCGAGGCACCGCCTGAACTGGTCGAGGCCATTTGTGTCAGCCCCGGCATCTGCCCGAACTGACGTTCAAGCGGCGCAGTCACCGCACTGGTCATCACTTGCGGGCTGGCGCCGGGGTACAGCGTCATGACGCGAATGGTCGGGTAATCCACCTGCGGCAGTGCGGACACCGGCAATACCGTGTAGGCAATCAGACCGGCCAGCACGATGGCCAGCATGCTCAGCGTGGTGGCAACCGGCCGCAGGATGAACAGGCGTGAAAGGTTCATACGTTGCCTTTCTGCACAGGCTCAGCGTCTGCAGACTCACTGGATTCTTTCGACGGCTTGCCCTGCAACTTCTGGCCCGGCGTAACGGGAACCTCCTTGCTGTCGTTGACCACTTCGACTTCACTGCCGTCCTTCAGGCGGTCAGTGCCTTCCAGCACCACGCGATCGCCCGCTGCAAGCCCCTCGGTGATCACGGTCGAGTTCTCGTCGCTCGGGCCGGTCTTGAGCTGACGGATGCGCACTTTCCTGTCGCCGTCCATCACATAGACGAACGTGCCGTTGACCCCGAACTGCACCGCAGCCGACGGCACCAGCACGACCCCTTTCAGGGTGTTGGCCAACAGCCGTGCATTGACGAACTGATTCGGAAACAACGCTTCGTTTTCATTCTCGAAGCGTGCCTTGAATTTCAGGGTGCCGGTGGTGAGGTCGATCTGGTTGTCGATGCTCGCCAGCACGCCTTTGGCTTGCAGCTTCGCATCGCCCCGGTCCCAGGCTTCCACCAACAGCGTGTCGCCGTTGCGGTAGTGGCTGAGCACGTCGGCAAGGTCTTTTTCCGGCAGGGTGAAATTGACCGTGATCGGTCTGGTCTGGGTGATCACCGCCAGTGCAGTCGTGTCGTTGGCCGCGACGAGGTTGCCGACGTCCAGTTGGCGCAGGCCGATGCGCCCGGAAATCGGCGCGCGAATTTGGGTGAATTCAAGGTTGAGTTTTGCGTCGCCCACGGCTGCCTGATTGGTCTTGATCGTGCCCAGGTACTGGCCGACCTGAGACTCTGCGGTGTCGAGGGTCTGTTTGGCGATGCTGTCTTCTTTATAGAGGTCCCGATAGCGCTGCACGTCGATTTGGGCGTTCTTCAGCAGCGCCTGATTCTGCATCAGTGTGCCTTCAGCCTGTTGCAACGCGATCTGGTAGCTGCGCGGATCGATCACCGCCAGCAGATCACCGGCCTTGACCTGTTGGCCTTCCTGGAAGTTGATCTTCACCAGTTCGCCCGCGACGCGGCTGCGCACGTTGATGGTGTTCATCGCCGTGACGGTGCCCAGTGCCTTGTAGAAGATCGGGAAATCGCCCGTGGTCGCAGGCGCCACGCGCACCGGAACCGGGCCGGTCGAACCGCCGAAGCCCGGACGCGACGCTCCGCCCATGCGCCCCGGCGTACCGCTGCGGTTGCCGCCTTTGTGCGGCTGCTCGGCTTTTTGTGCCGTGGCGTCGGTTTTTGCCGACGAACCCGGCCAGAAATGCCAGCAAACGCCTGCGACGATCAAGAGAACCAACAGGCTGAACAGCCAGCGACGGGAGTTACGAGGACCAGACGATTGCATGAATAAGTCAACCAGTGTGTGGGGGCATCTTCGGGAGGCTGAACAATAAGCACTGTTGACAACCAAGCAAAGAACCTTTACCGGCAATTTACGCATTGAGCGATGCGGTAACGTGCTGAAGTGCAAATAAAAAACGGCCTGATCAGGTCAGGCCGCTATATGTTGCGAAGTATTGCCACGACAGATCGGGCAACACGCAACCGGACAACTTACTTGAGAACAGCCAGTGCCGCGTCGTAGTTCGGCTCTTGGCCAATCTCCGGCACCAGCTCACTATGCAGAACGGTGTTGTTTTCATCCAGTACCACGACAGCGCGGGTGGTCAGCCCGACCATCGGGCCGTCCGCAATAGCCACACCGTAGTTTTCCATGAAGTCTGCGCCCCGCATGGTGGACAGGTTCTTCACGTTTTCCAGGCCTTCGGCGCCACAGAAACGCGCCTGCGCGAACGGCAAGTCAGCGGAGATGCACAACACCACGGCGTTGTTCAACTCGTTGGCCTGGGCGTTGAATTTGCGCACGGAGGTGGCGCAGGTCGGGGTATCGACGCTCGGGAAGATGTTCAACACTTTGCGTTTGCCGGCAAAGGTTTCCAGGGTCACGTCGGCCAGGTCGCTACCGACCAGCTTGAAAGCAGGCGCCTTGCTGCCGACTGTTGGCAGTTCGCCGCTGATCTGTACCGGAGAGCCTCTACGAGTCACTTGAGCCATGAGCTGAGTCCTTATTCTGGAGGTTGCAGGGTTCGGTTTACGACAAGACCGGAAGTTAACCACGAATCCTCGCGGCGACCTACCGGTAGACGCGATTTTGTTGTTCAGGGTCCACCTTCTGACGACGGTTTGTCCAGCAGACTGGGGCGCGCGCACCGGGGCCCTGAAAAGCCCGGACGACTTCGCCGCCGATGACTACCGTCGCAGCAGCCCGCGCTTTCAGGGCGAAAACTTCACCAAGAACCTGTTGCTGGTGGGAAAAAGTGCAGCAACTGGCGGCGGACCAAGGTGTGACTGCAGTCGCGGGCGGGCGGTACACGGACGCGGGAATGAAACTGGTTAATGGCTGATTTCGCGCTACCCCGGCTGCGCCCCGTGGGCCGAATCAGACCTCGGTAACTTCCAGTTCCGCCAGATACGCCCACGGGTAAATCCCGCGCTGGTGTCCGTCGCTGAACACCAGTTGCACGCCATACCCCTGTGAATGGACCGCCAGCACTCTCAGGGACGCCGCTACATGCGGCGTCATCCCACGCAAACGAAATGCCCGGCACTGCGAGCACGGGCACTGCTGGCGCAACAGGACGTGGCTGATCCGTTGTTCACGGCCATCCTGCCAGCGCACGCGCAGGGTTTGCCGCTCCCTAGCGTTGCCGATGGAGACAGGCGCGGCAATCATGGCAACTGCGCCAGTGCAATGCGCACGGCCTTGCGCACTTCCGGGTCGCCGTCGTGCTCCAGTTGAAGCAAGGCCGGCCGGGCACGGCTGTCACCCAACTCGCCCAGTGCCAGGGCAGCCTCCTTGCGCACGTTGCTGATGCGGTGGGTCAGGGTCTCGACCAAGGGCCACAGGGCATCGGAATGACGCAAGCGCCCCAGGCTGCGGGTCGCGCGCAACCGAACCTGCCAGTATTCGTCGTTCAAGGCCTCGATCAGCGCCGCCCCCGCTTCTGGCTGACCAATCTTGCCCAGCGTCGTGGCGGCTTCCTCGCGCACTTGCCAGACCTCATCCTGCAACGCCTGACGCAACGCGGGCAGAACGTCGGCATTGTGGGTCAGGCCCAGCGCGCCAGTGGCGGCGCGACGCACCTCGCTGTCGGGGTCCTGGCTGGCCAGCGCAGCCAGGGCTTGCAGCGCTTCAGTTCGCTTCAGCCAGCCCAGCACGCCCACCGCTTCACGGCGTACGCTTGCGTCTTCATCCTTCAACGCCAGCAATGCAGCGGGTGCGGCCTGCTCCAGACGCAACTCACGCAAGGCACGGAATGCTGCGATGCGCACACTGGCGTCGGCATGCGTCGTCCACGGCAGCACCACCCTGCCCGCCTCGGCGGTCTTCAGCAGACTCAGGCTCTGCGCCGCCGCTTCACGCACAAGCGCTTGAGGGTCGATCAGCGCCTGACACAGCGCCTCGACCACCTCGACCTCTTCCCAAGCCTCCAGCAATGTCGCGGCCTGAGCGCGTACCTCGGATGCCGGGTCATTGGCCAGCCGATCGGTCAACCAGCCCAGGCCTTCAGGATCTTCCAGATCCGCCAGCTCGATCAGCGCAATGCGCCGAACCCCCGCGTCCGGGTTTTCGAGCCTGCTTCTGAGCGCCAGAATCTCCGCAAGCTCGATGTCATCAAAATAGGTGTTCAGGTCAGTCATAAGGCCAGTCGCAGTCCGGGGTGATCGTTGGGTAAGCCGAGAGGGTCCAGACGCGGCAACTGCCGCCCGTCCTCGTGGTGCAGCAGTTCAAGGCAATGCCGTTTCAGGCGTGAAAACTCCGGGCGCGTCACCAGTTCGCTGCTGCGCGGGCGCGGAAAGTTCAGGCTCAGGTCTTCGATGAAACGCCCGGGCCGCGGACTCATCACCAGAATCCGGTCGGCGAGAAACAGCGCTTCGTCGATGTCATGGGTGACGAACACCACTGTGGTGCGAATGCGCGTCCAGATGTCCAGCAGCAGCGCCTGCATGTGCATGCGGGTCAACGCGTCCAGCGCGCCGAACGGTTCGTCCATCAACAGCAGGCGTGGGCGATTGATCAGCACCCGCGCGATTTCGACCCGTTGCTGCATGCCGCCGGACAGTTGATTCGGCCAATGCCCGGCGAAACCTTCCAGGCCCACCAGCGCGAGCATTTCGTCAGCGGCCGCCAGGCGTTCGGCCTTGCCGACACCGCTCATTTTCAAACCAAAGGCGACGTTCTCGCGCACCGTGCGCCAAGGGAACAGGGTGTGTTGCTGAAACACCATGCCCCGCTCGGGAGAAGGCCCGTGCACGTCTGCGCCATCGACGCTCAGGCGGCCTGCAATCGGTTGCAAATGCCCGGCAAGGGCGCCGAGCAACGTCGACTTGCCACAGCCTGAGGGGCCAAGAATGCACACGAACTGCCCCGACTCAATCGTGCAGTCCAGCGCCTGCACGGCCTGGAAGGCGCTCTGCCCTTCGCCCAGGGCAATGGACACACCTCGGATGTCGACATGCCCCGCCTGTTTTGTTGCGACGTTCATCAGGCTTTTCCTCGTGGTCGATGCCAAGGGGTGAACAGCCGCCCCAGACGTTTGATCAATCCACTGCTGCCCATGCCCAGCAGGCCGATCAGCAGCATACCGACGACGATGTCGGCGTAGTTCTGGATGGTGTAGGACTCCCAGGTGTAATAACCGATGCCGAACTGCCCGGAAATCATCTCCGCCGTGACCAGGCAGAACCATGACGTGCCCATGCCAATGGCCAGCCCGGTGATGATCCCGGGCGCTGCGCCCGGCAACACCACTTCCAGCAGAATGGCCCGACGCCCCGCCCCCAGACTTTTGGCCGAGGCAATCAATCGCCGGTCCACGCCCTCCACCCCATGCACGGTGTTGAGCAGGATCGGAAATAGCGCGCCCGTGAACGTGATGAACACCATGGACAGTTCGGACGACGGGAACATCAGAATGGCCAGCGGAATCCACGCCACAGCGGGGATCGGTCGCAGCACCTCAAGGGGCGGCAACAACCAGTCCTCGGCCCGACGCGATCGACCGATGATCACGCCCAGCGCCACGCCGATCACCACTGCGGCCATATAACCGGCGAACACTCGACCCAGGCTGGCCGACAGGTGCTGCATGAGCCGACCGGAGTCCACCAGCCCCGCTGCCGCTGCGATGACGGCACCGGGCGTCGGCACGTTGGCAAACGTCACCAACCCCAGATTCCAGTGGTTGCTGGCTGCCAGTTGCCAGAACAGCAGGCAGAGCAACACCGATGTCAAACGTGGAATCCAGCGCATCGAGATCATCAGCGGCTGGCCACAGCGGACTGGGCGCTGGCGTCAGTGAAATCCAGCACTTTGCCGCCTTGTGCCTGAGCGTATTGCTGAGCCTGACCTTTGAGCAGGAAGGCACTCAACCGCCCTTTGCTGTCGCTGGCAAACCACGCCTGACTGGCCAGCAGCTTGATGCCGCTGTCTTCAGCCTGAGCGTAAACCGCGCGCACCGCCTTACCCTCCTTGTTCAGCGCTTGCAAGGCCGTGAACGCAGACTCAGCGGAGGCGTAATTCCGCACTTTTGGCTCGCCTTTGACCCAGATCTGCGCGACATGTCGGTCGTCCGTGATCGGTTTGCCAGTCAGTGCGTCATTGGCCTTGAGCGGCGTCTGGGCGTAATTCGCCAGCTGCGCGTTGTAATCCAGACCGGAGGCCTTGTAGGCCGCGCGGATGTACTGGTCATCGACAAAGGTGTTGAGGTCCAGCCCGCGATCGGCCTTCTTCAGCAACTTGAGGGTGTCGATGGCGGTGCCCACAGCCTGCCGGTATTCCGGCTTCCAAGTCTGATCCCGAGTCTGCAGGCCCAGCGGGCCGTGGAACAGGTAGTTCACTTCGGCTTCGATACCGGTGACTTTTTCGATCAGCTCGCTGTACTTCTCAGGTTCGGCGGCCAGCAACTGGTTGGCTTCGATGCCTGCGCGCAGGTAGGCGACGACGATTTCCGGGTACTTCTTCGCGTAGCTTTCGTCGACCAGCGCGCCATGGAAGGTGGGTGCGCCGGATTGCGAGCCGTCGTAAATCTTGCGCGCGAAACCCCGATTCGGAAACAGCTCGCCGAACGGCACGAAGTCGGCGTGGGCGTCGACCTTGTTGGCTTGCAGCGCGGAGCCTGCGACTTCGGGCGCCTGAGCAATGATGTTGACGTCTTTCAGCGGGTCCCAGCCCTGCGCTGCAACGGCCCGCAACAGCATGCCGTGGGCGGTTGAAGCGAACGGCACGGAAATGGTCTTGCCTTTAAGGTCGGCCAGCGACTGTGCGCTGGACGATGTGGGCACGACAATGCCGTTGCCGCTGCCCTGAATGCTGCCCGACAGCACGCTGATGAACAGGCTGTGCTTGCCCGCCGCTTCGAACGCGACGCCATTGAACGCCCCCGGAAAATCGGCCATGGCGCCGAAATCCAGTTTCCCGGCAACCATTTCATTGGTCAGTGGCGCACCGCTGGTGAAGTTCCTCCACTCGACCTGATACTGCGCGTCCTTGTATTTGCCTTCGTGAGGCAGGTATTTGTCGAGCAGCCCCAACTCGCGAATCAGCAGTCCGCCGGCCGCGCAGTTGATGGTGGTGTCCTGAGTGCCAATGGCAATGCGGATGGTTTCGGCCTGAACCGACAGGGTGAGCGAAGCCAGTACGAAACCGGCCAGTGTGGCGCGCAATAGCATGGATGTATCCCCTCGAATCATTAATAGAAGTCGTCTCCGCCGCGAGACGGCGCGGTGGGAAACGAGGGGTTCTGGGTGCATCAGCGTCCGCGGTGGGCGGATGGCTCTTGGCTGTTTTTACAGAGCCCTGCCAAAACGGCGGGCTGTCGGCTCAGCGCAGCAGATACGGGATCTCGACCTTGACTGCGCCGGTCGGGCAGTCCTTTTCGCAGGGCATGCAATACCAGCACTCGTCAAACGCCATGTAGGCTTTCTGGGTGGCAGGATTGATGGCCAGCAGGTCCATCGGGCAGACATCGACACACACGGTGCAGCCTTTGTCGGCGATGCACTTGTCCTCGTCCACGGTGACCGGGGCGTTGGAGCGGAAAAAGATTTCCTGGGGCTGATAGGCCATTTCACGGTGTCCTTGGCGCGTGTCGCGCTCTCTGTCTATAAAAGTGCGGGCCGTACGGTTTCAGGCGGCGTCAGCCCCCACACGCAAGCGGTCGTAGGCGAGCATTTCTTCGGCATCCAGCGCCACGATGTAGGGTTCGACCGGTTTCTTGAAGCTGACCATCCGGCCCTCCTCATCCTTTTTCAGATGGGTGTGACAGAACCAGTCGTGGTCATTGCGCAACGGATGGTCGACCCGATGGTGGTACAGCCCCCAGCGACTTTCGGTGCGATACAGCGAGGCGCGAGCGGCCATTTCTGCGCAATCGCGAATCACGCTGACTTCCATGGCGCGCATCAATTCGTGGGCGTTGCTGGCTTTCAGTTGATCAAGATCGCGCTGGATGTCGCTGAATCGTTGCAGGCCGATTTGCATCTTTTTGGTCACTTTCGGCGGTTGCAGGTAGTCATTCACAAAGCGCCGCAGCTTGTACTCCACCTGAGCGGGCGGCAGGCCGTGCTCACGATCCAGCGGTGCGTAAACCCGCGCCTGCTCGCGTTCGATCTGTCGGGCATCGACCTCGGTGAAGTCCCGCTCGGCCACGTAATCCGCTGCGTTGTTGCCCGCAAACCAGCCGTAGGTAAAAGCACCCAGCATGTAGTTGTGCGGCACTGCCGCCATGTCACCCGCTGAATACAGCCCCTTGACCGAAGTTTCCGCCCGTTCGTTGACCCACACCCCTGACGCCGAATGCCCGCTGCAGAAGCCGATTTCGGAGATGTGCATTTCCACCATTTGGCTGCGGTAATCGGTGCCGCGATTGGCGTGAAACTGCCCCCGGCTGGGGCGCTCGTTGCTATGCAGAATCTCTTCGATGTTCTGGATAGTTTCTTCGGCTAGGTGATCGAGCTTGAGGAACACCGGGCCATTGCCGCTTTCCAGTTCCTGATGAAACTCCCACATCATCTGGCCGCTCCAGTAGTCACATTCGATGAAGCGTTCGCCCTTGTTGTTAGCCGTATAGCCGCCTAAAGGACCGGTGACGTAAGCGCAGGCCGGGCCGTTGTAATCCTTGATCAGCGGGTTGATCTGAAAGCACTCCAGATTCGCCAGCTCAGCGCCTGCGTGATAGGCCATGGCGTAACCGTCGCCTGCGTTGGTCGGGTTTTCGTAGGTGCCCATCAAGTAACCCGACGCTGGCAAACCAAGGCGTCCTGCTGCCCCGCAGCACAGGATCACGGCCTTGGCTTTGATCACGTGAAAATCCGCCGTGCGGCAGTCGAACCCCATCACGCCATTGACCGCGCCCTCGGCATCGGTCAGCAGCCGGGTACAGACCACACGGTTGGTGATGGTTACCCGCGCGCGCTTCAACTGGCGATACAGCACCTTCTTGATGTCGTGGCCCTCGGGCATCGGCAGCACATAGGCGCCCATGTGGTGGACCTTCTTGACCGCGTAATCACCGGTCTCGTCCTTCTCGAATTTCACGCCCCAGCGGTCCAGTTGCTCGATGGTTTCGAAGCTGTGGGTCGCATAGGCGTATACCGCTGCCTGATTGACGATGCCGTCGTTGGCAATGGTGATTTCCTTGGTGTACTGCTCAGGCGTGGCGTGGCCAGGGATCACCGCGTTGTTCAGCCCGTCCATGCCCATGCTGATGGCGCCGCTGCGCTTGACGTTGGCCTTATCGATCAGCAACACCCGCAGATCGCGATTGCGCTCCTTGGCCTTGATTGCGGCCATCGGACCTGCCGTGCCGCCGCCGATCACCACGATGTCGTATTCCTGCTCCAGCACGTGGCGTGTCATCACTGAGCCTCCTGGTGACGGTCGATTCGCAGGCGGTACTGAAACGCATCGCCCCGGTAATAAAGGTGTTCGAAATCCACGGGCTGGCCATCGGCAGTGTGGGTCAGGCGCTCGATGCGCATGATCGGCGAACCCGCCTCGACGTCCAGCGCCTGGGTCAAATCGCTGTCGGCCAGCACCGCGTCAATGGCCAGATCCGCATGACCCAGCGTAAGGCCGCAGTCGTTTTCCAGGATCAGAAAGATGTCGCGGGTCACCAGGTCAGCGCTTTCCAGTCGCTCGCCCAGGTGCCTGGGCAACCAGGTGACTTCCAGTGACACCGGCTCGCGGTTGATCAGCCGCACGCGGCGAATCTGCGCAACGCTTTCGCCTTCCGCCACGTTCAGGCGCTCGGCCACCCGTTTGTCGGCGGGTACGAAGCGGAAACTGCGCAGGCGGTTGATCACTTCATAGCCGCGACCGGTCATGGATTCGGCCAGGCCCTTCAGGGTGCTGACGTTTTGAAAGGTCTTGGGTTTGGACACGAATGTCCCTTTGCCGTGGATCTTGAAGATCAGCCCTTCTTTCTGCAGATCGCCCAATGCCTGGCGCACGGTGATGCGGCTGACCTTGAACATCGCGCCCAGCTCGCTTTCGGAGGGCATCTGACTGTCGGGGGCGTATTCGCCGTCCAGAATCCGGCTGCGCAGCAAGTCACGCAGTTGGCTGTGCAGGGGTACGCTGGACAGCGGAGAGAGGGTTTTGGCAGTGTCGTTCATCGAAGTCACTTGTCATAACGAGTTATGACGTGATCTTAAAGAGCTTGAATTCCGGCCGTGAAATACCGTTTGGGCATAAGGTTAGAGGCTTCTTTGCTGTCGCGTGCCCCCTTGGTGTCGGTAGCGCTTGTGCACACGCCGCCGCGGGCAAACCATACGGTTACGCAGATGAGGTGTAGGTGAGCGGCAATTGCGTGGTGGACTTGATCTGCTCCATCGCAAAGCTGGAGCTGATGTCGGTAATGCCCGCCAACTGGATCAACTTCTTGTACACCGCGTCATACCCGGCGATGTCCGGCACCACCATACGTAACATGTAATCCGTGTCCCCCGCCATTCGATAGCATTCCACCACTTCGGGCAGCGTTTCAATGAGGTTGTGAAAGCGCTCAAGCCATTGTGCGTTGTGCTGATTGGTACGTATCGCGGCAAACACCGTCACCGCGACATTTAGCAGGGCCGGGTCTAGTAACGCGACACGCCCGCGGATCAACCCCTGCTCTTCCAGCTTCTGGACACGGCGCCAACAGGCGGTGGTGCCCAGGCCAATGCCGTCGGCGATTTCAGCGATGGGACGGGTGCAGTCACGTTGCAGCATGTCCAGGATGGCCTGGTCGAACTTGTCCATGGTGAGTTAAGCCTTGAAAGATCCGGTTATGACGAATGGTGATAACCATACGCCAAATCGTGCAGCGATCCGCAGTCTTATTCTCCAAAACCGATTGATACTGAAAAAATAATCTACCCGAAGCGCAAATCGGCGCTCACTAATCAATATTTTTTCGCGCCTGCCCGCGTACTATTTTTCCCATCACGGACAGCGCGGATTTCTCCCCATGAGCACACTTCCTTGTTACTTCGATTACGCAGCCACCACCCCTGTCGATGACCGCGTCATCCAGGCGATGGTCACCTGCCTGGGACGCGAAGGCACCTTCGGCAACCCCGCTTCCAACTCTCACGCTTACGGCAATCTGGCGCGCCAGTCCGTTGAACTGGCGCGTCGTCAGGTCGCCGAACTGGTCGGTTGCAACGCCGAATCGATCATCTGGACCTCCGGCGCCACCGAGTCCAACAACCTGGCCATCAAAGGCATCGCCCAACGCGCACAAGGCCCTTGTCGCCACCTCATTACTAGCCGCATCGAGCATAAGGCGGTCGTCGACACCGTGCGCCAACTGGAGCAAGCCGGTTTTCCGGTGACCTGGCTTGAGCCGGACGCGCAGGGCTTGATTCAACCCGAGGCCGTGCGTCAGGCCTTGCGGGACGACACGTTGCTGGTGTCGCTGATGCTGGTGAACAACGAATTGGGCACACTCACCGACATCGACCGCATCGGTCGCATGGTGCGCGAACACGGAGCACTGTTCCACGTCGACGCGGCACAAGGCGCGGGCAAGGTCGCCATCGACCTGAACGCCCAGCCGGTCGACCTGATGTCGTTCTCCGCGCACAAAATCTACGGTCCCAAAGGCATCGGCGCGTTGTATGTCGGCGAACGCGCGCGCGATCTGCTGGAAGCGCAGATTCACGGCGGCGGCCACGAGCAAGGCTATCGCTCCGGGACGCTGGCCACGCACCAGATCGTCGGCATGGGCGCCGCCTACGCGCTGGCCAGCGCCGACATGCACGCAGAGGTGCAACGCATCACCGCCCTCTCCACTCAATTACGCGATGGCTTGCTGCAACTGCCGGGTGTCAGCCTCAATGGCCACCCCGATCAACGGGTCCCACACACCTTGAACATCTGCGTCGACAAGCCCGGCTTCAGCGCCATGAGCCTGGCCAGCGAACTCGCGGTCTCATCCACCTCAGCCTGCAACTCCGCTGGCGGCGGCGCCTCTCACGTGCTGCTCGCGATGGGGCTGCCTCAAGCATTGGCCAGCAGTAGTCTGCGACTGAGTCTGGGGCGCTATACCCAGGCGGCAGATGTCGAGAAAGCGATTGCGGTCATCGCCGGTCGAGTAAACAGCCAATCGACGACATTCTGGTAACACAACCTCGAAGGGTGGGTGATCTGGCGAGCCAGTCTCTGGCACAATCGCCCATCGTTTTTTTTCGAGACCGTCACACGCATGGACCTCAACAGCGTTTATCAGCGCCTGAACACCGGCAGCAAGAAGTGGAGCCAATACCCGGAAGATGTCTTGCCAATGTGGGTGGCAGATATGGACTTTCCAGTGGCCGAGCCGATCGTTGCCGCGCTGAAAAACCGTCTGGAGCACCCCCTGCTCGGCTACTCGGTGGCTCAGGACAGCCTGCGCCAGACCTTGGTCACGCATCTCGCGCAGCGTTACGGCTGGGCCATTCAACCTGAAGACCTGGTGTTTCTGCCCGGCGTCGAGCCGGGTGTGAACATGGCGCTGAACACGCTGGTTCCCGCTGGCAGCGGCGTGCTGGTGCAAACACCCAACTACTCGCCGTTGCTTCATGCCCCGGCGAACTGGAAGCTGCCGCGGGTCGATTTGCCGTTTCATGCTGACGCCAACGGTGAGTACCCCACCGATCTGGCCGCGTTGCAAGGCGCTCTGCTTCAATCGCGAGCCTTGCTCCTGAGCAACCCGCACAACCCGCTGGGCAAAGTCTTCGAACGCGAAGAATTACAGGCCATTGGCGAGGCCTGCGTGCAACACGACGTGCTGATCATTTCCGACGAGATTCATGCCGACATCGTGTTCGACGGACGCCACCACACGCCGATAGCGTCGCTGAGTCCGGAGATTGCCGCGCGTACCGTGACCCTGATGTCTGCCAGCAAAGCCTGGAATATCGCAGGGCTGAAAACCGCGTTTGCCGTGGTGCAAAACGCCGAACTGCGCGAGCGCTTCAATGCGGGCCGTCTGGGATTGGTGGACAGCGTTAACGCGCTGGGGCTGGAAGCCACCGAGGCGGCGTATCGTCTTGGCGCAGACTGGCTCGTACAGGTGAACGACTACTTGCAGGGCAACCGCGACTACCTCGCTCACGCCCTCGCGACCCGTTTCCCCGGCATTCGCATGAACCTGCCGCAGAGCACCTACCTGGCCTGGCTGGATTGCTCGGCGCTGGACATCGAGCATCCACAGCAATTCTTCCTCAAGGAAGCCAAAGTCGCGTTCAGTGACGGGCTGGAGTTCGGGGAAGATTGCAGCCAGTTCGTACGCCTGAACTTCGGCTGCCCGCGCCCAATGCTGGAAGAGGCATTGGCACGAATGGAACGCAGCCTGCAACAACGCTGATCCCTTCTGGCGGCGCCCCCCCCCTTTGAAATCGGGGGCGCTTGCCTCAGAAATACTTCAACCAGGCGATATCCCGACGTCGCGCCTTCAGCTCGGCAAATCCGCGCACCGCCGGAAACAACACGACCGTCAGCCCCGCCGCACACAGCCACAACGCCCACACTGAATCAAAACCGAAATAGCGGCCCTGGGTGGTCCCCCATATCGCCACGGCGATCAGGTAAAGCACCTTCAGCACATACAGGTGCAGCACGTAAAAAAACATCGGTGCAGCGCCGAAGATCATCAGTGGTTTGAGCCAGCGCTGCCCCGCGCCGCGCTCCAGCCAGGCAAGTGTCAGCAACCCCATGCCCAGCGTCAGGCAGATGAACAATAGCGACGGCGGGTACTTGGTGATGTTGAAGACACTCATCAAGGTCTGAGTGGGGGTGTCACCCGGGGTCCAGGGCTTTTCGCCATAACCGTTGAAGCCGCGCAGGGCCAGAAACAGCGCCAAAAGGCCGAAACCCCAGGCAATCAGATTGATTTCCCTCTCGGCGTTTTTCGCAAACCACGGCCCTGCTGCGTAACCCACGGCAATGACCCCGATCCAGGGCAGCACGGGATACGACGTGCGCAGCCGCAGGCTGTCGGTGGCCTCGATCCAGCCCCGATCATGCAGAATCGCCCATGGAATGTGCATCCACGAATCCGGGCCAAAGTGCACGCCGTCCAGCAGGTTGTGCCCGGCGATGATCGCGATGCCCAGCGTCGCCAGCACACCACGCGGGAGTCTCACCAGAATCGACAGCGCGATCATGCTCAAGCCGATGGCCCAGATCACTTGCAGGTAAATCACCGAGGGCGGCAACTGGAAGGTCCAGGCGAAGTTGACCAGGGTCAACTCCAGACCGATCAGCACCAGACCGCGCACGCAGAGAAAACGCGAAACTGCGTGATGCCCGGCATGACGTTGCCCATACAAAAACGCCGACAGCCCGGTGAGAAACACAAACAAAGGTGCACAGAAATGCGCCAGCGTACGGCTCAGAAACAGCGCCGGATCGGTGTTGCCGACCTCCATGGGGTCGGACACCTGATGGTGCAGATAGAACGTCTCACGTACATGATCCAGCAGCATGAACACAATGATCAGTCCACGCAGGGCATCAACGGACTGCAAACGGGGCTGAGCCGCCGACGACGTCTCGCGGGTCGGCAATAACAGTGCCGCCGTCATGCGCGAAGCGCCTTGTCGAACGCCTGAAACGGCAACGTTCCACGGCGAGATGACGACGCCGCCGCATCGTGCGGGTGCAGGCTTTCCAGATGCGTGACGGAGACGTCGCTGGCGTGAAATCGGGTGGCCAGTGCTTGTTGCACCTTGCGCGCGGCATCTTCGACGTACATCAGATTTTCCCCGTTGAGCCGGGCGAAGGCCTGCTCATCTGCGCGCTTGACCGCCGTTTGCACGGGAGTGCCCAGTGCGCCTTCAATCAGATCGATCAGGTTCAACAGGCCCAGATGTTCTGCGTCCTGATCGATGTGCACGCGCACACGCGCCACGCTGCGTTGGCTATGGGGCGTGGCGTGCGAGCCGTTCTGGCGAATCCAGTTCGCCACGTGGTTGCTGTCCACAGGTCCTGCGCCGAAATGCGCGATGAACGCCTGTTCCAGCAACTGCCGGGACAATGCCGCCGAGCATGGGCAGGTCGATGAATAGGTCACATCGACCGTGGCATCCAGAGACAATCGCCCCTCACACCACTGCGCCTCGATCACCACCGGATAGGATTTCCAGCCGCTCAGGCCTTCGGTCACCAGTGCAGGACGTTTGCACAACAGTTCAAACGCCAGCCGCAACCGCGATTGGGACGAATGACAATCGGCGTGGCTGTCGACCATCAGTTCCAGCAGTGCCACCAGACTCGCCGGACTCACTGCCTGATGCTCGGCAAACCGGTCCAGCAGCGTGTACAACCGCGACATGTGAATGCCTTTGATCTGCGGCATCGGCAGATTCACGTACAAGTCGGCGCGGGCATGCACCGAGGCGTCAACGCCAGGTTCATCGAGGATCAGAGGGATATCGATACCTTGCATGCCGACCCAATCGAGGGGCAGCAAGGCTTGCGACAGTTCGGAATTAGCAACGTCAGGAAGCGGCGTATTCATGAGGGAATGGAGTCTCGAAGCGCAATGTCATAACGAGTTATAACATAACACTTAAAACACCAGCTTTACACTCTCCCCTACCTCACACCCCGGTCACGCCAGTCCCTACAGTGTGCTCGGTGCCGATCTCAGTGGGAGATTCTATGTTGGCCGGTCAACCGCGTTCGTCGGAACGCCGTCCGCACCAAGGCGGCTCCCACAGTGATGCGTGTCGAACCACAGACTCATGCTCAAAACCAAACCTGTGGGAGCCGGCTTGCTGGCGAAAGCAGCCGGTCAGCCTATTCATGCGTAACTGACCCACCGATTTCGCCAGCAAGCCCGCTCCCACAAGCCTCCAGCATGGCTTGCCTGCGGTGACTCGCTTGCAAACACCACCGCAGGCACGTCGGACCGCTCTAGGGCTCAATACCCCAACGACAACCCGGTGTTACGACGGGGGTCGTTGGCGCCGTAGAACCGATTGTTCCCCACCGGCTTGCCACCCAGCGACGGCGCGCCGACGAGGATGGCGGCCAGGTGGTTGGCATCCTGCGGGCCTGCGAACGTGTGACCCCAGCTTTCGAGGATCTTCTGCGTGTCAGGGCTGACCGCGAAGTTTTCCAGGTTGGTAGTCTCCGGCATCCATTGCTGGTGGAAACGCGGCGCATCGACCGCTTCCTGAATGTTCATGCCGTAGTCGATGACGTTGAGCATGGTCAGCAGGGTCGCCGTGATGATCCGGCTGCCACCTGGCGTACCCACCACCATCACCGCTTTGCCGTCCTTGGTGACGATGGTCGGACTCATCGACGAGAGCGGCGTTTTGCCCGGCGCAATCGCGTTGGCTTCACCCTGCACCAGGCCGTACATGTTCGGCACGCCGACCTTGGAGGTGAAATCGTCCATTTCATCGTTGAGGATCACGCCGGTCTTGCTCGCCATCACGCCTGCACCGAACCAGTCGTTGAGGGTGTAGGTGACCGATACGGCGTTGCCCCATTTGTCGACGATGGAGTAATGGGTGGTGTTATTGCCTTCGTGGGGTGCAACGCCCGGTTTGATGGCTTGTGAGTCACCGGCCTTTTGCGGTTCGATGGCCGCGCGCAGCTTCGCGGCGTAGTCATGATTGAGCAAATGCTCGATCGGGTTCTTCACGAAATCCGGGTCGCCGAGATAACTGTTGCGGTCCACGTAAGCGTGACGCATGGCCTCGATCTGGTAATGCAGCCCCTGAGCCGAGTGATAGCCCAGTTCCTTCATCGGGTAGCCTTCAAGGATGTTCATGATCTCGCAGATCACGACACCGCCGGAGCTGGGAGGCGGTGCGGAAACCACGTGGTAACCACGATAATCACACTCGATGGGCGCCAGTTCGCGAGTTTTGTACGTGTCCAGATCGGCCTGAACAATGATGCCTTTGCCCGCCTTGCTCGAATCGACGATGGCCTTGGCCACCCAGCCCTTGTAGAAACCGTCGGTACCTTTCGCGGAAATTTCCTTGAGGGTCTTGGCCAGATCCTTCTGCACCAGCTTGTCGCCAACGTTCATCGGCTGGCCTTTGTTCAGGAAGATCGGGCTGAGGTCCTTGTCGGCCTTGAATTCGTCCGTCGCGGTGTGCAGCAAGTCGATGTCGCCCTGCTCCAACGGGAAGCCGTTTTCGGCCAGTTTGATCGCCGGGGCAATCACTTCAGCGCGCTTCTTGGTGCCGTACTTGCTCAGCGCCAACTCCATGCCCGATACCGTTCCCGGCACGCCCACCGCAAGGTGGCCTTTGGAACTCAGGTCCGGGACCACGTTGCCGTCCTTGTCCAGATACATGTTGGCGGTCGCCGCCAGCGGGGCTTTTTCGCGGAAATCGAGGAAGGTCTTGCGTCCGTCCGCCAACTGGATGGTCATGAAACCGCCACCGCCCAGGTTACCCGCCGCCGGGTAAACCACGGCCAGCGCGTAGCCCACGGCAACAGCGGCGTCCACCGCGTTGCCGCCGGACTTGAGCACATCGACGCCCACGTGGGTCGCCAAATGCTGCGCGGTCACCACCATGCCGTTTTCAGCGGCAACCGGGGCGACAGAGGCGGCGTAGGAGGGGGAAAAGGCGAGCGCGAGCGCAGTCGCGATCAGCGACCGAGTCAAGGGTTCAAACTTCATGTGTCGACTCTCTTTGTTCTTTGAATGTGGAACAGCATTGACGGGTCGAGCCTTGATGGGGAGTACCCTCTCGCGGATCGCCCGGCATCCTTGCAACTGCAGATGCACATTTATGTAGAGCGCGTTCGATACGACCGATCAGTTCAAGACAGTACTCATCGGCCGCACCAAAATAGCGCACTCAAAAGAATCAACCTAGAGCCAATGGCAAGATATTTCAGAAAGTTTTATCGACCCACGCGCCGGATTCAAAACCAACGATCGTTGCGCTTGCGGCCACGGGTCAGCGCCGGAAGGATCAAACCCACCAGCAGGCCCGCTCCTGCGATGCTGCCGCCGTACACCATGTACCGCATCAGCACCTGATTGTTTTCGTCGCCGAGTTTGGCCTGCGTGGCGCGCAATTCCGATTGCGCATCGGTCAGTTGAGCATTGAGGTCCTTGGAACGGGCCTCCAGCTCATCCACCAGCTTCTTGCGCGAATCGAGGGTTTCCTGCATGCCCTGGACTTTGGTTTTCCAATCGTCATCGATGGTTTTCAACTGTGCGCTGAGGTCCGCGACTTGCTGGGTCAACTGCGGCAGTCGCTCGGCCTGGCCGGGCACTTCCTGCAGGTCGCTGGACGGAATCCAGACCGTATCGCCCGAGTTGCCACGCACCTGGCTGTAGTCGCCCTGGGTGTTGAGCAGTTCGACCTTCTGCCCGGATTTCAGCGTGCCGACGATGCGGTAGCCGTCGGTCGGGCCGCTGCGCACGTAGGTGCTCAAGGTGTCACTGACCCAACGGTCCTTGCCCTCGGCCTGGGCTTGTGGGGCAAGGCCTACGGTCAGCAGCGTGCCCAGCAGACCGACGCTGAGCAAATGGCGAGTAAGGGATGAGGCGCAAACAGAAGCGGAACGAGTGAGCGGCATGAAGATTCTTCGACAAAAAAATAAAAATAAAGGCCGGATGGACAGGCCCGATGCAGTGAACAAAACGTGGTTTACTGACCGTACAAATGGTTACAGGTTCACTGCGCAAGGGTGACGTTCGTCTGCCTGGGGCTGAACGCGCTGCGGCCGGGGGCGGCGGATCTGGCGGGAATGACCATGGGATACCCGCTCAGGTTGGGGAGGAAAGTGGCGGAAGGCAGCCGGAGTCGAACCTGCCCGGGAACGGCTGCCGTCCCCAACCGGGTTTGAAGCCCGGCCGCGCCACCGGGCGCGATTGCCTTCCTTGATTGATTAAACGCTGTCGTCAGCCTTGTACTGCGCCAACGCGTTGTCCGGCCGTATCAGGCGTTGGTCGCCGATTCGGCGGGTCAGGCCGATGCGGTCGAAAAACTCAAGAATCTGAATGCTGCGCTTGCGCCCGATTCCCAGCCGGTCACGAAACGCAGCCGCCTGTATCACTGGTTCGGCATCGGACAGTTGCAACAGCATAGCCGCCATTCGCGCAATCGTCGGCTCGGGATAAAACAGATCCTTCACCACCTGATGCACTCGACCGATCCGCGCCAGTTTACGCAGCAGCAGGCGTACAGCGGCGTCCGATTGCCCCACGAGGCCCGCGAGGTCGCGTACCCATGGCGGATCAAAACCACCCTGCACCATCAAGGGTTCAAGCTGCGCCCACAGCGCGGCGTCCTCGTCATTGAGTTGCACCTGATGATCCGGCGCATGCAGCCACGGCCCGCTGCTGGCAATTCGGCCACTGGCGAGCAATTCGTCGAGCAGCGCGATGAACGCCGGGCGCTCCAGCGTCATGGCGGCGAATCGGCGCAGGCGGTCGCGATCCGGGCCGAGTTGATCGGGCTCCTGCTCATGAAACCGGGCCAGGTGTTGTAGCAGTTGACCCTGCAACCCCTGCCAACGCGCCTCGCTGAACAGCAACGAGCCTTGGCGGGTGGCGATGATGCGCACGTCAGAAGGTAATCGCCACGTTGCACGCAACCGGTTGAACTGCCGCTCAAGGCGCTGCGGATCAAGGCCGCTTGCGCTCTGGGCGATCAAGTCCGGCAGGGCCTGCTCCAGACCGTCAGCGAGGGACAGAATGCGCAATTGCGTCAGCCGTTCAGGGCTGCGACGTTGCCGGGAAGGCGCGAACGGATCGAGCACACGACCGCCACCCAAGGTGCGCTGAGCGCTGTGATCACGCAGCACCAGCCGGTCGCCGTGAACGGTCTGCACCGGCGCGTTGAGTAACAACTGGGCAAACAGGCGCTCGCCCGGCTCTACCTGATTACCCTCCAGCAACGCCACGCGGGCCGAGACATCCTGCGTGCCCAGGTGCACATGCACCGGGCTGAAGTGCTCGAACACCCGCGTTTCACTGGGCAGCAGGCGCAATTCGATGTCGACCCGCTGCGTCGGCGCGAACAACCAATCGGCCAGCAGCCAGTCACCTCGATGAATCTGGTCAAGCGCCAACTTGTCCGCGCTCAGGTTCAGCGCCACGCGCTGCCCCGCCCTCGCCTGCGCCGCCGCCTGGTGTTGTGCGTGCAATCCGCGCACGCGCACCGGCTTGCCTGTCTGCCCCAGTAGCAACGTGTCGCCCACCGTCACTTGCCCGGCCAGCGCGGTGCCGCTGACGACGATGCCGGAACCGGGGACGCTGAACGCTCGATCAATGTCCAGCCGAAACCCGCCTCGATCACTGCGTTCCAGCACTTCGTTGCGAGCGAGCAACAACGCCCGACGCAGAGCGCTGATGCCTTCACCGGTCTGGCTGGACACCTCGAACAGCAAGGCATCGGCATAGGGGCCGGGCGCGAGCAACTCGCGCACCTGCATCCACACTGCTTGCACCCGCTCAGCGTCTGCGCGGTCGCATTTGCTGATGACCACCAGCAGTTCGGGAATGCCCAGCAGCTCGACGATGGCCAGATGCTCTCGGGTCTGGGGCATCACCCCATCGTCCGCCGCCACCACCAGCAACACCAGATCGATGCCCTGCGCACCGGCGAGCATGTTGTGTATGAAACGCTCGTGACCGGGCACGTCAATGAACCCGGTCAGTTGACCACCGGGTTCCAGCGCTGCATAGCGATAGCCGAGGTCGATGGTGATGCCCCGCTCACGCTCTTCGCGGCGACGGTCGCCCGCTTGCCCGGTGAGCGCTTCCAGCAGCGCTGTCTTGCCGTGGTCGATATGCCCTGCGGTGCCGACAATCACGCCAGATCGCCCTCCCATTGCAGACGCTCTAGCTGCCTCAGCCAGCCCGCTTCATCGTCCAACTGACGCAAATCCAGCCATAACGCGTCGTCGTCGATACGGCCCAGCACCGGAATCGGCAGGCGCCGAAACCCCGCTTCCAATCCATGCAACCAGCGGCTGCGCAGCTTTTTCGAGACGATCGGTCGAAAACACAGCGCCGCGCTGGGAAGCCGAGCAACCGGCTGGCTGCCACTGCCGATCATGCCTAACGACGTTTCGACGAAAACGCCCCATTGCGCCCCCATCCGTCGCGCCACAATCGGCTGTAAACGCTGGGCCTGAGCCAGAATATTCGCCTGTGATCGGGTCAGTAATCGCAGGCTGGGCAAGCGTTCGGCAAGGCGGTCCGGGTCTCGATACAGCCCCAGTACGGCCTCCAGTGCAGCGAGGGTCAGTTTGTCGACACGCAAGGCACGTTTGAGCGGGTTCTTTTTGATTTTCGCGATCAGGGCTTTGCTGCCGACAATCAACCCGGCCTGGGGGCCGCCCAGTAATTTGTCGCCGCTGAAGGTGACGATGTCCGCGCCCTCGGCCAGGGTCTGGCGTACGGTCGGTTCGGCAGGCAGGCCCCAGCGGCTCAGGTCCAACAAACTGCCGCTGCCCAAATCCTCCAGCAGTGGCAAATCGTGTTGGTGGGCAATCTGTGCCAGTTGCGGCGTCGATACAGAAGCAGTGAAACCCTGCACGCTGTAATTGCTGGTGTGCACCCGCATCAACAGGCCGGTGCGCAGGTTGATCGCCGATTCGTAATCGGTGGGATGGGTCCGGTTGGTGGTGCCCACTTCGTGCAGTTTCACCCCGGCACGGGCCATGATGTCCGGGATGCGAAAGGCGCCGCCGATCTCGATCAGCTCGCCTCGCGAGATGATGCCTTCCTTGCGCGCGCCCAGGCTGTTCAGGGCCAACAGGACAGCGGCGGCGTTGTTATTGACCACGGTGACGGCTTCGGCGCCGGTCAGTTCGCGGATCAACCCTTCGATAAGGTCATCGCGGTCGCCACGTTTGCCGGTGTTCAGGTCGAATTCAAGGTTGAGGGGGTAGCGGGCGGCGGTCTGAATGGCTTCGATCGCCTCTTCCGGCAACAGCGCACGACCCAGGTTGGTGTGCAGCACCGTGCCGGTGAGGTTGAACACGCGGCGGACCTTGCTTTGGTGTTGAAGCGTCAGGCGTTCGGCGAGTCGGCCCAGAATCACTTCATTGCCCGATTCTGCAGCACTGATTTGCCCCTGCTGCGCCGAACCGCGCAAGTCTTCCAGCAACTGGCGCAGCCCTGCCAGCACCACTTCTCGACCATAGCGATCGATCAGCGCGTGGCAGGCAGGGTGACGCAGAAGGCTGTCGACGGAGGGTAAGCGGGGTCGTTCAGAGGCGAGGCTTAGAGGCATTCAAAATTCCTTGAAAAGTGACTGCCATGCGCTGATCACTCTGTGGGAGCGAATTCATTCGCGATGCGTAGGTACAGGCGACACATCTCTATCGAATGTTCCGACCTCTCGCGAATGAATTCGCTTCCACAATTCAGACCGCGTATCTCGGCCACATGGGTGTCGGATGCTCGAAGTGTAGACGCCAATCCTCAATCGCCCCCCGGCGCCAACAACAGATTTGGCGCCGGGCGCTGAATGCCTTCCAGGTCCAGACGCATGTCCAGCATCAGGCTCGCCAGATCCGCCGACAAGGCTTCCCCCTCAGGCTCGCTTTCGAGGTAAATCTGCTTGAGATAACGATTGCACGACGGGCACACCTCGGCCCGCAATGGCGCCTTGTCCACCGCCACGCGATCGTCCTCAAGGCTGACGTATTTAAGCCCTTTGCTCTGCTCGCAATACACGCACTTGACGCGTACCACGTGCCATTCGCAAGCGCACAACGAGCACACCAGGTAGCGCAGCCCGTTGTATTTACCCCGATGACGAATCACCCCGGCCATGGCGGGCGAACCACAGGCCGGGCACTGGCTGAGGCTGTCGCAGGGTTTCAGGTCATGGCTGGGCAGGTTGAGCAACCAATGGCTCCACGCGGCCTGCAACGCAGCACCGAGAAACGGCACCAGCGCCGCAGGCACCCCGACGAACTGCCCACTGAGCAGCGACACCGCCCAGCCCCGACGCTGCCCGTCGTCGGCGGCTCGCAAACGGGTCAACGCTTGCTGGATGGCGACGGACGCAGGCGGCTGAAAACGCTCCAGCAAAGCCCGAAGCCACACCTGCCAGTGATCTTGCCGCGCCAGGCTCTCTGCCGACAGCGGCGGCAAACCGTGCTGACAACACAGGGTCATGCTGTCTGCGTCCAGCATCCATTCGGCGGGAGGCTGGTCCAGCAAGTCCTGCTGCACGCGGCACAGCCCTGCCACCAGTCGCAGGTAATCGCCCAACGGATGCCCTTTCCCTAATTGTTCAAGCCGCGCCGCACGCAAGGCGAACAGGTTGTTCGGCGGCAGATACAGAAACGGCAGTGAACTGGCCGCTGCCTCGGCCTGAATCTCTTCGGGTTCACGAATCTCGCTCAAGGCATCATCCCTTCTTGCTCACACGGTCCGGCGCCGCTTCCTTCTCGGCGATCTGCCGATACCACAGCGCATGGTGTTTTTTCGCCCAACGACGGCTGACCCAGCCGTACAACATCGCGCCGATGGAACCCTTGATCCAGATCCCGGCATAGATGTGGACGATGATGCTGGTGATCAGCACGAACCCGGCCAAGGCATGCACCAGCGCCCCGAGACGAATCACGTCGATGTTGAAATACGCGCTGAAATACGCCCGCCAGATCACCACGCCGCTGACCAGCAAGCCCAGCATGCACAGCAGCAAGGTCCAGAACAGCAGCTTCTGGCCAGGGTTGTATTTGCCAATGGGTGGCACGCCCTCTTCCTCATTTTTCATCACCCGGTCGATGCGCTTGAGCCACAGCCGGTCGTTGGGAATGAACAGGTTGGCGCGCCAGAAACGGATCACCAGCCCCATGAAAAACACGAACATCGCCACGCCCAAGAACGGGTGCAGGATGCGCGTCCAGGGGCCGCCGCCAAACAGGTTCGTCAGCCAGAACATCGCCGGATGAAACAGCGCCAACCCCGACAGACCGGCCATGAAAAACAGAATGGCAACGATCCAGTGATTGGTTCGCTCGTTGGCGTTGTAGCGCAGAATGGTCTTGCCGGGTTCACGGTGCTCGCTCATGGCCGTTGCTCCCCTTCGTGACCCGGCTTATGCGGATCGTAAACATGCACCGCCGGGTCGACTTCATGCACGGCCGGATCGCTGCCGTGTTCATGCTCGTCTTCTTCACGCTGCGGGCCGATGCGCACGTAGTGGAAGAAGCCCGCCAGCACGGCAAGCCCCATAGCCAACAACCCCAGAGGCTTGGTTACGCCTTTCCACAGCCCCACCAGCGGGCTGATTTCCGGGTTGTGTGGCAGACCGGCGTACAGCTTCGGATCGTCAGCGTGGTGCAACACATACATCACATGGGTGCCGCCCACCCCGGCCGGGTCGTAAAGACCGGCGTTTTCGAAGCCCCGGGACTTCAAATCCACGACGCGCTCCGCAGCGTGGACCTTCATGTCTTCCTTGGTGCCGAACACGATAGCGCCGGTCGGGCAGGTCTTCACGCAGGCCGGTTCAAGGCCAACGGATACCCGATCCGAGCACAGCGTGCATTTGTACGCCTTGTGGTCTTTTTGCGAGATGCGCGGAATGTCGAACGGGCAGCCGGTGATGCAGTAGCCGCAGCCGATGCAGTGATCCTGATTGAAATCGACGATGCCGTTGGCGTGCTTGATGATCGCGCCGGGGCTTGGGCAGGCTTTCAGGCAGCCCGGATCGGCGCAATGCATGCAGCCGTCCTTGCGGATCAGCCATTCCAGATTATTGTCGGCGGTTTCGTGCTCAGTGAAGCGCATGAGGGTCCAGGTCTCGGCGCTCAGGTCTTGCGGGTTGTCGTAGGTGCCGTGGTTGTGGCCCACCTCGTCGCGCAGCTCGTTCCACTCCGAGCAGGCGACCTGGCAGGCCTTGCAACCAATGCATTTGGTGGTGTCGATCAGCTTGGCGACCTCTTCCAGTTGCCGCACCGACGACGGCACCGTGGTGGTGGCTGAACGGGCAACGATGTCTTGAATGGCCATTCAGATTTTCTCCAGGTTGACCAAAAACGACTTGGATTCCGGGGTCTGGGAATTGCCGTCTCCGAGGAATGGCACCAGCGTGTTGGCCAGATAGCCGTTGCGCGTGGTGCCGGTGAAGCCCCAGTGGATCGGGATGCCGATCTGGTGCACCACCTGGTTGGTCACCTGCAATGGCCGAATGCGTTTGGTCACCACCGCAACGGCCTCGATGAAGCCGCGCTTGCTGCTGACCCGCACCCGATCTCCGGCAACGATGCCCTTCTCTTTCGCCAGCGCTTCACCGATCTCGACGAACTGCTCGGGTTGCGCGATGGCATTCAGACGACAGTGTTTGCTCCAGTAATGGAAATGCTCGGTGAGCCGGTAACTGGTGCCCGCGTACGGAAAGTCCTTGGCCACACCAAGGGAATCCCACACTGAATCGAAGATGCGCCCGGCCGGGTTGCTGGTCGCCTGTTTGTTGGTCGGGTGCAGCGGGTTGATGCCGATGGGGGTTTCGAACGGCTCGTAGTGTTCAGGGAAAGGCCCCTCGTTCATCTTGTCCACGGCGAAGAACCGCGCCACGCCTTCGGGGTTCATGATGAACGGGTTCATGCCCGCTTCCGGCGCAGACGTCGGCGCAAAATCAGGCACATCGGTGCCGGTCCAGACCTTGCCGTTCCACCAGATCAGGCGTTTTTTCGGGTCCCAGGGCTTGCCTTGGGTGTCTGCCGACGCGCGGTTATAGAGAATCCGCCGGTTACTCGGCCACGCCCAGGCCCAACCTTGATGTTGGTGCATGTCGAATGGGTCGCTGTTGTCGCGCCGAGCCATCTGGTTGCCGGTTTCAGTCCAACTGCCGCAGAAAATCCAGCAACCGGATGCCGTGCTGCCGTCGTCCTTCAACTGCGCGAACCCGGCCAACTGTGACCCGCCCTTGACGGCCGCGCCGGTGGCGTCGGTGAAGTCCGTGGTGGCCGCGCCGTTGATCTCCTTGGCGATCTCCTCCGGCGACGGCTCTTCGGGCACTTTGTATGGCCAGCTCAGCTTCAGCAGCGGCTCGGCATAGGCGCCGCCCTGTTCCTGATAGCGTTTGCGCAAGCGCAGGAACAGTTCGCTCATGATGCGAATGTCCGTAATCGCCTCGCCAGGACCTTCCGCGCCCTTATAGTGCCATTGCAACCAGCGGCTGCTGTTCACCAGCGAGCCGTCCTCTTCGGCAAAACAGGTGGTGGGCAAGCGGATGACTTCGGTCTGGATGTTCGCCGTGTCCACGTCGTTGTACGGCCCGACCTTCTGCCAGAACTCCGAGGTTTCCGTGGCTAGCGGGTCCATGACCACCAGCCACTTGAGCTTGGCCAGTGCCTTCATGACCCGGTTTTTGTCCGGCAGTGCGGCAATCGGGTTGAAGCCTTGGCAGATGTAGCCGTTGACCTGTCCCTTGCCCATCAGGTCGAACATTTTCAGGATGTCGTAGTTGGGGATGTCCAGCTTCGGCAGCCAGTCGTAGCCCCAGTTGTTTTCAGCGGTGGCATTGGCGCCGTACCAGGACTTCATCAGGCTGACGTGAAACTTGCTGTAGTTCTGCCAGTAGGACAACTGGCCGGGACGCAACGGTTTCTGCGTGCGTTTGGCGATGAATGCGTTGTAATCCTGCTCAGCGTCCAGCCCCAAGGTCAGGTAGCCCGGTAGCGAGTTGGACAGCAGCCCCAGATCCGTCAGGCCCTGAATGTTGGAGTGACCGCGCAAGGCGTTCACACCACCACCTGGCATGCCGACGTTGCCGAGCAACAGTTGCACCATCGCCGCACTGCGGATGATTTGCGCGCCAATGGAATGCTGCGTCCAGCCCAAGGCGTAGAGAATCGTCATGGTCTTGCCCGGCGTCGAGCAGGTGGCGATCTCTTCCCAGATTTTCATCATCTGCGCTTGGGGCATGCCGCAGGTCAGGCTGGCGATTTCCGGGGTGTAGCGGCTGTAATGCTGTTTCATCAACTGGTAGACGCAACGCGGGTCCTGCAGCGTGGGGTCGACTTTGGCGAAGCCGTCCTCACCCAGCTCGTAGCCCCAGCCTGACTTGTCGGTGTACAGGCGCTTGCTGGCGTCGTAGCCGCTGAAAATCCCGTCCTCGAAGCTGAACCCCGCTTTGACGATGAACGACGAGTCGGTGTAATTGCGCACGTATTCGTGCTGGATCTTGTCCTGAGTGATCAGGTAATTGATCAGCCCGCCCATGAAGGCAATGTCGCTGCCGGTGCGAATCGGTGCGTAATAGTCGGCCACCGAGGCGGTCCGCGTGAACCGCGGGTCGACCACGATCAAACGCGCCTTGTTGTGCGCCTTGGCTTCGGTCACCCATTTGAAACCGCACGGGTGCGCTTCTGCTGCGTTGCCGCCCATCACCAGAATCAGATTCGCGTTGGCGATATCGGTCCAGGTGTTGGTCATGGCACCACGGCCATACGTCGGGGCAAGACTTGCCACCGTCGGGCCATGTCAGACACGTGCCTGGTTATCGAACCCCAGCATGCCGGTTGCACGAACGACCTTGTGGGTCATGTAGCCCGCTTCGTTGGACGCCGCCGAGGCCGCGAGGAACCCCGTGGTCAGCCAGCGGTTGACGGTCTGGCCCTTGTCGTTCTTCTCGATGAAATTGGCGTCGCGGTCGGCCTTCATCAGGTCAGCCACGCGGTCCAGCGCCTCGTCCCAGGAAATCCGCGTCCATTCGTTGCTGCCGGGTTTGCGGATCTGCGGGTATTGCAGGCGGCTGGGGCTGTGAATGAAGTCGAGTAGACCTGCGCCTTTCGGGCACAACGTGCCGCGATTGACCGGGTGATCGGCGTCGCCTTCGATGTGGATGATGTTCTGCGCCACGTTTTTCGCGGCATCACCCAAGCTGTACATGATTAATCCACAGCCCACCGAGCAGTAAGGGCAGGTGTTGCGGGTTTCATGGGTGTGAGCGAGTTTGAAGTGGCGTATCTGTTCGGCGAACGCAGGCGTCGGGGCCATGCCCAACGCCGCGAGGCTCGAGCCTCCAAGGCCGACAGCGGCGACCTTGAAGAACTGCCGACGGTTGAGGTCCATCGTACACTCCTGATCAGGTGATGATCCCGGTACAGTGCCGGGAGCGTGTTCGATCACGGTGTCGGCGACAAGAGCGCCGACCCTTTGGAGGGTAGTCCAGATTGCCAGTAACGCAGATGAAACTTGACTGTTGGTGAATGGCTTGAGTCTGCGGTGAACAACGATTTGCGCAGCACCGCAGTTCCCACAGGTAGTGATCGTCCCCACGCTCCGCGTGGTGATGCGTTGTGTGACGCTGCGCGTCACTGGACGCGCAACGTCCTGAGCGGTATTCCCACGCGGAGCGTGGGAACGATCAGCGCTGAAAATGTGGGAGCCGGCTTGCTGGCGAAAGCGGCGTGTCAGACAACACAGTGACATCTGACCAGACGCTTTCGCCAGCAAGCCGGCTCCCACAAAAAAGCAACATCATCATCCGCGAAAGAAGTTGACCGGCTACTGATCCCCCACCGGCTTCAGAATCACCACCGCCAACGGCGGCAAATCCAACGCCAGCGACACCGCCTGGCCATGGCTCTTCACCTCATCGGTCAGCACCGCCCCGCCATTGCCCACGTTTGACCCGGCGTACACACCGGCGTCGGTGTTGAGCAATTCCGCCCATTTGCCACTGAACGGCACGCCGACGCGATAGCCGTGGCGCGGCACGGGCGTCAGGTTGGCCACCACCAGCAGCGGCTCGCCCTCCTTGCTCCAGCGCAAATAGGCATAAACGCTGTTTCCGGCGTCGTCACCAATCACCCACTGAAAGCCCTGCGGCTGGCAGTCCTGTTCATGCAGGGCCTTTTCCGAGCGGTACAGCCGGTTCAAGTCCCCCACCAGCGTGTGCACGCCTTTGTGGTCCTCGTACTGGAGGAAATGCCAGTCCAGTTCGGTGTCGTGGTTCCACTCGCGCCACTGGCCGAACTCGCAGCCCATGAACAACAGTTTCTTGCCCGGGTGGGTCCACATAAATGCCAGATAGGCCCGCAGGTTGGCGAATTTCTGCCAGCGGTCGCCGGGCATCTTGTCGATCAACGAACGCTTGCCGTGCACCACTTCGTCGTGAGAAATCGGCAGGATGAAACGCTCCGACCAGGCATACACCAGCCCGAAACTCAGCTCATTGTGGTGATGCTGTCGATGGATCGGGTCTTGCTGGATGTAGTGCAGCGAGTCATGCATCCAGCCCATGTTCCATTTGTATGAGAAACCCAGCCCGCCTTGCTGCGTGGATTGCGTTACGCCCGGCCAGGCCGTGGACTCTTCGGCGATGACCAGTGCACCCGGCGCTTCCAGCCCGACCACGTCATTGAGATGGCGCAGAAAATCGATCGCTTCAAGGTTTTCTCGCCCGCCGTAACGGTTCGGCACCCACTCCCCGGCCTTGCGTGAATAATCGCGATACAGCATCGAGGCCACCGCATCGACCCGCAAGCCGTCG
This sequence comes from Pseudomonas sp. Pseu.R1, assembly GCF_045764065.1. Classification (NCBI taxonomy): domain Bacteria; kingdom Pseudomonadati; phylum Pseudomonadota; class Gammaproteobacteria; order Pseudomonadales; family Pseudomonadaceae; genus Pseudomonas; species Pseudomonas sp. Pseu.R1. Next base: position 86,202 of record NZ_JBJGEE020000001.1, on the reverse strand, counting down.
ATGTGGAAGTGCTTCAACCAATGCAGCCCTGACGCGATCATGAAGCCATGCACTTCGGTGCGGCCCAGGTTGTAGATCAGCGTGTCCCAGTCCTGATGGAAGCCCTCTTGCGGGTTGCCGTATTCGTACAGCGCGGTGCCGTCGAATTGCGCCAGGCCGTGTGCGTCGGTCGGGAAATGGGCGGGCACCCAGTCGAGGATCACGCCGATGTCGGCCCGGTGGCAGGCGTCGACGAAGCCGGCAAACTGCTCGGCGGTGCCGTAACGGGCGCTGGGGGCGAATTGCGACAGCAACTGATAACCCCAGGAACCGCCGAACGGGTGCTCCATGATCGGCATCAGTTCGATGTGGGTGAAACCCAGCCCTTTGATGTAGGGGATCAGTTCGTTGGCCAGTTCGGTCCAGTTGAACGGACGGTCCGGTTCATCCTCGCCGCCGTGGTGCCATTTCCAGGACCCGGCGTGGAGTTCGTACACGGACAGCGGTTTATGAACGTCCTGATTCTCGCCACGGGCCTGCATCCAGTCATGATCTTGCCAGTCGAAACTCAACGGTGCGGCGACTTTGGAAGCGGTGTCCGGCGGCAATGCGGTGGCCAGGGCCATGGGATCGGCCTTGAGGGGCAAGATGCCGTGTTGGCCGAGAATTTCGTATTTGTAGGTTTCACCCGGCCCGATGCGCGGGATGAAAATTTCCCAGACACCGGTCGGGTGGCGCAGGCGCATCGGGTGGCGGCGCCCGTCCCAACTGTTGAAATCCCCCACCACCGACACGCGGCGTGCATTCGGCGCCCAGACCGAAAAGCGCACCCCGTCGACGCCATCAACGTTCTTTACCTGCGCGCCCAATGCACTGCTCAGGTCACGATGATTGCCTTCGGCGAACAGGTACAAGTCCATCTCGCCCAACTGCTCGCCAAAGCTGTAAGGGTCTTCAGTGATCTGCTCACCCGTGGCCCAGTTGATTTTCAGCAGGTAGGGTTCACGCACCGGGAAGTGCCCGGTGAAGAAGCCTGGCTTGTCACTCATGCTCAGCTCACCCAGGTCCCGCTGGCCATCCCGTGACAACACCCGCACGCCCAGCGCATTGGGCAGATAGGCGCGGATCACCTGCCCCTCCTTGCCATCGCTGTGTGGCCCCAGCATGGAGAACGGGTCGCGGTGTTCGGCGCGGATCAACGCGTCCATATCGCCGGCCGACGGCAACCACCCCTGGTTGCCCGTGCCGAATTGGTCAGACGCACTCATGTTCACTCTCCATCAGACAGGTTCAACAGCCCGCGCAGACCTTGAAGCGGGACCGACAACCAGGTCGGCCGATTCTCGGCCTCGTAGGCCACTTCATATGCGGCTTTTTCCAGGGTGAACAACGCCAGTGCGGCAGCTTCTCCCCGGGCATCTTTAAACACATGGGCAACGTCGACGGTGGCTTGTTTATAGGCCCCCAGAAACGCCTCCCGCGCTTGCAACAAATACGTTTCGGCCACATGCCGACGCGCCGCAGCGGCCTGCTCCGAAGTGTCGGCGCTGTGCGCATTTCGCACGGCCATGGCGGCAGCGTAGTCGAAAGATCGCAACACGCCGCTGACATCCTTGAACGGGCTGTATTTGGCCCGTCTTTCCTGCAATGGCCGGGCCGGTTCGCCTTCAAAGTCAATTAGATAAGCGTCACCCTTCACCACCAGCATCTGCCCCAGGTGCAAGTCGCCGTGGACACGCATCCGCAGGCCGCCGACCGATTGCTTAGCCAGTGTCTGCACCTGCGCCAGCAACGGCTTGCGCTTGCTCAACAGTTCACTGACCAGTTGCTGATCAACGGGTTCCAGCGAATCGCGATGCTGTTCGAGCAAGTCCAGCGCGCGCTCGATTTGCGCCGAGACGCTTTTCGCCGAGGCCTGGCTATCCTTGACGCTGGTGACTTCGGTTTTGAAGTCCGGGTTGTCGGTCGGCGCGCTCAGCACCACGTGCATTTCGCCCAGTCGCTGACCCAGCAAGGCGGCGAAATCCTTGAGCTCCAGCAGGGCGTTAGCGTGTTTTTCAACCTCTGACTGACCATGGGCCATCTCGTCCCGCACAGCCCGTTCCAGATTGTTCTGCGTCCATTCCCAAGCATCGCCCTGATTGCTCAGGTAGCCCTGAGCGATCATTAGCAGGTTGCTCTCGCCCTGTTGATCCACGCGTACCACAGCGCCCAGCAGCGGCGAGATGTGCGCGTAACCGGCTTCAGTGAGGTAAGCGCCCATTTCCAGTTCCGGGTGCGTGCCCGCGGCCACCCGGCGGATCATTTTCAGCACCAGCGCGCCGCCCACCACCACCGAACTGTTGGACTGTTCAGCGGACAGGTAGCGCACTTCGGATGCGTCGTTCAGCCCCAGCGCGGCCAGTTTGGAAGTCTGCTGGAAGCGCAGTTCACCCGACGCGGTGGACAGCGTCGTGCCCTCCTGCATGCCCTTGATCACCGCACGGATGAAGGGTTCGAGGGTGAAGGCGTCAGTAATCAACCCTACCTGACGCCCACGACGTACGCGGGCCAAAGCCAGTTGCTGTGGCAACGCGCTGCTGAAATCGTCTTCGGCGAGAAAACCGAACGGCATCTGGTAGCGTGCAACTTCACCGCCCGCCGTGACTTCAATCTCGCTAAGCAACACAGGCCGTTCTTTGCTACCAAAGCGCACACCGTAATCTATGTGCACGTGGTCGATGGCCGTGCCCTTGCCTGCGAACCAGCGCCGTTTGGGCAAGTACACCGAGAGCGACGTCTGTTCCATGGTCTGGCGCAGCGGTGCGTCGAGCAGCTCTTCCATCCGCTGCTTGAGCACCAGCGTCGGAAAGTCCGGCATGCTTTCGGCCGGTTCTACATGCCAACTGGGCATTTGATTCTCCGCAGCCAGCAAGAACCAGTAGAAGCCATACGGCGGCAACGTCAGCAGGTAATTGAGCTGGCCAATGGGTGGGAAGGCACTGCCGCCGAGCATCTCCACCGGCACCGTACCGGCATAGTGAGACAGCTCAAGTTCGGCAGCCTGAGAGGCCGACGACACGTTGGCCACGCACAGGATGATTTCGGTTTTGCCGTCCGGTGCCGTGTATTCACGGGTGTACGCCAGAATCCGGCGGTTGCTCGGCGAAAGCATTTTCAGTGTGCCCCGGCCGAACGCCTTCTGCTGCTTGCGCACGGCGAGCATGCGCCGGGTCCAGTTCAGCAGCGAGTGCGGGTCGTGGTCCTGCGCTTCGACGTTGACCGACTGGTAGCCGTACAGCGGGTCCATGATCGGTGGCAACACCAGACTGGCCGGGTTGGCGCGGGAAAAGCCGCCGTTACGGTCGATCGACCACTGCATGGGCGTGCGCACGCCGTCGCGGTCGCCGAGGTAAATATTGTCACCCATGCCGATTTCGTCGCCGTAATACAGAGTCGGCGTACCTGGCATGGACAACAACATGCTGTTGAGGAGCTCGACGCGTCGGCGGTCCCTTTCCAGCAAGGGGGCCAGACGTCGGCGGATGCCCAGGTTGATCCGGGCGCGGCGGTCGGAGGCGTAGTAGTTCCACAAATAGTCGCGCTCACGGTCGGTGACCATTTCCAGGGTCAGCTCGTCGTGGTTGCGCAGGAAAATCGCCCATTGGCAGTTTTCCGGAATTTCAGGGGTCTGGCGCAGGATGTCGGTGATCGGGAAGCGGTCCTCCTGAGCCACGGCCATGTACATGCGCGGCATCAGAGGGAAGTGAAAAGCCATGTGACATTCGTCGCCGTCCTTGCCCTTGCGATCACCGAAATACAATTGGGTGTCTTCCGGCCATTGATTGGCCTCGGCCAGCAGCATGCGATCAGGGTAATTGGCGTCGATTTCGGCGCGGATTTTCTTCAGGACGTCGTGGGTTTCCTGCAAATTCTCGTTGTTGGTGCCTTCACGCTCCATGAGGTACGGGATCGCGTCCAGGCGCAGGCCATCGATGCCCATGTCCAGCCAGTAGCGCATGACTTCCAGCACCGCCTTCATGACCTGGGGGTTATCGAAGTTCAAATCCGGTTGATGTGAATAGAAGCGATGCCAGAAGTACTGGCCAGCGACCGGGTCCCAGGTCCAGTTGGACTTTTCGGTGTCGAGAAAAATGATTCGCGTGCCATCGTACTTCTGGTCGTCATCGGACCAGACATAGAAGTCCCTCGCCTTGGAGCCTTTCTTCGCGTGCCTCGCACGCTGGAACCACGGGTGCTGATCGGAGGTATGGTTGATGACCAACTCAGTGATCACCCGCAGTCCGCGCTTATGGGCCTCGGCGATGAACTTCTTCGCATCGGCCATGTTGCCATAGTCGCTGTGCACGCCCCGGTAATCGGAGATGTCGTAGCCATCGTCCCGCCGTGGCGAGGGGTAGAACGGCAGCAGCCAGATGGTGTTGACCCCCAGTTCGGCGATGTAGTCGAGCTTGGCGATCAGCCCCGGGAAATCTCCGATGCCATCGTCGTTGGAGTCGAAATACGACTTCACATGAACCTGATAAATCACCGCATCCTTGTACCAAAGCGGATCGTCGATAAACGCAGCGTTCCGGTTCTTTTTCGCCATGACGCCATCCTTCGAATGATTAATGGGCGGCCTTGATTCGCCAGATGCCGAACGGTTGATACGCCGGATCGATGCGCATCCACTGGGTTTTCCCGTACCAGGTCCAGGAGTGCCCGGTCATCAGGTCTTCGCCCAGCGTGGCGGCATCGTCCGCCAAGCCCATCTCCCAAAGCGGCAGTTCGAAGTGCGCCTCTTGAGCGTTATGCGGATCAAGGCTGACGGCCACCAATACGAAGTTACTGCCGTCGGCGCTGCGCTTGCCGAAATACAGGATGTTGTCGTTCCAGGCGTTATAGATGCGCAGGCCCAAGTGGGTTTGCAACGCCGGGTTTTGCCGACGAATGCGATTGAGCTGGGCGATCTCGGCAATGATATTGCCGGGGGTCGTGTAATCCCGAGGCCGGATCTCGTATTTCTCGGAATCCAGGTATTCCTCTTTGCCGGGCACAGGGGCTGATTCGCACAGTTCGAAGCCCGAATACATGCCCCACAAGCCAGACCCCATGGTCGCCAGCGCCGCCCGGATCAAAAAGCCCGCGCGTCCTGAGTCATGCAGAAAATACGGGTTGATGTCCGGCGTGTTGACGAAGAAGTTCGGCCGGTAGCATTCGCGCCATGGCGACTGGTTGAGCTGGGAAAAATACTCGCTCAACTCGGCCTTGGTGTTGCGCCAGGTGAAATAGGTGTAGCTCTGGGAGTAACCGACCTTGCCCAGCCGGGCCATCATCGCCGGTTTGGTGAAGGCTTCGGCGAGGAACATCACGTCGGGATGCTTGGCGCGCACATCAGCGATCAGCCATTGCCAGAACGGCAGCGGCTTGGTGTGGGGGTTGTCGACGCGGAAAATCTTCACGCCCTCCTCGACCCAGCCCACCACGATGTCGCGCAGCTCCAGCCACAGGCTGGGGATGGCGTCGGGTGCGTAGAAATCGACGTTGACGATGTCCTGATATTTCTTCGGCGGGTTTTCCGCGTAACGAATGGTGCCGTCCGGACGCCAAGAGAACCAGCCCGGATGCTGCTTGAGCCAGAGGTGGTCCTGAGAGCACTGAATCGCGAAGTCGAGGGCGATTTCCAACCCGTGCTCGGCGGCGGCTTTCACCAAATTGCGGAAATCTTCCCGCGTGCCCAGTTGCGGGTGTATGGCCTCATGGCCGCCCTCCGCGCTGCCGATGGCGTACGGGCTGCCCGGATCATCGGGACCGGCTGTCAGCGAGTTGTTGGGGCCCTTGCGATGAGCGCGGCCAATGGGATGAATCGGCGGAAAATACAGCACGTCAAAGCCCATGTCGCGGATCATCGGCAAACGGCTGTGCACGTCGTTGAAGGTGCCGTGGCGGTGCTTGTCGTCGGTGATCGAGCGCGGAAACAACTCGTACCAACTGGCGAACTGGGCCAGCTCGCGTTCGACATCCAGCGGGAATTCCAGGCTGCGGCTGAGAAACGCACGGTTGTCGGCCTTGGCCATGATCGCGGCGGTTTCTTTGCTCAGCAGCAACGCCACCTGAGCTTCATGTTCCGGGTTTTCGCCCAACCGTTTGAGCACGGCGTCGATTTCTCTGCGCAACCCGCCCTGGCTGCGCTCGGACGCATGCACCAGGTGCAACCGCCCTTCCTCCAGCTCCAGACCGATGGCCACACCGGCGGAATACTTTTTCTCCAGCTCATAGCGATAACTGGCGTATTGGTCGATCCACGCTTCGAGGCGAAACACGTAGCGGCTGACCGAGGTAGGGGTGAACTCGCCGATCCAGCTGTCGTTGCCCAGATCGCGCATCGGCGCGCTGTGCCACGCCTGCTCGTCGGCGGCGCGATAACAAATGCGCACGGCCAACTTGTCGTGACCGTCGGCGAACACCTTGCTCGTCACGGTCACGGACTGGCCGGTGATGGCCTTGGCTGCCAATTGGCCGGACTCGATCACAGGCTGCGTGTCTTCAATGACGATACGCGGCAGTTGCAGGGCTTGGGTCAGGGGTAAAGGCCGGGTTGGGTGCGGTACATCAGTGGCCAGGGAATCCGGGCCGTATGGCTGATCAGCAGTCACATTCATCGAGCATCACTCCTCACGCCCCAAGGACGCTCCTTATTGAGAGTCCATTCATTCGCATCGTGTCCCTATAAAAAGAGGAAGGCCACCGGACTAAACCCATCCCGACGTGGCCGCATAGGTTCCGAACGCCTGTCTTGGGGAAAAGTTCAAAGAGCTTGTGCAGCAAAAAATCGATCCGATGCCAGCTTAGTCGCCGACAGAAAAAGCGCTGCAAAATTGCGCTGAATCATTCAAGGCCGAGCACTGTCGAAGCCTGCGGGTGCGGTGTAAAGGTGCCGCTCCCTTGGCTCACACAGCGCTGGAGGAAGGTGAAGCAATGAACATTCCGATTCCCGCAGAAACGCCCGATCCGAACATCGATGACCCGAAACTGCCGGTGCCACCGGCTGAAGAGCCGCCGCCACCGACCATGCCGCCGGTCATTGAACCACCCAAGGGTGATCCGCCCAGTCAGGAGCCGCCAGCGGTGCTGGCGGGCGCGCGGCAAGGAGCGGTGAACAGAAACAGTGCACCCAGCCAACCCTGATCAGATCAGCCGTCTGGCGCTCAGGAAAACCGCAACGGATTCGCGGGTTGCCGTAACGCAGCGGGGTCACGGTAGCGGGCGCCGAAGTGGTCGGCGGGCAGGCGCGACTGGCCCGCGCCGAACAGCCGTTCACGCAGGGTCTCGCCGTCTCGGTAGGACTCCCGAAAACGACCACGACGGCGCAGCTCCGGAATCACCAGCTCGATGAAGTCCCGCGCCGTTTCGAACGACAAGTACTGACGCAGGTTGATGCCGTCGATGCCGTCCACGTCGAGCCACTTCTCGATTTCGTCGGCGACCACGCTGGGCGTACCCGCCACGAAGAACCGTTCTCGGTTGAAGCCTTCCAGTTGCGCCAACACCGTCCCTACCGTCGCCCCCGGTTTGAAACGCGCCAGACTCTGCCAGCCCTTGACCCGCCGTTCTATCAGTTCGCTGATCAGCAGATCCCGCGGATAAGCCGTCAAATCGACCTCGAACCGCGCGTGGGCCAGTGAAGCTTCGACGCTCATCAACTTGCGATAGCTGTCCAGCTTGCGGCTGACCTCTTCATCGGTGCGTCCGACGATCACCCCGGCCATGACAATGAACTTCAGCCCTGCCGGATCGCGCCCATGTTCGATCGCTTTCTGGCGCATCGCCTGAATGTTGTCACGCACGGCTGCGGTATCGGGACCACCGGTGAATACCACCTCGGCGTGGCGCCCGGCGAACTCGATTCCGGCCGGTGAGCCAGTGGCCTGGAACAGCACCGGGGTGCGCTGTCTCGAAGGCTGGCACAAGTGCGGTCCGGCGACCTTGAAGTGCTCGCCAACATGATCGATGTAGCGCACTTTCGCCGGATCGGTGTACACCCGGCGCTCGCGGTCCTGAATCACCGCATCGTCGTCCCACGAGCCTTCCCACAGTTTGTACAGCACGTCCAGATACTCATCGGCGATCTCATAGCGATGGTCGTGAACCACTTCAGTGTCATGGCCAAAATTGCGTGCCGCGTTGGGCAGGTAGGACGTGACGATGTTCCAGCCCACTCGGCCTTTGGTCAGGTGATCCAGTGTGCTCATGCGCCGGGCAAAGGCAAACGGCGGCTCATAGGTCGTGGAAAAGGTTGCACCGAACCCCAGGTTTTTCGTGACGGCAGCCATCGCCGGAATGACCAGCAGCGGGTCGTTGCTGGGGATCTGCATGCCTTCGCGCAGCGCGGTGTCCGGCCCGTCACGATAGGTGTCGTAAGTACCGATGACGTCCGCCAGAAACACCCCATCGAAGGTGCCGTATTCCAGCAACTGCGCCAGCTCCGTCCAATAGTCCAGATCATTGAAGCGATGGCGGTTGTTTTCCGGGTGCACCCAGAGGCCGTGCACGATGTGGCTGACGCAGTTCATTTCAAACAGGTTGACGTGCAATGGCTTGGGCACGGCAGGCACTCCTTCGCAGATCGGTCACAGGCTCAGATGGCCACTTGCAGATAAAACACAGCGGGGCCGCGCTCGGCTTCCAGCGTCGGAATGGCGGCGATCAGTGCGCGGGTGTAGGCATGCACCGGACGGTCGAAAACCGCCCTCACCGTCCCGGACTCCACCACCTCGCCATCCTTCATCACCAGCACCCGGTCACTGACATGATTGATCACCCCCAGATCATGGGAAATGAACAGGCACGCCAACCCCAGACGGTGCTTGAGGTCGTCGAGCAATTCGAGAATCTGAGCCTGCACCGAGACGTCCAGCGCGGACACCGGTTCGTCGCAGATGAGCACTTCAGGCTCTGACGCCAAGGCGCGGGCAATCGCAATGCGTTGGCGCTGACCGCCCGACAGCTCAATGGGGCGACGAAACAGCACGCTGTCCTTCAAACGCACCAACGCCAGCAATTGCTGCGCTCGGCTGCGCCATTCACGACGGGGCAATCCGGCGACCGAAAGCGCTTCGAACAGCACCCGTTGCACGGTGTAACGCGGGTCAAAAGAGTTCAGCGGGTCTTGGAACACCACTTGAACGGCCTTGCGTGCCTGGCGCCTCTGCCGGGCGTCGAGGGCCGACCACTGTTGTCCGGCGATCCACACCTCGCCGGCATCGGGTGTGTCCAGACCGAGCACCAGCCGCGTCAGGGTGGTTTTGCCCGAGCCGGACTCCCCCACCACGCCCAGCGTTTCGCCGCGACGCAATTGCAGCGAGGCCTTTTTCAGCACCGTACGCCGCGAACCGTCCGGCCCATTGAACGACTTGCTCAGTTCACGGGCTTCCAGCAACACGTCGCCTTGCGGCTCAGGTTCCGCTTCCACCGCCGTCAACAGCCGCCGCTCGGGCTGAAAATGCACCGCTCTGGCCGCCCGTAGCAGGGACTGGGTGTAGGGATGTTGCGGGTCATGCAGCACCTGTTCGGTGGTGCCCTGCTCGACGATGACACCGTGATGCATGACGGCCACGCGATCAGCCAGACGCGACACCACGGACAGGTCGTGGCTGACCATCAACAATGCGTTGTCCTCACCGCGCAGGCTTTCCAGCAGCGCGATGACCTGGGCTTGTACCGTGGCATCCAGCGCGGTGGTGGGTTCATCGGCGATGATCAGCCGGGGATTGCAGGCGATGGCCGAGGCGATCAGGGCTCGTTGGCGCAAGCCACCCGATAACTGCCAGGGGTATTGCCCGGCACGCCATTCGGGATCGGGAATACCGACATCACGCAGCAGCTCCAGCACCCGCAAGCGACGGGCCTCTGCGCCCAGCGTGGTGTGCAAATGCAGGGGCTCTTCGACTTCCGCGCCGACCCGGCGCAGCGGGTCCAGTGCGCCCAAGGCGTCCTGCATGACAAAACCGATGCTGGCGCCGCGCAAGCGTTGCCAGTGGCGCTCACTGAGACGCCGCAGGTCGATGCCTTGAAACGCCAGCTTGGCCGCTTGAATCTGCGCGCCCTTGCCGGTCAGGCCCGCGAGCGTGCGCGCCGTCACGCTTTTGCCGGAACCGGACTCGCCCACCAGGGCCAGGCATTCGCCCCGGTTGATGTGCAGACTGACGCCCTGCAACACCGGTTCGGCCTGACCGAAACGCACGGTCAAATCGCGGATTTCGACCAACGGGCCGAGGGTCTGGACAGTGGCATTCATAGGGGTTTTCCTTCGCTGCGCCGCAACAGTTCACGGCCGATGGCACTGATGGATATAACGGTCAAGGTGATGCCCAACGCGGGCCAGGCCACCAGCCACGGTGCGTTGGCGAGAAAGCTGCGCCCGATGGCCATCATCCCGCCCCATTCCGGCGCTGGAGGCGGTGCGCCAAAGCCCAGAAAGCTCAAGGCCGCGCCTGCGGTGATGGTGCCACCGATGCCGATGGTGGCCAGAATCAGCACCGGTTTGATGGCATTGGGCAGGATGTGCCGCAGCACCACCGCCCCGTGCGAATGCCCCAGGGTGACTGCCGCTTCGACGTAACCGGCGTTGCGCACGTTCAGGGTCTGCGCCCTGACCAGTCGCGCATACCGGGGCACGCCCGCAATGCCCACGGCGAGAATCAGGTTGGCGGTGCCCTGCCCGAAGAAGGTGATGATCACCAACGCCAGCAACAGGTCAGGGAACGCCAGCAACACATCGACACCGCGCATGATCCCGGCGTCCAGCCAGCGCGGACCAAGGCCGGAAATCAGCCCCAGCAGCGTGCCCCAGGCCAGGCCCAACGCGGTGGCGGCCAGGCCCATGAACAGCGACGAGCGCACGCCGTAGATCAATCGGCTGAGCACATCGCGACCGTTTTCGTCGGTGCCCAGCCAGTGCGTCAGGTTGGGCGGCTGGAACGCCAGACGAGCCGTCGCATCCAGCGGGTCGTAAGGGGCCAGCCGATGCGGAAACAGGGAGGCCACCAACAAAAGCAACACAAAAACGCCCGCCGCCCACAGGCCGGGGCGCAAATGGCCAAACCTCAGTGCCTTGCTGCCACCCGTGCCGATGGCCGGGCCGATGATGAGCGGTTCAATCGCTTGAGACATCAAAAACCTCCGTTTCCAATAAGCAGCGATGCCGATCCGTGATTCATTCCCCCATGGATTTGCGTTGCAGGGGGCATCCGGCGCTCAGACGACACGCTGTCGCGCATCAAGCACTCCCACCGAGCCCCTTGCCACGGAGCTTGAGGTCAGCTGGATCAAGGCGCCGGGTTCGGCACCCGCTGATGCACCGCCTGCACCTGTGCCCTGATCTCGTCATTCAGGCTCACGTCCAGCGCGCTCAGGTTGTCGCGCAATTGCGCCAGGGTGGTCTGGCCGGTCAGAGCACTGGCCACGAAGGGCTTTTCGATGAGAAACGCCAGCGCCAGTTGCGCCGGGGTCAGGCCGTGCTGTTGGGCGATGGCCACGTACCCGGCAATCGCTTCCTGTGCCGAGGGGCTGTCGTAGCGGTTGAAGGTGCGATACACCGCCGACAGCCGCGAACCTTCGGGGCGTGCGCCATTGAGGTATTTCCCGGTCAGCGCCCCGAACGCCAGTGGCGAATACGCCAGCAGGCCAACGCCTTCCCGATGGCTGAACTCCGACAATCCGCCTTCGTACAGGCGATTGAGCAGGCTGTAGGGGTTCTGAATGCTGACGATGCGCGGCAGCCCCAGACGCTCGCTCTGCTTCAAAAACTCGGCCACCCCCCAAGGCGTTTCGTTGGACACACCGATGTGCCGAACCTTGCCTGCCTTGACCTGATCGGCCAGCACCGAAAGGGTTTCTTCGATAGCCACACTGCCCGTGTCGTCCTGATACGGGTATTCGCGCTGGCCGAAAATGTTGGTTTTGCGGTCCGGCCAATGCAGTTGATACAGGTCCAGGTAATCGGTTTTCAGCCGGGCCAGACTGCCGTCCAGCGCTTCGACGATGTTGCGTCGGTCATGACGGCTCAGCCCGTCACGAATGTGCGCCTGACCACTGGGATCACGAGCAGGACCGGCGATTTTGCTGGCCAGCACCACCTCGGCCCGACGGCCCGTCTTTGCCAGCCAGGTGCCGATGAAACGCTCGGTGGTGCGCCAGGTTTCGGCCTTGGTGGGTGTGGGGTACATCTCGGCGGTGTCGATCAGGTTGACGCCATCGGCCAGCGCCAGATCGATCTGCTGATGGGCGTCAGCTTCGGTGTTCTGGTGGCCCCAGGTCATGGTGCCCAGCCCCAGCACGCTGACGTCGATGCCGCTGTTGCCCAGTTTGCGATAACGCATGGTAGATCCTTTGTCGTGAAAAAAGCTGGCGTCGCGGATCAGGCCCGCTGCGCGTATTGGTTGGTCGGAAATGGCAGGCCCAGGTGCTCACGCAAGGTGCTGCCGGTGTATTCGTGGCGGAACACGCCGCGCTGTTGCAGCAATGGCACCACTTCGTCGACGAACACCTCGACGCCAGACGGAAACATGTCCGGCATGATGTTGAAGCCGTCGGCAGCGTGGGCCAGGAACCAGTGCGTCAGGGTCTCGGCGACCTGTTCGGGGGTGCCGACCAGCAGCCGGTGGCCCACCAGAATCCGGCGTGACAGTTGGCGAATGCTCAGGTTTTCCCGTCGCGCCAGATTCAACTGGGCTTCGAGAAAACCTTGGGAACCCCGTTCGAAGTCCGCCACGGCCCCGATGCGTGACCACGGCAAGGGCGCATCCGGGTCCAGTTCACTGGCCGGGATGCCAATGCGCCCGGCGACCTGCTCCAGCAAACCGTGCTCGCCGTGCCAGGCATTGAGCGCGTCGAAACGGGCATGGGCTTCCGCCTCGGTGCTGCCGATGACCGTCGACAGCCCCGGCATGATCTTCAGGTGTTCAGGGTTACGGCCCCAGCCCGCCGCACGTTCCTTCATTTCGCGGTAGAACAGTTGCCCGTCCTCTAGCGTGGTCTGGGTGGTGAAGATCGCATCGGCATAGCGCGAGCCTAACGCCTTGCCGCCTTCGGACGAACCGGCCTGCACCAGCACCGGCCGCCCTTGCGGCGAACGCGGCACGTTCAGCGGGCCTTTCACCGAAAAATGCTGGCCGACGAAGTCGATGGCGTGGACTTTTTTCGGGTCGGCGAAACGGCCTGCCTTGGCGTCGCCGATGATTGCGTCATCCTCCCAACTGTCCCAGAGCTTCAACGCCACATCGATGAATTCGTCAGCCCGCGCGTAGCGGTCCACGTGCAGCGGCGCCCCCGCAAGACCGAAGTTCTGCGCCGCAGCGTCCCCGGCGTTGGTCACCACATTCCACGCCGCACGGCCGCCACTGAGGTGATCCAGCGATGCGAAGCGCCGGGCGATGTTGAACGGGTCGTTGTAGGTGCTGGACGCTGTGGCAATCACACCGATGCGTTGAGTCGCCAGTGCCACAGCGGTCAACAGCACCGTCGGCTCCAGTCGCCCCGCAGGCTGCTTCGACACGTCACCGGCCAGCGCCGGGCCGTCGGCGAGAAAGATCGCATCGAGGCAGCCACGCTCGGAAATCCGCGCAATATTGCGGTAGTAATCGACGTCCAGATAGGCGTTGGCCGCCACTTCGGCGCTGCGCCACGCACCGGAATGCGCGCCAAAGCCGAGGATGTTCATGCCCAGGCTCATCTGCCCGGCCCGGATGTTTTGGGTCGCTGTGCTCATACTGCGCTCGCTTCGTCACGGGCGCCGCTGCCCTGCTGTTCGGCATCTGCCGCTTGCAGGGCACGCCACGCCGCGTTGGGGGTGATGTCGTTGAGGTAGAAGTTGCCCAGCGCCCGCTCGCGGAAGATCGCCGGGTTGTGCGAAGCCAACGTGCGCGCATTGCGCCAGTGGCGGTCAAAGCGTCGGCTTTCACTGGTGGCCGACGCACCGCCCACCTCGAACAGCAAGGTGGTGGCTTCCAGCACCTGCTCCAGCACGATCTGCTGGGCCTGATAGGCGCGGATCTCCGCTTCGGTGTAATGCGCCTCGATGGCGTAGCCACCCTGCTCCGCTTCGTACACGTCTTGCAGCACCTGAGCCACGGCCAGGACCTGGGTGCGCGCCGAATAGGCCAGGCTCGACAACCGCCCGATCACGCGCTGCACCAGTGGGTCATCCTTGGGGCTGGACTGGCCCGGAACGCCGAAGGCGCGGGTGCGCCCTTTGACGAACGCCGTCGCGTCACGCAGCACCGCGTTGGCGATGCCGGTCAGGGTTGCCAGGTGAAATAGCTGATAGAACGCCGACAGGTAGGATTCGGCGCGCAACTCGTCCTTTTTGAAACGCCGCACGAGGTGTGCGTCCGGTACGTGGACGTCCTTGAAGCGCGTGGTGCCGCTGCCGGTCAGACGCTGGCCGAAACCGTCCCAGTCGTCTTCCACCGTGACGCCGGGGGCGTCGGTCGGCACCGCAAGGCTGACGAAGTCATCGCCATCCAGCGCCACCGCCGCGATCCAGTCGGCGTACAGGGTGCCGGTGCAGTAATACTTTTCGCCATTGAGCCGCCAGCCTGCAGCGAGGTTGCCCGGCTCGACCGCTGTGAGGGTCACCGAATTGCGCGTGGTGTCGGTGCGCTCCGCCATGGCCGCGCCCCACAGCTCTCCGCTGGCGGCTTTGCTCAACCAGTATTGCTGGGAGTCCGCTTCCCGGCTGGACAGGCGCCCCTCGACGAACCCGAAGTGCGCCCGCACGATCTGCGGCAGGTTGGAGTCTGCTTCGCCCAGCGCGATCAGCAACTCAAACAACTGCGGCAGGCTGGCGCCCAACCCGCCCAACGCCTGCGGAACACGCAAGGCACCGAAACCGGCGTCGCGCAGCCACTGCACGGCTTCGAAGGCCAATTCACGCTGCTGCTCGCGGGGCACGGCGGTGTCAGCGATCCGGGCAAACACATCGGCAAAGCGCCGTTGCAGGTCTTCAAACTTCACATCAGGGGCAATCGCGGCGTTCATGGGGCTTCCTTATTCGTGATCGTTGACGTTCATGGCCATCAGGCGTGGGCCGAACGCGGGTCGATCCAGCGGTTGACCAGGTCGACGGCGAGGTTGACCACCACATAAACGGTGGCCGCCAGCAGGGTCACGCCCAGCACCATCGGCACGTCTTTGTTACTGGTGGCGTCGAGCATCAGACGACCGATGCCCTGACGCGCGAACAACAGTTCGATCACCACGGCGCCGCCCAGCAGGCTGGCAAAGATGAATCCGGCCAGGGTCACCAGCGGCACCAGCGCATGACGCAAGGCATGACGTAACCGCACGGCGGTTTCCGACAGTCCTTTGGCGCGGGCCATGGCGATGAAGGGTTGTTCGAGGGTGTCTTCCAGCGACTGACGCAGCAGTTGCGTCAACACGGCTGCGACCGGCAATGCCAGCGCCACCGAGGGCAGAATCAACGAGCGCCAGCCCACCGAGCCCGAAGGCGGCAGCCAGTGCCAGTGAAAGGAGAACGCGAGCAACAGCAGAATCCCGATCACGAAGGACGGCGCCGAAGAAATCACCAGTTCGCTGCCCGAGGCCAGCGAACGCACCCAGCGCGAACGGTTGGCCGTGAGGATGGCGCAGACCAGCGCCAGCACGACGGCCAGCAGCGCCGCGCTGAGGGACAACTGGACGGTGGCGCCGAGCTGTTCGCGAATCGCCTGCGACACGGGAATACGCAGACGATAAGACTCACCCAGATCGCCATGGGCCAGCCGCTCAAGGTAATGCCCGTATTGCACGATCAGTGGCTGGTCGAGGCCGTATTCGGCGCGCACTCGCGCGAGTAATTCGGGCGTGGGCAACGCGTCCGGGCCACCGAGGATGGCCAGTGCGGTGTCGCCGCCGCTGAAGTTGACGGCCAAAAACGTCAGGGTCGCCGCGCCCCACAGCACGCCGATGCCCGCCAGCAATCGCCCGGCAATGTGTTTGACCGCGCTCATGGCTGCCCCCGGTCCAGCCAGAGGCTGGTGAAGAATGGAACGTTGTGGGAGGTGTCGAAAATCACTCCTTTCACCTGCGTGCTGTAGGCCGTCAGCACCTGACTTTCCACCGACGGCACCGCGGGCACGGTCTCGGTCAGGCGCTTTTGGGCCTCGGCATACAGCGCCTTCAACTCCACCGGGTCTCGGGAGCGGCGTGCGGCACTGAGCACCCGATCAAGCTCGGCGTCGCGAAACCTTCCGGCGTTCTGGCCGATCAGTTTCGGCGTGCTGATGGACTGGCTGTGGTAGAGCACGAACAGGCCGTCCGGCGTATTGGTGTGCCAATAACCCGCGGCCAGCGCCTGGAATTTCCCGGCGTAACGACGCTCGGTGACCCGCGTGAGGGGCAGCATCTCGATGGGCATGTCAAAGCCGACTTTCTTCAGGTCCGCCTGAATCGCCACCGAGACACTGGCCGGGAACGCCGGGTTGTCGTAGGTCAACAGCGTCGCTTTGAGTCGCTGGCCGTCGCGGATGCGATAGCCTTGGGCGTCGCGTTCGGTCCAGCCCGCCTGATCGAGCAATGCATTTGCAGCCTTCACGTCATAAGCCAGCGCGTCACTGTTCGGCTGATAGAACCGGGTATTGGCCGCGAGAAAGTCGGGCTTGCTGATGAACTCGCCAAAGCCGGAAATCCACGCCAGACCGTCACGGTCTATCGCCTTGGCCACTGCCTTGCGTACGCGCACGTCATCGAACGGCGCCTGCTCGACGTTGAACGTCATGCTGCGGCTGGGATTGCCTTTGCGAATCCGACTGCGCATCACCAGATTCGGGTTGGCGCGAATCGCCGCCGCGTTCTGCGCCGGGGCATCCAACGCGAAATCGGACTGCCCGGACTCCAGCGCGGTGAAGCGAATCATCGCTTCTGGCACGTAGCTCAGCTCAATACGGTCCAGATACGCCTCGCCCACATGCCGCGTCACGGGCGGCGCCCAGTGGTAACCGGGACGCCGGACGAACACTGCGCCCTGATCGCGGGTGTAGCTTTGCAATAGAAACGGGCCGCTGCCGACCGGGTGTTCGGCGATGGTTTTCGGCGCCTCACGAATCTGTTTCGGCGAGACCATGCCCAACCAGGACTGGGCCAACACATCGAGAAAGGGCGTGTAGGGTTCGCGCAAATGGGCTTCGAAGGTGTACGCGTCCACCACCCGGCCATCCAGATACGGCGCGATGTAGGCGGCGGCCAGCGGCGACTTGGTCGCCGGGTCGCGCATGTGCTCAAGGTTGGTTTGCAGCGCGGCGGCGTCGAATTTTTCGCCGTCGCTGAAGGTCACGTCATCGCGCAGATGAAAGGTGTAGGTCTTGCCGTCCTCGGAAATGTCCCAGGATTTCGCTAGCCATGGACTGATGTTGCCTTGCTCATCCTGATAGACGAGACAGTCGAACAGAATGCGCCCCATCCACTGCATGTTGCCGTTGGACAAGGCGTGGATGTCGAAACTGCCAGCGTCCGATGCCGCCGACACGCGCAAGGTGCCGCCTTGACGACCAGGTGATGATTCATGAAAGTCCGACGGCGCATAGGAAATAACTCCATTGCTTACTGTACCGTCAGCATGAGGAGCGCCCGGTTCCGGTGAAGTGGCAGGTGAACAGGCACAGAGCACCATGACCAGCGACAACACAGTTGAAAGTTTGAATAAGGACGTCAAAGAAGTTCCCTTGAAATAACTCACTCGCGACACATGCGAACAACACCAATGAGGACTATGCAGCGAGCATGCCATCGCCACCTCGAACTTTTTGAAAGACCTTATTTATGTATCGCGTATTTAACCGACCCAGCCGCTCGTTGCCCGACGGGCCGGGCACCACGCCTGCACTCAAGACCTCTTCCGCGGCGCACGCCCAGCGGGCGACACGCCCGACGGGGCTTGCAACACTGTCTATGCTTATAACCCGATCACTGCCCCCTTTTGTTCCCACCCTGACAGACTGCTCATTAAGTGTTGATTTTTCGACAACGCCCTCCACAACACTCACCCGTGCGCACAATAAAACAACTGTTGAATTTCAGACAGCGACTCAAAACTAAGTGCAACATCACGCACGGCGCAAGGAAGAATCCCCATATAAACAGCTGTCGCACCCCAACTAGCGTTGGCACAAAATCTGCTGAATGCATAACAAGCATGACTATACGAATAGAAAGCTGGCATTTATTTATCTATTCATTAAGGAAACACACGATGCATTTAGCGTTTCGGGGAGAGTTGCAAAAATTGCCGCAGGCCATTCGCCGGGCAACATGGTTGACGAGTGTGGGATTGGGGTCTGTCTTGCTGTGCACCGGAGCCGCTCGGGCCGACGACGCGGCGACAGCATCCGACACCTCACAAGCCAACGTGCCACGGCTCAAGACCGTGACCGTACAGGCGCAGAAAGTCACGCCGGTGGAAGTGGCGAAAAGTCAGTTGGACGAAGTGCCGGGCGGCACCAGCGTGGTCGACAGCGAGCAGGTCGCCAAGGGCCGGACGGCCACGTTGCAGGACACGCTGGCCTATCAACCGGGGGTCTTCGTGCAATCCACGGGCGGTAACGATGCAGCGAAGATTTCCATTCGTGGTTCAGGGGCCAACACCTCGCCCGGCTACTTTCGCGAGGGCATCAAATTCCTGTTCAATGGCCTGCCAATCACCGGCCCCGGCGGCACGCCTTATGAGTTCCTCAACGCCTCGGGGGTGAACTACACCGAGATTCTGCGCGGCGCCAACGCCTTTCAATACGGTGCGTTGACCCTCGGCGGCGCGGTCAACTTCGTCAACCAGACCGGCTACACCGCACCGGGCTTACGCGTACGGGCCGAGGCAGGCAGTTACGGCTATCAGAAACAGAGCGTCAGCGTCGGTGGTGTCGAGGGTGATTTCGATTACTACCTCAATGCCGACAACTACCGCAGCGACGGCTATCGCGATTACAGCCTGTCGAAGAGCCAGGGCATCGTCGCCAACTTCGGCTACACATTCAGCCCGAAACTGGAAACTCAGTTCATGCTGCGTTACCGCGACGAGTACCATAACGACCCAAGCCCCACGACCCTTGATGCGGTCAAGCACCACACCCGCGACGCCAGCGCCACTGCGGCCACCAGTGGAGCGGGCAGTCGGCGACCAGGCAGCGTCTGGGCAGGCAGCAAGACCACCTACACCTTCGACGATGATTCGCGGTTGTCCGTGGGCGTTTCCTACTACGAGTATGCTCACAACAACAGCCCGAACAGCCCGGCCAACCCGAGCTACTGGGACTGGCACGATTTGAGTTTCGTGCTGGGTTACGACCGCACCGACAAGCTGTTCGGCCACGAAAGCCGCACCAACCTGGCGTTTACCTCCACCGAGCACTTGAAGGGTGAGGTCAACTCCACTTTCGCCAACAAACAGACCCGCAAGTTCGTGGACTACGGCTCCTCGTTCGATCACGTATTCTCGTTCGGCAACGATCTGGAACTGGTGGACGGACTTTGGCTGACCAGCGGGCTGTCGGCCATCAACGTGCGCCGCCATGCCGATGTCAAAGAGGCCCTGCAAGCCAACACCACGACCTACCCGACGGACGTGACGTACGACAACTGGAGCCTGGCGCCACGGATCGGCGTGCGCTATGAGTTCACGCCGCAGTTGCAGGTGTTCGCCAACGTCAGCCGCTCCATCGATCCGCCTGCCTCCTGGGAATATTCGGGCTCAGGGCCGACCACGCCGTACGTCAGGCCATTGGTGGAGCAGAAAGCAAACACCGTGGAGTTCGGGGTCAAGGGCTCAGCCGGTATTTTCGACGGCAGCCTGGCGCTTTATCGCTCGTGGGTGCGTGATGAACTGTTGAACGTGCAGATCGTCGCACCGACGGCCACCACCGCAGCGGTCACCGGTGCCTTCAACGCGACCCCGACCATCCACCAAGGCATCGAAGCCGGGCTGAATACCCGTCTGTGGGAGAACGCATCCGGCGAGAAAGTCACCTTGCGTCAGGTCTACACCTACAACGATTTCTACTACCGCCACGACCCGACGTTCGGCGACAACCAGTTGCCGGGTATTCCGAAACACATCTATCAGGGCGAAGTGCAGTATCAGCATCCGCAAGGCTTCTATACCGGTGTCAACGTGCAGTCGGTGTCGCGCACCGCCGTGGATTACGCCAACACATTCTACGCGCCCTCCTACACGATCTTTGGCGCCAACGTGGGCTACGAAACGCCGAAGAAGGACTGGAAGGTTTCGCTGGACCTGAAAAACCTGGCGAACAAGAAGTACGTCACCGCCGTGCAACCGATCTACAACGCCAACGGCCAGGACACCGCGTCACTGTACCCCGGCGACGGCATCGGCGCGTACGTCGGTGTAGAGTTCCGCTACTAGGAAGCCAAACCGTCGACAACAGGGCCGCAATGGCCCTGTCTGTCATTCATGGACAATGGTTTGCGACAAGAGGGCCACCCAGTGACTCAAAACATTTACGACACCCCCGAGTTTTTCGAAGGCTACAGCCAGCTACCCCGATCAGTGGAGGGCCTGGCCGGAGCCCCCGAGTGGCCCGCCCTGCGCGCCCTTTTGCCAGACATGAACGGACAAAACGTCGTGGACCTGGGGTGCGGTTATGGCTGGTTCGCTCGGTGGGCCGTCGAGCAAGGCGCACGCCACGTACTCGCGCTCGATGTCTCGGAAAAGATGCTGCAACGGGCTGCACGCGATGGCGAAGATTCGCGTATCACCTTTCGACGGGCCGATCTGGAACACCTTGAACTGCCGCCTGCGAGCGTTACCCTCGCCTACAGTTCGCTGGCCTTTCACTACATCGTCGACCTGCCCCGTGTGTTGCGTACGATCCACACGGCCCTCGAGCCCGGCGGGCGACTGGTGTTTTCGATTGAACACCCGATCTTCATGGCCTCGCTGAGCGCTGACTGGGTCATCGACGATCAGGGCCGTCGTTTCTGGCCAGTGGATCACTACCAGGTCGAAGGCCCACGCCGCACGAACTGGCTGGCCGAGGGCGTGATCAAGCAACACCGTACGTTGGGCACACTGTTGAACCTGCTGATCGCCAGCGGCTTGCGCCTCGATCACGTCAACGAATGGGGGCCTTCGGCGCAAGACCTGCGAGATCGTCCAATGCTGGCCGATGAAATCCACCGACCCATGATGTTGATCGTCGCGGCCAGTCGCGAATGAATTCGCTCCCACAGGCTCAAAATTCGCGTTGATTTTGCTCTCCCCACGCGCTGGTCCAGACACCGCCGAACGCGACTTGCGTGCAGGCTGAACTGTTGCGCATGAAGAGCAAGAGCTAACGGCAAGGGGACACACGCAAATCTCCAGTAGAAATCCGGCCGGGCGGCGCAGCGATTTCACGAACGCCACCGCAGGCAAGCCATGCTGCTACGGTGTGGGGCGGTCCATACAGTCTCAGTAGCGAACGCGGTATCTGTGGGAGCGAATTCATTCGCGATGCGTGGATTCGGGCAACAAAGGCTCACTGTCTACCCGCATAAGCTAATAGCCACACGATATTTAAATAATATTTTTTAGAACTCTAAGATCGATAGCTCAACGCCATCCCACTTTTTCGATCACGAGTCCATCATGAACTTTCCCGCTATCCGCCTCAGAATGACACTCCGTTGCCCCGTGTTCGCAAGCCTCGCCATTGCGTTAGCGTGCACACTCGCGTTGCCCGCTCAAGCGCGAGAAACCGTGCGTATCGGCTATCAGAAGTCGTCGACATTGATCACCCTGCTCAAAGCCCAGGGCACGCTGGAGCAAGCGCTCGCCAAAGACAATATCGACATCAGTTGGCATGAGTTCCCCAGTGGACTGCCACTTCTGGAGGCGCTGAATATTGGCAACGTCGATATCAGCGCGGATGTGGCCGACACGGTGCCCATCTTTGCCCAGGCGGCTCAAGCGAAGCTCACCTATTTTGCGGAGGAATCAGCGTCCCCGAGCGCCCAAGCCATCGTCGTCGCCAAAGACTCGCCGATCCGACAGTTGTCCGACCTGAAAGGCAAGAAGATCGCCGTGACCAAGGCCGCAGGCACCCATTACTTGCTGATAGCGGCGCTGAACAAGGCCGGTTTGAGCTTCGCCGACATCCAGCCCGCCTACCTCACGCCCGCCGACGGGCGCGCTGCCTTCGAGAACGGCAAGGTCGACGCGTGGGTGACCTGGGAACCTTTCCTGACCAGCGTGCAACGTCAATTGCCGACCCGAACCCTGACCGATGGCTCCGGCCTGGCCAGCTACAAGCGCTATTACCTGACCAGCACGGCTTACGCTGATACTCACCCGGATGTACTCAAACGCGTGTACCAGCAGCTTCAGGAAGCAGGCCAATGGGTCAAAAAGAACCCGAAAGACGCCGCCCAGGTGCTGGGGCCGCTGTGGGGCAACCTTGATACACAAACCGTCGAAGCGGCCAATGAGCATCGCAGTTATCACGTCGAACCGGTGCAGGCAGGAAACCTGGGCGAGCAACAGAAAATTGCCGATGCGTTCTTCGCCGCGGGCCTGTTGCCCAAAGCGGTGGATGCCAGCGACGTGGGAATCTGGAAACCGTAACAGACACTACCGACGATCTCCCGTCGTAGCAGCAGGCAAACTCACCTATGCTCTGAACTGTCGCGCCCCCACGTGCAGCCCTGGAGCC
Organism: Pseudomonas sp. Pseu.R1; assembly: GCF_045764065.1. Lineage (NCBI taxonomy): Bacteria > Pseudomonadati > Pseudomonadota > Gammaproteobacteria > Pseudomonadales > Pseudomonadaceae > Pseudomonas > Pseudomonas sp. Pseu.R1. The sequence continues at coordinate 63,541 of NZ_JBJGEE020000001.1, read as the reverse complement.
CCTTGATGAGAACACTGCCCGTCGTGTGCGCCCTGCTGCTGGCCACTCACTTCGGTCCCGCCTTCGCTGAAGAATGGACCCTGGCCAAAGACGAAGATGGCATCAGGGTCTACCTGAGCCAGCGCGTCGGCTCGCAATACCAGAGTTTCCGGGGGGTGGCGAGAATCAAGGCCGACGTGTCCACGCTCAGTCGCCTACAGGAAAACCTGACTATCGCTTGCAACTGGTTGTACGCCTGCGCGGACATGCGCTTGCTGAAAGTCGATGGCGACAGCACGTTCGTCTACCTGACCACCGCTCTTCCCTGGCCCGCCAACACCCGCGACATGGTTCTGAAAGTGCAGACCGAACAGACTGACGACGGCGGCGTGCTGCGGCGTTTGAGTGCGGTCAACGGCATGGAACCGGTGGTGCCGGGGCTGATTCGCGTGGAGCAACTGGAGGGCATCTGGCAGATGGTGCCCCAAGGAGAACGGGAAACCGAAGTGACGTACCAGTTGCAGGCCGAACCGGCCGGAGACATTCCGTCGTGGCTGGCCAACCGTTTCGTGATCGACGCACCGATGGTGACGCTCAGAACATTGCGCGCGGTTGCCGAGCGCCAGGGCGGGCACTCGGCGGAACTGGACGATGGCGTCGGCAAACCTTGAGGCACCCGTCGTCGGAAATCAGCAACCCCCCAACCCGCCTGGCAGTCGTACGTTCACACGCCTGAAAAGGAGTACGACCATGCCTCTGCAATTCGATGCCAGCCACGAGCATTGCTCGGCCGTAGTGGACGGCGCTGTCTACCGCAGCGCAATCGTCGATGTGGTCATCACCACCAACGACGCCACGCACATGTCCGAAGCGCAAATTGACGGGCAGAAAGTGCCCATTACCGAACCCGAAGCCGATGCGCTGACGGTGTACAGGGCCAAAGACATGCGCCATCACACCATCGGCGTCGAGCCGGGCGAGGATTCGCCTGTCATTTAGCGTGATGGGTGGGGCAACCCGCGCCGCCCCACGTCCCGGACCTCAACCTTTGAGCAGCGATGGGTCCGCCTGAAGCAGAACCTTGTCCTGGATGCCCGCCAGGGTGTCTTTCAACAACGAGGCGCCGCGCCCCTGTCTGGCTTCTTTATCCTGCTGTAGCGCTTGCTGCAGCACGCCGAGCAGGTTCTGGGTTTTAGTGGACGTCGTCGGTGTCAGCGTTTCGTCTTCCAGCCGCCCCATTACGTATTTCGACACCCGTGTGGACTGGCTGGCCGACTGGGTAACGGACGCCTGCACCAGTTCGCCTTTGTTATAGCCGATGGTGGTCTTGCTGCTGGCCGAGTCGTTGACCTCGTAATACAGGTAGTTCTGCGAGGCCGGGTCTTTGCTCAGTTCCAGCTTCTGACCGGCGGCCAGTGGCTTGTGATAGGTGGCCACCAGATGGGACTGCTGGTCCTGAACGAGTGTGCGGTTGAGTTGATCGCGACCCTTGGTTTCGGTTTTCTGCGACAGGTCGTAGGCGAAGCTGTCCAGTTCATTGGGCCGCGCCGGGTTACCCGCCGAGGTTTTTTCAGTGACCGATGCGCTGAAATCCGCCAGACCGCTGAGCAGTGCGTGATCGGTGTCGGTCAGGGCGATGGAGTTGACGGTCTGAGGCGCGGTCGACTCGCGACTGCCGGGGTAATGGCTATGCAAGGATTTAAAGGCGTCCTGGAACATCGACAGCAATTGCGGGTCACCGTCGCCGCGCTTGCGTGCCGCCTCAATCTGGTTCAGGTAGCTGTTCAGCGCTTTGGCCTGCTGATCGCTGTTGCCGATGATCGCGCTTTTTTTCAGGTCCACACTCAGATTCAAATCACCGGAAGCGCCGCTCATGCGCACGCTGCGTTGAGTCTCGTCGGCTTGGAATTCCAGGGTCTGCAGACTGCCATCGTCCAGTTTCAAATGCGTGTTGAGGTCGACCGAGGAAAACACCTTGCTGTCGAACCGGGTCAACGCATCGAGTTTGAGCTGTGGCGGTTTGGCGGACAGACCGTCGATGGCCGATTGAAAACCATCCGCCATTTTGCCCAAGGCCAGCAGTTCGTCATCGCTCAATTTGCCGCCGTTGACGTCCGCCTGCACCGCCAGGCCTTTGTCGGTGCTGGTCAGCGTCAGTTGCACGGTTTTGCCGCTGGCGGTTTTGAGGGTCAGGCTGATGCTGTTGTCCGCCGCGTCGCTGTGCAGTTTTTTCTGCGCGGCTGCGAGGGCGGCGGGTTCCAGCGCAGAACCGCTCGTGGAACTGATCATCGACTGGGAGACGCCCTTGCCGGTTTGCGCCAGTTGAGTGATCAGCGAGGCCCCCAGGCCTTGAAAACGGCTGACGCCGGACAGGGTGCTGAAATTGCCCTGCATCACTAGCGAAACCTTGTCTTGCGGGGTGTATTCCCATGCCGGTGCGACGTCAGGGGCGTTGATGACGCCACGGGAGGTGTAGGTCTGCGCATCGGCAACGCTGGTGGTCTGGCCCAGCGTGACCACGGACGACGGCGAAGTCGCACTCGTCGAGGCCTGCGTCGACGTGTTGACAGCCGGGGTCGCGGCCACGCTGGTGAGCACCAACGGTTGCACGGCTGATACAGAAGAAATCGCGGTCATGGTGGCTCCATGCTCCAATGGATCGGTAGTGTCCTGCCTGCTGTGTCGGCAGCCACTACGACAACTTGAAGAAATGTATCGGGGCCGACACACTCCTTCGGCGCGAAGACTTAACGCAAGGCGTTGGCGATCTCCTCCAGAATCAGCGGATCATCAATGGTGGCGGGAATCGTGTAAGCCTCCCCGTCGGCAATCTTGCGCAACACGGCACGCAAGGTTTTGCCTGACCGGGTCTTGGGCAGCCGCTTGACCACCACCACGCGATTGAAACAAGCCAACGCGCCGATTCGCTCACGCATGTGGGCGATCAATTCCCGAGAAACCACCTCCGCCCCCTGCTCCACGCCGTCCTTGAGCACCACCAACGCCAACGGCACCTGGCCCTTGATGTCGTCGTGCACGCCAATCACCGCGCTTTCTGCAACCGCCGGGTGTTGTCCGGTCAGATCCTCCATTTCGCCCGTAGACAGCCGATGGCCCGACACGTTGATCACGTCGTCAGTGCGCCCCATGATGTGCACAAAGCCGCTGTCATCAATGAAACCGCCATCGCCTGTGTTGTAATAGCCCGCAAACGCCTGCAAATAAGCGCTGAGGTAGCGCTCGTGATCGCCCCACAACGTCTGGCTGCAACCGGGGGGCAGCGGCAAGGCAATGACGATCGCGCCCTGCTCGCCGGGGGGCAATCGTCGCCCTTCGTCATCCAGCACCTGAACGGCATAACCCGGCACCGCACGATTGCTCGATCCAGGTGCCGGTTCATGCCCCTCCAGACCAAGGCACGGTGCGGTCACCGGCCAGCCCGTCTCCGTCTGCCACCAGTGATCGAGCACCGGCTTTGCGGTGAGCTGCTGCAGCCACTCATGGGTGCTGGAGTCGAGTTTTTCCCCCGCCAGAAACACCCGACGCAGCGAACCCAGGTCCCGCCCCTTGAGTAACCGGCCTTGCGGGTCTTCTTTGCGGATCGCGCGTATCGCGGTGGGCGCACAAAACAGCGCGTTGACCCCATACTGCTCGACCACCCGCCAGTAAGCCCCGGCGTCCGGGGTGCGCACGGGTTTGCCCTCGTAGAAAATCGTCGTGCATCCCGCCATCAACGGGCCGTAGACAATCAACGTGTGCCCGACCACCCAGCCGACGTCGGAGATGCCCCACCACACATCCCCCGCCTGCATCCCGTACACTTGGTTCATGGTGTAACGCATCGCCACGGCATGACCGCCGTTTTCACGCACGATGCCTTTGGGTTTGCCCGTGGTGCCGGAAGTGTAAAGAATGTACAGCGGGTCCAGGCTCGATACCGGAACAGGGTCGACCGGCCCCACCCCGTGCAGCGCCTGCGCCCAGTCCAGATCACGCCCCTCTTGCAGCAACGCGAGGGACTGCGGACGTTGCCACACCAGCACCCGCCGAGGATTGAACCGTGCCAGCTCCAGCGCCTTGTCAACCAGCGGTTTGTAAGGAATGACCCGGTCAAACTCCAGACCACAGGAGGCCGTGAGCAAGAGCTTCGGCTTGAGGTCGTCAATGCGAATCGCCAGTTCATGAGGCGCAAAGCCGCCGAACACCACCGAGTGCACGGCGCCGATCCGCGCGCAGGCCAGCATGGCCATGGCGGCCTGCGGAATCATCGGCATGTAAATGATGACACCGTCGCCCTTTTCCACACCCAGTTGGCGCAGCAGCCCGGCCAGGCGTGCGACCTCGTCACGCAATTGATTGAAAGTGAAACAGGCCTGCTGATCCGTCACGGGTGAATCGTAGATCAACGCCCACTGATCACCCCGGCCCTGTTCGATTTGAAGGTCCAGCGCCAAGTGGCACGTATTGAGCTGACCGTCGGCAAACCAGCGATGGGTTCCGTCGGGCAGGGTTTGCAAGGTTTGCTGCGGCGGGCGATACCAGTCCACCTGAAGCGCCTGTTGCGCCCAGTACACCTCCGGCTCGGCGATGGATTGCGCGTAGTGCCGGGCGTAGTGTCCGTTGTTTCGGTTATTCATCCGTGGATCCCTGTGATTATTGTTATGAGGGCCAAAGCACAGCCATGACGTTAGCAGACGGCGCAGACTCGAGCGTCCGGAGGATGGTACCGGCAGACATTCTGTGTTGAACAAGACTTAACGAAAGGCCCGGTCAAACGTCCTCGAATCAAACCGCCGTGGCCTCTTCGCGACGACGCAGCAGCAGGCCACCCAGCGCCAGCAACGCCAGCACGACCACCACCGCCCCATAGACATTGGTCGTGACGATCAAGCCTTCCGTCTTCACCGCCAGGCCCGCGATCAGCGACGGCACACAGAACGCCAGGTAACTGAGCACGAGGAACGTCGACATCAGCCCCGCACGCTCGTGGGCGTGTGCCAACGGCAGCAACAGCCGCAGCGCGCCGAGAAAACTGGCGCCGAACCCCACGCCTGCCACCACCGCGCCGACAAAGAATAACCAGAGCCAGCCTAGATCGACCGCCAGCAATACCACCGACACCCCCGCCGCAAGAAAACTGCACCCGACCAGCAACGCCAGCCGTGGCGCCCGCAAACGCAGGTTCATGATGGAAATGGCGCCGCTGATGGTCAACGCGGCCACTGCCAGCCCGCCGTTGAGCACCGAGGTCGACCCGGTGGCCGCCGCCAGCAGCGAAGGCGCCAGCGACAGAAAGAATCCACCCAGCGCCCATGCCGCGATGTCGGCAGGCAATACCAGCATCAGCGTCGCACGCGCACGCTGAGGCACATAAAGCGCAGGCTTCAGGGTTTTCAGCACGCCTGGCTGCGGCGACACGGTTTCCTGAACCCACGCCAGATACAGCAACTGACCTGCGAACGCGGCCAGCAGCAGGCCGTAGGCCAATTTCGTCGGCAGCGGCGCATACTGAACCAGCGCACTGGTACCCAGTGCACCCAACGCCATGCCGAACATGGGTGCAATGCTGTTGATCAGCGGCCCTTGGGTCTGAGAGGTGTCGAGCATCGCGGCACCCAACGCGCTGGTGGCAATGCCGGTCGCAATGCCCTGCAAGATGCGGGCAGCGATCAGCCAGCTCACGTCAGTGGCGCTGATGAACAACAGCAGCGAGAGGATTTCCAGGATCAGCGCCACGCAGATCACCGGTCGTCGTCCCAGATAATCCGACAGCGAACCGAACACCAGCAGCGTTGCCAGCAAGCTCAGGGCATATACCGCAAAAATCAGCGTCAACAGCGCCGAAGAAAACCCCCACGCCTGCTGGTAAACATGGTAAAGCGGCGTGGGCGCGCTGGAGGCGGCAAAGAAGCACAGCATCACGAACGCGAGATAAACCAGATGACCTCGCCCCCGACCATCGACTGGCGGGTTCTGCAAATAATCAGACACGCGTAAACTCTCCCGAAAAAGCACGCCACAAAAGCTATGAAGTTGCGTTAAAGAGTGTGCGAGCAGAAACCTCTTAAAGCAAATACTTTGTGTTAAGGTCCGCCCCCATGGCTATCAAAGAAGGCATCCGTACCGGAGGGCGCAGCGCCCGGGTGCAGACATCGATCCACGCCGCCGTACGCGATCTGCTTCAGGAACAGGAGCGTTCCGCGCTCAGCGTGCCGATGATCGCGGCGCGCGCAGGCGTCACCCCATCCACCATTTACCGCCGCTGGGGTGACCTGACCTCGTTGCTGGCCGACGCTGCCGTCGAGCGTCTGCGCCCGGACGAACCGGTGGACTGCGGCAACCTGCGCGAAGATTTGCGCACGTGGGTCGAGGTGTACCTGGAAGAAACCAACTCCGCCCCCGGCCGCGAAATGATGCGCGACGTGGTGGCCAGCAGCGCGACCCTGTGTTCGGGCAAATGCCTGAACATGGTTCGAGACCAGTTGCAGATCATCATCGACCGTGCGCAAGCCCGTGGCGAACGCAGCCCCTCTGCTGACGAACTGATCGACGCCGTCGTTGCCCCCATGGTTTACCGCATTCTCTACGCCGAATCGGCACCGACCCTGCAACGCATGCACCAATTGCTGGATCGCTGTCTGGGTTAAGCGCAACGCCCGCCAAATCGTTATGATGGCGGGCCAATGGACTCTGGGGCTTGCCCTTTATGCACACTCTTGCAGATCTGCGCGCCGGTAAGCTGGCGGTTGCGACCTCACCACGTTTCCCGAGGAAATCTTCAGCCTCAGTGACTCACTGGAAATACTGAACCTCACCGGCAATCGGCTGACTGACCTGCCCGCTGACCTGCATCGCCTCACCCACCTTAAAATCCTGTTCTGCTCCAACAATCCGTTTACCCGGCTCCCCGACGCGCTGGGCCAATGCGAGCAATTGTTCTTCGTGGGCTTCAAGGCCTGCCGGATTGTCGAGGTGCCTGCCCGCGCGCTCCCGCCTCGCTTGCGTTCGCTGGTGCTGACCGACAACTGTATCGAGTCGCTGCCGGATGAACTGGGGCAATTGCAAGACCTGCAAAAAATCATGCTCTCGGGTAATCGGTTGCACAGCCTTCCGGCATCCCTGGCCGCTTGTGATCGACTGGAGTTGGTGCGTATCGCTTCCAACCGTTTCCGGGAGTTGCCTTCATGGTTGCTTCAAATGCCTTCTCTGGCGTGGCTGGCATTTTCCGGCAACCCGCTGACAGACATTCACACCGAAGCCTCGATCCGGCGGATCCCATGGTCGCAACTGACGCTGCACGAGGTGTTGGGCGAAGGCGCGTCCGGGGTGATTCAGCGTGCCGACTGGCGCAACGATGAGGGCGATGTCCAGGACGTCGCGGTCAAGCTGTATAAAGGCGAGCTGACCAGCGATGGCACACCATTGAACGAAATGGCCGCCTGCATTGCAGCGGGTCAGCACCCGAACCTGATCCCGGTCGAGGGCCAGGTGTTCGGCCATCCGCAGCATGCCCGAGGGCTGGTGATGCAGTTGATTTCTGCGCGCTTCGTGACCCTCGCCCGGCCGCCTAGCCTTGAGTCCTGCACCCGCGACGTTTACAACGGTACGCGGCTGAGCCTCTCCACCGTGCAGCGCATGGCGCTGGGTATCGCGTCGGCGTGCCACCATTTACACGCACGGGGCATCAACCACGGCGACCTGTACGCACACAACGTGCTCTGGGCTGAGTCCGGAGAAAGTCTGTTAGGGGATTTTGGTGCGGCAGCCTTTTACCCGGGTATCGACACCGGCTTGCAGCTTGAACGCATCGAAGTGCGGGCGTTCGGGATTCTACTGGGGGAATTGCTGGCGTGTTGCGATGCAACAGAAGAACAGACCGCCCCGCTGCGGGACTTGCAGCAGCGCTGCACACAGCGAGAGATCAATGCTCGACCGTTGTTTGCCGAGATAACGCCAGCCCTGACGATTTAAGACACCCGCAAACGGTCGCCGTCGCCTTTGATTTTGCTCTTGCTCTTCGTACGCGATATCTCAGACGCCACCGAACGCGACTTGCGTGCAGGCTGAACGCAAGCGTTCCGCGGTGACTGGGCCATCCTGGATGAAGAACAAAAGCTAGAGCAAAAGCGAAAGCGGATTTTCTGTTTAACCTGCCAGGCCTACATACACGTTCTGTACGTCATCGTGGCTGTCGATGGCCTCCAGGAACGCCTCGACTTCGGCCATCTGCTCATCGCTCAGACCCGAAACCGGGTTCTTCGGCCGGTAGCCGATCTTCGCCGACTCAACGGTAAAGCCCTGCTCCGGCAGCGCCTTGCACACCGCATCCAGATCGGTGGTCTCGGTGTAGAACAGGGTCACCCCGTCGTCACCCGCCTCGACATCCTGAGCGCCCGCCTCGATAGCAGCTTCGTCCGGATCGACATCAGCATTGGCCGCAACCGCTTCAATCATCCCCAGATGATCGAAGTCCCACGACACCGAACCTGACGCACCCAATTGCCCCTTGCGGAACAACACGCGGATTTCGGCAACGGTGCGGTTCACGTTATCCGTGAGGCACTCGACGATCAAAGGCACCTGATGCGGCGCAAAACCTTCGTAGGTCACACTCGTGAACTGAACCTGATCTCCCAACAGACCGGCGCCTTTCTTGATCGCACGCTCCAGGGTTTCGCGAGGCATCGAGGCCTTTTTAGCCTGCTCAACCACCAGGCGCAGGCGGGAGTTCATGTCCGGATCGGCTCCGGCGCGGGCAGCAATCATGATTTCCTTGGACAGCTTGCCGAAAATCTTGCCCTTGGCGTTGGCTGCTGCTTCTTTGTGTTTGACCTTCCACTGTGCGCCCATGAGTGCTCTCTTGTTCCGATGGCGATTGACCGTCGCGCTGTTGTCTGACATGGCGTGCCAGGCCGCGGACGATGAATGCTGAAAAAGGTGATCGATATCGACGCGCCATGGCAGAACCATCGCGCCCGGCGCATTTTATACGCGATGACGCCAGATGAAACCCCTGACATGCTGCCACCGATCAAACGGCTGGCGATAAGTTGCTGAGCAATTGCCGACACGAGACGCAGGATAAAAGGACCAACGTCGTAGGCAATTTCCGAAAATCTGGAACTTAACCTTTTACCCGATCGCTTTCCGTACCCTCTGCACCTCGAATTTTCAGGGTGACTCAGCAGATGCACGACAACTCGCACGTGACTTTGACGTTGGCCATTGCCGACAGCTCATACGACCTTCAGGTCGTCGGAGTCAGCGGCCATGACCGTCTGAATGCGCCATTTCGCTTTGAAGTCGATCTGGTGAGCACCGAAGCCAGACTGACGGACGCCTCCTTGCTGCACCGGAGTGCATACCTGCAAATCAGCAACCAGGCAGAAGACGTTCACGGCCTGCATGGCCAGATCCATGAGCTGCGCCACCTCTATCAAGGGCAGGACCTGAGCCTGTACCGCCTCACGCTGATGCCTTCGCTGCAACGATTGGCAAACCCGACACGCCGTCGTGTGTTCCGCGACCTGAACGTGATCGAAATCATCGAGCGCGTGCTCCAGGGCCACGACATGCCAGGCTGCACGGTTCGGTTCGACCACGTCGTCGGCGTCTACCCGCCTCGCGAGCAGTGCCTGCAATACGACGAGCATGACCTGCACTTTCTCGACAGGCTCTGCGAAGAAGAAGGGATCAGCTATCGCTTCGAACACTCACCTCGCGGCCACACCCTGGTGTTCTCCGACGATCCGATGACTTTTCCCGAGTGGCCAGCCGCCGCCGGGATGGCGCACCTGGCCGAGCGACTGTCAGCCCGCAACTGCTACAGCAGTCACGCTGGCGAGCATTACGTGCCGCTATCGTCCTGGTCGTCATCGGCCTCAGAGGCTGACAACCAGCCTTTCTGGGCGCCTTACGGCGAGACTCTCCCGCCAGGCCGCCTCCAGCAGATTCGCAGCCGCACACTGGAACGGCTGCGCTGCGAACGCCGTGATATCAAAGGGAACAGCGCCCAACCATGGCTGCGTGGCGGGCTGGTCATCCGTGTCGACGATCATCCCGAACCACAGTTCAACGATCATTGGCTGCTGACCGATGTTTCCCACACGGCCTGGGAGTTGGCGCCCTTGCGGGGCTGCGCCTCTTGCGACGTGGTCCATATTCTTCAGGCGATGGCGTTTCGGGACACTGGCGGAAACGGTGTTTCGCGTTTACTGGCCCCGGACGCCAAGGGCGGCAAGCCTCCTCTGGCGCACTACGACAATCAATTCCAGGTCATCCCGTGGACCCTGCCATTTCGTCCGACGCTCGCTCACCTCAAACCGGTGCTGCTCGACGAGGAGTACGCGACGCGGCTCTCAGGCCCTGCTGACCGTTCCGGTCGCATCCCCGTTCGCTTTGACTGGGAGACCGACGAGACCTCGCCGGGGTGCCTGGTGCGTACCGTCACGGGCCTGATGCCCCACCAGGAGGGCACGAGACTGAAAATCGGCTTTTTCGAGGGAGATCCTGAGCAACCCGTGGTCGTCGGTACGCTCGACAACGAACCTGACAATGACACCCCGGTCCCGCGCGATACAGCCAAAAGCCTGTGCATCGACAGCCAAAGCCCGCTATTGCTCAAGGGCGCGCATGCCACCCTCAGCATCACTGAAGATGGCGTGCATTACCTTCCGCAAGCTGCCGTCAACGATGCTTGAACGAAGGTTCGCGCTTTTCGATGAACGCTGCCATGCCCTCTTTCTGATCGTCGCTGGCGAAAGCGGCATGAAACACCCGGCGCTCGAAGCGAATGCCTTCCGAGAGGCTGACTTCGAAAGCACGGTTGACGCTTTCCTTGACCATCATGGCCACTGGCAGCGATTTGGCTGCGATGCCTTGAGCGACCTTCAGTGCCTCTTCGAGCAACTGTTCCTGCGGCACGATGCGGGCGACGAGGCCCGAGCGTTCGGCCTCCACGGCATCGATCATGCGCCCGGTCAGGCACATGTCCATGGCTTTGGCCTTGCCAACGGCGCGAGTCAAGCGCTGGGTGCCGCCCATGCCCGGCAAAACGCCGAGATTGATTTCGGGCTGGCCGAATTTCGCGTTGTCGGCCGCCAGAATGAAATCGCACATCAGCGCCAGTTCACAGCCCCCGCCCAACGCAAATCCCGACACCGCCGCAATGATCGGCTTGCGACGATTGGCAACGCGGTCGCTATCGCTGAACAGGTCATCCAGGTAAATCTGCGGGTATGTCAGCTCCGCCATTTCCTTGATGTCCGCACCCGCCGCGAACGCCTTGGCGGAGCCGGTCAGGACGATGCAGCCAATCTCGGTGTCCCGTTCCAACGCATCCAGTGCGTGATTGAGTTCGCTGATCAGTTGCGAATTCAAGGCATTGAGGGCTTCAGGCCGGTTGAGCGTGAGCAACGCCACTCGACCTTTTATTTCTTTTAGAATTGTCGCGTAACTCATTGATAGATATACCTTATATGTATGTATTCGAATTCAAGAAATCACATCATGCAGCTTGAACTGTCACGCATAACCAATTGATTTATAACGCTAAATAACCTCAACGGCCATGGCCGTCGCCTCACCGCCGCCAATGCAAATGGCAGCCACACCACGCTTCGATCCACGCTGTTTGAGCGCAGACAGTAGCGTGACCAGAATCCGTGCCCCCGACGCACCAATAGGATGACCGAGCGCACACGCACCGCCATTGACGTTGACTTTTTCATGGGGCAGTCCGAGTTTGCTCATGGTCACCAGCGCCACCACCGCGAACGCCTCATTGATCTCGAACAGGTCCACGTCGTCCACCGACCAACCGGTCTTGGCCATGAGCTTTTCAATCGCCCCGATCGGCGCTGTCGGAAAGAGTCCTGGCTGATTGGCATAGCCTGCGTGCCCCCGAATCGCCGCCAGCGGTTTGAGGCCTCGTTTCTCGGCTTCGGATTGGCGCATCAGGGTCAAGGCCGCAGCGCCGTCGGAGATCGAACTGGCGTTGGCCGCCGTCACAGTCCCGCCTTGACGGAAGGCAGGTTTGAGTTGAGGGATCTTGTCCAGCGTCGCCCTGGGCGGTTGTTCGTCCTGGCTGACGGTTTTCTGCTCCTTGCCCACCGTGACCTGTAGCGGAACGATCTCGGCGTCGAAGCGGCCTGCTTTCATCGCATCCTGCGCACGAGTCAATGACGCTACGGCGAACGCATCCTGCGCCTCGCGGCTGAAGCTTTCGAACGACGCACACTCTTCGGCAAACGTGCCCATCAGGCGGCCCCGTTCGTAAGCATCTTCCAGCCCGTCGAAGAACATGTGGTCAATGATCTGACCATGGCCCATACGATAGCCGCTACGGGCCTTCCCCAGCAAATACGGGGCGTTGGACATACTTTCCATGCCCCCCGCGACCACCACCTCGGCGCTGCCTGCCAACAACAGGTCGTGGGCCATGATCGCCGCCTGCATGCCCGAGCCACACATTTTGTTGAGCGTTGTACATTGCGTGGCGTTGCTCAAGCCTGCGCCCAGTGCGGCCTGGCGCGCAGGCGCCTGGCCCAGCCCGGCAGACAAAACGCAGCCGAACAGCACCTGCTCGACGTCACGGGACGCCAGGCCTGCTCGCTCCACGGCGGCGCGAATGGCGAAGGCCCCCAGCTCTGGCGCGGTCAGGCTTTTCAGGTCGCCCTGAAAGCCGCCCATGGGTGTGCGCACGGCGCTGACGATCACCACCGGGTCTTCATTCAAAGGCTGACGTGGGTTCAACGACATGATGGAACCTCCTCGTTTGACAGACTCGATTAGCGGGCAGCCATGCGCAACGCACCGTCGAGGCGGATCACCTCACCGTTGAGCATGCTGTTTTCGATGATATGGCGCACTAGCGCGGCGTATTCGTCCGGTTTGCCCAGTCGAGGTGGAAACGGCACTCCAGCGGACAGACTTTCGCGCACTTGCGGGGTCATGCCCGCCATCATCGGGGTTTCGAAGATGCCCGGGGCAATGGTCATGACCCGGATGCCGAACCGCGCCAATTCGCGAGCCGCAGGCAGGGTCAGGCTGGCAATCGCGCCTTTGGACGCTGCATAGGCCGCCTGGCCAATCTGACCGTCGAACGCCGCCACGGAGGCCGTATTGATGATCACACCGCGCTCGCCACCTTCATCGACAGCACCTTCTGCAATGGCGGCGGCGGTCAGGCGCAACAGGTTGAAACTGCCGATCAGGTTGACGTTGATGACCCGACTGAAACTGTCCAGCCCGTGGGGCCCCTCCTTGCCCACGATCTTTTCGGCGCCGACAATGCCTGCGCAGTTGACCAGGCCGTTGATCTGTCCGAAAGCGGCCAGCGCGCTGTCGACCGCCGCTTTGGCCGCGTCTTCATTCGTGATGTCGGTGACACTGGCGCGGGCATTGGCGCCCAGCGTCTGAACCTGCGCGTGGAGCGCTTGGGCGTTGACGTCGACGAGCAACACTCTGGCCCCCGCCTCGATCAGCATCTGCGCGGTCGCCGCTCCCAGCCCGGAGGCGCCACCACTGACCAGAAATACCTTGCCTTCGATCTGCATGACTGTGTGTTCCTTACACTGTTCTTGTTTGAGTGAGGAAATACTCCGCCCTGTGGCCGGGATGGGCAATAGTCAAAGCGTGCATCAGGGGTGGCTGTTTTAGCCATTGCCCCTTGTAACAGCGCGGCCTCGATGATGGGGCCCACAAAATCGCTGCTGTCGACAAATCGTACTGTTGCAGGGAGTCTGTGACTCGGCCATTAGGCCTTACGTTGCAACACCGCCTCCCCCGATTGCGCCGACAGTCGCCGGTTATCCAGTAACGCCAACAAGGCAATCAGCGCCACCCAGACAAAGGTCAACTGAAAATCCGCCGTCTGCGCCTGCCCCTGATTGCCGTGCAAAAACATCGACCCCCGCAACAGCAGAGCCGCGATGGCCACACCCAGCCCCATGCTCAGTTGAAAGAACATGCTGAACATCGTCGACGCATCACTCATCTGCGGCTTTGGCACATCCGCGAAGCCCAACGTGTTGAAGGCCGTGAACTGCATCGAGCGCGACAGGCCGCCGACAAACAGGATCAGCAGGATCAACGGCCAACCCATCCGCTCGTTGAGCAACGCACAGGCCGCAATCGCCAGGACGCCAATCAGGCCATTGCCCATCAATACGGCACGAAACCCCCAGCGTTCCATGACCGCGCTGGTGAAGGGCTTCATCGCCAGATTGCCCGCGAACACGCCCAGCACCAGCAAGCCCGCGTCAAATGCCGACAATCCGAACCCCAGTTGAAACATCAATGGCAACAGAAATGGCAAAGTGCTGATGGCAATACGAAACAGCGAGCCGCCCAGCAAGCTGACACTGAAGGTGCGGATGCCAATCACCGCGACATTCATCAACGGATCGTTGCGTTTGCGCATGTGCGCCCAGGCCAACGCACCGCTGATCAAGCCTACGCCCGTGACGAGCAACCCCGGCCACTGACTGGCGTGCCCCTGCCCCAACATTTCCATGCCGTACAGAATCGCCATGCAGGCCACGCCCACCAACACGAAACCGATGAAGTCAAACGCCCGCTGAGTGACGTCATTGCGGCGCGGAATCAATACCCAGGTCGCGATTAACGCCAGCACACCCAGGGGCAAATTGAGGTAGAAAATCCACGGCCACGACGCGTGAGTGACGATGAACCCACCCAATGGCGGCCCGAGGACCGGTGCGACCAGTCCCGGCCAGGTGATCAACGAAATGGCCCGTACCAGGTCCTTCTTTTCTGTGGCTCGCATCACGGCCAGCCTTCCCACCGGCACCATCATCGCGCCGCTGATGCCTTGGAGAACACGCGCCGCGACAAACGCATCAAGGCCGGTGCTGATCCCGCACAATAACGATGACACCGTAAACAACACGATCGCACCACCAAACACCAGCCGCGAACCCAGACGGTCCGCCAGCCAGCCACTGATGGGGATGAACGCCGCAATGGCTAGCATATAAGCGCTCATGCCTATGTTCAGATCGACAGCCGCCGCACCAAAGGTTTTGGCCATTTCCGGCAGGGCGGTGGCGATCACCGTGGCATCGAGGTTTTCCATGAAGAAGGTGACGGCGACCAGCAAAGCGATCAGCGTCGATTGGCGTTGCGACATCAACGGGTTCCTTGTTCGAGGTACAGGCCGCCCCAACAGTGACCAGGCTCTAGAGTATAGGTTTCACGTCATGTCGAGCAGACCGGAATGACCTCAATAGTCATTACAAAGGAACAGGGCGATTACCGAACACATTGTGAAAACGATCTGTGGTTCAATACTTTTACTTAATTAACCATCTGGTACATTTTGCTCATACAAGGCAGCCGACTCAGGACTGCCGCATTACAAGAGCCCATCATCATGACGTCATCCATCCCTCAACCCTCCATCCTTGTCGGCCTCATCGGTGCTGGCATTCAGGCTTCCCGAACCCCTTCGCTTCATGAATACGAAGGCGATGCCCAAGGCATGCGCTACCTGTACCGGATCATCGATCTGGACGCCCAGAAACTCGACACCACGGCCCTGCCCCAATTGCTCGATGGCGCCCAAAGCTGCGGCTTCACCGGACTGAACATTACGTTTCCGTGCAAGCAGGCGGTCATTCCGTTGCTCGATGGGCTGTCCGACGAGGCGCGCAGCATCGGTGCGGTCAATACCGTGGTGTTCAAGGATGGGAAACGCATCGGGCACAACACCGATTGCCTGGGCTTTGCCGAAGGCTTCCGCCGTGGATTGGGTGATGTCGCGCGCGGGCGCGTGGTGCAACTGGGTGCCGGGGGTGCCGGGGCGGCGGTGGCTCACGCGCTGCTGAGCGAGGGTGTCGAGCAACTGAGTATTTTTGAAGTTGACCCTGCTCGGGCGCAGAGTCTGGTGGACAACCTCAACGCGCATTTCGGTGCTGGACGTGCGCGGTTCGGCCTGGATCTGCCCGGCGCGATGGCGGTGGCCGATGGTGTGGTGAACACCACGCCGGTGGGCATGAGCAAATTGCCCGGTACGCCGCTGCCGCCACAATTGCTGCGGGCCGAACATTGGGTCGCCGAAATCATCTACTTCCCGTTGGAAACCGAACTGCTGGCCCACGCCCGCCGCCTGGGCTGCCGCACGCTGGACGGCAGCACCATGGCGGTGTTTCAGGCGGTCAAGGCATTTGAATTGTTTACCGGGCGGCAGGCGGATGCGCAGCGGATGCAGGATTTTTTCAGTTCGCTTTAAGAGACGCTGTCGAACACCCCACCTGTAGGAGAAGGCGCTTACGGCATCAAATACCGCGTCACCGAATCGCACACCATCGCCTTCTGCCGCGCCTTGACCTCGGGGTCTTCCAGCTCGATCTGGAAGATTTCCGAGAACGTGTGGCGGTTGGACACACGATAGAAGCAGAACGAGCTGATCAGCATGTGCAGATCAACCGCCTGCACGCCCGACCGAAACACCCCTTCTTTCTCCCCGCGGCGCAGGGTTTCGTCCAGCGCCAGCAACACGTGCTGGCTCAAGGCGCGAATGGTCGGTGACTGCTTGACGTTGTCGCCGTTATGGATGTTTTCGATGCAGACGATGCGCACGAAATCAACGTTGCGGTCATGGTGATCGAAGGTGAATTCGACCAGACGCCGAATGGCCTCCATCGGTTCCAGCACGTCGAGTTTCAGGCTGCTCTCGGTGTGGCGAATGTCGCCGTAAAGCTTCTCCAACACTTCGGTATACAGCTGTTCCTTGCTGTTGAAGTAGTAATAGATCATCCGTTTGGAGGTTTGCGTACGTTCGGCGATGGCGTCGACCCGGGCGCCTGACAGGCCCTGGGCGACGAACTCGGCGACGGCTGCCTGAAGGATGCCGTCGCGGGTTTTCTCCGGATTGTTCTTGCGGCCCTTGCGTGGCGCCTCTACGGGCGCATCGAGCAGGGTGTCGTCGACAGTTTTCATACTTGGCTCACGACCACGGTGGAATCGCGCGATTATGAGCCGCACCGCTCCGTTACGGAAGCGGCATATGCCAGCATGCCATCAACGGGTTCACAACCGCGCCTGACGCGACGCCCCGCTGCGAGACTTGGCCATCGCCGCTAGACGAACCGCCACGTTGGCTGCGCCGTACCCGACATAGCCATTTTTGCGTTGCAGGATTTCAAAGAAAAACCGATCGTCGAACGCTTCGGTGTAGACGTGAAACAGCTCGCCGCCGTTGGCGTCGCGGTCATACAGGACGTTGTAATAGGCCAGTTCGCTGAGGAATTCGTCGTCGAAGTCGAAGCGCGCGGCCAGGTCGTCGTAGTAGTTGAGGGGGATGTCGAGCAGCCGCACACCGGCCTCTTTCGCCCGAGCGACCTGCACGAAAATGTCGCCGCAGGAGAAGGCGATGTGGTGCACACCCGAGCCGCGATAGCTGGACAGCGCGTGGGAAATGGCCGTGTTGCGGTTTTCCGAGATGTTCAATGGCAAACGAACGGTGCTGCAGCGGCTGCGCAGGGCACGGCTTTTCACCAGGCCGTACGGGTCCGGCAGCACCACCTCGTCGTCGGCTTCGAAGTCCAGCAGGCTTTTGTAGAACAGCACCCAGCTGTCGAGGCTGTCGGCGGGCAACGCCATGGCCATGTGGTCGATGCGTTGGAGACCGGCGTTGACCGGCGTCTGAACAGTGATGTTGAAATCGCTGTCGTAGATCGACTGGCCCGGCGCGCCGGGTTCCACCAAATAGATCAGACTGCCGTCCGGAGCGCGTACCGCCGGGATTTCCCGCTCGTTCGGACCGACCAGCCCGCGATACGGTTGACCTTTGTATTGCCGCGCACGCTCCAGGGCGGCGCTGCCGCTGTTGACGCGCAAGGCCGTGGCACACAACGACGGGCCATGGGATTCGAAAAAACTGTGGGCAAACGAATAAGGTTCAGCGTTGAGCACAATCTTGATGTCGCCCTGCCCCAACAGGCTCACGGCCTTGGAACGGTGTTGGCCGAGCTTTTCAAACCCCAGGCCTTGCAACCAGCCGCCGAGGCGCGCGCCTTGGGCATCGTCCACGGCAAATTCGAGAAACTCGACGCCATCGTAAGTGCTCGCTGGCGGCGGACTGAACAACAATTCCCGGGCGACGGGTTGCGCCTCTTTAGCCAGCAGGTCCCGGGTTTTCTCCTCCAGATACAGCAACGAACGCAAACCATCGGCGGCGTTGGCCCGTGGCGGCGCGGCGCGGAAGCCGTCGTTGAAGATTTCCAGCGACAGCGGGCCGGTGTAGCCACTGCGCAGAATCGGCGCCAGAAAACCTGGCAGATCGAATTCGCCCTGACCGGGGAAGCAGCGGAAATGGCGGCTCCACTCCAGCACGTCCATGGCCAGAATCGGCGCGTCGGCCATTTGCACGAAGAAGATTTTGTCGCCGGGAATGTCGGCAATCGCGCCGGGATCGCCCTTGAGCGACAGCGTGTGGAAGCTGTCCAGCAAAACACCCAGCGCCGGATGATCGACCTGGCGCACCAGATTCCAGACCTGCTGCCAGGTGTTCACATGACGTCCCCAGGCCAGCGCTTCGTAACCGACCCGCAGTTTGCGCGCACCGGCCCGCTCGGCCAGCAGCGCCAGGTCATCGCGCAGAATGTTCTCGTCGCCCAGCGAATCGCTGGCGGTGTTGCTGCACACCAGCACCAGATCCGTGCCCAGCTCCTGCATCAGATCGAACTTGCGCTCGGCGCGGTCGACGTTGCGTTGCAGGCGGTCACGGCGGCAGCCCTCGAAGTCCCGAAACGGCTGAAACAAGGTGATGGCGATGCCCAGATCGGCGCACATCTGCCGCACGTTGCGGGGGCTGCCGTCGTAATAAAGAAGGTCGTTTTCGAAAATTTCCACGCCGTCAAAACCGGCGGCGGCAATGGCTTCGAGCTTTTCCGGCAGGGTTCCGCTCAAGGAAACGGTGGCAATCGAGCGCTGCATGATCATCTGACTCCTGGGTAGAGGCACCTGACGAGCAGTTCTTGGGCTGATGTTCAGGTGTGAAAGCGATTATTCTCCCGGTATTCTGCGATCGCAATTTAAATGTACGGACTGGTTAGTTTTGTGTTCGATAATCGCCCAAAAGCGCATTGAGTCAATTGACGCTCCTGCCCGCGCGCTCCACCATCAGCTCCACATTGTCGGACAAGGTAGACCCTCACCTTCAGCTTTAACCCGATGCCGCCTTGCATCGGTACATGCGTCACAGACAAAACCATAACAATTCCAAGACAGGTTAATGCTCATGCGCTCATACCCTGCTTCGCCTGCGCCCACCGCTGCCACACCCGTGCACCCTCACGCCGGGATTGGCGAAAAGATCCGTGGCGCCCTCGCCATCGGCAAGACACGCTGGGGCATGCTGGCACTGGTGTTTTTCGCCACCACCCTCAATTACATCGACCGCGCTGCACTGGGCGTCATGCAGCCGATCCTCGCCAAACAGATGAGCTGGACGGCGATGGACTACGCCAACATCAATTTCTGGTTTCAAGTGGGTTACGCGGTCGGCTTCGTGCTGCAAGGCCGGTTCATCGACCGGGTTGGTGTCAAACGTGCGTTCTTCCTGGCCGTGCTGCTGTGGAGCTTCGCGACCGGCGCCCACGGCCTGGCGACTTCAGCGGTCGGTTTCATGGTCTGCCGGTTCATCCTCGGCCTGACCGAAGCGGCCAACTACCCGGCCTGTGTCAAGACCACCCGGTTGTGGTTCCCGGCGGGCGAACGCGCCGTGGCCACGGGCATTTTCAACGCGGGCACCAACGTTGGCGCGATGGTCACCCCGGCGCTGTTGCCGCTGATTCTGACCGTCTGGGGCTGGCAGGCGGCGTTCATTTGCATGGGTTCGTTGGGCCTGATCTGGGTCATCACCTGGCGTTTGAAATACTTCAACCCTGAAGATCATCCGACCGTTCGCCAAAGCGAGCTGGATTACATCAACCAGGCCAGCGAACCCGAGCCCGTCGCCGAGAAAGTGCCTTTCTCGAAAATCCTGAAAATGCGCGGCACCTGGGCCTTCGCCCTCGCCTATGCCATGACTGCGCCGGTGTTCTGGTTCTACTTGTACTGGCTGCCACCGTTTTTGAATCAGCAATACAACCTGGGCATCAGCGTCACGCAAATGGGCATTCCGCTGATTCTGATCTGGCTGACAGCAGACTTTGGCAGCATCGGTGGCGGCATTCTCTCTTCATGGCTGATTGGCCGGGGCATGCGCCCGACCACCTCTCGGCTGCTGTCGATGCTGATCTTCGCCTTGACGATCATTTGCGTGGTGTTCGCCGCGAACGCCAGCGGTCTGTGGGTAGCGGTTGCGGCGATCGCCCTGGCGGTGGGTGCGCACCAGGCCTGGACTGCGAACATCTGGAGCCTGGTGATGGACTACACGCCCAAACACATGATGAGCACGGTGTTCGGTTTCGGCGGGATGTGCGCGGCGATTGGCGGAATGTTCATGACCCAGATCGTCGGTGCGATCCTGACCGCGACCAACAACAACTACAACGTGCTGTTTACCCTGATTCCGGCAATGTACTTCATTGCCCTGACCTGGCTGTACTTCATGGCCCCGCGCAAAGTCGAAGCCATCGGCGACTAAGCCACGCTATTGCGCCATCGAAAGGGCCGCCCGAGCCATCGCGCGGCCCTTTCCATCTTCAACTCACCTGCGCTGAAACCACGTACTGGCGATAGAAATCCTCGACCGCCAAGTTCTTATCCTTGGCTTCGAACATGATGTCGAAGCGGTCCACGAACTGCAGCGCATAGCGATTGGTCCAGTCGTTCCACATCCGGTCGCTGTGCAGGTACAAATCTCGCTTGTTGACCACCTTCAGCAGCGCCTCCATCTCCAGCTTTTGCGCTGGCATAAACCCCAAACCTTGCAGGCTTTCGGGCGGCTGAGAGTAATGCATCGCAGGCCGCACACCGCGCCAACTGTCGATGATGCGTCCAACGCGAGGATCATCCGGCGCGATGTACTGCCCTTCATGAATCCAGCAGTGGTGAATGTCCAGCACCACGGGCGCCAGATCGGCCAGTTTCAGGCAGTCGTCGACGCCGTAGGTCTTCTCGTCGTTTTCGAAGGTGATGCAGTGCCGCGCTACGTCCGACAGGCGCGACCACACCGTGCGCACGCCTTCGGCCCCAAGGCGGCCGGCGATGTGTACGTTGCATTTGAAATCCTGAAAACGTCGGCCGTACCCCATCATGCGGATCATGTCGGCGTGGTATTCGAACTCGGCGAGGCTGTTTTCGACCACTTCTGGCCGATCCGAACCCAACACGCAGAACTGGCCGGGATGAAAGGACAGACGAATGTCAGCTTGCCGTGCGGTATCGCCAATGGCGCCAAACAGCGTCTCAAGACGGCCCATGACAGAAGGCGATTGATAGAACGCGGCGACCTTGGGGTGGCTGTAGAACGGCAACAAGTCACTGCTCAGGCGAAGCATGCGGCGCGCCACCGGCAATTGCGCGACATACCCCAACAAGCGGATCTGTGCGGCGAGGTTGTGCTCGACAATGTCCAGCAGCTTGTCCTGCGCCTCTTGCGCACTGACGCTGTCCATCCAGCGTAAGGTGGTGGTGCGCGGGTTGTAATCGCCTTCCAGAACCTTCAATTCCTTGAGCGACAGCGCGCGCTCCGGGTGACGGTACATGCAGGCAAAACCAAGACGGGGTGTATTCAAAACAGGTTCCTGAATTCAGTGAACGGGATTGAAGAGAAGACTGCGCCCGCTGCCCGAGAGTTCGCGGCAGAACGAACGAGCACCATGCCGCATTCGTTATAGACAGCCAACCCCGCCGCTCCCTAACATCCCCGTGCCACAGCGACCCGCCTTTTTTCAGTGGAACTCTGCCTATGCCGCCAGCTGTCCCTCATTACGCCCTCGCCTGGAGCCTGTTGCTGCTGCTCGCTGACGTGATCGCCTGGCACCTGCTGGCCGATCGCAACCGCATGGCCCGGATCGCCATCCGCCTCTTCGGGTTCGTCGCCTACAGTCTGGTGATCATCAATGCCGGTGTCAGCCCGCTGGAGGCCCCGGCCTGGCCAGACAACAGCGCCATGCAATTCGCCGCAACGGCGCTGGCCATCGTCTGGTGGATGTACGCGGCGCGCACTCTGACAGTATTGCTCGGCCTGCTGTTGACCGGACGGGTCGGTCACAGCGGGCGCTTGCTGCAAGAGGTCATCGGTGCGGTGATCTTTCTGATCGCCATCGTCGCGGCCGCCGGTTACGTGCTGCAACTGCCGGTCAAAGGCTTGCTGGCGACCTCGGGCGCCATGGCGATCATCGTCGGTCTGGCCTTGCAAAGTACGCTGAGCGACGTGTTCTCCGGGATCATTCTCAACACAACCAAGCCTTATCAGGTCGACGACTCGATTTCCATCGATGGCATGGAAGGCAAAGTGATGGACATCGACTGGCGCGCCACGCATCTGTTGACCGGGGTCGGCAGCATGGTAGTGATCCCCAACTCGGTGGCAGCGAAAGCCAAAATCGTCAATTTGAGTCGACCGGTCCATATTCATGGCGTGTCGATCAACATCATGATGTCGCCGCACATTCGCCCCCGTCGGGTGCTGGACGCACTTGAACGCGCTTTGCAGGGATGCAGCGCGCTGCTGCAAACGCCCAAGCCCCGCGCCGTCGTCAAAGACACCAGCCCGACCACCATCGAATACTCGATGACCGGTTTCATCAGCGATCTGGGGACCAAGAGTGACGTGCGCAACCTGCTGTTCGATCTGGCCTACCGTCATCTGGAGGCGGCGGGTATTGCGTGGCAGTCGGAAACCACCGCCGAAGAAGTCTCACGCCCCCGCGCGCTGCTGGACGAGGTGAAGGTGTTCCGCACCAGCAGCGCCGAGGAAAAAGACCAACTCGCACAGGCGATGGTCTCCCGGGAATACGCCACCGGCCAGACCATCATCGAACTGGGTGCGATCACCGACGGGCTGCTGGTCATCGCCACCGGCGTGGTCTCGGCCAATATCCCGGATGGCAACAGCATGGTCGAAGCCGGGCGTATGGGGCCAGGCGAGGTCATGGGCGAACAGAGTGTGCTGACCGACACGCCATCCGAAGCGCGCTTTATCGCGCTCACTTCATGCGTGGTCTATCGGATCGACAAGGCCGCCACGCGCAAGGCCATGGAACAACGAGTGGAAATCACCACCGCCTTGAACAAGCTGCAAGCCATCCGCCAACAGAACAGCCAGCACGTGCTGTTGCGCAAACCGGTGGCGATCAAGAAGAACAACTTCCTGGGCTGGCTACAGAAACGCTGATCCTGCGCACCGGCCTGATCGTTCTACCGAAACCCGCCCGCCCGCTGGCTTCCGCCCGCACTGGAAATCGCGTGGGCCGTGTGAATCAGCGCCGGGCCAAAGGCCTTGCGCGCATCCTCATGGCTCCAGCGGCTGGCCGGGACCGAAATGTTGATCGCCCCCAGTGGCGTGCCACCTGCGTCGACAATGGGGGCCGCGAGGCTGATGTCACCCAGGAAATATTCGCCCTCGATGCTGCTGAAGCCCTCCTCCCGCGCCTGGGCGATCTTGTCCAGCAGCGTCTCAAGATCAGTGATGGTGGCGTGGGTCTGCGCCGGACGTGGCATGGCCCTGAGCAGCTCGGCACAGGACTGATGCGCCATGCGTGACAGGTACGCCCGACCCGACGCCGTGCAGTACATCGGCAAGCTCAGGCCCAGCGGCATCGGGATCATTACCTGGTTGTGGCTGGGGAAACGGGCGACGAACACCATTTCATGGCCGTCCGGCTCGGACAGGTTGCAGCTTTCGTGGCATTCGCGGTTGAGCTGGTGCAGGTACGGCGACGCGCGGTCGATCAGGCTGTCGGTCTGCAAATAGCCAAAGCCCAGTGACAGCGCTCGGGGTGTCAGTTGATAGCGCTTGCTTTGCGGGTCTTTGCGTAAATAACCCAAGGCTTCGAGGGTAAAGGCAAAGCGTTGTGCCGCGCTTTTGGTGATCCCGGTGGCCGCCGCGATTTCCGGCAGGTTCATGCTGGGATTGCCCGCACGAAACGCCATGATCACGTCCAGTCCTCGCGCCAGGGTACTGGCGAACAGCGGTGAGTCTTCAGGCGCGACTTTCTCGGCAGGCAGTTTGTCGTCAGGCATGGAGTCTTGGCTCATGAGCGCTCAAATAAAAGCAGAGTGTTATTCGCGAACAGGTACATCCGCACGGCAGCGCGACTGTACCCGACCATTGCGGGGCGTCAACCGCCCAGATGCACCCACACCGATTTGGTCTGGGAATACTGGGTCAGCGCTTCAAGGCAACGGTCGCGGCCATTGCCTGACTGCTTGAAACCGCCCCAGGGCTGAGTCATGTCGCCGTGGTCGAAGCAGTTGACCCAGACGATCCCCGCCTCCACATCACGAGCGAAGGTCAGGGCCTGATCGATGTTCTGGGTCCAGACCGACGCCGCGAGGCCGTAGATCGAGTCGTTGGCAATCTCCAGCGCGTGTTCCAGGCCTTTGACCCGAATCGCCGCCGCCACCGGCCCGAACACCTCTTCCCGTGCCAGAGTCATCTCGGGCGCGACGTCGGCGTACAAGGTCGGGCTGACGAACGCGCCGTGCTCCAGGCCTTTCGGCACGCCGCCGCCGAACACCAGACGTCCGCCCTCGGCGTTGGCCTTGTCGATGTAGCCGAGCACCCGCTTTTGTTGCTGGAACGAAACCATCGACCCCATGCGTGTGGCCGGGTCGAACGGATCGCCCGGCAGAAAACGCGCCTGCGCCACCGCGGTGAAGCGCTCGATGAAATCGTCGTACAGGCTGTCGCAAACGGGCGCCTGCGTTGCACACTTCGCCCTGATTGGCGTAGATGCCGTTGACCGCGTAGCTCACCGCCCGGTCCAGATCGGCGACGTCGGCCAGGATGATTTGCGGGCTTTTACCGCCGCATTCGGTGGTCACCCGCTTCATGTTCGACTGACCGGCGTACACGAACATCTTCTTGCCCACGTCCACCGAACCGGTGAAACCGATCTTGTCCACGTTCATGTGCAGTGCCAGGGCCTCGCCCGCTTCCCGGCCGAAGCCCTGAATCACGTTGAACACACCGGGTGGCCCGCCCGCCTGAATGAACAGATCGGCCAGCAATACCGCGCTGGAGGGCGATTGTTCGGCGGGTTTGAGCACCACCGAATTGCCCATCGACAGTGCCGGGGCCAGCTTCCACGCCGCCATCAGCAGCGGGTAATTCCACGGCACGATCAAGCCGACCACACCGAGCGGTTGACGCAGGATGTAGTGCAACGCCTCCGGCGTGGTGCTGGTCACCGCACCTTCAAGCTTGTCGATGGTCTCGGCAAAAAACTGGAAGGACAGCGCCGAATACGGCACGTCGACCTCCAGCATGTCGGTGATCGGCTTGCCCATGTCCAGCACATCGAGCATGGCGAAGGCTTCGGCCTGTTCTTCTATGAGCTGGGCAAAGCGATACAACACCGCCATGCGGTCCCGGGGCGCCAGCCGTGACCAGCTTCCGGACTTGAACGCCCGGCGCGCGGACGTCACCGCAACATCGACATCAGCGGCCTGACTGCGCGGTGCCGTGCCGTGGACCTTGCCGGTGGCCGGATTGACCACCTCGAACGTCTCACCGCTCAGGGCCGCACAACACTCGCCCTCGATGAAATTGCTGAGGCGGTAATCGAAGCCGCTCAAGCGTTGCTGCCAATCGGCGGCGCTGCGTTGCGCCAGGGTCTGGTAGATCGTGGTCATGAACACATCCTGCACGAGCGAAAAATGGAAACGTTGTTGGGTGTCTCAGTGGGGAGCTGCCGCGAAGGCCCTGGCCGCTCCCGGCGCGACGCTGAGGCAAATGCCATCGCCGGGGCGCAGCACGTCGTTCGCCTGCCCCTGGCCATCGCGAGGCAAATCCAGTGTCAGCGCGTCCACGCCCGGCACTCGCACCTGAATGCGTAATGAACGGCCATGAAACAGCGTCTGCACCACAGTGGCCTGGGTCATGGCCGGATCGCTGCTGGCGGTACGGGATTCGACTCGCAGGTCTTCAGGACGCAGCGACACGGTCACCTGATCGCCCGTGCGCAGTGGCTGGTCGCTGCGGGCCATCATCTGCATCGCACCGACCTTGACTCGAAACAGATGCTCATCGGCGCCCGTGACCTCACCGGGCAGCAGATTGCTCGCGCCGATGAAGCCCGCCACGAAGGTGGTGGCGGGCTGGTCGTAGAGTTCAGCGGGGCCTGCGATCTGCTCGATTCGGCCATGGCGCATCACGGCAATGCGGTCCGAGATCGACAGCGCCTCGGTTTGATCGTGGGTGACCATGACGAAAGTGGTGCCCAGTTGCGATTGCAAACGCTTGAGTTCGACCTGCATGTGTTGCCGCAGGTGAGCGTCGAGTGCGGACAACGGTTCGTCGAGCAATAACACTCTGGGCCGACAGACCAACGCTCGGGCCATGGCGATTCGTTGCTGCTGACCGCCGGACAAATCCTGAACCCGCGCCTTGGCCTTGTCTGCCAGACCGACCAGTTCGAGCATTTCACGAATCCGCGTACGCGCCTCGCCTCTTCCGACACCGGCCAGACTGAGGCCGAAGCCCACGTTGTCAGTGACGTTGAGGTGTGGAAACAGCGCGTAATCCTGAAACACGGTATTGACCGGGCGCCCGTATGGCGGCGCGGAAGTCAGGTCCCGGCCATCGATGACAATCTGCCCGGAGGTCGGGCCTTCAAATCCGGCGATCAGCCGCAGCGTCGTGGTTTTGCCACACCCGGACGGCCCGAGCAGGCTGATGAACTCGCCGCTGGCAATGTCCAGGTCGATGTTATCGACGCTCAGAATGCTCTCGGTGTAACGCTTGCTGACGCCCCGGAGGCTGACCACATGGGTGTCTGTCATGGGCGAATCCTCGCTGAAATAGGTGCAACGTGCTTTCCAGTCGTTCCCAGTCCGGCTTAGCGACGGCAGCGATCTCACCGACGCCACCGCAGGCAAGCCATGTGCAACAGAGCTGGACCTAACCGCCCGCCTTCACCCGCTCGAACAATTTGGCCAGTTCGTCATTGCTCGGAATCGGCTTGGTCAGCACGGTATCGCGCAGCATGGTTTCCGGGTCGTTGGGCAGGGACAGCTCTTCGAGCTTGGCCGCCGGGACTTTTTTGAAGGCCGCTTCACTGGCGCTGCCGTAGCCGTATTCGTTGATCAGGCTGGCACCGGAATCCGGGTTCATGCGGGCGTTGATGAAGTCATACGCCAGGTCCACATGCTTGGCGTCCTTGAGCATGACCATGCCGCACACCCAGGTCAGCATGCCTTCCTTGGGCTTCATGAACGCCACCGGCACGTTCTGTTTCTTCAGCGCCGTGGCCGAAGCGTTCCAGGCCATGGCCGCGACCAGCTCGCCACTGGCCAGGCTTTGCTCCACGGAGGTCATGTCGGTGGTGTACGAGGACATCAAAGGCCGCTGCTGACGCAGCATCGCGCCGACTTTCTCCAACTGCGCGTCGTCCATCTTCTTGAACGGATCGACACCCGCGAGCAAAGCCGCCACCAGCGGTGTGTCGTGCACCGCGTCGATGGTGGCCATCTTCCCGGCATAAGGTGACGCCGGGTCGAAGAACATTTTCCAGGTCGGTTGCGGGTCTTTCACCAGGTCAGTGCGGTACAGGATCGAGGTATTGCCCCAGTCCCACGGCACCATCCAGACCTTGCCATCGGCATCGACAATGCCCGGCAGTTTCTGCAAGACCGGGAAAATCTGGCCCCAGTTCTTCAACCGTTTCGGGTCCAGCGGCTGAATCAACCCGGCCTGTTTCCAACGGTCCAGCTTGTCGTAGCACGGGTGCGCAAGGTCCGGGTGAAAGCCCGCCCGGGCCTTGGACAGCGCGTCGTCGTCATCACCGAACACCGAGATGTCCACCTGTCCGGCGTGGGCTTTTTCGAAGTCGCTGTGAAACTGCGGCAGTTCGTAACCCGACCAGGTGAAATAGGTCAGCTTGCCGCTATCGGCCGCCTGCGCCCCTTGTTGCAACAACGTGACACCAAGGGCAAAAGCCCCCAGCCCCATTACCCAGGCGCGTGAATCTGTCATGCGGATTTTCATGAGACCTCCGAGCTATTTCGTTATGGAGTTGGCAGAGGAACGGGTGTCGCGGCGACGAAGGTGTTCGGCCAGCGCCGCGATGATCACGGAGACCACAAGGATCACCGTACCGAGCGCCATCACGCTCGGCAGTTGCTTGGGAAAGCGCAGTTGGCTCCAGATATAGATCGGCAACGTAGGCTCGGTGCCGACCAGGAAGAACGCGACGATGAACTCGTCGAACGAGGTGATAAACGCCAGCATGAACGCCGACACCAGCCCCGGTAACGCCAATGGCAGGGCCACGCGACGAAAAGTGATCCACTCGTCCGCGCCCAGGTCCATGGCCGCGTCCTCAAGGCTGCGAGGAAAGGCCGCGAACCGGCTGCGCATCACCACCACCGTCGTCGGCAGCCAAAAACACACGTGCCCGACCACGATCGCCCCCAACGACGGCCCCGGCCCGATCAGGTTCACGCCCACCAGCAACGCAATGCCCAACACCACGCCGGGCAGCAGGATCGGCAGCCGCGCCAGTAACGAGATGCTGCGGGCCAGTGGCGAGCTGCGGCGCAGGTCCGCATAGGCAATCAGACACCCGGCAGCCGTGGCGATGGCCGCCGCCGTGCTCGCCACGATCAGACTGTTGAGCGCGGCATTGCGCAGGCGCGGATCATCCAACAGGCTCTGGTACCACTGCACCGTGAAGCCTTTGAGCGGGAACGCCGGAGCGATGGAATCGTTGAACGAAAACACCGGAATCAGCAGCGTCGGCAAATACAGAAACACCAGATAGGCCGCAACGTACGCCGCCAGCCAGTTGCGCGTCAGGTAGCGAGTCATGTGCGGGTGCTCCAACGGGTGACGATCCAGCGCGCCGCCACCACGACCACGGCAATGGCGATCATGCTGATCACCGCCAGCGCCGCCCCTGCGGGCCAGTCGTTGGCTTTGCCGAATTGCGCCTGAATCAGGGTGCCTATCATCGAGCTGTTGGGGCCGCCGACCAGCGCCGGGGTCACGTAGTCGCCCACCGTCGGCACGAACACCACCAGCGCCGCCGACAGAATGCCGGGCACCGACAGGGGCAACACCACGCGGAAAAAGCCCTGCCACGGTTTGGCCCCGAGATCGGACGCCGCTTCGAAGAGGTTTTTTGGCAAGCCTTGCAGGCAGATGTACAACGGCAACACCGCGAACGCCGCATAGGCATGGGCCAGGGTCACCACCACCGTGGACGGGGTGTTGAGCAGGCCGTTCAGCGGCGTGTCGATAAGCCCCAACTGCATCAGCGCCGAATTGAGCACGCCGTTGTAGGCCAGGACGATTTTCCAGGCGAACACCCGCAACAGGTAACTGGTCCAGAACGGCAGCGTCACCAGAAACAACAACAGATGACGCCAGCGACCGGCGCGAAACGCGAGGAAATACGCCACCGGAAAGGCCAACACCACGGTGGCGGTCGTGACAATCGCCGAGAGCACAATCGAGCGCAACAGCACCAGGCGCGTCAGGGGATCGGTGAGTGCCGACCACAGATTGTCGAAACTGAAAGCCGAACCAAGGATCTGGCCGTCATTGACCCGCACGCTCATGTACAGCAGCAGCCCCAGCGCGAACAGAATCAAGGTGCAGGTGATCAACCCACCCGGCAGATTGAGCAAGGCATCGAACAGTCGCGCGCGCGAGCGTCGTGGCGCAGGTGTGGCGGATGCGGTCATGGGTGCACTGACCTCGGCGTGTGTGCGGCTCATCGTCTGGCTCCCCTGACCCGGCGCTCGAACAAATCCTGAAAGCGCATGACGTTGGCGGCCACCCGCGCTACGTTGCGGTGCAAAGGCGCAGCGGGCATGGCTTTGAACGGCGTCACCGGGTAGACACTCTCTTCAGCGGGCAAGCCGCGAACCAGATCGGCCACCAGTGCGCCCATGCGGGTCGCCATCGCCACACCACGCCCGTAATAGCCCAACGCGACCGTCAACCCCGGTTCAGGCTGGCTCAACATCGGGATACTCGCTGCGGGCACCGCGACTCGACCGCACCAACAGTGAGTGATCGGGACGTTTTCCAGCATTGGGTAGATGTCGAGCATCTCGGCCCTGACCCGAGCGACATCGGCGAGGTTCAATGCATCGCGGAAGGCACCTCGCGTCCCGAGCACAAAGCGACCATCGTGAGTACGACGGAAATAGCGCAGCACGCGAAAGGTGTCCGACACCGGCAGGCCGCCCGGCAACACTTGCGCCAGCATTTCGGCAGGCAACGGCGCCGTCGCGGCTTGCAGACTCCACAGCGTGACATAGGTGTGGGGCAACGCGGGCAACAGGGGCGAAGAATAAGCATTGGTAGCAATGACCACCTGCTCGGCCCGGACCTCACCGCTGGCCGTCACCACCGTCCAGCCGCCCTCCGTGCGACGCAATTGCAGTGCCGCACTGTGTTCGAAGATCCGCACGCCCCGTTCCCGCGCCGCTGCGGCCAAGCCGTGAACGTACTGATAGGGTTGCACTTGCCCGGCGCGGCGATCCAGCAGCGCGCCCTGGTAGATCGACGCGCCCAACAACTGGCGAGTCTGGCCCTTGTCCAGAATCTGCACATCGGCACCCCGGCCCTGCCATTGAACCGCGCGATTGATCAGGCCATCCAGCGCCGTTTCGTGGTGGGCCGCCTGTAGCCAGCCATCCTGCCGGGCGTCGCATTCGATGCCCAGGCGGCGGATCAACTCGAAGACATAATCTGCCGCGCCGCCGACCAACTCCACCAATGCCGCGCCCCGCTTTTGGCCGAAACGCTGCTCCAGCTCGTCAGGATTGAGCTTGAGGCCTGGAATGACCTGTCCCCCGTTACGCCCCGAGGCCCCGTCGCCAATGTTCATCCCGTCGAGCACCAGCACGTCCTGCTCGGTGGCCGACAAGGCGAGCGCGGTGGACAAACCGGTGTAGCCCGCCCCAATCACCACACAGCGCGCACGGGACGGCAGGGTGGCAGCGAACGAGGGCATTGGACAGTGGGCATGCCAGAGACAATTGAACGGATCGGACGCAGTTTTCAAGATTCACCCGTATCGATGTTCGATATGTTTCTATTTATATTCGATAGAAATGGATGCGCAAGGCCAGGAAGCGACGGGTGTCGTTTCCGGTGCTTTGAGGTCGTTAACGTGAGCGAAGGGTATCGATGTTCGATAGGACGGCAGGCTTGGGACAAGCCTGCACAGGGATCAGAGGCGAAGTGGCATGAAGAGCGATCGTTAGATCAGCGAGGCAAACCGGCGCCAGACCGACGAATGATCTTGATCGAATGCTTGATCGCGGGTTTGCGGGTCACGCTGATTGCTCGCCGGGTCACGGTGTCCAGGGTGATGTTCCAGAAGCCGGTGCTTGGCACCACGATTTTCGCCGGAAAACGGTCGAACGCCCCACCGTGGTAGGTGTGGCGCCCACCGTTCTTGAAGCTGCGAAAGTTGGCATCGCTCATGAGGCGAATATTGCAAACACCCGATGACTCGATGACGACAATGTCGCCTTCATTGAGGTGCTCACGCTGATGGATGAATTTCACGGGACTCCACGGGGTAACCGACAAAGCGCGAGGATACCACGACAGCTCCGGCAAGGATTGCCAGCGCACACCCGCACCATTAGCATCGCGCCCTTTCGCACGGACAACACGCCATGAATGAAGAACTCCAGATCATCGACCTTGAAGAAGGCACCGGCAAGGCGGCGGTCAAAGGCGCGCTGATCACCACGCAATACACCGGTACGCTGGAAGACGGTACGGTGTTCGATTCCTCCTGGGAGCGCGGCAAGCCCTTCCAGTGCGTGATCGGCACAGGCCGCGTGATCAAGGGCTGGGATCTGGGGCTGATGGGCATGAAAGTCGGCGGCAAGCGCAAGCTGCTGGTTCCGTCGCACCTGGCCTACGGCGAGCGCAGCATGGGCGCGCACATCAAACCCCATTCGAATTTGATTTTCGAGATCGAGTTGCTGGAAGTGTTGACGCGGGACGACTGATCCGACTCGGTCGAGCGTTCTGTGCGAGGTACCCTGGTGGAGCGCGTCATTTTGTTCTGCGTGCGCTCTTGCCGTTTGCTCTTGCTCTTCATACACAAATAGCTCAGACACCGCCGACCGCAACTTGCGTTCAGCCTGCACCCAAGTCGCGTTCGGCTGTGTCTGCGCCATCGCGTAAGAAGATCACGATCAAGATCAACGGCAACCGTCGGTGTAAAACAGGCGATCTGCCGGATTTTGTTGCCGCCCACCACAGATTCATCGTTCTGCGGCATTGCACCCTCCATTCCCTAAAAATGTTGTGCTACACCTAGTTACAGGCTGTATATCCAGCACTTTCAGAGATGAGACCGTCTATGCGTTTGAACATGCCGGTGACACAACAGGAACGCACCTTTGCAGCCAGCGAGCGCTTGATTTCCACCACCGACCTCAGCAGCCACATCACCTACTGCAACGACGCCTTCGTTGCCTTGAGCGGCTTCACCCGTGAAGAACTGATCGGTCAGCCCCACAACCTCGTGCGCCACCCCGATATGCCACCGTCGGTGTTCGCCCATATGTGGGACACCATCAAACAAGGCAAACCCTGGATGGGCGTGGTGAAGAATCGCAGCAAGAACGGCGATTTCTACTGGGTCAGCGCCTACGTCACACCGATCTACGAAAACGGCAAGATCGCCGGCTTCGAATCGGTCCGCTCCCTGCCCACCCGAGACCAAGTGCGCCGCGCCGAGGCGCTGTACGCCCGATTGCGGGCGGGCAAACCCGCGGTGTCCTCGTTCAGCACCGCGCGCTATCACCTGATGCGCCAATTACCGCTGCTGCTCGCCGCCCTGGTGCTGGGCGTGTGCAATTACGTACTGCCCGAGCATGCCACCCTCGGCGTCATGCTGCTGACCCTCATCGCCCTGAGCGCGGTACTGGAGTGGCGCCAGAACCAGACCCTGAAAACCATTCTCGACGATCACCCGAAAGCCTTCACCGACCCGCTGATCGCCCTCACCTACAGCGACAATCACGGCCCTCAGGCCAGGCTCGATCTGGCGCTGCTCAGCGAGGAGGCTCGTCTGCAAACCGCCCTGACGCGCCTGGTGGACGCAGGAGAAAGCGTCAAACAGCGCGCCGGGCAATCCGCCAGCCTGTCGCTGCTGCAAGCCGAAGCGCTGGATCAGCAACGCAGTGAGACTGAGCAGTCGGCCACCGCCATCAACCAAATGGCAGCGACGATTCAGGAAGTCACCCACAACGTGCAAAGCACCGCCCACGCCGCTCAAGAGGCTGACACCCTCGCCCAGCAAGGCCGCGGATTGGCGGATGACAGCCTCTTGGCGATTCGGCACATGGCCAATTCGGTGAGCGAAATCGGCGAGGCCGTGGGCGAACTGGCAGGGGCCACACAATCGATTGGCAGCGTCGTCGACGTGATCAACGCCATTGCCCAGCAAACCAACCTGTTGGCCCTCAACGCGGCCATTGAAGCGGCGCGGGCCGGTGAACAAGGTCGAGGATTCGCGGTGGTGGCCGACGAAGTGCGCTCACTGGCTTCGCGCACGCAAACCTCCACCGAACAGATTCAGGGCATCATCGGCGAACTGCGCGAAGGCGCAAATCGCGCCGTGGCCACCGCCACGCGTGGCCAGGCCATGTCTCAGGAAAGCGTGGCCAGTGTCGAAGCCGTGCAACAGGCCCTCAGCGGCATCAGCGAAGCGGTGACGCGCATCACCGGCATGAGTCAGCAAATGGCTTCGGCCTCCGAGCAACAGACCCACGTGGCCGAAAGCATCAACCAACAGATCAATCGCATCGCCCAATTGTGCGATCAAAGCGCGGGCCAGGCCCAGCAAGGCTCCAGTATCAGCCGGGAACTGGAACATATGGCGCAGTATCTGCACAGCCTCGCCGAACGCTTCAATCGTTGAGCGGGCCTGCCATCAGACCCGCGTCATCGATCAGACTCAGGATTGCCGAGGCAGAGGACTGACCGACGGCCCGGCAAGCAGTTCCGGCCTCTTCGCCGGAACGTGCGCATTGGCGGTCGAAGGCTGCCCGGCCTGGGAGCAAGCGAAGAAATCCTCCTTGCGCAAGATCACCAACGCAATCAGCGACGCGCCACCGTGGCGACGTAAAAATACTTTTTCGGTTTCTTGAACGAGGCCATGCGCGACACGAACCAGGTGTTGAGCGCATCGTGGTTCAGCGCTTGTCTACTCCCCCGCTGCGATCTTGTTCGAGGCAAAGCGGTACTGTCCCTTGCCTCGACGCTTGGCCTCATACATCGCCGAATCGGCAGCACGCATCAGGCCTTCGACGGTGTTGCCGTTTCTGAGCAGGCAGGCGATGCCAACACTGGCCCCGAGTCGAAAGTTCTCCTGATCGGCGGACACCTGCGCAATCAGTTTCCCGGCGACGGCCGCAGCATCGTCCGGTCCGTTGACCCCCTCGATGATGACCGTGAATTCATCGCCGCCGATTCTCGCCAACCGGTCGTAAGGCCGCAGGCATCCCTGCAGCTGAGTGCTCACCCAGCGCAACGCGTCATCGCCGCGCTCATGGCCGAACTGATCGTTGATCTGCTTGAAACCGTCCAGGTCCAGATACAGCAGCACACTCATGCGGTCGGTCCGTTGGGTTCGGGCAATGGCGGCCTGCAACGCTTGCATGAAACCCCGTCGGTTGAGCAGCCCGGTCAGTGCATCGGTGATCGTCATCACTTCCAGTTGGTGGTGCAGTTCGCGAACGGCGGACATGTCCAGCGCCAGCAACGTCATCGCGCGTTGGTCAGGGGGGAGCGGCGAACAGGACAGCGCCACCGGGAGGCTTCGCCCCTCCCGAGTGCGCAAGTTGGCGTCATGCAGGCGAAGGCTTTCGCCGCGCTGTAAATGATCGTGCCACACCGAATGCTGCCAGGTGTCTTCGTGGGGCGATTCGATCCACTCCAGCAGCGCAGTGCCCTGCAACTCGCTACCGGCGCAGCCCAGCATGCGGGTGATCGCCGGATTGGCGAAACGGATGATGCCCTCGTCGCTGACCACCAGAATGCCTTCGGCGGTGTTGTCCAGAATAGACGCGTTGAACGAACGCTCACGCTCCAGTTGCTCGCTGGTGTGCTTGAGCCCTCTTCGATAATGGTCGTGCTCCAGCAGAATGCGCGCCTTGTGCAGCAACATGTTCGGCTGCACCGGTTTGCTGAGGAAATCCACGGCTCCTGCGGAATACCCCTGATTGAGCACGGTGTCGGTCTGGCGAATGCCGGAAATGAAAATGATCGGGGTGAAGCGGGTTTCCGGGTCGGCGCGCATCCGTCGCGCCACTTCAAAGCCGTCCATGCCGGGCATTTGCACGTCCATCAGCACCAGGCCGATTTGCCCGGTGGCCATCCGTTCAAGGGCTTTGACGCCGGAGTCGACGCAGCGCACCGTACGACCGAGGTCTTCGAGCAACTCCTGCATTTCTTCCAGATTTTCGGCCTGGTCATCCACCACCAGAATTTCCAGCGCTTGGCCTTCCACGTGCAACACGCACCTCCATGTTCAGGGCGCCCACCTCTTTCGGCCTGCTGCCAAACAGACCTCGCGGGCAACGCAGCGAAAGCATAGACGATGCGCTGAAACAGACGACCGGTCAAAACCCTCGAACGCCCGTGAATCGGGCTTTTTGTCGCCTTATAATTCTCAACTTGACCCAGTGACGGTGCATTTCTGCCAAAACAGGTGACGAAATATCTTTAGCTGAATCGCTTCATGACGATATCATGGCGCCATCATTACGTCGGACGTCCTATCTCATGAACCTCAGAAGCCTGAACATTGCCCCCCGATCACTGATGTGTTTCGGTTTTTTTGCCCTCCTGATTTCCGCTGTCGGGGTGTTCTCGCTGATGCAGTCTTCGCGCTTGAAAGACGCCCGCGACGCCTTGCAAGACAACGTGCTGCCCACCCTCATGACCATCGCCGACATCAAAAATGACCTGCTGACGATTCGCCTGGGCAATACCAGCCTGCGTGCCGCGCAAACGACCGAGAGCGCGGACAGCGCGCGCAAGCGGGTCAATCAAGGCCGCGCCGATCTGGAAAAAGACGTAAAGCGCCTCAAACCCATGCTGGTCACTGAGCGTGGCCAGAATGTGTATCAGGCAATGGAAGCCAACATGATCGCCTACCTCGCCGTCCATACCCGTTACCTGGAGGCGGTGGCGCAGAACCGCGATGACGTGATCACGGCGATGACCCAACCATCTGGCGAGCAAACCCGCGCCGCTGACGTTCTGACCCAAGACATCGCCACCATTTCCCAATTGGCGACGCTCAAGATGGAGGACTCCGACGCGGCGGCTGACGACAGCTATGAACAGTCGCGCAACGTCGTCATCGCCGCGATTCTGGTTGCACTCGCTGCGACGGTGACCCTGGCCGCCCTTTTCACCCGCAGCCTGGTGGCACCGATTGCCAAAGCCCTGGCCGTAGCCGAGCAGATTGCCGCCAATGACCTGAGCCAACCGATTCAGGTCGATGGCTCCGATGAGCCGGGGCGTCTGCTTCAGGCCCTGTCGTTGATGCAGGACAACCTGCGTCGCACCATCGCTGAACTGGGTGATTCCTCCAGTCAATTGGCGTCGACGTCCGAAGAAATGACCGCTGTGACCGAGGACGCCCTGCGGGGTGTTCAGCGACAGAACGACGAAATCAATCAGGCGGCCACGGCGATCAATCAGATGAGCGCCGCCGTCGAGGAAGTCGCCCGCAATGCGGCATTGGCCTCTGCGGCAGCGCGCGAATCCAGCGAATCGGCGCAGAACGGTCGTCAACGCGTGGACGAAACCGTCAGCGTCATCAATGAACTGCATCAGGCGGTCGGTGCGACGGCCGTGGAAATCAACGGCCTGGCCAGTCAGGTACAAAGCATCAGTGGCGTGCTGGACGTGATTCGCGGCATTGCCGACCAGACCAATCTGTTGGCCCTCAACGCCGCCATCGAGGCCGCCCGTGCCGGTGAAGCCGGTCGCGGCTTTGCGGTGGTCGCCGATGAAGTGCGCGCGCTGGCCCATCGGACCCAACAATCGACCGCCGAAATCGAGAAAATGATCGCCTCCATTCAAGGCGGCACTGACAAGGCCGTCACGGCGATGGACCAGAGCAGTGACCGCGCCCGGGCCAGCCTGGAGGTGGCCGAAGCGGCCGGAATCGCGCTGGCGCAGATCACCAGCGCCATCGTGCAAATCAACGAGCGCAACGTCAGCATTGCCTCCGCGACGGAAGAACAGGCCCAGGTGGCCCGTGAAGTCGACCGTAACCTCACCAGCATTCGCGATTTGTCGTTGCAGACCTCTGCGGGCGCCAACCAGACATCAGCCGCCAGTGGCGAACTGTCGCAACTGGCGGTGGGATTGAATGGGTTGGTGTTGCAGTTCCGGACGTGACCCATCTCGGGCAGCATCGGATATTGCTCAACAGCGGCCAAGCCCGCGACGATGACTTCGCTTGAGACAAAATTGTCGGTAAAGCCTTGAAGGTAGCCTTGCGGCCAATAGATCGCGTGCATGGTCGTGGGGACTCGATGAGCGGAATGTCGCCATGATCGAGCCGCCACTGGCGATCCCGGGCTTCAGCAAAACCCTAGCCTGGCATGAGCGCACCCACCGGGATGCGGGGCATCAGTGGCTGCGCTCGGTGGTGCTGGACACCTGCGCAACGCTGGCGTCCAGGGAGTGAGCCGAATCACTCGGCACGTTGCAACACCAAAATGCGCGACAGCAACTCATCACGGTCCATGTAGCACCCGCGCAAGTGGCGCATGCCGCTGGCCTGATCGAAGGCCTGTCGGGCGTGCATGGTGCGGCGGTTGTCGAAGCACCACATTTCTCCGGCGTTCAGGCGTTTGCGCACAATGAACTCGGGCTGGCGGGTCAGTGCGCTGAAGGTACGATAGGCCTGATAGAACGCGGGCATGTCCCGTTCGGCAACGTCGAACGGCGCCCGCAGCCAGTTGGCCAATCGGATTTCACTGACCTCCCCCCGCGCATTCAGGCCGATGATCGGGGCCAGGCTGCGATAGTCGCTTTGCGGCGCCTTGTTGCGGAAGCTCACCGGGATCTGGGTCAGCAGTTCGAAGGCCTCCGGGTGTTCAAGCCGCAACTGGTGGGCAATCGCAAAGCCGTCGACGAAGGTGCTGTCGCCGCCGGTGGCGTCGTTGACCAGGCAATGCAGAAATTGCAGCCCCGGTTGCAGCTCGCGTGTTGGCAGGTCGGTGTGGTGAGGTAATTCCAGCGTGGTGTAGGCGTTGCTGTTCACCGCTTCGACTTTGGTGCGCACCTCGAACACCACGCCAAAGTTGCTCTCGCGAATGAACGAAATGCGCCGCGCCACCTGTTCCATGGTTTCTTCCGTGGTGGGCATGTTGACCATGCGTGTCAGGCCCACGTCGCGGGAGGCCAGCAGCCAGGCGAGCAACGCGCGGTCGTCGCTCATCACGGCCTGATAGTCGAAGGTCGGGATGGGCAGATCATTGCGCCACATCTGCACCGTACGTTCGGCGCTCAAGCGTTCAAGCCGTGTCGCGTGGTCGTAGGCATGGGCGCGCAACCAACCGGCGCCGAAGACACTGCGGTGCCCGTCGGACCAGCCGATGGCCAATTCGCCCTGCCCGTTCAGACCCGCACTTTCGGCATGCAGGTCGACCGGCGTATCGATGATCTCGAACACCTGCTCGCGGGTCACCGGGTGCACGCAGGTTTCACAGGGGCAGTTGTCACGCAGCCACTCGGTATGGAACAGGCTTTTGCGGCCATCGTCCCACTGCACGGCGACGCCACCGGGTCGCAGCAGGCAATGCTCGATGCGCCTGACCGTGGCGAAGCTGCGCCAGTCAGACGAAAACACATCAGCGGTTTGTTTCTGAACGGCACTCATGATCATCTCCAGACAGCTCAGGGTGACAGGAATCAGACAGGCAAAGCGATTGACCGACCAAGGTCCGGTGGTCGTTCACGGGTACGATGACAGGCCAACACAGCACTCACGTTCGCGTGAACCGAGGGCGCGAACGGCGCGGATTTCGGGCCGCTCATGTCGACGTTGAGCCACATTTGCTCAGCCGTTGCCGCGACCTGCTCACGGCCCCGAGGGTGCAGGCTGAAATGCAGGTGCAAGCGTTTGGCGTCAGCACCGATCAACTGCCACCGCACCTCGGCCTCATCGCCGTGTTTCATCTCTTTCAGGTAATTGAGGTGGCATTCGAGGGTGAACATCGAATGCCCGGTGCGCGCGCGGCCTTCGCTGTCCAGCCCCAAATGGTCGAGCAGTGCGTCGCCCGCCAAGCTGAAAATCAGCAGGTAGAACGCATCCCGCAGGTGACCGTTGTAGTCGGTCCACTCTTTCAGAATCGGGCCGGACCACAGCACGTCCGGAACGTCATTCACGGCATGTATGGCACCGTCAGCACCCATGGCTCAGTCCTCGATCCGGTGGCGGGCCTTGACCTGCGCGATGGTCTGCTGAATGGACTGCAGGCAGTCGTCCCGGTAACGCTCCAGCGCTTCGATGCTGCGCCCGGCCAGTTGCGCTTCGGACCCGCTGACGATGTCGTCCAGCAATGTATCCGTCAGTTCCGGCGCCTCAAGGTAGGTCCAGGGCAACTTCAGCGCCGGACCGAACTGGCGCATGAAA
Source organism: Pseudomonas sp. Pseu.R1 (assembly GCF_045764065.1). Classification (NCBI taxonomy): domain Bacteria; kingdom Pseudomonadati; phylum Pseudomonadota; class Gammaproteobacteria; order Pseudomonadales; family Pseudomonadaceae; genus Pseudomonas; species Pseudomonas sp. Pseu.R1. The sequence goes on along the minus strand of NZ_JBJGEE020000001.1, from coordinate 23,777 downwards.
TGGCGCATGCCCTGCGCACCGCCTGCCAATGAGAACGTCATGAACGATCCCATGAAGGCCCAGCGCAACCCACAGCCGAAGCGCACGGCATCGTCGATTTCCGCAGGCGTTGCGACACCGTCGTTGATCATGTGCAGGGCCTCGCGCCACATCGACTCCATCAGCCGATCGGCAATGAACCCCGGCACCTCATGGCGCACTCGCAGTGGGTGCATGCCCAAATTCCGGTAAACCTCGGTGGCCCGATCAAGGGTTTCAGTGGACGTGCGCACGCCGCCGACGATTTCAACCAACGGCAGCAGATAAACCGGGTTGAACGGATGGGCCACCAGACAGCGCTCAGGCTGCGAGGCGTCAGCGAAGAACTCGGAGGGCAGCAGCCCGGACGTGGACGAGGCGATGAGCGCGTGATCCGGCGCCGCACGGGAAATCGTCGCGTGCAGGTCGATCTTCAGCGCGAGGTTTTCCGGGGCGCTTTCCTGAATCAGATCGGCCTCGGCAACACACGCCTCGATGCTGTCGACGGTCCGAAAATCAGCCAGGGCGGCATCCAGCGAACGGGTCGCATAACCCAGCGTTGGCCAAGCATTGGCCACACGCTGGCGAATCTGCGCATCGGCTTCAGGCGACGGGTCCCATGCGGTCACCCGCAGGCCGTTGGCCAGAAAACGTGCGGCCCAGCCACTGCCGATGACACCCGCGCCGATGATGGCAACGTGTTTAACGGTTGATTGCATGATGTGTCCTGCGCACGGGTTGGAAAGGGTTCAGAGCAGATTCAGGGTTTTGCGCGCTTGCGCCGGGGTTTGTGGAGTCGCGCCCATGCGCAGCATCAGTTCGATGACTCGCTCTACCAGGCTGCCATTGCTGGCGTACACACCTTTGTCGAGCCACAAGTTGTCTTCGAGCCCCACCCGCACATGGCCGCCCAGCAGCATCGATTGCGCGGCCATGGGCATTTGCATGCGACCGATCCCGAACGCCGACCACTGCATGCCCGTGGGCAGGTTGTCGACCATGGCTTTCATGGTCCCGGTGTCGGCAGGCGCGCCCCACGGAATGCCCAGACACAGTTGGAACATCGGATCGACCAGCAATCCTTCGCGCAGCATCTGGCTGGCGAAGCTCAGGTGCCCGGTGTCGAAGATTTCCAGTTCAGCCTTCACACCCAGTTCGGTGATTTTCTTTGCCCCGGCGCGCAGTTGCGGCGGGGTCGCCACATAAATGGTGTCGCCGTCGCCGAAGTTCAGCGTGCCGCAGTCCAGGGTGCAGATGTCCGGCAGCAGCTCCTGCACGTGCACCAGCCGCTCCAGCGGTCCGACCAGATCGGTGCCCGCGCCAAACTGCATCGGTGTTTCGCCCTGGCCGATTTCCAGATCGCCGCCCATGCCGGCGGTGAGGTTGACGATGATGTCCACGCCGCTGCCGCGAATTCGCTCCATCACCTCGCGGTACAACACGGGGTCGCGACTGGGCGTGCCGGTGTCAGGGTCGCGAACGTGGCAATGCACAATGCTGGCGCCCGCGTTGGCCGCCTCGACCGCCGCTTGTGCGATCTGCGCGGGTGTGACGGGAATCGCCGGGTGTTTACCCGTCGTATCGCCCGCACCGGTCAAGGCACAGGTCACGATGACGTTTCTGTTCATGATTTGCCGCGTTCCTTTTCCAATCCCCAATAGACCCGTCCTGGACGCCTGCACCGCGTGACACGGCGTGGCGCTGTGACGGGGCGGCCCACCCGATGAACGCAGGCCGTTGAGGCATACGTTACGGATCGCGAACCGGCGCAAACCGTAACTTCGCGTCGAGGATGGCGACTTTTGCGACATGCTTGCGGGGCTTTGGCCGATGGCTTGCATACCCCGATGCAACCCGTCCATGGAGGTGTCAGGTGTCCAGGTTATTCACGTTCTTGTTGATTCCCGGTTTCTCGATGATGGACTTCGCCGCCGTCGCCGAACCGCTGCGGTCGGCCAACCGCATGGGCGGCGATTTGTACCGCTGGCGCACCATCAGTCAGGACGGGCAGCCCGTCGCGGCCAGCAATGGCATGTCCATCGCAGTCGATGGCGCGCTGCTGGGCCTCGGCCCCGAAGACACGCTGATCATCGTCGCGGCGTATGAACCGATGGCGTCGATTTCTGCGCCGTTGACGCCGTGGCTGCGGCGTCAGGACAAGGCGGGGGTCACGCTGGGTGGAATCGACACAGGTGCCTTTGTGCTGGCCCACGCCGGTTTGATGAAGGGCTATCGCATGACCGTGCATTGGGAGGCCATCGATGCATTTCTCGAAAGCTATCCCGGCTTGCAGGTGAGCCATGAGCTGTACGAGATCGATCAACGCAGACTGACCTCGGCCGGCGGCACGGCCTCGATGGATTTGATGCTGGAATTGATCGCTCAGGCCCACGGCTCGGAGCTGGCGCTCAAGGTTGCGGAGCAGTTCGTGCACGGCCCGATTCGTGCCCGTCAGGTGTTGCAGCGTCTGGAGGCGCCGAAACGCTACAACTTCACCAACCGCAAGATTCACGCGGTCATCGAGCGCATCGAGCAGAATCTGGAAAAGGACATGGACGTCGACGACCTGGCCCGTGGCGTATGCGTGACACGGCGGCATCTGGAGCGGCTGTTTCGCGCGACAGTGCAGGCTTCACCGGCCGAGTTTCGTCAGCGGCTGCGTCTGGACAAGGCGCGGCAACTGTTGCAGCAGAGCGACCTGACCATCCTGCAAATCAGCGTCGCCTGTGGCTACGAATCACCGTCGTATTTCGCCCGTTGCTACAAGGAGCGGTTCAAGTGCACGCCGCGTCAGGACCGGGCCATTCTCACCGGTCGATGCAGCCCTGCTCAGGCGCAGTAATCATCACGCTGGCTGGCCACCAGTGTGAGCGCCGCGTTCCAGCCGGTCTGGATGTAACGCATGCCCTCCTCGTCATCACTGAACTGGCTGGCCGTGAGCCGACACACGGCCTCGCTGGGGAAAATCAGTTTGCTGCCACCGGCCAGCGCCTGAATCTGCGCCTGACAGGCCCGCTCCAGGAAGTGGATTTCGTGAAAGGCCTCAGCGACGTTGCGCCCAGCTGCCAGCAGGCCGTGATTGCGCAAAATCATCGCCCGATGTGGCCCCAGATCCGCCACCAGCCGCTCGCGCTCGGTGAGGCACAGCGCGACGCCCTCGTAAGTGTGATAGGCGAGCTTTTCGTAGAACTTCAGCGCGTGTTGAGAAATGGGCAACAGGCCCTGTTCTTGCGCTGACACGGCAATACCCGCCGCCGTATGGGTGTGAATCACACAATGCACGTCAGGCCTCGCCTTGTGGATGGCCGAATGAATGGTGAACCCGGCGGCGTTGACCTCAGCCTTGTCCGCGTCTTCGCCGACGACGTTGCCCGCGTAATCGATGACGATCAGGTCGCTGGCTTTCATGTGATCGAATAACACCCCATAGCGATTGATCAGAAAGCGATCTTGCGCGCCAGGCAAACGCAAACTGATGTGGGTGTCGATGAGATCGGTCATGCGAAAGTGCGCAATCAGCCGATACAGCGCCGCCAGTTCGCAGCGTGCGTTCCATTCTTCAGTCGTGGTGTTCAGGCGCTCAGCCATGGCGGTTCCTTGAGGTGAAAACAGCACCGCCGAATCGAACGGTTTTTTCGACTCGGCGGTGTGCGTGGGTATAAGAAGGTGTGTTCAGTTGGCGGCGATAGTCGCCGTGTCGCCATTGAAGCGGGTCACCCCGGCCAGCCAGTCGTTGACCAACGCAGGGTTGGCCTTGAGGAAATCCCGCGCCACTTTCATTGGGTCTTCGCGATTGAGGATGCGCTCCATCATCTGCGCTTCCTGTGCACTGTTGAACCTGATGTTGCTCAGCAGACGCGCAGCGTTCGGACATTGTTGCGCGTAATCGCCGCGCACCACCGTCCACACCGTTGCCTTGCCCTCATCCGCCCCCATCAGCCCATCGCTGCCGGTGAGGTACGTGAGGTTGAAGTGGATGTTCATCGGGTGCGGTTTCCAGCCGACCAGAACGATGGCCTCCTTGCGGTTTTCTGCCCGGGCCACGGCTGACAGCATCCCGGCTTCGCTGGATTCCACCAGTTTGAAGCCCTCCAGATCGAAGCGCTTGGCGTCAATCGCGGCCTGCAACCGACGGTTGATGTCGGTGCCCGGATCAATGCCGTAGATCTTGCCGCCCAGCTCCTTCTTGAACTTGTGGATGTCCTGAAAGGTGCGCAGCCCCTTCTCGGCCAGCCAGGTGGGCACCGCGAGGGTCATCTGACCGTCGGCCAGGCTTGGCTCATCGAGCACTTTGACCTGGGCCTTGCTGCGAAACGGCTCGACAATCGAATCCGCCGACGGGCTCCAGTAGCCTAGAAAGGCGTCCAGCCGGTTATCGCGCATCGCGCCGAAGATGATCGGCTGAGACGCCGTGCTGTCAGAGGTTTTGTAGCCCAGATCCTCGAACAAGGTGCGCGCCACGGCGGTGGTGGCGGCCAGATCGGTCCAGGCCATCATGCCGAAACGCACGGTTTCACACGACGCTGCCTCGGCTGCCGAAGCGCCGTTGCAGGCCACGGCCAGCCCAAGGCCGACCAACAAAAACTTGAGTGAGCGGTTGCCACGTTTCATCAGGTGTTTCTCCGACCAAGGCTAAACGGAGACAGTGAGAAAGAACCACGCCATTCTGGTCAGGCAACGGGCTGCCTGCATCGCTCTGTTGGCGACCGGCTTACGTTACGAAGCGAGCGTCGGTAAAAACCCTAAAAGCGCGGCTTAAACAGGGAGTTTTGCGACATGGCGGGTTCGGGTGTGTCTCGCGCAAATCAGCCGAGGCCGGAGACGGCCATCAACTGGCGGCAGGCAACGACACCAGTTCCAGTTGCGAACCCCACGGTGTCAGCACGTAGAACCAGCGAATGCCGTCCGGGTTGGTGATCGGCTCGTTCAGCACTTTCAGGCCCCGCGCCTTGACCACCGCCAGGCTGTGGTCGATGTCCGGGGTGCGCAGCGCGATGTGGGTTGCACCGATGTCGTCTTCATGGGGTTGCTGGTGATTGATCTGCGCGCCCTGGTACTGGAACAACTCGATTTTCGAGCCACCGCTCAGTTGCAGCATGGCGAAGCGTTGCAACTCGCTGGATTCGCGCCAGTTGAAGCTGGCTTTCCATTCGGCGGGAATGGGGCCTGGGCGAGTGTCACTGAGGACTTTGACGCCCACCAGTTCGTTGAAAAATGCAGTGGCGGCGTCGATGTCCGGCACGTTGATGCCGACGTGATCAATGACAGCGGCTTGCAATGCCGGGGCCTGGGCCTTCGGAGCCGAAGTTGCGGCCTGGGCGCCGACGCTGAAAGCAAGGCTCAAAGCCAATGCGGTGAGTGCGAATGTTTTCATGGGGCTTCTCCTGAAGGTTGCTGCAGAAGTGCTGCAAGTGGGGAGAAGCTTATCGACGGCTCGACACTTCCAAAATAGAATCATCTGCAAACCATCGTTGCAGAAATGAAATGAGCAAACTTCCCGATTTTGAAGGTCTGGCCATGTTCGCCAAAGTGGCTGAAGAAGGTTCGTTCGCCGCCGCTGCGCGCATCATGGGGGTTTCGGTTCCCACGGTGTCCCGCGCCGTTGCGCGATTGGAAGAACGTCTGGGCGGGCGCCTGTTCAACCGCACGTCGCGGCAACTGGCCCTGACCGAGTTCGGTTCGAGCATGGCGGCCAAGGCCGGTGATATCTATCGCCAGGCCGAAGAGGTGGAAAGCGAAGCTCAAGACTTGTCCGTACAGCCACGGGGTCAGGTGCGCCTGGCCGTACCAATGTCGTTCGGCCTGCGCTGGGTCGCGCCGTTATTGCCCAAACTGTTGCGCCAATACCCCGAGCTCTCGGTGGATTTGCATTTGTCCGACGCCTCGGTGGACCTGATCGCCGACGGCTTCGACGCAGCGCTGCGCATCGCCGTGATGCCCGACTCCTCGCTGGTCGCTCGCCGCTTGTGCGCCGTCACTCAATTCGCGGTGGCCTCGCCCGCCTACCTCGCCGAACACGGGCGCCCCACTCACCCGCGCGAACTGGCCAGCCGCCCCTGCCTCAGTTACGCCTACCGCGCCCGCAGCCAGGTCTGGCGTTTCACCCATACCGACGGCACAGAAGAAGACGTGGTGCCGAACGGGCCACTGCGCGTGACCAACTCCGATGCCCTGATTCCGGTGTTGCTGGAAGGCCTGGCCATTGCCGAATTGCCGGAGTTCATCGCCAGCGAATACCTGGCCGATGGCCGACTCGAAGCGCTGCTGCCCGACTGGAGCATGACCCGGGGTGGCCTGTATTTCGTGACGCCTTCGGCTCGCAGCCGACCCGCGAAAATCCGGGCACTGTCGGATTTCTTTGCGCAGCACCTGGCCGACCCTGAATGGCGCTGGCCCCGCCCGTGATGCTCATCAACGACAAGCTGATCAGATTTTCAAAAAAGAAACGATGACTTTCACATCCTTCTATTTTTGAAGTCATGGGAGCTCCTTAACCTGTGTCTCAACCGCCGCACTCAACCACGGCGGATCCCACACTCGTTCAAGGAGCTTCACCATGAAAAACGCCGTCCAACTGCTGCAAATGTACCTGGAATCCATTCAGGACCCACGCAAGGCTGCCAGCCTGTTCGCCGAAGACGGCGTGCTTGAGTTGCCCTACCTACAAACCCTGGGCATCCCTCACAGCGTGCAAGGCCCTGCCGCCATCGAAGCCTTCATCGGCTCGCTGTTGAAGAAAGTGCCCACCTTCAGTTTCCAGCGCGTGCGTTTCCTGATCGAAACGCCAGACCAGGTGTTCGCTGAATACGACGTCGAAGAACCCGTGCCTGCCACGGGGCGTATCTACAAACAGTCCTACGCCGGGCGGTTGGTGGCCCGGGACGGCAAAATCCAGTTGCTGCGTGAGGCGATGGACACGGTGGCGGCGCAACGGGCGTTTGCGCCGGTCGAGACTGATCAGGACTGACTGTGCCCCCCCCTCGCTTGCTGCCGTCAGCGACGGAAAGCGGGGATCGCCAGGCCCAGGCTTTCTCGCAGCGTCGTACCTTCATACGCCGTACGGTACACGCCGCGTTCCTGTAACTGCGGGATCACTTCCTGGGTGAAGCGGCTGAACTGTTCCGGATGGCCGATGTAAATGTTGAAGCCGTCCAGCGCCCGGGCTTCGAACCACTCAGACATCTTGCGCGCCACGGTGTCGGCGGATCCTGTAAAGGCGCCGGGGCGCAATTGCCGTCCGAATTCCACCGCCTGGCGCAGGGTGAACCCCTTCTCTCGCGCCTGATCGGCAATGCGTTTGGCATTGGTAAAGAAACTGCTGCGTGCGGCTTCCAGACTCTCCTGCGGGAATGGCGCGTCAAGGTCATACTGACTGAAGTCGTGCCAGCCGAAATTGCGTCCGAACTCCTTGAGCGCCAGCTCAAAGCTGTGATCGAGCTGATGGTAGTGGCGCTCGATTTCACGGGCATGCTCGTCCGTGTCGCCCACGTAAATCTCGGCGCCCGGTAGCACCAACAGTTGCTCCGGATCACGGCCCAGGCGTTGCGCCCGGCCCTTGACGTCCCGATAGAAAGTCTGGCCCTGCTCAAGGCTGGGCGCCTGGGTGAAGATGACGTCCGCGGTAGCGGCACCCAATTCACGGCCCTGCTCCGAGTCCCCCGCTTGAAAGATCACCGGCTGACCTTGCGCAGAGCGCTGAATGTTCAAAGGCCCGGCCACCGAAAAGTGCTCACCCTTGTGATTCAGGGCGTGCAGCTTGTCCGGGTTCAGGAACTGGCCGGTGGCGCGGTCGCGCACGAATGCGTCGTCCTCGTAGGAATGCCACAACCCCTGCACCACCTTGACGTGTTCGGCAGCGCGTCCATAGCGAGTGTCGTAATCGTAATGTTCATCGCGGCTGTAGTTCCCTGCCGTACCGGCGTCGCCGCTGGTCACAACGTTCCACCCGGCCCGGCCTTTGCTGATCAAATCCAGCGACGCCAGACGCCGGGCCACGTTATAGGGCGAGTTGTAGGAGGTCGTCAGCGTGCCGACCAGCCCCAGACGCTTCGTGCTCATCGCCAACGCCGACAGCAGTGTCAGCGGCTCCAGCCGGTTCAGGTAATGGGGCGGCGAGCCGGGGGTGATGAACTGGCTGTCGACAATGAACATCAGGTCAAACAGCGCCGCTTCTGCCTGCCGGGCAATATCGACGTACCAGTCGATATTCACGCTGGCGTCGGCGGGCAGTGCAGGGTCGCGCCACAGGTTATGCCGTCCCGGCCCGCCACAGCCCATGGTCAGCGCACCAAGTTTGATCTGTCGCTTGCTCATCTCGTCAGTTCCTTACTGTGCTTGCGCGGTGGCGGGCTGAAGCGTGCTGGAGAAGGAAGTGTCGAACAGGCTTTGTGCCGGGTAGGACTTGATCAGCCCTATTCCTGCAAAAAAATCGACGGTTTTCTGCGCGTCGGCGACCACTTGAGGGTTCAGTGCCTCGACGTTGGTTCTGGCCCGGGCGAACCAGATGCGGGCGATCTCACTGTCGGCACGGGTACGTTTGGCCCAGGCATCGGCGTAGGTCGCCGTGTTGGCAGGATCCTTCAAGGTCCATTCACGGGCTTTTTTCAGACGGTTGAGGAAGTCTTCGATGACCGCGCGTTTGCTGTCAATGACATGGGCATTGGCGACCACATAGCTTTGTGCCGGAATCAACCCTTCGGCCGTTGCCAGAACTCGCGCGCCCTGACGCTCCTGTTGGGTGACGTAGGGTTCCCACGTGGCGATCACGTCCACCGCGCCGCCGTCCAGTGCGTGAGAGGCGTCCAGCGCGCTCAGGTAACGCAGGTCCAGCGAATCTCGCGGCACGCCCGCCTTGTCCAGCGCACTGAACAGCAGTTGCTGGCTCCACGAACCTTTCCAGATCGCCGCACGCTTGCCGCGCAGATCCGCCAGGCTGTGAATGTCGGAATCCTTGCGCACCAGAATCGCCACGCCGCCGAGGTTCTGGCGGGTGATCGCGATGACTTTGATCGGTGCGCCCAAGGCGCCGAGAAACAGCGGGGGCGCGTCGCCCAGCAGGCCCAGATCCAGACTGCCGACGTTCAAGGCTTCTGCTACCGGCGAGCCGGCCGTGAATTGTTTCCATTCCAGGGTATAGGGCAGATCGTTCAACACCCCTGCCGCTTCCATCACGGACTGAGCGTTGTAGCTCTGGTCACCCACCACCAGGGTCTGGGCGTGGGCAGTGAACGCGACAAGCGAAATCGCGGCAGTGGCGAGTAGATTCTTGAGATGACGCACGTGGGCTCCAAATGCCGGAATCGGCAAGCAGGGCCGATCCGCACGTGCGGTCTCGACAGGTTCAGGCAGAAACGCCCGGATGGCTAATAGCTGCCGGATCTAAATATCCAGTCGTTTATAAGCTAATGCCTCGATCGTCGATTGTTAAATTCCATTTTTGCATAACCTAATGAACCAACATGCAGCCGATGCATTTCTTCACCCTGCGTCGCGAGGCTTTCCATGAACCGTAACCTGAACCCGCTGGCCGCGACTCAGGTCCGTTTAGGCTCGCTTCTGGTCAGAACGTTACAATCGCTCGAACGCTGAACCACATTACGACCGCCCGCGCCTTCGCGGCTGAAAAAACCGAAAAACGGGCCATAAAAAATGCACCATAGACGTGCGCAAATCCGATAAACGCCCTTTAACCATGCAGTCATGGTGGACTATGTACTTGCAGCATGGGTCATGCCAAAACGACATAACTTCGGAATATTCCGCATGTTAGTCTCGCGGCTCAAATGAAAGGCGTAGATCGTCAGTCTCGATGACGACCCATATCAGGAAACACCATGTCCAGAATGTCCCACACCGCTCTGCGCCGTAATTTTCGCGAATTGCTCGCGTCCAACGCGTGCTTCGAAACAGCCTCCGTCTTCGACCCGATGTCCGCCCGTATCGCGGCAGACCTGGGTTTTGAAGTCGGCATCCTCGGCGGCTCCGTCGCGTCGCTGCAAGTGCTGGCAGCGCCGGACTTTGCGCTGATCACCCTCAGCGAATTCGTCGAACAGGCTACCCGCATCGGCCGCGTGGCCCAGTTGCCATTCATTGCCGACGCCGACCATGGCTATGGCAACGCCCTCAACGTCATGCGCACCGTGGAAGAACTGGAACGCGCAGGCGTCGCTGCACTGACCATCGAAGACACCCTGCTGCCTGCCCAGTTCGGACGCAAATCCACCGACCTGATCTCCATCGAAGAAGGTATCGGTAAGGTCAAGGCCGCCCTGGAAGCCCGTGTCGACCCTGAGCTGTCGATCATCGCCCGCACCAACGCCGGGGTGTTACCGGTCAAGGACATCATCGAACGCACCCAGGCCTATGAAAAAGCCGGTGCCGACGGCATCTGCATGGTCGGCATCAAGGACTTCGACCACTTGGAGCAGATCTCCGAGAAGCTCAGCGTACCGTTGATGCTCGTCACCTACGGCAATCCGAATCTGAGCGACTACGCACGTCTGGCAAAACTGGGCGTACGTGTCGTCGTGGCGGGCCACGGCGCCTACTTCGCGGCGATCAAGGCCACTTACGACAGCCTGCGCGCCCAGCGCAAAGTGACTCACAGCACGGAAAACCTGAGCGCCACAGAACTGACCCACACCTACACGCTACCCGAAAGCTACGTGAACTGGGCCAAAGAGTTCATGGACGTCAAAGAGTGATGTCGCGGGCCTGCGATGCTGAATCGCAGGCATTAAAAAACCCGCCGAAGCGGGTTCTTTTCTATCAAGGCCATTCCAACGTCCTGTCGGTAGCGTTCCGGGCAAATGGCAGATCATCCTTGACCTCTGAAGCGCGTCCTGCGCTTCAGTCGATGGATCCAATTTAGGGTTTTGCCCCGTCGCTGTAAACGGACGGTTTGCTGAACCGCGTGTAAGCCTTTGGCTATACCCGTGTGCGATTCAGCGCTGCTCCCAAGGCAACGTCCCCGCAAGCGCTGACGCCACGTGGTCGATGAAACAGCGCAATTTCGATGGCACGTAACGGGCCGTCGGATAAACGGCATGGATCGCCAGTTCGGTCAGGCAAAAGTCCGGTAATAACGCCACCAGATTTCCTTCCCGCAGCGCCTGCCCGAAGACAAACGTCGGGCCATAAGCAATGCCCAACCCCGCCAGCGTCATCGACAGCAGCATTTGCATGTTATTGGCCTGAGCGCGGATCGGCCCATCGACCCGAAAAGGCCGACCCTCGGTATCCCGAATCGTCCAGCCATCGCCGGAGACCGCTTCGCTGAACGCCAGACGCGGCAAGGCCCGCAGCGCCACCGGTGTGGTCGGCAAGCCATGACGTTCGATGAAGTCGGGGGACGCACACATGACCATTCGACACGCGCACAGTCGCCGGGCGATCAGCGATGAATCTGCCAATTCGCCGATCCGGATGGCGACATCGATTCCGGCCGCGTGCAGGTCGATGAAGCGATCATCAGCAATCAGTTCGACGTTCAGGTCCGGATGATCACGCAACAATCCGGCCATCACATCGCCCATGTATAACGCGCCAAACGTCACCGGCACCGCGACGCGCAGTGTGCCGCGTACGCTGATTCCGGTGTCGCTGGCTTCATGATTGGCTTCATCCCAGGCCTCGATGATGCCTTTGCATCGGGCGTAATACGCCCGACCTGCGTCGGTGGCGCTGAGTTTGCGCGTGCTGCGTTGCAACAAGCGCACGCCCAGTTGGGCCTCCAGCGCGCTGACGTGTTTGCCCGCCATTGACGGCGACAACCCGAAACATCGCCCTGCCGCGACAAGGCTGCCCTTTTCGAGGGCGGTGACGAAAACGCTAATACTGGTCAGACGGTCCATGGCCCATCCATTCGATAATCTGGTGATCGATTCATGATAAGAATCGGCAGATTATCCTCCACAGCGCTGCAATTTAAAGTGTTCGTCCCCACTCAACTGACGAGCATCAACCATGAACGTGGTTTCAAATGGCGTACACCTGCATGTCGAAGATCAGGGCGAAGGCGTACCGACGCTGATTTTCCTGCATTACTGGGGCGGCTCTGCACGCACTTGGGACGCTGTCGTCGCGGCCCTGCCCGCGCGTTATCGCACGGTGAGGCCCGACCTGCGTGGCTGGGGCCAGTCACAACGGTTCGAAACGCCCGCAACGCCCATCGCGTTCAGTCTCGACGCCTTTGCCGATGACGTGCTCAACGTCGTGCAGGCGCTGAGACTGGACCATTACGTACTGGTCGGCCACTCGATGGGCGGCAAGATCGCGCAACGGATCGCCTCGCGCCGACCGGTCGGCTTGAGCGGCATGGTGCTGGTGGCTCCGGCGCCTCCCACTCCGTTGAACATGCCGGAAGACGCCCTCGCGGCCATGGCCAGGGCCTATGACTCGGTGGCCTCCGTTGAGCTGGCCATTGACCACATGCTGACCGCCCGCCCCTTGAGTCCGGCGCAACGCCAGCAAGTGATTGAAGACAGCCTGCAAGGTATGCCCGACGCGAAGCGGGCATGGCCGCAGTTCACCAGCCGTGAAGACATCGCCGAGTCGGTGGCGCGCATCGAGGTCCCCGTTGCGGTGATTGCCGGGACGCTGGACAAAGTGGACTCGGTGACCACGCTGCAAACCGAATTGCTGAGCCGCGTTCCTCACGCGGCGTTGCACGAATTGACGGACATCGGCCACCTGTCGCCGCTGGAAGCCCCCTCGGAAGTCGCCGCGATCATCGATCAGTTCATTCGCCAGCATCGCCTCGCCGGTTGATGCCAACAACGCTGCCGATGCCTTGCGCTAAAAAACCGCTTACGATGCACTTCCCATCGTTTCAGATTCAAGGTGCTGGTGTGTCCATGCTCTCGGCATAGCTCAAAGCGTTTTACACGGCGGCGCGTCTCGGCAGCGTGACGCAGGCGGCAAAGAAGCTGGGCCTCAGTCAGCCTACCGTGCTGGCCCAGGCCGACCTGGCCAAGCCACCTGCCGAGTTGCCTGAAGACTCTGAGCAGCACCTGATCAAGAACGACTTCGCCTGGGCGTCGAAGGAACGCGACCGCATGCTCGGCGAATGGCGCAAGCGCCATGACGGCAAGTCGGCGAAACAGTGACGAGCTGCGTATGATAAGCACCCTGCGTCAGCCGACCTTCGGCGGATGCAGGGTTCCTTTTTCAGCACGAGACGCGTATGTCCAGCCAAGACCTCATCTTCACCCCCGATCCTGACCAGGACTCCATTTCCTCCGACGTCGCCAGCTTCAGCGGCATCATGGTCTCGACCCAGATCCCGACCCGCGCCGACGGCAGCCTGGAACTGGGCGACATCACTCTGCAAAGCGAATGCACCCTGCAAGCCCTGAAAGTCGCGCTGGAGCGTGCGGGCAGCTCGATGGATCGGGTCATGCACCTGACCATCTACCTCACCGACATGGCCGACCGTGCTGCGTTCAACGAGGTGTACAAGCGTTTCTTCGCCAAACCGTGGCCAGTGCGCGCGGCGGTGGGCGTTGCCGCATTGGCTGTGGAAGGCATGCGCGTGGAAGTGACCGCGATGGCGGCGAAGGCCTGAAGTTCAGCGCATTACCTTGTAGCAGCATGGCTTGCCGGCGGCAGCGATTTCAAAGACGCCATCGCAGCCAAGCCATGCGGCTACAGGTCGGTTTTCCTCGGTTTTCCACCACCCGGCAGCCGAAAGATGCCGGTCAGGCGTTTCACCGCTACAATGCGCGCCTTGACCGTGAAGATCCGACTAAAAAAACATGTCCCTACCCAAGCATCACCTGGAATTGCTCAGCCCTGCCCGCGATGTGACCATCGCGCGCGAGGCCATTTTGCATGGCGCTGACGCCATCTACATTGGCGGCCCGAGCTTTGGCGCGCGGCACAATGCCTCCAACGAGGTCAGCGACATCGCCGGGCTTGTGGAATTCGCCCATCGCTATCACGCGCGCGTGTTCACCACGATCAACACCATTCTGCACGACAACGAACTGGAACCGGCGCGCAAGCTGATCCACGAATTGTACGACGCCGGCGTCGACGCGCTGATCGTCCAAGACCTGGGCGTGATGGAGCTGGACATTCCGCCCATCGAGCTACACGCCAGCACGCAGACCGATATCCGCACCCTGGAGCGGGCCAAGTTCCTCGATCAGGCCGGATTCTCGCAACTGGTGCTGGCCCGCGAGTTGAACCTGCAGGAAATCCGCGCCATTGCCGATGAAACCGATGCTGCCATCGAGTTCTTCATTCACGGCGCGCTGTGCGTGGCGTTCTCCGGCCAGTGCAACATTTCCCACGCTCAGACCGGCCGCAGTGCCAACCGTGGCGATTGCTCCCAGGCCTGCCGCCTGCCCTACACGTTGAAAGACGATCAGGGCCGCGTTGTTGCCTTCGAAAAACACCTGCTGTCGATGAAGGACAACAACCAGAGCGCCAACATCCGCGCGCTGGTCGAGGCCGGTGTACGCTCGTTCAAGATCGAAGGCCGCTACAAGGACATGGGCTACGTGAAAAACATCACGGCCTACTACCGTCAACGCCTGGACGACGTGCTCGAAGACCGCCCGGACCTGGCCCGCGCCTCCAGCGGCCGTACCGCGCACTTCTTCGTGCCTGACCCGGAAAAGACGTTCCACCGTGGCAGCACCGATTATTTCGTCACCGACCGCAAGATCGACATCGGCGCCTTCGACACCCCAACCTTCACCGGCCTGCCGGTGGGCGTGGTGGAGAAAGTCGGCAAGCGCGACCTGCAGGTCGTGACCCATGACCCGCTCACTAACGGCGACGGCCTGAACGTACTGATCAAGCGCGAAGTGGTGGGTTTCCGCGCCAACATCGCCGAGCCCAAGGGCGAGTTCGACGAAGATGGCGAGAAGCGCTACCGCTACCGCGTCGAGCCTAACGAAATGCCCGCCGACCTGTACAAGGCGCGCCCGAATCATCCGTTGAACCGCAACCTCGATCACAACTGGCAGCAGGCGCTGCTGAAGACCTCGGCCGAGCGCCGCATCGGCCTGACATGGCAGGTGCAATTGCGCGAAGAGCGTCTTGAACTGACCGCCGTCAGTGAAGAAGGCGTGCGCGCCAGCGTGTCGCTGGATGGCCCGTTCGGCGCCGCCAACAAGCCGGAACAGGCACTGGAACAACTGCGCGACTTGCTGTGCCAGCTCGGCACCACCCAGTATCACGCCCTGGACGTGAAGCTGGACGCGCCGCAAGCGTTCTTCATCCCGAACTCGCAGCTCAAGGCCCTGCGCCGCGAGGTCATCGAGGCACTGACCGAGGCCCGGGTCGCCGCTCACCCTCGCGGTGGCCGTAAAGCCGAGACCAGTCCGCCTCCGGTATACCCGGAAGCGCATTTGTCGTTCCTGGCCAACGTCTACAACCAGAAGGCCCGCGATTTCTACCACCGCCACGGCGTCAAACTGATCGACGCCGCTTACGAAGCCCACGAAGAACCAGGCGAAGTGCCGGTGATGATCACCAAACACTGCCTGCGTTTCTCCTTCAACCTGTGCCCGAAACAGGCCAAAGGGGTGACCGGCGTGCGCACCAAGGTGGCGCCAATGCAATTGATTCATGGCGATGAGGTGCTGACCCTGAAATTCGACTGCAAGCCTTGCGAGATGCACATCATCGGCAAGATGAAAGGCCACATCCTCAACCTGCCGCAACCGGGCAGCGCGCCAGTGGTGGGGCACATCAGCCCTGCCGACCTGCTGAAGACCATCCCTCGGGCACCGCACTGAGTGATGATCGGGCGTGCCGCAATGGCGCGCCTGATGCTTCTGTCATCCCTCTCCAGCCCTCAAGAACGACGGCCGTCGGCCTGATTGCGACGTTGCCCCATGCGGCATTGGCCTCACGCTGAAACGGCACGCTATAACAGGCGCCCCAACACCCGTGGAGCCTTGTGAATGCCTGTCGTATTTCGTCCAGCGACCCGTGCCGATGCGCGTGAGATTGCCCGCCTGTTCCAGATTACGTCCGAAGGGGCGTCGGATTACATCTGGAGCCAGTTGGCGGAGCCAGGCGAGGATTTACTGGAAGTCGGCACCCGCCGCTATGCCCGCGAAGGCGTGGATTTTTCGTTTCAGAACTGCCTGATCGCTGAAGCACACGGAGAAGTCATCGGCATGATGCACAGCTATGCCATGTACGAAGATCCGAATCCGGCACCCGCGACCGACCCGGTACTGGCGCCGTACGCCGACATGGAAGTCCCCGACACGCTCTATATCTCAAGCCTGGCACTGCATGACGGCTGGCGGAACAAAGGTTTGGGGCTGCGCTTTCTGGAGCAGGCACAGGCGCGGGCCGATGGCATGAAACTCAAAGGCCTGAGCCTGATCGACTACGCGGCCAATACCGGAGCGCGTCGGTTTTACGAGCGCCACGGTTTCTCTGTGATAAAAACCTGCCAGATCACCCCGCACCCGATGATCCGGGTAACGGGCGAGGCTTATCTCATGCAACGGTTGTCCTGAAACACCCTACCGGCGTGCCAGTTCATGGCGGGTACACCCTTCGTAATAAACCTGACGCACACTCTCGGGGCGCATACGCGAAGGGCTGTCGTAGGTTTGTTCGGTAATGCCCAGAGCGCTCATGCGCATCCACTGCTGAGGGAAACGCCGCGCCTGTAACTTGTTGCGAGCGCCATACAGCGTCAGCCCGGCGAGTTTGTACTGTTGCGCGGTGGCGGCAATCCCCGCGCCCCAGGTACACAGATCCCGTTCGTTCTTGCTCAAATCCCTCGCCCAAACGCCATTCGAAGCGCCCGCTAACACAACCAACACCAGACAGCGCGTGATAATTCGCATGCAGTTCCGTGCCTAACTTCCTGATAAGGCGAGGATTCTGCCGAGGTTTTTTCAGAGCAGGGGCCAGCAAATGGCCTGCTTTGCCGGGCAGCCGACCAGTGACACGTTTCATCGCGCCGAATGACTTCACCCCGTCACAAATGAATCACCAAAGCCCCCGCCGCCTGCTACCGTGTAAGGGAGCGAGGTGAACCTTATCGGCTGACAACCGGTCGATAGTTGCACCCGTGGTCAGGTCGAGCGTATCCGTCTGGTGCGTCGATCTGGCTGGCTTCATTTCCAGAAGGACCATCCATGATCCCGATTCAACGTATTGCCTGGCTCAAAGCATGGGGTGCCCATGGTTTCACGGCCACTGGCGTCGTGCTCGCTTTCCTGGCGACCATTGCCCTGTTCGACAACCAGCCCAAGGCCTGCCTGCTGTGGCTGGGCATCGCCCTGATCGTCGACGGTCTGGACGGCTCACTGGCGCGCAAGGTCAACGTGCAGTCGGTGCTGCCGCATTTCGACGGCTCGGTGCTGGATCTGGTGATCGACTACCTGACGTACGTCTTCATTCCTGCACTCTTTATCTACCGCTACATCCCGCTGCCGGATTACACCCTGCTGCTGACCATCTCGATCATTCTGGTGTCGTCCCTGTTCTGCTTTTGCAACACCGAAATGAAAAGTAAGGACAACTACTTTCAGGGCTTTCCCGCCGCCTGGAACGTGGTGGCGCTGTGCGTGTACATCCTGTCACCCGCGCCATGGCTGACGTTCATCACCGTGATCTGCCTGGCCTTGCTGACCGTCACCCGGATGAAATTTCTCCATCCGTTCCGGGTACGACGCTTCATGCCAATCAATATCGCCGTGACCAGCGTGTGGTTTCTGTGCAGCTTTCTGCTGGTGATCAACCATCCGTACAACGGCTCATGGGTGTTGAGCGTGTGGTTGTTGATGTCGGCGTATTTCCTGGGGATTTGCGTCTGGCGCACGTCGATGGAGTGGATCGACAAGGCGCGGTATTGAGCGTTACCACCAGTAAGCGCAGGAGCGTGGTGAAGGGAGCGCAGCGTCTGACACTGCTCGATTAGCCAGACCGTGCACCACACCCCCGCGCCCCCGGGACAGCGCAGATTGATTCGAACCGCCCTTTAGAAATCTCGCTTGTAGAAAATGTCCAGGGAACTGGCCACACCGCTTGCGGCTTCCACGTACACTTTTTTGCTTAACAGGTAACGCAGCGCGATGGTATTGGCCGGTTCGAACACACCCACGCCGTAACGCAGGCTGAGCCTGTCAGTGATCTTGCCACTGGCAACCACCGAGGTCTTGTCACCGCTGCCCGAGGTGTCCAGGTCGAAGTCCTTGATCCCGAGCCCCGATGCCAGCTTGCCTGCTGTCGACGAACTCCCCGCCAATCCCAGCGCCAGCGCGGCCTGGGCCATCATGTTGTTGTCTTCACCGTTGGTGCTCAACGGTCGTCCCAGCACCAGATAGGACAACGCCTGCTCCTGACTCATCGCCGGTTCCGAAAACACCGTCGTGGTCGGCTGCTCGGCGCTGCCCGTCAAGCGAATTCCGGCGATCACGTCATCGGTCTGGCGTATAGCCTCGATGTCCAAATACGGCTGATCCACCGGCCCGGCAAACAACAGCCGCGCCTTGCGAATGGTCAGACGCTGACCATAGGCGCGATAACGACCGTCATTCAGACTCAGTTCGCCACGGGTGTCGAGGTTGTCGCCGATGTGTACACGACCGGCCAGGTTGGCGGTCAAGCCAAAGCCGCTGAAACTCAGTTTGTCCTGACCCACTACGACGTTGACGTCCATGGCGATGGCCATCGACGGTTTGCCCTGCTCGGTCTGCGCGCCGACGATCACTGTGTCATCGGACACTTTCACCGTGGACGGCGGCAACTGCCGAACCGTGATTTCACCTTTGGGGATCAGCACGTTGCCGGAAACCGCCAACCGGTCACCCTGCAACGTGATGTTCAGGTCCGGCGCAGCTTCCAGCTTGGCATAGGGTTCCACCGTAATCGGCAACTGCGAGCCCTTCAGGCTGACGTCGACATCCAGCGCTTCAGCCCAGCCGATGTGCCCACCGATACTGCCCTGCCCGCTCGGCCCGCTGGTCCAGTGGCCCTTGAGTTGAACGTTTTCACCGGCAATCAGCGCCTGCACATTGAGTTTTTCCAGGCTGACCGGCAATTCAGGCCCTGACACCTCACCGTCGCTAAGGACCACGTCGCCGTTGACCTGCGGCGCCAACAACGTGCCGGAAATGCGGCCGTTGCCGTTGAGCTTGCCATTGAGTTTTTCGATCATTGGCACGAACGGCCGCGCCACCGAAATATCCAGGCCGCTCAGGTTGAAATCGCCATTCACCGGCTTGTTTTTTGCCAGTGGGTCAATGCTCAAACGAGCCAATAACTCACCCAGTTGGCCACCGCGAAAATCCAGTGTGGTGTCGACCTTCTTGGGCGTCAGATTGCTGGTCAGTTTCAAGGCCTGATAGGGAAAATCCAGCCATTGGTTCTTGTCCTTGACGCGCAATGTACCACCGCTGGCGTCGATCACGATCTGACCATTGGGGCCTGCCGCCGGGACGTCCAGCTGGACATCGGCATTGAGTGCGCCTTTCCAGGCGAAATCCTTGGGCATCCACTGCGCCAGGCTTTCCAGCGGAAACTGTTTGAGGTGGTAACGCAGACGCGGATCCGGCATCAGACGCTGGTCCTCGCCGCACAGACTGGCAGGGCCTGACATCCAGCAATGGGCGCCAAAGTTGACTTTACCGTCCGCCAGCCGTTCCAGTTTCGCCGGTTGCTGCAGCTTCCAGTCCTTCCCGCCCGTCTGGATATCGCCGCTGGCCAGCCGTCCGCGCCAGTTGCCTTTGTCGAGGCTGCCATCAAGGGCGAGCGCCAGCTTGAGCAGCGGCCCTTGCAGATCGAGTTTCATCTGTTGCTTTTTGATGTCGCCTTGCCCTGTCACCACCAGTGTGCCTAGGGCTGTGTCTGCGCTCTGAATGCCCGATATCTTCAGATCGATATCGGCCCGTTGGGCGCTGTCCAGCTTGGCCGCTAGCGTCAGGCTTTGCAGCTTGTTGGTCTCATACGCCAATTGGTTGCCTTGCAGAGCCAGTTGCCCTTGAGGCGCCTGTAACGTGCCCGCCAGATCCAGACGGCCTTTGATCTGCCCTTGCAACCGGGGCCACAACTGCCCCAGACGCGGCAGGTTCATATCAAGTTGCCCGGCCAGTTTCTGTTGCAGGCTACCCGTGCCCTGAATGCGGTTGTCACCCAACCGGATTTCCAGGGCATTGACCGTCCACTTGTCCGCTGCACCCTCCGCTTTGGTCTGCAACACCGCTGGCTGGCCGCGCAGCCGCCCCTTGAGGTCCAGGTCGGCGCTCAGGCTCAGTTGTTCATTCTTGAAGGCACCCTTGCTGCGCAACGGACCGGCCAATGAGCCGGGCAACTCGCCCACCCAGAAAGACGGATCGAGCGCGCTCAGATCCAGCGCGGTGTCCCAGGACACGCCATCGGCGAACCCGACATTCGCGTGCCCGCTGGCCTTGCCCTGCCCGGCCACCAGCTCCAGTTGCGGCAGGAAGATCTGTTGCAGGTCTCCACTGAACGGGCTTTGCAACGTAAAAGGCCCGGCAGGCCCCTTGAAGGCGCCGGTGAAATTGCCGAGGTATTTGCCGTCGGTGTAAGACACTCCACCGGAGAAGGTATGAACACTGACCTCAGGCTCGTCGATCAGCGGGTACAACCGATGCCAGGGGAAGTCCAGCCAGTCGATTTTCGCGTCGGCACGCAGGCCGGTTTGCCAATCGACCTTGCCGCTCGCGCTCAAGCGCTGATTGGCGCTGGCGTCCAGGTTCAAGGTATCGATTTCAGCGCCTTTGGCGTCCACGCGCCCTTGCAATGCCAATTCCACAGGGCCCTGCTCGGCAGGCAGGCTCGCGTTGCCGAGGATGGCATAGCCTTGGGCAAGATCACCTTTGGCGTTCAGATTCAACTGGTTGAGTTGCAGCGTGTCCGGCAGGTCGGCAGCCGGTTTGAAGCCGTCACTGGTGATGACCACGTCAGCCGGTAGATTGGCCGCAAGAGGTTGCAAATGCCCTACCAGTTTCGCGTTGATGTAACCCTGCGTCTGTGCGTTGAGGTTCAGCGTCTTGAGCAGGTCGCCCTCCACGTTCAAGGCCAGGAACAGTGGCTGGCCGCTGATATCGGGCAGTTTCACCTGCCCCTGCGCCGTCAGCGGCCAATTGGCCGTCGGTTTCAGCAGGCCGTTTAGGTCGAGAATGATGTCGTCCCGTTGCGCGTGAAGCGAATCGATCTTCAGGCCCTCGACCGTCCAATGTGCCGACAGGTGTAAATCACGCACTTGCTCGGTGCCGTCCAGTTGCACACTGCCCACCTGAACACGGCCCAGCTCGATGGCGACGGGCAGGTTGAGATCGGGCAAGGCGATCGGGCCGCTGCTCTCGTCTGCACCTGATGGCGCGAAATGCAGGCGAATGTCGCCGGTTTGCAGATCGTCAATGCATACGGTCATGCGCGTAAGGCACGTCGGCGACCAGGCCAGCACGGGCGCATCCACTTCGACCCTGCTCTCACCGTCCTGCCAGACCAGCGAATCGGCCTGCCACATTCCGCCCAGGTGTCCGGTGAAGTTCTGCACGGTCAAGCCCGGCACCCTTGCGAGCGCCCAGCGGCTGCCGGATTCCGTGCCCAGCATCCAGCCCGCTGCCGCACCGATGATCAACATCACCGTCAGCAAAGCCAACAGCGCAAACAGCGCAATACGTTTAACCCGTGCCGTACCCGTCACAGTTCAGGTCCCATCGAGAAGTGCAAACGAATACCACCGTCGTCATCCAGCGCGTGAGCCAGGTCCAGGCGTAAAGGTCCGACTGGCGATACCCAGCGAATGCCGATACCCACACCGGTTTTGAGACTGGGGAAATCCAGCGAATTGAAAGAATTGCCTTCGTCAATGAAGGCCGCCACGCGCCATTTTTCGGCGATGGAGTATTGATATTCCGCACTGCCAGCGACCATGTAACGCCCACCGATCTTGTCGCCATCGGAGTTTTCCGGAGACAACGACTGGTAGTCATAACCGCGCACGCTCTGATCACCACCGGCAAAAAAACGCAACGAGGGCGGAATGGATTTGTAACCATTGGTGGCCGTACCGCCCACTTGTACCCGCCCCAGCAAACGATGGTTTTGCGCGATCGTCGTCAGTCCTTTGAGAGTGGCCAGGCCATGCACGACGTTGGCGTCAGAACCCAGCCCCTCCTTCGCCACTTCGGTTTCAAATTGCAGACGATAGCCATTGTGAGGGTCGATCCGGTTGTCGCTGCGCAGGTACGAATAGCTGATCCCCGGCATCAGCAACGTGCTCAATCCCGAGTCGTTACCCAGGCGATATTCTTCGCGCTGCCACTTCAGGGAAATCACCCGTTCCCAGCCGCTGGGCAACTTGCTGTGCCATTCAGGACCGACGGTGAGCAATTTACTCAGGCTGTCGGTGTCAGCGATCTCTTCGTATTGGTAGCCGCCCGCGAAGCGCAGCTTGTCGGTCAGCGGAGGATCGAGCGGGATGTCATAGAACAGTCCGACGTTCTGCCGAGGTGCGGACAGCTCCGACTCAATGCCGTAACTGTGGCCTTGCGGGTTGACCCAATGGCGGGTCCAGTTGGCCTTGATCCTCGGCCCCACATCGGTTGAATAGCCGACCCCAAGCCCCATGGTGCGGGGCTTACGGGTTTGCAGTTGAACGTCAACCGGAATCACTTGCCCCTGCGCGGTGGTCGGGGACGCGTCCACACGAACGCCCTCGAAGTAACCACTGGATTGCATGGCCTGATTGAGTTCGGCGATCAATTCGGAATCGTAGGGGGTGTCTGCCTTGAACGGCACCATCCGGTTAAGCAGGTCTTCATCGAACGGCGCATCCCCGCTGAACGTCACCTTGCCCAAGGTAAAGCGCGGGCCACTGTCATACACCAATTCGATGTCCGCCACGCCCGCTCGCGGATCGACGGAAAGGCGCTGCGTCACGAAGCGGCCATTGAAGAAACCGTAGCGAGCGGCCTGGTTCTGGATCAGTTTCTTCGCGTCTTCGTAATAACCGTGATTGAGCACGGCACCTGACTTGAGCGCATCGCTTTTCGGGACTTTGAAAGCCTTGAGCTGACTGGCCGGACCTTCGATACGGACGGTGACATTGCGCAGATGCACCGGCTCGCCAGGCTGTACGCTCAGGATCAGGTGCCAGTCCTTGTCGACCTTTTTGACTTCGCTGTCGATCTGCGCCTGATAGTAGCCCAGGGCTTGAGCGGCCTTTTGTGCCTGCTCGACGGCGCCCACACTGAACCGCTCAAGCGCCTGTTCATCGCGCTCGCCAAGGCTGCCCACGTACCCTTCGATATTGGATTTGAGCTCGGAATTGGAAGGTTTGATCCGCACATCCAGTTGGGCATCGGCGAAGGCTGCGCAACTGGACAACATCAGGAGAAAACCGCTGGTGAATCGACCGGGAAACTTCATAGGCGCGGATGCTAACACGAGCAGCGGGGACGTCTGGAACCCGCGAAGGTTGAGAGGACACCCGCGTTCAAGCCGTGGAACCCAACGACACCTGGGGATTCGGGTGAAAAAAAATGTGTTCGCGGATTGGTCCTACAGCAATTTCGCCAATTTCCTCGTACCCCTGTCGGCGATAGAACTCAAGATAATGGCCATTTCCCGTGTCCAGCACGACCCCTTGTGAATGCTCATCCACCGCACACCAATCATGGAGTGCCTGCAACAATTGCTCACCGTAATGTTGCCCCTGAAATTCCGGATGAATGCCGAACAGGGGCAACACATGCACGGCATCGGAGGGCAAACACCCCAACACCGCCTGGTAATACTCCAGATAC